>CAWJET010000001.1:0-827500 GCA_963842085.1 uncultured delta proteobacterium
CACAAGTTGGACAGTTTGAGGCGATTGAGGAAGAGAGGGTTTTTGGCTCATCTTAAGCGCAAAAGGAGCGGAGATGAGATCGAAAGTAGAACGGCAATCGGAGGAAGCGGAAAAGGCGGTGCGGGATATCCGCCGGGCGACCCGGCGGCAGTACTCAGCGGAGGAGAAGGTTCGGATCGTGATTGCGGGTCTGCGCGGGGAGGACAGCGTCGCTGAGCTGTGCCGCAAGGAGGGCATCAACCAGAACCTGTATTATCGCTGGTCGAAGGACTTCCTGGAGGCGGGCAAGAAGCGGCTGGCCGGCGATACCGCACGCGAAGCGACCAGCGACGAAGTGAAGGGGCTGCGCGCGGAAACTCACCAGCTCAAGGAGCTGCTGGCTGAGCTGATGATGGAGAACCGCGTGCTCAAAAAAAGCGTGCTCGGGGATGGGGAGGCCGATATATGAGGTACCCGGCCGCCGAGAAGCTGGAGATCATCCGGTTGGTCGAGCAGTCGTCGTTGTCGGTGCAGCGCACCCTGGGCCAGCTCGGCATCCCGCGTTCCACCTTCTATTGCTGGTACGATCGCTATCGAGCCCGGCACGCTGAAGACCTCGAGGATCGCACCCCGGCGCCACGGCAGGTATGGAACAAGCTCCCCGCTGCGGTTACTCAAGCGGTGCTCGAACTCGCGCTCAAAGAGCCGGAGTTGTCTCCGCGGGAGTTGGCCGTCTCGTTCGTCGACCGCCAGCAGTACTTCGTCTCGGAAGCTTCGGTTTACCGGCTTTTGAAGGCGCACGATCTGATCACCAGTCCCGCCTTCATCCTGATGAAGGCGGCCGACAGCTTCGCCCATCCCACCACCGCACCCAATCAACTCTGGCAAACCGACTTTACCTACTTGCGGGTGATCGGCTGGGGCTGGTTCTATCTGTCGACCGTGCTCGATGACTTCTCGCGCTACATCCTGGCCTGGAAACTGTGTACCACCATGACCGCCACCGATGTCTCCGATACCCTGGCGATGGCCCTGCGCAGCTCCGGGTTGGAGCGCGTCCGGGTCCGGCATCGGCCGCGCCTACTGAGCGACAACGGGCCGTCCTACCTCTCCGCCCAGCTCGGCTCCTGGCTCGCGGCGCACGGCATGACGCATACCCGCGGCAAGCCCTATCACCCGATGACCCAGGGCAAGATCGAACGCTACCACCGCTCCATGAAGAACCAGATCCTGCTCGAGAACTACCCTGACACGGAGGGAAAACATCAAGCTGAAAACCATCGAGCTACGACGCCGGCTGCACCATTCATCCGCAGTCAAAACTTCAACCCAGATGGACCAGATCCTCTCTTAATTCTATCGCTAACTTGTCCAAAAGGTTCTGACGACGTACAGCCGGTGTGGGGATCGTATCGACGTTAATTTGATGAAGAGTCTTCAGCCGTCCTGGCAGCTAACAATGGATGGCCAAGAAGCGTCTCTGCATCCTTCGTTGTGGATGCCCAAGAACAAATGTGGCAGCCACTTCTGGATAAGGCGCAATCGAATCGACTGGGTAGAATGATCCAGAGATTCGATTCATGTGGCAGATTTCTCAGAAGTATTCTTGTCACGTTCGTGCCTCAGTAGGAAAAGCCAGGGTAAATGAATGCTCCCCGGATGGTTTCTGCGTCCTTCTCTGAGACACCGCAGGCGCGAACCGTGTCGTACCAATGTTCAGCTTGTGCGCGCGTGTCGGCAATGATCTTCTCCGCCTCATCCTTCTGCAGAAGGAAGCGGGCATGCTGGGAAAGAATATTTTTCGCGTTGGCGAATCGGCCTTGATCCCCACATAGCAGCGCCAGATCACGGCGGTCGAGGCTTACGACGGGCGATGGCGTGAGGTCATATGCGGGCGACATTTCCCAGTCAAGGTTTCTGGCGATGAGCGCGTGATTACGAGGATGATCGTCGAGATTGGAAATAAGGGCGTTGAAGCAAATACGACGGAAGAGTTCACGAGCGTCTTTTTCCGGCTCCGCGACGATGCGGCGCAGTTCTTCGACAAGGATCACATACGACCATCGCTCACGTGCGTCATTGGTTTCGTCAGAGCGCAGCACCGTCAGCCCGCTTATCATGCGCGCGCGCGTGTAGCCCTCGGCTGTCCTTTCTCGGTCAAAACGCTTGACGAGCAGAACGTCTTTACCGCCGACGGTTTCGATTCGGCTTTCAGATGTGTTTATCCCACATTGCCGAGCGAGGCGGAGCGTCGCATATTCGACGCGCGCATAGTTCCACCGATCATCGGGCCGGTTGAACTTCGCCATCCAAAGTCCTTCTTCATCTTGGACCACAGCTTTTGGACGGGCACCGCCCATCGACGTGCCTAGCAGCAGCAATTCCTGGACTTGGGGAGCCGTCGGGTCTGAGGGAATTTCATCCTTGACCAGAGCGTCGGCCAGCTTTTGAAGTTTTGCGAGGTCGAGCGTCTTGTTGAACTTTCTCAGAGGAGCGGGCGGCACATTGCCCAGCCCGAAGCCGAGCGCGCCTGCGCGGTCATCGGGTGATTCCAGGAGGTAGTCCATTTCTCCCAAGTTGGACTTTCCAGCGTGCTTTTCGATTATGCGGCGTCCCCAATAATCAGGACCGGCGTCACGCAAGGCACCAAAAACGCCTTTCAGATGCACGGTATTGTAGGTGTTATCGGACAGCTTCAATTCCACCGGATCGATTGGCACTGCGTCGGGGTTCTTGAGGTAGCTTTGCCCGTAGACAAAGCGCCCTAGAGGTGTGCCAGAAGCTGTTTCGTCCAGCACAAACTTTCCGGCCGTCACGGCCGAAACCTTGCCGGGTAGCGTGATGTAGACGAAGCACTCCCGCTGAGAATTAGAACTCATTGTCGAGATCTCCGGCTTTGCGGGCGCGCTTTCCTTCTTTGACAGCCGCCAATGCGAGGCCTTCCTGGTCCGAGAGGGGATCGGCCAACCGGTCGAGCGGATCGAGCAGGTCATAAGCCCAGAGAAGCGCAGCGTAGACGCCAACTCCCGTTGATGGTTTGCCGCTTTCAGCGTCGCGCACCGCGCGGAGTCCCGTCCCAATTCTCTGGGCGACCTCTCCAATGGTCTGTTTGCGCCGTAGCCTTGCCAGGCGTAGGTTGCGCCCGACCTTCTTCAGGGCCTGTTCGACGGCATACGGCGGCGCCTCCAGCAGAGTGTTGCGAGCAACCATGTTCCCTCAAGAGCACGTTAATAGGTTTAATGTGCTTTTAAGAGCATATCTCGTATTTCGATGAAATGCAAGCGAAATGCTCTTGAGAGCCCGCTAAAGCAGATAGTATGCTCTCAAGAGCACTTGGATGGGTTCGGCGGAGGCACCTGCGGCGCGAGGGCAGGCGCGATATAAAAACGTCTGCGAAATATGTTCCCTAGGCAGAGGGCTGAGGGATTGCGGTTTCATTTGTGCCGATGGTACCGGCGGCATTCCGGAGCGCGTACGAGACCCACCTAGAAGAACGTGGCAAGCCCGAGTTGAAGGAGCTGCGACAGAAAGAGCGCCCTGGAGTCACAGTCACCGCGTTCGCTATTGCTTCCGACGAACACCTGCGTTTTCGTCTGTGGCTTGGCCTTCAGAGTTAACTGTTATCGCGTGAGGGGATAGCAAATTATGAGGTTCAAGAACCGGCGTGAAAAGCAGCTGTTTCTTTCCAGCGTGCCTCTCAGAAAGATTGGTTCCGACAAGTTACCCAAGGCAATAGCGACCGGCTGTTTGGCAAACTACCGGAACAAACGCGTTCTTCTGACGGTGGCTCATGCGACAAAGCAGCCGGGCAAGTGGGCCATTGAGCTACGGTACGAGCCGGAACAAGGTACCAAGCTCTATTCAGTAGGAGCCATGAATTTTTTGAAGAAGGGGACCTTGCCGGCGGGGACACTCGAGGAGGTAGATTTTTCCTATGTCGAAGTTCCAGGTGGTCTTCAGGCGTTTCGCCAAGAAATCATCGATCCCCTCACGGTTAAACAAGAGATTCCGATAACGATACACAAGCTGGACTTCTCCCCACCCTCACGCCGGCGGAGCTATGGGTTTTGCGGTACGGTGCTGCCGAGTCTGGAAACACATGCTTCGCAAAAATATCTCTTCGCCGAGTTGAAAATTTATGATCGGCTGCGATATCTGCGGAGCGAGGGAGATTATCATTTCTTTCGTCTGCCCATGGTTCATCCCGGCCATGAGCAGTTTCAAGGTTGCAGCGGCGCTCCAGTCCTCGACCGAATGGGCCGGGTTGTTGGCCTCGTGTGCGGCGGCGATGTCAACACAAATGAGATATGGGCTATCTCGCCAGCGCGCTATCGCAGCGCGCTGGATATTCTGGCGGGGAAATTTCGATAGACAGAGTTCCGGGCAATCCGGCAGTCGAAGAGGCGGCGATAAAAATGCCCGGCCTCGAGGCGGTCAGCTCCCATCAGGCCACGGATTAAGAATGGCGACAATGTATTGCGGCAGGTTATCGGCCTTGGTTTGTGCACAACTCCTGCACAGCGGCTGAAGGTTCTGAAAAGCGGCGGTGCCGCCGTGAGACCTGGGATGAATGTGGTCAATTTCGACTGGCCCACCGGAGCCGCAGGCGAAGCACCGACTGCCATAAAACCTGAAAACCTGCCGTCGCCGCCTCCTCGATGGTTCGACTGAACTGGTCTCGTCGGGAACGCTCAAGCGCTCCGAGAGTTCGTCCGTTTCTACATAAAGCGGCGCGCCATGCAGATTGTGGCGGCAGGAAGCACAGCGCGGAGAGTCTTCATCCTCGGCCAGCGAGGCTGCCTCGTCTTCATCCAGGACATTGGCGAGATCGGATTCCCAGCTCTCAGAGAGCACGTCCGGGGCGCGGTAGAGCACGAAAAGGCCATCGACCTGAGCGCAAAAGCAGCTCTCGCATAGGATGGTAGGGATTTGAATTTCTAGGCGGTCGTTGTGGCTGCAAAGGGTTTGCCGGTGACGTGCGAGCGTGGCGTGGTATTCATCTTCGAGCCACTGGTAGAGGTCCGGTGTGAGCTCTACCAGTTCTGAAGTTATCCTGGGCACAAGTTGTATCGTACGGGAAGAAAGCGGCCGGCGGCAATCCCGGTCGCCTCGGAATGTGATCGCTCGGGTCCAGCCGAAGCCAGAACAGTCGCGGGGTGTGCGGGCGGTGGGAGTCGAACCCACACGGGTCTTTCGGACCCTACGAATTTTAAGTCATCTAAACGTCGAGAGCGAGTTGGGAGAAATGTCCGCTCAAATCTTGCTGGTCGCTTTGCCCATCGTCGTTGTGCTCGTTGCCATTCCCATAGCGCGCTGTGCCTGGATTCATCGCCGTGGTATTCGGAGCGCGCGACGGCATGACCGATGTGCCGCGAACATCCTTCGGTGCCGGCACACGCTGTCCGCCGTCTGGACCGAGATTGCCGAGTTGCTGCGTCTGTCGGCCGAAGTCCATTGCCTTTACCCAGCCAGCCGGTTCGCCGCTATTGCCGGCGCTACCGTTGCCTATCTGAGCGACCTTGTTGAATCCGGTCTGAAGCGCGCTTGTGATCGGTCGAATGATCGTCTGAGCAACGTAAGCTGCTTCGAAGGCGTGGCTGAGCGCGAGGCCAACGGTTCCGCCCGCGATGCTGGCCGCGATGTGAGGCACGGCTATGGTTACGATCGCAAAGACGATTGATTTCGCGACGACATCAAGCATTACGGCGGCTGGTACGGTATTGGCGCAGACCATCGTAACGAGTGACGATGGAGAAGATCCGTAAGTGTCCGAACCAAGGCAGGAACATTGGGGTGGGTTTGCAGGCAGCGATCAACGCAGTGTTCCAGTCGTTCGCCATCTTCACGCCGAGAGCCAGAACCAAATAAAAGAAGAGAAGTCGGACGCCGACGTTGATGACATAGCCGAAGTAGCCTTCTGCTGCGGGCGCCGTAAAGCGGTTTGCGCCAAGGCCGAGCAGAATGATTCCGCCGCCCACGACTAGATAGGTCTCGATCAGTGTCAGCAGCAGCATCGCCGCAGCAATTACGAAGGAGAGGAGAACAATGAACGCTGCCACGCTCTGTACGATCGCGAGCTCCAAATTCGAGAGAGTGCTCGAAGTCGCGGGCGAGTTGAATATTGTCTCGGCCATGCTGGCACCGATGACGATGACGCTTTGCGGACTGAGGGCGGGGAGTCCGGTGAGTGATGCTCCGATCGCGGAGAAACTCTTGAGTACAAGATTCATCCACGAGAATGCATTGACGATCATCAGGTAGACGAAACCGCCGCTCAGAACTTGCTTTATGAGACGGCCGAGGAAGTGCGGTGCATCGAGCTGTCCTTCGGCGACGAATTGAATCCAGGTAACGAGGATCTCGATGAGAAGGAGCGCGAAGAACAGCTTGAGGGCGTAGGGTTGGATGGCTGCGCTGTATTTCAGACCTGCGGTGTAATACTGCCCGGCAATCGCGTCGAAGCCACGTCATTGTAGAATCTCCGTTTTATGGCTGCGGTGGTGGCGCTCCGGGCGTCGCGTGTAACAGATCGGGATAGCCAGAAGGCGCAGGCGCCGAGAGAACTGAGCGCGCTTGATCTTCAGCGGCTTTCCCTTGGTAGAGGTGCCAGATGCCGTACACGACGGCGCACACTCCAATGATCGCCAAGATCAAGACGATGGGATTTCTGCCTTTGTTCATGGCTTAACTGCTCGCATCAATTGTTAAGGTTGGGGCGGCGCCGTTCCCGACCCAGCATGCAACCAGTCCGGATAACCTGCCGGCGCTTGAGCGGATAATATCGCCTGCGCCGCAAGATTTCCTTGCACCTGATTGTTGACCTGGTTCGCAGCCGCGACGTTCTGGGAATTCATCTCGGCCATCACGAGCTGTCGGAGCATTTGAACCTGCTGTACCTGCGCCAGCGCGATTTCGTTGCTGACCTGAACCGCCTGCAGATTACCTATCGCCGTCTGGTTCTTCAGCTCAAGGTTTTGAAGGGTGGCCTGTTCGGCTTGGAAGTTCTGGGCCTGCGCCTGCGCTGAAGCGAGCGCACCGTTGAGCGTGTCCAGCGTGGTATTGACCGTCGTTTGCGGACTCTGGACGCCTGCGGTCGAGGCAGCGTTGTAGCCCGGATAGAGCTGCTGGAACTGCTGCGTAAGGCCCTGAAAGGTATACGAGAGTCCTTCCTGCTGATTGATCAGATCGCCGAGGTTCGTAAGCAGATTCTGGTTCGACTGCCAGACACCTGCGCCGCCGCCGGTCGTGTTCTTGATCGCGTACTGTAGTTGCTGCGCGAGGTTCGTGACGGTAGCGGTTTCCTGCTGAAGCTGCTGGAGCTGGCGCGCGAACATATTCGGGTCGAAGACAATCTGCGAGCCGCCGAACTGTGCGCGGGCAGGAACCGAAGACGCGACCAACAGCCAAACAACTGCGACCGAAACGGCAGAACAAGAATCGGGAGAATCTTTTCGACTTCATTGATGTATCTCCCTTTGATGAACTTTTCCGTTGGTGTGGAACGGCGGAATGCCGTTCACACTTAAGATCGCGTCGGCCGGCGTCTCGACACGACCGTTGAGTTTGTCGAGATACTCCGCCCAATCGTGCAATCCGCGCGCGCGAAGCCAGTCGGCGGTCCAGCGATCGCCGTGCTGTTCGATCATCCGTCGCGCCGCGAGTACATCCTCCTTCGATCCCGCGCCTATGAAGGCGAGCGCCGCCGGACCGAGTGAGAACTGGAACAATCGGCGCCCGAGCGGCGAAACGTAATAGTAGTGCCGCTTGGGAGTGGCGTCGGCGACGATGTCGATCTGCCGATTCGAAAGTCCGAATCGTCGGTACATCTCCTGCGTCCCGCTGTTCTTCGCCTCGGGATTCGGCAGATAGAGCTTCGTCGGACAGGACTCGAGAATCACGTCGCGATGAGGCGAATTGGCAATTTCGCTCAGGCTCTGAGTGGCGAGCACCACCGCCGCATTCTTCTTGCGCAGCGTGCGAAGCCACTCCTCGATCTTCGCGCCGAAGACGCTGTTGGTCAGCATGATCCACGCTTCATCGAGGATAACGAGCGTGGGTCTGCCGTCGAGGCGCTGATCGATTCGGTGGAAGAGATAAGTGACGACGGGCACGACGACCTTCGGCCCCATCGCCATCAACGTTTCGAGCTCGAAGGTGATGAAGCGCTCTTCGAGCAGAACATCACGGTCGGCGTCAACGAAGCGCCCGAGCGGACCCGCGAGCGAATAGGCGCTCAGCCCGTCGCGCACGACATTGTCCTGCACCTGAGTGACGAGGTTGCTGATAGTGCGCTGCTCTGGCGGTGCTTCCGCGACCAGTTCCAGCGCCCGCCACAGTGCCTTGCGCTGATTCGGAACGAGTGGCACGCCCTGAAGCTCAAGCCAGTCTTCGAGCAGTCCCTGCATCTTCATACGGTCGGTCTCGTCGTCGATGCGCGCGAGCGGACAGAGCGGAACCTCGTCCTCTCCGAGATCGAGATGCTGTCCGCCGAGAGCCTTGGTCAGAACGTAGGCAGAGTAGCCCTTGTCGAAGAAAAAGATTTGCCCGTCAGGGACTGCACGGAAGTTCGCCGCGATCGTGCCGAGCGCTACGCTCTTGCCGCTCCCCGTTGGACCGTAGATTCCAGTGTGACCGGTGTCGCCAACATGGAGGTTTAGCCGGAAGGGCGTGCTGCCCGTGGTTGCGCCGTAGCACAGGGCCGGCGTGTTCTTCGCGTAGTAAGGGCAGGGGTTGGTCGCGAGGCCCGCCCAGATGCTCGTTAGCGGCAGAATGTCCGCGAGGTTCTGAGTGTTAACCAGCGGACGGCGCACATCGTACCAGCCGTGTCCGGGGAGCGAACCGAGCCAAGCCTCGACGGCGTTTATGGTTTCGTTGCGCGGATCGAAGCCCATGTTTTGGCAGACCTTGAAGACCAGTTGCGCGTTTTCATCGGCGACGTCGGCCCGGTCTTCGGTGATGATCACCTTTGGCGTGACGTAGCAATATCGAACCGCGCCGCCCTCGGCCTCGGTGATCGCCTCATCGGCGTCGGCTGCCATCCTGAGCGCATGC
Organism: uncultured delta proteobacterium; assembly: GCA_963842085.1. Lineage (GTDB taxonomy): Bacteria > Desulfobacterota > Binatia > Binatales > Binataceae > Binatus. Next base: position 9,031 of record CAWJET010000001.1, read on the forward strand.
TGGTTCTGAAAAGCTGCTCCCGCGCCCGAGCCGAAATGTTCGCTGATGACGCCGCGAAGTCCGAGTCGCTTCTGGAACCAATTGCGCCGATACACGGTGAGCTGGCTGATCGCCGTCCGCGGGCCTACGGGAATCCCGCGCGTTGAGTAGCGGTAAGATATCGGTAACTCGCTCAAGAACGCGGCCATCTCGGCGTAGGAAAATGGCGGGAAACCGGCCAGCGCGATGACGCGGATGTGCCTGCCGCCGATGCGCGGTTTGAACCCAGCGATCAAATCCTGATTGCCGAGAACCGCATCCAGATAAGTTGGCGTTGTCGGCGCGGCAACTTCGCACATCCGCCCGTTGATGCAGCTCGCGAGATGCGACAGCAATGCGGGCATGTCCAGCGGAGTAAGTTTCCAGACGGGACTGATCGCATCTTCAAAATCGCGGAGTCGCTGCTTGAACCATTCGAGCTGTCGTCGCCAGTCAGGGCGCGACGGCGTGCCCGTCAGAAAGACACCGGCGATCCGCGTTTGCGCGTCGGCCGGCGGGCGATACGTGATCGTGAGAATGCATCTCGCCTCGAAGTGCTGGCCCTCGGTCGAGTATTGGATCTCCCGCTCGCGATCGAGCGTCGCGCTGACCGGATCGGGAAACGTGCGGCTCGGGTAATCAACGCTCGGATGACGGATGAGGTCGACGTTGTACATGAAGCCGTCGTCCAGACGCGCAAGCGCGCGATTGGCCTGAGCGCGGTGCGCGTCGAGTTCTTCGACACTCGCAGAATTGAGGTCGAGCCCTGAACACTCGAAGGCCGACAGGAACGCGCCGTCCTTCATCGCAATAGTGTAATCGTCGATCGGGATCGCGTAGTTGAGCTGGTCAGGCAGACCGAGCAGCTTGCCGCGCTTTCGTCTTAAATCCTTGAACTCTTTGAGGAACATACTTCTTCCTCTCTCTTCCTAAGCGCGCATCTCCTTGGGTGTCGGTACAGATACGCGGATTCGGGGTGGCGATGCTGAGATTGGGGCGCGCGCCGGATAGTAGTCCTGATAGCGGATGTGGCGGACGTAGACCTGGCTCAACTGCGGATCGAACTTCGCTGCCTGGACCAACGCCCAATGGCCAACGGTCAGCAGGAACGCCCCCATCGCGACCGTGTACCAGTGGAGCCCGCCGCCGAAAATTAAAGCGGCGGCGGTGATCCAGTTGGAGATCGCCAATGGTCGCTCCGCTCCAGCCAGCAGAATCGGGCGGGTAAGCGATTGATGAATCGCGCTTACCCGCCGCTCACTTTCAGCCATCGTCCTATCCTCCTCCGCCTAGAAGAGCGCTCCGCCCATCGGGAACAGCGTGGTCATCACTTGGGTGGCCCCAAGCGCACAGGCCCCACCGAACGCGAGCGAGGACATCTTTCGCACGCCGGTTCCATGCTCGCTGACCGACCACATGATGCCGGTACCGATGACGGCTGCGGTGGTGACCGCGTGGGCGACCGGTCCCTGCAGGTCGGTCTGCAGCGTTGTGAGCGGGGTGTCCCACGGAAGCGCTCCGCCCGCGGCGATTGCTGCGAAGGCCCTGACTGGCCAGACAAAAGTGATCATTCCGTAGGCGTAAGCAATCGATACTGCCCATTTTCTCCACGTAGCCTTTTTCCCTTCCAACCGCTTCATTTCGCGTACCTCCTCTTAATTCGCAGATGACTTCAAAACGTTATTGCCCTGAGTCTTTGCTCGACTGCGTGTTTGGGGAAGTGAGTATGAATCCATCGGTCGCGCTGTATCCGTCGACACGAACCAGCTCTTTCACGCGCCGTCCTGCAGGCGTGCGGACGATGAATGCGAGCAGGTTTATCGTCTCGGCAATGAGTTCCGGCTGTGGCGGAACGCCCGCCTCCTGGACGAGACTGGACAGCCTCGTGAGCGCGGCCTTCGCGCTGTTGGCGTGGATCGTTGTGACTCCGCCTGGATGACCGGTGTTCCACGCTTTGAGCAGCGCGAGCGCTTCGGCGCCGCGCACCTCGCCGATGATTATTCGGTCGGGGCGCAGCCGCATGGTCGTCCGTACCAGCCGCGTCATGTCCGCGGCCTCGGCGGTGTGGAGTTGGACGAGGTTCTTCGCGCGGCATTGGATTTCGAGGGTGTCCTCGATGATCACGTAGCGCTCGTTCGGATCGGAACGCTCGACCATTTCGTTGATGAGCGCGCCCGCCAGCGTGGTCTTGCCCGAGCCGGTCCCGCCCGCGATTACGACGCTGCTGTCGCGAATCGACGGCCTCACGCAGGATGCCGGCGTGCGCGTCGCTCAGGATCTCGTCGCGTACGTAATCGTCGAGCGTGTAGAGGACCTGGGCCGGCTTGCGCATGACGCAACACGGCTTTCGGGCAACCGGCGGAAGGAGTCCCTCGAAGCGGATTCCTCCGATCAGGAGTTCGCCTTCAACAATCGGATTGACTGAGTTCACCACGCTGCCAAGTGACGAGGCGACGGTGCCGATCAGGCTTTCGACCTGCGAAGCCGCGAGCACCAGACCGGCTTCGTGCATTCCCTTTGCGTACGATTCAAACCACACGCGGCCGTCTTCGTTGACGATGATCTCGGTGACGTTCGGATCGTCGATCGCGGCGAGAATCCGTGGGCCAAGTTGTCTCCGGAGCAGCTCGTCCAGCCGCCGCTCCTGGGTCTGCTGCGTCGAGATCATTCGCTGTCTCCGTGAGATTCCGCGGTGGAGTTGTCTTCTCCCCGACGCTCGCCGTTCTGGGACTCATCCGAGCTGGCAACAGGCTTCTTTCCGTTCGCGCCCGCAGATTCCATCTGCTTGATGGTGTCTTCGACCTCGAGCCGCCATCCATGGTGTCGCCGCTCTCCACTGGCCAGAGCTCGTTCGCGCTGGGCCTCGGGAATTTCCGGGAGGTGGGTCAGCATGCTCAGCGCGAATTGATCGAGCATGGCAAGGAGCATCGTCACCTGTTTGCTCAGCGGCCGGATGGCTTGGGCGATGTAGGTACGATTCGTGTCGATAATTTTCTTTTCAGTTGCGGCCAACTTGGACTCGGAAAGGCTCACGGCCGCGCGTCCGTTTGACTGGACCAGACGCTCCTGGATGTAGCGTGAGAGCGAAAGGCCGACCGCTTCAGCCTCTTCCTTCAATCGAGCGAAGTCGTCGCCGCTGACGTACGCCGTAAGTTGTCGCCTCAAAGTAGTCTCTCCTTCTTCCGTCCGCGGTTCGTGATGGCTGCGGCGTCGGTCGCGTGGTCAACGGCAAATTTTAGAAACGCGAGCTGCGCAACCGGCTGCGGTTCTGCCGCCTTTCCGAGAGAGTTGGTTTGCGGTGCTGATCGATCCTGGGCGAGACTTTTCGTGTTCTGCGTGATCTCACAGGATACGGACGATGCCGTCACTGCGCTCGCGGCCTTCCCGACGGTAGTTGAGTTCGCGACACGATCGCTTACCAAAGGCGCTGGAATCCTCGTGAGTCGCTTGAAAAGCCGCTCGCGGTAGTACCGGAGCTTGGCCGCGCGAATCGCCGGCAGTCCGGAGGCAAAGATCAACGCGTCGCGGGGATCTCAGGTGCATCGCCTCATCCGGGGTCAGCAATGGTCGCGCAAATTCCGGCTCCGACACGCTGGCTCCGGAACTTGAGATCGTCTGATGCACGTGGCGAACCGTGGTCTCGCCCGTCATCTGGGAGAGCAGCCGCGCGGTCTCGATGCCGTTCGGCCTGAACGCCACGCGCGTGTCGCAGTTCGACGTGATCGTCTCGTCATGGCCGTAGGCGCCACGAATCTGCGTAATGTCCTGGGCGATCAGGCAGGCCTTGATCCCGTATCCGGCGATCAGCGACAGCGATTTGGCGAACATGTCGAGGCGCCCGAGTGTCGGGAATTCGTCGATCATCAGAAGGAGCCGGTGTCGGTAGCCTGCGACCGCACGCCCATCGCGGTATTCAAGTCGCTCCGTCAGCCGGTTCAGGATCTGGGCCAGCACCAGCCGCATGAGTGGCCTCATACGGTCCTGATCGGCGACCGTGACCGCGATATATAGCGAAAGCGGCCGGCGGTGATTGACCAGATCGTCGATGCGAAAGTCCGAAACGGCGGTGTTGGCCGCGATCACCGGGTCGCGGTAGAGCCGCAGAAAGCCCTTCACCTCCGAGATGACCGAAGCCCGCTCCTTCTCCGCCATGTCGAGCAAACTGCGCATCCCTCCGGCCACCAACGGATGAGTCCTAGTCGGATTGCCGTGCGCGTCCTTCCAGCCGAGAGCGCCCGTGGGGTCATGTTCGGCGCGCATCAGGTGCTCGATGGTTTCGTCGGCTTTCCGTTCCGGATCGAAAAGCAAGTTGCCGACTCCGCCAAGCGTAGGTTCGCGTCCTTCATAGAGCCTGTGGAGGATGAACGCCTCGAACGCCTCCGAGCCGGCGCGCGACCAGTGGTCCGGGAGTCCGCGGCCGTCGGGGTCCAGCAACAGCTGCACGATGTTCTGAACGTCGCGCACCTCGTAAGGTGTGCGCAGCCGCACCTCGGCGAGCGGGTTGAAACGTGCCAGCCCCGATTCGGGTGAGGCTGGCTCGAACTTGAGGCAGAGCTGGCGCAGGCGCTTGCGGGCACCGGCAGTCAGGGCCCAGTTCTCGCCCTTGAGGTCGTGAACGATGACAGAGTGCGGCCATGTCAGCAGCGTCGGGATCACGATCCCTCTGCCCTTTCCGCTCTGCGTGGGCGCGAAGACGAGGATGTGCGTGCGACCGCACTCACGGATGTGCGATCGTCGCCATACACCCAGATAAACGCCAGCGCGTTGCGCGAAAGGTTTTAGAAGTTTCGCGCGCTCGGCGATCCTGCGAAGCCTCCGCGGCAGAAAGCGGCGTTTGTCTACGAGTCCGGCCGCTCGAAGATCCCTGGTGTTGGCCCAGCGTGCTGATCCATGCAGATCGGATGGATTCTGGAACCATCCATGCCGGGCGACTGCAATCGCGCCCATCGCGACTGCGGTCAGCGTAACCATCGGGTAGACCGCCTCACGCACGCACAGATCCCAGAGTGGCGCGAGGGTCGGGTCGGAGTGCCAGCGTAACCACCAAACCATCCAGTTCCACGGACGGTAGAGCGATCCGACCGGCGGAAAATCGCACCACGGCTGGCCGAGCGCCGGCGAGTAGCCGAAGAGTCGTGCGGCATGTTGAGTCGTCATCCAGTTGACCACCACGAACACCGATCCCAGCGAGAGCAGGACGACAATCTTGATCTGACTGAGACGCGTGTCGGCCGCTGTGCCTGAGAGGCGATAGGGGCGTTGTTCAGCCATTGCGATCCCTCGTTTTGTCGAAGCCGCGATCAAGTCCACGATCGATGTCGCGCGGCTGGCTGCGCGCCCGGCTCTTGATGATGTCTTTCGAGATCTGGCGTTCACGAAGATCGCGCTCGTGGTCTTGCGAGAGCTTCCAGCTTGCCTCACCAACACGCTGGGCGAGGCCCATGCCTTCGAGGAACTGCAATCGCGCCACGTCCTGCTCCGCCCTCACGCGGGCGGCATCGCTGCGCGGTTGGAACTGCTCGTAACTTACGAGACCGGACTCGTTCGCCTTGCGTTGCAGCGATCGGTCAATTTCGGTCCATTGCTCTTTTCGGATCACGCGCTCGCGCGCATGCAGCACCTCGGGTTCGAGTCGCGGCCCAAGCTCCCTCGTTGCGATCTCCTGGCTTCGCCCGCGCATGCCGAGCTTCAGGTATTCGCGGTCGATCTGCAGAGTCCGTCCGTCGTCTCGAACGCCTCGCACTAGGAGATGGACATGGGCGTCGTCGGTGTTGTGATGATCGATTGCGACCCACTGAAGCTTCGTATCGAGATCGCGCTCCATCTGTTCGACCAGGCCACGCACGTGTTCCCGAAGATCCAGCCTTGAGGCGTCCTCCGGTGAGACGATGAAGCGCCAGAGCAACTCGTCGTGTTTCTCCCAGTCGCGCACGAGCGGGACCATATCCAGCCCGTCATGCTCGGCATCAAAGCCCCTACCCTTTCCCTGTTCCTGCTGCGCTCCTTCGCGTGACAGGTAGCGGGCGTGAGCGGCCCAACCGCCGGTATGGTCGTTGCGCTTGAACGACGCTTTGACCACGGAACGGCGGGAGTAGACGTGCGGGTCCAGCGCGACTCGCCGCCACGTCTGCCCGCCGCTGAGACTGCCCCACGATTGGCGTCGAATTCCCCACCTTACCCGCACTCGCCGCAACGCAACCGCCCACCACGGAATCAGCGGGCGCGGACGCTCCGTCGGCGCGAGACGGAGCTTGATATCGACCTCCTTCTGGCCGAAGAACCTACGCCGGCTCATGCGTCGACTCCGTGAGCAATGCGCTCAAGCTGGCAATGAGTTGCGCCGAATTCTCCGGCGCGTGTTCGTGCAGTGCCTCGATGATTTCTCTGACCTGCGCACTGCTGAGTGTGACCGAATGAAGTTCCTTTGCGCGGCTCCACGACTTCCACGCGCGCTTGCTGGTGGCCCGCTCCTCGAGCCGCTCTCGTCCGGCCGCTGCGACCCGCGCGCGCTGCGCCGCATCGAGGGTTGCGCTCTCGTGCGAGACGCTGAGTAACGCTCCGAGCAGGAAGTCTGGGGGCTCGCGGTCAAGGCCGGCTATTGCTACCAATCCGCCAAGATTGGCGAGGTGATGGACTCTGAGTCCTTGCTCGTGGCTATGTCCGTTCGTCGCCATGATTCACCAAGTGAGAACCGGCTTGAGCGCGGCTCGAACTTCTGAAAGCGGAACCGGTCCGAAGTAGCGCGCGTCCCAGCTCCGCACGTTATGGAAGCCGAACAGCCAGACCTCGCCCGGCGCGACCTGGCGCCTGCCCCAAGGTACATGTGGCAATGGTCGGCCTATGCTGTCGTGTGCTGCGACGGCGCTGTCTGCGAACACCTGTCCGTCGACGGAAACCCATCCGGGCTGCACTTCCAAAACGTCACCGGGAAGGGCTCCAACAATCTTCGCGACCGGCTCGGCTCCGCTCGGGCAATCGCCTTGTTGAAGGTAACCGCGAGCGAGTCCTTCCTGTGCGATCGATGCCGGCAAGCAGGCACCAACGAGCTCGCCGTGTTTGACGGATACTCCGCGTACGATCCGGTAAATCCCTGCTGGTGCGGCGCTGTCGGTGAGTGAAATGCGCAGACCAAGGACCCTGCCCAGCGCGACCAAGAAGGCCACTGCAATCACTGGTCCGAGCATCGCCAAGACGGGTCTGCGCGCGTGCCGAAAACACTCGAAATGCAGCCTTGGAACGACCCGCTCCGAGGCGATTTTCGCCGTACTGTACAGTTGGCCGACCAGGATGCTCTCAAGTGGGGGAAAGGCCGTGAGAAGTTTGGAGAAAACGGAGGATCTGCGGCACTGCACCGCAGATGCTTTATCTTGCTCTACGAACGAACGCCCTTTACCCCACTCCTTCACCACTCCGAACACACCACTCAGAGCCCTCCGTCCGCCCGCACGAAATCTCTGCAGTTCGATCATAGATCGCACTCCATCCCGAACTCCGACGCACATCGCTTCACACTCCGCCCTGACCATCAGCAGCGCCGGCGGGAAGCATCCGATCTGAATGTGCCAGTCCGTTCGCTTTTGCAGGCTTTCGAGAACGGTCTCTCCCCGCGGTCTTCCCCTCCAACCCATCCATCTCGTCGCGCATCTGTCGCGTCAGGCGAATGATCGATTCGCAGATTGTCGCGTTCAGATCGAAACCCGCCTCACTGGTGCGCTCGCGCAGCCGATCGATCTCCGCCTTCACCGAAGCCGGGACGCGCAACGTGATCGTCTCGGTCGGTTCTTCCTTGCGTTTCAGCACTCCCATCGCCCTTCTCCTTGAATCGGTTTTGTGTACGTTTCGTGCACAATCGCGCATACGCTCCGTGTACGATTTGTGTACGTTCAGCCTTTGTAGGCCGCCGGAAACACGAGGTCCTCTGTGACCATCACGTTGAACTGGTAGCCGGGCCGGATCTCGATCGTCGGTGGGCGATTCATCCCCTGGCCGATCATCTGCTGACCCACGGAGCCGAACTGTCCTGAGGCAGCTGAACCGGCCGTCTGACTCGCCATCGCCCACTGGTTCGGCTGTGAGTACCCGTAGGGACCGTAAGTGCCACCGCCTCCGAACGTCGCCATCTGTCCGACCATCTGGCCGGCGCTGATAAGACTCATGACCGCCGCGGTGCCAAACGTTCTCAAGTAGTGGTTGTTCACTTCGTCGGTGAAACCCGAGTAGCCGCCCTGGTCGGCTCCCGGCATCTGCGGGAGATCCATGCTCGAGGTGTTCGGGAAGATGAGCCGCTGCCATGCGATCTCGACGCGTTGCTGACCATAAGTGGAAGCGTTCTGGTATATGCCGATGAGCCTGCTGCCCTGCGGGACCAGCAGGTATTTTCCGGTGGCGCTGTCGAAGACGTTCTGACTGACCTGGGCGAGGATCGGCCCCGGCAAGTCCGAGTTGATCCCGCTCACGAGTACGGCGGGAATCACGCTTCCCGCCATCACCGAGAACGCCGATGCGGGCGGGTGAAGCGTCACGGCCTGATCAGTGGAATTGCCAACGTTGAAGTTCGTGCCTTGCTGGCCATTTGTGCGGGCGATTTCCAGCGTCCCGCCATCGTGGAACGCGGAGACCATCTGCGGCGATTCAAGCGCCTTCATGTACTTCTCTTCCGCCCACTGCGCGTAACGGCTGGGCGGTCGCGGCGGTGTCTGTTGGATGGGCGCTTGTACGGTCGCGACGACCGCTGGAGGTGGTACGAAAGTTGGTGCTGCGAGCCGTTTGCCGCCGTTCGCGGCGAGGTCCGCGATCTCTCCGTTGTCGCGTGCAGATGCTCCGGGATCGTCAGCGGGCTTCTGTAGCGCACTCTGCCCGATACCGGACGACTCCACGCCCAGCGCCACCACCACGCCGCTCACAATCGCGACGACGGCGAAGGTAATCAGTATGAGCCTGTTGAATCGACCGCCTCCGGGGTGCTCCTGCTCCAGCAAGCCTTCCGGTTCGTCCCGAAGATCGCCCTGGCCGTCGAGTCTGATATCCTCAGTCGCCATGGTTCTCACCTCGCCGCTCCCGCGTAGCTGATCGTCACTCGGTCCTGATCGCGTCCGACTCCTGATACGAGAATTGCGTCGGTGACTAAGCGGTCGACGACGTAGTAGTTGCCCTTGACCCGGTAGTTCACCATCTGGGTTCCGCTGCCTGCGTTCACAAGCAGCGCCGGCGCTTCACTCGACTTCATTCCCGGTGGCATCTGGATGTACACGTGCGAACCGTCATCGAAGGCGCGAATCGGTTTCCACGGAACGTTCGCTCCGCCCACCGTGTATGCGAAGTTGAGTTGTGCCGGATCGACGTTGGCAACCTTCACGACGTTGCCGGAGTCATCGCCCGGCGGATCGGCCGCGGCATCCTGTTGTGCCTTGGCGGCGGAGTCGGCATTTTTCATCGCCGTCATCAGCTCGTCGGGGTAGTAGAACTCGACCTCCTGCACCGCGTGGCTTCCGCGCGAGCGGAGCAGCAAGTGGTAGATGTGCTTCGTCGTGTAGATCGTAAGGTTGGTCTGGATGCCCGGAGCTTGCGGCTTAACTGCGAGATGCGGCACAGGGTTTCGCGGGTCTCCCGAGGAAGCGGGCGTTGCCATCCAGCGCTCGCTGTCACCAATCGCAACGTCGGTGATCGTCTCTCCTGGCTGCAGCTGAATGTCTGAAGTTCGTAGCGGCTCGCAATCGAGTGCCGGCTGGGGGCCTTGGTTATACGGATAGAGCGTGTAACCCGGTGTTCTGTAGATCGCCCAATCGCCGCTCTTGTCGTGCTCTTTGATCGCCTGCTGAACCTCGGGCGGCTGTGCTGCAAGGATCTGCTCCGGAGTTGGCAGAGCTGGCGGCGCTTCCGCTTTCGGTTCGGCTTCGGTGACCAGGTTGAGCGGTGGCGGTGTTGGCGGCTGCTTCGCCGCGCATGCTCCCAACGTCAGCGCCAAGCGTGAATGCTCCCGCGATGGCGATCCGTCTCATCGCTCTGCCTCCTACTCGTCTTGTTGCCGGCCTAACCTTGCTGTTCGGTCCAGCTGATCTGCGTTACGCAAAACCCGAGAGGGTTGCTGACGATCGCGTCATCGGAACTCGGCGAAACAATTTCGGTTTCAAGCGCCGCCTCCCAATGGGACGGTGACCCGACCGCGACGCCGTTCAGGTCACGCTGCTGCTCGGTCCATCGCACCTGATAGCTGCGCGGCGAGAGCTGAAGGATCGAATCGATCTGAACCGAGACGGTCTGCTTCTCGGCGATCTTGAACGGGTTATGGGAGAAATTGTCGGAGTGGTAGTACTCGTCGAGAAACCGGTCCGCGGCGCCGCGCGTATGCGCGAGCAGCGCGTTGAGCGTCTGATGCTCTACCTGCGCATCGCTGGTGACCGAGCGAGCGTCGCGAATGAAGGCCGCTACCTCGTAGCGTTCCATTCGCGCGGTCACGTCCGGCAGGGCCACCGGCGTGAGGGGTTGCGGGACCGTCAGCGCGTATCCCAGCTTGTCGACTTCGACGACATACGGGATGTAGCGGCTCCGTTCGCTCAGCCAGACCATTCCGCTGGCGAGAATCAGACCAAGGACCAGAAGTCCGCCTGCGGCAATCTGCCAGTTACGTTTGCCGAGAACGAGGTCGGCGTATCGCTCATCCCATTCTCGACGCGCTTCGAGATAGACGTTGCTCTCCATACCGACGCCTCACCGCAGAAATTCCGAACTCACACATCAAAGTGCGGCTCGCTGGATTTGTTGGTTGAGCAAGTTCCTTGCCATTAGCGGACCGCGAGCGAGGAGCGAGAAATGGAATCCACAAAAAGTAGTGCAGTGTTCGAACTGTTTAGCGGAGCGAAAAAGTAGAGACCCTGACTCGTGCGGCTAGTCGAACACCCGCCGACGGAGTGTTTGTCAGCGTTAGATCGAGGCGGATAATATGCTCACAGATTGAGGAGCATCTTCGCGGGACTCAGCGGGCGATTTTAGTGCCCACTTAGTGCCCACTTTCGGATTTTTCAGCATGGTCTGAGATGATGTCATTCGCTGAAACTCTTATATTTCCTGCGTTATATGACGTGAGCTGATCTCGGAAAACACCCCTTGCAGGACTTAGGATCCGGTGCCGCAAGGCGTGGGGGTTCAAGTCCCCCCTCTCGCATTCTGAATCCTGTCTATAGACGCGGGGCGCTCGCGCGATTGCGAGCGCCCCGTTGCATCTATGCGTCCTATTGTTCGGGCACCAGCTCGACGCGACGGTTTTGCGCGCGTCCTTCCGCAGTATCATTGGTCGCCACGAAATCGGTCTTGCCGTAGCCGTGCGGATGCAGCCGGCTCTCGTTGACTCCATCCTTGACCAGGTAATCCACGACGGCGTTGGCGCGCCGGTCGGATAGCCGCAAGTTGTACTCCTCGCCCCCGATCGCATCGCAATATCCATTCACATCGAAATCAACGTCGGGATTGGCCTTGAGCGTTGAGGCAGCCTCGTCGAGCACGGCCGCATCGCCGGGACGGATGTTCGCCTTGTTGAAATCAAAATGCACGCCGCGAAGCACCAGCTTCTCTTTCACCGGCGGAGGAGGCGGCGGTGGTGGTGGAGGCGGCGGAGGCGGCGGCGGAGGCGGCGGCGGTTGTACGATCGGATCGCAATAATAATGACCCGCGACTCCGCCTATCACAGCGCCGATTCCCGCGCCTGCAATCGCACCAGCGATAACTCGCGATTGCGAGCCGTCTTTGTGCTCGCTGGCCTCCCCGATACCGAAACCAGCACCAGTGCCGATCAGTGCGCCCGCGGCGGCGCCGTAAACGGTGCACCAACCCAACTCGCGTTGCTGCGCGCATCCGCTCACAAGCAGCGCGAGGCCCGCCACCGCTGGCAACAAAAACGACGATACACGCGATCGAATGTTCATGTCCCCTCCCACCAGGCGATCTATGGCGCCGCTAAGCGCAAGCGTCTGCGCTCAACGAACGGCGTCACCCTAGTTCAGAGACATGTCGGAACAATTAGTGGCGGATTAATAGAATATGACGAGGGTACGAGCCGTCTCTCGGGTTGTTAACAAGACCTAGTCGCGGGCTAGATGGTCAGGCTCTGCGCTTCCTACAGCGCGCGGAAACGGCCGTCGCGCAGCGCGCTCAACGACGACCAATCGCCCGACTCGACCACCTTGCCGCCTTCGACGACGTAAATCAGATCGGCCCATCGGATGGTCGACAGGCGATGCGCGATCAGCACGACGGTGAGTTCGCCGCGCCGGCTTTCGATCGCATCGAGCACGCGCCCTTCATTTTCGGAATCGAGGCTGTTGGTCGCCTCGTCAAGGATCAGCATCGAAGGACGGCGCAGGAATGCGCGCGCCAGCGCCAGGCGTTGGCGCTCGCCCTGCGACAGCATCATGCCGCGGTCGCCGACGACAGTATCGAGACCGTCCTTCAGCCCGGCGACGAAATCGAATGCCGACGCTTGTCTCAGCGCCGCGAGCATTTCGTCCTCGCTTGCATCGGGCCGGGCCCACTTGAGGTTGGCGCGAATCGTGTCGTGAAACAGAAACGTGTCGGGCGCTACGTAGCCAATCTGATCGCGCCATCCGCGCACGCCGTCGGGTCCGAGCGGTCGGCCGTCGAGCCTCAGCGTTCCCGAGTCGGGCAGGATGAGTCCCATCAGGATGTCGGCGATGGTGCTCTTGCCGGCGCCCGAAGGTCCGACCAGCGCGACGACTCTGCCCGCCGGAATCACCAGGCTTAAATCTCTCACGGCCGGCACGCGTCCCTCGCTGTAGGCAAACGACACGCCATCGGCCGCAAGTTCGCGCGTGAGCACCAGGCGATCGGACGAAGGCACAGCGGGCTCGGCCGCGGCGGCGCATCGCGCTTCGATATCGAGCAGGTTGCCGAACGAAGGCAGCGAGTTGACGAACGCGCGGTAGTGCTGCTGGCCGCTCATGATTCGCGGCATCACGCGCGCGAACAGCAGCAACAGGATCAGAATCGACGCGGGCGGCACCGCCAGCACTCGAATCGACACGAACAGGACCACCGCGAGGATTACGACCGAGCCGAGTTCGAACCAGGTTGCAGCGATCGCCTGCTGGCGGGTGCTGTCCAGGTTGGCCCGGGCTACCTCGGCACTCAGGTTGGAGAAGATCGAATAATTGCGCTCCTCGGCGCCATAGGTCTTGGCCGCTTTGAGGCTTTGCAGATGCTCGATGGTGGCGGAGTAAAGCGACTTGTTGGTGGCGGAGACATCCTCGCCCTGCCTTTCGATCGCGTGCGTGCGTCCGCGAAAAACGAACGTCAGAAACGCGCCGGAGACCAGCACCAGTACGGTCATCCCGGCCGACAGCGCAAACGCGATCGCCATGTAGAGGATTCCGAGCACCGCTTCGCCGGCCAGTACGAGAGCGAGATTGGTGCCGAGGCCAACCCGATAGACTTCATGGGTCAGCGCGTGAGTGAAATCCGAAGCGCGGCTGCGGCATACGAACAACCAGTTTGCGTCGGCAATCGCATGGTAGAGGCTGCGGCGCAAATGAAGCTCGACTTCCTGTTGAACCGCATAAGTCCACACGCCCTGGATTTGTCCCAGCACGGTTCGCGCGCCAACCAGCATCACGAATACGCCGAGCAGCAGAATCAGCGACGGCTGCACTCCGATCGCAACGAATGCGTTCGAAGCCATCGCCGCGTAGTGTCCGGCTTCGCCCTGTCCGGCGAGATTAAAGCCGGCCACCTGCAGGGTGGGCAGCAGCAGCGCAAAGCCGATGTCCTCGCTCAACGAAAACAGGACCGACGCGACAACCACGCCGATCAAATGCCAGCGCGAGACGTGCGCGAGCATCGCCAGATATCTCCGCAGCGTGCTCTTCGGCGGCGAGTTTGTCGGTTACACGAATCGTAACTGTCCGAGCGGCACAGGCGATGCGACGATTGCTCTAAACGCCAGAACCCTTTACAGCGCTAGTGAAAGCGACACGAGTCTACAGGAGCAATCGCACCGCGAGCAAGTCGGCGGCCTTTTCTCTTTACGCCAGCCGGGGGCGGACTTCGGCGTCGAAGCGATCGAGAAATTTTGCGAGGGGCTCGCCGCCGAGCGGGCTTATCAGGATCTCATCGACGCCGATCGCGGCGAAGCGATTCAGGTAGTCGGCGATCTCGGCGGGCGGCGCCAGGATACCTTCGACGTAACCTCCGGTGTCGGTCCATTTCGGCGCGAAGCCCAGATACAGGCGATGACTTATCGAGAAGCCGTCGAGGCTGCGGCCACGGCGGGCGGCAAGCGCGCGAATCCATCCGATGCGCTCGGCGACTTGGCCGGGATTCATCCGGGTGCCATGCCAGCCGTCGCCGAGTTCGACGGCGCGGCGAATAGCGCGACGGCTTATGCCGCCTACCCAAATCGGGATGTTGCCTGCGGCGGGACGCGGCCCGAAGCGCATGCCTGTTAGGTCGAAGAACTCACCGTGAAATTCCGGAACTGCGGCGGACCACACCGCGCGCATCAGGGCGATTGCCTCGTCGGTGTAGGCGCCGCGTTTTTCGAATGATACGCCGAGCGCGCGAAACTCGGCTTCGAGCCATCCGCTGGCCACTCCCGCGACGACGCGGCCGGACGACAGCCGGTCGAGCGTAGCGAGTTCCTTGGCGAGATGAATCGCGTTGCGATACGGCACCACGATCACGCTGGTCGCGAGCTTGATGCGGCTGGTGAGGGCAGCGGCGTAGGCCAGCGTCGCGATGGGTTCCAATATTTCGAGCGCGGGCAACCGTCCGCCCGATTCGGGCACTATCAGATGATCGCTGACCCAGATTGATTCGTAGCCAGCCTGTTCGGCGCGCCTCGCGGCCTGCGCGATTTCGCCGGGCGCGGCGCCGATCTGGGGCAGATGAAGTCCGACTTTCGTGACCGTTCTCCCGCGGCTTCGTTAACTCTCGTCACCCGCGAGTATCGCAACAATTCCCCGAGAGGTCGGAAAGTCCATTTTCAGGGAGCTCATGCAGAGCTTCCACGCACCGACGCTGTCGTGCTTGCCGATCAGCGCGAGGAGCTGCGACTTGACCGGGTCCTTGATCTGCGCCATCGCCGCCTTTATCCGTTCGCGCTGCTGCGTCCGCATCTTCTGCAGCCTGGCAAACCGTTGCATCCCGAGTTCCGTTGGACACGGCTGTACCTCGTACCACTTTCCATCTTCCTGGCCGATCGTCAGGTTCACCGTGGCGGTGGTGCCGTCCGGGGTCGTAAATTCCATTCCCATCAGATGAGTCGCCGGCATCGGGTAGGTGGCATACTTCGTCGCATTCATCACATTTGGCGGCAGCTTGGTAATCGTCAGGTGAAAATTCCGGCTAATCGGAAGTTCGAATTGCCGCCTGATCCGGTCCTGCAGAAAATCCTGATTCTTGCCGATGCATTTCAGCGTGGACGAGGCGAACAGCTGCTTCATCGCGGCGAAGTCTTTGTTGTACATGGCGTTGGCGACCTTGTGCGCCAATTCCCGCTGCTGTGGCGTACTCTTCTCGGCTTCCTTCTCAGCCGCCAATTGCGGCGCCGTGCGGGTCGCAGCCCCCTTTGGCGCGGGGCTCGGGGCACGCATCGCCGACGGCGATTCATCCGGTTTGGGAGTCAACTGAGCAGAGGCGGGCGCAGCCAGCGCCGCCGCGGCCAGCACAAGCAAGGAAAATTTCGTTCGCAAGGACGTCAGCATCTCACTCCTTCCGCGCAGAACGCGCGTGGGGCGCCTCTAAACGGTCAAACCGCCCATCAATTTCACTGAATCGCGAAGAGCCTGCAAGCCGCCCTGCGAAAAAAAAGATGGCGAGACTAATCTTTGTCGGGGATCGACTTCAATTGCTCGAGCCATGCGGTCGCTTCGCTGTCCGAGGGCGCCCGCCAGTCGCCGCGCGGCGACAGCGAGCCGCCCGAGCCGACCTTGGGCGCGTTTGGAATGGTGCTGCGCTTGAACTGGCTCAACTGGAAGAAGCGGTACAGGAACGTATGCAGATGTCCCTTGATGGTCGCGATGTCGTACTGGTTGCGGCGCTCGCGCGGGACATCCGGCCACTCGCCGGCGTCCTTGTCGCGCCACGCGTTGTAAGCCAGGAACGCGACCTTCGGCGGCGGGTAGCCGAAGCGCAGCGTGTAGTAGAGGAAGAAATCGTGCAGCTCGTAGGGGCCAATCGTCGCCTCGGTGTCGTGGCTCGGATGCCCGTCCGCCGACGTGCCGGGAATCAGCTCGGGGCTGATTGGCGTCGCGAGTATCTCGAGCAGCGTCGCACTGGTCTGGCGGCCGAGACTCTCGGTTTGCGCCAGCCATCGAATGACGTGCTGGATCAACGTTTTCGGCACGCTCGCGTTGACGCTGTAATGCGACATGTGATCGCCAACGCCGTAGGTGCACCATCCAAGCGCGAGCTCGCTCAAGTCGCCGGTGCCGACCACCAGCCCGCCGCGCAGGTTGGCCAATCGGAAAAGATGGCTGGTGCGTTCGCCCGCCTGCACGTTCTCGAACGTGACGTCGTAAACTTCCTTGCCCTCGGCGTAGGGATGCCCGATGTCCTTGAGCATCTGCATGCAACTCGGCCGGATGTCTATTTCGTCGGTCGCGCAGCCGAGCCCCTTCATCAGGCGGCGCGCCTGCTCGAGCGTGCGCGCGCTGGTCGCGAAGCCCGGCATCGTGACGGCCAGAATGTTCTTGCGCGGCGAGCCGAGCCGGTCCATCGCGCGCGCGCATACCAGCAGCGCGTGAGTCGAATCGATCCCGCCCGATACGCCGATCACGACCCGCTCGAGCCCGGTCGAGCGAATGCGGGTCGCGAGGCCCTGCACCTGGATGTCGAAGACTTCGGCGCATCGCTCGTCGCGCGTTGCGGGATCCGACGGCACGTAAGGGAACCGCTCGTAGCGCCGGGTCGGAAGCATCTTCCCGCGCCGCGGCAACTCCGCTGAAAACGAAATGCGACGGAAAAGCCGCACCCGCTCGAGCTCACGATGGGCCGTGTCGCCGAACGTGTTTTGACGCATCCGCTCCTGCGACAGCCGTTCGAGATCGATCTCCGCGCACACCACTTGCGGCTGGTCCTTGAAGCGCTCGGATTCGGCGATAATGTTGCCGTTCTCCGCGATCAGCGCGTGCCCATCCCAGGCGAGATCGGTTGTCGACTCGCCCACTCCCGCCGCTGAGTACGCGTAGGCCGCGAGGCATCGCGCGGATTGGCTGGCGACCAGCGAACGACGGTAGTCGGCCTTGCCGATCGTGATGTTCGACGCCGACAGGTTCAGCAGCACCGTCGCACCGGCAAGCGCAGCGTACGACGACGGCGAAATCGGCACCCACAGGTCCTCGCAAATCTCGGCGTGAAACGCGAGCAACGGCTGCTCCTCGTGCTGGAAGATGAGGTTGTTGCCGAACGGCGCCGCGCGGCTCCCAGCGAGATCGATCTCGTCGCGCGTCGCGGCGTCGGCGGAGCTGAATTGCCGCGGCTCGTAGAATTCGCGGTAGTTGGGGAGGTTCGTCTTCGGCACGACGCCGAGAATCCGCCCGCGATGAATCACAACTGCGCAGTTATATAGATGATGATCGATCTGGAGCGGCGCCCCGACCACGCTGACGATCGAAAGCTTCGCAGTCGCCTCGGCCACCGCGGCGATTGCGTCGAGGCATGCGTCGAGCAGCGCACGCTGCTGAAACAAGTCGTCGCACGAATACGCCGTCAACCCTAATTCGGGAAACAGCGCGAGCACCGCCTTGCGCTCGGCGGCCTCGCGAATCAGCGCAATGGTGTGTTCGGCGTTGTAGGCGGGGTCGGCGACGCGAACCGACGGCACGCCAACCGCGATTCGCACGAAATCGTGGTTGTAGAGATTGAAAAAGTTTCCGTTCCTGGTCACGTCGCGTCCCGTTAACAAGACTGTGCCGATTGTGGGCGGCTCGTACAAGATTGCCCGATCGGGCATCGCTTCTCTATGCGGGGCCGAGCTTCATTGCTCCTCCTTTTCGACGAATGCCCGCAGCCGGTCTATGGCCACGTCCCAATCCTGCGAAATCTGATCGAGATAGCGCCGCGCGTCAGAGAGCCGCTCCGTACGGAGCTCCCAAATGCATTCGCGGCCAACGTGGGAGCTGCGCGCGAGCCCGGCCCTTTCGAGGGCATGCAGATGCTTCGTGATCGCCTGGCGCGAAACCGATGCCCCGTCCGCCAGGTGCATGATTGACAGTGGCCCCTCGCCGCACAGCCGAGCGACGATGTGCAATCGTGTCACGTCGCCCAGCACGGCGAAGATGGGTGCGGCCTCGACGAGTTTCGGGGCGGCGGAAGTGCGGGTGGGCGACATCGCGCTGCCGTCAGGCCGCCTGTGCGAGGTACTTCGCAATCAGCTTCATCTGGTGCTCCCATCCGTCGCTGTTGGCTGCGAAGGCCTTGGCGCGCCGCTCGATTGGAATCCGGTCGAAACCCGACTCGGTGACCGTCAGCATCGTGCCGCCGGACACCTCTTCGAGCTCGAACACGACCAGGGTCGCCTGCTCTTTCGAGTAGTCGACGCCGGGCTCGACGGCGTACGGATGCCAGCGGAAGGAGAAGAGCCGCATCGGCTCGATACGGTCGACGGCGAACTCAAACCGCATCCCCTTGTGGGGTTCCTGAAGCTTGGCCACCTCCGCGTCAACGGTGGTCGGTTCGATCCTGCCGTCGATGCTCTGGCCCGCGACGAAGGGGCCGTCGAACTTAACGCCGAACCAACTGCCGAACTGTCTGGAGTCGATGATCGCGCGCCATACGCGATCGATCGGGGCGTGTAAGAGGACCTTCTTCTCGATGCGATCGGTGTTTGTCGCCATATGCAACCTTCGAGTTGCGCTTACGTTAGCTTCCCCTCGCGATGAGATGCAACCTCTGGGTTGCATTGCAGATGGTTGGGTTGGAAGTGCGTTTTAGAGAAGGATTCGGGATTTTTCGCTTCGCTCAGCATGTTGAAAGTACAAAAATCTCTTTAGTTTTCAGTTACTTAGTCCGAGACGCCTCCGCGTTAAACCCGCTGAACAAATTGTTCAATCGAATGTAACGCCTATTGGGTGAAGGGCCCAAAGATTAGGAGGAACAGCGATGTTTTCAACGCTCTATCACGAACAGTTCCCCTCCGATGACGGCGGGCAGAACCCGTCCAAGAGCTTCAAATCCCGGCTCGGCGACCAACTCGACGAGATGGCCATCTTTGCCCTGGTCGCCTGCGCCGTCTTCTACATCGTAGCCGCGAGCTGCTGGTTCATTTTGTAAAGGCGTCAATCCCCCGAGCGCGCCCTGGCGGGGAGTCTCCGCGATGAGCGGAGCCCCCGCCGGGAAAAATCAAAAGCGAACCGGGGAATTAGAAAATTCCGAGTCCCACGCCCGCCGGTGCGTTCCCAAAGGGGGGCACGCACCGGCGGGCGTCCTCTTTTGCGTGCGTCGAAAGTGACCTCGCCCGCCTTGTCCGGCGGGTCGATCATTGCGATAAGAGGGTAGCGACACCGGCTTTCCGCGCCGGGTCGAAACGCCGTCGAAGGAGGAATCGCGATGCCAGCAAAGTCAGCAGGTGACCGCGACGGGAACCGGCGCGTTGTGCCCGCGAAATTCGCGCACGCCGTGCTCGCCACCAAGCAATTCCAGGCGATGGTCGATTGGTACACTACCGTGCTGCAGGCCGAGGTCGTGCACAGCAACGGCATGCTCGCGTTCCTCACTTACGACGACGAGCATCACCGGATCGCGATCGCCGCGGTGCCGGGACTCCAGGACAAGCCGCGCCACTCGGTGGGGCTGGACCATCTCGCTTACACCTACGCCAATCTCGGCGACCTGGTTTTCACTTACGAACGCCTGAAGCAGGCCGGCATCCTGCCGGTCGTGACGATCAATCACGGACCAACCACGTCGATGTACTATCGCGACCCGGACGGCAACCGCGTCGAGTTGCAGATCGACAATTTCGATTCGGTCGAAGAGCTGAAGGGATTCTTCCAGAGCGAAGCGATGCAAAAGAACCCGATTGGCGTGAACTTCAACCCCGACGAACTCGCGCGTGACTTTCACGCCGGCGTGCCCGAATCGGAGCTGAAGAAATACGACGCTGCCAAGGGACTCGACCCCGCAACTATGCGGCGGCTGATGGGCGCCATTCAGTAGTTTGAAAATCAATTTGACGGAACGAACCTAAGCGGAGTCGAATGAAACTCGCAACCTTCACCCATGGCGGCGCGACGCGAATCGGCGTCGTCGTCGAGGACTCTATTGTCGACCTTGCGGCAGCCGAGCCTGAGTTGCCGCGCGAGATGACCGCGTTCCTGATGGAGGGCCCGTACGCAATCGATCGCGCGGCGGGTGCGGCGAAGAATTCCGCCAACCGGATTGCGCTTAAGAGCGTCAAGCTCGAGGCGCCCATCGCGCGGCCGCCCGAGTTTCTCGCCATCGGGCTCAACTACGCCGACCACGTCGAAGAAACGAGGATGAAGCGTCCCGAGTTTCCGATGTTCTTCAACAAGCAGTCGAGTTGCGTGACGGGGCCGGGCGATCCGATTCACCTGCCGCGCACGTCGTCAGCGCTGGATTACGAGGGCGAACTCGGCTTCGTGATCGGCCGGCGATGCCGCCACGTGCCGCGCGCTCGCGCCCACGAGGTAATCGCGGGCTACGTGATCGTAAACGACGTGAGCGTGCGCGACTGGCAGCGCCGCTCGCCGACGATGACGCTGGGCAAGTCGTTCGACACGCACGGCCCCGTCGGCCCATGGATCGTTACCCCGGACGAAATTGGCGATCCGCACAAGCTGGACCTGAAGACGTTCGTCAACGGCGAACAGCGCCAGCATTCCAGCACCAAGAATCTGATCTTCGACTGCTTCGCCCAGATCGAGACCCTGTCTACGGTATTCACCTTGATGCCGGGGACGATCGTTTCGACCGGCACGCCGGGCGGAGTGGCCGCCGCGATGAATCCACCCAAATGGCTCAAGGCGGGCGACGTGGTCCGAATCGAGATCGAGAAAATCGGCAAGCTCGAAAACAAGGTGATCGAGGAACCGGCCAGCACCGTATTAATCTGAGCCGGGGCGGGGCCGGCGGTGTCAATGACCAGACTTTTGGCATCGCCGCGGCAAAATTCTGCCGCCCGCATGCCTGCGGTCACCATCAGGAACGCGGGCGTCAATCGATGCGCGCAATCTTGACGCACGGCAAGCAGCACTTCCTCGCGTCCTGGAGTAGTTACTCGTCGCAATCGGCTCTCCGGCCGGTGCGCATCTATGATAAGCGAGGAACGAAATAAGTAGCGTCAGCGACAAAAATGTTGCAACGATTCTACAATTTGTAGCCCTTGGTTGACTGCTTGGCGCAAGCGCTCCGCGGATTCGGGGCGTTGTTGATCAACCGCTCGTGGCACATTGATTGCTGCATCTCTCGTCGAGGAGAGGCGGTTCGGAGGGGCGGGATGTACGGTGTCAAACGCACTGGGAGGGCGCGAAGATGCTGCCACCGATGTCGAATGGAATCCGCTATTCGGAACATGAGACCATCCAGGCAAGACCTTCGCACCCCGGAAAACTGAGCCGCCTCCTCCTTAGATTTCGCCCCCCTTGGCACGCCGACTACGCTCTCCAGAAGCCGCGCCGCGCGATCGACCGCGACCTGCAGGAGCGCTGGCCAATCGATTACCCGCTGTAGACTGCCCCGCCTTCGTCTCTTTCGCGCTTCATCAACTATGGCGCGGTTCTGGCGCCGCCGATGTCGGCGAATGCTGGCGCCCCCGTCGTCTTCAGGGTCCTCGACCCGGAGGCCCTGACCTCCGCAGCGGCCGCGGCGAGTTGTTCGCGCGCAAACTCGATTACCATCAGACCGTGCATTTCGGAGATCCGAGCGTCGGCTCCAGCAGCGGCCAGCCACTCAGGATAGGGGAAATAGAGGCGCACTGCCCTGTGGCGATAACGACCGATAATCGGTTCAAGCGCGGCGTAGGAACCGTAAACCCCTACGCTCGCGTGTCCGTCGCCCATCGGGCCGAGCCAGGCGCCTAGACGGTAACGCCGGCCTGGATCGGTGATGGGATTCTCTTGTATCGACCAGCCTGCGGCGGTTGGCCCCGTAAGCCATGAGGCCGGCAGCAGTCCGTGCACCTGCGCTTCGAGCGGAGTCAGGCGGGCGAGACTGTTTCCCTCGGAGAGCCATTGATCGGTCGCAAGCAAAAGTGTGTCAAACACCGTCGCATCGGCCTGCTGTTCCATTTGAAGCGCGGTGACCGTCGCGTAAGGCGCCAGCGCGGCAGGTGCCACGCGGTAGAGCGTCACACCACCGGCGCTCCCCTTCGCGGCGCAGCAAGCTGACGCGAGCGCATGCCATGCTTTCGCGTCGACATCGCCATCGGCCACCGCGATAGTGTTGACTGCGTGGTGGGCCATGAAGGCGCTCAGTTGCGCGCCCACGTCGGGCAGGTACGCCGCGCCGAGGAGCGCGTCGACGATCGGCCAGTCATGAAACTCGGGCTGTAGTGTTCCCGTGTATCCGCCCACCGTCTTGAAGTACATATCGGTCTCGGCCTGCCACAGCATACTGTTGCCACGAATCCCGAATGGCAGGATCAGTACATTCTCGCCCGACGCAAGGTACTGGCGATGAAGCGCGGTGGTAAAGAATGCGGGCGAGTCGTCGCGGCTCGTCCAGTAACTTCCGGACAGGTTCGGCAGCGTCGAGACCACTATTATCACGGCCAGCGCGATTTTTGTTGCCGAGCCAAACTGGTTCGCCGCAAACCAGATCGACGCAATGATCGCGAGCAGGAGGAAGGCGTACATCATAAAGCGCGCCGGCAGCGCCTTGTTGAGCGCCGGCAGCATCGCGAGGATCTTGCCCGGCGCCCCACCCAGCACCGCGCCGCGAAAGTGCAGCAGCGGTCCCATCGCCAGCACGCAAGTGATTATCAGCGAGTCCACCAGCAGCTTGCCGGTCGGCTCGCGCCAGTGCCACCAGGCGTACGCGGCGGCAAGGATGATCAGCGGCAACCCTAGGTAGGCGTCCACTTCGGCAATGCCGTAGGGCCGAAACGGAGCAGAGAGACGGCTGATGAGAGGAATCACGCCGAACTCACTGGTGGGCGCAGGCACCACGAAGTTCAGGAGGTCGGAGGAATAGGAATGGAGCGACCAGATCGCTCCGCGCGGCGCGCCGAAGGCGAATATGCTGTAGAGATACGGACTCAGGATGACCGCCGCTATCGCATACGCGATGGCGATCGGCCGCAATGCTCTCAGGATGCGCTTGCCTGTGTCAGAAGGCGCGAACGACCATCCCAGCAACAGCGCCATCCCGCCAAATTCGGTCATCGTCGCGAAGACTTCGATCGAGATAAGAAACTGCGCGACAAGCAGCGCCACCATCGCGGCGACGAACCTTCCCAATGCAAGTTCGCCCGCGATCGCGCGCACGACGAGCAAACCCCCGACCGGCACCAGGAAAACCAGGGTCAGGTTCAGTTGGCCGAAAGCCTGATGCCCCAACATATAGGCGGAGAAGCCGAAGATGTAGCCGCCCAGCAACGAAGGCCACCAGGCGCGACAGATGTGACGACAAAAAAGGAAAGCCGTCCATGCGCCGAGCGGCAGGCTCGCCAGGCACAAAACGTTGTAGGCCGCGATCGGTCCAACACTGGCGGTCAGGGGCCAGATGACGAAGCTTGGCAGCGGGATCGAGGTCGTCCAAGCCAGGTTGATGCCGCTCGGAGCCCAAAGCAGATCGGTGAAAAATGGATCTAGATGGTGAACGAGCGCATGCGGCCACCACACGAGAAACCACATAAGTGCCGACGGATCGTCCGTCCCGATGTACGCGTCGCGAAAATGACCCGGCAGCGTGCGCCCAAAGACCAGGAGCGAGAACGTCAGGTATATCGAAAGAGCAAGCAGGCCGTGCCGGTCAGGTGTATGACTCGGCTCTGCCGCGTGAGGCGTGGGCTCCTCCTGCATTGCGGCAGCGATTGTCGCAGCCCAGGAATGATCAAGCAAGTTGCGCCGCCGCGAATGTCGTGAGTCCACCCCAAGCGCAGGCTGAAAAAAGGCCGGGTGACGTAGTCCGAATCGAGATCGAGAGAATCAGCAATCTCGAAAACAATGTGATCGAGGAACCGGCCAATACGACTCCGATCTGAGCGCACACCCGCATCAGGTGCCGAAAGGAAATCAGGACGACCGCTCAAACCCAGGCGGAGGCAACGAGACTGCCGTCTCGAAATGCGGGAGATGAACTGAATGCTGCTGGTCAGCAGCGGGCTCGCGATGGCTGGCGCGCCGGAGGATTGCCGTCATCAATGCGATGATCACAATTGGGGCAATTGGGATTCTGGCAGTCTGACTGACAGGCAAGGAGACGCGGGGCAGAATCCACGCGACCGTGAGCACGACTTTCTCGTAGGGTAAGAATCCCTTCTCGAAACCCTCCATTGCCAGCCACGCTATCGGGAGCGCGAGCAATACCAGGTCGTATTGCAGAACGTATGGAGAAACCATCAAGGAGCCAACGGCCAAGGTGGCGGCTTTGAGCGCGAACGGGCGATGCGATTGCCAAACCCAAACCACCGCGGCCGCCGCGTATAGCGCGATAATCGCCTGGAACATATACGCCATATCGACGCTGCCACCCCACATCCTGATTGCTCCAAAAATGCTTTGCAGGGTCCGGAAGTTGATCGCCCCCTGTTCCAGGACAATTTTCCGTGTGAACGCGAGACCGGCGATAAACGCGCGCCATGTTGGAGCGCCAAAGACGGCGAGCGAAACCAACGCGAACAGAATCGCGCTGACTGCTGTGGCAATGAGCGCGCGCCATTGGCGAGCTACGATCAATGCGAGCGGAATCAATATCGCGAATTGC
The DNA here is from genome assembly GCA_963842085.1 of uncultured delta proteobacterium. Taxonomy (GTDB): domain Bacteria; phylum Desulfobacterota; class Binatia; order Binatales; family Binataceae; genus Binatus. The sequence goes on from CAWJET010000001.1 coordinate 33,940, forward strand.
GGCTTGTAGGCCATCAAGCCAAACAGAAACCCGGCAAACAGCGGACTTCGGTCGAGAAGCAGCAGACCGCCGCCGATAAGCGCGGTGGTCAGGAAACCATTTTGGCCGCACATAAAGTTGATGATGACCGCCGGAAATGCAATCGCAAGCCAAAGTCCGAGAGGAACAGGAGCGACGCGCCGGAGAACGGCAAGATAGCCGGCAAGCGTTACGGTCTCGAACACGACCCACGACGCGACCAATGGCAGCATCGAAAGCGGTAGCGCGATCAGAAGGTACATCGGCGGATAGTGGAACCCCAAAACACCGAAATCCTTACCTCCCATTACCGCCACTTCCTGCAGGTGCTGGCGCTGAATATCGTAAACAGAGGCGGGATCGCCTTTGAGCGCCACGATTGAGGCCGTGTAGGGATTTACGAAGTCGCCGCCAACGCACGCGCCGCTTGCAAATATCAGGTGATGAGCGTGGAAGAGTTGAGCTATAGCCGCGTACAGATACACAAACAGCAGAGCGCCCGGATAAAATTTGACGCGCTGGACGGTCAGCCAGGAAGGGTCGCGCAGCCAGCTGTTGAACCGGTGCGCAAAACCCGAGAGGCCGTTATGAGCCAAGGGAGGCGTCGTCACCGTGACGGATTTCCTGGCGGCATCTATTTTCGCGCGATTGTCCATCGCCAACCTGTTCCGGTCGCACAGCACCAAATATGCCACCGTACTCGACCAAGGAAAACGCCAGCCCTGGCAAGACAATCAGCAGAACCGCCCACCATTGCGCCTCACGTGTTGCTCGAGTGCAACATGCCGAGCGGGATTTCCTGGAGACATACTACTCGGCGGCGACCGATTCCGCCTGCGTTGGTTCAGCGCCCATACTGCTCAACTCAGCCTCGTCGGCCCGGCTTCGCATCACCGCGATTAGGCTCAGTCGGCGGAATTGGCACGACCTTGTCGAGCAGCCGCATCAGCGGCGTGATCAGATTGAGCAACCAAACCTGCGCGAGACCAAAGCTGCGCCGACGCAGAATGCGCCCGTTCAGATACCATGCGATAGTGCTGATGCGGTTGAACTCAATCAACTCGCGAATCTCCAGCCCGCAGTCCGCGGCAAGTTTATCAAGTGTCTGACGCGTGTAGCGGCGCTGATGGCCCAGCACTTGATCGAGGGTACCGAAGTTCCCCGGCCCTTGCGGCACGAGGATCATCGCGCTGACCATGATTGCCAGTACCCCTTTGATGTTGTTCAGCGCGCGGCGGTCGTCTGCGACGTGCTCGCGCACGTTGAGGCAAATCACGCTGTCGTAGCCGCCATCGGTCGCTGGAAAAGAGTTTAGATCGCTGACATCGCAGTATGACGACTTGAGGCAAGGGCGGGAGCCAAGATTTGCGAAGTGTAAGCGGCCCTGGTCCCTGCTCCCAGCAATCGTGCCCCCGAAAATACGCTTTGCATCGTATAGAATCGCACGCCGCCGCCGATAATCACTCGCCGAGCAGGTTCGAGCGTATTCAAGAACGCGCCCCAGGTTCCGGCGCCGAACATCACAAGTGAGATACCGGCAAAGGCGATTGCCGTAACCGCGGCGGCGAAAAAGGCCCGCCACCTCCCGGTAGCAACTAATACGAGTGGCACCAGCACTCCCATCTGCGGCTTGTACGTCAAAAGGCCGAAAAGCGCGCCAGCCAACAGTGGTCTGCTTTCGAGCGATAGCAGCGCGCCCCCAAGCAGGGAAAATGTGAGCAATCCGTTTTGTCCGTTTTGTAGGTTGGCGAACACGCCGGGAAAAGCCAGGGCTGGCCAAAACGTCTCCGCGCGCGGAATGATTTTCCGCAGCACCATCGAGTAGCCGGCAAACGTAAGCGTCGTCCATATGCCGAGCGCCCATAGGTAGCCCACAAGCGCCGCTGGCAGAACAATTATCAGGAACGTTGGCGGGTAGTACCATAGGGCCACAAAGGTCCCTTGCCCAACCGCTTCTTCTTCCACGGCGTAGAGCCGTTTTGAGGTCATCAAGACTGCCGACGGTTCTCCTCTAAGCGCCATTGCGGAAGCCGCCCAGTAGCACGAGAAGTCAACGCCGATGGGTTTGCCCTCGCGGCTTACCATCCCATGTGCCGTCATCACCCATATGTTTTGACATTCACCGCAAAGCGACGAGGAAAATTTTCGGATAAACCCGCAGACGCTTCCGGTTCAACCAAGGTGCTTCAGCAACCCAAGCGATCACGGTATTGAGACTCTGGCGCATAGGCCGAACCAATCTTGGCTCCCGATTCAGATTCGCAGCAATTTTACCCGGCTTGCAAACGCTGCGCTCGATCCATCGGCAGAGACGGACACTCACGAACTGTCCTTGACATCGGTCGCGGTGCGGCTTGCCCGGGGTGGCTCGACTGTTTACTCTATACAGCGAGTGGGAATGGGGGAATCCAAACGTCAATTCCGATTCAATTGGTATGACTGTTAGGGTTGTACCCGGCCCCGGTCCGCGACCAGTGGGCGATCAGGATTTTGCCAGCGAGAGAGCCGCAGCCGCGAACCGGCTCGGAGAGTCGCGGGTGACACTCTCAATCGTGACTCCGATTTATAACGAGGCTGCAAACCTCGATGAGTTCTTCCGGCGCTTGCTCGCGGTGCTCGAACGGTTGGCGGTCAGCTACGAAGTCGTTTGCGTTGACGACGGGAGCACAGATGAGACCTTAGCCCGCCTGCTCGAACGGCGGGCTCAAGATCCCAACGTCAAAATCCTAAGCCTCTCTCGCAACTTCGGCAAAGAAGTGGCGCTCAGCGCGGGGATTGAGCATAGCTGCGGCGCAGCCGTCATTCCGATCGACTGTGACTTGCAGGATCCCCCCGAGCTCATCGAGGAGATGATCGCGCAGTGGCGCCTTGGCTACGACGTGGTCTATGCGACGCGACACGCGCGGCCCGGTGACGGACTCGCCAAGCGGCTGAGCGCCCGGATGTTTTACCGGCTCCTGGACGCTGTCTCCGAAGTTCCGATTCCAAGCGACGCAGGAGATTTTCGTTTGCTCGACCGACGGGTGGTCGACGCTCTACTGCGGCTCCCCGAACGTTCGCGGTTCATGAAGGGGCTGTTCGCCTGGGTCGGTTTCAAGCAGACCGAGCTCAGTTTTGAACGTGTTGGACGCAACGCCGGCAGTAGCGCGTGGACGTACTGGCGGCTGTGGAACTTTGCTCTCGACGGGGTCACCTCGTTCAGTTCATTGCCGCTCAAGATCTGGAGCTATGTCGGACTGGTCATCTCACTACTCGCCTTTGCCTACGCCCTTTTTCTCGCGGTGTTCAAGCTGGCGCGCGGAATCGACGTTCCCGGCTACACTTCGCTGATGGTGGTCGTGTTGTTTCTGGCCGGCATTCAACTCATCACCCTGGGTGTGATCGGAGAATATCTGGGCCGGGTCTTTACCGAGGTCAAACACCGTCCCCTGTATCTGTTGCGCGAGGCGCATGGCTTCGAGCAGTACGAGCGCCGGACCTGACGCGTGGACCGCGAGCTCTATCCGCTGATGGCGCAAGTCGAGGACAGTCACTGGTGGTTCTGTTCCCGCCGGGCGATTGTTGCCAGTATGCTCTCGCGCCTGGGCCTTTCTCCGGGCGCCCGAATTTTGGAGCCGGGCTGCGGCACCGGCGGCAACTTTGCCATGCTGGCCAGATTCGGCGAGGTCTACGCGATGGACGCCGACGTCGAGGCTTGCAAATTTTCCACCGCCAGAAAGACCGCGATTGTGGAGCCGGGCCAACTGCCCGACCGAGTACCGTTTGAGCGTATCGGCTTCGACCTGGTGGTGATGACTGATGTTCTGGAGCATCTTGATCGCGATCAGGAAGCGTTGAGCGTGCTCCGCGAGCGGCTCAAACCAGGCGGCTGGCTGCTGGCAACAGTTCCCGCATTCTCCTGGTTGTGGAGCGAGCATGACGTCACCCACCACCACCAACGACGTTATGTGGCCGGCGATCTACGCGCACTGTTCGAGCGCGCCGGATACACCGTGGCTTATCTCAGTTACTATAACTTTTTGTTGTTTCCGGGGATCGCGGCGGCGCGCCTGCTGGGCCGCTTGCGCAAATCAAGCGCGCAGCACGAGCACGACCTCCGGGGCCATTCGGGTCTTGTCAATTCGCTCTTGCGAACCGTGTTTTCGAGCGAGCGATACGCGATCGGCCACCTCGCTGTGCCTTTTGGAGTCTCGCTGCTGGTGCTGGCACGCAGATCTTGAGGGCTGTTGGTTCATTCAGGAACGCTTTTCTGAAGCGCCCGTCCAGGCGACGAGATCGACCCGCGATAGTGACGCTAATCTGGTTCGCCGCAGTATGGGGGAGAAATGAAAATTTACGACTTCAAAATGGCGCCTAATCCGCGCCGCGTGCGCATCTTCCTGGCCGAAAAGGGCATCAGCGTTCCGTTCGAGGAAATCGACATCTTCAGGGGCGTCAACCGCCAGCCGGAATTCCTGAAAAAGAATTCGCTGGGCGGGATTCCGGTGCTCGAACTCGACGACGGCCGGTATCTCGCCGAAAGCGTCGCGATCTGCCGTTACTTCGAGCTGATCCATCCTGAGCCCGCGCTGTTTGGCAAGGGCGCATTCGAGCAGGCCAACGTCGAGATGTGGAATCGGCGGATGGAACTGGCGCTGTTCGTCCCGGTCGGGATGGTGTGGGGGCATTCGCACGAACTGACCCGCGCGCGAATTAAACAAATCCCCGAAATGGGCGAGCAAAGCCGCAAGGTCGTCGAGCAGCGCTACCAATGGCTCGACCACGAACTCGCGGATAAGCAGTTTATCGCCGGCGACAAGTACTCAATCGCGGATATCACCTTGCTGGTCGTCGTCGACTTCGCCAAGTTCAACAGTATTTCGATTCAGCCGGAGCAGAAAAACCTCGCGCGATGGCATCAAGCAGTCTCGTCGCGCCCGAGCGCGGCCGCCTAGCCATGCCGCGTCCAGATCCGCTCGACCGGCTGCGAAAAATTTGCCTCGCCCTGCCCGACGCCACCGAAAAAGAAGCGTGGGGCGAGCCGACGTTTCGCGTGCGCGGCAGAATGTTCGCGATGTACGCGAACAATCACCACGACGACGGCCGCATCGCGGTCTGGTGCAAGGCGCCGCTCGGGTACCAGAGCATGATGATCGGCGTCGCGCCCAAGCGCTTCTTCGTGCCGCCCTATGTCGGCGTCAACGGATGGGTCGGCGTGCGCCTCGACCTCGAAGTGGACTGGAAGGAAGTCGCCGGCGTCGTCGAGCAGGGCTACCGGATGGCCTTGGAAAAGCCGGCGCGTGCGACTCGCTCGCGGAAGTCCAGGGCCGCGCGCATCTGATTCTCAGTCGATTCGTCCGTGCACTCCGCAACTCGGCGCGATCCCCATCCGCTCGTAGTAGCGCTGGTGATACTCCTCGGCGCGGTAGAACTCCGCGGTCGGCACGATCTGCGTGACGACCGGGCGCGCGAGTTTGCCGGATTCGTCGAGCCGCCGTTTCGATTCCTCGGCGGCTTTCCGCTCATGCTCATCGGAATAAAAAATTATCGAGCGGTATTGAGTGCCGACGTCGGGTCCCTGCCGGTTGAGTGTCGTCGGGTCGTGAATCTGCCAGAAGACTTCGAGCAGCCGCTCGAACGACACCCGCGCGGGGTCGTACTCAACCTGCACGACCTCGGCGTGTCCGGTCTTGCCGCTGCAAACCATTCGATAGCTGGGCTTCGCAACGGTGCCGCCGGCGTATCCGACAGCCACATCGACGACGCCCTCGACCGCGCGAAAAGCCGATTCGACGCCCCAGAAGCATCCTGCGCCAAAAACCGCAATTCTGTTCTCGTTCGCCATCTGCCTACTTAACGATGACTATCAGCGGGAATCAACGCCGCCGCCGCTGTGCGATCTTCCAAACCTGTGCCATTATTCTAGCGACATGACACGTATTATGGCGGGCAACAAGCCGTGGCTACTTTTGCTCTTCGCCGCCTTCATTTGCGTTTGGCGTCCCGCCGGCGCCGGCGCCGCGGAAATCAAGGTCGCTGCGGCGTCGGACCTGACGTTCGTGTTCAACGACGTTGCCGCTCGATTTCACGATCAGACTGGTAACACCGTCAAGCTCGCGTATGGTTCATCCGGGAATTTCTTCGCGCAGATTCAAAATGGCGCGCCGTTCGATCTGTTCTTTTCCGCTGACCTGAGCTATCCGGAAAAACTCGAGGCCGCGGGCCTGGCCGAACCCGGCACCATCTACGAATATGCGAGTGGAAAACTCGTGATGTGGGCTCCCAACTCGTCGAAGCTCGACTTGAGCCGGGGACTCGCGGCGCTGCTCGATCCTGGTGTCAGAAAAATCGCGATCGCCAATCCGCAACATGCGCCGTACGGGATCGCGGCGGTTGCGGCACTGCGTCACGCTGCGATTTACGACCAGATCAAAAGCAAGCTCGTGCTCGGCGAAAATATCTCGCAGACTGCCCAGTTCGTCCAGTCCGGCAACGCCGACGCCGGACTCCTCGCGCTCTCGCTCGCGCTCGCGCCGGCGATGAAGAACAGCGGACGCTATGTCGAAATCCCCGCGGCCGACTATCCACCGGTCATCCAGGCCGGCGTGATTCTGAAGTCGTCACATCACAAGGAGTTGGCGAACCGGTTCCTGAAATTTCTCAAGCAGCCTGAGACTGCGGCGCTGATGGAGCGATACGGGTTCTCGATCCCCAAGGACGTTGCCGCGGCGCACAACGAAAGCGCGATGTCCGCGCCACGCTGATCGCCGATGGATTGGAGCGCGATTTTCCTGACGCTGCGGCTCGCGCTGGTCGTTTGCGCAATTTTGCTGGTGCTCGGGACGCCCATCGCATGGTGGCTCAGCTTCACGCGCTGGCGATGGAAATTTTTCGTCGAATCGATCGTCGCGCTGCCGCTCGTGCTGCCGCCAACCGTGCTCGGCTTCTACGTGCTGGTCGCGATGGGCTCGCGCAGCCCAATCGGCCGCTGGTACCAGTCCCTCACCGGCCACGAGTTGGCGTTTACGTTCGAAGGCCTGGCGATCGCGTCGGTCATCTACAGCCTGCCCTTCGCGGTGCAGCCGATGGCGGCGGCGTTCTCGCAGGTGGATCGCAACCTGATCAACGCGTCGTCCATCCTCGGCGCGTCGCGAATCCGCACGTTCCTGCGCGTCGTGCTCCCGCTCTCGATGGGCGGCGTGGTCACCGGCTTGGTGCTGAGCTTCGCGCACACGCTCGGTGAGTTCGGCGTGGTGCTGATGGTCGGCGGCAATATCCCGGGCGTGACGCGCACGGTCTCGATCGCGATTTACGATCAGGCTCAGGCGCTCGACTATGCCGGGGCGAATCACCTGGCGCTGCTGCTGTTGGCGTTTTCGTTCGTCACGCTGTCGCTCACCTATTCGCTCAACCGCCGGGTCTGGGCGGTCTGGCCGCTGCATCGTTGACGGTCAGTCGCGAAACGATGACATCTGGCAACAATGGCGATGGCGACACGCGTTTGTCGGTGCGCATCGCGCATCGGACCTCGCACAGCTTCGTCCTCGAGGCCGGGTTCGAGGCGTCGGCCGGCTTTACGATGTTCCTGGGGCCGTCGGGCGCGGGCAAGACTACACTGCTGAATTGTCTTGCGGGATTGGTGCGGCCCGATGCGGGGCGAATAGCTCTCGGCCCGCGGGTGCTATTCGATTCGGACAAACGCATCGACATGCCAGTCGCGCAGCGGCAATTGGGATACGTGTTTCAGAATCTCGCGTTGTTTCCCCATCTGACGGTCGCGCAAAACGTTCAGTACGGGATCACGAAGGTGCAGACCGCGGAGCGGCGCGCGCGGATGACGGCGATGCTCGAGTCGTTTCGAATCGCGCACTTGCTCGCGCGCAAGCCCGGCGAGATTTCCGGCGGTGAGCGCCAGCGCGTCGCGCTCGCGCGCTCGCTGGTGACGAATCCGGCCGCGCTGATGCTCGACGAACCGCTGGCCGCACTCGACCACGCGACCAAATCGAAAATCCTCGACGACCTGCGCGCCTGGAATGCGGCCCATGAAATTCCCATCCTGTACGTAACGCATTCGCCCGACGAGGCATTCGCACTCGGAGAGCGGGTCGTAGTGCTCGAAGGCGGACGCATCCTTGCGCAAGGGATGCCGCAACACGTACTGACGACGCCGCGTCACGAAACAATCGCGCAGGTAGTGGGCTTCGAAAACGTCTTCGACGCAACAGTAAAATCGATCGCCGAAACCCAGGGCACGGTCCTCTGCCAACTTGACGGCACCCCAACTCATCTGGAAGTCCCGCTAGGTCACGCTGGGATAGGAGCGCGAGTAAAAATAGCAATCCGCGCCGGCGATATAATCATAGCGAGCGAACAACCGCACAATCTAAGCGCCCGCAACTCATTCCCAGGCCGAGTCATATCAATACGCCGCGAAGGCGTGAGGGTAGTAGTAACGATAGAAGCAGGCGCAAACTTCGAGGTCCACCTCACGCCAGCCGCAATCGACGCGCTGCGAATTGAAGCCGAAAAACAAATCTGGTTGGTAATCAAGACCTACTCGTGCAACCTGGTCGAGCCTTCAGCGCGATAGAAAGTCTTTCACTTACAAGGTGCCGCGTGCGCGACTGTGCGAGTCATTAGAATTCGGCGACGATTTGGACTGGCGCCCCCTGCGGGATTCGAACCCACGGCCCCAGGATTAGGAATCCTGTGCTCTATCCATCTGAGCTAAGGGGGCGCTCCAAAATATATCGCAATATCAGGTATTTATGGCGCTTATTGATTTGGGTCGGCCGTTACGACCAGATTCAGTGCCCACTTTTTGCCCACTTTTCTTCGGGTTCGCCAAAAAGCCTTGCGCGAACCGATCGACCGCGCCGGTATCAGCATCCTTGAACCAGTGCGAGTAAACCCTGAGCGTGACGGCCGGATTCGAATGCCCTAGCCGGTGTTGAACTTCGGTGATGGGTGCGCCAGCGGCGATGAGTCCGCTCGCGTACGAGTGCCGCAAGGTCTTGACGTTAGCGCCTCGGAGCTCTGCGCGACGCAGCGCCGGATAGAGGCCCTGGCGCAGAACGTTCGAGCGATGCAGCGGTTGTCCGTCGACCCGACAAAATACGAGATCGTGCTCGGACTGCGGACTCTGCAGTTTCCAGACCTTCAACATCGCTACCAGCGCCGTAGGTAGTGGCAGCGTGCGATAGCCTGAACGCGTCTTAGGTTCGTAAAATTTCGGCCGCACGCGACCCTTCTCCTCCAATCCACGCGACCAAGAAAGCGAGCGCCGTACGGAGAGTCGAGCGGCGTCGAGCGAAACGTCGCTCCACTTCAAGGCATAGACTTCCTCAGGCCGCATGCCCGTCGCCGCGACCGTGGCAAAGAGAGTCCGATAAAGGCCGGGCGCGGCGTGATTGAGCAGCTTCTTGATCTCGTCGGCGCGCAAAACCTCGTCGGGACGAACGGCGCGCAATCCCTTGCCGCTTTCGTCGGTTCCGTCGGCGACAGTTAATTCCGCAACCGCCCTGCGCGGCCGCTCCGCGATTGCCGCCGGATTGTTAGCGACCCAGCCACGGCGCTGAGCAAGTTTGAATACTGCGGCGCAGGTGGTCAGGACCGCGCTTATCGTTTTCGCTCCCAAGTTTGCGCGCAATTCATCGCGCACACGCTCGACCGCGGCTACGTCAATCCGATCGAGCCGGACGTTGTCGAGCTTGGCGAGGTGTTTGAGATGGACGCGCCATCCTTGCACGGTTGCTGGATGGCGATCGCCCTTCTCGCGCAACCATTCCTCGCCGGCCTTCCCGAACGTGGGAATTTTCTCCGGCGAGATATATTCGCCGCGCGCGACCTTGGTTGCCGTTGCTGCGAGATGTTTTTCGGCTGCCTTCTTGGTCGGGAATTCAATCCGCTTCCGAGGTCCTGCGAGTCCTTGCGGCCGGTAGTCGAGTCGCCAGGGACAATCGCAATCGCCGCCCACACACGTCGCTTGGTGATACCGTTTGATCAAAGCCATTAGTCCCCTCCCCTCTTCCCCGTACGCGCCCGGCGGTCGGCAGCGATTTTTTGGAGGAGTCTGGCGGCGGGCTCGGAGATCGCCATTTCGCCGCGCTCCCAGCGGGCTACCGTGTTCGAGGTTACTCCAATGGCCTCGGCCAAGGCCATCTGAGTCCAGCCCAATTTTTCTCTGAATGCACGAATTTCCACACCGGTCATACTATACGCAGCGTATAGTATGACTAAGCGGAAGTCAAGCGGCTTGGCTGGCGCGTTGTGTGAGAAAGCGCTCGACTTCTTCGAGTCTGAAGCGAACGTAGTGACCGAGTTTGAACGATGGGAGAATGCCGAGGCGAGCCTGTTCTCTAACCCACGATTCTGGAACGCCGAAGAGCTCGGCGAGTTCGCGCGCGCCCAACAATTTACTTCCGGCGTGGCTGAGGCCTTTCGTCGCGATGCGCTCGCTGAGCATCAGCGAAAGCAGCGCACCTTCCAGTGTTTTGAGCGCCGCAACGCGCAACGCGACCTGGCTCAAGAGTTCCGGGACCGACTCGAGGACCAAGCCTCTTGTGCGCGATGGATCGGCGAGGAGTTCCTCGATAGTTGCGGGCGACAGTGTAGCCCGCGGCGCAACTTGGTGCGGCGCTTGATGCGACATAAACCCTCCCAAGGTCGCAAGCACACCACAACCACACATTCATCCTAGAAGTCATTGAGCAACTGCAGTGCCGCTTTTGGATTCCATGCGCACGGCGTGACCGTTTATGTTCAGGCCGTTCTGATCGAGACGGCGTGGACCGATTTGGCGATCAAACGGCCAAGACGCGTGTGTGCATGTGCAATCTTTGCACACACAATCGCAAGTGTCCGTGGCGATTTCGGAATTTGGCCTGCTCGCGCTACATATGTGCAAACTTTGCACACTGAGCGCCGCGCGTTCGGCGGAACAGTCTAGGTCGCTCGCTCTGTGACGCGGGTGCTGAGGTTGAGCGATCAATGGAAACACAATGGGTTGTCGATATCGCTCCCTGAAGTCCGAGTTAGGGCGGGAAAGGAAGCCGTCGCCAAGAGTAGCTGAGGCTACTATTAAGATTCCGTGAACAGCAGAATGTAACCAAAATTAACCTGTTGACAACTTATCCACAGCCCGATTATTTTCTGCGAACGTGCTGGCGGGGGTGGGGGTTGTGATTTTGATCTCGCGAGCGAACATTGGTTGGTCAGTCGCTAGCGATACGCCGGGCCATACGCCTGATCGAAGAAGCCGCTCTTACGAGCGCGCCGGTGATCATCACTGGCGAGAGCGGTACGGGGAAAGAGCTGGCCGCACGCGCGATCCACGACAGATCGCCGCGGCAAAACCGACCGTACGTCGCAATCAATTGCGCGGCAGTCCCTGAAAGCCTGATCGAAAGCGAACTCTTCGGCCACGAGCGCGGGGCCTTCACGGGCGCTGATCGCCGCCGCGAGGGATGCTTCGAGCGGGCGAACGGCGGCAGCCTTCTGCTCGACGAGATCACCGAGATGCGGCCGGAGATGCAGGCCAAACTGCTCCGTGTTCTCGAAGAGAAGAGAATTCTCCGTCTCGGCGCGAGCAGAGAGCTGCCGATCGACGTGCGGGTCTTCGCCGCATCCAATCGTTCGCTGCATCAATCGATCCGCCAGGGGCGATTGCGCGAGGACCTCTACTACCGTCTTAACGTTTACACAGTCGAGCTGCCTCCGCTGCGCGACCGGCTCGAGGATTTGCCTTTGCTCGTCGGGCACTTCATTCAGGAATTCAATCGGGAACACAAGAAAAGGGTCCAAGGAATGGGCCAAGACTGTCTCGATGTCCTCCGAGCGCACGCGTGGCCCGGAAACGTTCGAGAGTTGCGCAATGTCGTTCAACGCGCGGTGATCAGATGCCCATCTCCTATGCTGTCGGCTAAAGATTTGCCGATGGAGTCCGTTCCTTCTCATAACGCGGAAGCGCACTTCATGGTTCGCGTTGGCTCGGCAATGTGCGAGGTCGAACGCGAGTTGATTTTCCGGACCTTGGCCTTCGCCGGAGGAAATAAGGCTCGCGCATCCAATCTTCTCGGTATGAGCCGGCGGAATCTTTACAATCGGCTTCAACGGTATGAGGTGCACGAAACGAATGGACATCTCAAGGGACACGCTTATCGTAACGGCCGCAATGGTAGCTCGTGAAGAAACTTCGCCTCGCGTCGCGGGGCCACTAATCGTCCAACCATCTCTGAGCGTTTGCAATTGCAAACGCTGGGCCGAGGCTCTTTTGCTACACGCGCTGTGTGGCAAACGAGGAGGCTCTATTCCGCCGGAGGCTGCGCGAGATCGTCATTCAGAAGTACGGCTCGCTCGATCGCTTCTATCTTGAAACCGATTTCTCCAAGGGGCACCTGTCTCAGATTCTGCGTGGCAAGCGCAGCCCCTCACTCACGACGATCGTGAAGCTTGCCCGAGCCCTCGACGTTCAGATCGGTGATTTCTTCGCGAGGCAGCAAAAGACGAGACTGTAATTTCGCCGTTATTCGAACCCGTCCACGCGCGCTGGCCCCGACCTCAGGGTCCCGTGAAATTGAAAACCCCAGTTCCTATTTCAAGATTAATCGTGTCTCATTGATGGCCTTACTGTCGGCGTGAGGTGCGTCGCGCGCCGCTTGACCACGATCCGCAATCAAAAGTAGTTAATTGAATGACATCGCATCGAAAAATCCCGTGCCGAGGAACGGCGGCGCTCGGCTCGAACAAAAATCCGGACGTATTTCGATTTCTGGCGATCCTCTCTCACGCTCAAACCGATGACGAGTAACCGTGCGATCGCCGCGGCGATGGGCGCTGCTGCAGCGCTTGGCCTGAAAGTCCATGATGCGATCGTGCTCCAGGAGTCGAACAAGCTCGCTGTGCGCCTGCTGCCGTGCGACGTTCTTGCTCGGGTCGCGGAGGAGCGCATCAAGCACTGGGCGGAGTTCGAAGTCGAGCTTGGTTTACGGCTCGCGGAAACAGGGAGCCCTGTAGCAGCGCTTGACCCTCGGGTCGCGCCGGCCGTCTACGTGCGTGACGGCTTTGTGGTCACGCTGTGGACATACTACGAACCTGTGCCGTCCCGAGAGTTCGCGCCAGCCGACTACGCGCACGCGCTCGAACGGCTGCATGACTGCATGCGGCAGATCGACTTCCCTACCCCGCACTTTACGGATCGAATCACCGACGCCCAACGGCTTATCGGAAGCCGCGACCAGACTCCAGAGCTCGTTGACGCGGACCGTGAGCTTCTCAGCAACACGTTACGAAGTCTGCGGCAGGCGATCAGCACCCGCGGGCGCCCCGAACAACTCCTGCACGGCGAGCCACACCCGGGCAACGTGCTCAGGACGAAGAAGGGCCTGGTGTTCATAGACCTCGAGACCTGTTGCCGCGGGCCCGTGGAGTTCGATCTCGCCTACGTGCCCGAAGAGGTGATCGTGCTCTACCGGAGCACCGATCAACAACTGCTCCGCGAATGCCGGATCCTGATGCTTGCGATGGTCGCAGCATGGCGCTGGGATCGAAACGACCGATTCCCCAACGGGCGACAAGCAGCGCGAGAATTCGTCAGCGAGCTCCGGGCGGCACTGTCGGGCGCACCCTTCTCGACGCACTTGCCGCGCTGGACTGACACCTGAATCGCTGGTGGACGATAAAATTGGAGCTAGTTCGTCGAGCTCTTTGCCCCACTAAGTAATGATTGTTGGTTCCAAGGTTACGACCGATGTAAGTACAGGTCTCGCGCGCCGCCCCTAACGCGCTGATTTTGGCGGAACGTAAGGGTCGGGAGTGCCCGGTGGAATAGGCGGCTCCTTCTTCAAGGACGCGAGATGTTCAGCTAGCGACTTGGTGATGGGGAAGCGGGCCCACAAAACTTCAAGTACGCGCGGATCGGTTGGATGTTCTTCCTTGGGATCGGTCAGGAGATCGAAGAATAGCGGAGTACTGTAAGTACTCACCGGTTCGCCGAAGCCTTTCGAAAACGTCTTCATCATCATTTTCCAGTCGCGCCACTTGACGCCGAAAAGGTCGTTGCCGACATAGATGATGACCGAATCTCTGTTCGAGCGCGGCTGGCTGCCGGTGAGAAAGTCGAGTTGGTCGACGCCGTCGATGATGCGGTCGTCGGGCACCTTGCCCCCGGCGATTCGGGCGAGCGTGGGAAAGAGATCCATTTCATGGATAATCTCGTTGCTGACGGCTTCGGGCGGAATGTGGCCCGGCCAGCGCATTAGGAACGGTACTCGGAGAGAGCCTTCCATAGCCGTGAAGTAGGTGCCCCGCCACGGTCCGCTGAAGCCGTAGTATGGTTCGAACATTTCGGGACCGTTGTCCGAGGTGAAGATGAAAATCGTGTTGTCACGCACGCCCATCTGGTCGATGGCGTCGAGGAGACGACCCGCGTAGTCGTCCATCTGTACAAGCACGTCAGCGAAGTCGCCGTTTCCGGTTTTACCCTGGAACGGAGCTTCCGGCAGAGTCGGAAAATGAAGTTGCGTGTAGGGAATGTAGGCGAAGAAGGGATTGTGGTCCGTGACACTGCGCTGCATGAAGTCGATGGCCCGCTCCGTCAGCTCCCGGTCGATCGTTCTCCGCTCATTCAGATCGTAGACCTTTACATTTTTTGGTGTTTCTCCTTTACGTGCTTCCATCACTTGCTCAAATTTCGCCAGAGGACTCGAGTCGGAGCGGAAGCGCGAACTCTGCGGCCAAAACGACTCGTCGGATGAATTCGGTATGCCGTACCATTCGTCGAATCCCCGGTCGGTTGGAAAGCGCCCCGGTGTGTCGCCGAGATGCCATTTGCCGAATGCACCCGTGGCGTAGCCGTTCTGGGACAGCATTTCCGAGAGCGTGACTTCCCATCGGGTCAAACCGTAATTCTCGGCGAAAAGCGGCACTGTGCCGTTGCCGGTGCGCACGGCGTATCGTCCCGTCATCAGAGCCGCGCGGCTGGGTGTGCACTGGGCCTCGACGTTGAAATTGAGCGCGCGGAATCCTTCGGCTGCCAGCCTATCGAGCCGGGGCGTCGGAGCGCCTCGCAGGATGCCTCCTCCATAAACGCCAAGTTCGCCCCAACCAAGATTATCCATCAGCACCAAAACGATGTTGGGTTTCGCGCCCTGTTCTGAATTCATTTTCCTTGCCTCTAAGCGCTAGGGAATCTGCTCGCGGATGAACTTGCCGATGCCCTCGATCGCTTGCTGGGCCTCGGGCAGGACGCCGGCGTATGACTGAAAACGATGAATCATTTCCGGCCAGACTTCGAGTTTGACCTGAACTCCGGCTGCACGCGCGCGTTGGGCGAGGCGGTTCGAGTCGTCCAGCAGAACCTCGTGATCGCCAACCTGAATCAGCAGCGGTGGGAATCCCTTGGGATCGGCATAAAGCGGAGAGGCCAGCGGGACGCGCGGATTCGCGCCGGCCAGGTAAGCGTTCGCCAGCAGTCCGACGCCGTCGGGCGTGAAAATCGGATCGACATCCTTGCGTGTTTTCATCGACTCGCCCGTAAACTCCAAATCGATCATCGGCGAGAGGCAGACCGCCGCCGCAGGCGTCGCGAGTCCGGCGTCGCGGCCCGCAACCAATATCGCGAGCGCCAACGCGGCGCCTGCAGAATCTCCCGCTATAGCGATGCGCGATGGAGGCAGTCCCTGTGCGAGCAAGAACCGATAGCCCGCGACAGAGTCGTCCACCGCGGCCGGAAACGGATGCTCGGGTGCAAGGCGATAGTCCAATCCCAGCACGCGGGCCTGCGCGGCGCGCGAGATGCGGCCCATCAGATTGCGATGGGTATTCAGGGAGCCCATTACATAGCCGCCGCCATGTAAGTAGAGCACGACGCGATCGGCGGCAGCGCCCGGCGCGTTGATCCATTCCGCCTTGACTCCATTGGCAAGAACGGGCTCGCATTTGATGTCGGGTTCCGCCGGCCGCGCCATCTGTTCGTTGAGCGCGCGCATCTCCGCAATGCTTCCAGCCTTACTGATCAGGGCTTTTATCGTGTCGATTACCTGCTGCAACTGTGGACTCGCCATCGTCGGAAACACTCCTTTGTTGGTAAAGCGCGCCGACCAGCGCGCGTTTTTTGGAAACTAGCCCGAGTCTCCCTCAGGCGCAAATATTGTGGGTAGTGTTTGAGAGTTTGACAGCCGTGTCTCGCCCACTATCGATCGTCACGTTGAGGATCTCGCTTGAGCGCGCCATCGGCGGATCGCAGTACGGCGCCAACTGATCGAAGAAGCTGTCCGGCTCGATTACCGCCTCGGGCGCGAACACTCCAGGTGTGGCGAGGCGTCCTTCCAACAATTGCCGTAACCCGAGCGCCAGCGGCACGCCCGTCGACTTCGCCATTCCCTTCGGAACCGTGCTGACCGATACGCCGATGCGCGCCACCTTTCCGTTCTTTGTTCCGGCCGCGAACGCGAAGAACGGAGGCAAATCGCCATGACCTTTAAGGCCCAGCGACTTTACTACGGCCTTGAGGGTTCGTAGGGCGCCTGGGGCAATCATGATCGCTGCTGCCTGCTCGTTGGTGAGACTCTTCTGATCCAGCGCCGCGTTGAGATCCTTCAGCAGGGAAAGCGCCTGGGTCGTGAGGATCATCAAACACGCACTCCGCCCACGAATCCCGAGTGTCGCGCACATCGTCAGCGGCTCGGGATGGCCTACAGTGTAGGCCGTGCCTCGCCCGCGACCAGGATAATCAATCTCGACCGCATCGAGCGGAGGTCGATCGACGAGTCGTCCGCCTTCTACTACGCGAATCAACCCGGAGATCTGCTGCATCAGATGAAGCACTGCCGCGCTCGGCTTGCCGTTTTGATCGACCAGTAACTCTTTATCTTCGCTAATCGAAACGCCGCCGATCGGCACGTCCAACGGCCACGCGGTGTACAGGTCGGTGACTTCGTCGAGCTCGCGCGCCGCCACCTTGGCGAGCAGGTTCGACACGCCGGGGCTGGCTCCCATGCCAATGACCGCCACAACTCCGGCGTTGGTTGCGTTCTGATGCTCGCGCATCATCTCGAGCGTCGGTTCCCAGTCGTCGCAGATATCCAGATAATGCGTGCGCGCTTCGATCGCTGCACGCAGGATTGGAACTCCGAACTTATGGAATGGCCCGGTTGTGTTGAGCACCGCGCCCGCTTCGCTCAGGAGTCGCCGGAGCGCTATGCTGTCGGTAACGTCGATTCGTTCGGCGTGGATCCTGACCTTGCCCGACGTGGCAATCTCCGCGGCGATCTTTTCCGCAGCCGCGAGATCGCGATCGCCGATGATAACCTCGCGTATGCCGTCGAGTGATGCCACAGTCCGCACCGCGACGTGGCCCATGTTTCCGGCACCGCCCAGCACCACGATTCGTTCGACTGGTTTCATAATATATCGCAGCAACTCCAAAAGTTGAACAGTAGTCAGGTTTATAGCAAAGCGATCTCTTTCTGGCAAGACCATACTTGAACATCCGTCAAGTTTCGATGTACCCTCTCAAACCTATGGCGAAGACTCCGAGAAGAAGCCGTACCCGGACGGTATCGTCGCGCGCGATTCCCAAGCAGGAGCGGTCCCGAGCGCGGGTCGCCACGATTCTCGCGGCGACTGCCAGACTCCTTGCCAAATCCGGCTTCGATGCATTGAATACACGTCAGATTGCGGCTGCCGCCAAGCTGCCCCCGGGGCTTCTCTATCACTACTTTCCGAATAAAGCGGCCATCGTGATGCGACTGGCTGAACAGAATGTTCAACCGCTGCGCGAGGAACTCGCGCAAATGCTCAGTGAAGCAAGGGCGACCTCGTGGAGAGAAGCGATCCGCCGGTTGATCGCCAAGCTCAGCGCAGCCTATCGGGCAGAGCCTGCGGCAACGGCAATCCTGCAGGCGCTGCAGAGCGATCCGGAGCTCAGGCGATTAAACGCGGAGATGAATGATCAGTTCGCTCGAATGATCGCGAGATTCTTGCGCGCGGTAGGGGCACGCGCCGATTCTAGAACTCTGATGCGCAGCGCTCGCCTCGTCGTTCTGATCTGCGACGCCGTGGCTTTCGACCTGGTTGCAGTTGGCCCTGCCGCGGCCGAGAAATTGTCAGACGAAGTATCTGTGCTTTTGGTCTCTTATCTTGGAAAATACTTGAGATGACATTATCCGTTGCCAATGAAGGCACTGAGTAGGTTCGAGGAATCCAGCCGTCTTTTTTGCAACGGCGTCTTGAAGGTAACAGGGCTTTATTCGCAGCGGCGCCCGCGCGAAGCGCGGGCGCCGCGCCGCTTACGCGACTGGGTGAGGTCGGGAGAGGATGAAGTCTGCCGCGTGCTGCGCTTGGGCTGCGGCTAGAATCACAAGGCGACGATCGTCGCGGAGCTTCTTTAGCCAGCCGGCCACGTATGCGGCTTGGTTAGCGATTACTGCGTTCGAGATTCCTGCTTCGGCGCACAAGTAAGCGCCTCCCATTTCTGCGATCAATTCTTCTTTGGAGTAGGCGGCGGATCCAAACTCGGCGGCTTCTGTAATGCTCTCGCGCGCAAGTCGCTTTCCGTGACCGGTCGAGTGGATTGCCTCGTGAAAAATCGTTGATCCGTATTCCTCCGCTGAGACAAACAGATTTCGGGGCGGCATCGTGATCCGATCCGCGGCGCTGCTGTAAAACGCCTTGGTTCCGGCATGCTCGATCGCGGGCGGGTTCGGCATTCCGGCAATGATCCGCTCTACCGCTTCGATCGAATCGTGCTGGTGGGTTTCAATCTTCGGCAGCTTTTCGAGGGCGCGTTCCGTTAGCTCGCACTGCTCGACGTTCCAGACCCGATAGTATCGAAGGACAAAGCGGCGGCGAGACTCGTTATCGGTTTCCGCTTCGCTCGTGGGCTCGGTCTCGGCGCGTCGATCTTCGACCTTCCAGAAAACTATGATCGTGCTCTCCTCGCCTTTGCGAATGTGTCCGCCGAGTTCGTTCGCCTGTCGCATGGTCAACCAGTACGGCTGCACGTACTTGGACGCTGAAAGCAGAAAATGATTGATCCCTCGATATGGCTTCTTGCTCACGACATTGCGCGGCAATCCGCCTCCGGTCCACGGCCTGCGCCATGGCACGACGCCTTGTTCAAGCAGGTTGATGATCTTTTCCGTTACAATCGCATACACGTCCATTGTCGTAATCTCCGAAATTGAATTCGTTTGGTTTGAAGAGAGAGCCGCTCTTTCGCGACTCTCTCCTGATTGATGAGTCTTAGAAGGGGATATCGTCGGACGCTTTCGCTTTTGGTGCGGCGGTTCCGTTCGTGCGATTTCCGAGCAAACGCATTTGCAGCGCTACGATCTCGGTTCGATAGCGCGTGCCGCTCCCGTCCTTCGCCTCGTACTGGCGGGTTGTCAGCCGTCCCTCGACGTAGACCTGGCGTCCCTTGGAAAGCAGGCGCTGGCAGTTGTCCGCGAGCTTCCCGAAGGCGACCACGCGATGCCATTCGGTACGCTCCTGTTGCTCGCCGTTTCGATCCTTGAATCGAGCCTTGGTTGCGACTGAGAAATTCGCCACGTTCTGACCTGACGGCAGTGCGCGAACCTCGGGATCACGGCCCAGATTTCCGACTACGATCGCTTTGTTGATAGACATGACACTTACCTCCAATTCCTTTTGCTGTTTGATTTAGAATCCGTCTTCGTCGATCCGGTGGGCGTTGAAATCGCGTTCAGCCTTTTCGCCGTGACCGCAGCGAGTGCCGTAGAGGCCCTTATCGCAGGGGTAGTAGAACGCTCGCTCTCCAGAACTGATTCCCGTCTGGCAATTCGGCTCGGCGCATCTCGCCGGATACCGGACGGTGATCCACTTGGGATCGCACTTGAACCTTCGTCTCATTGTCGTTTCTCCTTTCCGCCCGCTTCCCGTCATCGGGCAGGGCGTGCTTCGCGTTTGCTTTCATCACCGCGCAACATTTTTCGCGGCGACCTCTCACCCAAATCTGGAGGTCGCTGCGCAGATTCCAGATGCGCGAGCGGAGCGGGCGGCAGGACGTGCCACAGCGCAGCGGCCCGGAGGGCTGGCGCGGCGTGCTAGCGCAGCGAACGCTACCAATGAGAGCGGCCGCGAAGCGGAGATCGCAGGCGGAGATGGGGGTCGCGTTGGGCCGCGACGCGGAGTTTACGGAGCGCTCGCGGGGCGGCTCACAGCGGAGCGGCACGCGTGTCTGTTCAAAATGAGTCGGCGGAGGGACTTCGCGAGAATAAGCTTCGTCCTTCGTTTAGCCAATGCGAGTTTCTCTGGAGTAACGAAATACTCCTGAAGGCGCACAAACGGCTGAAATGAAAAGGAGCGCGACTGTTCAAATCCCGTCTCTCCGCCACCCAGTCCACGATTTTCTTGTTCTCTGCGGGAAAATGGAAAATACTGCGCGTGTTCGGGCATTTCTTCTACATGAGGGGACCGGAGAAGCTCGGATTCGCTTATCAACTGCCGACTTATGCTCAATTCTCTCTGTCGAGAACCTAGCCGGCGCCCTTCCCGTGTGGTCTGCGAAGAGAGGTTCGCCAGGATATCGGGTTTCGGCCGACACGATTCGCCACACGGCCGCGGGCCGCGGCGGATCTCGCTTAGGTAGACGGGTTGGTGAGCAGCTCGCGCAACGCGCCGCTTCCGAGAGGTTGTCCCTCGAACGGCTGTCCACTTCTTGCGAGGAACAGATGAAACGATTCCCGGGAGGTTGTCTTTCCCACGTGCGGTACCTTGTTCTAAACTCCAACGCGAAGACCCGATAGATGCCCGACCATAACGACTTCTCAATCCTCATCTGGCAGATCGCGGATCTGCTGCGAGGACCGTATCGCCCGCCGCAGTACGAGCGCGTCATGTTGCCGATGACTGTTTTACGCCGATTCGATTGCGTGCTGGCACCAACCAAGACCAGGGTCCTCGCGGAGCATGAAAAGCGAAAGGGTGGCAAACTCAACAACGAGGCCATCGACAGACTTCTGAACAAAGCGGCCGGTCAACGATTTCACAATCACTCCCCCTTGGACTTTGAAAAACTGAAGGGCGATCCGGACCACATTGATAAGCATCTGGCCAATTACATTGACGGCTTCTCCGCCAATGCTCGAACGATCTTTGATTTCTTTGAGTTCGAGAATGAGATCGAGAAGATGCGCGAGGCGAATATTCTCTACCTCGTAGTGTCCAAGTTCTGTGATGTGGACCTCCATCCGAAGACCGTAGCCAACGAGCAGATGGGGCTGATCTTCGAGAATCTCATCCGCCGTTTCAATGAATTGGCCAATGAAACCGCGGGCGATCATTTCACTCCGCGTGAAGTGATAAGGCTGATGGTGAATTTATTGTTCGTCAATGACGACGAGCTACTCGCCACTCCTGGCACGGTGCGCAAACTCCTCGATCCTGCCTGCGGCACCGGTGGCATGCTCGCCGAAGCGCAGAACTATCTGCGCGAACATCACTCGGCGGCTCGCCTCTTTGTGTATGGGCAGGATTACAACAAACGCGCATTCGCGACTGCGGCGTCTGACATGCTCATGAAAGACGTCGATCACAACGGCGGCGGCGACAACGTTCGATTTGGGGATAGCTTCACCGAGGACCGATTCGAACGCGAAACTTTCGATTATCTCCTTTCAAACCCGCCGTTCGGAGTCGACTGGAAGAAGCAACAAAAAGAGATCACAAGTGAGCATCAAAAACGCGGCTTCGCGGGCCGCTTCGGTGCTGGGCTTCCGCGCGTGAACGACGGGTCGCTGCTGTTCCTGCAACACATGATCAGTAAGTTTGAGCCGGTGCTGCCTGATCAACACAAACACGGCTCGCGTCTCGGTATCGTCTTTAGTGGTTCTCCGCTGTTCACTGGGGGCGCAGGCTCAGGTGAGAGTGAGATTCGCAAATGGATAATTGAGAACGACTGGCTCGAAGCGATCGTCGCTCTACCCGAGCAGATGTTCTACAACACCGGAATCGGAACGTATGTATGCATCGTCACCAACCGCAAGGAAAGGCGCCGCAGAGGCAAGATCCAGCTCCTAGACGCGCGAGCGCTCTATATCCCGCTCCGCCGCAGCCTTGGTGACAAGCGGCGCAAAATAGGTGAGAAGGAGGACGGCCGAGACCAAATAACCGAGATCGTGCAGCTCTACGGGCGCTTCGCTCGCACTGACACCTCCAAGATATTCGACAACTGTACGTCGTCAGAACCTATTGGACAAGTTGGCACAGGAATTAAGAGAGGATCTGGTCCATCTGAGTTGAACCTTTGGCTGCGAACGAATGATGCAGCCGGCGTCTGGCTTCGATGGTTTTCAGTTTGGCATTTTTCCTCCGTGACAGAATCGCGGGACCTCGGCCGAAGTAGACGTCGGCCGGGGTCAGGTTGTTGAGACTTTCGTGGTAGCGGCGCGAGTTGTAGTAGTCGACGAACTCGGCCAGGCGCGCTTCGAGCTGACCGGGCAGGTAGTAGTTCTCGAGCAGGATCTGGTTCTTCATCGAACGATGGTAACGTTCGATCTTACCCTGGGTCATCGGGTGATAGGGCTTGCCGCGGGTATGCATCATGCCATGCTCCGCGAGCCAGGAGCCAAGCTGGGCCGACACGTACGACGGTCCGTTGTCGCTCAGCAGGCGCGGCCGGTGCCGGACGCGGACGCGCTCCAACCCGGAGTTGCGCAGCGCCATCGCGAGGGTGTCGGAGACATCGGTGGCAGTCATGGTGGTACACAGCTTCCAGGCCAGGATATAGCGCGAGAAGTCATCAAGGACAGTCGACAGATAGAACCAGCCCCAGCCGATCACCCGCAGGTAGGTAAAGTCGGTCTGCCAGAGTTGATTGGGTGCGGTGGTTGGATGGGCGAAGCTGTCGGCTGCCTTCATCAAGATGAAGGCCGGGCTGGTGATCAGGTCGTGCGCCTTCAGCAGCCGATAAACTGAGGCTTCCGAGACGAAGTACTGCTGCTGGTCGACGAACGAGACCGCCAACTCCCGCGGCGATAGCTGCGGTTCTTTGAGCGCAAGCTCGAGCACGGCCTGAGTAACTGCAGCTGGGAGCTTGTTCCACACCCGCCGCGGCGCCGGCGTGCGATCCTCCAGCCCTTCATCATCGCGAGTTCGATAGCGATCGTACCAGCAATAGAAGGTGGACCGTGGGATGCCGATCTGCTCCAGGGTGCGCCGCACCGGCAGCGACGACTGCTCGACCAGCCGGATGATCTCCAGCTTCTCGGCGGCCGCGTACCTCATATATCGGACTCCCCATCCGCCAGCACGCTTTTTTTGAGCAGGCGGTTCTCCATCATCAGTTCGGCCAGCAGTTCCTTGAGCTGATGGCTCTCCGCCCGCAGCTCCTTGACTTCATCGCTGGTCGCTTCACGCGCGGTATCGCCGGCCAGCCGCCTCTTGCCCGCCTCCAGGAAGTCCTTGGACCAGCGATAGTAGAGGTTCTGGTTGATCCCTTCCTTGCGGCACAACTCGGCCACGCTATCCTCGCCGCGCAGGCCGGCGATCACGATCCGGACCTTGTCCTCAGCCGAGAAGTGCCGGCGGGTCGCCCGCCTTATGTCGCGTACCGCCTTTTCCGCCCCATCCGACTGCGCATCGATTTTCGATCTCATCTACCGCTCCTTCCGCGGTTAAAGATGAGCCAAAAACCCTCTCTTCCTCAATCGCCTCGAATTGTCCAACTTGTGCTGACGGGGAACAAGCTCGCCATCGCAGACGCCCTTGACCTGCTGCAGACGTTCCGCGGCGCTGATCTTACGCAAACGATCTATCAGATTGAAAAGTCCCTGAGAGGAGCCTCGGCTGACGGCTACGCGGCCGTATTGACGACGAGCGGCGCGAAGGCAGAAGTTCTTGGCGCTGCGGGTCTAGTCAAGCGGTTGGCCGGACAGATCAATGTCGTCATCCACGCGTTAGGCATACTCTTGTGCCTCCCTCATATCCTTCGACCCGGCGAAATCATCGACTACGTTTCACTGGGCGCCGGAAACACCGGTAGAGCATTTGATTTGGAGACTAACCAGCGTATCGCGGAATTCAAATTCATCCACTGGCGGGGCGGGCCGGAATCGATCCGCCAAAACTCGCTGTTCAAGGATTTCTATGAGATGGCGGAGTGCGAAACCCCGAAGGAGAAATACCTCTATATGCTCGGCTCAGATCATGGGGAGAAGTTCTTTAATGGGGGCCGCGCCTTGACCAGCGTCTTGAGCAGCAACGGAACCCTGCGGAAGAAGTTCAATGATAAATTCGGGAATCGCTATCGCAGTGTGCGCGACTATTATGTGCCAAGGAAAGGGCTCGTGGTAATTCAGGATGTATCGACCTTTGTGCCCGAACTGGTTGCAGCGGCTGTCGAGGCTGTTGAAGCTGACGAGGTGTGAGCCTATGCCGGCGTGCCCAGATATGGCAGCGAGCATCGCCGGCCGCACTATTGGTCAGATTCTCGGACGCCTATTCGGTGATGCAAAGTAGACAGGCGAGAATTCTTTTAGGGTACAGCTCGATGGAGTCATTGTTCAATTCCATTCGCCGATCAGTACAAAGGGAGCCCAGAAGAATGGGGATGCCAAAGACTGCTGCTCGCCAGTGACGGCGCTTTTGATCTGCTTCCGCATCGTCTCAAGGCGAGCTCGACGCAATGCGTCCGGCTTGGGGAGCCCGCTCTTGAGCCCTCTGTAGAAGGACTCCATGAACAGACTGGTGGACTCGTCGCTCACCTCCCAAAGGCTCGCGACGACCGATCGACTGCCAGCGAACAAGAACGCACTCGTCAGGCCGACGATGCCTTCGCCGCGAGACATCTTGCCGCGAGCGGTCTCACATGCCGAAAGCACGACAAGATCCGCCTTCAGGCGAAGATTGAAGATCTCGGACATTTTTAGCAAGTCACTGTCGGGTGCGCCGGTACTATCTGGAGAAAAGATTAGAGCGGGCTGGTTAATCCATCGAACCTCGTCGCCCATAACGGCATGCGTGGCGAAGTGAAGGGTACGGTACTGGCTCAAGTCGAGCCCCAACAACGCTCGCTTAGTGGCATTGCTTCCAAGATAGACAGAACTCGATTGTGGGCTGATCCCATAGACCGCTAGAATCGCGTGCACTTCCTCGGCCGAATAAGGGAGGCGATCAAAACCGACACCCATTTTTGCATAAGCACCGCGCGTGCTGAGCGCGAGTTGGGACGGCGCGGGAGTGGATTGAAAAGCTGGATCTCCGAAAGCTAACAGAGGGCGTTGAGCGGAGCTCGGATTGCGCCTGATGCCTTTCAGAGCGACAAGGACCGAAGCGGACGGAGCGTAGCTGAAGTCATACGCCTTGCCCAAGTAGGGCTGAGACGCAAGAGAGTCCGCTGGCCCGTCCAGTTTCGCGTCGGCATCGATGATTGCTTCGAACGGCAAATAGAAGAGGTCGGCATCTGGCACGACCACAATGTGGTGTTTGCCCGCGATTTGATCTCGGACAGGAGCAACGAGATCGGCATAGAGTTGCTTTGCGAGTTGCATGTGGCTGTTTATCTCCGAGCTTCCGAATAGCGGTTGTCGAAGCGTCGGTAGGAATTGGTCCAATGTTTTGTCGATGACGTCTTGGGCCGGGAGCCGGTACAGCCGGATTTGACGGTTCGTTATAACCCCGACCCCTGAGAACGACGGTCCGAGATCGTACTCCAGGAGCACAGTGTCGTCGTCCAGCAAAGCCTGGACATCGGAGACTCGCACGGGTGTTGACGATTCCATGCTCGCGTATTTCGCATTTGTTGCGGCGATTTTTTCGTGAACCTGGCGCAGCTCCGCCGTTTGCTCAGTCAGAGCGTCTTGCAAAGTCACTTTTCTGAGCTCTGAGACCGTTGCATCGGAAAACGCATTCTGGAGCGCCGAAATCTTTACTCGCACCGCATCTTCTTGTCGAACCAACGCTGGATCGACACCCTCGCGAGCGCGAACGCCCGCGTCGTTCAAGAGATCCAAAAGGGCGCGCGCCTTCCCTTCTTCGTGGTACGTGAAAGCTTGGTCAAGCAGCTCAGCCGATGGCGCTTTCGCATACAGTTCGAGCGTTACGCGCGTCAGGTTTTCGTAGAGACCCCAGGCGAGTTCCCTTGAGGAAAGCTGCAGCTCTGGCAGCTGCTGCCCGCCTCCGAATCGTTCCATTACTTCAGCGGCGCGCCGGTCGTAGCTAAGCGCGGCATCTAGGTCGCCCTGCTTCTCGTAAGCGTAACCGATCCGCGCATAGACCCACATAACTTCGGGACTCTTATATTTTTCCGCTATAGCCTCCGCTTCTGCGAATGCGCTTAGGGCGTCCGCGTAATCGTTCACGCGCATGTACGCATCTCCAAGGAAAACCGAAGCGAGCGCCAGTTTGCGAAGAGTCTGTTCATTCTGCGGCAGCTTACGATACACCGCTACCAGCGGCCGCAACATTGTCATCGCGTCTGCTGGAGTGCCGTATTCGGCCTCCATCTCGCCAATAGCGAGGAAAGAGTCTCCAAGAAGGAAGTTCATGGCCTTGGAGCGGTCTTTGAGCACACTGCTGGCAAGTTCCTCGCCTTGCTGTTCGTACTTTGCTTGGGCCGACAAATCTCCGATCTGACCTGCGACGTAATACAGTCGAAGGAGATCCGTCATTTGTGCATCGTCATCTCCAGCCTGTCGGCTTTCCATGAGGGCGTAATCGTACCATCGCGCTGATGCTCTGAAATCCCCGATCTGCCGATAGATCTCGGCGACTTTTGCGAGGGTTAGTCCGGCGTTCTTGTGATCGGCGATCGACCGGTATACTTCGACGCCCTGGGTATAGAAGGCGAAGGCTTGATCATAGTTGCCAAGGTCACGCTCAATGTTGCCACGCTCTGCAAGAATGCTTCCTTCGATTTGCGTCCGCTGCCGCGCATTGGTGAATTCAGGGAGCGCGCGCGATGCGTCGTCAAGGTAACTTTGAGCAGCGGCAAAGTCACCGGACGTTTCGGCCAATTCCCCTAAGCCGTAGAGCGCGGGCGAGTAGCGCGGCTTCGCACTGAGAGCCCTCTGATAAGCGTGCCGCGCGTCCTCGACCAGCCCAATATTGGCGTAGCCATTACCAAGGTACCAGTAACACTCCGCGCAATCGGGCCTGAGTTTAACCGCTTCGCTGGCGGAATCGACGGTGCGTTGCCACAAGCCAAAAGTTTGATAAGAAAATGCGAGCGCCGAATAAGATGCGTAATTCGATGATGTACCGTTGACGCGACTTAACCTTTGGAGAGAGTTCCACGCTTCAGGCAGTCTTCCCAGCTGAACGTCCACGAACGCAAGCTGGGCGTAGGCATCAAAATAGTCGGCTTTCAGGGCTATAGCCTTCGCATATGCTGATGCGGCCTCTGGAAGCCGATTCGTCGTGCCGTAAGCCGTTCCCAAGAGGTAGTACGCCTCCGGGACGTCCGGCTTGAGGCGAATCGCCTGCTGTTCGGCGATGATTTCCTGATCGCTGTGCCCGCTCTTCCCGAAAGCTTCGCCCATATAGAGATAGGCGGCGGAATTGTCTGGGTTGAGTTTGATGGCTTCGTTGAATTCTTTAATTGCTTCGTCGAACCGTCCGCTCTGGCTGTACGCGAAACCAAGAGTAAAGTGGTTTACAGCGAGCGTTGGATTTTGACGAACAGCCTTTTCGAGAAGTTCGATCGCCTCTTTGGATTTTCCCAGCCACGCGAGGGCCGAGCCTAGACCTACCTGAACTCCAGCGTCGTCGGGCTTCAGCTTGGCTGCCTGCTGAAACGCCACGAGTGAATCCTGCCAACGGCCTAGCCCCATGTACGCAAAGCCCAAAAGAGAATATGGCAGATAACCGAGATTCGGGTTGTCTCGAATTGCAGCTTTGAGTTCATCCGCTGATTCTTGCCATCGCTGAGCTTTCTGGTACACGATGCCCAGCTGCAGTTCGATTGCGCTCCGCTTTCCTTTGTCTTGCTGCTGAATTTCGTCCAGGGCGGCTTTGTACTTATCAATTCCGACTTCTATCTGCCCCGTTCGGATTGCGGCAGCGCCCTGTAGAAGCAACTCCTCTGGTTTGCCGCCTGCCGATGACTGAGGTGCGGGTTGTGTAATTGTCGAGGAGGCAGCCGACGAAACCCCGCATGCCGCGAGCGTCAGCGCGGCTACCAGGATGAAGGACCTGGTGAGCTTGCCACGACGAGGGCGTTGCTCTGCGTCCATCGGGGCTCGCTGCTTAGTGACAAAATTTAACTTGGTGATAAGGGATCAATCCCGTTTCGAACGCCCTGGCCACTTCAGGGGCTAAGCTGTCAAGTCGAATTTTCGTGTCCGGGCGTTGGTACCGATCGATCTTGCTGCTCCCGGCCGACGAATATCCAATTAAATCAACCACTCCGTCGCAGTTCAGATCATAGTAATAGACTATCTGTTGCCATTTCGGATCCACGCCTTTGAAAACCGTATCGAGTTTGTCTTTCGTCGAAGCACCCATAACAGCGTACTCAGGCATGTCCTGATCGCCTCGTAGCGCTAACCAAGCGTCCGGTGGAGGAGTCTGAGATTCCGTGTACGCGCCGGCGATCTTGTCGCCAAAACGTTCGACACGGCGAATCCCTCCGTTCGCCTTAGCGGGAGCTTCGGCGACGCGGTTCGTCGATCTCTTGAGAAAGGTTTCAATAGTGTCGCCCGCGATAGCGTAGTTAAGGCCCTCTCCCTGCATGCGAAAAGAGTTTATTCCGATAACTTGAGCATTGTTGTTGAGCAACGGACCGCCCGAATTGCCAGGGTTTATTGCCGTCTGTGTCTGGATGACAGTTGCGCTATGCGTGATTTTTTCATCTTTCCATTCGTACTTCGGTCTGATCTGGCTGATGGTTCCCGTCGTATACGTCCATACCTCACCTTCGGGGTGCCCTATGGCATGCACGTCATCGCCGACCTCTAGTTTGGAAATATCGCCCATAGAAAGAGGATGTAGTAGGCGCGAGGGGGCTTCAACTTTCAGCATTGCCAGGTCGGAAATCTCGTCTACCTTGATAGGTACAGCTCCGTAAGCAAGATCCTTCCTTACCTCAACACCTCGCTCCGGCTTGAAAACGACCGCGATCCGTTTTGCATCGCGAATGACGTGGTAATTGGTCAGAATTTCTCCAGTATTGCTTACTAGAACGCCGCTTCCGAGACCTGTATCAGTGACGACCAGGACAGTGCCCGGCGCCGCCTCCTTGTAAACAGCTGCGTCGACTGCTCCTCGTGTTTGTTCCAAAATGAGAGTCTTGGGCAGGCTCTCCAGAGCCGACAAAACGCGCGTATTCAATGCATCGGAGCTAGCCGAAACCGGCGCAATAGCGGGAACGATTCGCTTCGCAAATGCGCGCTCGGCAAAGGCTCCTACGCCTTCCCGAGCAAGTTCACCACTGGACTTTCCCGGCTGAGAACCGACTCCAGAAGAACGCACCAGCACAAGTGCCAAGAGTGCGGCGACGGCGGTGCCAGCGACCCCCAGAACAACGCGAAAATCGGTGGCGAAACTTCTGACTGATTCGAACATTGAAGCGAGTCGTCTGTAGAACGACGGCTCCGCCGGGGAGGTCGAGCTGGTCTCTGCTCGCACCATTGAAATCACCTTCTGCAACAGCGCGGCGCTAGGTTCGGGACCGTGATCTTGGAGCCGCGCTAGCTCGCGAAGCTCGATAAGGCGATTGATGCAC
This sequence comes from uncultured delta proteobacterium, assembly GCA_963842085.1. GTDB lineage: Bacteria > Desulfobacterota > Binatia > Binatales > Binataceae > Binatus. The sequence goes on from CAWJET010000001.1 coordinate 63,617, forward strand.
GCGGGGCATGATCGAAGGTGCATCTCGATCGACCTGGAATCCGTCTGACGATCATCGCTAACGAACGCCGCTGAATGCAGGAGAGGCAACTTCCTCTCTGCGTCAATACTCTGGTCCAGAAAATCACCCAGCGCCTTGATCGTGGGGCAGTCAGGTCGCGACGTTTGACCGAGCTGACCGAGTATACGCCGATCAATTTCACTCATCGCGCAACGACCTCGATCTCCCGCGAAGCCGGCGGGTCGCGGAAATGCTTTCTCGCTTGCCAGACCTTATCGGTGGGTCAGTCCGAATCACGGAAACCTCAGCGGGCCTTTATTCCTCAGTTCCATCGACCGACTCCCCGCCCTCATCCGTGCTGACTATCGTATCATCGGGTGTGATCACCACGTCGTCACCAGATTGCCATGTCGAAGAAGTTCCAGGATCGTCCGACTGGTAGACTTCACCGGACTGCATGATGATATGGTCGCCATCGCTGGATACCGTGTCGACGGTGTCGTCGTCCGAGGCCAGCGTCGGTCGGGCGCAAAAGACAACTGCGCCGATGACTAGTCCCACTAAAAGCACTTGGCTGAATCGTCTCAGGGTAAACCACCTGCTCTCGGGCTGATGGAAACCAGTTAGTTGCTCGCTCCGAATCATTGTTTTCGTTCCTCCTATATTGGAGGACTCCTGAACCGCATTATTTTTCCCTGACTCCGGTAATACCCGCTTTCTCGAGACAGTCCGCGAGTGCTTCCTTGGCCCTGTGATACTTCGACGCGACCGTTCCGTGGGGCAACCCCAGAGTCTCAGTTATTTCCTTGTAGGCGAGCCCCCTTTCTCTCATCCAGAAGATCTCTTGGTCAATCTGCAGGATCTGTTGGATACACCTGCCGAGCTTCGTGCGGATCTCCAAACCAATCGCCTGCTCCTCGGGTCCTGGCGAAGGATCGGTGAAAACGTCGAAGGATCGCAAGAGGTCGCCGCCTTCGGTGGAGTCCGTCGGTTGTTCAAAGACTTCGAGCTTGCGGCCGTGTTTTCGCAGGCAACTCCTGGCCTCATTCTCGGTGATGACTTTGAGGTACGCGCGGAACTCGTGTTCAGATGATCCGCGAAAGCTCTTGAGCCCGCCGTTCAGCAGGACCGTGAAAACGTCCTGAAAGAGATCGTCAAGCGCTTCCTTTTCGAGATTTCGAAACTTCTGCAGTAGACGCCAAATCAGGGGACCGTATTGGCGAACGACTGTCTCCCAAGCCTGCACCTCTCTCGCAGAGGCTCGCGCGAGAAGATCTCGTATGTCCATCCTCGACTTATCCGCGGACTTTTTGGGCGTGGAAAAAAATTCGGTGACAGGAGTCTCCATTATACAAGAGCGCCGATTCAGAGAGACGGCGCCGGAACAAACAAATGGAGGATTTGGCGATGTTGAATATCAAATGGCTCGGAAAGATCGTGCTCGCGGCGGCCGTTACACTCACGGCGGCTTCCCCCTCACGCGCAGATGAGTACGTGCACGGTTACTACCGCAGTAACGGCACGTACGTCCAGCCTTACTCTCGGAGCGAACCGGACGGAAATCCCTACAACAATTACAGCTATCCGGGCAATTTGAACCCGTACACCGGTCAGGTCGCACCTGGAAATACGGACACCTACCTCAGGAACTACTACGAACGCGAGGGGGGCTCCAGCGGATACGGATCGGACTACGACGCTGGCTCAGATGGAGGGTCAACCTCAGGTGACGGTTCCGGAGACGAGTAGCGGCGTGGGGCTCGACTAGCGAATAGACAAGGGTGAAGAAAAATGAATCGGAATAAAAAGTTTTCTTTCTGGCCGGCGGTGGGTGATGAACAGGCGGCGGTCCTCGCCGCCCGTCAGGGCTTTCACGCGGCCGTGTACTGTTCGATCGTGACGGCGATTTTCGCGGTCTTGGGCGGTTTCGGATTTAAGATCATGGATTTTGATCTGTGGAACCTTACCGACGCTGCTCTCATGGCGCTGCTCGCTTTCGGGATTCGCCGAATGTCGAGAACGGCCGCTCTGATTGCGTTTCTGTACTACGTTGCTGGACGAATAGATTTGTGGACCGAGTACGGTTCCCAGAATGCAGTCATTGCCGGAATCTTCGTTTTGATGTTCCTGTCGGCTGTACGTGGCACATTCGCCTATCACCGTTTGAGGCCGCGACTTGAAGGGTTGAATCAGGTTCCGGCAGCCGATCCCAGCGCAGACCTTTCGCTCGAGGCTATCATATGAAGATCCACCTGGTCATTGCGTGTGCCATCGGACTGGCCTCAGCTCTGATGGTTCCAAAAGTTGCGACGGCGGGAAGATATCGCCCGTACGCTCAGAGTCAGATGAGGGTTCACTCGCCTCACTCACCCGTTCACGTGAGGAGCTACATCCGGCATGACGGGCAGTACGTTGGTCCCCATTTCAGAACTGCGCCCAATCACACCAAGCTAGACAACTGGAGTACTCGCGGAAACGTTAATCCGTACACAGGAAAAATCGGGACGAAGGCGCCCTTTTAGGATTTGAATTCTGCGCCGCGAGAGAATGCCGTGCTCCAACAAGGTTCAGTTATCGGGGGTCGCTACGAAATTGTCGATCTTCTCGGCGGTGGGGGAATGAAGCAGGTATCGCTCGCCCGCGACCGAAGGCTCGGCGGCCGACTCTGCGCGCTGGCGGAAATGATCGATTCCTTCGCAGCTCCGAAGGCGCGCGCGGCGGCAGAGGCTGCATTCAGACGCGAAGCCGAACTGCTTGGGAGCCTGAGTGTTCCCCGTCAGCACAAGTTGGACAATTCGAGGCGATTGAGGAAGAGAGGGTTTTTGGCTCATCTTTAACCGCGGAAGGAGCGGTAGATGAGATCGAAAATCGATGCGCAGTCGGATGGGGCGGAAAAGGCGGTACGCGACATAAGGCGGGCGACCCGCCGGCACTTCTCGGCTGAGGACAAGGTCCGGATCGTGATCGCCGGCCTGCGCGGCGAGGATAGCGTGGCCGAGTTGTGCCGCAAGGAAGGGATCAACCAGAACCTCTACTATCGCTGGTCCAAGGACTTCCTGGAGGCGGGCAAGAGGCGGCTGGCCGGCGATACCGCGCGTGAAGCGACCAGCGATGAAGTCAAGGAGCTGCGGGCGGAGAGCCATCAGCTCAAGGAACTGCTGGCCGAACTGATGATGGAGAACCGCCTGCTCAAAAAAAGCGTGCTGGCGGATGGGGAGTCCGATATATGAGGTACGCGGCCGCCGAGAAGCTGGAGATCATCCGGCTGGTCGAGCAGTCGTCGCTGCCGGTGCGGCGCACCCTGGAGCAGATCGGCATCCCACGGTCCACCTTCTATTGCTGGTACGATCGCTATCGAACTCGCGATGATGAAGGGCTGGAGGATCGCACGCCGGCGCCGCGGCGGGTGTGGAACAAGCTCCCAGCTGCAGTTACTCAGGCCGTGCTCGAGCTTGCGCTCAAAGAACCGCAGCTATCGCCGCGGGAGTTGGCGGTCTCGTTCGTCGACCAGCAGCAGTACTTCGTCTCGGAAGCCTCAGTTTATCGGCTGCTGAAGGCGCACGACCTGATCACCAGCCCGGCCTTCATCTTGATGAAGGCAGCCGACAGCTTCGCCCATCCAACCACCGCACCCAATCAACTCTGGCAGACCGACTTTACCTACCTGCGGGTGATCGGCTGGGGCTGGTTCTATCTGTCGACTGTCCTTGATGACTTCTCGCGCTATATCCTGGCCTGGAAGCTGTGTACCACCATGACTGCCACCGATGTCTCCGACACCCTCGCGATGGCGCTGCGCAACTCCGGGTTGGAGCGCGTCCGCGTCCGGCACCGGCCGCGCCTGCTGAGCGACAACGGACCGTCGTACGTGTCGGCCCAGCTTGGCTCCTGGCTCGCGGAGCATGGCATGATGCATACCCGCGGCAAGCCCTATCACCCGATGACCCAGGGTAAGATCGAACGTTACCATCGTTCGATGAAGAACCAGATCCTGCTCGAGAACTACTACCTGCCCGGTCAGCTCGAAGCGCGCCTGGCCGAGTTCGTCGACTACTACAACTCGCGCCGCTACCACGAAAGTCTCAACAACCTGACCCCGGCCGACGTCTACTTCGGCCGAGGTCCCGCGATTCTGTCACGGAGGAAAAATGCCAAACTGAAAACCATCGAAGCCAGACGCCGGCTGCATCATTCGTTCGCAGCCAAAGGTTCAACTCAGATGGACCAGATCCTCTCTTAATTCCTGTGCCAACTTGTCCAATAGGTTCTGACGACGTACAGGGGGCGGGGTAAGGAAGGCGATTCGATATGTTCGGGTTACCGTGGTGACTTGAGCGGAGGATCGAGGTTCACCGAAGACCGAGGTGCGCGCAATGCCAGATCGAAGGATGGTGACGTTTACTTCTGGCGGGGCCCGTTTTACGTATCGGGTCGGCGCGATCATTACTCGCGACGACAACGTGCTTCTGATGCGCAACCTGGCGGAAGATTATTGGTTCGTCCCAGGTGGCCGGGCCGAGATCGGCGAGTCCGCGGCAAAAGCTCTTGCGCGAGAAATCGCCGAGGAGCTGGGCGTCACGGCGCGCGTGGAGCGGCTAATCTGGATAAACGAGAATTTCTTCCGCATCGGAGAAACGTACCACCATGAATTGGCCCTGTATTTCAGCGTCGCGATACCTGCCGAGGTTCATCCGGACCTCTCGACGACGTTCTACATTGATGAGGCCGACGGTTCGCGATTCGAGGTGGCTTGGCACCGAAGGGACGCCCTCAAAGAAGTCCACCTGGTACCCGGTTTCCTGACCGAAGCGCTTACAAAGATTCCGGGCGATGTTCGGCACGTGGTTCACGTCGATGACTCGGCTCGCGATTGGATATCTTGAACAGGAAGAGCGTGGCCGCCGGGCCCGTCGATATGCTCGGGTTGCCGTGGTGAGCTTGATCTCGTGATTCGGCGTGGGGCTGAAGCTGCGATGACCAAAGAGCAGGTTGATCAGATCGCGCGAGAGACACTGGCCGCAGATTGCGGATGCTCGACGGTGCTGTTCGGTTCGGAAGGAGTGTCTGTAGTTCGTTCGCTTCCTTCCGGGGGCAGGCGCTATCAGCCTGCGCGTGCTTTGATGGTCGCAGCTTATGGCCAAGGTGCGGTGGTAGCTTGCTCCGACGCTCATTTCGAATGGGCGCGTCAGAACCTCGGACATCTCAGGCAGACCCAGTTGTTCTCAACCGCTTGCATTTCCGAGCTGTCGAGCAGGATCGAGAGCGAACATCCGGGATGGGAACTTGGAGGTCCTCACCTGCGATTTCTCTGCGCCAGCGACAGCCTTACGCCAGAACCGCATCTTGGGGGAGTCGAGGTGCGGCTTCTGCAGCCCGCCGAATTTGCGCATTTGTACGAACGACGTGCAGAGCTCTCCAATGCGTTGGGCGAGCCCGGTACAGAAAACAGTGATCGGCTGGTGGCTGCCGCGTATCGCGACGGCGCGCTGCTCGCCGCTGCTGGCGCTTCGGAAGACGCGCCAGCGCTTTGGCAAATTGGTGTCGATACATTGACCGATGCAAGACGGCGCGGACTCGCGAGTCTCGTGGTCTGGCATCTGACGGCGCGCCTACTGCGCGACGGAATTGCGGCCTACTACTCCACACTACTCGCGAATGTCGTTTCGCAACGCGTCGCGCGGGTGGTCGGCTATTGGCCCGCGTGGATCGAAATGGAAGCTCGACCCAACCGCCGTGTGTCAGCGACGGCGACGATTTAGTTTCTTCTCGAAGATGATCGCTTCGCACTGCACTTCGCCTGCCGTGTAGGGCCTCCGAATCCCAGTGTCGGTGGCGCCCATACGTTTCCACAAGTTCACGACAATGTCATTGGTCACGGGCACGGAACCGCGAACAGCGGAGATCTCAGGCCATGAAAGAGCGATTTTCTCTAGCGCCATGCATGCTCGTACGCCGAGCCCCCGCTTTTGGTATCGCTCGGAAAGCAGAACGAGTCCTAGATAGGCGGTCTTCTCGTCGGGATACCCGCGCAGCAGGTCTGCGCAGCCGATCATTTCGTCCCGCAGATAAATTCCGAAGAGATAGTCGTGTTCCGGTTCTCTGCCGGGTGGAAGCTCGGCGGGGCACATCTCCTCGAGTGTCGGAATGTGACCGATGACGCGCATGCAGTAGTCCGGTGCCTCCGCATAGACCCTCTGGAACGCCCGCTTGTCGGCCTCGGACCTTTCACGAGAGAAGCGGACGAGGCGAATCCCGCGCATCGGCTTGGCTACCGGAGCTTTAGGATTTCGATCCGATGTTTGTTGGATTCCGGTGTCGGGTTGCGATCGTGTTCCGGCAACGCGCCAAGCTCGCGAAGACTCAGCCAGTTAGCTTTCTTGCTGATCCATATGTGATCTCCCGCGCGCACGGGAAGGTCACCCTCGACCATTCCCGTACCAATCGCGACGACCGGATTACCCGCGAACACCGAAGGAACCGCCGCGCCGCATGTTCTGCAAAAGGAGCGGCGATAGGCGGGCGGATCGCGAAGAATCGGCGCGTCATAGAAGGCGATCAGCTCCTCGCCGCGGAGCCACCGAAATTTGTCCGCACGCACGAGAAATTCCGCCACGAACGGCGAACCGCTCGCGCACTGACATCGCGTGCAATGGCAGATTTCGATGTCCGTGATGGGACCGTCAAACTCGAATGCGACACTTCCGCAGAAACATCGGCCGGTCATGCTGATCGCTCCTCATGGCTCGCGTGCAGAGCCATCCTATCAGACTGTTGCTCTCATGAGATGAGACGCTCGATCGGCCGCCAGGCCGTCGCTTTGCGATGGCTGGCTTGGCGCGCCGCGTAACGGAGTCGCGACGCGCACAAGGCCGGACCGCTATTGAAGCGGGATCAATAGATCGGTGATCAAGTCGTTGGCCGGCGTGTCGTAGGGATTGTTGCGATAGATCTCTAGCGCCGGCCGATTGTCAGGAACGAATCCGCTCTTCGGCAGCCACTCGCCGTAGAGGCGCTCGAATGCCGCGGGAATCCCGTGATACGACCCGACCAATCGATATGAGGCGTACTTGCCGCCCGGCACTTCCAGCACTTCGATTCCGCCGTCAGCCTTCAGCGGTGCATCCCAGATAACGCCGGCGTAGTAGCGAAATGCGTTATCGCCACCGTCGCCGTCGCCGTAGAAGATTCCGATAGCTTCCCTGGTCCGGCCTGCGATTCCGTGGTCGATCTGCCATTGCCACAGGCGCGAATATGCGTCCTTGAAGTTCTCCGGCGTCATGGCGCCACGAAGACGCATCGTCCAGGCCTTGATCGGTGCACGCTCGACAATCTCGACTTGCATGTTGCTTCCTCCGCGTTTGATTGGCCGCGGACCCACCACCAACTGCGCCAACTGCATCCCGCGATCTCGAAACTCCCTCGGTGAAACGTTGGTGAGATTTCGGAACGCGCGCGAGAACGTCTGCACGCTTTCGTACCCGGAATCCATCGCGATCTCCGTCACCGGTGAGTCAGTCGTCGCGAGGAACAGGGCCGCGCGCGCCAAACGAAGGCGGCGCGCGGTTTCGATCACACCCTCCCCCACCATCGCGCGATAGATGCGATGGAAATGAAAACGGGAGAAGTGCGCGATACGCGCGAGTTCGTCGAGGCTGCGCGGCACCTCCGGCTCATCCGAGAGTGCCTTGATCACGCGTTCGATGCGGGCGCGGTAGTCGGTCTCCGTGACCGGTTTCACGCCCCGCAACCTAGCAAGCGCGCTGGAGAGATTCTTTGCAGAGCTTGCGAAGTTTCAGCGCCAAGGTGGTGGACTGTAACCCCATTTCAGTGCCCACTCAGTGCCCACTTCGGGCTTTTTCAGCATGATCTGAAATGATGTCGATCTGCTGAGAACCCTTATATTTCCTACACTATATGATCTGAGGTCATCTGAGAAAACGTCGTGAACAAGTTTAGGAATCCTGTGCTCTATCCATCTGAGCTAAGGGGGCGACCCTGACGAGTTAGCAAGTTACGCCGATGCGCGGCGCCGACCAAGAGTGTGGTGCGTGAACTGTCGCAGCGGACGCGAGGCTTGGGCATGACGTCGGCACGTGCTGTGAGCGGGGAACCTTACTGCTGCTTTGAGGTCGTCTTGGCCGGGCCCTGGAGCGCGTAATGGATTGCATAGTCGGCATCGCCTCCCGCCTGCACCCACAAAGCCAGGTCGGCTAGCGTGGGATCCTCGCGCGAAACCGCCATCTCGCGCAGGATACCGACCGTCGCGGCGCGTTCGCTCTCGAGCTCTTCGCGCTTGATGTGCAAATCCTCGGCCTGCATCTTCTGCATCCGCGCCTGCGCGAGGATTAGTTCGACGTTGGCGGCATTCAGTTCGCGACTGGATTGCGTGCTCATGTAGCCGGTCGCCGTAGTGCCGGCCGTACCGGCGAGCGAAGCGGCGCCCTCGACGCCGGGCGCAAGCGCCGCGCATCCGGAAACCAGAAACGCCAATGCAACCGAGCCGATGATTCGCACCAAGACGTTCTGATCGGTCTGACGCATTTCCTGATTGCCGCTCGCGTGGGCTTACATATATGTACGTAGTTATGCATGGGCGGATGCGTCAGAGCTGTCAGCGCTGAAGCCAGCCCCGCGTGTCCGTCAAATCTACGGGATTTCGCGGGGGCGCGCGCTGTTGTACAAATCATTAGTCGGACCTCGATGTAGAGTGAATCGAGCGATTGGCCGCGGTGTGCTCGCGGCGGGAAATGAAACATGGCAGATGACAAAAATTCTTTGAGATCGAATAGCAGCGTGCTGGTCGATGGACCGTCGCGGGCGCCGGCGCGCGCGATGCTCAAGGCCGTCGGCTTTACCGACGAGGACCTGAGCAAGCCGCTGATCGCGGTCGCGCATACCTGGATCGAAATCATGCCCTGCACGGCTCATCTGCGGGACCTCGCCGAGCACGTCAAACGCGGAATCCGCGCCGCGGGCGCGACCCCGGTCGAGTTCAACACGATCGCGGTGTGCGACGGGATCTCGATGGGGACGCATGGGATGCGCGCGTCCTTGATCAGCCGCGAAGTGATTGCCGACTCGATGGAGCTCACCGTGCGCGGGCATCTGTTCGACGGCGTCGTCGCGATGTCGGGATGCGACAAGACAATTCCAGCGACGGTGATGGCGCTGCAGCGGCTCGACCTGCCCTCGCTGATGATTTACGGCGGCTCGATCCAGCCGGGGCGCTTCGGCGATCAGCAGGTTTCGATCCAGGACGTGTTCGAAGCCGTGGGCGCGCATTCGGCGGGCAAGATGAAGCTCGAAGATCTCAAGAAACTCGAGGACGTCGCGTGTCCGGGCGTCGGTGCATGCGGTGGGCAGTTCACCGCGAACACGATGGCGACGGCGACCGAGCTTCTGGGAATCTCGCCGATGGGCTCGAACAGTATACCCGCGACCGATTCGAAAAAGCCCGAGAGCGCGTTCCAGGCGGGGCGGCTCGCCGTCGATTTGCTCAAGCGCAAACTCAAGCCGAGCCAGATAATTACCAAGAAGGCGCTCGAGAACGCGATCGCGTCGGTCGCGATGACGGGCGGCTCGACCAATGCGGTGTTGCACCTGCTCGCGATCGCGCACGAGGCGGGAATCGCGCTCGACATCGACGACTTCGACCGGATCAGCTCGCGCACGCCGATCCTCGCGGACCTGAGGCCGGGCGGCCGCTTCCTCGCGACCGACATGTACCAGGCGGGCGGAATTCCGTTGATTGCAAAACGTCTGAAGGAAGCGGGACTGTTGCACGAAAACGAAATGACCGTGACCGGCAGAACGATTGGTGTCGAAGCCGACGCGGCGCGTGAGACGGCGGGACAGGAAGTCGTGCGCCCAATCGCGAATCCGCTCAAACAAACCGGCGGGCTGGTGATTCTGAAGGGCAACCTCGCGCCGGAAGGATGCGTGGTCAAGGTCGCGGGGCATGAGCGCATGACGCATCGCGGGCCGGCGCGCGTGTTCGATTGCGAAGACGATGCGTTCAAGGCGGTGTCGGCGCAGAAGATCACGGCGGGCGACGTCGTCGTCATTCGCTACGAGGGGCCGCGGGGCGCACCCGGAATGCCCGAGATGCTGGGCGTAACGGCGGCGCTGTCGGGGCAGGGCCTGGGAGAGTCGGTCGGCCTGCTCACCGACGGGCGTTTCTCGGGCGCGACGCACGGCCTGATGGCCGGGCACGTCGCGCCGGAAGCGGCGGTCGGCGGGCCGATCGCGGCGCTCCGCGACGGCGACGTGATAACTTTCGACATCGCGAAGCGGCGGCTCGACGTCGCGCTCAGCGCCGACGAAATCAAGGCGCGGCTCAAGACCTGGAAGGCGCCGGAGCCTCATTATAAGAGCGGCGTGATGGCGAAGTATGCGCAGACGGTATCGTCGTCGTCGCGTGGCGCCGTGACAAATTGAGGGTGTCAGCGGAATCGGCGGCGGCGCAGACGCGCGCGCGCGGAGCGCGCGGGCGTTTGCGCCGCGAGGCAGGGACGACGCTGGCAGTGTGCGCGATGCTCGCGGGGGTCGTCCTGGGCGCGCGCGACGCGCGCGCCCAGGACGACTGGCACGTCGTCGAGCGCCATACGACGACGCCGGCGCCGGCCGAGGCCGGCGCCCGCCCGGCGGCGCACACCCTCGGCACCGCCACCGGCCCGCTCGTGGCGTGCGGCGAGCCGGCCAAGCCGGCCGGCGAGCCGTACAAGACTATCGTCGCGCAGCTCAACGATATGTGGGGAACGAATTTCCGGGTTTATGAATCGATTGAACCCGGTTCGCCGCACGCACGCAGCGGCGGGTGCATCCTTTACAGCCAGCAGTTCCTCAACAGCCTGCTTCAGCAGTGGATGAACATCGACGACCCGGACGCCATCCGGCCGATGCTGTACGCGATCTTCGCGCACGAGATCGGTCATCTCGCGCACGGCGACTTCGATCCCGCCAGCGAGAGCGTTCCGGTTAAGAACAAGGAGCTCGCGGCGGATCAGTTTGCCGGCTACTCGCTCGAGCGGATGGGCATTCGGCGGCTCGATCCGGTCGAAGTGACGCGCTACTACCAGCTTACGGGCGACGACTTCGTCGGCCACGCGTCGGGACATGGCAGCGGCGACGAGCGGACCGCCGCGTTTCAGGACGGATGGCATCGCGCGGAAGTCGGACTGCCCGAACAAGGCACACAGCCGGCAGGTGGTCTCGGTGAACCGTAAAAATATTAGCGGCAATTCTTAAACATGAGCGCTTCAACAATTTCGAATCCATCACAGGCTGCGACCGGCGCGATCCGCGCCGAGCCTGGCGCGATCGAAGCGCGCGCGCTCGGCTTTCGCTACGGCGATCGCGAGGCGCTTGGCGACGTGAGCTTTTCGGTCGCACGCGCCGAGATCTTTGGCTTCCTCGGACCCAACGGCGGCGGCAAAACCACTTTGTTCAAGCTGCTGTCGACGCTGGCGCCGATTCAATCGGGCAGTGCGCGACTGTTCGGTCACGACCTGGCGGGCGAGACCGCTGCGGTGCGGCGGCGGCTCGGCGTCGTATTTCAGCATCCGAGCCTCGATGGCAAGCTGACCGTCGGTGAAAATCTCGCGGCTCATGGTCATCTATATGGGATCTCCGGCAAGCGGCTGCGCGAGCGAATTGCGGCGATGCTCGAACGGCTGGGACTATCGGAGCGCGCGCGCGACCGGGTCGAGACGTTGTCGGGCGGGCTGCAGCGCCGGGTCGAGCTGGCCAAGGCTCTGCTGCACGAGCCTGAACTGCTGCTGCTCGACGAGCCCAGCACGGGGCTCGATCCGGCGGCGCGGCGCGAGTTTTGGAATTACCTCGGGCATCTGCGCGAGCGCGAGGGCGTGACAGTCGTGCTGACGACGCATTACATGGAAGAGGCGGAGCGATGCGATCGCATCGGGATCCTGCATCAAGGCAAGCTCGTCGCAATCGCGCCGCCGGGTGAACTCAAGTCCGAAGTCGGTGGCGACGTGGTCGTGATCCGGACAGGCGCGCCGGAAATCTTGCAGCGGAAAATTCTCGCGCGCTTCAAGCTCAAGAGCCAACTGGTGGACGGCGCGATTCGGATCGAAAAATTGCGCGCGCATGAACTAGTGCGCGACCTGATCGACGCATTCGGCGAGGAGATCGAATCGGTTTCATTCGGCAAGCCGACCCTCGAGGACGTGTTCGTGCACCTGACCGGGCATCAGTTCTTCACGGACACGGCGGAGGCGGAATAGGAAGCGATGGGCGAGATTTTTCTTCAGGCCGAAACGCTGTGGTATCGCGAGGTCGTGCGCTTCATCCGCCAACCGATCCGCGTGATGAGCGCGATCGCGACGCCGCTGGTGTTCTGGCTGCTGCTCGGCGCCGGGCTGCAAGCCTCGTTCAAGCCGAGCGGGATGCCGTCCGGCATCGACTACGTGCAGTACTTTTATCCCGGCGTGATCGTGCTGATGCTGCTGTTCACCGCGATCTTCGCGACCGCCTCGACGGTGGACGATCGCCGCCAGGGTTTTCTGCAGGGCGTACTGGTCGCGCCGATCTCACGCGCGACGATCGTGCTGGGCCAGGCGCTCGGCTGCACGACGCTGTCCGTGTTGCAGGGGGTCATCTTCCTCGCGATGGCGCCGCTGGCGGGGATCCACCTCAGCCTCGGAGCGATCGTGGTGTCGCTGGCGATGATGGCGCTGATCGCGTTCGCGATGACGAGCATCGGGCTGGCGATGGCGTGGAAGACCGAATCGACGCAGGGCTTCCACGCCTTCATGAACATGCTGCTGCTGCCGATTTGGATGCTGTCGGGCGCCGTCTTTCCGGTGGCGGGCGCGCCGGCATGGTTTCAATGGACGACGCGGCTGAATCCGCTGACCTACGCGGTGGATGCGCTCAGGCAGGGACTCTATCTTGCGGAGCCGGCGTTGAGCGGCGCGACGATGCCGATGGGCTCGTCGGTGGCGGTCGCGATCGCGTTCGCCGCCTTCGCATTCATCCTGGCAACCCGCGTCGCCCGGACCGCCTCGACGATCTAGCGCGGCGGCATCCTTAGCGCGCCGTCGAGGCGGATCGTCTCGCCGTTGAGCATTTCGTTCTCTACGATGTGCCGCGCGAGCGCCGCATATTCGGAGGGCTTGCCAAGCCGCTGCGGAAACGGAATCTGCGCGGCTAGCGCCTTGCGATTCGCGTCGGGCAAACCCGCCAGCATCGGGGTCTCGAAAGTTCCCGGCGCGATCGTGCAGATGCGGATGCCGAGCGACGCGAGGTCGCGCGCTATTGGCAGCGTCATCGAAACCACGCCGCCCTTCGACGCTGAGTAGGCGACTTGCCCGATCTGCCCGTCAAATGCGGCGACCGACGCGGTATTGACGATCACGCCGCGCTCGCCGTCGGGGCCGGGCTGATTCTTTGCCATCTGCGCCGCAGCCAGCCGCGTGACGTTGAAGGTGCCGATGAGATTCACCGTGATCACCTTGGTGAAGAGGTCGAGCGGATGCGGACCGTCCCGGGTGACCGTGCGCATCGCGCGGCCGATGCCGGCGCAGTTTACGGCGATATGAATCGCGGCGAACTTCGCGACGGTTTTCGCAACCGCATCGGTCGCCTGGTCGGCGGAGGCGACATCGGCCTCGACAAAGATCGCATTCGCGCTAAGCGACTCTGCGACTTTGGCGCCGGGCGACGACGGCAGATCGAGAATCGCGACCTTGGCGCCGGCAGCTGCGAATTCGCGGACAGTTGCTTCGCCGAGTCCGGAGCCGCCGCCGGTCACAAGCGCGACCGCATTTTTGAGATTCATACATCAACCTCGCGGAAGTAAGAGCTGCAGCGCGAAAACGTTATGACCGCAGACGCGATTATGCAACCGGCGAATTGGGGGCGGAAATACTACGGGGAGGCTTCCTGTTGAACGGGGCGCGGCGTTTCGAGCAATCTTCTGGCGGCAGCAATAGCGTGGCTCGAGCCGGCCAGTTCGAGGATGTCGCCCGGGCGGAGAATTTCGTCGCCGGTCGCTACTACTACCTCGGAGTCGCCGCGCCCGATGGCGACCACAACCGCGCCGCTGTTGGTGTGCAGGTCCAGCTGGGACAGACTTTTGCCTACACTTTCGCTGCCGGGGCGCAGGGGCACGGGCGTGATCATACCGATGCCGGGGACTTCGTATGAATCGGCTTCCGCATTCGCGGGAACGCCTCGGAGGGCGGTCGCAATCAGGCGCGTGGCATTGCGGAGCTGTCCCTGCATCCGGTGCGCACTTCGGGTCACGACGACGATCATCAGCACGATCGTGATCACCACGATTCCGATTCCTTCGACCGGTTCCATGAACGGCTGAACGATCGCGAGCAACGGCACGGCGGCGACCAGCAGTATCGTGATCTGCAGCAGTTCGATCAGCGCGCTCAGCGCGGGCGCGCCACTCGGCGGAAGTTCAGCGAAGGCGCGCGACGCAAGCGCTGTCGCAAGTCGGCGCGATGCGAAATACATCGCGGCCGCGGGCGCGGCGCAGAGCAGCAGAGCGAACAGGTCGACGTATAGACCGGCGGAGAAATACGAGAGATGTTCGAGGCTCGTGACCGTGGTAGTCACGTCGAACGGGTCGCGTTCGTTGACGATAAGAATGGCGCCGATCAGAACTGCGCTCGACACGATGGCGGCCGTGGGCCATGCGATGGAATTGGCCTCGCGTGCAGGCTGCCCGGCGTTGCGGATCCGTTCGAACCACGAGTCATAGAGCGCTTCGAGCACCTTGAGCGGCCGCGGCAGCCGCGCCGAAACGAATTCCGCGACCGGGATCGAGCCGCGGATCATGTAGGGCGTCAGGAAGGTGGTGACCGCCGAGACCGCAACCGCAAGCGTGTAGAGAAAATCGCGGGCGGCGCCGGTCTTCAGCGCGGCGCCCGCGATGATGAACGAGAACTCGCCGATTTGCGACAGACTCATGCCGGCTTCGATCGAGGTCTTGGTGCCGACGCCGCTCAGAATCGAGGCGAATGTCACGCCGACGATTTTTCCGCCGAGCACGGCCACCGTCAGCACGATCAGCGCCTGCCAGTGTTCTGCGATCAGCTTCGGATCGATCATCATGCCGACCGAGACGAAGAACACCGCGCCGAATATGTCGCGCAGCGGCGCGACCAGATGCTCTATTTGTGCGGCCTCGCCGGACTCCGCGACGAGGGAACCCGCCAGGAAGGCGCCGAGTGCGACCGAGTATCCGGCGTGCTCGGCGAGGAGGGCGAAGGCGAAACAAATGCCGACGACTGCGACCAGCGTCGTCTCCGGCCGGCCCATCCGCACCACCATCCGCACGACCGGCGGCACAACGATGAAGCCGACGCCGACGAATGCGACGAGGAACAGAATCAGGCGCGCGATCGTCACCATCATCAGCGATGCCGACACGCTCGCGCCCGATGCCAGCGTAGTCAGAATCGCCAGCTCGACGACGGCGGTGAGATCTTCGGCAAGCAGCACGCCAAAGACAAGCTCGCGCAGGCGATCGGAGACGGGTGTTTCCTGGTAAGCCTTGGCGACGATTGTCGTGCTCGATATCGAAAGAATCGCGCCGGTGAAGATGCTCTCGAGCGGCGTCCATCCCAGCGCGCGCCCGCATACGTAACCGAGCCAGATCATGAAGCCGACCTGGAGCGCGGTGATGAAGCCCGACGTCGGACCGAGGCGAATCAGCTTGCGCACGCTGAACTCGAGTCCCAGTGCGAACATCAGGAGGATGACGCCGAGTTCGGACAGGGTGTGAATGCGGTCGGGATCGGCGAACAGCGGAATCGGAACGTTGGGGCCGACGATCATGCCGGCGATCAGATAGCCGACGACGACGGGCTGGCGGATTTTCTGAAAAATGATGGTGGTGACGGCGGCGACGCATAGCACCATCGCGAGATCTTCGAGAAACGTGTGTGAGATGAGCAGGTGCACGGCGGCGTCGGGAATCTTAGCTTGTGGCGGAGGGAGGGCGCGAGGGCGAGAGCGCTCGCATTGAGATCATGCAAAGCAACCTTAGGCCTAACCCTTTCCCATCCTCCCATGTGGGAAGGGGAACAATCGCGGAGAGGGGGGAAGAACCGCTAACGCGTGTTCATGACGCGGGGCAGCACTTTGGTCCAGAACAGCTCGATTGTCTTCATCAGGCGGTCGTGCGGCATCAGGCCGTTGTACATCCACGCGAAGACCCATCGAATCGGCAGGCGCTCGAGCAGGTGCTCGACCTGACGGGTGACGGTGTCCACGGTGCCGACGAAGGCGAGACCGTTGGTCCATAGATCGGCGGGCTCGCCGGTTTTGGGATCGTCGAGGCCTTTGGAAAATCCGAACGGCTCGAACCATTCGTGGCCGCAGAAGTAACCGCTCGCGCGCCAGATTGCGCGTGCTTCGTCGTCGCTGTCAGCGATCACGATGTCGCGCAGCACTCCCATCCCTTCGCCGAGCGGCTTGCGCGAGACTTCCGCATAGACCTCGCACAACTGATGCTCAAGCGATGGATGCAGCGGCGGCAGGATCGCGGTGACGCCCTCCTGCGCGCACCATCTGATACTGCGCTCGGACGACGCGAACGGCTGGAAGATCGGCGGGTGCGGCTTCTGAACGGGCTTGGGCACGACCGCAACCGCGCGCACGATTCCGTTTTCAATACCGCCACCCCATTTGGCGGTCGCGTCGAGGGTCCACGGCGTCTCGCCGGGCGGGATGCGCCAGTACCTGCCCTCGAAGGAAATAAAATCCTGGGTCCATGCCTGCTTGATGATGCGAAAATTTTCCTCGAAGGCTGCGCGGTTGGCGTTGTCGATCTCGTCGTGCTGATGGGGCAGCGCGCCGTGAATCCCATGCGTCTGCTGCGCCATGATGTCGACCCATCGCCGCTGATAGCCGCGCGCGAAGCCGGCGTTGGCGCGTCCGCCGGTCATGTGATCGAGCATCGCGACGTCCTCGGCGACGCGGATCGGATTCTGCGACGGCAACACGATGCCGAGCTGGCCGACGCGCAGCCGTTTGGTCTGCATCGCGATGTACAAGTCGAGCAAGACGGGATTGTTGGACAACTCGAAGCCTTCGACGTGAAAATGATGCTCGGTAAAACTGATCGAGTCGTAGCCGAGGTCGTCGGCGAGCCGCGCCTGCGCGCTGATGTCGTGCAGCATCTGGTCGTAGAGATGACCCTGCAATCCGGAGCGCCCCTTTTCCATGTCGGCTTTGCTGCCGACCGACGGTAAATAGAAAAGCGATACTTTCATTGTCACCTCGCGCGCTGCAGGCGCGTCCCGACTGTAGAACTCCTTGAATGCAAACGGCAAACGGCGGATGGCGAGTTGAGTCTCGATCTGAGGATGCGCGCAGAACCTTCACCTAACCTCTCCCGTAAAATAACGGCCGAGGGATCAGAGCTGGCTTTGCCGATTTGCGCGGGGCGGCGCTATAGTGCGCGCATCGGCCGACGCTCAGCAACTCTTTGGAGAGGTTAAATCGATGTCGCAACAGCAACTCCAGCAGATCATCCAGATGCTCAAGGCGCAGCCGATCGCGGGCCGTCCCACAGTCCAGGAGACGCGCGCGAATTTCGAGCAGATGGCGGCACTGTTTCCGGTCGCCGCAGACGTCAAGTGCGAACCGGTGAATGCCGGCGGCGTCAAGGCGGAATGGGTAACGGCGCCGGGCGCCGACGCGGGACGTGCGGTGCTTTATCTGCACGGCGGCGGCTACGTTATCGGCTCGCTCAACACGCATCGCGACCTGGCGGCGCGAATTTCGCGCGCGGCGAAAGCGCGCGTGCTGGTCATCGACTACCGGCTTGCGCCCGAGCATCCGTTTCCGGCAGCGGTCGAGGATTCCGTGGCCGCATACCGCTGGATGCTGTCGTCGGGGCTGAAGCCCGCGCGCATCGCGGTCGCGGGCGACTCGGCCGGCGGCGGGCTCACGGTGGCGACGCTGGTTGCGATTCGCGACGCCAAGCTCGCGAGCCCGGGCGCGGGAGTGTGCCTGTCGCCGTGGACCGATCTCGAAGGACTCGGCGATTCGATGAAAACCAAGGCGGCGGTCGATCCGATGGTAAACAAGGAGGCGCTGATCGAAATGGCGGCGCACTACCTGGCCGGCAAGGATCCACGCAGCCCGCTGGCGGCGCCGCTGTATGCCGACCTCGCGGGCCTGCCGCCGCTGTTGCTCCAGGTCGGCACTGCCGAGACCTTGCTCGACGACTCGACACGGCTGGCCGAGCGCGCGCGCAAGGCGGGCGTTAAGGTCACGCTCGAGCCGTGGGAAAACATGATTCACGTCTTCCAGGTTTTCGCGCCGATGCTCGACGAAGGGCAGCAGGCGATCGACAAGATCGGGGAGTTTGTCCGCGCCAACGCCGCGTAAGAGCGGAGCGTCCATCGGCGACCGCATCGCGGCGCTGGACTGGGCGCAGATCGAGCGCGACCTTGACGCGCAAGGATACGCGACCACGGGAACGGTTTTGCGCGCCGCCGAGTGCGCGGAATTGATCGCGCTTTACGGCGATCGCGAGCGCTTTCGCAGCCGCGTCGAGATGGAGAGGCATCGCTACGGCGTCGGTGAGTACAAGTATTTCGCGCGACCGATGCCGCCGCTGGTTGAGGAGTTGCGCGTCGCGCTGTACCGGGAGCTGGCGGCGACGGCGAATCGATGGAGCGAGCGGATGCGCTCGCGCGATTCGTATCCGGTTTCGCTGGCCGAATTTCTGAAAGTCTGCGCCGCTCACGGACAGACCAGGCCGACGCCGCTGATCCTTCGCTACGAGCAAGGCGGCTACAACTGCCTGCATCAGGACCTCTACGGCGAGGTGGCGTTTCCGCTGCAGTTCACGTGCGCGCTCAGCCGGCGTGGGCGCGACTTCGAGGGCGGCGAACTGTTGCTCGTGGAGCAGCGGCCGCGGGCACAATCGCGCGCCGAAGTGATCGCGCTCGACGCTGGCGAGGGAATAATCTTCGCGAATCGCTACCGTCCCGCAGCCGGCGCAAGAGGATACCATCGCGTGAACCTGCGTCACGGTGTGAGCACGATCAGATCAGGCGTTCGCTACGCGATGGGCGTCATTTTTCATGACGCCGCGTAGCCGATTGAGCTACGGGTGGTCGTCGGCCGGACACTTGCCGTCGGAGCATTCGCAAGTCGCGCCCTCGTTATCGGTGCGCCACTGTCCGCAGAAGTCGTTGCAGGGAGTGAGGTTGTCGTCGGTGTTGTAGAAGCCCTTGCATCCCGGCGCGGCGTTCGGCGTCTTGGGATTGGTGAAGTCCGCATGACGATCGCGGTCAGCCGCATACGCGAGTCCCACCACCGCGATCGCAAACAGGCCCGACATGATAATCTTGCGCATCGAGTCGTCCCCTAAGCACGAAGCCCCCAAGCCGCGTGCGAGAATCGTTTGACGCTATCAGCAGCCTGCCCTATTCACAAACTCGATGGTGCCAGGCGCGCGAGCATGAATGCGGCGCGGTCGTTTCCACAGTTTGTTGTCATTCAATCGATCGCTTGGTACGTTGCGGTTAGACCGTAAACGCGACCTCGCGTCGGGGGATTTCGGATGCAGCGCAGCTTGTTGCGGTGCAGATCAGTTTCCACCGGTGGCAATAGGCTGTTGATTGCCTTCACATCGTTTCTTCCCTCTTTTCGTGCCCCGCATGGTGAAGCCAACGCCTGCCTTTTTCGGCGGCATTATGAAATACCAGCTCACAAGCGCGAGCGCAGCGGCGGGGCGGGGGTTCATCGATCGCTCGATCACTGAGACTGTTCGCCGGTGGGCGCAGTCGCGGTCGGTGTCGCAGAGGCAGGACTTGACCACACAGGTGTGGCGAGTCCTGTCGGAGCAGGGCTCGCGGATGGAACGGGCGTGGACGCGAGAGAAGCGGTTGGTGACGGACTCGCGTACGCCGGCGACAGCGTCGCGGTTGGAGATGTCGACCCGGCCTCCGCACTCTTTGCGGTCACGCTCAAGAGCGCGTCATTCTGGTAGCAGAACCATACCGGTTTCTTTTCGTTTCTGGTGACAGCCTCGGTGGGCGACAGGAGGATCTCTGCCAGCCCTATCGTGAAGAAATCGGCAGCGCTTTCGACGACCGCTATGGGAACCTTGCCCGCATTGCCGTAGCCGGTGATGTAAAGCAGGTACAAATCGCAGCTCGTGCCGTCGGCACTTTTGCTCGTAGTGACGGGCGCGCCCAGCTCCTCCATGACGGAGGTGCGGCTGTCACCGGGAGGGAACTTCGCCAGATCGAGAGGTGTTGGACGCGTCGCCTCCATGTATACGGAGCAGCCGGAGACAATACACAGCGCTAGGACTATGTGCTTGAGACGAAAAGACATATTCGGAACGCCCTCTCTACGGGCTGCTCAAGTCCGGCAGCCCAGTGGAGCCGTCGTACGGAGCGGCGCCGACGCAAACGTAGGAGGGAACATAACCGAAGCTGAAGATGGTCAGCATGACCTGACGGCTGTGCTCCAGCATCTCGACGTTCGCGTGCGCGAGCTCATCCATGCGAGATTGGCATGCGTCGAGACCGTAGGCGGCAGCGATCACGATCTTCCGATTACCCGCGGGATCGTTCTGGACCCCCTCCCGGGTGCTGCATCCCATCAAACAGAAGAGCGCGAGAGACAGGGTTAGAACTCGCATCTCCGCTTTAGGTTGACACGCGTGTAACTGCAAGACAACGCTCGCGACCGGCGCGGTGGTTAAACGCGAGCGGCGGATGCTCGGACTGGATCAGCGATTCGCACCGGACCAAGCCCGCGCGGTTGATTGAGTGCTGCGCCGGCTTTTCCTGGCCTGCGCGAATTCATTCATGAGACATTCATAATAGGCACGCGCGTCGTCACACGATTCACAGAGGCTTTGCAACTTCGGGAAATTGGCGCGCCATGAGGGACTTGAACCCCCGACCTGATGATCCGTAGTCATCCGCTCTAATCCACTGAGCTAATGGCGCGTCGGGACCCTAGAAATTTTCATATCGCGCGCCCGCGAGCAAGCTGACCTGCGCCCGCGCCTCCAGCCTCCTAACAGGCGCGAAGCGCCGCATCTTAGCACTGAGTGCAGGGGTCAGCCCTCCCGCCCACCGCGCAGGTGACTTAATTAGTTGCGTTCACCCCTGCGCGGCGGGAATCCAGACCGAGACCGTGGTGCCTTCATGCACCTTGCTCTCGATCCGCAGCGCGCCATGATGCAACTGCACGATATGCTTGACGATCGCCAGGCCAAGGCCGGTGCCGCCGAGCTCGCGCGAGCGGGCGCGATCGACGCGATAGAATCGCTCCGTCAGGCGCGGGATATCCGCGGCTGGTATCCCCTCGCCCGTATCCACCACCACCAGCGCGACGCCCGGCTTTGCGCCCGCGCCGTTGGAGTCCGCCGCTTCGCGCGCCTCAACAGTGACGCGGCCTTCGCGCGGAGTATATTTGATCGCGTTGTCGATCAAGTTGAGCATCACCTGGTGCAAGCGGTCGCGATCGCCGGCCATCTTCGGCAATCCCGGCGGGCAATTCACTTCCAGGCGCAGCCCGCGCCGTCCCGCCTGTTCCTGCATCAGCTCCGCCGCCTCGGACAGCACGCGCATCGGCTCTAGCTGCTCGATCTTGAGCGGAGTCAGCCCGCGCTCCAAATCCGAGAGCGAGACCAGGTCGTCGAGCAAACGCGCGAGCCGCCGCGCCTGCCGCTCGATGATGCCGAGGAAGCGCGCCGAGGTTTCCCGATCGTCCACGCCTTGCATGAGGGTTTCGGCGTACCCGTACAGCGCGCTCAGCGGCGTGCGCAGCTCGTGCGTGAGATTCGAGATGAAGTCGGCGCGCAGCGTCTCGTACGACTTGAGCTGCGTGATGTCGTGGAAGACGAACACCCACGCCGCGCCGCGCGAGGTGCGAATCTGCGCGGCACTGGCGCTGACGTAAAGTGGCGCGGGATTCTGGATCATGATCTCCGCGCTCATCACCTGATTGTCCGTCGAGCGCATCGAGCGCCCAACGAACTCCTGCAGCCGCGGGTCGCGGCATAGCTCGACGAACGGCCGGCCGCGGTAGTCGGTGTCGGCTCCCAGGGCGAAGATCCGCCGCCCGGCGCCGTTGAGCAGAATCACCTCGCCGCGCGCGCCCGTCACGACCACCGCCTCGGCCATGCTGCGCAGGATCGCCTCGAATTCGTCGCGCTGCTCGGTAAGCGAGTCGACCTCGGCGACGATCGAGTCGGCGGCGTCGAGCAGATGATGCTCCGCGATGTCGATTGCGTCGCTGCCGTTGGGCAGCAGATGCGGCGGCGGACGCCGGTCCTGCAACGCGGCGGCGACAGCGTCCAGTCTTTCCGCGCGCCGCAACAGCGAGCGTGCGATCGCACTGGCTGGAATCGCGCCGAGCGCAAGCCCGAGCACGATTACCACAACCAGCCACAGGAAGGACGCCGCGCCGGTGGCAGCGAGAACCGCCATGTAGATGGCGGCCGGCGCGAGACCGATTCCTATCGCTGCGATCAGTCCGGCGGTCGGTGATCTATCCAAGCGCTTCCGGGTTGAAGCGATAGCCGACGCTTCGCACCGTGAGGATCAGTTCCGGATTGGCGTCGTCGCGCTCGATATGCTGGCGCAGCCGGCGCACGTGCACGTCGACGGTCCGCGGTTCGACGAACGTGTCGCGGCCCCACACCATGTCGAGCAGTTGTTCGCGCGTATACACCCGCATCGGATGCTGCACGAAAAATTTGAGCAGTTCGAACTCGCGCAGCGCGAGCTCCCTGCGCCTGGCGTCCACGAACACCTGGTAGGTGCCGAAGTCCATCCGCAGCCGGCCCTTCTCGTACGCGCCGCCGCCGGAGTCCGGCTCCGAGAGCGGATTGGCGCGCCGCAGCAGCGCCTTGACCCGCGCCACCAGTTCGCGCGGGCTGAACGGCTTGACCACGTAATCGTCGGCGCCCATCTCCAGCCCGAGCACCTTGTCCACCTCGGTACCCTTGGCGGTGACGATGAGAATCGGAAGATGCGCGGTGTCGCGCTCCGCGCGCATCTGGCGGCAGACCTGCAGCCCCGGCGTCCCCGGCAGCATCAGGTCGAGCACCATCAGATCGGGCACGCGGCGCTTTACCTTCTCCAGCGCCTGCGCACCGTCAGCCGCTTCCTCGACGACAAAGCCCTCCTGCGCGAGGTTGTAGCGGATCAGCTCGCGAATGTCGGCGTCGTCTTCTACGATCAGCACGCGGTAGCGAACCCCGCGCTGCGCCTCGGAAACCGCGTTCGTGGCCTGGCTCGTCTGGTTCATCGCTCACCCCCTCCACCTTGAGATCAGGTTCCCCGCTTCTTGGTTTCGACGTGACGGATCATTTTGCCCTTGACCATGAACGTCACCATTTCCGCGATATTGGTCGCGTGATCGGCAATCCGCTCGAGATACTTGGAAACGAACAGCAGCCGCGTCGCCGACGCTATCGTATGCGGATCCTCGGCCATGTAGCTCAGCAGCTCGCGATAGACCTGGTAGTTAAGCAGATCGACTTCGTCGTCGCGCGCGATCACCTGGTCAGCCAGGTCGGTGTCGTCGCGCATGAACGCGTCGATACTGTCCTTGACCATCGATTGCGCGATCTCGGCCATCCGCGGCAGGTCGATGTAGGGCTTGAGCTGCGGCACTTCGTTCAGCTCGAGCGTACGCTCGCAGATGTTGACCGCGTTGTCGCCGATTCGTTCGAGGTCGGTGGTGATCTTCAGTCCGGTGGTGATGAACCGCAGGTCGCTGGCGGTCGGCTGATGCAGCGCGAGCAGCCGGATGCACTGCTCGTCGTTGTCGTTGTCCATCCGGTTCACTTCTTCGTCGCGCTCGATCACCTCACGGGCATGCTCGCTGTCGCGATTGACCAGCGACTCGACGGCTTCGGCGATTTGACGCTCGACCAATCCGCCCATCTTGAGCAGACCGGCGCGCAAGCCGCGCAAATCCTCTTCGTACTGCCTGTTGGTATGCTGCGGCTGAGTGCTATCCATTTTTCTTTTCCCCGATATCAGCCAAACCGACCGGTGATATAGTCTTCGGTCTCGCGCCGGGTGGGGTTCGTGAATATCTGCTTGGTCTCGCCGTATTCGACCAGGTCGCCGGTGTACATGAAGGCGGTCATGTCCGAGCAGCGCGCGGCTTGCTGCATGTTGTGCGTCACGATGACGATAGTGTACGCCGACTTCAGTTCCAGCAATAGTTCTTCTATGCGCGCGGTCGAAATAGGGTCGAGCGCCGAGCACGGCTCGTCCATCAGCAGCACCTCGGGCTGAACCGCCAGCGCGCGCGCCACGCACAGGCGCTGCTGCTGTCCGCCCGACAGGCTGCCGCCGGGCCGCCGCAAGCGATCCTTCACCTCTTCCCAAAGCGCCGCCTGGCGCAGGCTTCGCTCGACTATCGAATCGCGCTCGGCGCGGCTTACCTGCACACCGTTGAGGGTGAGCCCGGCCGCGACGTTGTCCTCGATCGACATGGTCGGGAACGGGGTCGGCTTCTGAAAGACCATCCCGATTCGCCGCCGCACCTGCACCGGATCGACGCCGTCGCCGTAGATATCGTTGCCGTCGAGCAGCACCTCGCCGCTCGCGGTCGCGCCGGGCACCACCTCATGCATCCGGTTGAGGCATCGTACCAGCGTGGACTTGCCGCATCCTGAAGGCCCGATGATCGCGGCGATGCGGTCTTCCTCGAAGGAGAGACTGACGTCGTGCAGCGCGCGATTCTTGTGGAAGTACGCGTTGAGACCTTTAACGACCAGCTTTTCAGCCATGGCTACCTTGGCGCCTTCGCCGCCCCGCCCGTCACCCATCGCACCCCCAGCTCGAGCGCCAGGATTATCGCCGTCAGCACCAGCGCGCCCGCCCACGCCTGGCGCTGCCAATCGGCAAAAGGCGAAATGGCATAAGTGTAAACCTGAACCGTCAGCGTGTTGATCGGATGAAACAGCGACGTTGACCAGAACCGGTTGCCGAACGCCGTGAACAGCAGCGGCGCCGTCTCGCCCGACACCCGTGCCACCGCCAGGATGACGCCGGTGGTGATTCCCGACAGCGCCGTGCGCGCCACCACCGACAGCGTCGTGCGCCAATGCGGCACGCCCAGCGCCAGCGACGCCTCGCGAAGTTCGGGCGGCACCAGCAGCACCATCTCTTCAGTGGTGCGCGTTACCAGCGGAATCATAATCGCCGCCAGCGCGACGGAACCGGCCAGCGCCGAGAACCCGCCGAACGGCCGCACCACGGCTGCATAGGCAAAGATTCCAACCACGATCGACGGCACACCCATCAGGACGTCGGCCGAGAAACGGACCCAGTTGGTGAACTGGCTCGTGCGATTGGCCGCCAGGTACAGCCCGGCACCGACCCCTATCGGCACCCCCATCAGGCACGCGATACCTACCACTTCCAGCGTGCCGACGATCGCGTTGGCCATCCCGCCGCCCTTTTCGCCGACCGGCGCCGGCATGTGCGTAAAGAACGCCCAGTTCACGCTCGCGACACCTTTGGTAAGCAAGTAGCCAAGCACCAGGAACAGCGGGATCAGCGTTACGATGGTCGCGCCGACCGTGACCGCCATCATCGAATCGCTCTTGAACTTGCGATAGCGATAGCTGGTCTCGCCGTGAAGATTGCTGACGCCGGCTGCCATTACTTGCCCGTCTCCTGATAGCGGCGACGCTGCACGCCGAGCACCAGCGCGCGCGCCACCACGTTGAGCACGATTCCGAGAATCAGCAGCACCAGGCCCAGTTCGATTAGCGCGGAGACATACAGGTCGGAGGTGGCTTCCGCGAATTCGTTGGCGATCACGCTGGCCAGCGTCGCCGCCGGCTTGAACAACGACGCGGAAATCTCCGCCGAGTTGCCGATCACCATCGCCACCGCGATCGTCTCGCCGAGCGCACGCCCCAGGCCCAGGATGATCGCGCCGATCACGCCCGTCATCCCGTACGGGATCACCGCCGTCTTGACCATCTCCCACTTGGTCGCGCCCAGCGCGAGCGCGGCCTCGCGCTGCGTATGCGGAACCACCCGAAACACGTCCGTGCAAACCGACGAAATGTACGGGATGATCATGATGGCGAGAATGACTCCCGCCGACAGCATTCCGACCGACACCTTGGGCCCCTGGAACAGCGGCAGCCAGCCGAACCAGTGCTCGAGCGGCGGCTCCACATAGTCGCGAAGCCACGGACCCATCACGAATATCGCCCACAGTCCGTACACTACGCTCGGAATTGCGGCGAGCAGGTCGACCAGGAATCCCAGCCGATGGCTGAGCCAGTCGGGCGCCATCTCGCTCAGGCACAGCGCGACGCCCAGGCTCAGCGGCACCGCTACTACCAGCGCGATCAACGACGAAACGAAGGTCCCGAAGATAAACGGCAGCGCGCCATATTGATCAGTGACGGGATCCCATTCCGTGCTGACAAAAAAGTGCAGTCCGAACACCCGAATCGTTGGAAAGCTGTCCACGATCAACGCAACCGCCAGTCCGAACAGCAACGCCAGAATCGCCAGCGCAAGAATAAATGTCACGGTGTTGAAAATTCGATCGCCAAACAGACGCACCTGCACCGGCGCTCTCGCACGCTCGCGCCGGACCGCCGGGATACCGTCGGCCATCGAACCTTCTAATTCGGACAAGCGATCTCTTCCTACAGAATTTGCTGGCTCTATCACGTCGGGAGCCGACCTCTGCGTCGCGGCCGGACTATCCGTCGCACTTAATCATACGCACCAATTGTTGCGGGAATGTTACGGAGGCTGAAAATCGCAGTGAAGCTGCGAATTTTCAGCGAAATCGCAATAAGATGCTGGATCTTGCTCGTTAAAGAGTGGGCAACCTTTCCCCCTCGTCCCGTTCGAACAGAGCCAGCCCAGCCTTTATCTTAACAGGGGGTGCAGGGGTCACCCCCCCGGTTTCACATTAGATTTTGCGTATTCGTTCCAATCCGCCCATATAAGGCCGCAATACCTCGGGAATCGTCACGCTGCCATCCTCGTTCTGGTAGTTTTCCAGCACCGCGATCATAGTCCGCGGCAGAGCCAGCCCTGATCCATTCAATGTATGAACGAGCTCGGGCTTGCCACCCTTGGTTTTGAAACGAATCTTCGCGCGACGCGCCTGGAAGTCCGTGCAATTGGAAACCGAGCTGACCTCGAGCCATTCGCCGCATCCCGGCGCCCACATTTCCAGGTCGTAAGTGGCCGCGCTCGCGAAACTCAGATCCGCGGTGCACAGGGCGACAACTCGGAATGGAATCTTCAGCCGCCGGCAGATCTCCGCGGCGTTCTCCACCATCTTGTGAAACTCGTCGTCCGACGTCTCCGGACGCACCAGCTTCACCATCTCAACCTTGTCGAACTGATGCCCGCGCTTGATGCCGCGCACGTCGCGCCCGGCCGACATCTTCTCGCGCCGAAAGCACGGCGTGTACGCGGTCAGGTAGATCGGCAGAATTCTTTCGTCGAGCGTCTCGTCGCGATGCAGGCTGGTGAGCGGAACCTCGGCGGTCGGGATAAACCAGAAGTCATCCTCGTCGTCGTGGTACATCGTGTCCGCGTTCTTCGGCAGATGCCCCGTGCTGGTCGCCGTCTCGCGACTCACCATCAACGGCGGAATTATTTCGAGATAACCCTGCTCCCGCTTGACGTCGAGCATCCAGTTGATCAGGGCGCGCTGAAGCCTCGCGCCCGCGCCGCTCAGGACATAGAAACGCGTCCCCGACAGTTTCACTCCGCGATCGAAATCGATGATTCCGAGATTCTCGCCGAGTTCCCAATGCGGGAGCGGCTTGAACGCGGTGAACTCAACCGGCGTCCCCTCGGTCCTGATTACGCGATTGTCGGCCTCGCTCGTGCCGACCGGCACATCCGCCCGCGGGATGTTGGGCAGCTCCAGCATGCGCGAATGGACCTCGCGTTCTGCAAGAGAGAGTTGCGCGCCCAGGAGCAGTAACGGATTGCTGGCATCGACCGCTTCGCCGGGCGGGAGCTTGGTTAGCTTTTCCTCGTCCGCTTCCTCGGCGCGAATCTTGGCGATCTCAGCCGCGCGTTGGTCCGGCGGCAGCTTGCCGACTTCCCTAGCCCGCCGCTTGCGATCGGCGCGCAGTTGATCGACTTCGCCTTGAAGCCTTCGACGCTTCTGATCAGCCTCGAGGATTCGATCGACTTCGGCCGGCTCGACGCCTCGCTTGGCAAGTTCGCCCTTCACGAAATCCGGCCGTTCACGAATCAGCTTGATATCCAGCATTCAGAATGCGTTCCTCGCTAGCCTCATATAAGGCGGAATTCGTGAGTCTTGAGGCTATCGCCTGTCCATTCCACTACGAGTGTTGGCTTGAAATTGGGTTTCGCTTTTAGACATCTCGTTGTCGAACCAACTCCTCATCATCGGCATCACTTTCACTTTGAACTCCTCGGACGCCTCATCCGGATATTTCGTGCGCCGAACGGGATAAAAATACAATTCGCCTCCTCTTCCGTATTGCAGAAGCTTGCGAAATCTCGTGAGTTCGGACTCCGGATGCATCTTAAGCGAGGCAATTACTGGTCCAGCAAACTTCGGCCGAGGAGAGTATCGAGCGTTCCATCTGCGCGTCAAAAACGATCTCTTGGGCCGTCCGAAGCCCACCCGATTAACGGCGGTCGAATCGAATGCGGTTCGAACGTCTCGCTCCGAGCAGGCAAACCGCTCACCTGACTGTGGTTTGATGGACTGTATGTGCACAATTCAATCTCGTAAAAATCCGGCCGTTCACGAATCAGCTTGATATCCAGCATTCAGAATGCGTTCCTCAACAGTTCGATTTCCAGTCTCTTGCCCGACGCGTCAACCGCCACGATATCGAAGCGCATCTCGATTTCATCCGCTCGATAGCGCCGCGCAAAAACCTCCGCCGCGCGCCGCATCCGGTTTTGCTTGCGCTCATCGACGGCCTCTTCCGGCGCACCCGCCGCGCGCGAGCGTCGCGTCTTCACCTCGACGAAGACGAGAGTCTCGCCGTCGATCGCGACCAGATCTATTTCCGCTCCGGCAGCGCGAAAATTCCGCGCGACGATCCGGTAGCCAGCGCGCCGCAGATACTTTTCCGCAGCCTGTTCGCCACGCCGACCTAGCGGAAGCTGCGCTCGAAGCTCCGCCAGCCATGCGACGGCCCGGCCGATCGAATCACGCAATGTTATCTTATCCAACCCGCCCCCATTCCCGCGAGGCTAGAAGGCCGCACCAGCCTCCGCAAGCTGCCCGGCCAGGCGAAAGCTCTTCTCACTAACCCCTTCTGACAGGGACGAAGTCCCGCATCTTTTCTTTCTTAGTACTGGGTGCAGGGGTCACCCCTGCCCAAGGAAGCGTGAAACCCATGGTGGGTTTCGCATTCAATGAAGTGATTTGCCCTTCCCCGCAACCCTGACATGGATCGCCCGGAATGTTACGATTTGCGCAGAACCATCATGCCTGAAACGAAAATCACCCTCGAGCAGGTGCGCCACGTCGCACGCCTGGCGCGCCTCGAATTGTCGCCGGAAGACGAACAACGTCTGCGCGCCGACATGGACGAAATGCTCGCCTACGTGGTCAAATTGAACGAGCTCGACACCAGGGACGTCGCGCCAACGACGCAGGTCGGCGAGGCCGGCATGCCGATGCGCGACGACCAAGTGACCAACCGGCCCGCCGCCGACGCGATGCTCGCCAACGCGCCTTCGCGCGAGCGCGGTTACTTCAAAGTGCCGAAAATCATCGAGTAGAAATTCCCTCGAGCATGGCATCGGAACTGAACAAACTCACAATCGCCGAGGCGTCGGCGAAACTTCGCGCGCGCGAAATCACGGCGACGCAACTGACGCGCGATTGCCTGGACCGCATCGCCGCGGCCGAACCCAAGCTCCATGCGTTCATCACGGTATGCGACAAGGAGGCGCTCGAGCAGGCGCGCGCGGCCGACGCTCGCCTCGCCGCGGGCAACGCGCCGGCGCTGTGCGGGATTCCGCTCGGCATCAAGGATATCTACGCGACCAAAGGCGTTCGCACGACCTGCGCGTCGCGAATTTTGGAGACGTTCGTGCCGCCGTTCGACGCGACCGTGATCGAGCGCCTGCGCGCCGACGGCGCGGTCTTCGTCGGCAAGACGAACATGGACGAGTTCGCGATGGGCTCGTCGACGGAGAACTCGGCGTTCGGCGCAACGATGAATCCGCATGATACCGCGCGCGTCGCCGGCGGCTCGTCGGGCGGCTCTGCCGCTGCGGTCGCGGCGCACGAATGCTTAGGTTCGCTCGGCACCGACACCGGCGGCTCGATTCGCGAGCCGGCGTCGTTCTGCGGCGTGGTCGGGATCAAGCCGACTTACAGCCGCGTCAGCCGCTATGGCGTGGTTGCATACGCGTCGTCGCTCGACCAGGTCGGCCCGTTCACGAAATCGGTGCGCGACGCCGCGATAATCCTGCGCACTCTCGCCGGCAAGGACGTTCGCGACTCGACCTGTTCGGCGCGGCCGGTGCCCGACTACGAACGCGCGCTGACGGGCAACGTGAAGGGGCTCAGAATCGGCGTGCCGCGGGAATATTTCGTCGAGGGGATGCAGCCCGAAGTCGAGCAGTCGGTGCGCGCCGCGCTCAAGAACTACCAATCGCTCGGCGCCTCCACGGTTGAGATCTCGCTGCCGCATACCGGTTACGCGATCGCCGCCTATTACCTGGTCGCGACCGCCGAGGCGAGTGCCAATCTCGCGCGCTACGACGGTATCCGCTACGGCCTGCGCGTCAACGCCGAGGACAATATCGCGCTGTACGAAACCACCCGCGCGCAGGGGTTTGGCGCCGAGGTCAAGCGGCGGATCATGCTCGGCACCTTCGCGCTCTCGGCGGGCTACTACGACGCCTACTACCTGAAGGGCATGAAGGTGCGCACGCTGATTCGCAATGACTTCGAGCGCGCGTTCGAGAAGTGCGATCTGATCGTGACGCCGGTCGCCCCGACCACCGCCTTCAAGCTCGGCGAGAAGATGAACGACCCGCTCACGATGTACCTGTCGGACATCTTTACGATTTCGGTCAACCTGGCAGGCCTGCCCGGGATGGCGATGCCATGCGGTTACGACGCCAGCAGCCTGCCGATTGGGATGCAACTAATCGCGCCGCCGTTCGCCGAGGAAACAATTCTGCGCGCGGGCGACGCGTTCGAGCGCTCAGGAGCGTTCAAGCCGCGGACGCCCGCGGTCTGACGGAAATTGCGATGAATCGGGAAGCATACGAGGCCGTGATTGGACTCGAGGTTCACACCCACCTCCTGACTCGCTCTAAACTCTTCTGCGGATGCTCGACCACATTCGGCGCAGGTCCAAACGAAAACGTCTGCCCGATATGCATGGGTATGCCCGGCGTTTTGCCAGTACTCAATCGGCGCGCGGTGGAACTGGCTATTCGAACTGGACTGGCGGCGCATTGTACTATAGCGTCCTACTCTATTTTCGATCGCAAAAGTTACTTCTACCCCGACCTGCCGAAGGGCTATCAGATTAGTCAGTACGAAACTCCAATTTGTAAAGGTGGCTATATCGATTTGCCGGCGACGGAGAATGGCAACACGCGCCGAGTCAGGCTCACGCGAATCCATATCGAGGAAGATGCGGGCAAGAATATTCACGGTGAGAGCGCGAGCCTGGTCGATTTCAACCGCTCGGGCGTGCCGCTGATCGAGATCGTGAGCGAGCCCGACCTGCGCTCGGCCGAGGACGCGGGCGCGTACCTGCGCCAACTGCGCGCGATACTTCGCTACGTCGACGCGTCCGACGGCAAGATGGAGGAAGGCAGCTTCCGCTGCGATTGCAACGTGTCGATCCGCAAGCGCGGCGCAACTGAGTATGGCGTCAGGACTGAGATAAAAAATCTCAACTCGTTCCGCTTCGTCGAAGACGCAATTGAGTATGAGGTCGGACGGCAAATCGAAGTTGTCGAATCGGGCGGCAAAATCGCGCAGGAAACTCATCTGTGGGATCCCGTCCGCAAGCAAACGCGCCCGATGCGCTCGAAAGAGTATGCGAATGACTATCGCTATTTCCCCGAGCCGGACCTGCCGCCGCTGATCGTGCCACCCGAGATGGTCGAGCAAGTGCGCGCGTCGATGCCCGAGCTGCCGGCCGACAGGAAAGCCCGCTACGTCCGCGAAGGACTGACGGAATACGAGGCGGGCGTGCTGATCGCCGATCGCGACGTCGCCGACTACTTCGAAGCGACGCTGCCGGGAATCAAAAATCGCAAGAGCGCCGCGAACTGGGTGATGACCGAAGTACTGCGCGTCGCGCGCGAGTCAAACAAACCGTTCGTCGAAGCGGTGCCTCCTGCGGCAGAAGTCGGCGCCCTGCTGCGGATGGTCGAAGCACAGAAGATAAGCCTGAACGCCGCAAAGACCGCATTCGCGGCGATGGTAAAATCCGGCAAAGGCGCTGACGCGACAGTCGCGGAGCTGGGCTTGGCGCAAGTGTCAGATGAAACCGCGATCGCAGCAACCTGCGACAGGATACTCGCGGCGGAGCCTGAGAAGGTCGCCGAGTACCGCGCAGGTCGCGACAAGCTATTCGGCTTCTTCGTCGGCGCAGTGATGAAAGCAATGGGCGGAAAGGCAAATCCAAAAGTAATCAACGACATCCTGCGCGCGAAGCTTGCAAGCTGACGATTCAGTTCTGCGACGAAGGCCACTCAATCATCTGGCCGGGCGCGGGAACGATTCGGGCTTCCTGCCAAGCCGCTCGAAAAAAGCTTGAACGAATGCAGCGGCGCGGAGTTGGGGCAGTGTAACCCGCACAACACAGAAATCGGGGTATGTTCTGAGCGCGACCGTCGCCGCTTCTCCGAACAGCCGATCCCGCGTCAGTAGAACGGTAAACTTCGCCTGGGCCGCGGCGCTGACCAGACTGCCATTGCTGAGTGTGTTCCAGCCCCGAGCCACGGCCGAGTCGGCCTCAATGGCCAAGTCTTGGAGCAGCGCAACCAGCTGCACCGGCATGTTTGCATCAAGCAGCCACATGCTCGGAATCGAGCAGCTCCGAGGCAACTTTCATAATCTCCGGGATTGCCTCTTGCGGAAACGGGCCGTAGGTCTGCGCGATCTCCTCCTCGCTCATGCCCTCTGCCAGACAGGCAAGCACAAACGAGACCGACAGGCGCGTTCCTCGGACCGCGAGCTTGCCGCCCAGCAGGTCCGCGTCGCGAACGATCCAGTCGTACTTTTTGTAAGCCGCGGGTTTCCAATCACTCATGGCTTGTCACCGCGGTTGATTCTACTCCAGCGCCTTTCGAAGAGCGAAGTGGTATCGGCGGCGTCTGAGGCGGGCTACTTCCGAACAAATAGTTTGTAGGTCACGCCGCCGGGGGTTGTCTCGCCTTCGGCGAAGGCCTGGACGCCGTTCAGCCAGGCGTACTTGCCCTTGGTCGAGGCGGCAAAGACCGGCGCGGTGGCCAGGCCGGTCGGGCCGCTCGGTCCCATCTTTGCGCGGCCGCTGTAAGTCATGTAGATGGTTTCGCCGTCGTCCGTTTTGAGCGTGAGGCGCACGTCGATGACGCCGACGCCGTCAGAGCGCATCAGGAACCAATCGGCGCCGCTGGCAAGCACCGTGCCTCTTATGCGTGGACCTTCGAATTTGCCTCCGCTCACGTGAACGATTACGCGGGTTCCCTCGGGAGTGTCGGGAATGAGTATTGGCGGAGCGATTTGGGCGGTGATTTCAAAGAGTGGTTCCAGTTCCATGTTAGGTACCTCGTCGATTGTTAGAGTGTCCTGGTCGAAGTTTATCCCTTGGGGAGACCTAGGGTGCGCTCGCCTATAATGTTGCGTTGGATTTCGCTGGTGCCGCCCGCGATTGTGTATTGGCGCGAGCTCAGCACGCGGTTGAGCCATCGCGGAGAATCGGCGACCACGCCGGTGGGTTCGCCGACCAGGCCGTAGGCGCCGAGCAGTTCGGTCGAGAAGCGCGCGATGCGCACGCCGAGTTCGGAGCCGAACAGTTTCAGCATCGAGCCTTCGGGCCCCGGCGGCAACCCGCGCAGTTGGCGCGTGAGCGAGCGCAGGCGCGTGTAGCGCGCGGCCTCGCATTCGATGATGAATTGCGCGAGCTGCTGTCGCACCCACTCCTGCTCCCACGCGGGCCTGCCGGCGATGCGGACGATCTTCGCGAGCTCCGCGAGGCGGCGCACCTGCGAGCCGTGCCCGCCGCCGCCGGCGAACGATCGCTCGTAGCTGAGCGTCGTCATCGCGACTTTCCATCCTTCGTTGAGCGCGCCGACCAGGTTTTCCTTCGGCACCTGCACGTTGTCGAAAAAAACTTCGTTGAAATGCGAGTGCCCGTTCATCAGGACCAGCGGCCGCACGGTGATGCCCGGGCTTTTCATGTCGAGCAGCAGGTAGCTGATGCCGCGATGCTTGGGCGCTTCGGGGTCGGTGCGCGCTAGCATGAACATCCAGTCCGCGTACTGCGCACCCGAGGTCCAGACTTTCTGGCCGTTGACGAGAAAGTAGTCGCCCATGTCGGCGGCGCGCGTGGACAGGCCGGCGAGATCGGAACCGGCGCCCGGCTCCGAGTAGCCCTGGCACCAGATGTCGTCGGCGCCGAGGATTCGCGGGAGGAAGCGTTTCTTTTGCACCTCGGTGCCCCAGTTCATTAGCGTGGGACCGCACAGGCCGAGCCCGAAATATCCGGGCAGCACGGGGGCGCGGGCGCGGGAATATTCCTCGTCCCAGATAATCTGCTCGATGAGGGTGGCGGCGTGGCCGCCGTACTCCCTGGGCCACGACAGGCCGGCGTAGCCGGCGGTGTGGAGCTTCGCCTGCCACGCGCGGCGGCGTTCGAAGACGTCGCGATTGGGCGCGATGCGTTCGTCCTGGGCGTCGTCGACGCAGAGATCTTTGGGGAGGTTCGCGTCGAGCCATGCGCGGACTTTATGGCGGAAGGATTCCTGTTCCGCGGTGTACTCGAAATCCACTTTGATTACTCAGTTAAAGTTGAAGGCTCTGGTTGCGTTGTCCCAGAGGATCTTCTTCTTGCTCGAGTAGGGGATTGATTGTTTGAGCAACGCGTCGATGCCCCATGGAAAGGTGCCGTCTGGATGTGGATAGTCAGTGTCCCACAGGAAGTTGTTGTCACCTACTATATCAAGCGCGGCTTTCATGGTTGGTTCGTCGCCGCGGAAGGCTACATAGAAGTTGCTTTTGAAATACTCAGTCGGGCGTTTGGTCAGGTACTCGTGTTCTGAGTTGCCGCTGAAGTTCCAATGCTGTTCCATCCGTTGCAGCCAGTAAAGAACCCATCCGCCGTCGGCCTCGACCTGGACGACGCGGAGCTTGGGGAATTTCTCGATGACGCCGTACCAGATAAGACCCGCCATCGCCGCCATCGCTTCGAAGGGATGGGAGAGGATGTGGCCGGTGACGTGGGTGTCCATCCGATCGCCGAACGACTCGACGGAGGCGGAGCCGGAATCGTGGGTGGAAATGGGGCGTCCCAATTTTTCGACTTCGGCCCAGAGCGGCAGGTAGTCCTCGTGGAATATCGTTCGGCCGCGGACCGGGTTGGGACGCACGTAAAAGCTGATGGCGCCATTCTTCGCGGCGCGATTTGCTTCCTTGATCGATTCGCCCACGTCCTGCATGGGTAAAATAGCGGCCCACTTGACGCGGTCCTTCGTCTTCGAGCAGTAATCAGCGCTCCAATCGTTGTAGGCGCGGCAGCAGGCCGCGAGCAGTTGCGGGTCGCGGAATTCGCGGCCGAGCATCTGGCCGGCCGCCGTCGGATAGACAATCTGTACGTCGACGCCCTGCTCGTCCATGTCAAGGATGCGGCTTTCAGGGCTGAACCCGAGCTTGGCGGCGCGCTCGAACCGCTTCATCGCCTTGCGGACGGCGGCGAGGAAGCCGGGCGCCGCCATCGGGTATTTGCCTTTTTCGCGGGTGAAAGGTTCGCCCTCAACCAGGAACGTGCGGCGGCCAGACTCGGGCGCGATACCGATTTCGGGCGCAGCGGACTTGTAACGATCGTCGATGTATCGTTCGAATACGTAGTCTGGTTCCATCAAGTGAGTATCTACATCGGCAATTTTGAATCCGTCTTTCATGGTATTTCTCCGAATACTACTTCACTTAGCTAACTGCTGGCGCCGAATCCGGGATTCTTCGCTCCGCGGACTCCGCGCAGAATGACATAACGATAGTCAGCCGCCGAAATCCTTATACTCATTGACTAGTCGCTTGGGATAATCAGCGCTTTTACTCCGCGGCGCTCGCGCAGCAGGTCGAAGGCTTCGAGGCCGTGCGAGATGGAATAGCGATGCGTGACCATCGGACGTAAGTCGACGGCGCCGCTGGCGACCATCGCGATTGCGCGGCGCCAGGTTTCCGGGGTGCGGATGCGGGAGTTGATGATCGTCACACCGTGGAAGAACAGAGCGCGCAACTCGGCGGACTTAAGATCGCGCGCGGGCCACCCGACTTCGACCAGCTGACCGCCGCGGCGGAGCAACTCGCGCGGCGAATCGATCGCGCCCGCGGCATCGAACACGACGTCGGCACCCTCGGATGGGAGCATCGCGCGCGCTTGCTCGATCCAATCGCGATCGCCGACTGAAACGGTGCGAAAGCCCATCTTGCGCGCCAGGGCCAGTCGATCCGCATCCACCGCCAGCCCGGTCATTACTATGGAGGTGACGCCGAGGGCGCGCGCGGCGAGAGCGATGCTGAGGCCGATGGGTCCGGGACCCTCGATGACGGCGCTGTCGCCGGCCTTGAGACACGACTGTTCGACGGCATGGAGGCCGGTGCCGAAGGGCTCGAGCAGCGCGGCCTGCTCGATGTTCATGGTGGAGGGAACGAGGTGCGCGTTTTCGACGGGCGCGACGGTGAATTCGGCGAAGGCGCCGGAGAGCGTGGTAGGC
Organism: uncultured delta proteobacterium; assembly: GCA_963842085.1. GTDB lineage: Bacteria > Desulfobacterota > Binatia > Binatales > Binataceae > Binatus. Next base: position 100,543 of record CAWJET010000001.1, read on the forward strand.
GCTGAGCAAAGGTGGAAGCGGCCGGCGCGGCACGGACCGCATCGCCCGCAATGGCCGAAGGGATCGAGCGCGACTCGGTCGCCCACCTTGAAGTTGGTAACCCGCGCGCCGACCTCGACGACTTCGCCGGCTGGTTCGTGGCCGAGGATGACGGGGAGGCGCGCGACCATGCGCTCGGCGCCGAGTTCCCAATCGACGATGTGCAGGTCGGAACCGCAAACCCCGCACGCGCCGACGCGAACGAGCAGCGTGGAGTCCGCGGGCGCCGGCACGGGAGCGTCGATCAGTTCGGCGCCGGGAGCGGGACGGGTCTTTGCGATCGCTTTCAACGCACGCAACCTCCGGGTCTTTCAATACGACGGCGCGGTGGTCTGCGTCAAAGAGGAACAGGCGCGAACGAGATCCCCGCGGCGCGAAGGTTACTCCCAGTGGCGCAGCGGGGCGCCGCGATAACGCATTCGCGGGCGGATGAGGCGGTTGTCGGCGTATTGCTCGAGCGCGTGCGCGATCCATCCCGAGGCGCGACCGATGGCGAAAATTGCGGCGGGCATCGAGCGCTGAAATCCGAGCATGCGGGCGCATACAGTGAGGTAGAAGTCGAGATTGGGGCGCAGGCGCTCGCGCCTGGAGACGGCGGCTTCGACTTTCAGCGCGGTCTCGAACAGCCGACGGCCGCGGCGCTTGGCAATCCCCTGCGCGACTTGCCGCAGCAGCGCAGCGCGCGGGTCGCCCTCGGGATAGATGGCGTGACCGAAGCCGGGCGGCAGCCGATGCTCGCGGGTGAAAGCGGCGAGGCACTCGTCGACGCGCGCGCCGGATTCAAGCTCGGCGAACATCGCCTCGATTCGATCGCACGCGCCGCCGTGAATGGGTCCGCTCAAGGAGCACAAGGCGGAGAGCACGGAGGCAAAGAGGTCGGCGCCGGTGCTCGCAACGACGCGGGCGGCGAAGGTCGAGGCGTTGAGCTCGTGCTCGGCGCAGGCGATCAGCACGCGGTCGAGCGCCTCGAGTTCCCAGTCGGCGGCGGTGGAAACGGGCACCCATCCGAGCAGGCGTCCGGCCATGCCGGGGCCGCCGGGCGCTCCTGGAGCGGGCGGCTGCGCGAGTGCGAGCGGAAGCTGGCTGATGATCAGCTTGGCGCGATCGATTCGAGTGCGCGGCGGCTGACGGCGATCCCACGCGGCAAGACTGGGCATCACGGCCGCGAGCCGCAGCAGCGGCGGCGCGTCGTCACCGACGGCGGCGAGGGCGTCGGCGACCGAAGCGGGCATCTGCGCGCCGTGGATCTCGGCACGCAACGCGGCGATTTCCTCGGCGACGGGGCGCTCGCCGCTCCACAGCAGCAGGCAGACTTCCTCGAACGAGGCGTGCGCGACAATTTCCTCGATCGGATAGCCGCGATAGGCGAGCTTGCCCTCGTTGATCGAACTGACGGCGGATTCAGCGACGATCACGCCGGGCGCGCCGTCGTCAATGCTCTTGGGTTGCGCGACGGTGACCCACGTCGATGCGGCGGGCAGGCTGCGGCCGCGGCGTCCGCGTTCGGTGGAAACGACACCGCGCAGCGCCTCGATGTCGGCGCGCCGATAGAGCGCCTGGCGGCCGACCTTGCGGCGGTAACTCTTGAGCCAGCCGCGGCTGACGTAGGCGTAGAGGGTGCCGAGCTTAACCCCGAGCTGATCGGCCGCCTCGTTGGCGGTCATCATACCGGCGCGTTCGGAATTGGCACGTTCGGAGTTGCGAGTGGCCACCATCAGAATCACGCCATGCGCACGGGGGCGGCGTCAAGCGGCATCGAATCAACTTGCATCAAGATGGAACCAGTTATATACAGTCAAGCTCACGGGAGGAACATCGCATGAGTTCGGCGGAAGTGCGATTCAAGGAGTTGCGCGCGGATTTCGGGAAGACCGCCAGTGACTACGGGCGGCATCGCGCGGGATTCCCCGACGAATTTTTCGAGCGGCTGGCGGCGTTGGGAATCCTGCAAGCGGGAATGCGCGCGCTCGACCTGGGAACCGGCACCGGGACGATCGCGCGCGGGCTGGCGCTTCGGGGATGCAAAGTTACCGGGCTCGATCGATCGGCGCCGCTGATGGAGCAGGCGGCGGAGCTGGATCGCGGTGCGGGCGTCGTCGTGAAGTACGTCCATGCGGCCGCGGAGGAGACGGGGTTATCGGCGGCGGAGTTCGACCTCGTGACGGCGGGACAATGCTGGCATTGGTTCGATCGCCCGCGCACCGCTGCGGAGGCGCGACGAGTGTTGAAGCCTGGTGGGAGACTCGTGATTGCGCATTACGACTGGATTGCGTTGCCCGGCAACATGGTCGAGGCGACGGAGAAGTTGATCGAGCAGCATAATCCAAAATGGAAGCTGGGCGGAGGACTGGGAATTTATCCGCTTTGGCCGCGCGACATGGCGCTCGCGGGTTTCAGGAATATCGAAACGTTTTCGTTCGACCTCGACGCAATCTACACGCACGAGGCGTGGCGCGGGCGGATTCGCGCGAGCGCGGGAGTGGGTGCGAGCTTGGCGCCGGAGGAAGTTGCGGCGTTCGACGACGAGTTGCGCGCGATGCTGGCGGAGCGGTGGCCCGAGGATCCGATGCGCGTGATGCATCGCGTGTTCGCGGCAATCGGCGTCGCGCCGTAACTCGCTTTGACGGAACACGGTGAAGGTCGGCTATAGTCGCGTCCCAGAGAGAGGGAGCGACCATGGATTTCGGAACACTGATCTTCACCAAGCCGGAGCGCGCGATCACCGACGTCAAGTACGCGGAAGAGCGCGGCTTCAGTCACGCGTGGATTCCCGACTCGCACATGATTTGGGGCGACGCTTACGCCTGCATGGCGTTGGCGGCGGTAAATACGAAGAAGATCAAACTCGGCACGGGCGTGGCGATAGCGTCGAACCGGATCGCGCCGGTGACGGTGCATTCGATCGCAACGATCAACCAGCTCGCGCCGGGCCGCGTGATCCTGGGCTTCGGCACCGGGCATACGGGGCGACGCGTGATGGGATTGCCGCCGGTCAAGCAGGCGGAGTTCCGCGAGCAGGTGCGCGTGATTCGCGATCTGCTCCGCGACGGCGAAGCGATTTACAACACCGAAGGTCTCAGCCGGAAAATCAGGTACCTGCATCGCGATCGGCGCTTCATCAACCTCGACGACCGGATTCCGCTGTACGTGGCGGCCAATGGTCCCAAGACGCTCGCATTGGCAGGCGAGTTTGGCGACGGCGCGATCACGACGGGAATCACGGACGCCGATCGAGTCGGCGCGGTGCGGAAAAGTATCGAGGCGGGCGCGTCGAAGGTGGGTCGTCGCGCGGACAAGATGCCGCTCGTGTCGCTGACGCACATTTGCGTGCTGAGGCCGGGCGAGAAACTCGATTCGGCGCGCGTGAAGGCAATGACCGGGCACTGGGTGATGGCGAGTTTCCATGCGATCGCGGCGGGATACGCGCGCGCGGGCTACCTGCCGGAGGCGGTCGCGCCGGTGTACCAGGCGTACGAGGAGTACGTCGCGCGGATGAAGACGCCGCCGGCCGAGCGCTATCTCGAATTGCACGTCGGGCATTGCACGTATGTCGCGCCGCTCGAGCAGAAGTACGTGACGCCCGAAACGATCGCCGCCACTACGATAGTCGGAACCAGGGAGGAAGTCGTCGAGCGGCTGCGATCGATGGAGCGCGCGGGTCTGTCGCAGGTGTTCATCAATCCGCCGATGGACGGCTACGATGACTGCATCGACGAAATTTCCCGTGACGTGATCGCGCGGATGTGATTGAGCTAACTGGGTGCTACTTCGGACAGCTCGATCGAGTCCGCGGCTATAGCGGGGACGTAGTAGGCCTCGGGCGAGCCCCACACCGTTGCCGGACGCGGGCGCGCTCCGACCGCGAGCGGATGCTCGAAGACCTCCGCGATGTTCGCGTTGATGCGCAAACAGTTGGGGGCGAGCGGCACTGCGATTTTGCCGTTGCGGACGAGGTAGGAGTCGCCGGTGACGGTGCAGGTGAAATCCCCCGCGCGCTGGCCGTTGATTGGATAGGTGTACCAGATGCGCCCGACGTAGATTCCGTCGCCGACGGCGCGCACCAGTTCGGGCTCGGTGACTCCGCCGCGCGCGCGCATAACGACGTTGGTGCCCGCCGAGCCCGGACTCGCGTCGAAGCGCCGGCCTCCGCCTTCGCCGAGGCGGTAACCGCTCAGCGGAGGGAAGTCAAGCTTGGCGGGAGCGCTAGCGCCGAGCTTCTCAGCGCGATGCTCGTCGGTGAGCAGGCGGTGGGTATCGTAGAAATTCGAGAGCAGGCCTACGAGCTTGCCGTCGCGGATCAATTCAACGCGGCGCGTCGGGATTCCTTCGCAGCTGATTCGACGGCGAAGCGCGCCCGCCGCAAAGGCCGGATCGTCGACGAGGCTCAAGCGTGAATCCATCACGGGCGCGCCGAATTTTGCATGATAGGCGGAACTGGCGGCGTGAAACGCGCCGGCGGTGAGCGAGCCCATCACCATGTAGTTGAGAATCTCGGCAACCGGCTGCGGTCCCAGCACGACGCGAAATTTTCCCGACGCGGACCGGGCGCCGTGGGACAGCGCGAGCGCGCGACGAACGGCGTCGCGGCCGATGACGCGAGCGTCGCGGCGCATCGCGGCAGCGGAATCGCCGAGCGCGCTGGCAGTACCCTTGGCGTCGAGCGATTCGATTATCGACGTGACGGAAGCGTTGAAATGCGCGCTCTCGTCGGTGCGGACTTCAGCGAAATTCGAATTCAAGACCGCGATTCGATCGCGAATTACCGACACGTCGCCGCCGATGATCAGACCCGGGTGTTCAGTTCGAGAGGCGCCTGAACGTTTGCCGAAGGCAGCGAGTGCGCCGTCGAGCACGTCCCACGCGGCGGCAGCGATCGCGCCGTCCCCTACTCTCGCCAGATCGCCGTTTCCAGACGGCGCAGGGTTGCGATCGAGCGGGACGGCCGGGAAGCCGGGGAAATGCGGATCGACGACGGCGGCGCTGCGAGCGCGGCTGAGCGCCGCGCGTACGGAGCCGGCGGTGAAATCGCCTGCTTCGGATGCGGCACCGACTTCGTGCGGGTCGCGACACATCGCGATGCGCAACTGGAATCCGTCGGCGTGCAGCGACTTGAATTCCTCGAGGCCGCGGCTCGGAATGTCAGAAGTATAGTTGAGGCGGGCGATTCGGTGCTCCACCGTGGCGCAGTAAATTTCGTAGCTCGCGAGGTCCTTCTCGTGCGCGAGAATGCGCGCCGCTTCGCGCGTGAAAGACTTGAGGTCGGCGAGCGGGCGCATCAGGTGCCCGCCAGTCGCGCGCGCGAGCGCAGCGTCGGCCCGCCGTTGGACATCCGCTTGACCTGCATCGGCTGACCCTTGCCGCAGTTGGGGATCGCGATGAGACGCAGATCGTTGCCGACCGCATCCACGTTGGTGAAGAAGCTCTTCGAGTCGGCGATCACGCTGCCGGAGCGATAGAGGCGCCCGATTCGTCCGTGCTCGATCTCGTAAACGCGGCGAGCGGAGATGCGGAAATTTTCGCGCGACTCGGAGATCGAGGGAATCTGATGGCCGCAAACGTAGTAGCCGTGCTCGACATCGGCGATGATTTTTTCGGGCGGCGTTTCGCCGGGGAGGAAGAACGTATTGGACATTCTGATCAGCGGCGCGTGCCATCCCTCGCTCGCGCGTGCCGAGCCGTTTGGCTCCGCGCCGAGCACCGCGGCGGTCGCGCGCGAATTGAGGAAGCCGCTGAAGACGCCGCGCTCGATGTGCATCACGCGGCGCCCGCGCGTGCCTTCGTGGTCGTAGCGGTAGTGGCCGTAGCCGTCGAGGCTCGGATCGGAGCAGGCTGAGAGCAGCGGCGACGCGACCACCTTGCCCAACTGGTTGTCCGCGAGCGAGCGCAGGAACCAACTGCGTCCGGCATATGCGGCTTCCATCTTGAGCGCGCGATCGGCTTCGCATGGATGGCCGATCACCTCGTGCGAAACGAGCGCATTAAAATGCGGGTCGGTCACGACCGCGACCTCGCCGTCGGGCGGCTCGAGGACAGGAGCCGCGGCAAGCTCGCGCGCCTCGGTGGCAAGGTTGACGCAAAATTTCGGGAGAGAGGGATTCGGCATCAGCTCGCCGCGCCATCCGTCACTCAGGCACTCGAGCCCGCGCTGCTGGCCGATGGAGTCGTAGCTTTCCTGGTGGCCGTCGCCGATTTGCGCGACGACGTAACAGTCGCCCTGCGAGAACGCGAATGCCTGTGACACCACGGTGCCGGCGGTGTCGATGAAAATTTCGCGGCGCAACTCGGTCATCGCAGCAACGACCTGGTAGGCGATCGCATCGCCAAGTGCGGCGACCTCGCGCGAGGCGTCGAGCGAAATTTTCTTGAGCTCATCGGTCGAGAGCGCGCGTGGATCGCGACTGAAACTCGCGTCAACGTCGTCTCGGATTTTTTCGCGCGACGGAATCTGTGCGACGAGCAGACCTTTCGCTAAGTCGCCGAGGTGCGCGATGAGTTCGGATTTTTTGCGGGCGCTGAAACGTGCCCGATCGTACGCCTCACTGAGCCCGCGCCGGAGCTCGGCGACGAGCTTCGCCGGCCGGCTCGCAAGCGTGCCAATTTCCGCGCCCGTTTGACCGTGACCGACAGGACCCGCCCGGTCGGCGACATGAACGGAGACAAAATACGCTGCATTCTCGCTCTCAGAGCCGTCACGAGGCTCACCATTCACGGCCGCGCCGGAACGGTTGAAGACGACCTCGAAGCGGAGATCAGCGTACGCGACGCCGGGCTTCGAGCGGGCGAAGCGTGCGAGGATGCCCTCGCCCTCGCGCCGCAGGTATTCGATCGCTTCGAACAGGTCGCCGTGCTCGATCAAGAGGCCCGCATCTAGATGATGCCTTCGCGCTTGAGGTCTTCGAGCTGGCCGCTGCCCAGTCCGAGCAGCTCGCCGTAAACGTCGGCGTTGTGCTGGCCGAGCAGCGGCGCGGCTGTCACTTCGACGGGCGAATCTTCGAGGCGTACCGGGCATCCCGGCATCGTGAAATCGCCGCGCACGGGATGCTTGATCGTGACGATCATGCCGCGCTCTTTGAGATGCGGGTCGTTCAGCAACTCGACGCTGTCGAGTACGGCGCCGCATGGTACGCCGGCCTCGCCGAGGATGCGCATCACCTCGAACTTGGTGTGACGGCCGGTCCATTCGTTGATCATCTCGGTCAGCGAGTCGACGTTTTTAGCGCGGTTTCGTCCCGCGAAACGCTCGTCGCTTGCGACTTCGGGGCGGCCGATCACCTTCCACAGGCTCTCGAACATTTCGGGCGAAGTGCACAGGATGTAGCAATAATCGTTGTCGCCGCCGGGTGCGCATTTGTAGATGTCGCCGGGACCGCCGCCGCCGACACGGTTGCCGGTGCGCGGCGTGGGTTTGTGCGTGACGTACGTGCCCATCATCGGGACGCGCACAAAGTTCAGCACCGCCTCCTGCATCGCGACTTCGACTTTCTGTCCCTTGCCGGTGCGTTCGCGCTGGATATAAGCGGCGAGCACGCCGACCGCCGCATGCATGCCGGTGCCGGTGTCGCCGATGGTGGGTCCGGGCTTCAGCGGCGGCGAACCGGGAAAGCCGGTCAGCGCCATCGCGCCGCCAGACGCCTGTGCAATCATATCGAAGCTCTTGTACTTGCTGTACGGTCCGTACGTGCCGAAGCCCTTGATGGTCAGGTAGATGAGCCGCGGATTTATTTCGCGCAGCCGCTCGTAACCGAGGCCGAGACCTTCGAGCGTGCCGAGCGAGAAATTTTCGGTGAGGATGTCGACGCGCTTGACCAGGTCGAGGAAAATCGCGCGGCCCTTCTCGCTCTTGAGGTTGAGCGTGATGCCGCGCTTGTTGGCGTTGAGCAAAATGAAGTAGTAGGAATCGACGCCCTGTTTTTCGGTGAGCAGCCAGCGGCCCTGCTCGCCCATCTTCGGCGACTCGACCTTGATGACGTCGGCGCCGAGCCACGCCAGCATCTCGGTGCACGAGGTGCCGGCCTCGAATTGCGTCATGTCCAGAACTTTGATCCCGCTCAGCGCCTTCTCCATTGCCGCCCTCCTGCCGCGCGCGACGACGAGGATCGCCCGAGCGCGCGCTGTCACTTGATCTAGCGCCAGCGGCGGCGCGGCGGCAAGGTGCGTGGGGTTAAGTCTTCGGCTCCGGTCTGGTAGAAATCATGATGAGCCGGACGATGGATCGGCTCGCATGCAATGGCGGACACGGCAATATCCAAGCTCGCACGAATCCGCGAGGAACTGAACCGGGTGTTCCTCGAGCGAGCCGATTTGATCGACGGTGCAATCGTGGCGATGCTGTCGGCGAATCACGTGCTGATTATCGGTCCGCCGGGAACGGCGAAGTCGATGCTGGCCGACGAACTGTGCCGGCGAATCGAAGGCGCGAACTATTTTCAGTGGCTACTGACGAAGTTCAGCACGCCGGAGGAAATTTTCGGCGCTGTCAGCCTGAAGGGACTGGAGGAAGACGATTACCGGCGCGTCACCGCGCACAAGCTGCCCGAGGCGCACATCGCATTCCTGGACGAAATATTCAAGGCCAACTCGTCGATCCTCAACGCGCTGTTGACGATCATCAACGAGCGTATTTTCCATAACGGACGCGAGCGCGTCGCCGTGCCGCTGATCACGATGTTCGGCGCGTCCAACGAACTGCCCGACGAGGACGAGCTGACCGCGCTCTACGATCGCTTCATGCTGCGCTTCATGGCCGATTACATCACCGAGGAACACGGTTTCATCCGCATGATGGCGGGCGGTCCGGAGCGCACACGCACGACGCTGAAATTTGCGGAGCTCGACGAGCTGCGCGCCGCGGCGGCGTTGGTCACGGTGCCGGGCGCGATCCTCGAGGCAGTCGCGCAAATCAGGCGCGAACTAGCGCGCGAGCAAATCGTCGTATCGGATCGGCGATGGAAAAACTCGCTCGGCATTTTGCGCGCGCACGCGCTCGTGGCGGGACGTTCCGCGGTGGCCGAAGAGGATCTGATGTTCCTCGCGCACGTCCTGTGGAAAGACCCCGAAGAGCGGCCCAAGGTGGTCGAGGCGCTGCGCCGAATCGTCCGGGGATACGAGGACAAGCTGCAGGAGCTGGTGTTTGAGAGCCGCGAGCTGCGCGAATACGCCGAGGGCGCGTGGGAGAGCGAGGAGCTGCGGCGGCGAGCTCTGACCGAGGCGAATGCGAAGCTCGCAAATATCGCGGCGCGCTTCGACGTGCTGCTGAAAGAAGCGTCGGACTCGGGCCGGGCGGTCGCCAACGCGGAGCGGATGCGCGTCGAGGTCAAGGATATTCAGCAGGCCGTGTTCCGCAGAAGCGTCGGCGATTAGAAATTCATGCCCCTCGAAGAATCAACACCAGCGATCGTGCTTCGCGCGCGCGACTACGCCGAGTCGGATCGAATCGTCACGCTGCTGACGCTCAACGCCGGCAAGCTCAGCGGAATCGCGAAGGGCGCCAAGGCGTCGCGGCATCGCTTCGAGCGCAAGCTCGAACCATTCTCGCACGTCGTGTTGCACTACCGCCGGCGGCCGCACGGGCAGTTGGTGTTTATCACGCGCGCCGAAGCAGCCGACCTGACCCAGCACGTGCTCGACGACGACCTCGCCAAGATCGCGCTCGGCAGCTACATGCTCGAACTCACCGACGCGCTGACGACCGAGGAGAGCGAGGCCGCGGATGCATACCGCGTGCTGTCGGAGGGACTCGGCGCGCTCAGCACGCGGTTCGCGGACGCGGCGATTCGGCAGGCTTTCGAGATGCGGCTGCTGGGATGGGCCGGTTTCGGACTCGAGTTCACGCGCTGCCGCATCTGCGCGAGCCCCAACGGCGACAACGGCGCGACGGTCTATTTCGTAGTGTCGAGCGGAGGGATCGTGTGCGCGAAATGCCGGCCGTCAGTAGCGGAGGGCGCAATCAAGTTGTCGAGCAGGGGCGCCGCTAGACTCGCGCGACTGGGCAGGCTGCCGATGGACGATTCGCCCGGCTCGGAAGCCGCAGGGCCGGACGGCGCACTTGCGCTGGCGCGGTTCATCAGTTCGATCGTCGATCGGCGGCTGCGCAGCCAGGAATTTCTCGATTCAGTTTTGCCGCGCGCGGGAAAAGAGTGAAAGACTGAACAATTATCCGCCGGATTCGCGCGCCGGAGTTTCTCCGTACACGACCTCGGGCTCGCGGTAGCGGCCATTTCGATGCTCGATCAAAACGATGCCGCAGTTCGGCGGCACGTGAGCATTTTCCCATTTGCCAGTTACGTGAGCCCATACCGCTCGCATTACACCGCCGTGACTGACGATCACGATCTCGTCGTCGGAATATTTTCCGGCTACGCGATCGAGAACCGGTGCGACACGCCTGAGCACGTCTTCATGACTCTCGCCGCCCGGTGCGCGCCACGCCCACGAGCGCTTCGGATCGAAGGTGGGATCGTTGGCGAGCGACTCGTACGGCTGCCCGGCGAGGTTGCCGAGACTCATCTCGCGGAACTCCGCCTCGTATTCGATCGGGATGGCCAGTTCGGCGGCGATGATGAGCCCGGTTTCGCGGGCCCGCGCGAAGGTGCTCGCAATCACCAACCTCGGCTGGAACTTCAGCTTGATTCTCTGCGCGGCCTCGCGCGCCTGGCGGCGGCCAAGCTCCGTGATTTTCGCTTCGCCCGACGTGGTGAAGCGTCGAATCGCGTTGCCTTCGCTCTCGCCATGACGAACCATTATCAGCTTGCCCATTGGGTAAAAATTTTCTCCGAAAATTCAGTTTGGCGCTAACGAAACGATGCGGCTCTTCAGGTCTTGGGCTTGTCGTCGCCGCCACCGGCAGCCTTTGCAAACGCGCGGAACGGTTCGAACAGATCGATCGGAAGCGGAAAGACGGTCGTGGAATTGTTCTCGGTCGCGATCTCCTTGAGCGTCTGCAGGTAGCGAAGCTGAAGGGTGATCGGACTTTTGCTCATAACCTCCGCCGCATCCGCGAGCCGCTGCGAAGCCTGGAATTCGCCCTCGGCCGCGATTACCTTGGCGCGCCGCTCGCGCTCGGCTTCGGCCTGCGCCGCGATTGCGCGCTGCATGTCCTGCGGCAGATCGATATTTTTCAACTCGACGAGCGTGACCTTCACACCCCACGGCTCGGTTTGCGAATCGACGATCTCCTGGATGCGCGCGTTGAGCTTGTCGCGCTGGCTGAGCAGCTCGTCCAGCTCGGTCTGACCGCCCACGGAGCGCAGCGTGGTCTGCGCGAGTTGCATCGTGGCGAACAGGTAGTTTGCGACCTCGGTGACCGCGCGCGACGGATCGACGACACGAAAATACAGCACGGCGCTGACCTTGACCGTCACGTTGTCCTTGGTGATGACATCCTGCGGCGGGATGTCGAGCGTCACCGTCCGCAGATCGATTCGCGCCATCCGCTCGAGCACGGGAATCACGAAAATCACGCCCGGCCCTCGATACGGGGTGAGGCGGCCGAGTCGAAAGACCACGCCGCGCTCGTACTCGTTGAGGACCTTGAGCCCGCTCAAAACGAAAAGTGCGCCGATGAAGACGACTATGCCGACTCCAGTGGCCATCGCGATTCTCCTTCGCCTCCAAGCGCGCGAGGCTTGCCGATACCCTACGCTATCTTGCGAACCCTGCGAAATCTTCCAGGCTCACGGCATCTTCTGCACTTGCAATTCCAAACCGTTAATCGACTTGACGCGAGCGCGTGCGCCCGGGCTGAGCGCGTCGCTGCTGATGGCACGCCAAATCTCGCCATGCACAAACACTTTGCCGGGCGCGCCGGGAGCGATCGCCTCGCGCACTTCGCCGACCTCGCCGACGATGCCTTCGGCGCCGATAGTCGAGCGCCGTCGGCGCTCGCGCGTCACGATGTATCCGATGCCGAGGATGATCAGCGTCAGCGCGGCGGCAGCACCATATATGATGTCGCGGTTCACCACCAGGTCAGTCTTCGAAGTGTCGATTAAAAACAGCGAGCCGATGACGAACGCGGTGACGCCGCCCAAGCCGAGGATTCCGTAGCTGGTAACGAAGGCCTCGGAGATCAGCAATCCAACCCCGAGAAAAATCAGCAGCAAGCCGGTGAGATTCACCGGCAACACCTGGAACGACGCGAGCGCGAGCAGCAGGCAAATCGCGCCGGCGACGCCGGGAAAGATCACGCCCGGATGCGCGAACTCGAAGTACAGCCCGATCAATCCCGCCATCAGCAACAGATAGACGATGTTAGGATCGGCCAGGACGTTGAGCAGTTGCTGCCCGGTCGTCATCCGCACGCGGCGCACGGTGGCGTCCGCCAGCGCGAGCGTGATGGTGCGGCCCTCGACCCGCACCTTGCGGCCGGTGGCTTGGGTCAGGAGGCTGCGGAGGTCCGGTGCGACGATATCGATCACGTTCTTCGCCAGCGCCTCGCGCTCGCCGATCGCGATACTGTGGCGGACGGCCTGCTCCATCCAGTCCTGGTTGCGCCCCCGCTGCTCGGCGATCGTGCGCGCAAAGGTCGCGGTGAAATTCTCGATCTTCTGACCCATCGCGCCCGTGATGTTCTCGCCGCCCTCTTCGACCGGATGAGCGGCGCCGATCGTTGTTCCCGGAGCCATCGCGGCCACGTTCGCGGCTTCGGTTATGAAGGTACCGGCTGATGCTGCGCTGGCGCCCGACGGCGCGACGTAAACGATTACCGGCACGGGCGCAGCCAGGATGGCTTTGACGATCTTTTCCGCTGAGTTGAGCAGCCCCCCCGGCGTGTCGAGCTCGATCACGAGCGCGCTCGCGCCTTCGGCATTTGCGGACGCAAGCGAATCCTCGATGTAGGAGGCGACGGCGGGATTGATCGAGCCGTCAATCGTGATCAGCTCAACCCACGGCGGACGCGCCGCCAATTTCGCGGGCGCGTCGGCGGCAACGGCTCGTCGCGAGGCGGACGATCCGATCGCGATCGCCAACGCGGCGACGACGACCAGCCTTGCGCGAATGCTCACGCGGAACCGCCGCGGCGCGGAATCGGCATCCCCAGAAATCTCATCACTTCCTGGATATCCGCCCACACCAGCCGTTTGTCGCTCGGGTTACGCAGCAGGTACGCGGGATGAAACGTGGGCATGAATCGGATGCCACGAAAATCCTGCCAGTTGCCGCGCAGCTTGCTGATGGGAATCTTCACCTTGAGCACCGCCTGCACGGCGAAGGTGCCAAGCCCAACGATCGCGCGCGGGCGCACGACCTCAATCTGGCGAAACAGAAATGGCTCGCACGCGGCGACTTCGTCGGGTTCGGGATTTCGATTGTCGGGCGGGCGGCACTTGATCACGTTGCAAATGTACACGTCGGCGCGGCGGAGACCCATGCCGCGCTCGATGATGTCGGTCAGCAACTGGCCGGCGCGCCCGACAAACGGCTCGCCGCGCGCGTCCTCGTCGGCGCCGGGCGCCTCGCCAACGAACATCAACTGCGCGTTGGGATCGCCGACCCCGAAAACGAGATGGGTACGGCGCGGCGCGAGTTTGCATCGCTGACAATCACCGATGAACGCGCGCAATTCATCGAGCGTCGAAGATTTTTCGAGCCCGGGATATTTCGAGAACAGTTCTGTCGATACAGGTACAGCTTCAGCCTTGGTCGCAGTAGGCATAAGCGATGGCGGCATTGCGCGCGTCGCGGAAGTAACAGGTGCAGGCAGTCCTTCCATCCCCTCCTCGCGCAACTGCTCGACGTAGTCGCGAATCGATGCAACCAGCGTGCGGCGATCCGGCGGCGATGACGCGTCCATGCGGGGATTATCTGACGGCGCGCAACCGTGAGGGTTTGTCCGCGCGGCCCGACTTCGGTTTGGCAGCGCGAAGCGCGACGATTCGATCGAGGATCAGGTCCGCAACCGCTTCCTTGGACATCTGCGGATGGCTTTGGGAGCTCCCGTCGGCACCCATGAGAGTCACGATATTGGTATCGACCTCGAACCCGGCGCCTTCTCGCGTCACGTCGTTCGCGACGATAAGGTCGAGCCCTTTGCGCTTGAGCTTGGCCCGCGCGTTGGCTTCCAGGTCCTCGGTTTCGGCCGCGAATCCAATCAAAAGGCGCGCGCCCTTCTTCGCCGCCAGCCGCGGCATCTCGTCCGCGATCGATTCCATCTCGAGTCGAAGGCCGCGCGCGTCTTTCTTGATCTTGCCGCCCGCCGGGTTCGCGGGACGGAAGTCGGCAATCGCCGCCGCCATCACGAGCGCCGTGGACCAGGGAAAGTTGCTCGACGTTTGGGCGAGCATCGCGGCCGCCGTCACAGTTTCAATTCGTTCGACGCCATAAGGCGTCGCGAGCGCTGAAGGCCCCGCGATGAGTCGCACCGACGCACCGCGGCGCCACGCCGCCCGCGCGATCGCAAAGCCCATCTTGCCCGACGAACGGTTGGTGACGAATCGCACCGGATCGATCGGCTCTCGTGTCGGTCCCGCCGTTACCAAAATATTTTCGCCCGCAAGATCCTGCAGGGACAGCATCTTCTCGATTTCCGCGACGACGATTGCTGCGTCCGGCAACCGGCCCTTGCCCTCGTAACCGCACGCGAGCGCGCCCTCGCCCGGCTCGATTATCACAGCGCCGCGCGTGCGCAGCTTGTCAAGGTTCTCGGCAACCGTCGGATGCTCGTACATGTGCACGTTCATCGATGGCGCAAACGCGACTTTCGCGCGCGTCGCAAGCAACACAGTGGTTACGATGTCGTCAGCGATGCCGACGGCAGCCTTGGCGATCAAGTCGGCCGTCGCGGGCGCGATCACGATCGCGTCGGCGCTGTCGGCGAGCCGGATGTGCCCGATCTCGGATTCCTGCGTCAGCGAGAACGTGTCGGTGGCGACCGGATTCGAGCTGAGTGTCTGGAGCGTGAGCGGCGTGATGAACTCGGTCGCGTTGCGCGTCATCATCACCCGGACAATCGCGCCCGAGTTGACGAGCAGGCGCACGAGTTCCGCGGATTTGTAAGCGGCGATTCCGCCACTCACGCCGAGCACGATCGTCTTGCCGCTAAGCACGCCCATCGAGCTTGATTCTAGTGCGGCGCGCCTGCGAGCGAAACGGCCCCCGTACCGCCGTCAGTCGTAGTATTCCAGCCCCAGATGCGTGATGAGATCCTCGCCGCGCATCCAGCGCAGCGTGTTCTTGAGCTTCATCAGTTGAATGAAAATGTCGTGCTCGGGATAGATGTTCGGCGCATGCATCGGCGCCTTGAAGTAGAACGACAGCCATTCCTGGATCCCGCGCATGCCGGCGCGATGCGCCAAGTCGAGAAACAGCACGAGGTCAAGCACCAGCGGCGCCGCCAGGATCGAATCGCGGCACAGAAAATTGATTTTGATCTGCATCGGATAGCCGAGCCATCCGAAGATATCGATATTGTCCCAGCCCTCCTTCGAGTCGCCGCGCGGCGGGTAATAGTTGATTTTTACCGAGTGATACACGTCGCCGTAGAGCTGCGGATACAGCTCGGGCTGAAGAATCTGGTCGAGCACCGAGAGTTTCGTCTCTTCCTTGGACTTGAACGAACCTGGATCTTCGAGCACCTCGCCGTCGCGATTGCCCAGGATGTTGGTCGAGAACCATCCCGACATCCCGAGCATGCGCGCTTTCAGCCCCGGCGCGATCAGCGTCTTCATGAACGTCTGCCCGGTCTTGAAGTCCTTGCCGCAGATCGGGAGGTTAGCCTCGCGCGCGAGCTCGAGCAGCGCGGGCGTATCTGTCGTCAGGTTCGGCGCGCCGTTCGCGTACGGGATTCCCATCTTGAGCGCCGCGTACGCGTAAATCTGGCTAGGTGCGATTTCGGGATCGTTGCTGGCGAGCCCGGCCTCGAAGGCCTTCAACGTTTCATGGACCGCCGACGGGCGATGGAACACCTCGGTCGAGCCGCACCAGACCATCACGGTGCGGGCGACGCCGGTGCGTTTCTGGAACTGCCGGATGTCGTCCATCAGCATCGCGGCCTTGTCCATCTTGGTGCGCGCTTCCTTCAGATTGGGGCCGCGGATGTTGCGCACGTAGTCCTGGTCGAAAACTGCATCCATTGGATGAAGTTTTTCCAGCGGCTCGCGCACCTGCTCCAGGAGCGCACGATCGAGCACCGCGGCGTTGAGCGCGGCTTCGTATGCGCTGTCTTCGTAAATGTCCCATCCACCGAATTCGAGATCTTCGAGCTTGGCGAGCGGGACGAAGTCCTTGATCAGCGGCGTGCGTCCCTCGGTGCGCTTGCCGAGACGAACCGTGGCGAGCTGCGTCAGCGAACCGATCGGCGCGCCCAGCCCCCGCTTGACCGCCTCGACTCCCGCGATGAAGGTCGTGCTGACGGCGCCGATGCCGGGCAGCAGCACGCCGAGCTTGCCGTCCGCTGGCGCGATCTGGACGGGACCTTTTGTCGTCAAAACTTCAGAGACTCCTTGGCATCAGCCCTTTCGGAACCGCGAGGGAAATTCGGCGCCGAAAGTTTGATCGGGATGGAGCACGCGCGCGCGCTCGATCAGAACCTCTTCGGTCTCGGGAATGTTCGGGTCGGGAATGCAGCAATCGACCGGACATACCGCCGCGCACTGTTCCTGGTCGAAAAAGCCGACGCACTCGGTGCACTTGTCCGGGACGATGTAATAGATGTCGTCTTTGATCGCGGGCTTGGTCGCGCCGTTGAGTTCCCACTGCGCGCCACCTTCGTAAATCGCGGTGTTGGGGCATTCCGGCTCGCACGCACCGCAATTGATGCATTCTTCTGTTATCAGCGTGGACATCTTCCAGCTCCGAAACCGGTCCTTGCGAAAATGGATTGCGCGCATCGGCGGCGACAAAACGATCGGACCGAACGGCAACAATATCGGCGCGCGGCAGGTCGAGCAAGTACATCAAGCCGCCAGGCCGTCAGTCGGCCACGGCGTTCACAATCCGTCGCGCAAGTTCCAGGAACGCAATGCTGGCGGGATGCGCCGGATTCGCGATCGTGATCGGCATGCCGTCGTCGCCGGCCTGGCGTACATCGGGGTAAATCGGAATCCGCGCGAGCAATTGCGTCCCCTCCTCCGCCGCCATCCGCTCGCCGCCGCCGTAGCCGAAAAGTTCGTCGCGCTCGCCGCAATCCGGACATACGAAGTAGCTCATGTTCTCGACCACGCCGAGAATCGGGCAATGCACCTGGCGAAACATCTTCACTGCGCGAGTCGCGTCGAGCAGCGCAACGTCCTGCGGCGTCGTCACGATCACGGCGCCGTCGAGCGAGACCTGCTGCGCGAGCGTCAACTGCGCGTCGCCGGTACCGGGCGGAAGATCGACCACCAAGAAATCCTGGCTGCCCCACAGCGTGTCCTTCAGGAACTGGCGCACCGCGCCCATCACCATCGGCCCGCGCCAGATAACCGGCGCCTTTTCGCCCAGAAAAAATCCGATCGAGATCAGCTTCACGCCGTACTTCTCGATCGGATAAAAGTTCTGCCCGCCCGCCGACTTCGGCCGCTCGTCGCCGACGTTGAACATCATCGGCACCGACGGCCCGTAGATGTCCGCGTCGAGCAGGCCGACGCTGAGCCCCAATCGCGCCAGCGCCACCGCGGTGTTTGCCGCGACGGTCGATTTGCCCACGCCGCCCTTGCCGCTCCCGACCGCGATAATGTGCTTCGTCCCTTCGAGGCGCACGCGCCCGGTTTTCTCGCCAAGCTCGGCTTCAATTCGATGCACCCGAAGCTCGACCTTGGGCACGCCGAGGTCGTGGGTGAGCGCATGATGGATTTTCGCGGCGAGCTCGCGGATCACCTCGTCGCGCTCGGTGGCCTGCCGAATCGTGATTGTGTAGCCGCCGTTGGGCGCCGGCTGAGCATCCTCGACGATTCCAAGCGCAACGAGGTCGGCGGAGTAACCGGGATACTCTACGTGTCCGAGCGCCTCGATAACCGCATCGTTAGATACCTGCCGTGCCACTAATGCAATTATCGCAGATGCATTAGAGCGTCGGAAGCATCGCTTGCTATAGCCATGCTTCCAAGCTTCTCGAAGCGAACTCCCAAGGCCGACTCAAGGACGCTCCTGGCTGTAATCCCACGAGACCGTATGCGCCGGCTTGAAGCTCACCACCACGACCTTGTTGCCCTTGAGCGATTTCGCGTACGCCTTGCCGAGTTTCTTGCCCAGGTACTCGACCGCCATCCGCTCCGTGCGCTTGTCGTCGATCTTTTCCTCGAGCGTCGCGCGCCCCTTCAGCACCACCGTCTTGTACGGCGCCTTCTTCGTGTCGATCACCAGCGTGACGCGCGGATCGCGCACCAGGCACTTGTATTTGAACGACTCCGCGGCCGTGTGAAACACCACCTGCCCGTCGGCGTACTCGTACCAGGTCGGCACGGCGTGCGGCGCGCCGTCGGGCGCGGTCACGGCGACCACTGCGACGATCGGTTTTCTGAGCAGCTTCTCGATATCTTTTTTCTTCATCGGCATCGGGACGAAGTCTCCTGTGGCGGCGGCAGCAATCTCACTTGCCTTTGAAATTCGGTTTGCGCTTCTCGTGGAAGGCTCGCGTGCCCTCGCGCACGTCCTCGGACGGATTCGTGATCATCACGTTGAGCGCGGCGTCCTCGAGCGCATTTTCGAGCGTCATCTCGCGCTGCTTGTACATCATCCGTTTGGCCAGCCTGATTGCCAACGGCGGTCCGTCCGCAAGCCGCCGCGCCAAGTCGTTCACGCGCGCTTCGAGTTCCGCGTGCGGCACCACTTCCGTCACCAACCCAAGTTCGAGCGCCGTCTTGGCGTCATAGACTTCCGACAGCAGCGTCATCTTGAGCGCGCGGTCCAATCCCATGAAGCGGGGAAACAGGTACGCTCCACCTTCATCGCAGAGCAGCGCGAACTTGAGCGCCGTGTCTCCAAGCCGCGCCTGGTCCGACGCGATCCTGAAGTCACACGACAGGGCGAGCGTCAGGCCACCGGCCACCGCTGCACCGTTAATCGCCGCGATCGCGGGCTTGTCGAAGCGATGCAACGACAGCACGAGCTGATGGAACCCTTCGCGCATCTCGAGCATGTGTCCCATCGGATGCCCACGGAATCGCGAGCGGCTTTCAGGCGCGCCGCTGATATCGCCGCCGGCACAGAACGCGCGCCCGCTGCCGGTGATGATCAGCACGCGGATGTCGTCGTCCTGGCGCGCGAGATCGATCGCCGCGCACATTTCCTTGACCATCGTCTCGTTGTAGCCGTTCATCCGCTCGGCCCGGTTGATCGTGATTTTCGCGACGCCGTCGCGCGAACCGTAGATGATTGTTTTGAAGTCCATTGTCAGTGACCTCTCTTCATTTTTTCGTGTCATTCTGAGCAGAGGCTGCCGCAGCGAAGAAGCTGGCCCGCCATTTTTTGGCGGGCGCAATCCGTGTAGCTAAGTCCACCCCCTCCCAGGCTTCGCGAGCGCGTCGATCACGGTCGCGCCGCGCTTCGCGCGGCCAGATCCTTCGCGCCGCCGACTCCGCTCAGGACGACGACCGGGAGCTGCGGCCTGGCAGTTACCTACCCTTAAACGTCGGCGGACGCTTCTCCAAAAACGCCTTGACCGCCTCGCGATGGTCCTCGGTCCGGCCCGTCATCGTTTGTCCCCACGCCTCGCGATCGAGCAGCTCATTGAACTCGTGATTAAGCGCCGCGTTGAGATTCGCCTTCATATAGCCGTAGGCAATCGTCGGACCGTTGGCGATCCGCGACGCTAGTGCATGCACCTCGTCGCGGAACGATGCCGCCGGCAGCACGCGATTTGCCAGTCCGATTCTGAGCGCCTCGTCCGCGCCGATCACGTCGGCCAGGAAATACAGTTCGCGCGCTTTCGCCGATCCCACCAGATGCGTCAGCGACCAGGTGCCGCCGTAGTCGCCTGAGAATCCAACCTTGGCGAACGCCGTGCCGAAACGCGCCGCGTCCGACGCAATCCTGATGTCGCACGCCATCGCGAGGCTGAGCCCTGCGCCCGCCGCCGGGCCGTTGACCGCCGCGATCGTCACCTTCGCCATCTCGTGCAACATCAACGACGCCTCTTCGCCGCGCCGCAGCCCCGCGACGCGATCCTCGATCGTCTGCGCCGCGCCCGCACCCGAGCCCACGCTCTCGTTGCGCTCGCGCATCCCTCCTATATCTCCGCCCGAGCAGAATCCGCGCCCTGCTCCCGTCAGCACGACAGCGCCGATTTCGGGATTGGTCGCGGCACGCGACAGGTTATCCACCAGCCCGCCCATCATCTCGGCGCTCATCGCGTTGAGCTTGTCGGGCCGGTTCAGCGTGAGGTAAAGCACGCGGTCTTTCACTTCGGTCAGCAGGTCTGCCATTTTTGAGCCTCCAAAAGTCCGTGTTCGACTCTGGTACTACTTCACGTCCGCCAGTCTGTCGAGTGCCGCCGCGATCGCCTGCGTGCCGTCGAGATCGTGACCGAGCGCGGCCGACGCGTTGAACATCGACGCCATCAGCGAAAGTCCGGGCAGCGCGAGCCCCGCTTCACGCGCCGCCTCGGCCACCAGCCGGAGGTCCTTGCGAATCAGCTTGACAAAAAAGCCGGGCCGATAATCGCCGGCGATTATCTTCGGACCAAGATTCGACAACTGCCACGACCCAGCCGCGCCCGCGCCAATCGCCTCGACTACCCGCGCCGCGTCGAGACCGCCGGCGCGCGCGAACTTGATCGCCTCGGCCGCCGCCTCGAGCGCGAGCGCCACCGCGATCTGATTTGCCAGCTTGGTCAGCTGGCCCGCGCCCGGCGCGCCCATGTGCGTGATTCTCTTTCCGAGCAGCTCGAACAACGGCCGCGCCCGCTCGAACGCGGCCGCGTCGCCCCCAACCATTATCGCGAGCGCGCCCTCGCGAGCGCCGACGTCGCCGCCCGATACCGGCGCGTCGAGGTAATCGACGCCGGCCTGCTTGAGCCGTGCCGCGATCCCGCGCTCGGCCGCCGGCGAAATAGTGCTCATATCGATCAAGAGCTGCCCCGCCTTCAGAGCGGGCTCGATCTTCGCTATCGTCGCCACCACGTCGGGCGTGTCGGTCACCATGACAAACACGACCTCCGCACCCGCGACGCACGCCGCCGCGTCCGCCGCCACGATCGCGCCATCGGCCGCCATTACGCGAGCCTTCTCGGGCGAGCGATTGAAGACGCGCACGCGATGACCCCCGCGAATCAACCGCCGCGCCATCGGCGCGCCCATTATTCCAGTCCCAATCCATCCGATTTCCATGAGTTCCTCTTAGCCTCTCTCTGTCAGCGAGAGGCCGCGCTTCCGGCGCGGGTGAGGGTCAACATAACAAGATGACCTTCTGGTTGTCTCGTGTGAGCCAATCTCGGAGTCGGCTCTTCAGACTGAGCGAAAAGGCCGGATCGAACGCTTTTTCTGTTCCTGCCGTAACACCAATGGCAACAAACAGTTGTCACGATATAGTCATGCAGTCATCTTCGCGTTAAACAATTCCCGGGAGAAACAAAAAACTGTTACGCATCAGACATATCGCGGCGGCGCTCTGCTACGGGTTTGCGTGGCTCTCGATGGTCGCATTGATTGCGATGGTCACCGTCGCCGAGGTGCTGCAAGGCGAAGCGCCGGTAAGCGACGCCGACACCCTGGCGCGACTCGATCTCGCGCGGCGAATACCCCGCTAGCGCTGTCCAATCCAATCGGCAGGCGCGACCGCACGCCATCGGGCGCGAATCGCTTCGTACTCGGCCGGCGGCAACGGTCCGGCACCAGCGTGCGCGACATTCTGCGCGACGCGCTGCGGCCGCGTCGTGCCGACGATCGCGCTAGTCACGCCCGCAGTGCCGAGCGTGAATCTGAGTGCGACCGCGACCGCATCCTCGACTCCGCGATGGAGGAAATCGTAGTCGAGCTTCTGCAGCCGATCCCAATACGGACGCGTATACCAATCGCCCGGCGGCTGTTTGCGATGTCGCCACGCCACGTTGGCGATTGGCCGCTTGACGATCACGCCCATCCCGCGCGCGGCCGCCCTGGGTAGCACGCGACCGATCGCTTCCTGGTCGGCGATACTCACCGAGATCTGAATCGTGTCGAACGCGCCGCTCTCGACCGCGTACACCGCTTCATCCGAATCGGTGCTGCACCCAACGAAGCGCGCCTGTCCGCGCTCGCGCGCCTGGTGAACAACTTCAATCACGCGGCCGTCCTTGAGCGTCGCGAGCGGCGGGCTGTGGAACTGCATCACATCGACGTGGTCGGTGCGCAGGTTCCTGAGGCTGCGCTCGATGCTCCGCGCGAGCATCGCGGGCTCCCAATCCGGCGAAGCGTAACCTGAGGCGCGCGCGGACGCGGACCCAAGCGGCGCATGCCCGCATTTTGTCATCAGGACGACTTCGGCGCGCCGCCCGGCAATCGCCTTGCCGACGAGTGCCTCGCTGTCCGCGTAGCACGCGGCGGTATCGATCAGATTGATGCCGGCGTCGAGCGCAGCGTTCAGAATTCGATCGACTGTCTTCTGCGCGACAGCCTGGTAGCCAATTTCAGAGCCGCCAAACCCAAGAGTGCTGACGCGAAGCCCGGTCTTTCCCAGCACCCGATACTCGATTGCCATTTCCCGTTCCTGACTAAGGTGGAGGGACTGGCCCCTGCCGAAGGAAGCAATGAAAAACGAAACCCACCGCAGGTTTCATATTCAATAAAATGATTTGTCCTTCCCCATTCACACCCCGAAGAATTCCTTGATCGCCGCGAGCGCTTCGACCTCCGTCAGCGTCGGCGCATGCCCCACGCCCGGCACCTCGACCGCTTTCGCCTGCTTGTGCACCCTGCACATCCTGCTCGCCGTCGCGCTGGCCAGGATGTCGCTCTCCGCTCCGCGCACGATCAAGATCGGGCACGCGATGCGCGCGTACGGCACCCACATATCAAGCCGCTGCTGCGCGGTGCCGCCGCGCAGCGGCCGCCTGACCTTGGCGTCCATCTTCCAGACCAGGCCGCCGTCGGCGCCCAGCTTGACCGACCACTTCACTTGTTCCGCGACAACCTCGTCCGCGAGCTTCGCCATCGGCGGATAGTTTTCCTTGTAGTACTTCACCACTTCGCCGAGATCTTTGAAGCGCTCCGGCGCCTCGCCGACGTAGCTGGCGATTCGCGCCATCCCCGCCGGGTCGATTTCGCACCCGATATCGTTGAGCACCAGCCGCTCGACGCGCTCGGGCCACCCGCCCGCGTACATCATCGAGATCATCCCGCCCATCGAGGTGCCGATCAGGCTGGCGCGCGCGACGCCGAGCCTCTCGAGCATCCGCGCCAGGTCGGTCACGTAATTCTGCGGTATATATTCCGTCGGCGGACCCCAATTGCTGTCGCCGCGGCCGCGCACGTCGACCGATATCACGTGATACTTCGCCGCCAGATACGGCGCGAGCGCGTCGAAGTTATGCGCGTTGCCGGTCAGCCCGTGCACGCATACGACCCATGGCGCGCCCTCGTTGCCGTGATCGATGTAATGAAGCCGCAGTCCGTTCGCGTCGACGAATTTATCCGATGCCATCGTTCTCCTGAATTACTTCCGCTCGCCGCTCACCCTTATCACTCCGGATGCGGCGTCTGCGCGAGCTGCCACAGTTTCTCTGGCACGATTATCAGCCGGCGTCCGTCGCGGGTAATAACGCCCTCGCGCTCGAAATCGTTGAGCTGCTCGGTCGTCCGCTGACGCGACGCTCCCACCAGCTCGGCCAAATCCGCATGCGTCAGCTTGATCGTCAGCAACGTGCCGCGCGAGTCGCGCACGCCGAATTTTTCCGCCAGCTCGAGCAGCGCGCCCGCCAGCCGCGCGCGCAGTCCGAGCCCGACGAAGTTCGCGTAGCGCACCAGCATCCCCCACCATCGCCCGACCGTCGCGTCTAGGATTATGCTCAGCCGCTCGAGCGGAACGCCGAGCACACTATCAACAAAAACCTCCGGCTTCACCACCGCCACCAGGCAATCGCTGTACGCTTCGCATCGAAACGGCCGCGTGGTCTGCGGCAGCAGCGACGACAATCCGAAGACCTCGCCCGGCCCCACGAATCCCACCAGCACCCGCTGCTCGCGATTCACGTAACAGAGCTTCGCTACGCCCGACAGCAGGATATAAACGTGACTCGACGCCTCGCCTTCTCTGAAGATGGCATCTTCGCGCCGCACTTTAAGCGGCGCCGACGCCGCCGCCAGCCGCGCCGCCTGCTCCTCGCGCATCCACGAGAGCGACTTGAGCCGAGTGAGCGATTTCGGATCCAAGGTGCCTTCCGCCGCCACAATCGGTTCCTACCACATCTGCTCCAAATGTCGCGAATGTGACATCCAATGCCATTTTTTGCTCCGATTTGCGGGCTTTCGTCACCCGTGCGACAAATGTAAGCGTATCTAATGCTTGACCTAACTGTTATATTAATGCAACTTACTGACCGAATGCGGTTCGGTCTCCGAACCAGTGAGGAAATTGACCATGGCCAATAACAATGACAACCCAAGGAGCAAGCTGAATAACAACGACAGTTCGTTTTCCGATGAGATATTGAAACTGGCGCAATGCCTGATGCCCGAACCGCCAACCGCCAAGGTCAAGCGGATGGCCACCAACATTACCGATAGAGGGATGGATCGGCAGGTTCATGAAATTGCCTGGAAGGCGTACGACACTGTCGTCGGCGCCGCCAACAGTGCCACCAATCGCATCTACTCCAGTCCCGCCGTCGGCAATGTGCTCGGCGGCGCAATCGACATCATGCTGCGATGGCAGCGCCTCAACGCCGCAGTCGCCGGCGCATTCTTCTCGGCGCTCTGGCCCGCAGTCGGCCTGCCATCAGCGAATGAGGTCGAAGCGATTCGCAGCGAGGTGCGTTCGATGCGGGAGGAACTGCGCGACGCGGTCGCCGAGCGCGACTCGAAAGACGACTTCGCAAGCGAACTGCACCTCGCCGTCCGCGAATCGATCATCAGCCAGCAGGCCGACGAAAAATCCGCCGCTCGCAAGACCAACGGACATCCGGCGGCGGTGCCGACCGGCGCTGACCTGGATCCCGCGGCATTACCGGCGGCGAAAAAATCCAGCGTTTACCAATTCTCGGTCTGGTCGGGATGGCCCGGCGCGGATCCGATGGAGCTGAGCGAAAATGTCGGCAATTAGCGAAATAGCTTCGCTCTGGATGGAAGGCACGATGCGTACGCTCGACGCGTTTCGCACCGGCTTCGGCACCGCCATGGACGACCCTCCGCCCGCCACGCGCTCGCACGTCATCTACGAGTCGGGCCTCGTGCGGCTGCGCCACTACGAGGCGCGCGGCGCCAACAAAAGACGCGTGCCCCTGCTGCTCATCTACTCGCTCATCAAGCGCCCCTTCATCCTCGACCTGCAGCCCGGCCGCAGCGTCGTCGAGTACCTGGTCAAACAAGGCTTCGACGTTTACCTGATCGATTGGATTCCGCCCCGCGCCGACGACAAATGGCGCGGCTTCGACGCTTACGTAAACACCGATATCGCCAACGCCGTCCGCGCCATCCAGATTTACACCGGCGTCGAGCAGATCTCGATCCTCGGCTACTGCTTCGGCGCGCTGCTGGGCTTGCTCTACAGCGCGCTGCACCGCGACAACGTGAAAACCCTCGTTTCCCTGACGATTCCGCTCGATACCAGCGTGCGCCAGTTGCCAATCGAGCACCTGACGGCCGCGATGACTGCGCGCAGCGCCCGCACGATCGTCGAGACGTACGGCAACGCGCCCGCCTGGATGATCTACTCGTTCTTCAACACACTGGCGCCTACCCACCATCTGCTCGACAAGTTCGTCGGCGCCTACCGCACCAGCTCCGCGCGCCCGGGTTACATCGACACCTTCCGGCTGTTCGAGCGATGGCTCCATAGCGACGTGCCGATGGCCGGTCAAATCTTTCTCGAGACCGGCGAGATGTGGCGCGAGAACTCGCTGATGAAAGGCACGATGAAAGTCGGCGACACCGTCGCGGACCTGACGCGCGTCGCATGCCCACTGCTCAACGTCATCGGCGACCGCGACGACATCGTCAATCCCCTGTCGAGCGAGCCGTTGCCCGAACTCGTGTCGAGCGACGACAAGCAGAATCTGCACTATCCGACCGGCCATATGGGCGCGGCGATCAGCGCCGACTCGCTCAAGCGGCTGTGGCCGCAAATCGCGAATTGGTTGAGTGCGCGCGATGACTGGGAACTTAAAATCGCCGGTTTCGTCGCGTTCGCGACCAAAGAAACGGGCAAAATCGGCTTCAATGGCTAACGTTAGTAAACCAACCGGCGGACTCGAGTCGCGCCGACAATCAGGAGAAGAGGCAATGGCAGAAAAAGAAAATGGTTCCGTGTTCGAGGGTTTTCCCAGCAATCTGTTGAGCGTCGAGGGCGCCAAGAAGTTCGCCGCGTGGTACATCGACACCAGCGAAAAAGTCGCCAAGCAGGCGATCGAGTTCCAGGAATCGGCGACCAAGTGGGCCAAGGAAACTCCGCTCGCGCCGATCTTCGATGCGCAAATCGAGTATGGCAAGAAGTTCGTCGAGCGCTCCGCCAACGCCGCGCGATCCCTCTGGCGTCTGGAATAACCTGGCAGCACAGGGTTAGGTTTGCTCGCGCCCTCCTTCCGGCGCACTTCTCCTAAATACCTGAGTGCATGGCCTCTCCCTGACCAGCAGGGAGAGGCCGCGCCGACTCCTCGAGGCGTGGCCGAGGGTCCGCTTTTGACGACGCCCTGCTTCGCCGAGTTGTCGGTTATCGAGGTGCTGATCGCGCGAGATCCGCGCTCGATGACGAGGCGGCGCGCTGCTTGAAGCCCTTTAGTATTATGTCGGCGAGCACGCCGTAGTTGCCGTCGAAATGATGCCCGCCGTTGCGGCGATAGGTCTCAACGCCTCGCAACGCCAGGGCGGGGCATGCCGAATCCCGTTCGTCCGACCCGTAGAAGCACTGCATCAATCGCGGCGGAATCTTGTCGGCTTGCGGCAACGCCGCAATCGCGTCTGCGCCCGGCGGCTCGCCCAGCCACCCGCGCACCGTGATTTCAAAATCCGCCGTCTTCGAAAATGCCAGCAGCGCGATCAATGCAACATGCGCCCGCAAATTCTCCGGCAGCCGATTGTACGCGAACGGCATGACATCCGCGCCAAACGAATAGCCGATCAACGCCACCTCGTCGGTGTGCCATTTGGCCATGAACGTCTGGATTATCGCCGCGACCACGCTCGCCGTCTGCTCCGGCGTTTTCTTGCTCCAGAAATATCGCAGGCAGTCCAGGCCAACCACCGGCACGCCTTGCCGCTGAAGGTCTTCCGCGATCGTCTTGTCCAGGTCCCGCCATCCACCGTCCCCCGACAGCACTACCGCCATCAGCTTGCCCGGATGTTCAACCGGCAGTTCGGCCAACGGCAGTCCGGAAATATCAGGTGGGAGCGAAGCGTTCACCGCCGCTGGATGGAGTTTCACAAGGTGCGGCTCGATCATCGCTCGCAGCGCATCGCCCGCCGTGACATCCGCCGCAATTTCGTGAAGCTCGAAAGGCGCACCCTCGCGATGCAGTCGCATGACGTATGCGCGATCTGCCTGGTTGGCTCGCGGCGTTAGTCCGACGATCCAGAAGCCGGGCAGCTTTTTCGGAGCGCCGTAGCGAAGTCTTCTGTGCCAGAGAGCAGTCGCGCTCACGTCGGAACAGATCGGCCGCCGGCTCTCGATCGTCTCGGCCGGATCGAGCGACACCGCCCCGGCGATCGTGACCGCCGGAGCTTCGTCCAGGATCATTTCGACGATCGTGCCGCCCTCGCCAACTCCGGCGACGATCGGCGTCAGATATTTCGGGAACTTCCGCGTGCGCTGAAAATCTCGGCTGAGCCATTCCGCATCGAAAACCAGCTCGTGGCATTTCTCGTTAAGCTTATCGAGACGATTCAAATATTCCCGGCTATCGACCTCGGCTACCAGCGCTCCGCCTTTCGCTATCGCTTGTGCGGCGGCCTCGTCCGCTCTCGACCATTTCTTTCGTCCGGAAAATAAAATTACGACACCGCGCGTCGGCCCCTGCGGCTCGACTATTTTGACGCTGCCGAGGCGGCCGGCATCGATCGCGTGGGCCGGCGAGACACCGATGCAGCAGACGACCGCGATTGCCGCGAACCCGCGACCGAGTCCCGTCATGCCGCCCTGGAACCCCGGCGGTGACCGTTGGCGAGCGCTGCCACGTCCGCAAGACTGATGAATGGACCGATAGCGCCCGACGCCGCCAGGTAGCGAGGTTCCCAGACCGGACGGAACTTGTTCTTGAAGCTGCGCAGACCCCGAAAGTTGTAGATCGCCCCGCCATGCTCCCATAGCAGGCCCGCAATCCGATGCCACCGCGACGAGAGCGGGGTCCGCGCTATCCCCGCCAGCGGCGCCATTCCCAGGCTCAGCATCCTGAAGTGCCGCGCTTTCAGCTCCAGCGCCAGTTGGGTGAACATGAACTCCATCGTGCAGGCGGGAGCGTCGGGCACCTGCCGCATAAGTCCAATCGTCGCCTCGCTTTGCATATCAGTCGTCATGAAGGTGACGAATGCCTGGGGCTTGCCATGCCGGCACGACAGCGCGGCCGATTGCGCCGCGATAAACCGCGGCTCGAAGGCCGCCACCGAGAACCGCCGCTCTGCCGCGCTATGGGTGGCGAGCCAACTTTCCGAGATCTCACTCAAGACCCCATGCTGCTGGCCAACGTTTTGCGGCGAAAGGATCTGAAACGTCAATCCCTCCCGTTCGCCGCGCTTCAACGCCTGGCGCAGTCCATAACGCTCGGAACCTTCCAGGCTGAATTGGTCCAGGTGGACGCAGGCCTCTTCGCCGACCTTGACGACTCTGAGCCCCGCGTCGAGATAGAGCGGCAGGTTGTCGGGATGCACCTGGTAAAAGGCCGCCCGGCCGCCGTGCTCGTCCGCTAGTTCCACGAAGCGCCAAACCAGTTCCGGCCATTCCTCGCACACCCCCACCGGGTCGAACAGCGCAACCCAGCTCCGGCCGCGCCTGGCGTACATCAGGAACGCGTTTCCCGAGCTGGAAAACAAAAAGCTTTTGTCACCCATTAACGCCAGCATCGGCGCGCTGCGATGCTGCCGGCGAATGATCGCCGCCGCGCGCGCCAGGTCATCCGCCGACGGCGGCTCGACCCGGCCGGGCGCCGCCTGCATCAACTGCCACAGCGAAATTCCCAGCGCAAAAATCGACGCTCCCAGGATAGCGCGCAACGATCTTGACGCCTGCGCATCGAACTCGAACTGCCACCATATCTCGTGCCGGTAGGGCACGTCGCGAAAGGCGAACAGCAGTATCCCGGTCGCGCCTGCCATAACCACGGCGATCGCGATGAACCAGCCCAGCCTGAACGGCTGATGCATGAACGCGGCCGGACGCGTGAACTCGCGCCGCGTCGCGAGCAGCAGCGCCAGCAGGAAGATAAGCGCAGCCGTCTCGCCGAAGGCCAACCCCTTGGCCAGGCTGAACCCGACGCTGGCCAGCGTGACCGTAAGCGCCAGCCACCACGCGCCGTCGAGCCGATGGTACAGGCCGCGCGCCACGAACAGCAGAAAGACGCCCGCCAGCGTTGCCAGCAGATGCGAGATCTCCACCGCCCACAGCGGCAGAACCACTTGCAGCGCCGCCAACCGCCAATCCAGCGCCGGCGTCGCGCCCGACACGACCAGCATCGTGCCCACTGCAAATGTGACTACGCTTAGAAATATCGGCGCCAGCAGTCCTGCTCCCAGCGCAACGCGTTCCGCCGCCTTCGAGCCAAAACGCCCGGTCGCGCTCCGGAGCTCGAATCCCGCCAGGATGGCCGCGGCCGCCAGCAGCGGCGCGAT
Organism: uncultured delta proteobacterium; assembly: GCA_963842085.1. Taxonomy (GTDB): domain Bacteria; phylum Desulfobacterota; class Binatia; order Binatales; family Binataceae; genus Binatus. The sequence continues at coordinate 130,443 of CAWJET010000001.1, forward strand.
GAAATAGACGCCGCGATAGATCAGCAACGCCGCCGCTATCTCGTTGGACGGCACCAGCCTTCTGAGAGCCAGCAGGATGACGGCCTCGAACACTCCAAGCCCGCCGGGAATCCTGCTGATCACCCCCAGCGCCATTGCCGCCGAAAAGATTGCCGCAAAACTGAAAAAATCCACTCCTGCGCGCGGCAGCAGGAACCACAACGCGGCCGCGGCCGCCGCCAGATCGACAGTGCTCGCAAGGAAATGAAGCAGCGTATCCCGCAGCGAGGGCATCTCGAACGTGAGCTGCCCCAGCCTGACTGGCGCGCGCCGCCATGCGAGCGTCAGCGGCTCCGCAACGATTGCCAGCAGCGCCGCAGCCCCCGCGCATCGAAGCCAGATGATTGAGATTGGCACGATATGCCCGAGCGCGCCGCCCGCCAACATCACGCTCCCTGCCATGAACGCGCCGAGCCCAATCGCGAATGCCACGTTGCCGAACAACGTCACGCGAGCGGTCTGCTCCGGCCGCACGCCGGCCGCGCCGTAAACCCGATCGCGAACCGCATCCGTCGTCAGCGCCCGCATGCCGACCGCGTTGCCGAGCGCCGATCCGCAGAACGAGGCAAGCAGCAGCACCGGCGTCGAAACCTTCACCCCCGCATAGCTCAACCCCAACATGTCGCGCGCGACCAGCGCAACGTAGCTCAGCACCGTCAGCGCGATGGAAATGAAGATGAGCTCGCGCGAGGTTCCGCGGATCGCGTGGATCACTCCGTGGTAATCCAACTGCCGCGACAAGGCTTGCAGAACGACCAGCAGAAGCGCGAACGCAACCAGCGCGGCAACTGGCCCGGCGATTCGTCGCGCGCCTTTCGCGCGGCCGACTCGGGAACGGTTGAACTGTGGCAGTCGGTACACGTGCAGTAGGGGTCGCCGCCTCCCTTCTTTTCAGCTCAAGCGCCCGGCGCAGATATTGGAAAGGCGCAACCAGCGGTTATTCTCGCATTTTGCCCCGCCCCCCGACAAATGAGCAGTTTATGAAGCTCGCCCGTGCTACGACAAAGCCCGGCTCACTCTCGCTGCCGCTCTTCCATCGCCAGCCCACGCAAGCCGGCGTGATCGTTCGTTTCGGGTCGGCTATAATTTTGGACGCTCGCGGCGCTGAAATCATGGCTTCCGAACTCAACGCCACCGCCGACGCATCCGCCACACGTGAGATCTCCCGCGAGGAGCTCCGGCGCCGGCTGCACGATTCTTCGCTCACAATCGTGGACGTCTTACCCGAAGCGTCGTACGTCGGGGCGCACATCCCGGGCGCACTGAGCCTTCCGCTCGAGCAGATTGCCAGTCGCGCGCACGAACTCCTTCCCGACCCCGCCGCCGAGCTCGCCGTCTATTGCGGCAAATTCACGTGAACTCGCGCTCAGGAGGCGGTCGCCTCGCTCCATGCACTCGGTTACACGAACGTTCGCCACTATAGCGGAGGCATCGCCGACTGGGTCGAGTCGGGCGAACTGACGGAGCGCGTGGCTGAAGCCGCCGCCGCGGACTCGAATCCGGAGCAATCGGTGGTGGCCGGCCCTCCGCTCACGGTGTCGCCGGATGGAGCGATTGGCCGCGGTCCCGCGCGCGTCTCCCGGATGCGTCGATTCGACAACTCGGTACTGGACCTGATCCAGCGACGGTCCGCCTTGCAACTCTTTCTCATCTGGATGGGAATGATCGCGCTGTGCGGTGTCGGCTACTGGCTTGGTGCGCTGATGGGCGAGCACGGGCTGGTCGAGGCGGGCCACCCGCTTGCCGCCGATCTCAACGGCCTGGCGAGCGCGCTCTACTTCAGCTTCGTGACCGCGACCTCCGTCGGTTATGGCGACATCGTACCGGTCGGAATGGCGCGCGCGCTCGCGGTCGCCGAGGCCGTCACCGCGCTGCTTATTTTCGGCGCGGTCGTCGCCAAGTTCGTCTCGCATCGGCAGGAAGAGTTGGTGAGCGAAATCCACCGCGTCACGTTTGAAGAACGGCTCGATCGCGTTCAGACCAACCTGCACATGGTGATTTCGGAACTGCTTTCGATCTCAGCAATGTGCGAAGCGAAGTCGCCGCTGAATCGAATCAGCACCCGGCTGGAAAGCGCCGCGCTGCTGTTCCTCGGTGAGTTGCGTACCACCCGCGATCTGCTCTATCAGCCGCGGCTGGTCGTCGAGGAAGGCGTCTTGGCCGGGATTCTCGCCACCCTCACCTCGGCGCTCAGCGTGCTGGCCGACCTCCTCGCATGCCTGCCGCAGGAATTCTCGCGCTCGCAGCCGTTGGAGATTTCGCTCCAGAACCTGACGCGTCTCGCGCGGGACATTTGCGGCGAATGCGTCCCCCACTCCTACACGCCCAGGCTCGTCTTCTGGATGGATCGGATCCACGCGACGGCGAATCGAATCAAGTAATCCCCGTAGAAAGTCCGTCGAGCGCTCGGCCAGGTTCGCGCGCTCACCCCCGCGCCGGCGCGGATCTTCAGCGCAGCCGCGAGCGTCGAACCTTGAGTACGGGCAACAGCATCGAAGGATAGTCCGGCGACCCGTCGAAATGCGGCGATCTTATCGGCGGTCGATACTCGAGCGGGAAGGTCGTGACCAACGGCCTGCTGAATACATCGGCGTGACTCACAACGATGACGAAGCGCAGCGACAAGTTGAACTGCCGGACCTCGTCAAGCGTCTGAAGTGGCAGACGCAAGCCGAAGCAAAAACATTCCGCCTGCTCTCCGCCACCGATGACCGTGGCCCGAGTGCTTCCATCCGCGGTGCTGACGGTAGTTAGTTTCGAATCTGTATTTTTGACCGCGCCCCTGCCGAGCAGCATCCGCACCCGGATTCGGCGGACGATGCCGATGCCTTTGCCGCGATTGCGCAACATGAACCTGAGCATGATGTTGGCGACGTTGCTGGAACCTGCGCCCGCGTACCTTAATGGTTCTAGCGCGATGTTTTCTCCCATCGTTCGAGCAGCGAGCGTCGTCGGCAGCGGTAGCGACAGCTCGATCTCCTGCTCTTCGACAAACAGGTGCGGTCGTTGCGCGTTGAGCACGAGAGTCGTCACCTCGATACTCTCGCGCGCGGTTGTTTGCGCCGCCTCCGCTATCTCATTTTGCTTTCGACTGAAGTCCGCGAGCCAGCCGGCCGCGAGAGCAGTCCGTTCGACGCTCCGGCGCGCGGACGCTTCCGCCGCCTCGGCCAACTCCTTCTGCTGACGACTGAAATCACCTAGCAAGCCGGTGGCAAGAGTAGTGAGTTCCACGCTCTGGCGCGCGATTGTTTGCGCCGCGTCCGCTATATCATTTTGTTTGCGACTGAAATTCTGGAGCAAACCCGCGGCGAGAGTTGTCACTTCGATGCTCTGGCGCGCGATTGTCCTGACCGCCTCAGCCATCTCTTTTTGTTTGGGACTAAGATCTCGCAGCAAGCCCGCAACCAGAGTCGTGAGTTCGACGCTCTCGCGCGCAATCGTTTCGGCCGCTTCCGCCAACTTTTTTTGCTTACGACCGAAGTCCCAGACCAACCCTGCCAGGATGGCGACCAGAACCGCGGTCAATACCGTCGCTATCTCTCCGGCAATTCTCCATCGCCCCTCGGGCGGATTCGCTGGAGCAGCGTAGCTGAAAGTCCCGTAGTAGTTGTAAGGTTTGTCAACCGTGACCGCGTGCGCTTTCTCTGCAGGCCCTGGTCCGGCGGGCGTCGCCGATGGACCGCTGCTCGGCACGCCGCTGGCGCTTACATGCGCGGCGCTTGGGAGTAAGAGCAGCGCAATCAAAATCAACGCCAACCATGGCTTCCAGTGCTTCATGCAAGCTCAGCGGATGAACCGAAATCGGTCTGGCCTTTGGCACAAATGGGGATCCAGAGCAAGCAGGAACCCGTTCTAACAGGGTCCTTTGACTTCGCTCAGGGTGAACTCCGCCCGCATCCTGGTCCTCGCTAAGGTGCAGGGATTAACCTTGCGCCTGCTCGTTCTCGATCTTGCTCTTTGTCGTCTTGCCGGCTTTCGAGGAGTCCTCGGAATTCGACGCGCCCGCATCGTCAGCCCGAGCCCTCGGAATCGCATTCGGGGTCCTCGGCTTGGCGACCTTCTTCAGCCGCACGGCCGAAGCCGCGATCATCGGCGTACTGATCGGCCAGGAACTCTGGATGCTGGCGGCGCCAATCGCCCTCGCCCTGACCCGCCCGCAGCCGGAATAGAGCTTACTCGCATCTCCCGCGCGCGGTCATCGCTTACGAGCAATCCGTCCGATACAAAAGATGGGGGTGTTTCGTCCTTCGTCAAAATATCTTTTGACTGCAGCCGCCGGTCTACTCTGCGCGATTCTTGCTTCTTCGCCGGCCCCCGCTCAAATCAACTACGACACCGGCAACGATACCGTCTTCGCGCATTCTGACACGCTCCCGTGGTGGCTCTCGGCGCAAGGCAACTACATCTTCCAATGGCACCCGCGCTTCCACGCCGATTACAGCGGCCTCAACAGCTTCGAGCACGCTTCCGAGCAGGCCGCTTCCGAACTCACCACTCTCTATTCAGGCCTCGAGCTGTCTCCGACGCTCGAAGCCGTCGCTGATTTCGAAAGCGCCGGTGGCAGCGGCCTGAGCCAGACTCTCGGGCTGGCCGGTTTCCCCAACCTCGACGCGGTTAGAAACCCCGCCCTCAGCGCGACTCCTTACCTGGCCCGGCTCTGGTACCGCAAAGTGATCGCGCTGAGCGATGAGACTGTCAGCGTCGAGCGCACTCCCATTTCCATCCTCACCACGCTGCCGGCGCGCCGGCTCGACATCCACCTCGGCAAGTTCGACATGGTGGACTTCTTCGACCTCAACAGCGTCGCCAACGACAGCCATACGCAGTTCATGAACTGGACGGTCGTAAACAACGGCGCCTACGACTACGCCGCTGACACGCGCGGCTACACGTGGGGCGGGGTTATGGACTACGAAGATCGATGGTGGGGCGTTCGCTTCGCCGAGGCCCTCGTATCCAAGCGCCCCAACGGCCTGAATCTTCAAAAGAACCTGCAGGACGCGCATTCGGAGAACTACGAAATTGAGTTGCGTCCGCAATTGATCGAAAAACGCACCACCGTCGTTCGATTCCTCGGGTTCACCAACTTCGCCAATATGGGCGACTACCACCAGGCGATCGATCTCTTTGCGCAGGGGAAAACGCCGGTGCCCGAGATCACCGACCATCCGCGGCAAACGGAACTGAAGTATGGATTCGGCATCAACGCGGAGCAGGAATTCACCGACTATCTGAGGGGCTTCGTTCGCGCGGGATGGAACGAAGGCGAGCACGAATCCTTCAACTACACCGAAGTGAACGATACCGTCGCGTTCGGCGGCGATCTCCGCGGCGTTCTTTGGAATCGCCCCCAAGACAAGTTCGGCGTCGCCTTCGTCGGCAACGGACTCTCCCAAAGACATCGCCAGTATCTCGCCGAGGGCGGTCTCGGCTTCCTTTTGGGTGACGGCGCGCTAAGCTACGGCGCCGAGAGAATCATGGAGTGCTACTACAACTTCCCAATCCCGGTGCACGCCGGTTTTTTTGGCGCCGTGGATCTTCAGTACATTGACAACCCCGGCTACAACCGCGCCCGGGGTCCGGTCGTAGTCCCCGGAATGCGCCTGCACGTCGAACTCTGAACTTCCACCCTGTTTCCAACAGGGACGAAGTCCCGCATCTTGTTTTCTAATGGGTGCAGAGCCTGTCCTGAGCGACGCCGAAGGAGGTCACCCCCTGCCCAGGGAAGTGTGAAACCCACGGCGGGTTTCACCTTCGATTAAGTGAATTTCTGCACTCTCGCTAGCTGCGCATGTCAGCGCGGTCTGCATCGACTCGGCCAGGGATACTGGGCGCAAATTGCGATAGGGCTAGTCATCCATACGATCGCTCTCGCCCTTCTTCGCGCCATAAACCAATATCCACTAGGCCATTGTTACCCGCGACTTATGCCGATTGCGCATGAGGACACCTATATCTTGACTCTATGCCACAATGTTGAAAGCTCTAACACTGCTGCTACTCATCAAGCTCTATCTATGGCGGCGAAGCTGACAGCCTTCACGTTCACTCGCTTACTGATAGAACTTCGCACCCTTCCAGTTCTAGTTCTCTTTTTTTTCCCGGTTCCTGACCGCTGTCATCGAAACTTAATCGGCTCGATCGCACCTACTGCTTGACCTAAGCGCGCACCGGTGCGATAAGCCAGATTGTAGCATTGGCCAACAGTTTGTTTTTCACCTTGGCGGGGACCAATGGGGGAGCAAGTTCACTGATGGTCACCTCCCTTTCTTGCTTTCATTTTGCCGAAAGTCGCGCGGCGCCGCATCCGAATCATACTCACCTGCATGGTAGGAGACCCCGGAGGAATCCTGGCTATGACAAGACGCTTAACTAGGGCGTTCGTCCAGGATGTTTTCTAAACAACATGGAGGAGTGAGATGAGAACACTAACGGCAGGCGCCTTGGCGCTTGGCTTGATTGCGATTGCGGCCTCGGCAGCTCGCGCGGATACCTATGCCTGCGTAAACAATAGCTCAGGCGAAGTGAAGATTGTCCCGAGCTGCACTGTCGGGACTAATGCGAGCCCATGCCACCACAACGATACTTGCGACCTGATTTTCGCCTCGGGCACGATTCTACAGCGACTGGCCGCGGACTTTCAGAATGACACCAGTCTAGGCGGCGAAGAGGTTGAAACGACCGCAACTCCAGCTGCTGGCGGTTTACTGGTATATTCGAAAACGCTCTCGATCCCGTTTGGCGTCGCCTACATTACGTTCTCCGCTCAAGGTGATGTGCACAACGGGTCGGCCATGCTGATGCAGGCCTCCGTCACCGATTCATTGGGTAATGAAACGGTCTGCCAGCCATTGGCTGGGCAAACCGGCATCGGCGGCGGCGGACCGCACCTGTTCCCGGGATGGTACACTCTGCTGCACCTGCCGCAACCGGGCACTGACACGGGCAACTGTAACGACGGTGGCGGGGGCACGGCAGACTGCCATGACAACAACATCATGTTCTCGTGCTGCTCTCAGATAACGCCTGATACCGCGGCGACCACCCATACGGTCAAGATCAGACTTGCTGACCTGCCCGGAGGTGACCCCAACGTCGCCTTTTACGAAAGGTCGACTATCTACATAGATGGGTCGCCGAATCCTGGCGGCAATCTTTGCACGGGAGTTGGACTTCCCTGACGAGTTGCTCTGATTGAAGCAGGCTCCACCGATTTCGGGCGTGAGCGCGCCGTGGCGGAAATCCCGCCGCGGCGCGCTTTCTTCCGGCGACCCGCAACGACCGCCGTGCGCACTCACATACAGAGAGTCGCGCGCACGAACTTCTGCTGCTGAACTCTCCAAGCCCCTTACGCCGACTGCGCATGCGCGCGCGGGCGTATCGACTCGGCCAGGTCGGCGGCAAACCTGCGCGCGTCTTCGGGCGGCAGGGTCGATATCGTCACGCGGATTCCGGGGGCGCTTTTGATTCGGTAACACTCGCCGGCGCGAATCGCCCATCCTTTCGCCGCCATCGCGTTCGTCACCGCCGCTTCTTCCGCAACGGGTACCCACACGTTCAGACCCGAGCGCCCGCGCGCCTCGATTCCGTGCGCCGCCAGCGCTTCGATCAGCGCGCGCCGCCGATGCGCGTAAGTATCGGCCGCGCGTTGCAACAGCGCCGGCGTCTCCGCATCCGCCCACATCATCGCGACGAGATCCTGCAGGATATGACTGACCCATCGCGGGCCAAGACTCTGGCGCCCCTGCACGCGCGCGACCGTCAGCGCGTCACCCGCAACCACGCTCACCCGCAAATCGGGGCCGAGCGACTTCGACACCGACCGCACCGTCGCCCAATGCTCGCGGCCCGCCGACAATGTGATCGCAGACGCACCCGACACCGGACCGGCATGGTCGTCCTCGATCAGCACGACATCCGGAAACGCGGCGAGCACGTGCCGCAACTCGGCCGCGCGCTTTCGATCGAGCGCGGCGCCGCTGGGATTCTGCGCACGCGGCGTCAGTATGAATGCCTTCGCGCCCAGCTTGAGCGCGCGCATCAAATCCGCAGCCAGCGGCCCCGAGTCATCGATCGCAACCGGCTCCGCCACCAGCGCCAGCGCCGCGACCAGGTCCAGCACGCCGGTGTAGCTCGGGTCTTCGACCGCGACGATGTCGCCCGGCCGCAAATGCGCCTGCAGCACGCGTTCGACCGCGTCGAGCGCGCCGCTGACAACCGCAATCGAATCCGCCACGACCGCGTCGCTCTTGAATTGCCGCGCAGCGAGTTTCACCAGTGCGGCGCGATTCTCGGCGTCGCCGTATCTGCCGGGGATTCCATCGAGCCGCGCGAGATACGGCTTCAGCCGCGGGAGCATCGCCGGGTCCGGCCCGCCGTCGGCCAGATTGCGCAGCCCCGGCGCCGGCGGCGGGAAGACCGCCCGCGTCAGCAGCGGCGGCCGGCGATTGACTACTGTCCCGCGACGCCCCGCGCCGTGCACCAATCCGCGCACGCGCAGTGCGTTGTAGGCCGCCGCGACGGTGGTTGGGCTGACGCCCAGCCGCGCCGCCAGCGCGCGCACCGTTGGCAGCCGCTCGCCGGCGCGCAGCCGACCGCTGCGAATTCCGTTTTCGATGCTGGCGGCGATCTGGTTGCCTGAGTCTCCGCGGATTTGATATTGTACCGATACGTTCATAGTTACGTACTGTAACAAAAGGGCGAGGCAGATGGAAGAGACAACGAGACGGTCAGTGCAGGCGGACAGGTTGGATTCACTGAAAAACGCGATCGCGCCAACCGCCCGCACCCGCGTCAAGCGTCTGCCCAAGCGCGCCTCCTACGACCGCGATGCGATTTACTCCGTCCTCGATACGGCGCTGGTATGCCACGTTGGTTTCGTCATCGGCGGCCAACCCTACGTGATACCCACGCTTCACGTTCGTATCGCCGACCGGCTCTATATTCACGGCTCGGCTGCGAGCCGGATGCTGGGCGCCGCGGCCGAGGGAACGCCGATCGCCGTCACGGTGACGCATATCGACGGCCTGGTGCTGGCGCGCTCCGCGTTCCATCACTCGGTCAATTACCGTTCCGTCGTGATTCTGGGCGCGGCTACTCTGGTGGCTGAGCCGGCGGAGAAGTTCGCCGTGATGAAGGGGCTGATCGATCACGTCGCGCCCGGCCGCTGGGATCATATTCGGCATCCCAGCGAAAAGGAGCTGGCTGCCACGTCGGTTCTGTCGATTCCGATCGTGGAGGCGTCGGCCAAGCTCCGCAGCGGCGGCCCGCTCGACGACGAAGCAGACTACGCGCTGCCGGTTTGGGCGGGACAGATTCCGTTTGCGATGAAAGCGATGGCGCCGGTCGCCGCTGCGCGTCTGGATGCGTCGATTCCGATTCCCGCGCACGTGACCGAGTACGCGTTGCCCTTGAATCGAGGAGCAAGAGTCACATGACAGCGATGGTGGTGATGGAGATGGGCAGATTTCTGATCAGCACGGATCGGTCGAAGCTCGACGTCGACGTGATTCACAGGTTTCTCGCGCGCTCGTACTGGGCGGCTGGAATCCCACGCGCGACGGTCGCTCGATCGATCGAAAATTCGTTGTGCTTCGGCGTTTACGACAATGCCCGCCAGATCGGTTTCGCGCGCGCGATCTCCGACTTCGCGACGTACGCGTACATCGCCGACATCTTCATCCTCGAGCCCTACCGCGAACGCGGGTTGGGCAAGGAGTTGATTGCCTCGATCATGGCGCATCCGGATCTGCAGGGGCTGCGGCGGTGGAGTCTCGGCACGCGCGACGCGCAAGGGCTATATGCGCAGTTCGGCTTCAAGCCGGTCGCCAACACGCGGGCGCGCACGGTCATGGAAATCGTGGACCCCGGGATCTATTCGCGTTCTTGAACGGCCCGCATCGACGTTCTATATAACAAGTGTTAGGGACCGCAGCCGCCGGCTGACGCTCGTCGTGGGCGCGGCAACGGTGCGCATCAGGCGATCCTCACGCGGGAGGCACTAATGGATTTCAAGTTCAGCGCCGAAGACGAGGCGTTTCGCCAGGAGTTTCGCAGTTGGCTCAAGGCCAACCTGCCCAAGGCAGGAAAGGGCGAGGACGACGGCGACTTCATGCGCGAAAGCAGCGCGGACGACTGGAAGCGGCGGCTCGAGTGGCACAAGAAGATGCACGCGGGCGGCTGGGTCGGAATAAGCTGGCCCAAGGAGTACGGCGGACGCGGCGCCACGCTCACGCAGCAGATCATCTACAACGAGGAGCTCTCGAAAGTTAACTCGCCGATGCTGGTCAACGGACTGGGCATCATGCTGGTCGGTCCGACGATCATTCATTGGGGCACCGAGGAGCAGAAGAAGAAGCACATTCCGAAAATTCTTTCGGCAGACGAACTGTGGTGCCAGGGATACTCCGAGCCCGGCGCCGGCTCCGACGTGGCCAGCCTGCAGACGCGCGCCGTCGAGGAAGGCGACTACTTTATCGTCAACGGCCAGAAGGTGTGGACCTCGGACGCGCATCACGCGGACATGTGTATCCTGCTGGTGCGCACCGATCCCGACGCGCCCAAGCACAAGGGAATCAGCTATATCCTGGTCGACATGCACAGTCCCGGCGTGACCGTGCGCCCGCTGGTGCAGATCACGGGCGACGCGAATTTCAACGAGGTCTTCTTCGAGGACGTGAAGGTGCCGAAGAAGAACCTGATCGGCGAGAAGAACCAGGGATGGCAGGTCGCGATCACCACGCTGATGTTCGAGCGGTCGGGAATCGGCGGCGGCCGCGACATGATGGGCCAGGTCCGGGAGCTGGTCGAGCTGGCCAAGACCGTCCGCAGCAACGGGCACACGGCGTGGGAGGACACCAGCGTGCGCCAGAAGCTCGGAGGTTTTGCGTGCGAGGCGGCGGCGTTGCGCTACACGGGCTTTCGGCAACTGACGCGTAGGCTCAAGGGCCTGCCGCCGGGGCCCGAGGGCTCCGTGCTCAAGCTATGCACCAGCGAACTCAATTTGCGCATGAACAAATTCGCGATGGAGATGCTGGGGCCGTACAGCCAGATGGAATTCAAGGCGCCGCATGCGCTGGACAAGGGCAAGTGGTCGTACCGGATGCTCGCATCGCGGGCGCTGACGATCGCGGGCGGCACCAGCGAAATCCAGCACAACATTATCGGCGAGCGCGTGCTCGGATTGCCCAAGGGCTAGCCATTTTCAACTGAGCAATCGACGAAGGGCGGCCCCGCGGCGGGTCGCCTTTTTTTTTTGCGATGCAAGGAGACGGACATGGATGGCAAACTGGTCAGGTTGAGAGCTTACGAAAAATCCGATCTCGACGCCGTGATGAAATGGGTCAACGACGAGGAAGTCACCGATTTGCTCGGCGGTGCAATGCTCACCTATCCGGTGTCGTCAAGCGCGGAGGAAAAGTTCATCGAAGCAGCCGCCGGTTCTTCGGAGAAGCAGAAGAACTTCGTGATCGAGACGCTCGCGGACCGACGGTACATCGGTACGATTTCGTTCAACGTGATCGACTGGCTCAATCGCAGCGCCGGCCTGGGAATCGTGATCGGCGACAAGTCATTGTGGGGCAAAGGCTACGGCACCGACGCGGCTCGGCTTCGACAAGATGAACCTGCATCGCCTATGGCTGCACGTTCACGAATACAACCAGCGCGCGATCGCGTCGTACGAAAAATTCACGCGCGAAGGAGTGCTGCGCCAGGAGCATTTCAGGCGCGGCTGTTATCACGACACGATCGTGATGGGGATTCTCGAAAGCGAGTATCGCGCCATCGCGTAGCGCGCATAACTACTGGCCGGTTCCCGTTAGGTTCACGGTTCGCGGCCCGCTCGAGCCGTTGTTGTTGATCGTGAGGAGGCCCTGTCGCAGTCCGACTGCGGTTGGAGCGAAGACGACGGCGTATTTGCATTTCTTTTTTGGTTTCAAGCTACCGCCACAGACCTTCGACAGCGCGAAGTCGCCGCTCACCTGCGCACCTATCAGCAAAATCGAGACGTTGCCGGAGTTGTGCGCGGTTATTTTCTTGGCCTTGCTCCGCCTTCCCAGCTTCGCGGTAAAACTCGCAGCGGTTGGCGAAACAACCAGCGACGCCGCCACGGTCGGCATCGGCGTCGGCGTGAATGTTGCGGTTGCGGTGGGCGTAGCGGTCGCCGTCGGAGTGGATGTCGGCGTCGCCGATGCGACCGGGGTGCGAACCGCGGTGGCCGTCGCGGACGCTGTCGCCGTCACCGTGGCGGTGGCCGTAGCGGTCGCTGTCCGCGATGCGGTTGCGGTGGCCGTCGCGGTAGGCGTCGCGCTTGCGGTGGCGGTGACGGTGGCAGTCGCCGTCGGCGACGGCGTGCCCGTACCGGTCGCGGTGGTAGTTGCAGTCGCGGTACGTGTTGACGATGCGGTCGCGGACGCCGTGGCGGTAAGCGTAGCGCTCGGCGTCGCGCTCGCGGTGGGCGACGCGGTGCGGGTGGCAGTGGCCGTGATTGACGGGTCCGGCGTTGGAGTTGTGGTTGCGGAGCCCGTGGCGGAGGCGTCGGCGACGGCGTCACGCCCGGCGAGCCCTCGCCCGACAACTCGAATATCCCGCGCCCGTGGGTTGCGGCGAAGACGACCCCGCTCAGATTTTGCTCGATATCGAAAACCCCGACCGCCGGAACCGTCCCGAGGTTGAACGGAGCCCACGTCGTTCCGCCGTCGGTCGTTCTGAAAATGCCAATGTCGGTCGCGGCCAGCACGGTGTTCGCCGTCGGGTCATTGCGATCGACCAGCAGTCGCAGAACTGGAACGTCGGGCAGCGCATTCGCGGGCGGCGGACTCAGGAGATCCGGATTGCCGTCGGCCTGGATCCACGAGCCGCCGAAGTCCGTCGTCACGAAAACGTGACCCATGCCGGTCGCAGCGGTGAACCCCGAAAGGCTTAGCCAGGCGACGCTGGAATCGAACGGGTCGATCGCGATTCCGGTCGCCTGCGTGGAATCCGGAAACACTATTGGCGGCAGTTGTGCGGTCTCGTCGATCCAGTGCGCACCTTCGGGCTGGCCGGGGTTGACCTGGATATCGGCCTGGTCGGTGGTGAAGATTTTGAAGGGCGTTGGACGAAAGGTGGTGCTGGTCTCCATCGAGAGCGCGTACGCCCTGGTAGGGTCCGAAGGCGCGATCTCGAGGTCCTCGAGCGCGCACGCGCCGCTGTTGCATCCGCCGGTCAAATCCTGGGTCGTTTGCGGCGCCCATGTCGCCATCCCGTCGTTCGACACGTAAACCGAATGCGCGCCGAACAACACGCGCTGGGCGACGGCCGGATCGCTCGCGAGCGGCGGGAAATAAGCCGCACCGCGATCGCCCGCCGCCGTCATCGCGGCCTGCAGCGCGGCGCTCGAAGAGGCGGAGCTGAAGGTGGCTCCGCCGTCGGTCGAGCGCGCGACCCATGGACCGGCCGCGGTGGTCGCGAACGTATGATAGGCGAACAGCGGATTGAGCGTGTCGAAAAGCGCGAATCCACCGTCGAGGTTGTCCACCTCGGTCCAGCTCGACGCCGGCGGCTGCGCAGCGTTGTAGCGCGCCGTGCCATTGTCCTGAAAGCCGGCGATCGCCACGGTGCTGTCCGTCGGATGAGGTCCGACAGACTGGGCCTGGGCAGCGCTGATGCTCGCGTTGAGCGTCGCCCAGCCCTGCGTGCCCGCGTCGAAGCGATAGAGTCCGCCGTCGTTGCCGAGGTAGAAGCTGTGCGCGCTTGTGGGATCGAACGCGATCGCGTGCTGGTCCGAATGCGTTCCACCGCTCGGCGCTGGCGATGTCCAGGTGGTGCCGCCGTTGGTCGAGCGGTAGATGCCGACGCCGCCAAACACGACGGTCGCGCCGGTCGCGTAGCGTCGGCCGGATCGATCGCCAGCGCCTGGTCGAAGAATGACAGCGAGAAGTTGCTCGCGCTGGATCCGTCGATAGTTACGCCGCCGACCGTCGCGCTCGGCACCGACGCCTTGGTCCAGGTGACGCCGTCGTTGGCGGAATCCCGCGAGCTCCATGCCGTCCGCCGCCCCGACCATCGCGTAGGCAACCCCGCCCGCGGCAGCCACGCTCGCGCGGCCGACGCCGCCAGTCAGGTTGGGCAGGCTCGCTTGCGTCCAACTGAATCCGGAATTCGACGAGCGGAACACGCCGACGCCGAGAATCGAAACCAGCACGGCGGTCGGTGACGCGGGATCGATCGCCACCGACTCTGCCGGACATGGATCGTTGGTGAAATACGGGCAGGCGCCGAAGGTCCCCGCCGGATACGAAATCCAGGACGCGCCGCCGTCGCCCGAGCGCCACAGGCCGTTTTGACTGAAATCGCCCTCGACCCACGACGCGTCCGCCCGGTTCGCGCTCGAGCCGTAGGTCACCGCGGCGTAGATTGTTCGCGGCGTTTGCGTGGTATCGACCGCGAGCGAGGCGATCGACGCGTGCGCGAATTCGCTGGCGCCAAGTTGCGTCCAGGTGACGCCAAGATCGCTCGAAACGAACACTCCCTCGCCATAGTACGCGTCGGCCGATCCGTTGCCTTCGCCGCTGCCGACATAGAGCGTTGGATTTGGACTGGTGGTCGTATCGAGCGCAAGCGCGCCGACCGACAGCGTGGGCCCCGGATCGAATATCGGTACGAACGCCGCCGTCCCATTGGCACGCATCCACACTCCGCCGTCGCCCGTGCCGACGAACATCCGTCCGCTCACGGTCGGGTCTGTGACTGCTGCGGTGACTCGTCCCGTCACGCCGGCCAGCGCAGTCCCGATCGCAACTCCGCCAAAAGTCGGAATCTCATTAGTCAACGGCAGAGGACCAAGCGCACTCCACGCAAATGAACCTCCCGCTTGGGTCGAAGCAGTCGTGTCGACGCCGGCACCTGCAACTGCATTGCGCTCCTGCCGGCGCATCTGTGCGATCGCCGTGTGATACGCACCAGCCGGCACTCCAAAGTTCAGACCGCGCTTGCTCACGAAGAATGCCTCGCGCGCCACACGCTCGCGCGCGTGCAGCGCTCCGATCGAGTTGCGGTCATCGCGCGCTGATCGCGACGTCGCGCGCTGCGGGAAGGACAGAATTACCCCGAGCCCGGCAGCGATCAGCAAGCCGCCGGCGGCGACGAAAATCAATGGCGAGACACCCCTGGGCAAAGCGAAGACCCCCCTTCGGCCTGCATCCAGTAGTCACTCTACTCCTACATTATATACGAACCAATTATGTAATGAGTATCTAATCGATTATCTATTTAGTATTGATTGGGTCTATCTGAGTATTCGTTCGCCTACGCTAGGCAGCACTTGGCCCTGCCGCTGTACGCGGAATGGTCTGGATGCTCGACGAATGAATCTGGGCTACGGCGGTCAGGCTGCGGCGATTCGGAAGCCAATCTTCGGGAAGTGATTCACAATCCTGCCCAGTTCCGGCACGTCGCGTTCGATTGCGATCTCGTGAATCGTGCTGACAACCACTCTTCCGGTCACCGGATCGAAGGCGTAGTCGTCCGGCATCACCGAGACGCGAGTCCCGGCCCTGAGTCCGTTTGGATCGCGCTCGTCGACGTTCTCGTCAGTGGCGGGAGTGCTGTCCTGCGCCACCTTCAGAGCTTCGTCGGGATCCATCGGGCGCACGTCGCCGTAACCCATCGCGTCGATTCGCTCGAACCAGCGCATCAGGTGCGAAAACTTTTGCGCGAGGCCAAACGCGGTCGGTTCCATGCGCAGGAACCATACCGGATGAAAACAGGCGGCGTCGGCCAGGCTGAACGAATCGCCCAACAGAAAAGGCCGGCTCGCGAGTTGGCGATCGAGAATTTCAAGGAGCGCGCGCAACTGGTTTCGAGAATCAGGGGCGCTGCGCGCAATCTCGCCGAAGTTCGCGCCCGGCATCATCTTTGAACGATCCTCGATGAATTCCTTGGGCACCATCGCGGCGAGTTTCTCGAAAATCACGGGCGTCGTGGACCAGAACAGCCGGCGGTCGGCCCATTGATTCATCGTGTCGGCGGCCGCGGTGAGTCCTTGGGGATAAATCGCCGGCGCGGGTTTCAGCTCGTCGATTTTCCTAACGATGATTCCGGTGTCGCACCATACGTCGGCGCCGATTTGGAGCACCGGGATGCGCCGATAGCCGCCCGTGAGCGGCACCAGCTTGGGCTTCGGCATGATCACCGGCTGCTCGACCGAGCGCCAGCTCATTTTCTTGTGCGCGAAGATCTTGCGGATTTTCTCGGAGAACGGCGAGGTCGGATATTGATGCAGAATTATTTCGTCCACGACAGCCTCCGGCGAAACCGATTTGCGGGAACGATCCTCTTCTTAGCGCATTGAATTTTCGCTCGCTACCCGAAAACTGATAGGTTCGCGCCATGTACGGCCATCACGAATTCGATTTGTACGAAGCAATCTACACCACCCGCTCGATGCGGCGGCTGAAGCCCGATCCGGTCAAGCCGGATCTGATCGTCAAGGTGATCGAGGCGGCTACGATGGGTCCCAGCGGGCATAATCGGCAGCCGTGGTTTTTCATCGTCGTCACCGAGCGCGAGGCGAAAAATTTCATCGCGGAACGTTACGCCAGGGCGTGGGACGCCATCTTCACGCCGGCCGAACGCGAAGTTGTAGCCAACGATCCGGGCAGCCAGCGCGGGCGAAATTTGCGGTCGGCAAAGTACCTCGCCGAGCATATCGCCGACGTGCCCGTGATGATCTTCGCGTGCGTGAAAAGATACACCGATCGCGCGCGCGCCGGGCAGCCGATGTGGGGCGCGATTTACCCGGCGATTCAGAATCTGTGCCTGGCGGCGCGCGGCTACGGACTGGGCACCTCGATCACCGGGATGCATTCGATGTTCGCCAGGGAAATCGACGCGATGCTCGGCGTGCCGCCCGAATATGCCAACGTGATCCTGATTCCGATGGGTTACCCGAAGGGACGATGGGCGCGCCCCGATCGCAAGCCGGCGCTGCAGGTAACGTTCTGGGAGAAATGGGGCAGCAGGCGCGAGAGTGTGCGCGATTGAATCGAGCGGCGCGCGGCGGCCTCAGGCGTCGAGCATGGCGAGCACGAAATTGCGCTGAATCTGATCGCCCGGCTTGACCCGAAACTCCGCGATGCGCCCGCCGGCCGGCGCTTTGACCGGTATCTCGACCTTCATCGACTCGATCACCATCACTTCGTCGCCGCGCGCGATCTGCGCGCCGAGCGCGACCGAGAGTCGGATCACCTTGCCCACCGAGGGGCTCTTTATCTCCACCACTCTGCCGTCCTTCTCGAGGCTTGTGGGGCGTCTTAGCAAGCGCGGCGCGCGCGCACCAGTGCTCGAAGAGTGCGCCTTGTGTTTGCGGCCCCCTTGGTTGTAGAGAAACTAAATCAACGCGCTCGCCGCGCTAATGGGGAAACGGCATGAACAGTTTCGTCGCGACTCGAACGCTGACAGAATATCCGCGCGGCGCCCATCGATGGTCCCTGCTGATCCTGACGGTGCTCGCGTCGATCCTCGGCGCGTATGACTTCCAGCTCGCACCGTTGCTGCCGATCCTGCTCCCGTACCTGCACATGAGCCACGTCGCGTACGGCGCGTTCGTCACGTTTGCCGTGCTCATTTCTGGAATCTCCGCGTTTTTCGGCGGTCCGCTGGCAGACCGCTACGGCCGCGTCCTCATCGTTGACGTATGTCTTGGGCTGGTCACCGGCTTGTTGTTCCTGAACGTGTTGATCACGGGCATCGTCTCGTTCGTCATCCTGCGCACCTTGATGGGAATCGTGGCCGGTCTCACGGCCGGCGCCCTGGCTGCGCTGGTGCGCGATATGTCGCCGCGGCTCAGCCGCGCGCTGGCATTCGGACTGCTGACGATCGGGCCGGTCGGCGCGAACTTCCTGGCCAACTTCGTTGCCGGAGCGACGCTGCCGATTTATCACACCTGGCAGTCGCAGATTTGGATCATGGGATTTCTCGCGGTCGCGATGTACCTACCGATTATTTTGTGGCTGTGCGATCTAAGCCCCCAACTGCGCATGCAGATTATGAAGACCGAAATCCAGGTGCTCGCCGCCGAGGGACGGCTGCCCAGCGCCTCTGAACTTCCGTCCGGAACCGGAGACGCCTTCCGGCGCCTGCTTGGCCACCTGGAGGTCTGGCTGCTGGTCATCGGCATAACTGCGAATCTGACGTTGTATTTCGCGATCCAGGGTTTCGGGCCTCTAATGTTCACCGAAGCGTTTCACTACACGCCGGCCGAAGCGGCCAGGATGAACGAATATTTCTGGCTGGCAAACCTCGGCGCTCTGGTTTTGACGGGGCTGGTGTCCGATCGCCTGCAAACGCGCAAACCGATCGCAATCTTCGGCGGGGTACTCGCCTGCATCCTGATGGCCTGGTGGATTCCAACCTTCGGTCACGCGCTGCCGCGCGCCACGCTGACGATCGTCGCGTCGTTGATGGGATGCTTCCTGGCGATCGCCTACGTGCCATGGGCTGCCCAGTTCTCCGAAACTCTCGAGGATGTCTCCCCCGCTCTGCAAGCCACTGGATGGGCCTTCTTCGGGCTGGTCGCCCGCGGATGGGTGGCGATCTCCGCGCCGCTGTCGCTCTACGTTGCGGTCCACTACGGATGGGGCGAGTGGGTGAAGGTCGCGCTCGCTGGAATGATAATCTACATCGTCGCCATGGCGTTCTCGCGCGGCCATGCGGCGGTTGAAGAACACGCTCACGCCGCTCCGGCGGCCGGTAAGGCTACCGCCGGCTGACGCTCGTCTACGGGCGCATCGTGCGCGTGCGAATCCCCAACTGCGTGGGAACTATCTCGTACGCCTGATGCACCCAGTCAACCAGGAGCGGCCGCGTGTCGCGCGGATCGATTATCTCCTCGATGCCGAACGCCTCCGCGGTGCGAAGCGGCGATCGCACGGCGTTGAATTTGTCCTCGAGCTCTTTGCGCAACTTTTCCGGATCGCTCGACGCCGCCAGGTCGCGCTTGTACGCCGCCTCGATTCCACCCTCTATCGGCAGCGAGCCCCAATCCGCCGACGGCCACGCGTAGCGAAGATTCAGCCCCGTCGTGATCCCGTGGCCCGCGCCCGCCACGCCGAACGCCTTGCGCACCATGATCGCAACTAGCGGCGTCGTCGTCTGAAACATCGCGTACAGCGCGCGCACGCCGCGCCGAATCGTCCCCGCCATCTCGGCCTCGCGCCCTATCAGGAAGCCCGGCTGATCGACGAAGTTCACCACCGGCAGATGAAACGTGTCGCAAAGGTCGATGAACTTGACCATCTTGTCCGACGCCGGACCGTCCAGCGACCCGCCAATCGAGAACGGATCGTTCGCCATCACACCCACCGGGAATCCGTCGAGCCGCGCGAATCCCGTCACCAGCGACGGGCCAAAGTAGGGAGTCATCTCGAAGAACGACTCGCGATCCATCACGAGCTCCAGGATTCGCCGCACGTCGTAACCATGGCGCCGATTGCGCGGCACGATGCTGATCAGCTCCTCTTCGCGGCGGCTGGGGTCGTCGTCGGGCGTCGCGCGCGGCGGCGCCTGCCATACGCTCTGCGGCAGATACGACAGGAAGCGGCGAATCTGCGCGAACGCGTCGTCCTCGTTCTCGGCTTCGTTGTCCACCGCGCCGCTCATGTGCGCGTGGATTTCGGAGCCGCCGAGTTCCTCCTTGGTCAGCTCCTCGCCCACGCCCCATTTGACCACCGGCGGTCCCGCGACGAAAAGCTGGCTCGTCCCGCGGATCATCACCGAGAAATGCGACGCCGCCACGCGCGCCGCGCCGATTCCCGCGACCGAGCCCATGCATCCCGCGACGACAGGCACCTCGCCCATCAACTTTACCAGCACGTCGAAGTCGGGATTGGCAGGGACGTAGGTGCGCTTGAGCGTCTCGAACGAGCGCGCGCTGCCACCGCCGCCGGTGCCGTCCACCAGCCGAATTATCGGGATATGCAGCTCATGTGCGATCAGTTCCGCGTAGCTCCGCTTGTTGCCGATATTTGCGTCCGCCGCGCCGCCCCGCACGGTGAAGTCGTCGCCGCCGACCACCACGCGCCGCCCGTTGATTCGTCCCGTGCCACCAACAAAGTTCGCCGGCATGATCGACGCGAGCGTCTCGCCCTCGTACTTCGGCGCTCCCGCCAAGGCGCCGTACTCGTGGAACGTGCCCGCGTCGAGTAGCCGCTCGATGCGCTCGCGCACGGTGAGCTTGCCGCCGTCATGCTGGCGCTTGATGTTGTCGGCCCCGCCCATCGCTTTCGCGAGTTCGACGCGTCGGCGAATCTCTGCGACTTCCTTCTCCCACGACATACGATTCTCCTGGCTAATGGGGACTCTTGAAGCTAGACCGCTCCGAGGCCTTCCAAAAGCGCGCTCATCTAATTGAATGTGACTGACCGAATAGGGCCGAAATGAGCAATGAATACCATATGTGGTGGTTCTCGGACGGCCCCTCTACCATCGGTAGCTTCGTTCCGTCAAAAAATGTTTTCACAGGAGGCTGCTGTCGCCCGATTTGGGGCGAGCTATGCGGGTGTGGGGAATCGTGACGCATACTGTATGGGTAGCACAAAAAGTTCGCCGGGGTCAGGCTGAAAAGTTCATCGCCCCACTGATTCATCGAAACTGGACCAGAGCCGAAAGAAACGAAGAACTCGTACTCGCTGCAAAACTCCTTGTCTCGATCCCGAGCGAAGGGAAGAAATCCGGCTTTTGTGCTTTCCTGATCGGCCGCCGCGGCTCCGACACCTCGCCCGTTATTTTTACGGGAGAGGCGGCCGACCGCATCGCGGCCGGTAGGTGAGGGTTCCGCGTTTCAACCTGCATGCGTGCAAGGCCACTCCGCTCCGAGTTCTCTCTCCGTGTCATTCAGAGCGAAGCGAAGAATCCCGGATCCGGCGTTGCGCAATGGCAGTCAAATTTTAGAGAAGTGGACAGAAATGGCCTGCCCTGTTGGAGTCTCTACGAAAATGTTTCCTGTATCGGCGGCAGAGAGAGCAACAAACACTGGAACAAACGGCTCGGCAAGCGAGAAGCATATGCCACGAAAACGCCAGTCATCGGCGTGATCGCGCGCAAGGGCAACGTCATCTGCCAAGCGGTGAACGAACTTGGTTTCACCACTCAAGAAGATTTCGTGCGTAGAGCCGTATCGGACAAGGTGACGCTCGTTGCGACCGATCAGCACGCAGGCTACCGGAATCTCCGCAAGCCCGGTCTGCCGCATCAGCAGGTCAATCACTCTGAGAAGCAATATGTTGTCGGCTCCGTTCACACGAACACGATTGAGAATTTCTGGAGCCTGCTCAAGCGGGGAATCATCGGCAACTATCGTCACGTCAGCCGCGAATATTTGCCGCTGTATCTGAATGAATTTTCGTTCCGGTTCAACAGCCGCAAAAACCCTGACATTTTCGATGCAATCATGGCAGGATGCTGAGTTCGCCATGCTGGCGGCGGCCTCAGCGAAAGCCAGAGGCGAGCATACCAAAGCAATTAAGACTTGCGCTCCTTGGTTCCTAGTCGCAATCCAGCCTCCGCAAGTTCACAAATCGCCGTAACTGCGGTAATCGGATTTTCTGGTCGCAGATAGTGGCCTGCCCCCCGATGCCCGTCAGATTATAAGTAGAGTCGGTCGTGGTTTTGGCCCTCTCGGGGCGGTTGCTGTTGCTGTCTTTTAAGCATGGCGAACTCGATTGGTGTCAATGCGCCGAGGCTGCTGTGTGGTCGGAGGTGATTGTAGTCGTAACGCCACGCTTCGATGGTCTCGCGCGCTTCGGCCAGGGTGAGGAAAACGTGCTCGTTGAGGCATTCGTCGCGCAGCCGGCTGTTGAACGATTCGACGAAAGCGTTCTGCACCGGCTTGCCGGGTTCGATGTATTGCCACTCCAGTCGCCCGGTGGCCCAACGCAGCACTGCGCAGCTGGTGAGCTCGGTCCCGTTGTCGCTAACCACCATCCGTGGCAGTGCGCGCTCAGCTGTTAGCCGGTCCAGTTCGCGCACCACGCGCACCCCGCCCAGTGAAGTGTCCACCACCGTGGCCAGGCATTCGCGGCTGAAGTCGTCGACCACGCATAGGATGCGGAAGCGCCGCCCGTCGCTCAGTGCGTCGGCCACGAAGTCCAGTGACCACCGTTGGTTGATCGCGCCCGGTAGCGTCATCGGCGTCCTGGTTCCCAGCGCGCGCTTGCGCCCTCTGCGCCGGCGTACCATGAGCTTTTCCTCGCGGTACAACCGATAGAGCTTCTTGCGGTTCAGCACGTGACCTTCCCTCTCCAGCAGCCAGCCCAGGCGCCGATAGCCAAAACGTCTGCGCTCAGCGGCCAGCTCGCGCAGCCGCTGCCGCAGCAGCGAATCGTCCGGCCGCCGCGGCCGATAGTGCATGCTCGAGCGATTGAGTCCGACCAGCCTGCATGCGCGCACCTGGCTCAGCCCGCGCTGCTCGACCAGTCGAGCAACCGCCGCCTTCCGCGCCACAGGCTTCAGACGTTTTTTCCGAGCAGGTCCTTCAGCGCTGAGTTGTCCAGCATTGCTTCGGCCAGCAGCTTCTTCAGCCGCCGGTTCTCATCCTCCAGCGACTTCAGGCGGCGCGCCTCGGATACGTCGAGCCCGCCGTACTTCGCTTTCCACTTGTAAAAGGTCGCGCTTGAGATCCCGTGGCGGCGGCAAACCTCCTCGGTCTTCGCCCCCGCCTCATGTTCGCGCAGCACCCCGATGATCTGCTCCTCGCTGAATCGGCTGCCTTTCATTGCCCGTCTCCTTTCTGTCGACGGACTCTACCTCAAAACTGCTGGGCGTTAGGGGGTCAGGCCAATAGAAGCCATCCTGTTGTTGTAGGATAATTTCGTTCAATCTGAATCGGTCAATTAGTTTTTGAATCCGACCACCAAATTTCGTCGTAAAGTTCTCGCGAAACACTCGATTGAATTCCTTCAAACGAGAATCATGTAATTCTAGTTCGCGAGGATCATTCATAACAGGCGCCGACATTCTCCATATATTCGAGAAACCAACTATATCGGTTACTAGCGAGAATGCTTCGTTCATTATCCGCTCAGGATCATCAAGCGATGCCTTCCGATATTCGGGTATTAATATCGCCAAGAGAGCCACGACAACCAAGGCCGCGAATATCGTCGCAAGAATTGCTTGTGCACAGCTTCCAGAAGCCGGTGGATATAGACTTACGAAAAAACCAATGACGCCCATCAGCACCCCCAATATCGCAGCTGAATTGGCCGACAGTGCGCGTTGCATCGTGCGAAGGCTCTGTGGAATTGTGATTGGCATTTCGTCGGACTAATGACTTCCAGATTCCACAGGTTATACTGCGGATCGATGAGAAAAGGCACGAACAAAGAAGGCGATGCCGAATTGATAAAACGGCTCCAGGCGAAAGCGCCCGAAGTGCTGAGCGCAAAGGTGGACTTCGATGACCTCATAAACCAAGTCCTAAAGGCGGATGCGCTGCCAACCAACAAGTCAGAATCGAGACTGCAATCCCGGCACAGAAAAACACGGTCCCGATAATCGTTCGCCACTTAAACGCGCTTCTTGTCTGCGGACCTTTTGGGGGAAACTTGAGATGCCAGCCAGCGATGACGAGCAGAATCCACGCCAACCCGAACCCAATTGGGTAGACAAATGGATCCTCTACGTTTCTGTCGCCGGCGTAGTCGCTGTCATCTTCTACGCAGGGGAAGCCCGCAGGCAAAATGGCCTGATCGCGCGGAGTGTTGAACAGGAAGTGTTGAACAATCGACCAGTCTTGATCGGGAATGGTGTAGAGACGATGCAGAAGACACCTGACGGCGTGCCCATGCAAGTAAAAGTACACCTGAGAAACTACGGCAAGACGCTCGCAGTCGGTGGTGTCGTCGCGGGGGAAATTCTCATCAGAGCGGCTGGTGAACCAACACCCGTTGACGCCGACTGTGACGAAGCTGGTAAACTGCCGAAAGCAAATATTCCGTTCGTAGACGTGGAGCCTGCGGTTGCGCCAAACGAAGCTGCTGAACCTATGTGGGTTCCAACTTCCGATCAACCGTTGCCCAGAGCTAACTACGGCGCTGTTCTCTACGTAGTGGGGTGCGTCTATTACTTCGGTCTTGATAGAGAAAAAAGATATTTCTCTGACGTGTGTGTTACATGGGTGCCCAAAGCGCCCCAAGAATTCCAAACTTGCGACGACGCCACTCGCAACTACGCACACTAGTAGTAACGCCAGCGGCAACGCGATGGTCAAGCCGCGTATTGGCGTCGGGTGTCGGCGACTGTCTGAAAGAAATCGAGCGGCGCCATGTTTTCTGTGATCTCCTCCGGAAACGCAAAGAAATAGACGAGAGAATCGGCCACAAGCAGTTTCTCAAAGTCCTTGCGGAGATTATGGTGACATTCGATCTCCCCGACGATGAGCGCCTGCATGGGATAACGCTCGCTCTTCAGGTCGGGGGATCATAAAGAAGTGCGCAAAAGTCGAATAACATCTCACTATCTTCATCGCGCTTGTGGCCGTATGCGCATTCAATTCCCGCTTGGTGGAGAGTGGCCAAGCGCCTCTCAATAGCAGCGCCGATTATATCCGCCCATCCCTTCCGCGTATTGCGGAGTTTGCTCGCCACCTCGTCAAGCGCCTCGCGGACAATACGGACGAGTGTGCTTTGATCCGGCAATGGCTGGACGTGCATTTTGTTCTCCTACTTGACCGTCTAAGGCGCAGCAGCATGGCGGCGGTCCATCGACGTTGAGTTATCAAACCACAGCGCGACCGACAACTTAAGAAAAGTGTCTTTTTCTGTCTGAGGCGAGCAAATCCGAGACGATGCGAGGGCTCCCCGATTTGGGAACCCCCGCTTTTTCCTATCCGAACCGACACCAGTCGATGCCGTTAGATGCCCCCGACCACCTTAGCAATCTGGTGCCTTCGACCATTCGGGTTTGTTGTCAGCGTCCGCACCTTTGGCGCAATCGGTGCTCCAAAGTCCCTTTGCTTCAGTTGAGACGACACAAAATGTTCCTGCACCCTCACCTACCTCGCTGCGCTCGGCCTCCTCTCCCGTAAAAGTAACGGGCGAGGTAGGATCCGGGTTCCTTCCCTGCGGTCAGGATGACGCAAAACGTTCCTGCGCCCTCACTTACCTCGCTGCGCTCGGCTCCGCCTCTCGCGTAAAAGTAACGGGCGAGGTAGGATCCGGGTTCCTTCGCTGCGCTCCGGATGACACAAAAAAAGTTCTAACAGGCCGTCAGGCCGCATCTTCTTTCTCACTAAGGTGCAGGGGTTACCCCTGCCCAGGGATGCGCGAAACCCACGGCGGGTTTCGCATACATTCGCATACAATTGAGTTCTCCATTTTGTTCTGCGCTACGCGCGCAACGCGGGGCGCGGGCGTTTATCGTGTGCGGTCTTCCTGTTAGCTTCTCATTTAACGATGACGGCGGCGCTTACAGACTCGATGACTACCGCCAATGGGCGCGAAGCCGGCGCGTTGCCGAATCCGCGGCATGCGTTGCTTACCGGATGGGGGCGGTATCCGCTCTCGGAGAGCGATGTTTATCGGCCTGATAAGATTGGCGAGCTGCGGGCGGTCGTGACTGCCGATGCGACTTCGCTGATTGCGCGCGGGGCGGGACGGGCTTATGGCGATGCGGCACTGAACGATCAGAATCGCGTCGTCGATCTTACGCGGCTTAATCGGATGCTCTCGTTCGACGGCGCGACCGGCCTGTTGCGATGCGAGGCCGGCGTGACCGTTGCGGAGTTGATCGATGTTTTTTTGCCGCGTGGTTTTTTTCCGCCGGTAACTCCGGGCACGCGCTTCGTTACGCTTGGCGGATCGATCGCCGCCGACGTGCATGGCAAGAATCACCATCGCGACTCCTCGTTGGCCTCGCACGTGACCAGCTTCGACCTGATGGTCGCGTCGGGCGAGGTGCTTCGATGCTCGCGCGAGGAAAACGCCGGGCTGTTCTGGGCGACGGTCGGAGGGATGGGTTTGACCGGCGTGATCCTCGAGCTTGAACTGAGGATGCGGCGGGTCGAGAGCGCGTATCTCGATGGCGAGCTGATCCGCGCCGGCAATGTCGATGCGGCGATCGAGGCTTTCGAGCGCACCGACGCGCAGTACGGCTATTCGGTCGCGTGGATCGACTGCAACAGCGGCAAAGGCGCGCTCGGCCGCTCGGTGCTCAACCTCGGCAACTTTGCGACACTCGATCAGCTGCCGCGAAATCTCGCGCAGAATCCGCTGAGCACGATGCCGAAGCTCAGCCCGATCGTGCCGTTCGACTTTCCGGGATTTGCGCTGAACTCGCTGACCGTCAGGGCCTTCAACGCGGTCATCTGGGCGTTGAATCGCGACAAGGCGGCGCACACTATTTTCGACTGGGAAAGTTTTTTCTATCCGCTCGATTCGATCCGCAACTGGAACCGAATCTACGGCAAGCGCGGCTTCGTCCAATATCAATGCGTGTGGCCGCCCGACGAAAGCCGCGCCGGGCTGGTCGAAGTGCTCGAGGCGATCAGCCGCAGCCGGCGCGGCTCGTTTCTCGCGGTGCTCAAGAAGTTCGGCGCGCAGGACGGGCTGCTGTCTTTCCCGATGCCCGGCTACACGCTCGCGCTGGATTTCCCGGTGACGGACGGGCTGCTCGAATTTCTTTCTTCGTTGGACGCGATGGTATTGAAGCGCGGCGGCCGCGTGTACCTGGCCAAGGACGCGCGCATGTCGCCCGAGACCTTTCGCGCGATGTATCCGAATCTTCCGAAGTGGCAGGCGGCGAAGGCCGTCGCCGATCCCGACAACCGCTTTTCGTCGAGCCTGTCGCGCAGGCTTGGGATGTACCCCGCCTGAAAGACGGCGTAAGTCTTCTCGATGACTAAGGTTCTGATTCTTGGCGCCACCAGCCCGATCGCACGCGCGCTCGCGCTTCGGTTCGCGTCGGACGGAGCGCGATTGTATTTGGCCGCCCGCAACGCCGACGAGGCGCGGCGCGTCGCCGAGGACATCAGCGTTCGTGCGGGAGTGCCCGCGCTTTCCGGGACCTTCGACGCGTCGGACTTCGCCTCGCACGACGAGTTCGTCCGTCATGCGGCGGGCCGGCTCGGCGGACTCGACGGCATCGTCGTATGCTTCGGCACGCTCGGTGACGAGGACACCGCCCAGACCGATCCCGGCGAGGCGCTCGCCACGATACATCAGAACTTCACCGGCGCGGTGTCGTTGATCACGCTCGCGGCGCGCCATCTCGAACAGCAGCGCTCCGGCTTTATCATCGTGATCGGATCCGTCGCCGGCGAGCGCGGCCGCGCGCGCAATTACGTGTACGGCTCGGCCAAGGGTGCGCTCGCGCTGTTTGCGCAGGGCCTGCGCGGGCGGCTGGCCGCCAGCGGCGTGCATGTGATGACGGTAAAGCTCGGCACGGTGGATACGCGAATGACCTGGGGACGCGACGGCGCGCTGCTGACGATTGCGCCGGCCAAGGCCGCCGACCTGATCTACGCGGCGTATCGCAAGCGCGCGGAGGTCGTGTATGTGCCGTGGTTCTGGCGCTTGATCATGGGCGCTATCCGGCTGATCCCGGAAAGCCGCTTCAAACGCCTGAGCTTCTAGGCAGGGGTGACGCCCGCACCCGGTGTCCAGAAAGGCAGCGCTGGTGTTTTTGCGCACGCAATGCGCAAAAATACTCGACGGTGGAAAAATTTCCCGGAAGAAGTCGAAAACACAAAATGAAAGTAAAGCTTGAAGTTGTCGCTGCGGTCGCGCTTGCGGTTCTGTCGCTTGGAGGCTCGCCATGCGCGGGCGTGAATCCGGGCGATACGATCACCAGCGAGCAGGCCGGCAAGGTCGCGGACCTGGTGAGTCCGGGAAATCTGGTCCTGGTGAAACAGGGCATGACGATGAAGATCGTGCCGACCGAGCGGCTGGATTGGCCGCCGCCGTACAAGGCCGCGACGGAGAAATATTCGGCGCAGGTGCAGCTCGCGCCGGATGGCACGCTGAAGAATTACAAGGCGGGGCTGCCGTTCCCGCTGGTCGATGCGAACGATCCGCAGGCGGCACTGAAGGTGATGTGGAATTTCAGCTACCGGCCGCTATACACCGACGACGCGGTGTCGAAGAATGTCGAAATCGCGAGCTACCGGCCGGGCTCGACGCCGGCCGACCCGGTCGAGCACTTCACGATCGGCAACGTGGGATTTTACAACAACACCGGGCGCACCGAGGTTCAGCCGATACCCACAAATCCAGAGGCGACGACGGCGGGAATCCGGTACCGGTTCGGCGCGTATCCGTTTCTCGAGCCCTCGGAGATGCGGGGCTTCGGATTTATCCGCTACCGCAGCCTCGATCCGAAGATCGAGGACAACAGCTGGATGTACAACACGCGTACGCGGCATGTGAACCGGGCTTCCGCCAACGAACTCTCGGATGTCCTTGGGATGTACGAACCCGGCGCGGTCAGCGCGGGCGGGGGCGCCGCCACCTACGCGAGCAATCTCGATCCCGATTCGTTCTTTGGCTTCGCGGCGAAGATCGAGGATTTCAACTACAAGTTCCTCGGCGAAAAGCCGATGCTCGCCGTTGTGAATGCCGAGAACTCTCCGGCCAGGGCTTGCCCGACCGACGGCGGACGAACGATCTGCCCCGAAAACTGGGAAATGCGCCGGCTCTATGTTATCGAGGCGGACGCGAAACAGACTTCGATGCTGGGCAGCAGCGTGTCGATTCCGAAGCGGCTCTTTTACATCGACTCGGAAGGTTGGTTCATCACTGCGTCAGACCAGTACGATCGTGACGGCAAACTGTGGAAGACGATCGCGACCTTTAACGCGTACCGCGACCGGCCGGTCCCGGACGCGCGGGTCGCGATCTGGCCGTTCAAGCGGATGTTCCAGACCGCGCTGGTCGATGAAGACGTTACCACCGGCTTCTCGACCGTGGTGCTGTCGCCCGGAGTTGAGAGCGACGAGCACGAAAGCTGGTACATCAACATGGGAATCGCGACGGACAATTTTTTCAATCCGACGACGATGGCCAACGCCGCCCACTGACCAGGGCTGAGCCCTGGACCCAATGTTGAAACTGCTCACGGCTTGCGTTTGGGCTGGCGACGTTGTCGCCATTCCGCGTTGGCTTTGCCCGCATCATTGCGTGAACTATAAATGACGAATCTCGTGCGCATGCGGAGTGAACATCGATGTCGAATCGTCTCGAAGGAATCCAGAAACTGACCTTCACCGGCGCTGTCGATGCCGACGGGCACATCCTCGAGGACGCCGGCCTATGGGACCGCTATATCGAAGCGAAGTACAAGGACCGCGCCGTCAGAGTTCGCACGGACGCCAGGGGCCTCGAATACCTCGAAGTCGCGGGACGCCCGTCGAAGATCTTCAGCGGCGGCCGGCTCGCTGGACTCTCCGCGATGGGGACCACGCGGGACGACAAGTTCGAGGGCCCGCCCACCTACGGCGGGATGGCTCCCTACGGCGCGATGGACGCGAAAGAACGGCTGAAGCGAATCGAAGCCGAAGGCCTCGCCGCCGCATTCCTCTATCCCACCATGAGCCTTTTGTGGGAAACCGAGACCGAAGACCCCGAACTCGCGCAAGCATGCACGCGCGCCTACAACCGGTACATCGTGGACTTCTGCTCTGGGAGCGGCGGCAAGCTGATCCCGATCGCGCACCTGTCGCTCGGCGATCCGGCCGCGGCCGCAGTCGAGCTCGAACGCGCGGTCAAGGCGGGATGCAAGGGCGGATGGGTCGCGCAATTCGTGATGACGCGCAAGCCGCATGCGCATCCCGATCACGACGTGCTGTTCGCCAAGGCGCAGGAGCTGGACGTGCCGATCGGGATTCATCCGTCGCTCGAGCCGGTGTGGGCGGCGCCGGGTCGTTACGACCGCGAGTTCATGCGCGGGAATTATTACTTCCTGAACATCGTCGCGGCCGACGCGATTCGTCATGCGTTCACCAGCTTCTTCCAGTACGGCACCTTCGACAAATTCCCGAAGATGCGGCTGGTGCTGCTGGAAGCGGGCGCGGGATGGATCGACTACTGGCTGGGCCGCCTCGACGCGGTCTATGCGAGCGCGATGGGCCGCACGGTGCCGCTCAAGGAGAAGCCGAGCTTCTACTTCAATCGCAACTGCTGGATCTCGGCGGACCCCGACGAGCGCTCGCTGCCCGCGATGGTCGAGCTGTGCGGCGCCGACAAATTTTTCTGGGCGTCGGATTTTCCGCATCCCGATCACGTCGGCAACTACATCGAGGAAGTCGAGGAGCTGGCGCACAAGCTGCCGGCGGCCGCACGCTCAAAGGTGATGGGCGAGAACGTGATGAAGGTGTACAAGTGCGCGCTGCCGGATTGAACTCATAGCCGCTGCTTGATGGCGGCGCTGCCTGTGGAGCGGCAGGTGTGAAACGAGTGCTCATCATTGCAGCGATCGTGGTCGGCGTCTGCGTCGCTTACGTCCTCGCACACCTGGCCTTGATCGAAGTTGGGCGAGAGGTCGTAGTCGTTTATGAGCCGACTCCAACTGGAGCGGTCCGCAAGGCGCGGCTCTGGATCGTCGACGAAGGACCCTATTCCTGGATTCACCCGGGCAATGCCAACGCTCGGTGGTGGATTCAGCACATGGACGCGAACCCGATGGTCGAGGTCTATCGACACGGCGAAACCCACCGGTACCGCGCGACACCTGACCCAAACGCGCACGCGAGGGTCCATCAGCTACTGCGCGAGAAATACGGCGTGGCCGATAGGTGGGTTCGTTTCCTCGCAGGCACCGACACTCAGGCGGGTCTTCTCACCGGCGAAAAGTGCAAGACGGTCCCGATCCGACTCGAACGCGTAGCTGATGCGCCGTAGGAACTATATTGGGCGCTGTAGCGACGTCGAGACGCTGCGGCGGAGCGCGCTTAGCTTTCCCGGTGTCGAGGAAGGGACCTCGTACGGCACCGCGGGCCTTCGTCATTCGCTGGTCAGGTTGGCCGCCTAGCTCACGGTCCAGGTGTCGCCCCGGCTCAGCAGCGTCTTCAGGTCGCCGGCGCCCTGCTTCGCCTTCGCGTCCGCGAGCTGCTTGTTGACTGCGGCGTCGTAGGTCGGCCGCGACGTCGCGTAGAACACGCCCACCGGAGTCGGCAGCGGCGGCTCGAAGTTGCCGAGCATGAACGCCAGCGAGAGGTTGGTCTCGTCGTGCACGACGAGGTCCTTCTCCGTGACGCTCGCGCCGAGGTGCACCGCTTCGGGGCGCATGCCGTTTATCCTGATTCCCATGTCGCGATTCTTGCCGAAGACGAGCGGTTTGCCGTGCTCGAGAACGAGCTGATGCTCCGCCTTGAGCGCTTTGTCGCTGACGTCGTTGAACGCGCCGTCGTTGAAGATGTTGCAGTTCTGCAGAATCTCGACGAACGACGAGCCGCGATGCGCATGCGCGCGCTTGAGCATCTCGCCGAGATGCTTCTGCTCGACGTCGATGGTGCGCGCGACGAAAGTCGCATGCGTGCCGAGCGCCACCGTGATCGGATTGAACGGAAAATCAACCGAACCGGCCGGTGTGGACTTGGTGATCTTGCCCACCTCTGAAGTCGGCGAGTACTGGCCCTTGGTGAGTCCGTAGATTCGATTGTTGAAGAGCAGAATCTTCATGTCGACGTTGCGCCGGAGCACGTGGATCAGGTGATTGCCGCCGATCGACAACCCGTCGCCGTCGCCCGTGACGACCCACACGTCTAGATCGGGCCGCGAAATCTTGAGCCCCGTCGCGAATGCGGGCGCGCGGCCATGAATCGTGTGGAAGCCGTACGTGTTCATGTAATACGGAAACCGGCTCGAGCATCCGATCCCCGAGATGAAGACCGTGTTTTCGGGCGCGATGCCGAACTCGGGCATCGTCTTTTGCACGGCGGCCAGAATCGCGTAGTCACCGCATCCGGGGCACCAGCGCACTTCCTGGTCGGAGACGAAATCCTTGCGGCTAAGCACAGTTGCCATTTTCGATCAGCCCTCCAGGGCCCGGTTGATGCGATTTTCGATCTCGCTGACTTTGAACGGACGGCCCTGGATCTTGTTGAACCCGAAGGCGTCGATCAGGTAATCGGCGCGCACCAGCTTGAGCAGTTGTCCCATGTTCATTTCGGCGATCATCACCTGCTTGAAACGCTTGAGCGTCTCGCCCAGGTCGCGCGGGAGCGGATTCAGATAGCGCAGATGCACGTGCGAAACCTTCTTGCCGTTTTCGCGCACGCGCTTGACGGCCTCGCGAATCGAGCCGTAGGTCGAACCCCATCCGAGCACGACCAGGTCGCCGCCGGCGGCATCGCCGAAGACTTCGGTCGGCGGAATCTCGCGCGCGATGCCCGCAATCTTGCGCGCCCGCGTCCGCACCATCAGCTCGTTGTTGGCCGGCGAGTAGCTCACGTTGCCGGTCAGGTTCTCGCTCGACAGTCCGCCGACGCGATGTTCGAGACCCTTGGTGCCCGGTATCGCCCACGGCCGCGACAGCGTTTCCGCGTCGCGGCTATAGGGCATGAAGCCTTCCGGATTGGTCGCGAACTCAACCTTGATCGGCGCCAGCTTGTCCGCATCGGGCAGCAGCCACGGCTCCGCGCCGTTGGCCAACTGGCCGTCGGTCAGCAGGATAACCGGCGTCATGTACTTGACGGCGATTCGCACCGCTTCGTACGCGCAATCGAAGCAGTCCGCCGGCGTAGACGCCGCGATAATCGGAATCGGCGACTCGCCATGCCGTCCGTACATCGACTGCAGCAAATCGGCCTGTTCGGGCTTGGTCGGCATTCCGGTGGACGGTCCCGCGCGCTGAATGTCGGTGATCACTAACGGCAGCTCGACCTTTACCGCGAGCCCAACCGCCTCGGCCTTCAGGTTCATGCCGGGGCCCGAAGTCGTGGTGATTGCGATGGCTCCGCCGAAAGACGCGCCGATTGCGGCGCACACGCCGGCTATCTCATC
The DNA here is from genome assembly GCA_963842085.1 of uncultured delta proteobacterium. Taxonomy (GTDB): domain Bacteria; phylum Desulfobacterota; class Binatia; order Binatales; family Binataceae; genus Binatus. The sequence goes on from CAWJET010000001.1 coordinate 163,457, forward strand.
CTCGGCCTGGAAGGTGTAAACCGGGAAATTCTTGTAACTCGAGAGTTCGTGCAGTACATCGCTGGCGGGCGTGATCGGATACGAGCCCAGGAACAGCGGACGTCCCGCCTTTACGGCAGCCGCCACGAATCCCAGCGCAGTCGCGCTATTGCCCGTAATATTGCGATACAGCCCCGGCGCGATTCGCGCCGCCGGCACTTCGTACGAGCTCGTGAACATTTCGGTGGTCTCGCCGTAGTTGTACCCGGCCTTCAGCACGCGAATGTTCGCCTCGAGTATCTCGGGCGTTTTCTTGAAACGGCTCTCGAGGTACGAAAGCGTGCTCTCGATCGGCCGCTGATACAGCCACGACAGCATCCCCAGCACGAACATGTTGCGGCATCGGAATACCGCGCGATTGTTCAAACCCATCCCGTGCACGGCCAGCGACGTAAGCTTGGTCACGTCGACTTCGAGCACCTGGAATTTGTCCAGCGAATGGTCGGTCAACGGGTTGCCCTTGTAACCGGCGCGCTTGATGTTGGCTTCGGTGAACGCCTCGCGATCCACGATTATGACGGCGTTGGGCGGGACATCATCGATGTTCGCGCGGAGCGCCGCGGGATTCATTGCCACCAGCACGTTGGGCTCGTCGCCGGCGGTGAAGATCTCGTTGCTTGAAAAATTCAGCTGAAATCCGCTGACCCCGGCCAGGGTTCCCTGCGGCGCGCGGATTTCAGCGGGAAAGTCGGGCAATGTTGCGATATCGTTCCCGGCCAGCGCCGATTCGGCCGTGAACTGCATCCCCGTCAACTGCATCCCGTCGCCCGAGTCGCCAGCGAACCGGATAACGATGTGATCGCGCTTCAGATGCGGCTTGAGCGCGGACGCGGCGGAAGCGTGCGACTCGGCGGCTTGCCCAGCCGCCTCAGGTGGTACAGCCATCTCAGTCCAATCTCCTTGTGGTTAGAGCCTGATCGAAAAGCTACTCCGATAACTCGAAGCCCTGCAAATACTCGAACACGCGGACTTGAAGCATAGCTAATCTAACCGAGCCATTAAAGGGCCGCCTTTTCGAGCATCGGATCAGCGTATGCGAAACTCGATGAATTCCCCTGTAAAGTCCGCCCATTCTTCGCGTACCTCGGTTACGTGCGCCGACGGTGGGCCCAGATGTGCCCACGCCGCCAGCATCTGCAAGTTCTCGCGGCTGCCTTCCGCTGCTATTTCGACCTCGCCACCCGCGACATTGCGTACCCATCCGGCAAGTGCAAGTTCTTTGGCCTCATCGTAGGCCGAGAATCGAAAGCCGACTCCCTGCACCCGCCCGCTGATGACGAGGTGCAACCTGGCGCGCCCCACTTTGTTTTGAGTAGTCAACCTTCTCCCGCAAGCATCGACGCGAACCCCTTCTCGTCGAGCACTCTCACTCCCAGGTCGTGTGCCTTCTTCAGCTTCGATCCCGGCTCCGCGCCGGCGACCACGAAGTCGGTCTTGCGGCTTACCGACGATGTGACTCGCCCCCCCGCCGTCATGATTTTGCGCTCGGCCTCGTCCCGCGTCATCGATTCGAGCGTCCCGGTCAGCACGAAGGTCTTGTCGCGCAGCGCGCCACGGCCCTCGACCTCGCTTGGCGCCTGGACGTCGAGAATTTTGATCAGCCGCTTGACGGCCCTGAGGTTTCGCGGCTCGTCGAAATACTCGCGGATACTGTGCGCAACCTCCTGGCCAATATCTCGTACGCCGAGCAGATCGTCCTCCGACGCGGCCACCAGCGCGTCCATAGTCTTGAACTTCAATGCGAGTTGACGGGCAGTATGCTCGCCGACGTGCCGAATTCCGAGTCCGTTGATGAACCTGTCGAGCGATGTCTTGCGCGCTTTCTGGATCGCATCGAGCACGTTCTGCGCGCTCTTGTCGGCCATTCGCTCGAGCCCCGCGAGCTGCTGCCTGGTGAGGCTGAATAGATCGTCCAGCTCCTTCACCAAGCCCTTCTCGACCAACTGCGCGACCAGCTTGTCGCCCAGCCCTTCGATATCGAGGCATCCCTTCGACGCGAAATGGCGAATCGACTCGCGCATCCGCGCCGGGCAATTCGCGTTAACGCAGAAGTAGCCGACCTCGTCCTCTTCGTGGACGATCGCCGCGCCGCACTCCGGGCAATGCTTTGGCATCTCGAACGGCCTGGCGCGCGGATGCCCCTCCCTGGTGACCCGGATGACGTACGGAATCACGTCGCCCGCGCGCTCGATCAGCACGGTGTCGCGCTCGCGGATGTCCTTGCGGCGAATCTCGTCGAGGTTGTGCAGAGAAGTATTCAAAATCGTCACGCCCGCGAGCTGCACCGGACGAAGCTTGCCGACCGGCGTGAGCGATCCGATCCTGCCGACCTGCACGTCGATCTTTTCGACCACCGTCTCCGCCTGCTGCGCCTTGAACTTGTACGCAATCGCCCAGCGCGGCGAGCGCGACACCTCGCCGAGCTGCTCCTGGAGCGCGTAGGAGTTCACCTTGGCCACCACGCCGTCGGCCTCATAGTCGAGCTCGTGGCGCTTTTCGGTGATCTCGTTCCAGTATTCGAGGATCGCGTCGATACCCTTGCACACGCGCGACAGCGGATTCACGCGCAGCCCCAACGCTTTGATGCCTTGCAGAAATTCCCACTGCGACCTGAACGTGACGCCCTCGATTACGCCGGGCGCGTACAGAAATACATCGAGCGGCCGCGACGCCGTGATCTTTGGATCGAGCTGGCGCAGCGCTCCGGCCGCCGCGTTGCGCGGATTGGCGAACACCGGCTCGCCGGCTTCCTCGCGCTCCTGGTTCATCTTCACGAACCCGCTGCGCGGGATGATCACCTCGCCGCGCACTTCGAGCAGTCGCGGGATCTTGCTTTGGTTGTGTTCCGGATGCCGCAGTCTGAGCGGCACGCTCTTGATCGTGCGGATATTCTGCGTGACGTCTTCGCCGTTGATTCCGTCGCCGCGGGTCGAGCCGACGGTCAGCCGCCCGTCGTCGTAAACCAGCTCGATGCCGAGTCCGTCGAGCTTGATCTCGGCGACATACTCGATGTCGTCATCGGATTTCAGCAGCCGCTTGACGCGCTTGTCGAACTCGCGCATCTCCTCGGCGTCCATCGCGTTGGCGAGCGACATCATCGGCCGCCGATGCGCGACGACGCCGAACTTCTCGCTCGGCGCCGCACCCACTCGCTGCGTGGGCGAATCCGGCGTGGCAAGTTCCGGATGCTCCCGCTCGAGCGCTTCGAGCCGGCGCATCAGCTTGTCGTATTCGGCGTCGGAAATTTCCGGGTCGTCGAGGACATAGTAGCGGTAGTTGGCGCGGTCGATCTCGTCGCGCAGCTTTTCGGCCTGCGCTGCGAGCTTACGTCGATCGTCATGCATGGACGCGGTCATGTGACGGTTTTACCGAACAAGGAACCGGTGGGCTAGGAGCTTGGACCTTAGTGCTGTCATTCTGAAGCTGTCTCTTGCGCGGAGCGCCGAGATACAGCGGTAGAATCCCGGTGCTGTTCTCTCACTCCTCCTCGCTTAAGTCCTTCCACTGAGGATTCATCGATTCGATCAATTCGATCTTTCTCGAACGGAGCATGATCTTGATCTGCTTCTCGCGCGCGATCGCTTCGTTGATATCGCCGAACTCTTTGTAGTAGGCGAGACGCGTCACCTTGTAACGGGCGGTGAAGGAGCCAGGCTTCTTTTCCTTGTGTTCGAAGACGCGGCGTTCGAGGTTGTTGGTCACCCCTGCGTACAGAGTACGAGAGGGACTGCTCATGATGTACACGTAATAGGTTCGATCGCCCATATTGTAGCAGTCAAAGATCGGGATTCTACCGGTCAAGTCAGCGCGAGCGCTTGCTTGACCTTCAGAATGACAGACTCAGAGACGAATGACAGACGTCCAACCGAGACGCTGCTGCCAAGCCCTAACGGCGCGGGTAGCCCATCGCGTCGAGAAAGTCGTCGAGCGTCGGAAATCGCATGTACATGTTGTGACGCTTCTGCTCGCCGATCGTCGTGCTCGATTCCGACGAGTACGCGTGCCCCGGATACACCACCGTCGCGTCATCGAGATTGCGCAACGTGTCGTTCAGGCTGTGATACATCGCCTCGGGATCCGAGCCGGGCAGGTCAACGCGCCCGCACGAGTTCACGAACAGCGTGTCGCCGGAAATCAGGTTGCCCTCGACCAGGAAGCATTGCGAGCCCGGCGTATGCCCGGGCGTGTGGAGGAACTTCACTTGAAGCTCGCCGACGCGCACCGTGTCGCCCGCATCGACCTTGACCAGGTCGGAGTCCGCCAATCCCGCGACCTGCTTCACCCCTTCGGCCTCATGCTTGTTCACGTAGACTTTGGCCTTCACATGTTCGAGCATCTTGGCGGCGCCCTCGATATTCTGGCCCATCATGCGCCCGCCGAGGTGATCGGGGTGGTAGTGCGTCAGCAAAATTTTGTCGATCTGGTAGCCCTCCGACTCCGCGAATTTTCGGATCGCCTCGACGTCCCACGCGGGGTCGACGACCGCCAGCTTGTGCGTTGCCGGATCGCCGATCAGGTACACGAAATTCGCCATCGGGCCGAGCTGCGCCTGTCGCAGATAAATTTTCCTTTCACTGGTATCAGCCATCGCCAGGTTTCTCCGCTCAGGATTTCGCGCCGCGACCCGCCTTGCTCTTTGCTGCGCGGGCGGTCTTCTCTTCCTCTTCGATCCGCAGCGCCCGGTCCCACAGAAATTCGGGCTCGCCGAGCCGCTTCGCGACCCATCGCGACTGCACGAACAGATGATCGCTCAGCCGGTTTACATAGATGATGAGATTGTCGTTGACGTCCTCCTCGCGCTTCAGGCGCCAGCACACGCGCTCCGCACGCCGGCAGACCGTGCGCGCCTGATGCAGGAACGCGTTGAGCACGCCGCCGCCGGGCAAGGTGAAGGACTTCAGCGGCTCGAGCTCCTTCTCCATCGCGTCCATCTCGGCTTCGAGCTTCTTGATCTCGCCGGCGCCCATCTTGTGCATCTGCGGATATTCGCCGTCGGGCGGCGTCGCGAGCTGACTGCCCACGTCGAACAACTCGTTCTGTATCCGCCGCAACGTCTCCGAATAGGCTTCGAAGCCGGCACCGAGCCCGTCGCGGCAATCCGGCAGGTAGGTGCGAACGATTCCGACGATCGAATTCAGCTCGTCGATCGTGCCGTAGGCCTCCAGCCGCGCGCTCTCCTTGGGCACGCGCTGGCCGCCGACCAGGGCAGTATTGCCCTTGTCTCCAGTGCGCGTATAGATGCGGGTCAGGCGTATCGCCATCACACCCCCGCCTTGGCTTTCTGCGCCGCGTAGGCGGCGTCGCCGAGGTCGGTAGTCACCGGCAGTCCCGCGTCCTTCCATCCCGCGACGATTACCTTGCCCGACGCGTCGCGCTGGCCGCCAAAGCCGCTGACCACGTTGGTCAGGTCGGTGAATCCCGCCTCTTCGAGCATGTCGCACGCGCGCTGCGAACGTACGCCCGCCATGCATCCGACGACGAGCTTCCTGCCTTTTGGAATTACCTTTTCGGCAACCTCGACAAAGTCGAGATTCAACTGCATCTGTCCCGGACCCTTCGCCACCATCACCGGGATATTGATCGCGCCGGCTGGGTGTCCGGCTGCAAATTCTCCTTCGGTGCGCACGTCGAGGTAGAGCGCGTCGGGATTCTGCTTGAGCGTTTCGTATGCTTCGGGTGGTACTTGTTGTTTTATCGCCATCGCAAAGTCTTCCTCCGTTGTAGCTGTCGAGACTCTATCAGATCTCTACGGCCTGGGATTTCCTACGCGCTCATAATGCACCATCTCGGCCCGCGGTTTGAGCGGCCGCGCTTGCGGTGGATTCTGCGGGTCGCTGTAACCGAACGGCAAAATCGTGAAAATCGCCCATCCTTCCTTGACGCCGAGCAGCGCCCCAATCTTCGCGCCGTCAAAGTTGCCGACCCAGCACGTGCCGAGGCCTTCCGCCCACGCGGCGTTCGCCATGTTCTGCACCGACTGCGCGCAATCGACGTCGGCCCAGCGCGCGTTGGCGACGTCCTTGAGCACCACGATCGCCGACGGCGCCTGCGCCACGAAGCGGCCGGTCGAGCACAGCGCGCCAATCTCCTTCAACCTGTCGCGATTTTGAATCACGACGAACTGCCACGGCTGCAGGTTGCGCGCGCTCATCGCATGACGCCCGGCCTCGACGATCTTCGAGAGTTTTTCGCGCTCGACCGGTTGGTCCGCAAACGCGCGCTGCACGCGGCGGGAAAGAATCGCTTCAAGAGCGTCCATCGATGGCGCCTCCGTCTGAAATTTCGTTCGTCAAGCAGACAGGAAAACTTCTAGTATCAAGCGGCCGCCGAATCCAGTTCGATTCGCCGGGCTGGCCGTACAACATATTCCGCGTACGGTGTCTGCACCTCCTGCAACTCTCCAGGCAGGAGGCGGACCCACGAATTGTGTCTGTTGAGTGTCTGAGCCGAGCAAACCCGAACGCATGCGAGGGCCCCTCTATTCGGGAAACCCTCGCTCTTTCCGATCCGATACGATACGAACCGTCGCCGTTAGAGCCCCCTGACCACCTCAGCAATCCGGTGCCTTCGATCTGGAGGGGGAGCGCATGAAGTGATCCGTCAGCCGCGCTTGTATATCGAAAATTCCTGCTCGAGTTTCGCGATCCGCTCCTGGATCGATGGCAGGCGCTGCACGCCGAGGAAGAACTGTACCAGTTCGTCGTGGCCGGCCTGGCCGCCCGGGCTCATCACCTCGACCAACTCTTCAATCAGGCTCGGGAACTTTTCACTCGGGATGTAGTAGTTGGCCCATCCGAAGTTGCAATGGCGATGCAGAATTTTCGCGATCGTCTTTTCCAGAAGCTCGCGCCGGCCGCCTGCGTGCTGTTGTTGGTTTTCGTTGTTCAATGAATGCTCTCCTGGTACTGGTGTTGCCGCGGTCAAGCGCCCTTCTTCACCGGCGCGGGCGGCGGATCGCCGGCCCACAAAATCTTGTGGTAGTCGAACCGCATGTTCTCGATGATATTGAATTTGATTATCTCGAAATAGGGCGAGAGATCGAAATCGCGCGGCGTGACCAGCGTCGGCGAGACCATCCTGAGTGCGCCGAATTGCAGCGCGCCGGTCGCCGCCTTCGAGCCTATCGACCACAGCTTGCGCTTCGGTACCGGCAGCGTCTCGGGCGGCAACTGCTCGTAGCTCGGCACGATCGGAAACTTCACGCGATGAAACGACGACGCGATCACGCTCGAACATATCACGCGCGTCGGCTCGCCGCTGCCGAACTGCAGCGCCTGGCGGCGAAACCGCGCGGGCACCAGGCTCACCGGCAGGAAGTAGCGCGCCAGATCGATCACGTTGCGCAGGTCGTAGGTATCGCCGACGCTGCCAATCGCCTCGTCCAGCACCTCGGCCAGGTCGGCCGTCGACAGGTTGAACGCCCGGCATAGGCGAATGTTGAAATCGCGATATTTGGCGAGCGGCGAGAGCACGACGCCCGTCTCGATGGTCGCCTCGACCACCAGAAAGTCCGCCTCCTCGCCGTATTGCGCGACCAGCGACGCCTTCAGCTCAGGATTGCGCCGAATCGGAGACGTACAACGCCGAGTGTGACCACGAGCTTTGCGTCAGGTACTTGATGCATTCGCTGACGCGCTCGTTTCCTTCCACCAAAATCACATCGCCTTTGCGGATGTGACGCTTGAGCGCGGCAATGTCGTTGGGGATGTGGAGCGCGTAGCTCTTGAGCGGCTTGGTGAGCAGACCGACGGCCCAATCGCTTATCCAGTCCAGCAACCGAGAAAAGATCCCCGATTTTCTGCGCCGAGCCATCCAAGCCTCGCAAAATCCGCGATTGTGGCAAGCCGCGGACCTGCTCTGAATGAATATAAGAACCCCCAGCACCGCGAAACAAGGACGCGTCGAAGCTCGGGTTCAGGTCTTAAACTGGCCCACGATCGCGTAAAACGGCACGTTCAGCGTCGCCTGGTCCGGGTCGTCGGTCTTTATCGTCAAATTCCCACGCAGTTGCCCATCGGGCGTGCCATGCCTCAGCGTGACGGTCACCTTGTATTCCCGGCCCGGCGTGACCGGTTCTGCCACCGCACCGACGGCCGGGCTGCTGCTCGCCACCTCGAGCACCTTTACCGGATGCGGCCCCTGGTTGCTCAGCTTGAAAATTCTAACGATGTCCTGGCCGTGCGGAACGATACCGAACGAAACCTGCGCGGGATCGACATTCAAGTCGCCCGTCACCGTTCCGAAGACATCAACCTGCAGCGGCACGCGATTGGTGGTGACCTTGATGGTGTCGTCGAACGGTCCCACCGGCATCGTCTTCAGCAGCGAGACTTTCAGCAGCGCGCCCGGCTTGCCGTCGGGGCGCTTCTCCTGCACCACTTTGATCGAGGAATTCGAGTTGCTCAGCGGACCGACCGAGAACGGCCCGGGCACCGGGTAGAGATCGTTGATCAACACCTCCCTGGTGTCTTCGGTCCCCTTCTTCACGTTGCCGAACGAGACTTCGCTCGGCTGCGCCTGGACCTGCTGCTTGATGATCCCCTGCATCGTCATCGCGACTTGCGGGTTGTCGGGATCGTTGGTGAAGGCGGTGATCGTGCGGACCTGGTGCCCCTTCTGGAAGTGGGTGTCGAACGCGACGTCGATATCGCTCGTATCGCCCGGCGCCACATGCATCTTCGTCGGACTTCCCGTGGTGCATCCGCATGAAGTCTTCACGCCGCGAATATCAAGGTAGCCCTGGCCGGTGTTCTTGATCGTGAAGGTGTGCTTGACCATCGTGCCTTCAAGCGCGGTGCCGAAATCGTAGAGCGGGTTTGTAACCGCCGCCTTCGGCTCGTGCCCTGGAGGCGCGCTGTTGCCGCCGGGAATCAGCGGGTTCATGCTGTCCTGCGCGACCGCCGGCACGCACATCAGCAACCCGAAGATCAGTGCAAGAAACGATAGTTTGATTATTTTCAGGTTGGTCATAAGACTCGGCGTTGAGGCTAACCCGCCTCGCCACCCAACTATATCAAGCATGGCGCGGAACGTTGCGGTCAAGAGGCCTTGCTTACCGGCGTGTGCTGCGCGGCTTCGGGGCGGGCCGGCTCATAGCGGCTTAGAAAGTCGGTCGAGAATTCGCCGCGATTAAAGTCCGCATCGTGCAGAATCTTCAGGTGCAGCGGGATGTTGGTCTTGATGCCGTCGATTACGTACTCGCGCAGCGCCGCCTTGGCCCGCGCGATCACTTCGGCACGCGTCTCCGCATGCACTATCAGCTTCGCAATCAGCGGATCGTATTGCACCGGCACGCGATAGCCGTCGTACAAGGCCGTCTCGACGCGCACACCCAGCCCTCCCGGTGGATGATGATTGGTGACGACGCCCGGCGACGGAATGTGCCGTTCGGGATCCTCCGCGTAGATGCGAAACTCCATCGCCGCGCCGTCGAACCTGACCTGCCGCTGCTTCAGCCCCAGCGGATCGCCCATCGCCATCTGGATACTTTCCTTCACCAGATCAACGCCGGTGACCATCTCGGTGACGCCGTGCTCAACCTGGATCCGGGTGTTCATCTCGATAAAATAGAACTCGCCGCTGCCGGCCAGCAGAAATTCCACCGTGCCGACGTTCGAATAGCCGACCACCTCGGCCGCACGCACCGCCGCCTTGCCCATCTTTTCGCGCAGCCGCGGCGTCAGGATCGGGCACGGCGATTCCTCGATCACCTTCTGATGGCGGCGCTGAATCGAGCAATCGCGCTCGCCCAGATGGATGGCGTTGCGGTGCAGGTCGGCGAGAATTTGAAACTCGACGTGACGCGCGCGCTCCAGGTATTTCTCCAGGTACATCTTGCGCGAGTTGAACGACGCCTCCGATTCCCCCTGCGCCAGCGGGAACAGCCGCGTCAGCTCGGCGCCGTCGCGGGCTATTCGCATCCCTTTGCCGCCGCCGCCCGCCGCCGCCTTGATCAGCACCGGGTAGCCGAGCCGCTTGGCGTCGGCCTGCGCCTCGCGCAACTCCGTAACTCCGGTGCCCTCGCTGCCCGGCAGAATCGGGACGCCCGCGCGCTTCATGATTCGCCGCGCGCGCGGCTTGTCGCCCATCAACCGGATATGACGCACGCGCGGACCCACAAAGTTCAGTCCCGAGCGCCGGCATGCCTCGGCGAAGTCGCCATTCTCGGATAAAAAGCCGTACCCCGGATGCACCGCGTCGGCGCCGAAGGTGGTGGCCGCGCTAAGAATCGCCGGGATGTTCAAGTAGCTGTCTTCGGCGGCCGGCGGCCCGATACATACCGACTCGTCCGCCATCCGCACGTGCAGCGCGTTCTTGTCGGCGGTCGAGTAAACGGCGACGGTAGAAATCCCCAGCTCGCGGCATGCGCGGATTATCCGGATTGCGATTGTCCCGCGATTTGCGACCAGTAGTTTCTTGAACATCGGCGAGCGCTCCGCCCTGTCAGATCACTTCGATGATCATCAAGGGTTGACCGTACTCTATCGGATTTCCGTTCTCCGCGAGGACCCTTACCACCCGCCCCGCTGCCGGCGATTCGATCTCGTTCATCATCTTCATCGCCTCGATAATGCACAGCGGCTGCCCCTTGCGCACCGACGAGCCCTCTTCCACGAACGGCGCCGCGTCCGGCGATGCGGCCCGGTAAAACGTGCCCACCATCGGGCTCTCGATCAATTTCTGATTCGGCGCCAGGTCGACTTTGCCGGCCGCCTTCGATCCTTCCTCCGCCGTCGCCTCCACGTGCCGCGTCGCCATCTTGATCGGCGAGGCCGCGCGGGCCGCGATGTGCGCCTCCGCGCCGGCCTCGGTCTCGTCCATCGACGCGCGACCGCCGCCGCGCACCAGCCGCACCTTGCCTTTCTTGTCTTCGATCTCGAGTTCAACCAGCCCGTAGTCGCGCATCAGGACCAGCAGGGCTTTCAGTTCGCGTACTTCCATCTGCTCTCCGTGTCTTGCCGAGAGGGCGGCCCGCCTGCGCGCTTGCTCGTTGCCCGCCATGGCGATCACCCGCTCCGTCGGCGCGACTCCTCGGCCATCGTGCGCGCCGCTCTGAGAGCCAGGCTGTAACTCTCGGCGCCAAATCCCATGATTCGGCCGTGCGCGATATCCGCAATCGTCGAATGATGCCTGAACGGCTCACGCCGATACACGTTGGACAGATGCACCTCGATCACCGGAATATTCACGGCCGCTATCGCGTCGCGAATCGCAACGCTGGTGTGGGTGTATGCGCCAGGGTTGATCAATAACACGTCGCACTTGCCGCGCGCTTGCTGAATCCGATCGACAATGCCGCCCTCGCTGTTCGACTGAAACGTCTCGACCTTCATTTCCAGCTCGCGTCCCAGTTGCTTGAGTTCCGTGTTGATGTCAGCCAGCCGGGTCCGGCCGTAAACCTCGGGCTCGCGTTCGCCGAGCAAATTCAGGTTGGGGCCATGGACTACGAGCACGGCAATTGGCCGGTTCGCGCCTCTCTCGGCGGCTTCGCCAGCCTTTTGCCGGGCCTTAGCCCTCATCGCCATCCCAAACCCCGCTCCTCGCACTCATTGAACCGCACCCTCAGAGCGACTGCAAGCGCGGGCATCGGATGCTGTCCACCGGTCAGTCATCACTCGAGTCATCGTCGCGCGATTTGAGCGCATCCTGGTACACTTCGCGACGGCCCATCCCCGTAAGCCGCGCTACGACCGCGCTCGCCTGCTTCAGCCCAAGGCCAGCCTCACGCAGGACGTCGAGCGCTTCGCGCACGTCAATCGTGACCACCCCTGCGTCGGCGCCTCCGCTCTTCGCATCCTGCGGCGAACCCGCAACGACGATCACGATCTCTCCCAGCGCGGGCGTCGCACGAAACCGCCGTTCCAGCTCGCCCAGCGTCCCGCGAATCGTCCGCTCGAAAGTCTTGGTGATTTCGCAGACAACCGCCGCGTCCCGCGATTCTCCGAATGCGGTCGCCATCGCGCCCAGCGTATCCGCGAGCCTGCGCGCCGCCTCGTAGAACACCATCGTGCGCGGCTCGCGACGCAGTTCATCGAGCGCGCTGCGCCGCGCCGCGTCGCGCGCCGGGATAAATCCCTCGAACATGAACCTGTCGGTCGGGATTCCGGCAATCGAAAGCGCCGCGACTGCGGCCGACGCTCCCGGCACCGCCATTACGGGCACATTGGCCTCCAACGCCGCGCGCACCAGCCGAAAGCCGGGATCGGAAATCGCCGGCGTACCCGCATCGGTGACGAGCGCGATTTTTTCGCCCGCCTTCAGCCTCGCGATCAGTTCCGGCACGCGCCGCTCCTCGTTATGCGCGAAATGGCTGACCGTCGGCGTGCCGATCTGATGGCGCGCGAGCATCTGCCCGGTCCGCCGCGTGTCCTCGCAAGCAATCAGGCTGACTTCGCTGAGCGTGCGGATTGCCCGCGACGAAATGTCGTCGGGATTGCCGATTGGTGTCGCGACTACATACAAAATGCCGCCGGCCGCGGTTTGTCTATTGGTTCGAGCGGACATTACAATTCAAATGACTATTCGCCCCCGGAGCAATCAGCGTGGCCGCAGGCAAAGCTACTCTCCTCATCTCATGCATCGACCGCCCCGGCATCATAGCCCGGGTCGCCACCCACTTGTTCACGCTCGGCTGCAATATTATCACCTCCGACCAGTACTCCGACGACGAGGACGGCCACTTCTTCTGGCGCATCCACTTCGAAAGCTCGCGCCGCCCCATTAGCGAGCTGTCCAAGGATCTCGACGCATCGATGCCGTCGCTGCTGCCGTGGGAACGCCTGAAGTGGGCTCTGTTCGACGCCGCCAAGCGTGACCGCATTGTCATCATGGTCTCGCGCCTGCCGCACTGCATGATGGATCTGTTGAGCCGCCATCATGTCGGTGAGCTCGACGGCGACGTGGTCGGCGTCGTCAGCAACCATCCCGACCTCGAACCGCTTGCGCGCCCGTTCGAGGTTCCGTTCACCGTGATTCCGGTCCTGACAGAGCGCAAGGCCGAAGCCGAAGCCGTACTCGTAAAGCATCTCACCGAGCTGCGCGCCGACACCGTCGTCCTCGCGCGCTACATGCAGGTGCTGTCGGGCGATTTTCTCCGCGCGTGGAGCAAGCCGATCGTCAACATTCACCACAGCTTCCTGCCCGCATTCGCCGGCCAGCGGCCGCACAAGCAAGCACACGACCGCGGCGTGAAACTAATCGGTGCAACCGCGCATTACGTGACCGAGGACCTCGACGCCGGGCCGATAATTGGCCAAGCCACCGCCCCGATGACCCATCGCGACACCGTCGCCGACCTCGCCCGCAAGGGCAAGGATCTCGAAGTGACGGTGTTAGCCAAGGCCCTGCGCGCCCACCTGAAAAAGCAGGTGCTACTACACCACAACCGCACGATCGTCTTCGAGTAAACACAGCCTCTATATGTCATTCTGAGTGTAGACTGCCGCAGCAAAGAATCCCGGATCCGGGTTCCTTCGCTACGCTCAGGATGACACAAAAAGCCGGAACTGATTACGTCGGGCCGGTAAAGAAACTCAACGACCGGTTCGCGAACGAGATAATCGGCGACCAGTACAGCCCGAACACGATCGTGGCGCAGGCCAGCACTCCCATCAGCCCGTAATTCCATCCATCGAAGCGCACCGTGCCTTCGTCGCCGCGCGGCTGCTCGAAGAACATCATCCGAATCGGTTTCAAGTAATAATACAAAGACACTACTGAATTGAGTATTCCAACAATAGCCAGTATGTAGAACTGCCCGCGAATCACCGCCGCAAACAAGTAGAATTTTCCTATGAAACCGACGGTCAACGGAATACCAGTCAACGAAAAAAGAAATATAGTCAGCGCGACCGCCGGCACGATTCCACCGCGCCACGCCAGCCCGCGATATGCCTCGACGTCCTCGCGCCCGGTCGAGTTCGCCACGATCATCACGACCAGGAAAGCGCCCGCATCCATTACGTAGTAGGCAAACAGGTAGAACAGCATCGCGCGAATCCCGTCATTCGACAGCACCACGAATCCCATCAGCGCGTATCCTGCCTGCGCGATACTCGAGTACGCCAGCAGCCGCTTCATGTTGGTCTGCTGCAGCGCGGCAAGGTTGCCGAGCGTCATCGTGATGATGCAAACGAATAGGAGCAGTTGCGGCCAATCGACGCCCGTCAGCGCCACCCAGCTCCCGCCCGCCGCCAGATGCGAAATCGCCGGAAAGAAAAAGCGCGTCAGCAGCGCAAAGCCGGCCGCCTTCGACCCGATCGCGAGAAACGTCGTGATCGGAATCGGCGCGCCCGTGTATACGTCGGGCGCCCACATGTGAAACGGCACCGACGCCACCTTGTAGCCCATCCCAGTCAAGATCAGCACCAGCGCGATAAACACCGCGAGCACCGGCAGATGCGCGGGCGTCGAGAGCGCTTTATTGATCAGGCTGAAGTCGAGCGAGCCGGTGATTCCGAAAATCCAGCTCATGCCGTAGATCATCGTGCCCGACGCGACGCCGCCGTAAATCAGGTACTTCAGCGCGGCTTCGAGCGAGCGCCGGTTATGCCGCAGAAAACCCGTCAGGATGTACGACGTCAGGCTGACGAACTCCAGCGCCAGGTATGCCATCAGCAGGTTCGCCGACTCCGCCATCAGAAACATCGCAAACGTGCTCGCCAGCAATATCGCGTAGTATTCGCCCTGGTCGCAGTTCTTCACTTCCTCCGAGCCGATCGACATCCAGATAGCCACCACCGCGGCCAGCGCGATCAGCGCACGGAAGTAAATCGCGAACGAATCGAACACCAGCATCCGATGGAACAGCCACGCACCAGACGAGTCCGGCTCCAGCCCAATCGCCACCAGCGACGCCGCAGCCACTATCAGAGCCAGCGCGCCGAGTCGCGACTTGTCGCTCACCGCCAGGTCGATGATCACGATCGCCAGGACTCCGCCGACCAGGATCATCTCCGGGACGAAATGCCCCAGGCTCGCGAGGTTTCCGAGATCCATCTAATTCCTGCTGCGTCTCAGCGAACCATCGCGACCGCTGCGCCCGAAGTCGAAAGCACAACCTGGTTAAGATGAACCAGCGAGGTGTTGAGCAATCCCAGAATCGCGTGCGGATAAACTCCGAGTATCAGCACGATCACGCCCAGCGGCACCAGCGTGAACGCCTCACGAAACGACAGATCGGAGAAGCCTTTGTACTTCTCATTCAACGGTCCAAGGTAGATTCGCTGGAAGGTCCACAGCAGGTAGCCCGCCGTCAGAATCGCCGTCGCGGCGCCGAATGCGACCATCAGCGGATGCGTCTGCCATGCGCCGATCAGCACCAGCACTTCCGAAATAAATGCCGACATCCCCGGCAGTCCCATGCCCGCGAAAAACGCGAAGCCTGTCATCGCTGTGTATATCGGCATCTGTTGAGCCAGGCCCCCGAAACCGTTTATCTCGCGATGGTGCGCACGATCGTAAATCACGCCGACCAAAATAAAGAGCATCGCGGTGATAGTCCCGTGATTGAACATCTGCAGCACTGCGCCGTTGATCCCCGCCGCCGTGAACGCCGCCAGCCCGAGCATCACGTAACCCATGTGGCTAATCGACGAATACGCAATCAGCTTCTTATAGTCAGTCTGCGCCATCGCGCACATCGCGCCGTATACTATGTTGATAGTGCCGATCACTCCAAGGAACAGCCACGCAAGCTGGTAGCTGGCGGCCGGCAGTACCGCAAAATTGACGCGCAGAA
Organism: uncultured delta proteobacterium; assembly: GCA_963842085.1. Lineage (GTDB taxonomy): Bacteria > Desulfobacterota > Binatia > Binatales > Binataceae > Binatus. The sequence goes on from CAWJET010000001.1 coordinate 179,235, forward strand.
TACCGTAAGTGCCCATTTTCAGCAGCACACCCGCAAGAATCACCGAAATCGCCGTCGGCGCCTCGACGTGCGCGTCGGGCAACCAGGTATGGAACGGGAACGCCGGAATCTTGATTGCGAACCCGATAAACAGCGCGATCCATACTATTCGTTGAAACCCGATTGAGTAATGACTCGAATTCGCGGCCAGCTCGGTCAAGTCAAACGTAGGAGTCGCGCCGTAGTAATATAGTCCGAGCATCGCCAGCAGAATTAGTACGGAACCGAGCAGTGTGTAGAGAAAGAATTTGATCGCCGCGTACTCGCGCCGCGGCCCGCCCCAGATGCCGATTAGAAAATACATCGGCAGCAGCATCACTTCCCAGAAAATATAGAACAGGAAGAAATCGAGCGACACGAACACGCCCATCATTCCCGTGTCGAGCATCAGCAGCATCGCGTAGTAGCCCTTTTCCGCCCGATTTATGCCGAAACTCGCGAACACCGAGATAAACATGATCAACGCCGTCAACAGCACCATCGAGATGCTGATCCCGTCCACGCCGATTAAGTAGCTAATGTGGTACGAGGGCATCCACGACGCTTTCTCGGCGAACTGCACGGCGCTGGTCGTCGTGTCGAAGTTCTCGTACAGGTAAAGCGCGATCAGCAGTTGCGGTATCGTCGCCAGCGCCGCGATCCACTTGAATGCGGGCTTCATCGAGTCGGGCAGCGCCAGTATCAGCACCGTCCCGGCGATCGGAACAAAGGTTATCAGCGTAAGCGCGTGACTCATTTCAGTTTCGCTCTTTCCCGTTTGGCTTGAATTGGCGCCGCCGCCGAATCCGTCATGCCCTTGCGACCGCGCGCGCCAGCAGTATCAGCATCACCGCGGCCAGGATCCCGTACAGGTATCCATTGATCGAGCCGGTCTGCAGCCGCCGCAGTCTGCCGCCCACGTTGTACGTCACGTTCGAGACTAAGTTCACCAGCCAATCGACTACGTAATGATCGAATAGTCCCGACAGCCAGGACAGGAATACTATGACGCGCGCCGCGAGATTAACTACTCCGTCAATTATATTCGAGTCAAACCACGCCGACGCGCGCGTCGCGAATAGGTACGGCTGCACAACTACTCGGTCGTAGAATTCATCGACGTAGTATTTGTTCAATACCCATTCGTACGGTACTCCATCGAACATCTGGCTAAAGCGCACCGGATCTATCTTCTCCTGCCGATACATCAGATCCGCCACCAGCCATCCGATTACTACCATCGTGAAAGTGATGAATCCGATTGCTGCTTCGGTCGAATGACTATGTATTCCCGCCTCGGTTATCCGCCGCGTCACCTCCGAGTTGAATACGGGATCGAGAAAGGTCTCGAACGGTTTGAACGTCGCGATGAACTCCGGGATCTTCACGAGCCCGCCGACTACGGACAGCGCGCCCAGCACGATCAGCACGTACGCCATCGACGGCGGCGATTCGTGCAGATGATGCTCCTGGTCATGGGTGCCGCGGAATTCGCCGAAGAACGTCATGTACACCTGCCGGAACATGTAGAAAACCGTGATCCCGGCGCCGATCAGCAACATCGCCCACACCACCGTGTGGCCGTGCGAGAACGCCTGCCAGATGATCTCGTCCTTCGACATAAATCCGGCGAACGGCGGCACGCCCGAGATCGCCAGCGTCGCCGCCATGAACGTGAGAAACGTGATCGGCATCTTGTGCCGCAGAGCGCCCATCTTGCGCATGTCCTGCTCGCCGCCCATCGCGTGAATCACCGACCCGCTCCCCAGGAACAGGCACGCCTTGAAGAACGCATGCGTCATCAAGTGGAACACGCCCGCCGCGTATGCGCCCACGCCCACCGCCGCGAACATGTATCCGAGTTGGCTCACCGTCGAGTAGGCGAGCACTTTCTTGATGTCGTTTTGCGCGACACCGATCGTCGCTGCGAACAGCGCGGTCAGCCCGCCCACCAGCGCGATCACGCCCATCGTAAACGGCGACATCGAAAATAAAAAATTCAGCCGCGCCACCATGTACACGCCCGCCGTCACCATCGTCGCCGCATGGATCAGCGCGCTCACGGGCGTCGGTCCTGCCATCGCGTCCGGCAGCCACACGTACAGCGGAATCTGCGCCGACTTGCCCGTCGCTCCGATGAACATCAGCAACGTGACGAACCCCACCAGTGTGTGCGTCGAATTGTAGCCCGCGAAATTTATCGGCACGCCGGTGAGCAATGGCGCGTACTTGCCAACCTCGCGTATCACCAGAGTCGGATGCCCGAGTGCCTGCAATCCCGCGAACAAACTGTACAGCGCGATCACGAAGGCCAGGTCGCCGACACGGTTCACGATGAATGCCTTGTTGCCCGCCGTCGTGTTCGCCGTCACCTTGTACCAGAACCCGATCAGCGCGAACGAGCACAGGCCCACGCCTTCCCAGCCGACGAACATCAGCAGCAGGTTGTCGCCTAGCACCAGCACCAGCATTGCGAACGTGAACAGGTTGAGCCATCCGAAAAATCGCCAGTAGCCGTCGTCATCGTGCATGTAGCCGATCGAGTAAATGTGGATCAGCCCGCCGACGCCCGTGACTATCAGCGTCATCACCATCGACAGCGGATCGAGCCAGAACGCGATGTCGAGATTCAGTCCGCCGACGTCGAACCACTTCCAGAGGTCGTCGAGCATGAAGCGGCTGCCCGGCGGCAGTGTCAGCATTCCGAGAAACGCTCGCACCGCCAGGATGAACGCCGCGATCACGACGCCGCATCCCACCATGCTCACCGCGCGCTTGCCAAACGTCTTCTGCAGCCACGCGCCACCGAGAAAATTGATCGCCGCACCGATCAGCGGAAGCACCACGATCAATCGGATGAACGTAACCGGAATCGGATGGTCCATCGCTCAGCTATCCACGCAGCGTCTCGGTCGCATCGACGTCGATCGTCTTGAAGTTCTGATAAATCGCCAGCACCACGGCCAATCCGATCACCGCCTCCGCCGCCGCCAGCATGATCACGAAAATCGCAAAAATCTGCCCGTCGTATTTGCCTCCGCCGTAAAACGCGAACGCAAGGTAGTTGATATTGGCGGAGTTGAGGATCAGCTCGACGCCCATCAGGATTCCAATCGCGTTGCGCCGCGTCAGAACCGTGAACAGCCCGAGCGAAAATACGATCAGGCTAAGCACCAGGAAGTGGTTCAGCGTTATTCCCCCGCCCATCCCGATTCTCCCGCTCCCCTATTCCCTCGCCTCATGACGCGAGATCACAATCGCGCCGATTAGCGCCGCCAACAGCACCAGCGACGCGACTTCGAACGGCAGCACGTAGTCGCCCAGGAACGCGTTGCCGATCGCGTAGGTCGTCGGCGCGGGCGTGACCGCCGCCGCCTGATGCCAGTGCGTCCGCATCACCGCGTACAGCATCACGAGCGCGGCGATTCCAACTGTGAAGAGCGCCGGTCCCGTTCCCACCGCGCGATTCGACACGGTCACGTCTCCGATTCCCGCCGTCAGCATCACCGCGAAGATAGTCAGTACCAATATTCCACCGACGTAAACGAGCAGCTGCACCATCGCGACAAAGTCCGCCGCCAGCAAAATGTAAATACCCACAACGCCCATGAATGCGCCGAGCAGCGCGAATGTCGAATAAACTATATTGCGCGAGAACGCCACCAGCATCGCCGACCCCACCGTCAGCGCCGCCAGCGCATAGAATATTACCTGTGCGAGCATCGGTTCGCCCTTCCCCGATTCGTGCTGGCCGCGCGCGCTACGCCGGCTCTTCTTCGGCCGGCTTCTCGCCGCCAGGTTGCGCCCATTGATCGAGGTAGGTCATGCCGCGATTCAGAATCGGCGCGATTCCCGGATCGGTCTCCGGCCCTTTCTTGGGCTTGTACGCGACCACCGGGTCCTTGACGAAGCGGCGAATCAAACTCTCCAGCGAATAGTCAGCGCCCTCGAACTCCGTCGTATGATGGATCGAGCCGGTCGGGCACGGCTCGCTGCAAAGCCCGCAGTACATGCACTTTGCGATGTCGATGTCGAACTGCGACAGCAGCAGCTGCCGAGTCTGCGGATCCTTGTCGGCCACGATCACGATACAATCGATCGGGCACGCGCGCTCGCACGCCAGGCATCCCGTGCAGATTTCGAGATCCACTTCCAGGATTCCGCGGTAGCGGAACGGCAGCGTGTCCTGCACGCGCACCGGCATCCTGTCCGGATATTGCACGGTGTACGGCTTGCGCATGAAATGCGAGGCGGTTACCGCCATGCCCTCGAATATAGTCGAGACCGCGTCCTTTATATTGGTTACGTATTCCGAAACCGCGCCCATCAATAGCCTCTATATAGTCGGATTGAAGTAAACTTCCATCCGTGAACGCTTGAGATAGTATATAACCCGCTGAATAAATATCGCCGCCAGCGCGAGCGCGCCGGCGAACATGATATAGCCCATCGCGGTGTTGCCATCGGGCCAAATAGCTACCCAGACCGCGGTTCCGATCATATCCACAAATGAAATCGGCACGAAGTATTTCCAGCAAAGTGTCATTAGCTGATCGATACGCACTCGCGGCAGCGTCGCGCGTATCCACATCGACACGAATACCAGGAATAGTACTTTGAGGTTGAACGTGATCAGCTGGAGTATATTCATCACGACTACATTGTTAGTGATGTGCGGGAACTGCCACCCGCCGAGGAACAGGGTTGTGATTATCGCGCCGATGATGAACAGATTTCCCCATTCCGCCATGAAGAAGAACAGGTAGCGCATCCCGCTATACTCAGTCGCGAAACCCGCCACCAGTTCCGACTCGGCTTCGGGCAAATCGAACGGCGTGCGGTTACCCTCGGCCAGCGCCGAGATATAAAGGATGTTGGCGGCGACGAACGTGAACGGATTCGCGAACAAAAACCAATGCTGCGGCGCCCAGCCCTGCGCGCGGATGATTCCCTGCATCGACAGCGTGCCCGCCATCAGCACGACCGGGAAAATCGAAAGCCCCGCCGGTATTTCGTAACTGACTATTTGCGCCGCCGACCGGATTCCGCCGATCAGCGACCACTTGTCGTTCGACGCCCACCCCGCCATCAGCACGCCAACCACCGTGAGCGCCGTCACCGACGTCATATAGAGGATGCCCACGTTCAGGTCTGCCAGTATCAGCGACGACGAGAACGGCATCACCGCCCACGGCAACGTGAACGCCAGCATCACCAGGTACGGTGCCATCTTGAACAGCGGCGAGTCGGATTCGTCGGGGATGATGTCTTCCTTGCAGACGTGTTTGACGCCATCGGCCAGCCACTGCAGGAAGCCCTGCGGCCCGACGCGGTTTGGACCGACGCGCGACTGGATTCGCGCCCACACCCGCCGCTCGGCCCAGCTCACGATTCCCGCAAACGGAAACGCGACGCCAAGGAACACCACCGCGCTCATCACGAACACAACGATTGCGGCAACCAGGCTCGGCGAAGGGTTCTTGCCGAAGGCGCCCGACGCGATCAGGTTTTGTACCAGCGTCTCCATCGAGGATTAGCGATCGATCTCCGGCGCGATCACGTCGAGGCTCGCGATCAACGTAACCAGGTCCGCGATCATCAAGCCCGCGCTGAGTTTCTGAATGATGCCCATTGCGGCGAACGATCCCGTGCGGACGTGCACCCGCCATGGATAGCCGGTGCCGTCGCTCACGACGTACCATCCCATGTCGCCGCGTCCGCTCTCGAGCCGAATCTGGCATTCGCCTGCGGGCGGCTTGAAATTGCGCGCCACTTTCGCGAGCACCGGCCCAGCGGGAATCTTCTGCAGCGCCTGTCGCAGTATCTTCGACGATTCCGCCATCTCGCGAATCCGCACCACGTAGCGATCCATCGAGTCGCCAAGCTTGCCCCAATGGCCGTCGCCAACCGGCACGTCGAACTCGAACTCGGGATACACCGAATACGGGATGTCCTTGCGGATGTCCCACTTGATTCCGCACGCGCGCAGGTTGGGCCCGACCAGGTTGTAATTGATCGCTTCCGCGGGCGTGATCACGCCGACGTTCGCCAGCCGCTCGACGTAGATTTTGTTCCACGAGATGAGCGCGTTGTATTCCTCGAGGATCGGATCGAAATGGTCGAGGTACGCGAGCGCCTTCTCGCGCCATCCCGGCGGCAGATCCCACGCCACGCCGCCGATTCGCATGTAGTTGAACGTGAGCCGCGCGCCGCACAGCTCCTCGATCAAATCGTTGATCATCTCGCGCTCGCGAATCGCATGCGTGAACGGCGTCACCGCGCCGATATCCATCGCCATCGCGCCGACCGACAGCAGATGCGACGCGATTCGATTAAACTCCGCCGCGATCACCCTGCAGTACTCGCCACGATGCGGCACTTCGATTCCCGCGAGCTTTTCGCAGGCCATGCCCCAGCCCTGGTTGGTGAACATCGCACACACGTAATCGACGCGATCGGTGTATGGCATGAAGCCGTGGTAGCCGACCTTCTCCGCGATCTTCTCGATCGAGCGATGCAGGTAGCCGACGTCCGGGATCGCCTCACGCATCACCTCGCCGTCGGCCCGCACGATAAACCGCAGCACCCCGTGCGTCGACGGATGCTGCGGGCCCATGTTGAGCGTCATTTCTTCGGTGTGCAGCGTGCTCATTTCTTTTTCGTGTCGAGCCGGATTATCGGGCTCTCTCTAACTGTTGAGATTCCGTGGTATTCGGCCGGCTCGACAAAATCCTTGCGCAGCGGATGACCGATCCAGTCCTCCGGCATCAGGATTCGCCGCATGTCGCTATGCCCCTCGAAGTTCACGCCAAGCAGGTCGAAAACTTCACGCTCCATCCAGTTCGCCGACTTCCACACGCCCTCGAGCGTCGCCACGCTGGGGTTCTCGCGCGGCAGCTTAACCTTCAACACCGCACCGTGCCGATGCTTGTACGAGAACAGGTGATAGACCACCTCGACGCGATCCTTGTAGTCGACGCCGCTCTCGTTGGACAGGCAGTCCATCGCCAGCTCGGGATCCTCGTTCATGAATTTCCCGATCTCGACGATCGCCTTCGGATCAATCACCGCAACCGGATCCGGCTTCTTTTCGGAGATTTCCAGAATTCGATCACCGAACTGGTTTTTCACCCGCTCGAGTATTTGCAGCGACTCCATCTACTCAGGCAGCCGCGACCTGCTTGCCATTGCCATTGGGCGAGCGCACCAGCCAGCGCTCGGTCATTATCTTCTCCTGCAATTTGAGCAGGCCTTCGGTCAGCGCCTCGGGACGCGGCGGGCAGCCGGGCACGTACACATCGACCGGCAGGATCTTGTCGACGCCGTCGCAAACCGAGTAGGCGAGCTGGAACAGTCCGCCGCAGCTCGCGCACGAACCCATCGAGATGACGTATCTCGGGTCGGGCATCTGATCGTAGAGCAGCCGCGTCCTGAGCGCCATTTTCAGCGTCAGCGTGCCCGCGACGATCATCAGGTCCGACTGGCGCGCCGACGCGCGCGGCGTCGCGCCGAAACGATCGATGTCCGCACGCGGGCCGCCGGTATGCATCAGCTCGATCGCGCAGCAAGCCAGGCCGAACAGCATGTACCAGATGCTCGATTTGCGCATCCAGTTCAGCAGTTCGTCTGTCTTGGTGGTCAAAACGTAATCGGGAAGCGTGTTCAACAAGGGCATAAGACCTACCTCAATCTTCGACCGGTACCTTCTTGATCCATTCCAGGTCGTGCTTGACCCAGACGTAAACCAGGCCGACGAACAGGATTAGCAGGAACAGCAAAATTTCGCTGAGCGCGTAAAGGCCGTGTCCCGAGCGCACCCAGTGCAGGTAAACGGCGGCTATCGGATAAACGAACGCGACTTCGACCTCGAACACCACGAAAATCAGCGCGATCAGGTAGAAGCGGACGTTGAAATTGATCCACGCGCGGCCGGTCGGCGGCTCGCCGCATTCGTAGGGAATCAGCTTTCGATCGTACGGATTTTGCGGCGCCAGTAGCTTCTGCAGCCCGAACATCAGCGCCACGAAACCGACCCCGATGATGGTAAGCGCCAGCGGCACGCCGAAGTTGAGGTACATTGGATGTTACCGAGTCCTCATTAATTGGACTGGACTAAGCTGTCAAGAAGGATCGCTTCACCTGTGATTGATTTTGCTTAAGTAATTCTTAATTCAAACCTGCGCGCTGCGCTACGGAGACTGACTATTTCGGCGACGCAAGCGCAGCGATTGCGTTACCTTCGAGTCTCGCTGCTGCTGTGCATACCTACGGCGGTGTCCAGGCGTCTACGGATTTCGCGAACCATGTTCTCATCAAGCCACGCGCCGTGGTCCTTCGGACAGGCCATCCCGGCCAGCCCCACTGCGCCCGGCGAGATCGCCGCTCTGGCGGCAAGCCTGGCACCGCAATCGGGACAGTCGATCTCTTTGCGATATTCGTGACGCAGCTCTCCAACGGTCTCTGGGATTTTACCGAAAGCCTTTTCGTCCGGGGAACCGTGGTGAAGGGCCGCCGCATTCTCCAAGCGCTCGCGAATCTGCTCGAGCGCCTCCTTGTCAGCCCACGCGCCGTGATGCTCTGGACAAGCCAATCCTCCCACGCCGATTGGCACCCTGGCATCGAGTTTGGAACCGCAATGCGGGCATTTGACTCCCTTGGCGTCCTTCAGGCGCAGCCTTTCGATTATTTCTGCATCGTGCTGTCGTGCCCACTGATTCTCGCGGCCCATCTCAGCGTTGTGGAGCGTGTCGCCGAGACGGTCTTTTTCGTCGCCCATATTTCGCCCTCCAGGATGAAGTCTACCGGCGTTGATTGGTCATCGCACACCGGTCCGGTGGATCGGGCCGCCAGGCATTTTTTTTTGCTCCTTCAGCACCGCCTTCAACGTCGCCGCGTCGAGCCACGCGCCATGTCCGGCCGGGCACGCATGCATCTGCACGCCGGCCTCGGTTCTCGCTACCAGTAATTCCTTGCAATGCGGACACGACGTCTGGCTCACGCGTTTGCGCATCTTCTCCAGCAGCTCAACGTCGCGCTGTCGCGCCCACTGATCTTCGCGCGCCTTCTCGACGTCGTGGAGCTTGCTGCCCAACCGGTCTTTCTCATCCGCCATAGTCGCGCCTCAAGTCATCTCCTTGATCAGCTTGCCGCTGCGCGCTTTCTCGACCGTCGCCTCGAATTTCGACCCGAGATCGACGCCCATCTCCTTGGCCCGCTTCTTCGCCCAAAGTCCGACGTTGCGCGAATCGCGATAGAACGAATCGTCGCGCGGTTTGGACGCGTCGAAACTCGCAAGCCGCGAGGCCTCGCTCTCGACCACCGCGAACGACGACATTACGCGCCGCAGCCGCGCCGACCCGCATTCGGGACACTCGCGACGCTCGCGGCGTCGCGATGAACCCATCACCACGTGCGAGCTGACGAGCCCGCATCGCGAGCATTCGTACTCGAAAATCGGCATCGGATCTAAAGAATATCCTGACGGGAGACCGCCCGCAAATCAGCTTAATGGTGGGCGGTTTCAGCAGGATTTTCGTCAGCGTCGACCTCCGGCGGCGACACGGGACGCCAGCTCTCGCGCACGTCGAGCACGGGACCCGCCAACGGGTTGCCGACGAGTAGCAGAAGTCCGACCGCACCGACCGCCACCCCGCATCCAAGCCACCAAATCGAGCGGTATTCGACGCCAAGCGCAAGCATCGCAAGCGCCCACATAGGGATGATGAGCGAGACGACGAAGCGCATCAGCGCACTCATCGCATGCTCAGCCTGTTCAGCGCGGTCGGCCATCGATTCCTCTATTTAGCGGCTGCGGGCGAAATTTCAAATAGCGCCGGCGGCCCGCCGCCACCGATCAAGTTGGACTTCGCAACGAGCTTGAGCCGCGAGCGATACTCGGGAGTCATAGCGTCCAGCTCGCGCGGCGTCGCAAGCAGATATCCGCACTTAGGATTTTTGAGATCGGGCACCGCGGCGCCATAGTAGTACGATAGCTCGTAGTTGATGCCACTCGGAATGCATAGCTGATTGCCTTTGACGTGGTCGGCAACAATCGGAACGAAGCTCTTCAGGCTGCGTGCGTAAGCCAGTCCAGGTCGCAACCTCGTCGTCCATAGCAGGCTTTGGGAAAGACCGAGCAGGCCGAACGCCACGCCAACCAGGATCGCGCGCCGCCGCAGTACGCCGAATATCGCGACAGCGTCCAGTGCCAAGTAGCAGAGCGCGAACAGGGTCAATAAAGCGCCCATCGTTTGAAAAAAAACCGTGTAGTAGGCTTCGTCGCTCGATTGGAGTTTCATCTGCGTGGCGAAGCGCGGAAGGAAAAAAAGAAAAGCGAGAATGGCAACTGAGCTGAACGCAAACACCACGACGAGCGGGTCGCGTAACTTTGATGCGGCGCCGCGTACATCCAGCTTGAACACCGACGCGCAGAGGATCGCGATTCCCGGAAGCGCGGGCAAGATGTAATCGTCGCGCTTGACGCTGGCGATCGAGAAAAACAGCAACACCGCGAGCGACATGCTGATTTGGTAAACCACCGGGCGACGTTTCTCCGCAGCGATCTCGCCAGTGTAGAAGGCGAGCGCGGCCGGCAGTATCAGGAGCGTCATCGGGAATGCGCCGCCCAGAAGACGCGCAGCGATAAAATAGAAGGGGCGGTGGCTCTCGCCTGTGCCGCCGAGTTTGGCCGGCATGAAGTGTCCGAAATTCTCGGCGAGGATGATCCTCAAGATTTTGTGCCCGCCGACGATCGCCGCCGGTACGTACCAGACCGCGCCGATCGCGACCGCAATCGCGACGACCTGCCACGGCCATCGCTGACGGAGTAACGCCATTGGATTGCGGCGCTCGATCAGCAGGTAGATCAACGCGGCGAGCGCGCACAGCACCATCGCAATCGGGCCCTTGGTCAAAACCCCCAATCCGAGTATCACGCCCACGAATATTTTCCTGCGCGAAGAGGCAGGTGACGCCGTCGCGTCTTCGAGTAGCGGAAAGATCGCCGCGTACGCGGCGAACAGCAGAAACGTCAGCAGCATATCGGTCAGCGCTTCGGTCGCGCGCGACGCAAATCCGTACGTGCCGAGCATTAACAGAAACGCCAGCCATCCTTCGGATGCGCCGACGTTGGCAGCCGTCCACGCGAGCACGCTCACCGCGAGCGCCGTGCCTGCCACCACAGACACTGCGCGCGCGCGAAGCTCGTCGACGGTGCCTCCGGTCGTCTCGGCGACGACCGCTGACAGCCAATAGAACAGCGGCGGTTTGCGATCTGTATAGCCGTACGCGTCATGCGGTATCAGCCAGTGACCGTCGCGCACGATGCTCTGAATCCACTCGGCCGATTGCGGCTCCGCGTCCTTCTGAAACGGCGCGCTGATTCCCTGCACGAGAACGACAAACGCGAACAACGAAGCGATCGCGAGCATCGCGGGTGGCAGCACGGCGCCCCCACTTTTCGGCGCGGAAGTGGGACGCTCGGGAGTCACGGATGGCGGGCCGTCGCGATCGGCTCGAGCCACAGAAGTTGCACTCCGCCGGCGGGATCGTACCGCGCCACCTGCATCGAGGCGGCGTTGTGCGCATAACCAATTCTGCCGCGCCGGTCGACGAGCACAATTCCGGCCTCGGCGCCCGTCGCGTCGATCATTTCGGCAATCGCCTCGCGCGCGACGGCCCGGGGCGAGCCGTCGGCGAGCGCCAGTACCGCCTCGCGGCACAGCGCGGTCAGGATGATCGCCTCGCCGTGCCCGGTCGCCGAGGCTGCGCCGAATGCGTGCGCGAAAGTGCCGGCGCCAATCAGCGCGGAATCGCCGATGCGTCCAAACAGTTTGCCCGGCACGCCCCCGGTCGAGGTCGCGGCCGCGATCGCACCGTGCACATCGACGGCGACCGCGCCGACGGTGCCATGTCCCATCGTTGCGCGTGCAGCTGCTTCAGCTTCGAGCATCCCGATCTGCTGCTTTCGCGCCCGCCATCGTTCGCGAGCACGCTCTGTAACCATTTCCTGGGGCCGCACGAGGCGGATGCCGACTCTGCGCGCGAAGCTTTCCGCGCCTGCGCCGGCCATCAGGATGTGCGGCGAATGTTCCATCACGGCGCGCGCGAGCATGATTGGATTTCGCACGCGGCTTACCACGGCAACCGCACCGGCCGAGACGGTGTAGTCAGCTTCGTCAGAATGAGCGGAGTGGTCTGAGCGCTTGCCTCGTGAAAAATGCGGGACGGGCTCCGCCAACATCACGGACGCATCCATTTCGACGTTGCCTTCGGAGTTGAGCAACGAGCCGTAGCCGGCGTTGAAGAACGGATGATCCTCGAGGGCCACGACCGTCGCGACCACTGCGTCGAGCGCGCTGCCGTTAGCGCGAAGAATGCCCGCGCCGAGGCGCACCGCAGCCATCATCGCGCGGCGCCGCTCAGGGCGTTCGGCGCCGGGCCCCGCGTTACCGGCGCCGCCGTGCGCGACGAGCGCGGGACGATTGCGCGCGCGAGCCATCTCAGGGTCCGGGCCGCCGGCCCCAGATAAACAGCCGCTTGAAGTCGAACGTCATCGGCCCGGAAGTGCCGTAGGCCGCGTTCAGCCGAGCCGTCAACTGGGCAAGGAATTCGTCGTGACGATTTTTTGGAAGCGCGTCGAGGAAGGGCCGCAGGCCGGTCGAGCGGTACCATTGAACGACGTCGGCAGGCCGATCCATCGGATGATGAAACATCAGGTGATAGCAGTCGATTCGATCGTAGCCGAGCTGCGCGAGCAGCGCGGCGTAAAACCCCGGCGGCTCCTCGTGGAACGCGCGATCGCGCCCGCCCAGCATCGTGTTCCATGGCGCCTCGCGCGCGAGCTGTCCGATTTTCATCTTCGCCGTCTCGGTCTCGTTGGCGGGCATCTGCACCACGATCGTTCCGCCGGGACGGAGCGCGTCGAAGCATGCGGCGAAGAGAGCGCGCTGGTCGGGAATCCATTGAAAGGTGGCGTTCGAGAAAATCAGCGTGTAGGCGCGGTCGGCGCGAAAGTCGGGCACGTTGAGCAACTCGAATGAGACGCGACGCTTGAGCTCGGCGGGCTCGCCGTCGAGCAGCTTGCGCGCGGCCTCGATCATCGCGGGCGAGCCGTCGACGCCCAGCACAGTTCCGCGCCGGCTGCGGCGCGCCAGTTCGAGCGTGTTTTCTCCGGAGCCGCACCCCAGATCGATGATCTTTTCGTCACCGCTGAGTTCCAGCCGCGACAGAATGTGCCCGACGGGTTCCGCCCGGTAGCGGCGAAAGCGGTTGTAGAGTTCGGGATCCCAATCGGACATGAGCGTCGCCTTCCTGTGACGCAGCATAAGTGGCGAATGATCTGCTCACAAGCGCGCTTGCGGCGGCGTGCGCAATCGTGCACAAGCATAGCGGATGACTGAGCCTACGGAATCTCAGCCGGCAACGCCGAAGCGCAAGCCGCGGCGCATCTTTAGCATCGGCGCTATCCTGCTGGGCGTCCCGATCGTTCTCTGGATCGGAGCAGCCTTGTTCGTCGCGCGATCATTGATGTACCCGGACTTTCTCCGGCGCGGCGGACAAGACGTTTTCGGACAGCATGTCCCGGCGTTCCAGCGGGGCTCGATAACCGATATCAGCGCCGCTCTCGGCGGCGTCGAGCCGGAGCGATTGGATTGCGGCGTGGTCGAAGAGGACGGCATCCGCCATCATCAGGTCAGCGTGGTCGGATGGTACTTCCCGGGCCATCGGCGTGAAGTGGTGGTGATTCTGCCGGGGGCGGGAGCGCCGGAAACCGCGATGATTCCGTACGTCAAGTTCCTGCTGGACGCCGGCTACACCGTGGTCGCGACCTACAGCGTCAACAATCCGAGCTACGGAATCAACTGGGGAATGCTGAAACGCAAATTCGCCCTGGCGACCGCGCGCACGCTCAAAGATGACGGCTTCGACAAAATCGCCGTGCTTGGAATAGCTGAAGGCGCCGCCGGCGCGATCATGGCGCAGGCCGAACAGCCGGTCTTCACCGCGATCGTCGCCGACAGTTCCTACGCGAACCTCGAGCAACTGTTCATGCGCAGCCCGTCGATGTCGCGGCTCAATCCCGCGTTCGTCAGCACCATAATGTGGGAAGCTCAGCTGTGGTTCGGCCGCCCGCTGGACAAGATCTCGCCGGCGACCGACGCGGGCAAGCTCGGCGGTTGCTTGCTGCTCATCATTCAGAATCGCGACGACCAGGTAACTCCCCTTGCGGACGGCAAGGCGATTCTCGACGCGGCCGGCTTCAACGCGCAGATGTGGACGGTGCCGTCCGGCGGTCACGGCGACGCGATCTACGAGGATCCCAAGGGCTACGCGGCGCGCGTCGTCAAATTTCTCGACGCGAGCTTTGAGATTGCAACGCCCGCAGCCAAGCCGAACGGTCATTGACGGCGGGCGCCCGGATACTTCACCTACATTCGCGGCTGGTTCAGATCCACCAGCAGCGTGCTCTTGAGCCGCTCGAACAGTTCGTCGATGTTCCACGGGCCGTTGTTGTACAGAATCCTGTCGGCCCTGATGTGCCGATAGCGCATGATGCGGTAGCCCGACGCGCCGAAGCATTGCCCGGTGACGTTCGCGGCGTCGTCGCTGGCGAGGAACACGACGATCGGCGCGACGTTGGCCGGATCGCGCGGGGTGCCCTCGACTTTGTCCGACTGCGGGATTCCGCTTGCGCCGGGCATCCTGCCCGCGGGAATCGTGTCGGTCATGCGCGTCGACGCGCCCGGCATGATCGCATTAACCGTGATCCCGTACTTCTGCAGCGAGTTCGCGCTCGAGTACGTCAGGCCCAGGATTCCCGCCTTGGCCGCTGCGTAGTTCGGCTGGCCGGGACTGCCGAGCGCCGAGTTTGACGAGAAGTTGATGATCCTGCCGTACTTGCGCTCGCGCATGTGCGCCGACGCCGGACGAATCGTGCAGTAGTGCCCCTTCAGGTGCACGCGGATCACGTCGTCCCATTCCTGCTCGGACATGTTGAAGATCATGCGGTCGCGCAGGATGCCGGCGACGTTAACCAGGATGTCGAGCTTGCCGAATTCCTTGATCGCCTGGTTGACCAGGCCTTCGCCGCCTGCGACGGTGGCGATATCCATGTGATTGGATACGGCGTTGCCGCCCGCGCCTTTGATTTCTTTGACTACGTCGTCGGCGGGCGATTGAGTTTCCTTCTGGCCCGCGACCGTGACGCCAAGATCGTTGACTACTACTGCGCATCCCTGCGCGGCGAATGCCCTCGCGATGCCGCGGCCGATGCCGCGACCGCCGCCGGTGATGGCGGCTACTTTTCCGTCGAGCTTGCCCATCGCTCAATTCTCCCTTGCGGCATAATGCCGGAATCCAAACGCGGCCAGCGTTTTGGTTCGTGTAATAGTGCGCTTATACCGCAAAACCCGGCGAACGGAACAGACGCGCCAACACCGGCGTCACGAGCATCGCCGGCGCGCTCACTTGTGCTCGTTGTGCTCGCTGTAGGGATTGGAGAAGACGAATTCCCTGGCCTCGCCCGAGGTCCTGAGACGGCCAACCTTGCCGTTGGGCTCGGTGAACCAAAGGCTGCCGTCGGGACCGGCCGTGATGAAAGTCGCCATCGAATTTTGAGGCATCGGGAAGGCCGTGAACTCTCCCTTCGGAGTCACGCGATAGATCAGGTGCGCGCGAATCACCGTGACCCAGAGATTTTTGTCGCCACCCGCCGCAATTCCGAGCGGCACCCCGTCCGTGGGCAACGCGTACTCCGTGATGTAGCCTCCGGGCGTGATGCTGGCAATCTTGTTGGCCTGCGGCTGGGTGAACCAGACGTTGCCGTCGGGTCCGAGCGCCATCATCGCGGGGCGGCTGTCTGGCGCCAGGATTGCGAATTCCTTGACGTTGCCGGAGAGCGTGACGCGCGCGATGCGGTTCGCCTTGTCCTCGGCGAACCACAGGTTGCCGTCGCTGCCGCCGACTATTTCGGCGGGACCTGCGCCGTTGGGCAGCTCGATCTCGGTCAGCGTGCCCGTTGTGCTGAGCCGCCCGATGCGATTGCCCGAATGCTCCGTGAACCAGATATTACCGTCGGGGCCCGAAGTGATTCCCGCCGGTCCGCTGTCCGAGTGAGGCAGTTTGACGTACGCGATTTTGCCGTCGGGTGCGACCCGGCCGATCCGGTTGCCGGGCGGATCGGTGAACCATACTGCGCCGTCGGGACCGGCGGTTATTCGTTCGGCGAATCCGTCGGGATCGATCTGAAAGCGCTTGGTGGCGCCGTACGGGGTCATCCTGCCGATGCCGTCGCCCTGGTACTCGGTAAACCACAGGTTGCCGTCGAGACCCGCCGTGATTGCGTACGGCGCATGCGTGCCGATCGGAGCGCCGGTGGGGGTTGGCTTCGCGCTCGGAACGGCAGCGGCTTCGCGCCCGGGCTGCGCAGGCGCGGGCTGCTGCGTCGAGCATCCCTGCACGGTCGCGAGCGCGGCGACGAAAATTGCGCCAACAGTTGCGCAGGCCAGCGCGCGGCTGAGCGAGCGATGGCTCAATTGACGATCCGATTGGCTCTCAGCTCGGAAATCTCGCCGGCGCCGAATCCAAACTCGCCGAGAATTTCGTCGGTGTGTTGCCCCAGGTCGGGCGCGTGACGCCACAACTCGGGCTCGGTGCGCGAGAATCGCGCGGGCGACCGTACGGCGCGCACGCGCCCGGCCCGCGGATGCTCGTATTCGAAGAACGTCTCATTCGCGACGAACTGCGGATCGTTCCAGATCGAGTCGTAGTCGTTGACCGGTCCGCATGGCACGTCGGCGGCTTCGATCCGCTCGAGCCAGTAAGCCGAAGGTTGCGTCGGGAACAGGGTGATCAGGCTCTTGATCGAACGCTTCACTCGGTCCGGCCGCGGCTCGTCGCCCTCGAACCATTCCGGATGCCCGACCGCCTCGAGAATCGCCGTCCAATGCTTGTCGGTAAGCGGCGCAATCGTGATGAAGCCGTCGGCCGTCTGAAACGGCTCGAGCGTGTTCATCGACGGCGCGACTCCGGCGTCGTGCGGAAGATACGTGTGCCGCGATGCGGTGTCAGGCATCAGGTAGTAGGCGACGGCGTCGATCATCGCGATCTTGAGATGCTGTCCTTTGCCGCTGCGCTGCGCCTCGGTCAGCGCCGCGAGGATCGAGATCGCCGCCGTCATCGCCGTGACCTTGTCGCCGAGAATATTCTTGACCGCGCGTGGCCGCCCCTGTGTGCGCTGCGAGGTCATCACGCCCGCCATCCCCTGGATAATCGGATCGTACGCGGGCTTGTTGACCGACGGCCCCGAAAAACCGTAGCCGGCGATCGAGCAGTAAACGATCTTCGGATTGCGCGCCGCGACCGCGTCGTAGCCGACGCCCAGCCGATCGACCACGCCGGGACGCACGTTTTGCACCACGACGTCCGCGCGCTCGGCCATCTTGAGAAACACCTCCGCGGCGCCGGACTGCTTGAGATCAAGCATCATCGCGCGCTTGTTGCGATTCCAGTTGAGGATGCCTACCGGCACGCCGCCGCGCACCTGGCCGGTGACGTTGCGCGACACGTCGCCTTCAGGCGGCTCGATTTTTATTACGTCGGCGCCGAGGTCACCGAGCATCATGGTGCAGAACGGACCCGACACCACCATGCTCAAATCGAGTACGCGGATTCCTTCCAGTGGTCCCATCGCTGCCTCCGGGAAACATGCTCCCTGAGTACTGCCGATCAGAAGTAGCAGCCAGTGATGCTTATAGTTCAACCCCCATCCACCCCACAACTTGAGAGTCTGATCCCTCGCCCGTTATTTTCACGGGATGGTAAGATTCGCTACGCTCAGTAAGACACGCAAAGAAGTTCTAACCGGGACGAAGTCTCGCATCTTTATCTCACCGGGTGCAGGGGTCACCCCTGCCGAAGGAAACGTGAAACCCACCGCGGGTTTCACATGCGATAAAGTTCTCCGCGCTAAAATTCACGTGAACCGTCCGCTGCGTATCGCGATTTCGCGCAGCTTGGCGACGCGCGACTGTATCGCGCGGCTGCGGCGCATCCGTTCCAGCGTCAGCGGGAGCCGATAGGTCCAGTTCGAGTCGTTGGTCGTTCCGGGCCGATTTATCCGCGCACTCCATCCAAACAAATCCTGGATCGGAATTATCACCAGCTGCGACGGCGCCGCGTACAGCACAGCCAGGATCGCGTCGCGGGCCGCCTCCTCGAGCATGCGGCGCGGATTCACCTTGCCTTCGAGACCGAGTTCGCGCACGAATTTCTCGCGCTCCGCAATCGGCTGCTCGCGCCACCACACGGCCAGAGGTTCGGTGTCATGCGTCCCCGTGGTCGCGAGCGAAAGCTCGGGATAGGTCGCCGGACTGAGAAATGGCTCGTCGGCGCGTCCCCAGTCGCGCTCCCATTGCATTACCTTGTATCCCGGCACGCCCAGCCGCGTGAGAGACGCACGCACCCACGGCGGCACGGTGCCCAGGTCTTCGGCGATCAGTTCCGTAGCGCCCGCCTCCTGCTTGATCGTGCGGATCGCTTCTTCACCCTGCAGCCGCTGATCGTTTTCGTCCAGCGGCGTGAAAGTTCCGGGTGCGTCCGGGTCGGAACCGAAATTGAAAGTTCGATACAACCCAACCACGTGATCGATTCGAAGCAAGTCATAGAGCGAACTGGCGTGACGCGCACGCGCTCGCAGCAGCTTGAATCCAGCCGCGCGCATCTGGTTCCAGTTCGGCAGCGGCAGGCCCCATCGCTGTCCCTTGGGATTGAAACCGTCGGGCGGCGCGCCCACCGTGCGCGTCAGATCGAACTCGTCCTGGTTGGCCCACACCTCGGCGCTGTCCCGGCACGGCGAGAACGCGAGGTCTCCGCCGATGAATGCGCCGTGCGACGCCGCATGCGCGCGCATCTCTGACCACTGCCGATGCGCGACGAACTGCCAATAGCCGTACATCTCGATCGGGTCGGCCAGCTCGCGGCGCGCGAGCATCAGCGCTGCGGGATCGCGATGCACAATTTCCGCCGGCCACGTCTCCCAGCTCGTCCGGTTTAAGCGCTCCTTCAGCGCGCGGAACAAAGTGTAGTCGTGGATCCAGTACGAGTTGGCCTCGATGAACGCGTCGAGTTGCGCGCCTTCATCGCGTCCGCCGCGCGCTCGTGCCGCCCGGTACGCGCGCTCGAGCAATGCGAATTTTTCTCTCCGTATAATCGCACGCGGAACAACGCGCGCTCTCCCGACCGCCGCGCGCGCACGCGCCTGCAGAACCCGCCCGACTCCCGGCAACCCGCCGATCGAGATGTACATCGGATCGATCGCCATCACGCTCATCGCGCTGTACGGGCTGAGACCGTCGGGCCCGGTCTCGTCCAACGGCAGCAACTGGATCGCGCGATGACCCATCGACAGCGCGAAATCGATCATCGGCGCGAGGTCCAGTATCTCCCCGCGTCCGAGACTGTAGCGCGTGCGGATCGAGAACAGCGGAATCAGGATTCCCGCGGACCGCGTCAGCATCGGGGCACTATCAGCGGTCCGCACTCGACGGAGTTCAAATCACATAGCCGCCGTTGGGGCTGAGCACCTGGCCGACCATGAATTTCGAATCATCGCAGGCCAGGAATAGCGCCGCCGCCGCGATATCGCTCGGCTGACCGAACCGCCCCATCGGCGTGATCGCTTCGATCTGCTTCCGCATCTCGCCCTCGATGATCGAGGTCATCGGCGTTTCGATAAATCCCGGCGCGATGCAGTTGACCAGAATCCCCATCGTCACCACTTCGCGCGCAACCGATTTGGTGAACGAGATTATCCCGCCCTTCGCCGCGCAGTAGTCCGAGGCAAATGCCAGCCCCGTGGTGCCCGCGATCGAGCCCATATTGATGATGCGTCCCGACTGCTTGGGGATCATCACCTTGAGCGCCTCGCGCGTGCAGTAAAACGTCGCGTCGAGATGCGTCGCCAGCATCTTGTGCCAGTCCTCGTCGGTCTTCTGATGAGTCGGGACCACCTCGCTCGCGTCGCGAGTCCGTCCTATCCCCGCGTTATTGATCATGATGTCGATAGTCCCGAATGCGGCGATGAAGTCCGCGAACATCCTGGCCACGGCCGCGCTGCTCGACACGTCCGCGACCAACGGCCGCGCCATCCCGCCCGCCCGCTCGATTTCTGTCACGACGTTCTGCGCCGACTCGGGCCTGATGTCGTTGACGCCGATCTTCGCGCCCTCGCGCGCGAACGTCAGTCCCATCTCGCGCCCGAGCCCCGAGCCGCCGCCGGTGATCAGTACAACTTTGTCCTTGAGTTTCATCGACGCCCTACTTCTTGCCTTCCTTGAGTTGCCGCTTCCAGTCCAGTCGCCGCGCCTCGGCGCCGGCCGCCTCCGCTTCCGGCACCATGCCCTTCTTCTGGTAAAACATGCTGAGGTTGGTGTGCGCCAGGATGTCCTCCGGCTCCTGCGCGATATATTTTTTCGTCAGCTCGATCGCCGCGTCGAGATCCCCCTTCGCCTGGTAGCACATCGTCATCCCGTGGATCGCATCGACGTACTTCGGATCGATCTCGAGCGCCCGTTTGTACAACTCGATCGCTTCGTCGAACTTGTCGTCGGCGTATGCGTCGATCGCCTCGTCGTACAGCTCTTCCTTATCCGGCATATCGGACCTCCGGTGAATGCGCGCCGCGGGATCGCGATTTCGCGCACACCCATCCTCTTATATACTAGACTCTGCGCTATGGAGAATTCGCCCGCACCGACCGAGGCCGACGTTTACGAAGTGCTGCGCGAGTGCTACGACCCCGAGATTCCCGTCAATCTCGTCGACCTCGGACTAATCTACGGCGTGCAGATCGACAACCGCGTCGTCAACGTCACGATGACGCTGACCGCGCCCGGCTGCCAGATGGGCATGATGATCACGCAGGAAATCCAGGACAAGCTGCTCGGCATCCCAGGATGCGCCGACGCGTGCGTCGAGATCGTGTGGGACCCGCCATGGACGCCGCACATGATGACCGACGCAGCAAAAAAGCAACTCAACATCGACGACTAGCGCCGCACGTTCCGTCCCCTCTCCCTGCAAGGGAGAGGATCGAAGGTGAGGGTCATTATTCAGCGCGCGATTTTTTTCGCGCGCGATTCAAGATTCTGCCTCTCCCTTTCCGGCGCCCAATCAATCCGGATCGATCAACACGCCCGGATTGAGAATCGCGCGCGGATCGAGCGCCCGCTTCGCCGCTTTCAGCGCCAGCGCGAATCCGTCGGGACGCTGGCGGTCGTACCACGGCCGATGGTAGCGGCCGACCGCGTGGTGATGCGTGATCGTGCCGCCGAGCGCGATCAGCCGGTCTGACACCGCCGCCTTTATCTCGTCCCATTGCT
The DNA here is from genome assembly GCA_963842085.1 of uncultured delta proteobacterium. Classification (GTDB taxonomy): domain Bacteria; phylum Desulfobacterota; class Binatia; order Binatales; family Binataceae; genus Binatus. Next base: position 200,633 of record CAWJET010000001.1, read on the forward strand.
CGATCTCGGTGCCGCGTTTGCCCGGCGCCAGCACTGTGTAGTACGGCGCGGGCCCGTCTGGATAAACGTGCGTGAATCGGCACGTGACCGTGCCCTTGCCGCACACCCGCGCGATCGCGTCGCGCGCACACTCCATCATATTGCGATGAAAGTCCGGAAAGCGCTCCCACGTGATCGACGTCTCGAACGTGTCGCTCACCATCCCCATCGCGGCCACCGTGTCCATCAGGTACGGCGCGTTCAGAAACGCGTTGCGCCACGCGCCCGCCGATCCTTCGTGCGTTGCCTCGGCGTCGGTGCGAGTCTTCGCCGCGTCCGCCGGAATTTTCCCGCCGTGATCGGCGCAGCATTCAAGCGCGCGTTTCATCCACGGTTCCAGCGGATGGTCCGCGGACTCGAACGCCAGCACCAGCACCGCCTCCTCGCCGTTGCCGGCGCCGGAATTGAACGCCTCGCCTTCGTCGAGCACGCGGCAGTTCGCGGGATAGAGCCCCGCCTGCGAAATCCGGCGCACCGCCTCCGCCGCTTTGATCATGCTCGGAAACGGCACTGATGCGCCCGCGCGAAACGTCGGCCGATCCTGCAGCCGCATCCACGCCTCGGTGATGATGCCGAGAATCCCCTCCGAGCCGATGAACATCCGGTCCGGGCTTGGACCCGCGCCCGAGCCGGGCAGGCGCCGCGACTCGACGATTCCGGCCGGCGTCACTACGCGCAGCGATTCGACGAAGTCGTCGATATGCGTGTACAGCGTCGCGAAATGCCCGCCCGACCGCGTCGCGATCCATCCGCCGAGGGTAGAGAATTCGAACGATTGGGGAAAATGCCGAATGGTCAAGCCATGCGGCTTCAACTGCGCATCGAGCGCGGGACCATACACCCCGGCCTGGATCCGCGCCGCGCGCGAGACCTTGTCGACCTCGACCACTTTGTCCAGATGCATCAGATCGATCGACACCGCGCCGCGATAGCGGTCGCCTTCCGGCGGCTCGACGCCGCCGACCACGCTCGAGCCGCCGCCGTATGGCACCGCCGCAATCTGCGCGCCGTCGCACCATTCGAGGACGCGAACCAGTTCTTTCTCATCGCGCGGAAACGCGACGACGTCGATCGGATTCGGATAGTAGCGCCGGAACGCCCGCCTGATATCGCGCGATCCCTTGCCGTAGGTATGCCCCGCGCGCTCGTGCGCGCTGGTCGAGCAAACCGCTTCGAGCGCCGACGGCGGCTTCACCCGCGGCGCGCGCAGATTCAGCTCGCTTTCCTTTGGCGCCGGCATGAGCTCGAGCGGCCCGAGTCCGAATCGCTTGGCCATTCGCTCAGCCATGTGCTTTTGCTGTTCCGGCGTCGGCCCCTGGTCCTCGTAGCCCCATCCCCAGAACTTTCGCTTGCGATTCTCGGCCATCGGATTCGTCCTCGCGCTACTCGACGTTTTGCCTGACTGCGGCGATTTTGCGCCCGCCGCGCCCGCCAGGGCAAACAGTGAAACACCGATCATCGCTTGCGCGTAAACTGGCGGCGTCGTATCAGTCGAATTGTTCGTCGAGAGGAGATGCATCATGGCCGGCAACGACATGAAAATTTCCGCCGCGGATCCGCATCCGCGCAAAAAACTCGAGCTCATCAACACCTGGATTTCCTACGCCGACACCGGCGCCGGCGATCCGATCGTTTTTCTCCACGGCAATCCGACCTCGTCGTACCTGTGGCGCAACATCATTCCGCACCTCGCCCCGCGCGCGCGATGCGTCGCGCCTGACCTCATCGGGATGGGCGCATCGGGCCCGTCCGCCACCGGCGCCTATCGCTTCGCCGACCATTCAATGCACCTCGACGCGTTCTTCGAGGGCCTCAATCTCAAGCACAACGTCACGCTGGTCGTGCACGACTGGGGCTCCGCGCTCGGCTTTCACTGGGCCGCGCGGCATCCCGAGGCCGTCAAGGGCATCGCCTACATGGAAGCGATCGTCAGGCCGCTGCAATGGTCGGAATGGTCGAAGCCGGCCGTCGAAATCTTCAAGGCGCTTCGCAGTCCGGCCGGCGACGACATGATTCTGAACAAAAATATTTTCGTCGAGCGCATCCTGCCCGGCAGCATCATTCGCAAGCTTGGCGACGACGAAATGAACGTGTATCGAAAGCCTTACTTGCAGCCCGGCGAGTCGCGCCGACCGACGCTCACCTGGCCGCGCGAAATTCCTCTGGACGGCGAGCCCGCGGATGTCGTCGCAATCGTCAGCAGCTATTCGAAGTGGCTTGAAAAGAGCGCGACGCCGAAGTTGTTCGTCAACGCCGACCCCGGCGCCATTCTGACCGGCGCGCAGCGCGAGTACTGCCGGACTTGGCCCAATCAGCGCGAGGTGACGGTCAACGGCGTCCATTTCATCCAGGAAGACTCGCCGCACGAGAGCGGCCGCGCGCTCGCCGACTGGTACAAATCGCTCTGAAAAACAGCCGGAGTCGGCACTGGCCATTCAGGCTTTCGGCTGCAATGCTTTTTTGGCGCGGCGAAGAACTCTGCGAGTCAGCCTCCGCACCCGCGTCGCAGGCCCGACAGATCGGGCACCGGCCACCGACATGTAGACCCATTCGGACTCAAGCCCCCGCGGGACCTCCTCGCAGTCCGCCAACGCCGGATTGGCGGCGGTTGCCTCGGGCGATGCGAACAGAACCATATTTTGACGATACCACCAGGCCACACGCCGGTCGTCGCGAAGTTTCGGCCGGAGTGGATCAAGCATTCTGAATCCGAACTCTTCAAAAATTTTCCGCCAGTGGGACAACGGCTGGCAGTTGATGTGTCCCCCCCGCCCTTCCCCCTGGCCGGGAGGCGCCGCGGAGAACAGCACTTGCGGCGCCGCCAAGGTAAGCTGGCGCACCAAGTGCCGCGAATTGCGCGCCGGGAGATGTTCGGCAACCTCGAGGCAGACGGCTAAATCGAAGCGACCCGCTGGAATCTCGAACTCGCCGCTCAGATCGGTGGGACGAAAGCAATCGGCCGGAAACAGCAGCGTCGATGGCTTGAGATAGTCGCCGTCGAGTCCGACGATTTTCTCTATCCCCTGCGCCTTGAATTCGCTCAGCCACGCGCCGCGGCCGCAACCGACGTCCACCACACTCGCCGGATGAGTCAGCGCTGCCACCATCGGCACGACGACTCGAGCGGAATCGCGCACGCGATCGCACTCATACATTTCTTCGGCGTAGTAGTTTTCCAGGCTTTTGCGCATCGGATTCCGACCGTAATCTGTCTTGTACGTCGTCAGAACCTTTTGGACAAGTCAGCATGGATTTAAGACCGATCGTTCACAGGCACTTGACACTCATCGGCCCCCAATGTATTTAACTTGTAGGTTATTTAACTGAATGGTTCAGCAGCCCACATCGTCCGAACATCTCAACGCGACCTTCGCCGCCCTCGCCGACCCCACCCGCCGCGCGATCCTCGCCCGCCTCGCCTCGGGTGAGACCTCCGTGTCCGAGCTGGCCGAGCCCTTCGAGATGAGCATGCCCGCCATCTCCAAGCACCTCAAGGTGCTGCAGCGCGCCGGTTTGATCGAGCGCGGCCGCGAGGCGCAATGGCGCCCGTGCCGGCTCGCCGCGGCTCCCCTCAAGGATGCGTCGGATTGGCTCGAGCGTTATCGCCGTTTCTGGGAGGAGAGCTTAGATCGCCTCGAGGATTATCTGCACGAGTTGCAAAAGCGCGAACTGAAACAGAAAGAAACGAAAAACGGCCGCAAAAAATAGGAGAAAATCATGCAACTCAATCCCTATCTGAACTTCAACGGAAATTGCGCCGCCGCGTTCAAGTTCTACGAAAAGTTCCTCGGCGGCAAAATCGGCATGATCATGACGTTCGGCGAATCACCGATGGCGGACCAGGTGCCGGCGGCACATCGCGACAAGGTCATGCACGCGCGCATCACCATCGGCGACCAGGTATTGATGGGCTCCGACGCTCCGCCCGATCGCTACGAGCCGATGAAAGGTTTCTCTGTGTCTCTGGGCGTCGATACTGCCACCGAGGCCGAAAAAATCTTCAAAGCGCTGTCGGAGAAAGGCTCCGTGTCGATGCCGATACAGAAGACTTTCTGGGCCGAGCGCTTCGGCGCGCTGGTCGATCAATTCGGCACGCCCTGGATGATCAACTTCGAGGGAGCAGCGCAATGACCGCCGCCGCCGAAGTAAGGACCGGCGATCGCGAGCTCACCATCACGCGCATCTTCGACGCGCCCCGCGCGCTCGTCTTCAACGCGTGGACTGAGCCCAAACACCTGATGCGCTGGTTCGCGCCCAACAACTTCACCGTGCCTGCCTGCGAGATGGATTTCCGCGCCGGCGGCAAGTTCCGCCTGTGCATGCGCGGCTTCGGCCAGGACCATTGGATGAACGGCGTCTTTCGCGAAATCGTCGAGCCTGAGCGGATCGTCTGGGCCGGCATGTTGGATAACGACACCAACGAAGTGCTCACCACGGTGACCTTCGCCGACCTTGGCGGCAAGACCAGGCTCACCGTGCATCAGACGTTCTCCATCGAAACCGACTCGACGCGCGGCGCGCGCCAGGGATGGACCGAAACTTTGGAGCATCTCGCCGAGTTTCTCGCAACAGCCTGACTACAGGGAGAAAAGCCATGGGAGCAGCAAGTAATCTCGTCACCGAGCCTGCCGATCGCGTCCTCGTCATCACGCGCATCTTCGACGCGCCGCCAACCCTCGTCTTCAAGGCCTGGACCGAGCCCGAACACATGGCGCGCTGGTGGGGTCCGCGAGGCTTCACCAGCACGGTCCTCAAAAATGAACTGCGTCCGGGCGGCGCTTATCGAATCCACATGCGCGGCCCCGACAACGACGATCACTGGACGCAGGGCGTCTATCGCGAGGTCGTCCCGCCGGAGCGCCTCGTCATGGTCGGGAGCTGGGCGGATGCCGACGGCAATCCCACGCGCCCCGAAACGACGCTGACGCTGCTGTTCGAGGATGTCGGCGGCAAGACCAAACTCACATTGCACAATGCGGTCTTCGAGTCCGTCACGGCGCGCGACATGCACAACAGCGGATGGAGCAGCTCGCTTGACTGCCTCGCGGAGTACCTGGCGACCGCCAGATAGAGACGATACTTCTTCCGGAGGTGATTATGGAACGCGCCAAATCAATCACGCCACAAAGCGGCGACCTGCTGGTGATCGTCGGGACCGTCAAGGGGGCGTTCATCTTCCGCAGCGATCGCAGCCGCCGCGAGTTCACAATCGCGGGACCCTACTTCAAAGGTCAGGCGGTTTACTCTACCGCCTATCTTCCGGATAAAAAGGCGCCGCGTATCCTGGTTGGAAACTGGAGTATGCATTGGGGCGCGCTCGTTAGCTGGTCCGACGATTTCGGCGCGAGCTGGCACGAACCGGAAGACGGCAACGTGAAGTTCCCGGCCGGCAGCGGTCTCTCGCTGAACGCGGTGTGGGCGCTCGAAGCCGCGCCGCTAATCGGCTCCGATGTGGTGTTCGCGGGCACCGATCCGGCGGCGCTTTATCGCTCCGACGATCGCGGCGAGACGTTTCATCCCGTCGAGTCGCTGCTCAACCATCCCGAGCGTCCGTACTGGATGCCAGGCGCCGGCGGTCTCTGCCTGCATACGATTCTGCCCGACCCCCGCGATCCGAAGCGCGTGATCGTCGGCATCTCGTCGGCCGGCGTTTATCGTACCGACGACGGCGGCGAGTCATGGACGCGCCGCAACCAGGGCGTGCGGATGGAAGGCGGGCCCCCGCACGCGCCGCATTTCGGTCCGCAATGCGCGCACAAGTTGCGTTTCGACGCCAAGAATCCCGCACGCATCTACCTGCAGAATCATCCCGGCGTTTACCGCAGCGACGACGGCGGCGATTCGTGGATCGATATCCACGAGGGACTGCCGTCGGAGTTCGGCTTTCCGCTGGTCGCTCATCCGAGCCGCGCCGATACCGCGTATCTCATTCCGCTCGAGTCCGACCAGTTTCGCGCCCCGATCGACGGCGCGATCAAGGTCTGGCGCACGCGCGACGCCGGCGCGTCATGGGAACCGCTCGGCAACGGACTCCCACAGCACGACGCGTACTTCTCGGTGCTGCGCGACGCGTTCACGTCAGACAGCCTCAAGCCCGCGGGGCTGTACTTCGGCACGCGCGGCGGTCAACTGTTCGCGTCGCGTGACGAGGGCGAAAGCTGGAATTCAATCGCCGATTGGCTGCCCGCGGTGCTGTGCGTCAGAGCCGTGGAGGTCGCCTGAGTGCCGCGATGCGTTTGCATCTGCCATCCGCTCTGCGCCGATGGGCCGGCGATAACGAGATCGTCGAGCTGCGGCTGCCGCTCGACGTGCGCATGTCGATCAGCGAGGCATTCGTGATGCTCGGCCGCGACTACCCCGCAATCCGCCAGCGCGTGCTCGACGATCAGAACAACATCCGCCGCCACGTCAACGTCTTCGTCGACGGCGAGAACGTGCGCTTCATGCAAGGCGCCGCAACCCAGGTTTCCGATGAATCCGAAGTGTGGATTTACCCTGCGCTCTCGGGTGGGTGATTTGTCGATTTTGGGATCGGACGAACGACTATATGGCAGGACGATAAAAATTTTCGGACGTTGAAATAGCGAGGACGGACTAATGCGAATCAGCAAGCATCACTTGGGTGTCGGCTTCGAGGTGTGGAACTCTCAACAGAGCTGGTTCTGGTTTGTCGAGAACACGAACCGCAACGGCATGATTGGCGCAGCCGCCAGCGAGTCCGACGCCATCCGCGACGCCCAGTCATCGATCGAAGAGCTTTCCAATTCGAATGTCCGGCCCGGCTGGGAGGGTGCGCTCGGAAAGCTCGCGCGGTATCTCGCTTCGGTCTGCGACACCGCCGCGTGACTACCAGTCCGAAGGAGAGCTTTGCGTAATTCTGTCTCCTCTCCCTGCAAGGGAGAGGATGAAGGTGAGGGTCCTGATACAGCGCGCGAGTTTTTCGTGCGCGATTCAGGATTCCGCTCTTGCTAGGGGGGTTTGAAATGCAGAGTCCGCAGGAGTACTACCGAGGCGCTGGTCCCATGACCGCTCTGGGAGCGCACGCGGACGAATTCCGCGCGCTGGCCCGCGACCTCGCATCGCTATGCGATGTCGTCCAAGGCGTGCTGATTCATCGCGACATCGCGCCCTGGCTGTACGGTCTCAAGTTGTCCGAAGCGCAGCGCGACGACGCGCACATCCGCCCGCTCGCGCAGATGCTGTCGCGCATTCACGCGCTCGACGCGCGCCCGCTCAGAGTCCCCCGCGATTTCGCCCAACGGATGCCCTGCGTCTGTCGTCATTTCTCGCTGATGCTCTGTTCTGTCCTGCGCGAACAGGGAACTCCCGCGCGCACGCGATGCGGTTTCGGCGCATACTTCACGCCGGGCAAGTTCGAAGACCATTGGGTATGCGAGTACTGGAACGCCGCCGAGTCGCGATGGATATTGGTGGACGCGCAGCTCGACGCGATTCAGCGCAAAGCATTGAAGGTCGATTTCAACCCGCTCGACGTGCCGCGCAACCGCTTCATCATCGCCGGCGACGCGTGGCAGCAATGCCGCTCCGGCCGCGCCGACGCAAGTCGTTTCGGCCTGTCCTATATCAATGAGAGCGGCTTGTGGTTCATCGCCGGCAACGTGCTCCGCGACCTCGCCTCGCTCAACCGGATGGAAATGCTCCCGTGGGACGTCTGGGGCTTGATGGAGATGAATGACGCCGCGCTAACCGACGAGAAAAAAACGCTGCTCGATCGCGTCGCAGCACTCACGCTCGCCGGCGACGACGCGTTCTCCGAAGTCCGCGCAATCTACGAGTCCGAGGTTGGCCTGCGCGTGCCGCCGGTCGTCTTCAACGCGCTGCGCAACGCGCAGGAGAAGATCGCGAGCTAGGATTCACTTGGTCGTTTGGTCAAGACGACTTGTTTGTCATTCAGAGCCGCTGCGGCGGAGAATCCCGGACCGTCTGTTTTCCGATCGAACTCCGCTCTCAACTTCATAGCGGCCTTCGACTGTAGCTTTATCCGCCTCGCTATCTTAGCCGACTGCGGCTCATGCCACAGCGCCCTGCCTTTCCCTTAACAAGTTCTAACAGGGACGAAAGTCCCGCATCTTCTCTTGTCACCGGGTGCAGGGGTCACCCCTGCCGAAGGAAGCGTGAAACCCACCGCGCGGGTTTCACATTCAATTAAGTTCCTCCGCTAGCGCGGCGGCGTTGCCCGAGGCCTGGCACTATCCTCCCTGCCTCACCTGCCACCCACGGCGGGTGCCGGCGCTGCAGGACGCGACGGCTTCGGCATGTGGATGTATAGCTTGTCGTTGGATGGACGCCCGTCGCTGTGCATCGACGGCGGGCGCATCGCGTACTTCACTTCGCGCGCGTGCTCGGCGAACTGCCGGTCCGGATTGTACACGCTGTTGAACTTCCACAGCATCTTGAGAAAGTTGGTCTGCCCCCGAAGCGCGAGCTTGCCCGCGATCGACGCCACCGACTTCAGCGCCGCAAACCCAAGATGCTTGCGGTTGAGCACGTCCTGCGTCTTCACCAGCTCCTGGTAGAATTGCAGCAGCGGCAGTTTGGTCGGCAGCACCGCATGCTGGATGTCGTACAGCCGGTAGTCGAGCGTCGTCAGCTTGCGCGATTCCGTGAACCACAGCTCCGTGCCGGGATACGGCGTCGCCACCGTCAGGTGAACGATCTCCGGGATGCTGATCGCCCATTCGCGGATCACCTCGAACCGCTTCTCGTCCCACGACGGGTCCGCGATCAGGTTGATCGCAACCGTCAGTCCGATCTCGCGCGCGACTTCGAGCGCCTTGAAGTTGACGCCCATCGACGAGCGCTTGCGATGCAGCTTCAGTCCTTCCTCGTCGATCGCTTCAAGCCCCAGGAACATGTACTCCATGCCGAGCTTGCGCCAGTAGCGGAACACTTCCGGGTTGCGGCACAGCACGTCGGCACGAGTCTCGAGATAGTACTGCTTTTTGATTTTGCGCTTTTCGATTTCGTGACCGATCGCAAACCCGTGCTCGGGATGGATAAACGCGACGTCATCGACGATGAAGACGTTGGGCTCCCTGATCGACAGCATGTCTTTGGCGGCGGCTTCCGGCGTCGATTTGCGGTAGCTGCGGCCGTAGAACGTCCACGCGCTGCAGAACGAGCAATCCCACGGGCAGCCGCGCGTGAACTCGATCGACGCGCACGGATCGAGCACGCCGATAAAATACTTGTTGCGCCGGCGCCCGAGATCGCGCGCCGGAAAAAACTTGTCGAGATCGTCCAGCATCACCGGCGTCGGGCCCGACCCTTGCGTGGTCAGCACGCCCGGAACTTTGCCGATTGAGCCGGTGCCGATCGCGTCGAGCAGCATCGGCGTCGCGGTCTCACCCTCGCCGCGGATGACCGCGTCGATCGCGCCATCCGCATGCTCCAGGATTTCGTCCGCGACGAACGAGCCGCTATGCCCGCCGGTGAAGACGAAGCAATCCTTCATCAGCCGCTTCACGTCTTTGGCGAGATCGATCACCTCGGGCACGTTGGCGAGGTAGTTGAGCGAGAAGCCCACCGCATTCGGGCGGAAGCTTTCGAGCTCGGCGAACAGATCGCGATGCTTGAAAATCTGCAGGTCGATGATTCTCACGTCGTGGCCGGCCGCGCGCGTCGCCGCCGCCACCCGCTCCATCCCCAGCGGTTCGAGCCGCAAATAAATCTCGCTGTACATAAGCGGACTCGGATGTACAAATAGGACCCGCATAGATTCCCTCCGGCGCCGCATCTTTCGGGCGTGCGACAGCGGCACCTTCCAGTTACTTCGCTAATCTTCGGCAAATCTCCGCCTGACCAATCGGCCAGCGGGATTCCCAGCATCCTAATATGCCAGCCGACTCGATGAAATAGCAGGCCAAAAACCCCCGCTATGCTATTAACCGACATCACCAAGGTCCCTGGCAATGGCTCGGCTACGCCGCGTCTCCACCACGCGGCTCTACGGCCGGCGCAAAATGCGTCCGGAGGATAGTCCGACATTCCGGTCCAGGTATTAGGATCGCATGGCCAACGTGCGCGCGTTCGCTGCCGCGGCGCTGGATCTGGGTTCCGCGCGACTGCTTACCCGCCTCGCCCGCTTTGTTGCGGGAGAGGCCGTGCCGGCCCTCTGCGGGCTGCCTTATCGATACGTCAGGGTTTAAATTTGGAGTAGCGACCCCTCAGCGACACATCCCATCGCTCTGAAGCTGCGTCCCATCCGGGCACGAAGTGGTGGTCGTCGTCGTGGTCTGCTGCGTGGTCTGTGGGGGAGATTCGAAATCGAAGCAGCCAGCCAGCAACGTCGCCGCGAGAATCAACACGACAAGCTTTCCAATCATGATCGTTTACCCCGTCCGCAATAGTTCACCACCCGTCGGTTAAAGGTCAAGGCGGTTTTTAGTGTTGGTAGCATTGAACGCGTCGAGTTAAGAGGAGAGGGCCGCCGGTCGAAACCGGCGGCCCTCTCTCTTACCGGAGCCACATGGACACTTGTCCTTTGGATTCGGCATTTCGTTTACCTCCTCAATCCTTGGCATTGTGTCCCATAAACTTGCTTAACTTGGTCGCCGCACCCGAACGCGATTTGTCCTTCGAGCCCGACACCGTTCAGTCTTCGCATCGTTGACCTCCGATGCACAACTCATTTGCACTAACGAAGTGGATGCAGCGTTCTTCAGGGAACATCGAATTCGGTCTTCAGGGAACATCGAATTCAGTCTTCCTGAGCTGAGAGCGGTTTGGAAATAAAACGGAAATCCGGGATTAATGGTCCTGATGGCCACGAACGACGCGCCTCAGCCGGGAAGGTACTTCTTCATCGCTGTCATTTTTGTTGCGGTGCTGATCGATGCCGTCCTGATTGCGCACGTGCGCGCAAATTTCATTCATGACCACGGCTACGACATCCGCCCGCGACCCCCAGCGGTGGCAAAGCCCGCCCCGCCCTGACGCCGCGCGCGCCTCAATTCGGCCTTGACACGCGAGCGCGCGCGCCGGAGTTTTGGCTCTAAGCTCGCAACTCCAAAAGACCATTCGGAGAAATCATGCAGTACTCAAAACTTGGCAAGACCGGAATCACCGTCTCGCGCATCTGCCTCGGATGCATGAGCTACGGCGACAAGAAATGGCGCGACTGGGTGCTGACGATGGACGAGGCGCGCGATCACTTCGCCGCCGCCGTCGAGTCGGGCATCAACTTCTTCGACACGGCCAACGTCTATTCAGTCGGCGCGAGTGAGGAGGTCACCGGACGATGGCTCGGCGAGATGGCGAAGCGCGATGAGATCGTCGTCGCGAGCAAGGTGCACGGCCCGATGGCGTCGGGTCTCAATCGCGCGGGCCTCAGCCGCAAAAATATCCTCGAAGCGTGCGACGCGTCGCTGCGCCGCCTCAAGATGGATTTCATCGACCTCTACCAAATCCATCGATGGGACTACACGACGCCGATCGAGGAAACGCTCGAGGCGCTCGACTCGCTGGTGCGCGCGGGCAAGGTGCGCTACCTCGGTGCGAGCTCGATGGCCGCGTGGCAATTCGCCAAGGCGCTCGCGCTCCAGAAAGAAAACGGATGGCATCGGTTCATCTCGATGCAAAACCATTACAACCTCGTCTATCGCGAGGAGGAGCGCGAGATGAATCCGCTCTGCATCGACAACGGCGTCGGGCTGATTCCATGGAGCCCGCTCGCGCGCGGGTTCCTGGCGGGCAATCGCGACAAGGGCGGCAGCGGTCCGACCGCGCGCGCCAAGACCGACGACTTCGCCAAGAACATGTACTTCCGCGAATACGACTTCGAGGTGCTGAGCGTCGTCGAGCAGATCGCCAAAGAGCGCGCCGTCACGCCGTCGCAGATCGCGTGCGCGTGGATCCTGCAGGCGCCGGGCGTCACCGCACCGATCATCGGCGCAACCAAGCTCGCGCATCTCAAGGAGGCAATCGCAGCGGTCGATGTGAAGCTCACCGCGGACGAAGTCGCGGCGCTCGAGAAGCCGTACCGGCCGCATCCGATTCTCGGCCACGAACAGCCACGGCCGGCGCGGATGATCGCGGCCCGCTGAGCGCGCGAGAACCTCAAGTAACGCTTTAAGGTCCAAGGTTTTGGCGTGTTCGCCGTTCTTTCTCCTGAACTCTTGATGTTCCACGTGAAACGTTTTGCGGCAAAACTCGTTGATCGCCTTATGTTATTGCCGATTGCCACAACGTTTCACGTGAAACACTGAAACGCGTCTGCGGGCGTCGAAAATGGAGACGTGAAATGGAAATCAACGGCGTCGCGCACGTGATGCTCACGGTCAGCAATTTCGAGGCGTGCTTTCCATTCTACGAAAAGCTGCTCACCTATCTCGGACTCAAGCCTGTGATTCGCAGCGAGCAGACGCTGTACTGCGTGGGCGGCAGGACTGCGGTGGGAATAGTCAGATGCGATGACGCGCATCGCTCGGAGAAATTCCAGCAGCGGCGCGTCGGGCTGCATCACGTGTGCCTGCGCGCGCGCGAGCGGGGCGACGTCGATGAGATCTATGGCTTCCTCAAAACGATCGGCGCCAAGATCGTGCATCCGCCGGAAGACGGCGCGTGGGCGCCGGGATACTACTCGGTGCTGTTCGAGGATCCCGACGGCATCCGCCTCGAGGTCAATCACGTGCCGGGCAAGGGATTGCTGGCGTGATTTCGAAGACAAAGCTGGGCAGCTTAAGGGATAGCGGTTGAAGCACGCGGGGAGCCGGGATTCTTCGCTCCGCAGACTCCGCTCTGAATGACACAAGGAGGGATCAGGAGCGGTCGAGCTTTGCGCGAAGGCGCGTTGCGAGGTCGGGGGCGGAGGTTTCGTGTTTGAAATATACGAAGATTTCTTCGGCGCCGCGCGCGAGGCGATCGAAATTCTTCACCCATTCATTGAGACCCGCGTCGTCGTAGGTTTCTTTGCGCAGGCGGACGTAGACGTAGGGCGCGGTTCGTTCCAGCGGCGAGGCGAGCTTTTCCGTTTCCGCGATACACAGCGCCGCACCGTTGTCGGCCAGCGCGTTCATCACCGACTGGTCGAACCAGCTTCGATTTCGGAATTCGAACGCGGCGCGAATCCTGCCCTTCAGAATCGCGAGGAAATCATTCAGCAGCGGAAGATCGATCTTCAAGTCGGGCGGAAGCTGGAACAGCGCGGGCGCGAGCCGCTCGCCCATGACCGAGGCGCGCTCGATGAACGTGTCGGTGGTTTCTTTGACGTCGCGCAGCCTGGCGAAATGCGTGATGCGCTGCGGAGCCTTGAGCGCGAAGCGAAAAGTCGCAGGCGTGCGCGCGGCCCATCCTTCCAGCATCGCGGACTTCGGCATCGCGCGGAAGGTGTAGTTGATCTCGACCGTCGGCATCCGCTCGGCGTAGTACTCGAGCATCCTGGCGCCGGGAAGTTTCTCCGGATAGAAACCGCCGAGCCATTCCTTATACGAAAAGCCCGACGTACCGATCAGGATTTTCGCCTTGGCCATCGCAATTGCGCGGACGCCCGATGTCCCGTACTTCAACCCTTGAGCGTTGCCCGCAGAGTGTTGCCCTCGCGTTTCCGGAAGCCGACTGCGACGCCGAGACGCTCGAGGTGCTGATCGATTATCTTGCCGCCCAGCCGCACGCGATGCTCGGCGAAGAACTTCTTGACCTCGTCCTCGCGATCGAGCAGCGCGACGACAGCCTCGCACATTCGTGGCAGCGCGTTGTCGGGGTATTTTTGAATCATCTCGTCCCAGTGCGCGCGCGCAAAGTCCCACGCTTCGTAGCGGCAGGCGGGGTTAAGCAGCAGCGAATGCATCAGGTACGGCGAATTCTGCGTCCGCACCTGGCCGTCGAGCGTCATCTCCATGGTTTTTTTCAGGAGATCGCGATCGCGGAAATTCGCGAGCGCGAACAGGAAGCGCTGCTCTTCCTGCGGCGTGCGCGGCGCTTTGAATTTGCGCTTGAACTCCTCGTAGCGCGCGGCGTCGCCCGAGTGCGCGAGGATGCTCACCAGCGCCGGTATCAGGTCGCGATCGGCGGAATCGGGATTGTCCTCGAAGCGCGAATACAGATCGCGCGCGCGCTTCTGGACTTCGGGATCGTCGCCGAGCGTGCCGAGTGCGCCAATCAGCGTGCCGCGCAACTGGCGCGTTAGCTCGCTCTCGCCGGGCTTTGGCTCCCAGCCGAGACGGGCGGCGGCGGGACCGACGATCTCGCGCACCGTAGCCGCGAGCGCGAACCGGTCCGCGTCGGACGCAATCATGTCGAGGTATGCGAATGCGCCAATCAACGCGCGCCACACATTGATGTCGGTCTCGTCGGTAAATAACCGCGCCATCTTGAGGAACTCGCTTAGCGGGCCGAGTCCAGCGACGGTCGCCGCCCAGGTATCGCTGACCAGTCCGAAACGTTCGATCGCGTGCAGCGCGCCGAGATTTTTTGTGAGCGACGCGAGCAGCGCAGGCGCGTAGTGCACGCGATAGAAGCCGTGGCCGCCCTCGTTGAGCAGCGCCCACTCGAGCTTGCCCGGGAGATCGACGGTCGTCTCGCGAGCAGTGAGCAGCACCTTGTGCGTCGAGACGCCTTTATCGGTCTTCGCCCGAACCATCACGGGCACATGCCAAAGCTGATCGTTGTCCTCGACCAGATAGAAGAAGCGGCGCTGCGAGAGCTTGAGCCCGCGGCCGTCAGCCGACTGCGCCGCGTCGATGATCGGAAAACCGGGCTGGAAGATCCACGAGTCCATCATCTTGCGCACGGGCTCGCGCGACGCCGCCTCGAGCGCGTCCCACAGGTCGCTGGTCTCGGTGTTGTTGAACTGATGCTGCTTCAGGTAGAGGCGGATGCCGTCGCGAAAAATGTCGGCGCTCAAAAACTGCTCGAGCATCCGCAGCACCGCGGCGCCCTTCTCGTAGGTCAGGATGTCGAACATCGCGCGGCAGTCTTCGGGACTGCGCACCGTGTATTCGATCGGGCGCGTGCTGCGCAGCCCATCGATCGCCATCGCAGCCGCGCGCGAGACGCTGAAACTCTCCCATCGCTTCCATTCGGGCTTCCACGCATCGACCGCCAGCATTTCCATGAAGGTGGCGAACGCCTCGTTGAGCCAGATTCCGTTCCACCATCGCATAGTGACGAGATCGCCGAACCACATGTGCGCGTTCTCGTGCGAGACCACGTCGGCGACGCGCTCGAGCTCGGCGCGCGACGCCGATTTTTCGTCGGCGAGCAGCGCGGTCTCGCGAAACGTGATCGCGCCGAGGTTTTCCATCGCACCCGACGCGAAATCGGGAATCGCGATCAGGTCGAGCTTGTCACCGGGGTACTTGAGACCGTAGTAGTCGGCGAAATATTTGAGCGAGAACGCGCCGATCTGCCTGGCCCAGGTTGTCAGCGACTCTTTGCCGGGGACGTGGACGATTCTGAGCGGCGTCCCCGCATCGACCGGCGCCGTGGCGTCGAACTCGCCGACGATGAACGCGACCAGGTAGGTGGACATCGCGATCGTCTCCTTGAAGACGACCTCCTTCTTTCCGCCGGCCAGCTTTCGCTCGGCTTCCTGCCCGCCGTTCGAAATGGCCGCAAGGTGCTCCTCGACGACCAGCGTCACTTTGTAACTGGCCTTGAGCTCGGGCTCGTCCCAGCACGGAAACGCGCGGCGCGCGTCGGTGGATTCGAACTGCGTCGTCGCGGCGACGTGGGTCTTGCCGGCAGCGTCCTGATACTGGCTGCGATAAAAGCCGTGCAGCTTGTCATTCAGGATTCCGCGAAACGCAATCTTCAGCGTCCATTCGCCCGGCGAAAGTTTCTCGGCGAAGCGGAGATGCCCGCGTTCCTTGGCCGGCTCCAGCTCAGCCTTTGCGGCGAGAGATTTTCCGCCGCGTTCCGCGCTCACCTTGTCGATTTCCAGCTCGAGCGCGTTCAGCACGACATCGTCAGTCGCCTGGTTGATGACGACGGCGATATTCACTTCGCCTTGAAACGTGAACGCCTTGAGATCCGGCGTCAGGCGAAGGTCGTAGCGCCTGGGTGTGACGGTTTTCGGCAGGCGATAGTCCTGCGTGGTATCGGCGAGGGGAGTTCCATCCTGATCGCGCATCGGTCTCTATTCCTTATAATACATGCGTCGAGTTCGAGTCGTGGAAACTAGCGCGGGGCGCGCGCCCCGCAATCGCCAGCCTAGTTCAAACCGGGTCGGTGCGCGAGCAATTTATTCGCCGGCGAGCCGCAGCGGGCGCTCCATCCACACCACGTCCCAGTAGCGGCCGAGCTTGCGGCCGCATTCGCTGAAGACGCCGACGTCGGCGAAGCCGAACTTGCGATGCAGCCTGATCGACGCCTGGTTGGGAAGCGTGATCCCGGCCAGCAGCCGATTGATGTCCTCATTCTTGAGCGCGTCGAACAACGCCCGATACAGCATCGCCCCGATTCCGCGCCCAGTCGCATCATGCGCGCAGTAGACGGACGTCTCGGTGCTCGTGTCGTATGCTGCCTTGTCGCGAAACGGCCCGGTGCAGGCATAGCCGACGACCCGGCCGGCGTCTTCGGCGACGAACATGCGATGGCGCTTGATGCCGGCATGTTCATCGAACCATCGCGCGCGCTGCTCAACCGTCATCGGCTCGAGGTCGAACGTGATGGGCGTGTTGACGATGTAGTAGTTGTAGATTTCCGTCAGGCGCGGCAGGTCGCCGCGCACCGCAGGCCGAATCTTTACCTCCGCCATGAAGCCGGTCTCCTGGTGAGAAGGTTTCGCTAGAGTCACAGGCAACGCCGGATGCAGAGTTGAATCAAGCGGCCAGTCTGCTCTTCGCAAGATCGGCGAAGGTGATCAGTTCGATTCCATTTCGAACGAGCGCGTCGCGCACCCGCGGGCTGGTGAGAATCTCGACTTCGAGTTGCGCCTCGGCGGCGGGCGGGACTCCGCCGATGTCGGCCGCCGGATGGAAATAGAGTTCAGTCGTGCCGTCGCGGATTCGGTCGAGCACGCCCACGACGTAGTCCTCGCTCAAATGTCCGCTCTGATGAAGTCCGAACAGCGCGTCGGTCGAGGCGAGGCCGCGGGCTGCCATCAGGCGGGCGGTTCGGCGTGACAGGGTGCGAAAAATGATCGACTCGACGAGCTTGCGCGGCGCGTGGTCGCGGCGCAGCCGGAGCGTCGTCATCACGCGCTCGCGCGGGAGCCGGATAAACGGCACTTTGTATTCGACGGCGAGGTCAACCAGAATATCGGCGAACAACGGATGGACGTGGAAATTCAAGTGGCCGTCGATATGATTGAGGCAGCCGACGAGCTCGAGATGCCGCTCGACTTGCGCCCGCAATTCGTCGGTCATCGCGGCGCGCATCGAGCGGTCGAAGAAATAGCGCATGCCGGCGGCGACCGGATTGTCGATGAACTCGCCGGACGCTCCCACTGCGGCGCCGAGCCGCGCGGCGTCGAGCAGACTGCGTCCGCGGCAGACGACGACGTGCAGGCCAACGTCGAGGTCGGGAATTTCGCGCGCGCTTTCGGCCGCGGCGCGCGCGGCGGGCTCCGCGACCATCAGGCTCGCGCTGCGCAAGATGCCGTCGCGACGCGCCCGCACGACGCCGGCGTTGACCTCGGGCGACAAGCCGAAATCGTCGGCGTTAACGATCAGGCGCTTCAAACTGCGGCACCGCGACAAGCGAAAAACACCGGGACGATTTTGCTAGCATCGCACGGTTCGCTCAAGCGTCCGCTGCGACCTCCGAAATGAGAACGCGCGAATGATTCTGCTCTTTTACGCCTTCGCGCGCGAGATCGCGCCTTTCAAGCGGCGCCTGCGCAATCGCGCTCCGCTCGCTCTCGACGGCTTGCATGGCTTCCGCGCGGAGATCGGCGGCAAGGAGTTCGCGGTGGTTGGCCACGGAATCGGGCACAAACGCGCAACCGATACCGCGCGCCGGGCGCTCGATCTGATCCCCGGGGCGGAGCTCGTAATCGGGACCGGCGTCGCCGGCGCGCTTTCGAGCGGATTGAAGCCGGGCGACCTCGTCCTCTCGGACCGCGTACTGATCATTCATGCCGACGGCCGGATGGCAGAACACGTGACCGCGATGGGCGACGCGCACCTGCGTGCGGTCGGCCGCTCGCTTGCGCGCGCGGGTCTCGCGTACTCGACTGGCGCAATTTTGACTTCGCATCGCGTACTCGCTACCGGCGCCGAGAAACGGCGCGCCAAGGAAAGCACCGGTGCGATCGCCGTTGACATGGAAACCGCCGCGATCGCCGCAGAAGCCGGCGTGCGCGGTCTCCCGTTCCTGGCGATTCGGGCCGTGCTCGACGAAGTTGACGACGAAGTAGTGGGGGCGGCATTGGCCGACGAGGCCGGCAACGTACGGCCGCTCGCGGCGACGTCCTACCTGCTGCGGAATCCGGCGACGATGCTCAAGCTGCCGCGGATGATTCGAAACCTCTCGCGCGCAACCGCCGCGATCGCCGACGCGCTGACGGCTATCGCGCACGAGGGTCAAGTTCCTGCTGCTACGAAGCGCGCTCTCGCGTCGGCGCCGCGAAAGCGCCCGCGCTGAAGCCGCCGTCAATCGGCACGGCGACGCCGGTGATGAACCCCGCCTCGTCCGACGCGAGGAACGCCGCCAGCGCGCCCACCTCTTCCGGTTTGCCGTTGCGCCCGAGCGGATGCATGTCACCGGTGCGCTCCCAAACCAGCCGGGACGCGCCGGCTGGAACCGTGTTGCAATTCTCGGCGATCGGCGTTTCGATCACGCCGGGGCAGATCGACACGCATCGAATCTGGTGGCGCGCGAAGTCGAGCGCGATTCCCTTCGACATGATCACGACACCGCCCTTGGCCGCCTGGTAGGCGCCAAGATTGGGCACGCCCTCGATGCCGGCGCCGCTGGCGGTGTTAATGATCACGCCGCCGCCCTGCTTGATCATTTGCGGGATCGCGTACTTGCAGCCGAAGAACACGCCCTTCAGGCAAACATCGACGACCCAGTCCCATTCCTCCTCGCTCGTGTCCACCACGTTTTTCGGCACGAAGACGCCGGCGTTGTTGAACAGGATGTCGAGCCGGCCGAACGCGCGGATCGTTTCGTTGACCATGCGTTCGACTTCGGCGCCGATGCGCACGTCCACCGACACGGATTTCGCGATGCCGCCGGCTTTTTCGATCTCGGCCGCCGTATTGCTCGCCGACCCGGAGCGCACATCGGCGACCATCACCTTCGCGCCTTCATGCGCGAACCGAATCGCGCTCGCGCGGCCGATTCCCGAACCCCCGCCCGTGATCAATGCAACTTTGTCCTTGAGCAGCATGCTGGTCACCTCCGCCGGCTTCGTCGTGGCTCGACGACCGACGCTTGCCACAGTTGGCGAGAATTTGGAAGCGTGGCGCTACGCGGTGGCGCGGCGCGGCGCCCGACCGTGCGCGCTCGCCGGCTTCCAGACGGGAAGAGCGCGTTCATAGGGAAAGTCCGCGAGATGGCGCTCGACCGCCGCGTCGTCACCCCGGGATTCGCGGCGGGTCAGAATATGAATCGCCAGGACGGTGAACGGCAAGTAGATAAAGACGGCAGCCCATCCAATATTCGCCGCATCGATTCGGAACAGCATCGTGATTCCGAAGATCACTATCCCCGCGTAGAGCGCCGGACCGAGGAGCGCGCGCGAGGGCATCGCGGGAATCGAGCCGGCCGGTTTCGCCGAGCCGCGATTGAGCGTCGCGTCGAGCCACTGGAAAATCGCAATCGTGATCGCGGCGACGAAATACCATCCAAGATAGTTGCTGATCGGCACGCCGAAGTGCGGCCCCGGCGGGTCGTACCAGAAAATTTTGCCGAGGAACCATCGGTCGCCGAGCACGCTCAACGGATCGACGACCATATCCACCATCACCATGAACAGCGCCGCCGTCAGCCACACCCGCGGTGCGCGGCGAATCTCCCAAGTGTCGAGAATCCGGAAGTCAGCGCCACGCCGATAGAGCGGCGAACTGAGCAGCAGCGCCACCGTGTAGCTGGCGAAAGCGAGGAACGTGAACGACAGCGAATCGATGAACGGAACGCCGAATACCCAGAGCTCACGCCCACGCGTCGCGTCAATGTAATGATACAGCCCAAACGGGAATCCGTTGTGGACCGACGACCACTCGCACGCGAGCGACACGGCGTAGGTCAGCACCGTGAACAGCAGCGTCGTGCGCAGGCCGAAGTTTACAATCGCGATGAACAGAAAACTCGCCAGGAAGATGAAAACGTACGGGCGCAGGGCGATCGTGGACAGCAGCAGATGCATCGCTTTGCCTACGCGGCGCTCTTCGCCGTCCCTCTGGATCTGAAAAATTCTATCGCCGCCGCGATCGCGCCGTCGATCGGCCCGGGCGAATAGCCCAGCTCAGCGCGCGCCTTTGAGGAGTCGAAGAACATCCGCTTTCGCGCCATCCGCACCTCGGTCAAGCTGGCCCGCGGCGCCCGGCGCGTAACGGTGCGCGCAAACGCTTCCGCGCCCAGCGCGTAGCCGAGCGCGACGGCGTACGGAATTCTCATCGTCGGCGCACGCAGCCCGGAGATCGCCGCGAGCCGTCCGAGAAATTCCTTGAGCGTGAGATTTTCGCCGCCGAGAATGTATTTCTCGCCAACTCTACCGCGCTCGGCCGCCAGCAGATGGCCGTGTGCGACACTTTCGACGTCGACGATATTGAGCCCCGTCTCCACGTACGCCGGCATCCGCCGATTCAAAAAGTCCACGATGATTCGGCCGGTGGGAGTCGGCTTGAAGTCGAACGCGCCAATCGGCGTCGATGGATTCACGATCACAACCGGTGCGCCCGCGCGCGCGGCTTCCAGCGCGGCCTGCTCCGCCATGAACTTCGATCGCTTGTAATGACCCGGCATGTCGGCGAGCGACGACGGCGTATCCTCGCGCCCCACACCACCGTGTGGAATCCCCAGCGCCCCCACGGTGCTGGTGTAAACGATTCGTGCAACACCCGCGGCAGCGGCTGCCCGGATCACATACTGCGTGCCCGCGACGTTGGTCGCATACATCGGCGCCGCGTCCGTCAGCCACAGCCGGTAGTCGGCGGCGACGTGATAAACCTCGTTGCATCCCGTCACCGCGCGAGCGACCGAATCGAAGTATCTAAGATCGCCGCGCACAATCTCAACCGGCAGACCTACGAGCGCACTCAAATCCGCATTCTCGCGCGCCAGCACTCGAACACGATCGCCGCGTGCAATGAGCGCGCGCACGACGTGGCATCCCACGAATCCGTTGCCGCCTGTTACCAGCGCTAACTTGGTAGTCATTCGATTAGTCAGTAGCTATTCGCCCGGCCGCGCGACGACGGCCGCCGCCGCGGCTCGTCCCGAAATTACCGCGCTCTCAATCGTCGCCGGCAGATCTGTTTGTATCCAGTCGCCTGCCAGGAAGAAGTTCGCGATCGGCGTTTTCGCGGTCGGGCGCAGTTCGTGCGATCGAAGGTCGGGCGCCATCGTGGCGTTCTTCTCCTTGAGCACCAGCGACTTCAGCACTTTGGCTGCGCGCGATGCTGGAATCATCGCGTGCAGATCGTCGAGCACGATATCGAGGATTTCCTGGTTACTGCGGTCGACCAGTTTGCGCGCGCCGCTGATGACGAAGCTCAAGTAACCCGGATGCGACTCGCCGCGTTGCGCGAAGATCTGACGTTTGTTGAATAGCCACTGGGTAGTAGTGCCGATAAACCCAATGAATGGTGAATTAGTCACTTCCCGATCAAACCATACATGAACACAGATGATTGGCGAGCTCGAAAGACCGGTGAAGCGCGAGAAAAACGGAGCGGCGACCGCGCTTTCAGGCAGGAACCGGAGAAGCTGAGGCGCGGGGACGGCGCTGATGAAGTCGGACGCCTCGATTCGTCGCCCGTCGCGCAGCCGCACGCTGGTGACATGGCCACGCGGGCCAAGCTCCAGCATCTCGACAACCGAATGCAAAACCACTTGCCCGCCGGCGCGCTCGATCAGCCGCTTCGCGCCCGTGCAGTACAAGTCGCTCAGCCCGACGCGTGAATAAACGAAGGCCGAATCGCTGCGGCGCGAAAAAAATGCGCGCTTGAGAACCTCGGCCAATAGCTGCGCCGACGACGAATCCGGCTCGTCGTTCAGCGTCGCGATCGACAGCGGGTACCAGAAGCACCGGCGCGCGCGCTCCGATTGCCGCAGCCGATCCATAAGTTGCGCGACAGTGAGACGACGCAGTTCACCGCCGCCTGACCGCCTCATCGCAAGCATGCGCAGTCCGCCGCGCATAACGCCGATCCGCTCCGCGACACCAAGATGCCGATAGCCAAGCAAAGCAGCCGTCATGTGCAAAGGTCCGGGCAGCCGCGCCGTTTTCAGGATCGCGCTCTGTCCGGGTCCCGCGAGCATTTCGATTTCCAAATCCTCGCGAAAAACCAACTGGCCGTAGGCGCCGATTCGCTTGAGGAAGTCGAGCGTCTCGCCGTAACAACCCATCAGGACATGCTGTCCATTGTCTACGAAATCGCCGGTCTCCGGGTCGGCGAACGAATACGCACGCCCGCCGAGCGCGGGTTTCCCTTCAAGCACCGCGACCCGCACGCCGCATTCCGCGAGCGCCACCGCCGCGCTCAGTCCGGCGAACCCGGCACCGATGACGACCGCGTCTTTCTTCTCCCATGGCATTATCCGCGCAGCGCGCTGAAGCGCCCCTCCGCCCACGCGCGGCCGACCAGGTAGAGCTTGTGCGGCGCAGACAGGCTTTGGCGGCGGTCAAGCACGCGATAGTTTGACTTGATGATTCGTCCGAGCAATGCGGCGTAGATCAGCCGCATCGCTTCCGCCGTCAGCAGCGTCGCGCGATCTTCGGCCGCGAGTTCGCTCTGCGCCAGCGCGTAGAGTTCCCGCGCGCGCCGCGCCTCGAAGTCCATCAGGCTGACGAAGTTGGGCGAGTACACGCCGCGGAGAATTTCCTCCTCGCTCACGTTGAATCGAGCGAGGTCTTCCAGCGGAAGATAAATCCGCCCGCGCTCAGCGTCCTCGCGCACGTCGCGCAAAATGTTGGTCAATTGAAGCGCCAGGCCGAGGTTCTCCGCATACAGTTTGGCCGACGGATTGCGGTAGCCGAATATCTCGATGCAGATGAGGCCCAGCGCCGACGCGACGCGATAACAGTACGGCCGCAGCTCTGCCCAGGTTTGATAGCGCTTGCGCGAGAGATCCATCTCGACGCCGTTGATTATTTCCTCGAACAGCTCGCGCGGGATTTTAAAGCGCCGCGCACTGTCGGCGAGCGCGCGTGACAACGCGCGCGTCGGCGTGCCCGCATACACGCGGTCAAGTTCCTCGCGCCATCGCTTGAGCAGCAGCGCCGGTTCGCGAATCGCCTCGTCGTCGGCGATGTCGTCGATGAATCGGCAGAATGCATAAACCGCGTGCAGCGCGCGGCGCCGCTCGGGCGGCAGCAGAATGAACGCGTAGTAAAAGCTTGACCGCGAGCGCCGCGTGATTTGCGCGCAGCGTTCGTAGTCGGCCTCGAGCGATGCGACGCCGCGGCCGGCCGCCTCTTCGAAGCCGTCGGCGCTGCCGTCAGGCTTCAAGCCGGCCACGAATCGCACTCCATCCGAGTTTGAAGTAGTCGAGTGTCCGCAATTCCGGACGCATCCGGAACACATCGTAGTTGACGCGCTCGAGCGCGCGCAGGATCGCCAGCCCGCCGCCCGCGAACATCACGATGTCGCGCCGCAGGCGCTTGTCCACGCGCTGGTGCAGTTCTCCGCCTTCCACGAGCATCGCGCGCGCCACTTCGACTTCATAACGCATCAAGTCCACGAACTCGCGCGACGACGTATGCGCGGCCAGGTCCGCCGGCGTGACTCCGAATCGTTCCATGTCGCGCCGCGGAAGATAAACGCGCCCCTTGTCGAGGTCGACTGCAACGTCCTGCCAGAAGTTGGCGAGCTGCAATCCGCTGCAGACCAGGTCCGACAGATGCTGTCGCTCGGCGTCACGATAACCGAACAGGTAAAGCACCAGCCGCCCGACCGGATTGGCGGAGTAGCGCGAATAGCCGAGCAAATCGTCGAGCGTGTCGAAGCCGTGGAAGTCCACGTCGGAGCGAAACGCCGTCAGCAAATCCTTGAACGGCTCGCGCGGAATTTCGAAGCGGCGCACTGTATCCGCCAGTGCAATAAATACCGGATGGCGCGGCGCGCCGACATACGCCAGATCGAGCTGGCGCTCCCATTCGTCGAGCATCGCGCGGTCGCGATGCTCGTCGGCAAAGTCATCGGCCATTCGCGCGTATGCGTAAATTGCATACATGTGCGGGCGCATCTGGCGCGGCATCAGCCACGACGCGACCGTGAAATTTTCGTAGTGCGACTTCGCCAGCCGCGCGCAGAATTCGTACGCGCTCGCGACGTCGAACGTCCCCGCCGGCGTCGATGCGTCGGGCACCGCGGTCGATGCGTACGACGTTGCTCCGCCCTGCACGTTGGCCCGCACGGTCGCCATCGTCTCAGGCCGCGACCGGTCGCACTCCGATAAGTTGGCGCGCGGCGGCTCGGGCCCATCCATCGGTCTCGAGCAAATCTTCGATCGTTCGTGCCGGCGAATTGTGATGCCGTTGCATGACCGTCTCGATATGCCGCGGGATGTCCATGAAACGCACGCGTCCCGCCAGAAAACCCGCGACGAGCTCCTCATTGGCGGCGTTGAGACACGCCGTCATCGTGTTGCCCGCCGCGAGCGCGTCGTACGCCAGCCGCAGACACGGGAAGCGCTTCAGGTCAGGCTCTTCAAAAGTCAGGCGCGAATTTTCCGCCAGCGACAGCGGCTTTAGATGCGTCATCGGCAGCCGCCGGGGATACGCCAGCGCGTACGCCACCGGGATCGCCATGTCGGGAATCGCCATCTCCGCGATCACCGAGCCGTCGATCATCTCGACCATCGAATGGATCACGCTCTGCGGATGAATCACCACCGAGACCTCGCCGGCCTTGAGGTCGAACAGCCAGCGCGCCTCGATCACCTCGAGGCCCTTGTTCATCAGCGTCGCCGAATCGATCGTGATCTTGCTGCCCATCACCCAGGTCGGATGCTTCAGCGCCTGTTCGACGGTGATCGACTCAAACCTGTCGGCCGGCCACTCGCGAAACGGTCCGCCCGACGCGGTCAAAATAATCCGCTTCAACGACTCGCGCCCGCGTCCTTCCAGGCACTGAAAAACCGCGTTGTGCTCGCTGTCCACCGGCAGCAGCCGCACGCGATTCTCGCGCACCGCCGCGGTGATCAACTCGCCCGCAATGACCAGCACTTCCTTGTTGGCGAACGCGATGTCCTTGCCGGCTTTGATCGCGGCCAGCGTCGGCCGCAATCCCATCGCACCGACCAGCGCCGACATCACGAGCTTCGCTTGCGGATGCGTCGCGACGGCGATCGCGCCTTCGAGTCCGTGCACAATCGTCACGCGCTCCGCCCGGACGCGTGCCGCCAGTTCGCGCGCTAGTTCGGGCGTCGCCACCGACACCAGTTCGGGATGAAAGCGCGTCACCTGCTCGGTCAACAGATCGAGGTTGCGTCCGGCTGCCATCGCGACGACGCGAAAGCGGTCGGCGAATCGCCCGACCACGTCCAGCGTCGTGACGCCGACCGATCCGGTCGAGCCGAGAATTGAAATCGCTTTCACTGCAGCCTGTTCAGTGCGATGCGGTCTCCGCCATCCGCTTGCGGAATCGTCCCAGCGCCATCAGCGGAAAGTAATGCGGGTACAAGTAGTAGCGAAGATAGAAGTGGTTCGGAAAACCGTTGCCGGTGGACTCCCGCTCATCCCACGCGCCCTCGTCGTTCTGCCGCTCTGAGAGCCACTGCGCGCCGCGCATCGCGGGTTCGCTGATCCCCGACTCACCCGCGATCAATCCGATCAGCGCCCACGCCGTCTGCGACGCGGTGCTGGTCCCGCGCCCGTGCCACGCCGGGTCTTTGTCCGATAACGGGCTCTCGCCCCAGCCGCCATCCGGGTTCTGCTTCGACTTGAGCCATGCGACCGCGCGCTTGATCCACGGCTCGTTGATATCTACGCCGATCGCGCGCAGGCCCGACAGCGCCGAAAAAGTTCCATAGATATAGTTGATGCCCCAGCGTCCCCACCAGTCGCCGGCCGGCGACTGATTTTTTTTGAGCCATTCGATCGCGCGCCTCGCCACCGGATGTTCGGTGCGATAGCCCACCGCTCCCATCATCTCGAGCACGCGCCCGGTTAGATCGGGGCACGACGGATCGGTCACCGCTTCCACGTCCGCCAGCGGCAGCTGATTGAGCCAGGTCGAATCGTTGTCAGCGTCGAACGCGGCAAAGCCGCCGTCGCTCGATTGCATCCCCATCACCCAGTTCGCGCCGGCCCGAATCGCGCGCTCCCTGGCAGCGGCATCATCAGCCGTCGCGTCTGCCATCACCGACAGGATCACCGCCGAATCGTCCACGTCGGGATACCAGTCGTTGTAAAACTCGAAGGCCCAGCCGCCCGGCTCGAGCGCGGGCCGCTTCACCGACCAATCGCCCTTCTTGAAAATCTGATGATCGATAAGCCATTGCGACGTTTGCTTGAGCGCCGGATGGTCGCCCGGCAATCCCGAGTCGAGCAGCGCCCGGCCCGCGAGCCCCGTATCCCAGTTGACCGAGACGCAGGGCATGTACATGTCGTAGTCATTGAAATGCCAAATCAGTTCCCGCGACGCCTCGATCGCTCTCTTCAGCACCGGATGGTCGTTGCGGTAGCCGTTGGCTTTCAGAGCCATCGCGCTCAGTAGGTAGCACGGCTCGATTCCGCCCCACGAGCCGTTCGCATCCTGATGCTCGAGGAGCCATTCTTCGGTGTGGCGCAGCGCGCGCGCGCGCAGCGATTTTATTTTGTGCCGATCGTACAAGCGCAGCGCCTTGTCGGCGAGGTTCAGGGCGTTGCGCAGCGACAGCAATTTGTTTCCGCGCGGCTGCTTGAACTTCGTGAAATGCGGCGGCTCGATGTACAGCTCGAGTATCCCGCGCTGGTAGTCGATCTTTTTTTCCGGACGCGCCGCCTGCAGCATCATCAGTCCCATCAGCGTTCCGCGCGCCCATGAACCCAGCTCATAGATGTTGAACGGGAACCAGTTCGGAAAAAGCGCGATCTCGACCGGCAGCGCGGCGGTCGCCTCCCAGGTTATCTGCCCCATCGCGGCCAGATAAAAGCGCGCGAGCGTGCCGCACTTGACGATGCCGCCCTTCGACAGGATCCAGCGCCGGGCCGCAGCCAGCGGCTCGTCACCCGCGCGCATGCCGGTGAGCTTGAGCGCAAAGTAACTTTCGATCGTCGTCGACAGATACCCCTCGCCGCCCTGGTAAAGCGCCCAGCTTCCGTCCGGACTCTGAGTATCCAGCAGATGCTTCCTCAGGCGCGCCTCGAGTTCGACGTCAACCGTGTCCATAAAGTGGTTGAAGATGATGAACTCGGCGTTCATCTCCGCGTTCGCCTCGAGCGGCGCGTGCCAGTAGCCCTCGGGCTTCTGCAGCGCCAGCAGCGCGCGCTGCGCGCGATCGACGGTGTAATCAATCCTGGCGACGAACTCGTCATGCGGCGACATCGCAATCGCGGCGTTTCCAATTTCAATTGCCTGACTCATATCTCACCTTCGCCCGGACTCAGCCCGCGCTGAGCGGAGTTCCGCCGCGACCTCAGCGTATCCGCTATGGTATCACGGCGCACTTCAGAACAGCGCCGCGCTCCAGCATCTCAAACACTTGCGCCAATTCGCCAAGCCGCATCCGCGCATTGACGATCGCACCGGCATTCAGCGCGCGCCCGGCCAGCAATTCGTAAGCGCGCCGCACGTCACGCGGCCGGAAATGAAACGGCGCCATCAACGTCAGATTGTCGTAATGCATCAGCCGCGTATCGACGCTCAGTGCCGTGCCCGCCGGACATCCGCCAAAGAAAACCACCCGGCCCCCGCGCCGCACCCGCGCCAGCGCGTCCTGCCATCCCCCGACCTGCCCGGTGCACTCGATCACCAGGTCGGGACCAAAGCCGCCGTTGAGCCGCGCGATTTCCGCGGCCGCGTCGGCGTTGTGCGCATCGATCACCCGGTCCGCGCCCATCTCCGCCGCCCACTTCAGGCGCTGGGCGCCGCGCCCGACGACCGCTACCTCGCGCACGCCTGCCGCTTTCAGCACGAGCATGTGCAGGAGGCCGAACGCGCCGCCGCCGAGGATCACCACCGTCTCGTCCTTTTCGGGACGCGCCATTTCATTCGCGTGAACCACGCACGAGAGCGGCTCCAGCAGCGCGGCTTCTTCGAACGGCAGCTCCGCGGGTTTGATAAACGTGTTGAGCGCGACGACGTGCGCCGGCAGCAGCAGCACGTCCGCGTAGGCGCCGTGCACCATTCGCCCGACCGCATCATCGCAAAGATTTTCCTGGCGGTGCTGGCAGTAGAAACAGATCCCGCACGGCGCGGTCGGCGCCGACATGATTTCGTCGCCGGCCTTGAACGCGGTCACGCCCTCGCCCGCTTCCACCACCACGCCCGAAAACTCGTGCCCGAAAGGCATTGGAAGTTTCCACATCGGATGCCCGCGCCGATAGGTCTTCAGATCGGTGCCGCAACTGAGCGCGCACTTTATTTGAATCAGCAGTTCGCCGGGACCGGGGCGCGGAGCGACGTAGTCGCGCAGCTCGAAGCACCCCGGCTCGACCAGCACGGCCTGGCGCGAATGCGTCCGCGTAATCTGCACCGCCGCTTCAGCCGCGCTCACAATTTACGCTCCACGACGAAGGTTGCGAGATGCCGCAGCGCGTCGGCGCGATCTCCGAAGCCTTGCAGCGCGCGATGCGCTCGCGTCTCCAGCTCGCGCGCTAAATCCATCGAACGCTCGACTCCCAGTATCGCCGGATAGGTCGCCTTGCCGCGCGCGAAGTCCTTTTGCGTGCGCTTGCCCATCTGCTCAGGCGTGCCCTGAACGTCCAGCAGGTCATCGACCACCTGGAACGCCAGTCCGAGCGCGCGCGCGTATGCGTCAAGCGACTCGATCTGCGACGCGGTCGCGCCGCCCAGACGCGCTCCGCCGCGCACCGACGCCAGGAACAGCGCCCCGGTTTTCTTGCCGTGCAGTTCTTCGAGTTCCTCGACCGTCTTCGACTTGCCTTCGCCCAGTAGATCGATCACCTGCCCCGCAACCATCCCGCTCGAGCCCGCCGCGGTGGCGAGCTCCGCGACGGTTTCCAGCACGAGTCCCGGCGACGCGCTACCCTCCGCCGAGAGCGCGAGCACTTTGAATGCGTCGGTAAGCAGAGCGTCGCCCGCAAGCGTAGCGAGCGCTTCGCCATAAACTTTATGATTGGTCGGGCGCCCGCGCCGCAGGTCGTCGTCGTCCATGCACGGCAGGTCGTCGTGAATCAGCGAGTAGGTGTGAATCATCTCGACCGCGCATGCGAGACCCATCGCCGCCTCGACCTTGCCGCCAACCGCCTCGCACGACGCGAGCACGAGCACCGGCCGCAGCCGCTTGCCGCCCGCCAGCAGCGAGTAGCGCATCGCTTCATGCAATCGCGCCGACGCGCCCGCGCCTTCGGCGACACTGTGCGCGAGCGCCCGTTCAATCGTCTGAGCGCGCTCCTTCAAGTAGCTGTGCAGGTCGAACACGTTTCGTTTCTCTTTTCCGGATGCCGCCAGCGCATCCTCGACGGGACCTTTTCCCGCGCGCGATTTATTCCCTCCGACGCCAGGACGGTTCGCGCGTCAGCTGCGTGCGAGCGCTCTGCGTCGCGCCCGCAATTCCTCACGCCACGTAATGCCGCACCATGCGCCACGAGTCCTTGAGATTCTTGCCGAACTCGAGCGCCACGGTGCCTTCGAATCCCGAATGCAGCTTGCAGTCGCGACAGCGGAAATCCTGCTTGGTGCGATAGTATTCCCAGTCCGTCGCCGCATGCATCTCGTCGAGCGTCTTGTAATGCCCGTTGGTGATCAGGTAGCACGGCCCCTTCCATCCTTGCGGATTGCGCGTCACCGTAGTCCACGGACTGCACTGCATCTCGCGCTTGCCGACCAGGTAGTCCAGGTAGATCGGCGTGTTGATTATCTTGTAGTCGTTCGCCATGTCGCGAACCTTGATGAACTTGGCCGGCATCTCCTCTTTCTTCAGATACTCTTCGTCGTTCTGCAGCACCTGGTAGTGATAGCCGGGGCTCAGCAGCATCCCGTCGACGCCGAGGCTCGTCAGGTACTTGATCATGTTCTCGAGCTCTTCGCCGCTGGTCTCGCGGAAGACCGTCGTGTTGGTCTGCACGCGGTAGCCCTTGTCCTTCAGCATCTTGATCATCCTGACGACGATGTCGAAATGCCCCTGCCGGTCGGTCACGCGATCGTTGGTCTCGCGCATCCCGTCCAGGTGCAGGTTGAAGCTGAGATAGGGGCTCGGCCCCACCTGCTTGACGAAGCGCTCGAGCAGGATCGCGTTGGTGCAGATCATCACGTGACGCTTCTGATCCTCGATCAACCCGCGCGTCAGCGCCGCGATGTGCTTGTACATCAGCGGCTCGCCGCCGCAGATCGACACAATCGGCGCACCCGCCTCCTCGGCCGAGTGCAGCGCCTCGTCCAGCGGCATCATGTCGCGAATCGTGTCCTTGTACTCGACGATTCGCCCGCATCCGATACACGCCAGGTTGCACGCATGCAGCGGCTCGAGCATCAGCACCAGCGGAAAATATTTCTCGCCCGCCCGCTTCTTCGCGCGGATGTAGCGGCCCAGGTCGATCATCTGTCTCAGCGGAATGCGCATGCTCGTGCGTTCTCCTGCAAGTCGAAGGTGAAGAAAAAAGTCAGGCGGACGGTGCGCCGCCCTCCGATGTAGATGTCCCCGACGGACCGAACAACCACTCACCCACCATCGCCACCGCCCCTTCGGGGTCAATCGCGTTCGCACCCATAAACAGGTATTCGATCAGCAATCCGTTCAGCGCCGACAGCAGGAACGCCGCCGCCGATTCCGGCGCCGTCCGCCGCGTGCAGATTCCCTTTTGCTGCGCGCTGGCGATCAGCTCGACCAGCATCGCGCGATATCCGCTGTAGAGCTTGAGCACCTGGTCGTTGAGGCTTTCGGAGAGCTTCTGGTCGTGGAGCATCTGCGCCAGGAAGAAACGGACCGAGCTGGCGTTGTCGCGCACAAACGACAGGTACGACTCGACCAGCTTCTGGATCTGCGCGCGCTCGTCCATCACCGACGCTTCTTCGGCAAAGTCGATAAAGTACGGCTCGAGCAGCCGGTTCAGCACCGCCACGAACAACTCTTCCTTGGTTTTGAAGTGCCAGAAAATAAGCGCCTTGCTGACTCGCGCCTCGCGCGCCACGTCCGACATCGACGTCTCATGGAACCCGCGATTGGCAAATAGCTGCATCGCAGCCTTAAGGATTTCGTCGCGCGAATCCTGCGATTGCACCCTCGCCTCCGACGCGCCCACTTTGACCTGCGATACGCCCATATTTCGGCCCCGACGCCCCGCTCTGCTCCTGTCGTCGCCCATGGCAACGTGAACCGCAGCCTGTTAGTCGAGCCGCCATCTTCCGGTCACAAAAAGCGGCTAACCTTTCGGTCAATGAAAACATTAGCGTCACATTCTTGGAAGTTCAAGAGCGACCGTCCGAGCGGTCAGTCGGTCAGAGCGAGAGAGAA
Source organism: uncultured delta proteobacterium (assembly GCA_963842085.1). Lineage (GTDB taxonomy): Bacteria > Desulfobacterota > Binatia > Binatales > Binataceae > Binatus. The sequence continues at coordinate 232,364 of CAWJET010000001.1, forward strand.
TGCCTTCCCGCGAGGCATCGCCAGCTAACTATCTAATTTTAGTGGATATTTATCTCGATACCGCTGTTGATAGACGATTGCCGCGCCGCCTGGATTAGCATTAGTGCAACACGCGCCTGGGCCAGGTTGCGCTTGGATGCGGGCGAATTGGTTCCTTCGGAGACAGCTCCCTCGAACTCCTCTGCCACGCCGCCGAACCACGCCGAATGGTACGAGTCGTCGGCCATGTCCGCTATGGACAGGTCCTCAGCTTTCCCTGACCGATCAGTACACGTCACCCGATCCCCTTCAATCTCGATAGATGCGTGCTCTCCGTAGATGAGCGCAGAGGTCCGCCGCACTGGAGCGCGCCACGAAAGATGCGCCCGACAGACTGCTCCGTTCCCGAACCTGATTCGCACGTCGGCCACATCGTCAACGTTCGCGCCCGCCGGCGACTCGAGCCGCGCTGAAACCGACACCGGCGGGTCGCCACCCAGCAGCCAATACATGAGGTAGAAGACGTGCCATCCGTGATCGATAAGAATCCCCCCACCCGACGCCGACGACGCACGCCACTCGCCACCGCTGCCGCCCGCGCCCGCAGGTTCGGTGCGCAGCCGATCGAGCGACATGAAGCGAATCGCGCCCAGCCTCCCGTCTTCGATCGCCGTGCGCGCCGCCGCATACGCAGGCGCGTACTTCCAGTTGTGCACGCACATCAGCACCCGCCGCTTCTCCGCTGCCAGCGCCGCCAGTTCATCGAATTCTCCAAGCGAAAGCGCAAGCGGCTTCTCGACCAGCACATGCGTCCCAGCCAGCAGCGCCGCGCGCGCTGCCCCGTGATGCAACCCCGGAGGACTGGCAACATCCACAAAATCCGGAGCCTCACCGTCGAGCATCAGCTCGAGGTCGTCATACACCCGAACATTCTTGATCAGCCGGATAGCCTCATGCCGCCGCTCGGAAACCGGATCGTGAATAGCTCCGATCGCAACATTCTCCCGCGTGCGCCATCCAGCCAGATGCGCCCGCGCGGCAACCTCGCCAAATCCCGAAATAGCGCCTCGCAGTTTTGTCCGACTAGCCATCAGCGCCGCTAAGTTTCAGCCAAACGTCCTTCGCCCGCAACCCGGACCGCAGCAGCAAGTCTGCGGTGCAGCGGAAACATGGCATCGACGCGGCAACAATTCCGCCTGGTTCATGCGTCAATCCTCAGAGATTCCCGGTGGCAGCGCTCTTGCTCTCTCCCCCAATGAACGCCCAACAACAGGGAGGACAGGCGAATAATGTCCGCATGGATCATAATCGGACTTATCTCAGGATGGCTCGCCGGAAAAATCCTAAACGGCAACGGCTACGGCATGATGGCTGACATCGGGCTCGGCCTGCTCGGCGGCGTGATCGGAGGAATGATCTTCGCGGTGCTGGGCGTGCGCGCGCACAACTTCATCGGCGCCGTCCTGATGTCCACGGCAGGCGCAACCGCGTTGGTAGTCGCAACGAGAATAATCCGCGACGAGATCTGAGAGCGGCCCCTATCCGCATCAAGTGTCATTCAGAGCAGGGTCCGCCGAGCGAAGAATCCCGGCAGCAGTGCAGAGGCGGGCGTGCATTCCGGGATTCTTCGCCGCAGCGGCTCTGAATGACAAACAGAACTGACTAAACGTACAGCGCCGCGATCTTCTTGAGCGTCCCTTCCGCACTCTCGAACGTCAGGTCGCCCAGGCCCGCGACGAACCGGCCCGCTCCTGCTTCCGCAAACTCTTTCAGCCCGTCCTGTACCTTCGCGCGATCGCCGCGGATACCGCCCATGATCGTGATGTCCAGATCCGCGAAATTCCTGCCGACTGCGGCGCACTCGCGCTTGAGTTCATCAACCCGCGTCTTCAATTGCGCCGCGTTCAACGCGATCGGACACCATCCGTCTGCCCATTTCGCCACGCGCTTGAGCGCGTTCTTGTCGAGGCTGCCGATCAACACTGGCGGCCCCGACTTCTGCGCCGGCTTCGGCAACGACTTCACCGGTGGAAATTTGACGTACTTGCCCTCGAACGACGATTGGTCCTCGGTCCACAACTTGCGCATCGCGGCGACTATCTCGGCCGTTTCGCTCCATCGACGCGGGAAATCGACGCCGAACAAATCGCTCTCCTCGCGCAGCCATCCGGCGCCGATCCCGAACAGTACGCGGCCGCCCGAGTATGCGTCCAACGTCGCGAACTGCTTGGCGAGCGCGAGCGGTTCATGCTCAGGCACCAGGCAGATTCCAGTGGCGAGTTTCAGCTTCTTGGTGACGGCGGCCGCCATGCTGAGCGTGATCATCTGATCGGCCATCGTGAAGTATGTCGGCGGAATCGGACCTCCGGTGGGGAACTGCTGCTTGGGATTCGCGGGCATCGCCGGATGCTCCGGCACCCAGATCGATTCGAAGCCGAGCGATTCCGCGACACGCGCAAATTCCGCGGGATGAGCATTCCTGCCGGTGAACGGCGTCAGCAATCCAATTTTCATTTTGCCCTCATTAAGGTGCAGGGGCTGCCCCTGCCCAAGGAAGTGTGAACCCCCACGGCGGGGTCTCACATTCAATTAAGTGATCTACCCTTCCCCCCGCTACCACCCGAAAAAATCTTTCGCCGCCACAAACTTCGCGACGCCTGCTGCTTCGCCCGCGAGCCGGTCGACCTCCTGATCGCCGACCATCGTCGACGATGCCAGATTTACGCCATACAGGTTCGCCAGCTCCGTGATCATTCCACCCTTGGGCTTGCGGCATTGGCAATTGTCGTCGTCCGTATGCGGACAGACTTGCCACCCGGTCAGGATATCGCCGAGCTGATGGTCGAGCTGGGCGAGCGCCGCTTCTACTTTTTCCGCCTTGAGGCGCCCGCGCCCGATCCCTGCCTGGTTGGTCACGACGAACATCAGATGGTTATGCAACGGCCGAAGCTTCTCGGCCACGCCCGGCAGCAGTTCGATTACGACGTTGCCGTCGGCGTCGAGCGGAAGCTCGCGCGTGTCGTTGAGTTTTACCAGCGTGCCGCCGAGATCGAAGAACAGCGCCGCGTTGCCGTTCGGATTGGTCATCAAAAAAAGATTTTCGCTTATGCGTGGCGCCAGTCAACGTGGTCGCGAACGTGCGCGAACACTTCGTCCATTATCTCGACGCCGGCTTCGGCCTGCGCCTCGGTAATAACCAGCGACGGATTGATTCGAATCTTGGGAAAGTAGCCCATGATCACCAGCCCGCGCTTCAGGCATTCGGCGAAGATCAGCTCGGTGACTTTCTTGCCGAGCAGTTCCTTGGTCTCGAGATCGCGCACCAGCTCGACGCCTATCAGCAGTCCCTTGCCGCGGACGTCGCCAATGAACTCGTATTTTTCCTTGAGCTGCACCAGCCGCGACAGCATCATCGCGCCGACCTTGCGCGAGTTCTCGACCAGATGCTGTCGCTCGATCGCACCGATCGTTTCCGCCACGGCGACCGCCGCCAGCGGATTTCCGCCGTAGCTCGACGACGACGCGCTCGGCTTCCCGAACGGCTCCGCCTTGCCCAACTCGTCGCTCAGCAGCACGCCCGAAACCGGGAAGCCGGAGCCCATTCCCTTGCCGACCGTGACGATATCGGGGCAGACGCCGCTATGTTCGACGCCCCACCATTTTCCGGTCCGCCCGAAGCCGGTGATCATTTCGTCGGCAATCAGAAGCGCGCCGAAATCCTTGGCCACCGACTTGACCGCGGGCATCCAGTCGTCGGGCGGAATCACGTTGCCCGCCGTACCCTGCATCGGCTCGGCAACGATCGCCGCGAGCGCACCGCTGGAACTCATCTTGATCTGCTGGCGCGCGAAATCGACGCAGTAAAGCCCGCAGTCGGGATACTTCAACTTGAACGGGCATCGATAACAGTCCGCGTACGGCACTGTGTACTGCCCGGCCTGCAACGGACCGTAGCCTTGCTTCGATTCGTCGCCGATAAGTCCGAGCACGCCGCCGGTCTTGCCATGGAACCCGCCCCAGAAGCTGACGGCTTCATACTTGCCGGTCGCGGAACGCGCCAGCCGGAGCGCGGCTTCGACCGCCTCGGCGCCCCCGCTATATAGATGTGCGCGGTTGAGTCCGGCGGGCGCGACTTCGGCCAGCGCCTTGAACGCGGCCGCGCGCTCCCTGGTCGCGAACGTGCCGACTATAAGCCGCGACGCCTGGTTCGCGAGGGCCTGCGCCAATCCCGGATGCGCATGGCCGAGGCTGGCGACCGCGACGCCGGCGAAAAAATCGACGTAGGTGTTGCCGTCGGCGTCGGTCAGCGTCGCGCCCTCGCCGTGGTCGAACGCGAGGCCGGCGAGCAGAGAAATTCGCTGGCGGCCCGGGGCGATATATTTTTGTTCGAGGTCGAAAATCTCCTTCGACCTGGGTCCTGGAACTCGCGTCTTGATGGCCGGAAGCTTTCCGTTGCTGGAGGTCTTCAATTGATAGGGGTCCGATTCCTTGTTTGAATTTCCGGCGCGATTCTAGCGCGGGCGGCGAGCAGACTCATCGCGCGGTGTGCGATCGCACGCGCGGCAGATTCGCGCACCCGGCTGTAACTGGGCCAGTCGTTAAAATCGATAATCGCAAAACGATCGCCACTCAAGACCGCGTCTCCGCCCCATGCCTCCAGGCCGAGCGCCCCGGCTGCCGCGAAAGCCGCCTCCGACAACGCGCGCACAGCGGCTTCGGCGACTTGCTCGTCGTCCGGATGCACGCTGAAATGCGAACCGCCGCCGACGCCGTAAAACTTGACCACCCGGCCGACGACTTCCTGCTGCACGTAGGCGAAGCGGATTCGGCGCCGCGCGAAATCGGCGAGAATCGATTCGACGCCCGCGCGATCGTCCGCCCGCTGCACGTCCTCGGGCGCGAGCGCGTGCAAGTCACCGCGCTTGACGAACACGCCCGCCGACAGATCGAGGCCCGTGAGCTTGCGCGCGTCGAGCGGCTCGTCCGCCGCGATCAGCACGCCCGGGGGCGTCGGCACGCCGGCCTGCTCGAGGCCGGCGGCGAGCAGGTCGCGGTAGCAGTTGCGAATCGAGAGCGCGGAGTTAAGCGCGACCGCACCCGCCTGCTCGACTTCGGCCAGCCGCTTGAGCGCCCGCGGTCCCTGGCACATCGGCAGCACGAGATCGGCGCGCGGCGGTGCGGCAGCGGCGAAGCTGACCGCGTCGATTGCCTGGATCCCGACACCTTCGCCCTTCAGCTCCGCCAGGGTGGCATCTAGGATCGCAGCGTCGGCCTCGACCTTGCCCGGTGAAAAGTCAGGCTCCCGATAAATTCCCAAAGCTCGATAGCTCATGGCATCTTCCGTATTGCGACGCGCGCGGCGTCGAGGTCCGACGCTTCATCCACATCGATCGATCCTTCGATCTCGATCGCGTCCAGCCGCATCCCGCGTTCGATGATCATCGCGAGGAAGCGGCGGAGCGCGTCGAGTCCGGTGCGGCGCGCGTCAGCGGCGTAGTCGAAAACTCTGGACGACAGGAAATAGAGCCCTGCCGTCACCATAGAAGTCTGACGGTTGCCCAGCCGCAGGATCAACCCATTCTCTGTTACATCGGCGTAAAGCGGCTTGGCCTCGCCGCGCCATCGCGTGACGGCGAGCACACCGGCCAGATTTTTGTCGCCACAATCCTCGATTTTCCGCCGCGACTCATTAACAAAACGCGCCAATTCCGCCTGCGGAATTACAGCGTCCACCGTCGCCGCGATAAACCATCCCGGCTGCAGCACCTCGCCAAGCGCCAGCATCGTTTCCATCGAATTGGCGGTGTCGCGAACGACGAGCCTGACCGACGGCGGAACCGCGAGCGCCATTTCGCCCGCGATACGCGCCGTCTCGGAGTTGATCACCGCGACGACCGAGTCGGCGCCCGCCTCCAGCAGCGCGCGCGCCTGCCGCGAGAGCATCGCCTCGCCGCCGAGCTTGACGAGCGGCTTGGGAATATCGTCGCGCGTCGAGACGCGCAGCCGGTCGCCGCGGCCGGCGGCAATAATCGCTCCTTGCAATCCCGTCACCATTGGATTTGCGCAACCTCGTCGATCGATCGGATCGTGATGTCGGCCACACTCTCATCGTCGGCGTGTTGCGGGCTGGTGCTCAACCAGACCGTGCGCATTCCAAGTTTGCGCGCGGGTGCGCAATCCTTGGCGAGCGAATCGCCGATCATCGCGATCGATTCGGGCGCACATTGTAATTTTTTCAAAGCGGCTTCGAAGATGCCGGCCTCGGGTTTGAAAATTCCGACGCGCGAAGAGTCGGTCACCACCGCGAAGAACCGATCCATCTTCGCCTCTTCCAGGACGCGGTCGAGATTTCCGTAGAAGTTCGAGACGATGCCCAGCTTGAAGCGGCTTCTGAGCGGACCGACGACCTCGCGGCTGTGCGCGAGACCCACCGACGTCTCGCGGACAAAGGAGTTCGTGACACCCTCGACGAATCGATGGCGTCCGGCGGCGCCGGAATCGTCGAGCATCGCGCGAAGCGGGTCCGGCCCACTTTTCCGCAGGTATTCGAATTGATGGCCGACGAGGAATCGCGCCAGGTCCGTCATCCCGAAGCGCCCCACAACCCTCGTTGCGCCGTAGCCGATTCGCGTCGCGTGCTCGAAGGCCGGGTCGAGCTCGGCGCGCGAAATTCCGATGCCGACAGCACGGTAGCCGGCGAGGAACCGATCGAGCCAATGCGCAGGCCCGTCGAGCGTGCCGCCGAAATCGAATAGCAGAGCGGTGACCGTGGCCATGAAACGGCCAGTTTACCAGTCGCGGTGAGCAGCCTCTAGTTCAGGCTCGATCAACATGGCTTAATTGAAAGCAGAGCGATCTCGGAGGCAATGTGCTTCAAAGAACCGATGAAAAACGCTTTATACAACAGCCGAACTCATAATTGAGGGCCGAAGTTAGTAGCAAGGCTACTTCCGCTAGGGTTACTGCTGTGTTACGGTGACGCGGATCGCAGACGACGGGGAAACCGGGTTTTAATATAAGATTGGTGATCGAAACTGCTCTAATCGCTGCACCCGACCGCGCCAGCAACGCGGTCTTCGGCCGTCCGCTGTTAGAGCGGCTGATGATTAATTGCGAGCGCGCCGGGATTAAACGCTTTGTCGTCGCGGCGCCGCGCGCGCAGTATGCAGAAGTCGCGCGCGCGATGGGCCGGTACAAAGATAGCGACACGGTCTCGATGGTAGAATCGTTGGCTGAGATTCTGAACCATCGGAATGCGCAGGAATTAGGCATCGATCCGTCGTCGCCCTGCGTGTTCTTTTCGGGAAACCTGGTATTTGCAAAGTCGCACCTGGCGCGAATCCTCGACGCCCACGCCTCCAATCCGAAGTCGGTACACCGGGCAGTCAGCACCGACGGTGACCGGGGCGGCGAAATCGCGACCGGCCCGGTCGGCGAGCTTCTGAAGAGTGGGGGAATATCGAACACGGTGGCGGCGCCTGCCCCGAGCCTGCTGCCGTTCGCGTTGAACGGACGGCCCGAGGATCGCGAGGAAGCGGAACTGCGGCTGGCGAAATCGGTTCGCGAGGAATCGGCGCACAAGGACGCGCCGATGGCGCGATGGGTAGACCGGCGGATTTCGTGGCGCATCAGCTACTGGCTCGCAGTGCATACGCGCGTCACGCCGAACATGGTGACGGTCGCCAACACAATGTTAGGGCTGTCGTGCGCGTGGATGTTCTCGGTTCCTAACTACTGGATGCGGCTGTTCACGGCGATTTTCTTTTTGATCTCGATAACGATCGATGGCGTCGATGGCGAACTGGCGCGGCTCAAAATGGTCGAGAGCGAGTTCGGCGGCACGCTCGACGTGGTCACCGACAATATTGTGCACGTGGCGGTGTTCGTCGGACTGCTGGTCGGATGCTACCGCGTCGAGCACAGTCGCGCTTACCTGTACCTGATTCCGATCCTGCTCGGCGGATTTGCGGCCTGCGCTTACGCCACGTGGCGCGCCTTCAAGGTAAAGGGCAAGCAGGCGGCACAATGGCTGGACAAAATCGATCGATGGAGCGGGCGCGATTTCGCCTACCTGCTCGTGGTATTGGCCTTAATCAATCGGCTAGAGTACTTCGCCTGGGGAACGGCATTCGGTACTTACGTGTTTGCCCTGGTGCTGATATGGATTACCGGCCGGACCGCATCGTCAATGACGCCTGAGAGCCTGTAGGAAGGAACCGCGGCCTTGCAGGCGGAGGAAGTATGAACGGCAAGAAGCCCCGAATTCTGTTGGTGCAACCGACGACCGTCCATCTCGACGGCACCCCGCACAAGACGCGCTGGCGGCTGATCATGGGGCTGATGATTCCGCTGATGGCGGGACTGACGCCTGACGAATACGACGTGACGCTGTGCGACGAGCGCCTCGAGGACATCAACTTCGACGGCGGATGGGACCTGGTCGGCATGACCACGACCATCGGCGCGTCGCTGCGCGCGTACCAGCTCGGCGACGAGTTCCGTAAACGCGGGATCCCGGTCGTGTTCGGCGGATTCCATGCGACGCTGCAGACCGAAGAGGCGCTGCATCATTGCGACGCGGTCGTGCAAGGCGAGGCCGACCTGGTGTGGCCCGAACTGCTGCAGGACTGGCGCGACGGCAAGCTCAAGCACATTTACAAGGCCGACAAGCTGCACGACCTGAAGAACCTGCCACGCCCGCGCCACGAGCTGCTCAAGCTCAATCGCTACCTGTTCAAAGCGGTGCCGGTGCAGGCGAGCCGCGGATGCCCCTATCGATGTTCGTTCTGCGAGATTCCTGTGTTCTACGAGGGCGCCTATCGGACGCGGCCGATCGAGGACATCGTCGAGGAGATCAAGCAGGTCATGAAGGTGACCGGCTTCAAGCGCTTTCAGTTCATCGACGATCAGATCACCGGCAAGCACAAGTTCGCGCGCGAGTTGTTCAAGGCGCTCGAACCGCTCAACATCCGCTTCTCGTGCCTGTGGACGATCAACTCGAATCACGACGATGATTTGCTCGAGCTTGCGGCCAAGGCGGGCATCTTCCACGTCAACATCGGAGTGGAATCGATCAGCCAGGAAAGCCTGCTGTCGATGAACAAGATTCAGAATCACGCCGGGCAGTACAAGAAGCTGCTCAAGAAGCTCGAAAAATACGGGATCTACTACTCGCTCAACTTCCTGTTCGGGCTGGAAGAGGATCATCCGGGAATTTTCGACGACACACTGAAGTTCCTGCATGAGGTCAAGGCGCCCGAGGCCTTCTTCAACACGGTGACGCCGCGCGTCGGCACGCCGATGCGCACGCAGCTCGAGAACGAGGGCCGCGTGATAATCCCCGACGCCGACCTCTACACCAACAACTTCCGTTGCATGTTCGTGCCCAAGAACATGTCGCCGCAGGAAGTCGAGGAAGGCGTGTGGCGCTGCACCAAGGAGTTCTACTCGCTCAAGTCGATGTTCAAGCGGCTGCTGATGCCGCCGGGAAAGTTCACCTGGCAAGGACTGACTGAGAACATGCTCTTCTACTGGGGCGCGAAGCGGCAAATCGATCCGGTTGATTACTATTAGGCCAGCCCGGATTTGATCCTAAAGACTCTCGCGGTGCTGGTGCTTGCCGCGGTGCTCGAGGTGGGCGGCGATGCGCTGGTCCGGATAGGGCTGCATACCTACGGCTACCCGCTTGCAGCAGGCGCGTTCGCGCTTTTCGCCTACGGCATCCTGGTCAATCAAGGCGGCGTCGATTTCAATCGCCTGATGGGAATCTACATCGCAGTTTTCTTCGTAGTGTCGCAGGCGATCTCACTCATTCTCTTCAAGCAGGTCCCCGACGATAGAATCCTGCTCGGCGGCGGCTTCATCGTAGCCGGCGGCCTGGTGATTCTGCTGATGACGTGAGTCGGCGCGCCGTCACGCGGCTGTAGCAGCAGCAGTAGAGCAGCAGGTTGCCCGATCAGGCGCGTCTTGCCGACGCGGGCGGCGATGGCGGTTAGGATCGGACGATTGAAAGAGTCAATTCCGCGTCGATCAGTTGGTGGCTTGCAGGACGTTGGCCGGCACCGTCATCGTGACCTGCAGGCGTTTGCCGTTGCGCACGACGCTGAGGTAGACCAGTTCGCCCGGCTGAAGGTCGCGCATGCAATCCTGGAAGTCGAGAAAGTTGGTCACGCGGGAGCCGTCGACGCCGATGATCATGTCGTAGCTCTCGCCGACCTGCATGTAGTCCAGCGCGGGAATGACCACCACCGACAAGCCGCCGGAGAAAACCGCTCCCACCATCGCAGCCGCCGCGAGCGCGTCGTGGACGGTATGGCTGTAGGGCTGCAAGCCGGCGGCGGCGGCCGGGCTGCCTTTCGCGACGGCCGTGATCAGCAGGCCGTCCGCGTCCTCGCCGGATTTGAGCGTGCGCTTCGCTTCGCGCAATTGCATTCCGAACGGAGTCGAAAGCTCGCCCTCGCTGTCGAACTCCTGCAAGGCCCTGAGCTGCTCCGGCGGCATCCCGCTCTGCTCCTCCTGGTAACGCGCGATTTCATCGCGGTCGTCGGCGGGCTGCGAATCCGTGGGGCTCGGCGGCTGCTGCGACGCGCCGGCAGGATTGGGGGGCTGAATCTCGACAGCGCCGGGCTGCGTGGCGTCCATGTCAGGCGGGGTCGGAACCATGTTCGACGGACCACCGGTTGTGGCGGAATCGGCAGATGGCGCGGCCACCGTGCGCGGAGGCGCGGGTGCGGCGACTTCTGCGATCGGTGCGCCAGCGGCGGGTGCCGCGGCCGGGCTTGCAGCGGCGGCAGATGCGGCGGCGGTCTTCCATGTCGCAGTGGCGGCGGTGTCGGCGGACTGGGCGGCAGCGAGCGCGCTTGCGATCAGAACCAGCGTCATCGCGGCGAGCGATGCGCCCAAAGCGCGAGGCGCGCGCGCTCTGCTAGTTAAGTCTCCAGTGCTTTTCATGCTCCACCACGCGGCCCTCTCGCTCGAGCTTTCGCAGGTGAGAGCGGACCGAGCTTGCCGCCGCCGGATGCAGATACTCGGGAACATCGGTGTATATCTTCTTCACGATCGCCATCGCGTCGAGCGGTCCGGCGCCGTCCGAGAGCGCCTCGAGCACCTGGCGCTCGCGCAATTCGCGATGAGCGATATATTCACCGATCTTCTCTTTCGGATTGCGGATGACCGGACCGTGAGCCGGGTAAATCGTCTCGAGATCGAGCGCGAGCAGGCGCCGGAGCGAATCCATGTACTCGCCCAAATCGCCAGTATCGTCGGGAATGACTGTAGTACCTGCGCCCAGCACGACATCCCCCGTGAACAGCGCGCGCTCTTCTTCAAGATAGTAGCACAAGTGATCGGGCGCGTGCCCAGGAGTAAAAACCGCACGCAGGGTGGCGCCTTCGGTGTGCACGACGGCATCGTGGCCGATCGCGGAAATCGCGCCGGCGGGAGCGTCGTGGCCCTCCCACGGCATCTTCAGCACTTCCATCTCGCCGAATCGCTCGGTGACCTGCTTCACGCCTCCCAGGTGATCGACATGCGCATGTGTCAGGACAATTCGTTCGAGTTCGCTGCTGCCGGAGAGTTCTTTGAGCGCGGCTTGGAGCAGGTCGGCGTAAATCGCGACGCCCTGGCCCGTGTCGAGCAAGATCGGGCGCTTCGAGGTGCCGACGATATAAGTGTTCGTGCCGGGTCCGGTGAAGGGACTCGGATTCTGGCCGAGCACGGTGGCGACGCGCGGCGTGATCCGCGAGTAATCCGGCATCTTGAGACCGATCATCGAATCGGTCACGACCCGCCGCTGCTTGCTCATCAGACGTCCCTCAGAACTAGCGCCGGTTACGCTCAAAAATCAGCCGCAGTCCCTTTAATGTCAGAAACTCGTCCACTTCTTCAATCGTTTCGCTCTCGGGCGCAATCAGGTCGGCGAGCCCGCCGGTCGCGATGACGCGCGCCTTCTCGCCGCGCTCCTTCAGGATGCGCGCGACCAGTCCATCGACCAGCGCGGTGTAGCCGAAGATCAGCCCCGACTGAATCGAGCCGACCGTCGTGCGGCCCACGGCCTCGCGCGGGCGCACCAGCTCGACCCGATACAGCTTGGCGGCGTGCTCGATCAGCGCGTTCATCGAGACCCCGAGGCCGGGTGCGATCGCGCCGCCGGCGTATTCGCCCTTGCCGGTCACGTAGTCAAACGTGGTGGCGGTGCCGAAATCGACGACGATCGTTGCGCACGCGTAACGCTCGTAGGCGGCAACCGCGTTTACGATTCGGTCGGCACCTACTTCCTTCGGATTCTCGTAGAGGATCGGCATCCCGGTTTTGATCCCAGGGCCCACCATCAGCGGCACACAATGGAAATAGCGCTCGGCTAGTTGCTCCATCACCTGGTTCAGGGGAGGAACCACGCAGGCGATCGAAACTCCCTCAGGCCTGAGGCCGCCCACGAGGCCGGCGCCCGCAAGGAGAGTGTTGAGGAGCGCGCCGTGCTCGTCGGTGGTGCGATCGGGAATGGTCGAGATGCGCCAATGATTGCGCAGGCGCTCGCCTTCGTAGATTCCAATCACGGTATGGCTGTTGCCAACGTCAATCGCTATCAGCATGACAAAATTCCCGCTCCGGCCAGCGTCGGCAACTGCGACGCGATCGGGCAAAGATAATAGCGCGCCGGCCAGGATTAAACGAAACGGCTGGCGCGGCGCCGTTAGTGATGGAATCCGAACGACGGAGCCGACATCATCATCGGCATCATCGGGCTGCCCGCCGGGCGGCCGAACGCGGACATCGAAGGCGGCATCATCCACGGGCCGGGGTTCAGCGGCGGGCGCGCGGCGCGGGTCAGCGGACTGCTCATCGGCACGTACGCTGATGCGGGAAGCGGCGAGGGTCGGTTCATCGTTCCCACAACGGTGGCCGGGTAAGGATACAACGGGTACGGAAATGCGTAAGCCTGCTGGTTCTGGTAATCGTCGATCGTGCCCCAGTCCTGGTTGGGCCCGGCATTGCTGGCAGTGTCGTCATCGAGCGTCGGCGGCGGCGCACCCGGCGAGGAAGCGTTGATGGCCTGGCCGTCGTCGTCGTTGGCATTTGCGCCGGTGCCGTCGCATGTATCGGGTGCGCCGTCCTTGGCGCACGTCACCTGGGGAATCTCCAGGACCTTGTCGGCTGTGTCCGCGTCTTCGTCGATGGCAGGGCCGGTGCGTTCCCAATCTGCGTCGGCGCCCGCGGCTGCGGGCGCAGAGGAATCGGCGTCTGCGCTGACGGCGGCATCCTGCGAAAACGCTGCGCGCACGTTCACAAAGACGGTTATCGCAAGCGCCGCGAAAACTGCGACGATCATTCGCCCCGGCTGCATGCCGCTCATAATTTGAGACTACCATTCGATCCGGGAAGCGCCAAGGCGAAATCGCGGGTGCGTGAAGGAGGTTTGCACGCTGGCCGCCAGCGGCTAAGATTCCGCGCTATGCCGGAAGCAAAAGTCGCATTGGTAACCGGCGCGGGCCGCGGCATCGGCCGCGACATCGCGCTTAGAATGGCGAAGGAAGGGTACGCGGTCGGGCTGATCGCGCGGACCAAGTCCCAACTCGACGAAACCGCGGAATTGATTCGCGCGCAAGGCGGCAAAGAGGTGGTGACGCCGACCGACGTCTCGCGCCGCGAGCAGGTAGTCGCCGCGGTCGAGACGGTCGAGCGCGAGCTCGGACCGATCGCCGTGTTGATCAACAACGCGGGCGCGTACTTGCGCAAGCGCTTCACTGAAATTACCGAAGAGGATTTCGACTTCCAGCTCAAGGTGAACGCCTACGGACCGTTCTTCTGCACGCAGGCCGTGATCGGCAAGATGGCCGACCGCAAGGCAGGCACGGTGATTTTCGTGCTGGGCTCGGAGTCGCGCAGCGGACCGGCGCAGTACTCGGCCTACAACGCGTCGAAGCTGGCGCAGCGCGCCATCGCGGAGTCGGTGGCCTACGAGTTCATGCATCTCGGCGTGCATGCCGCCGCGCTCGATGTCGACGGCGCCGTGGACAGCGCCCGCGTGCGCGAGTCGATGCCCGACGTCGATCCGTCGCACTTCGTTCCGCCGTCGGCGATATGCGACGAGATCGTGCACCTGATCAATCAGTCGAAGAGCGCGTGGACATTCCAGGTCGACATGCGATCGTTCGTGCAATGGCGTCCGCGCGTCGCGCCAAAGAAGAAGGCCTGATCCGGCAAGCGATGAAAAACGCCAATTGAGGGTCTGCGCAAGAGCGCTCGCCAACGCAGGATGCGACCAACTATTCGCATTTCCATTTCGCCGCGGCCGCGGCCATGGCGGACTTCCGAAGTTGCCGAAACAGGCGGTCCTCCCATCGTAACGCCTTGTTGAAGTTCTCAAGCGCTTTCAGAACTTCGATGGGCGGTGGCGGTTCGCCGAAACCAGAGTCGAGACTTATCTTGTCGCCCGGCTTGTAGCGTCCAGGATCGGTATGGGCCTGACGATGGCATAGTTGGCCTCGAAGGATCGGATCTTTTGTGGTGGCTCGATCAGCCGGCTCCAGCCTTCTTCCCACTTCTTGAATGTGGCTGCCATCGATAAGAATCTTACACCCTTGGCAATATTCGGTTACGCCGCCCTTGCCAGCGATCTTTTCTCCGGCCCGACCGCTATTTTTGCCGCTGCGCCTTGTTCGGTCCGCGGTAGCAGACGTGCCGAGTTGAGAATGAAGGCTAGTTCGGAAGTCACGTGAATGAAGGCGGCCAAGGGCGGACTCAACAGGCCCACCGACGCCAGTGCGATGCCGATCAGGTCAACTCCGATCGTGCCGGCGAAATTCCACCAGATTACGCGCCGAGTCCATCGCGCAATCTCGAGCGTCTCGGTGAACTTCAACAAGTCGTTGCCGAGCAGGACAACGTCTGCGCTCTCGCGGGCGACGTCCGTTCCCGAACCCATCGCGACGCCTACACTGGCCTCTGCCAACGCGGGCGCATCGTTGATTCCGTCGCCGACCATAGCCACGACGCGGCCGGCTGCCACGAGGCTCTTGACGCGCGCGAGTTTCGTCTCCGGTAACAGGCCGGCTTCGACCTCGCTGATTCCGAGAGCGCGGGCGACCATCGCGGCGACATGCTCAGTATCTCCTGTCAGCAGAACGCTCCGGATGCCCATACGATTTAACGCCTCGATAGCGCGCCGCGCCTCTGGCCGCACGGTATCGGCGATTACGATCGCCCCGAGAAGGCGGGCGTCGCGCGTAACGAAAACCTCCGAGGAAGTGTCCGCGTCAGCCGCAAAGTCGCGCGGCACTTCTATCGCTTGATCAATAAAAAGCCCGCGATTGCCTACCAGGATCGTCACGCCATTCACCACCGTCGCGATGCCGCGGCCCGGGAAATAGTCAAACCGCTCGGGCTCACGGAGTGAATGGTTTTTCGCCAACGCGAGGTTAACGATTGCTTTGCCTAGCGGATGCTCGGAACGCATTTCCGCCGATGCCGCCGCATCGAGGACTTCGTCTGCCGATACACCAGTCACTGGGACCATCGCCTGCACTTCGGTCTTGCCGAAGGTGAGCGTGCCGGTCTTGTCGAGAACGACAGTATCTACCCGGCCCAAAGTCTCCAAATACAGGCCACCTTTCACGATCGCGCCAAGCCGCGCCGAGCGACCGATGCCCCCCAGAATCGCCAACGGTGTGCCCGCAGCTATGCCGCACGCGCCCGCAACGATTATTACGGAAATGGTAGACCGCGCATCTCGGGTGATGATGAACGTGAGCACCGCAGCGGCGAGCGCAAAATAGACCAGATATCCTGCCAATCGATCCGCTAACTGCTGCACCGGCGCACGCGAACGTTCGGCATGCTCAACTGCCTCGATGATCCTGCCGTAGCTGGTGTCGCGCCCGATTCGCTCCACCCGCATCTCGAGCGCCCCCGATTGATTAATTGTCCCGGCATACACAACCGCTCCCGCTACTTTCTCGGTGGGCATCGACTCGCCCGTAATTCGGGACTGGTCAACAAATGAGTGGCCGCTGGTCACGATGCCATCGGTCGGCACCAGATCGCCCGGGTTGACGAGTACCGAATCACCGATACGCAGCTCTTCGGTGGAAAACTCGCGGATGCCGCCGGCGCGCCGAACCATGACCGAGCGGGGAATGAAATCCATCAAATCCCGGATGGCCCGGCGGCCGCGAGAAACGGTCATCCCCTCGAGCACCTCGGCGACCAGAACGAACAACGTGATGATGAGCGCGGTAAATAACTGCGAGATGCAAGCGGCCGCGACGATCGCGATGCTCATGGACAATTCCATGGTCATTCGTCGTTCGGCGGCATTCTCCGCCGCTTCCTTGAAGATTGGCCAGCCGCCGATCAGAACGCCCAATGCGCCGATCAGGCTTATGCTCTGGAACGGTTCCCAAAGTCGGAGCCACACGGCCGCCGTGGCAAGCGCGACCACGATGATGCGCGCCGATTCGACCGGGCCCAAGACCCGGTTGCGGTCCTCAGCGGCCGAGGCGGTCGTTTCACGCTGAGCCTGATCGACTAAAGTCGGGACTTCGACTCGTTCACGCTGATCCATCGCAAGGCCCTGCTACTTGAGGTATGCCTGAACAATATCGATCAGTTCTTCCGCGCCCCTGGCACGAGAGCCGCGTTCGTGATCCGGATCGACAACATGCATCCGGATGTGGTCCTCAATGATCTCAACCATCAGGCTGTTCATTGCTCCGCGCGCAGCGACCACCAGATGAAGGACGTTGGCGCAGCCCTTTTCTTCTTCGACCGCTCTTTCGAGCGCACGGACCTGCCCGAGAACACGGCGCACTCGGTTCAGGAGCTTGGTTTTCTCTTTGATGGTATGCGACATAATCGAACGGGTTCTCCTCATACCAAAGGGGGTATAGTAATATACGGCATCGCTGAGGTCCAGCGCTGCATGAGTGCAATCGTTCGATTGGAATCAATACCCTAGGGGATATTGGCCTGGGTTCGGCGGAGCCGTCGCCATAGTGCTGGTCTCCGGCTAGCCCGCCGCCTCCCCGGTACGCATCGCCGATGCGCTCACCCCGTGAGTGGATGCAATGATGCGGATAGCGGCACGGGTCAGGGGCACCAGGCTCGGGCGATGAATCTTGTCGAGCGTGTCGATGGCGTCGAAGAGGTAGAAGGGCGCGGTGAGGAAGTTGACCAGCGGCACGCCGGCAAGATGAAAGGGTCCGCCGTCGCTGGTTGGCATCGGGCCGAAGACATCGGGCGGAAGGATCAGCGAGCGCTCGAGCTGCTCGGCAACAATCGCCTCGCGCACCATCGCCTCGACCGGCGCGAGCCTGCTCGTGAACCACCAGCGCGGCTCTGGATGCCCGGAGGCCACCAGGCCGCCATCGCGCTCGATCATCTCGTTCGCGGCGTGCTCGAGGTGGACTTCGAGCACCACGCGCACCAGCTCCGTCCTGTGCCGGTCAATAAACGAGTGCACGCCGGCGCCGCCGGCCATGTGTCCCGCGTTGAGGAGGAAGACCAGGCGGTGCGGGCGCTCCGCCGACGCAACGCGCGCCCAGTAGGTGGCCTGCGCCAGGACCATCGCTACGCCCGATGCGTCCTCGACCGCGGACGACCACGGGCCGTCGTGGTGTGAGCCAACGATGACACTGTCCTCTTCGGCCCCGGGCAGTTCGCCAACGACGTTATAGCTGGTTATGTCGTGGCGGATCGCGCGGTTGACCAATGTGCCCTGCACGCTTCCCGCGTCGCAGTATTGTCGCATCCGTGCGCCGTCGCCGTCACTGATCCAGACTCCGGGGATCGCGCGCGCCACGCCATCATAGGGGACGTAGTAGCGGTACGAGTCGCCGGGGTAGCCGCTCAACACCCCTACGAATCCGATCGCACCCGCCGCGAGAGGCGCATCCATAACCGCCATGAGGTGTTGGCTGAACGGCAGTACCTGGTTGGCCCCGGCGAGGCTGCCGTGCGGATCGTAGCGTCGCCAGTCGGTATAGGCTTCTCCCGCCACGGCGCCTGCGAGCAGCAGCGGCAGATCCGCCGGCGAACGCATGAGCGGAACGTCGACCAGAGCGATCGCGCCACGGACGGCGCCGGGCGTTTGGTCACGCCACGGGACGAGCGGCGCGTCGAGACCATCACCGTCGGTCGCCGCCGAATGCGGCAGCGAGAAGCATGGAACGCGCGCCTCGCCGCCATCCGCGCGCACTGTCAATGTTGACTCAAGCGGCTCCCAGTAAGGCAGTGTCACGGGCTCGAGCCGGACGTGCTCCAGCCCGAGTTGGCGGAAGCGCTCGAGGCAGAAGTTCTCGGTCCAGCGATCGGCTGCATACCCGGGTCGCCGAACGCCGCGGGCAAAGACGGTCTCGATCCACTCGAAGATGGTGCGCTCGTCCGGGACGAACGCGTTTTGCAGCCTGTTCATCCTAACAGACTCGCGGAGAGGTGCGCAGGATGTCAGCTCGCGGCCGGCGCGTCCGCCTGCGGGACAGTTTCCGGCTTGCCTTGTGGCCAGGTCGTTTCGATCTCGCGCGAGTAAACGCCGTAGATCACATTCACCAATTCGGCATGCCTGATCAGGATTCTCATGTCGCCGGTGATCTTGACGCTGCCCTTGAGTCCGGCATCGATCAGATCGATCAGTCCCGCGGCGACTCCTTCGAATACCGAGGCGGGCAGCTCGAAAATGAAATCGAAGTCCTTGCGCGGCGGCTGGACCTCCACCTGCCGGTATTCGAGGCACTTGCCGTCGGAGAACACCACGACGAAATTGAGCACATCGCCGGCCGCAAGATACGGCGAGCGCGCATCGCCGACAATCTTCGCAAGTACGTGGAAAGTGCCGCGCGGCGCGTTGCGATCGACTTCGGGATTTTCATTCAGGATCTTCCTCAGAGCTTCGTACCATTCGGTAGTGTAAATCGCAGGCATGATCGATCCTCCGCTAGTAGAGCCGTCCTTCCTGCTGCCAGATTTTCGGCAGGCCAAAGTCGTGCGCGATAACCTTGTAGGCGTTGTAGCCGCCGGCCGCGCTGATTCCGCCGCCGCCCGCCGACGCGCCGCACATGTACAGTCCCTCGATTTCGGTGCGGTAGATGTGCTTCCGCGGCAGCCCGGGATTCATATGGCCGAGCCGACCGTGCGAGAAATCGCCCTCGGGCATCGCGATCCGCCGCTCCATGTCGAGGGAGACGTATAGCTTGTCCGCGAGCACGTTCTCGCGCGTCATGTTGGGGGCGTAGGTGCGCCAGAGCTCGAGGAATTTTCCGTTGTACTCGCGCCGCACGGTGTCCCATTCCTCCGGGCTGAGGCACGAAGCGCGCGGAAAGAAGAACCATCCGTTCATCGCATGGAGTCCCGGCGGCGCCTGGCTGGGATCCCAAAGCGAGTTGACCCACGTACCCGCGCCGGGACGGTCGGGAATCTGCCCGCCGTAGGCCTGCAGGATGTAGTCGGAGACCTGGTGAGCGTCCTCGAATCCGACGATTGTGTAAAAGCACTTGTTGATGTCGGGGTTGTGCCGCGCGGACTTGTAGTCGGGTGGATTGCGCAATGCGAACGACGGCGTCCCGAGCACGTGCTCAGGACCGAAGCGCCAGTTCGCCATCCGCTCTTTGCGGAAGTCGCTCAGCTTCTCCCACCCCATCAGATCGACAAAGGTGGTTTTCGGATCGGCGTTGGACGCTATCAGCTTGCGCGCCTCGACCGTGCGCCCGTCCTTCAACCTGACGCCGGTGGTGCGTCCGCCTGAGTTCAGAATCTCGACGACCGGGCTGCTGTAGCGGAGGTCCGCGCCCGCCGCGAGCGCCGCACTCGCCATCGCATGCGCGAGGGTATGAGTGCCGCCGATCGACAGGTAATGATTGCCGCACAGCCAGATCACCGCCATCACGAATCCCATGCCGTCGCCGGCGTGCAGGTTAGCTCCCCATTCGACGCACTGGCGATACATCGTCGCCCGCATCTCGCTCGACTCGAACACTTCGTCGATCAGCACCTTCGGGCACTTGTTCAGTTCTTGGGGTTTGAAGCCGATGTCGAGCCACAACTGCATCATCCGGCCCAGGATCGTTTCGTCGCGCCCATCAGACGGGACTTCGTTGGCCGGCGGGCTATAGAGCATAGCCGAGATGTAGTTGTTGGCATCGAGCACTTTGCGCCGGATCGCATCGAAAGTGTCGGCGTCGCGGCGCGAGTAGTGCGCGATGCTTTGGCGGGTCTTGTCCGCGAATTCGGGACGGTAGATGACCAGCGGCGGCCTGCCATCGGCAAACGTAATCCCGACCTGCGCGTCGGGCTTGATCATCCGCGCGCCGAAACCGGGCAAGTCGAAGTCGCGATAGAAGGGCATCATCTCGATGAACTCCATGTACTGGGCATGGAGGTTGTGCCAGAAGCCGGGCACGGTGGCCTCGTCGGTATGCGCGCCGCCGCCTTCGTCGTGACGCCGCTCGAACATCCCGACTTTCAGGCCTGCGCGCGCGAGATAGGCGGCGAGGCACAGCCCGTTGTGGCCGGCCCCGATAATCACCGCGTCGTAAGATGCGTCTGCCATATAAGTCTCCTCTAACGCGCGCCGTCGCGGCCGAGTTTCATCAGCCGATGAACCCGCAAAGGAAGAAACGGGTTGCGCAACCGCGATTTCACTTTTAGATGTCCACGAAGATGCTCGATTAGCGGATTGGTGCGGCCCTGGAGCAACTCGGTCAGCGATTGGTACGGTCCGGCAATGCTCGCATCGAGCGGTTCCGCACTGCCGTCGCACACCGCGATTTGACTGCCGAGAAAATCAACTGTGACCGACGCGTGATAATCGGTTGCCGTCAGTCCCAGGCGTCCGCGCAAGCGCCCGGCGCGACGCCGTCGCGAGGCTGAATCGGCCAACTGCTGTTCGAGGAACTGCTGGACGATCGACGCCAGCCCGCTGGTCGAGCCGTCGGCGAGCCGCACCTCGAGCTTTGAGTCCACGGAAATCATTGCCACCAGCGCTCGAGCTTCTGGTCCTGCGCGATAATCTCGAGCGCGTTATAAGCCGGCGCGAAGGTCACGAACCCGTGCGGATGCTGTGTGGCGCCGCACATGTACAGATTGCCGATTGGTGTCCGATACTCCGAAAGAATCGGGCCGGGACGATGGTCCAGCATGTTGCCGAGATCGATCAACCCGCCGATCCAGTCGGCCTGAACCATGTTCGGCATCCGGCGCGCGATGTCGAGCGGCGAATAGGTCGCCCAGTCGAGAAACGTGCTATCGCTCAGGTTGGGCGCGGCCGCTTTCCACACGTCGATGCATCGCTGGCCGTATTCGCGCGAGACTTTTTCCCACGCGCGCGGACCGCCGCTGGCGAGATTGTAAGGCGCCATCTGGCGGAGCAACCCGGTGTAGCAGCCGTCGGGCGCGTCGGTCGGATCGTAAAGCGAGTTGACGGCGGCGTTGGGCCGCGGATTCAAGAGTTTGCCGGCGCGCACGTCGCGCCAATCGTCATTGAACTGCTTCTGATTTTCATAACCGAGGTTAACCACCCACGCGCGGTTGACGTCGGGATCGAACGCGGCCGCGCGATACTCCGGCTTCGCCGTCATCGCCAGATGGACACTAAAGAACGACCAGTCCATGTGTGGAAAGTGCTCGACTTCAGCCGCGAGCGGCGGCGAAAGGTTTTCGCGGCCGACCAGGCGGAAGAAAGTCTGCTCGAGGCTGATGGAACTCGCGACCACGTGCCGCGCGCGCACTTCGCTGCCGTCTTCGAGGCGGACGCCGACTGCTTTGCCGTTCTCGACCAGGATTTTCTCGACGCCATGATTCAGGAAGACGCGTCCACCGGCTTGCGCGAGCGCTTCCCACAATGAATGGGCGAGCGCGTGCGAGCCGCCGATGCAGATGTGCCAGTTGTCGATCTTGCTCAGCAGCAGCGGGAACGAAACCGCGAGTCCTCGGCGATCGGTCGCGTAGCCCGCCAGCGCCGCGTGAAATGACAGATGAGCCTTGACCCGATCGTTCTCGAAATGGTGGTCGAGGAATTCATTGATCGTCTGATGGCGCAAATGAACGCTCAGGTACTTGCTCTTTTCCTCTACGCCCCACGTCACCAGCGCCTTGGTGATGTCCTTGATCGAAGTCGGCGGCGAATACATCAAGGTGCGCAAAATCAGGTCGCGGTAGCCGCGCGCCTCTTCGTAAACGGCGTGGAAGGTGTCAGCGTCCTTGCGCGAAAAGCGCGCGATCGATTCGCAGGTCTTGCTCAGGTCGGTATGCACGACCAGCGCGGAGCCGTCGCCGAACACGCTCGCCATTTGCACCGGCGGCTGGACGTAGCGCAAGCCGTGCCGCGTGGTGAGTTCGAGATCGTCATAAACGGGGCAGATGCCGACCAGGGTGTGATAGTTCGCGTGAACGTTGTGCAGGAAGCCGGGCCGCGTCAGTTCCTCGGTGCAGAGTCCGCCACCTTCTTCGGTGCGCTTCTCGAACACCCCGACGGACATTCCCGCCTTGGCAAGATAGGCGGCGAGCGCCATGCCGTTGTGACCCGCACCGATGATGATCGCGTCAAAAGTTGCATCGGGCATCGAAGAATACCTCTGGGGTTGTCCATCGTCTCATAGGTTGGCGACTATCTCGGCTGATACCGACCGAACGGTTGATACGCATAAGTTGTGCCTTACGAAGAAAAACCGCGCCCGGTTACGCGATGGCAGCTCTGATCGCCGCGCCAGCCGGACTGTCGCGTTTTCCTGAGAGGAAACCCCAAGCAATCAGTGAGACCGTGCTAAACGTCTGCCGGCAAGTCTGTATCCGTTCGCGCCCGCAACTGTCGCGATCGGCGACATAACCGAGCGCGCAGCCGGTGGAGCAAGTCGCGATCTTGCTCGAAACTGGCTGGCCTTGTCGGTTGGCGCGCGAGTTGCTCATTATCGCTGCTGGCTTAGTGTGATCTTCAAATTGCTACCGCTGGCCGGACTTAATTTCTGGCGCCGCAACCGGCAGCGCACGCTTCTGACCGTGCTAGCTGTCATGACTGCCTCGATGGTGTTCTCGGCCGTGATGGTCATCCCGTTTGCGATGTCCGCAATCGTCGATAGGGCAGACGCGGTTCCCCGCCTTGCAGTCACTAACCGTGCGGCCGTGAGAAGAGGACTGCCCGAATCGTACTACGACAGAATCGCCGCGCTGCCCGGCGTGGTGGCGGTGAACAGGATGAACTGGTTCGGTGGGATTTATGATGATGTGAGGCATCAGTTCCCGAGCATGGGCATCGATGCCGACAACCCCGACGTGATCTGGCCC
This sequence comes from uncultured delta proteobacterium, assembly GCA_963842085.1. Taxonomy (GTDB): domain Bacteria; phylum Desulfobacterota; class Binatia; order Binatales; family Binataceae; genus Binatus. The sequence goes on from CAWJET010000001.1 coordinate 255,611, forward strand.
GAGTACGCGCTCGACCATGAGCTGATCGAACGGTTCAAGAGCACCAAGAACGGCGCGATCGTCGGCATCGCCACGCTGCACCGTTTTCGATGGCACATTGGCGACGAAGTCTCGCTCCATGAGCCCTCGATACCGTTGACCCTGACCTTCCGCATTGTCGGCACCATCAGCAGCGGTCCCGACCTGACCATCTTCCTGTTCCGCCGCGACTACCTCGAGGACGCGATGCATGATCCCGGACTCACCAGCATGCTATGGGTCCGCTGCGCGAGCATGCGCGATGCGTCGCGTTTGGCCGCCACCATAGACGAGATGTTCCACAACTCTTCGGCCGAAACCCGTACGGAAACCGAGAAGGAGTTTATGGCGCAGATGGTTGCGAAATTCGCGCCGATTGCACACCTCGTGCAAGCGATCGGCCTCAGCGCGGTCCTGGCAATCGCGCTGGCAGTGCTGAATGCCGCGTCGATGACGGTGCGGGAGCGATCGCGCGAGATCGCGGTGCTCAGGAGTCTCGGGTTCACCTCGGGCCAAATCCTCTGGGAAACGGCGGCCGAAAACGGGATCATGGCGCTGCTGGGAGGAACCCTTGGCGTCGCGGTGGCGGCTACGATGCTCGATCGAGTTCGCGGATTTATCCCGAGCTTCGGTCCGCTGCTGTCATTTGGGCTGCCGGTGCCGGTGATGGCTGCCGGGCTCGCCGTCGCGGTCGCAGTCGGACTTGCCGCGGGAATACTGCCTGCCATCCGCGCGACGCACTCGACCGTGCTGGACGGCCTGCGCCGCGTTGCGTGAGGTCTTCAGCGGCCGGCTGCTACGTTGAGCCGGCGGCGAAACTCAGACCAGATTTGCGCGGCGATACATCGTGACGATCGCGGCTCCTCCAAGCCCAAGATTGTGCTGGAGCGCGACCTTGGCGCCCGTCACCTGCCGCTTGTCCGCTTCGCCCCGCAATTGCCAGTTGAGTTCCGCGCACTGCGCCAGGCCGGTTGCGCCCAGGGGATGGCCCTTCGAAATCAGGCCGCCCGATGGATTCACGACCACCTTGCCGCCGTAAGTGTTGGCGCCCGCGTCGACAAATTCACCGCCCTTGCCCTCGGGGCATAGCCCCAGCGCCTCGTAAGTGATCAGTTCGTTGCACGAGAAGCAGTCGTGGAGTTCGACCACGTCGACGTTCTCGGGTCCCAGACCGCTTTGCTCATAGACCTTATGCGCGGCAGCCTTCGACAGATCAGCGCCGACCATCTTGATGCAGCTGCGCTCGGAAAACGTGCTGGCGAAGTCGGTCGCCATCGCCATGCCGAGAATCTCTACGGCCTTGTTCTCGAGCCCATGCTTCTTGACGAAGTCGGCGCTGGCCAGAATTGCTGCGCCTGAGCCGTCGGAGGTCGGGCAGCACTGAAGCTTGGTGAGCGGCTCATACACCATCGGCGCGCCGAGGATTCCTTCGAGTGAATACTCATCCTGGAACTGCGAGTAAGGGTTGTTCACCGAATGCTTGTGGTTCTTCCATCCGATTTTTGCGAACTGCAACGCGGTCGTGCCGTAGCGCTCCATGTGCTCGCGGCCGGCGTTGCCGAACATCTGCGCCGCCGGCGGCGCCGGCGCGAAGCCGCGCAAGTCGGCCATCAGCTGGACGTGCTTGTCCATCGGATTGATGCGGTCTGTGTACTTGGCACCGAGCGAGCCCTTCTCCATCTTCTCAAAGCCGAGTGCCATCACGCAGTCCGCGATGCCGCCCTCGATGAATTGCTTGGCCATGAACAGCGCGGTCGAGCCGGTTGAGCAGTTGTTGTTGACGTTGTAGATCGGAATGCCGGTCATGCCGAGTCCGTAGAGCGCCCGCTCGCCGCAAGTCGATTCTCCGTAGCAGTAACCGACCACCGCTTGCTCGACGTTTTCGTAGGCGATCCCGGCGTCCTGCAGGGCTTTGGTGCCGGACTCCTTCGCCATGTCGGGATAGTCCCAGGCCCGCGAACCGGGCTTCTCGAACTTGGTCATCCCGACGCCTACGACGTAAACCTTCCGTCCCATGTTTGATCTCCCTTGAAGCCGCACTTTGCGCGGCGGCGCCATTTCTCAAAACCCTATATTGCATCAAAGACAAAAGGAATCGAGCCGGCGGCTCGGATCGACGGCCGCACGCAAAAGGGCCGACCCACCTAGCGACTGTTAGGATAGAAACCCTGGTAGTTTCTGCTATTTTATTCGCGTCGGGGTGTGGCGCAGACTGGTAGCGCACTCGCTTGGGGTGCGAGTGGTCGCCGGTTCAAATCCGGCCACCCCGACCAACTCGAAATCGGCTTGCTGGGTGGAAAAAGCTCTCCACCGGTGCGCGCGTTTTCGCCAGATCGAAGCTGAGTGATCTGTCGAATCATCGCCCGCGGGCATCTCTCCGCTCAAGCGCGGAGAATCGCGTTTGGACTTCGCCAATCAAGGGCTTATTGGTAGGTAAAAGAGCGAGGAGGCTCACTTATGCCGTTGAACGATCCATGGTTCTGGGCGTTCCTGGCGGCGCTCGGATGGGGTTCCGGATGCGGCGCCTTCTTCGGTATCCCGAGCCTCGGACGCAGGCTTGAATTCGGCATCCCCATGTTCATCCTGGCCGAAGTCCCGCGTGTTCTGCTTCCGCTGCATTTCGTGGTCCAGCCTCGAATCGTTCCGAACCCGTCCTGGGTTGTCTGGGTTGGAATTCTCATTTTCGCCGGGAGCCTGGTCTTCGGAACTCCGGTCTTTCGCATCATTCCGTTAAGAGCGCCGGATAGCCGCGAGCCGCTTAGAACCGATGGGCTCTATGCCGTAGTCCGCCACCCGCTGATGCTATGCGACATCCTATGGCCGCTTGGCTGGTCCTTGATATTTGGTTCTGTCATAGGTGTCGTGCTCACTCCGGTGTGGCTGCTCGTGATCTGGGGAGAAACATATCTTGAGGAGGAGTCGCTCGTCCGGGAATATGGAGACGCTTATCGCCAGTTTCAGTCACGCGTCCCACGCCTCTTCCCCCGCCTTCCTGGCTTCGGGCGGTAACCAATGTATCCGCCAGTTACCGGCGCGACGCTCGGAATATTCGGGCTCCTGCTCGTCGTGCTCTTTGCGTTTGTCGAGGTGGGAGTCATCCGTGTTACCTATCAGCGCCTTGGCATCTCGCCGCGGATCGTGACGCTCTTGCTGTTCGCGATGATACTTGGCAGCTACCTCAATCTGCCCATCGCGACGATTTCGGCGCCGAGGATTCTGGAGAACCGGATCGTCTATTTCTGGGGCATGCCGTACGTCGTCCCCGGGCTCGTCTACCCCGGCCGCACGCAGCTTGCGATCAACGTGGGCGGCGCGGTAATCCCGATCGGGGTATGCGTCTACCTGCTCGGCCGGTTCAAAGCCTATGCAACGTCAATGCTGGCGACTCTGATCGTGAGCATTGTCGTTTACTGGAACTCGAGAGTGGTGCCGGGCGTCGGCATCGCGGTGCCGACCATCATCCCCGGTATCCTCGCAGCAGCGACCGCCTACATTCTGGATTCGCGGCGTTCGCCGGCAGTGGCGTACGTAGCCGGAACGCTCGGATGCCTGTTGGGCGCGGACATCATGAACCTGCCCCTGGTCGCCCAGATGCAGGCCCCGGTAGCATCGATCGGAGGGGCCGGCACATTTGACGGGGTATTCGTTTCCGGACTGATAGCGGCAATACTCGCTTGAGGAGCACGGCAGATCGTCTGGCGGTCCAGGCTCTGCGCACTACTTCCGCGAATTCGCGGCGATCTCCAAGATCTCTTCCGATCCTGAGTCGAGGCGCGGACCAAGGATGCGACTCAGCTCGTCGGAACCAACGGTCTCCTCGCGCAGCAGCGCCTCTACAAGCCGATCCAAGCGCTCCCTTGAGCTTGTCAGGCAGCGGCGGACGCGATCATGGGTCTCCTCGAGCAAGCGCAGGACTTCCTGATCAATTCGCGCCGCCGTCGCTTCGCTGTAGTCGCGTCCCTGCGCGATCTCGTAGCCCAGGAAAGGTTGCTGCTCGTCCGTCTTGAAAGCCACGAGCCCGAGCTTGCTCATCCCCCACCGCGTCACCATCCGGCGCACCAGGCGCGTGGCCTCCACCAGGTCGTTCTCGGCGCCGGTGGTCACCTCGCCGAAGACGATCTCCTCGGCAGTGCGCCCGCCCAGCATCACGGCGATCCGCGCCTTTAGATAGGACAGGCTCAGGTTGTGGCGTTCTTCTCCCGGAATCTGCTCCGTCATTCCAAGCGCCTGGCCGTGCGGCACTATCGTCACCTTGTGCACCGGATCTGCGGCCGGCGTCAGCCACGCCACTACTGCGTGTCCACACTCGTGATAGGCGACCACCCGCCGTTCGCCGGGATTAACAAGGTGCTGTTGGGCCGCACCCATCCGAATCTTGTCCTCGCTCTCCTCGAAATCAGCCATCGTAACCGCCGGCCGATCATGTCTGGCTGCGGTAACCGCGGCCTCATTGCAAAGGTTCGCCAGGTCCGCTCCGCTCATTCCGATTGTGCTGCGCGCGAGAGCAGCCAGGTCCACATCGGTGGCAAGTCGCAGCTTGCGCGTGTGGATGCGCAGGATTCCCTCGCGCCCTTTCCGATCCGGAAGAGCAATCACGACCTGACGATCGAAGCGTCCCGGCCGCAGCAACGCCGGGTCGAGCACGTCCGGCCGATTAGTCGCCGCCAGAATGATCACCTCGAAGCGCTCGTCAAAGCCGTCGAGTTCGCCCAACAGCTGATTCAGCGTCTGCTCGCGCTCGTCGTTCATCGCGCCCAGGCCCGCGCCCCGTCGCCGGCCAACCGCGTCAAGCTCGTCGATGAACACGATGGCCGGCGCCGCCTCCTTGGCTTGCCGGAAGAGATCTCGCACGCGGCTTGCTCCTACTCCGACGAACATCTCGACGAACTCGGACGCATTGAGGCTGAAGAACGGGACCCCGGCCTCGCCGGCTACGGCTCGCGCCATAAGAGTCTTGCCGGTTCCCGGCGCTCCGACCAGCAGCACGCCTTTGGGAATCCGTGCGCCCAGGTCGTGGTACTTTTGCGGGTGCCTGAGGAAATCGACTTCTTCCTGAAGCTCGGCCTTGGCCTCGTCCGCTCCTGCCACGTCGTTGAAAGTGATCTTTGGCTGCTCGCTGCTGTAGCGCTTGGCCTTCATCCGCCCAAACCCGAACATACCCGACTGACCGCGCACGGCACGGTTGCTCAACCACCAGAAGAATCCGAACAGAAGTACCAGCGGTCCCCACTCGAGCAGCATCTCGACGAACCAGGGCATCGAGGACGAGGACACCTCGACGACGACATGGTGCTCAATCAGCAGCGCCATCAATCCAGGGTCACCGACCGCCGCGGGAAAGGTCGTGGCGAATTCGCGGTACTCTACCGGAGGAGGCGCTGCGGGCTTCTTGGAGGCACTCTGTGGAGCGGCGGAAGTTGGCGGCGGTTTTGATGACGCCGCAGAAGGTGGCGGGGTTTTCGACGAGGACTCGGCAGTCTCCGTAGCCGGCGGCCAGAGGAGAGGCTTCGCAAAGGCGCCGTCGATCGAATCTCCGGCAATGTGAACCGAGGGGACATTGCCCTCGCGTACCTGCGCGAGAAAGACGGAATAGGGAATCGGAGCCTTGGGCTGCGAGGGCGGCCACGATCCGGTCACGTACCAGAGCAGCACGGCCAGCGACATCAACCACCAGAACAGAACACTTCGAGGGACCTGCGGGCCCTTCTCCGGCATCCTCTTTTCCGGTCGCGCTTCCTGTTGAGGCATCTATCGTTCTCTACCGTTTACTATGCTCCCTCTGGGATGGCGGGCAAGCCCGCGCAGCTGAACAAACGTTCGCAGGGTTATTAAATCAGAACTGGGTCCAGGCGCGTAAAAATGTCGTGCGGGCGGTCCCACCGGTTCCCGTAAAACCTTTGGTGGTGAGGCCGGCCCGCACGGCGGAGGCACAGATTGATCAGGCAGGTTTAACTTTGGCCGAGAGCGTATCCCTTCCGAGCTTCTTGGAATTGCGCGAGAAATAATAAGCCCCGTAGATTCCCCAAACGACCGACAGCACCACCGCGATGATCGGTTCCTTCCAACTGCCGAGCCCTTCTAGCGGCCCGATGACGTAAAAAGCCATGCAGGCGAAATTCGCGAGCGCTCCGAACACCGGCACCACCATATGCTTGAAGCCGCTGAATTCGTGATGCTCGCGGAAGGCCACGATGCAGATGACGTTAGTCAGACCGTACAGTCCGAACGTTCCAAAGTTGGAAATCAGCGTCACCAGAGAAAGCCCGTTCGGCAGCGCCGACAAGGTCGCGTTCGATCCTATCCCCAGCGCGTACCAGACTGTGTGCGGCAGCGTCGCGATCGTCTTGTCGTCCGGCGCGGCCGATCCGCAGAAGAAGAACAGCGCCGCGAATGCGCCCAGCACCGCCGAGATTGTCGCCAGCGTCCAGATCGCGCGATGCGGCGTCAGGTTTTCGCCATGCAGCATGCCGAAGTGCTCCGGCACCTCCTCGTCGCGGCCCATCGCATACGTCACACGCGCGCCGGTGTTGATGCAGGCCAGCGTCGTTCCGATCAGAGCGAGGAACACAGTCACCGCTTCGAGTAGCATGAACGCCTGGCCATGGCCGCTGAGCAAGGCGTTTCCGATGATGACCATCATGTCGCCGATTGGCGCGGCCGAGCCTTTTGCGTCGGAGAGGCTGTAGGCGCTGTTCATGAAGTAGTTCGCGGCGAAGTATTCGATCATGTACATGAACAAGCACTGGATCGTAATCGATAGCAGCACGCCACGCGGAATGTCCTTGGTGGGGTTCTTGGCTTCCTCGCCCAGAGAGGTAATCGATTCGAAGCCGACCAGCAGCAGGATTGCAATCGTCGCCTGCAGCATCATCCAGTTGAAGTTGTGCGGCAGCACCACTGAGAGCGCACTTGTATGTGCTGGCGCATCGCCGCTGAACGCGTAGTGCAATACCTTGCTGGTGCCATCGAGAGCCATACCCGTGGATCCGTCGGGATGTCCAAGCCGGTAGGATATCGCAAGCGCGGTGAAAAATAGCAGCGCGACCCACTGGATTATGTTGATCACAAGATTGACCATCGTGGAGCCGACCACGCCCTTGTATGCGATCCAGGAGATTGCGTAGGCGAAGATAACCGCGATCACGGCCATGAAAACAGGTCCCGGAATTCCAGCGTTCATATAGTTGGGAGCTATGCTGCCGACGATGTAGCCGATCATGATACCGATCGTCGCCACCATCACGCCGGGGTAAACCCAATAGTACAGGTGCGACGCCCAGCCGGTGACGAACTTCGCGATTCGGGCGAACTTGAAGGCGTGCGTGGTATTGAGAAACGCCTTCTCCGCGAAGAGATACGAGCTACCTGCCCCAGGATAGAGCTTCGCGAGCTCCGAGTACGAGACGGCGGTCGCGTAGGCAAGTACGACGGCGAAAAAGATTCCTGCCCACATCCCCATGCCGGACGGGTACGCGTAGCCGGCTTGGACTACAAACGTGATCCATAGGAATGCTCCCGGTGCGATCAGCGCCATCGCGTTGACCGTGACACCGGTTAATCCCAGGGTCGGTTTCATTTTGGGTTCTGTTGCTTCGGCCATCCTTTACACCTTTTGCGTTGGGCGCAGCTTTGCGCGTTGCACTCAAGTCCCCCGATAGTTGGATATCGTCGCCAATTGCCTACGCGCGGACGGCAGCAGGAAGCATGCCACTAGTGGCTCAATCGAGAAGCAAAGTGAGTAAGGAATGGCGGGCCAACACCTGAAACGATAGGAGCTTTACAAAATGAAATGCTCGCCAGCCTATCTGAACTTTGATCGGCCCAGCGAAAATGAATCACAGCAGATGAAGGATTTCATTTTGCAATGTGGTCCAAATGACTCCAAGCTTTACGAATCGTTCTCAGACTGTTGACCAATGCCGACTCGCAGTCATGCTTGCTGCAAATTTTTTGTGCAGTGCCGAATCAATGGGCGCTATGTTGCGATGCGGGTTCCCGTATGATCGCTTCCTACCGGGGCGCAGCGCCGAAGAATTCAAGCACGACCTCTTTGAATCGTGGATCTGCGGGCGCCGTCATATGGTCGCGGCCTGCGAGCATCACCAGCCGCGCTCCCGGGATCATCTTCGCCAGCGGCTCGGGATCTCCGATCGCGTCGTCGTTGGTTCCGACGACGATCAGCACCGGGATCGGCACGGCCGCGAGCCTGGCGGGATCGAACGGCGCCCGCTCCGCGTCGATCAACGCGGCGAGCGCCTTCGAATCGTTGGGCATCGACTCGGCGAATCGCCGGTACGCCTTTGCCACCGGACTCTTTATCGTCGCCGGATCGTCAGCGCGGTAGGCCGCAGAGATCGCATCGCGATCCGCCTTGTCTTCCAGACCGTCGTCGTAGGCGATTCCGCCCAGAACGATCGCGCGAAAGCGCTCCGGATGCGACAGCATCAGCTCCATCGCGATGCTCGCGCCCATCGAGTAACCCATCAGAAGCGCCCGCTCGAGTCCGAGATGGTCCATCAGGCGCGTCACGTCGGCGCCTATGCTCGCGTAGCCGTACGCCTCGCGCGCTTGCGGCTTGTCGCTGAGTCCGTGCCCGCGCACGTCGGGCGCAATCACCCGGTATCTCGGCGACAGCGCCGCGATCCATCCGGTGCCACCCCAGTTGTGCTCCGCCGTGGACGCAAACCCGTGCACCAGGACGATAGGCCCGCCGGCGCCGACATCCTGGTAATGAATCCTGACGCCCGCTGAGTCGAAAAACGGCATGTGTGGACCTCCACGCTCCGACGATGGCGGAACTCTCCCCCCTTGCTGCCTGCCCGGGATACCTTAATCGTTGGCCGGCGTATCTGTATAATGGCGCTGGCGATGGCGATTGACCTGGAAGACGCGCGCGAGCGGATGGTGCTCGAGCAGCTCGAACGCCGCGGGATTAAAGACCCGCGCGTGCTCGCCGCGATGCGCACGGTCGCCCGCCATCGCTTCCTGCCCGCGGAACTTCGCGAGCACGCCTACGACGACGGTCCCCTGCCGATCGGCGACTCGCAGACAATTTCGCAACCGTACATGGTCGCCCTGATGAGCGAGGTCGCCGGACTCACGGGCACGGAGAAAGTTCTCGAAATCGGCACCGGCTCAGGCTATCAGACCGCGGTGCTCGCGCGTCTGGCGCGGGCGGTCTATTCGGTCGAACTCAACGCGAATCTTCACGATCGCGCCCGGGCAATTCTTAGTTCGATGGGTTTCAGCAACGTCAACCTTCGATGCGGCGACGGTTCGTTTGGATGGCCCGAGGAGGCGCCCTTCGACGTCGTGATGGTGACGGCGGCGATGCCGGGGATTGCGCTTCCGCTGCTCAATCAATTGACGCCGCAAGGACGGTTGGTTGCGCCGATTGGCGAAGACGAACTCCAGACCCTGGTGCGCATCAGCCGCAAGACCGGTCATTGGAGCGAGGAATATTTCGGCGAGTGCCGATTCGTAAAGATGACGGGCAAGCACGGCTTCCAGGATTAGCGCGCCGAAATTTTGCGGCTCGCAGCATGTGGCACGGTTGCGGTGATTAACGGCGGATGATGCGATCGAGGAGTGGATGACAGGGATGCGGTGGATTTCGCGCGCGAGCGTCGTAATCGCGCTCGCATCCTCGCTCGCGCTGGCAGGATGCGGTAGCGGCGCGCCGTCCTCTTATGTTGCCGCCGGCTCGGGGCGCCCCGTCACGCACGTCGTCGCGCCTGGCGACACCCTTTACCATATCGCGAGCGAGTACGGCGTCAGCGTCGGACGCCTGATGGCGGCCAACGGACTCAGCGACCCGCGCGAGCTGCGCGTCGGCGAAGAGCTGACGATCCCGGGCGGTTACCGGGCCGCGTCGATCGGGACGGCGTCGAGCGGTATGCGTCCGTATACCGGCGAGCGGGCGTCGCGCCAATTTCAGTGGCCGGTGGCGCAAGGAGTGGTGTCGTCGGGATTCGGAATGCGCAACGGCGCGATGCACGACGGCGTTGACATCGCGGCTCCGGCCGGCACTCCGGTTTATGCCGCCGATAGCGGCGTCGTGATCTTCTCGGGCACGCTTCACGGCTACGGCAACACCGTGATCATTCGCCACGACGACAATTACGCGACGGTTTACGGCCACAACGAGCGCAACCTGGTCAGCGAGGGCGCTCGCGTCGCGCGCGGACAGGAAATCGGCGAGATCGGACGCAGCGGGCGCACCACCGGCGCCAATCTCCATTTCGAGGTGCGCCGCTCCAACGTCGCGCAGAACCCGCTCGCCTATCTGCCCGAGCCCACATCGTCGGACGGGATCAGCTTTGCCGCGGCCGGCGGCAGCTAGTATCGTTGACCACCGCACGCCAGCTCGCCCAACAACCGTGCGATGGAATCAACGCATGACCGCAGAAGAAATCAAAAAGCTGATTCGCAACGTCCCCGACTTTCCCAACCCCGGAATAATGTTCAGGGACTTTACCCCGCTAATCGCCGACGCTCGCGGTTTCGCCGCAGTGGTCGATCAGTTGGCGGAGCCTTACCTCGGTAAAGTCGACCTCGTGCTCGGAATCGAGTCGCGCGGCTTCATCGTCGGCGCGCCCGTGGCGTATCGATTGGGCGTGGGCCTGGCGATCGCGCGCAAGCCCGGCAAGCTCCCGTTCCATACCTTCGATCAGGCGTACGATCTCGAGTACGGCAGCGCGTCGTTGGAGATGCATCAGGACGCGCTGGCGGGCAAGGGTCGCGTGCTGCTGGTTGACGACCTGCTGGCCACCGGCGGCACCGCTGCCGCGGCGCTGCAATTGGTCAAAAGGATCGGCGGCAACGTGATCGGATGCGCGTTCGTGGTCGAGCTCGACGCGCTCAAGGGACGCGAGCGCCTGGCGCCGGTCAACTGTTTCTCGCTGATCCACTATGATTAAGCGATGCAGCCCTCGATGGACAATCACGAGCCGCGCGCGGCGGCGCGGTCGGATCAGCGCCGGCTGCTGGTCGTCCTCGGCGTCACGTCGGTCTATCTCGTCACCGAGCTCGTCGGCGGTTATCTGACGGGCAGCCTGGCCCTGCTCTCCGACGCGGTCCACATGCTGACCGACATCGCGGCGTTGTGCCTGGGCCTGCTGACGCTGTGGATCTCGACCCGGCCCGCCTCGTCGGCGAAAACCTACGGTTATCTCCGCGCGGAAATTCTGGGCGCGTTGCTCAACGGTTTTTTTCTGTGGCTGCTGGTGGTCTTCATCTGGATCGAAGCGATCGAGCGCCTGCGAGACCCGCGCCCGGTTTCAGGACTGGGCGTGATGGCGATCGCGACCGTCGGAATCGGCGTGAATGCCTTCTCGGCGTGGATAACCTCGACCGAAGCGCCCGGCCGGCTGAGGCGCGGGATGGCGATGCGCGCGGTGTTTGTGCACGTCACGTCCGATCTGATCGGCTCCGTAGGCGTGCTCGCGTCGGGCGCTCTGAACTATTTCACTGGATGGATGCAGGCCGATCCGGCGGTGAGCATATTGATCGGATGCCTGGTGTTGTACGGGTCATGGGGGCTGGTGCGCGAGGGCGTGGACATCCTGATGGAATCGGTGCCGTCGCACATCAACCTGGACGAAATGCGCACGGACCTGCTGGCCGTCAGCGGCACCGAGGAAGTTCACGACCTTCACGTCTGGTGCCTCAGCACTCGGCAAATCGCGCTGTCGGCCCACGCGGTGGTCGCGGCGGATGCGGATCGCGATCGAGTACTGGCCGAGATGTGCCATCTGCTGCAGACCAAGTTCGACATCCACCATCTGACCTTGCAGCTCGAGCGCGACAATCGCCGCGAACACGAGCCGGAACATTTCTGAGTCGGACAAATGAATGCCAACCAGACAATTTTCTACGACATCAACACGCAGCGCGACTTCATTCTGCCCGACGGTAAATTCCACATCGCGGGCGCGGAGAAGATCGTGCCGGTGTGGAAGGCGATTACCGATCTCGCGCGCGATCAGAAAGTGCAGATCGTCTGCTCGGTCGACTGCCACGTTCCAGGCGATCCGCAACTGAAGAGTTGGGGCGGCCCATATCCCGATCATTGCATGGCGGGCACGCCCGGCCAGAAAAAAATCGACGAGACCGAGCCGCTCAATCCAGTGATGCTGGAAAACAAGGAATACACCACCGACGAAATTCAGAAGATTCTCGAGCATCGGGGAGAGATCGTCTTTCGACGCCAACAATTCGAGAAGCTCGCCGACAACGCTCACCTGAGCGCAATCCTGCGGCTCGTCCTGCGCCCCTACCAGGATGTCGTGATGTACGGCGTCTACACGGAGTCATGCGTTGCGCGTGAGCTCACCGCGCTCATCGGCGTCGGACCGAAGCTTCACCTGGTCAGGGACGCGGTCGCGATTATCGGCGAGGAATCTCCAACCTTTAACGAAAAATTGCAGCAGGAGGGCGTCAACCTGCTCGCGTTCGATGAGTTGAAGCTGCAAATGCTCAACTGATGGCCAGCTCTCAGCCAAGCGAGCCGGGCGCCCGCGACGAGGGCGCGCCGGGGTTTTACGACGAGCCCTGGGTTACGCCGCCGTTTCAGCCGTTGCGAGCGATCGGCTCGGTCATCTTGATCGCGTGCGGCTTCGGGCTCTATGAATACCTACTGGTGTCGTTCTGGTCGGTGCCGTGGATGGGCATCCACGAACGAATTCCGTGGCCCGCGTTCGCGATCGCGCTGGCGGCGCTTGTGCTCTCGATTGCGGGCTTGCGCCTTGCCCTGGGACTCGCCTCGCCGCACGCCAAACTTGGATTTGGCCTGTTCGCATTTCTGGCATGCATTGTCGTTGGAGCGGGCGGCGGCCGATTCCTCAGCTACGCGATGCGCGTGACGCTGAATCCGCCCTTCACGCTGAAGCTCGCATTGGGGCAGCGATTTCCAAGCTTCGCGCTCGTCGATCAGAACGACTCGCTTCACCGCGGCCCAGTGCCATCCGGCGCGGGCGCCAGCTTGATTTATGTCTATCGCGGAGACTACTGCCCGTTCGCGCGGTTCGAGCTCGCCGAACTGACCGCGCACGCCGCCGATTTCCACCGCGCCGGCGTGGATATTGTGGCCATCAGCACCGACGCGGTCGAGCGCTCGAAGATGCTCGCCGGATTTCTGCGCACGAAAATCCCGATGCTCAGCGATAACCGCGAATCGATCCTCGGGCCGCTCGGTCTCGTGCAACATCACCGCAACGGCGAGCCGGACAACGCGATACCCGCCTTTTTTATCCTTGATCGAAACGGCGTCGTGCGGTGGATTTTCACCTCGCCCTACTATCGCGAGCTGCCGCGGCCCGACGCTCTCCTCGACGCGGCAAAGTCAGTCATTGCCGGCGAGACGACGACGGGTCAATCGCCGACAGCATCGCCGCAGTAGCCAGCGCCGGAGACTCGGCGGCGAATATCGCACCGATCGACGCGACTCCGGCCGGCCGCGCAGCCGGGTCAGGAGACGCAAACAGTTCGCGCGTGCGCTCGGGCGTGATGCCGCCGAGTGCGAAGACCGGAATCGCGCCCGCACCACACGCCGCGGCAAGCCCGCTCGGGCCCCACGCAGGCCCGGTGGCGGGCTTGGATAGCGGATCGAAGACGGGGCCGAATACCGCGAAGTCGGCGCCCTCGCGCGCGGCGCCGGCAACATCAGGCGGCGAGTGACTCGAGACTCCGATAAGCCGGTCAGGTCCAAGCAGCTTGCGCGCCATGCTGACGCCAATCGAATCGAACGGCAGATGAACGCCGTCGGCGTCCGCAGCAATTGCCACGTCGACACGATCGTTCACTAGCAGCGGCGCGCCGGCGCGCGTGCAGATTTGCCGAAGGTGCAGCGCCAGCTCGTAGAGCTCGCGCGCCGGCAAATCCTTTTCGCGCAGTTGCAGTGCGACCGCACCGTGCGGCGCCGCCGTAAGCGCCGCCTCGCACGCGGCGGCGAGATCGCCGCTCTTTACGACGCGGCGATCGGTGATGAGATAGAGTCGAAAGCTGACGCGCGGGCGCGACGACAAGGCGTCCTACCGTATCAAGCCAGTTAGCGGGCTCGACGCGGTCGCGTAGAGCTTGCGCTCGATCCGGCCGGCACGGTATGCGAGGCGGCCGGCCTCGACCGCGAGCTTCATCGCACGCGCCATCGCGATTGGATCCTTCGCGCCCGCGATTGCGGTGTTCATCAGCACGCCGTCACATCCAAGTTCCATCGCCTCGGCAGCGTCGGACGCGGTGCCCACGCCCGCATCGACGATCACCGGCACCTTCGCCTGCTCGATGATAATTGCGAGGTTGAATGGATTGCGGATGCCGAGGCCGGAGCCGATCGGCGCCGCCAGCGGCATCACGGCCACGCATCCTAGCTCCTGGAGCCGAAGGCAAGTGACAGGATCGTCGGTGGCATACGGCATCACTTTGAATCCTTCCTTGACCAGCACGCGGGCCGCTTCGAGCGTCGCGACTACATCGGGAAACAGCGTCTGCTTGTCGCCGATCACTTCAAGCTTGACGAGCTCGCCGACGCCGACCTCGCGCGCGAGGCGGCAGGTGCGAATCGCCTCGTCGGCGGTGAAGCATCCGGCGGTGTTGGGAAGAATCTGGTAGCGCTTGGGGTCGAGGTAGTCGAGCAGATTTTCCTTGCCGCGATCGGTGATGTTCACGCGGCGCACAGCGACGGTCACGATTTCGGCGCCGCTTTCCTCGACCGCAGCTTTGGTCTCCGCGAAGTCGCGATACTTGCCGGTGCCAACGATGAGACGCGACTTGAATTTTTTGCCGCCCAATTCAAATAAAGTGTCCTGCATATTCTTTTCACTGCCTTGTGCGTGGCGGCTATCCGCCGCCGACGAAGTTGATTATCTCGACCTGATCGCCCGCCCGTACAATCGTCGCGTCGTAGCTGGCCTTGGGCACGATCTCGCGGTTGATCTCGACGGCCACGCGGCTGCGGCGCATGTTCAGGCGTTCGAGCAGCGCGGTCAGCGGCGTGTCGGCGCTGAGCGGGTACGGATCGCCGTTGAGCGTGATTGAAGTTGCGATTGAATCCGGCATTATTGAGCCGCTTCCCTGGTCTAGGGAAGCGGCCCAGGCGCAGCCGCGAACGTTGCGCCGTTGGCTTCCCTACGCCGGCATTACCCGGATCAGGTTCAAGGGGTTCTCCCGCAGGAGCTCTCAGTGCGAAATCGCACACCCCCAGCCCGCTCCGACTATACGATCAAGCTCGGGAGGATGTCAAAAATGCGCCCGCCGCCGTATGGGTTGGTCGGATTGATTGACGCTATCAGCCGGCGGTTAGGGTCAGCCGCCGTTGAGTACGGCTGTCGCCTGATTCAGCCTGTCGCTGTAAGCGTTTAGCGCGGCGGCCGTCAGCTTGGCGTAGCGGTTGGCGTCAGGCCAGCGTTGTTCTTCGATTGCTTCGCGGACCCCGGGCAGCGTTTTGGCTTCGTAGCCGGTGTAGCGGCCGGGAGCATAAATCAGATTCTTGTACCAGGTCCTTCCCGGCAGGCCTACACTCTCGGGGGCCAGGGTCTGGTCCAGGTTCTGCATAAGGGCTTGCACTCGCTCAATCTGAGAGCTGGATAGGTGTGACGCATTTTTCGCTAGCGCAGTGTCGTAGGCCTTGGCGCTGCGCTTCAGGCGATCGACGGCGTCCTCCAGGGCCGCGAACTCGATATGCGGGACGGGCTCGAGCGCCGTGGGCAGGCCGCTTGATTTGGTGGGATCGGCGGCAAGCCGGAACGCGTGGTCGTGGAGCAGTTTGGCTTGAGTTTCGGCTTCCTCGCGCTTGTCATCGGCGAGCTTCTTCACCTGATCCAGATAGTCCGAAATCGCACTCGCGAACGCGGTCGTGTTCTGGAGGGGAACATCGGAATCGGCGACGCGCAGCACTATCCGCCCGACCGTCTTCGCCAGCATCGCGTCATACACGAAGCCCGGATCGACGAACCGGCTGTGGTGCTCGAAGGTGTCGTAACGAGAGTGGTAGACGCCGCTCGAGTGGCCCTCTTCGTAGAAACCGACATCCAGCGCGGGCACGCCCAAGTGATCGAGAAAGGCTGAAAAGTCCGAGCCCGAGCCCAGCGCCTCGATAGGCAAGTCCTGGTCCCGGTCCGCTGCGATCTTAGCCTCGGCCCTGACGTGCTCCGTAGCGGTGGGCGCGAGAGCATCTATGCGGATCTTCGCGCGCAGCCGATCGCCAATGGAAACGCCGGTCTCAGGATCGATTACGTCGTCGGCGACCTGGTTGACCAGATGCTGGAAGTCGGGGCTGCCACCTACACCTAGAAAGCCCCGCTCGTTGGAGTCAGAGTTTATGTATAGAACCACTTTCTTCTTGAGTTCGCTCGCGTGCTCCTCCGCCCATTCGGTGGAACCCATGAGCATCGGCTCTTCCGCGTCCCAACTCGTGTAGACGATCGTGCGTTTGGGCCGCCAACCCTGCTTGGCGAGTCCGCCGAAAGCCCTGGCCTCGGCCAGCAGTGCGACCTGACCCGACAGCGGGTCGGTGGCGCCGAACACCCAGCCGTCGTGATGATTGCCGCGCACGACCCACTCGTCCGGCCAGGTCGAGCCCTTCATTATCGCGATCACGTCATAGATAGGTTGGATCTGCCAATCGGACTTGACCGCCAGATGGACTACTGCGGGACCCGGTCCTACTCGATAGGTTATCGGCAGCGCGCCGCGCCATGCTGGAGGAGCGACAGGTCCCGCGAGCGCCGCGAGGAAGACCTGAGCGTCGGCATAGGAGATGGGCAAGGTTGGTATTTTCATGATCGTCGGCGCGTCGGACATTTGGAGCCGCTTGGCGTCCTTGGTCGCACCGATGCCGGGCGTCAACGGATCGCCGGGATAGAGACCCATGTCGAGCACCGAGCCGCGCTGCACGCCGTACGGCGGGCGCATAGGACCGTTGGGATAAGTCTCGTCGATGGAGTAGCCGTCTTGTGCCGGGTCGGAGTAGATGATGCATCCGATCGCGCCGTGATCGTACGCCAGCTTGGGTTTCAACCCGCGCCATCCGGCGCCATAGCGCGCGATGACAATCTTGCCCTTGACGTTTACGCCCAGCCGCTGGAGCGTCTTGTAATCGTCCTGCATCCCATAATTGACGTAGACGAGACCGGCGGTGACGTCGCCGTCGTGCTGGTAATCGACATAGGCAGGCAGCGCGGGTTCAGTCGCAGTCGCACTGGAATCGCCAGGGATCGGCGGCTCTTGCAGCGTGGCTTTGAAGGGCTTGGCGCCGACCAGCTCCAGATTCTCGCTGATTGGCTTGGGATAGAGCACCCAGAACGTCTCGATGTGCGCGTCCCAGCCCCAATCCTTGAACCAGGCAAGGATTTGGCCGGCGTTGGCCTTGTCGTGCGGCGAGCTGACGTGGTTCGGCTCGGCGGCCAGTAGCTTCATCCAATCGCGCAAGTCATTCGGGTGAATGAGAGCGTCGAAGTTGTGTTCAAGCGTGGCTTCATCGGGCGAGGCCGGCGCCGGCGCGCCGAAGGCCACGCTCAGGCAAAGAAGAGTCGCCGTCGCGAGCGAGATGGCGAGCTTTGAACTAATTTCGGGCCTCCCGGGGCGCGGCGCGATAAATCACCGGCGTCCGCCCTCCCTGGTACCGGCGAGGAGCGCGAGCGATGTTGCTTCGGCTCAGTATCCCTTCTCGGGGATCACTGTATTCTTGTTACCCCCGGTCTCCGGACCGTGGCAGGCCGCGACCTGGTCCACCGAGGCATTCAAGTTAGCCGCGATCTGGGCGTCGGTCTGTCCGGCCTGCGCCTGCGTTTTAACGACGTCGCAATCGACCGGGACATTCGACGGGGAAAACATCGAGCACCCCGAAAGTCCTGCCATGAATAACAGTCCCGATGCGGTTGCGATCCAAGTATTGCGTACCTTTCGCTGCATTATTTTTCTCCGGTTAGATCAGAATCTCTGCTCGGTTTCCCCACATGCATTAACATTCACAAAACCATCCGCGCACTCTTATCATTTGTCGCCAAAATTCGATAGTAAGGCGGTGCAGTCCAAGTCGGCTTGCGTCTGCGCGCGCGAAGTTGGAAATTCAGCGTTCGATGAGAATTGAAACGCAACGCCCGACCGTCGCCGAGATCGATCTCGCCGCGCTGCGCTCGAACTTCCGCGCGCTGAGGGCCGTGGCCGCGCACGGCGAATTGATGGTGGTGGTCAAGGCCGACGCATACGGGCATGGCGCCGTGACGGTGGCGCGTGCGCTGATCGACGAAGGCTGCCGTCACTTCGGAGTCGCCACACTCGACGAGGCGCGCGAGCTGCGACAGGCGGGAGTTCGCGCGCGCGTGTACCTGCAGGCGGGCTTCTTCGTCGAGCAGGCAGCGGAGATCATCGCGCTCGACTTGACCCCGTTCGTCTTCGACGCCGCGATGATCGCGCCGCTCGACCGCGCGGCCGCGTCGGCGGGCCGCAAAGATTTCCCGATTCACCTCAAGGTTGACAGCGGCGCGACCCGGCTGGGCGTGATGCCCGCGAACATTCCCGATGTGATCGAGGCGGTGCGGCACGCGACGGCGGTGCGCCTCGAGGGCGTGTGCACGCTGCTGGCCAACGCCGGCGATCCGCAGAGTCCGATCACCGACACGCAACTCGGCGTCTTTAACAAAGCGATCGAGACGCTGAAGGCGGCCGGGATAAATCCCTCGGTGATCCACGTCGCAAATTCCGCGGCGCTGGTGCTGCGCTACGACTCGCATTTCAACCTGGCGCGGCCGGGTCTGGCGGTCTATGGCCTGCCGCCCGTGGCCGCCGTGCGCGAGCGCGTGGAGCTGCGGCCCGTCATGACCTTCAAAACGCGGCTGATGCAAATCAAGCGCGCGCCGGCCGGCAGCGGCGTCGGCTATGGGCATACGTTCGTCACGCCGCGCGAAAGCCTGATCGGCGTGCTGCCGGTCGGTTACGCCGACGGTTACCGCAGAGGGCTGCAGCACGGCGGCGAAGTGATCGTGCGCGGCGCGCGCGCGCCGGTGGTCGGCGCAGTCTCGATGGATCTGACGACGATCGACTTGACCGACATCGCGGGCGCAGCGGTCGGCGATGAGGTAATCTTGTGGGGCGAATCGGGCGGCGAGATTATCAGCGTGAACGAGGTCGCGCGTCTGGCGCAGACAATTTCGTACGAGATGCTATGTACGGTCGGCAAACGAGTGCCGCGCGTGATTCGGAGCTAGATGGCGATGAGCAATGAAAGGGTCACGATCAGGCGGGCGCTGATAGGCGTCGCGGACAAGGCCGGCGTGGCGGATTTAGCCAAGGCGCTGGCGCGGCACGGCGTCGAGATCGTATCGACCGGGGGCACCATGGCGGCTCTGGAAGCGGCCGGCGTGAAAGTCCGATCGGTCGAGAGTTTCACCGGCTCGCCCGAGATGCTCGACGGACGCGTCAAGACGCTGCATCCGAAGATTCACGGCGGAATTCTGGCGCGGCGCGCCGACGAGAGCCATCGGCGCCAGGTGCTGCAGCATGGGATCGAGCCGATCGACCTGGTGGTCGTGAATTTCTATCCATTCGAAAAGACAGTTGCGAAGTCAGGCGTGAGTCTCGACGAAGCGATCGAAAATATCGACATCGGCGGACCCACGATGGTGCGCGCCGCGGCAAAGAATTATGCCGACGTGGCGGTCGTCGTCGATCCGGCGGACTACGGCGCGATCGCCGTCGAACTCGACGCGAACCGGGGCGCGCTCACCGCGGACACGCGATGGCGGCTGGCGCGCAAGGCGTTCGCGCGCGTGACCGCGTACGACGCGGCAATCGCGAACTACCTGGGCGCGCATACGAGCGCCGGCGACGTGTCTCCACTCGGCGAGACCTTCAGCCTTGCGCTCGAGCGCGAGCAGGCGCTGCGCTACGGCGAGAATCCGCATCAGGTAGGAGCGCTGTACGGCCGCTTCCTTGAGATCGCGCATCAGCTTCACGGCAAAGAGCTGTCGTTCAACAATGTCGTCGATATCAGCTCGGCAATGAACCTGATGCTCGAGTTCGAAGACGAGCGGCGCGCGGTCGTGGCGATCCTCAAGCACAACACTCCCTGCGGCGTGGGCGTCGCGGATACGCTGAAGGGCGCGTGGGACAAGGCGTTCGCAACCGATCCGGACTCGCCGTTCGGCGGCATCATCATCGCGAATCGGCCGTGGGAGATGGAGTTCGCGCGCGCGGTCGACGAGCTGTTCACCGAGGTGCTGATCGGCCCTGCGTATCCAGACGACGTGATCGCGTTCCTGCGCAAGAAGAAAAATCGGCGCGTGATGACGTTCAACTCGAAGGCGGTGGATCGCAACGAACTCGACGTCAAGAAGGTGCTCGGCGGATTGCTGGTGCAGACACCGGATCTGGCGATCGAAGACCCGCGCAAGGGCAAAGTCGTGACGCGGCGGGCACCGACCGACGCCGAGCTGCGCGCGCTCACGTTCGGAATCAAGGTCTGCAAGCATATCAAGTCCAACGCGATCGCATTCGTCGCCGAAGATCGCACGCTGGCGGTCGGCGGCGGTGCGACCTCGCGCATCGATCCGGTGTACGCGGCGCGCGAAAAAGCGGCGCGGCTCAAAGTTCCGCTCGAAGGTTCGGTGCTAGTGTCCGAAGCGCTGTTTCCGTTTCCCGACGGCCCGACGCTCGCGGCTGAGGCGGGCGCGACCGCGATCGCGCAACCCGGAGGCGCCGTGCGCGACGATGAAGTGATCGCGGCGGCCGACAAGTTCGGTCTCGCGATGGTATTCACGGGGGTGCGCCACTTCAGGCATTAGCAGGCCGCGCGATGAAGGTACTGGTCATCGGCAAAGGCGGGCGCGAGCACGCGATCGTGTGGCGGCTCCATCAGAGCGAGACCGTGTGGAAGATTTTTTGCGCGAGCGGAAACCCGGGGATCGATCAAATCGCGGAGGCGGTGCCGATCGCGCCGACCGACGTAGCCGCGCTGGTGGAATTCGCGAAGTCGAAGGCGGTCGATCTGACGGTCGTAGGTCCGGAGGACCCGCTCGCCGCTGGAATTGTCGATCAGTTCACGCGCGCGGGGCTTAAAATATTCGGGCCGACCGCGGCTGCGTCGCAACTCGAGACCAGCAAGTCGTTTGCGAAAACGATCATGCGCGAGGCGGGCGTGCCGACCGCCGACTTCGCTGCGTTCGACGACGCCGACTCCGCGCGCCGCTACGTGAAGTCGCGCACCGGATCGATGGTCGTCAAGGCCGATGGGCTCGCGCTTGGCAAAGGTGTCACCGTTTGTCACGGGGTCAAGGCCGCTCTGGAAGCGGTCGCGGATGCGATGGAGCGGCGGCGCTTCGGAGCGGCAGGCAATCGCGTAATTGTCGAGGAGTTTTTGACCGGCCAGGAAGTTTCTTTTTTCGCGCTGTGCGACGGCAAGAACGCCATCCCGCTCGGCACCTTCCAGGATCACAAGGCCGTGTTCGAGGACGATCGCGGCCCCAACACCGGCGGGATGGGCGCGTACTCGCCGGTCCGGCAATTCGGCCCCGAAATGGAAGCGCGCGTGATGCGCGAGGTGGTCGGGCCGACGCTGGCGGCGATGAACGCACGCGGAATTCCGTTTCGCGGACTGCTGTTCGTGGGATTGATGATCGACGGCGAGCGAATCAACGTGCTCGAGTTCAACGTGCGCTTCGGCGATCCCGAATGCGAAGCGCTGATGATGCGGCTGGACAGCGACCTGGCCGAAAACCTGCTCGCGTCGGCCAACGGGAATGTCTCGGATGCGGCGGTAAGGCTCTCGCCGCGGAGCGCGGTGGCGGTCGTGCTCGCGTCGGGCGGATACCCGGGCGAGTACAAAAAGGGCATCGCGATTCGCGGGCTGGACCGGCTCGAAGGCAACGTCCCGTCGGACATCAAGACAAAATGGGCGATGAAAAAAATCCGCGTGAAGGTTTTTCATGCAGGCACTGCGATGCGCGACGCGCAATTGGTCACGGACGGCGGGCGCGTGTTGACGGTGACCGCAATGGCGCCGGAGCTGGCGACGGCGGTCGGTGCGGCATACGAGGCGGCGGAAATGATCGAGTTCGAGGGACGTCATTTCCGGCGCGACATCGCGCGGCGTGCGCTCGGATAGTCGCGATGTCTCGCGTCGAAGATGGGATCGCGGCGTTGAAAGCCGGCGAGCTGGTCGTCTATCCGACCGAGACGTTCTATGCGATCGGCGCCGACGCTTTTTCAGCGACGGCGATCCGGCGGCTGTTTCGAGTGAAGCGGCGCGAGGCGCGACGTCCCGTTGGATTGATCGCAGCGGACGCTGCGATGGCATTTTCGGTGGCTCGCGAAATACCGAGCAACGCACGGCGGCTCGCGGACGCATTCTGGCCGGGACCGCTGACGCTCGTGTTGCCGGCACGCGGCGACCTTGCGCCGGAGCTGGTCGGAGCCGACGGTGTCGGCGTGCGCGTGTCGCCCAATCCGGTCGCGCGCGCACTCAGCGCGGGAATCGGGCGGCCGATCACTGCGACCAGCGCGAACCTGAGCGGAGCGGCGCCGGCCAGCACGTTAGACGAAGCGCGCGCGTCGCTGGGTGAAAAAGTTAAAGTTTACCTTGAAGGTGGGAAATTGACGGCCTCGGCGCCGAGCACAGTCGTGGCGGTCAGCGGAAGCGAGTGGAAAATGGTGAGAGTGGGAGCGATTTCGGAAAGTCAGATAGCGGCGGCGCTGGCCGCAGACGCGCTGAAATGAGCGGGCTCAGCAAACGCATCGAGCCGTTTCGCGCGCTCATGTACAACCGCAAGATCGCCGGCGAGCCGGCGCGCGTGGTGGCGCCGCCGTACGATTTGATCGGCACGGAGCGTCAGAATCAACTGTACGAGCGCAGCCCGTACAACGTCGTGCGGCTCGAACTCGGGCGCGAGTCGGACCGCTACGCCGCAGCGGAAACAACGCTCGCGGAATGGCTGGCGGCGGGCGTCGTCGAGCGGTCGGTGCGTCCCGCAATTTTCCAGTACACGCAAACTTTCGACGTCGAGGGGCGGCAGCTGCATCGCACGGGATTTATCGCGCGAGTGCGTCTCGAGGAATTCGATCGCGGGCGTATCGTGCCGCATGAGCGAACTTTCCCGGCCGCGAAGGAGGACCGCCTGCGCCTGCTGACCGCGCTGCGGGTCAACACGAGCTCGATCTTCGGGCTCTATTCCGGCGCGCATCCCGAGCTCGACCGTTTGCGCGAGCAGGTGGCCTCGCGCTCGCCGCTGATCGATCTGGTCGACGACCTGGGAATCCGCAACGAGCTGCGGCCGATCGAGGCGGCCGGCGAAATCGCGATCATTCAGCGCGAGCTCGAGTCGCCGCGCATCCTGATCGCCGACGGACATCATCGCTACGAAACCGCGCTGAACTATCGCCGCGCCCGGCGCCACGAGAGTGCGTCGAGCGAGGCGGAGCCGTACGACTACACGATGATGACGCTGGTGGCGTGCGACGATCCCGGCTTGGTGATTCTGCCGACGCATCGGGTGGTGAAATCGCTGCCCGCCAGCGCGATCGCGTCGTTCACGGATCGCGCGCGCGAGGTGTTCGACGTCGAGGAGATCGCCCATCGCGACGAATTTCGCGCGCGCCTGAACGGTTCGAACAGCGGCGCGATCGGCGTCGTGTTGAAGGGCACTTCCAACTATTTGATTCTGCGGCTCCGCAGCAGCGCCGCGATGGAGGCGGCGATGCCCGAAGCGGCGGCCGAGGTCCGGCGCCTCGACGTGTCGGTGCTGCACGCGCTCGTGTTCGATCGAATATTTGGGCTCGGCGCCGACGAGATTCGCAAAGGCGGAAACATCGAATACACCATCGAAATCGGCGGTGCGCTCGGCGCAGTCGCGAATGGACGTGCCGATGGTGCGTTCCTGATGAATCCGCCGAGGATCCAGGATGTCGAGCGGGTGAGCGACGCAGGCGCGACGATGCCGGAGAAATCGACCTACTTCCATCCCAAGCTGCTGACCGGCCTGGTTATGAATCCGCTGTTCGGCAGTTAAATGATGGACCGGCAAAGTCGCGGGTCGCGGTTAATCCTGGTTCGCCACGGCGAGACTGAGGGCGAGTCGAGCATCAGGTATCACGGCCGCACCGACGTGGCGCTGTCGGAACTCGGACGCGCGCAGATGCGCCTTGCGGGCCGCGCGATCGCGACGCGTCATGGCGCGAACAATCTCGCGCGCGTTTTTTCGAGTCCGCTGGTTCGTGCATCCGAAGGCGCACGAATCGTGGCAGGCGACTTGGCGCCGCTCGTCACGATTGATGAATTCGCCGAAGTTCACTTCGGACTGTTTGAAGGACTTACCGCCGATGAGATTCGCGAGAGCTATCCCGACGAGTTCGCGCGATGGAACGCCGACCGGCTTGCGCCGAGCTACGCCTACCCCGCCGGCGAAAGCCGCGCCGCTTTTGCCGATCGCGTCGAGCGCGGCCTGGAACGCATGCTGACGCTATGGAGGCCGCGCGCTAACGACGCGCTGTTAGTGGCGCATCGCGGCGTAATTCGCGCGATCGTGCGAAAGCTCACGGGTCGCGAGCCCGTCGTGGAGCTGGGATCGATTCATATTCTCCGCTTCGACGGCGGCTGGCATGCCGAGATGCTCGACGTCATCGATCACCTCGACAACACCTGAACTCACACGCGGCGCAGCACGCCCGTCCAGCGGTAACGGCATCGGTCGAGCGGCCTGGTGAAAGACAGGTCGCAGTAGGCGGCGACCATTTTGAACATCCCCGAGGCGAGCGCGGCGAGTTCCAACGTGGCGGGAATGGTGTAGCGCACCGGAATCAAATCGCGAGTGGTTACAGCGCCGGCGGGAAAGTTGATGGTGCATTCGAGTTCGTAGATTGAATGCAGCGGCGAGTGCCACGCGATGGGGCGATGGAACTCACGGATGTTGAGTGTAACGCCGCCGGCGCTCGCCTCGCGCTCGCGCCACATCGTGCGCTGCGACACGCGCGGAATCGGATCCTGGCGATCGATGTCGATGCAATACAAGCCGCCGCGCTTAAGCGCGCGGCCGACAGACTTGAGATGCGAGAGCAGGTCGGCGTTCTCGACGAGCACCGGAAATGTCTCTGACATAAAGATTGCCGCGTCGAATGGGCGCTCGGGGAGAGTGAACTTTTCGATTGGCCGGCGGTAGAAGCGAAGATTCGCAAGTTCGCCCGCTTTGCGCCGCCCCGCCGCGATCATCGTAGTTGAGCGATCGATTCCGACGACCTCGAATCCGTCTTGCGCCAGCAATCGTCCGTGGGGCGAGTCGCCGCACGCGATGTCGAGGACTCGGCGCGTCGGCCGCTTGCGATGGCGATTCCAGACCTGTTGCAGGAAAAGCACTTCGGCCGGAATTTCGCCGGGGCTTTCGAGGTGCGCGCGGCGGAAGACGTCGGGATACTCGTAGATGCTCGGTTCCACGGCGATGAGCGTACAAGCGCCGCGTGCGGGAATCGACGCTTGAGATTTCGCGGCGAACGGCGGGATAATGCCCGCGCATCCGAGTTCCTGAACGACCGTTTAGGAGAGAGCCACGATGAGCAAGCCGCTCGAAGGAATCAAGGTCGTCGAGATCGCGCAGGAAATCCAGGGACCGTTCGCGTCGCTGATCCTGGCCGACATGGGTGCCGACGTGGTCAAGATCGAGAACAAGGAGACGGGAGATCTGAGCCGCTGGATGCTGGCTGCGCTGATCGGCGGACCGGACGTCAGAAACGCGACGGTGTCGCATTACTTCATCGCAATGAATCGCGGCAAGCGGAGCATCACCGCCGACCTCAAGAAGCCCGACGCGATCGAAATGGTGCGCCGGATGATGAAATCGTACGACGTACTCGTCACCAACTATCGACCGGGCGTGCTCGACCGGCTGGGACTCGGCTACGACGACGCGCGCAAGATCAATCCGCGCATAGTGTATGCGCAGGGAAGTTCGTGGGGACCGAAGGGGCCGTGGGTGACGCGCCCGAGCCGCGACACGCTCGCGCAGGCCGCGAGCGGCGTGATGGCGAAGACGGGGATGCCGGCCGATCCACCGCTGGCGGCGGGAATATTCATCGCGGATCACTCGGGCGCGCTCAGCCTGGCGAGCGGCGTGCTGGCGGCGCTGTTCGCGCGCGAGCGCACCGGCAAGGGGCAAAAGGTCGACGCGTCGATCTACGGCACGATGATCGCGATGCAGGGGATGGAGATCAATTACACGTCGATCACCGGCGCCGAGCCCGAGCGCGCGGGCCGCGGACATCAGTTCCTGCGCGGCGTGTGGGGCGCGTTCCCGACGCGCGACGGATTCATCTGTATTGCGGGCGTGGACGAGAAGCGCTGGCCGTCGTTCTGCAAGATCGTCGGGATTGAGCATCTCGAGAAGGATCCCGAGTACTCGGACAACGTGATTCGCAATTTTCACGGCGACAAGATTCAGAAAGTGCTCGACGAGATCTTCCCGAAGCAGACGAGCAAGGAATGGCTCAAGCAACTCACCGACGCCGACATCCTGGCGACCGAGGTCGTCGATTACCGCACGATGCTGCAAAGCGAGCAGGCACGCGTCAACGGCTACCTGCTCGAACTCGACCATCCGGTGGCCGGCAAGGTGCTCGTGTCGGGCACGCCGATAACGATCAACGGCGAAGTTACGACCGATGCGAAGGCCGCGCCCGAACACGGGCAGCATACCGAGGAAGTGCTGCTCGAGCTCGGCTACACGTGGGAAGAGATCGGCGCGCTGCGCGACGGCGGCGCGGTGTAGCGACGGGTTCACGGGCGGGTCACTCGGTATATGACGAACGTGCCGTTTACGTTCTCGTGGTAGTAGAGTGATTTCTCGTCGGGCGACAATGCGGGAGCTTCCGCGAATCCAGTGATCGCTTCGATTTTGCGCGGCTTGCCGAATGGCTTTGAAATCTTTGCGCGTGTCGCCGTGTAGATCGCCGGTAGCGTCCCGTCAAACCGAGTGAAGAAAAATTCGAGGCCCGACTTCGAGATGTCGGGCGCGTAGTTGAGACCGTGCATGTTGATCTTGCGCATGATCCTGGCGCTGTTCTCAACGCGCGCAAATTGACTGCCCGCGCGCCTGGCCATCGAGATGCTCGCGCTTAACAGATCGCCGCCGGCCGTGTAGACGCCGTCATCAAAATACAACGTGCTGCCGTCGGGGCTGATGCACGCGTCGAAATTTACGTCGCCCGGCGTGAGCTTCGAAATTCCCGGCACGATCGCGACGCCCGAGCAACTGCCGTCGGAAAAGGTACACCAATAAATAGTCGAAAAAGTTTGCGCGTAACTTCTGTTCGACACGAAATAGAAAGTGTTGTTGACGTCCATCGAGGCGACCGCATCCAGGAACGTTGAGTTGACGCCGCCGATTTCACCCTGGAACCGGAAGGTCAAGCCGGTCTCGTCGACCGGCGTCGCGTAGTACAAGTTAGTGTCAGGGGCGCTGTTCGAATTGTTGAAGAACAGGTAGTTGCCGTCGGGGCTGACGAACGGCTCCATCGCGTCCTGGCTGTAGCCCTCAATCGTCAGGGGTTGGGGATTGGTGAATACGCCAAATGCCGGCTTGGCGTCCGGTGCTCCGGCGATGGAGGCGCCAGCGCCCGCGTTGACTGTGAACGCTCCAGTGAGCAGCAACAGCCAAATCATCGCACAAGTGAAACCTCGCCAGGTCGAAATCATTTTCACGGCGACTTCCATGTTACATATTAATTCACTCACGCGCCCTGATGACTGCGACCGAATCGAGGAGGAACGGCTATGGCGCTGGCGGCTCGTATCTCTATCGCGACGCTCGGCGTGAGCGATCTCGCGCGCTCGACCAGGTTCTATCTGGCGCTCGGCTGGGAACTGACGGCGGACTCCTCGTCCGAGATCAGCTTCTTTCGCACGGCAGGCGGAGTGCTGGCGCTCTACCCTTTCGAGCTGCTCGCCAAAGACACGACTTTGCCGGCGGTGCGAACACGAGGATTCGGCGGAGTGACGCTCGCGATCAACGTCGAGCGCCCCGAGGACGTGCAGCCGGGACTCGACACGGCGAAGGATGCAGGTGCGACAATTCTCAAACCCGCGACGAAGGCGGACTGGGGAGGGGTGTCGGGATATTTCGCCGACCCCGACGGTTATCCGTGGGAAGTTGTGTGGGCGCCCAGGTCGAAATTCAAGCCCGACGGCTCGCTGGATGTCAGTTAGACAATTGCGCATGGCGGAACGGCACATCGTTGCGATGGGCGGCGGCGGATTCTCGATGGAGCCGCGCAATCCGAAGCTCGACGATTTTGTCTTGAGCCTCGCGCGGCGCAAGCGGCGTCCGCGGGTGTGCTTCGTCGGCACCGCGAGCGGCGACAGCGATTCCTACATCAGGCGTTTCCACGACGCGTTTCCGCCGTCGCGCGCCGCCGCGACTCATCTCACTTTCTTCGAGCGAACGGTTCGCGACCTCAAAACGTTCGTGATGGACCAGGATGTTATCTATGTCTGCGGCGGCAGCAGCGCGAACATGCTCGCGGTGTGGCGCTTGCACGGCCTCGACAAAGTGCTGCGCGCGGCCTGGAACGCGGGCGTCGCGATGGCGGGAATCAGCGCGGGCGCGATTTGCTGGTTCGAAGACGGCCTGACGGATTCGTTCGGCATGCCGTTTCGCGCGCTCGACGACGGGCTCGGGTTCGTGCGCGGGGCCTGCTGTCCGCATTACGACGGCGAGAAAGAGCGGCGCCCGGCGTTGATGCGATTGATCAAGCGTGGATTTCCGTCGACGCTCGCGCTCGACGACGGGGCGGCTGCGCACTTTGTCGGGACGCGGCTGATGGAAGTCGTTTCCTCGCGGCCGAAAGCGCGCGCGATCCGTGTCGAGCTCAGGCGCGGGGTGGTGGCTGAGACGACACTTCCGGTGCGGTACCTCGGCGCGAGCTGACGAAACAGTCAGACGTGACAAGCTGCCCCACGCTGCTCTAGAATGCGGGACCTCGAATGCGGCGAGGCTGAGTCGATGGCGGCATCCACGGAAATCGCAGAGATTAAGGCGCGCGAGATTCTCGACTCGCGCGGCAACCCCACAATCGAAGTTGACGTGCGGCTGCGCGCCGGCGCGCTCGGCCGCGCCGCGGTACCGTCGGGCGCATCGACCGGCGTTCACGAAGCGCTCGAGCTTCGCGACGGCGAGCCGAAACGCTACGGCGGCAAGGGCGTGCTGAAGGCGGTCGCCAACGTCAACGGGACGATCGCGCGCAAGCTCAAGGGCGCAGACGCGGCGAATCAGCGCGCGCTCGATCGGACGCTCGTCGAACTGGACGGCACCGCGAACAAATCGAAGCTGGGCGCCAACGCGATGCTCGGCGTATCGCTCGCGGCGGCGCACGCGATGGCCGTGGCCAAAGGCGTGCCGCTGTACCGGTATCTCAATCCCGACGCGCACGTGATGCCGGTGCCGCAGATGAACGTGGTCAACGGCGGGCGTCATGCAGACTCGAACGTCGACATGCAGGAGTTCATGATCGTGCCGGCGGGCGCGGGGAATATCGGCGACGCGATCCGGATGGGCGCGGAAGTTTTTCACGCGCTGGCCGCCGTACTCAAGAAGCGCGGCCATTCGACCAACGTCGGCGACGAGGGCGGCTTCGCGCCGAATCTCAAGAGCAACGAGGAACCGATCGAAGTGATCCTCGAGGCGATCGCCAAGGCCGGCTACCGTCCCGGCATCGACGTGTCGATCGCGCTCGATCCGGCGTCGAGCGAGTTTTACGAAGACGGCAAGTACGTGTTCGCGCGCTCGGACAAGAGCGCGCGCAGCGCGGAGCAGATGGTCGAGTTCTACGCGGCGTGGCTCAAGAAATATCCGATCGTCTCGATCGAGGACGGCCTGGCTGAAGACGATTGGGCGGGATGGAAGATTCTGACGCGCCAGCTCGGCGCGAAAACGCAACTGGTCGGCGACGACATTTTCGTCACCAATCCGAAGTTTCTCAAACGCGGGATCGACGAGCACGTCGCCAATTCGATTCTGATCAAGCTCAACCAGATCGGCACGCTGACCGAAACGCTCGACACAATCGAGATGGCGCGCGCGGCCGGTTATACCAGCGTGATTTCTCATCGCTCAGGCGAGACCGAGGACACGACGATCGCGGACCTGGCGGTCGCGACCGGTGCGAGACAAATCAAAACAGGATCGATGAGCCGGAGCGAGCGCATCGCCAAGTACAACCGGCTGCTGAGAATTGCCGAGGAGCTTGGCGCAAAGGCGACGTATCCCGGCGCCGCGGTTTTCAAGCGCGGTGCGGCGGGCGGGAAGGCGTGATGCCCACGCGGCCGCCGGTTGCAGCGCTGGTGATTTTCGACGGATGGGGAATCAGCAAGAGCGGCGCGTCGAACGCGATCGCGGCGGCGACGACTCCGGTGATGGACCGCCTCTACGCCACGCAGGCGCACACCGAGCTCGCCGCGTCGGGCGAGGCGGTGGGACTGCCGCCGGGCGTGATGGGCAACTCCGAAGTCGGGCATCTCACGATCGGCGCGGGCCGCGTCATCTACCAGGACCTGATGCGAATCACGAAAGCGATCGGGAGCGGAGCGTTCGCGCGCAACCCGGCGATTGTCGATGCTATCGAAAAGACCGTCGCGAACGGCACGACGCTGCATATCTGGGGACTGCTTTCCGACGGCAGCGTGCACAGTCATATCGATCATCTGATGGCATTGCTCGACGCCGCCGCGGCGAATGGCGCAACCCGGATTGCGGTTCACGCCGTGCTCGACGGGCGCGACAAGCCGCCGCGCTCGGCCATCGCGTTTATCGATCAGCTCGAAGCGAAGCTGAAGCGGCTCGGATGCGGGCGAATCGCGACGGTCACGGGGCGATACTACGCGATGGATCGCGACAAGCGATGGGAGCGAGTGGAGCGGGCGTGGCGCGCGATCGTCGAGGGCGAAGGTGTGGCGGCGTCAAGCGCGCGCGTGGCGGTGGAGAATTCGTACGCCGACGGCAAGAGCGATGAGTTCGTCGAGCCGCACGTGATCGGCAAGCGAGCGCCGATGGCGGACGGCGACCAGGTGATCTGCTTCAACTTCCGCGCGGACCGCGCGCGCGAGCTGACGGCCGCAATCGCGTTCGAGGGATTTTCCGGCTTCCGCCGCGAGCGCATCCCGAAGGTCGGCTACGTGTGCATGACCGAGTACGATCGCACGTTCGCACTGCCGCTGGCGTTCGGTCCGGAAGACGTGCGCAACACGCTGGCGGAAGTGATGGCGCACGCGGGGCTCAGGAATTTGCGCGTCGCGGAGACCGAGAAATATGCCCACGTCACGTACTTTCTCAACGGCGGCGTCGAGAAGGCGTTCCCGCTCGAAGAGCGCGCGCTGATTCCGTCGTCGAAGGTCGCGACCTACGACCTGGAACCGGCGATGAAAGCGGCCGAGATCGCGAGGCGCGCCGCCGAGGAAATCGCGGGCGGCAAGTTCGATGTGGTCGTGATGAACTTCGCCAATCCCGACATGGTCGGGCATACCGGCAACTTCGCGGCGACGGTGGCGGCGGTCGAAGCGACGGACGCGGCGCTGGGCGTCGTGATCGACGCACTGGCGAAGCGCGGCGGCGTCGCGCTGGTCACGGCGGATCACGGCAACGCCGAATTCATGGCCGACCCCGCGACCGGGCAGGCGCATACCGCGCATACAACGAATCCGGTGCCGCTCATCCTGTACGATCCGAAATTCAAGGGGAGGCTCAATGACGGCGGGACGCTCGCGGACGTGGCGCCGACGCTGCTCGGGATGCTCGACGTGAAAACGCCGCCGGAGATGACGGGGCACGATTTGAGGGTCCAGATCGAGCGCTGACTTGCAGGTTCGCGAACGCGAACAATCGGCGAATGCCACCATTAGCTGTGGTTCGGCGACTGATCGACCACCATCGGTGGGTTCGTTCCGTCAAAATTTGTTTCGGAAGAGAGGGGAATCGCGTCGCGATTTTCAGAGGTGCAGACAAGCCAATGGCGTTGTGAGCGATGCTCATATGCGATCAATAGCAAGGCGGGCGTGGAGGGGATAAGGCTGCACAGTTCATCCCTGAACTAAAATGGCACTGCAACAAGGAGCGCGCGCAGCGCGCGAGTGAGAGACCGGAACCGGCTTCGCGTGCGCGAAGCTGTCCGAGATCCTTCCATCCGCTCGCGCTGCTCACTTCGTCAGGATGACAACTCGCGTGCGTGCGTTGGACCTCACCCTCCGCGTCGCTTCGGCGCGCGTCGACCTTTCCTCGGATAAGGAGAGGTCAGGATTTGCAGAGTCGTGAATCGCGCGCGAAAGGAATCGCGCGCTGAATTTGGTCCCTCACCCGCGCCGCGGCGGCGCGACCTCTCCCGATAGGGAGAGGGGAAGTTACCAGCGGATGACTTGCTCGTAGATCTTGGGGAGCTGGCGCGGTAGCGACGCGATGTCGTCGATGACCAGGTAGCGGGACGATTGGCACATCTGGCGCAGGTAGTCGTGGCCGGTTTTGTCGACGGTGATACAGAACGGGAGGACGCCGGCCAGTTCGAGTTCCTTGAGCGCGACCATCGTGTCCTGGATGCCGTAGGCGTTGGAGCGGCGGTCGTGGCCGTAGTCGAAATCCTGCGGGAAGCCGTCGCTGAGCAGAATCATGTGCTTGGCGCGCGACGACACGTCCTTGAATTTTTCGCGCACGTGGCGAATCGCGGCGCCCATCCGGGTTGAGCGCTTGGGCTCGACGGCGCCGATGCGGGCCTTCACCTCTTCGCTGAGTTCCTGGTCGAATTCCTTGATCACGTAGAACTCGACGTTGTCGCGGCCGTGGCCGGAGAAGCCCATGATCGCGTAGGAGTCGCCGATTTCCTCGAGCGCCTGCGCCATGATGACGAGTGCTTCCTTGTTCACGTCGATGATGCGGCGCGGACGATTGGCGGTTTGCGGCCGGCGCTGCCATGCCTTCATCCAGTCGTCAGTGTCGTCATCGTCGGTATGCTTGCGCGGCTCGCGATGGACAGGCTCGTCGGTTGAGGCCGACATGTCGAGCAGGAAGAGCGTGGCGACGTCGCGCGCCTCTTTTTTGCGCGCCTTGTACATGCGGCCGTCGGGCGTCTCGCCCATCAGGCGCGCCACGCGAGCCTCGATGGTGCGGTCGAGGTCGATCTCCTCGCCGTCCTCGAGACCGCGCACCATCCGGTACGACGCGGGGCGGATGCGCTGGAAGTTGCGGCGCACGCCGGGCAGCATCTCGGCGTAGCGGATGAGGGTGTTTTCGTAGAAATCGCCCTCGTCTCCGGTCAGCGGGATTTCGCGCAGGCGGCACCAGTTGCGGCGGTAGTCGTTCAGCACGTAATCCCATTCGTCGTAGGCGTAGTACGAGTCCTGGCGGCCGCGGCCGATCATCAGGCGTCCCTGGCCGGTGACGGAGCCGACTTCGCCAAGCTGCTCGCGCATCTGCTCGAGCTCGCTGAGCTGCTTGCCGGTCAGCTGGGTCAGGTACATGCCGTCGCCCTCGGCGCTGCCGTCGCCTTGCGAGGGTTTGATCTCGGCGCCCTGCTCGATGAGCTTGCGCAATTCCTCGGGTGAGAGCGCCCTGCCCTGTCCGCCCTTGGACTGCTTGCCGGAGACGTCCATCTGGACGTTCTGATCGGGCTCGCCGCCGCCGTCGCCCTGCTCGCCATCTTCGCCTTCGCCGGCGGTCTGCGATTCCGCGCCCTTCATGCCCTTGATCAGGTCGTTGCGCATCCGCTCCGCTTCCTCTTCGGTGAGCGGATCGTCTTCGCCGCGCTCGCGCGCCTGTCGAATCAGCTCCTGGAGCCAGTTATAGAGAGCGCTGACCTGGCGGACGCTGGTCATGACGTCGGCCCCGCGCTTGCGCACGGGAGCGAAGTGATGCGACGCCATCCGCACCAATGGAGAATCCAGCGCCTCGCCGGTCGCGTCGAGATCGAGCGCCGCGCGCACCAGCATCGTGCTGAGCGACTCGGGATGAAGCCGATCGAGGAGCGAGCGGTTGAGGCCCGCGATGCGCGGCGCGAGCCCGCGATAGCGCCGCGCCAGCTCAGCGTCGATGCGCGCGGACTCCGCCAGCCGCATCAGGGCGCCAGCCAGGCCCGGGTCGTCGAACGACGCAACGAAGCTGTCGATCGCCTCGACGCCAGTCTCGCCGCGCTCTTCGAAGCCCGCGATGTCCGCGAGCCTCAGCTTGAACGTGCCGAAGTCGTGGCGCGCCGCGAGATGCGCGGTGGTGACAAAATAATAGATGTAGGCGTCGCCGCGAGTGCCGAACGGTTCGAGCCGCTCGGGCAGGTAGATCATCTCGCCCGGCAGGAGCGGATAGTGAAACGGGAGCATCGGGCCGCTGTTGGCGAGCGAGTCGATGCGGAACTCAAGCGGAAACAGCATCCGCATGAACTTGGTCAGGACACCCTTGATTTCGAAGAGGTCCTGCGCTTTTTCGGCAACTTCGGGCATGGCAGTAGTAATAATCTAATCATTGTTACAAAGAGCGAGACACCGATGCAATTTGAAGCCGGTCGCGCCGCAACGCGATGCGGCGGCTTCGACTTTTGATTCCTTGACTTGCCAGTAAGCGGCGGACTTAGATGATCGGAAGCTATGCGCATCACAATCTTTGGCAATCATCGTCGTCTCGCTCCGATGGCGGCGCTCGGTACCCTTCTATGCCTCGCTTCAGCGCCCGCGCGCGCGGGAATCGCGGACGCGGTCAAAGCCCAGACGCTGCCCAACGGGCTCAAAGTGCTGGTGCTGGAAAATCACAAGGCGCCGCTGGCGACGTTCAACGTCTTCTACCGCGTCGGCTCGCGCAACGAGCAGATGGGCAAGACCGGGCTGTCGCATTTGTGCGAGCATCTGATGTTCAAGGGCACCAAAAAGCTCGGCCCCGAAGAGTTCTCGCAAATCATCCAGCAAAACGGCGGGGAGGATAACGCGTTCACGGAAGAGGACTTCACGGATTATTTCGAGACGATCAACAAGGACCATCTCGACGTGCCGATCACGCTTGAAGCCGACCGGATGGCCAACTTCGAGCCCAAGGAGTTCGACAAGGAGAAGCACGTCGTGCTCGAGGAGCGGAGGCTGCGGACCGACGACAATCCGGAAGACGCGCTCGACGAGATGGTGCACGCGCAAGCCTACGTGGCGCATCCGTACCACTGGCCGGTGATCGGATGGTTCCACGACGTCAACGGGCTGACGCTGGCGGACGCGATGGCGTATCACAAGATTTACTACTCGCCGCAAAACGCGCTGATCGTGGCCGTCGGCGACTTCAACGCCGAGCAGGTGCTCAAGCAGATCAGCGAGGCGTTTGCGGGGATCAAGAACGGTCCCAAGCCGCCGCCGGTGACGGAAGTGGAGCCGCCACAGGAAGGAACGCGGCGGGTCGAGCTGCAGCATGCGGCCAATCTGCCGGCGTTCGAAGAGGCGTATCACGTACCGAACTATTCAAGTCCCGACAGTTTCGCGCTGGAAGTGGCGTCCGAGTTACTGAGCGACGGGCAAAGCTCGCGGCTGTACAAGAAGCTGGTGATCGAGAAGCAGATGGTGGTCGATATCGGCGCCGGCTACGACATGACGTCGTTCGATCCGGGACTGTTCGTCGTGTCGGCGCAGATGCGTCCCGGCGTTACGGCGGCGAACACCCAGGCCGAAGTCGAAAAGGAGCTTGCCGCGCTGCGCGATACACCGGTTGGCGCGGAGGAATTGCAGAAAGCCAAGAATCTCGAACAGGCGGAATTCGTGTTCGGGCAGGACTCGGTCATGCGCGAGGCCGAGATGCTGGGCGTGTACCAAATGCTCGGCGACTACCACCTGGTCGATAAATATCTCGACGGAATCGACCAGGTGACCGCGGCCGACGTGCAGCGCGTAGCGAAAACTTACCTGGTCGCATCCAACATGACCGAAGGCGTGCTGGTGCCGACCGGCCTTCTGCCCCATGGGGGCGGTGGACTGAGCGGCGGAGAATTGCGATGAGGGTCGCGGCAAAGCGGATGAAGATGTTCGCGAACGCCGCGGCAATAGCGGCGGTGGTCTTCGCGGCCACGCCCTCGCATGCGCTCGACATCAAGAAGCTGACGCTCAGCAGCGGCGCGACGCTGCTCGTCTCGGAAGAGCATCAACTGCCGATGGTGACGGTGATGATCGAGTTCGACGCGGGCACGCGGCGCGATCCCAAGGGCAAGGAAGGGTTGGCCAAGCTGACGGCGCGATGCCTCTCGCAGGGCACCAAGGAACTCACGGCGCCGGAGTTCAACCAGAAAGTCGATTTCATGGGCAGCACGGTCGAGGTGTCGGCCGGCCGCGACTATGCAAGCGCCGGGATGACGTCGCTGAAGAAGTACCAGGGCGACACGCTCAGGCTGCTGGCGGGAATCCTGACGGAGCCGGGACTGCGCGACGCCGATATCGAACGCAAACGCGCCGAGCAGGTCGCGGAAATCAAGGCGGCCGAAGAACAGCCGGGCTATACCGCGGACGTGGAATTCACCAAGGACCTGTTCGGCGACACTCCGTACGGGCATCCGGGCGCGGGCTCGTCCGAGTCGGTCGCCAAGCTCACGGTTGACGACGTGCGCGGCTTCTACCGCGACCACTACAAGCTGGGCGGCGCGATTATCGCGGTGGCCGGCGATGTGACCGCCGACGAAGTTAAAGCATCACTTGAAAAAGAGCTGGCGGGACTTGCGGGCTCAGTCGCGCCCCAGGCCGAGCCGCCGCCGATCGCGGTGGCGCCGGGCCTGCATGTGAAACTGATCGACCGCAACGTCGAGCAAGCCAATATCGTCCTGGGCTTCGGCGGCGTGGCGCGTTCGAATCCCGATTTTTACCGACTCAAGGTGATGAATTACATCCTGGGCGGCGGTGGATTTGCCTCGCGCCTGGTGAAGGTGGTTCGCAGCGAGCACGGGCTGGCTTATTCGGTTGCCAGCAGCTTCGAGTCGGGCAAGTTCCAGGGCGCGTTCAGCATCGGCCTGCAAACGAAAAACCAGAGTTCGAACGAGGCGATCGATCTAATCCTGCAGCAGCTTCGCGAGATCCAGGAAAAGCCGGTCAGCGACGCGGAACTGGACGGCGCGAAAAAGTTTCTTATCGGCAGCTTCCCGCTTGGGATCGAGCGGCAGAGCGCGATCGCGTCCTTCATGGTGCAGGTCGAGTTTTACGGCCTTGGGCTCGACTATGCGGAGCAGTATCCCAAACTGATCGGAGCGGTCACCAGGGATGAGGTGTTGGCGGTTGCGAAAAAATACCTGCATCCCGATTCGATGATCGTCGTCGCAGTGGCAAATCAGAGCGAAGCGAAAATCAAGAGCTCGCAGATGGAGAAGGCAGCCGACGGCGCCGGCGCGCAATAGGGCCTCGTCGATCTTCACGATCGGACACTCGACGCATCCGATCGAGCGTTTCCTAGAATTGCTCGGTGAGCATCGCATCGCGGTCGTCGCCGACGTGCGCTCGTTCCCCGGCTCGAAGCGATGGCCGCAATTCAACCGGGCGGAACTTTTCGGTTCGCTCGAGCGCGCGGGAATCGAGTATCGATGGATCAAGCAGCTCGGCGGCAGGCGTCATTCGAAGCGCGACGACTCGCCGCACACGGCGTGGGAGCATCCCGCGTTTCGATCGTACGCGGACTACATGGAAAGTGCGGATTTCGAAGAGGGCTTGCGCGCATTG
The DNA here is from genome assembly GCA_963842085.1 of uncultured delta proteobacterium. GTDB lineage: Bacteria > Desulfobacterota > Binatia > Binatales > Binataceae > Binatus. The sequence goes on from CAWJET010000001.1 coordinate 293,295, forward strand.
ACCGATGCGGCCGCGGCCGCGCGGACCGCATACATGTGTTCGGAAGGATTGTGGTGGCGATGCCATCGGCGAATCATCTCGGACAATCTGGTGATTCGCGATTGGACGGTCGAGCACATCATGCCAACCGGGAAATTGTCGCCGCACGTGCTCGCGCCGTTCGCGCGCGTCGTGGACGGGCGGATCATCTACGACGGTGCGGTCGCGACGGAATCGTGAAGGTGCAAATTATGCGGCGGCGCGATGGTTCAGCACCTGGCGCAGAAAGCTCGCGGTGTACGACGCCTTAACGCCGGCGACTTCCTCGGGGGTGCCTTTGGCGATGACCTGGCCGCCGCGATCGCCGCCCTCGGGCCCAAGATCGATCAGGTAGTCGGCGGTCTTGATGACGTCGAGGTTGTGTTCGATCACGACGATGGTGTTGCCTGCGTCGGCGAGGCGGCCGAGCACGGTGAGCAGCTTCTTGATGTCATCGAAGTGCAGGCCGGTGGTCGGCTCGTCGAGGATATAAAAGGTGCGGCCGGTCGCGCGGCGCGCCAGTTCCTTGGCAAGCTTGATGCGCTGTGCCTCGCCGCCAGACAGGGTCGTCGCGGACTGGCCAAGGTGGATGTAGTCGAGGCCGACGTCGCGCAGCGTTTCGAGCTTCTGCCGAATCGGTGGAACCGAGCCGAGAAATTCGACCGCGTCGAGCACGGTCAGGTTGAGCACCTCGGCGATGTTCTTGCCCTTGTACTGAATTTCCAGGGTGTCGCGATTGTAGCGCTTGCCGCCGCAGACCTCGCAGGTGACGTAAACGTCGGGCAGAAAGTGCATCTCGATGCGGATGATGCCGTCGCCTTCGCACGCCTCGCAGCGCCCGCCCTTGACGTTGAATGAAAATCGCCCCGGCCCGTAACCGCGCATGCGCGCCTCGGGCAATTGCGCAAACAGCTCGCGGATATGGGTGAACAGGCCGGTGTAGGTCGCGGGATTGGAGCGCGGCGTGCGCCCGATCGGGCTTTGATCGACGTGAATGACCTTGTCGAGATGCTGGACACCTTCGAGCGTCTTGTACGCGCCGGCGCGTTCGCGGCTGTGATTCAGCTTCTGCGAGAGCGCGCGATACATGGTGTCGAGCACGAGAGTCGATTTGCCGGAACCCGAAACGCCGGTGATGCAGGTGAAGACTCCGAGCGGAATCGCGACCGTGAGATCGCGCAGATTGTTCTCGCGCGCACCCTTCACGGTGAGCCATCGGCCCGAGAGCTGGCGGCGCCGCGACGGCACCGGAATCTCGACTTGTCCCGAGAGATACTTGCCGGTGAGCGAGCGCTCGTCGCGCATCACCTCCTCCGGCGAGCCCTGCGAAACGATGTAGCCGCCGTGAATTCCGGCGCCCGGGCCCATGTCGATCAGATGATCCGCCTCGAGCATCGTCTCGCGATCGTGCTCGACCACCAGCACGGTGTTGCCGAGTTCTCTTAGACGCTTGAGCGTCGTGAGCAAGCGTTGATTGTCGCGCTGATGAAGTCCGATCGACGGCTCGTCGAGGATGTAGAGCACACCGACCAGGCTCGAGCCGATTTGGGTGGCAAGCCGGATGCGCTGGCCCTCGCCGCCGGACAGGCTGCCCGACGGACGATCGAGCGTCAGGTATTCGAGTCCGACGTCGGCGAGAAAATTCAGCCGTTCGCGAATCTCCTTCAGGATGAGGCGTCCGATTTCGGCTTCCTGCGCGCTCAGCTTGGGCGCGGCGAAGAACGCGAGCGCCTGCTTGATCGACATCGCAGTCATTTCCGAAATCGACTTGCCGTTGAAGCGCACGAACAGGCTTTCTTTCTTGAGTCGCGCGCCATTGCAGGTCGGACACGGGCGCATGTTCATGTACGCTTCGAGGAACTCGCGCACGCCTTCGGACTCGGTCTCCTTGTAGCGCCGGTCGAGCCACTGCAGCACGCCCTCGAAGGTCTTCGAGTACTCGGCGCGATGATGCCCGCGCTGGTAGGCGAACTCGATCTCTTCGTCCCCCGAGCCGTACATGATCGCCTTGCGCACCCGGGCGGGAATTTCCTTCCACGGCTGATCGAGGCTGAACTGGTAATGGCGCGCGAGCGCGTCGAGCACCGGCTGCAAATAGTTCATCGTGGCCCATGGCGCGATCGCGCCATCAGCGATGCTCAAGTCATCGTTCTGCACGACCAGCTCGGGGTCGAAATACATGATCGAGCCGATCCCCGAGCATTCGGCGCAGGCGCCATGCGGGCTGTTGAACGAGAACATCCGGGGCGCGATCTCCGGATACGAGATTCCGCAATCGACGCACGCGAAGCGCTGGCTGAAATAAATCTCGCTCTCGTTTTTCGGCCCGTCCAGGCGTTCGAGCTTGAGCAGGTCCTGCCCGTACTTGAAGGCGACTTCGAGCGAGTCCGACAGGCGCTTCTCGATTCCCTTGCGGATCGCGAGCCGATCGACCATCACCTCGATGGTGTGACGCTGGTTCTTGTTGAGCGCCGGCTCCTCGCCCAGTTCGTAGAGCTTGCCGTCGATTTTCACGCGCACGAAGCCCGCGCGCTTCATCTCGGACAATTCCTTGCGGTACTCGCCCTTGCGATCGCGGACAATCGGCGCAAGCACATGAATCCGGGAGCCGTCGGGCCAGGCCATGATACGGTCGACGATTTGCTGCACGCTCTGGCGGGTGATTTCGCGGCCGCAGTTGTAGCAGAACGCGTGACCCACCCGCGCGAAGAGTAGGCGCAGGTAGTCGTAGATTTCGGTGATGGTGCCGACGGTCGAGCGCGGATTGCGCGAGCTGGTCTTCTGCTCGATCGAGATCGCGGGCGACAATCCCTCGATCGAATCGACGTCGGGCTTTTCCATCTGTTCCAGGAACTGGCGCGCGTAGGCTGACAGCGATTCGACGTAGCGCCGCTGACCCTCTGCGTAAATCGTGTCGAAGGCGAGGGAAGACTTGCCCGAGCCGGAAAGCCCGGTGATCACGACCAGCCGGTCGCGCGGAATCTCGAGATCGATATTCTTGAGATTGTGCTCGCGCGCGCCCTTGATGATGATTCGATCGGCCATGGTTGTTTACGCCGCTGCCCGCCGCCCGGTCTTTTCGCGACCCGCTGCGGCCCGCCAGGCATATTCGATCGCGGCAATCATGCTCGACGGATTGGCAATTCCCTTGCCCGCGATGTCGAACGCCGTTCCGTGATCGGGCGAGGTGCGGACGAACGGCAATCCCAGCGTGACGTTCACCGCGCGATCAAACTCCAGCGTCTTGAGCGCAATCAAGCCCTGATCGTGATACATCGCAACCGCCCCGTCGAAAGCAAACGAACCCGCCTTGCGGATGAACGCCGTGTCGGGCGACAGCGGACCGTAGGCGTCGATGCCGTCGCGATTGGCGCGCCGAATCGCCGGCGCAATCACGCGGATTTCCTCGTCACCAAACATCCCGCCTTCACCCGCGTGAGGATTCAGCCCGAGCACCGCGATTCGCGGCCGCGCGACGCCAAGCGCGCCACGCAGGTGCGCGGCGAGCAGGCGAATAGTATCCAGCACGTTGCGCTGCGTCAGCGCTGACGCCACTTTTGCAAATCCTATATGCGCAGTCACCAGCGCGACCGTCAGCTCGCCGCCCGCGAACATCATGCGCCACAGCCGGGTTCGCGCAAGATGAGCCAGCAGTTCCGAATGCCCGGGGTAATGATGCCCCGCGCGATTCATCCAATCCTTGCTGATCGGCGCGGTCACGAGCGCGTCAACCTCGCCGCTCATCGCCATCCGCGCTGCAGTCACGATGTAGTCATACGCGGCGCCGCCGCCCTCGATCGTGGGATGCCCCGGGCGAATCGCGCGCGCCGACAAGCTCGATATGGAGAATACGCCGAGTCCTTTTGTGAGACGAATCGGCGGCTGACCGGGACGCCACTGGCAGGGAGCGGGCACGCCGTTTAAGCGGGCGGCGGCCGCGCCCATCGCGGACCAGTCGCCGACTACGGCGAGCGACGGCGCGCCGCGCCGGTTTGCGAGCGCCGCTGCCGCTTTCAGAATCACCTCGGGCCCGACGCCCGCCGGATCGCCCATGCTCACAGCCAACAGCGGCGGGGTCTTTCGTCTGAGCACCGTAGTTGTCATCTAGAACATGGTCTCGACGTAATGCTGCTTGACCAGATCGGAATCCACCCACTTCTCGAGTTGCTCGCCGGATTTTTGATCGACGAGCTGTTCGCGAATCTGCGCCTTGACGTCGTTGAGCGGCCGGACCCCCGGCACTTCGTGGTCTTCGAGCTTGACGATATGAATGCCGTGTCTGGTGCGAACCGGCGCGGAGATTTCCCCGGGCTTCAGTGGCCTGACGGCGGCCAAGATCTGGTCCATGATGTCGGCGGGTGCGAACCATCCGAGTTCGCCGCCGTTGGACTTGGAATCGTCGTCCGAATACAGGCGCGCGAGGTCGCCGAAGTCGTCGCCCTTGAGCGCCCGCGCACGAATCATCGCGGCTTTCTTCTGCGCGGCGGATACTTGCGCAGCAGTCGGGTTGGGCGGCAGCGCGATCAGGATCTGCGCGAGCTTGAGACGCTCCTTGGTAATCGTAAAGTCTTCCTGGTGGGCCTCGTAGTAGGCCTTGATGTCGGCGTCGGTTACGTTGATTTTGGCGCGGACTTCCTGCTCGATCATCATCGCTTTCTCGAGGTCCATCCGCGCCCGCTTGCGCAATTCATCGTAGCTCATCCCGCTGGCCTGCAGTTGCGCGCGGAACTCAGCGTCGCTCATGTGCTTGGATTCGCGCAATTGGGTTATGTACTTGTCGACCTGCGCGTCATCGACCTTGTCATCGTACTTCTTCACTTCCTGTTCGAGCAATTTCTCGCCGATCAACGCTTTCACTGCGGTCTTGGCAGTGTCCGAAGAGGCGAAATCGTTGGTCTCGATCGGTTCGCCGTGCTGGGCGGCGAAGTCTTTGACCTCGCGCATCGTGATCGGATCGCCGTCAACGCTGGCGACGACACGATCCACCGCCGGCACACTCGCTTCCGCCTCCTCGTCCGCGGTCTCAGGCTGCACGACAGGAGACGGCGGCGGCGGTTCGTCCGTTTTCGCCGCGGCGGCAGCGTTCGGTTCGGGAGGGGCCTCCTTCGGCATCGGCGAAGGGTTGGCCGCTCCCTCCGAGTCCCGGGGCACCGTCGGCGCCTGCGGCTCGGTCGTGGCGGAAGTGGCTGCCTCCTTCATCAGCTTGTAAGAGAACGAATCTGGTTTGAGGAAATCGATCGAGCAGCCCGAAAACTCGCCCGCGAGGACAATTCCCAGCGATGCCGCCAACGCCGCGGCGGCGGCGCGTCGCGCACCGGCTCGCGGGAACGATCTTCTCTTATGCATCAGTCTAGTTGACGGCCGGCCCGACTTTCGCGGCCGGCCAGTTTTCCAACTTTTCACAGCCCGCAAGGGCCTGCAAGACGCCGTCGAGTTGCGCGAATATTTGTTCGTATTCTCCGGGTTCGATTCGCGCGATCACCTGGTACGCCGGCGTGAGCCGCATCGTGCGGCGATTCTGATCGGCGAGCTTCACGAGCAGCGCGGTATCCACCGGCGCATCGGGATGAAACCTGATTTCGAGCTGCGAGCCCTTGAGGATCGCGCTCATGATCATCAACTGCTTCATCTGGCGCCGCACGTTCATCGCAGCGATCAGATTTTCGATCAGCGTCGGCACCGGACCGAAGCGATCGCGCATCTCATCGCGCATCTCGCCGAGATTCTCCTCGCTCTGCGCGCGCGCGAGCCGGCGATAGAGCACCAGCCGCTCGTTCTCGTCGGAGACGTAAGCCTCGGGGATGTACGCGGGCACCGCGATTCTTAGTTCGGGCTCGAAGTCCGGCCGCTGCGGCTGGCCGCGCAGCTCGGCGATCGCCTCTTCCATCATCTCGGTGTAAAGCTCGAAGCCGACCACCGCGATCTCTCCGTGCTGCTCGTGGCCGAGCAGGTTGCCGGCGCCGCGATGCTCGAGGTCGGCCATCGCCAGCTTGAAGCCGCCGCCGCTCTCGGACTCGACCAGCTCGCGCAGCGCGTCGATGCGCCGCTTGGCGTCGCGCGTGATGATGTGCTCGCCGGGAATCAGCAGGTAGGCGTACGCCCTTTGGCGCGAACGGCCGACGCGGCCGCGCAACTGGTACAGCTGCGCCAGGCCGAAGTGATCGGCGCGATTGACGATCATCGTGTTGGCGTTGGGAATGTCGAGGCCCGATTCGATGATCGCGCTGCAGACCAGCACGTTGACCCGCTTCTCGATAAAGTCGCGCATCACGTCCTCGAGCCGGCGCTCCTTCATCTGGCCGTGGGCGATCGCAATCTTGGCCTCGGGCACCAGCGAACGCAGATGACTGGCCATGTAGTCGATATTCTCGACGCGGTTGTGCACGAAGAACACCTGGCCGCCGCGGTTCAGCTCGCGCAGGATCGAGTCGCGGATGGTGGCGTCGTCGAAGTGCGCGACGAAAGTGCGAATCGCCTGGCGGTCCGGCGGCGGGGTCTGAATCACGGACAGGTCGCGGATGCCGAGCATCGCCATGTGCAGCGTGCGCGGAATCGGCGTCGCCGTCATCGTCAAGACCGGCACCAGCTTCTTGAGCTTCTTGATTCGCTCCTTGTCGACCACGCCGAACCGGTGCTCCTCGTCGATCACCAGCAGGCCCAGCCGCGGGAACTGCACGTCGCTCGAGAGCAGCCGATGGGTCCCGACGATGACGTCGACCTTGCCGCGGCCGGCCTCCTCGATCACTTCGCGATTTTCCTTGTGGCTGCGAAACCGCGAGACCATCTCGACGCGCACCGGGTAGTCCTTGAAGCGCTCGCGAAACGTATTCCAATGCTGCTCGGCGAGGATCGTCGTCGGCACCAGCACCGCGACTTGCCGGCCGTCCATCACCGCGATGAACGCGGCGCGCAGCGCGACTTCAGTCTTGCCGAAGCCGGCGTCGCCGCAGATCAGGCGATCCATCGGCTTGGCGCGCGTCAGATCGCGGATAACGTCGTCGATCGCCGATTGCTGGTCGGGGGTCTCCTCGAACTCGAAGCGCGACGCGAACTCCTCGTAATCCACGCCGGGAGCCGGATAGGCATGCCCCTCCATCACCTCGCGCGCCGCGTACACCTCGAGCAACTCGGCTGCCATCGCGAGCACCGCCTGCCGCGTGCGGCGCTTGACCTTCTCCCACGAGCCGCTGCCCAGCTTGTCGAGCTTCGGCTCCGCGTCGTCGCCGCCGATGTAGCGCTGAACGAGATTTATCCGCTCGACCGGCACGTACATGGTGTCGCTGGCGGCGTATTCGAGATTGAGAAAGTCGCCCTCGACGTCGGCGACCTTCAGGTGCCGCAGGCCGCGGTATTTCGCGATGCCGTGATCGATATGCACGACGAAATCGTCGGGCTTCAGTTGTTCCAGGTTGAGCAGCGCGCCCTTCGCGCTCGGACGCCTGCGCCGGCGCGCACGCGGCTCGCCGAAAATTTCCTCTTCGCTGTATATGTAGAGACCGTCCTCCTGCAAAACGACGCCGGCCGAAATTTCCCCTTCCATTATCGCAGGCCGGTAGTCGGGCCATTCCAGAAGCGCCGAGAAACTTTTGCATTCGACGTTGACCTCGAGGTCCCACGCCTCCAGATGACGGCGCAGCCGCGCCACCTGGTGCGGCCCCTCGACGACCATCAGCGAACGTCCCTGCCCGCGCTGGACTTCGCGCAGTTCGGTCGCCAGCGGCTCGAAGCTCGGCGGCGTCCGCACCGCGCTCAGTTGGTTCGCGCCCAGCCGCAAACTGTTTTGCGACTTGACCTCGACCGGCACCGCCCATCCCTCACGCGGCGCGGCCATCGTCACCAGCGAGCCGACCTCGGCGGCGGTGAAGTTTCCGAGCGCACGCTCGAACGCCTGCGCCCCGACGAACAGCGAATCCGGCGCAGGATGAAACGCAGGCTTATGCGCCGCCGCGGCGGTCTCATTATTTACGGTATCGGCGAAGCGGCCGGCCTCGGCGAGGATGCGCCCCGGATCGACCAGCCACAGCAGCGCGTCCGCCGGCATGTAATCGAACACGCTGTCGAGCGCGCGCCCGTAGGCATACGGCATCAGCAGTTCCGCGCCCGGAAACAACAGCCCGTTCTGGAGCGCCTCGGCCAGCTCTGCTGCCTCTTTGCGCACCATGCCGATTTCCGCGGCCCGCAGCGCGACCCGCTCGCGCAGTTTGGGGTCCTTCAGCGCAGACGGCGGCACGTAGCGAGTGCGCGTGATCGTCGCCTCGGCGAGTTCGGCGCCCGAGCGCTGGCTGTCCGCGTCGAAATGGCGAATCGAGGTGACCAGGTCGTCTTCGAACTCGATGCGAATCGGATTGCGGTACAACGGCGAGAACGCATCGACGATGCCGCCGCGCACGCTGAAGTCGCCCGCCTCCTCGGTCTGCGGCACGCGCTGGTAGCCGCAGGCCGCCAGCGCTTCGACCAGCGCGTCGAGGTCCAGCCGATCGCCGATCGCCACCTTGACGATCGATTCGTCAAACACGGTGCGCGGAATCGTGCGCGTCATCAGCGCTTCGGCCGAGGTGACGACCAGCGGGGACTCATGCCGAAGCATCGCGAACAGCGCCGCCAGTTGCGACGCCTGCGCGTCGGTCGGCGGCGACAATTGCGCCATCGGCTTGACTTCCCACGAGCGGAGCAGATGCACCCGGCGGGTGGCGGCGTCGGCGTCGGCCGCCTCACCAAGAAAAAACGCGACCTCTCCCGCGAGAGCCTCGGCTTCCGGGGCGGTTGACGTGACCGTGACGATCGGACGCCGCAGGCGCATGCGCATCTCGCGGATCATCAGCGCGCCGGCCGCGCCGCGCAGTCCCATCACGGGGAATCGGCGTTCGGTATTTGCCGCAAGCCGCGCTTCGAGTTCGGCGGCCGCTTCTTTGAGGCTCCGTTGCAACTTTTTCCGATCCGAATACGCAAATTCGCCCTGCGGCGATGCGCGCGAGGAGCGCACATGCCGCTGGTGTCACGAAGATGATAGCAGAAAATCGGCAGGGGTGACCCCTGCACCCAGTATTAAGAAAAGATGCGGGCGGAGTTTAGCCTGAGCGAAGTCGAAGGGTCCCGGTTACAACTTGTTGAGCAGAAGCGGTGAGAAGATGTCAGCTCAATTCGCCGCGCTCTCCGTCGCCGGCGACGGCGCCGCTCCCGGCGATGCTGCCGCTAGCGGGATTTTGTTCCCCGCCGCGTCGGTTTCGTAATCGATATGCAGCGCGATCCGCATCGTGCGATGGTATCCGCCGGCCAACGGCCGAATCACCGTGATGTAGGTCGTGTCACCCGGCTTGAGATGGCCGAGCGCGTGAAGAATCTCGTCCTTGGTGCGCACCCGCACGTCGTCCACCGCCACGATCAGGTCGCCCGGCGTGCCCAGCGCCCCTGAGTCCCGCAGCAACGGAAACGTGAGCAGCGCGACGGGGCCCAGCAAGATACTTCCGAGCGCGCCCAGGTCGCCCTTCGGTGTGCTCCCGGTTCTCCCGATCAGACCCGCGCGCGCCGCCGGGCTGTTGGGGTAGACGCTCACGACTTCGAATCCGTGCTCCTCTCTGCCGAGATAGCACTGCGTCGTGTATTCCAGATCGAGCCCGAGATAAGGCCGGTGACTGTCTTCCAAATCGTGCGGATGGAAATTGCGATTGAGTCTCGCGATTTCATCTTGTCGCGACTGGCGGAACACGCGCTGCTCCTGAGTCTCGCGGCTGTCGGGCGCGGGAACCTTGGCCGACGGTTGCCGCCCTATCTCCAGCGCCGCCGACTCGCCCGGCTGTCGCGCCGGGATACTCAGGCTCGAGCTGTTGCTCGGCTGTCCCGCCGGGACGCGCAAAGGCGCGTTGTCGTTCGGCTGCGCGGCGATCGAGGGCGAGGCGTGGTCGTTGGAAGAGTCTGCCGCAAGGATTGCGGATGGAGCGACCAAAACGATTAGCAGCGGCCCGCCGATGAGGACGCTCCGACTTCGCATGACCGGTCACCTCGATGCAGATTTCGCGCTCGGGCCTGATAGTAAGTCCGATTTCGGCGAGGCTCAAGGGAGAAAATTACGCTCCCGCGCGTGACCGCGGTACCGAAGGAACAATCGTGAATGAAATCGTGCGAATCGAGTTAGTGCGGGTCGCCTGCCGGCGCCGCATTCGCGATCGGCTCGCCCACCGCGCCGACTTTCACCGCGATCTTGAGCGTCGCGTGCGGAGCGTGCTCGTCCGTGCCGTTCGGCCGAATGACCGTCAGGTACATCGTGTCGCCCGGCTTGAGGCGCGACATCGCGGTTTCCAGGTCGCTCTGGTCGCGCACACGCTTATCGTCAACCGCGACGATCAGATCTCCCCCCTGCCCCATCGCTCCCGAACTCGCCAGGGCCCTATTGGCCAGGATCGAGCCGCCAGGCAAGATGCCTGTCAGAGTCGAAACCGCCGCGCCGATTGCGGTCATCCCGGAGCGCGCCTGCAAGCCCGCCTGCGCCGCCGGGCTGTTGGGATCGATGGTCAGCACCTCGAGTCCGTGCTCCTCACCGCCCATGTAGCACTTCGTCACGTACTGCACGGTGATGCCGAGGTAGGGCTGCGCGTGAGGCCGGTAGCTCTCGCCATTGCCGTTGCCATTGCTATCGATATTGCCGGTGCCGTTCCCGGTGCCCGGGCGGAAGTTGGGCTCGATCGACGCGTTGTCCTCGCCCGGATTAAAATTCCGGTCGCCGGGTATTTCCTTAACCGCGGGCTTGGGCACCACCCAGCCGGGCTGCGGCGCTATTTCGAGCGTCGCGTCGTCGCTGCCGCCTTGCCCCGCAATTCCGGGATTGGCGGAATCGGCCCCTCCCTGGGAGCGATTTCGCGATTCCTGGTTCTGCGCGAACGCGGCCTGAGAGAGCGCGAACAGCGCGGCGGTCGCCACACCCAGCGTAACTATCTTTTGCAACTTCATTTTCATCGCGCTCGGCGAGCGAGCCGACGATCGAGCAACCCTGCAAATATAAGCCCGCCAGGCGATCTCCTCAAGCCGGACGATTTTTCCTTGAAGCTCGCGCAAAACGATGCGAAAGTTTGATGCGCTCGATGAAAATAAGATCCACAGTCGCGCTACAGCCCGCGCAACGCGCCGCGATTTCCGGTGCGCTGCCCGGCATCGAGATCGACCTGGCCGATCGCCAGTGCCGGACGGCCGAAGAAGTCGGCGAGTTCGTGAGCGCCGGATGCGACGTGCTGCTCACGTTTCGCGTGCCCAACGACATCGCGAATCGCGCGCGCGGCCTGAAATGGATTCAGCTGCTGAGCGCCGGCGCCGACCACGTACTCGGCGGAGCGCTTAAAGGAAGCGCGATTCCAATCACGACTGCGAGCGGAATTCATGCGACACCGATCGCGGAATATACGATGGCCTCGATGCTCGCGTATGCGCATCGGATTCACCTGGCGCTTCGGGCACAGATACGCCGCGAGTGGATGCGCTCGGGCGCTTTCATGGCCGGCGTCGACGACATCCGCGGGACGACGCTGGGCATCATCGGCTACGGCTCGATTGGCCGGGAAACGGCGCGGCTCGCGGCCGCATTCGGAATGAACGTGCTGGCGCTCAAGCGCAACCCGGCCGACCGCGTCGATCCCGGATGGTGTCCGGCGGGGCTGGGCGATCCCGAAGGCAGTATTCCCGCCCGCTTCTACGGTTCCGACGAGCGCGAAGCGATTCTCCGCGAATCCGACTACGTATCCGTCACGCTCCCGCTTACCGATCACACGCGCAAGTTTATCGGCGAGCGGGAATTCGCCGCGATGAAGCCCGGCGCCTACCTCGTCAACATCGGGCGCGGCGAAGTGATCGACGAGCGCGCGATGGCCACAGCGCTAACCGCAGGCAAGATTGGCGGCGCCGGCCTCGACGTGTTCGAGCACGAACCGCTGGAAGCCACGAGCCCGTTGTGGGACATGGAAAATGTAATCCTGACCCCGCACATCTCTGGCGCCAATCGCGGCTACATGGACAAAGCCTGCCAACTGTTCGTGGACAACCTGAAGCGCTTCGCCGCCGATCGCCCGCTACTGAACCTGGTCGATCCAAAACTCGGCTACTAGTGGTCTGTCGCCTCCTAACCTCTCCTTGTCCGAGGAGAGGTCAGGATTCGGACAGGGACGCTAAGGCGCGGGTTTCGCTATCAATAAAAAGGGCGCTGTCGCACCTTGTTCATGGACGCCTCAGGAATCTCGAGTAGAACGCTGCGAACACCAAAACGATTCCAATATTCACTGTCAGCCGTTCCCAGAATCGGTTTCTGAAGAACACGAAATCTACACCGACTATGACGGCTGCCATCGCCACCACGTAAAGCACGATAGCCACCTGTCTGCCCATTTCAGTCCCTGGTTCAATCGTAATTCATTTAAGTCGTTCCACTCTCCTGAGTTTTCAGCGCCGCCAAAAATCGTTCCTTCAATCCGTCGAACGGCCCGTTCGACATGAAGAGCGCGACGTCGCCCGCGCGCGCGTCGGCGAGCATCCGCGCGAGGATCTCATCGTTCGACGCGCAGGCGACTGCGCTCGCACCGCGCGCGCTGATCGCACTAGCAAGCGCGCCGGTTTCGAGCCGCTCGCCCGCCGCAATCGGATCGTTCTCCTTGAAATATACCGGGCCCAGGTAAACGCGCGAGGCTCGATCGAACGCGGCCGCGAACGCATTTTGAAAAACGTTGCGCCGCGCAGTGTTCGAGCGAGGCTCGAACGCCGCAAGTATCCGCCGGCCGGGAAACCGTTCCGCAATCGCTTCGAGCGTGACGCCGATCGCCGTCGGATGGTGCGCAAAGTCGTCGACCACCGTCACTCCTGCCGCCTTTCCGATAACCTGCTGCCGGCGCACGACCCCTTTGAAGGTGCGCAGCCCGCCGGCGATCTCCTCGCCGGAGACCCCAAGCGAACTCAGCAGCACGTAAACGCCGAGTGCGTTGGCGACATTCATCCGGCCGCCAATCGGAAGATGGATTGCATCGTGGATTCGCACGCCGGCACGCGTCACCGAAAATCTTGCCCCTTCAGCGCCCACCGCGATGTCCGCCGCGCGGTACTCGCCCTCGCGCAGCCCGTACGTGACCCGCCGCGCGCGCGCCGCCGCGCTGACCTCGAGCGCGTGCGGAAAGTCGGCGCACACCGCAAGCACGCGCGACGAATCCATCTGCTCGACGAGCGCGCGAAAACTCGATTTCACATGCTCGAGATCGCGATAGATATCTGCGTGATCGAATTCGACCGCCGTTATGATCGCGCCGGCGGCCCGGTAATGCAGAAACTTCGGCCCCTTGTCGAAAAACGCCGTGTCGTACTCGTCGCCCTCGATCACAAAGTCGGCGCCGCGACCAAGCCGGTAGTTCGAGCCAAAATCGCTGGCCACTCCTCCCACCAGCATCGAGGGATCGCGCCCCGCCGCTTCGAGCACGTGCGCCATCATCGCGGTCGAGGTGGTCTTGCCGTGTGTCCCCGCGACCATCAGCACGCGCCGGCCCTTTAGGAAAAAATGCCACAACGCCTCGGGCATCGAAAGATAAGGAATCGGCGATGCGAGCAGCGCCACGGCTTCGGGATTGGTCGGCACGATCGCATTGCCGACTATCACCAGGTCGGGCGCGGGCGACAGGTTCGCGGGCGAAAATCCCGTCATCAATCCGACTCGCGAGTTTCTTAGCAGCGACGCCGTCGGCTCGTAGAGCTGATTGTCGGAGCCCGTGACCGACAGGCCGCGCTCGACGAGCATTCCGGCCAGCGCGGCCATCGCGGTGCCGCCGACTCCGATCAGATGCACGCGCCTGACGGTGTCTGGAATGCGCGCGAGGCGCGCGGCGCTGCCGGAATCAGCCACCTTCGAGCGCATCCATGATCAAATCGTGAATCTTCGGGCGGAACTCGCGAATCTTTTGATTGTCGCGCCGCGGATGAACGCGATTGGTCAGGATCGAGATCGCCACTTCGCTCTCCGGCTCGATCCAGATCGAAGTGCCGGTGAAGCCGAGATGCCCCACTGCCGCCGGCGAGAATCGATGCCCCGAGCTGGAGTGCTCCGCCGACGGCGTGTCCCATCCGAGCGCCCAGGTCGAGCCGGGCACGGTCGCATCGCGCGTCCAGAATTCGCGGATTATCTTTTGCGGCACGAAATCCGAGCGTCCCGCGTAGCACGCGATCAGCTCGCGCGCGATACGATCGACCTCGCGCACGGGCGCGAACAATCCGGCATGACCCGCGACTCCGCCCATCGCGAACGCATTCTCGTCGTCAACCTCGCCGACCAGCAGCCGCTTGCGCGAAGGACACATTTCGGTCGGCGCAAACATGTCAGCGACCGGCTCCAGGCGCCGCGAGCGGACGTGTGAGATGTCGATATAGTCGGTCGCGCGCAGGTCCAATGGGCGGAAAATTTTCTCGCGGCAGAACCGGTTGAGCGCGATGCTGGCGACCTTTTCGATCGTCTCGCCCAGCAAGATGAACCCGAGGTCCGAGTAGATACTCCTGGTCGCCGCCGTGGCCTCGGGCTTCTCGCGATGAATCTCCTCGTAGACGAACTCTTTGGCGCCGTAGCTCGCCATGAAATTGACCCGCCCGCCTTTTTCGATCTCCGCGATCCGCTGGTAGAACGGCCGCCACGCCGCCAGGCCGGAGCAATGCGCCAGCAGATGGCGAAAGGTGATCGTGGTTTTGCCGTGCACGCCAAAATTCGGGAAAAAGCGCGTCGCCCGATCGTCGAGGCGAAATTTGCCGTCGCGCGCCAGGATCATCAGCGCGACGGTCGTCGCCAGAGCCTTGGTCAGCGACGACAGGTCGTAAACGGTTTCGATTTTGGCCGGCGAGCGGCTTGGCTCGATCGATCGAAATCCGAATGCGCCCTCGAACGCGACCTCTGCACCGCGCCGCACGACGACCGTCGCGCCTGGAATCACCCGCTGCTCGACCGCGTCGTTGAAAGCCTGCTCGACCTCACTCCATCCCAACGCGCTATCCTCCGCAAATCCTGCCACTACCGCGTCACGGCCGGCTCGGTAAAAATGATCCGGCGTGCGGCGGAATCGATTCGCGCCACCACGCCGAATGGAATCGTGAAATTTTCGGTGCCATGCCCGGCCTCGACGCCGTACAGCACCGGGCATCCCAGACCCGCCGTCTGCTCGGCGGCGAAGCGCGCGATCAGGCGCGTCTCCTGCTCGTTGCCGTCGATCGCGCGAATCGCCCCGAAGACAACTCCCGCCACTCGCTCGAGCGCGCCGCTTTGGCGCAATTGCACCAGCATCCTGTCAATTCGATAAGCCTTCTCGCCCGTGTCTTCGAGGAACAGGATTCGCCCGTCGAAGCGTGGCTCGTAGGGTGTGCCAATCATGGCGACCAATACCGACAAGCACCCGCCGATCACCTCGCCCTGTGCGCTGCCGGGATGCATCGCTTCGCGCGCCTCGAGCTCGAAGCCGTCGAGCTTGCCGCTGAGCAGCCCCTGGATGTGCTCCAGCGCGCGCGGACTCAGGCCTCGCGCAAAATCCATCGCGACCATCGGTCCGTGAAAGGATACCATCCCCGCGAAATCGACCAGCGCATTAAGCAGGAAGGTCGCATCAGAAAAGCCGACGAAGACTTTGGGTGTGCCGGCGATCGCCTTGAAATCGAGCAGCGGCAACAGTCGCCCGCATCCGTAACCGCCGCGCGCGGAAAAGATCGCCTTGACCTCGGGGTCGGCGAAGTATTCGCGAAGCTCGTTCGCCCGTTCGCGATCGTCGCCGGCCAGAATCCCCGAACGCGCCAGCGCGCGCTCCGAAACTCTGACCCGGTAGCCCATCGAGGCGAGCACGTTGACGCCGCGCTCGAGATGCGCCGGTTCGATCGCCGCGGCGGGCGCGACGACCGCCACTGTATCGCCCGGTTTGAGCGCGTTGGATTTGATCGGTTTGCGGTTCACGCTATCTTGCCCCGAATCCTACCAGATGGTGCGTTCGAACGCCCGTCAGTCGTGCGAATTGCGCCACTTCTCGCTTCGGCTCACTCGTCGGCCCCGGCGACGGACGGCGTCGCACGCTCCGCTATCCCGGTAAGCGAACCGACCTCGGACAGACCGAGCAGCGCCGCCGTGACCCACAGACCCGCCGCTCCGATCGCTATCGTCGCGCGCAGCCCGATAATCTCACCGGCAACTCCCGCGGCGAGCTGCCCGACCAGCACACTGCCGAGGCTGACGAAGCGCAGGCTCGCATTCACACGGCCGAGCATCGGCTGCGGCGTGATCGTCTGGATCAGGCTGACAGCGTTGATGAGGTACATGGTCGCGGCGCCGTCACCTATTAGCTGCTGAGCGACCAGCAGCGCGATCGAACCGGTACCGGCGCCCCGCGCTATCGGCAGCAGCATGAGCGCGACGCCTTCGATCGCGAGTCCCGCGACCATCGCCATCCCGGTGCCCAGCATGTCGGCAGCCCGCCGCGCAGCCAGCGCACCGAACAGCGAGCTGGCGCCTCCGACCGCAAAGATCACACCGAGCAAGCCCGGCCGGAAGCCGAGTGCGTTGATGACAAACAGCATGTACATCGTGGAGACCAGGCTGTTCGCAAATCCGCCCACGATCGCGATCATTCCGAACGCGCGCAGACGACTGTCGTGGAATATCAGACGCGCGCCGGCCGCGATCTCGCGGGCTACGCTGGCGTCGCGGGCGCGTGGCGCAGGGGCCGGTTCGGGCTTGCGGATGAGCGCAATCGCGAGGGCAGACGCGAGGAATGAAATCGCGTCGATCAGAATTGCGAAGGGCGCGGTCAGCCACTGGACCAGCCAGCCCGAAAGCGCGAAGCCGCCGGCCTCCGCCACTCCGGCGCTGGCCGTGAGCTTGCTGTTCGCGTCGAGCAGATCTTCGCGCGCGACCAGCGAGGGCAGATAGGAGCGGTAGGCGACGTCGAAGAAGAGGTCCAGCGCCGAGTAGGCGAGGATTACCGCGTAGAGCTGCGGCATCGTCAGCGCCGCGAACATCGCGGCAATCGGGATCGTGCCCAACACGATGAAGCGGCCGATATCCGTGCCGATCAGAATCGGGCGCCGTCGCATACGATCGACCAACACGCCCGCGAACAGGCCCAGCACCAGCGTCGGCACAATGCGCGCCGCGGCGAGGATGCCAATCTGCCACGGAGTCGCCTTGAGCGCGATCACGGCGGCAAAGCCGATTGCGACATCGCCCATCCGCGTGCCGAACAGCGAGACCGTTTCTCCGGTCCACAGTTTCATGAAGTCGGCGTGGCGAAAGAGCAGGCTCCTTCGGCTCAAGGCGCCGCCGATTGATTGGTTGTCGTTTTCGTTCGAGTGCATCGCAAGTCTCACACGCGGCGCGCCGCGCAGAAAAAGAAAAAGCCCCGGGCTTCGATGCCCGAGGCTCTTTCAAGCCAGCTTTCGAAGTATCCCTCACCCACCAGGCAGTTGGTTGACGTAGATGACGAGGGTGACTTTCACGGGATTCTCCGAGTTCTGACTCCGGGGCGAGACTACTGCCGCCGCGCGAGCAGGTCAAGAAACCGCATCAGGCGAACCTGAGAATGATTTTCCCGAAGTGCTCGCTCGCTTGCATCATGCGATGCGCCGTCGGCGCGTCCGCGGCCGGGAGCGCCTTGTAGATTGGCGGACGCAACCGGCCCGCCTCGAGTGCGGGGCCGAATTGCGCGAGGAACGCCGCGACGATCTGCGCCTTCTCGGCGGCAGGGCGCGTGCGCAACGTCGAGCCGAAGATCTTCAGATGACGGCGCAGAACGGCCGCCAGATCGAGCTCGGCGCGCGTCCCGTTCATCAGGCCTATCAGGACCAAGCGCCCGCCTTGCGCGAGCGACTCGATGTTTCCGGCCAGGTAGGCGCCGCCGATGCTGTCCAGGATCACGTCCACGCCACGCCCTTCCGTCGCCGTCTTCACCGCCGGAGCAAACGGCCCGCGCTTGTAGTTGATCGCGACGTCGGCGCCAAGCTTGCGGCATTGCTCGCATTTCTCGTCCGCGCCCGCCGTTACCACCACACGCACGCCCGCTTCGTTGAGCAATAGAATCGAGGCGGTGCCGACGCCGCTGCCGCCGCCGTGAATCAACGCGGTTTCGCCGCGCTTGATTCCGGCGAGCATGAAAAAATTCAGGAACGCGGTCAGAAAGACTTCGGGGATTCCGGCGGCTTCTTCGAAGCTCAGCGCCGCGGGAATCTTCATCGCGGAGCCGTAGTGCACCGCGGCCTTCTCCGCGTAGCCGCCGCCCGGCAGCAACGCCATCGCGCGCTCGCCGATTTTCCATCCGGGAGCAGCAGCGCCGACCGCGACGACCTCGCCTGCGCATTCCAGGCCGATGATTTCCGACGCGCCCGGCGGAGGCGGATAGAATCCCTGGCGTTGAAGAATGTCCGCGCGATTCACCCCGGCAGCCCGAACGCGAATCAGGATTTCATCGGGTTTGATCGCGGGCTCGGCAACCTCGCCGATTTTGAGCGCGTTCTCATCGCCGGGCTTTTCGACGACTACTGCTTTCATGAATTCAGACTACCTATAGATCATTTTCACCGAAATCTGCTTCCAGCCATTGCCGTCGTAGTGAAACTTGCACTCGTCGAACGACGGCGCTTTGAACATGGGCACGACGTTGTTTGAAAATCCGTAGCCCTCGAGCGGATAGCCGATCATGTTCGAATCGAATTTGCCGTTTTTGTTCTCGTCGTGAAAAAGCGTGACGGCGTAGTCGCCGGCCGAATAAGCCCCGCCAAAGACGCACTCGCCGCGAGCGCCCTTAATCGGCGCCCAGACATGCTTCAGGATGTGCGAGTCGTCGCGCGGAAATCCCTGCGGCCCCCGCCACAGCGAGCATCCCAGTTGCCCCTTGTCGTTGCGAAAGCCGGTCACTTCGACCTTGATGCCCGCCTTCGCCGGGTCTTGCGCCCGCGACAAACCAGTTGATGCGCCCGAGACGAGCAGCACCGCGAACGCGATCAGCACTCTCATTCTCATCGAATCCACGCTCCATACACGAAGAGGGTCCACAAGGACCCTCTCACGCGTCCAATGCCCACGCACCACGAAAACCGCGTCTAGTTGTAGTTGTTGATCACCGTGACGCCGACGTTCTGGAACGTGTTCATCTCGTTGAAAATCTTGTTGATGCCGTCGAGTCCGCAGGTCCCGGTAACCATCGCCTTGGGCGTGACCTTCTTGGCCTCGACCATTTGCAGCATCGCCGGATAGTGCGACGCCTGCATCCCGAGCGAGCCGATCACCTGCAGTTCCATCGTGACGATCCGATCGATCGGCATCGGAATCTCGCCCTGCTCCACCGAGGTCGTCAGCCCAATCTGCAGATGGCGTCCCTGCTTGCGCAGACTCATGATCGCGTTGCGGCAGGTGGCCGCGACACCGAGCGCATCGACGGCCACATGTGCGCCGCCGCCGGTGAGATCGAAGATCGCGCTTAACGGATCGCTCTTCTTCGCGTTGATTACGTGCGCCGCGCCCATGCCCTTGGCGAGTTCGAGCTTGGCCGAGTCGAGATCGACGCCGATGACGTTGGCTCCCATAGCCGCCGCGATATTGATCGCCGACAGCCCGATTCCGCCGCATCCATGCACCACCACCCATTCACCCGGCTTCACCTGCGCGCGATCGACGACGCCGTGAAACGAGGTCATGAAGCGGCAACCCATCGAGGCCGCCTCGACGAAGTCGATGCTCGCCGGGAGATTGACCAGGTTCATGTCGGCGAATGGCACCGCGACCAGGTGGCCGAAGCCGCCGTGATACGAGAAGCCCGGCAGCAGCGGCGTGAGGCAAACGTTGGATTGCCCGTTGCGACAATACTCGCAGGTGCCATCGCCCTGGCTGAACGGCACCACGACGCGCGCGCCCTTCTTGAAGTTGCGCACGTCCTTGCCGGCCTCTTCGACGACGCCGGTGAACTCATGCCCGAGGATTGCGCCGGGCTGCGCTGACAGCCCCATCCAGGTCCAATCGCCCGACCACGCGTGCCAGTCGGAACGACAGATGCCGTTGGCCTCGACGCGCACGATCGCGCTGGTCGGCGCGCATTCGGGATCGGGAACCGTCTTTACTACGAGAGGTTTCTTGGTCGCCTCGAATACTGCTGCTTTCATCGTTGCCTGAGCCTCCTTAACAATGTCGCGATCAATTTCGATATAGCGCCTTTGCCGGCGAATCGGCAAATTCAGTCCGTGCGCTCATCAGAGCAGCCGCGCCACAGTCTTTTCGAACTCAGCCGGCGTGTGCGCGTCGATATCTATTGGATGCAGATCGACGCCGGCCTCGTCCTGCGCCTTCAGCCGCTCGACTGCGCCTTCGATTCCACCGATATAACCCAACTCGGAGAGCAGCTTGGGCGACAGCGCCGCGGTCCCGGCCTTCGAGCCGCCCGCGTCCCAAGCCTGCTTGACCTTCTGCACCTCGTCGCCGAAGCCGAAGCGCGTGAGTTGCTCGGAATAGAAGGTGCCCATGCGCGCGGCGTAGAACGCGACGTTGGCGGCATGCCCCGCTACTGCGCGATCGACATTGGCGGTAACAGTCACATGTCCGGGCGCCTTGACCGCGACCGCGCGCGGCTCGCGTCCGGCCGCGGTCGCGATCTCGCGGAAATCCGCAATCGCTTTCCTGAGCGAATTGATCGGGATCATCACCGGCAGCCATCCGTCGGCTTTCTTGGCCGTGAACTCGACGCTCCTTTTGTTGAGCGAGGCGATCCAGATCGGAATGTGCTTGCGCGGCGTCTCGAAGCGCATCGTGAAACCGCGCTGCAACTTGAACACCTTGCCGTCGTAGTTGAGCGGCGTCTGCGCCATGATCATGTTGATAATTTCGACGTACTCCTTCATCCGCGTCAGCGGCGGATTGAACGGGATACCGTGAAAATGCTCGATCACCTGCGGCCCGCTGGTACCCAAGCCAATGATCATGCGGCCGTTGCTCAACTCGTCGAGCGTGCCGAAATGCTGCGCGAGCGCGGCCGGCGTGCGCGAGTAGATATTCACGATCGAGGTCGCAAGCTGGATCTTGCTGGTATGCTCGGCGAGCAGCGTCAGCAGCGTGAACGCGTCGCGGCCCCACGCCTCGGCCACCCAGATCGAATGGATGCCTGCGGCGTCCGCGATTTTCGCTTTTTCGATCGTGCCCTTGAAATCGGGCTTGCCCTGCCAATTCACTCCGACTGCCAATTTGCGCGCCATCGAAATTTCCTCCTGATTACCACGCGCTGCGGCGTGGTTCTCCAGCGCCCAACCTAGCCGAGACTGAGACTCTTCTACAAACCGTTCGTCAGGTAATCGTCGCAACTGTCCGGCTACTCGATTTGCCCGCGCCACACTATGATTGTTCGTTATAGGCGTGAGGCTCGCTATGAAGACACGATGCACTTCCCTGATTGTCGTCGTCGCGCTGATCACCACTTTCTTCTCGTACGCCATCGCCCACGACATGGACGGAATGGACATGGGCTCGAGCGCCAGCGGCGCCGGCGCGATGGGCCAGATGGGCGCGCACATGAAGATCGGAGACCACATGACGATGACCGAGTCGCGACCCATGACCCCGGCGGACGTGCAGCGAGGCGAACAGATCATCGCGACGATGCGCGCGAAGCTCGCCAAGTACCAGGACTACAACGTCGCAATCGCCGACGGCTACGTGCCTTACATGGAGTCGGTGCCGCAGGACGTCTACCACTTCTCCAACCGCGCGGCGACGGCCGCCGAGTACATGGGCGATTTCGATCCGGCGCATCCCGGCTCCCTTCTCTATGAGAAGAAAACCTTCGGTGGATACAAGCTGGTCGGTGCTATGTACGACGCGCCGCCCGGCGACAGTCCCGCGCGGCTCAACGCGCTGATCCCGCTGGGCCTCGCGCACTGGCACGCGCACACCAACATCTGCCTGCCGCACGACGTGACCGAAGCCGACGTGATCAACGGCAACGTCGGCAACCATATGCGGCCGGACATTTCCTCGGCGGTCGATACACCCCGTTTTGGTCGCGGCGCGGGTGACGGCGATCGAATCCGCTTCGGCTACCTGTCCGATCCGCGCTTCGGCTTCGCAGGCACAATTTCAAATCAGGCTGACTGCGAGGCGGCCGGCGGAAATTTTCACAAGCAGATATTCGGTTGGATGGTGCACGTCTATCCGTTCTTGAGCAACGATCTGAGAGTTGCGTTCAGCCTCGAAGCGCCGTGACGCCTCGGTCACCGCTCCGCCGCTGTAATCCGGTACGCGCAGCGCCGCGCGCCAGCCAGAATGTGATCGATCCGTTCGACCCGCGCCTTGTCGCCAAGCACCGAGCGGAACAGCGAGAGTTCTTCGCGGCATAAGCCCTGGCAGGTCGAGGCCGCCGCGCAGATGGGACAATGATTCTCCGCCAACAGCATCGAGCCGTCGGGCATCCGCGCGCATTCGGCCATGTAGCCCTGCTCGCGACGAATCTCCGCCAATGCGTGCGCGCGCTTTGCGATTGAAGTCCCCGCCGGGCGCAGCCGCGCGCGATACTCTTCGAGCTGGCGGCGCGTCCTTTCGCGCAGCAGCTTGTCCATCCCCGCCTCACCGAACGCCGCGCGCACCGCTGCGATGATCTCGACCGTCAGGTCGCTATGCGTGTCCGGAAAGCGCTCGGCCGCCACGCTCGTCAATCTCCACACGCGCGCGGGGCGTCCCACCTTGCGCCGTTCGTCGGTAAATTCGACGAGGCCTTCCACCTTGAGGCGATAGAGATGCTGGCGCACCGCCATCGCCGTGACGCCCAGGCGGCGCGCGACCTGAGCCGCGGTCTGCGGCCCGCGAGTCTTGAGCTGGTACAGGACACCCTCCTCCGCGCGCGCATCGTGCTTCATGAAATGCGATGGTACCCGCCATGAATTATTAGTCAAGCGAGTGCTTGACTTAGTATATAAAGCGAGTACTTTACCAACTATCGGGACCCGAGAGGACGCGTCGATGAACACCGATTATTCTGCGCTCGATGAAGCGCTCGAAATCATGGCGCCGATCGGCCCTGAACTGAACAACGGCTTGTCCAATCACGCACCCATGGCGATCGAAGCGATGTGTGCGATGGGACGCCCCGACGCCGTGATGCCGTGGTTCGAGCGCTACCGCCGCCGGCTCGCGCAGCGTCGAGCCCGGGTCGCGCGGCTCACGGATGACAATTGGCGCGCGGCGCTCGGCGACCTCCGCCGCACCGAGGATTGGTTCGAGTTCTTTCGCAACGAGCTCGAGGAGCGCCCGTGGCCTGCCGCGCTCGACACGTGGGCCGCGCGGCTCGCGCCGGGTCTGATGGCGGCTGCGACGCATGGGGTGATTCGCACCGGCCACGCAACGCGCGCCCTCGCTCTCGAGAACACTCCTGCGCGCCGCCGCGAACTGGCCGACGGACTCGCTTACTGGGCCGCCGATTACTTGCCGCTGCCCGCTGAGCGGCACCCGCCGGCTCGTGCAAAGCCGTCAGACGCGATCGCTGGCGTGCAGATGATTCCGCCTGAGACTCGGCGCAACAACTTAGGCGCGTTTACCGACGCGCTCGCGCAACTCGATTCCTTCCCACCGTTCCAGAGCACGCTCGACGCAGTCGATCCCACCGGCGACCCGCGCGCATTCATCTCGGACCTGACCGCCACCTTTGCGCGCGTCTTTCTGGCCAACGCCCGCGACACTTACACGGCCATTGCGTTTGTCCACGCCGTGACCGGCCCGTCCGCCATTCGCCCTCTCCTGCCGTACCTGCGCGAAGCAACTGCGCGCATAGCACTCGCATACGCGTGGCAGGCTGCGGCCGCGATGTACGCAACTTTCGGCACACGCGCGGACCTGTCGCGCCTCGATGAGGTCAAGGTCTGGGATCAGGATGGACTTATCGAGCGTGCGCTCGCATGCGGCGACGAGCACGCGATCAAATTCACCGAGGTCTGTTTACGCGAGCATGCGTTCAATCCGGACCCGGCGTTTCTCGCGGCTGCCGGCCAGGCGATTCGCGTGCTGAGCCGCGCCGAAGGCTGACGCTACTTGGTGCCGCAGTAAACGGCGAAGATCAGGTTTTTGTACGCGCAATCGATATCGCGGAACCCCGCCTCGCGCAGCCATTCGAGTTGATCCTCGAGCGTCGCCGCGCGATCGAACTTCATCCGTTCCAGCGCCGCCGCCAGGTCGCGCTCGTCCGCACCCAATTCACGCACCCGCGTGACCCATCGCTCGTGATGGAACCGGTGCCGCTCCGGAGTCGCGCACCGAAACTGCTCGGCGTTGACAAAAACTCCGCCGTCGTTGAGCGCGCCGTGGATTCGATTGAACAACGCGCGCTTTTGCTCGTCGCCCAAGTGATGTATCGACAGCGCCGAAACGACCGCGTCGTACTTCTCCCGGATCTGATCAACGCCGTAGTCCGAGACCTCGAAGCGAAAGCGCTCTCCCCCAAGCTCGAAGCGCGCACGCGCACGCTCGAGCATCTCGTTCGAGATATCCACCATCGTGATTCGCGCATTCGGAAAACTGTACGCGATAAACGCCGCCATCAGGCCCGTGCCGGCGCCGAGATCGAGAACCTTGAGCCTGCTCTCGCGCGGAAACCGGATTAAATCGATCGCCGCCCGGTAGAAGTCGTCGAATCCCGGCACCAGCCGGCGCCGCGTGCGGTCGTAATCTTCCGCCGCAAGATCGAACGCGTGCTGTACTGAATTCGCCATCTGAAGATTGTGCGGTCGCGACGGTCGTGAATCAACCGCACAGTTAAGACGCGTATCGATCCGGCCGTGCTGCTACTTGGCTAGTTTCGTCAGTCCTTTCTTTCTGCGCTCGGCCCACCGCTTCTTCATAAGCTCCGACAGCCGCTTCCTGCCTTCCTTGGTGATGCCGCCGCGTCGCTTTCTTTTTGTGGCGCCCGGCTTGGCAGCAGCTTTACGGCCTCTCTTGCCGGTAGCCGCCGATCCTGCTCCTACCAGGGCCGTGATCGCACGGACCAGCCGGTCCCTTTCTTTCTTCAGGTCTGCAACGATTTTGTCGATTTCCAAATAAGTGCTCCTCTAGGTCTAAAGCGTTTCGTTCGGCCGCTACTTAATATATCCAGCAATTATAATTGCTGGAGTTACTAAGAATTGCAATTTCTATGAGCTAGGTTGTGCGATGCCCCGGATAGGCCTCGGCCTGCCGGCCGCTAACTCAACCCTAGGACTCTCACGACGCCCTGGCGTGACCATAGCGCAGCAGCTTACCCGGTAATGAGCCGTCTGCCGCAACTTGATCCTTGTTCTCGCGCCGTATGACTGTCCCATTGACGATTACCGCGTCAATTCCTTCCGCGTCGGCTACCAGGCGATCCTGGTTGGCCGGCAGATCGTACACGCGGCGCAGCTTGCTCGCGCCAACTTTGTCCGGATCGAAGATCGTTATGTCGGCCGCAAGTCCCGGCATCAGCCGCCCCCGGTCCGTAATGCCAAACACCTCGGCCGGTCGTGCGCTCAGCATCCAGATTGCCCGCTCCATCGGGATTGCGCGTTTCTCGCGCACCCAGCGGCCGAGCATGTAGGTCGCGAAGCATGCGTCGCAGAGCTGGCTCGCATGGGCGCCCGCGTCGGACAACCCCAACACCGTATGGCGCCCCGCGAGCAGTTCCGCGACTTCGTCTTCGACGTTGTTGAGTATCGACATCCGAAAGCGCGCTTCGAGATTCGACGCCAGCGCGAGATCGAGCGCGAGGTCGATCGGATCGAGGCCGCGCTCGCGCGCCACGTCGTTCAGGTTGCACTCCTCGAGCGACGGCTCGCTCGGCGAGAGCGAAATCACCGTGCGATCCCAGCGGTTGGCAAACGCACCGCGCGAGCCCTCGCCCGCCTTGGACTTGAACGCTCGCCGGAATTCCGGGTCCGCATAGATTTTCTTCTTGCCTTCAAAGTCCGCCGCCGAGACCGGCGCGAACACGCTCATGCTTTCGAAAATAAACGGCGCCTTGAACTGGAACTCGAAGTTCAGCGGACGGCAGGTGACCTGCGGTATGATGCTCAGCCCTTCGTCGCACAGTTTCTGCGACGCCTCCAGCGGCCCGCGATGTCCGCCGGGTCCGTTCATGCCCGCCAGCAGCGCGGTGTACGTGATCGGGCGATGAATCTCGCGCGCGATTTCCGCAAACTCGCGCAAGAACAGCTCGCGCCCTATCGTCGCCTGCATGATTCCGTGTCCCGCCTCGCCCATCGCCGACGCCAGTGCCCTAATCTCGTCGAAGTCCGACATTCGGCTCGGCACCGGCTTGCCGCTGTATCCCACGTGCGTCGGCGACTTTGACGTGGCGAAGCCAACCGCGCCGGCGTCGAGCGCGCGCCTGACCAGCGTCTTCATTGCCGCGACTTCGTCCGGCGTCGCGGCACGTTCCGTCGCCTCCTCGCCCATCACGTAGAGTCTTATCGGCGTATGTCCCACCAGCGCGCCAAGGTTGATCGCGGTGCCGCGCCGCTCGATCGTATCCATGTAATCCTCGAAGCTCTCGAACGGCCATTCGTAGCCGAGCCCCGTCTCGAGCGCCTTCAGACTCATGCCTTCGACGTTTTCGAGCGTCCGCATGATTAGCCCGCGATGCTCGGGGCGCGTCGGCGCCACGCCGAATCCGCAGTTCCCCATCACGACGGTTGTCACGCCGTGCCACGGCGAGATCGTCATCATCCGATCCCACATCACCTGCGCGTCGTAATGCGTGTGAATGTCCACGAAGCCCGGCGCGACGACCCGCCCCTTGGCCTCGATCGTTGCCGCTGCCTTGCCCTTCGCCTCGCCGACCGCCGCGATCTTGCCGTCCTTGATCGCCACGTCGCCGACACGTCCGGGCTCACCGGTACCGTCGTAAATCGTGCCGCCTGTGATCTTCAGATCGTAGTCCATCGCGAGTTCCCTCGATGCTACCTATATCGCGCGCGCTCCGCCGCGGTCCAGACCGATCGGTATGGAAGACGCGGCATTGTAAACCCTACCATGCTTTAGTAAATAGAAATTTCAGCACAACGAAGATTCCCGGTCGGGAGTTCGCGCCGCCGCGAAACCAATCGAGGGCACACGATGCAGAAGCCAATCATCTCCGCCGACTCTCACATAACCGAGCCGCCCAACACCTACATCGATCGAATCGATCACAAGTATAAGGATACTGCTCCGCACATGGTTCACGACGAGAAGCTCGGCGATGTCTTTATCGTCAAGGACTTTCCGCGTCCCATAAACGTCGCGCTCGCCGCCGCCGCGGGCAAGGACGCAAGCGAGCTAAGAACTACAGGCGCGAAGTTCGACGAGATGCACCGGGGCGGATGGGACCCCAACGCGCGCATGGCCGACCAGGATCGCGACGGCGTCGCCGCCGAAGTCATCTATCCGACCGTCGGCATGATCCTCTGCAACCATCGCGACTTCGACTACAAGAAGGCCTGCTTCGATGCCTATAACCTATGGATAGGCGAGTACTGCGCCGCCCATCCCGACAGGTTGATAGGCACCGGGCAGACCGCGATGCGCTCGGTCGAGGAAGGAATCGCGGATCTGCGCAAGATGAAGGAACTCGGGCTCGAGGGCGTAATGATGCCCGGTAACCCCGCGCTCGAGGACTACGACAGCAAGCTCTACGATCCCTTCTTCGAGGCGGCGATCGATCTCGAGATGCCGCTCAGCTTCCACATCCTGACCAGCAGCAGCGACAACTTCCAGACCCGCGGCCCCAAGCTCAACAGCTTCCTGTCGATCATCCGCGGATGCCAGGACATCATCGGCACTTTCGTTCTGGGCGGAGTCTTTGAGCGCCATCCGAAGTTGAAAGTAGTCTGCGTCGAGGCCGACGCCGGATGGGTGCCTCACTACATGTACCGGATGGATCATGCATACGATCGCCACCGCTACTGGCTGCCGGCCGGCACGCTAAGCAAGATGCCGAGTGAGTACTTCCGCGAGAACGTGTACACAACTTTCCAGGACGACTACGTGGCCTTCCAGGTCCGCAATCTTTGCAACATCCATCGCCTGATGTGGGCCAGCGATTTCCCGCATAGCGACTCGACCTGGCCGTGGTCGCAGGAAATTCTAAGCAAGCAGACGGTCGGGATGACGGCGGACGAGAAGAACCTCGTCCTGCACGACAACGTCGCCGAACTCTACCACCTCAGCATCTAGCGGGCTCGCTCGAGGTCACTCCTCGTCGTCGCGGAGCTTCGCCAGCACCGACAGATCCTCGAGCGTCGTCGTATCGCCAAGCGTCTCGTCGCCCGACGCGATCTGCCGCAGCAGGCGCCGCATGATCTTGCCGCTGCGCGTTTTCGGCAGCGCCTCGGTGAAGCGGATGTCGTCGGGGCGCGCCAGCGCGCCGATCTCCTTGACGACATGCGCCCGCAATTCGTCGCGCAGTTTGTCATCGCCCTTGCGCCCGCCCTCGAGCGTCACGAATGCGACCACGGCCTGCCCTTTCATCTCGTCGGGACGGCCGACGCACGCCGCCTCCGCCACTGTCACATGCGAGACCAGCGCGCTCTCGATCTCCATCGTGCCCAGCCGATGGCCCGATACGTTGATCACGTCGTCCACGCGCCCCATGATCCAGAGGTAGCCGTCCTGGTCGCGCCGCGCGCCGTCGCCGGTGAAGTAGGCGCCCTCGATTTGCGAGAAGTAATTGCTCTTGTAGCGTTCGGGGTCGCGGTAGATCGTCCGCAGCATACCGGGCCACGGCTTGCGTACGATCAGCAGCCCGCCCTGGTTGGCGCCGACGCTCTTGCCCTCGCGCGTCACCACGTCGGCCGCAATTCCGGGCAGCGGCAACGTCGCTGATCCCGGCTTGGTTGCGATCGCGCCGGGCATCGGGCTGATCATAATTCCGCCCGTTTCAGTCTGCCACCACGTATCGACTATTGGGCATCGCTCGCCGCCGATAACTTTGCGGTACCACATCCACGCTTCGGGATTGATCGGTTCGCCGACCGAACCGAGCAATCTCAGGCTCGACAGGTCATGCTTTTTGACCCACGCGTCGCCCCACTTGATGAACGTGCGTATCGCCGTGGGCGCCGTGTAGAAGATGCTGACGCCGTACTTCGCGACTATTCGCCAGAAGCGATCGTTCTCGGGAAAGTTCGGCGCGCCTTCGTACATTACAACCGTCGCGCCCGCAGTCAGCGGCCCGTACACGGTGTAGCTGTGTCCCGTGACCCATCCGATGTCGGCAGTGCACCAGTAGATGTCGTCGTCCTTCAGGTCGAACACCCAGCGCATCGTCATCAGCACGTGCGTCAGGTATCCGCCCGTCGTATGCACGACGCCCTTGGGCTTGCCGGTCGTGCCGCTGGTGTAGAGGGTGTACAGCGGATGCTCGCTGTCGAGCGCGGTGGCCTCGCATTTCGGACTCTGCGCGGCAACCAGCTCGTCCCACCACACGTCGCGCCCCTTGCGCATCTCGACTTTGTTGCCGACCCGCTTGAGCACGAGCACTTTCCGTATCGACGGACACTTCTTCAGCGCCTCATCGACATTTTGCTTGAGCTCGACGACCTGCCCGCGCCGCCATCCGCCGTCCGCGGTGATGCAGACCTTCGCTTCCGCGTCGTTGATCCGATCGGCCAGCGCCTCCGACGAGAAGCCGCCGAACACCACCGAATGAATCGCGCCGATTCGCGCACATGCTAACATCGCGATCGCCGCCTCCGGCACCAGCGGCATATAGATCGCGACGCGGTCGCCGTCCTTCACGCCGAGGCTCTTGAGCGCGTTGGCGCACCTGCCCACTTCGTTGGCCAGCATCTGGTAGGTCAGCACGCGCGAGTCGCCCGGCTCGCCCTCAAAGATCAGCGCGGCCTTGTTGCGGCGCGGCCCCTTGAGATGCCGGTCGAGGCAGTTGTACGACGCGTTGATGGTGCCGCCGACGAACCACTTCGCAAACGGGAAATTCCACTCGAGCGTTTTGCCGAACGGCTTGAACCAATGCAGGTTGCGCGCACATTCGGCCCAGAACGCGTCGGGGTCTTCGTCAGCGCGCTTGCGCAGCGCGTTATACTCGTCGAGGCTCTTGACCCACGCCTGCCATCCGAACTCGGCGGGCGGCGGAAATTTGCGGGATTCGGTCAGGGTCGAATCGATATGAGTCGCTTCGCTCGAAGCCATCGCACTGCACCTGTCGATTAAGCTTGATTGCTACACGCGACCGCGAGCTTCGCGCGTTTTCAAGCTGAGGTACAGGGTCGCGGCGTCGCCGTTTTCGCGCCGGTTCGAATTGATCCCGCGCAAACGCTCGAGCAGTTCGTGTTCGACGCTGGCCGAATGCTCCGCCGCCAGCTCGACGGCACGCGCCGCCCACCTGAGTGCGACGCGCCCCTCCAGCCCGCCGAAATCGTCGAAGAACCACGCGCAACTCGTCAGCGCCGCCTGCCCCGCACGCACCATCTCGAGCATCCTGAGCAGCGTCTCGCGGTTACCCTCGTTTTCGTCGGCAACACCGAACCGCTTGAAGGTCTCGTCATGGACGGCGGGATTCGGATCGATCAGCAGACGGATTCCACCGCGCAAAATCGCGCCGGGGTCTTTCACCAGCGCCGGCGCGAAACGATCGTAGGTCGCCTCGGCGTGGTTCTTCACGAAATCCATCGCAGCGCGTAACGGCGCGCGCCACTCCTGCGACGTGCTCGCATCGCTGCGGCATCCGCAGTTCGAGCGCCACCGCTCGACGCCATGCGGACAACTCCACGACGTGGCCGCCGGAATCTCGAACGCCCCCGCCGCCGGATGTGTCGCCAGGTAATCCGCGCAATTCGTGACGATCACATCGTCGCGCTGTTCGAGCGCCATCAGCGCCCGCGCCAACTCGGAAGCCCCGTGTTTATTATGATGCCCAAATGTTTCGCCGTCGGTCGCAATCATCAGCGCGGCGCCCGGCTCCAGCTTGAGCGCCGTGTCCGCCATCCACTCCGCCAGCCGCGCGCCGTCGGCCAAGCCGTCGCCGAAAGAGACCGCACTGGACAATTCGCGATCGAATCGAAAGACCGCCAGGCTCAATTCGCCGCTGCGCCATTGAAACGGTCCGGCACCTCGCAATTCGGCGCCCGGCCCGCGGAACTTTCCCTGGTCTGACCCGAGAATCACGAACTGGATTCCGGCCGCCGCGACCGACGCAAGCGTGTCGTCATCGGCAGCGCACTCCGGCAGCCACATCCCGGCGGGTTTGCGCCCGAAGCGGAAAACGAAATCCTCGATCCCCCAGGCGATCTGCAGCTCGCGATCGCGCGGCGGCAGGAGTGGCAAAATCGAATGACTATACGATTGCGCGATCGCGTTGCCATGTCCGCCGTGCGCCTCGGCATACAGCGCGTCGCCGCGAGTCATCGCGCGATACGCTGCCTTGCCATGCGTTTGCAGCCATCCCGCCAGCGTCGGCCCGACATCGAAGCTGAGGGTCTCATAGTTGTTGCGAACATGAACGACCGGCCCCGACATCGTATGGGCGTGAGCGTTGGCCGTGTAGCATTCGCTCAAAATCCGCTCGTTCCAGTTCTGAAACGGCGCCGCGCCATGCTCAGGGCTGATCAAGCCAGTCCAGGGGCTCTCGCGCGGAGGCTGATAAAAGTGCCCGTGAATTATTATGTGCCGAGGTTCGCTCATTACGACAATGTTGCGCCTCCAAGCCGAGCAGCGAAAGCCCAACTGACCAACGAGCAGTAGAGCTAATTTGTCTTCTTTGCCGGATTCGGTCCAGCTAATCAAGCGGAAATGGAAGTTCGAGCGCTAACTATCCACAATAATTCAACAATTCCATCAACAAGGAACCACCCGCATAAAGCGAAGGCCCCAAATCATTCTTGTTAATACTGGGTGCAGGGATGACCCCTGCCCAAGGAAGTGTGAAACCCACGGCGGGTTTCACATTCAATCAAGTGATCTACCCTTCCCTATACGCGCTATGCGCAGGCGGCGCGGAAGCTGCCGCGGATTGCGGGCTCGCCTTTTTGATTCAGCACGATCAGGTCGCCCTCGATCTGCTTCTCGCCGTCTTTCTCGAGCTTGTTGGTGACCTTGCCGGTGCACGTGACGACGTCGCCCGGCCATACGCGCGTGGCAAAGCGCACCTGGAAACGGCGGACGTTGCCGATTCCGACGTAATCGGTGACGGCCTTCGAGAGCAGGCCCGCGGTAAACATCCCCTGCGCGAACACGGTCGGGATTCCGGCCGCCTCGACAAAGGTCTGGTCGTAATGCAGCGGCACGAAGTCGCCCGACGCGCCCGCATAGCGGACGAAATCGGGGCGGGTGACGCCTTTGATCTCGATTTTAGGAATTTCGTCGCCGACTTTTACTGAATCGAATTTCAACTTTGCCATCTTTTTTCACCGACTGGAGTCAGGCTTTGACTGCTTGTCCTGTTTCGATCAGGGTCGAGCGCGCGAGCGCGACTTTCTCGCCCTTCTGGTTGGTGTACTCGGTCTCCGTGATCAGCAGCGTCATCTTGCCGCCGCGTCCGCCTTCTTTTTCGAGCACGTCGGCGACCTTGGTGACGCCGGTAAGAGTGTCGCCGACGAAGATCGGCTTGAAGAACTCGAATTCCTGCTCGCCGTGCAGGATACGGCGCAAGTCGAAGCCGCCGAAGCCGGGACTGGAGGTCTCGTCGGTCCAGAACGCGCTGGTCTGCAGAAACGTGACCGGCACCGGCACTCCGCCGAGCTCCTTTTTTGCCAGTTCGGGGTCGAAGTAGAGCGGATTGGGGTCTTTGATAGCGCGGGCGAACTCGCGCACCTTGCTCCAATCGACGTGCATCGTGAATGGTTTGCCGGTTTTCCCGACCGCGCTCCTGTCAGCCATGATGAATCAACCTCTCTCGATGTGATCGAGGAATTATTTACTGTTGCTCGACGAGTTTGTCCACTTACCCGGCGACGCGCATGCCTTCGCCGCCATCTACTATTAGCAGCGCGCCGTTGACGTAGCTCGACGCGTCGGATGCGAGGAAGATGCACGGATAGGCGATTTCCTCGACGCGGCCGAAGCGCTGCAGCGCACGCGAGCGCGCGACCATCTCCTTGACCTTTGGATTCGGCCATACGCGCGGCGCCGCGCCTTCGGTGTCGATCGGGCCGGGCGCTATACAGTTGACGCGGATGCCCGCGGGGCCCCATTCGCCGGCGTGCGAAACGGTCAGGTTGATCACGCCCGCCTTGGCCGCGCCGTACGGAAGCATCGTCGGCGAGCCATGCACGCCCGCCGTTGACGAGATATTGACGATCGAGCCGGGACTCTTCTGCTCCATGAACTGGCGGGCCGCCGCCTTCGAGCAGAAGAACACGCCGTCGAGATTGATCCCGACCACCGCGCGCCATCCGTTGGGCGAGAGGTTCAACGACGGCGTCGTAATACTGGCGCCGTGATTGTTGATCAGCACGTCGAGACGGCCGAAATGCCTGACCGCCTCGGCCACCATCTTGTCGCATTGCTCAGCGTCGCGGACGTCAACCGGAGTCATCTCGCATTTGCCGCCGGCCTTGCGGATTTCGTCGCGCACGCGCTCGAGGTTCTCGACTTTACGGCTCGCGATCAGCACCGGGGCGCCTCGGAGCGCGAACTCCTTGGCGATCGACTCGCCGATCCCGGTCCCGCCGCCGGTCACAATCGTAACCTTGCCTTCGACGCTGAATGGATTCTTCAAAATGGAAACTTTCCTCCAGAGGGGGCTCGCTGAGATTTATCGCACTGTTGCGGCGCGTTGGCGAGAGGCGGCGTGGGCGCCACGGATGCCGCAGAACCCTCGCCTGAACTTTACCGTGAAGTAACGGGCAAGGGATCAGAATCAGAACGCCGGGCTGACGACGGGGGTCCGGCGGCGGCGTCCCTGGCTCAGATGCTTGGTGCGCGGCGTAATCTTGAGCCGCAGATGAGGCGTCGCGGCGCGCGACTGGAGGTTGCGCCGCAGCTCGTGCTTCCACGCCAGCATCCGGCGCCGCAGCATGCCGGGGTCGATCCCCAGCGCGTCGCACACGGTATCGAAGCTGAATGCGTGACGGCTCTTCGCGCCAGCCGTGATCCATCGCTCGGCATCGACAAACAGCAGGCGCTTGCGCGTATTTCGCGACAGGACACCCTGTTGATAGACGTTGAGCGCGTCCGCCAG
The DNA here is from genome assembly GCA_963842085.1 of uncultured delta proteobacterium. Taxonomy (GTDB): domain Bacteria; phylum Desulfobacterota; class Binatia; order Binatales; family Binataceae; genus Binatus. Next base: position 327,437 of record CAWJET010000001.1, read on the forward strand.
CAGCGCGAGCATCAGGCGCTGCTCGCCGGTCAGGCGATGGCCGCCCGAGACGTCGAAGTACTGGCAGGGAAGAACCTGGTTCAGGCCGACGACGCGTTCGACCGCGGTATCGGAACTCAGTTGCAAGCCTTCAGACATTTGCCAAATCTGCCGGGGGGTCAGCACCCTCGGAAGCGCATCGGCCTGGCTCCCGCCAGAGCTCCCATGGACCGCGATGAGATTTTCCCCGTCGGTCTTGTCAACCGCCCATGCGGGCGATTGGTTCCCTTTGCGGAGTTTCCTTGTCATGCCGTCGGCCCGGCAGGCGGCGACGCGCCGGTCACCTATAGGTACGGACGAGGCAAGTACGCGGATTATTCCGGGGCCCGGATTTACGCAGGGTCTTCGGGCAGTTCGGGCTTCAGGTGGAGAGCTGATGGACCAGCTCGATGAGTGACGGGTCCAGCGGGCGGCGCCGATTCGCGACCTCCGCTAGCGGGACGCAAACGATTGCGCCCCGCTCTTCGGCAATCAGCGAAGGACCGACGCCGTCGAGGATGGCTCTGACGGCGCCCGCGCCCATCCGGCTCGCGAGCAGCCGGTCCCTGGCCGTGGGCGCTCCGCCGCGCTGCACGTGGCCAAGCACGACCACGCGCGCCGGCATGCCGAGCCGGGCGGTCAGGGCCTCGGCGACCGGGATGACGCCTCCGGTGCGCGGACCCTCCGAGACCACGACGATGCTCGAGCGTTTGCCACGGCGATGGCTGTCCTCGACGCGATCGCAGATGTCGTCGAGGCGGAACGGAATTTCCGGGACGATGACCGCCTCGGCGCCGCCGCCGAGAGCGACCGCGATCGCAATGAAGCCCGAGTCGCGGCCCATCACCTCGACGCAGAAGACGCGTTCGTAGGCGAATGCGGTGTCGCGGATGCGGTCGATCGCTTCGAGCGCGGTGTTGACCGCGGTATCGAAGCCGATCGAGTTGTCGGTGCCCGGTATGTCGTTATCGATCGAGGCGGGGATAACGAAGACCGGAACGCCGGTCTCGGCCCCGAACAGCGTCGCGCCAACCATCGAGCCCTCGCCGCCGACGACGATCAACGCTTCGATCTGGTGACGTTTCAGGTTGCGGGCCGCCAGGCCGCGGGCCGCCGGCGTGCGGAACTCCGGCGAGCGCGAGGTCTCCAGGAAGGTGCCGCCGCGCTGGATCATGTTGGCGACGGAGCGGCCGCTAAGCGGCTCGGCCAGGTCGCGGATCAGGCCCTCGTAGCCGCGCCTGAAGCCGATCACTTCCACTCCGGCGACCGCCGCGGTGCGGACGACCGCGCGAATGGCGGCATTCATGCCGGGAGCGTCGCCGCCGGCGGTGAGAATTGCGATGCGGCGGGGTCGCGCGCTGATCAGCTCGGGAGTTGGATTATTGCCGTCGCCGTCCATGGAGATGAGAACGATTTTTCACTGCGCATCGCCCCCATATTCAAATCTAACGAGCGGGACGACCAGAACCAACCCGACGCGAGAGTGCGCCGGGCGAGCGGTATTTGTCAGGGCATGCGGGTGGCTTGCAGGCGCAGGAGCGCGGCCTTGGCTTCTTCCTGGGCGTCGGTGACGGTAGGGCCGGGGCTGTCGGCCGCCTTCCTGTAATAGTTGATGGCTTGGACGTCGTTGCCGAGCGCCTCGTAGGCGCGCGCCACGTTGACCTCGGCCCGGTCATCGGTGGGGCAGGCCGCGAGCGCGTCCTGGTAGTATCCGAGCGCCTTGGAGAAGTCGCCGGCAGCGAAGCGGTCACCGCCGTGCTGGCTGGCGACCGACTCAATTCCCTTGTCGCATCCGCCTGGAGCGGAGGTTGCGACTCCCGGCCGGTAGGAGGTTTGATTCTGACCCGCCTTGAGGGCTTCGATCTCCTGCTGCTGCCGCTCGAGCTGGTCCTGCTGCTGCTGCACCAGCTGTTTGGTGGCCTCGATCTGATCGCTCGCGCATCCCGCACCGATGAGCGCGAGGGCGCCAAGTGCGAGCGCGAGCAGGATCCGTTTTGCCGGGATCGTCGCGGAAAGGGAAATTGGGCCGGAGCCGAAGTTGTGTCGCATCGCCACCCATACTGGCGAATCGCGAAGCGGAGTCAATGCCGATGTGCGACGCCGATGCACTTGATCATCGGAGACCTTCACGTCTTGGCTCCCGGCGTAAATCGGCCTACTTTCCGATACGATTGCGGGCGTCCGATGACGTTAGCCGCCCTGGCGAATGGCGCAGAACAGATGGAGAGGTGCGATAGTGATTCCACATAAGAAAATCTTCGTGAGGAGTTTGATGCTGCTGGCGATCGCCGCGACGTCGTTAAGCACGACGCGGGTGGTGTTCGCCAAAGTCGCAGGACCTACCATGAGTGCTCAACAGGCGTTGCAGCTTTTGCTCGAGGGTAATCAGCGGTTCGTTGCCGGCAAACTTGAGCATCCCGGCCAGACGCCGGCGCGGCGCACCGAAGTGGCCAAGGGACAGCATCCGTTTGCGTCGGTGCTGGCATGCTCGGATTCGCGGACTCCGCCCGAAATTATTTTCGACCGCGGACTTGGCGATATCTTCACCGTGCGCGTGGCGGGCAACGTCGCGGACAAGGTGGTGATCGAAAGCCTGGACTACTCGGTCAAGCATCTCGGCGTGAGGCTGGTGATGGTACTGGGGCATCGCCGATGCGGCGCGGTGATCGCGGCGGTCGAAGGACACGAGGAGGAAGGCGACGTCGGCCCGATGCTGAGCGAACTGCGGCCGGCCGTGGCAGCGTCCAAGGGCATGGCGGGCGACCCAGTTGAAAATGCGGTGCGCGAGAACGTCGAGCTGGTGATGAAGAATCTTGCCACTTCGGGAGAGCTCGCGGCGATGGTCAAATCGGGCGAGCTGAAGATCGTCGGCGGCATCTACGATCTCGATACGGGCACGATCGAGATGCTGAAGGACTAGCCTACTGCGGGGGTTGCGTCACGATTACACCGGCGAAGGATGACGCCTGATGGCCGTCGGCAGTCGTTGCAGTCACGGTAACCACGTAGCTGCCGGGGTTGGTGTAAGTGTGGAAAAGCGCGGTCGGCGGCAGCATCGAAACCTGGCCGTCGCCGAAATTCCAGCGAAAGGTTTGCAGCACGGTTTCCGGGTCGGTGCTCGACACCATGAAGCCGACGGTCAGCGGCGCCGGCCCGTATCCGGGCAAGGGTGTGAGCTGAATTTGCGGAATGGACGGCAGCATCATGGGCGTGGCCGTCGCAGTCGGCTCCTGCGCGAGGGCGGGAGTGCTCAATCCGCCAAGAAGAAGCAACGCAACGGCGAACGCCGGCTTTGTCATTCTGAGCGCAGCAAAGAATCCCGGCAGCCGTGCCCAGACGAGCACCCGAATCCGGGTTCCTTCGCAGCGCTCAGGATGACACAAGGAAAGAGCGATCCGCTTCGCGATCGAATGGGTGCGAATCAATCTCACTGCATGACGATGCCGCCGTCGGGATGCAGGATCGAGCCGGTGTAGTAGCGGCCTTCTTCGCTGGCGAGGAACAGCGCGGTGTTGGCGACATCGATTGGCTCGCCCATGTGCTTCATCGGCACCCGCTGCATCATCTGCGAAGCGTCGGGCAGGTCCTGCAGGTTGGCGGTCATCGGTGTCTTGATGAAGCCGGGGCCGATCGCATTGGCAGTGATATTGAATGGTGCCAACTCGGTCGCGAGCACCCGCGTCAGCATCCAGACCCCGGCCTTGCTGACCGAATACTCGCCGAGGCCAGGTGAAGCGAGTCGCGCCGCGGCTGACGCGATATTGATGATGCGGCCGCCGTTGCCCGCCTTGATCATCGCGTCGGCGCAGGCGCGATCGGTCAGGAACACGCCGTCGAGATTGACGCTCAAGACCTTGCGCCAGTTGGCGAAGGACTTGTTGGCCAGAAACGTGATGTCGGGCTGGCCTTCCTCGCCATAGTGCGCGTGGGAGATTCCCGCCGCCGCGACGACGATGTCGACGCTGCCGAGGTCTTTCACCATCCGCGCAACCATCGTATTGACCTGCGTCTCGTCGCTGGTATCCGCCTGGAACGCGAGCGCCTTGCGGCCGAGCTTTTTGACGGAGGCGGCGGTCTCCTCGGCGGCGGCGAGATGGCGGTCGGCAACGAAGACGTTGGCGCCTTCTTCTGCGAAACGAACCGCGGTCGCGCGTCCGATACCGCTGGCGCCGCCGGTGATCAGTGCGTTTTTGTTTTCGAGTCTTAGCGGCATCGAAATCTTCTCCTTGGCGATCTCTGTTCTCGTGCGGTTGTTAGCACGGCGGGCGGCGCATGAAAATCTATGCTCGCGATTTCGCGTCGAATAGAATTGCCGGTTATGGCACAAGAGCAAGCGGCTACCGTGCTCGCGGAGCCGACCCATCGGTACGTCGAGGTTGAGGGACTCAAGCTTCACTATCTGGACTGGGGCGGCGATCCTGACAAACACACCTTCGTTTTGCTGCACGGCGGCGCGGCGCATGCGCATTGGTGGGACGGCGTCGCACCGATGCTGACGCCGTACGGGCGCGTGCTCGCGCTCGATTTTCGCGGACACGGCCGCAGCCAGTGGGCGGAGTCGGGAACCTACGGTCCGCCGGCCTATCTGCAAGACGTGCGCGGGCTTGTCGAAAGCCTCGGCGCGCGCGTGGTGCTGGTGGGGCATTCGATGGGTGGCGCGGTCGCGCAGTGGGTGGCGGTGACGCATCCGGAGTTGCTCGAGGCGTTGATCATCGTCGATGCGCCGCACGGACCGCCGCCGCTGTTTCGCCGCCTGATGTGGCGATGGCGCCGGCGCTCGCACGGCGGCACCCGGCCCGAGCTGCGCTCCGCCGACGACATCATCAGGAAGTTTCGCCTGCAGCCGCCGCAGACGTATTTGACGCGGCTGGACGTCGAGCGGCTCGCGCTGCTCGGCGCCGAGCAGCTACCGAGCGGCGCATGGGCGTTTCGCTTCGACCCGGAAACGCGCGCGTGGCGCAAGCACGGAGTCAGGATGACCCGGCCCAAGCTCAGGAACATCGCGATGCCGACGCTGCTGATCCGCGGCGAGCAGAGCGCCCTGGTGAGTCACTCACACGTACGGCGGATGCATCGGAAGATTCGCGGATCGGTGCTGAAGGAAATACCGCGCGCGTTCCATCACGTGCCGCTGGACAATCCCGGCGACACTGCGGCGGCGATTATCGAATTCGTCGAGAAGCTCTAGCAGGCTGCTACGCGCGGAGCAGGAAGTCGCTCAGGTCCATCGCGTATTGGCCGTCGCTCAGCGTCATCGACTTGGGCGAGCGCTTGAGCATCAGGCGCGAGATGTCCTGCCCTTGCGGCAGCAGGTAAACGATATCCCCCGAGCCCATCGAGAACACACGCACGCGCTCTTCGCCGCGGCGTTCCTGGCCGGCGACCTCGTACGAGCTGACGTGAAAGACGAAGCCGCGGGCGCGAATCAGCACGCCCTCGGTCTGCTCGACGATACCCACGAAAATCCGGGTGTTGTCGTCCTTGAAGAGCCTGCGATCGATGAGGACGATCCGGTCCCCTTCGCCGATTGTCGCCATCGTGCTGTTCCTCCTGTGGCCGTAGCCTCGAGCAGGATTCTACTCGATCGCGAAGGCTAACACGACGCGGCGCGATCGAGGGTAGTGGGTCAGTGACCCACTACCCGATCGGTTGGCATCCGGGATCAGCGGCCGGCCATCAGGCGGTCATTCTGCGGCGTCTCGCTCTGGGCGGTCCATCCCCGCACGACGTCGCTCAGCTCGCGCGCTCGAATCAGGTCGAGTCCGAAGCGAATCGGCAACGAACGCGGCAATGTCTCGATCGCGTCGCGGCCGCCGGGGCGCGCCGCCAGCCGATCGAGCAGCCGCGAGGTCACCGTGCGGCGCTGCCCGCGCAAGTACTGGTCGTTGTACATCTTGACGATCAACTCGGCCGCCAGCCGCACCGCATCCGACATGTTCATCGAATCGGACGCGAACTGGTCGAGCGCCTGCTTGAGCGGGAACTGGTCGGGATTCCATACCGCGACCGAGCCCGCGCGCATCAGCGTTTCGATGCTCGGCGTCGTGAACGAGTAGCCCCATCCGGCGAGCTTGGTGCTGGCCGTAGCCAGCTCGGCGGGATCGAGATTGCCCGCCTGCGCGCGCGCCTGCAATGCCGCCTCGGTCCAGACACGGCGCACACCGAATTCGGTTTTGGCGAGGTCGGCGAGGATCATGTCGTCGGTCCACAGCACGTGCCCCGGCATCGAGGCGATCACGATGCTCTCGGCGCCATGGCGGCCGAAGAACTTGATAAGGCGCTCGCGGCGTTCTGGATCGATCGAGGCGAGCACCGCGCCGTCGCGCACGCGGCACACCGACTGCAATGCATCGGCGAGTCCCTTCAACTGAACGTCGGCGCGCTTGCCGTCGTTGGCGTTGCCGGTGATTGATGCGGAGAATCCGGGCGGCAGCCGCAGCAGGGTGTCCTCGAACGCGAGGCGCCGAAGTTCGGCGAGCGTGGACTGCGAAATCACGAACTGGCGCGGCCAGGTCGGCAGCAGGCTGAGCCGCCCGAGCATGCACAGCGTCGCGATCGCGGTCAAATCGAGCACCACGGCGTTGGCGCGCTCGAAGGCTCCCAGAGCGGCTTCGAGCTCTTCTGGCGAACCGGTGCAGCACTTCAGCGGCGCCTCGGGGCGCTGCGCCAGGATGAATACGGTCTGCAGATCGTTCAGGTTGAGCCGCTCCGCCACCGCGTGGATCGGGATCGAGTTATTGGCGTAGGTGCGCTCGGCCTGCTTGAGGAGGTCGTCGCGCTTGCCGCTGGCGGTGGCGTGGCCGTTGGCGACGCCGTTGACTTTGGCGACGCCGTTGCCGTTCGCGACACCGTTGCCGTTGACATAGCTCGCTTCGAACAGTGACTCGAAGCTGTCGCTCATCTCGTTCCACGGAATCGCGTCGGCGCGTACGTAGCTCATTTCGATCTCAGCCTGGCCGGGGAAGCGCGCCTGCCAGTTGATGAGTACGTCCATGTAGCGGTAGGCGTACTTGCTGATTATCTGCTTGATGGTGGCCTGGCGGCGGCTGAAGCGGCCTTCGGGGAGCTGGAACTTCTCGCCGGGCTTCTTGCCCTTGACGGCGCGCGTCATCGGATGTTGCGTGCCGTACTCGTCGAGCGCCTCGTCGGCGTCGTTGCCGTCCTCGAGCAGGATCCACTTCTCGGTGTTGGAACCCTCCTCGACGAAACTGACCGCGGCGCCGGGTCCGGCGCTGTCAAAGTCGGGCACGTGCGGCATCGGGCCAACCGGTCCGAGCGCGGCGAGGTACGCGCGATGCGCATCGACGTTGCCGCCCTGATGGCGCAGTAATTCGTAGGCGTAGGCTAGCGCCTCGTTGGCGCGGCCGCCGTCGCGCATGAATTGCACGGCCACGCGGCCGAGCGCAGGCGGAATTTCGCGCGCCGGGGGCATCGCATTCGGATCGGCGACGACCAGGTCGGCCTTGCCCAGGCGAGCGGCAACAATCGAGCGCCGCAACTTGAGCACACGGTCGTCGGGATGCTCCTGGAGCAGTTGCTCGAGGCTGGCCAGCGCCGCTTCAGGATCGTTGCATTCGAGTTTGTCGAGCTGATCGGCCGCGGCACCAGCGTCGCCCGCGTGATCGGGATGCAACTGGCGCGAGATGTCGTTGACGATGTCTTCGCGGCCGAGCCGGCTTGCGCAATCGAGCAGCCGGCGCGTGTCGGTGCCGGGCGTGCCGGCGGGCGCGAGCGTTTGCCACAGCGGGAGCGCGTCACGATAGCGCCCCAGGTCATGGAGTAGCGCGGCCAGCTTGCGCCGGTTGTCGGCGGAGGTGTCGGGCGTGAGTCCGGACAGGGCCTCGTCGGCAAGCTTCGAGGCCTGATCGAACTTGCCTTGCGCCAGCCGGAGGTTGGCGCGCAACGTCCGCATCGTGACGCCTGGCAGGCGCCCCTCGGCAATCGACGACAACAGCGCGTCGGCGTCGTGATAACGCTCGGCGGTGGAAAGCGCTTCGACCGCGGCCGCGACCGCGAACGGAAAATCGCCTGCGGGAATTGCGTCTGGCCGCGCGATCGAGCGCATCAGCAGCTCGGTGGCCTCCTGCAAATCGCCGGGTTCGTCGCGCTCGCGGAGCGTGACCGCGAGATGGTACTCGATGTCGTCGCGGCCGCCCACGGACGCGGCGCGGCGCAGCACCTCGATAGCCTCATTCAGGCTGCCGCGCGAGCGCAGGACGATTCCGTACTCGCACAGCCCGTTGGCGTCCTCGCGCTCGAGGCTATGCGCCTGTTCGATATCCTTGCCCGCGCCGTCGGTATCGCGCAGCGCAATTCGCGCCTGCGCGCGTCCGATCAGCGCCTGCACCTCGCTCGACGGCTGGCGTTCCGCCTGCGCGAGCGTGAGCGCCTGGGTGAAGCAAGTCTCGGCTTCACGCACGCGGCTTTCGTCATTTTGCGCGGGCGCATCGGGACCGGCAGCGCCGGCGGCTTCGAGTTCGTTGAGCAGAATCGCCTGTCCCAGCACCAGCCACGGGATCGAATTGTTGGGCAACGCGGCGCTGGCGAGGCGCGCATAACGCTCGGCGCGATCGAAGTGCGCGTCGAGCAGCGCGCGGCGCGCCATCACGACCGCGACCTCGGGATCGGATGAGAGCTCGGGCGCGACGTTTTCTTCGAGCGTCCTGGCGTCGAACGACTTGGGCGCATTGTTCAGCCACAGCGCGACCGCGCGGCCGCTCGACGGAAACTGCATCCGCAGCTTGTCCGCCAGCGCGAATGCGCGTTCGCGCTCACCGAGCAGTTCGTGCGCGAGCGCCTCGTTGGTGCAGGCGTTCTCCTCGTCGGGCTGCAGCGATTTCGCCGCGATGAAGAGCATCGCGGATTTGCGCGGCTCGCCTTCCTTGAGCCACGCGGCGCCAAGATACGAGAGCACGCGGAACTTGTGCACGTTCGAGAGCTGGCTCCACTTCTGCTCGCGCAGTCTTAGCAGTGCGAGGCGCGCGAGCTGATACTGGTGGCTCTCAAGAAAAGCCGCGGCGGCCGAGATCTCCTCTCCCAGCGCATCGGTAGGTCCCGCCGCCGCGGGCTCGCATCGTGCCTCGAGATGAACGACAGCATCGGCGCGCGTCAGCGCCTGGCGCTTGGCCGCGGTGCCAAAATCGGTGAGGATCTGAGGATACTCGTCGAGCAGCTCCTCGATATCATCCCACGTCAGAACCTCGATCGCCGAGATGCCGTCTTTGCGACTGGCGCGGTTGAGATCGAACAACGAACGCTGCAAGCCCTCGGGCCTGGCGGCCGTGGTCGCGATCACGAAGCGCCCGATCGGAAGCTTCAGGCTCGCGGCGTGGTCCACAGCGTCCTTGATCTCGGCGATCGTCAACTCGCTGCGCGAAGCGCGCAAATCGCACTTGACCGCGGCGAGTCGCGGACGGCCACTGATCTCGATGAGGTTGACTCCCTTCTCGGCGCGTTCCGGGTCGCGGAACCGCTCGAGCTGAGGGAGCTGCCAATGACGCCGCAGGAGCTTGAGACAGAGTCTTTCGAACTCGTCGGCGCTCCTGGGCAGCGGATATCCGGCGGCGAATTTTGCCATAGTGTAACATTTCCTAACATAATGTCGGGTTTGTAGGAAGGCCCTCAAATGGCTTGGCAAACAGCGGTCGCTTTCGGCACGCAAAGACCGCTGATAAGATGACTTTTTTCACCATGCTGAGTCTCGACAACCTTTCCAAGTCCTACGGGGGCCGCAAGATCCTCGACGGCGTGAGCTGGTCGATGGCCGACGACGGACGGGTCGGCCTGGTCGGGCTCAACGGCGCGGGCAAGTCGACGCTGCTCAAGATGATCGCGGAAGTGATCCCGCTCGACTCGGGCCGCATCACCCGTCCGCAACGCACCCGCGTCGGGTACCTGGCGCAGGACGCGCCCGAAATGGGCGGCAGATCCGTGCTGCGCGAGACGCTGGCGGCGCTGGACCGGATGCAGGCGCTCGACTTGCGGCGCCGGGAAGTCGAGGAGCTTCTCGCGCGCGAGCATTCGGGGCCGGCGCACGACGCCGCGCTCGAGGAATTGGGCGAAGTGCTGACCGAGCTCGAGCGTCACGGCTTTTACAGCGCCGAGAGCCGCGCCACCTCGGTGCTGTTCGGGCTGGGCTTCACTGACGACGACCTCGGCCGCGACGTCGCGGAATTTTCCGGCGGCATCCGGATGCGTATCGCGCTGGCAAAACTCCTGCTCGACGCGCCCGAGTTCATGATGCTCGACGAGCCGACCAACCATCTCGACATCGAGGCGCGCAACTGGCTCGAAGATTACCTGTGCGGGTACCAGGGCGGGATCATCCTGGTCTCGCATGACCGCTATTTTCTCGACCGCGTCACCACGCGCACCGTCGAAGTGTCGCACGGGCGGCTCACCGAATACGTCGGCGGCTACTCGCGGTACCTGGTCGCGCGCGAGGAACGCTTCGCGCTCGAGCTGGCGGCGTACGAGAAGCAGCGCGAAGAAATCGAGCACCTGGAGAGTTTCATCAGCCGCTTCCGCTACCAGGCGAGCAAGGCGCGCCTCGTGCAAAGCCGCATCAAGCAGCTCGACAAGCTCGAACGCCTCGAGCCGCCGGAAGGCTCGCAGAAGCCGCCCGCGATTTCGTTTCCGAAATGCGAGCGCAGCACGCGGCGGGTTTTCGAGCTCAAGGGCGCGGTCAAACGCTACGGCGCGCTCACGGTTTACGACGGCGTCGATCTGACGATCGAGCGCGGTGCGCGAATCGCGCTGGTCGGCCCCAACGGCTCGGGCAAATCCACAATGATGAAGCTGCTGGCCGGCGTCGAACCGATGACCGCCGGCGAGCGAATAGTAGGCGCCAGCGTGCAGGCCGGATACTTCGCGCAGAATCTCGCCGAGTCGCTCTCGTATGACAAGACCGGGCTCGACGAACTGAGTGACAGCGCTCCGGGCCGCACGACGCCGGAGATTCGCTCGCTGCTCGGCGCGATGCTGTTCTCGGGCGACGACGTTTACAAGCGCGTCGCAGTCCTGTCGGGCGGCGAGCGCGCGCGCCTGGCGCTGGCCAAGGTGCTGGTGCGCCCGAGCAATTGCCTGCTGCTCGACGAGCCGACCAACAACCTCGACATCGTCGCCAAGGATACACTGCTCGACGCACTCCGGCGGTTTCCGGGAACCGTTATAATTGTCAGTCACGATCGCTTCATCCTGAATGAGCTGGTGACCGAGGTGCTCGAAGTCGGCCAGGGGCACGCGATTCGCTACCTCGGCAACTACGACGAATACCTCGAGAAGAAGGCGCAGACCGAAGCGCCGCCGCCGTCGTCGCAGCCCGAGCGCTCCACGCCGGTGCATCTGCGCGATACGCGCGGCAACAACGGCAACACGCCGCATCCGAAGAAAGCGGAACCGCCGAAGGCCGCACCGCCGGCCAAAGACGATCGCGACGCGGTTCGCAAGCGCGAGCGAATCGCGCGCCAGCGGAGTCAAGTCGAAGCCGAGATCGAGCAGCGGGAGAACGAACGCGCAGCGCTCTCGACCGAGATGAACGATCCGAACTTCTATCTCGCGCGCAAAGACGCCGACGAACTGATCGCGCGCTACGAACGGCTGGGCCGCGAGATCGAGAAGCTCTACGCCGACCTCGTCAAGTTCGACGAAGCCGCGTCCGCGTGAAACGCTGAATACGCGCGCTCAGCTCAACTCCCGGTAGAATTCGCGAACGTCGGCGGCGAGCAACGCTGGCTCTTCCATCGCGGCGAAATGCCCTCCCTTCGGCATCACCGTCCAGCGCCGGACGTTGTACACACGCTCGGCCCAATGCCGCGGCGGACGCACCAGCTCGGCTGGAAACAGCGCGACCGCCGTCGGCGACTCGATCCGCGTGCCGGGCTTGAGCCGCCATGGATGATGGCGCGCCTCGTAGTACAGCCGCGTCGAGGAATTAATCGTCTGAGTGACCCAGTAGATCATCACGTTGGTCAGGATTTGATCGCGCGTGAAGCTCTTCTCGACGTCGCCGTGACAATCGCTCCAGGTGCGGAACTTCTCGACGATCCACGCCGCCAATCCCGCCGGCGAATCGTTCAGCCCGTAGGCGAGTGTCTGCGGCTTGGTGCCCTGGATCCACTGGTAGCCGGTTTCGGCGGTGCGGAACTTTTCCAGGTCGCCGAGGAACACTTTCTCCTCGGGCGTCAGCTCGGGCGCGCTGCGTCCTTCGGCGGGACCGATCGCAATCATGTTGATATGGATGCCGAAGACGCTGCCTGAGTGCACTTCGCCGATGCGCGAGGTGATTGCCGCGCCCCAGTCCCCGCCCTGCACCGCGTAGCGCTTGTAGCCAAGCGCTTCGGTCATCAGCTTGTGAAACAGCTCCGCCATCGCCTGGATATTCGTCGCGCGGCCACGCGGGTGATCCGAAAAACCGTAGCCGGGCAGCGACGGCGCGATCACTGTGAACGAATCCTTCGCGTCGCCGCCGTGCGCGGCAGGATCGGTGAGCATCGGAATCAGCTCCATGAACTCGTAGATCGAGCCCGGCCATCCGTGCAGGAGCAGCAGCGGCTTGGGATTCGGTCCCCTGCCTTTTTCATGGATGAAGTGGATTCCGAGTCCGTCAACCGGCGCCTTGAAATGCGCGAAGCGATTGAGCTCGCGCTCATGCGCGCGCCAGTCGTATTTGGTTCGCCAGTATTCGATCAGTTCTTTCAGGTAGGCGAGATTGGCGCCGTACTCCCAACCCGTGTCGGGAACCTCGTCGGGAAAGCGCGTGTTGTTGAGCCGCGCGCGCAAGTCGGCCAGCACGTCGTCGGGCACCGCGACGCGAAACGGTTCGATTTTTCCAGTGACCATGTGAGCCTCTGCGTTGACGGGGTCGCGTCACTGAGAAGACTTTCCTGCGAGCGCTGCTTTGGCGAGCTCGCTAGCGGTCTTGCCGTCAAGGCCGGCGCCGAACTTGTCGCGTAGCGCCTTCATGATTGGCCCGATCTGAGACGCGCCCGCCGCGATCGCCGCCGCGATTTCCGCGCGCACTTCGTCGGGCGAGGCGGTGGCGGGCAAATACGATTCGAGGACCTTGGCTTCGGTCTCGTTCTGCTCGATCAGATCCTGGCGGGCGGCCTTGCGCGCAAATTCCAGCGACTCTTCGCGCTTGGCCCGCTCGCGCTTGATGATTTGCAGGATCTCGGCTTCGTTGGGGTCGCGGCGAACGTCTTTTTCGAGCCGCGAGATCTCCGACAACACGCCGCGCAGCGCCATCGTGCGCAGCTTGTCGCCGCTCTTCATCGCGGCCTTGAGATCGTTCTGGATCCTAGCCTTCACTCAATAGCAACTCCAATAGCTACTTCTCCCGACTGACTATTTATGGGCCGCCGCCACGCCGGGGGTTGCCACGTCTTCCCACTTGGGCTGTTCGACTTCGGTCCATTTGCTGCCGTCGAGGCGGTAGTTGAAAATCAGCACCTTTTGCTTGCCGGTCGGCTTGCCTTTGCCCTCGCCGCTTTTGGGCGGCGTGTATTCGGGCGCCTGCAGCTTCGCGAGCACGGTCCAGTGCCCCGCCTTCATCGTAGGCAGGTACATGAACTTTGCGTGCTCGAGATCGACGTACACCTGTCCCGACGACTTCTTCTCGCTCTCGTCGCTGACATAGGTGTCGGATTCGCTCGCGATAGTGTCGCTGAGCGCCTGGCGTTGCGCGGCGGGGATGGGATTCTCGCGGGCGGGACCGGGAGCGCTCGGACCAGCGGGACCGCTGTTGTTGTAAAGGTCCTTCTTGACTTCGATCGCGCGTGCGCGGTTGGGCGCAAGAATCGCCACGACCATCAGCCCCGCCACCGCCAGAGTAGTACATGCTTTCGCAGCCATCATTCCTACCCTCCTCGGATCGCGCTTATATCACGTTTTTCACTAACGCGCGCATACGTCGTGCCATCTCTAACGTGATCCAACGCGGTCCGCACTTACCTCGACCAGCGCGAATCGAATCGGGACCAGAACCCAGCTTTCGAGCGCAAGTCCGCCGCGGCGAGCCGGGATGAAGCGCCATCGCGAGCGGACGGTCTGAAGGGCGGCGGCATCGAGCGCGTCGAACGCGGAAGACTCAGCGATTTCGGCGCGCTCGACGGAGCCGTCGGCGCCGACCAGCACCCTGACGATCACAGTGCCCTGCTGTTCGCGGCGGCGCGCGCTTGCGGGATAGGCGGGAGGAGGATTGCTGGCGTAATCCGCATGCGCGATGGAATCGAGATCCCCGCCGCCGGCGCCGTCGCCACCGGCGCCTGCGCCCCGCGTCCCCGCACCGGCACCGGCGCCCGCGCCGCCGTTTCCTGAAACGGCGGCTGCGCGCGAGCGCGACGGGTCGCTGCTCGGCGCGTCACGGATCTGCGAGCCATCGTGCGGCGCCGCTGCGCGCGGTCGCGCGGGCGCGACCGCGCGCAGCGGCGCCAGGCTGGCAACCTCGAGGTGCGGATGCTCGAGCTGCCGACGCGGCTTCCGCGCCGCCGGCGGCGGTGCGGACCGCGTTGGCGCGAGCGCCACGCGCTCAGCGTGGTGCGGCAGCGTTCCGGGCGCGGCGGCGCTCGCGCCGCCGCGCCCGGAGGCGCCGTCGCCTGCCTCGACCAGATAGGCGAGCACCCACTCGCTTTGCCTCCGCGGCATCGGCGAGGCGAGGCACACTATCGACCCGAGGATCGCCGCGTGAGCTGCTATCGAGGCTGCGAACGATGCGAGGTGACGGCGCGAACGCGGCCCGGCCGCGTCGTATGACTGATCGTTGTGCTGTGCGTCGTCCAACATCGCCCCAGCCGAGGGTTCGCGAACTGAAGATGGAAGCGGCCAGGAGCGACGGCCGTGCAAGTGGCATTGCCACTGCTCGCACGCGCCATTGAAAAGACTCCTGAAGCCTCCCTCACCCGCGAAGGTTCTTACGGCTCCATGATTCGCCCGGTCGCCTGACTCGATGAGCACGGTGAGACTCATCTCACAGTTGCGGGGCAGCGCCGGCCTCTCACCGGCTTCCCCGGGCGAATCTCAATGCACAGTACGCGCATCGCCGCCGATGTCAACCGGTTCCCCGGGGAACAATTGCGATTGGTCAATTTGTCGGAGAAAGGGCAATTCACACTACCTGTTGTGGTTGGAAAGGAAGGCATACCCCATCGGCAGCTTCGTTCCGTCAAAATTTGTTTTCGTCAAGCAGTTCCCGCTCGACACCGACTTCGGGCCGGGATGCTGAATCTGTTTCTGAGCCGGGAGCACGGCGGCGGGCGGCGCGGATCCGCTCAAGGGTATAGAGCGCGCGGTATAGGTTGCGCTTGATGAGGCGTTCGTAGCGGACGATTTTATCTACATCGGAATCGCTCGGCAGGATGAAGGCGTCGAGTCCGGCGCGATGGAGCTTGCGAGCGGTGCGCTGGCGAGCGGCTTGACGATCGTAGCCCATGATGGCGGCCATCGCCTCGCTGGGAGTCTCGGTCCTGGCGGCCCGGCGGTAAGCGTCGTCATCGACCCAGGATTTGCGGCATTCGTAGCGGAGCAGCCGCCGGATGCGCCAGCAGCATGCGGCGACCTCGTCGATCATGATGCGCTCGCGCACGGATTCGGGCTGGAATTCTTCGAGCAAGGCATCGAGGAGCGAATTGAATTCCTCAACGCGAGCGGGACCGTCGAGCACGGGATTAACGACGTCGCACGAGAAGAATCCGTGCGTGAGGGCATTGAGGCGGGCGGTGTTTTTGCCTTCGGATGAGCGCGGGCCGGTGGATTTCTTCGCGTTGGCATGGCGCGCCGCAAGTTGGCGCGGCGAAAGGGCGGGCAGTCCGCTTGCGGGCGAGTGTGGAGTGTTCTGATTGTTGTCCATTCCAGATCACATAGCGCGGCAGGAGCGGCGGGGTAAGGCTGAACAGTTCATCCTGAACAAAAGTGCACGGCTTGAGCGTGAAGCGAACTGATTATTCTTCTGGCTGATCTCGCGCGTATCGGAACCCGATACGGCATGCGGACGGGCGGTCCGACTGGATCGGGCGGCAGGCGGGGCAGAGCACCCGCTTACTGCGACACGAGCATCTGCGAGCTGGCGCTAAGGTGCAGGTTGACGGAAGGCATGAAAGGGATCTCGAGGGGGTAGGTGTGTGTGATCTGAATCAGGGCGTCGCTCTGCGCAGGGATCCGGGCATCGCTTGGAAACGAGACGGTGACATCACTCGCGGCCAGAAAGGGCGCGTAGTTCACGGCGATTCCGGCGATAGTACTGTCACTTTCGGGGACGGCGCTGGTGGGACTGTGGACGATCGCATAGCGAGCCGCCTCGCGCGCCGCCGCGCTCACGTCGTTGTATGCATTCACGGCGATCGCCATTTCCATTATGCCGAAGAGCACCAGCAAAAAGACGGTGGCCGTGACCGCGAATTCAGCCATAGTCTGGCCGGCCGATCGTATGGCCAGGGGGGCGAAATGGCGCGTCGGTTCATTGCTGCACCTGCATTATGGCCTTGCCCGTCAGGGTCAACGAATGCGGAACACCGGGATATTTCAACAGTGTGGTGAATGGTGCGGAAGTATCGACCTCGACGAAGGTCGCCGTCGCGCTGGCGTCACAGTAGCTTTTGGCACAGGCTGCAACCGATCCTCTGGGTGATTCGCAGGTGCATTGCGACGCGGTCGCGCTAAGACTCGGAACGTTGCTGCCGTCGGTGGTGGCGGCCGCTTTCATCCCAGTGATGTCCGCGGCAGTTATCACTGTCTCCGATCCATATTGCGCGCCCGCGCGGGCCGCGCTGTTGACCGCGATGCCGAAGAAGAACACCCGCCCGAAGTCGGCCGCGGCCACTAGCATCAGAGCCAGGACCGGCAGCGCTATCGCTAGTTCGACCGCCGACTGGCCGCCGCTCCAACCGCGAATATGGGATCTCGCGGGGAATCGTGTTCGCCCGACGCTGCTATTCATAAAGGGTGTCCGATTTGACTGGCGAGCCACCGATTGACGCAAAGTTGGAACTCAAGGTGGTGCCGCCGCTGATGGTGATCGTATAGGCGACCAGAACCGCATCTTCAGGGGCGGCCGAGCTGCCTCCTGAAAAGACCAGCGGTGTAGTGGCAAAATACAGCGCTCCCTCGAAAATTGCGGTGACTGCCCGGCGTGGCTTTCCGCGACGGCGCAAGCCTGGCCGTCGAGTTCGGGGTTCACGACCTCGCCCGCGAAGAAACCGTGCTTGAGCGCGGTTGAGACGCGCAGCGGCCGTCCCTGAACTCGAAGACGAAAGGTGCACGGCTTGAGCGGGAAGCGAATAGTTTATTAGGATTCGCTCGTGAAGCGCGTGAAGAAAAAATTCGCCAAGCTGAACCATCTGCAGATCAACGTGCGCGATGCGGCGAAGTCGCGCGACTGGTACGTGAAGAACCTCGGTCTCAGGGTCGAGTTCGAGGTGCCCGAGCAGGGCTTCGTCGCGCTCGAGGACGATTGGGGGATGGCGCTATTGATCAGCCAGGGCAAGCCGGCGAGCGGCGCGGCGTCGGGATTCGTGATTCATTTCGAAGTTGAAGATGTGGACGCGCGCTATCGGAGCCTCAAGGGCAAGCGCGTGAAATTCGTGCACGCGCCGAAGCGGACGGTGTGGGGGTACGGGCCGGAGATGCGCGATCCGGATGGGTACACGGTCCGGCTGTTCGATTATCGCAGCATCACGAAATCCTAGCCTCTCCTTGTGCGAGGAGAGCTTTGCGCAACCTTCGAGCGCGTTCAGGTCGGAGGCAGAATCTTGAATCGCGCGCGAAAAGAACGCGCGCTGTACAAAGACCCTCACCTTCATCCTCATCCCTTGCAGGGAGAGGAGACAGAAAAGATCCGGGATTCTTCGCCGCAGCGGCTCTGAATGACGCAGGTTACGGAAAGAATCGTTTACGGAAAGCGGCGGTTGACAGTTTTTCGGGATCGCGCTATGAGGTGAAGTTCATAATATGAATCTTAATTCATTGCGCACTACTGGATGAGCGTTCAGGAACGGCATCGGCGCGAGCGGCGCGCGCGCGGGCAGGCAATCCTGACCGCGGCCGCCAAGGTCTTCGCCAGGCATGGGCTGGAAGGCGCGACGATCGAGATGATCGCGCGCGAGGCTGAAGTCGCGGTCGGCACGATCTACCTCTATTACTCGTCGCGCGACGATCTTTACCTGAACCTTATCGCGCACCGCGCCGAACAGCTTCGCGCGCGCTACCTGGAGATTTTCGCGCGCGCGCTCGAGCCGCTGGAAGAACTCAAGACCATCGCGTCGGCCTATCTCGACTACCTGCGCGAATCGCGCGAGATCTTTTTGTCGCAGCATTCGGTAGTGTTCTCGCAGCTCCATCAGCGCCTGCGACGCAAGTCTGAAATACGCGATTTTCAGCGGGTGATGGAGCTGAGCCACGAAATCTTCGGACTGTGGGAAGGCACCATCAGGCGCGCGTTCGAGGGCGGCGTGATCGCCAACTCGATGGGCCCGAAGAGGACCGCGGCGGTGGTCTGGGCGAGCATGAACGGCGCGTTCATGCTGATGGGCGACGGCAATTTCTTCCGCGACGTCACCGGGCTCAACCCCGAGCATTTTCTCGACGAGGCGCTCGAATCGCATCTGGCCGCGGCGCAGTTAAGCGTACGAAGAAAAGCGAGCAGGAGCAGAATCGTGAGTCGCGCGCGAAAAATGCGCGCTGTACAAGGTCCCTCACCCGCGCCACAGCGGCGCGACCTCTCCCGGTTAAGGAGAGGGGAAACAGAAGAAGCCGCGGTGCATCCCGGCGCGTAATCGCAACGGGAGCGCGACGATCATAAAGGAGAAAGGTTTATGAAATTTACCTGGTTCCACCTGATGCCCTATCGGTTCCTGCCCGAAGACTTCAAAGAGAAGTATCGCAGCGTATGGGTCGATATCCCGCGCGACTTGTACGATCCGAAAGTCGGGCATCGGCTGTACAACGACTACCTCGATCAGCTCGAATACGCCGACGCGATGGGCTTCGACGGGCTGGGCGTCAACGAGCATCATCAGAACGCGTACGGGCTGATGCCGTCGCCGAATATCATGGCGGCGGCGCTCAGCCGGCGGACGCGCAACGCCAGCCTGGTGGTGCTGGGCAACTCGATCGCGCTCTACAATCCGCCGATTCGGGTGGCCGAGGAATTCGCGATGCTCGACGTGATCTCGGGCGGGCGCCTGGTTGCGGGCTTCCCGGTCGGCACCTCGATGGACACCAACTTCTGCTACGGCGAGGTGCCGGCGACGATACGCGAGAAGTATTACGAGGCGCACGACCTGATCATCAAGGCGTGGACGTCGAAGAACGTGTTCTCGTTCAACGGCAAGTACACCAAGCTGCGTTACGTCAACCTGTGGCCAAGGCCGATCCAGCAGCCGCATCCGCCGATCTGGATTCCCGGCGGCGGCTCGGTCGAGACCTACGACTTCTGCGCCGACCACGGCTACCAGTACAGCTTCCTGTCCTACTTCGGGTACATCGCGGGCAAGAAGGTTGCCGACGGCTACTGGGAAGTGATGGCGAAGAAAAAGAAGGAGCTGAATCCCTACAGCCTCGGCTTCGCGCAGGTGGTCGCGGTGTCGGAGACCGACGAGCAGGCGGAGAAGGATTACGCGCCGCATATGGACTACTTCTACAACCGCTGCCTGCACGTCTACAACGGCTTCGCCGACGCGCCGGGCTATCGCACGGTGCGGACGATCAAGGCCGGCATCCTGGGCCAGGTCGGCGAGCGGGCGGCGTTGCAGCGCGAAGGCCTCAAGTGGAAGGACTTCATCGAGCAGGGCTACGTGATCGCGGGCTCGCCCAAGACGGTGCGCGAGCGCCTGCGCGAGGCGATGAAATCGCTCAACTGCGGCCATCTGATGATGCTGATGCAGATCGGCTCGATGCCGCCGGAACTGGTGCGCAAGAGCACCACGCTGTTCGCGACCGAGGTGATGCCGCACATGCGCGACCTGTGGAGCAACTTCGAGGACAAGTGGTCGCCGAAGCGGATGCCGCAAAATGAGATCGCGATGCCGGCCCCGGTCCATTTCCAGAAGACCGAAGGCAACGGCAAGGCGCGCGCGGTGGCGGCGGCGTCGACGGAAGTCCGGAGCGCGAAATGAACACGACTCAGAAACTGCTAAACGGAAAGTTCTCGCTCGAGATGCAGGTTTACGGCAGCGGCGAGCCGCTCCTGTTCATGCACGGCGCCGGCGGCCTGATGCCGGTCGAGCCGTTCCTGGAGGAGCTGGGCAAGAACTTCAAAGTCTATGCGCCGCAATTTCCCGGCTACGGCGATTCCACCGGCAACGAGTATATCGACGACGTCGCCGACGCGGTGCTGTTCTATCACGAACTGATGGATGAACTCGGCATCCCGACCGCCAACATCGTCGGTCATTCGATGGGCGGGATGCTGGCGGCCGAGGTCGCGGCGTTCGATATTCATCGCGCGAAGAAGCTGGTGCTGATAGCGCCGGCCGGTTTCTGGATCGACGAAGTGCCGATCCCCGACCTGTTCGCGGCGCAGCTTACCGAGATTGCGCCGCTGCTGTTCCACGATCCCAGCTCGCCGGCGGCGCAAATGATGACCGCGATACCGACGGACTTCAAAGCGCTGGAGACGATGTACGTCGAGCGCGTGAAGCGGCTGGCGACGGCGAGCAAATTCCTGTGGCCGATCCCGGACCGCGGGCTGAAGAAGCGCGCGTATCGGATTGCGGCGCCGACCCTGCTGCTGTGGGGCGACGACGACAAGCTGATCCCGGCGGCCTACGCGAAGGAGTTTACGAGCCGGATCAAGAACAGCAAGCTCGAGCTGATCAAGAACGCCGGGCACATGGTGATGTACGAGCAGCAGGAGGCGCTGGTCGGCGCGATCCGAAAATTTCTGAAGAGCTGAGACGAACACAACAGATCGCACCACGGCCGGAGCGTCGATGCTCCGGCCGTTTTTTTTCGCGGCTTGAATCTGAATGCGGACGCGACTAGC
The DNA here is from genome assembly GCA_963842085.1 of uncultured delta proteobacterium. GTDB lineage: Bacteria > Desulfobacterota > Binatia > Binatales > Binataceae > Binatus. The sequence continues at coordinate 348,429 of CAWJET010000001.1, forward strand.
TTCCGGCGCATGGCAAATGAAGCGGCGCGCACACCGCGTGGAACTTTTCTCACCGTGATGACGGTGCTGTTTGTGGTGCTCGCGCTCTCGGATTTCACCAAGGCGATCCAGTTTGCCCGCCACCCTGCGCTCCTCGGGCTGGTGGTCTTCGGTCACCGGCTCCACGGCATCGCGCACAACCTCGTGCTGGGTCCGCTGTTCGGCGCAGTGCTTCTGTTCTTCGCGTACGGCATCTGGAATTTGCGAAAGTGGGTGCTGCCGCTTTCGATCGTTTACGCGTTCTACGTCCCCTACAACCTGGTGCTGTTCTGGTACACGCAGCCGCCGGGGCCGCGACCGATTGGCGCCATCGTGGGCTATCTCGCAATCGCGCTGACGGGGTCGATCGGCACCGCGATCTATCTTGCCTACCATCGCGAGCGGCTCACCTGACGCCGCGCGCGCGTGCGCGTTGCGTGCTTGACGGCGGCGGCGCACAGTTTTAAATTGCAACCACTATGAAAATCTACGAATTCACCCAGGCTCCGAATCCACGCCGCGTGCGCGTCTTTCTCGCGGAAAAAGGCATCACCAACATCCCCCTGGTGCAGGTCAACATCGCGGCCGGCGACAATCGCAAGCCCGACTTCCTGAAAATCAATCCGATGGGCGGGCTACCGGTGCTCGAACTCGACGACGGCACCCATATCGCGGAGTCGGTTGCGATTTGCCGCTACTTCGAGGAGACCAAGCCCGAGCCGCGGCTGATGGGCGTGGACGCCAAGGACAAGGCGGTGGTCGAGATGTGGAACCGGCGGATGGAGTTCGAGATATTGTCGATGACGGCGAGCGCGTTCCGCAACACCAGCGACTTTTTCAAGGGGCGCATCCCGCAGGTCAAGGAATACGGCGAGGTTTGCCGCAACGCCGCAGTCAAACGGATGGAATGGCTCGACACGGTGCTGGCCGACCGCGAATTCATCGCGGGACCGCGCTACACGATTGCGGATATCACGGCGCTGATTGGAATTGATTTCGGGCGGACGACCGGGATCAAGATCCAGGAGAATCAGAAGAACCTCGCGCGATGGCATCAGGCGGTGTCGAGCCGTCCAAGCGCGAAGGCGTAAGGTTGGGACCGCTTCGCGATTTCAGAACCGGTACCGGCTTCGCTGGCGCGAAGCTGTCCGAGATCCTTCCATCCGCTCGCGTTGCTCGCTTCGGTCAGGATGACGGGTACTGCCGGCAGTGTTGACCGTTCAGCGCGAGACCGACGTCGCGACAGCGATCGCCGGCAGCGAATATATCGGCGTGTACATCTGGTAGCACATCAGGTAAACGATCACGCCGGTAACCGACACGTACATCCAGAGCGGCCAGGTCCATCGCGCGATTCGCCGATGACGGCGGAAGCTGCCGCGGAGCGCGAACACGATAGTCGCGATCGCGAGCGGCACGATCACGCCGGCCAGAATTACGTGCGGAATCAGAATCGCGAAGTACAGCGAACGGACCCATCCTTGGCCGCTGAAGCGCACGTTGCCGACGTTGTAGTGATAGACGAGATACGAGGTCAGGAAGACGGCGGAAAAGCCCACCGCGCTGAGCATGCATGCGCGATGCGCCCGCACCCAGCCATTTTTTATGAAGATGAATCCCGCCAGCAGCAGGACGGTGGCGCATCCGTTGAGGATTGCGTTGAGTGGCGCCAGCGAATGATAGGCATCCAACAGATTGCCAAGCGCTCAAAGCTGCGGAATCGGAGCCTGCGCTGGAGCGGGCGGCGCGACCGGATTCGCACCCATCTCGGCGGGGTTCGTCACCTTGATCTTGTGATCGTACCTAGTCCACATGCGCGTCGTCAGATCGGGCAGCAGCATGAAGCACAGAAAGGTGACGAGTAGCACCGGGGTTAGTGCGATGATCGCCAGCGCGCGGCGCTCCATCGCCAGATGCATGAAGTACATCGCCACCAGCACGGCCTTGGCCCACGCCAGCGCAACGAGCAGGCCGACCTTGGGGATTTGCGGGAGACCCATGGCGTAGACGCCCAGCTCGATCGCGGTCAGGATCGCCAGGTAAATGAAGACCGCGATGTAATTCGGCGCGCTATGTTCGGCTTGGTGTCCTGCTATCGCAGCTTGGGTCGTCATGTTTGAATCTCGTCTCCAGCCCGTGGTCGTTGAAAAAGCTGCCGCCTAAATCAGGTAGATGAAGGTGAAGATCAGGATCCAGACCAGGTCGACGAAGTGCCAGTACAGCCCCGCGATCTCGACCAGCCCGGCCTTGGCCTGCGGTATCTTGCCCATCATGCCGCGAATCAGCAGCACGCTGTTGTACACCACGCCGCCGAAAACGTGACAGCCGTGGAAGCCGGTCAGGATGAAGAAGGTCGCGTCGAACAGGTCGCGCCTGATCGACATCCCTTTTTCCGTGAGCAGGTGATGCCACTCGAACGCCTGCATGCCAAGGAACAGGAGGCCGCCGAGAACGGTCAGCGCCATGAAGGTCTGGAACTTGGACTGGTTGCCGTGCTGGACGCCGTCGAGCGACTCGACCATCGTGACGCTCGAGCAGATCAGGATGAAGGTCATGATGGCGGTGGTGGTGATGCCGAGGTAGTCGGCGGGCGTGGGCCAGTTGGGATTGTTGATGCGCAGCGCGCCGTAGGCAGCGATGCCGGCGCCGAAGGTCATCGCGTCGCCGGCCAGGAACGTCCACATCCCGAGCTTGCCGAGATTACCCGGGGTAAGCGACGGTTCCAGCTGATCGGCATGCACCGCGTCGTGATCGTGGGTCTCTACTGCAGCAGCCTCGCTCATCGGGACCATCCTTTTCGGGGCAAATGGCTATAGCCAGTCTTCATTTGAAATGACTACCTCGTCACAGATCAGCGCTTGGTGACCGCGGGCGGAGTGGCGTCTCGATCGTGGCGGACAGAGCGGCGGTAGGCGAAGTAAGTAATCCCGCCGATTGCGGCAAAGGCAGCGTAGGGGGAAGACAGCATGAACAGCACGCTGGCCCTGTAGGCGTGGGCCGCGTGACTGTCGTCCGACAGCCCGCACGTCGCGCACGCGTTCGCGAGCCGCGGGGCCGCCGCAACGATCGCAGTCACAATAGTCATTGCGGCTGCCTTGAGCTTTGCACCTTTACTCATCAGTTTCTCCCCGCAGGCGAACACTACATTAGATATACCAGGCCAAACAGGAGCGGCCAGATCGCGCAGACGAAATACCAGTACACGGCGCATAGCTCAACGCCGTGGGCGTTGCGAGCGTTGTATCTGCCGCTCTGCGCAAGCATCGCCACGCACGCGAGCCAAATGACCCCGGCGGTCACGTGCGCGCCGTGGCATCCGATCAAGACATAAAAGGTGCCACCGTACGTGCCGCTGGAGAGCTTGAGGCCGTGCGCGACCAATCGCACCCATTCGCTGCCCTGCACGGCGAGAAACGTCACGCCGAGCACCAGCGTCGCCAGCAGATAACGGCGCATCAGGCGTTGGCGGCTGCGATGGACCGCACGCAGCGCGAGCGTCATCGTGACGGCGCTCGATAGCAGGACGAAGGTGTTCACCCAGGTGACTTCAATCGGCAGGCGCGGCAGGGCCGGCGGCGGCCAGAAGGCGGCTTGCAGGCGAAAGATCAGGAACGAGCCGATGAGTCCGCTGAACAGCATCATCTCCGACGCGATCAGCATCAGTATCGCGATCATCCCGCTGCTGATGAAGGGACGCTCGACCTGATCGCCGCCCGCGCCCGAGTCGGTCGCGCGGCCGCGCCGGATCGGCGCCACGAACGGGCGTACTTTCGCAGCCGACAATGTCATGCCGGGCGCCATATCAATGTTTCACCAGAATCGTCACGACCGAGATCGTCACCAACAGCACCATCACGCCGATTAGTATCTTCAGCGTCCGCCAGTTTTCCTCTTTGCGCTCTTCGCGCGTCACCAGAGTACTCATTCCAATACTCACAGGCGATCCAGAACGAGTACTAACAACACAATCGGCAAATAAACCAGCGACGCGAGCAGCAAGCGGCGCGCCGACCTGGCATTACCGGGCGAACGGACCATCACGAATCCGAACGTCAACATGCCGACGCCCAGCGCCGATGCGATTACCATGTAGGGGATTCCGGCGAAGCCAAGCAGCGTCGGGACGATCCCCACGGCGACGAGTCCGAGGCTTGCCGCAATCACGACCGGGTTCGAAGCATTGCCGCCACGCGAATTGTCCTGCGGAAGCAGATGGATGCCGGCGCGCGCGTAGTCGGTGCGATAGAGCCGCGCAACCGCAAAGGTATGGGGCAACTGCCAGAGGAACATGATCGCAAACAGGATCATGGGTTCCCGGCCGAGGCCGGCGCGCGCCGCGGCCCATCCCGCCACCGGAGGCAGCGCACCGGGGACCGCGCCGACGACGTTGCACATCCAGGTGTAGCGCTTGAGCGGGGTGTACACGCCGAGATAGACGATCGCGATGGCGGCGGTCACCGCGGCGCACAGCAGGTTCGTGGCGAGCGCCAGGTAAACCATGCCGGCGGCCGTCGCGCTGACGCCGAATACGAGGGCTTCGGCTGGGCGCATCCGCAGGTCAGGCAGCGGACGATGACGCGTGCGATTCATCATCGCGTCGGTGTCGCGCTCGACGTACTCATTGAGCGCGAGCGTCCCGCCGGCCGCCAACGCAGTGCCCGCCAGCAGATTCAAGGCGAGCGTCAGGTCGAATCCCGCGCGCCCACCGAGATAGAAACCGGCGAGAGTCGTGACCAGCACCATCAGAACGACACGCGGCTTGGTCAGTTCGAAATAATCGCTCACGCGGCCGTGCGGCAGAGTAAGCGCGGACTCAGCGGTCGCCACCTTGACGCTCATGCAGTCACCTGCCGTTTGAGCACGCGCGAACTCGCGTGCGACTCGAGCGCATGCGTGCGATTCGCCACGCCGAGAATGCGATACGCGCGGAGCGTCAACGCCAGGCTGGTCGCCAAAACGCCGGCGCCGACCGCGACGTGGCTGGTGGTGGGGAGCACCGCACGGCCGCTCCAGATCGTGATCGCGCCGAGACAAATCTGGACGATCAGCAGCAGGAACAGGCCGAGCGCGGGGCGGCGAAGCGCGCCGACCTCGCGATGCGTCCTCAGCACGCGAATGACAGTCCACAAAACCATCGCCGTCACGACCGCGGCGCCGCATCGATGCGCAAAATTAATCGCGATGAACTCGTTCCAATAGGGCGGCACCAGGTGGCCGAACGAAAGCGGGAAATCGGGGATCACCAGCCCGGCGCTCATGTGACGCATCACCGCGCCGACGAGAATCTGCGTATAGATGACGGCGGTGGTCGCGGCGGCAAGCGCAGGCAGCGGGAATCGCGACGGCGGCTCGTCGACGTGCGGGGTCGCGTCCCAGCGCGGATTGGTGAAGATGGCGATCGACACCATCAGGCAGAACAGCGCCTGCGCCGTGGCGGCGTGCGCCACCGCGATCGCGAGCGGCAATTCGAACAGCACCGTGATCCCGCCGAGAATTGCCTGGACGATGATTAGTCCGAAGGCCAGCATGACGAGCTGGCGGACCCATCGCCGCGGCTCGGCGCGCCACGCCCACGCCATCAGCACCAGAGTGAGAACGACGACGGTGCCGGCAGCGAGGCGATGGCCAAATTCAAAACGGATGCCGCCCTGCCACGCCGGAATGAGTTTGCCGAACGCCAGCGGCCAGTCGGGGACGGCAAGCGCGGACCCGGTCGAAGTGACGAGTCCGCCGACGAAGATGAGGCAGAAGGTGGCGCCTGCGGTCAGCACCGCAAAGCGATGCAGTCCGCGCGCCTTCTCACCCTCAATTGGCGACTGATTCATCACTGGCTATTGGACTGACTAATCCGCCGCGGCCGTTGAGTGTTCGATCGACAGCGATTGCGGCAGAAAATCCTCCGCAACCTCGGGCGAGCTGTACTCGTACGGTCCACGGTAAACGACCGGCACCGTCCCGGGCCAGTTGCCGTGCGGCGGCGGCGAGGGTGTCGTCCACTCCAGGGTATTCGAATTCCACGGATTCTCGGTGGCCTTCGCGCCCTTGAAATAGCTCCAGACCATATTCGCCAGGAGCAGGAACTGCGCGGTGCCGAGCACGAACGCGCTGATCGAAATAAAATAGTTGATCGGGATGATCGGCTTCAAGAAATCGTACTGCTGCGGATTGTAAATCCGGCGCATGTGCCCGGCCATGCCGAGGATGTGCATCGGGAAGAAGGTGCAGTTGAACGCCACGAACGTGATCCAGAAGTGAATCTTGCCGAGCGTCTCGTTCATCATGCGGCCGAACATCTTGGGATACCAATAGGTAATCCCTGCGAATACGCCGAACAGGCTGCCGCCGAACAGTACGTAGTGAATATGGGCGACGATGAAGTAGGTATCGTGGATGTACATATCCACCGGCGTACACGCCATCCAGATTCCCGACAGTCCGCCGATCACGAACATCGCGACGAACGCCAGCGCGTTCATCATCGCCGCCGTGTAATGGATGTTGCCCTTGTAGAGCGTGCCGAGCCAGTTGAAGGTCTTAATCGCCGACGGCACTCCGATGATCATCGTGGTGATCATGAAACCGCCGCCCAGCACCGGATCCATCCCCGACACGAACATGTGGTGGCCCCACACGACCCATGACAGGAACGCGATCGCGATCATCGCGTAGGCCATCGCGCGGTATCCGAATATCGGCTTGCGCGAAAAGGTCGAGATGACGTCGGAGGAGATCCCCATCGCGGGCAGGATCATGATGTAGACCTCGGGATGGCCGAAAAACCAGAACAGATGCTGCCATAGCAGCGGCTCGCCGCCGCCAGCGGGCAGAAAGAAATGGGTGCCGCCCATGCGATCGAAGAGCAGCAGCGCCAGCGCGGTGGTCAGCACCGGCAGCGCGAGCAGCAGCAGAATCGCCGTGATGAACAGCGACCAGATGACCAGCGGCAAGCGGAAGAAGTACATGCCCTTGGTGCGCATGTTGATGATCGTCGTGATGTAGTTGATCGAGCCCATCAGCGACGACGCGCCGAGCACGATGATGCTCATGCACCACAAGTCCTGGCCCCAATAGACGCCGCTGTAAATCGGCACCGCGCTCAGCGGAGCGTACGAAGTCCAGCCGGCCGCCGCCGGACCGCCGGTGACGAAGAACGAGGACAGCATGAGCACGCCAGCGACCGCGCCGACCCAGAACGACAGCATGTTCAGCTTGGGGAACGCCATGTCACGCGCGCCGATCATCAACGGGATGAGGAAGTTGCCGAAGCATCCGACCAGAATCGGCATCACCACGAAGAAGATCATGATGGTGGCGTGCATCGTCAATATCGAGTTGTAGGTGTTGGGCAGAATCGCGTTGTCGCTCTGGATCGAGGATGGGAAGATGCTGAGGAAACTCCACTGCTGGTCCGGCCACGCGAGATCCAGCCGCATCAGCATCGCCATCAGGCCGCCGATCGACATCATGAACAGCGCCATGAAGAGGAACTGCCGCCCGATCATCTTGTGATCCGTGGAAAAGATATATGTGCGCCAAAAGCCGAGCGCATGATGCTCGGCGTGAGCGCCGTGCGCCGCAACCGCTGCCGTACTACTCATCTTCGACTAGCTCCTCCGCGCGACGTGGCCGGCGAGTGCGGGCTTTTACTACTTGTTCTGCGAGTACTGGTCTTTGAGCCACTTGTCAAAATCCTCTTGCGACTGGACCGTCAGATTGCCCTTCATCCCCGAATGCCCGAAGCCGCACAGCTGCGAGCACGGAATCTCGTATTGCCCGGTTTCGGTCGCTTCGAACCAGACATGGATGATGCGGCCGGGGACCGCGTCCTGCCTGAGACGCATGTTGGGGACGTAAAAGCTGTGGATGACGTCTTTCGAGGTCAGATCGATTCGCACGACCTTGTTCACCGGCACGTGCAACTCGTTCTCGATCGTGAGGTCGTCCTTGGTGCCGAATTTGCCGTCAGGTCCCGGATAGGTGATTTCCCAATTGAACTGTTTTCCAGTCACCTGGTAGAACACGTCGCCCGGAGGCCCATGCTCCTTGATATCGGCCCACGTCGAGCGGCTCATCAGCGCCAGGACAATCAGAATCACCGCCGTCACGGTGGTCCATATGATCTCGAGACGCGAATTGCCTTCGATATACTCCGCCTTGCGGCCGGGCCGGGTCCGATAGCGAATCAGGAAGACCACCATCGTGACCATCACCGCGACCCAAACGACCAGCACGATCCAGAAGATCAGCTCGAAGAGGAAATCGATCTGCGGACCGAAGGTCGAGATGTCGTGCGGAAAGTACATGTGCTCGAGCATCGAAGCGTCACCTCTGCGCTAGCAACGGGTAAAAGCGGGACGAGCGTTCGCCGCGCCGAACAAGACGGCTGATGCAACGTTCCGACAACTTCCGATTCATGAATTGGGTGCGATTATGCCTGTCAGCGCGCCGACTAGTGAAATGAAAAATCCTGATTCCCAACCGCAACGCCCGTTATTCACCGCCGTCATGACGCTCACATTTCGCGTGCGATTTCAAGCGCTTCGGGGTCGAAGGATGGCACGACCGGTGCGCAAGGCAATCCGGCGTTGGCGCGCGATTGGCGGCAACGAGTGTTTGGGTTAGAACCAGCGGAAGGAAGAGGAGGTCTCGATTTTTTATGCCTGAGCGGGTGGCGACCCTTTCCCAATCCTTCGAGAGGCAGGCGCAGAAGTACGGTGCGCGCGCTTTCCTGAAAGACAAGCGCGACAAAGTCTGGACGGACCACTCGTGGACCGAAGTTTCCGAGGCCGCGGGGAAGCTGCGCGCCGGCCTGCTTGGCCTCGGCGCGCGTCCCGGCGATCGCGTCGCCATCCTGTCCGACAATTGCCCCGAATGGATCGTCGTCGATCAGGCCGTGCTCGGGCTCGGCGCGATCGTCGTACCGCTCTACACCACCAGCGGACTCGAGGAGACCGCCCACGTCATCAATGACTCAGGAGCGAAGGTCATCGCGGCCAACGGACCCGAGATGGTCAGGAAAATTCTCGGCCTCGGCGGCTCGATTCCAGGCCTCACGGCAATTGTCGCGATGCATTCCGGCGCGGAATCCGCACCCGCCGCCGATGGAACGCCCGCCGTCATGACGGCGGCGTCGATAAGCGCCGAGACCCCGGCGGCGATCGTCGAGGGCAGCAGCGACGACCTCGCGACGATCATCTACACCTCAGGCACCACGGGCACGTCGAAGGGCGTGATGCTCTCGCACGGCAACATCCTGGCCAACGCCGAGGACTCGCTCGCCGCACTTGCGCTCAACGACACCGACATGACGCTGTCGCATCTGCCGATCGCACACTCGTTCGAGCGGACCGCGGGCTATTACACCGTGGCGATGGCGGGAGGGACGATCGCGTTTGCCGAGAGCCTGGGGCAGATCGCCTCGAACCTGACCGAGGTCCAACCGACGGTAGTGCTGACGGTGCCGCGCCTGCTCGAAGTGATTCACAGCCGCGTGATGCGCACGGTCGAGGCCTCGCCGCCGATGCGCCAGCGGCTGTTCAAAATCGCGCTCAGAGCAGGCGAGCAAGCGGCCGAATATCGGCATCGCGGGAAGCCGGTTCCGCCGCTGCTGGCACTCTCGATGGCGCTGTTCCGGCGGCTGGTGTTCGCGCGAGTGCGCGCAATTTTCGGAAATCGAATCCGCTACCTGATTTCCGGCGGCGCGCCGCTGCCGACCGAGATCAACCGCTTCCTGTCCGCCGCCGAAGTACCAATCGTCGAGGGCTATGGGCTGACTGAGGCGGCTCCCGTCGTCGCGTGCAATCTGCACAACGGCAAGACCCGAATCGGCACGGTGGGACTGCCGTTGGCGCGCATCCAGGTCGAGACCGCCGCCGACGGCGAGTTGCTGCTGCGCGGGCCAAACATCATGAAGGGCTACTACAAGCTCGAGGCCGAAACGAAAGAAGCGATCGATGAAAACGGATGGCTGCACACCGGCGACATCGCGAAGATCGACGTCGAGGGCTACATCTCGATCACCGACCGCAAAAAGGAAATCATCGTGCTGTCGGGCGGCAAGAATATCTCGCCCGCCTACGTCGAGAGCAAGCTCACCGGCGACAAGTTCATCTCACAGGCCTGCGTGATCGGCGACCGCCGCAAGCATCTGGCGGCGCTGGTAGTGCCGGACTACGAAAACCTCGTGGATTTTCTCAATGAGAACAAGCTCGACCCGAAGAAGCCCGACGAGATTGCCAAGTCTGCGGCGCTGAAAACCTTCCTCCACGGCAGGATTCGCGAGATCAACAAGAACCTGTCCGACGTAGAAGCGATCGCCGCGTTCACGATCATCGCGCAACCATTCACGCAGGAAAATGGCGAGCTGACCCCCTCGCTAAAAGTGCGCCGCAAAGTGGTTCAAGCGCACTTCAAGGATCAGATCGATTCGATGTACGGCGATTGAGGGTCTTTATTTCCATCTGCGGTAAACAGTGTTCCTGAAGGTCAGACTCTATTTTGGCGCGCTCATCGCGCAGCTGCTGCGAGCGTTACGCCGGCGAAATGTTCTCACAGTTTCTGGGGCAATATTGGGCCTGCTCAGTCTGGCAACCGCTGTCGTCATCGTTGGTGTCCCGATGTTTCTGGAAAGCGACAAGGTGCTCGAAGCTCACGCCCTTCCAACGAGCGTAACCCTGCTCGGGCGGTCGTGGCACCTCAACCTCGCAATCGTCGTCAGCGCTGCCTACCTGTACCAATTCTTCTTCAAGACCATCGAAAGCGCCCGCTCGGAGTCAGCCCGCGAACCTCATCGACTCAAGCGCAGCCGGGTCGAAAGCACGGCGATTAATCGGATTCGCGAGGATCTGCGCAACAATCTCAAGACCGCTGGGACCCTTCTCACGGATACGCGGCTGATGCTGGCGGTTCTGGAGGCAGTACTCCTGACCGTCGCCGAAGAAGTCGGTGGTTATGCCGAGATGGAAAAACTTGAAGCAAATCTGATTATTCGTTCGCCGAATAATCCTAGTAATCTCCGTGTGATTGCGCGGTTCGGAAACACCCGCCCCTATCCCATTGAATACACGATGGATCAGCGATCATTCTGTGCTGCATTGTGGCGCGGAGATCCAACCGCGGCGGTGGCCGGGAACATCGCAGCTATTGCGCCGGATAGTGGGCGGAACGTCCCCTACAGAGACATCCTGCGACTACCGGTTCGCGATTCGAGCGGAAACGTAGCTGCTGCGCTCCGCATCGACAGTACTGAGAAGTATCACTTCCCGCGCCGGCAATCCGCGATTCAGAGACTCGAGTTCGAGGTAAGTCCTCACCTTGCCCTGCTCAGAATGATACTTGAACTTTAGGCGTTAACGGTTAGACTAATGGGAGTATATGACGTCCGAGAAAAAACAGGCTGAGGCGGTCCGTCTCTCGATGATGATCCAAGGCGTGGGTATTGGCCGGGACGTTCCCGATCAAGAAGTGGTCGATTCCTTCGAAAAGATGGAAGGGAAATCTTCGGTGCTTGGCAAATGGGCCAGCAATGCTGTTTCGTTTTTCCTGCCCAGCGTAACGCCACCTATCATCCGCGCCAAGCCGACTCAGACAGGACAGTCCGAGGCGGATTTTCCGGCAGCGCGCGGCGCCGTCTGAGCCGTTCTGGCACGCGACACAACCCCGTTTCCGCCCACGATCGGATTCGCCTCGCCCTACTTCGTGCCGTTCTCGGCGGCGAGGATCGCGTGGATCGTCGTCAGCTCTTTCACCATGTACGCGCGTTTGCCCTTGGGCGTGACGACTTCGATGTCGTCCTGCGCCGCCTTGCCGATTAGCGCGCGGCCCAGCGGCGACGACAGCGAGATGCGGTTTTGCGCGCCGTCAACTTCTTCGGGCACGACGATCTCGAATACCGCGATACCGCCCTCATCGAGATCCTCCAGATGAACGCGGCTGCCGAGACCGACGGTGTCGCGCGGTATCGTCTCGAGGTCGATCATCGCGAGCTCGGCGATTCGCGCCTCCAGGTTGCCGACCCGCGCGCGTAGGAACTCCTGGCGCTGCTTCGCCATCGCCCATTCCGCGTTTTCGGACAGGTCGCCGTGCGCACGCGCGCGCTCGAGTTCCTTGGGCAGGTCCACGGTGAGTTCGCGCTTGAGCGTCTCGAGGTCTTTTCTGAGCCGCTTGATTACCGGTAATTCAGCCATCGATACATTCTTCCTGAATGCGATCTTCTTTTAGTCTATACGATTCGCCGGGCAGGCGAGCGCTTCGGCAGGCCTCTTTCCCGGCCTGCTTCAATCCGCGACGATCGAAGTCAGGCTCCGATTGACGCCCGTCACGCTCTGAATCTTCTGCACCACCAGCTCGCCGAGCGAGGTCACGTCCGCGGCCTCCGCGATCGCGATGATATCGTGCGGCCCGGTGACCGCGTGCGCCACGGAAACTCCCTTCACGCCGCGAATCTTGGCCGCGACTTCGCGCGCCTTTCCCGGTGACGTATCTATAAGGATGAATGCCTTTACGGACATACTCGTTTCCTCCCGGCGCAACGCCCTCAGACCGGCGTGCGCGCGCACTTAGCGCGGTGGCGGAATCAAAGCGCCCTTCTCATCATATACATAAAATCCGCGGCCCGACTTGCGGCCGAGGTACCCCGCATCGACGTACTTCTTCAGCAGCGGGCACGGACGGTACTTGTCGTCGCCCAGCACCCGATGCATCACCTCCATGATTGCGAGGCAGGTATCCAGCCCGATCAGATCGGCCAGCTCGAGCGGACCCATCGGCTGATTGGTGCCGAGCTTCATCGCGGTGTCGATATCGGTCACGCCGCCGACGCCTTCGTACATCGTGTAGATCGCTTCGTTGATCATCGGCAGCAGCACGCGATTGACGATGAATCCCGGGAAGTCCTGCGCGGTCATCGTGGTCTTGCCGAGCTGCTCGGCCAGCGCGCGCGTCTGCTGAAAGGTCGCTTCCGAGGTGGCGAGTCCGCGAACGATTTCCACCAGCTTCATCGCCGGAACCGGGTTCATGAAATGCATCCCGATCACGCGGTCGGCGCGCGAAGTCCGCGCCCCCATCCGGGTGATCGAGATCGACGACGTATTCGAGGCCAAAATCGTTTCCGGCGGACAGAGTTTGTCGAGCTTCTGCAGCACCGCGATCTTCGCGTCTTCGTTTTCAACCACCGCCTCGATCACGAAACCGACCCTGGCCAGGTCTTCGAGATTGGTGGTCGTCTCGACGCGGCGCATCACGGTGTCGCGCGTTTCGGGCTTGAAGCGCCCGCGCTCGATCATCCGGTCCAGGTTGCGCGCGATCGCATCGACGCCGCGCTTGCACATCTCGGGCGCGATATCGTGCATCACGACCGCGATCTCCGCCTGCGCCGCGACCTGCGCGATTCCCGCACCCATTTGCCCTGCTCCAACGACGCCGATCTGGTGCAAACTCATTCGCCTCTCCGAAAACTGTTCGCCCTTGACCTAGAGGTACGGGATATAATTCTTGAGCGAGCTAAGCAACGCCGCAACGTCGGCCTCGTCGCCAAGCTCGCGGCACAGGATTTCGTAGTAACCCCTGATACGGCCGCGCTCCTGGTTTTCCGGCGCCTCCGCGAGCATCGCCTGGAAGTCCTTGAGAATCGCCTGGGTTTCGAGTTTTTTCTTGACCGGAATCGCTTCGTCATCGACGGCGATCAGCAAACGGATATGATCGATCATCCGGTTCATCACGGCAAAATCGCTGCGATCTTTCTCCACCATCGGCTAAGTCGCTCGCACCCGCATCAATGATGCTCGGGCGGCTCCTCGCCACCGACCCACGTGCCAGCGCCGCCGCTGCGCATCGCGGTGCGCACCTTCATTACGTCTTCGGGCGATTGGCGCCCCGGCATCCCGAGGTTGCGCATCAGGACGTTGGTCATGCTCGAGGTCAGCCGGTCGCGGATGGTAGGCGCGGCGCCGACTTGCGCGTCGAGCACCACGTCGACCTGCTCGCGCGTCAGACCCTCCGCCACGAAAATATCGACCAGCGCGGCCAATCCAACTTCGCCGCCGGCGCGGTCCACGATCGCCACTACTTTCGCACACGGCGTGCAGACGCGGCGGATCAGTCCCGCCCGCTTGCTGCAATAGACGCATTGCATCAGGAGAATTACCGCCTAACCCAAATAAAGTCCCCGAAAAAAGCTTGAAGCGGCCGTGCGCACGAAAAATCGGCGGGCCCGCTTCGCTTTGTGAGGCTACTACCGGCTGTAGGCGGTTCGCAAGTATGAAGTCGAAGCCTAAGCGATTAGCCGCGGCGTTGACTTCCTGGATTGTTGCGACTAGCTTATGTAATTGAGAATCATTCTCAGAATTCACCGCGTTATGACCCAAACCGCAGTCGCCTACTTCTTCTATTCGCTGGGAATTCTGTTCCGCGAGGGCATGGAAGCGATGCTGGTCATCGTCGCGCTCGCGGCCGGCACGCGCGGCGCGGGACGAATCGGCCGCTCACGCGACGTTTACACGGGCGCGGCAGCCGCAATCGTCGCGAGCATCGCGCTGGCGTGGGCGGTCAATCACGTAATCACCGACGACGCCAGCGACACGCTCGAAGGCGTCTTCCAACTGTTCGCCGCGGCGACGCTCTTTTACGTCAGCTCGTGGATGACCTCGAAGGGCCAGGCCGACCGCTGGATGAGGTTTATCTCGCACAAGCTCGAGAGCGCCGAGCACAGCACGATTCCCGGCATCGCGCTCGGGCTGACCGCGTTTTTGGCCGTGATGCGCGAAGGGGCGGAGACGATAGTGTTCTTCCAAGCGCTGACCAGCGGCGCCACCGAGACGGTCGAGCGGCACGCGGTTGCAGCCGGTATCGTCGCGGCCACGCTCGCGCTGGCGGTCTCGTTCGTGGTCATCAAGCGCGCGGCCGATCGAATCCCGATGAGGTTTTTCTTCTACACGACTTCTTTCATGCTCTACGCGCTGGCGATCGTGTTTGTCGGCCAGGGCGTCGCGAGCTTGCAGGAAGCGTCGGTAGTGCCCGCGACGTTCGTGAACTACGCGCCGACGATTCCGATGCTCGGCCTGTTCCCTACCGTTCAATCGCTCGGCGCGCAGGCGGTTCTGCTGATACTGGCGGCGGCCTACGTGTTCGTTCCACGCAACGCGGCCGCTCGGCAGGTCAGGGTTGCTGAGCGGGCGGCGATGCAGCGGGCGCAGCGGGGTTAGGCTTGAGCGCGGGCGCCGCAGCGACGGAATCGGCCCCGCCATACAGCACCGTTTCGACGTCAGAACTCAGCTTCTCGGATACCACCAGCGCGCGGAACCCCATCCGCGTGCATTGCTCGGCGGTCGCGTCGCGCGCGACCGCGCTTTGACGCACGCGCTTGAGCGCGACGCGCAAATCCTGGGTGCGTTCCAGCAGAACCGACAGGCGCGCCTCGACGATCGCCGTCGAATCGCCGCCGCTGGCCGCCAGATCGAGCGCCAACGATTCATCGTGTTCCGCGTCGGCCAGCGCATGAAGCGCGGTTTTGATTTCGGTGCAGGCCGCCTCGGCGCCGCTTTCGGGCCCTGGAGATAAATCCGCGGCCAGAGTCGTTTGAACTGTGGCGAGCACAATGACGCCGAGCGCAAGTAGAATCCGCGTGGATGCTGAAAAAAAAGCCGGCCACGCGGCCGGCCCCGAAAATCCTTTCTCGGCGGGCGCGCGCGATAGCGTCAGGCGGCGTCTTCCTCGCTTCGTTCGTAGCCGAGCGAGCTCAGGAACGCCTCCTTCTGGCCGGACGGCATGATGTAGATTCCGTCCCATCCGCAGACCTCTTCGCAAAGCAGGCATCCGACGCAGGTCTTCTCGTTGACCTGCACCTTGCCGAGATAGACCGCCGTGTTCTCCGGCGACGGCGCGATGCAATCGAACGGGCACACGTCGACGCATACGCCGCAGCCGTTGCAGTTGTCGGGATGGACCACGGCGACCGGGCGCTCGGCGCGCTTGAGCACGTGGGTGATCTCGCCGTGATTGTTCATGATCGCGTCGTCGGGGCAAATCACGCCGCACGCGCCGCAATCGATGCACATCGCGGCTTCGATGTAATAGACCTTTTTCGAGAGGCCCGAGATGGCGCCGGTGGGGCAGCGCTTTTCGCATGCGCTGCAGCCGGTGCAATTCTCGGCGATGATCGTAAATGGCATTCCGCTTCCCTACTTCCTCATCTCGTCGATGATGCGTTCGCGATGGCCGTGCTCGATCAGTTGATCGTTGCGGCGGGCCTGCTTGAGCGCGACGTAGGTGAAAAACATCACCAGGATCATCATGGCGATGATCGGGATGTTGTCGGGAACGGTCAGGATATCGAGAAACTGCTGAAGTCCGGTAATCTGCACGATTGAATCCTCGAGGCTGTGCTCAGTCTTCTGAGATCAGAGGTACCAACGCCATTAGCCAGTGTCAACTTTGATGCGGTGGCGGATACGTCGCGCTAATCGCATCGACGAGCGGCGCCTGTCAAGCTCGCGTCCTTGCATATACCCAAAGATAAATCGTACCGTTCTCGTCATCAGGCCCTGCGTTTAATCGATACGCAACAACGGGAGGAGAGACCGATGAACACTCAATGGTGGAAGCGATCGGCTATCCTTGCGGCCTTGGCGTTGCTCGTGTTCTGCGCGACTGAAGCGCGCGCACAAATTAGCAGCTACATGCCGGCAGCGCCGTCTCAAGCGGCCCAGGCGCTCACCGGCGGTCAGCAGTCAGCGGCGAACAGCGCGTTATGTTCTGCTATTGCGAGTCATTTTCCGAATCCCTCCGCGGCCGGTCCGTCCGCATTGAGCGATCCGGCTGTGATATCCACTGCGGCTTCGTCATTCGCGGGCAGCGCGAGCCTTCCGCTTTCCAGCGCTACGGATATGCTCAAGGGGTACGTAGCTCAACATGCCACCGATATCCTGGCATCGTGCGCCACCAGCAATGCCACGAGTGGCTTGCCCTCGAAAGTTCCAGGGGTGGGTAGCTTACCTTCGATCCCCAAAATGCCGTAAGGCAGGCGCTACGCTTGCAGGGCGGCTTTGTCTGCGGGCACAGTAGTTGAGCATGGCCGGACAGCCGCAGGTTTCGTCGTATGCCGCGCCTCACCGCGGGCTCTTCAATCTCGCTTGGGGGTTGATCGGGACTGGGCTCTCCGTGCTGTGGACGGCGCTGTGCGCGATCGCCGCGGCGATCGCCGCCACGATGCGCAAGCCGCATGCCGTCACACTGATCACGCGCGTATGGGGCCGCGTGCTGATCAGGCTCTGCGGCATCAAGGTGGAAATCGAAGGCTTCGAGAACCTCGCCGGCCTCGAGCACTATGTGCTCGTCGCCAACCATCAGAGCTTCTTCGATATCTTCGCTTGCTCCGCCTACATGCCGGGCGAGCCGCGTTTCGTCGCCAAGAAGGAACTGCTCAAAATCCCGGTGATCGGCTACGCGATGGATCGCGGCGGCCATATCATCATCGACCGCGAAGCGGGCGGCCGCGAGATCCGCAAGGCGATCGCGCTCATACGCAGCGGCCTCGACGTAATCGTCTTCGCCGAGGGTCATCGCTACAACGACAACCGCGTGCACGAGTTCAACGACGGCGCGGCGTGGCTCGCCATCCTGTCCGGACTACCCGCCGTTCCGATGTCAATCAGCGGCTCGGGCCTGTTTTTTCCGCGCGGCGCGATGGTCGTGACGCCGGGCCTGACGATGCGCATGAGGATCGGCAAACCGATCCCGACCGAAGGAATGCGCAGCGCCGACCGCACCGAGCTGACGCGCAAGCTCGAAGAAGCGGTGCGCGCGACATTCACGACCGAGGTCTGAGTTTCATATTGCCTTGATGGGCGCTGACGTGGCAGATCGATTGTGGTCGATCGAAGGAGGATCCAACCATGACGGCAGCTTCGATGCCCAAAGAGTCGGGTGCTCAATCTTATGCGGTAGTTGAGACCGCTTACGGTCGGGTTCGCGGGGTTGCCGCGAATGGCGTGAGGAGTTTCAAGGGAATTCCGTACGGCGCCTCCACTGCGGGGCGCAATCGTTTCATGCCGCCGGTTGCGCCGGCGCCGTGGGCGGGAGTGCGCGACGCGCTCGGCTATGGACCGTCGGCGCCGCAGAATCCCTCGAACATGCGCGGCGCGGTCGATCCGAAGAGTGCGTTCGCCGCGTATGGCGACCCTGACGGCATCGTCGAGAGCGAGGACTGCCTCGTGCTCAACGTGTGGACGCGCGAGGTGGGCGACGACCGCCGGCGGCCGGTGATGGTCTGGCTGCATGGCGGAGGCCTCCAGGCAAGCTCGGCCTCGCCGCCGATGTATGACGGCAGCAACCTGGTGCGGCGCGGCGACGTGGTGGTGGTCAGCGTCAATCATCGCCTGGGCGCGCTGGGCTATACGTATTTCGCGGGCATCGGCGGAAGCGAATTCGCCGAGTCGCGCAACGTTGGAATGCTGGATTTGGTCGCGGCGCTGGAATGGGTGCGCGACAGTATCGCGAAGTTCGGCGGCGATGCGCGGATGGTGACGATCTTCGGTGAGTCGGGCGGCGGACAGAAAGTCTCGACGCTGCTCGCGATGCCGGCGGCAAAAAATTTGTTTCATCGCGCGGTGATTCAGAGCGGCCCGGGATTGAGGATGAATAAGCCACGCCACGCGGAGCAGGTAGCGGAAATGCTGCTGGCCGAGCTCGGACTTGGCCGCGCGCGGCTCCGCGAAGCGCAGACCGTGCCGGTGGAACGAATCGTCGCGGCGCAGGCGGCGGTCCAGGAAAAACTCGGCGCGCGCGTGCCGGGGTTCATCCAGGGATTCTCGCCGGTCGTCGACGGCGTTACGCTGCCGCGGCATCCGTTCGATCCCGACGCGCCCGGCGTTTCCGCCGGCGTGCCATTGATCGTTGGCTACAACCGCACCGAGATGACGCTGTTCGTCGCCGCGGAGCCGAAGGCTTTTTCACTGGACGAGGACGGGCTGCATCGACGCGCAGGGCGTCTGCTGGGAGAGAACGCAGACAGCGTGATCGAGGTTTTCCGCAAAGCGAATCCCGGCGCGACTCCGTCGGAACTGATGTTTCTTATCGGAACCGAGTATCCCACCGCGGCCTATTCGAGAAAGATCGCGGAGCGCAAGGCGGCGCAGGGCGGCGCGCCCGCATACCTGTACCGCTTCGATTGGGAGACGCCGGTCTCGGGCGGGCGGCTCAAGTCACCGCATGCGCTCGAGATACCGTTCGTGTTCGACAACGTCGGCGCGCCGCTGGCAGCGCGTCTTGCGCCCGACCGGCCCGACGTCCACGCGCTGGCGCATGCGATGAGCGATCGATGGATTGCGTTCGCGCGCAGCGGCGAGCCCAACGCGGACGCGACGCCGCGGTGGCCCGCCTACAGCGGGTCGGAGCGCGCGACGATGCTCTTCAACAGCGAATGCAGAGTCGAGAACGATCCCAACCGGGCGGAACGGGTGGCGATCGACAACATTCTGTTTCCGCAGAAGAACTGAGCGGTCAGGCCTTGCGATCGAAGATGAAGAGCGGGACCTGGTTGGCGAGCTTGGGATCGATCGACAGGACACGCCGTCCCGCCTCGATCTGAATCGCGCCCGCGTCGAGACCGGCCATGCGGAAATTCGCTGCTACTTGATCAACGTCCTCGGCCTCGAGCCACAGACCGGTCATCCCTTCGCTCGACGAATCGATCGTCGCGCCGGCGACCAGACGAATTTCCGCACCGCCAACCTTGACCGACGCCGACTTCCCGTCCGCCGACCGGGTCACCGCAAAGCCGAAGTTCTTCTCATAGAGCGACGCGGCGTCCGCGAGATCCGAGGTGGCGACTTCGAGCGTATCGAGGCGTTTGATCATCGCCCTCGATTCTATCGCGCGGCGGGAAATTGTTCCAAAGAAAAACGGGGCCGGATTGCTCCAGCCCCGTGACTCATCTATGCGGACCGCGCCTAGCCCTTCGGCTTCAATGAAAAATTGGTGGTCGCCGTCGCGCCGTCTTTCACGTCGACTTTCTGGGTATCCGTGCCAAGCTTCTCCTGCCACACTTCCACCGTGTAGTCACCCGGCGGCACGCCCGCGATCGAGTAGTTGCCCTTGTCGTCTGTGACCGCGAAGTACGGAGTGTCGGTCGCGACCCACCAGCCGTGCATCCAGCCGTGCGCATCGCAGGTGACCTTGATCACTTCGGGCTTTTCGATTTTTTCCTCGATCACTTTCTTGAACTTGGGCTGGGCCATGTTGAACGACGGATTCGCAGTCGAATAGGTATGGATGTTGTGCAGAATCCCGTCCGAGTTCACGATTTTCACGGTGCTGCCGGCCGGGAACGCGAGCACGTGCGGCACGTAGTCGCATCCCTTCTGATCGAACGTTACCTCGCCGGGTTTCAGCTCGCCCTTGGCGCCTTTGATGATCACCACCGCGTTTGCGATTCCGCCGCTGGGGTCAACGATCAGGTCCTCGGTGAAGTGCGGATGGAGCCCGCAGACTTCCTTGTCCTTGGTCACCTCGACCGGCTTGCGGGCGGGCGGAGTGCCGTCGTACTTGACGGTTCCGCTGACCGTGCCGCCGGCCGCGCTCGCGACGCTGGCGCCAACGCTGATGCTGAGTGCGACTCCAGCACACGCCGCCAGTACAACTGCGTACTTTTTCATACCATTGCCTCCTGGGGGATTACCCGGATCTTTTACTCAGTTAGACAAATTCTCAGTTTAGCGAATACTCAGTTGCAAACTCAATCGATTAGACGATCGTAACCTACTTCTTACTCACTTTCGTCGGTGCACTCGCCGCTTTGCTCACTTTCGCCGGCACCGCCGCGACTTGTCCCGGCAGGGTCTCGCCCGGATGCGTGCCGAACCAGAAAATATAGTCCCGCAGCGCGCGGATTTGCGCGTCCTGGTTGCCGCCCAGGATGTCGTCCGGGCCGCCGGGATAGAATGACGGCATCTTGGTGCCCGGCTGCAGCGCCGACGGATTTGCGATCCATTTCAAGATCCAGTCCGGATTCAACCGCACATGCGCGAGCGCCAGGTCCGGCGCCCATCCCGAGGGCGGGCCTTCAGGCTTCTTGTCGCCCTGCTGATGGCAGCTGAAACAGTTGAAGTAATCCTTGGTCATCAGCTTCGCACCCGCCTGCAGCTCGGCCGGCGGAATCGCGTTGGTGTTGATGAACATGAACGGCACGTTGATGTCCGACAGCGCCGTGAAGTAATTCACGATGGTGTCGTCTTCGCTGTTGGTGAAATGAAAGGTCGGCATCCTGATCTTCAGCCATGGACGAATCGGCGTCGGCCCCTGCAGGAAGGTGAATAGCCACTCGGGCTGTACCTTGAAGCCTTCGCCATTGAGTATTGGCGGCGCAAAGTTGATTTCGTCTTCTGAGTAGAAGCGCCGGATGTAGCCGCCCCGATTCTCAATTATATGGCAGCCGACGCAGTTGTAGTAATTGATCATTCGCCGGCCCGCCACGATTTGCGTCTGATGCACCGAGCCGGGCATCCGGTATCGCTCCGGCACCTTGCCATCGGTCATGCCGGCCAGAAACACGATCAGGTTGTTGATGTCGGCGTTGTCGAAGTCGAAATTCGGCATCAACTGCTCGACGTCCTTGGTCGCGTAGATGCGCGGGGTCTGGAGTTTATGGAACGTCCATTGATCCCAGGTCTCGGGAATCTGGGTCTGGTTGCCGAAGAACAACTCGTCGAGATGCTTGGAGCCGAAGGTCGTCAACTCGACCCCGATGCGCGACTCCTTGTCCATCCCCTGGATCTCGTGGCATCCGAAGCATCCGTACTTGCGCACCAGCGCTTCGCCCTTCTTGATATTGTCGGGATCCTTGAGCGCGGTTTCGACGCCGGCGTCTTCTTGCTTCTCGCCGTGCGTCATCAGGAATGCGGTCAGCGCTTCGGCTTCGTGATCGGTCAGGCGCAGCGAAGGCATCGCGGTATGCGGCGAGAAGTCGCGCGGATTCTTCAACCAGGTATAGACCCACGCCGCCGAAGTCTTCTCCGCGATCTTGTCCAGGTTGGGCGCGAAGTCCTTGGCCGTGCGCGCTTCGGCCGGCTGGAAGCCCTCCGCGACGCCGACCGGCGTTCCATATTTATCGGGATCGATCGCATGGCAGCCCTTGCAGCCGACCGACTCGAACAGCCCTTTGCCTTCTTCGACGAAGGCCGGATTCTTGATGTCCGTCTCGAGCGTCGGAGGCTCGGGATGCGCCGCGAGCCAGTCCTTCGAATTGTTTGCCGAGCTGTCGAAGATGAAGGCCGCCAACTCAGTCGCCTGCTCGCGCGAGAAATAGAAGTTCGGCATGCGCGTGTGCGGACGGAAGATATGCGGATCGGTGATCCAGCGCACGGTCCACGACGGATCGAGCTTGGCCGACGCGAGTTTCAGGTAGGGGCCGATCTTCGGCAGGTCCTCGTAGCCCGCCATCAGATGGCATCCCGCGCAGCCCATCTGCTGGAACATGCGCTCGCCCTCGACCCAGTTCGCCGCGATCGGTTTGCCCGCGGCATCGTGCAGCGAGCCCACGTCGATATGGCACTTGACGCATCGCGACTGCATCTTGTCGCCACGCAGCATCGGAAAATCCCAATCTTTATCGTCCCCATGCGCCAGCCGCACGGAGCTGACCGCGGGCCCTTGCCCGTCGTGACAGGGGGTGCATCCCAGTTTGTCGGGCGGATGCTTGCCGATGATCTGATCGAAGTTGCTATGCGTGCGAAACGGCTGGGGCGCATTCTCGAAGCCCTTCTTGTCGGCGCCCATGTGGCAGCTCTGGCATCGATCGACCCGCGCGACCGCCTCGTCGAAGGCGTTGCGGTCGAAGTCGTCGATCGCGGTCTGCTGAATCTTGGGAATTTTCGGATAGCGGAACAGCACCCGGCCGCGGAACTTGACCGGGATCATCCATGAGTCGGCCTTGTCGAAGAAGTCGTCGCGCTTTTTGGTCAGCTTCTTCATCTGATCGGTCAGGCTGTCAACCTTCGAGTTGAGCGCCTCGATCTCGTCCTTGACCGCCTGGAGATCGGCCTTGGCTTTGTCGGAGACGATATTCTCCTGCGCCAGCTCGGCGTCGAGCTGATCGATTTCCTGCTTGTACGGCGCCGGGTTTTCTTTTTCCTGGATGGCATGGTTGTAGTCGTACCATCGCTCGGTCAAATACGACTTGGTGAAGCGGACCAGTTGATCCTTGTCGTTGGCGGTGTTGTTGAGAGCGGGCAACTGGGCGCGCAGAGCTTCAAGCTTGGCCGCGGTGGCGCCGGAATCGAGATCCTTCTGCGCCTCGGCCAGCTCCTTGGAGAGCTTCTGGTAGTCGGGATCGGCGTTGAGGCGCGTCTGCTCGTCGGCCGCGTCCTTCATGTACTTGTCGTACGCCAGCCGATCCCACTCGACCTGGTATTCCTTCCACGGACGGCGCGAGATGTTGTCGTCCCAAATCGACCAGACCGCGGTCACCAGCAACACCGCGACCAGCAGCACGAACAACGCGCTGTATGATTTCCCTTCTTCGGTGGGATCAAGCCCCGGTCTGCCAGCCATCTGCTCTACCTGTCCTCAACTCAGAAATGCCGCCCGAGGACGCCGTCCAGATACTCACTCGAATAGTCAGTAGTCATTTGCCCGCGCGCACCCACACCGCCTCGATGATGTAGCCGGCGAGAAACACCAGGATGCCGATGCCGGTGAACTTGTACTCGATCCCCATCCCGTGCGGCTGCGTAATTCCAACGTAGAGCGCAAACCCGACGTCGGCGAGTCCGAGCGCCTGCAGAACTTTGGCGAGGATGAACACGGAGTCGTCGCGGCCACGTCAGACGTTAATCCAGGGCGTAACCAGGATGTACTTGATGTTGAGCGCGTGCCGCAGCGCCATCTTGATGAACACGCCGGCCATCGCGAGCAGCAGAAATCCGGTGATGCCGAAGCGCACCGGTCCCCACTTCTCGAGGATCTCGGGACCGCCGCCGGGAAACGCCGACCAGCGATCGCCCGCCGGCCGCGATCGTATCCAGAAATACAGCGCCGCGTACCCAACCACGAAGTAGCCGAGTATCAGAAACAAGCCGAACAGCGCCGACGCCAGGTAGTCGCGGAAACCGAACATGTACGGCAAATCGACGTTGGTCAGCGCCTCGACCATATGCGGATCCCAGACCTGGCCGGGCCAGAACCAGTTCCAGCCGGGGCCGCGGAAAAACGTGCCGATGATGATGAACGACACCCACAGGATGTGGAAGCCGACGAAAAAAGTCATGATCTCGAACCATCGCTCGCGCAAGGTGTAGTAGCCGTTACCTTTCGGATTGATGTCGAGATACGGGATCAGCATCAGGCCCACGATAATGAAGCTCGGCAGCACCACGCCCGCATACCACGGGTCGAAGAACACCAGCATTTCCTGCAAGCCCAGGAAGTACCACGGCGCCTTGGACGGATTGGGCGTGCGGGTCGGATTCGACGGCTGCTCGAGCGGCGCGTTGAGCATCAGCGACCACACCGTCAACACGATGATGACCAGGATCGACATCAGGAATTCGTTGCGCACCAGGAACGGCCAGGTATGCAGCTTCTCCTCGACGCCGCCGCCCGCCTTCTTGATCGGGACTTCGATGCGCTTGCCGCCCGCAGCCGGCGGCCTGGCGGCAGCTCCGCCGGCGCCCGCTCCCGCCGCCGCGCGCATCACGATTCCGCCTTCGTTACCTTCCGGGCTTGCCATGATTAATCCCTTAGCAAGGTGCTCAGTTCTCGTCGTCGGTCCACGGCGGCGGTGCCGCCAGCCGGTACATTATATACAGCAGGATCGACATTGCGATCGGCACCGACAGCACCCGCACGATTCCCTGGTGCAGCAGCCATGAAAATACGTCTCCCATCCAGCGCCTCGACCAGTCCTAGAGCGGCCCCGACATGCCGTCGCGCCGGATTCGCCAGAAATGCACCGCCATGAAGATGCTCGCGATCAACGGAAAAAAGATGCAGTGCAAAATGTAGAAGCGCAGCAGCGTGTGCGGCCCGATTTCCGCGCCGCCGAAAATAAATGCGCGCGCGTCGTAAATCGGATTCACTCCCAGTAATTCATGGAACGGGCCGCCATGCCCGAGCAGCGGAGTCGCGCGCGCCATGTTCGAGCCGACCGTCACTGCCCATATCGAAAGCTGATCCCACGGCAGCAGGTATCCGGTGAACGACAGCAACAGCGTCAGCACCAGCAGGATCACGCCGACCACCCAGTTGAACTCGCGCGGCGGCTTGTACGAGCCGGTCATGAACACGCGGAACATGTGCAGCCAGACCGCGATCACCATTCCGTGCGCGGCCCATCGATGCATGTTGCGCATCAGCATGCCGAACGGCATGTCGAACTCGAGGTACTTCATGTCGGCGTAGGCGTATTCCGCCGTCGGCCGGTAGTAGAACATCAGGTACACGCCGGTCACCACCGTCACCAGGAAAAGCAGAAAGGTGATGCCGCCCATGCACCAGGTGAAGCGCAGGCGCACGGTATGCTTCTGCACTTTCGACGGATGCAGATGGAGCCACACGTTGCCGGAGACCATCAGGATCCGGTTGCGCGGCGTGTCTTCGTAGCCGTGCCTGAATATCGACTGCCAGGCCTGCGAATCGGTTATCTGGCGCTTCGTTTCGTTCCAGTCGAACTTAGCCATCCGCTACCAAACTCCCCGGAGCGGCCCGCGGGCGCTCGCAGCAATCCAAATACCGCGAAAGAGCAAAAAATTCCAACCCTTACGATTTTTGTGTTCGCAATTCTGCGCGAAATCCGGCGTAAGGCTACCTAATTTCGCCCGATCTCTGCAACAAAGAGGACTCATTGAATGAGGTATTTTGGATGTCTAGTCTCTCTCCGTCCGCCGGAGCACGTTTTTTCCCCTCTCCCGATGGGAGAGGTCGACGCTCGCCTGCGAGCGTCGGGTGAGGGACCTTGTTAAGCGCGCGTTTCGCGCGCGACTTACGATTTCTGTTCTCTGCGGGCCTGGTTTTTTCCTGCGACGCTGCAAAAGTTCAGAATCGTGCCCTCGTCCGAAGCATCTCACGAAACCGCTCGCAGATTGCGCCGCGAGCAAACTCCCGCCGAGCAAGTTTTATGGCGTCATCTGCGAGGCCAGCGTATGTCCAACGTGAAGTTCCGCCGCCAACATCCGATCGGCCCCTGCTTCGCCGACTTCTGCTCGATTGAACGCCGTCTGATCGTCGAACTCGATGGTGGACAGCACGCCGACCAATCCGCTGAAGACGAAGTTCGCAGCTCCTTTCTCAACTCGTACGGCTACCGAGTCCTGCGCTTCGGGAATTACCAGGTGCTATACAACATCCGGGAAGTGCTCGACGAAATCGAAAAAGTCCTGAGCTCTGATTCTTCAGAATCTTGAATCGCGCGCGAAGCGAGTCGCGCGCTGAATAAGGTCCCTCACCTTCGATCCTCTCCCTCCGGGAGAGGGGAAGAAAGTCCTCTCCTATAACTGCGGCTTGCCGGAGCCGCGGCGGAAGCGGCCGAAGAGTGCGACGATCAAGCCCCACAGCACCATCAGGATTGCGATCCCGATTACGCCGAGGCCGACACCGGCCAGAATTCCCGTCGCGCACAGCACAGCACCGATGACGAACAGCGGGATTGCGAATGCGATCGGGTTGAACGGGTCGTTGCGCGCCGCCCGCGCGACCATCGCCGCCGCCTGCTCTGCCGTACCCGCATCTTCGTTGCTCTCTTTGAGCAGGCTCACCGCGTAGTCGGTAAGTTCCTGGCGATTGGGCATCGCGCGGAGACGGTCGGCGAGCTCTCGGGCGAGCTCCTCGACGCGTTCGTCGTTCTCCTGGGAGTCGGGGTCGGGTTTGTTCGATTCAGCCACGCTGCACTTGCTTCTCGCTCGCGGCTAACACCTATCGAACATGAGATCAGGTTGTCAACGTAGCACCCGCTCCTCCCGCATCCACGGTTCTCTTGCCAAGAAGATTGAGCTTGAAGCGCCGGATCGTCTCGGGTTCGATTCGATTTCCGCTCTCATCTTCGAACGCAAGAGCGTCGGTGGGACACTGCACGACGCAGGCGCCGCACCTGATGCAGCGGTCGCTGCGGGCAATTTCGACCTTGCGCACATCTTCACGCTTGTCGAAGCATGCCTCGGGACAGACTTGCCAGCAGAAATAAACGCCCTTGCAGCGATCCAGGTCCAGCTTGATGTGCCAGCGCGCCTCCTTGAAATGGCTGCCGCCCTCGATCGGCGTGGAACCCGAATAATCGAAAGTGAGCAGCGCCGAGAACGCGATGCCGGCGAGCGGAGCGGCGATGAGCGCCGCGGTGCCTGCGCCGGCAATGGCCGCCAGTGCAAGCGGCGTCAACGATGCGATGAGCGCCAGGCGAATGAAGCTTTGCCGCAGAAGGCGATCGTAAACCGTGAAGACCGCGATCGCGAGCGCCCACACCATCGCAATCAACGGCAACAGCCACGACGGACGAAGCGCGAGAACCGGAATCGCCGCCAGCAGCGTCATCGGCACAGCCCATACCGTCGCCATCTCGAGCCGTTCCCGAATCCCGAATTGGACGTGACGCATGTCGTCGGTTTTCTGTTCGTGCTGCGCCAGGTAGCGGGGAATGTCGTTGGCATAGACGGGGCCGAATTTTACCTGCCAGTGGGAACGGCGCTCGACTTCGCGCGCGAGCACGCCCGTCGCCGCCAGTTGCGGCAGGATGGCCCGGCGATGCTGGACCCGCTCGGCGACACCCGAGGTCTTGAGCGCGGTGACGACCTGATGGGTGCTCAGGTGGCCTCCGGAAGCGGCGCACCAGACATTGATTCCGCTGGACGGGGCGACCACCAGCCACGCGTCCACGCCGCGCATCGCGCGCATCACGCGCCTGACGGTGAGGTCGAAGTTGCAGGTTATCAGCACTGGACTCAGCGGGCCGGGCTTGCCGATCTGCCGCAGCCCCGGTTCGGTCGGCCACGGCGCCAGGCGAAATCCCGTTTGCAGCGCGTCTCGTGCGAGATCGGAAATCGTTTGAAGAATCATTGTGGCCGCTCCGCAACTACTACTGCGAGAGTTTCAAACAGCCATCGAGCTTCGCTGCGCAATACAAATCCCGCCGCCGCCACTTCTGCCGCGAGGTCCGCAATCGGGCGCGAGACCGACCCGACGATGACCCAGGCCAGCGCCGCCTGTGGGCCGCGAACGATGCCTTGCAACAGGCGCTTTGCGAACGAACGCGGCCGCACTTCATCGGCGATCACGATCGCGCCCCCGGGACGAAGCGCGTGGTATGCGCACTTGAGCACGAAGCCGCGTTCCTGGCGCGACATTTCCGACAGACTCAGGCTGGCGACCACCGCGTCGAAACTCTGCTCCGCAAACGCATCTATCTCGGAGGCCGTTCGTTCAATGAAGGTGATTGCTTGCGCCGGCGCGTTTGCGAGTCGCGAGCGCGCCCGTTCCAGCATCTCGGGATTCTGATCCAACGCGGTCACCCGGGCGCCGCGCGCGACCAGCGCTTCGGTCACCGCGCCGGTGCCGCATCCGATCTCGAGTACGCTTGCACCAGGTGAAGGCGCCGCCGCGTCCGCCACGGCCTGACGAATTCGTCGGACTTTCCCCAGCGTCAGCACCCGCATGCCGGCGTCGTACCGCGCCGGCGCCGACTCGAGCAGGCGCATCAGGGCGAGCGAGCTCATGACTGCAAAATCCTCCGGACGCAGCCAACCAGGAGACGGCGGGTCGCGGCTGCGTCGTCAAAGGCGGCTCCCTCGACTATCTTCAGCAACAGCAGCCCGTCGACCAGCGCGATCACGGCGGTGGCAGCCTCTTCCGGTCTGAGACTCGTGTCGATCTCAGCGCAACGCTGCCCTTGCTCGATTAGCTCCGCCAGGTCGCGGCGAATTCGACCGAAGAACGGCTTGAAGCGCGCGCCCGACGCCGACCAGAGATCCAGCAGCATCTTGCCAATCGACGCCCAGTCGGCGAACAATTCCGCCAGCTTGCCGGTAAGCTGCTCGATCCGCCGGAGCGGACTTCCCTTCGTGTCGCGCAGCGCCCTTATGAACAAGCCTTCCTCTTCGGCGAGCAGGTCGCGCACCAGATCGCGCACCAGCGACGCCTTGTCCCGGTAGTAGTGATAGATGGACGCGCGGCCGATGCCTGCGGCTCTGGCCACATGGACCAGGCCGACAGCTTCGACCCCGCGCCGCGCGAACACCCGCCGCGCGGCGGTGCGGATGGTTTTACGCTGGACCTCGCGATCGACTATTTTCGGCATAACTGTCTATTTCGACAGTAATGTCGAAAACAGCCTATGTCAACATATAGGAGCCGGTGCGCGGACTCCCCTTCAGAGTTCCACTCTTCGCAATCTGAGTGCGTTGGTGATTACTGACACGGAGCTCATGCTCATCGCGGCGCTCGCGATTACTGGACTCAGCAGCAGGCCGAATACGGGATAGAGAACGCCCGCGGCGATAGGTATCCCAAGCGTGTTGTAGATGAACGCAAAGAAAAGATTCTGCCGGATGTTGCGCATCGTCGCGCGGCTCAGGCGCCGCGCTTTCGCGATTCCGCGCAGGTCGCCCTTGACCAGCGTCACGCCCGCGCTCTCCATCGCGACGTCGGTGCCCGTGCCCATCGCGATACCAACCTGCGCCTGCGCCAGCGCGGGTGCGTCGTTGATACCGTCGCCCGCCATCGCGACGATTCGCCCTTCCGACTGCAATCGCTTCACCACCGCGGCCTTCCGATCGGGCAACACCTCCGCCTCGACCTGATCGATGCCGAGTTTGTTCGCAACCGCCGCCGCTGTGACTCGATTGTCGCCGGTCAGCACGACGATCTTGACGCCATCATCCTGCAGCATCTTGAGTGCTTCCGCAGTTGACGCCTTGATTGGATCGGCCACGCCGATGAGTCCCGCGGGGCGGCCGTCGATCGCGACGAACATCACGGTCTGTCCATCTTTTCGCTGCGCGTCGGCATCGGCGGAAACCGCGTCGATAGCAACGCCCAGCCCGCGCATCATGTGCTGATTTCCAAGCGCGACTGCGCGGCCCTCGATTCGCCCGCTGACGCCTTCGCCGGTCACCGACTTGAAGTCCTCTGCCGGCGCGAGCGTCAACTTGCGCTCTTCTGCGCCTGCGACAATCGCAGCCGCCAGTGGATGCTCACTGCCGCGCTCGAGGCTGGCGGCGAGCCGCAAAACGTCGGCCTCGGTGAAACCGTCGAGCGCGGCGGTCGAGACCAGGCGCGGTTTTCCTTCGGTCAGCGTCCCGGTCTTATCGACCACGAGCGTGTTCACCTTTTCGAGAGTCTCGAGCGCTTCGGCGTTTTTGATCAGCACGCCCGCGGTCGCGCCGCGCCCCGTGCCAACCATGATCGACATTGGCGTTGCGAGGCCGAGCGCGCAGGGACACGCGATGATCAGCACCGCGACCGCGTTCACCAGCGCATAGGCCATCCGCGGTTGCGGACCGACCATCGCCCATACGACGAACGTAATCACGGCCGAGACCACGACGGCCGGGACGAAATACGACGCGACCACATCGGCGAGCCGCTGGATCGGTGCGCGGCTGCGTTGCGCCTCGCTCACCATGCGGACGATCTGCGCGAGCAGCGTATCGCTGCCGACCCGCTCGGCGCGCATGATAAATCCGCCGGTGCCGTTGATGGTCGCGCCGATCAGGCGGTCGCCCGGTTTCTTTTCGACCGGGATTGGCTCGCCGGTAACCATCGACTCGTCAACCGAGCTGGTTCCCTCCTCTACGACGCCATCGACCGGGACTTTCTCGCCCGGCCGCACGCGCAACCGATCTCCCGGGGCGACGCGATCGAGCGCGATATCCTCTTCGCGGCCGTCGGGTCTGATCGCGCGCGCGGTCTTCGGCGCCAGTCCCAGCAGCGCTTTGATCGCGCTGCTGGTATTGCTTCGCGCGCGAAGTTCGAGGACCTGGCCAAGCAGCACCAACGCGGTGATAGCGGCGGCCGCCTCGAAGTAAACGGGGACGCTGCCATCGGCGGTGCGGAACGAATCGGGAAATAAATGCGGGAAGACGGCTGCGATCAGGCTGTAACCGTAAGCGACGCCGATGCCCATCCCGATCAACGTGAACATGTTCAGGCTGCGGTTGACTAACGAATGCCAGCCGCGAACGAACAGCGGCGCGCCCGCCCACAGCACGGCCGGAGTTGCCAGCGCCAGCTCAATCCAGGTTCGGAGCGCCGCGGGCATTGCATGCTGCAACGGCTGGCCCGGTATCATGTCCGACATTTCGATCAAGATGAGCGGAAGCGCTAGCGCGACGCTTATCCAGAAGCGCCGCGTCATATCGGTCAGTTCCGGCGAGGCCTCCTCGCCGACAACTGCGACGCGCGGC
The DNA here is from genome assembly GCA_963842085.1 of uncultured delta proteobacterium. GTDB lineage: Bacteria > Desulfobacterota > Binatia > Binatales > Binataceae > Binatus. The sequence goes on from CAWJET010000001.1 coordinate 379,823, forward strand.
TCCAGCGCCATCCCGCAGATTGGGCAATTGCCGGGCTCGGAGCGGACGATCTGCGGATGCATCGGGCAGACGTATTCGGTTTTCGAAACGGGCTGGATTGGCGCGAGAGACTCAAGCGCCATGCCGCATTTCGGGCACGACCCCGGATGGTCCTGGCGAATCTCGGGATGCATCGGGCACGTGTAGATAGAAGCGCCTGCCGCGACTGGCAAAGGTGCGCGGGTCTTGGCCGGTGCCCTTTCAGGCACCCCGCGAGCCAGGACACCCTCAGGATCGTTTTTGAATTTCTCGAGACAGCGGAGACCGCAAAAGTGGTATGTCGTGCCCTTGTATTCGAACGATCCCTTGCTCTTCGCAGGATCGACCTGCATCCCGCACACCGGGTCGACAACTTTGCCGCTCGTCGGCGGCGTCACTTTGGTAGCAACTTTGGTCTCCGTATTCATATCGAACGCTGTGCGCCGTCCCGCCATCGAAAATCGCAGCGTTCAGCACCGCCCGCAACCGAGCCGCTGCGTTCGATCTCGGCGCCCGGCCCTTCGCCAATGTTTCTTTGCCCGGAGAAGCAACCGGCGCGAGCGCTGAATCCTACTTGCCCTGCTCCAGCTCCTGGCTGCGCTTCTCCATCAGCTCGCCCATTTCCTTCATCATCCGGCCGCGGATCTCCATCATCTGCGCGCGCGTCTTCGGGTCGTTCATCATCGTCTGCATCATCTGCATATCCATCATGCGGCCCGGCCCGCACATCATGCCGGGACCCATCATGCCGGGCCCGCCCATCATGCCCGGCCCCATCTTCCCGGAGCCGCCCATCATCCCTTGCCCGCTCATCATGCCCGGTCCACCCATCATGCCCGGTCCCATTGGTTGCGATGGAGCCGGCGAACTAGCCGGCTGCCCAAATGCCAGCACCGAGGAAAGAATCAAAATACCAGTGACGCTCGCGAGACTGGCGACGAAGTGCCTGTCATTCATTTGTTGTTCTCCTGCCAGGGTTATATTCCCCGGGCTGTTGCGGCTGTCGCGGGTAAAGCTATCGGAGGCTGCGACGGCAGTTGATGCCAACACAGCCAAGGAGCTTGATAAGTAAGGTTACTACGGGACGCGCTCGCCGAAAACAGAGCGCGGCTAATCCGCGCGGTGGCGACTCACGCGTTCTTGCGCGCGATGATCACTGAATGCACCGACCAGCGGCTGATCTTTTCGTTGCGCTCGAGCGTGATCGGATGGCCCTTGAGCACGTCCCGCTTGCGCAGCCTGGTGGTCCATCCCAGTTGCCGCGTGATCGGATTGACGAGGGTGTTGAAGGCCGCGACCACCGGGTTGTCGCTCTGGAAATGCGTCGTGAGCGCGATCCGGCCGCCCGGCTTACACACCCGCACCATCTCCGACATCATCTTGTACGGATCTGGCACCACCGTCAGCACGTGAAACGAGGTGACGTAGTCGAAGCTGTTGTCGGGATAGTCGAGGTTCAGCGCGTCGCCCTGGCGCAGCTCGATATGGCCCCAGCCGTTTTCCTTCACGCGCTTGCGGGCATGCTCGAGCATGTCGGCCGACGGATCGATTGCAACGATGTGCGCGTACGGCGGATACCCGTCGAGCGCGATTCCGGTGCCGACGCCAACCTCGAGCACGCGGTTCCCGGGCCTGAGACTCAGGCTCTCGATAACCTCGTGCTCGCGGTCGACAAAAACACGGCCGAAGAAAAAATCGTAGAAGCGCGCCAGGTCGGAGTAGACACGGCTCTCATGCGGTTCGGACATTTGGAAAACTCCCTCGGGTTAGACGCAGCCCAGGAGATCAGTGCGGGATCGGGTTTTCAGGACGGCGACTTGGCCGGATTGCGACGCGAGTTCAGTGTGCCGCGCTCGCGTGGCGTCAGGCCGCCGCGTTGACTCCTCGCAGCTGACGTTTGACGGATGTTATATCGCGCTTGCGAAATCGCCACTGGCGGCCTTTCTTGAAGGCCGGAATAACATTGCGCCGCGCAAATTCGTTCACCGTGTCAGGACTCAGGTCGAGCAGGAACGCAACTTCGCGGGAATTCAGCAGTATGTCGTCTTTATCGGCCATGTCAGTCCAACAAGACGCCTTTCTTCAGGGATTTTGTCGGGACGCGATTTTTTAATATGCGCCCATCGCCGAAGTCAAGGTAAGAGGCGCCAGCTACCTGAAATTTTGCGCACCGGTCCGCGAAATCGCCAAATTTACATCCTTTAGTTTCATTAACGTTCACTAAACGCTGATCCTCGCCAGCTTCCGTATCGAAATCCGGTAGTCGTACCAGGCACGGGTGACCACAATACAGGAAAACAACCCGGTCAGCACTCCTACGCACAGAGTGACGGCAAAGCCTTTGACCGGACCCGTTCCGAACTGGAACAGGATCAGTCCCGCCGCGAAGGTCGAGATGTTGGAGTCGCGAATCGCCGACCACGCGCGTTCATAGCCGAGCTTCACCGCCTCGCGCGGGGACTTGCCGTTGCGCAACTCCTCGCGCATGCGCTCGTTCACCAGCACGTTGGCGTCGACCGACATGCCCAGCGTCAGCACGATCCCGGCGATGCCGGGCAGGGTCAGCGTGGCGCCCAGCGCCGCCATCACGCAGATCAGCAGCAGGATGTTCAGCGACAGCCCGAAATCCGCGAGCAGACCGGCGCCACTATAGTAAATCGCCATGAAGATCAGCACGGCGCCCGCGCCGATCACGAACGACAGCTCGCCCTGGCGAATCGAATCGCGGCCGAGCGACGGACCCACCGTGCGCTCCTCCTCGATTTCGACCGGCGCCGGCAGTGCGCCCGAGCGCAATACGATGGCGAGGTCGTGCGCCTCTTCCATCGAGAAGCGTCCTGTAATCTGCACGTGACCGCCGGGGATTCGCTCCTTGATTACGGGCGCCGAATACACGGTGTTATCCAGCACGATCGCCAGACGCCGGCCGACGTTTTCCGCCGTCATCGCGTCGAAGATGCCGGCGCCGCGCGCGTCGAGGTCCACCGCCACGTATGGACCCTCGAGCCGCCCGCCGGGGCGCACGCGTGCGTCGGTAACGACGTCGCCGGTCATCAGCACGGGCGACTCGACCAGGTACGGCTCGCGGCCACCGCTCTCCGAGGGCCCGTAAAGGATTTCGTCGCCGGGCGGCGGGCCGTTCTTGATCGCCTCCTCGACGCTCTTGGAGTCGTCAACCAGTTTGAATTCGAGCACGGCCGTCTTGCCAATCAGCTCCTTGGCGCGTTCGGGATCCTGGATACCGGGAAGTTGCACCAGGATTTCGTTGTCGTCTTCTTTGGCAACGGTGGTTTCGCGCACACCGAGCTGGTCGATTCGATTGCGAATCGTTTCCAGCGCCTGATCCATCGCGTTGGACCGAATCGTCTGCAACTCCTGCGGCTTGTAGGCGAGCGCATACGCCGGACCGGGACTGGACGAATCGGAGTTGCTCGACACGGTCAAATCCGAGAACGATTTCTGCGCGAGATCGAGGAACGGCGTGCGATCGGCGCTCGACTTGAGCTTGACCGTCAGGTTGCCGGATTTGTCGACCGCCACATCGTCGAAATCTATTTTGTTCGCCTTGAGCTCCTGCTTGAGGTCGTCGCCGCGGCGGCGCAGCTGGGTTTTCACCGCTTCGTCCAGCTGCACGGCCATCAGCAGATGGGTCCCGCCCTGCAAGTCGAGGCCGAGCTGGATCTTGGTCGCACCGAATCCGGCCTTGAACCAATCAGGCAGCTCGATGTTGAGGCTCGGCAGCAGGATGAGAATCGCCGCCAGCACGATAGCGCCGGCCAGGTAGATGCGGGTGAGGCCGCTGCCGTTGGTGAAATGCATATAGAGAAAGGACACGATCAGCACGAGCAGAATCAGGATCGGTCCGAAACTTTGCGTCTGTTCCACTATAATGAAGCCCCTACTTGTCTTCTTTCTTCGACGACGCCTTGCCGTGGCTCGACATCCCGGCAATTTGCGAGCGTTCAACCCGCACCTTGACGTTGGGCGCAACTTCGAGCGTGAGCACCTTCTCGCCGACCTCGTGTATCCGCCCGATCATTCCGCCGGTGGTCACGACTTCGTCATTGCGCTTGAGCCCGCTCAGCATTTTGGCCTGTTCCTGCGCCTTCTTGTTCTGCGGGCGGAGAATCAGGAAGTACATGACGCCGACGACCAGCGCCAGAACCGGCCCCGGGCCGGTCATCAATTGTTCGAGAAACGACGGATTGGCGGCTTGCCCGGCGGCGGCGGCCTGCGCCCATGCGGTGCCTTCGAACAACATCAGTACGGGTCCTTAAAATCGATCAAGCTCAGGTCTCCCGGAAGGAAGCATCACTCTTCGGCCGTTTCGTTTTCGTTGTCCCAGCCGGCCGATGCCACCATCGCAAACGCCTTGAAATTGCCCGACGCGATAGCATCGCGGCAATCGCGCATCAAGCTCGCATAGAAGTGCAGATTATGCTCCGTCAGCGCGCGCGCCGCGAGAATCTCTCCCGATAAATATAGATGACGCAGGTAGGCGCGTGAATGGGTCCGGCACGGCCGGCATTCGCAGGCCGAATCGAGCGGCATCGAGTCGCGCGCGTGCGCGGCCTGCTTGATCGCAATACGTCCCCGGCTGGTGAAGGCCATCCCGTTGCGCGCGTTGCGCGTCGGCAGCACGCAGTCGAACAGGTCGAAGCCCATCACGATCGCTGCGAGCAAATCCCTGGGCGTGCCTACGCCCATCAGGTAGCGCGGCTTGTCGGCCGGCATCATCGAAGCCGACAGCGCCGCCATCTCGAGCATCGCGGCCTTCGGCTCGCCGACCGAAAGTCCGCCCGCCGCGTAACCGTCGAACTCTAGCGAGGTTATCTGCGCCGCACTTAGCTTGCGCAGATCTTCGAAGATGCTGCCCTGGATGATTCCGAACAGCGCCTGGCTCGTGCTCGTGCGCGCTGCGAGGCTGCGCTCGGCCCATCGCGCCGTGAGTTCGAGCGATTTGAGCGCGCGGCGATGTTCGGCCGGGTAAGGCGTGCACTCGTCGAGCGCCATCATGATGTCGGCGCCGAGCTGTTGCTGGATGTCGATTGCGCTTTCCGGCGTGAGCATCAACGGCGCGCCGTCGAGATGAGAGCGAAAGCGGATTCCCTCTTCATTAATCGAATTGATCTTCGCCAGGCTCATCGCCTGGAACCCGCCCGAGTCGGTCAGCACCGCGCCGGGGAATCCCATGAAGCGCGCGACTCCCCCCATCTCGCGAATCAGCTCGGCGCCCGGGCGAATCGCGAGATGGTACGCGTTGGCCAGCACCATCGTGTAGCCCATCGCCCACAACTCGTCGGGCGCCATCGCCTTGACTGCGGCGCGCGTGCCGACCGGCATGAAGGCGGGCGTCGCGATCGCGCCGTGGGGCGTCGCCAGCCGCCCGGTGCGCGCGTCGCCCTCCACCGCCGTGACGCCGAATTCGATTGGCGCGCCCATCAGAGGATCAACATCGCGTCACCGTAGCTGAGGAAGCGGTAGCGATGGCGAACGGCTTCGCGGTACGCGGCCAGAAGCTGATCGCGTCCCGCAAACGCCATCGCGAGCGCGAGCACTGTCGTTCGCGGCATGTGAAAGTTCGTCAGCATCGCGTCTGCCAGCTTGAAGCGAAAGCCCGGATGAATAAAGAGCCCGGTGAAGCCCTCGACATCGCCAGTTATCGCCCACGATTCGAGCGCGCGCGTCGAACTGGTGCCGACCGCAACGATACGGCCGCCGATGCGCCGCGCGTGTTCGATCGCGGCCTGGGTCGCGGGCGGAATCGTGTACCATTCGGACTCCATCGTGTGACTCTCGACGTCGACGGCGCGCACCGGCGCGAAAGTGCCGGGACCAATATGCAGCGTGACCGTGGCGGTGCGGATGCCCCCATCGGCCAGCGCCTTGAAAACCTCGCCGGTGAAATGCAGCCCGGCGGTGGGCGCCGCGATCGCACCCGGACGCGCGGCATACACGGTCTGGTAGTCGTCGATGTCGGCGGGACCGACGGTACGATGAATATAGTGCGGCAGCGCGAGCGTGCCGTCGAGCTGCAGTATCTGTTCGATCGAAGTATCGCCCTCGGCGACGACGATCGGTCGCCCCGGTCGCGCATAGCCGGCGATTCTCAGCGCATGACCGTCGTCCAGGATGAGCCGCGCGTTGTCTTTGAGCACGCGATGCGTGCGGATCAGCGCGAGCCACGCGCCGGCGGGACCTTCAGCCGCCCCGACCGGCCGCACCATCAGCAACTCGACGCGTCCGCCGGATTCCTTATGCGCGAACAGGCGCGCCGGCAGCACGCGCGTGTCGTTGAGCACGATCAGGTCGCCTTCGCGCAGGTGACGGACGAGTTTGTAAAAGCGGGAATGCTCGAGCGATTTGGATTTGCGGTCGAGCACGAGCAGGCGCGCCTCGTCGCGGCGGGCCAGCGGCTCCTGCGCAATCAGTTCCTCGGGCAAATCGTAGTCTAATTCGGAGAGGCGCATCTGAGGCGAAGCAGAATCGTGATTCGCGCGCGACGCAAATCGCGCACCGTGTAACTACTCTCGATTGACCGGGACCGCGATCGCCGCGCGCTTAGAATGGATAGTTGATGCCGGAGAAGACGGCGGCGCCTTCGCCACCCCATCCGATGTCAACGTAGCCGACGACGAACGGCTCCGCGATGCCGCGGAATCCGATGCCGCCGACCGGATGCAGATCCACAAACGGGTTGTAGCCCATATCGTGCGCGACGCGTCCCGCTTCGGCGAACGGCGCCAACTCGATTATCCCGTGGGTGCCGAAGATATTCTTGTCCCACACCCGCGTGCGCATCTCGAGGTTCATGACGAACAGGTTGTTGTCGATGTAGCGGCCGGTGCCGTAACCGCGCAGCGTTTCCTGATCGGTGAGCAGGCTCTCGTCGCCGCCAAGGCGCGCCTGCGACCAGAACGGCATCTCGTTGCCGGCTGGCTCGTACTCGTTGAAAACGTGCCCGGCAAGGGTAATGCGCTCGCCGACTGAATAGTACTCGCGAAATTCGCCGCCGAAGCGGTTGTACGATTGCGAGCTGCCAAAGCTGCGATCCGCGACGCCGTAGTAGAGCCGCCCGAGCTGTCCCGATCGCGGAATATCGACCGAATCCCGCGAGTCGTATTGCATCACCCACTGCGAAAGAATTTCGGTGCCGCCGTTGATGCCTTTCTGGTTCGGGAACAGCTGGAAAATCGAGGGCACCGAGTTGAAGCCGCCCTCCTGAATTCGCACGTAGCGCGGACGTTCGGTCATCGAGAGCTGCCACTTGTCGCTGAAATTCAGGCCAAAAATCGCCTCGCCATAGAGCTGCTCGGTCGTGTAGTTGCTTTGATTGCCCTCGTGCGAGTGGTTACCCAACCCGTAAAATCGCTCGGTCGGATCTTTCTCGAAAAAAAAGCGCCCTTCAAATGACCACCACTTCTTGTGCTCGCGCCCGGTCTGATAGTCGAGGTCGACCTTGCGCGCGATCGTCTCCTGGGCGCCGGCGACCACGTACCAGTTGGTGTCAGACGAAGGATAGGCCAGGTAGCGAAAGTTGCCACCCGGTCCGAGCGTGCTGTTGGCGTTGATATCGGGCGCGAGGATGCTGCTGATCTCGCTCTTGTTGTCGGTGAACAGCCACACCGGCAGCACGCCGTAAGTGACGCCGCCGTTCGGATCGGTCGCAACTTCAGGCACCGGGATGAACGGCCACGAGTTGGGATCCTGGGGTTTGAATGACTTCCAATCGTACTGCGGCATCGTCCAGGTGCTCGGGTCGAGCAGCGAGAACCGGGACGAAGACGTTGGCGCCGAAGAGTTCGAGGGTACTTGAGGGATCGAGTCGGCGTGCGCCGTAGCCACTGCAGCAACCAACGTGGTGATTAGAAAAAGGTAGGCGAGAGCGCGCCGCATCGTGAGATCCTGGAATTAAACTTTGCCTTTTGACATTCGGCTACTCCTCCCGCCGCTCCACCACCCACAATCCGAGTGCCCGGATCCATCCGAGCCGGCTACACCGAACGATGCTTAAAGCTGACAGGCTTGCACGCGGCAATCAACCCTTTTGGCGCCGTTGGCACTGATGCATCTTGCAATTGGACCGTCACCACGCACGCGCGCTTTTCGGCGACGCCGTAAATGTGCAAGGATTCGGAGCAAGCGGGAAGATTTCCTCAAGAGGAGCTCGGTAATGGCGAAAGCGGACGGCGGAGAATTAATCGCGCGCGTGATGCGCGAGAATCGGGTGAAGTATTGTTTCGCGATCAACGGCGGCCATCTGTTTCCTATCCTCGGCCAGTTGCGCAACCACGACATCAAGCTCATCCACATGCGCCACGAGCAGGCCACCGCCTACGCCGCCGACGCCTACGCGCGCACCTCGGGCGAGGTCGGAGTGTGCATGGTCACGGCAGGATGCGGCCTGACCAACGCGGTCACGGGTTTGTGCGTCGCGGGACTGACCAACAGCGCCGTGGTCTGCATCTCGGGACAGCATCCCAACACCGAAGACCATCTCGGCTCGTTCCAGGAGGCCTACGGCTCCGAGGTGGTTGCCAGCTTCTCCAAGTTCACCAAGCGCGTGACCGACTGGTCCACGATTCAGTTCGATCTGCGCTCCGCCTTCCGCGAGGCTATTTCGCCGCCGCAGGGCGTCGCGCTGTTCGAGATTCCGCAGAACATCCTCTATCACCACGACGAGGACAACCGGCAGCGCAAGGGCGCGCGCGAGTTTACTATTGACGATGTCCGCTCCGCTGCGGATCCCGCCAAGATCGATCGTGCGCTCGAGATGCTGGTGGCGGCCGAGCGTCCGCTGATTGCTTGCGGCGACGGCGTGTTCTGGTCGCAGGCCGGCGCCGAGATGCGCGAGTTCGTCGAGCTGACCAACATCCCGATTTACGCGCGCCGCGCAGGCCAGGGCGTGGTCTCTGAAGAGCATCCGCTGGCGATTCGCGGTGCGTTCAAGAAACCGTTCACCGGCAACGCCGACGTCGTGCTCGCCATCGGCTTCCGCTTCTGGAGCGGCGAGCATTTCGGCCAGCCGCCCACCTGGACCGACAAGGGCAAGTATATCCAGATCGATCCCACGCCGACGCGAATCGGATGGCAGGTCAATGCGGACCTGCCGATGGTCGGCGACCCCAAGCTCGTGCTGCAGCAGATGATCAAGCGCATCAAGGAGCTCAAGCTCGACTTCTCGAAGAACAAGACGTCGCCGTGGGTCAAGCAGGTCTGGGAAACGCGCACGCGCTTCGACAATACGATCAAGGAGCAGAACGCCAAGGTCCAGAAGAATCAGCCGATCCATCCGGCGCGCCTGTGCGAAGACCTGATCGCCGTGCTCGACAAAAACGCCACCACCGTCATCGACAGCTTCACGCTCTCGGGATGGATGAGCCGCGCGTTCACCTGCCGCTTCATGGGCCAGGTCGTCGACGCGGGCCCGCTAGCGCCCGTCGGTCACGGCGTAGGGATGGGCATCGGCGCGCAACTCGCGCGGCCGGGTCAGCAGGTGGTCGTGATCAGCGGCGACGGCGGACTCGGAATCGGCGGATGGGACATGGAGACCGCCGCGCGCTACAAGCTGCCGGTCATCACGGTGCTGTGGAACAACAGTTCATGGGGCCCGAACTTCGATCAGATGCCGGGGCTTAAGGGCCGCACCGATCCGTTCAACATGCTGCCGAACATTCGCTACGACAAAATCTTCGCCGAGATGGGATGTCATGGCGAGCAGGTCGAGACCGTCGATCAGATCAAGCCGGCCCTGGAGCGCGCCTTCAAATCAGGCAAGCCCGCACTGGTAAACGTGATCGGCGACGTGACGGTGGGCAACGCAACCCTGGGCGGCAACCTGCTGGGCTCAACCGGCTCGAACTAGCAGCTCGCATCCGAAAAATTCTGTTCCCCCTTTCCATTCCGGAAAGGGGGCCAGGGGGATAGGACGCAACGCGGTAGAATCGTCAGCCTCAAATCCGCTCTCTACCCTTTGTTCCCCCTTTCCACCAGCAGAAGTTCGGGGAACAACTTCCGTTCCCCCTTTCCATCCCGCCAAGGCTCTTGGCAATAGTTTCGGTTCCTCCTTTCCATCCCGGCAAGGCTCTTGGCAATAATTTCCGTTCCCCCTTTCCGTCCCGCCAAGGCTCTTGGGAACAATTCCGTTCCCCCTTTCCATCCTGGAAAGGGGGCCAGGGGGATAGGACAGCAGGACAGCACGACTTACGTAGTTTTGTTCCCCTTCCCCGGAAGGGGATTAGTCGGCAGTTGACAGTCATCGCAATCTGCGCTAATATTCATTCATGCAGACGATAGACGCTTTCGACAAAGAGTTCCGCACCGAAGACGACTGCAAGAATTTCCTCATGCAGATGCGCTGGCCTGACGGCGTGCGATGCCCGCGATGCAAGAGCAAAGAGCGCATCTACGCTCTGAAGGCTCGACCATTTCATTGGGCGTGTTGCAACAAGGGTTGTGGCGAGCGGCGCGGCTATCGTTTTAGCGTCATCACAAAAACCATTTTTGAAAACACCAAAATCCCTCTCAAGCTTTGGTTCAAAGTAGCATTCCTGATTTTGACCGCGAAGAAAGGAATCAGCGCTCTACAGGTCCATCGCGTGATCTTCGGAGAGGAATCGACGCACGCCTACCACACAAGCTGGTACGTCTGCATGCGCTGGCGTTGCGCGATGAAGGGCGACGTAATGCCGCTCGATGGAATTGTCGAGGTTGACGAAACTTTCGTCGGCGGGAAAGCGCAGAACATGCACGCCAGCAAGCGCAAAGCGCTCGCCTTGACCGGAACGAAAAACAAAGTCGCGGTCATTGGCGCAATCGCCCGCAAGGGAATGATCGTCGCAAAAGTGATCGAGAATACCGATACCGCGACGCTCGATAGTTTCGTCCGCCAGACAGTTTCAAAAGACGTGAAGCTGGTCGCGACCGATGAACACTCCGGCTACCGGCTGTTGGGCGCGGACATGGATCACCGCGTAGTCCGCCACGGTCAGGGCGAATACGTAGTCGGAACCACGCACGTCAATTCGATTGAATCGTTCTGGTCGCTGTTCAAGCGCGGGATCATCGGCTCGTACCACAAAGTCAGCAAACAGTATCTTCCGCTCTACGTGAACGAATTTGCGTGGCGCTTCAACAACCGCAAGAACCCTGCGATGTTTGCTGACTTGATCCAAAGCGTCAGCCGCTAGCCGCGCGAATCTGGAAGCGCTAAAGTATCGCGGTGACTTCCACCCGCGTTCGCAAATCTATAACCGCAAAAACCCGCGCCGAGGACGATCGGCTAAGGGAAGAACTCCGACACGCCGACATCGGCAAGCTGAAAAAGCTGATGGCCCCGTTGATCGAACGGCCCGAACAACCGAGGAAAGAACTATCGCGAAAGAAGCGCGGCTAAGTGGCGACAATCGGAATCATCTAACACAAAGGTTAGACTGACATCATTGTGTCTCGCGACGATTCTGGTGTATCCAGTTGCCTTCCCGCGCTCAACATAGATGCCGTGAATGTTCGGCGGGAACTTCACGACCCCGTTTTCAAGATGCTCCGTTCTGACAGCCTCGGAATCTTTTATGCCTGAACCGGTAACTGCCATAAAAACAACCGCGACACTTCGAGAGTATTTGGCGACACTTCAAGAGCTTTGGAAATACGTTCGACAACTCCGCAACACCATTGAGCAAGTCGCGGACCTTCAAGCGCGTGTTTCCACATTGGAGAAACAGTTAGAACGATGCCCCTCGGAAGGCTGTCCACACTGCCATGAATTAGCGTTTGAAGTTGCATCATCAGAACAAGATAGTGGGCCCATAATCGAGCGTCAAATGAAGTGCCAACGCTGCGGATTTAAGGAACTTTGGTTCTTCAACCCGCTTTCGGGTAAAAGCAACCGAGGATGAACCTGGACGGTTACGCGGGGGGAGTCGTTACCGTGATCAAATTTCGCAGCCTAAATCCCGTTACGTCAATGACTTGCGAGTTCTGCGCGGCCCCAAGAAGTTTCTTCGCTAAGTCGATGGCTTGGTCTTTGGTAAGCTGAAACGCAACGGTCTTCAGTTCTGACATCTCTTTTTTAGTTTGCAGGACGGGATACACTTTCTGGCAGTTGATGTTTCCGTAAGATTTCCTTCGCGTGGGCATATGACCTCCCTTTCAATGTGGATCTCGTATGTACTACTCCGCGTGTGCCTTCCCGAGCAAACGTTCCGAAGCACGATCAAACCCCCCGCAGTGTCAGTGACTGGGTATCGTTATGTCAAGAAGTTTTTCGTGGTTCCAAGACTCATCCACCAAAAAAGGAATCTTCATCAGCGCGCCCCAAATCTCACTGATGTATTTCCGTCCGTTGCTGCGCTCGACGTGGTGCCGATGCGAATGCCACGCAAGTGCGTCTGCGGCCTGTAGGGGAGAAAATTCTTCATCGTTCCGAGGGATGGGATCTTTTGCGATCATTCGCAAGAGTTCCGGATGACTCGCTCGCAAGTGGTCGTAAAACAGCTTATAACCGCGTTCCATCTTCTTTCGCTCTGTGAGGTTCTCGTCGTAAATGATTTCAAACTTAACTGTGGCGTCTTCGCCCGCGCCCGATACGAGATGAATCAATAGTGCCGTGAACGCAAAGAAGTATGGGTTATCGGCCACTAGCCGTGGCGGTGGTATTGGAAGCAATTTGTCTGCGGCAACAACTCTCAACATTTTCTGATAGTCGTCGCCCGCGATCTTAAATCTCACGCCTCGCAATGAGGAGTCGCCAATTGCGTTGATCATCCGTAGAACACGCGGGTCGGTCTTTTGTCGCGAGCGCACGCGATTCTTGAGTTCGTGGACGGTCATCGCCGGTTTCTCGCGCAGGATCGAGTCCCAACGGTGAGTGAAATCTTCCATGTACTTGACGGGGGCGGCATAGCCCGCGAAGAGAAAGGCCTCGTGCGGGCCGGTCTGACCATAGCCGCTTTCGTCCAAGTTGACCTGAATTACTCTCACCGCCACAAACCACCTGCCACGGCGCAAGCGATTTGGAAGCCCAGACACCAATCGCCGAATATGTACGCACGGCGCATATTCGCTATGAGATAGGTGCTGGTCGGTCCCCTCTCTTTCCGCCTTCGATAAGGACGCCTTATCATCGCCGCACTGGCTGTGATCCTGACCATGCGATAGATTCTGCCGTGATTCTGGCTTGACTGTCAACATCCGACTAATCCCCTCCCCGGAAGGGGTCAGGGGTTAGGGTCATGCCTACCCAGCGCCGCTCGAATGGTGCCGTCCTATCCCCCTAACCCCCTTTCCGGGGCGGAAAGGTGGAATCAGACAAACGCCCCTCTGGAGCAGCAATAGGCGCAGTTTCGTTTATCGATAGTCTCGACGTCGGAGGAGGGTCAGGGACAAGTGTGCGGCGCAATTGTGTGGCCCGCCGCAAACTCCGACGCGTGCGCTTCTCTGCGCGCGCGATTCAGGAGGCGTCAGACGCGGTGGCACGTAAAAGCTGTCGCTGCGATGGTCTTTGTGCCGGGATACGAATAGAGTCTTCGTCCATCTGTGCGCCTCTAAGTTAGTTCGTGGGTGTTTTTCAATTGCAAGATCCGACACCGGACGACGTGTCACTACCTAAACTATAGCCTTCAATGAATGTGGCGTTCTTGGCGGCGAACCGCGAGGGCATCAGCGGGTCCGTAAACACGGAGTAGCACCACGGAAAGCCCGCCGATCTTTCCATCACTGTGACATGGAAGGCATTATTGAATTGCCCGACGTTCCCACGGAACTTTATTTCGGGATAGGTTCTCCACGGTTCGGGACCGTTCGCACGCACGATCACGAACCCTTGTTCGATTAGCCACTGCCGCAAGTCTTCAAACTCGCCCGCTTTCACCCAGCCGGGCAACAAAAAAAAACTGATGCAGCACGACGTTTGGTGGTGCGGGCTTGAACTTCGCAGGGTCAGCACTCTCGTTCATTACGTTCGCAACCGGAAGGAGCGCTGGCCGGATCGACAGTGTGGGTTGCGCTTGCGTCAGTGATGGCAATATCAGGCACCAGCAGATCAAGGCGAGTGCAGCGGCACTACGTGGGTGCACGACGGAGAGTTACCAGACGGGCACGGTCCCGACAATCGCCGCTCGACGCGCAAGGCGACGTTCCCTACTGAGGCGGCCTGTGCACACGGTAGAGATTTGAACTTGCTCCGCGACGGCTGGCGCGCTGTTTGTGCGATATTAGCCCGACCCCTTCCAACTCCTTGATCGCCTTGCCAACCGTTGATGTCGAGAGTCGCGTTCTCCGCGCAATCGTCTTGTAGAACGGCCAGCAATAGCCGCCATCGTCCGCGATATGGAACAAGTACCAGTAGATTTTCCGCGCGCTGGCAGATAGCTCGTAGCCTCTGAGCGAGGGCCGTTTTCCGTGATTGCCAAATGTCGCGATTTCTCGGCTGTCGCGGCTCGCGCGGAGTCTGCCGCGCGCGGTCTTGTATCCTCGCCAGACCGGCGGACGATACGGACGCAACGCTCGGATCGCCGCACCCACTCCGCGCAGAACCCGGCTGAGCCAGCTTGTGCGGACGATCTTGGCACCGCACCGAGAGCAGAACTGCGCTTCGTCATTCGGTGGCTCGAAGCCGCAGCGTCGGCAGGGAATCATTCAGTCTGGTGAGCTAGCAAACTGCCGCGCGACCGACAAATGGTGGACAACAGCGATGCCACAACACTGCGGCCGGCGTCATGAAAGCGCACGCGCACAGCCACACGCCGAGCGAACGTTGTAAACACTGCGTACCCGCCGCAGCGGGAGACGCTGCGCTGCCGTCACAACGGCTGAACTTTTCAGCCTGATCTTTTCTCCCCGGACGTGCTAAATGATCACTTGTGCACCTCGCTCATCGCACACATTCCGCGCGCACTCACTCGTCTGCAATCGTCAGGCGAACCTCCACGAACGAAATATTAATTTTGACGGAACGAACCCACCGGCAGTGGTACCCTCGACGAACACCACAACTAATAGCATAAATCCCCACTTTTCACGACCCTGACTTGCACATGAAATCATCAATTTTGCCCCTGATTCTCCTCTCCGCAGCCCTCTTTTCCTGCAAACCCGCTCCATCCTGCCCGCCCGGAACGAAACAGATCGGCGAGGCTCCTCCCAACGGCTCCGAGATCTCGTGCGTCAAAACCGTCAACGGCCAGGACGTCAAAGAGGGACCGTTCGTAATCTATCGCGACGACGGCTCCAGGATGCTCCAGGGCGAATACCACGACGGCAAGCAGAGCGGCGAATGGACGATGTGGTACGACAACGGCCAGAAGGCGTCGATCGATCACTACAAGGACGGCGTGGAGAACGGCCAGCACACCGGCTGGTACGCCAACGGCAAAATTTCCGCGATCGGCATGTACAAGGACGGCAAGCGCGAGGGCGTGTGGAAGCGATGGGACCCCAACGGTTTCAAGAATTGGGAGGAAACCTACAAGGACGACAAGAAAATCTCATGACGGCCGCACGACTGACAAATGTGACCATCGTCGACGCGGACCTGTCGCGCGCCGAGCATCAACGCGCGCTGGTCACGATGCTCGACGCATACATGCGCGATCCGATGGAGGGCGGCGCGGCACCGTCGGAGCAGGTCAAGCGCGACCTCGTGCCGGGTCTGCGCGCGCATCCGGCGTGCTGCGTGTTTCTGGCGTATCGCGACGTCGCGCCCGTCGGCTTTTCGATCTGCTTCATAGGCTTCTCGACCTTCATGGCGAAGCCGCTGCTCAACATCCACGACATCTTCGTCGATTCTTCAGTCCGCGGCATGGGAATCGGCGCGATGCTGCTCGAGCGAATCGAGGCGAAAGCGCGCGAGCTGAATTGTTGCCGTATCACGCTCGAAGTGCGCGAGGACAATCGCGTCGCCCGCGGACTCTACCGCAAAGTCGGTTTCGATCGCGTCGTCGTCGGCCCCGATCGCGTCCCGATGGAGTTCTGGCGCAAGCCGCTGTGAGGCTACAGCGTTCTTCCGACCGACTCCGCCAGCGGCTTGAGCGCCTTCATCAAGTCGGCGAAGCGCGACGGTTTCAACTGCTGCGGGCCGTCGGACAGCGCGGTCTCGGGCTTCGGATGCACTTCGATCAGCAATCCGTCGGCGCCCGCTGCGATAGCCGCCAGCGCCATCGGCGCCACCATCGAGTAGATTCCCGTGCCGTGGCTCGGGTCGACAATCACCGGCAGATGGGTCCATTCCTTGAGCAGCGGCACGGCGTTCAGATCGAGCGTGTTGCGCGTGGCGGTCTCGAACGTGCGAATCCCGCGCTCGCACAGCACGACGTTGGGATTGCCCTCGGACAGAATATATTCCGCCGCCATCATGAACTCTTCGAGCTTCATCGACATGCCGCGCTTGAGCAGCACCGGCTTGCTGATTCGTCCGAGCCGGCGCAGCAACGAAAAGTTCTGCGCGTTGCGCGCGCCCACTTGCAGCATGTCGGCATGCTCGACGACCAGATCGATATCGTGCGGGTCCATGATTTCCGTCACCACCGGCAAACCCACGCGACGCCCGGCGCGCTCGAGCAGTACCAGCCCCTCGTCTTCCAGCCCCTGGAACGAGTACGGCGAGGTGCGCGGCTTGAACGCTCCGCCGCGCAGCGCATGCGCGCCCGCCGCTTTGACCGCGTCGGCGGCGGCCTCGATCTGCGCCTCGCTCTCGACCGCGCACGGTCCCGCGATCACCGCAATTCGCTTGCCGCCGATTTCGGCGCTGCCGACCTTGATCCGCGAGCCTTCGGGCCGCACCTCGCGCGACGCCAGCTTGAACGACCGCACCACCGGCATCACGCGCTCGACCCCGGCCACCGATTCCAGATGCGTCAGTTGATGCTTCTCGCCGCGCTCATCGCCCACGCATGCGACGACGGTGCGCTCGACGCCGCGGATAATGTGCGCGTCGTAGTCGAGTTCCTCGACCATCTTTGCAACCGCCTGGATTTCGGCCTCGGTGGCGTGCGCTTTCATTACGACAATCAAGTGAAAGACTCCTTGCGCGCGAGCGATGGTATGAGCGCTCTAACTCTAGTAAATCTGACTCTACAGCATGTTCTCATCGACCGGAACTGAGCGCCCACAACCCGATTGACGCAGCGAAGGACGCGATTTTGCCAGCCAAGCCGCCGCATCGCCCACTCAGCATCGTTCACACTTCCGACGTTCATCTCGAGACCGACACGTTCGGGTCAGGCGAGCGCGGCGTCCAGTTGCGCGACAAAGTGCGCACCGCATTCGGCCGCGTCATCGACATCGCCAACGAGCGCAGCGCCGACATGCTGCTGATTGTCGGCGACCTGTTCGATTCGGCGCGCGTCAGCGAAGAAGGCCTCGCTTTTGCGCTGGGCACGATCGCGCGGGCAAAGATGCCGGTCGTGATGATTCCCGGCAACCATGACGCGCACGACGAGCGCTCGATCTACGCCGGCCTCACGCCCGGCACGCTCCCCGAAAATCTACACCTGATCCTGGAGCCCGAGGGCAGGACCATCGACTTTCCCCATTTGGCGACGCGCGTATGGGGCCGCGCCCTGGTCGAGCATACACCAGACTACCGGCCGTTGAGCGGCGTGCCCGAGCGCGAGGAAGGGCTCTGGAACATCGCGCTGGCGCACGGATTCTTCATGGAGGAAGGCGAGATCGAGCGCTCGTCGCCGATCACGCCCGCGGAAATCGAGCGCTCGCGCTACGACTACGTCGCGCTCGGCCACGTGCACGTGCTGAGCGACGTGTCGCAGGGCGCGACGCGCGCCTTCTATTGCGGCACGCCGGCGCCGCTCTATTCGAGCGAGAATTCCGGATGGGTGCTTTGGGTCAATTGCATACCCGGCCAGCCCCTCTTCATCGAACGCCTGATGGTCGGTTAGCGACTCACCGCCCGGATGCCGCCTCGTCCCTGCGTCTGAGCTCGGGATAGATGTTCGACAGCCCGCGCCACATCCGCTCCAGCCCGAAACTGTCGAACGGCTCGACGATACATTCGAGCGCGCCCTCGCGCAGGTAGATGCGCTGGTCTTCAGGCGACCGCGACGCGCTGACGATTACTATCGACGTCTCCGGCGACTCGCGGCGAATCATCCTGAACAACGACAAGGCGTCAAGCCCGAGCCCGTTCGAACTACGCAACCCGACGTCGAGCGTAACGACATCAGGACGCGTCGTGCGAAAGAGGTCAATTGTCTGCGCGACCGTCTCGGTTTCCGCCACTACCTGACATCCGCCGCATTCAAGATGATTGCGCATGATGTCGCGCGTAATCCCCGAGCTGTCCGCAATGAGCACTCGCACTGCCATAGCAGCTCCTTTCGGTACGAGCACTGCGCCAGCCCAGTCCCCAAGGCGTTCACAGCGGCTACCCGTTTAACTATTTAGCAAGGGCGGGGCCAAGAAGTGTGCTCTTCGAACGCGACTGTCCCATTTGTACACAGACTAGCCAAGTGCGATTCGCGGCCACTTAATTAGCTATTTCCGCGCCATCCACTCCGTCGCAGCAGGAGTGGAAGCTCGATCGTCGTTGCACCTGAGCGATTTGTTGCATCTCGGTGACATCATTCAAGCGCAACCGACGCCGTTCGCGCGGCCGCTTGCGGAGCGTCTTGGAGGTTCGCCCACGGACAAAATAACAACGGCGGAGCCTTGATGGCTCCGCCGCTGCGTCAGTCCCAGATTTGTTCTCCGAGTTACATCATGCCGCCCGGAGGCATCCCGCCCGGCATTCCGCCGCCTGCGCCCGCACCCTTTTCCTCGGGCTTCTCGGCCACCATGCACTCGGTGGTGAGTAGCAGGCTCGCGACCGAGGCCGCGTTCTGCAGCGCGCTGCGCACGACCTTGGTCGGGTCGATAATTCCAGCCTTCATCAGATCCTCGAACTCCTCGCTGGCCGCGTTGAATCCAAACGGCCCCTTGTTGTTCTTGATCTTGTCGACGACGACCGACCCTTCCCATCCCGCGTTGGATGCGATCCACCACGCCGGGCCCTCGATCGCCTTCTTGATGATCCCGATGCCGACTTTCTCCGCCTCGCTGGCGCGCATGTTATCCAGCACTCCCGATGCGCGAATCAACGCAACGCCGCCGCCCGGCACCACGCCCTCTTCGACCGCGGCGCGGGTTGCATGCAGCGCGTCCTCGACGCGGGCCTTCTTTTCCTTCATCTCGACTTCGGTCGCCGCGCCGACGCGAATCACCGCCACACCGCCGACCAGCTTGGCCAGCCGCTCCTGCAGCTTCTCGCGATCGTAGTCCGAGGTGGTCTCTTCGATCTGCGCGCGAATCTGCTTGATGCGGCCCTCGATATCGGCCTTTTTGCCCGCACCATCGATTATCGTGGTGTTGTCCTTGTCCACGACCAGGCGCTTGGCGCGGCCGAGGTCGGTCAACGTGATACTTTCCAGCTTGAGTCCGAGCTCCTCGGAAATCGCGCGCCCGCCGGTCAGGATCGCGATATCTTCGAGCATCGCCTTGCGCCGATCGCCGAAGCCCGGCGCCTTGACCGCCACGCACGACAGCGTGCCCCGAATCTTGTTCACCACCAGCGTCGCCAGCGCCTCGCCTTCGATGTCCTCGGCGATAATCAGGAACGGCTTGCCGGTCTTGGCAATCGTCTCGAGGATCGGCAGCAGGTCCTTCATCGAGGAGATCTTCTTCTCGTGGATCAGGATGTAAACGTCGTCGAGCTTGGCTTCCATCCGCTCCGGATCGGTCACGAAGTACGGCGACAGGTAGCCGCGGTCGAACTGCATCCCCTCGACCACTTCGAGCTGGGTTTCGAGTCCGCGCGCCTCTTCAACCGTGATCACGCCTTCCTTGCCGACCTTCTCCATCGCCTCGGCGATGATATCGCCGATGGTGGAGTCGTTGTTGGCCGAGATCGTGCCGACCTGCGCGATTTCCTTGCGGTCCTTGGTCGGCTTGGACAGGTTCTTGAGTTCGGCCGTAATCGCCTCGACCGCGCGGTTGATTCCGCGCTTGAGCGACATCGGATCGTGCCCCGCGGCGACCATCTTGATGCCCTCGGTGAAGATCTGGCGGGCCAGCACGGTGGCGGTGGTAGTGCCGTCGCCGGCGACGTCGGAGGTTTTCGAGGCGACCTCCTTGACCATCTGCGCGCCCATATTCTCGAACTTGTCTTCGAGCTCGATTTCCTTGGCGACCGTTACGCCGTCCTTGGTCACGGTCGGAGCGCCGAAGCTCTTCTCCAGCACGACGTTGCGGCCCTTGGGACCGAGCGTCACAGTGACTGCATCGGCGAGAATATTGACCCCCTTGAGGATCTTCTCGCGCGATTCTTGTCCGAAACGAACTATCTTTGCCGGCATGATTGTGTTGCCTCTCCTATGTTTGCGGTTTCATCTGATCAGATTGGGACTCGTTCGCAAGCAGGCCGAAAGGGCTACTCGATGATTCCCAGGATGTCGTCCTCGCGCAGGATCAGCAGGTCTTCGCCCTCGTGCTTGAACTCGCTGCCCGAGTATTTGCCGAACAGGATCTTGTCGCCCGCCCTGACTTCGATGGGGATAAGCTTGCCGTCGTCGCCGTATTTGCCCTTGCCGACGGCGACCACCTTGCCCTCCTGGGGCTTTTCCTTGGCGGTGTCGGGGATGATTATCCCACCCTTAGTCCGCTCCTCTTCCTTGATCCGCTTGACGAGAATTCTATCTCCCAGTGGCTTTATTTTCATTGGGACCAGCAGCCTCCTTGCTTGCTGAAAAGTGTTGCCTGGCTGGACGATTCCAGCCGTCGGAAAGTTAATTACTGTCCGGGTTTTGTCAATTGGCACTCGTAACGTCTGAGTGCTAACGGCATTATCAGCCCGCTGCGGGAGAAATGCAAGCCCTGTGGATAAAGGTGCGGATTGACGGCGCATGCGTCTCTCCCGCGATTGTGCCCGCTTCCGGCGCGGAAGAGCCCCTTCTGTCTCGTCCTCCTTCCCGCGCGGAGAGGGCAACCAGAAAAAATCACACCAGCGAGCCGCGCTCGGTCGCCGGGATTCCGTACGGACCGAACACCCGTGCCCGATACTCGTCGTCGCGCGAGGCCCGTAGCAGCGCGTCGCGATCACGCAGGATTCGCAACTGGGCCCGGACGTAGTCAACCTGCCGGTCAACCTCATGCTTGCGCCCCTCGACGTACGACGCGAATGCGTCCGCGGAGAGATCGCCGTCGCGCAAAGCCTGGTCGGCGGCCGCGGCCGCCAGCCTGCCCATCCTCATCGCGAATTCATTGCCCTGCCCTGTTATCGGCGAGAGATATCCCGCCGCGTCGCCCACCAGCAGCAGACGGTCTCGCGCGACCGCGCTGACGCGATACCCAAGCGGCGCCATCGACCATTGCCGCCCCACCCGCGGCTCGCGCATGACGCGTTCGTAGAGCCATCGATCGTGCTGTCGCGCGACCGATTCGTAAAATTCGATCGCGCCTAGCCGGTCGCTCTGTTTCTCAGCAAGATCCGCTTCGAGGATGTATCGATACAACCCCGGCCGAATGCGCGAGCCACTGATCATCGCGCCGCGCACGCCGTAGAGATGGCGGTCCCACGTATGCAGCGGGGTGCCGTCGAACGACTTGAAAAAGACCGCGACCCCGATTTGCGAGAACTCCGGGTCCTCGGACTTGAGATTCAGCACGCGCAGTGACGGCGCGTAGCGGCCGCCCGCGTCGATCAGCATGCGTGCCGAATGACGGTTGCGGTCGGCGGTGATTGCGATTGCCGCGTCGGCGCGAAATTCCAGGTCGGTAACGCGCGCGTTCCAGATCAGGCGCCCGCCCGCCTCGACCAGTGTGCGCCGCAGAGCGGCGTTGAAGCCGCCGCGGTCAACCTGCACGGGACAGACGGATGTCGGAATCGGATGGTACGTCCACGAGAGGTCGGGATAGACGTTGCGGAAGCCGGTGACCCGGTCGAGCACCCAGTCGCCTTCGAACTTGACCCCCAACTGGTCGCATTCATTCTGCGTCGGGACCACGATCACCTCGCCCGACGTGATGTCCTCGCCGTCCTCGCGCTCCTTGCGCTCGAGCGCGATCACGTTGTAGCCGGCAGCGACCAGCCTGATCGCCGCCGCGCATCCGGCGGGTCCCGCTCCAATCACGATAACGTCGGCGTCCAGGCTCATTGACCAATTTTGTCATTCTGAACGGAGTCTGCGTAGTGAAGAATCCCTGATTACGGCGCTTGCCTCCGTATCGCTGCCGGGATTCTTCGCGTCGCTCAGAATGACACGCTACAGGGACTCGACGGAGTGCCCGAGCTGCTCGGCTATCGTCTCGGCCAGGCGTGGGAACAAGTCGTGGCCGTCCTTGTCGTCGAGCCACAGGCCGCGGGCAACGTCCCAACTGTAATGGAATCCGTGCGCGCCGGCGGCGAGCCACATCTGCTTCATCTGCGATTGCCGCGACAGGATAAACTTCGCGCCGCCCGCGAATTCAATCGTCACGACGCCGTCGGCTGTCGTGTAATCCACTTCGTCGGGGTCGAGGTCTTCGAGCCATTTCGCGACCTTGTTCAGGGCGGCGTCGGAGCGTTCGCGGAATTCGTTCTCGTCCATGCGCAGATTGTACCAACCGCCAGCGCGACGCGGTACGGCCGAGGCATCGGCCCTGCCCGCTTAAGCGCGTAGCCCGCGGTGGGTTTCACATTCCTAAAAGGGTTAAAATTAGTCGTGCCCGGTCTCGACGTAATCCTGACGCCCACTCTAGCTTGCGACGATCTCATCGGCCTCGAGCTCTACTTTCTCGACGCAGTTGCCACGCGCCAGACGGCCCCAGTCCTGCTCATCTACGCGTCGCCGGGCCGCTCGGTCTCAATCGGCCGCTATCATCTGTATTGCGGGCAGCCCGAGCGCGACGGAATCTGCGTAACGCGGCGTCTGACCGGTGGCCGTGTCGTCGGCGCCGGCCAGGGATGGTTTGGGCTGGCGCTCATCCTGCCAACTCGCACCGCGTTGCTGAAGGAGGACGCCGCGCGGCTCAAACCCGAGCAGATCATGAATCGCTACGCTCGCGGCATCCTGATCGCGATGCGCGCGCTCGGGGTCGATTGTTTCTACCCCGGCCGCGACGCGATAACCTTCGAACAGCGCGAGATTGCCATGTGCACTTTCGAGACTGACGCGTCGGGCGCGATGCTGTTCGAGGCGGCGATTGCGCTGAACCGCGGGATGGAAGAACTCGTGCACGATTTGGAACGCATCGACCCCGGCGGCGCGCTCTCGTGCCGCATGTATGACGCCGAGTCCGCCACCAAGGTGGTGCGCGAGCTTGCGCGCGACGTTTCTTTCGACGAGCTGGCCGGCGCGATCGCGTCGGGTTACGCGAGCTCGCTCGGTGATACTCGACGCCGAGAGTTGACGGCGCTCGAATCCGCCCAGGCGCAGCATCGCGGTCGCGCATTGGCCAATTCGAGCTGGCTGCGCGGGCCCGTCGCGGGACCCTCGATGACGCTCAGGAATCGCATCGCATCGCAGCTCGGCGCAATCGAGGCTGCGGTTGCCCTCGACGCCGACAAGACAATCGAGGCCGTGCGGTTGAGCGGAGATTTCATCGCCAATTCGCCGGCAATCGCCGAACTGGAAGACGAACTTCGCGGCCGCCCGCTCGAGCTGGTGTCGCTCTCGCAAGCGGTCACGAAGACCTTTGGCCACAATGAGAATTTCTTTCTCGGCGCAGGCGAACTGTCCAATCTGGTGCGCCTGATTGCGGGTGTGACTTGAAAGCCTCCGCTCACGTTGACGCAGCGAACGTCGAGAAGCTGATCCGGGAACTTGGCGACGCGCGCAAGACCGTTCAGCGCCGCACGATCGATGAACTCGTGGCAATTGCCACGTCCGGCGACCCCCTCGTCACTGAAAAACTTCGCGGCTCGATTGCGAGCGCCAATCGCCGCGTGCGATGGGCGGCGGCGTACGCGCTCGCGCAAATCGGTGCGGGCGCGTTTGCGATGGACTCCGCGGACGCGCTGGGCGAGGCGATGGCCGACGACGACGGCGATGTCCGCTGGGCGGCGACCGACTTGATGGTCCGGCTCGGGCGCGAAAATCCGGCGGAAATTCGCGCGCGCCTGCTCAAGCTCGCCGACAGCAGCGACCGCAACGCGCGCAAGATGGCGCTGTACTGCATTCGCGATCTCGAGATTAACGGCCCCGAACTGATCGCCGTCGTCGAGCGCGCAGTGCACGATTCCGACGTTCACGTGCGGCTCGCGGCGCTGGCGGTGTTGTCGCGCCTGCGCGATGCGCCCGAAGCGGCCGTACGAATCATGCTCGGATGCCTCACAACCGATCCGGATGCGGGCGTGCGGCGGGCCGCCGCCTCTGCGCTCGGCAAGATTCAGACCGCAAGCGCGGACGCGACGGCGGCACTCGAGTGCGCGGCGGCCGACCCGGCCGACGACTCGCTGGCGCGAGCCGCGCGCGGCGCGCTGGATCGGCTGGAGAAAGACCGGCTGGAGAAACGTTGATGGCGCCGAAAACGAACCCTGCTGCCGCCAATGACCTGACTCAACTCGCCGATCAGCGCGTGCGCGAGTTCGTCGCCGGCGCGCGCATCGCGCACCTGGCAACCGCCGACGGCGCCGGCGCGCCGCACAACGTCCCGCTCTGCTACTGGTTCGACGGCGAGCGCCTCTACTTCGCGATCGACGAGAAGCCCAAGCGTCGAACCGGCCTGGCGCTCAAGCGGATGCGCAATATCGCGGCGAATCCGCGCGTCGCCGTCGTGATCGATCACTATGAAGAAGACTGGTCGCAACTTGCGTACGTGCTGATTCGCGGACACGCGCGCGTGGTCGAAGACGCCGAGGAATACCTGGCCGCGATGCGTCATCTGCGCGACAAATATCTGCAGTACCGCGGGATGAGCCTGACGCCGGAGAAAAATCCAATCGTGAAGATCGAACCGGTAAGCGTGCACGCGTGGGGCGCGCGCTTTAAAGTGGATTCAGACGCGTGACGGCGCCGCTCGGTGAAATCGCGCTCGCGCTCGGCCACGCGCAACTCGACGGATGGCTGTTCTACGACTTCCGCGTGAGCGACCCGCTCGCGTATCGAATCCTCGGGCTGTCGGAAGACGGCATCGCAACCCGGCGATGGTTCTGCTATGTGCCGGCGCGCGGCAAGCCAGGGGCGATAGTGTCAGCCGTCGAGGCGCATCGGCTCGACGCGCTCGGCGTCGAGCAGATCGTCTATCGTTCGCACGACGAGATGCTCGCAGCCTTGCGCACCGTGCTCGGCGGCGCGCGGCGAATCGCGATGAACCATTCGCCCGGGTGCGCGATTCCGTACGTCTCGCGCGTCGATGCGGGCACGGTCGAAATCGTCCGCGCGATGGGAATCGAGGTCGTCACCGCGGCCGATCTCATTCAGCGCTTTGAGGCGACGTTGACCCGCGACCAGCTCGCCAGCCATCAGCGCGCGGCACGAGCGCTCAGATCGATCGTCGATGAAACCTTCGCCGGGATCGGACAGTCGATTTCGGCAGGTCGTCCGGTCAGCGAAGTCTCCGTACAGGAATCCGTGATGGCGCGCTTCGCCGCGCGAGGTCTGGTGACTCAGACGCCGCCGATCGTCGCCGTCAACGAACACAGCGCCGATCCGCACTACGGCCCGGGCCGCGAAACACGACCGCGCGATTGGCCGCGGCGATTTCATCCTGCTCGACCTGTGGGCCAAAGAAGCCACGCCCGAAAGTATCTACGCCGACTTCACCTGGGTCGCGTTCGCCGGCGACAAAGTTCCGGCGGAGCATGCGCGAGTGTTCAAGATTGTCGCCAATGCGCGCGACGCGACGGTGGACCTGGTCCAGCGCCGAATCGCGGCGGGTGAGCCAATCAGCGGCCGCGAAGCCGATCGCGCCGCGCGTCGGGTAATCGAGGCGGCCGGCTTCGGCGACGCGTTCGTCCATCGCACGGGCCATTCGATCGGCCGCGAAGTGCATGGCACCGGTGCGAACCTGGACTCGCTGGAAACGCTGGACGACCGCCGGCTGATCGACAACACGTGTTTCTCGGTCGAGCCGGGAATCTATCTGCCGGGAAAATTCGGAGTGCGCAGCGAACTCGACATGACGATCGAAAACGGGCGCGCGATGGTCAGCGGCGAGCCGCGCCAGCGCGAGATCGCCGCGCTGTTCGGAGAGACCATTTGATCGAATGTGAAACCCGCGGTGGGTTTCACGCTTCCTTCGGCAGGGGTGACCCCGCACCCAACGTTCAGACGACGATGCGGGACTTCGTCCCTGTTGGAAGGGTAAGGAGAAAGTCGCCTGCTGCTTCCAAAGCCGAGCGGGGCATGTAAAAAATCGCGAGGATGATTCGCGCGGTCATATTCGATCTCGACGGGACTCTCGTCGACACCGAGCCGTTGCATTTGGCGGCGTTCAACGAAGTTTTGCGTCTCGAGGGAATCGAAATCCCATCTGACGAGTACTTCGCGCGGCTGATTGGGCTTAACGATCACGATTGTTTCGCCACGGTGCTGCGCGAGAGTCGCAGGGACGCGGGCCAGGCACACCTGGCGGACCTGATTGCGCGCAAGACTGCTGTCTATCAAGCGATGGTTGCCGAGCGCGAGGTTCTGTACCCGGGCGTGGAGAAGTTCGTGCGCGATTGCGCGCGGCGGTTTCCGCTGATGATCGCGACCGGCACGCTGCGCGCCGAGGCCGAAGCGATCCTTCGTCGCGCCGGACTGCGCGAGTTGTTTGTCGACATTATCGCGGCGGAGGACGTCGAGCGCGGCAAGCCTGCGCCCGACAGTTTTGTTGCGGCTCTCGGGCGCATCGGATTTTTGCTCCGGCCGCGCGCGCCGGTGCTGGCAGAAGAATGCCTGGTGGTCGAGGACACGCCCCCCGGAATCGAGGCGGCGCATCGCGCAGGAATGAAAGTGCTGGCGCTATGCCATAGCGCGCCGTCGAGTGATCTGGCGGCGGCTGACGTCGTGCGCGAATCGATCTCCGAGCTTGACCTCGACGAGATATTGCGCGCGCTTCGAGCGGCGGCCTGAAAAAGCATGGGAGCAACCTAATGGCGGCGAAGCTTTACCAGTTTCTCGGCAGCCCGTTCTGCGCCAAGGTGCGCAAGCTGCTCGCGTTCAAGGGCGTCGAGTTCGAAGTAGTCGAAGTTGACTACCTGGAGCGCAAGGAATTGATCCTCGCCTCGGGCCAGATAATGGTGCCGGCGGTCACGCTCGAGGACGGCGAGACGATCGTCGATTCCGCGCGAATCGCGATGCGGCTCGAGGAGCTTTATCCCGAGCCGACGATTTTTCCGGCCGGCTGGCGCGGGATGCATCTGGTGCTCGCCGATTATATCGACAACCAGCTCGAGGACGCGGTGTATCGCGTCGCGCTGGCCGACGAGCTCGCCTACTACCGCAGCCAGGGCGCCGATCGCGCCGCGCTGTGGCGTCTGATTCGCGAGCGCAAGTATGGCGCGGGTTTCGTCGATCGAGTTATCGCCGATCATTCGGCCAACTGGGAACGCGCACGCACGGCGCTCGCGCCGTTCGAGCAGCAATTGGCGAGCATGCCGTTTCTGACCGGCAGGATCGGGCTGGCGGACTTCGCGCTCTACGGCCAGCTCTACTACCTGGCGTTCACGGGCGAGCTGAAAATTCCCGCCGACATGACAAATCTGCGCGCGTTCTTCGGGCGGGTCGAGCGGCTCAGCTCGGCGATTGAGGAATCGACCGGCTAATGAACTGGCTACACGATTTCGCCGATTGCGGTGGTCAGGAAGTGGCTGAAGAGCGCGCCGGTCGAGTCGAGCGCTACATCATATAGCGACGCGGTGCGGCCGGGCACGAACACCTGATGGCCCTCGTCGGTCAGCGCATACACTACGCAGAGCATCAACGCGAGGTACGGCCGCTCCTTCATCGGACCGCGAACCAGCAGCCAGAAAAGCACTCCGTACTCGGTAAAGTGCGCGGTCTTGCGGACGAGCATGTGACAAACTTCAACCGACGCGGCGCTGATTGCGGGGATCAACCATCGCAGTATCGGGTCGATGACCTTGGCCGTGTTGACGGCAGAAAACTCCGAGGTCGAGAGCGTGAAGATCAAAGCGCCCCACAGTACTACCGCGATCCATTCGCCGAGCGGAGCAAGCTCCGAGGCGCCGGCTGACACAGACTTCGCCGCCGGCATTTATCTGTCCGCCGTGCTCACGACGGCGCCCGAGGGCTGCGCTCGGACGGCCTGCGGAAATATCGGTGGAGCCGATTTTTCATGAACATCGAAAACGTGCCAGACTTAGAACTACCATTGAGTGTTACCAGTAGGAACCTGCGCCGCGCAATCCGATGAGGAAGGCCGCAACATGGACAATCTGCTCACCATACAAAAGGCCCAGCCGGCGCGGCCGTGCACGGTGGTGATACTCGGCGCGTCGGGCGATCTCGCCAAGCGCAAGCTGATTCCGTCGCTGTACAATCTGGTCGCGTGCGGCGAGGGCATGATGCCGGCGAAGAGCGCGGTGCTGGGATTTGCGCGGCGCGAAATGTCGCTCGACCAGTTCCGCAAAAGTGCGCACGATTGGACCGCGCGGTTCTCGCGCCTGAAAGTGAACGAGGTTTGCTGGACGGCCTTCGCCAGCGGACTCGACTATCTCTCCGGCCTCGACCATCCCAACGGTTTCGCAAAACTTAAAGCTAAACTTGAAGCTCTGGAAAAGGCGCGCGGCCTCCCGCCCAACCGCGTTTACTACCTGGCGATTCCGCCCGAAGCGATTGGCGAGTCGGTCGAGCGGCTGGCCGAGGCCAGCCTGATCAACCCGCCGAGCGCGCCGAACTTCACCCGCGTCGTCGTCGAAAAGCCGATCGGCCACGATCTGCCGAGCGCGCTCGCGGTGAATCAGGTCCTGGTGAAGTATCTCGACGACTCGCAGATTTTCCGGATCGATCACTACCTCGGCAAGGAAACCGTGCAGAACCTGCTGGTGCTGCGCTTCTCGAATAATATTTTCGAGCGCCTGTGGGGCGCCCGCAACGTCGATCACGTGCAGATCACGGTGGCGGAGGCGGAAGGCGTGGGCAGCCGCGCGATGTATTACGATCGTTCGGGCGCGCTGCGCGACATGGTGCAGAACCACATCCTGCAAACGCTGTCGCTGCTCACGATGGAAGCGCCGGTGTCGCTCGACGCGGCCGCGATACGCGACGCAAAGCTCAACGTGTTGCGCACGCTTCGTCCGATCACGCCGAAGGATGCGCGCGCGAACACGGTGCGGGCGCGCTACGCCGCGGGCGTCGACACAGACGGCAAGCCGGTGCCCGGCTACATGGACGAACAAGGCATCGCCGACAATTCGGAGATCGAAACCTACGTCGCGCTGAAGACGTACATCGACAACTGGCGATGGTCGGGGGTGCCGTTTTTCATTCGCACCGGCAAGCGGATGAAGCGGCGCGCGAGTTCGATCTACGTCCAGTTCAAGGACGTGCCGCAAATTCTGTTCAATCGCGGCTCGACGGTTCCCGCCAACGCGCTGACGATTCGGATCCAGCCCGACGAGGGTTTTTCGTTCGACGTGATGACCAAGCGCCCGGGACTCGACGTGGTGCTGCAACCGGTGCGAATGAATCTCAGCTACCAGACCGCGTTTGGCGACGGCGCGTCGCCCGACGGATACGAACGGCTCCTGCTCGACGTGATAGACGGCGACCATACGCTGTTCATCAGCGCGCCGTTCGTCGAGAAGTCGTGGGAGTTCGTGCAGGGAATCCTGGACTCGTGGAGCGACCGCGCGCGCGTGCCGCTGGTCGAGTATCCTGCGGGAGGCTGGGGACCGGCCGAAGCCGATGAGTTGATTCGCTCGACGGGACGAGTATGGCATGAGCCGTAGAGGATAATTTGAATGGCAACCGACGCTTGCTGCAATGCTGAAAATTCCGCGGCCGAAACTCCAATGGCGTGCGACCTCAACGCGATCTCCGCGAGCGATCGCGCGCGCTACAACGAATTGCGCCGGATGTTCAGCGTCGGCCATCGGCAAGCGCGAACTGCCCCACGGTATCGCGGTACAAATCGCGACCGAGCGCATGGCGCTGGCGCAGCTCGCCGAATGGGTTTCGTTCGAGCGCAAGTGCTGCCCGTTCTTCGAGTTCAGGATCGAGGTCGCGCCAAAGTCCGGCCCCGTGTGGTTGAGCCTGACGGGCCGCGCCGGCGTCAAGGATTTCCTGGCGCACGCCTTCGCGCAGTAGCCGCTCCCCCTCGCTTCCAGCGGGGCTCTGCGCCTGTGGCATAGCCGGCGGACCTTAGCTAACATTGCCGCCCGCGGCTGCGAAACCATAATTCCACGAGGATCGGAAAGCTACTTGGCCGACAACAACAAGGTCGTAATTATCGGCGCCAACGGCACCATGGGCGCCGGCGCGGGATGCGTGTTCGCTGGCGGCGGTTATCACGTCACGATGCTGGCGCGATCGCCCGCCAAAGCCGCTGAAGGATTGACGGACGCACAGAACGATGCGCGCGCGGAAGCGATCGCGGAGCGAATCTCACTCGGCACGTACGACACCGACCTCGGCCGTGCGGTTGGCGAGGCCGCGTTCGTCTTCGAGTCCCTCGCCGAAGATCTGCCGCTGAAAAGGCAATTCTTCGAGCTGATCGACAAGAGCCGGCGTCCCGACGCGATCGTTGCGACCGGCTCCTCGGGATTGTCGATCGCGGAAATGGCGCGCGGACGCAGCGATTCGTTTCGCCGCAATTTTCTCGGCGTGCATCTGTTCAATCCGCCGCACGTGATCGTCGGCACCGAAGTGATCCCAGGTCCCGATACCGATCCTGCCGTCGTGAAGCAGGTAGTTGCGATGCTGACAAAGCGGCTGGGCCGCAAGGTGATCGTCACCCGCGACATGCCCGCGTTCGTCGGCAACCGGGTCGGCTTCAAGGTCCTGAACGAGACTGCGCAACTGGCCGCCGAACACGGCGTCGCGTTCATCGACTATCTGATCGGGCCCCATACCGGGCGCGCGATGGCGCCGCTGGCGACTGTCGACCTGGTCGGATGGGACGTACACAAGGCGATCGTCGATAACGTTTATGCGAATTGTGAAGATGAGGCGCACGAATCCTTCGCCATGCCCACGTACATGAACGCCGGGCTGCGCCAGGGATGCCTCGGCGACAAGACGCCTGAGAGCGGCGGCTTCTACCGTCGCGCGGGCAAGGAAGTCTTTGTGCTCGATCCGAAAACGGGCGGGCACGAGAAGTTCCAGAAGCCCGCGCCGATCGAGTTCGTCGAGAAGATGAAACAGTTGCATCGCGTGGGCCGCTACGCCGACGCCTTGAAGGTCCTCGCCGATGCCGACGGCGCCGACGCCGACCTGTGCCGCCGGGTAGTGCTCGGTTACGTCAGCTACGCGCTGAACCGCGTCGGCGAAGTGGCCGCGAGTGCAGCCGACGTGGACACGATTATGTCGTACGGCTTCAACTGGGCGCCGCCGACCGCGATCGTCGATTTGCTCGGCGCGAAGAACACGGTGATGATGCTGCAAAAGCTGAGGCTCAAGGTCCCCGCGACCGTCGAGCAAGCTGCGTCGCGCGGTGCTAAAATGTTTTCAGGCGGCGTACTCGAATATGGCCGCACGTTCGTTGGATGATTAGCTTGTCGATTAAGAGGAGCGCGCGATGACGAAACCAGCGCCGGTGTACGTATTGGGCGGAGCGCAAACCGATTTTGCCCGCAATTGGTCGAAGGAAGGCAAACATTTCGTGGCGATGATGCGCGAAGCGACTCTGGGCGCGCTCGAAGCCACGAAGATTGAGCCGCGCGAAGTCGAGACCGCTCACGTCGGCAACTTCGCCGCCGAGCTTTATGCCAAGCAGGGCCATATCGGCGCGTTCTTCATCGAGATCGATCCCACTTTTTCCGGGCTGCCGACGAGCCGTCACGAGGCGGCATGTGCTTCGGGCTCGATCGCACTGATCGCGGCGGCGGCGGAAATCGAAGCCGAGCGCTACAACCTGGCGTGCGTGGTCGGCGTCGAACAAATGAAAACCGTCGATTCGACCACCGGCGGCGACTACCTGGGCACCGCGGCGTGGTACGAGCGCGAGGCCAAGGGGATCGAGTTCCCGTTTCCGAAACTCTTCGGCCGCCTCGGCGACGAATACGACAAGCGCTACGGGCTCAAGGACGAACACCTCGCGCACATTTCGGCGGTGAATTATTCCAACGCCAAGCGCAATCCCAACGCGCAGACCCGCAACTGGTTCATGAGCGAGAGTCACGCGCAGCACGAAAGCAAGTTCAACCAGGTCATCGGCGGCCGCATCAAAGTGAGCGATTGCTCGCAGGTCACCGACGGCTCGGTCGCGGTTTTCCTCGCCTCGGAAAAGTTCGCGAGCGCGTGGGCCAAGCGCAACGGCAAGACGCTCGCCGACATCCCGCACATCCTCGGCTGGGGCCATCACACGGCGCCACTCGAATTCGCCACCAAGGTCGCCGAGAGCCGCGACAACGCTTACGTGCTGCCGCATACGCGGCAGGCAATTCTCGACGCGTTCAAGCGCGCGGGCATCGGGTCGGTAGCCGAACTGTCGGGAATCGAGACGCACGACTGCTTCACCACCTCGGAGTACATGGCGATCGATCATTTTGGAATCACCAAGCCCGGCGAATCGTGGAAGGCGGTCGAGGAAGGCGTGATTGAGCTCGGCGGCAAGCTGCCGATCAATCCGAGCGGCGGGCTGATCGGCGCGGGCCATCCGGTCGGCGCGACCGGCGTGCGCCAGATGCTCGATTGCCATCGGCAAATCACGCACAGCGCGGGCGACTACCAGGTCGAAGGCGCGAAGAAATTTGCGATGCTGAATATCGGCGGCAGCGGCACCACCAGCTGCGTGTTCATCGTCGGCAAGTAAGCGCGCGCCTGTCATCCTGACCGAAGCGAGCAACGCATTTCTGTCATCCTGACGACGCGAGCAACGCGAGCTGAGGAAGGATCTCGGACCGCTTCGCGCCAGCGAAGCCGGTACCGGTTCTGAAATCGCGAAGCGGTCCCTTGCCGATGCCGATTGGCTCGCGCGCGCGGGCGCGGCACAATCGCCCGATGCCCAGAAAAACTCCGTTCATACTCGTCGACGTCTTCACTTCGCGGCCCTTCGGCGGCAACCAGCTCGCGGTCTTTACCGACGCCGCAGTGCTCAGCGCGAGCGAGATGCAGGAACTGGCGCATGAGATGAACTTCAGCGAATCGACGTTCGTGATGCCGGCGGAATCTTCGGGCACGCGGCGCGTGCGGATCTTCACGCCAAGGCGCGAAGTTCCGATGGCCGGGCATCCCACGGTCGGCACCACCTGGGTGCTCGCGAGCCGCGGCGAGATCGCGCTCGAATCGGCGAGCGTCGATGCGACACTGCAACTCGGAATCGGGCCGGTGACGGTGACCGTCGAGAGCAGCGACGGCAAGCCGCATTTCGTCTGGATGGCGCATCGCGAGGCGGAGTTCGGCGCGAAGCGGCGCGACCGCGCGCGCATCGCAAAGGCGCTTGGAATCACCGTGGCGGACATTCGCGACGATTTGCCGATTCAGATCGTCTCGACCGGCTTTCCCTTCGTCTTTGTCCCGCTTCGCACGCTGGACGCGCTCGCGAAATGCGCTCCCAGCGCTGCCCCGCTCGCGGCGCTGTTTGAGCCGGGTGTGCAGGCGCCGCTCTTATATATGTTTGTCGCGAACCAGTCGGGCGAGTTCTCGGCCCGGGCGCGGATGTTCGCGCCGCATGACGGAATTCCCGAGGATCCCGCGACCGGCAGCGCCGCAGCTCCATTCGGCGCGTACGCCGCGACGTACGGATTGATCAAGCCTGCGCCCAGGACTTCGTTCCTGATCCAGCAAGGCGTCGAGATGGGACGGCCCAGCGAGATTCGCGTCGAGGTCGCGCGCAAGGACGGCGGCGCATTCGCAATCCGAATCGGCGGACGATGCGCGATCGTCGGCGAAGGCGCGATGTTCCTATAACGCGCGAGCGCCGCTATTGTTGTGCTCATGGACGAACGCCACATTCCGTCGGTCGGCGAAAAAGCACCCGAGTTCGCGCTCGCCGACTCGACCGGCATCGTGCGCCGCCTCGACGACCTGGTCGCGGGCGGGATGTGCGTCGTCGTTTTCTACCGCGGGCACTGGTGACCGTTTTGCCTCCGCCAGTTGGCGGACTATTCGGAGCATTTCGAGGATTTTCGTAAGGCCAGCGCTGAGCTGATTGCAATCTCCGTGGACGATGCCGCGCGCGCGGAACCGGTTCGCCAGGAGCTCGGCATCAAATTTCCGCTGCTGTGCGACCCGCGGCGCGAGGTCGTCAAGGCATACGGCCTGCTCAACACGCGCGAGAATGGCGGTATCGCGTTTCCCGCGTCATTTGTGATCGATCGCGAGCGTGTCGTGCGTTTCCGCGCGCTCGAAGAGGTCGCGTCGCGCGTCAGCGTGGATCAATTGCTCGGACTGGTGCGCGCGCTCGGCAACGGTACCCAAGCGACGGTGACACCGCGCAAGCGCGGCGTGTGGCCCGGAGCGATGTTCGTCCGCGCGACGATGAACGCGCTTCGGCGCGGCGTCCGCGTCCCGAACCGATAGGATCGAATCGGCATCGGCGCGGATTTTAAACTTCCCATCTCTATGCCGCGAGCCTATGATGCTGCGCGCGGAGTCTGCATGAATCGTCGATATCTTGCCGCGCTGTCGTTTTTCGTTGCCGCCGCACTCGGCGCCTGCGGAGGAGCCGATATTTCCGAGGCGCCGCCGGTCTTCGTCACCAATCCGCAAGGTAACCGCGTCGAAGCGCTCGCGATGACCTCGCCGCGCGCGAACGCCGCCGCAATTCGGCTCCGCGACGGACGCGTGCTGATTTGCGGCGGCACCGCGACCGGAGAAGTTGGCGGCGTCCTCTCGAGCGCCGAGCTTTACGATCCCGCCGCGCGCAGTTTCACGCCGACCGGCGCGATGACCGTCGCGCGCGCCGGGCAGACGATCACGATGCTCCGCGACGGACGCGTGCTGCTCACCGGCGGCGTTCAGAACGTCGGCTTCCGCTCGCAGCTTGCCAGTGCGGAAATTTACGATCCGGCAGCCGGCACTTTCAGCGCGACGGGCTCGATGTCGACGCCGCGCGAGGGTCACACCGCAACTATGCTTCGCGACGGCCGGGTGCTGATCGCCGGCGGCAGCGCCAACGGCGTGCAGACGTTGGACTCGGCTGAGATTTACGATCCGTCGAGCGGCTCTTTCAGCCGCACCGGCCACTTGAATCAACCGCGCGTCGCGCATGTCGCCGCGCTGCTCGGCACGGGCCAGGTATTGATCGCCGGCGGCGGCCGCGGCGGCATGCCGGGCGGCTATATCTCCTACGACACCGCGGAACTGTACGATCCGTCCGCCGGCACGTTCACGGCGATGCGCGCGCACATGAAGAGCGATCGCGTCGGCGCGGCCGCCGTCAAACTGAACGACGGGCGCGTGCTGATCGCCGGCGGCAAGAGCGGCCGAGTCATGATGGTCCGGCATCCCAATCTCTCTTCGCTGACGCCGCTCAACACCGCCGAAATTTATGATCCGGAAGCGGGCGCCTTCGTCAAAACCGGCGACATGAGTGCGCCGCATTACCTGCCGACTGCGACGATGCTCGACGACGGCAATGTGCTCGTCGTCGGCGGATGGACCATCCGGGGTCCGTTGGTGGTCGGGATGCGCGACGCCGAAGTCTATAAGCCTGAGACGAACCTGTTCTCGCACGTGGGCGAGACCAACGTCGCGCGGCTCACGAACACCGCGACATTATTGAATGACGGCGAGGTTCTGATCGCCGGCGGCATCGCTGACAAAGCGCTGGTAAGCGCGTCCGTCGAGTTCTATTCTCCAACGCAGCATCGGTTCCTGATGCTGCCGGAAACCTCCGCGGCCACGGAATGAACGATTTGCCGGCAGAGCTACTGCCCGCGTTTGAACTGCGCGACGCCCGCGGAGCCCCGCGCTCATTCCCGTCCGCGCGACCTGCGCTGCTCTGCTTCGTCAAGGAAGATTGCCCTACATGCGGACTGACGATGCCGCTGATCGAGGCCGCGCATCGCGCCTTCGGCGCATCGGTCGATGTGTGGGCGATAGGCCAGGACGCCGAAGGCAACGCGAAACTCGTCGAGCGATATGCGCTGACAGCTCCGATGCTCGACGACTCTGCACTCAACGTTTCGTTTGAGTACGGCCTCGACACGGTACCGACGATCGTCCTCGCGGACGCGCACGGCCGCGAGCAACGCCGCTTCGTCGGCTTCGGACGCGACGACTGGCGCGAGATGTTCGCCGAGTTGTCGCGACAGTCGGGCTTGCCCTCGCCCACTGTCGATTGGAATTCATACCCGGACTCGCGGCCGGGATGCGGTTCCAGGTCGGTCGAGCCGGGAATCGCGGAACGCCTGGAAGCACACGCGCGCGGCGACAAGCTGACCGCGCGTCTAATCGAACTGGGCGACGCCGAGGATGTATTCGAATTCATGTTCGAGCGCGGGTTGACCGACGGTTTGCCCGTGGTGCCGCCGACGCCCGAGCGCGTGATGTGGATGCTGACGGGAACGCGGCGCGATCCGCGCGAGGTGATCGCGACGGTGCCGCCCAACCTGGCGCCGGTGACGGTCGAGAAAGTCGCGGTCAACGCCGTGATGGCAGGATGCAAGCCCGAGTATCTGCCGGTTGTGATCGCAGCGCTCGAAGCGGTGTGCACCGACGAGTTCAACATCCACGGCATCATGTCCACGACTTGGGGCGCGACGCCGGTGATCGTGGTGAACGGTCCGATTCGCCATCGTCTCGGCATGAACATGGGCATGATGGCGCTTGGTTACGGCACGCGGTCCAACGCAACCATCGGGCGCGCGCTGAAGCTCGTGTTGCGCAACGTCGGCGGCGCGCGGCCCGGCGAGATCGAGCGCGCGACGCTCGGCGCGCCAGGCAAGTTCACGACCTGCTTCGCCGAATGGGAGGAGCGCAGTCCGTGGGAGCCGCTGCACGTCGAGCGCGGGTTCAACAAGGACCAAGACGTCGTGACCGTGTTCGGACTCGAGGCGGGCTCGCGCCAGATTGCCGATCAAACTTCGCGGACGGCGCGCGCGCTGGCCGGCAGTCTCGGCATGGGGCTGGAAGCATGCTGGCATCCCAAGCAGCACGGCGCCGGCGAGATTCTGCTGATCATTTCGCCCGAGCATGCCGACACTATTGCGCGCGAGAAATGGGGCAAGGCGCAGGTGCGCGCGCGCATCCAGGAAGTGACCTCGCGGCCTCTGCGCGAGCTAATTCGCGACGACGAAAGCGGCGAAGGAATTCCGCTGAGCGCGCTCGGCATTGTGACTGAAGAGCAGCTTGCGCAGAGGATTGCGAAGTTCCGCCGGCCGGAGGATATCAATATCATCGTGGCTGGCGGCAACGCGGGAAAATTCTCGGCGGTGTTCGCCGGATGGGTCTCGGGGCCGATGGGCTCGTCCAGCGTCAGCCGGCGAATCGAGGAGGCGATATGAAACAGGTGATTATCGATCCGACCGACGAGCGCGTGCCGATTCGGCGCATGCTGGCTGCCCGCTCTGACTCGATTGTCGGGCGCGTGGCGCTGCTCGACATCGCCAAGCCGCGCGGCGGCGTGCTGATCGATCGGCTCGCCGAGCATTTGCAGGACCGCCTGCCGGGCGTCGAGATCAAGCGCTTTCGCAAGCCAACCTTCACCAAGCCGGCGCCCGACGAGTTGCGCCGCCGGATCGCGCAGGAGAGCGACTTCGTTATCGAAGCGCTCGCCGATTGAGGCTCGTGCACAACGTGCAGTGTGCACGACTCCGTATGGTTCGAGACGAATAAGAAGCCCGCGGTCGTAATCGCGTCGAGCGAGTTCGTTGACGCCGCGCAGAAGCAGGCCGAGGCGCTGGGATTGCCGGAGCTGCGCCGCGTTTTCGTGGCGCATCCGATCCAGGACGCGACCGACGAGCAGATGCGCGCGAAGGCCGACGCGATCGTCAACGACGTGATCGCGGCGCTGAAGCGATAAGCTATCTGATCAACGTCGAGATCGAGTCGGCGACGTCGGTGACCATCCTGCCTGTCGCCGATAAGGTTCCGGCCGCGGGTCACTTTTGCCGCCGCTGGCCCGATGCACAATCGTTCCTTCTCTATTTAACCTCTTCCTGTCCGGGGAGAGGTCGGCGCGACTCCTAATCCGCCGGGAGAGGTTCAACGCTTGAGCGGGCGGGTTTATTTGGCGGCGCGCGCGTGATGAAATCTCTGACTGGATTGAAGGTCGTCGCGGGGAATCATTCGCGTGGAATCGGAAAATATTCGGCGGGATGAGCCGCCTGAAGTGCGCGATCCAAGGCTGGTGACGTCCGCAGTCATGCTCGACCCACCGCCAAGCCGGATACTGGTCAAGGAAGTTAACTGGCTGGGCGATGTCGTCATGAGCCTGCCGGCGCTGCGGGCGATTCGGCGCGCGTGGCCGCGTGCTCATCTTGCGGTGCTCGTCAAGAAGGAACTGGCCAGCTTCTTTGATGGCGCCCGATGGCTCGACGAGGTGATCCCGTACTCGGTTGGGCGCGGGCTTTCGGGGTTTTTCGATCGGCGCAGGATTGTCGGCGAGATCCGCTCGCGGCGATTTGACCTGGGCGTGTTGTTTCCCAACAGTTTCGAGTCGGCGTTGTGGATCGCGATGGCGGGAATCCGGCGGCGCGCTGGGTTTGTGGCCGATGCGCGCGGCACAATGCTGACGCTGAAGGCGTCGCCGCCGCCCGAAGCGGTTACCGGGCACCAGGTGAACTACTGGCTCGCGATGGTGCGCGCGACGGGCGTGGCCGATGGCAGCGCCGACGATTTTGCGATCGACGTGCACGGACCGTATCGCGAGCGGATGCGCGAATGGCTGGCGGCGAATCGCAAGCGTCCCGGCCGTCCCGTTTTTGCGATCGCTCCCGCGGCGGCGTTCGGACCGGCCAAAGAATGGCCGGCGGACAGCTACGGCGCGCTGATCGATTTGCTCGCGCGTCGCGATGACGCCGAAGTGGTGCTGGTGGGCGCGCCGGCGGAGCGCGCGAAGTGCGAGGAAGTCGCGGTGGCGAGCAAGGCGGGCGCGATACTCGCCGTCGGACACACCAATATCGGCGAGCTGATCGCACTGTTGTCTTTGTGCGACGGATTTATCGGGAACGATTCGGGATGCATGCATATTGCGGGAGCGCTCGGAATTCCGACCGTTGCGATTTTCGGATCGACCAATCCGCGTCGGACGGGGCCGCTGGGACCGAAGACACGCGTGATTTACCGCAAGCTCGAATGCAGCCCATGCCTGGCGCACACCTGCCGTTTCGGTCATTACAACTGCCTGACGCAAATCGAACCGGCAGAGCTGGCCGACGCGATGATCGCGATGCGCGCGCCGCGTTGAAGACTGACCACTGAAACAACTCTCGCCGACAGGAAACCCGGGGCATCAAGATGAAACTCAAGGAACTCGCATCGAAGCTGGGACTCGAAACTCGCGGTGACGGCGGTGTGGAGATTTTCGCGCCGGCACCGATCGAGGCGGCCGGTCCCGGCATGATCGTTTTCGTCGCGAGCGCGAAGTACGCGCCGGCGCTGCAATCCAACGTGTCGGCGGCAATCACGACGGCGGAGCTGGCGGCGGGCGCGAAGTGCGCGACCCTGATCAGCGCGAATCCCTACGCGGACTTCGCGCGCGTGCTCGAAATTTTTTTCCCAGCGTACCGGCCCGCGCCGGGAATCGACCCGCGGGCTTCGATCGCACCCGACGCAAAGATCGGTGCGGACGCGTCGATTGGCTCGTCGGCGGTGATCGGCGCAGGCGTTACGCTCGGGCGCGACGCGGTGATTCACCCGAACGTGACGATTTATCCGGGCGTGCGCATCGGCGATCGCTTCACCGCGCACAGCGGCGTGTCGATTCGCGAGGGCACGGTGATCGGGGACCGCGTGACCATTTTGAACGGCGCGGTGATCGGCGCCGACGGCTTCGGCTTCGTCGAGGAGAACGGCGACTTGATCAAAATTCCGCAAGTCGGCAGCGTAATCCTCGAGGACGATGTGGAGATCGGCGCGAATTCTACCGTCGATCGCGCGATGATGGGCGCGACGGTACTGCATCGCGGCGTGAAGCTCGACGACCAGGTGCATATCGGGCACAACTGCGAAATCGGCGAGTACTCGCGATTTTCGGGACACACCGGAATCTCCGGCTCGACCCGGATCGGCAAATGGTGCCTGTTCGGCGGACAGGTCGGATGCGCCGACCATGTGACGATCGGCGATCGCGTCATGGTGGTGGCGAAGGCCGGCATCCACAACGACCTGAAGGACGACGCAATCGTCTCGGGCATCCCTGCCGTGGACGTGCGCAAGTTCCGCCGCTACGCGGTCGTGCTGACGCGGCTGCCGGAAATTATCCGGCGCGTGCGCGCGCTGGAGAGTCGCATCGGCATCGGCGGCAACGAGGCGTAAGTTCTGGCGGCGGCGGTGGTGGTGAAATGCGCACCCGGCGACAATCAGTTGTAACGATTGCGTTGGCAGCGGCGGCTGCGATCTTTTGTTCGGGATGTCCCGCGCTGATGATTCCGGGTCTCGCGTACTCGGGCTACAAGTATGAGCATGACAAGAACCAGCCCGCCGCAAGCGCATCGAGTACGCAAAGCAACAAGTCCACGACCTCGTCGCAGCAGCAAAAGATTCCCGACAGCGAAATCGAGTAGCGTGTTCCGCGGTGGCGTGTGCCAGAGCTGACGTTCGCACTTCGGCCGCATCCACCGTTCAGGCTCGACCTGACGGTGTGGGCGCTACGCCGGCGAGCGCACAACGTGGTCGATCGATTTGACGGCGGCGTCTGGTCGCGTGTGTTGGTGATCGGCAAGTCACCGGTGGCGGTCGCGGTAAGGCAGACACGGCGCGGCACGCGTCCGGAAATCGAAGTGCGGATCTCAGCCGCGCGACCGGATGGAGTGAAGTCGGAAGTGGCCGCGCTCATGACGAAGATGCTCGGGCTGGAGCGCGACCTGTCGGACTTCTACCGGCTCGCGCGCGGCGATGCGCGGTTGCGGGAGTTGGCGGACCGATTGCGGGGCATGAAACCGGTGCGCTACGCCACGGTGTTCGAGGCGTTCGCGAATGCGGTCGCGTGCCAGCTCGTTTCGCTGAGCGCCGGAATGCATGTGCTGAACCGGCTCGCCGAGGCCTACGGAATTCCCGGCGAGGCCGATGGCGCGGCGCCGCCGCTGCGATCGTTCCCGGCCGCCGCCGCGATTGCGCGCTCGAACCCTGATTCGCTGCGCGCGCTCGGGCTGAGCAGGCAGAAAGGGGAATACCTGATCGGACTCGCGCGCCTGGCGATCGATCGGAAGGACCGCGACTTCGCGTCGATCGCGCGGCTCGGTGACGCCGATGCTGTCGCGCGCCTCTCCGCGATTCGCGGCGTGGGGCGCTGGACCGCGGAGTACGTGATGCTGCGGGGCTTCGGGCGGATCAATATTTTCCCGGGCGACGACGTTGGCGGCCGCAACAGACTGTTCGAATGGCTCGGCGCGCGCGGCAAGCCGACGTACGACGGCGTCGGCAGGATGCTCGAGCGGTGGCATCCGTACGGAGGACTCATCTATCTTCATCTGATTGTGAACGCAGTCGCCGAGGGCGGGCATCTCGCGCAGTCAGCGGCGCTGTAAGTGGAGGATTGCGGGTGCTCGCGTATTTCCTGATTGCGATCGGCAGCGCGCTCGGCGGGATGGGGCGCTACTTTTTTTCGGGCGTGATCGCCACGCTCACCGGCGGCACGTTTCCGTACGGCACGATGTTCGTGAATGTCACGGGCTGCGCGCTGATCGGTTTTTTCGCGACATTGACCGGCCCCGACGGGCGTTTGCTCGTCGGCACGCCGGCGCGGCAATTCGTGATGGTTGGAATCTGCGGCGGCTACACGACGTTCTCGAGTTTCTCGCTCGAGACGCTTTCCCTGATGCGCGCGGGCGAGTGGATGCCGGCCGCAATGAACGCCGCCGGTTCGGTTATCCTCTGCGTCCTGTC
Organism: uncultured delta proteobacterium; assembly: GCA_963842085.1. Classification (GTDB taxonomy): domain Bacteria; phylum Desulfobacterota; class Binatia; order Binatales; family Binataceae; genus Binatus. The sequence goes on from CAWJET010000001.1 coordinate 421,906, forward strand.
AGTATCGGTCGGGTATATCGCCGCGACTGCGCTTAATCGAGGGGTGTAGCAATGCAAATCCCACGCGATGCGGTGTTGCTGAGAATTTTTATTGGCGAGAGCGAACGCTCGGACCACAAGCCGCTCTACGAAGCGATCGTGCTGAAGGCGCGCGAACTTCAGCTTGGAGGCGCGACGGTGTTGCGCGGTCCGATGGGCTTCGGCAGGTCGAGCCATCTGCATTCGGCAAAAATCCTGCGGCTGTCGGAGGACCTGCCCATGATCATCGAGATCGTCGACAGCGAGGCGAAGATCGACGCGTTCTTACCCGTGCTCGACCAGATGATGGGCTCGGGACTGATCACGGTCGAGAAGGTGCAGGTACTGCAGTACGGCGAGGGCAAACCGAAAACTTGAGCGAGGAGCAGACCAGTGGAAAAAAAGTACATCAATCCGGATACGTTGATGACCCCGCGCGGCTTTACCCAGGTCGTGACGGTCGCGGGGCCGGCGAAGCTGGTATTCATTTCGGGCCAGGTCTCGGTTGACAAGGAAGGCAAGTTGGTAGGGCCGGGCGACCTGAAAGCGCAGATTCGCCAGGCGGCCGCGAACCTGAAGGCCGCGCTGGCGGCTGCAGGAGCCACCGCCGCCGACATAGTGAAGACCAATACTTACATCGTTAACTACCAGCAGTCTGACTACTCCGCGATGCGCGAGGCGCGCGCCGAATTGTTCCCCGAAGGGGAGCCGCCCGCCTCGACGCTGGTGGGCGTGACGTCGCTCGCGGTCGCGGGACTGATGGTCGAAATGGAAGCGATCGCGGCGGTGCAGTAAGCGGCTGGGATGCCCGCCGAGTCGTGAAGCGCCTGCCGCAACCATCCGGAGGTTAGAATTAACTCCCGCCTGTCATCGTGTTATAATTTCTTACAATTTGATTCGTTCGAGCGGTCATAGTAGACAGTAGTGTGCATCGGCAAAGCTGTCGGCGGCAGGGAGCTTGACTTGCGGCGGCGAGATACCGGCAAATGATTGAGGAAATTATAATGGAAGCAGACGTGCAACCGCTCGTGGTATCTCATCGAGGGACGGGAACGATGAACAGTATCGAGGAACAGTATCGCGCAGCGACCGAAAAATCCGCGCAGCTCGCCAAGCGGGCCGAGCGGGTGATGCCCGGCGGGGACACGCGCACTACGACCTACTATCGGCCCTACCCGCTCACGCTCAAGCGCGGCGAAGGGCCTTTTTTGTGGGACGTTGACGGCAACAAGTACATCGACCTGCTCGGCAACTACACCAGCCTGGTTCACGGCAACGCGTATCCGCCGATCGTCGAGGCGGTGACCAAGGCGGTGCGCGATGGCAGCTCGTGGCCGGCGCGCTCGGAGGCCCAGCTCGAGCTGGCGACGCTGTTGTGCGAGCGGGTCGCGTCTGTCGAGCGCGTGCGATTTTGCAATTCGGGGACGGAGGCCGGGATGCTCGCGGCGCACGTCGCGCGGCGCCTCACCGGCCGCAAGCTCATCCTGATGGCGCGCTACGGCTATCATGGATCGTACGAGGATTTGGAAGTCGGGCTGGCCGGACAGGACGGCGAGCGCACGATGCTGGCGGACTTCGGCGAAGCGACGGCGTTCGAGGCGCTGCTGTCGGAGCGCGGCGCGGAAATCGCGGCGGTGTTCCTCGAGCCGGTGCTCGGCTCGGCGGGAATCGTGGAACCGCCGGCGGGATTTCTCGAGCGCGTGGCCGAGGCGACGCACCGTGCCGGTGCGATGTTCGTCGTCGACGAGGTGATCACGCTGAGGCTGGCCGAAGGCGGCGGGCAGCAGATTTTCGACGTCAAGCCGGACCTGACGATGTTCGGGAAGATCATCGGCGGAGGGTTCCCGGTCGGAGCGATCGGCGGCAGCGAGGACGTGATGTCGGCGTTCGATCCGCGCAATCGCGGCTCGATTTTTCATTCGGGCACGTTCAACGGCAATCCCGTCACCTGCGCGGCCGGCGCCGTGTCGATCCGCGAATTGACGCAGGCGCGAATCGACAAGATGGCCAAACAGGGCGAGCGGCTGGCAGCCGAGCTGGCGCGCGCGGCGCGGCAGGTGGAACTGCCGTTTTCCGTGCGGCACTACGGCTCGCTGATGAACGTGTTTTTTCTCAAAGAGCCGCCGCCCGCGACGATCGCCCGCGACGACGCGCGCGCGGTCGCCAATTTCCATCTGGCGGCGCTCAATCAGGGGCTGTTTCTCGCACCACGCGGCATGATTGCGCTCTCAACCGTGATCACCGACGACGTCCTGAGTGAGATTTGCGAGCGCGCGGCGAAGGCGATGGCCGACGTCGCGCAGGCCGGCGAGTAGCCGCAGCTTCGGCACGTAGCTTTCCTTAAGCAACAGGAACCCGCGTTATCATCGACGCGGGTTTCTTTTGCCGCTTCGGTTCATAGTCACGATTCACAATTGAACCGCGCGCGTCACAGCAAATTGATCGCGCCGCAAAACCTTCGTCATCGCGCCGTCACCTGCGCTGGCTAGTGTCGCACCTCTCGCGGATCGATTCGGTCCGCGCAAAAACCCAGGGAGGAATGCTCAGTATGCGAGTAACTAAGCTACTCGCGCGCGCTATCAGTGCGCTCGCGATCACATCGGTCTGCGCGTCGCCAGCGATGGCGAAGCCGATGGCGGAAACCGCCGGCGCGGCGACGCCAATCCAGCACGTAATTGTGCTCTTTCAGGAAAATGTTTCTTTCGATCACTACTTCGCCAGTTATCCGAACACGACCGGCTTCGTAGCGCAACCCGGAACGCCGACCGTGAACGGGTTGACCGGATCGCTCCTGACCAACAATCCGAACAAGAACAACCCCGCGAACGTGCCGCAGATCAATCCCTTCCTCCTCGATCGCTCGCAGGCGTCGACCTGCGACCAGGATCACGACTACGGCGACGAGCAGTTGGCCTTCGATATGGGATTGATGGATCTCTTTCCGGCCAGCGTCGGTTCGGGCGGAAGCTCAGCACCGGGCACCTTTTGCCTCCCAAACTACTCGTACGGAATGGGCAATGGCATCAACGAGGGTTACTTCGACGGCAACACCGTCACTGCGCTGTGGAACTACGCGCAGAACTACGCGCTGAACGACAATTTCTTCGGCACGACCTTCGGGCCGTCGACGCCTGGCGTGTTGAACCTGGTCGCCGGCACCACCTATCCGGCTACTGTCAGCGCTGCTTCCGCCAAGATCGCGAATCCGACCGGCCTCACGGGCACCCTTACCGGAGACCTGGATCCCACCGGCGATGTCTGCTCGAAATTGCCGACGATTCAGATGGGTGGGCAGAGTATCGGCGACCTGCTGAGAGCGCAGGGATTAAGCTTTGCTTCGTTCATGGGCGGTTTCGATCTGACCGTCATGAATACCAACGGAACAACGGGATGCAAACGCTCGAGTCCGGCGACCGCGGCCAACGACACCACGAATTTTCCGCCACAGCCGGGTGATATGAACTATACCGCCGACTACATACCGCATCACGCCTTCTTTCAGTATTTTGCGGACACCGCGAACCCCACCCACGCCCGCCCTACAGTTCCGCCGAGCGAGTACGGTATGTTCGATGCGCCCACTGACGCCGCTAATCACAACTACGACACGAACGACTTTTTCGCCGCGCTGAATGCGAACTACCTGCCGGCGGTGAGCTTCATCAAAGCGCCCGCCAACATGGACGGTCATGCTGGCTATTCCGATCCGTTGCTCGAGCAGCAATGGCTGGTCACCGTCATCAATGCGGTCCAGCAGTCCAATCTCTGGAGCAGCACGGCGATCTTTGTCACGTGGGATGATTCCGACGGCTGGTACGATCATGTAATAGGCCCAATCGTCAACCCCTCGGCGTGGACACAGACCGGCTTCGGGACAACCAGCGACCAGAACAGCGATCAGCTTAACGGACTCGGCAAGTGCGGCAACGGCACGCCGCTCGACGGCATCGAGGGCCGCTGCGGCCATGGCCCGCGCATCCCGATGCTCGTGATCTCGCCGTGGGCAAAGCAGGACTTCGTCGATCACACCTTGACCGACCAGAGCTCGATCATCCACTTCGTCGAAGACAACTGGAACCTCGGGAGGATCGGCAATGGTTCGTTCGACGCGCTGTCGGGCTCAATCGATAACATGTTCGACTTTTCAAAGAAGGTGAACCCGGGCCATCAATACCAGACATTGCTGGATCCAATGTCCGGAACGGTGATGGGCGGCCACAAGTAAACGCGATCGTTTGCGATTGATCGAAGGCGGGCGCGTGCGATGCACGCGCCCGCTCTAATTTTCATTTGTGGTCGCTCTGGTAGCGCTACGCCGCCTTCAGTTCCGACGTGCAATGGGGGCATCGCGTCGCGGCGAGCGGTATCGCGCTGACGCAGTAGGGGCAATCCTTGGTGTTGGGTGGCGGCGGTATATCTGCGCCGGTAAGGTGATTCACCCATTTGACGAGTATGAAGACCGCGAACGCGATTATCAGGAAATCGATGATCGTGTTGATGAACAACCCGATGTTCAGCGTCGGCACGCCCGCGGCCTTGGCCGCAGCGAGCGTGGCGTAGTGCTTCGACGAAAGGTTGATGAACAGGTTTGAGAAATCGACCGCGCCGAGCGCCAGCCCGATCGGCGGCATGAGAATGTCGTTGGTGAACGAGGTGACGATTTTGCCGAACGCGGCGCCAACGACGAAGCCAACCGCGAGATCAACTACGTTGCCCTTCATTACGAACTGCTTGAACTCTGAGAGTATCGACACGACGCGCCCTCCGTTGGCCGGTTGGATTGGTGAGGAGCCCCGCTTACAAAAGCATCGCGACAAGGCAATGTAAAACTGCCGCTTGCTTGGTTTGCGCAACTGCGACGGATTGACTTTTCAGAAACGCTTCTGATACGCCCTTCAGTTTAGCACTTTGCCGCCGGTATTTTCGGCGCGACTTCCGCGTCAGTGAAAAACTCGTATCCGCGCATGGTCAGGAGGACAGCCGAATGGGATCAGTTCATATCAAAGATGAAGAGCGGGTGGGCTCGGAAGCTAAATACAGACTCGAACCTTCCGTCTATCTGCAGAAACTCTACGAGTCCGGCACTCCTGACCTCGGCTGGATGAACCAGATGGGCGAATGGGGCGTGCGCGCCAAGCCCGGCAACCTCGGCCTGCGCCTCAAGGACATCGAGATCGGCAGTTACGGAATCATCCCCGAGCATGGCGGAGCGCATCGCTCGATGGCGCCGCGCGGCGCAGTGATTCCCGACGACGTGCCCTCGCTCGGATTCACGATTAACGAGAAGGCCGAGTGCTGGGCCGACAACGTGACCGAGCTGTACGAGGAGGCGGTCGCGCGCCAGTGGAGCTCCGCGCGCGACATCCCGTGGACCGAACTCAAGCCGCTGCCCGACGATCTGGAACGCGCGATGTGCCAGTTGTGCACCTTCCTGACCGAGGTGGAATTCATCGCGGCCGACGCGCCGACGCGATGGATGGGGCAGATGAATCACGACTTCTTCGAAGTGAAGATGTTCCTCGCGACGCAGGCGATGGACGAAGCGCGTCACATGGACGTGTTCCGAAAGCGCGCGCTCGCTAACGGCGGCGGACTCGGCAAGGCCAGCCCCATAAGCGAGCTGTCATTGAAGCGAATCTTCGATTGCCCGAGTTTCTCGGCGCAGACCGGCCGCTTGCAACTGTTGGGCGAGGGTTTCGTGCTGACGATGTTCCGACAGGGCGAGTTCCTGGCGCCGAGCCGCGTAGATCAGGAAATCTTCCGACGATGCATGCAGGACGAATCGCGGCACGTCGGATTCGGCACGATGCATATCCGCGCGCAACTCAAGGCGAATCCCGCGGTCGCGGAAGAACTGCACGAGCAGCTCGACGACGCGGAGCGCATTCTGCTCGAGACGTTCAGCGTGCCGGAGGCGGTGGAGCCTATGGCGATCCTGATGGGCGGCGGAGTCGAGCATTTCGACAAAGGCATGGAGCTGCAAGGGCAGTTGTGGCGGCGAATCGTGCACGAGTACCTGCAGCGCTGCGACTCGGCCGGCCTCGACCGCCGTCCGCGATGCATCCTGCCGACGGACTTCAACAAGCTGTTCGAAGCGGCGGCCTGATGCCATCGTTTCCCGATTCAGAGTGGTTCCTCACCCTCGGCAGGCTGATGCATGCCGAGGGTGAACTTTTCAGGCGGCTCGGCTACGCCGAGACCCGCTTCGCGGTGCGGGTCGTGCCGAGCAGCACCGGCAACGGCGGCGATCGGATCGTGGGGCTGGTGATCGACGGCTATCAGTTGACCGAGGCGAGGCCGGTCGCCGATCTCAACGCGTACGATCCGGACTTCGTCATCTGCGGCAAGCGCGAGATCTGGGATCGGATGCTGGGCGAGATTGCCGAAAACGGCCGGCCGCAGCTTCGGCATACGCTCAGTTCGCTGGCGCTGGTGGGTGAGGAGCTCTGGCTCGAATCCACCGATCAGTTGCGCGAGGACAAGTTCTACCGCTTCAATCAGACGCTGCAGGAACTGCTGAATCTCGCGGCAAAAGTCCCCGCATAGAAAATTCGAAAACCTTCGCCGCCGTCTCTCAGCAGCAAGCACAAAGGAAAGATTCCATGGACCAGCATCCAATTCGCTTTGGAGTTCAGACCGGGCAGCAAAACATCGAGTGGGAACAGCTGCGCAGTTTCTGGGCGAAAGCCGACGGCTGGGGTTACGACTCGCTGTGGGTGTTCGACCATTTCTATCCGATCTTCTCGCCCGACCCTGCGGGGCCGTGCCTCGAAGGCTGGACTCTCCTGAGCGCACTCAGTCAGAACACCCGGCGCGCGCGAATCGGCGCATTGGTCAACGGTAACACCTATCGCAACCCGACTCTCACCGCGAAGATGGCGGCGACGCTCGACAACGTCAGCGGTGGCCGGCTCAACCTGGGACTGGGCGCCGGATGGTTCGAAGCCGAGCATCGGAGCCTCGGCTTCGACTTCAAAACGGTGGGGGGCCGGCTGCAGGCGCTCGACGAAGCGTGCCAGATAATCAAGGGCATGTTCACGCATGAAAAAACCACGCTGAAGGGCAAGCACTACAACGTCGTGGACGCTGTCTGTAATCCGAAGCCGATCCAGAAAAATCTGCCGCTGATGATTGGCGGACACGGCGAGAAGGTGCTGCTCAAGATCGTCGCGAAACACGCGGACATGTGGAACATGGGCAACGCCGACGCCGCGGAAATGAAGCGGCTGATCGGTGTGATCGAGCGTCACGGCGACACGGTCGGCCGCAACACTGACGAAATCGAAAAGACCCTGGCCCTCGGGCTCTGCTACAAGGCGCCGAAACAGCGCGAAGAAATGCTCTCATCGGTCGTCGCGATGATGGCGCAGACGACGCCCGATCGCGCACGCGACATGATGATTATCGGCAACAAGCAGGAATGCGTGGACAAGCTCGAACGCTACATCAAGGCGGGTGTCACGCATTTCATCTTTATGCACAGCCCGCCGCTGACGGCCGAGGAAGACATCCAGGCCTTCGCCGAGGATATCATTCCACAGTTTCGCTCGCATTGAATCCAAAGCGGGCGCGGAGAAATTAAAGCCCTGGCGCTGGTGGGCGAATCAGACGCTGCAGGAACTGCTCAATCTCGCCGCAAAAGTCCCCGTGTAGCGCGCCTCACTCCCCGGTCCCCTTCAACTCGATCGTCTGGTTCGCATTTCCCGCGTTGTCAAAAATCGTCACCGTCGACGAGGTCGGACCCGGCGACGTCGGCGCGAACAGCACTACGAGCTTGCACTTCTCTTTCGGCCATAGCTGCGCGCCACAGGTCGACGCGCCCTGGCCCTGGGGAAATCCGAATATCTGCGGGCTGGTCAACGGGACCGTCGCCAGCGGATTGCCGAAAGTGATGGGCAATCCGTGCTTGGCCGGATTGCCGAACTTCACCGTCCGGTTTGCGACGTGCCCCACTTTCACTTCGCCGAAATTGACCAACGACGCGCTGACCTTCAGCGACTCGGGAACCCCGCTCGGCGTCGATGTCGGCGTGGGCGTCGGCGTAGGCGTTGAACTCGGCGTGGCAGTGGGTGTTGCTGCCGTTGCCGTCGCAGTTGGCGTGGGCGTTGCCGTCGCCGTCGCACTCGGGGTGGGCGTCGGCCCGGTGCCGCCGAATGCCATCGCCAGGTTGTAGGCGTTGACGGTTCCGATGCCGGTCGCGAAGCTCCATCCGGTGCCCGTCGGATACGCAGGCGCAAACTCGGAGTCAGACGCCGACAGCACGCCGTACTTGCCCGACGGTGTGTAGCAGTCATGGGAGCCGCTGCACGGCACGTCGATGTCGCCCTGCGTCACATCGTAAAAAATGCATGAACTGGCGACGCCATTGCCAAGCGTCGAGTTGCAGGAGGCCGTGCCACCCGACCCATACTCCGCATTGGCCAACGCGTAGTACGCAGGATTCGGGTTGCCTTGCCGGCTTCCGGTCTTTTGATTTATCAGCGACTGAATCCCAGCCATGATCGGCGAGGCGAACGACGTCCCGCCGAAACCCGCCCAAGTGTCTGGTGCACCCGTGCACGGCGCGCCGTAACGGCCCGACGCCGGGTCGGAGTAGCAGACTACGTAGTAGTGATTCCAAACGCCGTCGGCCGCGAACAGCGATACGTCCGGGATGTCACGCACGCCGTCGTGAGGGTTGCCAAGTATCGACTGCCAACTCGGCTTTTCGTAGCCCGCACAGCTTCCGCCGACGACGCCGCTGCTCGACGGCGAGCCCGTAGCGCATCCGCTCGGGCCGCCGCTGCCTGCGACGACGGCCAGGAAATCCTGCGAGCCTTGTGCGCTATTGCAGAACCCGCTCGAGCCGTACGCAGTGCTATAGCCGAGGTAGTTGTCGATCAACCCGCTCGCGCATGAATCGTTCCAGGGAATCTCCGGAACGTAGGAAAGCGCCGATTCGTAATCAGCACTGTTGGAGTCGCTCCAGTAAGAGCCGTTGCTGCGCGCGTAGGTATCGCCGAAATCGGTGCCGCCGACCGACACGTTATATGGCGTCGACGTGAATCCGCTGATTCCGATGCCGTGCGTCGCCACTGTATTGCCGGCATCGGAGCTCGCTGCGCCCTCGTCACCCGACGCCACGAACACCGAAACACCTTCGCCCACCGCCTGCTGGTACAGTGAATTGATGTACGCGTTTTGCGCCGCGCCGTTATCCGCCTCCGACTCGCCGTAGCTGATGCTCATGATAGCCGCTGGCGTCTTCGATTCGTTGAGCAGGTTCGCCATCGCGATGAATCCGCCGAAGGTGGTCGCCGTATCGGCGCACGAAGCCATCTCGACCGCTGCGCTCGGCGCGGCGGCGCTCGACCATTCCACGTCGATCTCGGCCTCGGCGTCGGCGTCATTTATTCCAGGGTCGGTGCAGCCCCCCGGATGAACCTGGCTGAGCGAGCCCGCGGGGTAGGCGCTCGCCAGTCCCATCGCGCTGCGAAACGTGTTCCAGTCCGAGGTCTTGTAAAGATCGCTGTCCTCGATCAGCACGATCGTCTGTCCCTGCCCGGAGTAGCCGGCCGCGAACAGGGGATTGAGATTGTAGATGGTCGCGAGGTCCGCCGGCACGACCAGGTTCTCCTGCTCTCCGCCGCTGGTGACGGTGTAGCCGGGACGCGGCTGGTTCATCGCGCGCGGCCTGAAGTCGTTGAGCGACACCACCCCGGCAACCGCCGGCGCCAGCGCCGCGGGAATCCGCGGGTCGCTCATGTTGGCGATATGCGCCGCACCATTCACCGCGAGGTGGTGAATCCCGGTGTGGAAGGCCTCGCCCACCTGGCCGGCGGTGCCCGAGAAATCGATCACCGTGCCGTTGGGATAAGTGCGGTTGACGGTGAGGCCATGCGATTGCAGCCAGCCCGTGATCTTCGCGAGGTCCTGGCCGGCCAATCCGTACTTCTCGCCGAACTCCTGCGCGGTCAACCAATGGTGATAGTTCGGCGACTTCGGATCCTCGAGTTCATCCAGATATTTTTCGAGTGCTTGCTCCTGCGCGGCAGAGCGTCGCAACTGGAGCAGCATGTGCTCCATCGGAAAGCCGGGAGCAACCGTACCGCGGTCATTTGCGGCGGTCGCTTCAGCGCGAGTGTTGCCGGCGAGCGTGACCAGCGAATTCTCGTCGATGGCGGCTGTAATGAGCGACGCTGTCGCTGACCCGGCACTGAACGCGGCGCGCACTCCCGCCAGCAGCATCAGGGCGCAGGCTGCTGCGAGGCTCGCGAGTTTGAAGTGCTCCTTCATTGATTGCACTTCTTGCATCGCAAGATCGCGCTTATAGGATTCAAGCTAGAGAATCGTTATGGCGGACGACGATGCGACCTGTGTCATTCCCGCGTTCGCCGCGGCCATCACCGTTCCAAGCATGATTACTGCAGAAAGAATCGCGGTAAATATGAAGCCGGCGGTATTCATTTTCATTCCTCTGACAAGGAATACGCACGGCAAGTCCGCTGGTTACGCAACCTAAACGGTCCGTTAGGATTGGTGATTACGCTGCTTTGACTACCAGATCGTCCGAGTCGGCCCTGCCGCGCGGCGTGCCGTGGCGAACGTCGGTCGCAAGGCCGAACTTCTCGAGCGCGAGTATCAGCATGTAGCCGGCGTCGGGCTGGCGCCAAGTCCATCCGAGACGCGCAGAGCCGGGGCGCGCGTGATGGTTGCGATGCCAGTTCTCGCCCTGAAACAGATGCATCAGCGCGAGCCATTTTACGTTGCGGCTCGAATCCTGGCCCACCGTGATCCCCGGTTCGGTGTGGCAAACGCTGTTGACGAAACATTGCGCGTGCAGTCCGAAACACAGGCGAATCGCGCCGAGCCAGAAAAATGCGGCCGGGCTGAAATACAAACCGCCGAGATATGAGAGCGCGAGGATCGGCGTCTGGAACCATCGCCAGGCGCGATACGAGACTCCGCTCAGATCGGGGCAGTAGCGATCGATCGGCGGCTCGCCGGCCTGCCACAGCCAGCGCAGATGTGCCCACCAGAAACCGCCCCACACCGGGCTCGAGATGTCTTCCGGGGTGTCAGCCTTGGCGTGATGCAGCCGATGGCCGGCGGCCCAGGTAGTCGGCGCGCCGGAACCGTTGAACATCGCAAAGAAAATCAGCACTCCGCGCGCCCACGGATTAAGTGTGAGCGAGCGATGCGCGATCGCGCGGTGATAACCGACCGTGGTGCCCAATCCGCCTATGAATACCAGCGCCACCGCGCCAAGGAATATGCGCCATCCGGGAATCGGATAAAGCACCAGTCCAATCGCGGCGGTAATATGAATGAGGCAAACCCAGGACAGTATCGAAATGTCGCGCCCCGAGGCATGCCACCATGGCTGCTTCCACGGCTCGCTCTTTAGGGTTTCGGTCGTGCTCAAGGTCGTGAAAGCTGCTGCCATTCGTCTCTCCAACTGTCGCATTTACCCACATCACCGCCCGCGCCCGTTTGGCTGCACGGATGATGATGCCTCGGGCGGTCGGACGCGCATGCGCATTCCTGGCTACCCGCCAGCATCAGCACATTTTCACGTTTCACCGGGATGCCTTCGATTCCAAGGCGGGGAGCTGAATGTGCTTGCCGTCGCGGACTAGGACATTACAGGATACTAACGTCGTGCGCTACAACCGATTGCACCAACATAGTTAGTCGCGCCTTGCTCACCCTCACAAATGTTCCCCGGGTAACGAGTCAGATTAGCGCCAGACGGTCGTCGCGAACCCGATCAGTCCACCGCCGAGCACCAGCCACGCTGAATTCACGCGGTAGCGGATCAAGATGATCGCGCTCGAGACCGCGAGAATCATCGTGGTGACGTCGACGATTGCGGCGCGCGCGAGAAACAGGGTCACCGCCGCCATCAAGGCGCACGCGCCGACGTTGACGCCGTCGAGAAACGCGCCGGCCAGCGCGGAGCGGCGCAGATGTGGGATCAAAGGCCCGCTGAGCGAGACGAAGAAAAACGACGGCAGAAAAATTCCAAGCGTCGCGACTGCCGCGCCGCGGAATCCACCGAGGATGTAGCCGATAAATGTCGCGGTCGTGAACACCGGCCCCGGCGTGACCTGGCCGACCGCGACGGCGTCGAGCAACTGCGCCTCGGTCAGCCATCGCAATCGATCGACCAGGTCGGTGCGGATGAACGCCAGCAACACGTAGCCGCTGCCGAAGAGCACCGCGCCCACCTTCAAAAAGAACAGAAACAAAGTGGCGAGACTGAACGGGACCGCGGCTGCGGCGAGCACAGCTGCTTTCGCGCCGGACGCGCGCGTGGCGACGGTCGGGATCGCGGCGAGCGCCGCGCGTGTGCCGGCGCGATCTTCGACAGCTCGAATCGCGAGCATCACGATTCCGCCGCCGAGCAGCACGATAAGATCGTTCACGTCGAGGAGTGACGCGGCCAGCGCAACGATCGCGATTGCCGCGAGGATGCGCGACTTGATTGCGGTGCGCCCCAGTCCCCACAGCGCCTGCAGCACGACCGCGATGATCACCGGCTTGACCCCATACAGGAGACCGACCGCCTGCGGCATCGCGCCGAACCGCACGTAGGTCCATGCGATCGCCAGCACGATCGCGGCGGCCGGAAGGATGAAGCACGCGCCGGCGACTATCAGCCCCGCAAGTCCCGCCTGCTGCTGCCCGATGTGAATCGCCATCTCGGTCGAGTTGGGGCCGGGAATCAGGTTGCAGATGCCGAGCATGTCGAGGAAGCGCTCGTGCGTCAGCCATCGCCGGCGGCGCACGACCTCGTCCTCCATCATCGCGATGTGGGCGGCGGGACCGCCCATCGCAATCGTGCCGAGTCGAAGAAACAACACGGCGAGAGCGCGGAGCGCATCGCGTCGCGCCGCGGGATTTTCTGTGGCGTGAGAAATCGATTCGTCCATGTAACCGCGGATCAGATGATCACGCGTGGCGAAACGTATTACAGCACGCGCGCTTTGTCATTGGCGAAGGCCTGCGATAAGAATTGAATTACTATGCCACCACAAGTGAAGCAGCGGGTTGTACGCGCGTCGAACCTGAATTTCACGGTGCTCGAGATGGGCGACTTGGATAGTCCGCTGGTGCTGTGCCTGCACGGCTTCCCCGACACCGCCCATTCGTTTCGCCATCAGATGCCCGCGCTGGCGAGTGCGGGATACCACTGCGTCGCGCCGTTCATGCGCGGCTACTCGCCCACCGAGCCTGCGCCCGACGGCCGCTACGATTCAGTAGCGTTGTCCGAGGACGCGCTCGCACTGATCGGCGCGCTCGGCTACAAGGACGCAATCGTGTTCGGCCACGATTGGGGAGCACTCGCGGCATACGGCGCCGCGGCCGCCGCGCCCGATCGCGTCACCAAGCTCATTACGGCAGCAGTCGGGTATGGCTCGAAACTTTTCGAGGCGCTGGTGACCAACCACGCGCAGCAGCGCCGCTCCTGGTACATATTTTTCTTCCAGACCAAGATTGCCGAGGCCGCTGTGAGTGCCAACAATTTCGCATTCCTGGAAAAGCTGTGGGCCGACTGGTCGCCTGGTTGGAAATGGGCGCCCGAAGACATGGAAGCGCTCAAGCAATGCTTCCGCGCCAAGGGCACGCTCGAGGCCGCGCTCGGCTACTATCGCGCCACGCTCGGCCCGGTGCTCAGCATGCCGGTCGATCCGAAGGTGCTCGCGGCCGCGATGAGCACGCCGATCAACGTGCCCGCGATCATGTTCCACGGGCGCAACGACGGATGCATCGGCGCGGAAACGCTCGAGGGGATGGAGAAGCTGTTTCCGAAGGGATTGAAAATCGAGATCGTGCCGGGCGCCGGCCATTTCGTCCATCAAGAGCGCCCCGATCACATCAACGACTTGATACTTAAGTTCCTCCCTGATTCGGTCTAATCCTAACCTCTCATTATCTCAAGACCTTTGCGTAACCGGGCTCGGAGTTCTTCCCCTCTCCCTGCAAGGGAGAGGGGAAGGTGAGGGTCCTTGTTCAGCGCGCGCTTTTCCGCGCGCGATTCAAGATTCTGCTTCTTCTACTGCGTATTCCCGGGATCTTACGCGGCCGTCTGCTCGACGTGTTGAATGACGGCGACGCATGCAGCATCGCAGCCGGACGATGCGCCCTGCCCATCCCGGCCTGCTGGGGACGAATTCTCGAAGTTCGGTAGCAGAGCGTTGTCATCGATTGACGATGTACCCTCGGAACATCGCCTGGGCGTTCATCGCCGGCCGATATTCCGAAATCGAGCGCGAGCCACGGCGGTCGTCATTCCACACCGCGTGTGGCGTGCCGGCCGGAATGATCATCACACTCCCCCGGCCAAGGACGTGCTCCCGTCCTGCCACCCGGCATCGCATGGTACCCTCGACGACTTCGAGGCGCTCCTCCTGATGCGTGTGTATGTGATCCCTGGGCGGAGCCGAAACTACGCGCGCGATATATTCGCAGCGGAAGAGTTCGCCGGCGGTCTCCTCTGCTGACTTAAGGACGATCACTCGATCTTGCGTTGCGGGACGATCCGAGAGTTTCGTTGCCATGATCTTTCTCCCTCGTCGAATGCCGCGTAAGGAGAAAATTTAACATTCCATTGCCGTTGAACCGCGCGTGACTGCTGACAGCCCTCTGTCAGGACAATCCGGCGCAATGCGCGTAGGTTGCGAGATCCTGACAGCGTCCTTTCAGGAGCCTTACATCGCGCTCAGGACTTGCTGAGCAGATGGCGGAAGAGGTCCTCGGCCGACTTGCCGGGCTCTTGCGCAAAAGCTTCGTTCAGAAACTCGACATCGCTCATGCGGTCGACGCGAAAGAAGCGGAAATCGTCGCGCAGTTCGCACCATGAGGCGGCCATCCAAATCGGCGGATAGAACCAGAGGCTCAAAGGACGCACCTTGCGGCGAGTCTCGGCGCCCTTCTCGTCGCAGTATCGGAACCGCACTTTCTGGCAACTGCGAATCGCGGCGCGCAACCGTCCAAGATCAAACGTCGCCGGCACCTTGCGCACGTCTTTTGGCGCCCACAGCGATCGATCGTCCAACAGCCGCTGCAGGTGGGCCGGCAACACGTTCTCGATCTTCGACAACGCCGCGTCGGCCGCGCGGCCCAGCTCGGCGTCGCTCCAGTTCTGCACCATGCGGGCGCCGAAGACGAGCGCCTGGAGCTCCCCCTCGCTGAACATCAGCGGCGGCAGATCGTACCCCTTGCGCAACGAGTAACCGACGCCGGCTGCGCCCTCGATGGGGACCTCGCTTGCGATCAAGTCGCGGATGTCGCGGTAGATGGTGCGCTCGCTCACCTCGAAATGTTCCGCCAGCGAACTGGCCGTGACCACGCGGCGTCTGCGCAGCCGCTGAATGATCTCGAACAGGCGATCGGCGCGGCGCATGATGCTTCCCTCGCATCGCACTTCTCTCACTGTCACGCTCTAACGGCAACACCCGAACGCACTAGCCTTGTCCGCCGATGCCGAATCTTAACCTCGCCTTGTCGGGAGCGAGGTTATGATCGACGAAGCCCGCTTGCGACTCGCCGCCTCTCTCTCCGGCAGTGGGCGGAGTCCGCAGCAATCCATAAGCCGTCACCGCGAAGAACACTGCCAGGTTGATCGAGGCAGCCGCTATCAGCGCCGCGTTCGGGTGGTCGGGAAAATAGGACGAGGTGTCGGTGAGATGCTTGATGTAGGCGAGGTTGAACAGGAATGTCGCGCTGACGACGGCGAAGATCGACGTGAGAAAGGCGCTGTCCAACGCGATCGGAATCAGGAATACGACCGGGTAGTACAGGTATCGCTCGTGCATCCGGGGCGCGAACATGAAGAAGCCGAACAGCGCGACGAAAATCGCGAGCATCGCCGCGCGAGCCGACCGCGCGCGCCAGACCAGATACGACACGATCAGGTAAACGGCGCACACCAGCGAAAGGCCGAACGCGCGATACGACACGCCGAGAAGGACCTGGTCGGTGTCAGGCGTGCCCATCCCGCCGATCAGCCCCATGAAGTTGAACGCGCCCACCGATGCTTCGCTGAAGCGCGTGCCGAGGTCCTTATATACGTTGATTATCCAGTCCCACGAATGTCCGAGCTGATACGGCAGGATTCCGATCGCAACGGTGCCTAGAAATGCGCCCGCACACCATCCGCATTCGGCGAGGCCTGCGTTGAACAGCGTCCAAAGTGCAATCGGCGGCGTGAACGCCAGCGCTTGCGGCTTGGCTAGGATGGCGATCGCGGCCACGCTCCACCCTAGGCGATAGCGGCCGCTGAGGATCAGGATCGCGGCGGCGATCATCGGCATCGCGACCACCGAATCGCTCTGGCCCCACACCACCGTATCAAAGATGAGCGCCGGGTTGAGCGCGAACAGCGTCATTATAATGATGGCGCGCAGGCTGCGTCCGTCGCGCCACGCCGCGAAGTACAGCGTGAGGCCGATAAAGAGATCGGCGATTAGCGGCGGCGTCTCGACCAGCACCCGGAAGCCGTTCGCAGTCGGCTCGACCAACCTGCCGAGCCATCCCGAGAGCCACAACAGGTAGAGCGACCCGGGCGGATAGGCGTCAACCGGCAAGCCGGGATCGTAAATTTTCGAGGGCCCCAAAGCGGCGGCCAGCAAAGCGCGATCGCTCTTCGCCCAGATGTCCCAGTAAAAGCCGGTGAAATGAAACAGCGCGGCAAACTTGACCGCCGTGATCGCGAGCATGAGGCCCGCAGGCAGCAGCCATGCCCCCTGCCCTGCCCCAAGTGCCGGCCGCCATATTGCGCCGAGCGCCCATCCCAGCAGCCCCAGCAGGACGAGGCCGCATACGACGCCCGTCGCGCGGATCGAGACTCTGGTATCCGGTTGATGTGCCTGGTTTTTGTCGACTTTGCGAATCGTGGCGAGATTGAATCTGACCGCGCCCGGCGGCAGAGCCGCGACCTCGATCACCTTGATATTGCGAAATGACGCGCGCCCCGTATCCGGATAACCCAAGCTGCCGAGCTGGCAGAGCAATTCAGTCGTATCGCCCCACCTGTCTTCGATGAGAAAGAACGAGAGCGTCTGCCAGTCGGTGGTGCCTTGCAGATGATTCGAGATGAGCTGGATGCCGTCGTAAGTACTGATCGCGATATTCGCGCCGCCTCCGCGCAGCATCGCACCCTCGACGCGCGCTTCAGCGCTGACCTCGTAAATTCCCGGCCGCAGCATCAGCGCCTGATGCCAGCTCGAAAAGGTCCGGCTCTGATTCGAGATTCCAAGCACGCCGCCGGCGGCCGGCGTATAAGTCCATGAAAACTTGGTCAGTTTCTTGTCGGAGGACAGCGCGTACCAATCAGCCGGCGCGCCGTCGAAGCCGGCCGCAAGGTCGCCGTTCTTTACGAGATTGGTAGCCGCGAACGCGCAAAGCGGCCCGCAGAGCCATGATGCGCACAGGGCCAGCGCCACAACCGCGATGAATCTCCGCATTGGTTCGATCGAATCCGATGCCGTGAGGGGTACCGATCCATGCGCATCCAATCAAGTGTGGATATGCACGTGCAAGAGCTGATGCTTTCGGCGCGCGCGCCGACTAGGATCGGCTGAAATTGGCTCAACCAGGGGAGGGATCCACGATGGCTGAAAAATCACGCGGCGCCGCTCTCACAATCTTCGCGCTACTGTTCGCACTCCTGGCGCTATCCGACTTTCTCAAACCGTTTCATATCTTCGCAGGCGACGGCTTCGTTTTTCTGGGCACCAAGCTGACCGGCATCCCCAACGCGATCCTGGGTCCCCTGTTCGGGATATTTCTTCTGGCCTTCGCCTACGGCATCTGGGCGATGCGCAGCTATGCGCTGCAATTCGCGTACATCTTTTTGCTCTGGGTGATGCTGAACATGGCGCTGTTCGCGGCCAAGAACCACGGCACGCAGCCACTGGCTGCCAGCCTTGTCCCCGTCATAATCGGGGTTGGCATTCCGCTCGCGACGGCGATCATCCTGCGTCGCCGCAGCGCCGATCTCGCCTGATAGGTGTCCGCGATGCCGACCCAGTCGCGCGGCGCGGCACTGACGATATTCGCGATGCTGCTCGCGCTGATGGCGCTTTCCAATTTCGGCAAGCCATTTTCGCATAATCCCGGCGTCGGCTTCGTCTTCTTCGGTGCGCGGCTTTCGAGCGTGCCCAACATGATTGTCGCGCCGATTTTCGGCACCATCCTCGCCGTCTACGCGTACGGGATCCTTGCGATGCGCAGGTTTGCGCTGCCGCTTGGGATTTTTTACGCGGCCTACGTGATCATCAACATGCCCCTGTTCATCTTGAGGTACCACGGCACCGCGGTGATGCAGGAGCATTCGTGGGCCTACCTCGTTCCCTACCCGTTCGTCGCGATCGGCGTGTCGTCGGGCGCGGCCCTGCTTCTGTACCGCCGCAGAAGCGACCTCGAATGACTAAACGCGTCTCGCCTCTGGCGCCAGCTTGGCGTTAGAATGACCCCAAGCCGCGACCGCCCGAGCCGCGGCTCCGCGAGGTGCTCAGATGAAACGATCGCGCGACGGCTCGATCATTGGACGACGCGAGTTCCTCAAACGCGGCGTGCTGGCCGGCGTGGGTGTATCGCTCTTGCCGCTGGCCGGCGCTGCGAGCGCATCGCTCGAGGCTGTCCCGCGCGTCCGCCGCTACTCGACGCTGGGCCGCACCGGTCTCAAAATTTCCGACATCTCGTTCGGCGCCAGCCGCCTGGCCTCCGGCGATGAAGACCTGGTCCGCCACGCATTCGATTGCGGCATCAACTATTTTGACTCGGCCGATACCTACACCAGCGGCGAATCCGAAACTACCATCGGCAACGCGCTCAAGGGCAAGCGCGACAAGGTCTTCCTGACTTCGAAGACGATCGCCGAGGCCGACGCCGGCCGCGCTTCGATGATGACCGCGCTCGAAGGAAGCCTGCGCCGCCTGCAGACCGATCATATCGACGTGTACTTCAACCACGCGGTCAACGATCCCGCGCGATTGAAAAATCCCGAGTGGTACGAATTCGTCAACCAGGCGCGCAGCCGGGGCAAAATCCGGTTTACCGGGATGTCGGGGCACGCAGGCAACCTTGCCGAATGCCTCGACTACGCGATCGACAGCGGCCACTTCGACGTGATCCTGTGCGCACACAACTTCGGCCAGGACCCGCACTTCTACCAGCGCTTCCTGCGCAACTTCGACATGGTCGCCATTCAGCCCGAACTGCCGCGCATCATGGAAAAGGCCAAACAACACGGCGTCGGCGTGGTCGTGATGAAGACCCTGATGGGCGCGCGCCTGAACGATATGCGCCCGTACGAATCCGCCGGCGCCACCTTCTCGCAGGCGGCCTTTCGATGGGTGCTGTCGAATCCTAACGTCGACGCGCTGATCGTCACGATGACCAGCCAGGAACTCATCGACGAATACCTGGGCGCCTCGGGCGCAAGAGCGACCGCGGCGCACGATCTGCCACTGCTGAATCGCTACGCGAGTCTCAACAGCGATTCGCAGTGCCGTCCGGCGTGCAACGCGTGTGCGAACGCATGCCCGTACGGCGTGCCAATCGCCGACGTGATGCGCACGCGGATGTACGCTCGCGACTACGGCGACATCCGCCTTGCGCGCAGCGAATACGCGATGCTCTCGTCGAACGCCGCGGCATGCGTCACCTGCGATGCGAAACCGTGCGCCGGATCATGCCCGCACGGCATCGCGACCGAAGCATTGCTCGCCCCGACCCATCGCCTGCTCGCCTAGCTGGCACTTTCAAACCTAACCGGCGCGCAAATTTCGTGCGAATCCGGGTTTCAGGGTCGGCTCTCGGGATGAACTGTTCAGCCTGACGCCAGCGGATTCAGCGTGCTACGAATACGGTATGTACGACTCTTCCCCATACTCGCCAAGCCCGCCCGAAATCGTGCAACCTCCGCTTCTGACTGAAACATTTTTTGACGGAACGAACCCACCGGTGGTGGCGGGCCGTGCCGAAAACCACAACATATGGTATAAATTGCCCGTTCTGGTTCTATTCGACGAGCCAGAATCGAGCACGCTTCAGAACGGAATCCGCGCGGTCAGGATGACGTTGTGGTTGTAGTTGCGATGGAACGTCGCCGCGACCTGCTCGCCCACGCCGAACGTCAGGCCTACGCGTTCATGAATCGGGATCCGGCCGATAACGATTCCGGGCGTGAGATAGAGCATCTGGTGGCCGGTGTCGGCGCCGTACGTTTGCCAGGTGTAGTTGGTCTCGAACTCCGGCCAGAAATATTTGAAGAGGCGATACTGGATGGCGGTATTCCAGGCCAGCGGCATCCCCAGCCGGTCCAGACCGCCGCTGGGAAACGCGACGCCGACGGTGGACTGCACGTCGAAGTCGCCGAAGCCCTTGCCTGCCGCGAGCGTCGGCGTGAAGAGCGCGTGCCCGTTGCCGTTGACCTTCGAGCCGGTCGGCACGCTGAACCCCATGAAGGCGGTGACGATATAATTGCCGTGCTCTTCGTTCGAGGACAGCAGCCGCAGCTTCAGCAGAAACGGCCAGTCGCCGAAACCGTCGGTGTTGCGCGGCATGTTGCGCTTCAGGAACCCCGGGACCCCGACTATGACTTCCGTACTTTGAAACGGGATGAGCTCGAGGCCCCTGCCGCCGCCGAAGTTGTCGGTCGCAAGCCCGTCGCGCGACGACTGGAAAAACTGGTCGTAGCGCAGCTCCTCTTCGAGCCGCGGCGTGACGGTCACCAGCGGAGTGACCCAGTGCGGCTGCTCGCTCTGGATTTGTGTGACACGCGGAAACCAGTTTACGAGATACTCCGCGATCGCAGATCCAAATTCCGAAATGTTTTGAGCGCGACACGGCGTCGCGGCGGCAAGCGCGACAGCCACAACGGTTGCGCAGGCTGCGAGGATTTTCATATTCGTACCGATCTGCCATGTTAAGAGCGGACTGACAAGTATTATGGCATCAACCGGCAACGCCCTCGCGCGTGCGCGAATGGCGCGGGACCTCACGCAGACTGAGCTCTCGCGCCGCGCGGGAATCTCCCGGCAGGCGCTCGGCGCTATCGAGTCGGGCGCCTACCATCCGGGCGTGGCGATCGCGATCCGCCTCGCGCGTGAGCTCGGCACGACCGTTGAAGCGCTGTTCGGTAAGATCGACGATGAGGCCTCAACCGTCGTCGAGGCGAGCTGGTTCGACGACGCGCGACGGCGCCCTTCCCCTGCCCAAACTCGCGTCGCGCTCGCGCGCGTGCGCGGCAAGCTCGTAGCCGTCGCGCAGCCTGCCGCGCATCTCGCGCTCGCGCCGGCGGCTGGCGTGCTGCAGCGCGCGCGGCGCCGTCGCGCGGACGTCGCCACGTTCCAACTGCCCGACGAAATCGATTCGACCATCCTGATGGCGGGATGCGATCCGGCGGTCGCGATGCTCGGCGACTGGCTCGCGCGCCGGCGGTCACCGGTCCACGCGGTGGCGCTGCCGTGCTCGAGCCGGGAAGCTCTGCGGGCGTTAGTCGATGGCCGCGCGCACGTGGCCGGCGTGCATCTGCGCGATCAAAAGAGCGGCGAGTACAACCTGGCGCCAATCCGCCGTGCTTTGGGCCATCGGCGTTCGATGGTCGTGAACTTTGCCCGCTGGGAGCTGGGACTCGCGACCGCGCCCGGCAACCCGCTGGCGATTCGCGGTTTCGCCGACCTCGAGCGACCGGGCTTGAGAATCGTGAACCGCGAAGATGGCTCTGGCGCGCGCTCGGTTCTCGACCAGGCGCTGAGCGAGCTTGGCATCCCGTCCGAGCGAGTCGCAGGATACCAGTTCGAAGTCGGCGGCCATCTCGAGGTCGCGGCCGCGATCGCGGCGGGACTGGCCGACGTCGGAGTGACTATCCGACTGGGTGCGGATACCTTTGGATTGCATTTTCTTCCGCATCGCGACGAACGTTACGACCTCGTGATCATCGAGCAAGACGCCGAGTCCATGCCGATCAAGGCGATGCTTGACGCGCTGAACTCGCGGCGTTTTGCGCGCGAGGTAAGCCAGCTATGCGGGTACGACACCGGGCAAATGGGAGAGCTTCTTCCCACCTGAGCCGAGCCCGGCAGCATCGCGGGCGTCGGTGCGATACCCAGTGGCGAAAGCGACCCGCGCTCGGTTAACGGCGCGTCGCTCCGGGAGGTGCCCGATGAAAAGTGGACCTTTTCGAATAGCCGGGATCGTCGTGGATATTCTCGTTTTCGCCGCGTCGCTGTCAGCGTGCGCGCCCACTGAATCAAACGTCTCCTCCGCGCAAAGCCGGCAAACGCTGCATACCGAACTCGCGGCCGATCGGTTCAAAGGACTGATCATCGGGGTTCAACCGGATCGCCGGTTCCACGCACTTCACAACGCACTCACGGAGCACGCTTCGCCTTGGTGTTATATCGCAGCCGATCGAGCGGGCATCTCGAACCGCATCTGTTCGCGATCCAGCGACCGACAGCCGAGAATCGCGAGTGAGCAGATGATGTACATCACGACGAACGAAGCGATCGGGATGCTATAACTGCCGGTCAGGTCAAAAATCCTGCCCGTGACGATTGGGCTGAATGCCGCGCCGAAGGTGAAGAACACCCCGGTGATGCCCATTACCGAGCCGAGGCGCCTGATGCCGAGCGACTCGATGATGACCAACGGACTCTGCACCGCGAGGGCGCCGGCGCCGAAACCGCCCGCGAGAATGTTCGCCGCGAGTGCGAGCGGGTGTGACGCGCCCAACAACCCCAACATTCCGAGCGCAGACAGAAGGAACGTCGCGGTCATCGCCGGTCGCGCGCCCAATCGATCCGCCAACGGCCCGCCCAGGAGGGTTCCGGCAGTGGTTGCAACAAAGAAGAGACTCACGACAGTGGCTGCGAAGGTCGCGCTGTACCCCACGCCGGTCAGGTAGGCGATGAAATGGGGGCCCATCCCGATGCTGAGGCCCGCGAAAAGCTGCGCCGCCGAGATCAGCCAAAAGGAGCGGGCTCTTACCGCTTGGGCGAGCTCGAGGCCGGGCAGTTCGACTGGATGTGCGGCGCCGTGCGTAACTGTCCGCGACTCACCGCGGGCCCCAACCGAGGCCTGCGTTTCCGAGGGATCCCTCGTCCGGACGAAAAGCAGGATGAGCGGAACCACCACGAAGACGATCGGCGCAGCGAGCGTCGCATAGCCGACGCGCCAGCCACCGGCTGCAATCGCGTAATTCGCGACCATCGTCATCGCGGCACCGCCGAGAGTCATGCCGGAGAATGCGATCCCCATCGCAAGCCCGCGCCGCTGCTCGAACCAATTCGCGATCACCAGCGAGCATGGAATGACAGTTGAGGCTCCCACGCAGATTCCGAACAGGCCATTGATTACCAGAAATTCCCCGAATGAAGTTGCGCGGCTTAACGCGAACCACAACAGACCGGTGATGATCGCGCCGACCGTCATCATCTTCTTGGGGTTGACTCGATCCGCGAGCCACCCGATGAGCGGTCCGGCCGCACCGCCGGTGACCCACCCGATCGAGAATGCCACCGAGAGCCGCGCGCGTGTCCATCCGAACGACTTGAGAATCGGCACGAAGAACACCGCGCCGCAGTTGATCGCGCCCCAGATGAAGAACATCGTGACGAATATCGCGCCCACGACGATCCACCCGCGCCGTTCTCGATTCGTCATCTTGTTCTCACCAGCCCGAGGTTACGCGACCAACTGTAGTTCGGATCCGGCTAAGCTCCCAACTCGTCGAGCAGCGCCTTGGCGTCTTTCAGGTCGGCGGTGTCGAAGCCCTCGGTGAACCAGTTGTAGATGCCGGCGAGCATCGCGCGAGCCTCGTCGCGCTTGCCTTGCTGGTCGAGTAATCGCACGAGGCTGGTAGTCGCGCGGAGTTCCCACGATTTCGCTTTCTGTCGGCGCGCAATTTCGATCGCGGTGCGGAAGGATTGCTCGGCTTGCGCGGCATTCGATGCGTCCTGCGCCAGCAGCAGTTCGCCCTTCACCCGATGCGCCTCCGCCTCGAACATCCGGTCGCCTGTACGTTCGATGATCGGAAATGCCTCATCGATCGTGCGAAGACCTTGGTCGAACTGCCCCGCCAGGCCCAGAGTGGCGGCTAAGCGCGCGAGATTCCCCGCGCTCCCGAATTCAGAGCCACTGGACCTAATCTGCGACAGATGGCGCTGCATCCGCGCGATGCCGCCCTCGAGGTCGCCTGCCATCGCATCTGCCCATCCAAGGTAAATTTTGCTTTGGGCGGTGAACGCGGAACCCAGCTCGGTCTCTGCCTGTGCCCGCTCTCTCATACTGTCAAGCTCACGGCGCAGACAATAGAGAGTGGCAGCAAAGTTATGTCCCGTTGCCAAGGTGCTCCTGGATCCGGATTCGCGAGCGATGGCCGCCGCAATGCTTACTAGCTCCAGTGCCCTATCCGGGTATCCCAGGAACCACAGGTTCCAAGCCCACGCGCAGCCGTTGGTCACTCGATCATACAGCACGATCCACCTCTCGCTGGACGTTAACTCAACGCGGTGCTGTGTGAGACCCGCCCCCGACTTTGCGATCGATTCCAGCAGCACTTGTGTCCGCTCGAGGTCTTGGGCAGCGAGCTCGAAATCGGCCGAGAAAAGCCTCGCAAACCCCAACGAGCTGATCGCATCCGCAATAAAAACTGGGTTGCCGTGCCTCTCGGCTACTGCGATCATCGTGGGCGCAATCTCGGACGCCTTGCGCACTTCTCCGAGGCTAAGCAGGACCAGGAAGGAATTAAAGAGCGCCCTCCGGCTCTTCTCCGAGTCGATCCCAGGCCGGCGGCAAAGCTCCACTGAGCGTGTAACCGACTTTTCCATTTCAATCGAGCCGGAGCCCTCTATTAGAAACAGTGCATCGAAGGCAGAGTTTCTGAGGTCCAATTCCAGTTCAGCGCGTTGGTCGTCATCGGGGAGTTTCTGCAGTTGTTCGAGCCCGGTCTTGAACTGCGCCATGGCTTCGGCCCTGGACCCGCGAACGCCGCACTGGTTCACAGCACGCAGGCAATAGTCCACCGCCTTGGGGGGATTGCCGCTGCGCGCGTAGTGATGCGCCAGCTCGGCAACGTGCTCGTCCAGATGGTCTGCATACATGGACTCCAGCGCAGGGCCGATCCGCCCGTGCAGCATTCGGCGGCGTTCGTTCAGCACCGAGTTGTAGGCGACGTCATGGGTCAGTGCGTGCTTGAAGGTGTATTCGACATCGCCCACCGCGGGCTGCTCGTAGATGAACTCGCCCAGTTGGAGTTCTGAGAGCATCGACTCCAATACCTCGCCCGTTATTTCACGGGAGAGGCGGCCGGACGCATCGCGGCCGGTAGGTGAGGGTTCCGCCCTCGCCTGCAGGTCCAAGACCTTGCGCACCAGGCCGAGTCTGAACTCGGTGCCGATGACGGCAAGGGTCTGGAGCAGCTCTTTATGATCCGGCGGCAGGCGATCGATGCGCGCGGCCAAAATCGCCTGCACCGTGGGCGGAATCTTGAGCTCGTTGAGAGCCTTGGTAAGCCTTACCGTTCCGTTGCGCTTAAGCGCCCCGTCGTCGAACAGCACCAGGACCGTCTCTTCCATAAAGAAGGGATTGCCCTCGGTGCGCTCGATGATCAGGCGCTTGAGCGGCGCCAGATCCTTGTCGTCACCGAGCAGCGCGCTCAACATTTCCTCGGCCGATTCCTTGCCGAGCGGGTCGAGGCGCAACTGCGTGTAGTAGGTCTTGCTGCCCCACTGATGTGTGTATTCGGGGCGATAATTCACCAGCAGCAAGATCTTCGCCGTGCCGATCGAGTCGGCGAGCAGATTGAGCAATGCCTGGGTGCCCTCGTCGATCCAGTGGAGGTCCTCAAAGATAATCATCAGCGGCTGGTTAAGGCTCTCCCGCAAAATGATGCGTTTGATCGCGTCGAGCGTGCCGCGCTTGCGGGTCTGCGGGTCCATCTGCGCCAGCGGGCCGGACGCTTCGGCGATTCCGAGCAGGCTATAGAGGTAGGGAATCGTGCCCTCGAGCTCGCGATCGAGAATCGCGATGCGGCCGGCAATTTTCTCGCGGCGGGAGCGCTGGTCGTCCTGCGACGCGATCTTGAAGTAGCTGTGCAGCAGGTCGATCACCGGCAGATAGGACGACGCCTTGCCGTGGGAGACCGAGAAGGCCTCGAGCACCATCCAGCCCGCCGCGCCGGTGGCCTTGAATTCGAACATCAGGCGCGACTTGCCGACCCCGGCCTCGGCCATTGCGGCCACGATCTGCCCGCGCCCGGCCTTGGCTTGCTCCGCCGCCGCCTTCATCGCGTCCATCTCGCGCTGCCGGCCCACGAATTTCGACAAACCGCGTCCGGCAGAGCGCTGTAGGCGCGTCCGCAGCGGCCCGAGGCCGGTCACCTCGTAAACGTTCACCGGCTCCGTGATGCCCTTGACCTTGGTTGCACCGAGCGGCTTGAGCGTGAAGTAGCCTTCGGAAAACTTCCGAGTAGCCTCGCTAACCACGATCGAACCGGTGCGCGCGATACTCTGCAGGCGCGATGCGAGATTGGTGGTATGGCCGATGGGCGTGTATTCAACGTGCCCGCCACCAGTCGAGATCGAGCGCACGACCACTTCGCCCGTGTTCACACCGACCCGAATCTCGATCGGTGCGCGCCCTTCGGCCTGGAGCTTCGAGCCATAGCGGCGCAACTCCTCCTGCATCCTGAGCGCCGCGTACAGCGCGCGCTGCGGATGGTCCTCATGCGCGACCGGCGCGCCGAACAGTGCGAAGATCCCGTCGCCGGTGCTCTGCACGATGTACCCGTCGTAGCGCCGCACCGCGTCGATCATCAGCTTCAACGCGGGATCGACAATCGCACGCGCCTCTTCGGGATCGAGGTCCTGCTCCAGTTCGGTCGAGCCCTTGATATCCGCGAACAAAGCGGTGACCGTCTTGCGCTCACCGTCGAGCGCGGATGCGTCGACTTGCTCCGCCGCTACACTGACCGACTGCGGAAATTGATTAGCAGGTTGAGGAACGGTCGATGCGGGCGACAGCGATGCGGCGCACTCGTCGCAGAATTTTGCTCCGGGTGGATTCGATGCTCCGCAGCGGGGGCATTTTGCGGCGAACGGTGTCGCACACTCGCTGCAGAACTTCGCACCTGCGCGATTGTCCGCCCCGCATTTCGTACAACGAATCTTCCCCGCGCTCGCCATCCAGTCACCCAGTTCGCCGAGCAGGGCGGCCCGCTCTCTTATATGCGCAAGTGCGCAAGTTCGCGGAGCAGTTCATAAACGACGGCGGCGAAACTGTGCACCTCTGCCTCGACAACCTTTAGCGCGGATTCGCGCGAAATCGCTAGCAGGCTGTTGATACAGGTGGTTTAATCTGAACGAGATCGCCCGTACCAGCGCCGCCGAGCGAGTGCGGACCGCCTGACAAAAAGGAATTTCAATCCATGCCCATGGCCCAACTTGGCGCGATTGACCTCTACTATGAGCGTGCCGGACAAGGCGCACCGCTGCTCTTTATCTCTGGCACAGGCGGCGACCTTCGCGTCAAGCCTAACGTGTTCGATGGGCCGCTGCCCAAGGCATTCGACCTTCTGGCCTACGACCAGCGCGGCCTCGGCCGTTCGGCCAAGCCGGACGTCGTCTATTCGATGGCCGACTACGCCGACGACGCGGCTGCGCTGTTGGACTACGTAGGTTGGGCAACGGCGAAGGTGATCGGCGTTTCCTTCGGCGGCATGGTGGCCCAAGAGCTGGTCTTAAGGCATCCCGCCAAGGTCGAGCGGCTGGTGCTCGCCTGCACCTCGCCGGGCGGCGCGGGCGGCGCCTCACATCCGCTCCACGAAATACAACATCTCAAAGGCGAAGACCGCGCCCGTCACCTGATCCCGATTGTAGACACCCGCCTCGACGCGGCTTGGGCGGCGGCCAATCCCGACGGCTTCGCCCAGTTCGTGGCCATGCTCACGGCTGATCCTTACGCCGGCGAGCCTGGCCGGGAGATGGGTGCGCGACGCCAACTCGAAGCCCGCGCCGGGCATGACACGTGGGACAGGCTGGAGCAGATCCGTTGCCCGTTGTTCATCGCGGCCGGGCGCTACGACGGCATCGCGTTGCCGGAGACCCAGCACAAGCTTGCGAGCCGGATCGCCGGCGCGCGCCTGCGCTTCTTCGAGGGCGGCCACGGCTTCTTGCTACAGGATCGCACGGCGCTCCCGGCCATGGTCGAGTTCCTGAACGGCTAGACGCACCTCGCATCGCGGTTTTGGCCGGAGCTACGGCCGTAGAGGTGGGCGATCTCGCTAAGTTGGATCGATTGATTCGCGAATGACGCTTCGCCGAGCGAGACATTCCTGCCCATAGTTACGCGCGCTCCTGACTTGTCCATGAAAGCCCGAAGTGGACCCCGATCTATCGGGCGCCAGGCGAAATGCTTTCAAATGGAACGACACCGGCGGGTTGCTGTATTGGGCTGGCCGAAGACGACCTATTGCCTTTGGTGGGCCGTTGGAGACTCGAACTCCAGACCCGCTGATTAAGAGTTGGCCCTCGGACCAAACCACCAGTACCCATCCGGACCTATCCCGCATGAAATCAAGAGGAAAACAATGAGCGCGGCTGCCGTGGGCGTTGGTGGATCGTCCCGGTTCGGCTGAGTTTGGCACCACGTTGGCACCAACTTCCCTACCCCCGGTGAGCTGCTTCCTTTCCATCGCGGGCAGCTGGCAGAAAGGCGCCCGGTGGCCCCACCGGTCTTCAAAACGTATTCCGTGGGTTACGGCAGGTCATGTGACGTTACCTTGGATAGAAAATGGGCGGATATTTCGCTTTCGAGGTTGCGCAGGGTTACGCTGTTGCAGCTGAGAGTGGGCACTCAGTGGGCACTCGCCTGCCTTATGGCGGTAGGGCTCGACTTTTGGGCTCGTCATCGGTTGCTCCTCAAAGCGGCGTGCGATCGACTCGCCGTATAGGCCAGACGGCGTCCATCCGCAAGGTTTTAGCCCGGCTTTGGTCCACGGGGTGATCGGCGGCGTCCTTCCGCACTCCGGATACTTGCGGCGCGCTGAGTCCCTTCGCCTCACGCATGCTGGCATAGACCGTGTGTCCGGCAGCGGCCAGCGCGCGAGCCCCTTCTAGCGCTAGGCGCAAGAGATCCGTAGCCGGCATATCGGGCGTCATCGACCCGGCACACGAGGCCGTCCTGTGGTAGAACTCGCCAACGACGGTGCGCAGATTCATCACTCTGCGGATGCGAAACGAAAGGGCTTCCTCACCGCACACCGGGCATTCGATGATGTGGCTCTCAGGGACGCAGGCCCAGGTAGAGTTGCTGAGTGACCTCGCGCGCGAGTACGAGAGGATCGTCGGAGCTGAAGCCCCGGTTCGCGAGCTGTCGATCGACTGCCAGGATCGCGAGCCCATGGACAATCGCCCATGCGCCCAGCGCGAGTTCTCGCGGCGATCCGGCGCGAACCTCGCCGGCCTGCTGGCATCGCTTGATTGCGACGACCAGCACGTCGAAGGCTCTGCCAGCCGCATCTTCCAGCGCATGGGACGCATTCCGATCGGCCACATCCGGATGGAACATCGCGCGGAAGCGGCCCCGGTTCGTGGTGGCGAACTCGACGTAGGCGACGCCCAGGATCCGCAGCGCCTGGAGCGGAGCAGCGTCGGGCTGCTCGGCGACGCACTTCAAGAGATGCTCCCGGAGCGCGCCGTATCCCTCCTCCGCGACAGCGCAGTAAAGGTCGGCGACGGTTGCGAAGTGGCGTTTGGGCGCGGCATGGCTCACGCCCGCCCTGCTCGCCGCCTCGCGCAGTGAGAGCGCCGACGGTCCGCTCTCATCGATTATCTCGAGTGCGGAGTCGAGCAGCGCCTGCCTCAAGCTTCCGTGATGGTAGGGCTTGCGGGCGCGCGGTGCCTTGCGGCTTGCGATCGGCATCGATTCATTTTCCCCCATCCCGTTGACATCGTCAACATTAATGTTTACAATGTCAACATTCTTTCCTTGAGCGAGGTGCGTGATGCCCGCGAACATGAAAATCGCTGAGCCTTACGATCTTAATCGTTCAACGGGCCCATGGGACGCGATTGTAATCGGCTCGGGTATAGGAGGGCTCGGCGCCGCGGCGCTGCTCTCCCGATACGGCGGCAAGCGGGTGCTCGTGCTCGAGCGCCATTACACTCCCGGCGGCTTTACCCACACCTTCCGC
This sequence comes from uncultured delta proteobacterium, assembly GCA_963842085.1. Lineage (GTDB taxonomy): Bacteria > Desulfobacterota > Binatia > Binatales > Binataceae > Binatus. The sequence goes on from CAWJET010000001.1 coordinate 452,111, forward strand.
CGGCCGGGTTACGAATGGGATGTGGGCGTGCACTACGTCGGCGAAGCCGGGCCAGGACAAGCGATCCGAGCGGTATTCGACGCGGTGACAGACGGCAGCCTGGAATGGGCGTCGCTCGGTGCGGTGTACGACCGGATCGTGATCGGCACCGATACCTACGAATTGCACGCGGGCGCGGACAATCTGCGCCGCGATCTGAAGCGGCAGTTTCAGCCGGAGGCGCCCGCGATCGATAAGTACCTCGCAATGGTCGCCGAAGTGGTAGCTGCGTCAGGCAGATACTTCATGGCCAAGGCTCTCCCCGCGCCTATCGCCGCGCTCGCGGGGCCGGCGTTGCGCCGGTCCTTCATGCGCTACGCCGAACGGACAACGCGTTCGGTGCTGGAGGAACTGACGCGAGACCAGAGGCTGATCGCGGTGCTCACCGGGCAGTGGGGCGATTTCGGACTGCCGCCTGCCCGGAGCAGCTTCGCAATCCACGCCATCGTCGCCAACCATTACTTGGAGGGCGCGTACTACCCGGTCGGCGGCGCGCGCAGAATCTTCGACGCGATCGCGCCGGTGATCGAGGCGGGCGGCGGCAAGGTCCTGATCAACGCCGAGGTCTCCGGGATCGCGATCGAGAACGGCCGGGCGGTCGGCGTGACGATGAGCGACAATGCCGTCATCCGCGCGCCGCTTGTGATCAGTGACGCGGGGGCGATCAACACGTTCGAGCGTCTGCTCCCCGAGGACGTGGCCGAGCGATGCAATTTGGACCGGACCGCGCTCGAACCCTCGATCGCTCACCTGTGTCTCTACCTCGGCCTGCGCCACACTGCGGATGAACTGGGACTTCCGAAGAGCAACTTGTGGATCTATCCGGACGAGCGCCACGAGCGCACTTTCGCGAACGCGCTGGAAGATCCGGACGCCGCGATGCCACCGGTGTACATCTCGTTTCCCTCGGCAAAAGACCCCGATTTCGCCCGGCGCCATCCGGGACGCGCGACGATCGACGTGATCACGCTTGCGCGATGGGACTCATTCGCGCGATGGAACGCTACGCGATGGAAGAAACGTCCCCAGGAGTACTGCGCGATGAAGGAAAAGCTGACCGCGAGGCTGCTGGACGTGGTGTACCGCCATCTGCCGCAAATCAAGGGCAGGATCGACGTGTGCGAGCTGTCGACGCCTGTCACGACGCGGCATTTCTCCAACTACGCGAACGGCGAAATCTACGGCCTGGCACATACTCCGGCGCGTTTCAGAGATCCTTTACTGCGTCCGCGTACTCCCATCCGCGGCCTGTTCCTCACCGGGCAGGACGTGACCGTATGTGGAGTGGCCGGCGCCCTGATGGGTGCCGTGCTATGCGCCTCAGCGATACTTCGGCGCAACCTGGTGAGGAGCATTAGCCTCAGAATCGGGGACCATGAATACGCACCTGCCGGTGCGGAAATCCGCGGGGCGCAACCGGCCGTCCTGTAAACCGAGGAGCATGCCCTTGCGATTCGATGCGGTTATGGTTTGCCTATAGGTTCGCCCTGTGAGCAAAGACGACGGCGCAGGGGAATCGGTTCGGGAAAAAATGTTCGCTTTTCGGTGCAGCACGATGTAGAGAAATAGACGGAGCACCAGCAGAGCGGAATGTTCAGATCATGTCGGCCGAGCGACGAACCAACGGCGCTTTCGGAGCCGAGCTGTCTCATGCGGCCGAGGGTCAGAACCTCGTGATCAGAAGGAGACAATTGAGATGAGCGACCACAAAACACATGATCAGCACTCCCATCCGCACGGTTCAGGCTGCGGGCACACCGCCGTCAAACACGAAGGTCACGTCGACTATCTGCATGATGGGCATCTTCACAGTGCTCACCAAGGGCATGTGGATGAACATGCGCTGACGGAGGGTGGCTCGAATCCGTCCACGTGCACCCCGACTCATGCGTGTGGCGCGCACGACAGCAAGCATTCTCATGGGGCTGGTTGCGGACATGAAGCGATTCCGCACGGCAGCCACACCGACTATCTCGTCAAAGGCCACCTGCATCATAGGCACCAAGCGCACTGCGATGACCACGGCGCAGTCTCGATGGCTTGATGAAGAAATTATTGAGGGCCGGTTGCTGACCGACCCTCGACGGATTGCAAATGAAAGAGCCGTTCGCGCGGCGGTGCAGGATGAATGATTTAAACCAATGCCCTCTGTGTGGTCTGCGGACCGCCAGTGAGCGTTCGACCCAGATGCATCTGCGCTCGGATCACAAACGTAAGGAATCAGAGATCGCAGAACTAGTAAGCAGAGCGAAGGCCGGTTCGCTCGGGTGCGACCCCGCAGCAAAGTTGCTCAGGAAGGTGATCAAGGCGCCTCCTCCAGGCCATTCAACCCAAGACTTAGTCGATGATCCTTCCATGAATGGGCTACAGACCAGCCAACAATGATACAAGAAGATAAGTTTTACCGTGCTTACATGGAGTTTTTTGAGATCGCGGAGCGAAAGCGCCGCTGGAATCTCTTCGACGACGTTCCATGGGACAGGCTTTCGGCCGTTACCAACAGCGAGGAGCGCGCGATTCGAATCGAAACCTACTGCGCCGAGGAGATGTATCTCCCTGACTACAGCGCCGCCGGAGTGGAGTTGACGCGGTCGGTGTTCGGACAGGCGTGGTTCCAGGCCGCTTGGAGCTACGAGGAATCGCGACACAGCCTGGTATTTCGCGAGTATCTGATTCGCGCGGGACTTCGCAGCCAAGCTCAATTCGACAAATTCGAGAATGACCTGTTCGCGCGCTCTTGGAAGGTGCCCTTCCAAACTCGCCGTCAGATGTGCTGTTACGCCGCACTGCAGGAAGCCGCCACCTATCTGGCTTACAAAGCACAGAAAGACCGCGCCGCGCTCGAAAACGACAAAACCCTCGAAGCGATATTCTTTTTCGTGAGCCGCGACGAGGCCGCTCATGCCGGCTTCTATCGTAAGATGGTCGCGCTTGACCTTGCCGAAGACCGGGGCGGAACTCTCTCCGACCTCTCATATGTGCTCGAGAACTTCAAGATGCCCGGCGAAGGGCTCATCCCCAACTACCTGGAAAACTTGAGAATTGGTGGCGGCGGAATCAGCGCACGGCTGTTCTTCACCCGCGCCGTCCTGCCTTTGCTCAAGCAGTTGGCCACCAGCCGTAAAGAACTGAAGAGTGCGCCCCCGCCCAGGGTGTCAGCTGCTACGCTCTGAGGAACCAGACGATGGCTGATCCGACCAAGCTCACGATCGAGGAGCTGAAAATGGGCATACGCAATACCAAGAAAGCTCTTCGACGCGCCGAGGAATTGTTCAAGGAGGCCAGTTTAAGCGAGAACATCTCGCTTGGCCGCACCAACCTCTTGGAATCAACTGCGAAGCACGTGGAGAAGCTTGAGAAGGAACTCGCGGTTTTCGAAGTTGAGATCGAAGCAAGGACTAGCCAATGACACATTCCTCGCCTGGAGGGACGCATCGGATGCGGCCAGACCTGCGGGCTACTTCGGCGCTGCGCTTCAGCGCTTCGGTTGTGAGGTTGGCTGGCTGTGATCCATTGCAGATGCTTCGGACGATTTCGAGTGCGAGACGCCAGCTTTCTTCCAGCGTGTTTCGGGCGTCGATGAAATTTCTGAGCCCCTCAGGGTTGATGGATTTTTCAGTCGGCCGTGTTAAAGCTGATCGCGTAAGGTCACACTTTCTCTTCCTGAAAAGGAGCGCACTGCTATGGCGATCACGCTGAAAAAGATCACGCTTTGGCGCAAAGAGGTCGACAACAAGCCAGGAGCGCTCGCCGATACGCGTTGCGACCGTCGATGCAGCTTTATCGTGCAAGGCGCGCCTCGGGGTAGCCAAGCACAATCCTGCCCTTTTCCCGACAACGCGCGACGAGAACGCCGGTTACCTCGGTTCGGACTGACGCCCTTTTGGCCCGTGCGCCTGCCGATGGTCGTCAATACCGCCCATCCCGGCTTCTGGCGTGTTGGAAGTTGCCGTTTCGGTGAACACGTTTTTCGGCTCGAACGGCTGGCAAACCATCGGACAGAACTTAACCAGCGACGCGGGCACTTGTCAGGTGTGTATCAGCTGCGCCCCTGCGTCCTGAAAAGGTCGCTCCATCGGTCTGCGTGCCGCGACCTGCCTGAAGGCCGACGTGCCCTGACCGACCTAAATCACTAATGGCGAGAGGTTGAGTTTCCCCGCCTCTCGCGATCACATCGGGGCCTCGCTATTTCTTTCGCACTTCTCGGCGAATCAGCTTGCCGGAATCGTCGTAATACTCGACGATGTCGACGTAACCGCGCTCCTGCGGATCGCGCTCTACCAGTGCTAGCGTGCCATTTGGGCGAAAAGTCTTGACCATCTCGGTCTTGCCGTCGAAATCGTCATCGTGAATTTCGCGCAAAAGAACCCCGTGAGAGTACTCCTGCACCAGATCGGCCTTGCCGTCAAAATTCCGATCGCTTTCAATGTCCACCAGTTCGTTATCTTTGTAGGTTTTGACTACGTCCGGCCGGCCGTCGCCGTTGGTGTCGATGGCAATCTTGTAGGTGTCCTTGTCGATCCGGTATACCCATTGGTCAGGGTGCCCGTCGCGACCACGGTGCGTGACCGTGCGGTCGGGATCCCGGTTGCAGCAGATGAAGCCGAAAGCCAGCGCTGCCAGAAAAATCATTGCGGCTTTCCGCATGTCTCCTTATACCCGGCGCTCAATCTGCTCTCAACTTGGTTGTTTGGTACTGGCGCTGGCCGTGCTCGCACTTCCGTTGGCGGGCATCAGCATCGAGCGCGCGCCGATCCTCACGCCACTCGCCACGGAGCTCGTGCCGCTTGGCATGAGTCTGCAATCGCCGCCGAGCAGCCACCTTGATCTGCCTTCATTTCTTGCCCCAGCCCGGCTGGTCATTGGACCTTTGCCATCTGCGGCTCTTGGGCCGAACGCCGACAGCAAGGGCCGGATTCGCAACCTCACAAGCCTCGGCTCCCCTGATTCACGCCCGATAGACATTCCCAACGGTCGCTCTCCTCCTTCGAACTAACTCGATTAACAAAAGATAGCGCGGCGCCTCGACCCTGCCATAGACGGCAGGGGCGTCGCGTGTTTGTGCTTCCGGCGGCCGAGCCAAGGATCCAGTGCGATCTTGTCGCCGCGAGTGGATGCAGGAGAAAAATGTGCTTGTGTGGCGTGCCATGACATTGGCGTTTTTCATCGCTTGGTTGACTCCGACGGGAATCGTTTGGGCGGCGGCGGAACAGCCGTTGACGGTCGAGCAGTTGGTGGAGATTGCCATCGAAGTGAATCCTCAGGTCAGAGCCACGAAGGAACAGTGGGACGTCGCCCAGCATCAGATCTTGCAGAACTATGCGCCGGCGGATCCGCTCTTCACCTACGGAAATGTTGAGAGCAGCAAAGATTTCAACGCGGCGCTGCATAGCCATGCGGTCAGCGAAAACTTCCAGTTTCCGGGAGAGGCGTTTCTACAGGCGGATCAAGCAAGGCGGACCGCCGAGATTGCGCGTTTGACGTATCAGGCGGCGGTGCGCGACTTGCGAGCCGGCGTCGAGACCGCCTATTACCGGGTACTGCTGGATGAGGGGCTGATTGGAATCAACGCCGAGAATATTGCGAACCTGAAGCAGGTCGTTAACGTAACCCAGGTCCAATACACGGGGGGCCAGGCGGCCCAGTCCGATCTCATCGGAGCTGAGTTCAATCTCGAGCAGGCTCAGTTGCAGCAGCGCCAGTACCAAACCAACCGCCTGAACGACCGAGCAGGGCTGAATCAACTGCTCTATCGGAAACCCGCCTCACCGTTGGATCTTGATCGGAAGATCGAGCTGAAACCCCTGCAGATCCGGCTGGATAAAGCGGTCGACACCGCAACGCACGCACGCCAGGAGATACTCGAGGCCGCGCTGACGGAGAAAAATTCAACCACGGCGCTGAAACTCGCTGAGATGGAATATCTGCCGAACTATACGGTCGGATACGAGTTTGACTACATCCTGCAACCGGGCGCGCAGCCGCTGCCCACGGTGACTCAGGGCAGTACATGGACCATCGGATTCAATGTGCCTATATTTTTCTGGATCCATCAGCGTGAGGACGTGCACGCGGCGCAGCATTCGTTGCAGGCCGCTCGTTACGGCATGAACTCCGTCCTGAGCCAAACTGAATCGACCGTCACGCAACTGTACCAGTCCGCGCAGTTCGCCTACGAGTCGGCGCAACAATACAAGGGATCGCTGATCCTCTTGGCCGACAAGAACTTCAAAGTGTCATTGGTCGCTTATCAGTCGGGTAAAGTCGACTTCCTTACATTGTCCTCGGCCTTGCAGAGCGCCTACACGTCGCGCCTCACCTACCTTCAGAACGCCAACCAGTTCCTCGCCGGAGAAGTGGCGTTGGAGCAGGCGATGGGAGTCTCGTTCCAGAAATGAAGTGCGGCACAATTACCAGAGGATGCGTGACGGCCCTATCGGGCTTGGTCATAGCTTTGATGGCGCTGAGCGTGCTCAGCGGATGCGACAGTCCGGCATCAACTCCGGCCGCTACCGGATCCGCGCCACCCGAACTGCCAACGTTGGTTCATCAGTCAGACGGCCGCGAGTTGATGGTTGTTGCTCGAGCGCAGGAAGGGTCGATTAAGACGATCAGAGAGATACCACTGCCAGGCGTTCTGGAAGCGGTGGGCCAGGTGACGTTCGACGATCGTCTGGTGTCGACCATCATCTCGCGGGTCACCGGGCGGATTGAGGAAATCCGGACATCGCAATGGGATACGGTCCGGCGCGGTGAGCTGGTGATGTCACTCTACAGCCCCGACCTCATGACTGCCCAGGCGGAATACCTGGAGGCAACTTCCGGTGCTAGCCAAAGCGGCGCCGCCGGCGCGCAGACCGACGCCTTTGGCGTGCCGGCCGGCAGCTTTAACATGACGGCGAACCTGAAGGCCGCCGCCGTGCGCAAGCTTGAGCTTCTGGGTTTTTCAGCAGCGGATATCGCCGCGATCCGGGAACCGAGCGTGTCGGTCTGGATGCGTGCGCCGATCAGCGGAATCATCGTGAGCAAAAATGCAGTGCGTGGGCAGCAGGTCAACCCTGGCGACCAGCTTTTCTCTCTCGCCACGCTTGAACGCGTATGGATCACCGCGGACATTTATGAAGACGACCTCGCCCGGGTGAAGGTCGGACAGAGCCTGGAAGCGGTTACCGCCGCTTATCCGGGAGAAGTCTTCAAGGGAACGATTCAGAGAATCAGCCCCAGCCTCGATCCAAACACTCACACCCTGCAATTGCGCTGTCAGGTCAGCAACCCCGGCTCGCAACTGAAGCCGCAAATGCTGGCCCGCGTGCGCATCGTAACCGGCCCGGGTCTGGCACTCGTGATTCCGCAGTCAGCGTTGGTCTTCGATGATAACGCCTACTATGCCTTCATCGTAGCGGGCGCCAACAGCGTTGAGCGTCGGCGCGTAGACATCGCCGATTGGAATGAGCACGGATACGCCCGCGTAATAAGCGGCATCAAGCCAGGCGACCGATTCTTTACCACCGAGTCACTGCGGTTGAACGCGCTGTGGCATGCCGCGCACGGCCAGGCCTCCTGAGAGAAATGCGATGATCAGAATCTTAATGGACCTCGCGCTCCGTGAACGCGTGGTGGTTATCGGCGCCGCCATCTTGCTCGCAATCGCAGGGTTTTATTCCTTTCGCGAACTTGACATCGAGGCCTATCCCGACCCCGTGCAACCGCGCGTCGAGATCATCACGCAACCACTCGGGCTGAGCGCAGAGGAGGTCGAGAAGATCGCCACGATACCGCTGGAGGTCGGCTTGGCCGGAATCCGCAATCTGGAGGCGATGCGGACAATATCTCTCTTCGGACTCTCTGACGTAAAACTTTATTTCACCTGGGACAGCGACTACTACTGGGACCGCGTCGAGACTATCAATCGTCTAGGACTGGTTACCCTGCCGCAGAACCTTTCCCCCTCGATATCACCCGACAACCCGATCGGCGAAATCTACCGTTATATCGTACAAAGCCCGGACCATAACCTCCTTGAGGAAAAGGAGGTCGAAGACTGGGTGCTCGAAAAGCAGCTCAAGACGGTGCCAGGGGTCGAAGATGTGTCAGGCTTTGGCGGCTTGACCAAACAGTACCACGTAGACGTGGATGCCGCGAAGCTCAATCACTACCAGTTATCGCTGGCGACGCTGACCAGTGCGATCGCGAACGCGAACATCAATGTCGGTGGTAACTACGTCGAGGTTGGCCAACAAGCATTCGACGTTCGAGGGATCGGCTTCGTCACTACCCTGGATGACATAAGGAATATCGTTCTCAGTAGCAGCAACGCCACGCTCAATAGCAGCATCGCCATACCGGCTCGCGTGCGCGATGTCGCCGAAGTAAACCTCGGCTACGCGCCGCGGCTGGGGATCGTCGGAAGGAACGAGAGAGACGAGGTCGTCGAAGGCATCGTCCTGATGCGCAAATATGGCGATACACTAAAGACGCTCAAAGGGGTGGAAGCGAAGGTACGGGAGCTGAACAGCTCCGGCACCATGCCGGCTGGCTATAAGGCTGTTCCGTACTACGACCGTACCTCGTTGGTCGATACCACCCTGCGCACGGTGTTGGAGAACCTGGGACTAGGGATGCTCCTGGTGTTCCTCGTGCTGATCTTTTTCCTCGGCAACCTGCGAACCGCAGTTATCGCCGCATTGAATATCCCGCTGGCCATTTGCGGAGCATTCATCCTGCTGTATCTGACTGGAATACCGGCAAATCTGCTCTCGCTGGGTGCGGTCGACTTCGGCATCATAATCGATTCCACTGTCATCGTGATCGAGAATATTTATCGTCATCTTACCACGGACAACCAGCCCGGCGAGAGCGAACTTCAATGCATTCGCCGTGCGTCTCTGGAAGTTGGAGGGCCGATGTTCTATTCGACCCTGATTTTCCTGGTCGCTTTTTTGCCGTTGTTCACGATGCGCGGGGTCGAGGGTGTCATTTTCTCTCCTATGTCACACACCTACGCATTTGCGCTGACCACCGCGATCGTGCTGGCGATCACGCTAACACCGGTTCTGAGTTCCTTCCTGCTCCGCACGGGGATGAAGGAAACCCACAATATAGTCTGGGAGGGGTTTCATCGCTTCTATCACAACCTTTTCATAAGGGTTTTACGATGGCCTTATCTGACGCTGGCCGCAATCATCCTCGTCATGGCCGGTGGGCTCTCGCTGTTTCCGCGTCTGGGCGGCGAGTTCTTGCCGAAGTTGGAGGAAGGTAACATCTGGGCCAGAGCGACGCTGCCGCTCAGCACCTCACTCTCTCACGCAAACGACGTGGCACGGGGCACCCGTGACGTATTCAGATCGTTTCCCGAGGTAACGGACGTCATCTCACAGACCGGTCGTCCTGACGACGGGACTGACGCGACCGGATTCTTCAATATCGAATATAACGTCGATCTCAAGCCGCAGTCCCAATGGCGGCCAGGCCTCACCAAGCAGAAGCTGACCGACGAGATCGATGACCGGCTCAGGCGCAAGTTTCCGGAAGCAGTTTTTGGCTATTCGCAATATATCGAAGACAACATAGAGGAGGCGTTGTCTGGAGTTAAGGGTGTCAACGCCATCAAGGTCTATGGCCCTGACCTCGTCCTTGACGAGCGGGTAGCCAACGAGACTCGAGAGGTAATCGACGGCGTGCGCGGGATCGCTGACGTCGCAGTCTATCGAGCAATGGGGCAACCAAACCTGCTCATCAAACCAGATCGGCAAATTTGCTCACGCTATGGACTCAACGTGGGCGATGTCGCCGCGGCCGTGCAAGCCGCGATCGGCGGTCAGGCGGTCACACAGGTACTGGAAGGAGACAGGCGGTTCGACCTCGTGGTTCGTTGGCAGCCCAAATACAGGCAGAGCTCTGATGCCATACGTCAAATTCAAATCGCCCTACCCGGCGGCGGCTACGTCCCGCTCGGCCAGGTCGCGGATATTACTACCGCTGAGGGCGCGTCATTTATTTATCGGGAGGGTCTCCGCCGCTACGTTCCGATAAGATTCAGCGTCCGAGGCCGCGACATGCAGAGCACCATCGACGAGGCAAAGAATGCCATCGCCAGGCAGATCAGGCTCCCCGCGGGCGTTTCGCTGGACTGGGTCGGCGAGTACAGCGAGCTCCAGCAAGCCAACCGACGCCTGGAGATTGTTATTCCCTTCGCGCTGCTTGTGATCATGGGGATTCTCTACGCCGCGACCTTGTCGTTCATCAACACGCTCATCTTGATGGCGCAGGTGCCGTTGGCTTGCCTGGGTGGTGTGCTCGCACTGGTCGTCACCGGCACGCCGTTTAGCGTCTCCGCCGCAGTCGGCTTCATCTCGATTTTTGCAATTGCAATCATGGACGGTATTCTACTTAACTTTTACATCCATCAACTGTGGAGGGAGGGACACTCCGTCGTCGATTCAATCGTCATGGGCGCCGACCGGCGCTTCCGCGCGCTGATGATGACGGCCCTAGTCGACGGTCTGGGCTTGCTGCCGGCGGCGCTTTCAACTCGAATCGGCGCTCAAACGCAGCGTCCTTTGGCGATCGTGGTGATTGGTGGCGCGATTTCGATAGCGCTGTTGACACGGGTATTTCATCCAACGCTGGTTTACGTCTTTCACCGGCAGCTCGGTTTGACCGACGGTCGACGACCCGAACCCCAAGAAAGGAGAATATGAAAAAACATAATTAAGTGGTGGCGCACCTCAGGGTTGGAAAGCGCGTTATGCCGGGGGCGGGACTCGAACCCGCACGGAGGTTGCCCTCCCGAGAATTTTAAGTCCTCTGCGTATGCCATTTCGCGATCTGTGGCTAACAAAAGATCCGAGTGCTCCGGAAAGTCTGAAGTTTTTAGATCGGCCGCCGTTGAATCGCCGGCATGCTTAATTCGAGCGATCCGTCATCTCGGTTGTTGCCCGTCGATTCCGGGTCGGGCGGGAAGGCGTCAGCCGTTCTTACCTGGTTCCTGTCAAGATAGGCTTCGACCGCGACTATCGTATCGCGCTCGGTGTGGATCGGCCCCCTCGCCAGTCTTCGGAGCTGAGCGGCGGTGACCCGGAACAAGTTGGCGATTTTCAGCAATTGCTCGGCCATTAGCGGCCGTGTTCATACCCCAAGTCAGCGGGAAACATCCACTGAATCGATCATCGAGCGCTGCAGCATCCGCTTACCTAGACTATTATCTTACCCGTTCCGTCTTCGCCTTCCATCCGGCACTCGGCACAATCGGTTATCCAAACCGGCTACGCTAAAATAACCTAATATCCGGATAAGATCGCCATCTCGAAGGTCTCTCGCTATCAACTAAAAGTGGGCAAGGTTAAGTCGGATAGAGCCCCATTGCGGGGGCATCCGCGCTATGACGCGCGGTCTTTAGTAAACCGCGCAGACACGCCAAGACCACTTCACTCGGTTTCGAGCTGACGCGCAATAGTGCTATTTTGCTCCCCGTAGCTAATCCGAGCAGTGCTGGCGTGAACCTAGCCATTTACGATCGGGGTCTCCATCCAGCGGTTCGTGCCAGCCAGGCTCAAAGTTCAGGGGGTCTAGTTCGGGGGCTTCTACGTTCGGCGGGTTCTGACGTCCAGGCGGCGTTATGGTTCACGCGCGACCGACAAATGGCGCTCAATGGCTTCTGGCCGGTCGCGATTGCGCGCGACCTCGTCGCCGGGCACGATCGGCGTGATGCTCGACCAGGAAGCAATGCAGATCGCCCGGAACCGGCTCAACGCGGAGTCGGCGCGGCGCGGCCACCTCTTTAGCGACGAACTTCAGCGGGTTCAGAGCGAATTTGCGATCAAAGGACTCGCACATTCCGGTGCGCTCATCCGAGCCGTCGCCGACGTTTGCGCGAAAGAGATCGAGGACGCGACCGAGCGGCTCTGGGAGATCATTCGCGACCTCCTTCGGGAGACCGACGCCGCTCCCTCGCCTGAAGCGGTCGCGACCCTTTACCGTCAGATAGATGAACTGTGGGTGCCTTATCGCTCTGCAGGGCCAGAAGAGCAGTTTGAGGCGATCTGCCGGCGTGACGGCACCGATCTTCTGTCCATGAAGAACGCGACCAACTTCGGCAATCGAAATATCGGCGCACGCATGCGAATCCGGTCCGAGGTCGAACAGTTCGTCCGCTCGCTGCGCAACCGGGTCCGTGTTGGCACTGCCTCAAGTGATCGCTCCAAGGTGTTTCTAAGCCATGCCGCGTCAGACCGATCGATCGCGTCGCTATTGAAGGCAGAGATCGAGCGTCGCCTGCCCGGTGTAAGTGTATTCTGTTCGAGCGATCCTGCGGACCTGCCGCCGGGCACCAAGTGGTCGGCGGCGATTCAAGAAGCTCTGCAAGACGCGACTATGCTGATATTCGTCGCATCAGAGCGTGGCGTGCAGCGGCAGTGGGTCTGGTTCGAGTGCGGAACGTTCTGGTTCAGCCGAAGGAAGATCATGCCCCTCTGCCTCGGCCAGGTTCGAAAGAACGCCCTCCGTCAACCTCTCTCGGAACTGCAGGCCATCAACGGCGACGAATCCAGCGACTTGAAGACCGCCCTTGATGTCGTCGCCACAGCTACCGGTTTGTCCGTTTCTGATGCCTCCGATCTAGATGGCCTTTCCGAAAAGCTGAAGCTGTTGGATCGCGAAGCCGCCGCCGTTATGAGCGCCGCATCCGGCTGGCTTGGGGCCGAGTGGGACGGAAAGTTTATAGCGTACAAAGGTCCCTATGAAGTCCTTCCGCGGATAGAAGATCACAACTTTGGAATTTCTATGCAGGAAGCTCTCAAGGCGGCCGGCTACACAGTGACCCTGTACGACAGGAACAATTTCGCGGCGATGGCCGAACCAAACCATTTCGTCTGGTTGACCGACAGGAAATCATGGAGATGTCGCGTCGTTAAGGGTGATGCATACCTCGTCGCAAGACCTACCTGACTTTCCACGCATGTCTCCTGCGATTGCGCGTCATCTCGCCGCAGGGAAATGATGGGGCGTGATGGCGCGTGCCCCAATGCGGCTAAACGGAAAATGAGCTACACGAAATTCGCTCTCTCATTCTGGCAGATCGAGCCAATACAAGGAGAATCCCTGCAGATTTTCTAAGTAAGACAAGGATTAAGAGGGGAAAAGAAAAGAGTGGTGACCGGTCGTCCCACGGCTGCGGACCCCCGGTAAGCTCCCGGTGTCAAGGCGACCTCGGCCTTCCGAGGTTCATTAGCGGGCAGTTCGTACAAATATTACTCTGCGCAGCTGAGAATGTGGTAGTTTTGTCTTGCAACCCTGGGCATCCCTGCGTCGGTGTCAGGTGCGATGTCCGTGGGGCGGGGGAGGAGTCATGGGCGGGAGGGTTCGGGTCGAAGGCGGGGTCGCAATCCCTTTTCACGTGTCACGCGACGAATTTGTCGCCACCATTGATCATGCGGTAGTGCGGTCGCAGCGTTCGTTGATAGAGCTTCAGCGGGCTGAGGGATACTGGCATGCGCCGCTGGAGGCGAACGCACAGATGAATGCCGAGTTTATCATTTTCAGCCACTTCATGGACTCGGTCGAGCCAATGCTTGAGGCTAAGCTCGCGAAGTTCCTATTGGATACACAACAGCCGGACGGCAGTTGGAACCTCTACAGGGGCGGAGAGGGCTATCTCTCATACAGTATCGAGGCCTATTTCGCGCTCAAGTTGGCGGGCTCGAAGGCGAGCGACGACCCGATGGTGGCGGCGCGCTCATGGATCCTGTCACGGGGAGGTATCGAAGCAGCGGGTACGCTCGCGCGCTTCTATCTCGCCTCGTTGGGTCAGGTACCGTGGGACGCGACCGCAGCGCTGCCGGTGGAGCTCGCCCTTTTGCCCGTCTGGTTTCCGGTTAACGTTTACGAATTAGCCTCGTGGGCGCGCGGCACGCTGTTCTCTCTCATGGCTCTGCAGAGCTCGCGGCCTGTCATAGGGATTGAACCAGATCGCAGCGCGTTTGAGCTTTACTGCCGACCCTTAGCTTCAACCAAGTTCAGGCAGCCGCGCGCGCGGAAACTCTTTTCTCTTCGCAATTGCCTTAACGTCGCGGACCGAGTGTTGCGCATCTATGACCACCATCACTTCAGCGGTTTGCGAGCACGTGCCCTCCAGTGCGCGGAGACTTGGTTGATACGGCATCAGGACGCCAACGGTTCATTTGGCGGGATCGAACCCTGCTATTTGCTGACACCGATGGCGCTAAGGGCGCTTGGTTATCGCAACGACCATCCGGTCATGAGGAAGGCGATCGAGGCGACGCGCGAGCTCGTATGGGATTTCGGCGACACTGCGCTTTGCATGCCGTGTGTGTCGCCCAACTGGAATACGGCCCTGGCGGTTAAGGCCCTTTTGGATTCAGAGTTGGATGCAGGCCATCCCGCGCTCCAGCAGGCTGGCAAGTGGCTTATCAACCATCAGATTTTCAAGCGCGGAGATTGGGCGATCAAGCGACCCTATCTAGAGCCCGGCGGATGGGCGTTCGAATTCTACAACGATTGGTACCCCGACGTGGACGACTCCGCCGTCATTGTAATGACCTTGGCTAGGATGCAGGTTGATCACTCCGCCGCAAAAGAGCGCGCGGTCCTAACCGGAGCGAATTGGGTGATTGGAATGCAGTCGAGAGACGGCGGCTTCGCGGCATTCGACGCCGACAATGACTCCGAATGGCTCAACCATCTCCCGCTTGCGGATGTTGAGGCCGTAACCGACCCCTCCTGCGCCGATCTCACCGGTCGCGTGCTCGAGATGATGGGGACGCTTGGTTATCGTGCCGATCATCCGATCGCTTGCAGGGCTGTCGCATGGCTAAAGCGCCACCAGACGCCGGAGGGCGCCTGGTGGGGGAGATGGGGCGTCGCGTACATTTACGGCACGTTTTCGGCTCTCGCCGGGCTGCGCGCAGTCGGTGTCGATCTGAACGCAGCCTGGATCAAGCAAGCAGTCCAATGGCTCAAGTCCAAACAGAATCCCGACGGGGGCTGGGGCGAAAGCCCGCTCGCCGATAAGGACCCCGCCTGGCGCGGGCGCGGCAGCAGTACCGCCTCGCAGACGGCGTGGGCGATAATCGGGTTGCTGGCAGGCGAGGACAATGTAAGCGACCACGTTGTTCGTGGTGTGCAGTGGCTCATTGAGCGACAGAACGAGGGCGGCGGGTGGGAGGAGGCCGAATCGACGGGCAACGGCTTCCCGAACCACTTTTATCTGCGCTACTACCTGTATCCGCATTGCTTCGGACTGATGGCGCTCGGCCGCTTCCGTGCGCGTCTGAAGGAGGTCGGCCGATCGATAAATCGCCCATTGGGCGCGGTCGGGATGGGACTTCCCGATACCCCAACCATGGCCCGGTAGGTAGACGAAGAAGTACTGAATAAAAGGTAAGAATTGCGAACAGCCACCATCTTGGACTTATCGAAACGCGCCATTCTTTGCCTGAGAGGCAGCGAGAAATTCATCAGGCCGTCCTTGCAAAAAGTCTCAGTCATTTTGGTAACGCCGATAGGTCGCTGACACCTATGACGGGGTCACCCAGATATTCCGGCGCCAGCGGCTCGCCCCCCCATCGACATGCGGCTGCTGCACTTCCCGGAAGGTGCAGCTGGGTACCGGTGCGGCGTCTAAGTATTTCAGGGAAGATGGACGTGGGGATGGGAGGGTGAGTCACCCCGATATCCGGGCGCCAGGGGCTCGCCCCCCCCATCGATACCCAGGAATGGATCGTGCCTGATATGCAGCAGTGCCCCTAAGGATTTCAGCGACGACAGGCAGGAAGAGAAAAGGGTGAGGTCACCCTAATATCTGGGCGCCGGCTCAACAAGAGCGCTACACAACCGTGCCGAGGCCGTTGTTCCAATACGAAGTCCACCGCGTCGAGTTTGTGCGTAGTCGCGATTGCCTTGGCCGCGGGCCGACTCCAGACGTCGCGTTCGAGCGGAATTGCGCCAGGATTCATCACGCCGGTCCATGAGAGCGCTGGCAATTCGATGAGACGAGCGTCCCAGCGACTTCATCCGCGCGGATTAAAGTTGTGAGGAACCACAGGCCTTCGGCTGTCCATTCAAGGAATTCGATCGCTGTAACCAGTTGAGGGTTTGAGCCAGCGGCATCTCTTCATATCCTCGGCCGCCGCGAAATAGATGTCCGCATATGAATTTGCAACATGAATCGATTAAGTATGGCTAATCCCTATAGTGCGCTAAGGTAGCGAAACATCAACATATGTAGAGGAACCGACGAGATAGCAAAGGCCTGTCACAGAGGACGAGTTTTGTCATCGCTAGCTGATGTCTGTTTATTCCTGCTTAGTTTTTTGATATTAACTCAGACCATGTTGAATGTAAATAATTCCGCGCCATCCTCTGAGCCACACACTGCTAAACGCAAATCGAACCGGTCAGCAGCGCGTGCGAAGCAGCCCAATTTTGGTGAAGTGATCCGCAGCAGGCGAAGAGAACTGGATCTCACACAGGATGAGGTCGCTTCGCGAATCAAGACCTCGACGCCATATGTGGGGCACTTGGAATCGAGCAAGCGGCACCCGTCCGACAAGATTGTCACGAGACTGGCGGAAGTACTCGGCCTCGATAGCGCGAACTGTTCTTTCTCGCAAACCCGCACACCGAGGCTTTACTCTCTGCGCAACCGGAGAGTACCGAAAGTTCGGTTTCGGCCTGGGACCAGTTCCGAAAGAACGAACAACTTCGACGCATCCACAACGTCTCGAATGGCGAGATGGAGATGTTGTCGCAAGTGGCACTTCTTGGGGAAGTTCAGTCGCCTCGCGATCTGATCTATATTCTGAACACGGTTCGTCACGCAGTCGGTAGATAGCTGTCCGCTATCGTTTGGCTTCCAAGCCGCAAAGCTTTGAGACTCTGGTGGCCTTTGGCCCAGTGCGAGATTGAACAAGGTCAGATCGACTACCTGAGACAATGGCCAATTTCGGCCACAAAACTGCCAGCAAGGAGAACACTGGAAAGTGTACGAGGCCGACCATAGCCGCCGCCGCTCCGCATGGGAGCAGTTTCGTAGCGACGAGCGGCTCCAGCATGCCTACAACGTCAAGCCCGAAGAGCTGGAATCTCTGTCAAGGGTGGCGATGCTGGGAAATATCACAAGCAAGGACGATTATCTGTTCATCCTCAAAATGATGCGGGCCAAGCGTCACCGCTACTGACTCCAGCGCGTCTGTCCTAATTTTGGCGACGAATCCATTGTTCCGCCGACCGCTTGATAGCCATTGACGGCGACCGGCTTTCGACTGTGCCTCATTTTTGTGCCCCCTCTCCAAAGCATATTGACTACTCCCTAGGATTCGCGCAGCCGGGCGTTTGATAGGAAGCGATGAAGAGGCTTACGCCTTCACCTCGTTGAGCTTCCCGGTAAGCACATCGTAGACAAATCCGCGCACGGGAATTTTGTTGGGTACCCATGGATGCGACTTTACCCGCTGGACCTGGCGGCGTACGTTCGTGGTCGTGTCGACGAATGAATGAAAGTGACTAGGCGCCACAACTGCGGTGCCCGTTTCCCGCTCCAGCCGTTCACGTAGATCCTCGTCCTTGAACGTCAGCATCCCACAGTCGGTGTGATTAATGATCATGAATTCCTGAGTGCCCAGGAGGTAGTGCGAAATCAGCAGCGAACGAATAGCGTCCTCTGTGGCAATACCGCCGGCGTTACGGATGATGTGCGCGTCGCCGGTCTTAAGCCCGAGAAACTGCTCCACTGTGAGTCGGGCGTCCATGCACGCAACGATGGCCAGTTTGCGCGCCGGCGGCATTGCCAGATCGCCCAGTTTGAAGTTCTGAGCATATTGCCGATTAGCCTTGAGTGCCTCATCGATTACGCTCATATCCAACCTCCATGATTTTCGTCACGCTAACTTTAGCGCTTGCTCAGCCGCCTGTCACGGACGCGATTCATTCTCACCTGATGGACCGGGAATACTGCTCCGCCAGATCTCCGGGTTTATCGCTCGTGGGGCATCCCGAGGCCGATCATCAACGCGCTTCCATCTCCACCGCGCGTCAGCGTCTGAGTAGGACACTCGCCCTGCCGCCGGCCTAGTTTATCTTAAGCGGCTTACGATTAGCCCCACGCCGTTCGGCTGTCAACGATATTGTGCGACCGTCCGGGGTTCCCGCTTCTTGCTCTCCCTATTCGCAACTCTGAACTCGGCGCTTTACATTTGCTTCGCTCTCCGCACTGTATTCCTGGCCTTTCAACTGGAAAACCATTCCCCACAGCGGCATCCAGCAGAATTGGTTGCGCCCAAGTAAATCAGCAAGCGCGAATTCGGCCGTAGACGCGCTTATTTCCATCGAATCCTGCGGAGAATCTCTGAACGCGAAGACTGGGTGGCGGGGGTTTTTACCGCCTGACTACGACCGGAATCGATTTCATCGAGAACCGCGTTCTTGAGAAACGAAAGCGTCGCTGGGAAACCTGGTTGTTGGCTATACCCGCTTTGACTGGCCTGATTGGAACGCTTACCGCTCTCGTCTTGGCGCTTTGGCACCATTCAAACTAGACCTCTTGGAATCATGCTCCAACCCGATTTCGACCCCGCGCGCCGACAGGCGTTCGCATCCACTGCTGCAAATACGTTTCGCAGTGCAGAGCACGCAGTTGCCTGAAGCGCGCGACTCTGATCGCTGAGAAAGTCGATACCGCTGGGCGCCACGTTCGCCAGATCGAACCGTGCGGCGCGGCATTGCCAGATCATTATCGAGCGCGAGCGCTCTCGCGGGCTTGAGATTTGCGACAGACAGATTGAATAGCTCCCATGCGCCAGAGGACGTGCGCAATCGCGGTCAAGCCTAGACGCTAGGCGGAAACTGAGAGATAGTGGAAGGGATTCGCAGACCAAGGGGACGTGCGATCATGAGAGCGCGTCGGTTAAGGCTAACTCTATCCGGAATGGCCCTCGCGGAGATGTTTATCGGCGGACTCGCGTTCGCTCAATCGGCGCCAAAGCCCGTCGTCAGGACGGACCATCCCACGAACGCCATCCGGCCCACGGTTCAGCCCGTGAGCGCCTACGAGCGCTCCGGACTTCTTTTTCCGTATCCCGACTTTCCCATCGAAGTTGTGGTCGGCTTTTCCCCCGGCGGCACGCCCAAGTACGAGCTCAGAACGTTTGGTTCTTCGATTCCCGACACCGAGACCGAGCTCGACGAGCTTAGGGTCAACACGCTCATTGGCGGGGTTCCGGCCGTGCCCAACGGCGGCGCTCCCGACGCGTCCGAGCCGGCGCATACGGCGCCGCGGGAAATCGGGCTGCGCCAGGCGCTCGACGCGCAGGGTTACAGCTCGGTCCATTTCAAGATGGACGGCGACACGCTCATCCTGTGGGGCACGGTGCCGACCGAGGCCGATCGTCTGATGATCGAGACGCAGGTTTTCTTCGCGCATTTTTATTCGATCGAAGACCATATCCAGGTGCGCGAGTTCGCCGAACCCTAGTAGCCGCTTCATGATTGTGGCTGAGCCGGGCCGGGAAACTGTTTGACACTCGCCGCGGGTGGCTCGCTGAGATTGTCGCGGCCTGAAAAGGTTTCGCCTCGGAAAGAGCGGCTCAGCGATGCGCCGCCTTGTCGTGGAGCGAAGTTGTCGGTCGCGCGGGGCCGTTTGATAACTCAACCTCGATGAAGGCCCGCCACGCGGCCGCTTGCGCCCGTTGCGGGAAGGTCGGTAAGCAGCGCCAACTAGACGAGCTTCTCCGGTTTAGCAGGGACGCGCCCGCCGTCGTGCTCTGTGATCGATGCGTTCACTTGCTCCGATACGCCGACGCCAAGACGTGGAAGTGGTTTCGGGAATACCGCGACCGTTTGATCGAGTCAGGACAAATGAATCAGCGTACTCTGCCGCGCACGTGATCGCGCACCTAGTGGCGAGGATACGTACTATCAAGGAATCGCTTTAGGCGGTTGGCACATCTCGAGATTTTTCGATTGTCCTCGAACGAGATTGAGTCCGAAAATTCGCGTCGGTAACCTGTCAGTCAGAGGTTGAACGATTACATGGCGGATACTCGCCTGCCGGAGCTTTTCGGAGACCGTTGGGAGGTCGTGCGCCCACTCAATGGCGGCGGTCAGAGCCACGTTTACATCGTCCGCGACCGCTTGGCTCAGCAGGTAGGTGACCTGGTCCTCAAGCACATCGATAACAGTCGTGACAACCGTGACGAGCGATTCCGTAACGAGGTCGAGGCAGCGATGCGCCTCAACCACCCGAATATCATGCGAGTCATCGACCATTCCGACTTCAGCAGGGCCGGAAGCGACGAGCCGATGTATCTCGTGATGCCCTTCGCAGCGGCAGGTTCGTTGACGAAGCGCGCGGCACTTTACAAAGACCAGATCGATCCCACGATCACTGTTGCCAAAGCGCTGGCGGCGGCACTTGCCCACGCGCACAAAAACGGCGTCATTCATCGGGACCACAAGCCCGACAACATCCTGTTTGCAGCCGAAGACCATCACCCGTTACTCGCGGACTTCGGCATCTGTCTGATCCAGGGAGCAGCGCGATTCACGGGAGACGCAGAGATCGTCGGACCTCGCTCGTTCATGGCCCCGGAACTCGAAGATGGCGGTAAACTAAACGTGACGCCCGCCGCAGATTTGTACTCCCTTGGCAAGGTTATCTACTTCATGATTTCTGGTGGTCGCATTTTTGCGCGGGAGCGACACCGCGAACCGGACTATGACCTTTCGCAGACGAGCGGACGGCACGCTCAGATCTGGCTCCTGCTCGATCGCTTGATTTGTCCTGTCGCTGACCGATACAGCCGTGCTGAGGAAGTGATCGACCGCCTCGAAAAAATCGAAGGCTTTGGGAAGAGCGCAGCGGTCCCCCTCGGGGACGGGGCCAAGGCGCGACTCCGAGGCATGGTCACCGCGGACGCGGCTCACAATGCAGCGATTCAGAAACATCAGGAAGACGAACGACGAAAAGAGGCAGCGTTCGAGAGTTTCGTTCAGGACGTGGCAGCGACGACGAACGCGGCCCTGAAATCGTTCGCGGAGGAGATTGGACAGGAAGGATACATCACTGCGACTGCTATAGACGCGGCTCCCGCGGCTGGGGTACCCAACGGTTGGGATGCTGCGTGGGGAGCGCACCGAAAAATAAAACCGCTCTGGGTGGCCAGCATCAAAGTTAATCGAGTGGCCGCGATGCCCCCCGAGCATTTCCTCAGCGTCTTTCTCGCCATCGAACTTAAAACGATCGTACGTGCCGTCGAAACCGGAAAGCCGCTACCGCTCGTGTCGCATGTGCCAGATGACGCGATTCTGTTTCCGATCTACTTTCGAGGTCCCGAGTGGGGGTTTCTCGTCCAGCATCAGGCCACGCAGGTTCGTAGAACCTTTGCCGGCGTACAGCCTGCGATGTTCCTAAACTTACGCCCGAGCGAATGGCCTGCCGACGGCGATAAGGTCAGGAAGCTTCTGCAGGGAAGTGTTGAACTGTTCGTGGAGTATCTCGCCGCCCAGGGACCGATACTCGGCGGCTAGCCGCTTTGCGCCAGTTCTCATTGCAGCCCGATTTCGATCCCGAGCTGCGAACTCTCCGCATCCATCGCTGCGGCTACGTCTCGAAATGCAAAAAGCGCGGATGCCGCGAACGCGCGACGCTGATCGCCGAGAAGGTTGATGGCGCCTGGCAGATACGTTCGCCAGATCGAACTGTGCAAGCAGCACTGCGACATCGTCATCGAGTGCCAGCGAAAGCGAGGCTTGAGATTTGCGACAGACGGAGGAGAATGGCGCTCTTAATTAGGACGCTACTGTACTTGGTTCAAAGTGGAAATTCTGGCTGAGACGCCCGCGAAGCAATTGCAGTTCCAGCTTCGCGGTCGGGAAATCAATCGGATCGAAGCCGTCAGCGACGTGGTGTTCGGTTTTGCGCTCAGTATGCTGGTGGTCTCGCTGGAAGTTCCCCGTACCTATACTGATCTCATTGCCGCAGTGCGTGGCTTCCCGGCCTTCGCGCTGACCTTCGCAGCGCTGATGTGGGTGTGGGTACGGCACTATTATTTCTTTCGCTACTATGGGCTCGACGACCTCACCACCATCTTTCTCAACACGGGAACCCGATTTGTGATGCGAATCCGTTTGCGGCTTTGCTTTGACAGGACGTCAACGACTATCAGAGCGGTATGCGGCGACAATGGCTCCATCCGAATCCGATCTCCTTTGCCGTACCGCAACCGAGCGGTTTCTCCACGGCCCCGGCGCCGATTGCAGGCAACACCTACGCACTCACGGTGACAAATCGGGACGGGCAGACGACGACGCCATTTCCTCTGCGCGTCAGCGTCAAGAATCCCATGGTCCCTTATGCGGCCGTGTTTCGCTTCCTGGAACAGGTCAGGCACCCTCGCGATTTCGGAACTGGCGGTGGCCTGAATCCGGCGGCAGCGTCAGCAGCTCGTGGCTGAAGAACTCACTCAGGTACTCGATCAGGTTGCGCATCGAAATGACGCTGGTCGGGCGGCCGGCGTCGTCGATCAGCGGAATGTGGCGGAATCCCTCGAGCACCATCTTGCTCAGCGCGAACGCTACGTTCGCGTCGGCCGGGAGCGTGAACGGGTCGGCAGTCATCGACGCTGACACCGGAGTGTGGACGAGGTCGAGCGATTGGCCGGCTACCTTCATCAGGACGTCGCGTTCGGTGAAGATGCCGGCGAGCCGATCGTTCTCCATGATCAGAACGCACGCGCGCCGCTCCTGCTGCATCAGGTGAATCGTGTCGGCGAGAGTGGTCGAAGCGGAGACCAGCAGCGCTGGCTGCGATACAACCTCGCTCAGTGCCGTGTCGGCGAGGGCGGATTCGAGAACTTGAGGCCCAGGATGTTCGTCGTCGAACAGCTCGCGGTCATCGTCGTCGCCTGGCATGACTCAGCCCTCCGATGCCAATTTTCTGCGCTCGTCCAGACTAGGATGTTATCCAGCTTAGAGCAAAGGGCGGGAGCACGCATGCGTCAAGCATCGCGTCTCGAATGGGCAATCTCGCGCATCAGGAGTTTTGCTATGATGCATGATTGCTGACAAGCAACCGGCTGATACATCCACCACAACCCCACGCAGACACTGATCGCGGCGAGCCCATCAACCCAGATTGGAGGCTTCAAGAGCACCAAGGCGATCGTGATCAGCGCTGTCGTTGGAGCGGCAAGCAGCGGTCGCAGCCAGTCCCGGCGGGCGACGACCCCGACCTCGGCCACGACGAATCCAAAGAACACGGACAGCCACAAGGCCAACTCCGCGTAGGCAGCCGGTGGCGCTTGCGGTGCCACGCCCTCCGCTCGCGCCTTGATGCCCAGCATGTTCTGCCGCACGGCGATGAAGTCGCTGAGGTCGGCGAATAGTTGGATGGCGATGTAAGGTGCCGTCCAGTTGTAAGGAGCATTGCGTATCCGCCACAGCAGGCGTGTGTGACTCGCGTCGACGGGGTAAAGAGCTAGTGCCATGCTGTCGTGCCCACTCTCGCTCTCCCACACGACGTAGCGGTTCGGTTCGACCGCCGCGACCTTGAAGTTGATTCCCTCCCAGATCGGCACGGTGTCACCGACCTTGACGTGTTGCCACTCTGGGAGGATGCGGTTGGCACTGGGAATACCCGCATTGTCGATCAAGTCGTAGCCGTACCACCCGGCGCGCTTGTACCCTATTTGCGCGAGCCACGGCCAGACCTGCTCGGGCCGCGCATGAATCGTGACGGCGCGAGTTGCGTTGAAGACAGGCCGTGGCTGGATCTCGTCGCCAGGGATGGCTCGCGCGACTTCGTCGTCGGTAGTACCCCAGCGCAGTTGTCGCGGACGGTAGACGAACAGATACGAGGCGAGGGCGATGACCAAGGCCAACCCGATCCGACCTACATAGTGCCGCAAAGGCTTCTTCCTTTCGTCCTGTTGTGACCCATCAGGGCGGCACCGGCGCGGCGGGAGTTGGAATTGGAAAGTCAAAAAGGAAATCCCGGTTAAGAGAAAACAGGAATGGCCGAAGCAGACACAAGCACGAAATTGCCGTTAAAAATAGGCCAGGCATACTTGGTGTTTGGCGCCTTTATCGCAGGCATGATGCTGGGGCGTTCGACCCGGCTGCGGCGCCGCGATCGCACCGAACTGGAAGCAGCGACCATCGGCGTGTTCGCTCCGATCTTCTTTGGAACTCGGGCCTCAGGGTGGACCTGTTCGCGCTCCACGGCGTCGGACTGCTCGCGATTGTCGTTGGTGCGACGCTCAAAAATTATCACGAAAAATTGAGCGAGGTGTCGGAGAGGGGAGTGGCGTCTTTTGAAATCCAGAGTGGCGTTTTTTCGCCAAAAGTGCTATACAGGGATCGTCGGTGTCTCATCCCCTCGATGAAGCCGAAGGCACGCCTGGAAAATATGCCCTCATGGTGAAGCCAATGCGTGCCTCGCCCTCTCAGCCCACAAGCGCGAGTGCGTGGCGGATAGTCCTTCTTCTTCGTGCGCTTCTTTCGCAGGCGCCGGCGCATCTCGGCGGGCGGACAACGAGGGCGTCAATCCTTCCACCAACGCTGCGATTATGCGGGCCAAGTACTCTGTGGGTGAAGCGGTGGCGCGTGCATGTGCAACGTCAGAGGCATCGTTTCGACCGATCAAGCCGCGTTGTGGCGCGTCCTGTTTTGAACGGACTTCACCACGAGTACAAACTCTTGGCCCCCGCTGCATGAGTGTCGTTGAGTTTTTGCGGACCACCGTAGGTCTCCCATGCGGCTATCGCCTCCAAGAGCCGTGCCTTCAGGTCTTTCGCAGTAAGCGCCTGAGTTTGAGATTTGCTCGAACAGCCGTGAAATCTCCCGTCCTGCCAATCGCGCGCCGATCTGCTGGCCGCGGTTTCCCTGTCCGCCGTATTGCGGTAATAGGCCCTATTGAGGCGCGAGAACTTTCCAGGGCGGAGCCCATTCATTCTCGCGAGGTAATCGTATGGAACGCAGCACGAATCGAATTCTCACCACCCATGTCGGCAGCCTCGTCAAAACTCCCGAAGTCATCGACCAGATGCGCGCGCAGGCAATGGGCGAGCCATTCGATGAGGACACTCTCGCCAAACATCTCCGAACCGGGGTCGCGCAAGTCGTTCGCAAGCAGGCCGAAGTCGGAGTCGACGTTCCGAGCGACGGCGAATATGGAAAGAGCAGCTGGATGGGCTACGTGTGGGACCGGATCTCCGGACTCGAGCCTACGCATCAGCTTCCCACCCAGGACGGCGTGAATTGGTTTACCCTTCGCGCGCAGCAGTTTCCCGGCTTCCACCGCGCCTACGACCGGTTCGAAACGACAGTGTGGATGCCCGATCTGCCGTCCGGAAAAAAACCTCAGAACGCCAACGTACTGAGATTCTTCGTCGTCACGGGTCCGGTCAAGTACAAAGGTCACGCCGCGATCCGCCGCGATATCGAGAACTTCAAGGCGGCGCTCGCGCAGAACAAGTTCGTCGAGGCGTTTCTGCCCGCTGTCGCACCCTGTAGCTGCTCGTTTCCCGGAATGAATCGCTACTATAAGAGCGAAGAGGAATACCTGTTCGCCACGGCCGACGCCCTCCACGAGGAGTACAAGGCGATCGTCGATGCGGGCCTGCTGCTGCAAGTGGACGATGCGATTCTGCCTATGATGTACGTGGTCGGCGCGCCCGGCCAGGACCTGCAGAAATATCTCAAGTGGGCCGCGATGTGCATGGATGCGCTCAATCACGCGCTCCGCGGAATTCCCGAAGACCGCGTCCGCTACCACATATGCTGGGGCAGCCAGAACGCGCCTCACACCTGGGACATACCTCTCAAAGAAATCGTGCACCTCGTGCTCGGGGTAAAGGCGCAGGCCTACTGCATAGAGGCGGCTAATCCGCAGCACGAGCACGAATGGCAGGTCTGGGAGAAGGTGAAGTTGCCCGCCGGCAAGATCCTGATTCCGGGCGTGGTCACTCATTGCACCAATGTCGTCGAACATCCCGAGCTCGTCGCTTGGCGTATCGGCAACTTCGCCCGACTGCTGGGACGGGAAAACGTGATGGGCGGCACCGATTGCGGATTCTCCCAGGGATGGAATTGGGCGCGCGTGCACGAAGAGGTGCAATGGGCGAAGCTCGCGTCGTTAGCCGAAGGCGCCAGGCGCGCGACCCGCCAGCTGTGGGGTAAATCGGCGGCCGCGTAGCTCCTTCATTACGAGCGCCGAAGTCACAGTCAAGGAGATCGACCCGAAGTGGTAGCGCGACGCTACATCCGGATCGGTGTGTCGCCTGTTCTCGATTTGCGCAGGAGCCGGCGTTTGCGGCCACGACGCGCAGCTCGGGCTCGGGCCTGCTCGACGGTCGTACCCGTTCCGTGGTCGCTTATTTCCGGTTCTCGACGCCACCGGTTATTGAAACCTGTGACTACTGAAAACCGCAGCTTCGCAGTTGGTTGGCACGCAAACGGGTCCAGGTGAATCTGATGCGTATGACACTTCAACTGGGATTCGGCTTCCAACTTCCATCTGGATCAGGAAAGAGCCGAACGGTTGCCGGTTCGCTCGATGAACGGGAATGAGTCGTCGATGGTGCGAAGACCTCATCGAACCGCCCCGTTTTTCGTTATCGCTTCCGGGCTCAGCGCCATCACGATCGCCGTTGTGACGGTTGTCTACGGATTACGCTGCAAACGACAGAGTCTTAGAGTTTCCATCCATGCCCAAAGATCCTCCCGAGCGGGGCCTGAATCACCACCGATGCGATCGAGGTTCCGATCAGGCAGATGGTCGCGGCCACCAACCACCAGGCCGCACGCCGCTGCGACTCCGCGGCCCGGATTTGGAAGTTCACTTGCCGCCGCTGCATCTCGACTGTGACGCGGTTCCAGAAGTCAGGGCCACGGTTTGTTTTTTCGCCGTGCTGGAGCGCCTCAATATCCCGGCGCCAACTTTTAATCTCCTCGTCTAACAGCAACGCAAAGTCCAATAGTTCGTCGCTCTCGTGTTTCATGGATGACCTCCTACCGCTATTGGGAAGCACCGGCGATTCAACTCCTCGAGGCGGCTCCTTTCGCTGCGCGTTTGAGCGACGGCCTAAGCTATTGAAGTTCCCTCCTGCCGACACGATACTGTCTCAACCGTTCAGTCAAGGAGAGCCCATATTGGACCTAAGCACGATCATCGCAGAATTGAAGAGTGAGAGAGATAAGATAGCCCGGACGATTGCTGCCCTAATCGGAAGCGCGGGTGTGGGTGGCAAAGGCGCCACTCGAAAAGCCGCGCCTAAGAGACGAGGCGGCATTACCCCGGCAGGGCGACGCCGATTGTCACTGGCGATGAAGAGACGCTGGGCGCAGCGGCGGGCAAAACATTTGTCTGTTAAGGCTGCCGCGCCAAAGAGACGTGGGCGACTCACACCCGCAGGCAGGAAGAGGCTGTCCCAAGCGATGAAAAAGCGCTGGGCGGAAAGGAAGGCAAAAGCTTCCTGAGCAGGCGCTCGTCAAGGTCCTTCCGAATCGCGTCAGGGGTTGTTTGCGAGAGTTTGTGGCAACGTCAAGACCACCGGCACGCAACGGTTGTGGGCTGGTATCTCTTGATCCCGCCTGTCTTTAGCGCGATGGGAGACCATCCTCGCGCGTTCAACGATCTGAACGCTTCACTTATGATCGTTGCACTCGCCCACGCCGCGCTCCGCGCGGTGCGCGAGCAGCAGCTCGAACCCCGGCATTGCAGAAGAGGCGGACGGGCGGCGGCGGTGATGCTGAAACCGAAACGCTGCTACGGCTGCAACATTCGGCCACTCGCTAGCTCGTCGAGCAACGCCTTGGCGTCTCATTCGCGGTTCTTTAGTTGCTGAATATCGCCGAGCCCGTACACCATCGCGGTCTTGGTGGCGCCAAGCTTGATCCATTCCGCGCAATCGAGCTGTACTCTTTTGTAGAACTGTTCGGAGAGCTCAAGGGACTCCTTGCTCACCTCGTCGATCCGATCGAACTTGCACTGAAAGGCAAACTCGCCCGACAGTGACTTTTCCAGCGCCCGGCTCCGCCATATCGCGATGGTGGTCTTACCCTTGAAGTGGTGCCCGAAGTGGATCACGCCCATGGTATTTTGCACCTCCTCGACCGCTACGTTGTTGACCAGCGCCATTTTGGTTCTGGGCCGTATGTCTATCTGCTTCAGGGTCGGGAACGCGCGGGCGATGTCCTCGATACCGCGGTCGAGTTCAATGTTCGGCGATGTAAGCACGCAACCGTGAGAGTAGACGCTGCGCATTCCGCCGGTCGCGCTCGAGCAACAACTCCTCTTTGAACTTTATCTCATCGTGACCACCCAATTGCGGACGCACGTCAACGGCTGCGGCGTTCTTGAGCTCCGGGGTCCGGTATTTGAAGGCCAGCTCGTGGCCCGGACGAGGCCATCCCTGGTCGTAAAAAGTCCGCTTTCGCAGAATGAAGTGGTTGTTGTAGAGGTCAAACTCCGGGGTGTCATAGAAGAGCACCTCCCGAACCTGACTGTCGAATGCGTGCTCGTCGACGTCTACTTCAAGGCCGAGTTTCCTGAGAGTCTTGGACGCCGTCTCCCAAAATTCGAGAAAACCATTCTTGCTCGTAAATCGATCGGGCTGCAGCAGAATCTTGTATTCGCGGTAATGAACCACGTCGGCGGCGAGATGCTTGGTTTCGGGATGCTTGCTTATGTGCTTTTCCATGGGTCAAATTGCACCACATTTCGAAGAACTTGGCAAAAAGCGAGGCAAGTATGTCTGCCGCTCATAAGTGACCTCGATGCGGAGAGCATTACGCTGTCATAGGTAAGGTCATTCTCCCTGAGCGTCACTCCGGCTGCCTCAATTTGCGGTGAGTGATGCGAACGTTCAGAATCGTTCCTCTCGTAAAGTACCGCTGGTGGCGTTAACCGCGCCCAATTACTAAACAGAGATCTTCGGCTCTGGTTCGGCAAGGGGCGTAATTCGGTGTTCCTCAATTCAATTTTCGGCTGGTTCTCCGATGATCTCGCTATCGATCTAGGCACCGCCAACACCCTGATTTACGTCAAGGGCAAAGGGATCGTTTGCAACGAGTCTTCGGTGGTCGCGGTGCAAAACAACTCGCGCGGCTCGCGACGAGTGTTGGCGATCGGTTCCGAGGCGAAAAAGATGCTCGGGCGCACGCCTGGCTCGATCGTCGCGATTCGGCCGCTTAGGGACGGCGTGATCGCCGACTTCGAGATCACCGAGAACATGCTCCGCTACTTCATCCGGCAGATTCAGCCGGGCAAACCCCTGGTACGCCCGCGCCCGCGAATCGTCATCGGCGTGCCCGGCGGGATCACCGCGGTCGAAAAGCGCGCGGTGCGCGAGTCGGCGGAATCGGCGGGTGCGCGCGAAGTCTATCTGATCGAGGAGCCGATGGCGGCGGCGATTGGCGCGGGCCTTCCGATCACGGAGCCGACTGGCAACCTGATCGTCGATATCGGCGGCGGCACCACCGAAGTCGCGGTGATCTCGCTCGCGGGCGTGGTCTTCACGCGCTCGGTGCGTGTCGGGGGCGACAAAATGGATGAAGCGATCATCCATCACATCCAGCGCAAGTACAACTTGCTGATCGGCGAGCGCACCGCTGAACTGATCAAGATCACGATCGGATCGGCGTACCCCGACAACGAAATTCAGACCATGGAGATCAAGGGACGCGACCTGGTCGGCGGAGTGCCGAAGACCATCGAGATCACCGACGAGGAAATTCGCGAGGCGCTGATGGAACCGGTGAGCCAGATAGTCGAATCGGTGCGAATCGCGCTTGAGCGCACTCCCCCGGAGCTTGCCTCCGACATCGTGGACAAGGGAATTGTGCTGGCCGGCGGCGGCGCGCTGCTGCGCAACCTCGACGTTTTGCTCCACGAAGAAACCAGGCTGCCGGTCAGGCTGGCGGACGATCCGCTGACGGCGGTCGTGATGGGCGTGGGGAAGGTGCTGGACGAACTGTCGCTGCTGCGCGACGTGACTGTTGACTGATTTTTCGGGCGGATACCCCTGACAATGCGCCCGCGCTTCGGGCGACCTGACTGTGAGAAGATTCTCGCGACACCGAAAATTCGAGGTTCATGGCGGGCAGGGTGCCGAACTGAAAGCGAATTCATTCTCTGGACGATGTTAGCTGGTCTCGACACGAAATTTCTCAAGCAATCGCGGAGGTTTTCCTTTGGACAGACTTCTCGCGACACCGGCGGTTCGAATCCACCCCGCTCCGCCAGGCAGTCAGAGCAAAACGCGTTATCTCCGAAGGCGGACGTTGATTGCGGCGGACGGTCGCACAATATCGTTGACAGCCGAACGGCGTGGGGCTAATCGTAAGCCGCTTAAGATAAACTAGGCCGGCGGCCGGGCGAGTATCCGACTCAGACGCGCGGTGGAGATGGAAGCGCGTTGATGAGGTCCTCGAACAGGTCGGCCTCGGGATGCCCCACGAGCGATAAACCCGGAGATCTGGCGGAGCAGTATTCCCGGTCCATCAGGTGAGAATTAATCGCGTCCGTGACAGGCGGCTGAGCAAGCACTTAAGTTGACCCAGAGCTATTCGAGCTTGAACCCGAAGATATTCACCTGGAATGTAATGCGTGACGTGCGTTTTCCAAATTAGGACACTACCCTACGCCTTTGCCGAGCTTGCGACAACGGCATCCGGCCAGTTAGGGAGGATGAATGCGCGACGCTCGCCGAAATCTACAACTGGGTCACCGAGGGCTTCGACACCGCCGACCTGAAGGACGCCAAGGCGCTGCTCGACGAACTGAGCGGGTAGCATCGCCGCTGCTGGAAGGACGACTCGTGGCAGTGAAAGAGTGAAGAAAGTGAAAATCGAAATCGTTCCTTACAATCCGGCATGGCCGGCGGAGTTCCACGAAATCGGAAAACAGATCAGAGGGGCGGTAGGAGACGCTGCATTGACGATTCATCATATCGGCTCTACTGCGGTGCCGGGATTGATCGCTAAAGACGTCATCGATGTGCAGATGGGGGTCGCCGATTTTTCACCGCCATGGAAGACCCGTCTCGAGGCCATCGGATTTGAGGATGGTCAAGGCTTTCGGGATCACTGCCCGCCCGGAACGGAGCTTTCAGCGGAACAGTTGGAGAAGCGCTTCTTTAAAGTGAAGCGCCGTGCGGCCCACCTGCACATCCGCGTGCAGGGACGCTTCAACTATCGATACGCAATACTGTTCCGCGACTACTTGCGCGCACATTCGATGGCCGCGAATGCCTATGGCGAAGTGAAGAAAAATCTGGCGCGCTACTTCGCTGGCGATATGGACGCTTACTACGCGATCAAAGATCCAGTCTGCGATTGCATCATGTGCGGTGCGTTCGATTGGGCTCGCTCCACCGATTGGAAGCCTGGACCGTCCGATGCTTAGCGATCATACCTTATCGCCGCTGAGCCATAGAATGAACTCTTCCACGTAGGAGGCCGATGCCATGAATGTGCAGGACGTTTTTCGGAGGTTATGCGAGGTCATTTCGGACTCAATGCGAAAGTTGGGGATTCCTGGTGTGTGGGGCGGCCAAGCCACAAGCCGGTGTTTCGATTCAAAAGCTTTCTCTATCAGGCCGCAAGTTGGACGATAGCCCGGCGGGTGGTGGCGAAAGTCGAGTTCTTTTGGGGGGAGTTATTTCCCCGCGTCGGCTTCATCGTGACCAATCTGGGGACTTCAAGCCGGGCGGTGGTGCGCTTCTACAACAAGCGCGGGACCGCGGAACAATGGATAAAGGAAAGCAAGCAGGCGGTCGCGCTGACGCGGCTTAGCTGCCACCGCTTTCGCGCCAACGAGGTGCGACTCTGGTTGAGCGTCATCGCCTATAACCTGGGAAACTTGTGGCGGCGGCTGGCGCTGCCAACGCGGGTGGCCACCTGGTCGCTGACCAGCTTGCAGCAGCGGTTGGTCAAGACCGGCGGCCGATTGATCAAACATGCCCGCTACTACTGGTTGCTGCTGGCGGAGAGTCATCTCACGCGGAGGCTGTTCGCGGGCATGCTGGCGAAGATCGCGATGCTGCCATCGCCGGCGGGATAAAGTGAGCGCGAAGCGGAGCAAATTTCGATGACGACGCCGGGGATGCAGGGAGAAGTGTTACCAGAATCGATGGGGAAAACGGCGTCTTCAGCCGTCGAAAGCCCGCCCGACGCGAAACCGGTCACTTCTGCAATTACTAGGAACACTGAGGACCAAAATCGGCTAAAACCTTGCAGCGGAAAGCCCTTTGATCTATGGAACGAGTTGGAATTGGAAAGTCAAAAAGGAAATTCCCGTGCAAAGAACCAGATTGGCCGATATCCTGCCCGTCGCTGGCCGATTGGCGGTCCTCTGGGAAATCCAGCACAAGGAGACTGAGCAGGATGTCCGACGCGGCGACGATCAACGCCGACATGCTTTCCTTCTGGAACGGGCAAGGTGGCCGCATCTGGGTGACGCGGCAGGCGCATACCGATTCCACCCTGGCGCCGGTGACGGATGCGCTGGTCAATTTCGCCGCGCCACGCGCCGGCGAGATTGTGCTGGACGTCGGCTGTGGTTGCGGTGCGCCGACCTTGGAATTCGCGCGCAAGGTCGGCCCCTCGGGCCACGTGGTTGGGATGGATATTTCCGGGCCGATGCTGGCCGAAGGCGCGGCGCGTGCCAAGGCCGCCGGCATTGGCAATATCGATTGGCGGCAGGATGACCCCGCCACGGCGAAGCTCGAGGGGTTTGACCTGCTCGTCTCGGCCTTTGGCGTGATGTTCTTTGGCGACATGGTGGGAGCCTTCACGAACATGCGGCGCGCCGCCAAGCCGGGCGCCCGCATAGCGTTGGTGTGCTGGCGGGGTCTGGCTGAGAACCCTTGGATGGAGGTGCCGATGAACGCGGTGGCGCAGCATTTGCCGCCGCGGCCGAAAGGGACTTCGAATACGCCTGGCATGTTTGCCTTTGCCAATCCCGAGTACGTATCCCAAGTTCTCACCGCTGCCGGTTGGGCGGCGCCGCGGTTCGAGACTCTCGACTTGCATTTGGATATCGCCGCCGGCCGTGGGCTGGAGGAGGCCGTGGTGCAGTCGACGCAGATAGGCGCGGTCAACAGCTGGCTGCGCAATCAGCCGGCCGAGATCCTCTCCGCTTCCACCCAATCCCTGCGCGAGGCTCTGGCGCCATACGCGGACGGCGCAAACGTTCGCCTGCCCGGCGCAATGTGGTTAATCGGCTCTAAACTCCATTTTCCGTTGCGTGAAATCGGATGATTTTCATTCATACCTCCGCCGACACGTTCTTACCTGAGCATCGGCCATAAGGTGAGCGCGGTTTCACTAAAAAGCCAACGGCGGTCCTCTTCCGACACGAACGACAGTTCGTTCAACGCCAGTTCGAGCTGCTCCTTTAGTCCGCGATCGAAGGTGGCGGGAAAGTTGGACCCCCACATCATTCGCTTGGCGCCGAATCTGTCCAGCAAGCAGCGGAAGAAATCCTTCGCGGTGCTTTTTCCTTTGACGGCGGCGCAAAGGTTTTCAGTCGAGAACTTAAGATAAAAGTTTGGGAAGCGGGCGAGTTGCAGTGTAGGCTCGGCGGCTTTATAAGGCGCGCCGTCGGCGGTGGGTGGAAATCCAACGTAATACGCCTGGTAGGCTTCCAGCTTGAGCTCGAGATCGCCCTGGCCCCAAAACAGTGTCCGGTCGAGAAACTCTCGCCGTATTGTCCCGATCAGTCGCTCAACGAAAGCATGCGAGCGGGGCGTGCCGGGAACGGTCTTGATCTCGTCGACCTCGAGTACCCGAAGGCAGTAAGAAAGCGGCCTTCGAGAGCGGACGGCCCCCGAGGTCCGAAAATTAACCTCATCACACTTCGCCTGCCGTCACGTGACGATGCCACCGGATCACGGTCTCAGACTAGACCACGGTGATCGCATCCAGAATCGAGGCGAACGGTCGGTACAGCCAAACGAAGCTCCTCAGGGTTGATGGATTTTTCAGTCGGCTGTGTTAAGGCTGATCGCGTAAGGTCAAACTTCTCTTCATGAAAAGGAGCGCACTGTTATGGCGATCACGCTGAAAAAGATCACGCTTTGGCGCAAAGAGGTCGACGACAAGCCAGGAGCGCTCGCCGAAACGCTGGCGCTACTTGCACAGGCCCGCACTGACCTGCAGACAGTGATGGGCTACGGATATCCGGGGGACCAGGGCAAAGCGGCCATCGAGCTGCATCCGGTGTCGGGCAAGAACGCTATCGAGGCTGCCCGATCGGCGGGATTGGCGGCTTCGTCGATCCCGACCGTGCTCGTGCAGGGCGACAACAGACCCGGCCTAGGCCACACTATCGCCAAGGCGCTGGGAGACGCCGGTATCAACGTGGGCTTCGTGCTGGCTCAGGTGGTCGGCCGCAAGTATGCCGCCGTGTTTGGATTCGAGAACGATTCCGATGCGGCGAAGGCGATCACCCTCATCAGAAAGGCTACAGCCCCAGCCCGAAAGCGTTAACCCGGCTCCGGTACGAGCGGCATGCCGCCCCAGCTGGGCGCTAGGTTCGGCGCTACACTTGGACTTTGTCGGTGGTCGCCCAATCTGAAGAAGGCCGTCGATTACACTGCCGAAGCTTGAACTAATCGCCCGTGGGCGGCGCGAAGGCTGGAGTGCTTGGGGCAATCAGGCCGCCGCATAGTCGGGCTGGTCAGCAAAGGGCCCCGCCAAGTCTATGTCGAGGGACGACTCCCATCGGCGGCACGCCTCCCATCCACACATTCCCTTGCGCTTGGAAGGCGCTATTTTGTCCCGAATACGATTCTTCCGAATCTGGTTGTGCCGGTTGACCGGATGTACGTGGGCATGTTTCTGTTTGCCTACCGGCCGGATGATTTCGAGCACGAGCCGAATAAGGCCGGTGAGTGCGAGCGAAAAACGTTTCGGGTCGCGTTTCAGTGCTTCTCGCGGATCGCGACTGGGATAAGACCAAACGCGGCTGACTATCAAAGGAGAAATGAGGTCCATACGAGCGTCACAAAGCTGATCGACAATGCGATTTTTGGGTTTGTCGAGCGCGCACGACTATCCACGGGCGGCGGGGCTTGGATAAACACGCAGTTAACGAACCCTGTCATTCCACGGATAGTAAATAACCACATAGCTGGAACCTCCGGTGCCGCCGTTGCGGCACGCAGCATAGCCTGCGACGCCACCGCCGCCGCTGTAGTTCGGACCGCCGTCTGCGTCCTGTTCGGAGAGGAAGATCAGCACGTCACGTGGAGAATGGCATTTGTTCCTCGGGGCTGGTCGGAGAGCGCCTCGATGGCTTCGTCGGTCGGCAAAATCAGCAGTTCGATTCCTCGGCGGCGGGCCTCGTGCTTGACCTCGCTCATCACCGGAAGCGACCCGTACTTTCCCGTGCCGACGACGAGCCGATGGCACTTCCACGGTACCGCTTCCTCGACCGAAACCGGGGTATGTCCGAATGCCCCTCGGAATTTTTTCGAGGGCTTCTTCCTGCGCTTGCGAATCCTGCCGCCGTCAATGACGACGTCATGTTCATAAGTGAGGCCATCGATCTCAATTCCACCGAACCGAAATTTGCCAAATTTCAAGGGCGGCGTTCTCCGTTCAGGTGGCTCCTATCCGCAAGGCGACAGTAGCGCTTCGCGAGGGACGCTGCCAGCATCCAAAGGCTGGGCGGGCTTGGCCCGCCTGCCCGAGGGCCGCCGAGGTTCGTGCGGAAAAGCGCAACCGGGTCTTACGGTCTTGATGGCCCGCGAAGCGTGGGGCGGTAAAATGGACCCGGCGGCGCAAGACGCTGACTGGGCATGAAACTGGATGCTTGAAGCACGGATTATGCGAGTCGCCAACATGCCATATTTTGATTCCAATAACGCATAGCGTGGCGGTGTTCCGTTACATTCGCGACGGTACGTATTTCCGGGCTTGGCCACAGGGATTCTCCTTCACGATCGGGGGCGTGACGTTCGAGCTGCAGGAGCCGGAGGTGAACCGCCAGTTGATTCAAGCGTGGCCCTTCGTTGCGTGGTGCGATGTCGAGGCGGCGGATATCGAACGCGCGCTGGTCATCGGGCATGAGCGCTGTGCGGTGGCCGCGGATGTCGCCGTGCTTATCTCCGGATACCGGATTGACCTTGGGATTGAGGGTGTGCGTCCTCAGGTGGGCGGCGCTGATTTGCCCGGAATCGTGCAGATTCCGGCCGCATTCCGCTTCCGGAGCGATCCGGCCACGGAAGGTGAACAGCAAGCGATGCTTCGCCAGGCCGTGCTGCCGCACTTTCCGCTTGCTCAGGCGCCGCAGCCGACATCGGTACTTCATGCCATGCGGTGGTACGCTGAATCGGTGCGGGAGACAGACTCCATAGACAGATACGTGAAACTGTTCGTTACGTTAGATATGTTCGTTCCTCGGAGTCGGCGAGGATTCGCGGACCGTGGCGCGGACGTTCTCAGCCCGCAATTTCAATCAGTCAGACGGCGATACATCCGCAAATGCCTTTCCGACCTGGCGGATGTTCGTAATGATCTTTTTCACGAAGGACTGGCGGACAGTCGATTGGCAGCAGCGACGCAAATTCTAGAGCGGATAGTTCGAGCGATGTTGCGTCGGCACATCGCTCTTGCAGACGAGTTCCCGGAGGTGGAGCTTTTCAGGCGCGTCGGAGGCTATGAAGTGAGGCGAGAGGGCGGCGTCTTCGGCTGGCTCAATCCATCTGGCGAGGTCAGCGTTGCGGGCGCTCAAAATCAACTGCGAGTAGGCGACCCTGACCGCAAAGACGGCAAGCACTATCTGTACGCTCGCGAAGTCGGCGCGGTCATTCGTATGGTGCCGTAACCGCAAAGGCTGGCCGGCTCCGTGAAGCTGTCGGAAGTTCTCAGTGACCGTTACACGATCTGGTGGATGGTCGAAGGGCCACTGTTGCTGTTGGTCATCTACGCGGCTTTGCCTTCAGGCTTCCTGCGAAAGCTTTTCGATAGCGCGATAAGTTCTGTGCAAAGGCTTTTCGGTGGGCAGGAGGTGGCCGGCATCAGGTCTGTCTCATCCCTCTCAGCGACTCTCTCAGTCACCCGAGGGGAAGTGTCCTGGGGCTATGTCGGGGCGTTCTACGGCGGGTTTTCGGCGGCCGTGTTTTCGATTCCGCTGTTCGTCGAGCCGGCAAAGCCCTATCGGATAATTTTGAGCGTCCTCAATCTGGCGGCCGCGCTTTATCTGTGTTTTTTCAACGGGTGGTTCAGAAATAAGGTCATCGGCCTGATCGGAGGGACGAGGAACAGGCCGGATTGAAGCGGGCCTCACTGCTCGAAGCAGTAGAGGCGGTCGGATACGTTGCATTTATCGCTGCTCGATGCGGTCCATGTGGAGGTGGTCGAGCTGGTCAGGCCATAATCGCCCTTGTCTCCGTTGCCGGAGTTTGTCCAGGCGGCGCAGTTGGCGGTGGTCGAAGAGCCGCTTTTGCAGCGCCTGGCTGCTGGAGCAAGATGAATTCGAACTGACGGTTCCGATTCTCGACAACCTGACGACAGCTGGTTGTTTGGTTCGGCAACACTTTGACGAGCCGGCGATGCTAGGCGTGACGAAAGGGCCCGCCGGCCGCTTGTCGAGCTGTTCCGAAACCATCACCGAGAGCTGTCGTCTGGAAGTTCCAGAACCGGTACCGGCAGTTCGAATTCACTCTGCTCAGCAAGCAGGCTGCAAACCCGCGGTCCCGTTCGAGGCAAATGCGTCGTGATGATGAGGTGCCCTGTCTCGCCGCCAAATGGGGGTCTGTGTCGACTCGAACAACCAGCTGTCGTCAAGTTGTCGAGAATCGGAACCGTCAGTTCGAATTCATCTTGCTCCAGCAGCCAGTCACCGCGAAAAGGAATATCCTTCCGTCCGCTGAAGGCTCAGACTGGTCGAAGCACGTCCCATAGCGGGCAGACGCGCTCTCTCTTTTGGCGAGTATCTGATGGTGCTGCCGATCATTGCGACCCGTATGCTGAGAGTTTCTTGGATAGATGACGCATGAACGCCATCACCGCGTTCCAAACTTCTTTCGCATCCTCCGCGTGCAGCCTCCACCACACGTAGCCGGCTGCAAGAAGCGCCAGGCATAGATAGATGAGGCCGCGAGCGGCGCGGTGATACCAGTAGTCCAATCCGTGTACCTTTCCCGAACTCCCGACCGCAGGTCGTGCAGACTTTGCCCCAGGTCACGCGGAGCGGAGACTTGCAGTGTGAGCAGCGAGGGACAAAGGCTGCGCGAGTGAACGAGACTATTGTGCGGCGACGCCCGAACTTGCTCTTGTTCTGGAATTTATGTTCCACCGTGCGATGCTGCCTTGTCAGATGTTAGTGATGGTAGGCTGGGCGCGGGCCCAGCGAAAGTCGCCGGCCTCGTATAAGCGCTTGTGAGGTTTGGCTGATGCTCGACGACTCGAAGGTGCCAACTCCTGATGATCTCAGGCGTGCCCATGAGGTTTACGTCACGGAAGAACCACGTGATCTCTTCTATCGTTTATCGAGAGAGTTGAAGCGGCATTTGCAGGAGCGGGAAGATATTCTCTCGCAGAATCTGCGAACATCTTCAGCTTGTCCGGCATCTTCGAGGCCAAGTCGTTGTATTGCGAGTAATCGTCGGCACCAGGCACAGGTCATCCCCTCTTCGAACGCCAACCTCAGTTGTGATTGTAGCCGCCCGCCTCGGTTTCGGTGAGTGGCCGTGAGAGCGGATGCTTTTCGAGAAGCGCAAGCGAACGGCGAATGTCTTCCAGTAGAAGGTCGCCGAGGTCACGGCTCACACCGTGGCGAACTAGGATCCGCTGGACTACGAGATCCTCGCGGTTCGGCGGCATCGAGTAGGCCGGAACCTGCCATCCGCGCGCTCGGAGCCGATCAGAAAGATCGTAAAGAGTGAAGCTGTACTCGATGCCCTCTTTGAGTTTCCAGCAAACCGCGGGAAGTCCGCCGTGCCCGTCGTGGATGACGCGGAATGGCCCCATCTTGTCGATCTCAGCCGCGATGCGTTGAGCGGTGTGGTAGCAGGCGTTCTGAACTTTCCGGTAGCCTTCGAACCCCAGCCGCAAAAAATTGTAGTACTGGCAGACGATTTGACCGGCCGGGCGCGAAAAGTTCAACGCGAAGGTCGGCATTTCGCCGCCCAGGTAGTTGACGTGGAAAATCAGATCTTCCGGCAGGTCCACGTGATCGCGCCACACCACCCATCCCACCCCAAGCGGAGCCAGGCCAAACTTGTGCCCCGAAGTATTGATTGATTTAACTCTCGGCAGGCGAAAATCCCACGCGAGGTCGGGCTCGCAAGGCGGAGCGAGAAACCCGCCACTGGCGGCATCGCCGCCCCGATTGCGCTTGTCCCTGCGTAGTAGTAGCAGGATAATGATACCGCTAGGGAAAGACGTTTTCCTCCGCCTATGACTGAGCGATTGCCGGAGGCTGAGCGACGACGGACGCTCAAACCAAATACGCCAGAAGCGGCGATGTCCACATAGCTTACCGCGTCTTCGGCGACGGCCCGCGCGATATAATCCTTGTCCCGGGAACCGTCTCGCACGTCGAGCTGTACTGGGAGCTGCCTACAAACGAATACCTACTCAAGAGGCTGTGCGCGTTCGCTCGCGTGATCGTCTTCGACAAGCGCGGCCAGGGCCTGTCCGATCGGGTGGCCGAACAAACGATGGAAGAGCGAGTGGACGACGTGCGCGCGGTGATGGATGCGGCCGGGTCGAAGCGCGCGACGATCTATGGATGGTCCGAAGGCGGGCAATTGTCGATTACGTTCGCCGCTCGACATCCTGAACGGACGGCCGCCCTCATCCTGTACGGCAGCTACGCTTCGATGAGATCGGAGCCGTGGATCGTCAGCCCCGAGCGCTTCGAATGGTTCTTATCGGTAATCACAAAGCACTGGGGCGAGGGGATTTTGGTCAAAGTGAATGCGCCCAGCCGAAGTAAGGACGAGGCATTCCTCAAGTGGTTCGGACGCCTCGAGCGCGCTGTCGCCAGTCCGGGCGCGATCGTGGCGTTGTTGCGCGCCAACTACGAGCTTGACGTAAGCGGGCTGTTACCTTCGATCCGGGTCCCGACCCTGATCCTGCATCGCGAGGGCGATGCGCTGGCTCCAGTGCAAGCCGGGCGTTACCTGGCTTGGAACATTCCCGGAGCAAAATATTTCGAGCTGCCGGGCGACGATCACCTGCTGCAGGCTTTCGACCTCGACGTCCTCGACATGCTGATCGATCGGATAGAGGAATTCGTGACCGGCTCGCGCCCAGAGAGGCGGCCTCGCGAAATCCTCGCGGAACAGATGCAGCCCAAATCGCCGAGCGTTCAAGACATTGCACGCGGCGATGCGGCCGACTCCGAGAACGACTCACTGAGTGAAGCGATCGCGGAACTCGAGCGATGCCGCGAAACGATAGCGGCGGGCGGAGACGTGAGCGATGTCGAAGGTCCACTGGCGCGAGTGCAGGCGCTGGTCGCCTCGGCTTCGGGATCGTGGCAGGACTCTGAATCGCAATTCGTGCGGGCCATCTCAAACTTCCGACGCCACAAGATGGCCTGGCAGGAAGCGCGCACGTTTGAGATCTGGGGCCGCAGCCTGATGGCCGGTCTCGATCGAAGAGGTCTGATCGAGCGGCTCGATTCGACCATCGAAACCTACCGACGACGGAGCCTCGCCAACGGCAACAGTGCGGCTCAGAACGCTACGAAAATCACCGTGCAGGAAGAGTCCTCGCCTGCGGTGTTTCAGCCCGAGGGCGATTACTGGACGGTTTCGTGGCAGGGAAAAATTGTCCGGCTCAAGGACGCCAAGGGCTTTCATTACATCGCGTACCTGTTGGCAAATGCCGGGCGTCAGGTGCCGGCGTACGAGCTGGCGGCGCTGGGCAAATGTGCACAAGACGAGCGGTCGGCTAATGCTAATGGGCGCACCGTCGGGAGCCTTGGCGACGCGGGACCGGTGATAGATTGCACCGCGCGCGAACGCTACAAACGGCGCATCGACGAACTGCGCTCAGAACTCGCGGACGCCGAGCGGCTCAACGACACTGGACGCGCAGGGCGTCTGCGCTGGGAGCTTGAGTCGCTTTGCGATCAGATCGCTTCATCTGTCGGATTGCGCGGGCGCGTTCGTACTGACGGATCGCATCGTGAACGCGCACGCCAAATGGTTACCAAGTCGGTCAAGGCAGCGATTGCGAAGGTCCGCGCCGGCAACGCCGCGCTGGGGCACTACTTTGCTACGTCGATCAAGACCGGCAACTTCTGCGCCTATGATCCCGGCCCCCAGAACATTTCCTGGCGGCTATAGGCGCGCATCCGGAATCACAGAGTAGTTTCATTTGTCCTCTCCGTTGGCACATCGTGCCAGGAGTTTTCACGCTTTCATGGTTGAGGGCCGCTATCACTCACGGAGCGGTGCCAAGGGAGGAACCATCAAATGCGTACGATTTCGACCACAATAGTTTTGGCGATAGCTGCGACGCTGGCCTTCGCGACACATGCCATGGCGCAGGGAAACTCGCAACCGCTTGCGCAGGTCATAGCGCTGGACGAATGCGATCCGGAATCGTTTAACGCCGCGCTTAGCGAAAGCGGAGGCGGCTTTTGTCATAACGTTTCGCTCGCCGCCTTTGGTTATGCGACCACCCTGAGTGATCTTCTCACGGGCGCCGAGAGCGGGACCCCCGATCCGGGCTGGGACTTCGAGCCCGACCAGCTCACAATCAAACAGGGAACAATCCTCTCAGTCGTCGATCAGGGCGGCGAGCCGCACACCTTCACCGAGGTGAAAGCGTTCGGAAACGGATTCCTGCCGCCGCTCAACCCCGGCAGCTCGACCACCGTTATCCCCGAGTGCAGCGGCGGCTTTAAGAACATAGCTGTAGCCCGCACGCGAGTTGTTCAAGGCAGTCATCTCGATATCACGGGACTGTCCAAGGGCAAGCACCTGTTCCAATGCTGCATCCATCCCTGGATGCGCATGGAAGTCGACGTGAAGTAATTCGCGCCGCGCGTGCCGAAACGCGTGGCCAATCCGCAGTAGCGCGAGACGATGGATAGTCCGGTCCAATACGCGAGGAGCGGCGATGTTCACATCGCTTACCGCGTTTTCGGCGACGGCCCGCGCGACATCGTGCTGATGCCGGGAACGCTGTCGCACGTCGAACTCTACTGGGAACTGCCCGCCAACGAGTACATGCTCAAGCGACTCACTTCTTTCGCGCGGGTAATCGTCTTCGACAAGCGTGGCCAGGGGCTCTCGGATCGGGTCGCCGAGCAGACCCTCGAAGAACGAATTGGTGATGTGCGCGCAGCACTGGATGCGGCCGGCTCCAAGCGCACGGCCGTCTTTGGCTGGTCGGAAGGCGGCCCGATGTCATTGATGTTCGCCGCCACCTATCCCGAGCGAACCTCGGCTCTCGTGACGTTCGGCGCCTTTGCTTCAATGAGGGCGCAACCATGGGCGCTCAGCCAGGAGCAATTCAATCGATTCCTTGCGGCACTGGACGCGCACTGGGGCGAAGGCGTCCTCGTCGGCATTAATGCTCCGAGTCTGCGCAATGATGAGGTCTTCGTCCAGGCATTCGGCCGGCTGGAGCGCAACGCGGCGAGTCCGGGAGCTATCCTCGCGCTGTTTCGAGGCGACTACGAAACCGATACCCGCCACCTGCTGCCCTCGATCCGGGTGCCCGCCCTGATCCTTCATCGCAAGGGTGATTCGCTGGTCCCGGTCGCATGCGGGCGTGACATGGCCTCGAAGATTCCGGGGGCTAAGTATGTCGAACTCCCCGGTGAGGACCATCTGCTCCAGGCCCTCCCTCCGGATTTGCTGGACCGTCTTCTCGATGAAATCGAGGAATTCATCACCGGCGTGCGCCATCGTCCGGACCCGGACCGGGTGCTTGCCACCGTGATGTTCACAGATATAGTGCGCTCCACCGAGCGCGCCGCCGAGATGGGCGACTTCAGATGGCGCGAGCTGCTCAACGACTACTACGCCGCGGTGCGAAAGGAGCTGGCCGTTTTCCGCGGGCGCGAGGTCAACACTGCCGGCGACGGGCTGCTCGCCACCTTCGATGGGCCGAACCGGGCGATACGGTGCGCCTGTTCGGTGCGCGAAAGGCTTCGTCCGCTGGGACTTGAGGTCCGGACCGGGCTCCACACCGGCGAGTGCGAGTTGATCGGCGACGACGTAGGCGGCATCGCGGTGCATATTGCGGCGCGCGTCGCAGCCACTGCCGAACCGGACGAAGTGCTGGTTTCCAGCACCGTTCGAGACTTGGTCGCCGGTTCCGGCCTGCGCTTCGCGGACCGGGGCATGCATGGCCTCAAGGGCGTGCCCGAGGAATGGCGTCTTTTCCTCGTTCAGTAACCGATCGCCAAAGCCCACCCTCCACCACGGGGCCGCTTCGCTGTGAAGCCCCATGGTGGAGGCCGAACAAACTGGAAAGGAAAATCAGATGACAGTCACCAATCGCGACCGCGCCGAATGGGCTCGCAACGCCCTGGGGGGCTTTCGCCGCGAAACAAAATGCGACTACGAGGGTAGCACCGCCTTCTGCGTACATTGCAAATACACAGGCCCTGTCTCCGGGTTCGACGCCCCTTCTACCGACGGAACTACTGGCAACGAGAAAGGCGGTGCGGCATGAGCAACAAGCCAGCGACCGTTATCGACGCGGCGATCGCCGCAAACCTTGCGGCGCTCGCCCAGCGCCTCGAAGAAGCCACCGCCGTCGCGCGCGAAGCATCGAGCGCGATGGAGAACCGTCACCGCAATCTCGCCATCGGTACGCTGCTCGTGATCGAAGAGATGCTGCCTGAAGCACAGGCGCTTTGGGGACGATTACTTCTTCCGGAGTATGACGGAGCCGGAGGCTGCCGAGGTTTCCGGACGCGAGGCGATCATGGTCAGACAATCCGCTCATTGAGCATTAGGGGAGGCCACAGTCCCGAAAGCATCCTGAGCGAAGGCGAACAGAGAGCCGTCGCCCTCGCGGACTTCCTGACAGAAATTGCGCTCAATCCCGCCAATGCGGGTATCGTTCTCGATGACCCGGTCACCTCCCAGGATCACCAGAGAAAAGAGCTCATCGCACGCCGCGCTGCTTCTCGTCCCGATTACCTTGTTTGCGTTCGCACGACATACGTTCGCGCAGCAAAAGCCTACACCGCTCCGCCAAGAATCAGGATGCCGTACAGCATCGTGTGACTGGGCACGCGTACTTATCAG
The DNA here is from genome assembly GCA_963842085.1 of uncultured delta proteobacterium. Lineage (GTDB taxonomy): Bacteria > Desulfobacterota > Binatia > Binatales > Binataceae > Binatus. The sequence goes on from CAWJET010000001.1 coordinate 496,396, forward strand.
GCTGGACGAGAACCTGCTTGTGCAAGGCGCCGCTTCGCCTCCTGTAGCACGTCCTCGGGAAGCGGCCCCTTAAGAGCGGCAGCAATATTATCTCGCAAATGCCCAACGTCCCTCGTTCCTACAATCGTCGTGTCCAGGTCTGGATTGGAAAGGGTGAAACGCAACGTGAACTCCATGCGGCTCACGCCATTGAGCAATTCGTCCAGATGCGCCTCTTGCCAACGATCGCGCATCGTATTCCGCGGCATCATCCGGGATGCCCGCCCTTCCCAGTCGGTAGGCGCGCCCCGCGCTACTCCGCCGCGGATGACGATTCCGGCGCCGGCCGCCGCGGCCCGAGAGATCGCCTGCTCATGCTCGCGCTGAAGCGCTGAATACGGAATCTGGAACTCGTCAAACACACCCATATCGACCTGCTCGAGCAGGTTGGGTAGGGTGGCGGACACCCCGATGAAGCGCACCTTGCCTTCTTTCTTGAGCGCCAAGACCGTCTCCAGCGCACCCGTTTCCTCAAACTCCTTGCGAGTGAGGCTCCGATGAAACTGCACCAGGTCCAGATGGTCCGTCTTCATCTTGCGCAAGCTCTGCTCGATGCCGATTCGAATATTTTCCGGCGTGTGAACGTGGTCGGAACCTCCCGGCATCCCGGGCACGCAACCGCATTTGGACGCAAGGAAGTATTCCGAGCGCCGATGCGCGATGAAACGTCCGATCAACTCTTCGCTGCGTCCATAGTCGATGGACGTATCAATAAAGTTGATGCCGGCGTCCAAAACCGCGTTCAGTACTCTCTCTGCTGTTTCGTCGGAGACTTCCGGACCCCGTGGTGCCCCTCGCAGCTCCATCGCGCCGTAGCCCAGTGTCGTAATTTCAAGGCCCGTGCGGCCCAGCCTTCGTTTTGCCAATTCGCTCATAGTAAACCCTCCTCGATAATCAGGATCCAGCCTCACCGGCGTTGTGCGGCTTGAACGTGGTCGTGAACGCTATCACGATATTGCCGCAGTGGCATTGCGCGTGAAGAGTGTGCATTGTCGCCCTCCACGACGATCTCTTCGGACCGAAGCCTAGAGCGAACGTTTTAACTTTTCTATCGCGCCTCGACCCTTGCCGCCGGCGCTCCGGCCACGCGGGGCACCCTGTTTTGACAGCGGCGCGGAGCAGAACGCATACCAGAATCACCAGAAGCGATCCTCTTCGTCGTTTGGCTTTCCTGCATCACCGGCTGATCTTCGTGTGGATGTACCGACTGTTCCCATCGATTCTGGATGCAATCACCGTGGTCAAACCCGAGACGGTGATCCGTTGGCATCGGCGCGGCTTTCGGGCTTACTGGCGCTGGAAATCCCGCCGACGTCGTGGCCGCCCCAGAATCGACCGCGAGATCCGCGATCTCATCGATGCGGGCCAGAGAGAACCTCGCAATGAAAACCATCTACCGCGCCGAAGCAATCGGATCGTTGCTGCGTCCACGCCTGTCTTCGGAGTGCTCGGCGGTCGCTGCGGTGGAGAGAGATAACAACCGCTGAGTTCAAGAAAATCGAAGATCGCGCAGTCGACCCCCTCTAGCCTGTTCCGTGATTCCCGCCATGAGTCAAACACTCACTCACGGCCGGCGGCGTATGTGTTCCTTCTCGCTTTCGGTTAGGTCCGACAGGTCGAGTTCGGGCTGCGGGTCGGGTTCGGGATCGCCAATACTGCGCGCCGCGTCTGTGGCTTGTTTTGCATGTCTCTTTTCCCCGCGAAAGATATCGCGGAGAGTGTTCAACTGCCGATGGCAATTCACTAGGGCTTCATAAACGATCGACTCAAGGTAATCGCCGCCCCTGCTCCGCTGGTCTCTTCTGAGTATTTGAAAGACTGCGACAACCGGGTCATGCGGCTCCCATCTAGGAAAGTTTGCAGGTTTGACACGGACCCAATCGGCCACAATTGCTTTGTATTCATCGGTGCTGCCCTCGGCTGCGAAGTCGAGCAGTTCTTTTCTCGAAAGAATGAGTTGCGCCTTGGACAGGTCGCCCGTAGATGACACTGTTCCGCAATACAGCGCGGCCGCGCATAAAGATAGAGACTCGCGAGCGATCAATGAGTCGCTGCCGGAGTCCGGCTTGATGTGCTCGTCGGGCTTGCGAAAACCGTCAGATCTGTACTGATACCCCAGTCCCGCGCCAGTTCGAGTACGCCGTCGTAGAGGTCGCTTTCCTCGGCTCTCTCGTCCCGAAATCAATGGTCTCGTCAACTTGCTGCCACCCTCAAAGCCTTGTCGATGACGAGTAACCGTAACCGTGCGGTCGCCGCGGCGATGGGCGCTGCTGCAGCGCTTGGCCTGACAGTCGATGATGCGATCGTGCTCCAGGAGTCGAACAAGCTCGCTGTGCGCCTGCTGCCGTGCGACGTTCTTGCTCGGGTCGCGGAGGAGCGCATCAAGCGCTGGGCGGAGTTCGAAGTCGAGCTTGCTTTACGGCTCGCGGAAACCGGGAGCCCCGTAGCAGCGCTTGAGCCTCGGGTCGCGCCGGGCGTCTACGTGCGTGACGGCTTTGTGGTCACGCTGTGGACCTACTACGAACCTGTGCCGTCCCGAGAGTTCGCGCCAGCCGACTACGCGCGCGCGCTCGAACGGCTGCATGACTGCATGCGGCAGATCGACTTCCCTACACCGCACTTTACGGATCGAATCACCGACGCCCAGCGGCTTATCGGAAGCCGTGACCAGACTCCAGAGCTCGTTGACGCGGACCGTGAGCTTCTCAGCAACACGTTACGAAGTCTGCGGCAGGCGATCAGCGCTCGCGGGCGCCCCGAACAACTCCTGCACGGCGAGCCACACCCGGGCAACGTGCTCAGGACGAAGAAGGGCCTGCTGTTCATTGACCTCGAGACCTGTTGCCGCGGGCCCGTCGAGTTCGATCTCGCCTACGTGCCCGAAGAGGTGAGCGTGCTCTACCGAAGCACCGATCAACAGCTGCTCCGCGAATGCCGGGTCCTGATGCTTGCGATGGTGGCAGCATGGCGCTGGGATCGAAACGACCAATTCCCCAACGGGCGACAAGCAGCGCGAGAATTCGTCAGCGAGCTCCGGGCGGCACTGTCGGGCGCACCTTTCTCGACGCACTTGCCGCGCTGGACTGACATCTGAATCGCTGGTGGACGATAAAAATTGGAGCTAGTTCGTTGAGCTCTTTGCCCCACTAAGTAATGACGTCCATCTTTTCCGCCATCTCGCGCTTGGACTCCGCCATTAGGTGAGTGTAAGTGTCGGCAGTTAGCTGGATTGTCGAGTGCCCAAGCACCTCCGAAATCATTCGCATTGAATAAGATAGCGCGCGGCGCTACGACAACAAGGACGATCGTGAATCGAGCGTTACTCAAACCGTACTTCACCGGGCTTTATGAATATGTCGCTAATGCGACTTGACTGTCGGTAAGCGCCGAATGCTCGGCGAAGGCGACGATCCTGTTTGACAACTTCTTCACTGGTGCCGCACGACCGCGTCGATCTCGCGGCCGCTCAAACCCCCCTGCTCCAGCAACGCGAACGCGACGACCTCGACCCAGCGCCAGCGCATCGCGATAAGGTCGTCGACCTCGGGCCGAAGCTGCGCGAACCTTCGTTGTCCAGATCGATCTGGTCCTAACAGGGCGCCTGTGCGGCGGGTCTGCGCGACACCTCGTGCGTGAGCTTCCTCTTCGGCGGGGTCATCACGCCGATCGTGCCCGGCGGCGAGGTGCCGCGCGATCGGTAGCATAGGCGCGACCATCTCGATCAAAAAAAGAACGAAACTTACTCGTCGCTCGCTGGGCGGCGACGCTCGCGATAATTCGCGATCGCCTTGGGCAGGTTGTATAAGTACTGAAGAAGATAGTCGAGAAACTCGACCACATCGCGGCTGTCCGCTGCGCCGGCGCCCCGACTTTCGTCATCTGGGTGCGTGGCGTCGTTGCCCAGCAACCGTACTTCATCAGACCACTCACGCATCAGCGGGAGGACGCCCTGATCCGATAGACTCTTGTTGATCTCTTCTTTGAGGTTGTTTCCCTCAGCCCCCTGATCGCGAAGCGCAGCTTGCAGGGCGGTGCGGGCCATAATAGCTGCAGCATCCCAACTCTCGCTCTGAAGGCTTCGGTGCGCCTGTTGCCAGCAGCGCCTTACTTCGGGAGGCCAATATTCGGGCGGATCAGGCACATGCAGCGGCCACGGTAGAACGCGAAAATCGTGCAGTGTCTTCGACCCGCTGTACTCACTCGCTGACCACAACACCTGAACATATCCAGCGCAGTATCTCCGGTTTGTCGCGAATGCCCAGCCCGGACCTCGGGTGTCGTGTTCAGCGCGGCGATCGCCTGCTTCAAATGAAGCTCGGCTTCCTGGGCGGCGCCGCGCATCATTCCCTGCCGGCCTGCGCGGTCCATGTACTGGACCGCTTTCTAGGCGTTCGAGCTGCGGCCGTACTGGTAAGCGAGTTGGCTCAGATGGTCATCGATCGATTGAGCGCACGCGATCCTGACGACCGATCAGTTGATGGCGCCGCTGCCCGCGCCTGCACTTGGCAAGAAACAGTCGGAGCTGGCTGCTTAGCTCTTTGGCGTTCAGCCAGTACCTAAATGAGTAGCGGCTATGCTAAGAAAGCGGCGGGGAGGGCCTTCACATGCTAAGCCGTGCAGCTAGTCGAATAGTGAAGAACGAGGCGATGGACAGTGGCAGGTGGTCGGCCTACAAACCGCGCTCCGGCGATATCATCATCGGCACCGCGCCAAAGGTGGGTACCCATTGGACGTTGCAAATAGTCAGCCTGCTCGTATTTCAATCACCTGAGCCGAGAGACTTAGGGTTTGCGCCGTGGCTCGATGCGCAATTCCTGGCGCCGCTCGACGAGGTGCTCAAAAAGATCGAGTCTCAAGCTCATCGCAGGATTCTCTTCTCGCATCTGCCGTTTGACGCCATGCCGATTTACGACGAGGTTCAGTACATCCACGTAGCACGCGATGGCCGCGACGCCTGCATGTCACTGCTAAACCACGTTAGCAACATGACTACCGACCATTTCAATCGGATCGCTGAGAACCGTCGCGACGGCGACACTATCGAGCGTGCGATGAGGGAATCGCCCAGGGAGCCGCGCGAGTTTTTTCTTCATTGGATCGAGGCGGGCACCAGCCGTGATATAGATCGTGCCGACTGGTTCTTCGAAATCGAGCGCTCCTACTGGTCGGAGCGTCATCGCCCAAATCTGTTGCTGGTACACTTCAACGATTTGAAGGCCAACCTGTCAGATGAGATGCGACATATCTCCGCGTTTCTTGACATTCCGGTGAATGAGGCGATTTGGCCGAAGCTCGTCGAGGCAGCGACGTTCGACTCGATGAAGCAAAATGGTGCGCAGATTCTTGCGAAACTCGAACACCTATTCCGAGGCGGCCACGAGACATTTCTCCATCAGGGCACGAACGAGCGATGGCGCGATGTGCTGACCGAAGCCGATCTGGCGCTTTACGAAAAGCACGCGCATACCGCACTTTCGCTGGGACTTTTCAACTGGCTGCGCAACGGCCGGCGCGTCGCAGGCGACCCGGTCTCGATGCCGGATTGAGAAGCGCGCTTGTTGCCTCTCAAGTGATGGCAGCGTGGTGTCTTCTATCAGATCTATCCACGATCTTTTTCGATTCGAACCGCGACGGGATCGGCGATCCCGACGGCATCACTGCCAAGCTCACAAGTTCGCCTGTTCGCGGCTCATCGGCAGATAGCCGATCTCATCGACGATTAGCACCTTGTAGGCGTTGACTGCACGGTGCATCATCTGGCGATAACGGCCCTGACGCTGGGCCGCTTCCAGCATCAGCACCAGATCCGCCGCGCTGAAGAAGCGCGTTTTGTAGCCCTTCTGGGTGGCCAGATAGCCTAGCGCGATCGCCAGATGAGTCTTGCCCACGCTTGAAGGACCGAGGAACACGACGTTCTCCGCGCGCGCGCAGCTCGTATGTTTTTGAGCCGAGGCCCAGGCAACCGTGATCGCTTCCCGGAAATCGGCGGCCGCCTTGGTTTGGCCGGCGGAAAATTCAAAACCCGGCAGCCTCGAGAGTTTAGCGGCGCCTCGTCCTTCAGGCCACCGCAGTCGCCTCGATCTCGATCATGATGCTCGGCTCGAAGAGACGCGTGACACCGAGGAGCGTGCTTACCGGCTTGCACCCTGCCTTTGCAAAGATTGGCACCATCTCGCCGGCTTTCGCCATGAGACCGTCGACATCTGTCGTATAGAAATTCAGCCGCACGATGTTCTCCGGTTTCATGTTCGCGGCGGCGAGGACCTCGACCAGATTTTTCCAGGCGAGCTTGAACTGCGCGACGAGATCACCCGGATGCATCGGGGCGCCGCTCGCGTCATTCGAGGTCTGACCGGAAACGTAAAGCACGCGCTGGCCGGCCGTGACCTCGATCGCCTGATTGATGTTAAATTCGCCGAGCCACGTTTGGGGGTTGATAGGACGAACCTGCATAAGAACGACCTCCTTCAAGAAAATGCGAGCGCCTGGACCGCTTTCGAGTGATGACGATTAGAACGAGGTAGCCTCGCCTCGCTCCAGGCTTTCGCTGCGTCAGCCGGGTCCCAGAACGGACCAAATGCGCCTATCTTTTTGCACACCTCTTGAGCCTCGAGCAAACAGTTGGGAAATGTGGAAGAGTTCATCCCACGTTTCCAGACTCAGTTCAACCGCTGTGGCTATCTTTCGACGGTCTTCGCGGCAGACGACTGTCCTGAAAACGACCGTTTCCCGGACAAAAACAAAACGCAACAGAATTCGTGTCTTGTAAGTCCGGAAAATCTGTCCGTCAATTCTAACTCCCATCTCCGCTATCAATTCCTCTTTCGAGTGCGTCGCAGAGGCGAAGGCTGCGGCCTCTGTGATTCTCTCGCGAGCGAGCCGCTTTTCGTGACCGGTGCTGTGGGTCAGTTCATGTAGATCCGGATTGCCGAGCGCTCTCGCCCGCGACTTTCTCGCTGTAGAAGCGGTGAATATTGCTGGAGATGTATTCCAGGCAATCTTCGACAGCAAAATGACCTGAATCCAGGCGGTGCATCTCAGCCTTGGGCAGATCTTTCAAGTAGGCTTCTCCGCCCTCACGCGTAAAGAAGATGTCATCTTGCCCCCAGAAAATAATCGTCTTGGGTTGACGATCACGCAGCAACGATTGCCATTTCGGATACAGAGTTACGTTAGTACGGTAGTCATAGAACAAATCCAGTTGGACACGGCGTGCGTTGGGGCGCTCCATGAAGCGGAAGTCCATATTCCAGTTGTCTGGGCTGATAAGCTCTGCCCTTTTGTGGCCATGAAGATAGACACCCTTGATCGCGTCGACTTCGAGGAACCCGGCGAGGGGCTTCTCGGTCTCGGGCGTCCGATTCTTCCAGAGGGCGCCGCGGAACCGGTCCCATGCGCTCGTAAAGCCGACTTCGTAGGCGTTGGTGTTCTGGATAATCAACCATTCAAGCCAATCGGGGTGGCGGGTCAGCACCCTGAAGCCAACCGGCCCGCCGTAATCCTGAGCGAACAAACCAAAATAATCGAAACCCTTCTGCTCTAAGAAGTTCTCTACGACCTCAGAGATTTTATCAAAGGTGTAGGAAAATTTGGCCGGATCCGGCATGTCGCTGTTGCCGAAGCCGGGATAGTCCGGAGCAATGACATGAAACCGATCGGCGAGAGCGAGGATCAAGTTGCGGTACTGATGCGAGGATGCCGGAAACCCATGAAGCAGTACTAGCTTTGGACTGGCGGGATTGCCGGCCTCTCGGTAGGCAATACCGAGGCCGTCAACGTTGAGAGCCTTGTATGTAACCTCAGTGGAGGGGTCGGCTGGAGAAATGAGACTCATAACCTTTCTCCTTATGTTCAGCCGGGAAATAATTCCGGGGGTTTTCTCAAATTTACCACTGCGCGGTGCCGTTTTCCAGCCAATGGCGGCACGCGGCCGTCAGTTCTCGGTTGGCGGCTGAGTCCTAAATCTAAATGATCGGATATGCGAGAGTCTGCACCATCTGCCAAACAATCCAGTCGCGGCATCTACGCTGTGAGCCGCCCCGCGACCGCTCCGTAAACTCCGCGCGCTGTCTACCCTCTAGTTTTGTCCAGGAACACGGTCCGGAACCTAATCCGGAGACAACGGTTTCGCTAGGACTGCTTGCTGGAGCGGGGCGGATTCGAACCGCCGGTGTCGCGAGAAGTCTTTGCCAAGGAAAACCTCGGCGATTGCTTGAGAATTTCCTGTCGAGCTCAGCTAACATCGTCCGGAGAATGAACTCGCCTTCAGTTCGGCACCCTGCCCGCCATGAACCTCGAATTCCGGTGTCGCGAGAATGCGGCTGGGTTGCGAGACTTCCTTCCGACGAAACTCAAGTCGTCCAAGGCCGCTGGTCGAAGGGCCAATCGGGTGAGCACGAGCCGAAAACGGCCGCTGGTCAGTTGCCGATCATCGGCAGCGTAGGATCTGGCGCTGTTTGGTCCATTCCAGCGGGAGCGGCGCGGTGTGTTTCAGCGCTTCGGCGGTGAGCGTTGCAGGCTGCGATCCATCACATATGCTTTGGACAATGTCGGGCGCGAGCAGCGCCAGCGGGATCAGGCGTTTTACGTAACTGTCATAGACGCCTTCCCGGTTGGCGATCTCTCTGATGGAAGCGGTTCTTCCCGAGGCTAATTCATGAAACCATCGATGGCCGCGCGCGATCGCCTTGAGCAGGGCGGGGTCGGAGCGCGCGGCACGCGCCGATTCGCCCTCGATGACCAGCCTGATTTCCAACCCGCGTCGCTTCATCTCGAGCGGTATGAACCGTGTCATCGTCAAGCTGGAAGCGTCGGGGGTCTCGATCGGACCCGTGATCAGTCTCTTCAGATTCAGCGACACCCGGATGCCGCCGCGCCCCAGCTGAACTCGATCGATCAGGTTGCTGAGATGGTCGGCGACCTCGGCGTCATCCGCGAGTTGTTTGCTTTTCGTCTCTGCTGTGTCGAGCGCCGACTGCAACTCGCCGATCGGCACGCCAGCGTCCTGCAGGGTTGCGGCGATCGTGGGCCGGTCTCCGAGCATCTGCCGACTCGCGCTTGCGACTGCGCACTCGATCTCGGGTGCTGGCAGACGCCACCCATTCTTCGCGTTCTCCGACGACCCCTGGATCACTTTGCGCGAGACGTAGTACCGGTAGCGGCGCGCGCCCTTGTTGGTGCCGCACGCGTAGAGCGGCTCACCACCTTCGTCGAACAGCTTTCCCGCCAGCGGACTCGACACCGCTCCTCGGTCGATGGTTCGATGATGCGCCGCTTGCTCTCGCAGTTGGTGTTGCACGCGTTCCCAGAGCTCTCGATCCACGATTGCCCGATGCTGGCCGGGATGCCGGACCTTGCGGTGCCGGATCTCGCCCAAGTAAATCGGGTTGGCGAGCAGTTCATAGAGCGCACCGCGACTGAACGGCTGTCCTCCAGATTTGATCCCTTTGCGGGAGAGCCGGTTTTTCGACAGGATCCCGTCGCGACTCAGTTCTTCTTGGAGCAGCCGAACCGAGCGAAGTTCGAGATACCGTTCGAAGATGTGGCGGACTGTCGCGGCTTCCGCCTGATTGACGACCAGACGCCGCTCGCACCAGTCATAACCCAGCGGCACCCTGCCGCCCATCCAGATGCCCTTCTTCTTGGAGGCGGCAATCTTGTCGCGGATGCGCTCGCCGGTCACCTCGCGTTCGAACTGGGCGAAGGAGAGCAGCACGTTCAGTGTGAGCCGCCCCATCGAGGTAGTGGTATTGAACTGTTGGGTGACGGCCACGAATGAGACGCCGTGGCCGTCGAAGACCTCGACCATTTTCGCGAAGTCCGCCAGCGAACGGGTCAGGCGGTCCACTTTATAGACCACGACTACGTCGATGAGCTTGTCGCGGATGTCGGATAGCAAGCGCTGCAATCCGGGTCGTTCCATGGTGCCACCGGAGAGCCCGCCGTCGTTATAAGCGGTCTTGACGAGCTGCCAGCCCTCGCCCGTCTGACTTTTGACAAAGGACTCGCATGCGTCGCGCTGCGCATGGAGCGAGTTGAAGTCCTGCTCCAGTCCTTCTTCCGACGACTTTCGAGTGTAGATCGCACAACGTAGCGGCGAGGAGTTAGGCAGCTCCATCGCGAGCCTCCTCAGCGGGCTTCCGCAGACCAAAGAACAAGGGACCTGACCAGCGTGTTCCAGTGATCAGACGGGCGACCTCGGAGAGCGAACCGTAGCGTTTGCCGCGATAGACGACCCCATCATCGTGCACCGTGACCCGATGCGCGTTGCCCCGCCACTCGCGAATGAGCAAAGTACCGGGAGCTGCTTTGCGAGCCAGATTTGGTCTCGCGCGGTGAGATGCCAGGTCGTCGGCGACGCGTTCGAGGAGCCGGCGCGTCGCCGGCGCCAGGCCACCGAACTCTCTCTCCTGCAAGCGGTAAGCGATCGCCCGAGTGAGCAACTCGCGGCTGATCCGTGGAGGCGGTTCGGTGTCGTACAATTCGCGCCAGCGCGATTTCAAGTTCCTGAGGTCCAAGCTGGCCAAGGCCGCGATTTCGGCGGAGATCCGGTCGGCCTGACCGAAGGAAGATTGCTCTCTCATCTGCTTCCTCCTGATTCTCCGGGCCGACATACACATGGCTCGTTGTCCGCCACGCAGCCAGTCCTGCGCGGCTATCGTAGAGGCGATGCAGCGGCGAAAACCGGTATCCGAGAGGCCGAGCGCTCTCGGGCAAAGAAACCCAGTGCGGCCCCGATTCAGTGGATGCGTTACGCCGACTTGAGCTATCTGTCACCGCCGCTATGGCTGCAGATCAAAGACGCGCTCGAGCAGTTCGCCAGGTCTCCGAAGGCGAGCCGAACTGCCGTCCGCGGAAGATCGTACACAAGACCAAACGGCCGGAGCGAGTTGAGCGCGTGATGGAGGTCCGCGCCTTCGTGCTTAAGCTGCTCGCTGAGCAAGGTCGCTGGACGACGCTGTTCCACGGTCCGCAGGTGCTGCGCTTCGAAAATTCGCGCTTCTTAATCATGTTCTACATCAAGCCACCCGTGCCGTTGGAACTGCGTGAGCGGTTCCGCATCGGTCCGCTCGGGTGCGGCCTCTATGGCTTGGAACTCTGGGACAAGCAGATCGGAAAAGTCCTGAATATAGACTGGCAGACCGCGGGGGCGGTGGCGCGGATCGTCACCTTTAAGCGCGGTGACTGGGAAGAACGCCTGCTGATGGGCTGAGTCTCCCGTTCCATCGCGTCCGCTGCAGGCAGTCTGCACTCGTCGCTTCAGATTCCTCTGAACAGCTTTGACATCGAGATCTTGAGCGCGACTCCGATCACCTCGATTTCCGGAGCGCGACATTGCACTGTTGATCGGACGATCACGATAGAGTCGAGACCACACTTTGCGGCTACCGCGATGCAAAATCACGACGTACTAATTTGGCGAAGCAGGAGGGATTCGAACCGCGGTGTCACGAGAAATCTGCTATCGAAGAAAGAGGCGCGGGCACTTCCCGATGCGCTCGCACGCGGCTTCCCAGTCGCTGCTCATTTGTTTTGCTCCCACTTCACGAAGCACCCAGGATGCCAATGCTTCCCGTTCCTTTCCATCGCAGCACCAAAGATCTGCTGCTTGCAACCGCCGCAAAAACGCACGGCGACCAGCGGCGCCGCTGGCGGTTCGGGTTCGTCCGGGCCCCAGGGGTCGCCGCCCTTCTGCAAGACGCGTTGTACCCGCTCGTACTCATCCTGCATCGTCGTGTCAGGCACCGGCGGTGGTAGGGATGGATCCTTTTCCCGGGCCCGCGCTTGTTCCGCCAGTTCTTCCGTAAACACGCTGATCCCGGGACGACGATCAGCGAATGCGAGCATTAGCGCCTCTGCGCGGTCGGGCGATTTGATGCCGCGCTTCTCCATCGTCGACTTCTTCTCCATCTCGATGAGGCCGCGCAGATTGATCTCGAACCTAAGCGACGCCAACTGCGTGATCATGAGGTCGTCCTCGAGTCCCGACACTTTCCCCTGCTCGAAGCGCTCCCGCAGCGACCAGTACAGCTCGTCCTTGAGCCTGGCGAATCGATCAGGGAACCGGGTCGCTTCACCTACATTTACCGGAGTCACGCTGTGGAAACCGGCCACCTCGAGCGCCTGTCCGAAGTACTCGCCGGGGCCGGCCGAATCATAGTTGATCTGCGCGACGTAACGCTTGTAGGGCCCGAGGAAGTTGATGACCTGCCCGGTCGAGTGACCGTACCAAGAGCGCCAATTGACGATGCGCCCAGCCTTGGTGCGAATTACGCAGACCGTCTCGTCACCACCGCCAGCCGCGACGTCAATGCCAACAAACAATCCTTTCTCGTCGCCCTCGACGACGATTGGTTCGCGCGCGGCCTCGAGCCACTTGAGCGCGATCAGCGCATCCTCGGCCTGCAGCGGGAACTGGCCACGGACTTTCCAAGCCCAGAGCGGGCCGTCTTCGCCCCACTTGACTAGGTTTTCTTGTGCCCACAGCGGAGTCGCAAGATATGGCCGCGGCGCATACGCGATCGCGGGGTGATCTACCGGCAAGGTCCGCAGAAGGTCGACGATGTGCTCCTTTCCTTTCCGTTGTCTGACCGGCAAGCTGACATCCATTTGCTCGGCTATCTCACGGAGCTTCTCGAAGTTAGGCGTATCGAACGCGTCGATCGTAAACGTCTGCCAGTTCGCGCGATTCGTGGTGAATGCATCGTAGAAAGGGCCGCCTGGCGACGACGGATTCCCGAGCAGCAGGATCCGCACGTCGCCGCCAGCCGCCGCGCCGGAGATAGCGTCATACACTTCGGCTGGTATGCCCGGGGCCTCATCCAGGATGAACAACAGATGGGGAGCCTTGAAGCCGTGAAACTTAATGCCCATATCCGACTTGTCCGTGCTGAAGCCCAGCCCGTAGTTGTTGGACCCAATTCTCAGTGATGCCACTCCTGGCTGCGGATATTTCATTCCGCTGCCGAGGGCGACTGGATTTCGCAACGCCTTCCGAATCTCGCCCCACATAATTTCTTCGACTTGTCGCTGTCCCGGAGCGGTATTAATTGCGATGCCATCTGGGAAGTAGGTAATGAACCAAAGAATAAGTTGAGCGGCCGTATAGGTCTTTGACGATGAATGGCAGCCCTTGACGGCGACGCGCGCCCGCGGCTTTGCGATCGCATTAGCCATCGCGATCTGCGTAGACCACCACGGCTTATCGCCGAGCATGTGCTGTGCGAACCAGACGGGATCCTGAATGGACGCGAGCAGTCGCTCCTCAGCCCCTGTCATTTATTTCCCTTCTTCTCGGCAGCTCCTTGCAGCCGGCGCAACGCCTCGATCGGGATCAACGCCTCCCCGTCCTTGCCGGTCACCGCCACCTTCGCCGGCGCCTTGTAGCCATTGATTTCAGCCTTATGCGCCAGCACCTTGACGCCGACCTCGACGCTGCGCGGATCTCCTTTGCGGATTCCTGACTGCAGCGACAGGAACATGTCTTCACAGCGTTCGGTGTCGAGCTTGCGAAGCTCAACCGCCTCGGCGTTGGGAAGACGAAGGATTCCGCGCCGAAACGCCCGGTGAACGGCCTGAGCAGAAATCCTGTACTCTTCTGTAAACCGCGCGGGTTCCGGAATGGGCACCATCGCTTGCTGCTGCCCATGTGCGACACCAACGATGTGATCTGCAATCATTTGGTAGCTCATGCCGAGCCGCTTCAGGTGTAGCGTCTCGGCCTCGACCCAGCGCGCGATGATACTTCGGTTGGTCAGTTGTCTCGGCTTGTTGGTCTGGCGAATGGTTCCGTCGGAGTTGCGTGGCTTGTTACGCATCTCACTTCACCAGCTCGGGCTTCAGCCCGAGAACCGAGAGACGCTCAAGCGTCACCGCCACGTATGCGGGGTCGACTTCAACACCGTAGCCGACGCGATCGAGCTGGTGCGCGGCGAGTAATGTAGAACCGGATCCGCAGAATGGATCGTACGCCAATTCACCGGCCCTGCTGCTGTTGGCGATCATCCGCGCGATCAGTGCGACCGGCTTGGTGGTGGGATGAAACTCACTGGTCGCTGGCTTGTCGACCTGAAAGACCGTGTCCTGTGTCCTATCGTCGCAGAAATAGTGCGGCCCGTTTTCGAGCCATCCATACAAGATCGGCTCATGGCGATAGTGATAGTCGCACCGGCCGATCACCATCTGCTGCTTGACCCAAACCAGGTGGTGCTTGAAGGCAAATCCAGCGCGTTCGAAAGCCTCGATGAATCCGCTCAGCAGAGGTCCGGCTGCGACAGTCGCGTAACATGTCGCTCCCCGTTGCGAGTGTTCTATCGCGAGCGAAAGCGCGTCTCTGAACATCGCGTGCGTCTCGCTCGGCGAGAGCGAATCGTTGGCAATGCTCTTCTTTACAGAAGTGCCCTTGTGCAGTTGTTGGAGAGCATTATTCTTGCTCTGGACGTAATCGATTCCGTATGGCGGATCAGTCCAGGTGGATCGAATCAAAGGACCGCCGTCGCGCCAGAGTTTCGCGACCTCTGCCTTGTTGGTGCTGTCGCCACACACGAGCCGGTGTGACCCGATTCGCCAGAGTTGGTTGCGCGCTGTGCACCACTTTTTCTGCAGTTCAGCCGCTCGTTCGATCTGCGGTTCCGGGTCCAGGATTTCGACCGGCGGCCGAAGCGCCAGCGCATCTTGTTCAGCTATGCGCGTGAACAACTGTTCGACCGCCTTGCTGTCAGTGCGAACATTGTTCAGAAGTGCCTGAAGCCGCTCCGAGTCGCTCTCGGCCATGCTGGCCAATGGATCTAGAGTCAGCAGAATCTTGTCGGCTTCCTCTTCAGAGACATCCAGTATCAGGACCGGAACTATCGCCGACGGTGTTGTCTCCGCACGGAGGTGACCGTCGATCAGTTGCAGCCGACCATCTGCTAATTCCCTTGCAATCAGCGCATCCGCATACCCAACCTCTGCAAGTAACCCGCGCAGCGCAGCAGCTTGGGCCTTCGGATGGACTCGCCAGTTTTTTGGATTTGCGAGTAAATCTCTCGCGCGTACTCGTCTCAGCTCTTTAATCCGATCTCGTATCACCATCTTCCGCCTCCTCCTGCATCCGCGTTTCCCACCTTCAAAAAAAACGAGCCCAGCTCGACAACCGCTTTTCTTGCGGCGTCGGACTGGGCTCGAGTCTTTCGATACCCTTGTACTCTTAGATTTTCGTTAAGACGCTCACATGCTTAGTTCCCGCCCTGCAAACTCAGACTAGCAGGACTGGTTGACCGAGTCGAATGCCGATCCTGTGAGTGTTGTCGGCAAATCGGCGATCGTAAGATTGACCAGAGCAATGGGATCGAACCCAATGGGTCTAGCTCATTTGTATCGCCAGATGGCTTTCACGAGCGCCGATCCTCTTATTGCCTCGTCCAGCTGATCGTGAGTGTAAGCCGGCCATAGGCGACCACGGCTTCGAGCGTGGACTTCTTGGACAGGTCGTCGGTTAATCCCAGGAGCGACTTAGTTGAGGACGCACAAACCAGACGTATTCAGCTCGGCCGCTCGCAGCCTCTCCCAAGTACCCTATATTAATGATACGCAGGGATCGGATTCGCAGGCAGCGGAGCTGGCCGTGTCTATAAGTTCAGCTAATATTAGAATCAGACCCATTTGGGCGTCCGGACGCCTTTGTCAACCGCCCCATAGCGTCAACCAAATGGAGCGCAAAAGCATTAGCTCGGCTAAATCAATGGAGACGAGTTCGCGTCAGACTCGTGCATCCCTGCAGCCAGTCAGAGCAAAACGCGTTATCTCCGAAAGGCCGCGAACACCGGTTCGGGATATCGGCATAATTCGGTTGTGCATTTCCTCGCATCTAACGTCCGACGCGCGATGGCACGCCTGCCGGCAACCCTACCTTTTCGAGCGCTTCAATCGCCCGATCGATCCGTCCCCTCTCCTTCTTGAGATCCGCCACTATTCTTTCCAACTCCAACATTTGCTCCTTTGGTCAGTCCCGCAGGCGCTCCGTTCCCACGACGACCAAGTGTGATGAGGCATATACCTGATCGAGCTCATTGAACGCGCCGAGCTTAGCAGCGAGGGTGTCAAACTCTCGCTAAAGCTCCCCCTCCTTCGAGCAGAAACAGGTGACAGCGCTCCCCCGGATCATTTTTCTCTCGCAAAGTTCGTCCCGATCCAGATGAAGCGGCGCGGCGTTGAGATGCGAATGGTATTTGAGGGCGCCTCCACGCCAGCCCGGGTTGACGTGCCACCCAAAAGCTTCAACCGATAGCTCAGTGAACGAACGACTGTGTCGCGATCGAAGCGGGCCAGGAAAACGGATGGCGCGTGGGACGAATCATTAATCCGTTTGGACAGAACTGGGAGATCGGCAAATTGCGGAGACAACCCGAAGTTAACACGCCACCTTGAAATTTCAGAAAGTGTTCCAGAACGAATCGCATATGTGGAAGCTGTTGAAGTTGGTCTCGGGCATCGGCGTCGGCGGGACCAACGACTGGAACTCGTCTGTTGATGCGCTGTACTTCGGCCACGCCGGCTGGCTGGACGAGTTAGGGTTAAGTGTCTTCGCGAATTGGGTCCAGTAGCTGATCATGCTGTTGGAAAGCATCTGCTGATCGGTAGTGAACGGGAAGATCCCGCCTGTTACGAGCATGATGTATTGAATCTCGGCGCCGTGAAACGCGCCCAGCGGAAAGCTCAGGCCCGGGATAGTGCCGGGAGGCGCGTTCTCGTCGTTGAACTCGTACGCATAGGCCGTTGTGAACTTCGACAATGACTTATCTGCATTGCGCGCCGGACAGCTAAAGACTCCGTCAGTACCCGAGGCGCTCAATGCCAGCCCGCCGACCGGGTAACTGCCATAGGGATAGAGGTTCTCCACATAAGGCGCCAATGCCGAAGTCCACAGAGCGGTGACCGCGGCGTCGTATTCCGCCTGAGTATCGATAGGATTCCCTACTGCGTCGTACTCCTCAGCTACGAAGCCTCTATATTCATCGTGATTGGTACCGGCCATGACAGGCACTCTATTGAATCCACCTTCGGCAAACGCGGCGCTGGGTGTCTGAGTAAGCAGTTTTCCGTCGACAAAGGGATACACCACAGATGCCTCTACTTCGACCAAGGCATCGGCAGACACGGCTCGCAGGCATTCGGCGGTCTGGCTGGAGCACCCGACAGCCGTCGCGACGGAGTTACCGGAAGGAGCGAGGCCGTTGGTAGTCTCGGCGGTCGCCAGCGTCTCGATAGCAGTAAAATAGTCCTGGAATTCCAGGTAGGATCCGCTCTCCACTATCGCGCCGCGGAATAGTCCCTTCGCAAGTGGAGACGCTAGCTGGCAATACACGCTCTGCCCGCCAGCGGACTCGCCGAAGATAGTAACTTCCTTAGGATTTCCGCCAAAGGCCTTGATGTTGTCCTTGACCCATTTGAGCGCGAATTGCTGATCCATGAATCCATAGTTGCCGAGCAAATGCTTCTCGGCGTCGAGCCCGGACTCGGCCAGGAATCCCAGCACACCAAGGCGGTAGTTGATTGTGACAACGATGACACCTCCGCCGTTCACCAGCGGCGTAGGATCGTAAAGGTCGCCGCCTTGGGCGGTAAGCCCACCCCCGTGAATCCATACCATCACCGGCAGACCGCTCGATTTCTTCTTCTTTGCTTCGGGAGCCGTCGCTTCGTCGGCTTGTTCCGCCGCCCCTTCGCCAGATACGGCCTGGGAGGGCGCATAAACATTCAGGAACAGGCAATTCTCGCTGCCGGTCGGTGAAGGTGATCCAGGTTGCGTGCACTCACTGCCGAATGCGGTCGCCTCGAGAGGCGCCGTGAACTTACCGAAGGCCTTCGGTGGCATCCAGCGCAAAGGTCCCACCGGAGGCTTGGCGTAGGGGATGCCGAGAAATTCGTTCACCCCATCAACCGTCATGCCGAGCACGGCTCCGTCTTTGGTGATGGCAAACGGCGATGGGTATGATGGCTTCTGCTTGTTGGCCGACGCGGTCGCTGCCGGTCCCAGCGTTAACGCGCAGATACCGGCCAATCCGAGGATAAGTCTGGAAGTAAGCGCATGATGCCAGCGCTGCTCGTTCGCTCTCGTGCAGTCGTTCATCGATTTTGAGTCCCTCCGATCGAGTCTTTAAAACACGCCGCGACGCGTCTTCTTGCATGAACAATTTTACTGTAGATGCCGCAACTCATCTGGATGACTGGGAGCAGAACATACGAGGTCGCGATCAGGAATATTGAAAAGTCGAATCTCTGCAGCGCGCGAAAAAGGTCTGCCCACCCTCCCACAATCGCCTCTCTCCTCTCGCACCACTCGGTTGGCTTCATAAGACCGGGCCGATTATTCGCTCTTCGCCGGAGAGGCTCGAATTGGTAAACGGTCGCCTCGACATATTCGCGGTAGTCAGACCTGCTTTCGAGCAATTTCTGATGGGTACCTTGCGCGGCGATTCTGCCGCGGCTGAGAAAACAGACACTATCGCACTCCATCAGCGTGGTTGCGCGATGCGCTAGAACTATTATGATGCGATTGCGAGCGAGCTGCTCGCCCTCGGCGCCGCATTTTTCACAGCCATAATCCTGGGGCGGAAAGAAAGTGTAGCCGCGTCCTTTGAGCGCGGGAATCGCGTCGGTGCTGCTCTCAGAAAGAGTTGGCTGAGCGAGAATCAGCTCGATCATGGTACCTCCCAGTTGTCATACACGAGTACGCTTAACAAAATTATCTGTCAACACATACTTGATTGTTAGCAACTAAAGTATTAAAAGTAGCCTATGGATGCGGAAACCCAAATCGGAACAATTCGCAAGCGCCGCCGCCACACCCAGAATGAGCGCCGCGCTCTTTCCGACCAGAGAATGCTCGAAGCGGCGCTGAAATTAATCGCCCGTCAAGGCAGTGGACGCACGACGCTAGCCGAGATCGGTGAAGTCGCCGGCTACACCTACGGCTTGGTCTCCAATCGTTTCGGATCGAAGGCGGCGCTGATTCGCGCCGTCACGCGCATGCTGCAGTCGCATTTCGCGCGCCGGACCTTCGCAGAAATCGAAAACCTCACTGGGCTAGCTGCCCTGAAGGTTCTGGTCGAAAAGTATTTGACCACAATGGATTCGTCTGGTCGGCGCGCTCTTTACGTATTGATCGGCGAAGCCCTGGCGCCAGTGCCCGAGATCAGGCCTGAGATGGCGGAAGCCGATGAAGGCTTTCGCCGACATCTTGAGACCCATATCCAGCGCGGGATCACCTCCGGGGAAATCCGTTCCGACGTCAATCCTGCCGCACAGTCTGCGCTGCTGGTGGCTACGCTACGGGGCATCTCCTTTCAGGGTCTGATCAATCCCCAAGCGTTCGATCGCAAAACCATCGCGAGTGAATTGCAGTTGAATATCGAAAGAACTCTCCGGCGCCCCGGCGTGCAATCTTAATCATCGGGACGGAAGTAACCGGGAGCCCTCGATTTGAGACCTAGCAGGTTGCGGAAAAACTCAATGAAAGACGATTTCGGCGAAGAGTAAGCATTACTACGATCACGAGAATGCGTCTTGGATCAATGTCATCAGGAGTCAAAAACCCTTTTTCCGCAACCTGCTAGAGCCGAATCTCCTGCGCACAAAGATCGAGATGAACATGATGACCGGCATGTCTATCGCACTGGTCGGCGCGATAGCCGCCATCGCAACCGGTGTCGCCGCTGCTTACGCGCAATCGCATTCCGCGCCGGCCACCGCGCCGAGCCCACTCCCTTCCACGGCTCACACCGCCGGCGCTGGAGTGTCCTCCGTGTCCGCGCCCGGAACCATCATAACCTCCGGCAACGCGTCCGCGTACGCGAACAATCTCCCCGCTGCCGCGGCGCTCGCCCTACAGCACGGTTTCAAAATCCAGGTAGTGCCGACCGACACGCTTCAATGGTCGGCCGGCTTCCAGAGCGCGACGGAAAAATATTCGTCGCAGGTGGGCCTCGACAAAGACGATTACATGATCAATTACGTCGCCGGCATGCCTTTTCCACTGATCGACGCTAACGATCCGAAAGCGGCGGTCAAGATCGCATACAACTGGCACATGGGGCCCGTGCTGCCCGACGATTTCTCGCTGTCGCCATGGAGCAGTAACGGCTACCTCGCGGATCAGAACAACCCGGCGCGGTTTCGGCAGTCCGACGATTTCGACAGTCTGTGCGACAAGTTCGACTTTCTTCGCTACGCACATCGCACGGAAGTCGATCCACGCCCGACGCTGGGTTCCAACTCGAGCGGTGTGGAATGGAAAGCCAAGTGCAATCAGTGGTCAGCCATTGGCTTCGGCGCGTCTGCAGGCGAAGGCGCAGGCATCTGGATCCGCTATCTCGATCCCAAGGCTCATGACGGATTCTACAGTATCAGCCAGCAGTCCCGTCGCGTCCGCCAGGCGGAAATCGCGCTTCAATATCCCAATCACGTCTGCCGCCAATGCCATCAGCCCTACTGGGCGTATGCGCTGCCGAAGACGGAAATCTACACCTATCGCCTGCTAGGCACAGCCCCGATTCTCGGGTGCATGAACGCTAATGACGAGCCCGCGGGAATCACGCCGTCGGAATCCGGGTACCGGCTCACGGAGGAGCCGTTCCAGTTGCGCCACGCCTACATCCTCGAGATGACGCCGACTCAGAACAACCTTTCGGAGCGTACCCTGATATTTATCGATAGCGAAATCTACGTTTGGCTCGCCGCTGAGTTCTACGAAGGCGGGGAGCGCGTTGCGACGGCGATCCCGCTATGGCATCAGCATCCGTCGCCCGAAGGTGGCAACTTGTTCGACCTGGCGGGCAGCTTCTACTTTTCCAGCGAGCATCCGGACTTCTTGCGATCGGTCGTGCCGGCGCATACTTCGTTCACACAGAAGATCAATGCCGGCGAGGCCTCCGAGAGCGATTTCCTGCCGCAGATGATGATCCGATAGCGGAAAAGGAGGCCCCGTAATTGAACGGTGACATTCTGGATCTTGATGGTCGCGTTGGTCTGATAACAGTTTTAGTTACCAGTCATCCGCCATTTTAAACCTACTCGCGTTCCATGAAGCCCTCGAGGTTGCGCGAGCGCCCAGTCTGGCGCAGCTTGCGCAGCGCCTTCGCCTCGATTTGGCGAATACGTTCGCGGGTGACGGCAAACAGCTTACCGACCTCTTCGAGGGTGCAGTCGGCCTTCCGGCCGATTCCGAAGCGCATCCGCAGGATCTGCTCTTCGCGTGGCGTCAGCGTCGCCAATACCTTGCGCGTCAGCTCGCCGAGATTGCCCCGGATCGCTGCCTCGACCGGTGATGGCACCAATTGGTCCTCGACGAAGTCCCCGAGCGATCTTTGCTCATCGTCGCCGAGCGGGGTTTCGAGCGAGATCGGCTCCCTGACGAGCTTGAGCGCCTTCTGGACCTTGTCAAGCGGCATCTCCATCTGCTCGGCAACCTCCTCCGGGCTCGGCTCGCGGCCCAGCCGCTGCACCAACAGGCGCGTCACGCGCAGCAGCTTGCTGACCGTCTCAACCATGTGGACCGGGATACGGATCGTCCGGCTCTGGTCGGCGATTGCACGCGCCATCGACTGCCGAATCCACCACGTCGCGTAAGTCGAGAACTTGAAGCCGCGCTGGTACTCGAACTTCACCACCGCCCGCATCAGGCCAATATTGCCTTCCTGGATAAGGTCGAGGAGCCCTAGCCCGCGGTTCGCGTTACGCTTGGCAAGGCTCACCACCAGCCGCAAGTTGCCTTCGGTCAGCTCCTGCTTGGCGCGCCGGCTCTGGGCCTGGCCCGACGCGATCGTTTCGAGCGAGCGCGCAAATTCGTCGGTCCCAACCTTGACCCGGCGCTCGACCTCCTTGACGGTCTTCTGCGCCTGTTTGATTCGCGCGGCGATATTGAGCAGGTTCTCGCGGTTGCCGTTGATCTTCAGCAAATGGCGGCGGTCTTCGGCCTTGGCCGCGTCGCACAGAAGCTGCGACTTACTGCGGCCGGTCGCCTCCTCGTAACGCTGGATCAGCGTCTGCGAATCGCGCGCTTCCTGGAGCAGGCGGCGCAGCTCGCCGATGACGGCCTCCTGCAGGTGGCGCGAAAGCTCAAGATGATGCAATTCGCGCCTGACGCTCTCCTTGAAACGCACCTGCGACTTCTCGAGTTTCGCCTTCAGGATCGGCTTGGGCCGCTGCTTGAGCTTCTCCTCGAGATCCTCGATCCGGTGCTGCAGCGACTTGAGCTTGGTGGTCGCGGTGAACAGCTGTTTGAGTCGCTTTTCGTTGGCCTCGCGCCCACGCTCCTCATCGGCGTCGGTAGGCTCTTCGTTTTCATCGAAGAGGTCGCGCAGTTCAGCCTCGCCCGCCTCGACTCGCGTGCCCATCTCGATTACCAAATCGAGCGTCACCGGAGAACGCAGAACCTCCTCCTCGACTGCGTTCTCGCCCGCTTCGATGCGCTTTGCGATTTCGACTTCCTGCTCCCGCGAGAGGAGCTGGAAGTTACCCATCTCCTTGAGGTAGAGGCGGACGGGATCCGACGACTCGCCGATCGATTCAGCGGCCGGCGCGGGCTCGGCGGTATCGTCGGGCCCTTCAGCCTCGAGTTCGCCTTCCCTTCCGTCCGCCGGGACGTCGGCGAGGACCTTGATGTCCAACCGCTGTGCCCGCCCAGGCGTTCGGCGATCACTCTTTGATTTCAAGAGCAACCTTGCGGTTGTTCCGCGCTGCGACCGCGTTGAGGATTGTGCGAATCGAATACGCGGTACGGCCCTGCCTGCCTATTACTCTGCCCAAGTCTTCCTTCGCCACGCGCAATTCAAGCAGCGTGGCTACCTCGCCCCGAGTCTCCGTGACCTCGACCGCGTCAGGGTTGTTAACCAACTGCTGCGCCAAAAATCGGACTAGCTCCTTCATGGCTGGCTCCGTTGAAGAAGTCGAAGGGGAAGTTTTTACAAGCCGCCCTGACTAAGCCTAGGCTAACCATGTCTTATAGATACCTGCCAAAACTAGGATAGTTCAGCTTGAACTTATCTCAATGTCGCGCTTGAGGAGCTCGCCGTGGATCCGCGGGGCACCGCGCGTGATTTCATTTAGGGAGCGATGACGAGCCCCCGGAAACTGGACAACCCGATCATTCGCCTGACGACTCGTTTCAAGACCGAACGAAATGGGCGCGATCGCTACCGCTGTCCGTTTCCTACTCGCTGATCTCGTTGGCGATGTATTCGCAAAACCGCTTGAGCCGGAGGACAAATTGAGTTTCGTCGGACGAAAGTTTCACAACCCAGCCAGGTTCTCGCGACACCAGAATTCAAGGTTAACGACGCGCCTGCAGGTTCATTTGCATGCTGCGCGGCACCGGAGAAGACCACTTTCTGCCGGTCCGTGCGCGAGATGCGGCCAAAGTCTCTGTTGGCAAGTGAGGCGGTTTCCATCCATGCGCGACGCACGACAGGAATCGATTCGCCGACGGACTTGGCCAGAGTGTGCGGAAGTGCTCGAAGGTAAACGGGCTAGGCGATTCCCACGGCCTGTTCTTGCGCGGTCCAGAGCAGAGGGAGATCGATCCGTTCGGCCAAAGCCTCCGCGGCGAGCTCGGTTGGCTGGTTACCTGCGACTATCGCCTCGACAATCTCCGGGGCTAGGAACGCCAGCCGCGTCAATCGTCTGACGCAGCGGTCACCGACCGCCTCGCGTTCAGCGATCTCAGCAACTGACCACGCTCTGCCCGTCAGTAGGTCCTCAGACCATTGTCGCGCCCGGGCGGAAATTGGATGTGGGATCGTCGAGTTTTGGATAAGCCCCTGATTTCGCATCTCTGAGCCGGTATCATAATCGGGCCGACCCCTGTCGGTGAAGGATTTTCATCAATAGCCAAGTGCGCGCGAGCGCCACAAGAACCAGCGGCGATTAGGAGCATCAAGATGAAACTCAAGGAACTCGCATTGAAGCTGGGACTCGAATTGCGCGGTGACGGCGCCGTGGAGATTTTCGCGCCGGCGCCGATCGAGGCGGCCGGTCCCGGCATGATCGTCTTCGTGGCGAGCGCGAAGTATTCATCCGCGCTGCAATCCAACGTATCGGCGGCGATCACGACCGCCGAGCTTGGGGCGGGCGCGAAATGCGCGACGCTTATCAGCGCAAATCCGTACGCGGACTTCGCCCGCGTGCTCAAGATTTTCTTTCCGCCGCACCGGCCCGCGCTGGGTATCGATCCGCGGGCTTCGATCGCGCCCGACGCGAAGATCGGTGCGAACGCGTCGATCGGCGCGTCGGCGGTAATCGGCGCGGGCGTTACGATTGGGCGCGATGCGGTGATTCATCCGAACGTGACGATTTACCCGGGCGTGCGCATCGGCGATCGCTTTACCGCGCACAGCGGCGTGTCCATTCGCGAGGGAACGGTGATCGGGGATCGCGTGACGATTTTGAACGGCGCAGTAATCGGCGCCGACGGCTTCGGTTTCGTCGAGGAAAAGGGCGACTTGATCAAAATTCCGCAAGTCGGCACCGTCATACTCGAGGACGATGTGGAGATCGGCGCGAATTCGACGGTCGATCGCGCGATGATGGGGGCGACGGTGCTGCATCGCGGCGTGAAGCTCGACGACCAGGTGCATATTGGGCACAACTGCGAAATCGGCGAGTACTCGAGCTTCTCGGGCCAGACGGGAATCTCGGGCTCGACCCGAATCGGCAAATGGTGCCTGTTCGGCGGGCAGGTAGGATGCGCCGACCACGCGACGATCGGCGATCGCGTCATTGTCGCCGCGCAGGCCGGCATCCACAGCGGCTTGAAAGACCACGCGATCGTCGGGGGCAGCCCGGCGGTGAACGTACGCAAGTACCGGCGCAACTCAGCAGCGCTGTCGCGTCTGCCCGACCTGATTCGGCGAGTGCGCGCGCTGGAGAATCGAGCCGGCATCGGCGCCAACGGGGCGTAAGGTTTGGGCGGCGGAGATGCGGAGGACCCGACAATCAATTGGAACAATCTCGCGGGTCGCCCGCCTGATATCGCGCACCTTGCCGGGTACTCCATCGACCGCCCATTGTATCGCTTCTTCGGGAGGCCCTCGCAGGTCCTCCATCAAATCCATCGAGCCCTTGATGTCCGCGAACAGCGCCGTGACCGTCTTGCGCTCGCCCTCGAGCCGCGCGCCGTCAGCAAAAGTTCAGCGCCCAGGCCTACGGCACGTCGATTGCCCAGGCGGTGTTCTAATTTGAATTGTCGGAGCGAAATCCGGCGACAACCCAACCGAGCACTAGAACGAGACCACTTGTGCAGAAATCTGCACAAGTGATTGGCATTCGCCAGCCAGATGGCGCAATGAATCTCACATGCTTGTTCAGTGTTTTGATATCGACATCCGCGCGGGCGAGCGCTGCGCCGCGCCCAGCTGCCGCCAGCCTGCGGCTCATCGCGTCACGATCACGGACGACTATGGCGATCTGAGCGCAAAATTTTTCCTTTGCGACGACTCTCTCGACGAGGTGATGGGCGCACTCGAACTGGTCGAGCACGTGCTGAACGCCTCTGTAGTACTTTCCTACAATCTAGAGTGAGCAGAAAATCCCCGCGTGACGGGGCGCTTGTGCGCTTGATGCGAACCGGAGAGCGCGAGTCCTGCACCTGATTCGGCGAATTTCTCGGGTTTGTCTCCAGGCGCAGAAAAGCCGGTTCGCTTCACGGTTCCAAGATTCGCTCATCCATCGCCTTTCTGAGATGGGGCCGGTCGCGGCTCTAGTCGATTCCGATCGCCTTCAACTGCGCCGGCCATTCGAGCGGCAGATCAATTCGGTTGAGCAGCGTCTGGGCGTTGAGCGCTGAACTGATCAAGATCACGATCGGATCGGCGTACCCCGACAACGAAATTCAGACCATGGAGATCAAGGGACGCGACCTGGTCGGCGGAGTGCCGAAGACCATCGAGATCACCGACGAGGAAATTCGCGAGGCGCTGATGGAACCGGTGAGCCAGATAGTCGAATCGGTGCGAATCGCGCTTGAGCGCACTCCCCCGGAGCTTGCCTCCGACATCGTGGACAAGGGAATTGTGCTGGCCGGCGGCGGCGCGCTGCTGCGCAACCTCGACGTTTTGCTCCACGAAGAAACCAGGCTGCCGGTCAGGCTGGCGGACGATCCGCTGACGGCGGTCGTGATGGGCGTGGGGAAGGTGCTGGACGAACTGTCGCTGCTGCGCGACGTGACTGTTGACTGATTTTTCGGGCGGATACCCCTGACAATGCGCCCGCGCTTCGGGTGACCTGACTGTGAGAAGATTCTCGCGACACTGAAATTCGAGGTGCATGGCGGGCAGGGTACCGAACTGAAAGCGAATTTATTCTCTGGACGATGTTAGCTTATCTCGACAGGAAATTTCTCAAGCAATCGCGGAGGTTTTCCTTTGGACAGACTTCTCGCGACACCGGCGGTTCGAATCCACCCCGCTCCGCCACACAGTTTGTAGTGTTCATATACAATCCGGAGATGGCGGTAAATTCGCGCGTGGACGGGCCGATTCGCTCACCTCGCGGCACCGGAGAGAGCGAATAATCTTGCAAATCGCTGATTCGCTGCGATTCCTCTCTGTTTAGAAAAGATTCGGTGCCACGAGCCCAGCCCCGGTATTTGCGCCTTTGACGCTTGACCTCTCGCCCTGATCGTCGGCCCAAGGAGGTCAGAAGAGAGGAAGAGAGAATGAGAAGGGGCGGCCGTTCTAATCCGCCAGCAGCCGCTGTTGCGCGTCCCACTCGATCGGAACACTGGCTTGCGTCTTGAGACGCTCGGCCGAGAGGCAGACGCTTTGTCGCCCGGCGCAGATGGATTCCACGATCGATGGGGCGAGCAATGCGAGCGGCACCAGATGGCGCACATAGCTGTCGCTCACACCTTCTCGGGCTGCGATCTGTGTGGTCGACACCGCAGTTCCAGCCGCCAGTTCACCGAACCACTGGTAGCCGCGGCACAACGCTCGCAACAGGGAGGGATCTGTCCGAGGTACTGCGACCTTTTCTCCCCGGATTACCAGCCGGGTCTCGATGCCACGCCGTCTCATCTGCAGTGGGACAAAACGGGTCATTCGGAGGTTGGCTCCGCTCGCGGGGAATCGATCGGATGGGAGAAGCGCTCGGAGATCGACTGTGATCTGCATCCCATCCCGCTTCAACTCCACTCGCTCGAGCGGCGTGCTGGTCTCCGATTCCGCTTCGGTCTGTTCAGATGATTTGATCCTCGACCCGATTACCTCGACCGCCTGCTTGAGTTCCGCGGCAGCAAAACCGCAGGCTCTAAGGGTTGATGCCAGCGCGCCGCGATCCGAGAGGATCTGTCGTATGCCGGCCATCACTGCCAGTTCAGTACGCTCAGCGGGCAGGCGCCACCCGCGGTCATCCGGCTTACCCCTGACCAGTCTCTTGGAGACCAAATAACGGTAGCGCCGCTGTCCTTTTTTCGCCCAGCAGGAATAGAGCGGCTCGCCGCTCTGATCGAATAGTTTGCCCATGAGGAGGCCAGGGCTTCTTCTGACCGTTCTTCCCCGCGGGTGAGCGGCTTTCTTGCTCAGCATCTCCTGAACCCGCAGCCAGGTCGCTCTCTCGATTATCGCCTCATGCTGGCCCGGATAGGTGACGTCCTTATGCCGGATTTCGCCCAGGTAGATCGGGTTGGCCAGCTGGTGATAAAGCGCGCCGCGTCCGAAGGGGAAACCGCCGTGCCGCACATTTCCTCTCGACACCCATTGCTTCGAGATGATCGACCTGCGGTCCAGTTCCTCTCTCACCCGGCGCAGAGTCTTGAGCTCAATATAGAGCCGGAATATCAAACGCACCGTCTTAGCTTCGGCTTCGTTTACCACCAGACGACGATCGCGCAGGTCGTAGCCCAGCGGCGGCATGCCTCCCATCCACATCCCTTTCTGCTTGGAAGCAGCGATCTTGTCGCGGATGCGCTCGCCGGTTACTTCGCGTTCGAACTGGGCAAACGACAGCAGCACGTTTAAGGTCAATCGGCCCATCGACGTGGTGGTGTTGAATTGCTGCGTAACCGCAACAAACGACACTCCGTAGGCATCGAAGATTTCCACGATCTTCGCGAAGTCGGCCAGAGAACGGGTGAGGCGGTCTACCTTATAGACCACGACCACGTCGATGCGCTTTTCCTTGACGTGGGCGAGCAGGGCTTTCAGGGCTGGTCGATCCATGGTCGCGCCGGAAAATCCGCCGTCGTCGTACCCCGTTTTAACCAGCCGCCAGCCCTCGCCGGCCTGACTCTTGACGAAGGCTTCGCAAGCCTGGCGCTGCGCATGGAGCGAATTGAAGTTCTGTTCCAGCCCTTCCTCGGAAGACTTTCGGGTGTAGATTGCACAGCGCTTGGGAGCCGTCACTTCGAGCCATGACTCGCCTCCCGTCCCTTGCCGCGCAGACCGAAGAACTGTGGCCCGTTCCAGTGTGCGCCGGTGATCAGCTGAGCGACCTCAGTGAGCGAGCGGTAGCGCTTTCGTTTGTACAGAACTCCCCGATCGAGCACCCTCACCTCGTGAGTGACGCCGTGCCACTCGCGTATCAAGACTGTTCCTGCCGGCGCTGAAGCGGCAGGTTCAAGTTTGAACGGCCGTCCCGACCGCGCCTCGTTGGCGAGGCGAATCAACAGTCTTCTGGTGGAGGGTTTGAGCCCTCCGTGGACTTGCTCCTGGATTCGATACGCTACGGCGCGGGTTAGCAGTTCGCGGCTGATGCGATGCGGCGGCTGGGAGCCGTAGAGCTCCCTCCACTGCTCCTTAAGCTCGGCGATCGAAGATGATCTCAAGGAAGCGAGTCGCTGCGGGATCGTCTCCGCCGATTTTGTAAACCTCTCATGCTGCATGTGTGCCCTGCCTCCTCTCGGGCAGTCACACACATTGCTCTGGTGCGCTTCCGAAGCCAGTTAGGACGCACTCGTCGCATTCGCCTTCCCATCGCCTTCCATCGTTCAGCGGGTCTCACTAAATGAGCGCTCATCGCTCGCTTCGTACGCGCAACAGAGCAAGCATGCGTGGCCAGCCGATACGGCTGAAGGAGACCGAGAAATGGAACACGCAAAATTGGCAAACGCCGAAAAGAATGAGCCGGTAAACATCAAGTCTGCACGAGCGCCACGGAAGAAGACCGAGCGTAAGCCCAAAGCGGAGAAGCTCGTGTGCCGCTACTGCGGCAGTAACGATCTGGCTCCGAGCTTCATCAAACGACGTGATCGCCGGTGTCGGAAGTGTTTCAGCAAGCGTTATGGTTCGGCGGCGCGGGCGAAGAAGACGAAGATCAAGAAGTAGCGCCAAGAGCGGTAACGAGGGATCGGGCGCTCATACGCTCGGTCCCTTTTCTTTCTCCGTTTACCCCCTCCGCTGGTGTCTGTTCCAATCCGCCAGAGAAAGTCGACTGAGGGTTCGAAATGACTGCGCTCCGCCGTCCAGTCTGGCATCTTTCCATAGATTTTGGAGAAGCGATGAAATCGGCGCGTGGGGTTGCAACGCGGTGTCCTCACACCCCTCAGCGGCACCTACCCGTATCGCGCTGCTTCGGTCGGTTGTTCGCGAAATCACTAATGTCTCGTGAACCGGAGCGCAGGAAATCCAGGAAGTCGACGTTCTTATATTTGCAGGTCTCACACACGCTCAACAAGACTAGAAAATCGCCAAGGCCCTTCTCCGTGGTTGTTCCTTCGATCACGCGGCGGAGCGTTGCGAAGGCTTTGATGGCGTGCTCTGCATTGTTGTTGTTCCAAGGTACGTCGTCGAAACCCAGAAAGGTGAACATCGTGTTGCGGTTCTTCTGCAAGCGTTCGATGATTTTTCTCGCCGCTTCGCCAGCACCAAATTCGCTGGTGAGGCGCTTGTAAAAGCGATCGACAAAGATTCGGTGCTTTCCCAGAAATCGCTTCTTCAGGCCATGCCGGTCCACCGTCTCTATCATCGGCTTGACCAAGCTGGCAAAAGCTCCGACGAGCCTTTTGAGCTGGTCGTCGTAAGGATGCTTCAGTAGCTCGTCGTTTACGTCACGGATGAAGTGAATCAGGCATTTCTGCTGGAAGCACCGAACGGCATTGTAAGCGGCATAGAAATCCGACACCAGGACCCCCGAAAAATCCTTGAGCATCTCCTGCATGGTGTCCCCAGCCCGGGTCGCGGTATAAAAATAAGCCACCTCCTCCAGGCTAGCGAGAACCCAGACATAGCCTTCCCTGCCTTTGACGCCAATACTTGTCTCATCGACATGCAGCAAGCGACCGCTGCACAGCCTTTTCAAGATCAGGCTGTAGGTGCCTTCGTAGGTTTGCGCAGCCGCAGCCTTGAATTGGTTTGTCGTGTTCCGTGAGATGTGCAAACCGAACAATTGTTTTACGCTGCGGGCAATACGAATCTGTGGAAGCTGCAGGTCGATATTTTGGTATATCGTGTACGCGACAAGATTAGGACCGTACTTGCGGATGGGCAGCTGCCGATCGGGCGAGTAGAAGGTGCTTCGGCAGGATGGACATCGGTAGCGTTTGACGATGTAACGAGTTACCCACCGCTTTACCCCGTGCTGCATAAATCGAAGGTCGATGACAGTCTGGGTTCTCTTGCCATGCGCATAAACCAGCTTCGATTTGCAGGTCGGGCAAGACGAGGGTCGCGGGTATTCGACTGTGGTGTTAGGTACGAGCACGCGTCGGCGCGTAGCGCATGGTCCTCGTTTGTGTCTCGAGGCACGGTTCGACTTCACATAGACTCGTTCACGCTGGTAATCCCAATATGCGGCCTTATTGATGGTTTCCATTTCCGGAAGGACAAATTCGTTTCTTCCGAACCCGTACAGGTTTTCGCCCTTCATATTGGATGTAAGAACCAATTCTCCCTGCGCCGATTTGCCCTCACGGGCCGCGACGCGATGCAGGTCGACCAGTCTGTTCGCTAAGAGCTCGAGGGCTTCGCAGTCTTGCCGATTATAGTCGAGTAGGGTCTGCTTCACGGCGGGGTCCCCGGATACCTCCCATCGATGCCGCCAAACGATCGTTTCGGAGCCCGACCTTAGCGAGCCCGACCATCGGAATCCGAGGTGTCCAGCGATTTCCTTCAATCCATTGGAGTACGTCGGGAAATAGATCTGTGCGTAAATGAATGAGAGAAGGTTTGTTGAATGATCGACTGCCGCCGCTGCTGGCGAATCTGCTTGTGGACCGCCGTATCGTTCGCGCATCCGTTTCAGAAAAGTGGTCTCATAGCTGCCGTAGTGGATTAGATGTGGATTCGTGATGGCCGAAAGAACGGCGAGGAAATCGTTCCATATCAGCCTTTCCGTTTTTGTATTGTCGGCCCAGAAACTGTGTTGAACGCTTCCTTCGGGTGCTTGGACACGCATCCCGATCAGGTAGTAGAAATCACGGTCGGGCAGCCCTTCGACATCCAGAAAGACGAGAGTGCCCTCGAAGTTTGGAGCCGGAATGTCGACCGCGTGGATCTTGTTCTCACGGATTGCCAGCGCCTGCAAGGAATAATGATGTTTCTCTTGCTTGCCCCTCGAGTTCCTGCGGCGTCGGCGCGGACGAAATGTGTGGGACAGTTGGGTGACCGTGAAGATGCCCTTGTCGTGGAGCCTCTTGCGATCCTTCGCCGACATGCCTGACAGGAGACTGAGTTCGTCCTTTTCTCTAGCCTGCACCCGGCACCGAGTTTGGAACTCGCACTGGCCGCAGTGTCGATTCAGCACAAGGTCCGGCGGTGAATTGCGGGCCAAGAGTGCGGTGATGTCTTCGATCCGCTTTCGCACTTCAGTGGCGAAGCCGAGTGTGTTCACCTTTAGCACGGCGTGTTTGTCGCCATGCACTATCTTGCCCAGTTTTACATCGCGTCCAACCACCTCCGACAACAAGAGTGCATCGAACGTGACTAGCAGCTTATGTTCCTTGGTAAGTTTGTTGGCGAATTCGAACCGATGAGCGATGAACTGGGCACGTCCGCCGCGGTCCTTAGCGGGTAGTCTCTCAACAGCCTGTAAGGAAGATTCCAGATCTCTTGTTCTCCAGCGCACATCGACGGCGAGGCGCCAGGTCAGATCCTTGGCATTTTCTGGAATCGGCGGCGCGGTCATGCGGTCACTCTCGGAAGGGGATTGGAGCAAACGTTTGAGGCTGTCTCGGAGATATGTCTCCTTTTGCGCGCGAATCCACTCTGCATAAACATTCGCGGTGGCCGGTTCGCCGCGTGAGCGGAGCCAGCACTTGGTAGAACATTCGAGATAGCTCTCGAATAGCTGGGAGCTGATGAGCGAAGCCCCCGTGTTCACCACATCCCTAGCGGAGGCGTCCACGCCCTGACTCTCTAGACTTGGTGCGGACCAGTCAGGAGCGAACGGGAACTCTCCGGATCGAACCAGGTGGGCGCGCCCAGCGATGCCCGGACCTCGGGCGCTCACTCTCCCTTGCTGCGGTGATCGTACGAGATGGAGTAAGCGGCCGATCGGGCCAGCAGAATCGGATCCGCCGAGAGATCGATGCCGTCGGTCAAGTTGGTGGGGTCGAACACCAGGCGGCGCTCGTCGGCGACGCTGATCGGAGAGAGGCCGGTCACCTCCAGCCGCCCCAGCTCGACCAGGGGCCGGTCTGTCGGCCACAAGGCGCTGACATCGTCCGTCGGATCGCCCTGCCCAGCCAATTGCAAGAGCAGGCGGAACACGACCGGACCGTTCCTCAGGCGGCTTTCCAGCTCCTCGCGCAGGAAATTCGTGCTGCGCGTGCTCGCATCATCAGGGGAGAGGTAGGCTTCACCGGCCTCGGGTATCCAGCGATAGCGGCCGAATCGGCTGGTGCCATCCGCGGCAGTGAATTTAAAGGCGTGCTCCGCATAATAGCTGGCCCGCCCGTAGCTGGCCGGCACCGGTTTCCGCATCAGACACTCAATGAAGTCGCGCGTGGCGGGATGACTCTCGAGAAAGCGGGGGACCGCATCGGGTGCGGGCTTGCCGGTAGCCGGGTCGGGGAGTTGCGCGCGCAGGAACGCGAGAAACTCGTCAGGTGTCCGCGCGGGAAACCCTTCGATGTGGAGCGCCAGGATGTCTGCGTTCTTGCCATCGGGTAACTGAAATTTCACCGCCAGCGCGCGGGCGTTGGGGATGCCATCGTGTACGTCGGGATCCCCGCTCGAATTGGAGAAACGCACTACGGTTGGGACCGCTTGCCCTTGTAGATGAAGCGCGCGGCTCACAGCGCGCGCGCCTGCTGAAGCGCGAAACGTACCCGAGCAAACGATTCCCTTGGCGTGAACGGGACGAAACCCCGGATGCGGGCCGGCTAGCGTCCGCATGGTCTCCACGAGTTGAGCAATAACGTTTGCTGATGCGGCAGATCCTGACATGGTGGGCCTCCTTCCTAGATGCGGCGATGTGCCTCAGTCGGTGGTCAGGCTTAACCAGCCTGGACAGCTCTCGCCATGGCGAGTTCGCTTTCCAGGCTCTCGCGGTCGCGTCCGATAGTGGCCACGGCGAGTGTCTTCCCGCCGCGCCGGAATGAGAGCTTACAGTCGTGCTCCTCGATGCTGCCGTCCAAATCCAGCCTGTCCCAAGTCTCGGCGTGACCAACGTAGTTGAGGGTAAAATCGTATTGAGTTGTCCAGAAGAACGGCACCGGATCGAACCGCTCGCGGCGGCCGAGTATGTTTCGCGCCGCCGTCTGTCCCTGGCGTTCAGCCACCACCCAGTGCTCGACGCGAATATGGTCCCCAGTCAGCGGATCGGGCCAGCGCGCGATATCTCCGGCTGCGTAAATCTGAGGAATGCTGGTCTCGAGGTACTCGTTCACCAACACGCCCTTGTCGGTCTTAATGCCAGCTCGCTCGGCAAGATCAATCAGCGGCCTGACGCCGATTCCGATCACGACCAGGTCGGCCTCGATCGCGTTGCCGTCCTTGAGCACGACCCTTCGCTCGTCAATCGCGACAACACTCTGCTGCAGATGGAACACCACGCCGTTTCGTTCGTGCAGACGACGCAGATGTTCGCCCACCTGCGGTCCGAGAACTCTCTCCATCGGCACCCCCTCCGGCGCGACGATGTGGACCTGGAGCTTTCTGTGAATCAAAGAAGCCGCAACCTCCATCGCAATGAAGCTCGCGCCTACCAGCACGACGCGCCTGGCGTTGGCGGCCCTGCCAATAATCGCGCGGCAATCACTCAGCGAGCGCAAGTAAGAAACCTGCGGCGAGTCCGCACCGGGAGTCTTCAGCTTCACTGGCTCAGCGCCTGTCGCCAGGAGCAACGCATCAAATTTGCGATTGCTGCCATCGGCGAGCTGGACTCCCTTCTTCCACGGATCGATCGCCGCAACCCGCGTATTCAGGAGCAGTTCGATCTGGTGCTCGCGATAGAAGTCCATCGAGCGAAGCGGGATCCATTCCTCGTTCGCAGTACCGGCTAGAAAATCTTTCGACAGATTCGGCCGGTCGTACGGAGTGGCGTCATCCGCGCTTATCATAGTGACGCCGCCAGAATATCCGTCGCGCCGCAGCATCTCTGCCGCGGCGTTGGCTGCAGCGCCGCCGCCCACGATGATGACGTTTTCCGGCGCCTTCGCGGAAAGGGCCGGCCGTTTCTGCTCGGGCTGTTTTTCGCGGACGAAGAGCGTGCCGCCGCGCGTTTCAACCTTCCAGGAGCTGACCGGGTCAAGCGCCGGAGCGCGGAGCGCCTCGCCGGTGCGAAGACTGAAACAGGCGTGATGCCATGGGCATCGGACGATATCGCCGGCTATAAGGCCTTCGACCAATGGACCGCCATAGTGGGTACAGGACGCGCCGATGGCGAGGTAGGCATCGCCGCGCCGAGCGACCAGGATCGCTTCGCCGTTGGCGTGGCCCTGCACCATGCCGCCGTCGGCGAACTCGCTGATGGAGACTCCCTCCGCAAAGTCGGGCCCGCTCAGTTTCTTTTCTTCGGCCATTGGTTCGCCGAATTTCTATTTTGACTCGTGATCAATACTCGCACCGGTACCGGCCGAACGCAACGAAGAAGTTTTGGCTCGGCCTCAGGGCGTAATGTGATTAGAATGGCGGTCGACGATCCTGACGGCGAACCTGAAGCGAGCTGAATGATTGGAGACCGTCCCGTTCAACTGCGACGATCTACCCGTCGATAACGATCTCGCCCTACAGCGCTTCGAGAGCGCGCGCAACATCAAGAAATCTACGCGAGAAGTCCGCTCATTTCGCGGGGTTCAAATCCGCCCCTCTCCGCCACCGAGTCCCCCCCTTGCCGAACCAGAGGCGGCGGCGGACCTGAGAAGTTCTCGTCCGATTGATCGACCGAGGACCGGTTCCCTTGATTCGAAGCGTAGCGAATGGTTCGATTTGTCGCTCGCCGGCCGATTTGATAGTGCGTGATTTTGAAAATACGAAACTCGGCGGTAGGTTGCTGCAAACCACAGAAGAGGTAGCACAATGATTCTCACGATAATCCCCAGCAAGGAACAGGATCTCCAACTCGCCGGGATTGCGGCCACCGCAATATGCGGCGCCGGCCTAACGCAGCCCTTTCCGGGGGGCCTACCATCGCGCGGCGACGTGGCGGACGGAGGTTCGCTGGAAGTCATGTGCGATCCGGCCAACGCTCCCCGGGTAAGGGCAGGATTCGTAGGTGCCGGATTCGATACGATCGAAAGAGTCGCCGATCCTGAAATTCCGCCGAAGACGAATGTCGTGACTATCGCAGTAGGGCCGGAAAATCAGGAGTATCTACAAATGGCGGATCCGGCCGCCGATGCGCTTTGCGGTGCAGGACTCACGGTGGCTTACGCCGACGGCCGATCATACTCGGGAGATTTGTCCTCCGACGCGACGGTCAATGTGCAATGCGATCAAACCGACGCCCCAGTCGTCCAGCAGGCTTTCGCCGCAGTATGGCAAATGCTCCAGTCTGACTAGGATGATTCGGGCGCGCGGGCGGCTGTTGTATCTAACTTAGGATCGAATTCGTCGGTCCGATCGTGTGTGTGGGGCGAATTACTGATTTCCCCAGAATCAGCAATTCGCCACCCACAGGTGATTTGCAGCGCGATCCGATCACGCCTTCAGGCCCCACGCAAAGTCTTTTTCTCGAATCCATACTGGCGTCCTCTGGCCGGTTGAAAGCGATCGCGAGCGAACATTCGTTGTTGCCGCCAGCTACGGCCGCCGATCCGGCGAGCGGCAAAGGAACCGGCCCGCTGGATTCGGCGGCCAAGGAAGAGCTCGAGCGCGAGGCCCTCGCGAAATTTCTCGGTCCGGTAGCGGAATCGATGCGGCGGCAAGAGGGCGCTACTCACGCCGCAGCCGCTCTAGCGCGGCCGGCCGGGTCTCGCGGCATCTTCCTGTTCTGGTTAGTGATCGCACTCTCGGCCGGTGCGATCATCGCGGCCCTCGCAACAAAGTAAGCGGCACGATTTCGATCGCCACTGCCAGTCCCTGAAATCCAAGACTTGGCTTGCCGGTAACTTGCGCCAGTGAAAGTCTGACGATCTAGCGGCGCATGGCCGGCCCGATCGCTTCCCCCAAAGAAGCGAAAGAAGCAAACGGAGAATGGACCCGTTCCGTCGGAGGAGGACTACGGATGTCAAACCGTTCCGAGGCTTTGCCGACCCAGCTGGAGAGCATCAAGTATCTGAGCGAACTAGCCTTGGAATTGCGTGTCTCGTGGGACCATTCGACGGACGACATTTGGCGCAAACTCGATCCTGATCTGTGGAGTCTGACGCGAAATCCCACCCTGGTGCTGCACGCCACAGCGGAGACCAAGCTGAGAGAACTGGCTGGCGAAACGGAGTTCCGACATCGTATCGAGGATTTCGTGCTGGCGCGTCGGCAGTATTCGCATTCACCCGGATGGTATCAGTTTGCCCATCAAGGCGCGCCCCTTACGCACGTCGCGTACTTCAGTATGGAGTGTACGTCGTCAGAACCTATTGGACAAGTTGGCACAGGAATTAAGAGAGGATCTGGTCCATCTGAGTTGAACCTTTGGCTGCGAACGAATGATGCAGCCGGCGTCTGGCTTCGATGGTTTTCAGTTTGGCATTTTTCCTCCGTGACAGAATCGCGGGACCTCGGCCGAAGTAGACGTCGGCCGGGGTCAGGTTGTTGAGACTTTCGTGGTAGCGGCGCGAGTTGTAGTAGTCGACGAACTCGGCCAGGCGCGCTTCGAGCTGACCGGGCAGGTAGTAGTTCTCGAGCAGGATCTGGTTCTTCATCGAACGATGGTAACGTTCGATCTTACCCTGGGTCATCGGGTGATAGGGCTTGCCGCGGGTATGCATCATGCCATGCTCCGCGAGCCAGGAGCCAAGCTGGGCCGACACGTACGACGGTCCGTTGTCGCTCAGCAGGCGCGGCCGGTGCCGGACGCGGACGCGCTCCAACCCGGAGTTGCGCAGCGCCATCGCGAGGGTGTCGGAGACATCGGTGGCAGTCATGGTGGTACACAGCTTCCAGGCCAGGATATAGCGCGAGAAGTCATCAAGGACAGTCGACAGATAGAACCAGCCCCAGCCGATCACCCGCAGGTAGGTAAAGTCGGTCTGCCAGAGTTGATTGGGTGCGGTGGTTGGATGGGCGAAGCTGTCGGCTGCCTTCATCAAGATGAAGGCCGGGCTGGTGATCAGGTCGTGCGCCTTCAGCAGCCGATAAACTGAGGCTTCCGAGACGAAGTACTGCTGCTGGTCGACGAACGAGACCGCCAACTCCCGCGGCGATAGCTGCGGTTCTTTGAGCGCAAGCTCGAGCACGGCCTGAGTAACTGCAGCTGGGAGCTTGTTCCACACCCGCCGCGGCGCCGGCGTGCGATCCTCCAGCCCTTCATCATCGCGAGTTCGATAGCGATCGTACCAGCAATAGAAGGTGGACCGTGGGATGCCGATCTGCTCCAGGGTGCGCCGCACCGGCAGCGACGACTGCTCGACCAGCCGGATGATCTCCAGCTTCTCGGCGGCCGCGTACCTCATATATCGGACTCCCCATCCGCCAGCACGCTTTTTTTGAGCAGGCGGTTCTCCATCATCAGTTCGGCCAGCAGTTCCTTGAGCTGATGGCTCTCCGCCCGCAGCTCCTTGACTTCATCGCTGGTCGCTTCACGCGCGGTATCGCCGGCCAGCCGCCTCTTGCCCGCCTCCAGGAAGTCCTTGGACCAGCGATAGTAGAGGTTCTGGTTGATCCCTTCCTTGCGGCACAACTCGGCCACGCTATCCTCGCCGCGCAGGCCGGCGATCACGATCCGGACCTTGTCCTCAGCCGAGAAGTGCCGGCGGGTCGCCCGCCTTATGTCGCGTACCGCCTTTTCCGCCCCATCCGACTGCGCATCGATTTTCGATCTCATCTACCGCTCCTTCCGCGGTTAAAGATGAGCCAAAAACCCTCTCTTCCTCAATCGCCTCGAATTGTCCAACTTGTGCTGACGGGGAACACTCGACCTATTCGGTGACTACAAGAGCAACGTCGCGCTCTATCCTCAATTCCAGGCTTACTTCCGAAAGCACAAGCCGCCGCTGCTAGCGGTGTGGGGCAAGAACGACCCGTTCTTTCTCCCTGCCGGCGCCGAGGCATTCAAGCGCGACAACCCAAGCGCCGAAGTGCATCTTTATGATACGGGCCACTTCGCGCTCGAAACTCACGTGCAGCAGATCGCCGCGGTGATTCGCGACTTCCTCGGTCGTCATCCCTATGCGTGACCGCGAGTATAGGGAGGTCTCCATGTCGGCAACCGAACAAACCACAACCGTGTCCCGCCCCGGCTCGATTGTTTCCGTCCAGGTCGGCCATGTCGCTCCGCTCGGTCCTAGGCGAGTGCCAAGCGCCTTCGTTAAAAGACCGATCTCTGGTCGGGTGATGGTCCAACGGCTCGGGCTGGTCGGCGACCAACAGGCAGACCTGCGAGCTCACGGCGGTCCCGACAAAGCAGTCTACTGTTACCCAATCGAGCACTACGCCAAATGGTTAGCGGAGCGCCCATCGGCTGAGGCACTACTCGTGCCGGGCGGCTTTGGCGAAAACCTGACGACCCTCGGTTTCGACGAGGATGGCGTGTGCATCGGTGACATTCTGAGCATCGGCAGTGTCACGGCACAGGTGGCCCAGCCCCGAACGCCGTGCTTCAAACTAGGGCTCCGTTTCGCAAACATGCAGATGCTCCGCGCGATGACCCGCTCGGGGCGCAGTGGTTGGTATCTCCGCGTGCTCGAGCCCGGGCTGGTCGAAGCTGGAGCGTCGATTACGACAATAGATCGTCTCAACCCATCCTGGCCGGTCGTGCGGTTAAACCGTCTGATTCGTGGGGATGCCCGGCTGGACGAAATCGCCGAACTCGCCAGTCTTCGGGGGATCGCGAATGATTTACGCATTACCGCACGCGCCGGCATCAAAGGCTCGATCTGAAGCGGACGCGACGGCGCAACCGCAAACTAATCCAAGTGATTCAACTTTAAGATCTTCTGGATAAAGGAGGCTGCGAAGTAAACAGCGAAGTTGTGTGACGAAATTTGCAGTCATTTGCGACTCCCCCGATCTAATGCTCAGTCCACGCTTCACTTCAGCCTAGTTAGTCCGTAATCCGCGCTCGCGATTTTAAATAAAAGATTGGAAGTTTTTATGCGCGCGATCGTTATAGACGGATTTGGTGGCGTCGAACATCTGGTCATCAAAGAGATTCCAGACCCCGAGCCGAAGCCCGGCTACGCGGTGACCGAGGTTAAGGCCTTCGGCATCAACCACGCCGAGATGCATATGCGCAGAGGGGAATGGGCGGAAGCTGCGCCGGTAAGCGGCATAGAATGTGTCGGTGTCGTGAAATCCTGCCCGGGAGGTGAGTTCGCGGTTGGAACGAAGGTAGCCGCATTGATGGGTGGGCTGGGGCGAACGATCAACGGCAGCTACGCCGAGTATTACACGAGCTCCGGTGACAAACGTTGCTTCTATCGAGTCAGACCTTCCTTGAGAGGAACTTGCAGCAATACCGGAGTCTTATGCCACAGCCTGGACTTTGTTCCGTAACCTCGAACTCGCCAAGGGTCAGAAACTGGTTATCCGTGGGGCGATGTCCTCGTTCGGGCAGGCAGCTCTGAATATGTCGGTAAATGCCGGCGCAGAGGTTATCGCCACAACCCGCAAAGAAGACTCCTTGCGGAAGTTGGGAATCGCTCGGTGCAAAACACATCGAGTTCGAAGGCCCCGATCTCTCGAGCCGCATTTCCGAACGGAAACGGATCGACGCGGTTCTTGATCTCGTCGGCAACAGCACCATCCTCGACTCCCTTGCCATGCTTCGCCGAGGCGGGCGGCAAGATGGTGGTGCGCCTCTGAGGAGTCTGTAGAAATTCGGAGGCCATCTAGCGGAATCAGGTTCTTGGGAAACTGTTGGCGGTTATCGAAACTGCGGTGACCGGCAACAGTCCTTTCGCGAGGCTCTAACTCGAAGCGGACCGGATGCGGATGCGGTTTCTTTCGCCGCGCAATGGATGACTGGAGCTCAAATTTCGCCTCGGCGACGGTGAAGTGAAGTCGATTTAATTCTTATCCGGCTCTTCCGGGTCTCATTCGATCTGCGTAGCCACCTTTCGCCAATGGCCCGAAGTAATCTCAAGAGTGAAACAAATCCGGAGTGTAATCAGATGGCTGCTCGTCCGCGCGGATGGCGACCCTGCGGAAATCTGAAGATGGGCATGGCGATTGCGGGAGAACGTTGACTGTGAAGGGACTCGCGAATCCGTTTTCGACTGGATCAGGCGGGTCGAACTTTGAGGGCAAAGTCCAAGCGGCGTTCGTAGGGGCGATGCTTGTGGGCGCTCCCGCCCCCTGTTGATGAAAGGGTTGAATCACGAGTTGGCTTGGTCTGATGATGGTGGGAAGTGGGTATTTTCTTCGAGCCAGGGAGCATCGTCCCTTGAAGGTATTGATCCTCACCGGCCCCCCGGGTGCCGGGAAAAACACTATTGCATCGGTCTACGCGAACGCGCGCGAGCGATGTGCAGTGATCGACGTGGACGTAGTCAGATGGATGGTGCTGAAGCCACACGTGGCACCATGGGGCGGCGAAGCTGGGCGAAGGCAACATCGCCTCGGCGTCCGCAACGCCTGTATGCTTGCGCGCAACTTTATCGAAGAAGGATTTGAAGTCGTAATCCTGGATGTGCTCTCGGACGAGATCGCGCGACTATATGAAGCCGCGCTGGAACCGGTGTCCGCCAATATCGTCCTCCTGATGCCGAGCTTCGAGGAGATTCAGAAGCGAAACCGGGACCGGTTGGGAACGAGCCTGACAGACGAGGAAATCGCTAATTGCTACGAGTCGCAAACCCAACTGCGCACTTTCGACCGGAAAATCGATAACACTGGCCTCTCGCCAGCGGAAGTCGCGCATATGCTCGTTCAAGTCCGCGATTCGGTATCGCTGCCTCGCGGATGATCTCTAGCCGGTCGGATTCGCTAAGTTTAAGAATGAGCTCTCGCAATACTTCACTCGGCATGGTGACTCCTCCGGGGCATCTTGCACCGACCGGCTGAGTATCGAGCGTACATTCGCCCATAATTTATTCGGAAAAGCAAAAGGCGATATGAAGCACAAACGTCTCGGATTCCACAGACGGATCATCCAGCGCGTGGTGGATTTTCGGCCCTTTACTCATTGCGCTGGCCCTGGCGTCGGCTCCGCTCACTAGCTAATTAGCGCAGCTTATTTGACTTTCTCTATGCAATGGAAATAGACTTCGACTCGTCGGAATCGCAAGAAATGAATCGCGTCCGACTTTGATCCAGCCCGACAGTGGCCCTTCCACTCGCCTTCTGACCACGTTCCGCTAGACCAACGCAAATCGTAAGACGGGAAGGCTTGAGAGAGGTCCTACGGGACGAGCTCGTCTCCAGGCGCCCATGCTGGGCCGTCCGCCCCTATCTTTTGCGCGCGGCCGCGCGGCATAGCGGAACAATGTCATCTACGGGGAACCTGGCCAAGGCGCAACTCATTCTTTCGAGAAAAGAACTGCTCGACTTCGCAGCCGAGGGCAGCACCGATGACTACAAAGCGATTGTGGCCGATTGGGTCCGGGTCAAACCTGCAAACTTCCCAGGATGGGAGCCGCAAGACCCGGTTGTCGCAGTCTTTCAAATACTCAGAAGAAACGAGCGGAGCAGGGGCGGTGATTACCTTGAGTCGATCGTTTATGAAGCCCTAGTGAAGTGCCATCGGCAGTTGAACACTCTCCGCGGTATCTATCGCGGGGAAAAGAGACACGCAAAACAAGCCGCAGACGCGGCGCGTAGTATCGGCGATCCCGAAGTTGATCCCGATCCCGCCCTTGACTTGTCGAACCTAACCGAAAGCGAGAAGGAGCACATACGCCGCTGGCCGTGAGCGCCGGGCCAGAATCGCTTCGTCCTATGTCGAACGGCATCCGGTGAAAAGCGGTGTGGTTCCTCAAAACTTCATCCGCGCGAATTCGTTGGTGGTTTCGATGGGCCGGCGATAGCCTGCTTTCATGGCGAAGCCGACAAGCGGAGCGCTCCCGGTCACCCGAAGCGGCAAACCCCGAGGCGGCTCGATGCCTCACGTCAGGTTCGAATTAAGGCGTTGCAGCACATACCGGAACTACTCGAGGCGCTGAAGAGCAAGGCCGACGACTTTATCCGCCCGCATTCGTATCTTCAGCTCGTCATACCTCCGCCAACCGGTTCAAGAAGACGGACTTGAAGCGGTACGGACTGCCAGTCTAATGCTCCCGTTTTATTGAGGTCTCCGAGAAGAATTCCAATGCTGCCGCCATTGTATGCACCTATGGTTGAAATCATCTTGTCAGATAGGGAACATTGAAAGTCATGATCGTCGCCGCCGTGGGGATCGAACCGATCTCTTTCTCTCAGAGCGTTATCTGCTCGAGCATCGCGAACGGTGCTCAGATTCCTCATTAGATCTGGGCGGTATCGATCCAAACCGCAGCCGTTATACTTCTGCGGAGGAGGGACCGATGAGTAAACTTGCTGACCATCCCGCGATCCAAGAATCCTGGTCCAACTTGCTTTGGAGCCCGGGCGACATCTCCGATCCTGATCCAATCAATCCGCTCGACAGCGTCTTGAAAAACGTGACCTTCATCAAGGGCGCTGCGGGCAAACACCATCTCCAATTGACACGCGCTCAAGACGGCGCGATCGCGGCTCTCTGGTGCTGCGACAATTCGCTGGTTCGGAACCTTGAGGAGACCTTGCTCCAGTGCCTCGGCCAGACGATTCGCGAGATCGGCGAACGTACGATCCAGGACGACTTG
The DNA here is from genome assembly GCA_963842085.1 of uncultured delta proteobacterium. GTDB lineage: Bacteria > Desulfobacterota > Binatia > Binatales > Binataceae > Binatus. The sequence continues at coordinate 539,702 of CAWJET010000001.1, forward strand.
ACCCTTCCTTAGCTCGCTCATCGTCGTGCGAGATGAAACGCGTTTTGCTATGACTCTCTGCCGGAGAGGGGCGGATTCGAAACGGCGGTGTCGCGAGAGACCTTTGCGTGGAAAAACCTGGGCAAGTATTGGGAAAATTTCGAGTTGAAGTCCGCTAGCATCCTACGGAGAGTAAGTTCGCCTTCAGTTCGGTACGATTTCCGCCGTCAACTTTAAATTCCGGTGTCGCGAGAATGCGGCTGGGTCGACGAATTCCGTCCGACGAACTCGAGTCTTCCAAGGCGACGCCAAAGCTCGCTCGCCCTGACTTATTTCGGCCGAGCTCCGATCGCCGCTACGTTCCCAAAGGCGAAAGCACGGACGACGAGTTCCGCTGCGCTCGAGCACGGCGATTTGATGGCGCAGCCGCGATCGATTCCAAAAGCAGCGAAGTCCGGGTTCGGGGTTCGCTTCGCGCGACGGGGGCTCTCCGCTTATCCGCTTCGCCATGACGGCAGGCTATCGCCACGCGTTTGAAACCGCCAATGAATTCGTGCGGATAAGGTTTTGAGGAGGCAAACCTCGAATTTGAAAACGCGAGCGGCTTAATTTGGTTTTGACGTAAACTCAAGGGAAACCGATGGCTGTCCAAACACCCGCGCCAGCGCATCTTTTAGTTCCAGTTTCTGTTCTTGGTTGATGTTGGATTCCGCGTCATGGTCAGCGTTGTATTGGGCGATGTAGACCCCGATCATTTCGGACAATACAGTTGTCAATTCTTGGGGCCATTGTTTTTGCATAAGGTTCCTTCCTCGGCCTCGGGCGCCCGATCGGGCGCGCAATCGCGTATTCGCGTGCGCAATTACATCATGCCGCCTGGAGGCATCCCACCCGGCATACCGCCGCCGTCCTTCTCTTCGCGCTTCTCCGCCACCATGCATTCAGTAGTGAGCAGGAGGCTCGCCACCGATGCGGCGTTTTGCAGCGCGCTGCGGACGACCTTGGTCGGATCCATGATTCCCGCCTTCATCAGATCCTCGAATTCCTCGCTCGACGCATTGAATCCAAATGGCCCCTTGTTGTTCTTGATCTTGTCAACGACCACCGAGCCTTCCCATCCGGCGTTGGTCGCGATCCACCAGGCCGGCGCTTCGACCGCCTTCCTGACAATGCCGATGCCGACCTTTTCATCCTCATTGGCGCGCAGCTTGTCGAGGGCGCACGAGGAGCGAATCAGCGCGACACCGCCACCGGGAACCACACCCTCTTCGACCGCCGCCCGGGTCGCGTGCAGGGCGTCTTCTACCCTGGCCTTCTTTTCTTTCATTTCCATTTCGGTCGCAGCGCCGACCTTGATTATCGCGACGCCGCCCACCAGCTTGGCAAGCCGTTCTTGGAGCTTTTCGCGGTCGTAGTCGGAGGTGGTCTCTTCGATCTGGGCGCGGATCTGCTTGATTCGGGCCTCGATGTCGGCCTTCTTGCCCGCTCCATCGATAATTGTGCAGTTGTCCTTATCGATCACCAGGCGTTTGGCGCGGCCGAGGTCGCTCAGCGCGATGTTCTCGAGCTTGATTCCCAGTTCCTCGGAAATCGCACGCCCGCCGGTCAGGATCGCGATATCTTCGAGCATCGCCTTGCGCCGATCGCCGAAGCCCGGCGCTTTGACTGCCACGCAGGACAGCGTGCCGCGAATCTTGTTCACGACCAGCGTCGCCAGCGCCTCGCCATCGATATCCTCGGCGATCATCAGGAGCGGCTTGCCGGTCTTTGCGATCTGCTCGAGTATCGGCAGCAGGTCCTTCATCGAGGAAATCTTCTTCTCGTGGATCAGGATGTAGGCGTCCTCGAGCTTCACTTCCATGCGCTCCGGATCGGTCACGAAGTACGGCGACAGGTAGCCGCGGTCGAACTGCATTCCCTCGACCACTTCGAGCTGGGTCTCCAGTCCACGCGCCTCTTCAACCGTGATGACGCCTTCCTTGCCGACCTTCTCCATCGCCTCGGCGATGATGTCACCGATGGTGGAGTCGTTGTTGGCCGAGATAGTGCCGACCTGCGCGATCTCCTTGCGGTCCTTGGTTGGCTTGGACATGCTCTTGAGCTCGTCGGTGATCGCCTCCGCGGCGCGGGCGATGCCACGTTTGAGCGACATCGGATCGTGCCCGGCGGCGACCATTTTGATGCCCTCGGTGAATATCGCGCGCGCAAGCACGGTGGCGGTGGTGGTGCCGTCGCCGGCGACGTCTGAAGTCTTGGAGGCGACCTCTTTGACCATCTGCGCGCCCATGTTTTCGAATCTGTCTTCGAGCTCAATTTCCTTGGCGACAGTGACGCCGTCCTTGGTCACAGTGGGCGCGCCATAGCTTTTCTCGAGCACGACGTTGCGGCCCTTGGGGCCAAGCGTCACGGTAACGGCGTCGGCGAGGATATTGACTCCTTTCAGGATCTTCTCGCGCGATTCTTGTCCGAAACGGACTATCTTTGCGGGCATTTTTCTTTTGCCTCTCCTAAATTCACGGTTTCAACGGAATGGATCGGTATTCGCTTGTGAGCGGGCGGCAATGTCTACTCGATGATTCCCAGGATGTCGTCCTCGCGCAGGATCATGTGCTCTTCGCCGTCGAGCTTCACCTCACTGCCCGAGTACTTGCCGAACAGGATCTTGTCGCCGGACCTCACCTCGAGTGGGATAAGCTTGCCATCGTCTCCGTATTTGCCCTTGCCGACGGCGATTACCTTACCCTCCTGGGGTTTTTCCTTGGCCGTGTCCGGGATAACGATCCCGCCCTTGGTGCGTTCCTCCTCCTTGATGCGTTTGACCAGAACCCGATCTCCCAGTGGTCGAAACTTCGTCATGGAACCAATTGCCTCCTTGGCTTTGCGATGTCGGTAAAAGCCGGAACCGCCTTCAGATTAAGTAACTGCCCCGATGATTCTCTGAGTTTTTCAGACTTTTCCCGACGGTGTATCCAACGCCGATTCCGACAAGTCCGCCGATAACGGCTCCCGTGGCTGGCGCGCCCACAGTCGCACCTGCAATGGCTCCTGTGCCGAGTCCAACCGCACCACCGGCCCAAGCGCTCAGTGAAAACATATTTATTCCTGCTACCTCGGCCGCGAGGAGTCTATTCCGGATTGGACGAAGACTAGGTCGTTCCATCACGCCTCCCTCAAGCCTTACCGTTCTTACGATTTGTGTGGTCTAGCAGAACCGTGGTCAAAGGCCGCAGGAAGGGCCACTGTCGGGCTGGACGAATTCGGACTCGATTCCTATGTCGGTTCGAATTTGGTTAAACTGTAGATCAAGCCTACCAACAAAGTCAAATTAGCACTGCTACTAGCTAAGTTACGACTTCATCGATGCGAGGGCGGTGGACGGCAGTGCAATTCTGCAGTTCGTACCTATATTCCTAAAGGGCGTACAATTCGTACTCACCTTAGTTCTAGAAATACGCCTCCAACCGGTTGAGGTACCACGGCGCAAAGGCGGTGGGTGACCCCGAAACCCGAAGACAATGCCGAGCATCGTGCGCCGGCAGGGGGTTCTGATGGAACTCGTGTTTGAAAACGGATGGAACGGCAACCGAGGGCTGATCGATAGGCCGGCCAGCTTTCAGCGAGATATGGAAGATGCCGCCTCTAGCCCTATGGAGCCCCGGGCGGACGTGATCGAGGACAAGGATGCGTACCATTTCTACTTCGAGATGCCGGGGCTCAAGGGTGAGTCCCTCGACGTGCAGGTGGAAAACGATCAGTTAAGTGTTGCAGCGGAGCGCAAGAGGCCCGAGTGGCCGCAGGAGACGGCGGTTCACATCGCAGAGCGCGGTTTCGGTCATATCAGACGCGCATTCAGGCTTCCGCTCAACGCGAGCCGCGACGGCATCCGCGCGTCCTACGTTGATGGTGTACTCGAATTGACGGTCGAAAAGCGCCCCGAGTCCAAGCCAGTCAAGGTCACAGTTAACTAGGTTAGTTTCCCAAAGGGCGCGCCGCACGCCTCAACGCAGCGGCGCGCCGTTTCGTTTGGAGACCCCAACCCGTGCTGGACTGGTTCCGGACGGTAGAGCTATCAAACTCTGCCACGCTTCCGCGCTCGCAGTTGTGGGCTGGTACCTGATGATGCCGCCCGATTACCCTGTCCCTACTGGAAATTCTATCTGAACCGGAATTCGAGTGGCTGCAAGAATTGCTATCGAATTGATGCGCTCAAATGAGACGGGCTGCAATCTGAACCACAAGTGGCTCACCCTGATCGAGATCGAAAGGCCACCGCCCCGGGATACGAACCTTGCTCTGAATCCCGCCGATCTCAGGACGTCGATCATCGCACGCAGGCCGGGCGATGAAGAAGCCCTGCATCTCTAGGGGGCTTCCAAGTCAATCCGGACGCCGTCCTTGAACGACGCAATGATCCGGCCATAAGCAGCAACGCTGACCCGCTCGACATCGGACACCTTGCTCATGTTCGCCGCGGCCTCTTCGACGTCGCGCCACTTGCGCGGCATAGCACAGAGGGTCATCTTGCCGGCCTTGGTTCTCACATAAGCCGTGAACATTTTTTGTTTGCTCCGCAATGGGCGCTCAAGATGTCAAGCACGACGAAATCAAAGGCGCCGGCGTGCTACGAATCTCGTAACTGCTACTACGGCCGCGATTATCCGCGATGCGAAGTAAAGCAAGTTTTCCTGCACTCCGAGCGGCCGTTTTCATTGGGCTTCGTTGACGCGCGAATGCGATGCCTGCTAGCCTTCAACTGTAGCGAACTGACGTATATATCACACTTCGAAGGCATTTATGACATTAACTAAAAGCGGGCTCGAGTCCGGCAGCGGCGACGAGATTCTGCTCGGCGACACCGCGGTCCTGACCCGGCTCGACAAGGTGCTCGGCTGGGCGCGAAAATTCTCGATTTTTCCGTATCCGTTCGCGACCGCATGCTGCGCGATGGAATATATGTCGCTCTCGATGACACCGTACGACCTCGACCGCTTCGGTGCGCTGCTCCCGCGCTTCACTCCGCGCCAGGCCGATCTGCTGATGGTCATCGGCACGGTAACGGTTCGCCAAGGGCCGATTCTGCGCCGCGTTTACGATCAGATGACGGAACCGAAGTGGGTGATGGCGTTTGGCGCGTGCGCTGCGACCGGCGGCTTCTACGACAACTACGCGACCTTGCCCGGCATCGACAGAATCGTCCCGGTTGACGTGTATGTTCCCGGCTGTCCGCCGCGGCCCGAAGGCGTGCTCGACGCGATAATGGCGCTGCAGCGAAAAATCCAGGGCCAGAAGCAAAAACTGATGGCGCTCAGCCAAAAGCATCCCGCCTGTGGACTTGTGGGCAACGCGCCGACTGTCTAATGTTTTTCGACTGCCGCGGCGCATGGTTCCCTCCAGGTAGTATTGCTCTTGAGCATGGCGTTGAGGATCACGATGATCCTGCGCATCCCTGCCACCAGCGCGACTTTTCCGAGCTTGCCGCGGGCGAGCAGCCGTTCATAAAATTGCTTGAGCACCGGATTGCAGCGAATCGCACTCAGCGCGCACATGTAAAGCTTGCTGCGGACCGGATAGCGTCCGCCCCGGATGACCCGGCGACCGCGCCGGCCGCCGCTGTCATCGGGGAACGGGGCGATTCCGACCAGGGCTGCGGCGGCTTTGCCGCTGAGCGTGCCCAGTTCCGGCAACTTGGCCAGCACCGTGGTGCAGAACACCTTGCCTACCCCTGGAAAGCTGCGTAGTACCGCGCTCTTGCGCCGCCAGGCGTCCGAGCGCCGCACGGTCTTATCGATATCAGCGTCGATCTGTGTGATGCGGCCTTCCAGGTAAGCGATATGTTGGCGCACCTCTTTACCGACCTGCGCGCTGGCGCGCTGCAGCCGCTGCTGCTCCGCCACGCGCATCTCGAGCAATTGGTCGCGCCGGGTGGCCAATTCCTGCAGCGCCTGCGTCTCCGCATCCAGCGGCGGCCGCGGCGTGGGTTGCTCGCGTTGGGCGAACAGCGCGAGCAGCCTGGCATCGATGCGGTCGGTCTTCGCCAATAGTCCGCTGCCCCGCGCATAGCTCCGCACCCAGCTCGGATTGACCGCCGCCACTGTGACCCCTGCGGTCCACAGCGCCGCCACCACCTGCCGTTGCAATCCGCCGGTCGCTTCCACCACCACCAGCTTGGGCTGCAGTTTGCCCAGCCGGTCCACCAACTGCTTGAGCCCGGCCCGATCGTAAGCGAGCGTGAAGCTCTCGCCGCTGGGCCGCACCGCCACCACCAGCTCGGTCTTGCTCACATCGATCCCAACATAGACATCCTCCTCCATCACCCTGCTCCTTACTCCGCGTCCTACCCGTCCTTGTACATGCGGGCTCCTGCCTTGCGCGCGGCCCTGTCAACTGTTCGAGCTGCGGACGCTTGAATTAGCGGACGCGACGATCCTGGCTAAACCACGGTCTCTTGCCGACCCAGGTTTTTTCGGTCTGCCCCGCCCGCTGCTATCTTCATACGCCGATTCTCAGATACAAGGGTTTGACAAGGGACAGGTGGAGGCTCCGACCATTCGGCGCACCCGTATGAATTTGCTTGGGCGCCGTAGGATCAATCTACGATTTCCTGGAAACGATCGGTAAGGTGTGGCCTTCGGCCCATCCTCCGATAAGGGATGGTTTTTCTAATAGTGTTAGGACAACCGGTGGACCGGAAATGTGAGAAACGATGGCTCGTTTGCTGCCAGGTGAGCGATCCCGTTGACTGGCCTTGACCGTTGTCCAGAAACGCACCTAGCGTGACGCTGGCGCCAAGGTCGCGCTGGATATCCATGTGATAGAGAAGACCGGTCTGGAGGCCGCCCGTATTAATCGTTGGGGGGCCTAATGCGTTCCCGGTCCAGGTTGCGCCTCCGTCCGTGCTCCTCCACATACCACCGTCATTATCCGCGTAAACCACCGTGGGCGTACCTGGAACAAAACCCCAGGGATGGCCCCGTAAGAAGGCCGTCATGCTAGTCTCAAATTGCAAAACCAATGGTTTCATCAGAAATTCACATGCTGATCGCTGCGCCGAGGGCGGTTCGAGAGGAATCTAATTAAGCAGACACTTGGAATGGAATCATGCACGGGAAGGTGCCGATGAGCCACAAGAAAATCACGATGGAGGGGCGGAAAAAAATCGCCCTAGTCGCGCACGATAACAAAAAACAGGACCTGTTTGAGTGGGCAAAGTTCAACCGCGAATTGCTGGCCCAACATGACCTCTACGCAACTGGAACAACCGGCCAAGTCCTCAAAACTAAGCTGGACTTAGATATCATCAACCTGGAAAGCGGGCCTTTGGGAGGCGACCAGCAGATTGGTTCCAGGATCGCGCAAGGCGAGATTGATTTTGTCATTTTCTTCTGGGACCCACTGGAACCTCAGCCACACGATCCGGACGTCAAGGCGTTGCTACGTATTGCAGTGGTCTGGAACATTCCGGTTGCGTGCAACCGGGCTTCGGCGGACTCTATGATCTCCTCTCCACTGATGTCGGGCAAATACCAGCGACTCGTCCCCGATTACTCGAAATACAGGGCTCGACCGAGCAGCAGCGCGGGCTAAGTCAAACGAGCCACCAGCGGCCTTGGACGACTTGAGTTCGTTGGACGGAAGTCTCGCAACCCAGCTGTGTTCTCGCGACACCGAAATTCAAGGCTAACGACCGAACTCGTACCGAACTGAAGGCGAACTCACTCTCTGGAGGATATTAGCTGATCTCGACAGGAAATTTCTCAAACAATCGCCGAGGTTTTCCTTCGGAAGGACTTCTCGCGACACCGAAGGTTCGAATCTCCCCCGCTCCCCCAGCCAGTCACCGCTAAACGCGTTGTCTCCGCGTAGGGTTCCAAAAGCAGGAATTCATGCCGGCGCGAGTCTCGCCAGTCCTTGGTCGACTAATTGACGAGCGCCTGCTCAGGAAGCTTTTGCCTTCCTTTCCGCCCAACGCTTTTTCATCGCTCCGGACAGCCTCTTCCTGCCTGCGGGTGTGAGTCGCCCACGTCTCTTTGGCGCGGCAGCCTTTGCCGACAATTTTTTTGCCCGCCGCTGCGCCCAACGTCTTTTCATCGCCAGTGACAATCGGCGTCGTCCTGCCGGGGTGATGCCACCTTGTCTCTTAGGCGCAGCTTTTCGAGTGGCGCCTTTGCCACTCACACCCGCGCTTCCGATTAGGGCAGCAATTGCCCGCCCTATCTTCTCTGTTTCGCTCTTCAATTCCGCGATGATTGTATTTAGGTCCAATATGGGCTCTCCTTGACTGAGCAGTTGAGACAGTATCGTGTCGGCACGAAGGAACTTCAATAGCTTAGGCCGTCGCTCAAACGCGCAGCGAAACGGATGCGCCTCGCGAGGAGCAAATGGTGGCGCGAGGTGCACCCAGTCACAGCGAAACGCGCTATCTCCGGATGGGTAAATCGCTACTTCTGACGCACTTCTTGTGACGCACCAATTTCCCGCCAATCATAAGTAGAGTTGGTCGCGTTTTGATCCGGCGCGTGGAAAATTCGTTCAGCCAGAGAGATCAAAGCGGCCGGGATCGACCTGGATCTGAATCGGGCAATCTGAGGTGCCGCGTACTCTTAGTTCTACGCCTGGTCGCAAGAAGGACTGCTGTTTCTGAAAGTGATGTGTCGATTATTGCAAAAGTTCTCGCGATGTCGTGAACTCTCAGGATTTCGGAATGCTCCGGCGAAGCGAAAAGTCTCTTCTAAGAATGTTCTCTCTTGTGCGGCAACTTCATGACCATCCCGAAGAATACAAACTCGCGCTCGCGATCCAAGAGGAATTGATAGTCCGGAAGTCGAACGTAGAGAGACGGATCCGCGTGCTTCGGCAGTGTCGCCGTGCTTCGAGTTTCGAACTTTCGAAGCGACATTCAGACCGCGGTCGAGCTAACGAGCTAAAGTCAGCGATTGCGCGAATCGATGATCGAATTGAGGAGGCTCGGCTACTTGACTCGGTCTATCTCGACATCGGCGATGCCGTCGCCTTTACTTACATCGATCCTTGGGACATCAAACCGCTCGCGTTTCGTGAACGCGCTGGTTTCATTAGCGGAAAGAAGGGGGCACGCTTGGAGCGTAAGGTCCTGCGCGAAGTCTACAGGGTCGGCGGGATCGCTATCTTGAATGATCTTACGCATTCTCTTCGTTATGCCGATTTAACCGTGATTCGCAAGCCAAAGACCGATTTCTTGTTACTGGAGCTTAAATCAGGACGCGGAGGCAGTCGGGTACGTGCACACCGGCAATTGAAAGCGGCCGAACGGGTGACGAACTATCTCAAAACGGACAAGGTCCAAGATCTTTACGCCCCAGGACAAGAAATGCTTCGCTATTCTGTTCATTCCGCACCTGTCTACAATGCGGATGCGATTAACCGCATGTTGGCAAAAACAACGATGGACTCCTTGGTGCGCGAAGAAGTGGAGGCGGGCCTACATTACATTGCAATCGAGGGTGATTGGTCAGAGGATACCGATACGATTCTAGGACCCTACTCAGCAAAGCACCTTGTGATGTTGGTCAATGATTTCAAAGGCTCGAAGGTAGGATACCGTCCATTCCTGTTGAACCTGGAGGACCCCAACAAAATGCTCCAATTCTACCAGGGTAGCATAGTAATCATCGTCATCATTGATACCGAATCGGTCAAGGAACGGCTCAGGCAGCGTGGACTGGATCTCCATCTCACCGGCAACGATGAGTGGCCTTGGGAGATTAGTTGTCCCCCAGACGAAAATAGATCGAGATTTTCATGGCACTTCATAAGTCGTGTCGGCGCCGAGTTCTTGAGCCTTAGTTGGTTGGTCGACGAACTCTCTCAGCCTATCGACCCGATGAAATTGCCCAGTTAAAAGACAAACAGCGTAGAGAAAGGCGAATGTGGTCGAGAAGACGTCAAGGGCCGAATAATGGCTCGACCGTCGCAACCTGCGCAGCCACCAATCGCTTGAACATTAGTCGAGGCCGTACCGGCGGCGACCGCCGGTAAGCCCTTCGATTTCGTCAGGATCGAAAACATTGGTCACAGGCAATACAGGTGCGCTGGCGCCAAGCGACGCGCTCACCTTTGTTACTATCGTCGCCGTCCGCTGCCTGAGCATTTGAGAGGAGCGACTTCCTGGCTGTCTCACCAGCATCCCTTGATCCGTGAAAAACGACCACCAGTGGTGACACGCGGCAGGTCGTCCCATTCAACGCTGCCGGGTTTGGGTAATGGGATGTACCTAAATGGCTCCGGTGCGGTGATGTAGTTGAACGCTCCGCAGGCGGCATCTACCTGATCATCATGTGCGTACTCCCGCTCATTGGGGCTAAATTGCTCGCATTCTTCCAGGAACGCTTCGTTCCAAGCGCTGCGCAGCAGTTTCAGGTTGCCGGCCTCGGCAGCCGCTCGGAATGGTTGTGACCGTTCGAACTTGGTACCCCTGACTTGATCGGCATAAACCGGATACCCCAGTAGCAACCCCCGTCGCATAGCGTCGATCCATAGCGCGCTACCGCTCCCGGGCTCCTGTTGCAAGACAACGCGTATGTTACGGCTGTCTTGACCTGCGATATTCGCAATGAAGCTTTCGACTTCATGAGGGGTGCCCTGCATGCGCGCCACATGGAGGATATAGCCGACCCCATTGCGTGCGATGCCGTATTTGACGCCTGCAGTAAAGTCGCTGGTCTTAGTCTTTTGGTAGGCGGTGTCCCAATAACGTATGATCTCCAGTTCGGCGGGTGGCGCATCCACGATCTGGAACCTGATGGGATGGACCGCTCCCTACTGATAACGGCCTCAATGGGCCAAGGTGGTACGTTCGACCACCAACAATCGAAGCAGGGAGGGTCCGAAGATGCAGGTTACTACGGTCGGGATCGATCTGGCAAAGAACGTGTTCTGTCTTCACGGTTGCGATGCACAGGGCAGGCCGGTGTTGCGCAAGCAACTCGCGCGGCGGCAGCTGCTGAGCTTCGTCGCCATTCTGCCGCGGTGCCTGGTGGCGATGGAGGCATGTGCGAGCGCGCACTACTGGGCGCGCGAGATTGAGAAGCTCGGTCACCAGGTGCGGCTCATCAGTCCCAGGTTCGTAAAGCCTTACGTCAAAGCCAACAAGAACGACGCCAGCGACGCCGAGGCGATCTGCGAGGCGGCGAGCCGGCCGTCGATGCGCTTCGTCGCCGTCAAGAGTACCGCGCAGCAGGAGGTGCAGGCGGTCCATCGGGTGCGCCAACAGCTGGTGAAAACCCGAACTGCCCTGGTCAACCAGGCGCGCGGACTGCTGGAATTCGGCATCGTGGTCGCGCAGGGAGTTGGGCGCCTGCGCCGCGCCTTACCTACCATCCTCGAGGATCGGGAAAACGGACTCAGCGGAGTGATGCGCGAGCTGCTCGGAGAGATCGGCGAACGTCTGAGGTTCATCGATGATCGCCTGCACAAGTATGACCTGACCATCCAGCGGCTCTTCCGCCAGGATGAACGCTGCCAGCGAGTGGCCGCAGTTGAAGGCGTGGGTCCGCTGACCGCCACCGCCCTGGTCGCTGCGGTGGGCAACGCCACCGACTTCAGAAGCGGGCGCGAACTAGCGGCCTATCTCGGACTGGTTCCGCGCCATCGCGCCAGCGGCGGGCGCACGGTGCTGCTCGGGATCAGCAAGCGTGGCGATCGTTACCTGCGCACGCTGCTGATTCACGGTGCGCGCTCGGCCCTGCTCCGGATCGAGCGGCAACGCAGTGCGCGCGCCATCTGGGCCGCGCGGCTCAAGCTTCGCCGTGGATCTAATGTGGCGGCGGTTGCGTTGGCGAACAAGAATGCGCGAGTGCTGTGGGCGCTGCTCAACCGACACCAGAGCTATCAACCAGCGCCGTTTCCCGCCCGCGTCCCCCAAAGTGGTTGAGGGAACGGCGGGCGGAAAATGGCTTTACCAGCCCTGAGATTGTGCAGGCTGTAGCGGAGAGCATGATGGCGAACCGGTCGGAACCGGCACCTTCTCGAACCTGGCCACACACAAGGCCTTCGAGGCCGTGAACCTGATCAGGCGAAGGTGCGCGAACTTCCATCTGGGCCCGGGGCACAAAATGACGCCCCACTCAACGAGGCCGAATATATGACTGCAACCGGATCATCGCTCATCAAACTCCACAAACAGTCTTGCGCCCGGGAGCGGTCCATATATGTGTGTGGCGAATTGCTGATTCTGGGGAAATCAGTAATTCGCCACACACACGGGGCCGGCCGTCATGTTCGGCAGATCGAATTGTGCACGAAGCATGGCAACGTCGTTATCGCGCGCGCGCGGCCTTGAGATTTCCGATCGGCGGTTCAGATAAGGAACGGGCCAGCGAGGGAGGGGGGCCATTTCGCCGGCCCGCTGCCGACTGGTGAAAGGAAGGAGGCAAACACTAGCCAGCGATCTCCTGACTACTAAATTGCCGCGCGAGCGTCCAACGTCGGTGATACTCAGCCCCGAATTAAGACAGTACCGGTGGCCTGATGGCTTGGTGGCCTTGTTCTTCTCGCGCTCGAGCTTGCGCAGTTCCAGCTTGCGGTCGCGCTTCAGCCGGCGGAGTTCCTCGGCCCGGTCGTGCAGCCGATCCACGGTTTCTGCTTGCTTAGAGAAGGCGCGCCGAATCGAGCTTTTAGCGCAGCATCGCTCACGATCGCCGCGCGCGGATGCCGGCCCCCGCCCACGGTGGTGTACCCTAATAAATCGATCGCGCTCAGTGGGCCAAGCGCTTTAGTGACAGTCGATGAAGCGGTAAATCGCCGGGCGTTCGAGAACAGTAACTCTTCAGACCCGACGGCATCGCGAGCATCGCCTGCATCGCTTGGTACGGAATCGGTGCGATCGAATCTCTGATCGCTGGACCGATCGAGCGCAAAGGCCGGAGCGCCTTCTCGCCCGCTGCGAGATCTCCCGACCAGCATGCGGTGATGCAGAAGGCGGGCGCGCCTGCAAGAAGGCCCGCGGTCGCGATCACGGTAAGTTCGTCCGGCATCGAAGAGTCCTTGCGACGTCCTCGGCGCAGGTGCACCGGGCAATCAGCGCTGGCAGTTTGTCGAAGCATCCGTTCCAGAGCTTGCGCGCGTCATCATAGTCGTGCTCACCAGGTCGCACGATGGTTCCCCGCAAATGAGACTTGAACTTGCCAATCGCAGATTCGTCGACGGCTTTGCCGTTGGTGGATATCACTGCTTGATTGTTCATTTGGTGTTCCTGCACCGACCATTTGCCGCATCTTACTAAACTACCCGCTGGCGAGCTCAAAAGTTACTTCGCCACGGTCATCGAGTTCGCCATTCCTATCTCGCTTCAAGATCGCTAGAGCGCGGGCGCGGGGGTCCCGGGCGCCGACGCGAAGCCTGCCGGCAGGTCTTTTTCCGGAGTGATCCGAATCGCTATCCGGTCTCCGCTCGCAAAACTCGCGCGGCTCGGCCCGACCACGGAGTTCATCATGCCATATTTCTTCGGATAGTCGGTCAGGATCTTGTCCACCACAGCGGCATCGTTCGTGATCTCTGCCTTGCCGATAAAGCAGGGACCGTTGAGCCCGCCGATCCACACGATCACCGGGCTACCGCGTCTGATGCGCTTGTCCTTCCACGAGCCCTTATGCGCCTGGATGAAAAGCAGTGCGCGGTTGGCGCTCAGGGTGAACCACACGGGCGCCGGCGTGCTCTGATTGCCGTCCTTGCGCACGGTTGCGATATAAACGAGCGTGGCCTGGTCGAAGGCCTTCAGCTCAGGATCGGAGAACCCCGCGCAGCCCGCCGGTCCCGCGGTCATAATCGAGATGGTTAGCGCCGTCGCGACGGCGAGAATCGAAAGTGTCGCGAATCTTTTCATTGTTCGCCTCCGTTCCGAGCGCTGTTTATGTTCCATCATGGCGCGTTCGCCAACATCATGGCTGGGTCTCGCGGCAGGGGCCAGTCCCGAAATCACACGTGGATTATCACAATTGGCGCGCGATGGCTCAGTCTGCAGCATCACCGTGGTGAACACATCGAGCCCGAGCGCACGAACCATTCTGAAAGGAGCGATCGGAACGACCGGATGGGCGGCGACGATCGCTCGGTTTTGAGGAGCTGCTACGACCTAATTCTGCGGAGTCAATGGTTGGTATTTTCTAGCGCGAATGGCTATTGAGAGAGGTTGGGCGCGAGTCTGAGCGGTTACTCAAAGGATCAGCTAGGTAAGGCCGGCGAGCCAAAAGGAGCGAATCTTGGATTTGCAGAAAATAGTGGCAGACTTGAAGAAGGAGCGAGACCGACTGATTCGTGCCATTGCGGCGCTCGTGGGATCAGCCTCGCAACGGGGTGCTAAGAAGGAGCGTGCCAGAGCTCCTCAGCGCGCAGGAGTGAAAAAGAAGAAGCGCGGAGGTCTCACCCCGGAGGGCAGAAGGCGGTTGTCGCTAGCGATGAAGAAGCGCTGGGCAGAGCGCAGAAAGAAGGGTTCGTAGAAGACTGCCGCATCGACGCTGCGATGACGGACCGAGATAAAGCATTCGCCATCGAGGGATGCGTTAGGACTTCCGCTCGCGCTGAGAGAGCGGACACTCCAGTCAGGCCGCTAGCGCGGCGTGAGCAGCACCACGGGGATGTCGCGTTTCGTTCCGGCCTGGTAGTTGTCATAGTCGGGCCACTGGGCTGTCATGATCGGCCACACGCGCTTCTTTTCTTCGGCCGTCGCAGTCCGCGCCCGGACCGGAATCACTTTGTCCCACACCTGGATCTCCACATCGGGGTGGGCGAGCAGGTTTTTGTACCACCCAGGATGGTCGGGCGCGCCACCTTTCGAAGCGACAACCAGATAGTTGTTGCCGTCGCGCCCGTAAATCAGCGGGAATTTTTTCGTGTGTGTGGCGAATTACTGATTTCCCCAGAATCAGCAATTCGCCAGAGTCACCCCAACTGCAAAGGCTCCCCAAAGCATAAGTTGGCTTACAATAGAACCATGTTACCAAAAATGCATGCCAGCCCGTCAACCACCGCGTTGTCAACCACCCTATAGCGTCAACCGGTTGACGGTTGACGGAGAGCAGTTCGCATTAGACTGGCTCATCCAGCGGACGGTCAGAGATTTTTCGGGGCCTCTCCGGATGAATGATCGCCTTGGCACGAAGCTCGATCGCAGCGCCCGCCGTGACGAAAGTTCCATCTATGCCTGACGCACAAAGGGGTCGCCATTATCGACGTTAGGCGTGCCCGAGATGTATCGTGAATGGAAGCCGAGACGGCAGCGGCCCTTATGGCCCTGATCGAAACATGGGCACCAAGGTTTCGTCGGTCCTGAAGCGCAAAGGTCATGATGTTGTCACCGTCACGCCGCGCCAGACAATCGCGTCGGTGGTCGAAGTGCTCACCCAAAATCGGGTCGGAGCCGCGCCGGTGGTGAACGAGGAAGGTCAACTCATAGGGATCATCTCCGACAGATCGGGCTATCTCGGCTGCAAGAATTTCTGTGTTCATGATCGCGGGTCTCGTCGAAGTACCGCATGAGTTCAGCGAAGAGCGTGAGACGCTTTGTTAAACGCGTATCTTTCATATTGCGTCCTGCGTCGCCGTTTCATTTCGACGGGACTTTCCACAAACCGTCGCATTTCCCCGCCCCGATAGAAGACTGGGAGTCCGGCAAGTATTGGCTGACGTTGCGTCGCGGCACGAAACTCTACGGCGTGCGAATTCAAAACGCCGGATCGAGGAGTAAGCCGGCGCTCCGGGTGTCGATCTTCGCCGACCAACGATTGGCGCGAACTGATCTGGATGCGATCAAAAGCGAACTCATCTGGCGATTTGACCTTGACGCGGACCTTCGCGAGTTTGACCGAGCTGCTCGCTCGGATGCTCGGTTCAGAGCTGTATTCCGCAGATGGCGTGGCACGCGAGGCTCCTGGCACGGCAGCATCTATGAGCTGCTCGTCATCTCAATTCTTCTCCAGAACGCCACGGTTAGGCGAACCGTCCAGATGATGCTTGCGCTGCTCGGAAAGTTCGGTACGAGACTATCGTTTGACTCGAAGAGCCTTTACGCGATGTGGCTGCCCGAAGATCTCGACAAGGTTTCGGAGGCTGACCTGAGAGTTCTGAAGATTGGCTATCGGGCGCGCTTCCTAAAGCGGCTGTCCGGCGACTTTGCGCGTGGAATCGTCGACGAGGTCAGGCTACGAACGCTCGATCTGAATTCCGCAAGGAAAGAACTGATTAAGCTCTACGGCGTCGGTCCCGAAACAGCGCGGATGTTGTTATATCCGGCGTGCCATCAGCATGAGCGGCTGAATCATATCGCGCCGTGGCAGCAGAAAATCTATTCGCGGATCTTTTACGACAAGCCGCTCGTTCCGGTCCGCAAAATCATGACTGATCTCAACAAGAGGTATGGCGATTTCGCGAGCCTAGCGACGCACTATGTTTGGGAGGACTTATTCTGGCGTCATAGGCGCGAGCCTATCGGGTGGTTGGCGAAAGAGATACGTCTGTGACTCGATCTGGGAGTTTGGCCGGAGGAGCCGAAGCTCAACTAACGAACCGCCGATCGCAAATCTCCAGGCCGTGGGTGAACTCACGGAAGCAGCGGCGAAATAGCTCCACGGCGCCGGACGCGGCGAAGGCCGGACAACGAGCGCCGACTTGAACTCTCCGAAACTCTGATCGAATGAGGAGCCGGAACGCGTACAAGAAAATTAGCACCTCGACCGTGCCAAGGAATATCGTCGCGAGCGTGGCGCTCAAGCCAGCGTCCTCCCGGGTCTTGTCTCTCAGTCTACGCGCGCGAGCGTAAGAACCGCTGGATGACACCGACTGGGCGATCGAGCGGTATTCGCGTCTGACCGATCGATATCTTCGAACAGCGGTCGCCGCGACCAACCTCGGGGCAGCGGTACCAGTTGCGGCAAAGGCGATCACCCACTGCGTAGCCTCGTTGACATTTCCAAGCTCGCCGCTAGGATTGAGATACGTGCTGGTCCTGACCGATCGGCAAAAGCGAAACGAGCGGCGGAAGCTGCTCATAGCGGCCGGAAGGCCTTGGAGGAATCCGAATGTCCGTCGTCGAATTTTCTAATCTGCTCTCCGAACTCAACAAAAGCGCTAGCGAGCTGAACGCTGGAACCGAGACGGTTAACTCCGTGTTGGCGTCGGTGGAAACCCAGCTCACCAAGATGAATCTCGGGTTTGAGGTATGGGTTCCCGATTCGCTTTCGAGTATCCAAATCAGCGAATATAGGTATCAAGATACCGAACTTGGGTTTGCGAAGATCGGCACCGATTGGTCCCTTGCGGTGCGGGTCCGGGAGGGCAAAAGAGATCCGCGTAGCGGCGATTTCGATTGGTATCCGCTTCCGATTCCCGGGTCGACTCGGCTGCTCGATGCTTCACGTCAGGTTCGAATCAAGGCGTTGCAGCACATACCGGAACTACTCGAGGCGCTGAAGAGCAAGGCCGACGAAGCAGCCGCTACGATTAAGGAAGCCAAGAAGCTCATAAAGTAAGAATTGATTTCAACCGATCGTCGATCGGTCACAGAGCCCCGGAGCAGGGGCATGACTTCGGCACTGACTCCGAAGTAGGGGCGCTTGGCGAGAGAGAAACAGCCGACGCATCAGTTTGAAGGAGGTTTTCTATGCCACCGCTCAATAAGCTGAAGGAGTTTCTCGACAGCAAGCAGGTCAGCTATGAAGTCCTCGCGCATCCCGTGGCACTTACCGCCCAGCATCTGGCGGCCGTTGAGCACGTCAGCGGTAAGGAGCTCGCCAAAGTTGTGGTGTTACGCAGCGGGTCCGAATTCATGATGGTCGTGCTACCCGCGCCGTATCACGTGGACCTTGAGAGGGCGCGAACCGCAACTGGCAAGCGGGACCTTGAGGTCGCCCGGGAATCAGAGTTCGCGAATCTTTTCCAATGTTGCGAGCCGGGGGCGATGCCGCCGTTCGGAAATCTGTATAACCTGCAGGTGTGGGTTGATGAGTCCCTCGCTCAAGATGACGAAATCGTCTTCAACGCTTGCACGCACACGCAAGCTATCAGGATGAAGTACTCAGACTTTTCGCGCCTGGTGCATCCTAAGGTGGCTACGGTGAGACATTGAAACACGGTGGCGAGGCATTTCGCCGGCCAGCGCGCGCTTATACTAAATTGCCGCGCGAGCGTCTATCCGGCTTATCTTGCTGCAAGCCTGCCGCAGCGATATAGCTCGCCCATCACGCCAGGGCGGCTCTATGGCAACCAAGGCGAGCATCATTACCGCGATCGACGTAAAAGTCGGAAGTACTGAATACAAAATCTGGCGAATCGGACTCACGCACGATCCGGCAACACGAAAGCAAGAGTGGTTTAAGACGGAAAGCGTTGTCTTCTGGCAACAATGGTAAGCCGATTCCTTGTCAGACGCTCAAGACATTGAAGCGCTGTGCCTGCGCAAAATTCCATCTCGTGTGAGATTTGGGGCGGCGGCGAGCACGGAGCGATGAAATGCACGAGTCGAGTCGGACGCCGATCCTCCCCGAGCGCGCTGGTCAGTCTGAGCAGCGGCTATTAGCCATCGGGATTCAGCACGCGCGGCATGGACCTCCACACAACGGCGGCCGTGAGAGATCGTGCAGCCCTCGAAAGCGGATCAAGCGGCGAGACGTTCGTAGCGATGGTGAAGACCGCCGACTTCTGGAATCGCGATCACCTCGCCGCGGTTCGGCGGATGGACGGGGCGAGCATCCGGGCAATCTTTGTCGAGCGAGAGATGTGTCCGCGAGCGGTTATAGTAATCGACGTACGAAGACAGGGCGCGGCGCAGATGGCGTTCGTTGATCACGAGTACGTGATCCAGGCACTCGCGACGAATCGAGCCGATGACCCGCTCGACGTAGGCATTCTGCCAAGGTGAGCGTGGCGCCGTAACGACCTCTGTGATCCCCATCGCTCGAGCGCGCTCGCGAAAGCATTGACCATAAGATCGATCACGATCGCGCAGGAGGTAACGTGGCGCGGTGTCCCACGGAAATGCCTCGGTGATCTGGCGGGAGAGCCAACCCGCGGTAGGATGCGGGGTTACATTCAGATGCAGGATCCTCCGTCGCGCGTGACCTAAAATGACGCTCACGTAGAGCAGACGAAACGCGGCAGTGACGACCACGAGCATATCGATGGCGGCGATGCCGTCGATACAATTGTTCAGGAAGGTCCGCCAGGTTGGTGAGGCCGGACCATGCCGCCGCACCATATGTCTCCCGACGGTTGCCTGGCTGACTTCGATGCCGAGCTTGAGCAGCTCGCCGTGAATCCGTGGGGCTCCCCACAGCGGGTTGGCAACGCTCATCTGCCGGATCAGCTCACGAATCTCGCGATTCACGCCTGGCCGCCCAACGCGGCGCGAGCTTGAGCGCCAACGCCAATATCTGCGGAAGCCCTGCCGGTGCCACTGGAGCACGGTTGCGGGCTTGACCAGAACCATTACCTCCAGACAACGAGGCCAAATTCGGTAGAGCCAACCCCAGAGCAAGCGGTCTCCACGAACAAGCCACACTCGGCCGGGCCGCTGCCGATGGAGAACGGCCAACTGATGTCTGAGGGCGAGCACCTCCAGTTCCAGGGAGGCTCGACGCCGAAACCGGAAAGAGACCAGAGAAACCATTGCCGACAGGATCGTAAGCATGCCGGCCACGATAAGGCAGTCGTCGCAAAACTCCAATGTTTACGGTGCGTACGGAATTATGAGGCGTTCGCGGAGCTGAAGAGGCGATGCGTGGAACACTCGGCAGAGAAAGCGGGACCGGAGCTGAAGAGCGCGAGTGGCAGATAGGAGGGAGCAGCTATGGTCGAAGTCTCCGCCGACAAGGCTTATAGTGTCTTAACTTTTCGGTAGTCGGTCGAATTGAAAAGAGACGGCCTCAGTAAAACGACGCGATATAATCGATCCCCGGCTGCATGGCTTTGCGCCAAATAGCCTCGGTCTGGTCGTCGAAAGCCCAATCGCACTTTTTCGCTGCGACCATAAGTGAGTCAAGCCATAGCGCGTAAAGATGAGGCGGAATATTCTTGTCGTTCCGCGCGTGACGACGGGCGAGAGCGGCTAGTATCGAGTAATCCGCCGATTTAAGTACTACAGCACCGAGCATGACATAGAGCGAGAGTTTGAGCATCTCCTTCTGCCGCTTGAAGTCCGTGCCTTGGAATTTCGCAGCGACCTCGGGCGACAACAAGAAGTGATCATAGAACACATCGAAGAAGCGTCGTCCTGACACCATGCACCGTTCAAAGCTTTCGTGGAAAGCAGCGATCTCAACGTCGGTCATAATCCCACTCCTTCTCTATATTCTAGTTCCTACTACGCTTATTCGTATTGAGATCAGATCCACCCGAGTTCCTTCATGCACCATCCCGCATGCAAGATTTTAGTCATGTGCCGGACCTTCTCGCCGTTCGGAATTGCCCGAAGGGCAGCTGCGCGGCGATTGGGCGGCCGGAAAAACCGACTAGTCGGCGTGTGCCACGAATCTGGCGTAGGCGCAGTCAACTTCGCCGCGCTTGACGGCGGCGAGCAACATTTCCTTCTGCGCGCGAACCATCTGGCCGGTGGGCTACGCTGGCGCCCCAGCACGCGGTTTTCGAATCACCCGAAACTTCATTGGAACTACCTCCATTTGATTAAGGTTACCAAGTTGCCGGTTTCGCGGGTCAGCTCATCCTTCGAACAAAGTGCCCTTCCATGAGCGCGCGGCCAGATCTATTTCGCCCTCGGCTCTGATTCTGCGGCCATCGGAGACCTCAGCAAAGTTCGCCGTGCGCCACTTGTGCTTCCCTATACTCTCGTAGGTCCCTTGACCGGCGCCGTTGAGAGTGTCGCCATTGTCCAGGTATGATGCCCAATGGAGGCCGAAAGTCCCACCCTTGCCGCCGCCTACGAAGGTAGCCGTCAGGAAGGTCGCCCCAAATCCGGTCCCCGTACCTTCCCAATTCACCTGGATAAGAACGCTACCTGCGGGTCCAGGACTTTGGGTGGAAGTGATCGACTTCAGTGAATATTCTCCGATTGCTTTACCTGATGCCATACGCGTGTTCTCCTTTATGTTGAAGAGTTGAGTTCGCTACGACGGCCAACCTTATCCATTACTCCTGTGCCAGGCTTAGGGCGAGCCGAGCGGTACTTGCTGATTGCGACGCCACCTTCGCCGAATACAGCGCGAGCGAGTCTCGCGGCCTGGAGATTTGCGATTGGCGCGCGGCGTCCGATGGCTGAGCGCGATTGACGGGAACGACGGAACGCCGCCAGAAGCAATCCATGAATCCCCGTCACGCCGCCGCGCTCACCCTTGTGGGCTGAAGAATTCTCGGATGAACTCTCTAATTGCGCTCGCGCTCTTGGTTGTCTTCCTGGCATTGGCTTTCATGTGGCTTTTTTCTGATTGATCGCAAGCGACGCACAGTGCGCTTGTGTCGATAGCTGACAGTGAAGGGCCGAGCTGGAAGCTGCGGCTGGCGCGGGCATCGCGACCGACGATCCGCGCCTCAAAGCGGAGTAGTCAGAAAAGAAACGGGCCAGCGAAGAGAAGGTCAGTTCCATCGCCAGCCCGAACGCCGACTGGAAAGGGGGGGCAAACCCAGCCAGCAACTCCCCCGCGTATCAAACTGCCGCCCTTAGCGCCCGTCCCCCAAGCCAGCGAGGTCACCGCAATAGGTGTGTAAACGAGATCAGGCGGCGCGGCGCTTCGGGATGGTTTCGCTTACTGGCATTCGGTCTTCGAATAGTTGTCCATCGTAAACTGCCGCGAGTAGTTGGGGCGAGTTGAGGCGGCGGAATTTCCTCTCCGCAATCATCAGGATCTTCCAGATCAAGGCCTCGGCATTGGCGACCTTCTTGTAGCGCTTGGCGGCGTCGGTTCTAAGCCGCACCGCCGCGAACGGCGATTCCACCACATTGGTGGTGCGCAGATGGATCCAATGATCTTTGGGAAAGCGATAGAACGTCACCATCCGCTCCCAGTCGCGGCTCAGCGTCTGGACCGCCTTGGGCCAGAGCTTGCGATAGCGGTCGGCGAACTGTTCGCGCAGCCGCTCGCATTCAGCTCGGCTTAAGGAAGCCATCTTGCTTTTGGGGTCCGATCTTGGGGCTTAGGCAGTCCCGCCAGGCCAGCACCCTCGGCTCGACGGGCCTTCGTCCGCGTTAGTGACGGGATTACAAGAGGTTTTCATTCGCGGTTCTTTAGTTGCTGACTATCGCCGAGTCCGTACACCATCGCGGTCTTGGTGGTGCCAAGTTTGATCCATTCCGCGCAATCGAGCTGCACTCTTTTGTAGAACTCTTCGGAGAGTTCAAGCGACTCCTTGCTAACCTCGTCGACCCGATCGAACTTGCACTGAAAGGCGAATTCGCCCGACAGTGATTTTTCCAGCGCCCGGCTCCGCCATATGGCGATGGTGGTCTTACCCTTGAAGTGGTGCCCGAAGTGGATGATGCCCATGGTGTTCTGCACTTCCTCGACCGCTACGTTGTTGACCAGCATCATTTTGGTTCTTGGCCGTATGTCTATGCGTTTGAGGGTCGGGAACGCGCGGGCAATGTCCTCGATGCCGCGGTCGAGTTCAATCTTGGGCGATGTAAGCACGCATCCATGAGAGTAGACGCTGCGCATTCCACCCAGACGATCGCGCTCGAGCAGCAACTCCTCTTTGAACTTTATCTCATCGTGTCCACCCAATTGCGGACGCACGTCAACGGCCGCGGCGTTCTTGAGCTCCGGCGTGCGGTATTTGAAGGCCAACTCGTGGCCGGGACGGGGCCATCCCTGATCGTAGAACGTGCGCTTTCGCAGAATGAAGTGATGATTGTAAAGGTCAAACTCCGGGGTGTCGTAAAAAAGCACTTCCCGAACCTGGCTGTCGAATGCGTGCTCGTCGACATCTACTTTAAGACCGAGTTTCTTGAGAGTCTTGGACACGGTCTCCCAAAACTCGAGAAAACCATTCTTGCTCGTAAACCGATCGGGTTGCAGCAGAATCTTGTACTCACGGTAATGAACCACGTCGGCAGCCAGATGCTTGGTTTCGGGATGCTTGCTTATGTGCTTGTCCATAGGTCAAATTGCACCATATTCCATTGAATTTGGCAAAAACGGCGGATCGTCGCTAGCTGGCCTTTCTCTCAGGGACTTTGGGCTCAGAAAACGCCGTGCACGCGGGCAATTCGCGATCCAAAGCGTGAATTTCTCTGCATCGAAGACTCGGGTGCGGAGCAGAGTGAATTCGAACTGCCGGTTCCGATTCTCGAACAACCTGACGACAGCTGGTTGTTTCTTGGCACTGTTCAGCGCAACCGCCGTTCACGGAGACCATCCGCACATGGCATAGTTTGCTAGTGCGGAACGGCGCTACCATCGAACTTCTCAGGAAGCACCTCTGGGCGCGTCCGCCGGGCGAAGTTGTGGAGGTCGGTCGCGTGGCTGCGCTGCTTGCCGTCTGTTGGTCTGACTTTGCGGGGGCGGATTCCGAGCGCATGCATGCGGGTAAACTCGGGCGCATGGAAGCCGTACAGTGGGATCCACCCGTGCTCAGCTTCACGATCGAGCGGCACGGGGCTATGGGTATGGGCTCGACGCGCGCCGAGCTCCAGCAGTGGCGCATCGATTTGGACCGAAGAACGGCAGAATGTGAACGCAGCCGCAGGTATCGCCAGATGCTTCCGCGCTCGGAAGCGGTGAAGGTAGAGCCCATCGCAAAGGAGCTTGCCGAGACGATAATCGCCGGTCGCAGTGATCCGCGGCTCAAGTGGCAAGGCCAGGAAACGGTGCGAGTTCTGATGACGAAGATTTTCCCGTATGACTCCGGCTACATGCAGACAGTAACAGGCCGCCGCGGTCGGCTGCGAGCGGTGTTGGGGACGCTTCTATCAGAGCAGGGCTGGCGGGAGATTCGGCGGGACGTGTACTCGAGAACGCCCTTGGTCAAGAATTAGCGACTTGAATCCTTCTCGACCAATCAGACCCGGGACTCGAGTCCGCGGCTCGCTCAGCATTTTCGTCACTGCTGTCCTCGTTGCGGTCGAGTGATTGAGCGCCTTTTTTGTCCTGGGGAAGGACGAGACCGCGCCTCAGGTTCCGATGTGGGCTATGCCAACGAGCGCGCCGGAGAGGGCCATGCTCCTTTTACTCCCATGCACCGGTGGCCCTCTCCTTTTCTTGGATCAGGCTCTCTCTACGCCAATACGTCTGGAAACCATGGAGAACCGCTGACATGCCCCACGCCATCATCCGCGGCCGAAATGGTCGTAGACACGAAGTAGATTTTGAAGACGCGGAAATTCGCGTCGAAGTGTATTCCAGCGATGAGACAGTCGAGATCGTCGTCGAAGCAGTAAACGACCTCGCGCCTTCGGATCGCCGCCAGTTCGCGCTGCTCAACATTCCAAAGCATCTCTTCTTGTCGGCGCTCGGCGAGGCGGCGCAGCGGAAGGGAACGCCAGGACCGCGGCGAGCGTAGCAGCATCGATCAGGCGTTCTTCTGTCGCATCGCTTTGCGCATCGTGACTTTGTCCCACAGATTGATCATGTATCCGTCGGGGTCGCGTAGCTCAGCGCCGTAACCCCAGAACAGGCGCTGCGGAGCATTCACGAACTTTACGCCGTTGCCGGCAAGCTCGCGATGCTTCCCGTCCACGTCCTTCACCTGGAGCGTGATCGTGACCTTGGATCCGGGCAGGCTTTTCTGCGCCTTCGCAAGGAAGATGGTGAACCCAGCGCTGTCCTGGATCGCCGTAATGCCTCCGCGCTCGAACTCGACCTTGAAGCCGAGATTCTTCACATACCAATCTCGCGATTTCCGAACGTTCGTGACCGGCAGGCTCATGTGGTCGAACTTCACCATGGACCTAACTCCTCAACCTTCGCGCAGATATACGATTTCAACAATTGCGACGCCACCTCAATTTCGAGGATGCGCAATGTGCCGAGGCCGCCCCTCAGGAGGGTTGCCAGAGCGAGGGCGCTTCGTTAGCAGGATCTTTTAGCAGCGTCATCTGGCAGCGTGATCAGGAGTTGTCACCGCGAAGTACTTCAAGGTAACGTTGGAGACCGAAGGCGCCGGTTGGTTTCTCGCGCTTCGGAATCCTGTGGCGTTCACTTAGCCTTTGGCGCGAACGCGCTCCCTTCGAAATGAGCCCCTTCGTGTATGTTCAATACTGTCGAAGCGATGTCGCCCCAAACCTTTCCCGTGGGAAGAATCTCGACCCTGGGGCTCGCTATAGTCTTGACCTTCACCGTACCCGCAATGATTACCGAGGGGGCCCTCAACTCGTCACTGGTTATCGATCCGTTCTCGCCGAGCGTGATCTCGTCCTGTCCAGTGATCTCACCCTCCACATGGCCATCTATGACGACCGGCCCCTCGAAGAACAGCGTGCCGATGATTTCGGAGCCCTTGGGGAGACGAGAATCCCGCCGAGCACCTGGCGACGGCTTGGTAGTTCCATTCAGCTTAACAACTTGAGGAGCCGACGATATCCCGTTTGCTTCGTTCTGGTGCAATCGCTTCTCTCCCTTCCCGACCTTCGTAGCCGGGAGTAACTTCGTTAAAAGCGATGCTGCCTTACCGAAATTCAGTCGAATCGCGAGGAAAGTGAGGTTGCGCTTCAACAGCATTGCCGTCCTCCACATCCATCAAGCGCCAACCCGAGCCTATCATATCTAGACACTTTGTCGAGCCAGGCTTCTCTCTAGGCCACGGTCTCAGGAAAATTGTGAGCTTTGATGTCTGTCCATAGTCAGAACTTCAAACCCGAATTTATTGATGATGAAGCCCGCCCAGGATCGGCATCGCGACGATGCGGCCGACCTTCTGTGAGCGTCGAGACTTCGGCGCGTCTTTGTCCAACGACAGATGAGTCCGCACCTCGTTGTAGTAGCTGGCGTAGGTCTTGAGAATCCGACGCAGGTGCTGTGCCTGCGCAAAACTGTATCTGGTGTCAGATTCTGGGCGGCGGCGAGTAGGGTGCGATGAAACGCACGAGGTGATTTCCCAATGGCGCTGGTCAGTCCGTGCGGTCGGCTTTTGCACTGTGGATTTTGCACGCGATGATATGGCTCGCCACACAGTGCGTGAGCGCCGGAGGAGATGGCGCAGCCTTGGAAAGCAGGTTAGGCGGCGAGGCGTTCGTAACGCTGGTGAAGCCCGCCGACTTGCGGAATCGCGATCACCTTGCCGCGGTTTGGCGGTTGGATGGAGCGAGCATCCGGGCAGTCTTTGTCGAGCGAGAGATGGGTCCGCGAGCGGTGATAGTAATCGACGTACGAGACCAGGATGCGGCGCAGATGGCGCTCGTTAATCACGAGTACGTGATCCAGGCACTCGCGGCGAATCGAGCCGATGACCCGCTCGACGTAGCTCCATCGCTTATTTTTCGCGGTTGCATTGAAGTGCGCGAAGGCTTCAGCCAATTTCCATTTTTTTTTTGGGGCATCAACACCTCCCTATGGTGTAGGCGCCGGGGCGGGGGCTAAGGTGCGGCTGACTGCGCGCTCATTAAGAGTTGCCGTACAAGCTCTTTAGCGACTTGCCAAAACATTGATGAGTCGTTGAAGGTCAGTATGATCCCGTGTCGAAGCTCCTTCTCAGGGTGAATGTAGTTCCTGTATTCCTTCAACACGTCCGCCAAGTCCTTGGCAGAATGCGTGATCCAGTTCAACTCGCGGGCGACCCTAATGTAGGAGTCTAACCTCCACTCTTGGTAATTGATGGTCTTTCCGGTCTTGGGGTCTTTGGGAGCTGAAGCAGCGTTGATGAGCGCACTTTTGTCCGGCATCTTATTGGCGCGCGCCACGAATAGTGCCTCTAACAATCCGCCCATCATCACGATTGCCGCAAGGTGAGCGCCGGCGCTGACGCACCGGTGACACTCGTGCCAACGCCGCGTCAAGATATCTCGCATCGGTGGGTTACCAGCGAGTGCGGAAAAGTCGGGAGCAAGGTCGTCTGTGCTCCCGGCGGGAGATGCCGAAGGAGCAATCAAAACCGCGGTGCGTAGCGCGATGAGAGCGTCCTTGGTCTCCTTCAGCGCGTCGAGATATGTCCGCCTGGCCGCATGCTTGGCTGTCAAATCTAAAATAGTTGTGTAGGCGTGATCAGCGTCGCCAAGATCTACGCCAACGGCAGCGGAGGCCACCACAAGCCGATGCGAGTTGAACCAGGCATGTGCGGTCGATTTCAGCGTAGCTACAGCGTCAACGCCGCGGACCTGTTTTGTCTTGATCCTGGATACCAAAGAACGCGCTGTCGTCACCTCCGATATGGCGGCGTCGACGGCCTCGGAGCTAGTGGCCACGAGCGAATTCTCCAATCCGCAGCGCCACCTTTTACGACCTCGCCTTCGCGCTCTTTTTCTTCCCCGCCTTCGTTGGCCGTTTTCTCGTTACCTTGCCGCGATTGTTCGCTTTCGCTGGTTCATTCCCGGGGAGCGTCACGGCCACCAAATTCTCGCCGACAGTGCTGATCCGGAATTTGCCCGGCTCGGTAGTGTCCAAATAGCCTGAGTTTTTTGCATTGTTTAGGGTCGCAAGCGGCTTACTCGGTCGCTTGCGATCCGCTAATCGGGCTGCGTCCGTTAGGTCCTTTGCTCCTATAGCTTCCTTCTTCTGCGGCTCCGGCGCCTCGAACTTGTGGAAGTATGCGACTACAGCAGCAAACTGTTGATCGCTCTTGGGAGCCTTCTCCGCAACGAACTGCTTGATGTCTTTCGTATGTACGCGAATCCCCTGCGAGGACGGAGCGGCAGGTGTTGCCCCCGGTTGGACCTGTGATACCACCAACGGTTGGGATTGAGAGGGAGGACGCAAATCGAGCCATTCGCTTGCAAAACGGATGGCCCGCTCTTGATGAGTCTTGTCCAGACCCCTTAGCGTTTCGATGATTGCTTTTGCGGCATCAAAGACCTTAGCCGCGTCAGGATGTTCCTCGCTCAAATTCCTTTCTCCAATTCGAGTTGACTGAACAAACACATTTTCCCGCGATCGGCATCCAATCTCAGTTTACCCTGTTGCTAGCTCGGTGTGAAATCAGGTGCGAGTGGTCGATTGCACGTGGCCTCGCTGGCGGGCATGATCGGGCGTGATGACTCGGCACAAGTTCATTTCACATGATGCGTTGGCTATTGTGTTTGCACGCGACGGAGGCCGATAGAGCCAATGTTCGAACAAGCCTTCAAAAACATCGACGACGTGCTCCGGAAAGAGGCCACCTCGTATAGAGATTACTACCATCGGTCGCGGACCCATCTTTCCCTGCAGAAGGACTGTCCCGACCCCCGCCCCGTCCAATCGGAGAATCGGGCCAAGGTGATCGCCATCGAGGAGGTGGGTGGCCTTCACCATCGTTACGAACGGCTGGCAGCCTAATTCGCGATGGGCTGAACGCGTCCACGGCCGCGGTCCCAGTCCAATCACGAGTTGGCGTGCCGCAGGAGAGCCAAAGAGACTGTTCTCGGGGACTCGTATTTGAGCGGCGAGCACGGCGTCCCCGCTAGCTTGACTGCCAGAGTCACCAAATCGATCGACGGATTGTCCTCAATTTCAAAGCGAGCGAGCGAAGCTAGGTCGTTGAGCGAGCCCAGCACTCGGCGGTTCGCGGTCGCGCCGATCGTAAACGACTCCATCTCTCGCACTTCCCGACCCACCGCATCCGGCCCTGCTCCGATGCCTTGCAGCACCGACCGAGCGGCATCTCGAAAACGCGGACTGAAGGAAGACGCGCCTCTGGCTTCAACAATCACCGGGAGCAGCGACCGTTCGCTAATGCAAACGATAAGCGGCACGTGCCTGACGAAAACCAGCTTGGCATACCAGTTGCCGAGGCGATTGGTCGGTGAAGGCGGATCAGCGATCGCTTCTGCGCCCAGGCGTTTCAGCAGTTTGCGAGTACAGCGGATAGTCAGCACGTTCCAGGGGGGTTTGGATTCAAGGGGGCGGCAGTTGAGTCGCCTGATCCGTGGCCGACCAACTGAAAAAACCCTCCAGCTTCTCCCAAGGCTCGACTATCGCACGCATTTGGTGTTTTGAGTAGGCACACCGGCAGCCAGTCGCGCAAAACACGTCATTTCTGGGACGATCCCGGCCTCAAGGAAAAGTAAAATGGCCTCGTGCTTATAGGCTGGTATCTGATAGTGCTGCCAGGTGAAAAAACTATTTGACCTATACGGGGCGTCAGATAAGGCTGGTCAGATACGGGCCGTCAACAGACCGCTCGCGAGAGCGACGCAGAGGTAAGCAAAATGGTACGACCATTCAAGCCTGCGATTTACCCCCGTCGCGCCCACCCAACCATGGGCGGGATGATCTCATAGCTTAGGCACCTGAGCGCGAAATGGCGCGAACCCGCCGCCAGTCACGGATAAGAAACAAGCGCGGCAGGCAACGACACGACAAGACGGCTTTCTTAAGCCGCCTTAGCCGGGCCGCGGGTCATAGCCATTACTTCCCGGCGTCGTTCTTTTGCTTCGGTCGCGGCGGCACCTTCTTCGATAGAGCTTTGACCTCACCCGGAAGAACGTAAATCGATGCAATCAGATTCTCCGTAATGTCGAGCAGCAGTTTTAGATCCTGCTGTGACGGCTGAAATCCCCGATGTGCCGATGCGCTACCAGCATCGATGGTCACTTCGAGGAACTCTCTGTTGCTTGGAGATATGAATCCGCGCTTTTCGACAGCGGAAAGTTTTGCAGGGAAGTTGCCCACATCGCCGACGTGTTCAGTTATCACTATATCTATGAGTGTGCGGACCCCCGTTGCCGCAAGGACTCGCAAGTCCTCGTGAACCGCCACGTAAATCTCGTCCAGAAGCCGTACGATTTTCTTCTGCTCGCGCCGGAGAGAACCGCTCAACCAATACGGTTTCCGTCTCGAAACGGCAGCAGGAAAATAGTTGATCGTCTCGCGCGTCCCCCCTTCGATGGTAGTTACCCGTCTGAATCCGACAGTATCGCAACCGCAACAAGCTACGATTTGATAGCAATCTTCTCCGTATATCCCGGCGTCCACATCTGACCAGCTACTCTTCTTTTTGGCGACGAGAACGTGGTTCGTTTCCTTTAGGCAGCTATTGCAATGTGCCTTTACGATTACGACCTCGGCCATTTGCCGAAAGCTCCTATTGGTGCGATCACCAGTTATAGCAACCCCATGTCCGCGCGAGCACAACGGCGTCGCGGAGCCTCATTGTGCGGCGGTGGTCGGCGAGAGCCGCCAGTTACCACAGGCGGGTGTCCCACACGTACCCGCTGATGGACGGTGCGAAAGGCCCGATGACCCAAGCCACGGTGGCAATACCAAAAGCGATAGCCATGGCCACGTAGACAGGTAGCCACAACATTTCCCTGAGCGGCGGTGGGTTACTCCACGCCTCGATGATAGCGCCGACTGCGAGCCACGGGAAAATAGCCAAAAAGCACGCGATCGCAACGTAGCTAATTGCACTTTCGACGAAGACGAGAACGAAGTACACCGGGTCGTGGTAGTGCCTGTGATATGGCACCGTTGTCGTCAGTCGCATCGCCGCCACAGCGACCGCGATTACGACCGCTGTGATTGCAACTGGGCGAATCTTCTCCCACATGCCGGGCTAGATCCTCTTTGGGCGTTGCGCAGTGACTTTGAATCCTTTCAGTCTTCGTCTAGCGGCGTGTACGCATCGGGTTTCTTGTCGGGACAGGATGGCTTGCACTTTATAGGAGGTCCGAAGCCGCCGCTTGTTTGCTGCCTGTGCCATTGGTTTAAGTGGTGGTGTTTGCACGTCTCCTCTCGGTGAGTGCCTCCGACTTGTCCAGCCTTGACATTGAACAGAGGATTTTTTGAACTGTCCCAAGTAGCATCGCAACCCGGTTTACCACATTTCATCATGCGGTCCTCCTTTTACCACGAGCCCAAATGCACCAGCGCGGCGACGTGTCGGGGTTCATTTTGAAAACGATCTAGCAGACAGACGCGCGACCGACAAATGGGCGCTGACTGGCTGCCGGTCGGTCGCGATTGCGCATCGCTTCGCCGCCCGGCCACGATTACCGTGACGCTCGACTGATGCGCCGTTGACCGAGAGGATGCTTACGCCGCCAGCCGCCGCTCCCGCGCCCGCAGCGCCTCACCATCGATGCCGAGTTGGACCGTGCTATCCGTGGCGGCTAAAATCGATGGTATGAGAGACAAACTGTTATGCGTGCTTCTGATTCTGACCATCGCCGGTGCGCCAAAAACGTACGCACAGACCACCACCGTGCAAGTGGCTAAACTCTGCGAGGCGATCGCAAACTTCGCGAACGAAGCGGCGCGGAACCGCGATAGCGGGGTTTCGCGCGGTGACTCGCTCAAAATTGCTAGAGCAACCGCCCCGCATTTTCCGATTCCTAATAAGTCGATGCTAAAGACGGCCACGACCATTATCAATAACGTTTACGACCATCCTACGGAAAGCGCCGAAGACCTGACGCGGGACACTTTCGACGAGTGCCTCACGGAGCAATCGCCACAGTAAGCCACCGCTGCGAGCGGACAGCGGCGGGTAGGATCAGAGGAAAAGGCGAAGGAAGATGTCGAAATGCATTTTAGGTCCCTCAACTGTTTTCGGTCTCCGCCATTCCGCGCGGGTGTACGCCAGCCTTCGGAGATAACGCGTTTTGCGCTGACTGTCTGCCGGAGCAAGATGAATTCGAACTCCCGGTACCGATTCTGGAACTTCCAGACGACAGCTCTCGGTGAGGATTTCAGAACAGCTCGAC
Organism: uncultured delta proteobacterium; assembly: GCA_963842085.1. Taxonomy (GTDB): domain Bacteria; phylum Desulfobacterota; class Binatia; order Binatales; family Binataceae; genus Binatus. Next base: position 571,428 of record CAWJET010000001.1, read on the forward strand.
GAGGCGGAGCGCTCTTTCCTCAAGCCTGCCCAACCGGAGCGAGATTGGCGCGTGTAGCGCGCATTTCGGAGAAGAACGTCGATCGGGGCCGGTGGTGCTCTCGCAGGCGGTGCGGTGGATTCTCTTGTGGTGCTGTCGGACGGCCGACTCGCCAGCGGTGGTGACGATGGCACAATCAAGCCCTGGCCGAAAGACGCTACCTGTCGTCGACGCTTCGAGATTGCGGACTGTTCATTTGACGGAATAGCGGGCAAAGAGATGAGCGCTCCAGATATTGAATTGGAAGCTGAGAATCTTCCCAGAGATTTTGGATACGTCTGGAGCGATTGGCTTTACGCTTATCGGCTAGTACGCCGAGTGGGAAGGGAATCAACGGAAGAGTATCTAGCGGCTGCACCGGTCGTTGTGAGCTACGAAGATTTGAAAGACCATGGACTTGTTATCGCGCAGTACCACTCTGGCGCGACGTCGCCGACGCCTATGGAGAGGAATGCGGCGATTCAGTGGCTCCGCCAGGTGCTTAATCAGAACGAGAACATGTGATCGTGGCCGGCTTGCTGCTTGAAGGGGCTAATGGTTGCGAGATAGATCGACGGCATGGCAGAAAACAAAGTAAATTTTTTCATCAGTTACACCGCCGTCGACGAACGTTGGGCCGAGTGGGTCGCGTTCGTTCTCGAAGAGGATGGATATTCGACGCGCCTGCAGAAGTGGGATTTTGCGGCGCGTGGTAATTTCGTTCTTGAGATGCAGCGCGCTGCGAGCGAGTCTACCCACACCATCGGCATTTTGTCACCGGACTATCTCAATTCCAGGTTCGTTAAACCGGAGTGGGCGGCAGCGTTAGCGGCCGACCCAGAGGGGGCAAAGCGATCTCTAGCAGGTTGCGGAAAAAGGGTTTTTGACTCCTGATGACATTGATCCAAGACGCATTCTCGTGATCGTAGTAATGCTTACTCTTCGCCGAAATCGTCTTTCATTGAGTTTTTCCGCAACCTGCTAGTGCTGGTGAGAGTACGGCCGTGTGAGCCGAGCGGACTGCTCAAGCCGATCATTTACATCGACTTGGTCGGGCTCGACGAGGTGAAGCACGCCAGCGATTGTTGAGCGGCGTGCGCAGGGATCGCGCGAAGCCGTCGACACGGCCAGCATTCCTAGGGAAAGCCACTAAGCCACCAGCTCCGTTCCCCGGCTCTTCATCGTCGCTAGCCGGTAGAGAACCGAGCGTTAGGTACAAGCCGAACCTTCTTTCACGTCAATTCAGAGTCGCTTTCCCCCGGGGGCACCTTCTGGCTGCTTTAGCAGATCCTCCATTTCCTGACTTGGTAAATCCGGCCCTGAGGTGCCGACCGCAATACCCAATTTGCGCATTTCATCTATGGTATCAGCCAACAAGTTGAGCCTCTGCCAGCGATCCTCAGGCTGCCACGCCTCTTGCTTTTCTTCCCGGTCGGTGAGTTTGTACTTCTCGCTGAGTGCCATCAAAGCCTGAATAGAACGGAAATCCCCTCCGGCTGCCTTGTTGACGAGCCGTCTTGAAATAACATCCATTTTGGTCACTCTCTTGCGTCGGCCTTCCTCGCTAATCACGACGCGCTCGCGGAGCGCCTCCTTCAAATGAGTAGCCATATTCTTGGCGCCGCGTGGACGCCCACGACTATTTCCCGACTGACCCTTTTGAAAGCGTGTATGACGCGGTGGTTTGCCGTAGCCCACCTCGTATTCATCTTGCTTATTCTCGGTTTCCACCTTCCCTTACCTCCCTTTCAATCTTATCAAACGGTTCGCCGCTTGCGTGTCGTGCGGTGTCGCGAGTAAAGGCCTGCCAACGGCGAACGATTGCGTCGACATATAGCGCATCTATCTCTACACCAAAGCAACGGCGTCCAGTGCGCTCGGCGGCGATCACGGTCGACCCACTGCCCAGGAATCCGTCCAGGACGATCTCGCCTCTGCTGGTGCAGTCCATGAGCACGTCGGCGATCATCGCGACCGGCTTCACAGTCGGATGCATCGCGAGCAGGTTACCCTCGTCGCCGGACCGCGAGAAAGAGCGCGCACTTGGATAGCGCCATACGTTCGTGCGGTTGCGGCCGAACCGACCCAGTTGAACGTTGTTGGTATGTCGTCCCTGGCCATTCTTGTAGATGAAGATGAGCTCGTGCTGACTTCTGTACAGCGAGCCCATTCCGGCATTGTCCTTCGCCCACACGCACAGGTTCATAAGCTCGCTATAGGCGGCCCTGCCGGCTGCCAGCATCTCCGAGATATGCCGCCAATCCATGCACAGGAAGTGCAAGGAGCCATCGACACTGTGGCGCGCAAACAAAGAGAATGCCTTGGCCAGAAATTCGGTGAACTGAGACTCGGTCATTTCACCGGAACCCATAGCGAATTCCCGATGTTGAACGGTGCCGAGGCCGCTGACGTTGCCCGCGATTCTTACGTTGTACGGCGGGTCGGCGAAAATCACCGTGGCGCGCTCGTCGTCCATCAGCTTCGTGTATGCCGACGCGTCCAGAGCGCTTCCGCAATAGACTCGGCAATCCTTTCCCAATAGCCACAGATCGCCGGGTCGAGATACGGGAGGACCGTCCGGCACACCCGCGATGTCATCAGCCGCATCTGGTTCGCCTTGGGCTTCGCTGTTTGATTGTTCGATGCGAAGATCGATTTCGCCCATCTCGAAGCCAGTCGCCTCAAGGCTGAAATCGAGATCGAGCTCCGCAAGGTCTCTAAGCTGCTCTCCGAGTAACTTCTCATCCCAGGTCGAAATTTCGGTCAATCTGTTGTCGGCGATCATGTACGCTCGCATCTGCGCCTCGGACAGGTGCGACAAACAAATCGTCGGCACCTCCATCAAGCCGAGATGCTGAGCGGCCATGACACGGCCATGCCCGGCGATCACCTTCCCATCAGAATCGATCAGAACCGGAACATTGAACCCGAACGTCTCAATGCTCCACGCCAGTTGGCGAATCTGTCTTGCGCCGTGGACCCTTGGATTGTTTGGGTCCAGCTTCAGCTCAGAGATTGAGCGATATATCACCTCAATCCGGCCCGCCCGATCCCCATTTCCTAAACCGCCACCCTCCAGCAACCGCATGCCTCCACCTGTCCTTCGGCACCCTCGATTGACGAGGGGCCTATTTTTCGATAATGTAACACGAAATTTCGTGCTGTCAAGGCGACGGCATATCATTCTATCAACAGGAGGCTCCTATGAGCTTTTCAGAACGGCTGAAAAAGGTGACGGCGGAGTTCGGATCCCGTTATGCGCTGGCCAAGGCCAGCGGCATACCGGCCAGCACCCTGCAAAGTTACGAAGCCGGCTCAAAACCGGGGATGGACGCGCTTGCGACTTTGGCCCGGGTCGCAAACGTCGACATCAATTGGCTGCTATCTGGCAAAGGTGAGATGCGCCCAGCGGGTTTGCTCTCCGGCGCAGTATTAGCGGACGTCCTCATGGTGGACCAATACGAACTTGGGACGTCACTCGCCGCGGAAATGGTGATCGGGCAGATTCCCTTCAGCCGCAGATTTCTCGAGGCCATGCTACACCTCAAAGAGCCAACCCATGAAACGCTGCTTGCCGTGGAGGCAGGTTCGGATCTATTCGACATCGACCGCGGCGATTTCGTGCTGATCGACCGAGACCACGCAAATCTTGCTCGTGACGGTATTTACCTCGTTGACCTTCCAGGAATCGAATTGCGCGGAATTTCCCGGCAGCCCAATCAAACCGTTCGGGTCGTCGGACCGGAGCGTAGGCATCGGTTTTCGGGCTCAGCAGGGAATGGTCGGGACGGCGAACGCCTGAGCTCAGCGGAAGTCGTGATGACCCTCCACGAGTTGCTTGGTTTCCGAGGCCGCTCGGGGTCGAAGATCATCGGAAGAGCTGTTTGGATCGGCCGCGCGCTATAGCAGTTTGCCTTGCCTCTGCTGCACTGAAAATGCCGGCTCGGCTTTCCCTGTTATAGCCAGAAAGTTCCCTGATCCTCCAAAATAATTCCCTGTTTAGTGAAAATAATTCCCTGTTTTGATGCGTAGGGAATTTGCTGAAAAACCCCCAGCTCCGTCGTGGTTTTTCTTCTCTTGGACCGCCAAATCGGAGCAGAAGCCGCGCAAATTCCCTGCATTTTCCCTGTTGATCAGGGAATTTGACCCAGAGATCAGTTCGAGCCAGACTGCCCCATCCGCCAGGCAGTCATAGGGAAACGCGTTATCTCCGGGTTGGGTTACGAGAGCTTTTCGTGTGCAACGTGTCAACGATTTCTAATTTTACATTCCTCTCGTGAAGTACCGCTGGTGGCGTTAAGCGCGCGCAATTACTAAACAAAGATCGTCGGCTCTGGTTCGGCAAGGGGCGTAATTCGGTGTTCCTCAATTCAATTTTCGGCTGGTTCTCCGATGATCTCGCTATCGATCTAGGCACCGCCAACACCCTGATTTACGTCAAGGGCAAAGGGATCGTTTGCAACGAGTCTTCGGTGGTCGCGGTGCAAAACAACTCGCGCGGCTCGCGACGAGTGTTGGCGATCGGTTCCGAGGCGAAAAAGATGCTCGGGCGCACGCCTGGCTCGATCGTCGCGATTCGGCCGCTTAGGGACGGCGTGATCGCCGACTTCGAGATCACCGAGAACATGCTCCGCTACTTCATCCGGCAGATTCAGCCGGGCAAACCCCTGGTACGCCCGCGCCCGCGAATCGTCATCGGCGTGCCCGGCGGGATCACCGCGGTCGAAAAGCGCGCGGTGCGCGAGTCGGCGGAATCGGCGGGTGCGCGCGAAGTCTATCTGATCGAGGAGCCGATGGCGGCGGCGATTGGCGCGGGCCTTCCGATCACGGAGCCGACTGGCAACCTGATCGTCGATATCGGCGGCGGCACCACCGAAGTCGCGGTGATCTCGCTCGCGGGCGTGGTCTTCACGCGCTCGGTGCGTGTCGGGGGCGACAAAATGGATGAAGCGATCATCCATCACATCCAGCGCAAGTACAACTTGCTGATCGGCGAGCGCACCGCTGAACTGATCAAGATCACGATCGGATCGGCGTACCCCGACAACGAAATTCAGACCATGGAGATCAAGGGACGCGACCTGGTCGGCGGAGTGCCGAAGACCATCGAGATCACCGACGAGGAAATTCGCGAGGCGCTGATGGAACCGGTGAGCCAGGTGGTCGAGTCGGTGCGCATCGCGCTTGAGCGCACTCCCCCGGAGCTCGCCTCCGACATAGTGGACAAGGGAATTGTGCTGGCCGGCGGCGGCGCGCTGCTGCGCAACCTCGACGTTTTGCTCCGCGAAGAAACGAGGCTGCCGGTAACGCTGGCGGACGATCCGCTGACGGCGGTAGTGATGGGCGCGGGGAAGGTGCTGGACGAACTGTCGCTGCTGCGTGACGTGACCATTGACTGATTTTTCGGGCGGATACCTGCTGACAATGGGCCCGCGCTTCGGGGGCGAACTACCGCCTTGGACATATCGTGAGAAGAGGCGGAAGACCCTTCAGCACGCTGCGCAACTCGCTGACGGTGACGAACACGACGAACAACAGCCAACATATCGAAGCCGTCAAAGTGAGCGTCGGGCTGTGCACGAATATGAAGGCGAAAGAATTTAAGAAGATGGTTGCTTTGGGCCGGTACCCGCCAATGTATTCAAACTGACCCATTACAGGCCCAATTGGTGCGTATCTATCCGTTTTTCGGTGGCGCTTTCCGTGAGCGACGGGCTATGCTCACTGGAAGAGTTGGTCAATGAAGCGACGGCTTAAGGCTAGGAAATCAACTTTGCCGGATGCGAATCATCCGGAAAACAAAACCAGACAACTCTTGGCCGCCTTGCCTCCGGAGGAACAACGAATCGTAAGAATGCGCTTCGGCATCGATAGTGAAGATTATGCAGTAAAAGAGGTCGCCCGGGTTCTCGGAATCTCGGAGGCTGAAGTCCGCGCAGTAGAGGATAAGTTTCTCGGGCGATTTAGACAAACCGGACCAACCTAGCGCAACTCGAAAGGAGTCCTCCCGATGCCGACCAAGAAGAAACCCTCTCCGGCGCGACACAAGCCCGTCCGCCGAGCTCACAAGACCTCATCCACCGTGCCCAGGGCCCCCAAAGCCGCCAGCAGTTTTTCCGCGATGGCGTCGACGCAACTCAAGCAGTTGCGGAAAACGGTCGATCAGCTCAAGGCTCGCCTCGAGAAAGAAGCCAGGGCGCGCTTGGCCGCTTCGACCGTTATTGGCGAGGCGAAGAAGGCTCGCGAAACCCTTAAGGTACAAATGAAGGCACTGCGCGACCAGGGCGCCAGCTTGACCAAGGAACTGAAGAAGGCGATGAGCCATGCCAGCAGGCGCGAAAACGCGCGTCAGCAGGCGGTCGTCAAGACTTCCGAGTTGCGTGCCGAACTCGCGCGCCGGACCGAGGAACTGAAACGCAAATCAGAAGAACTCGCCAGGCTGGCAATGGAATCCGCCGGGCGCGCCAAGGACATCATGATGAGTGGGGGATCGTCTGGGGCTGTTCCCCGTCAGCACAAGTTGGACAATTCGAGGCGATTGAGGAAGAGAGGGTTTTTGGCTCATCTTTAACCGCGGAAGGAGCGGTAGATGAGATCGAAAATCGATGCGCAGTCGGATGGGGCGGAAAAGGCGGTACGCGACATAAGGCGGGCGACCCGCCGGCACTTCTCGGCTGAGGACAAGGTCCGGATCGTGATCGCCGGCCTGCGCGGCGAGGATAGCGTGGCCGAGTTGTGCCGCAAGGAAGGGATCAACCAGAACCTCTACTATCGCTGGTCCAAGGACTTCCTGGAGGCGGGCAAGAGGCGGCTGGCCGGCGATACCGCGCGTGAAGCGACCAGCGATGAAGTCAAGGAGCTGCGGGCGGAGAGCCATCAGCTCAAGGAACTGCTGGCCGAACTGATGATGGAGAACCGCCTGCTCAAAAAAAGCGTGCTGGCGGATGGGGAGTCCGATATATGAGGTACGCGGCCGCCGAGAAGCTGGAGATCATCCGGCTGGTCGAGCAGTCGTCGCTGCCGGTGCGGCGCACCCTGGAGCAGATCGGCATCCCACGGTCCACCTTCTATTGCTGGTACGATCGCTATCGAACTCGCGATGATGAAGGGCTGGAGGATCGCACGCCGGCGCCGCGGCGGGTGTGGAACAAGCTCCCAGCTGCAGTTACTCAGGCCGTGCTCGAGCTTGCGCTCAAAGAACCGCAGCTATCGCCGCGGGAGTTGGCGGTCTCGTTCGTCGACCAGCAGCAGTACTTCGTCTCGGAAGCCTCAGTTTATCGGCTGCTGAAGGCGCACGACCTGATCACCAGCCCGGCCTTCATCTTGATGAAGGCAGCCGACAGCTTCGCCCATCCAACCACCGCACCCAATCAACTCTGGCAGACCGACTTTACCTACCTGCGGGTGATCGGCTGGGGCTGGTTCTATCTGTCGACTGTCCTTGATGACTTCTCGCGCTATATCCTGGCCTGGAAGCTGTGTACCACCATGACTGCCACCGATGTCTCCGACACCCTCGCGATGGCGCTGCGCAACTCCGGGTTGGAGCGCGTCCGCGTCCGGCACCGGCCGCGCCTGCTGAGCGACAACGGACCGTCGTACGTGTCGGCCCAGCTTGGCTCCTGGCTCGCGGAGCATGGCATGATGCATACCCGCGGCAAGCCCTATCACCCGATGACCCAGGGTAAGATCGAACGTTACCATCGTTCGATGAAGAACCAGATCCTGCTCGAGAACTACTACCTGCCCGGTCAGCTCGAAGCGCGCCTGGCCGAGTTCGTCGACTACTACAACTCGCGCCGCTACCACGAAAGTCTCAACAACCTGACCCCGGCCGACGTCTACTTCGGCCGAGGTCCCGCGATTCTGTCACGGAGGAAAAATGCCAAACTGAAAACCATCGAAGCCAGACGCCGGCTGCATCATTCGTTCGCAGCCAAAGGTTCAACTCAGATGGACCAGATCCTCTCTTAATTCCTGTGCCAACTTGTCCAATAGGTTCTGACGACGTACAGTTCAAGGACCGGAACATTGAGATCTACGAGGACACTGATTTAGCCCAGTCGCTTCGCAACGCGGTCGGCATCGAGTCGCCGCGCGGTTTCAAGATCGGCAAGCCGAGTGTCGGAAAGAAAATTGACTTGGTCGTCGCGCTGGCGATGAGCGCATTGGCCGCGGTGCATCACGAACGAGCCGGCTGGGGTGTGCGGGAGTTCACTCGCCAAGCAGCCGAACGAGCAGCACTCGGCCTGCCGGAACCCCCGCCGGATACCACCTGGCAGGACGAGTACGACAACGAGAGGCGCAGGTTGCGGAACCTTTGTGCCGTGTGTCGCCGTGAGGTCGTTGGCACCGGCATCGACGAGCTCGGGAGGCGGTACCACCCTGAATGCTGGAGGGCTATCACCCTGAATGTTGGGAAGCGCCGAGCATGATCATCTATCGGACCCTGCTCGATGAACTGGAGCGGAACGACCGGCTTTTCTGCTCCGACTGCTTCGAGCACACATTGCGGCACGCCCTCATCAAAGCGGCGCAAAAGGACGATCGTAACTTCCTGCTCTGCGAGAATTGCCGCGAACATTGGACGCCCGACCCGTCGGATTTAGCCGGCGCCATTCGCGATTGGGTGCTGGTGTTCACGACAGATGATCGCATGGCCGCCGTGCTGTGTGCCGAGTGCGCGGCTTCGCATCCCGAGCCCGCGATCGGCCTGCCGGAGATTGCGCGGTTGATCCTTTGGCGAAGCCCAGACGGCCCGCTGCAGTGAGGCGCCGCGCCATCACGTGTGCTTAAATTAGAAGTCGGATGGCCTTCATCGTACTCACTAAGACAATCGGGCCGAAGGGTCAGGTCCGTTATATCCAATTCGGAGAGCCCCACGAGACCATCCAAGAGGCTCGCAAAGTGGCTCAGTTCCCCAACTTGCGCGATCCAATCATCGTCGACCTCGCGCGCGCCGAGAAGGTTGAAAAGCTATAGCCCTGTTTCGCAAGGCGGATCGCGCGGACGGTCGCGCTGATAGGTGTCGAACGTGCCCAGCGGCGCGACAACGCAGCAAACAATAGGGAGTAGTCGGAAGAGTGACCCTCTGATCATCTCAATTCCCCAGTGATTTAGGGAACTTATCGCAGTGCACCGAGATTTGCGATTATTTCGATTGTTGCGTCTATTGCGATTATAGGCTACAAAGGAGCTCAGGCGCCAGGGTTTGCCCATCCCCCAAGGAGGCCCAACATGAGACTCAGCCCCAAAAAGCTTGTTATCCCAACGACGAAGGAATCGAAACTTGCTGGCGAGGCCATCCAAAAACTGTCGTCTCACCTTTCCCGCGCGCGACAGGTCGACCTGATTTTGTCTACGCCTACCGGTAGTGCCGAACATGTCCCGGTGCCCGAACGGGCGGTAGAACTCCTTGCTGAAATCTTTCGTGAAACGGCCGCAGGCAACGCCGTTGCGGTATTGCCGGTGCATCGAGAATTGACGACGCAGGAGGCCGCCGATTTGATGAACGTCTCGCGGCCGTTCGTCATCAGTCTTGTCGAAAAAGGCGAGTTGCCGTGCCATAGGGTGGGCAGCCACCGCCGGATTCCGCTCGCCGCCGTGTTGGCACTAAAGTCGAAAGCTGATGCAGACCGCGACAAAGCTCTCGATTTCCTTGCCACGCAAGCTCAGGAATTAAAGCTCGGATACTGAGAGCAACTCAGTGGCCACCGACGCTGCGGTTCTGGACGCTTGCATCCTGTACCCCGCTCAACTCCGCGATTTTTTTCTGAGCTTGGCCGCGGCGGACCTTTTTCGACCGAAATGGTCGGACAAGATTCACGAAGAGTGGATCAATGCTTTGTTGGCGAATCGCAGTGATCTTAAGCGAAGAGACCTCGAAATGACTCGCGATCAGATGAACAGATATTTTCTAGACTCCGTGGTACAAGGATTCGAGACATTAATTCCGACGCTAACACTACCCGACCCGGATGACCGTCATGTCTTAGCTGCCGCTATCCATTCGCGCGCCCATGCGATCGTCACCGCGAACCTCCGACACTTTCCGGCCGCAGCACTAAAGCCACACGGCGTTGTGGCCGTAGGGCCCGACCAGTTCGCCAATTATTTGTTGGATCTTGACGAAAATGACGCGCTTTCGGCTCTAGCAGGCTGCGGAAAAAGTCCGGTTAGTTATGAATTTGTCCACTCCGGGTAGTTGTTAGTGTTATTGAGCGAGCATCTAAGGGCCAGCGCAGTGGAGCGCCGACAGGTTCTGGTGTTCGCTTCAGGTGGCGATTGGCAAGAGGTTGCGCATCCTCACCAAGTTGTAGGCGGCGGCCGCGAAGGTAAACACCCAACCGACCCGGGCGGCACCCCGATGCCGGGTTTTGCGCAAGCCGCCGATGGTCTTCATCCAACCGAAGATCTCTTCCACCCGTTTGCGCTTGATCTGACTGATGGCGTAACCCGGATGGCGAGTTGTGCGGTGGTCGATGGCGCTGTGCACTTTGCGCGCGACGTGCGGAGTAACCTGATGCGCGCGCAACTCACGCACCAATTCCTTCTGATCGTAACCCTTATCGGCGCCCAGCGTGACTCGATGCTGGCCCGCGATCTGGGCCGCCATCGCGAGGGCCGCCTCGGGTTCGGCGCTGCCGCTGGCCTGAGTCAGCCGGGTGTTGACCACCAAGCCATGGCGATTGTCCATCTGCACGTGCCCGGCGTAACAGAGCTTGGCCTCTTTGCCCGACCCTTTGCGGGCCAGCCGTGCCTGGGGATCGGTGGTCGATTGGTGCGTGGCGTTGGTGCGTCGCTCACCATGGAAGTCCACGCTCGGGTTACCGGGATCATCGGGCGGGGTTTGCTGGTCGTCTCCTTTGCGCTTGAAACTCTTGTGTCCGGCCCAGGCCTCGATCAGGGTGCCGTCGACGGTAAAATGCTCGTTGGAGAGCAGGTCTTGGGCACGCGCTTGCTCGAGCACTGCGTTGAAAAAGCCCTGCGCTACCTCGGCCACCAGCAAGCGCTCGCGGTTCTTGGTGAAGACGGTCACGTCCCATACTGGGTCGTCGATGTTGAGCCCCACAAACCAGCGAAACAGGAAGTTGTAATCGAGCTGCTCCATCAAAAGTCGCTCACTGCGCACCGTGTAGAGCACCTGCAAGAGCAGCGCCCGCAGCAGCTTTTCGGGCGCGATCGACGGCCGCCCGCAGTTCGCGTAGACCGCGTCGAAGCGCCACGACGACTCCTTAAGGGCGGCGTCCACCATTACCCGAATCGCTCGCAACGGATGATCCTTGGGTACTCGCCGCTCCGCCGATATGTAACTGAACATTCCGCTCTGCTGATGGTCCACCCCACGCATCACCGTCACCTCCTCCTACAACCTCTTCCTACTCCACTATATCCGATCGAGCGGAAAACTCCTCGTTTTTCCACAGCCTGCTAGCGAAGATGCGGAGCCGACTAAGGGCGCCTGCAATGACGCCCACAGAATTTGTTGATTCTATTGAGAGAGGGGGCCTACCGGGGGTCGCTATACGATTGCGTCGCCATACAACTCAACTCTGAGGCTCTTGGCGCCTGGCAAGTGTGGCCGCTCGACGGTTTTGTCCACAGCCGATCCTGACTTCCGACGGCCGCGCGGTGCGCTGTCGGTCATGCCGCCGGCGTGAAGTTTCTTGAACTCACGGCTTGGCGAACGGCTGTGTTTGGAGTAATTCAGCGATCCGGGGGAACAAACCAAACGCTCAAGAGTTCACTCCTTGTTGGCATGGCGGCGATGTTCCTTGCTTCCAGCTGCGCAACTCTTTTCACCAGTAACGACGTAACTGTGCAGATGAACTCGGACCCGCCTGGTGCAAAATATGATGTGGGCCCCTTCTCTGGAAAGACACCAGATTCAATAGCGGTTCCAAAGAAGTCAATACCGGACTTCGCCACTTTTGAGATGCCTGGGTACGAAAGACGCACTGTGCCGGTTGAATCGGGAATCGCGGGCGTCTTTTGGATAAACATACTGTTCTGGCCGGGGATGATCGTCGACATCGTGACGGGCGATTATAAGACGCTGTCAGTCACCGAGATCTCGGCGACCCTCACGCCTCTCGCTGCGAACACGGCCGGGACTTCGCCACTTGCTCCTTCCGCTTCAGCTCCAGCTCAGCCCGGGATCTCGCCAGCTGCTGCGATCGCTAGCGATCAACCGAAGACTAATTCCAAACCTGCCGCGGTTCCAGTGGTGAACCCCCAAGGCGGGAACCAATGGAAATCGTCCGACAATCCGCACTGAGCTAGGGCTGAGCACTCCTACCCGGGCGCTACTCACCCGGCGTACCAAATGAAAAACCATTTGATGTGGACAACTTCGCTCGTAGCTATGTGCTGCGCCAACCTCGCAGTAGCGGCCCAGTCTATTTCACCTGCGACAAAAGAAATACCTGCAACTCATCAAAGCGCTGTGCTTCCGCGAACGGGATCAGACGAACCAGCCGACACAGCCACCAGGCGTAATTCAGAATCAATTCTAGAGATTCCCCAAGCGGTGAAGGGTTGTTGGGAAGCAACAATGGATGGGCCGCCAGATTCATTTCAATATATTAAGGGCCCTCAAATTGGCGGGTGGGCCCGGGTGAAAAAACGCTTTGCTTTATCGAGACTGCTTCCCATTCGTTTCAGATTACCTATCAGACTGCAAATGCAGACCTCGCCGATGCCGCAAGCAAGGGAGGTAGGATCAGCGACTTCCAGTCGAAGGTAGAGGTGATTGGGAGCGACGAAAAGGGAAACTTCACACTGCGCTCAGTTGCAAGCGATCGGCAGAGCCTAGGATGGTTCTGGGGTCAAGTCGAATATACGACCATTAGCCAGCTTGAATGCAAATTTGAAGCGGAGGATTTGGTCGTTCAGGCGTCCTCACTCTCAAGCTGTACCGGAGCGCCGCGATCAGGTTGCGATGGCGGCCCAACGAGTACTTCCCAAGCGCATTTAATATTTCATCGAGCACGGGGCATCCCTTGAATTTGACTGCGCCGCAAAGGACCTATACCAGCCCACAAGCGCGAGCGCGGCGAGCGTGGCGGGGGTTCACGCAGCCCTGTCCTTGGGCTTGGTTTCAAACTCTAGTTGGTTTCCCCCGCCGTTTCGTCACAGTTGGGCGCCGCTCCTTTTTCCTGAAAGCCGACCACTGATATAGAGTTGATCGCGACACAACGTGGCTCCGTTCAGATTATGAAATCCGTAGATGTATTACGGACGCTCCGGATGGAGCGATCATTTGCTGCTCGGGCATTCCCTTTTGTGAAAATTAGGTCCTTCGCGCTCTGGCCAATCTATTGGTCGCCCTGGCCATGAGCAGTCAACACGCAGGCGCTCATTGAGGACGTAAGACTCGCGACCAGCGCGAGCGCAGCGGCGTGGCGCGGCTTCATGCGACACTGAGTTAGCAGAGATTCCGAACGACCGACAAATGGCGGGCACGGATTGTCAAATAGACGGCGCCCCTTAATCACGCGCTCGATTGCGAATGGCGACACGCTCGGCGTCGAAGGCTTTTCGCCGTTCCTCCCGCCTCCTCTCCTCCTCCATCTTCGCCTGGTAAGCTTCGCGCTTCCGTTTCTGCTCATGCTCACGGTGTTTGCTGTAGTGGTCTCGCGCCGACTGCCTGTTCGAACAGATGGCACCGCACGTTTTCGATCTGTCATTCAGCGCCACGAACAGCTTGTCGCAAATCGGACAGATCCGTAGGCGATCTACGTCGCGACCTTTCAGCGCGTCGACCAGCCTAGGGACGGTGTTTGCTACCACCTCCACCAGGCGGTTTTCCGTGATCGTGAATCTCGACGGCGGTCCCTCGATAATAGGAATATTCCCGAATGGGCCTACAGGCGCCTGCCTGACGGCCGCAATTTCGCGAAGAAACCCGAGCGCCTCATCGCGATGCCTCTGGCGAAAGTAGCGGACGGTGCGTTCGTCACGGATGTGCTGAACGTCCAGGCCCGGAGGTAGTGCTGCTTTGTCGGGGTTGTTGATGAAGGCCACCCACTTGATGAGCGGGCCATAGAGCTCGTTCATCGTCGGCCGATGCCGTTCACGCTGCCGCGATCGCCTGCGCGCTGCCTTGTTTTTCCTAGGCTGTTTCTGGCCAGTTGCCTTTTTTGGCTTATGCACGCCTGTGCTTAAAATCCATCATGACGGTGGGTTTAGGTGTATAGTCCGAGATATGAGCGGAAAAAGCAAGGCGAAAGAGACAGTAGGAAAACCCGGACTCGACTTGGCAATGAGAACAATTCAAATCCCGAAACTCGCAAGCCTCCTGGGCAAGTCCGAATTTGCGCGGCGATGGGGCAAATCCCCCCAGATGGTGGACTACCTAGTCGGCCGGCGGAAACTGAAATTCATCATGACGGCGAACGGCCGGCTATTTTTCCCGGAGGACGTTGAGCGCCTTCGCCGTGAGCGCGAACAGCGGCACGTACAGAAGGCAGAAGCCGCGATCGAAACGTAAAAAAGATTGCCACGAAACCCTTGTGGCGCAGGGGCTTTGTGAGGGTTGAGTCTCAAATGGGGAGACCGCAGGATTGAGGCATGGCGAAGCAAATGAACGCAGAACAGCGCAACTGTCGGCTTGATCGACAGTTTAGGATTAGGCCGCTGGTTCTTTCTGTTCGGCAGACCGCCGTGATGCTTAACGTGTCGCCGCGGCTCGTGACTGAGCTGATACGCGCACGTGAGATCCGAAGTTTGAAGATTGGCGGCCGCCGGATGATTCCGGAGACGGCGATCGTCTCGTATGTGTCGCGCGGGATGGAGCGCGCGGCGACGGGCGGGTAGAGACAAAAACAAAAGCGCCGACGCGGTTAGTGGCCACGCCGGCGCAGAGACATGGAACATGCGGCAGTGTTACGAGTACCCAAACTCGCGCAAAAAAGCAATGCGCTAAGCGCAGAAGACCTCGCACATGAGCTCGGGCGCGGCCGCGAACGTCGTGTCGGGCGCTCATCGTATCGTGTGCCGTGCGTGGTGCACGGCGGTCGCAGTCTCGAGATTTCTGAGAAAAACGGAAAGACGCTCTTTCACTGTTGGGCCGGCTGTAGCCAGGACGAGGTGCTCGCCGCGTTAAGGTCTCGCGGATTATGGCGCCCGGGATCGGCACCGCGCCGGCGTTCGTTCAATTGGGCGGAACATCTACTGCCTCCGCCAGTGACTCCGAGCTGCTGCTTCGAGGTGCCGCATAATTGTGAGCATTGGCAGCAATTCGATACCGACATCGTGCTCGCTGAGCTTCATAAGAACCTTGTCGAAGCTGCGGATGAAATCGTCAACTTGTACCGCATCGCGGGGTATGCGCTCAGCGCAGCAGAGCTTCGCGAGGAAATTGAACTTGCGGTTAGCTTGGCAGGCAGCGCGATCACTCCATGGAATCTGGACCCGACGATCGTGAAAGCGATCATGGAAATTGTTGTGGTGGAGGTGGGGGTGAACGGTGATGGAAATTAATGAAGGCATTGCGGGCGTCGAACGTCTTCGCGCACATGTCGCATTAAGACGTGTGTCGGACGAGTCCAAAGAGGCCGAGTCCGAACTGTGCGAAGCTCCGCGGCCGCTGCGGCGCCAATTGCCGCCGGCCGAGCCGTTTCCGGTCGATGCGCTGCCCGACGTACTGCGAGAGGCAGCGCTCGCGATACACGCGATTACGCGCGCACCAATCGCGATCGGCGCGCAGTCCGTGCTCGCGGTCGCTACCCTCGCAGTGCAGGCCCATGCGGACATCGAGCTTCCGACGCGCGCGGTGCGGCCGCTGTCTTGCAACTTCATAACGATCGCGGATAGCGGCGATCGTAAGACCAGTGCGGATGACCTCGCGCTGAAATCCATAAGAGATCGCGAGAAGCTGCTCACTCTCGACTATGAACGTGAGAGGAACGATCACGCGAATAGGCTTGAGGCTTGGGATAAGCAGCGCGCTCAGATTCTCAGCGATAAGGGCAGATATCCCACCGCTGCCCAGAAACGTGCGGCGCTGGATGAACTTGGCGAGTCTCCGCTACCACCTCTGCTGCCGATGCTGACATGTCCGGAACCGACCTTCGAAGGGTTGACCAAGCTACTTCGCGACGGTCAGCCGAGTATAGGCCTGTTCTCTTCCGAAGGCGGGCAATTCATTGGTGGTCACGCGATGAGCGCCGAGAATCGCCTTAAGACGGCCGCGGCATTCTCGTCGGTATGGGATGGAACCCCGGTGAATAGGGTCAGACAGGGTGATGGGTCCTTCGTCCTGCACGGCCGGCGAGTTGCTGTACATCTTCTCGTACAACCTGGTGTAGGTGCTCGTCTCTTCAGCGATGCAACTCTTGACGATCAGGGAACGCTGTCGCGATTGCTGGCGGCTTACCCGGAAACGACGGCCGGAACCCGTTTCTGGAAGGAGCCGGAAGATGCCGACTTTAGCAGGATTAGCAGCTTTAGCGGGTTGATCACTAAAATTCTAGAGACGCCAGCCCGCACTGGCGACAAGAGAAACGAGCTGGTGCCGCGGGTTCTGCGTCTCTCCCTGGCCGCACGTCGATTATGGATTCAGTTTGTCGATCATATTGAAGCCCAAATGGGCGCCGGTGGTGATCTACGGCCGGTCCGGGCATTCGCGAGCAAAGCCCCGGAACATGCGGCGAGAATCGCCAGCGTATTTCAACTGATCTCGGATCTGGCTGCTCAAGACTTATCGGGGAAGCACATGGCGGCCGGGATAACCCTGGTCCAGCACTACATAACTGAGGCTCTTCGTATTCATGCAGCCGGGTTAGATGATCCCGACCTCGTGCTGGCCTCGAAGCTGCTGGAATGGCTCACGGCCGATTGGTTGAAAAAAGAACCAGACGGATATGTATCCCTGCCTGATATCTACCAACTCGGCCCTTCCGCCATCCGCGATAAAGGAACAGCTGGCCGCATCGTCGCGATACTCGTCGACCACGGGTATCTGCGTCATCACGATGGTCCAATGAAGGTCGCCGGCGAGACACGAAGGGATGTGTGGGTCATCGTGAAGGAGGTCGGGTGATGGGATTCCACAAATTTGACGCGTACGAGAATCTCTCAAAAACAGAAGGGTCGCCTGCTAAAGTTGCTAAAGCTGCTAAAGTTGACACGCTCGAGGCTCGCCCCGTCAATGAATCCGATCAACCCGGCCTGACTCCCGCGCAATCACCGCTCGCGACCCACCCTGCACCCGCGTCGCCGGTGGCGGTCGAGCTGATCTATGTCGAGCCGCAGCCGAAGGTGACACCGCTCGATCCTAAATTCCCACCGTGCAGGAAGTGCGGCGCACGGCGCTACTGGATCACGGACTCGGGCAAGGTCGTCTGCGGTGGCCCGGGCTGCGGCGAGGTCCGTTACATCCTGGCGTCGATCGAATATCACCCAATCGCGTAGGGGCTTTCGGACCGATGCTGAACGGCAACAGCAAAATCTCGCTCGACGAACTTGCCCGCGATCCATCGCTTGCGGAAGACCTCGCGCCCGGCGCAGTGGCCTCGTTACTCGGACGGGCTCGGATCGCGACGTCGGCGCTTGAGGCGCGCTTGTTGGTAACAAGCATTGAGAGGCAGAACCCATCATCCGCAAATCTCGAACCCGCACCCGCGCGCTTGTATAGTTGCGCCGCCGTAGCGGAGCGGCTCGGATTCAAGACGGGCTACATCTACGAACTTGCAAGGGCAGGCAAGATCAAATCCCTCAGGCAGGGTAAGTACATCCGATTCACCGAGGGCGCCTTGTCAGAATACATCGCGAGCAACGGTTCTGCAGCTTACATCGCGGCGAAGCCGGAAGACGGCGCACCGCGCTTTTCGAGCACCGCAATTCAAACACCAATTCGCGATCGAACCGAGATGACGCTCGATACTTACGCCGGGCAATGGCTTGCGGCCGCAGCGGTGGAGGAATCCATCAAGCCGCGCACGATCACGAGCTATCGGCAACTTTTCGACTGCCACATCTCGCCCACTCTCGGCTCCATGAAGCTGCGAGACCTTCGGCGCCGAGACATCAAGGCGCTTCTGAATCTCAAACGCGAGCAGCTTGTTGCGCCCCAGAAGAAGAAGGCGCAAGTCGCCCCAGACGTCACGGTCGAGCAGAAACCGCCTCGCAGGCTTTCTCGAAGCACCGTGCGGCTGGTGCGCGCAACCTTGTCCACCATGCTCGCGGAGGCCGTGGACGACGGGTTGATCGACGCGAACCCAGCCGCCCTACCCTCGCGCAGACGCGGAAAGGGGAAAGCCGCCCAAGTTGTGCTGCGGCCACTAGATGAAGACGAACTCGGGAAGATGCTAAAGACCGCGCGCGAGAAGGATCCCGAATACTTCCCGCTGTTCCTGCTGCTCGCGCGCACCGGGCTCCGCCCGGGTGAGGCGTTTGCGCTGGAATGGGCGGACCTCGATTTTTCCAAGCGCAAGATCAGCGTCGAGCGCGCCCTTTCAGCCGGCGAAGTCGGAACGACGAAGACTGGCACGGTTCGCGAGGTGGACATGAGCCAAGAGCTTGCCGTGGCGCTCAGCGCGTTCTATTGCGTGCGCGAGGCGCAGACGCTCAAGCAAAAGTGGGGTGACGTGCCCGACTTGGTTTTCGTAAACGCACAGCGCGGCTATCTCGACGAGAGCCGGGGCCGCAAGCGGTTCGCCCGGATCCTGCGCCTCGCCGGGGTCGGCGGGCACCGCCTCTACGATTTGCGTCACACGTTCGCGAGCGGCTTGCTCGCCAAGGGTGCGCCCATCACCTACGTGGCCGCCCAGCTCGGGCATACGGATGCGACGACCACACTTCGATGGTACGCGCGCTGGCTTCCGAAATCGGGCGTCAGCTTCGTCGACGCGCTTGATACCGGCTCGACTTGGCACCAACTTGGCACCAATGCGCGATCTGACGCTGATGCCGTCGAGATATCCGAAGAAAATACCGCAGAAGCTTTACGGAATTTTGGTGGGCCGTTGGAGACTCGAACTCCAGACCCGCTGATTAAGAGTCAGCTGCTCTACCAACTGAGCTAACGGCCCACCGTCGAAACACGTTTACGTAGCAGGATGTTTGGGGTGAGTGAAGGGATTTGAACCCTCGACCGCCGGAGCCACAATCCGATGCTCTGCCAACTGAGCTACACTCACCACCCTCGATCTATTCAATCCGCCCGGCGCCTTAAGCCGCCGCTATCGGAATTCGCCTCCGTGGCGCGCCAGAAGGGATTCGAACCCCTGACCCACGGCTTAGAAGGCCGTTGCTCTTTCCACCTGAGCTACTGGCGCTATCGGGGCGAGCCGATTTGAACGGCCGACCCCCTGCTCCCAAGGCAGGTGCGCTACCAGGCTGCGCTACGCCCCGAGCCTTTAGGAAGTAACACACGGACGATCCGCTCTCAACCAACGATCATCCGCACACCGGTTTTGTTCATCAATAGATTCGTGGAGCAACAGACAGTGCCGCATGCGAACGCAGTGGATAACGGCGTCGTTAATTCCGAGCGCAAAACTGGCCAGCGCGCTCCGGACCGATTGAGACTCCGCTGAGGCATATCACGTGTATCGACGCATGACCCGGACTGCGCGCGGTGCAGTCGGCTTGCCGCAATCCACGGAACGCGTGAGTGCTATGCGTGCATAATGGGCTCGCATCCAGCGGTTCGGTCGCAACTTGCAAAACTCGCAATTTTCGGGCGAAAGTGACCGAATTCGAGACTTTCGGGTTCCCGGAGTCGCAGAAAGAGAAAAAGTCCGATCTCGATACCGTGAATTCGTCACGGTTTTTCCGAGGCACAAGGTTTGCTTGAACTGTTGTTGCGCTGACAATCTCCTCCCCCGAGACAACAGCGCCTGTCCCCCAAGCAAAGGCCGGGCTACTTGAACCGTTGGCTCCCCACCGCGGTCCCCACTCGTAGCCCGGCCGTTCTTTTATTGAAAGTCAAATGATCGCCGACGCGCGATTTGGCTGCGCTGCCGGCAAATCGCCAGAAGACCCGCGCGAATTCTCCCGGCATTTATCTTTCGGAATTTCTGATAGGCTGACGGAGTACCGGACGGCGGCGTCGTTGCTCGAGACGTTCATCGGTGCGCTGAACTGTCCGACCGGGGGCCATATCGACCGCCTGAGGCGACAAATTTGTCCACTGCTCGTCGTGACACTCGCGGCCGCGGTGGCCGTTTGGATCAGCGGATGCTGGATGGCAGCGGCTCAACTCGCGCCCATCGCCGCCAATGTTGCGGAGGATGTCGGCGGTGGAGCCCTTGAGCTGGCCGCAGGTGTTGGTGCGTCTACCCATCGGGCGGCCACTCAAGCGAAGCAAGAAGAGGAAGCGCGTGAGAGTGCAATGAACGGCGCCGACAGCTGCGACCAGCTCGAAGTCGAAGTCCCCGGCGTGATCGAGTTGCGCAGGAGTGCAGCCGGCGCGCCCGAATATCGCGAGCTGCAGGTAAGCGATTCGATCGACCAGCCGCAGTGGGCGCCGATCGCGGACAGTGAAACCACACCGGATGGCTGGCGGCCGGCGGTTAATTTTCTTCAGATGAATTTCTCGCCGCCGCTGGGCGCAGTGGTCCCCGAGAAGGCAAGCAGCTTTCTGGCGTACGCGCCCTCGCGGTTTATCACGGCAGCCGACAGCGATCGGCTTACCGCGATGACATCGAATTTCGGCAAACCGGTCGGCACATTCACCTGGGACGGCCAGTATTACCACTACGTCGTGACGAGCACGCTGCCATGCTTTCCACCGCCGCCCGAGCGGATTGCCCAGGATGTCACTGCCCCTTCCGGTTTCTAGCTAATTCGGTTTATCGGTTGCGACGAGCGTCAGCGCCTCAGCGCCGTAGCAGCGGGATTACTTCTCTGGCGAATTGCTCGTGTTGCGCGTCGCGATCAGCGGGAGCGCAAACCAGATCCAGGTTGACGTCGCGAATGCCCGCTTTGACGAACTCGTCGATTCGCGCTGCGACGTCGGATGGCCTGCCGACGGCGGCGTAGCGCTTGGCAGGCTCGCGGAAATCCATCGCGTAGCGCTTGCTCAGATGGGTTGCCGCGACGTCGAGCGCCTCTTCATAGCTGGGCCCAAGCGTCACGAACAAATGCAGCGCCGTGCCGAAGTGCTCGAACTTGCGCCCGGCCTTTGCCGCCTCGCGCGCGATGAACTCGAGTCCCTCGCCGACCCGCTTGGGCGTCACCACGTACGGCATCCATCCGTCGCCCAGCCGCGCCGCACGCCTGAGCGCGGCTTCGGCGCGTCCCCCGACCCACACCGGCGGTCCGCCGGGAGTGCGCGGTTTCGGCAGCATCGTAATTTTCGCGAAGCTGAAATACTTGCCGTGATACTCGACCGGTTCCCCGGTCCACAGCCGCTTGAGTATTTCGATTCCCTCGTTCGCACGCCCGCCGCGTTGTTTGAGCGGAACGCCGCATGCCTCGTACTCGGGCGGAAATTCACCGCCGACGCCGACGCCGAAAATGAAATGTCCCGCACCCATCAGGCGGTCCACCGTCGCGACCATCTTTGCGACCGTCACCGGATGACGCAGCGGCAACAGGTAAATGCTGGTGCCAAAAATCAGCTTCGGGTTCAGCGCGGACAGGTAGGTCAACTGGGTCAGCGGATCGTCGATCGGTCCCGTGAACGCAACGTGATCCCCTGTCCATACACTGTCGTAGCCCCACTCGGACAGAGTGCTGACAGTCTTGAGCGCGTGCTCACGGTTGGCCGCGGTGGTAATCGCACCGAACCGGATTGTGGAATTCAGCGGCAGCGCGTCGCTCATATCCGCACCTTCAAGCTCATGCTCACACCGAGCGCAGCGCGCCGCCGTCCACTCGGATCAAGGAGCCTGTCACGTAGGCCGCCAGCGGGCTCGCCAGGAACGCCGCGACCGCGCCGAATTCCGCGGGCGTGCCGAGCCGTCCGACCGGGATCGCCTGCGCGCTTCGCTGTACCGCCTCCTCGACGGAAATTTTCTGGCGTTCCGCGGCCGCGCGGCTGAGTTGTACCATGCGATCGGTGGCGATCGCGCCCGGCAGAAGAGTGTTGACCGTTATTCCGTCGCGCGCCGTCTCTGTCGCCAGGGTCTTGGCCCATCCGACAATCGCACTGCGCAGCGTATTCGACACGCCGATTGCGGCGAGCGGTTCGACCACGCTGGTCGAGGCCACGTTGAGGATTCGGCCCCACTTTTGCGCCCGCATGTCGCCAAGCAGCAAGTCCGTTATGCGAAACAGCGGCATCACCATCGAATGGAACTGCTCCTCCCAGACGTTGGCCGGCACGCCGGCCACGCCCGACGGTGGCGGTCCGCCGGAATTATTGAGCAGGATGTCGATCGCCCCGAACCGTTTGCGCGCGGCGTTGGCGGCAGCCTCGAGGCTCGGCCACTTAGCCAGGTCCGCCGCAAATCCAATCGCCCTGGCGCCCCGCGACGTGATTTCGGCGACCGCGCGATCGAGCGCCTCCTGGCCGCGCGCAACCAGCGCGACCGCAACGCCCTCCGCCGCGAGCGCGTCGGCGACGCCGCGTCCGAGTCCCTTGCTGCCGCCAAGAATCAGCGCCGTTTTTCCCTTGAGTTGAAGATCCATTTTTTCAGTACACCAGGTTTGATCGTTACGCGTCCTGCTTGCCGGCGCCCGGCAGGAAATCGTCGAGCGGCACGCCGAAGCTGTTGAGCGCCCACGAGACCAGGTTGTATTGCCCGATCGTGAAGACCGCGTCCATCATCTGCTCGATGCTGTAGCGCTCGGATAACTGCTGCCAGGTCTCGTCCGAAACCGCCGACTTCTCGTACAAATCGTCGGCAGCCTGGAGCAGCGCGGCGTCGTGTCTGTCCCAGCCGGCCTTCGGACCCTTGCTGATTCGATCGATCTCTTCGTCGGTGAGCCCGGCGTTCTTGCCGATCCGCACGTGCTGCTCCCATTCGTATGGAGCCTGGTTCAGCCAGCCGATCCGCAGAATCAAAATCTCGCGGTCGCGCGCCGGCAGCGATTGATGCGACAAGATGTAGCCGGCGAAGCGCGACCAGCTTCGCGCCAGCTTTGGGTTCTGCATCAGCACCCTGATGATGTTAATGACCTCGCCGTTGACCTTGTTGCGCTCGGCCCGTTCGCGATCGTCGGCGCTAAGGGTCGAAAAGTCGCGGAACGGGACTCGTTGTTTTCTCGCCGTCACGGATTACTCCTCCGTCGTCGTCATTGCTCGTGAGACCATTTTCTTCGCGTGATCAGATGTAATCCACAATCGTGATTTTCTCCAGCCGATTTTGCATTCCGATTCTCCTGAAATCGTTGTAGCGAATTTGACGCGATCCCGGCGGCCTTGCACGTTCGCTTGGCGTCGCGCGTAATGACCTCGGCGATGGAATCGTTCGACGTTGTGATCGTGGGCGCCGGAGCGGCGGGGCTGATGTGCGCGATGACGGCCGTGAAGCGCGGCCGGCGCGTGCTGCTGCTCGAGCATAACGATCAGCCGGGCGCGAAGATTCTTATCTCGGGCGGCGGCCGCTGCAATTTCACCAATCTTGAAATAGCGCCCGAGCGGTTTCTTTCCGGCAACCCGCATTTCTGCAAATCGGCGCTCAGCCTCTACACGCAGCACGATTTTATCGCACTGGTCGAACGCCATCGCATTCGCTATCACGAAAAAACTCTCGGCCAGCTGTTTTGCGACGGCTCCGCGCGCGAGATCCTCGCGATGCTGCTGGCGGAGTGCGCGGCCGCCCGCGTCGATTTGCGCACGCGCCACAGCGTCACCGAAATAAGCCGCGCCGATCGCTTTCGCATCGAGACGAACAAAGGCAGCTTTGCGGCGCCGGCCTTGGTGCTCGCGAGCGGCGGCCTCTCCATCCCCAAGATGGGCGCGAGCGGCTTTGCATACGAGATGGCGCGGCGCTTCGGTCTCGCGGTCATCGAGCCACGGCCCGGCCTGGTGCCGTTGACGGTCGCGGGCGAGACGCTCGAACTTTGCCGGACTCTCGCCGGCGTTTCGATCGACGCGATCGCCTCATGTGGCCGCGACAGCTTTCGCGAAAACATTCTATTCACGCATCGCGGCCTGTCAGGTCCCGCGATTCTGCAGATCTCATCGTACTGGCGCGAGGGCGACACGCTGTCGCTCAACCTCGCGCCTTCATTAGATATCGGAAGCTTCTTCGCGGAGCGAAAGCGCGCGCGGCCCAAGGCGGAACTGAAAACCGTGCTGGCCGAGGCGATTCCCGCTCGGCTGGCACATACTCTTGCCAGTGCCACGGCGTCCGATCTCCCAATCGCGAATATTTCCGACCGCACCCTTTTTGAACTGGCGCAACGGTTAAAGCGATGGCAGCTCAAACCAAGCGGCTCCGAGGGATGGCCCAAAGCCGAGGTCACAGTTGCCGGAATCGACACCGCCGCGCTGTCTTCGAAGACGATGGAAGCGCGCGCCGTGCCCGGTTTGTTTGCGATCGGAGAAGCGGTGGACGTAACGGGATGGCTGGGCGGCTACAATTTCCAGTGGGCGTGGTCGAGCGGATGGTGCGCCGGGCAGGCAGTCTGAATTCGGCGGACTCTGTTTTCAATCCCGCTTGCCTTCGGACTCTTCGATCACACCTTCGGCAACGAGCTTCGACACGTCCGCGTCGGGCATTTCGAGAATCGTGCGGCAGATTTCGCGCGTGTGTTGTCCCAGAGCGGGCGCCGGCGCAACGATCGGTTCGGGAATCGTCGTCGCGTGAAACGCCGGCCCCTCGAACATCATCGCGCCCACACCCGGTTGATCCACCGGTTGAGGATAGCCGCGGGCGAGCAGGTGCGGGTCAATCGGCATGTCGCTCGCGTACATCATGAAGCCGGCAGGCACGCCGGCGCGCTGCAGGATTTCGGTCACTTCGCGATCGCTGCGCGCGGAAGTCCAGTCAGTCACGCGTCGATCGAGTTCTGCGCGATGTTCGATTCGGCCGCGCGCCGTTTCGTAATCGCGTGCGCGCGCCCAGTGAGGATCGCCGATAGCGGTGCGGAACCGGCACCAATCTTCGTGACTCCGAATCGTTATTACACACCAGCGCTCGTTTCCGGCACAGGGGTAAACGCCCCACGGCGCACCGCGCTCGCTTTGATTGCCCTGTGGCCCGGCGGAGCCAGGCTCGAGCGCCGCCTTGAGCATCAGATCGGCGAGCAGCCCGATGATTACTTCGACCTGCGCCACTTCCAGGTGGCCGCCGACGCCGCGGCGCTCGCGCGCGAACAGCGTAGCCATCGCTCCCAGAGCCAGCATGCGGCCGGCCAGATGATCGGGATGAATCGCGCCCGACCCCGGCGGCATCCCACCCTCGGGAAAGTTCCACAGGTAGGTCATCGCGCCCGCGGTGCGGCTGTTCGGACCGAATCCGATCCAATCCTTCCACGGGCCGCTCGCGCCCATGAGCTGGCTCGAGACGAGCACGATGCGCGGATTGATTTCGCGCATCTGCTCGAATCCCAAACCGACTTTTTCCATCGTGCCGGTGGAACTGTTCTCGATGATTACATCGGAAACGGCGACGAGTCGCTTGACAATCTCGAGTCCGCGCTCGGTCCGAAGGTTGACGCCGAAACTGCGCTTGCATCGGCTGGACGAAGCGAACGACGGGCTCATCTCCGAGCCCGCGATCATGCGGATGAAGTCGGGGTACGCGCGGGACTCGATCTTGATTACGTCCGCGCCGTATTCGGCCAGCAGCCGGCCCGCTTCGACGCCGACGCCGCCGATGCCGAAGTCCAACACGCGCAGGCCGGTGAACGGATACCGCCGCGGCACAGAGCTAGCGGCAGGCGCGGCCTTCGCGCTGGGTGCGAGCGTATCGCGACTATGCTCGCCGACCGCGGGGGCGCGGCCGGTGAAACCGAGCCGACGGCCATCGAGCATGAAGAAGCCGTCGGCAACTCTTCCGTACACACCGTCCGCGACTTCGGCGTCGCGAAAAGTTTCGCGGACCGCGAAATGATCCGCCGCCAGCACTTCGTCAGGACTCAGCACCGGCGTCATCGCAAGGCCGCGACGCTGCGCCTCGCGTGCCAAGTCAAGCTTGGTCTTGTCCCTGAAAAATTCCGCGTACATCGGATCGAGAATGTCCGTCTGGATCGACATGCGCCCCAGCAGGTGATCGAAGTGTTCGGCTTGCAGGACCTGCGGCTCACCCAGCCACGCCCGCATCGCCCGCCACTGTCGCGGATGCAAAATGATCAGGCGGACGTAGCCGTCGGCGCACGGGTACCTCGTGTAAACCGGCGCCGAACCGGATCGAATTTCGTAGTATGAGCCGCCGCGAGATTTCGTCGCGCTGAAATTCGGCAGCGCCCAGTCGGAAGTCTGCGCCGCCGCCTCCATCACGGATACGTCGAGATGCTGGCCGCGTCCCGTCTTCGCGCGATCCCACAGCGCCGCGACCGTCGCGAACGCCGCGGTAGTGCCCGCGATGTCGTACGCCATCGCGCCCGGCGGCAGCAGGGGAGGCTTGCCCGGCACGCCCGAGCGAAAAAGCAGTCCCGACATCGCAACCAGGACCGCGTCAACGGCGTGGTAGTCGCGATATGGTCCTGTCAGCCCGAAGCCGGTGATCGAGGTGATGATGAGCCCGGGATGACGCTCGAGTAAATCGCGACGATCGAGGCCGAGCGATTCGAGATAGCCTGGCCGATGCGACTCGATCCACACGTCAGCCGCGTCCAGCAGACCGTCGAGGCGCCGACGCCCCTCGACAGTTTCCATGTCGAGCGTGACGCTCTTCTTGCCAAGATTCCGTACGGCGAAGTACAGGCTGATCGCGTCGTGAAACGGTGGGACTGCGCGCGATGCCGCTCCGCCCGGCGGCTCGACGCGGATCACCTCAGCGCCGAGGTCGGCGAGCAGCCTGCCGCATAGCTCGCCCTTCTCGTCGGAGTGATCGATCACGCGGATTCCAGTAAGGGGGCGGTCGAAATCAGGCGGCATGAAGCCTCATTTGAGACGGCTGACTCGGGCTGAAAGAGGCCGAGATACGCTATATGTAGTGGCTCCGAAAGTGCGCACTACCATCGGTGGGTTCGTTCCGTCAAAAAATGATTTTCGCGGGCGAGTGTGGTCAGGCTCAGGTTCGGGGGTTGTACGGTTGCGATGGATGGGGTGCATAACGTTTGTGATAGCACGGCAGGGGCATCGTCGAGGAGGCTTAATTGTTCATCCCTGAACTAAAATGGCACTGCAACAAGGAGCGCGCGCAGCGCGCGAGCAAGAGACCGGAACCGGCTTCGCGTGCGCGAAGCTGTCCGAGATCCTTCCATCCGCTCGCGCTGCTCGCTTCGTCAGGATGACAACTCGCGTGGGGCGAAGGTGTCCGAGATTCCTTCGACTACGCTCAGGACAGGCTCTTCCATCCGCTCGCGCTGCTCGCTTCGTCAGGATGACAACTCGCGTGCGCGAAGCTGTCCGAGATCCTTCGTGCCGCTCGCGTTGCGCGCTTGGTCAGGATGAGGATCTGTCTGGCTCGCGCCGATTGCCCACTTGCATCGCCAACTTCACAACTTTCAGGCGGCTTTGCGCGCGCGCGGCGTGATGCGCACCGGCAGATGCTTCAGCCCGTTGATGAAGTTCGAGCGCAGGCGCTTGACCGGGCCCGTGCGCTCGACCGACGCCACGCGCTTTACGAGTTCCTCGAACAGAATGTTCATTTCGAGCCGCGCCAGGCTTGCGCCGAGGCAGAAGTGGGGACCGCCGCCGCCGAACGCGACGTGCTCGTTGGGCTTGCGCCTGATATCGAAGGTGAACGGGTCAGGAAAAATATCTTCGTCGCGATTGGCCGAGATGTACCAGATGCTGACCTTGTCGCCCGCCTTGAACTTTTGCCCGCGCAGCTCGGTATCGCGCGTGACGTTGCGGCGAAAGAACATCACCGGCGACGCCCAGCGCAGGATTTCCTCCGTGGCCGACGGCACCAGCGCGGGATCTTCCGCGAGCATTGCGAACTGCTCGGGATGCTCGATCAGCGCGTGCATCCCGTGCGACATCGCGTTGCGAGTCGTCTCGTTGCCGGCCACCGCGAGCAGCAGAAAGAAGACATTGAAGTCCATCTCGGAGAGCCGGTCTCCGTCGAGGTCCGCGTTGAGCAGCGCAGTGACGATATCGTCGCGCGGCTGCTCGCGCCGCTGCCTGGCCAGCTCATTCGAGTACATGTACATCTCGATCGCGGCATTCTGCGCCATCTGTTGGCTGACCGCGTACGCGGGATCCTTGCTGCCGATCATCCGGTTGCTCCATTCGAAGAGCTTGTGCCGATCCTGGTACGGCACCCCCAGCATCTGCGCGATTACCTGGAGCGGAAGCTCGGCGGCGACGTCGGTTACGAAATCGCAATCGCGCCTTTCAATCGCCGGCTCGAGAATTTCAACCACCATCTTCCGGATATGAGGGCCGAGCGCGTTGATCATGCGCGGCGTGAATCCTCGATTTACCAGCGAGCGGTAGCGCGTGTGATCGGGCGCGTCCATCGTGAGCATCATGCGGCCCTGCGCCGACAAGTCAGCCGCAGCGTCGGCATCCTCCAGCGCAACCACGCCGCCGCGCGACTGCTCGGAGGAATAGGTGACGCCGTCGCGGCCCACTTCGACCACGTCGTCGTAACGCGTAATCACCCAGAATCCGGGACCGCCCGGTTCATGATGATGGAAGATTGGCGCGTTGTGCCGCAGCCAGGTGAACCATTCGTCGGGAACGCTCTGTTCAAAAACGAGCGGGTCGAGCAGATTGATCTCGCGAGCGTCCACAGCTGTGCCTCCGAGCCGAAATAGAATGCGTTCCAATGTACCAAGAGTGGCGCAGCGTGCGTCAATCACTCGAATGGACTAGGCCGAGCGCGGCGCCCTGGCTGTACAATTGTGGGGCACGATTTTAGAGTCGAGCACACATAGAGGTTCATCAACGATGCATACCGAGCTTTGCGACCGACTGGGAATCGAGTTCCCGATTTTCGCGTTCAGCCACTGCCGCGATGTGGTGGCCGCTGTCACCAAGTCCGGCGGATTCGGAGTGCTCGGGGCGCTGGCCTATCCGGCGGCTCAACTCGAGTACGAGCTGAAATGGATCGATTCGCAAGTGGGGGACAAGCCCTACGGCGTCGATATCGTTATCCCTGGAAAGTACGAAGGGATGGGCGAACTCGATCCGATAAAACTCGAGCAGCAACTGATCGCGGCGATCCCGCCGCAGCACCGCGCGTTCGTCGATAAAATCCTCGAGCAGCACGGCATCCCCGATCTGCCGGCGGAAGAGAAAGGCGGCAGCGATCTGCTCGGATGGACGGCGGCCACGGCCGCGCCGCAAATTGAAGTCGCGCTGCGGCATCCCAAGGTCAAACTCGTCGCCAATGCGCTCGGCACGCCGCCCGCGGACGTGATCGAACGAATCCACAACTCGGGCCGCCTGATGGCGGCGCTGTGCGGCGCGACCAAGCATGCGCTCGCGCAGAAAAAAGCGGGCGTCGATATTCTAATCGCGCAAGGACACGAAGGCGGTGGGCACTGCGGCGAGATCGGCAGCATGGTGCTGTGGCCGGAGGTGATCGACGCCGTCGCGCCGCTTCCAGTTCTCGCCGCCGGCGGGATCGGAACCGGCAGGCAGATCGCCGCGGCGCTTGCGATGGGCGCGCAGGGCGTGTGGACGGGATCGATCTGGCTCACCGTGCAGGAGGCCGAGACGACTCCCGCCCAGCGCGAGGCGTACTTCCGCGCGAGCAGTTCCGACACGGTCCGCTCGCGCTCGTTCACCGGCAAGCCGGCCCGCATGCTGCGCAACGATTGGACGCAGGCGTGGGAGGCGCCCGACGCACCCAAGCCGCTGCCGATGCCCATGCAATACCTGGTGGCAGCTCCGGCAGCGGCCCGCGCGCGCCGCTACGGGGAGAAGGGAAACGCGTTGGGCTTCAATCCGGTCGGGCAGATCGTCGGCCGCATGAACGAGATGCGCTCAGTCAAGGAAGTCGTGTACCAGCTCGTCGATGAATATCTCGCGGCGGTGGAGCGGCTGGACAAACTGAGCTCGACGCAAACGGCCTGAGCACATCGATAACGAACACGGAGAAGCACCGATGAGTGAACAGCCTCATGCGATCGTCGAGCGTTACGGTCACGTCCTGACGCTCACGATGAACCGGCCCGAGGCGCGCAACGCACTCTCGCCGGAGATGATGGACATCATGTCGAGCACGTGGGACGAGGTGAACTCGAATCCCGACATCCGCGTCGCGATCATCACCGGCGCCGGCGGCGCGTTTTGCGCGGGCGCGGATTTGAAGGCGATGACTCGAATGCATCCGGGCGACAGCTTTCGCCAGGGCAACGCCGGCGGCTTGAGCGCTGGTGTTATCAAGCCGCTGCTCAAGGGGTTCCGATTGACGAAACCGCTGATAGCCGCGGTTGAAGGCGCCGCGATTGCCGGCGGTACGGAGATTCTGCAGGCCACCGACATCCGCGTGGCCGGCGAGAGCGCGCGCTTCGGCGTCTCGGAGGTGCGATGGGGGCTCTTTCCGCTCGCGGGCTCGACGGTGAGACTGCGCCGCCAGGTTCCATACACCGTCGCGGCCGACATCCTGCTGACTGGGCGACATCTGAAGGCAGCAGAGGCAAAGGAAATCGGGCTAATCGGCTACGTCGTGCCCGACGGACAGGCGCTCGCGAAGGCCCGCGAACTGGCGGAAACAATCGCGGCTAACGGCCCGGTCGCTGTGCAAGCCGTGTTGCGCTCGATCCGGGAAACTGAATGCGTGCCGGAAGACGAAGCGATGCGCGTCGAGAGCAAAATCGGGATGGAAGTTTTTCTCAGTGACGACGCCAAGGAAGGGCCGCTCGCGTTCATGCAGAAGCGCAAGCCCGAGTTCAAGGGCCGCTAGACACATCGCCTCCAGATGCAGCGGATCTACTGCATTTAGTCGCTCCCATTGAGCCGCTAAGTAATCTAACATCAGTTGCAGGACTCGCAGGGTCGAATCGCGCGAGCAGGTCCGGAGGTCTGGATGGATTCAGCGGAAGCGAAAATTGCCGGCGGAAGCGCCACTCCTGCCGCGCACACCTCCGAACCATTGACTCTCAGGATCAAGCTGCTCTACGGCGCCCCCAGTTTCGCCGGCGCCGCCATGGTCATCCCGATCTTCATCCACATGCCGAAGTTTTACGCCGACGTCGTGCTGGTGCCGCTGGGGTATCTCGCGATGGCGATCGCGATCGCGCGTTCGCTCGACGCGCTGAGCGATCCGCTGATGGGCTGGATCTCCGATCACACGCACACGCGGCTTGGCCGTCGGCGGCCCTACATGCTGATTGGCGCTCCGCTGTGCGGGGTGGCTTTTTTCTGCCTGCTGAATCCGCCGGCTTCGTTGACCGGCGGCCGCGCGGCGCTTTGGTTCGGCGTGACCTTCATCCTTTACTTTATATTTCATACGGTCTATGTCCTGCCGCATTACGCGCTTGGCCCGGAGCTCACGCAGAACTATCACGAGCGCTCGACCCTGTTCGCGTGGCGCGAGTCTTTCACCATTTTGGGAACGATCGTCGCGTCGGCGGCGCCCGGCGTCATGATGAAAGCGCTGCACCTGACCGACCGGCAAGTGTTTTTCCGGCTCGGCATCTTCTTCGGCGTACTACTCACCATACTCTACTGGCTGCTGGTGCTGACCGTGAAAGAGCGGCCCGACTTCGTCGCCCGCGAATCAAATCCCCTGGTGCCCGGCGTGCGGCGCGCGCTGCGCAACCGCCCGTTCGGGATTCTGCTCGGCAGCTACGTCGTCGGGAGCATCGCCGGCGCGATTCCGGCCACGATGATGCCGTTCTTCAACGCCTACGTAATCCGGCCGGACAATCCGACTTTCTGGCTCTCGATGCTGCTGCTCGGTTATTTCGCGTTCGGTTTTATCTCGCTGCCGATGTGGGTTTGGGTTGCACGCCGAGTCGGAAAGCTCAACGCGTATCTCGCGAGCTTTTTTCTCGGCATCACCGGCGGCGGCGCGATGTTCCTGCTCGGGCCCGGCGACACCTGGTGGCTGCTCGTGTTGATTTGCTGGGCGGGTATCGGATTCGGCGCCGGTTTGTTCCTGACGCCCTCGATGCAGGCCGACGTGATCGACTACGACGAGCTCTACACCGGCAAGCGGCGCGAAGCGCAGTACACTGCGTTCTGGTCGATGCTGCCGAAGTTCGTTGCGATTCCGAGCGCCGCTGTTCCGATCGCGATTCTCGCCTCGCTCGGCTACATCCCCAACGCCGTGCAGGCGCCGCGCGTCGTCTTCGCGATTCGGGCGATCTTCGCGCTGGGCCCGGCGATTTGCTCGATGCTTTCTTTCCTGATCGCGCGCAGGTTCCCGATCACTCAGACGATCCATCGCGCGATTCTCGATGGTATCGCGAGCCACACTCGCGGCGAAGCGGTTCTCGACCCGCTGACTGGGGTGATCGTGCCGCCGCCGAAACCCGGCCCTGACGAAGACGTCGGCTGGTTCCTCGACTACTTTTCCAGCGGCGAGCTTAAGCGCTATCTGGCCAAAGGCGCGTCGCAGCCGCTGCGCGACGTGCTCACGGTGGCGGCGATATCGATTGGCGTCTCGGTATTTTCGGTCATTTATGTACTGGATCGCGTCAGCTCGCTGCGCACCGATCCAGGTGCGATGATTTCTCTGATCGTGGTGACAGCAGGGCTTGCGTTCGCGATATTCGTTTTCCACCTGATGCGCCTTGGACCCGCGCGCCGGCTTGCGGCGGGCGAAGTGCCGGCCGACGTCGTCCGCGCCCATCTCGGCGAGGTCGCCGAAGCTCTCCGGGAAGGAACTCCCACGCCCGTGGTCGCCGCCAGTGTCACGAGCCGCCGCTAGTTGATAAGAAATTAGACGGTAAGGGGGTTCGTGCCCGCCGCGCGAGTGCTTGCGACTGGAGGATTTGCCGATGCCGTCAATCCCTGTAGTCTCCGCCAACGATTCTCCCGCCAAGGTCGTCGCGCGCCTGGAGCGCGACGGCGCCGTTGTGGTCACCGGAGTGATCGATCAAACCACTCGCGACGCGCTCGTGCGCGAACTGGCGCCTCATCTCGAAATCGCCGACCCGAACGCCAGCCTCAACAAAAAATACGCCGAAGACGGTGGAAATCCGGACTTCTATCCCGGCCACACCAAGCGCGTCACCGCGCTGGTCGCCCGGTCGGAAACCTTCCGCACCTTCGTGACGCATCCGCTGATGCTGTCGGCGTGCGACGCGATCCTGAAACCCAACTGCACGCACTACCAGGTGCATGCGACCGCCGCGCTCAAAATCGGTCCCGGCGCGCGAGAGCAAGTACTCCATCGCGAGGAGGATCCGTATCAATTTTTTAGAGTTCCTCGTCCGCGCATGATCCTCGCCAGCATGTGGGCGATAACCGATTTCACCGAAGCCAACGGCGGAACCCATATCGTTCCCGGCAGTCATCTGTGGCCCGCAGATCGCACCGCGCCTGCCGAGGAAGTCGTCGCGGCCGCGATGCCCGCGGGCTCGGTCCTGCTCTGGATGGGTGGCACGCTGCACGGCGCGGGCGCGAATCGAACCGACGAGTGGCGTTACGGCGTCTTCCTTTCGTATTCGCTCGGATGGCTGCGGCAGGAAGAAAACCAGTACATCGACACGCCCCGCGACGTCGCGCGCACGCTCTCCAAGCCCGTGCGCGATCTCGTTGGCTACCGGATGCACCTGGGACTCGGCTATGCCGACGTGCAGCCCAGGGATACTCGCGACGGGAGTCGCTGATGCGCAAGATTTCCTATCGCGTGCGGCCCGAGACCGCCGTGCTGACCAGGGGCTTCGACCCGAAGTTGTCGGTCGGCTCGGCCAGGCCGCCGGTCTACCGGAGTTCGACCTTCGTCTTTCCAAGTCCGGAGGCGGCAGAGCGTGCGTTTCGAATCGTGCTCGGAAAAATCCGTCCGCTCGGCGACGATCGTCCCGACCTGATTTATGCGCGGCTGAATCATCCCAACGCCGAAAT
The DNA here is from genome assembly GCA_963842085.1 of uncultured delta proteobacterium. Lineage (GTDB taxonomy): Bacteria > Desulfobacterota > Binatia > Binatales > Binataceae > Binatus. The sequence continues at coordinate 605,425 of CAWJET010000001.1, forward strand.
CCTCGAGGAGCAGCTCGTGCCGCTCGAGCGCGGCGCCAATTCCGCCGCCATCTTCAATTCCGGCATGGCCGCGATCTTCACCGTGATGCTCGCGTTCCTGGAACGCGGCGGCTCGCTCATCTACACCCAGCCTCTGTACGGCGGCAGCCAACATTTGATCCACCAGGTAATCGAACCGCTCGGTTTCGACGCGCGCGCAGTGCCCGCCGGCAATACCAAGGCGCTGACCGAGGCGATTGAGCAGGCAAATAATCTAAGCCTGGTTCTGATCGAGACTCCCGCCAATCCCACCCTCGTGATGACCGATATCGCGCAAGCGTCCGCCGCGGTGCGCCGAAAACAAAAGCGCGCCTTGCTCGCCATCGACAACACCCTGCTTGGTCCCACGTTTCAGCATCCGCTGATTCACGGCGCCGACCTCGCGATTTACTCGGCGACGAAGTTCCTCGGCGGATTCAGCGACTTGCTCGCCGGCGCGGTACTCTCCGCGGATCCTGAATTGATCCAGACGCTGACCGGAATGCGCGCGCTGCTCGGCAACATCCTGCAGGCCGACGAATGCTGGATGCTCGATTCGCGCCTTTCGACCGTCGCGCTGCGGATGAATCGGCAGAGCAAGAACGCGCAGCGAATCGCCGAGCAGTTGGCCAGGCATCCGCGCGTCAAGCGCGTCATCTATCCTTCCCTGTTCACCGACCCCGCCCAAATCAGGATTCGCGACGCGCAGACCGACTACCCGGGTTCGCTCCTGTCGCTGGAGGTCGAGGGCGGAAAGACCGGCGCTTTCGAATTCCTGCGCCACCTGAAGATCGCCAAGAACGCCGTCAGCCTCGGCGGCGTCGAAACCCTCGTATGCCATCCGATGACGACCACCCACAGCGAGTTGTCGCCAGAGGAATTGTCGGCGGCGGGAATCAGCGAATCACTGGTGCGCATCTCGGTCGGCACCGAGCATTGGCGCGATCTGCTCGACGAATTCACCCGCGCGCTTGGCTGAAGCCTGCGCGAGCCGCGCCACCTGCCGCTCAGGTGCGGATCTCTTCCAGACGTCCCGTGTGGTTGTGGATACCCGCGCGCAAGTGATTGGCGTTGATACCCAAGGTCTCGCAGACCCGGACGAACGCGAACGGGCCGGATTCCTCGTCGGAGCTGAGCCATTCGGCCGCTTCGCGGAACTCCGGGTTGTCGCGCGAAGTTGGACCGGCATCGCGATGAGTGAGGTAGCATCGGATGGCATCTTCGAGCACCGCGAAAAGAAGCTTACGCTCACCTTGTGTGGGCAGCTTCTTGCTGCGCGCCTCGGCGTACTGAACGGGCAAGATGCCTACATTGTGGAATATGCTTGGCAGATCGTCGGACGCCACGTATGTGCTCAATTCCATGTTTCTCCGCCTCCACTTCTGAGCCTTCGTCAAAATCTCTTACGCATTGAGCAAAACGTCTGCCAATTGAAGTCTGCTGGCAAAAGGCCACTTTTTATTAGCCGTTAGCGGCCTCCCGAAGGACCCGGTAAATTTTTCATGACCTGAAGACGCGAGCAGTGCGTACGCAGAACTGCGACATCCGAAAAACGGTCAGGTCAATTTTATTCCGGTCGCGGCTTCGAGTTCGGCAATCGCTTGCGGGCCGCTCTCCACCTTGATGGTTGTCATACCCATGGCGCGAGCGGGTTTGAGATTGCCGCCGAGATCGTCGAGATAGACGCACGCGTCTGGCTTGACGCCGAGCTTCTCGCACATCATGAGGTAGATCCGCGGATCGGGCTTGCGGATTCCGACCTTTGACGATTCGAGCAGCTCGTCGAACAGTTCCATGATCTCGCGCGAGTAGATCGAGCGGGCGGTGGCGACGGCGCGGGCCGCGTCCGGCGGCATGTTGTTGGTGATGCAGCCGGTTTTGAACTTGCACTTAATACGCCACAGCGCCTCGATCATCTCGGGCCGGAAGTCGCCGCCCAGGAGCGCAAGGACGTCGCGGCCCGGTATCTCGTAGCCGAGCATCCTGGCTTCCGCCGCAAAGGCGGCGTCGAAGCCGGCAAAGTCAATCGCCGACCGCTCGAACATCGCCCACGCATTGTTCTCGTGATTGGTGGAATTGATCTTGCGGATCACGCCGAGCGGGATGCCTCTGTCGCGCTCATAGCGCGCGAAGGCCTCGAACGGCGAGGTCGTGAACACGCCGCCGAAATCCCATATCACCGCTTCGATCACGTCAGTCTCCAATCCTGTCGCTTCCGCACTTTTCGGTTTCCTTGCGCGATCATAATTGGGAACGAACTAAACTATTACAAGCGATCGCCAGCATGCAGATCTCCGGGTTGATCGCGGGTCCTGCTATGCTCGCGGTTAGCAATGCGCGTCTTCTCCTTCAGGGTTCTGTCCTGGAACTTGCACGGACTGGCTTGGCCGCTGTCCAGAGATCCTGACGCCCGAATGAATCGGGTTGGCGCGAAGATTCGCGAATTGGCGCCGGAGGTTGTCCTGTTGCAGGAGGTCTGGCTCGGCTCGCATCTCTCGCGTCTGACACGTACGCTCCAGCCGGATTGGATTCCAATATGTGTAAGGCGCCGCGTTGGCGGTCCGCGCGGCGGACTGCTCGCATTTGTCAGCGCTGCTGCCGGATGGCGCGTGCGCGGAGCGCCGAAGTTTCACGCCTTCGCCTCGAGCGCGCCCGCATGGAAAGTCTGGGAGGGCGATGGACTTGGCGGGAAAGGTGTTCTGACGGTCGAGCTCGAGCGCGGTGAGGAGCGCATTTGCGCAGTCGATACTCATCTCCAGGCACAGTATTCCGGCAGCGACTATGCCGCAGTTCGGCAAGCGCAGTTGATCGAGGTGCGCGGGGTCGTTTCGCATCTCGATGCGACGGTACCCGCGATCGTTGCGGGAGATTTCAACACCGACCCGCACGAGCCGCTCTATTCACACATCGCGGCACTCGGAACGGATCTGACGGCCGAGGCGCGGAAGATATATAACCGCGGAACGACCGCGAACCAGCGCAATCAACGTGCCGAATGGATTGACTATATAGTCGCGGCAAACTCGCGGGCGTGGACGGCTTCTGCCGACCTCAAGCTAATCGCAAATCAGCGGGCCGATGTACCCTACTCCGACCACAGCGGTCTCTTCTGCACCATCAGGGGGGCGCTAACGCGCTGACAGGCGGAGTTCGCTCAGGCCTCTAAGCGCCAAGGAGCCGCGGTATTCCAGCTTGGCGGACGGGTCGGCCAATTGCAGGCGTGGGAATTTCTCCAGCATCGATTCGATTGCGATCGCGCCTTCCAGTCGCGCCAGCGGCGCACCGAGGCAGAAGTGGATTCCCTCGCCGAAGGACACGTGCTCGTTGGGTTCGCGCGCGACGTCAAACTGCTCCGGATTTGGGAAGTGTGCGGGGTCGCGGTTGGCGGCGGCTAGAAGAATAAACGCGAGGCTGCCCGCGGGCATCTCAGTGCCGCCGATGTTGGCCGCCGCCGTCGGTATGCGGAGGGTCATCTGGACGGGCGGGTCATAACGCAGCATCTCTTCGATCGCTGTGGGGATGAGCTGGCGGTTCTCGCGCAGGCGATTTTGCTGCTCGGGATGGCGGCATAGCGCGAGCAGACCGTTACCTATCAGATTGGTGGTCGTTTCGTTTCCGGCAAGCAGCAGCAATACGACGAATGCGAGCAGCTCGTTTTCGCTGAGCGCGTCGGATTCGTCACGCGCGGCGATGAGCGCGCTGATCAGATCGTCGGCGGGATTCGCGCTGCGTTGCTTGATCGCGTCGGCCAGGTAGCGGCGGAGCTCATCTTTGGCCGCTATGCCGGCGGGGGACGGGCCGCTCGCCATGTCCTGGCCGAAGGAACTGACAAGATCGTTGGACCACTTTTTGAACTGCGCGTGATCGGCGGCCGAGACCCCGAGCAGCTCCGCGATCACAATCACCGGCAGCGGATTGGCCAGCGTGGCCATCGCTTCTACTTCGGATGAGTCAGTTGCTCGGCCCAGCAGGTCGGCGGTTATCTCCCGGATTCGCGGCTCGAGCTCGCGCACGCGTCTTGGGGTGAAGGCCTTGCTGACCAGGCGTCGCAGGCGGGAATGCACGGGCGGATCGGCGGTGAGAATGGTCGGCGCGCCGCCGAAGGGATCGATTCGCTGACGAAACGGAATTTCGGGGCGGCGCACGGTGAAGCGTTCGTGATCGTGGAGGACGGTGATCACGTCAGCATAGCGGGCCACGAGCGTAGTCGGCATGTAGAGCTTGAGCTGGCGCGGAGGGCCGTCGAGCAGCGCGGGGAAGTGCGGATAAGGATTGGCACGGAATTCCTGGTCGAAAGGGTTGAAATAGAAATCTTGCTCAGGCATCGGCGCCTCCGAGTGCTACGTCATAACAACGCCTACGGCGCCGCGAGTCCAGCGGAACTTAATTTAATGTGAAACCCGCGGCGGGTTTCAGCAGGGGTGATCGCCACCGGGTCCCTGCACCCGATGGCAAGAGAAGATGCGGGGCTTCGTCCCTGTTGGAACTTCCTCATTTGTCATTCTAGCACGAAGCGAAGAATCCCGGATTCTGTTTCCTTGAGCGGGAGCTGACGTTGATGCTTTAATCGGCTCCTCAAGCATCCCGGACACGAGCGCTCGGCAAATAGAGGAACCCTTTATGGCCTATGCACCTGACAACCGGCCGATTTACGACGCCGACAGCCATATCATGGAGCTTCCGGATTTTCTGCAGAAGTATGCGGACCCGGAGCTGTGCAAGGACATCCCGGCGGTAAGTTACAGCGCGTCGCTGGTTACTGATGAGGAAGTCGCGGAGATCATGGCGCGCGGCGGACAGCATACTGAGCAGCATGTCGCCGAGATGATCGCACTCGGCGATCGCTTGATCGAAAGCTCCAAAGAGATCCAGGCGTTGGGCGCCTTTGATGGGCGCGATCGAAGGCTGTGGACATGCTCGGCTTCAAGAAACAGCTCGTGTTCGCGACGCACAGCGTGGCGATGCCGTTTTCACCGAGCTCGAAGATCGCGCCGAAGCTGCGCTACGGTGCGGCGCGCGCGCACAACCGGCACATGGCGGACTTCTGCGCGCACGACTCGCGCCTGATGGGGGTGGCGATCGCACCGCTGGACGAGCCGGAACTCGCGCTCGCGGAACTCGAGTTCGCGCTGAAAAGCGGCGCCAGGGCCATCTGGGTGCCCCATCATGCGTGCGGCGGCAGGTCGCCCGGCCACGTCGAATACGATGCTTTCTGGGCGCGGCTGGTGGAGGCGAACACGCCGTTCGTGATGCATGTCGGCGGCGCACCGCTGCAACTGGATAAAGCATGGGTGAACAACGGCCGGCCGCCGGTCAAAGACTGGATGGGCGGCGGCGAGAATCTTCGCACCAAGGACGTCGCCGTGCTGCACCAGGGGCCGGAGACGTTTCTCTCTATGATGTTGATCGACGGCGTCTTCGAGCGTTTTCCGAAGCTCCGCGGCGCATGCGTCGAGCTGGGCGCGGGATGGGTGCCGTCGCTGCTCGTGCGCCTGGACTGGGTGGCGAGAATTTGGAGCAAGACGGACGCGAACCTGGCGCGCTTCACGCGCAAGCCGTCCGAACAGCTTACGCAGCAGATGGCATTCACGCCGTTCGTGTTCGAGGACGTTGGAGCGCTTATCGATCAGTCAAACCCGGAGCTGTACCTGTTCTCGACCGACTACCCGCACACCGAGGGCGGCCGCAACCCGCTGGCCCGCTTCGAGGCGGCGCTCGGAAATCGACCGGCGGCGATCCGCGATCGGTTCTATTCGGAAAATTTTCTCCGGATATTTCCGGAAGCACGCGCGTCCTGACTCGCGGCGACACGACAATCACAGGGATTTAGCGGCGGCGGACTTGAGAGTCCGCCGCCGCTTGGGCATCAGCACGCATTTGCTCGATGCTCGATCAAACCTGGGCGCGGCTCGGGCGCATCCGGAGCATTTGCCTCAGGCCTAAGGTTGTCGAGCGCGAGTCGCGAACGCATTCGCGGAGCACCCCAAGATAGCTGCGGGTGAGGTGAACCGACTCCTTGAACTCCGACTTCGACATCAGCACCCGATGGAGTTCCGGCAACCGATAGAACGGTACGCTCGGGTAGAAGTGATGCTCGATGTGGTAGTTGACGTTCTTCGGGGCGACGAACACATGCTCGAGTATGGACGCGCGTATTGACCTGGTCTGTGCGTAGGCGTTGGACCTGCCCCCGATGGCGGAATGCTCGGCGATGCTGCGGACGCGGAAAATTACGATGAGCCAGGTGAACAACGGAACAAACCAGTACATCAGGAGAAGATGAAGCGCGCCGAACCAGGCGAACACCAGCAGCACCGCGGCGTAGAAGCCGTAGCGCGCGACCAGAAAACCGCGGCTCACGCCGGTATTCCGCGACAGAAGAGTTCGCGCCAGCTTGAGATAGAAAATCGCGCCCAGCCCGGACACGTCGCGCAGCAACAGCATCGCGAGCCTAACCCAGTGCCTGGGAAATACCCACGTCGCATCGCCCTGGCGGCGGGCCCAGTCGGGATCCTGAGCGGTATTCAGATAGCGATGATGCGCGAAGTGGTTCTTGCGATACGCGCGCGCCGAGATCAGGTTCGGCCATGCCAGAATGATCTCGGCGGTCCAGTCATTGAGGCGCCGGTCGCGGAACAACCGATAGTGAACGCCGTCGTGCATCAGGATGAGCAGCGCGTGTTGCCGCGCCCCAATGAATGCCACGGTCAGCAGGTACACGACGAGGTTGAAGTGGCGTTGGCAGAGACAGATGGCGGTCAGTATCAGCGTCCATTCAGCAAGGATATGAAGAGTACTTCTCAGCGGGCTATGAGCCGACAAATCTCGCAGCTCATCTTTGGTCAGCTTGATCGGAATGGCGCCGTCAAAATCGTCCGACGGGCGATCCAGTGCGCTCATTTGCTAGATCGATGTTCATATTTTTTCCTCTGTCTTTTTCATTTTGGGAAACTGTTCGCCGGATCGTTGTAGGACGAATTCAGGCCTGGGCCTGGGCGGCAGCCATCTCCTCGATTCGCTGCGGATAGCGACTCGCTGCCGGCCTCAACCGATCGGAATTGCCGAACCGAATAGTCAGGTAGTTGTCCGAAGTTTCGATCCTCAAGCGGTGAACGTTTGCGGTCAGCCTTGCCAGCGCTTCGCCTTCGAGGATCATCGGCTGAACCCACAGTCGGCCCTGGTCGGGACCTTCGAGATACGGATATTCGACGGGCGTTCCCGCATTGACGAATCCCATCGCCGCGTAGAATCCGGCGTGATCGGATCTCCCGACCGCCAGGTACACGAGCACCGCCCGCGGGTTTCGTCGAACCACTTGAACCGCGATGCCGCGCCACGCCTGCATCCCCGCGCCTCGCGACAGCGACCAATGATCGCTGCATTCCAGCACCGACCGCGGCGCGTAGCGCGAAAGATCAGGCTGCTCGCAGCTTTGCGGAAAGGTCTCGAGATCGTGGAGCGCGACGCCCGCCGTCATGCGCTCGGCCGGGTCACGTTCCGTTTCGAACAATGCGTAGACGTCCGCGGCCGCGAGACGAACCGTGTTTGACGTATGCGTGCGGCCAACGTCTCTGAAGCAGGCTCCGTGCAGAGCGCGCGCATCGGCGAGGCGCTGGGCGAAAACGTTTCGATCGCCTTCTGTGGTTAAGAGGCGCATTTCCATTGAATGTCTCCTTTTTGAGTTGTTTGAGCGATTGCGGAATGGAGGGTAGGGTGTAGATGGTACGGGGCGGCCCGCGGTTCTTCGCCGGCCGTATCGGAAGGAACGGACGTCGATGCTGCGCAACAACAAGTTGACACATTTGTGCGCCGGTGTTCGAAAAAAATTCAGTCATTGAAAAGAATAACGCCAGGTCACTTTTTTGCTTGATTCGCTAACATATAGTCAACCGCTAACATCGATTATTGAATCGCGGGGCCTCCTCCGGTTGCACAATGCAACCAAGCAGGGATTTTCCTTTCCGCTAACTCCGTGCTTAACTGGAGTTAGCGTTAGCAGCACTTAGCTTGGCTGTTTCTATGGACTCGATGACGGGTTTGCAGAAGGATCGCGACAACTAGAGCAACCAAAAAAAGTTTTTCGCCGTTCGATCAATTGGCTGCCGACATCGTCAAGGCTGGCAGGGCTTCGCGCCCGGCCTCGGCGCCTGGCCGCAGCGTTCCTGCGGAAATTCGATTTCTCGAGCAATGCGACTACGGACGCACGCTACGCAAATCGTTCGGGCGCTCCGAGGTTCGGGAGATAGTCGCGGAAGCGAGAAGCGCCGTCTGGCCGCATTTGAACGCCGAATCCGTGAGACTGGTTTCGCCCAGGGAGTTTACGCGGCTCTGGTCGGGGTTGGGAGTTCGGTTCCAGATGGCAAAACTCAGTGGCGCGGAGGGGCTTGGCCTGTTGGGTTTTTACGTGCGCAAAATTGGGGCGTCGCAGTTGCCGTTGATCTGCGTGAACACCGCGCATCATCCCGCTGCGGTCGGCGCGGCGTTTTCGCACGAAATGGGCCATCACGTGATCGGACGGCTGTTTGATTCGCGCAAAAAACACGTTCAGTTCCTGGCCGATGCCTTTGCAGAACATCTGAACGAACCGGAAGAACTGGCGGCTGACATGCTAGTGAGCCTGGGCGTGTTCCCCGAAGGAATCGCGCGAAAGATTTTCATGAAACCGGAGAAAGGAAGCCCATCTAAATCCGCTGCCGAAGAACTCCCGGATTCAGTCTCCGCGAAGGTGCTCAAATACTTTGAATGTCGATACGGTCTTAGTCTCGGCGAGCCGGGTCCCTCTGCCAGGAAGCTTCAGTACCTGGCGGCTGTGGTTCATTTTGCAAAATTAAGACGCGCCATCCTCACCGAATACGACATTTGAACTCGGACATCTTCTGTCGCGTCCAAAGCCGCCGGAGTTGCCGTAATGCCCGGTCGCGGCATCCTGATCGATGACGCGACAATTGCGCCAATTCGTATTAGATCATCGCCAAGGCGGCTGTGAACCGTCCCTGTACGTGAATCCGATTTACTTTTAGGATCACATTCGGTGCTTTTCAGCAGACGCAGAGGAATGCTGATCGACGCAACGGAGGAGAGGATACATGGAACTGGCACCCAAGCGGGCCGGATTCGTGCCCGAACGAATCAACCGGATTACCGACCACCTCGACAAGAACTACGTCGCGCCCGGCAAAATCGCCGGATGCCAGACGCTGGTGGCGAGGCACGGCCACGTTGCTTATTTCAAATCGCAAGGCCTGATGGACCGCGAGCGCCGCAAGCCGGTGACGGACGATACGATCTTCCGGCTGTATTCGATGACCAAGCCGATCACGTCGGTGGCGCTGATGACGCTCTACGAGCAGGGTCACTTCCAGCTCAACGATCCGGTGTCGCGCTTCATTCCGGCGTGGCGTGAGCACAAGGTGTGGGTCGCAGGCGAAGGCGCAAGCATGGAGACTGCGGCGCCGGTTCGGCCGATGACGATGCGTAACGTGCTCAGCCACACCGGCGGACTTACCTACGGCGCGACCAATCATCCCGTTGACCGCGCCTATCGCGACGCGGGAGTAGGACGCGGCGCGGGCGAGACGCTGAGCGGTTTTGCGGACAAGCTGGCGAAGGTGCCGCTGCGCTATCAGCCGGGAGAGCGATGGATGTATTCGCTCTCGACCGACGTGTGCGGTTACCTGGTCGAGGCGATTTCCGGAAAGCGCTTCGACCAATATTTGCAGGAGACGATTTTCGATCCGCTCGACATGAACGACACTTCGTTCATGGTCGCGCCGCGCAAGGCCGACCGCTTTGCCGCGAACTATGAGCGGCAGGCCGACAAAACGCTGAAGCTGATCGACGATCCGGAGCGCAGCAACTATCTGAACCAGCCCACGTTCTTTTCGGGCGGCGGAGGATTGACCGGCACGACTGCCGACTATCTGCGCTTCTGCGAGATGCTGCGGCGCGGCGGCGAGCTGGACGGCGCGCGCATCCTGGGACCTCGCACCATCGAGCTGATGCATCGCAACCATCTTGCCGGCGGCAAAGATCTGAGCGCGATGGCGATTGGCGCGTTCTCGGAAACCGCGTACGAAGGCGTCGGTTTCGGCCTGGGCTTCGCGATGACGCTCGGCCAGGTCGAGGCGGGTGCGCTCGGCGGCGGCGAGTACTACTGGGGCGGCGCGGCCTCAACAATCTTCTGGGTCGACCCGAAAGAGGACATGGTCGCGATTTTCATGACGCAGTTGATGCCGTCGGCCACCTTCAACTTCCGCGGACAACTCAGGAATATCATCTATTCGGCCATCGTCGAGTGATGCGCGCCGCCGGTGGCAAAGTGATTGGAGGTGAGCGATGAAGGCTGCAGTCTACTATCAGAACGGCGGGCCCGAAGTTCTCAAGTACGAGGACGTTCCCGATCCCGAGTGCCATCCGAAGGGCGTAGTGATTCGCGTCGAGGCGGTGAGTATCGAGGGCGGCGACACGCTCAATCGCTGGCACGGCGCGCTGTCCAGCAAGCCCCATGTTGTTGGCTACCAGGCCGGCGGCGAGATCGTCGAGGTCGGCGCGGAGGTGAAGGACCTGAAGTTAGGACAGAAGGTCACCACCGTTAATGCCATGGGCTCGCACGCCGCGTTGCGCTCGGTGCCGGCGCGCAATGCGTGGCCGGTGCCGAAGGGATTCGACATCAAGCTGGCCGCGGCCATACCCGTGCCTTTCGGCACCGCGGACGATTGCCTGTTCGAGTTCGGGCGGTTGAAGGCGGGCGAGACGGTGCTGGTGCAGGCGGGCGCGAGCGGCGTGGGAGTTGCAGCAATACAGCTAGCCAAGCGGGCGGGCGCGACCGTGCTCGCGACGGCCTCGAGCAACGAGCGGCTGGAACGGCTGAAGCCGCTGGGTCTCGATCATGGGATCAACTATAAGACTGATGACGTCGTCAAGTCGGTGATGAAGATAACCCGCAACCGGGGCGTCGACCTTGTCGTTGACCCCGTAGGCGGTGCGACGTTGCAAGGCAGCCTGCTATCGCTCGCCTATCGCGGGCGCGTGTCGATGGTCGGTGCGGCCGGCCGCGAAGCGATGACGATAGACGTCTCCTCGCTGATGGCGGGCAACCGCTCCTTGACCGGAGTTTTCCTGGGAGCGGAGATCGGCACCGATCGTGCGCATAACATGATACAGCGCCTGATCGACGAGGCCGCGCGCGGCGAATTGAAGGTCGTGATCGATCGAACCTTCCCGCTGTCGGAGGCCGCCGCCGCCCACGCTTACATCGAAAGCCGGCAGGCGGTCGGCAGGGTTCTCCTAATCCCTTAGGGGTCACCATCTTCGCGGATTCAGCTGGCGAAGAATGCCGGCGGCAACGAAAGCAAAGACTCGTTCCAGGAAGAGATCTCGCCGCTAGGCCGCAAATATCTCTTCGAAGAAGTCGGCCATAGCCTTCCACGATCGCGCGTCCACGAGCTTGTTGTATCCGATGCCGGGCATCCCGAGGCTGTCGGACTGCGGATTCGTAAAGCCGTGCTTTGCGCCTCCGTAGGTAGTGATCTGCCAGTCCGCACCGGCTTTGGTCATTTCGGCGGCCAAGGCAATGACCTGCTCGACCGGCACCAAGGTGTCGTCGGCACCGGTGCAGACGAGAATTTTCGCCTTGACCTTTCCAGCCTCGGCGGGTCGCTGTGTCTGTAGGCCGCCGTGAAAGCTGACGATGCCCCTGAGCGCCGCGCCGTCGCGAGCGAGTTCGAGCGAGAATGTGCCGCCCATGCAGAATCCGATCGCGGCCAATCGACCAGCGTCGGTCTGGGGAACTGAAGCGAGATAATCCAGAGCGGCGCGGGCGCGTTTGCGAAGTTCTGCCGGATCAGTAAACAGCGGGGTCGCAAGCTTCATCGCCTCGGGCAGGCTGGATACCTCGATTCCGTTGCCGTACGGGTCTCCCGCGAAAGCCACGTAGCCCAAAGCCGCCAGGCGCTCGGCGCGCTTCTTTGCATGCTCGCCCAAGCCGAACGCCTCAGGCATCACGAGAACTCCGGGCCGCTTGCCGGATTTCGTGTCGTCGAAAGCGAGATAGCCGCGAAGCGTTACGTCGCCGTCCTTGTATTCGATCGTTTCTGTCTTCATGCGAGTCTCCGATGGTTGTGGATCAGGCGCCATCTTGCACGATTCGGCCATTTTCTGAAAGCCGCGAAATAGTTGTAAGTTAACCCATCGAGGGTCGCGGAAGGCGCAATCGATTCGGCGCCGAGATTCGCCGCGCGACGAGAGTTCTGCTAGGAGCTTGGTTATGGCAGATCCCGATTTCAGTCAGTTCAAGCTCGTGCACAAAGGGCATTCGTTTGAAGAGTTTCACCAAGGCCAGGTCTTCGAGCATCACTGGGGCCGCACGATCAACGCCGGCGACAATTCGATTTTCACCACCGCGACGCTCGCGCATTGCCCGCTGTACTTCAACGCCGAGTATGCGCGCGCGCACGGGCATCCCGATGTGGTGGTTAATCCGATGCTCGTAGCGTGCACGGTGGTCGGCATCTCGGTCGAGGATTTGAGCGAAGCCGGCGGGCCCTTTCTCGGCATCAACAATCTGGAATTTCACCGCCCGGTCTATCCCGGCGATACGCTGACCGCGCGCAGCACCGTCGTCTCCACGCGCGAATCCGCCAGCCGCGGAAATTTCGGAATCGTCACCTGGCGCACCGAAGCGCGCAATCAACGCGACGAGCTCGTCGTCAGCTACGAGCGGACCAACCTCGTCGCCAAACGCAGAGGAGCGCCACTGTGAGCTACATGACCGACGAGCGGCGGATGATCCAGAATGCGGCGCGCGATTTCGCGATGAACGAGGTGCTGCCAGTCGCGAACAAACTCGACCCCGAGCAAGGCGACATCCCGATGGCGCTGCGAGACAAGCTGGCAGAGATGGGCTACTTCGGCGTCGTCATCCCGGAGGAGTACGGCGGCCTTGGCCTCGGCGCGTTCGAATACGTGTTGATCACCGAGGAGCTCGCGCGCGCGTGGATGAGCGTCGCGAGCATAATCGCGCGCGGCAACGGACTCGGCGGCGGCTTCACGGCGGCGCAACGGCGCGAGTACCTGCCGCGGATGGCGCGCGGAGAATTTCTCGGCGCGGCGGCGTTGTCGGAGCCGGATGCGGGCTCCGATCTCGCCAACGTCTCGTGCAAAGCGACGCGTGACGGCGACGGCTGGATGCTCAACGGCACCAAGACCTGGTGCACGTTTGCCGACGGCGCGGATTTCATCTCGGTGCTGGCGCGCACCAGGCAGCCGTCCGATCCGCGCCGCCGCCACGAAGGCATCAGCCAGTTCCTGGTCCTCAAGGAGCGCGGCAAGTTTCCGCCGGGGCTGACGGGCTCGCCGATTCGCAAGATCGGTTACTTCGGCTGGAAGACGTGGGAGCTGCACTTCGACAACTTCAAACTGCCGGCCGACGCGCTGCTCGGCCGCGAGCGCGAGGACCGCGGCGAGGGCAAGGGATTCTACGGTGCGGTCAGCGGGCTCGAGGTGGCGCGCGTGCATACTGCGGCGCGTGCGATCGGACTTGCGCGCGGCGGCCTCGAAGACTCGTTGGCATACGCGCAGAAGCGGGTGGCGTTCGGCCAGCCGATCGGAGAATTCCAGGCGATTCGGTTCAAGCTGGCTGAGATGGCGACCGAAATCGAAGCGGCGCGTCAGCTTACCTACTTCGTCGCCACCGAAGTTGACAGCAAGCGGCGCTGCGATAAGGAAGCGTCGATGGCGAAGCTGTTCGCCTCCGAGATGGCCGAGCGCGTCACCAGCCAGGCGATTCAGATTCACGGCGGGTACGGCTACACCAAGGACTTTCCGCTCGAGCGCTACTGGCGCGACGCACGACTAACCAAGATTTTCGAGGGCACTTCCGAAATCCAATTGCGGATCATTTCCGATCGCCTGCTGCCGAGAGTGAGAAAGTGAGTACGTCAATCTCGAAACTGACCGGCGCGGGAAATTACTTCGAAGACTTCGAGGTCGGCGCGAAAATGCGCCACGCACGCGGCACCACCATCGGCGAAATCGAAAATCAGATGCTCACGAAGCTCGTGCTGAACACCGCCGACGGCCACTACAACGAGCATCGCATGCGCTCGACGCAATTCGGCCAGCGCCTCGTCTTCGGCCTCGTGACCGGCTCGGTATGCATCGGGTTGGCGACGCAGGACACCGGCGAAAATGCGCTCGCCGAGCTGGGCCTGACGGGAATCAGATTCACTGCGCCGGTCTTTCACGGCGACACGCTCTATGCCTACAGCGAGGTGCTCGAAAAGCGCGACGCCGATCGCGACGACGCCGGCATCGTGCGCTTCAAGCATTGGGGAACCAAGCACGACGGGACCATCGTCTTCGAGGGCGAGCGCACGGTGCTGGTCAAGCGCCGCTCGCATTGGGGCGATCGATGAGCGCGCGCACGGGACCGCTCACCGACGTTCGCGTGCTCGATCTGACGCAGGCGCTCGCCGGGCCGTACTGCACGATGCTGCTGGCGGACCTTGGCGCCGACGTTATCAAGGTCGAGCCGCCCGCCGGGGACATGAGCAGGAGCATCGGACCGCATCCAGCGGATCGAAGAGGCTGCGATTACGGCGGTTACTTCGCCAGCGTCAATCGCAACAAGCGCAGTATCGTGCTCGACATCAAGACCGACGCGGGCCGCGACGCGTTTTTCAGGCTCGTGCAGACGGCGGATGCGGTTGTCGAGAATGCAAAGACTGGCGTGATGGATCGCGCGGGAATCGGCTACGAGCGGCTGCGCGAGATCAATCCTGCGCTGGTCTATGCCGCGATTCGCGGCTTCGGCGATCCCCGCACCGGCGCGAGCCCGTACGCGGACTGGCCCGCGTTCGACATCGTTGCGCAGAGCATGGGCGGGCTGGTCGCGGTCACGGGTCCGCAGGGCGGTGGTGGCTATCGGGCTGGCCCGGCGGTCGGCGACATTTATCCCGGCACTCTCGCCGCGCTGGGAGTCGTGTCTGCCATTCACGCGGCACGCCGCACCGGGCAGGGACAATTCCTCGACGTCGCGATGTACGACGCGGTTCTCGCGCTGTGCGAGATGATCGTTTACAGCTACGGGAGCGGCGGCATCGTCCGGGAACCGGGTGGGAACGGGACGCCGGTGTTGTGTCCGTTCGATATTTTTCCGACGCGCGACGGCGCCGTGGCGATCGCGGCGCCCGGCGAGAATCATTGGAAGATTCTGTGCGACGCGCTCGGTCGGCCCGAGCTTGTCACCGACGATCGTACGCGCAACGTCAACCGGCGAGTCGCAAATGCGGAATTCGTGCGCGGCATTCTGACCGAATGGACGAAAGCGCGTAGTACGCGCGAAGTCGTCGACGCCATCGGCGGCAGAGTGCCGGTCGGCCCGGTCAATACCGCCAAGGATATTTTCGAGGATCCGCATCCGCGGGCGCGCGGCATGCTGGTCGAGGTCGAGCAGCCGGGCGACAACCCGCCGATTGTGCTCGCGGGATGTCCGATCAAGCTGACGGGTACGCCGTCGAGAATTTACGCGCGCGCGCCGCGGCTGGGCGAGCATACCGAGCAGGTGCTGGCTGATGCGGGAATTTCAATCGCGCGCAAGGAGCTATCATGACGCTTCGACTAAGACGTTCAGAACTTTCGACGCCGGCTTCGAGTCCAAAGATGATCGAGAAGGCGATGGGTACGCCGGCCGACATGGTTTTTCTCGATCTCGAAGACGCGGTCGCGCCGGCGCAAAAAGAAGCGGCGCGCAAGAACGCCGTCGACGCGCTGCGCAACCTCGATTGGGGCAACAAGGTTCGCGCCGTGCGCGTCAACGGCGCCGACACGCACTGGGCGCACGACGATGTGATCGAAGTGGTCGAGGGCGCGGGCGACAAGCTCGACGTAATCATCGTGCCGAAGCCGAAGGCGCCGCGCGACATCTGGTTTTTCGACACGCTACTGACGCAGCTCGAGACCAAACTCAATCTCAAAAACAAGATCGGTCTCGAGGCGCTGATCGAGGAGAGCGCGGCGCTGGCGCGGGTCGAGGAAATTGCCGCGGCGTCGCCGCGGCTCGAGGCGCTGATCCTCGGCTTCGGCGATCTGTCGGCCAGCCAGGGCATGCGCTTTGGCGTCGCGAGCGATCCGGCGAATCGGTATCCCGGAGACATGTGGCATCATGCGCGCGTGCGGATGATCACCGCGTGTCGCGCCAACGGCATCGACGCGATCGACGGACCCTTCGGCAACTTCAGGGATCCTGACGGCTACCGGCGCGAGGCGACGTGGGCGGCAACGCTCGGCGCGGTCGGCAAATGGGCGATACACCCGAGCCAGATCGAAATCGCCAACGACGTGTTCGCGCCGACGCCGCACGAAATCGAGAACGCGCGCAAAATGTCCGAGGCCTACCAGGCCGCGACGCGCGACGGCGCGGGCGCCGCAGGCGCGGGCGGGATGCTCGTGGACGCGGTCGCGGTGCGGATTTTTGAAGGCGTGCTCGAACGCGCGCGGCTCACTGGCCGCGCATAACAGTCACGCCTATGCGGCGCGCGCCAAGGGGATACCGGAGTCGATCTGCGCTAAGCGTGAGGTCTAAAGGAGGACAACTACTATGGGACGGATCTTCTTTCGTCGCGCGAATTTGATCGACGGCCGTAACGCGCCGAAGAAAAACGCGACCGTCGTGGTCGAAGACGATCGCATCACCGCGGTAGCAACCAACGGCGACGCGCCCAAACCCTCCGCCAACGACGTGGTCTACGACCTTGCCGGCCGCTCGCTGATGCCGGGGATGGTGCAGTGCCACTATCATGGCGCCTACGCCGACTGCGAGCACATCGAAGATATCGACTTGAGGTATCCGGCGACGATGCTCGCGTTGATCGCCGCGAAAAACGCCGAGTTGCTGCTGCGCAGCGGCTTCACCGGCGCCGTGGGTGCAGGCACGCTGCACAACATCGACGCCACGCTCAAACGTGCGATCGATGAGGGCATTATACTGGGGCCGCGTCTCCTGCCGTGCGGACGTGAGTTCATTACCACCGGCGACTCGCCCGATGTCCATCCGAGCTGGTGGAAATTGCAGATGGAGGGAGGCATTCCGATCTGTGACGGTCCCGACGCGTTCCGCAAGGCGGTGCGCAGCGAAATCAAGGATGGCGCCGAAATCATCAAGCTTAATGTGACCGGCGGCCATGGGTTCGCCTTTCCCGCCGAGATGATGATGGTAACTCCCGAGGAGATGAAAGCCGCCGCTGATACCGCGCACGGACGCGGCAAGAAATCCGCGGGCACATCGTTTCCAAGCGGGGCATCATGGCCGCGCTCGACCTGAGGTTCGACCTCATCGATCACGCCGATCAAATGGACGACGAGTGCATCGAGCGCCTGGTCAAGCAGGGAACTTTTGTCACCCCGAGCCTCTACTTCACCTACGCGATGGCAGAGGAGCACCGGTGCAGCGGCAAGACCGAGTATTTTAACGACGAGATGAAACGCGGGCTCGAATACTCGTACAAGATGATCCCCAGGGCGCATGCGGCGGGCGTCAAGCTGGTCATCGGCGACGATTTTGGCATCGCCGGGCTGATGCATGGCGACTATGCGAAGGAGCTCGAGGCCTACGTGAAGGGCGCGGGAATTCCAGCCCTCGACGTGATCGGCTGGGCGACTCGCAACGGCGCCGAGATGCTCGGCATGAAAGACGACCTCGGAACTATCGAAGCGGGCAAGCTCGCTGACCTGCTGGTCGTTAACGGCGACCCGGTGCGCGACATTAGGGTGCTGCAGGATCGCACGAATCTCGACGTGATAATGAAGGGCGGAAAGTTCGTCGAGTGCCAGCTCACGCCGGGCAAAGCAGTCGCCAAATCCGCCTAGTCCTGCTTCGACACCGGCGATTTGAAGGACGCCAAAGCGCTGCTCGATGAGCCGGCGGCATGAGGAGTTCAGAATCAATCGCTTTCTTGAGGAGTAGCCGAGATGGTTTATGAGCTGCGCGTTTACCACTGTGTCCCGGGACGCATGCCCGCAATCCTTAAGCGCTTCGATACCGTCACCTGCCGGTTGTTCGAGAAGCACGGCATCAAGCAGGTCGGCTTCTGGACGGTCGCGATAGGTGAGTCGAATTCCGACCTGGTTTACATGCTGCAATGGGAATCGTTGGGCGATCGCGACAAGAAGTTCGCCGCCTTTGCCGCCGATCCCGAATGGATCGAGGCGCGCGCGAAGTCCGAAGCGGACGGCGGCCCGATCGTCGCCTCGATCACCAACAGCATTCTGATGCCGACCTCGTTTTCCGCACTCAAGTAAGCGCGCGTTGAGGTCCGCGGCGCCTCAACAACTCCTCGGAGGGGTTAGACACCGCCGACCTGAAGGACGCCAGGTGCCACTCGACGAGCTAAACGCCTAGCTGATCGCGCCGCATTTGCGGAGCGTCTCCAGATCCGAATTGGCGAAGCCCCAGTCGCGCAATGCTTCTTCCGTATGTTCGCCCGCGCGCGCCGGCGGGCGTTGAATAGCGCTCGGCGTGCGGGAGAATCGCGGCGCCGGTCCCGGCTGCGTTACGCCACCATCCTCGACGAAAGTTCCGCGATGCTTGTTGTGCGGATGCTTGGGCGCTTCTTCCATGCTAAGCACCGGCGCGAAGCAAATGTCGCTGCCTTCCATGATCTTGCACCACTCGTCGCGCGTCCTGGTGCGGAACAGAGTCTTCAACCGCTCCTTCATCTTGGGCCACGACTTGCGATCCTGCTGATGCGGCAGCTCCTCGCCCTGGAGTCCCGACAGCCGGATCAACTCCGCGTAGAACTTCGCCTCGATCGATCCGATCGCGACGTACTTGCCGTCGCTCGTTTGGTAAACGTCGTAGTAATGTGCGCCAGTGTCGAGGATGTTGTCGCCGCGCTCGTTGTTCCAGAACCCCGAGCCGTGCATGCCGTAAATCGCGGTCATCAGCGACGCTGCTCCATCGACCATCGCCGCATCTACCACCTGCCCCTTGCCGGACTTCTGCGCTTCGAGCAGTCCCGCGACCACTCCCAGAGCCAAGTAGAGCGCGCCGCCGCCGAAATCGCCAACCAGGTTCAGCGGTGGTACCGGCGCCTCGCCCTTGCGACCGATGCTGTGCAGCGCACCCGACAGCGCGATGTAGTTGATGTCGTGGCCGGCGGCATGCGCGAGCGGTCCTTCTTGACCCCATCCGGTCATGCGCCCGTAGATGAGGCGCGGGTTGCGCTTGAGGCAATCGTCGGGGCCAAGGCCAAGCCGCTCGGTCACGCCAGGACGGTAACCTTCGATCAACGCGTCGGCTTTCTCGACCAGCCGCAACACGGCCTCGATCGCTTCGGGCCGTTTGAGGTCGAACGCGACCGAGCGCCGGCCGCGATTGAGCAGGCTGTATTTCGGATCCATCGCGATTCCCAACCCCGCTTCGGCCGCGCGATCGATTCGCAGCACATCGGCGCCCATGTCCGACAGCAGCATCGCACACATGGGACCGGGGCCGATCCCGGCCAGTTCGATGACGCGATAACCTGACAGCACTCCCATGATCCTCACCTCAATGCCGGTGCGACGGCGCACGACCTTGCAAACCTTATTCGATCCGGTCGCAGTCTATTTCAGCCCACGGACCTTTTTGTTGGCTTCACGCCCGAGACATTTTTGCAGCCACGCCGCAACGTTCGGCCACGACGACAAGTCGAGCTTCATCATCGGTATCCAGCTCATGACCGCGGCCACGTTCAGGTCCGCGATCGTGAAATTCCTGCCGAGCAGGTATTCCTTGCCCTTGAGCGCTTCCTCGAGCGCGTTCAGTGGCGCCTTCAAAGCTTCGACCGCAGCTTGCGCGGCCTTTTCGTCGCGTTGCTCGGGGGGATTCATCACCCGGTTGCGCAAAATGGTGATGAGATGCGGCTCGACTTCGGTCATCGCCCAGAAGCTCCACTTGTAGATTTCGGCGTGCGCGGCGGGCTCCGGCGGCCACAGTAAATTTTTGCCGTACTTTTCAGCGAGATAGAGATTGATCGCCATCGACTCCCAGACCACGGCGCCGTCGTCTTCGAGCACCGGCACGTGCCCGTTGGGATTGAGTTTGAGATGCGCGGGCGACTTGGCCTCGGTCGTCGGCATCGGATTGTGCTCGTACTTGACGCCGAGCTCTTCGAGCGCCCACAAGGACCGGGCGCTGCGCGATCTTGAAGTTCCGTGAAGTTTTGTCATGGTGCTTCCTCCGATGCTCGCATCTTACTACCAGCCATCAGGTTCCTTACAAGCGGCAGGGGGTGACTCCTGCGCCCAATGTTAAGAAGGTCGGCACCGCTGCGGTGAGCGGGCTTAGCCTTGTGAGAACTCGCCGCCTTACTGTGCGCGCTCGACGGACGGGCGGGCCGTGGCGAATTCGCGATGGATTTGCGCAAGACTTAATTCCTGAGCAAAAAGACCAGATTGCTGCTACAGAGAATCAATGATCCCTCTTGTCCGCGCCGCACGCCGGCTCAGGGCTTTAATCCGAACACGGCCACGCTGCTGGGGGTGCCCACGTAGACTTTGCCATTGGCGATCGTCGGCGTGATGAACTTATTGTCCGTAAAACTGTCGGCCGGCACCGTACTGCTATTGTAAAGCTCGGTGGCCAGGTTCGTCGCGTCGTAGGCGTGCAGAACTCCAGCCGACCCGTTAGCCTGCACCGCCCACACGATTGCGTTGCTCGTCCCGTTGGCCGAAATGCTCGGCGACGTTCCCGGATAGCCGTAGGTCTCGCTGCTGCTCGACGACGGCGTCGCCACCAGCCTGGCCTGCGAAAACGCGAACGCCTGAAGTGGTTCACTCACGCCGCCATAGTAAAGAGTGCCGTTGAAGTACGCCGGCATCGCCCATTCGCCATTGTCCAATGCGCCGGCCAGCACCTGGTAAGCGTTGGTATTATTATTGGAGTTGAACTTGCCCATGTTGTCGCGGTCGACGAGATAGATGTTCGTGTCCTTGCCGGCGCCAACCGCAAGATGCCTGGTGGTGCCCGTCGAGTCGGTCATGTCGGGCAGCACCATCGCTCCGCCCGAACCTAAATCCGTATCGCCGTTCGACTCGCTGACCGTGTTGTAGGCCTCGAAGTAATCGGCGACCTGCAATCCGCTCGAGTTGGACAGTTTCAGGAGGCCGTTGCCGAAGTCTCCCTTATTGGGAAATCCTCCGACCAGAGTCGTGTCGAAAGTCCCGTTACCGTCAAGAAGGTAGATGTTGCCCAGGCTGTCGGCGGCCAGTCCCCCGCCGGCCTGCCAAATCGCGCCTTCACTGCCGTTGGGCGTGACATCGAGAACGGAAGTCTGCGCCAAAGTGGTCTGATCATAGGCCATGATCCAGCCGTTGTAAGGCTGGATGTCGCAATGCGATGCCCACGCGGTGATCAATTGGCCATTGAGCAGTAGCAGTCCCGCCCGTTCCTTGTACTGTTTCGGACTGAAAGCAGGACCGGGGGCAAACGTCGCGGTGACCGTTACCGGACCGCCGAACTCTTCGGCTCCAGTCGTCATGTCCAGCGCGTGGATGCGCTGGAAGTAGGCGCCCGACGTCGTATTCTTGGACATCGCGACCACGTAGATAATGCCGTTGGGACCCGCAGAGGGATCGATCACGGGCGTGGATGTGATACCGATCTCGGGCGTCACTTGGCTGCATCCTCGGTCATCCGAGGCAACCTCGCCCGACCCAAGCACCGACACGTGCCACAGCGGCGGGCCGGCGCTATCGGCGTCGAAGGCGTAAACGGTGTCATTCTCGGTGACGACGTAGAGCACGTTGTGCGTGCCCTGGCCCGGGATACTCACCTGCGTCTTGATGAGCGGTTGCGCGTCCACCAATCCGTCAACCGAATCCTGGAACAGTTGACCGAACGAAGTCTTGACGTTGCTGGTGGTGAGCGTTTGCTCGGTCAGATTTTGTCCGGTGCGCGCGTTGTCATTGTGATAGGTCAGTACGTCGGTCAGGACAGCGGCAGTCGAGGTCGCCGTGGGAGTCGGCGTCGCGGTCAAGCTCGCAGTTGAAGTAGCAGTCGCCGTCTGAGTTGCCGTCGCGGTTCGAGTTGCAGTCGCCGTTGCCGTCGCGGTTCGAGTCACTGTCGGTGTGGGCGTCGCGGTCGCTGTTGCCGTTGCCGTCGGCGTTGCGGTCGCGGTCGCGGAGGCGGTAGCAGTCGCGGTCACCGTAGCGGTTCGAGTCGCGGTTGCCGTAGGCGTGCTCGTAGGAGTCGCCGTTTCGGTAGCGGTCTTAGTTGCAGTTGCCGTGGCAGTTGCGGTCGCGGTTCGAGTCGCCGTTGCGGTGGGGGTGCGCGTTGGCGTAGCCGTCGGAGTCGGCCGCTTACGCTTTTTTGCCGAGCCTGTCAGTTTGACTGTGGCTGACCTAGCGCCCGCCGTCGCGTCGCTGCTAACTCTGATTTTCGCCGAGAAACTGCCCCCAGCGTCGGATGGCGCAAACGCCACCGTGACGGTGGCATTTCCATGCGGCTGAATTAGAAACGCGCCCTGTCCCGACGCGATCTTGAAACAAGGGCTTCCGCTTGCGGGAGCGACGGTCACAGATAGTGCGATCCCGCCGGTGTCCTCAACGATGAAGGACCTTGTCTCTGATACAGTCTGGCTGGAGAGATCGATCGTGTCTAAGGGGAGCGGATTTGGCGTCACCGCCAGCTTGCTCACATGCGCGCGGCTGCTGGCATCGCCGCTGGTCATCTGGGCATGCGCACTCGCCGCAACAAAGATCGCAGCCGCGATAAACGACGCAATCGTCCATAGTGAGGATACCAACCGCAGCCGGCGCCGCACGATCGTCTCGAGCCCTCCCTCTCGAATGCGGTCCAAGCGGGCCACTGAGAAAGTGAAGGCCCACCACCGCTACAACCAGACTCTAATTTTAGCAGTTCGTCGGCAGCGACAAAACTTGGCGATGAAACTATTTATGTGCTCGCCCCCCCACGCGCGCCGTGAAGTAACCGTCAAACAGCGCTTCCGATCGCGGCGTGGATTCGGCTATTCAATATGAAGACGAGGACATCAGTCATGGAAAAACGAAAACTTGGCACGCAGGGACTTGAAGTATCGGAGCTGGGCCTGGGATGCATGGGGATGTCGCAGTTTTACGGCCCGCGCGATGACAAAGAATCCGCTGCGACGCTCGAACGCGCGATCGAGCTCGGAATCAACTTCTTCGACACCGCCGACGTCTACGGCGCCGGCCACAACGAAGACCTGGTCGGCAAAGCGCTGAAGAAATACCGCGACCGCGTGATAATCGCGACCAAGTTCGCCAACCAGGTCCTGCCCGACGGCAAGCGCGCAATCAATGGCCGTCCCGAATACGTGCGCTCGGCATGCGACGCGTCGCTGAAACGCCTCGGCGTCGATTATATCGATCTCTACTACCAGCATCGCGTCGACAAGAAAGTGCCGATCGAGGAGACGGTCGGCGCGATGGCCGAGCTGGTGCGCCAGGGAAAGGTCCGCTACCTGGGACTGTCGGAGGCGGGCGTCAATACGATTCGCCGCGCGCACGCGACGCATCCGATCAGCGCGCTGCAGTCGGAATACTCGCTGTGGACGCGCGACTACGAAGACGAAGTGATTCCGACGCTGCGCGAACTCGGGATCGGATTCGTGCCATTCAGCCCGCTCGGCCGCGGCTTCCTCAGCGGGAACATTCGCGAGCTGCCCGACGACGACATGCGGCGCAGACTCTCGCCGCGTTTCGAAGCCGAGAATATGCGGCGGAACCTGAAGGTTGTCGATCGCATCAAGGAGATCGCGCGCGACAAGGGAATCACGCCGAGCCAGCTCGCGCTCGCGTGGGTGCTCGCGCAGGGCCGCGACATGGTCCCGATTCCCGGCACCAAGCGTCGCACTTATCTGGAAGAGAATGTCGCGGCGACGAAAATCCAGCTGTCCGAGAGCGACCTCGCCCGCATCGAGGAAGTCGCGCCCAAGGGCTTTGCCGCCGGCGGACGTTATCACGACATGAGCACCGTCAACGTCTAGCAGGTTGCGGAAAAACTCAATGAAAGACGATTTCGGCGAAGAGTAAGCATTACTACGATCACGAGAATGCGTCTTGGATCAATGTCATCAGGAGTCAAAAACCCTTTTTCCGCAACCTGCTAGGCATCTATCCGAACAGCCCGGCGATCGTCGTCACAATCCACATGACGGCCATCGCGATGAAAAATGCGCATACCAACTCGCCGATCAGGCGATCGACGGCGACTTCCCATCCTGGTATTTCGGAGTCCTTCGCGTGATCGATGAAACCGACGGAATGGATTTCTGTCGCCCGCTTCCGATGAACCATCGTAGCCATAAGTCACCTGCCTCGTTTGCCCGGTCTGAGCCGTCACAAACAAGGCGTGACAAGGGACTGAACGCTTCGTTCAACGGGATCGAACGAC
The DNA here is from genome assembly GCA_963842085.1 of uncultured delta proteobacterium. Classification (GTDB taxonomy): domain Bacteria; phylum Desulfobacterota; class Binatia; order Binatales; family Binataceae; genus Binatus. The sequence continues at coordinate 629,858 of CAWJET010000001.1, forward strand.
GCAAGTTTTAAAGTTTTGGCCGACGATCAGGACAAATTCGCCAGTTTCAGGCGATAGACCTCCTTTGCCGTGCGATGGAACAGCTGCGCCTTCTCGTCCTTGGTAAAACCCGCCGCGATCTTCTTGAACGCGTTCCACAGCACGGCGTACGAGCATGAAACCCGATCGACCGGGAAGTTGCTCTCGAACATACACCTGCGCGGGCCGAAGTGATCGATTGTGTGCAGGTAGTACTCCCGCGTCGCCGCCACCAGTTCGTCCGAGGTCGGTGGCGCCGGCCTGCGATGCCACCCGAAGCCGTTCACCGGCATGTTGATTCCACCGAGTTTGGCCACGACGTTGGGGCATCGCGCGAGTTCCGCTATGTTCTTCTTCCACTCGCCGAATATTTCCGCGCGCCGGCCCTCGTAAGGACCGATCCCGAGTGGTCCGCCGAAGTGATCGAGCACGATTGTCGTATCCGGGAACGCCGTCGCCAGCGCAGTCACCGCCGGCATCTGCGGATGGTACTGCCACGCCTCGAAGCTGAGATTTAAGCCCCGCAACCTGGCGAAGCCTTCACGAAAACGCGCCGATTCGTACAAATCCGCAGGCGGATTGGTGTGCGAATTGCGCACGTCCGGACTCGCATCGAAACCGCCCGCATGCCGAATACCGCGGAAGCGCGCGGGCGCCGCCGCGATATGCGCCTGCAAGACCTCTTCGACTGCGGCGCCCAGGGTCAAATCCGCAAAGCCCACGATTCCCGACGCGACGCGAGTCTCGCCGTATTGCCCGCTTGCGCTTTGGGCCGCGATGCCGTTGACGAACTCGGTCTCGCCAACCGGCCGCATCGCCTCCGGGCCGTCCGCGCGATACATCGACATGCATTCGACGAACACCGTCGCGAGCACGCGATGCCCCGAATTGGTGTCGCGCAAGATCTCGTCGAGCATGTAGCGGCTGTCCGGATGGTCCCACAGGTGATGGTGGGGGTCGACGATCGGCAGCTGGGGTTCGAGCGGAGCCTCGGTGACTTGCGCTAGCCACGCGTCGCGTTCATTTTCTTTCGTCGCCATATCATTCGCCTCTGAACTTCGCCGGACGCTTCGTTACGATCACTATCCCAACTAACATCGGGTGTGATAGCTCGACAATCGCAATGCGCGTTCAACACGAGGAGTAAAATGGAGCCACTGAAAAGACTCGAGCGCTCGGTGAAGGGACGGGCTGTGCTCATTACCGGGGCCGCCAGCGGGATGGGCCGCGCCACCGCTCACTTGTTCGCGCAGGAAGGCGCGCTCGTCGCGGCAACCGATATCAACGAGGCGGGAGTTGCGCGCGTGGTCGAGGAAATTGCCGCCGCCGGAGGGACCGCGCACGGATGGCGCCTCGACGTGTCGGACGCGGCTGAGATCAAGCGCGTCGTCGCTGAAGTCGCCGCGCACTTCGGCCGTCTCGACATCCTCATCAACAACGCCGGCTTCGGTGGCTTCTCCCCGCTCGATGCCAGCGACTACGACCAAATTTGGGACCGCACCCTCGCCGGCTTGCTCACCGCGCAACAGCGAATGGTCCGCGCCGCGCTGGTGCATCTGCGCAAGTCCGACGCCGCGCGCATCGTGAACATCGCATCGACCGAGGGCCTCGGCGCAACTCCCGGCGACAGCCCCTACGCGGTCGCCAAGACGGGAGTCATAGGACTCACACGGGCGCTGGCGGTCGAGCTCGGGCCCGAAGGCATAACCGTCAATTGCATCTGCCCCGGACCGATTCGCACCGCGCTTACCGACGCGATTCCCGAAGAGCACAAGACGATTTTCGCCAAGCGCCGCACGGCATTGAAGCGATACGGCTATCCGGAAGAAGTCGCACACATCACGTTCAGCCTCTGCCTTCCCGCCGCTTCGTATATCACGGGCGCGATCATTCCGGTTGACGGGGGCCTGATGATCCGCAACGCATAACTGTGACAACATCATCGCGGAGGTGTTCCGATGGCTGACGATTCGGCAAAGAAAGGAATGGAGTTGCGAGAGAAGTTGTGGGGCGAGAAGGCCGCCCGGGACGGCGACGCGTTCCTGAGAAACTTCGACGAAGGGTTCGCCGTCTTTCTCAACGAGCAACTGTTCGGCACTATCTGGAACCGCCCCGGCTTGCCGATCAAGTTGCGCTCGCTAATCACGATGACGGTGCTGATGGCGCTCGGGCGCGGGCCTGAGCTTCGACTGCACATGCGCGGAGCGTTGAACCTCGGCATCCCGCCCGAAGAGATCAAAGAATTGATCGTCCAGGTCTCGCAGTACAGTGGCGTGCCGACCGCAGTCGAAGCGATCCGCGCGTTCAACGAAGTGACTGCCCCACCGAAGACTAAGGAGTGACGTGGGTTCGGCTCCCAGAGCTGCCGAGCAGCGTTTCGAGGTGCGGCAGGGCGTCTTCCAGGGTCGCGTGCTTTTCGATCGCGTCGAGGAAAGGATCGCGCTTCATGCGTGACATTCGCGGCGGCACGGTCTTGATGTTATAGACCGCCGGATCGAGCGACGGCTTCAGTTCCTTCCAGGTCATCGGCGCGGAAACGGGCGCGCCCGGCATCGGCCGCACCGAAAACGGGGCGGCAATAGTCTTGCCGTGGCCGAGTTGCAGGTAGTCGATATACACTCGGCCATTGCGCGAGCGAGCATTGCGATTGATAGTGGCTATTTTCGGAATGCGATTGACTACTACTTGCGATACCAACTCCGAGAACATTTTTGCCTGTTCGTAAGTATATTTCGGCGCCAGACCCACTACCACGTGAAGACCCATTTGGCCCGAAGTCTTGAGACACGGCTCGAGCCCGACTTCGCGCAATACGGCGCCTACCTCGCGCGCAACTTCGACCGCGTGCCGGGTGGTGCTGCCCTTGGGATCGATATCGAACAGCAGCCAGTCGGGACGTTCGAGATGGACGATGCGCGACGACCAGATGTGAATCGTGATGGCAGCCAGGTTGGCCACGTAGGCAAGCGCCTCCTCGCTGTCCAGGATGAAATACGAAATCTCGCGCTGCGAGTCCTCGGAATAGATCCTCTCGGTGCGAATCCATCGCGGCACAAAGGCGGGCGCGTCTTTCTGATAGAACATCTTGCCCTCGATTCCATCAGGAAACCGCGTCAGCATCACGGGCCGATCTTTCAAATACGGCAGCATCCATTTCGAAATCGCGCGATAGTACGCGACCAGGTCGCCCTTGGTGTAGCCGTCCGCCGGCCAGAAAACTTTCTCGGGATTAGTCACCGACGCCTTCGGCTCCAGGGCTGAAGGTGTCGCGGCCTTGGCGCGTCCTTTGCGAGCTTTCACGTCGGCGCCTCCGTTCTGAGCAGGACCGGGAGCCTCTTCGTTTTCGATATCGTCCGGCGCGTCCGAGCGCACGCCGGGACCGTCGTAGATGCAATCCCGGGGATCGACGTCCTCGGCCATGCCCATGAAGCTGGGCTGGCGGATACCGCCGCTGTCTGTCCATTCGGTGAAACGAACGTTGCAAACCAGTTCCGGCCGCACGAAATGCGCGCCTTTTTCGGGCGTCGGTTCTCCCGCGGCCGGTTTGCGGAACGGCGACGCCGATTGCGCGCGCTCCGCGAGCATCGTGTGGATTTTGCGCAGGGTGTCCTGATTGAAGCCGGTGCCGACCTTGTCGGTATAGCGCAACGCGCCGGCGGAGTCGTATTGACCGAGCAGCAACGCGCCGAAATGAGTGCGGGTGCCGTCGGGGTCGCTGTAGCCGCCGATCACGAAATGTTCGGTCAACGGGCGTTTGATCTTGAGCCAATCTCCGGTGCGCGTCCCGCGATAAGGAGCGGCGCGCAATTTGGCGACCACTCCTTCCAGCTCATGCTCCGATATCGCGGCGTAGAAATCCCTGCCGCGTCCGATAACGTGATCGCAATAGCGAACCGGCCCCTCGCCGTGGAGCAGTTCTCGGAGAAGACGCTTGCGTTCTTCGAGCGGCAGCGTGCGCGTGTCGAAACGATCGAAGCCCAGCAGATCGAAAACGTAGTATGCGACCGGGACCGCGAGGCTCAGCCGGGCGATTTGCCGGGCATTGTTGACGTGCATTCTTCTTTGCAGGAGCTGAAAACTCGGACGCCCGCGCTCGTCCGGCGCGACGATCTCGCCGTCGAGCACGAACCGATCGAGCGCGATCGAGTTGAGCGCGAGCACCACCTCCGGATATCGATTAGTAATGTCGGTGCCGCTGCGCGCGTACAAGTGAGTATTCTCGCCTTCCCGAATAGCCAGTACGCGCACGCCGTCGTACTTGATTTCGAATAGCCACTTGTCATTGTCGAAAGACTCGTCAACTGTCTTGGCGAGCGTTAAAGGGAAGTCCGAATGCCTGAGTTTGCTGCCCAGTTCCGGAAGATGCTGGCGCGCAAGTTTGTCGGCAACCCGGCGCTCGGCGGCCGGCGCCCCGGCCAATTCCTCGATCGTCAAGCCCGACAGGACCGAGCGCGGATGCGCCTCCAGAACGTCGTCGGTCGTCGCGTACTGGTCGCGCTTCTTGATCAGGAGCCAGTTCCGCTGGTCATTCGTGCCGCTATTGCGACGCCCGCCCGTGCGCACGAGCGTGAACGCGCCGTTGAGCTTGAAGCCGTGCAAGTTGAGGTCGATTTTGCCGTTGCGGACCGCCTCGGCCGCGTCGCCGGGCGGGTCGATGACATCGTACACGCCGCGATCCCACACGATGACCGAGCCCGCGCCGTAGTTGCCCGGCGGAATGACGCCCTCGAAGTCGCCGTACTCCAGCGGATGGTCTTCGACGGCGACCGCAAGATGCTTGTCGGCGGGATTGAGCGAGGGGCCTTTGGGCACCGCCCACGAACGCAAAACGCCTTCCATCTCGAGTCGAAAATCGTAGTGGAGGCGCCGCGCCGCATGCTTCTGAACGACGAAGGTGCCGCCGGTGGTAGGAACGGGGCCCGGAACCTCGCGTCCGAACGGTTCCGGAGTGTGTTCCGCGCTTCGTTTGCTCCGGTATTTGCTCAGCGGCATTGCTGGAAGCGCGATTCTGACCGGTCGATTACAGGCGAAAAAAGCGATTCATACCATATGTTGTGGTCTTCCGACGGTTTCACTACCATCGGTAGCTTCGTTCCGTCAGAAATTATTTCGGCCGCGGGCGGGCGTCGGCCGGTTGAGGGTGACCGTGGCGAGTATCCGGCATCCTGATGCATGCCGTACGCGTAGCACAGAAAATGCACCTTCGTCAGGCTGAACAGTTCATCCCCGAGCCCCGCGCGATTCAGCGGGCGCGGCGGCTGTGTGGCGCCCGGCGCGAGCCCTGCGCGACCTTGCGCTCCTCGCGTTCCGAGGCAGCAGGCGCCTCTTCGCGATCCTCGTTGACCGCGACGCCACGCTTTTTGAGCGATTCCTTGAGCGCGCTCATCAGATCGATGACCTTGCCCTGGCGCACTTCGGGCGCCGGCTCGGTCAACTCGTGGCCGGCGAGCTTCTGCTCGGCCGCCTCGATCACGCGCTCACGGTAATTGTCCTTGAACTCGGACGGATCAAATTTTTTCTGAGTCAGATCGTCGAGCAGCCGCTGCGCCAGCCCCAGTTCCGATTCCTTCACCGGAGCGTTGGCGCCGTGATCGATCTCGCCGAACGACCGGATCTCATCGTTGTAGTACATCGTATGCAGCATCAGGCCGCCTTCGTAGGGACGTATCAGGACGATCCGTTCCTTGCCGCGCATGGTGAATTTTGCGACCCCGACCCGTCCCGCCTTGGTCATCGCTTCCTGCAGCAGATGGTAGGCCTTGGCCGAAGTCGGTTCGCATCCGAGCAGGTATGAATTCTCGAAATACACGGGATCGACTTCCGACGCGGGAATGAAGCCGGTTATCTCGACCGCGCGATCGGCCTGGGCCTCGAGCTTTTTCAGTTCCTCGTCGGTAAAGGTGACGTATCGATCTTTCTCGATCTCGTAGCCGCGGACCAACTCGCTTCGATCGACGAGCTTGTCTTCCTTGGGACAATAGATCTTCTGCTGAATCCGGCTCATGTCCTTCGCATGCAGCAGATGGAAGCTGACCGATTTGGAACTCGTCGCCGGGAACAATCTAACCGGGATGGATACGAGTCCGAACGTGAGACTGGCGGTTGATAACGAACGAGCCGGCATGACTTGAAACCTCCCACGCGGGTATTAGGGCAAATCGTACAGTAAATCGTGTTCCCGGACGCTTAACCGTCAACTTTCCCCGGACCTGCCTTCTTATATTTCGCCGCGAGCGAAATCCAGTAGGGGCAGTCGGGTTGGTGCTTCAAGATTATCGTGAGAAATCCGCTGAGTCACCTGGGAAGGCCAAAATATTGAAATAAAACGGGGCTCTTCAGGCGAGCGGGAGTCGCGATGGGCCGGATGACATGCGCCGCGAGTTCGACTATTTTGCGGACCGGATGGCGACGCGCGGCACTGCCGGCGGGGTATTTTCATTCCCCGAGGATCTTTCTTACGCGCGTCAAATTGCGCGCTTGATTCGCGCTCCTTTGTGCCGAATTTCGACCCATCAGTTCCCGGACGGGGAGACGCTCACCAGCATCCAACGGGTCCATGCTCGTGCGGAAGCGATTTTGGTGCGGCGGTTGGACCACCCGAACTCGAAAATCGCGGATACGTTGTTCGTTGTCGATGCTCTGAGACGCGGCGGCGCACGGGAAATAACCCTAGCGGTCCCCTACTTCCCCTACTTGAGGCAGGACAAGGTCTTTCACCGCGGCCAGGCGCTTTCAGCAAAGGTCTTTGGCGACCTTATCGGGAATAGCTTCGAGCGCGTGATGACGATCGATCCGCATCTTCATCGCCTACGTGCTTTGAGCGATGCGATCCCGTGTCGAACGCTACGCTTGTCCGCGGCTGATCCGATCGCTAACTGGGTGCGCCGCAATTGTCCTCAGGCGGTGGTGGTGGGTCCCGATATCGAATCGACCGACCTCGTTCGAAATGTTGCCGAAGCCGCACGAGCGGAATGGATCGCCGGGCGCAAGCGCCGCCTCGCCGACAGAAGCGTTATCGTCGAATTCGATGGATTGCGGATTACCGGAGGCGCCGTCATAGTCGATGACATCGGGAGCACCGGCGTGACGCTGGCGGCAGTCGCCAAGACGCTTCGCTCGCACGGTTTCGGTCCGATTGATGCGGTGGTTGTGCATGGGTTGTTTGCGAAAGACGCGATCGGGCGAATTCGGCGCGCCGGAATCCGACGGATTGTTTCATCCGACAGTGTCGTCCATTCGACCAACGCGATTAAGACGGCGCCGCTGATGGCTCAAGCACTGATGAGAACCGCTTCGTGAAAGCCCCGGGTCCGATTCTGCGATTCCTCGGGGCGGCAGGCACGGTCACGGGCAGCAAGTTTCTGCTGACGGGCGGCGATCGCCGCATGCTGGTCGATTGCGGCCTGTTCCAGGGGCTCAAGCAGCTCCGCCTGATGAATTGGCAACCGCTGCCGGTCGACGTGCACGACATCGATGCGGTGCTGCTGACGCATGCGCACCTGGATCACAGCGGCTACCTGCCGGCGCTGGTGCGCGACGGTTTTCGCGGGAAGGTGATTTCGACGCCGGGAACCCAGTCCTTGTGCCGGATCCTTCTTCCGGACAGCGGTCATCTCCAGGAGGAAGAGGCCGACTATGCGAACGCCAAAGGATATTCCAAGCACACGCCTGCGCTGCCGCTCTACACCGAAAAAGACGCGTGGAATTCGCTCGATTGTTTTTCGCCGGTGGAATTCGACACCAGGGTCGACCTGGGCCCAATAACTGCGCAGTTTCTGCATGCCGGGCATATTCTCGGAGCATCGCTGATAAGTATCGAGATAGACGCTCCCCGCAGAAAAAGAATCCTCTTCACGGGCGACCTGGGACGTCCGACTCATCCGATCCTGCGCGCTCCCGCGCCGCCGCCCGCCGCCGACGTGATCGTGATCGAATCCACCTACGGCGATCGGATTCATGACGATGCCGCGTCGCAGCAACGTTTCGAAGATGCGATTTCAAAAACGATCGAGCGCGCCGGCGTCGTCATCATTCCGTCCTTTGCCGTCGACCGCACCGAGGTCATCCTGCACCAGCTGGCGCGCTTGCGCGAAGGCGGGCGAATCCCACGTACGCCGACCTTCGTCGACAGCCCGATGGCGCTGGCCGCGCTGAAGATTTACGAAGAATCCATCGCCCGTGGCAGCCCCGAAGTCCGCGCCGATATCGTGCACGCAAAGAACTTCTTCAACGATCAGGACCTGACCGAGATCAAGACCGTGCAGGAATCGATACGGCTGAACTCGATGCCGGGACCGATGATCATCATCTCGGCGTCGGGAATGGCGTCGGGCGGCCGCGTCCTTCATCATCTCAAGAGACGCCTGCCCGACCGCCGCAACACGGTGATTCTCGTCGGGTACCAGGCCGCGGGAACCCGCGGCAGATCGCTGCTCGACGGCGCTCGAATGGTGAAGATGCTGGGAGACTACGTACCGGTCGCCGCGGAAATCGTCGATGTCCCCGGCTTCTCGTCGCATGCCGATCAGCGGGAAATCCTCAACTGGCTGAAGCTCGCCCCGGTTGCGCCGCAGATCGTCTATATCGTTCACGGTGAGCCACCGGCGTCCGAAGCGCTGCGTGAGCGCATCGCGCACGAGCTGGGATGGAATGCCGTGGTGCCGCGCAATCTCGAGCAGGTGCGTATAGGCTAACGATCCGTGGCGCACTTCCGGCTGAAACATCTACCGCTCGATACGCTGCGCGAGCACGTGATTGTAGTTCACGAGCGCGCGGTCCGCAGTGGAGAGCTGGGGCTACACCCGCTCGACCGCGCACGTGTCTTCGGCATCGATAGCGAAACCGGCAAACAGCGCGAAATCACCGGCGTCCTGAACGTCTGCAACGACCTCTTGCTCGAAGCCGACGAAATCGGACTCTCGGAGGAAGCATTTCGCGATCTCGGCTTGCCCGATGGCGCCGAGGTGGGGGCGACCCTCGCGGTTGCGCCGGCAAGCGTGGACTTCGTCCGGGCCAAGCTTCGGGGAAAACACCTGAGGCGGGAGGATTTCGATGCGATCCTGACTGACGTTGCGGCCCGGCGCTATTCACGCATCGAACTTTCGATGTTCGTGTTGGGTTGCGCCTTTCAGAAATTTGATCTGTCGGAATTGAGGGACTACACGCTGGCGATGATCGCCACTGGCGAGCAGCTCACTTTCGGCGACTCGATTGTCGCCGACAAGCACTGCATCGGCGGTGTTCCCGGCAACCGAACCACCATGATCCTGGTTCCGATTCTCGCGGAACTCGGACTCAAAATTCCCAAGACTTCCTCGCGCGCGATAACGAGCCCTGCAGGCACCGGCGACACGATGGCGGTGCTGGCAGACGTCGCGCTCTCGCCTGAACGGTTGTATCGGGTTGTCGAGGAAGTCGGCGGATGCATCGCGTGGGGCGGCGCGCTCGAGTTGGCGCCGGCTGACGACATCCTTATCACGGTCGAGCGCCCGATGGAGATCGACACTGAGGCGCAGATGGTCGCCTCGATTCTCGCCAAGAAAAAAACCGCCGGCGCGACGCACGTTCTGATCGATATACCCGTCGGGTCTTCGGCCAAGGTGAAAACTCCCGAACTCGCCCGGCATGTCGCAGAGTTGTTCAAGGCCGTGGGCGAGCGGATCGGCCTGCGGCTCGAGATCGTGACCACCAGCGCGCTCGGGCCGATCGGCTACGGCATCGGGCCGCGACTGGAAGCGCTCGACGTCCTTTCGGTCCTCCGATGCGAACCCGGTGCGCCCGCCGATCTGCGCGAAAAGTCACTGATGCTGGCCGGGCGTCTGCTGGAAATGACCGGCGCCGAGCCCCCCTCGCGCGGCTATGAGGCGGCTCGCCGGACACTCGATTCCGGCGCTGCTCTCAAAAGGTTCGACCGAATCGTTGCCGCGCAGGGACGTCGCGAGATTCCTCCCGAAGCGCCCTGGCGCCGAAGCTTTGCGGCTGGACAAGCCGGCAGGATTGCGCAGATTGACTGCTGGCAAATTTCGCGCGTAGCAAAACGCGCCGGCGCACCTTCAAATGCGTCGGCAGGTGTGAAGCTGTACAAAAGCGTCGGCGATACTGTGGCGCGGGGCGAGCCGATTTTCGAGGTTCACGCCGAGAGCGAGACTCACCTTCAGGCCGCGCTCGAATACGGCAATTCCGTGCGCCGGCTCGTCCGCTACGACGAAAGCACTTAGGCGGACGCCAGGCGCTTGAGGCTGTCCGATTCGCCGATCACGACGAGTAGATCGTCGGGTTCGATTTGCGTGTCGGCGGCGGGAATCATCTCGAGGGGTTGGTCGTTGCGTTTTAGCGCGACAATTCGGAGCCGCGGATTTTCCCGTTCCACCACCGCGATGGTTTTTCCGACTGCCGGGCTTTGGCGCGAGATCCGAATCTCCTCCAGATCGACTTCGGACTCGCGGCCGGGCACGGACAGTTGCAGAAAATCCACGACCGACGGGCGCAGGATGCTCGCCGCGATTCTCATCCCAGCCCATTGATAGGCCGCGATTACCTGGTCGGCGCCCGCCAGCTTGAGCCGCCGCAGACCCGCATCCGAGTCGCCGCGGGAGTAGATGAGAATTTTGGGATTTTTCTCGCGCGCGGAAAGCGTGATGTACACGTTGTCCGCGTCCGAGCCGGTTGCGACGATAATCGCGCGGGCCGAACCGACGCCGGCATCCTCGAGCACCGAGTCTTCCAGCGCCGAGCCCACAAGGTGCAGCGCGCCGACAGTGTCCAAGTCTGCCTGCTTGGCGGGATCTGCCTCGATCACCACTATCGGCACTGCGTTGTGGGTCAGCTCTTCGACGACCGCGCGGCCGAAACGCCCGAAGCCGCATACGATGACATGGTCCTGCAGATTGTGAATTTTGCGATTCATCGCGCTCTTCCCGAGAAACTCTCTAAGGCTCCCCTCGATGACGAGTTCTCCGATCACCGAAAACAGGTAAATCGCGCTGCCGACTCCTGTGACTATCAGCCCAATGGTAAAAAGACGACCAGCCGGGCTGAGCGGCTTTACCTCGCCGAACCCGACCGTCGAGATGGTGATGACGGACATGTAGAAGGCGTCGAGCAGCGACATGTGCTCGATCAGGATATAGCCAACGGCGCCGATCACGGTCATCAGCGCGACCAATGAAACTGCGAGCGCGAATCTGCGAGTCGGGGTCATCGTGCCGGGGCGCAATCCTGTTGAACGCGTGATGAGCGGAAATTCCCCGAAGAATTGCATGTCACGCTTCAAATGGGAACGTTTTTCGGGATCTCCGCGTCGCGCAGTCCCCTGGGACCGAACAGCTTTTTGTTCCCTTTGGAGCCACTTGCTGGATGGTCTCTGGCTCCTTTCATCACAGATCTGCCGTCAGACAAATTGATTTCATAGGGAGTCGCTGAGAGCAGTCTGTGGCACGGCTAATGCTGCCTCTCTTGCATCAAAACAGATCTGCCAGGAGGTACAACTATGGGCTTTCTTGAAAAATGGAGCCCGTCAACTGATCTTGATCGATTGCGGCACGAGTTCGACGAGTTGCTCGGACACTTCGGTTTCGACCGAGCCGAGCTTAAGGGATTTCCCACGACGTCGAACCGTCCCGCGATCGAATCGTCGGTGGACGGGGACAAGTTCGTCGTGCGCGTCGATCTGCCGGGAGTCGATCCCAAGAATATCGACGTGCAAGTTGTAAACGGGATCTTGACGGTCAAAGGCACGCGGGAGGAAAAGCGCGAATCGGACAAGGCGTCGGTGTACCGCCGTGAAATTCGCTATGGTTCATTCGAGCGGGCGATCAGCCTGCCTGATGGAATCAAGGCGGAAAACCTGACCGCCGTGCATCGCGACGGCGTGCTGGAGTTGAGCGCTCCCATGCCCAAAGAGGCAGCGGCCAAGACCGTCAAGATTCAGGTCGAGGAAAAGAAGCCGGAGGTGACAAAGAAGGCTGCCTGATTCGAAGCCTGTAGCGGAGGCTGCTATTTACTATGGCAACGCGATGAGCGCAGATTAAAAGGAGATGGCCGCAGTTTTTTCGAGAATACTGTGCCCAATCGACTTCGAGCGTGACTCGATGGACGCGCTTGAGTTCGCGTGCCGACTAGCGAAGCAGAACTCCGCTACAGTCTGTTTGTTGACCGTGATTGGCGTACCGGCCGGCGCCGCAACCGCATTGCCGCCGGTCCCTCTAGTTGCCGACGAGGAATTCAAAGCAGAGTACCGCGACCGACTGGAAGCGATTGCGCAGGAGAAGCTGGCCGGGGTTCCACATGAGAATTTCGCCGCGAGCGGAAACGCGGCGGTGGAAATCCTCAATCTCGCCGCCGCCCAGCACATCGACTTGATCGTGATGGGCACACACGCCCGCACCGGGGTGAAGCACTTCCTGCTCGGCAGCGTGGCGGAGCGCGTGGTTCGCGAATCGCCGGTTCCCGTCCTGACAATCCATCCCACAGCCGCCGGCGGATGAATTCGGCGTCAAGCGGCCTTTCGCGCGTTGGCCTTTGAATGGGCTGTCAGAACCGGCGTCGGCGACTCCCGCACGACCCGCTCGGCGACACTGCCGAGAACCAGATGCCCCAAGCCCTTGCGGCCGTGCGTACCCATAACGACTAAGTCGGCTTCGATGCTGCGCGCGGCGTCGAGTATCTGCTCAGCCGGATCGCCGCTTACGACGAGTGTTTCGTAGCGCACCAAGCCGGGAACCTTTTCCCGCCCGAGCTTTGCAAGCTGCTGCTGCCTGTCCTTTTCAACGTATGGGTAACGATCCAAAGGAACCGGCTGGAATCCCGCGGCGCCGGCAGGCACCGGCGCGACATTCAGCAGGTACAGCTTGGCATCGTTCTGCTCCACTACCTTCAGCGCGACATCGAGGGCCGCCAACGAGTGCTCCGAAAAGTCAATCGGACACAGGACCTTTCGAAATAGCTGAATCATCGTTGCCTCCTCCGTTTCGCGCTACTGCGGGTTACTCCTCGACCGACTCCTTCAGTTCTTCGGGCGGCGTCCAGACGTAGCGCGATGGCTCGTCGACATCACCCTCGCCGGGGTGTCTGCGCTCGTTGTGCTTTTTCTGGCAATCGAGGCAAAAGGCGGCGAACGGCATCGCTCTCAACCGTTCAATCGGGATCTCCTGCTTGCATTTTTCGCAGATTCCGTAACGACCGCGCTCGAGGCGGCTGAACGCGGCATCGATTGCCTTGAGCCGATATTCGTATCGCTCGATCAGGCCGGCATCGGTCTCCACGTCTTCCAGGGAACGGGCCACGTCCAACCCGTCGGCAGGCAGTTCCACCGCGTCCTCCAGCTCTTCCTTGCGGAGCACGTGTACCCGAGCGAGTGCTTCGGCGCGCGCCCGCGCCAGCATCTGGCCCAGATAGTATGGCCGGGCGTCGTTTGGGATTTGCCGCGGTGTCCTGATTTTCCCGCCGGTCCTGGATTTCATATGAACTCCCCGCAGAGCTTAAGAGATGCAAGTCGCAAAGAGATCAAGCAATTCGCGGACCACTAATTGAATCGCAAAACGAGCCTATGAAAGGACCATTGTGTCTCGAATGTGTGGCGCGATCGGATACAGCAGATTGGTCGCGGCGTCGCCTTACGCTGCATACGGCGTCGCGAATCCGGCGCAAATGCCGATCTGGCCGTCTTTTGTGAATGGCACGGAAGCTGCCTTAACTCCGCAGAGGGTCAAGCTTTATGCCAGTCGGGGTGGTCAAAACTCCAGAAGACGAGATCGCGTGGGAACGCGCGAAGGAGCGCGCTCGCGAGCAGTATCCTGATGCGAGCGGGGCGCAGTTCTACAGAATTGTGATGGCTATCTACAAGAAGATGACTCACTACACGCCCGCCTCGCGACGGCGCACGAAGATTGCCTGGTAGCGATCCGCGCATGTACGAAGCTGAATACAAGTCCAAGTGGATGGCGCCTGCGGACGCCGTGGAGTTGATCCCGACGCGCGGCACCCTTTCGATGGGCATGGCGGTCAGCGAGCCGCCCGCTCTGTTGACGGCGCTGGAGAATCGGGTGAAGGCCGGCAGGATCGAGGAGCTTCGGGTCTATTATTCGCACTCGATCACTCCTGCCGCCTTCACGATTCTGAAGTACGAATACATGAAGGTCATCAAGCCGCATCCGTTCTTTCCGACGGTCGTTGAACGGCGGCTGTTCGAGCAGGGCCAGCAGGACGATCGGCGCGTGGTCTTCTACATGCCGGGCAATTTCAGCGCGATGCCACGGACGCTGCGCGAAATCGGAATCGACGCGTTCGTCATGATGGTCGCGCCGATGGACAAGGGCGGATTCTTCAGCTGCGGCACCAACGCCGACTACACGATCCCCACCGCGCGAATCGCAAGGAAATTGATCGTCGAGGTCAATCCCAGGATGCCGCGGGTGTTCGGCGATTCGTCGGTGCACATCTCGGAAGTCGCGGCGATCGTCGAAAACGAGAGTCCGCTGTTCTCGGTGCCTTCGCGGCCGCTGACGCAGTTGGACCAGGTCATCAGCAAGCACATAGTCGAGATGATCCCGGACCGCGCTACACTCCAGGTAGGAATCGGCGGAGTACCCAGTGCGGTGTGCGCCGCCCTGCACGGCCACAAGGACTTGGGCATCCACAGCGAGCTCATGATGCCGTCGCTGGCGGCGTTGGTTGAGTCCGGCGCAGTCACGAACAGGTACAAGACCCTGAATCGATACAAGAACGTGTACACCCTGGCGGTTGGCGACGAACCCTTCTACGAGTTTCTAAACGACAATTCGAGCATGGAGGCTCGCCCGGTCGATTATGTGAATGACCCGAATGTCATCGGGCAGAACGATCGAGTAATCTCGATCAATGCGTTCCTCGAGGTCGGACTGGACGGCGAGGTTAATTCTGAAGCGATAATGGGCAAGCAGTACAGCGCGCCGGGCGGCCAGTTGGATTTTATCCGCGGCGCACAGCTATCGAACGGCGGCAAATCGATTCTCGCCGCCTACTCGAGCGCGGGCAAGGGCGCCATCTCCCGCATCGTCCCCAAGATCGAAGGACCGACCACCGATCCAAGAACCGATACTCAGTATGTCGTTACCGAATACGGGGTGGCCTGCCTTACCGGCAAATCGACCGCGCAAAGAGCCGAAGCGTTGATTGCCATCGCTCATCCGCAATTTCGCGAGGGACTTCGTCTGGGCGCGCGGCAATTGGGTTACCTGTAAAATGCTTGCGGAGAAGTCAGCATGAAAGAACTTAAAGTGCGCGATGTCATGACAGCTGATCCCACCACCCTTAAGCGCAATGACAAGCTCACGCTGGCCGACGACATCATGCGCCTGGGGCGGGTTCGCCATTTGCCGGTGGTCGATGATGACAGCGAGCATCTGGTCGGGATCGTGAGCCAGCGCGATCTGTTTCGCGACGCGCTTGCCCAGGCACTTGGCTACGGCAGGCACGCTCAGCGGAAGATCCTGGACACGCTGGCGGTGAAAGACGTGATGGCCACCGATCTAGCCACCACCAGCCCCGATACCTCCCTGGTTGAAGCAGCCAAGGTCCTGACTGAACGGAAGATCGGCTGTCTGCCGGTGGTCGAAAATGGGCGCCTGATCGGGATCCTGACGGAGGGTGATTTCGTCGCCCTGGTCGCGCGCCGATCCGATTGACAGGATTTCTCGTCTCCAGTCACACGCGCGCTCACCCCTTCCTCCGTTTGCAAGATACCTCAATAGAGGTCATCACATGGAAGACACCAGCCGAGGAAGGGACCATGTCGTACAAGCATCCATCGGGCGAGGAATTTGGCGGCGTCATCGGCCGCACGATCGCGGAGTCGAGACCGTGGTGGCCTGAGCCGAAACTCGCGCAGGGCGCGCCGAACGTCGTAATCGTAGTGCTCGACGATAGCGGCTTTGCGCATCTGGGCTGCTATGGCTCGACCATCGAGACGCCCAACCTCGACAGGCTGGCCGCCGCGGGCCTGCGTTTCACGGGTTTTCACACCACCGCGCTGTGCTCGCCGTCGCGCGCGTGCCTGCTCACCGGACGCAATCATCACGCGGTCGGGATGCGCGCCATCTCCAACATGGACACCGGCTTTCCCAACATGCGCGGCGCGATTCCGCGCTCGGCCGCGACGCTGGCCGAGGTTTTGCGCGACCATGGTCACGCGACGTTCGCCGCCGGCAAGTGGCACCTCGCGCCGATGGCGGAATGCACCGCGGCGGGCCCTTTGCACAACTGGCCGCTGCAGCGCGGATTCGATCGCTTCTACGGATTCCTGCAGGGTGAGACCGATCAGTTCTATCCGGAACTGACGTCCGACAATCACTTCGTCGATACACCCGGCACGGTGGCCGAGGGCTATCACGTGTCCGAGGATATCGTTGACCGCTCGATTGGTTTCATTCGCGACACCAAGTCGCTGGTGCCCGAACGGCCATTCTTCCTTTACCTGGCCTTCGGCGCGACTCATTCGCCGCATCAGTCGCCGCGCAGCTATCTCGAAAAATATCGCGGACGGTTCGATTCGGGCTGGGACGCGGCGCGCGAGGAGTGGTTCGCGCGGCAAAAGCAATTCGGCATCGTGCCCAACGACACGCGGCTCGCGCCGCACAATCCGGGCGTGAAGCCGTGGGCGCAGCTATCCGAAAGGGAGCGGCTGTTCGCGGCGCGGCTGCAGGAGGCGTTCGCGGCGATGCTGGATCATACCGACGCCCAGATCGGGCGCCTGGTCGCGTTTCTGAAAGAGCTCAACCTGCTCGACGATACGCTGCTCATCGCGATGTCCGACAACGGCGCCAGCCAGGAAGGCAGCCCGCTCGGTGTGCTCGACGAGATGCGTTACTTCAACGGCATGCGCGAGGATCTCGATGCGGCGGTCGCGCGGCTGGACGACATCGGCGGACCAAACAGCCATTCGAACATACCGTGGGGATGGGCGCAGGCGGGTAACACGCCGCTGAAGTGGTACAAACAGAATACTCATGGCGGCGGAGTGAGGGATCCGCTGGTTATTCATTGGCCCGCCAAGCTCGGAACGCCAGGACAAATCTGCCGCCAGTTCTGTCACGCGATCGATCTCGCGCCGACCGTGATGGATCTGCTGAATATCGAGCCGCCGAGCGTGGTCGCCGGGGTGCCGCAAATGCCGGTTCATGGCGTCAGTCTTGCGCCAGCGCTTACCGATCCGAATGCAGCGACGGCGAGAAGCACGCAGTACTTCGAGATGCTCGGACACAGGGGGATTTGGCACCGCGGCTGGAAGGCGGTGACGCATCACGAGTCGGGCACGCCGTTCGACGAGGACAAGTGGGAGCTTTACCATCTCGACGAGGATTTCTCGGAGTGCAATGACCTGGCCGCCGCCGAGCCCAAGCGCCTCAAGGAAATGGTGGAGCTTTGGTGGGCCGAGGCGGAACGTCACGGGGTGCTGCCGCTCGACGATCGCGGGGCCGCGATGCTGTTCCGCGCCGCAATGCGGCCCGGGCTGCCGACCTCGCGCCGGCGGTTCGTCTACTATCCGCCCATCTCACACATCGTCGCCGATGCGTGTCCATCGACCGCGCGCGGGTGGACCATGACCGTCGAACTCGAGCATCCGTCCACCGAGGCCGACGGCGCGCTGGTCGCGCGTGGCAGCAGCAACAGCGGGTTCGTGCTGTACGTAAAACAGGGCCGAGTGAAGTTCGACTACAACTGCTTTCATCAGCACACCATGGTCGCGTCGGAGAATCGGCTGGCCGCGGGCCGCCACCAGATCGTCGTGAAGATCGAGAAGACCGACAAGACCGCAGCGCGCGCGGCGCTGCTGGTCGACGGCGTCAAGGCGGAAGAAGGGCAAATCGCGAACCTGCTGCGCATAATCTCCAGCACTGGAATGGATCTGGGGCGCAGTCTTTCGCCGGTCAACGCGGATTACCAATCGCCGTTCAAGTATTCGGGACGGATTCCAAGCGTGGTGTTCGAATTGGCGGCCGGACCGCAGGATCGCGAGATCGACGCCCAAGTGCGCGCCGCCATGACGCGGCAGTAGCTGTGGCGGGCGCACGCTGTAATCGAGCGCTCGCCTGACGCGGAGCTGGAGCGATCAGTACAGCCCGTTTCTCGACAGATCGCGCGCGAGCGAGTTGGCGAATTCGAGCCCCAGCAACTGGCGAAGTTTCGGCGTCGCGCGTTCCAGCACGGCAGGGGGAACTTTCGCTATCTCCGAATCGAGCGGCCGAATGACCTTGAGACCATAGTTGATCAAAAGGGCCACGCGCGGCTCTGCGGTGTGATTTTGCGAAGTGTTGTGCCACAGCAGCCCGTGAGAAACGATCGCATCGCCGGCGGCGCCGGTTATCTTGATCGCCTCGCGCGCGAAATCCTCGCGATTGGGCCGTGCGCAGCGCAATTGGCTGCGCGGCGCGACCAGCGTCGCGCCGTTGCGTTCGGTGAAATCCTGCAGCATCCAGATCACTTGAACCATCAAGGGCGGCCGGAGCGTGAACGGCCCACGCATCGCCCAGTATGGGTAGTCGACGTGAACCCCCATCTCGGTCGCTCCTGGATACAGAATCCGCGCGGAGTATGCGCCGAGCGTCATGTCGTCGCCGAGCATCGCCTCGGCGATTTCGACAATCGCCGGATGCTGCGCCATGCGCTCGAATATCTCGCCATGCGCGAGCAGCCCGCGAACGTGTTGCTGGCCAATCCTTTCATTGCGCCTGCCGAGGGTGGAAACGGACGGCGAGGCGGCAATCTCCAGGGCGCGCGAGCGCGCATCCGCCGCTTCGGAGACGGCCATCAAATTCGGGATGAGAACGAATCCCGGCCCATCGATCAGTTGTTCCACGATCGCGGATAGAGCTGGCATAGTGGTCTCCCTCGCGCTGGTTCAGGCTCGATCTCGGATAGCACAATCGCGCCGACCCGATTGAAGCGGACATGCATCGCGCTTCTCGCCATTAATTTCGGCATCGGGCGCAACGAGTTGATCGGCCGGTTTGTCAATGGAGTTGCCTCAGGCGGCGCCGCGCGTCGCTTCGCGGAGCTTTCTTCCCAGAGCAGCCGCTTCGCCCGAAAGCGGATTCGTCGTTATGACCCTGATGTCTTTGGCGAGGTAGCGCTCAACCGCATGCAACATCCCGATGAACAGAATCCCAATCTCGCCGGGCTGCAGAGTGCGAGCGATTCGCTGTGCCATGAATCGGTCGCGCTTCTCAATCAGCGCCGCGCCTTCTTCGACCGTCGGCCCAGCTTTCGCCGCCGCGCCTGATTGGGCGAGGAGCTGTTTCACGCGCTGGTATTCCTCGATCAGAAGCTCCCCGGATTCTGTGCCCATTATGGTCGCACCCTCTTTGGCAAGCTCCGCTATGATGCGATGATTGCGGCTCCCCGCTTGAGCAAGCTCGTTGACGATTTCCATCTCACGTCCGCAGACTGGGAGGCCGTCCTGGTAAATCCGCACTCTGGCGTGGGGCACAGCGACTTCGGCAAGCATCGTTTCGATATTGTCCCAAAGGTCACCGACGACGGCTTCTCTCTTTTGGAGCGAGCGCGGATGAAGTTCCTTGGCGAGCCGGCTCCCGATTTCCTTCGCCAGCGTGCCCATCTCGGCCTGGGTATGAATTATCGGTATATGAATGAGGACTCTGTCCGCCACGGGCTACCTATATACCTCAGGTCGCAGAGCGTAAACGCGAGCGGCGCGTCAAATCGCGAAGATATAGCGCTTAGATGTCAGATAGTTAGCGCGGGGGTGCTGGTCGAGACGAAGTTATACGGTGGCCATGGTCCGCTGACTTCGATCGCGCGACGACGATCTGCCAGCAACGCGCGGGTGAATTCCGCGACGCCCTCGCGCGGGACCAGGAAGTGGATCGTCAACTTTGACTTCCAATCGTGACCCGATTGTCCGGGAATGGCGCGGATGAACTTCCCCTCGGCCATCGCGCAGAGTGCTCTGCGAGCTTTCTCGCGCCGCGCGCCCGATTGATCGACGAGCGCGTAATGCTTCCGCCGCCCGGCGAGATAGCCGATGCCGGATGGGTTCGCGGACGATAACTGCCGCGAAGGCGGCGTCGCGCGAACCTGGTCGGGATCTTCGAAGGGCACGACGGCGGACATTTCCACGCGACCGTCGAGTTCGTCGAGCAGCGCGCCGAACGTGCCCCGCTCTCGCTTAAGAAACTCCGCGACGTCGCCGATGGTTTTGAAGCGGCAGCCGTATCGCATAGGAATAACGGTGCGCTCATGGTTGAACGACTCGACTATTTTCGAATAGACGAGGAGGCGCGCCACGTCCGGGTCCGCATCCGCCAGCGACAGCCTGGATACGATCGCACCCAGCCGATCGGTCCGCGCCATGATCGAAGCGCGCGGATAGCCGATGAACCTGAGCTTTTCACGCGGTTCTCTGCGGTCACCGTGCACGATGCCGTAAAGTAGAAAGCTCACGGCGGTGAGTCCAGGTGCGGACAGAAGCTGTACGGCGGCCAGGGTCCGGTGAGCGCGAAGCTCAGACCGTCCTCGGCGCGCGCGCGGTTGATAGCCTCGATGCGGCGGTGAAATCCAGCGATCCGGTCGCGCGCCAGCAGCGCCGCCAGGTTCAGGACCTCCTCACGCCCATCGGGCTGCATTGAATCACCCAGAATTCGGCGCTGACACGAACGCGTCGCACATTGGTCGAGCGCGTCGGCAACTGTTGCGAGATTCCGTTCCAGCCACGCACCCGACTGCTGGTTCGCCCTCTGCTCGGCGCGGCGTTCGCGCATATATCGAAGACCGGGCGAGACGGCGGCGGATTCCGCTTGCGAGTTCGATTCGATCAGCGATCGCTTGAGCCGTCCGCGGTCAAGCAACGCCTTGATGCCCCATTCCTCGCAACCGGCCGCATATTGGAAGAACCCCTTGATTAGGTCGGCGTTTCGCGCCAGGAACTCTTCCAAGATCCGGGACGACGAGAACAGTGTGCCGAACGGAACCGGCAACACGGGGCTGGCACGAAAGACCTCGGCGATGACGCGTCCATGGTCGAGCGCGCGCGGCGTCACCCACGCCGGGTCTTCGAGCCGCCGGTCCGCGTCGGGTCCGCAGAATTCGTCGAGCGAAACGCGTTTCGCGATGGCGCAGAGATCGCCGTGGCGATGCAGGAACAAGCGGTCGAGCTTGGACGACGACTCGGGAAAGCCCGGGCACTGCATATTGCTGAGACAGAAGATATATATTCCGGCGTCCATCAACTTAGACCGGAGTTGCTTTCGGTCAATTGAGCTGCGAGATCTTCCGCCTCGACGCGCACGGCAACGCTGGAACCGGGTTTGTCAGCGAGTCGCTGCACCGCGCGACGAACCGCGCTCAACCCGGCTTTCCTGCATAGCGCCGCCAGTTCGGCACCGCTGTAGCCTTCGGTATCCCGGGCGAGATGATCGAGGCTGACCTGCGGCGCGACCGACCTGCCGCGCAAATGCACTTCGAGGATGGCTTTGCGATCTGCCTGGTCAGGCGGCGGAATCTCGATGATCTCGTCGAAACGTCCCGGGCGGAGCACCGCGGGATCGAGCCGGTCGAGCCGGTTGGTCGCCCCCAGCACCAGCACCCCTTTTAGTTCCTCGATTCCGTCGAACTCGCTGAGAAACTGGCTGAGCACGCGATCGGCAACCGGGTCGGCCGAGAGGCCGCCGCCGCGAGTCGGCACCAGCGCGTCGATTTCGTCGAAAAAAATGATCGCCGGTGCGGCCTGGCGCGCCTTGCGAAAAATATCGCGCAGGCCGCGTTCCGAATCGCCTACCCATTTCGAGAGCAGTTCGGGGCCCTTCACCGACAGGAAATTGACGTTGCTCTCGGTTGCCAAGGCCTTCGCCAGCAGCGTCTTGCCGCATCCCGGCGCGCCCACCAGCAAAATCCCCTTGGGCGGCGTCAGATGAGCCTGGGCGAACAGTTCGCCATACTTCAGCGGCCATTCGACGCTCTCGCGAAGCCGCTGCTTGGTCTCCAGCAGCCCGCCGATGTCGCTCCAGGCAACGTTCGGCACCTCGACGAACACCTCGCGAATGGCAGACGGCTCGACTTCGCACAGGGCGTTGCGGAAGTCATCCATCCGCACTTCGATTTTCGAGAGCCGTTCATAGAAGATCTGCTCGGTCGCGGAATCGATGTCGGGCAGGATGCCGCGCAAGGTCAGCATCGCGGCCTCCCGGCACAGCGCCTCCAAATCGGCGCCGACGAAGCCGTGGGTGATCGAGGCAAGATGCGGCAGATCGACGTCGGCCGCCAGCGGCATTCCGCGGCTGTGAATCTCCAGCATCTCGAGCCGCGCCGAGCGATCTGGAATCGGGATGGCGAGTTCGCGATCAAAGCGTCCGGGACGGCGCAGCGCGGGATCGAGCGCGTTGGGCAGGTTGGTGGCGCCAATCACGATCACGTTCTGGCGTTGATTGAGCCCGTCCATCAGCGCGAGCAACTGCGCGACGATCCGCTTTTCGACCTCGCCGGTGACGCGTTCGCGCTGCGGTGCGATCGCATCGATCTCGTCGATAAAAATTATGCTTGGTCCTTTGCGGGCCGCATCTTCGAAAATCCTGCGCAGGCGCGCTTCACTTTCGCCGTAGAATTTATGAACGATCTCGGGGCCGCTGACTGAGAAGAAGTTCGCCTCGGTTTCGTGCGCGATCGCGCGCGCGATCAGCGTCTTGCCGCATCCCGGCGGGCCGTGGAGCAAGACGCCCTTGGGCGCGTCGATTCCCAGCCGAGCGAAAATCTCGGGGTGGCGCAGCGGCAACTCGATCATCTCGCGAATTCGCTGGAGTTGCGGCTTGAGGCCGCCGATATCCTCATAAGAAATGGAACGCGCCGCCGGTCCGGCGGACAGCTCTCCGATGATGAGCCGGGTGGTCGGCGCGATCACGACCGGACCCCTTGGCACCGTGGCTTCGACTTTGAAATCCGCCCAGCGGCTGCCGAACAGCGTCGCGCGGATTCCATTCCCCTCGAGCACCGGCAGGCCGTCGAGCAGGCTGCCGATGTAGTCGAGGTCGCGCTCCGACGGGCGCACGTTGGTCGGTGCGAGCGTCACCTGGTCGGCGACCCGACACGCTACTTTGCGAATGGTCACGAATTCGCCCAGTCCCGCGCCCGCGCTCTCGCGGCTGACGCCGTCCATCTGGACCGACGATTTGCCGCGCGACTCGGCATGCGCCGGCATCAGCTTGCACACGGTCTTGCGCTTGCCGGAAACTTCGACGGTATCGCCGATTGCGGCGCCCATCCTGAGCATGTCCTCGGGACTAATCCGGGCATAGGCGTGGCCGGTATCCTTGGTCATCGCCTCCGCGACCTTGAGCTTGATACCGCCGGCGGCGGGCTCGGCCGGCTCGATGGGTGCGGCGCTGTTCATTTCAGCGGACAGCTGATCTCAACGATCCCGTTGTTGCAGGCAACTTCGATGCGGCTGCGCACGACCGGCTTGGGCAGCAGTATCTCCTTGCGATACTTGCGGTCGCGGTGCGAAGCCTCGACGTTCATCACGTCGCCGTCGACCGAGACCGAGATGTCGTCGGCGGTGATTCCCGGCATCTCGGCGATCACGAGGATGCGGTCCTTCTCCTCGATGACGTCGAAGAGCGGTTCGCGGACTTCATGGACGACAGCGTGACGCGTCTTCTTGTCCAACTTGACGTTGCCGAAAGGCTCGATATTGACGGCGTCGCCGCCAAGCCCGACTTTCATGCGGAAGCCGTACACGCCCTTGAGCTTGTCGTCCTGGCTGAGCACGCCCTCGCGACGCATTTCGCGGCCGGTCTCGGCGAGCTCGCCCAGTTTCTCGATCAGGTCGGACAGGCCCTTGACGAATCCTGCGCCGGATGCGCGGCTGTCGGGCATCGATTTTCGTTTAGCGTTCATTGTGAGTCTCCTTTGCAACCAGCGCGCGATTGGCCGCCAGCTCGGCTTCGAGTCTTGCGATCCGAGCTTCGAAGCCTTGATCGGGGGCGGGCAACTGCTGCTGACCCTCGGCAAGCGCTTCGACCCGCTGGGGATTCCACCAATCAAGCCCGAGCTCCTTGGCCTTTTCGACCGAGCACACGACCAAGCGGATTTGAATCGTAAGCAGTTCCACCTCGACCAGTTTGATCTTGATGTCGCCGGCGATGACGATTCCCTTGTCCAGCACCCGTTCGAGCAGGTCTGCGAGCGTCGACGACTGGACTGAATGCTGCATGGATTGTGAAGACATGAATCGAGCTACCTCAAACCAGTTTGCCCAGCGGTCCGAGGTCGATATTCAGGTCCTCAGGCGAGAGCCCGAATCCTTCGCGAAGGGCGTCTATTTGTTCACTCTGCCGCATCAAGGTCAGTCCCAGGCGCTCGCAATCGGCCTCGCTCAGGCGGCCGGATTCGATCCGTGCGAGGGCCTGGCGTTCGAGCAATTCGTGGAGCAGATTCACCAATGCCAGCACCAATTGCGCGAGCCCGTTCTTGAGATCGTCGGGTTTCAAATTGACCCGGCGCTCGCCCCTGGCATCCGGCGGGTCGCCTAGCAGGGTCTCGCCGAATCCGCTGTCGCGCCGCCGGGAAAGCCGCTCGCGTGTCGGCTTGCCGGCCGGGCGGCGGGCCGCATTATTCATCGCGTGCCGCCTCGACCGAGCTGATCATGACTTGCAGGCCGAGGTAGATAAGGTCGATATCGGCGACCGAGATAGTGACCTCACCCGCGACCACCGCGCCCTTGTTCAACACCCGATCGAGGGTTTCGCAGAGCGAGACACGCTCGCTCGGACGCATCGCGAGGTTTTCCAGGGGATGCGCGCGCTCAGTCTTCATCGTCGTGGTTTCCTTCGGCGCTCTCGAGGCCTTCGTGCTGTTCATTGAGCCGGTCGAGGCGATCGAGCAATTCCTTCTCGCGCGTTTCGAACTGCGATTCGGTGATGGCGCCGGTTTCGAGCTTTCGATGCAGCTCGCTCAAGTCCGTGGTGATGCGCGCGGCATCGTTCTCGAGTTCTTCCTGCGCGGCCTCATGAACTTTGCGCATCACCCAGATCAAAAAGCTGCCGGGCGCCAGCAGTATATCGTCGATTAGGAACATCGCGGCTAATTCCTGATGGTGATCTCGGCAAAGCTGTGGGGCGGCCACGGGCCGTTGTAGTCGAAGGCGAAGTTGTTGTCGAAATGAGTCGCCGCGCGGAACACGCCTTGCTCGAATTCCGCACGCCGGTCCTTTCCGACCAGGCATGCGAGGTTCATTATCTCGCGATCGTCGCGCGGCGGACCGCGCTTGATTGCCGCGCATAGCGGTCCGAGTTCTTCCTCGACCGTCGCGCAATGGGCCACGCGATCGGCTTCGTGCAGCCGCTCGAACATCCGTCCCAACTCGATCCGATCATTCTGCGAAGGCTGGTTGGAGCCGCCGAACAGGCGGTCGCGCTCCGCCTTGAGCTCCGGATGGGTGTCGACGAAGTATTCGAAGATGTTGGGGACGTCCCATACCACCCGCACACCCATCTCCAGTTTTCCCGCGATCTGCCTGAGTTGGCTGGCGAAGATCTCGCGATTGGACGCGAGCAGGCTTTTGATTTCGTTGGCATTCGCCGCGATGGTACCGAAGCGCATGGGCAGGACCGCTTCTTCCACCGCCATCAGGCCGCTCAAGACCGCGCGATGGGCCGCGAGGTTACGCCGCTGCGGACGGATCCGATCGTTCTCGAGGTCGCTGACCACGGCCGCCATCCCGCGATGCGCGATGGTATAGATCGGCCGATCGTCCAGCCCTTTGAAATCGAGGACCTGCGCCGCACTCTGCGCGACTACCGCATAGATGTAGCGGCCATGCGCGGCTTTGGCGCCGGCGTCGATCCGACGCGACGGCTCCCCGCTCATTGGATTTTGTCCGCAGGAGCGGGGCGCGCACGGTCAAGCCCAAGTCCGCCACCGTGATCGGCCAACGGAGCGTCGTCGATCTCGCGCCCGCGATTCGAGCGCGGCCCGCACAACTGCACCACGCGCAGGCTGCCCTGCTCGGTCTTGATCGCGAGCATCGCGTCGCATCCGTAGCACTTGACTGCGCCCTCGTAGTTCTCCGCGTAAGCTTCATCAAGGTCGACGTTATGCCCGCATGAGAGACAGTTTATCTTCATTATTTTCCTCAGTATTTGAGCGAGATGCCGCGGGAGCGCCGCGAATTCGAGCCTTGCGCGCCCTGGCGCACGCCCACCATGGATTCGGCCGGCGCTTCCATCGCGGCCAGCAGCGCGGCTTTCTCGAGGCCGATTTCCTCGTAGCGCGCGTCGATCTCGCCGATCCGCCGCGCGGCATGCCGGCGGACGCGGCTGAGACGCAGTTTCTCGAGTTCGAGCGAAGTGATCTTCATATACGCTGCATGGGGCGCAAGCGTGACCGCGCCGAGCGCGCCGGTGGTGCGCAGATCCTTCAATCCGCGAAGATGGTGTTTGCGCTGCGGCATCTAGGCTCCGGCGCTTCGCCGCGCTCGCGTGCGCGTCTGGCAGACCTTGCGCATCGCTTCGTCGATCTTGCGGCTCATCTGGGATTCGCCGCCGCGGGTCACCTTGGCGGTGTCGACGTTGAGCACGTCGTGACAAACCCATTGGAAGACCGTGTCATCGAGACGCGCCAGCGCACCTTTGCGCGCGAGCACGCTTGCGATCGCGATGCACGCGCGGATGGTGGGACGATGGTTGTTGACGCCGACTCCGCGCAGCTCGCGGACCAGGTCGACCACAACTTCGGCGTCGGCGCGTGCGATCCCCGAGCGTGCGACCGCAATCCTGATTTCGGTCTCGCGATCGTAGTGGCCGAGGTCGAGCGTGATCAGCCGATCCATCAGGGCGTCGGGCGCCTTATGGACGCCGGCATACTCTTCGGGATTGGAGGTGAAAATCGCGCGGAACTCGGGATGCACCTCGATGTAACCGCCCTGGACCTTGCCCAGCGAGGGCAGGCTCAGCATCTTCTCTTCCAGCACGCTGAGCAGCACGTTGTTGGCTTCGGCGCGCGAACGGTTGAACTCGTCGTAGATGAGCGTATAGCCGTCGCGGCATGCGGTAGTCAGGCGATTCTCCATCCACAGCACCCGCATGTTTTCCTCGGACTTGAGGACCGAGTGGATGTAGTTGTCGATGAACTTGGATTTCCTGTAGCCGACATCCTTGCCGGTGAGATCGGAACTCACGAATTCGTCATCGCCGTGAATCAGGATGACCGGGCGCCCGAGCTTGGCCGCGATATGAAACGCGATGGTGGTCTTGCCGGTGCCGGCGAAGCCAGCCAGGTGAAGCGGGTAGCCGATTTCGAGGTAGGACAGCGCGCGCTGCGTCAGATCCTCGACGTAGGGGCTGGAGACGAAGCCATCGCTGGCTTCCGGAACAAAGACGCTGTCGGGCGGCTCGGCCACTGGGTCATCGGGGCTCTCGACCGCCTCGGTCTGGTCCTGCTCGAGCAGACTTGCCAAGGGCGCGTCCCGGTATCCTTGCCCGTTGAGTTGTTCCGCGCCCTTCACGCTCTTTTGCCCGTGAAATTCCGCCGCGCGCGCATCCGCTCGGCGTGCAGCCCGTCCATCATATCGTGGATGAAGCGCTGATTTTCGGCGTTGAAGTCGCCGCGCAGCTCGCGCATCCTGGCATGCTCATCGTGCATCGCCGCGCGCATCGCGGAGAGCATCTTGGCGGTATCGGAGCGGAGGGTGGTGCCGAATCGACGCAATCGATCGACCATCTTTCGGCGCTCGCGGTGGAGGGCGTCAATTTCGTGCCGGAGATTCATCATGTCGCTGGCAAAGTGCATTGCTATAGTCCTCGATTTTATGCTGCGGTCCCTCGGCTAGCGCCGGAAAGGTTTTACACCCCCCTTCCGGCCGCTAACCTCGGGAGTTATTAGGCCGGCGTTGCTGCCGATGCCGTTAATCCGATCGCTTCGGCGTACTTGAGGTACGTTTCGACCGACGCGATCACCACTCTCGCTTCGACCGAGAGCAGCTCGATTCCCACCAACGAGACCTTGACCCATGCGTCAATCACGATGCCTTTGTCGAGGATTCGATCCACGACCTCGGCCAGACTGGACGAATCGGTCGCCTTCTGAACTCGTGCCACTTTGCAGTCCTCCTTGCGTCTTCTCGCGATCACCTGGGGCGGTGGGCGGAAGTGATTTGGATGGACTTCTTCAGAGCACCGATCGTGCCGAGGAGGGGTGCGCAGAATTGAACTGTTGAGCGCGGCTGCGGTCACACTTGGCAATCGAGAGCGCGCAGGTGATGCCACTTTTGGGACACTCCATCGCATTCGGGTGTCCGTTTTTGGGCGACCGTGAATGCGGCCGACGCGAACCGTTTGGTTAAAATATTTCTCAAGACCTTCCACCGCGGTAGCCATTGATGGAGCAGCAGCAGGATAGCAGCGAAGCGGAATCGAAGGTTATAAGTAATAAGGAAGGATTCGAGGAGATTTTATGAAACCACTGCCTCACATATACACTGCGCAACTCTCGGGCGGCTGCGAGGGGTACGCTGTAGTCTCGGTTGCGGGAATACCTGAACTTCGCGTCGCTCCGCCAGCAGATTTCGACGGGCCGGGCGATGCCTGGAGTCCCGAACATCTGCTGATGGCGGCGGTCGAGAGCTGCTTCCTCTTCACGCTTCGCGCGGTAGCCAAGGCGTCGAGGCTGGCGTTCGAATCGTTGGAGCTGTCGGGCGAGGGCACGCTCGATCGCAAAGATGGTGTGACTCGTTTTACGGAGATCGTGCTTCGCCCGCGACTCAAGCTCGCGGCGGACAGAGACCGAGACAAAGCCATACGGGTGCTCGAAAAAAGCGAGAAGGCGTGTTTGGTCTCGGCCTCGCTATCCACGCACATCCGGCTCGAGCCGGAAATCGTGTCCGGCCCGAGCTGATCAATTCTCCGCCCAGGCTCCTCACTCAGAGTGAGTGCGCGCTGCGCACGTCCACGACTCCCCACAGCATCGCGCGATCACAAGCGGCGTAGTTGGTGGCAAGTTCAGGCGGCGGCTCGCCAAAGCTTCGCAACACGACGACAGCGTCTTTCGTCGCCGCGCGGTGGACGGCCCGCAAAAGCCGAATCCGGTAAGAAGGATCCGCGCCATCGAGGATGTTCGAGAGCGAGAACGCGTCAAAGAAACCTGCCGGGCACGACTCCAGGTACGCAGCCGCGTCCGCAAGCACGAACTGAATGCGGGGCACTTTCGGCCGGAGTTCGTGCTCGTCGTCAGTTTCACCCAGGAGCAGTGCGCGGGCGTAAGGGTTGGTCGCGTTCGCATGCCGGGCGAAGCCCCGCTCCAGCCGGCTTCGAAGCACCGCGCCGAACTTTGCGGGCAAGAACGAAAGGAACTGCGGCGCGTAAACGATGCGCAGGATGGCGGGCGACATCAGCGCATCGAAGCTTGCGCGGAAACGGCGAGTGTCGAGATGCGCGCGCCAGAACGCAACCTGTTCCGTCACATTGGAGAGAGCGAGAAAGGAACGAATGACCCCGTCGCGCCAGCCCACGAGCGGCAGAAAGGCGCGCGCGAAGGCCATCGCCCGTTCAGCGTCGCCAACCTCTGCGGCGGCGCCTCGGACGCGGCGCTCTGCGTACGCCAGTTGCGCCGGGTTGATGTCGCAAGCAACGACTTCGTGGCGATCGCAGAGCCGCATCGCCGTGCAGCCGGCCGACGCGATGCAAAACACGCGCTCCTTGCTTCGGAACGCCGCTCGCTCGATCTCGGTGTCTTCGTACATGTGTCCGAACAGCAAGCGGTGAGGACCGAGCGCGGTGCCGAGGCGTCCCGCGCGCCACGGCGTTTCCAGACTCACAGCCACCCTCCCGGAATTGCGCCGCACACCCAAGCCAGCACGAGGAAGGCTGCGTTCTTTACGATCATGCCGGCGGGATCGGGGATGATGTCGCGCGCCCACAGCAGCCCGTTGAGATTGAGGACGACCAGCAAGACGACCTCCACAATCGCGCAGGCGCCGGGATGAATTCCGGACAGCACCCACGCGGCCAGCGCAACCTCAACAACGCCGAGCACTCTGAGAAACAATTGACCGAATCGTTGGCCGAACCTCGGCACGCTCGCGACAACTTGCGCCTCCAGGGCGGCGCGGCCGAGAACCTTGCACCACAGCCCCTCGTACAGCCAGACGGCGGCGACGGCGCCGCGCATTACAATTAGTGGCGGGAACGCGATTGCGACGTCGTGCATGCGGCTTCCTGTGGAGGAATGCCCTTCGGCATCGAGCGTTCCGCGATTGCGGAGCGCTTCGACGACCGTGCGCGAGGGAGTGAGGCGCGCATACCGCCGAGGATGTGGCGGTGAAGCTCATGAGCCAGAAACCGTTCAAAAGGACGCCAGAAGTAGCGCGGCCGCAGATGTCCCCGGTAATTCGTGGTAAGCACGACCTCAGTCTGGTCGCCGCGGGATCGAAGCTCATACGAACCTCCAAGCGTCGTGACACAGCCTTCGATCCCAAGGTGCTGCTCGGTCACTTCGAATTGCACGAGGCGGGGTGGCTCAACGACCTTGATGCGCTTCACCATGTCTCCGCCCTTGTACCTGCACTGGACGGACGCTCCAACGCAGGTCTTGTCGCCTTCGGTCCTCACCGGATGCGGCAGCAGGACCCGCAGAAGAAGTGGCGGCCGCACCGGGACTTCCTCGTACGACAGCATTTGTTGCCAGACTGTTTCGGGGCTCGCGTGAAAGTGAACCGAGGTAGCGACTATCTCGGTCGCAGCGTTTCGCGAGAAGAGACGCCCCACGAGGCTGAGCCATCTCTCTCTGCGAGGCTTTGGCCGCGGCACCGTCGAGCTCGCGCTCGTAACTGATGTGTCGTCGTTCCCACCGGTCATTGGCAATCTCTCCACTTCAGGGTTAAGGGTGAAGGGTTTGCGCGAACAGGATGAGGGGTCAAGGTTCAACGGGTAATTTCCGGTGAGATAGCCAGTCGCGACATTGATATTGTCAGTCTTGTTCCCGACGTGGCGTACTCCGCAGGCGCTCCGCGACCAGATCGGCGAGCCGTTCGTAGTCGATTTCGGGGGTCGCGGAACTCTGCGGACTGGACCTGAGCCGATCGGCCGTATGGCGAGCCGCGACGGCGAGTTCGTCGAAGAAACGAGCGTTGCCGTCCAGCAAACCATCCGCCAGGTTGCGCGGCAGTCCGGCATTACCGGCATCCTCGTTAAGTCTGGCGGACAACGCTTGAAACGCAGCCGCTGAGGCAGCGGCAATACCACCGAGGATCTCGGATACCACGGTAGTGGCGTTTCGAGCGGGATCGGACATAAAGTCCTCAAGCTTGGAGGAGCGCTCGGACGCGGGTTTCTTCAAATCAAATTGAGCTGCGGATTCTCTTTTCGTTTCTTCTTGCATTTTTTGCCTCGATTTTCCGTCATTCGCCTTCCAGACCCGACTCCAGCCGCGATAGCAGTCTCAAAAGAATCAGCGTAATCACCACGATCAGCAGCAATCGATTGGTAGCGAAATCCATGAGGTGATGAGACCACGAACTCTGCGGCCAAATCAACGTCGAGATGGCGAGCGCACTTGCCAGGAACAGCAGGCGCTTCAACGATCGAACCGCCAGAAGAAAAGATCGTTCAAGAGCGCTAAGGTTACCCTGGTAAGTTCGTCCGGTTTCACTTAATCGCCAGGCCCAATCGATCACCTGGCGAGCAGCCGCAGGCACGTCTGAAATCACTTCAGCCGTCAGTGCGAATGCTGAAGGGCTATAGACTGAGAACGCCTTTCTCAACTGCCTGGCGCTCTCGTCGACCGCGAACTCCCTCAGAACCACGGTCCAATCGACTTGAGGATCAAGGCTGAGCATCGCACTATCGCCAACGATCATCGCCCGGTAGAGGCGGGTAAGAGCGGTTGGCAAGGTGATTCCCCATCGGCGGACTGCCTTAAAGACGTTCATGAGAAAGACACCAATGCTTTTTTCCGCGGCGGAGGCCCAAGGATCTTTTGAGCTCGCGATCCATTCCGCGATGGCGTATTTCGTAGATAGCTCAAAACTGGTCAGATCCCGGGCCGGAAGGGGTTCCAGAGTTTCCAGCAGAGCCTGGTAGGCGCGATCGACGTCATCTTGTGCGACAGCCAGACGCAAGCTGAATTGTTGGCGCCAGGTTCGTTCGTCGAGCACGCCGACTATGCCGAAGTCAACCCATCCCAGGGTGCCGCCCTTTAACACGATAAGGTTGGCCGGATGCGGATCGGCATTGTAAATGCGATGTCCAATGGTCTGCTCGAGAAACGAGCGAAGCACCAGTCTCGCTGTTCGCTCCGGGGAGATCCCGATCGCTCGCCACGCTGCAAGTCTTTCGGTGTCGTTCGACGCGACGGCGTCGATAAGCTCTTTGACCGATACTCCCTCGAAACGCTCAAGGGTGATTATATTGTCGTTGGACAATTGCCTGAACACGGCGGGGGCGCGATGATCGATTTCATCCGATGCCAGAAGCTGCTGCATCTGATGAGTGCTGCGTGCTTCACGTCGAAAATCCAGTTCTTCTCGGGTAAGTTCGGCCAGGCCTTGGACTATGGAAGCCAGATCCACGCCCGGTATCAGCGGAATTACTGACAAGAGTCTCAAGAGGGACAAGTCCGCTTGAAGGAGGCGGACGATACCGGGTCTTCGTACTTTTATGACGACCGCGGTGCCGTCGTGCAGAGTGGCTGCATGGACCTGAGCGATAGAAGCTGACGCGAGCGGCGCCGGCTCGATCTTCGCGAATTGGCTGAAGAGGTCCGCTCCAAGACTGACGCGTACTATTCGCAGGATCGTGTTGGACGGCAACGGGCGAACCTGATCGAGAAGGGTCATCAACTCACGACAGTACTCTGATGCAACCAAGTCAAGACGCGTCGCCAGAAACTGTCCGAGCTTTACAAAACCACCGCCCATGCGTTCCAGGTAGGCGCGCAGAAGCCGTGCGGCCCGCCTTCTGCTAATGACGTCAAGCATACCGACCATCAGCGCCAGTGGCGGCAGTGTCGCCAAAATTAACAGGCCTCGCCCCAATGTGAACAGGACGCCAAACGGGCGTCGTATCAGGAGCAATAAGTCTGGGCCGTCGTCGCGCCGCACTGGAGTTATCTATAGGACTGTCGTTGTAAGGCTGAAGTTAGATTCCGGCAAAGAAAGCTATCAGCGTCACAGCAAGCAGAAAGAAGCCGATGCCGACAGTGACGATCGCAATGACTCCGGCAAAATTATTGAGCCAGCGCGGCGGTTTGTCAGCCTCAACTTGCTTGAACTCGTTATGCTCGGCCAGGCGCTGGTACTCCAGGGGCCGTTCAAGGCGCAACTCATCGCCGCTTACCCGGCCGGTAAAGATCACCGGATCCATCGGAAATTTCTCGGGCCGCAGGTGGGTGTTGAAATAATGGATGATGAAGATGAACCATACTGCGAGCAGCGCTTCTTCGCCATGGATAAGCAGCGCCACGTTGAGCATGTAGCCGGGCATGAACCGCGCAAAGAAAGGCGCAAACCACATCATGTACCCGCTCAGCCCGATCATAGCCAGTCCCCAAAAGACCGCCCAGTAGTCGAATTTCTCCCAGTAGGTGTAGCGGGCGAAACTCGGCTTCGGTCCCAGCCAGAAAAACCACTTGAAATGCCGATAGAGGTCGAAAAGGTCCTGGGGTTGCGGGACTAACGAGGTCGGTCCCCAGAACATCCCTCGTTCGCCCTTGATGAGACCGCGGTAAAGGACTTGGCCTACATGGAAGACGAAGCCCGCTGTCAGCAGCACGCCGCAAAGCTTGTGAAGGAAGAGAACGGCGCCAAAGCCGCCCATCGTATCGGTGATGTCCTTCGCCCACAGCGTGTCGCTGAAGCGCAGGGGCATCCCGGTAGCTGCCAGCCCAATGAATGTCACCATGAGGAGAGCATGAAGAAAACGCGGCCCCAGCGTAAACCGGAAGTAATAATCGGTGGCCGGCTTGTCGGCGTTCATATTCTCTCCCGCAAAGCTCGCCATTCCCGCAAACCCCCGGACGGCCTAACTGCGCCGCCTCTCAGACCATGAGCGCACAAACCACAATAGCGTATGCAATCCGAAGAACGCGAACACGGACAGCAGTATCAGGTTCATAGCCCACGCGGCGTAGTAAAGGACCGGATTCAGCGCGCGATCATGAGGATTGGGGTGAGGCTCGTAGCTAACGAAGCTTTTAGTACCACCGCGATGGCACTTGCCACAGGTGGAGAGCAGATTCTGCGGTGCAATTGAAGACCTGGGATCCGATAGGGGCAGAATAAGGTGGCTTTGGTGACAGCTCCAGCAACTCGCGGTCGCCACGAACCCGAGTGCGGTCACCTGTCCGTGGAAAGTATCCCGATAACTCGCCAGCCGCTCTTTGTGGCAGTTCCCGCAGGTTGCCACCGACCGCGTCTGCCACGCGGCCGTCTGAACCCTGGCGATGCGATGCACGGTGTGGCAGTTGGTGCAGACCGGCGCCGCGGCGTTGCCGGCGTTGAGGGCCTTGCCATGTACGCCCTCGAAGTAGCGTGCTTCGATATCGGCGTGGCACGAGCCGCAAGTGGCCGGGACGTTTTTGCGGTAGGTTCGGCTTTGCGGGTCGTTCGGGCTTAGAATGCGATGGCTCCCGTGACAACTGGCGCAGCTTGCGGCGACCAAAAGGCCGTCCCTGGTGAGAGCGAAGCCGTGGATTGAATCGATATAGAGCCCGTAGACATTGGTGATGCCGTAACGCCGGGCCATCGCTGGACTTCCGTGACAACGTCCGCAGGTTCGCGGAAGGTTGAGCGGGTAGACTGGGGACTGGGGATTGCTCTTAGATAAGATCTCGTGTGGGTTACCGTGACAGTTAAGACAGGCTGGGTACTTGAGCGCCTGCTGGTCCCATTTCGCTGCGTGGATGCTCGCGCCGAAATCCTTGGCGGCATCGCCGTGGCACTTATCGCAGTCGACCTTGTCGGGTTTGGGAATATGTGGAAATGCCTTGACGTCCGAGTGGCAGAACGCACAGCCGAACGGACCATGCGCTGAGGACTGGAAAGGCGCCGCGCTTACATACAGGCTGACCGGTTCGCCCTTTTGAGCCGTGGTGGGCGCAACATTGTGACAGTTCAGGCAATCCTTCGTAGCCAGCGGCGCCGCCGCATTTGCCACGCCCCACGCCACGGCCACGAGCGCCATCACAATGAGATGTCTGGCTCTTGTGAGCATCAACACCAAAGCCCCGCCGGCGCTATCCCCCGCCGCCACCGCTACGACAAGCCTCGCATGGGACATTTCCTGGTGAAATTGCCGGCGTTTAGCGTGACTCCGATCGTATCGTCCCACTCATCGATCGCACCGTAACGCGCGGGGCGTCATTTGACCTGCTTGGTCGCGATGTAATCCACGATCTCGTTCACCCTTTGGCGTCTCTCTGCCTTGGTCAGGGGACCTTCATTCAGCCCGAAGGGGCCCGTCGGCGCGTAGAGGTCCAGGCTCCACACCGGCATCTTACGCGTGCCATGAGCAACCACAGTTTTCGTCCCGACCACGTAGTCGTAGATTTCGGCGCGCGGATACTTTCCGCCGTCATGCTTGGCAAGCAGGGTGAGATCTGATGGGGGCGTTTTCAATACTTTGGCTACTGGCCCGTCTCCGGTCAGGCTCTCTCCGTGGCAGCTCCCGCAATTGTATTCGTAGAGCAACTTGCCGATTTCCAATGCGCCTGCGGGAGCAGGCTGCTGGATTTCCTCGCCCTGTGAGCCTTGGGCCCAAGCAGTTGCAGAAAGGGCCGGAATCGGTGCCAGCATCAGCACGACTAGCGGAACAAACAATCTGGGCAAATGTTCCGAAAAGAGACCTCTTTTACTTCCTGCGAGCGTCCAATGCACCGGAGGCCTTGCCTTCACAAGAGACTGCGTCAACATTTTCCGCTTGCCTCCTTCCCCCGAACACGTACCAGGTGGCCGGGCTCAAAGGATCCCGTGTTCTCGCAGGTCTCTAAAGACGGAATACACATAGAGCAGAAAACCCAGAGCGAATAAGGGAATGCCGAAAAAGAAAAACAGGCACATTGTGATCGGCGTGGTTTCGACGATGCATGGAACTGCGAGTAGAAATCCAAGACTGGCAGAGATCAGGGCGGCCGATATCAATGTTAGCATATGCTATTTCTCTGGAGTGTGAATCGGCTGATGGCATGTAACGCAGCTGAGCTGGCTCGCCAGGATCGGCTTCATCACCGCGGCGTGCGCAGGATTGGTTCTGAAGTTTTCCGCCGGACCGTGGCACTGCAAGCAGTTCCCATTCGGGAAAGGTTTGTAGAGTTTAATTTGTTGCGGCATTCCTATGCCAGTGTAATAAATCGCCACATGCCTCATGCTTATAAGCTTCGTTTTAATCGGGCCCATAAAGCCGTAATCCGCATGGCAGGTATAGCATTGGTCATCGAGTATCCAGCGATTGCGGAAATGCATCGCGGCTAACGCCTTACTCTTCGGGTTGTGCAGATCATTCACCCATGGCGTCATAGTATGGCAATCAGCACAGAAGCTTACGTGTTCCGCCCGCTGGAACGACAGGGCGAACGTGGCAAGTACGAGCAGAGCCGGCGCGACTCCAAGGACAACCAGTAGCAGCAGTTTCTCTCGTATACTGGGTGCGCTATTAGCTGGCTGCATCACGAACCGAGGTGCCTGAGGTAATCGATCAAACCCTTGACCTGATCGTCGCTGAGATCCGGCGATGCCGGCATGGTCGGAGATTCACCTACCGCTCCGCCCCCGCCTTTGATCACTTTGGCTATCCAATCATCGGTTCGGCCTTTGATCGCGTTCGCGATGGCCGCGGGCGGCGGCTGCAGGTACTTGCCCGCGGGACCATCGCCGCGCCCCGTATCACCGTGGCATGGAGCGCAACGCTCGGAATAAAGTGTGGCTGACGCGTCTGCCGCCAGCGCGCTGAAGTCGTAACACAGAGTTAAAGCGAGCGTTGAGCCGGCCATAATAAGGACTAGCGGAGTTAGATGGTTCATGGCCCTGTCGACATCCTCGCATGAGTGTCATTGCGACTTGCTGGCACCAGTGCTCTTCGCCGACTCATTTGAATCAATCTTGGCCAACAGCACATCGATCCTCGTGCGAGCCGCCTCTCCCGGCGCAAGCGCGCGTGCTCGCGACAGTGCCTGACGCGCATCGGGATTGTCATTGAGCATCAGGTACGCCGCCGCAAGGTTAAACTGAGCTGGAAAGAACCCGGGCTGGAGCGCGAGCGCCGCATGGTAGCGCGCGATCGCCTCGTGCGAGTTGTGCTGGGACAGATACATCGTGCCGAGGTCGGTAAGTACCCGCACGTCGTCCGGTTTAAGGCGCAAGTAGTGTTGATACGCGGCGATCGCTTTGTCGAAATGTCGTTGATCGAAGCATACGTTTCCCAGCCCGCGCAGCGCGTCGAGATTGTCGGGGTCGAGTTCGAGCACGTGAGCGAAGGCTTCACTGGCCTTGTCGTAATTGGCAGGGTCGAACGCCGCGGACCGGAAAACCACGTCGCCGAGACGGTTCCAAACTGCGATGTCCTTTGGGTGGGCCTGGGCCTGTTTCTCCGCCTTGGCGATAAGCGCGCTGGTAGTGTGGTCCGCACCACCAACCATTGGATGCCCCGCCGGTAAGGAGACCGCCGGATGCCCGGGCGGCATAGTAGCTGCTTTTGCGTTCAAGACAGGTGCAGACGCTTTGACAGTTGCCTGTATGACGCCTGGCGAACGGTCGTGTCTCCCGGAAGTCACAAACACCGAGGTCAGAATTCCGCCGAGCAAAAATGCGCCGAGGACTGCGGCCATCCATGAAGTCGAGAACCCGCCGCGACGGGGCTGACTGCCGCTCGGCCGCCGTGATTCCTCCTCGCCACTCGCATCGACGCGATTGCCGCACTCAGCGCAGAACTTCGCGCCCATCGGAACCGGTGTCTCGCATTGTGAGCAATCGGCCATCGGTGGCTTTCGACTATTGCAGCGCCGCACCGTCCGCAGACGAGCGCGCCGCTTGCATACTGCTGGTGGCGGTGAACTTGCCGGTCTTGGGATTGAACAACTCCGCCGTGCCGAGCGTGTTGCCCGAGTTGTCGATCCCGCCGGCGATCAGTACATAGCCCTTCTTGTGGCCCGAGGTAATCAGCACTGCCGTATGAAGAGCGCGAGGCGTGGTCATGGCGCCGACCGGCGTGAAAGTTCCCGCAACCGCATTATACACCTCGGCGGTCGATAGCACGGTTCCGGTGGTGTCTTCGCCGCCGGCGATGAGGATGTCCCCGGAACGAAGCTGAGTCGCGGTATGCAGGTAGCGGGCATGGGTCATGCTGCCAGTCGCAGCAAAGTTGCCGGCCGTCGGACTGTAGAGTTCGGCCGTCTGCAGCACTACGCCCGAAGCGTCGAGGCCGCCGGCAATCAGGACGTCGCCCGCATTGGGCCCGGTTACGAGCAGGGTGGCGGTGTGGTTTTCGCGGCTGTCGGTCATCGTGTTGTTGCAAAAACCCGTCATCGCGTTCAACCCGCCAAGACCCGTGCAGCCGAAGGTTCCCGCGACGGGGTCGAAAAGCTCTGCCGTATTGACGATCGAACCATCGAAGCCGCCCGCGATCAGCACACGGCCATCGTTTAACAGCGTTCCGGTGTCGTGGAAGCGGGCATCGGTCAGCGTGCTCAGGCAGTAGCCGGTGGTCGGATCGGTTCCGCCAAGCCCTGAGCACTCGAATTTGCCGCTAGCCGGATTGTACATGTCCGCGGTATTGACGATGTTTCCCGTTTGATCTTCTCCGCCCGTGATTAGAACCTCGCCATTCTGCAGCACGGTGGTAGTGTGCGCGAAACAATGGGCGTCAGTCATGCTACCGGTTGCGGAAAACGTACCAGTTGCTGGCGAGTAGACCTCCGCAGAGTTGAGGCATGTCACGCCGACCGCGTTGCCACCCGCAACCAGCAGACCGCCGCCCGGCAGCGCCGCCACCGACGCGTAGAAGCGAGCCTGCGCCAAGGTGTTGTTGCATGCCCCGGTCGCGGGATTTGCGCCTCCAAGGTAGTTGCAGGTGAAGGTCCCCTTCTTAAAGTAGTAGAACTCCGCAGTGGCCATCGGGCCGTTGAACTGATCGGCGCCTCCAACAAGCAGCACGCCGTTGCTCGAACCGCCACTCAAGGGATGCTTTCGGGCCAGGGCCGCAGGGACTGCTGAAAGGAGCCCAAAAAACAAAAGCGGCAACAACCACATGGCCGGTGAGAAATTGCGCTTACTTCGCTGCGATGCTCTGGTCATCATCGCGTCGCGGCCACGGTCTTCAGCCGCGCCCCGCCCTCATCGCTGATTTCCTTATGATTGGTTTGCCGATGGCTCGCCGGGCCGTAAACGGCTTGTATCTCGCGCCATAGCGCGAGCTGGTCGGAGGTACCGTTCAGTTCATGCGCTGATACCATCAGCGTGCCGGTCGAAAACGGCGGCAGGCTCCACCAGTCGCTGTGTTGCGCGGTCATCAGGGGGATAAAAGCGCGAGCGGAGTCGGCGGTGAACTCCGCATGGCAGGTAAATTGATTCAGTGACCCCTGCGCGCCACACGAGTACGGCAAGTTTTCGGCGACTTTCCAGTCATGGAATCGTTCCGTAAGCCCCACCGGAGTTCCCGTCGTATTGCCCGCGACGCCGACAATATAGGGGGCCATGTGACAATCGAGACACGTCACACCCGCATCGAACATCACCTGAAAGATCGCATTCGTATTCTCCGGCGTGCTGTGCGGATTCACTTCGTGACAGTTCAGGCAGAATTTGCTTTCCTGACCCGGGAGGATAGGAATCCACGAGGTTGCCAAGCTCGGATTCGAGCCACGGATGAGCGTAGCCGTTTCGCCGCCCGATATCGCAGTTGGATACATCGTCAAGATCTCCGCTGCGATAGTGTTGCTCGGATGGCACGAGCTGCACGTCACGCCCTGAAAGCTCGAAACTGTGACCGGGTCGATCACCGAACCGTCTAAGAACATTCCGGGCTCGGTCGCGGCGGCTTGAAGCGGCGAATGGCAGAAGGCGCAGAAAGTGTTGTCGGTCTCGCCGTACGGCCCGGGAGGTTGCACCCAGCCGTAATTGGTCGCCGTGCTTGACCAGCCGTACTGTGACTGAGCGTGACGCGAGTCCCACCAGCCATGGCCCGTTCGCTCCCACATGTTGGTGGCGCTGTTAAACTGAAGACCGGCAGCTCGCGCCGTGTGATCGTACCCATCGATAAAGTGGCAGGAGGTACATGTAACGTTGGAGTAATCATATTCGGGACGGACCAGGTTCTTGCCGGGAGGGATGATCGTCACGCATGAACCCTGAGCAGTCCACCCGAGGATCAACGCACCGAGGAGCGCAGCGATCCGAACCATTCTCGGGATTGGCAACTGCCCGTAGAGCCCACCAGCCGGACGAGCAATAGCCTCAGGAGGTAGCTGCTTTCGTCGGCTCGCGGTGGCGGCGTTGATATTCATCATCTTCACTGCGGCACTCACATGGCGTCAATCTTCGATATCTCTCGCTCCAGTATCTTGTAGTCCGCGAGTGTAGGCGCCCCGTGCGCCGCCATTGCGGTCTGTGCCATGCCATTGAACGGCGGCAGGCTCCACCATTCCGTGTGCTGCTCGCGGATCATCGGGATGATGTTCTGCGCGTCGGTTACAGTGAATTTTGTAAATCTGTTGTTATGACACCCCGACACTGATCCTATCGCGCCGCAGGAGTATGGAAGATCCGCGCCGACATTCCAGTTGTGAAACACTTCCTCGAGCACGGGAAGGCCGGTGCCGTCGCCGCCGATGGACTGGTAGGGCGCCATATGGCAGTCGATGCACCGGACAGGACCACCGCCAGGACCGTGCGTCGTCGTATACATTGCCTCAAACGCCGAGTTGTCGGTGTTGTGACGCTGCTCATGGCAGTTGAGGCAGAGCAGGTCTTCCTTCGAAGTGCCATCGCCGTTCACTCCGGCGTCCAGCGTCTGATATGAGGCAGGATTGTTGACGCCCTTCCAGAGATAGATTGCGGTCGCCCCGCCGTATAGCGCATTCGGATACAACGCGCCGATCTGCGCGGTGATGTTGTCCGGGGGATGACACGTTGCGCAGGTCACGGCCTGGAATCGCTGCTGCGGAACAGGGCCAGCATTGGCAACAGCCCCATTGTTGAACCCGGCAGTCGCGGAAGCTTGAAGCGGAGAATGGCACTTTGCGCAAAAGGCGTTCTCGGTCGAGCCATGATCGGACTGCGAGTGTGCTGAGGCGAGCCATCCGTTGCCGGTCAATTGCCAGGTCTGGGTCGGAACATTCCAGATCACGCCGAATGCGCGCGAAGTGTGGTCAAGGCCGAGTATAAAATGGCACCCGGCGCACGTCTCGCCCTCGCCATAATCGTAGGTGGGCAGCGACATGTTGGTGGGGAGCGTGGGATAGAGTATGCCGGGCGCGACCGCCGCGGTCGCGGGCGAGGACGAGGTCGAACTATTGACCGGCGACCGCCCGCGCGCCCACGCCGGCGCAGCGAGAAGGAGTACTATCAGGACAACCGAGATCAACGAACGCATACGGCCCACCCATCCGTGGTCAGGTTCTCTGTATCATGGGTTCTCCTGGAATGGCAAATTGTTTCATTCGCCGCCGGTTCCAGGGCTCCCTTCATGATCTGCTCCGTCTGCGCCTGCTCGTACTCACGAACCCAGATGCTTCACGTAGTCCACCAAGGCCTTGGTCTGATCGGCGGTAAGGTTGGAAAATGCCGGCATTATCGCTGACTCGCCAACTGCTGCCCCTCCGCCTGTTATCGACTTGGCAATCCAGTCATCGCTCTTGCCTTTCAGCGAGACCGAAAAATCCGAAGGTTTCGGTTTCAAATACTGGCCTGCGGGTCCGTCTCCTTTGCCCTTAGCGCCGTGACACGAAGCGCATTGCTGGCTGTAGGTGTCGGCCGCTCCTTGTGCGTACAAGGGAGTTACGGCGAACAGCAAGATGGCTGCCATCAGCACCGTAGCCGCGGGGGTTGAAATCTTCGTTCGGTCGCGCTCTGTTCCAGCGTGCTGGCGCTCGAGATGATTGATGACTTTCGCCGGCCTTGTTATGCGACTGGAACTGACTAACCGCGTATGGTGCTTCATGGTCTCTTCGATTCCTCCTGTGTCGGGTTAGAACTTGTATTGCAAACTCATATAAGCGGTGTTTCCGGTGAAAGGTGTCCAGTTGGAGTTGCCCAGGAACACCGACTGAGGCGACGCCGCCATCCAGGGTGTCAACCGGTCGTAGCCGAAGTCATTCTCGCCAAAGTTGCTGAAAAGGTAGCCGATGGTCAGCGCCATGTTCTTACGGAAAGGATAGCGGTAGGTGACAATCAACTCGTGGAAGCGCGAACCGACGTCCGGGAAACTCGTCGCTGGGCCAAGGGCGGCATCGCCATTTGCGTGCGTTGCGTCATTCGTAACCGTGTAGTTGTACTGCGCTTGTATGGTCGAGGCGTTCGGTAGCACCTGGTTGGCGGGTATCGTGGCGTTAAAACCAACGTCAATTGAATTGCCCTGCTCACGACCGTAGCTAGTCCAAGTCTGACCAGGGCAAGTTGCGGGAGTTTGATGCTCGGGAACGGACGGACACTTTGGCTCACCCACGCCGCCCGGCTGGCGCTGGAAGGAGTTGAGATTCCAGTCCGTGGCGGTCCACGACCAGTCAGCATGCAGGTTTAGTCCCGCGAGCGGGGTCCAATTCATGCCGACGGAGGGGGTGTAGTCGGACCAGTGCTGCAGACCGAAGTCCGAGGACGGATATGAGTAATCGTCGTAGTCCATCTCGGCATAGAGCGTCAGCGGTTTGAGCCACGGATTTTCTTCCAGCCAGGGGTTGCCTTCCCCGGCTTGAAAGGGCTGGGCGTCCGAATACAGCGAGAACTGATTGACGTGCACTGAGGCCTCGTCGAAGCGGGTCAATTGACTGAACTCGGTTAAGCCGCCGTTCTGATTAACCAGACTCGTGCGATTGTTGTTATAGCCGGGAGAGTCACGGTCGGCATACTGGTACGAACCCCGCAACTCAAGCCATTCGTAGGGAGTCCAATCCAGCACCGGACCATACGAGGTCGTGTCTTGCTGCAGCACCATCATGCCGCCGTTGTGATTAGTCTGAATGTTGCCGACCAGACTGGCCACCATCGTCTCGGTTATGTTGTAGCTCGCTTCGCCCTGGATGTTCTGTGTGGAAAAAGCGAAGGGATAAGCGGTGGCGCTCCACAGGCTGGCCGTATCATTCAATGAAAATACGTCCTTGAAGGTCACAGCGGGATCATGGTTGTCGTAGTCGAAGTAGCTGTAGGTGGCCTTTAGCCGCAGGCGGTCCAGCGGCCGGCTGACGACGCTGAAGTTGGCGAAGAATGGCGACACGTCACCGCCCAAGCTCTGCCGGGGAAGCGCTTGGGAGGGCAAGGCACCGTTGATCGTGAACGGGATGAAGCCCTGGTTCTGAAGCCACCATCCGTAAGAGACGCTGCCCATGAGGTGCGTGTCCATCGGCAGGTTGAGACCGGCGGTAGCCTCGAAAGTATGAGCCTCGTTGTCGGGGTAGGTGAAGTCGCGGCCGTTGCAGGGCCCAATGCCAGCGGAGCCCCCACCCGAGTAAATCGGAGAGTCAACGCAAGAACCGCCGGGGCCAGTCATTTCGCCCCAGGTGTTGGGGTTCTGCCAGGTAAGTGTGCTGTACTGGTTCTTGAAGAATGAGCCCTGATACTGAAGCCCGAGCAGCCAGGTTCCGTTAGCCCACTGCACGCCGACGCCGTAATTGTAAGTGTCGTACTCGATCGGCCGCGAAAGCTCGGTGATATTGTACGCACCGGGGTTAGGACCGAACATTTCGCCATACTGGTTGTTGCCGCTTGGGTTCTGGAAATTGAAGTATGCCGAGTAGGTCCACTGGGGCGTAGGCGTGTAGCGGATGTTCAGGTTGGCGATCCCCTCCAACAGGCTGAGTGACAGCGGCTGGTCAGTCTTGTTTAGCCAGGAGGCGATGTTCGGACCCACGGTCGGCGTAGGCGCCGCTGGCTTCGAGGGCAGAGTGAAGTTGCCACCATTTTGCTGGTAAGGGCTCTCGGCAATGTCGTCGCTCAGAAAATGCGGAATTTCCTGCCACTGCGCATCGACATCCAGCAGGCCGTATTCCCCGAAATGGAGGTCGTACAATTCGTTGGTCTGGCCAACGTTGAGGGCGTGGAAGTCCGCGAACGTCCGGCCCTCCTTGTCCTGAAGCAGTAACTTCAGCTCGGGCGATATTATCTGCTGCGCGAGGTCCTGATATTCGCGGAACTTGGCGACGTTGGTGGCCGGTACATTCTGCAGAAAAGCTCCGACCTCGGCCGAGCCCGTTGCGGTGTAATTGCTGCCGACGTTGACCTGGGCGGCGACGAACCGGGGTGTCAGCGTGAGCACTGTTAGAGCGATGACGAACGGTCGAAATATGAAACGCGGTAAATTCATCGACCTGTTCCTCCTCGTAAACCTTGGCTGCGCTCACCGAGTCAAGTCCACGCCACCGGGTGCATTTGATCCGTGAATCGCCGAATGACAATTGGTGCAAGCCTGGCTGAAGACAAATACCGTGCCCCGGCCAGACGGCGTGCCCGGATGGAACGTCCCGATGTGGCACTGCTGGCACAACCGGGGCGGTCGCATCTTAAGCATC
Source organism: uncultured delta proteobacterium (assembly GCA_963842085.1). Taxonomy (GTDB): domain Bacteria; phylum Desulfobacterota; class Binatia; order Binatales; family Binataceae; genus Binatus. The sequence continues at coordinate 674,558 of CAWJET010000001.1, forward strand.
GAGCGGTTTATCGCACCGTGCGGGTCATGGCAGTTCAGGCAGTCCTGCACGACCGGTGGATGCATCCATAGGAACGGGCCGCGCTTCTCGGCGTGACAGGTGTAACAGGTCTCATTGACGGTGGCGCGCACCAGTTGATTAGGATAAGGGCCGCCGTGTGGGTTGTGACAGTCGGTGCAGGTCATGAGTCCCTCGAACAGCGGCATGTGCGAGGGCAGCGTCATTTGCATCTTCTGCTTCAGGTGACAGCGCAAGCAGACCTGGGTCTCCGGGCGAGTGATGATGAAAGGATTCGACTCCATCGCCGACGCGAGCTGAAAGCGGGGACTTATCTGGCGCATAATGGTGTGGCAGTCGGTGCAGCGTAAGCCGCGAAAGGCGTGAGTGCTTGCGTGCCAAAAGGCCTGCGCTCCGTTGTTGTGGCAATTCAGGCAGGCCGCGTTTTGCTGATCTGCCGCTTCCCCGGAATCGGCTCGGAAACTGATTACCCCGCCAGTACTAGGGCCGTGCATCACTTCGTCAGGCTTCTCATTTCGCCCCATAGCTTGAGCCATCGCGCCGACATAGCGACTGCCGGGTCCATGACAGGATTCGCATCCCCGCCCTTGCGCCTCGTCGCGAGGATGCTCGAGCATGATCTTGCCCATCATGGTCTGGCTAAATTCGTGTGTTACTCCTTGATGGCAGCTTTCACAGACTTTGTCACCCAGGTAAGTCGCAAGCGGCGCGGATTGGGCTGGAGTTACGGATTGCCCATTCGGCTGCGGTGAAGGCGCGACCGGCGTACTCGATGCGGCCGGCGGGGAGGCAGACGCCGCGGCGGCGGCGCCGCATCGATAACAGACGAACACCACCCCGACCAGGACAAGGATAGCGATTCGCGGAAATCGCTTGAGGAAAGCAGTCATGGATGCGTACGGTCCCCGCGGCAAATTATCAGTATTCTTGGTCCTACCGCAACTCGCCGCCGAGGGTGCGATGACGGCCTTGGTTGGCATCGTAACGTTGGTCGCCGCGCAGGTCCGCCAGCCTGCTAGAGAGCCACGACAGCCACTCGTCCATTCCCTGGTTATCGCGTGCCGAAACCAACAGCAGGCGCGGCTGGGGCATCACCCTGGCGAGAGCGTCCTCGAATGATTGCGTGTGCACGTCTGGCAGATGCGGCAGCAGGTCGGCCTTGGTCAGCACGACCAGGTCGGCGCTGCGGAACATCACCGGGTACTTAAGCGGCTTGTCCTCGCCTTCAGTCACCGCCAGCGCGACTACATTCACGCGCTGACCCAGGTCGTAGACAGCCGGACAAACAAGATTGCCGACATTTTCGATGAAGAGTACGTCGCGATCCTGCCAAGCGATGTCATGCAGGCCTCGATGCACCATCGCCGCGTCGAGATGGCAGGTTGACCCGGTCGTGATAGTGGCGGCCGGGATGCCGGCCGCGCGTAGGCGCTCGCCATCGTGGTCGGTGGCGAGATCGCCGCTGAGCGCGGCCAGCTTGACGCCGCGCGGAGCGAGAGCGCGCGCCGTCGCTTCGATGAGCGCTGTCTTACCTGAGCCCGGCGAGCCCATGAGATTTATCGCGAGCACGCCAGCAGAGGCGAAATGCTCGCGGTTGTGACGCGCTGCACTCTCATTCGCCTTGAGAATCCGCTCATGAAGGTCCACCGTGACGACTCGTTCGTCACCACAGCCGCAGGTCTGGCACATCAGTTCACCTCCATCTCGATTCTGGTCAGCAGGATTTCATCCCCCTGGGCCAGGCATGCCGCGCCGCCGCACCCTACGCAGCGAAGCGCTCCATGCCGGGGAAGCTCGCAGCCGCACTGGCTGCACTTCCATACCGCCAGGACCGGCTCGATGGAAAGTGCTGCCTCTGCGCAAACTGTGCGCTCGCGGAAGATCTCATACGCGGTGGCGAGCAGGTCGCGATCGACGCCCGAAAGCTCGCCGACGCGCACGCAGACCCGGCGCACGGCGGTTGCGCCACGCGAGCGCGCCGTCGTGTCAACCTGCTCTATCAGCGCGCCTATAACCGAATACTCGTGCACCTACAATCCCTCTCACGCGCCGTTGAATTTCGGCGTCCGCTTCGCAATAAACGCCGCGAGTCCGTCGGCAAAGTCCGGCCCATTGGCGACTCGCGTCAGGCTCTCGAGTTCGCCATCGAGATGGCGATCGAGCATGTCCATGCCGCACGCCTGGTTGATGAGGGCCTTGGCCTCTGCCCAGGCGCGCGTGGGTCCCGCGGCCAGGCGCTCAACCAAGGCGAAGGTTTCAGCCTCGAATGTTTCATTGGGATGTACTGCCGTGACCAGCCCGATTTCCAGAGCGCGTCTCGCATCCAGCCGCGGGCTAAGGAACACGAGTTCCAGCGCACGCCTGAGTCCGAGCAGGCGCGGGAGCAGGAAGGTCGAGCTTTCGGCGCCGGTCAGCCCGGTCCGGCCGTAAGCCCATTCGAAGCTGGCGCGCTCGGAAGCGATGACCAGGTCGCACGCCATCGCGATTCCGAAACCGCCGGCCGCTGCAATCCCGTCCACCGCCGCCACGAACGGCTTTGCTGCCCGCCGGATCTCGGAGATGGTGCTGTGGATATACTCGACAATTTCCTTCAGCACTTCGCCGAAGCCCGCGCTTTGAGTTGTCGCCTCCGGTTTGAGGTAGTCGAGTTCGCGCTCATTCCCACCCGTTCGCACATATTTGAGATCGGCGCCGCTGCAAAATACGCCGCCCGAGCCGCGAATCACCACCGCGCGCACTGACTCATCGCGCGCCAGCCGCAAACCCGCGCGCCGCAGATCCTGAGCGGTCGCAACGTCGAGCGAGTTGAAGTGCTCACGACGGTCGATGGTGATGACGCCCACGCCTGCGCGTGTGTCACACAGAACGTGTGGCGACGGGCGACGAGTTGGCTCTTTGACTTCCATGGTACTGCTCAGCAAATGCGCGGCAACGGTTCGCCTTCAGGTTCGGAGAGCAAGCGGCGGCCGAAGCCAGTGTCGAGAATCAGGCGCCCGGGCCGCTCTGCCGTGCAGGTCGCGACGATCGCGGCGTTGCGGCCGAGCGGATGAGCGCGCAGGGCGTTAAGTACGCGCTCCGCGGATTCCGCGCGCACCCCGATGAGCGCCTTGCCCTCGTTGGCCACCATCAGCGGGTCGATCCCAAGCAGCTCAGCCGCGGCGCGCACACCGGCGTTCAGCGGCACGCTTGGGCCGTTGAGCACGATCCCGACGCCGGCCTTTTGCGCCATTTCGCAAAGCGCGCTGACCACGCCGCCGCGCGTCGGATCCTTCATCGCAACCACGCCGTCGCCACCTGCGTCGAGCGCCTGGCGGACCATCATATTGAGAGGCGCCACATCCGACCGCAGATCGCCTTCGAGCGCGAGTTCGTGCCGGCACGCCATCACCGCGAGTCCGTGATCGCCGGCGGTTCCGCTGAGAATGATCAGGTCGCCCGGCTTTAGGCCGGAATCGGGAACAACGCGGCGCGAGAGCGCGATGCCCGTCGTATTGAGCACGAGCCCGTCGATCTCGCCGCGGCCCATGACCTTTGTGTCGCCGGTTAGAATCCGCGCGTCCGCCTCGCGGCAGGCAGCCTCGATTGAGTCGCGGACGCGTTCGAGGTCAGCGCGGGAAAACCCTTCTTCGACCACCACCGCGCAGGTGAGCGCCAGAACGTCGGTCGCACCCATCATCGCCAAGTCGTTGACAGTACCGGCGACCGCCAGCCGCCCGATATCGCCGCCGGGGAAAAAGATCGGACTGATCACGTGCGAGTCGGTGGTGATGACCAGCCATTGGTCCCCGAGCGCGATGGCCGCGCCGTCGTCCATTGCTGCCAGACCGATTCCCGGCCCCGGCACGCCGTCCAACCGGTCGACGAAGAGTTCCTTGATGAGCGCGCGCATCGCGCGTCCACCGGCTCCATGCTTGAGCCCGATTCTGCTGTCTTCTTCGTCGACCATGGCGTCAGTTTCAACTACCCAAATCGGGCCTGCCTCCGTACTCCAGCCAGATGCGGCAAGTCCCTTCACTGCTCACCATGCATGCGCCCACCGGATGGTCCGGCAAGCATTTGGTGCCGAAGAGCGGGCAGGCGCTCGGCGTTGCGATACCGGCCATGATGTCGCCGCATATGCACTGCGCGGCAAGCCGGGGCGGTGCGTACGACCACAGGCCGGTGAGGTCGATCTTGAAGCGCCGGCGTGCGTCGACCTGCGCCCATTCGTCGCGCAAGCGCAGGTTGCCGTTGGGCACGTGCGCAATTCCGCGCCATCGACCGCCGATCGACCGAAACACCCGCCACAACGCCTCCTGAGCATTGCGGTTTCCCTCGCGCGTGACGCACCGCGGATAGGCGTTGACCACGGCCGCACGGCGATCACGAATCAGCTCGAGCAGGCGTGCGAGTCCGGCCAGAATATCGAGCGGTTCGAAGCCGGCCACTACGACGGGTATATGATGATGCTCGACGAAACGCTCGAAGACTCCCCATCCAGTGATGGCGGCTGCGTGGCCCGCCGCAAGAAACCCTTCGACCCGTGTCGCAGGCATTTCGGCGACTATCTCCATCACCGGCGGGATGTACTTGTGAGCGGAGAGAACCGAGAAGTTGGATGGCGTGCCGGCCAGCAGGGCCGCCGCGGTGGCGACGGCTGTGGTCTCGAAGCCGCTGGCGAAGAACACCAGCTCTTCATCAATGCGGCGCGCCAGTTCCACCGCCTGCGACACGCTGTAGACGACGTCCACGCGCGCGCCATCCGCCCTCGCGTCTGCCAGCGACTTGACGCTTCCGGGCACGCGCAGCATGTCGCCGTAGGTCGCAATTCTCACTCCTGCAAGCGCAAGCGCGACCGCCTCGTCAACCTCGGGCAGATCGGTCACGCATACCGGACAGCCCGGTCCCATGATCACGTCGAGCGCGCGGGGCAAGCTGGCCCGCAAGCCGAAGCGCGCGATTGCCTGCTCGTGGCTTCCGCACACGTGCATCACTGAGATTGGCGCGCGGCCGATAGATTCGCACAGCCGGCCGAGCAGCGCGGTGAGCTCGCGTCCGCGCCGGGGATCGCGGAACTCGAGCACGCGGCCGTTCATCTGGCTGTCATCCATCTTTTTTTCTCTCGCCAGCCGCAATTTCGCCGCGCACGTCGGCCGCCATCAAATCCTCGCGCTCGGCTTCGCGCAGCAATTCCTCGTAAAGGGCAAGGGTGGCTTCGACCTCCGCGGCGGGAATCTTGCGGATCGCGTAACCGACATGATTGAGCACGTAGTCGCCGGGACCGACCGGCTCGTCAACGATGTCGAGCAGGACCTCCTTGCGCACGCCCCAGAAATCGACGGTCGCGACGGAACCTGAAACTCCGACCACTCTGCCCGGTACACCGAGGCACATCAGAGGCGGCCTCCCTTCGATTCGCGCACGCGTGCCGCGGCGACCATCGCTTGCCCGAGTGCGATACCGCCGTCTCCGGCCGGGACCTCGCGCGGCAAAAAAACCTGGGTAACGCCGGCCAGGGCGTCGAAGATTCCTTGCGCGAGCCGCGGATTCTGAAAGCATCCGCCGCTCAGCACGACCGGGACTTGTCCGTGCTCTGCGAGCGCCGAGCGCACCGTCGCTGCTGTTCCTTCAATCAATGTGTTGTGAAAGCGCGCCGCGATCCGGCGGCGATCGGCGCCCGCGATAACTTCATGGACAATCCTGCGAACCATCGGCCGCAGATCCAGGCTCCACGGCTGCTGATTGCGATGGAGGGAAAATTCATAGACCCCGGTTTCACGGGGATCGGCGAGATTGTTGAGCATCATAGCGACCTGCCCTTCGTAGGCGGCATGCTGCTGCGCGAAGACCAGCGCACCAATCGCGTCGAAGTAGCGGCCGATGCCGTGCGCGCTTGCTGTATTCAGTCCGCTTGCGATCATGCGCCTTACGGTCGTCGCGGCGCCTGCATCGATCCGCGAGAAAAGCCCGAGCCGCTCGAATTCGTTAAACGACCCGCCGAAGGCATCCTCGATCAGCGCGAGCGCTAGCCGCCAGACCTCGCGCACCGCGCGATCGCCGCCCGCCAGCGCGACCGGCCGAATCGTCGCAATCCGCTCGAAGCCGGCGAAATCCGCGAGCATCAACTCGCCGCCCCACATCGCGCCATCGCTCCCGAGCCCCGACCCATCGAATGCGACCCCGAGAACCGGACCCGCAAGGCCGTGTTCCGCCATCGCACTCGCAACATGCGCATGATGATGCTGCACCGCGACGGTAACGCACCCCTTGCGCCCCACCGCATAACGGGTCGAGAGATAATCAGGATGCAGGTCGTGCGCGATTATCTCGGGCTTCACGCCGACGAAGCCTTCCATCCTTGCGATCGACTCCTCAAAAGCCTCGTAGGTCTCGAGACCGTCGAGATCGCCGATGTGCGGACCGAACCAGATCGAATCCCCGCTGCCCAGGCAGAACGCATTTTTGAGTTGCGCTCCGACGGCCAGGACCGGTCGCTCGAATGGCGGATCGATTGGCACAGGACGTGGCACATAACCTCGCGAGCGGCGCAGCACGGTTGGAGCGCCTGCGATCATGCGCGCAACCGAGTCGTCGCATCGGGTCACGATTTCACGGTCGTGGATCAGAAAGAGGTCAGCAATCCCTCCCAGCCGAAGGAGCGCCTCATCGTTGCGATAGGCGATAGGTTCATCCGACCGGTTTCCCGACGTCATCACCAGCGGTCTCTGCGCTGCCGCCAGAAGCAGGTGATGCAACGGCGTGTACGCGAGCATGACGCCGACGAGCGGGGTTTCCGGCGCGACCTCGGCAGCGAGACCCGCATCCGGATGCCGGTGGGCGAGAACGATCGGCCGCTCGGGCGAGGACAACAGTGCTCGCTCCGTGGGACCAAGAACGGCGAGGCGCTCGGCGTCTTCGAGCTCACGCACCATGACGGCGAACGGCTTTTCATCGCGATGTTTGCGGATGCGCAGCCGTGCGACCGCGGCCGCCGATGTGGCGTCGCAGGCGAGGTGAAACCCGCCAAGACCCTTGAGCGCGACGATACGCCCTTCGCGCACTGCGAGGGCCGCGTCGCCAATCGGGTGGCTCGATGCCAACTCGTCGCCCGCCGCTGCGAGCAGCCGCAGACTCGGGCCGCACTCGCGACAAGCGTTTGACTCCGCGTGAAAACGTCGATTACCGGGATCTCGGTACTCGCGCAGGCACTCGGCGCACATCTCGAACGCCGCCATCGTTGTCGCGCCGCGGTCGTAAGGGACATCACACGCGATCGTGAAGCGCGGGCCGCAGTTCGTGCAGTTGGTGAAGGCGTAACCGAAGCGGCGATCTCCGCGATCGAAGATCTCGGCGACACATTCGCGACAGGTTGCCATGTCGGCGGGTATCGATACGCAGCGCTCCGCGCGCTGCTCGCTCGCGGCGATCTCGAAATGAGGCCGCTGCTCGAACTCCAGCAGGTTTGCCTGCACAGTCTTGAGTCGTGCCCGCGCAGGCGCCTCGGTAATCAGGCGACTGACAAAGCGGTCCAGCACTACGCGCGAACCGAAGGCTTCTATAATGACGCCCGCCGCGTCGTTACGAACGCTGCCGGTCAGCCCCTCTTCACGCGCCAGCCGGTAGACGAAAGGCCGGAAGCCGACGCCCTGCGAAATTCCCGTCACTTTGATCTTGCGGCCCGCGAGTCCTGACACATCCATATCAGGGTCGACTGCATGGGACGGTGAGAAGCAGACGTCCGCGAGCTGTGGCTCCTCACCGTTCATGTCTCACCCAGCGTGTGGATGTACGCGACCAGGTCCCAGATCTGGCGGTCGGTGAGCGTCGACCACGACGGCATCGCGGCCCCCTGGACGCCGTCATGAATCGCCCGATAAGTCTGCCACGCGTTCGCCGAATCGGACCATGGCGGGACTGTGAGATTGCCCGGCGGCGGCTCCATTCCCATGCTGCGGACGCCGTGCCCGTCGCCTCTCTCGCCGTGGCAAATTACGCAATTCTGCATGAAGAGCGCGCGTCCTCTTTCTCTCGCCTCGCGCGACGCAAAGAGCCCGGATGGAGCCTGCGCTGCGCCGGGCGGTCTACCGCTCCTGCTGCACCCGATTATCGCGCACAACATCCCCAGCGCAGCTGTCGCGACCCTCCGCGCCACTCTTCGGCGACAGTTCATATCCAAGACCTCGAGCCTCACGCACTATCGCCTCGACCAGCCCCTCCAATCCCGCGTCGACAGGATCGGAACGCTCAATACTCAAATCCATTGTTTCCGGCACCAGTCCCAGCAAGGTGACCGAGGTTGGAAAAGAGTCGATGAGTCGCGCGGCGTCGAAAAGATCTGCAACCCCAACCTGGTGAGGGGACAGGCGCTCGCGGACTGCGGGTGGCACCTCGTCTCCGTCGATTCGGACCAGTGTTCCCGGCGGAGCATCGACGCGAACCGCATCTACCAGAATCACGTGTTCCGACTCGGCAAACAGCCCAAGCAGTGCGAGCCCAAGCGTGCCGCCATCTGCAACCCGAACCCGTGGCGGAATATTGTAATTGCGTTCGAGCCGAGCCACTGCGGCGGCGCCGAGTCCGTCGTCGCGAAGCAGTATATTGCCAAGCCCGAGAACCAATAATTCGTCAGGCATCGCGTTTCCTCTCCGCGACGCCTTCCGGGCCTACGCGCTTGTACCCCGAAAATATCGAATCGATGATCCCGCTGCGCTCCGTCATAGAAAAAAGAGTCGCCGAGTACACGTGATGAATCATGAAGATCAGGAGCAACCACATCCCGACATGATGGACCAGGCGCACCATCTGAAGTCCGCCGAAAATCGGGATCAGGAACCCGAAGAACTGAAAAGGCGAGTTCACTCCGGCATAGACGGTATAGAGAGCGAGACCGGTGCCGATCATTGTGAAGTAGATCAAGAAGATAACTGCGTAGGTTGCACCGGCCATCCCGCTGTGGCCGGCGTACGGCTCCGGGTCGCGGCGCACAAAGCCATAAAAGCGCATCGACTGCCAGATGCTGCTAAAGCGTTCGCGCGTGACCGGAATGAACTGGTGCCAACGCGCATAGTAATTGCCGGCGAACATCCAGTAGACACGCACAAATACCGACAAACTGAAGACGACGGCCGCATACAGGTGGATCAGGCGCATGGTGCCCATAACGAAGTGATCGCGGGCGGGCCCACTGACTGCGATAAACGGATGACCTATATAGAAGCCCGTAACCGCAAGCACTGCGATCGAAAGAACGATCAGCCAGTGCGTGATGCGCACCGGCAGTTCCCAGGCATAGACAAGGCCGGAGCCGGGCGGCTCCGGCACAGGCCGCGGCAGTGCGCTCACAGGACCTTGACGCGGGCCAACTCGCGCCTCCTGGCGTCCACCACGTGAACGCCGCACGCCATGCACGGATCGAATGAGTGCACCGTGCGGAGTATTTCGAGTGGTTGATCCGGCTTCGCCACCGGAGTGCCGACGAGCGACGCCTCGTAAGGACCCGGCTGGTTCGCATGGTCCCGCGGGCCGGCATTCCAGGTGCTCGGCACGACACACTGGTAGTTCACGATCTGGCCGTTGCTGATGTGAACCCAGTGGCCGAGAGACCCGCGCGGCGCTTCGTGAAAGCCGGCGCCGTAACAGTCGGCGGGCCAGCTCTCCGGCTCCCATTTCGAGTTGTCCTGGATACGGTAGTCACGGCGCGCCATGTTCTCGCCCAGGGCGGTTACCCAGTCGCCCATCTTTTCCACCACGACCTGAGTCTCAATGGCGCGCGCCGCCACTCGCCCCAAGGTCGAGAACAGCGCTTGCGGTCCAACGCCGAGCGCCGCCAGGGCTTTGTCAACCAGTTGCTTGACCTGCGCCGGCCGGCCCGACACGTACGCGACCAGCATGCGCGCGAGCGGCCCAACCTCCATCGGCGCACCCTCATAGCGCGGTGATTTGAGCCAACTGTACTTCTCCGCCAGCACCAGTCGTTCGTACGGCGGCTTGGGTCCGGTGTAATGCGGGTCGGTTTCCCCCTTGTACGGATGTAGCGCTTCGCTGTCGCCGCCTGAATATTCGTACCAGGAATGTGCGACCTGCTCCGTGATCTTTCCCTGGTCAACCGGCTCGACCTTTGAAATATCGCGCCCCCGGATTATCCCGGATGGCATCCATAGCTCAGGATTTTCGCTGTCGTCCTCGGGATAATCGCCATACACCATGTAGTTGCCGACGCCCGCGCCGATCGAAGCCCAATCCTTATAGAATGATGCGACTGCCAGGACGTCGGGCAAATAGACACGCTTGACGAAGTCGCGGCCTTCGGCGATGAGCTTGTCGAGCGCCGAGATCGTGTCGGCGTTGAGCGCGGCTTGCGAGTCGGGATCAACCGGCGTCGCCATGCCACCGACCAGGAAACTTTGCAGGTGCGGATTTTTTCCGCCCAGGATCGCATGGATCTTGATGAAGCGCCGCTGCCAGTCGAGCGCCTCCAGATAATGCGCAACCGCCATCAGATTCGCCTCGGGCGGCAGGCGGTACGCCGGATGACCCCAGTAGGCGTTAGCGAAGGGCCCAAGCTGGCCGCGCTGAACGAACGTACTGATCCGGTCGCGTACTCCCGAAAAATACTTTGCACTCGACAGCGACCAGTCTGAGATCGACTGGGCAAGCGTGGCGGTCTTGGCCGGATCGGCCTTGAGCGCCGAGGTGATATCGACCCAGTCGAGTGCATGCAGATGGTAGAAATGGATCACGTGGTCGTGGACGCACTGCGCCGCGATGATGAGGTTGCGCAGCAGCCGCGCGTTGGGCGGCGGTTGCGCGCCGATTGCGTGCTCGACGGCGCGAATCGAGGCGATCGCGTGAACTGTGGTGCAAACTCCGCAGATGCGTTGGGTGAAGACCCATGCGTCACGCGGATCTCGCCCCTTGAGAATGATCTCGATGCCGCGAAACATCGTCGACGACGACCAGGCCTCATTCACCTTGCCGCCATCGACTTCGGCTTCTATTCGGAGATGCCCTTCGATGCGCGTTATCGGATCAACGACGACGTGGGTCATGCTCGGGGCCCTCTGAACTGCTCTTGGAACCGGCCGGCTCGGTTCCCGTGTGATGCCGCACGATCTGGCCGACACCATGGGCGACCGACGCCGCGCCCACAATTCCCGCCGCGGCCAAGCCAATCCGATCGAGGTTGGCGTTCACGTTGAATCCAGGAACATTGGGCAAGCGCCGATAGAAAGGCGTCATGGTGTCCCAGAAATTCGGCTCCGCACAGCCGACACACGGATGGCCGCAGCCGATCGGCCAGTTCGTGCCCTCATTCCATCGCACTTCCGGACAGTTTTGCGAGGTCGCGGGCCCTTTGCATCCCATCTTGTACAGGCAGGCGCCGTTCCGATGGGCTTCGTCGCCCCAAGCCTCGACGTACTGTCCGGCATCGAAGTGTGCGCGCCGTTCGCAGTTGTCGTGGATGAGTTTTCCGTAGGCGAAAAGCGGACGCCGGTACCGATCCAGTGGCGGCCACTGCTTCATGGTCATGTAGTAAACAATTAGCGCCGTTATGTTCTCGGCGTTCATCGGGCATGCTGACATATTGATCAGGTTGTTGACGCCCGGCACCGCATCGCCGACCGAGACCGCGCCGGTCGGGTTGGGGCGCGCCGCCGGTATCCCGCCGAAGGTCGCGCAGGTGCCGACCGCGATCGTTGCCGCAGCCTTGCCGCACACTTCGCGCGCGATCTGCAAAGCGCTGCGACCGCCGATGGTGCAATAGGCTCCGTCGGCACCTGTGGGAATCGCTCCTTCAACCAGGGCTATGTACTTTCCCGCGAAGTCGCGAACCGTGCTGTCAAGCGCGCTCTCAGCTTGAAAGCCGGCTGCAGCCATCAGGGTTTCGTGGTAGTTCAGCGAAATCGAATCCAGGATGAGGTCACCGACGGTCGGGTGACTCGCGCGCAAAAACGACTCCGTGTTACCGGCACAGTCCTGAAACTCGAGCCAGACGAGAACGGGCTTCGGCGCCATCTCGATATTTGCGGCAATCATGCTGGCCGCCGTCTCCGGCATCGCCAGCAGCGTCGCCATCGAGGCACAGAATTTCAGGAAATCGCGGCGTGACACGCCGCGGTACGCGAGCTCTTTACCCAGCCAGCTATTGGACGCCATCGGCGGTCCTCCTGCTAGAACAACCCGGTGGTTGGAGTCTCGTGGCGTGCTGCGCACGCCGCACCCTCTGTGAATAGGCGACCTATACTCTCGCGAGAATTAATTTGCAAACTCACGCGCGGCGATCTTGCGCTAACCTCTTCGATTCAGCGCCGTGCGCTGAATCCCGAGGCGCGAGGGACTTAGCGATTGGGATAACTACTCAGGTGTCGCGCCACCTTGTTTGAGCTCGTTTTCCGCCTGCAGCCAATCGTCCAGTTCGCTGCCTGGGCCGCCATTGCGGGCGCAATATATCTCGTAGGCGCGGCTACGGATGTCGTCTTCCGGCAGCTGCGGCTTCTGTCCGAGGACCGGCTTCTGGTTGGCCTCTTTTTTCTCTGCCATTTTTGGTCTCCTTCTTGTTGCCGCCCACCTTTGAGTTACTGCACGGCGGTCAACGTTGCTTCCGATCGGCCCATCCAGCAGAGTCGGTGTATCCAAAGGATGCAGATTCGATTCACGTCTCATGCCGATCGACTAAGTCTGATTACGAACCATGTTCAGTACAAAAGGAGTTATGTTCAAGGCCGATTCCGTTACATCGGGAACGAACCTCCGGTTGTTTTCACCCGTGGTTTGTCGTTACATCCGGCGACTGCGCTCGACGCCACCGATTTGACGGGGGCGCGTTTCTGGACTTATAGGACACTGAGGTCATGGCACCACCCGCGTCACGCAACGCATCGATCAGGCAGAGCGCGGCCAGGCCGCCCCAACCTCGCGCAATAAGCGCCGAGAACCTGGGTAAATTGGAAGGACTGTCGGGCCTGCCGCTACGCAAACTTGAAGCCTTGCGCGCCAGGATGAGGATTCGCCAGTTCTCCAAACGCTCGATCATCTATGAGGAGGGTGAATCAGAACGCGCCGTCTACGTCCTGCTGTCGGGAATCGCCCGGCTTATCTGTCTCAGTCGAAAACGGAAACGCAACCTGCTCGAGGTGCTGGGACCCGGCGACGTGATCGAGATTCCGTCATTGTTGCCCGATATTCATCATAAGCTCACCTGCGAGACGTTCACGGATTGTCAAATTGGGCTGATCAGCCCAAGCGAGCTGGTCGAGGGCATCGTCGGCATTCCACTGCGCGAGTTCAACGAGGCGCTCAATTTGACGGTCGGCCGATGGTGGACGCTTTTGGAGCGCCATTCAAACTTTCTCGATCAAACCGTTCGCGAGAGAATCGCAATCGCGTTGCTCGACCTCGGCCGGAAGTTCGGTCGGCGAGACGGGCGCCGGATCGTCATAGATGTGGATCTGAGTGGTCAGGACATCGCGGACCTGGTGGAGTGCTCGCGGCCGAAAGCGAGCGAGTGCCTCAAGAAGCTGGTTGCCGAAGGCGTTGTCATGCGCGAACACCGCCGTTTCATCATCGATTCGGCGAAAATTGAGACTAGCCTGCGATCCTGACGCTCCATGGCCGGCATCGGGATGACTGCGGACTGCGACCGCTGTTCGCACGAGGAAGGTGGCAGGTGTTTTGCTAGTTACGCGCAAGCTGGCGTTTGGTCTACAATCCAAGCTGAGCCTGAAGCGAGTAATCCATAATTGACTACAATGTTCCGTAAGATTCTTTGCCCGGTCGACTTCAGCGATAACTCGATGGCGGTGCTTCGCCAGGCGGCCAAGCTCGCTCGAAGGCACGACGCGCTGTTGTACCTGATGCACGTAGAGTTTGTACCGATGGGTAACCTCGTTGAACTTGCCCAGGACGTCACGCTTTCGACGGAACCTGGCAAGCTCCGACTCGAGCAGGTCGCGCGCAAACTTCTGCCCAGGGTGAGACACGAGGTTGTCGTGCAGTTTGGACGGCCCGCCGAGCTAATCGAAAAGGCCGCAAAGGATCTTGACGTCGATCTGATTGTGATGGCGACCCATGGGCGGACCGGCATCGATCGTCTGTTTCTTGGGAGTGTCGCCGAACACGTTGTTCGCCGCTCGGTGACTTCGGTCTTGAGCTTCGGTCCCGCAACCGCTATCCGAACACTAAAGAAGATTCTTTGCCCGGTTGCCTTCGATCCAAACTCCATCGCCGCGCTTCGTTTTGGATGGAGCCTCGCCCAGGAGTACCGGGCCGCGATGAGTTTGCTCCATGTAGTTCCTCTGCCCTTCGAGCCCTCAGAAGTCCCTGCAGAGCCCCCGATACCTGAGTGGGAGCAAGACGCCCGCGCGGAACTGGCAAAGGTGGCAGCCGAAAATCTCGGCCCCAAAGCCAGGTGCAAACTGGTGGTGCGACGTGGAGACCCGGCTGGCGCGATACTCGAAGTCGAAAAGGAACTGCGGCCCGATCTGATCGTTATGGCTACCCATGGACGGACCGGATTGAGCCATCTGGTTTTGGGAAGCGTGGCGGAGCGCACGGTGCGCGAATCGACCGTTCCGGTCTTGACGGTCCGGAGACAACACTCGGCCTAATCGGTATTGGTGCTCCGAGCCTTGAAAGCCGTTGGCGCTTGGCAAGAACGCGTGATGCATGGAGGCGCGCGCCCATGAAGGTCGAGCAAATCATGAATCGCAACGTCAGGTTCTGCCGCCCGCAGGACTCACTTAGCAATGCGGCGCAAATGATGTGGGACGAGGCTTGCGGTGCGGTTCCGGTCGTGGACGAGCAATCCAGGCCTATCGGTTTCCTGACCGACCGCGACATATGTATGGCCGCCTATACGCAAGGCAAGCCGCTGGGAGAGTTGCGGGTCGAGCTAGCCATGGCTCGGAAGGTCGTGACCTGCCGAGCTGAAGATGATTTACGCAAGGCGGCCGTACTGATGCAGCAGAACCACACGCGCCGGCTTCCGGTGATCGATCGGGACGGAACACTGGTCGGGTTGCTATCGCTGGACGATCTTGCCTGCGAGGCCGCCAGGGCACTTCGCGGCAGGGCCAACGAGGAACTGAGAAACCTGGTGCTGGAGGTGCACCTGGCGATTAATCGCGGACGCATACTCCTCCATCCGCCGGTTTGATGAACCTCTTGAGTTACTCCTGTCGCTGGGCGATCCGTTCACGTTCGTTACGCGCCCTATGTTAAACCGGGCGTCGGGTTTTCACCTTTGTCTGGACTACTTTATCTGACTGCCTTCTTCTTCAGTCACCTGAAGTAAGGTAATCACGAAGGCCATGGCTTACGTGCCCTGGTCAGCCCTATCTGCTAAAGGCGGCGGCAATTTTGCGGTCTGCATTCCTCGCCTGTTCTGCGCCTGACTCCAGCGCCGAAAGGCGCCTCTCGAACGACGCACGCTGCGCCCGCTCCCGGTCGTGGTCCGTCTTCAGTTCGGTGATCTCCCGGCGGGCGGAGGTCATTTGGTCGCTGACCTTTTTGAGTCGCTGCGCCAATCGCGCGTTCTCAATAGTCTGTTTCTGCAGCTCATTCAGGAGCATTGCGCTAAGCATAGAATAGCGGACCGTCTCGACCTTGCCGTCCGCTCCGTACGTCACCAACTCCCGATACACCCGAGCGACTTCCTCCGCGACCAAACCGTACTGTAGCGTTCCACTTTGGTCGTTCTGGTAGCGGAACGTCACCGGGCGCAGTTTCATCAGTCCCCGGCTCGCCGCCCCCATGTCTTGGATGTCGCGCTTGAAACGCGCCGAAGATACGACGACACCGAGCTGGCCTGCGCTGTTGACCACTACCTCCGTTCCCGACGTGACGTTTGTACCGCTGATGCCCGCCACGTAGGTGGCGGTCTGGCTGCCGCTCGTGCCAATCCGAATGATGTTCGAGTCGGCTGCGAAACCACTATTGCCGATATCGATGTTGCTGCTGCCTGTGGTCAGACCTGCGCCGGCCGTCGCGCCCAGAGCGATGTTGTAGGAGCCGGTGGGTTCAAGCTTCAGGGCCAAATATCCGACGGCGGTATTGAAGCTACCTGTGGTGTTGCTCTGGAGGGCGTCCATTCCAGAGGCAGTATTGGAGGCGCCGGTGGTGTTCTTCTGGAGGGTATTCATTCCGCTTGCCGTGTTAGCGGAGCCAGTCGTGTCGGCGAAGAGGGCATCCGCTCCGCTCGCCGTGTTGTAGAGGCCGCTCGTGTTCTTGAAAAGCGCCTCCTTTCCCGTCGCGGTATTGTAGCTGCCGGTGCTATTGCTGTTGAGACTTTGCCATCCGGTGGCGGTATTTTGAATCCCCGTGGTATTGGCATATAAGGCGCCCGCTCCGGTTGCGGTATTGTCGTAGCCCTGGGTGTTACTGTACAGGGCGTACCCTCCAGAAGCGGTATTGGAGCTGCCCGTCGTGTTGGCCTGCAGGGTGTTTGCCCCGATCGCCGTATTGACACTGCCGGTGCTGTTGGCGTTGAGGGCGTAGGCTCCGAGCCGGGTATCATCTGCGCGAGTCCTATCGGCCGCCTGCGCTCCGGTCCCGAGCTCGGTGGGGGATTGGGCGGCTGCGGTGCCCGCACCAAAGACCGCAATGACCAATAGCGCCGCGACAGAAAGACCAGTACTCCTTGCGCGGGCTTCGACTAAATGTCTCGTAAGCATCATCGCTGACCCTCCAGCTTCATGAGCGCATTTTTACTGGAATTTCCGTGTCGACACCTCGGATAAGAATGCCTATAGGCAACTCCGCACCTGTAGCGCGGTCGGGTTTTCCCTTGGTCTCGACTGAAACTGGTTTATGAAAGCCGGCCAGTTCGATCGTTTCGACCGCGCCGGAAGCCTGATCCGGACACAATAATCTACCAAAAAGCGGCCCTAGTTGAGAATCCGCAATCGCGCGATGCTCAGGGTTTTGTTCGGCGGTGGCGCCGCCGGATTGTCGGGCTCTTGACTGGCGGTTCATCTACGCCGTTCTCGCGCCCAAGTACGGCTGGATATGGAAGCAAAGTGAGCCCCCTCCGGCGCTTGGTCGATGCGCAACGTGATGGGTCGGAGGTTCACTTTGGGCGAGCGGAATGCTAGTCTTCTCGGTGTCACAATCCACCGCAGGTCATCTCCGCGTCATCGAAACCTCTAATGGTACACGCGTGGATCAAGTTTTGAGAAGCCCCCCGGTTGAGATACCGGCCGTCGGAATTACGCTGTATACACACCGAGCTTCGAAACGGAATACCGCTTGACGACCACCGATCCGAGGATGCGCTTTTTCATTTTTGCGCTACGCACCGCAACCGAGGCCGCGGCTCAGGCGGCCTTCGAATGGATCGGACGCGGCGACAAGGAGATGGGGGATAAAGCCGCGGTCACCGCGCTGCGCCGAGTGCTCAACCAGCTTCCGATCGACGGCACGATCGTGATCGGAGAAGGCGAGAAGGATGAGGCGCCTCAGCTCTACAACGGCGAGCGAGTCGGCAATCCCGACGCACCCGAGAAACTCGACATCGCCGTCGATCCGGTCGAGGGAACGAGCTACCTGGCGATGGGTCTTAGCAACGCCATGGTGGTGATCGCGATGGCGCCGCGCGGTACAATGTTCAGCCCCGGACCCGCATTTTACATGGAAAAGTTCGCAGCACCGCCTGCCGCCAAGGGGCAAATCGACATGGCCTGGCCGGTCGAGCGCAAGCTCAAAAAGCTCGCCGAGATCCTCGGCAAGCCCGTTTCGAAGCTGACCGTCTTCGTCCTGGAAAAGCCGCGGCACCGCCGGCTAGTCGAGGAGATCTATGCGGCCGGTGCCCGCGTGATGCAGTATCCGGCCGGTGATGTGGCTGGCGCATTGATGGCCGCGATTCCGGATTCAGCGGTGGACGCGCTGATGGGCACCGGCGGAACGCCCGAGGGAATCCTGACGGCCTGCGCGATCCGCGCGCTCGGAGCCGAGTTCATGGGACGGCTCGACCCGCAGCTTGCAACCGAAGCTGCGGTTGTGAAGCAGGCGGGGATGGACACCCAACGGTGGTATCGTGTGGAGGAACTGGTGCGTTCGCCCGAGACGCTGTTCTGCGCGACCGGGATCACGTCGGGACTGCTGCTTGATGGCATCGAGCGCGCCGAGACATATGATCGCTTACAGACCCTGATGATCTCCGGCATTACAGGAGAGCGCCAGATTCTGACGAGCTACCTGCCGACCGCGGCATCATTGAAGACCGCTTAGGAGGAGAAAATTGTAATGCCTGAAAAGCGCGTCCCGCACCCCATCATGCTCGGTGTGGTCGGCGACTCAGCAGCGGGAAAGACCACTCTCTCCGAAGGTATTGCCTCGATTCTCCGCTCCGACCGGGTCGTCGTAATGTGCGCTGACGACTACCACAGGTATTCGCGCGAGGAGCGCCGGATAAATGGCATCTCCGCGCTCGATCCCAAGGGAAACTACATCGATATCCTGGAAGAGCACCTGCAGTTGCTGCGCCTGGGGCGTCCGATCCTGAAACCGGTCTACAACCATTCCGACGGGACGCTGGGTGCGCCGGAGTACGTCGAACCGAAGCCCTACATCATCATCGAAGGGTTGCTCGGGTACACGACCCGCGCCATGCGCGACTGTTACGACGTCAAAATTTACCTCGAACCCGAAGAGGAGCTCCGCATCCTATGGAAGATTCAGCGTGACACAGCAAAGCGCGGCTACGAACGCGAGCAGGTGCTCGAGGAAATTGAAAAGCGCAAGCCTTTTACCCAGGCGTATATCCATCCGCAGCGGCTGTTCGCCGACGTGGTAGTTTGTTTCCATCGGCCGGAGCACCCCACGGAGGGCTACCAGCATCTGAGCGTGCGGCATATCCTGCGTCCGACACTGCCTCATCCGGACCTCTCACCCGTGCTCAGCGATGTTGCCAATCCGGGACTTCGGATCGAGCTTGCCCGCGACAAGGACGGCAAGCCGGTTGATATCCTCGATATCGAGGGGAACATTACCGACCTTCGGGCGGAGCGCTTGGAAAAGCTGCTCTGGGAACTGATTCCAGAAGCGAGCCACCTACGCGACAACGTAGGCTCGTTCGTTGACAAGAATGAACAGAAATCCAAAAGCCATCCGCTGGCGCTCACGCAGCTGCTGCTCACCTATTACATGGTCAAGGCGGCGCTCGGCGTCCACGTGATTTGAGCAGGGCTTCGGATTTCCACCGGATCCAGGTCAGCTTGAGGGCGGCAAACCGACACCGAGGCGGAGGATAAAGCGATGGCATTGATTTCCTTGAGGCAATTGTTGGACGACGCGGCCGAGCACGGCTACGGGGTGCCGGCCTTCAACGTAAACAACATGGAGCAGATCCTGGCCGTCATGCAGGCGGCGAAGAAAACCGACGCGCCCGTGATCATGCAGGCGAGCCGGGGAGCGCGCTCCTACGCGGGCGATATCATGCTGCGCCACCTGTTGCAGGCGGGGATCGAGATGTTCCCGCAGATTCCGGTCTGCCTGCATCAGGATCACGGCAACAACACGGCTACATGCCTGTCGGCGATCCAAAGCGGCTATTCAAGCGTGATGATGGACGGTTCATTGCGGGAGGATGCCAAGACCCCATCCTCCTACGAGTACAACGCCGCGATCACCGCGAAGGTCGCCGAGTTGGCCCACGATGTCGGCGTCTCGGTCGAGGGTGAACTGGGCGTTTTGGGCTCGCTCGAAACCGGGCGCGCAGGCAAGGAGGACGGCGTTGGCGCCGAGGGAACTCTCGCTCGCAACAAGTTGCTTACGGATCCGGGCCAGGCGGTCGACTTCGTCCGTCGCACGAAAGTGGATGCGCTGGCGATCGCGATGGGCACTTCGCACGGCGCCTACAAGTTCTCACGAAAACCGGACCGCGAGATCCTGGCGATGAACGTGGTAAGTGAAATCAACCGGCGGTTGCCAACCGTGCACCTGGTGATGCACGGCTCAAGTTCGGTGCCGCAGGACCTGCAGGACATCATCAACCAGTACGGCGGGAGTATCCCGCAGACCTGGGGCGTGCCGGTCGAGGAGATCGTCCTCGGTATCAGGCACGGCGTGCGCAAGATCAACATCGACACCGATACGCGGCTGGCGATCACGGGGCAGTTCCGCAAGGTCGCCATCGAGAACAAGGCGGAGTTCGACCCGCGTGCGTTCCTGAAACCGGCGAGCGCGGCGATGCAGAAGCTCTGCGAGCAGCGCTACGAACAATTCGGCGCCGCGGGGCGGGCTTCCAAGATCAAGCCGCTGACGCTTGCCGAAATGGCCACGCGTTACCGGTCGGGCAGCCTGGAGCCGCGCCTTGAAGCCGCCGCTTGATTCGAGCGCGAGAAGCGGCCGAAAATCTGGATATGAGGTGAATACCATGAAGAAGAATCTCAGCACGGCTGAACGCTATAAATCCGGCGTCATTCCATACAAGCAGATGGGGTACTGGGTGCCTGAGTACGAGCCGAAGGACACGGACCTGATCGTGCTGTTCAGAATCACTCCGCAGGAAGGCGTCGATCCCGAAGAGGCTGGTGCCGCCGTGGCCGGCGAGTCATCGACCGCGACCTGGACGGTGGTCTGGACCGATCGGCTCACCGCATGTGAGTACTACCGGGCGAGGTGCTACCGGATTGACCCTGTGCCGAACGGCCCCGGCCAGTACTTCGCGTACATAGCCTACGACATCGACCTGTTCGAAGAGGGCTCGATCGCGAACCTGACCGCTTCTATCATCGGCAACGTCTTCGGCTTCAAGGCGCTGAGGGGACTCCGCCTCGAGGACATGCGGATTCCGGTGGCGTACTTGAAGACCTTCCAGGGGCCGGCGACCGGCATCGTTGTCGAGCGCGAACGATTGGACAAATTCGGCCGGCCGTTGCTGGGCGCTACGGTCAAACCCAAATTAGGGCTGTCGGCCAAGAATTATGGACGGGTGGTCTTCGAGGGGTTGAAGGGAGGGCTCGATTTTCTCAAGGACGACGAGAATATTGGCAGCCAGCCCTTTATGCGATGGCGCGATCGATTCCTGTACGCGATGGAGGCGGTGAACCGCGCGGAAGCTGCGACTGGCGAAGTGAAGGGCCACTACCTGAATGTTACCGCGGGCACGATGGAGGAAATGTACGAACGCGCCGAATTCGCCAAGGAACTCGGCAGCGTTATCGTCATGATAGACCTGGTGATTGGCTACACGGCAATCCAGTCGATGGCCAAGTGGGCGCGCGCGAACGACATGATCCTGCACCTGCACCGCGCCGGCCATTCCACCTATACGCGGCAGAAGAACCACGGCATTAGCTTCCGCGTTATCTGCAAGTGGATGCGGATGGCGGGCGTCGACCACATCCATGCCGGTACGGTGGTCGGTAAGCTCGAGGGCGATCCGCAGATGATCAAGGGTTACTATGATACGCTGCGCGAGAATCGTACCCCGGCCTCGCTCGAAACCGGCCTCTTCTTCGATCAGGACTGGGCCAGTCTTCGCAAAGTGATGCCCGTTGCCTCAGGCGGCATCCATGCCGGCCAGATGCATCAACTGTTGCACTATCTCGGCGAGGATTGTGTGATGCAGTTCGGCGGCGGCACGATTGGCCATCCTGACGGCATTCAGGCGGGCGCTACCGCCAACCGCGTTGCACTGGAGACGATGATCAAGGCGCGAAACGAAGGACGCGATTATCTGCACGAAGGGCCCGAGATCCTGGCCCGCGCGGCGCGTTCGTGCAAACCGTTGAAAGTGGCTCTGGACCTCTGGAAGGACGTCACCTTCGACTACGCGGCGACCGATACACCGGACTATGTGGCTACGCCCACGCCGAGCCTTTAACGGAGGAGCCGGATCATGAGAATTACACAGGGAGCGTTCTCGTTCCTTCCCGATTTCACGGAAGACGAAGTCCGCGCGCAGCTCGAGTATTGCCTGCGCAACGGATGGGCAATAAACATCGAGTACACGGACGATCCGCATCCGCGCAACAGCTACTGGGAGTTGTGGGGACAGCCGATGTTCGATCAGAAGGATGCGGCCGCCGTGCTGGCTGAACTGGATGAGTGCCGCAAGGTACACCCGAACCATTACATAAAGATTAACGCCTTCGACTCGTCCAAGGGGCGCGAGTCGATTGCGCTCTCCTTCATTGTCAACCGGCCCCGCAAGGAGCCTGGCTTCGTTCTGGTCCGGCAGGAGGGGACAGGCCGCACAGTCCGCTATACTATTCGCAGCTACGCCACCGACCGGCCCGAAGGCGAACGATACGATTGATGACGGCGTGTGCAAGAGCAGAAGCGACAATTGACCGCCACAACTGACGACAAGTCGGCAGCCGAGGATAAGCCTGCCACCCTGACGGCGCGGCCCAACTTGGAAGCGCCGGTAAACCTGGGCGAGGCGATGCGCGACGCCCGCGTGACCGAGGTGCTGGACCGTCTCGACCGGGAATTGGTCGGCTTGAAGCCCGTCAAGGCCCGGGTCCGGGAGATCGCCGCGCTTCTGCTCGTCGAGCGTGTGCGCGCAAGCGCCGGCCTGACCTCGACTCCGCCGAGCCTGCACATGTCGTTTACCGGCAATCCCGGCACCGGCAAGACGACGGTTGCGATGAGAATGGCCGAGATTCTGCATCGCCTCGGCTTCGTGCGCAAAGGACACGTCGTGGCGGTGACGCGCGATGATCTCGTCGGCCAGTACATCGGGCATACCGCGCCCAAGACCAAGGAAGTGCTCAAGCGCGCCATGGGCGGAGTGCTGTTCATCGACGAGGCGTACTATCTCTACCGGGCCGAGAACGAGCGCGACTACGGCCAGGAAGCGATAGGAATCCTGATGCAGGTGATGGAGAATCAGCGCGAGGATTTGGTGGTCATCCTGGCGGGTTACCGGGATCGCATGGATGCTTTCTTTCGCAGCAACCCCGGCCTCTCGTCACGCATCGCGCACCACATCGACTTTCCCGATTACACGGCCGACGAACTAATGGAGATTGCGCAAATAATGCTGGCCGAGCAGAACTACCGGTTCAGCGAGGCGGGCGAGGCGGCATTTCGCCAGTATATCACCAAGCGCATGACCCAGCCGCAATTTGCCAACGCGCGCAGCGTCCGCAACGCGCTCGACCGCGCTCGGCTGCGGCAGGCCACGAGGCTGCTTTCGCTTCCGGACAGCAAGCTGACGCTCAAGGATCTCATGACCATCGAAGCCGAGGAAATCCTGGCAAGCCGGGTCATGGCCGTGCCTGACACACCCATCACCTGATCCAATCCCGAGTAGAACGCTCAGAATCGCTCCCTCGATTCTGTCCGGAGCTTCGCCCGGCTGTGCCTCCTCAAGACTTGATCCGGCAAGCGGAGAACGGAAAGGCTCAACTGTTACTGGGCCATAGTGCGGCCGGATGGCCGGCGCCTACGGTTCGGCGCGGAACACTCCCATCGCGCCGTTGTACTCATGCACCCGATTTAGATCCATGAATCGATACTCGCCCGGCTCGCTCACTTTGAACTCGAACACCGCGCCGGTGCTTGGGCCAACTGCGAAGTTGTCAGTCCCGTGAATCTGGTTGGCTGGATTTCCGCCGAAATAGACACTGCTGAATATGGCGCCGGCAACGTGAAACGTGGAGGTCAGGCTCGGACCGGCATTGACGAAGAATACTCGTACCAACCTTCCCACTTTGATCAAAATCGGGTGCTCGGCGCCAGCTTTATTCAGCTGGCCATTGAACACTACAAAGGTTGGGCGTGCCTGCAGCATCGCGGTGAAGTCGGGAATAATCCGTCCGTTAGCGCGAGGTGTGCCGTAAAACTCACTCTGAACGAGGGTCATTTCCTGCGCCGGGCCCGATGGCCATCCATCTTTAGGATCCACGATAACAGCTCCATACATTCCGCGGCCGATGTGATCCAAAATAGGAATTCCGTTGCAGTGGTAGACAAAGACACCCGGCACGTCCGCACGAAACTTATACCGCAGCGGAGCTTTGGTATTACCGCCGAAGTGCTCCGAAGAAATTTGAGCCGCAGGGATATTAAGGCCATGCGCGTCCCCCGTTTGGTTGAGTAATTCGACGTTGACCTCGTCGCCCTCGCGAAGCCTCAGTTCCGGTCCCGGAATGATACCGTCGAAGGTCCAGGCGTCGTAGGTCATTCCGTCTCCGATATCGATACCTTTCTTTTCGACCGTCACGGTGAAGGTCTTGGTCGGTGCCTGAGCCCAAGCCGGCCCCCACACCATGGCAAAGACCATCGCGATCGCACCCAAGATCACGTTTCTTATGTCGCGGCCGGCGACCGAGTCTGCGTCCATACCTTTGCTTCCCTTGCGAATCGCTGTGCTCACTTCGTCTTGCAGAAGTGCCTGACGTATGCGCGCAGGCTGCGGATCTGGTCGTCGGTCAGCGCTTCTCCCCATGACGGCATGTCATTGCTGCGGCCGACCGAAGCACTGCCGCCCTTGATCTCATGGAACACGAAGTCGTCCGAGTCCCTCGCCATAATCTTGCAGTCGTGGAAGTTGCGCGGGTGGGTGGCAAGTGACAAGCCGTCAGGCCCGTCACCAAAACCCTGCGGGCCATGACATCGCGAGCAGGTCTCTACAAACATCTCCTCGGTGGGGATGGTCTCTTCTGCGGCTGCACCTGGTGCGCTCTCGACCGCCCCGGCGGTGGGCTTGGGCAAGTTCTGGTTACTCCATTGCTGATAGTCCGCAGGCGTCAGAACTTTCAGGATACCTTTCATCGCGAAGTGCGAGATTCCGCAAAGCTGGGAGCACCCGATTTCATAGGTGCCCGGACGCGTTACCTCGAACCACGTGGGAATCTCCCGGCCGGGGAGGACGTCCTGTCTAAGGCGCAACTGCGGCACGTAAAAACTGTGGATCACGTCCTTCGACGTCATGAGCAAGCGGACTACCTGACCCGCGGGAACGATCAAAGTCGTAGTTTGGACCAGGTTGTGCGGGCCGAACTTGCCGTCGGGACCCGGATAAATGAACTCCCATCCGAACTGGAACGCCTCCAACTTTACCGTTAGCCCCGGAGCCGGACTTTGCTCCTTGACCAGATCCCAGACCGGCTTTGCCCGAACGTCGATCACGACGTCAAGGAAGGCGACAACGACGACCGGGACCAGCACCCATGCCAACTCGCGCAGTGACTTGCCGGGCACAAAGGCCGCTCGTCCACCCGCTCGACGACGGTACAAGATGAGGAACGCCAGAAGCGTACCCTCGGCCAGGATGAACGCCGTACCGACGATGTAGATGACCAGCTTGATTACCGAGTCGATGCTCGGCCCGAACGTCGAAACGTCCGGTGGGAGCCACCCAAGGATCATTTGAGCTCACCCCCGTCCAGCGTCACATGAAAGTCGGGGGAGCGGTGTTACAGTCGCTCCATACCCCGGACATTGAGCCCAGACCTCACTCTTAGCCCGAGCGCTTAGCCCTTCGGCTTCATTGAGAAATTGGCGGTCGCCGTCGCGCCGTCTTTCACGTCAACTTTCTGATTCTCCGTGCCAAGCTTCTCCTGCCACACTTCCACCGTATAGTCACCCGGCGGCACATCCTTGATCTCGTAGTTGCCCTTGTCGTCGGTCACCGCGAAGTACGGGGTGTCGGTCGCGACCCACCACCCGCGCATCCAGCTATGCGCATCGCAGGTGACCTTGATCACTTCGGGCTGATCGATCTTATGCTTGATCTCTTTCTTGAACTTGGGCTGAGCCGTGTTGAACGACGGATTCGCGGTCGAATAGGTGTGGATGTTGTGCAGAATCCCGTCTGAGTTGATGATGTCCACGGTGCTGCCGGCCGGGAACGCGAGCACGTGTGGCACGTAGTCGCATCCCTTCTGGTCGAACTTCACTTCGGCGGGCTTCAGCTCGCCCTTGGCGCCTTTCACGACCACCACTGCGTTCGCGATTCCGCCGCTGGGATCAACGATCAAATCCTCGGTGAAGTGCGGATGGAGACCGCAGACGTCCTTATCCTTGGTCACCTCGACCGGCTTGCGTGCGGGCGGCGTGCCGTCGTACTTGACGATTCCGCTGATCGTGCCGCCGGCGGCGCTCACGAGGCTGGCGCTAACGCTGAGGCTGAGCGCGATTCCCGCACACGCCGCCAGTACAAGTGGAAGCTTTTTCATTAGCACTCCTCCTGCGAAATCATTCGTATTTCTCACGTCGCCTAGATCTTCGGATCGGTGTGCGCGAGCAGCTCGCGCATCTCGCGCATAATCCTGCCATAGTCGGGCTTGCCGAAGATTCCCGAGCCTGAGACGAACACGTTGGCGCCGGCAGCCTTGACGTCCGCGATATTGTCGAGCTTCACGCCGCCGTCGATCTCGACGTCGAGACTGAGTCCGCGCCGCTTCAACTCGCGCCGGACGTAGCGCAACTTGTCCAGCGCGGCCGGGATAAACTCCTGGCCGCCGAATCCCGGGTGCACGCTCATCACAAGGATCATGTCGAGATGCTCGGCAAAGGGCAGCACGCGGCCGGCGTCGGTCTCGGGATTGATTCCCACTGACGCGCGTGCGCCGAGGTCATGGATTCGCTTGGCCATCGCGGGAATGTCGGGGCAGACCTCGCAATGCACCGAAATTGAATTGGCGCCCGCCTTCACAAAGGCTTCGACGTAGCGCGCCGGCTCGGAGATCATCAGGTGCGCGTCGAGCGGAAGTTTCGTAATCTTGCGGACCGCTCCCAGCACCGGAATTCCAATCGAGAGGTTGGGCACGAAGTGCCCGTCCATCACGTCGAAATGAATCAAGTCAGCGCCCGCCTGCTCGACCGCGCGAATTTCCTCGCCCAGCCGCGCGAAGTCAGCGGACAGTATCGACGGCGCGAGTCTGTCAACAGGATCCGCGTTGGAGGACTTGTTCATCGGCTTTTGATCGCGTCAGGCTACTCTTTCGCTGCCTGACTGCTTCAACTGCGGCTACCAGGCGCGCGGATCAGACCTTGTCGAGCACCATCGCCAGCAGCACCACCGGCAGGTACGCAAGCGAAACCTTCATGACTCGCTGCGCCGCGGCGGCACTGGTGGAACCTCCCAGCACGAGTTGCAGGCAACGAAATAGCAACACCGCTCCAAGTACAACGGCGACCGGCACGTAAAGGAGTCCGGCAAACCTCATCAGGGCCGGCATCAGACCAACCAGGAGCAACGCCAAGGCCGCCGCTACAGTCAGTAAATTGGCGGGGTCGCCATAGCGGCCCCGCTCCGGCAGCATGTGGATACCTGCGCGCGCATAGTCGCGTCGATAGAGGCGCGCGATCGAGAGCGAATGCGGCAACTGCCACAGGAACATGATGGCGAAAAGTATCAGCGGCTCGCCGCCCAGGCCGTTGCGCGCCGCCGCCCAGCCGATCACCGGCGGCAGAGCGCCGGGAACCGCGCCAATGACGTGGCAGAGCCAGGTGACTCGCTTCATCGGGGTGTATGCACCCAGATAAAGCGCCGCGATGGCGCCGGTAACCATTGCGCTCAGCGGATTGACTTTCAACCAAAGATATAAAATCCCGGCGAGCGCGGTAACCACGCCGAACATCAGCGCGTCGATCGGCCGCAACCGGCCTGAAGGCAGCGGCCGATGGCGCGTCCGCTCCATCCGGGCGTCCGTGTCGCGCTCGGCGTATTCGTTCAGCGCCAGCGTTCCGCCGGCCGCCAATGCGGTGCCGATCACCAGGTTAAGCGCCAGCACGAACCCGAACTGCTCGCCGCTTCCCATGTAGAAGCCCGCGAGCGTGGTGATAAGCACCATCGTGAGCACGCGCGGCTTGGCCAATTCGAAATAGGCGGCTGCGTACTCGCTCACCGACGGCGCGGCACACAGTGCCACCTCTTCCACCGTCGCGGCTTTCAGGTTCAGGCGCTGAGAGGGCGTTATAGTTCCCGCCCCCTCAGTGAGCGATGCCAATCGTTCCGACGCTGGAAGGTTCTGGAACACGCCGTTAACGCGCCGTCTTCAGATACTCCAATATTGCATCCTCATCGTGCGGCGGCAGGTTCTCCATCGTGCGCATATGCATGATGATTTGATCCCACTGGTACGGAGCGAACTCGGCGGGATTTCGAGCGTTGTGACAGTGGTTGCAATAGATTGGCCACAACGCCTGGCCCTCGTGGAACAGCTCAAGATGCCGCTTTTGCTGTTCCGGAGTGGGCCCCGTCGGGCCTGCAGCCTGCGCGCCCACCGCAGCAGCCAGCAGCACGAGCGACATCATTCCGGCCTTGGCAATCAGTGATTTCATCGTCGTCGGCCTCTTCAAGGTTCAGAAACCAATTGATAGCTGCGTCATCACCGCGACATCGTTCGCCGTTGCGTTGATGCCGGTCGCGGTCGGGGTGGAGGCCGATCCTACGAAGTTGTAGAGCGTCCCGCCCCTTTCCGGAAGCTCCCAGTCAACCTCGGACTGCCAGACAATCGATGGCGCTATCCAGTAGTCGAGCGCCAGGGCGACCTCGCGCGCGTGCGGGCTATAGACGGAGGGCGATCCGTTGAAAGTGAAAATCGGTACGGGGCTGATGTCGTTCGCCAGAATGGCACGTTGATTCACGCCCGAGTAGCGCACCAGGAATTCAGTCTTGTCGAACCTCTGCTCCAGAAAGTCTCCAAGGTAGGGATGCGGAATGCCATAGAGGAAGTAACCGAACATCGCATACCAGCCCTCCCGGTTCTCATGCCCGCAGCAACCGGGATACATAGCCGCTCCCGTAAGCGAGGGCATTTGACGGTAGGTCTGCGCCCACTCGCCTCGGGTGCGGAACGGTCCGACGCGATAGGCGTAGCCCACGTCCCAGGCGTTGTACCAGAGCCCGTCGAGCCACTTGCCATTGTAGGTTGACGCCATCAGTTCAAGCCGTCCCCAATCCGCGCTGATGGGTATCGGGAACAGCCTGAAGCGCGCACCGAAACCCTTGCCATTCGTCGCAATGTTAGTACCGGTGAGCGGATTGAGTGCCTCACCGATTACCGGGTTGGGAATCGCATCCACGCCGGGCGACGATTCGAAACTCGGCCCGGAATCAATCCATACAGTGTAGTCAACGTCCTGCCCCATCTTTCCCCACTGGATACCGCCGCGCGCCTGCAGTCCCATAGCCGAGGGGGGAGCGATCGATTCAGCACCGAACATCAGCGGCGCCGTTATGAAAGGATTGATCCAGCTGGGGCTCTGGTCCTCGAACCAGTCTCCTAAGGGCGTGTCGAACACCCCGACGAGCAGTTCCAGAGGAAACTCCTGTCCAGCCGGAAAGATCTGAAGATTGGCGAGGCTTGGACCCACGTCGGAAATTCCACCCGGTTGGAGGGTAGCGCCGATGCTGCCGTAGAACTGGATCCAGTCATTAAGCCTGAGCATCGGGTTAACTTCGAAGTCAAGCACCGGTTGATTCATCGCGGCTTCGCGGTCGAAGTAGAAGCCGGCAGAGACGCCACCAACCATCGTGAAGGTATGTTGGCCGAGAAAGGCGTTTATGCGGTCGCCAAAACCGAGCGGCCCGAGCTGGGAATAGATGGTCTTCTGAATCTGGCCGACCTGCTTCTCAGTTTGAGCGTTAGTAGTCTGGAAACTAGTCTGCAGAGCGGTCTGGTTTTGCTGGAGATGCTGATTCGACTCCTGGAGTTCCCTGACTGCATCCTCGAGTTTCTCGATATGTTTGCGTTCGGCGTCAATTTCCTCGAGCAGACGCCGGTACTCAGTCGCTTTTTTCGATCTCGCGCTCGGCGGATCATCCGCCGTGCTTGGCTTCGAGATAGACGATTCATCCGCGCGCACGCTTCGTGGCGGCAACAGCATCAGCATCACCGCGATCGAAGCCAGTGTCCCCACGATCACCAGATGACTCACGCGCCTCATACTCATCCTCCCCAGGCTTGCGCCTGAAAAATATGCCAGCAGCGACGAATCGCGTTACCGCCACCGATCCCCATCGGCAGCAGTCGCGGTCCTAGCAGGTTGCGGAAAAACTCAATGAAAGACGATTTCGGCGAAGAGTAAGCATTACTACGATCACGAGAATGCGTCTTGGATCAATGTCATCAGGAGTCAAAAACCCTTTTTCCGCAACCTGCTAGTGCCTCATTGCGCTACATCGATTTCGCCCTTCATTCCTTCCTTCACGTGCGTCGTGCAGAAGTACTTGTAAGTCCCGGGAACCTTGAACGTGTAGCTGAAGTCTTCGCCCCCGTTCAGGTAACCGGAGTCCCACGTCTCCGCCCCCGCCGGCACCGATGCCCAGCTTGCGTCCGGCGCCTGGGACGGATCGCTGGTCGCGGTGTGGATGGTTTCGCCCTTGTTCACCCACTTTATAGTATCGCCGACTTTGACCTTCACCGGGTCGGGAACGAATTTCGCCGGCGTGTCGAACATCTTTACCTCCACGGTTTCCGCGAATGCCGGCATCGCGAGACCCAGCGACAACACACATGCGACCAGCAATCCCCTGCCAAGTAGCTGCATCTTTTTCATATTTTCCTCCAGCGCATCCAGGTTCCATTTGTGTTACCGCTGTTTGTGACAACTAAAGGCTCACCAGGACTCTCGATCGAGCCCGCTGTTTCCAAATACAGGCTCGTATCCGTTAGTTCTGATTTCTCGGAATAGGCGTGGAACGCGTATAGCGTTATTGCCCCGATAATTCCCCAAGCGAGGGCTATCATGAAAAAAGCGCTCACCAGATAAGCGTGCAGGACGCCCGGTCCCGATGACCCAAAGCATAGCGGGCATGCATAGGCCGCAGGAGTGCAGACGAGCACCGCCGAGATCGCAAGGGCGGCTGACTTAACTGAAGTAGACCAGCGCATAAATTACAGGCCAGAGAATCACCACGAATGACCAATACACCGAACACGCAACCACACCGCGGAAGTCCACGTCGTATCGTCCTCGCCAGACCCGCTTCGCCACGAACGCGAGCACTGCCACCGCCACCACAAGATGTAGCGCGTGGGCGCCAACGATCAGATAGAACATTCCGCCGTATACACTCGATGTCATCGTCAGCCCGAACCGAATTAGATGCGCCCATTCGCTGCCCTGAATGGCAAGGAACAGGGTGCCAAGCGCGAATGTTGCTCCCATCCACCGCATCGCGCCTGCCTTGTTGTGCTGGCGCAGGGCGCGCACCACGTTCCACATCGTCAGCCCGCTCAGGACGAGAAGGCTGGTGTTGAATCCGGTCACGGCGAGCGGAAGGCGCGGTTGGTTCGCCGGCGGCCAAAATGGCGCTGACGCGCGCGAGACGAGAAATGCGCTGATCAGACCCGCGAAGAGCATTACCTCGGAGCCTACGAATATCAGCACACCGAGCGTCGGATCGACGCCCTTTGGCGACCCCGCAGGACCCGACCTGCCGCCGCCGAACGCGGTGCCGCGTTTTAGAGTAGAAACCGTTCGAAGCGGAGTTGCCGCAGCCAAGCGCTGACTCCTTATCCTACGGATGCATCGCGACGTCCGGAATGAACACCAAGGCCATCACAATCACCAGCGCCACCGGAAGCAGCGCCAGGGTATAAATCAGTACGTCTTCCGAGCGCAGGCGCATATAGTATCGTCCAATGACGTAGACCTGCGCTGCCGCCGCGGCAAATATGACCCACAGCGCCAGGCTTCGTGGCAGGCCCCGTGCCACGGTCAGGGCGCCCACCAGCAAAAGAACAACCAGCAGTATCCAGGTTCTCAAAGAGTCCGAAGCATTGAATTCGGCTTGTTCCATCGGCGACACCTATCCGGCGGTGGGCGCCAAATACACCAGGGCAAAAAGCAGCACCCACACCGTCTCGACGAAATACCAATACAGGCACACGTATTTGAGCTTGCGCTCCAACCAACCGGCCGGAGTGCTGGGGCTCACCATCAACATCAGTCCGAAGATCACCACGACTCCGGCCAGCAGATGAAGTACATGCAGCCCGGTCATCACATAGTAGAAGCTCCAGAAGAGCGCAGCGAGCGGAGTAAACCCTTCGCGAAAATCGCCGGCGTATTCGAAGGCCTTGATCACCAGGAAGAGCGTGCCCAGCAGCACAGTGGCGCTCAGGTAACGCTTCACTCGCGCCGAATCCTGGACGCGCGCGGCGCCTTGCGCGAGCGCGGCGGTCAGGCTGCTCGCAAACAGAACGAAGGTGTTGATCGCCCCCAGCCGCCAGTTGACGTGCGCGCCGGCGGCTCCCCATCCGCCATGGGAGACCCCCATCAGAATAAAGACACCCATGAGCCCGCCGAAGAGCATTGTTTCGCCGGCGAAGAACACCCACATTCCGAGCTTGCCGATCTCAAAACTGGTCGGTACCTCGTGCGCCGCATGTGCGATCCCGATTTCGGCTGCTGAGTTTGCCATAAGTTTGCGCTCACCCCTGCGCGGCGCCTGCCTCCACCGCTGCGGCTTGCGGAACCCAATCCTGTTTCATCCCGGGCACACTGTACTCGTATGGCCCGCACACGACTGTCGGTATGGTGTGGAAGTTCTCATGCGGCGGCGGCGAATCGGTGGCCCATTCAAGCGTGGTGGCATTCCAAGGATTCGCAGGAGCCTTCGCGCCACGGAACATGCTCATGAAAAAGTTCAGCAGGAACGGGACCTGCCCAGCTATTATGATGAGCAGCCCGATCGTTGCGATCACGTGGAGCGGCTGAAGCGGCTTGTAGTAGTGGTAAACGGACGACAAATAGATTCGGCGCTGTCCGCCGCCCAACCCGATCAAGAACAGCGGAATAAATACCGTGTTGAAACCGATCCAGGTGAAAGCGAAGTGGATCCTTCCCAGGGTCTCATTCATCATCCGGCCGAACATCTTCGGGAACCAGAAGTAGATCCCGCCAAATCCCGCGATAACGGCGGTCGGCACGAGCGTGTTGTGGAAATGCGCGATTACAAAATAGGTGTCGTGCAGGTAGATATCCGACGCATCCGTCCCCAGCGGAATGCCGGTTACCCCGCCCAGCAGGAAATTAGCCAGGGCGCCCAGCGCAAACAGCATCGCCGTGGTGTACGTGATCTGGCCGCGCCATAGCGTCGCGATCATCGCAAACAGCATCACCGCGAACGGAATGGAAATCGCGATCGTGGTCGCGCTGAAAGGCTCTGCCAGCGTCGGGTTCATCCCGCTCACGAACATGTGGTGAGCCCACACCGTGAAGCTCAGGATTCCGGCTGCAATCACCGACCACACAATCATGCGATAGCCAAAAATCGGCTTGCGGCTGAATACCGGGAGGATCTCCATCACGATGCCGAGCCCCGGTACCGCCACGACATACACCTCGGGATGGCCGAAGAACCAGAACAGGTGCTGCCATAGCAGCGGGTCGGCTCCTTTTTCCGGCAGGAAGAAGCCCGTGCCCACCATCCGATCGAGCAACAACATCACCACGCCGGCGATGAGCGGGCCCACACTCAGCATGAACATCACGCTCGCTACCAGTTCTGCCCACACCAGCAGCGGCATTCGCCAGATCGTCATCCCGGGAGCGCGCATCGCGATCGCGGTGGTGAGGAAGTTGATGCCGCCCATCAGGACCGAAGCGAAATCGATCGCCACGGCGAGCAGCCAAAGGTTTCCGCCCCAGTAATTTCCGGGCAGGAACTTTGCCCCGTCCGACAGCGGAACGTAGTTCGTCCAGCCCGCGCGCGACGCGCCGCCCGGGACGAAAAACGAAAGCAGCAAGAGGACCGAAGCGACGAAAATAGTCCAGTACGAGGCCATGTTGAGCCGCGGGAACGCCATGTCGCGCGCCCCGACCATCAGCGGGATCAGGAAATTGCCGAACGCGCCAAGCAGCACCGGCATCGCCACGAAGAAGACCATTGTGGTTCCGTGCATCGTGACGACTTCGTAATACTGCAGTGCACTTACTTTTCCCCAGAGCGGAACCGAGGTGCGGGGCCAGGCAAGCTGCCAGCGGAAGACGTACGACAAGAACACGCCCACAAACCCCATGAACAAGCCCAGAAACAGGTACTGCTTGCCGATCACCTTGTGATCGACAGAAAATACGTACTGCCACCAAAAGCTCATCTTCTCGTGAGCCTCGACGGACTGCGCCATCTCGCTCATCGCCTATCCCTCCTTCCCGTTTGCCGGCGATCGCGCACCTGATGCGCTCTTGCCCGTGCCGGCGGCGGCGGACTTGGACCAATGCTGGTTAACCCATTGCTGATAGTCCTCGGGCGTCAGAACTTTCAGGATACCTTTCATCGCGAAGTGCGAGATCCCGCAAAGCTGGGAGCATCCGATTTCATATGTGCCGGGCTGCGTCGCCTCGAACCATGCGGGAATCTCCCGGCCCGGAAGGACGTCCTGTCTAAGACGCAACTGCGGTACGTAAAAACTGTGGATCACGTCCTTCGACGTCATCAGCAAGCGGACCACCTGGCCCGTGGGAACGGTCAAAGTCGTTGTTTGGACCAGGTCGTCGTGCGTGCCGAACTGGCCGTCAGGACCCGGATACGTGAACTCCCATCCGAACTGGAACGCATCCAACTTTACCGTCAGCCCCGGAGCCGGACTTTGCTCCTTAACCAGTTCCCAGACCGGCTTTGCCCGAACGTCGATCGCCACATCAAGGAAGATGACGACAATGACGGGGATCAGCACCCATGCGAGCTGGCGCAGCGAATCGCCACGCACAAAGAATGCGTGCTGGCCCTCGCGGCGACGGTAGAAGATGACGAACGCCAAGAGCGTACCCTCGGCCAGGATGAGCGCCGTACCGACTATGGAGATGACGAGCCTGATCACCGAGTCAATGTTTGGCCCGAACGTCGAAATGTCTTGTGGAAGCCAGCCGAAGATCATGATGTTTACTCAGCCTGCGGCAAGCCTTGTCGTTTCGCAGGGGCGACTCCAAGGCCTGAGCACTCTCCCAGCTTCTCGCCGCGAACGGTGTTGCTGGAGGGGATTCCGGTGGCCGGCGGATTGTCGTCGTGACAGTCCAGGTTGCCGCCGATGTAATTTTGCGAGATGAGCCCCGACGCGACGGGATAGCCCGGCACGGTTATCGATCCCGCATTATTGTGGAACTCCAGCTTCCCGCCCATCTGGACTGCCCGGTTGCAAGCACTTGGATCCCCAATTACCCAAGGTGAATCGGACGAGCTCCCTTGGATTTGAACATCTCCGCCGATCCAGACATAGCAGAGGAAATTCGTCTTAAGATCGCCGGTAGGGGGCGAAGTCGGCGGGAAACTCGTGGTATGAGACGCGGTCACGTTCCCGCCAACCGTGCTGTCCCCATACAGCCCGAGATATTTGGCGTGATCGGCCGTCAGGTTTCCCCGGATGTGCACGGTGCCGGCGATGAGGCCGCCCTCGACGGTGACGTTCCCCGTTACCGTGGTTCCTGCGAGCGTGCAGGCTGCTCCCGCGGGAACGTCTACGTTGCCATCGACTGTGACCGCACCCATTGTGACCTTACCAAACGAGCCGGTGCATGAGGTCACGGGTGCGGCGTTGGCGGCCGTAGCCGACAAGCCAACGACCACTGCTAGGCCAACCGTGCTGACCAGGTAACCCATCAGCTTGAGCATCGAGTCGATGCTCGGACCGAGCGTTGAAACGTCTTGTGAATGCCTGGCTAGGATCATCGTCCTCCCCCGAACTGGATCCTGTGCGCGATCTGAACCGTGCGCTTTTGCCAAGAAGCAAACGCAGTGATTGTTCAGATCGCCGGTGTCGCCTTCGTCGCTGAAGGCGCACCATACTTTTCGTTGCCTGCTCCTCCCCAAACCGAGCCACAAGGCAGACTGTCTACATTCGTGGCCAGTCTGCCAGGCAGGTCCTCGGTATATTGATCGATACTCGGCCCGCAGGTCGAAACGTCAGGCAACAGCCACCCGACCTTACAGATCCTCCCATGCGGTAAATTTTGTTCGAACGGTTCTTTGCGGGACTGACGGGCAACTTCGAACATGCTCAACTCGTTCGCTGGTTTATGCAACTTCGTGTTTACGCATCTCGATAAAGCGCTTATACGCGCTTCCAAATAAAAAAGTCAAGCTGGATCAGACTAGAGCCAACACACTTTTTGCAGGCAGCTCCATTTCCCTCGGCATCGAGGAATCAGCACGGTAGATAAATTCTAGAATCACCCAAGACAAGAATGGCTGCTTGCTCTATCGCTGATGCCGCGAGCCCCGCGCGACAAGCCCGCTTCTCCAGCCCCCCGACGCCCCAGAAAATCCGCGGCTATGCCGGCTATCTCTAGTTTTGTTCCGCAGAGGCCGCGATAAATGATAAATGGACGACTGTGTGGCAAGGCTAAGCCGTTCGGCATCTGGCCCGAGACGCTCACTGGATGCCCTCCTGGAAGATGGTATCGCCGCTCTCTTCGTCTTTCCCGACCTGTGCGGGCGGCGGCGTCACCGCGATCGTCACCTTATCGATCATGCCGGTGAATTTGTTGTCGCCTTCTTTGTAGTCCTCGGTCACCGGCGTCGCGAGGTCTTCGCCAACGTCCTCGGTCTCATCGGCGGAAAAGACGAACGGGACGGTATTCTCGATTCGGCCCTCGGCCACCTTTTCCTCATTCACGTAGAGACGCCCGGTCCCTCCCTTACCGACGCCTCCGCCGTCGTAAACGAATTCAAATCGCAGCGTGGCCGTGCCTGCCGGAACACGGTTGGGCGACTCAATCGTGTAGCGCTCCTTATTAAACCAGTTGTAGCAGTACTTGAGTTTGCCTTCCTTCATGTACAGGCTCCAGCCGGCGAACCTGCCGCCTTGGGCGAGAATCACGCCCTCCGCGCCGTCCTTAGGTATCTCGACCTGGGCGATGATGGTGTGTGAGCGATTCTTTATGTCGAGTGTCGCGTTTTCCATCATCGCGACCATTCCGGGATACAGTGTCAGCGACGTGCGGTCGCCCATTAATGATGGCCGGCCCGCCAACGCCGGAACCGCGCGTTCCGCCGCGCGGTCATCCAGCGGCAAGGCGTCGTATTTCTCAGCCTGGGCAAGGAAGAGTTGCTGAAGCTCCTTCAGCTTACCTGGGTATTTCGCCGCGAGGTCCTGCGACTGGCTGAAGTCGTCGTTGGTATTGTAGAGCTCCCATTTATCTTCGGTGAATTTCGGCAGCTTGACCATTCCGGTTTCCCACGGCGTCCGATGTTTCGTGACCGCGGTCCAGCCGTTCGAATAGATGCCGCGATTCCCGAACATCTCAAAGTATTGCGTGGTGTGCCGGGTTGGGGCCGCGGCGCTGGCGAAGGTGTAAACCATGCTCACGCCTTCCATCGGCTTCTGCTTGATGCCGTCGACCGTTTTCGGCTGCGGGAGCTTCGCCGCCTCGAGGATGGTCGGCGTAATATCGATCACGTGATGCCACTGGGTTCTGATGCCGCCCGCATCCCTGATGCGCGCCGGCCATGAGATGACCATACCGTTGCGCGTGCCGCCGTAGTGTGAAGCGACCTGCTTGGTCCATTGGAAGGGTGTGTCGCCCGCCAGAGCCCATCCTACCGGGATATGTGGAAACGTCATGGGGCCGCCTATCTCGTCGAGTTGCTTGACCACGTTCTCCGTCGTGTCAGAAACCCCATTAAGTGTCGCGATCTCATTGAGCGTGCCCGTGAGGCCACCCTCAGCGCTCATCCCGTTGTCCCCGGCGATATAAATCACGATGGTGTTGTCAGATTCTCCGATATCTTTGAGACTGTCGAGCAGTCTGCCAACTTCGTGGTCAGTGTATTCACCAAATCCGGCATAGTTCTCCATCAGGCGAGCCGCGACGCGCTTCTCGTCGGTGCTGAGCTCATCCCAGTGCTTGACGCCTGGCGCCCACGGAGCGAGCTGGGTTGTATGGGGCACAACCCCCAACTGCTTCTGTCGCGCGAGTGTCGCCTCCCGGTACTTGTCCCAGCCCTCATCGAATCTGCCCCGGTACTTGTCGCGCCATTCCTTCGGGGTGTGGTGCGGCGCATGAAGCGCGCCGGGCGCGAAATAGACGAAAAAGGGCTTATCGGGCGTCATCGTATGCTGAAAACGCATCCAAGCGATCGCATGGTCGGTCATATCGGTCATGAAGTTGTAGCCAGGCGTGTGTGCCGGCTCAACGACCGTTGTGCCGTCGTAGATCAATGGCGCCCACTGGTTCGTCTCACCGCCAAGGAATCCGTAGAACTTCTCGAAACCGTCGCCGATCGGCCACTGTGTGAATGGTCCTGAGACGCTGACCTCCCACGCCGGGGTCTGGTGCATCTTGCCGAAGGCCGCCGTATTGTACCCATTCATTTTAAGAATCTGGGCGATCGTGGCGGCCTCATTCGGCCTGATCGACGAGTAGCCTGGCGCGCTGGTCGCGAGTTCAGTGATCGCTCCCATGCCCACCGAGTGATGGTTGCGCCCGGTGAGTAGCGCCTGGCGGGTCGGCGAGCAAAGGGCCGCTGTATGAAACTGCGTGTAGCGCAGCCCGCTTTTCGCGAGTGAATCCAGCGTGGGCATGTTGATGCCGCCGCCGAAGGTGCTCGGCGCACCGAAGCCAATATCATCGAGCAGAATTACGACTACGTTGGGCGCACCCGCGGGCGGCCGCAGTGGCTCGATCGGCGGAAACTTCGCGTCGCGCGCATCCAGCGGAATTTTGCCGGGATACTTGTAGTGCATGTCCGGTATCGGCAATTGAGTGCGATCGATTTGTTGAGCGTAGGCGGGAAGCACCCTCGCTGCGATGCCCAGACACAGACTAACTCCGAGAACCAGAACCAGTTTTTTCATCTTTGCCATCCGCTCCTCTAGCAGCAACCCAAACGAGAGACAGGCTCGTTCGCAGGTGCCGACGGTACACTACTCGTTGCCGAAACCTCGTCATACGCGCTCTACATCCGCGTTCTGCCAGGGTGATCGTGGTGCGGTAACGAGCTGGGTGATGCCCATCGCTTCGACCCGGGCAGCAGAAGTACGAGCCATACGACGCATCGCGATCGCCGCAGCAGATACCGAGGCGCCGTGTCCCACGGGAACGCTTCGGTCACTCGGTGCGTAAGCCAAGTTGAAGTGGGTTCAGCGTCCCTTGTACACCGGTTTGCGCTTCTCGCGCGCAGCCCGCATGCCCTCGCCAGCGTCCTCGCTCTCGCGCACGGCACCGAGATCGCGAGTGGCACGTCCCAACAGCTCCGACGGGCCCTTGGGCAGAATCGATTCGGTGACGAACCGCTTGATGGTGCTGAGCACAAGCGGCGCGCTTTCGGCGAGCTCGCGCGCCATCGCTACCGCCTCATCGACCTGCCGCCCGTTGGCGACCACGCGATTTACCAGCCCGACCTCGTAGGCGCGCCGCGCGTCGAGCGTCGCGCCGAGCAGCATCACTTCCATCGCAACCTTGTGCGGGATGCGCGCGGCGAGCCCGGCGATCATCCCGCCGGTGAAGCCGAGGCGAGCCTCGGGATATGAGAACCTGGCGCTCTCGCTTGCGACGCACAGGTCGCACGTCATCACCGCGACCAGCGCGCCGCCGATGCACCAGCCGCTCACCGCGGCGATGATCGGTTTGTCGGTGGTGATGCCCACGGTCGGGATGCAGCGCCAGAGCTCGGGCAGGTCGGTGAAATCGGCACCGGCGGAGAACGCCTCGTCGCCGGCGCCGGTCAGTACCGCGACGCGCTGCCCGGAGGCGTCGAAGGCCGCGAAGGCGGACTGCAAATCTATCGCGACCTGCTTGTTGATCGCGTTGCGGCGATCGGGGCGGTCGATCGAAATGATCGAAACGGGGCCTTCCTGGCGGACTTCGACGTCGCTCATGCAACCGATGTACGAGAATCGCGGCGCGAGCGCAAACGCGTTTCAGTCCGCCGACATGATCTTTGCGCAGACCGCTTCCGCGATGACCTCGGCTCGCAGACCTCGAATGACTTGACATCGGCCCCAGAGCGCATTCGAGTGTCGGCTGAATGGCACCCTCATCCTCGCGCCTATTGTTCGCGGCCACGAAGAATCGCGGCCATCGTGGTCGCGTTCATAATTCCGAAATTCTGGTAGCAGTTGTTGAAGATCACGTACGCACGCTTGACGCCTCGTTCTTCCAGATTTTGCAGACCTTTGGCGAGCGACTGAAGCTCGCGTTCGGAGTACAGGTATTTGAAGCGCTCGGCGGCCGTGATGTTCCGCTTGAACCAGCTGTCAAGATTCCTCCCGTGAAAGCGCATGTACACCTGGTCGCCGGTCGCCTCTACAAATGAGGGTACGATCGAATTGTCCGCGGGCGCATCGATCGAGGTGTAGTACAGACCACGCGATCGCAGGAACTTCATCGTCTCGGCACGCTGCCCTTTGCCGCGAACCCAGCTGGGATGGCGGAACTCGATTGCGATTGACGCCCCGGGCAGCCGTTCCGGAAGGCTCGCGAGGTAATCAAAATTCGAAGGCTTGGCGATGAAGTACGGCGGAAGCTGGAAAGCGACCATTCCGAGTTTGCCCGCTTCGCGCAGCGGCGCAATCGCACTCCAGAACATCTGGAACGCCAGATCGACGACCTCGCGGGAAGGCCTCGTCAGCCGGCGTTCCGCGCGTTGCTCAGCCGGCAACATCTCGCGCATCTCCTTGGGAAGCCGAGAGATTTCCGCCGCATGCTGCGTCATCAGCGCGAACGTCTTGATGTTGAAGAGGAACCCCGCGGGAGTGCGCTCCGACCAGAGCTTCGCATTGCGTTCCGAAGGCAGCGCGTAATATGTCGAGTCAACCTCGACTGTGTTGAACCGTTCCGCATAGAAGCGCAGACGCTCTTCGGCGGTGCGGACAGAAGGCGGATAAAACAGGTCTGAATTGACCAGCGACGCGTCGGTCCAGGATGCCGTACCAATCCGAAATTCAACCGCAGCGCTCATCCACGATAGTTTAACAGACCATCGGGACTCTGCGGGCGTTCTGCACACCGATTTGTGCCGATCTAGGTAGAATCGATGGGCCTATGATCTCCTGCGAAATTAGTACGACCGGGATGCCGTGCCGGTCGGCGTTTTCCGATCGCTGTCATGCGCGAGCCGCTGGATACCTCGCCCGGCGCAGGTGAGGGCGCCGATACTTTGAGCGCTACGAAGCCGAGACTCAGTATGAGCGCGGAAGTCCGAGAACGTGCTCGGCAACTGAATTG
Source organism: uncultured delta proteobacterium (assembly GCA_963842085.1). Taxonomy (GTDB): domain Bacteria; phylum Desulfobacterota; class Binatia; order Binatales; family Binataceae; genus Binatus. Next base: position 715,628 of record CAWJET010000001.1, read on the forward strand.
AGGACCATCTCTTGCGAGACGGGCGCGATTTTAGTCAGCCGACATTCGCGGAAATAGCGCTCAACATCGTAGTCGCGAATATATCCATAGCCGCCTAGCGTCTGCACTGCCCGATCGCACGCCTCGAAGCCTGCATCGGCGGCGCGCAACTTTGCGATGTTCGCTTCCGCGCCGCATGGTCTGCCGTGATCGAACAGCCACGCCGCCTTCAGCATCATCAGTTCCGCAACTTCCAGCTTTGAATACGCATCAGCCAGCGGATGCGCGATCGCCTGGTTCTGCCCGATCGGACGGCTGAACACGACGCGTTCTTTTGCGTACCGGACCGCCTTCGAGAGCGCCACGCGTCCCATACCGATCGCTTCCGCCGCAACCAGGATCCGTTCGGGATTCAGCCCATCAAGGAGGCAGTGAAAACCGCGCCCTTCCCTGCCGACCAGGTCGCCGGCTGGAACCTTCAGGTTGTCGACGAAGAGCATGTTGGTATCCACCGCCGCGCGGCCAAGCTTGTGCAGCTCGCGCACCTCGACCGCGGACGGATCGAGATCCGCAAAAAACAAACTCATTCCGTCGGTCTTCTTCTCGACTTTCTCGAACGGCGTCGTACGCGTCAGCAGCAGCATCTTGTGCGCCTCGCGCGCCTTGGTCGTGAAAACCTTCCTACCGTTGATTAGATAACAGTCACCCTCGCGGCGAGCCGAGGTCTTGATGTGGGTGATGTCATTGCCCGCGTCTGGTTCGGTAATCGAAAACGCGACCTGGATCTCACCGCTCACCACTTTCGGCAAATAGCGGCGCTTCTGTTCGTCGGTTCCGTGAAAGACGAGCGGACTGACACCGAAAATTGAGAGGTGAATCGCGCTAGCACCGGCCATCGCGGCACCCGACGCGGCGACTTCGCGCAGAACCAGAGCCGCTTCCGTGATCCCGAGGCCACTACGGCCGTACTCCTCCGGTATTGCGACTCCCAGGTATCCTGCCTTCGCGACTGCGGCGAAAAAGTCGTGGGGAAACTCCGCTCGCGCATCGCGCTCGCGCCAATATTCGTCGGGATACTCCGCACAGAGTGCACGCACCTGCCGGATTATTTCTTCCTGGGCAGGCGTGAGTTCAAAGTCCAATTCTGTTCTCCGTGGAAGGCATTTGGGATTCGTTGTGTCAGAATTTTCGCGCTTCCACCGACGCGAGGACGCGGCGGGCTTGCTTTAGATGTGGCATGTCGAGCATCTTGCCATCCAGCGCCACCGTACCGACCCCCGCTGAAAACGCCTCGACGACCCGGCGTGCATGTGCAATATCTTCGGCGGAGTGGGTGAAGGCGAGGTTGATTGGCTCTACCTGATCGGGATAGATCGCAACCTTACCGGTGAATCCTGCGCGTCGTGCGGCTTGCGACTCGCGCGACAACCCCTCGGAATCCCTGAAGTTCGTGTACACAGTATCGATCGGTTCAATCCCGGCAGCGACTGCAGCTAGCAGGCATAGCGATCGCGCCAACTTGTATGTGAACTCGAGCTGCCCGTCCTCGTCACGGTTGGTACTTGCACCAAGCGCCGCCGAAAGATCTTCGGCTCCCCAAGTCAGGCCCCACAGTCGATCGCTGCATCCGGCAAACCCGCCGAGATTGAACAGCGCTGGCGCGGTTTCGGTCGCAACCGCCATTACCCGAATCGAATCGGCCACGACGCCCTCGCGCACCTCCAGCGCGGACAAATAGTGATCAAGCAGCACCGCGTCCAACGCCGACGTGGTCTTTGGCAGCAGAATTCCATCGGGCGCGCCGCCAACGGTTGCCGCGAGGTCAGGGAGCGCCTTCTCGGTCGACAACGGATTGATTCGAACCCACAGCTGAGTACGAGTGCGATCGCGATGGCTGTCCAGGTATTCGCGCACCATCTTGCGCGCAGCCTCGATACGATCTGCGGAGACCGCGTCCTCCAGATCGAGCACCAGTGCGTCGGCGGCCGAATTTTCGGCCTTGGCGAGTTTGCGCTCGCTGTCACCGGGCACAAAAAGAAACGAGCGCATCGTCACTGCCTCTTGTTTTTTCGCATCAATGCCGAGCGTTTGCAGAATGCCACTTCCTGATCGCGCTGATTGAAGCACCGATGCTCGAACACGATGATGCCCGCATCCGGCCGCGACTTGCTTTCGCGCATCCCCGCAACGCGAGTCTGCGCCCTGAGGGTGTCGCCGATAAACACCGGGTTCGCGAATCTTACATCGGTCATGCCGAGATTCGCGATCGTCGTGCCGAGCGTCGTGTCGCCCACCGACAATCCGATCATCAGACCCAGCGTGAAGATGCTGTTGACGATGCGTTGTCCGAATTCCGTGTTCTTGGTAAATTCCGCGTCAAGATGCAGCGGCTGCGGATTGTGCGTCAGCGCGGTAAATAGCAGATTGTCAGTCTCGGTCACGGTTCTGGTGATCGGATGTAGAAACACGCGGCCAACTTCGAATTCGTCGTAAAATAGCCCGCTCATCGGCTACTCCCGGCATTGCGCGATTCCGGCAGGCTGGTCCGCCGGAAATTTTTCCAGATGCTCGGACACAATTTTGTGCCGCTCGATTTGCGGAACGTGACTAATGTTCAAGCCCTGCGCAGCCGGACAGCATCTCCGACCTTAATCTTTCCGCCGGCGAGCACGCGGCAACTCACTCCGGCGCGCCAATCGGGCTCCAGAGCCTTGCGCAGCCCGGCTTGCTGGATATCCATCACACGGCACGGTGGATTCTCGCCCCCTATTTCCAAGAGCACGTCGGCGACTGAGATCACTGCCCCTTCTGTGTCGCGCAGATCTATCCCGCCCAATACGAGATTAGCTCGTCGTTTGGTCCAGGGGACTTCCATTCCAAGATCTTGGCACGCGTCGCGCCAGGAATCGGCGCTGATGACGGTCACCTGCCTATCCGGCACGTTTCCGTGACAGTCGCCCTCTACGCCTGCCTCGATCGTGACCAGCACTTCGTTCACTGTCTCCATTGCTTCGCGCGGCTTTGACCGCCTCGCGATGCCGAGCAGCTCTCCGTTCATCGCGATGGTCGCCCTGTCCATGCGCTACAGTATTCAGCCACAGTTGGGGTGCGTCAATCCATCAAGGGTTCGATAACGCGATTGGAAGCCTAAAGCTGTCGACCAAGTCTCTCAGCCGCTGCTTTGCATCTCCGATCACAGATACCCCGTCGCCGACGAGAATTGTGTCGAAGTCGAGCGCAAGCAATTGCTGAAGGCTGCGCCGCCAATCTTAATCCCGCGCGAGCGTGCGATTCCAACGCTCGCCCTAGCAGTTGGCAGCGGGCTGACACGCGACTATTGATACAAGACGCCCGCGTCGAGCAGGCGAGCATCAGACCAACGGGGAGAGAAATCATGGGCAAACTCGAAAAGAAGGTTGCAGTCATTACTGGTGCGGCGAGCGGAATCGGCCGCGCCACCGCAATACGGTTCGCAGGCGAGGGCGCTGCAGTCGTCATCGCTGACCTCAATCGCGAGGGTGGCGAGGCTGCGGTGCGCGACTGCAAGGAGAACGGCGGCAGCGCAGTCTTCCAGCTCACCGACGTCTCTAGTGAAGAAAATATCAAGAGCGCTGTCGATCGCGCGGTCAAGGAATTTGGACGCCTCGACGTCATCTATAACAATGCCGGTCTGGGCGGCGCGGTCGGGCCGCTCGAGAAGACCAGTGCGGAAAACTGGGACCGCAGCTTCTCGATCCTGCTGCGCGCAGTATTTCTTGGCATCAAGCACGCAGTGCCTCAGATGCGTAAGACAGGCGGCGGTTCGATCATCTCAACCGCCTCGATCGCCGGACTGCGCGGTGCTGCCGGGTTACACGCGTACTGTGCCGCCAAGGCTGGAGTGATCAGCCTGACCCGCTCGGCTTCGATCGAACTGGCCAAGGACAAGATTCGCGTCAATTGCATCTGCCCCGGACTTATAGCGACACCGCTGACGTACAATCGCATCCCCGGCGGCGAACAAGCCGCGACACAACTCTTTGCAGCGTTCCAGCCATGGCCGCGTGCGGGACGCCCCGAAGATATCGCGGCGATGGCGTTGTTTCTGGCCAGCGACGACTCGGAGTTCGTCAGCGGACAGGCAATGGTGGTCGATGGCGCCGTGACGTCGGGAATGGGCGCGGGCAGCCTGGCGCGAGGCTCTCAAGCGGCGCCGCCGTCGCTCCTCGACGACGAATGGTCGGGGCCTTCATTCCAGATGAAGCGCCCGTCGTAGGTGCATCATGACTCTTTTTCCACCGAGGGCATTTGATCACCGCGCACGTCTTGGTGCTGAGCCGCAAGGCAATCGTGATGATAGAGAATCGTTCCTTCGATCACGCGCTGGGCTATCTCAGTCTTCAAGCTTCCGGATGTCGGTTTTGGTTGCTTAGCCCGATGGATACTTCAGGAACGAAGCATTTTCGGACCGAAGAAGGCCAGCCAAACCGCCGAGCCCACAATCCACACGGCGGCCGCCCATCCAAGATGAACGTAGTAGGTATTACTGGCGTCGGCTGCCAGCCTCGCGCTCAGAGCAATCAGGAAGGCTGCGCCCAACATAATCACGGCTAGCGGACGACCGAGGGCGAGTTGCTCCATGTTCAGATGGCTCATCACGACGTGGCTGCCCACTCCAAAGGCCAGCAAGCTGAAGCCGCCAATATAAAGGATGTGCATGGCTGGCACGCGATAGTCGGGCCAGATTGCCGAGGCAATCAATCCCACTGGCATGAGCCACACCGCCAGCCACACCAGCTTGCGATGCGCGCCCGGCTTGCCCGGGAGTCGCAGTGCGCCGCCACCGAATCCCAACCCGATCGCTACTACCATCGCGCGCAGCAGAGGGCCGCTTCGTTCAAAGCCATGCTGCTCGAGCAGCAAGCTCGCGAAGATCGCAATTCCGGCTGCTGCATATGCCAAGGCCTTCCAGGTTTCACGAGGCCCGGAGCCAAGGTCTGGAGGTGGAGGCGCGCCGCCCATGAGCGGCAGGACGAGACTGCCGATGCCGATCGCGAGGCAGAGAAATACGCCCTGCTCGACCAGCAGCACACCGAGATAGCCAGTGGATGGAAGCACGGCGTTCGCGTCGGCCGCGGCAATCAGGGCGGCGCCAGCCAGTCCCTGCAAGGCAGCGATCGGCAATAGCACAAAGGCGGCCGGCGGGCGGCGGCCCGCCTCGCCCGCCCGAAATCGACGCAGCGCAAACTGCATGAGCAGCACGAACAGCGCTGCGTACGCGATTTCGGCTGAAATCCACGAGTCGAGGATCGCGGCGCCAGTAGTCACCATCAGCGCTATCGCAAACGCTGCCATCTCCATTCGCCCAACTAGGGGTGATTGCGTTCGGCGCGGCAGCGCCGTGAGAAGAAACCCTATGGCAAACGCCATCATGAATGCCTGCATTTGCACCAGGCCGTGAAAGCGGCACGAGTAGGTCGCCGTGACTCCGGTGGCGTAAAGCAGCCAGTGGCCTACACCGATCCATGCAAACAAAACGCCGAGCGGAAAAAACAGCCGGAACGGTTCGCTCCGCCAGCGCGAGATGGCCGCAGCCGGCGCGGGCGAAACACCTTCGGCATTTTCCAGCAGCGTCATTGAATCTGATTGTCAACGCATTCGATTCAGTTTGCCAGAACGACGAAGTTTGAAGTGGATTCTGTTTCTGACTAGTTTCTTCTGCATCAGGCTGCCAGACGTTCGTAGCGATGATGCAAGCCACCGACCTGGGGAATGGAGACGACTCTTCCGACCCTTTGTGGCGTGGTCGGGCGCGGCTGTGGGCAATCCTTCTCGAGCGAAAGATGGGTGCGGGTGCGTTTGTGGTTCCTCAAAACCTCATCCGCGCGCAAGGAGACTCGGGAGACTGGCGGGAGTCTCGCGGAGCTTGAACCTCCCGGGGCCATGATGGAAGGCTGAGTGCTTATGGCACCGGAGCCGGAGCGTTACGAACCGACCCTCGATTCAGTCCGGAGCCATCCTCTGCCCGACTGGTATCAGGACGCGAAGCTCGGGATCTTCGTGCACTGGGGCCTGTACTCCGTACCGGGCTGGGCGGCCTCTCGAAGAGATCCCTATAGCATCATTGCCGAGCGCGGCTTCGACGCGTACTTCCGCGAGAACCCTTACGCCGAGTGGTACCTGAACACCTTGAAGTTTGAAGACGGTCCCACTCGCGCCTACCATAATCGCACCTTCGGCGAGCACTTCTCGTACGAAGACTTCCAGCCCATCTTCGAGAGCGAGGCGCGCAAGTGGGCGCCTGACGACTGGGCGCAGTTGTTTCACAAGGCGGGTGCAGCCTACGTCGTGCTGACCGCCAAGCACACCGACGGCTGCCTGTTGTGGCCGAGCAAGGTCGGCAATCTGGGCCGCCCGGGATATCATTCGACGCGCGATCCCGTGGGCGAGTTCGCAGCCGCAATGCGAGCGCGAGGTCTCCGCGCCGGACTCTACTACACCGGGGGCATGGACTGGCTGCTGAACCCAGATCGCATCGACGCGCCCGAAAAGATCTACTCGACGATCCTCGACGGGCCGCAGTACGTCGAATACGCCAACGCCCACTGGCGCGAGCTAATCGATCGTTATCATCCGTCGGTGATGTGGGGCGACATCATGTACCCGCCCGGCGCGAACACACTGGAACTGTTTTCCTATTACTACAATCGCGTGCCGGACGGCGTGATCAACGATCGCTTCGCCACACAGTTCACTCCGCCGCGCCGCCCGAGCCTGCAGCCGCCCGGCGTTCACTACGACTTCGTCACTCCCGAGTACACTTCCTTCGACGAGATACAGACTGAGAAGTGGGAAACCTGTCGGGGTATCGGCTGCTCCTTCGGTTACAACCGCATCGACGACGAAACCAGCTACCTCACCGCCGCCGCGGTTGTCCGCATGCTGATCGACATCGTGAGCAAGAACGGCAACCTCCTGCTCAACGTCGGCCCACGCGCCGATGGCAGCATCCACGAGCTACAGCGCAAATGCCTGCATGGACTAGGCGCCTGGCTGGACGTCAACGGCGAGGCCATCCGCGCCACCCGTCCATGGAGCCGAGCCGAGTCAACGACCTCGGACGGAGTCCAAGTCCGCTTCACCCGCAAGCAAGACGCGCTGTACGCGATACTGCTTGACACCCCGCGCGAAGCTGAGGTGCGCATTCGACACTTGCACGCGGCTGCCGGCGCCGACGTGCGCTTGCTCGGTATCGACCAGCGCCTGCAGTGGCGCAACAGCGGCGACGATCTGATCGTCCGCCTTCCCCCGCCGCTTGCCGATAGCCCCGCGCACGCCCTCCGAATGCCGTTGCCTACATGACGAGTGTTAGCGCGCGCCGTCGCTGCGCACGTCGTGATCGAGCCACACTCGTGCCTGTTCGAAACCTGAATCCGGACGTATTGATGATGGCGCCCGCCGCTTGTCGAAGATCGTCTGCATTGATTCAAGTCGGCCGAGGGCGCACTGTCTTTTCGCAAGCCCAAAAGGAGGTCCGTTTATGAGCCGGATTTTCGGAGAAATGCGGCAGATCGCGTTCGTCGTGCGTGATCTCGAAAAAGCGCTCGACTATTGGACGCACACGCTCGGCGTCGGTCCCTTCTTCATGATGCGCGATATTGTGCCGGACAACTATCGCTATCGGGGCAGACCTGTGCCGCCACCACGAGTATCTATTGCGTTAGGTTTTTCGGGCGAGTTCCAGGTGGAGATCATCCAACAGCACGACGACCAGCCAAGCGCCTATTGCGATTACCTCGCTGCCGGTCACGAAGGCTTCCAGCACGTCTCCTCATGGGTGACGCGCGCCGAATACGATCGCGCCGTGCCGGAACTCGTCCGCTCCGGCCTATCCGTGGCGCATGAGGGCGCGATCCCAGGCAGTGGTATCCGGTTCATCTACTTCGCAACTGATTCCATGCCGGGCGGCCCTCTCTACGAGATTTCGGAAGCTAAGGAACCCTCCATTTACCCGACAATGATGAAGATTCGCGACCTCGCGCGGGTTTGGGACGGCCACGAACCGATTCGCGATTTCGCAACTCTGATGCGCTGAAGGATGCAGTCCCGAGAGGGCGGTGCGATGCGTTGGCTCCGAGTTTACGGTGCAAGTGAGCGGCCGTGTTCGTGTACACGGCAACGATCGGTTGAATCCCAATTTAGCGAGGACAGTAACAATGAAGATCGGAGTTTCAGTGCCTCTGACCGCAGTCTCAGGCGATCCAGGCGCGATCGCGCATGAGGCGGAGAACCTCGGCTTCGAATCCATCTGGAGCGTCGAACATTCCTGCGTGCCTTCGGGCTACACCACTCATTATCCCCGATCGACCGACGGTAAGGTCCCCGCGATGTACGCCCAGCTTTCCGAGACGTGGGTGGTGCTCGCAATCGCAGCCGCGGCAACGAAGCAAATCAAGCTTGGCACCGGCATCCTGCTACTGGCTCAGCACAACGTGATCGAGACGGCGCGTGCGGCCGCAACCCTCGATCTCTATTCAGGCGGGCGGCTGATCCTGGGCGTCGGAGCGGGTTGGTTCCGCGAGGAAGCCGAAGTTATGGGCGTACGGTTCGAACAGCGCTGGAAGCATTTGCGCGAGTCGGTCGAGGCGCTGCGCATCCTCTGGACGCAGGAAGAAGCGAGCTACGCAGGCGAAATAATCAAGTTTCCCGCACTGCGCGTCGGTCCCAAGCCGGTGCAGAAGCCATGTCCGCCGATCATGCTCGGCGCGCACGATCCGAAGTATGCGCTCAGGCGGGTTGCGCGCTATGCCGACGGCTGGATGCCGGGCGGACTCTCACCAGACAAAGCAATGGAATTCATTCCGCAGATCAAGCGGATGGCGCGCGAGTACGGTCGCGATCCCGAGCAACTGCAGTTCTCAGTGGCACTCGCGACGCGCGGGGACGAGCCAACTGCTGACACTCTCAAGCGTTACCAATCGGCTGGGGTGAGCCGCATCATCATAATGGCCACCGCGGCGGCGGCGGGTGACGGAGTCAAGGCAATCCGTGCCATCGCACCATTGGTCGAGCGCGCAGCGAAGGTTTGAAATTGGCGTACGTCAGGAACCTCGAAGAGCAAAAGTGAGAGGAGAACTCTACGATGGGCAGACCCGATGGCAACGCAGCGATCACCGGCGCGGCAAGCGGAATCGGCCGCAGCACTGCTTGTCCCAATTCTCAACCGTGGTCTCGTCGATCGGCCCGCCCGCGCCGCCAAGGCCGGCGTTGTTATCCATGATGGGGAAGTCGCGAGCCGATCGCGTATAGACGTCAGGAGGTGACCGCCGATGGATTTTGGCAAATTTAGTTTTGGCTCAATTGAAATCGACGGCAAAGCATACGAACATGACGTGGTAATCGACCGCGGAAGGATTCACAAGCGCAAGAAAAAAGTCTCGCGGAGATTCCGCGAGCAGTTCGGGCATACTCCGCTTTCGCTGGAAGAGGAAATCCCCTGGAAATGTCGGCGACTGATAGTCGGTTCCGGAAAGTACGGCGCGCTCCCGGTGATGGACGAAGTGAAACTCGAGGCGCAGCGGCGCGACGTGGATATTGTGATTCTCCCGACGGACGCGGCGATTAAGGAGCTCGGCAAGAATCCGGCGAAAACGAATGCGATCCTCCAAGTGACGTGCTGAATGGTCCACCCGCGAAAGAGGTTCCCCGCGATGGCACTGAAGCTGACTTCTCCCGCCTTCAAGAATCAGGGCGAGATACCTCCCGTCTACACCTGCGACGGAAACGATCTTTCTCCCGCCCTGACCTGGTCGAACATTCCTGAAGGAACGCAAAACCTCGCTTTAATCGCAGACGACCCGGACGCCCCCGATCCGGCTGCGCCAAAAATGACCTGGGTGCATTGGGTACTCTACAACCTTCCGCCCGTGCTCGATGGCCTGCCCGAGGCGGCCGGTTCCGCCAAATTGCCAACCGGTACCCTGGCTGGCGTAAATGACTGGAAGCGCACCGGTTACGGCGGGCCGTGTCCCCCGATCGGACGTCACCGGTATTTTTTCAAGCTATATGCGTTGGACAGGGTGCTGCCTGACCTCAATCGGCCAACCAAAGCAAAACTTGAAGCGGCGATGAAAGGTCATATCCTGGCCCAAGCGACGCTGATCGGAACCTATCAGCGCGAGCGTTGAGGTGTTGTCGGCGGGATTCCCTTTTGCGCAATCGAACTGCCACGGAAGGAGTGCTGAAGATGCCGGCGGACACAATCTCGCGAACAGGCGTTTACTACGCGCTCAAGCTGGATAAGGACGTGCAAATTCCGATGCGCGATGGCGCCTACGTCGTGGCCGATGTGTTCCGCCCTGGGAACGACGGCCTGTTTCCCATCATCATGACGATGGGCCCCTACTCCAAAGACATCCACTTCCGCGACTGGAACCCGAGCGTGGACTACGAGCATCTGCCCGAGCGCGGTCCTTACATGCACTGGGAGACGGTCAACCCCGACTGGTGGGTGCCGCAGGGCTACGTCGTGATTCGCGTTGACGGCCGTGGCACCGGCAAGTCGCCCGGGAGCGTGCGCCGGCTCTCGGACGAGGAGGCGCGAGACTTCTACGACGCCGTCGAATGGTCGGCGGCTCAGCGGTGGAGCAACGGCAAGGTGGCGGTGATGGGCATCTCGTACTTCGCGATGAATGCGTGGCGCGTAGCCGCTCAGCAACCGCCGCATCTGGCGGCGATCGTGCCCTGGGAAGGCGCAGTGGACACGTATCGCGACGCGGGCCGTCACGGCGGCATCTACTCCAACGGCTTCAACCAACGCTGGGCCCGCCATGTGCGGAGTCACGAGGCAGGCGCGGCGCGACCTCCAGCAGATGCCGTCGAGCGCGCCGTACCTCCGGAACTCTTTACGGAGAGCGCGTACAACGTTCCCGACCTCAGTCGGATCCGGGTGCCGCTTCTCTCGGCCGGCAATTGGGGCGGCGCCGCCCTGCACTTGCGCGGCAACGTCGAAGGCTTCCTCGGCGCCGGCTCCGAACACAAGTTCCTGGAGATTCACAGCGGCAATCACATCGTCCCGTTCTATTCGCTGGAGGGCCGTCTGCTCCAGAAGCGGTTCCTGGATCAGTGGCTGCACGACGTCGACACCGGCATCCTGCGCGAGCCTCGCGTGCGCCTGGCAATCCGCCGCGGCGGCGATCGCTACGTCTGGCGGTACGAGAACGAATGGCCGATCGGCCGCACGCAGTGGACGCCGCTCTACCTGGACGCCGCGAAAGGCACAATGAGCCGTGATCGATTGGCAAATGCTGGCGAGACGCGCTTCACGGCCGAAGCCGGAAAGCCCCGCGATGAGGCGCACGCTGTATTCGTCGGCCCTACGTTCGAGCAAGAGACCGAGTTCACCGGTCCTGTCATGCTGAAGCTGTGGATCTCATCGACCAGTGACGACGCCGACCTGTTCGCCATTGTCCGAAAGATCGGACGCGACGGGCGCGAGGTGATGTTCCCGGGACAGAACCAGCCTGCTATCCCGACTGCTCTGGGATGGCTGCGCGCCTCGCATCGCAAGCTTGATCCGGCAAGGTCAACACCCTACCGCCCCTACCACTCTCACGATGAGATCCAGAAGCTGGAGCCCGGCGCGATCGTGCCGGTTGAGATTGAGATCTGGCCGACGAGCGTCGTCTTCGAACGTGGCGACCGCTTGGTGCTCGAGGTCGCGTCAGAGGACGATCCGCGTATGGAGCCCTTCCTGCACAACGACCCGATCGATCGCAGGCGGGGCGGCATCACTAAGATTCACGCCGGTGGAGGATACGACTCCTATCTGCTCATGCCCCTGATCCCGCCGCGCTGAGCTGCACCGGCGGTTAGTCAAACCGCCCAAGCGGTCAGGCGGTTGCTCTCATCGCCGTTGCGCAGGCCACGCCTTGTTGCTTCAATTCCTTTGTCTGTTGATAATCGCCACCCACCTAGCGCTTGAACCGTCAGTGCAAAAAATGTCGAGAGATCATGGTCGGGGCGCATTGCGGCGGCGGCAATGCCACGCAGCATGCCCCCAAAGACCCATTGATGCAGGAGGAAGGACAGATACCAGTAGAGAAGTCCGAACAGCCCCACGGGGTCAAAAATCGCAGTCTGCCTGATGGTCGCGCCGGTCTTGGTCGACTCAACTTCAAAGTCGAGCCAGGCGCGGCCCGGCACCTTCATCTCTGCCGCGAGAGTCAGTTTGCGGTCCGGCTCGAAAGCGGAGACGCGCCAAAAATCAACGTGGTCGCCGACCGCTATCGTCGTGTCATTGGAGCGCCCGCGCCGCATGCCAGGGCCGCCTAGCAGGCGGTCGACAAGCGCGCGCACTTCCCACAGCCGGTGGCCGTAATACCAACCCACGGTGCCGCCAATGCTTTGTATCGGCGCGAATGCCCGCGCCGGGGGAACGTTCACCTCTACTGCCTGCTAAACGATCAGGCGGTTGCCGATGCGGACGCCGCCCCAAGGGGAGTTGGAGGGCGCCGCGGACAGCGCGTGGGACCAACGAGTTGCCGAAAATTCGAAGTCCTCGTCGCGTAGCGCATCGGCAACGGCTTTTTGGATTCCGGCAGGCCGTATTGAAAACATTCGCAGCGCCAGGTCGTTGGAGACGACCGTCGCGTGCCGCACGCTTTCGACCAGCTCCCGTCCCACGCGCGCCTGCAGAGGGGTTACCAGCTTCAACCACCAGCTGGAGAGCCGTGGCGTCAGCACCGGGACCCGGATCATCGCGCGCTTCAATCCGCGCTGTTGGGCGTATTCGCGGATGATGCCCGCATACGACACCCGCTCGGCACCGCCGATTTCGAATACGCAACTGGCTGTGGTGCTTAGATCAAGCGCAGCCACGAGATAGCGAATGGCATCGTTGATCGATATCGGCTGCGCCTGCATAGTCACCCAGCGGGGCATAATCATCAAGAGAAGGCGCTCGGCGAGCGCACGAACCATTTCGAATGAAAGGCTGCCGCCGCCGATAATTGCCGAAGCGCGGAACTCGATCACCTGCGTACTGGAAGCACGCAACAATTCTCCCACTTCGTGTCGGCTGCGCAGATGCGGCGAGAGCGAACGGCTGGAGCTTCCCAGGCCACCTAGATAGATAATCCGCCGGACTCCCGCTGCGCGTGCCGCCTCGGCAAAATTACGCGCACCTTCGCGATCCGCGCTTTCAAAAGATCGCTCCGAGTTCATTGAATGGACGAGATAGTAGGCGGTATCGACGCCGCGCATCGCGGCATCGATGCTCTCGCGATCGAGTACATCGGCGCGCACAACTGTGGTCTTTTGTGCGCGGCTGGCGATTGCTTCCGGACGGCGGCCCGCACAGCGCACGCGATGCCCCTCCGCCTCGAGCGCTCTCAGCAATCGGCTGCCGACATAGCCGCTCGCACCGGTCAGAAGAATCAGGCGCTCCGAACCATCCGACGAGGTCTTTGGTCGAATTGACATTTTCATTCTCGCGGTGCGAGCGGCTCCAGTCCCGGGCCCACTATTCGCGGGAGACGACAACGGGCAGCACGACCAACTGGTAAAAACCAGACAGTCCGACCAGCCCGTAGACCAACGAACTGAGCGCCGAGGTCTGGCCGAAGCTCATGCCGAGCAGTGCGGCCACCAGGTCGAGGTGAGCGAGTGCAACCAGGCCCCAGTTGAGAGCCCCGACAATTACGAGCACCGCCGCGATGATTTTAAGCGTTTTCATTTTCTCCACGACTCCTTTCCTGTTTTCGCGCTTTAGCCTGCCCTCTTGCTTTAAGGTTCTGCGATCGCGTACTTGTGATGATAGAGAAAATATTTTTAACTGTGAAGACAGAACAAGCTCTTGGATAAAAGTTATTTAACTGAAGAGACAAAAGAGCGGCCTTCGTTGCTTGGGACTCAAACGGATTGAAGAGATGCTCTCGGACACGCTGAAAGAAGGGCTCCAGAAATACGCGATCGGCGAGAAGCTCCGGCGGCTTAGGCTCCGGAAGAAGGTGGGGCTCGTCGAACTCGGCCGCCACACCGGCCTTTCGCCCGCGATGCTTTCAAAGGTGGAGCGTGGCAGGCTATTTCCGACGCTGCCGACTCTGCTCAGGATCGCGATGGTTTTCAACGTCGAGCTCGAACACTTCTTCACCGATAGCCGGCACGTAGTGGCCGTTGCCCGTAAGAAGGACCGGCTGGCTTTCGATGAAAAGTTAGGCGGCGATGAGGTCGTCTACCGCTTCGAATGCCTCGACTTCGAGGCCGGGGACCGAAAACTCAACGCTTTCTATGCCGAATTCCCGAAGGCTGCAGCGGGGCGCCTGCGCACTCACGAGCACGATGGCGTGGAATTCATCTACGTGCTTTCCGGCACTCTCAGCGTGAAGATCGGCGAGGAGGAGAACAAGCTGCGCAAGGAGGATGCGATCTATTTTGATTCCAGCGTAACTCACAGTTATCGGACGGTCGGGAACGCTCCCTGCTCGGCTGTGGTTGTAACGCTGGCGCCATAAGCAGACTATTTCGCTCCGGAATTTGTCTCGCCTGTTTGAAACCGAAAAGATGACTTCACTGGACAAGCTCGCCGACGATCCCCGCATAGGAGTGCGCAATGGAGGGGGCATCGATCCGCGCGGCAGATGTGTCGTCTGCCGGATGCGGCGATCGCAACGTGCGCTCGACAATCCCGCGCTTGAAACCGCAATCACCGCAGCGAACGTGCTTGAGCAGCCGGTAGTGGTCTTTTTTGGCCTGCTTGCGCGCCATCCGTTGGCGAATCTCCGCCACTACGCCTTCATGCTGGAGGGCTTGGCGGAAACGGCCCAGCAGATGGTGAAGAGGAAAATCGGCTTTGTGGCCCGGATCTGCTCCGGCGCAAGCTCGAATCGGGAGTTCGCGCGATTCTGCGCAGAGGTCCGTCCTTCGCTGGTGATTTGCGATGAAGATCCAGCCCGTCGCCCTCCGAAATGGAAACGGGAGACGTTGCTTTATCCATCCGCGCCGCTGTGGAGTGTCGATGCGGATGTGGTCGTCCCCTCGAGATTGCTGGAAAAAGAGCAGTTCGCAGCGCGCACAATACGTCCCCGGATCCGCGTGCGGCTCGCGCAGTTCCTCAAGCCGGTTGGAAATCGTGCGGTGCGCGTGCCCTGGAAGGGCGACCGCGGAATGCGTTCGCTGCCGTTAGCGCCCGAACTCGCCGATCGACTTCATCTCGATCGTTTCGTCGGTCCCGCCGGCGGCTTTCATGCCGGCCCCCAGGCTGCGCTGATGGCGCTGCGTCGGTTTACCCGTGATCGTCTGCGGGCCTACGCCACCAACCGCAACCATCCGGAAATCGACGCAACTAGCCAGCTCTCGCCCTATCTTCATTTTGGTCAGATCGGGCCACATACTGTGGCTCTCGCGGTCCGTGACTCAGCGGCGCCAGTCCGCGACCGCGAAGCATTTCTGGAAGAGATGATCGTGCGGCGCGAACTGGCGGTTAATTTTGTGCGTTACAATCCGCACTTCAAGAGCCTCGCGAGCATCGAGCCATGGGCCCAGCGCACCCTCGAGGAACATGCCGGTGATAAACGTGTGTATCTCTATAGCGAAAGGCAACTCGCTAACGCCGAGACGCACGACCCGCTGTGGAATGCCGCACAACGACAAATGGTCACTTCCGGGTGGATGCACGGGTACCTGCGCATGTACTGGGCTAAAAAGATTCTGGAGTGGAGTCCGGCGGCGGACGAGGCATACGACATTTGTGTGAGGCTCAACGATCGCTATGAGCTCGACGGGCGCGATCCTAACGGCTATGCCGGCATTGCATGGGCGATTGGCGGCAAGCACGACCGCGCCTGGGGTCCCGAACGGCCTGTTTAGGGCAAAATTCGCTACATGTCGTTCGCCAGCACCGCGCGCAAGTTCAGTAGCCGTGCGTATATCGAGAAGTGGAACGGGTAGCACACAGCAGGGCCCTCTACGCCAGTGAGGAACCGATCAGGATCGGAGTCTCATCGTGCCTGCTCGGCGCCAAGGTCCGCTTCGACGGCGGCCACAAGCGCAGCGATTTCCTGGTCGATACGCTAGGCAGTTTCGTTGAGTTTGTTCCCGTCTGCCCGGAATTGGAGATTGGGCTGGGCGTTCCGCGTGAAACTCTGCGACTCGTCCGCGACGGCACAGCTCAGGCGACAAGACTGGTAGCGAATCAAACCGCCATCGACCATACCAAGGCGATGAACTCATACGCGGAACGCCGGGTTGTGGCGCTCGGACGGGAGGGACTTTCCGGCTACATCCTGAAGAAGGACTCGCCGAGTTGCGGCATGGAGCGGGTGCGCGTCTACGGGTCCTCCGGGATGCCCACACGCGACGGATCAGGTTTGTTCGCGGCGGCGTTGATGCGTCGGTACCCCAGTTTGCCGGTGGAGGAAGAAGGGCGGCTGAACGATCCGTACCTGCGCGAGAACTTCGTCGAGCGGGTGTTCGCCTACCGGCGCCTGCGCTCTTTCTTCGCCTCGCGATGGACGCTCGGCGGACTGGTTCGGTTCCACACCATGCATAAGCTCAGCTTGATGGCGCACTCGCCCAAGGCTTACGGTGAACTGGGCCGATTCGTCGCCTACGCGAAACGAATGGCCAGGGACGACGTACCCGAGCTCTACGAGTCCGCATTCATGGAAGCGCTGAAAAAGCTGGCGACCACGGCGCGTCACCGCAATGTGCTGCAGCACATGCTCGGCTATCTCCGGCCGCATCTGGATCAGGATTCACGCGACGAGCTCGTCACACTGATTGAAGATTACGGGCGCGGACTGGTGCCGCTGATCGTGCCAATCGCGCTCTTCCGGCACTACGTGCGAAAGTTTGACGTCGCTTATTTGCGCGGACAGGTTTATCTCGAACCGCATCCGAAAGAGCTGATGCTCCGCAATCACGTCTGACGGTGGGCGATTTTTGGTTCGAGCTGACCCCGACGTTAGCAACGACCTCTGCTACACCGTCGGCGAGGTTAGAGACGAGGCACGACTAAAGCGAATTTATGCTTGCGAAGTTTTATTACTACCTTGTCACGGCTGTGGAAGCTCTATTTTCGACGGATCGGCGGGTTTTTCCGGCTTTTGGACTGACCTTCATGATTGGTTTCCCTTCGGATGCGAACCACTCCAATCAGCTATGTGAGGGGACAAGGCTCAACGTTCCAGATGTCCCTCGCGTACTCCGCGATGGTACGGTCGCTGGAGAACTTACCGGACCCGGCCACGTTCAGGATCGCCTTGCGTGACCATTCTTCTGGATCTGCATACAACTCGACGAGCCTGCGGTCCGCGTCCAGATACGATCTGAGGTCCGCCAGATGCATGTAGTAATCGCCATGCGTAAGGAGGGTGTCCCGCAACGGCTCGAACACGCCACGCTCATTGGGGCTGAAGTGATCGGAAAAGATCAGGTCCAACGCGGCACGCGTCTCGGGCTCATTGTCATAGTGCCAATGTGGGTTGTACCGGCTTCGGCTATCGGCCACCTGCTGGGCTGTGAGGCCAAACAAGAAGAAGTTTTCTTCACCCGCTTGCTGCGCCATTTCGATAGTAGCTCCGTCGCGGGTGCCGATAGTCAGAGCTCCGTTCATCATGAACTTCATATTGCTGGTGCCGCTGGCTTCGTAACCTGCGGTTGAAATCTGATTGGAAACGTCGCTGGCGGGAATCAGCCGTTCCGCCAGCGAAACGTCGTACTCAGGGACAAACACGACTTTGATTTGACCTCGCATCGTGGGGTCGTTGTCGATCTTATCGGCCATATTGTTAATGAACTTTATGATGAGCTTGGCGAGCTGGTAGCCTGGCGCAGCCTTCCCGGCGAAGAAGAAGGTTCGCGGCTGTATCTGCGCATTGGGGTTTTCCAGCAGTCGGTTGTACAGCACCACTATGCGGAGGGCGTTCAGTAGCTGTCGCTTGTATTCGTGGATGCGTTTAACCTGGCTATCGAAAATTGAATCTGGATCTACCGTTACCCCGAACTTCGATTTGAGCCAGTCAACAAACCGGACTTTCGTTTGACGAGTGGCTTGACGGAAGTTGTCGCGAAAGGCTCCGTTCCCGGCAAGCGGTTTTAGTTTGCTCAACTGACTCAGGTCGGTAATCCAGCCGTCGCCGATTGCATCCGTAATGGTGCGGGCCAGCGCCGGATTTGCCAGCAGCAACCAGCGCCGCGGCGTGACGCCGTTGGTCTTGTTGTTGAAGCGTTCGGGAAACAACTCGGCCAGATCTTTAACCGTCGTGGTGCGCAGTAATTGAGAGTGAATCTCGGCTACACCGTTGGTGCTGTGCGACCCGACGATCGCCAGGTTGGCCATCCGTACGTGCTTGTTCGCGCCTTCCTCGATCAGCCTGATCCTGGCGGCACGGCCGTCGTCATCCGGAAAGCGGCTACGAACGTCATCGAGCAACCGCCGATTGATTTCGAATATGATCTCCAGATTGCGCGGTATAAGTATCTGAAACCACTCAACCGGCCATTTTTCGAGAGCTTCGGGCAGGAGCGTATGGTTGGTGTACGCGAGCGTTCTGCGCGTCAGGTCCCAGGCCTCGTCCCAGCCGAGCTTCGCTTGGTCGAGCAGAATCCGCATCAACTCCGGCACCGCCATCGCTGGATGTGTGTCGTTGAGCTGTATCGCTACTTTCTCAGGAAGGGCGCTCCAATCGGGATTGTCGTGCCGGAACCGTCGCACAATATCGGCAAGCGCGCAGGCGACCAGAAAGTACTCCTGTACGAAGCGCAGGCCCTGTCCCAAACTGGTAGAGTCGTCTGGATAGAGGACTCGGGTGAGGGATTCAGCCCCCAACCTCTCTGCGACGGCGGCGACGAAATCGCCGTGGCTGAACTCTTGAAAGTTGAACTCGTCTGGAGCGGCGGCGGCCCACAGTCTTAGCGTGTTTATGGTCTTGCCGCCGTAGCCAACCACCGGACGATCAAAGGGAATCCCTATCAGCGTCGAAGGCCGATCGCTGACCGGATGTAGCGCTCCCCCGCGGAGCTCAATGGAGCAGTTGAGCTGCAGTTCGACTCTTTCATGCGGACGAGCCACTTCCCAAGGGTCCGGGCGACGCAGCCAATTGTCCGGGCGTTCCCACTGCCAGCCATCTCGAATTGATTGCTTGAACATCCCATATTCGTAGCGCAGCCCATAGCCCATGGCTGGCAACTGCATCGTCGCCATCGAATCCAGGAAGCAGGCCGCAAGACGGCCGAGGCCTCCATTGCCGAGACCGGCGTCCGGCTCCTGGTCCAGCACGCCCATCCAATCAAGATTTTTTTCTTTGATGAGTTGCTTGGCGATGGGATCGAGCAGCAGATTTTGAACATTGTGGGCGAGCGAGCGACCGAGAAGAAACTCTATCGACAAATAATAGACACGTTTTGGATTCCTGCCCTCGTAGGTTTGCTCGGTCTGGATCCAACGTTGAGAGAGTACGTCGCGTACGGATCGCGCGATGGCTTCAAACCGATTGCGCGCGTCGGCGACCTTTATGTCCGTAACACTGTCGAAAAGAAGATGTCGCTCATAGAGCGCCTCATCCGCTCCGACGAATTTCACCGGACCACATCCATACTGCGCCAGGAGCTTGGCTATGGTCTCGGGGCTCACCGCTCTCACAATAGTTGCCACTTCTCTTCCCTTGTAATTGATCGTCGCGTTCGTAACGGCAGTTCGGCAGCTCGTTCTTAGTGATCCATGAGATGGTGCAAATCATTCCAAAACTTGATTACCGGCCGCGTCAGATCATTTTCATAGCTAAGCGCGCTCAGGCTCGCAGTGCTCAGTAGAAAATGTTCCCCAGCCTGCGGTTCGAAGCCCAGCCAGCGTGCCGCTAGTACGCGGAGAAAGTGCCCACTCGAAAAAATCAGAACGTCCTCCTGGAGCGCCCGCACACGGCCAACCACACGATCAGCTCTTGCTCCAACCTCGGCGACCGACTCGCCCCCGGGGCAGCCGTCGCGAAATAGCTTCCATCCAGGGCGCTTGGCACGGATCTCCTGAGTGCGAAGTCCCTCGTATTCACCGTAATTCCATTCGACCAAGTCGCGATCGACCTCGGCTTGAGCGCCGAACCCAGCCAGCTCACATGTGCGGCGCGCTCGTTGTAGTGGACTGGTAAATACCTTGGCGAAGAACCGTCTTTGGAGCTGGTTACCGAGGTGGCGGGCGTTACTTTGTCCGCGCTCGGTCAGAGGAAGATCAGTAAGCCCCGTATGCTGACCCGAGAGACTCCACGCCGTCTCGCCGTGCCTCGCGATGTAAAGCGTCGGGAGCATTTCATTCATCGGTCGGTTCCTTCGGAAACTTCAGAACGGCCACTGCCAGTCCGTGATGTCCATCGGATCGATACCGAACTGGTGCGCGTGGTTTTTGCTTTTTATCTGCTGGTTGAGCAGAAGCTCCCGAACATCGGCTCCTTTAACCTGGAATCGCGGGATCCGGTCGATCGCATCGATCGCCAGGCTAAAGCGATCGGTCTGGTTTTGGATGGCCAGCTCCAGAGGCGTGTTGATGTTCCCCTTTTCCTTATAACCGCGGACGTGGATGTTCTGCTGGCCAGGGCGGCGGTAGGTGAGTCGGTGAATGAGCCAGGGATAGGAATGGAAATTGAAGACCACCGGCTTGTCCGGCGTGAAAAGAGCTTCGAACTCGCGATCGGTCAGTCCATGCGCGTGCTCGGTGCTGGGCACGAGCTTGAACAGATCGACCACGTTCACAAACCTGATTTTGATGTCCGGCAAGTGCTGTCGGAGCAGAGCTGTGGCAGCCAACGCCTCCATTGTTGGGACATCGCCGCAACTTGCCATTACCACGTCGGGTTCGGCGCCCTGATCGTTGCTGGCCCAGTTCCAGATGCCAACTCCCTTCGTGCAGTGCTCGATTGCCGCCTCCATGTCCAGGTACTGGAGGTGCACCTGTTTGTCCGCGACGATGACGTTCACGTAGTTGACGCTTCGCAGGCAATGGTCCGCGACTGAGAGCAGGCAGTTTGCGTCAGGTGGAAGGTAGATGCGGACAACACTTGGGCTCTTGTTGGCGACCACGTCGAGGAAGCCGGGATCCTGGTGGGTAAACCCGTTATGGTCTTGCCGCCAAACCAGCGCCGTGATCAGCAAATTTAGTGATGACACGTCCGCGCGCCACGCCAGTTCGTTACACTTCTCCAGCCACTTGGCGTGCTGGTTGAACATCGAATCGACGACATGGATGAAGGGCTCGTAGCTATTGAGCAAGCCGTGTCGGCCGCTGAGGACATAACCCTCCAGCCATCCTTCGACGGTATGCTCGCTCAGCATCTCCATCACGCGTCCATTGGGAGCGAGCTCGCCGCCGTCGGCGTCCTCCGGGAAGTACTCTCCCAGCCAAACTTTTTTGCCGACCTCGTAGATTGCCTCTAGACGGTTGGACTGCGTCTCGTCGGGTCCAAAGACCCGGAAGCGGTCCATATTCAGCCGCATGACTTCGCGGAGTGTTCCCCGTCAGCACAAGTTGGACAATTCGAGGCGATTGAGGAAGAGAGGGTTTTTGGCTCATCTTTAACCGCGGAAGGAGCGGTAGATGAGATCGAAAATCGATGCGCAGTCGGATGGGGCGGAAAAGGCGGTACGCGACATAAGGCGGGCGACCCGCCGGCACTTCTCGGCTGAGGACAAGGTCCGGATCGTGATCGCCGGCCTGCGCGGCGAGGATAGCGTGGCCGAGTTGTGCCGCAAGGAAGGGATCAACCAGAACCTCTACTATCGCTGGTCCAAGGACTTCCTGGAGGCGGGCAAGAGGCGGCTGGCCGGCGATACCGCGCGTGAAGCGACCAGCGATGAAGTCAAGGAGCTGCGGGCGGAGAGCCATCAGCTCAAGGAACTGCTGGCCGAACTGATGATGGAGAACCGCCTGCTCAAAAAAAGCGTGCTGGCGGATGGGGAGTCCGATATATGAGGTACGCGGCCGCCGAGAAGCTGGAGATCATCCGGCTGGTCGAGCAGTCGTCGCTGCCGGTGCGGCGCACCCTGGAGCAGATCGGCATCCCACGGTCCACCTTCTATTGCTGGTACGATCGCTATCGAACTCGCGATGATGAAGGGCTGGAGGATCGCACGCCGGCGCCGCGGCGGGTGTGGAACAAGCTCCCAGCTGCAGTTACTCAGGCCGTGCTCGAGCTTGCGCTCAAAGAACCGCAGCTATCGCCGCGGGAGTTGGCGGTCTCGTTCGTCGACCAGCAGCAGTACTTCGTCTCGGAAGCCTCAGTTTATCGGCTGCTGAAGGCGCACGACCTGATCACCAGCCCGGCCTTCATCTTGATGAAGGCAGCCGACAGCTTCGCCCATCCAACCACCGCACCCAATCAACTCTGGCAGACCGACTTTACCTACCTGCGGGTGATCGGCTGGGGCTGGTTCTATCTGTCGACTGTCCTTGATGACTTCTCGCGCTATATCCTGGCCTGGAAGCTGTGTACCACCATGACTGCCACCGATGTCTCCGACACCCTCGCGATGGCGCTGCGCAACTCCGGGTTGGAGCGCGTCCGCGTCCGGCACCGGCCGCGCCTGCTGAGCGACAACGGACCGTCGTACGTGTCGGCCCAGCTTGGCTCCTGGCTCGCGGAGCATGGCATGATGCATACCCGCGGCAAGCCCTATCACCCGATGACCCAGGGTAAGATCGAACGTTACCATCGTTCGATGAAGAACCAGATCCTGCTCGAGAACTACTACCTGCCCGGTCAGCTCGAAGCGCGCCTGGCCGAGTTCGTCGACTACTACAACTCGCGCCGCTACCACGAAAGTCTCAACAACCTGACCCCGGCCGACGTCTACTTCGGCCGAGGTCCCGCGATTCTGTCACGGAGGAAAAATGCCAAACTGAAAACCATCGAAGCCAGACGCCGGCTGCATCATTCGTTCGCAGCCAAAGGTTCAACTCAGATGGACCAGATCCTCTCTTAATTCCTGTGCCAACTTGTCCAATAGGTTCTGACGACGTACAGCCGACGACAAGATAAAGGCGCTGTTGGGCGACAAGGCTTGGACCGAAATCATTAAGCTCCGTGACGCATACACCAAGAGATACACACGACCCGGATTTGTAGCTACGACCGACGTCTTGGATTTCACGTATCTTGGACAACTCGGGCAACTTATCCTGGCCAATGATGCTTGGGATATGTTCAAGCCGCTGTTTGTCGATAAACGCCAATTGCAAGAGATTCTAAGAGACATTACCCCTGTGCGTAGCGACTCGGCTGCTCATTTCCGCACCGTTCCGGAGCGAGAACTGACTCTCTGTAAGATCAGATGTTCGGATCTGTGCGGAATTTTAGAAAAGTTGCCTTTGGACCCGGAGGAAGAGCCCTCATAAAGGAGGACATCGCGGATTCTCGGCAATCGGCGTGCGTAGCTTTCGAGCAATGCGAAAGCCCGTCATCTCCGCAACATCTCGAGAGAATTTATCAGTCATCTTTTGAGAAGTCTGCTCTACGCCGCGCGACGCCTGGCTTGAGCCCTCCTTCACGTTAGACCGTTTCGACCATCGCGCGGCGCGCGGTGTCCGTTCCCATTGGTTCGGCCGTTGGATTTGTGCCGAGCGTCGTAGCGCTCGAGCTTCCCGTACAGAGTACGCCGAGGGACTCCCAGCATTTCCGATGCGCGGGCCTTGTTTCCGTTAGCGAATTCGATGGTGCGGCGAATGTATTTCTGCTCGATCTCGTGGAGTGGCGATCCTAGAGAAACCGTGAAAGAAGTTTCCCGGTTCGTGGAGACTCTGATTTCCTCGGGAAGGTCGTCCACCGAGAGTCGCATCGAGTGCGCCATCAGCACGGCACTCTCGAATACGTTACGTAACTCGCGAACGTTTCCCGGCCATCGATAGGTTTTGAGGGCGCACAGACATTCTGGATCGATTCCGTCGACTTGCCTCTTAAAATCGTGGTTCGCTTGCTTGATGAAGTGATCAATGAGCGCAGGCAAATCGTCCAGCCGATCCCGAAGGGGCGGAAGGTGAATGGTGGTCGCAGATAAGCGATAGTAGAGGTCTTCGCGCAGCCATTCCTCGCCGATCGCCTGTTTCGGCGTCCGATTCGACGCTGCGAGAAATCGAACATCAATCGGGATTTCACGCGTTCCGCCTACGGGCAGCACTCTGCGCTCCTCGATGACGCGGAGGAGCTTGGCCTGCGCCTCGCTACGCATCTCGCTGATTTCATCGAGGAAAAGGGTTCCGCCGTTCGCTCGCTCGACGAGTCCTGGGTGTCGCCGATCGGCTCCGGTGAAAGAGCCCTTCTGATGTCCGAACAGCTCGCTCTCGATCAGGGTCTCGATGATGGCGGCGCAATTGACAGGCACGAAAGGACCCGTTCGACCGGATCGCTCGTGGATGGCCTTGGCTGCTTCTTCTTTGCCGGTGCCGGTTTCACCAGTGATGAAAACGGAAACTCTTGCAGGAGCGACGCGCTCGATCGCTTCCATGATTCGGCGCATCGGAACTGACTGGCCAATCATGACGAACCCCAACAGACCTGTGGATTCTTGACACCTCCTCCACCCCCGCAGCCGTTGACAAATAATTGATCTGGTCGTAATGAGTCAAGAGTTTTTTGATCATTAAGAAATGGTTCGCACGATTTTCGCATCAGCCTTTGCGAATCCGAGCAAACCTTTCAGGTTTGTTGGCCGCTATTCCTTTCTCGATTTCATAAACACCGAAGCCAACGAAACGGGTCGTCGCGTCAATTTGTTGACTGACGATCGGGATGTTGTGAATTGGCTCGCTTTAGCAAAGATGTTCGAGCGCAACAAACTGAAGTCGGCATTAGAACAATGGCAAGCGAGAAAAACAGGCGTGTGCATCTGGAAGGATGCGCTTGTGCTCCGTACGCTACTGCGTCGAATGGCCGAGGCGATTGTCGCGGACAAGCCGATTCCACGCGCCAGCATCGATGCGATCAACCTCTTGATCGCCAAGCCTTCGGGCGTCACGAAGGTAGTCAAGACTCCCTGGAAGTTCGAACGGCGATTCGAATTTGAACTGAATCAACCGAAACAACTTCTTGTGCCGCTCGCCCAGTCCGCCGCTGACTTGCTCTGCCGCGGAGATTTTTCGCGTCTAAAGCGTTGCGACAATTCGAACTGCGCCGCTTTCTTCTACGACACGAGCAAGAACCGGATGCGGCGATGGTGCAGCGGGGCTGAATGCGGAAACCGGATGAGGGTTGCGAAATTTTACGCCAGGAGTCGAAGCGACGATTGAAGGCGGACTACCGCTTCAGGTACGCGTCGCCATCCTGACAGTTTCGGATTAAACTAACAGTTCGTCGCTCGCAGGTTGAGGTTCGCATAGCGCGTGCCTCGAGGGGACACGCTGACAGTGCATCGTTGAAGCAGGTAAATTCACCGTGAATGAGGAAAGAAGGATTTTGCGGGCTCAAACCTTCGACGACGTCGCGGATCTTTACGACCGAGCGCGTCGCGGCTATCCCGAGCAGCTCTTCGACGATCTTTTTGCGCTCGCCGAGATGTCGCCCCACGGGTCGCGAATTTTGGAGATCGGCTGCGGGACCGGTCAGGCGACGCGCCCCTTGGCGCGGCGCGGATGCCGCGTCATGTGCGTCGAGCCGGGGCCGAATCTCGCCCGAATCGCGCGCCGAAACATGGCGGAGTTTCCGCGCGTCACGGTCATCAACCAGCGCTTCGAGGATTTCGATCCGGCCGGCGCGACGTTCGACATGGTCTTCGCCGCGACGGCGTGGCACTGGATCGACCCGCAGGTGCGATATTCAAAGGCGGCGAGCGTGCTGAAGCCCGGCGGAGTCCTTGCCTTCACGTGGGGTACTCACGCCTTTCCACCCAGCTTCGATCCGTTCTTCACCGAGATCCAGAAAGCTTACGACGCGATCGGCCAAAGCTGGCAGGGTGCATGGCCACCACCACCGCCTGAGCAGGTCCCGGACTTGAGCGAAGAGATCGAGCGCAGCGGCTACTTCGAAGACGTTCGAGTCGCACGCCACCTGTGGACCACCGATTTCACTGCCGAGGAGCATGTGGCGCTGATGAGTACCGCCTCCGATCATCGGCTCATGGAGCCGACGAAGCGCGAATGGTTGTTCTCGGAGATGCGCCGCTTGCACAACGCCCGTCCTGACGGCATAGTGCGCAAGCACGAGCTGACGATCCTGCACGTCGCCCGCCGAAAGCCCTGATTTGAAAAGATTTGTGGCTCGTCGAACCGGCCGTTACTGAGATGTGTGCAAAATCTGCACATGTGCAAAATCTGCACATGTACGCCTTCAAAGGGGGCGGTGAACATCCACCTTCGAGATTCATGGGACACTCCTTGCAGACATTTGAAAGGGACTGCCCTGATCGAATCGGCCTATCAAGGCAGTCCCGTAGCCTCGCTATTCTTCCTGATGGCAAACGGCTTCTATGTTGTTGCCGTCGGGATCCTTCACGAAGCCGCCGTAGTAGTTGGCGGAATATTGGGGACGGAGACCGGGCTTGCCGTTGTCCTTGCCGCCGGCGGGCAGAGCGGCATCGTAGAACGCCTTCACGGCAGCGCGGTTCTTGGCCACGAATGCAACATGGACAGGTCCGGTCGGTTCGCCCTTGGCCAAACACAAGGCGGGCGCGTCCTTGGGGCCAAAGACCACTATTCCGTCCGCGTCGTACTGCACGCTGAAGCCAAGCGGCGCCAGCGCGGCGCTGTAGAAGCGCTTGCTCGAGTTGAGGTCCTTCACCTTAAGCATGATGTGATCAAACATGACTCTCTCCTTCTCTGACTTTCGTTTCCCCTGACGGCCAATCCCGTCGATTCTCGGACTAATAGGCAGCCTGGCGCTCATCAACCTTTTTTCCCAGTCACGATGAACATCACCCATGCAGCGAAGAAGCGACCCGCGTCGTTTCTTTCCTGAAGTTCAAGGAGCCAGGACCTCTTCTCGTCGGGGCTCACGATGCCTTCGTCTGCCGCATGCCCCGCGCCCAACGTAAGATCGAGCAGCCTGTCAGCAACTTGAAAGTCCTGCACCGTGATCGGAAGCGCTTCGACACGCACTTCTTGCAGGCCACGCTCCCGAAAAAGTACGGGGACCCGACGGCCAATCCATCCATTGCGAATTTTCCCGCAGACAAGATCAAGGATCTTGCGCGTAACCGCCTGGTCATTGGACTCGACGGCGACCAACCCCCAATCGCGGTCGACAATCTGCACTGTTCCGCCCGGCTTAGTCACACGAACCATTTCCTCAAGTGCCACGCGCGGATCCGCAAGGTGTTGCAGGACTCGATCGGCTCGCGAAGCATCGAATGTGTCGCTGGAAAAACCAATGTGATGAGCTTCACAAACCACAAACTTCGGAAACGAAGAAACGTCTTTTGCCCGTCGCCGCGCCTCCGCGATCATCTCCTCGCTGTAGTCGATACCCACTACTCGACCCCGAACTCCGACCAACCGCTTCAATTCGCATGCGTCCTGGCCAATGCCACAGCCCACTTCTAGAACGACTGCTCCACGTTTCAGCCTCAGAGCGCGGTAGGAGCGCGCTTTCACGTCCTGGAAGTGAGCGCTCGCCATCTCCAGATACGATACCGCCGTATCCGCGTGCTCGCGCATCCAGGTTGCCCAAAAAACATCCGGACAAATTGGTGCCGGTGTGTCAGTTTCCTTTCTTTCCACAAGTCCGCCTGCTGACCCCATCGAGTCCTACGAACTTAGTCGGCGAGCGAGCCGTGTAGCCGTTTCGACGACGCGACTGCCCGCACCTGGTCTTATGGGAGTGAGCCAACCCGATTCCCATCCGTAAATGACCGACGCTGCATTCCTCGTCAATCTGATCGAAGTCATTTACTTCTGCGATGGATTCTCCAATTGCGGCCTGTTCCTCTGAGCCGCCCAGGCCAATGCGAACGTTAATGCAAGTTTCGTCGTCCTTGTGAATACATCGACAGCCTCAAGGTAAGCTTCTTCGGGCACAAATTCGTCGGTGTCGCTTATCTTCATAAGAATCTCGCGCGTCTCTACATTGGTAAGTGTCAGCGAGTTGAAGATGTGCTTCTCGGAAAGATGGATGAAGCCCGAGGTCTCCTTGTACACGGGATCAATCCACGGTTCATGCGCGGAGAGGAGTTGTTTAAGATATGAGTCCGTGAGGCGCTTCCCGGAACGATCTTTCATCTGATCGATTCTCGTACCACCCAACACCTGAATGGCGAAATCGTGCGGCTGGTCCACAAGCGTGGAAGCGAAGAAGCGGAGACAGTTGTCGAGTTGAAGCCGCACCAGCGGCGCGGCTGCGATCAGGTTCTTCTCGCGAACAAGGGTTAAAAACCCGGACGTCAAACGAAGCGACCGATTCAGGACGGCGAAGGCCAGAAAGTCGAGCGGGTAGATGACCTTTTGCATAATCTCTTTTCCGGTCTGGGCGTGATCGTCTTTGAGAACTTCCAGATTGTGAATGGCCTCAGCGAGTGTATCCTTTTAGCATCCCAGCGTTTCGCGAAGTCCTCAACGGCTTTGTGAGCGACCCCCGAGTCCCTGACCATAGCTCATCAAACTGCGGCCCCGATCCAACTCGGATGTCTGCCAGTTCTCCAAAGAGTCTGACAGCGTGTGCCTCTCCACAAGTTCTCTACTCAACGCAAAGGCATTCGCGATCCCTTTCGAGGTGCTCGAGGCCGTGTGGGGACGGATGACGAAGGAGGCATCCCCAGCCAGGATCGTCCGGTCAAACGCCAGCCGTGGACACGCGAGGTCCATAATCGCCTGCACAAAGGGCTCCTTTGTTGCCCTCAGCAGCGCTTTGAAAGCGGGCGGCAGAACCGATTCTGCGATGCTGCGCTGCTTGTGTTCCTGCTCGGGATGGAGTGCTCCGGGTGGAATGGCGTATGCCCGGCGGATCCCTTGGGCGTCAGTCAGCAAAGGTACTAACTCTTTTTCCGACGTGTTCCAGTACCAAACCCAATTGAGCCGCCGCCGCCCAGCTTCGGTGTTCCCCGATTCACTCGGAATCAGATAGCAGAGGATGTGGCTGTCCGGCATTTGGAAGAATGTGAAATGATTGGCGAACACCTTCAAAATGTCTTCCGGAAGGTCAGCTTCAGGAACAACTCCGCGCCACGCAACATAGCC
Source organism: uncultured delta proteobacterium (assembly GCA_963842085.1). GTDB lineage: Bacteria > Desulfobacterota > Binatia > Binatales > Binataceae > Binatus. Next base: position 744,729 of record CAWJET010000001.1, read on the forward strand.
GGCATACTTGGGCTGAATCTCCGGCAAGAGTAACGCACGAACACCGGATCTGAAGCCGTCCGCACCAATTAAGAGATCGGCTGAGTCGTGAGTTCCGCCTTTGAAATACGAGGTGACTGACGATTCACCTTGCTCAAGATTCTGAAACTCATGGCCGAGATGATAGTTCTGCTCCGGGAAACTCTTCTTAAACCACGAGTAAAGGAGTCCCCAGGAGGTCATGAGTTGAGGCATCCGCTGAGATGAGACCACGGAGCCGTCTGCCGCCAGATAGTGTCTGGTCGCCAGTCTGACGCCAACATCGCCGTCAGACTTCGCCCCGCAGAGACCAAGCATTTCAAGGGTCTCCGGTTGCATCACGATACCGGCGCCGCGATCGGAGAGTGTCTGCGAACTCCGTTCGAAGATGTTCACCTCCCAACCGATTCGACGGAGCAATATCCCTGCAGCCAGACCCGTGAGCGAGCCGCCAATGACTGTCGCGCGCTTCATTCAATTCTGTCCGTCAAACTGCGCAGACGCCGTTTTCACAGTGACCGGTGGCACCCAGACCCCGCAGTATTGAGTCCGCGAGCAGCTTTTCTTTCTGAGCACCGTTGGCAACGACTTCCCCTTGAAACGAGATTTGAGGAACCCCCCGAATGCCGGCAGATGCGGCCATACGCTCCCCTGTTTTCACTTCGCTGACGAGCGCTGGGCTATCCAGATCTTCCACGCGCGAGATCGCAGTGACGCCGAACTCACGGGCTATGCCGAGCAGAGTGGCCGGATCACCTACGTCTTCGCCGTTTAGGAAGTAGGCTTGGAAGAGCCGTTCTGCGTCTAGATTTTGTTTATGCACGCCGTCTTTCAAGGCCGCGGCGAGCAACACATGCCCCCTGAAGGTGTTCGGTGTACGCTTCATCAGGTCATGGCGAAATCTGATTCCGACCTCCGCTCCCGCGGCGGACACCTGTGCATCGAGGCGTTGCGACTGTTCCCAACTCCCGAACTTTGCTGAGCGGTACAATCGCCGGTCGAGGCCCTCGACAGGCATCTCGGGGTTGAGTTGGAACGGATGCCAACGGACCTCGAGCGTTTTGCCCAAGATAGACGACGCTCTCTCCAGACGACGCTTCGCCACGAAGCACCATGGACAAATCAAATCCGAAGTCACGTCGACGACCAGGCCGTCCGCGGGCGGCGCAATTCTATCTGTAAGATTCTCAGTCATATCTGAAGCTCCTACCTTCCCGGGTCAATCTAGCGACTAGGTAACCATTTGACTAGTAGGTACCGTTTGGTTACCATAGAGCAGTGAAAAAGGCGCCCGAATCAATCGATTCCGAACCCCTTTACGACCCGCAGTACCCAGCGCGACAGGTATTACGAGTCATTGCCGACACCTGGACGCCAATAGTTTTGTTCTGTCTCAAGCGGGGAACCCGACGTTTCAACGAACTCCAACGTTCCATCCCCGACATTTCCAGGAAGATGCTGACCCAAACCCTGCGAAAACTGGAACGCCGCGGACTTCTTGATCGCCTTGTTCACCCGGTAGTGCCTCCACACGTCGACTACACGCTGACACCAGTGGGCACGAAGTTCGCGGAGGCCGTAGCACTCATCTGCGAATGGGCGCAGAGAAATAAAGGCATTTTGAAACGAGTTAATTTCAATGATTGAGATAGAGGTTTAGAAACTTCAATTCGCAGGCTGAGCGCCAGGGCTCAGTGCGGAAACCGTATGAGGGTGGCGGCGTTTTACGCTCGGAGTCGAAGCGATGATTGAAGATCGCAGTCCGTTGAAACACTCCGTTCACAAAGTGTGTGTGCCAAATCGGCACATAGCACACTTTCGGAAGGCGCAAAGATGACGCGAATCCTACAGTTCGTCGGATTTTTGTCTGGCATCCAACTTGCGGTAGTGTTTTCCGCCAATTTCAGAACCTCTTCGACGGTAAAAACATAACCGAGCAACCCAGCAGGCGATCATGAGCAGGCAAGCAGCAGAAGTTGGACTGCCAGAGAGCGAATATCTGACTGTCCCTGAGATCGCGAAAATTCTTCGACGCAATCGAAAGACCGTGTATGGCTGGATCGAATCTGGTGGGATTGGGGAAGTGGACGGTCTTTTCGTCGTGCAAGGACGTTACTTGATCCACTGGCCGACATTCCGATCCAGGCAGTTCAAACCCCGCGTGAAACTGCGCGGTCAACTGCCGGAATACTCGGAGGAATCGCAAAATGGCATGGCTGGAAACGGACAGACACGGCCGCCTGAGAATCGGCTTTAAGTATTACGACGGCCTCAAATGTCGCGAGCCGCTCGGGGTGTCGGCAAACAAGCAGACCATCGCCGAGGCCAGGCGGCTTTGCGCGACGATACAGCTTGAGCTCAAGGCGAGAACTTTCGATTATGCCAAGCGATTTCCGGACAGCGACCGGATAAAGCAGCGCGGGATCGAGACGCCAGAGAAAATCCAACCGATCAGCGTCACTGAGCTCGCCGACAGTTGGCTGCTCAGCAAGCAAGGCGAGGTGAAGAAATCGACCCACGGCTACTACAAAGAAGTCGCGGGGATCTTCATTCAGCGCGACGCAATCGGGACGAAAACGGTCTCGGAATTACGTCAGGAAGACATCGATCGCTGGCGCGTACGGGTCGACGAGAAACAAACCAAGGGCAACGAACCGCTGAGCACGCGGCGGAAGAACATGGCGTGGGATGTCCTGAATCAAATCCTGGAGTTCGCTCGCGTCCGGAAACTGCTCAACGAAGACCTCCTGCTCGGGATGAAGCCATTTAAGGATTCCGGCCAAGCAAACGACGACGATTCCGAACTCTCGGACGAGCCGGAAGATGCCGAAGTGATGCCGTATAACGCGGATCAGATTGAAGCGATCATCGCGGCGGCGGAGGGCTGGGAACGCGCTCTTGTAACGCTCTATTTCTTTACCGGAATCCGACGCGGCGAAGCGCTCGCTCTGACTTGGGACAGGGTCTACCTCGATCGTGACCGGGCACTGATCAACCGCAGCCTCAGCGTCCGATATGGCATCACGACGCCGAAGACGAAGAGCAGCCGGCGCATGATCCAGTACGGTCCAAGGGTTCGCGCAGAGCTGTCGAAGCAAAGGGAAAGAGTCCAGCTACGCAGCAAGTACGTCTTCCCCAATGAGAGCGGCGCTGCGCCCAATGTACGCTGGGCGACTGACGTGGTCTGGCGCCGAATTCTCACGCGAGCTGAAGTTCCGCACAGACCAATCGGGCAGTGCCGTCACAGCTTCGCGGTCCTCGCGCTGAAGCAGCACAAACCGCTCAACTGGATTCAACGGCAGATGGGTCACCGCACGCTGCAAATGTTGTTGAAACATTACTGGCGCTGGATACCGACCGACGATCTTTCTGCGGAAGAAATGTCTTCGTTGGAGAGCGCAGCGGCGCCGTTGGCCTCAAATCATGCCCACCCTGTGCCCACCCGGCCCGAAACCGGGACCGAAGCGGGCTCGTAAAACAATGATTCAGATCGGGAAAAACCCAATAAAACTGGCGGAGAGGGAGGGATTCGAACCCTCGGTACCGGTTACCCAGTACGCCAGATTAGCAATCTGGTGCCTTCGACCACTCGGCCACCTCTCCGCTCAATAAAATCAAGTATCTATGCGGTATTCGCCTTAGGAGCAACCTCCCAAAGTGTCCCGGATTTTTCGAGCCGGTCGTCAGACTCATCGCCAACCTGTCCACCGAATCAGTCTCCACGTTCTTGAACTGGTACCATCTCGCTGGCCTGAACTGTTCGACGAATTCGGTTACGCGCTGGGCTAACGGAGTTTCGTCGCGGACCTTGCTTGACGTCGCGAATCGCATGGTGCTTTGCTCCTATCGAGGAAGAGGAGATCTGCATCGCCGCTCATCTGCAGTAGTCTGCTGAGCGAGAGAAAGGCGTCATGGAACCAATCGCATACGTCGCGCGCCTGAACGAGTTCTATCGAAGTCAGGGATTTCCTGTGTACCAGTGGACGATCAATGAAAGCGCGCCGCTCACTCCGCTGAAAAAGTCGTTGGCTGGTTGCCGGGTGGCGATGCTCACGTCGGGCGGAGTCTCGCGCAAGGATACGCCACCGTTCAATCCCCAGGCGCGCAACGATTTGAGACTCGACGCCGTCGACAAGGAAACCTCGCCCCAGTTCTTCGCCATCAACGACGACTACTACAATCACCGCGACGCGGACCGGGACATCAACTGCATTTTCCCGATCGAGCGACTCCGCGAGTTGCAATCCGAGGGCTTGATCGGTGAAGTCGGGCCGCATCATTACAGCGGCTTTATGGGGCGCATCTACACCCGCAGTGCGGTGGTGAACGAGGCCGCGCCGGCGCTGGCGCGGCGGCTGCGGGATGAGAGAATCGACGCGTTCGTCCTGGTGCCCGCTTGACCGCTCGATCACCAGACCGTTGGTCTGGTAGCGAGGGTGGTAGAGGAAGCAGGCATCCCGACCGTTGTAGTCTCGACCGGCCGCGATCTGAGCGCCCAGGTTAGACCGCCGCGCACGGTTTTCGTCAATTTCCCGATGGGAAATCCGTTCGGCAAACCATTCGATAAAGGTCAGCAGCGCAAGATTCTGCTCGACGCGCTGCACGCACTTGAATCGGTGAAGACCGGCGGCGGAATTATTGATCTCCCATATGAGTGGGGCAAGGAATTCGCAATGAACCTGGGTTCCGGCTATCGCGCGAAGAGCGCGTAGGAGTTTTTGTGACGGTGAAGCTCAAGAAGACGCTCAGGCAAATGCTGGCGGAAGCAAATGCGGAGATAGAGACGGTTAGTGCCGCGGACGCGATCAAGCTCAAAGGTGATTCGGACCTGGTATTCGTGGACATCCGGGATATCCGCGAGCTTGAACGCGACGGCCGGATTCCAGGCGCGTTTCACGCACCGCGCGGGATGCTCGAATTCTGGGTCGATCCCGAGAGTCCGTACCACAAGGAGATCTTCGCCTCGGGCAAAAAATTCATCTTCTTCTGAGCGGGCGGAGGCAGATCTGCGCTGGCAGCGCAGACCCTTCAGCGCATGGGACTCGCACCGGTCTGTCACATGGGCGGCGGCTTTACGGCATGGAAAGCGGCTGGCGGACCGGTGGAGGGTGGAAAAGTCTCGTGATGGATAAGGGCTTCGCTTACTGTCTCTCGGGCTCGAATTCGAGAAAATACTGGTAGGTTGATTTGCGCGCCCGCTATCATGCGCGGCGCGCGACGAGCGCGTAATGATATTTGAACAAGCGCTCGCCTTCGATCCGCAAACCCATACGCTCCATCCGATCACGCGCTTCGGCAGCGGTGTAAACATGATCCCTTGGAGGACCCACCGGCCGTTCGACGCCGGCGTTCCAGTCAACTACGAGCACGGTTCCGGCCGGCTTGAGCAGGGCAACCATCGCACGCAGCGCGTCATCGCCGAGCTCATGCAGGACGTTGAGCGCGAGCACGCGATCGGCCGTTCCATTCAGCTTCTTAATTTCATCGGTATGAAGCGCTTTAAGATTTGAGAGCTTTTGTGCCGCAGGCTTCGCCCGCAACAGCTCGAGCATCTGCTGCTGTTCGTCGAGTGCAGTCACCTCCAGGTCGGGCCGCGATCGCGCGAGCTCGATCGCGTAGGTTCCGATGCCCGTGCCGAAATCCACGACACGGCTGCCGGTCGGCGCCGCCAGCATCTCGAAGATCTCATCGGGCGGCAGGTACCCGAAGCGAAATGGGTCGTCGAGCAGCGCCGCCCGGGCCGGGTCGAAGCGCTCGGGCTGACGGGCGCCATGCCGATCGTCATCGCCATGTGCGCCGTGGCGATGGCTGCCGTGATGGTGCGAGTCGTGCTGATTTTTTTCCATGAGGAATCCCTCCATGCGGGCTGAGCGCAACTTGACGCGCGGCTTGATTTCATCGCGACTTCTCCCAACATCGGAGGCAGCACGCGTGGATGATGATTGCTGCCATCAGAATGCACCGATCGCCGCCACGCGTCGATCAGATTGAGCCTCCATCTATTCGCTCAATGCGACCGCGGCGAACATGCCGCACCAGTGGCGGCGACGTTCTGCCCAGCCGTTGCAAAATTCTTGGCTCGCTAATTTTTTCGGCGCAGAAGCCGCGAACGTATTGAACCAGCGCCACGATCTGGTCGTAGCCCAACGTTCCGCCAAAGGCCGGCATTCCGGCCGGAAACCCCGCCGCCGCGGCGCCATCCTTGATAACCAGGAATATGGTCGCGTCGGACATCATCGACATCCAGCCACAATCCGTAAAACTACGGAGATGAACTTGCAATTGCGGAGCCTCGGGGCCGTCGCCCTGACCCGAACGGCCGTGGCAGTGTGCACATTGGCTCTGGTAGAGGGTCTGCGCCGTGAGAGGATGCGCCGCATCAGGATTGAGATCGGCGGCTCTGGCGCCGGCGGTTAGGCTCAACAACGGAAGCGCCGCGACCAAGGTGCGGATGTACCCTGGTCTATGAGCTTTGGGCGGCGCTTTAGCTCGACCTGGTGCGAAGCTCAGTGTATTTGCAGCGTTCTCAGCCACGCCACAAGATCTTCGAGTTGCTTACGATCGAGGACCCCGGAGAACGCAGGCATTGTGCGGCGACCGCGCATCACAATCTCTTGAAAGTCATTGAACCTATAGAGGATCGGCTGCTGAACGAGGTTCGGTCCTTGTTTACCGCGCGCGTCAGCTCCGTGGCATTCAGCGCAGGCGTTAGTGAAGACGCCCGCGCCGGCGCGTGCGTCTCCATGGAATCTGACGGGGTCCGCCAGCGGCTCGACGGAATCCAACAGGGCAACGCTGGGCGATTCAGGCGCAGCCATCGGCACGGCTCCGAGCGGAAACTGGCTGGACAGATAATCAGCCAGCGACTTTTCCTGATCGGCAGGGAGCGGTGCTCCCCAGTTCCGCATTTTTTTGACCTCTGCTTGCCACTGCTCGGGTGTCAGTCTCTGCTGGATCATCATTCCCCGGTCATGGCAGATCTCGCAGTGATCTCGCATTTCAGCCGCTTCGGCCCGCTGCGCTGCGCTCCCGGCCGTTCCGGCCAGCACACGGGTCGAGAGCAGAAGCAACGCTGGGACTACGAGCCACATTCGCCGCGGAAGGCTCGCCCACTGGAATGAACGATGGTTCCCAGCTGCACGTTCTCGCATCGCGATTCGAATGAGCGCTGCCATCAGGCGATCCTGCAATGAACTCGATCGATGCCGTTCCACAAATAGCCGCCATGATTCCAAGGCGTCGTTTCCGGCTGCACTCTGCCTGAGGAATCGGTGGCGCGCGCGGCGATTGTATACGCTCCTTGCGTCGCCGCTTTCCACCGATAACGCCACAGTTGCCATGCGCCCTCAGATTCCTTGCCCTCAAGTTCGGCGCGAGCCCACGAGCGGCCGCCATCCAGCGACACTTCGACGTTGACCACGTGTCCCATGCCGGTAAAAGCTACTCCCGAGACCAGGTTGTCGCCGGGCGGCATGACCGAACCTTCCAACGGCCTTGCAATCAACGATTTGACCGGGTTGATGGCGACCGGAACTTCAGGCGCGGGTGCGATGCCTTTTTGCGGAACTGGTTGCTGCGGCATCCTGTACGCAGTCTGCATGTAGAAGCCCTCGGCCTCATGCTCCTGAAAGTCGATTCGGCGCAACCATTTGTACCAGTGATCGCCGGCCCAGCCCGGTACCACCATGCGGAGCGGGCCACCATGCAACATCGGCAGCGGCTCGCCGTTCATTTCGAAGGCAAGCAGCGTGCCCGGATCGAGTGCGCGCTCGATGGGAATGCTGCGGGTAAACGAAGGAGTTGTGGGCATGGGAGCGGAGTCATAGCCGCGCATCTGCATGTGACCGGCGCCGGGTTTGATGCCTATGCTCTTCACTACGTCGCGCAGGCGGACCCCTGTCCACAGAGCGTTGCCAACCGCGCCGCGCTGCCACTGGACGCCCGGCACTGACGGATGAAAAAAGGCGCGCCCGTTGCCTGCGCATTGAAGCGTTGCCGGCAAGCGCACGATTTCGAACTTGCGCAGGTCCTCGAGGGTCAGGCTGCGAGAGCTATCGACGAGGCCGCCAATCTCGAGTCTCCATTGTTCTTGAATGATAGCGGGTGGGCCAAAATGACTTCGCACGAAAAACACCGCATTGGGAGTAATCGAGGAAGCCAGATACTCGACCGGCGTCTCCAAGTCCTGCGGCCGGGAAAGCCGAACAATCAGTGAGTCGTGCTCATGCACCATTTCAGCAGCGCGACCGATTGCCGGCATGCCGCTCACCAACGCCAGAGCACCCACACTCCGCGAAAGATGCCTGAGAAATCGGCGTCGCGACCACAACTCAGTGGATAATCGGCTCACTTCACACCTCCGCCAATATAAAGGATATGTGGCAGGTTTTCATCGCGAATGATCAGGAGCCATGAGTGCCAATGGTCACAACCAACGACCTCGCGCACTGCTTCCGCTTCGGCTAACCAATCCATCCGAGCAGTATGGCGCCAAGCGTGGCGGTTCCCATCAGCAGCCAAAGAACGAAGCCCTGGATTAGGGGGCGCCGCCCAACCATCTGAAGGGCGCTGCGGCTCAGCCCGGAGCCGATCAGAAACAAGGTGACCACCAACGAACGTTGCGCGCCGAGGAATATCGTGTGGCCAGCGGGTTTCAGCGCAGGTACCCATGTCACCAATGCTGCGGCGGCGATAAATCCCAGGATGAACCACGGCCGCCTGGCCTTGCCCGCAGGCGCGTCTGGGTTTCCGCGGTTCCAAACCATTCCGACGGCGAGGGTCACGGGCACTATCCAAAGCGCTCGGGTAAGTTTGATGGTGGTAGCGATCTCAAGCGCGCGTGCGCCGTATTGCATCGCCGCTCCGACTACTGAGCTCGTATCGTGAATGGCAAGCGCGCTCCACACTCCAAACTGTGCCTGACTCAAACCGAAATAGTGCCCGATCCACGGAAAGATGAACAAGGCGACCGCGTTGAGGAAGAACACTGTCGCCAGCGCCACGGAAACCTCATGACTTTTGGCTCGGATCGCGGGAGCGACCGCCGCGATGGCGCTGCCGCCGCATATTGCCGTACCTACGGTTACCAGCAGCGAGGTGTCCCGTTCGGTCCGAATCAATCGGCCCAAAACCAGACCAAGGGTCATCGTGAGTGTGATGCCGATGACCGTGTAAAAGAAGCCATGGACACCGGCGTGCCCTACTTCAACGAGATTCATGCCGGCCCCCAGACCGATGACCGAGATTTGCAGCAAGGGAGTGATCAGCCGCGCGGTGGTAAAGGGATAACCATTGCCCAAAGTGAGGGCCACGCAGATGCCCAGCATCAGCGCGATGCCGGGCGAGACGAACGGCAACAGCGTCGCGCATGCCGCGATTGGAAACGCGATGCGGGCAGCGACCGTCGCGGGATTGGCGCGGCTGAACTCATGGCGCCAGCCAGCCGGCGCCGCTGGGACGAAATCCTCCTTCGGTTTCGTGGCCTCCGACGTGCGCATCGCGCCGGTCATGCTCGCACGCGAGCGGGGAGCGCTCCGACCTGCGCTTCGAGCCGGTCGCGCAGTCTCGCGCAGACCATTTCGCACAACTCGAAGACCATTTCGTCGGCGATCGAATAGAAGGCGCTGTTGCCTTCGGGTCTTCGTCTCACCAGTCCGGAATCCTGCAGAATCCGCAGGTGCTTGCTGACGTTGGGCTGCGTCGAGCCGACGCTTTGGGCGAGCGCGGAAACCGAGCGCTCGCCCTGCTCGAGTTCGTGCAGGATGCGCAGGCGCAGCGGTTCGCCCATCGCCCTGAAGCGTGCTGCCACCATCTCCAGCGCTTGCGGGGTCAAGGCGCGCCGCGACTTTGGCCTGAAGCCGTTTCTTGCCTTCATGAGTAAATAGTTATATATCGACCTGGTCTCGAGTCAAACGCGGCGCCGCCGGTTTCATTCCGGCGCAAGGAAAAGCCCCATGTTCTTTCGAGAATTGAACCGTGGAAAGTGCAAAACCTACATGCTCGGATGCGAGCGCACGCGGCGCGCCGCGGTGGTGGACCCGCTCAAAGAAAACACCGCACGCTACATCGCGATCGCCGCGTATCGTGGCTTCCGGCTGGATTATGCGATCGACACGCACACCCACGCCGACCATCGCAGCGGCACCTGGGACCTCGCCGGATTAACCGACGCGAAGGTCGTAATGGATCGCCACGCCCCCGCGCCTAACGTCGACGTCCACGTTTCAAACAGCGATGTTCTCGAGGTCGGCGACCTGCGCGTGAAGTTCATGTTCACGCCCGGGCACACGCCCGACGGAATCAGCCTCTACGTCGACGGGCACGTGCTGACCGGCGACACCTTGTTGATTGGCGGCACCGGGCGAGCGGACTTTCCCGGTGGCGACGCCGGAAAACAATACGACGCGATCACCGGCCTGCTGTTCAAACTGCCGGACGACACGCTCGTGTTTCCCGCGCACGACTATCGCGGTAATCGGTGCTCGACGATCGGAAAGGAGAAAGCCACTAATCCGCGGGTTGCCGGGCATACACGCGACGAATACATCAGCATCATGAATAATCTCGGCCTGCCGCTGCCCGACAAGATTCAGGAGGCACTGCAGGCCAATCAAACCGCGATCGAAGACGACTCCCTCAAATTCCCCGATGTCGCGCAGCTGAGCAGCGTTCATCAGGCAAGCGTTCCCGAATTGCGGGACCGCCTCGCCGGCGGGAACCCGCCGATCGTGCTCGACGTACGCGAACCAGACGAATACCACGATGAACTTGGGCACATTCCGGGCAGTAGATCGATCCCGCTGAGAGCTTTGCCGAGTGAAGCGGGCAAACTCGAGAACCTGAAACACAGCGACATCGTAGTCGTGTGCCGCGCCGGCGTACGCAGCAGCACCGCCGCCGCGATCCTCACCGCACTCGGTTTCGAACACGTGACCAACCTCAAGGGCGGGATGCTCGAATGGAACGAGGCCGGCCTGCCGGTGGAGCGCTAATCGCGCCATGCACGATTTCACGCCGGTCGCATCGCTCATCGGCGGTATTCTGATCTGCTTAACCGGGGGGACGCTGCGGTCCGCGTCGGACGCGCTGGTCACGTGATTAAAGACTGAGAAGCATCGTGGTGGCTGATACTTCGGGTTCGAACCTCGAATGCGCTTCGTCATTCAGCCGCGAATTCGCGCGTTCGTAACAATCGAATCATCATGTCGTAACCGACGCTGGCTAGTTTTCCGCCGGCATGAAGCCTGTACTGGGCTTTTGTACGCAGGTCCAGAGCGAACACGGGTTTCGTAAGTGCTCTTGGAGCAGCAGTCGATTCCGGGGAGTACCCAGGGAGGGTGATGATGAGACGAACGATCGGAATAATTGCGCTGTCGATGCTTGGTGCGGCGTTGATGCTCTGCGCCGTCGCGATCACACCGATGCCGGCGTGGAGCCAGGACGGGCGCGCGCTCATGCTGTACACCGATCCCGCCAGCGGCCAGGTGTTCACCAAGCGATGCAAACATTGCGTCAGGCTCGGCGAATACGTCCCTGCCGGATCGACCGAAGAGATCGAGCGCAAGGTCGAGGCGAAGACTCAGCAGCAACTCGAGCAGGAACGCGCTGCGATGCAGTCCGACATGGCGCAAAGGGCGGCCCAGCAGCAGCAGTGGAACGCCGAGATGGCCAAGCAGGTCTCCGAGATCCAGCCGTTCGCACAGGAGTTCGGCGATCGCTGGTACAAGAAGATCTCGCTCGGCACGCTGATCTACGGCGATTATGGCTACTTCAGCCACACCGGATTCGGCCCGCAGTTCCTGACTCAGCAGAACTGGCCCGGTCCCGGCAACAACAGCTTCAACTCGTTCAATATCACGCGCGCATACATTGATTTCAAATTCACGCCTGTGGACGACATCTCAGCACGCGTGACGCCCAACATTTACGCGGCGGTTAACACCGGGACCACCTGCACGACGTCCTCGACGTCAACGTCAACCGGCGGAATAAAAACTACTACGAAGACTACATGCACCGCGAGCAGCGGCGACAAGGTCGGTGCCAACAGCGCATACGGCCAGAGCCAGGATCAAGACCTCTCCTACCGCTTGAAGTACGCGTATATCGACTACAATACCTTCTTCAAAAAGGTTTTGAAGTTCGAACCGATGAGCGACGACAAGTTCACCTTCGGCCAGCAGCAGAATCCGCTGGTGGACTGGGAGGAGAACCTGTGGGGCTTCCGCTACACCGCCTTGACGCCGTGGAACTATCTGAGCTTGAGTTCGTCGCAGGTCGGCGTTTCGATGAAGGGGCCGATCAAAGTTAACGAGACGCAGTACGCCGATTACGATTTCGGCGTGTTCGACGATGCCAGCTTCCACGCTATCGAGCAGAGCGCTTGGAAGCAGGTTATGGGTCGCGTAACGATTAATCCTTTAGGCGCCCACTCACGCTACGATAGCCTTGGTCTGACCGGCTTCTACGACTACGGCTACTCGAACAAATGCACGCCCGACGTGAGTTCTATTCCAGGAAGCAACACCACATGCGGGCATATGGCGCGCGCATCGGCGCTCGTGCACTACACCGCCGAGAGCTGGGGCGTTATCGGCGAGTGGGATTACGGCCACAATGCGTTCAGCAGCGGCAACCTCTTTTCGGGCAGCGGGCCTTCCGACGCGGTCGGTATCACCAGTTCCGGCCCCAGCAGTTTTACGGCCTGGAACAAGATGGTCGGCAATATTCTCAACAACGGTCAGGCGATACAGATGGGCGCGGATTTGCTCGGCCACTGGGACATCCCGCACACCCCGTTCACCCTCTTCGGCCTGGTCGAGTGGTTCCAGCCCAACACGCGTATCGATAAAGACCCGCTCGACTTCACCCGCTACGATTTGGGAGTGCAGTGGCTGATTAACAAATATTTCCGGGTGGCGTTCGATTCACAGGCCGAGCAGTACTATCACAGTCAGTTCACGTACCCGGCAACGGCGGTGCCGGGCCAGGCGAAGACGCCCGCGGTGCCGTACGCGGTGCCGCGCGATACGCACGCATTCTTCCTGAACCTGGAATTCAGGTACTAGTTACGAATCGGGAAAGCCGGCGCGAGCAGAGAAAATGCTCGCGCCGGCTCGTGTTTTGGGCCTCGCCTCATACATTCTTGTGACTTAGAGGACCGGCAGCTATCCTTTACAATCGAAGTGCTGGGAAATTTTCTGAAATCCAGTCGGGGCGCGATCGCCGCATCTCTCCGCGTGGCCGCGTGCATCGTAAGCGTGGCGATGCTGCTTTCGTTTCCGATCACGAGGGCTCATAGCTTTGGCCAGCACTTCGGCACCACCGAGATACGCCACAATATCGTACGCCACACCTTCGTCGCCGGGCCCGAGGCCGGAGGCGTGGAGAAGATTGCGCACGTCGATGCGCAGCCTGCGATTCCGGTGCCGTTGACCATCGAGAATGTCGCGAAGTGCTTGTTCCTCCGGACGATAGTTTCGGACGTTCCTACCTTCCGTATTCTGCAACATCTCAAGCTCGGGCCTTCGCGCTCGGGCGCGTCCGACCCACTGCTCTAAGCTCTAGATTCGGCGATCGAGCTCCTGTCGCAGGGTACGTTTGCGTACACGCGGCGGGATAGATCCGGAAACGTTGCTGGAGTTCGCTTCAGCCCTGGTCGCACGAGGTCAATTACAGTGCCTGGTTTCTCATTGCGCAACCCGCATTCCGTAATCGTGGGCGCGCTGCTGACGATCATTCTGGGCGTCGCGGCATTTCTGAGCATGCCCGTCGACGTCTTCCCCAAGCTCGACATCCCGGTCGCGGTGGTCGCCACGTTCTATCCGGGGATGCCGCCGCTCGACATCGAGGCGGACATCACGACCCGCTTCGAGCGGTTCTTCACGCTCGGCAGCGACATCGAACACATGGAATCGCGCTCACTGCCGGGAGTCAGCATCATCAAGGTCTTCTTCCAGCCAGGCGTAGATTTGAGCGCCGCGACAGCTTCGCTGGGCAACCTCGCGATGGCCGATTTGCGCCATTTGCCGCCGGGCACGCTGCCGCCGCTCATCCTGAAATCCGGCGCATCATCGTTGCCCGTCACGCTGGTGACCGTCTCAGGCGCGGGATTCAGCGAGGCGCAACTCCGCGACCAGGCGCAGTACAACATCCGCAACTGGATTGCGACCGTGCGCGGCACCTCGGTTCCTCCGCCGTTCGGCGGCAAGTACCGGCAGATCATGGCGTACGTCAATCGCGACGCCCTGCAGGCGCGCGGGCTCACCCTGATGGACGTCGTCCATTCACTAAACGACGCCAACCTCATCATTCCGGCGGGTGACGCGAAGATCGGCTCGACTGACTACTTCGTTTACAGTAACAGCATGATCGAGAACTCAGCCGACATTAACCAGGTGCCGGTGAAGGTCGGGGCCGGTGAAGCTCCCGTATTCGTGGGCGACGTTGGACACGCCGAGGACGCGGCACAGATTCAGCAGAACATCGTGCGCATCAACGGACAGCGCTCGGTGTACATCCCGGTCATGAAGCAGGGCCACGCCAACACGATCGCGGTGGTCGATGGCGTCGACCGGGTGATCACACGAATCGCCGGTCTGCCGGCCGGGATGAAAGTCAAAGCGATCTTCGGGCAGGACGCATACGTGCGCGCGGCGATCGAGAGCCTCGAGCACGAAGCGGCCTCGGGCGCGGTCCTTGCCTCGCTGATGATCCTGATTTTCCTCGGCAGCTTCCGCTCGACGGTTGCGATTTTCCTGTCGATCCCGCTTTCGATTCTGGCCGGCGCGTTCGGCCTGCGCATGAGCGGCGCGAGCATCAACGTGATGACGCTGGGCGGCTTCGCGCTCGCAATCGGCCGCTTGGTGGACGACTCGACGGTCGTGCTCGAAAACATCAACCGCCATCTGGCCGAGGGCAAGACTCCGGTCGACGCCGCCCGCGACGGCGCCAACGAAGTAGCGCTGGCGGTGCTCGCCTCGACGATCACGACCATCATCGTGTTCTCGCCGGTGATGTTTCTGTTCGGCGTAGCCAAGTCGCTGTTCAGCGCGCTGTCGCTGGCGGTGGTTCTATCGATGCTGGCGTCGTACGTGGTCGCGATGACGGTGATCCCGGTTTATTGCGCGCATTTCCTGACCGCGGAGGCGGGTCGAGAGGCGGAGGAAGGCGCAGGTCGCGGTTTTATGGCCGCGTTCATCCGCAGTTACGACCGCTTCGCCGAGCGTTACGAGCGCCTGCTCGATCGGGTGCTCAATCACAAAGGTGCGGTGGTGGGGGCTGCGTCGATTCTGTTCCTCGCGAGCCTCGCCGCGTTTCCTCTGCTCGGGACAGAACTGTTTCCCAGGACCGACGCCGGCCAATTTGTCATCCAGTTCCGCGCGCCGCTGGGAACGCGGATCGAGCTCACCGAGCAACTGGCCGAACGCCTGGAAAACACGATTCGCGCAGTGATACCGCCGGCTGAACTCTCGACGGTGGTTTCCAATCTCGGATTGGCGACGGGATTTTCGTCGATCTACTCGTCCAACGCGGCGAGCGATTCGGGGTTCGTGATGGTGGCGCTCAAGCCCGACCATCGCGTCTCGACCTGGGACTACGTGGCCAGGCTCAAACAGATATTGCCCGCGCGCATCCCGGAAATTCGCACATTCTTTTCGTCCGGAAGCATCATCGACTCGGTGCTTAATTTCGGGCTCGCGGCGCCGATCGACATACAGGTTAGCGGGCAACACTACGCCCAGCTCTTCGACCTGTCGCGCAAAGTCGATGCGCGCGTGAAGGGCTTGCCGCAGGTCGCCGGGACATTCATCCCCGAGGAATCCAACTATCCCACCCTCAGGATCAACGTTGACCGGGTGAAGGCCGCGCGCCTCGGCCTCAGCCAGCGCGACGTCGTCACCAACGTCATCACCGCGCTCACCTCCAATCAAATGATCGCACCGTCGATCTGGATCGATCCGAAGACGGGCAACGACTACTTCCTGACCGCGCAGTACGCCGAAGATAATATCAATTCCATCGACACGCTGCGCGACATCCCGGTGCGAAGCAGCGACGGCGACCACTCCCGCGCCGACGCGCTGATGCTGCGCAACGTCGCCACCATAACCCGCGAGCGGCATCCCGCCGAAGCGGACCATTACAACATTCAACGCGTCGTCGACGTGCTGGTTGCGCCAAGGACCGATGACATGGGTGGCACGCTGACGGCGGTCCAGAGGGCGCTGTCCCATCTCGACCTGCCGCCGGGAACCGCCATTGCCTACCGCGGCTCGGTTGAGGCGATGCAGCAATCATTCGCGAGCTTCGGTTACGGACTCGCAATGGCGGTGGTGCTGCTCTACCTCGTGATGGTGGCGCAGTTCCGCTCGTTCCTCGACCCGTTCATCATAATGTTCGCCGTTCCGATGGGGCTGATCGGCGTCGTGTGGACGCTTTACCTCACCGGCACGACGCTCAACATCGAATCGTTCATGGGGATCATCGCGATGGTTGGGATCGTGGTATCCAACGCGATCCTGCTGGTGGACTTCGCCAACCGGCGCTTCCGCGGCGGGCAGGAACTGCGCCTGGCAATCGTCGAGTCGGCGAAAATCCGGATGCGCCCGATTCTGATGACGACGCTGGCCACGGTGGTGGGCCTGATGCCGATGGCGCTCAAGCTGGGTGCCGGCTCGGAAGCCTCCGCCCCGCTCGCGCGCGCGGCCGCGGGCGGACTGGCAGTCTCCACGCTGCTGACGCTGTTCCTGGTTCCCGCGCTCTACGAAATATTCTACGGTCGGCAGCAGCAGGTATCCCGATGAAGATGATTCCGGGCCGCATACTGGCGGCGGTTCTGATAGCAGGGGCGGTAACTGGATGCTCGCGTGCGCATAACGATGCGACGCCCGATTTGCGACGCACGGTAGTAGTAGTTCAGCCGCAGCGCGGCGATATTACCCGCTCGATCACGTTGCCCGGAGATTTGGTCGGTTTTTATCAATCGACCCTCTACGCAAAGGTCACTGGCTATTTGAAGAGTATCTCGGTCGATAAGGGCGACTGGGTAAAGAAGGGGCAGGCGCTCGCCCAAATCGAGGTTCCCGAACTCCAGCAGAAACTCGCGCGCGCCAAGGCCGATATGGAAGTCCAGCACCTCACCTATCAGCGGCTCGCGCAGGTCTGGAAGAGCGATCCGCGGCTGGTCGCGCGCCAGGACGTCGATATTGCGCAGGGCAAGTACCTCGAAGCGAAAGCGGATGTGGACGAGCTCGAGGCGATGGTCTCGTACACTGAAATCATCGCGCCGTTCGACGGTGTCATCACCGGCCGTTTCGTCGATCCGGGCGCGCTGATCAAGGCCGGCGGAGAGCAGACCACCTCCACTCCTGAGCAGGGCTCCGCGCATCCCAGCAACGGCTCGTCGCCGGTTGTGAGTCTCGCGCTGATCGACACGATGCGCACCTATGTGTACGTGCCGCAGGACGGGGTCGCAGCGATCAGGCGCGGCATGCCCGCCAGGCTGACGCTGCAGGATCTGCCGGGACGCACGTTCGAGGGCACTGTCGCGCGCTACGCCAACTCGCTCGACCTGGGAACGCGCACCATGCTCACTGAGATCGATCTGAAGAACCCCCGGCATGAGCTCTACCCCGGGATGTACGCGAACGTCACGCTCGAACTCGAGCGGCATCGCGACGCGCTCAAGCTGCCCGAGTCGGCCATCGGCGATTCGTCCGACGGAAAATACGTAATGATCGCGCAAGACGGGAAGCTGCGGAAACAGGACATAACCGTCGGCATCAACACCGGCAAAAAGGTCGAGATAATCAGCGGTCTCAGCGGCGGAGAAGCGGTAGTGGCTACTCTCGATCCTTCGATAGTTCCGGACGAAGTAGTCAATGTCGTACAGCAGAAACCCCAGACCGATGAACGATCGAACATCGTTGCAGAAACCCACTGAGTATCGGAGCAATAGTATGTGGAAATCGATTATCCGGTCTGCAGTTGTGTTCGCAGGCTGCCTACTGACTATAGCCACTCCGCGTTTCGCCGAAGCGCTCGAAACCTTGCAACCCGGCGAGAAACTCACACTCGAGCGCGCAATCGAGCTGACGCTGCACAACCATCCGCGCGGACTCGAGATGAAATCCGAGGCTGCTGCCGCGGGCGAGCGCGTGGGAGAGGCGCGCGCAGCGCTGCTTCCGCAGCTGTACGGCGGCGCCGAATACCTGCGCTCCACGGACAATCCGATTGGAAACACCACCTATCTCAATCCGGGGTTCATTCCGCGCATCACCGGCACGCTGCACGGTGCACCGACGAATGCGGCGCAAAGCTTTTCGACCTCGACCACCGACAACTATCTTGGAGGAGTAGCGGTGCAGCAGTACCTATTCGACTTCGGACGCGTTCGCGGCCGAATCGAGCAGCGCGACGAAGAGGCACACGCGGCCCGGTTTCAGTCGCAGGCAACGGAAATCGATCTCATATTCGAGGCGGCTCAACGCTACTTCGCGTTGTTGGCGGCCGGGCAAAAGGTAAAGGTCTATCAGAAGGCGATCGAGCAGCGCTCCGAGCAGCTCCATGCCGCGCAGGTCAAAGCCAGCGCCAACCTCACTCCCCAGATCGATGTACTCACGGCGCAGGCCGCACTGACGCGTGCGCAAACAGATCTGCTGGAGGCCTCCGACCAGCAGGACATCGCCAGGGTGGCGCTCAACAACACGATGGCGATAAGCCGCAACGCACCGAACTACGAGCTGGCCGACGTGCTCACGTACAAGCCGGTTTCAGGAAACCTCGAATCATACTTCACTTCCGCAATCGCTCTGCGTCCGGACCTGCGCGCGCTCGAAGCCGAAGCGCGGGCGGCTGGTGCGCAAATCGAGCAGGCGCGCAGCGATTACTTTCCCTCGGTCGGAGCAACGGCCGGATACAGCGCGATGGGCACGGGCCTGCCGGCCGCGAATAACTTCAACGCGGGAATAGTTGTGATCTGGCCGATCTTCAATGGCTTCGCGACGCAACATCAGGTCGAGGAAGCAAAGGCCACCCAGAACGCCATCCGCTACTCGATCGAAGACCTGGAGCTGCGCGTCTGGCTCGACGTAAAGAGCTCGTACCTCGAGCTGCAGACCGCGGTGCAGCGAATCCATCAGGCAGAAGCAACGCTGGCCGCGTCTTCGGGGCAGCTCGAACTGGCCGACAAGCGCTACAATGCGGGTCTCGGCAATATCATCGAGCTCACCGACGCCGAGCGCTTTTATATCCAGGACGATGCGGCCTACGTCGACGCGCTGTACGCATACTCGGTGGCAAAAGCGACCCTCGATCGTGTTACCGGCGCGTCGCTCCAGGAGGTTCCCGACAAATGATTACTGAGCTGATTTTGAGATGACGTTCCGTAGCAAAGAAGATCTATTGCGGCCTTTTATGATCTGGTGTTGCGCGACACTCGGCCACCTTTGCGCGCGAGTGTGAAAGACGCGGCGGTTCAACATCGATCGCTGGCGTGGAAGTCAATTGAAGAGTTGCACGTGAGCATGGCGCCGAAGTAAAGCAACAGACGGAGCCGCGCCAGATGACAGAAAATTTCCTGGTCGAGAAGGACGGTCCGATCACGACGATCACCTTCAATCGGCCCGAGCGCCGCAATTGCCTCGACGAAAACGTTATCCTTGACTTCGAGCGCCATCTGCATGCCGTCCGCGATGATCGCGAATGCGGCGTGCTCATCGTCACCGGCACAGGCACCGCCTTCTGCGCCGGCGCGGACAATGCGATGTTCAGGTCTCCGCCCGGCGCCGCCGTCGATCCCGCCGAGCGTCGCCGCCGCATGGGCGAGTTCGGCAAACGATGGCCGCGACTGATAGGCCGTGCGTTCGACGTGCTCGCCCATCTCGATCAGATCACGGTTGGCGCAATCAACGGCTACGCGGTCGGCGGCGGATGGTCATTCGCGCTCGCATTTGATTTTGCGATCGCCGTCGAGGGTGCGGAGTTCTGGGTACCGGAAGTGGATCTCGACGTCCCGTATCGCGGCGCTCCCGCCAGCGTGCTCGCCGCCCGGCTCGGACCGTGGCGTGCGAAGGAAGCGATCCTGATGTGCCGCCATTACAAGGCCGAGGAATTGCTCGCTATGGGCGCGCTCAACCGCGTCGTCACACGCGACGCACTGATGCCGGCCGCGCGGGAGCTCGCGAAAACGATGGCGGCGAAATCGCGCGACGCGCTCGCCGCCTCGAAGCGCGACATCAACGCCGTGTTCTTCGGCCCGCGCGCGTTCTAGAGATCAGTAATCGCGCAGCATCCGCATGAAGCCGGGTGCCTCGAGCGCCGCCTCAAAGTCGCGATAGCGCTTCTCTTCGGTGACGCTGAATCCCGCTTTTTCGTACGCGCGTTGCGCCGCGACGTTGCCGATTAGAAGGGTAAGTTGCGCGATGCGATGGCCGCGCGCGCGGCCGATATCCAGAATCTCGGCCATCAGCGAATCGGCCAAGCCTCGGCGGCGGAACTCAGGCATCGTCGCGACCGACTCGACTACCCATGCGCCCTCGAGCGCGTCGAACGTGCATTGCCATACCGGAGCGGTTCGTTCGGCCGACGCTTTCTCGTCCGCCCGAGTCCAGCCTTTCTGCCGTTGGACGCTTTTCATCGCCTCCGCCAGCAGTTGCCATCCACCCGCGCGCGGGTCGAAGCCGCACAGCGCCGCGGCTGGACAGCCATCATGCTCGGCAACGATGAAACTCGAGTAGTGGCATAGCGACACGGGCTCCGTGAGCGCGAGCCGCCGCAAGTAGTCAAGGCAGTCGTTCTCGGAACCGCCGGCAATCAGGTCCCACACTCCCCGGCGCAGATGTCCCCGCGACGCGAGCATCATCACTCGCGCGAGGAACTCTGCGTCATCCGCCCTGCCGCGACGAACTTTTGCACTCATTGCTCCGATGGCATCGCGCGCCACTCGCGATTCTAGGATTTCATCCAGTCGCGCGCCAACGTCGCACCCCTGCATACCGTTCCGCGCGTTCCTTGTTTGAGGCACGCTTATCGGCTAAGTCCAAATCACCCAGACGTATTCTCGCAGTGAGGAAATTCAGATGGCAGAGTTGAAGAATCGGCAATGGCTGCTGGCGGCGCGTCCGACTGGAATGATCAAGGAGAGTGATTTCCGATGGAACGAAACGATCGTCCCCGCGCTGAACGATGGCCAGGTCCTGGTGCGCAACCTCGCCTTCTCATTCGATCCCACGCAGCGCGGCTGGATGTCGAGGGACACCTACATGCCGGCGATTCCGCTCGGCCAGACGATGAAGGCAGGCACAGTGGGTCAGGTGGTCGATTCCCTGCGTCCCGGATTTGCCAAGGGCGATCTGGTGCAGGGGCTCTTCGGATGGGAGGACTACACGGTCAACGGCGGCGAGGGCTTGTTGGGACTGCAGAAGCTGCCGCGCGGCACCGACCCTATCCTGGCGCTGTCGCTGCTCGGAACGACCGGCCTCACGGCCTACTTCGGCACGCTCGCGGTCGGCCAGGCAAAGGCCGGCGACACGTTCGTAGTCTCGGGCGCAGCGGGCGCAACCGGTTCCGTGTCCGGGATGATAGCCAAGATCAAGGGATGCCGCGTAGTTGGTATCGCCGGAGGACTCCAGAAGTGCGAATGGCTATTGAAAGAGGCAGGCTTCGACGCCGCGATTGACTATAAGAATGAGAATGTAGGTCAGGCGCTGACTAGGCACTGCCCCAAGGGCATTGACGTGTATTTCGACAACGTCGGCGGCGAGATCCTCGATCACGCGCTCGCGCGACTGGCCAACGGCGCGCGCGTCGTGCTGTGCGGCGCAATTTCGCAGTACAACGACCTCGGCACGAAACTGCCGACCGGCCCGCGCAACTATTTCAACCTGATAATGCGCGGCGCGCGAATGGAAGGCTTCCTGGTGTTCCAATTCGCCAAGCGCTACCCCGAAGCGATAGCCGAGATGTCGAAGTGGTACGCGGAAGGCAAGCTCAAGAACCAGGTCGATCTGCAGCACGGACTCGAGAACGCGCCAAAGACGATCATCCGCCTCTTCACCGGCGCAAACTTCGGCAAGCAGTTGCTGAAGCTTGCCGACCCGCAGTAGTGAGCGAGTGTCGAATGTTGTTCCGGAACGCGCATGCTTCCATAGCCACCCTTCGTACTATCTCAGAAACGCGTGGAATTCGTTAGGCACTTTTATTTCCGACGTTTTCCGTCTGCCGTTGACTGCGTTATAGGAAACCAGCCGTTTGTCTTCGACGAGCAGAATCTCTTGGTCGTTGACCCAGCCCACCAGCCCGGCGTGCGGAATGGTGGCTGTTCGCTTGGGAGAATCGTCCAGTCTTAAGACTTCGACAGTGGGCAGTTGTGCGAGCGACCGCTTGATTCGAGAAAGCTGCTCGGCGTTGACCTCGCCTGAGTCCGAAAGACGAAGCTCGGCGCCGGGTTCGCTCGTAGCGGTCACTGTCAAGGCAGCCAGAGTAGAGTCAGGAGACAGTTTGGCATTGGCAGTGAAGAAGCTGACGTCGTAATCGCGATTGTGGTACTGCTGGAACTCGTCAAACAGGAGCAGCGTCTTCCCGTTCTTCGTCAGCAACGTTTGGTCGTCGCTCTCGTTAACCCAGCCGCAGCAGCCGCTGTCGGGAATAGCCTCGATCAACGCGATTCCGCGGCCGTCCGATGAGGAATCCAGAACTCGCTGCACTGCGCGAGGAAGTGCGGTTTCGGACCAACCGCCGGCGGAGGTGCGATATAGGAAGCTTGCCTGATATCGAGGTTGAATCTGTCCCGGTATCCAGTTGGTGACGATGAAGTGATCGTCGAAACCACTATCTGGAAGCCAGTAGCTGGCTTCGGGGCAAGTCTCCGAGCAAACGGCGGTTTCGCACTTGCAGGGCGGAAAAGTGTTAGTTGCGATGTCTTCCCTGTGTTGCTCCGACAAGTCTGTTTGCCACGCGCGGAAGATTGTCTGGGTCGAGATATCCTGCGCCAGGTCCGGTGTCTGCAAAGTCCTGCGGAGGTTTTCAAACCAGAAAAGATGGGCGCCATCCGCCGCGAGAAAACATCGGGGTATCGCCGACGAGACGAGCACATTTACTCCGTTCCGGGCATGGCTATTGACAATTGGGCGGTTCAGAAACTTCGCCGATGACCCGTCCCAGAACCACACCTTGGGCGCGGACAACTCGTGAACGAAGCCGTCGGGTTCTCGAACAGTGGTCTGCAGAAACAGCATCTGCCCTTTACCGTTTATCTGCAGATCCTGGGGAGACTGAAAACTGTCAGCCGGGACTTGGTGTGAACTCTTGCGCACAAATGTGCTCGGGTCGTACTCCACAATCGCATCGGGCTCCTGCAATACCCAAAGCCTTTTGGCGGGTTGCGGATTGGCCAACAAGCTCACGCACAGAAGGGAAAGCACCAGCTTTGTCATTGTCTGGAAAGAGTGCTGTCGTGCTGTCTTCTGGACCCCGAATGCCCCTTTTGGACTCTCGCTTACTTTTGGCTCGATCCTTGCGCCTGAGTAGTCAGGAAGCTGGTTGATTCCTGGGTCTCCAGCACTGGGCGGAAGCCGGTGCGGGCCAGATCGGGCCGCACTACCTCGATCGGATCTCGCGTATCGTCCACATAGCCGAGTGCGTATGCGCCCAGCCTGTAGCCCATCAGTCTCAGCAGGTCGACCGGGAGTGTGCGCGCGATCTCGAGCGGTACTGACAGATACTGGTTCTCTTCCTGGCGCAGCCACGACACATTGTAAGTGATGTTGATTCCGGTGCGGATTTCTTTGGAGCGGTTCGCGCCGCCGCCGTGGTAGATGCTGCCGGTGTAAAACAGCACCGACCCTTTGGTCATCTCGGCCGGCTCGGTGTCGGCTTCGGTGAATCGGAGGCGATCGTCGAAACGATTGCTGCCGGGAATGACGCGGGTCGCGCCGTTTTCCGCGGTGAAGTCGGTCATCGCCCAGATTGTATTGCACTGGACTTCGTAGCCGCGCGGGAACGGGAAGAAATCGAACGCCCACTGGTCGCGATGTATCGTCTGGGCCGGTTCGCCGGGACCGATCGCGATTATCTGCGTGAGATGCAACTGAAAGCTAGTCGCATGACTCAGCAGTTTGCCGACCGCGCCGAGCACCGTAGGATTCATCACGAGCTCGCGGCACTTTGGCGAACGCGCGATCAGTCCGCCGGTTCTGCGCGTGCGGCGGCCGCTGAAATCGTCGGGGCCAAACGGCGTGGCGTCAGTGAAGGGACGCAGCTCTTGCGCAACTTCGTCCATGACTTCGGGGCGCACGACTCGATCGACGACGACGCATCCGTCCTCGCCCAGGGCGGCGCAGATCTCATCAGCCGAAGCCGAGGCCGGCAGATGTTTGATGCTCATGAATTTTGCTCCACTGGAAATTCTACCAACCAACACCCATTGAATGCGATCAGTCGTCGCGGCGCGGGCCGGCCTGCATGAAGGCGATCGCGACTCCGTCGAGCGGCTCGACGATTCGCGCGATCTGCCCGCCCTGAATCGCGAGCTTGGGCTCGGTCGCCTGCAGGCCATTCGCGCGCGCCGTCGCGACTGCGCGGGCGACGTCCGAGCACATCAGCGCAAGGCCCCAACATCCGGGACGTCCGCGCGCCGGTCCCACGACTTCGAGCACGGTCTGCTCGAGCTTGAAGAACGCCTGTCGCGCCCCGTTGCCAACTTCACGGATTCGCTTGCAGGGGACGCCGAGCGCCTCGTTGGCGGCGATCGCGTCGTCCAGCACCGGAGTCATCACGACGATGTGCTCGAGATACTCGACGCTGTTCGCGTTGGCGCCGCAAAGCTGTGCGAGCGACTGGCGGCGCGACTCGATGTCGAGATTGACCGGAGCGGATGCAGTAACGACGCCCGGCAGTCCCGAAGAAAGCATCGCAGCTTTGATGGAGGGTTCCGACAACCCCGGCAGCAGAATCGATTCGCGCTCATCCGCGGCGGACGCACCCTTCGCACCCCAGACCCATCCGATGATGCCGCCGGCACCGCCATTCTCCATGGCTTCGCGCAAAGACGCAGCCAAGGGCGACCTGGATTCGGCAGAATGGATCGCGCAGAGATCTATTTCCACCGCGCCTGCTGCCAGCCGAGCGAAACGGACACCGTCGCCGTCGAAATCCTCGGGCGCGATGGCGAACCCGGCGCGTCGCCAGTTTTGGAGCGACGCAGGCAACTCGCGCACGGCGATGATGACTCTTTCGACGCAAAGTATGCCCACTTTCTGTAACCTTTCGCCGAGGGTATCGTCACACACTCCCGGATGCCAGAAGCCGAATTACGCTTGGCTATACGTGCAAGGCGCTTTATTTGTGTCATCCTAGCCGCGATAATCGACGTTCAAACGTCTATACTCATGTCGTAACAGGCTGTAGTATTCTATGACCATTATGAAGCGGCTGAAAAGGGGAACTCGATGACGATCTCGTGGGAGGCGTTTCAGCAGGAGGCGCTTGACTGCTTGCGCGCGCTGGTCAGATTCGACACCACCAACCCGCCCGGCAACGAACGAATCGCCGCCGATTACATGGCCGACGCGCTGGGCGCTCACGGCATCGAATCCGTAATCCGAGAAGGCGCTCCGACGCGGGCCAACCTGGTCGCGCGCTATGTGGGCACGGATTCATCGGCGGGCGCGCTGCTGCTCTCGTCGCATACCGACGTAGTTCCGGTCGAGCGGTCGGGATGGACGCGCGAGCCGTTCAGCGGCGAGATCGCCGAAGGCTGCTTATGGGGTCGCGGCTCGATCGACATGAAATCGAAATGCGCGATGGACCTCGTGATGATGACCGCGATGAAGCGGGCGGGGGCGAAGCCGAATCGCGACGTGATACTGGCGGCAGTCGCGGACGAAGAGGCCGGCTCGGATTTTGGCGCGAAATTTCTGGTCGAGCGGCATCCCGAGCTGGTCCGCGCGGGCTACGTGTTGAACGAAGTCGGCGGCTTCACCGTTCATCTCAAGAACAAGCGCTTCTACCCGATCCAGGTGGCGGAGAAGGGTTTCGTCACGATCAAGATGAAGGTCACCGCGATGCCGGGGCATGGATCGATGCCGCGCACCGACACTGCGATCTCCAGAATTTCTGAGTTGATCACCAGGATCGTGCGGACGCCGATGCGCAAGAACGTCTCACCCTTCATGCGCAAGACGCTGGAGGAGATGGGCGTGCCGGTCGAATCGCCCGGACCGCTATTTGCGCCGATGCTCTCCAACACCGTCTCGCCGACGATTCTGCGCGCCGGCTACAAGGACAACGTGATTCCCGGTGAGGCGACGATCGTGCTGGACGGGCGCACGCTGCCCGGCGAGGATCCCGAGAGCATCATGGCCGAACTGCGCCAGATCGTCGGTCCCGAGCCGACCTTCGAGTTGCTCAAGACCGCGCCGCCGGCCGAGACCAGTCCCGACACGCCGTTGTTCGAGTTGATCAAGCAGACCGTCGAGGCGGCCGACCCCGGCGCGCGCGCGATTCCCTGGATGATCCCCGGCGCGACCGACAGCAAGTTCTATTCAAAGCTCGGCGCCGCGTGTTACGGATTCTCGCCGGTCAAGCTCGAACCGCACATGCCGTTCGGCTCGCTCTATCACGGCAACGACGAGCGCTTGCCGGTCGAGGGATTTTACTGGGGATTGAAGGTTTACGCCGAAGTGGTGCTGAAATTCCTCGGCATCAGGTTCGACGAAGTATTCGGATGATCAGTTGGCGGCGCTGGTTTTGAGCGTTCCGGTCTGCGGCGTAAAGGTCATCAGCAGGCGCGGCGGCCCCTCGAGCGGCACCACGGCAAAATGCGCGACCGGTTGCATGCTCAAAGTGACGGTCGTTCCCGCCGAGCTGCTTGAAACGTTGCAATCCTTGAAGATCGACTTGTCGAACACGAGATGAGTCTGCAGACCGGGGTCGGGGGTCACGTCCTTGAGCACGACCGTCGCGGTCGAGCCGTCGGAATTGCTCTCAAGGTTTTTGTCGAAGCGGACGGGGCCGCTGAGCTCGAGAATCACCGACAGCGGCGGATCGTTCGATGACAGCCTGATCGTCTTGAGCGTCGCCGGGCCAGCCGTGGGCGGCTCGCTCAGGGACAACGGCGCAGCCGCATCCGCGCCCGCATTCATCTGATGCAGCGTCGGTTCCGGCGCAGACACCTGCGCTTCGGTGCCGGAATTCATCTGATGCAGCGCCGGCTCCGGTGCAGACGCCGGCGCTTCCGCAGGCGCCGCGGCGGCCAGATCGGTCATCGCACGCGCCTGCGCGTCAGCGGCGCCCGCGATGCTGCCGGTGGGCTTGGGCAATATCGGAGCGGGCGCACGCATCATATCAGGCCCGCCGGGCTTTCGGCTGGGCAGATCGGGCTGCGACGGATCGGGCGCGTGCGACGCCGCCGATGCGTCGAGGATCGGCAGTCCGTCGGGTCCATACGCCGACGAGCCGGCGGCGGACGCCACCTCGGTACCGCGCAGGTCGGAGCGCTGGCGCACTACTACTTTGTCCGCGTTCGAATCATTCGGATTTCCGCCGTAGCCGGTTTCCGCGAGCACCAGTGGAAGCGGATCTTCCTCGGTGTCGATCGGCTGGTGGAGCCTGGCCAGCTCGGTTTTGGCTCTTTTCGCGTAGATGGTGGTCGGAAAATGCTTTTCGACGGCGGCGAACGCCTGAGCTGCCGAGTAGCGCTTGCCTTCCTTCTCCAGCGAGACTCCGAGCTCGAACAAGGCGTCAGGGGCGACGGGAGTCTCGGGATATTTCTGCAGCAATTCGGCGAAGCGCGACTCCGCCGCGCGAAAGTTCGCGCGCTTGTAATAATAGTTGCCGACGATCATCTGGTTGCGTGCGAGCATCTCGCGGCATACCAGGATCTTGTCGTGCGCCAGCTCGGCGAAGTCGCCTTCCGGAAAGCGCTGTTCCAATTCCTGAAAGCGCTTGAGCGCCGCCTCGGTCTTGCCCTGGTCCTGGTCCTCGCGCCCCATCTGATCGTAGTAGCTCAGCCCGATGTAGTAGCTAACGAGCTCGAGGTTTTCGCTGGTCGGATGCATCCGCTCAAAGTCGTCGAGCGCGCCGATCGCTTCGGCGTAGTCCTTTTGCTGGTAGTAGGCGAGGCCGATCTTCATCTCGGCGTCTTCGGCGTAGGGGCTGAACGGGTACTTGTCGATCACCAGCTGATAATTTTCGATGGCGGCCTTGTACTCTTTGGTCGCAAAATCAAGTTGACCTTGCGCGTAGTAGTCTTCGCCGGTGGGCTTCTGGCGCAGACTGCAGGCAGCCGCAGGCAGCAACGCAAAAGCCACCGCTATCAACAGCAAGCGTTTCATCGAAGAGTCGCGAAAAGGTTAAACAACGCTGTCGGGCATTGCAATCCGCGCGCGATCCCCGGATTCGGGGCATAGCGGCAATAAGCGGCGGATTCAGGGATTTTTGGACTCGCGCGGCCTGCGGAATGAGGCCGAAAAAACCGCCTTGCCCGCCGCGACGTACTTGCGTGCGAACCCGGTCCGCTCCGCACCGGGCGCGGCCTCGACTGCGCGGACGAACCCCGCGGTCTCCAGCATCGGGAAAATCTCGGCCGCATAATTGCGCACGTCGGTCGCGACGTAGGCGGTCGCCCCGGGCTCGACGGTGCGAAACAGGCTCGCGGCGAGCGTCGGCGTGAACAGCCGATGTTTGATGTGCCGCTCCTTGGGCCACGGGTCCGGATAGTAGATGTGGTACGCGCTGACACTCGCGTCCGGCAGCATCAGGTTGACCAGGGTGCGCGCGTCCATCCGCACGACGCGGAGATTGTCGAGTCCCGCGCGGCCGCATCGCACGGCCAGCACGCGCGTAATCGTCGCGGAGAGTTCGACCGCGATAAAGTCGCGCGCGGGAAACTCGGCTGCGCGCTCGATAATGAATTCGCCCTTGCCCGCGCCGATCTCGATTTCGATGGGCGCGCGGCGGCCGAACATCGCCTGCGGATCGATCGTGAAAACGCCGTCGTCGGGCGTGAACAGCACGCGCTCGCCAATTTCGCGCGCCTTGGGATTTCCCCAGATTCGCGCCGCTTTTCGAAGTCTCGCCATGAATCCATGACGATACCGCTCGCCACCGTATCCTCGCTACAGTCGGAGCCGCGCACACCTAACCCCTAACCTCTTCTCCAAATGGAAACGGGACCGGAGAGGAAAAAAGACCTTACTCAATCGGGGCGCTTGAGAAACGCGCGCACGCGATCGATTAGCGGCTTCAGGTCGGTGTTGTCGACCAGCGCACTCGCCATCCTGACCGGATCGCCGAAAAAGAATCGCTCATAAAGAACTTGCCGGCCGCCGAAGGCGCTGCACGCAACGTCCCACGCGAGCCGATAAAGCGCGACCCGGTCTTTTGCGGGCGCGTCCGCCGCACCGAAGTAGCGCTCGATATCCGGCAGCTCGGCGGGATTTGCAAAGTCGCTTGACGATGGTGTCGCCATCAGCGAGCTCGAGCTGTTGAGCTGGATAATCTCGACCAGGCCCGGATACAGCCGCGGAAAGAGATTCCGCGCGGTGTCGAGCGGCGCTCGCGCCGGCGTAAACACGCCCCACTTGTCGGGCGCGGCGTCAGCTTCGGCAGCGCGCAGGCACGCGCGCATCGTCTCGGTGGTCATGATCATCTCGGCCAGCCGCTCGCGTACGTGCTGCAACGGCATCGCGTCGCTGGCCTCGGCGATTCGCGCCGCCAGCCCGAGCAGGAACTCGCTCTTCGCGACATTTTTCACGACCACCTGGTGCATCATGTGCACGACCGCGCCGGTGCCCGCATACAGCGCGTTGCATCGCGCGACGTCGCCGCACAAAAACACGCGCTCCCACGGGACCAGCACGTTGTCGAACACGACCACCGCATCCATTTCGTCAAAGCGCGACGCGAGCGGGTGGTCGAAGCGCGAACGGCCCACGTCGTAAGTGTCGCGGCACAGGAACTTGAGGCCCTTGGCGTTGCAGTGGATGGCGAACGACAGCGCGAATGGTTCCGCCGCCGGCTCGGCCTTCAGCACCGTCGAGGGAAACACGAGCAGCTCCTCCGAGAGCGGCGCCAGCGTCGCCAGCATTCGGCAGCCGCTCACGACAATGCCGTCCTTGGTCTTCTCGACGAGCTTGAGCGCGAGGTCCGCGTCGGTATGTCCGGCCCAGCCCGCGGCGCGGCTCGCGCGCGGATTGACGAGGGTATGCGTCGCGCACCAATCGTGATGGCGCGCCTGGATATAGTAGTTCCAG
Source organism: uncultured delta proteobacterium (assembly GCA_963842085.1). Taxonomy (GTDB): domain Bacteria; phylum Desulfobacterota; class Binatia; order Binatales; family Binataceae; genus Binatus. The sequence goes on from CAWJET010000001.1 coordinate 775,001, forward strand.
ATGTTGTCGCCGTGGCGCGGATCGCTCTCGGCGAAAAAGTCGCGCGCTGCCGCCATCGCCGCGAGACTCACGTTGAGGTAATCCGGCGTGCGCCCGAGCATCCCGCAGCTGAAGTCGGCCCACGTCTTCATCATGCGCGTGCGCTTGCGCAGGTCGTCGGCGCTTTTGGGGATGATGAACGACATCCCCGCGCGACCGCCGTCGTCAGTGCGAAACGTCATCGTCTCCGGATGCTCCATCTGCATGTCGTAGAGCGACGCGACCGAGCGCGCGCAATTCGCAAACGCGGGATGAGCGGTGACGTCGCCGGCGCGCGCGCCGCCGATCCAGATCTCGGCGCCGAGCTTTTTCAACGACGACAGGTAATTGTTGCCCGAGCGCGCGCCCATTTCAGATGACCTCGTTGAGCAGCGGCAGGCGCTTGCGGATTCGTTCAGCGGCGTCGGCCGGCGCCATGTACGGCGGCCGCGCCGGGCCCATCTCGATTCCGGTCGCGACCGAGGCGGTGACCTTGGTGGTGCCGAGATGGCCAAGCGTTTCCTCGCCGCCGCGCGGGAAGCATCGATTCAGCCGGCGCTGAATTTCCTCGGCGCGCCGGTAATCGCCCGCCTGGTACGCCTTGAGCAGGGCGACCGCGGCGGGCACCGCGAAAATATTGATGAAGCCGCCGGCCGCGCCGAGCATCAGCCCCGCCAGCATCGCGCGAAACGTATTATAGATGTCCGCGCGGCCGCCGACTTCGTCGTACAGCGCCTCGAGATGCTGCAAATCGGTCAGCACTTCCTTGAACGCCACGACGCCGGGAATCGTCGCCAGCTTGCCGGCAAACTTCGGCGTGATGTTGAACTTGCTGAGCGCGGGGTTGTGGTAGATGACGACGGGCAGGTCGCCCGCGTCGGTAATCATGCGGTAGTGTCGCTCGACTTCGGCTTCGCCGCATCGCCAGTAGTACGGCGGGATCACCTGTTGTGCGTCGTAACCCATGCGCGCCGCGATTTTCGCGTAGCGCAGAGTTTCGAGGGTAGTCGCGCCCGAGGTCATCGCAACCGCGGCGAGGCCGGCCCGTTTGCGGGTCTCTTCGATCACGATTTCGAACACGCGCGTGCGCTCGGCTTCATCCATATGCAGAAATTCGCCGATGCTCGGCGCGGCGACGACGCCATGCGCGCCCGCGGCAATCGCCCACTGAACTTCGCGCCGCAGCGCATCTTCGTTGAGCTGGCAGTCGTTTTCGTTGTGAAACGGCGTCACCAGCATCGCCAAAACTCCATGTGCAAGTTTCAAACGCGCACCTCCGGCTTGAGTCGCGCTAGGCTGCCTCGCGCTCGGCTCCATTGAAAGACGATTGAAAGAAAAAGATCGCCTGGCCGGTTCCGATCGCGGCTTCGTATTTTCCAAACTGCTCGCCGCGCCAGGTCCATGCGTCGCCACCCATCGCACCCGCCATCGTGATGTAATGCGAGAAGCGGCCCTCGGGCGAGCAGTGTGCGCGGTAGTCGTCGGCAGCGGCGAGGACGGCGTCATGCCGCCCGGCCTTGAACCATTCCATGATTCGTTCGTCGTACAGGCGATTGGCGGTTGACGCGATGTCGTCGGGCGACGCCGATGCGCGGTCGAGTATTCGGTCGTAATCCCAGAACTTGTGCGACACCCCGCCCGACGCCACGATCACGACCCGCCGATTCGATTTCCAGATAGCTTGTCCGATGGCTGCGCCGTACGCCAAATCGTTTTTGACCGACGCGGTTTGACACACGCTCACCGGGAGCACACGGCGGCGCGCCTCGTGATTGAAGTAGTGCATGACGTTGAGCGTTGGATAGTGTATCGGCAAGTTGGTATGCGCCGATGCAATCGCGCGAATCCCGCGCTCCCGTGCCTCTTTCTCGACTCCGCGCGCAAGCTCGGGGTCGCCCCGATAATCATAGTCCAGGTCATGCAGCATCGCCGGCAGCTCTTCCGATGTATACACACCCGACAGGCGCTCGTGAGCATTGAGCAAGTACTCCAAAGTAGAAAACCAGTGAGTATCGATTAGCAAGAAGGTATCGAAGTCGAGATGGCGCAGTCGCTCGCGCTCGAGCTTCGGCATCGCGTCGTAAAAAGTCGTGACGCTGCGCCCCATGTATGCGCGGCGCGCCATCGGATCGGCAATCATCAGCCGCGGAACGTGCGTGGTGAACACGGTCGCGACTACCTTACCCATCGTGCTCCTCCTCGCCATAGGCGACGCACACGAGTTTCGGCTCGGTCCAGAACTCCATGCTGAAGCGGCCGCCCTGCCGACCGAGCCCGCTCATCTTGGCGCCTCCAAACGGGACGCGCAGATCGCGCAGGAAAAAACTGTTGACCCATACCATCCCGGTCCTGATCTCTTCCGCGACCCGCAGCGCGCGATCTACGTTCGACGTCCACACATAAGCGGCCAGGCCGAAGCGCGTCGCGTTCGCGCTCGCGATAGCCTGCGCCTCGTCGTCAAATCGTTCGACCGTCAGCACCGGCCCGAAAATTTCCTCGGACACGGCGCGCGACTGTGCATCGACGCCGTCGAGGATCGTGGGCAAATAGTAAAATCCGCGCGCGGGTTCGGCGGGAGTCTCACCGCCAGCGAGCAGTTTCGCGCCGTTTGCGACCGCGTCGGCCACGAAGGAATGAACCCGCTCGCGATGCGCGCCGGAAATCAGCGGGCCGTAGTCGGTGGCGTAGTTCAACGGGTCGCCAATCTTGAGCCGCGGAATCTCCGCGGCCAGCAGTTCGAGAAAATCCGCGGCGACTCGCCGGTCAACCAGCAATCGCGAGCCCGCCACACACGATTGCCCCTGGCTGCGATAGATGGACCGCGCGACGCCCGCCGCGGTCCGCTTCAGATTCGCGTCGGCGAAGACCAGGTTTGGCGACTTGCCGCCAAGTTCGAGCGTGACGCGCTTGAGCGATTCCGCCGCGGCCGCCATCACGCGCCGCCCGGTCGCAACGCCGCCAGTGAACGCGATCGCGTCCACACCCGGATGCGCGACGAGCGACGCGCCCGCGTCGCCGAGGCCCGGCACGATATTCAGCACGCCCGGAGGCAGGCCCGCCTCGTTCGCGATCTCGCCGAGCGCGATCGAAGTCAGCGGCGCGAGTTCCGACGGCTTGAGCACGCACGCATTTCCAGCCGCCAGGCACGGCCCCAGGTTCCACGTCGCGAGCATCAGCGGCGAGTTCCACGGAATGACGATCGCGCCGACGCCGACTGGTGGCCGCTGCGTGACGCTCAGCAGTTTCAGATCGCGGCCGAGAAATTTTGCGTCGCTGTCCGCAGCCTCATGGGTCCAGGTCTGCGCGGCGGCGGCAAAAAAACGGAGGTTGCGCGCCGCCCGCGCGACATCGTGATTGACGCACTCCGAGACCGGCTTGCCGACGTCGCGCGCCTCGAGCATTCCCAGCTCGCGCGCTCGGCGTTCGAGCCCGCCCGCCAGCTTGCCCAGCACGGCCGCTCGCGCGTAGGCGCTCATCCGCGGCCACGGCCCGTGATCCGCGGCTTCACGCGCCGCATCGACTGCACGATTCACGTCGTCGGCGCCGGCGCTCGCCACGCTCGCCAGTTCGCGCTCGGTGGCCGGCTCGACGTCGGCAAAGCGCGCGGACCTGGCTGCATCGACGAAGCGTCCGGCGATGAACAATCTAGTTTCCATTTCGCTGTCAGATGAAGTTTCGCCGATTCGCTGAAACATAGCAAAACCGCGCGCCTGTGGTATCTCCGCCGCAGCCACTCTCAGCGCGACACTCTTCCTTGACGCCTGATCGTAACGGCCCTAACCTGACACACAGGCCGACAGTAAACGTGGCTGCATTACCCACCATCATTCCGATCTTCCCGCTGCCGAACCTCGTCTTGTTTCCGGGGTTGAGCGTGCCGCTGCATATTTTCGAGGCGCGCTATCGTGAGATGATCGCCGACATCGCCGACACGCATGGGATGATTGGGATGGCGCTGCTCAAAGGCGACTGGCAAGCCGACTACCACGCGTTCCCCGATATTTTCGAGGTCGGATGCGCAGGGAAAATCGGCGGTCTGGTCCAACTTGCTGACGGGCGCTACAACCTGGTCCTCGAGGGCATCGGCGAGTTTCGCATCGCGCGCGAAATTCGCGATCGTTCGTATCGGCAGGCGCAGGTGAATTGGTGTCCGGTTCCTCCCGACACGCTCGATTGCGACGCCGAAACGATGGACGCGTTGCGCGAGATGCTCTTCAGCTACCTGGGCGAGGGCGCGCACGAGGCGTGGCATACGATCGTCGAGCAGCCCGGCCTGCGCGGCGCCGCGCTGATAAATTTCCTGTGCTTTCATCTCGACGTCACGCCGCTCGAAAAGCAGACGCTGCTCGAGGCGCTCGGGGATCGCGTCGATTGCCTGCTCGACGTGCTGACCTTCAAGCTCGAGGAGCGCAAGCACGGCCCCGCAGGCACCAGCGGCGGCCCCGACACCGTCCAGTAACCGTATTCGCGCTTAGCGCCCTGATATCTCGGCGGGATGCGCATCCCGCTTATGGCACCCACGCGACACATTGCGGACGGTTTGTGGCCGAATGGTAACGCATGTCGCAAATGAGTCAGCTTATGCGCGAGCACGGCACAATTCGCATAATGCGGAACTATTTGCGAAAAGACGGCTGGCATCGGGAATTTCTCAGTAAATGACGACCCGACTTACGGTTCATGATGCCTTAACATGCTAGCTAATTCATATTAGGGCAGTTGCCGACAAATTCGGCATGATCATTGCGTACAATTAGGTCGAACGACGAAAAGTCCGATCACCTGACCCGAAATTCGGCGCAGGTACGGTCGGCCGAGGACAAAGTACGATGGAATGGGAAAATAGCGCTCTCGGAAATCTCTTCGTGCCAGACGTTCTGACGCCCGAGCAGTTTTACGACAGCCGGCGCGACGACAGCACTATCCGACCCGTCAAGAAGCTGATGATGGCTATTCTGGAGGACGCCCTTCGATGCTTCCAGAATAACGCTGACGCCAAGGGCGGACCACGCAAGCGTCTGTTCAGCGAGGCCGAGCAGTGGCTAATCGGAGAAGGCGGAGAGGGTCCGTTCTCGTTCGCGACGGTCTGCGAAACGCTCGGAATCGAACCGCAATTTCTGCGGAAGGGTCTGCGCGACTGGCGCAATCAGCAGCTTGCAGGCGTCTCGACGAGGCGCTTGGCGCGGCGATCGCCGGTGGTCCGCAGCGGCCGGATTAGTGCGCCTGCGCGGCGCGATGCAAAACGCACGGCTACGGCCCAAGCCCGCTAGCAGGCTTGCGCCGGCGCGATTGGCGTCGGCCTGAAATTCTGCACAACAGAAAGGCGGCGCGGCATCCGAAACCAGATGCCGCGCCGCCTGAATTTTTCACGCAGCGGACGCGATCAACTCCGCGCCATGCGCGCGAGCGAGACCGCCGTCAGATGTACTATTGCTTGGCTGGGGCCGGAGCACCGCCGGCAGGAGCAGCGGTTTTCGCCGCCATGGTTCCCGGAGGCGGAGGAGGCACGTAGCCCTTGGGCTGCGCCTGAACCCATTGCTCGCAAGCGGGAATGTCCTCTTCCTGGACCGATTCCTGCTGCATAATCTGGGCATCCGACCATCCGTGCGTCTTTTCCCAATGCACGCCGGGACACTTGACGGCCAGGTTAAAGTTTCTGGCAGTCGACGATACCGCTTCCGTGGGGGGCGCTGCCGCCGCCGCACCGCCTCCCGAAGTGGTGCCGCCGCTGCCACTTTGACTCGCGCAACCGGCGACCAACAACGCCAGCCCGGCAGCCAGCGCTAATCCGATCTTCCGTTTCATGGCATCCTCCTTCAATCTAGGGACCCCTCCGCTAACTTGGCAACATGGTTAACCGCCGCTCGTTTGAGCAGGGCCAAAATACACCGTCTGGAAAAATTAGCAAACCCCCGTAATTCGCTCATAACGCCTGGAACACGGTCCGTTCACCGCGCTCCGACCGGCGCGCCCGGCCTTCAAAACAGGCAAATTCCAGGTGCGCGAGGGTTTCGAAGGTGGCTGCCATCACGTGGAATATCGGCCGCTCCTCACCGCCAAATACTTGCTGGGCGATTTCGAACGCCGTCTGCGGCGCTTTGCGCGTCAGATCGAGCATTTCCGCCTCTCGATACCGGTGATGCTCTATCAATTGATTGGCGCGATGGCGATGGTCGTGATAAACGCCGCCGTGTGCCGGCAAAACCAGCTCAACGTCGAACTTCTGGACCTTTAGCTGCGAATTGAGAAAGTCGCCGAGCGGGTTGGTTCCGTCCGCGTCCGGATAAATCCCCACGTGTGGCGTAATCTTGGGCAGCAGGTGATCGCCGACGATCATCACCTTCTCTTTGCGCAGGTAAATTACGTTGTGCCCCGGTGAATGGCCCGGCGTCCAGATCACTTCGAGCTCGCGGTCGCCGATTTTGATTACGTCGTGATCATCGATGTACCTGTCGGGTTTCGTCACCGGGCCGTACATCGACGTGCCCATCCACGCCGGGCGCATCCCGGTCGGCGAAAATTGTTCGATCGGAAATCCGTGCCGCGCGAAAAACGCACGCGACTCGGGCCGGTCGTTAGGAGCCATCTTTCCAAACTCGATCATCCTGCCCGCGCGCTCGGCTTCCAGGCGATGAATGTGCGTCGTGGCATGACTGCGGCGGCGAATCTCGCCCGACGCGCCGAAGTGATCGATATGGTGATGCGTGGCGACGAGTGCATCGAGAGCTTCTATCTCGATGCCCACTTCCTTGAACGCTTCCTCGAGTGCCGCGATGCTTTCCGGCGAGTTCATCCCCGTGTCCACCAGCGCCCACGCACCGTGACAGTCGAGCAAATAAACGTTGATGATTGTCGGCCGCATCGGCAGCGGCAGAAAGATCTCGTAGATACCCGGATGAACCTCAACTATTTTCGCCATCGACTACTCTCAGTGGCAGGTTTCGCATGACCGGTAAGTCCTTGCGCTCCGCCGCCCTCCACATCCACGCGCATTTACTCACTCGTGCAGCTCGTCCTTCACCTGGAAGGTCACTTTCACTCTAACCCTCCATCGCACGACCTTATTGGCTTCGACGAGTGCGGCGATATCCTCGACGTGAGCCGTGTGGATGCCGTCGATCGTGACGCCTGCGCGCGAAATTGCCAATTGCACGGCTTCTTCAACCGAGTTGGCCGAGATGCCCGTGAGCTCGATCGTTTTTTCAACCATGGCGCTTAGCCGCTCCTGCGGGGTTTTCGCGCGCGATTGTTTGACGCTTCCACTCGCTCGGCGCTACGCTCGCCCCTGCGTAGTGGTTACAGCACCGCGAGATTGGAAACAAGCCGACATCGCGCGAGCCGGCTGTCCGGCAATCTTAACGGAAGCGCGTGATTGGTCAGCCCGTCGGGAGAGTCTGTAGTTGTCAGTCAAAATCGAGTCGCCCGCGGGCGAAGAAGCGCTCGCTGAGTTCGTTCTGTTTCAACACCGGGTTTACGAATACCGCAGTGCGCGATGGGCCGCGATGGTCGCGGTGCAACTGCCAATCCTGATGGGTGAGGGACCGTTCGCCGCCGGCCGCAACATCCGGCCGTTCGCGGCCCGCGTCGACGGCAACATCGTTGCGCGCGCCGTCGCGATTATCGACGGCCATTATCAACGCCATTGGAACGAACCGCTCGCGCATATCGTGATGTTCGAGGCGATGCCCGGTACGCGCGACGCCGTCAATCAGATGATGGACGCGGCGTCGGCGTGGATGAAGGCCAACGGTGCGACGGCGGCGCGAGCCGGCTACGGCTTGCTCGAGTTTCCGTTCGTGATCGACGACTACGAAACCCTGCCGCCCGACATCGCGCGCCAGAATCCCGCCTACTATCACGCCTTGCTCAAGGACGCGGGCTTCGAAACCGAGCGCGGATGGGTCGACTACAAGATTGAGGTGACACCGGAGCTGGTCGCGCGCTACGAAAGTGCGCTCGAAGCAAGCCGCCGCGCCGGTTTTCAAGTCGTCGCGTTGAAGGACTTGCCCGCCCCGCGCCGCATCCGCGATTTCGAATACACCTGGAATACCGCCTTCGCGCGTCATTGGGGTGCGACTCCCTTCACCACCGACGAGCTCACATTCCTGTTCGACTTCTTCGCGATGTCCGGCGCGCTCGACACCTCGGTGCTCGCGTATCGCGACGGACAGCCGGTCGGCGCGCTGATGGCTACGCCGCCGAATCCCGACGGGGCAATCCTCAAACCCGGTCGCAAGCTCGCCGATAACGAGAAACTGAACTTTCTCGGCATCGGCGTGCTCGAAGCGGCGCGCGGCCGCGGCGTGAACCTCGCGATGGCCGCGTATTCCTACCTGCACCTGATCCGCCAAGGCTCGAAGTATCTGAGTTATACGCTCGTGCTCGACGACAACTGGCCGTCGCGCCGCACCGCAGAAAAACTCGGCGCCAAAGTCTGCGCAAATTACGTAACTTACCGCCGCGCCTGGTAAGCGATCTTACAGTCCCGGCAGCTTCGGGGTTTCCTTCCATGCGCGGCGTGCTCGAATAGCCTCGAGATAAGAGCGCACATTTGGAAAATCTCCGAAGTCGAAGCCGGCTCGATCCAGAACGTTGAGGACTGGACCGTAGTCGCAATCGACCAGCGAGAAATCCGCGCCGAGCATCCACTTGCGATCGGCGAGGTGTCGATCGAGTATTCCAATCGGATCGGGCAGCGCCTTCTCGCCGCGCGTGATTGCAGCTTCGTCAGGAGTGCCGCCAGTCAATTTGACGGCGATTCGATTGAATACCAGGTCGGTCGCGGGTGGCGAAACAGCGCTCGTAAGAAAGAAGAGCCACCGGAGTGCGTCCGCGCGACCTGCTGGAGAGGTCGGCCAAAGCTTGCCGGTTTTCTCGCCGAGATATGCGAGGATCGCGTGAGACTCCCAAAGCTTAAGGTCCCCGTCGACCAGCACAGGAACCCGACCGCATGGATTCAACGCCAGGAATTCGGGCGAGCGTTGTTCGCGTTTGGTGAGATCAACCGCGACGGTCTCGCAGTCGAGACCAAGCTCATTGAGCGCGAAGCGAATCTTCTGCGGATTGGGTGAAGGAAAATAGTAGAGCTTCATAACGTTCCTCCTTGCAGTCAGGCAGTCGGCACGAATGCCCGTTTGTAATGGCCGAGTACCGTGTCCCATCCGGAGTCGTAATTCTTGCGCGCGTCGCTGGTCTGCGCGCTCTGCTCCCATCCGCTATGCTCGAGCTCAATGCGCGTTCCGCCGGCCTCGGCGACGAACCTGATTTCTACTTGGGTGACGATCTCCCAGCTCGGCGCGCGCCAGGTGAAAGCCACCCGCGATGCGGGCTGATAGGCGGTCACGCGTCCGATCTCATACTCAGTGCCGTCGGCGCGCCTTTCGAAGAAGCGCCCCCCGACCTGCCGTTCGAGAAACAGCTTGCTGTCCTTGCCGCCGAAGCCTCCCGGCCACCATTCGCTCATTTCCTCGCAGAACACCTTGAATGAAGTCTCCGGCAGCTGTCCGACCCAAATGACCTTGCGAATGGTCATCGCTTTCCCTCCGCATAACGTTTGAAGGCATCGAGCGTGACGTCCCAGAATCCAGCCACCGCCTCGAGCTGATCGAGCATCTCTTGCATCGCTCTGCCTCCTGAGGGTGCCAGCTCGTAGATTCGTTTGCGCCCGTTTCTTCTCGCCTTTATCAGACCAGCTTTGGTGAGCAGCCGAGTGTGTTTGCAGATCGCGGGGCGGCTCATCGCAAATCCGCCGGCCAGTTCACCGGCACGACGCGGCGCGTCCGCCAGCCGACGCAGGATCTCTCTGCGCGTCGGATCCCCCAGCGCAGCGATGGTTTTGTCCAAAGCCATTGGGATTATCTGTAACCTAATGGTTACGTATTGTCAACGGCCGATCAGGGCCGTTGAATCTCGGTTGCCCAGACGACCCGCGATGCTGTAAGAACGAAAACAGTAGCGCAACAGTTGGCCAACCTTGTCCTCGTAGGAGGGATCTTTTCGATGGCCGATTTCGATCTTCACATCAAAGGTGGAACCGTCGTTGACGGATCCCGCGTGCCGCGATACCGCGCCGACATCTGGATCAAGGACGGCAAGATCGCACAGATCGGCGGTCGCGCCCCCGGCTTCGCGAAAAAAACCATCGACGCAGGCGGCCTGATCGTCGCTCCGGGCTTCGTCGATTTGCATACTCACTACGACGCGCAGATTCGATGGGATCCTTACTGCACCATCTCGGGATGGCATGGCGTCACCTCGTTGGTGCTCGGCAACTGCGGTTTCGGCTTCGTGCCGGTCAAGCCGGAATTTCGCGAGCGCTCGATGCTCACGATGACGCGCACCGAGGCGATTCCCTACGAGTCTATGAAGGCGGGGATGAAGTGGGATTGGGAAACGATCCCGCAGTACCTCGACTCGCTTGATCGCACCGCCAAGGGCGTCAATGTCATCCAGTACTTGCCGACCTCGTCGATAATGACCTACGTGATGGGGCTCGAGGCGGCCAAGACGCGGCCCGCGACGGAAGACGAACGCGCAGAGATGCGCCGCATCTTCGCCGAAGGAATGGACGCCGGCCTGGGCGGCTTCTCGGTGCAACGGCTGGGACCCGATTCAACGCAGGCCGACTTCGATGGCTCGCCGATGGTTACCGACACGATGTGCGACGAGGATATCCTGAACCTCGCGCGGGTTCTGCGCGAGCGCGACGAGGGCTTCATCGAGATCACGCAGGCGACCGGGAACATCAAGGACGACCTCGCGTTCCTCGAACGGCTCGCCGCCGAGGCCAATCGTCCAATCCTGCACAACGTGATCGCGCCTGCCCGCCGCGATCCCAAGGTTCATCAGCGCAGCATGGCGTGGCTCAGGCGATGCCGCGACAAGGGTCTGCCGATCTTCGGTCAGGCGTTCACGCTCCGCACCGGCTTCGCGTTCACGCTCGAGCATTGGAACCTCTACGACGCGAGCCCCGCGTGGCGCTCCGTCACCACCGGCACCAACGCCGAAAAAATCTCCAAGATGAAGGATCCGGCGCTGCGCGAGGCGATCAAGCGCGAGCACGACGAGGCCAATCGCAAGCTCGAAGCCATCCAGGCCGGTGTCGGTGGTCCGATTCGTCATCTGATCGTGACTTGGGGCGGCGACAATCCCGCGCTCGAGAAGTACGTCGGCAAATCGCTCGGCCAAATCTCGACCGAAGAAAACAAGCACGAGATCGACGTGATGCTCGATCTGTCGATCGCCGGCGACCTCAAGGTCGAATTCCTCGGTCCTAACCGCGGTTTCAACCCGGAATACTACGCCGAGATGATCAACGACTCGCCCTACACGATTCCCGGCGTGTCGGACGGCGGCGCGCACACCAAGTTCTTCACCGGCGGCGCCTACACGACCGACTTCCTCGGCTGGCTGGTGCGCGACGAACAACGCATCACGCTCGAGGAAGCGCACTACCGGCTCTCGGCCCTGCCCGCGCATGCAGCCGGCTTCCGCGACCGCGGCGTCCTGCGCGAGGGGCTGGCGGCCGACGTCGTCGTTTACGATCTCAATCGGCTCGGCGTCGAGCCCGATTGGGTCGGCGATATTGCGCACGACTTTCCCGGCGGCGAATGGCGTCGCGTGCAGCACGCGCGCGGCTACCGCGCGATCATCGTCAACGGCGAGATGACCTGGGACGACGGGCAATGCACCGGCGCGACACCCGGCAGGCTGCTGCGCGGCGGGCGCGGCTAACGGCACCGCCGATGGCCGTACAAATCTACAGCATGACGTCGGTGGCCGACGCGCTCGCGACGGCAGACGCAGGAGCCGATCTGATAGGCCTGGTCATCGCCGAGCCCGGCGTCGTTCCCGAAGCAATCGGCGCCGGCCTGGCCCGCGAAATTCTCGGCGCGATCCGCCCGCGCTCGCGCGGTGTGGCACTGTCGCTCTCCGACGATCGCGACGAGATTTGCGCGATGGTTGACGCCGTCCGCCCCGACGTCCTGCACGTGGTCGCGCGCGAGATCGAGCCCGAAGACTGCGCCTGGATTCGCAAACGCGTAGCGCCCGTCATGCTCCTGCGCGCGATTGCCGTGCGCGCCGGCGAAACCCTGACCGAGGCCGACGCGCATCAGGACTGCGTCGATTACCTGATGCTCGATTCAGGCGCCAAAGGCCGGCCGTTTGCCGGCGCCACCGGCGAGACTCACGATTGGTCAATCAGCCGCACCGTGGTCGAGCGCTCGCGCATCCCGGTGATCCTCGCCGGCGGGCTCTCCGCCGACAACGTCGCCGACGCGATCGCCACCGTCAGGCCGTGGGGCGTCGACTCGTTCACGCACACCGACCTTCCGGGCCATCGCGGGAAAAAGGATCCGGCGCGCGTGCGCGCATTCGTCGCCGCCGCCAAGCGCGCGTTCGCGGAAAATCTGAAAGGCTAACGAGCGGCGTTGCGCGCGAGCAGCGCGGCGGCCTCCTTTTCGACGCGCGTGCCCTTGAAAAAATTCGGGTTCGCGTCGCCCCAGAAGCGTACCGGGTTGACGAACATGAAATCGCGGAAGTCGTCCTCCGTGATCAGCTCGTGCTCGACCAGCTCGTACGCCTCCGGCACGACGTCCTTCATGTCCGGCACGTCGAAATGCCCGATGTCCGAGCCGAACAGCACGTTGAGCTTCGCGCCGTACGGATTCGCCTTGCGATTGAACGCGTATGCATTGGTCGGATCGTCGGCTTCGCAGCCGAAATAAAAATTATCGACGAACAAATCGCGGATGTCTTCCGCTCGCTTGATCTTGCAAGCGGCAAAATCGTCGAGCTCGCGAATTCCGCCGGTCGCGCGGCTTTGATCGGGTTCGAGAATCGTCTCGACGCTGCCCGCCTTCTGCTCGATTTTGCCCGCGACCCACTTTCCGCCATACTCGAGGATCAGTTGCGTCAGCATCTCACGATTCAGGTTGGCGGGGTTCGTATCTTCGAGCGCTTCGCGATTGCGCTTCTTCCAATGACCGATCAAATCGCAGTAAAGCCCGCAAGCCCATCCGACTCCGCCTTCGAGGAACCCCATCTTGAGTTGCGGAAACCGGCGCGTCACGCCCCCTAAGAAAATCGCCTTGCATACCGCTTCGCTCGCCGCGGCGAAATGCCCGATGTGGTTGTAAACGAAATTGGTCGGCGAATTGCGCAATCCAACGCCGCGTGAACCGGAATGAAATGTCGGCGAGATTCCCAACTCGACGCATTTCGCCCACACCGGATCGTAGTTGTACTCGCTGTCGAGCCCGAGCATGTCGAACCACGTCGCGAATCGCGCCGCGTCGGGCGTCTTCGCGGCCACCGCCGGTATCTGGCGGCGCACCATGCTCGCCATCATCACGACCTTCAGCCCGAGTTCCTTCACCACGTACTCGAGTTCCGCACACGCCTCCTCGGGAGTATGCATCGGGATCACCGCGGCGGGCGTAATGCAGTCGGAAAATTCTCAGAAAAATTCCGCGATGAACCGGTTGAACGCGCGGCACGTCGTGCGCCGCGTTTCGTCGTCGGGATGGAACGGCACACCCAGCCCTGCGGTCGGATACAACACGGTGAAATCCATGCCGAATTCGTCGAGCCTTTCGTAGAGCAGCCGCGGCAAAATCTCGGTCGCGCGATCGCGAGTGTTCTTCGTCGGCAGCGCCCAGAATGCTTCCTGCGCGCGGCGCTTGAGCTTGCGTTCTTCCTCCGAGGCCGTCAGTTGCTTCGACACCCGGCCGTTGAACGCGCGAAATCCCTCGACGGCGCGGCTGCCGCCGAATTTTTTCAACTGCTCGACGATGATCGGCCCGAACTCCAGCCAATGCCCGTCGGCGTCGATCACCGGATGCTTGAGACTCGCGCGAATCCGCTGCGCCTCTGACTTGCTCCCGCTGGACATCGCTGCGCCTCCAATTTTATTTCCGAAGCTTAGTATCGAAGCCGCGCCGCCGCCAAGCGCTACTCGGCAGCGCCGCCGCAGTTTGCGCGCTGCACCAAAGCCTCTAGGCTCACACGCGCCGACAGTCTAAAATTCATTCCTTTCCAGAAAGCACAAAGGTCCGTTCCACCCGGCGCGATTTCCCGGGAGGCAAAGTGATCCCGCTTCGCTACAACTTGCGCAGCCTGATGGTTCGCCGCGCTACCGCCGCGATGACGGCGTCGGTCATCGCGCTGGTCGTGATGCTGCTGTTCATCTTGTCGGGCTTCGTCGCCGGCCTGCGCGCGACCGTGATGCAAAACGCGCTCCCCGACAACTGGATCGTGCTCAGCCGCGGCACCACCGACGAGGGCGGCAGCTTCATTTCGCACGAGCAATACGAGATCATCAAAAGCCGCCCGCAAATCGCGACGACTGCCGACGGCCAGGCGCTCGTCTCGCCCGAGGTGATCACCGGCTTCAATCCCGTGCCCGACGCGCCCCCTTCGCGCGCGATATTCACGCTGCTTCGCGGCGTCTATCCAATCGCCTACCAGGTCCATCGCGCGATGCGCTTGCAGAGCGGGCGCTGGCCAAAATCGCGGCACGCCCGAGATGGTCGTCGGCTGTAAGCTGGCCGCGCGTTTTCCCAATCTCGCGGTTGGGAGCGATTTCAAATTCGGACCGCGGGTCTTCAAAATTGTCGGTATTTTTTCCGATCGGGACAGCGCGCGCGAGTCCGAAGTGCTGACCGACCTCGGTATTCTGACCCAGGATATCCACGTCGCTAACGGCTTCCAGGTGCTTCACGTCGTGCTCAAGCCGGGCACGCAAGACGACTTCGCCAAGTCGCTGACCACCGATTCGCGGCTCAAGGTCGATACGATGTCGGAGCAGGAGTTTTACGCGAAGCAAACCGGGTTCGTCGATCAGCTGCGCGCGCTCGGCCTGATCGTTGCTCTCGTTCTCGCCATCGGCTCAATGTTCGGCGCGATGAACACGATGTATTCCGCGGTTGCGCGCCGCACCGGCGAAATCGGCGTGCTGCGAGTGCTGGGCTTCAGCCGCTTCAACGTGCTCGCCAGTTTCGTAATCGAGAGCGTCGTGCTCGCGCTCGCCGGCGGCGTGCTCGGCGAGATCCTCGGCGTGCTGGTCGCGTATTCGACCGGACTCAGCAGCCAACTGATGAACGTCGGCGAGTTCATCTTCAGGTTTCGGCTGACGCTGGGCGCGTTCGTGTCGGGGATGATCGCCGCAATTCTGATCGGAGCGCTCGGCGGATTCCTGCCCGCATGGCGCGCCTCGCGCATCGGAATAATCGAATCGCTGCGCTCGGTCTGAATGGGAGCATCATGTTCAACTGGATAAAATTGATCGAGCGCAACATGCGCCGGAATTTGCGCCGCACCATCCTGACTATTCTCACCATCGCGCTGGCCACTTTCATCTACACCGTGCTCGTGTCGGTGCCGGCCTCGATGGATCGCGTCGTCAAGGACGCCTCGGGCACGCTCCGCCTCATCATCAACAACAAAACCGCGCCGTGGGAGGATCTGCCGGCGCGCTACTGCGACGACATCAACAAGATGCCCGGCGTCGCCGCGTGCGTGGCGATCACCGGATGGCCCGCGACGTGGCGCGACGTCAGCGATCCGGTGTTCGCCGTCGGCGCCGGGCCGGAAATAGCCGACGTGTATCCCGACTACGCGCTGACCGGCCAACAGCGCGAGGCGGCCGCGAAAGACAAGCGCGCCGCCGTCGTCGGCGAAATTCTAATTCGCAAATACGGCTGGAAGATTGGCGAGACCGTCACGCTACGCAGTACCGACGCCGACCACATGGAAATGACCTTCATCATCGTCGGTCAGATGAAGTCCAAGCGCTATCCCAACATCTTTCTCATTCGCCGCGACTACATGATGGCGACGCGCAAAGCGCACGGGCTGCCCGACGAGGACATCGCCTGGAACATCATCGTGCGCGCCACCAGCGCCGACGCGATGGCCACACTCGCCAAACAGATCGACGAGCACTTCGCCAATTCTGACGCCGAAACACGCACCATGACCGAAAGCGACGCGCTCTCTTCCGGCCTCTCCGCCATCGGCAACATCCGCGCGATCGTCTTCGCGCTATGCCTCGTAGTCTTGCTGACGGTCCTGCTCATAGCAGCCAACTCGACTGTCATGATGGTGCGCGAGCAAATCAGCGACGTTGCCGTGATGCGGGCGCTAGGCTTCGGTCGCGGCGCCGTCGCGTTCCTGCTGTTCGGCGAATGCGCCGCGATAGGACTCCTGGGTGGAATCATCGGCGCCCTCCCCGCACTCTGGATGTTCTCCGGCGGCATCACCTTAGGCGCCGCGCTAGGCGGCAACGGCGCCCTATGGGTAACCCCCGCTCAAACCCTGAACGCAATAATAGCCGCCCTGGCCGTAAGCATAGTAAGCGGCATAGTCCCAATAGTAGAAGCAGTCCGCCTTCCGCCCGCGCTGGCCTTTCGCAAAGTAGTTTAGAATCGATACGGTAAGTCCGATGACGCCAGACGCGCGATACATACTCATCTTCGTGGTGGTGGGAGTTCAGGTCGGTTTGACTGTTCTCGGCATGGGCGGGCTTGCGTTCTTTTACGCACACACGGCGCTGATAGCGCTCGCGATCGTGGGCGGCGTGATGCTGGTCGCGTCGCTGTTCACCGAAGGAAATCTGAGCTCGGGTGAGCGCGAGGATCGTGGCAACCGCTGGGTACTTGCAGCGTTTGGAGTGATCCTGCTGCTCATCTCCTATCTTCCGGCCTACACGGATCGGATGGACTTTCTGACGATCGACGGCGAAACCGTTCGATGGATTGGCGTGGTGCTTTTCACCGTCGGCTGCACGCTGCGCTTGTGGCCGGTGTTCGTGCTCGGCCGGCGGTTCAGCGGGCTGGTCGCGATACAGCAGGGCCACACGCTGGTGACGAATGGGATCTATGGCGTTATTCGCAATCCCAGCTACCTGGGATTGCTACTCAGCGTGCTGGGATTCGTGCTGGCCTTTCGTTCACTGGTCGGCGTTCTGATAGCAGCCATTCTGGTACCACCGCTGGTGGCGCGCATACACGCGGAAGAGGCTATGCTGCGCTCGCAGTTCGGCGCGGAATTCGACACTTACTGCGCGCGCACCTACCGCCTGATCCCCGGCGTATACTAAATCGTGTCGGACACGCCGGGGATGAACAGCGGTTCCATCGCGTACCGCTCGACGTCGGCCTCCATCTCCGCGCGCGCCGGCGCGGTGGCTTTCGCGCTCGCCGCATCCAGGATATCGCGCAGGAGCGTCGCGTCGCTCGACGTATTCAGGAACAGCCCCGGCCGGCTCAGCACGAAATGCACGCCGCGGCGGATCGCGTCGCGGTCGCGCAGCGGCTCGTACCAGCTGAATTTTGGGCCGTCGCCATTTTGCCAGCGCCGCCGCGCCACCGACTTGATCGTCTGCGTCGCGACACCGCGCTCGCGGCAGACTTTAAGCAGCGCCTCGACGTCTTCTGCATACGACCTGATATCCAGCATGGTGAAGTTGTACGGAAACAGCACCGAGTCGAATGCGAAGCGCTCCAGGCTGCGGCGATGCATCGCGGCTATCTGCGAACCGTGACCCGTGACTCCGATGAACCGCACCAGTCCCTGGGTCCGCGCTTCGACCAACGCTTCCAGCGCGCCGCCCCCTCCCAGCGCCGTCGTCCATTCATTCTCAGCCGCCAGGTTGTGCATCTGGATCAGGTCCACCTGATCGACGCGCAGCCGTTCGAGCGAGCGATGGAGACTGTCGCGCGCGCCTTGATACGTGCGGTCGCCAGTCTTGGTGGCGAGAAAAAACCGCTTGCGATGCTCCCGCATCCACGGTCCGATCCGCAATTCCGAGTCGCCGTACGACGCCGCCGTATCTATATGATTGATGCCGTATTCGAGCAGCACTTCGAGCACCGCGTCGGCCTTGTCCTGCTTCATTCCGCCCAGTGCGGCGGCGCCGAAAATAGCGCGCGTGCTCTGATGCCCGGTTTTACCGAATGGACTCGTCTCGATCACGACGTCACCTCGCGTGTTTCTGTGAGCCCAATCTTACCCCGTCGCCGAACATTATTCACGAACGGATAATCGACGCGTAATCTCGCAAAACTCTTGCGCTTGCTCTATGTACATGGAGAAATCGATCGTGAGGAACAAAATTAGATGGGGCCAACAGGCAAAGCGATTTTTCTGACCAAGGGCGTCGGCAGGCATCGCGAGAAGCTCACCTCCTTCGAGCTCGCGCTGCGCGATGCGCGCATCGCCGAGTTCAATCTCGTTCGCGTCAGCTCAATCTTTCCTCCCGGCTGCAAGGTCGTTTCAATCCAGGACGGGCTGAAGAGCCTGACCCCCGGACAGATTGTTTATACCGTCATGTACGACAACTCGACCGACGAACCGCATCGCCTGATCGCCACCTCGGTCGGCCTCGCGATTCCCGCCGACAAGGATCAGTACGGCTACCTGTCTGAGCACAAGAGCTTCGGGCAGACCGACGAGAAGGCCGGCGACTACGCCGAGGATCTCGCCGCCACGATGCTCGCGACGGCGCTCGGGGTGGACTTCGACCCCAACGTCAGCTACGACGAACGCAAGGACGTGTGGAAGCTATCGGATAAAATTGTGCAGACGCGAAACATCACGCAATCCGCCATCGGCGATCGCGACGGCCTGTGGACCACCGTCGTCACCGCCGCGGTATTCGTAAATCTGCCGACGGATAAATAGCGACGATGGATATCAACGACCTCGAAAAGCGTATCGCGGTTCTCGAAGACATCGAGGCAATCAAGAAACTCAAAGCCCGCTACTGCGCGATCTGCGACGACAATCACGATCCGGCGAAAATCACCGCGCTGTTTGCGCCCGACGGCGTCTGGGAGGGCGCCGGCGTCGGGCGACATCAGAGGCACGATGCGATCCGCAAACTGTTCCAGGGCTTCCAGGAACGAATCAGCTTCTCGCAGCATAACGTCATGAATCCGATCATCGATGTCCACGGCGAGCGCGCCACCGGCATCTGGTACTTCATCGGCCCGTTCACCATGCGCAGCGGAAATCGCGCGATGTGGCTGGGCGCGCGCTACGAAGACGACTACGTTAAGCTCGACGGCGAATGGAAGTTCATGCACCTGCGCGCAATCGGCCGGATGTCGGCGCCGTACGAAAAAGGCTGGGCCAAGTAAGTTCCTATTTCGAGCTGAACAGCTCGAGCCGCGAACCAACCACTTTCTTCACCGCCTCGACCGCCGGCCCCAGGATCTTGTACGGCGCCACCTCGTTTGCCTCCGCCGCCAGCCCCGCTTCGACTCCCCGTCGCCATGCCAGCCGCAGTTCCGTGTTGACGTGGACGATGGTCATGCCGGCCCTGATCGCGCGCTTGAAGTCGTCGTCGTTGGTGCCCGACCCGCCGTGCAGCGTCATGAAGATTTTCGCCGCCGCCTTTATCTCGGCGATCCGCTCGATGTTCAGCCGCTTCTGGACGTTGCCGTGGACCATGCTCGCGAGCATTCCGTGCATGTTGCCGACGGCCGGCGCCAGCACGTCGACTTTGGTGGCGCCGACGAATTGTTTCGCCTCGTCAGGAGTCGTCAGGACTCCGACACCCTCCGGGACCTTGTCGATCACGGCCGACGACGCGCCGATCCAGCCGATTTCGCCCTCGACAAGAATTGCAGGGTTGATCGATTTGATCGCCTCGATCGCTTTCTTCGTCTGCGCGATGTTTTCCTCGAGCGGGAGCGCCGAGCCGTCGAAGATGATTTCGTCGAAGCCGGCTTTCGCCGCGGCCTCGGCTTTGGCGATCGAGTGCGTGTGGTCGGCATTCAGAAAAATCGGATAGTCGTACTCGTCGCGAACCGCCTTCACCAGCGCCGCGGCCTGACGGACGCCGGTGAATTCGCGCTCGCCCTCGGACACGCCGACCATCACCGGCAACTTCCTGTCGCGCGCGGCGGCGACGATCGCGTTGAACGAGACCAGTTCCGAAAAATTGAAATGACCGACGGCGACCTTGTCCGCCTCCGCCCCCTTCAACACTTCTCGCAGCGATGTCATGTTCAGGTTTCTCTCCATTTGCGGCCGTCGCGTTGGAGCAACTCGTCCGCTGTGCGCGGCCCCCACGACCCGGCTGCATAGTCGGGGAAGTCGTTGGCTGGACTGGCTTTCCATGCGGCCAGGATCGGATCGACCACGCGCCATCCGGCGTCCACGGTGTCGGCGCGCTGGAACAGAGTAGGGTCGCCGATCATGCAATCCAGCAGCAGCGTCTCGTAGCCGATGCTCGGCGCCGCGCCGAAGTAGTCGGCGTATTTGAAATTCATATCGACGCCGCCCAGCCTGACCACCGGTCCGGGAATCTTGGCGCTGAAGCTTAGCGAGATGCCCTCGTTCGGCTGAATGTGCAACACCAACTCATTCTGCTCGAGGCGCCTGACGCCAGTCTGCCGGAAGAGCAACGCCGGCGGCGCCTTGAACTTGATCGCGATTTCCGTAACGCGCTTCGCCATCCGCTTTCCCGTGCGCAGGTAGAAGGGCACGCCGGCCCACCGCCAGTTGTCGATCGCGAGCTTCATCGCCACGTAACTCTCGGTACCGGACTTGGGATCGACCTGCGGCTCCAAGCGATAGCCCGCTACTTGCTTGCCGTCCAGGGTGCCGGGTCCATACTGGCCCCGCACCGCCCATTTTGGAACGTCGTCCGGATTGAGCGGGCGGATTGCGCGCAGCACCTTGGTCTTCTCGTCGCGCACCGGCTCGGAGTCGAACGAATTGGGCGGTTCCATCGCGGTCAGCGAGACCAGCGCCAGGATGTGATTCGGCACCATGTCGCGCAGCGCGCCGGTCGACTCATAAAACGCGCCGCGATGCTCGACGCCGACGGTCTCCGCCACCGTGATTTGCACGTGGTCGATATAACTGTTGTTCCACAGCGGTTCGAAGATGCCGTTGCCGAAGCGAAACGCCATGATGTTTTGAACGGTTTCTTTGCCGAGATAGTGATCGATTCGAAAGGTCTGATCCTCGCGGATGCATGCGCCGATCTCGCGATTGAGCGCATTCGCCGATTCCAAATCGTGGCCGAACGGCTTCTCAACGATCACTCTTCGCCAATGCCCGTCGGTTTCTTTGGTGAGTCCCGCCCTCGCCAGTTGCTTGACGATCTCGCCGAAAAAACTCGGCGATACCGCGGTGTAGAACAGGTAATTTCCCGGCGTCCCATGCGTCCTGTCTGCCGACTCGAGCTCCGACTTGAGGCTCGTGTAGGTCGCCGGATCCTTGAAGTCGCCCGACATGTAGGAGATGCGCTGGTCGAACCATTTCCATAGCTCGGACCTGACCGTGGTTGTCGCGAACTGTTTGATCTCGTCGCCGAGCTGCTTGCGGAAATCTTCGGAGCTCATCTTCACGTTGCTGACGCCGACGATGGCGAACCTGTCCGGCAGCAGTTTGTTGGCGAGCAGATTATACAGCGAAGGCATCAATAGCCGCTTGGTCAAGTCGCCGGTCGCGCCGAAGATGACGAACACGCATGGATCGCCGGAATGCACGCGAACAGCTTTGTTGGCTGCGTTCTTTGGCGCTGAGGTCGCCATCGGAACTACCTGCTAGGCTTTCTTCTCCACGTGTCCGCCGAATTCGTAGCGCATCGCCGACAGCAGCTTGTCGGCGAAGTCAGCCGCACCGCGCGAGCCGAAGCGCTCGTAGAGCGCGGCGGTGAGCACGTGCGCCGGGACGCCCTCGTCAATCGCCGCGTCGATCGTCCAGCGGCCTTCGCCCGAGTCCGATACGCGCCCCGCAAATTTCTTCAACTCCGGATCGCCCAGGAGAGCGTCGGCGGTCAGGTCCAGCAGCCACGACGCGATCACGCTGCCGCGCCGCCATACCTCGGCGATGTCGGTTAGATTGAAGTCGTACTGGTACAGTTTTGGATTGCGCAGCGGCGTGGTCTCCGCGTCGACCGCGTGGGTCTGTTTGCCGACGTTGGCGTTTTTCAGAATGTTCATCCCCTCCGCATACGCCGCCATGATTCCGTACTCGATCCCGTTGTGAACCATTTTCACGAAGTGGCCCGCGCCGTTCGGTCCGCAATGCAGATAGCCGTGCTCGGCGGTGCTGCCCTTCACCTTCTCGCGGCCGGGAGTGCGCGGCGCGGAATCGATCGGTGGCGCGAGCGTCGCAAAAATCGAGTCGAGATGCTTGACGACTTGCGGCTCGCCGCCGATCATCTGGCAAAATCCACGCTCGAGTCCGAAAACGCCGCCGCTGGTCCCCGAATCGACGTAGTGAATCCCCTTCGACGCGAGGGACTCGGCGCGGCGGATGTCGTCGATGTAATACGAGTTGCCGCCGTCAACGATGATGTCGCCGCGCTGGAACCGGCTCGATAGGTCGGCGACCGTCTGCTCGACAACGGCCGCCGGCACCATCATCCATGCCACTCGCGGCAGTTTGAGCTTGGCGGCAAAGTCGTCGAGACTCGACGCACCGATGACGCCCTTCTCCTTGGCCAATTCCTGGACCGCGGCGGCGCTCACGTCAAACACGACGCATTCGTGACCGGCATGGATCAGGCGCCGCACCATATTCGCACCCATTCGGCCGAGGCCGACCATTCCCATTTGCATTTTGTTTAGCTCCTTGTCGAAGCGGATCTGTATTGAAACAGTATATCGCATCGCGGATGTTATGACTTCCGCACTCAAATGGTAATCGTGTGATAGGTTTCATGTAACCGACCAGGAGGAACGCTCACTATGCCCGACAAGAAACCGTGGACCGCTGATGACATACCGGATCTTTCCGGCAAGACGATCGTTGTGACCGGCGGCAACAGCGGCATCGGCTATGAAGCCGCGCTGGCGTTCGCGCGCAAGCGGGCCGACGTCACCCTGGCCTGCCGCGACCTGGGCAAGGCTCGCACGGCAGCTGCTCAGATCACCGCGTCAGCGCCGGGAGCCAAGGTCGCGGTGATGGAGCTTGATCTCTCGAACCTCGCGTCGGTGCGCGGCTTCGCCGACGCCTTCCATTTGGAGCATCCCGCGCTGCATGTGCTGTGCAACAACGCCGGCGTCATGGCGATTCCGTATCGGCAAACTGCCGACGGCTTCGAGATGCAGTTCGGCACCAATCACCTCGGGCATTTCGCGCTGACCGGCCTGCTGCTCGATCGATTGCTGGCCACCGATGGTGCGCGAGTGGTCAACGTGAGCAGCGGCGCGCATCGCATGGGCACAATTCGTTTCGACGATCTGCAATGGCACAACGGCTACCGCAAGTGGATGGCTTACGGGCAGAGCAAACTCGCCAACCTGCTGTTCACCCTTGAGTTACAGCGCAAAGTGGATGCAGCCGGCAAGAAATTGTTATGTGTCGCATGCCATCCCGGATATGCGGCGACCAATCTGCAAGCCGCGGGACCCCGGATGTCCGGATCGTCGATGCTCGAATCTATCTTCTCAGTCGCCAACAGCCTGCTGGCGCAAAGCGCTGCGATGGGCGCGCTGCCGACCGAGTACGCGGCCGTCGCGCCCGATGTCCATGGCGGAGACTACATCGGTCCTGACGGAATCGCCGAGCTGTGGGGGAATCCCGTCAAGGTCAGTTGCAGTGCTGCTGCGCAGGACGCCGCGGTCGCCGCCCGGCTCTGGCAAGTGTCAGAGCAACTCACCAGCGTGCACTACGCATTCTGAGCAGGTGACCCGCGCCGACTCGACCTAAGACGTGCGGGCGATCACGAACTTCCCGATCTTGTCGATCGCCTGCTGTCCTTCGGGCAGCAACTTCGCAAACACGTGCCAGACGTGAGGCATCTCGTCCCAGACCTCGAGTTCGACTTGCACGCCGGCTGCTTTTGCGCGCGCGGCGACCCGCGTCGCGTCATCGAGCAGGATTTCCGCGTCGCCGACGTGGATTAAAATCGGCGGCAGACCGCGAAAATCCGCGTGCAGCGGCGATATCAGCGGATGCTTCGGATCGTGCGCGCCGTAGTACTGCTTCGCCGACTGCGCGAGATTGTCCTGCGTCACCATCACGTCTTTGGTGGCTCTGGTACGCACCGACTCTCCCGTGCCTTCCAGGTCCGTCCAGGGCGAAATCGGAACGGCGCCAGCCGGTATCGGCAGCCCCGCGTCGCGAATCGCCACCAACGCCGCCAGCGTGAGTCCGCCGCCCGCGGAATCGCCGGCAATGACAATCCTGTCCGGCTTGTAGCCTTGCGCGAGCAGCCAGCGGTACGCGGCGAGCGCGTCATCGACCGCGGCGGGAAACGGATGCTCAGGCGCGAGCCGGTAGTCTATCGCCAGCGCCCGCGCATTGGAGGCTCGCGCGATTCTCGAAATCATTGCGCGATGCGTATTGATCGAGCCGAGCACGTAGCCGCCGCCGTGCAGGTACAGAATCACTCGATCGGCCGTCGCGCCGGGCGCCGCGATCCATTCGGCGTTGACGCCGCCCGCATTGACCTTCTCGCAAATCACGTCGGCCGGGACACGCTCGCTGATTTTCTCCATCCCGGAGCGCCGCTGCTCGAGCGACGCATTCGGATTCTGCGGCTGCGACTTGATTCGCTCGACTACCTTGCCCAGTTGTTCGCTCGCCATTTTCCCTCCGTATCCATGCAATGGGTTACTGCGAGGGCTATATCACGAAATAGCGGGGAATTGTCTGCGCGCGGAGTTCTTGCAGTCGCTCGAACCGATTGCGCGGTTTGCCGACCGCAACCCAAAAAAGCGGAAGGGCCCGCTGTGCGGGTCGCACAACAGGCCCACCACCTACACGTTGAGATTTCGCACCGCGTCGATGCAGCAAGAATTACGGAGGGGTGACGAATATGCAGCCCGAATCGTTCAGCGGAAGGTCGAACGTTCCGTTCGCAGTAAAATCAGTCTTCTGGCAATGAGTGAAATCGTAGGTCCCGACGATATCGTCGTCGCTGCCAAAGGTGCCGATAATTTTCACCCTGCACTTGCCGCCGGCTTTGCCTTTCACGCTAAATCCGGTCGCACTCGCCTTTCCCTTGAAAGTGCCATAGGCATAAGCGCCGTCGTCAAACAGGAACTCGTAGTAGCTATCGCCTCCGCCTTTGATGGACTTGCCGCTCTGGTCGATCCCAATCCAGCCCACTCCGGGCCCGTAGCTGTTGTCCTCAAGGCTGCCATCGATGCCGGTGCCGTCCCAGCATCCGCCGAAATCCAGGGGTAGCGCCTTGTCCGGCTGCGTGGCAACAGATGGAGCTGAAACCACACCGTCGTCGCCAGCCGGCGAAGCCGTGTCATGGGCGCGCGCGAAGCTGGCCGAGCCCGCGATGAGGCCCGATACGAAAACAACCGCAGCCGCCGACATCGTCAGATACTTCAAAGGTCCTTTCATTACCAAAGTCCCTCCCAGACAACTTTTGCAGGCGTCTTCGCCAATTCCATTGCTCATTTACCTCTTTTAGATGTCCATAACGTCAACGGCGGTACGAAACCACATTTATCCAGCATCTCTAGTCATTTCAAGCCTTGATTTGTAGCAACCGACTCTGGGTCCTGATTTTAGGCAAGTGCGCGTGGTGGAAGGCCTGCCGCCCTGTAAACGTCGTCGATCACGCGCATATTGATGATTCCCTGGGTCCCGTCGGTGGGAAACGTGGCCTCGCCGCGCACGGCCTTGACGAACGCGCGCAACTGATGGGTAAAAGTCGTGTCGCCCGGCACCGTCTCGTTCTTTTCTCCCGCGCCTGTCTTTACCGTGAGCTGATGCCCGCGATGGGGCGCGATGGGATTCGTAACGCGCAGTTCCCCGCGCTCGCCGCGCGCCGTGAATGACGCCCGAAGCGGCGAGTCCTTCTTCATCGCACAGCTCATCGTGGCCGTCACGCCGCCTGCGAGTTCGAGCGCCGCCTCCATCGTGATGTCGATGTCCTTGGGTCCGATTTCCGCCTTGGCGCTGATCACCCGGGGCGTCAGTCCCGAGAAATAGCGAATCATGTGGAGCGGGTAGCATCCCAAATCCATCGTGGCGCCGCCGGCGAGGCTCCAATCGAAGCGTATGTTCGATTCGGGGATCGGCACCGAAAACTGGCCCTCGACGTGGACCAGGCGGCCGAGCGTCCCGTCGTTCATAAGCGCATGGATTCGGTCGGCAAGCGGATGATAGCGGTAGTGGAACGCCTCGCCGAGAATCTTTCCGGTCTCAGCCGCCGCCTTCGCCATCCGCTCAGCCTCGACCGCGTTGGAAGCTATCGGCTTTTCACACAGCACGTGCTTGCTCGCGCGTAGTGCCGCGATCGTCCATCGGCAATGAAGCGAGTTGGGCAGCGGGTTGTAAATGACATCGAGCTCGGGGTCGTTGACTAAGTCGTCGTACGTCGTGTGCACCTTCGGAATACCGTGGGCGGCCGCGAATTCCTGCGCTCGCTTCGGGTCGCGCGCCGCGACCGCGACGACTTCAGCATCCGGCACGTTTTGCGCCGCCTTGATCAACGCATCCGGCGTAATTCGCGCCGCGCCGAGTATTCCAAACCGGATCGAGCGTTGTTTTGCCATCACGCGATTGTATGTGAAGCCCGCCTTGGGTTTCACGCGTCCCCGCGCAGGGGTTATCCCCTGCACCTTACCACTAAGCTGAAGACGTTTGTTAACCGCCCATGAATTCTGCGAGAATCGCCGCAATCCATCGTACCGAGGTTCATCCACATGGGCGCGACTGTTTCGATCCATCAAGGCAAGCTCGACGGCGACGAGCAGGGCGGACTATTCGTCTTCAAGGGTATCCCGTTTGCGGCGCCTCCCACCGGCGCGCGCCGATGGCTCCCGCCCGAGAAGCCCGCGTCGTGGAGCGGTGTGCGCGACGCCCGCCGTTTCGGCGCGGTGGCTCATCAGAACAGCGTGATGCTGAGCGCGCTCTCCGCGATGGTGATCGAGGGCGAGCAATCCGAGGATTGCCTCTCGCTCAACGTCTGGACTCCCGCGCTCGGCGGCAAGCGCCGGCCGGTGATGGTCTGGATTCACGGCGGCGCGTTCACGATCGGCTCCGGCTCGCAGGCGCTCTACGACGGTTCGGTTCTCGCACGACGCGGCGACGTGGTCGTAGTCACGGTCAACTATCGTCTCGGGCCACTGGGCTTTCTCCGGCTGGCGGACGTGACCGGCGGCAAAATTCCGGCGACCGGCAACGAAGGGATGCTCGATCAAGTCGCGGCGCTCGAATGGGTTCGCGACAACATCGCCGAGTTCGGCGGCGACCCCGGCAACGTCACCATCTTCGGCGAGTCGGCCGGCGGCATGAGTGTCGGAACTCTACTCGCGATGCCCGCCGCGCGCGGCCTGTTCCACAAGGCGATACCGCAAAGCGGCGCATGTCACACCGGCGCCCCGGTCGCGCGCGCGAACCGCGCTGCAGAGCGAGTCCTGTCGAAGCTCCACGTCCAGCCCGGCGACGCCGCCGCCATCCGTGCGCTGACACCTGCGCAATTGCTCACTGGCACGCTGCTCGACGACGGCAAAACGCCCGACCCGGAACTCGGGATGGCGTATCAGCCGGTGGCCGACGGTACTCACGTGCCGCGCACTGCGATCGAGATGGTTGCAGACGGCTCGGCGGCGGGCGTGGCCGTGATGGTCGGTTCGACGCTCGAGGAGTGGAAATTGTTCTCCTTGATGGATCCTTCGTTGTACCAACTCGACCGCGCGGGACTCGGCGCGCGTATCAGCAGGCGCCTGGCCGCTCCTGCAGCCGACGCACTGGCGGATTCGTACGAAAAGGCGCGCGCCGCGCGCGGCGAGTCCGTCACACCCGCCGACCTGTTCACCGCAATCGAGACCGACCGCGTTTTCCGCATTCCCGGCGTCCGCCTGGCGCAAGTCCAACGCCGCCACGACTCGCGCGTTTACAGTTATCTCTTCACGTGGCCGTCGCCTGCGATGGGCGGTGTGCTCGGCTCATGCCATGCACTCGAGCTCGGCTTCGTCTTCGGCACCAATCACATCCCCGGGATGGCCGCGTTCGCAGGCACCGGTGCGGCCGCAGAAAAGCTCGCAACCCAGATGCAGGACGCGTGGCTGGCGTTTGCGCGTTCAGGCGACCCAAGCTGCGAGAGCGCCGGCACGTGGACGAGTTACGACCAAGCGCACCGGCCAACGATGGTCTTCGGCGCGAATACGAGACTCGAAGACGCGCCGCGCGACCAAGAGCGCCGCGCGTGGGACACGATCCCAGATCACATCTTCGGCGCGCTCTAGGAGCCCACAGGATTGTCCCCCTTCCCACTACGGAAATATGGGAAGGGGTCAGGTTTACCGCCCGCGCGTCACTCCAGCGATAGATCGACGCGCGTGGTCTTGCCCTGATCCTTGATTCCGCTGGCGTCCATCTTCGGCGCGACTATGAACATTCGCGCCGCGTCCACCTGTTTCGTGCTCAGGTACGCGCGCACCGCATTGGCCCGCGCGTCCGCCAGATGCTGCAAGTCCTGATCGGTCACGGGAGTGTTGGCGAAAATCAGTTTCTTCATCTCATCCGGCGGCTCGGTCTTCGCCAAGCCAACCAGGTCGCGCGGCTTCTTGAAGTCTCCCGCGCTGTAGACCTTCGCCAGGTACTTGTTGTAGTCCGCCGTCGAGAGCGGGGCGCTTTTGCCGTTCGCCTCCGCGCTATCTCCCTCGGCCTTGTGCCTGAGCACCTGAATACTGTGATCGAGTGACGCTTCGCGGTAGCCGTCCTGGTCGAATTCGGGATCGACGCGCCCGCAAATGTTGAGTTTCAACGCGGGCCGATCGGCCAACGCCTTCGCGATCGTATCCAGCTTCTGCTGACTGTCCGGCGTCAACGTCGCGTAGCCGGGCGCAAATTCTATATAGCCGAGGTCTTGCTGCGCGCCGCTGCCGCCGCCGAACGCGGCTGCTATCAACGAGAACGGCGCCGTTGCGGCCCTGACGATCAGGTTCATGAACGCGCCCAGGATGACGCTGCCGATGCTGAATTGCGGATCCGACAGCGACCCCGATATCGGGACTCGCACGTCGATTACTCCCTTCGAATTCTTGAGCAATGAAACCGCGAGTCGAATCGGCAGGTTGGTCGCGTCCGGGCTGTCTACGTGATCGCCGAACGTCAGTTGATCGATGAAAATGTGGTTATCGGCCGTCAGCTTCCCGGCGTCCAGCAGGTAATGTACATCGACGGTCAGCGTGCCTTTGACGATCGGATAGCCGGTGTACTTGGTCGTGTACGGCGAGAGCCCGGTCAGTTCGACCCCGTCGGCCTTTGCCTTGATATCGACGAATGCAGTGGGCGCGAGCGGATTTATCGATCCGTCGATATTGATGGGCGCGCTGCCGTTAATTTTTCCATCGAGTGAAACGTCCGCCGGCGTTGTGGACTTCGTCCCGAACGCACCGATGCTGCCCTCCATGTCGCTCAGGTTCGCGGTGTAGTTGGGCTTGATAAAGTTGTCGGTGTAATCGACCTTGCCGCCCTTGAGTGTGATCTTGCTCAACTCGACGTCGGCGTTCATCGGCTGACCCGCGTATGGCTGCGCCGGACTCGCCTCCGCCGCCGGAGACGCTTCAGGAGCTGTCGCCGCGGACTGGCTCGGTGCGGCCGCCGGAGTCGGCGTCGCGGTCGGCGCCACTGGAACCGCGCCTTTCGAACCCGGTGCTCCAGTCGCTCGCGTCAGCGACGTCGGCGCCTCCTGTGGGCCCGCCGTGATGTCTTTCAGGTTCAGCTTGCCGTTGCTGTTGAGAATGACCCGCGAATAAAAATCGTTCAGCGCGATCAAACCAACGTGTACTTTGGGCGGACCTTTGCCGAGCGCGAAGTCGATGCGGTTCACGTTCAGCGCGGCCATTCTGAAAAACAGATCGTTGGTCAGCTTGTCGAGCATCCGCACGCTGCCGAGCGAGGCGTCGCCTTTGTAGCTGACGAGAAAATCCTTGCGCACCTGTTCCAGGCCGACCGCCCCGTCCATCGTCAGGTTCGCGCTCGTGATCTTCGCGTTCATCCTGCTGCTCACGTACGGATCCGCAAATGCCAGGTCCAGTCGCCTGGTCGCGATGCGCAGGTTGGCCTTGAGCGGCGCAACCGTCGCCGTGCCGGTAACTTTGAAGGTGCCCTTGCGATTCAGCGTGCCGTCAACATCGACAGCAAAAGGTTTGCTGAAATCGCTCGACACATCCTTCAGATGCAGATTCAGCGGCGCCACCACTACTTTGACCGGTTGCGGCGCGCTCTCGTCGATGAAGGTGGCGTCAGTCTGCTCCAGCGCGACCGAGGCGACCTTGAATTGAAAATTCTGCGGCGGCGGCGCAACGGTGAGCTGCTGGCCGTTCTGGTTGATGCTTAGCGGGACGGGTTTGCGCACCGCCCGCCTGCTCTCGCGCGGCATTCGCCTCCGCTCGCGCGCAGTCGAGCCCTCGCTGCGGGGCGGTGGCGATGCGCCGCGCATCAGCGACTCGAGACTCAATTTCCCGTCGCGCTCGCGGCGAACGAACAGCTGCATCCCGTCGCTTTTCACTTCGGTGACGGCCGCCTGGCGCGACGCCAAATCGAACTGCCCGAGCGAGACGCTGAAATTTTTCCACTGCACCGGTTTTTCGCGCTCGTGCGGCGCATCGAGCTCGAAATTCGCAATCGCGACGCTGGCCGGCTCCGCATGCACGTTGAAATGACCGCTCGCGAAGTGCGTCTGCACGTTGGCCTTCGCGCTGAACTTGCCCGAGGCCACGCTGGCCGCCAGAAATTTCTGCGCGAACGGTTGCAACGCCGGCAGATCGATCTGATCGATCGACACGTCGGTCGTAGCCTGCGAATCCGCGAGGTCCAGCGCGCCCTTGACCGCGACCGCGCCGCCGCTGTGAATGTTGCCGGTGAGGTAGAACGTCGCCGGCGATTTCCCAAGCGTCCGAAGATTCTTCACTCCGACCTCGAGCGCATCCAGCGCCGCCGCCGCGGGAGTCGCACTACTGTTATCCTGCAGGTCCACTCCGCTCTTCGTGAGAACGAACGACTCCAACTGAAAATCCATCGGCGGTTTTGACGTTGACGGTCCCGCCACCGCCGTAGCCGGCTGCGTTATGGTGCCGGCGGGCGGCGTTGCCGTTGGAGCAGCAGCCGGCGCCGCGCCGCCGCTCGCCAGCGCCGAGAGATTGTTGGTGCCGTCGGGATTCAGCCTCAGATTTGCGAGCAGTCCATCGATCCAGATCGATTTCAGGTGGAACACCGCGCCGAGCGGCTCCACGTCGGTCAGCTTCACCTCGGCGTGCTTGAGCGCGACCAGCGGTGCATCGGCGTGGTCGTGAACCTCGAACTGATCGAGAGCCACGATCCCGTTCAGGCGAATCAGCGGCTGCGGTTGCGCCTGCACGAAATGCAGATACAGGTCGGCCGACAACGCCCCACTCGGGACTTTTACCGGCAGCTTCATCGGCGCGTAACTGACGTAGAGCGGGAGGTCGAGGCGATGCAACTTCAGATCGATCACCGAGTCGCGCGTCGCCTGGAATGGCTTGGACACGCCGGCAAGCCTGAGCGGGCTGCCATCGATCACCATCTGCACCAGCGGTTGCACGAACACGTCAACGTCCGACGGCAGGTTGGCGATGAACGGCACGTTGATCTCAATCTTGTCGATCTTGTGTTGCTTGCCGAGCAACCGATCGTCGATCGTCACTTCACCGTCGCGCAGTTCAATATTCGAAACCGCGAATTTCATCGGCGCGCTCGGCGCCGCCGGTTTCGGTTTCTCGGGCGCCGGCGCGCTCTCGAGCAGATCGGAAAAGTTGAATTTCTGTTGGGACTCGCGAACGACGTGTATCTGCGGCCGCTCGACCAGGACCTCGCCAACCACCGGCGCAAACCTGAACAACGACATCCATGAAACCTTCACCCTCAGATGCCCGAGATCGACGAACGATTTCTGCGGATCGTCGCGCTCGCCGACGTGAAGCTGGTAAAGGTCGAGCTTCAGCCGATAAAGATTAAATCGAATTTTGCCGACGCTGACCTGGCGATGGATGCTGGCGGCGACCGGACCGGTCACCACGTGCCGCAGCACTGGCGGAACTGCGAGGTAAAGCGCCGGGCCGATAAACAGCAAGACCGCGACGACGATCACGCCGACTTTGCGCACTCGCCGCGAACGCCCAACCTCCTGCGCGCGCGCGACCCACGGCTTGCTCGGGTGGAACGCCGCCCTCAAATGCCCGAGCGCGGTCTCCAGGTACTCGAGCGCACGATTGAGAAAGTTGCCCATGAGACTTGAGCCCGCCTGACGCTGCCAGCGTGAGCCGCCGCCGGCCAATAGTCAATTGATCGCAAACGGCTTGGATGTGGCTATCGATTATGGATACCGAGCCAGCGCCTGCGGTCTTCGACAATCGGCCTTTGACTCTTCAACAGCGTGTACGCTTCATCGAGCGTCTTGCCGCGTTTCGTTTTCAGAAACCACGCCACCACCAACGGCGCGCGTTCGCATCCTTCCTCGCAATGGACCAGCACCCGATGCCCCAGTGACAGCTCCTGGTCGATCAACGACGCCGTCCGGTCAAGCGTCACAACACCCTCAGCAAGGAACGGCATGTGAATAGCCTGCGGCGGTTCGCTCTCCGGCACGTCGGGTAGCACGCTGATAATCGTGCCCTCGAACCTCTGCGCATCCTGCAAATCGCCGACGAACAGGCCCGCAATTATCTCGCTCTCTTGCCAACTCGCGGCCATCGGTCTATGCAGCTTGACGGGTGAACGAACATTGCGTCAACCTCGCGCCTTGAATCTGCCACGTAATCCGCTGGACCTACTTCCGTTTAGCTTGACCGGCGAAGAGCTGAAAGGCACGCTGGCCGCAGCATTCTTGATTGGAGGTTGTTCGCGATGACGAGGGGTAGCTGCCTATGTGGCGGCGTGGCATTCGAGGCCAGCGATCAAATCGAGCTCCGCAACTGTCATTGCTCGCGATGCCGCAAGGCGCGGGGCGCAGCATACGCGGCCAACCTGTTCGTGCCGGCAGGCGCATTTCGGTGGCTTCGCGGCGAAAACCTTGTCATCAACTATCGCCTGCCGAACACGCAAAGATTTGGAAATTCGTTCTGCCGTATCTGCGGCAGTCCGATGCCGCGTGCGGTTCCGACTCGCGACGTCGTGCTGATTCCAGCCGGCGCGCTCGACGACGACCCGAAGATTCGGACCAACTATCACATCTACGTCGGCTCCAAGGCTCCTTGGCACGAGATCACCGACGCCTTGCCGCAATATCCCGAGGGTCCCCCGGCTTGACCTAACCTCTGGCCCCTCTCCCTTCAGGAGAGGTGAAGCGGAGGTTCGAAGTCCTTGCTGAAGTTAGCTGTACTTTCGTTCCTGCCACCACGGGAAGTACGCGGGCATGTCCCTGGAAACCCTGTCCGGAAATTTCGCCGGACGTTTCTCCAGGAACGACGCGACGCCTTCCTTCACATCCGCCGAAGAGCCGCGCGCAAAAATTCCGCGGCTGTCCACCTTGTGCGCTTGCATCGGATGGTCGGCGCCCGCCATCTTCCATAACATCTGGCGAATCAGCGCAACCGACACCTGCGACGTGTTGTCAGCTATCTCGCGGGCGAGCGCCCGTGCCGCAGGAATGAGTTGATCCGGTTTGTAGATCTTTTTGACCAGCCCGCCTTCGAGCGCCTCTTCGGCCGGGAAGACGCGCCCCGTGAACGTCCACTCGAGCGCCTGCGAGATGCCGACGACCTTCGGCAGGAACCAGCTCGAGCACGCCTCCGGCACGATCCCGCGCCGCGCGAACACGAACCCGAAGCGCGCGTTCTCCGACGCCAGCCGCACGTCCATCGCCAGTTGCATCGTCACTCCGACGCCGACCGCTGCTCCGTTCACCGCCGCGATCACCGGCTTCAGACACTCGAAGATGCGCAGCGTCAGCCGTCCGCCGCCGTCGCGAATCGCCTCGTTGCTCCAATCCACCGTGCCGTCGGCCCTGATCGCGGCGCGCCGGTCGGCGCGATCCTCGCGGGTCGAGTCGAACGTCCTGGGCCCCGCCGACAGATCCGCTCCCGCGCAGAACGCGCGCCCCGCGCCGGTCACGATAACCGCGCGCACGTTGTCGTCCGCGTCGGCCTTGTCGAACGCGTCGAGCATCTCGTTCATCATGATGCCGGTGAAGGCGTTGAGCTTCTCCGGCCGATTGAGCGTGATCGTCGCGATATTGTCCGCGACCTCGTAAATGATCTGTTCGTACGCCATCTGCCAATCTCCGTCGCCGCGCCGCTCGCCTACTTCACGAACAGCATCAGCGCTTCGTAAACTACTGCCGGTTTCTGCTGGCCGACGACCTGGATTTCCGTCTCGCGCGTGAGCATCGTGCCCATCGGCCGCTGCTCGACCGCGATCAGCCGCGAGCGCGCGTGCACGCTGGCGCCCGCCGGCACCGGCGCCACGAAGCGCAGCTTGTTCGCGCCGTAGTTCACCACGTTGCGGAACCCCGTGATCGCGTAATCCTCGGTGCTCTTGAACGCCGGCAGCAGGCTGAGCGTGAGAAAGCCGTGCGCGACCGGCCCGCCGAACGGACTTTCCTTCTTGCACCGCTCGATGTCGATATGAATCCACTGATGGTCGCCGGTCACGTCGGCGAACTGGTTGATTTTTTCCTGCGTGACGTGAATCGGCTCGCTCCACGGACCGAACTCCTTGCCGATCTTCGCCGTGAGCGCCGGTATGTCGTCAAACTTGATCGTCTGCATCGTCGTTTTCTCCTGAGTTTTCGTTTGCAACGCACACACTGAAGTCTTTCACGGTTCTAGCCGAGTCGGGTTTCATAATGCAACTGACTCAACGCACCGTTAGGAACGGAGATGCGGCCGTGCGCGGACCGCCCGCTCCACGTTCGCTTCAGTCTGCAATCGCGTCAAGGAATTTAGTAGCGCGGAGGGATTTCGATCGGGCCGGGACACACGCTCACTCGATCAGGGTGACGCGTTATCGTAATCGACAGCCCCGGAGCGTAGGTTGAGTCACCGGCTTGTAAATTCGCGAACTGACGGAATGAAAGGCCGTTTTCACGCAGCGTTGCTTGCGGCGCGCATCTGCTGCCGGAAGCACTTTCACCGGGCCCTAGGTCACTTTCAAGACTTCGACTTTTGTCTTGTAACGCCGATGATGCGATCGCAGAACGTCCGGCAACGCAGTTCATCGATCCCGGGCAATCCGCACCGAGCGCGTATCCAAATGCGTATCCGAGCGCGATGAAGAGCACTATCATCATCCAGAAGCCGAGGGAAAAAAACATCTTGGCCATGACCGTCGTCCTCCGTAGGATCGAACGAGCACTTTCCATGCCCGAACGAACCACCAAGGAATTCGAAACGATCTATGCGCGAGACCTGTAGAATTTACCGCTTTCCGGAGAGGCCGCGATCTTTCCTGATCGACAAATCGATTTGTAACTCTTACAGCATCGCTGATTCGCTACTTCAAGTTCGATTCTGTCCGCGTACTTCTTGATTGCCGCCTCCCGCAGCTTGGGGATGTTCCGCCAGCCGCGAGCCCTGCGTCGTGCGCGACAGCACCGGCTCGCACATCATGTCGCATCACTCGGCTCGCAGTTCTTCCCCTCTCCCTGCAAGGGAGAGGATGAAGGTGAGGGTCATTATACAGCGCGCTCTTTTGCGCGCGATTCAAGATTCTGCCTCTTCTCTGAACTCGTATCCGGGGTTATGCAAAGCTCCCTTGTCCGAGGGGAGGTTAGGATCCGCCCGCCTGCTTTGCGATCCGCCTCTGGAATCCTTTACCGCTCCAACGCAAGATAACCCTGTAGCCATCCCGTGAAACTCTCGATCATCGACCAATGTCCTGTTCCCGCCGGCTTCACTACTGCCGACGCGCTGCGCAACACTATCGAGCTGGCGCGACTTGCCGATCGGCTCGGCTACGAGCGCTACTGGATCGCCGAGCATCATGCGACCGGCGCCTTTGCCAGTCCCGCGCCCGAGATCATGATCGCGCGCGTCGCAGCCGAAACCTCGCACATCCGGGTCGGCTCGGGCGGCGTGATGCTGCCGCATTACAGCCCGATGAAAGTCGCGGAGACCTTCCGCGTATTGCACGCGCTTTATCCCGGCCGCATCGATCTCGGCATCGGCCGCGCGCCCGGCGGCAGCCCGCTCGATTCATTCGCGCTGCGCCGCGATCGCAGCGCCCAGCCGACCGAAGACGACTTCCCCAAGCAACTGCTCGAGCTGCTCGCCTTTCTGCACGGCGGCTTTCGCCCCGATCATGTTTTCAGCCGCATCGAGCTTTCACCCGCGATGCCCGGTGCGCCCGACGTGTGGCTGCTGGGCTCGAGCATGTGGAGCGCGGCCGCGGCGGCGCAGCTCGGATTGCCTTACGCCTTCGCGCACTTCATCGACCCGACACACACGCGCGCCGCGATCGAGTACTACCGCTCGCACTTCATTCGCTCGAATGAACTTTCCGCGCCGGTCGCCATCTTAGGAATCGGCGCGATATGCGCACCCACCGACGCCGAGGCCGATCGCATGGCGTCGAGCGTGAGGCTATTCAGGCGTCGTGCGCAACGGGGTGATCGCGGACCAATTCCCACGCCGGAGGATGCGCTCGCGGAGCTGGGACCCGGGCCGTTACCCGCTGACGTGACCAGGCGCGAGACCGGCGAGTGGCCCCGCGCGATCATCGGGACGCCCGCCCACGTCCGCGACACGTTGGTGGATATCGCGAGCGTGTTGCACCTCGACGAAGTGATGCTCGTGACGGTCGTCCACGACCATCAGGCGCGGATGCGCTCCTATGAGCTCCTCGCCAAGGCCTTCAACCTCACGCCGCGCTGAATCGCTAGCCGACCGCGCGGATGCTCTCGACGATTCCCCGGCGCGCAAAATTTGCCGCCGGGATCGAGCCCGCTACGACGCCAATTAACACCGCCAGCGCCATCGCTCGCGCAAGGACCGCCGGCGGAAGAATCGCAAACAGATCAACCGGACCGAGCGGCAGCATGGAACCGGGTATCAGCTTCGCCATCGCAAATGCGGCCGCGCATCCCGCGATTCCCCCCGCGAGTCCTATCGCGGTCGATTCGGTCAGCGTCAGCGCGACGATCAGCGACGGCCCAAAGCCCAGCACCCGCATGACCGCTATCTCGCCGCGCCGCTCACGCATCGCCATCACCATCGTATTCAGCGCCACCAGTGACATCGCGAACACCACCGCGCCGGCCACGGTGCTGAGAATAAGCAACAGCGTTCTGAGATCGAAAAACGACGACACCCAACTCGCCTCGGACGCGCTGTAGGTCTCGGCCGACGAATTGGCAAAGGTCTCGTCGATGCTAGCGATAGCCGCCGGCACGTCCTGCTTGCGGTCCGCAATCGCGTAGTAGGCATTGACCCTGGCTCCGGCGCCGAGAACTTCATCCAGATAGTCGCGTCGAAACAGCAGCGTGTCAGGAGGAGCCCCATCCCCTAGTTGATCGGCGATCACCAGGCTGACATCGGTCGAATACACGGTGCCTTTCAGAATTATGTGTTCGCCGATCTTCCACCCGTACTTGTGCATCATCGCGGGCGACACCAGGCAGCCCGTCCGCGTACGCTGGAATAGGGCCGCACGCTCGCGAGCAATCCCCCAATCCGGCCACAAAGTCCCGGCCGCATCAGCATCGACGGCAATGCCGATCTGATCGCTTGGCGAGCGGTAGATGCCGCCAAAATAGGTCAGCGCGGAAACGGCCTCGATATGCGGGATGGCCTCGATCTTCTGCCGGTATGCGGCGGGCAGCGGGTAAAAGAATCCGGACTTGTTCATCGCGACCAGGCGGCGCTCCGAGGTCGGACTGCTCACGAGATGCGACACCAGGTAGGGCAGACTCGCCATGGTCGAGTAGGTGAAAACCGCCAGCGCGATCGCGAAGATCGTCAAGGTGGTGCGCCGGACGTTGCGCGAGAGATTTCGCCATACGAGCCGCGCGTATTTCATTATTTCACTGGGCCGTCCCGCTCGGTTTCGGCACGACTCCAGATCTACACCCGAAACCGGGCTTTCTACTAGGACGGATCCCGCAGGAACCAGGCGACGATAGTGAATCGCTCACCGAACTTCACGGGCCTGACCTCATGCTTTTGGTTGGAGTCGTAAGCGAGCAAGAGGCCGGGCGTCGCCTCGAGCGGAAATCCGAACTTCTGCCACTTCGGGTCGTCGATCAAGCCGTACAAGACCAGCTCGCCGCCGCCGTAGCCATAGCCGAGCGCCGGATCTTGCACCGAGGGATTGAGAAAAACTACGACAGAGACCGCGCGCCTGTGTATTTCGAGCGGCGAGGTGGGGCGGGAGTCGCGATGCGGCACGTGAAAACCGCCTTCGCCGTACCTGAGAAAGTTAGGGCCTTCGCATTCGCTCAAGCGAACATTGAAATGCCGCTCAAGTTTTGGCCGCACCTTTTCCAGCCGGTCGGAAATTTCCAATTCTGTCGCTGCGCTGATTTGCGTGTGCCATACCTTGCGCAGCGATTCGTCCACAGCGCCGCCCAATTCGCGCACATCGCGGCCGCCTACTACGATGCCCTTTTCGGCCGCGGCCGCCCGCGTCTCTGCTACAATGCGAGCGCAGGTAGCAGCGTCCAGAAATTCAGCATCAACGAACAGTCCGAGTTTCCGGAAGAGACCAGCGTCGGGCATTTTTTGCGCTTCACCGCGATCGAAATTCCGTGCTCGGCTGAAATATACAACGCCGGCACGGTTCTTTGCGATGATTTCAGGTGGCGCCAACCGCAGCATCGAGCTGATCGCTGCCGATGCGGCCGCGGGCCTGACGCCGACGCAATTCAGCCCGATGCTGAAGCGCCCCCCTGACCGTGTTGGACTCAGTAGGCGACGAATCCGCCGTTCTCGATCAGCTTGACCGGCTCGCCTTCGACTTCTTTCGGCGCGGCCGCTTCCGCCTCGGGCGTCATCTGCTTGAGATAAACCACGATTGAGGGCTGACCGGGCTGGTCACTCACCCCTATTGCGGTGCCGACGGCACCCGGGATGCTCATAAGCTGGTCCTCGTGCCGGTCACGAACCGCGGTCGCCGCCGTGACGGCCTCCTTCGACACGCCCACCTCCCCGGCCGCGACTTCTGCATTCGCGGCGTCAGACGCGAGCGCAGCGGTGCAAGTGCCAACCATCGAAACGCCCAGCGCGCTCAGCACGTTGGAAATTGGATTGGCTATCGTGACGGTTCCGTCAGCCGAGCCCGCAAAGAGCAAAGCGACCGCCTGGGGGCAATCATCCTGGGTTAGGATTAGCGATCCAGAGTCGCCTGGTTCACTGAACGTACTAGTGCTGCCAGTTATGGTAATCTGGTTGATGAATTTAGCGTATTTCGGCTTCTTTGGATTGTCGGAGTAGTTTACCTTCAAGTTACACCAACCGGCGAGGGTTTACTAGCAGGAGCACGCTGATGCACATAACCGCGAGCTAACGCGCGTCCAGCGATGCCTCGCACGCTCATCGCAACGCCCACGCTGGTGGACGCCGACGTGAGCGTCTTGGATAGCGCGCGAAGGGATGCCTCAGTAGGCGACGAATCCGCCGCTTTCG
Organism: uncultured delta proteobacterium; assembly: GCA_963842085.1. Taxonomy (GTDB): domain Bacteria; phylum Desulfobacterota; class Binatia; order Binatales; family Binataceae; genus Binatus. Next base: position 814,537 of record CAWJET010000001.1, read on the forward strand.
ATCAGTTTTACAGGCAGGCCTTCGACCTGTTTAGGCGCAGCCGCTTGAGCCTGGGGTGTCATCCTCTTGACGTAGACTATGATCGCGGGTTGATCGGGCTGATCGCCGATCCCGACTCCGGTGCCGGCGCCCGGGATGCGCATGAGCTCGTCTTCGTGCCGGTCGCGAACCGCCGTGGCCGATGCGACGACATCCTTGGACATACCAACATTACCGGCCTCCAGATCATCAGCTTGCGCGGTGTTGGATGCGGCCCCAGCGGTGCAACCGCCCACCATTGTAACGTTCAGCTGGCTCAGCACTGCGGAAATCGGATTGGCTATCGTTAGAGGGGCTCCGTCATTTTCCCCGTCCGCAAACAGCAGCCCAACCGCTTGAGGGCAACTGTCTTGAGTCACGATGAGCGATCCGGAATCGCCCGCTTCGCTGAAGTCCTCCCCGCTAATAGCAATCTGGTTGATGAATTTCGCGATTTTTTTCCCCGTGAAGCTGTAGTTTACCTTCGCGTTGACGCTGACCGCCGAAATCGTTCCGGTCGTGAGGCAGGTCGAACGGCCCATTTTCTGCACTGCCATCCCGGGCGTTGCCGTAACTACCGAGCTTGCGATCGGCCCGATATTGAGGATATCGGGGCTCACGTCTCCGGGATCCACGGCTGCAATAGCAGCATCTATAGTGTTCTTGCCGCTGAACTTGATTTTGACGGTGCGGCTGAAGGTTGCGACCGCATCACTCGGCGTCTGGGTGCAGGGTTCTGACGTGTCCACCAGGCCGGGCTGCACGATAAGCTCGCCGGGCTTAGCTTTGTTTGTGTCCGCCAGCACGTGATTGTTGCTAAGGATATATTGATTGCTGCTCTGATCCTGAACCATCGACCCCAGCGTTCCACTGAAGCAGAACAGCTCGCGATGCATCGTAAAGAAGGAGTTTATGTTTCCTCCCGAAACGCCAAGCGGAATCGGGCGAGTCAACATGGATTGTTGACTGCAATCGATCGCGCCGGCCCGCATGGACGCGGCGCCGATCGTCAACATACAAACCGCCAACGCGGCCGCTATCGTCTGATATCTCGTAGCCGTCTCCCCTATTTAAATCGAAGTCCTGACTTCTCTACATTATGTAGGCAGATTTACGCCGGAGAGCAAAATTCTACTCTGGAAGACGCGCCGATGCACGCTAACCGTGCGCTAACACGCGTAACCGAGGAATCAAATTAGAATTTGCCTACATTTGCCTACAAATGAACGTCTAGATTGGGGGATGCTTGTCCTTCCAGGGGCGGGCGCGTTCGAACTCGGCTGCCAGCGCGATTATGCCGGCCTCGTCGCCGGGGCGGCCGACGATTTGAAGCGCTAGCGGCAGGCCCGCCTTGCTGAATCCGTTGGGAATCGAAATGGCCGGCTGACCCGTAGAGTTGAACGGGAACGTAAATGCGATCCAGCCGTAAATTTCATCCGCGGCCGTGTCGGAACTCGACGGCAAGGTGCCAAGCCGCACTGCGGGGCGGGTCAGTGTCGGGGCCAGCAGCGCGTCGTATGGCATCAGCGCGTGGACGATTTCGCGCGACGTGTTGTGCATCGCGGTTACCGCGCGGATGTAGTCGGCGGCGGAAATTTTGGCGCCCCATTCGTAGCTGCCGCGCACCACGGGATCGAGCAGGTCCGGGTTCGGGATATTCAGCGCCGACACGGACGCACCGACGATCACGCGCGCGTACTTGCAGAGCATCGCGCCCGGATCGAGGGTCAAAGGCTCGATGTTATGTCCCATCTCACGAAACACGGCGCAGGCGGACTCGAGCGCGGCCAGAGTTTCCGCGTCCACCGGGCCGAGCGCGCTTTTATTGATAACCGCGAGCCGAAGTTTCTTCGGATGCGCCTTAACTTCCTCGACGAATGGACGCGCAGGCGGCCGCGCCGCGTACGGGTCGCCCGGCATCATTCCCGCCATCGCGTCGAGCATCAACGCCGCGTCGCGGACCGTGCGCGCGATCGGGCCGGTGGTCGAAAGTCCAGCCCATCCTTCGCCCTCCGACGGTGCGCGCGTGATTCGTCCGCGCGACGGCTTGATCCCGACCAGCCCGCAGCAGGCAGACGGGATTCGCACCGAGCCACCGCCGTCGCTGCCCTGCGCCACGGGATGCAATCCGGCGGCGACCGCCGATGCCGATCCGCCGCTGGAGCCGCCGGCAGTGTGTTCAAGGTTCCAGGGATTGCGCGCCGGCGGACAGAGACCGCCCTCGGTGGTCGGGCGCAGGCCGAACTCGGGCGTGGTCGTCTTGCCGAGCAGGATACCGCCGGAACCGGCAAGCCGCACGGCAAGTTCTGCGTCGGCCGGCGCGTGCCAGTGCTCGTAGTTCTTCGAGCCGAAGGTGGTGCGGATATCCTTCGTCCAGGTCAGATCCTTCAGCGAATACGCGACGCCGAACAGCGGCAGCCTGGCCGCATCGGAGGCATTCATCTTCTCGAGCCGCGCCGCATCGGCAAGCGCGCGCGCGGCGGTTACGGTCATGAACGCGCCGAGCCTGGGATTCAGCTTTTCGACGCGCGCAAGAAAAAATTCGGCAACCTCGCGCGGCCGAACTTCCTTCTTACGGACAAGCTCGCGCAACTCGTGTGCCTCGACGTATGGATTGAGCATCGCGTTACCCTCCGACTAGGAAATTTGTAGTTAGCTCAAAACCAGGCCGCCCGCCAACGCGGGCGCCGCGGAGTGCAATTCGAGGCGGTTGCGGGTTAGTCTGTTTGCGATTTGTCAAGCGGAGACCTTGCGATTGTTTGGTTCTGCGATTCTTTGGACGCATGCTGCCGCGGGCGCGATTTGGGTTGGCGCCTGCGCCTGCTTCGTGATCGCGGGACTTGCGCTTTCTGCGGGAAGCATCGAGCAGCGAAACTTTGTCGAGCGCGCGGCGCCCAAGATCGATATCCTTGGGGTCGTTGCGGCGGCGGTGTTGCTGGTTACGGGGTTCTTCAACGTCATGACGGCGGGCATTGCGCGACGTTTCGTGTTCTCGGCCACCTTCACTACCGTGCTTGCCGTCAAGATTGCGTTGTTTATCGTTATGCTCGTCGTGATGACGTGGTCGATGAGAGTCGGCGCAGTGATCAGGGCGGTCGTTGGGCGCGGGCGCGTCGATGCGGTGCCGGGCGCGATGACTCGGATGGTGCGGGCGCACGCCGCGATCATCGCGATGGGCGCGCTCGCGCTAATACTGGGAACCTGGCTGGTGGGAAGTTGAGGACGCGAGATGGCTGAGACACCACCGAAGATCAAAGTCGGCGCGTTCGAGGTCGCCTTCCTGGCCGACGGGCTTTGGCGCAACGACGGCGGATGCATGTTCGGCGTCGTGCCGCGCGAACTGTGGAAGGCCAATCATCCACCCGACGAGCGCAACCGTATCCGGCTCAACCTGACCTGCCCGCTGATCATGAAAGGCGCCGACGCGATCCTGGTCGATACGGGAATCGGCAATCGGCTGAGCGCAGTCGAGCGCCAGATCTTCGACCATGGCGACGGCTGGCTGCCGAATCATCTCCGGGCGCTCGGGATGGAGCCGGGCGACATCACGCATCTGATCGTGTCGCATCTGCATTTCGATCATTGCGGAGGAATCGTGCGGCGGCGCGATTCGGGCGCGTTCGAAGCCGCATTTCCGCGCGCGCGAATTTTCTTGCAGCGCGGCGAGCTCGACATCGCCGACCATCCGCGCAACGAACGGCTCCGTGCCGCGTATCGGCACACCGCGGAGGTTCTCGCGCCGGTACGCTCGATGCTCGAAGCGATCGACGGCGACACCGACGTCGTCGCGGGCGTGCGCGCCGTCGTCACCGGCGGTCATACGCGGGACCATCAGGCGGCGCTGGTCAGCGACGGCGGCGAGTGCTTTATGCATCTGGCCGATATCGTGCCGACGCGCTCGCATATCCGCGGCCCGTGGAACCAGGCGTACGATCTCGACGCGCTGCGCACGATGGAACAGAAGGCGCACTACCTCGGGCTCGCCGCGCAGAAGCGGTGGTGGCTGTCGTTCGCGCACGACGACACCGTGTTCGCGGCGACGGTGAGGAAAGATCGCGGGCGCATCGTGCTCGGCGACACGGTGCCGGTCTCCGAAAAGTTGTTTGAGTGAAATTATTTTTTGTCATTCAGAGCGGAGTCTGCGAAGCGAAGAATCCCGGATTACGGCGCCCGCCCCCGCACTGCTTCCTGGACTCTTCGCCGCAGCGGCTCTGAATGACAAGAAGCGCACGCTTGAATTTGCTCGACTGAACCTACCTTACTTGTTGCCGATCAATGGCTCCGTTATACTCGACATGAGATGGGCTCCAGAAATAGCACGGCCCGACCGGTTCCCGCGCTTCCAGGCAGTAATCCTGCTCAACATTCTATAACCCGAAGGAGATAGCCGATGGCGGATCTCAACAACTTCGAGCGAGTGATCAAAGAAGACCGCGCCGCACGCGAGTCGAAGCAATGGCGCGGTACCTTGCTCGATTATCTCGAGGTCGTGAAAACCGACCCGATCATGACCAAGCTCGCGCACGCGCGAATCTACGACTTGATCATCTCGGCCGGGCTTCATCCGCTGGCCGACACCGATGATCCGCGCACCAAGCGGCTCTTCAAAGATGAGCCAATCAAGGTCTTCGATTTCTTTGCGGACGAGTTTTTCGGGATCGAGCGCACCATCGCGCAGATCGTTCGCTACTTCCATTCCGCGTCGCTCAAGGGCGAAGAGAGCCGGCAGGTTCTCTATCTGATGGGCCCGGTCGGTTCGGGCAAGAGTTCGCTGGTCGAGCGGATCCAGCGCGGACTCGAGCAGATCGGACTCATCTACGCGATCGAAGGATGCCCGATGAACGAAGAGCCGCTGCATCTCGTCCCGCGCCATCTGCGGCGCGAGTTCGAAAAGATGCTCGGCGTGCATATCGAGGGCGACCTGTGCCCGGTGTGTCGCTACCGGCTCAAGTCCGAGTTCAACAACCGCTACGAGGAATTTCCGGTAATCGCGCGCAACTTCTCCAAGCGCAACCGCGTCGGCGTCGGCGTGGTGCCGCCGGTCGATCCGAACAACCAGGACACTTCGGTGCTGATCGGCTCGGAAGACATCTCGAAGCTCGACCAGTATTCCGAGGGCGACCCGCGCGTGCTCGAACTGAACGGCGCGCTGAACGTCGGCAACCGCGGAATCGTCGAGTTCATCGAAGTTTTCAAGAACGAAACCGAGTATCTGCACGCGATGATCACGGCGACGCAGGAGAAAGTGATTCCGGCGCCCGGCCGGCACGGGATGGTGTACGTCGATACCTGCATCGTCGCGCATTCGAACGAGGCCGAGTGGCAGAAGTTCAAGGCCGATCACACCAACGAGGCGATCCTCGATCGAATCGTCGTCGTGAAAGTGCCGTACAACCTGCGCTTGTCCGAAGAGGTGAAGATCTACCAGAAGATCATCAAGAACTCGGATTTCCGCGCGCACGTGGCGCCGCATACGCTCGAGCTCGCCTCGATGTACGCGATCCTGTCGCGGCTGGAGCCGACCTCGAAGTGCGACCTGATGACCAAGCTGCGGCTGTACAACGGCGAGGAAGTCGTCGAGAAGGGACGCACCAAGAAGATCGACGTGCAGGAACTGAAGGAAGACACCAAGCGCGAAGGAATGTCGGGCATCTCGACCCGCTTCATCATGAAGGCGCTTGACAACGCGCTGTCGGACAACGTCACCGGCAACTGCATCAATCCGATCAACGTGCGCGAGGCGCTAATCTCGATGACCAAGGAGGGCGACCTGCCCGACGACACGCGCAAGCAGTATCTCGAGTTCCTGCAGGACACGCTGCACAAGGAATATCTCGACCTGCTCGAAAAGGAGATCACGCGCGCGTTCGTCTACTCGTACCAGGAGCAGGCGGAGTCGCTGTTCCAGAATTATCTCGATCACGCCGAGGCGTACGTCAACAAGACGCGCGTGCGCGATCGCAACACCAACGAGGAGTTGGCGCCCGACGAGGGCTTCCTGAAGTCGATCGAGGAACAGATCGCGATCATCGGCTCGGCGGCCGACGGTTTCCGCCAGGAAGTGATCGCGTACCTGTGGGCAACCTCGCGGCGCGGCGAAAAGATCAGCTACAAGAGCTACGAGCCGCTCAAGGAAGCGATCGAGAAAAAGCTCATGACGAGCGTGCGCGACATCTCGCGCATCATCACCAAGGCGCGCACCCGCGACGAGGAGCAGGGCGAGAAGTACAGCTCGATGGTGAAGAACCTGCTCGAGAACGGCTACTGCGAGTCGTGCGTGGATGTCGTGCTCAAGTATGCGGCAAATAATCTGTGGAAGGATTGAGCCCTTCTGTCATTCAGAGCGGAGTCTGCGGAGCGAAGAATCCCGGATCCTAATGTGCGAAAAACGTCGAGCCGCAAGAGACTATTACGTGTACCTGATGAGCAGTCCGTCTCGGACATTGTACGCCGGCGTGACCAATGACCTCGAGCGGCGTGTGAATGAGCACAAGGACGGCGTGTTCGATGGTTTCACAAAGCGTTACCGAATCAATCGCCTGGATTTATTTTCAAGAGACCAACGACATTGGCGCGGCGATTGCGGCCGAAAAACAGATCAAAAGGACTGTCGCGATCCAAAAAGATCGCGCTAATCGAGGCAGAGAATCCGAAGTGGCAGGACTTGAGCGATGAGTCCTAGAAAAAGACCGGGATTCTTCGCCGCGACGGCTCTGAATGACAAAAGGACAAAGACTCAGAGTGCAACACAGCTCCAAACGACAGGTTTTTGTGTCATTCAGAGCGGAATCCGTTCTTCGTGTCATTCAGAGCGGAGTCCGCGGAGCGAAGAATCCCAGCTCCGGAAAGCTGCGTCTCGAGCGCAAGCCCTCTCTTTCGTGTCATTCAGAGTGGAGTCTGCGGAGCGAAGAATCCCGGCTCCGTAAAACACTGTGCGGAAAGCATCGAGCAGCAAGAGGTACGAAATTCAATTTCTGACGGAACGAAGCTACCGATGGTGGTGGACGCCTCTTAAAACCACCACCTATGGTATGAAACCTGACCCAACGCACCGGACGAAGATGGCCGAACTGAACATAGCTTCGCGGGGGTCCCGATGAGCGGCGACACTATCTTTCGCGAATACCGCATCTCCGACGCTGAACGCTCCGACCGTTCGGCGGGCGACCGGTTGCGGCATCGGCAGAAAGTGCGCGAGTCGATCCGCGAAAATATCGCCGACATCATCGCCGAAGAATCGATCATCGGCAAAAACAAGGACCGCGTAATCAAGGTTCCGCTGCGCGGAATCAAGGAATACCGCTTCGTGTTCGGCGACAACGCGCCCGGCGCGTCGCAGGGCGACGGCGAGTCCCGCCCCGGGCAAGTCGTCGGCAAGACCGGTAAAGACGGCCCCGGCAAGGGCGACGAGCACGCCGGCGACCGGCCGGGCGTCGACTACTACGAGACCGACGTAACCCTCGAGGAATTGATCGAGATCATGTTCGAGGATCTCGAACTGCCCAACCTCGAGCGGCGGGCGCTGCGCGAAATCCAGTCCGAATACTCCTCGCGGCGCAAAGGCTACCGCAAGGTCGGCATTCGCATCCGGCTCGACAAGCGGCGCACCGCCAAGCAGCGCGTGATGCGCATGCTGGCGTCCGACAAGCGCAACGACGCGGCGGCGCGTGCGCTCGAGGAATCGAAGGCCGATCGCGAGCCTGAGGCCGACGTCGAAGGTGCGCTCGACGAGATCGCGCTCGAAGAAGGCACGCTGGATCAGGAATCCCTCGACGTTTCGACCGGCGCCGCGTTCCAGCGGGTGCATCGGCGCTTCCCGTTCCATCAGGACGATCTGCGCTACAAGCACGTCGAGGTGGACACCAAGGAGGAATCGAACGCCGCGGTAATTTGCATCATGGATACGTCGGGCTCGATGGACACGATGAAGAAGTATCTCGCGCGCAGCTTCTTCTTCCTGCTCTACCAGTTCATCTCGACCCGTTACCGCAACGTCGAAATCGTTTTCATCGCGCATCACACGGAGGCCAGCGAGGTCACCGAGGAAGAATTTTTTCACAAAGGCGAATCGGGCGGCACGTTTATTTCGTCAGGCTACGCCAAGGCGCTGGAGATAATCGCCGAGCGCTACCATCCGTCGCTGTGGAACCTGTACGCGTTCCACTGCTCGGACGGCGACAATTTCGACTCCGACAATCCCGCCGCGCTCAAGCATGCCGAAGAACTCGCCGAGATTTGCAACCTGTTTGGCTACGGCGAGATCAAGCCGCTGGGCTCGCGCTACTACGAATCCTCGATGCTCAACGTGTTCCGCCGAATCCAGGCGCCGAACTTTCACACCGTGCTGATCGAGCGCAAGGAAGACATCTGGCCGTCGTTCAAGGCGTTCCTGGCCAAGGACCGGGTGAAGGAAGCATGAGCGCCACTCCGCACGCGGGCGCCGCGCCGCACGTCACGGCATGGACGCTCAACGATCTCGTCGAGTGGGACCGCCGCATTCGCGACAAGGCGGCGGAGTTCGGGCTCGATTGCTATCCGCAGGAGTTCGAGCTTTGCGATCACTACGGGATGCTCGGCTACATGGCGTACTCCGGGATGCCGTCGCATTACCCGCACTGGTCGTACGGCAAATCGTACGAGAAGCTGAAAACGCTTTACGATCACGGCGTCAGCGGGCTGCCGTACGAGATGGTGATCAACTCCAATCCCGCGATCGCATACCTGATGCGCGACAACTCGCTGCTGCTGCAGGTGCTGACGATCGCGCACGTGTACGGGCACAACGACTTCTTCAAGAATAATTTCACGTTCAAGTCGGCGACGCGCGCCGAACTGACGATCGAGGCCTTCAAGTCGGCTGCGATGCGCGTACGGCGCTACGTCGAGGATCCGTCGATCGGGGTCGAGCAGGTGGAGCGGATCCTGGACGCGGCGCACGCGCTGTCGTGGCAATGCCGGCGCAATTTCGCGATCAAGAAGCTCACGCCGCTCGAGCAATTGTCGCGGGCCGAAGACCTCGCGCAGGGACAGCCCGATCCGTTTCAGAAAATCCACGCGCGCAAGCAGGTCGAGGTTCCCGATTTCCATAAAGTGCCGCTCGAGCCCGACGAAGACCTGCTGCTCTTCATCCGCGATCACAACCCGTTCCTCGCCGACTGGGAAAAAGATCTGCTCACGATCGTGGATGAAGAAGCCAAGTACTTCATCTCCATGATGGAGACGAAGATCATGAATGAGGGATGGGCGAGCTACTGGCACAAGAGAATTCTGGAGTCGCTCGACCTCGACCAGGGACTTCATCTCGAATTCATCGTCAACCACAACCAGGTCGTCCGCCCGATTCCCGGCCAGATCAACCCGTATCATCTCGGACTCAAGATTTGGGAGGACATCTACCGGCGCTTCACCAATCCGACCGCGGAGGAAATCAAGCGCGACGGACCGCCGGCCAAATCCGGCGCCGAAAAGATCTTCGAGGTCCGCGAGGTCGAGCGCGACGCGTCGTTCATCCGCCGCTACCTGACCGAAGAACTCATGCGCGAGATGGATATCTTCGAATACGAGGCGCGCGGCGAGGAGCTGGTCGTCAGCAAGGTGGCCGATGACGAGGGCTGGCGGGATGTGAAGGCGACGTTGATCAAGAACGTCGGCACCAACTCGATACCGGTGCTGAAGGTCGAGGACGCCGACTTCGGTCAGAACCGCACGCTCTACGTCAAGCACGATCACGACGGCCGCGACCTGCATATCGAATACGCCGAGAAGAGCCTCAACTACCTGCAGCGGCTCTGGGGCCGCGAAGTCGTGCTCGAGACTGTGCTCGACGGCAAGCGCTCGCTGTTGTGCAGCAATGATCGCGGCTTTTCGGTCCGCGCACTCAAGTAGAAGCCCTCTGCCCTCACATCGGGCGCGTTGAGAACGCCCTCCGGCACGCTTGTGGACGGCTCCGCGGCACGTTGCTTTAGATTTGTTGGTCTTATAATTTCAGGCACGGACGATGCGGTTCGGGTCGGCTGCAAGGAGGCGCGGATGATGGAGTGGCCGAAGTGCCAGAAGTGTAACAATGGCGCGTTGATTCCCCTGTCCGATTACGGACAGGAGGGCGCGTCGGTAATGTTCAAGGCTTGGGTTTGCACCAATCCGGATTGCGGTTTCAGCCTGCGCGTGGACAAGGGCGAAGTGACTTACGGCAGGCGCATCGAGACCAAGCACTAATTGATTTTCAATTCCGATCTACAAGGCAGTCCGCAGAGGCTGCCTTTTTCGTTCACGCGCCAGCGGCCGCGCATCAACGGCCGTACTTGCGCATCACTTCGACCAGACGCGCGTGCGGGATGGCCTCGACGCGAGAGCCGTTGATTCCGACCATCGTGCGCGCTGCCACGAGCGCGTTGACTATCGCTTCCTCGCTCGCCTGAACGACTGCGGTGAACAGCGGATCCATCCGCGAGTTGCGGAGCATCTTCACGCTCTCGACGTCGGGCTGTCTCCCGCCAGCCGCGTTGGCGGTCGAAAACGCGATAAACAAATCGCCAGAGCCGTTGCCCGACACGCTGCCGGTGCGCGCCAGACCTATTGTGAGGCGCCGCGCGATCCGTTTCAGTTGATGCGGCATCAAAGGCGCGTCGGTCGCCGCAACAACAATGATCGAGCCGAGTTCCTGCCTGCTGAACGGGTCGTGGCCGGGACGAAGCTCTTTGCCGACCGGGACGCCGGCGATCGTCAGTTCGTGGGGACGTCCGCAGTTGAGCTGGACCAGCACTCCCACGGTATAGCCGCCCGCCCTGCGATCGAGCCGGCGCGACGCCGTGCCAATCCCGCCCTTCCATCCGTAGCCGATCATACCCGTGCCGCCGCCGACGCATCCTTCGGCCACGTGCCCGCCGCGTGCGCTGGCGAGGGCAGCCCACGCATGCTCGGCGGTGACATGGAACCCGTCGATGTCGTTGAGCAACCCGTCGTAGGTTTCGGCGACGACAGGCAGCGACCACGGCTGCGTCATCCTGCGCTTCGGTTGCCGCACCTGCCACGCAATCACCGCGTCGCGCACCAAGCCGACGCTGTGCGTGTTGGTGATCGTGATTGGCGTCGTCAGCAGGCCCGACTCCTCAACCCACGCCGTGCCGGTCATCTCGCCGTTGCCGTTGAGCGAAAAATATCCCGCAAAAACGGGCGAGCCGTCGCGCCTTCCGCGGGGCAGGATCGCAGTCACGCCCGTGCGGACGGGGCCGCGTCCAACGATGAGCTTGCCGTCGCCGCGAATGATCGTAGTGTGACCAACCTCGACTCCGGCAACATCGGTGATCGCATTCAACGGTCCGGGTTCCCCGTCGAACTGAATTCCCAGCTCGCGCGCGCGAGCGATAGCGATCTTGGGATGCGATCCTGTCGCCATGGCGAAGAGTCATAGCCGAGAAGCGGCGCGGGCGACAGACTAGCCTCGAACGGCTGACTGAAGGCCCAAAATTAAGGGCGGATGCATTCTATGCATCCGCCCTCGTGGAATTCCCCGGCCGCGTCCTACTCTCCCGTGACGCCTTCGGTCACAGTACCATCGGCGCTGAAGGGCTTAACTGCCGTGTTCGGGATGGGAACGGGTGTTTCACCTTCGCCATGGCGACCGGAAACCTGCCGCCCTCGCCGTGAAGCGAGGACTCAAGCTCCGACAAATCTGAATAGTAGGGTCTGCAAGTGCAGTCGTTCGAACCTCATTTGTGACTCGACCTTTGCCGTCCGGTCCGGTTAGCGATTGAAACGCGGACAAGTATGCGGCGACTAGCGCAACACGAGTGGTGAGCTCGAATTGAGATAGGTAGTGGTCAAGCCTCACGGCCAATTAGTACCAGTCAGCTCCACGCCTTACGGCGCTTCCACCTCTGGCCTATCAACCTCCTGGTCTAGAAGGGGCCTTTAGGATCTTACGATCGGGATACCTAATCTTGGGGTGGGCTTCCCGCTTATATGCTTTCAGCGGTTATCCCGTCCGTACATGGCTACCCGGCGATGCGGCTGGCGCCACAACCGGTACACCAGAGGTACGTCCGTCCCGGTCCTCTCGTACTAAGGACAGCTCCCCTCAAGTATCCTTCGCCCACGGCGGATAGGGACCGAACTGTCTCACGACGTTCTGAACCCAGCTCGCGTGCCACTTTAATCGGCGAACAGCCGAACCCTTGGGAGCTACTCCACCCCCAGGATGTGACGAGCCGACATCGAGGTGCCAAACCTCCCCGTCTATGTGAACTATTGGGGGAGATAAGCCTGTTATCCCCGGCGTACCTTTTGTCCGATTAGCGATGGCCCTTCCATACGGGACCACCGGATCACTATGACCTGCTTTCGCACCTGCTCGAGCCGTCGCTCTCGCAGTTAAGCTCTCTTATGCCATTACACTCGACGGCTGGTTTCCACTCAGCCTGAGAGAACCTTCGCGCGCCTCCGTTATCTTTTGGGAGGCGACCGCCCCAGTCAAACTACCCACCATGCAGTGTCCCACACCCGGTAAGAGTGATGGTTAGAAGCCAAGAATCACAAGGGTGGTATTTCAAGGTTGGCTCCATGCGAGCTAGCGCCCGCACTTCAAAGCCTCCCACCTATCCTACACATGAAATCCCTAGATTCACTGCAAAGTTATAGTAAAGGTGCACAGGGTCTTTCCGTCCTGCCGCGGGTACCCGGTATCTTCACCGAGAGTGCAGTTTCGCTGTGTTTGTGGTCGAGACAGCTGGGAAGTCGTTACGCCATTCGTGCAGGTCGGAACTTACCCGACAAGGAATTTCGCTACCTTAGGACCGTTATAGTTACGGCCGCCGTTTACCGGGGCTTCGGTTCCCCGCTTCGCCCTTGCGGACTAACGGGTCCCCTTAACCTTCCGGCACCGGGCAGGCGTCAGACCATATACATCGCCTTGCGGCTTAGCATAGTCCTGTGTTTTTGCTAAACAGTC
>CAWJET010000001.1:832500-3244341 GCA_963842085.1 uncultured delta proteobacterium
AGCGGCCATGTCCAGCACCGCCGTCGTGCCGGCGCCGGCAATCATCGCAAGACCAATTGCCAGCACGATCAGCGACGGCGCGATTGCGCGATTGAGGCCGATTCGATCCATCAACTGCCCGCCGCGCACACGTACAGCTACCGCCGCCACGCTATAGATCGCGAAGTACCAGGCGACACGATGCACGCCCTCCTGATAGGCGTAGGGGGCGACGAAACTGAGGCGCGAGGAAATCGCCAGCGCAAACATCAGCGTCACGATCCATAACGGCAGCATCGCGCGATCAGTCAGCAACGTCATGTAACCGGGGCCGACCGCGAGCGCGTCTGACGAAGGGTGTTCACGGCCAGCGGGCTCGATAACGGCGCCCGCGATCAGCGCGCTGAACAGCATCAGGACAATCGCCAGTGCGAAGAACGCCGTGAATCCGAAACTGCGAATCAATTGTTCGCCGACGACCGGACCGAGCGCGGCCGGTATCATGCCGCACAGACTGAAGATCGCCATCGCTTCCCCCTCACGGCCGCTGGGAAGCATCTCGTAAATCAGCGCGAACAGCGCGACGCGCGCGGTGCCCTCGACTGCGCCGTGAATGGCGCGCACTGCGAAGATCGGCACGCTGAGCGAATGCACCGGCAGGTAGAGCGCGATCGCAAACGCGTCGAGAAAGAGAAACCACATCGCGATCCCTCGGCGCCCGCGCCAATCGATAAGAGCGCCGACCGCAGGACGTGACGCAAGCGCGGCGAGCGAACCGGTACCGATAATCGCGCCGATGAGGCCGGCCGACCCTCCGTGATCGACGATCCACAGCGGGAACAGCACGAACAGATTGGAAACCGAGTTCAGTGCGAAGCTCGAGGCGAAGACCAACCAGAAGGCACGGCTGTAAACTATTCGGCTGGTCGAGGAAGCAGCACCGGGCTCAGCGATCATCGTCGCGACTTGCGCGCATTCGGCACAATTCCCGCTGCGGGCGAAAGTTCCCCCCGAAGCGCGATCGGACCGGCAGGTGCTTCGCTGTACGATTCATTTTCCAGCGTGATGCTGATCGCGAGGTCTTTGTCGCGTCCGGGTGGCAAGTCCACCGGCACCGTGGCGAGGTCGTCGTCGCCGACCAGAAAATCGGCGGCCCAAATCGGCGCACCGCGTTTCGGCATCCACCAGATGCGGTAAACCTGGAAGGGACCGGTTGGCTGGAGGCCGTTCGCTTCGAGCATCGCGGCGCCGGCTGATTCGCTCATCGCCAGCTTGCCGGAGGGGAGGTCGGGGCCGCCGGATTGAGCGCTCGACTTGTCCTTCCTGGCGGGCGGGGCCAGCTTGATGGTGCGAAGGTCCGGCGCGAAAAGGATTTTCTCAAATACCTCGCCCACGGTGGCGCGTTCGCGCTCGGAGCCGAGCTTGCGCTGCGTAACCGCGGTCTGGCGGCGCAGATCGCGGACGGTCGCATTCAGGGCAGCCACGCGGCGATTCACATAGTTGGTGCGTCGTGCGAGCGACTTGGCGAGTTCGGACGTCACGATAAGGGACGCGAGTGCGATCGCGACAGACATCCCCGCGATCGCCTGCCAGAGCTTGACGCGAAGGAGTCGCGGCGGGCGGCCGGCGGACGGCAATTCGCCGCTCTTGCGCCCACTTTCTGAGCTCGCTTCGGGTTCGCCCTGCTCCATCACAACGTTCGGCGCCACGTCCAAGGACTCGATCCAACGGTATTATGCCCAATAGGTAGCGGCTTTGTTAGCCGCGCCCTTTCGGATAAAAATAAGGGCCTTATGCGTCGAATTCAGGACGTTCACGTTCTGGCCACGGAACCGCTGATCGCACCGCATCTGCTCAAGAATGAGATGCCGGTGGACGAGGGGATTGCGCGGACCGTGGTCGAAGCGCGCGAGACGATTCGCGAAATCCTGGCCGGGCGGGACCGCAGGATGCTGTGCATAGTCGGTCCGTGTTCGATACACGACCCCGCCGCGGCGATTGACTATGCGCAGCGGCTGGCGAAGCTCAAGGACGCGACCTCGGATCGGCTCTACCTGATCATGCGCGTGTATTTCGAAAAGCCGCGCACGACCGTGGGATGGAAGGGGCTGATCAACGATCCGCACATGGACGACAGCTGCGACATGCGCGAAGGACTGCGCATCGCGCGCCGCTTGCTGATCGATATAAACCGGCTGGGGCTCGCGGCGGGGACCGAACTGCTCGATCCGATCACGCCGCAATATATCGCGGACCTGGTGGCGTGGGCCGCGATCGGCGCGCGCACGACCGAATCACAAACGCATCGCGAGATGGCCAGCGGTTTGTCGATGCCGGTCGGCTTCAAGAACACGACCGAAGGAAATCTGCAGGTTGCGATCAACGCGATTCAATCGGCCCGCCGGCCGCATTCTTTTCTCGGCATCACGCAGGAGGGGATGTCGGCGGTGATTCGCACCTCGGGAAATCCCGACACGCACGTCGTGCTGCGCGGCGGGCGCAAGCCGAACTACGACGCCGGCAGTATCGAGGAGTGCCGCCAGATGCTCGCGAGCGCCGGGCTGGAGCCGCGCATGATGGTGGATTGCTCGCACGCGCAAACCAGCAAGGACTTCACCAAGCAGCCCGCGGTGATGAAGACATTGGTTGACCAGGTATGCGCCGGCAGCGGTGCGATCATGGGTGTGATGCTCGAGAGCAATATCGAAGCAGGCAGCCAGCCGCCCGGCTCGAATCGCGCCAAGCTGAAGTACGGCGTGTCAGTCACCGACCCGTGCATCGATTGGGCAACCACCGAGCGATGCATCCTCGACGCCGCGAAGGCACTCGCCTCGGCTCGTGGGTGCCAACACGGAAGTCCCGCTTAAGATATTCTATTATGCCCGCCCCGAGCAGAGAAAAGCTTATAGCCGCAGCGAACGTTCCGGTCGCCGCGGATATTTACACAGTCGAATACCATAGGGCCTCCCGTTTCGAACGGCTCGCGTTTACGGGATTGGCAGCACTAGCAGCCATGTACGTTGCGGTCGTGATCCGATGGCTCCCAGCACGCGCGACCACGTGGGACTTCAGTCATTACTACGCCAGCGCCATGGTGCTTCGAGAAGGGGGCGATCCATACACGACAGATCTGCAGCCTATTGGCACTCGGCTCGGCCTCAAGATCGATCAGATCAACCGCGGCACTTATCCGCCGACCTTTATCTGGTGTTTCTCGCCGCTGACTCGCCTTCCCGTGCGCTGGGCATTCTTCGTATGGCAAGCGCTAAGCATCGTGTGCCTGGCCGCGGGACTTCTGCTCCTCATGCGCGAAACGGTTTCGCGTCGCGCGGCCGCCTGGCTCACGCTCGGTGTAGTGTTCTTCGCACCCATGGAACTGCATATGGCATTCAGTCAGACCCAATTCATGGTGTTGCTGATGCTGGTACTCGTGATTCGCGCGCTGGAGCATTCGCGCGATGCAGAGGCTGGATCGATTCTGGCTGCAGCGGCGCTTCTGCGCGCCTACCCGCTCGCGATGGCGGGCTACCTGGTCGTGCGGCGGCACTGGAAGGCGCTCGGCTGGATGGCGGTCGGACTAGCGGTTGGAGGGACGACTACAGTCGCTGCGGTTGGACTCAAGACCTGCTTCGACTTTAGATACGTGCCGGCAATGATCACCCAGCGCTGTTTTCTTGAGGATCCCCATCAGATCGCGCTCGGGTCATTTATCGCGCGGATGTTCTGGCGCCTGGGTGATTCTGGCCTCATCGGTCAGCACGAGTCCCTGCGCGAGGTAGTCTCATTTACCGTCTGTGCGGCGGTGGGAATCTTTGTGATGGTGCTCACCTGGACGCGCGAGACTAACGAAAACGAACCCGACACGGATCGTCGCGCTTACTCGTTGTGGATCGCAACGATGATCCTGATATCGCCGACCTCATGGGATCACTACCTGGTGCTGCTTCTGCTTCCTTTCATTCAGATTAGCGCGGCCGCTGTGGCGGGCAGAGTCAGGCGTCCCGCTGTAATCATGTGCATTGCCAGTTACGTTCTGGCGGAGATCGCCTTCGGGATGATCGCGTGGAGTCGGTCTGTACACTCGCACTCGCCACTAATTACCGAGATGGGCTTCATGTGCGCCGCGACCGCCTGGGTCGGAATAGCGCTGTTCGCAAAAACACCAGCAAGTTTGACAGTCGCACACCTTGCCGGCTTGGGCGCCTCCAGCGCGACGGTGGCTGCGGGTCACCGCACATAGCATCGCGTTCGCCTCGCATAATGGCTCAGGTCAATAGCGATTACGGGCGGTACCAATGGGCCGCGGCGTTCCTGCTCTACCTATCATTCTCAATTCTGCTGTTCGGGAGTGGTCTCGCAGGCCACCTCACCACTTTTTACATCGGGCGCGAGACCGACCCTGGGGTGCACATGTGGTTTTTCAACTGGTGGAGGTTCTCGCTCGTGCACGGACTCAACCCGTTTATCACTGATTGGGTTTGGGCGCCGTTGGGAATCAACCTGGCGTGGACGACCTGCGTGCCGCTGCCATCGTTGATTTCAATCCCTCTGCAAGTCACAGTGGGCGAGCCCGCAACCTACAACATCATCGCAATGCTGATGTTACCGCTCGCGGCATTTGCTGGGTTTCTGCTATGTCGGCGCGTGACGGGAGCGTTCTGGCCGTCAATGCTGGGCGGATACATCTTCGGTTTTTCTTCATACATGCTTGGCCAGGTACTCGGTCACCTTGTTGAGGTCGCGGTTTTCCCGGTGCCCCTGATCGTGCTGGTCACGCTCAAGAGACTCGACGGCGAGATTTCGGCGCGACGGTTCGCGATTGGGCTCGCGGCGCTGTTGACAGTTCAGTTCCTTTGTTCGGTAGAACTTTGCGCGACTGTCACCATGATGGGTGGATTCGCCTTTTTGCTCGCCCTCGCGCTTTTCGACAGCGACGTTCGCACGCGACTTGCAGGTCTCATCGCACCCACAATAGCGGGATACCTGATGGCAGGCGCAGTACTATCGCCGTACCTATACTACCTGCTCGCGCTCGGCTTCCCTCACAGTCCGATTTTTTCACCCGGCAACTTCAGCGGAGACCTGCTGAATTACTTCATTCCCACCGAGACGAATCTGTTTGGCGCCTTTGGATTCGCACGGGCTATAACGGGAACGTTTGGCGCGAACATTTTCGAGAACGGCGCGTATATCGGAATCCCGCCTCTAATCGTGATCGAGATATACCGGCGGGCCACGTGGCGCACATCGATGGGCAAGTACCTGATTACGATGCTCGCGATTACTATCGTCGCTTCATTCGGGCCCGCGCTGCATGTGGCGGGACGTGCCGGAATTCCGATGCCGTGGGCGATCGTCGGGCGGTTGCCGCTGATTTCGATCGCGCTCCCGGTGCGCTTCATGATGTACGCGTTCCTGATCCTGGGGGTGATGGTTGCGATGTGGTTCGCCACGTCGGCGGCGCGTAGGCTTACGAAGTGCGTCGTGGCCTCGGTGATACTGGTCTCGATCGCGCCGAATCTGCATCCATCATTCTGGGTCAGCAGGCTCGACATTCCCGCATTCTTCACCGACCGAATATACGCAACTGAACTTGAACCGCGCGAGATCATTTTGCCTTTGCCATGGGCACAGAATGGCAACAGCATGTACTGGCAAATGCAGAGCGACATGTACTTCCGCATGGCCGGCGGATGGACGGGGATCTCGCCATTCGAATTTCATCGAATGCCGGTGGCTGACTACTTCAACGGCGATATTGACCTGCCCGAGCCTGCCGATCAGCTCAAGGCCTACATCGCCCGCTTCGGCGTGCAGGCCATAATCGCGGACCCGAAGGACGCAAACTTTCCGATCTGGCAGCGGACCCTCACGTCGCTCGGGGTAGCAGCGCTAAACGAAAAAGGCGTGTGGATTTACAAAATCCCGCGCGACTGGTTCACGGAGTACGCCAAGCTTCCGCCCGCGCAGGTCGAAGCGCGCGCCGACGCGCTGCGCTTCGATACGATCCTCGAGGCAGCCGGAAAGTATCTCGCCGACCGACATGACCTCTCGAAACTTTCTCCACTTGAACTCAAACGGCTCGATCTCATTCCGCGCGACTGGCTGGTCGATGCGGCGCTCCACACCCTCTGGCAAATCGCGCCGGCGCCCGGGAGCCAGGTTGCCATCATCATCGTTGGCTCGTACGAGGGCGTAAGGCCGCTCATAGAGCGCTACCGTGCGACCGCCTCCGAGATCGATTATCCTGCACCGACGCGATGGACGCCCGATGCCCGTCCTCGCCTGGATGTCATCAAGCCATTGCTCGTGACTTTCGACACAGCCCATCTGGCCGCCGCCGCGCAGCGCCTGCACGATTCACCGCCGCCAGAGCGAACGACGCCATTCCTAGGCACGGGTTCCCAATGAGTCAGGCGAAACTTTCCCGGATGGTGCGGCAGTGACATTGAATGCGAACTCAATGACGCTGAGCTCCGTGGCTAAGCCATCCTGGCGGCTGCAGACGTGGTTGTTCGTCCTTTTGGCAGCCGAGCTCATTGCCCTGGACATCATCCGGCTTCCTTACGGCCTGGATTTCGATGCATTCGCGTTCTCCGACATCGGCTCCAACTTCACGATCCAGCGCCTGGTAGCGCTGGGACAGAGGCCGCAAATCGACTTCGGCTACCACTATGGTCTGTTGCCGATACTACTTGGGAAAATCTGGTTTTCACTCTTTGGCATGACGCCGATAGCATATGAAGTATCCATGGTCGCCTGCGGACTCGTCGTCGTATGGGCTCTGGCGCAGATTGCCGCATCGCTTCAATTCCGAGCCTTTGGTCTCGCACTGCTCTTCATCGGACTCGGGTTTGCGATACAAGTGAGCTATCCGAACCTCGCCCATATACTCGAATCAGCGTTGATAGCGCTTGCGCTGAGCTCGCAATCACGTGGCCATCGCAACGCTGCCTTGGCTTTTGCCTGTGCTGGGCTCTTTTGCAAGCCCAGCATGAGTTATGTGTACGGTTTGGTCCTGGTCATTCCGATTGCGACGAATCTTTCACGGTCGCGAGCCACCGTTTCCGACTTTGTGCGCGCATTCGCGCCCGCCGCTATTACCGGGACCGTACTGATCGTGATATTAGCGACGCTCTACAGCCCGGCTTCGGCGATTCGAACCTTGTTCCCAGTGCAAGGAGCCATCGCCTATCATGACCAGAACTTCGGTTTTTTCCGCGGCATAGGCCGAAGCTTTTGGAATCCGCCCAACGTGCCATGGATTTTCTATTTGCTCGACTTTTCCGGTTTCTGGATTGCGAGTTCAACCTTCCTGCTTGTATGCGGAGCGATGGCGTGGACTCGTTGGCATAGGCAGATAGCCGTTATTGCTCTTGACACGCGCCGCGACGAGATTGTCTGGACCTGTGCGACCCTGCATGTCGCTTTCGTCTGTTTCTTTTTTGGAAACCAGTGGTCGTGGATCTGCTACTCTTTCATACTCATCCTCGGCATTGCCGCCGCCGCCGATTTATCTCCGATGAATCGAAGGTTAGCGCTGATCCTTTGCTTCCTCGGGCTAACGAGCTGGATCGGTCGCGGCTGGTATATCGCAAAGTACTGGCGCGAACGCTCGCCTTCGCCCATAACCGGGGGGCTATGGGCTCCTCTCGACGAAACTGCTGAATGGCGAAATGTCCTTGCAATAGCGGATGGACGTCGAGCAATCGTTACTTGAGACAAAGGGTGACGCAGCCTTGATGTTTCCTGAGTTCGCTCCACCGGTCGCGCTCTACCTCGACCCTGGCCTGATGCGGGCCCCGGAAATTCAGCGAGAAGTCGAACAACTGTCGGGCGCTAACATTGTCGTTGTCTGTGTCTCTGATGACATTGCTCCAGAATCGCGAGGTGTTCCCAAAGCACCCGAAATCGAGCACGCGATGAAGTCATTCGAGCGAATCTTCGCCGGCAAGTATCTAGACGTTTACCGCCGCCGCGGCGTTGCAGGGTCTAGCGACTGACCGCCCCGTCTTCACTCAGCCAGATGCGTCCGACTGCTTGATTGCAGGGACCGGTCAATCCGTTTAGCTTCTTTCAGCGGGCGGCACAAAGTGGGAACAAACTCGGTTCAAAGCGCCGCAGTCCCTCGGCACGGCAACTGGATCGCCGCGCTGTTGTACCTTTTTCTCTCCATACTGCTTTTCGCACGCGGACTGATTGGGCATACCTCCATCTACTTCATCGGGCGCGACACCGATCCGCCGCAAACGATGTGGTTTTTCAACTGGTGGCGATTTTCGCTGTCACATGGGCTGAATCCCTTCCTCACCGACTGGGTTTGGGCGCCCTTGGGGATCAATCTGGCGTGGACGACCTTCGTGCCGCTGCCATCGTTGATCTCAATCCCTCTGCAAGTCACGGTGGGCGAGCCCGCAACCTACAACATCATCGTGACGCCGATGCTGCCGCTCGCCGCGTTTGCCGCGTTCCTGCTATGTCGGCGCGTGACGAACGCGTTCTGGCCCTCAGTGCTGGGTGGATACATATTTGGGTTCTCGCCTTACATGCTTGGCGAAGTACTCGCTCATCTTGATTTGGTCGCGGTCTTCCCGGTGCCGCTTATCGTACTGTTGACACTGAAAAGACTCAACGGCGAGATTTCCGCGCGACGGTTCGCGATTGGGCTCGCGGCGCTGCTGACAGTTCAGTTTCTTTGTTTCCCGGAACTTTTCGCGACGGTCACTATCGTGGGCGGATTCGCCCTTTTGCTCGCGCTCGCGCTATTCGACGGCGACGTCCGCGCGCGACTTGCGGGTCTCATCGCACCCGCCATAGCCAGCTACGCGATGGCAGGCGCGATATTGTCGCCGTATCTCTATTACCTGCTGGCTCGCGGATTTCCCCACTCTCCCATCTGGCAGCCGGGCCTCTCTTCAGCCGACCTGCTCGCATTCCTGGTGCCCACCGAGACCGTCATGCTTGGCACGGCCCGGGCTGCGACTGAAATCACGCGCACATTCCAGAGCGAAATTTATGAGAACGGCGCCTACATTGGCATCGCGATAATCATTTTCGTCGAAGTCTTTCGGCGACGGTACTGGCCCAAACCGGGGGGAAAGTTTCTTACGCTCCTGTTCGTCATTCTCGTGATCGCGGCGATGGGTCCGTCGCTGTTTGTCGCGGGCAAGCAAGGAATCTGGATGCCGTGGGCGATTGTCGGGCGCTTGCCGATCGTTTCGATCGCACTGCCGATACGGTTCATGCTGTACGCGTTTCTGGTGGTGGCGATAATGGCGGCGATGTGGTTTGCCTCGTCGTCATGGCACCCGCTGACGAAATGCATTGCGGCCGCCGTGATCCTGGCGTCAATCGCACCGAATCCGCATGCATCGTTCTGGGTTAGCAGCCTCGACACTCCGGCATTCTTTACCGACCGAACATACGCGAGTGAACTCGAACCGCGCGAGATCATTTTGCCGCTGCCGTGGGGACAGAGGGGCAACAGCATGTGCTGGCAATTGCAGAGCGACATGTACTTCAGGATGGCTGGCGGATGGACGGGAATCTCGCCGTTCGAGTTCGCTCGAATGCCGGTGGCCAACTACTTTTACGGCGGCATTGATCTGCCCGAGGCTGGCGATCAGCTGAAGGCCTACGTCGCCCGCTTCGATGTGCAGGCTATAATCGCGGACCCAAAGGAAGCAAATTTTGACAGCTTCAAGCGGACACTCGATTCGCTCGGAGTCGCGGGGTTGTACGAAAAAGGCGTGTGGCTTTACAAAATTCCGCACGACTCATTCGCTCCGTATGCGAAACTTCCAGCCGCGCAGGTCGAAGCGCGCGCCAACGCGCTGCGATTCGACGCGATCCTCGAAGCCGCGGGAAAATATCTCGCCGACGGACACGACCTGTCGAAACTTTCCGCACTCGAGCTCAAACGGCTTGATCTTCTTCCGCTAGACTGGCTGGTCGATGCTACTCCCCACGCCTATTTCGACTGGGCAATTGGACCGGCACCCGGCGGCAAGGTCGGCATCATCGTTGTTGGCTCGTACGAGGGAGTGAGCCCGCTGATACAGCGCTACCGCGCAGTCGCGTCTGAGATCGATTATCCTGGGCCAACGCGATGGACGCCCGACTCGCATCCGCGCCTGGACGTCATCGCGCCGCTGTTCGTGATCTTCGACCGCACGCATCTTGCGGCTGCAGCGCAGAGCCTTCGCGATTCGCCGCCGCCGGAGCGGACGACGCCGTTTGTGGCCGGCGTGATGTCGGGCCTGTGATCGCGCAAGTCCGTTAGCTGAGCGGCGATTCAATCCTGGCGTTTTTGCGCGCGCAGTTTTTCGCTGATCACCAGCGCGCCGAGCGCCGCAGTCTGTCGCACCGGAAACTCCGCCGGCCGCCGCAGTGTCTTGTAGCGCCCGTCGAGCGTCGTCAGCCCATTCATCACGCGCTCACGCGCTTCGGCCAGGGTCGGCCGGGGCATGATCCGGCGGCCATTGTCGAGCACCGTCTCCATCAACTGAACCGTTTTCGAAGGCATCGGCTTGAACTCACGCGTGACCGTGGTCGCGCCCTCGTCCACGATTCCGACCAGGTCGGCGAAGAAGGAGCCGCTAGGCGCATAAGCGCGGAACAATTGCTTGCGTCCCGGGGTTGAAATCTTCCCGGCCGAGGTTTTGAGCCGTGCGCGATCCTTGTAGTCGACAAGCTTATAGGTGAAGTCAGCCGCCGGCGCGTCGTCGCTGACCGCGAGCGCGGTGCCGACGCCGAACGCGTCGATCGGCGCGCCGGCGTCAACCAGTTCCGCGATGCGATATTCGTCCAGGTTGCCGCTTGCGACGATCGCGATATCGCCGAAGCCGGCCTGATCGAGAATCCGCCGCGCCTTGCGGCTGAGGTCGTGGAGGTCGCCGCTGTCCAGCCGCACACCCTGGATTTTCACGCCCGCCTCGCGAAGTTTCGCCGCGACCGCAGCCGCGTTGTCGACGCCGCGAACCGTGTCGTAAGTGTCGACCAGCAGCGTGCTGAGAGTCGGGAAGCTCGCGGCGAAATCGACGAATGCGTCGCGCTCGCGGTCGTGCGCCATCACGAAGCTGTGGCTCATCGTGCCGAATACGGGAATGCCGTAGCGTTTGCCCGCGAGCACGTTGGCGGTGCCGTGGAAGCCCGCCAGGTAGCTCGAGCGCGCCGCGATAAGAGAAGCGTCGGTGCCCTGCGCGCGCCGCGGACCGAAATCCACCAACCGCCTGCCGCCCGCGACGATGAAGCATCTTGCGGCCTTGGTCGCGACGATCGAGGCGAATCCAAGCTGGTTGAGAACCAGCGTTTCTATGAGCTGGCCTTCGATCAGCGGAGCGCGGATCTCCGCGATCGGTTCGCCGGCGAAATAAATCGTGCCTTCGGGAAGCGCGCGGATCGAACCGGTGAAGCGGAGATTCGAAAGAAATTCGAGAAAAGCCGGCTTGAAGAGGTGCAGCGATACCAGATGCTCGATCGCGGCGGCGTCGAAACGATACTCCTCTAGTGCCTCGGCCAGCCGCTCGATACCGGCTGCGATCATGAAGCCGCGGCCCGCCGGCATCCGGCGCATCGAGACTTCGAACGACGCGGTGTCGTTGAAGCCGTGCTCGAAGAACGCCGCGCTGACTGTAAGCTCGTAGAGGTCGGTGAAC
This sequence comes from uncultured delta proteobacterium, assembly GCA_963842085.1. Classification (GTDB taxonomy): domain Bacteria; phylum Desulfobacterota; class Binatia; order Binatales; family Binataceae; genus Binatus. The sequence goes on from CAWJET010000001.1 coordinate 844,137, forward strand.
AGCGCGACCTCGGCGGGGTCGAGTCGGAGATCTATCGGCATCCGGGTGGCTCCTTCTCAACCGCAAGGAAGGCTATGCCGCCCCCTCTAGCGCGGAGGCTCCGGCGGCGCCGGCGGTTTAGGCGCAGGCGTGTTCGGCGCCGGCTCCTGCACCACCCGAGTTTCGCCGAGCGGTCGATCGCGCAGGATGTCAGCCATGCGCTTGAGCCGCTGATCTACGAGATGGTTGATCGTACCAGGCTGGTCGATCGTACCCGCGCGTACACCGGTCAGAGTCTCGATGCCGCGATCGATCGTATCGATCGGATAGATGTGGAATTCGCCGCGCTCGATCGCGCCGGTGGTCTCCGGATCGAGCATCAGGTTCGCGACGTTGGTGCGCGGCACCAGCACGCCCTGCGTGCCGGTCAGCCCGATCGCCTTGCACACGCGGTAGAAGCCCTCGACCTTCTGGTTGACGCCGCCAATCGCCTGCACCGTGCCGTATTGATCGACCGAGCCCGTCACCGCCAGGTCCTGCCGCAGCGGCACGCCCGACAGCGCCGACATCAGCGCGTAGAGCTCGGTCGAGCTGGCGCTGTCGCCGTCGATGCCCGAGTACGATTGCTCGAAGCAGATGCTCGCCGTCATCGCGACCGGATGCTGTTGTCCGAATCGCGCGCGGATAAATCCGCTCAGGATCATGATGCCCTTGTCGTGCGTCGAGCCCGACATCCGCGCCTCGCGCTCGATGTTGATCACGCCGGCCTGCCCCAGCGCCACGGTGGCGGTCACGCGCGACGGCCGCCCGAAACTGTAACCGCCGACGTCGAGCACGGCCAGGCCGTTGATCTGTCCGACGCTGGTGCCGCGGATATTGACGATGAGCGTGCCCTCCGCGATGAGCCTGCGGATTTCCTCTTCGATAAAATTGAGCCGCAACATCCGCTCGCCAAGCGCCCGCTCGACGTGCGCGGCCGTAACCCGCTGAGCGATTTCGTTGCGCGCGAAGTAGGCGGACTCGCGCGCGAGATCGTCGATCGGCTCGAGCATCGCGAGCACGCGCGATCTGTCGCCCGCCATCCGCATGCCGAATTCCACGATCTTCGCCAGCGCCTCTGCCTCGAACGGCGGCAAATTCTCTCTGCGCGCCAGCGCGCCCACGCGCGCCGCATAATGCGCGGCGGCCGCGGCGTCGGCCGCCACCGAGGGCCGCATCTCGGCCTTCACCTTGAACAGGTCCGCGAAATCCGCATCGTAAAAATAAAGCAGGTTGTATAGATACGCGCCGCCCAGCACCACGACCTTGTTGTGAATCTCGATCGGCTCGGGCTTGAGCCCGCTCATCGAGAAAAACGGTAGCGGCTCGAAAGTCTCCAACGTCATGCGCCCCGACTTGAGGCTGCGCTTGATCGTCTTCCAGACGCCCGGCTCGACGATCGCATCCTCGAGATCGAAGACCAGGAAGCCGCCGTGCGACTTCAGAAACGATCCGCCAATGATGCGCGTGAAGTTGGTGCCCGAGCGTCCCAGCGGATCGATCCAGCGCTCGATCGTGCCGAACAGGTTGCGATAGGTCGGCGCGTCCTCCAGCACGACCGGGGCTCCGCGCGTGGCGGAATTGTCCACCATCACGTTGACCTGGTAGTCGAACCAGCGCGTGCCTTCCTCGATTGCCGCAGCCGGCCGCGGGCCCTGCTCGGCCGGCTGCTCGCGGAAGCGGTCGAGGTTGCCAAGCATGTGCTGCGCGACCTGGTCGAGGTAAGCATCGACGCCGGGATTATTAAAGTGATGCTTTAGGTCTTCGACCGACGGCGTTATGAGCCGCGCCGCGAACGCCCGCTCGATCGCGCGGATGTCGTCAATCAGCTCGCGCATCATTTCCTGCTGCCGCAACGTCAGCGTCGCGAGGTCGTCCTGCAGTTCGCCCTGCGCCTTCGCCAGTTGCTCGCGCTCGGCATCGCTCTTCGCCGCCATCGCCTTGTTGAGCGCCTCGGGCGATTCGGGCATCTTGCCGTCGATCAGCGGGATGAAAATCACCTGCCCGGTCGGCGTGCTCTGGATCGCGAAGCCGCGCTCGCGCGCCCGCGTCTCGAGATTGCCGAACAGTTCTTGCGCGCGTTTGTTGTACTTGTCGCGCAGCGCCGCGCGCTCCTGGTCGAAGTCCTCGCGCCGAAACGCTTTCGGCAACTGCTCAAGCACGAAGCTGACCAGCTCGGTCATCCGCGCGCGAAGCTCGACGCCCTGGCCCGGTTGCAGGTAGATCGCGACCGGCGATTCGGGATTGCGAAAATTGTTTACGTACACCCAATCGCCCGGCGTCGGCATCGTCGCGGCTTTTTCACTGAGGATGCGCAACACCGATTCGCGCTCATGCCGCGAGCGCAGTCCGCTTACGAAAACGTTGTATCCGGCCGCGTCGATTCCAATCGCCAGCTTAACCGCGTCGAGCGCGCGGCCCTGCCCAAACAGCTCGACGACGCCGTCGCTCGACGCAGCACGCTCCAGCGACACTGCGTCGAGCGCCACCTGCCCCTTGACTTCCGAGGCGTCGAGCTCCGCGGCCGGCGGCACGTGAATCAGCGCGGCGCTGGCGGGGGTAGCGATGAGGTCGCCCTTGTCAGCCATAATTGGTTGCGGATTCGCGCCGCGCGATCACGAAGCCTTGAGCGCGATCCTCCGGCTCTTCTGCTTGGGCAGAATGATAACCAGCGTGCCCTCGGACAACTTCGCGGTCGACGCTTCGCCGTCGATCGAGTCGGAGAACGCAAATGAACTCTCGAGGGCGCCGCCGAGTTTGTCGGTTACGCGAACCGCCAGCCGCTGGCCCGAGACCTCGGCCTGTATCTTCGCCGGATCGACGCCGACCGCCGCGATTCGCACCTCGTAACGATCGGGATGTTCGATAACCTGGGCGCGCTCGAAGTCAGCGGTGGGCATCCCGCATTTCCATGGCGCGATCAGCATCTCGTCGAAGAATTCGTCGAAGACGCGCTCGAAGTCTGCTATCAATCCGCGGCTGCTGGCCATAGCGTCTCAGTTTTCCACGATTTCACACGAATTGTAATGCAGCCGTACCGCGCCGGTCGAGTCCGCGCACAGCCAGCCGTCCCTTGCCACGATTGCGGTCCCGGCGTTATGGTTCCTGTGTGCCAACTTTTTCAAAAATTATCGCCGCCACCGATTTCTCCGAAGACTCGAACCTCGCGCTGACCTACACCCAGGAACTCGCGAACAAGTTCTCGGCTGAGGTCGTGCTGCTGCATGTCGACCAGCCGCTTGCGCCCGTGATGATGACGCCGGAGCTCGGACCCGCGATGGACGTCGGCGCGATGGGACGGATTGCCGAGGAACAGCGGATGCTCGCGCAGAAGGAACTCGACAAGATTGCGGGCAAACTGCGCGAGGGCGGTCTCAAGGTCAAGGTCCAGCTCAAGGTTGGTTCACCGTTCCTGGAAATTCTACACACGGCCCAAAGCGAGAACGCTGATTTGATCGTGCTCGGGACCCACGGACGCACCGGGTTGGCGCACGTCCTGATGGGCAGCGTAGCCGAACGCGTCGTGCAAAAGTCGTCTTGCCCGGTGCTCACGATTCGCCACCCAGATCGCAAGTTCAAGCACCCGCTCGACAAATAGCTTCTAATCCCTCGCCCGTTATTTCACCGGAGAGGTTAGGTGGGATTCTGGGTTACAGCACCCGGTTTCTGAGGAGCTACTTGCCGGTGAACTTCGGCGCGCGCTTCTCCAGGAACGCCTTCACGCCTTCTTTGAAATCTTCCGAACGCGTCATCATCTCCATCGACGCGTCGTCGTCTCGCACGCCGGTGGCGAGATCGGTGAACAGATGCTGGTAGATCATCTTCTTTGCTTGCGCGACTCCGAGCGGCGAGCATTTGTTCGCGATTCCTGACGCAATCTCGCGCGCCGTCGCCATCAGCTTGTCCTGCGGCATCACCCGATTGACCAGCCCCATCTCGAGCGCCTCGTTCGCATCGACCAGCCTGCCCGTGATCGCCAGCTCCGTGGCCCGCGCCAGGCCGATGATTCGCGGCAGCATCCAGCTGCTGCCGTGCTCGATCGCGAGCCCGCGCTGCGTGAAGATCAAGCCCATCCGCGCGTTCTCCGACGCGATCCTGATGTCCTGGTAGAGACAAGTGGTGAATCCCAGCCCGACGCACGCGCCGTTGATCGCGCCGATCACCGGCGTGTTGAGCGCCAGCGGCCACGAGTACGAGGTCCTGTAGTCGGCGCGCTGGGCGCGCAGCCATTCATCGGGCACCTCGGCCCCGCGCGCTGACGCAGTTCCGGCGGCGATATTCGACAGCGCGCCCATGTCCGCGCCCGCGCAGTATGCGCGCCCCGCGCCCGTGACGATTATCGCGCCGACCGCCGGATCGCGCTCGGCGTCGAGCATCGCCGTGCGCATCTCGGCGCCCATCTTCGGCGTCCACGCGTTCATCTTCTCAGGCCGGTTCATCGTCACCGTCGCCACGCGATCCCTTTTTTCGTAAATGATTTCAGCGAAGTCCATTTTCTTTACCTCCAGGTCTCTGCTCCCTCGCCCGCTACTTTCTGATGTCTCGTCCCTTTTCACGGGAGGGTTCTGCGGCGCGTCCACAGTCTCTCCGCGATCGTCCCACTTAGGTTCCGATCAAAGCACTTCCCAATAGCGAAATCTAACGCTGCACGACTCCGTCGAACGTGCTTTCATCCGCAAGCGATGGCTGTTAGTAAAGCGCGTGATGCTGATGCCACGCCGGATTCAACTCTGCGCCGTCGCGCTCACGATAGCGCTGTTCGTTACCCCAACCTCCTATGCTGCCGCTGCGGCGTCGGACAACTCCGCGGTCGGCGTCCACGGTATGGTCGCGTCGGAAAGTGAAGACGCCGCGCGCGCCGGCGTCGAGATACTCAAACACGGCGGCAATGCTGTCGACGCTGCCGTCGCCACTGCCCTGGCGGTCGGCGTCACCAATCCTGCCGCGTGCGGAATCAGCGGTGGCGGCTTCATGCTGATCTACATCGCCAGGAGCCACACCTTCTACGCACTGGACTATCGCGAAACTGCACCGCTTCACGCCCGCCCCGACATGTACGTTCGCAACGGCAAGCCCGACGAGGATTTGGCGCGCGATGGCATCCTGGCGGTCGGCGTGCCGGGTGAAATCGCGGGCATCAACGCGGCGCTCAGGCGCTTCGGCACCATGAAGTTTCAGCAGATCGCTGCCCCTGCCGAGAAACTTGCCGGCGGCGGTTTCACCGTGAGTCCGCATCTGGCGGGCGAAATCGCACGGCTCGCCCCAAAGCTCAAAGACGATCCCGGACTGAGCCAGGTTTTCCTGAAGCCCGACGGCTCCGCGCCCAAGGCCGGCGACACGATCGTCGAAAAAAATCTGGCCGCGACGCTGAAAGGTCTCGGCGACGATCCGGTCGCGAATTTCTATCACGGCGAAGTCGCAACCGCGCTCGTGGCCTTTATGAAGGCGCACGGCGGACTGATCGGCACGACCGACCTCGCTAACTATCGTCCGGTCTGGGCCGATCCGATTCGCCGCCGCTACGAGGGCTACGAAGTATACGCGATGCCGCCGCCGTCGTCGGGCGGCGTGGTCCTCGAGATGCTCGGGGCGCTCGACTCGGGGCATCTCCCCGGCCTCGGCATCAACTCGCCGCCCTACCTCGCGCGCCTCATCGAAGTGATGCGCCAGGGTTTCATCGATCGCGAGCAGTATGCCGATCCGGCTTTTGTCAGCGTCCCGGTCCGGGAACTGCTTTCCGACACTCACATCGAGGAACTGCGCGAGCGTGCTCTGCACCGCAAGTCACCGCCGCCGCCGGCCCCGGCGCACGATCATGGCACCTCGAATCTGCTCGTCGCGGACAAGGACGGCAATGTCGTTGCGCTGACCACAACTATCAACACCATTTTCGGCGCCAAGATTAGCGTGCCCGCGCTCGGCCTCATCCTCAACGACGAGATGGACGATTTCGCGGTTGCACCCGGCGTGCCCAACGCGTATCGGCTCGAAGGCGAGCGCGCCAACGAGATACGGCCCGGCAAACGCCCGCTCTCGTCGATGACGCCGATAATCGTCACCAAGAACGGCCTGCCCGTTATGACGACCGGCGGCTCCGGCGGTCCAACCATCATCAGCGGCGTGTTGCAGGTCACGCTTAATATCCTTGCCTTCCATCTTGACGCGGCCAGCGCGGTCGCCGAGCCGCGAATTCACGAGCAGGCCGAGCCCGATGTCGTGATCGTCGAAGAGGCGATGCCCGCGGCGACGCGCAGCGCGCTGGAGCAGATGGGTTACAGGCTCAAGGTCGTGCCGAATCTCGGCGCCGTCGGTGCGATCACGATCGCGCCGGCCAATTTCCGTGGCGCGTTCGATGCGCGCAAGGGCGGTGGCGCTATCGGCTATTAGCCATCGCCCCGGCGCGTTAGACTCATCCCTCGTGTCCGGGATCGCTCGCACCGATAACTCTTCGCCGGCACTGGCCGAGCCGCCGGCGCCGCGAACGCCGGCGACGCCGATCGCCTACGACATTTGCGCGATCGTCGCACTCTCACTCGCGGTCTGCATGTTTCATCTCGGCTCATTCGGCCTCTGGGAGCCCGATGAGGCGCGCTACGCCGAAATTGCGCGCGAGATGCTGCAGAGCGGCAATCTGCTGGTGCCGCATCTCAACTACGTGGCGTACGTCGAGAAACCGCCGCTGCTCTACTGGCTGACGACGCTCTCCTTCTGGATCTTTGGCATCTCGGAATTTGCCGCGCGGCTCCCCGTCGCGCTGTCCGCAATTGCCGGAATACTCGCGACGTACTTCTTCGCGCTGCGAGCATTCGGCCGCCGCCACGCAATTCTCGCCGCCGCAATCCTCGCCACGACACCGCTGTACGCGCTGATGGCGCAGGTGCTGACCACTGACATGCTGCTGACGGCGCTGGTGACGATCGCGACCTTCTCGCTCTACCTTCACTGGCGCGAAGGCGGCCGCTGGTGCTGGCTCGCGTACGTCGCGATGGGCCTGGCCGTGATGACCAAGGGTCCGGTGGGTGCGGCGCTGCCGATTCTCTCGATGCTGTTGTGGCTGACGTTCAAGCGCGAACTGGGCGGCGCCATCAGGAAGTTCCGCGCGATACCGGGTCTCTTACTCACGACCCTGATCGCGGCGCCATGGTTTGTCGCGATGACAATACGCGAGCCGGGCTTCGCTGACTTCTACTTCATCGGCGAGCATCTGCGACGCGTGTTCGATCCCGACTACAGCCACCGCGAAGCGTTCTACTACTACGTTCCGGTTCTCGCGATCGGACTGCTGCCATGGTCGCTGCTGGTGCCGTTCCTCACCTGGCGCACCGCCGCGCGCAACCCGGCGCGGAGCTTCTGCGTTGTCGCGGCGGGTGTGACCGTGGTCGCCTTCTCGTGCGCGGATGCGAAGCTGATCCCGTATATCCTGCCGGCCGTACCGCCGATTGCCGTGCTGATCGCCGACGGACTCGTGTCATGCGCATGGCCGACTGCAAACTCGCGCGCGGCGCTTCGGGCGCCGGACTCGAGGATACTCATCGAGAGCGGCCCGATGCTGGCGCTGCTGGGCGCGGGCGTGACCGTCGCGGCGATCGCAGCGCCGGAATTTCGCACTCCGTACGTGATGGCAGCGCGGCCTGCGATGTACGCGATCGGCGCGATCCTGCTGGCGGGCGGCGCGGTCACGACATCGATGTTCATTGCGCGCCGCATGGCCGCGGGACTTGGCGCAATCGTCGTCACGCTCGCGTTTGCGTTGATTGCCGGCGGATGGGCGCGGCTGGAGACCGAGCCGCTGCGTTCGTACGCCGCACTCAGCCGCGCGATTGCGGAGCAGGCGCCCGACGCGACGATCATCTGTTACCATCGCTACGTTCAGTCGCTGCCGTTCTACAATCGCCGCCGGGTAATCCTGCTCGGCGGGCGCACGGAACTCGACTTCGGCTCCCGACTCGACCCGGACGCGCGCGAGTGGTTCATGAACAATGACGAGCAGATGTTTCGCCGATGGGAGCAGCCGGGGCGCGTCGTGGTCGTGCTCGACGCCGGCGACCTGGCGCGAATGAAGGAGCGCTTCGGCGATTTCGACGTGATCGCAGCGGAAGGAAAGAAGCGAGCAATTGTCAGAGGTGAACGAATCTCGCGCCATGAACCAATCACCCTCAACTGAGCCGGCCGCATCGGCGCCCGCCGTGGAATCGGCGGCCCGCCCTGCGCATCCGTATCGCGCGTTTGCGATGCGGGCGGGGCTCGGAGTGGCAGTGGTCGCCGTTTTGCTGTGGCGTTACGACGCGCGGCCGATTTTTCGAATCCTCAGCCGCGAGCGTGGGTTCTGCTTCGCCGCGGCGGTCGCACTTTACCTGGCGGGGCAGGCGATGTGCGCGTATCGATGGCAATTGCTCGCCGCGATCCTGAAAGTCCACAGCCGCTATTCCGAATTTTTCGCCTACACATTTGTCGGCATGTTCACCAACCTGTTCGTGCCGGGATTGCTCGGCGGCGACGCGGCCCGATCGGTATATCTTGGACGGCGGCATGGCAGGATGGGCGAGGCGATAGCGTCGGTGGTGGCGGATCGCGCCGTGGGATTGCTCGGTTTATTCTGGCTGGCGGCGATCGCGGCGATGTTTCTGAACTTTGCCGCGATTCCGCGGTCAGTCATCGCATCGACAGTCGCGGTCGGTGCAATCGCGCTGGCGGGATTTCTCGCGGCGCCGCTCGCCGCGCGCCTGATCCATCTGATGCCGCGGCCTATTCGCCGCGCAGGCGGAATCGTCGCGCCTTACCTGCACCATCCCGCACCGCTCATCGTGCCGATTGCTTTGTCTGTCGTGCTGCAAATCGGGCTGGCCGTGAGCCAGTACATCCTGGCCGCCGGACTTGGCCTGACGGTGCCGCTCTCGCTGTTCATCCTGTGCGTTCCGATTGCGAACGTGTTTGCGAGTCTGCCGCTGACGTTGAACGGCCTGGGGATTCGCGAATCGGCCTACCTGGTGCTGTTCGGGATGGCGGGGATGCGCAAAGAGGATGCGATCGCGCTGGGACTGTTGTGGTTTGCGGCGACGATGGTCGGCGGTCTGACGGGCGCGATCGCATTCGTAACGACGCCCGCGCCGATTCCGGTTATCCCGACGGTTGAAGACCAGAGTTGGGGGAAGGGAATGACTTGATTGTAGTGAAACCCGCCGTGGGGTTTCACACTTCCTTGGGCAGGGGTAACCCCTGCGCCCGAATAGGAGAAAGAGGCGGCCGGATGAGGCGACCTATTTGGCGGGCTGGAGCGGCAGGACCGTCGGCGGCAGAACTAGCTGGCCGGTGGCGAGGTCGTGCTCTGCCTTGCGTGCGCGTTCGAGGGCAGCGGCGGGGATGCGCAATTCGAGCTTGGGGTTGTACACGACGTTGACCATTCCGTCCTGCGTTCCGAATTCCAGCATACCTGGATGAAACCGCTTGTCTTTGACCTCGGTTGCGATTTTCAGGAAAGCCAGCGGCGTGGAAGTCACAGCGCTGGCGAGGACGACGTCAGGAGCGACGTTGTTCTGGTTGTTGAACACGCCGAAGGCATAGACGTGCGCTTGTTCGGCGGCGAGGAAGACGCCGAGGCCTGCGGCGTCGGCATTATGGATCAGCACGTCTGCCCCCTGGCTGATCTGAGCAAGCGCCGCTTCCTTGGCGGCACCGACATCGTCGAAATTGCCGGTGTAGCTGATCAGAATGCGGCCTTTGGGTTGTACTGAAAGAAACCCGCGCTTGAAGCCTTCGAAGAACAATTTAATCGAAGGCAGTTCTATTCCGCCGACAGCGCCTACCACTCCGGTTTTCGAGACGCCGGCCGCCAGCACGCCTTCCACATAGGTCGCCTGATCGACATTGAAGGTTATCGACGCGACATTCGCGGATGACTCACTGCCCGAACTGACGACGAAATAGGTGTTGGGAAAGCTTCGCGCTACTTCGAGGGCGGAATCGGTGTACTCGAAGCCGTGGGCGAAGATCAGATCGAATCCGCGCGAAGCGAAATCGCGGAAGGCGTCCTCGAAGTCGGCGGGTGACTTGGTCTGGACTAAGGCAGTGTCGGCGCCGAGCCTGGCCTTAATGAGTTCGAGACCTTCGTATGCGGCTGCGTTCCAGCCGGCGTCGCTTACAGGTCCGGGCGTTAGCAGTGCGACTTTAAGGGCAGCGGATGCCGGTTTTGCATCGGCCGCAGGATGAGAGGTGCACGCCGCCAGCGCACTTACTTGTACGAGCACTAGAGCCAGGCCAAGGAATTTCAGCATTGGCTACCTATCCGAGATAAACGGTGCGATCGACGACGCCAGCTTTATGAAAGGCCTGCTTACGCTCGAAGCACTTGTTGCATTGTCCACAGTGTTTGGAAGCCTCAGGAGCCATGCAGGTCAGGGTCACCTCGAGTGGTAAGTCTTTGAACTGCCTAATCAAATCTTCTTTGTGGAAGCCTCTTAGGGGAGCTTCGATTAGCACTTTGTGTCCCAGTCCAACGCTTAGGGCGCGGGCAAAGGTGTCGAAGAACTCAGGCGTGGCGTCGGGAAAAGGGTTGCCGCCGAGCGAGCCGATCGCGATGCGTGAAACGCCGTGCGTGCTGCCCCAGATGGCCGCCAACGAAATGAGGAGAATGTTGCGGCCGGGCAGGTAAGTGTTCTCGTCGGGCTCGTCGGCGGCGGGCACGCGCGCGCCCGAGACGCTCCAGTGGTCGCCGTACAAGACATCGGTTGGGGCGGAGAGCACCGTCGTCGGCATCACGTTGCGGTTGTGGAGCGTGTCGAGGAAGGATTGCAGGCCAGCGAGCTCCATCTCTTCCCATGCGAAACCGCATCGCACGTAGATGGGGAATACTTCGGCGCCGGCCGCCAGCTTCGCAATCAGAACCGAGCTGTCCAGGCCGCCGCTCGCCAATACTGAAATCTTTTCCACGCTATCTCTCGCTTGGCGGTATCGGTTACGCGGACACTCTCTCCGCGCAAGACCGTACCACCATTGAAAGCGATCGAGCCACAGGATTGGCGGAGACTCGATCTTGTGAATGGGTTATGCGAACTTGAACTATCTATCCATTCGCATGGCTTGAGAGGGAACGCGATGGGATCGCAAGGCTCCGCCTGGTACGTGGATTTTTTTCGCGGCGACTACCTGAATGTGTACGGCCACATGTTCACGGAAGAGCGCGCTGAAAAGGAAAGCGCCTTCGTGGCGAGCGCACTCGACCTGAAGGCGGGCGCGTCGGTGCTGGACCTGTGCTGCGGGCAGGGACGGCATTCGGTCCAGTTGGCGAAGCGTGGATTGCGGGTGACAGGTCTCGATCTGAATCCCGAGTACCTGGAACTCGCGAAGCAGGCGGCCAAAGCGGGCAAGGTCACCATCGAGACGGTCGCCGCCGACATGCGCAACATCCCGTACGAAGACAAGTTTGACGCCATCGTCAATATGTATTCGTCATTCGGATACCTGGAATCGGAAGCCGAGGATTTGAAGGTCCTGGAATCGGCGGCGAAGGCTCTGAAAGCCGGCGGGCGGATTCTGTTGGACATGCTGAACCGCGAATGGGCGATCGATAACTATATTCAGAACGACTGGCATAAAGGCGCGGACGGAACTCTGTACGTCGAGCGGCGCGACCTTGACCTCGCAACAAGCCGCATGCACGTGCATTTTATCGTGGTGGACCCCACTGGCGGGCGGCGCGAGTCGATCGGACATATTATCCGGCTCTACACGCTGACGGAGATGACGCGGCTTCTGGAGCGTGTGGGTCTGCGGATGACAGCGGTGTTCGGGGGATTCGACCGCGAGCTTTATGAAATCGCTACGCGGCGCATGATCATCGTGGGGCATAAGGGATAGGCGTCGTAATTGGCCAAGAAAGCCGCGAAAATGCACGGTTTTCCGGATAGGAAGAATCGAGATGGCTGGAAATCAAATATTACGCGCATTCTTGCCTTCGGTCGTCTGGGTTTGTATAGTCGCTGACTAACCAATCGGACAGGCTTGGGGTGTGCGGCAAATATGGATGTGATGAAGACGCTTTTTCTGAATCCGCCGTCGTACGATGACTTTGACGGGGGTGCCGGTTCACGATACCAGGCGACGCGCGAGGTCTGGTCGTTCTGGTACCCGACGTGGCTGGCTTATCCGGCGGGGATGATTCCGGGCGCGCGCCTGCTCGACGCGCCGCCGCATAACTACACAGTCGAGATGACAGTCAACGAGGCGAAGAACTACGACCTGGTGGTGATTCATACCTCGACGCCGTCGCTGCGGATGGACGCGCGCACGGCGGAGGCGATCAAGGCGGCGAATCCGAATGCGATCATCGCGATGGTCGGGGGGCATCCGACGGCGCGGCCCGACGAGACACTGAAGCTGTCGGCGGCGATCGATATCGCGGCACGCAAGGAATTCGACTACTCGATGCTGGAAGTGGCGGAGGGCCGCGACTGGAGCAGCATCGGCGGGATCAGCTATCAGAAAAATGGCGGGCTGCATCACAATCCCGACCGGCCGGCGCTCACCGATGAAGAGCTCGACCAGCTGCCGTTCGTGACCGAGGTGTATGAGAAGAACCTCGACTACCTGAAGTACAACAGCCCGTACTGCCAGTATCCGTACGTGTCGATGTACACCGGGCGTGGATGCCCGGCGCGATGCACGTTCTGCCTGTGGCCGCAGGTCACGCAGGGGCATCGCTATCGCGTGCGGAGCCCGGAAAATGTGTACGAGGAAGTGGCGGCGATGAAGTCGAAGTTCCCGAAGATGAAGGAGCTGTTCTTCGACGACGACACTTTCACGGCGGACCCGGCGCGCGCGCGCAAAATCGCGCAACTGCTGAAGCCGCTGGGGATCACGTGGTCGACCAACTCGCGCGCGAACGTCGATTACGAAACGCTCAAGATCATGAAGGACGGCGGGCTCAGGCTGTTCGTGGTCGGCTATGAATCGGGCAACGCGCAGATTCTGAAGAACATCAAGAAGGGCGTCGGCATCGATCGCGCACGGCGCTTCACCAAGGATTGCCACGAGCTCGGGATCCTGATTCACGGGACCTTTATCCTGGGACTGCCAGGCGAGAACAAAGAAACGATCGAGGAATCGATCCGGTTCGCGCGCGAGATGGACTGCGAGACGATCCAGGTGTCGCTGGCGTCACCGTACCCGGGCACCGAGCTGTTCGATTACGTGACCGAGAACGGATTCCTGGCGGTGGACCCGCTGCTCGACGAATCCGGTTATCAGAAGTGTACGATCACCTATCCGGGCCTGGCCAACGAGGAGATTTACGGCGCGGTCGAGCGCTTTTATCGCAGCTTCTACTTTCGCCCGAAGTACATCTTCAAATCGGTCAAGAAGATGATGACGTCGATGGAAGAGACCAGACGGATGCTGAACGAGGGGCGGCAATTTCTGTCGACCATGCGCCAGCGACGGCATCAGACGGCGCAGCAGGCGTCGGCCTGACGGCGAATTCCGGCGCGAGTAAGAGGCCAGGCGCGAGGTCCGCAGCAAGACGGCTGTGGCGGCATCCGTCGCGCCCGGTTGGGGTACCGCGCGAATCATTTGATGACGATCTGGATAGCTTTACCGGCTGCGGCCGTGTGCTTGTCGGTGCTCTACTACGCCGCCGCGACGGTCGCCGCGATCAGGTTCGCAAAGCGCACGACCTCGCCCCTGCCGCCGCTGCCCAAGGTTCCACCGCGCGTGGCCGTGCTGAAGCCGCTGCACGGAAGCACCAATTCGCTGGCGGCCAACCTGGTCAGCTTCCTGGAGGTCACCTATCCTCGGGTAGATTTTTATTTTGGCGTCCACAGTTACGAGGATGCAGCCACCGAAATTCCGGTCGCACTGCGGCAACGCTACCAGTACGCCAATATAACGCTGGTGGTCGGCGAAGAGCCTGACTGCAGCAATCGCAAGATTGCGAAGCTGGTCAAGATGGCGGATCGCGCCGAGAAGGCCGAAGTGTTCGTGCTGAGCGACGCCGACGTATCGGTCGAGCGCGACTACCTGAAGCGAATTGTCGGCGAACTGATCTCGGACGAGAAAATCGGCATCGTGACTTGCGCGTATCGCGCGCGCCCGGGCGGCTCGTTCGCGTCGCGGCTGGAGGCGCTCTACGTCAACACCGATTTTCTGCCACAGATCCTGATCGCTGAGATGATCGAGCCGATGCACTACGCACTCGGCGCGACCATCGCCATCAAACGCAAGGTGCTCGAGGCCGCGGGCGGATTCCGCGCGGTCAAGAACATGCTCGCCGACGACTTCTACCTGGGCAACTTCACCAATGCGCAGGGTTACGAGATCAAGCTGTCCGATTCGCTGGTCACGTTGACGTGCGAGGAAAGGAATTTCGCCGAATTCTGGCATCATCAGCTTCGCTGGGCGCGCACCTATCGCACCGTGCGTCCGATCAGCATCGCGACCATCGTCATGCACGGCCCCTTCTGGGCGCTGATGCTGCTGGCGACCTCACGCGGCAGCGCCGCAGCCGCCGCGGCCTTGGTACTGGTGGTTGCGGCGCGGCTGGTGATGTCGGCGGCGATCGTCGGATGGGTTGTCAAGATGCCCGAAATGCTGAGCGAGGTGTGGATGGTTCCCTTCAAAGACCTGATAATGACTGGAGTCTGGTTTGGCAGTCTGCTCAGCAACAAGGTGACGTGGGCCGGACGCCAGTTCAAGGTGATCCGAGGCGGTGCGATGCGCGAAGTGAAGAGCTGAAGGACCGTGATTTTCTATCTATCGATCGCGATCATCGCCAGCGCGCTGATGGCGCTCGGGCTGCTGATGATGAAGAGCCGCTCGGCGCATCTGCCGTTGGCGGCGGGCGCGAATACGATCGGCGCGATCGTCGCATGGATTCGCGATCCCATGTGGATCGGCGGACTGGGCGTGCAGACGGCGGGCTGGGTCTGCTACGTGATTGCGGTGTCCAGGGCGCCGGTGTCGATGGTAGCAGTGATGATGCAGGGCGGAATCGGGCTGTTTGTAATCGCGTCGGTGGTAATTCTTGGCGAACGCGCGAATCGGCTTGAATGGATCGGCATCAGCGCGATCGTCTTCGGGATGCTGATGCTCACCTTGTCGCTGCGAGGCGGCGAGATTGAAGGTGCGTTCGAGCCCGCCACGCTGCTGATGTTGACCGCGCTGCTGACCCTCGCGGGGTTGGCTCCCATGGCCGTCGCGCGGCTGAACACGAGCGGCGCGGCGGCGGCGATTCTCTCTGGTCTCGCGTTCGGCCTGGGGGCGTTGTTCACGAAGGCGATGACGCTGGAGTTCACCGCCGGTGCCACCGCTTCAATCGCGCTGCTAATCGTGTCGAATCCCTACGTCTACGGCATGCTGGCCGCGAACATCGTAGGGATCGTAATGCTGCAGAACTCGTTCCATTCCGCGCGCGCGATAATCGCGATGCCTCTATCAGGAGCGCTGTCGAACATCGTACCGATTGTCGGCGGGATTTTAGTGTTCGGCGAACGATTGCCGGCTGACTCGATGACGGCCGCGATGCGCCTTGGCGCATTCATTTTGACGGTCACAGCCGGCGCGCTGCTGGCCGGGTCGCGCGAGCAGTTGCCGCAGGAACCCGCGGTGGTTCGGGCTGCCATCGGGAGTTAAGGGCTAGAAGTTCGCTTTCGGCACGGGCAGTCCGGGGACGTCGGCGCGCGCGCGGAAAATAGTTCCCTTGCGATTTGGATCGTCGGTGTTGTCGGCAGTCACCACGTAGAGATCGCGCAGGTCGCGGCCGCCAAAGACCAGGCTGGTCACCATCGTGGCAGGCAATTTGATTCGCTCAATTACTGCCCCGTCTTTCGAGAAGTGGACGACCTCGCCGACCCGCACGGCCGCAACCCACACGCCGCCCTGCGCATCGACTGCCAGCCCGTCGGGGAACCCCTCGGGCATCTTCGCGAAGATGCGCCGGTCCTTCACGCCGCGCTCGTGCGTGACGTCGTAAACCCACACCGCGCCGGTGGTGGAATCCGAATGATAAAGGTGCTTGCGATCGGGGCTGAGACCGAGGCCGTTGCTGACCTCGATGCCGTCCCATAACTTCACCGCGCGGCCCGGGGGATCGATGCGGAACAGGCTGCCGGGAATCGGTTTGTTGTTGCTCAGCGGATCGAAGTTGATGGTGCCGGTGTAGATGCTGCCGTGATCGTCGGTCGTGAGATCGTTCATGCTGACAGGCTTGCCTTCCCAAGCGGCGAACAGGTCGCGGCTCTTGCCGCTCTTCTCGTCCCAATGAATCAGGCCGCGGCCGGTCAGCACGAGCCCGCCGCTGCGGTTGAAGATCATTCCGCCGACGCCCTTGCGTTTGGGGATCAGCGTTTCGACGTTGCCACCGGGATTGCGCCGATAAACACCGCCGTTGGGAATGTCGCTGAAGTAGCAGCGGTCGAGATCGTCGACACGCGGCGCTTCGAGCAGCCCATAGCCGCTCGCGAGCATCTCGAATTCCATCGCTTCGATCCTCCTTCCGCCCGTTTACCACGGTTCGCGACGCGCGGCGAGGCTG
Source organism: uncultured delta proteobacterium (assembly GCA_963842085.1). Taxonomy (GTDB): domain Bacteria; phylum Desulfobacterota; class Binatia; order Binatales; family Binataceae; genus Binatus. The sequence goes on from CAWJET010000001.1 coordinate 860,677, forward strand.
GCCTAAGCGCGAAGGTCGTCTCCGCTGTCAAGCCAGATCGGGCTCAATTGGCTCGACCGGCTGGGTCATGCGCGCACGGTTTTGATCTTCGAAGCGCAGCCGGCGATGGCACAGGTAGATCAACACCGGCTGCAGAATTCGCGTCAGCATCATGATGGCCAGCGCGCCACCAATGACGACAATCGCCAGCGGCTGCTGCGTCTGAGCGCCGATGCGGGTCGAAAGCGCTGCGGGCAGCAGGCCGAGAGCGTCAACCAGGTCGGTCATCATCGTGGCGCGCAAACGACGATCGGAGCCGGTGATGATCGACTCGACGAATGGATGTCCCTGCTCCCATAGCCCTCGGATGTAGAAGCTCAGCAGGATGCCGTCCATAACCGCGATGCCGAAAATGGAAATGAAGCCAACGCCGGCCGATACGCTGAAGGGTGTGCCGGTGATGATCAGCGCCAGAATTCCGCCGAGACATGCGACCGGAATCTGCGCCATGATGATGAAGGTGTCGATGAGCGACTGCGTGGAGGCGTAGAGAACGCCCGCGATCAGCAACAGCGCGAACGGCACCACGATCGCGAAACGGCGGTTGGCGGCCTGCAGTTCACCGTATTCGCCCGACCATTCCAGATGAACGCCTTCAGGGAGATTGACCTCTTTTGCGATGCGCTGCTTGGCCTCCAAAACAGCGCTCTGCAAATCGCGGCCGCGGATCGAAAACCTGATCGGTACGTAGCGTTGCAGCGCCTCGCGGTAAATGAATGAAGCGCCCTCGGCGGTCGCGATGTCGGCGACCTGGTCCAGCGGAATTTGACCGCCGGCGGGAAGGTTGACGCGGATCTGCCGGACCGCATCGAGACTCTCGCGGTACTGCGGTTTCCATCGCACAACCAGGTCGAAGCGCCGATCGCCCTCGAGCACCTGGGTGACCGCCTGACCGCCAATCGCCGCCTGGACTACCGCGCCGACATCGCCGACGTTGAGCCCATAGCGCGCGCAAGCGGCACGGTCAGGGGTAATTTGCAAATTCGGCTGGCCCATCGACCGCAGCACTACTTCGTCGACGATGCCGGGAACTCCCCCCAGCGATTCCCTTATGTCGTTGGCAATGCGCTCATCGGTCGCAAGGTCCGGGCCGAAGACTTTGATCGCGTTTTCTCCGGCTTTTACCCCCGAGATCGCCTCATCGATGTTGTCTTCGATGTTTTGCGAGTAGCTGAAGCTCACGCCCGGAAACTGCTGCGTCAGCTTGTCGTCGATCTGCTTGACGAGCCTGGGTTTGGTGATCCCGGCAGGCCATTGATCCTCGGGCTTGAGATCGACCGAGAATTCAATGTTGAAAAAGCCCGTGGTCTCAGTGCCGTCGTCGGGGCGGCCGAGCTGCGACACAACCGACTTGACCTCGGGGAAGCTTTTGAACACGGCGCGCATCCGGTTGCACAGCTGGGCGCCGTGCTCGAGCGAGATGGTCAGCGGCATCGTCGCGTGGGCCCAAATGTTTCCTTCCTCGAGCTTGGGCAGGAATTGCCCGCCCAGCAGCGGGAACATCGACAGCACACCCGCCACCAGCACGGCGACCAGCGTCAACGTCAACCGCGGCCAGCGCAGCACCCGCTCGAACATCCCGTGGTAAAAGGCGGCGATCCCGGCCCAGACGGGATTGCGAATAGTTCGCATCCCGCGCGCGAAGAAGAACGAAGACAGGACCGGCGACAACGTGACCGCGAGCAAAATTGCAGTGGCCAGCGCGAACGCGTAGGTGTGCGACATGGGCGAGAAGATAGCGCCCTCGACGCCGCGCATCGTGAACAACGGCAGGAAGGCGATCACGAAAATGATTGTCGAGAAGAACATCGGACCGCCAACTTCCTGCGCGGCGGCCAGAATTCGAAGCCGATAACTTTCGTGCGCGCGTTCGGGGGCGGTGAGGTGTCGCTCGATATTTTCCATCACGATCACGGTGGTGTCGATGATGATGCCGAAGTCGATCGCGCCCAAGGAAATGAGATTGGCGGGTGTATTGGTCACGTGCATCAGCGTGAACGCCCCGCATAGCGCAAGCGGAATGTTGATTGCGGCGATGATCGCGGCGCGCAGGTTGCCGAGAAAAAAGATCAATACCAGGAAGACCAGCACCATCCCGATGGTAAGATTTTCAATGACGGTGTGAAGCGTGGTCTCGACCAGTTGCGTGCGGTCGTAATACGGCACGACCTTGTAGCCCTTGGGCAGAATCCCCGAGGTGTTGAGGTCGTGGACCTTGGCCTCGACGCCCTGCAGCGTTTTGAGCGTGTTGCCGTACTTGCGCATCAGGACAATGCCGGTGACGACCTCGTTCTGATCGTCCTTGCCGACAATTCCGAGCCGTGGCGCGTAGCCGACCTCGACGCTGGCGACGTTCGATACCTTGATCGGAGTGGACTTGCTGGCATTGAGCACAACGTTGCGGATGTCGTCGAGACTGCGGAAAAATCCGAGCCCGCGCACGTCAAACGCCTGCTCGCCGACGCTCATATAGTTACCGCCGGAATTCGTATTCGAGTTCTGCAGCGCCGCGATCAACGTGGACAGCGGGACCTGGTAGTAGTTCAGCTTGTGCGGATCGACTTCGACCTGGAACTGTTTCGTCAATCCGCCGAAGCCCGAAACGTCTTCAACCCCGGGCACCGTGCGGAGTTGTTTCTCGAGGACCCAGTCCTCGATCGTCTTCTCCTTGGTCAGATCGTGATCCAGACTCTCGACCGTGTAGCGGTAAATTTCACCGATCGGATTATCGGGCGAGATTCCGGGCGTCACGCCCTGCGGCAAGGTAATAAACGACAGCCGATTGATGGTCTCGACGCGGTCCCAGTAGTAGTCGCTGTCCCACGAAAAGTAGCAGCGAATATCCGACAGTCCGTAGAGCGAAATCGAGCGCATCGCCTCGAGGTCGCGCATCCCGGCCAGACCATATTCGGTCGGTACCGTGACCAGCTTTTCAACTTCCTCGGCGCTGAGACCGTTGGGCAGCGTCAGAACTTCGATCAGCGGCTGGACCGGATCGGGGTAGGCCTCGATATCCAGCTCCGAGAACGAATAAATGCCGGCCAGCAGCAGCATCAGCGCGATGCCGATAACGACAATCCGCTCGCGCAATGCCAGCGCCATCAACGATCGAATCATCGCTTAGCCAGGGATTCCCGTTGCGACCGCCAATATTACTTGCTCTAGGAACTTTCTCCGTGCGCCTGGTGCCAAAGCGCGTTTACCTGGAGGGTCTCGCCGCTCACGACGCGGTCGCCGGCCTTGAGTCCGGAGACGACCCGCGCGTAGCCGGCGCGGCTCCACGATGCGATCGAGACCTCGCGATGCTCGAAGGTGCCGGGGCTGACCTCGACGAACGCGTAATAGTTGTCAATGTCGAATACAAGGGCGTCCTGGGGGATTACCAGCGCCTCGCCGGGGCGGGTGACGATGCTGACTTTCGCGAGCATCTGCGGCTTGAGCCGCGCGCCGGGATTTTTCACCTCGCAGCGGATTTGCAGCGTGTGCGTGGTGGGATCGATGTTCGGGCTGATGCGGTCGATCACTCCGGAAAACACTTCGTCGGGAAACGCGGTCGTCACGGCCGACAGCTCCTGGCCGACGTGCACGCGGGCGAGATCGTCCTCGTAGATGTCGCCGGTGATCCAGACGTCCTCGAGCGTGCCGAGCGTGAACAGCACGTCGCCCGGGTTGACGGCTGCTCCGCGTTGCGCCTTGTTGTCCACCACGGTGCCGCTGATAGGCGCGCGCATCCAGACCGTAGGGTCGGGCGCCGTGACGGCTTTGATGTCAGCGTCGCTCATTCCGAGCAATTCCAGTTTGCGTTTGGCGGCCAGCTGTAAGGCGCCGGCAAAGTCCGTCGAAGCACCGACTCCGGGCGCCGCGATCAGAGTCGAGGACTCATGCGCCTGGAGATACTCGGCTTCCGCGGTCATGAAGTCGGGACTGTAGAGCGCGAGTATTTTTTCCCCGCGGCGAACGTTGTCCCACTGCGAGACCCGGGTTGCCTCGATTCGCCCCTGCACGCGCGAAACGATCGTCGAGACCCGGCGATCGTCGTAGGTAATCTGGCCGGTCGTTTCCAGGATGCCCGGCAGCTCGACATTCTGCACCTCAACCATCTTGAGGCCCGGAACGTCGCCGGCATTGAACTGGAGCAGCTCGACGCCCTGCTGTCGCACCAGCCGCACCACCGGGGTTGCTTCTGCGACCGGCGCGTCACGGCCGGGCGAGTCCCCGTGGCATCCGCCGGCGACAATCGCTGCAGCTACGGCGGCTGCCAGCGCGGCGAGGGCGATGGGATTGAGGGCGAGGCGGCTCATTGATGCAACGGTGCTCCAATGGCCTGCTCGAGTGAAACTTCGCCGGCCAGAAATTGATTTGCCGCCTGCAAGTAACTCACGCGCGCACCGAATTCGCTTTGCAGCACAGTCGAGAGGGTCACGAAATCGATTTTACCAGACTGATAGGCGGTCAGCGCGACTCGAAAATTCTGCCGCGCCAGCGGAATCAGCGAATCGCGATAGAGGATCGCGGTTTCGTAGGCATACTGCGCGTTGCGAAACAGCGTGGTGACCGCCGCGGCCGTCTGGATTCTGATCAGATCCTGGTTCGAGCGCGCTGCCGCCAGGCTGGCCTTCGCTCGCGCCACATCCTCATTCTGGTGCAGCCAGAAGAAGATTGGCACATTGAAGCCAATGGAGCTGAACCAGTAGTTGAATTTGTTAGGTTGAGGCCCGGCGCTGCTGAGAGTGTACTGATCGTTGCCAATGCCGGCGGTGAAATCGGGCAGGTATTCCATCTTCGCCAGGTAGAGCGCGGTGTTCGCGCTGCGCTGCGCGAGCGCCGCTTCGAGAATCTCCTGCCGCGCCACGTAGGCGCGATCGATGAGCGCATCGAGCGGATAGTTGAGTCTTTCGAGGTTCAGCGTTCGATCCACCGACAGCGGCGAGCCTACCGGGCGATAGAGCTGCAGATTCAATGCGGTCTCATCGTTCGCAACCGCCGTCCGGTACTGGTGTTGAAGCTGGCGCGCCGCGGCGAGATCGAACTCGGCGCTTATCACGTCGGTCTGCGGCACCGCCGAGGCTGAGTAAGCCGTCTCGGCGACTCTGATCACTTGATCGAGATTCTGGACGTTCTCGGCATTGACGTCGCTCAGGGCCTGATCGAGTACCAACTGAAAATAGCCGGTCTCCGTCGCGGCGCGGACGTCGCGGACTGTTGCGGCGAGCATAAGATGGGCAATTTCCGCGGCATCGATCGCTTGATCGCGCTGATGGAACGCCTTGCCCGGAAACTGAAAGGATTCGGTCAGGCTGAATGAGTGCAAGGCCGGGCGACCGAACGGATTACTGACGCTGTCGGTATTCGAATAGGCAAAAATTGGATCGTTCGGCGCAACGGTCTGCTTGATCGAATGGAGCGCGGTGTCCCAATTGTAGCGGGCCGTCTTGACCTGCGGATTCGCCTCGATTGCGATTTCGACGAGCTGGGCTTCGGAAAGCGGAGCGTCCGCGGCGCGCGCGAGCGAGGCGACCGGCGCAATAGCCGCGATCGCAATCATCAGAGCACCGCCGAGCTTCATCGTTCGCATCGGAACTCCTCGGTTCACGCCGTCCATAACGATACGTCGCCGGATCGGAAAGGTTCCATCGCCGTGTCCCGGATCGGTTACATAGGCCGCGCCGGGTCTGCAATCGACAGTCAATTAAACCGGTTTGAATAGAAGACCGAAAGAACCCCTGCGGACCGCATAATGCAATGGTGCGGGAATCGGGTCGGCGCCGATCGGGCGAGTCAGTGGCCGGCGTTGCCGGCGACTTTGGCTTTTGCGGCTGCGCTCTGCATCGAGCGGATGTACATCACTACCTGCCAGCGCTGCTCGGGCGTCATTTCTTCAGTGTACGAGGGCATCGCCAGGTTGCCGTCGCGGATAGTGCCGTAGATATAGCCGTCGGGAAGATCCTTGCTCGTACCAGTGACCAAATTTTTCGGGTGCTTTGCCAGGATATGCGCGACGGGGCCGTTACCCTGCGCCGATTCCCCGTGACACGGCGCGCAGTAGGTGTTGAACAGTTTTTTACCTTTCGCGAGATTTCCCGGCGTCGCCTGCAGGGGATTGTGCATCTTGATCGTCGCCTGCTCGAGGCTCATCGGCGGTTCTCCACCATGGACGGGAAGCGTATCCGCCGGAGTAACGCGCGGCGCCATGGCGAACGGCTGAATCTCAGGCCCGCGGTACATGTCGATACTCCACGGGAAACAATTGGCCGGCACGGGCACTGCCGCGAGCGCAATCGCAGCGGCGAGCATCATGCTCCCGACGCGAATCGTCCTGGCGGGCGGACCAGTCACGCTTCTGAAAATCTCCCGGCTCTACTTCTTGACGACAACCACCCCGACCATACCGTCCTTCTCATGCGGAAGGCAAAAGTAACGGTACTTGCCCGGTACTGTGAACGTCTGGCTGTACTCGCCGCCGGGCGGGATGAAGCCCGAGTCAAACGCCACCGCGCCCTTTGGTATCGACGTGTCCTTGGGGTTCTGGGCGATAGCGGCGTTGGTCGAGACAGCATGGATCTCCTGGCCGTCGTTAACCCATTTCACGGTATCGCCAGGTTTTATCACAACCTCTTTGGGGGTGTAGACCGGTGGCTTGTCAGTCATCTTGACTACGATTGGATTGACTGCCGCATTGGCAGGATTGGGCAGCAGCGCGAGGGCCGCTGCGATCGCGGCGGCCGCGGCGACGATCGCGACGCGAACAACAATGCGAGCGCGCGACTTGCGCGAAGACGCCGCCGCGATACGGAAATCGATCGTGGAACTAGCCATTGCTCTCCTTCTGTCTGAGGCCGGTCTCCCGGCACTAATATTCCTCGCTCGCAGGGTCGCACAGCTTGAGCATTAGCCAAGCTCATTGGACGGTCAGCCGAGCATCACACTGTCTAAAGTTTAACGCTGATTTTCAGCGACGCAAGAGGTCGTGCCAGCGCCTGAGCAGGCAGCTCAGCCGCGAACGACTTTCGTTAAATCTGATTTGAAAACAGCTACTTAGGCTGCGTTGGCCAGCGGCCGACTGGAAAACTCCAGCCCGCGAGCGCCGGCGTCGACGGTGACCCGTGAACTGTCGCGAATCTCGCCCGAGAGTAACTTTCTCCCCAGCGCCGTTTCCAGTTCGCGCTGGATGAGCCGCTTCAGCGGACGCGCGCCGTACGACGGATCGTAGCCATGCTCGGCCAGGTAATCGCGCGCTTTGTCGGTCAATTCGATCTCGATCTTGCGCTCCTCGAGCCGCTGCCGCAAGCGCACCAACTGGACATCGACAATCTGGCGCAACTCGTCGCGGGTCAGCGGATGGAACACGACGACCTCATCGACGCGGTTGAGAAACTCGGGCCTGAAACTCTGACGCAAGACCTCGAGCGCCTGGGCCTTCATCTTCTCGTAGTCCTGTCCCTTGAATCCGAGAATAATCTGGCTGGCGATATTCGACGTCATGATCACGACCGTGTTGCGGAAATCCACGGTGCGTCCGTGACCGTCGGTGAGCCGGCCGTCGTCGAGCAATTGCAGCAGGATGTTGAAGACGTCGGCGTGCGCTTTTTCGATCTCGTCGAACAGGATGACCGAGTACGGACGGCGGCGCACGGCTTCGGTCAGTTGCCCGCCCTCGTCGAAGCCGACGTAACCCGGCGGCGCGCCGACCAGGCGCGAGACGGTGTGCTTCTCCATGTACTCGGACATGTCGATTCGGATCATCGCGGCTTCGCTGTCGAACAGGAACTCGGCCAGCGCGCGCGCGAGCTCGGTCTTGCCGACACCGGTGGGGCCGAGAAAAATGAACGACCCGATCGGGCGGTTGGGATCCTTGAGGCCTGAGCGGGCGCGAATCACCGCGTCGGAAACCGCAGTTACCGCTTCGTCCTGGCCGATGACGCGCTTGTGCAGATGCTCCTCGAGATGCGCGAGCTTCTGCACCTCGCCTTCGAGCAGGCGCGAGACTGGAATCCCGGTCCATCGCGCGACTACTTCGGCGATGTCGTCCTCGTCCACTTCCTCCTTGATCAACCGCTTGCCGCCGGCATTCTTCTCGATCAGCTTCTGCTCTTCGGCGCCGAGCTCCTTCTCGAGCGATGCGAGCTTGCCGTATTGCAGCTCGGCGACCTTGTTGAGGTCGTACTCGCGCTTGGCTTTCTCGATCGCGAGCTTGGTTTGTTCGATCTCGGCCTTGAATTTTGCGAGTTTTTCGAGTCCGCCTGTTTCGGTTTCCCACTGCGCCCGCAGCCCCGCGCGCTTTTCCTTGATCTCGGCCAGTTCCTTCTCGAGTTTCTGCAGCCGATCGCGCGACGCCTGGTCGGACTCGCGCTTGAGCGCTTCGCGCTCGATCTCCAACTGCATCACGCGCCGATTGACCTCGTCGATCTCGACCGGCATCGATTCCTTCTCGGTGCGCAGCTTGGCCGCTGCTTCATCGACCAGGTCAATCGCCTTGTCGGGCAGGAATCGATCCGTGATGTAGCGTTTTGAGAGCACCGCGGCGGCCACCAGCGCGGAGTCCTTGATTCGAATCCCGTGATGGACCTCGTAGCGTTCCTTGAGCCCGCGCAGAATCGAGATGGTGTCCTCGACGCTCGGCTCTTCGACCATCACGGGCTGGAAGCGCCGCTCGAGCGCGGCGTCCTTCTCGATATACTTGCGGTACTCGTCGAGCGTGGTCGCACCGATGCAATGCAGTTCGCCGCGCGCCAGCATGGGCTTGAGCAGGTTCGACGCATCCATCGCGCCTTCAGCCGCGCCTGCGCCGACGACGGTGTGCAACTCGTCGATGAACAGGATTACCTCGCCCGCGGCCTCCTGCACTTCCTTCAGCACGGCCTTCAGCCGTTCCTCGAACTCGCCGCGGAACTTGGCGCCCGCTATCAGCGCGCCCATGTCGAGCGCCACCAGCCGGCGATTCTTGAGGCCCTCGGGCACGTCGCCGGCGACGATCCGGCGCGCGAGACCTTCGACGATCGCGGTCTTGCCGACGCCCGGCTCACCTATAAGGACCGGGTTGTTCTTGGTGCGGCGCGAGAGCACCTGGATCACGCGGCGAATTTCCTCGTCGCGCCCTATCACCGGGTCGATTTTGCCGGCCGCGGCGAGCTTGGTCAGGTCGCGCCCGTACTTTTCCAACGACTGGTAGGTAGCCTCGGGATTCGACGACGTGACGCGCTGGCTGCCGCGGACCTTCTTGAGCACGGCCATCAGCTTGTCGTGCGTCAGACCGGCTTCGCGCAGAATTTTCGAGGCGGCGCCCGGCTCGTCGAGCATCGCGATCAGCACGTGCTCGACCGAAACGTACTCGTCCTTGAGCTTGCCAGCCTCCTGCTTTGCGCGCGCGAGCACGCGGCCCAGGCGCTGAGTCGCATAAACCTGCCCACTGTCGGCGCCACCGCCCGTTACGTGCGGAATTTTGGCGAGTTCAGCGCTGAGCTGGCGGGTCACCGCGTCGCGATCGACACCCGTGAGCTTCAGGATCGATGAGGCCAGGCCCTCGTTATCTTCGAGCAGCGACGCCAGCAAATGCTCGACGTCAACGGCCTGGTTATGAGCGCTGAGGGCGGCGTTCTGTGCGCGCCCGAGCGCCTCCTGGAGCTTCTCGGTGAATCGGTTGGCGTTCATGCGATCGTCAGTTTTTCCCTGCAGATTAACCTAACCACTTTCTCGCTAAGGGCAAAGCGAAATCCACCCTTGTGCAGCGACAATCAAACCTGCGCCCGAGTGCGGGGATCGCAGTCGGGCGCAAGTACCTGCTTTTGCTGGCAGCGAACGAGCTAGATATTCACGATGGGCGCGGCGGGTGCGCGCACCGTGCGGCGATCCGCTCGCACGCGGCGAGTAGCCGCGGGCGCCGGCTCGAATGCGGGATGGAGTGCGGGCTCGCGGGGCGCAGCCGCCGCGCCGTTGGCCGGCTTCTGTGCGGCGATGAGGATATGGCGCCGTCCCTCGCGAATCAGCAAACCGCGGTCGGTCATCTCGGTGAGCAGCTTGCTGACCATCGGGCGTGAGCTGCCGATCATCTCGGCGAGTTCCTCCTGCGCGAGTTCGGGCAGCAGCAGCGTTCCGCGGGAATCGGGCACGCCGAAGCGCTCGGCGAGTTCGCCCAAAACAATCTCGAGCCGTTTGCGCAGCGACATTCCCAAAAACGTCGCGTAGCGATAAACGACCGACGACCACATCGAATTGATCGCTTCGGTTATTCGGAGCAACGCTTCAGGTTCCAGCCCCTTGAGCACTTCCGAAATCTGATGACGCGTGAACAGCGCAACGCAGGTGTTGGTCAGCGCGGTCGCCTCGAACAGCTGCGAACGCTCGCCGTCCGCGTCGGCAAAATCGGCATAGCCAACCAGGTCGCCGGGACCGGCCAGCTCGACCAGCACGGGGTCGCTGCCGGGACGCGAGCTATGAACTTTGACCAGGCCGGTCAGCACGGCGAAGACGACGTCGGCCGGCGAGCCCATCGTGAACAGCTCGGTGCCCTTGGGATAGCGCACCAGCATGTGGCGCTCGAGCAGCGCGGTCGCCGCCTGACGCGGCAGTCCCATCGATGAAAGCCTGGTTAGCAGCCTTTCCTGAGCCTGCGCCGAGACCTGAAGGTTCATAGGCATCTCCCCTACGGCTGCACCATATAACGGCCGGTGTGTGTAATTAAACCCTACAAAAAGTTATCTCAGATTTGCGGCTGCGTCAAGCGGCGGCGAATACCGGTAATAAATTATCGCAAGCGCTCAGGCGCCGGCGATCGTCATCTCGGCTATCTTGATCGTGGGCGCGGCGGTGGATGAGCGCCAGCTCAGGTCGTTGCCGATCATTTCGACGCCGGCGAGCATGTCCTTCAGGTTGCCCGCGATGGTGATTTCATTCACCGGGTAGGCCAGTTCGCCGTTCTCGATCCATATCCCGCCCGCGCCCCGCGAATAGTCCCCGGTGACCATGTTCACGCCGAAACCGATGGTCTCGGTCAGGTAGAGGCCCTGCTTGACGGAGCCGATTATCTGCGCGGGCGAATAGCTGCCCGGCTCGAGGTAGAGGTTGGCGGTCGAGACGCTGGGCGCCTCGCCGACCGAGCGCGCGGCGTTGCCGGTGGGAGCGAGGCCGAGCTTGCGCGCCGAATAGCAGTCCAGCAGGTAGGTCGCGAGCACGCCTTTGTCGACCACGTTCTTGCGGGAGGTCGGCAGACCCTCGCCGTCGAACGGCTTGGAGCCGAGACCGCCGGGAATCAGCGCGTCGTCGACGATGGTGACGCCGGCGGCGGCAATCGTTTTGCTCAACTGTCCCAACAGGAATGACGCTCCCTTGTACAGTGAGGGTCCCGAGGCGGCGCCGGCGATCGAGCGAATCAAGCCGGCCGCCATGTCGGGATCGAAGACGACCGGCGCGTGCGTGGTCTTGATCTTGCGGGCTCCGAGCCGGCGGAGCGCGCGCCTGGCAGCGGTTATTCCGACCGACTCCGCATCTTCGAGTTTTCCGAAGCGGCGGTTCGAGGTGTACCAGAATCCCTGTTGCATCGCGTCCCCATCTTGCGCGATCGGCGCCACAACAAGGCTGTACGAAGTGCCGGAATACTCGCCGGAAAACCCATGGCTGTTGGCGAACAGCACCTGGTAGCGCCCGGAGCTGAATTCGGCGCCCTCGGAATTCTTCATCCGCGCATCGAACTTCAGCGCTGCGTTCTCAGCCGTGCGCGCGATCTCCAGCGCGCGATCCGCAGGCACTATTCCGCTGTCGGGATCCGCCAGCGATAGCTCGGGCAATGACTTCGGATGCATCGACGGGTCGGGCAATCCCGCCCATGGATCAGGGGCCGACAGGCGCGCAAGCTCGACAGTGTTCGCGACGAAATCGCCGAGCGAGTCGCGCTCGATTTCGGCCGTCGACGACGTGGCGGAAGATTGTCCGCAAAACACGCGCAGACCAAGACGACGCTCGCGCGAGCTCTTGAGTTTCTCGACATCGCCCAGGCGCACGCCGGCGGCGAGAGACTCCGCCGTAACGCACAATACCTCCGCCGCACTGGCGCCCTTGCGCCTGGCCTCATCGAGCACCCAATTGGCGAGCTCAATATCAACGGTCGCCATCAGATTATTCTCACTCTCATACCAATTGTCAGGCGCGCGTGCCGCCGACCGTTATGCCGTCGATTCGAATCGTGGGCAGGCCCACGCCCACCGGCACCGATTGGCCGTCCTTGCCGCAAGTGCCGACACCGGCGTCGAGCGCCAGGTTGTTGCCGACCATCGAGACGCGAGTCAGCACGTCGGGGCCGTTGCCGATAAGCGTCGCGCCCTTCACGGGCCGCGTCACCTGGCCGTCCTCGATCAGGTAAGCCTCGCTCGCGGAGAAGACAAATTTGCCGTTGGTGATATCGACCTGTCCGCCGCCAAAGTTGACAGCGTAGAGGCCGTGCTTGACCGACTTGATTATCTCCTCGGGCGTCGATTCGCCGTTGAGCATGAAGGTGTTGGTCATTCGGGGCATCGGCGAATGCGCGAAGCTCTCGCGCCTGCCGTTGCCGGTGGGCGTCATCTTCATGAGCCGAGCGTTCATCCGATCCTGCAGATAGCCGCGCAGGATTCCTTTTTCGATCAGCACCGTGCGCGAAGTGGGCGTGCCTTCGTCGTCAACGTTCAGGCTGCCGCGGCGATTCGGGATGGTGCCGTCGTCGATCACGGTGCATAGCTCGCTCGCGACTTTCTGGCCGATTCGATTCGCAAATGCCGAGACTCCTTTGCGGTTGAAGTCGCCTTCGAGCCCATGGCCAATCGCCTCGTGAAGCAGAATCCCGGGCCATCCCGGGCCGAGCACGACGACCATCTCGCCCGCGGGCGCGTCAACGGCGTCGAGATTGACGATCGCCTGCCGCGCCGCTTCGAGCGCGTACTCGCGCCAGCGATCGTTTTCGATGAAGTAGTTCCACTCGACGCGCCCGCCGCCGCCGTAGGAGCCCATCTGGCGGCCCTTGCCGTCGTCGGCAATAACAGTGACGTTGAGCCGGCACAGCGGCTGCACATCCGCGGCGACCTGCCCGTCGCTCCTCACGATCATCACGATCTTGCGCTCGCACGCGAACGACGCCATCACGTTCTTTACGCGCGGATCGGACGCGCGCGCGATGCGATCGATCTCGCTCAGCAGCCTGGCGCGCTCCTGCACGGGAACCTCAAGCGGCGTGCTCGGGAGATCGTAGAGAGCATGACGCGCGACCGGTGCGCCGACCTGCACCGTGGCGGGCGTCGTGCCGCGCTGATCGGCAATCGCGCGCGCAGCCTCGGCTGCAAGCCGCATCCTGTCGATCGTGACTTCGTCGGAGTACGCGTAGCCGGTGCGATCCTCGGCGCACACGCGCACGCCGACGCCGTGGCTGACGCTCTTGCTGGTGTGATTCACCATCGATTCTTCGAGCCCGAGGCCCTCGGCGCTGCGGTACTCGAAGTAGAGATCGGCGTAGTCGGCCTTGCGTTCGAGCGCGCTGCCAAGAATTCGCTCGAGCGCGCCGTGGTTCATGCCGAATCGATTCAGAAAAAATTTATCGGGAGCAACGAGCTCGTTGGACATTATATTTGCCGCCTGTTAATCAACATTATCAAACCGCGCACTCGCCAAGAAGGTGCTCCCTGCGTTACGATTCGCAAGTGGCCTCGCGGGAAACGCTGGCGCTGATCGATCGTCTGATGCTCGAAATGATCGCGCAGCAGGAGAGCAAGGTCCTCGCGATGGCGCGGGCGATTCATCCGGGGCTCACCGCCGAGGACATCCGCAATCCGAACGACTTCGCCGACCTGATGGCGAGCGGCGAGTGGAATTTCGAGGATGGAATCCTGTCCGGGCTCAAGAGCGCGCACATGGCGCTGCGTGCGAAGCTGCTCGAATAATGGCGAAGTCCCTCAGGACTTCACTTTCCTGGAAGGTTTCGACTTGCCAGAGCTGTTGAGGGCGACCGCTTCGCGAACGAGCGCCTTGAAGGCGGACTCGTCAACTTCTTCTCCTTCGTGGATGTCGATCGCGCGGCGCAAGTTTCCGTCGAGACTCGAGTTGAAGAGACGGGCCGGATCCTTCAGAGTCGCGCCCTTGGCGAAGGTAAGCTTCACGACGTTCTTGTAGGATTCGCCGGTGCAGATGATGCCGTCGTGCGACCAAACCGGAGTGCCCATCCACTTCCACTCCTCGACGACGTCCGGGTCTGCTTGCTTGATGAGCTTGCGTATTCTGCTGAGGGTTTCCCCGCGCCAATCCCGGAGTTCGGCGATTCTTTTCGAGATGAGCTCCGATGCCGACTGGCCTTGGCTCGCGCCCGACTTTTTCATGTTCGCATCTTGGAAGTTTCAGAAATGTTTAATTTGCTAGACAGCGGAGGATCGTCCTTCGGCCGCCGAATAAGAAAGGCACGAAGAGACGCTCTTCGTGCCCTTGTTTTCGGCGGTCGCCAGCGTTGGATCAGCCGGCGGCGGCCGCGGCTCGACGAGGACGCTCGGTGGTCGCGCTTTCTTTCTTCACCGCCGAGCGCTTGCGCGGCTTCTTCGCCTTGGTCTGCTCTTCCTGTCCAGTGAACTCGATGACCGACAGCATCGCGGCGTCGCCGCGGCGATGACCGAACTTGATCACTCGCGTATAGCCGCCGTTGCGCTCTTTGAAGCGCGGCGCGATCTCGTCGAACAGCTTTTTTACAGCTTCATGCGATTGCAGCGCGGCAAACGCACGCCGCCGCGCCGCGAGATCGTTCTGCTTGCCGAGCGTGACCATTCGGTCCGCGATGCGCCGCAGTTCCTTGGCCTTGGGATCGGTTGTCTTGATTCGCTCGTGACGAATCAGCGCGAGCACCATATTTTTGAACAGCGCCTTGCGATGCGCCGAGGTGCGATTGAGCTTGCGGCCCGAGTTGAGATGACGCATCAGTTACTCCAAACTTGCAAAACGATCTAAGCCGATTCGCGGCGTTCCTGCTCTTCCCACATACGGTCGAGCTCGCCGCGCGGCGGCAAGTTCTCCAGCCGCATGCCGAGCGATAGCCCCATGTCGGCGAGGACTTCTTTGATCTCGTTGAGCGACTTGCGCCCGAAGTTTTTGATCTTGAGCATGTCCTGCTCGGTGCGCTGCACCAGCTCGCCGATATACTTGATGTCGGCGTTCTGCAGGCCGTTGAACGCACGCACCGAAATCGGCAGACCTTCGACGGGGCGATAGAGCAGCTCGCTCATCGTGGGACGGGCCTCGCCGCCCTCGGCCGCGCCGGCGGGTGCTTCGGCCTCTTCCTCGACGCCCGCGAAAATCGTCATCTGATCGCGCATCACGCGCGCGGCGTAGGTAAGCGCTTCGCGCGGGTTGATCGAGCCGTCGGTCCAAATCTCGAGCGCGAGCCGATCGTAGTCGGTGCGCTGGCCGACGCGGGCGTTGGTAACGGTGAAGTTGACTTTGCGAATCGGCGAGAAAATCGCGTCGAGGCGAATCGTCCCGATTGGCTCCTCCTCTTCGGTGCGCTCGCCGGGAACGTAGCCGCGGCCGCGCTTGATGACGAGTTCCATGTCGAGTTCGGCGCCCTTGTCGAGCGAGGCGATATGCTTGTCGGGAGTCAGAATTTCCAGGTTCGGTCCGCCGGTGATATCGCGCGCGGTGACCTGCGCCTCGCCCTTGACCTTGAGGGTTGCGGTAATCTGCTCGCCCTCGTGCAGGCGCAGGCGGATTTCCTTGAGGTTGAGGACGATGTCGGTCACGTCTTCCTTGACGCCGGCCAGGGTCGAGAACTCGTGCAGCACGTTCTTGATCCTGACTGCCGTGATCGCGTAGCCGGGCAGGGTGGACAGCAGGATGCGCCGCAGCGCGTTGCCAACGGTGATTCCGTAGCCGCGTTCGAGCGGTTCCGCGGAAAATTTACCGTAGGAAGGAGTGACTTCCTTCTCGTCGAACTCGACAGCCTTGGGTTTGATCAGATCTCGCCAGTCATTCTGCATAGTCTGTGCTCTTTTTTCCGATGGATTTCCCGCGCCCACACAGGTCCACCACGGACCGGGACGCCGAATCGGTTGCCTCCGCCCTATCTCGAGTAATGCTCGACGATCAGCTTCTCGCTGATCGGCATCGTCAGTTCAGCGCGCGCCGGCAGCGACCGGAGCGAGCCGCGGAATTGTTCGCGCTCGAGTGCCATCCACGGCGGTACGCCGCGGCGCTGCGCCATCTCGATTGCCTCGACGATCACCTTCTTGGTGCGGCTCGCCTCGGCCACACTGATAACACTGCCAACCTCGACCAGGGTCGAGGGAATCGTGACTTTCTTGCCGTTGACCTGGATGTGCCCGTGGCGAACCACCTGGCGCGCCTGCGCGAGCGAACTGGCAAAGCCGAGGCGATACACCACGTTGTCGAGGCGGCGCTCGAGCAGCACGAGCAGGTTCTCGCCGGTGATTCCGTCCATTCGCTCGGCCATCGCGAAGTATTCGGAGAACTGCCTTTCCATCAGCCCGTAGATGCGCTTGACCTTCTGCTTCTCGCGCAACCGAATCGCGAATTCAGAAAAACGCGTGCGCGCCTGGCCGTGCGCGCCGGGCGGATAATTGCGCCGCTCGATCGCGCACTTGTCGCTGTAGCATCGCTCTCCCTTGAGGAAAAGTTTCAGTCCTTCGCGCCGGCATAGCCGGCATACCGGACCCAGATTTCTAGCCATCTCTTTTTAGTGAATCCTTTTTTCAGTGAATCCGCTTGTTTGCGGACAAAAAGATCAAAATTTCCTTAGCTGTCAGTATTGTTGTTGCTCCGGTTCAGACTCGACGCCGCTTCGGCGGACGGCATCCGTTGTGCGGGATCGGGGTGACGTCCTTGATCGAGATGACGCCGAGTCCAGTCGCTTGCAGCGCGCGCACGGCCGATTCGCGTCCTCCGCCCGGACCTTTGACGTGAACGACCACCGCACGCATCCCGACTTCCGAGCACTTGCGCGCACACGCCTCCGCCGCCATCTGTGCAGCGAAGGGCGTGCCCTTGCGCGAGCCCTTGAAGCCGACGGAGCCGGCGCTCGACCATGCGATCACGGTGCCCTGCTGATCGGTGATCGTCACGATGGTGTTGTTGAAGGTTGCGTGCACATGCGCGACGCCCTCGGGCACGTTGCGGCGCACCTTCTTGCGGCGCGGCGCAGGCGCGGGCGCTCCTGCGGCGCCTCCGGCAGCGGCGGGCGTCACGGCGGTGGCCTTCTTTTCGGGTGCGGCTTTGGTCTCTTTGATTTCTTCAGCCATTCTTTTCAGTGAATCCGCTTTAGTGCTTGTAGTCGGGCGAAAATTTCCCTTCTCGCCTGCGTTTTATACGCTATCCCTTAGGCGGCGCCTGCTTCTTGCCCGCGACCACTTTGCGCGGACCTTTGCGCGTGCGCGCGTTGGTATGCGTGCGCTGGCCGCGCACCGGAAGTCCGCGACGATGCCGTATGCCGCGGTAGCATCCCAGGTCCATCAACCGCTTGATCGACTGCTGAAAGTCTCTCCGCAGATCGCCCTCAACCTCGTAGTCGGTATCGATCACCTGCCGGATGTGGACCTGCTGGTCAGCCGACAGATCGTCAGTCTTAATCGCGGGATCGACCTTGGCGGCGGCGAGGATTTTCAGCGCGGCCGGCCGGCCTATTCCGTAGATATAGGTCAGCGCGATATCCATGCGCTTGTTCTTGGGCAGTTCTACTCCAGCTATGCGTGCCATCGCGAAACCTTCCTAGCCCTGGCGCTGCTTGTGGCGCGGGTTGGAGCACAGGATGCGCACGACGCCTTGGCGGCGCACCACCTTGCAGTTCTTGCAAATCTTTTTTACCGACGCTCGGACTTTCATCTTTTCAGTCTCGATTCAAGACGCGCGCTAGCGCATCCGGTACGTAATCCGGCCGCGCGTGAGGTCGTACGGCGACAGCTCAACCGTGACCTTGTCGCCGGCCAGAATCTTGATGTAATGCATCCTCATTTTGCCCGAGATATGAGCCAACACCTTGTGCCCGTTGTCGAGCGTCACCCTGAACACTGCATTGGGGAGCGCTTCCTGCACCGTCCCCTGTACTTCGATCGCGTCGCCCTTAGACATTTTCGAGTTCGCTTAGAATTTCCGGCCCGTTGGAAGTAATCGCGATGGAGTGCTCGAAGTGGGCAGATAGTTTACCGTCCGCCGTCACCGCAGTCCAGCCATCGGAAAGTATCTCCAAATCGGGGCTTCCCTCGTTAACCATCGGCTCGATCGCGAGCGCCATTCCCTCGCGCAGGCGCGGATTAGGCATCCCGGGACGAAAGTAATTCGGCACCTGCGGATCCTCATGCAGCCGGCGGCCGATCCCGTGTCCGGCGAAGTCCGTCACCACCGAAAACCCCGCGCGCTCGACCGTGGCCTGCACCGCGCGCGCGATGTCGCTAATACGATTGCCCGCGCGGGCCTGCGCGATTCCCGCGTAGAGCGACTCGCGCGTCACCTTCAGCAGTCTCGTCACGCGTTCCGGCACCTGACCGACCGCGACCGTGCGCGCGGAATCGCCGTAGAAGCCCTCGTACACTACGCCGAAGTCGAGGCCGACGATGTCGCCCGCCTTCAGTTTGCGGCTCGACGGGATGCCGTGGACGATCTCGTTGTTAATCGACACGCACAGGCACTTGGGGTAAACGACGTCACCGGGCTTGTAACCCTTGAACGCCGGCTTCGCGCCTTTTTTGTAGGTCAGGTCCTCGGCCAGCCTGTCGAGCTCCTCGGTCGTGATTCCGGGGCGCGCTGCGGCGGCCAGCGCCTCGAGGATCTCGGCGACGATTTGGCTCGCATGGCGCATCACGGCGATCTCCGCCGGGGTTTTTATCGTAATCATGATCCTGCTCTCCAAGGCTTCACTTGGGCGGCGCGACTCCGTTAACCGCCAGCAGGATTCGCTTCTCGACTTCGTCGGTGCGCCCCACTCCGTCAACCTGCGCGAGCAGTCCGAGCCGCGCGTAATGATCGAGCAGCGGCCGCGTCGTCTCCGCATAGACCTTGAGCCGTTCGCGCACGGTTTCCTCGGCGTCGTCGTCGCGCTGATAGAGTTCGCCGCCGCACTTGTCGCACACGCCCGGTTTCTTCGGCGGCTCGAAGACTACGTGATACATCGCGTTACAATTCCTGCAGGTGCGCCGTCCCGAAATTCGCTTCACGATTTCTTCGTCCGGCACTATCACCGCGACAACCTTGTCGAGCTTCAGCCCCGCGCGCTCGAGTCCCGCCGCCAGCGCCTCGGCCTGCTTGACGTTGCGCGGGAAGCCGTCGAGGATGAATCCGGGGCGGGCGTCTTCCTTTCGCAGGCGCGCCGCTACCAGCTTGAGCACCAGTTCATCGGGGACCAACTGCCCGCGATCCATGTAGCTGGCTGCTTCGCGGCCAAGCTCCGAGTCTTCGCGCACGACTGCGCGCAACAGATCGCCGCTGGCAACCTGCGGGATACCCCAGAGCGCGCCCAACGCTCGCGCTTGCGTACCCTTGCCCGCACCCGGCGGGCCCAGCAGCACCAGGCGCACCAGCTAGGCGCCCCTCTTGGTCTTGACCCGCCCGCGGCGCATGAAGCCTTCGTAGTTGCGGGTCAGCAGATGGGTTTCGATTTGCGCAACCGTGTCGAGAGCCACGCCCACGACGATCAGAAGCGCGGTGCCACCGAAGAAAAACGGCACGTTGAAGCGCGCGATCAGAATCGTCGGCAGCACGCACACGGCGCTGACGTAAACCGCGCCGCCGAGCGTGATCCGCGACAGCACGCGGTCGATATAGTCGGCGGTGAAACGCCCGGGCCGGATTCCCGGGATGAAGCCGCCGTACTTTTTCAGATTGTCGGCGACGTCGACCGGATTAAAGGTGACCGAGGTGTAGAAGTAACAGAAGAAGACGATCAGCGCGACGTAAACCAGGTCGTAGTAGAATCCGCCCGGCGTCAGGTAGCTCGAGTACGGTTTCAGAAATGGAACGAAGGTCGCCAGCGTCGCCGGGAACACCAGCAGCGCCGAGGCAAAAATCGGTGGAATAACGCCGGAGGTGTTGATCTTCAGCGGCAGATGCGAACTCTGGCCGCCGTACACGCGCCGTCCGACTACGCGCCGCGCGTACTGAATCGGGATGCGCCGCTGGGCGGTCTCTATGTAAACGATGCCGGCGATCACCGCGAGAGCGACTGCCAGGATGAAGATGAGCAAAAAGATGCTCATTTCGCCCTCGCGCACGAACTGCGCCGTGGTGCTGATCGCGCTGGGCAGACGCGCCACGATTCCCGCCATGATGATCAGCGAGATGCCGTTGCCGATTCCGCGCTCGGTAATCTGCTCGCCAATCCACATCAGGAACATCGTGCCCGCCGTGACCGTGATAACAGTCATCACGATAAATCCCGGTCCGGGATTGTAAACGATGCTGCCGCCGCCGGGGGCCTGAATCTTTTCGAGCGAGAACGCGATCATCGTGCCCTGGAACAGCGCCAGGGCTACGGTGCCGTAGCGCGTGTACTGGGTTATCTTGCGGCGGCCCGCCTCGCCTTCCTTGTAGAGCTCGTCGAGATAGGGCGACGCGATTTTCAGCAGGTCGAGGACGATGGCGACCGAGATGTACGGCATGATGCCGAGCGCCAGGACCGAGAAGCGCTCGAGCGCGCCGCCCGAAAACAGGTTGACCCATCCGAACAGCGTGCCGCTGGCCGCGTCGAAGAACGATGCGAGCGCCTGGCCGTCGATGCCGGGGGTCGGCACGGCCACGCCGATGCGGTACACGGCCAGCATGAGGGCCGTGAACACCAGCCGTCGGCGCAACTCCGGGATGCGCGAGGCGTTTGAAAACCCATCGAGCATTTAGCTTTCGGGCGCTACCAACTCCGCGACGCCGCCTGCGGCGGCGATTTTGTCCAGCGCGCTTTTCGAGAACGCATCGGCGCGCACTTTAATCTTACTCTTCAAGTCGCCGTCGCCTAAAACCTTGACCTTGCGCCCGGCCGGGATCAGTCCGCGCGCGGCGAGCGCGGCCGCATCGATCGTGACGCCCGCATCAAAGTCGCCCAGACGCGACAGGTTCACAATCGCGAATTCGTCGCGCCGCGCCTGGTTCTTCAGCGTGCGACGAAACCCCTGTTTGGGCAAGCGCCGCTGCAGTGGCATCTGGCCGCCTTCGTAGCTCGGCGGCGTGTTGCCATGAGAACGCGCGCCTAATCCCTTGTGGCCGCGGCCCGAGGTCTTGCCGTGGCCGGAGCCGATTCCCCTGCCGACGCGGCGTTCGCGATGCGTCGAGCCGCGGGCCGGTTTCAGATCCTTCAAATCCATGACTGCGCCTAATCCTTGAGCTCGACCACCAGGTGCTTCAGCCGCTTGACCATCCCTTCGACCGCGGCGCTGCGCTTGAGCTCGCGCACGCTGCCGACTTTGCCCAAGCCAAGGCCCTTGACCGTCTCGCGCACGCGCTTGGTGGTGCTGATCGGACTGCCGACGAGTTTGACGCGAATTTTATCGGACATACTGAACCTCGATCAGGCGGCCGCTTCGGGATGGTTCGGTGTGCGTCCGCGAAGCCGATTAATATCCTGCACGCTGCGCAGTTCGGCCAAAGCCTCCAGCGTCGCTTTGACCAGGTTGTGAGGATTCGACGACCCCAGCCGCTTGGTCAAAATGTTGCGGATTCCCGCCAGTTCGACCACGGCGCGTACGCCGCCCGCCGCGATGACTCCGGTGCCCTCGGCTGCGGGCCGCAGCACGACGCGGCCCGCGCCGAAACGTCCGACCACTTCGTGCGGAATCGTGCCTTCCTGAATCGGCACGCGCACCAGGCTTTTCTTGGCGCGATCGACGCCCTTGCGAATCGCCTCGGGCACTTCGTTGGCTTTGCCCAGGCCGAATCCGACCAGCCCGTTGTGATCGCCCGCGACGACCAGCGCGCTGAAGCTGAAGCGCCGTCCGCCCTTGACGACTTTCGCGACGCGGTTGATATGCACGACCTTCTCTTTGATCTCGAGGCCCTGCGGATCGATTCGCTGCGTGACAGCGCCCTCTCTAAGTGTTCGTTGCCTACCGTTCAAAATTTTAACCCCGCTTCGCGCGCCGCATCGGCCAGCGCCTTGACGCGGCCGTGGTAGAGAAACCCGTTTCGGTCGAACACCACGCTCGAAATCCCGCTCTGGAGGCATCGCTCGGCAATCGCCTTGCCCACGGCCTTGGCCGCCGCCAGATCGCGCTTGCTCTTGAGCCCCTCGCGCACGCCGGCAGTGGCGGTGGAAGCCGCGGCCAGCGTACGTCCGCTCTCGTCTGAGATAACCTGGACGTAAATGTGATGCAGCGAGCGGAAGACCGAGAGCCGCGGGCGCTGGTCGTTGCCGACCGCCTTGCGCCGCACCCGGTGCTGGCGCAGCTTGCGTTTTTCTGATCGCTCTACCGCCATAATCGCAACGACCTTTTTGCCTATGCCGCGGTCGAGCCCGCCGCAGCCTTGCCAGCCTTGCGGCGAATCGTCTCGGTCGCGTACTTGATTCCCTTGCCCTTGTACGGTTCCGGCGGCCTGAGTTCGCGAATCTGCGCCGCGACCGTCCCGAGCAACTGCCGGTCCGCACTCTCGAGCGTGACGGTCACCTGTTTCTCGACCTTCGCGGTGACCCCTGGAGGAAGCTGATAGACGATCGGATGCGAATAGCCGAGCGTCAGGTTCACCTGCTGGCCCTTGGCCTCCGCGCGATAGCCGACGCCGTTTATTTCGAGCACGCGGGTAAAGCCCTTGCCCACGCCCTCGACCATGTTGGCGACCAGTTTGCGCATGAGACCGTGGATGGCGCGCTCTTCACTCGTGTCGCCCGGACGCTTCACGACGATTTCCGAGTCCTTGATCTCGGCGGTGAAACCGGGGTGAAGCCTGAGCTCGAGCTTGCCCTTGGGGCCCTCGACTTTGAGCGTCCCGCCGGCGAGCGACGCCTTGACGCTCTTGTCGAGATGAATCGGCAGTCTTCCTATTCGCGACATCGCTGATTACCAGACCCTGCAGAGGATTTCGCCGCCGACTTTCCTGCGCCGCGCCTCGCGCCCGGTCATCACGCCAAGCGGCGTCGATACGATTTGCACGCCCATCGCGCCGCGCACCTTGCCGATCTCCGCGGCGCCCGCGTAGCGCCGATTGCTCGGCTTGCTGATGCGATCGATGCCGCGAATGACCGATTCGCGCGTTGGTGAGTAGCGAAGTTTGAGCGCCAGCATCTTCTTCGGCGCTTCACCGCCAACTTCGACGCCGCCGAGAAAGCCTTCGGCCATCAGCACGCGGCAAATCGCCTCGCGCAGCCGTGAATGGGGCACCGTGAGTTCATTGTACCGCGCGCGCATCGCGTTGCGGATTCGCGTGAGCAGTTCTGCAATCGGATCGGTCTGCGACATGATTCGTCTCTTTTACCAGCTCGCCTTGATCACGCCCGGCAGCTTGCCGTCGAGCGCCAGTTTGCGCAGGCATAGCCTGCACATCTTGAAACGCCGGTAGTACGCGCGCGAGCGTCCGCACAGCGGGCAGCGGTTGTACTGGCGCACTTTGAATTTTTGTTTGCGGGTTGCCTTAACCCGCAGGCACGTTTTCGCCATTCGACTGTCCTTATGCCCCCTGCTCCGGCGTCGGCGGCGGCGCTGCCGCCGCTGCGACCGCAGCTTTCGCGGCCGCATGAGCCTGCGCGACTGCGGCCGCCCTGGCGGCGTCCGCCTCGCGCTCGGCCGCTCCGCGCATCGGCATCCCGAGCGCGCGCAGGAGAGTCAGCCCTTCGAAATCGCTGCGCGCCGTGGTCGTGATCGAAATCGTCAAGCCCTTAACCTTCTCGACCTTGTCGAGGTTGAGTTCGGGAAAAATCGTATGTTCCTTCAGCCCGAGCGAGTAATTGCCGCGGCCGTCGAACGCCTTGTCGCTGACGCCGCGGAAGTCACGCACGCGCGGCAGCGAGATATTCACCAGCCGGTCGAAAAACTCCCACATCTTTTCGCGCCGCAGCGTTACCATCACGCCGATCGGCATCCCCTGGCGCAGCTTGAAGTTCGATATCGCCTTGCGCGCGCGCGTCAGTACCGGCTTCTGCCCGGCAATCACCTTGAGCTCCTCGAGAGCGGAATCGAGAACCTTGACGTTGTCGCGCGCTTCCTGCAGCGCCATGTTGATCGTGATCTTCTTAAGCCGCGGCACCCGCATCTTGTTGTCGATTTTGAGCTCGCGCATCAGCGCCGGCGCGATCTCATTCTCGAACCGAACGCGCAGGCGCGCGGGCAGCTTGGGTTCCGGCGGCAGCGGCGCCGCCGCCGCGGCCTTGGCCTCTTCGGCCGCCTGCTTCTGCTGAGCCTGCCGGGCCTTGCCTTCGCGCTTGGCCTTGGCCGCCTGGTCGGACTTGGCGGTCTGCTCGGCCTTGGCCGCCTGCTCGGCCTTGTCGGGCTTTTCCTTTTTGTCGGCCATCAGTCGTTACCTATAGCTTCGCCGCATCGCCGGCAGACGCGGGTCTTGTCGCCGTCGCCGGCAATCTTGACCCCGACCCTGACCGGGGCGTTGCAGCGATCGCAAAAAATCATGACGTTCGAGATGGCGATGGGCGCTTCCTTCTCGACGATTCCACCGGGGCTCTGCGCGCCGCGCGGCTTGCTGTGACGCTTGACGATATTGAGCCGCTCGATCACGACGCGTCCGCGTTCGGGCAGCACACGCATTACCTTGCCGGTCTTGCCGCGGTCGCGGCCGGTGACGACCATCACAGTGTCATTCTTCTTAATCTTGCATTTCGCCGACGCCATCACAGCACCTCCGGCGCGAGCGAGATTATTTTCAGAAATTTCTTCGCACGAAGTTCCCTGGCCACGGGGCCGAAGATGCGGGTGCCGACCGGTTCGTGATCCTTGTCGAGCAGCACGGCGGAGTTTTCGTCGAAGCGGATGTAACTGCCGTCGTCGCGACTGATTTCCTTGGCCGTGCGCACGATCACCGCGCGCGACACGTCGCCTTTTTTGACCTTGGCGTTGGGAATCGCCTCTTTCACTGCGACCACGATCACGTCTCCGACCGACGCGTACCGGCGCTTGGAGCCGCCGATCACCTTGATGCACATCACTTTGCGGGCGCCCGAGTTGTCGGCGACATCCAGAACGGTTTGTACCTGCACCATCGCGCGCTACCCCGCAGCCTTTTTGAGGACGCGGCTGACGCGCCAGCGCTTGTTCTTCGAGAGCGGACGCGACTCGATAATCTGCACGCGGTCGCCTTCCTTGCACTCGCCGCGCTCGTCATGCGCCATGAACTTGGTGCTGCGGCGCACGCGCTTGCCGTACAGGGCATGCTCGACCATGCGGTCGACCCTGACCAACACGGTCTTGGTCATCTTGGCGGACACCACCGTGCCCTCGCGCCGTTTAATTCGCTCCCGCATTGCCTTCCTTCTTGTCCGCCGCCTCGCGGCGCGCCTTCTCGCCGAGCAAAGTCATGATCAGCGCCAGCTCGCGGCGCGCGCGCCGGTAGCCGGCGTGATTATCGAGCTGATTGGTGCGCAGCTTCAGGCGCAGGCGGAACACTTCCTCGCGCGCCTCGCGCTCCTTGACCCGCAAATCCGGCGCGGTCATCTGCCTGAGTTCGTCAAGCTCCAAGGCTGCCCTCCTCGCGCTGGACCATGATTGTTTTTATCGGCAGCTTGTGCGCCGCCAGACGCATCGCTTCTTTTGCCGTGGCGTAATCGACGCCTTCCATCTCGAACAGAATCCTGCCCGGCCGGACGCACGCGACCCATCCCTCGGGCGAGCCCTTGCCCTTGCCCATGCGGGTTTCAGCGGGCTTCTTGGTGAACGGCTTATCGGGGAAGACGCGAATCCAGACGCGGCCGCCGCGCTTGATATGGCGCGTGAGCGCGATGCGGGCGGCTTCGAGCGCGCGAGTATCGATCCGGCAAGTCTCGAGCGACTTGAGGCCGAAGTCGCCGAACGCGAGCGTGAGTCCGCGCGACTCGGCGCCGCGGACGCGGCCCTTCATCATCTTCCGCCATTTAACTTTTTTTGGTGCGAGCATCTTACTTCGTCAATTCGCCTGCGCCGGCGCGCCAGCGCGTTTCGCGTCCGCATCCTTGCGGGTGAGAACTTCGCCCCTGAAAATCCAGACCTTCACGCCGATCTGGCCGTAGGTCGTGCGCGCTTCGGCAAAGCCGTAGGCCACGTCCGCGCGCAGCGTCTGCAGCGGCACGCGGCCTTCGCGGTACCATTCCTGGCGCGCGATTTCCGCACCGCCCAGCCGTCCCGCGACGTGCACCTTGACGCCCTGCGCACCCATCCGCATCGCGCGCGTGACGGCCTCTTTCATCGCGCGGCGAAACGCCACGCGGCGCTCGAGCTGGAGCGCGATATTCTCGGCCACGAGCTGCGGGTCGAGGTCGGGGCGGCGCACCTCGTGGATATTGATAAACGAGTCGCGCCCCTTCATCAGCTTCTGGATGTCGAGCTTGAGCTTGTCGATCTCCGCGCCCTTCTTGCCGATGACGATGCCTGGACGCGCCGTGTAGATATTTATCTTGGCCTTGTTGGCCATCCGCTCGATTTCAATCCGCGAGATGCCCGCGTGGTAGAGCCGCTTCTTGATAAAATCACGCAGCTTCAAATCTTCGTGCAGCAGCTTGGCGTAGTCGTGGCTCGCATACCATCGGGAGTCCCAGCTCTCGATGATGCCGAGGCGAAAACCGCGCGGATGTACTTTCTGTCCCATAGGAGACCTCAGGACGCCCGTTCGTCCACGATTACCGTGAGATGGCTGGTGCGTTTGTGGATCGGCGTCGCATGCATATGCGCGCGCGTGAGCGAGCGCTTCCAGGTCGGCCCGGTGTCGGCCGTCGCGCGTTTTACAAACAACTTGTCCTCGTCGATGTTCTGCTGATCGCGTGCGTTGGCGATTGCGGCGAGCAGAGTCTTCGAGACGAATCGGGCCGCCTTTTTGGGCGTGAACTCGAGAATCGACAGCGCCTGATCGACTTGCTTGCCCGCGATCAGTTCGCACACAAGCTGGAGCTTGCGCGGCGAGATCCTGATAAAGCGCGTACGCGACACGGATTCCATGACCGCTTACGCCTTGGCCGCCGCAGGCGGTGCTGCCAGCGCGGCGGGAGCGGCTGCCGCCTTCACTTCGCCCTTGCGATCGCCGGCATGACCGTGGAAAGTGCGGGTCGGCGCGAATTCGCCGAGCTTGTGGCCGACCATATTCTCGGTGCAGTACACCGGGATGAACTTGTGGCCGTTATGGACGGCGAACGTCAGCGCGATCATGTCCGGCGTGATCATCGAGCGCCGCGACCAGGTCTTGATGATTCGCTTGTCACCCGAGGCGGTCGCGGACGTGACTTTCTTCTGTAGATGGCCGTCGACGAACGGACCTTTTTTAAGTGACCTGGCCATAACTCTTAATGCTTCCCGCGCGGCCGGCGGCTGACGATCAGGCTGTCCGACGGCTGCTGCTTGCGCGTCTTGTATCCCTTAGCGGGCTGGCCCCACGGCGACTGGGGATGGTTTCCTTTCGACTTGCCCTCGCCACCGCCGTGCGGATGGTCAACCGGGTTCATCGCGACTCCACGCACATGACCGCGCTTGCCGAGCCATCGCGAGCGCCCGGCCTTGCCGATCGAAATATTTTCATGGTCGAGGTTACCGACCTGGCCGATAGTGGCGCGGCAATCCGCCTGCACCATCCGCTGCTCGCCCGAAGGCAGCTTGAGCAGCGCCATCTTGCCCTCTTTCGCCATCAACTGCGCCTGCACACCGGCGCCGCGCGCGAGCTTCGCGCCGGCGCCCGGCTTCATCTCGATCGCATGAACCACGGTGCCGAGCGGTATGTTCTTGAGCATCAGCGCGTTGCCCGGCTTGATGTCGGCGTTCTCGCCCGATTCGACTTTGGCGCCGACCTTGAGGCCGTCAGGCGCAAGGATGTAGGTCTTGACGCCGTCGGCATAGTGCAGCAGCGCTATGTTGGCGGAGCGATTGGGATCGTATTCGAGCGCGGCGACCACAGCCGGAATCCCGTCGCGGTTGCGCTTGAAGTCGATCAGGCGCAGGCGGCGCTTATGCCCGCCGCCGCGATGACGCGAAGTCATGCGGCCGCGATTGTTGCGTCCACCGGTGCGCTTGACCGGGACCAGCAGGCTTTTCTCGGGCTCTTTCTTGGTGAGCTCGGAGAAATCCGCCACCTGCATGAAGCGCTGCCCGGGCGTGCGCGGATTAAGTTGTATAACAGCCATTTTTCAGTTGCCTGATTCGCTATCTCTTATCTAACTCGCTCCAAACTCCCTTCCCCACATCGCGCTCCGACACGCTTCCGCCTACAGGCCTTCGAAGAACTCGATCTTGTCGCCTTCCTTGAGGGTTACGTAGGCTTTCTTCCAGTCCATCTGGCGTCCCTTGATTGCGCCTTTTTTCCGTTCCTTGCCCATGAAGTTCGAGGTGCGGACTTTAATCACGGTGACGTTGAACAGATGCTCGACCGCCTCGCGAATCTTGTCCTTGCTCGCCCCGGGGCGCACGCGGAACAGAACCTGTCCGGCCTTTTCGCTGGCCATCGTGCCCTTCTCGGTAATGATGGGCGCGAGAATCAGGCTCTCGGGGCTGCTCATTTCGCTTCTCCGGCAAATCGGGCCTCGATCGCCTTGGCGGTCTGACTGGTCATCACGAGTTCCCGGTAGTTGAGCACGTCGTAAACGTTAAGCCCTTCAATCGCGAGCACCTTGTGGGCGGCGAGATTGCGCGCGGCGAGAAAAAACTTACCGTCGCTTTCTCCCGTCACGATCAACGCATGTTCGACGCCGAGCTTGCCGAGCGCCGCCTTGGCAGCCTTGGTTTTCGGCTCCGGCAAATCGAGCGACTCGACGACGAACAACTTGCCGTTTTTGGCGCGGTCGGAAATCGCCAGGCAGAGCGCGGCACGCCACGCCTTTTTCGGCATCTTGTACGAATAGTCGCGCGGCTGCGGGCCGAAGATCGTGCCGCCGTGACGCCACAACGGCGAGCGCGTCGAGCCGGCGCGCGCGCGTCCCGTGCCCTTCTGCCGCCACGGCTTGCGGCCGCCGCCCGAGATGAGTCCCTTGGTCTTGGTGGACGCAGTTCCCGAGCGCCGGTTGGCAAGCTGCATCCGCACCGCCTCGTGCAGCAGCGATAGGTCGCCGTCGCGGCCGAAGACGGTGCCCGCGACCTCGAGCTCGCCGACTTTCTCGTGCGACGCCGAGTACAGCGGCAGCTTGACCGGCGATTGATTTTCTTTTCGCTCAGGCACTGGCGGTCACCTTGACGTTCGCGCGGCGGCGCGGGCGGGCCGCGTGATGGACGATGAGCAACGCGCCGTCGGGTCCGGGCACCGCGCCCGACACGACGACTGCGTTGTCGTCGGCAAGTATCTCGAGCACTTCGAGATTCAGGATCGAGGCGGTCGCGTTGCCCATCTGCCCCGCCATCCGCATGCCCTTGCGCACGCGTCCGGGATAGGAGCGGTTGCCGATCGAGCCGCCGTGACGGAAATATTCGTGAGTGCCGTGGGAGCCGGGGAAGCCGGAAAAGTGATGCCGCTTGATGACGCCGGCGTAGCCGTGGCCCTTCGAGACTCCGGTTACATCGACCTGGTCGCCGACCTTGAACACGTCGGCCGCCGCGATCGGCTGTCCGAGCGTCAACTCGCCCTCGCCGCGCCGCTCGAACTCGCCCGACTTGATTCCGGCCGCGATCTTGGCCTTGGCAAAATGGCCGCGCTCGCCGCTGGTCACCCGGCTCAGCTTCTTCTTGCCGAACGTGACCTGCACGGCATCGTAGCCGTCAGTCGCCGCGGTCTTCACCTGCGACACGGTGCATGGCCCAAGCGTCAACACGGTGGCGGCGCGCACGCGGCCGGCCGGGTCGGTCACCTGGGTCATTCCAATTTTCTTTCCAATCAATCCGGTCAGCATCGGCCCTACTCGAGCTTGATTTCGACGTCCACGCCCGCAGCCAGATCGAGCTTGCCCAGCGCGTCGATGGTCTGCTGGGTCGGCTCGAGGACGTCGAGCAGACGTTTGTGAGTCCGAATTTCAAAATGCTCGCGCGACTTCTTATCGACGTGCGGCGAGCGGTTGACGGTGAAGCGCTCTATGCGCGTGGGCAGCGGAATCGGACCGGCCACGCGGCCGCCGGTGCGGCGGATGGTGTCCACGATTTCGCGCACCGACTGATCGAGCAGGCGGTAGTCGTACGCCTTCAGGCGTATGCGTATCTTGTCGTTCATCTAAGAAATACCGCGCCCGCTTCGTTCAGCGCTCCGCTCCATCTCCGCTCGATTGCGCACCATCCGTCGGTGTCCGTTACTTCAAAATTTTCGAAACTACGCCGGCGCCGACCGTGCGACCGCCTTCGCGGATGGCGAAGCGCAGTCCTTCGTCCATCGCGACCGGCGTGATCAACTCGCCAACGATCTTGATGTTGTCGCCCGGCATCACCATCTCGGTGCCCTCGGGCAGCGTGAGCACGCCCGTCACGTCGGTGGTGCGGAAATAAAACTGCGGGCGATAGCCGGAGAAGAACGGCGTATGCCGTCCGCCTTCGTCCTTGGTCAGGATATACGCCGACGCCTCGAAGTTGGTGTGCGGCGTGATCGAGCCGGGCTGCGCCAGCACCTGTCCGCGCTCGACGTCTTCGCGCTTGAGGCCGCGCAGCAGCACGCCGATATTGTCGCCGGCCTGGCCCTCGTCGAGCAGCTTGCGGAACATCTCGACGCCGGTGACCACGGTCTTCTGGGTGTCCCTGAAACCGACGATTTCGACTTCCTCGCCGACCTTGACCTTGCCCTTCTCGACGCGGCCGGTGACAACGGTGCCGCGGCCCGAGATCGAGAACACGTCTTCGACCGGCATCAGGAACGGCTTTTCGGTCTCGCGCTTGGGCTGCGGGATGTAGTTGTCGACCGCGTCCATGAGATCGAGAATCGGCTTGCAGTTGGGGCAATCGGCCTTGCCGCATCCACAGTTGAGCGCGTTGAGGGCGCTGCCGCGAATGACGGGCGCGTCGTCGCCCTTGTAATTGTACTTGGTCAGCAGGTCGCGCACTTCGAGCTCGACCAGGTCGAGCAGCTCAGGGTCGTCAACCATGTCGACCTTGTTCATGAACACGACGATCGACGGCACCCCGACCTGGTAGGCGAGCAGAATATGCTCGCGCGTCTGCGGCATCGGCCCGTCGTTGGCGCCGACCACCAGGATTGCACCGTCCATCTGCGCGGCGCCGGTGATCATGTTCTTGATGTAGTCGGCGTGTCCCGGGCAATCGACGTGGGCGTAGTGGCGCTTGGTCGTTTCGTACTCGACGTGCGCGATCGAAATCGTGATGCCGCGCTCTTTCTCTTCGGGCGCCTTGTCGATCTGATCGAAGGCGGTGAAGGTGGCGAGTTTCTTTGACGCGAGGACCTTGGTAATCGCGGCGGTTAAAGTGGTCTTGCCGTGATCGATATGTCCGATGGTGCCGACGTTCGCGTGCGGCTTGGTGCGTTCAAATTTAGCCTTGCCCATTGATGTATCCTCCGATTGAGCGCGTTGCTCACGAGTCGTTATGCACGCGCGCGCGAATCGCCTCCTTCGGCGTTGCGCGCCGTCAACTCTTCAAAAATATTTCGCGGCACGGGTTCATACGCGCCGAACTGCATGGTGTAAGTCGCGCGGCCCTGGGTCATCGAGCGCAGCCGGGTGGCGTAGCCGAACATCGTCGCGAGCGGGACGCGGGCCTCGATCACCTGCGCGCCGGCGCGATTTTCCATGTCGAGAATCTTGCCGCGCCGCCCGCTGAGATCGCCGATCACCTCGCCCATGAACTCCTGCGGCGTGACAACCTCGACCTCCATCACCGGCTCGAGCAGAATCGGCTCGGCCTTTTCGCAGGCTTCCTTGAACGCCATCGAGCCGGCGATTTTGAACGCCAGTTCCGACGAGTCTACTTCGTGGTACTTGCCGTCGAGCACGGTGGCTTTAATATCGACCATCGGGTAGCCGGCCACGACGCCGTTTTCCATCGCCTCTTTCACGCCGTCTTCAATCGACGGAATGAAATTGCGCGGAATCGAGCCGCCCTTGGTGCCGTCCTCGAACTCGAAGCCGATGCCCTTGGCGAGCGGCTCGATGCGCAAATCGACGACACCGTACTGGCCGTGGCCGCCGCTCTGACGCACGAACTTGCCCTCGGCCTCGGACGCGCGCTTGATCGTCTCGCGATAGGCGACCTGCGGCTTGCCGATATTGGCGTCGACTTTGAACTCGCGCAGCATCCGATCGACGATAATCTCGAGATGCAGTTCGCCCATGCCGGCGATGAGCGTCTGCGAGGTTTCCTTGTTGACGCTGACGCGGAACGACGGATCTTCCTTGGCCAGCTTCTGCAGCGCCTCGGCCAGCTTTTCCTGGTCGGCCTTGGTCTTGGGCTCGATCGCGATCTGGATGACGGGCGCGGGAAACTCGATCGATTCGAGCACGATCGGCGCGGCCGGATCGCACAGCGTGTCGCCGGTGTTGGTATCGCGCAGCCCGACGGCGCAAATCTCGCCGGCGTAAACTTCGCTCAGCTCCTCGCGCTTGTTCGCATGCATCTTGAACATGCGGCCGACGCGTTCGCGCTTGCTGCGGGTCGAGTTGAGCACCGAGGTCCCGGTCTCGAGCTTGCCCGAGTACACGCGCAGGAAAGTCAGCGTGCCGAGGTACGGGTCGGTCATTATCTTGAAGGCGAGCGCCGAGAACGGCGCGTCGTCGCGCGGCCATCGCTCTTCGATCTTGTCGCCGACCTTGCCGACCACGGGCGGCAGGTCCAGCGGCGACGGCAGGTAGTCGACCACCGCGTCGAGCATCGGCTGCACGCCCTTGTTGCGAAACGCTGAGCCGAGCAGCACCGGCGTAATCGACATCTTGAGCGTGGCGGCGCGGATCGCGGCGCGAATCGCGTCGGGCGCGGGCGCCTTGCCCTCGAGATAAAGCTCCATGATGTGCTCGTCGTGATCGGCGAGCGTCTCGATCATCTTGTCGCGGTATCCGGCGGCCTGCTCTTTCAAATCGGCCGGGATGTCCGTGACGCGATACTCCGCGCCGAGACGATCTTCATCCCAAATGAGCGCCTTCTGATCGATCAGATCGACCAGCCCGGTGAATTTTTCCTCGGCCCCAATCGGCAGATGCAACAGCAGCGGCGTGGCCTTGAGCTTGTCGCGCATTTCCTGCACCACGCGCTCGAACTCGGCGCCGACGCGATCCATCTTGTTGATGAATGCGACCCGCGGCACGCGGTACTTGTCGGCCTGGCGCCAGACGGTCTCCGACTGCGGCTCGACGCCGCCGACCGCGCAGAACACCGCGACCGCGCCGTCAAGCACGCGCAGGCTGCGCTCGACCTCAATCGTGAAATCGACGTGCCCCGGCGTGTCGATGATATTGATGCGGTTGTCGCGCCAGAAGCAGGTGGTCGCCGCCGACGTGATCGTGATGCCGCGCTCCTGCTCCTGCACCATCCAGTCCATCGTCGCGGTGCCTTCGTGCACCTCGCCGATCTTGTAGTTGATACCGGTGTAGAAGAGCACGCGCTCTGTGGTGGTGGTCTTGCCGGCATCGATGTGGGCCATGATGCCGATATTGCGCACCCGTTCTATTGGTGTCTGACGAGCCATCTAAAAAAACTCGGTATTACCAGCGGTAGTGGGCGAACGCCCTGTTGGCGTCCGCCATTCGATGCGTGTCTTCGCGCTTCTTGACCGCGCCGCCCCGATTGGCGGCCGCGTCGAGGATTTCCGCGGCCAACCGCTCTTCCATCGACCTCTCGCCACGCGCGCGCGCCGCGGTCACCAGCCATCTCATCGCCAGCGAATTGCGACGCGCGGGACGCACCTCGCTCGGCACCTGGTAGTTGGCGCCGCCGACCCGGCGCGAGCGGACCTCGACGGCGGGACGAACGTTGTCGAGAGCGCGCTTGAAGACCACCAGACCGTCTTCCTTCGAGCGCTCGGCGGCGAGATCGAGCGCGTGATAAAAAATCTGCTCGGCGAGCGACTTCTTGCCGCGCTCCATCACGACGTTCATGAACTTCGCGACAGTGCGGTCGTGATACTTGGGGTCCGCCGGAACTTCGCGGACGCGTATTTGTCCTTTGCGCGACATTTGACTCTACTTGGGTTTCTTCGACCCGTACTTCGAACGGCCCTTGCGCCGCTCCTGCACG
This sequence comes from uncultured delta proteobacterium, assembly GCA_963842085.1. Classification (GTDB taxonomy): domain Bacteria; phylum Desulfobacterota; class Binatia; order Binatales; family Binataceae; genus Binatus. Next base: position 894,900 of record CAWJET010000001.1, read on the forward strand.
CCGATCGAGTCCAGCGTGCCGCGAATCACGTGGTAGCGGACGCCCGGCAGGTCGCGCACGCGGCCGCCGCGAATCAGCACCACGGAGTGCTCCTGCAGGTTGTGCCCGACGCCGGGGATATAGGTGTTCACCTCGATCCCGTTGGACAGCCGCACGCGCGCAACCTTGCGCAGAGCGGAGTTGGGCTTCTTGGGCGTCGTCGTCTTCACCTGCGTGCATACGCCGCGCTTCTGCGGCGAGCCTTCGAGCGCACGCGCCTTCGTCTTGAAGCGCTTCTTCACGCGCGCCTGTCGGATCAACTGGTTTATCGTCGGCACGTTTTAATTCTCGTTCTCTTCCGCTTCGCCACCCGCACCCATCGGACGCTCGCCGACTTTCGGACCGCTCGACGCTCGCATCGCGCCGGCCCGGTTCGCCGGATTTGCCTCTGGTGGGACGCGGTGTTCAAACAAACCCCCCAAGGACAACTTATGCCCTTGGGGGAAACATCATTATGTACGGGACCCGGCCCGCCGTGTCAATCTCCGCCCGGTGCGGGCGCGGCCGCCAGCTCCGGTTTTTCCACATCTTCTTCGGCGGTGGCGCCTTCGACCTTGACCACCATCTGGTTGTACGAGGTCATGCCTGTGCCGGCCGGGATCAAGCGTCCCATGATCACGTTTTCCTTCAACCCGACCAGCCTGTCCACCTTGCCGTTGATAGCCGACTCGGTGAGCACCCGCGTGGTTTCCTGGAATGAAGCGGCTGAGATGAAGCTCTCCGTCGAGAGCGACGCCTTGGTGATGCCGAGCAGGAGAGGTTCCGCGATCGCCGGCTCTCCGCCGCGCGTGAGCACGCGGCCGTTCTCCTCGTCGAAGCGCCATTTCTCGACCTGGTCGCCGACCAGGAACGGGGTATCGCCGACTTCCTTGATCCGCACGCGCCGCAGCATCTGCCGCACAATCACTTCGATATGCTTGTCGTTGATGCGCACGCCCTGCAGCCGGTAAATCTCCTGGATTTCGTCGACCAGGTATTTCGCCAGCGCCTTCTCGCCGAGAATCGTCAGGATGTCGTGCGGATTCGACGAGCCTTCCATCAACGGCTCGCCCGCCTTGACGATATCGCCCTCGTGCACCGCGATATGCTTGCCCTTGGGGATCAGGTACTCGCGCTTCTCGCCAATCTCCGGCGTCACTTCGACCTTGCGCTTGCCCTTGGTGTCCTTGCCGAACGAAACCTGCCCGTCGATTTCCGAGATGACCGCGAACTCCTTGGGCTTGCGCGCTTCGAACAACTCGGCGACACGCGGCAGACCGCCGGTGATGTCTTTGGTCTTGGTCGTCTCGCGCGGAATTTTTGCGATCACGTCGCCCGGCTCGACCGCCGTGCCTTCGGGCACGTTGATATACGCCCCGACCGGCAGGAAGTAACGCGCGACGTTGTTCGAGCTCGGCAGCTTCGCCGTTTTGCCCGACGCATCTTTAATTGAGATACGCGGCCGCACGTCGAGGTCCTTGAACTCGACGATAACGTTGGAGCGCGCGCCGGTCCGTTCATCGACCCGCTCCTCCATCGTCTTGCCTTCGATAATGTCGCCGTACTTAACCGTGCCGCCGACTTCGGTGATGATCGGCGTCGTGTACGGATCCCATTCCGCGATCAGTTCGCCGGGCTTGACCTTGTCGCCCTCCGACTTGCGCAGTTTGGCGCCGTACACGAGCGGATAACGCTCGCGTTCGCGCTCGCGCACGCGGCCGCCTTCGTCGGTGATCTGCGCCGCGATCACGACCTCGCCGTGCCGCGTCATCACGACCAGGTTCCCGTCGCGGCTCTTGACGGTGTTGACGCCATGCAACCGCATCACGCCTTCGTTGCGCACCTCGAGCGTGGTCTGCTCGGCGCGCCGGCTGGCGGTGCCGCCGATATGGAAGGTGCGCATCGTGAGCTGGGTGCCCGGCTCGCCAATCGACTGCGCGGCAATAATTCCGATCGACTCGCCGAGATTGACCAGATGCCCGCGGCCAAGATCGCGTCCGTAGCATTTCACGCACACGCCCTGGCGCGACTGGCAGGTGAGCACCGAGCGAATCTTGATTCGCTCGACGCCGGCGTCTTCGATTTTCCTGACCTTGTCCTCGTCGATCATCTCGTTAGCGTGCACCAGCACTTCGCTGGTGAACGCATCGCGGATGTCTTCGAGCGCGACGCGGCCGAGCACGCGATCGCCGAGGCCCTCGATTATCTCGCCGCCTTCGACCAGCGGCGTCATCTCGATTCCGTCCAGCGTGCCGCAATCGTCCTCGATAATAATCGAGTCCTGCGCCACGTCGACCAGGCGGCGGGTCAGGTAGCCGGAGTTCGCTGTCTTGAGCGCGGTGTCGGCCAGGCCCTTGCGCGCGCCGTGAGTCGAGATGAAGTACTGCAGAACGGTGAGTCCCTCGCGGAAGTTCGCGGTGATCGGAGTCTCGATAATTTCACCCGACGGCTTCGCCATCAGGCCGCGCAGTCCCGCAAGCTGGCGAATCTGCTGCTCGGAACCGCGGGCGCCCGAGTCGGCCATGATGAAGATCGGATTGAACGACGGGCCGGTAACCGTCTCGCCCTTGTCGTTCTTGCCGAACACCTGCGTCGACAGCCCCTTGATGACGGCGCTACCGATTTGGTCCTGCACTTCGGCCCAGATATCGACGACCTTGTTGTAGCGCTCGCCGTCGGTGATGACGCCGTTGTTGTACTGCTGCTGGATCTCGCTGACCTGCTTCTGCGCGCCGTCGAGCAGATGCGCCTTCTGCGGCGGAATCGTCATGTCCTTGATCGAGATCGAGATTCCCGCCTTGGTGGCGAACTCGAAGCCGATGTCCTTGAGCCGGTCGGCGAAGATAACCGTCGCCTTGTCGCCCGCGCGCCGATAGACGACGTCGATCAGGTTGCCGAGCTCCTTTTTCTTCATCGTCTTGTTGAGCTCGGTGAACGGAATCTCGGGCGGCACGATCTCGTAGAGCAGTACGCGCCCGACCGTCGTGGTCACGCGCTCGTAACGCGGCATCGCCGCCGCTGCCGCCGCTGCGGCGCGCTCTTTCTTGGTGCGCGCGCGGCCGTTGGTCTCGGGCTCCGCGGGCGCGATTCCGGTCGCGAGCTGCGGCGACATCCGCACCGTGATTTTCGCGTGCAGATCGATCTCCTCGTGATCGTACGCGATTCGCACTTCCTCGACGTTGGCGAAGTTCTTGCCCTCGCCGCGCGCCAGCGGACGCTCGCGCGTCATGTAGTACAGCCCCAGCACCATGTCCTGGGTCGGCACGATCACCGGCTTGCCCGACGCGGGCGACAGGATGTTGTTGGTCGACATCATGAGCGCGCGCGACTCGACCTGCGCCTCGATCGACAGCGGCACGTGCACCGCCATCTGGTCGCCATCGAAGTCCGCGTTGTACGCCACGCATACCAGAGGATGCAGCTGGATCGCCTTGCCTTCGATCAGCACCGGCTCGAACGCCTGGATGCCCAACCGATGCAGGGTCGGCGCGCGATTTAGCAGCACCGGATGCTCGCGGATAACGTCGTCGAGGATATCCCAAACGTCCTTGCCCTCTTTCTCGACCATCTTCTTGGCGCTCTTGATAGTCGTGACGTAGCCCTTTTCCTCGAGCTTGTTGTAGATGAACGGCTTGAACAGCTCGAGCGCCATCTTCTTGGGCAGGCCGCACTGATGCAGCCGCAGCTCGGGGCCGACCACGATGACCGAGCGGCCCGAATAATCGACGCGCTTGCCGAGCAGGTTCTGCCGGAAGCGGCCCGACTTGCCCTTGAGCATGTCGGACAGCGACTTCAGCGGACGCTTGGACGGCCCCGTGATCGCGCGGCCGCGCCGGCCGTTGTCGAACAGCGCATCGACGGCTTCCTGCAGCATCCGCTTTTCGTTGCGAATAATGATGTCCGGGGCGTTGAGCTCGATCAGCCGCTTCAACCGGTTGTTGCGGTTGATCACGCGCCGGTACAGATCGTTCAAGTCCGAAGTGGCGAAACGGCCGCCGTCGAGCGGCACCAGCGGACGGAGATCGGGCGGAATCACCGGCAGGATCGTCAGGATCATCCACTCGGGCTTGTTGCCCGAGTCGCGGAACGCGTTGACGACCTTCAAGCGCTTGGCAACTTTCTTGCGCCGCGCCTCACTCGCCGTTGCCTTCATCTCGGCGCGCAGATCCTCCGCCAGCTTGTCGAGCGTGAGCTGTCCGAGCAGCGAGCGCACCGCCTCGGCGCCCATCTCGGCCTTGAAGGCGTCGCCGTATTGCTCGCGCGCTTCGCGATACTTGCGCTCGGTGAGCAGTTCCTTGTATTGCAGCGGCGTCTCGCCGGCGTCGGTGACGATGTAGCACTCGAAGTACAGGACCTTCTCGAGTTCCTTGAGCGTCATGTCGAGCAGGGTGCCGATTCGCGACGGCAGCGAGCGCAGGAACCAGATGTGCGCGACCGGGGCCGCGAGATCGATATGACCCATCCGCTCGCGGCGGACCTTGGACTGGATTACTTCGACGCCGCACTTCTCGCAGACCACGCCGCGATGCCGCATACGCTTGTACTTGCCGCAGTTGCATTCGTAGTCCTTGGTCGGCCCGAAAATCTTGGCGCAGAACAGCCCGTCACGCTCCGGCTTGAAGGTCCGGTAGTTGATCGTTTCGGGCTTCTTGACCTCGCCGTGCGACCACGAGCGGATCATTTCCGGCGACGCGATCGAAATGCGGATCGCGTTGAACGCCAGTGGATTCTTGGGCTTTTCGAAAATGCCGAAGAGATCTTCCATCTCTTTATAACTCCCTGGCCCTTAAGCCCTTTGCGGCTGCTCGAGCAGCTCCATGTTCAGGCAGAGCGACTGGAGCTCCTTGACCATAACGTTGAACGACTCGGGCAGTCCGGGCTCGAGCGTGTTCTCGCCCTTGACGATCGCTTCATACATCCGCGTTCGTCCCGCCACGTCGTCGGATTTAACCGTGAGCATTTCCTGCAGCGTGTACGCCGCGCCGTAAGCTTCGAGCGCCCACACTTCCATTTCGCCGAGCCGCTGGCCGCCGAACTGGGCCTTGCCGCCCAGCGGCTGCTGGGTAACCAGGCTGTAGGGTCCGGTCGAGCGCGCGTGAATCTTGTCTTCGACCAGGTGATGCAGCTTCATCATGTACATGACGCCGACTGTCACTGGCTGCTCGAATGGCAGGCCGGTGCGCCCGTCATGCAGGGTAGCCTGTCCCGTCTCGGGCAGGTCGGCGCGCTTGAGCAACTGGAATATTTCCTCTTCGCGCGCGCCGTCGAACACCGGCGATGCCACGTGCACACCAGCCAGCGCCTTGGCTGCGAGCTTGTAGAGGTCGGGCTCGGCGAGCTCGTCGATAAACTCGTGGCTTTCCTTCTCGGGGTAGATTTCCTTGAGGCGGCGCTTGAGCTGCGCGGCGCTGACGCCGTTGCGCAGGTCTTCCTCGATCTTGTGCCCGAGCTCGCGCGCGGCCCATCCGAGATGCGTCTCGAGAATCTGGCCGACGTTCATGCGCGACGGCACGCCTAACGGATTGAGCACGATATCGACCGGAGTGCCGTCGGCCAGACACGGCATGTCTTCCTCGGGCAGGATTCGCGACAGCACGCCCTTGTTGCCGTGCCGTCCCGCCATCTTGTCGCCGACTTGCAGGCGCCGCTTGATCGCGACGAACACCTTGATCATCTTGATCACGCCCGGCGCGAGTTCGTCGCCCGCCTTCAGGCGTTCGACCTTGGCTCCGTAATGACTCTGCACGGCCTCGACGTTCGCATTCATCGCGGCGATCGCGTTGTCGGCTTCTTCCTGCGCCGATTCGTTCTCGACGCGGACCTGTCCCCATAGAGTAGGCGGCAGCTCTTCGAGCTCCTCGGCGCTGATCGGGTCGCCCTTCTTGAGCAGTTCCTTGCGCTCGTCGGACATCACGCGTCCCGCCAGCTTCTTGCCGGCCATCGACTTCTTGAGCTTGCGCAGCGTTTCCTGCCGGATGATTCGGACTTCCTCGGCTTCGTCCTGCTTGAGACGCTCGGCCTCGAGCACTTCGATTTCCTGCGTGCGCTCATCTTTGGAGACGCCGCGGCGCGAGAACACGCGCCCGTCGATAACGGTGCCTTCGACGCCCGGCGGCACGCGCAGGCTGGTGTCGCGCACCTCGCCCGCCTTTTCGCCGAAAATCGCGCGCAGCAGTTTCTCTTCGGGAGAAAGCTGGGTCTCGCCCTTGGGCGTGATCTTGCCGACCAGGATGTCGCCCGGCCGGACTTCGGCGCCGATTCGGATAATGCCGCTGGCGTCGAGGTCCTTGAGCGCTTCTTCGCCGACGTTGGGAATATCGCGGGTGATTTCCTCGGGTCCGAGCTTGGTGTCGCGCGCGATACATTCGAATTCCTCGATATGCACCGACGTGAACAGGTCTTCCTTGACCACGCGCTCGGAAATCAGGATCGAATCTTCGAAGTTGTAGCCGCCCCACGGCATGAATGCGACCAGCACGTTGCGGCCCAGCGCCAACTCGCCCATATCGGTGGAGGGACCGTCAGCCAGCACGTCGCCGGACTTGACGCGCTCGCCTTTCACGACGATCGGGCGCTGGTTGATGCAGGTGTTCTGATTGGAGCGCTGATACTTGATCAGATTATAGATATCGACGCCGGCGTCGCGCAGGTCTTTGGTTTGTTTGTCGGCGCGGACGACGATGCGCTCCGCATCGACGCTCTCGACGATACCGTCGCGCTTGCCGACTACAGTGACGCCCGAGTCGCGGCCGACTGTTCCCTCCAGGCCGGTGCCGACCAGGGGAGCGTCGGGCTTCAGCAGCGGAACGGCCTGGCGCTGCATGTTCGAGCCCATCAACGCGCGGTTGGCGTCGTCGTTCTCGAGGAACGGAATCAAGGACGCGGCAACCGACACGAGCTGGTTGGGCGACACGTCCATATACTGGACGTCCTCGGCGCGGACCACCGTGGACTCGCCGCCTATACGCGCCGAGACCAGGTCGGCGGTGAAACGGCCGTGGGTGTCGAGCTGCGCGTTGGCCTGCGCGATAACCTTGTCTTCTTCGTCGAGCGCAGACAGGTAGACGATTCGATCGCTGACGCGATTGCTTTCGACTTCGCGGTACGGCGTCTCGATAAAGCCGTATTCGTTGACGCGCGCGTAGGTCGAGAGCGCCGCGATGAGACCGATATTCGGGCCCTCGGGCGTTTCAATCGGGCATACGCGGCCGTAATGGGTCGGATGAACGTCGCGGACTTCGAAGCCCGCGCGTTCGCGCGTCAGGCCGCCCGGCCCGAGCGCCGACAGCCGGCGCTTGTGCGCAATTTCGCTGAGCGGATTGGTCTGGTCCATGAACTGCGACAATTGCGACGACCCGAAGAACTCCTTGATTACGGCCGAAGCCGGCTTGTAGTTGACCAGCTCCTGCGGCATCAGGGTCTCGATATCCTGCAGGCTCATCCGCTCTTTGATTGCCCGCTCCATCCGGACCAGCCCGATGCGGAACTGGTTCTCGACCAGCTCTCCGACTGCGCGCACGCGGCGATTGCCGAGATGGTCGATATCGTCAACCTGGCCGTTGCCGTTCTTGAGATCCATCAGGTAGCGGACGACTTCGAGGATGTCCTCGCGGCGCAGCGTGCCCTGCTCGAGCGGCACGTCAATCTTGAGCTTGTGATTGAGCTTGAGGCGGCCGACCTTGGAGAGATCGTAACGCTCGGCGTTGAAGAACAGGTTGTTGAAAAAAGTGGTCGCCGTCTCCTGCGTCGGCGGGTCGCCGGGGCGCAAGCGGCGGTAAATCTCGATGACGGCTTCCTCGGGCGTGCCGAGTTTGTCCTGCGCGAGCGTCAGGCGCAGCGGACCGCCGCCGGGCGCGTCCTCGGTGAACAGCACTTCGAGCTTCTTGACGCCGTGCGCCTTCAGCTTCTCGAGCGTCTCTTCGGTCAACTCCTCGTTGGTGCCAATCAGCACTTCGCCGGTAGTGGAATCGACGATATCGTGTGCCGAGACGCGGCCGACGATCTCGTCGAGCGCGATCGGCACTTCGCTTATCCTCGCCTGCTCCATCGCGCGCACGATGGCCTTGTTGAACTTGCGGCCCTCGCGCGCGATAACCTCGCCGGTCTTCGGATCCTTGACGTCGCGGCTGACGCGCGAACCCAGCAAATGGTCCGCGACGAACTGCTTGGTGTACTGCTTGGCGTCGAGGACGATTACGTCTTTCTTGTAGTAGTAGTTGAGCAAGTCCTCGGTGGTCATGCCGAGCGCGCGCAGCAGCACGGTCGCTGGAAACTTGCGGCGCCGGTCGATTCGCACGTACAGCACGTCGCGGGGGTCGAATTCGAAATCGATCCAGCTCCCGCGATACGGAATGATTCGCGCCGAGAACAACAGCTTGCCCGTGGAATGGGTGCGGCCCTTGTCGTGCTCGAAAAACACGCCGGGCGAGCGATGCAACTGCGAGACGATGACGCGCTCGGTGCCGTTCACCATGAAGGTGCCGTTGCCGGTCATCAGCGGGATCTCGCCGAAGTAAACTTCCTGCTCCTTGACGTTCTTGATCGAGCGGCGCCCGTTTTCGACGTCCCAGATGACGAGCTGAATCTTGACCTTCAGCGGCGCCGCGTAGGTCATGCCGCGCTGATGGCATTCCTCGACGTCGTACTTGGGCGTGCCGAGTTCGTACGAGACGAACTCGAGTGACGCGGTCTCGTTGAAATCCTTGATCGGAAACACCGACTTGAAGACCGCCTGCAGACCGACGTCCGCGCGGTCCTCGGTCGAAACGCCGACCTGCAGAAAATCGTCATACGAGCGCTTCTGAATCTCGATCAGATTCGGAATCTCGATGATCTTCTTGATCTTGCCGAACGAGCGGCGAATGCGAAGATTGCTAGTTACGTGAACCTGGGCCATCAGCTACCTCACCGTGCGTGCGCCACATTCTTCGGCGCCGTGAAGCAATAGAGGACGCGGGCGCAGGAGTCTCCCCCGTGCCCACGGCTTCATCGATAAAGACCGTTTGAAATTCGCGCGCGCCCGTCAGTGCCGCGCCGCGTGAATTTCCCGACCCTTTGTTGTGCGTCAAAAAGACTAAATCCTTCCTACTTCAGCTCCACGCTGCCACCGGCGGCTTCGAGCTTCTTCTTGATCTCTTCCGCTTCGGCCTTGTTGACGCCTTCCTTGACCGCCTTCGGCGCGCCGTCGACCAGGTCCTTGGCCTCCTTGAGGCCGAGTCCGGTCAATTCGCGCACGACCTTGATCACCTGGATCTTCTTGTCGCCGGAGCCCGTCAGCACGACGTTGAACTCTTCCTTCTCGGGCGCCGCCGCGGCCGCACCGCCGGCCGCCGGACCAGCGGCAGCCACCGCGACCGGAGCCGCGGCCGATACGCCGAGCTCGGCCTCGAGTTCCTTGACGAGCGCCGCCGCGTCGATCAGGCTCAGGTTCTTCAGATAATCCTTCACCTGATCGCGGCTGAGTTGTCCTTCTGCCATGTTACCTTCTCTCCTTGTTCACGCATCCGGGGAGATGTGGGAGCGCTTTTTCAGCGAAACCTCTACCGTGCGTTGTTCACGAATCAAACTTAGTCGCCTCTGCTCATCCCTCAGATGCGGGCGCCGGTGCTTCAGGCGCAGGTTCCGATGAAGCTGCGGCTGGAGGCGGTGCGCCGGCGCCGTTTTTCTTTCCAATCGCGTCGATCACGCGCGCCAGGTACGAGCCCGGCTCGTTGAGCAGGCGGACCAACTGCGTCGCCGGCGCATTGAGCAGTCCGAGCAACTGGCCGAAAACCACCTCGCGCGACGGCAACGTCGCCAGTGCCTGCACTTCCGCGGGCGTGAGCGGCTTGCCGTCGAGCACCGCGCCGCGCAGCTTGAGCTTCTCGCCGAGAGGCCCGAACGACGTGAACGTCTTCGCCAGCACGACCGGATCCTCGTAGCTGAGGATAAGGCCGACCTGCCCGCCGAGGTTGCTGTCGAGCGCCTCGAACTTGGTGCCCTTGATCGCGTGGCGGACCAAGGTGTTCTTGGCGATACGCATCTCGCCGCGCACGGCGCGCAGGCGCTTGCGCATCTCGGTCGATTCCGCCGCCGTCATCCCGCGGTACTCGGATACGAGCGCGATACTGGCGCGGCCGAAACTGTTCGAGAGGTCTTCGACCAGCGCGGTCTTTTCTGATTTCTTCATTTCAATTATACCGACCCAGCTCCAACGAACGAAAAGCTCAAGCGGCCGCCGCGAGTGCCTTGGGCGCCGCCTGCGCCGTATCGACACGCACGCCGGGACCCATGGTTGAGGAAAGCGCGACGCTGCGAACGTAGTTGCCCTTGGCGCTGGCCGGCTTGGAGCGAACGATCGCGCCAAGCAGCGCGCGCACGTTGTCGAGCAGCTTCTGCTCGCCGAAACTCAGCTTGCCGACACGCGCGTGCACGACGCCCGCCTTGTCCACGCGGTAATCGACCTTGCCGGCCTTGATCTCGGCGACGGCTTTCGCCACGTCGAAGGTGACGGTGCCGACCTTGGGATTGGGCATCAGGCCGCGCGGTCCGAGGATTTTGCCGATACGTCCGACCTGGCCCATCATGTCGGGCGTGGCGATCACGCGGTCGAAGTCGAGCCAGTTCTCTTCCTGGATCTTCTTTATAATGTCGTCGCCGCCGACGAAGTCGGCGCCCGCTTCGCGCGCCTCGCGCTCTTTCTCGCCCTTGGCAACGACGAGCACGCGCGCGGTCGAGCCGGTGCCATGCGGCAGCACGATAGTGCCGCGCACGTTCTGGTCGGCCTGGCGCGGATCGACGCCGAGCCGCACCGCAATCTCGACGGTCTCGTCGAACTTGGCGACCTTGTTGTCGATAATCAACTTGACCGCTTCTTCGAGCGTGTAGCGCTTTTCGCGATCGATCTTCTTGAGCGCTTCCCTGTATTTCTTGCCTGCCATTAATCCGTGACCTCTATTCCCATGCTGCGCGCGGTGCCCGACACCGTGTTGACGGCGGCAGCGAGGTCGGCCGCGGTCAGGTCCTTGAGCTTGGTCTTGGCGATTTCCTCGACCTGCGCGCGGGTGACCTTGCCGACCTTGTTCTTGTTGGGCATCGGCGAGCCTTTTTCGATACCCGCCGCGCGCAGCAGCAGGATCGACGCGGGCGGACTCTTGGTGACGAAGGTGAAGGAGCGGTCGGCGTAGACGGTGACTATCACGGGAATCAGCAGGCCCTGCATGTTCTGGGTCTGCGCGTTGAAGGCCTTGCAGAATTCCATGATATTGACGCCGCGCTGGCCGAGCGCCGGTCCCACCGGCGGCGAGGGATTCGCCGCGCCGGCCGGAATCTGCAGTTTGATCGATCCGACTACTTTCTTGGCCACTTTAAATTCGTTCCCGGTTTACTCAAGTCGTGAACACCGCCGGCGTGCTTGGTCGCGCGCATCCGGCGGATCGATTGTTGTTTTTCTCAGGCCTTCTCTACCTGCACAAAGTCGAGCTCGACCGGAGTTGCGCGGCCGAAGATCGAAATGAGAACTCGGACCTTGCCCTTCTCGGGCTTGACTTCCTCGACGGTGCCGTTGAAGTCCTGGAACGGGCCGTCGACGACTTTGATCGCCTCGCCCACCTCGAACAGCACCTTGGGCTTGGGCCGCAGCGCCCCTTCTTCCATCTGCTGCTCGATCTCTTCAACTTCGGACATCGGAACTTCGGGCGGGTTGGTCGAATGCCCGACGAAGCCGGTGATTTTCGGGGTGTCCTTGATGACGTGCCAGGTGTCGTCGTCGAGCACCATCTGCACGAAGATGTAGCCGGGGAAAAATTTGCGGCTCGACACCTTGCGCGCACCGCCCTTGCCGAGTTCCTGCACGCGCTCGATCGGCACCAGCACCTTGCCGATTTTGTCTTCCTTGTGCAGCGAGCGCACCCGCTCCTCGAGCGCGGCCTTGGCCTTGTGCTCGTAGCCCGAGTAGGTATGGACGATATACCACTTCATCGCGGGCTTGGCGGCAGTTTCGGTAATCGGTTCAGTCATCTGAAGTGACGGTCCTGAATGAGCAATCCTGCGTTTGGTCGTCAGTCCCTAGCGGAGCAGCATCTGCACGCCGCGAACCGCGAAAAAGTCGATCACCCCGAGCCACAAAGCCATCACAAACGTCAGACCGAGCACCACAATCGTGGCCTGCATGGTTTCCTTGGGCGAGGGGTAATGGACCTTGGAAAGCTCCGTCCATGCTTCGGTGACGAAACTTACGCCCTGATTGAAGTAACTTTTCAGACTATCCATTTTTCGTGCCTAAATCAAGAACCGTGTGATTAATTCGGTTAAACCGCTGTCATTTTTGGCGGGCCAGCCAGGATTCGAACCTGGAACCCTCGGATTTGGAGTCCGATGCTCTGCCAATTAGAGCTACTGACCCGTTTTTCACTGTACCAGCGTGCGTCGTGGCTCAGTCGAGCTCGAACCCATCAGGTAATTTTTCCCTTTTTGCTCCGATGTACCAGCCGGCGTTCGCGGCTCAGTCGACCCCGAACCGAACCTCGCATTATCAGGTGATCTTCCCTTCCTTGTGGACGGTGTGCGCGCGGCACTTCGGACAGAATTTCTTGATGGAAAATTTGTCGGTCTGCGTCTTCTTGTTCTTGGTGGTCGTGTAGTTGCGCGATTTGCAACTGTCGCATGAAAGCGAAATCAGATCTCTCATTGTCGTCCGCCTCGAAAGAACTTCTTCGTCACTGGCGCAAGTCTGGAGCCCACGACGGGATTCGAACCCGTGACCTCTTCCTTACCAAGGAAGTGCTCTACCGACTGAGCTACATGGGCATCCGTCGCACTGCTCAACCGGAATATTTCAGTGAAAAGTGACCCACAAAACTCGTTGCCTCTTCAGATAATCTGGAGCGGGAAACGGGACTCGAACCCGCGACCCCGAGCTTGGAAGGCTCGCGCTCTACCAACTGAGCTATTCCCGCTCTCCCAGTCCAACTCGTTATCATACTGGTGGAGAGGGGAGGATTCGAACCTCCGAAGGCATAAGCCGGCAGATTTACAGTCTGCTCCCTTTGGCCACTCGGGAACCTCTCCTCCCAAGCCAATCGTGCCGACCAAGCCGATGGCGAGAATCGAACTCGCAACCACCTGATTACAAATCAGGTGCTCTACCGTTGAGCTACATCGGCAAACGACGTTAAGGAAGCAAAGCTATTCGGCGCCGCGGCGACTGTCAAGCTAAACGGCGTTTCGGGGTCTGCTTCTTGCATCGCGGCGCCGCTCGATCCGCCGACCAACCTGCGATCGCCCGCGAGAAGCCATGACCGTTGAGCGCGGCTGGTATGCGCTAACCCGCCGGATTCGCGGCGGCGCGACGGCGGGCGATTTCGAACAGCGCCACCGCGGCGGCGACTGAGACGTTGAGCGAGCCAACTCTGCCGCACATCGGGATGTCGACGACGAAGTCCGCCGCCTTCCTCACGATGTCGCGGACGCCGCGCCCCTCGGAGCCGACGATGATCGCGAGCCTGCGCGAGGTGTCGAGCGCGTAGATCGACGTATCGCCGCCGGGCGCGAGCGCCGCCGTCCAGTAGCCCGCCTCCTTGAGCTGCTCGATCGTGCGCGCCACGTTGCCGCATCGCGCGATCTTCAGATGGATCCACGCGCCGGCCGACGATTTGACTGCCGCGGGCGTGATGCCCACCGTGCGGTCCTTCGCGATGACGATCGCGCCGACGCCGGCGCCTTCCGCCGAGCGCATCAGGGCGCCCAGGTTGCGCGGATCGGTGACGCCGTCCACCAGCACGATCGGGTCGGGCTGCTCGGCGAGAATATCCTCGAGCGGCGTGTACTCGTACTCGCGCATCAGGGCCGCGATTCCCTGATGACGCGCGGCCGGTCCCGCCAATCGCTCCAATCCGGCTTCATCGGCGAACTCGACGTGGCCGCCGCCGGTCCTGACGAGATCGATCTCGGTGGCGAAGCGGCGCTCGTCGCCGGATTTCACGTAAAGCACTCGAATCGAGCCGGGCGCCGCCGCGACCAGCTCGCGGATAGGCTCGACGCCGTAAACTATTTCGCGATCGTTGCCGCCCACCCGCCGAGTCTCGCGCTCATCGGTATCCGCGCGTCGATAATCGCGCGCAGGGGCCGGCGCCGCCACCGGTTTGGCATGTGACGCTGGCGACTCGCGGCGCGGCGGCCGGGGCGCGTTGCGGTTGAAGCGTGGGTTGCGGCTCTTGTCGCGAAAGTCTCTCATCAGCGGCGATACTATCAGAGCGCGGCGCGAGTATCGCGCACTTCTCTCAACGGATGCAGCAACGCAAAACCGGAACCGGCTGCGCTTACGCGCAGCTGTCCGAGATCCTTCCTGCCGTTCGCGTTGCTCGCTTCGTCGGGATGACAAAAGAATGAACCAGAGTCGCAAGTTTCAATCGCGCGGCGGGATGTCTAAACTTGGATGCGGCACCTGGCGCCGATCGAACCATGAAACTAGCAATCCCCGGATTCGCGATCATCGACCGCTACGTCGCGCGCGAAGTGCTGGCGCCGTTCGCCGTCGACGTCGGCCTGCTGACCTTCGCGCTGGTCACCGGCAAATTGCTCAAGCTGATGGACATGGTCGTCAATCACGACGTCAGCCTGGGCGAGGTGCTCGGCATCATCGGGTACATCATGCCGGCCTTCCTGGAACTGACGTTCCCGATGGCGCTGCTGCTGGGCGTGCTGATGGGATTTGGGCGGATGTCGAGCGACCAGGAGATGACCGCGGCGCGCGCCTGCGGCGTGAGCCTGTATCGGCTGGCAATCCCGGTGATGTTCGTGGCGCTGGGGGTGTACGCGCTGTCGAGCTACTTCGCGTTCTCGCTGCGGCCGTGGGCGAATTCCAACCTGCGCAACAAGCTTTACGAGCTCAGCCAGACGCGGACCAGCGCCGGGCTGAAGGAAAAAATTTTCAACAGCAATTTCCCCGGCCTGGTCGTTTACGTTGACGAGATGTCCGACAGCGACTCCAGCATGAAGGGCGTCATGATTTCGGACGCGCGCGATCCGCACAACCAGAACACGATAATCGCCAAGCGCGGAGCGATGTTCCCCGACCCCAAGAACAAGACGATCACGCTGCGGTTGTTCGACGGTTCGATCTTCGGCGTCGAGCCCGAGAACGACGCGACGCACGTGACCAGCTTCAAGATCTACGACCTCAGCGTCAATCCCGAGGAGTCGCTCGGCGTCAGCGATGTGGAGCCGGACGAAATGAAGTACTCGGATCTGCGCGCCGACATCGCGGCCGCGCGCGCCAAGGGCAAACCCGACTACGACGCCGAGACCGAGCTGGCGAGCAAGTTTACCGTCCCCTTCGCCACGATTCTGTTCGCGCTGCTGGGCATCTCGCTCGGGCTCAAGCCGGCGCGCGGCGGCCACTCGGAGCGCTTCGGCGTGAGCGTCGCGCTGTTCTTTCTCTATTACTCGCTGATGCGGGTGGGCGAGACGCTGGCGCAGCGCGGCCTGCTCAACGCGTGGTTGGCGATGAGCATTCCCGACATCGTCTTCACGGTGCTGGCGTTGCGGTTCTTCTATCGCGCTGCGTCCGACAAGGCCGACCAGGGGCGCGGCCCCGGCGACATCATCTGGGATCTGGTCGAGCGCTACGAGCGCAGCAGGCAGGCGGCATGAGACTTCGCCCGCGCCTTTCGCCCGTCATTGACCGCTTCATCGCGGCCCAGTTCTTCGGCCCGTTCATGGTTTGCCTGGCGGCCTTCACGGCGGCCTATCTGCTCGGCGACATGTTCGATCGATTCGACGATTTAATCCGCTACGGCGGGCTGGGACTGCTGGGCCTCGAGTACTTCGCGCTCAAGCTGCCGCTGATTGTCTCGCAGGTGTTGCCGGTGGCGTGCCTGGCCGGTGTGCTGCTCGGCTTCGCGTTGCTCAATCGTTCGGGAGAGGTGCTGGCCTGCCAACAACTCGGCATCAGCCGGCTGGAGATGGCGGTGCCGGTGCTGTTGGTCGCGGTGTTGATCTCGGGTTTTGATTTTCTCATCAGCGAAACGGTCGTGCCCGCCGCGACGCGCCAGGCCAAGTACATCTATTCGGTGGAACTCAAGAAGCGTCAGCTCAGGGCAGTATTCGCCAACCGGCGCATCTGGGTGCGCGTGCGCGACGGCTTCGTCTCGGCCGACCGCTACGACAAGAGAGACGCGCAACTCAAGGGCATCACCCATTATCAACTCGACGACGATTTCGGCCTCAAGGATCTCGTGCATGCGGCCAGCGCGGAATGGAACGGTCACGTCTGGGTCGCGAAAGGCTTGAATTCGTTCCAGGTCGCCCCGGGTGGCACGGTGACCACCACCGACGCCACCCGGCTCGACCTGGGACTGACGCCGGCCGATTTCGGACTGCTGCGCTTCGACCCGGAGGAGTTCAGCCTATGGGAACTCGACCGCTACATCGCGGACCTGCGCAGCAAGGGACTCGACCCGGGCGGCTACGTCGTCGATCGCGATTTGAAGTATGCGATGCCGCTGGCGTGCTTGATAATGGTCGCGCTCGGGATGGCGCTGAGCCTCGACCCGCTGCCACGCAATATGAGCCTGGGCCGCAGCTTCGGGCTGGCAATCGTGATCGGTTTTGCCTACTGGACCGCGCTCGGAATCACGTCGGCGCTGGGCCGTTCGGCGCTGCTGCCGGCGGCGGTCGCCGCATGGATTCCAAATTTCATGTTCGCGATGATCGCGATCGCGATATTCCTGTTCGGCGAAGAACGGTGACCACCGCCCAGGCGCGCGGCGGGATCTATTTGGCGCGATTTTCGATCAACTTGCTGCGCACCGCGATGTCGTAGGGGAGTGGCGCGCCGGGACAGAGCTCCGCGAGCCACTGTTTGGTGATTAGGTCAGGAAGTTTGCGAAAGCTAAATACTGAAACGTAAACGGCGTCTCGCTGACCGGAGGACGGGTCTTCGATGAAATCACGACGGCATCGGGAACAGTGATATTGAATCACCGGTTTCCCGCGTTCGATCTCTATTCGGCGCCCGTGCGCACTGGACCATTTGTGGCTGTTCCATACGTCGCGGTCCATGGGAATTTCACCTCCCGAGGCAAATCGTGTGCGACGTGCCCGATGCAAAACTAATATTCCGTTTGTTGTCCAAGCTCAAGGAAATCGGCCCTTAGAGAACGACGAACACGGATTTTTTGTGACCAAAAATCCTGGCGACTTCTTGAGGTGGGGATAGGGTCTCGATTACGAAGTTTTTTCAGTTCGTATCCGGAGATTGCCTGTTCGCCAGTGAGCGGTTGGCCCAGACGGGCGATTCTAACCATCGATTGTCTTGAAGCGCATCCCGCTGCGTTCCGTTTGCCATCTTGTAGTTTTCGACTTCCTTCATTCGCGAGAGCGCGTAGCGGAACGGCTCATTCGAGATCGTCACAACGCCCTGGTACGGATGCGCCAGTTCGACAATCGCCAGGATCGTCATGCCGAGCAAGATTGAAAAGAACCCGCACATTATCTCCTGCGCGCGAAACACGTTGCTGCCGAAGAAATAGCTGAAGCCGATCGTCATCGCGCATCCGAGGTAGATTACCATCCACACCACCGAGGGAAGATCGTCGGCGTAAAAGAGAAATCGGATGCTGCGCGCGTCGTCGATGATGTTGAGCTGGTCGATCGCCTTGTCCACCAGCATCTGCTCGCGGCTGTCGGCGGTGTGATATGAGAGCACGACCGACCAGAGCTTGAGGGCGCTGCCGGTGTCCGCGTGAGCGCGGTTAGTGGCCATCTGCGGCCATTCTTTTTCGATCACTCGATGAGTGTATTCGAGGACAGCCGATTCGAGCTGGGTCCGCATCGGGTCAGAGAACCCTGCGCCGAATTTGTAAAGGCTCTCCAGCGCCGTTGCTTCCTGGTGCGTGTTGGTGTTGGCCAGGCTGAACCGCTCCCACGTTGCAACAATAACAAAAGCAAGCACCAGGCCGTAAAATGCCCCGAGCACTCCGAAGGTAACCGAAGCCACCTCGTGGTTCTTCTGCAGACGGTCGAGAGGAACCAGTTGCCTGACGACGTAGAGACCCGCCACGCTGCCGCCACCGAACACCACCAGCACGAACAGGATCTGACCGAACGTTCCCCAATAGAGCAGAAAATCCATCTCCCAAGTCCCTCCTCCTCCGCCGCACAACGGATGCCGGTGACCAGAGAGAGTATTGGATTCACAGGCGAAGTTCATCCCGCCCCAACCAGCAACGCGATTCCCGCAAGAAAGTGTGAACCCCACAGCAGGGCTTCACATTCAATTAAGTGACCGCATCCAACCACTACAGATTCGCGATTACGGCGCGCGTGAACTCTGACGTCTTCGCGGTGCCACCCTGGTCGGGCGTCAGCACGCGGCCGTCGGCGTACACCTTGCGCACGGCGGCGTCCAGGCGCGAGGCGTCGGCGCCGAAACCGAGGTAGTCGAGCATCAAGGCGGCCGAGAGCATCGTTGCGGAAGGATTTATGATCCCCATCCCCATGATATCGGGCGCCGTGCCGTGTACCGATTCGAAGTAGGCGTAGTCCGCGCCGTAGCATCCGCTGGGAGCGAGCCCCAGCCCGCCGATAATTCCGGCAGCCGCGTCGGACAGGATGTCGCCGTACAGATTCGGCGCGACCACCACGTCGAGCTCGTGCGGCGATTGCACGAGCCGGCGCGCGAAGTCGTCCACGATAAACTGCTCGTACTTTATTTCAGGATACTTGCCCGCGGTTTCCTCGATGATCTTGCGGAACAGGCCGTCCGACTCGCGCAGCATGTTGTACTTCGACGTGCACGTGAGCTTGCCCTTGCCGCCGGCGCGCTTGCGCTTGAGCGCAAGCTGGCAGGCGAACTCGGCGACGCGCCGCGTCGCACGCTCGGTGATCACCTTGATCGCGTAGATGCCGCGCTCGGACGTGTCGAGCGGCGCGCGCAGGATTTTGCTCATCAGTTTCAGCGGAGCGAGCGCTGCGAGCGGACCCTCGAGCCCGAGATACAGGTCTTCGAGATTTTCGCGCACGATCACGAAGTCGATTCCCTCGGGCCGGGCCAGCGGGCTTCGAAACCCCTTCGAGTAGCGCACCGGGCGGACGTTGGCGAACGTCTGCTTGCCCCATCGCAGATAGGTGATGGCGGTGGTCTTGCCCGAGGTCGAGCCGAACAGCGTCGTATCGGACGCGTCGATTGCCTCGCGCGCGGCGGCGGCGGTCTCGCCGCGCACCCATTTCTCACCGGGCGGGAACTCGACGTAGTCGAGCGGAAGTTTCAAGGCGCGGATCGCGTCCATCGTGGCGCTCATCGCCTCCGGCGCCGCGTCGTCGCCCGGCAGCACTACGACTCTTTTGTTTGCCATGTCGTTGTCTCAAGCGCCTCGCTGAGCGCCATCATGCATACGCCGGTTGCGAACGGCGCCGTCCCGATTTCGATCGAATTGTAAAAGGCAAAATCGCACGGCGGCGTTTGCTGCGACACGCCGGTGAAGGCGCCCTGCGCGTCTATCTTCGAGCAAATGGCGGCAAGTGCGCGCGTGTACGCGTCGCGCGCGCGCGCCTCGTCGAGACCGGCAAGCCGGGTCCGGATCGCGCGGCCAAACGCGAGCGCGAATCCGGCCGCGGCTGACGCCTCGAGGTACGAATCGTCACGATCAAGCACCGTGTGCCACAAGCCTGACTCGTCCTGCAGCGACGCGACCTTGTTCAGTTGGAGCGCCAGCGCCGCTCGCAGCTTCTCGACCTGTGCGGCAAGCCGTTGAGTCAGGCCCGCGGCCTCGATTTCGGCGAGCACTTGCGGCACCGCGATCGAAAACCAGCTATTGCCGCGCGCCCATAAACACGGCGAATGCGAGTTCCGGTCAAGGTAGGCGACGTGCCAGAAAAGTCCGGTGCTGGCGTCGGCCAGCTGATCGCGATGAAGGATCATCTGAACCGCCGCACGCTCCAGCATCGCTGGGTCGCCTGAGATGCGGCCGAGCAATGCGAGCGCGGGCGCAGTGAAGTAGCAGACGTCGATCCACACTTCGAGTGCCGGCGGATGCGGGATGAAGGCGCCATCGGGAGTCCGCGCGGCTGAATGCTCCATGAAGCCGACTATCGCGCGCGCATAGTCCAGGTAGCGCGGATCGTTCGTCTTCAGGTGCAGGTCGAGCGCCGGCAGCGCTTCGGCCGCCCAGAACCAGAACCATCCGTTGGTGCGCGGACCCGAAGCGAGCTTTGGCGCGAACCATCGCTCTGCTGCCTCGATCGGTCCGTCGGTCTTCAGCGCGCGCGCAGCGTAAATGAGCCCGTCGCACAGGATTGCGTCGCCCCAGTGCGGCTGCTTGGCGGGCAGCTCGCGGCCGGCATTCGCCGTCAGCCGCTCTAACGCGTGACGAACTTCGTCGAGAGAAAACTCTGGCCGCATCTTGTCTTAGTACTGGGTGCAGGGATCATCCCCTGCTCATCCGCCGTAGGTCCATCCGGTCTCTTTCATTGTCAACGCTTCGGCGTCCCGCTTGACGTGCGCCTCGGTGACCTTGCCGACGACGACGCTGTGATCGCCGAGCTCGTAAAACCCGACGACGTCGCACTCGACCGACGCGGGCGCATCGCTGATGATTGGCGCGCCGTTGGCGCCGTTCTCGAACGCGAAGTCGCCGAATTTGCCGTCCTTGGGTTCGACATGACGAAAGAACGCGCCCGCGATCGCTTTCTGCCCGGCCGCGAGCATCGAAAGCGCAAACTTCTTCGAGTCTTTCACCATCGTGTGCGAACCCGAGTCCTTTTTGATCCCGACGACCACCAGCGGCGGGTTGAAGCTTGCTTGCGTGACCCAGTTGACGGTCGCCGCGGTGGCGTTGCCGCCGTGGGACGCGCCGAGAACGAACAATCCGTAGGGGATCATCAACAGCGATTGCTTTTTTGCTTTTTCATCCATGGTACAGGGCTCCTTCTCTTGAAGATTTTGAAGATCACGTCTCCACACCAGGCGGCGCGGGGATTATACTCAGGCAAAGACTGCACCGATGGCGCTTATCAAGTCAAAGAGCCCGAAAATCAAAGCGCTCCACGAGGTGGGGCGCTACGCCGTCGGCGTGCAATGGGTTGACGGCCACGACAGCATTTTTCCGCTGGACAACTTGCGCCGCGGATGTCTGTGCGACGCTTGCAAGGGCAGCGTGAACGGCGAGGTGCCGCCTGCGAGCGTGCGCATGCGGCAGCTTTCGCGACTGGGCGAGGCGGCGGTGTTTATCGGATGGGCGGACGGGCACGAGACTATCTACACGATGCCGCAACTCAGAAGTCTCTGCCGATGCGCACACTGCGTGGCGGAGCCTGAACGCCCGATCACCGGCGGTTAGAAGCAAGTAACCTCCCGGGAGGATTCATCGATGAATGGCAAAGCAATCGCGGGATTAGCGGCGGCGCTGGCGTTTGCGATGACGGCCACGATGGCGGCCGCGGCAGGACCGGGTGGCGGCGGAGTGGGTGGCGGCGGGGTCGGCGGCATGCACGGGATCGGCGCGATAGGCAGTATTGGCGCGATCAATATGAGCGGAATTAGGTTTGGCGGAGGTGGAGGACGGACCGGTGGGATTGGCGGATCCATGACGAATGGACCGTTTCCGACCAACGAACCGGAACATTACCATGAGATTAAGCTTGTCGGACGCCTGGCGAAAGACGAGTCAGGGTTGACGATAGATCAGCAGATCGTGCGCATGCGCGTTGACGGGCGGACGATCCCGATGGCGATTAACGGCGATGCTATGAGCAACAGCCTGCAGCTCGATCAAGGCGACGAACTCGGACAGGAGTTGTATCGCCTTATTCTGAGCAGGCAGTTGCAAGTGGTTGGAGACCAGAAACTGCGCGCTCAGATTGCCGACGCGGCGGCGGCCAACCCCTCGAAGCGGATACTGGTGGACGGCTTCGTGTACGATCGCATGACGCCGTACCTGGTGCTGGTCTCGGTAGGCGACGCTCCGTAGCGAGCAAGTCGCGCCTTCTTAACGCATCGGGTTGGATTGCGACTGCTGTTGCGGATGCTTGCTGATGCTGCCGCGGCCGTTCGAGCCGCCGTTTAGCGCATTGAGATTGACCTGCGCGACCTTCAGGTTGGGGTCCAGCCTGAGGGCCTTCTCCCACGCTTCCTCGGCTTCGCCGAAGCGCTGCAAATCGTTCAGCGCCATGCCCTTGGCGTTGTAGAGCCGCGCATTGGAAGGATCCTTGACTATTCCGGCGTTGGCCGCCAGCAGCGCATCTTCGGAGTCGCCGACGCGCATATAGATGTCGGCCAGCTCGATGAAGTTATTGCCCGACGGATTCAACTGGGTCGCGGTGCGGTACATATCGATCGCAGTGGCGCCGTCGCGCAGCAGGCCGTAGCAGAAGCCGAGGTCGACGTACGCCGAGTCGTTCCGCGGATCGATTTTCAGCGCCAGGCGCAGCTTGTCCATCGCCTGGTGAATCAATCTGGTATCGACCGGATCGGACTGACCGGCGTGCACGATCGTTTTTTCCGCCTCGGCCACGACCGCATCGGATTCGGCGCGGTTGACCTCGGCTGCGTGGCTCGAAGATGTGATCGCGCAGACTCCCAACGCAACGATTGCGATCGCAATTGCCAGATTCAATCGTGCCTTTCCGTAGTATCGAGTAACCATGTTTACGCCACCGTTCACCCGGACACATCGATAATAGGCGCCGCGGGCGAATTGGCAAGATTGAACCGTCCGGCACGACGAAGTTGTTTCAATGCGGCTGCTCCGATAACTATGGGTTCGTGCCCCGCGACTCGTTCAATCGTGAGATAGATTACCTGCGGTTGTCGGTAATCGACGCATGCAATCTGCGATGCGTCTACTGCATGCCGCTGGAGGGGTTGCGCTTTCTGCCCAAGGACGAGTTGCTGACGCCGGCGGAGTTCGAAACCGTCGCGCGCGCCGCGGTCAGCGTGGGCTTTCGAAAATTCCGCCTGACCGGCGGCGAGCCTACCCTGCGGCTCGATCTCGTCGAGATCGTCGAGCGGCTGGCGCAGGTCCCCGGAGTGGACGGCCTGGCGCTGACGACCAACGCACTCCTGCTCACCGAGCTTGCGCCCGCGCTCAAGCGCGCCGGACTGAATCGAATCAACGTGCATCTCGACAGCCTGGACTCCGCGACTGTCGAGCGGCAGATGCGATGGGGCAGCTTCGAGAAAATCTGGCGTGGGATCGTCGCGGCCGAAGAGGCCGGACTCACGCCGATAAAGCTCAACGCGGTGGTGACGGCCGGCTACAACGAATCCGATGTTGTCGAGCTGGCGCGGCTGACGGTCGGGCGCGACTGGCACGTGCGATTTATCGAGCTGATGCCGCTCGGCGGCGGCGAATGCGCGCGGCTGTCGATGAAACGCTACGTGTCGAACATCGAGACGCGGCGCAGAATCGAGTCGGCGCTCGGCGCGCTAACTGAAGTGCCCTCGGAGAACCTGGCCGACGAATCGCGCAACTTCCGGCTGGCGGGCGCACGCGGCGTGGTCGGCTTCATCAGCCCGGTCAGCGAGCCCTACTGCGGGACCTGCAACCGGATGCGGCTGACGGCGGACGGAAAGTTCCACCTGTGCCTGCTCAACGACGACGAACTCGACGTGCGCAAAGCGTTGCGCTCGCATTCGCGCGACAGGATCGCCGACGTCGCGCGAATCCTCAAACGCGCAGTCGAGCTGAAGCCAACTGGCCATCACCTGCTCGAGGGCCGCTCGACGCAGCATCGCTCGATGTACCAAATCGGCGGCTAATATCTTAATTCTTTAATATATTCAGATACTTAGCTGCATACTACGACGTTCTGACCACCAGATTTGACCATCGCCAGACCTTGGAAAAGGGGGTCGGGGGGCCGCTTTGAGCTAAGGGCCTGACGGTCCCTTTGAAGGGGACCATCGCCCGGGCTAATCGGGCCTAGGAAACATATACGGATTGCGAAATAAGCGTGTAAAGCGAAAAAAGGAGGGCGCTGAGAGGCCGACGCCCCTAGCTGAAGGTTACTATTGGGAAAAAAGCGAAATACGCGAAAAAAGGCGCCGTCCGAAGTTAGGCTGATGCTCGCTGACGCTCACCTGCGGCCCGCATCATCCAGTCGAGCGCTCGCCACCGTGGCACTGCGGTAGCGTGACGTGGTGTAGACGTGGTGTAGAGGAGTTCCAAAATGGAGACAGAAGAGAAGTGCAAAAATTGCGGCACAAGCTGTCTGAACATGAGACCGCACCTCCGGCTCCTAGGGTCGTTCCGTGGGCGATGATTACAAGTATCCGGGCAGTTGCAAAATTCCCGGCTGCGCGTGCGTCGTCTTTCGGGGGGAATAGGTCAGGTCGCCTTAAAGGCGGGATCGTCTCTTGGGGTTGGTCTCGGCCCCGCATCATCCCGCCGAGCGCTCGCCATGCGACACCTGTGGCACCTTGCACTCCAGGGATAGCCCCTGTCGCCGGGGTTGATCCGTGTCATTCTTTTCCCGCCCTTATCTCCTCGACCGTGATGCCGCCAATGCGCTCCTCGGGCGCGGATGCCGGCAGCGCCTTCGTCTCGATCGCCTCGAGGTCATCGCCGAGCGCCCAGATCGCGCGCAGCTGCTCGACCGTGACCTTGCCCTCGACCTGCAGCACCGGCTGCGGCGGGGTCGGGAACAGGCCGAGGTGATCCCCCAGCGCCTTGAGCGCCGGCAGCTTCGCGTTGAAGCGGACCTCGCCCTCGGGGGTCTTGTGGAAGGTCAGGGCGCGCGCGACCGTCTCGGGCATCTGCCTGATCGGCAGCAGCCTGTTCTCGTCGTCGAAGGCGTCCTGCGGGTTGGCGAAGCCCACCAGCGCGATCTCGCGGAGGACGCGTTCCCGGCTCACCTCGGCGCGGGCGAGGACGCGGCGGTCGGCGGCGGCCAGCGCCTCCTGGATTCCAACATTGTCCAATAGGCGAGGGCCGATGGCATGGGCGGTCTTGCGGCTGTAGCCCGCGCGCCTGGCGGCCTGGGTGGCGTTGCGGTCCTTGAGGTATTCGGCGACGAAGAGGACCTGGCGTCCGTTGAGGGGCCGGAGCTTTCGCCTTGGTTTCGCCGGGGCCTTGGTAGGCGGCTTGGGGGCGGCCTGGAGCCAGGCGCCAACCGTCACATAGTCTTGTGTGTTGAGGCTAGACGGGGCACGTGCATCGGTGGCAGTCCAATTCTGATCTGCCGCCAAATCAATGAGCTGGTTAGAGGCCGGACTCGTGACTGAGAGCCAGTTTGACGGAGGACCCAACAGATTTTACGGTGAGGAGGGAGACTCTTTCTTTTTTGGACCGTCTTCAAAGGCGTCATTCCCGTTTAGCGACACGTTCTTGAAAACGACGGCGTTGATTGGTGAATCGCGGAGCGATTGCGGTTCGAATCGCCGACGGATACCCTCTCGCCGATGCACATCCCGCGCTTCATGCGACGCATAAACCGAGTGTGCACCAACCGCATCCTGGGCCCGCTTGCGCGGGTGATGCCGCCGTTGGCCGTGGTGCACCATGTCGGCCGAAGGAGCGGACATGGCTATCATACGCCGGTGGTCGCTTTCCGCCACGACGAGACGTTCGTGGTCCCCATGACCTACGGCCGCGACGTCGATTGGGCGCGCAATATCGTCAAGGCGCACGGCTGCCAGATTGAGCAAATGGGCCGGCGCTTCACCGTGTTGAACCCCCGCGTGGCGGACTTCAAGACCGCCGAGGCACACCTGCCTGGCGCGGTGCGCGCGACGCTTCGCGCCGCGAACCTCCCAGGGTACATGCTGCTCGATCTCCAGCCAGAGCGGACGGACGGCAACCGAAGATAGTCGCCGAAGTTCTCGAATCGGTACCGTCAGTTCAAATTTACTTCCCTCCGCCACCGAGTCTCACGGTTGAGGGATTCTCCAGGGAAGTGCGTAAACCGCGCGCGTGTAGTGGCGATGCGCACGCGCCATCGGCACCGGAGAGCGCGCACATTTCGAGCCGGGCCCGGTCACTTCGATTTTCTCTCTGTGGGCGGGTAATTCGGTGCCGATGCCTACCATTGCGACGCTACGTCCGGCGGAAGCTGTCGAGATCGCGAGCGACGCGAAGGCACGACGAGCTTCCGATGAGAGAAAGCGTTTCGCCCGACGCTCGCCTTATGATGCGTCATCAAGTTGAGAACGAGGAGGCCCCAGTACGAATGTTCCCTGCTACTCAGCATTCAGAGCGGTTCTCTGTGCGCACCATGAGAGCGGAAGCTCGATGCGTCGGGTGAGCGCTTCTGCGCTAAGAGTGGTCGGCTGCCGGCCCTCGACAATGGACTCAACGATATCCGGCGCCAGGAAAGCCAGGCGGATCAAGCGGCCTACGTAGCGGACGGATAGTCCCTCGCGTGCAGCGATCGCAGCAAGAGATCTGGCCTTGCCGGTGCTAATCTCGTCGAACCAGCGATGTGCCCGAGCGACGGCCTTCAGTAGCGACAGATCGACGATGGCCGCTGAACGATTGTGATCGCCTACGATCAGCCGCAGCTCAACTCCACGCCGCTTCAGTTGCATTGGGAACGATCGTGCGATTGCGATCTGGTCTGAAAGCTGAGCCCCGGACTTTTCCGCGCCTGCAATGGGCAGCTTAATCGACACCCTTATGCCGTCAGATTTGAGCTCCACCCGATCCACCAACGCGGCAAGCGCGGAGGTTTGTTCGGCTTCCGACTGAAGTAGGCGACTCCAGCTGCGTGCTGCGTGGAGTACTCGTTCGATTCGGCCAGAGTCGTGGGTTGTATTCTGAGCGGCTTCAAGAACAGAAGACTCGTCGTCGAGCATTTCCCGAATAGCAGCCGCGACTCGACCTTCGAGTTCTCGGGCAGGCAAACGCCAGCCGAGGTGCGCTGGAATGGCTCCCTGGGCCGCGATGGTGTGCGACACGTAGTAACGGTACTTTCTCTCTCCCTTGCGTGCGTGACTGGGCGTCAGCCCATGGTCATTCTCGTCGACCAATCGCCCGATGAGGGGACTCTTTTCGAAGCCCGCATCGTGGCTCTTGGTGCGGACCCGGCGCTCCTGAAGCTGCTGCTGGGTTCGGTTCCACACAGCTCGATCGACGATCGCATGATGCTGACCCGGATGGCGGAGGTTCTTGTGCCGGATCTCACCTATGTAAATCGGATTTGAGAGGAGGGCGTAGAGTGCCCCTCGGGAGAACGAGTGCCCGCCGGACTCGATTCCGGTCTTTGAGGTTCGGCGCTTGGAAACGACGCCGCGGCGGTCCAGCTCTTCTTTGAGCAGCCGAACGCAGCCGAGCTCCTGGTAGCGCCGGAAAATATATCGGACGGTCTCCGCTTCCCGTTCGTCGATCACAATGCGACGGTCGCGGACGTCATATCCCAATGGAACGCAACCGCCCATCCACATCCCTTTGCGTTTGGAGGCCGCTATCTTGTCGCGTATCCGTTCCCCTGTCACCTCGCGCTCGAACTGGGCGAAGGACAGCAGTACGTTGAGGGTCAGACGTCCCATCGATGTGGTCGTGTTGAACTGCTGAGTGACCGCGACGAACGAGACTCCATGCGCGTCGAACACCTCGACCATCTTGGCGAAGTCGGCGAGCGAGCGGGTCAACCGGTCAACTTTGTAGACCACCACGACATCGATCAGGCCTTGATTGATGTCGGCCAGCAGCCGCTGCAACGCTGGTCGTTCCATCGTTCCGCCCGACAGGCCGCCATCGTCATAGGCCGCCTTGACCAGACGCCATCCTTCACCAGCCTGGCTCTTGATGAACGCTTCGCACGCCTCGCGCTGCGCCTGGAGCGAGTTGAAATCTTGCTCCAACCCTTCCTCAGAAGACTTGCGGGTGTAGATTGCGCAGCGCCTCGAAACCTTAGCGGGTTCCATGATTTTGCTCCTTAGCGGCGGGTTTTGAGGCCGAAGAATAGCGGGCCCGACCAGCGCGCGCCGGTTATGATGCGTGCAACCTCGGAAAGTGACTTGTATCGTTTGCTGCGAAAGAGGATCCCGTCTTCGAGCACCTTGGCCTGATGGGTGACTCCGCCCCATTCGCGCACCAACAAGGTTCCGGCTCTAGGACGTAGGATCGGACGGTGCGGTGAGGGTCGAGTGGTCGCTGGATTGTTGGCGGCCTGCATGAGATGGCGGCGGACGGAAGGCTTGAGTGCGCTGTGTGCATTCTCCTGCATTCGGTGGGCAACCGCCGCGATCAGCAGAGAGCGGTGAATCTGCTGCGGGGGCTTCGTGCCATAGAGATTGCGCCAGCAGTCCTTCAGCTCGTCGTCGCCTCGCCTTTCCAGATCCTTCAATTCCTGTGCGAGTTTTTCGGATTTGACGTCCGATACCATGCGCTTCATAGCCAGTGATTTAACCCTTCCTATACACACACACATTGCTCGATTCGCGCCGTGTAGCCAGTCCTAGGAGGGGTTCACCTCGCGTTTGTCTGATGCGATTTCGCTGGCCCATTCGCCTTCCAATCGCCACCATCGTGCGGACCGTTGATGCGCGCCCAATAGCCGGCTTCTCCCTTTCCGCGCGAATGATGCTGGGAAATGGGGAAAACGCTCGCTTCACGCGCCGACCAGAGCAAACATCCCGACGAGCCCTTATGGCTCAAGGAGATTCAGAAGAATGGAACACGCGAAACTGGCGAAGGGAAGCGGGCATAAACTGCCGATCGGACACTCTCAATCATCGGTCCGGAAGAAAGCTGACCGGAAAAAGACTGAATCCGAACGGTCGCTCCGGAAGGAGACCGGCAGCAAGTCGAAATCAGAGAAACTGGTTTGCCGCTATTGCGGGAGCGGTGACCTGGCGCCGAGTTTCATCAAGCGGCGGGATCGCCGCTGCCGCAAGTGTTTTAGTAAACGCTATGGATCGGCACGTGCGACTAAGACGAAGCTCAAGAAGTAGTTTTGGCACCGACTTGAGGCGAAGGGCCGGCTCGAAGAGCCCGGCCCCTTTTCGTTCAGAGCTACATCTGAAGACCATGCTGACTGACAAATGCTCTAGATCCACAACCGCCCGACTACGGAATCGGGCGGGCAACAATCGAGATGACGGACCGCTCGAACTTACGCATGCTGGCGATTCAACGACGGCCAATCTCAAAACTCTTGACTTTTCCCCGCGTTCTGAGCTTTTGCAAGCCAGCGGTGGCAAGGGGCCTTGGTTGGTGTTTTGCCCCCGCTTTGCACCTGTGTGTGGCGAATTACTGATTTCCCCAGAATCAGCAATTCGCCACGCACAGGTAGCGATACAGAGGTAAACCCTGCCGCCAAGCGCGCCAGGAAGTCCGCGCAGGCTAGCGCGGATTGAGTTTTTAGAAGCCAAAGGACCAATTTGTGATGACTCGCGGACGCCGACAACGGAACTCGCTACCGGAGATCGACTTTGTGGCGGTGAAGAAGTATCGCCGCGCCCCAGCTGAAAGCGAAAGCAAAAATGACATAGACAGTGTCAAAGATCATCTCGCTCTGCGAAGCCGGCGGTGGATTCCTCGCCGAAAAAAGCACCAGGTTGAGCGTGACGTAGATCGCATATGCGTAGCCGAGGTACATCGCATAGCGGCGCATCCGCCAGATCCCGGCCGCATAAATCAACAGAACAATTCCCAGCAGCGGCCCAAGGATCGCATCCGGTGTGCCGCTCAGCCGTTGGCCAAAAAAGACCAGGCCCGTGGTCGGACCCTCGAGATGAAGCGGCTTCAGGATGTCGGTTGATGCGAGAATTGCGAACAGGACCGCCAAGGTTGTCAGCATTCCGCCACGCCTGGAATCAGCCATCGCATGACCCTCTGCGGGTATCGATCTAATATGTTCCAAGCGGCAGCGATAGCCCCCGGCCAACCCGGTACGGACTCCAGCAGGAATGCCTTTTATTCGGGCCGAACAGCGCACCAAACACGGGCTGAATTGCGCCCTTCTAATCCTGAAGGTTCTCGGGGGTTCGAATCAGCCTCTCCCAGCCAGCGGGCACGAACCCTCCTCGCCGCTACCCGGGTTGCCGCCTCGTAACAGGTACCACACAGGTACCACCGGCCGCCCGGGGTCGGCGCGCGCACCGATGCGCAGACTCCACGCCAGGCGTGGTTTCTGGGGTGCGAACCGGGACAATGGGAAAGAGGCGGTCGATGGAGAGTCGCGGTTGTGCTAGCGTCCCGCGACGGAGGGTCGGACAATGGCGAGCGCCATAACTGATCCGGTCGCGCCGGCGCCACCGCGCTCATCGCCGTTTCGGTTTCGAAAAGAAGCGCGTGCGGACATCCCGGGGTTCCTCACCAAGTGAGCCGAGCTCCGTGGAGTCGCACAGTACTGTCGCGCACCTTCGTCGCGTACCTGGTGACTCCATGAAAGATACCAATCGAAACATCGAGGGCAAGACTTGCCTCATAACAGGCGCCACAAATGGGATCGGGCGCGTTACCGCCGTGGAATTGGCCAGGATGGGAGCGGAATTGTTCCTGACCTACCGGGACCAGGCGCGTGCCGATGAGACAGTTGCCGAGATACGAAAAAAAACTGGCAACGACAAAATTCATCTTCTTCACGCCGATCTAGGGTCGCAGAAGCAGATTCGCGGTGTAGCCGCGGAGTTCCTGGCCACGGGAAAGCCGTTGCATGTGCTGGTCAACAACGCCGGTCTGGGCAACACAAAGAGAATCATGACCGAGGACGGGATCGAGATGGTGTTCGCGGTCAACCATCTCGCTTACTTTCTGCTGACCATCCTCCTGCTCGACCGAATCAAGCAGAGCGCGCCGGCGCGCATTGTGAACGTCGCCTCAGATGCGCACCGGTTCGGAACGATCAATTTCGACGATCTGGGCGGCGAGCGGCGTTACAGCATGTTCGGCGCGTATGGCCAGTCGAAGCTGGCCAATATCCTCTTCAGCTATGAACTGGCGAGGCGGTTGGGAACCGGCGTAACGGTCAACTGCCTCCATCCGGGCGGTATCGCCAGTGGGCTGTGGGCCAACAACGGGCCGTTTGCTCGGTTCATCATGAAGGCTGGAACGCTTTTTCTTAAAACACCGGAGCAGGGTGCAGAAACTACGATCTATTTGGCCTCCTCGGCCGAGGTCGAAGGCGTCACCGGAAAGTACTACGCCAACTGCAAGGAGAAGACTTCCAACAAGGAATCGTACGACCTGGATGTCTCTAGGCGGCTGTGGGAGGTCAGTTCGCGGATGACGGGAGTCGGCGCGTAAGGGGGCCCGGGTAAAGGCGTCCGTCACCTGACCCGCCATTCAGTTGGCGGTCGGATTATTCGTCAAGCCAAGTCAGCGCCGACGATGGAGGGCATCGTGTCCGATGTTTTCGCGGCGCTACATTCTCGCCGCTGGGAGGTAAACCCAATGTTCAAGAGCAGATTCATCCGCGACAGCCGCGGTTCGCTGGTTGGAAGGATCGACGACGACGATCACGGCTCTCGTGCGTTCGACTCACGCGGCAGCTACGTCGGGCGTTACGATCGCAAATTTGATCACACGTATGACAATACCGGCCGGCTCGTCACGATCAGCGGCGATGCGCTCTCATCCTTAATTTTCGGTCGTAAGCGCTGACCCCGAAAAACCGGAACATCTTGACCTGTGGATTCAACTGGTAATGTCGAGGAACCGGCTGTCCACTAATCAGCGACAAAATGACGCCGCAATCGTGGAGCGTCGCTCCTCACTTTTGCACCGCCGGTCCGTAGTCTCCCACGCGACGACTGAAGCTCCGTGCGACTGCTTCGTGCGCTGATTCGGTTTCTGGCGGCACTCTCAGAAGGTGACGTCGCGCACCTCCGTCTGGGTCGGCGGTCGCATTGATCACCTCCAGCATGAGAAGAGGCTCGTAATCGTTGAACTGAATTCGCCGGAGCCGCCCGAAACCATCCTCTTGCACGAGTCGCCCTTTGGCTGCCGCCAGGAAACACTCGTGACCCAGCATTTCGATTGTCGCCTGTACGACTTCAAGGCTCTCATCCAGCGGCAGGTCTTCCAGCCCGACTTCGTTGGGATGCATCACCTGTTCGGCGAATTCAAAAAGCGCCGGGCAATAAGTTATATTTGGCCCTGGCGCCGGATTATCCTTGCGCCGCAATTCCCAAGGAGTTCGTACCATGCCCAAGGCAGCCAGCAAGCAGCAAGAGCCCTCCGGACCTTTTGGGGATATGTTCCCCTATCGCGAAACCTTCGAGACCTACCACGAACTACCCAAGAAGGGCCGCCCGCACGAGGAGATCATGCGCAAGTTGCGCAGCATCGCGCGCCAGGAGGACGCGCGCTGGCAGAGCGGCCAGATCTCGGGCACTTACTTCCACGGCGGGATGGAGCACTATGCCTACCTCAACCGCGTGTTCGCGCTCTTCTCGCACGTCAACCTGCTGCACCGCGACATGTGCCCGAGCGGCACCAAATTCGAGGGCGAGATAATCGCGATGACCGCCCGGATGCTGGGCGCGGAGCTCGCGCGCGAGAACGACCCGCAGGCCGACGTATGCGGGGCGATCACTTCGGGCGGCACCGAGAGTGTCATCCTGCCGATGCTGGCGTATCGGGAGAAAGCCAGGGCCGAGCGCGGGATCACGGCGCCCGAGATGGTGGCGCCGGAGACGATTCATCCGGCGTTTTCCAAGGGCGCGCATTTTTTCGGCATCAAGTTGATTCGCGTGCCGGTCGGAGCCGATTACCTGGCCGACGTGGACGCGATGCGGCGCGCGATCGGGCCCAACACCATCGCGATTGCGGGTTCGGCAGCGAATTTCCCCCACGGGTTGATCGATCCGATCGAGAAGTTGTCCGAGCTGGCGCTTGAAGCCGGCGTCGGCCTGCATGTCGATAGCTGCTTCGGCGGTTTCATCCTGCCGTGGATCGCAAAGCTCGGTTACGATGTTCCGGCGTTCGACTTCCGCCTGCCTGGCGTCACCTCGATGTCCTGCGATACGCACAAATGGGCTTACGGGCTCAAGGGCGCGTCGGTCGTGCTATATCGCAATCGCGCGTTGCGCCGGCGCATGTACTTCACAATGAACGACTGGCAGGGCGGGTTGTATGCGGCGCCCACAGTGGCGGGCACGCGCTCGGAGGGAATCAGCGCGTCAACCTGGGCGGCGATGGTCACGCTCGGCGAGGAGGGCTACCTGAAGGCGACCCGCAGCATCATGAAGGCTGCTGACACGATCAAGGCGGGAGTCGCAAAAATCCCGGAGCTCAAGATTATCGGCAAGCCGACCTACTGCATCGCGATTACGTCAGACAAGGTGGACATCCGCCACGTCCACGATTTCCTCGTGGACCGCGGATGGCGGCTTAACGGGCTGCAGCGGCCCGCCGGCTTTCATATGTGCGTCACCTTGCTCCAGACAATTCCGGGGTTGGCGGCGCGTTTCGTCAGAGACATCACGGCCGGGGTCGAGTATGCGAAGAATCCGCCGGCGACGCCCGCGCGCAGCGGCGCGATGTACGCCGGCAGCGCGGCTTCGCTTGACCCATCGATGGTGGATGAACTGATGCTGGCGTATCTCGACGCGAGCGCCGAAGTCCCGTAACCGGGCCGGCTTCCGGGGAGAACGGCCTATGTCGGCGATTCGGCGGATTTGAAAATAGTACGCCAGACAGTCGCGAACGGATTCCGGGCGAATCCTTTCACTCCCAGCACCGCCGCTTTCCCCCGCGTTCGAGTCTGCGCAATTTACGGCTCCGATGCCAGCAGTAGGGGCACATTACGATCAGAATGAATTCAAGAAAAGGAAATCCAGCATCTTTACACCACGGCTTTTCCCTGCTTGTCGGCTGAGATCTCGGTGATCTTGATGTCGACCTTGTCCCGATCAAAATTGTCTGCCACGCCATCGGTGAGCCGAATTCGCTTTGTGGACGAAGATGACCCATTCGTCGGCCCCTGCATCGGCGCTTGCGTACTAAACCGCGATTCTCCTTTTACCAGAAAATGAAAAGCCCGTGTGTGTGGCGAATTGCTAATTCTGGCACAGGACCTGTGTGTGGCGAATTGCTGATTTTCCACCCAAATCAGCAATTCGCCACACACAGTTTCCCGCATTGACACAATTCGGGCGCCTTTCATAACTTTCGAGCGATCACATTTCGCACCGTTTGTCACGAGTTCGCACCGCGCCAAAAGGGGAGAATCAATGGCCCCATCTTCCGAATCGCGGCGCGCACGCGCCGATTTCGATCGATTCTCTGACATCTCCAAAAATCTGGAGACTGAAATGTGGAGAGGGGCGGGTTCGAACCCCCGGTGCCGCGAGGACCGATACGGGTGAAATTCGGCCCGAGCTTGGCGCACTATTTGGCCCCGAATAAAAGCATCCGTGCTGGAGAGAATTTGTTCGCCTTGGATTCGGCTCTGCTTCGGAGCTCTCGGGTTCCCTTCGTTCGTCAGGCGAATGCGAGGAATTGGGCGATGCAGAGCATACGGCGAAGGCTCGGGGTCAAATCTCCCCTTAGCGAGCTGGCAGACAGATGTTTGTGCTGGATTGCAGAGTTCTGATTGGCCGACTCGGGAGGTCCACCACACAGGTCCGGTCAGGGTAACTACAACTCTTCGCGGGCGCGTCTCGCCATGTAGGCCAGGCCCGCGCGCACCGCCACTCCCGACACGGGCTCGGGCGGAATCCAGGACGGTCCGGGCAGCCGCCGCATGTCCTCAAGGAGGGCCGAATCTGCTCCCACGGCGAGGTCGGCGAGCAACTGTCCCGCGATGGTTCCCAGCGCCACTCCCACGCCGTTGTAGCCCGCGGCCACAAACAACTTGTCATCAAGCTCCCCGAAGAAGTGCGCTCTGTTCAGCGAAATGCCGAGCACACCGCCCCATGTGTACTCCAAGTCCACGTCCGGCAGCATCGGAAAGCGCGCGCGGAAGGCGCACCGATGCCCCTCGCATACGTGTCTCCGCTGCGCCTCGTGAACCTCGAGGGATCGGGAGTAGATCACGCCGTTGCGAATGAGGATGCGGCCGTCGCGCGTCTTCCTGACGGTTGTACCCATCGTCTCTTCCGGCACGAGCCCCCACTCTGGCTCGCCCCCGAGGGCGCGCAGTTCCGCGTCGTTGAGGCGGCGCGTCAGGCTCGCAAACGTCAGCATCGGCAGTATGCGGCTCCTCAGCAGGCCGAGCCCGGCGGTGTAGCCATTTGTCGCCACGAACACGCGCTCCGCCGCTATGGTGCGGTCGCGAGTTTCGATCATAAGCTTTCCGTCCAGGCGCTGAATGCCGCGCACCGGGCACTCCTCATACAGCTCGACATTGGCGGGCAACGTGGCTGCCAGCCCGCGAATGAGTGCGGCGGGCTGCACCAGCACGGTCCCGCGGGTGTGCACAGCAGCATGGTAGTGGGCTGTGCCGGTGATCGCCGTCATCGCAGCAGCATCGAGCTTCGTGTAGGGTTCGTCCATCGCGTCGAGGCCGGCGCAGAACGCGTCGAGGGCGCGCCTTCCGACGTCGCCGACAGCGCCGTGCAAACGGCCGCATTCCGCCCATTCGCACTCGATCGCTTGTGCGCGCACGAGCGTTCGGAGCGCGTCTTGGCCGGCGCGCTCCA
This sequence comes from uncultured delta proteobacterium, assembly GCA_963842085.1. GTDB lineage: Bacteria > Desulfobacterota > Binatia > Binatales > Binataceae > Binatus. Next base: position 930,424 of record CAWJET010000001.1, read on the forward strand.
ACCGTACCAGGCGTCGGTTTTCCTCGACACCCCGCCGCGGTTCGTAGTGTGGAAGGTCAACCACGAATCCGGAGTTGCGACCCGAGGCGCCAGCGCCAACGCGCTGTGCCTCGACCACGATGATCCGCCAGTCTGGCCGATGCGCAGCCAACTGGCGCGCCACGGCGAGGCCGGTAAAGCCGGCGCCGATGACCGCGGCTTGCCCGTGCTGATTCGAGAGCAGGTGCCGCGGCGGCGCGGGAGGCGGAAGCAACGCCAGCCAGCCGCAGCCGTTATCGTCGGCAGGCAATCCGCGCGTGCGCCAGCTGCTCGTCACTCTTAACCCCGGGCGGTACGAGCTTACTTTACATAACACCAAGCTCAAGCGGCTATATCGTGGTCGATCACCGAACGGCGCGGCAGCGTTAAGTTGCGCAGAGCGTCAGATGGCCGGACCAAGTTTTGAGAAGCGACAGGGATTGACCTTCGATAACGATGTTGCCCGTTGGCGAGCCGAGTAAATCGGTCGCAATTTATAGTGTTTCAAGTCGCGTCGGCAAATTTTTGCGGAGGAAAATTCGCGGATGCTCTCGCCTCAGGCGCCGTGGCCGTGGCGCAGCAGCCGCCCCGTCGATGCGCCCGTCTGCTCACCGTCTCGCATATTGATTTCGCCGTTGACCATGATGTACCGATAGCCGTCGGACTTGCGCACGCGACGCCATTCGCCGCCGGGCAAGTCGTGCGCAATTTCCATCGGCCGCACCGCCAACTTCTCATAGTCGTAGATGACGATGTCCGCAGGCGCGCCCTCGCGGATTACTCCGCGATCGCTGAATCCAGCGCACATAGCGGGCAGCGCGCTCAGTCGCCAGTGCGCGTCCTCGAGACTCAGCATTTTGTGCTCGCGCACGAGCGACGCTAGAAATTCAGTCGGGTACTGCCCACCGGTGAAGAACTTCGTATGTGCGCCACCGTCAGAAACGCCGGGAATCAGATACGGATAATCGATCATCTCTTTCATGTAGTCCATGTTCTGGTTGGGTCCCGGCGCGTAAAACTCGGTCCGAAGCTCGTCCGCGACCGCAAGATCAAGCATCGCGTCCACCGGATGCTGGCCGGTGCGCTCGCCGAACTCACGCAGCGTGAGGCCTTCATATTCTTTCATGTCATCGCGCGTGACCTGAGTGACGAAAATCTGATCGAACTCCTCGGTGATGACACGCGGCAGGTGGCTGCGAAGCGCCTCGCGCCGGGCGGGATCGGCCAGCTTCGCCTTGCGTTCGGCGCAAGTGCCGGTGGTGGCGTCGCACCACGCCTGGCATTCGTCGAACAGGTTCCAGTCAACGAACGTGAACGCCATCCCGGTATCGGCGGTGACGGCTTGCCCATAGACGGGAATCCCACGCTGGCGGCAACTCTCAAGCCACTGAATTTGCCCGCGATGCACGTAGGGATGCGAATCGCGCGGCTGCACGACGTTGTAGAGCACCGGCCGCCCACTTAGCGTGGCAAGCTGCTCGAAGTGATTTAGATCGTGCATCGGATCGGCACTCACCAGCGTCATCTGGATGAAGCCCTCGTTGCGCTGGCCGAGCACGCGGGCCAGCGCGAGGCAGGTCTCGTCGGCCATCAGGTCGGAAACCATCGGCGTGCCGTCAAAGTCGCGCTGTACGCAAGCAGGCCCATTCGGATCGAGACGCTGCGCGGACCATCCGCATGCGCCGGCGTCCATCGCCTCGTCCAAGAGGTGGCAGATCTCGCGCGTTTCCCGCTCGGTAGGCGGTCGCGTCTTGGCCGCTTCCAGGCCCATCACCCACGTCAGCAGCGGCGAAACCGGAACGTACGGCAGGATGTTCACCGCCTTGGGATGGCGTTCGATGCTGTCGAGAAATTCGGGAAACGTGATCCAATCCCACGGCATCCCAGCCTTCATCGAAGCATATGGGATCGCCTCCACGCGCGTCATCGTAAGCATCGCCCGCTCGCGGCCATCGGGACGCACCGGCGCGAAGCCGAAGCCGCAGTTGCCGATTACGACCGACGTGACACCGTGCCAACTCGAGATCGAGCAGTATGGATCCCAGAACAACTGCGCATCGTAGTGGGTGTGCAGATCGACAAAGCCCGGCGCTACGATCAAACCCGAAGCATCGATGGTTTGTCCGCCGTCGGTCGAGCGCAGCCGACCGATTTTCGCGATGCGACCGTCCTTGATGCCGACGTCGCCGCGCAACCGCGGCATCCGTGTTCCGTCCACGACCATTCCATCGCGAATGACAAGGTCGAACTCCGCCATGGCTCAACCTCCGTACAGCTAATATTCAAGATTACCGCGTCTGCTCACAAGTCGCACCGCCCGCCCGCTGTGTCAATGAAAATGGACGCTCTAAGCGTACGGGCCAAATCGCTCGAAGTCGTCTCGGGTGCCACTCCGAAACCACTCGAGTTCCAATTTCTTTCTGGCAGCATGCTCGATGGCGAGTGCACAGATCGTGACGACCTGGGCAACGCCGCGAGCACGAGCTTCCTGCTTGAGATGCTCGAGCGCGAGTCTGACGGAGTTCCACTCGCTTTGATCGTCAACCATAAGTCAGCGATTTGAAGCGTCAGGCCGCCAGGATCATAGACTTCCAGTAAGCGTTGGGACGGCGAAGCCGCGAATCTTGCGGGCACTTTCGTCCACCGCCGCAATGACGCGTTTCGCGCACAGCCGTGCTTTGAAGAACATTGCCTTCAATCTCTGCTGCTGCTTTCCTGCGCAAGACCTGGGTTCGAGCCGGCTCACCCGCGCTTGCTTTCTGAAGTCCTCCTGGATTACGCGTTTATTCTGAGTTCTCAGCTCGCGGCCGCTCGACAACTTGCCGCGCAAGCTATGGTGAACCCTTGATCTGTGCTATGGCTGTGACCGCGAGCCATGCCATCGGAAGTGCTACTGGGGTGGCGCACCTTCGAAGTCTCGTCGAAGACCGCGGATCAATCCACACTGGGGAGGTAGATTGATGGCTCATGAATTCATTCTGAAATCGTTGGTCGACGGTCTCGAGAATATGGCCGGCGACTTTGAGAAATTCGCGGTCCTTCTCAACCAGCGGGCGGAGGTTTACGGCTTTTCGATTCGCTTCAAGCCCACGCCGTATCACACGCCCAGGGCACCGAACTATCCGAGTAAAGAAGAATCGTTGGCGAGAGCAGCTGATTTTGAAGAGAAGATAGCCGACAACTATGGTCTGGTAGTTTCGTACTTTCGAATTCAATCAGACCCGCCTGCCACGCTGAGTCCGGAGTCATACGGCGAAGATGGCCTGTTGCACCTGATAACTTCATGGCAGGGACTGTGCGCGGGAGTCTTCAAAGCGACTCTGAATCTGTACGGAGAAAAGCCTCTCCCGCCGCCACCCGCGTCCCAGCCCGGCGCCGCCTCGGAATTGAGATTGTGCGCCGAGATCGCTGCGTGGCTCGAGAAAATTGCCGCCGATTCGACTCTATTTTCGGCCAGTCAAGAGCTTTCGGAGGCGAGCAAGTCGAGATCGAAGAAGATCAACCCAGCTCCGGTTCTCAACTCTCTTGCGCGCCTGGAACAAGCTTTTCACAGAACGACTTCGAATGCCCTACTGGTCGCCAACAAGTTACCGCATCATCTTTACCGGGCCGCTCACAAAAATTACGGAGCCACTTCCAAGAAAACGCCCCGGTGATTGCGTCGAGCCCGTTCATCGAAGGAGCGGATTCCCCTATCATTGGGTGCCGTGCTTCGTGCACCGGCGAAGGGCTGAGCGGCTTGCGCATCGTGGCCCTTGAGGTTGCCTGATCTGGTTCTCAAGGAATACGCGTCAATGAAAGAAGTTTCGCCTACACGCACAGCGGTCTCTGATTCAATGCCGGCCATTCACCCCCATAGTGCATTCGTCGGACGAGCGCGCGAATCCGAGATTCTGCGCTCCGCGGTGACCGGCCTGCTTGCGGGACGGGGTGGGTTGGTCATGCTCGCCGGAGAGCCCGGCATCGGCAAGACTCGCCTCGCCGAAGAATCCGCAAATTACGCAATCGCCAAGGGCTCGCGGGTAATATGGGGACGATGCTGGGAGGGTGGGGGCGCGCCGGCGTTCTGGCCGTGGATTCAACTGATTCGTGAAAGCGTTCACGCCTTTTCAGATTCGATGCTCGCTGAGGCAGGTTCCGGACTCAGCTGTATTGCCCAAATGGTTCCGGAACTGCGCTTGTCAACCGCCGCAGTGGAACCCGGCCGCAATCCCGTTTCAGCATGGCCGCTCGCTGAAGACTCGATGGCAGCGGGGCCCGAACGCTTCCGTCTTTTCGACGCCGTCACGGCCCTTTTCAAACAGCTTGCGGCGAACACACCGTTGATGATGGTGCTCGACGACCTTCATGCAGCCGACGAAGACTCACTCATGCTGCTGCGGTTTCTAGCGCGCGATTTGAAACAGACTCATATCCTGATGGTCGCCACTTATCGCGAGGTCGAATTACGGCAGTCGAGGGCGCATTCCACGTTGCTTTCGGAGATTAGCCGTGAGGGCAGCACCATTCTGCTTCGGGGTCTCAGCGTCGATGAAGTAGCGGATTTCATCGGACTCAACTCCAGACTCGGAGCGGATGAATCGACTGTCTCCTCGCTCTATCATGCGACCGACGGAAATCCGTTTTTCCTCGACGAGATCGTCCGTTTGATTGTTGCCGAGCGCAACCTTGGTCACTCGATCAGCCTCGATTCAGGTTTTACTGTCCCGGACTCGGTCCGAACGATCATCCGGCGGCGTATCGCGCCGTTTGCAGAGCAAACGAAATCCGTCATGACGATCGCGTCGTTGATAGGAAAGGAATTTGACCTCGCCTTGCTCGCAGAGGTTACCGGAATTAGCATTGAGCAGCTTATCGAGTCACTCGAACAGGCCGCGGCTAATTCTCTAATTGTGGAAGTGACGGAAACATTCGGATGCTACCGTTTCGCTCACGAGGTCATCCGGGAAACGCTGCGCACCGAGCTCGGCAAAACCGCAAGCGCGCGGCTTCATCAGCGGATCGCAGCCGCAATCGAAGAGCTGAATTCCAGGGACCTCGAGCCACACCTCGCTCGGCTCGCTCATCACTACGTTGAAGCGCTCCCGCTCGGGACGGCGGCAAAGGCTGTTGAATACGCCCGCCGGGGGGGCGAGCGCGCTCGCAAAGAATTGGCATTCGCGGAAGCGTCGCGTCTCTACGCGATCGCGCTCCGGGCGCTGGACTCCGTGCCGAGACGCGATGAGGTACAGCGCTGCGAAGTGCTGCTCGCGATGGGTGAAACCCAGGCCCAGGGCCGAAGCCTGAGGGAGGCGAGGCACAGCTTCGAGCGAGCTGCCGATATCGCTCGCAACTTGGGCCGAACAGATCTGCTGGCGCAAACCGCACTGAGCCTGAGCGCATGGTTCGGTGGCTTTTTCAACAAGGGTCGGCCACTGATCGGGGTCATCGCGGAAGTGCTGTCTTCGATGGATCCCGGCGACACTGCGGTTCGCGCCACACTGACTGCCAAGCTTGGCGGCGAGCACTACTGGACTGGTGAGCGCGAAAAGGGCCTGTCTCTTTGCCAGGAGGCCGTGGCAATGGCACGGCGGATCGGGGACCCTCGCGCGCTCGTTTCGGCGCTCTGGGATCGCAGTCAGATCAGTTGGGGCCCCGAAAACGTGGAAGGTCGTCTCGCGACCGCGACCGAGATCGCCACACTGGCCGAATCGATCGGCGATTATCAATGCGCGCTGAGGGCGCGCGAAATGCGGTTTACCGCGTTGCTCGAAATCGGCGATATGGCAGGAATCGACGCAGAAGTGCGCGCCTACGCGGCACTTGCTGAGAAATCTGGCGAGCAGTTCGGAATCGTTGAAAGATTTCACGCCGCGCTTGCCCTATCGAGAGGGGACTTCGAACTGGCCGAGCGGAAGACGCGAGAATTGTCGCGGCACGCTCAGAGAAGGCAGGACCCGGCCTTACTTGCATGCGCCAGCTACCTCACGGAAATCTTGGGCCGCGAGCGCGACGGGATCGATCTGGCGCAGTTTGAGGGGCTTCGAAAAGCGAGGATCGCGCGGTCTTTGACTACCGCTGCTGTGTTCCGAATTGAGTTGGCCATCTTTTTCACGGCTATCGGGCGGCGGGCCGAAGCTCTGGCTGAGATGGGGTCTCTCGAAAGAAACAACTTCGCCGCTATTCCGCGCGACTGGAACTGGCTCTACAACATGTGCGGTCTCGCGACCCTGTGCGTAGGTCTGCGCGACGCTCAACGCGCCGCTGCCGTTTACGAACTTCTTCTTCCCTACGCCAATCGCAATGTAACTGCGGGCTGGGGCGATCTAGCTTACGGTTGCTCGAGTCGATTCCTGGGCATGTTGGCAGGGGTGATAGATCGGGCCAACGATGCGCAAGCTCACTTCGAGCAGGCTTTGGAATTCGATGATCGCATGGGATCCCGACCCTGGGCCGCTTACGCGCGATACGAATATGCCCGGGTGCTGCTAAATCGGGGCAACCAGGGCGATCTTGAACACGCACTCAAGCTGCTCACAGAAGCTCGGGAAATCACGTCCGCCATCGGGATGAAGCCGCTCGGGGGGCGCGTCAACTCGCTCATCGCCAAGGCCCAGGCACCCAAATCGAATCTCGCGGCCGCAACCGCCCGGCCACCAGCCGGCGCGAATACGGGCGAACATTCGCAGCGCGTCATTGCCACGATTCTCTTCATCGACATCGTCAGCTCAACCGAGCACGTCACCGAGCTAAAGGACCGGCGATGGGTTGAACTCCGTGCCCGCTTTTTCGAGAGCGTCCGCAAAGAACTTGCGAGTTTCGGGGGACGCGAGATCAACACGGCCGGCGACGGGATGTTCGCGATATTTGATCGGCCGGACACCGCGATTCATTGCGCGTTCGCGATGTCGGACGGCGCGCAGAAGATCGGCCTGCAGATAAGAGCCGGCATTCACACCGGCGAATGCGAACTGGTCGGCGGTGATGCTGTCGGCATCGCGGTACATATCGGCGCGCGGGTCGCCGGCTGCGCCGCCGCGACCGAGGTGATGGTTTCAAGCACGGTAAGGGATTTGTTGGCCGGCGGCGATATATCATTCACCGACCGGGGCAGCCGTGTGCTGAAGGGGATTCTGGGCGAGTGGCGGCTCTACGCTGTCCAGCCGATAGAATAGATCTCCAGGTCTCCGGAGGCCAATGGCCTCGCGCGGCTTCTCCGAGCATGACAAGCGCGACGAGGCGAGCGCGACGCACACCGTGCACGCCGCCGCCCCGAATCTCACATGAGTTGGAGTTTTGCGCAGGCACAAGGTTCCTCGCGATGGCACTGAAACTGACCTGTGTCTGGCGAATTGCTGATTCTGGGAAAATCAGTAATTCGCCACACACAGGTGAATTTCGGCTCCCGGCGCTGCAAAAACGCCTGCAGTCCTTCTTGACGGTCCCGGCTTATCTCCTGCGGATGGGTGAATAGGATGTATTCCCGTTCATCTACACGGACTTTGTTGTCCGTTGTCTTGTAGTGCCCGTACTTGACCGACTTGATGTAAAGCGGCGGAATCTTCTTGAGCAAGTCAGCCCAGCGGATCGCCTCGTCCATCACCTGCTCATCCGCAACGACCCTGTTGACCAGCCCGACCTCATAGGCGCGCTGCGCGTCCATGATCTGCCCGCCATTCCAAGCTAGCAGCATGAACTCGAGGCTGATCTTGAAGGGCATATAGGGAAGATACTCCACCGGTGGGATCGGCGTGCCAATCCGTGCTTCCGGAAAACCCATCAGCGTGCTCTCGCCGGCGATCGTAATGTCGCAGCCGCGAACCGCGAGCGCATAGCCGGCCCCCAGCGTGTAGCCCTTGATCGCGCCGACGATCGGCTTGAACACGGTGATGCCGTTCTGCGGATAGCCTTGATGGACTTGAAATGGCACTTCGCGATCGATCGCACCGGGGCTCACGTCCGCGCCGGCGCAGAAATGCTTGCCAGCGCCGGTGAGGATGGCGACTTTGGCGGCAGGGTCGGCCTCGAACCGTTTCCAGGTTGCGCACAAGGCGTCACTGAGCGCGCCGTTGAGCGCGTTGACCTTTTCTGGCCGATTCAACGTGATGAAGGCGATTTGATCCTTCACCTCATAGAGCAGCACATTCTCTGACTTCGCCGCCTTGAGCTTGGCGTTGCGCTTCTCCTGCGCGCTCAACACACTAGCCATGGCGTCTCTCCTCTGATTGGTCACGCGGCCTCAGCGCCTCCACCGCCGTCTCTGCGATCGGATCTGCCGGATTGGTGTAAACCGGGATCTTCACTTCGAAACTTGATTCAGACTCGCACCGGTACCGGGCGGTTTGCAAACGCGCATACGAAAAGGCGCCTCCCCCCGGGCGCCGGGAGGGGCTGGTTTCGCATCTCGCGGCCGCGCAACGCATTCATTCGACGGTCAGCTTGGTGTGTGTGGCGAATTGCTGATTCTGGGAAAATCAGCAATTCGCCACACACAGGTCGGAAGCGAATTTAAATATACCGTCAAGGCTGGCGATACCCTGGTCAGCATCGGCGCTCGTAGTGGAATCGAGAGCGGGACGCTGGCAGCAATGAACGGACTCAAACCAAGGACAGCCTTGAAGCCGGGTCAGGTGCTTTACATCGACAACCGCCACATCGTTCCGGCGGATTTGCCCGATGGCATTCTGGTCAATCTGCCGCAGCGAAAACTGTTCTTACTGAATGGCGGCAAGGTCCAGGGAAATTATCCGATTGGTCCGGGTAAGGCTGCCTTCGCTACGCCAATCGGCAGCTTCGCGGTTATTCAGATGCGCGAGAACCCGACCTGGTATGTACCGAAATCGATCCAGGACGAATGGGCGCGAGCAGGCAAGGTGGTCAAGAAGACCGTTCCACCCGGCCCTAACAATCCATTAGGCGGTTACTGGATCGGACTGAGCTTTCCGTCGTACGGGATTCACGGCACGAATGCTCCGCTCTCGATCTATGACTTTCAGAGCCGGGGTTGTATTCGGATGCATCCCGATGACGCGGGCGCGCTGTTCCGGCAGGTGAAAGTCGGCCAGCCTGGAGAGATCATTTATGAGCCCGTGTTGATGGCGCAACTCCAGGACGGCGAGATCCTTCTCGAAGTGCATCGTGATCCGTACAGAAAGAAGAGCAAGGACGCACTGCAATTTGTCCGCGACTTGGCCGCCGCCAACAATCTGGAACAACAGATCGATTGGAGGAAGACCACGGAGGCAATATCCCGCAACGACGGCGTAGCCCGCGAGATCAGTGCGATCACCCACTGATGATCCGCGGCCCCGCGTCGTCTCGTCTGCGCTTGGAATCGTCTGAGCATCGCCCGGTGGAAGTCCGCACTTAAGCGGGACCGTCGCTGTGCGAAGACTAGAATTTCCAGATGATGTTGACCGCGACAAAGTTCAAAAGGTTCGTTGAATGGTGCCCCTGCAGAGTTCCGGCCAGCGGTCCGCGGCGATTGCTGTAGGGGCCCGGCCCGGCGTCCATCAACTCCCATGCGGTACCCGCCGTCACATTTTCATTGATCTGGTATTGGATGCCGGTTCCGTAGCGTAACTGTCGATCCAGTGGCAGCACGGCGTTACGATTCGCTTTCGAAACCGGCGAACTGTCATACGCGAATCCCGCTGACCACAGCCACCTCTCGGCGATCCGATATTGCTGCCCAATCGCTATCTGCCATGTGTTCGAGAAATGCAGATTCGTGTCGACATCCGTCGTTTGCGTGGGCGAGGAGATTCCGACTGGGAATTCCCCGAAATCCGCCCAGTTCTGCCATCCGACGTTGCCCATAAGACTGAGGTTCGGCAGGACCTCGTAGACCCCACTTGCCATCACTTGCTCCGGTTTCGACAAAGGAAGATTGACTTTCACTCCGCCGATTTTTTTGCGGATAAAATTGAGACCGGGGCCGAGACCCGTCAGGTGCGTCCGAAAGCCGAATTTGTAATCTTCCGGCGACTGATAAGTGAGTCCGATGCGAAGTTTGGAAAACGGCCTGACCAATATGCCGACGTTACCGCCGAACGCTTCGTCCCACGACTCTAACGCCAAGCCGCCATCCGGTAGAGGAGGCCTAAGGATGCGAGGGGGGTTCTTAATTTTCGATTGAAACGTGAGACGCCCGACCCCGAAGTTGAAACCTGCTCCCACTGACAGCCAGTTATTCACCTGGTAAGCGATTGACGGGTTGACCTTGCCGGTGATGAGTTGGGCCCGGGTTATGTAATAGCGCCCGACCCAGGTTTTGCCGTAATCTCCGCTAAGACCGAAATCTGAAACGATCGCCACGCCGAGCCGCACTCGCTCGGACCATTTGTACACATAGAAGAACGAGCCGATTGGAAAGAACACGCCGGAATTGCCACCACCGCCGCCCTGTGTTGTGGTTTGCGGCGCTACATCGAAGTTGGTCGAGGGCAGGAGCGCGCCGGACGCACCCAGCAGTTGCGAACGATCGAGCAGTGTCATCCCGGCGGGATTGGCGGCAGCGGTCGAGGCGTCCGCAGCCATTGCGGCACGCCCGGCGCTCGCGGTGCCGAGGTCAGGTGCGCCGGTCTCATAGAGCAGAAGCCCGGAGCCTCGCGCAGACGTGGCGAGCGCCAGCACGGCCGCGATTGCCAGACAGATAGGCCTATGTGTCCGGCGCAACAGTTGCACAGCCGTCCCCTGCTGTTTTACACAGCACGCTTGACAAAGACAGCCGGAACGGCGGGCATCAGACTGTCGATGTCCATCGTGCTAAGTGGCGATCCGACTCGTCTACGGCGCAATCATGGTGCTACTGCAGGGTCATCAACATGTTCACCAGGTCTTCGCGTGAGATGAGATGATCCACGTTTTCTTTCGTGTCCGCGTCGATCACTATGACTTGCACTGTCCCCGTGAACGCGTTGTTCTCAGTCGGCACCTCAGGCGTTACCGGTGCTCCGCGCTTCAGACCAACGTCGGAGGTTTCATCTGCAGAAAAGACCATGGCTATTGTATGTTCGACCCGGCCTGAACCCACCGGGTTACCGTCAATATAGAGCGTCACGGTTCCTCCCTTTCCTAAGCCGCCGCCGTCGTATGCAAACTCCATTCGCACCTGATGTTCGCCGGATGGGAGTGGCTGTGTCGCCGAGATGGTGTACTTCTCTAATCCGGCGAAGTTGTAGCAATACTTCAAGTGAGCGTCTTTGACATAGAGGATCCATCCTCCGGCAAAGCCCCCCTGCGATAGAATCGCGCCTTCACACGGTTTGCCATCGGGTACAATCACTTGAGCAGTGATCGAATGACTCTTGTTCTTTATGTTTAGCACTGCACTTTCATTTAACCCGCCCATGCCTCTCGCGAGTATCTGTGTATTGCCACGTACCAGCGTTGGCCGGCCCGCCAGATCAGAGTTGAAGCGCTCGATAATGCGATCGTCCATCGGCAAAACGCCATTGCGTGTCGCCTCGATAATCCACAAGCGCTGCAGCTCATGCAGTTTTTCAGGCATCTGCTTCGAAAGGTCATGTGCCTGTGTCCAATCCTTATTTGTGTCGTACAATTCCCAAACGTCATCATCGAATGGCGGCGTCTTTCCGGTCACTATCCACGGGGTGCGATGGCGGGTCACGGCCGTCCAGCCCTTATGGTAGATCCCGCGATTGCCAAACATCTCAAAGTACTGCGTCTCGCGCCGCTCCGCCGCTTTCGCGTCGTCGAAGCTATAGAGCATGCTGACGCCCTGCATCGGTACCTGCGCGACGCTATTAACCATGTAGGGTTCGGGAAGCTGGGCCGCTTCGAGAATCGTCGGTGCTACATCGATCACGTGGTGAAATTGATTCCTGATCTCTCCCTTGGCCCTGATCCCCTTGGGCCAATGGACCACTGTGCCGTTGCGCGTTCCGCCCCAGTGCGATGCGACCTGCTTGGTCCATTGATATGGCGTGTCCGTGGCGTGCGCCCAGCCCACGGCGTAGTGATTATACGACTCCGGAGTGCCTAGTTTGTTGATGTGAGCTTTCAGGAACTCCTTGGTTTCCAACGCGCTGAGGCCGTTGGCAACAAGAACCTCGTTGAAAGTACCCAGCGGAGTTCCTTCACCCGAAGCTCCGTTATCGCCGATGATATAGTAGATCATCGTGTCGTCGAATACCTGTAATTGTTTCAACGCGTCGATTAGCCGCCCAATGTGATAATCGGTGAACTCCAGGAACCCAGCGAACACTTCCATTTGGCGAGCCAACACGGGTTTAAAATCCGCAGCCTGGTCGTCCCATGCGGGAATCTCGGAAGGACGTTTTGTCAGATCGCAGCCCTCGGGAATAACTCCGAGCTTTTTCTGGCGCGCGAAAATCTCTTCGCGAAGTTTGTCCCATCCTTGATCGAACTTGCCTTTGTATTTGTCAGCCCACTCCTTCGGAACGTGATGCGGCGCGTGGGCTGCTCCCGGCGCGAAGTACATCAAAAAGGGCCTGGACGCTGCCAACACTCGCTGCTGACGCACCCAGTCGATCGCGCGATCGGTCATGTCAGCCATGAAATGGTAGCCTTCTTCGGGTGTAGCGGGAGGCTCGACACTCTTGGTGCCTTCGTGAAGCGACGGATAATACTGATTCGTCTCGCCCGCGAGGAATCCGTAGAAGTGTTCGAATCCTGAACCCGTGGGCCAGCGATCGAACGGGCCTACCGGACTCGCCTCCCACACCGGCACTTCATGGCACTTGCCGAACTGGGCTGTAGAGTATCCGTTCATTCGAAGAATCTCAGCGATGGTCGCCATAGAGTTCGGCCGGCGCGAGGTATAGCCCGGTGCCGAGGTCGCCATCTCCGTAATTCCACCAAACCCCAGCATGTGATGGTTACGGCCGCCTAGAAGCGCTGACCGGGTCGGGGAGCACAGCGCCGTTGTGTGAAATCGCGTATATCGCAATCCGTTTGCCGCGAGCTGTTCAGCAATCGGCGTCTCGCATGGCCCTCCAAATGCACTCGACGCGCCGAACCCAACATCGTCAAGGAGTATGAGCAAAACGTTCGGCGCACCTTGCGGCGGACGCAGCACCTCGATCGGCGCAAACTTGGAATCGGGATCCTTCGCGTCATACGCGACAAATCCGGCATATTGCTTGTCGGGAATGGGCAGGACGTCGCGCTGAATTTGTTTCGATGTGTTCTTGGAATCGCTCATGATACTTCTCCCTCTGTCGCGTAGATTGAGGGTGCGGAAACGCGGTTAAAGCTGTGACTTTCCGAACCCCAAGCTTCTACAACCCTCGCGAAATCAGTGTCAAGCTGATGCACGCCACGGGTCCCCTTGCTCGCTGAGGCTGATGTTTTGGTAACACAACGGAAACCCATGCTTAAAACATCACTTGGCTATCCTGCCGATCAATTCTCGAATCGGCTCCTGGCTTACGCTTACCAGCCCGCGTGCGGGTTGGTTTAAATCGAGAATGACGGAGATCGTGAGAACTACGACGAGTATGAAGCCCAGCGTGCCTCCCAGCTCCACTCTGGCGGCAATGCCTTGTTCGCGTCCAACCAATATCGTTGAGACAATCGCTGACACAAAGAGTAAGACTATGATCTCCGGCGGGAGGCGGTCTTTCACTGCGGCGAGGCGCGCGGACTGGCTATTCTGCACGCGATTGAGGCTGCTCAGCAATGTTGCGCCGAGGGTCGGGTCCTCCTTTTTCATTGCCTCGGAAACTAACTCTCTCATCTGGATCTGCATCGTCTGAAAGCGTGGGAGCGCCACTCGCAATTCGGCCTCCGGATGGCTTGAGTCTCCGATCTTGAGTCGGAGCTCAACATACTCTCTGATCAGTTGAATCAGCTCGCTTCGCGGCGGTTCGTTAAGCACGCTGACACAGGTATAAAAGTCGCCGATCGAATTCGCATCGGCGAGGACCATATCCCTGCGATTGTCGTGCTTGTTCAACGACATTCCAAAACTGAAGGCGAGCAGCAGGCTCAGAAGTGCCAGGCTTGCATCATCGAATTTGCTCCCCGCCCGCGGGCTGGGGAGGTCGCGAAGCCTCGACCCGAGCCGCCACGCCACGCCCCATGACACAAGCATTGCCACGGCAAGCAGAACAACTACAGTATGGGGATGATACTCTGTGAAGATGTCGTTCATTTGTCAACGCTGGCGCGACCGGCGAGCCGGGCGGTCGGCAACCGGGGAGGAGTCTCCACCAACGGAGGCTCCCAATCGCTCAAACCGACTGTCAACTTATCGAGCCACGGTCTCGAAATCTGATCTTGAGTTGCTCCGCGATTGCGTCGGCGGTCGCTTTGGCTCTCCCCTCAAGCGTATTCCTGCCGCTCGCCTCGCCATAAACCTTCATTCCGCCGACCACGATCAGGCCTATCGGATTGCCGGTCGCAATCGCGACCGCGGCCGGCGCGACCATTCCCGGCATCTTGTTTCCGGACGAGCTGAGCGTTCCGGACCCAAGCTTGCGCCAGCCCTCGGGCGTCACTGCATAGCCTTCGACCACCGTGTCCATCTCAGAACTCCCTGCGCCGAATCCGACGACGAAACGCTTGACGGCGCTGCCGCCCTCGACCGAAACGAGGTAGCCGCGGATTACGCCGTCACCAGCTTGGGGCGCCGATCCCGGCCCGGCCTGCACCGCTGAAAGACCCATGGCGTTGATATCCGCCACCAGGTCTTTGGCGATGGCCGCGCCAAGTTGACGGCCGCTTTCAAGCTCCTCCGCTGTCGGCGGCGTGCTCGGCGCACTGAGAGCGCCGCTGATGGAGGAATCGGCGGGCACTTTCGCGGGATCGGCGATGAAGTCGTACACCCAGATCTGATTCGGTCGCGCGAGTCCCGGGCTGACCATCGGTGTTTGCTGGGTGACGTTGGTTGAAGCGCACCCGGTAAGCACGATCACGGCCAACAACAAGAGCGGCAATATGGTCACATTTCCGATTGGGCTCAGCGTCTCGAAGGTGCAGAGAATTGGAATCCTCCCGATACGCTTCGCCGTACAGGGACAATACATGCCGGTGCATCCTGATGCATTCGGTCAGAAATGGAACGTACAGGTGACAATTGCGCCGGTGATCCCCAAACTGATCAGAGGGAATTTACTCGAGGGTTGGTAAGAGGTTGCGCACACCGAATGATAGGAGGTTCCTTATGAGTTTTCGCAGCCGCATCGTATCATTCTTGGTGACGCGATGGAGATTCCCGCTCCGATTAACGTATGGATTGGAATTCAGTACCTGAAGAACCGGCCGATTGATCAGGTTCCAATCTTCAGTCAGTGATATGGGCAGCACCGGTTGAAACTGAAGATTTACCTGGTTCCTATCCGAGCGGCCTGTCGGCATGTTCAGCCAGTAGGTATTTTCCTGAAACGTGATCGACCAGATAGTCGATATCGGATTGCTCAGCTCTTTGTTTAATTCCGTCACAGACTTCGCGTCATTTGGCGTATTCTCAGCCGCACGGTAGTCCACCGGAGCCGGCGCGGTCTGCGCTCGTGCGCGCTGCGTCCCGCATACCAGGAGGGTCGCGGCCAGGACGGCTATGGTCGCGCAGGCGACGAGAATCCGGGACCTTCCGGGAGGTGACCGGCGCGGTCTTTCTTCGGTCATAGTTCTAGCGTCGGGAACAGTAGCGTGACTTGGAACTTCAGAGCAAATTGCTCCGTCCGGGGAGCAAATTGCCGATACACCATCCACTCCGCCAATACTTCAGGCAGCGCAGGCCGCTTTCCTTGCTCACCCGATTCGAGGGAATCGAGATAATCGGCAACGCCCATTTGAGTTTTTAGCGGAGGCGCGGGAATCGGATGACCGAGGAAGTCAGCGCGGCGAAGATGCATCATGCCGATTCCGACGACATTTTCCTGCATTTCGTCGAATGATGCTTCGATGGCGTGTCGAATGTAGCAGATCGGTCCGGAGCCTGTGGCGTCGAACTATGGTCGTGATCAAGCGGTCGTTTCGGTGATACGAAGGGTTTTCCGGCGCTGAGCCTGAGTAACCTGTCCGGGCATAGCGCGACCCCTAAGGGCTGGTCCCGGCCGGGCGCTCATCTCGCGAGCGTCAATTTTCAATTCGCAGCTCGGACAGATGAGTTTCGGTTTGATCGTGTGGCCGCAGGGCCGGTGGACCAATTCCACCGGGACGCCCGCGCGTCCAGCCATCCAACGATCACCCCACTCGGTCATCGTGGCGATCAACGGATAGAGATCAAACCCTTTTTCCGTAAGCCGATACTCGAAGCGACGCGGGTGCATTTCGTACACGACGCGTCTAAGAACCCCATCATGCACCAGCTTACGCAGCCGGTCCGACAGCCGATGCGGCGTCAACTGCAAATCCTGCTGAATCGCGTCGAACCTCCGTATGCCGAGGAGGACATCGCGGATGATTAGCAAGGTCCAGCGGTCGCCGACCACCGACAGTGTTCGGGCGACTGAGCATGTCATCGTGTCGATTTGTTGCCAGCGCATCTGTTTAACAGCTTTGCACAACACTTGGCATGAAACTAGATTCCAAATTAGAAGTTAATAGACCACAATCGTCCAGCGACCTCGATGATCCTCGCGTTCATGCGGGGCCAATCGGCTCGAGAACCACCACCGGGATCTGCCGCGAACCAGCTCGCTTCTGGTAGTCGTCGTAGGGCGGATACATCGCCGCCATCTTGTGCCAGCCGCGCGTTCGTTCGTCGCCGCTCGCCGTGCGTGCGCGGGCGCGCATGCGCTTCGCGCCCACTCGGATCTCGCACTCCGGATTCGCCTTCAGATTCACATACCAGGCCGGATGCGTCGGCGCGCCGCCCTTCGAGCCGATGACGACGTACTTCCCGTCTATCTCCTGGTATAGGAGCGGCAGCGGACGGAGCTTACCGCTCTTCGCGCCGCGCGCGATCAGGAGCAGCGTCGGCAGCGGGCCGGGTCCGCCGCCAATGGTCGAGTCCCACAGGTGCGCCTTCTCGGGCTCGGACAGATAGAGCTCCACGTGGTCCTTGATCCACTTCGGCATTGCTTCCGGCAGCTTTTCGAATTCTTCTTTTTCACTCATGATGGTTCGTTTCGTCGAAATGTAACAGTGCTGCGAAGTGGGGTGCCTCGCATCTCCTACAACGTAACGAATTTACCGTCGAAGAAATATTCCCGGCCGGTCCTTCGCCACGAGCCATCGGCCGCTCACGCTGTCGCCCGTTCGATTTTTTGCATGTAGGGGTCGATATCGGGAGCGAATGCTGGATGTTTCGACAGTTTCGCGAAATGAGCCATAGCATCCGGAAACTGCTCGTCGACGTTCCCGCTCAGAATCGGCTCTAGTCCTCGCTTCTTCAGATCTCGGGCCCGCGGCTTCTCGTTATGGAACAGGCCGAGCTCAGCCACGAAGCACACGTCGGCCAGGGTCAGGCGGTCGCCTACAATGAAACCTCGACCTGCCGAAAGTGCGAAGTTGATCCCGGCCATGTACACCGCGAATGCTTCGCGGGTTCGATGATAAATCTCCTCGGACAAGGATCCGCTGCCCAGCGCGAGCAGATAGATTTGTGAATCTCGCGCGAACACAAGACTTACGTCGAGAAAGCTGTCGATCCGTGACGTTTCGTATGGATCCTTCCCATATAGCCCGAGCTTAACGTCACCGAGCCTGGCCACCGCGCGCATGATGCTGTTGGATTCGAAGATTCCTACCTTGCCATCAGGGCTGAACGCCGCCGGCACGGTGCCAAACGGGTGCGCCTGGAGAAAGGCGGCAGTCTTATGGAGCTTGCCCTGGAAACCGGCGTGGCCGCTCACCTCGCTCGCCACCGTGGCGTCCGCCGCTGAGAACGGACGCGCATCGAAGTCCCATAGCCACGACTGAAGCTCTTTGGGCGAGGCTCCGCGCAAATCGAGGTCGACGCCGGCCAGTCTCGCGACGATAGTTGCCTTCCAGATTCGCGGATTAGGCAAGTAGGAAAAAATTCGCAGTTGACTCATATCGCTTTCACCACGTTTCCTGGAAAGGCCTGACTTCGACGTTGAACGACCACGCGGACCGGTCCTGGTGAACCACGTGCCAAATCTCATCGGCAATCGCGGACGGCTGGATGAAGAACGGGTCTTCCGCAGGCTTGGAAGTCATCGCCCGGGTCCATTCCAGGTCGATAACCGCGTCGATCACAACGTAGGCGACATGGACGCCCTTCGGTCCCAGTTCTCGGGCGATGGACTCGGCAAGTATCCGCTGCGCCGCTTTGGTAGGTGCGAATCCGGCGAAGCGAGGTTTTCCGCGCAGGGCTGAGGTGTTGCCGGTTACAATGATGGCCCCTTCTCCGGCCTCGACCATCGCCGGCGCCAGCAGCCGCGCCAGATACAACAGCGCCATCGTATTGACTTGAAAATTAAGAGCGAGGGCCTTCGGATCGATCTCCAGAAAATTGCCGAATGCGCCACCCACCGCGTTGTGGACCAACACTTTCGGCGCGCCTAGATCCCGCCGCACAGCCTCGATTACGGAATCGAGCTGAGTCTCATCGGTGACATCGCAGCTGTAGCCCCTCGCGTTCGGAATCTCGCGCTGAAGTGCATCGAGACGCTCACGCGTGCGCGCCAGCATCGCCACCTTGTATCCTCCGAGTGCGAATTTGCGCGAGATAGCCGCGCCAGTCCCAGGACCGACCCCAGTTACCAGAACTACCGGACCGTTTTCACTCATGATGATTGAATCCTCGCGCCCTCGCTTGAAATCGGGGTCTTCGAGTTCACTTTTGCGATGCGCTTTTCTTTAGGGTCGCCTCGAGGAAATCAAGGCGATCGTTTCCGAAGAACATCTCACTACCCACGACAAAGGTCGGCGAACCAAAGACTCCGCGGTCGGCAGCGAACTGAGTGTTCGACGCCAGACGTTTCGCGTATTCGTCTCCCTCCGCCTTCGTCAGAATTGAGTTTCCGTCCAGTCCGGCTGCTTCCAGGTACCGAACGACTTCGCCGCGGTCCGTGACATTCACCGCATCGGTCCAGAATGCGGAAAATACAGCTCGGTTGTATTGCTCTTCCAGATTCATTTCCTGTGCAACCAGTGCACCCCTCAAGGTCAGACTGTGATCGCCTCGAAGATGAGGATTCGCCTTGAACGGAACTTGATAGCGGGCGCACCATCTTCCGATGTCCTGCCCGGCGTACTTACGCTTGTTGCCGCAGATCACGGTTGTGGGAGTATTGCCCACGATCTTCATCAGATTGAGGAGATGCATCGGCCACATCTTGAAGCGCGCGCCGGTGCGGGCGGCGATACCATCAAGTTGCGTCCGGGCCAGATATGTATAGGGACTGATAAAGTCAAAGAAGAAATCCACGTCCGCCATAATTCTTGCTCCTTGCTTGGTGATGGGCGCCGCGAGAGCCGGCGCGGTGTGACTGCCAATCAGCAACTCCGAGTCATGATGCCTCTGTCTGCGCGCCGTTATCCAAGAACTCCTGAAGCGCGAGCTCCAGGTTATGACTCGGTCTTTCCGAATCGCCGAGTTTAATCAGGGCGTAACGCTGGTCGTCGTCGAGAGCCGCCCATGCCTTGTCGTCGAGTTCAACACCGGCCACGCGTGCATGGTGGGCCAGTATCTGCGGCGGGCGATCGGGCGGATTGGCGGACCGGCGCGTATCGTCGGGGAGGGTCTTGGCCGGAGAGCCAGTACGTGCCAGCGCTACTTCTTCGATGAAGGTTCTCAGCGCACTCTGTTCCTCCTCTGAATCCGCGGGAGCGTGACAGATCATCAACCTTTCGCCGCGCCCGAGCTGCTCCCATTGCGCCAGATGAAGTTTAATCCCGACTGCATCCAGTTTTCTGCGTGCCGCCATCGGAAGACAATTGAGCCACTCGTAGATCTCAGCCTCAAACTTGAATTTCCGGATCATCTTGATGCTCCTGCTGCGCCCGAGGTTCGTTCGGCAGCCTTGACAGATACTAGGTTCCAAAATAGAAGTTAGTCAAGAGCGGGTTCTAAAATAGAAGCGACGATCCCCGAATGCAAATCACTGGAGACGAATGATGGGTAAGGTGCGTTTCGAAACGTCGGATGCTGTCGGCTTGATCACTTTGGCAAATCCACCGTTAAATCTGTTCGATCAGGAATTAATCGAAGATCTTCGAGCGGCTGTGGGCCAAGCCCGGCAGCATCCGCTCAGGGCGCTGCTTGTCCGCGCCGATGGCAAAAACTTCTCCGGCGGCGCCGATGTCGCGATTTTCAAGGGCAAGACCGCGATGCAAGCGCGCGAGCTCTTCACCAGCCATCTGCGAACGATCGCCGATCTCGAAGAATTGCCGTTTCCAACCATTGCTGCCGTGCAGGGGGCTTGCATGGCGGCGGGACTGGAACTTGCCCTGGCATGCGATCTCATATGGGCGGCTTCTTCGGCCCGCTTCGGGCAGGTCGAGGCGTCGATTGGAACGACCACGCTGCTGGGCGGCGTTCAACGTCTGGCTGAGCGCGCGGGCCCGAGTCGCGCGCGCGAAATTATCTACACCGCCGATCAATACGACGCCGCGACGTTTGAGCGATGGAATATCGTGAACAGAGTTGTTCCCGACGAAAACTTTGAGGCGGATATACGAGCCTTTGCCGAGCGACTCGCGAGTGGGGCGACTCTCGCCTATGCGGCCGGCAAGAAGTTCGTACGAGCATACTTGGAGAGCGGCATCCGTGCGGCCGACGCCCTGGTCGACGAGATCGCACCCGCACTGTTCGAAACGGCTGACATGCGCGCAGGTGTTGATGGCCTGATCGAACATGGGCCTCGCCAGTTTCGCAACAAGATCGTCTTTCAGGGTCGCTAATTATCTTGATGTCCACCTGCCAAGACCTGAGTCAATCGAGGATTGCGATTGATTGGAGGAGAGATCGAACATGAAACCTGTTTGTTTGGTGATAGGCGCCGGTGCGGGTATCGGTGGAAATGTCGCTCGACGCTTTGCACAAGAGGGCTATCACGCTTGTCTGTGTCGGCGCAGCGACTTGGACGGGTTGAATAGAATGGTGGACGCGATCAAGAACGACGGAGGTTCGGCAACCGGATTTCTCCTCAATGCGATCGAGGCAAACTCAATCGAAGAGAGGGTTGCCACCATCGAAGCCGACATTGGTCCGATAGAAGTCGTGGTTTACAACCTGGGCGCCCAGATTGGCGACAGGGCATTGAAGGACACATCGCTCAAGGCTTTTGAAACAGGCTGGCGCCTGGGGACGTTCGGTCTGTTTCGCCTCGCATCGGCCGTATGCCCGCTGATGGAAGCGCGCGGCAAGGGAACAATCCTCGTGACCTCGGCGACGGCGGCGATGCGTGGGAACGGCGGGCAGCATTCCCATGCGGCGGCGATGGGTGGGCGGCGAATGCTGTGCCAGACACTCAACGCAGAATTCGCATCGAAAGGAATCCACGTCGTACATATCGTGATCGACGGCGCTGTGGATGCTCCCGACACTCTTGGGAAAATGCTCGGGCCGGAAAAGTTCCAACAGCTGAGAGAAACCCGAGGCAACGAACATGATGGACTGATGCTTCCCACGCAGATAGCCGAGACCTACCTGCACCTCGCGCGACAACACCGATCCACGTGGACCTTCGAGATCGACCTGCGGGCATTCTCCGATCGTCCATGGTGGAATCACTGAATAACTCCGACCGAACCTGCCTCTGATTTATCTCCTTGAAGACGCATAGGAGCACGGAACATGACTCAATCCGATCAACGCGACGCTCAACCTTCCGAGCAAGACGTTGCCCTCATCGTTGGGGGCGGCCCCGGCATCAGTTCAAGTTGCGCCAGACTGTTCGCTAAAAACGGGATGCGTGTCGCCATCGCAGCGAGGAGTGCGGATAAACCGGTCCTGCTGAGTCTTGAGAAAACGCACGGCGTGCGCCGATACGCATGCGATGCGAGCGAACCAGCGGCCGTGGAGCTGCTCTTCCAGAATGTTGTTCGGGACCTGGGGGTTCCCACTCTGGTCGTACACAACATTGACGGCCGGGTTGCTGAGATATTTCGCAAGCAGATTATCGAAGCTGACCCGAGCGTCGCGCTCGCGACCCTTCGGAACTCAGCTTTCAGTGCGTTTTTAGTTGGTCAGCAGGCAGCTCGGCTGATGCGCGAAAACAAAGCCAATGCCAACGGCGCGAGAGGAACGATCATCTTCACCAACGCAAGCGCAGCCCTCAAAGGCTTCCCTTTGAGCGGCGCCTTTGCGATGGCGTGCCAGGCAAAGTCTGGACTCGCACAAAGCATGGCAAGGGAACTGATGCCACAGGGTATCCATGTAGCAAATGTGCCGATCGACGCCGCGGTTGGCTGGAGGCAGGAAGACGGTACCCGCGCGCATCGACTGGCGGGAACAAATGTCGACGACAACATGGCCGACCCGGACCGCATCGCGGAAACCTATCTGCAACTGCATCGCCAGCATCGGTCAACTTGGGCGTTCGAGGTGGTGCTACGACCATGGGTCGAGAAATGGTAGCTGGCGCTCGCAACGGCGACCAGATCTTCGCGCCAGATCCAAAATAGAACTGACGCTCTACCAATTAGCATTCCACGGAGGATTTCTCATGCCGCAGAACAATAAAGTGGCAATTGTGACGGGGGCGTCTACGGGAATCGGGCAGGCCTCCGCGAAGGCGCTGCATCAAGCTGGATTCCGCGTGTTCGGCACCAGCCGGCGGGCCGTCGCAAGTGTCAGCGAGGGGATCGCGATGATCACCTGTGATGTGACGGACGGGGCCTCGGTGAAGAAGGTCGTCGAAAAAGTGCTCGACACGACGGGCAGGATTGACATCCTGGTCAACAATGCAGGGATGGGCCTGCTTGGAGGAGCTGAAGAGTCTTCGATCGACCAAGCTCAAGCATTGTTCGACGTAAATCTTTTTGGAGTGATCCGCGCGACTAATGCTGTCCTGCCGGCCATGCGAGATCAGAAAGCCGGGAGGATCGTCAATATTAGTTCGGTCCTTGGCCTGATACCTGCCCCCTTCTCGGCTCTCTACTCGGCCACGAAGCACGCCCTCGAAGGCTATTCGGAGTCGCTTGATCATGAGGTGCGGAGCTTCGGCATTCGGGTGTGCCTGCTGGAGCCGGCGTATACCCGCACGTCCTTCGAACAGAACATGGCGCTTCCCGATCGGACACTGGACGCATACGCCACGGCGCGAGCAGGGGCGAATGCACTCATTCACGATGCGATGAATACGGCCGACGCTCCTGAGGTTGTGGTCGAGAGCTTAATCGAGGCCGCGACCGCTGCATCGCCGAGGCCGCGATACACGTGCGGCAAGGTTGCCCGCCAGGTGAGCGTCCTTCGTCGTTTTGTCCCCGAGCGTATGTTCGACAAAAGTCTTCGCAAGCAGATGCGTTTGCCTGCGTAATCCACTTGGTTCATCCGTTTGCGATCGGCGTTCGCTCTTGACTCGGCAGTGGGTTCCAAAATAGAAGTTATTAAGAAGCTTCCAGGATAGAAGCCACTCTCGGGAATATGCCGCGAGACCTTTTCAACCGCGAAATCGATTACCTTCGCATCTCAGTGATCGACCGCTGCAATTTGCGCTGCGTTTATTGCATGCCGCTGAATGGAATTCGCTTCCTGCCCAAGGCCGATTTGCTTACTCCCGCTGAAATCGAGGCAGTCGTGCAGGCGGCGGTGAGCGTCGGATTCAGAAAGTTCCGCCTGACCGGCGGCGAACCGACGCTCCGTCTCGACCTGCTCGAAATCGTCGAGCGGATCGCAAGGGTTCCTGGCGTGGGCGATCTTGCCTTGACCACCAACGCGATACTGATGCGTGAACTGGCGGGTGCGCTCAAAGCCGCGGGCCTCAGCCGGGTCAACGTCCACCTGGACAGCCTCATCCCTGTCACCGTCGAGCGCCAAATGCGCGGGGCAACCTTTGCCCAGATCTGGCAAGGCATCGAAGCCTGCGAAGCGGCGGGGCTGACACCGATCAAGATCAACGCCGTCGTCACGGCCGGATACAACGAGGCCGACGTGGTCGAACTTGCGCGGCTGACGTTGACGCGCGACTGGCACGTGCGGTTCATCGAGCTGATGCCGCTGGGCGGCGGCGAATGCGCCACGCTCTCAGTGAAGCGCTACGTCTCCAACATCGAAACGCGGCGACGCATAGAGACGGCGCTGGGGCCCCTGTTCGAGTTCGAGGGCGCGAGTTCGTCGGACGAAGCGCGCAACTTCGGGCTACCAGGCGGCCGCGGCGTCATCGGCTTCATCAGCCCGGTAAGCGAACCGTATTGCGGTACTTGCAACCGGATGCGTCTTACCGCCGACGGAAAGTTTCATCTTTGCCTGCTCAATGACGACGAACTTGACGTACGTCGCGCGCTGCGTTCGGCGCGGGGAGATGGTCTCGACGAAGTGGCGCGAATTCTCCTGCGTGCGGTTGAGTTGAAGCCGACCGGCCATCACCTACTCAACGGCCGTTCGACCCGCGAACGTTCGATGTATCAGATCGGTGGATAGCGCGAAGGGAAAATCAACAATCAGCGTTTGCTGCTCAGGCAGGCGAGCGAGAAACAACGTTCAGGTTCATGGAGGTCGCAATGTCAGCTAATCTCCCCATTTCCGGTCTCGCCAACTCAGATTGGAAGTCCACAGCGTGCATTCTTTGTGAGTGCAACTGCGGTGTCGAAGTTCAACTCGGCGGCAAAGACGGCCGCCACTTGGTGAAAGTGCGCGGCGACGACGCGCATCCCGCGTCAAAAGGCTATGCCTGCGAGAAGGCCCATCGACTCGATTTCTATCAGAACGGCCCCCATCGGCTGACGAAGCCGCTACGTCGGCGCAGTGACGGGAGCTTCGAAGAGATCGAATGGGACATCGCGATCGCGGAAGTGGCGGAACGTTTTTCGGCGCTGCGCAAAGAGCATGGCGGCGAGACGATCTTCTACTACGGTGGCGGAGGCCAGGGTAACCACTTTCCCGCTGTCTATGGCAACACAACCCGCGCGGCCCTTGGCTCCGTCCATCGCGCGAACGCGCTTTCCCAGGAGAAGACCGGGGAGTTCTGGGTCGCGACGAAGATGGTTGGGTTCTATACGAGGAGCGACTTCCACAACTGCGAGGTCGCCTTTTTCCTTGGAAAGAACCCATGGATGTCCCACAGCATCCCGCAAGCGCGGGTTACGCTGAAGGAGATCGCCAAAGACCCTGCGCGCTGCCTGATCGTAGTAGACCCTCGCCGCACCGAGAGCGCCGAACTGGCCGATATCCACCTGCAGGTAAAACCCGGCACGGACGCGTGGCTGCTGGCCGCGATGCTTGGTGTCTTGGTGCAGGAAAAACTCATTGCCGGCGAGTGGCTGGCTCTGCATGCGAATGGACTCGGCGAGGTAATGCCTCACTTTGCCGACCTGCCGATAGCGAAATATTGCGAAGCTTGTGGCGTGCCCGAGGAACTGGCGCGCAAGGCGGCGAGGCGGATAGCGTCGGCCGCGAGTGTGGCCTCTTTCGAGGATCTCGGCGTGCAGATGAACCGGCATTCCACGCTGGTGTCCTATCTTCACAAGCTGCTGATGCTGCTGACCGGCAATTTCGGAAAGAAAGGATCCTCGTACATTCCGACAATGATGGCGCCGTTTACGGTCGGACATGAGGGCGGAGCGGGAACCGAAGTAATATCGTCGGATGACCGACAGGGGGCGGGACTCAAAAAAGGCACTCCCGTTACAGGTTCGCGCCTGATCGGAGGTCTAACGCCTTGCAACGTGATTCCGGATGAGATCCTCACGGACCATCCGAAGCGATTTCGCGCGATGCTGGTCGAGAGCGGCAACCCCGCACACTCGGTGGCAGACGCCGCGCGCATGCGTGAGGCGCTCGCGTCGCTCGAGCTGCTGGTAGTAATCGACGTCGCCTTCACGGAGACAGCTCGCCTCGCGCATTACGTGCTCCCCGTCGCGAGCCAATTCGAGAAGGCTGAGGCCACGTTCTTCAATTTCGAGTTCCCGGAGAACTACTTCCATGTTCGCAAGCCGCTGATGGCGCCATTGCCGGGCCTGTTCTCCGAAGCTGAACTACACTGTCGGGTTCTCGAAGCCCTCGGCGAGTTGTCCGCTGAACCGATTGCCGCGTTGCGTGCCGCCTGGAAGGAAGGCCGCAAATCTTTCAGGAAGAAGTTCACCGAGCTCGCAATGAGCCATCCTCGCGTGATCGCGCTCGCGCCAGCTCTGCTATATCGAGCGATAGGCGACCAGCTGCCGGAAGGATTGGCAGAAGCCGCGGGGGTATGGCTGCTATGCCAAAGCGCAGCACAAACCCAAAGAGCTTCTCTGGCCCGCGCCGGATTCACCGGCGAGCCGGGTGAGGCCGGCGATGCGTTGTTCGATGCGATCCTGGCCGCCAAAAGCGGAGTGGTATTCGCGATCGACAATTGGGATGAGTGCTTCGAGCGATTGCGCACGCCCAACCATAAGGTGCAGCTGGCAGTTCCCGAACTGTTCGCGGAACTCGACGCGCTTGCCACCGCGACCCCGTCGCTTGCGACGACAGAGTTTCCGTTCATGCTCTCTGCCGGCGAACGGCGCTCCTTCACCGCCAACACGATCATCCGCAACCCCGACTGGCGAAAGAAGGATGCCGGCGGGGCGCTAAACATCAACCCTGAGGACGCCAAGAGCATCGGTGTTGCAGATGGCAAACGCGCGAGGCTCACCACCCGGCGCGGCAGCGTCGAGGTATTGGTGAATGTCTCTGACCGCATGCAGCGCGGCCACCTCTCCTTGCCAAATGGACTCGGCCTTGACTTTCCTGCAGCAGACGGCCGGAGAGTCTCGGCTGGCGTTGGACCCAACGAGCTTACGCGCAGCGAGGATCGGGACTGGGTCGCCGGCACGCCCTGGCATAAGAGCACGCCCGCGCGGGTGGAGGCTCTATAAGCGCGCCGCGCCGGCGAGAATGCTCCGCCGAATCCCATAAATGGAGTGGGACCCTCTGGAACCGCTCCATTCGCGACCTTCGGCAGAGCACCTGAATCGTTAAGCAACCCGGAGGAAGGAAAACCGATGCCTTGGATCGTCCGCGGCTGTGCCTCGATTGCATGGACACCGCTTGCGTATCGGTATGCCCAGTCGATTGCATCTACAGCTATGCGGGCGGAGACAAAGCAAGTTTCCCCAACCAGCTCTTCATCAATCCTGACGAGTGCATCGACTGCGGCGCATGCGAGCCAGAGTGTCCCTGGCAGGCAATCTTCGAAGAAGTCGCGGTGCCTCAACAGTTCAAAGATGATGTCACTCTCAACTATATGATGATGGATCGATCGTCCCAGTTCGTCGTGCAGAAGCATGAGCCTGAGGACGCTCCGGCGCCGGAGCAGGTAGAGGCGAACAAAGCTAAGTGGGGGTTGACCGCATGAGGCTGCGGAAAACGGCGCTCGCGCATCGCGCGAGCGCCGCGACAGCTGAGTGGGAGGCAAGGTCCCTGCCGAGAATGTAATCCGCAGCGTGCTGTGCTTGGGCGGCGGCGAGAATCACTAAGCGGCGGTCATCACGAAGCCGCTTGAGCCAGCCAGCCACGTATGCGGCCTGATTCGCGATCACCACGTTTGAGATTCCGGCTTCGGCGCAAAGGTATGCTGCTCCCATCTCCGCTATGAGTTCTTCTTTGGAGTACACAGCGGAACCGAACGCAGTTGCATACGGTTATGCCCTCGCGCGCAAGCCGCTTCGGATGTCCGCTGCTGTGGGTCAATTCATGCAAAAGCGTTGCGCTGTATTCTTCAGCCGATACGAACAGATTGCGCGGTGGCATGGTCACGCGATCGGTCATACTGTTGTAAAAAGCCTTCGAGCCTGCGTGCTGAATCTCGGGCGGCTTCGGCATTGCGGCGACTATCCGGTCGGCAGCTTCGATCCGATCGTGTTCGTGCGTTGCGATCTTCGGGAGTTTGTCGAGCGCGGCTTGCGGAAGCTCGCACTGTTCCAGATTGAAAACGCGATAGTAGCGCAATAAAAATCGCCGGCCCGATTTCTCGTTTGGCTGGTCGTTGTTGGTGTCTTCCGTCGTCTCTCCGGCGTCATCAACTTTCCAAAAGATGACGATTGTACTTTCCTCGCCCTTGCGAACGTGACCGCCCAATTCGTTCGCCTGGCGCATCGTCAACCAGAAGGGGGAAACGTACTTCGAGGCCGAGAGCAGAAAGTGATTGACGCCTCGATAAGGCTTCTTGCTTACGATATTGCGCGGCAGTCCGGTTGAAGTCCACGGCCTGCGCCACGGGACAAACCCCTGTTCAAGTAAATTGATTATCTTCTCGGTGACAATTGCATAAACGTCCATGGTCGTAATCTCCGAAATTGAAATTGTTGGGTTTGAAGAGAGAGCCGCTTTCGCGGCTCTCTCCTGATCGGTGAAAGCTAGAATGGGATGTCGTCGCCCGCCTGCGCCTTGGGCGCGTTGCCGTTCGCGCGATTCCCAAGCAAGCGCATTTGAAGCGCGATGATTTCGGTGCGGGTGCGCTTTCCGCTTCCGTCCTTCGCCTCGTACTGGCGGGTTGTCAGCCGTCCCTTGACGTATACCTGGCGTCCCTTGGAAAGCAGGCGCTGGTAGTTGTCCGCGAGCTTCCCGAAAGCAACGATTCGATGCCATTCGGTGCGTTCCTGCTGCTCGCCGTTCCGATCCTTGAATCGTGCCTTGGTTGCGACTGAGAAATTCGCCACGTTCTGCCCTGACGGCAGTGCGCGAACCTCGGGATCACGGCCCAGATTTCCGACCACGATTGCTTTGTTGATAGACATGACACTTACCTCCAATTCCTTTCGCTGTTTGGTTAGAAACCGTCCTCGTCGATCCGGTGGGCGTTGAAATCGCGTTCGGCCGTTTCGCCGTGACCGCAACGAGTGCCGTAAACGGCCTTGTCGCCGGGGTAGTAGAACGCTCGCTCGCCGGAATTGATTTCCGCCTGGCAATTCGGCTCGGCACATCTCGCCGGATACCGGACGGTGATCCACTTGGGATCGCACTTGAACCTTCGTCGCATTGTCGTTTCTCCTTTCCGCCCGCTTCCCGTCATCGGGCAGGGCGTGCTTCGCTTTTGCTTTCATCACCGCGCAACATTTTCGCGGGGACCTCTCAACCCGAACTGGAGGTCCCTGCGCAGATTTCTAGATGCGCGAGCGGAGCGGGCAGCAGGACGTGCCAGAGATACCGTCTTGCTGAGCAAGAGGATCGGTATCGTGTTCGCAGAGCGGACCTGGCGCGGCGTGCTAGTGCAGCGAACGCCACCACTTAGAGCGGTGCGAAGCGGAGATACCGTGTGGTCGATCAAGCGGGAGGGGGCTGCGGGGGAGGGAGTAGAACGCTACGACGGAACCCGACGGTATCTCACAGCGGAGAGCCCGGAAAAACGCCTTATGGGCCGGTTGGGCCAGAAGGCGTAGGGATTTTGCTGGGGCAGGGCTCTTTGAATCTTGGCGGGTACAGCGCTATATAAGCGCCAACGAGGCGACGCCAGGCGCGTGGCATGGAAGGAAAACTTGGCCGATTCGGGCCTCGACGTTCGTTTCAAATAAATGTTGTTCGAGATCGATTGAGGCGGGTGCCAGAGGGTTGGTGTTAGCGTCCCGTATCTCGTCGAGACAGGGGGATCCATCGTGCTAAGGAGAGCAGCAATCGGATTTATGTCCCTGTTGTGGTTCGTTACCTGTGCTCCAATCAACTCATTGGCGGACGACCTGTTCATCTATCCGACCAAAAATCAGAGCGCCGAACAGCAAGACAAGGATAAGTGGGAATGCCGCGCCTGGGCGACCAAGCAGACCGGGTTCGATCCTGCGGCGCGCATGACCGCTTCGAGTCCGCCCCCTACACGCCAAGCGCCGAAAGCCGGCTTGGTGCGCGGCGCTGCGGGCGGTGCCGCACTCGGTGCAGTTGGGGGCGCAATTGCGGGAAATGCCGGAAAAGGAGCTCTGATCGGCGCGGCTGGAGGAGGATTGATCGGTACGGTGCGACGTAATGACCAGATTCGACAGGAGGAGCATGCGCATCAACAATGGGCGCAGCAGAACGTCGCTCAGTACGAGCAGAATCGATCTAGTTGGGTTCGTGCCGTAAAAGCGTGTCTTACAGGTCGAGGATATACGGTTCAATAGTGGAAGACGTACGCAATAAACTGCGATTTGACTATGCATTCGAGCAGTCGAAAGGCAGGAGGAGGTCGCTGATGAAATACATAACGGTGATCGCTGTATGCATCGCACTCAACGTCACCTGTGCACGATTCGCAGTGGCAGCTGATCAGCCGCAAGCCGGGTCAACCGCAGGTACCGGGGAGTCGGCACCTTCAGGTGATGAACTTCACTTTGTCAGCGTGCTGACGTTTCAGGGCGAAATTGTGGCCGTTGAACCGGCGAAACGACTCGTCACGCTAAAGGGTCCGAACGGGGAGGTCTTGACGCTCGAAGCGGAGAAGGAGGAGGACCTGGCTGCGCGCAAGGTCGGCGATCGTGTACTGGTTCGATACTTCGAGGGCGCTCAAGTTGCTAAGGAGAAGCCGGGAGAAGCGGCTCCGGTCCATCCGTTGAAAGATGGGATGATCGCCGCCGAGCCTGGCGAACCCACCGGTGCAATAGCCGCGTCGGCAGAACGGGTCGATGCAGGGAACCAGGAGATCACGCTCAAGGGAGAGGATGGCAGCCTCGAGACGATCATGGTTTCCAATCCCGAGCACCTCTCTGATGTCAAGGTCGGCGATCGGGTCTTGATCACGCAGCCTCAGGGGCTGGCCTTGTCGGTCGAGAGCGAAGGCTGATCACGCCGAATACGCTTCGGCGAGTAAGAACAATGGAAGATGGGCAATTGGGTTGCAGTAATTATCGCTTCGCGACTTTCGTGAGAACCTTGAATTGCGCAGATGCTACGTGCTGCTTGGGCTCTTACAAGAAAACCAAACTAATAATGTCGGGACGGCTGTCGGAGGCCTCCGGCAATCAAAGCGGTCGAGTAGAGAAGGTTTCTGGCTTTGATGTTAGTGCGCGCGAATTCCCGCAAGTCCAGCCTGAGCATGAAGGCATCCCTCGTGCCGGCTCTGGCTCTGGTGGTTTGGAGCTTTGGTGCCGAGTGCCTGGCCCAGCAGACGACAGGGCCGAGCACCGCCCTCGCGGAGAGCCTGAGCGAGGAGGTTAACGACCCTACTGCCACGCTCACCCAGGCCCAGATCCAGGAGTTTTTCAGCCCGTCTGAGTTCGGCACGAACGCTCAGCCCAACACTCTGCAGGGCAGATTCATCCTTGCGGTTCTTCCACACGCCCCATTGAATCTTGCACAGATTGTGAGACCCACTTTTTCGCTGGTGACCATCCCTCAGAATAGGGGAGCTTCAACACGGACCGAATTTGGCGACCTCCAACTTTTGGATCTTTTTGTAATGCCACGGTGGATGACCGAAGGGATCGATTTGAGGTGGGCCCTGGGCCCGTACTGCGTCTTCCCAACCGCAAGTTCGAGCTCGGCCGGGCGAGGCGCGTGGCAGGCCGGTCCCGCCGCAGCATTCAGGTACCGTCCGATTCCTGGGTTGCTGATTTCGGGGCTCATGCAGCAGGCGACTTCGTTCGCTTATACGTCTCCACAGCGAACCCCAATCACTCGGTTAACCTTTCAGCCAATGCTCAGTTACCAGCTGGGGCGTGGCTGGTACATGAGATCGAGCGAGGCGATTTGGAGCTTTAATCTGCGTGACGCGACCTCGACCACAATTCCGCTTAGCGCCGGGTTCGGGAAGGTGTGGAACCTTTCCAGCGGTGAGGCAATCAACAGCTCGATTGCCGCCTCGTACACGCGCGCAATTTGGGCACTTCCCCGGAGAATCCTCAAACCTGAGACTCGATGGCGGGTGATGCAGTCTGATGCGAACTGCTCTCCGCGTCAAATTCCCTGATCATCAGGGAAAATACAGGGAATTTTCGCGATTTCAGCTGTCTCGGGGTCGATTGGAACCGGGAAAGGCCTTGTCTGCTCTGGGGTTTTTATCGAAATTCTCTACTCAACCGAACAGGGAATTATTTTCGCGTAACAGGGAATTTAATCGGCGTATCAGGCAATTTTCTTCGGAGAACAGGGAAACCGCTTTGAGGGACATTCGACGGGGTAAAACCGGGCGACGGAGAGACAGCTCTATTCGTCAATCTGCCAAACATTTGACACCCAAGCGACGGATGACAAAGGGGTGGTGACGCATGGTGGCCGGATGCGGGTATCGATTGGAAAGGCGTTATTTCTGGTACGCCGACCCAATCGATCGGTCGCGGTCTCTTTCGCGGATCAGGTTTTGAGGAGCCACAGGGGACCCTGGTCGGAATGACGCGGGCGAGTTCAAAGCCGCTCTTTTCCAGCAAGGAGCGAAACTCACCCACGGTACGTTCTCTTCCACCATCGCTCACGGCCAGCATGTGCAAGTCCAGGATGCGTCCGAATCGATCTGGAAAATTTCTTTCGTTCGACATAACGATATCCATCAGCACCAGTTTCCCGGATGGCTCTAGCAGGTTGCGGAAAAACTCAATGAAAGACGATTTCGGCGAAGAGTAAGCATTACTACGATCACGAGAATGCGTCTTGGATCAATGTCATCAGGAGTCAAAAACCCTTTTTCCGCAACCTGCTAGTGCACGGCGGCAGTTGCTCAGGATCTGCAGGGACTTTTCATCGTTCCAGTCGTGGATGACTTGGGATAGGAAATAGAGATCACCACCCTGCGGAACGGTGTCGAAAAAGCTCCCCGCTATGAACTCGCATCGGCCGGAAAGACCGTTCCTGGCGAAGGTCGCGCGCGCGCCGGCTTCAACGTGCGGCAGATCGAATACGACGCCGCGTATCGACGGGTAACTTTTCAAAACGCCGGCAAGAATCCTGCCGTATCCTCCGCCCACATCAACTATCTTCGCCACTCCGGCAAAGTCGTATGATTCGGCGAGGGAGGCCGAAAGGCCCGCGCCGTATGAAACCATCGCACGGTCGAAGTCGGCAGCCACTTCCGGATGCTTCGAGAAATATTCAAAGACCTGGCAACCAAAGACCCTCGGAAACGCAGGCTCTCCGAACCGGATGCTGTGATCGAATTCCGCCCACCCGCGATAGAGCTCTCCTGCCATCGCAACGCTCCAGTCGCGCAACGACTCTGGATGATCGGCACGCAGAAATTCGGCGGCCGGCGTGAGCACGAACGTGCCGTCCTCCTGCTCGGCGAAGATGCCCTGTGCGGCGAGTGCGCGCAAAAGCCGCTCCAAGCTTGGTTCGTCCGTCTTGGTGAGCCGCGCGAGCTCGGAGGCTCCTCGCGGGCCATCGCGCAAAAGGTCGGCAATCCCTAAACGCGCAGCAGAAGCGAGGGCCTGCGAGATGCAGTAGCCCAAAATGAGTTCGCGTATCTTTAGCGCAGCAGCCGATGAGAGAGTCGTGTCCATGCGAAACACTCCTAAGCTAACGCTTGCGCGGGGCCCTGGTTGTGGCCACGAACCCCGCGCGGTCGGAACAAAACCAAGGCCAGATCAACCGGCTTCTTGACCTTCTTAGCTTATACCCCATCTTGATAAGACGACCGGCATTCCGGCTTTGCGAATCGATACCAGCGCACTGGCGCTGGGTTGGATGGCTCTCCGGATGATCTCAATATCCAACCCAGCGCGGTCGAACATGCCGCGACGCGTGGCAAAGTCATTCTGCATGTCTACAACCAGCGCCGCGGTTTCGCGCGAGATCTAGTTGAATGGGAGCCGGCCGCGCGTCGAGCATTAATGGTTTCATAGGGTGTCTCTCTCGTCCTTGGGGGGGCTCGATCGCTTACTCGACCCGCGACCGATTCGGCAATCAAATGACACACCAGATCACCGCGATGGTACTACTCGTAAGCGACGTGGGTCCTCGTCCTTGGCTATTGACTATCTGCGGAGCGCCGATAGGGCAAACCCAAAACGCTGATCGAATTGAGTAGCGGTTGTATAGTCATTTAGGCCGCTTGTTTTCGATTATCAAGTCCACGATTAATTGAAACATCATACTCTTTCGTAAAGCTGCTGAGTACCAATTCGTGCGCCCCTGTCCCTACCAAAAAGCTCCGAAAGCGTTGAAAAGTCTGGTGATTTATTTCGGTCGGCCGTAGTGTCGCCGGCATGCACTCACTCTTCTCGGAACTCTTCTCATGGCTCACCTGTCGGTTTCGCGGCCGCGTAGAATTGGAGCTCGAGGTCATAGCGCTCCGCCATCAACTCGCCGTCCTGCGCCGCCAGCGGCCCGGACGCACTCAGCTTTTCGCGATTGATCGCCTAATTTGGGTCTGGCTCTACCGGCTGTGGCCGCGATTCCTGGAGGCGATGGTGTTGGTCAAGCCGGCAACGGTAATCAAGTGGCACCGTCAGGGCTTCCGGCTGTTTTGGCGATGGCGCTCGAGATCAGGGCGACCCTCAGTAGCTCGCGAGGTTCGCGATCTGATTCGGCAGATGAGCAGCGCGAACCCACTCTGGGGTGCGCCCCGGATCCACGGCGAGCTGCGCAAGCTCGGCATCGAAGTCAGCCATGCGACCGTTGCGAAGTATATGGTGCGAAGGCGGGGAACACCTTCTCAGAACTGGCGGACTTTCCTGCGGAATCACACCGAAGGAATCGCCGCCATCGACATGTTCGTTGTAGCATCCGCTTCGTTTCGGCTGCTCTACGTCGTGATCGTTCTGGCCCACGATCGCAGGAAGATCATACGCACAGGTGTCACTGAGCATCCGACCGCGGCTTGGATCTCGCGGCAGGTAACCGATGCATTCCCATGGGGCACGGCGCCCCGGTATCTGCTGCGAGACCGCGACGCATCGTATGGCTCGGAGTTTCGCCGCCGAGTCGAAGCAATGAACATCACGGAAGTCATCACGGCACCGCGATCACCTTGGCAGAACGCTTACGTCGAGCGAGTGATCGGATCGATACGGCGCGAGTGTCTCGATCACCTCGTGATCTTCAACGAGCATCATCTGCGGCGCGTCATGTCTTCGTACGTCGACTACTACCAATGCACCCGCACGCATCTTTCGCTCGACAAGGATTGTCCCGACTCTCGGCCGATTCAGCATCGCAGCGCCGGAAGAGTCGTCGCCATTCCAAAAGTCGGTGGCTTGCATCATCGCTACGAACGTCTCGCCGCTTGATTCGTCTCGACTCCTGCTCACCAATCGTTGCGCGGGCTGCCGCACAACGTCGTCTGAGGCTCTATGCATCGGAGGGTTTTTCGATCTCGAAGAGGGGACCAGCCGTTTGTGGTGCAGATCGCAGTCCATCATTTGAGCGCATCCTTTTGATAGCAATTGTCTCTGCCGCTCGAATTCCGATTCAGACGGAATTTTTGGCAGGGACAGGGTCGAATCATTGCCAGCGTCGCGGCGCCGTGACGAGCCTATGGACGCCGAGCGCGTCGCACCAGCGCTCGAATTGCGCGCGCGGCACACCGCCGAACTTCAGGTCGTCGAGCAAGGCCTCGAGCGGGACCGTGTCGATCAGCGTTGCCAGCTTGCGGTAGAGGAAAGCTTCGTCGCGCCTTTCGACGAGTGTCGCCCCGAGCTGGAGCGCGCCGCGTGGCTTGACCTTCCACTGGGATGCATCAGCGGGAATCCGTTCGAGATGTTCGTAGGCGCCGATCAGCATGGCCGCGCTTTTCTTGCCGAAGCCGGGCAGTCCGGGAAAACCGTCAGCACTGTCGCCCGTCAGCGCCAGGAAGTCGGGCATGCTGTCGGGTCCGAAGCCGCGCTCGGCGCGAAAGGCCGACTCGTTCGTCACTTTTTTCTGGCGCCGATCGACCTGCACCACCCGGTCGCGCTGTAAGCACTGGCCGAGATCCTTGTCCGGCGTGAGAATTCGCACCTGCTCGACCTCTTCGCGAAACCGGCGAGCACCGCTGGCGAGTCCATCATCGGCCTCGTACTCGCGCATCGGCCACACCGTCACGCCGATCGAACGGACCGCGTCTTCGGCCGCGTCGAACTGAACGCGCAGCTCGGGCGGAACACCCTCATCACTCTTGTATGGCGGATACAGGTCGTTGCGGAACGAACGAATCGGGTTGTCGAACGCCACCGCAATGTGCGTCACCGCCTCATCCGTGTCATGGAGCAGCGCCAGAATCGACTCGACGATGCCGACTGTAGCCTTGGCATCCGCGCCTGATGGATCGCGGTGAGCGGGGCGCGGCGAATAGTGCGCGCGATAGAGCTCGTAGGTCCCGTCGACGAGATGCAGCCTCACGCCGCGACAATAGCACTTGGCGGGCTGTGCGAGGGGGAAGCGAACTTGCGTGTGGAATTAGAGCTTGACGGTAGGTTTGCAAGTAGATAACTTAGTTAGTCTTATTTATCATCTTAACCGAAATGGGCATCGCCGTGACGTCTTCACGGAGGTGACCCAGAGAGAAGAAAAAACATCAAGAGGCAGGCAACGAATATGGCACTTCACATTGGAAGCGTGGCGCCGGATTTTACGCAGGAATCGACCGAGGGACCGATCCATTTTCATCAATGGATTGGCGACAAGTGGGCCATTCTATTTTCGCATCCCAAGGACTTCACCCCCGTCTGCACGACCGAGCTCGGCACGGTGGCTAAGCTCAAGAGCGAGTTCGACAAGCGCAACATCAAGGCGATCGGAGTGAGCGTCGACGACGTGCCGTCGCACAAGAAGTGGGTCGGCGATATCGAGGAGACGCAGCACACCAAGATGAACTTCCCGATTCTCGGCGATTCGGACAAGAAGGTCTCCAAGCTCTATGACATGATTCATCCCGAGTGGAACGACACGTTGACGGTACGCTCGGTCTTCGTGATCGACAATAACAAGAAAATCCGCCTGACGCTGACCTACCCTGCAAGCACCGGGCGCAATTTTCAGGAGATCCTGCGCGCGATCGACTCGCTGCAGCTCACCGACAAGTACCAGGTGGCGACCCCGGCCGACTGGAAGAAGGGCGAGGATTGCATAATCGTGCCGGCGCTGCAGGACGAGAAGGTTCTCAAGGAAAAATTCCCCAAGGGCTACAAGGTAGTGAAGCCTTACCTGCGGATCACGCCCGACCCGAGCAAATAAGGGCGTCGCGCGGAGCAGGGGTGACCCCTGCACTCAGTATC
This sequence comes from uncultured delta proteobacterium, assembly GCA_963842085.1. GTDB lineage: Bacteria > Desulfobacterota > Binatia > Binatales > Binataceae > Binatus. The sequence goes on from CAWJET010000001.1 coordinate 967,531, forward strand.
AAGAACAGCGGCTCTCCTGGCGGAGAGCCGCTTTCGTTCTCACTTTCACTATTTGCGATTAGGCGCTCGTGATTTTAGTGGCATGGAGCGCGCGGCTGCGGAGCGCCACCGTGGAAACCCACCGCGGGTTTCGCGTTTGAATCGATTGATTTTCCTTTCCCCTACTACATCTGCCGGCGCTCATGCGTTGACACGAGGCGCGGCGCGCCGGACAATTGACGCCTAATGGCACGAATTACCGTTGAAGATTGCCTGGAAAAAATTCCCAACCGCTTCGAGCTGGTGCTCGGCGCGGCGCGCCGCGCCAAACAATTGCTCAAGGGCGCGCGGCCGCTGGTGGAATCGGACAACAAAGAAGTAGTGACGGCGTTGCGCGAAATCGCCGCCGGCAAGGTCACGATCGAAGAACCCGAAACCTGACCGGGCACGATCGAGCCGACAAGAACCGACACCGCTGCTCGCCGCCGACGGCTCGAGCATCGGTGTCCCTATTCCGTGCCAACATGTCGTGAAGCTGGAGCGATCCCGTGGCGCGCAAACCCCGCAAACCGATAGTTCGCAAGCGCACTGGCAAGGCGAAACGCCAGCGCAAGGCGGGCGGCGAGGCTCGTCGCGGGCGCGCGATCGCCGAGCCCCTCGCGCCCGAAGTGGATCTCGAGACGGAGGGCGGGCTCGACGCTGCCGACACGCCAATCGAAGTCTCCGAGTATCGTCCGCTGGAAAGCACCGACGACGAGGCGACGGCGGAAGCCGAGACGAAGGCCGGCGATGGTGAAGCCGATTCTGCCAAGGCAGGCGGCGCGCTGGTCGCCACCGATCCGCTGGGCCGCTATCTGACCGAGATCCGCCGCTTCCCGCTGCTGACGCGCGAGGAGGAGGCGGTGATCGCGCGACGCTATGTCAGGGACAAGGATCCGGAGGACGCGTACCGGCTGGTCACCGCCAATCTGCGGCTGGTCGTGAAACTCGCGTACGAGTTCGCGCGCGCGACGAAAAACGTGCTCGACCTTATCCAGGAGGGCAACGTCGGGCTGATGGAAGCGGTAAAAAATTTCGACCCCGAGCATGGAATCCGCTTCCCGTCGTACGCCGTGTGGTGGGTGCGTGCGTACATTTTTCGCTACCTGATCAACAACTGGCGGCTGGTGAAGATCGGCACGACGCAGGCGCAGCGCAAGCTGTTCTTCAACCTGCGCAAGGAGACCGAGCGGCTCGAGCGCGAAGGATTCAAGCCGCAACCGCTGTTGCTGGCGCATCGGATGGGCGTGCGTGAGAGCGACGTGCGCGAGATGCAGGAGCGGATGGGGCAGAGCGAGGTGTCGCTCGATCAACCGGCAGGCGCCGGCAACGACAACGATACACGGCTGCTGGACGTGATTCCCGACGCCGGGCACGACCCGGAGACTGAAACCGCCAACCGCGAATGGCGCGAGTTCGCCCACGACAAGGTCGAGCAGTTCGCGGCGACGCTGGCGGGCAAGGAGCTGGAGATTTTCAAGGCGCGGCTGCTGACGGAGGAGCCGGAGACGCTGCAGGAGATCGGCGCGCGTTTCGGAATCAGCCGCGAGCGGGTGCGGCAGATAGAAACGCGGCTCAAGCGGCGCCTGAAGGAGTTTATCGAGGCGTCGGCGCCCGACGTCGAGGGTTCCGGCCCGTCGTAGCTTTCGCCAGTTTACCCCATTGCCGCTGATAGCCGCCGCTTGCGATAATGTCGATTGAGGCGGAGGCGCAAGGAGACTGCAATCGAATGCGAGAACGCAGTTGCGCGCTGGTGGTGGTGGGTAACGAAATCCTTTCCGGCAAGGTACAGGACTCGAACGCGTATTTCGCGGCGCGCGAGCTGCGCAAGATTGGCGTCGCGCTGTCGCGTATCGCAACCATCCCCGACGAGCTGGCGCTGATCGCGGGCGAAGTCGCGTATTGCTCGCGCAACTTCGATTTCGTGATCACGTCGGGCGGCGTCGGCCCGACGCATGACGATCTCACGATGGAAGGGGTCGCGCGCGCGTTCAACCGGCGCCTGGTGATCAATCCCGAACTGGAGCGTCTCATCCGCGAACATTTCCGCGAGCGCTCGCTCGACGCCGGCCTCAAGATGGCTGAAGTGCCTGAGGGCGCTGTGCTTAATGAGGCGGGCGACATCCGGTTTCCGACCGTGCAGATCGAAAATGTGTACGTGCTGCCCGGAATTCCGCAACTGTTCGAGGCCAAGCTGCGGGCGCTCAGCAGCCGCTTTGCGACCGATCCGTATTTCATGCGCGCGATTTACCTGACGGCAGGCGAAGGCACGATCGCCGGGCACCTGAATGACTGCATGCGCAATTTTCCCGAGTTGATGCTGGGTTCGTATCCGCGGATCGGAGACCCCGACTACCGCGTAAAGTTAACGCTCGAGTCCAAGAACGCTGACTACCTCGAGCGCGCGTTTCGTCATCTGATGGGGCTGTTGCCGGCCGAGGCGGTGGTCAGGACGGAGTAGCAATTTATGCCCGAGGTGGTGGAGGAGGAAATCATGAGGAAAGGAAGCTTAAGATTCGCGTTGATCGCAATCGGATTGTCGGTGATGCTGGCGATGCCGGCCGGTCCGCTCGCTGAGTACGCCGCCGCGCAGACGCAGCCCGCCGGCGCGGCGACGCCGACGCAGGTCCCGCAGCCGCCGGACAATAGCGTCAACTGGCCGGGCGCAGGTTACGGCGCAGGCGCCCTGCTCTGCAACGTTCTCTACATCCCGGCCAAGCTGGTTTACGCGCTGCTCGGCGGTATCGTTGGCGGCGGAACATATCTGATAACTGCCGGCAATTCGCAGGCCGCCAACACCGTGTGGCGCAGCGCACTCGGCGGCGACTACGTCGTGACGCCGCAAATGCTCGCGGGCCAGCAGCCAATCAACTTCAGCGGGCCAACCGACACTCCGCCTGTCGCTCCGGCGCCCGTGACGAGCTCGTCGTCGGGCACGACGACGACTGCGAGTTCGGGCGGCGTCGCGCCGATAACGCCGCTGCCGGCGTCGGGCACGTCCGCGACCGCATCGTCGTCGACGGCAGCCGGGCAGCCGCTGGATCACGGCAGCGGTCCGGCGGGCGGAACGGCGTCGGGATCGAATATCGAGTAGCAGGGTCAGGCGCCTTGAAATCGGGAGCTTCGCGAGTTAGGCGAGCGGCCCGTTTGTCATCCTGACGATGCGAGCGACGCGGGGTTTCCGTCATCCTGACGATGCGAGCGACGCGAGGTTTCCGTCATCTTGACGATGCGAGCAACGCGAGCTGAGGAAGGATCTCGGACAGCTTCGCGTAAGCGAAGCCGGTTCCGGTTTCTTAATCGCGCGATGCGCGCGCTCGTTTTAGACTTGCCGGAGACGTTCCGCGGCACTTTTCTGATCTCGGAGGATCGCGTGTGAGAATGATCCGCTTTCTGTGGAAGTCGACCTGAACGACTTGCCGCGACGCAAGAAGTTTCTTGCGTAAGGATCTCGGCGCCGAGCTCGACGAGCGCGACTACGCGAAAGTTCCGCTTAATTCGGCGGAGCTGAAGAACCTGTTCGCGGGCCGCGACCCGCGCGATTTTCTAAACCCGCGCAGCCCCGCGTTCAAGGCGATGGGCCTGGCAGGCAAATCGCTAACGCCCGAGCAGGCGTTGGCGCTGATGGCGAAGGAGCCGAACTTAATCAAGCGGCCAATCGTAATCGTCGGCAAAGAGATGATCGCAGGCTTCGATCGCGATAGGCTGCGCGCCGCGGTGAAGTAGGTCGCAGAACCGGTACCGGCTTCGCTGGCGCGAAGCTGTCCGAGATCCTTCCTCAACTCGCGTTGCTCGCGTCGTCAGGGACGGAAGGGACGCGCTGCGCGTGCAATAGCGCGGGCGCGATGCTATTTCCTGAGCCAGGCGAGGTGTTTTTTCATGGCATTCTCTGACGATCTGTTTTTCGCTCCCGCCAACAAACTCGTTGCGATGCTGCGAGCGCGCGACGTGTCTTCGGTCGAGATGGTCGATGCTTTTATCGAGCGGATCGAGACGGTCAATCACGGCCTCAACGCGGTCGTCACGCTGGTCGAGGACCGCGCGGCGGGCGAAGCGGAGGACTCTGATCGGCGTCTGGGCGGCAATGGCGAGGTTCGCCCGCTCGAGGGGCTGCCGATCACAATCAAGGATTCGATAATCACCGAGGGCGTGCGCTCGACCTGGGGCATGAAGATTTTTGAGCATCACGTGGCGAAAGAGGACGCGCCCACTGTCGCGCGGCTGCGCGCGGCCGGCGCGATCGTTATCGGCAAGACCAACACGCCCGAGATGACGATGGACTACGACTGCGATAATCCCGTTTTCGGGCAGACCAACAATCCGTGGAATCGCGAGCGCGTGCCCGGCGGCTCAAGCGGCGGCGAGGCGGCGGCGCTCGCAGCGGGGATGTCGCCGCTGGGCTTGGGCTCGGACTATCGCGGATCGATCCGGGTGCCGGCGCATTTCTGCGGTGTGGTCGGGCTCAAGCCGAGCTGGGGAACGATCCCCTGCAGCGGGCATATGGCGCCGAGCGTTGCCGCGCCGCCGCCGCTCGCGCACATGGCGACGATCGGCCCGATGGCGCGCTACGTGGACGACCTGACGCTCGCCTACAACATCGTTAAAGGGCCGCATCCAAGCGCGCCGTACACGGTGCCATCACCAGACGTCCATCCTGAAAAAATCGATCTGAAGAAAGTTCGATGCGCGATCTTTACCGACGCGTGCGACGTTCCGGTCACGTCCGACACGCGCGCCGCGATCGAGCGCGCCGGGCGCGAGTTGCAGAAGACGGGAATCGTCGTCGAGGTGGTGAAGCCGCCAGTCGACGAGGGCGAGCGGTTGTGGTGGGCGTACCAGGGCGCGGACGGCAATCAACTTGTGCTGGAGGCGCTGGGCGAGAGCCTGAAGCTCTCGCGCGAGCGGCTGCGAAATTTCGTGGTTGCGGGCGAGGGAAAGTCGGCGGCCGAGTTCTTCAAGATCGCGATGGAACGCGACGCCTGGCGCGTGCAACTGGCGGAGTTCATGGAACGCTACCCGATAATTCTCGGACCGACGTTCTGCGTGACCGCGTTCAAGCACGGCGCCGCCGAGGTCGAAATCGACGGGAAGAAATATCCGTACATCCTTGCGAGCTGGCCGGTAGCGTGGGGCAATTGCGCAGGGCTGCCGGGCGCGGTCGTGCCGTGCGGAAGAGATCGCGAAGGGCTGCCGATCGGACTGCAGATCGTTGGGCGCGCGTTTGGCGAGGAGACCGTGCTGGCAGTCGCGAAGGCGGCGGAAGCGGCGCTGGGCGGCTATCAGAAACCGCCGCTGTGAGCGGGGCGCGGCAAAGCGAACAACCAAAGTAAATGTGAAACCCGCCGTGGGTTTCAGCAGGGATGACTGCTGCATCCGATGGCTAGACAAAAAACGGCCGAGTCATAATGACCCGGCCGTTTGTCGTCATTGAATCTGTCGGGCTACGCCGTCTTCTCGGCCTTCTCGCTGCTGGCTTCGTTGTTGCGTTCGGCGCGCTCGCCGCGTGGCGGACGCTCGGTCTTGTCGCCGCCCTTGTCGCCACGGGCGCGGGGCACGATATTGCTGGTGGTCAGCACCTCGATGAACTTGCGCACCGCAGGCGAAAGCTCGCGGCCGCGCTTGTAGATGATGGCTAGCGGGCGGAGAAACGTGCCTTCCTGGAACTCGAGCATCCGCAGCGTGCCGCGGGTAATCTCATTCTCGACAGTCATGCGCGGCACGATCGCGCATCCAAGGCCAATCTCGACAGCGCGCTTGATGGTCTCGATGTTGTCGAATTCGAGCACGTAGGTCGGCTTGACGCCGTGTTCGCGCAGGATGCGATCGGAGGCCTTGCGCGTGGGGATGTCGCGTTCGTAGCCGACGAACTTCTGACCCTGCAACTGCCCGACGTTTACCTTCGTGTGCTTGGCCAGCGGATTGTCGGGCGGCACGGCGAGCACGAGTTCGTCGTGGCGGAACGGCACCGACACGATCTGGCTGCGCTTGGCGGGATAGGCGACGACGCCGAGATCGACCTTGCCCTCGATCAGGTCTTCGTAAATTTTGTTGGAGCGCAGATACTCGAGATGCACGTTGACGGCCGGGTAGTTGCGCAGGAATTCGGTCAGATACGGCGGCAACTCGTGCAGGCCGACGCTGTAAACGGTGCCGACACGAATCGAGCCCGCGACCACCGAGCCGATCTCGCGCAGCCGATTTTCCAATTCCAGGAAACGGCGCACGATTTCCTTGCTGGCGGCGTACAGAATCTGTCCGGCCGGCGTCGGTTTGACTCCGGCTCGTCCGCGTTCTATCAATCGGCAGTCGTACTTCTCTTCCAGACTTCGGACCTGCTGGCTGACCGCCGATTGAGTGACGAAGTTTTGCGACGCGGCATAAGAAAAGCTTCCGCTCTCGATTATGTCGCAGAAGACCTTTAGCGTTTCGATGTGCATATTGCTGGGTTGATGTATAAGGCTACGTGATACTTAAATCCGAGGCAACTAGTAGCCGTGATAAGAGAATCTTCGGCCCCGAAACAGCCTGCGGAACGAACGGGCGCGGGTCAAGAGCGGGCGATGCCTGCAGGCGGGATTTCAGTCGGCCGAAAAGCCCTGCGACACGGCCGGACTATCGCGGCTGGCGGCCGGAAAAATAGAATAAAGCACCCTTCAAGAATCGGACGGAGCGCAAGATGTCGGATTTATTGAGAGACCTCGACTTTTTTCATCTCGACGACCTACTGACGGACGAGGAGCGGATGGCTCGCGATACGGCCAAGCGATTCGTCGATCGCGAAATTCTGCCACTGATCGAGCGCAATTTTGCGAGTGAAACGTTTCCGATGCATCTTGTACCGCAAATGGCCGAGCTTGGGATGTTTGGAGCTAATCTGAAGGGCTACGGATGCGCGGGCATGAACAACGTCGCCTACGGGCTGATTATGCAGGAACTCGAGGCGGGCGACTCGGGGCTGCGCTCGTTCGCGTCGGTGCAAAGCGCGCTTTCGATGTACGCGATTTATGCAAACGGCAGCGAGGAACAGAAGCAGCGCTACTTGCCGGAAATGGCCAGAGGAAAATTGATCGGATGCTTCGGGCTGACCGAGCCGGACCACGGGTCGGACCCCGGCGGGATGGAAACGCGGGCGCGGCGCGACGGCGACGGGTGGATTCTTAACGGGACCAAGCGATGGATCACGAACGGCTCGATCGCGGACGTCGCGATCGTGTGGGCGAAAGTCGACGAGGGCATAACCGGGTTCCTGGTCGAGAAGGGGACGCCGGGATTCTCGACCCGCGACATCCACGGAAAATTTTCGATGCGCGCGTCGATCACGTCGGAACTGATTTTGGAAGACGTGCGAATTCCCAGCACCGCTCATCTCGAGAAAGCGCGCGGTCTGAAGGGTCCGCTCGGATGCCTGACGCAGGCGCGCTACGGAATCGCGTGGGGCGCGATTGGCGCGGCGCGGTCGTGCTTCCATTGCGCGCTGGACTACACGAAATCGCGCAAGCAGTTTTCGCGTCCGCTGGCGGGCTATCAACTGGTGCAGGCGAAGCTGGTGAAGATGCTGACCGAAATTACCAAGGCGCAGATGGTTTGCCTGCGCCTCGCTCATCTCAAGGACCAGGGCAAGATGCGCCCGGAGCACGTGTCGTTCGCGAAGCGGAACAACGTCAACGAGGCGCTGAAAATAGCGCGCGACGCACGCGACATGCTCGGCGCCAACGGAATCGTGAACGAGTACCCGGTCATCCGCCACATGCTGAACCTGGAGACGGTGAACACCTACGAGGGGACCTTCGACGTGCATACGTTGATCCTCGGCCGCGATATCACAGGCGAGAATGCGTTCGACTAGGCGCACGATGCGTTTACCGCGGTCGCGCGCGGTCGTGCTAGATCTTCAGCGCAGGGAGAAACGACAATGATCAAAGCCAAGGCGTTCAATCATGCGGCGTTTCGGGTCAGCGATGTCGAGAAGGCAACTGCGTTTTACGAAAATGTGGTCGGGCTGAAGCGGATCCCGCGGCCGAACTTCGGCTTCGGCGGCGCGTGGTACGGGATCGGCAACAACGCGCTGCATATCATCTCGAGCGAGAACCGCGGCCAAAAGCCCGATCCGCTCGGCGCGCACGTCGCATTCGATGTCGAAGACTTCGAAGAGACCAAGCGCACGCTCAAGGAAATGGGAATCCAGTTTCTAGAGGGTCCGAACATGGGCGCCGGCCGTCAATTGTGGATCCTCGATCCCGACGGCAACACGGTCGAGCTGCGGACCGAGAAGTAAGCGCTCTCTCCAAGACTGCGAGGAAGATCAAACCATGAGCTTGCTTCGCTTCGGCCCCGACTATCCAGCGGAGACCTATGTCAGTCACGCCTTTACCGAGCAAACGATCGACACCGGCGAGACTGTCGTCAACTACGCGGTGGCAGGGGCGCCTGACAAGCCTGCGCTGTTGCTGATTCCGGGACAGACAGAATCGTGGTGGGGCTATGAGCAGGCGATGGGCCTGCTGCAGGAGCATTTCCAGGCTTTCGCCGTCGACCTGCGCGGGCAGGGAAGATCGAGCAGGACGCCGGGGCGCTACACCGTCGATAACTTCGGCAATGACCTAGTGCGCTTCATCGCGTTGGCCGTCGGGCGGCCCGTGATCGTCAGCGGGCTCTCGTCGGGAGGCGTGATCTCGGCGTGGCTATCCGCGTACGCAATGCCCGGCACGGTCCGCGGCGCGGTCTACGAAGACCCGCCGCTATTCTCCTCGGAGGTCAACACCTCGTGCGGTCCGCCTCTGCCTCAGACCATCGGGCCAATCTTCAAGTTGATGAGCAAGTACCTCGGCGACCAGTGGAGCGTTGGCAACTGGGACGGAATGCTCGAAGCCGCGAAAACGGAACTTCCCGGCTGGTTGTCGAACGCGATCGTCCCGATGATGTTCAGCGGCGACGGCCAGGTCTCGCAGCGGATGAAGGAATACGATCCTGAGTGGGCGCGTGCGTTCTGGGAGGGCTCGGTATTCGCGAGCTGCGATCACTCGCGGATGCTCGCCGACGTCAAGTGCCCAGTCTTATATACACACCACTTCCGTCACGTCGATGACAATGATGGTCACTTGATGGGGGCCGCGTCGGACTTGCAGGCAAAGCGTGTATGCGAGCTGGTCTCTCAGGCCGGCCAGCCGATCGACTACCGGTCATTCCCGCAGATGCCGCATTCGATGCACGGTGAAGCGCCAGAGCAGTTTGTCGAAATGCTCGTCGAGTTCGCGGCGAAACTCAAGGCATAGCGCCTCCCGCCGACGGTTCAACCCGGGCTTGCGTGTCGACCGCGAGTGTTTGTCAGTCCAGGCAGTGGACCGGATCGCCGCGGCGAACGGCGCCGGGTTTCACGACGTCGGCGTAGACGCCTGCGCATGGAAGCGTTCCGAAATCGCCGGCCACTCGCATGTTGTGCTGTGCAATCGTGGGCAGGATCCTGGGGTTCTCCGCGTTGCACTTCGGGCAATGCTTTGCGAGCGCATTCCCGCACTTCGCGCAGAAGTTGTTGGTCGAAGGATTATTCGTCCCGCACTTTGAGCAGCGCATCCGTTAAACTCAGATACCCGCCAGCTTGCGCGCATAGGCGGCCACCGTCTTGAAGTCGTACTCGCGGTAGGCTTGCAGCTTCTCGGCTTCGAAGCCGCCTTCGGCGTGCACCGCGAGCACTTCCTGGTATCCCCCGAAATCCGACGACGTCAGGTCGCCGATCAGGTTCAGCAGCCGCAGGCGCTTCTCCGCATCGAAGCCCTTCGCGCCGCCCATGTATTTGAGCACGTACGCGCGCGTCGCCTCGCTCGTGAGATCTTCGGCCCCCGGCCCGGTAACCAGCAAGCCGCCGGCAAGGTCCTGCACGATCTGCACGGCCTGGTGGTAGTTGTGCGCGAAGTGAAACTTGGCGACGTTGGTGAGCAGCGTGTTCGGTACCGCGACGCCGTCCTCGAACGTGCAGGTGCGCGCGGCGTGCTCGATCAGGCCGCGGACGGTCGTGTGATAGGCCGCAAGATGCGTGAGCTTGTCGCGCACGTGGCCCGCGCGCGAGATTCCGTTGGCCTCCGCGATCGCATGGCCGGCGCCCGCCATCAGTTCGAGCAGCGGCAGTTTGTACGACACCGCGGTGAAGCGATGGAATCGCACGAAGGTCAGCGCGAGCAGTCCGGCGAAATCGATCTCGCCTTGCAGGAACACGCGCTCCTTGGGCACGAACACGTCGTCGAACACCGTCAGCGTCTCCATCATCTTGTGCCGCGCGCTGATCGGATGCTCGAAATCATTTTTGTGCGCGCTGCCGTGCGGCGAGGCGAGCAGCTTCAGCCCCGGCGTGTTGACCGGCAACGCGAACGCAACGGCGTAGGCCTTGTCTTCGGCGCGCATCGCGCGCGTCGGCAGGACTATAACCTCATTAGTATTGGTCGAGACGCTGGTGTGGACCTTGGCGCCGCGCACGACGATGCCGTCGGGGCGCTCCTCGACGATTCGCACGTAGTAGTCCGGATGATCCTGCTGCGTAGGGCCGAGCGCGCGATCGCCCTTGACGTCGGTTTGCGCGACGGCGACGGCGAGATCGTTGTCGCGACAGTAGCGGTAGTACTTGCGGATGCGCTCGCGGTACTCGGGCTTGCCGGCGGCCGCCAGCCGCTCGCCGATAATGTGCAGCGCGAACAACGCGTCGGTGCCGATTTCCTTGATCAGCACCACCAGCGTCGCGCCCTCGCGCGTCGCGGCCGCGATCAGCGCGCTGCGCCTCAGCAGGTCCTCCCCATTTTGCGGAATATGGTAGTAGCGGCTGTACTCGTCAGCGCCCTCTTTCACGACCGCTAGTTCGCGATACTTCGGATCGTGCGCCATCCGGTAGTCGAGCGCCGCATGCTCGACCGCGATTCCGATAACAGGATGCGCGGTGACGTCCGCCACCCTTTCACCGCGAAAAAATACCGCGCGTTCATCGCGCAGCGAGCTTTTGTACTGTTCCGCCGTCCGTAGTCCCATCGTCGTGATTTCCCCTGGTCGGAGATTGGTGCAATCGCACGCGCGGCTTGTCGGTTGCGGCAGGTGCGAAACGCCAATATAGAAGCGCTGAGCATTCGCTGTCCAACTGCGGGTTTAGGAGAAGTGCAATGGCGAGTCCAAAGATGTTCGATTTGAGCGGAGAGGTGGCCGTGGTCACCGGCGGCAACGGCGGGATCGGGCGCGGGATCGCGCTTGGATTTGCCGAAGCCGGCGCGTCGGTCGCGATTCTCGCGCGCAACGAGAAGAAGAATCGCGCCGTGGTGGACGAGCTCATGAAGGCAGGCGCAGCGGCGATAGCGATACCGCTCGACGTGACGCGCCGCGACGACCTGGGTCCGGCGATGGAGCAAGTCGAGCGCAAGCTGGGGCCCATCTCGATTCTCGTCAACAACGCTGGAATCGCGATCATGGGAGGCGCGTTGGATTTCAGGGCCACGGACTGGGATCGGGTGATCGAAACGAACCTGAGCTCGTGCTTTTTCCTTTCGCAGATCGCGGCGCGCTCGATGGTTGCGCGCAAGCACGGCAAGATAATTAATATCGCGAGCGAGTATTCCTCGTTCGGCGCGCAGAACCTGATACCCTACCCCGCGGCGAAGGGCGCGCTGGTGCAGGTGACCAGGACGATGGCGATCGAACTGGCGCCGCACAACGTCCAGGTCAACGCGATCGTGCCGGGGTGGATCGAAACCGACATGACGGTGGTTGCGCAGAGCGGACCGATGTTCCGGGAAATAATCATGCGCACCCCGGCCGGCCGCTTCGGCAAGCCCGAGGAGGTGGCGGGTGCGGCGGTGTTTTTGACATCGCACGCGTCGGACTTCGTAACGGGATCGATCGTATACGTGGACGGCGGCTACGCGATCAGGTGAGAAGCAGTGAAAAAATGCTTAGCGACGAAATTCTACGAACTTCACGGCGTGCGCATTCTCGAATGTGCGCCGGATAGGGAGAAGCTGCGGACCTATCGCGATGCGGTCGACCTCGTCGGCAAGGCATTTGAGAATCGCGCCACGCTGATCGTGATTCCGGTTGAGTGCCTCGACGATGATTTCTTCCGGCTGAGGACGCGCATCGCCGGCGAGTTGATCCAGAAGTTCGTGCAATATCGGCGGCGCCTGGCGATCGTCGGCGATATCTCGCGGCATCTGGCCGAAAGCTCCGCGTTGCGCGCCTTGGTGAACGAGTCGAATCGCGGGAAAGAAGTGTGGTTCGCGGCAAGCCTCGCGGAACTCAACGATCGGCTCGAGCAGGCGGTTTAACGCTGGCCGCGCGGCGGCGTAAGATGCCGCATCATGGCTCGACGCAAAATGCCCTCTTCCGCTCGTCCTGAAACCGCGCGTCACGAGCACGGCCTGCCGGCGCTCAAGCCGTTGCGCGTGCTGGTGGCCGGCGAGGTAATCCTCGATCGCTATATCTGGGGCGACGTCGGGCGGATTTCGCCCGAGGCGCCGATCCCGATTCTGCGCGTGCAGCGGCGCGAGGAGAAGCCGGGCAACGCGGGCTTCGTGATGGCGAACCTGCGGGCGCTCGGCGCGGACGTGAGCGCGCTCAGCGTGGTAGGCGCGGATCGCAACGGCGGCCTGCTGCGCGAAATTTTCGCCGATCTCGGAATCGACACCGGCTCGATTCTGATCGATCCCGACCGCCCCACGATCGTCAAAGATCGAATGCTCGGTTCCGTACAAGCGGCCCATCGCGCGACCCAGCAACTGCTCCGCGTCGATGAGGAAGACCCCAGCCCGCTCAAGCCGCCGCGCGAACGCGAGCTGATCGCGCGCCTCAAGTCGGAGCTGCGCAACTGCGACGGCGTTTTGATCTCGGATATCGATAAGGGCATGCTCACGCGGGCCGTGTTGCGCGCGCTGATCGACGGGGGCCGGGCGCGCGGAATCCCGGTGATCATCGATCCGCGCAGGACCGAGGATTTTTCGATCTATCGCGGCGCCACCGCGCTCACCCCCAATCGCCACGAGACCGAAGTCGCAACCGGGATGCGCCTGACGGACCGCGACGCGTGGCGCAAAGCGGCCGAGACTCTCGTGCGCAAGCTTGGCCTCGAAGCGTGCCTGATAACGCTCGATCGCGACGGGATGTATCTGGCGGAGCGCGGCGGCCAGGACACCTACGTCTCGACGATGCCGCGCGAGGTTTACGACGTGACGGGCGCGGGCGACGTGGTGCTGAGCGTGTTCGGGATGTTTGCGATCGCGGGGCTGGGCTTCTCGTCGGCGGCTAATATCGCGAACCTGGCCGCGAGCATCGAGGTAACCCGGATTGGCACGGAAGTTATCACGCGCGAAGATCTCGCGCGCGCATTGAGTCCCGCGCACTTAAGTTACGAGCGCAAAATCCATTCGGCGGACGAACTCAAGGCGGCGCTCGAACGCGAGCGGCGCGCCGGCCGGCGAATCGCCTTCACCAACGGATGTTTCGACCTGCTGCACGCCGGACATATCCAGGCGCTCGCGTTTGCGCGCGCGCAGGCCGACGTGCTGGTGGTCGGACTCAACAGCGATCGCAGCGTGCGACAGCTCAAAGGCAACGGGCGCCCTATCTATCCCGCGGCGGAGCGCGCGAGAATCCTGGCCGCGCTGGAAGCGGTTGATTACGTCGTTGTGTTTGACGAAACGCGCGCCGAGAAGATTATTCGCGCGGTCAAACCCGACATTCTGGTCAAGGGCGAGGACTGGCGCGGCAAGCGGGTGGACGGCCAGGCGTTCGTCGAGTCGCGCGGCGGTAGAGTGGCGCTGGCGCCTTTGCTGGGCGGACGCTCCACCAGTGCGACTATCGATCGGATGAGTTCGACGGCGCGCGCGGAAAGAAACGGCGCCTGATTTGGTCGCTGAATTGCTTGAGTTCCGGCATCGCCAGCATCCAGGCGCCGAACAAATAGAGCCCGCCGTAAGTCGAAAGAATCGCCAACCCCTGGATGCGTGGCCCGAATCCCGCCATCCGAAGTTTCAACATGAATCCAAGCGCAGCGGCTCCTAGAGCCAGCGCCCACAACTTCGCCAGATACGGACGCTCGAGCCCGGTCCATCCGATGCGCCCGTTCAGCGCCCATCGCAGCATCGCAAACTCGACCCACCCCGCGGCGCCCGCCGAAACCGTCAGCCCGGCAACACCCCACTTCTGCGCGATTCCGAGCATCGGCGGCAGCGGCATCGCGCATAGATAGCCGAGCACCAGCGTCAGCACGACGCGGATCAGTGCGAATCGAAGCGGCGTGCGAGTATCGAACAGCGCGTAGAACGCCGAGTTGTACAGCCGGCCCATCGTAGCCGCTAGCAGCCCGATCCCCGAGCCCGCGAGCACGGCCCACACGTAGACCGCGTCGGCGCGGGTGAACGCGCCCGACTGATAAATCATCGCGACGATCACGTCGCCTAGAATCAAAAAGGCCGCGGACGACGGGACCACCAGAAACGCGATTTGGCGCAGGCCGCGATTGAGCCGCCCGCGCAGGATCGTGCTCATCTGCTCCGGCATCGCACCTGCCGCGCGCGACATCGCGGGCAACTCCGACGCCGCCACCGAGTATCCGAACAGGCTGATCGGCACCATGTAGAGCACCTGGCCGTAGTTGAGCGCGGCGACGGCGCCGGTCGGCAGGAGGCTCGCCAGCACGTTATCCACGTAGCTGCTCAGGTTGATGACGCCGCGGCTGATGACCACCGGCGTCAGATTGTGGAACACCGAGCGCAAGGGCGCGGCAACGCGCGCGAAGTCGATGCGATGCTTTCTGAGCAGCGCCAGCGTTTGCGGAACCTGCACCGCGATTTGCAAAGCGGAGCCGACGACAGACGCCCAAGAGATCGCGATCGCGAGACCGTCCTGCGAGCGGCGGGGGCCGTAATAAAGCAGCGCCGCGATCATCGCGATGTTCCACGCCACTGGCGCGGTGTACGAGACGAAAAATTTGTGATGAGTGTTTAGAACGCCGAGAAACCATGCCGACACCACGAGCAACCCCGCCCCGGGAAACAGGATGCGCACGATCTGGATCGTCAAGTCGCGCTTGTCGCCCTCGAAGCCCGGCGCGATCACGTCGATCAGATACGGCGTCACCATCACGCCGATCGCCACCATCACCGAGACGCCGAGCGTCAGAATGGCGCCGACACCCCACGCGACCATGTCGGCGGTCTCGGCGTCGCCCTCGCCCAGCAGTTTTCCGTAAACCGGGATGAACGACGCGGACAGTACGCCCTCGCCGAACAGGTTCTGCAAAACGTTCGGGATGCGAAAGCCCGCTTTGAACGCGTCTGCGGTGGCCGAATCGCCGAGGAAATGAGCGAAGATGCTGTCGCGGACGAGACCGGCTATCCGGCTGAGCAACACGCCTGCGGCGATCGTGCCTGCCCGGCTGGCGCCCGAGCCGCTCGCGCCGGCGACGCCGGCAGGCGGCTTGACGCGCGGTTCGTTGCGATCGTGATTGGGTGCGATTTCGGACAAGTTGCCTCTGACGCAGGGAGTATAGCGACCGCCTGAGGCGCGTAGTAGCGGGCGTCGAAGGCGCGCTACAATCGACCCGTGAGCTTTTCGCTTTACGTCCATATTCCGTGGTGCCAATCGAAGTGCCCGTACTGCGACTTCAATTCGCATGCGGCGGCGTCGTGGCCGGAAGCGGATTACACGCGCGCACTGACTTCGGAGCTTGAATACAGGGCGAGCACTCCGTCGTATTCAGGTCAACGCCTCAAGACGATCTTTTTTGGTGGCGGAACGCCGTCGCTTTTCGAGCCCAAATCCATCGGCGCGATAATCGACGCCGCCAATCGCGTGTGCGGCATCGAACACGACGCCGAGATAACGCTCGAAGCGAATCCCGGCACGGTGGCCCTGGCGAAACTCGTCGGGATGCGCGCGGCCGGCGTGAATCGAATCAGCTTCGGCGCGCAATCGTTCAATGCGACGACGCTCAAGTTTCTTGGCCGAATTCACAGCGCCGACCAAACCCGCGCGGCGGCAAAGATGGCGCATGGCGCGCGCTTCGATCGGCTCAATCTCGATTTGATCTTCGCGGTTCCGGGACAAACGATTGCCGACGTGCTGTTCGACATCGAATCGGCGGCCGCGCTCGAACCGGATCACCTGTCGGCTTACAACCTGACCTTCGAAGAAGGCACCGCTTTTTTCACGGACTTGAAACGCGGACGAATCAAACAGCTCGCCACTGACGAGCAAGCCGCGATGTATCAAACGGTGCGCGAGGAAATCCCGCGGCGCGGTTACGCGATGTATGAAATTTCGAACTACGCGGCGCCCGGTCACGAAGCACGCCACAATCTGACGTACTGGCGCGGGCAGACGTACCTCGGAATCGGCGCGGGCGCACATAGCTATGCAGGCCACGGGCGTGGCGGCCAGCGAAAGCGATGGTGGAATGAGAGACTGCCGGCGCGTTACATCGCCGCGATCGAAGAGCGCCAAAGTGCGGAGGCCGGCGCCGAAACGATCGACGAAGCCACCGCACAGAGTGAGTTTGTGTTCCTGAATCTACGGCTGCGCGAAGGCTTCGCGCTGGCCGACTTTCACCAGCGCTTCGGCCGCAACTTCGAATGCATCTTCGGCAGTATCGCCACTCCGCTGTTCAACAACGGCTTGCTGACGCTCGAGCGCGGACGAATCAAACTGACCGACCGCGGCCTCGAGATGGCCGACTCGGTGTTCGCCGAATTCGTTTAGGCGGCTCGGCTGATGGTTGCGTCGAGCAGTTCGACGATGCGCGCCGGGGTGGCGAGCCGGATGAACGCGCCGAGGCGCGGGCCGCGCTCCTGGCCGAGAATCGAGCGATAGAGCAGCGGAAAAATCTTGCCGGGCTTGTCGTAATTTTCGCGTCCGAGATCGTAAATCTTCTTCTCGATCTCTTCGGCGCTCGCGCCCTGGTTTTCGCGCAGGTACGCCGCGAGACTTTTCAGTTGCGCGCGCTCGGTATCCGACGGCGTGTAGGGCTTCTTCGCGGGCTCGATAAAATCGCGGTAGAAATTGAGTGCGCATTCCATCAGCGCCCGCCCCATCGCCTCGGTTTCGGGATCGCCCGCGATCGACGCGTCGTAGCGGACGATGTAATTCCAGATGAAATCGCGATCCGAACTGCCCAGCGCGGCGACCAGGTTCATCATCATCCCGAAGCTGAGCGTCGAGTTGAATCGCCTCGGCGTCGTGCTCTGGATGACGAATTCGAGAACCGACTCGCGCCGCTGTTCTTCCGACGCCGCCGCGTATTCGCGCAACGCGTCGAGGTATTCATCGACGTATTGCGGAATCGCCTCGAGAAACAACTTGCGCGCGCGGCGCGGATTGAGCAGCAGGAAAAATTTGAGCACCTCGATCGGCGCGTAACGCGTCCACTGCTCGACGGTCACGCCCCGGCCGACCGACTTCGAGACCTTGCGCCCGTCTTCGTCGAGGAACATCTCGAATGGGAATCCGAGCGGCGGCTGCGCGCCCATCACGCGGAGAATCTGTCCCGAGAGCCGCGCCGAGTCGGTGAGATCCTTGCCGTACAATTCGTAATCGACCTTGAGCACGTACCATCGCAGCGCCCAATCGACCTTCCATTGCACCTTGGCCTTGCCCCCGAGCACCGACTGCTCGCCGCGGAAACCGCAGCCCGAGGTGCCGCCCGCGCTCTTTTCGCAGGTAAACTCGATTGAAGCGCGCTCGGGGTGATACGCCGACACCGTTCGCTCGACGACTTGCCCGCAGTTGGGACAAATCGGCATGAACGGCGACCATCCCGCGCGATTTTCCTCGCGCAGCGTCGGCGCGATGATCGCGATGATCTCCGCGTGTTTTTCGAGGATCACCTTGAGGCCCGCGTCGAAGCGCCCCGACGAGTACATCTCGGCCGCGCGCATCAGTTCGTACTCGACTTCGACCGGCGCCAGGAATCCGCCGAGCAACCCGAGCATGTGGTCGGCAAAGCTGGCGCAGCATCCGAATGGGTCGGGGATTTTCGAGACCGGGATGCCCAGGTACTGCTCGACGTCCTCGCGATTCGGCACGTTCTCCGGTACTTTGCGGAGTCCGTCGAGATCGTCGATGAAAACAATCAGGCGCGACGGCCGGGACGGCTCGATCTGATGAAACGCCTTGCGCACGAACGACGGGCGTAGAATCTCTGCCATCGTGCCCAGATGCGGCAATCCCGACGGCCCGAAGCCACTCTGGAAAATTACCGGACGCGCCGGCTCGTATGCTGCGACGCGCTCTGCGAGCCGCCGAGCTTCTTCACGCGGCCATAATTCGGCAACAACTGTGTTGCCTGGTTGCGAATCGGACCTCGAAGCACCCGCCATCGATTGAATCTCTTCCTCAGCTTTCCGGCTTGTCGGGATCTTTGCCGCGCAGCACGCTGGCGACCGCCTCGTGTATCCATGGATCGATCTGCAGGTCGCGATTTTTCTCCGAGGCGAGCCGCAGTTTAACCGCGCAGTTGCCGCAGATAAAGGCCTGCTGGCGAAAGCCCGCGGTATCTTCGACGGAAATGCGCAGCAGCCACTCGGCGAATTCGCGGCGGCAGATCACGCAGTGGTATTTGTTAGAATGTGAATTCGAGGATTCCATGAGCGTTGTTATTCTATATCATTGCGTCAACTCTTTGCGCTGTGATATTCCCCTTCCACCGATGATTCCCACGACGCGTCGCCAGGATAGAGAATACCGCCGCTTGCATTTTCGGACCGCCGGTCCCGTTATTCGGGCCAATCGCGGGCCAGGCGCCACCACTCGAGCAGTCTGCAAATAAGCCGCTGACTCACCGGTCGTCGCTCGACGCGACCCGGGACTTTCCATTTTATGGATCAGGCGTTCACCAAACAGAAAATCAAGGAATTGCGCGCGCTGGTCGGCGAGGGCGATCGCATCGCTATCGTCTTGCAGGACGATCCTGATCCCGACGCCATGGCTAGCGCGATGGCGCTGCGCACGCTGCTCGGGCGCAACAAGCAGACCACGCCGTGCTTCGCGTTCAAGCCCGTCACGCGGCCGGAAAATCGCACGATGGTGCATCTGCTGGAGATAGCAATCCAGCCCGCCACCACCGAGGACCTGCGCTCGTTCGACAAGATTGCGATGGTCGACGTTCAGCCGCCGTACTTCGGCGAGAAACTTCCGCGCGCCGACATCGCGATCGATCATCATCCCGGCTACGCCGGCGGGGCCGCTCCGTTCGAGGACGTGCGCACGAAATACGGCGCGACTTCGACGATCATGACCGAGTACCTGGTTACCGCTGACGAAAAAATCAGCGAGCGCTTGGCGACCGCGCTGCTCTACGGAATTCGCAGCGACACTTTGGCCTTGTCGCGCCGCGTGACCGACGACGACCTGCAAGCGTTCACGCTGCTCGTTCCGCTGGCTAACTACAGTTTGCTCCGGCAGATCGATCGTCCCGAGCTGCCGCTTAGTTTCGCGCAAATCCTGGCGCGCGCGATGAAACGGATGGTGGTCAAGGATCACCTGGTCGTGCTCAATCTTGGCCGCGTCGAGCGCGACGACCTGATCGTGCAGATGGCGGACTTCTGCCTGCAGTTCGAGGGCGTGGCGTGGGTCGCGGTCGCGGGCAAACTTGGCGGCCAGCTCGTGATAAGTGTGCGCAACCACGGCATGAGCGGCAACAATGCCGGCGAGACAGTCAAGAGCTTGTTCGCCGATATCGGCAGCGCCGGCGGCCACCGCAACATGTCCAAGGCGGTAATTCCCTTGCGCGCGTGGCGCCGGCGCGAGGGCACTACCCGCGACTCGCAAATCGAATCGCGCTTGCGTGAGTTGTTCACCGCGCGCATCAAGGGCGAGGCCGAAGCCAACGCGGTTCGCGCTGCGCCCGGCCGCAACGGCAACTGACTCGCGAGGCACGGCGAGACCAGTCTGCCGTTTACCGGTTTTGCCGATTTCCATATCGTAGTTGGCGCCCGTGCGTAGTCTGTTGCGATGAGTTCGAAGCCCTCCAGAATCTCCGCCTTCGAGTTTCTGGCGCCGATGATCGTCGGCTGCGCGCTGTTCATGGAAATGCTCGACGCGACGGTCATCTCGACCGCGCTGCCCGCGATGGCCAAGTCGCTGGGCGAGGATCCGATCAAGCTCAATCTCGCGATCACCTCCTACCTGCTGAGCCTCGCCGTTTTCATTCCGATCAGCGGCTGGATGGCGGATCGATTCGGCGCGCGCACGGTCTTTCGCGCTGCGATCGTGATTTTCACTGTCGGTTCGGTACTCTGCGGACTGTCGCATTCGCTGCCGCAACTGGTCGCGGCGCGGATTGCGCAAGGCTTTGGCGGGGCCATGATGGTCCCCGTCGGCCGCCTGATCGTTCTGAAGACCGTCGCCAAGTCCGACCTCGTCACCGCGATGTCTTATCTGACCGTGCCCGCCGTGTTGGGTCCGGTGGTCGGGCCGCCGGTCGGCGGGTTCATCGTGACCTACTATTCCTGGCGCTGGATTTTCTTCATCAACGTGCCCATCGGCGCGATCGGTATCACGCTGGTCACGTGGTACATCCCCAACATCCGCGACAATAATGTTTTCCCGCTCGACCTGCGCGGCTTTCTGCTTACCGGCCTGGGGCTGGCGGGCATGGTCTCCGCGTTCGAGTCGATCGGCCGCGGCGTCATTCCCGCCGGCGTCATCATGTGCGTGATGGCCGCCGGAGGCATGTGCATGGCGCTTTACCTACTTCACGCGCGGCGCATCGACTATCCGATCATCAATCTTGGTTTGCTGAAAGTCCCAACCTTCGCCGCGGCTACTCTTGGCGGCGGACTCTTTCGCATGGGCATCGGCGCCTTGCCGTTCCTGTTGGCAATGCTGCTGCAATTGGTTTTCGGTCTCAGCCCGTTCGCTTCCGGCATGCTGACGTTCACCAGCGCCGCCGGCGCCTTGTTCATGAAGGTCACGGCGACGCCGATCATTCGCCGCTTCGGGTTTCGCTCGGTGCTGATCTCCAACGGCGTGCTCAGCGCCTTCATCATGATGAGTTACGCGCTGTTCCGCTCGACCACGTCCCACTACGTCATCGTGCTGGCGCTCCTGTCGGGAGGGTTCTTCCGCTCGCTCCAATTCACGGCGCTGGGAAGCCTGGCCTACGCCGACGTGCCCGACTCGTTGATGAGCAACGCGAGTACCCTGGCGAGCATGGCGCAGCAATTGTTCTTGAGCCTCGGCGTGGCGATCGGCGCGATGCTGCTGCACCTCAGCCTGGGCGCGCGCGGCGCGGCTCACCTGTCAGCGCACGATTTCACGCCGGCCTTCGTGGTCATGGGAGTTCTCGCGCTGCTGTCGTCGCTGCTATTCATGCCGCTCGAGTATCATGCCGGCGCTGAAGTTAGCGGCCGTCAAAGAGGTGTCGAGCTTTCTCGCACGGCGCAGACGGTTCCGGAGGCGGATTGATCGGGCGCGGTCGTTTACCGAAGCCGTCGATACCTTTATCGTAATCCCCGTGAACGTGGCGGAGGCGACTGTGGAGGTCAAAAACCGGCTCGGACTTCATCTGCGGGCCGCATCCGCGCTCGCGCAGACGGCCGCGCAATTCACCTCGAAGGTTATGATTGGTCCGGGCAAGGACGAGCTGGTCAACGCCAAAAGCATTTCCTACCTCATGATGCTGGGCGCCGCTCAAGGCTCCAAGCTCAAGGTCCGCGCCGAAGGCGCTGACGCGCGCGAGGCTCTCAAAGCCGTCCAGACTTTGTTCGACGACCGCTTCGGCGAGGAATAACCGCCCTGAGCTCAAACCGCCTGGGCCTACCCGCAGAAGCCGCTATCTTGATTCTGTCCGATTGGTCAGTTATACCTTCACTACCTGAAAATCTTACGGCGCACTGCCGTTTTTCCATTTTTCTACTGTCTGGCAGGCGCTATGCTGACCTTCTGGAACAGAACTCAATTGAAGCCCTCAGTCCGCCGCGCCGCCCGCATAAGTTGATTTCCGGTCTGCGACGGGCCACTCGAAAACCCGAAAAGCGCTTTCCAAGGAGCAATCGCGAATAATGCCGCTTAAGGATTTCCTGTTCACTTCCGAGTCGGTCTCCGAAGGCCATCCGGACAAACTGTGCGATCAGATTTCCGACGCCGTCCTCGACGCGCTCCTTACCGAGGACCCCGACTCGCGGGTCGCGCTCGAATCGCTCGCCAAGACCGGGCTGATCGTGCTGGCCGGCGAGATAACCAGCCGCGCGAAACCCGACTATGTAAAAATCGCGCGGCAGACTGCAGTCGAAATCGGTTACAACAGCACCGAAGTCGGTTTCGACGGCAACAGTTGCGCCGTACTAACTGCAATCGAGCCGCAATCGGCCGACATCTCACAGGGCGTGACCGAGGGCGAAGGCCTCCACAAGGAACAGGGCGCCGGCGATCAGGGCCTGATGTTCGGTTTCGCGTGCGACGAGACGCCCGAGGTGATGCCGCTGCCGATCGCGATGGCGCATCGGCTGATGGAGAATCTTACCAAGCTCCGCAAAACGCGCCAGCTCGACTTCCTGCGGCCCGACGCCAAGAGCCAGGTCACCGTGCGCTACGTTGACAGCCGACCCGTCGAAGTGACGGCGGTGGTCATCTCGACGCAGCATACGCCCGATGTCAAATACGAAACCATCCGCGAGTCGATCATCGAGCAACTGATCAAGCAGACCATTCCCGCCCGGTACCTGACCCGCTCGACGGTCTATCACGTCAATCCCACCGGCAAATTCATCATCGGCGGGCCGCATGGCGATTGCGGACTCACCGGCCGCAAGATCATCGTCGATACCTACGGCGGCTACGGCCGTCACGGCGGCGGCGCGTTCTCGGGCAAGGACCCGAGCAAGGTCGATCGCTCGGCCTGCTACATGGCGCGCCACGTGGCCAAAAATGTCGTCGCGGCCGGACTCGCCACGAAGTGCGAAATCCAGGTCGCTTACGCGATTGGCGTCGCCGAGCCGGTCTCGCTGCTGGTCGACACTTTCGACACCGGCATCGTGCCCGAGAACAAACTCTCCGCAACCCTGCGCGAGCTGTTCGACTTCCGCCCCGCCGGTATCATCAAGACGCTGAACTTGAAGCGCCCGATCTATCAGCCGACCGCCGCCTACGGGCATTTCGGCCGCAACCCTCACGACGGACTGTTCCCGTGGGAGCGGGTCGATATGGCCGAGACTCTGCGCAACGCGTTCGGCCTCAACGGCCGCAGCTGACAGCTACGGCAACCCGTTTCACCAAACCAAATAAAAACTTTCGTGAAAAAGACTTTCGGAGTTTTGAAACACGATGGCCACGACCGCAAGAAAGCTCAAAGCACTCCCTAAATCCCGCACCAACGGCAACGGCCGCGACTTCGACGTGCATGACCTCGGACTCGCCGAGGCCGGACGCAAGCGAATCGAATGGGCCGACAAGCAGATGCCCGTGCTGCGCCGGCTGCGCGAGCGATTCGCCAGGGAACTGCCGCTCAAGGGCCAGCGCCTGGGCGCGTGCCTGCATATCACCTGCGAGACCGCCAACCTGCTCCGCACGCTCAAGGCGGGCGGCGCCGAAGTGCTCGCGTGCGCGTCGAATCCGCTCTCGACGCAGGATGACGTGGCGGCGGCGCTGGTCGATCAGTACGGCATCCCCACCTTTGCGATTCACGGCGAGGATCGCGACACCTACTACGGCCATCTGCGCGCCGTGCTCGAGCGCCGTCCAACGATCACGATGGACGACGGCGCCGACCTCGTCAGCCTGCTTCACACCGAGTTCGCTCGCCAGGCCGACGACGTCAAGGCCAGCATGGAAGAGACGACCACGGGAGTGATCCGGCTCCGCGCGATGGCCAAGGACGGCGCGCTCAAGATTCCGGTCGTCGCCGTCAACGACGCGCAGACCAAGCATCTGTTCGACAACCGTTACGGCACGGGCCAGTCCACGCTCGACGGCATCATCCGCGCCACCGGCGTTCTGATCGCGGGCTCGGTCGTGGTCGTTGCGGGCTACGGCTATTGCGGCCGCGGCATCGCGTCACGCGCGCGCGGCCTCGGCGCCGACGTAATCGTGACGGAAGTCAATCCGATTCGCGCGCTGGAAGCCGCGATGGACGGGTTTCGCGTGACGAAGATGGTCGAGGCGGCGAAGGTCGGCGACATCTTCATCACCGCGACCGGCGACAAGCACGTTCTCACTTCCGCGCACTTCGGCCAGATGAAGGACGGCGCGTTCCTCAGCAACTCGGGCCATTTCGATATCGAGATCGACGTCGCGTACCTGAACGACGCCGCGAAAAAAGTCGAGCGCGACGTCACCCGCAACATCGACGCCTACCACTTATCCAACGGACGCATCGTGTATCTGCTCGGCGAAGGCCGGCTGGTGAATCTCGCATGCGCCGAAGGTCATCCGGCGCAGGTCATGGATATGAGTTTCGCCACCCAAGCGATGGCGTCAGAGTGGGCCGCAAAGAGCAATCAGCTGGCAGTCAAGGTCCACGAAGTGCCGGTCGAGATCGAAGAGGAAATCGCCGCCGTCAAGCTGGCCGCAATGAGCATCAAGATCGACACCCTGACCGCCGAGCAGCGCAAGTACCTCGCGAGCTGGGAATCCGGCACTTAGCGGGCGGTCATCCAGCACCGCGATGAAGCCGGAGCGAATCGACCTCGAACAGGCCCGGCGCGCCAGCGGACTCCGAATCGTCACGCTTGCGTACGTACCCAGCCCGTGGGGAGAAGCGCTCAAGGGCATCCTGTATATCAAGCAACTCCCGCACGCGCGGGTCGGCCATGTCTTCGGCTCGCCGACTCAGACCCTTCAGGAATGGACCGCGCAAGACAGCTTTCCCGTCATGGCATGGAACGACGAGCGTCCGCGCACCACCTGGATCGAACAACTCTATCTCGCCGAGCGGCTGGCTCCGACCCCGTGCCTCATCCCGGAGCGCCTCGAGGACCGGATCCTGATGTTTGGCTACAGCAACGAGATTTGCGGTGAGAACGGCATCGGATGGACCGAGCGCCTGCGCGGCGTGCATGAGCAAGTCACGAAACCCGGCGGCGATCCGGCCGGCGTCTCGGCATACCTGGGCAAGAAGTACGGCTACACTCCGGAAATCGGGAAACGCGCGACGGAGCGAGTCGTGTCCGGTCTGATCGCGCTCGCGGCGCGTCTGGAACACCAAAAAACTCGCGGCAGCCGATTCTTTGTCGGCGACTCTATCTCGGCGCTCGACGTCTACTGGGCCGCTTTCTCGAATGCGATGAAACCGCTCGCGCCCGAGCTATGCCCAATGCCGGAGATGATTCGCGAGATGTTCACGACGACCGAGCCGAGCATCGTTGCCGCGACCAAACCGATACTAATCGAGCATCGCGATTTCATCTTCAAGAACTACCTCGAACTGCCGGTAGATCTGTCGTGACGCGACGAACTGCCGCGCCTTGAGGTCTGCATCAGGCGGCGACTGATCCGTAATCCGCCGCTACTCGTCGATTTTGACGCGCGACCAGCGGCGGTAGATCTCGCCGCATCCGACCGACGTGCCGATCAACAAGAGCGCAAGGAAGAACTTTGGCGACAGCGGATGCCAGAGCGCGTCGCCCAAAAAGGCGAACAGAATCGTGCCCGGAATCATGCCGATCATCGTCGCCCAGAAATAATCGTTAAAGGTAATCGGAGAGGCGCCCGCCAGCAGGTTCAGCGCGTTGTACGGAATCACCGGGACCATCCGCAGGTAGAGGATTATCTGGAAGCCGTGTTTCGCGATTCGGTGCAGCATCGCATGGAATCGCTCGCCGACGATCCGCTCGACGAACGACTTGCCGAGAAATCTTCCCGCCGCAAATGCAACCATCGCGCCGACATCGCCGCCGATGAGCGAGTACACCGAGCCCCATTTGGTGCCGAATGCCAGACCGCCCGCAATCGTCATCACCGCGCCGGGCACTAGGAACGACGGACCCACGGCGTACAGCAGCATATAGACGACGGGTCCCCACGCGCCCCACTGAATCACCTGGGCTTTGACCGTCGCGGGATCGGAGAACCAATTCCAATGCTCAATCAGAAGCCAGATTGAGCCGCCAACCAGGATCGCGATGATCGCGATCTTCACGACGTTCATCAGCCGCGAGCCGTTGGTGCCGGGCTTTCCTGCTTGAGTTCCGATTGGATTCACGGCGGCCATGAGCCCCCAATGATATTGGGCGTCGGCGGACTGAGACAAGGCTTCGCGGCGCGTTGTCGGCGCGTCGCGTTGCTATTAAAGTCGGCGCAGTGCTCAACCTCGCGAAATCTCCAAGGAAACCATCTCCATGAACGAACTCTCGGATAAAGTCGCAATCATCACCGGCGGCGGCTACGGCATCGGCAAACAGATCGCGCTGAAGTATGGCGCGGCCGGCGCGAAGATTGTCATCGCGGCGCGTTCGCTCGAACCGATGAAGCAGACCTGCGCCGAGCTCGAGCGCGCCGGCGCCCAGGCGATTTACGTGAGCACCGACGTCAGCAAGGAAGCCGACTGCGCCAAGATGGCCGCCGAGACGGTCAAGGCATTCGGCCGCATCGACATCCTCGTCAACAACGCCGGCATCTCGGGACCGACCAAGCGGATCACCGACATGTCGCTCGCCGAATGGCAGGAGACGCTCGACATCGACCTGACCGGGACGTGGCTGGCGACTCGCGCCGTGCTGCCGGCGATGGACAAGCAGCGCTCCGGCAACATCATCAACATCTCATCGGGCGCGGGTCGGCGCGGCTATCCGATGCGCTCGCCGTACGCGGCGGCGAAATGGGCAATGATCGGGCTCACGCAAACGATAGCCGGCGAATGGGGCCAGCGCGGGATCCGATGCAACTGCATTTGCCCGGGCGCGATCGAGGGCGAACGAATCGAGCGCGTGATGCGCGCGCGCGCCGACGCGCTGAAGCAGCCGTACGAACAGATTCGCGGCCAGTTCCTGTCGCAGGCCGCGATGAACAGAATGGCGACGGAGGAGGAGGTCGCGCGCGTGGCGCTGTTCCTGGCGCTCGACGCGTCGGCCGGAGTCACCGGTCAGACGATGAACGTCGATTGCGGCAGCATCATGAACTAACGGCGGCTTCTGTGCGGAGACAGAGTCCCGAACCGCGCGCGCAACGATTGCCGCATCACCAAGTTCTGATTGCTGGCCTGGAGAAACATCGGCGGAACCGCGCGCACTCCCAGACGAACGACAGCTACCTGAGCAGCGGACATCACTATTACGACGTCTCGATTCCGACCCTCAGGATGCTCGCGAAAGTGTGGCTCAAGGAAAACGGCGGCATCCCGGACGCAGAGTTCCTGGTGGTTCTCGATGGTCTCTATAGCGGGAAATCATACGAGGAGAAGGTGCTCGCGAGCATCCTGCTCTCCTATCATCGAACTCTTCCTCGAACGATCGGGCCAAAGCTTCTCGATGGCTGGCTCAATCATCTTGTTGGATGGGCAGAAATCGATTCGCTTTGCGTATGCTTGGCGTCGGATGCGAGACGCAATTTCACGGAGGACGAGATCCTCGCAGGCTGGACCGAATGGGCGCGATTCATACGAACACTCTCGCGCGACAAGAACATCAACAAGCGCCGCGCGGCCTTGGTCTTCTTGACCGTCCCGCTCCGCTATTCGGAGGATAAAAGACTGGCTGCGCTTGGGTTCGAAGTGATCGAAAAGCTGAAGCCTGAGCGACAGATCATGATTACCAAGGCAGTATCCTGGCTACTGCGCAGTATGGTGCGGCACCACAAGCGCGCGGTCGCCGCTTACGTCCGGGAAAACAGGCAGTCGCTTCCGGCAGTTGCGGTGCGCGAAACTACCCGCAAGATCACGACGGGACGGAAAGTAAGCAACTAACAAAGCGAGGAATGAACTAGCGCGCGATGTCGTTGTCGCGCACGCTGCTGACGAAACCGCCGCTCTCGAGGCGTTTCATTAGCTCGCGCGCGAGCACGGGTGAGCGATGGCGTCCGCCGGTGCATCCGAGGCCGACCGTCAGGTAACTCTTGCCCTCGCGCTGATAGAGCGGAATCAGAAAATCGAAAAGGCGGCCGACCTCGTCGATAAAGCGCTGCGACTCCGGCTGCGCCATCACGTGCTCGCGCACGCGCGGGTCATTCCCGGTGAGCGGCCGCAGCTCGGGGACGAAAAAGGGATTCGGGATAAACCGTACGTCGAGCACGACGTCCATCCCGACCGGCAAGCCGTACTTGTAGCCGAACGAGACGATCGACACCGCCATCCGCGAGCCGGCGCCCGCGCCCAGCACGGCCGCTGTAACAACCTCGCGCAATTCGTGGACTGTGAGCGTGGTTGTGTCGATCACCCGATTGGCCCGCTCGCGCATCTCGGCCAGCGCGAGGCGTTCGGCCCGAATGCTCTCGGCGACGGTCGCTCCGCTGGCCGCCATCGGATGCGGCCGGCGGCTCTCAGAATAACGGCGGGCGAGCACGTCGTCGGACGCGTCGAGAAAGATTACTTCTGGATGGATTCCGGCCGCATCGAGTTCCGCGAATATGCGCGGCCATTGCGGGAAGAACAGCCGCTCGCGCGGATCCACTCCGAGCGCGACGCCCTTCAGCGCGGGGTCGCGTCCGGCAGCGAGCATCGCGACATTGGGCGCCAGCGCCACCGGCAGATTATCGACGCAGTAAAAGCCCAAATCCTCGAGCACGCGCATCGCAGACGCGCGTCCCGAACCTGAGACGCCGGTGACTATTATCAGGCGGGGTGGCTGAGGCGAGCTCATCGGGCTCTGGCTCCGTGCCGCGGGGCGAAGCGGACGCGATTGGCGGTCTCAGTACTTGTTGTCTTCTTCCTTGATCAGGGAATAAAGCTCGGCGCTGTCTTTGGCCTCGAGCAGGCGGCTGCGAAAGGACCCGTCCTTGAGCAAGCGCGAGACGCGCGCGAGCGCTTTCAGATGCAGGCTGGCGGAATCCTCCGGCGCGACCAGCACGAAGAACAACTGCGAGGGGCCGCCGTCGAGCGAATCGAAATCGACGCCCTGCGCATGGCGGCC
The DNA here is from genome assembly GCA_963842085.1 of uncultured delta proteobacterium. Classification (GTDB taxonomy): domain Bacteria; phylum Desulfobacterota; class Binatia; order Binatales; family Binataceae; genus Binatus. Next base: position 996,567 of record CAWJET010000001.1, read on the forward strand.
GAACGCGCCGATTATCTTGGTCACGCCGCGGAGCTTGCCGTGCGGAATCGCGATTCCGTCGCCAATCGCCGTCGAGCCGAGCCGCTCGCGTTCCGCGAGCACCGCCGCAAGATCGCTGAGCTTGATTTCCGTGTACTTGGCCGCCAGCGCTTTCGCGAGTTCATTGAGGACGTCGGGCTTGGTCGCGCCCTTCAAGTCGGCAATGACCATGTCAGCGCTGAGGATGTCGGTAATTTTCATCTCATCGTCCAGGTCCGGTCAAAATCCAAATACGCGAACGGATTGGCTGCCTCGCAGCGGGCAAACCGCCGCGAATCAAATTTCCTCGCTGGCGCTCAAGACCTCGCCGGTCGAGGGCGATCTGACTTTCTTCGCCTTGAATTTCCCCAGATGTTTCTTCAGTTGGCGTCCGACCTTGTCCGTGAGCAGGTCGATCACCGAGTAAAGATCCTTGGTTTCCTCTTGCGCACTCACCGACAAACGCCCTGATTTGACAGTAACTTCGCCGTGCTGCCGATATTTGTCAACCGTGAGAATCAGGTGCGCCTGACAATTGCGGTTGATCAACTTGCCAACGTGCGCGAATTTTCGTTCCGCGTACAGCCGGATCGCGTCGGTCGGCTCGACGTGTCGAAACGTCACGGTGACTTCAGTCGCCGGAGCGTCGGCGAGCCGCTCCGCGCGGCGCACTTTGCGGGCTGATGCACGGCCGCGCTTTCCCTGCCCGTGGTTTTTGTTCATCCTGCTTCGCCTGTACCCCCAGCTTCATCCGATCTGTTTGCGGTTTGCCGACGGGGGAATTCCCATCGCTTGACGATACTTGGCCACCGTGCGCCGGGCGATATTGATCTGCTTGGCGCGCAGCATCTCCGCGATTGCCTGATCCGAGAGCGGATTCTGCGGAGTCTCCGCCGTCACCATCCCGCGGATCTGTTCCTTGACCGTCTCGGCGCTCACGTCCTCGCCGCCGGCGCCCTTGACTCCCGAGGTGAAGAAGAACTTCAACTCGTAGATTCCCTGCGGCGTGTGCGCGTACTTGTTGGCGGTCGCGCGGCTGATGGTGGATTCGTGCATCCCGATATCTTCGGCGACGTCCTTGAGCACCAGCGGTTTCAGCAGGCTGATGCCGTGATCGAAGAACGCGCGCTGGAATTTCACGATCGAGGTCGCAACCTTGAAGATCGTTTGCTGGCGCTGGTAGATCGATTTCACCAGCCAGCGAGCCGAGCGCAGCCGCTCCTGCAGGTACTCCTTGGTCTCGGGCGCAACGTCCACGTCTGTCAGCACGCGCTGGTAGTAACCCGCCAGGCGCAGGCGCGGGACTGCGTCGCGATTGAGCGTGACGACGTAGTCCTCTCCAACCTTGTGGATATAAACGTCCGGCACGACGTAGGTCGGCTCGTCGCCGCCGTAGTCGCGTCCGGGCTTGGGCTCGAGCAGCGAAATTACTTTGGCCGCCTGCCCTACAGTCTCGACCGGCACGCTGAGAACCTTGGCAATCTCGGCGTAGCGATGCTTTTCGAGCAAGTCCAGATGACCGCTGACGATTCGCGCCGCCAGCGATTCTTCCATCCCGAGGGTCTGCAGCTGCGCGAGCAGGCATTCACGTAGATCGCGTGCGGCGACGCCCGGCGGATCGAAACGCTGCACGCGCGCGAGCACGCGCTCGACTTCGGCGGGCGCAATTTCAAGCTGCGCCGCCAGCTCATCGACCGGAGTTTCGAGGTATCCGTCTTCATTGAGATTGTAGATGATAGTCGCGCCGATCTGCTGGTCCGATTCGGTCAGGTTCGAAAGCCTGAGCTGCCACATCATGTGGTCTTCGAGCGAACTTCGGCGCAGCGGCGTGTTTTCAAGCGCGCTGCGATGGTCGTCGTCGGAATCCGCCGGCGCGCTTTCCTGCCAGTTGTTCGAGTAGGTCTCGAGGTACTCGCGCCAGTCGAGCTTTTCGAGATTGTTCAGTTCCTTGATTTCGAGCGCGGCGTCACGCGCCTCGGTCTCGACGCTGGGCGCGGGTTTTTCCTCGCGCGACCCGGTTTCCCAGTCGTCATCGGAATTCGCGCTGGCGGCGCCATCGGCCTCGGGCGGCAGCGGCTCGCCGTCGGCCTGGGCGGCGGCTTCAGGCTCCGACATCTCGGATTCGGACGCGGCTTCGGCGGGACTTTGATCGAGCGGCTCGAGCATTGGATTCTGCTCGAGTTCGGACTGCACAATCGCCTCCAGTTCGGGCAGCGAAAGCTGCAGGATTTTGATCGCCTGCTGCAACTGCGGCGTCATCACCAGTTGCTGGCGAAGCCGCAGGTCCTGTCCGAGTTTTACTTCAAGCGCCATCGAAGAATTGTTGGCTAATCCGTCGCAGCGGCCGGCGCCGCACTCGCACCTGGCGATGCGTCCGAATGAGGGAAGAGCACGGCATGAGCGCAATCGACGACACTCTGGTTGGTATTCAGATAGACCGTGATCTTGCAGCCGGTAATCTGATCGTTGCCGTCGTGCGCGACTGGGCTGCCGGTCAAGACTACCGTGCGCTTGGTCTGGTCCATGACGCCGTGCTGGCCAGTAGCCCATCGCGTGCCCTGGCTGAGCCGGACGTTCCCGTCCGCGACCATGTCCTTCATCTGCTTGAAGTCTTTGTCGAAGTAGTTCACGCGCAACTGGTCGCTGGTAAGTTGCGCGCCCGCCTGGGTAGCGTGCACATTTCCGGTCCACAGCACCGAATGATTCTGGTAGTCGAGCGACATCGATTTGGACTGAATGTAGATGGGGGCCTTGCTGTTGCCGAATTGCATCCCGGCAAACGCACCGCCTTGTTGCGGCGGATTTGATGCGAGCTTGGTCTCGCCGCCGCCGCCACCCTTAGACGCTTTGTGCGACGCTACCGCCGCCGCGGGCGCCGAAGCGCTCGCCGGCGGCGCTTCGGGCGCGGGCGCGCTGACTGCAGAGGCGGGCGCTTCGGGCGCGACCTCTGCCGGCACCGGCGCGAGTATCATCGGCGGTGCGATCGCGCCGGGCGGAACGGTCGCCGCCGTCGTTACCGGTGTTGAATCCGGGACAGGCGCTGCAGGAGCGGCCGCAGTGGTCGTAGCGATCGAAGGCGCCGCGGCGGGCGCGACGTCCGCCGCAGTTACTGGCACGTCGGGAGCCGGCGGCGGCGCGGGAGCCGGCGCGGCTGCGACGGCCGGCGCAGGTGCGCTCGCGACAGGGGGCACCGACGGCGGCGCTGGCGCAGGTTCGCTGGCGACAGCAGGCGCCGACGGCAGCGGTTCGATCGGCGCGACCGCCGTCGATGGCGCCGCGGCAGGCGCCACGTCGGCCGCGGTCACCGGCACGTCGGGAGCGGTGGCCGGTGCCGGAGCAGGAGCCGTCGCGATGGCGGGCGCTGAAGGCGGCGCCGGAGCAGGTGCCGCTGCTTCGGCAGGAGCCGAAGGAGGCGCCTCTACCGGGGCAGTCGCGACGGCCGGTTGCGCCTGCGAGGTGTCCGACGCGGGTGCTGAAGGCGGCGCGCCCGGCACTCCGCCGGTCACGCTGATCGAATCGCTGCTCAAATCGCCGCTGTCAGCCGCAGGCGGAGCGGACGCGGCCGGCGGTGCCGAATTCGCGGGCTCGTTGCGAATCGAATTACCGACCGTCCCCGAACCAGGCACTGCCGCTGCCGAATCCGGCGACGACATCGGAGTGTTGACGCCATCCTGTGCCCATGCGGGTGACGCGAGCGCGAGCGCGACTATCGCCGCCGCGACAATCCGCGACGCCCGGCTAACTTTGCTTGGGTTTTTCACTCTCTTTCTTCGGCGTGACTACCGTCTCTACCTGCGTGAGAAGCTGGAAGACTCGCGTCTTGGGATGACCGGTCAATCCGACTCCGGTCACTTTCAGTCCATCGCCGACGACGGTGACCAGGCCCGGCGCTTCGACTTTGTCGTCATCGGGCATGAAGGTCGCCGAGTCGGTGGTGAGGACGTAATCGCCGAAGTGGATGATCGTGCCTCCAGTCAAATACGCGCGCGTCACGTGGTTTCCGTTCAAGGTCAAATCCGCATGCGGTGCGTTGACGGTCACGGGCTTGCCGTCCGACGAGACCATCGTAACGACCGCCTCGGTCAGCTTCAGCGTGGTTTTGTCCGCCGAGTAGTCAGCCTCGCGCGCGGTCAGCACCCACTGCCGCTCGCCAGCCTTCATTTGCGTCCAATGAAAGTTATGCGCACGAAGGAGCGTTCCGGGGACCAGCCCGGCTGCGGTCTGCAACACTTGGGTGGCCGAGCGATGGCGCACGATCCAAACGGTCGCGACCAGCAGGACAACCAACGCGACCGCGCCGAAGCCGGCCAGCGCCTTAGCGATTCGCCTGGGACTCAACATCTTCGATCAATGACGGTATCAAGTGCTTTTTTTCAAGTAAACCGAGCGGCGCTTCGGCATCATACTTGCAATCCGCGGCGAACTTGCACTCACTATTTCGCAAACGGCGGGGCGCGGAACCTCGCGCAAACGCGCCTGGCTCAGGTCAACCGGCTTCGCGGGACAGGTGATGGATTCGCTTGAGCGTTTCGAGCAACGCCGGCAGTTCGTCGAGCCTATATGAATTGGGACCGTCGCTGAGCGCGCGGTCGGGGTCCTCGTGCACTTCCATGAAAATTCCGTCGATTCCGACTGCCGCCGCCGCCCGCGCCAGCGGCGCCACGAACTCACGCTGACCACCCGAGCGTTCGCCGCCCGCGCCTGCTCCCGGAAGCTGAGCCGAGTGGGTCGCGTCGAAGACGACGGGGTAGCCGAAGCCGCGCATTATCACGAGCGAGCGCATGTCGGAGACGAGATTGTTGTAGCCAAACGAAAATCCACGCTCGGTTAAAATTATCCGATGTGTACCGGCGTTCTCGGCTTTCGCCACCGCCGCCTTCATGTCCCACGGCGCCAGGAACTGCCCTTTCTTGATGTTCACGACGCATCCGGTCTTCGCCGCCGCGTCGATCAGATCGGTCTGGCGCGAGAGCAGCGCGGGAATTTGAATTATATCGACGACCCGCGCCGCGGCCGCCGCCTGTGACGCTTCGTGGATATCGGTCAGCACGGCGACGCCCGCCTCGCGCTTCACGCGCGCCAAAATTTCGAGCCCCTCGACCAAGCCGGGGCCTCGAAACGAGCTGTGGCTGGTGCGATTGGCCTTGTCGAACGAGGATTTGAAAACGAACGGCAGCTTGGCGCGGCGCGCGATATCCGCCAGCCGCGTCGCGTGGCGGATGCATGAATCGTAGCTCTCGATCACGCACGGACCCGCGATCAGCACGAGTTCCGGCCCGCCAAAGACGGCGTCGCCGGCTTTGACCGGGATCATGCTCACGAAACCGATCTCAGCTCCCGCACCTTGGGGCGCTTAACCGCAAGTTCCGAGCGGCGCTGCACGGCCGCGCGGATCAATCCGCGAAACAGCGGATGACAATCGAGCGGACGCGACTTCAGCTCGGGATGGAACTGGCAGCCGAGAAACCACGGATGCCCCTTCAACTCCATTATCTCGACCAGCCGGTTGTCAGGTGAGGTGCCGGTGGCGACTAGTCCCACTTTTTCGAGCCGGTCGCGATAAGCGTTGTTAACTTCGAAGCGATGGCGATGGCGCTCCGAGATGCGCGCCTTTCTGTATAGCGACGCCGCCAGCGAGCCCGGCGCCAGCACGCACGGGTACGCGCCCAGGCGCATCGTGCCGCCTTTTTTCGACACATCCTTCTGCGACTCCATGATGTCGATGACCGGGTCGGGCGAGTCGGGCGCGTTCTCCGAGGTGTTCGCGCGCTTGAGGCCGAGCAGGTCGCGCGCCGCCTCGATCACCATCATGTGCAGGCCGTAGCAGATGCCGAGGATCGGCACGCCGTTTTCACGCGCGTAGCGGACGGCGCGAATCATGCCCTCGGTGCCGCGCTCGCCGAAGCCGCCGGGGACAATTATCGCGTGGGCTTGCGCGAGCCGCTCCTCGACGTTCTGCTTCTCCAGCTCTTCGGAGTCGACGTAATCAATATTGACCCGCGCCTCGTTGCTGATCGCGCCGTGGGCGATCGCCTCGTGCAGGCTCTTGTACGAATCCTGCAAATTGACGTATTTGCCGACCACCGCGACGTTGACGGTTACCTTGGGATTCTGCGCGGTCTTGACGATTCGCCGCCACTTGGAAAGGTTCGGCGCGCCGGTCCAGATGTTGAGCTTCTCGCACACGCGCTGATCGAATCCTTCGTCGTGAAAGCGGATCGGCACTTCGTAAATCGTCGGCACGTCCGGCGCCGAGATGACGCAATCCTCCTCGACGTTGCAGAAGTGCGCGATCTTCGCCTTGAGCTTTTTTTCGAGCTGGCGATCGCATCGGCAAAGAAGAATGTCGGGCTGAATCCCGAGGCCGGTCAGCTCCTTCACGCTGTGCTGCGTGGGCTTGGTCTTGAGCTCGCCCGCGGTCGGGATAAACGGGACCAGCGTCAGATGCACGTACAATACATTTTCGCGGCCAAGGTCCCAGCGGAACTCGCGGATCGCTTCCAGGAACGGCAGGCTTTCGATATCGCCGACCGTCCCGCCGATCTCGACGATGATCAGGTCCGCGCCTTCGGCCGCGCTCAGGATGCGCCGTTTAATCTCGTCGGTGATATGCGGAATCACCTGCACGGTCGCGCCCAGGTAGTCGCCGCGCCGCTCCTTCTGAATGACGGTGTCGTAGATCTGGCCGGTGGTGCAGTTGTTGCGCCGCCCCATCGGAGTCTGCACAAAGCGCTCGTAATGGCCGAGGTCCAGATCGCTCTCGGTGCCGTCGTCGGTTACGAACACTTCGCCGTGCTGGGTGGGACTCATCGTGCCGGGATCCACGTTGATGTAGGGATCCATCTTCAGCAGCGTGACCTTGAGCCCGCGCGCCTCGAGCAGCGCGCCGAGCGACGCGGCAGCCAGGCCCTTGCCGAGCGACGAGACCACGCCGCCGGTTATGAAAATAAACTTGGTCTTTCCCCTATCCACGTTGAATCCCTCCCCATCCTCAACGAGTTGAATCCGCTTTCGCTGCCGCCGCGCGAGCGCGCGCCAGGTCATCCGCGGTATCTACTTCAATCGACGGCGCCGCCGACCTGACCACTTTGATCGTGCAGCCATGCTCGAGCGCACGCAACTGCTCGAGCTTTTCAATTCTCTCCAGCACGCCCAGCGGAAGGGCGGCGAATTTCATGAGGAAGTCGCGCCGGTACGCGTAAACACCGATATGGCGGAGCGCCTCTTTGGGCATCCCGCCATCGCGTGCGTGTGGAATCGGGCTTCGCGAAAAGTATAGCGCGTTGCCGTCGGCGCCGCACACGACCTTCACCTTGTTCGGATCGGTCCATTCGAGCAGGTCAAGAATCGGCGTCGCCAGCGTCGCCATTTGAATCGACGAGTTGGACCGCATCGCCGTTGCCAGCGCGTCGAGATCGACCGGCGCGATGAACGGTTGATCGCCCTGCACGCCGAGATAGACCTCGGCGCCGAGCTTCGATGCGACCTCGGCGATTCGATCGGTGCCGCTCTCATGCGCCGGCGAGGTCATCATCGCCTCGCCGCCCGCCGCGCGCACGGGCGCCGCGATTCGTTCGTCGTCGGTCGCAACGATCACGCGCGCAATCGATTTTGCCTTCGACGCCTGCCGCCACACTCGCACGATCATCGGCACCCCCGCGATCTCCGCCAGCGCCTTTGCGGGCAGGCGGGAAGATCCGTAGCGCGCCGGTACGACGGCGATCACCGAGACATCGGCCAGAAACTTTCTCCGCTGTTCGAGGTTGTCGATCCGAGGGGCACATACATTGGTAACCGACCGCCGCAACCCTTGTCAATTTCGCGCGGGACGATTGTCAACATTTCGCGGATCGCCGCGGGTTTTCTCACGTGACAAAGAAACGGGTGACCGTTAACGGCCACCCATCGAAAAACATCACGATGACGCGCGCGAAACTACTTGCCGCGGATTCTTGTGCGGCGCATCTTGCGCAGGCGGGACTTTGCCTGATGCGGATCGCTCTTCTTCTTGCGCGCTAGTTTGCGATTGCGCCGGTTTCGCTGCTTCGAGGCTACCTTCATTGGTTCTCCCGGTTCGGATTGTCCGACGGCGGCGCCGACGCGTTGTAGGCCTCGCCCGGCCCTGTCTGCGCGCCCGCAAACGTGATCGGGCTTATCGCCATAACTTCCGTCATCACCTGCCCCTCGTCCTGAACGAGCACTCGACCGAGCGGTTCGCCTGCCACGACCGAGCCGTCGATTGCCGGCGGGATGTCGTACACGAGCTTGACCGCCGAGGCATCGGCCTTCGGCACTACGACTTTGAGCGCGCTCGCCGCGACCGGTTGAATGAGCGGACCCTCATGGACCTGCACCTCGACCGGAAGCGGCTGGTTCGACCTCAACAGTGACACCGCGGTGTATCGGTCAAAGCCCCACTCCAACACTTTCGCGGCCTGCGCAAAGCGCTGCGCATTGGACGGCGCGCCGAGGATCACTGCGATCAGCCGCATATCGCCGCGCTTGGCTGTGGCGGTGACATTGAACCCGGCCATGTACGTAAAGCCGGTCTTGAGCCCGTCGCATCCTTCGAAATGGCCGATCAGGTGATTGGTGTTGTTCAGCATGCAGACGCCGTTGTCGAAATCCATCTTCTCCTGGCTCGACCACATCAGCAGGTTGGTCTCGCGGATAAGTGCGCGGCCCACTGTGGCCAGGTCGTAGGCGTCGGTGCGGTCGGCGTCATGGGTCGGGCGCGGCGGCAGTCCATCGACGGTCTGGTACTCGGTGTGCGTCATCCCCAGTGCCTGCGCCCGCTCGTTCATCATGCGCACCGTGGCCTCGACCGAGCCGCCGATCTTTTCGGCGACTGCGACCGCGGCGTCGTTGGCCGATTTGACCAGCGCCGCCTTCATCAGCTCGCGCAGCGGATAGACGTCGCCTTCCTTAAGGCCGACGCGCGAGCCGCCGGTATGCGCGGAGCGTTCGGAAATTCTGACCGGATCGTTGCCGCTAAAACGACCGGAATTGATCTGCTCCTGCGCGACCAGCAGGAGCATCATCTTGGCCATCGAGGCCGGCGGCCACTCCATGTCGGCGTTGTAGGCCATCAGCACGCGGCCGCTGTCCGCGTCCTCGAGCAGCGCGCCCTTATAGAGCGGGGTGCCGGCCGCGCTCGCCGTACGCTTTGAATGTACCACCCGATGCCGGCGCGATTGCTTGGTTGCGCCGGCGGGCGACGCGGCGAACACGACCGCCACGCTCAAGAGCGCAGCCGAGCCGAACAACGCGGCCGATTTGAAGTTAGCGCTCGCCGGACGCCACCTCGACAAATTCCACCGCTTCCTCAATTCCACCACCTGCCTTTGTCGTGTTCCGTAATCCGATACGTCGCGGTTAAGGAATGCGAATGAAACCAGTCGGTTCGGCCGCACCCTTCGAGCCGCTGCGCTCGACCTGTTGCAGAATCGCGAGGTTGGTCCGCGCCGGCGTGTAATCGGGTATCTCACCTACCAGCTCGTTCCATTCCTGGCTCGCTCTGATGTAGTTGCCTTCCTCGGCGTAAATTGCGCCGAGCGTGTTGCGCGCATCCGGTTGACTCGGATCGATTTGCAATGACAGTAGCGCTTCCTGCTCGGCCTGGGCGAGCGCTCCGCGCCGCTCATAAGCCAGCGCGAGGTTGAAATGCGTCTCGGGCCGCTCCGGTCCGAGCAGCGCCGCCAGCCTCAGTACCTGGGTCGCGTCACGGGTCTGCCCGTTTTCGAGGTAGAGCAAGCCGAGATTCAGGAACAACTGCCAGTCGTCGAGGCCGAGCGCGATCGCCCTTTGATACTCGGCGAGTTCCTGACGATGCTGGCCGACCACGCCGTACGCAAACCCCAAATGGTAATGCGCGAGCGCGTTGGACGGATCCTCGTCGATCACGATGCGATGACGGCGGATGGCCTCGGGGTAATCTTCCATGCCCAGGAAATAATCTGCCAGCGGGTCGCAAACCTGCTCGTCGTTGGAACTGCTGTTCGCACTGGCGCGCGCACTGATCGGCGACTGGAGTACCAGCACGATCAGAATGACAAGACAAATGCTCGAACGCCGACAGCTCAACGACTAATTATCTCCCACGGCCCCGCGTTGCCCGCAGGAAGAAATACGATGCTAGCAGGAATTCCTGCTACAAAAAAACGCGCAATGTGGGTCGACGCCGGGCGCAAGGAAAAAAGCGTCGCGCCAGCCGCGCGCGAAATTGTGCCCGGGGTCGCGCGGCCAAGGAAACGCCGAACGCGGGAAGCATGGCCAACTCTGCCCCCCGACCCTGAATTGGATCGATCTGCCTTAGGCAAATCGAAACAGGGCGACCGATTCGCGCGGTCGCCCTGTCCAACCGTCCGTCAAACTATTACGGATTCGCAGGCGCTCCGGTTGCTCCAGGTGCGCCCGGTGCGCCCGGCGCTCCTGGTGCTCCTGGTGCTCCCGGTGCGCCAGGGGCTCCGGGAGCTCCCGTCTCACCGGTGGCTCCGGTTTCGCCGGTCGCGCCGGTTTCACCGGTAGCTGCCTTCTTGTGATGGCGGTGATGATGATGATGGGTGGTCGCGGCCGGCGATGCCTCCGCAGCCGGGGCAGCCATGCTCGACTCAGCCGCTGGCGAGGCTTCCTGGGCGAAAGCCGGCATCGCCAACGCGGCAGCGAAGAAAGCTGCGGAAAGGACGGAAAGGGTGCGCTTCATACTCGTGGATCTCCTTGATCTCGGCGGCCCTTAATGGACCGCAATGTGACTATTGAGGGTATTGCTATACCTGTGCCATCGGGGTGTCGGCAAGAACTTGAGGGGATATCGCGATAATTTCTTCGGGCAGGGGCGTCGCGATGACGCAATCGGTCTATCGCCTATCCGCTTTGCGTCGGGGCTTGGCCCCCGGTCCCCGAACGCTGCGCCCCTACCTTGGGCCTTGGCGCTCGGCTTTTAGCTCGCGGTATAGCGCTATCAGCTCCTTAAACGCCCGTGCGACCACCTTGAGATTGGCGCCCGACTGCTCACCGGTCAGCCGCGGCAGATGCTGCACGTCCACCTCTTTTACCTTTGCGTTACGCCCTGCCAGCCGCGCCATCAGCTCGGTCGAGATCATCGCACCATGGGCGCGCAATTCCATCCCATCGAGCTTCTCGCGCTTGAAGAGTTTGAAGCCGCAATCGATATCGCTGATCGTGATGCCGAGCAAAGCACGCACGAGAAGCGTCCATGCCTTGCCGTTGATCCTGCGGATCAGATGGTCGGCACGACGCACGCGGTGCCCGGCAACGACGTCGTACTCGGGAACAAACGGCGTCAACCGCTCGAGATCTGAGGGATCGAACTGTCCGTCACCGTCGCATAGCAGCGCGTAGGGCTGGGTCGCGGCCCGAATGCCGGAAATCACCGCACCGCCGTAGCCGCGGTTGACCGGATGACGGATGACCTTGACGTGCGGGTCCTCCGCGGCGAGGCGCTCGGCGATCTCGCCGGTGCGATCGCGGCTGCCGTCGTCAACCACGATTACCTCGAAGTCATCCGCGACGCGCGGGCATTCGGTCACCCATGAGCGCACGACGCGCTCGACGTTGCCTTCTTCGTTGTGCGACGGCAGGAAAACGCTGATTCCGGGGATTCGCGCCGGGCCACTCACATCGGCATGCGATCTAGTCGCCGATCTCGCGGTAGCCGCCGCGGAAAAACAGCAGCGGTTTGCCTTCGTGGGGAGTCTCGGCCTGCTCAATCTCGCCGACGTAGATCGTATGGTCGCCGCCGTCGAGCGAGGCCGTGACCTTGCACTCGAGGTAGGCGAGCGCGCCGTCGAGGATGGGGGCGCCGTTCGCGCCGATTTTGTAACTCACGCCCTCGAACTTGTTGCCGCCGCTGACCGCGAATCGACGCGACAGCGCTTCCTGCTCCGAGGCCAGCACGTTGACAGTGAAGATCCTGCTCTCCTCGAAACACGGATAGCTCTCGGCCTTCTTGTCCACGCAGACCAGCGCCAGCGGAGGGACCAGTGAGACCGACGTAAACGCGTTGGCGGTCAGGCCGTGCAGCTCGCCCGAGCGGCGCAGCGACGTGATCACCGTGACGCCGGTTGCGAAATGACCCATCACGCGCCGCAGTTCGTTCTTTTCGATTGGCATTCAGAGACTCTCCGCGCGCGGATGCTATCAGACGATTTTGCCGACCGTCAAAGGCAGGGGTGACCCCTGCACCCAGTATCAAGAAAAAAGCAATCGGCGGGTCCGCGGAAGCGGGACTTCGTCCCGGTTAGAAAGGCTTGAGCGGGCCAAGCGCGAGGCGCGTCAGTCCCATCCGGAGCGATCGCGCGCGACCATCTGCCTGCCACCCAGGTAAACGTAGTCGAGCTCGAGTGAGGTCAACGGCCGATCGTTCGCGCTCACGCGTACGCCGACCGGCGACGCGACGAAAATCGTATGGTCGCCGGCGGCGCGGCTCTCGATCACGCGGGCTTCCAGGGCGATCATGGCGAGCTTCAGCCAGGGCACGGCGAGCGTCGGAGACAGCTCGAACTCGATGGCGTCGAGATTATTGTCGCGCCGTGCGCGCGATGAATAAAAGTAGTCCTCGAGCTGCCGGCCACGGCGTCCCACGACGTTCAGTCCGAACGCACCGGTTCTCAAGATCACGCCGCTGCTGAAGTGCGCGTTGTCGACCGCCGCCGTGAACAGCACCGGCTCGCCCGAGACCTGCGCGACCCACGACGACGACATCCCGTGGCATCGCCCATTCTCATGGGTGGTCAAAACGTATATTCCGGTGGTGAGGGCGGCCATCGCGCGGGCGAGATTGTTGTCCATCGAATGAATGCTCCCGGGATTAAATCGCCGACAAAATCGCAGATTGACGCTACTTTAGAATTGACCTTCGCACCAAGCGTTCACAAAATAGATAATGTGACCGCGATGCTGGAGCTTTGCTGGAGTTGATGGGCCGGATTGCCGGATCGATCGCCGCCGCATTGATTGCTGCGACAATAGTAGTGATTGGTGCCGCCGAGCCCGCGCACGCCGCACCCGCCGCGGCGGTCGCGCAGGACAACACGCCGATCACCGCGGGCGACGCGGAGAAAGCAGGCTTGCAGCCGCCGGCTCCGCGCTACGATCCAAACCAGAAGTACGTCATTTCGGGCATACCGACGCCCGAGCCCGATTACACGGCCACTCCCACTTCCACCCCGACGCCGACCGCGACGCCGACTCCACTCGCGCAGGTGAAAATCGACGGCGTCCGCACCGATCTCGTGCCGACCGCGGGTCAAATTCTGTTCGACGAGACGCGCGACATTGCATTCATGGATCCGCTCAACTGGTCGGTGATGATCTTCAAAAAGCGACATAAGCTGATCGTCTATTACAAAGGCCGGCTGTTTAAGACCTACCACGCCGTGTTCGGGCGCAGCTTCGAGCCGGGCACGAAGCTGTGGGAGGGCGACCGGCGCACGCCCGAAGGTGTCTACACGATTGTCGGGAAGCATCCGAGCCGCCGCTGGGATTGGTTCCTCACACTGAACTATCCCAACGCGATTGACCGCCACCGTTACGAGGAACTGCGCGACGGCGGCGAGGTGCCGATCGAGGACGGCCATCCGATCGGCGTAGGCGGCCGAATCGGAATCCACGGCACCGACGAACCGAAACTGAACAGCGGCAATATAAACTGGACCACGGGGTGCATCTCAGTGGACGACGAAGCCGTCGAGGAGCTGACGCGGCTGCTGCCCAAGGGCACGGTCGTGATAATCAACCCGTGAGACCTTAAGCGGCGGGCGAGGCCCCGAATTTCGGTTCGTTTATTTCTTTCGTCAGGAGAAGCGAAATTGGACAAGACCGCTGGCGAATATCATTTCACGCGGCTCGAGACTGTAGTCTTCGCCGCCGGCAAGGCGGAAGCGCTCGGGCGCGAATTGTCGCGGCGCGGGGCGAAGCGCGCGCTCATCGTAACCGGCAAGACGCTCGGCGGCTCCAAATTGCTGGACAAGGTGAAGAGTGCGGCCGGGCCCGCGTTGGCCGGAGTGTTCACCGGCGCGGCGCAGCACGTACCGTCGCACACGGTCACCGAGCTGGTGGCCGAGGCGCGCCGCGTCGGCGCCGATGCGATGGTGAGTTTCGGCGGCGGCAGCCCAATCGACACCGTTAAGAACGCCGCGTGGCAGTTGATGGGCGGGCGCGCGGGCTCGCGCACGATCGATTTCAGCTCGGCGGCGACCGAGTCGGGCGCCGGACGCGAGATTCTGCATATCGCGATGCCGACCACGTTGTCGGCCGGCGAGTTCACGCCGGCGGGCGGCGTCACCGACGAATCGACCAGGGTGAAAGGGGGAGTTGCCGACCCGCGCCTGCAGGCCAGGGTGGTCATCCTCGATCCGGCGCTGACGGTCGAGACGCCGGCGTGGCTGTGGGCCTCGACCGGGATGCGCGCGCTCGATCACGCGGTCGAAGGCTCATACTCGACGCGCCATCAGCTGGTTACCGACACGCTCGCGACGCGGGCGATCGCGCTGCTCAATGAGCATCTGCTGCCGTCGCTGCAAACGCATGGCGAAGAAGAACTCGAGCATCGCGTGCAATGCCAGCTCGCGGCGTGGCTCTCGATTTTCGGCATGTCGAACACGCGCGGTGGTATCTCGCACGCGCTGGGGCATCAGATCGGCCCGATGTGGAACGTGCCGCACGGCATCACGTCATGCATCACGCTGCCGCACGTGATGCGCTTCATGGCCGGCGTCGCCGCGGATCGCTTCGCACCGATCGCCGACGGATTCGGCGTGCGCTTCGACGCGCGCAGTCCGCGCTCATCGGCGCTTGAATGCGCCGATCGCACGGCCAGGTTCATCGGCAAGTTCGAAGTACCGGCGCGGCTTCGCGACGTCGGCGTGCCGCGCGAGGAAATTTCGCGAATCGCAGGCACGGTGCTCGAAGAAGTGAAGCGCGCGAACACGGTGGGCGCCGACGTCGCGCTGGAACAGTTAGTGGGGATACTAGAGGCGGCCTATTGAGAAACCAATTGTAATGAAACGCACCGTGGGTTTCACACTTCCTTGGGCAGAAGTGAGCCCTGCACTCCATGCTGCTACGGACCGATGGGGCCGACGTCGTGAGAATATGGGTTTAGCTGCAGCGTGCCCCATTGCGAGCCGGGCAGAGTTGGCAAGGGCGTTTCGGATGGCGCGTCGGGGCCGTCCACGGTAATTTCGCCCCCGCCGGGAATTGGAATCGTCACGATATCCGGATTGGTGGAGTCATCCAGCGGTGGCATCGGGAGATCGGTTGGCGACTGATAGCTGTTGGCACTGTTGCCGTACGAGGAATCGGGAATCGGCACCGTGCCATCTTGCGCGCTCGCGATGCCGCTTGCGAGCAGGAGCATCGCGGCAATTGCCAACGCGGCGCTGGCGTGTCGTAATGACATCGCGATCGATTGTTGCACGCGTCGAGCCGGAATGCATCCGCGCAGCGCGCACGGATCAGACGGATCAAAGAGCAGGCGCGATGAAATAGCTTGGAGCAGCAAATCCGACGCGAAGTGAATTTTCGGCAGCCATATTGACTTTGAGCGTCCCGGCTGTAGCTTTCATATGTGTAGACTCGTCGGTTTTGGCTTGTGCCTCGTCGCGCGGCCGACGTTTTGAGTAGGGGGAGAGACGGGGCTGCGGACAATTGGGTCTGTTCGCCGGTTCCGAGAAAATCTGGTAATGAGGTCAAGGTGATCTGATGCCTGCATGCGGGCAGTGCGGCAAAGATAACCCGGAGGGCACGGTATTCTGCGGTTACTGTGCGACTCCGCTGGCGAAGCCGGCAGGCGAGCCCAAATCGCCAAAGCCGTCGAGCGGCAATCCTGCCGCTTCGCCGCCACTGCGTGGGTCGTCGCCGCAGTCCAAGCCATTTAAGGCCGAACTTCGCACGCCGGTGATCCGCACGTCGTCGCCAACCCCAAGCGGCGACGGCAAGGGCAAGGGAGGATTCGAGTGGATCCCATGGAGCGAGCTTTCAGCGGGTCAGAGAGCCGGACGCGTGATCGCCGGGGCCGTGGTGTTGCTTTTGATTTTTTTCTTCGTCAGCGAAATGTTGCGGAACCTTGCGGGGATTGGAGTGAATGGGACGGCGCCGTCGGCACAGAGTTCGGACGTTCCGATTACGCCGGGCGATCGTAAAGACGGAATCGAATCGCTGTGCAAGGTATTTCAGATATATGGGTTGCCCAAGAACGACCACGATGCGACCGAAGCGGCGCGCAACGCGTCTGAATTATTCAAGCTCGCCGGCAATCAGTCGCCGGAGCGCAGCTCGTACATCCTGACTACTATTGCGGGAGAGTTCCGCAGCGGCAAGCTGGGTCAACCCGACTGCGCCGAAGCGGGCGCGCCACTCGCCACCACAGACCAAAGCAGCGACAGTTCGACGCCGGACGTCAACCGAGACAGCAACCAATAGCTATCGCCGCGCCGAGCGGGCGCGGGAGGTTGTCCAGTAGTAAATCGGGACGCCGCTCAGCGCGATCAGCAGTCCGGGCCAGGTATAACCTGGCTTCACGATCAACAGATCGACCATCAGGGCCGAGGCCGCGATGACGTAAAGCGCGGGCACGACGGGATAGCCCCACGCGCGGTATGGACGCGGCGCGCCGGGGAGGCGGCGGCGCAGCACGAAGACGGCGGACACCGTCAGCACGTAGAACATCAGCTGCGCGAAGATCACGTAGTCGAGCAGTTCGGAATAAGTTCCCGACAAGGTGAGGATAGCGGCCCAGACTCCCTGCATTACGAGCGCCACGGCAGGCACGCTCGCGCGATTGAGGCGGGCACCGGCGGCGAAGAAGACCCGGTCCTGTGACATCGCGTAGATGACGCGCGCGCCCGTCAGGATCAGTCCGTTGGCACATCCGAATGTGGAGATCATCACCAGAATTGCGGTTAACCGGGCGCCCGCGCCGCCCCATACGACTTCCATCGCGGCGGCCGCGACCCGATCGCTGGCAGCATGCGCGATTCCGCTCCCCACTACCGTTGCCGCGGCCGCATTTCCCGACGCCGGCAATTCGCAGAGATAGGCGACGTTGGTGAGGAGGTAGAGCCCGATCACCACGCCGGTTCCGAACGCAAGCGCCAAGGGAAGATCGCGTTTGGGATTGCGGACCTCGGCTGCGGTGAAGGTGACGCTGGCCCATGCGTCGGCCGAGAACAGGGCGCCGACCATCGCGGCGCCGAACACGCCCGCTCCAGCTAGCGACATGGAAGGGCTGCCGACGAAGGCGGTCGAGCTGCCGAAGTTTGCGTGAATCGCGGCGGGATTAGGTGCGATCAGGCATCCGACCACAACAATCAAACAGAGCGATAGAATTTTTGCGCTGGTGAAGGAATTCTGCAGCCACTTGCCCATGTCCAGCCCGCGCAGATTCGCCCCGGTGAGGACCGCGATCACCGCGATGGCGCCCACGCGCTCGCCCGACAGTCCGGCGCCGCCGATTCCTACCCAGAGATTCGAGCCGAGCACCGGCCACATGACGCCGGCGAACCGCGCAAACGCAACTGCGACCGCCGCGATCGTGCCGGTCTGAATGACGAGCAGGAGCGTCCAGCCGAACATGAACGCCCACATCCCGCCGTAAGCCTCGCGCAGATAGACGTATTGTCCGCCCGCAGCCGGCATCATCGCGGCGAGCTCGCCGTACGCCAGCGCGCCCGCGATAGTCATTACGCCGGCCACCAGCCAGACCATCAGCAGCGCGGCCGGTGTGCCGACCTGGCGGGTGATATCGGCGGAAACAATGAAGATGCCCGAGCCGATCATCGAGCCGGCGACCAGGGTCGCGGAATCGAAGAGCGAAAGACCGGGCTTCAGGTGCTGGGAAGGCGCAGAAGGTTCGGGGATGGTGGCGGCCATTGCGAACGCATCGTAGCAGCAGGGGCCAATCGCTGCACCTCAATCAGGAGTAGAATTGCGGGCGTAGTCAGCGTTGCGGGATAATGGAATTGGCGATGAAACGCTTTGCAACCGGAGGCGACGGATGCCGACAAAGAAAAAACCAGCGAAACGGAAGAAGGCCGCGAAGCCCGCGCTCGGGCAACTCGAGCAACTGCGCAAGACCGTCAAGGCGCTGCGGGTCAAGTTCGAGCGCGAGGCCAGGGCGCGAAAGATCGAAGCGCGCTTCAGAAGCGAGGCGCAAAAGGCGCGTGCGCAACTCGCGTCGCAGATAGCGGCACTGCGCGACCAGGGACGCAAGCTCGCGTCCGAGCTAAGGTCCGCGCTGGGCGACGCTCGCAAGCGCGACGCAGCCCGTCAGCAGGCGATGGCCAGGATTGCGGACCTCAGGGCGGAGTATTCGAAGAAGTCCGCGGAGCTGAGGTCGGAGCTATCGCGCACGACCGCGGAACTGGCGCGCAAGTCGGAGGAACTGAAGAAGCTTGCGGGCGAGGCGGCGCATCGCGCGGTCGAGATAATTCGCAGCGAAGCGCCTCACGCGGCGCCCGAGCCGTCAACCAGCGGGGGCTCAGAACCGCGTGCGGAATCCCGGGCTACTTCGGAGCTTGAGGCCAGCGGCTATGAAAAGGAACCTGACGAAGAGCAATAGCCGCCGAAGTGACATGAGAGGACCGGCAGCGCGCGCCCATCAGGCCCGATTCAGTGATCGGGCCGGTTCTTCCGGGGGGCGCGGTCAGCGAGTCTCCCGCGCGCCGACGGCTCTAAACGGCGCGCGGGAACCCGCCAGGAAAACGAAATGAATTAGGGCGCGGCCGGGCTGGCTGCGGCAGCAGGGCTCTCGGCCTCGGCAGCGCTGGGCGCCATCGCGGGGCTGGCGGCCTCGGCAGGCGCGGCCGCCGACGCAGCAGTTTCGGGAGCGGGAGCCGTCTCTTCGGATTTACTGCAGGCCGTCGCGAAGAACATCGAAACTAGTGCCAGAAGCAGGACCTTGCGCATCGCTTTCTCCTTGGTTGGTCGGTGCTCAATTGAGCGCGGAAACTCGAAACGGGGCAAGAATACGATAGGTGCAGGACAACTTCAAGCGCGCGTTTTGCCCGGCGTCGGGCAGCCCTGCGCAGTTCGCTCACGGGCGGGCGAGCGAGAAATTTTTTGACTATTTCGTGGGCATCTGTATCATTCGATCATTATTTTGCGCCTTGGGGCGGATGAGTGGAGGTAGTCGGGTGGAAGAGCGGCGCGTTATTCTCGTGGGCATTGGGCTCGCAAATCGGCACAATTCTCGAATCGTCGAGCATGAACTCGACATGGTGCGAAGCGCGGAGCGTTCGGTCGCAGGTGTGCGGCCACTGACGCGAATTCTCAACTGGCTGATGCCATCGGGACGGCTGGTAGGTCCTCCGATGCGCTCGGTGGCGCGAGAACTCGAAGAGGCGTATCCCGGCCGCGATATCTGAGCAAAGACTCGCGCGCATATCCTGACTTCGCTCGCGGGGAGGGAGACTACGATGAGCGCGATCTCGCGAATCTCGAGCAATACGCCCTGGGAACCGATCTTCGGATATTCGCGGCTGGTCAGGGCGGGCGACATTGTCGCGGTCTCGGGCACCACGGCCACCGACGAGCGCGGGCTGATCGTCGGCGCGGGACAGATGTACGTGCAGGCGCGTCAGGCGCTGGTCAACATCCGCACGGCGCTCGAGCGCGCGGGGCTCGCGATGCATCAAGTAATTCGCACGCGGGTGTTTGTCACGGACATGGGACGCTTTGCGGAAGCAGCTCGCGCGCACAAGGAATTCTTCGCCGACTCGCCGCCCGCATCGACCATCGTAGGAGTGCGCCGGCTAGCTAATCCCGACATGATGATCGAGATAGAGGCCGACGCATACGCGGGTAGTCAGACGGCGAGCGCGAAGCCCAAGCCGGCGATGAAATCCGCGAAGAAGCCGGCGTCGAAAAAACCCGCGCGCCGCAAGTAAACGCGCTCGACAGGGCGGGGCTACGGATCGAGGGCGGCGGCGTGAATTCCTTCGGCGCCGCTGGCGGACTGAAATGCGTTGGCGGCGGAAGCGATATACGGCTGGGGATAGACTCCGATCAAGATCGTAGCGAGTGCGGCCAGTCCGATCGAAGCCACCAGCGCGGGACGTGTACTCAGTCGCCGAACTTCGACGCCGCCCTCCTGCATATACATCGCGACCAATACATAAAAATAGTAATAGGCAGAGACTACGCTATTGAGTACAGCGATTATTACCAGTCCTACGTAGCCCTGATGCAGCGCCTCGCTGAAGATGTAGACTTTGCCGACGAAGCCGGCCATCGGCGGAACCCCGGTCAACGACAACAGGAAGACAGCCATTGCGCCCGCAAGCAAGGGTTGACGCGCCGCCAAGCCGCGAAAGTCGCTGATCTGATTGCCTACTTCGCCGCGCTTTTCGAGTGCGATTACTACCGAGAACGCGCCCAGGTTTGTGAATGCATATCCGAGTAAGTAATAAAGAATCGCCGGACCGGATTGCACTCCCGCCGCTATCCCCAGCAACAGGTAGCCCGCGTGCGCAATCGCGGAGTATGCAAGCATCCGCTTGATATTGGTCTGGACGACGGCGAGCAGATTTCCGCCCGTCATCGTCAACGCCGCAACTATCCACAGCACTGTCTGCCAGTGCGCGCCGATGGATGCGAAATCGACCAGGAAAACGCGGACAAAGGCGGCAAACGCGGCGAGCTTGACGCCCACCGCCATGAACGCGGTCACGGGAGTCGGCGCACCCTCGTAAACGTCAGGCAGCCACATATGAAATGGCACCGCGGCAACCTTGAAGCCGAAGCCGATCACCATCAGGCCGATGCCGAGCAGCAGCAGGGGATT
The DNA here is from genome assembly GCA_963842085.1 of uncultured delta proteobacterium. Lineage (GTDB taxonomy): Bacteria > Desulfobacterota > Binatia > Binatales > Binataceae > Binatus. The sequence continues at coordinate 1,017,388 of CAWJET010000001.1, forward strand.
CGATTCCATCGCGCCCGAGGCAACCGCGTCGTGAATCGGGCCGAGCTTGATCGTACCGGTCGCGCCGTACACCAGCGCGATTCCATAGAGCAGAAACCCGGTCGAGAACGCGCCCAGCAGAAAATATTTTATCGCCGCTTCATTCGATTTGGCGTTGCGGCGCATGATTCCCGCCAGCACGTACACCGTGATCGACATCGTCTCGAGACCGAGGAAGATGACTATCAGGTCGCCGGCCGCCGCCATCAGCATCATGCCAAGCGTGGAGAACAGCAGCAGCGAATAGTATTCGGCGCCGGGAATAAGGTTGTCGGCGGCGTAGTCGAGCGACATCATCACGGTGAACATCGCGGCGATCAAAATCACCAGCTCGAAAAATGCCGAGAAGCTGTCGATCGAGATCGCGCCCGCAAAGGCGAGACCGCTCTGTCCGAAGATTCCGAGTGTGAATACGAACGCCACGGCCAGCGACGCGAGCGTTATCAGGCCCAACCCTTCGCTCTCGCTATCGTCCACCTTCACGCCAACCAGCAGCACCACCATCGCGGCCACCGCAACGATGACCATCGGCAGAATTGGCAGCCACACGAAGTTGACCGCGGCCAGGTTAAACGGACTCATCGTGCGGCCGCCGCCATCTCGGGTTCGCGGTTTGGTAGCGGCCGAGCCGCCGCAAGAGCGGGCAGGCGATTCGGCTGTCGTTCAAGCTCGATTTGCGCCTCGGCGAAATTCGCTCTCGCCAGCATCGCAGTCACCGACGGCTCGATCCGGCTGATGAGCGGACGCGGGAAAAGCCCCATGAACAGCATCAGCGCGATCACCGGCACCATCACGGCGATCTCGCGGGCGTTCAGATCGCGAATCGTTTCGTTCACCGCTCTGGTGATCGGTCCGAACATCACGCGCTCGTAAGTCCAGAGCATGTACAGCGCCTCCAGGATCACACCCACGACTGCTATAGCCGTCGCCAGCCTGATCCGGATAAACGCGCCGAGCATGATCAGAAACTCGCCGACGAAGCCGTTGAGTCCGGGCAGCCCGATCGACGAGAGCATCACGACCATGAAGATCGCGGCGTAGACAGGCACGCGCTTCCACAGGCCGCCGAACTCGGAAATCTCGCGCGTGTGGCGCCGCATGTACAGCATGCCGACCAACAAAAACAATCCGCCGGTGGAAACGCCGTGATTGAGCATCTGGTAAATGGCGCCGTCGATACCCTCGGGGTTGAGCGCGAAGATTCCCAACATCACGAAACCGAGGTGACTGACCGATGAGTATGCGATCAGGCGTTTGAGGTCGGGTTGCATCATCGCGACCAGCGCGCCGTAGATGATTCCGATTATGGCCAGCGCCATGAACAGCGGGATCGCCTCGACGGCGACCGTTGGAAACAGGGGAATCGCGAAACGCAGGAATCCGTAGGTACCCATCTTGAGCATCACCCCGGCAAGGATAACCGAGCCGGCGGTGGGCGCGTTGGTGTGGGCGTCGGGCAACCAGGTATGCACCGGCCACATCGGGACCTTGATCGCGAACGCCAGCGCGAAGGCCGCGAACAGCCAACGGCCCTGGGTATGCGTGAGCGGCACCTGGTAGAGCAGCGGCAAATCGAAGCTGATGCGGTTGAAATGCACGTGCGCCTGGTACACCAGGTACAGGATCGCGACCAGCATGAGCAGCGAGCCGACCATCGTGAACAGTACGAACTTGATGGCGGCGTAAACCTTTCGGCCGTGCCCCCAGATGCCGATCAGGAAGTACATCGGGATCAGCATGATTTCCCAGAACATGTAGAACAGGAACAAATCGACCGCGAGCAGTGTGCCGAGCAACCCGGTTTCCAGCACCAGCATGAAGAAGCAGAATTCGCGCGGCCGCTCTTCAATATCGCCGCCGCCGGAGTAAAGGATCGACAGAGTAATCAAAATAGTAGTCAGTAGAACGAGAAACAGGCTAATGCCGTCAATACCGATATGGTATGTAATGCCGAATGCGGGAATCCAGTCGTATTGCTCGGCGAACTGGTAGTCCGCGAGCTGCGGGTTAAATTCAAACAGGACGTAGAAGCTCAGCGCGAGCGGAAGCAGCGAGAAGATAAACGCGGAGTTCCAGATCGCACGCTCCTCACTCTGCATCAGGATGAAGAGCGCGCCGATCAGCGGCAGGAAAATCAGAGCTGTCAGCACGCCGCCGTTCATCGGCCCGTCACCAGGAACAGGTAGTAGGCCACGATGCCCAACGCACCCAGCAGGTAAACGAATGCGTAGTGCTGGACGTTGCCCGTTTCGGCCCGGCGCGCTACCTGACCGGAAGTCTGGACGGCAAGTCCGGCGCCCTCGGCGGCGCCGTCGATCACGAAGGTGTCGATTGCGCGGTTGAGTACATTATTCGATACCCAGAACAGAGGACGCGTGACGATGAAATTGTATAGTCCGTCGATGTAGTACTTGTTGAGTAGCAAGTCGTAGCCGGCCTTGAGCCGCCACGCCAGCAGCATCGGGATTCCCGGCAGGCGCAGGTACAACACGTATGCGAGCGCTATCCCGAATGCTGAAAAGGCGCTCGCGACGAAAGAGAGGGAAGTTGGGTTCGCCTCGAAGATCGGTTTGAAGGTACCGACGGCCGGCGTGAGGAATCGCACGAACGCATTTCCCCACAGCAGTCCGCCGGGAAGGTTTATCCATCCGCCGACCGTTGCGAGAATAGCCAGTACGATCAGCGGAATAGTCATTACGGCCGGGGATTCGTGGATGTGATGCTCTTTCTCAGCATCAACGTGTGACTCGCCGAAGAACGTCATGAAGATCAGGCGGAACATGTAGAACGAAGTGAAGCCGGCGGTGATCACACCGAGAAACCAGAGCCACGAATGTCCCGAGTCGTACGCGGCTTCGAGGATCAGGTCCTTGGAAAAATAACCAGAGAAAGGAGGCACGGCAGCGATCGCGAGCGTCGCGACGAACATGGTCCAGAACGTGATCGGCACCTTGCGGCGCAACGCGCCCATCTTGTTCATGTCCTGCTCGCCGCCGAGAGCATGCATCACTGAACCGGCGCAGAGAAACAGCAGGCCCTTGAAGAACGCGTGGGTCATGAGGTGGAAAATGCCCGAGGCATACGCGCCCGAGCCGACGCCGAGAAACATGTAGCCGAGCTGGCTGATGGTAGAGTAGGCGAGCACCTTCTTGATGTCGGGCTGGACGATCGCGATGCTCGCGGCAAACAGCGCGGTAACCGCGCCAATCGTCGCCACCAGGTCGAGCGCGCTGGGCGCCATCGCATAGATGAAGCCGAGGCGCGCGATCATGTACACGCCGGCGGTGACCATCGTCGCTGCGTGGATCAGCGCGCTGACCGGAGTCGGGCCGACCATCGCGTCGGGCAGCCACACATAGAGCGGAATCTGCGCTGACTTGCCGGTCGCGCCGATGAAGAGCAGGAACGCCGCCGCGGTCGCCGCGGCGCCGCCGAGCAAGGCAGTGTTGTTGCGCAGCTCGACGAAGTTCAGCGTCCACACGCCGTGCGCGCCGAGGGTGGCGACGATGGTGAAGATTCCGAGCAGAAAGCCCGCGTCACCGATTCGGTTGACGACGAATGCCTTGCGGCCGTTATAGGCGTACTGAGGATTGGTGTACCAGAATGCGATTAGCAAGTAGGAACATAGTCCGACACCCTCCCATCCCACGAACATCATTAGCAAGTTGTCCGCAAGAATGAGTATCAACATCGATAGTGCGAAGAGGTTCATGTAGGTAAAGAAGCGCGCGAAGTCCTCGTCGTGCGCCATGTACCCAACTGAGTATAGATGGATTAGTGCGCCGACTCCGGTGACTATCATCACCATCACGCCCGATAGCGCGTCGAGGCGCAGTCCGAACTCGGTGTGGAAGCGGCCCGCCTCGATCCATCCCCACAGATGCGCGGCCAGCGCGCCGCCCGGGGGCATCGCGAGCAGCGTCACAAATGCCCACGTCGCAACGCCGAAGGCAGCGAAGATGACGCCCGGGCCGACGATGTTGACCGCGCTGCGTCCGTACCTGGCGCCGAAGAACAGGTTGAACACGACGCCGAGCGCCGGGAACATCAGGATTAGCGCGAGTGCTGGAAACTCAACCGTCATTGATATTCGTCACCATCTCAACAGGGTTAGGTCGTCGGCGTGGACGGTTTCGCGATTTCGGAAAATCGAAATTATAATGCCCAGGCCAACGGCCGCTTCGGCCGCCGCGACCGTCATTACGAAGAACACGATCACCTGACCGTCCATCGAGCCAAACCGGCTGCCGAGCGCGATGAATGCGAGATTCACGGCGTTGAGCATCAGCTCGATCGACATGAACATCACCAGAATGTTGCGGCGGATGATCACGCCGGCGACACCGATGGCGAAGATGATCGCACTCAGCGACATCATGTAGGTGAGCGGGATCATGATGCGATCTTCTTCGCCTTAGCGAGGGGATCATCGGTACCCGGCAGCCGCCGCGCCAGCGCTATCGAACCGACCACCGCCGCCAACAGCAGCACCGAGGTCACCTCGAACGCGACCAGATAGTCAGTGAACAGCTTGCCGGCGAGGCTTGCGAGCGAACCGTAGCCGACCGGCCCATGAGTTAACTCCACCTGTAGATGAGGGGGCGCGAAGATTAACAGCAGCTCGGTCATCAGCAGAGCGGCTGCCAGCGAGCCGAAAACCTTGAGCGCGAGATGACCCGTGGGACCGGTTTCGACCTGAAGATTCAACAGCCAGATCACGAACAGGAACAGAATCATGATCGCGCCGGCATAGACGATGATCTGCAGGAAACCGACCACGACAGCGTTCTCGCCAATAAACAGGATGGCGATGGTCATCAGGGTTGAGATCAGGGCGAGCAGCGAATGTACCGGATTGCGCTGGACAATGACGCCGAGGGCGGAGACGATCGCCAACGCGCCAAGAAAGATGTAGAGGAACGGCGGCATCACTGGACTCTCCCGGTTGCGACCACGACGAATGCGGTCAGCAGCACATTGAGGAGTCCGAGTGGCACCAGTCCTTTCCACCCCAGGCGCATCAATTGATCGTAGCGGAAGCGCGGCAGAGTCCATCGCACCATGGCGAGAAAGATGCACAGCGCGACCACCTTGACCAGGAACGCGACGACGCCCAACAACGAGACTGCAAGCGCGGGAACCGCGATAAATGCGCCGCCCGGCAGGTGAAATCCATCGAGCATCAGCCACGGAACCTGCCATCCACCGAGGAAAAACGTCGTCAGCAGCATCGCGACCAGCGACTGCTCGGCAAAGTCGGTGAGCATGAAGACCGCCTGCTTGCCGCCCGAGTATTCGGTGAAATAGCCCTGGATCAGCTCCGACTCGCTCTCGGGCAGGTCGAACGGAATGCGCTTGGATTCCGCCGCGCCCGCTACGAGCAGGAGAATGAAGGCGAGCGGCTGCGTAAAGATTCCCCACCGCGGCAGAAATCCGAACCACACGCCGCCCTGCCCGCGCACGATTTCCTGCAGGTTCAGTGTGCCGAAGGTCATGATCACCGACACGATCGCGAGTCCCATCGCCAACTCGTACGAGATCATCTGCGCGGTCGCGCGAATCCCGCCGAGCAGCGCCCATCGATTGTTCGAGGACCATCCCGCGAGCGCGATGCCGTATACGCCAAGCCCGATCGTCGCGAGCAGGTAGAGCGCGCCGGCGTTGAGGTTGGCGGCCTCGAGACCGATGCGATGGCCGGCGATCGAGATCGTGTCGCCAAACGGGATCACGACGAACGTGATCATCACCGGGAACAGCGCCAGGAACGGCGCGAGCGTGTGCAGGAATTTGTCCGCGCCGGCCGGGATGAAGTCTTCCTTGGTGAACATTTTAATGGGGTCGGCGATGGTGGTGTTGATGATGCCGAGGTTGGGCATCCCTATGCGCTTGCCGAGGCCGGTGACGGTGACGCGATTCGAGCCGATTCGGTCCTGGATGAGCGCGCTGCCCTTGCGCTCGAAATAGAGCAGGAACAGCGACAGGCTCAATCCGAGCACGATCATCAGGATCGCTTTGATTGCGCCCGCGATTAACTCAATTGTCACGTGCGGCAAGCTCGTCGATGAGTTTGAGGGTGCTTTCTTCGGTGAGGTTTTCGACGAACGCGTCCTGGTTGAGCTGGAGCATCGGCGCGGTCCCGCACGAGGCCAGGCATTCGACCGAGGCCAGCGTGAACTTGCCGTCAGGCGTCGTTTCGCCGAGCTCGATTTTCAGCCGGCGCCGGATGCAGTCCACGATTTTGTCGGCGCCGCGCAGCCGGCACGAGAGATTCGTGCACACGTCGAGCAGGTAGCGGCCGACGGGCTTGCGATGGTACATCGTGTAGAAGGTGACCACGGCGCGAACGTGCGCCGGCGGCAGTTCCATCAGATGTGCGACGTAGTCCTGCGTCGCATCGCTGAGCCATCCGAACTCGCGCTGCGCGATCCACAGCGTCGGCAGCAGCGCTGCCTGCCGCGTCGGATAGCGGGTGAGCATTTGGCGGTACTCGTCGAGCGCCGCGTCGGAAAACCTGGGTTGATCGTTCTCGGGCATGGCCGGAGTATTACTGAGCCTTCAACATCGAAGTTCTTGAGTTCGGGAATCTAATGATTGCTAGCTAAAATTTCGCAAATCCGCCAGAGGCACAAGCCTCGCCCCTTGATCGATTCCCGAACTTGCGGGGTCCGGGCAGAACGGGTTATCTATCGTCCGCGACTTCGAGGCAAGAGGCGTCGAGCGATTCAGCTTCGAAAATAAACTGGCGCGATGCGAATTATTGCGGGACAAGCTCACGGCCGGCGGCTGAAAGCACCGCGCGGCTGGCACACCCGGCCCACTTCGGCGCGGGCGCGCGAGTCGATTTTCTCGCGGCTGGCGGTGCGAATGGATCTCAGCGGGGTGCGCGTGCTCGACATTTTCGCCGGCAGCGGCTCGCTGGGAATCGAATCGCTCTCGCGCGGCGCCGCGCATGTCACGTTTGTGGATTCCTCGCGCGACGCGGCCGCAGCGATTCGCGCCAATCTTGTCCAGCTCGAGCTGGGCGATCGCGCGCGCCTGCTCATCTCAGACGTGCGTCGCGCGCTCGCCGAACTTGGGCGCGCGCACGAGTCGTTCGACCTGGTCTTCGTTGACGCGCCGTACAAGGATGACATGAGTGCGGAGGTCCTGGCGCTGCTTGCTGAACTCCATCTGGTCGCGCCCGGCGGATGGGTGGTCGTGGAACAATCGAAGCGCGCGCCCGCGGCACCAGCCGCTCCCAGAGCCCACGAGCGCGCATTTGTTGCAACTCTCGGTGATCATCGGATCGCCTTTTACCGGCGACCCAGTCCGGCGCCGAGTGCAGAGTGATGGCCTAAGGGAAAATGACCAAGAGCAAAGAGCGTTCTCCGTTGATTGCCGTCTACCCCGGCAGCTTCGACCCGATCCACAACGGGCACGTCGACGTCATCCGGCGCAGCGTCGCGATCTTCGACGAGGTGATCGTCGCGGTGACCTACAATCCGCACAAGGACGCGGCACTGTTTACCGGCGACGAGCGCGTCGAGATGATCCGCGAGGTCATCCGCGATCTCGAGCCGCGTGCCCGCGTGGACAAGTTCAGCGGGCTGTCGGTCGATTATGCGGAACGAATCGGCGCCAAAGTGCTGATCCGCTCGCTGCGCGCCGTGACGGATTTCGATTACGAGCTGCAGATGGCGCAGATGAACAAGCAGATGAGCCCAAACGTCGAGACCATCTTCATGTTCTCGAATCCGCGGCTGTTCTTCAGCTCCTCGCACCTGATCAAGGAAGTCGCGGGCTACGGCAAGCGCTTGCCGGAGCTGGTGCCGGAACTCGTGATCGAGCGGCTGCGCGAAAAGCTCAAGGTCGCTTGAGCGGTTCTTTCAAAACGCCGGGAACGATACAATCGGTCCTGTTCGCGGCGGCCGCGCGCCGTGCGTATTTCGCTGGATCATTTGCAGCCCGGACTTTAACCAATGCTGAAGCTCAATCGCAGAATCGCCGCCATCAAGCCGTCCGCCACGCTGGCCGCCGACGCCCGCGCCACTGAAATGAAGCTCGCGGGCATCGACGTCATCTCGCTGGCCGCCGGCGAGCCCGACTTCGACACCCCCGAGCGCATCAAGCAGGCCGCCGACAAAGCGCTCGCCGCCGGCCAGACCAAATACACGCCGGTGGGCGGGACTGCGGCGCTCAAAAATGCGATCAAGCTCAAGCTCAAGCGCGACAACAACCTCGACTACGAGCCGGGCGAGATAATCGCGTCGGCGGGATGCAAGCAGGCCGAGGCCAACGTAATCGCCGCGTTGTTCGACGAGGGCGACGAAGTGATCATACCGACACCCGCGTGGGTGAGTTTCGCCGCGATGGTCTCGCTGGCCGGCGCCGAGCCGAAGTTCGTGCCGTGCTCCGAGGAGTCCGGCTTCATGCTCGAGCCCGAGGCTTTGCGCCGCGCGATCACCTCGCGCACGCGCGGCATCATGCTCAACTTGCCGTCGAATCCAACCGGCGCCGTGTACGGACCCGAATCGCTCACCGCCATTGCCAGGGTGCTGGTCGACACCGACATCTGGGTGATGTCCGACGACGTTTACGAGCACATCGTGTACGACGGACTCGCGCCGCACCTGTTCTATCTCGAACCGCGGCTCAAGTCCCACGGCATCGTTTTCAACTCGCTGTCGAAGACCTACGCGATGACGGGATGGCGCATCGGATTTGCGGCCGGACCCAGGGAAGCGATCGCGGCCGCCGGCCGCTTGCAGAGCCAGAACAGCGGCAATCCCAATTCCATCACGCAAGCTGCCGCGATCGAGGCGCTGACCGGTCCGCAGGACGAGCTCAAGCCGATGCTCGAGGCGTTCCGCGAACGCAACGCGCTGGTGGTCGAGCGCGTGCGGCGGATCCCGGGCTTCAAGCTGCCCAACGTACCGCAGGGCGCATTTTACGCTTTCCCCAACGTGTCGGAGTTGCTCGGCAGCCGGTTCGGCGACAAGCAAATCACCGACGGCGACGCGCTCGCGGCATTTATCCTCGACCAGGCGCACGTCTCGCTGGTCGGCGGCAACGACTTCGGCGCGCCCGATCACGTCAGGCTTTCGTACGCCACCTCGGTGAAGAATCTGAACGAAGCATTCGATCGTATCGAGCGCGCCGTCGCGAAGCTCAAGCGCTAGCAGCGATGGCCGACCCGGCGGGTTCGCGCACCTCTCTGCGCCGGCTTCCGATTACCCCGATTGCGGCGGCGATCCTCGCGCTCGTAGCGGCGCTCTCATTCGTCCACCGCGTGCGCGCGGTGCAGCACCGTTACGACGACATCGATTTCGCCATCTTTTACGGCTGGTGGACCGACTATTCGACCGGCGGCGACCCCGGAGGGTGCAGGCCACAAAACCCGAATTGCGGCCCGGCCTCGAGCGTCCGCGCTTTTGCAATTACACGCCGTTTTTCGTCGTGGAGTTTTCGCCGCTGGCCCGGCTCGCTCAGAAAACCGCGTTCTGGGTCTGGCTGTCCGGGCAGATGCTATGCCTCGTTGTCGCCGTGCTGATGCTGGCGCGCGCGAACGCTCCTCCGCTGGGAACAGCGCCGGCGATCATCGTGCTTTCGCTGGTGATGCTGTCGCGGCAGTTCGCGGGCGCGATGGTTGCAGCCCAGGTTACGCCGATGCTGCTGGCGCTGCTGTGCGCATCATGGTTCTGCGCGCGGCGGGAGGGCCCGGCGGCCGCGGGACTGTGCCTGGCGCTCGCGGCGCTGCTCAAGCTCTACCCCGCGGCAGTTGCCGGATATCTTTTGTTTGGCCGCCGCTGGCGCGCGCTCGGCTGGACGATCGGATTCTTTGCCGCCGGCGTGTTGCTGACGAATCCCGCCCTGTGGATCGAGCTCGCGACGCAGGGAGTGCCCGTTTCCTACCATGCCGTGGCGCACGCAGAACTCACCATGCTCGCGTTTGTTCGAAAATGCGTTGCGCACTTCGCCGGCACGACGGTTATCGCCGCGCCGTTCTTCGCGGTCCTCGCAATCACCGCGCTCATCGACCTCGCGCTGCTCGCAATCGCCGCCGCTGCCACGGTCACCGGCCGCGGCCGCACCGACCTCGACGGTCTCGTTTTCGGACTGTGGGTCGCGCTTGCGCTCCTGATGTCGCCGCTGGCGTGGATCCCTGAAACCCTGCTGCTGCCCGCGTACCTGTTCGGGACGCTCGCCGCATGGAACGGCTTCCGGCGGCGCGAGGCCGCCCATCAGATTTCGTTGATTGCCGGCGCCGCAATACTCACCGCTTGCGTCGCAACGGCCCTGATTAAAGCCGTGCCGCATCCGGGATTTCCGGTGCTGCTCGCGGCGTACCTCAGCGCCGCGCTGATCTTCCGGGCGCGGATGCGTTCGGCGTCGCCGCGCGATGAAGTTCGACGGCTCGCGCCTTAGCCCCGGCGCCTGCGCCAGGGAGCGGGGAATTCGCCCGTGTCGAGCCAGCGCACATAGTCGGCGAGAATTTCCGCGTGATCGAACGCGAGCGGAGTCGGCGGGTTGCGTGGATCGCACAGAGTCGCATTCTTGGCGTCATCGGCGCCGCGCGGTGTCCCCGACGCGCGCGCGACGTACACCAGTGTGATCGTCTGGCCGCGCGGATCGCGCTCGGGCCGCGAATACACGCCGAGCAGCGCGCGAAGCTTGACCTCGAGCGAAATCTCCTCGCGCGCCTCGCGCACCGCCGCATCCTCGACCGTCTCGCCAAAGTCGACGAACCCGCCGGGAATCGCCCATCCCGGTGGAAAGTTCCTGCGCTCGATCAAAACTACTTTGTCGCCGATCTCCGTGATGATGTCGGCGGCTATCGGCGGGCATTTCGGCCGTGGCATGATGCGATTCTAACATGGCGGTAACTTTATGCAGGTAGCTCGGCTCTACGATTTCGGCGACATCCGCGTCGAGGAAAGCGCCCGCCCCGTGGCCGGCGACGGCGACATCCTGGTCCGCGCCAGCGCGTGCGGCATCTGCTCGGGCGACATCATGCCCTGGTACATCAAGCGCAAGGCGCCGCTCGTGCTCGGCCACGAACCGGTTGGCGTCGTCGAGCAGACCGGCGCGGGCGTGCGCGGATTCAAGCGCGGCGACCGCGTCTTCGTGCACCATCATGCACCCTGCTTCCAATGCGCGGCGTGCCGGCGCGGCGAATACGTGCAGTGCGCGACCTGGCGCGCGACCAACATCGTGCCCGGCGGGATGGCGGAATTCTTTCTCGTGAGCGCCGCCAATCAGCGCGACACGCTGCGCCTCCCCGACTCGATTGCCGACGCCGACGGCGTACTGATCGAGCCGGCGGCCTGCGTCGTCAAGTCGCTCAAGCGCTCCGGCCTCAAGGCCGGCGAGTCCATTCTGATCATTGGGCTGGGCATCATGGGCATGATGCACGTGAAGCTGGCGCGGCATCTCGGCGCCGGGACGATCCTCGGCGCGGACCTGTTCCATTCGCGTGCCAACCGCGCGCTCGAGCTCGGTGCGGATCGCGCAATCGTCGTCGAGGGCGACAACCTGGTCGAGCAGGTGCGCGAAATCACCAACGGCGCGATGGCCGACGTCGTCATCGTCGGACCAGGCACCTCGAAAGCTATCGCCGCCGGCATTGCCGCCGCCGGCAAGGGCGCCACCGTCGTTCAGTTCACGGCGACACCGCCCGACGACGAACTGCTCGTCAAGCCGCACGACCTCTACTTCAACGAGACCCGGCTCGTACCCAGCTATTCATGCGGACCCGACGAAACGCGTGAGGCGTTGTCGATGGTCGAGCGCGGCGTAATCAACGCCGCCGAACTGGTGACGCATCGGTTCCCGCTGGCGCAGATCACCGAGGCGTTTGCGACCGCGCAGAAGCCCGAGTCGCTGAAGGTGATCGTTACGTTCGCGGCTTGAGATGCGCCGCGGCCGGAGCCGAGCCGTCTACGCGCGGCAACTGGGTGTCAGCAACACTGACGCCGCAACTGAGTAATCAGTCCGGCAAAAGGAACAGTAAGGCAAAAGAGGGCGGCTGCCGATGCAACCGCCCTCGTCACTATCAAGCCTGAGCGAAATTACGGAGTCGCAGGAGCAGGAGCGGGCGCTGGAGCCGCTTCGCCACCTCCCGACGGTGCCGCTTCAGGAGCTGCCTCCGCCGCCGCTGCCCTGTGGTGGTGATGGACGTGGACGTGGACATGATGCTCCGACATCGTCTTCGACGCGATCGCCTCTGCGCGGTCCGCAGCCGCCTTCGCATCGCTCGCCGCCTGCTCTACGCGGCTCGCCGCCGCCTGAGCCTGCGCCGCAGACGCTGCCGACTTCTGGGCCGCCGCATCGGCGCGAGCCGCAGCCTGATCAGCCTGGTTCGCCGCGTTGACGGCGCGTTGTGCTGGATCAGGCTCGTTCGACGAACATCCTGCGAGCAACGAAAGGGCCAACACAGCCCCGGCAAGACCCACCAGTTTCGAAGTTTTTCTCATTAACCCTTCCATTTCTTCCTCCTAAGGAATGCGCAGGAGTGTTGCTAAGTCTCGTTCACGGGCTCCTGCATTGAGACTCTCAATTTGTCTCACAAACTCCCAGCGCTATGCAAGCCTTGGTCGCGAGACGATAACCTTGATGGACTAGCTAATAGCATCTCGATCTTAGCGACGGCGCGTTCGTGAAGATGCGATTAAAACTCACTGATGAACCAGTGACGCCGAATTCATTTACGTCAACTCACAGACGGATATTCGGCATCATTGCCAATCTTCTCGCGCTCGGCAGAGTCGTATTTAGCTACTCACAACAGTTTGCCATGTAACTATTGCGCCTGCGCGAAAACGACTATTCGATGCACGTGCCTTATGGTTCCCGTTTGATTGCTGTTTTCGTCCCCAGCGGAACCATTTTCGACTGTTTGATGATCGCCAATCTCGGGCCAGCGGCTAGAAGTCGTCGCCGTAGTCCTCCATTCCACCACCCATGCCGCCCATGCCGCCCATCCCACCCATGCCGCCCATTCCACCGCCAGCAGGCATCCCAGTCATCGGCGTTGGCTTTTTCGGCGCTTCGGCCACGGCGGCCTCGGTCGTCAGCATCAGCGATGCGGCGCTGGCCGCGTTCTCGAGCGCGGAACGCACGACCTTGGCCGGATCGACCACGCCCGCCTTGACGAGATCTTCGTAAACCTCGGTGGCGGCATTGAAACCGAAATCGCCTTTGCCTTCCAGCACTGCGTTGAGAACGATTTCCGGCTCGTGACCGGCGTTGCGCGCGATCTGCTTGAGCGGTTCCGCCATCGCGGACGCGACGATTCCCGCGCCGGCCTTCTTGTCCTCATCGAGTCTGAGCGACTTCACCGCCGCGATTGCGCGCACCAGCGCGACGCCGCCGCCCGGCACGATTCCTTCCTCGACCGCGGCGCGCAGCGCATGGACGGCGTCGTCGACGCGCGCCTTTTTTTCCTTCAGCTCGACTTCGGTCGCCGCGCCGACTTTGATCACGGCGACGCCGCCGGTCAGCTTGGCCAGCCGCTCCTGCAGCTTCTCGCGGTCGTAGTCGGAGGTGGTTTCCTCGATCTGGCGGCGGATCAATTCGATTCGTCCCTGGATCTCGGCCTTCTTGCCGGCGCCGCCGACGATGGTCGTGTTGTCCTTGTCGATCAGAACTTTCTTGCACTTGCCGAGCGCGGCGATCTCGACGTTCTCGATCTTGGCGCCGAGTTCCTCCGCGATCAGAGTGCCGCCGGTCAGAATCGCCATGTCCTGCAACATTTCCTTGCGTCGATCGCCGAAGCCCGGCGCCTTGACCGCCGCAACTTTGATCGTGCCGCGCAGCTTGTTGACCACCAGCGCGGCGAGCGCTTCGCTCTCGACGTCCTCCGCGATTATCAGGAGCTGCCGTCCGGTCTGCACGACGCTTTCGAGCAGCGGCAGAATTTCGCGCAGGTTGGACAGTTTCTTTTCATGGAACAGGATCAGCGGCTCGTCGAGTTCGACCGTCAACTTATCGGCGTTGGTGACGAAGTACGGCGACAGGTAGCCACGATCGAAGCGCATCCCCTCGACCAGCTCGAGCACCGTGTCGAGCCCGCGCGCCTCTTCGACCGTGATCACGCCTTCCTTGCCGACCTTGTCCATCGCGTCGGCAACAATTTTACCGATCGAGTTGTCGCCGTTGGCCGAAACCGTCGCGACTTGCTCGAGCCTGTCACGCTCCTTCACCGGGCGCGACATCTCCTTGATGGTTGCTACCGCCTTGACCACCGCCGCGTCGATTCCGCGCCGCAGCTCCATCGCCGGGAATCCCGCTGCCAGCAGTTTGATCCCTTCACGCACGATCGCGCCCGCCAGCACCGTCGCGGTGGTGGTGCCATCGCCGGCGACGTCGGACGTCTTTTGCGCGACCTCGCGAATGAGCTTTGCGCCCATGTTCTCGAAGCGGTTCTCAAGTTCGATTTCCTTGACCACCGTTACGCCGTCCTTGGTCACCGTCGGCGAGCCGAAGCTCCGCTGGATCATCACGTTGCGGCCCTTGGGGCCCAAAGTTACGCGTGCGGCTTCCATCACCAACGTCGCGCCGTTGACGATTCCGACTCGCGCCCTCTCGTGCAGTTCAACCGTTTTGGCCGGCATTCAATAAATCTCCGTCTGGCTATCTCGTCGTGGATTTCATCCCGCACACCACCGCACCGGCGGCAGCAGGACCGTCTTGAATCTAAACATCGCGCCGTGCGATGCAAGTGGACAGGCCAAATGACACCGCATCCGCGCGCAGGCCCTTTCGATGCGGCCTGACGAGCCGCGTTTTCATTTTCGTAGCCCCCCGCTCGTTCCGCGCGAGCCGCGAGACCCAGCCTGGCGATGGAATAGAGGGCGTTTTGGAAACCGGGACAAGTATCTTTATGAAGTTCGCTCGGCATGCAAGGATGACCGTTGCAGGGTGGCCGGATTCGGCGGAGGCTATTCAAGGTGTATAAAATCAAAGAGCCTGGTGCGGTCAAGCGCGCGGGCGCTGCGACCGCGGTGATAGCGATAATCTGTGGAGCAATCGGGACGCTGCCGGCCTCGCTTGCGTGGCCGGCGCCGGCAGGATCAGCCGCCGGCTCCCGCCGGGTCGATTGCAAATGCCGGGAGCTGCCGCTTCAACTCGCGGCGGAGCCCGCCGCTCCGGTGACCCAGGACGAAGCCGACGACGAAGACAAGGATGTTCCGACCAGCCAGGTCGACAAGTACATCAGCGTTTACGCGGCGATGCAGAAAGACCACAACCTGACGGTCGAGCAAGCCGCTTCCCAGCAAGGTCTTACGGTTGCGCAGTTCAGGCGACTCGAGAACAAAATCGAGAACGACGACACCCTGCGCGAGCGGGTCCGCAAGGCGCTCAGGCACGCGGCGAATCCCAAAGCCTCAGACTCGTCGGACGAGTAGGCGCCGCCCGAGCAAGCGAAAACGGGAACTGAATTGAACGTGAAACCCGCCGTGGGTTTCAGCAGGGGTGATGCCTGCGCTCAATGCCAGGACGAAGATGTCGCCCGCACCCCGCTGGAAAGAATTGAGCGGGTGCGGCGGACAAGACTAAGCGGTGGCGAAGCGCGATTGCTCGCTCCGCCACCGCTTCAAATCATTAGTAACGCAGTCTGATCGATTACTTCGTGACCGAGGTCGCGAACGCCGCTTCCAGCCGCGACACTGCGTCGTTGGCGCGACGGACCGCATCCTCCGCATCGCTGGCCGCAGCATCGGACTGCTGAGCCGCGGTCGCAGCCTGATTGGCCGAAGCTTCCGCCGCGTTCGCCGACGCCTCTGCCTTGGTCGCATCCGCCTGGGCGCGATCGGTGGCGTTATTGATCGTCTTCATGTCGGGACCGCACGCGGTCACGAGCGCTGTCACGGCCACGACACCAAGCATCTTAACGATTGTCTTCATCCGAGCTTTCCTCCAGTGGTTCAAGTGAACATCCAATCCAGGTACACTATCAGCACAGATTCAATAGTCAGGGCTGGACGAGTGATCGCGGTAATAGTTGCAAAACCCGTCTGCGAACGCAAGGCGATGGAATCCGAGGCGGACGCCGAACACTGCGTTCGTAACATTCTGGAAGGAAATAATCTCCGGCCGGAAGGAAGTCCGAATCGAATTCAGCGTGATTGACAGGCAAAACTTTCAGCGGTTATCGTCAACTGTGGCGAGCCAGTGCGGTTGCAGGCTTTCCTGGTCAGGTTTTCCTACATCATTTTACTGAGGGCCGGTTACGAGATGGCGACGACGATCACGAGCGAATGTATCAACTGCGGAGCGTGCGAGCCGGAGTGTCCGAACACGGCGATATACGCGGGCGGAGTGCCGTGGGAGCTAAATGGCGCGACCAGTGCTGCGATCGCGCAGGACATCTATTACATCGTGCCGTCGAAGTGCACCGAATGTGTCGGCTTTTACGATCATGAAGCGTGCGCCGCGGTATGCCCGGTAGATTGTTGCATTCCCGACCCGGCTAATCTCGAGACCGAGGCCGTGTTGCTCGCGCGCGCGCGGCAGTTGCATCCCGACGAGACGTTCGCCGACGACGCGCCGTCGCGCTTTCGCAAAGAAGGCGCAGCGCCGGCACCGGCGGCGGGCGGCGCGGAAGCGAAGACCAACGGCGCAGCAGTGACGCCGGCCGCGCCCAAGCCTGCGGCTGCGGCCGCGGCGCCCGCACCCAAGCCAGCGCCGGCGGCGCCCAAGCCCGCGGCGGCCGCTCCAGCAGCGGCCGCGCCAGCGCCCATAGCGACGGTGGCGGCGGCAGGCCTCGCGATGATGCATCTGCCGAAAGACATCGGCGCGTTGCCCGGGCCGGTCGGCGAGAAACATTTCCCGGGCGAGCTCGAAACTGAATTCGACACCGTGCTGGCTGCGGTCGATGCGTCGCCGGGTCGCACGGCGCCGGCGCCGGTGCAAATCGCGTTTCGGCTGGCGGAGCCGGTGCTCGGCGCGATGCCCGACGGCGTAAAGGCCGAGCTCGAAGAGGCGGTCGGCACGACGGCCGGGTTCTCGCGAATCCGTTCGACCGCGCTCAACATGATTCTGAACCTGATTCTTTATCCCGCGATCCTGACCGCGCTCTCGGTTAACGTGCTCGGCGACGGGCTGTTTTCGCAACGCACCGGCGGATGGATAATGCTCGGCGTGTTGATTGCCGCAGGCGAGGCCGCGTGGCGATTGCGCGAGGGCGTGATTCACGCCAAGCCCGCGCACGAGATGACATATCGCGGATGCTGGTACGGGCTCGCGCTAGCGCCGATCGGCTCAATCCTGGTACGGGCGGGCGGAGCGGGCCGGCGCACGGAGCGCAAGGTGGCGTTCGACGGTTTCGAAGGCACGATGCATGAGGACAAAACCGAGCGCGATCGCCGTTACGGGACCGTATACACCGTCGCCGAGTATGCCAACGCGTACCTGGTTCGGCTCGAGATGCCGCGCAAGCTGCCGCCGTCGTCGCTCAAGCGGTTGTGGAATCTGCCCGACGAGATGCCCGACTACGATTACAACATCATGCTCGGCGACAACGTGATTACGGTCAGCGCAAGCGTGCGCGGCGAGACGATCCGGCGACTCTCCTATGTGTCGTCGTCGTTCCCGGCCGATTTCACGACCCGAATCGAGTTCGGCAAGCCGGTGGGCGCGTTCAAGCATCGGATGCGCGACAAGGTGCTCGAGGTGATCGTGCTCAGGGCGGAGGCGGACCAGTTTCAGCACGCCGCCTGAAAAGTTATCGCGAGCTCAAACCGGCGAACGAGCTTAGACCGGCGGAATTGGCCCGGCGGGATCGCAGCTGAGCTTGCTTGAGATGGCGATCCACATCCGGAACGCCACAGGTCGCGACCTGCCCCGTATCATCGAGATCGAGCGGCTGGCCTTTCCCGCCCCCTGGACCCCGGCCTCTTTTCAACGTGAGCTGACCCTGCCGTTCTCGCGCATCATGGTCGCGCTGCCGTCCACAAGCCCGCAGATTTCCGGCTTCCTCTGCCGATGGCTGATTGCCGACGAATGTCATGTCCTCAATATCGCCGTCCATCCGGAGTCGCGCCGGCTGGGGATCGGGACCGTGCTGATTTCAGAGGCGATCAGCGAGGCAAGATCGACGGGTGCTGGCGTGGTTACACTGGAAGTTCGCCGTTCGAATCTGGCTGCCAGGCAGCTTTATCGTAAGTTTGGATTTGAAGAACGGCGTTTGAGGCGCCACTACTACGGCCCCGGCGAAGACGCAATCATTATGGAGCTCCGGTTCAATTGATCTTTTTGTCATCTGATTACGAACGCTGTTCTACCACGGGTGAAATCCCGGTTTCCTTTTGATACTGGGGTTACAAATCAAGTAATTTTGTGGCATAATAGTATTCACATTCTAGGCTGATCGGATCGGTGATGAACCAGTGAACTGCGCGGTCATCAACTCATGTCCGAAATCCAGAGCCTGTTATCGAGTGCCATTACCGCAATGAATTTGCCGTTCAAGAAAGGTGAAAAGGTGGTTTACCCCGCCCATGGGGTGGCCGTCATCGAAGACATCCAGATGCGAGTCATTTCCGGGACGGAGCGGCGTTTTTACATGCTCCGGATTCTCGGCACCGAGAAGATGACCATCATGATCCCGACCGAGAACGTCGAGTCGGTGGGACTGCGGCGCGTTATCGGCAAAGATATGGTGGAAAAGATCTACCGTATCCTGCGCCAGCGCAAGGTTGAGGTCGATACGCAGACCTGGAACCGGCGCTATCGCGAATACACGGAAAAGATCAAGACCGGTTCTCCGCTGGAGATCGCCAAGGTGCTGCGCGACCTGCTGGTGCTCAAGGGCGACAAGGAATTGTCGTTCGGCGAGCGCAAGATGCTCGACACGGCGCGATCCTTGCTGGTGAAGGAATTGTCGATCGCCAAGGCGCATCCGGAAGAAAAAATCATGGAAGAGCTGAAGACGATCTTCGCGAACTAGCCGACGCGCTCCATCCAAAGGCGTGAATAAGGCCGGGAATTTCTCCCGGCCTTCTCTTTTGGCGAAGGCGCTTGCGATTTTGTTGAAGGTGAAGATTCGGTGTGCGAGTCTCGGCGAGATGGCGAAGCAGCGAAACGGAATATTTTTGCTCGCCGCAATTCGCTGTGGGCAACAGTAAATTGACGGCTTCGGCGATCATCGTTGCGGCGGGCAGCGGGGTGCGGCTTGGGTCGAGCGCGCCCAAGGCCTTTGTGAAGCTCGGCGGCCGCACGATGCTCTCGTATTCGCTCGCGGCTGTTGGTCAAGTCAGTTCGATTGGCGAAATTGTGATCGCGGTTCCCGAAGGATTCGAAAATGCGGCGCGCGCGGAAGGCGCGGCTGCCGGGCTGGGCGTGCCGGTCAAGATTACGCCGGGCGGTATCGAGCGGCAGGATTCGGTTCGAATCGCGCTGGGACTTACCAGTTCGGAAAGCGAACTGGTGATCGTTCACGACGCGGCGCGCCCGCTGGCGACGCCGGCAATTTTCGAGGCGTGCCTGAGTGCCGCAGCGCGCGCCGGCGGTGCGATCGCGGCGATACCGATGGCCGACACTTTGAAGCGCGTCGCGGACAACGGCAGCGCGATCGTGGCGACCGTCGCGCGGGCCGGACTGTGGCAAGCGCAAACCCCGCAGGCATTTCGCCGCGCGTTGCTGGTCGCGGCGCATCAGCAGGCAGTCGGCAGCGGAATCGTCGCGACCGACGACGCGGATTTGGTCGAACGGACGGGCGCTCGCGTCGAAGTGGTCGAAGGCTCGACCGCCAACATCAAGATCACGACGCCATCCGATCTCGCGATAGTCGAGGCAATCATCGCGGCGCGTTAATCCCGCGGGCGGGCGGGGGGGCGGTAGATTCGCCCCTCACCCTCCTCCGCTTGCTCGACCTCCTGCCCCGGCTGGATCACGTCAACTGATATTACCCCGGCCGGCCTGACCCTGTTCGCCGCCCCGCGCCGCCGCATCCGCGCGGCATACCCGATGCTCACGGCCAGCCGCAGCATCAGCAGGATCGTGAATATCTGGCAGAGATGGCCGAACCAGTCGTCGGTGCGCGAGTAAATTGTTCGACCGGTGCCGAGCGGCAGGTTGGCGGTTGCCAGAACGTCATCGCCATGCACGGTCGCGCCCAACGCTAGCTCGCGGCCGCGAGAATCAGTCGCCGAGACGATGCCGCCGCTGGCCGCGCGCGCGAGCGAGAAGCCCGCTTCGACGCCGCGCACCACCGCCATCCGCTGGTGAATCAGTTCCGAACCCGGCCAATCCGACGCAGGCGCCATCACCACGCGCACATCATGCGCCGCGAGTTGGCGCGCGGTATCGGGAAAATCAAGGTCCTGGGAAATCAGCACCGCGGTGCGTCCCCATGGCGCGTCGAAGATCGCGGGTTGCGAGCCGGGCTTGTAGTCCCACTCGAGGCTCGCGATCAGATGATGCTTGGCGTAGGTCGCGGCGATCTTGCCATCGGGATCGAATACGACTGCGATGTTTCTTTTGGGCGTGCGCCCGATCTGATTGAGCCCGACCACCAGCCAGACGTGCGACATGCTGGCGATTCGCTGGAATCCCTGAACGACATCCCACTCGTAGCTCGGGGCGACGCCAACGATCTTTTCGGGCATGACGACGACTTGCGCACCATCGGCAGCCGCTTGACGCACCAGCCTGGCGTACTGCCCGACGACTTCGGCGGCGTCGCTCACGTCGGTGGACTCGGACTCCGGCGTCAGGCCCTTGCTGGCAACCATTGCGACCCGCACCGACGGGGTGGTGGGCGTGGCAATCATGCGAATCAACCCCAGCAGGACCGCCAGCGCGAAAACGCCCACTCCCATGATCGCGGGATACCGTCCGCCCATGTTCCATCGCCGCCGATACCACGCGACCGCCAGCCCCGACGGCAACAGCGACATTATGAACATCACGCCGCACAAGCCGAGCCACGACGCCGTCTGCAGCAACGGGATGAAATCGACTTGCGAGTAGGCGGGGCTGCCCCAGGTGCCGTGGGGAGATACTCCGGCGAGGGCAAAATAAAAGGCGGTTTCAAAGGTCGGGAAGACCAGCGCGGCAAGCACCCCCGACCATCGCCGCGTCGCCTCGGCCGCGCACGCCACGAAGGTCGCAAACACGATTGCGCCGCCGATGTGCGACGCAAACATCGTCAGCAGCGGCACGGCGAAACTCTCGCCACCCCAGGTCACCAGGTTGCCGACGAAGTAGGCGATAAACGCGAGCTGCGCCGCCGTTTCGGTGCGGAATTCGGGCGCCGCCGCGAGAATCGGCAGCGACGCCAACAGCGCGCACGTCCACAGCAGCGGCTCCGCGCCAGCCAGTTCGTAGAGCAAGGCCGTGGCCACTACAGAGAGGGCGGCAACCGTGAGACCGTCCGGCGGAGCGTTCGGACCGCCGGATATGTCTTGACCGGCGAAACGAACCGACGACCTAAGGTCACGCAGCCGCGCCGAATCGAAGATAGGGCGGCCGGCCATGCGCTTAGACTTGATTGCGCGGCGGGCGAATCGGATTCGCCGTCTCGACCGCGCCGGGATTCAGACCTTCGTTCAACGAACCGGAGCGAAAGCCCTTCAGATCGATCGCGACGAACCGAAAGCCGATCGCTTTGAACTCGCGATCGATGGTTTCGCGGAGCGCGGGCTCGAAGACGCGCGCGATCTGGGTTTGCTCGAGCTCGAGCCGCGCGACGTCGCCATGGTAGCGCACGCGCGCTACGGCGAAGCCCATCGAATGCAGCAGCTTCTCACCCGCCGCCACTTTTCGAAGCCCCGCGGGCGTTATCTCGGTGCCGTACGGAAAGCGCGACGACAGGCACGGCGACGCCGGACGATCCCAGGTCGGCAATCCCATCGCGCGCGACAGCGCGCGCACATCGGCCTTGGTCATCTCGGCTTCGACAATCGGATGGCGCACGCGGTTCTCGCGGGCAGCCTGCATCCCGGGGCGATAATCGCGCAGGTCGTCGAGGTTAAGGCCGTCCACTATCTGGTCGATACCAAGCTCGGCGGCCTTGGCCTCGCAAACCGTGAACAGGTTGTGCTTGCACAGGTAGCATCGGTTGAGCGGATTCGCCGCGTAGCCGGGGATCTCGAGCTCGTTGGATTCGACGATCAGGTGGCGCGCGCCGATCAAGCGCGCCATCGCGAGCGCCGAGTCGCGATCCTCGTCGGGCATCGTGGGCGACGTGGTCGTCAGCGCGAGCACGGAATCGCCAATTGCGTCGTGCGCGACTTTGAGCACGAAGGTGGAATCGACGCCGCCGGAAAACGCGACGATAAGACTCCGCATCGGCGCAAATATCGCACGCATCCGCTCCAGCTTCGCGTCGAGAGTCTTATCCAATCGCATCACTCGTCGTCAGATCCCTTCGGCCTGGAAAAGATCGGTCGTAAGGTACCGCTCGCCGGTGTCGCAGAAAACCACCACCACGACGTTGCCCTTGCCGAGCCGCTGCGCTATCTGCAGGGCGGCGCAGCAGTGAGCGCCGGATGAGATGCCCACCAGCAGGCCCTCTTCGCGCGCCAGACGGCGCGAGAACAGGGTCGCGTCCTCGTCGCTCACGGCGATGATCTCGTCGTAAACTTTGGTGTCGAGATTGCTCGGCACAAAGCCGGCGCCGATGCCCTGGATCTTGTGAAAGCCCGGCTCGCCGCCCGACAGCACCGGCGAGTTTTTCGGCTCGACGGCGACGATCAAAACTCTTTTGTCGAGATGCTCGCGCAGGTAGTGGCCCGCGCCCGTGATCGTGCCGCCGGTGCCGACGCCGGCGATAAAGGCGTCGATGCGCGCGAACTGCTGGAGCAGCTCGGGCCCGGTGCATCGATAGTGGATGTCAGGATTGGCGGCGTTGCTGAATTGCTGCGGCATGAAGTAGCGGGGGTTCTCGCGGCACAGTTCCTCGGCCTTGGCGATCGCGCCATGCATCCCGCGCGTGTCCGGCGTCAGCACCAGCTTGGCGCCGTAAGCAACCAGCAGAGAGCGCCGCTCCTCGCTCATCGTGTCGGGCATCGTGAGGATCAGGTTGTAACCCTTAACGGCGGCGACCAGCGCGAGCCCGATCCCGGTGTTGCCCGAGGTCGGCTCGACAATAGTATCGCCTGGCTTGAGCCGCCCTGACTTCTCCGCCGCCTCGACCATGGCGAGACAAATCCGGTCTTTGACGCTGCCGCCGGGATTGAAGTTTTCGAGCTTGGCCCAAATTTCAGCGTCGTTCTTGCCCGGGATGCGATTGAGCCGCACGACCGGCGTGTTACCGATAAGCTCAAGCGGCGACTGCGCAACGCTGATAGGCATGGCTGCGATTGTAGCCGGAAAACGTCGGCGCTTGGAATGCGAAGTTGATCGGTTACGAGCAGGCAACCTGAGTCGCACGAGCAGGCGACCGAGCGGCGTCTGAAGAGGAGTCGCAGGTTTGGGCCGTGGCGAAAAACGACATAATTCGTCGTCCGGCAGCAGTGATGTTGGTCGAAATCGGCCCAGATCCGGTGAAAGTAGAAAAGGCGAAAACGACCGATTTCTACTATACGTAGTAGTTTGGTGATAGGGTACCCACAATCGGTGGGTTCGTTCCGTCAAAATTAGTTTTTTTCGCGGCGAGGCAGGCTCGGCGGACGATCGCGAAGGGGAAGTGAGGGCCGGGCGCGCTCGGTGAGCGGTGGCCATGGTGGAGAGTGTAGCAGGTTTGGAGATGGTCGCGTAAGGCGGAGTCGAGGGACGCCGGATCTTTTTTCTTCCCCTCGCCCTGCATGGGAGGGGATGAAGGTGAGGGCCCGAATACAGCGCGCGACTTCTTTTGCGCGCGATTCAAGATTCCGCCTCCGCATTCCTAACTCTCCGCTTCTGTCTTTGTGTCATTCAGAGCGAAGCGAAGAATCCCGGGGCCTTCTTCCCCTCGCCCCACGAGGTGCGGAAGAGAGAAAGTGTCCCCGGATGGAATGTTGAAAAGAAGGGAATTCGGCAACGCCTAGAGTCGTACAAATTTTCTTCTGCCGTCAGCGATGCTTTGATCCGCCACGACGCAGCGTCGAAGGATTTCCCCAAATGAACTTACTAAGCTAGAACGTTCAAGGTCATGGGAGAAGAGGATTCATATACTCGAACTGGCCTGCCCCCCGATGCCCGTCAGATTATAAGTAGAGTCGGTCGTGGTTTTGGCCCTCTCGGGGCGGTTGCTGTTGCTGTCTTTTAAGCATGGCGAACTCGATTGGTGTCAATGCGCCGAGGCTGCTGTGTGGTCGGAGGTGATTGTAGTCGTAACGCCACGCTTCGATGGTCTCGCGCGCTTCGGCCAGGGTGAGGAAAACGTGCTCGTTGAGGCATTCGTCGCGCAGCCGGCTGTTGAACGATTCGACGAAAGCGTTCTGCACCGGCTTGCCGGGTTCGATGTATTGCCACTCCAGTCGCCCGGTGGCCCAACGCAGCACTGCGCAGCTGGTGAGCTCGGTCCCGTTGTCGCTAACCACCATCCGTGGCAGTGCGCGCTCAGCTGTTAGCCGGTCCAGTTCGCGCACCACGCGCACCCCGCCCAGTGAAGTGTCCACCACCGTGGCCAGGCATTCGCGGCTGAAGTCGTCGACCACGCATAGGATGCGGAAGCGCCGCCCGTCGCTCAGTGCGTCGGCCACGAAGTCCAGTGACCACCGTTGGTTGATCGCGCCCGGTAGCGTCATCGGCGTCCTGGTTCCCAGCGCGCGCTTGCGCCCTCTGCGCCGGCGTACCATGAGCTTTTCCTCGCGGTACAACCGATAGAGCTTCTTGCGGTTCAGCACGTGACCTTCCCTCTCCAGCAGCCAGCCCAGGCTCCGATAGCCAAAACGTCTGCGCTCAGCGGCCAGCTCGCGCAGCCGCTGCCGCAGCAGCGAATCGTCCGGCCGCCGCGGCCGATAGTGCATGCTCGAGCGATTGAGTCCGACCAGCCTGCATGCGCGCACCTGGCTCAGCCCGCGCTGCTCGACCAGTCGAGCAACCGCCGCCTTCCGCGCCACAGGCTTCAGACGTTTTTTCCGAGCAGGTCCTTCAGCGCTGAGTTGTCCAGCATTGCTTCGGCCAGCAGCTTCTTCAGCCGCCGGTTCTCATCCTCCAGCGACTTCAGGCGGCGCGCCTCGGATACGTCGAGCCCGCCGTACTTCGCTTTCCACTTGTAAAAGGTCGCGCTTGAGATCCCGTGGCGGCGGCAAACCTCCTCGGTCTTCGCCCCCGCCTCATGTTCGCGCAGCACCCCGATGATCTGCTCCTCGCTGAATCGGCTGCCTTTCATTGCCCGTCTCCTTTCTGTCGACGGACTCTACCTCAAAACTGCTGGGCGTTAGGGGGTCAGGCCAGAACTATTAGCTCGCTGGAATATGCGGCTCGAGTTTATGAAAACCGACAGATTTTTCTTCTCAATTTCGGATCTAGCTATAGATTATTCGATATTCTACTGCAGCGACTTCAGTCGGTTTGGATTCGAGTCGCTCGCGAGCGTGATAAGCAAGGGCATTCCCATCTTGGGCTGCTGATGCCCGCAACAATCCTCGAAAACCATCTTCTCCTTGGGTTCGACCACTTGGCCAGCTATCAGAGTTTTTTTGCGTGGCCGGCCTTCCGTCCCGGATTAGAAGCGTTACTGTTTATCGGCAAGTGGGTTGATGATCCGAGCGTTGTCCAGATTTGGAAAGATCGGCACGATCGCCGGGATCAGTATCGCCGCCTTTTCTCTGGGCGGGGACTGATCTCGCGCTCTCTTCCTCGTAGTGCGGAGTTTCGCGCGGTGCTGAATCGTATGAATGATGAATATCTGCACCCGAACTCAGATTTCGGATACAGACAAACTCGTGTTCGTTCCGCGTCACCTGAAACTATGGTGCTAGAGAGCCCCTTGTTTGATCGAGACCCCGTGATTCACGAGGCACATCTTCTGGCGTATCTACATCTGTCTGAATTGATATGCGCAAGCAGCGTGACTTTGCTGACGAACCTTCTAGGCAAAAGTGGGAAAGCAGAAATGAGCGAGGTCTCAGTGAACAGTAATCGCGCTAAAGAGATTGCTCGGGCGCATGAGGGCGCTAAAAGGGTGATGGAAGAACTCGGGCTATTCAGATTTTAGCCGGGCCAAAATCCGGACGCAGAATCTTGAATCGCGCGCGGAAAAGAATCGCGCGCTGGACAACGACCCTCACCTTCATCCTCTCCCTTACAGGGCGAAGGGATTAAGAGCGGAGGCGGGAAAGAAAGCTCGGGTCCCTCAGCTCGGGATGACGGAATGTCAAAGTATTCGTGTTTTGTTCTCCTGAACTAAAAGGGGATTAGTAGGTTGTTGACACCGTCATGGGAAAAATGTAATTATTGAATGCATGTCGGACTACAGCGACTATAACGAGCAGTTGCGAAGGATTCGAGAACTGCTAATAGCGCTCGGCGAAGTGATAGATGACCTGACCTCAGAGGATTGGGATTCGTGGACTGAACTGAGGCGACGCCTTCCGCACGAAAAGCCAGCCGATAGTAAGCTGCTCAGGCTCAGGCACGAAACAGACGACCTGAAAAGAATGGGAGATGATTTAATTCGCATTCTCATGAGACACGAGTGAACTACGATGCAAACGTTGGATGCTTTCGACAAACGGTTTCCGGACGATAACGCCTGCAAGCAGTATCTCAAAGCGATGCGCTGGCCCGATGCCGTGCGCTGCCCGCGCTGCAAGAGCGAAAAGATATTCGAGCTAAAGGCACGCCCATTCAATTGGGTCTGCAAGAGCGGCGCGACCAGCAACGATCCGCACACTGGCAAGCTGGTGCTGTGCGACAAGCAAAACGGCTATCGCTTCTCGATCATCACGCATACGATTTTTGAGAATACCAAGCGCCCGCTCCGGTCGTGGTTCAAGATCGCGTTCCTGATGCTCGTCTCGAAGAAGGGGGTATCGGCCTTGCAGCTTCATCGCATGATGTACGGCTCGAAGCATCTGAACAATTACCATACGACTTGGTATCAGTGCATGAGACTGCGCGCCGCCATGAAAGATTCCGAGTGGGAACAACTGATGGGCGTGGTCGAGATCGATGAGGTCTATCTTGGCGGTCTGGAGCGCAACAAGCACAAGAGCGAACGCACCAACCGGCGCGGGCTTGCCGGAAAGACCGAAGTGATCGGGGCCATCGCCCGCAAAGGCAACGTGGTCTGCCAGATGGTCGAGGATGCGGATTTCCGCACGTATGACGATTTCGTCCGAAAAACGGTTTCGGGTAGAGTCGATCTAATCGCGACTGATGAGAGTTTCCGCTATCGCCATCTGAATCGGATGGGCTTCAAGCACGATTTCGTCACGCACAAGAACGATGAGTTCGTACGGGGCAAAGTCCATACGCAGACGATTGAGTCGTTCTGGTCGTTGCTCCGGCGCGGCATCATGGGCAGCTACCATAAGGTGAGCAAGGATTATCTGCCGCTGTATTTGAGCGAGTTTACTTATCGCCACAATCGGAGAAACGCAGACGATCCGTTTGCGGAGTTAATATCAAACGCGTAGCGGTTGCGCGTGTGCCCGTCGCTTCGGTAACGTGGCGACGTGGCAACAAAGTCAGATTCACCGGCAATCAAGCGAAAGACAAAAGAACTCCGCGCCGCACTCGCAAATCCCGATATGGTGGAGTTCGATCGGATGATGCGGCATTTGACTAACGTGCCGAAATCGAAGATCGACGCTAACGAGAAAAAGATGCGGGGCAAGTCTGCTAGATAGAAGGACCGCTCGCTCTTTTTTACGGTCTAGGCTTGAACGATCCAGGTACCGGTCCAATCGATTCTGGCTCGATTAGGTTCCTTTGCTTGCTAATTATCGTCGGTTCAGTTGGAGTCACGAGCTTCGCGACTGACGAAAAGTCCCTGTCCCAAGCCTGCAATTCATCAACTTGCATTCGGATCGCGGTTGCCGCATGGACAGCATCTGCTGACCTAAGCGAATGGTCTCTCTCAAGGCCAAGGGCTCGGAATGCTATGTCCTGATCCGAGGGCACTTTCTCTACCCACGACCATCTAAACATCTTTTCGATTTCTGCAATTTCCGCTGGAGTTAGTAGTCTTGCGTTGGGGATGCTTACCTTCTTAGGTCTGACCGTTTCCACAATCGTATAGGTCGAGGTATAAATGCGACAATTGCCAGTTCTGGCGTTACGAAGAATATCCTCGCAAATCCGCCGTCGTTCTTGTTCCACCGGGCTTAGGAAGCACAAGAAGACCGTCGTATCCCAATATAGTTTCATCGCCTAAAGGAGAGAACTTTATTCGTCGTCGCGAATCGCCTTGATATAGTCGCGAACCGACATCCCCGCCGTTATATTCTCAATGGAGCCAGACATCCGTTCGATCGTCGGGAGTTCCTCATCCTTTGGATACGGTTCGATGTTCATTGCTTCTACGGAGACAATGTTGCCAAGCCTATTGATCCGACTCTTGCCCACCACCATTACTCTCTTTCCGAGTTCTGCCTTTGCTTTTTCCAAGAGATTGTCACTGAAAAAACATCTCACAGCCTTTTGGTTGCGTTCATCCCAGACTCTGAATTCATTACCCTTGTGAACCGTTATCGAATCTAGACTGCCTACTATCGAGGCTTCCTCTTCACGAGCACTTCTCGTTAGGGCATCGATGTTCTCATAGACTTCTAAAGTAACTTGCGCCTCATCGTTGTCCGAAGTTACGTCGATTTCGGAGAAGCTCTTGTGACGGAAGCGCGCGAGTTTTTGCGTCCTGCTCAAAGCAGCATCCGAATAGCGCTCCGTTCTCTCGGGGCGTTCCGCTAGTAACCGAATACCGCGAACGCATTCATGCGCTACTTCGTGCGCCCGACTTACACCCACGCTTTGAGGACGGCCTCGATATCCGATTTTGGCGGGGCTATTCTTCGACAGAATCGATATTTCCCATTCAACGGTGCCCTGCTTATTGCCGGACACCGATGCATCCAAATCTTGAAGGAGCCAGAGGAAGTAAGTGAGCGCTTGAACAAAAGGACGCGCCGGGATCAAATCCCCGTAGCCCGCGAGCGTCAGCACTACCGTATCTTCCATGTTCCGATTGGCGACCATAACTCACTTCCTGCCAGCAATTCTACTCGCCGATTCAGGCGGTCATTTGCTGACTGTCGTAGCGATCAAAAGGCAAATATATCACTACGCTCATGTCAACGGTGTCCGGCCTGTCACGCAAGACGAGCCTATCAGGTCCGGTGTCAACAGTCTACTAATCCCCAACTAAAAACGTTTCACGTGAAACATTTTTGTGAAAACCCCAGCCGGACAGCGCCATTTCTGACCATTCTCAGAAAATCGACTGCCATTGCGCGCGGCGGATCCGGGATTCTTCGCTGCGCTCTGAATGACACAAAAAGTGAGCAGGCCAGCTTTTTGTGAACCCAGCGGGGCGCCCTCACCTGCCGGCCGCGATGCGGCCGGCCGCCTCTCCCGTGAAATAACGGGCGAGGTACGGGGATGCAGAATCTTGAATCGCGCGGAAAATAATCGCGCGCTGAACAAGGACCCTCACCTTCGCCTCGCCCTGCATGGGAGAGGGGATGCAAGGACGCGGCGAGAAAAGAGCCGGGATTCTTCGCTGCGCTCTGAATGACACAAAGAAATGCCCCTCCTCGCGTAAATGCCCGTCTCCTTAAACACTGGGTGCAGGGGTCACCCCTGCACCGCAAAACCGGAACCGGCGGCGCTTGCGTGCCGCTGTCCGAGATCCTTCCTGCCGCTCGCGTTGCTCGCTGCGTCAGGATGACAGAGAGTTTCAGATTCAATTGAAGTGATAGTCTCTCCCGTATGACGATGGGGCCAAAGAAAGCGCGGGCGATACGGCGGGTGCTGGTTATTTTTCCCGGCGCGCTGGGAGATCTGATGTGCGTGCTGCCGGCGCTCGCCGCGATAGCGCGGCGGCATCCGGGGGCGTCGGTTGAGTTGATGGCGCGGTTCGAGCTGGCGCAGCTCGCGGTGGGGAGAACCGTCGTTGCGCGCGCGCATTCGATTGACGCTCGCGAGGTCGGCGCATTGTTCACCGAGTCCGGCGCAGATCCCGCACGCCGATTGTTTGGGGATTTCGAGCGCATTTACTCGTTCTTCGCGTCGGACGACCGGCGTTTTCGCGCGCGATTGGAAGCGGCGACCGATGGCGCGGTTTCGTTTCATCCGTTCCGCCCCGATGGCGACGGCCACGTATCGGCGGGCTATTTGCGCGGGATCGGCGAGGAGGTTTCGCCGGTGAGTCCCGGGCTCGAACCGACCGCGGATGATCTCGCCGCGGCGGCGCATGTGCTGGCGCAATCGAAATGCGACAGCTCGAATTTGATTGTGATTTTTCCGGGCAGTGGGAGTCCGGCGAAGAATTGGCCGGCGGACAAGTTCGCGGCGCTTGCGTCGATGCTGGCGAAAGGATCCGGGATTCTTCGCTCCGCAGACTCCGCTCTGAATGACAAAGGGGCTGATCAGAACGACGAAAGGCATTCGTGCGTGGTCGTTCTCGGGCCGGCTGAAACGGCACTTGAGCCGAGCTTTCGCGCGGCTGGCCTTCCTGTGCTGACGCAGCTCGATTTGCCGACGGTCGCGGCTGTCGCGCGGCTTGCATCGGCCTTCGTCGGAGTCGATTCGGGCGTGTCGCATCTGGCGGCCGCGGCCGGCGCGTCCGGGGTGGTGCTCTTCGGGCCGACGGAGCCTGCGCGATGGCGTCCGCTGGGGCCAGGCGGCAGCGGGCAAGTCGGCGTTCTGAGGCGGAGTCCGATCGATTCCATCGAGGTGCGCGAGGTCGCCGGCGCTTTGGCAAAATTTGTGGCGACGCATCAAAAATAATAGACTGAGAGACCATGGATCATCGGACAACATCTGTAAGCCGCGCGAGCGAGGGGCTATGAGCTTCTTCAAGACGACGCTGCTGCTCGGGCTGATGACGGGGCTGCTGATGGTGATCGGCGGGCTGCTGGGAGGCAGGAGCGGCGTGGCGATCTTTTTCGTCATCGCGGCGGTGATGAACTTCTTCAGCTACTGGTTCTCGGACAAGATCGTGCTGCGCGCTTACGGGGCGCAGGAACTCGACGCGGCGTCGGCGCCCGAGCTCTACTCGATCGTCAACGAGCTGGCGCATTCGGCGGGAATCCCGATGCCGCGGCTGTACCTTATCGATTCCGACACGCCCAACGCGTTTGCCACCGGCCGCAACACGCATCATGCCGCGGTCGCGGTGACGCGCGGGATCATGCGAATCTGCACGCGCGAGGAGTTGAAGGGCGTCATCGGCCATGAACTCTCGCACGTGACCAATCACGACATACTCACCAGCTCGATCGCGGCGACGCTGGCGGGCGCGGTGATGATGATCGGGACGATGATTCGATGGGGCGCGATTTTCGGACTTGGCAGCCGCGACGACGAGGAAGGCGGCATCGCGGGACTGCTGATCGCGGGCATCCTCGCGCCGATCGCGGCGAGCCTGATTCAACTTGCGATCTCGCGCACGCGCGAGTACCAGGCCGACGCGAGCGGCGCCCAGCTCACGCACAATCCCCTGTACCTGGCCAGCGCGCTGCGCAAGCTCGAGGCCGCCAACGAGCGGATGCCGCTGGACGCCAGCCCTGCGACGGCGCATCTGTTTATCGTGAATCCGCTGAGCGCGGCGGGAATCTCGCGGCTGTTCTCGACCCATCCGCCGATCGAGGAGCGAATCCACCGGCTCGAGCAGATGGCGTCGGGACAGATCGCGCAAGGTTGACGGTGGCATCGATGGAAGAACAGGAAGACAAGCGCGGCTTCAAGGTCCAGGACCGCCGGCGTTTTTCCGCCGAGGGCGAAGCCAAAGCAGGCGTCGACAACGAAACGCCATCCGAGAGCAGTGAGGCGCTCGAGATAAAATCCAGGCCAGCCGCGTCCGGCCCCGAGCCGCTCTCCAAGCCGCAAGCCGGAGCCGCCGCGCAACCCGCGGCGAGCCGTCAATCGAGCGAGGCGCCTCCCGAGCTGACCTTCGCGGCGTTTCTATGGAGTCTGTCGGAGCAGGCGCTGGCGGCGCTTGGCGAAATACCCGACCCGGCCAGCGGCAAGGTGATGCACGACCTGATTTTGGCGCAGCAAATGATCGACATAATCATAATGTTGCGCGACAAGACGCGGGGCAATCTCGACGGCCACGAACAAGCGATGCTCCAGGAGATTCTTTCCGGTCTGCAAATGAAGTACGTTGAATTGGCGAGACCGCCGGGCCGTTGAGCGGCGTCTTTGTTTAATCACACATGACTCAAAAGTTTTCCGGATCCATCGCTTTTCTTGCTGCCGCGATTTTTGCCGCAACCTTCACCGTGATCGCCGCTGGCTCCGACGCACGCGCGGCGGATTCCACGACGCCTGCGCCCGCACGCTTCTGGACCGAGCTGCCGGACGGCGCTCACGCCGAGAAAGCCCAGTCGATGCCGGATTTCGTCGAGCTGGCAGCCAAGCTCAGCCCGGCGGTCGTGAATATCTCGACCGAGGAAGCCGATGAGCCCGAGGAGGGTGTCGAGCCGCCGCCCGAAGACTCTCCGCACGGTCTCGGGCCGCACTCGCACGGTCCGTTGGAGGAGTTCGGCGGCACGCCGCATTCCAAGGCGCTCGGCTCCGGCTTCATCATCACCAAGGACGGCTACATCCTGACTAACGAGCACGTCGTCGATAGTCCGGGCAAGGTCACCGTAACCACGCAGGACGGCCACGAGTACACTGCCAAGATTATCGGGCATGACGAGAAGAGCGACATCGCGCTGCTGAAGATCGATGCGAAGCACGATCTGGCGGTGGCGCCGCTGGGCAACTCCGACGACCTGAAGGTGGGCGAATGGGTGATGGCGATCGGCAACCCGTTCGGCTTCGATCATTCGGTGACGGCCGGAATCGTCAGTGCCAAGGGACGCTTCATCCCGGGCAACTACGAGGATTTCATCCAGACCGACGCTTCGATAAACCCCGGCAACTCGGGCGGTCCGCTGATCGATCTGCGCGGCAACGTGGTCGGAGTCAATTGCGCGATCTACACCCACACCGGCGCCAGCATGGGAATCGGCTTCGCGGTTCCGATCGACCTGGTCAAGGAAGAGCTGCCGCAACTCAAGGCCTCGGGCAAAGTCGTGCGCGGATGGCTCGGCGTGTACATCCAGAAGGTGACGCCGGAGCTGGCCGACTCGCTCGGTCTGGCAGATGCGCGCGGCGCGCTGGTTGCCAAGGTGCTCGACAACGGCCCGGCCAAGGCCGCGGGCGTCAAGCGCGGCGACGTGATCGTCGCGTTCGACAATCAACCAGTCGACGACTCGCGCGAATTGCCGCTGCTGGTCGGTCGCGCCGACCTGGGCCACAAAAGCGTTCTCAAGCTGATTCGCGACAAGCAGACGATCGATCTGCCGGTCACAATAACGCAGTCGCGCGAGCCCGAAATCGTGGCGTCCGAGGAAAAAAAGGAAGAGCCTGACCTCGGCGCTGCCTCGCGCTTCGGCCTTCACGTCAAGGACCTGAGTCCCGATCTGGCCAAGGAGCTGGGCCTCGATACGCCCGGCGGCGTCGTGATTTCGTCGGTCCAGCCGGGGAGCCGCGCCGACGAGGCCGGCCTGCGCGCGCGCGACGTGATCATCGAGGTCAATCGCGCGGCGGTCAAGGATGTGGACGCGTATCAGAAAGCGGTCAAAGCCAGCGTCAGGGGCAAGAGCGTGCTGCTGCTAATCCGGCGCGGCGACGCCACCGTCTACGTGCCCGTCAAACCGGAGGCGTGAGGCGGGGACGGATTTCCGATGTCCCCCAAACGCCTTCTGAAATTCGCGCTCATCGGCGTGGGCGCGCTGATCCTGTTCGCCGTTCCGCCGGCGTTGTGGCTGTTCTTCAGCTACTACAATCAGCTCGAGAATGAAGTCGTCGCGCGGTTCTCGGGCAAGCGCTGGAATATCCCGTCGCGCATCTATTCCGACTCGCTGCTGATTTACCCGGGCCAGGATCTGAAGGACCTGGGTTTCTTCCAGCGCCTGGCGCGCCTGAATTACCATCCCGTCGATCCGGGCCAGGTCACCACTCGCGGCGAGTACAGCTTCGACCGCAAACGCGGCAAGCTCGACATTTTCCTGCATAGCTTTGCGTATCCCTACGACAACTTTGGCGGCAACCTGGTCGAGCTTAGTCTCAAGGGCGATACGATCGAGTCGATGAGCGATCCGGCGATCCGTAAACCGGTATTCTCGATCGAGCTCGAACCCGAACTCATCAGCGGCATCTTCGAAGGCGCATGGGAGCAGCGCCGCCTGGTGCGGCTGAGCCAGATTCCACCGACGATGATCAATGCGATCCTGGCCGCCGAAGACCATCGCTTCTACGAGCATCACGGCATCGACCTCGTCCGCACCATCAAGGCCGCCTGGGTGGACTTTACCTCGGGGCACGTGCGCCAGGGCGGCTCGACGCTGACCCAGCAACTGATGAAGAACTTCTTCCTGACCAACCAGCGAAGCTACAAGCGCAAGCTCAAGGAAGCGATGATGGCGTACATCGCGGAGCGCAGGTACTCCAAGGATGAGATCCTGGAGAACTATATTAACGACATCTATTTGGGGCAGCGCGGGCAGGAAGGCATCTACGGCGTCTGGGAAGCGTCTGAGTACTACTTCTCGAAGGAGCCGCGCGATCTGACTATTGGCGAAATGGCTACGATTGCCGGCCTGATCAGTTCGCCCAACCGGCTCAATCCGCTGCATCACGCCGACGCCGCGCGCCGGCGACGCGACGAAGTCCTGGCCGCGATGCTCGACGATGGCTACATCAGCAAGTTCGCGTACGACTCGGCCGTCAGCGAGCCGCTGCGTCCGCGCGAAGTTTATGCGGAAGGCAACGACGCCCCCTACTTCGTCGATTACGTCAAGAAAGAGCTGGCCGAGCGCTATCCGCCGCAGGTGCTCAGCGGCGAGGGTCTGCGCATCTTCACCTCACTCGACGTGCATATGGAAAAGCTGGCCGAGGCCGCAATCGATCACAACCTCAGCGATTTGGAAGCCAAACATCCCAAGCTGCTCCGCCGCGAGGCCAACGATCGCCTGGAGTCGTGCCTGGTTGCGCTCGAGCCGCAGAGCGGAAAGATTCGCGCGATGGTCGGCGGGCGCGACTACCGCTCGAGCCAGTTCAATCGGGTTACTCAGTCCAAGCGTCAGCCCGGCTCGGTCTTCAAGCCGGTGACATACCTGGCGGCCTTCGACGAGACGTTGTCAGGAGGACCGGAGAAATTCCTGCCGACCACCTATATCGAGGACGCGCCATTCACCTGGCAGTACGGCGACATGAGCTGGACGCCGAATAACTATCGCGACCGATTCTTCGGCCATGTCACGCTCGAATTTGCGCTCGGCGAGTCGCTCAACTCCGCGACCGCACGGCTGGCCAACAGCGTCGGACTCGATCGAATCCGCGCGATGGCGTCGAAGCTCGGCTTTGGCGACTTGCCGGCCTACCCGTCGATCGTGCTTGGCGGGATCGAAGTCTCACCGATGCAGGTCGCGCGCGCGTACGCGATAATCGCCAACGACGGGATGGAAATCCAGCCGTACGCGGTTACCGCCGTGGTCGATGAAAACAACAAGGTAATCGAGGGCCACGAACTGACCGCCGAACAGGTACTCTCGCCCCAGCTCGCGTACATGATGCAGTTCATGCTCGAAAACGTGATCAATCACGGCACCGGCGAGGGCGCGCGTGCGATGGGATTCACGCGGCCGGCCGCCGGCAAGACCGGGACCACCAACGACTCCAAGGACGCATGGTTCGCGGGCTTTACGCCGAACCTGCTGGCCGTGGTGTGGACCGGTTTCGATCAAAAGGAAGAGCTGGGCCTGACCGGCGCGCAGGCTTCGCTGCCGGCGTGGACCGCCTTTATGAAAGCGGCGACCGCGGCGCGCCCGCCGCTCGATTTCACCGCTCCGCCCGGAATCGTCGAGGTGAAAGTCGATCCGACTACCGGCTACCTGGCGACACCCTATTGCCCGGTGACGACGGAAGGCGTGTATCCGGAAGGGATGGCGCCAACTCAATACTGCCCGTATCATACTTCCCCGACGTCGCTGACGTCGGCCGACCACAAGCTTCCCGAGGAGCCGAATCCCGTAACCGATCCCAATGACTAGTTCGCGATGATGCGACTCGGTCCATTTGCTTTTGCAATATTTCTGTCGATGCTGCCGGGTTCCGCGGCCACGTCGCTTGCGGAGAGCCGTCCGATCGTACTGGCGGAACTGCAGGAGGAATCGATTCCGGCGCAGGATCTCGCGACGCCGGCAAGTTCCGCTGCGGCGCCGAGTGCGGGCGCGTCAGGATCTCCCGCCGCCGACACAAATCCCGATACAGATTCCGATTCCGGCGACTGGACCGCCGTGCCTGCCGGGAAGGCGGCGCCCGCCGCGCCCGAGGCGCCGGGCGCCAGTGCAATATCACCAGCTTCTCAGGCTAGTCCGGCAATTCCCGCCGATATCGCACCGGCGATCGACGTCGGCTCGATCGCGACGACGCCGCAAATCAGCGACGAGTCGCTGGCGCCGCTGATCGCCACCGCGCCAACTCCCGCGCGCGCCGCATCATTGAGAATCACCGAACAGCAACGCATCGAGCTCGAGCGCGGCCACACCGACGACGCGATACGCGAGTTGGCGCACGCGATTTCGATCGACCCGAGCAATTCGTACGCTTACTTTTACCTCGGCCGCGCGTACGTCGCTCGCAAGGATTACGGGCAGGCGCTGACGTTCTTC
Source organism: uncultured delta proteobacterium (assembly GCA_963842085.1). Lineage (GTDB taxonomy): Bacteria > Desulfobacterota > Binatia > Binatales > Binataceae > Binatus. The sequence continues at coordinate 1,054,167 of CAWJET010000001.1, forward strand.
AAGCGCGCGGAGATCGGGCTAGCCTCGAATTCCGCGTGGCTCGGCGAGACCTACGCGTTCGAAGGGCTGAGTCTCGAGGAGGCGGGCAAATCCGCCGAGGCCGCGGCCGCCTATCAGAAGGCGCTGGCCGCAAGTCCGGGCAACCTGACCGCGCGCGTCGGCGTTACGCGGCTGTCCGCATTCCTGCCTGCCGCCGCAAGCGCGCCCGCACCAGGCACGGACCTCGATCAGCCCGCGCCCGCGGAGCCCGAAGCTGCCCCGGCTCCCGACGAAGCGCCCGCGCCCGCGCCGCCTCCTCCAACAGACTGAGCGCAATGCTGATACTTGGAATTGAATCTTCATGCGACGACGCTGCCGCCGCGGTGCTCGAAACCACCGCACCGGGCATTGCCGAAGTTCGCTCGAGCACGGTCGCCAACCAGGACGATATCCATCGCGCGTACGGCGGCATCGTGCCGGAGCTGGCGTCGCGCAATCACGTCGTCACGATCGCGCCCGTCATCGAGCGCGCGCTGGACGCTGCGGGATGCCGGCTGGCGGACGTCGAGGGAATCGCCGTCACCCGCGGCCCGGGACTGGTCGGCTCGCTGCTGGTCGGCCTGATGTTCGCCAAGGGTCTGGCGCGGGCAAGCGGCGTCGCGCTGGTCGGGGTGAACCATATCGAGGGGCATCTGCTGGCGCCCCTGCTCGAAAATCGAATCGCGATGCCGTACCTCGCGCTGGTCGTGTCGGGCGGTCACACCGCGCTGTTCGCGGTCGAGGATTTCGGGCGTTATCGTCGAATCGGACGCACACGCGACGACGCCGCCGGCGAGGCGTTCGACAAAGTCGCCAAGCTGATGGGTCTGGGCTATCCGGGCGGCCGCGCAATCGACGAGCTGTCGCGGCGCGGAAATCGAAAGCGCGTGCGAATCCCGCGTGCGCACATCAAAGGTGCACCGCTGGATTTCAGTTTCAGCGGCGTGAAGACGGCGGTTGCGACGATTCTGGCCAGCGAGAACGGCCGCGCCGAGCGGCCCGAGGATCTCGCGGCGAGCTTTCAGGAAGCGGTCGTCGAGATGCTGGTGAAGCCGACGATCGCAGCCGCGCGCGAACTTGGCGCGGACACGATCGCGCTGACCGGCGGGGTCGCGGCGAATTCGCGATTGCGCGACAGGCTGGCTGCGGCGGCGGCGGCGGACGGGCGCCGGCTGGTCGCGCCGGCGCTCAAATACTGCACCGACAACGCGGCGATGATCGCGCTGGCGGGCAGCTACCGGCTGCTGCGCGGCGAGCGCGACGCGATGAGCATCGACGCGGAAGCGAATCTCGCGCTGTAAATTCGTAGCAGATGGCAATTGCACGAAAATCGCACGGCATCGACGAAACGCCGTCGCGTCCCGCACCGGCATTGGCGAGGGCCGGCGTGCGGCCGGCCAAGTCGCGCGGCCAGAATTTTCTCACCAGCGCCGGTGTCGCGAATCGAATCGTCGCGGCGGCGGAGCTGTCCGAATCGGACGCGGTAGTCGAGATAGGTCCCGGGCTGGGCATTCTGACCGAAAAGATCGTGGTGCGGCCGCGACGCTCGCTGACGCTGGTGGAACTCGACTCGCGGCTTGCGGCCCGGCTCCAGGAGCGCTTCGCAGGTAGCGCGAACGCTCGCGTCATCAACGGCGACTTTCTTGCGATCGATTTCGCGGCACTCACCGGCGATTCACCTGTCAAGGTAATCGGCAATCTTCCGTTCAATGCCGCGGCGGCTATCCTGCGGCGGCTCAGCGACAACTCGCGCCTGATTTCGAGAATGGTCCTGATGTTTCAGCGCGAGGTTGCCGCGCGTATCCGCGCCACGCCCGGCGACAACGCGTACGGCGCGCTTAGCGTGTTCGCCGCGCTGTACTGGAAGATCGATCTGCACTTCAGCGTCGCCGCCGGCAGCTTCCATCCGCGCCCCAAGGTTGACGCGGAAGTTCTCGCCTTCGCTCGACGAACGACTCCAGTGTTTGCGGCCGGCGACGAGCGTGACGTGCTCGAAACCGTGCGGGCCTCGTTCTCCGCGCCGCGCAAGACGATTCGCAACGCGCTCAGCAATTCGCTCGGAATCGACAGCACGCGAATCGCGCGCGCGCTCGAACGCGCCGCGATCGATCCGGCCACGCGCGCCGAGACGCTCGGCGTCGCCGATTTTCCAAGACTCGCGCACGCACTGCGCACGGAACTGGCCGGCAGGATCGTCACACGCGATGCCTGAACTGCCGGAAGTCGAGTCGCTGCGCCGGATACTGCTTCGAACGGCAGTCGGCAGAACGATCGTCAGCGTTCGGATCGGCGCGAAGCGCCTGCGTCGCCGCGTCACTGCGAATTTTGCCGGAGTGATCGCCGGCCGGCGAATTGTTAAACTGTCGCGCCGCGCAAAATATCTGATCGTCGAGCTCGACGGCGACGACGCGATGCTGGTGCACCTCGGGATGTCCGGCAGTTTGACCCATCGCCACGACGGCTTCCGCGCCGACGACTTCGATCCGCGCCACGACCATCTTGAATTCACCCTCGACGACGGCTCGCGCCTGGTCTACAACGATCCGCGGCGCTTCGGCATGGTGCGCCTCGTCAAGCGCGCGGCGTTGGCTTCCACGGCGGAGCTGAAAGGTCTCGGCCCCGAGCCGTTGTCGCGCCGGTTCAACGCCGATTATCTTGCGGCGAAGGCGCGCGGCCGGACGGCAGCGATCAAGAACCTGATAATGGATCAACGAATCGTCGCCGGCATCGGCAACATCTATGCGTCCGAGATATTGTTTCGCGCCAGCGTGCGGCCCGCGCGGCGTGCCGGGCGCGTGACGCGAGCCGAGATCGAAAAAATCGCGGCGGCCGTGCCGGTGATCCTGCGCGCCGCGATCGGCAGCAACGGCACCACCTTTCGCAGCTATCGCGATTCGCGCGGACAGCCCGGGCGCTTCGCCGCGCGCCTGCGCGTATACGGTCGCGAGGGGAAACCGTGCTACGAATGCTCGACGCCGATCAAAAATGCGATCGTGGGCCAACGCGCCAGCTGCTATTGCCCGCAGTGCCAGAGTTGACCGGCTCGAAGGTGGATTGCGATTATGCCCGCTTATGATTTGACGATCGGTCTCTGCGCGCACCGTTGACACCGCGCATGTTATGGTGACGCTATGACATTCGATATGCCCGAGGGCATCGGCGCCGCGATTGCCTTCCTGTTCGGCGCCAGCGTCGGCAGCTTCGTTTGCGTGATCGCATACCGGCTCCCGCGCGATCTTTCGATCGTCTCGCCGCGCTCGTATTGCGAGAGTTGCGAGCGCGCGCTGCCGTGGTGGGCGAACATCCCGATTCTGGCCTACCTTGGACTGCGCGGGCGATGCGTGATGTGCGGCGCGCCGATTCCGTTCCGCCATTTCCTCGGGGAATTCGGACTCGCCATCACCGGCCTCTATCTCTACCTCGCCTTCCCGCTGCCCGACGCGATCGCGCGCTTCGTGCTATGCGCCGCGCTGTGGGCAGTCGCGTTCATCGATTACGACTGGCGGCTGATTCCGAACATCATCACGTGGCCGGGGACGCTGGTCGGCTTCGTCGCCGCATCGCTGATGATGCCGGAGGTCGGCTGGAAAAGTTCCCTGATCGGAATCATCGTGGGCGGCGGTGTCCTGTTCGGCACCGGCTATTTCTACCAGCTTGTCCGCGGACGCGAGGGGGTGGGCCTGGGCGACGTGTGGCTGCTGGGGATGGTCGGCGGATTTCTCGGCTGGCAGGGAGTTTTCTTTACCATGTTTTTCGGCTCGGTAATCGGCGCGATCGGGGGGATCGCGTTCGCGCTCGCCGGCGGCGGTGCGACTGCGCCCGCTCCGCTCGGCGAGCCGGCCTCCGATCCGGAGGAAGCCGACGTCTCGATTCTGCGCACCGAGGTCCCCTTCGGCCCGTACCTGGCGCTGGCCGCCGGCGTCTTCGCTCTGTTTCAGCCGGAACTCATGCGCTGGTATCTTGGCGGCTAACGATGGCAGCCGGGGTATTCATCACGCTCGAAGGCGTCGAAGGAAGCGGCAAGACCACCCAGGCCGCGATTCTCGGCGACGCGCTGCGGAAAAACGGACGGCGCGTAACGGTCACCCATGAGCCGGGCGGAACGCGCGCCGGCGAAACGATTCGCGCGATTTTTCTCGATCCCGCGGTCTCGCTCGATGTAGCCGCCGAGCTGCTGCTCGTCCTTGCCGACCGCGCGCAGCACGTGCGCGAAAAACTCCGGCCCGCGCTGGCCGCCGGCGAGATCGTGATCTCCGATCGCTATTCCGATTCGACCACCGCCTACCAGGGCCACGGCCGCGGCTTCGAGCTCAAGCTGCTCGGCGACTTGAACCGGCTCGCGAGCGACAATGTGACGCCCGATCTCACTATCGTCCTCGACCTGCCGGTCGAGACCGGACTGGAGCGCACGCGCGCGCGCGCCAGGGACACCGGCCGCGGCTCCGACCGCTTCGAGGGCGAACGCGCCGAGTTCCATCGCAGAGTGCGTGACGGTTTTCTCGCGATCGCGAAGGCCGAGCCTGCGCGCGTCGTCGTGATCGACGCCGACCGTCCGGTCGCCGCGGTCAGCGCCGACATCGGCCGCGCGGTGGACGGGCTGCTCGCTCACCGATGACCGGGTCGCCATGCCGCTAAGCTCGATCCGCGGGCATCGCGAGATAGCCGCCCGGCTGCTCGCCGAATTGCGCAGCCGCCCCTCGCACTCCTATCTCTTCGCAGGACCGCGCGGCGTCGGGAAAGCGCTGGTGGCGACCAGTCTCGTCCATGCGCTGATGTGCGAGCGATCGCCCGGCGAGAACTTTTGCTGCTCCACCGCGCGATGCCCGGTCCGTATCGCGCCGCCGACCGAGCGCACGCGCGCACGCGCTGGTGACGCGGACGCGCCGCGATGCGATTGCTGCTCGGCGTGCGTGCAAATCGCGACGGGCGTGCATCCGGACTTCACCTACCTGTCCAAGCCGCCAGGCCGCACCGACGTTCTGATCGAGCAGGTCCGTGAACTGATCGTGCGGCTGGGGATCAGGCCGTCGCGCTCGTCGGTTCGTATGGCAGTTATCGACGACGCCGAGACCCTCAACATTCCCGCGCAGAACGCGCTGCTGAAGACGCTCGAGGAGCCGCCCGGCCATGCGATCATCATCATGGTGACCGCCAGCGAGCGCGCCCTGCTCGACACCGTCCGCTCGCGCACGCGCACGGTCAGGTTCCCCGCGCTAAAGACCGCCGAGCTCGAGGCTATCCTTGCCGCGCATGGCGTCGCCGACAAGGCTCGCGCCAGTGCGCTTGCTCTTCTGGCGCGCGGCAGCGCTGCCAATGCGATTGCGCTTGCCGACGGCGATGAGCCGCCGATGAAAGAACTGCTCGATGCGCTGAGCACTGCCAAATCGATCGATTTCGTTCGCGCGCAATCGCTCGCGCAGGAGTTCTTTGCCAACCGCGACACGGCGGCCGGCAATTTCGAGCTGCTCGCAAGATTGCTCGAGGAAATACTATGCTACAAACTGCTTAGGACCGATTTCGCAGCGTTTCCGGCCGAATCGCGGTCGAAAATGGCGAGCCTGGGGGATAGTCTCGATGTGGACGCGGTTGTGAAGTGTATTGACGCTGCGGTGCGCGCGGTCGAAGCCGTCGAAGCGATGGCAAATCCGCGCATGCAGGCGGAGCATTGGTGGACTATCGCCGGCCGCGCGATGCGGGGTGGGTAAAAGATAGTGGCAGACATCGATCCGTTTGAAGGCGCACCGCCGCTGCCGAAAATCGTCGCGGTCAGTATCCAGCAGACCGGCCACCTGTACAATTTCCTGGCCGGCGACCGCGCGCTGCGCCGCGGCGAACGCGTGCTGGTCGAGAGCGAGGCGGGCACGCGGGTCGGTACCGTCGAGGTCGAGCCGCACGAGCCCGCGCGGACGATCGACCTTTCCGCGCTGCGGCCCATCATCCGGATTGCGAGTGACAACGACTTTCACATCGAGCAGGAAAATCTCTCGCGCGAGGCACACGCGCGCCGCCTGTGCGTCGAGCGCATTCGCGAGCGGCGCATCCAGATGAAGCTGGTCAGTGCCGACTACACTTTCGACTCGCGCAAGGTCACCTTCTATTTCGTCGCCGAAGGGCGCGTCGATTTCCGCGACCTGGTCCGCGACCTCGCCAACACGCTGCGCGTGCGCGTCGAGATGAAGCAGATTGGCGCCCGCGACGAGACCAAGGTCACGGGAGGGCTGGGTCCATGCGGTCGCGAGCTATGCTGCTCGAGCTGGCTGCGCGACTTCGAGGCGGTGACCGTCAAGATGGCGCGCGAGCAGGGGCTCGCACTCAATCCATCGCGGCTGGCCGGAATGTGCGGGCGGCTGAAATGTTGCCTGCGCTACGAATACGCCACTTACGTCGAACTCAAGCGCGCGCTCCCCAACCTCGGCAAGCGCGTGCAATGCGTCAAGGGCGACGGCAAAGTGGTCCGCCAGAACATCCTCAAGCAGACCGTCCTGATTCAGCGCGAGGAAGACGGCGGCGTGGTCGAGGTCACCCTCGAAGACCTGGTCGCCTCGCGCCCGCAATAGCCTGGATCAAGTAGCGCGGGCGGGATGTCACCGAGCCCGCTCGCAATAGTTCTCTTTCTCGCGTGTCAGTGGCATTCAGAAATTAGGTTCTTCTTTTGTCCTCTCCTTGGCCAGGCCAAGGCCGACCCCCGGTCGCGCGACATCGAGTCTCCCGCTATCCTCGATCTCCTGATGGCGCCTCGCATCCACATCACGACTGCGATCATCTACAGCAACGGCCCGCCGCATGTCGGCCATGCCTACGAAGTGCTGGCCACCGACGCGTTCGCGCGCTTTCAGCGCCGCAGGCTCGGCGCCGCGAACGTCACCTTCGTCACCGGCACCGACGAGCACGGCGACAAGAACAAACGCGCCGCCGAGGCCGCCGGCCTGGATCCCAAGGCGTTCGCCGACCAGATCAGCGCGCTCTTTCGCGATGCATGGGCCGGGCTGGACATCAGCTACGACTTCTTTGTCCGCACCACCGACCCCGTACATCAGGCGTTCGTGCAGAAGATGCTCGCGCGCAGCTACGAATGCGGCGACATCTACTTCAAGGACTATGAAGGTCTCTACTGCGTCGGATGCGAGCGCTTCTACACCGAAAAGGAATTGCTGCCCGGCAACATCTGTCCCGTGCATAACACTCCCGTCGAACGCATCAAGGAGGGCAACTACTTCCTGAAGCTCGAGAAGCATCGCGAGACCGTCCGCCGCAACATCGAGAAAAATCCCGACTTTATCCGCCCCGAGCGCTATCGCAACGAGGCGCTGCGGATGCTCGACGAGCCGCTCGAGGACCTCTGCATCTCGCGGCCCAAGGCGCGCCTCGATTGGGGCATCACGCTGCCGTTCGACGACAAGTACGTGACCTACGTCTGGTACGACGCGTTCTGGGCCTATCTGAGCGAGCTGCCGAACACCGACGACGCGTCGCTGACTGCGATCCTGCCGGTCACCGAACATTTCATCGGCAAGGACATCCTGAAGACGCACGCGGTGTACTGGCCCGCGATGCTGTTGTCGGTCGGCTTCCCGCTCTATCGCCATCTTAACGTCCACGGATTTCTGAATTTCGGCGGCGCGCGGATGTCCAAGAGCTCGGGCAACATCCAGGATCCCGTCGCCTATCAGCAAAACATCGGACCCGACGTTCTGCGGTTCTTCATCCTGCGCGAATTCACCTACGGCCTCGACGGCGACTTTACCGAACAGCGCGTGATCGACCGCTACAACTCAGACCTGGCCAACGACCTCGGCAACCTGACCAGCCGCGTGCTCTCGATGGCGGCGCGATACTTCGAAGGGGCGATCACGGCATCGCCCGTCGGCACCGCCGCTGGCGCGAACACCGAACCGCTCGACGTGGCGCTCGCGGAGACGTTCGCCTCGATACCGTCGCGACTGGCGCCGCTGGTCGAGGAGCTAGCGTTCAACCGCGCTCTGGAAGCCATCTGGCAAGCCCTCGACGCGGCCAACAAGTACATCGTCGCGACCTCGCCGTTCACACTCGCCAAGGACGCCGCCAAACTGCCGCGCGTTGCACAGATCCTCGCCAACCTGGTCGAGGGGCTGCGCGTAGTCGCCGACAGCCTCGAGCCTTTCATGCCGGTAACGTCGAAAAAAATTCTCGAACTGCTCAATGTCGACGAGACGCTAGCGCGTGCGCCATACGGAGACGGCATCAAGCCGGGGCATCGCGTAAATCCGACGACGCCGCTGTTCCCGCGCATCGACAAGAAATCTCAGCCACGATGATCGTCGACACGCACTGTCATCTTGCGGATGCCAAGTTCCGCGACGACGTCGAAGCGGTGATCGCGCGCGCGTCAGCCGCCGGCGTGGCGCAGATCATCTCGGTTGGCGCGATCGGACCGATCGAAAACGATCGATTGACGGTCGAAATCGCGGAGCGTCATCAAAATGTCTTCGCCGCCGTCGGCGTGCATCCGCATGAGGCCAAGGACTGCACCTCCGAGCGCATCGCACAGTTGCGTGACCTGGCCGCGTCGAAAAAAGTGGTGGCGATCGGCGAGAGCGGGCTCGATTTTCATTACATGCACTCGCCGCGCGAGGCGCAGGAAGCGTCCCTGCGCGCGCATCTTGCACTCGCCGCCGAACTCGGTCTGCCAATCGTGATTCATTGCCGCGACGCGGAGCGCCGGTTCGTAGAGATCGTGCGCGAGACCGGGATTCCGCCGCGCGGCGGCGTGATTCATTGCTTCACCGGCGACGCCAACGCGGCGCGCGAGTTCCTCGCGCTCGGATTCTGCATCTCGTTCTCGGGCATCATCACGTTCAAAAATTCCGCGCCGATTCGCGAGGCCGCGTCGATCGTTCCCGACGACCGCGTGATGGTCGAGACGGACGCACCCTATCTCGCGCCCGAGCCGTACCGCGGCAAGCGCAATGAGCCCGCCTACCTCACGCGCACGCTCGAAATGCTCGCGAACCTTCGCCGCATCGACGCAGCTGCACTCGGTGCGCGCGTGATCGCAAACGCCGCCCACGTATTCAGGCTGCCGCCACCATCGAAAACGCTATCCTAGCGGATTGCCGCCGAAGATCATCGGATGCAGCGCGATTATCGCGGCCGTCAGCACGACGCCCGCGCCGATCGCCGCCCACGGCATGTCACCGCTGGTCCATCGAACGCGCCCGCTGACTAGCGCCGCGAAGGGCACAATCGAGGTCTTCGCGACGAACTCGCGGTAGCGCCCGCCAAGCTCGCGAAGCTTGCGCCCGTCCTGATGCATCCCGCCGATGATTCCGAGCGCGGGAAACATCCCGAAGAAAATTACGTCGCCGGCCCATCCGTTCATCAGAATGTGCGCAATTCCGAACAGGCTGAATGCGACAAATGCCGGGTGCCGCGTGACCTTCTGGATGCCGTGGGGCTCAAGCACTCCCTTCGCGCTGGCTACGCCCGGGTTCGGATTGATGAAGCTCGCGACAAACAGGATGAGCGCCGCCAGCATCAGCAACCACGCCAGCCATCGGATCGGCGCGACCGCACGCAGGTACCAGAGCAAGGGGCCCGCGTGCTTGTTGCGCGCGAACTCGTAGATCAGCGGTCCGAGCGTCGCGGCCGCGATTAGCGAATAGATGCCGCGATAGGGCTGCTCGCCGACCGCACCTATCAAACGAGGACGCACCGCCGACGACGATACAATCAGGTGGCTTAACAGGAACGAGACTGCCCACAGCGCGATCCAGACTGTCGCATCCATAGTGACCTCCCGCGAGCACGATGATCGCACGATCGCGGCTCGCGTCAACGCAGTGAATCGCTTGCAGACCGGCGCTCGATTCACGAATCGGCTCGTGCGGGGTTGTAGTCATCGGGAGCATCAAACAATGATACCGACTATCCAGGTTGACGAGGCGCGGTTCACAGAAGTCGCGGAGCGCAGTGCAGAGCGTGAGATCGGCGACGGCGTCCGGCTCGCGCAGGCGTGCATGGTCGAGGAAGTCCTCGGCGCGGTTTTCGGATCGATCACGCTGTGGTACTTGGTGACTTCGATAGCAGCACTGGCCTGACCTGCGCGATGCCGACGTTCAATCTCAAGCTGCCGCCGCCGTTCGAAGAGGCGGTGAAGAGCATGGAACGCGAGATCATGCGCTTTCTCGTGCGCTCGACCGGCGATCGCGACGACGCGATGGACCTGTTCCAGGAGACCTGGCTGCGTGCCTATCGCGCCTACCCGACGCTGCGCTCGGAAGACGGACTGCGGCCGTGGATTTTTCGAATCGCGTCGAACCTGTGCCGCAATCGAGCGCGCGACCGGATGCGCCGCGGGCGCGTGATCTCCCACGAGAGCGCCGACGGCGATTCGCTGGAGCATCGCGCGCCGAATCACCTCACCGGCGGCCCCGAAGGCGCGCTGCATTTGAAGAGATCGATCGCGCGGCTGCCGGGCAGGCAGGGGCAGGCGTTGATGATGCGCAAGTTCGCGGGACTCGAATATACCGAGATCGGCACGGCGCTGAATTGCTCGGCCGAGAGCGCGCGCGCAAGCGTGTATCAGGCAGTGAAAAAACTGAAACTCAGGCTCGAAGAGTGATCAAGATGAAAACCAATCGCATGGCGACGCGAGTGAAAGAGAGTCCACCGCTCGACGACCGGGTGCTCGACGCGATGATCGTGCAGACGCGCCCGCGCATCGAGCGCGCGATGAAGATCCTGCGGCGGCCGCAGGCGCGGGTCGGCGTGATTCCGTCACCGCTCGGACGCCTGCTGGTGGCGGAGAGCGACCGCGGCCTCGCGGCGATTCACTTTCTTTTCATAAGTGGCGGCGAGCGCACGCTCGAGATGCTGCGCAAGAAGTTCGACCTGATCGAGAATGAAGCGAGCGCCCGCCGGATCGAGGCGGAAATCGACCGCGTGTTCGAGGGCGGCTTCGACGCGACGGTGCAGCCGGTGGATTTGAGCCTGGTCGAAAGCGATTTCCAGCGCCGCGCGTACACCTTGCTGCGAAAGGTCCCGGCAGGTGCGGTGATCACCTATCATGGGCTGGCGGCGACGGTCGGCCAGCCCAACGCCCAGCGCGCAATCGGCACTACGATGGCGACGAATCCGATCCCGATTTTCGTGCCGTGTCATCGCGTGATTCGATCCGACGGAACGATCGGCAATTACGGCGGCGGCGTGGACAACAAGCTCAAGCTGCTGCGCGCGGAGGGATTCGAAGTCGGGCGCGACCTGCGACTGCCGTCGCGCGCGGTGATGGGCCATCGACAGACCCGAATCTTCTGCCGGCCGGGCTGCTCGGCGGCGCGGCGCGCGGATCCAACGAAGGCGCTGATCTTCGCGGATGCCACGTGCGCGGAACACGCCGGCCTGAGGGCGTGCAAGTTGTGCAAGCCGGCGTGAATCTCCGTCCGGCTGAGAAACTAAAAGAGCGGCGCCGGATGCGACGCCGCTCTTCTTTTCGTCAGGCCGCGCGGTCAGCTTACTCGGTTTCCGACTGCGACTTGAGCTGCTGGATCTGCTCGCGTTGATTCTCGATTTCCTGCTGTTGCTGCTGCACTTGCGCCTGGGTCTGTGCGTTGGCGTTTTCCTGATTCTGCATCGAATTGCCGACTACGTAGCCGGTGCCACCGCCCAGCACACCGCCGATCGCTGCGCCCGCGAGCGGATGACCTACCGCGGCGCCCACGATTGCCCCTGTACCAGCACCCAGCGCCGTGCCACCGAGGGTGCCCTCTTCACGAGTCGAAAGCGGCTGCCCCGTGCATCCAGCAAGAACGAGTGCCCCCGCCAGCGCCAAACTCACTATTGCCGTTAAACCTTTGCGCATAATGAGAACCTCCATCTTCCAATGAGTATACGTCAGCGCAGCTATTCGGTTTCCTCCTGCCCCTTCAATTGCTGAATCTGCTGACGCTGTTCCTCCAATTGTTGTTGCTGCTGCTGGATCTGCGCCTGGGTCTGCTGATTGGCATTGTCCTGGTTCTGCATCGCATTGCCGACCGCGAACCCGCCCACTCCTCCTATAGCCGCGCCGATAGCAGCGCCCGCACCTGGCGCGCCGACGGCAGCGCCTATGATCGCGCCGGTGGCCGCGCCAATCGCGGTACCGCCGATAGTGCCCTTCTCACGCGTGGAAAGCGGGTCCCCGGAGCATCCTGCAATCAGGAAGAGCGCGGCGAGCGCGAATACACCCGTGACGATAGCGCGTTTGCGCATGATCCTTCTTCGCCTGCTATTCGGTTTCCTGCTGATTCTTCAACTGTTGAATCTGTTGTTGCTGATTTTCGATCTGCCTTTGCTGGGAACTGATCTGCGCCTGAGTCTGTGCGTTGGCGTTTTCCTGATTCTGCATCTCGTTGCCAACCGCGAATCCTCCCAACGCGCCGATACCACCGCCGATTGCCGCGCCCGCGCCCGGTGCGCCGACCGCGGCGCCTATGATCGCGCCGGTGGCGGCCCCGATTCCGGTTCCGATGAACGTGCCCTTCTCACGTGTCGAGAGCGGCTCTCCCGAGCATCCCACCACCGCCACGAGAGCAATCGCCACGAGCAGACCCTTGATTATCGATGCAGCATTCGTCCGCACGAGACTTCCTCCTTAGAAGAGAGCAGTTTTCATGCCTGCCACCGGCCATACCAATTCCCAGCCAAGCGCAGGCAAGTTGGTTGAATTACCGTTAGTTTTCTATCTTCTTCGCGGGCGATCAACCATTTGCGACTTGAACATAGCATGGAATTCTTACCGAGTCTGAAATTCGTGCGCACTCATAAACGAATATTCATCTTTTCCAGCATACCGTCGCGATTCCGAAAAATAATAGGCAAGAGAACGCCGGATTGGAATGCGGGGGGCAGCCCGTCGCTCTTGCCGCAAAAAGACCGGACCTGGTCGGACAGGGTCGGCGATGGCCTTGACTATAATCCGAAATACTTCGATAGTTATAAAGATATGAAAAAGACCAGGGCACTGGCGGCGCTCGCCGCGTTGGCGCAGGAATCGAGGCTCGACGTGTTCCGGATGCTGGTGCAGAGCGGGCCGGACGGGTCGCCGGCCGGGGAAATCGGCGCGCATCTCGGCGTTCCGTCGTCGACGCTCTCGTTCCATCTGAATCACCTGAAGAACGCAGGCCTGGTGACCTGCCGGCGCGACAGCCGCTCGATCATTTACAGCGCGGACTACAAGGCGATGAACGATTTGATTTCCTACCTGACGGAAAACTGTTGCCGGGGCGATGCGGAACAGTGCGCGCCCGCAGTCTGCAAGCCAGCGCGAGAAACGAACGTCAAACAACGGCTGCGCACCGCATGAGCGCTTGAATCGATGGCAACTCGGGAATTCAACGTCCTGTTTCTTTGCACCGGTAACTCGGCGCGCAGCATCATGGCGGAATGCGCGATGAATCGATGGGGCAAAGGCAAGTTCAAGGCATTCAGCGCGGGCAGCCATCCCACGGGAGTCGTTCATCCAATGACGATTCAACTGCTCAATGAGCTGAACTACGAAACGCGCGCGTTGCGCAGCAAGAGCTGGGACGAATTCGCGCGGGCGGACAGCCCGCCGCTGGATTTCGCTTTCACGGTCTGCGACAAAGTCGCGGGCGAGATGTGTCCGGTGTGGCCGGGACAGCCAATCACGGCGCACTGGGGCGCCGCCGATCCCGCGGCCTTCGCCGGCACCGAAGAAGCCAGACGGCGCTTCTTTTTGAAAATCTACAGCGAGCTCGAGAACCGCATAAAAATTTTCACCAGCCTTCCCTTCGACTCGCTCGACCGCTTCGCACTCGAGCGCCGGGTCAGGGAGATCGGAACCGTCAAGCTGCCGGAAGACAAATGACTCCGGTCCTTCGCCGACTCTCGTTTCTCGACCGCTACCTGACGCTCTGGATTTTCCTGGCGATGGCGGCCGGGATCGCGTTGGGAGCGGCAGCGCCGGGCGTCAGGATGGTCTTCGATCGCTTGAGTGTGGGCACGACCTCGATCCCAATCGCGCTCGGACTCATCCTGATGATGTACCCGCCGCTGGCGAAGGTGAATTACGACGAGCTTGGCGACGTCTTTCGCGATTGGAAAATCCTCTGCCTCTCGCTGGTCCAGAACTGGATCATCGGTCCGATCCTGATGTTCGCGCTGGCGGTGATATTCCTGCGCGGTCGTCCCGAGTATATGACCGGCCTGATCATCATCGGCCTGGCGCGATGTATCGCGATGGTAATCGTGTGGAACGATCTGGCCGACGGAGACAGCGAGTATTGTGCCGGACTGGTTGCATTCAATTCGATCTTCCAGGTGCTGTTCTTTTCGCTCTATGCGTTCGTATTCGTGACGGTTGTTCCCCGGTGGCTCGGATTGGGCGGCGCGGTCGTTGAGGTCACCATCGGCAAGATCGCGGAGAGCGTCGGCATCTATCTGGGCGTGCCGTTCGTCGCGGGCTTTGCGACCTGGAAGATCCTTACCGCGCGCAAGGGCAAGGCCTGGTATCGCGAGCATTTCGTTCCGAAGATCAGTCCGCTCACTCTCATCTTTCTTCTTTTCACCATAGTCGTCATGTTTTCGATCAAGGGCGCGAACATCGTGCATCTGCCGCTCGACGTGGTGCGCATCGCGATTCCGCTGCTGCTCTACTTCACGATCATGTTCACGCTTTCCTTCGTCCTGAGCCGCGCCGTCGGCGCAACCTATCCGCAGACGGCGACACTGTCTTTCACCGCGGCGTCCAACAATTTCGAGCTGGCGATCGCGGTTACGGTCGCGACTTTCGGCATCGACAGCGGGGCCGCATTCGCCGCCGTGATCGGTCCGTTGATCGAAGTCCCGGTGATGATCGGACTGGTCGATGTCGCCCGCTGGGCTCGGCGCATTTATTTTCCGATGTCGCCCGCCGCCATGGATTTGACCGATCGGCGCAAGGTCAAGAGAGCTTAGCTATCTCGAAACGGCGTCGTACTGGTTCGAGCTAAGCCGAGGGACGTCGGATCTTGCCTCCCGCTCTAGCAAGGCGAGCCTGGTATCCGAGATGTTTCGAGCACTATCTTTGTCGCAGCCTTCATCCAAAGTGTTGCGGGAGCGAGCGCTGCCGATTCCGGCCTTACTGAACAAGGAACAAGTGCCATTCGTCCGGAACACCCTTGAGGCCATGCATGCCCCGGTCGGCAAATCGGAGCCCGGAGCCTGCGACCAGATCCTTGACTGTGCTGGATACGAGCACCTCGTCTGGTTCCGCGGTCGCGGCGACGCGCGCCGCAATATGCACCGCGATACCGCCGATATCGTCGCCGATCAACTCGCACTCGCCGGTATGGAGCCCGGTGCGGACCTCCAGTGCCAGCGGACGCAGTTTCTCGCGCACCGCGCAGGCGCATCGTATTGCCCGGTTAGGTCCGTCGAACGTGGCGAGCAGGCCGTCGCCTGCCGTGTTCACCTCGCGGCCACGGAACGCGTTCAGCTCTTTTCGCACTACCGCGTAGTAGTCATTGAGCAGCTCGCGCCATCTCAAGTCGCCCATCTCGGCGGCGCGCTCGGTGGAGCGCACTATATCGGTGAACATCACGGTGGCGAGTACCCGGTCCGGGTCCGCACGATGGCGCACGCCGGTAGTGAATTCTTCGATCTCGCCGAGAAGACGGTCCAGCAAATCAGGAGGGAGAGCCTGGAGCAGATGATCCTCACCGGGAAGCTCGACATACTTCGCCCCGGGGATCTTCTGAGCCATGTCGTGTCCGCATGCGACCGGGATCGTTGAATCGTCCTTGCGATGGAGGATCAGGGTCGGCACCCGGATCGAGGGCAGCAGATGGCGGGCATCATTCTCGTAGTCGGCTCGGAACAACGCTTGAATACCCCCGGGACTCGATGCGGCGCGCTCGAGCCGGCCAAACGACTGGACGAAGGCCTTATCATTGCGCATGCTCGGCGCATTGATGGGAACGAGCATTCCTTCGCCCCAGTGCGTCTCCACTGCGGCCATGAATCGATCGAATCGATCCTGGCTCAGGCAATATGGTTCGGCTTTCATCGAAGCAAAGGTGCCAAACAGCACCAGAGCCGAGGTTCGCTCGGGGTAGGTGGCGGCGAAGAACAATGACATCGGGCCGCCTTCCGACCAGCCAAAGACGGTCGCGCGCTTCGAGCCGGCCGCATCCAACACCGCCCGCACGTCGCCGATTCGCTCTTCGAGACTTTGCTCGGCGACCCGATCGGAGAGCCCCTGGCCGCGCTTGTCGAATACGATTACCCGTGCGAAGGAGGTGAGTCTTTTCAGTATGTATTCGTTGACCGGCAGTTCCCAGTAGAGTTCCACGTGCGAAAGCGTTCCCGGCACCAGCAAGATGTCGTGCGGGCCGTCGCCGAAAACGCGGTAAGCGATATGAACCGCGCCGCTCTTGGCGTACCTGGTTTGAGCTTCCATGGCTTCCCCTGCTTTCGGGCTTCCGGCCCGGGGAGATGCTTGATGCTTGAAGCCCTGCATCCTTTGGCAGGATGCGGAAAGATCATAGGAAAGATAGCGCCGTATTGGAATGCAGGGGCCAGCGCCTGCACCTTGCCGGGGAAAAGATGGAGCAGGGTTGGCGCGATCCGCGATTTCGTCTGCCTACCATCCGATCACTTGGGCGGGCATTACGGGGGCGGCTTGGCCGCGGGGGTCGGCGCCGCCCGACAGCACGCCCGTCTTCGTGTCGATTTGAACGCCGAGCACGTGACCCTCTGACCACGGCGGACGGACTTCGATCTGGTGACCGCGCGCGGCGAGTGCGTCGCGCACGTTGGCGGGGACGCGATCCTCGATGCGCAACACTCCGGGGTGATTATCGTGCGGATAGAACGTCGAGCGGAAATGCGGCGTCGAGAACTTGGGCGCCTCGATCGCGGCCTGCAGGTCCATCCCGAAATCGACCACGTTCAGAAAGTATTGCAGCGTCCATTGATCCTGCTGATCGCCGCCGGGCGTGCCGAATGCGAGCCACGGCTCGCCCTTCACCGTCGCGAGCGACGGCGACAGCGTCGTGCGTGGGCGCTTGCCTGGCTTGAGCGCATTGGGATGGCGCTCGTCGAGATAAAAGGTCTGCATCCGCGTGCCGAGGGGAAAGCCAAGTGCGTCGATCACCGGCGAGCTGGGAATCCATCCGCCGCTCGCCGTGACGGCGATCATGTTGCCGGCGCGGTCGGCCGCCGTGACGTGAATCGTGCCCGCGCCCCATGGACGCGCGCCGGCTGCGGGACCGTCGCGCAACGCACGCATCCCGATCGGATCGCCGGGCCGCTGATCCGTCGAGGAACGGCCGGAATCGATAAGCTCACGGCGAATCACCGCGTAGCGATCGCTGAGCAACGCGGTGAGAGGAACGTCGCTAAACTCCGGGTCTCCGTAGTACGCCTCCCGATCGGCGAACGAGAGCTTGGCGGACTCGATGACGGTATGGATGTAGTCGGCGGAATTGTGGCCCATCGTGGCCAGGTCGAAGCCTTCGAGCAACTTGAGCTGCTGCAGAAAGACCGGGCCTTGCGACCATGGCCCGCACTTGAAAACCGTGACGCCGCGGTAGTCGGCGCTCGCGGGCGCTTCGATCCGCGTTGTGAAGCGCTCGAGGTCGGGCGCGGCGAGAAGACCGCCGTTGGTGTCGGACCACGCGACGATCTCGCGCGCGATGTCGCCGCGATAGAAGCGCTCGCGCGCCGCGTCGAGGCCGGCCTCGCGCCCGCGATTTTTCGCGGATGACTCGGCGTCGAGCACGCGCTTGAAAAAATTGGCGAGCGCGGGATTCTTGAGCACGCTTCCGGGCCGCGGCACTTTGCCGTCGGGGAGATATACGCGCGCCGAAGACGGCCACTTGGTGAGGAACCGCTTGGCGTTGCTGCGGAGCGACGCGCCCGCCCCTCCCCACGCCTCATCGGTAAGATTGGGATCGCCAGACAATCCCACGTGCATCGGGAAGCCGTCGCCCGCAAGCTCGAGCGCCGGCTCTAGAACGTCGGCCAGGGACCTGGTCCCGAAATCCCGGAGCGCAGTCACCAGTGCGTCGAACGCCGCGGGCACGCCGGCGGCAAGCAGTCCGGCGCCGGGTATCAACTCGAGACCCAGCAAGCGGTAGTGGGCAATCGTCGCGCGCTCGGGCGCCATCATATTGCCGTTGATGGCAACAACGCGGCGGGCAGATGCCGAGTAGATCAGCATGGGCGCTTCGCCGCCGATCGTATGCATATGCGGGTTGACGACGCCCTCGACAAATGTTGCAGCGATGCCAGCGTCGATAGCATTTCCGCCACCCGCGAAGATTCGCGCACCGGCAGCGGCAGATAGATAGTGCTCCGTCGCGAGCATCGCGCGACGGCCCATTATAAGTGGATAGATTGTAGGCATCTGACTAGTTTTCCCGCGCTGTGTTTGTTCCGGAATCGGCTGGAACGCGAATTATCGCGATTTGTTTTCGCGATCCTTACTCTGAGTATCACGCTCCGAATCTGGCAAAAAGATGCCTGTATTCGGGCATTGCTCCTTCACGAATCGGCGTCGCAAAGAGGAGCGGGTCGATGCTCAAATCCCGTCGGGTAATGGGAAATACGTTGATTTGTGCGGTTTTCCACAGCTCTGGATAATTGAAACGTGAACCTCTCTGAGACGTCTAAATATTAGGCCCGAAGATTGCTAGTATGAGAAGCAGGATGCGGAAGGCCGGATGAGCGGGAGGATGCGGAGGGGTAGAAATATGATGACTAGCGTAAATACCGAAGGACTGATCGGAAAGCATTGCAAGCTACAGAGACCTGTGCGCGACCACGAGGGCCGCAGCCGTTTCAGCGAACGACCACGGATCATCCGTGAGGTAAATAATCTGGACCGGCGGATGTACTTGGTGCAATTCGACGACGGCGCCACCACGTTTCTCTTTCCGGATGAAGTAGTCATCCAGTAGCAAGTGCATGGCGCATGGCGCCCATGCACCAGCGATGGATGCGCTGATTAGCGAGGCGGGGGCTTATCGAGTATTGACCACACGCCGGGCGGGATCGAGTCGGGCGCTTCTACTGCTTCGAATCGTACCGCGGGTCGTGACCTTGGGTCTGCATCCTTCGCCAGCAACCCCAACGTGATGGCTTCTTCAGCCGCGGCGCTCCAGTTCGAGAAAGTCGCGGGCACGATAGAGCGCGACGATTGACTTTGCGTCCACGATGTCGCCGCGACCAATCATCGCGAAGGTTTCGTCAAACGGCACGCGGCTGACGGTAATCACCTCGTCGTGATCGAGCTTACCCGCTCCCGCCGACAGTCCGCGCGCCAGATACAACTCGATTCGCTCGTCGCAGAAGCTTGGAATCGTGACGATCGATCCAAGATGGTCCCATCGCGCGGCCGCGACTCGCGCCTCTTCGCCTAGTTCGCGATGTGCGCATGCCAGCGAATCCTCGCCGGCGTTGCGGCATCCCGCGGGAATCTCCCACATCCAGCCGCCCATCGTGTGGCGATACTGGCGCAGCATCGCGACGGTCATGTCCGGGTACAGCGCGACGATCGCACTCGCTCCGGGATGACGGATGACGGCGAGATCGACCTGTACGCCTCCGGGCAGCGTCGCGGTCTCGACGCCGAAATCAACGACTCCCAATTTGAGGACTGGACGACGATTTGAAGACATTGTGAATCAAGAATGTGCGCGCGGCGTGAGCCGCGCAAGCGCCAATTGCAGACGATGCGTGAACGGGAGATTATCGGGTCAGCGCGAAGGCGATTTGATATGAGCCGGATTCGGATTCCAATCTATTTCGATTACGCTTCGACGCTGTGCTACATCGCGTGGCGAATCGTAAGCCCGCTCGAGGACGAACTGGGCTTCGAGGCGCTGTGGAAGGGCGTGCCGATCGCGACGCGCGATTTTCGCTTCAAGCCCGGCCGCGTGCTGGGCGAGCGCGAGCGGCAAAAGGTGCTGTTCGTCGCGGCCGAGACAGGCATTCGCGTCGCGCCGCCGCCGAGCTGGATCGATTCGATACCCGCGCTGGAGGGATCGGAGATCGCGCGCGATGCGGGCGTTTTCCGGGTCTATCACGACGCGGTCTTTCGGGCGGCATTCGACGACGGCGCCGACATCGCGGACGCCCAAGTACTCGACGCGATTGCGGAGCGCGCCGGCCTTGATCGATCGAAATTCCGCGCAGCGCTCGACACCGGAGCGATGACCGCGCGCATTGCCGAGCACAAGCGCGAGGCCGACGAGTTTTCCGCTTTAGGCTACCCGACCTTTATCCTGGGCGACTTCCCGATGATCGGGATACAGCCGATCGAGTCGATGCGCCTGCTGCTCGGCCGGTTCATCCGCCAGCGCGCCGAGGAACCGCAAGCGTAGCTACGATCGTGCCGAGAGAGCAGCATAAACGTCGGGCGCCGGCTCTCCTCGCGGAGTTCGGGACGTTCTGTTTCATCGGACCAAATCGGAGCCGCGGCGAAGCTAGCGCGCGAGGAATACCGGGCATGGCGAGTTGCGCAGCACGTACTCGGTATTCGAGCCCAGCACCATCTCGATGATCCTGCTGTGCCCGTAGGCGCCGATGAACAGCAGGTCGGCGTCGTGCTCCTTGAGGAACTTGATAATTTCCTCGTTGGCGTGACCCTGCAGCAGCTTGAACTCGGCCTTCGGCGTGTAATTCTCGAAATAGGTGCGCGCCTCGGCCAGCGTCCGCTCGCCAAGATTGCGATCGCGGGTGCAGGTGATGACCGTGATCGGAACGCCGAGACCGTTGGCAATTTCCGCCGCCGAGCGCATCGCGCGAGAGGCGCGTTCGCTGCCGTCGTAGGCCAGCACCGGGCGTTTGATCTCGCGAAATCGATTGGGCGAAATGAACACCTGGCGCGCCGATTTGCGCGCGACGCTTTCGGCGGTCGAACCCAAAAGCCCGGTCGAGAACTTCTCGTTGACGCCGCGATGACCGATCATGACCAGGTCGGCGCTGCGCGCGCGTTCGCAAATCTGGTTGGCGACGATTCCCATGTCGAGCACGGTCTCGACCGCCAGATTCTCGCGGCGCGCGGCGGCGGCAAATTCGTCGAGCACGCCGCGGCCGCGGGCGGTCAGCACCTCGCGCATCTTGGACGAAAAATCCAGATATGGTTCCAGCCCGAGCGAACCTGATATATCATGGAAAAACGAGCCTTCGATCGACACGATATCGACGACATGCAATCCGATCAGAGACGCACTGAAGACGCGGGCAAAATAAAAGGCGTACGCCTGGGCGTTGCGCGAGTGCTCGGAGGTGTCGATGCCGACAAGGATTTTCTTGATCAAGCGCGTGACCTCCGCGTCAGCTACGGCGATAACATGCCGCGCGGTGATGCCTCAAGAGGCGACGGGAACACAATCGGTTGCGGGCGGGTGAAATGAGCGAACTTAGCGAGGCGCGGATGATGAGAATCGTGGACGAGCTGGCGGAGGCGGCGCAGCGCGTCGGGCTCGAGGTCCGGCGCGAAAAGATCATGCGCGAAATCGGCTATCGCACGCGCGGCGGCGCCTGCCGGCTGCGCGACAAGAACCTCATCATCATAGATCGCGATCAGCCCGCCGCCGAGCAGCTCGAAGTGATTGCCGAAGCGCTGCGCTCGCGCGATCTCGAATCCTTGTACCTGTCCCCGGCGGCGCGGCGCGTCGTTCACCTCGGAGACGCCCCGTCCTGAGTGCCGAGATGCCGCGTACCGCCGAAAGCGCGTCGGCTGGCCACACCGTAATCGATCGCAAGCCCGCGATCAGCGCGGAGGAGCGGATGCTCACCTTCCACGCGCGCCTCAAGGAGCGCGGCCTCAAGTCCACCGGCCAGCGCGATGACATCGCGCGCGTATTCTTCGAGCACGGTCATCATATCAGCGCCGAGGAATTGTACGGCGAGGTCAAGAAGATCAACCCGCACGTCGGCTACGCGACGATTTACCGGACGCTGCGCCTGCTCAAGGAATGCGCGCTGTTGTATGAGCGCCATTTCGACGAGGGCCAGGCGCGCTACGAAGCGGTCGGCGAGCGCCATCACGATCATTTCATATGCGAGCAATGCGGCCGGATCATCGAGTTCGAGAACGCCGCGATCGAGCGCATGCAGAATATCGTCGCGCGCGATCTCGGCGTGACGCTGACCCGGCACAAGATGGAGCTGTACGGAATCTGCTCCGACTGCCATCACGCACAGCAAAGCATGTAGATACTCACTCGAATAGCCAGACCTGGAATCAAGAGGTATGGCGATGATCAAAGCGCGCGGATTGAAGCACATCAATCTCAATGTTAGAGACATCGGGCGTTCGCTCAAGTTTTACCAGGAGGCGTTCGGCCTCGAGGTCAAGTTCTGGGAAGGGAAGACCCTGGTTTTCCTCAGCTCCCCCGGAGCCAACGACACGATCACGCCGTGCCAGGCCAAGCCGGACGATCCTGTTGCCGGCGGCGGCGTCTCGCATTTCGGGTTTTCGACGGGAAAGGGCAACCTCGACGAGATGGTGAAGCAGATCGAAAATGCCGGCGGGAAATTGCGGAGCCGCGGCGAACATGCACCGGGCGTCCCGTACGCATACATCGCCGATCCCGATGGCTACGTGATCGAGCTGGGAAACTCGTAATTAGCTAATTGCTATAGCCACTCGGCGCGGAAACTATAATCGATGAAGCACGCGGGACCAGACGCGCTCGACCGACTCGAGCCAATCCTCGTCGAGATTCGGCAGCTCGGCGGACTCAAGGAAAGAAAGCGCGGAGCGTTTTATTGCGGCGGCGCCGGCTTCCTGCACTTTCACGAAGACCCGGCGGGATTTTTCGCCGACCTGAAGATCGGCGCCGACTTCGTGCGCTTCCCGCTCAATTCGAAAACTGAGACGCAAGCTTTCTTGCGCCGCGCGGCGGGCGCTCTCAATGCCGTGAAGAACGGCCGCGGGTAGATCCTCGCCGGGTCGGGCGCAGGTCCGCGGCGGCCCTGGGCAACGCCTCGGGACCGGCGCGATGCCGGTACTTCATGTCGTTGCCGCAGTGCGGACAGTTGACGTCGTCGTACTTGACGATGCGACCGCAGTACGGGCACTTGTAGCGGCGCCGTCCCACCCAGTAGAAGAACGCCGCCGTCAGCGCGACCATCAGCAGGCCGATGATTGTTTGCCGCACGAGACTTGCTCCGAACGTATCGCAGCCGCCGGCACTCCGGTCAGGCGAGCCCGTCTTTCAGCGCCTCTTCGAGCGCGCCGATATTGACTCGATGTCCTTGTGCCATCACCACCAGAAACGCCTTGAGCGCAGGATCGCCGACGGTCGGGACGTTTTCCTCGATCCTCCGAATCACCCATCGCTGGCCGCGATTGAGCAGCTCGAGCTTGCCGCGAAAATCTCCCACCGCGCGCACCTTCTCGACAAAGTCCCCGGTCTTCGTCGAAGGACTGCCGCCGAGCCGGCGCACGTGCGCCGCCAGCTCTCCGGCATAGTAGCCTTCGTCGTGGCCGACCTTCTTGAGCATCTCGCGCAGCTCGAGCGAATGGGCCAGCTCGGTGAGCTCGTGCAGGACGCGGCCGCCGGCGCGCTCGGCTTCACCCAACAGATTGAGAAATCCTTCGAGTTGCGAGTCCAATTGCCTGCCTCCGTTCTTCAGAGCATCGGCACCACCGGACAATACGCCGCGCTGAAAATCGCGTGACCGCTGAGCGCCACGCGAATCAGCTCGATGATCGGTTCGACCAGTCTCGCCGCCGGGCGCTGCGTGATCGACGCCACCATCTTGCCGCTGGCCAGCGTCTGCAGCAGTCCAGGCTGCGCGGGAAGTTCGATGATTCCGACCGGCTGCTCGGGCGCGAGGCGCGCCAATCCTTTCGCGGCCGCCATCGCTTCGTTCAGTCCACCGAGCGAATCGACGAGCTTGAACTGGAGCGCCTGCGCGCCGGTCCAGACCCGTCCCTGCGCGACCGCGTCGGCCTGCTCGACCGTCATGTGGCGTCCGGCGGCGACCAGTTTCAGGAAGTACTGGTAGTTGCGCTGGATATCGTCCTGGAACTGCCTGGATTGCGCCGGCGTGAAATCGGTCCACATGTCGAACATCCCGACGTTTGCCCCGCGGCTCACCGCGTCGGTGTTCGCGTAGATTTTTTGCGCGGCGGGCGTGATGTTGAACTTGCCGCCGAGTACTCCGATCGAGCCGGTGATCGTGCCGGGTTCGGCGATAATCTTCGCCGCGGGAATCGATACCAGGTATCCGCCAGACGCGCCGTATCCCGACATGCTGACGACCACCGGTTTTTTCTTCGCCGTGAGCTCGACCTCGCGGCCGATGAGTTCCGACGCGAGCATCGAGCCGCCGGGTGAATTGACCCGCAGGATCACGGCGCGAACGTCGTCATCCTCGCGCGCGGACTTGAACGCTTCGGCCATGTCGTCGGCCGTCATCGCCTGGGCGTCGGGAGTCGAAAATGGATCGAAGCCTTCGCCGCCGCGTTGGATCTCGCCATCTCCGTAAATCACCGCGATTTGATTTCCGCCGCCAAAACTGGAGAACAGGTTGGCACGCGCGTAATTGGTGTAGTCGATCGCCTGGTGAACCGAGCCGCCGTGGTTTTTCACGCGCTCGCTGAATTCGTCCTCGTATTCGAGTCGGTCCACCAGGTGCGCCTTCAGGCCCGCGTCCGCATTCAACGGCGCTTGATCGATTAGAGCTTTGACTGCGTCGGGACTCAGCTTGCGCTCGGCCCCGATTGCCGCGACGATCTGATCGAACAAGCTGCCGGCCAGCCCTTCGTCCTCTTCCTTTTGCGCCGGCGAGAAGTCCTTGTTGGTAAACATGTTGGCCGCGCTCTTGTATTGTCCCGCCGAGGCGAAGTCCGGCGTGATCCCCATCCAGTCGAGCGTGCCGCGCATGAACAGCTCGCGCAGTTGTACGCCCATCAGGTTGAGATCTCCCTGCGGCATCAGCGAGACTTCGTCGGCGGCGGCCGCGACGATGTAGGGCGTATTGCCCAGGCCCGATTCGCCGGCGGTCTCGAGGTACGCCTCGGTCCATTTGCCATGGCTCTTGAAGGACTTGATCAGCGCGACGATCTCCTGCGCCTGCGCGAGTTCCATCTCGGGGTTGATAACCTTGATCTCCAGGCCGACGATTTTCGGATCTTTCGCGGCCCGGTCGATCGCATTGCGCAGAATGTTGAGCGCCGTCTGCGTTTTACTCAACAGGCCAAGCACACCACCGCTGCCGCGCTCGACCACCGGCCCGTCGAGATCGACTGTCAGCACCGAGTTGGGCGGCACGCGATGCGAGATGTAATCCGAGATTGCGACGATCGCCAACAGCACCACGGCTATGATCACCGTACGAAGAATCCACCGAAAAAACCTTCTGAACATTCATCCCTCCGGACTGCGACCGCGGATAACGCGCCACCGGGCGCGTTCCCTTGACTGTCGCAACTGGCAAGAATAGCCAACCATACCCGCTTCCATGGAGCCAGTCGCAAAAGTACAAGCGTCGGAGCATTCGCGCGAGCCACTGATGAACCAGCGCAAGGCCGGCGCGATTCATCTGCGAATCGTCGCGCTGGCCTTCGCCGCCTGGATTTTCGACTTCTACGATCTGGTTCTCTACTCCTTCCTGCTGGTTCCGGTTGCGCGCGAACTCCATCTGACGCCTGAGCAGTCGTCGTTGGCGCTCGGCACGTCGCTGCTGATGACGGCGCTCGGCGGAGTCATTTTCGGCTACCTCGGCGATCGCTTCGGGCGGAAACCGGCGATCGCAGCTACGGTCGCGATTTACGGCGTCGGCACCGCGCTGTGCGGATTGAGCCATACTCTCACCCAACTGATCGTGTTCCGATCGATAACCGGGCTCGGCATGGGCGGCGGATGGGCCCCCGGACAAAGCCTGGTCGCCGAGAGTGTGCCGGCCGAGCGCCGCGCGCGATACGCCGCATACGTGCAGACGGGGGCGCCGCTCGGGGTCTTGCTGGCGGCGGCAGCGGGCGGTTACATCGCGCCCGCAGTGGGATGGCGTCTGACGTTCATGCTTTCCGGCGTGCCCGCCGTGTTTGTCTTCGCGTCCGTGCTGAAGTGGATGCCCGAGAGCGACGTCTGGCAGGGCACGCGCACCGGCCCTGGCACGCGCGGCGTCGACCTGCGCGAGATTCTGGTACACCGGCGCATCTTCGCGCTGCTGTTCGTGGTCGTCCTGCTCAACTCCGAGGCGTATTGGTTCACCTACACCTGGATGCCGGGATATTTGGAACTCAAGCGCGGACTCACCGCCGCGGGCGCGAGCCATATGATGATCAAGATGCAGGTAGGCGGCGTGCTCGGCTACCTGACCTTCGGCCGCGTCGCCGACCGATTCGGACGCCGGCCCGCGTTTTGCGCGTACGGGATGCTGATGGCAGCCGGCACGCTCCCGCCGACGATCCTGTGGACTTCGGCGGTGGCAGTGCCGGGACTCGTCTCGGCTGCGATGTTCACGGCGGGCTTCGGCACCGGCATCTGGGCGGGAGTCGCGCCGATGATCGCCGAGCTGCTGCCGACGCGGATTCGCAACACGTCGCTGGGATTGCTGCTCAACGTCACGCGCGGATTGCAGTTCTTCACGCCCCTGCTGATTGCGGCGTTGGGCGCGCGCGTCGGTTTCGGCGCGACGCTATCGCTCGGCGCACTCTTCTCGACGATGGGCGCCCTGCTGGTCTGGATACTCCCCGAAACCCGCGCCCGCTCGATCACCGCGCTGGATTGACCCTCTCATGGCGAACTGCCCAACGGCTTGTGCTCGACCGAGGAGCTGTCGAGATACGGCTCGTCGCCGAGCCACGTGACGTGAATCGTCGTCACAGCCTCGACGCCTGGCAGCATCAGGTCGGTCGTCATCGTTTGCGTATGCGATCCTCCCGCGCTGCGGCGGCCGTCGGTCAACGCCTCGGCCATCGCGCGTCCGGCGGGCGCTACACCGCCCGGCCCGATATTCGGCAGCGTGCCGAGTATCTCCGTGATCGTCGGCGCAACATCGGTGTTCGCGGTGGGATTGAAATCGACGAAGCCGCGGCGAAAGTCCGGGCCTGCCGCGGCGCAGAAATTGTGAATCTCGCGCTCACCTGCCGCGCCATGGATCCCCATTCCGGTCGTGAACGTTTGGCTGGTCCCGGTGTCCGCGTACACGGTTCCCTTCACCGGGTGCACCAATTCGGAGGATTTGTTCGGCGTCGAGACCTGTCCGATCCGGCCTATAAGGAACGCGGGATTACCCGGCCCGGTCAGGCCTTTGTTGTCGGCGTCGGGCTCCTCGCGAAATGAAATCACCAGGTCCGGCGAGCGTGCCTGATTGTACAGCCCGACGATGCGCTGGCTGAAGGTGCCTTCGATCCAGCCGAGGTACGGTTTGGGCGCGCGCCGGCTGCGGCGTCCGCGACGGCTCGGCTCATCGGGTGCGGCCGCCGACTCGCGCGAGAAGATCGGTCCGCACCATTCCTGCGCCTCGGCGAAGTTGACGATCTTTTGCAGCACCGCGCGGCGCGCCTCCAGCGTGGGGAATTGCGTCGGCAACAGGTACACGAGGTCCGCACCGCCGTTGGGCGCGACGATGATGTCGGTGCTGTCGCCCGACTTCTTGATTCCCGCCGCCACCAGCATTTCCGACAGCACGATTCGGAATTTGATCGTCGCAAAACCATGGTCCGATACCACGATCAGGTCGGTCTTGTCGGCGATCCCCAGCGCATCGATCGCCGCGCGAAGGCGCATCAGGTTGTTGTCGCAGAGGGTCAGCGCCTCCATCGCGGGCAACGTACCCAACCCGGCAACGTGCTGCGTGAGATCGGGATTATGCTGCCAGAAGACGACCAGCGCGGGCCGGCCCGCATCCGCGGCGCGCTTGGCGGCCGGCAACGCGTCTTCCACGACCAGCCGCGCGAAATACAGGTCGCGCTGCTCGTCGGCTGCCGCGGTTTTCGAATCGGGCGGAATCGCGGAACTTATCTCTTGACTCAGCGACGGCGGCGCAACCAGGTCGTCCGAGGCGAACAGGTAGTCCTTGTGCGGCTCGCCGACAATGTCTTTGCCGTCGACGACCGTTTCGACCCGATTGTCGAACACCGAAGTCGGCCCCTGCTTGCCAATCACGGCGATGTAGCCGCCCTCGCGCTCGACCTCCTGCGCGATAGTGTCCAGCCCTATCAACCTCCCCTTGAACTCGTTCGTCTTGTTCAGGTTGACGATCGCCCGCGCGCCCTCAGCCCAGACCATCTGACCATTCGAATCGTTCGCAATCGTTGGTGCCCCCGGCTTCGCCTCGTAGGAAGCAATGCTGCTGACGGCTGGCGCCGCATTTGCCGGCGCTGGCACATAGAACACGTTGCCCTCGAGCCCGTTGACGCCCGGCGGCGCGCCCGTGGCGAGCGCGGTGGCGTTGACCATCGTAAGCGTCGGGAAGATCGAGTGATGCTTGTCGAAGCGCACGCCCTCGCGCGCCAGCCGGTACAGATTCGGAGTATCGCGTTGCGTGACGAAGTCGGGCCGCAGCCCGTCCCACACCATCAGCACCACGATACGGCCGCGCCCGCGATGCGCGTCGGCGGGGTATTGCGCGCGAGCCGGCGCGGCAACCAGGAAGAGCAAGATCGCGAGAATTTCAGACAGCCGTCGAACGAAGCACATTCGATCGGTCATCAAAGCGGCCCGCAGCCTGCTGTGTCAATCGTGGTTCGTGCTCGGACCAGGCGTCTGCGTCCGCGGATGCGTTTTGAAGAATTCCCAGATGACGTCGGTCGCGTTCAGATTGTCGCTCGGCTTGCCGACCCATTTTTCCGGCAGCCGGCTCTTGCCGCCGGGCCACACATGGCCCAATCCCCTGACCCTGTAGTACTCGACCTCTCCCCCCTTGGCGCACTGATCGTAGGTGACTTCCAGCACGCCGTTGCCGCGAGCAGTCTGCACTTCCGGCCCGCAGCCGAGCATCCGCTCCCACTCCTTGAGCGAATCTTCGACCGGCGGGTGATACTCAGTTTTCTCCCACGGGAGTTTCACGTTGCCACCGTCGATCGGGTTGAGCGGGTCCTTGGTGCCGATGATGAAGAGCAGCGGAACGGGATATGCCAGTTGTTTCTGCACGTACCAAAGATGGCCGGAAACGGGCGCTATCGCCGCGATTAGATTCGAGAGGTTGAGGCCCACGCTGAACGTCATCGACGCGCCGTTCGAAAAGCCGGTGCAATAGATTCGCGCCGGGTCGGAGGCGTAACGCGCCTCGAGGAAGCCGATCATCGCGGCGATAAAGCCGAGGTCGTCCACATCATCCACGCCGATCGCGCCGCGGCCCGAGCCGTCATTCCACAGCCGCGGATTGAGCAGGAATCGCGCCGGCAACATCGGATGGGGCGGGGTGCCGTCGGGAAAAACCGCGATGAAGCCCTCGCGATCCGATTTCGCGTCCCATCCCGTCTCCGCCATCGCACCCTCACCGCTGCCGCCCGCTCCGTGCAGCATAATCACCACCGGCACTTTCGACTTGCCGTCGAATCCGGGAGGCGCATGGACCACGAATGTGCGCGTCGTCTTGTTGGTGCCGGCGCCGACTTCGAGCGACTCGTCGTGATTCCCCGGCGCCGGTACCGGTTGAAAGGTCGGCGCATCCGCCGACGCGGAGAACACCGCGGCCGTCAAAATCGCGACGGCAACGGCCGTCGAAATGCTGAAAGTCCGCATCACTGCGTGCCCTGAATCCCCAGTTCAAGGTACGCCGCGGCTGACACGTCGTTTCAAGGTGCAACTCCATTTTTGATTTGGTAGCGTGACAGAAATCCGGAGGAACACCACGTTGCGTATTGCACTGCTTGGTCAGGCTGCATTCGCGGAAAAGGCGCTCGCCGCGCTGCTCGATCACGGCGACGAGATCGTTCACGTCTTCGCGCCACCCGACCCGCCCGCCGGCAAGCACGACGCGCTGACCGCCAAGGCGCGCGCGATGGGCCTGCCGCTCAGCCAGCCCAGGTCGTTCAAGAACGACGCCGCCTTCGAGCATTTCAAGGCGCTCGACGCCGACCTCGCCATCCTTGCCTTCGTCACGCTGATCGTTCCCGAGCGTATTCTCTACGCGCCGCGCTACAAGTCGATTTGCTTTCACCCGTCCCTGCTCCCGCGCCATCGCGGCGCCAGCGGCATCAACTGGGCGATCATTCAGGGCGACGCGGAAACGGGAGTCACGTGGTTCTGGCCCGACAAGGGCATCGACACCGGCCCGATTCTCATTCAAAAGCGCGTGCCGATTGCCGAGAACGACACAGTAGGCTCGATCTATTTCAACACGCTCTTCCCGATGGGCATCGACACGATGGTGGCAGCGGTCGATCTGATCGAATCCGGCAACGCGCCCGCGATCGTGCAGGACGAGAGCAAGGCAACCTACGAGCCGCCATGCCGCGACGAGCACGCCAGGCTCGATTTCGCCAAGCCGGCGCGCGAACTCTTCAACCTGATCCGCGGATGCGACCCGCAACCCGGTGCCTTCGCAACCGTCGGCGACAAACGCTTGCGGATGTACGAGGCTGCGTTTTCAGCAAACCGCCCGGATAGTGAAGCGGGAACAATAGTCGCCATCGATGCGGATGGAATGAAAATCGCACTCGCAGGCGGAACGATTATGGTAAAGCGAGCGCGAATCGATCCGAATCCGAAGAAGGTAGCCCCCGCCGAACTCGCAGCGTCCGGCGATCTCCGCGTCGGCCTGAAGCTGGCTTAGACTCCGCGTTCATTTCGCTTTCGCCTTGAGCCGTGGATCGTCGGCCGCGACGCATTGCGATTCCGCCATCCGTTTTGTCATTTCCGACTTGCTCAGCGGATGCATCTTCGCCTTCAGCGTGGTCTTCGCTGCTGCTTGATATTCAGCCGGTGTCATCGGGTTCTGGATGACGTCCGTCAGCGACTCGTCGCATTCCTTCTCGGAATCGAACTTCACGCTCTTTCGCCACGTCGATAAGGGCGCACTCGCGTCGACTTTGTTGTCGGCGCCAATCGGCGGAATCATCAGATACCATGCGACGATCGCAAGCGCGCCGGCGTGCCGAGGGTTCATACGATTCATCTTTATCTTATCATTGGGTGCAGAGTCCGTCCTGAGCCAAGCCGAAGGAGGTCACCCCTGCTGAAACCCACCGCAGGTTTCACATTCAATCAAGTTCTTCTCCGCCCCTGCCGCTGTTCCGCCGTATTCCTTTGCGCTACGATTCGGTCGCAGAGGTTTACCTGGATGCGACTTTGCATCGGGACGGCCAAGGGCATTGTGATTCTGGATCCCGCGCGCGGTGCGACGCCGCTGATGGTGCTCGCCGACCCCTCGGCCATCTGGTGCATGGCCCAGGACGCCGCCGACCCCAACCTCATCTACGCCGGCTCGACCGAGCACATCCGCGGCAAAGGCACGCTCGCGCGCTCGACCGACGGCGGCCGGACCTGGACCGACGTCACGCCCCAGCTCGCGCGCGAAGAGGAGGTCTGGTCGCTGGCCGCCTCTCCCGCGGTGAAGGATCGCGTGTTCCTCGGGACCTCGCACGCGCGCCTGTTCCGCAGCGACGACCGCGGGCGCATCTTCAAGGAATGCGCCGGCTTCCTGCAAATTCCCGGGCGCGACCGCTGGACGTTTCCGCCGCCGCCGCACATTCCGCACGTGCGTGCTATCGCCTGCGATCCGCATGAGCCGTCCACGATGTACGTCGGCGTCGAGGAGGGCGGCATCTTCCGCTCGCGCAACGACGGCGCGACTTTCGAGCCGCTCAACGACGGCCTCTACGCCGACCTTCATACCGTCGCGGTGGACTCGCGCGACTCGCGCCGTCTCTACGCCACCACCGGCGCCGGCTTCTACCTGTCCCACAACGCCGGCAAGTCGTGGGAGCACATCACGCGCGGACTCAATCGCACCTACACCGTCCCGCTGCTGGTAAGCGCGCCCGACCGCGACGATGTTTTCACGGCGGCCGCGATGGGCCCGCCGCCCACCTGGCGCGTCGGACCGACCGGCCCCGACGCGGTCTTGTTCCGCAGCGCCGATTGCGGCGAGAGTTTCACGCCGATTTCCACCGAACAGAGGTTTGGGCGCGGGATGGTGATGCGGCTGAAGGCTGACCCGGAGAACGACGGCAGCGGCTTCTTCGCGGTGTGCAACGACGGCGCCGTTATGCGCGCCACCACCGACGGGTCATCACTGGCAACAATCGCGGAAAAACTCCCGCCCGCCTACGACATGGCAATCATTCCGTGAGCCGCTAACATCGGGTGCAGGGGTCCGCGCCGGTGGCGACACCCCTGCCCAAGGAAGTGTGAAACCCACGGCGGGTTTCACATTTAATTACGGAATGTCCCAGTTTAAGGTAGTTGACACAATAGGTTGATTTTACTAGTATCCCAGCATCAGGTAGCGAGGTGCTGGGATGAACATCACGACAATTTATCGTCTCTTTCCCACCGAAGCCGACTGCATCGCTCATATCGAGAATGTCCGTTGGCACGGCAAACCCATCTGCCCGTATTGTGGATCGGATCGCTCCACTGCGATGCCGAAGGAACAGCGACATCATTGCAACAACTGCAAGACTAGTTTTTCCGCGACCGTCAAGACGATTTTCCATCATACTCATCTGCCATTGCAGAAGTGGTTTCTCGCTCTGTCGCTCATCCTCAACGCAAAGAAGGGGATCGCGGCGCGCCAGCTTGGCCGCGATCTGGAAGTCAACAAAGATACCGCTTGGTTCATGGCGATGCGGATTAGGCGCGCTATGGAGGAACAACCAGATCAGCGGGCATTACTCCGAGGGGTGGTTGAAGTCGATGAGACGTACATCGGCGGGAAGCCGCGGAAGAGCAACAAGCGTGGCGATGATACTCATGGAAACAAGCGCGGACGCGGCACCAAAAAGCTGGCGGTTGTTGGTGCGGTCGAACGCGACGGTAAGGTCGTGACTCGACTTGTTCCGAACGTCAGAGCCAAGACTCTCACTCAATTTATCCGCGAACACGTTGAAGCCGATGGCACCACTGTGATGACAGATCAGATGCAATCTTATTGGGGGCTGTCGGCATTCATTCAGCACAAGTCCGTTAATCATCAGGTCGAGTACGTATCCGGCAATATCCATACGAACACGGTCGAATCGTATTGGGCTTTGCTCAAGCGCGGAGTGATGGGGCAGTACCACCGAATCAGCAAGCGCTACCTGCCGCGCTATCTCGATGAGTTCAGCTACAGGTACAACAACCGGAAAGCGTCAAACGTCTTTGAAATCACACTAGCGAGGGGGTTGGGGAGATGAGCGAGACAATTCCTAAGGCTATTAGGGAAGGCAAAATCAGGATCGGCGATACGGAGTTCGATTGTGCGGTTCTTGACGATCCCCAGCAAACTCGCGTTCTCGCGCAACAGACCGTTATGCGAGCGATTGGACGTTCTCGACCAGCAGGTGCCGAAATTCAACGGGCAGCGATCGAAAAATTGCCTGTTTTTCTGGCCGCACCTAACATAATTCCTTTACTTTCCGATGATTTACGTCGATCGAGTATTCCCCTTTTGTTTCGTTCCCAAAAAGGAGGCGGCAGACAGACGGCACAAGGTGGAAAGGGCGGCCAAGGTTACGGCGTCGGCCTTAATGCTTTGGTATTCCCCGAAATTTGTCGCTTCTATGTCGAATCGCGAGACAAAGGGCTGCTGACAAAACCGCAAATGCGGATCGCCGTAAGATGCGAGCAATTGCTTCGCGGTCTGGCCGGTGTCGGCATAACGGCGTTGATCGACGAGGCCACTGGCTTTCAGGAAATCCGCGACAGGGACGCGCTTCAAAAAATTCTAGAGGCTTATATCAACCCAGAGCTTTTGCCATGGACTCAGCGATTCCCGATCGAATATTTCAAGCAATTATTTCGGTTGCGTAATTGGACTTTCGATCCGTCACTCAAAGGCCCGCGCTACGTTGGTAAGTTGAACAATCAACTCATCTATGAGCATCTACCACCAGGTGTCTTGCCGAAACTTCAAGAGAAAAACCCAACTAACGAAAAAGGACAGCGACGCTGGAGGCATCACCAGCTTCTGACGGCAAACATAGGAAATCCGCATCTTGAAAAGCAGCTCGTGGCGGTCACAACGCTGATGCGTGCGGCTCCGAATTGGGTCGTTTTTGAGCGTATGTTCAAGCGCGCTTTTCCAGATCGACAGGCTGAGCTTGATCTGGTCGATAAGGAACTCGGATGAATCTGGAGGCGCGCCAACGCTGGCAAAGTACTATCGCTGACGACTACTACATTTTTTTGGATGAGTCTGGAAACTATAGCTTCGATCCGAAGGGAACCAAGTATTTGATTTATACTGCCGTCTCAGGCGGCAATGTAATCGAAGGCGTTGCTGAGTTGCTTGCTCTCAAGCACTTTGTCATCGCTTGCGGTATTGAACTTGAGTATTTCCATGCGACTGTCGATAAGCAAGCGGTGCGCAATCTTGTTTTTGAGATTATAGCTCAACTCCCGATCCGCATTGATACAATCGTTGTAGAGAAAGCGAAGGCCGGTCCCAGCATACGACCGATTGAACGTCTTTATCCTAAGGTCTTTGGGACTCTCGTCGGATACTTATTGAACGGGCTCAGTCGGGCGGGTGTTTCGCCGAAGAGAATCCACGTATTTTGCGATGTTCCTGATACCAAAAAGGCCCTGCATGCAGTTGAGAAAGCCGTCAAACAGGCCTTACAACCGATTGCCAACTCTGGTGGCGGATTCAAGTATTACGTTCTCGTTCACGCATCTAAGAGCCATCCTTATCTACAATTCGCGGACTATTGTTGCTGGGCTATGTACCGCAAATATCAGGGGGCTGACTATCGGTCTTACAAGCTAATCTGGGACTTAGTTGCTAATGAATTTGATATTTTCAATCGCGGTTACAAATACTGGTACTGAGACAAAACTGACCCCCCTAGCTATCCCTTTTGGAGAAGAGCCCCATGGGCTCTTGTTACTAGGGGGGTTCCTTTAAAATACTACTTTACTAGTCAGTCTCAAACTGCCACCAAAATAGCATAGTCGCCTCCGGCCTGTCACGCGGCCAATTCTACCAATTGTGGGTGCTACCGTAAAGTGGGACATTCCGTTTAATTAAGTGATTTCGCTCTACCGCAACTCTACCGGAGTCTGCCCTTCTATCACCTTCTTCGCGATTATCGCCGCCGTCGACCTCGGCACCAGCCGCGTCGCATTGGCGCGCACCCAGTTGAACCATCCCGAAATGACGCTCGGCTGCTTCCCGAGCGCATCGAATGCGACCCGCACCACGTTCTCCGCCGGCTCGCCATGATCCTCGCCTACAGCCTCGCCCGCGACGGATTGGAACTCGGTCTTCGTCGGACCTGGCTCCAACACAACCACGTCGATGCCCGTCCCGCGCAGCTCGCCCCACAACCCCTCGCCGAAGAGCAGATCGAATCCCTTGGTCGCACTGTAAACCGCATGCAACGGGAGCGGCTGGCGTCCCGCCACCGAGCCCACGATTATCACCGCGCCGCGCCCGCGCTTGACCATCCCGGGGATGATGCGGCTCGTCAGCACAACAGGCACGACGCAGTTCACGACCACCATCGAGCGCAGCCGCTCCGTCGCGAGCTTGTCGAAACGTCCCGCGTAGCCAAACCCCGCATTGTTGACGAGAAATGCGATCGCCAGATCCGCGACGGCGTCGGCCAGCCGATCCGCACCGTCGGGCGCCGCCAAATCGACCCCGACCACACGCGTATCAACGCGGTGCTTCTCCTTGAGTTCCGCGGCCAGCGCATTCAACCGATCTTCGCGCCGCGCCGTCAGCACGATCGACATGCCCTCGCGCGCGAGCGCTCGCGCAAACTCAAGCCCGATTCCCGCCGACGCGCCCGTCACCAGCGCCCACTCGCCGTACTTCTCACGATATTTGCGCCCATTGTCCGCCATGGCAATTCCCTCCAGAAGAACTCTTACTTGACGCGCCCTATCGGTTCTACTCGCATCAAGTGCGAGCAGAAAACCGCAATTTCAGGCATTTTTCGCTATCCTCGCCCACGAAAGAGGAGATTCGGCGGCTTGACAGACTAGCGAAGAAAAAGCGAAGATAATGAGCCGTCAGATGAACACCGCCGCCACACTGCCCCTTTATTCGCCGCCGCACGGCGACCTCGACGCCACCCGCGGCGTCGAGTTTATCGAGATGCCCGTGCGCCAGATTCTCAATCGATGCGACAGCCCGCGCATGCCGTTTCGGTGGACTATCAACCCGTATCGCGGATGCGAGTTCGGATGCGTGTACTGCTACGCGCGCTACACGCACGACTTTCTCGAGCTGCGCGACCCGATGGACTTCGAGCGCAAGATCTTCGTCAAGCGGATGGCGGCCGAGGTGCTGGCGCGCACGCTTTCGCGCACGCCGATCGGCACCGACGCGATCGCCATCGGCACGGCGACCGACCCCTATCAGCCGGCGGAGCGGAAGTATGGGCTGACGCGCTCGATGCTCGAAGTTTTCGCGCAGCTCTCGGGGCTGGACCTGTCGATCACGACCAAGTCGAGCCTCGTCGTTCGCGACCTCGAGCTGCTGCGAAAGATCAATCGGCGCTCGAAGCTGTCGGTGAACTTCTCGCTGATAACGCTCGATCGCAAGCTGCAAAGAATCCTCGAGCCGCGCGCCCCGCGCCCGGGCCTGCGGCTGCGCGCGCTGTTCGAGCTGGCGCGCTCGGGAATCCGATGCAACGTGCTGATGATGCCGATGATTCCGGGCCTCACCGACGATCCCGCGGCAATCGAGAACGTGATTCGCGCGGCGCGGCGCGCGGAAGCGTCGGGCGTATGGTGGCGTTCGCTGTTTCTGAAACCCGCGGCGGCGCGTCGGTTCATCCCGTTCGTCAAGGAGCGTTTCCCGCAACTGTCCGAGCGCATCGACATGTTCTACGGACGCGCCGACTACGCTCCGCCAGCCTACGACGATCGCATCCGCAGGATTTTCGATCGCATCCGCGCCCGCTACGGCTTTCCCACAAGCGACCGCCACGCGCCCGCACCAACGCCCGCGTCGCCGCAGCCACCAAAGCAAGCAACATTATCGTTTTAATACTGGGTCGAGGGCTCAGCCCTCGTGCGCGGGGCGGGACTTGAACCCGCACGGTATTGCTACCACCAGCCCCTCAAACTGGCGTGTCTGCCATTCCACCACCCGCGCGCATCGTGCATGCCGGCCCGGAGCGAGGAGGAGGGTCTGTGCGCTCCGGCGCAGCTGCGAACACTGCGGCGATTACTTCGTCGACGACGGCGTCGCGGGGCCGGCGGGATTATGACCGGCTGGGGCGGGCGCCGCAGGAGCCGCGCTCTTGGGCGCTTGCTTCGACGCCGGCATCACGCTCGACACGGGCGCCGACGAAAACGGCCGGTCGAAGATACTGCCGGTCACGCGCCGCGCAGAAGCCAACGCCAGGAAGATCGAAGTTGCGAAAAAGATTGTCGCGAGCGCCCAGGTCGTCTTGGTCAGCGCGTTGCCTGCGCCGCTTGCGCCGAACACGGTCTGGCTCGAACCGCCAAAGACGGCGCCGACCTCCGCGCCCTTGCCCTGCTGCAGCAGGATAATGACGCACATCGCAACGCAGACGATCACGTGTATCGAAACGACGATTGAAACCATTTTGTCTTCTTCAGCGAGTCCGCGCCCTGGCGATGCGCGCGAACGAGTCAGCCTTTAAGCTTGCCCCGCCGACCAGAGCCCCGTCAATATCGGGCTTGGACACGAGCGAGTCAACATTCCCGGCGGTGACGCTGCCGCCGTAGATGATCCGCACCGCATCCGCGCGTTCGCGGCCGTATCTTTCGAGCAATGCGCCGCGGATCTGTACGTGGATAGTCTCGACCTGCTCAGGCGTAGCGTTGCGCCCGGTGCCAATCGCCCACACCGGCTCGTACGCGATCGCCACTGCGGTCACATGATCGTCGACGACGTTCAGCAGCCCGCGATGGAGCTGGCCCAGCGCTACTTCCGCCGCGCGGCCGCCGTCGTGTTCGTCCTGGGTTTCACCGACGCACAATATCGGCGTCATCCGATGGTGGAGCGCGGCGAGCACTTTGCGGTTAATCAGCTCGTCGGT
The DNA here is from genome assembly GCA_963842085.1 of uncultured delta proteobacterium. GTDB lineage: Bacteria > Desulfobacterota > Binatia > Binatales > Binataceae > Binatus. Next base: position 1,092,283 of record CAWJET010000001.1, read on the forward strand.
TTCATGGAAGATGTGGCGGCGCTCCGAATGGCCGATGATGACGTGGGTCACGCCGTATGATTTCAGCATCGGCGGCGACACTTCGCCGGTGAACGCGCCTTTGTCCTCGTAGTGCATGTTTTGAGCGCCCAGCAGGATCGACGAGCCGGCGAGCGCCTGCGCCACGGCCGGGATGAGAATATCGGGCGGCGCGACCATCAGGTCGCGGTCTTTGGCCAGCGCCGTGGAGTCGCAATCGAGCTCGGCGCGGATACCGGCGATCAGTGCGCGCGCCTCGACCGGCACAAGATTCATCTTCCAGTTCCCGGCGATTAGTTTCCTGCGCAAGCGTGGGTCCTTGCTGTCAGACTTCGAGCGCCGTCACGCCGGGCAGCTCGCGGCCTTCCAGAAATTCCAACGTGGCGCCGCCTCCGGTCGAGATATGCGTGAACTTGCTCGCCCACGGCGCATGCGCGAGGGCCGCCGCCGTATCGCCCCCGCCGATTATCGAAATGACGCCCGGCTGATTGGCGAGCGCCTCGCCGACGCGCATTGTGCCGCCCGCGAACGCCGGGACTTCGAAGAGGCCGAGCGGCCCGTTCCATATGACGGTTTTGGCGCGCGCGATTTCCGCGATAAATTCGGCGGCGGTTTGCGGTCCGATGTCGAGTCCCATCATGTCGGACGGAATTTCGGCGACGGTATGAGGCGTCGCGACGGCTTCAGGAGCGGTCGCGACGATGTGATCTGACGGCAGGACGATTTTGACGCCTTTGCGCGCGGCCTCGGCGAGTAATTCCTTCGCCAACTCCAGCTTGTCGTCCTCGACGCGCGAGCGGCCGATCGCGATGCCCTGAGCCTTGAGAAACGTGTACGCCATCGCGCCGCCGATCAGGATCGAATCGACTTTGTTGAGCAGACTTTTGATCAGCCCGATTTTGTCGGAGACTTTTGCGCCGCCCATTATCGCAACCAACGGCCGCTGCGGGTTCGCCGTGACCTTCCGCAGCGCATCGAGCTCGCGCATCATCAGGAACCCCGCCGCGCGCTCCGGCAGAAATCGCGTGACCCCAACGGTCGAAGCGTGCGCGCGATGGGCGGTGCCGAAGGCGTCGTTCACGTAGACCTGCTTGTGGCGCGCGAGCTCGTGCGAGAAGTCGCGATCGTTGGCTTCCTCCTCGCGGTGGAAGCGCAGATTTTCGAGCAGGAGCGCTTCGCCCGGTTTGAGCGCTTCGACCATTTTGCCGGTGTGATCGCCGACACAGTCGGGCGCGAGCCTTACCTTCTGCCCGAGCACTTCGGTCAGATACTCGGCGACCGGCTTGAGGCTGAGCTCGGGCGTGCGCTCCTTGGGACGCCCGAGATGCGAGCAGAGCACGGCCGAGCCGCCGTGCTCGAGGATGTAGCGAATGGTGTCGAGGCTCGCGTCGATGCGCGCCGGGTCCTGGATTTTTCCCTCGGCGAGCGGCACGTTGAAATCGCATCGCAGGAGCACCTTCTTGTCCGGGAACTGAAGGCGCGTGATCGGCACTATGGGCATCGCGGGTGCACTCGCTCAGCTCGCGCCGGTACTGGCGCATTTTGAATTCCACCGCACATCGCACCGATTAACTTAACAGGATGCGGAAAAACATGCGATCATTGGGAGCCCGCCCGCCGTGCAACCCCTGCACCTTGGTGACCAGTCCCTTCGGCGGCTGTGTAGTGCTTGGCGAGCGCCCAGTGATAGAAGAGGGGCCTGCCCTTGCCTCAACAGGTCGAAGCGAATGCGCTGCTCGAATTGCAAAACTGAAAATCCACCCGGCAAGAAGTTCTGCGGTGATTGCGGCGCGGCGCTCGCGAATCTTTGTCCGAAGTGCGGCGCCGATAACCCAGCGGGCAAACGCTTTTGTGGAGAGTGCGGCGCGCCGCTCGGAGCGCCCGCGGCGGCTGCCTCGGCAAGGAAATCGAATGACTCACAGATTCGAGTAGCGGACACGCCCGCCCCCGAAGATCTCGAGGGCGAGCGCAAGCCGGTCACGACGCTGTTCGCCAACATCAAGGGCTCGACCGAGTTGGAGCAGGACCTCGATCCTGAAGAAGCACGCGCGATTGTCGATCCGGCATTGAAGCTGATGATCGACGCGGTGCATCGCTACGATGGTTACGTCGTGCAATCGACCGGCGACGGCATCTTCGCGCTGTTCGGCGCCCCCGGTCGCTCATGAGGATCATCCGCAGCGGGCACTCTACGCCGCCCTGCGCATGCAGGAGGAGCTGAAACGCTACTCGGCGCGACTGCGCGAGACCGGCAACCTGCCAATCGAAGCGCGCTCGCGCATAAGACCTAGGCAAAGTCTTGCGAACTCCGCGCGACGACCAGGGACGGCTCGACGAAGGGGGCGCCGAAGGCAAGCGCGCCGCCGAACTGGACCCGTTGTCACCCCAAATTCCAGTCGATGCGGCCTTCGCGTTTGCCTGGAAAGGTGATTATCCGGGGGCCTTGGAGCAGGCCCGCCGCGCCGCGGATCTCGATTCGACTTTCTTCTTTTCTCCATTCATGCTCGGGTGGATCGATCTCGAACAAGGCAAAGCCAAAGACGCCATCCCGTATTTGCGTATGTCCGCCTCGATGCAAGCGCCGTCGTTCGCTGCCGCCTGGCTCGGCTACGCATATGGAGCTTCGGGCGACCGCGCAAACGCGCGCGCGCAGATCGCCGAGCAGAACAAGATGTCTCTGCACGGCTACATTCCGCCCTTCAATTTGGCGCTAATCTACCTGGGGATGGGCGACAACGCGCGCGCGATGGACTACCTCGAACAAGCATATTCAGCCCACTCGCAATGGCTATGCTGGCTAAAGATGGATCGAATCTTCGACCCCCTCAGAACAGAGCCCCGCTTTATGGCCTTATTGAAGAAGCTGAATTTCGAAAACTGAACGGCGATCCCGCGCGATGCTCGCGGAGATCTACGGCTGGTTCACCGAGGGCTTCGACACCGCCGACCTGAAGGACGCGAAGGCGCTGCTCGATGAGCTGAGCGCTTAGCGCCTACAGCTTAGCCGCGACGAATGCGGCGATGTCGGCGAGCCGGTTCGAGTAGCCCCATTCGTTGTCGTACCACGAAAATACTTTCACCAGCCGCTTGCCGACGACCTTGGTCAGCGGCGCGTCGAAGATCGACGAATGCGGGTTGCCGTTGAGGTCGACCGAGACCAGCGGCGCCTCGCTGTATTCGAGAATCCCCTTGAGGGGTCCGTCGGCGGCGGCCTTCATCGCGGCGTTGACGGATTTCACGTCGGCGTCCTTTTCGACGGTCGCGGTCAGGTCAACGATCGAGACGTTGGCAGTCGGCACTCGGATCGCGATGCCGTCGAGCTTGCCGTTGAGCGCGGGCAACACCAGGCCGATGGCTTTCGCGGCGCCGGTCGAGGTCGGAATCATCGACATCGCGGCGGCACGCGCACGCCGCAAATCCCTGTGCGGCCCATCCTGCAGCATCTGATCCGACGTATAGCTGTGCACCGTGGTCATCAGGCCGTGGACTACGCCGAAGCTCTCGTGCAGAACTTTGCCGATAGGAGCGAGGCAGTTGGTGGTGCATGACGCGTTGGAAATGATGTCGTGCTTTTTTGGTTCGTAGGCATCCTGGTTGACGCCCATGCATAGTGTGACATCGGCGCCGTCGGCGGGCGCGCTGATGACGACTTTCTTCGCGCCGGCCGACAGATGCATCGCGGCTTTGTCGCGCGCCGTGAACAGTCCGGTGGATTCGATGACGACCTGCACGCCGAGCTTGCTCCACGGCAGCTTTGCGGGGTCGCGTTCGGCGAGCACCTGCAACGGCTTGCCGTCAAGGAAGATGTTGCCGCCTTCGGCTTTGACCTCGTGGCGGAGGGCGCCGTGGATGGAATCGAATTTCAGCAGATGCGCGAGGGTAGGCGCATCGGTGATGTCGTTGACGGCGACGATTTCGAGGTCTTTTTTGGTCAGCGCCGCGCGCAGGAACATCCTGCCGATTCGGCCGAATCCGTTAATCCCGACTTTTATCGCCACGGCTCGATTCCTCCCATTACAATTTCACTTAAAAGAGCAGCGACCCGAACCTTAAATAAGTCCGGGTCCGATGTACAGATTCTACGCCGCAGCGGGTCGCGAATGCAGGGGGGAGAAATGGGAAATCACTTTATTGAATATGAAACCCGCGGTGGGTTTCAGCAGGGGTGACCCCTGCCCAAGGAAGTGTGAAACCCAAGGGTGGGTTTCACGTTAAATATAGTGTGTTCTCTTCTCTCACTGGTTTTGACTCGGCTGATCCCCTTATAATGGTGCGATTCTTGGGTTTCATGGCGGTCTTATGCTCCATCAGGTGAGCGGTGCAGGCGGGTTGGGGGTGGTGGAACTGGTGCTGGGTACCGGCCCGGTGGTGGCGGTCGTGTTGTGGCTGCTGGTGGCGTTTTCGGTCGGGAGCTGGGGGATAATCCTTTACAAGCTGATCCAGATTTCGCGGGCGCGGCGCCAGTCCGAACGCTTTATCGCGATCTTCTGGGAATCGAAAAACCTGGCCGCGATTCATACCGCGAGCGTCGGTCTCAAGCTGAGCCCGGTCGCGCAGGTTTTCCGCGCCGGCTACCAGGAGCTGCTGCAGCTCACGCGTGCCAAGCGGCAGGCGGTCGGCGCGGACAGCGGCTTCTCGACCGATCTTGGCGGAATCGCAAACGTGATGCGCGCGATGAAGCGCCAGGAAAACGTCGAGTTGACCAAGCTCGAATCGGGCATCACGTTTCTCGCGACCACCGGGTCGTCGTGCCCGTTTATCGGACTGTTCGGCACGGTGTGGGGCATCATGACGGCGTTCCTTGGGTTGTCGGCATCGCATACGTCGAGTATCCAGGCGGTCGCTCCCGGAATCGCAGAGGCGCTGATCACGACGGCGGTAGGCCTGGTCGCCGCGATACCCGCGCAGATGTTTTACAATTACTTCATCGCGCGGGTGCGGGTGCTCGCGACCGAGATGGACAATTTCACGGCCGAATTTTTGAATATCGCCGAGCGTCATTTCCTTTCGTAGGCGGCAGATCCGATGGCATTCGATCCTGGGCAGCGCGGGCAGATGGTTTCGCAGATCAACGTGACGCCGCTGGTGGACGTGATGCTGGTGCTGCTGGTGATCTTCATGGTGACGGCCCCGATTATTCAGCAAGGCGTCGAGGTCACGCTGCCCAGCGTCAAGGCGGAGGCGCTGCCGGGCAAGGAAGAGCAGTTCGTCGTGTCGATCACGAAGGACAGCCAGATCTATCTCAACGATGCGAAGCTCTCGGCGAACGACCTGACCGGCAAGCTGAAGGCGATTGCGCAGGAGCGTCCCGACCGGGAGGTTTTTATCCGCGCCGACGACCAGGTGCCGTACGGCGAGGTGATCCGCACGATGGCGGCGATCAAGGCGGCCGGAATCGAAAACGTCGGAATGGTGACCGAGATGCCGGCAGGCGGTGGTGCCGACGCGAAGTGAGCGTTGAGCGTGGCATCGCGGGACCATAACGGTGACGAGCAGCCGTCGCGGCTTGGATATTTCGCGGCGATTTTCGTCTCGGGGCTTGGGCATGCGGCGATTTTCGCGCTCGTGTTCTTTATCGCGCCGCGTTTTTTGCATCCCGAGGAAGCCGCGCCGCCTGCATACACGGTAAAGATCGTGGACAACCTTCCAGCGGGGGACCTCGGGACGCATCTGCCGCGGATTAATCGGCACGCGGCGGATGAGGCCAAGGCCGCGGCGCCCAAGCCGGAAGAATCGAAGGTCAAGACCGAGCCGCCGAAAACCGAGCTCGCTCTCAACGACGACAAGAACGCGCTTAAAATAAATGCGAAGGCGACGGACGCGCCGACCCCGACGCCCACGCCGGAGCCAACCGTCGAGGCCACTCCCGAGCCGACCATCGCGCCCACGGCCCCGCCGACGCCGGAGCCCACAAAGGCACACGCGCTGCCAAAGCCGACGCCCGTCAAGGCGTCGCGCAATCGACCCAAGCCTGAATCGACGGTGGCGAAGGCCGCGATCGCGGCGACCCCGAGCGTCGCGCAGCGTCTGGCGAAGCTAAGGCGCCAGTTGCTCGCGGAGCACATCAAGGACCTGGCGAAGAACCCGCCGCCCGAAGATGAAGATGACGACGAGACGGACGCGTCCGACACGGAGACCAAGGGCCCGGCCGGCGGAGGACCGGTCGTCGCCAGTAACGCGAGCGAGGGCAAAGGCTACGGAGTCGGTCCGGGCACAGGCAGCATCGGGATTCTACAGGACCCGGAATTTCTGCTGTACTATAAGACTGTGCAGGAGCAGATAAAGAAGGCGTGGACGTTTACCGGCGGCTCGAACGATCTGACGGCGACCGTGAATTTTGCGATTGGCCCGGACGGCACGCTGACCGCGTTGAAGATTGGCACGAGCTCGAACGACCCGGCGTTCGATGATTCGGTGGTTCGCGCGATTCGGCGGGCGGCGCCTTTTCCCGCGCCGCCGGAAAAGTTTCGCGACCAGTTTTCTTCCGGAATCAAAGCGGTGTTTCAGCTCGGCGAACTCAAGTCCTGAGGGTGCGGTTACAGGAGGTGCGGATGAAGCAGGTGAATGAAGTTCGTTTCGACTCCGCGGCACGGAAAGTATGAAGCGGCTATTTCACGCTTGCGCGATCCTGTGCGCGATCGCCTTCGCGCTGTCGCCGGGCCGGGCTGCCGCGCAGATTGCCGGCGGCGGGCCGATCACGATCACGATCAAGGGACCAGGGTCGCAGCTCTCGACGATCGCCGTGTCGGGGTTGAAGGATCTCGGCGGCGACGACGACCATCGCCTGGGCAGCGCGTTTGTCGGCACGCTCAGGCGCGACCTCGAGCTTTCGGGCTACTTCAGAATTATCGATCCGCATGCGTATATCGAGGATCCGCAAACGTCGGGGTTCGAGCTGGGGCAGTTCAATTTCGCCGATTGGCGTTCGATCAACGCCGACTTTGTCGTCAAGGGATCGGTATCCGCCAGCGGCGCGGACGTGAAGCTGACTGCGTTTCTTTATGACGTCGCGCAACAGCGCCGGATGATGGGCAAGAATTTCACCGGTGACGCGGACGACGTGCCGCGGATGGCGCGCCGGTTCGCCGACGCGATCCTGCAAGCGGCGACCGGGCAGCGCGGGCCGTTCGATTCCAAGCTGGCGTTCGTCTCGACGCGCGGCGGGCGCTTCAAGGAAATCTACACGCAGTCGATCGACGGCCAGGACCTGTTCAAGTTGACAGACAATCCGACGATCAACCTGTTCCCCAGCTTCGACCGGAGCGCGCGCTACGTGCTGTACCTCTCGTTCAAGAGCATGGCGCCGGCGCTCTACCTGGCGGACCTCAAGACGCAGCGCGAAACAAAGCTCGACAGCCCGCATGAACGCGTGATCGGCGGAACGATCACGCCCGATGGCGAGCGCGTGGTCGCGGCGATCGAGCGTGACGGCATCACCAATTTGTTTCTGCTCACGCGCGACGGCGAAGAGCTTCGCCAGCTCACCGACACCAGCGGCATCAACGTCAGCCCGGCGGTATCGGCGGACAGCGCGACGCTGGCGTTCACGTCAGATCGGTCGGGCACGCCGCAAATCTACGTGATGAGCCTTGGCGGCGGGGGCGGTGCGCCGAAGCGAATAACCTACAGCGGCGACTACAACACCACGCCGGCGTTCTCGCCCAAGGGCGACAAGCTTGCCTACCAGAGCCGCAACAACGGGCGTTTCGATATCTGGACGATCCCGGCCGCTGGGGGCGAGCCGACGCAGGTGACCGATGGCAACGGCTCCAACGAGTATCCGAGCTGGTCGCCCGACGGACGCTATCTCGCGTTCAGCTCGACCCGCGGCCACAACTCGCAAATTTACATAGTGATGGTCGACAACCGGAAAATTATTTCCGCTTTGACGGAGGGTAATGGTAATGATTCCTGTCCAGCATGGTCGGGGTGGTTGGGTGAGTAGTCGTTCGAGGATCGCCAGAATGGTTGCGATTGTGAGTGTGGGGTTGATGCTGACGATGGCAGGATGCTCGTCGAAGAAGCCAGCGCCTATCAGCGGCGATAACACTCAGGGAAGTAACCTCGGTGAAGGAGGCACAGGCGCGGGCGGCGGCAACTCGCTCGAGGACTGGAAGACCGGACACTACGGTGCGCAAGGTCCGCTCAGCGATATTCATTTCGCGTACAACGAGTACACGATCCAGGACCAGGACGGCCCGGTGCTGAAGTCCAACGCGAGCTGGCTGCAAAAGTATCCGCAGACCAAGGTGCAGGTCGAGGGTCATTGCGATGAGCGCGGCTCCGAGGAGTACAATATGGCGCTGGGCGCCAAGCGGGCGCAGGCCGCGAAGGATTACCTGGTGACGCTTGGAATCAGCGGCAGCAGAATCTCGACCATCAGCTACGGCAAGGAACTGCCGCTTTGCACCGAGCACGACGAAAGCTGCTGGTCGCAGAACCGGCGCGATCACTTCGCAGTAAGCGAATAAGGATTTAGAAGCGTGCGAAAAACGACCTGGACGATCGGCGCTGTCGCCGTGTTGGCGGCCTCATTCACGCTGGCCGGATGCGCCGATCAGAACGACATGCAGCAGCTCAATCAAAACCAGTTCACGCTGCGCGGGATGATCGCGAGCGACCGCCAGCAAATCGACTCGTTGAAGGTGCAGCTTCAGCGCCAGAACGATGAGATCGACGAACTCAAGCACGGCGCCGCTGGCGCGGGCGGCGACGCGTCGGGGATGAACGATCGAATCGCGAGCCTCGAAGCCGAAGTGAAGGCGCTGCAGGCCGGCATGGCAGCGACGCCCGGCGCGGTTCCACCGCCCGGCGCGCCGGCGGACAGCGTCGGGCCGGGCACCGGAGTGGCGTCGGCAGAGGCGCCGCCGGGAGGTCCTGCGCCGCCGCCCACGCCGGCCGAGATCGCGCCGACCTGGCCGGCCGAACTCGATCAGGAAATTGCCGACGCCAAGACCTCGGACGAGCCGGGCATCAAGATTTATCGCGAAGGACTCGACGCGATGAAGGCGGCCAAATATCCGCTTGCGGTTGCCAGGTTCACCAAGCTGCAGCATGCCTACCCGAAATCGCCGCTGAGCGAGCCGGCCGAATACTTCGCCGCCAACGCGTTGTTCGAAACCGGCGGATACGACCAGGCGATTTTGCAGTTCAACGATCTCGTGATGCGCTTTCCCAAGGGCAAATATGCGAGCGCCGCCCTGCTGCGCGAGGCGCAGGCGTTCGTGAAGCTCAACGATCGAATCGACGCACGCCTGACGCTGCAGAAGCTGGTCGCCGATCACGCGGGGACTCCGCAAGCGGCAAATGCGGACACGATGATGAAAGATCTCGCGAGCGATTAAAGCAGCGCCCTTGCGCACGATTGAATGGAAATAATTCGCGACCTGGCAGCGCTTGCGCGCCATCCCTACCCGGTCACCGCGATCGGCAATTTCGATGGCGTCCACCTCGGCCATCGCGCGATTCTGAAGGCGGCGATCGATCGTGCTCGCGCGGCCGGGGGCACCGCGTTTGCGCTCACCTTCGATCCGCTGCCCGCCAAGCTGCTGGTTCCGGCGCGCGCTCCGCGGTTGATCCTGAGGCCGGATGACAAGCTCGAACTGCTGCGGCTGTCGGGCATCGACGGCGTGATCGTGCTCAACTTCACGCTCGAGCTCAGCATGCTGTCGCCGCGCGATTTCGTAAGCAGCTACCTGCGCGGAAAAATCGGCGTGCGCGAGGTGGTCGTCGGGCACAGCGTCAGCTTCGGGCACAATCGCGCGGGCAACGCGGCCGTGATGGTCGAACTCGGACGCGAACTGGGCTTCGACACGACGGTGGTGGGGCCGGTGAAAATCGGCGGCATCGAAGTCAGTTCAACCAAGGTGCGCGAGGCGATTGCGGGCGCCGACCTGCGCGGCGCGGCCAGGCTGCTCGGCCGTTACCACTTTCTGAGCGGCCCGGTCGTCCGCGGACGCGAGCGCGGACGGACGATAGGATTTCCGACCGCGAATCTCGCCTGCGAAACGGAATGCGTCCCGCCCGACGGCGTGTACGCGACCCGCGTCATCCTCGACGACGGCGCCTACCCGTCAATTACCAACGTCGGGATGCGGCCGACATTTTCGGAGAGCGCGCGATCGATCGAGGCGCACATCTTCGACTTCACCCGCGACATTTACGGGAATCGAATCAAGCTGGAGCTGATCGAACGAATCCGGCCCGAGCGCAAGTTCGACAGTGCCGACGCGCTCAAGGCGCAGATCGCGCTCGATATCATCAAGGCGCGCGAAATTCTCTCTGCCGCCTGAGGCTTAGCGGATTCTCGCGGCCGGCTCGACCCAGTCATGCGCGAGCCGCTCGACCCATCGCGGAATCTCCGACTCATCGTCGGGCGGACTCGTGAGTATCACCAGTTCGTTGACGCCGGCCGCGCCGTACTTCTTCAAATCGTCGGAAATGATCTTTCTGGTATACGGACACACGATGATTTCCACTTCGCTCGCGCCGCGGCCGTTGGCTTTCAGCATCGCGCGCAGCTTGTCCGCCAGCGGCGCGGCGTGATCGGGTCCAACGTTGAAGCCGAACCATCCGACCCCGATGTCCGCCGTGCGCTTCAATGCGGGCGCGCTCTCTCCGCCGAAGATTATCGGCAGCTTGGCGCCGCGCACCGGCTTCGGAAAACTCTTCGCCGCGTCGAGATTCACGAACTCGCCGTGAAAGGTCGCCGCATCGCCGGACCACAGCCGGCGCATCACTTCGATGTATTCGCGCGTCCGCTGCGCACGCCGCTCGAACGGAATTCCGAGCGCGGCAAATTCTTCCGCCGACCATCCGATTCCCACGCCCAGCGCGAATCTTCCGCCCGAGAGCCGGTCGAGGCTCGCGACTTCCTTGGCCAGCACGACCGGGTTGTGCTCCGGCACCAGGCAAATCCCCGTCGCCAGCCGAATCGTTTTGGTAACCGCAGCTGCAAACGTCAGCGTGATGAACGGATCCAGCCAGTCAGCGTCACCCGGCAGGGGGAACTCGCCGCTCTCGGCGTACGGATACTTCGACTCCTGACGGTCGAAGAGCACGACGTGCTCTCCCACCCACAGTGTCGAGACTCCACGGCGCTCGGCCTCTTCGGCGGTCTTCGCAATTGCGCCGGGACGCGCGCCCGGGCCGATTCCCAGTGCGAACAGGCCGACTTTCATTGGCCCGCACCCGAACCGTTCTCACCCGCCGCGACCGCCGGCGTCTTGGTGAACTTGAGCATGAAGCGATCGGTCTGGCCGCGATGCTTGAACACGAGCCAGGTGCGATCGTCTTCAGGATGACGCAGCGCGCTCGACGCTCCGGACAGCTTGAAGCCGGCCTTCTCGACGTCCTTGATCAGAAAATCCTCGTCGATTCGATGAAGCGTCGCGGTGGCGCTGGCGCCGGTGCCCGGCTTGGCGCTGTGATCGACGATCCCGTAAATCCCGCCGGGCTTGAGCGCCTTGAAGACCGCGGCGTTCACATTTTCGCGATCGAGTTTGAAGCCGACCAGGTCGTGGTAGTTGAGATGGATGATGACGGCGTCGAGCGAATCGGGCGGCACCGGCAGCAGGTCAGGCGCGTCGAAGGGTTTGCTGACCTTGACGACGTTCTTGAGCGCAGGCTCCTTGAGCCGCTCGTTCCACGTATCTTCGATTTTCTTGAACTGCGCGGGGAATGGACCGTTCTGCGAGTAAACCGTGCCGGTCGGTCCGACGATTCGCGCAAACAGCTCCGTCATGTAACCGCCGCCGGCGAAGATATCGGCGACTTTCATGCCGGGCTTGATTCCGTAGAACGCCAGTATCTGGTCGGGCCTGCGTCCCGCGTCGAGCGCCTTGTCGGCGGCGGGCCGCTCGGGCGAGTTGATGGCGTCGGTGATGTCCGCGGGAATCTGCGCCGCGGGAATCGGTGCGGTTTCAGCCACGCTCGCCGAGACGGGCGCAATCTGTGCGCGCGCCGGCGATGAGATCCACGCAACTCCGGCGAATGCGACAAGAGTCGAGAAGAGCAGCCGGCAGGTTGCAACCCGCATTCGAGCAGTCATTTCGATTCTCCGCGTGAGGTCAAACTATTCGCCACAAACCGACAGGTAACACACCGATCGCAAAACGGGCAACGCGATTTCTCGCGCGTCTTTTGGTTGCAGCGGTAACCCCGGGGGTCGCCCGTGCTGAAAGCCATCGCCCGTTTCACATTAAAGAAAGTGTTTTGTTCTCACTGGACGCAGCGGAAGCGGGCAGCGTCACGTCGGCGTGCGCCCACGCTTTCTTGAGTCGCGCATCGACGCTCACCGCCTCATCCGACGCATGGCGGGCGCGAAGGCAGATTGAGAGTCCATTGAGCGACCATCCATTTTCGGGGTACTGCTTCAGGTCCTCGCGAAAGACTTGCTCCGCATCTGCCATCTTGCCGTCGGCCAGCAGTTCCATCCCCAGCGTTTCGCGCACGGGATAATACCAGGACGGCGGCTCTTCGTAGTTGAGCGCGTCCTGCATCGCAACGGCTTCTTTCAGATGTTTGATCGCGTCGTCATGGTGCCCCTGGGCGGAATCGATCTCGCCGGCGAGCGTCGCCGAGCCCATCGCGAGCAATCGATTGGCCGAATTGAATCCCACCACGCGCTCGGGCGGCGTTGCCGCGACGATCTCATCGAGTTTCTTCTTTTCATTCAGCGCATCGCCGGGACGATTCTTCGCCGCCAACGCAAGTCCGCGCGCGTAGTGCCAGACCGCCGTCGTGTAGGTCAGGTCCGCGGGCGGCGCCGGCTCCTTGAGGATCGCGTCCCATTTGCCGAAGCGCGCTTCGGTGAAATATCGCGTCGGCAACATGAATTCCGCCATCGGCATCTGGCGCACCATCTCGAGCGGCACGGCGTCGTCGAGTTCGCGCGACGCCTTGAATGCGCCGCGGCTGTAGCCTTCCATCATGTACGAGAACCACAGGAATTGAATGTTGTGCGGGACGTACATCATCGGATAAATGCCCTTGGGGTTGCGCTCGCGAAGATAAACCTTGTCCGCCTTGATCGCTTGCAGGTTGGCGGCGGCGGACGCGTCGTAGTCGCCGATGCGAAAGTAGATGTGCGCCGGCATATGCACCAGATGGCCGGCGGCGGGCGCGAGCTTGGGGAGCCGTCGAGCGCTGGCGAGAGCGCGTCCCGGGTCGGGCGACGCTTCTATCGCGTGGATATAATAGTGATTGGCGCCGATGTGGTCCGGATACTTTGCCATGACCCCTTCGAGCGTCGCGACAATCTCGTCGGTGCCGGCAACGGGCTTGCCGTCGAGCGTCCAGAGTGCCCAGGGGTGCAAATCCATCATCGATTCCGCGAACAGCGCACCGGCGTCAGGATCGATGGGATTGCGGCGCGCGACCTCCCGCATCGCGTTCGCATAAGCGCCCTGAAGAGCCTCCTTCATCTTGCCGTCGGGCGCGTAACGTCGGGCGAGTGCGTCGATATAGTCGCGCTCAGGCTTGCTTGCGTTCGCTTCGAGCGACTGCGCCTTGGCGATGGCCGCGTAAGCCAGTTTGCCGCGATCGGTGTCTTCCGGCAAATTGATATTTGGTCCGAGCGAAAGCGCGATTCCCCAATAAGCCATCGCCATGCCGGGGTCGAGGTGCGCGGCCTCCTCGAACGAGCCGGCCGCCTCGTCGTGATTGAAGGCGTAAACGAAGGTCAGCCCCTGATCGAAGAATCGTTGCGCGAGCTTGGAATTGCTCGTGACGGGGTGATGCAGATCGCCAAGGCCATCGAAGATCGGTTCGTGCGCCGACTCGATCGCCGCTTGCAACTCGCTTGCGGCGGACGACGGCGATTCGGCCGGCTCGGCGCGCCCGGAATCCGCGAGTGCGAGGCAAAGCAGCATCGTCATGGCGGAGAAAAGAATGCGTCGATTCATCGCGCTTTCAATCGTAGGGAAGCGAGCGCTACCAAATCAATGGCAGCAGGCGGTGCCTCACCTTGCGTTGATATTCGGAGTAGCCCGCGAGGTTCTTGGCCAGGAATTTCTCTTCATCGAGAAGCCGCCACACGATTACAAGCACCATCGGAACTATCGCCAACAATCCCCACAACGAGCCAAGCGCGAGCGGTACGCCCAGGAGCATGACGAGGGCGCCGATGTACATCGGATGACGCACGAGCGCGTACGGTCCGGTGGTGATGACGCGCTGCTCGGCGCCGACTTCGATGGTTCCGGAGGCAAAGCTGTTCTCCTTGAACACCAGAAATACGAAGTAGAGTCCGAGGACGATGAGAATGTCGCCGAACGCGGTTACATACGGCGGCACTGTGGACCAGGCGAAACGATGATCGAGCGCGGAGACCACGAACATCGCGATAAATGCTGACGCGGCGACCGCTTGGATGATGTTCTGGGCTTTGTCCTGCTCGGCGCCCGGGCCCGCCTTGGTGCGCCGCTCCAGCAGCTTGGGATCGTTTTTCATCAGGTAGAGAGTGATCGCCAGCACCGACACGGAAAACAACGCGAGAAAAGCCCACGCCTGCCAGTAGTGGAGCGTCCACGCCGGCAGGAAAATCATCACGGCCATGATCACGAGAAGCTGGAGCAACCCGGCGAATGCCTTTATGTTTAGTTGGTTCATGTCTCACGCCGCGTGGCCTTTTTTTGCGCGCGCCATCGCGGCTGGCCGCTTCGCATTGGCCAGGCCGAGGCCCATCGCAGCTTTGCGCGCGCGCCACCTTTCCAGCATCGCCGGCAACTCGGTCTGCATGAACTCGAAGAACGCGAGCGTCTCGGCGATCCGCGCGCCGGCCGGCGTGTCGCGCCCAACCACGTCGATTCCTTCGCGCAGGCTCCGCTCGCATCGATCGAGCACCTGGTCCTTGCGGGCCATCGCCTCGTACCAGGTCTCGCTGTGCACGCGGTAGTGCTCGCGCCGCGAGCCGGGCTCCGCTTCGCGGCTGGCCAGATTGACCTGAACGAGGTAGCGAACCGCGCCGGATATCGCAGCCGGGCTGACGGCGAGCAGCTTGGCCAACTGCGCCGCGGTAAGCCTGCCCGAATCGGCGGCGAGCAGCGCGGCGAACACCCGCGCCGGCATTCTGGGAAACCCGGACGCAGTGAGCACGGCGGCGAAGCGCTCGATGAATCCCGAGCGGGCTTTATCCCGATTCACAGATTTCACAATATCGTGAAAATACTGTAACCTGCCAAGGGGGTCAAGCAGAACCGAGGGAGTGGACGCGGGTGGCGCGCGCGCGGCAAGATTGACGATGCGGCGCAGGCGCTCGCGATGAACCCGGAAACGCAATCCAATTCCTCGGACCTCACCCCGGGCTTCGGCGGGCTGCGCGTCATCGCGTTCGAGAGCCGGATGGCGGCCGAGGTCGCCACGATGATCGAGCGGCGCGGCGGCGTCGCGATTATCGCGCCGGCGATGCGCGAGGTGCCGCTTGAAGACAATCACGCGGCGCTGGATTTCGCCGAGCGTCTGCTGGGCAACGAAAGCGAATTCGAGGTGGTCATCTTCATGACCGGCGTCGGCACGCGCGCGCTGTTCGCGGCGATGGAAACGCGGCATCAGCGGGCGGCGCTGGTCGCGGCGCTGGCAGCGATCACAACTGTGGCGCGCGGACCGAAACCGATTCGCGCAATGCGCGAACTCGGCATCGAACCGTCGATCGTCGTGCCGGTGCCGAACACCTGGCGCGAAGTGCTGAGTGCGCTCGCGGCGCGGGTCGAGCTCAAGGGCAAGCGCGTCGCCGTGCAGGAATACGGAGTATCCAATCACGAGCTGACAGCGGGGCTCGAGGCGCGCGGCGCCCGGGTCACGATTGTTCCGGTATATAGATGGACGCTGCCGGCCGACCGCGCTCCCCTGCGCGCGGCGTTGGACGCGATTGCGGCGGGCGCGGCGGACGTCGCGATTTTCACCAGCTCGAACCAGGTCACGAACGTGATTCAGCTCGCGGAGGCCGAAGGAATCGGCGACGGCGTCAAGCGCGGATTCGCGCGCATGGCGGTGGGCTCGATCGGGCCGGTTTGCTCGAAGCAGATTCGCGCGTACGGGCTTCACGTTGACTTCGAGCCCGAGCACTCGAAGCTCGGCCACCTGGTCAAAGAGGCGGCGGCGCGGGCGGCTTCGATTCTCGTCGCGAAGCGCCCGCACGCGGCTCGGATCGAAGCGGTGGCGTCGCCAACTCCGCGGAGCGCCTTGATTTCGAACGCGCCGCGCTCCCCGCACGCCGAGCATCCGATGATGAAGGCGTGCCGGCGCGAGGCGACGCCCTACACTCCGATTTGGCTGATGCGGCAGGCGGGGCGCTACATGCCGGAGTATCGGCGCGTTCGCGAGCAGCATGGCTTTTTGGAGATGTGCAAGCGGCCCGAGCTGTCGGCCGAAGTCACGGTCACCGCGGTCGAGCGGCTCAAGGTGGATGCGGCAATAATTTTCGCCGACATCCTGCTGCCGCTGATCCCGATGGAAGTCGGGCTCCATTTCGAGAAGGGCGACGGGCCGGTGATCGATCGCCCGATTCGCACCGACGCCGACCTCGAACGGATGCCCGCCGTCGATGTGGCCGCGCTCGGCTTTGTCGGCGACGCGATCAAGCTGGTGCATCGCGCACTCGGCGCGACGACTCCACTCATCGGAT
Organism: uncultured delta proteobacterium; assembly: GCA_963842085.1. Taxonomy (GTDB): domain Bacteria; phylum Desulfobacterota; class Binatia; order Binatales; family Binataceae; genus Binatus. The sequence continues at coordinate 1,108,925 of CAWJET010000001.1, forward strand.
TTGCCGGGGCGCCGTTCACGCTCGCGTCGTACCTGATCGAAGGCGGCTCGTCGCGGCAATACCAGGCGACCAAAACTTTCATGTACACCCAGCCCGAAACGTGGCATCGCCTGATGGAGCGGCTGGCGCGCATCACGGCGGACTATCTGACGATGCAAATCGCGGCGGGCGCCGACATCGTGCAGATTTTCGACAGTTGGGTTGGCAGCCTCGGGCCGGACGACTACCGGCGCTTCGTGCTGCCGCACACGGCGTCGGTAATTGCGGCGATCCCCGCCGACGTGCCGGTGATCCATTTCGGAACGGTGACAGGGAACCTGCTCGAACTGATGCGCGAGGCAGGCGGCGACGTTATCGGGCTCGATTGGCGTGTCGATCTCGCAGACGCGTGGGCGCGGCTCAACTACAGCGTCGCGGTGCAGGGCAACCTCGATCCGATCGTGCTGTTCGCGGACGTTTCAGAAATCCGCGCACGCGCGCGCGCCATTCTCGATCAGGCCGGCGGCCGGCCCGGGCACATTTTCAATCTCGGCCACGGAATACTTCCGGAGACGCCAGTCGATCACGTGATCGCGCTGGTCGATGCGGTTCATGAGATGAGCGCGCGCTGACACGATGGCCGCAAAGGCAAAGTGCGACGCGATCCTGATGATCGGATTCGGCGGACCGACGCGCGCCGACGAGGTGCGGCCGTTTCTCGACAATGTTCTGCGCGGACGGCCAATCCCGCGCGAGCGCTACGAGGAAGTCGTGCATCATTACGATCTGCTCGGCGGACGCTCGCCGTACAACGAACTCACGATGCGGCAAGCCGCTGCGCTGCGCGCGAAGCTTGAGAAAAGAGGCGGGCGCGTGCCGGTCGCGGTCGGGATGCGCAACTGGGAACCGTACATCGCCGAGTCGATGCGGGCGCTCGCCGGCGGCGGAGCGCGGCGAGCCCTCGGCTTCATCATGGCGGCGCATCGTAGCGAGGCGAGCTTCGAGCGCTACCAGGCATCGGTCAACGACGCGCGGAATGCGTTGGGCGAAGCGGCGCCCGAGGTCGTGTATCCGCAGACCTGGCACGACCATCCGCTGTTCATCGCGGCGGTGGCGTCGCGCACGCGCGAGGCGTTCGCGCGCCTCGACGCAGGCGAGCGATCGCGCGCACGGCTGATCTTCACTGCGCACAGCATTCCGGTCCCGATGGCGCAGGCTGGGAGGTACGTCGAGCAGCTTGCGCAGTCGGCGCGGATGGTCGCCGCGGAGCTTGGGCTCGGCACGTGGCAATTCGCCTATCAAAGCCGCAGCGGCAGTCCGCGCGAAGTGTGGCTCGAACCCGACATCAAGGAAACGCTGCGGAGCCTCGACGCGAAGGCGGCAGTCGTCGTGCCCATCGGTTTTTTGTGCGATCACGTCGAGGTGCTGTACGATCTCGATATTGAGGCGGCGCAGATCGCGCGCGACGCTGGAATCCGGATGGAACGCGCGCCGACTGTCGGCGACCATCCGCTGTTTATCGAGATGATGGCGTCAATCGCGGCAGCATACGTGCGCTGAGCTGCCATTCGAGGGAGAACCTCAGATGAACGCCGGCCCACAAATCAAGAGAGTTGCGGTAATCGGTGCGGGAATCACCGGGCTCGCGGCGGCGTATCGGCTGCGCGAACTGGCGGCCGCGCGCGAACTTCCGCTCGAAGTGGAATTGCTCGAGCGCGGCGCGCGATGCGGTGGTGCGCTCGAGACGATTCGCCGCGACGGATTCGTAATCGAGACCGGCGCGGATTCATTCCTGTCGGAAAAACCCGCGGCCGCCGAGCTGGCGCGGCGGCTTGGCCTCGGCACCGAGCTGATTCCGACGCGCGAGGTTTACCGCAAGACCTGCGTGGTGCGCGCGGGGCGGCTGGTCGAGATTCCCGCGGGATTTTCGCTGCTCGCGCCGGCGCATCTCGGACCGGTTTTCCGAAGCCGGCTTTTTTCGCCGCTCGGAAAACTGCGGATCGCGCTGGAGCCGTTCATCGCCAAGCGAACCAGCGACGACGACGAGAGCATGGAATCATTCGTGACGCGGCGGCTGGGGCGCGAGGTGCTCGACCGCGTCGCCCAGGCGCTCGCCGGCGGTATCTACACCGCCGATCCGAAACGGCTCAGCATGACGGCGACGATGCCGCGCTTTGTCGAGATGGAACGGCGCCACGGCAGCGTCGTCAGGGGAATGCGCGCGGCGGAGAACGCGCGGGCGTCGAAAAGTTCGGACGTAAGCGGCGCGCGCTGGAGCCTGTTCCAGAGCTTTCGAAATGGAATGGCGACGCTGCCCGAGGCGCTCGCGGCGCGGCTCGGCACGTCGATGCGCAAGGGCGCGGAAGTCGTCGCGATGTCGCGAAACGGGGACGGCTGGCGGCTCGCGCTCGCGGGCGCAGGCGCGATCGATGCCGACGCGGTAATCTGCGCGGCGCCGGCGTACTCGGCTTCGTGTATCGTGGCGGCGATCGCGCCGGCGGCTGCGAAGATGCTCGGCGAGATCAGCTACGCGTCCGCGGCGACGGTCAACCTGACGTTTCGCGAGAGCGACTTCGACGGCCCGCCGCGAGCGTTTGGCTTCGTGGTCCCGGCGATCGAGCATCGGCGAATAATCGCGGGCAGCTTTTCGAGTTTCAAATTCGAAGGACGCGCACCCGCCGGCGCAATCCTGGCGCGCGCGTTCGTCGGCGGAGAGATGAGCCGCGAAATGATGAGCCTCAGCGACGACGAGATGGTCGCCGCGGTGCGCGACGAGTTCCGCGCGTTGCTCGGAGTCAGCGCCGCGCCGGGATTCACCGAAGTCAGGCGATGGCCCGACTCGATGCCGCAGTACGAAGTCGGGCACTTGGCGCGCGTCGCGGAGATCGAGCGCGCCGTCGCGGACATTCCAGCGTTCGCAATCGCGGGCGCCGCCTATCGCGGCGTCGGGATTCCCGACTGCGTGCGCAGCGCCGAAGACGCGGCGGATGCGATCTTCGCGAGACTCTCGACGACCAAATGAGCATCGAGGCTTTCAGCGGCGGCAGCACGGCCCATTGGCCGCGCGTGATCGCGCATGCTGACATGGACGCGTTCTACGCGTCGGTCGAAGTGCTTGACAATCCCGCCCTGCGCGGCCTGCCGGTGATCGTGGGCGGCCGCAGCGCGCGCGGCGTCGTCACCTCGGCGTCGTACGAGGCGCGCAAATTCGGCGTCCGTTCCGCGATGCCGACCGGGCAGGCGCGCAAACTGTGTCCGCAGGCGATTTTCGTCCCCGGCCGGATGGATCGCTACGTGGAAATCTCGCGCGTGGTGCGCCGCGTGTTCGAGAGCTTCAGTCCGATCGTCGAACCGCTCTCGCTCGACGAGGCATTTATCGATCTGACCGGCACGGAACGTCTGCTCGGGCCGCCGCTAGACGTGGCGCACTCTCTCAAGCGCCGCGTGCTCGAGGAAACTGGGCTGGTCGCATCGGTGGGCGTCGCGCCGACCAAGATGGCGGCGAAAATTCTGAGCGACATGTCGAAGCCCGACGGTCTGCTCATGGTCGGACCGGAACAATTGCGCGACTTCCTGACCCCGCTTCCGGTCGAAAGGCTGTGGGGCGTCGGACGCGTGACGCTTGCGCGCATGCATGATTGCGGAATCAAGACGGTCGGCGATCTCGCGCTGCGCGACCCGGCAGAGTTGAAGAGCATGTTCGGCACGATGGGGCCGCATCTGCATGAACTGGCGTCGGGCAATGACACGCGCAGCGTAGTCGCCGACTGGCAGCGCAAGTCATACGGCGAGGAAAATACTTTCGCGCACGACCTGGCGCTCGATTCGAATGAATTGCGGCGCGTGCTGATAGCTCATGGCGACGCGATCGCGCGACGGCTTCGCGCGGACGGCGTGCGCGCGCGGACGATCACGCTTAAGCTGAAACTTGCGCGTCCGCTCGGCGGCGGGCGCTATCCGCTGATCACGCGCAGTTTTTCACTGGAGGGCGCGACCAACGACGGGCCGGAAATTTCGCGCGTCGCGACGCAGTTCCTGTCGAGGGTCGGCGGCAAGGAAAAGATTCGCCTCGCCGGAGTACAGGTGCATCAGCTCGAGCGCGCGGATAATTCGCAGCTCGGGCTGTTCGAATCAGCGCCGGTCCAGGATCGCAAGCGCGACCGGTTGAGCCGGGCGCTCGATTCGGTGGCCAGGAAGTTCGGCGACGAGGTCGTCACCCGCGGGCTGGCGCGCGCGGAGCGCGCCGCGCCGACGCGGCGGATCAAATGACCGCGGCTTGCAAAGATTGATTAACTATAGTTAATATCTTGCCTGATGCAAGCATTCGGACGACGCGACCCGATCTTCCGCGCGATCGAGGCGATGACGGCGCTGGCGGAGATCTTCGAACGCCGCCGCGAGGCGCTGGCGCGCGGCGCGGGTATCACGATCGAGCAGTGGCGCGTGCTCGAGGAAATTTCGACCGAGCACTTTATTCCGTCGATGTTCGCGCGCAGCCGCGACAGCTCGGCGGCGGCGGTATCGAAAATATTGCGCCAGCTCCTCGACGGCGGCCTGGTCTCGGCCGCGATTGGGCGCGCCGACCGCAGGAACCGCAGTTACAGATTGACGGCGAAGGGAAACAGGACGCTGGCCGGCCTGCGCGCGTCGCGCCGGGCGGCGATCGAGGCGATTTGGACGGGATTTTCGCGCGACGAGCTGGCCGCGTTCAGCGCCTTCGCCATCACGCTGTCGGATCGGATCGAACGCTATTCGCGCGGGAAAAATGAGAGGCGGGCAGCGGCGGTTTGATGAATCGAAGTTTCGCAATAAAATTGTTACGCCGCGGGAGTTGAAACCGTAATGGCCGCAAAAACCCTGTTCGAGAAAATCTGGGAAGACCACGTAGTCCACGAAAAGCAGCACGAGCCTTCCCTGCTCTACATCGACCTGCACCTGGTGCACGAGGTCACCTCGCCGCAGGCGTTTGAGGGATTGCGCCGATCGGGGCGCAAAGTCCGCGCGCCGCATCGCACCTACGCCACGCAGGATCACAACGTGCCGACGACCGATCGGAGCAGGCCGATCACCGATCCCGATTCGAAGCTCCAGATCGAGACGCTCCGGCGCAATTGCACAGAGTTCGGTCTCAGGTTGTTCGATATCGGCTCGCGCGAGCAGGGAATCGTGCACGTCATCGGCCCGGAGCTCGGGCTTACGCAGCCGGGCATGACGATCGTATGCGGCGACAGCCATACCGCGACCCACGGCGCGTTCGGCGCGCTCGCGTTCGGCATCGGCACCAGCGAAGTCGAGCACGTGCTGGCGACGCAGTGCCTGTGGGAAGAGCGTCCGCAGACGTTTGAGATTCGCGTCGAGGGCAAGCTCGGCACGGGAGTCGGCGCGAAGGATTTGATCCTCGGCATCATCGGCAAGATCAAGACCAACGGCGCGACTGGGCACGTGATCGAATACCGCGGCGCAGCCGTCGAGGCGTTGTCGATGGAAGAGCGGATGACGGTGTGCAACATGTCGATCGAAGGCGGCGCGCGCGCCGGGATGGTCGCGCCGGACAGGACCACAGTAGAGTACCTGCGCGGGCGCCGGTACATCCCAGGCGGCAAGGACTTCGACGAACTCTCGGCGCGATGGCTCGAATGCCGCACCGACGACGGTGCGACTTTTGATCGCAGTGTGGTGTTCGACGCCGCGACGTTCGCGCCGCAGGTGACGTGGGGCACGAATCCCGGGATGGTCACCGACGTTCGGGGCAGCGTGCCGAATCCCGCCGAGATTGGCGACAAGGAGCAGCGCGATACCGTCGAGCGGGCGCTGACCTACATGGCTTTGCGGCCAGGCACGAAAATCGAGGACATCAAGATTGATCGCGTATTCATCGGATCGTGCACGAACTCGCGGCTGAGCGATCTCAAGGCCGCCGCCGGTATCGTCCAAGGGCGCAAGGTTGCGCCGACGGTTCACGCGATGGTGGTGCCCGGCTCGCAAGCGGTCAAGGCGGAGGCGGAGAGCCTCGGGCTGGACAGAATTTTCACGGAAGCGGGTTTCGAGTGGCGCGAATCGGGATGCAGCATGTGCCTGGCGATGAACCCCGACGTGTTGCAGCCGGGCGAGCGATGCGCCAGCACCTCGAATCGCAACTTCGAGGGGCGGCAAGGCAAGGGCGGCCGCACGCACCTGGTGAGTCCCGCGATGGCGGCGGCGGCAGCGATTGCAGGGCACTTCGTCGACGTGCGTGAGTGGGCGAATCGGTAGGGAGACAACCATGCAGAAGTTCAAAAATTTTACCGGGATGGTGGCGCCGCTTGATCGCGCCAACGTCGATACCGATCAGATCATACCCAAGCAGTTTCTCAAGGCCGTCGTTCGAACCGGCCTCAAGGCGGGGCTGTTCATCGACTGGCGGCGCAATGCCGACGGCAGCGAGAATAAGGATTTCGTGCTGAACAAGCCGCGCTTCCGGGGCGCATCGATTTTGGTGGCGCGCAACAACTTCGGCTGCGGCAGTTCGCGCGAGCATGCGGTGTGGGCGCTCGATGACGCCGGCTTCCGCGCGGCGATCGCGCCGGAGTTCGCCGACATCTTTCAGAACAACTGCCTCAAGAACGGTTTTCTTCCGGTCACGCTGAAGCCCGATGAGGTCGAGCATATTTTTCGCGCGACCGGCGACTACGAGGCCTACCGGCTCACGATCGACCTCGAAAAGCAGACCGTGTCCGACGATTTCGGCTGGACGGCGCATTTCGAGATCGAGCCGTTCGACAAGAAGTGCCTGCTGGAAGGTCTCGACGACATCGCGTTGACGCTCGCGCACCAGGATCGGATCGTCGCGTACGAGAAGGCGCATCCACTGCCGCATCGCTTCGAGTAGGTTCCTATGAAGGCAATCCAATCGATGACAATCATCGCGCTGTTCTCGACGGCGCTGACCGGATGTTGGTTTTATTCGCGGCCTGACACAGCGACGGGCTGTCAGAAGACCACCTACGGCGTCGTGACCGACTCGACCACCACCGAGAACTGTCCTCCTCCCACTAACGGAGGCACTCCGGCGCCGCCGTCGATCGCACCGCCGATACCGCCGCCCGCGACGCCGTGATTCGCGCGTCGATGCGGTAATTCACGCTCGTGATTGTTCCGACGACCATCACCGCTGGCGCCGAGCACGATCGCATGCGGCTGGACGTGTTCGTTTCGATGCGCCTGGCGCCGGAGTACTCGCGTTCGCAAGTGGCGCGGATGATCAAGGTGGGACTGGTGACGGTCAACGGCGAGGTTGCACGCGCGTCGAGCGGAGTGCGAACGGGGGATCGCATCGACGTCGCTGCGGCACCGGCCGGTGCGCCATACGATCCTTCGGGTTACAAGGAAGGCGACGCGCCCGAGATTCCCATAATCTTCGACGACGACGAAATAATCGTCGTGAACAAGCCCGCCGGCATGACGGTGCATCCCGCGCCCGGGCATCCCGCCGGCACGCTGGTGGACGCTCTGCTCGCGCGATTTCCCGAGCTTGCCGCGATGGCCGAGCCGGACGGCGTGCTCCGTCCCGGGATCGTGCATCGCCTCGACAAGGACACCTCGGGCGTGATGGTGGTGGCGCGGACTCCCTTTTCGCGCACCGCGCTATCGCGGCAGTTCAAGGAGCGCAGCGTCAGCAAAACCTACCTTGCGCTCGTCAAGGGCATCGTCGCGCGCGACCGGCTGACGATCGAGCGGCCCGTCGGGCGGCATCCCGTCGAGCGCAAGCGGATGTCGGTGCGATCGCATGCGCCGCGCGACGCCGTCAGCCATGTCACGGTGCTCGCGCGGTTCGCCCCCGCCGACGCCGATGAAGCAGGCACGTCGTTGGTGCGAGTGAACCCCGACACTGGCAGGATGCATCAGATTCGCGTGCATCTCGCGTCGATCGGTCATCCCTGCCTGGGCGATCCTTTATATGGCGGCAAGGCGGGCGGTGAATTTTTCCATCGACAGGCGCTGCATGCGCTGGCGCTTTCGATCGCGCATCCGCGCTCGGGCGATCGGCTCGAGTTTATCGCACCACTGCCAAACGATTTCGTCGAATTTCTCACGCAGAAGTCATTTGCCGCGGATGCGCGCGAGCTTCGGCGATGGATCGAACTTTGATGCGTGTTGACAGGGCGGCATTGCTCAGTTAGCGTTTTACCTGAGCCTCCGCACTGAGGACGCCGAGACGGGTTGGGTGGTGAGAAAACATCCCGTTTCCCTGCGGTCCGTAATTCCGAACTCGAACTCAAGGCGTTAGTTGTTCCGAATCCCGGCCGCTTGAGCACTCAAGAATCTATAATGGTATCTCCCGTCGTGGGAGCCCATTGGAACAAACGTTCATAACCTGCGAAGCGCGCGCCTTAAGCGGCGGCGATTTGCAGCACCAAAGCACATGATGGAGTCCAGGTTGCGGGGAAGGCATATGGGCAAGGGCAGACACGTTGCGAAGAGCGACGAAGGCCGCTTCGACGATCCGCGTTCATCAAACGGAGCGCCGCGCCAGGTAAATCTGGATAGCAATCCGAATCTTCCGCCGCCGGCGCCGGTGATCAGCGACGAGGGGGTGCTCAACCTCAAGTCGCTCAAGCGCGCGAAGATTACCGAGTTGGCGCAGATGGCGCGCGACTTCAATGTCGACGGCGCCACCAACATGCGCAAGCAGGAGATGATCTTCGCCGTCCTGCAGGCGCAAGCCGCCAAAAACGGCTCGATCCTCGGCGAGGGCGTGCTGGAAATCCTGCCCGACGGCTTCGGCTTCCTGCGCGCGCCGGACTACAACTACCTGCCCGGTCCCGACGACATTTACATCTCGCCGAGCCAGATTCGCAAGTTCAACCTGCGCACCGGCGACGTGGTTTCCGGCCTGATTCGCCCGCCCAAGGAAGGCGAGCGCTACTTCGCGCTGCTCAAGGTCGAGTCGATCAACTACGAGGACCCCGAAAAGGCGCGCGACAAGATCCTGTTCGACAACCTGACTCCGCTCTATCCCGAGGAGCGCATCAAGCTCGAATACAATCACGAGGACCTGACCACCCGCATCATCGATTTGGTCGCGCCGATCGGCAAGGGGCAGCGCGGGCTTATCGTCGCGGCTCCGTTCACCGGCAAGACGATGATGCTGCAGGCGATCGCCAAGGCAATCGCCCACAACCACCCCGAGATCGTGCTGATCGTGCTGCTGGTCGACGAACGGCCCGAGGAAGTCACCGACATGCTGCGCTCGGTGCAGGGCGAAGTCGTAAGCTCGACCTTCGACGAGCCGGCCACGCGTCACGTGCAGGTGGCCGAGATGGTGATCGAAAAAGCGCGGCGGCTGGTCGAGCACGGGCGCGACGTCGTGATCCTGCTCGACTCGATCACGCGGCTGGCGCGCGCGTACAACACCGTGGTGCCGCCGTCGGGCAAGATACTGTCGGGCGGCGTCGATTCCAACGCGCTGCACAAGCCCAAGAAGTTTTTCGGCGCCGCGCGCAACACCGAAGACGGCGGCAGCCTGACGATCATCGCCACGGCGCTGGTCGATACCGGCAGCCGCATGGATGAAGTTATTTTCGAAGAGTTCAAGGGCACCGGCAATCAGCAGATCGCGCTGGACCGGCGCCTGCTCGAAAAGCGCATTTTCCCGACGATCGACATCCAGCGCTCATCGACCCGCAAGGAGGAGCTGCTGCTGCCGCGCGCCACGCTCAATCGCGTGTGGATTCTGCGCAAGCTGCTGAGCCAGCTCAACGCGGTCGAGGCGATGGAATTCCTCATCGACAAGATGGACAAGACCAAGACCAATGAGGAATTCCTCGAATCCATGAACGCCTGATTCAGTGGGGCGGGCCGCCGTGCCCGCCGTGATTCAGTGGGGCGGGCCGCCGTGCCCGCCATGATTTGCGATGACGGAGTCCTCTCGCTTTTACCGCAGACGACTACCGCACTACCGCGAGCGAGACGCTGTCTATTTCGTAACTTGGCGGCTTGCCCCCGGCAAAGATTTGTCGGGACCTGAGCGCGATCTGATCGCGGCGGAACTGCATCACGGCCACGAGCAGCGCTACGAGCTCTACGCCAGCGTGGTCATGAACGACCATGTGCATGTCCTGCTGCGGCCATTTGACGAAGAGCCTCTCGAAAGGATTATTCATTCCTGGAAGTCGTTCACCGCGCATGCGATGCAGCGTCGGCACGGACGCCGCGGCCGAGTCTGGCAAGACGAATACTTCGACCGGATTGTCCGTAATGAAGAGGAATTTGGGCAAAAGTTCGAATACATTCTTGGCAACCCGTGGACGCGATGGCCGGAGCTCAAAGAGTATCGGTGGGTGTGGCCGAACGACTAGGTACGTGTGGGCGCGGACGCCGGTGCGACAAATGGCGGGCACGGCGGCCCGCCCCACTGGAATAGGTGTCCTGGTTTTTTATAGTGGAGCGGGCCGCCGTGCCCGCCATTTGTCGCACCGGCGCCTCGATGACTTTTTTTTGGCGAGAGGCGTATAACTTGCCGCGTGGGCAACCTGAAAAGCCGGCACTTCGCGGCGCTAGCATTCGTGGGCTGGTATCTGATGATGCCGCCCGATTCCACCAGGATCCCGCATGATGTTGATGCCGATGCTCCTCTTTCGCGCTGGATAAAAGTCGCCACTTTCGACACCTCGGATGACTGCGAGAAGGTGCTGGCGGACATTCAGAACAAGCAGCAGGACCCGATCGAGCTCGACAAAACGGGCAAGCTCAAGCGGTTGCAGAAGGATGACCCGGCATTGGGAAAAGCGCGCGCGATCAACGCCGGCTGCGTCGCGAGCGACGATTTCCGCCTGAAGGAAAAGAAATCGGAGTGACGCACATTTCGTTATGAAGCCCCGCCACGCCGCCGCGCTCGCGCTCGTGGGCTGGTATTTGATGGTGCCACCCAAGTCCGGCTGGCCAGTCGTCTATGACACAGAGGCACCGTTAGCGACTTGGGCAAAGGAAGGTCAGTATCCGTCACTCACCGAGTGTTCTCGGCGCAAGGCCGAAATCCTGAAAGTATGTGAAAACCCGCCAGCGTGGAATCAGGACACTTGGTCTAAATCGTGTGTGGCGGCGCGGGCCGCACTGCGATGCCTTTCAGCGAACGATCCGCGCCTGACAAATTAAGACACTCGCGCTTTTAAATTCAGAGAACCAGCCCCAAATTAAGCCAGCACCGCGTCCAGCGCCGCGCTTTCTTAGAACTCCTCAGCCTGATAATACTTCAGGATTGCCCCGCTCACGGGACAAGAGGCAGGAACAAAATTCTATGACTGAAATCAGCATGAAGCAGCTTCTGGAGGCCGGCGTTCATTTCGGCCATCAGACCAGCCGCTGGAACCCGAAGATGAAGCAATACATCTTCGGCGCCCGCAACGGTATTTACATTATCGATCTGCAGCAGACCGTGAAGATGTTTCGCGCGACCTACGACTTCGCGCGCGACCTCGCTGCGGCGGGCGGCACGATGCTGTTCGTCGGCACCAAGAAGCAGGCCCAGGACATCGTCAAGGAAGAGGCCGAGCGATGCGGGATGTTTTACGTCAACAACCGCTGGCTGGGCGGGATGCTGACCAACTTCCAGACGATTCGCGCCTCGATCGACCGGCTAAAGAAACTCGAAGAAGTGATGGCGGACCCCGAGATGATTCGCGCGCTCACCAAGAAAGAGATGAGCGACAACGCGCGCGAGCATGGAAAGCTGATGGCGACGCTGGCCGGGATCAAGAACATGCGCAAGCTCCCGGACGCGCTGTGGGTCATAGATACCAAGAAGGAAGACATCGCCGTCGCGGAGGCGAATCGTCTCGGTATCCCGGTCGCCGCGGTGGTCGATACCAACTGCGACCCGGACCTGATCGCGTACCGAATCCCCGGCAACGACGACGCGATCCGCGCGATCAAGTTGTTCACCGCGGCCGTCGCCGACGCGATTATCGAAGGCAAGCAGCTCGCCGAGGAACGCGCCAAGGGGCAGCAGGATATCCGCTCGGACGCGGGCGCGGCGGCGGACACGGGAGCGTCGGCGCCCGATTCTCCGAACGCGGTCTAGTCGATAAGATTCAATTTCAGGCCCGAAACAGTGCCGGTTTTCGGTGGCCGTTGCTTGCAGTACAGCGACCGGCCAAGAATACTAGCTCAACCCAGGAATTGCGATGGAACTAAACGCAAGTCAGGTTAAGGAACTGCGCGAGAAGACCGGCGCCGGCATAATGGATTGCAAACGGGCGCTGGCGGAGACGGCCGGAGATCTCGAAAAGGCCATCGTATGGCTCCGCGAGAAGGGCATCGCCGCGGCTGCCGGCCGCGCCGGCCGGGTCGCGTCCGAAGGCTCGATCGGTTCGTATATTCACGCGGGCGGCAAGATTGGCGTGTTGATCGAGGTCAATTGCGAGACCGATTTCTGCGCCAAGTCGGAAGCGTTCCAGGCGCTGGTCAAGGAACTCGCGATGCAGGTGGCGGCTTCGCCTTCCACGCGCTGCGTGCGGCGCGAGGAAGTGCCGCCGATGGTTATCGAGCAGGAGCGCCAGATCTACGCGTCGCAGGCCGAAGGCAAGCCGGCCGCGGTCGTCGCCAAGATCGTCGACGGCAAGCTCGAGAAATTTTACAAGGAAGCCTGCCTGCTCGAACAAGCCTACGTCCGCGATCCCAACAAGACGGTCAACGATCTGTTGGGTGAGGCGGCGATCCAGATGCGCGAGAAGATCGACGTGCGCCGCTTCACGCGCTACCAGTTGGGTGAGGCGCTCGACGGCAAGGCAACCACTGCGGCCGCCTGACGCGGCGCATTTGCTGACGGGACGGGGCTTCAACGGGGGCATCGACGGGAGCTTCGAGACATGGCTGAAGTTCAGAGTGCGTCGCACGGCAAGCCGCGCTTCGGCCGTATCCTGCTCAAATTATCCGGCGAGGCGCTCGCGCCCGCGCAAGGGTCGGGACTCGACCTCGACGCAATGGGCGAGATTGCGCTCGAAATCAAGGAAGTGGCGGCGCTTGGCGTGCAGCTTGCCTTGGTAATCGGCGCCGGCAACTTTATCCGCGGCAGCGACTACGAGTCGCGCGGGATGGATCGTTCGACTGCCGACCAAATGGGCATGCTGGCGACGGTGATCAACGCGCTCGCGCTGCAAAACGCGCTCGAGCACGTCGGCGTGGTCACGCGAGTGCTGTCTGCCATCGAGATGCAGGCGCTGTGCGAGCCGTACATCCGTCGCCGCGCCGTGCGCCATCTCGAAAAGGGCCGCGTCATCATCTTCGCCGCCGGCACCGGCAATCCCTATTTCACCACCGACACGGCCGCCAGCCTGCGCGCGATGGAAATCGGCGCCGAGGTAATCCTCAAGGCCAGCCACACGGTGGACGGCGTTTACGACCGCGATCCGATGCGCGAGCCGGGCGCCAAGCGCTTCGACCGGCTCACTTATATCGAAGTGCTGCAGAAAAACCTCAAGGTGATGGACTCGACAGCCATCTCGATGTGCATGGATAATCGCCTGCCGATCATCGTGTTCAATTTGCGCAAAGCGGGTAATATAAGAAGGGCCGTGATGGGCGAACAAATCGGGACCCGGGTGGAGAGCGCACCGTGAGCATGCTTACGGACACAATCGAAGAAGCACGCAAGGAAATGGACAAGACCGTCGAGGCGTTTCGCCACGAACTCGCCCGCGTTCGCACCGGCCGCGCTTCGACCGCGCTGGTCGAAAATTTGCAGGTGAATTACTACGGCTCGAAGACGCCGCTGCGCCAGTTGGCCGGGCTCGCGGCGCCGGAGCCGCGCCTGATAGTGATCACGCCGTACGACAAGGGCGCGATGCACGATATTGAAAAAGCGATCCAGACCTCGGATCTTGGACTGACGCCCATGAACGACGGCAAGATCATCCGGATTCCGATTCCCGAACTTACCGAGGAGCGCCGCAAGGACCTGGTGAAACACGTCCGCAAAATCGGCGAGGAATTCCGCGTCGGCATCCGCAACCATCGCCGCGACGCCAACGACATGCTCAAGGAAATGCACAAGGAAAAGCAGGCCACCGAGGACGAGATGCGCGCGGGCGAAGCCAAGGTGCAGACTTACACGACCGAGTTCATCGAAAAAATCGACAAAGTGCTGACCGCCAAAGAAGCGGAAATCATGGAGGTCTGAGACTCGCCTCGACGGCGCGATCTTCGGTAAAGACTGAACCCCAAGTGGCCATCTCACTACCTTTGAGCGATTTCCCCAACCTGTCTTTGGACCCATCGCGGATGCCGCGTCACGTGGCGATCGTGATGGACGGCAACGGCCGCTGGGCGAGTCGGCGCGGTCTCTCGCGCCACGAGGGCCATCGGCGCGGCAAGGATTCGGTGCGCGCGGTGGTCGATGCGGCGCGCGAACTCGGCATCCCGTACCTCACCCTGTACGCCTTTTCGAGCGAAAACTGGGGCCGGCCGAGCACCGAGGTCACCTTCCTGATGCAACTGTTCCATCGCTACCTCATCACCGAGACCAAGCGCCTGATGAAACGCGACATCCGCGTGGTGGCTCTGGGAGACACCGAACGGCTGCCGCCGCGAGTGCGCGACGCCCTGGCGGAGACGGTCGCGGCGACGCGCGAAAATCGCTCGATGACGGTGGCGCTGGCGTTGTCGTACGGCGGGCGCCAGGACATCGTTAACGCGGCGCGGTCGATCGCGCGCGCGGTGGCCGACGGCGCGATCTCGCCCGATCAAATCGACGAGCAACTGGTGGCGCGCGAACTGGCTACCGCCGGGCTTCCCGATCCCGACTTGCTGATTCGAACCTCGGGAGAACTGCGGGTCTCCAATTTTTTCCTCTTTCAGCTCGCCTACACCGAACTCTATTTCACCGATACGCTGTGGCCCGATTTCCGCGAGCGCGAATTCTTAAGCGCCATCGCCGCCTACCAGCTTCGCGAGCGCCGCTTCGGCGCAGTCACCAACGGCTCCGACACCCGGCTGCGTGCTCAGAACTAGGCTTCTGACAGCGGCGGTCCTGCTGCCCGCGGTGGGAGCGCTCGTGCTGTTCGCGCCGGCCTGGTTCTTCACGATTTTCATCGCGCTCGCCGGATGCTGGGGACTTTACGAAGTCGCCGCGATGACCGGCGCTCTGCACTGGGTCGCACTGCCGCTGTTCGCCGTCGTCGGCGGCGTGCCCCTGTTCGGACTCCTATACGGCGGCGACGTGGGATGGGTCGGATGGCTGGTGCCGATGGTGGTGATCCTGGCGATGCTCGGGCTGGCGGTGCGAATCGAACTCGCGGGCGGCGGTGAAAGATTCAGGGGCCCGCGACTAGTCTTCATCGGCGCAGCGTACGTCGGAGTGCTGTTCCCCTACTTCGCCCTGCTCCGCAATTCTCCCGGCGGGATCGACATGCTCCTGCTGGTCATCCTGTTGGCGGTGGTGAGCGACAGCGGCGCGTACTTCGTCGGCAGGTTTATGGGCCGGACCAAGCTCGCGCCGAGTGTCAGCCCGAACAAGACGGTCGAGGGCGCGGTAGGCGGCTTGATCTTGACGATCGTGGGCGGCTGGGCGCTGTTCAGGATGATTGGCGGAACGTGGGATCTGGGCTCTGTGCTGCTATTTTCGGCTATGATTTCCATCTTTGCGCAACTTGGCGACCTGGCCGGTTCGGCCCTAAAGCGCGCCGCGGGAGTCAAGGACTCGGGCTGGATTTTTCCCGGACACGGCGGTCTGCTTGATCGCACCTGTTCGCTGGTCTTCGCGGTGTTTTTCGCCTACTATTGGTTTCGATGATGCGGCTTGGGGAGCCGCATTTTTACGCTCGAACAACCTTCCGCATCTGACTTGCGGGCAGAAACCAGATGATACATTCGATCCTATACGCGGCACTGGTATTTGCGGTGCTGGTAATCGTGCATGAGGCGGGCCATTTTGCGATGGCGAAGAAAGTCGGGGTTCGCGTGCTCCGATTCTCGATCGGCTACCCGCCAAAATTATTCGGCGTCCGGCGCGGCGAAACCGAATACTCGGTCGGCGCAACTCCATTCGGCGGCTACGTCCGCATGCTCGGCGACGAAGTCAACGAGGAGCCCAAGCCCGAAGAACTTACGATGTATCTTCACGAAGTCGGACTCGACCTGATTGGCGCGGCGCGCGAGCGCGGCGTGATTCATAAGGGTTCCGGATTCGACGACGACTTGCGCATAATTGCGGAGCGCATGGGCGATTCGGCTGCCGGCGCCGTGCACAGCATAATCGGGCGCGAACTGAAACCCGACGAGGCGCTCCTGATCAATGAAGTCCGCCGCCAACCCAAAGTTAACGACGCGATCAAAGCGCTGGCGGAACATCCTCCCGCCGTGCTGGTCGAGGCATACTGCAAGCGCGCGTTCCCAACCCAGTCGCTCGGCAAGCGTGTGCTGATAGTGCTGGCCGGGCCGGTGGCGAATATAATCTTTGCGCCGATACTGCTCACCTTCGTTTTCATGACCGGTGTGCCGGAGTTGCTGCCGGTCGTCGGCAAGACCACGAACGATCTCCCGGCGGCCAAGGCCGGACTCCGCGCCGGCGACCGGATTCTCGCGGTTGACGGCGAGCCGATGGAATCGTGGGCCGACTTCTCGAAGACGGTGAAGGCCGGAGACGGCTCTCCGATCACGCTGCAAATCGCTCGGCAGCAGGACGCCGGGTCCGCGCGCAGCACGATTGTCATCAAGCCAACCCGGCTCGAGCAGAAAACCATCTACGGCACCAACGCAACCACCTGGGTAATCGGCGTGCAGCCGCGCGGCGACGAGACGACCAAGCGATACGGTCCGTTGGGCGCGATGAGAGAGGCGGGGGAAACCTCTGTCGAGATGACCGTTCAGATGGTGGTCGGAATCGCCAGCATCTTCACCGGCAGTACTCCCGTGCGCGACGCGCTCGGCGGGCCGATCATGATCGCGCAGATGGCCGGCAAGGAGGCGCATCAGGGGTTCGCGAACCTCGCGATGTTTATGGTGATGCTGAGCCTCGAGCTCGGCATCATTAATCTGCTGCCGGTGCCGCTGCTCGACGGAGGACACCTGCTGTTCTTCGTCTTCGAGGGCGCGCGCGGCAAGCCGCTCGAACTTCGCTACCGCGAGGCGATGCTCCAGGTCGGACTGTTTTTACTCGTGGCGCTGATGGCGTTCGTAATCTTCAATGACATCTCGCGTATTGTGCAGGGTTAATCGGCTGCTCGAACAGGCGGCCGCAACGCGCCCGGTCCTGGGACTCGACACTTCCACATCAATCGGCAGCCTTGCCCTGATTGCAGGCGGCAGCGTAGCTGCGTCTATCGCGCGGCCGGTCACCTCGCACGGCGCCGCCTTGCCTGGCGCCATCGACGAACTGCTCGAAGCGGCGGGACTGGCGCTCAGTGGCCTCGGCGCAATTGCCGTTGGGACCGGGCCCGGCTCGTTCACGGGACTGCGCATCGGGCTGAGCTATGCCAAGGGAATCGCGATGGCGTCGGGATGTGCACTGGTCGGCGTACCCGGTTTCGACGCGATGGCATCAGCTGCGCTGGAGCGCAACAATATTGAGCGAGGCCGGCTGGTATGCGTGGTTGTGGATGCTCGAAAGAGGGAAGTTTACACGGCCCTTTACCGGGTCGTGGCCGATGGGCTAGAGAAATTGTCAGAGGAGTCGGTAGTCGCGCTCGAACACCTGGCATCGCGCATCGCCGAGGACGTTATGTTCGTCGGTGACGAAAGAGCGAAGGATGCGGCGGCCCTTGTGCAATCGCGGGGCTATAGGGTGGCGGTTTTCGAAACAGGGATGCTCGATTTGCGCGGAGTCTGCGTCGCGGCGCTGGGCGGGGCGCGGTTTGCCCGTGGTGAAACGGATCGAGCGGCTTCGCTGGAGCCGCTATACATCAGGACGCCGGAGGCTACGTTCAAGCCCACTTCGAAAAATCCGGCGGGCATAGGCACGGAGGGCGTATGGAGCATCGAGAGGAAGAACTCATTCGGCAGCATCTGACCCATGACGAGGAGCTGAGGGCCCTCTACACGGAGCATCAAGAGCTCAAACAAAAGCTCGAAGCCTTTAGAAGTAAGCATTACCTGACCAACGAAGAGGAAGTCGAAGAAAAACGGATCCAGAAGCTCAAGCTGGCCTCGAAAGACCGCATGATGGCGATTCTCGGCCGCTATCAACAAGAGGCACGCTGACGCCACGGGTTCCGGCCATGAGCGCGCGCACTCCACCGCATGACAAGTCACACGATATCGGTTCTGGTTGAAAACGAATTCGGCGTGCTCGCGCGCGTGTCCGGACTGTTTTCGGGCCGCGGCTTCAACATCGAATCCCTGACCGTCAACGAGGATCCGCTCGATCCCACGGTCTCGAGGATCGTGCTGGTGACCACCGGCGACGATCAGATCGTCGAGCAGATCAACAAGCAGCTCAACAAGCTGGTTTCCGTCATCAAAATTACCGACTTCAAGGACGTTGAGACGATCGAGCGCGAGATGGTGATCGTCAAGGTCGCGGTGGACGAGCGCACGCGCTCCGAACTCGACTCGATCGTCGCCGCGTTTCGCGCTCACGTGATCGATATCGGGCCGCGCGCTATCACCGTCGAACTGACGGGCGACTCCGAAAAAATCAAGGCGTTCATCGCGATCGTGCGCCCGCTCGGAATCAAGGAAGTGGTGCGCTCGGGCAAGGTCGCGATGGCGCGCGCTGTCCAGTTGAACCACGACAATCATCAGAGCCGCCGGGCGCGCGAAGCTGAATAGTCTGACAGCGAGAAAATTCGGGAGAACATCCAAATGAAGGTTTACTACGACCGCGACGCGGACCTGTCCGCGCTCAAAGGCAAGAAGATCGCGGTCATCGGCTTTGGAAGCCAGGGACATGCGCACGCGCTCAACCTGCGCGACAGCGGGATGGACGTATGTGTCGGGCTCGGCGCGAAGTCGCCGTCGCGCGAAAAGGCCGCCAAGCAGGGTCTGCCCGTGTTCGACACGGCCGAAGCCGCCAGGCGCGCCGACGTGATTATGATGCTGGTGCCGGATGAGATGGGCGCGGAGATTTACGAGGCCGAGATTGCCCCGCATCTGACCAAGGGCAAGTACCTGGCCTTCGGTCACGGCTTCAACATCCATTTCAAATTCATCAAGCCGCCGGCTGACGTTAACGTCTTCATGATCGCGCCCAAGGGACCCGGTCATCTCGTACGCTCCGAGTACACCAAGGGCCGCGGCGTGCCGTGCCTGCTCGCCGTGCAACAGGATCCGTCGGGCGACACCGCCAAGGTCGGGCTCGCGTACGGCAGCGCGATCGGCGGCGGCCGCGCGGCGATTATCGAAACCACGTTCAAGGAAGAAACCGAAACCGACCTGTTCGGCGAGCAGTCCGTGCTGTGCGGCGGTCTGACCGAACTGATCCGCGCCGGCTACGAGACGCTGGTCGAGGCCGGCTACGCACCCGAGATGGCGTACTTCGAATGCCTGCATGAAGTGAAGCTGATCGTGGACCTGATCTACGAGGGCGGAATCTCCAACATGCGCTACTCGATCAGCAACACGGCTGAGTACGGCGACATGACGCGCGGCAACAAGGTCGTTGGCAAGGAGTCGCGCGCGGCGATGAAACAGATCCTCGCGGACATCCAGTCGGGCAAGTTCGCCAACGAATGGATCGGCGACTACAAGGCCGGGCTGCCGCGCTTCCGCGAACTGCGCAAGGAAGCGGAGAAGCATCCGGTCGAAGAGGTCGGGCGCAGGCTGCGCGCGTTCATGCCGTGGCTCGCCAGCGACCGGCTGGTCGATAAATCCAGGAACTAGGCGAAGGTGGCGGGCGAAACCGACAGCGGGCGCCCGGCGCCGGGCGCGGTCCTCGCGCGCATCGCAGGTGCGATCGGCCTCGCGACCGAAGGCGTCGCGCTGGCGCTCGGGCTGGCTGCCGCCGGAATCGTGCTGATTGCGCTCGGCCTCAAGTCGATCGGCGCGATCCTGGCAATCCTCGCAATACCAGTTGCGCTTTTCTTTCGCGATCCCGATCGTTATCCGACTCGTACCGAAAACGTCGTAATCTCGGGCGCGGACGGCAAGGTAACCGACATTTCCGACGTATCGTTTCCGGGGGCGACTGGCCGGCTCTACCATCGCGTGTCGGTGTTCATGTCGCCCCTCAACGTCCACGTGAACCGGGCACCGGTCGGCGGCGAAGTCACTATGGTCGAGCACACCGCGGGCGAGTTCCGTGCCGCGTTCCGCGACGACGCCAGCGAGCACAACGAGCGCAACCTGATTGCGGTGACGGACGCGTCGGGCCGCATGTTCGGGATGCTACAGGTGGCCGGATATCTCGCCCGGCGGATAGTTTGCCGGCTGCGCGCGCGTGATAGAATACAACCAGGTCAGCGGATCGGCCTGATTATGTTCGGAAGCCGCGTCGATCATTTTTTTCCGTCGGAGTACCGCGTCACGGTGGCGCTGGGGCAACGCGTCCGCGCCGGAGAATCCGTCATCGGAGCGATCGAGCAATGAGTCGTAATTCCCGCCGCTCGCGCGAAGAGCGCCTGCGGATGGAGCTGTACTCAAGTCAGGGCCGCGAACCGGGCTACAAACCAGAAGGCCCGCTGCGCCGCGGCGTCTTTTTGCTGCCTGCGACGATCACTTCGATCGGCCTGCTGTCCGGCTTCTATTCGATGGTCTCCGCGGTGAGCGGACACTTCGAGGTGGCCGCCGTGATGATCGTGATTGCGTTCGTGTGCGACGGACTCGACGGGCGCATCGCGCGCGCCTCGCGCACCTCGAGCCAATTCGGCATCGAGTACGACAGCCTCTCCGACGTAGTCGCGTTCGGCGTCGCACCCGCGATGCTGGCCTACGCTTGGGCGCTGAAACCGATCGGTTCGCTCGGAATCGGCGTCAGCGGATTGTTCGTGCTGTGCGCCGCGCTGCGCCTGGCGCGCTTTAACGTTCAGACCGCAACGGCGGACAAGAGCCGCTTCGTCGGCCTGCCGGTGCCGGGAGCAGCGGTGATGATCTCCGGGCTCGCACTGGCCTACAGCTACTTCGAAATCGACTCGCCGCGAGCGCTGTGTACGCTCATGGTGCCGATCACGCTTGCACTGGGCGGCCTGATGATCTCCCGAGTGCCCTACCCCAGCTTCAAGGCGATCAAGCTGGAAAAGCGCGCGCAGGTCGAGCTGGTGATCACGATGATGGTGTGCGCCGCGATGCTGTTCGCGATGCCGCAACTCACAGCCTTCCTGCTCTCAACTGCGTACGTGCTGTCGGGTCCCGCGCTGATGATCCGCGGCGAACGGCTGAGCGCCAAGGTTCCTGTTCTGCGCCCGGTTGCGTCCGCCAAATCTCAGGAGGCTAACGGCGCCGCGCCGGAGGCCGATACAGCCAGACGCACCCGCAGCCTCCGCGACCATCAGCCCGCGCAACGCTAGAACGGCTTGACTGACATCTCCGCTGCCGCTTACAATCCGTACACGATGTATTGCTACCTGCTACCGGAGCTGCTGCTGAGCCTGGCCCTTACCGGGGCCCACGCCAGGCGCGCGTCCGGGCAGGTCTAACGGCCTGATTAAACCGAGACACACGCCCCGGGCAGTGGGCCGATCGCAGCCGCCCGGGGCGTTTTCTTTTTCCGCTCCTCGCGAACGATCGGCCCGCTGATCCCGTGGCGGCGATGCGGGAGGAATGACGATGGCACGCGCGAACACGGCAGCGAAAGACACTGACTACGTCCGAATCTTCGACACGACGCTGCGCGACGGCGAGCAATCGCCCGGCTGCACGATGAACGTCGAGGAAAAGATCGCGCTCGCGCGCCAACTGGAACGGCTCAACGTCGATATCATCGAAGCGGGATTCGCAGTCTCGTCGCCCGGCGACTTTGAATCGATAACTCGCGTCGCGCAGGCAGTCACCGAGCCTGTGGTGCTGAGCCTGTCGCGCACAGGCGAGCAGGACGTAGATTCGGCGCTGCGCGCAGTGGACAGGGCCGCGCATCCCGGGATTCACATTTTCATCGCGACCTCGGATATCCATCTCAAATACAAACTCAACATGAATCGCGAGGACGTGCTCGACGCCGCCACCTGGGCCGTCACGCGCGCGAAAAAGCATCTCGACTACATCGAGTTCTCGTGCGAAGACGCTTCGCGCTCCGACTGGGACTACATGGTCGACGTTTGCAGCGAGGTGATTCGCGCCGGCGCTACCGTTATCAACCTGCCCGACACCACCGGCCACGCGATCCCCGAGGAATTCGGACGGATGTTCACGTATATGCGCGAGAAAGTCCCCGGGGCCGACAAGGTCATCTGGAGCGCGCACTGTCATAACGATCTCGGCCTGGCGGTTGCAAATTCGCTGGCGGCGGTGCGCAATGGCGCGCGCCAGATCGAATGCACGATCAACGGAATCGGCGAGCGCGCGGGCAACTGCTCGATGGAAGAAGTCGTGATGGCGATGAAAACGCGCCACGACCTGATGGGCATACAGTCGCGCGTCAACACGCGCCAGATTTACCCGGCCTCGCGCCTGCTGTCGCAGGTCATCGGCCAGTCCGTGCCGGCCAACAAGCCAATCGTCGGCGACAATGCGTTCGCGCACGAAGCCGGAATCCATCAGGACGGCGTGCTGAAGTACAAGCTGACGTACGAGATCATGAAGCCCGAGGATATCGGCATCCCGTCGAACAAGCTGGTGCTGGGCAAGCATTCGGGGCGCCACGCGTTCACCAACCGGCTCAAGGAACTTGGCGTCGATCTCGACGACGTCGACGTGAACAAGGCGTTCGCCGAATTCAAGGCGCTCTGCGACAAAAAGAAAATCGTGTACGACGACGACATCCTGGCGCTCGTCACCGAAGGAGTGCGCCGGACGATCGATCACTTTGAGCTGGTCGATTTGCAAGTCGGCTCGTCCACCAAGAGCACACCGCACGCGGAAGTCACGCTGCGGGTGGATGGAAAAGAGTGCTCGGCGGAGGGCGAAGGCGACGGGATGGTGGACGCGTGCTACAAGGCGATCTACAAAATCGCGGCGATCAATCCCGCGCTGGAACGCTACGCGGTGAAGGCAATTACCGGCGGCACCGACGCGCTCGGCGAGGTGAGCTGCATGATTCGCGAGAACGGCGTGACCGTCGCCGGCCAGGGCGCGCATAGCGATATCGTCATGGCGAGCGCGCTCGCGCTGGTCAACGCGCTCAACCGGTTGAAGGCGCGCAAGCATGCGCCGCTGAAGCCGACGACCGACGTTCCGTGAACGGCAGTTAGGGGGCTTGCCGCAACATCCCACTTGGGCTAAGTGCTTGGGGAGCTTGAGTTTGAAGTTGAATTCGCTCTTCACCCCGTGCGACGTGCGGCCTTCCGCAGCACCCGCCATTGAGGCGAGGTTTGCTACAGCGTCATCGCGCCAACCTGCGCTCCTAATTTTCGAGGCTATCCACTGACGGGTCGAGACGGTCTGACGCTCCTCCCGCTCACTCACGTCCAGGCGTTCGGCGCTTTCGCATGGCCTATAAGATTCTAGTTCTCAAAGGTGACGGCATCGGGCCGGAGGTGGTCGGCGAGGCCCTGCAGGTTCTCAAGACCATCGCGCGACGATCGGCGGTCGATCTCGAGTTCAAGGAGGGCATGATCGGCGGTCACGCGCTCGATACCGCCGGGACTCCGCTGCCAGATGAGGTGCTCAAGCTCGCGCAGGACAGCGACGCGATTCTGCTCGGCGCCGTCGGTGGACCGAAATGGGACAAGCCCAACGCCGAGAAGCGTCCCGAGCAGGCGCTGCTTGGGCTCCGAAAAGCCCTGGGATTGTTCGCCAACGTCCGTCCCGTCAAGACCATCAAAGAACTGATGGCCGCGTCCCCACTCAAGGCCGAAGTGATCTCCGGCGTCGACGTCGTCATCATTCGCGAGCTGACCGGCGGCATCTACTACGGCAAGCCGAGCGAAAAGCGCGCGGCGAAGGACGGGCGCGAGGCGGTCGATACCTGCTTTTACACCGAAGCCGAGATTGCACGGGTGCTCAAGTTCGGTTTCGAGCTGGCGAGCGAGCGCCGCCAAAAACTGACCTCGGTAGACAAGGCCAACGTGCTCGCGACGTCGCGCTTGTGGCGGGAGATCGCAACCGAGTTGAGCGCGCAGTTCAAGGAGGTCGCGTTCGAGAATCAGCTGGTCGATTCGATGGCGATGCATCTGATACGCCGCCCCAAGGACTTCGACGTGGTCGTCACCGAGAACATGTTCGGCGACATCCTGACCGACGAAGCCTCGGTGCTCGCGGGCTCGATGGGCCTGTTGCCGTCGGCGTCGCTTGGCGAGGAGCTCAACAGCGCCGGTTTCCGCGTCGGTCTGTACGAGCCGATTCACGGCAGCGCACCGGACATCGCGGGCCGCGACGAGGCCAATCCGCTCGCCGCGATTCTGTCGGCGGCGCTGCTGCTCGAGCATTCGCTCGGGATGCGCTCCGAAGCCGAGTTGATTTCGCAGGCGGTCGATTCCGTCGTGCGCGACGGCTATCGCACGCGCGACCTTCACGGCGGCGCCGGCACGCAGACCGTGGGATGCAAGGCGATGGGCCGGCTGGTGCGTGAAAAAATCGAGAGCTCCGAAAGCGAAGGCGAATGAGTATTTCCCGCGAGCCGAGAGTGGCGGTTGTCGGCGCCACCGGCGCGGTTGGCAACCAGCTTATCGAACTGATCGCCGCGCGCGGCTTCCAGCTCAGTGAACTGAAGCTCTTCGCCACTGAAGCGGGGGCGACGCAGACCGTCGACGCCGCCGGCGAGGAGCGCCTGGTCGACGCGCTCGAGAGTCCCGCCGATCTTCGTGGCTTCGATATCGCCTTCCTTGCGATCCCCGCGCCGCGCGCCGCCGAAATTGTCGCCGCGCGGCCCGGCCCGATACTGATCGATCTGAGCGCGGCGAATCGCCCGCCCTCGGACGTGCCGATGGTCGCGCCCGGACTCACTTCGCGCGAGGCGATCGCGCAACTGCGCAAGGCGATGGTGTTCGCGACGCCTCATCCCGTCGCCCACGTTCTTGCCACGTGTCTCCGGGCCCTTGGTCCGCACGACGCATTCGTCGCCGCCACCGCGATGCTCGGCGCGAGCGCCGGCGGCAGGGACGTGCTGACCGCCGCCGTCGATCAGACCACCGACCTGCTGAGCGCGCGCCTGGAGCTCGACGACGACGAAGTTCAGCGCGGCTTCAACGCCTTCATGCGCGAGCATGAGCGCTCGGTCGCGACCGCCATCGCCGCGCAAGTCACGACGCTGCTCGAAAAAGCGCCGCCGCTTTCGGTGCAGGTGGTCGCAATTCCCGTCCTTCACGGTTCGGCCTTGACCGTCGATATCCAGCGCGCACGCGACAGCGGCAACGGCGAAGACGCAGTCGAACTGCTGCGCGTGGCGCCCGGTATTCTGATCGCCGAAGAGGGCGAACCGCTTGGCGTGATCGACGCGGTTGGCCAGGAGGCCATCGTGGTCAGCGTGGAGACGCGCGCCGACTCGCTGTCGCTGTGGTGCGTGTTCGACAACACGCGCCTGGCGGCTCTGGGAGCGCTCTGGATCGCCGAGACCTTGGCGCTGAGCTCGCCGGCTCTGGCCTGACCCGGCGGCAGATGGTCCTCAAGCTCACGCTCGAGTACGACGGCAGCAACTATTCCGGATGGCAGTTTCAGCCGCGCCACGATTCGATACAGGGAAGAATCGAAGCCGCGCTCGAGCGGATTTTCTCCGCGCCGGTGCGCGTGTTCGGTTCGGGCCGCACCGACGCCGGTGTGCATGCGCGCGGGCAGGCCGCTTCGATTTCGATTCCGCGCCCGTTCGATCCAGCCGAATTGCAGCGCGCTCTCAACGCGATGCTGCCGGCCGACATCGTGGTGCTCGACGTTTCGCCCGCGCCCGCCGACTTCGATCCGCGCCGCGCCGCCCGCTCGCGGGTGTATGAATATCGGGTGCTGAATCGCAAGATCGCCTCCGCCTTCGAGTATCGCTATAGCTGGCTGGTCCGCGACCAGATCGATCTCGCAGCGATGAACCGTGCCGCGCGCATCTTTGTCGGCGAGCACGACTTCGCCGCCTTCCGCTCTCTCGGCACCGACGTGACGACCACGGTACGCCGGGTGATATCGAGCGAGTGGACGCGCGACGGTGACGTCCTGCTCTACCGCATCGAGGGAACAAGTTTTCTGCGGCACATGGTGCGCGCGATGGTCGCGGCGATGGTTGAGGTGGGACGCGGCAAGCTCACGGTTGAGAAAATCGCGACGATTCTCGCCGGACGAAATCGCCAGGCGGCGCCGGCCAACGCGCCGCCCGGCGGTCTTTACCTCGTCGAAGTACGCTACTGAGCGCGCGCTCATGCAGGTTTGCCGATCCTCCCGCGCAAAAGCCCTTGGGGCTCAACGCGGATGCGACGGGCCTGTGCAAAAACCGTCACGATCCTTAGAAAAAAGAGCGATTTTCGTGCCTTCCGCACTTGAAATTGCCGCGCCACTGGTTCACCCTCACTGCAAGCCCGCAACCCGGGACGCAAGGAGGAGGATGGATGACTCAGTCGCAGGTAGCAGCCTATCTGGCTGAAAAGATCGGAGTCACGAAGAAGCAGGCGAAGAGCGCGCTCGAGGAGATCAACGCGCTGGTCGTTCGCGAACTCAAGAAGGAAGGATCGCTGCGGCTGGCCGGCCTCGGTATCTTCCGCAAGCGCAAGACCAAGGCGCGCATGGGCCGCAATCCGGCGACCGGTCAGGAGATCAAGATTCCGGCGCGCACGCGGCTGCGCTTCACCGCCGCCAAAGCGTTGAAGGACTCGGTTCTCGGCGCGAAGTAATCGGCCTGACTTTTGTGAACCGCGGGAACGGACGTGGTCCGCTTCTCGCGGTTTGCTTTTTCTCATCAGTCTTTGCCGTCCGGCTTGCGCCGTGACGCAGGGTTGCGCGCCTCGCGCGCGCGCGTGAGATACTCGCGGATGCGGCTTTCGTAGCCGCGCTCGGACGGTTCGTAATATATCTTTTGGCCCAGCTCCTCGGGCAGGTATTTCTGCGCGACCAGCGCGCCCTCGAAGTCGTGCGGATAGCGGTAGTCCTTGCCGTAGCCGAGTCCCCTCATCATCGGCGTGGGCGCGTTGCGCAAATGGAGCGGCACCGGCAGCGCCCCCAGCGCTTTCGCATCTTCGGCCGCGCGCTGCATCGCCAGATACGAGGCGTTGGACTTCGGCGCGGTGGCCAGATACGTCACGCCCTGCGC
The DNA here is from genome assembly GCA_963842085.1 of uncultured delta proteobacterium. Classification (GTDB taxonomy): domain Bacteria; phylum Desulfobacterota; class Binatia; order Binatales; family Binataceae; genus Binatus. The sequence goes on from CAWJET010000001.1 coordinate 1,136,127, forward strand.
CAGCGGGATCACGCCTTCGGGCAGGCCGACGAAGTCCACCGCCTCCTTGACCGCGATCGCCACTTGCAGTGCGCGCGGATCTGCGTTGCCGACATCTTCGGACGCGAAGATCACCATGCGGCGCGCGATGAACAGCGGATCTTCGCCCGCCTCGACCATCCGCATCATCCAGTACACCGCGGCGTCGGGATCGCTGCCGCGCATGCTCTTGATGAAGGCCGAGATGACGTTGTAATGCTCCTCGCCCGCGCGATCGTAGAGCAGCGCCTTCTGCTGCGCCGACTCGCGAATATGGTCAGGCGTGATCAGCGTCGCGCCGGCGTTGTGCGCGAACTCCGCCGCAATCTCGAGCGTGCTGAGCGCACGCCGCGCGTCGCCGCCCGCAAATCGAATGATCTCGTCCATCGCGCCCATCGCCAGCTTGAGCCCGCTGTTGCCGAGCCCGCGCTCCTTGTCGGCAAGCGCGCGATGCACGAGCGTCGCGATATTCTCGTCCGACAGCGGATGCAGCACGAGCAGCCGCATCCGCGAAAGCAGCGCCGAGATCACCTCGAACGACGGATTCTCGGTGGTCGCGCCGATAAGAGTGATCAGTCCGCTCTCGACGTGCGGCAGAAACGCGTCCTGCTGCGCGCGGTTCCATCGATGGATCTCGTCAATGAACACGACGGTGGGCTTGCCGGCGTCGAGATCGCGGCGCGCCGCCTCGACCGCTTCGCGCAAATCGGCGACGCCCGAGGTCACCGCCGCCAGCTTGCGGAACACGGCGCCCGAGTGCTCGGCGAGCACGAGCGCCAGCGTTGTCTTGCCGGTGCCGGGAGGCCCCCACAGGATCATCGAATGCAGCACGTGGGCCGCGACCATCTGGCTCAGGAACTTTCCCGGACCCAGCAGATGCTCCTGGCCGACAATTTCGTCGAGCGTGCGCGGACGCATCCGGTCCGCCAGCGGCTGGCTGAGGGGAGTGCGCGGTGGAAACAGACTCTGCGACGAATCGGCCTTGCGCCGTGCCATTTTTGAACCGTAGCACACCAACCCGGCCCGGCTAAGGCAGCTCCCGGCCCGGTTGCCGTGTCGTTGCGCAGGTGGCTGCCGCTGTTCTAGCTTCATAGACGGGCTGGACAGGAGCCGGCACCACCAATGATCGTTGGCATCGATATCGGCGGCTCGACCACCGACGCCGTCATTCTCGAGAATGGCGGCCTGCACGTCGTAACGATCGAGGCTAACGACCCGGTCGCCGCGGCCGCGGGCGCGCTCGGCAAACTCGTCGCCGACTTCGGTATCAGGCTCGAAGACGTCGAATGCGTCGCCGCCACCGGCGCCGGCTCGCGCGTGCTGACCAAGTCGCTGCTGGGCAGGCCGGTGGTCAAGGTCAACGAGTTCACCGCGATTGGAATCGGCGGCACGTCGCTGGCCGGCAAGGAGAGCGCGCTGGTCGTCTCGCTCGGCACCGGCACCGCGATCGTGTCGGTCACGCGCGACAAGATCGCACACTTCAGCGGGACGGGAGTCGGCGGCGGCACGCTGCTGGGACTGGCCAAGCACATGCTCGGCGTCTCGACGATCGAGCGGCTCGAAAAACTCGCGCGCAAGGGCGACCTGCGGCGCATCGATCTCAGCGTTCGCGACATCGCGGGCGGCTCGATCGGCGACCTGCCGCCCGGCACCACCGCCGCGAACTTCGGCAAGATAACCGCCGACGCGACACCCGAGGACAAGGCGCTCGCGATCATGAACATGATCGTCGAATCGATCGGCGTGCTCGCGCTCGCCAGCGCGCGCGCCTGCGGCCAGGAAAATATCGTGCTGACCGGCAAGCTGTCGCGGCTGTTCCGCTTCATGCAGGAGATGAAGCGCCTCGATTTTCCGTTCGGCCGCCGCTTCGTCATCCCGGAGCATGCCGACTTCGCGACCGCCATAGGCGCGGCGCGTCACGCCCGCCAGCAGGAATAGCGCGCTCCGGCACTGGTTCAGTCTACCGAGACGACCAAACTGCGCGATTTTTGACTGACCGAAAGCGGTCGAAAACCGCAATTTATACCATTCGTTGCGGTTCTGGGACGGCGCCACTACCATCGGTGGGTTCGTTCCGTCAAAAAATGTTTTTGCGAGAGGCGGGCGTCGGAGGATTGCGGGCGCGAGCTGGGCGAGCGTGAGGCATCCTGACGGAGCGTCCATAACCGTATGCGTAGCACGATAAATCGGGCGGGTTCAGGCTGAACTAGTTCATCCGCAACCGCGCCGCGCTCCAAGTTCCATTGCTGAACCAGCGCGGAAGCCGCGGGCGCCGTTACATCTTTGGCGCGGTAGGATATAAAGTTCCGAGATTCACGCGCGCGCAATTTCGCGAGGGTTATTCATTCGATGCCATCAGAGTTGCTGAAGGGGTTTCGCCTGCTCGATTTGACCGACGAGAAGGGCGCGCTGTGCGGGAAGATGTTCGCTGACCTCGGCGCTGAGGTTATCAAGGTCGAGCCGCCGGGCGGATGCTCGACGCGGCGCATCCCGCCGTATCTTGAAGACAAAGCCGATGCCGAGCACTGCCTCTATTCGATCGCCTATCACGCCGGCAAAAAATCCGTGACCGCCAATCTTACCGCTGACGACGGGCGCGCACTCGTCGCCGACCTCGCGGCACAATCCGATTTTCTCGTGGAGTCGTACCCGCTCGGCTATCTCGACTCGATCGGGCTCGGCTACGACGCGCTCGCCAAGCGCAATCCGCGCCTCATCTACGCGTCGATCACGCCGTTCGGCGACACCGGTCCCGGCAAAGACTACCAATGGGCCGACATCATCACGTGGGCGGCCGGCGGCATGATGTACCTGATGGGCGAGGAGGGAAAGCCTCCGCTCCAGATGAGTTTGCCGCAAGCCGGGTTGCACGCCGGCGGCGAGGCGGCGGTCGCGATGATGCTCGCGCACTACCCGCGCCAGATCGACGGGCTCGGCCAGCGCATCGTGGTCAACATGCAAGCCTGCATCGTGTGGACGCTGATGAACGAGCAGGCGATGCCGTTCCTGCACGGCAGCCATCTCTCGCGCACGGGGATTTTCGTCGGCTCGGCCGACGTGCGGCGCAAGATGGTGTACGAGTGCAAGGACGGTCACATCTCGATCCTGGTCGCGGGCGGCATGACCTTTGGCAATTCGACCAAGGCGCTGATCGAGTGGATGCGCGAGAACGGCTTCGGCTCGGACTGGATGCGGACCAAGGATTGGGTTTCGTGGATACCCGGCGTCTTCATGAAGATGACCGAGCAGGACTACAAGGAGATCGAGGAACTAGAGACCACGATCCAGCGCTTCCTGATGACGATGACCAAGCACGAAATCTACACGCAGGGACTCAAGCGCCGGATCTTTCTGGCGCCGGTCGCGACCGCAGCCGACATCGCCGGCGACGAGCAGCTCAAAGCGCGCGACTTCTGGACCCCGGTGCCGCACGACACGATCGGGGGCACGCTCACGTTTCCGGGACCGTTCGCGAAGCTGTCCGCGACGCCGATTGGAGGGACAGTACGCGCGCCGCGAGTCGGCGAGCATAGCGACGAGATTTACCGCGGCCTGCTGGGCCTCGGGGTGGAGCGGCTGAACCAGCTCCGAGCCGCCGGCTCAATCTAGCCAGGAGAATTCGAGGCCTTTGCAAAACTCCCGCAAGCGTTCGGAACAGAGAAGCAGAATCTTGAATCGCGCGCGACAAAGCGCGCTGTATAGGGACCCTCCCCTTCATCCTCGCCCTAACAGGGCGAGGAGACAGACGGCCTCGCAGATAATGCAAAGCTCTCAGGAGAATTCGAGATGAGCCGTTTCGCACTTGAAGGAGTCCACATTCTCGACTTCGCCTGGGTCGGGGTAGGTCCGATCACGACCAAGTATTTCGCCGACAATGGCGCCGACGTGATTCGGGTCGAGTCGGCCGCGCGCCCCGACGTGCTGCGAATCGGGCCGCCGTGGAAAGACGCGATGCCCGGCATCAACCGCAGCCAGTTTTTCGCCAGCTACAATACCTCGAAAAAGGGAATCACGCTCGACTTGAGCAAACCCAAAGCGCGCGAACTGGCCAAGCGCCTGGTGCCGTGGGCCGACATCGTCGTCGAGAGTTTCACTCCGAAGGCGATGCGCGGCTGGGGACTCGACTACGACAGCCTGCGCGAGCTGCGCCCCGACCTGATCATGCTGTCGACCTGCATGCAGGGGCAGACCGGGCCCAACGCGCTTTACCCCGGCTTCGGCCAGTTGATGGCCGCGCTGTCGGGCTTCTACTACATCTCGGGTTACGGCCCCGGCTCATGCACGCCGCCGTACGGCGCCTACACCGATTTCATCGCGCCGCGCTTTTCCGCGGTCGCGCTGCTGGCGGCGCTCGACTATCGCCGCCGCACCGGGGTCGGCCAGTACATCGACATGGCGCAATACGAGGCGGCGATGCAGAATCTCGCGCCGGCGCTGATCGATTACTTCGCAACCGGGCGCGTGCTGGGCCCGCGCGGCAACGCGTCCGAGCGCTACGCTCCGCACGGCGCCTATCGATGCGCCGATGAGGACGGCAACGAGCGATGGATCGCGATCGCCGTCGCGGGCGACGCGCAATGGCGCGCGATGCTCGCTGCGCTCGCGACAGATTCCACCGACCCGCGCTTTGCGACTGCGCCCGCGCGTGTCGAAAATGCAGCCGCGGTCGACCAGTTCGTCGGCTCGCTCACGCGCGCTCACAACGCGCACGATCTGACCGCGAAGTTGCAGGCCGCCGGAGTGGCAGCCTATCCGGTCGAGAACTGCGTCGACATCCACCAGGACGACAACCTCGAGGCGTTCGGCTTCTGGCATTGGCTCGAGCACAAGGAAATGGGCGCGTCGCCGTACGAAGGACTCGAGCATCGCATGAGCCACACGCCGGGCACGCTGCGCTCGGCCGCGCCGATTCTCGGCCAGGACAACGACGAAGTCTTCCGCGGGATGCTCTCGCTCAGCGCCGACGAGATCGAGCAGCTAAAGAAAGAGAACGTGATATTCTGAGTTCCGATCCGCTGGCTGCCGTGCGATACGAACTCAAAATTGCGCTCCGCTATTTGCGCGCGCGCCGCAAAGACGGCTTCATCTCGATCACGACGATATTTACCGCGGTCGGCGTGATGATCGGGGTCGCCGCGCTTACCGTGACGCTGTCCGTGATGGGCGGCTTCGAGCAGAACATCAAGGAACGCGTGCTGAACCTCAGCCCGCAAGTGCAGATACTCAATTCGCAGGGATCGATCGACAATTACGCCGAGATCGAGAAGCGGGTCGCCGGTGTGCCGGGTGTCAACGGCGCGGAGTCGTATATCGTGGGTCAGGCGATGCTGAGTTCGGGGCGCGGAATCGGCGGCGTCGTCGTGCGCGGCATCGAGCCGAACAATCCCGTGGTGCGGGAGCAATGGGGACGCTACATGACGGCCGGCAGCCTCGCCGATCTGTCGCGGAGCTACTCGATTCCGGCCAGCACTGCGGGCCCCGCGGTTACCACCGGCGGCCTCGCCATCGGAGTCAGCCTCGCGAAAAAACTCAAGGCCAAACCGGGCGACGCGGTCCGGATGGTCGCGCCGGTTATTTCGCCCGACGGATCGCTTTCGACCAAGAGCGGCCAATTCGTTGTCGGCGCGATCTTCGACTCGGGCATGAACTTCATCGACACCAACATGGTGTTCATGGATCTCGCGCACGCCCAGGATTTCTTCGGCCGCACCGGCAAGGTCGACGGCGTCGATATTCATCTGACCAATCTCGACCAGACCGACGCGGTCACCGACGCGGTGCGCAAGCTGTTCCCGGACCCTTACCGGGTCCGCAACTGGATCGAGTTCAACGAGTCCGCCGCCGCCGGCTTCGCGTTGCTCAAGCGGGTCTATGCGCTCGTGCTCGTAATGCTGATCGGGGTCGCGGCGTTCAACCTCGTCGCGACGTTGATCATGGTCGTAATGGAAAAGCGCAAGGACATCGCCGTGCTGATCGCGATGGGTGCGACGCGGCGCGACGTGCGACTGATCTTCGTGCTGAAGGGACTGATCGTCGGCGCAGCAGGCACCGTCGCCGGACTGATGCTCGGCGCGGCCGGATGCTTCGCGCTGGCGCGTTACCAGTTCATTCACATCCCGCGCGAAATTTACGGCATCTCAACGCTGCCGATCGCGGTTGCGCCGTCGAACTTCGCCGCCGTCGCGCTGGCGTCGATGGTGCTGTGCCTGCTGGCGACCGTTTATCCGGCCCGGCAAGCATCGCGCGAGATGCCGGTCGAAATCTTCCGCTCCTAGCTCCTCCGCAGGCCCCACCCCAACGTACGCGGACAGTGAAAAAACTGACTACTGATTATTTGGCGTGTGATTCGTATTCGTGGGGGGCTTGCCGGCGAGCTTCGGTTTGCGGACGACCAGGGTCTCATGACCGCGAACCTTGATCGTACGTGCGGGCTCTGACGAAAAGTTCTGGTTGGCTCCGTCAGCATGCCGCGGCCGCGACGAAGTGCGCTTGCGCCGCCAGTTGTTGAGCTCCTTCGACAGTTTTGAGGCCAGCGAATCGTTATCCTGGCCGTTCTCGGTCGATTCTCCGCTTTCCTTGTTGAGGTCGCCCTCAAACTCCGCGGAACTCATTTGCGTTCGCTCTTCCTGTGACGTGGATTTGTCCTCCTTATCCTTAAGACTGTTTTGAGAAACAGAATTTTAGTTCACGAAATTGATGTACTAGCAGTAATCGGCGCCCGCTTTCGCGGCAGCCTTGGGTCGTTAAGTCAGTGGATAAGATGGTGTCTCGACTGCGTACCGAATCTGAGTTTTATCGCGGCTTGGGACGATTTTTGTGTGGGATTCTTTCAGGCGGATTTTCCGCCGGCCGGGCTTGAGCGGCTCCGGCCGGCGTTCAATTCATTGGTATCTTCGATGCACGCTTCAGGCAAACAGACTCTGCATCCGCAGCGCGAGGCCCATGTCGCCCGCGATTCGCAGTTTGCCGCTCATGAACGCGACCTGCCCGTTGAGCTTGCCGGTCGTCATGTCGACGTAGTCCTGCGCCGTCATTGAGATCGTGATGCTCGGTGACGCGGCCGGTCCTTCTTTGACTTCGCAGGTCTCATTATTGATGACCACGTGCCACTTGCCGCCGTTATCGCCCGAGAGGTCGAATTGGTAGGTTGCATTCAAACCCTTCGCTGCGTCTTTGTTGAACCGACTCGGCATCGCCGCGAAGATTTCTTTGGGAGTAGTAGGTGCTGCATCAGCCATGTGAAATTCGAATCCTCCTGGTGGGAGCGGCCTGTGCCGCGCTCTTTCAGCCATATAAGCGTTCGGCTCGAACCGTGTCAATAGTACCACGCCCCACGTGATTAATCACGCCCGGCGGCATCGCCTCATCGCGCAAATCAGAATCCGAACATGTTTCCCGGCACGACGGTGATGATATTGCCTCGCACATGCACCGGCGACGCGGTCTCGGTGATCGTCACTGCCTGCTGTTTTTGCGCTTCGGTCTTGACCGTGCCGCTCAGGTACGCGTCGTGGCCGATCACCTTGACCGTCACGCTGTTGAGTCCGGCGGCATAAAGCTGCGACGCGATCGCGGCCTGGCGCGCGGCCCAATCGGCCTGGTCGGTTGACAGCGAATCGATCACGTTGCCCACTCCGGGCACCTGGCGCACGAGCTTCTCCGCGTACAGCTTGGCGTCGTTGTCGAACACCTTGCCGAAAATCGTCACCGTGCTGCCACTGGTATAGCAGTTCACGCGCCGCGTCCTCGGATTCGACGACAGCACCTGCAGCACGCGCTGCTGCAAGGTGAGAGTCGGCGGCCTGGGCGGGACGTGATGCCTGCGCGGAGGACGAGGAGGCGGCGGGGCCGGCGCAGGTGCGACGGCAGCCACTGGCGGCGTTTCGACTGGCGCCGGCGTCGGCGCTATGGCCTCCGACGGCGCCGGCGCGCTGGCGAATTCCGGCGCCTCGGTCGGGCTCAGTCCCGCCAGGCTGGTGCTGAGTTGCGACTCGAGCGCAGCCCTGGTCGCCGGGTCGTTGGTGAAAATAATCGGATAATCGATCTCGACCTCGCTGCCGCTGAACGGCGCATAATTCCAGGTCGAAACGTCCTTCACCACTTCCGCGTCGAACGCCGGATTCGGATTGGTGGACGTCCTCACCGACGCCGCATCCACGCTGCCGTTGGGCAGCACCCTGACGCGCACCACCATCGCATCGCGCAGGGTGCTGTCACCGGCCAGTGCGTGCTCATAGCTGTCGAGCAATCCGTCCTTGTGATCCTCGAAAAATTTACGCGCCGTATCCTGGTTGCGCTCGGGCGCCGACGCCGACTCGCCCGTCACCTGCACGCTCATCCCATTCGCCAGCGCCACCAGCGGGCCGGTCGGCGCCGGGGCGGCGATCGACGCGACCGCCGACGGCGACGCGTTCGCCACCGGCTGCTCCGCACCCTTGGTGCTGAGATGAAGCGCCAGCCACGCGCCGCCTCCCAGCGCGACGATCGCGGCGATCAGATAGCCAACGACGCCGAGCAGCCCGCGGCCTTCTTTTTCGCCGTCGTCGTCCGGCATCCTGCCCGTGATTCGCATCGACGGCGACGAATCGCGCCGCACGGTTGCGGTGCGCGGCGGAGCCGAGCGCGGCGGCGGCGATGGCGGCGGTGTGTACTGCTCCGCAGCCGATTCCACTCCAAGTCGCGCGCCGCAGAAGTTGCAGATAAGTTCGCCCGGCTGCGCCTTGCCGCCGCAGACCGGACACTCGATTTGCGCGCCCTCCTGGCCCGCGCCGGCCGGCACCGGTCCGGGGCCTTCGGCAAAGGCGGGGCCGGCCTGCACCAGCGCGGTGCCGTCGGTTTCGCAAAACGTTTCCGAGTCGGGGTAGGTTTTTTCGCAGCGGGGGCACCTTTTCATGTTGGCAAGAAATCCTCCGGCGCAAGTTTCGATGATATCCGCGCGAATTGCGACACGCCGATCATTGCCTGGCGATCACCTCGGCGCCGAATTTTTCCATCGACGCGATATGCTCCCGCGTCGTCGCGGCCGGCCCGACGATTATTCGCGACACGCCCATCTCGGCGAATCGCTGGATATCCCCGGGCTTCAATTGTTCGCGCAACCTGCTCACCGTAATTTCCAGCGGCGTCGTCCGCCCGGCTGCGCGCTCATGCTCTCGCAGGCGCTTGATCGTCGCAGCGATCTCGTCGTCGCCCTCTGCAATTCCGTACCAGCCGTCGCCGAGCCTGGCTGCGCGCTTGAGCGACGGCTCGGTGTCGCCGCCGAACACGATCGGCGGATGCGGTTTCTGTGCCGGCTTGGGCATGAACTTGAATCCTTCGACACTGATCGTCTTGCCGTGATACTCGGGCGAGTCCTTGGTCCACAGCTCCTTCATCAGTGCGATATACTCGCGCGTGCGCAGCGCGCGGTCCTTGAAGTTCATCCCGACGCCTTCGAACTCCTCTTCGAGCCACCCGATCCCGACGCCGAAAATGAACCGCCCGCCCGAAAGCACGTCCAGGCTGGCGACCGCCTTGGCAGTCGTGAAGGCGTTGCGAATCGGCAGCACGAAGACTCCCGTCGCCAGCCGAATCCTGGTGGTGACGCCGGCGACGTAAGCCAGCGCCAGCATCGGATCGTGCAGCGGCGTCTCCGGCGGCACGCCCATCCTGCCACTTGAAGAATACGGATACGGCGAGCGGTAGGTTACCGGCAGAATAATGTGCTCGGGAATCCACAAAGATTCGAAACCGCTTTCCTCGGCTTTGCGCGCGACTGCCGCGATACTGTTGGGCGAGGTCTGATACAAAAATGTTCCGAATTTCATTGGCTTCAACGCTCCCAGGCGCGACGTTTAACAATACTGCTAGTCAGTTTCCAGCTTCACCGCGAAGACCGCCGGATCCTCGATCGTGCGCAAATCGAGGATGAACGAGTCGTCGGCAACCCGCCCGATTATTCGCGCGCGCCGAAACATCGCAGCGATCGAGTTAGCCGATTTCTCGGGATGCGTCACGCGGAGCGCGACCGACTTCAACTCCTCGACCGGCATCGCGCCCGAGCCGACCTGCGACGCCGCATCGACAATCTCGACCACGTAGCCGCCGTCCAGCCGCTCCGCGACGATCTCGCGGGCACGCGGCGCGATCGCGCCAATCTCACTCGCACGCCGCGCCAATAGCCGGAGCGTCGGCAGCTCGGAGACCAGGTCGCCCGAGCGCAGATACAGCCTTATCGTCGCCGCGAGCGCCGCCAGCGTCAGCTTGTCGCATCTGAGCGCGCGCTTTAGCGGATTGCGCTTGATTCGATCGAGCGCGGCGCGCCGGCCCACGATCACGCCCGCCTGCGGACCGCCAAGCAGCTTGTCGCCCGAGAAGGTGACGACAGCCGCGCCCGCCGCGATTCGATCGCGCACAATCGGCTCGCGCGGGATGCCGAGCTCCGTCAGATCGATCAGCGCGCCCGCGCCCAGATCCTCCATCACGTCGATTCCGCGCGCGCGGCCGATTTCGACCAGGTTTTCCAGCGTCACTTCGCTGGTGAAGCCGACCACGCGGTAATTCGATGGATGCACTTTCAGCAGCAGGGCGGTCTCGGTCCCGATCGCATCCGCGTAGTCCCGCGGATGCGTCCGATTGGTCGTCCCCACCTCGTGGATAATCGCGCCGCTCTTTGCCATCACGTCGGGCAATCGAAACGAGCCGCCAATTTCGATCATCTCGCCGCGCGATACGATTACTTCGCGCCCCTCCGCGAGCGAATTGAGCGCGAGCACGACCGCGGCGGCGTTATTGTTCACAACGGTCGCGGCCTCGGCCCCGGTCAGCGCGCAGAGGTCGTCCTCGACCAGCGTGTCGCGGTCGCCGCGCGCGCCGGTCTCGAGATCGTATTCCAGGTTGACGGCAGAGCGCGCCGCCATCTCGACCGCCTCGATCGCCGATTCGGCGAGAAGTGCGCGTCCGAGATTGGTATGCAGCACGACCCCGGTCGCATTTACGACCGGTCCAAGCACCGGCTCGTCGGCCGCGACGGCGCGCGCGGCGGCGCGCACGACAGCGTCGAGCATCGCCGCGCGATCGCGCGGGGCGGCGCCGCGCCCCGCGAGAATGGCGGCGCGGATTTCCCCCTGCGCCCGCTGCAGCATCAGTTTGAGGTAGCTGCGGCCGAATCCCGCCAACGCGGAATTCGCCTCCGCCGCGCGAAGGCACTCGTCGATCGGAGGGAGCGCGCGAATCAACTCGGCGCGCGCATCTGATTCCGCAGATTGTTTTCGCGAATGCTTGGCCATGGCGGGAAGATTATCAAAGACCGCCCCGGCCCGGCGCAACCGCAACTTCGCTAAGCGCTGGACAGAAACCCTGACACCAGATTAAGCGGATTGCTCTATCTCCGCCTGCGCCCGGGCGAGCATCTTCAGCTTGGTCAACAGGATGAATCCGCACAGCAGCGAGAACGCCGCGCAGAACATCACGGCCGAGCGCGGACTCAAATGCTCGCCGATATAGCCGACCGCCAAGCTGCCAATCGGCGCGCTGCCGATGAATGACAAGGTGTACATGCTCATCACGCGCCCGCGCAGTTCGTCCGACACGAACATCTGCAGGAGGGTGTTGGTCGTCACCATGTGATTCATCAGGCCGACGCCGATGAACATCTGGGCGAGCAGCGAAACCCACATCCAGTTCGACAGGCCGAAGCCCGCGGTGGCAATCGCCATGCAAAAAATTCCGAACACCAGGTTCTGCCGCAACGCTTTGGGAGCAGCCGAGCGCGAGTTCATCACGATTGCGCTTATCACCGCGCCGAGCCCCTGCGCCGCCATCAGGAAGCCGTAGCCATGCGCGCCGACATGCAGCAGGTCACGTGCGAACACGGGGATCAGCACCGAGTACTGCATCCCGATTCCCATGTTGATCGCGACCAGCACCAGCAGCCACAGGGTCGGGCGATGCCGCCAGACGTACGCCAGCCCGAGCCGCACCTGGCGCATCATGGTGGCGCCGAATTGGCGCCGCTCGCGGCGCGGCAGTTCCATCTGGAACAGGCTCCAGATGACGGCGAGGTAGCTGACGCCGTTGAGCATGAAGCAGCCGGCGACGCCGATCACGGCGATCGACAGGCCCGCGATCGCCGGTCCGATCATCCGCGCGCCGTTGAAGATCATCGAGTTCATCGCGATCGCGTTGGGCAGGTCTTCGCGCCCCACCATCTCGACCACGAACGCCTGCCGGCCGGGCATGTCGAATGAGCTCACCAGCCCGTTGAGCGCAGCCAGCGCGATCACGTATTCGACCTTCACCGCGCCGGCCCACGTCAGTACTCCAAGCACGAACGCGCTGAGCATCAGGAGAGTCTGCGCGCCGATTATCAGGCGCCGCCGATCGACGTGATCGACCACCACTCCGGCGAACAGCGCGACCAGCACAATCGGCATGTAGCCGGCGAACGCGACGACGCCCAGCATCAGAGAAGAATTGGTGAGCTTGAGCACCAGCCATGCCTGCGCGACCGACTGCATCCAGGTGCCGATCAGCGAGATTAGCTGTCCGACGAAGAAGAGCCTGAAATTGCGATGCCGCAGCGCGCGGAAGGCCGTCAGCCGTCCGTTCCAGCTATCTTGCGCGGGCAGATCTCCGCCAGCTTCGTCCGCCTCGACGGCCTCTATTTCCGGCACCGTATCGATGATCTTTTCTCCGCGACTTGGTGAACTCCCCCACTTTGCCAGAGCCGATTTAATCAATCGAGTGCCTTGCCGCGATCCTGGCCCTTTGCGACTCTCACCACGTGACTAACGCACTCCTATCGCGAATCGAACTACGCTTTCTCGACGCCGCCGGCCGTCCGCGCACGCTCGGGCTCGTCGCGCCTTTCGCGGCGCACGAATCGAGCGCCGAGCGCGACGGCCTGACGCTCTCCGCCCGTGTGGAACACGCGCTCGGCGGCGCCATCGTGCGCGCGGCCATCGCCAATCGCGGCGCCAACGCCGTCCGGCTCACGTCCGCGATCTTCGAAGTCGAGACCGGCTTCGCGCCGACCGCACAGGCGCGATTCTTCAAGCACGGCTACCAGTCATGGAGCGCCTCGGGCGGCTACGACGTAGGCGGGTCGCAAACTCATCCGCGCGACACCGCCCATGTCATCATTCGCGTCAATCACCAAAGCGAGCCGGCGCGGCCGTCCGAATTTCCCGAGGCGCAGACCTCCGAACTTTTTACGATCGTCGAAAGCAGCAGTGCGGCGGAGCGCGTGCTGGCGGGATTCGTCGGCGCCGCCGCTTCGCTTTCAACTCTGACCATCACCAGTCCCGAAAAAATAATTGCCCGCGCGATCCTCGACGACGTGACCCTCGCGCCGGGCGCGCATCGCGAACTGGATCCGCTGTTCATCGCCGCCGCCGAAGATTCCGCCGCGCGCATGGCCGCGCGATGGGCCGACGCAACCGGGCGCTGGATGAACGCGCGCGTGAGTGCGCCGTTCCAGCGTGGATGGTGCTCCTGGTACCACTACTTTCACGCGATCACCGAGGACGCGCTGCGCGCCAACCTCAAGGCGCTCGAAGCGATGCGCTCCGAGTTCCCGCTGGACGTAATTCAGCTCGACGACGGCTTTCAGTCCGCGCTGGGCGACTGGGACACCACCAACGCGAAGTTTCCGGGCGGCCTGAAAAAAATCGCCGGCGAAATTCGCGCCGCGGGATTCAAGGCAGGCATCTGGACTGCGCCGTTCCTCGCCGCTCGCGACGCGCGCCTGATGATCGATCATCCCGACTGGTTCATCATGCACGCAGAGACCAGCGAACCCGCTCGCGCCGGCTACAATCCGAACTGGACCACGAGCGACGACAAGTTCGCGTACGCGCTCGACGCGAGCAACCCGGCATTCCTCGCGCACCTGCGCCGCCTGTTCGCGAAGCTCACACGCGACTTCGGTTACTCGTATCTGAAACTCGATTTTCTTTACGCCGCCGCCGCGCCTAGCCGGCGTCACGACACAAGTCTCACGCGCGGCGAGACGTTGCGCCGCGGCCTCGAGGCGATTCGCGCCGGCGCCGGCGACGACGCATTCATCCTCGGATGCGGCTGCCCGATTGGCCAGGCGGTCGGCCTCGTGGACGGGATGCGCATCGGCCCCGACGTTTCGCCGTTCTGGGGCTCGACCGCTTCCGGAGCGGGCGACCCGTCAACGGTTTACGCGCTCGACGCGATCATCGCGCGCAGCTTCATACATCGGCGGCTGTGGCTGAACGACCCCGACTGTCTGATGCTGCGCGCGCGCGAAACTCGCCTCACCGCCGACGAGCGCGCAGCGCTGGCCGCAACTATCGCCGCCAGCGGTGGGATGCTCCTCATTTCCGACGACATGAGCCTGCTCGATGCCGAAGCGGAGAAATTGTTTCGCGCGGTTGCGGAAATCGCCGTCGAGATCGATTCCAACGCGGCGCGCGAACCGGTCCTCGCGCTCGATCTGATGGCCTCTGGCGATATCCGCGGGGTGATCACGCAAACTGACGCGGGTGCGGTCGCGATGCTTTTGAATCGCGGCGACTCGCCCGCGCGAGTGCAAACCTCCGATCTGAACCTGGGCGCAGGTGAAACGGTCGCGCTCGATCTCGCCGTCGACGAGAAAATTGAAATATTCGATACGATCGATCTCCCGCCGCACTCTGCGCGCATCCTGCGCATCAAGCGCTAGCGGATAAATCGATCACGCTCGCACCCGGTCCAGCATGCAAGACGGCCTCCTAGGTCACTCTCTCAGCAATGCAAGGAATTCGCCGGGGCTCATTTCAACGGTCCGGAGAATAGCCCGGAGCGTCCCTCGATCGAGTTCTGGATGAAGTGGCACTGTTACCGGATTTCGATAGGGGCACGCCAAGCACACGTGGCTCCCCTTTTGACGCGTCTGTCGATACCCCATCTTGCTCAGAGCGGCGATGCATTCACCGCCAGAAATGACGGGTAATCGGATCACTGCTTCTGGCTTGGCACCAAGTGCAAGCCCGGCTTACGACGATTTCTCTGAGCTTTCTCACGGCTCCGCTTTTCGAATTTCTCGATTATTTCCTTGGCGAACGGTTCCGCCGCGCGAGCCAAGCCGGCGAGGCGATATTCGTTGGATTTATTTCCACCATTCGGGTATTTCCGCGCGACCCTCTCTAACAGTTTCCTTGATTCCAAGCGAGCGATTATCCGCTGGATCGACCGCGGACGCATTCGCATCCTGGTTGCTATAAGTCCTTTCGAAGGATACGGATGGCGCTCCGGGTCCCACCAGTGGTCCGCGATCTGCAGCAAGACGTTCAACTGAGTACTGCTGAGCCGAAGCTGATCTTGAAACTGAATTACCGCTGAGGGAAAGCCGACCCAACCGGCCCGCATATTGAGCTTGCCCCACTTCCGGACGAGCTTATGTTCGTTCTGGTCCGCCGCGGCCTTTTCTTGCTTCTTCATAAGACCAGCGTAAGTGGTCGATTAGCCGCCAGCAAGATGAGGCCGGTTCTTTGGGGGAGACTTTAGGGTCTCGGGGGCTTTGTTGTAAGTTCTGTGTGGCTCGGTGATTGTGTGTTTAGAAACTATGTTTTGGGAGACCGTAATGTCCTTCCCGAGGTGACCCGGCGGACGTTCCGGGGAGGCCTCACCGGTCTCCCCACTCTGCGCGCGTCGGCAATTTTAACGTGTGCAAGGTCGTAGTGGGATGCCAGTTCCCATCCTTCCTCAGCGCGGCTTTCGAGACACAACTCGATTGCTTCCCGGATATTGCGGAGTGCCTCCCTTCGCGTGCGGCCCTGGCTAATACAGCCCGGAATCACGGGGCACTCCGCAACTACGTATCCGTCATGCCCGGCGTTGAGTATAACTGGTAGATCCATTTTTTCAGATAGTATCATCTGTACCGGTTGCTCGAAAACGGCTCGCGAGCAGCAAGTCATAACTAACTAAAACTGTCCCTGTCCCCTTTTGGGGACTCCCCGCAGATTCATTTCCGCTCTAAGCGCGACTTCAGTGAGCGCGCCCCAAGTGTGGGGAATATTTGCCAGCAGGCCGAATGTGATCCTGAAGTGCTGGAACAACGCTTCTACTTCCGGATCGACCGTCATATAGAACTTACCGATTTCGTAGGCGGCGATGTCTGCAACTTGTAGTGGAGTTACCGGCTGTTCGTGGGTCTCGGCGTCGTCAACCTTATCTTCTGAAGATCGGGTGTTTCCCATACCATTCCTTACAGCGTTGCCAGAATTGTCCGGCATCTTCGTCGCCTTCTTCGAAGACATATTCCATCGGCAAATAGTCGAGATGACGATTGGCTCGCCATTTGTGCGCGAGGTCTATGCAGGTCAGAGAACAAACGGTAAAAGGCTGTGAGTATTCGTGAAGCTGGTAAATTCGATCCGCAGCTTCATATGTCTCCTGCGACACGCTCGCGCCGATCCAGCATGCGACATGATTCACGATGATCTGCGCAAGCCGCAAAAAGAATTGTTGCCGACGCTTTTCGTTTCGCTTCCAGCCTTTCGCAAATTGGCCGACGCTGTGCGCAAACTCACTCATACGAAAGTAGGCTAGGTCGTTATCTTCAAGCGCTTGCCGCCATTCAGCATCAAAATCCCTCCAGTCTTGAACAGTAGCAACCGCGCCAGCGACTACGGTGTACCTTTCAGCAAGCGTTCGGCTTGCATCGCAGTAAAGAGTCGGCGGATCTGGGGTAATAATCAGCATCAGGTCATCAGAACCCAAAAAAGCGGCGCTGCCGTCAAGCGTTAGCAGGCAAATCGATCACGCTCGCACCCGGTCCAGCATGCAAGATGGCTCGCCAACCTTCAGGCGGAGCGCCGGGAGTAACTTTCGCGTAGTATCCGCGATCGATCGATTCGATGACCGCGGCGGCGCTCGCCAGGTCGCTCAGCGCCACAACCGAGCCGCCGAAACCCGCGCCCGTCAGCCGCGCGCCGAGCGCGCCGCCGCGCCGGGCACATTCCACGATCGCGTCGAGCCATTTCGTGCTGCATTCGAAGTCATCGGCGAGACTCTGATGCGACGCATTCATCAGAGTTCCCATTTCCTCGAGACGCCCCGCTTCGAGTACGTCCGCCGCACGAATCACCCGCTCGGTCTCGCTCAGGACATGGCGCGCGCGTTTCAGAACTTCCAGCGGACGCTTTGAATCCAACACGATTCGCGTCGAACCCTTCCCAAGCAACTCCGCCTCGAGCGCCGACTGCGAGACGCCCAGGATGCTCGCCGCCGCTTTCAGGTCTGTGCCGAGCCGCGCCGGCGACGTCGCCGCAAGTTTCTCGACCAGGTCCGCCGCGCGCCATCCGGGGATGGCGCGGACCACGTCGCCGAGGATCGTCATGCCGTCGAGCTTGAGTGCGCCCCCGAGAATCCGGGCCGCCAACGCGCATTCGACGACGCGCCGATTGTATTCCGCGCGCACCATTCCCGACTTGTCCGCGATTTCGCGGCTGTCTGCCACGACGAGCGCTGCGTTCGCCGGCATTCTTACCGCGCGGACGCGCAGCGGGTCGAACTCGATAAACAGCGCGTGGTCGCGACGGCCGAGAATCGACGCCGCCTGATCCATCCCGCCGGCGCGCGTGCCGACGTACCACTCGCTGCGTGCAACCATCGTCGCCGCTTCGAGCGGGTCGAGTTCGAGCTGGTTGACCGCCATGAATGCCATCGCGGTCGAAACCGTCAGCGCGGCCGATGACGACAGCCCAGCGGCCGGCGGCACGCGCCCATCGACAACCATCGAAGCGCCGCGCCAGTTGCCGCGCGCGGAGAAGCGATCGAGCACTCCCTGAATTGCGGCCTTCACGTAGTTCGCCCAATCGCCAGTTTCGTACGGCGGGATCTGGCGTTCGATCGCGAACCGGCGCGACGGCCATTCGGGGTCGGCGTTCACCAGTTCAATTTCGCCTGTCGTGTCGGCGGCGGCGACGACGATTGTCGATCGATCGATCGCGACCGGCAGCACGGGCAGTCCGCTGTAGTCCGTGTGCTCGCCGATTAGATTGACGCGTCCCGGCGCGCGAGCCGCGAAGATTCGCGCACCCGCGCTTGCGCTCGCGCGAACTTGAGCGGCGAGGCGGGCAGCACGCGCCAACTCTTCGCGGTCCCATCCGTCAGGCAGGTTCATCGCCGCTTCCTTTTCGGCCTGAACCAGGCGCGCGCCGCCTCGAGGTCTTCCGGCGTGCCGATGTCGCTCCAGAATCCACGCATGTCGATCGCGCGCACGACGCGGCCGTCGGCGATCATCTGCGCGATTGCGGCCGGCAACTCGAGCTCGCCGCGCACCGACGGCGCAAGCCGCGCGAGGTACTCGAAAATCACCTGGCCGGTCGCGAAAAGTCCCGCGTTGTTCCACTCGGTCTTCGCGGTTCCCGGCGCCGGCTTTTCATCGAGCCGCTCGACCATCATGTGCGCGTTCAGGTAGACAGCCGCGCCGCGAAACGGATCCTTGACGCGGTTCACCGCCAGCATCAAATCGTACTCGTCGTGACGCGCGTGATGGATGAAGCGCGGGTAGTTCGCGCGGTCCATCAGAATGTCGCCCCAGCCGAAGACGAAGCGGTGTTGGCGGGCAAGCTGCGCCTTAGCCGCGAGCATCGCGCCGCCGGTCCCGTTCAATAGCGGCTGCCTGACCGTTGTGATTTTGATTCCCGGATTTTCTCGCTCATAGGTTTTCGCCCATCCTTCGATTTGCCCGGACAGGTAGCCCGTCACGACGACGAACTGGGCCAGTCCCGCGCCTGCGAGCGCGTCAACGATGTGCGAAATCAGCGGCGCACCCGCGATGTCGAGGATTGGCTTCGGCGTATCCGCCGTCAGCGCGCCCAGGCGTTTGCCGCGCCCCGCCACCAGCAGGACCGCAGTGGTAATTTCTGCCGCCACGTCGCCCAAGATAGCACCCCGCGGGCGTTCAAGTGTGCTTGGCTGGCGGTATATAGTTGAGTAAGAGTTTAGCGAGAGTCGCCCGATGTTTGGTGAGATAAATCCCCGCAAGAAAGCGCGCGCGCCGTTCATTTCGATCGAAGAAGCGCTGGAGGAAACCCGCCGCGGCCACATGATCATCCTGATGGATGACGAGCAGCGCGAGAACGAGGGCGACCTGTGCATGGCGGCCGAGAAAGTCACCCCTGAAGCGGTCAACTTCATGGCCAGGTTCGGGCGCGGGCTCATCTGCCTGCCGATGGCGGCGGAGCGAATCGACCGGCTCGGGCTCAGCATGATGATTGGCGACAACCAGGCGCCGCTTGGCACCGCATTCACGACGGCGATCACCGCGCGGCGAGCGTCGGGGTCGGGAATCTCGGCGCAGGATCGCTCGACTACGATTCTGCAGGCGGTGCGCGAGGACGCCAGCGGCGCCGAGTTCATCACCCCCGGCTACGTCTATCCGCTGCGCGCCCGCGACGGTGGGGTGCTGGTGCGCACCGGGCAAACCGAGGGCGCGGTCGATCTGGCGCGGCTGGCGGGACTAAAGCCGGCGGGCGTCATCTGCGAGATTCTGAAAGAAGACGGCACGATGGCGCGGCGCGACGATCTGGTCGAGTTCGCCAAAGTTCACGGGCTCAAGATTGTCACGGTCGCGGATATTATCGAGTACCGGCTGCGCAACGAGACGATGGTCCAGCGGATCGCGGAGGCCAGGCTGCCGACCGCGTTCGGCGAGTTCAGCGCGATCGTTTATCGCAACCTGGTCGATTACACGGAGCACCTGGTGCTGGTGATGGGCAAGGTCGATCCGAAAAAGCCGATCCTCGTGCGGGCGCATCGCGAGTACCTGCCGGGCGACGTGTTCGGCTACTCGCTCCGCAACACCCGCAGCTTGCTGCGTTCCGCGATGGAACGGATCTCGGCGGCGGGCGAAGGCGTCTTGCTGTATCTCAAGCGCGAGTCCAACGCGCTGGCCGCGGATTTCGACGGCGGGCGTCCGGCGCGCCGCGCGACCACGCGGGCCAACACGCCCGAGGCCGATTTCCGCGATTACGGAATCGGCGCGCAGATTTTGCGTGACGTGGGCGTGCGCAAGATGATTATCATGTCGGACGCGACGCCGCGGCTGGCCAATCTGCCCGGCTACGGATTGGAGATCGTGGACTCGGTTCCGCTTTCGGCCAACGGCAAGCAGACCGGCGCCGCCAAGTAGATGCGGACTGCGATGGAACCGGGGCGCTGGCCCGTGTGGTTTAGTTTCCGGTAAACCATGACGCGCAATTTCCGAATATTTGCACACGCCTCGCTGCTGGCTGGAGTTTTCTTCGCCGTAACTTTGCTTGCGGCGCCGCCCGCTCACGCCATCAAGGCGGACGAACTCGTAAAAATCACCTCCGCCACGATCGATCCTCCGCTAAAAGCGGGCGGCGCCAGCACGCTCAAGGTCGCCGCCCAGGTGATCGAGGGATGGCATATCAATTCGGACAAGCCGCTCAGCGAGGATTACATCGCGACCAGGCTCGAGGTCAGCGGCCCGGCCGGCGTGACGGCTGGCGCAGTCAAGTATCCGCCGGCTGAGACGATGAAGCTCGACGCCGCGGCGGGCGGCGACAAGATTTCGGTGTTCGGCGGCAATCTCAAGTTTGAAGTGCCGCTGAAGGCAGCGGCCGACTTCGCGCCAAAGCCGGGCGACGCGCTGACGGTCAAGATCGATTACCAGGGCTGCAATAACACCGAATGCTTGCGGCCTGCGTCCGTGAGTAAGACGGTCGCGCTGGCGGCTCCAGGAGCGGCGGCGGGCGCAATCGAGGGTATCGGTGGTGGAAGCGCGATCGGCGGCGGCGGTAATGGCAGCGGCGATGATTCCGGCGGCGCAATCGCGCGCATCTTCGCCAATCACGGATGGATCCTCGGCTTCCTCGCGGTATTTCTCGGCGGCCTCGCGCTGAATCTGACGCCGTGCGTCTATCCGCTGATCGGCGTGACGATCGCGTACTTCGGCAACCAGGGCGGCGGGCCTCGGCGCGTGATGTACCTGGCGATCCTGTTCGTGCTCGGCATCGCGCTGATGTTCTCGTCGGTGGGAGTCGCCGTCGCCCTGTCGGGCGGATTGTTCGGCGCTGCGTTGCAGAACCCGGTCGTGCTGGTCGTGCTGTCGATGATACTGCTGACGCTCGCCGCGTCGAGCTTCGGATTGTTCGTGCTGCAGCCGCCGAACTGGATGCTGCAGCGCGCGGGCACCGCTCATCCCGGATACGCGGGCGCGTTGCTGATGGGGCTGGGGATGGGCGTGGTCGCGGCGCCATGCATCGGGCCGATCGTGCTGGGCTTGCTGCTGATGGTGGAGCGAAGCGGCAGCGCGCTTTTCGGCTTCGCGCTGTTCTTCACGCTGGCGCTGGGACTGGGCGTGCCGTACGTCGGGCTCGCGATGGCGGCCGGACATATTCGCCACCTGCCGCGGTCGGGCGAATGGCTCAGATGGGTCGAGCATCTTTTCGGGTTCGTGCTGGTGGGCCTGGCGCTTTACTTTCTCGATCCGGTCCTACCGAACAACCTGATGACGCGAATCATCCCGTACTACGCGGCCGGCGTGGGTATTTATCTCGGCTTCATTTCGCGCGAGGGCCGAAGCTGGCGTCCGTTCCTGGTGCTCAGATCGGCGATCGGAGTGGCCGCGGTGGCGGCGCTCGCGATCATGCTCTATCCGCGGCGGGCGCCGGAGAGGCTTCGCTTCGAGCCGTTCAACCCCCAGCTGCTGGCGTCGGCAGCCGAGGAGCGCAAGCCCGTGCTGATCGATTTCAGCGCCGACTGGTGCATCCCATGCCGCGAGATGGAGCATTCGACTTTTGTCGATCCGTCAGTGGTCAGCGAGGCCAGGCGCTTCGTCCGAATGAAGGCGAACCTGACGGCGCAAGACAAGAAAACAGAAGAGCTTACCAGCAAGTTCGATATCCAAGGCGTCCCGACCACGATGCTGATAAATTCGGCGGGCAAGGTGGCGCAGCGCAAAGTCGGCTACATCGGGCCGCAAGAAATGCTGGCGGATCTAAGGCAGGTCGATTAAGACGCGGGCCGCTCGCCCCGCATACGATTCTTGCGACGCGCTTCGCTTCACATTACCTGCGCGCTCTCGTACATTCGCTTGTGTGAGGTTTAGCCATGGCTGCGAATGATGGATTCGTGCGCGAGATTTTTGCGATGGTCAAGGAACGGCGCTCTTTCGGACGCCATCCGATTTGGCATCGAATCGCCGACGGCAAAGTCTCGCAGACCGGACTATGCAACTTCGCCACTCAGTTCTTCCTGCAGGTGCGTGAGTTCCCGCGTGCACTGAGCGCGCTGCATTCACGATGCTTCAACGCCGAGGAGCGCGTGAAGCTCGCGGAGAGCCTGTACGAAGAGGAGACCGGCAAGATTTCCGGCAGCGCACCGCATCCCGAATTGTTCATCCGGCTGGGACTCGGCCTCGGGCTGAGCCGCGACGACATGATCCATGGCAAGGCACTCCCTTCAACGGCGGCGTTGATCGACTGGTTCGAGCTCTCGACCAAGGATCGCTCGTTCGCAGAAGGAATCGGCGCAATCAACCTCGCGGCGGAGGGCCAGGTACCGGGTAACTTCGCGCCGTTCGCGCGCGCACTCGAAAAGCATTACGGACTTTCGCGGGAGCAAGTCGCGTTTTTCGACGTACATGAAATCGCCGATCGCGATCACAGCGAGGTCGGTGACAACATTCTAAGTCACACGCCGATGAGCGAAGTCGAGCGCGCAAAAGTATGGGCGGCGGTCGAGCGCTCGCTCGAAATGTGGTGGCAATTCTTCGACGGAATTCAGCGCGTTTGCGAGTGAAATTTTGGGATGATTTTCGGCCGTTTGGAGAGTCATTCTGGGCTCATCCGATTTCGCAAAATGATGTTCTGTTACGGGCGCTGTGTGGTTTTGTTGAAAGCCTATAGCGGCGTAGCGTCTATAAGGCGGAAAATGCCCGCTTAACGGTTACTTTTCTGTCCACAGGCGTCAGATTCAAATAGCGTTTGGTCAGCCCATTCTTACGATTAGTTTTTCCTTTACTTTAGTGCCATAGACAAATACAATTTCAGCAGGCGGTGGGGATGCGGAAAAGTAGTTCATCGCTCGTCCTTTTCTATGGCAAATAGACAATCGTCCGACGGCTATGGCGCCGAGTCCATCAAGGTACTCGAGGGACTCGAAGCAGTTCGCAAACGCCCCGGCATGTACATCGGCGACACCGCCGAGCGGGGATTGCATCATCTCGTCACCGAGATCGTGGACAACTCGGTTGACGAAGCGCTGGCGGGTTTCTGCGACGAGATCAACGTCGTAATTTTGAGCGACGATCGGATTTCGGTGGAGGACAACGGCCGCGGCATCCCGGTCGACATGCATCCGACGGAAAAGCGCTCGGCGCTCGAAGTGGTGCACACGGTGCTCCACGCCGGCGGCAAGTTCGAGAAGAACGCCTACAAAGTTTCGGGCGGACTGCATGGGGTGGGCGCTTCGGTGGTCAACGCGCTCAGCGACGAGTTCGAAGTCGAAGTTCACAAGAACGGCAAAATTTATTTTCAGCGCTACGAGCGCGGGATTCCGAAAACCAAGGTCGAAGAGCGCGGCAAGACCAACAGCAAGGGCACCAAGAGCACCTTCTCGCCCGATTCGAAGATATTTCCCGAGATAAAGTTCAAATACGAAATTATCGCGCGCTACCTGCGCGAGATGGCGTACCTCAACGCGGGCTTGCGGATCAGGCTGCGCGACGAGCGAATCAACAAGGCCGAGGAGTTCCACTACGAGGGCGGAATCGCGGAGTACGTCGCGACGCTGAGCAAGAGCAACGAGGCGCTGCACGACGTGATTTTCTTCAAGGGCGTGCGCGAGGGCGTCGACGTCGAGGTCGCGCTGCAATGGACCGACGCGATCCACGAGGTGATTTTCACCTACGCCAACAACATCCATACCGCCGAGGGCGGGACCCATCTGTCGGGACTCAAGTCGGCGCTGACGCGGACGATCAACAATTACGCGATCAAGAACAGCCTTTTCAAAAACAAAGAGATGCGGCTGGAAGGCGACGACACGCGCGAGGGTCTTGCCGCGATCGTCAGCATAAAAATCGCGGAGCCGCAGTTCGAAGGCCAAACCAAGACCAAGCTCGGCAACTCCGAAGTCGAAGGAATTGTGTCTGGGCTGGTGAACGAGAAGCTCGGTGAGTTTCTGGAGAAGACGCCGCCAGTAGCCAAGAAGATCGTCGCCCGCGCGGTCGAAGCCGCCACCGCGCGCGAGGCCGCGCGCAAAGCCAAAGAACTCGTGCGGCGCAAGGGCGCGCTCGATTCGGGCTCGCTGCCGGGCAAGCTGGCGGACTGCCAGGAGCGCGACCCGGCGCTCAGCGAGTTGTACCTGGTCGAGGGCGCGTCGGCAGGCGGGACCGCCAAGGAAGGCCGCGATCGCAAGACGCAGGCAATTCTGCCGCTGCGCGGAAAAATATTGAACGTCGAGCGCGCGCGCATCGACAAGATGCTGTCGTCGCAGGAGTTGCGCATCCTGATCACGGCGCTCGGGATGGGGATCGGCAACGACAAGGACCTGAGCAAGCTGCGCTATCACACGATCGTGATCATGACCGACGCGGACGTGGACGGCTCGCACATCCGGACGCTGCTGCTGACATTCTTTTTTCGCCAGTTCATCGAGATTATCGAGAACGGCTATCTCTATGTCGCGCAGCCGCCGCTGTTCCGCGCGAAGAAGGGCAAGACCGAGCGCTATCTCAAGGACGAGACGGCGCTCGAAGATTATCTGACCGATCTCGGCGCCGAGGCGGTGACGTTCGAAGCGGGCAAGGGCAAGGACGCGCGCGAGTTCAAGGGCGCGGCGCTGAAGACGGTCGTGCGCAAGGCGCTGTTCTTCGAAAAAATGTTCGAGGCGCTCGAGCGGCGCTCGAAGGAGCGCTCGATCGTCGCGACGCTCGCCAAGCTGGCCGCCGACAAAACGATCGACGACAAGAATTTTGAATCCGAGAAAGCGGCGAAGCAGATGGCCGAGGCGATTCGCAAGGACTCGAAGAACGACAACCTCGTGTACAAGCTCGAGGCCGACGGCGAAGCGCATTGGCGCGCGGTGTTCAGCCATTCGCAAAATGGCGCGACGCCGCCGACGGTGGTCGATCTGACGCTGTTGCACAGCGGAGAGCTGCGCGAGATTCGCCGGCTCGGTCCGGAGCTCGACGCGATCAAGGCGCCGTTCAAGCTGAAAATCGGCGAAGGCGAATCCACCGTAGGCACGCTCAAGGCGATGGCGGAGGCGGTGCTCGCCGCGGGGCAGAAGGGCGTCGAGATCCAGCGCTACAAGGGGCTGGGCGAGATGAATCCGGGGCAGCTGTGGGAAACCACGATGAACCCGGAGACGCGCGCGATGCTGCGGGTGCAGATTTCGTCGCGCGAGGAGGCCGAGGAAATCTTCGGCACGTTGATGGGCGACGTGGTCGAGCCGCGGCGCCTGTTTATCGAAGAGAACGCGCTCAACGTCCGCAACCTCGACATCTGACGAGCCGCGCACGAGGTTGATGCGCGAGCCTGACGCATCGCATGTCATCGAGGGAGTCCTTGCACGAAGAAATCCGCCTGATGGCGACCAACTGCGCCGTGTGCGAGCGCGACGCGCGTGACGCGGAGCTGCATCTCGGCGTGTCGCTGAACCTCGAAGGGATCGCGCACCCTGAAGATTCGTTCGCGTACGATCTGCTGCCGCATCGCCGCGAATTCCATCGCGACAAACTGCTGCAAAAGATTCGCGACTGGGCGGTGCTTGAACAGGAATGCGGCCAGTGAAAATTTCGAATGCACGATTGCCCGGAACTCGCGGGAGACCTGGATTAAATGGCTGAGACCAACGGCAACGAACCGCATCGCAACGAACCCGCGCTGCTGAACATTGAAGACGACATGCGCCAGTCCTACCTGGACTACGCGATGTCGGTGAATATCGGGCGCGCGCTGCCGCAGATTCGCGACGGCCTCAAGCCCGTGCATCGCCGCATCCTGTACGCGATGTTCCGCACGGGACTGCTCTCGAACCGGCGCTACACCAAGTGCGCCGCGGTCGTGGGCGAGGTGCTCGCGCGTTACCATCCGCACGGTGACATGGCGGTGTACGATTCGCTGGTCCGCATGGCGCAGCCGTTCAGCCTCCGTTATTTGCTGATCGACGGCCAGGGCAATTTCGGCTCCGTCGACGGCGATCCGCCCGCCGCCTATCGATACACCGAGTGCCGCCTGACGCGGCTGGCCGAGCGGATGCTCGCCGACATCGACAAGGACACCGTCGATTTCGTCCCGAACTTCGACGGCTCGCACATGGAGCCGGACATCCTGCCCGCGCAATTCCCCAACCTGCTCGTCAACGGCTCCGACGGCATCGCGGTCGGCATGGCGACCAACATTCCGCCGCACAATCTCGGCGAGGTTTGCGACGCGCTGCTGGCGCTGATCAACAAGCCGGACATCACGCACGAGGAAATCCTCGACATAATACCCGGCCCCGATTTTCCCACCGGCGGGCAACTGCTCGGGCGCCAGGCAATTCGCCAGGCGTACCTGACCGGGCGCGGCACGCTGACGATGCGGGCTCTGGCAGCCATCGAAACCGACAAGCGCAGTTCGCGCGCGTCGATCATCATTCGCGAAATCCCCTACCAGGTGAACAAGGCGCGCATGATCGAGCGGATGGCCGAGCTGGTCAACGACAAGCGGATCGAGGGCATCAGCGACATCCGCGACGAGTCCGACCGCGACGGCATGCGCGTCGTCATCGAGCTCAAGCGCGACGCCGAGCCGCGCATCGTCCTCAACCAGCTCTACAAGCTCACCCAGATGCAGCAGGGCTACGGCATCATCCTGCTCGGCATCCACGAGGGCCGGCCCAAGGAGATGAATCTTCTGCAGATGCTCGCCGCGTTCCTCGAGCATCGCAAGATCGTCCTCACGCGGCGCACGCGCTTCGAGTTGAAAGAGGCCGAGGCGCGCCTCCACATCCTCGACGGTCTGCTGGTCGCGCTCAAGAATCTCGACGCGGTGATCAATCTGATCCGCAAGTCGAAGGACGCCGAGGCCGCGCGCTCCGGCTTGATGAAGCAATTCGGCCTGTCGCAGTTGCAGGCGCAGGCGATTCTCGATCTTACGCTTCGCCGTCTGACTTCGCTCGAGCGCGAGAAAATCGAAAACGAGCACAAGGAGACCGTCGCTCTTATCGCGCGCTACAAGAAAATTCTCGCCGACGAGAAAGAATTGTTGAAGCTGATCGCAGGCGAGCTCGACGAAATCAAGAAGGAATTCGCCGACCCGCGCCGCACCCAGATCATCGAAGCCGAGGGCGAGTTCTCGGTCGAAGATCTGATTGTTGAAGAAGATCAACTCGTCACCGTCACGCACGGCGGCTACATCAAGCGCACCCCGCTCTCGCTCTATCGCACGCAAAAGCGCGGCGGCCGCGGCAAGATCGGCGCAACCACCACTGAAGAGGATTTCGTCGAGCATCTCGAGCGCGTCTCGACGCACGACCGCCTGATGTTCTTCACCAGCGCGGGCAAGGTTTACGAGCTCAAGGCCTACGAACTGCCCGAGGGCGGCCGCGCAGCCAAGGGACGCTCGATCGCCAACCTGCTGAGCCTCGCCAACGACGAGACGCTGTCGGCGTTTATTCCCGTGCCGCGCGAGACCGCGGGCAAGTTCGTCTTTTTCTCGACCCGCCGCGGCCGCGTGAAGAAGACTGCGCTCGACGAGTACGAAAATATTCGCTCGACCGGAATCATCGCGCTCAATCTCGAAGACGGCGATACGCTGGTCGATGTGCGAATCACCGACGGCAATCAGCAAATCGTGCTCTCGACCCGCGAGGGGCAGGCGATCCGCTTCAAGGAAGAAGAAGCGCGCGCGATGGGCCGCGCGACCGGCGGCGTCGTCGGCATGGAACTCGAGTCGCAGCCGGTCAAGGAAGGCAAGACCGTCGTCCTGGTCGAGGACGAAGTCGTCTCGATGTCCACCATGCGCGACGACGAAACCCTCCTCACCGTTTCGGAACTCGGCTATGGCAAACGCACGCCCGCCTCCGACTACCGGCTGACGCATCGCGGCGGCAAGGGCGTCATCACGATGAACGTGACCGAGAAGACCGGCAAGGTGATCAGCGTCCGGCAGGTCGGCATCGACGACCAGGTGATGCTGATCACCGACGGCGGCAAGGTGATTCGATTGGCCGTCAAGGGAGTGCGAATCACCGGCCGCAACGCGCAGGGCGTTCACCTTGTGCGGCTCGAGGGCGATGAACGCGTCCGCGCGGTCGCCGGGATGGCGGAACGCGATGAGGACGAAGGCAACGGCAATGGCTCCAACGGCAACGGCGGCGCGGACGATTTGGAAGAATAGCTAATCGACTGACTATTATTCAATAGTCAGTGGTATATAGTCACTGACTATTATGCCTTCGCGCTCGGGCGCGAAGACACGCTACCGTACCATCGCGCCAGGTTTGCCTGTTCCGGCTGGATGCGGATATCAACCGACCGCGCGAAATCGATCATGCACAGCGTCGTGATG
The DNA here is from genome assembly GCA_963842085.1 of uncultured delta proteobacterium. Classification (GTDB taxonomy): domain Bacteria; phylum Desulfobacterota; class Binatia; order Binatales; family Binataceae; genus Binatus. The sequence goes on from CAWJET010000001.1 coordinate 1,164,671, forward strand.
TCGGCGATTGAAAATTTGTCGCCGGCGATGAATTCGCGATCCGCAAGCTCCGCCTCGAGCCAGGCGATTCGATCATTCGCCGCGCGCTTCTGAATCTCGCCGAACTCCGCGATGCGGCGCCCGCGTCCCTTCGCGGCTTCGCTCAGATGCGACCAGACGTGGCCGACCGGTGCGAAGATGTCGAGTTCGATCCTTCGGTTCCACATCTCGACCAACGCCCTCTCGCGCGCGCCGACACCGAACAGCGGCGGCTCCGGCTGAATCTCCTCGAAGTAACGGCAGATCGCGACGCTCTCCGAAAGACAACTGCCGTCGTCCAGCTCGAGAATCGGCAGGGAGCCGAGCGGGTTCTTCTGGTAGAATTCCGGCGTGCGATTCGCATTGCGCATGATATCGACTTGCACCAGCTCGACGACGATCCCCTTCTCCGCGAGGAAGATCCTCACTCGCCGCGGGCTCGGCGCAAGCGTGAAATCGTACATCCTCACAATGCTTCGGCGGGCGGCTCACCCGCCCCTGTCCCCTCGGCACTGTACGCATCGTCGGCAGCGGTCAGCGCCCTGCCCCGCGCAATTTCGAATCCCATCGAGCCGAGAATTTCCTCGAGCGCGTTCAGCGCCAGCATCACATTTTCGCGCCGTGAACCTTCACCCATCAGGCCGACGCGCCAGATCTTTCCCTTCAGCGGTCCGAGCCCGGCCGCGATTTCGATATTGAACAGTCGCAGCAATTCCGCCCGCACCTTCGCGTCGTCGATTCCCGCCGGCACCGCGATCGTCGTGAGCTGCGGCAAGCGGTATCCTTCCTGCGCCGCGAGCTGCAGACCCATCGCGCGCACTCCGGCCTGGAACGCCGCCGCGTTGATGCGATGCCGCCGCCATCGCGCTTCCAATCCTTCCTCGACGACTATCCGCAGCGCCTCGTAGAGCGCGTAGTTCATCGTGATCGGCGCCGTGTGATGGTACAGGCGGTCGGGGCCCCAGTACTGCTCGATCAACCCGACGTCGAAGTACCACGAGCGGCACTTCGTCTTGCGCTTGCGGATCGACTCCATCGCGCATTCGCTGAACGTCACCGGCGACAGCCCGGGCGGCGCGCCGAGTCCCTTCTGCGTGCAGCTGTAACACGCGTCGATGCCCCACTTGTCAATCTCGACCGGCACGCACGCGAGCGACGTTACCGCGTCGATCGCCATCATCGCGCCGTGTCGATGCGCCAGCTCGGCGATTTCCTCGAGCGGCTGATGTATTCCGGTCGAGGTCTCGGCGTGAACGACGGCGACCAGCTTCGGATTCTTCGCCGCCTTCAGCGCCGCCGCGACCTGCGCCGGCTCGACGATCGTTCCCCAATCGGCCTCGACCTTGTGAACCTTCGCACCTTGGCGCAACGCAACTTCCGCCAGCCGCGTGCCGAACACGCCGTTGACGCCCACCACGACCTCGTCGCCGTCTTCGATCAGATTCGCCATCACGGTTTCCATCCCCGCCGAACCGGTGCCGGAGACGGGAAACGTGATTTCGTTTTTCGTGCGGAAGACAACGCGCAGCAGCTTCTTGATATTCTCCATCACCTTGAGGAAATCGGGATCGAGATGCCCCACGACCGGCGACGCCATCGCTTTCATCACGCGCGGATTGACGTTGGACGGCCCCGGGCCGAGCAGAATCCGCGCCGCCGGCCTGAGTTCTGGAAATGAATCCGCCACCTTTGTTTCTCCTTCCATTCGATCGACGGGATTGCTGAAATCGAACCTTGCTATTATGACCACGAAGGATCAACCGCAAAAGCATCGCTCGTGGTAGAGTGCTGCGGGGATTGAACGCGCCGTCGCAATACGAATGAGTGCCATCGACCGCAAACTTCTCGACGAGCTTCGCGCAATTCTGGGCGACGGCGGTGTCGTCTCGCGCGCAACCGAACTGAAGGTTTATGAGTGCGACGGATGGACCATCGAAAAAAGCGTCCCCGACGTGCTGCTGCTGCCGCGCTCGACTGCGCAGTTGAGTGCCATCCTCGCCGCGCTCCATCGCCGCGGTGTTGCTTTCGTTCCGCGCGGTGCGGGCACCGGCCTTTCCGGCGGATGCCTTCCGCTCAACGCGCCCGCGATGATTTGCACTTCGAAGATGAACCGGATCGTAGAAATCGATCTCGAAAATCGGCGGGTCGTGGCCGAGAGCGGCGTCGTCAACCTGCACGTTACCAACGCCGTCAAGTCGAAGGGATATTTCTACGCGCCCGATCCGTCATCGCAAGTCGCGTGCACGATCGGCGGCAACATTGCCGAGAATTCCGGCGGTCCGCATACCCTGAAATACGGCGTGACCACCAACCACGTGCTCGCGCTCGAGCTGGTGCTGCCCGACGGCGAGGTCGTCGAGCTCGGCGGACCGACAGAAGAGCAATGCGGTTACGACCTGGTCGGCGCGGTCGTCGGCGCGGAGGGCACTGTGGGAATCGTGACCCGCGCAACGCTCAAGCTGATGCGCGAGCCTGAGAATCATCGCACCCTTCTCGCCACCTTTCCCGACGCCGACACCGCGACGCGCGCCGTCTCGATGATCATCGCGTCGGGAATTGTGCCGGCAGCGCTCGAGATGATGGACCAGCTCATCATCCAAGCCGTCGAAGAAGCGTTCCATGTTGGGCTCCCTCTCGACGCGGGCGCCGTGCTCATTATCGAGCTCGAAGGTCTCGAGGCAGGGCTCACCGCCTATGCCGATGAAGTTGCCAAAACTGCGACCTTGGCCGGCGCGTCGAGCGTCCGGCTCGCGCGCGACGAAGATGAGCGCGCGCTGTTGTGGAAGGCGCGCAAACGCGCTTTCGGAGCCGTCGGCCGCCTCGCCCCGAACTACGCGACCCAGGACGGCGTCGTACCGCGAACCTGCCTGCCGCGGATTCTACGCGTGATCGCGGACGTCAGCCGCCGCTACGACTTGCGCATCGGCAATGTGTTTCACGCCGGCGACGGCAATTTGCATCCGATCGTTCTCTACGACGAGCGCGAACCCGATCAGGTCCGCCGCGCAATCGACGCCGGGCGCGAAATTCTCAAGGCCTGCATCGAGATGGGCGGCAGCCTCACCGGCGAGCATGGGATCGGCGTCGAGAAAATTGGCGAGATGCCGCTGATGTTCTCGCCCGACGATCTTCGCGTCATGACCGAGTTGCGCCACGCGTTCGATCCATTCGAGCGATCAAATCCCGGCAAAGTGATCCCGCAACCCGGCGCATGCGTCGAGGTTGCCGCGCCGCGCCGACAAGTACCGATCTAGCCGCCACAGCGAACATCGTGGCTGCCACTACATCCTCAAATCTGGCGAATCGGCTCGAGTCGATCGTCGGCGCCGGTCGTGTTCGCGGGCCAACCAATACTGAGGCGCGCGCCGCGGATACGATCGTCGAACCCGCTTCGGTCGAGGAAATTTGCGAGATCGTCCGCATGTGCGAGGCGGACCGCATTACGCTGGCTCCTGTTGGCGCAGCACGCTCGCTCGCGGGGATTCGGCGCTCGCCCGTCGCGCTAGGCATCTCGATGGCGCGCCTCGCGCGAGTCGTCGCCCATGAACCCGACGACATGACGGTCGTCGCCGAGTCGGGAATCACGGTCGGCGAGCTGAATGCCGCGATGGCGTCCGCTCGGCAGCGGCTGCCCGTCGATCCGTGCAACCCCGGCATCACTACTCTCGGCTCGTTGATCTGTGCCGCGCATTCGGGACCGCTACGCCTCTCCGAGGGGACATCGCGCGACCTGCTGATCGGAGTTCGCTTCGTCGGTCACAGCGGCAAGCTGGTTCACAGCGGCGGTCGCGTGGTCAAAAACGTCGCCGGCTATGATTTGATGAAGCTGATGGGCGGCTCGTTCGGTACACTTGGAATAGTAACTGAGGCGACGTTCAAGGTGCGCCCTATTCCATCTGACTACGGTCTCGCGATCGTTCCCTACCCGCGCGCAGCAGAGGCGTTCGCCGCCGCCAACATACTCAATGATGCACTCCCACTGAGTAATCTCGATATACTCAGTCCTGCCCTCGCAACGCGCTTCAATTCCGCCAGTGAGTTTCTGCTTCTGGCCGGTTTCTCTGGAAGTCCGCTCGAGATCGGCTACCAGGCCGAGCGCATTCGCGACTTGGTCGCCGCTCGCGGTGAAATCCTCGCCGGCGGTGCCGCGCTCAGGAGTTACGAGTCGTTGCGCGATGTGGATTTTCATTCGGCCTCGCTAGCCGCGCAAATCGCGGTTCCATCCGCCTTTCTCGCACGGGCGCTGGAGACCTGCGGCAGCGAAATTGAATTCCGCGCGCACGCCGGCTCCGGCGTTGCTCAAATGATCCTCGCCGGCCAACCGTCAGCCGGCGCCGCGGCCACGAGCGTTGCGCGATGGCGTGAAGTTGCGCACTCGGCGCGCGGCACTCTTCGGCTGCTTGCCGCCGCGCCCGCAATTCGTGACTCGCTGGAATTCTTCGACACTCCCAACGATGGAGCGCTCGCGCTGATGCGTCGGATCAAGGCGGCTTTCGATCCGGCCGCGATCTTCAACCCCGGATGCTTCGTCGGAGGAATCTGATGGCCGAGCCGGGCGTCAGATTATCGAACCCGGTTCGCGACGTCTGCGATTACGACCTGCTGTTCGACTGCGTCCATTGCGGGCTCTGCGCGGAGGCTTGTCCAACTTACATTGTAACGCGATGCGAGATGGATTCGCCGCGCGGCCGCATCTATCTGATGAAGTCGCTCGCCGAAGGACGCATCGACCTCGACGACGACGCCGCGCGCCACCTTGATTTGTGCCTCGGATGCCGCGGCTGTGAAACCGCCTGCCCGTCCGGCGTTCATTACGGCCGCTTGATCGAAGGCGCGCGTTCATTCGTCGAGCGCAATCATCGTCGCGGTCCGCTTGATCGACTTAAGCGTCGCGCCGTCAGCGCGATTTTCCCATACCCTGAGCGTCTGCGGCGGCTGCTCGCGCCACTGATGCTCGTCGAGCGCCTGGGCCTGAGACCCGCTCTTGGAGCCATTATGCCGCGCGCAATTCGCAACTGGCTCGACCTCCTGCCACCGCTCGGAGCCGATATGCGCCGCCTCGCCGACGGAGCACTCATCGCGCCGACGACGAACGCGCCAACGGTTGTTGTGCATCACGGATGTGTCTCGCAGGTCCTCGCGAATTCGGAAAACTTGAACAGTGAGCGGCTGCTCGCGGCCGCTGGTTATCGCGTCGTTCAACTAGCACCGACTTCATGCTGCGGAGCACTCGATCTGCATTCGGGTGACGCCGCGCGAGCCCGCGATTTTGCCCGCGCCAACGTTCGCGCGCTGACGAACTCCGGCGCCGACGCAATCGTATCGGCCGCGTCGGGATGCTCGGTCGCGATCGCCGAATACGGCGACCTGCTCAGAGACGAGCCGGAATTCGCCGAAGACGCGCGCGCGCTTTCCTCGAAGGTTCGTGACCTGAGTTCCTTGCTGCTCGACGCGCCTGCAAGTCCGAAGCGCGAATTTCCTTGCCGCGTCACCTTTCATGACGCTTGTCACCTCGCGCACGGACTCGGCGTGCGCGCAGCACCGCGCAAATTGCTCGCCTCGATTCCGGGCGTGACGCTCGTCGAGATGACGGAGTCCGATCTCTGTTGCGGTTCGGCCGGATCATACAATCTGACCGAGCCCGCGATGGCGCGCGCCCTGGCTCGGCGCAAAGCCGACAACGTCGTTGCGACCGGCGCCGACTACGTCGTGCTGGCGAATCCCGGATGCGAGTTTCAGATCGCCGCCGAACTTCGCCGCCGCCGCTCAAAAATCAAGGTCGTCCACCTGGCCGACTTCCTCGCGATGACGTCTCGGTGAACCTTCACGAAATCAAACTCTACTTCGCATACACGAGTCCGTACTCCTACCTTGCGATGCAGCCGGCCTACGACCTCGAGCGGACTCACCGCGTGCGCGTGCGCTTCATTCCGTACGGGGTGAACATCCGAAAAGTTTACGGCCTGCTCGATCGCGCGGACGCCGACCGCCGCAAGGTCAGGTATCTGTATATCGACGCGCGCCGAATCGCGAAGGAGCGCGGGCTCATCATCTACCCGCCAAAAAAGATTTTCAGCGCGCGCCTGGCGTTCTATGGCGGTCTCTACGCCGCGAGCAATCGGCAGTTCCGGCCGTACTCGAATCGCGTGTTCGATCGATTCTGGAAACAGGAACTCGACGTGGAGAGCCGCGACGCGATTTCAGCGATCGTCGCTGAAGTCGGGCTCGATCCCGCGGAATTTCTCCGCTATGCCGACACCGACGCGCGCGCCGACCTGGATGCATGCTTCGTAGAGGCCGATCGCGACGAAGTCTTCGGCGTGCCGACCTTCATCGTGGACGGCGAGCCGTTCTGGGGCGAGGACCGAGTCGAGTGGGTGATCCGCAAGCTCGACGCGATGGGCCTTCGCCGCTGACCTTCCCGCTCTCCTCAGCTTTGAGTGATCGGAATGTGCCGCGGCTGCGATTTCACGCGCTCGAGCCACGCGCGAATCGCCGGGAAGTTCGTTAGGTCGAATCCGCCTTCATCGGCGACATGGGTGTAGGCATAGAGCGCGATATCGGCGACCGAGTAACGCTCGCCGGCAAACCATTCGCGCGACTTCAAATGCGCTTCCATCACGCCCAGCGCGTCGTATCCGCGCTGGCGCATCATATCGAGAATCGAGCGGCGAAGATCCTGCACGTCGGGGTGCATCACCAGGTACCGAACGCTCGCGAGGTACGGTTCGTGGCTGTACTGCTCGAAAAAGAGCCACTGTAGAAGCTGCGCGCGTTGGAAGCGATCGGATGGAACGAACGGCGTGCCCTGCGCAAAGTACAAGATGATCGCGTTGGACTCGAACAGCAGCTTGCCGTCGTCGAATTCGACGGCGGGAATTCTGCCATTCGGAAATTTGCGGAGAAATTCCGGCGTGCGCGTCTCGCCCTTGATGATGTCGAGTTCGACCCGCTCGAACGGAACTCCAAGCTGCGTCAGCAGCAGGCGCACCTTGTAGCCGTTGCCCGATGGCAGATAGTCGTACAGGCGAATCATCGTCGCCTCCTCGCGCAGGAACCCAGCGATCAAAGTTCAGGGCTCGAGGGCAGGAAAGTCTCGCCCATCAGGTACGCGTCGACCGCGCGCGCGGCTTCGCGCCCCTCCCAGATCGCCCATACCACCAGCGATTGCCCGCGACGTGCGTCGCCCGCGGCGAAAACTCCCGGCACGCTCGACATGTAGTTCTCGCACTGCACGTTGCTGCGCGGGTCGAGCTTTAGGCCGAGCTCGGAGATTATGCCGTCGGGCTCGGGACCGAGAAATCCGAGCGCGAGCAGCACAAGGTCGCACTCGAGCTCGAAGTCGGTGCCCGGAATTTGCTCCATCACCATGCGCCCGTTGTCACGCTTCCAGTTGAGCCGCACGCCGTGGAGCTTTTTCACCACCCCGTTTTCGCCGGAGAACCGGCTGGTGTTCACGCTCCAGTCGCGTTGCACGCCCTCTTCGTGCGAACTCGAGGTGCGCATGATCATCGGCCAATCGGGCCACGGCATTTCGGCGGTGCGTTTTTCAGGCGGCATCGGCAGCAGCTCGAACTGATGCACGACGATCGCGCCCTGGCGGTTCGAAGTGCCGAGACAGTCGGAACCCGTATCGCCGCCGCCGAGAATTACCACGCGCTTTCCGTTCGCGGTGATCTCGGCTGAAGGATCGAGCGCGTCGCCGAAGTTGCGCTTGTTTTGTTGCGGCAGGAATTCCATGGCGAAATGGATTCCCTTGAGCTCGCGTCCCGGGATCGGCAGGTCGCGCGGCTTGGTCGCGCCCATCGTGAGCACGATTGCGTCATACTTCGAGCGCATCTCGTCGGCATGGATATCGAAGCCCACGCGGCAGTTGGTGACAATCTCGAGGCCCTCGGCCTTCATCTGCTCGACGCGGCGGTTGACGATCCATTTTTCCAGCTTGAAGTCCGGAATGCCGTAGGTGAGCAATCCGCCGACCCGATCCGACCGCTCGTAGAGCGTCACAGAATGACCGGCCCGCGTGAGTTGCTGCGCGCACGCCAGCCCCGACGGTCCCGAGCCTACGACCGCGACGCGCTTACCCGATTTGCGGGCCGGCGGCAGTGGCGCGATCCACTTTTCACCCCACGCGTGATCGATAATATTCTTCTCGATCAGTTTGATCGTGACGGGATCGTTGTTGATGTTCAGGACGCAGGCCTCTTCGCACGGCGCCGGGCAAATCCGGCCGGTAAACTCCGGAAAGTTGTTGGTCGCGTGCAGCCGATCGATCGCCTCGCGCCATCTGCCGCGGTAGATGAGATCGTTCCAGTCGGGGATGATATTACCGAGCGGGCAACCCTTGTGGCAGAAGGGAATCCCGCAATCCATGCAGCGGGCGCCCTGCGCGCGCAGCTTGTCTTCGGGCATCTTGAGATCGAATTCGCGCCAATCCTTCAGGCGTTCGCCGACCGGACGCCGCGAAGGAGTCTCGCGCTTGATCTCCATGAAGCCCGTGATCTTTCCCATTACAGACGCGATCTCTCCCAGTCAGGTCAATTCTGATTAGTCAGTCGATTACTCACTCGGCTAAACTGCGGCCAGCCGCGCGAGATCGGAATCCATGTTGAGATGCTGCCGTTCGAGCACCATTCGATACTCAGTGGGCAATACTTTTACGAACTTCTTAGTATCGTCGTCCCACTTGTCGAGGATTCGCCGCGCGACCGTGCTCTGCGTGTACTGCTGGTGCCGCACGATCAGCGCGTGCAACTGCTTGAGTTCGTCCTGGTTGCCGATTGGCCCCAACTCGACCATTCCGGTGTTGCAGCGCGAGGCGAACGAGCCGTCTTCGTCGAGCACATAAGCCACGCCGCCACTCATGCCGGCCGCGAAGTTGCGACCGGTCTTGCCCAGCACCACGACCAGTCCGCGCGTCATGTACTCGCATCCGTGGTCGCCGACGCCCTCGACAACGGTGTGCGCACCGCTGTTGCGGACCGCGAACCGTTCGCCGGCGACGCCGCGGAAGAACGCCTCGCCGCCGGTCGCGCCGTAGAGCGCGACGTTGCCGATGATGATGTTGTTCTCGGCCTTGAAGGTCGCTTCTTTTGGGGGACGCACCGAGACAAATCCGCCCGACAGTCCCTTGGCGCAGTAGTCGTTCGCGTCGCCTTCGAGATAGAGCGCGACTCCCGGCGCGAGCCACGCGCCGAAGCTCTGGCCGGCCGAACCTTTCAGATGAATCTGAACTGTGTAGGGCGGCAGTCCCTCCGCGCCAAAACGCCGCGACACCTCCGCCGACAGCATGGTGCCGACGGTGCGATTGACGTTGCGGATCGGAAGATGAATTTCGACGGCCTCGCGATGTTCGAGCGCCTCCATGGCAAGCTCGATGATCCGGTTGTCGAGCGCGGCGTCGAGGCCGTGATCCTGCAGCTCTACGCAATGCAACGGCTCGTCGGGGCCGACATCGGGACGGCGAAGAATATTGGCCAGGTCGACGTTGCGCGCCTTCCAATGCGCGATCGCTTCGTTGGCGTCCAGGCATTCGACGTGGCCGACCATTTCGGCGACGGTGCGGAAGCCCAACTGCGCCATGTATTCGCGCAGCTCGTCCGCGATGAACATCATGAAGTTCACGACGTGCTCGGGCTTGCCGGTGAACTTTTCGCGGAGCACCGGATCCTGCGTCGCGATGCCGACCGGGCAGGTGTTCAGGTGGCAGACGCGCATCATGATGCATCCCGAGGCGACCAGCGCGGCGCTCGCGAAACCGAATTCCTCGGCGCCGAGCATCGCCGCGATGGCGACGTCGCGGCCGGTCTTGAGCTGGCCGTCGGTCTCGACGTGAATGCGTCCGCGCAGGCCGTTCATCACCAGGGTCTGCTGGGTCTCGGCCAGTCCCATCTCCCACGGAATTCCCGCGTGCTTGATCGACTGCAGCGGAGACGCGCCGGTGCCGCCGTCGTAACCGCTGATCAACACCACGTCGGCTTTGGCCTTTGCGACTCCGGCCGCGATGGTGCCGACGCCGACCTCGGCCACCAGCTTGACGCTGATGCGCGCGCGGTTGTTGGAATTTTTGAGATCGTGGATCAGCTGCGCGAGATCTTCGATCGAATAGATGTCGTGATGCGGCGGCGGAGAGATCAATCCCACGCCGGGCGTTGAATAGCGAATCTTGGCGATGAAATCGTCGACCTTGTGGCCGGGAAGCTGGCCGCCCTCGCCCGGCTTGGCGCCCTGCGCCATTTTGATCTGGAGTTCGTCGGCGTTGACCAGGTAATGACTGGTGACGCCGAAGCGCGCCGACGCCACTTGCTTGATCGCGCTGCGGCGCCAATCGCCGTTGGCATCGCGGACGAAGCGCGCGGGATCCTCGCCGCCCTCGCCGGTGTTGCTCTTGCCGCCGATCCGGTTCATGGCGATGGCGAGATTTTCGTGGGCCTCCTTGCTGATCGAGCCGAACGACATCGCGCCGGTTTTGAAACGCTTGACGATCTCGGCCGCCGGCTCGACTTCCTCGAGCGGCACCGGCCGCCGATTGGAATTGAACTTGAGCAGCGAGCGCAGCGTGGCGAGCGAGCGGCTCTGCTCGTCAACCGCCCGGGTGTATTCCTTGAACAGCCGGTAACTTCCCGAGCGCACGGAATGCTGCAGCCGCGCGATCGTGTTCGGGTTGTACATGTGGAACTCGCCGGCGCGGCGCCACTGGTACTGGCCGCCGACGTCGAGATCGCCGTCGAGGTTCGCCGCCACCTTGAACGCGTAGGTGTGACGCGCGGCGGTCTCGCGCGCGATCGCGTCGAGGCCGATACCGGCCACGCGCGACGGCGTCCATGTGAAGTACTTGTCGATCACGTCCTTGGCCAATCCGATCGCCTCGAAGATCTGCGCGCCGCGGTAACTCTGCGTCGTCGAGATGCCCATCTTGGACGCGACTTTCGTAATGCTCTTGCCGACGGCCTTGATGAAGTTGTGGACGGCGTTGTCTTCGTCGATGTCGCGGAGCTGGCCGCTGCGAATCATCCCGGCCATCGTCGCGTACGCGAGGTACGGATTGACGGCGCCGGCGCCGTAGCCGACCAACAGGCAGAAATGCATCGCCTCGCGCGGTTCACCAGCCTCGACCACGATGCCGGCCCGGGTGCGCGTGCCTTCGCGAATCAGATGATGATGCACGGCCCCGGTCGCAAGCAGAGCCGGGATGGCGGCGTAGTCCGCGTTCACTCCGCGATCTGAAAGCACGATTATGGTGTAGCCGGATTCGATCGCGCCGGAAGCACCGCGGCAGAGCGCGTCGAGCGCGGCGCGCAGCCCCGCTTCACCGTCATCGACGCGATACAGCGTGGGAAGCGTGATGGTGCGCAGACCCTCAACGTCCAGCCGTTTGATCCTTTCGAGTTCTTCGTTGGTAAGAATTGGTTGCTTGAGTCGAAGCTGGCGGCAATGATGCGGCGATTCTTCGAACAGGTTGTCTTCGGCGCCGATCGTCGTTTCGGTCGAGGTCACCAGTTCCTCGCGAATCGGATCGATCGGCGGATTCGTCACCTGCGCGAACAACTGTTTGAAGTAGTTGTAAAGCGGCTGGGGTCTGTTCGAGAGGACGGCGAGCGGCGTGTCAGTGCCCATCGAGCCGACCGGCTCCTGCCCGTTGGTCGCCATCGGCGCGAGGAGCATCTTGAGATCCTCGATCGTATAGCCAAATGACTGCTGCTGCTTGAGCAACTCGCCATCTTCGAAGCTGTCAACCTCGGGCGCGCCGTTCGCCTCGGGAAGCGACTCGAGCGTGACCAGGCTGCTGTCGAGCCAGGCGCGATACGGCTGTCGCGCCGCCATCGACTGCTTGATCTCTTCGTCCTGCACGATTCGACCGAGCGACGTATCGATGAGAAACATACGGCCGGGCTGCAGCCGCCCTTTGAGTGCGACATTCTCCGGCGCGATGTCGAGCACGCCGGTCTCGGACGCCATCACGACCAGCCCGTCCTTGGTCACGGTGTAGCGCGACGGACGAAGGCCGTTGCGATCGAGCACCGCGCCGATCCTGATACCGTCGGTAAACGCGATTGACGCGGGGCCGTCCCACGGTTCCATCATGCACGAGTGAAAATGGTAGAAAGCGCGCTTGGCGTCGCTCATCTGCGCGTCGTTCTGCCACGCCTCCGGAATCATCATCATCACGGCATGCGGCAGTGAACGTCCGGTGCGCACCAACAGCTCGAGACAGTTGTCGAAGGTTGCGGAGTCGCTGCCGTTGGGCTCGACTATGGGCAGCAGCTTCTTGATGTCGTCGCCGAACAGCGGCGAAGAAAAAAGCTTCTCGCGCGCGTGCATCCAGTTGATATTGCCGCGCAGCGTGTTGATCTCGCCGTTGTGCGACATGAAGCGGTACGGATGCGCGCGGTCCCAGCTTGGGAACGTGTTGGTCGAGAAGCGCTGATGGACCATCGCGAGCGCGGTCGTGACGGCGCCGTTGCGCAAGTCGGGGAAGAACTGGGGAATTTGCGTCGAGATCAACTGGCCCTTGTAAACTACGGTCAGGGCCGAGAGGCTGCAGAAATAAAATAATTCCGGATCGAAGAGCCCCAGCTTTTCCGCCTCGGACGTAGCCCGCTTGCGGATTACGTACAGCTTGCGCTCGAGCGCTTCGCCGTCGGCCAGGCCGGGGCCGCGCGCGATGAAGACCTGGCGGATTGCGGGCATCCCGCGCCGCGCGATATCGCCGCAGGCGGATTCGACCACCGGCACGTCGCGCCATCCGAGCAGCTGTTGCCCTTCCTCGTTGACGATTCGCTCGAACGCGTCCTCGCATTCCTTGCGCTTGATCGTGTCGAGCGGCAGGAAAACCTGGCCGACGCCGTATTCGCCGGGTGCGGGCAATTCAAAGCCGAGCCGGGCCGCTTCGTGCGAGAAAAAGTCGTGCGGGATCTGCAGCAGGATTCCGGCGCCGTCGCCGGTGCGCGGATCGCATCCGCACGCACCGCGATGGGTCAGGTTGTCGAGCACCTGCAGCGCCTTGACGACAATGTCATGCGAGCGTTCGCCCTTGATGTTGACGACGAAGCCGACGCCGCACGCGTCGTGCTCGTAGGCGGGATCGTAGAGGCCCTGTGCTTCTGGAATGCTTCGGTGGTTATGCATCATGACACCCGTCTCGGATCCGGCGGCGCGGATTTCGCGGAGCCGTGGCGATGGCGTCTGCCGTTGGCGGGCTCGTGCGAGTCGCCGTTGGCATGCACCGAAATCAAACCACGCTCGGTATGCGTCGACAGCACCACCATCGTCTCCGTCCGCGCCACTCCCTCGATCGAGCGGATCGCACTGATGAGCCGCTCGAGCGACGAAGTGTTTTCGGTTTTGACTTTCAGCAAGAGCGTGTGCTGACCGGTGACGTGATGACATTCGAGCACGTCGTCGAGCAGCGCGACGGATTCCTCGAACAGCGAAATTGTTTTCGGGTGCGAAACCGACACACCGATAAACGCGGTGACGTCCTTGCCCAGGCGCGTCGCGTCGACGGCGGCGTGGTAGCCGGTGATGACTCCGCTGTCTTCGAGCTTTTTTACGCGCTCATTGACGGAAGGCGCCGAAAGCCCGACTTGTTCGCCGAGTTTGACGAGCGGAATCCTGCCGTGTTCCTGCAGGATACCGATAATCTGCAGGTCGATGGCATCGAGTTCGGGGGAATCTCCGCCGAATTTCATAAGGTTATCCTCGTCGAGTGGCGATGAACATAGAAGGAAACCAAAATTGTGTCAAGTGTTTATAAGGCTTTGAAAGAATAAAACATAGGTTTGTTCAGGTCAATGCGACGCGCGCCGACGAAATGTAGGCGGGAGACGGCGATTGCCGATCACCTATATTGAGATTGGCGGATGCAGGCGCGATCGCTCAGGCCTCCCGCCGTTTGCGCCGAAGCCGATTTTTCGCGTGCGCTACTCGCCCTTGAAGTTCGCCGCGCGTTTTTCGACGAAAGATTTCGCGCCCTCGAGATGATCCTGCGACGTGAGCATAAGGTGCTGCCCGTGGCGCTGGTAATCGAAAAAGTACGGCAGATTTAGATTCAACCCGACGCGCAAAGTCTCCTTCGCCAGGCGCTGCGCGAGCGGTGCCTGCGCCGCGATTTTTCTCGCGAACGCGGCGGTCGCTTCGCCGAGTTGCGCGTGCGGGACGACCTTGTTCACCATCCCGATTCGCTCGGCCTCGGCGGCGTCGATAATGTCGCCGCTCAGGATGAGTTCGTAGGCGCGCGCGAGTCCGACCAGGCGGGGCAGCACGAGCAATCCGCCCGCCTCGGGAATCAAGCCGCGCCGGATGAACACCTCGCCGAAGCGCGCCTGGTCGGAGCACACGCGCATGTCGCACATCAACGCGATGTCGCATCCATAGCCGACGGCCGCGCCGTTGACGGACGCGATAGTCGGCTTGGGATAGCTGACGAGCAAATCGAGCGCCACGGGACGATGCTCGCGCCATTCCTCGACCAGAGTGCGTTGGGCAGGTTTGGCGTCGCGGAACTCGGGATTGAGAAAAATTTCCTTGACGTCGTCACCCGCGCAAAACGCGCGCCCGGCGCCGGTCAGCACGACGACACGCACCCTGTCGTCCGCCTCGGCGTCGCGCAACGCGTCGAGCATCTCGTCGTAAGTTTTGATCGTGCAGGCGTTCATCACCTGCGGGCGATTGATCGTGATCGTCGCGACGGCGTCGCGCTTGTCGTAGAGAATGTCGCTGTATGGCATGGCGATAGCTCCTCAAGCGATTGCAGATATGTGAGCTATTTCAAATCGCGGAAATTTTGGCAATGCGGCGCGGCCAGCCACCAACTACGAATGCGGATAGGCGTCGCTTCCCATCTCGAGCGCATCGAGCCCCGACCATTCCACTTCCACCAGCACGCGGTTGCCGACCGTGCGCTCGACGATCTTGAAGAACACGATCGCAAGCCCGAATACCACGATGAGATTGACGGTAACGCCGATCAACTGGGCGAAAAATTGGCCCGCGTCGCCGTAAAGCAGGCCGCGCACAGGTCCCGCGACACCGTTCCATCCGTCGCCGTAGGTGCCGTCGGCAAACAGACCGAGCGCCAGCGCGCCCCACAATCCGCACGCGCCGTGCACGGCGACCGCGCCGACGGGATCGTCGATTCGAAAGCGGCGCTCCAGCTCAAGCACGGCCCAGACGACCAGCAGTCCCGCGACGGTGCCGATGAGAACGGCCGCCGCCGGCGTTACGAATGCGCATGGCGCGGTGATCGCGACGAGTCCGCCCAGCAGGCCATTGCAGGCTATCGCGATGTCGGGTTTGTTGTAGCGATGCCATAGAAAGAGCAGTGCCGCGAGCGCGCCGGCCGCCGAGGAGAGCATCGTGTTCACCCCGATAATCGCGATGCGGGAATCTGTGGCGGCGAGCGATGAGCCGCAATTGAAGCCGAACCATCCGAACGCGAGAATCAACGTTCCGCTCACGGCCATCGGCAGGTTATGTCCGGGTAACGCGCCGATAGCGCCGTCGCGCCGGAACTTTCCGATGCGCGGACCCAACATGTAAGCGCCGGCGAGCCCGGCTATTCCGCCCGTCATGTGCACCACCGACGAACCCGCGAAATCCAGATGGCCGTGGCCGAGGCCCAGGTTCACGCCGAGCTGCGAGAGCCATCCTCCGCCCCATACCCAGTTGCCATACAACGGATACAGGAACATCGAGATGAACAATCCATAGATGAAGAACGCCTTGAACTTCCATCGTTCCGCCATCGCGCCGGTCGGAATGGTCGCGGCGGTGTCCATGAAGACGACCGAGAACAAAAACATGCCGAGGCTGGCGGGATCGCGGCTGACGTTGAGCAGTGCGAACTTGCTGAACCCGAGGATGCCGTAGGAATGCGCGCCGATCGTGATCGACAGCTCGCGATGGCCGATTGCGGCCATGCCGAGCGAGGGCCAGTGCGCGACCCCGCCCATCATGAACGCATAGCCGGTGAGCCAGAACCCGATGATGCCGATCGGGTAGATGATCAAGTTCATCGCCATCGTGTTGACCGCGTTCTTGGAGCGGGTGAACCCCGTCTCCACCATCGCGAATCCGAGCTGCATGAACATCACGAGGAACCCGGCCACCAGCAGCCACGCGAGGTTCAGCGAATTGTCCAGCGGCGGCGACGACGCCAAGGTCTGCGCGCGCGCCACTGACGAGAACGAAAGTAACGCCAGCGCAGCAACAATGGCGGCGGTCAATCCGAGTTGCGATCGTCTCGGCATCATCTCACCTGCCCTCGATATGACCGGCGCGGTGCAGTCGGCGCGGCCGGGTAACGGTTTGCCAGCCAAATCAGAAATACAAAGATCCCGATGAGCGAGGTGAAGAACGCCACGTACCCAAGCGTACGGCGCATCCGCTGCATCGCGAGGCTGCGCGGATGGAGGCGCTGCGCGCGGCCCTTGGGAACGACGCGCGACGGATCGCGCAGGTCCTCGAGCATCGCAGCCGCGGTCGCGTAGCGATCGCGCGGATTGCGCTCGATCGCGTGCAGGACGATCTCCTCGAGATGCTGATCGAGATCGGGCTTGAACGCGGTCGGCGGCTGCGGATCTTCGGCGGTCTTCGAGCGCATCACGGTGTAGACGTTGGGACCCGAGTACGGCAGGTGGCCGGTCAGCATCTCGTACAGAATCACGCCCAACGAATAGATGTCGGTGCGGACGTCGCCGCGCCGGCCGCTGACCTGTTCGGGCGCCATGTAGTCGGGCGTGCCGATGGTCGACGACAGGCCGGACCACGTCAGCCGCCGCGCGGATTCGTCGAGTGCGATGCCAAAGTCCATGATTTTAGTCTTGCCCGCGGCGGTCACCAGGACGTTTTCCGGCTTCAGATCGCGATGCACCACGCCTTCGCCGTGCATATACACCAGCGTCTCCGCCAACTGGCGCGCGAGACCGAGCGCCTTCTCCACCGGCAGCCCGCCATCGCTTCGCATGATGGCGCGCAGCGACTCGCCCTCGACGTACTCCATCGCGATGTACATCCGGCTTTTGCGCCTGGGGGTGAGGACCTTGATGATGCCGGGATGGTTGAGGCGGCGCCCGACTTCTTCTTCGCGCTGAAAGCGGCCGTAGAAGACCACGTCGCTCTCGAACTGCATGTAGGGCACTTTGATCGCGACGGTCGCGCCGCCGATCTGATCGATGGCTTTGAAGATCGACGCCATCCCGCTGCGCGCGATCACCTCGATCAATTTGTACTGATCGAGGTTTTCACCAACGCTGACCTCGCGCATCTTTCGGACCGTCTGGGGAAAAGGCGGTCAGCGGACGTTAACACCCGGCACGCCGGCAATGGAAGGGGACGGCGGCGTCCGGATGACTCATCGCCCGAACAATCCTCGAATTCGATCGCGCCATCCGCCGGTGCTCGCCGTATGCCCCGTATGCGACGTCATTCTGAAGACCGCACAGGTCAGATTGTCAGCGGTACCGCGCTGGTTGGCCGTATCGATCAGGCTCCGGCAGGCCGTCTCGGCGTCAACCTCGCGTGTCAGCGATTCGAGTTCCTCCGCGTCGAGCACGTTGTAGAGTCCGTCGCTGCACAATATCAGGCGGTCGTGCTCCAGCAGCGGCAGCGTGATCCGATCGATCGACGCTATCAACTCGCGCCCGAGGCTGCGCAGCAGCATCCCACGCTCAGGATGAGTCTTTGCGCGCGCCGCCGTCATCATGCCCATCCTGACCTTGTCGGCGACCATCGTGTGATCCTTGGTGACAACTGAGATTTGGCTGTGACGAATCAGATGCAGCCGGCAATCTCCGATGTGCACCGCCGACAATATCCCCTTCTCCACCGCAACCGCGGTCATCGTGGTCGCCATGCGGCCCAGTTCCGGCACCGTCAGCGCCTTGTCGTGAATCCCGATGTTGGCCCGCGTGATCGCGCGATAGAGCCGCTTGGCGGCGCCCCACTCCGGCGGGCTCTCGCGGTAAGCTTCGAGCGTTATGTCGATCGCCATGCGGCTGGCGATTTCGCCGCCTTCGTAGCCGCCGACGCCGTCGGCAACCGCAAACACCACGCTGTCGGGACTCTCGATGAAATGCCCGCACGAATCTTCATTGTCGGGGCGCGTTGTACCTACGTCGGACAGCAGCGCCAACTCGAAAGCCTGCTCCACGGCTGGGGGAGCGGACGGCGGCGAATCCATTTGCAGTGCGTTACCCAGAACTAACTTGGCCTTGAAGTGAAAGTTGTTTCAAACGGCCAAGGGGCGAGCCGCGATCGCTCGCGGCTCGCCCCACGGATTTATTCGCCAAGCCAACTGTTGGGATTAGGCCGGCTTGGTTACGAGAATCGTCTCCTTGCCCTTCTTCTTCGAGTTACGTACGAAGTAAATCCATCCGTAGATTCCCCAAACGATCGACAGCACCACCGCGATGATCGGCTCCTTCCAACTACCGAGCCCTTCGATTGGCCCGATGATATAGAACGCCATGCAGGCGAAGTTCGCGAGCGCGCCGAATACCGGCACCACCATGTGCTTGAAGCCGTTGAACTCGTCATGCTCGCGGAAGGCTACGATGCAGATGACGTTAGTCAGACCGTAGAGCCCGAACGTTCCGAAGTTGGAAATCAGCGTCACCAGCGAGAGCCCGTTTGGGAGCGAGGCCAAGGTCGCGTTCGAGCCGATGCCCAGCGCATACCAGACGGTGTGCGGCAGCGCAGCGATGGTCTTGTCGTCGGGAGCTGCGGGCCCGCAGAAGAAGAACAGCGCGGCGAACGCGCCCAGGATTGCCGAGATCGTCGCGAGCGTCCAAATCGCGCGATGCGGCGTCAGGTTCTCGCCGTGCAGCATGCCGAAGTGTTCCGGCACTTCTTCGTCGCGGCCCATCGCGTAGGTCACGCGCGCCCCGGTGTTGATGCAGCTCAGGGTAGTGCCGATCAGCGCCAGGAACACTGTCAGCGCTTCGAGCAGCATGAACGCTTGGCCGTGTCCGCTGAGCAGGGTGTTTCCGATGATGACCATCATATCGCCGATTGGCGCGGCCGAGCCTTTCGCGTCGGCCAGGCTGTAGGCGCTGTTCATGAAGTAATTCGCGGCGAAGTATTCGATCAGGTACATGAACAGGCACTGGATCGTGATCGACAGCAACACGCCACGCGGAATATCCTTCTTGGGGTTTATGGCCTCCTCTCCGAGCGAAGTGATCGACTCGAAGCCGACCAGCAGCAGGATTGCGATCGTCGCTTGCAGCATCAGCCAGTTGAAATTGTGCGGCAGGATCACCGAGAGCGCGCCTGGATGCGCCGGCGCGTCGCCGCTGAACGTGTAATGCAGCACCTTGCTGGTGCCATCGAGAGCCATGCCGGTGGACCCATCGGGGTGTCCAAACCGGTAAGCAATCGCAAGCGCCGAGAAAAAAAGCAGCGCGACAATCTGGATCGCGTTGATCGCAATATTGACATTCGTGGACCCGACCACGCCCCGGTATGCGATCCAGGCCACAAAGTACGCGAAAATTATCGCAATCAGTGCCATGAAAACCGGGCCCGGGATCGCCGCATTCATATAGTTGGGAGCTATGCTGCCGACGATATAGCCGATCATGATGCCCATCGTCGCCACCATCACGCCGGGGTAAACCCAATAGTAAAGGTGCGATGACCAGCCAGTGACGAACTTCGCGATTCGGGCGAACCTGTACGCATGTGTGGTATTGAGAAACGCCTTCTCCGCGAAAAGGTACGAGCTACCCGCCCCTGGATAGAGCTTGGCGAGCTCCGCGTAGGAGATCGCGGTCGCGTAGGCAAGTACTATGGCGAAGAAGATTCCTGCCCACATCGCCATGCCGGACGGGTACGCGTAACCGGCTTGGACTACGAACGTGATCCACAGGAACGCGCCCGGCGCGATCAACGCCATCGCGTTCACCGTCACCCCGGTCAATCCCAGGGTCGGTTTCATCTTGGGTTCTGTTGCTTCGGCCATCTTGCCTCCTTCAATTCATTCGGCGCAGCGGTTGTCCGCCGCATCCGCGTGCGGCGCTCCTGTTACGGGCAGGAGCGAACGATGCAGAAAGCACGAAAAGTGCCATTTCAAAATCGAGTGAGTATTGATGAAAAATGCAATGCGCCTGCCCAAACGATAGGCATTCGCCTATCGGTCGGTCATCAGTGCGCGCTAGCAGGAATTCCGACCGCCACCATCAATAGGGGACTCTTCCCCGCCGCGTGCGGCTCGAAGAATTTGGTCGTGTCGTCGTCGTAAAAAGTGAGTCCGGTCGCGCCGCGGCCGAGCGAATATGCCGCGAGATAGGCCCGGCCACCGAGAATTCCGGCCTCGAGATGCGCGTCGCCGTAGCCGCGATTTCCCAAGGCGCGCAGCACGCGCTCGAGCTCGGCCATGTACACCACTAGGGCAGAACAATCCATTCCGAGCGGCTGCTCGAGGCACAAATACCCGGCCTCACCGCGGAAGTTGCCTGCCTTCAGCAACTCGAACACGCGCGCATCCCGGTCGTAATAGTATGCTCCGGGTTCCAGCCCTTCCGCTGCGTTGACGATCAGGTAAGTGTCGGTCAACCGCGGAAAGTCGGCCTGCGGATGTTCGCTTGAGGCGGCCATGATCGTCGCGAGTTCTTCGGCGGTAATCGCGTCCTGGGCGAATGCCCGCGACGATCCTCGGCGGATGATCGTCTCGCCGAGTCCCCTGGAATCTTCCGCGGCTATCGTTTCGAAACGTAGCGCACTCGTGCTCGACGACGGCGGAGCCGAATCCAGTTGCGCAGCCGAAAGCGTAGCGACCGCATCGGTCGTGAGCAGCCGCGATTCGCTATGCATCTTGACGAGGTCCGGGTACGCGACCTCCTTCGACGAAAGCGGAATCGACTCGAGCGTCAACGGCCCGATCTCAGGCGATGGTCCAGCGGGTTCATCGGTGCGCCCGAGCGCGACCAGCGCGATCATGCCCTCGCGCTCGCCGTCGATTCCGAGCAACGCCTCGAGCGCCGGATCCTCGAACGCGGTGATCACTTCGGCGGAAATTTCCTCGGCCGCGGCAGCCGCGAGCAGATTCGCAAGCAGCGTTCCCGCGTCCCAATAGCAATAGCGGTACGCGCGCGCGCGATATTTCCACTCGCTGCGCCAGTAAATCGCCGACAATGCGAGCACGGCTCTCGCGCGCCTAATCGACGGGCGCCTCGCAGCCGCGTCCGCAATGTAACCACGCCAATCGCCGCGCCGCAGCCCGGCCATCCGCAAATCCGCGGGTGAAAAGTGGTAAAGGCCCGCCTCGAGGCCCTCAACGTTGCCGGCAGCCGCATAAATCTCGATCGGATACAGGGCGCCCGCAGACGGCGCGGCGCGGAAATGATAGTCGTCGGCGCCCACCCGCTTGTGCCGGGTCAGGCCGTTGGCACAGAACAAGATTCGCGTCAGCGCCGCCGTATCAATCGATGCGGAAAAATCCGCCGGCACGTGCGACGAAAGCGCCGACAGCGTCGGCGTCGCGGAAAGGTTCAGATCGCGCGGCAAAGCGACCGACGCGGCTCCGGGATAAATCTTGTAGGGGAGCGGCTTGATGTCCCAATCGAGAAAATGCGGCGACGAACGCACGCTGGTGTACGAATGCTTGGTGATTTCGTGAAAAACGCGCGCCGCTTCGATGTAATCGTTGCCCAATTCTCACTCCCGCGAATCCATACCGATCGTTCAAATTGACAGGCCCGCCGCCGCGCGTGCTATACGGGGTTTTCCACGCAACCTGTCCTGCGGGAGAGATTATCATGGCGGATAAGCTTACGCCTTCGGACGTGAAAGGATTGTTCGAGAAGCTCAGCAATTGGGGGCGCTGGGGTAAGGATGACCAGCGCGGCGCCCTGAACTTTATCACCAATCAAAAACGGGCGGCCGCAGCGCGCCTGGTGCAAACCGGCGAGAGCGTATCGATGGCGCTGCCGCTCGCCACGATCCCCGCGCCCGACAACCCTTTGCCGGTCACTCACCTGATGGTGCAAGCGGGCCACGACTCGCAGGAGCAGGCTCTGCCCCATGTCGGCGACTATTTCGCGATCGCGCCGCATGGTTATTCCAATACTCACCTCGACGCTCTTTGCCACGTGTTCTGGCAAAACAAAATGTATAACGGCTTCGACGCAAGCGAAGTCGGCTCGCATGGCGCAAAAAAGTGCGCGATCGACGTGACCCGCGCGGGCATCGTCAGTCGCGGCGTCCTGCTGGATATTCCACGCCTCAAAAAAATCGAATGGATGGAACCGGGCGAAAAGATCCTGCCTGAAGATCTCGACGCCGCCGAGAAAGCGCAGCACGTTCACGTCGAAGAAGGCGACGTGCTGATGATTCGCACGGGCCGCGCGGCGATGCGCAAGGTCAAAGGCGGATGGGATCCTTACAGGGTCGGACTGCCCGGCCTCGACGCCGCCTGCCTGCCATGGCTCCACGAGCGGCGCGTAGCAGTTCTCGGCAGCGACGCGGTCAGCGACGTGTTCCCGAGCGGTTACGACGGGGTCCCGCTGCCGATTCACGTCGGCACGCTGGTCGCGATGGGCATCCACCTGATCGACAACGCCGACCTCGACGCGGTCTCGTCAGCCTGCGCCGGACTCGGGCGCAACGAGTTCATGTTCTCGATGGCGCCGCTGATCCTCGAGCGCGGCACCGCGTCGCCGGTCAATCCACTCGCGATCTTTTGATTAGTCAGTGACTACTGGCTACTGCGGGAGTTGATACTATGAAGACCGAAGATTTGGTTATTGATTGCGACGGACATATCCTCGAACCGCCCGATCTCTGGGAGAAGTATATCGACCCCAGGTATCGGGAGCGCGCGATGCGCATCCGCGTCGGCGACGACGGCTTCGAGTATCTCGAGATCGATCGCAAACACGCCCAGATGACCCGGCCCGGCCTGCTCGGCTCGCTCGGCGGGATGGGCAAGAAGGTCGAGGACGCCAGGAAGTTGCGTGAGACCGCGACGCGCGGCGAGGTCAAGCCCGAGCAGGTGCGGATGCTCGCGCCGAAACCCGAGGACACTTACCTGAAGGGCGCGGCCTTCGGCACCATGGTCATGAAGGAACGGCTCGAGCTGCTCAACCGGGAAGGGATGGCGAAAACGATTCTCTATCCGACGATCGGGCTGCTCTGGGAAGCCGAACTCTTCGACGCCGAGCTCTCGGCCGCATACTGCCGCGCCTACAACCGCTGGATCGCGGACTTCTGCCGCGACTCGGGCGGACGCTTGATCCCGATTGCGCATCTTTCGCTCGGCGACCCCGCCGAAGCCGCACGCGAGCTCGAGCGCGCGGTGAAGGACGGATGCAAGGGCGCATTTGTCTGCCCCTTCACCATCACCCGCGTTCCCCACGGCGACCCGCGTCACGACGCCGTCTTCGCCGCGGCGCAGGCGCTCGGCGTCCCGCTCGCGATTCATCCGACCTTCGAGCCCCCGAGCTTCGGCATCCACCACCGCTACGACAACTTCGGCTGGGCCGCGTGGTATTTCGATCTGTTCGCCGGCCAGGGCGTACAGCACGCGTTCGGCACGTTCTTCCAGTTGGGCGTATTCGACCGCTTCCCGAAATTGCGCGTTGTAGTGCTCGAGTCGCAGGCGGGATGGATCGGCTATTTCCTCGATCGCGGCGACGCCATCTTCAACGGCACTACGCTCGGCGCGACGGTCCGGCTCAAAGAGAAGCCGTCGTACTACTTCAAACGCCAGTGCTACATCTCGGCGGATCCGGACGAACGTACGATCGCGGCGATGATGGAGATTGTCGGCGAGGACAAGTTTTTCTGGGCGACCGACTATCCGCATCCCGATCACCCCGGAAATTATCTCGAGGAACTGAAGGGGATGATCGCGCCGATGAAGGAGTCCGGACGCCGCGCGATCCTCGGCGAAAACGTCGCGCGCGCTTACCAACTCAACTGACAGACGCGGGGCTGCGCGCTCCGCACCCGCGGCAGGGGTGACCCCTGCACCCAGTGATAACGATACGGCTCTGCTGTGCTGCGCCGCAGCTCAGTCTATACTCGACCATCCATCCGCTGGAGGAATCTATGCCCCGTCCGAGGCTCCACCGCCGCTCACTGACTTCACCCGCCGCCGTTGTATCGCTGGCGATGCTGCTCGCGTGCGTGACTTCCTCCTGCAACTCGCAGTCGTTCCAACCGTCTTCGGGACCATCGATGCCCGTGCCTCCGCCCGCTCCGGTGCAGCCGCCCCCGCCGCCGATGAACGTCGCGCGGCTGCTCAATGGAAACTGGATGGCGACCTATCCGGGCGGTCCGCTGCGCGTGGTGATCGGTCTCGACCCGATGCTGCGTGGGCGCAACTACGTCGCGACCCTGGTTGACGGCAACAAGAATATCCCGCCGGGCCAGACCGTGTGGAAGGGAACACTCGATCAAAACGTGCCGGGTATCGTGCAGGCCGACCAGATTTGCGCCGAGCATGGATTCCTGCAGGCGCGATGGGTGAAAGCGCGAATAATCGTCAGCGACGCGAGCAACTTCCGCGTAGAACTCGTCAATCCAAATGATTGCGCCGGATTCCCGGTAAAGTTCACCCGCGTCGGACCCGCACCGACGGCACCGGTCAAGGATTGAGACGGTCATTCTGAAGCCGCAACGCGGCGTTGAATCCCGGTCGTCTGTCATCCCGACGCCGCGACCACGCACGTCGTCATTCTGACGACCCGAGCAACGCGCTTCCTCAGTCATTCTGACGACCCGAGCAACGCGAGGGGAGGAAGAACCTCGGACAGCTTCGCGCCACGCGAAGCCGGTACCGGTCTCTTAAATCGCGCGCTGCGCGCGCTCCGCTGCCGCGCAACTATACGAGCATCCCGGCCTGCACCACGGTCGGACCGTCGCTCTTGGGGATTTTCGGCTCGGGCTTGCGCTTCATCGCCTTCTCGAGAATCGGTGCGATTTGCTCGGCCTTCTGCCGCGCGCGCTTCTGTTCGCGCTCCTTGAACTCGGGCATCACCTTCTCCGCGAACAGGTTGAGCGACGAGCAGATGTCCTCGTGCTTGTTGTTGCCCGCCTGCGAGATGAACACGACCTGGTCGACGCCGGCTTCCTCAAACTCGCGCAGCCGCGTGCGAATCTGGTCCGGCGATCCGACGCACGAGTTCGAGCCGTCCATCCCCGGCAGACTGATCGGGCTGGTTTTGAAATTGTTCCAGATGTTGGTCTTGCCTGGCTCATGCCGCCCGAACGCATAATGATGGCCCAGCGCGTACGAAAAAAACTTGAGCCCCTCTTCGCCCATCTTGTGCGCCAGCTCCGCGTCGTTGTCGCACATGAAGCCGGTGACGATCGCGATGTTCGCGTTGATCGCGTATCCGATCGGCTCGCACTCATTCTCGAGCGTCGTGTAGTAGTCGTTGACCCATTGCCGCGCCTCTTCCGGCGACACGAACGCGAACGTCAACGCGCCGATTCCCAGCTTGGCCGCCAGGTGAATCGTCTCGCGCCGCGAGCACGCCACCCACAGCGGCGGATGCGGTTTCTGCACCGGCTTCGGCACCACGTTGCGCACCGGCATCTTGAAGTACTTGCCCTCATGCCCGAGAAACGGTTCCTCGACGAACATCCGCGCGATCGCGCCCAGCGACTTCTGCCACATCTCGCGCTTGTCCGCGCGTGGGATGAGAAAGCCGCCGAGCTCGAGCTCGGCCGACGATTCGCCCGTGCCGAACTCGACGCGCCCGCCGCTCACCAGGTCAAGCGTCGCGATCCGCTCCGCCACGCGCGCCGGATGATTGTAGGCCGGCGGCAGCAGCACGATGCCGTGACCGAGCCGAATCTGCTTGGTCCGCTGGCTCGCAGCCGCCAGAAAAATCTCGGGCGCGGACGAATGCGCGTACTCCTCGAGAAAGTGATGCTCCACTTCCCACATATGATCGATGCCGAGCTTGTCCGCGAGTTCGACCTGGTCGAGCGCGTCCTGGAACAGCTTCAGCTCCGCACCCTCCTTCCATGGCCGTGGCAGCTGATGCTCATAAAAAGTTCCCAACTTCATAAACGCAATTCTCTCCTTGTTTTCAAAAACTTTGGATAATCCGGCTCGCCCTTCTTCCCTCTGTATCCTTGTGTCATTCAGAGCGAAGCGAAGAATCCCGATCCTTTCTTCTTCTCGCCCAGAAGTTTTCAGGATCTATTGGCGCAAGGCTGTCGGCGTTTCCGTATCCGCCGTGAACAGCGTGCGCTCGACCATGTCGATCACTTCGCGCTTGCGCCGCTCGATCATCGCCGGCTCGAGCAGGTTCATGCTCCACAGCCGCCGGACCATCGCCGCCGTCGTAAAGTAGCCGATCGTGATCGAGTTCAGGCTCCACATGAAATGCAGCGGATCGACTTCGGTGCGGAACTCGCCGTCGCGCTGTCCGCGGAAAATAAAATTCACCGCGATCGAAAACAGCGGCGGCAGGCGCCGTTTGAGCACCTGCCGGCCGACGCCGCTTTCGTCGGCCATCTCCTTCCACATGATTCGCACGAAATCCGGGTGGCTCGCGATAAAATCGATCGCGTCCGCGACCGCCTTTCGCATCCGCTCCTGCGGCCTTTCGCGCCCCCACGCGATCGCGTTGGCCGCGTCCTCCTGGCTCTCGAACATCTTGTCGAGCACCGCGAGGTAGAGCTGCTGCTTGGACGGGAAATGATGTAACAGCGACGGCGCCTTGATCCCGATTCTCTTTGCGATGTCGCGCAGACTGGTGCCGCGGTACCCGCGCTCGGCGAACAGCGCCCGCGCCACCTGCAGCACCCGATCGCGCGTATCGGCAGGCCGCCGCAGATCGACGACCTTCGCACCGGCACGCACACCTGAATTTTTCGAAATACTTCTCACAGACTCGCCAAAAAAACTATCTAACGTCCGTTAGGGTGTCAAATTACGCACTTTTGAGCAGGTCTTCCCGCACCGCCTTCACTTCCTTGCGCACTGCTTGCCGCACCACAGTTTCGAGCCGGGCGCCCCTAATGTATTCGCGCAACGCATCATTGATTAGGGTCTGATAGTTGCCGCCGCCGGCGCGATCCACTTTCTCAAGGAAATGCTCGATGATCTCATTATCCAAACGTATCGTGACTCGGGTCTTCCCCGGTGTCGGCGGTACTACCGGGCCTCGGCAAGCCTTGCGGAAATCGTATTCTTTCTTCATCTATTTCTTCTCTCGTACTCAGCCCGCTCATTTCGCGTGGCCTTGCGGGCGGAAATGATTCTGATCCGATCGGCGCGATTGGTGTAAACAACGACGAGGACTCTTCCGAGGGAGCTTAAACCGAGCGCGACAAATCGTTCTTCGTCCGGCTCGTCGTCCGGCATCATCAGCATCGCTTTGTCTTCGAACACGGTCACCGCTTCGGCGAAGCGTACCCGATGCTTTCGCAGGTTGCTCGTGCCTTGTTCGGATCCCACTCAAATTGCACCACCTCCCCCTTGTGCATATTTGTACACGAATGACGGATCGGCGTCCACCAACGCCGGCTTAGCCCTTATCGTCCACAATCTGCTATCATGAGCGCAGTGAACCACACCACCTGTGAACAGCCATCCCTGCCCAAAATAACGCCCGCGCCCCAGTCGCCCCAGCCGTGACCACTGCGCCGGCCGACGCCCGCTTTCGAAATCTAAAATTTGACGGAACGAACCCACCGATAGTGGTCCGCCATCCTTGCGCCCCAATAGGTAGTATGAAGTGCCTCCTGTCGACGCTTTCCTGGTTCCGCAAAGCATCCTCAGCTCGCGCAAATGGAACACGAAGCCCCATCGCCGGACAGCTCGCCGACACCCTTTTGCACTCCGAGCACCAGCATCGATCGGCCTTCACCAGGCACCCCAGCTCTCCGTCACCGCTTCGCTTTCTAACTGCGACCCCATCGTAGTAAGTTTTGTCCGAAGGAACAGGGTAGAAATTCACGGAAGCGCGGCTCCTCTCATAAACCCTTCGCGAAAGCCGCGCTTCGCGGATTTCGCGTCTTTCACTTTTCACTGGGTGCAGGGGTCACCCCCTGCCGCCCACCGCGCAGGTGATTATGTCCGCCATGAACGAACTGTATTGGAAGCCGGCGTATGAACTCGCCGCGATGATTCGCAAGCGCGAACTCAAGCCCAGCGAATTGATGTACGTGACCATCCGGCGAATCGAGCAGACCAACCCCAAGCTCAACGCCTTTGTTGCGCTGCGCGCCGACGCCGCGATGGCTGAGGCGCGCGCGCTCGACGAGAAGATCGCGCACGGCGAGAAGGTCGGCGCGCTCGCCGGATTGCCGCTCGGGGTCAAAGACCTCGAGGACACCGTCGGTCTCGTGAACAGCCATGGGTCGAAGCCGTTCAAGGACAACGTGTCCACGACGGATTCGATCCAGGTGGCACGGCTCAAAACTGCTGGAGCCATAGTTATTGGAAAAACCAACGCGCCCGAGTTCGGATACACCGCGTTCACCAAGAACCTGCTGTTCGGCCTCACCCGCAATCCGTGGAACCTCGAGCGCACGCCCGGCGGCTCGTCAGGCGGCACTTCGGCTGCGATCGCGGCCGGCGTCGTGCCGATTTCGACCGGCTCCGACGGGGGAGGCTCGGTCCGAATCCCGGCGTGTTACACGGGATGCTACGGGTTGAAGCCGACCTACGGCAGGATTCCGAACGACCCGACGCTCGGGATGCAGCAATGGAACGACACCTCCGTGCATGGCCCGATCACGCGCACCGTGCGCGACGCCGCGCTCTTTATGGACGCGGTCGTCGGCTATCACCCGGCCGATCCTGACTCGCTGCCCCATCCGGGAATTTCTTACAGCACGATCCTCGAGCGCATCCCGAACAAACTTCGCATCGCGTTTCATCCCGACTTCGGCCACCTCGTGCAGACCGACGTGGCGCGCGAAATCGCAAAAGCCGCCGCCGTGTTCAAGGACCTCGGCCACGACCTGACGACGATCGACGATCCCGTGCCCGACACCGGGCGCGCGTGGATGCAGGTCGGCGCGGGACAGGGGTACGCGATGCTGCACGAATGGCTCGACAAATATCGCGGCGAGTTCGGCCGCGCGTTCGCCACCGGCACCGAAGCCGCGGTTCGCGTAACGTGGAAGCACATGGGCGAGGCGTATCGCCGCCGTCGCGAGTTCAACGACTGGTGCCAGCGCGTGTTCGAGCGCTTCGACCTGCTGCTATGCCCGGTGTTGCCGACCGAGGCGTTTCCCGCCAAGGGTCCGATGCCGACCGAGATCAACGGCCAGCCGCTCAAACATCCGCTTGACGCCATCGTCTTCACCTATCCGTTCAACATGAGCGGCCATCCCGGCGCGTCGGCGCGCGCGGGCCTCACCGATTCCGGCCTGCCATGCGGATTGCAAATCGTCGCCGAGCGTCATCGCGAAGACCTCGTCCTGCAAGCGTCGTACGCCTACGAGCAAGCGCGCCCGTGGAACAACAAATGGCCCGAGATTTAAATTCTCACTTCGCGCCGGTCAGGGTGTTGTGTTCCGCGCGACTTCCAACCCGCGTCGCCCGCTTTGAGCGGAACTTCGCGAGTGCGACGCCACTGAGCTTGTAGTTTGGCTCGCCGAATTCCTGATCCACTGCGCCGGTTGGCTCGAAGCCGAGACTCTTGTACAGCGCCGCGGCCTTGGTGTTGGTGCGAAAGCAGGTTAGCTGCACGGCGCGGCATCGCGGATAGCGCGCGGCGATCATTTTGAGCGCCGCGGCCATTGCGGCGCGGCCGTAGCCTTTGCCCTGATGCGATGCGTCTATCATGATGTCGTCGATCCAGTAATTCTCCGCACTGTTCGGATCGCACGCGGTCGTCACGTAGCCGACAATTTCGTCGCCGGCGCGAATCAGGTGCGGCAGATGCTCGAAGCTGTCGCCGAAGAGCCGCACGTAGCATCGCGCGAGCGTCCACCGTGGCGGCGTGACGAAGACGGCCTGCTCGGGTCGCAGCTGCATCAGGAACAGCTTGCGGTAGTTGCTCCGATCGACCGGCTCGAGCACAACGTGGAGGTCGGTTCGCTTCATGATTGCACGTGCAGAAAGATGTCGCGGGCGTGTTCGTCGCTGATGCGCTTGACCGACGTGATGCGATCGGCAAACTGCGCCAGCGACGAGGTCTCGGCCGAGCCCACGTCAACCAGCACCGCGAAAATCGAAAAGTCCAGCTCGGCTTTGCGCTCGCGCAGCCGCGCCAGCCATTGCGGGCTGACCTGCGATTCGCCGTCGGTGATGATCACGATGTCGCCGCGCTTGAGTTTCTTTTCGCCGAGCAGCTCGACCGCCGCGTCGATTGGAGCCTCGAAGTCGGTGCCGCCGCCGGGGAAGTACTCGGCCATCTCGACGACCTTGTTCAGGTCGGGCTGGTAACGCCGCTCGCGATTCAGGTCGAGCACCTTCAGGCTCACGTCGCCCGAGGAAAACATGACCGCACGGAACAGCCGGCGCTGGCGCCGCGCGATATCCATCAGCGTCAGCGCGACCGCCTTCGACCACATCTCCTTGTCGCCCTGCATCGAGGAGCTCACGTCGATACACACCACCATCGGGCCTTTGCCCTTCTGCTCGTCGTCGCGCAGGCGGTACTGAAGGACGGTGCCTTCGAGCACGCGGCGATGGAAGTCGCGCTTGAGCACGGGATGATGCATCGCGAGCAGCTCGGCGGGGATCAGGCGTCCGAGCTCGGCGCCGAGCTCGATGTCATAGGCTTCGGCGACGCCGCGCTCCAGCGTCTTGCGCTTGAGCGCACGCGCGTCCTGCTTGAACCGCCCGACCATCCGCGCCAGCTCGCCGAGCTTTTTGTTGCGCGCGAGGCGCCGCCCGAGCTCGAGTCGCGCGCCGGCTGCGACGCGTCCGCCCTGCCCGAATTCGCGGCTGAAGTCGTGACTGTCCTCGGCGGCTTGATCGATCTCCCCGGCCAGCTCGGCGGTCTTGAGCTGCATGCGCTTGAGCGCGCTGTGATCCGCGCCCTTGAGTTGAGTTTCGAACTGCCGCGACTTCTGATTGAGCCGCGCCTCGGAAACCTTGGCCGCGCGCTCGGCCGCATCGGCCATTTCCGCGAGCTCTTTTTTCGTTGCTTGATCTTTTTTCTCTTCGCCAGGAGCGGATTCGCCTTCTTCCTTTTCCTGGATTTCGTTGACCGCCTTCACCGCCTCGGCGCGCGCTTCGAGGTCCTGCTCCTGGCGCGCGAAGTCCCACAGGTCGAGCATCTCGCTGCGATTGATGAGCTTCTCGGATTTCATCATCTCGAGCGCATGCTCGCTCATCACGATCGCAGCGATCGCGGCCTTGTCTTCTTCCAGCGCGGTGCGCGAGCGCAGCGCCTGGAACGGCGCCGACGGCACGATTTGCTCGAGGATGGTGCGGTTGAGCGCGGCCGCGAGACGCACGTCGCCGGATTTGCGGAACACCGGGTTCATCTTGAACAGCGCGAAAAAGAGATCCTGTATCAGCGCGCCGAAGTGAGGGACCAGCCGCTCGCCGGTTTCAGCGAGCTCGGCGATCGACGGCGCGTCGGCGACGATTTCATTCCACGTGCGCCGGTCGTAGCTGTCGCTCTCGAACCACGACGCATTGGCGGGCACGACCGGGACATACAACCGTCGCGGCTTCATGATTTTGGCTTTGCGCGCCATCTGGATCGATCCTACGTCAGCGAAAACCGCCTCGCCACGTCTCAAATCGATGCCATTGCGTTACGAGGGCGCTTGAATGTATCGCTGGATGCGTAACACAATTGAAACAGCGGCCCACGCGACGCTTTAGAAGCGAACTTCGCGCGGCGGCGCCAATGAGATGACCCAGGAATCCTCAGGCAACACGCTTTCGAACCGGCAGCACGCGCTGATCCTGGCGGCGGTGCAGGAGTTTATCGCGACCGCCGAGCCGGTCGGCTCCGCGCAGATCGTCGCGCGCCATCAGCTCGGCGTGCGCGCCGCGATGGTGCGCAACATGATGGCCGAGCTCGAAGACTGCGGTTACCTGCGTCAGCCGCATACTTCGGCGGGCCGGGTGCCGACCGAGAAGGCGTTTCGCTATTACGTGGATCACCTCGCCGCGGCAACGACGATCGGCTTCGAGGACCGTGCGCAAATCGAGCTCCATTACTCGAGCGCCGCCCGCAACCTGGGCGAAGTGCTGCGCGACACGCCGCGCCTGCTCTCTCTTCTCACGGGCCAGGCCGCGCTGGTGATGGCGCCGCGGCTGGAGGCCTCGATCCTCGACCGCGTCAACTTCGTCCGCCTGCGCGACAACCAGGTGCTGGCGGTTTTCGTCGCCGTCAAAGGCGCGACGCAGAACCGTATCGTCGATACCGAGCGCGACCATTCGCAGGACGAGCTGGATCGCATGGCGCGCTACCTCAACCAGTCGCTCGAAGGACGCACGCTCGACGAGGCGCGCCGCTGGATCGAAGAACAACTGCACCAGGAACGGGCCAACTACGATCGCTTCATGCACGACGCGCTGGCGCTAGGCGAGGCAATTGCGGATTACGTCGGGCGTCCGGAGCTGTACGTCGAGGGCAGCCTGCAGGCGCTCGAGCAGCCCGAGTTTTCCGATCGCGACAAGATGCGCGAGCTGTTGCGCGCGCTCGACGACAAAACCGCGCTGCTCGAATTGCTCGAGCGTAGCCTGACCCACGCCGGGCTGACGGTGTCGATCGGCTCGGAGAACTATGACCCGCGCCTGTCGTCGTTGAGCGTGGTGGCGGCGTCGTACGCCAGCGGTCCGAGCGCGCTCGGCAGCCTGGCAGTAGTGGGCCCGGTCCGAATGGACTACGACCGGGTGATACCGCTGGTCGAGTACACGGCGCGCGCCCTGTCGCGCCTGATCGAGTACTGAAGAACTTAATCGCAATGAAACCCGCGGTGGGTTTCAAACTTCCTTCGGCAGGGGTAACCCCTGCACCTTAGTATCAAGATGAACAGAAGACGGCCCGACCCGGCCTGAATCTAGGCAAAATCCAACGGATCCCGCCGTCGCCGGCAGTGGCGCGAGCGTGAATCATGCTTACGTTTAAAGCCGATTCGGTCCCATAAAAATGACCAAGCGACACAAGCACCCGCAGGACGGAAATCCAGGCATGGACGGGGAATTCGATCAGGCCGATGCCGGCGCTGAGTCTGCGCACAGCGAGGGCGCCAGCGATCTGGACACTTTGCGCGCGCAGCTTGCCGAAAAAGACAAGGAAATCGCCGAGCTGAAGGACAAGTACCTTCGCACGCTCGCCGACTCCGAGAATACTCGCAAGCGAATCCGCCAGCAGAGCGAGGAATCGGTCCGCATCCAGCGCGAGGCTATTCTCGGCGACCTGCTGCCGATCATCGACAACCTCGAGCGCGCGCTCGCGGCCGCCCGCAGCGGCACCGACGCCAGGACGATCGTCGATGGCGTCGAGATGACGGTGCGGGCGCTGATCGATTTCCTGCGCGCCCAGGGCGTGACACCGTTGCAGTCGGTCGGCCAAGCCTTTGACCCCAATCGGCATGAGGCCGTCGATCACGTGGCGTCCGAGGCTCATCCGCCGAACACGGTCGTCGACGAATTCCATCGCGGCTACCTGATCGGCGACCGGACTCTGCGTCCGGCGCGCGTGTCGGTTGCCAAGGAGACCGGCAGCGATTCCACAAAGCGAAGCGGAGGCGAAACCGATGCCTCCGACATTGAAAATAACTGAAACGTGATTATTTCTCTCTTAAGTTCTATATCAGGGGACCTTTAGGAAAATGGCAAAAGTTATCGGTATCGACTTGGGCACGACGAACAGCTGCGTCGCGATAATGGAGGGCGGCGACCCCGTGGTTATCGCCAACTCCGAAGGCAGCCGCACGACGCCGTCCGTGGTCGCGTTTACGGAAGCAGGCGAGCGGCTGGTTGGTCAGATCGCCAGGCGCCAAGCGATCACCAATCCGACCAACACGGTATTTGCAATCAAACGCCTGATGGGCCGGCGTTTCGAGGACACCGAAGTCCAGAAGGCGATCAAGGTGTTGCCGTACAAAGTCGTGAAGAACGACGACGGCGCGGCGTGGGTCGAGATCCGCGGCAAGAAATACAGTCCGCCGGAGATTTCGGCCTTCATCCTGCAAAAGATGAAGCAGACCGCCGAGGACTACCTTGGCGAGAAAGTCACCGAGGCGGTTATCACCGTGCCCGCGTACTTCAACGACAGCCAGCGCCAGGCTACCAAGGACGCGGGCCGTATCGCGGGCCTCAACGTGCTGCGGATCATCAACGAGCCGACGGCGGCGTCGCTGGCCTACGGTCTCGACAAGAAGAAGGACGAGAAGATCGCCGTGTTCGATCTCGGCGGCGGCACCTTCGATATTTCAATTCTCGAACTGGGCGAGGGCGTCTTCGAGGTCAAGGCGACCAACGGCGACACCTTCCTGGGCGGCGAGGATTTCGATCAGCGGGTAATGGATTACCTGGCCGACGAGTTCCGCAAGGACCAGGGAATCGACCTGCGCAAAGATCGGATGGCGCTGCAGCGGCTGAAGGAAGCCGCCGAGAAAGCCAAGACCGAGCTGTCCACCGTGACGGAGACCGACATCAATCTGCCCTTCATCACTGCGGATCAGTCGGGCCCCAAGCATCTCAATATCAAGCTGACGCGCGCGAAGCTCGAGGCGCTGTGCGCCGACCTGCTCGACCGGCTCGAGGCGCCGTGCGTGACCGCGCTGCGCGACGCCGGCCTCAAGGCGAGCGACATCAACGAGATCGTGCTGGTCGGCGGCATGACCCGGATGCCCGCGGTGCAGGAACGGGTGAAGCGCCTGTTCGGCAAGGAAGGTCACAAGGGCGTCAACCCCGACGAGGTGGTCGCGATCGGCGCCGCAATCCAGGCGGGCGTGCTCAAGGGCGAAGTCAAAGACGTCCTGCTGCTCGACGTGACTCCGCTGTCGCTCGGAATCGAAACGCTCGGCGGCGTGTTCACCAAGCTAATTGAGAAGAACACGACCATTCCCACGCGCAAGAGCCAGGTGTTCTCGACCGCGCAGGACAATCAGACCGCGGTCACGATTCGCGTCTTCCAGGGCGAACGCGAGATGGCGTCGGACAACAAGCTGCTCGGCCAGTTCGACCTGATCGGAATTCCACCGGCGCCGCGCGGGATGCCGCAGGTCGAGGTCACGTTCGACATCGACGCGAACGGAATCGTCAACGTGCATGCCAAGGACCTCGGCACCAACAAGGAGCAGTCGATCAGGATTACCGCGTCGTCGGGACTCAATGAAGAAGAGATCAAGAAGATGGTGCGCGAGGCCGAGGCGCATGCCGCCGACGACCATGCTCGCCGCCAGCAAGCCGAGGCGCGCAACAAGCTCGACAACCTGATCTACACCACCGAGAAGACGCTCAAGGATCATGGCGCCGAAGTCGACGAGGCGGGACGCAAGCAGGTCGAGGACGCGCTCGCGGAAGCCAGGACCAAGCTCGAGTCCAAGGACACCGACGAGATCAATCGCGCCGCCGAAGCCCTCGCCAACGCGTCGCACAAGCTGGCCGAGGCTATGTACAGCAAGACCAAGGCAGGTGCAGGACCGCAAGCCGGGGCCGGCCCCCAGGACGGCGCCAGCGGGCAAAGTGGCTCCCAGGGCGGAAACGGCGAAAAAGGCGCGAAAGAAGATGTGGTCGATGCCGACTACAAGGAAGTTAAGGATCAATAACCGCAAGCGGGGCCGCGCATGCGGCCCCGCTCGTAGCCGGCTGACAATGGCGTCGCCTCGGATGTTCGCATAGAATCTTTGCGCGATGCCGCCAGCACACAAACGCGACTACTATGAAATCCTCGGCGTCCATCGCGGCGCCAGCGAAGCCGAATTAAAGAAGGCTTACCGCGGTCTCGCAATTCAGTTTCATCCCGATCGCAATCCCGGCAACAAGGAAGCCGAGGAGCGCTTCAAAGAACTCAACGAGGCCTACCAGGTTCTCTCCGATCCGGAGCGGCGCGCGCAATACGATCGCTTTGGTCACGCCGCTTTCCAGGGCGCGCAGGGTGGCCCGGGCGGATTCGGCGGTTTCGACTTCAGCCAGGGCTTCGAGGAAGTTTTCTCGGACATCTTCGGCGATTTCTTCGGCACCGGCCGCGGACGCTCGCGTTCGCGCACCCGGCGCGGCGACGACCTGCGCTACGATCTCGAAATCGAATTCGAAGAAGCGGCGCGCGGCGTCGAGCGAGTCGTAAAGTTCCAGCGCCTGACTCAGTGCGACGCCTGCAACGGCACTCGCGCCCGCGGCGGCTCCAGCGGCGCTCGCCAGTGCCCCAATTGCCGCGGCAGCGGCCAGGTGCGCACCCAGCAGGGATTCTTTTCGATCTCGACCACCTGCGGGCAATGCCGCGGCGAGGGCATGATCATCTCCGACCCGTGCCCCAAGTGCCAGGGACAGGGGCGAATCCGCAAGCACGAATCGCTCGCCGTGAAAATTCCGCCGGGCGTCGACAACGGCTCGCGCCTCAAGCTGCGCGGCGAGGGCGAGGCCGGCTACGGCGGCGGACCGCAAGGCGATCTCTACGTCGTCATTCACGTCAAAGAGCACGCGATGTTCGTGCGCCAGGACAACGACGTGATAATCGAGGCGCCGATCAGCTTCCCGCAGGCGGCGGTCGGCACCGAGATCGAAGTGCCGACGCTCGAAGGCAAGGTGAAGCTCAAGATTCCGCCGGGCACGCAATCGGGAAAAATCCTGCGCCTCAAGGGCAAGGGTATCGTCGACCTCCACGGCTACGGACGCGGCGATCAGCTCATCAAGATTATCGTCGAAACGCCGCGCAGTCTGACCGCGCGCCAGCGCGAACTGCTCGAGGAGTTCGCCAAGCTCGACGGCAAGGCCGTCAACCATCCGCTGTCCAAGGGCTTCGTGGACAAGCTCAAGGAGATGTTCGGCTAGCCTGTGTGCAAGCGCCGTCCGGCGAAGGAGTTGAAGCTAATGGCCTGCAATTCGTGCGAGAGCAGCGGAAGATTTCGAGCGAGCTATTGCGATGACTGCGAGCGCTGGACTTTCAATGTCGACAAGCGCGACCTTCTGATCGCGGCGGGACTCGTGGCAGTCGCCGCGGTGATCGTCCTGCAACCGGAGCTGCTCGTAGCGCCCGCCGGCATCATGTTCGCGCGGCGCGTAGGCGGCGCGCTCGCGTAGGTAATTCCGCGCGCTCAGCGCGGGACGTGCACCAGTTCCAGCTTCAGCCCGTCGGGATCGGTGAAGAACACCGCGTAGTATCCCGGGAGATAGTCGTATTCTTTCGGCGGATCGGTGACCTTGCCGCCGTTGGCTGAAATTTTTGCCGCTAGATCGTCGATCTGCCGGCGGCTCTCGGCGGCAAACGCGATCTCGCATAGTCCGACGCGATGCCGATGGAACTTGTCGGCGCGGAACTCGGGGTAGACGGCCGGATCCAGAGCGAGCCGTGGTCGCCGAAATAGCCGGCGGTGACGTCGGTCTGCGGCTGATCGTAGGACATCGCTTTCGGATAGCCGATCTGCGGCATCAGCCATGCGTAAAACTTCTTCGCTGCCGCATAGTCGTTGACGTTGACGATGATATGGTCGACTCCCGCACGCATAACGACACCTCCGGTAAAGCCCTTGACGATTAGAATCTACTTTTGCCTGCCCGTCGCCCCTTGACGTTCGACGGAGAGGAATTATTTTTTAGTCGAGTAGCGGTTCCAACTCTCATTCATTAGGAGGCTCTTATGGCACTGCTAAGATATTCCCCCGATTTGGATCCAGTTAACAACCTGCTCGCCTTGCAGAGCGACTTGGAGCGCTTCCTGCGGAACCCCGCGTACGGGCTCGGCGTCTCCGGCTCCGGCGGTTTTCCACCGGTCAACATTTTCGACACCGGCGACGGAGTAGCGGTGATAGCCGAGATACCGGGAATCGATCCTAAGAGCATCAGCGTGTCCGGCCAGGGTCATACGCTCACGATCAAGGGCGAGCGCCGGCGTGAAACGTCCACCGAGGCCACCGGCTATCACCGGCGCGAGCGAGCGTTCGGTGAGTTTTCGCGTTCGATCCAGTTGCCGGAGCAGCTCGATCTCGACAAAGCCGCCGCCACTTACGACGCCGGAATGCTGACCGTGAAAGTTCCCAAGGCGGAAGCCGCAAAGCCGCGTCAGATCACGGTAACCCCGGCATGAGGTATCAGCCCCAAGCAGCCGAAACTCTCAAAGGAGGAACCGAAAATGACTGAGCAGGAAATCGCCACCAAGGAGAAGCAGCAAATACAGGGCCAGGAGAAAACGCGCGCGGGCCGTTTCTTTCTGCCCGAGGTCGATATCGAGGAGTTAAACGATTCCTTGAGACTGTGGGCCGACATGCCCGGTGTGAAACAGAGCGACGTCGAGGTAACCCTCAATGGCGGCATCCTCACTATAGTTGGGACCGTCTCGACCGAGCGTTACCACAAACTCGCGCCGCTCTACACTGAGTATAACGTCGGGAACTATTTCAGGCAGTTCGAGTTGAACGAGGATATCGACGACCAGCAAATCAAGGCCTCGATGCGGGACGGCGTGCTGGAGCTTACGTTGCCGAAGAGCGAGCGCGCGCGACCCCGGCGCATCGAAGTCAACGTGCGCTGAGCTCTCGGCCCAGCGCGTTGAACAGAGCTGCGCGCATCACGCCGGCCGGCGGCGCAACTCGATTGAACAGCTTGAACGCGAGCTCACCCTGGTTCACCAGCATCCCGGCGCCATCGCACGCGCGCCGGCCGGCGGCGAGTGCGGGCTTCAGGAACTCGGTCGGCTCGCCGGAATAAATCAGATCGTAGAACAGGCAATCTGTCGCGGTTGAGTCGTAGTCGAGACGCGCGAACCGCCCCGTCGTCAGACCCATCGAGGTCGCATTGACGATCAATCGCGCGTCGGCCATCAGCTCCGAGTCCATCAGCGCGTCCAGCCCGCGCGGCTCGCCCGCCGCGCGCGCTCCCCGGGCCGAAAAACGGCGCGCGAGTGTTGCCGCACGCGCCGGCGTGCGATTGGCGATCACGACACGATTCGCGCCGAGCCGGATGCATGCGAGGACCGCTGACGCCGCGCCGCCGCCCGCGCCAATCACGATCGCAAGCCGCCCGCGCAGCTCGCATCCGAGATCGCGCAAGTCGCGCTCGAGGCCGCGCGCATCGGTGTTGTCGCCGCGAAGCGCGCCGCGCCGATTGACGACGCAATTGACCGCGCCGAGCAGGCGCGCCTCTCCGCTCAGATCCTTGATGAGTCGGGCCGCAGCCTGTTTGTGCGGCACCGTCAGATTTACGCCGATGATTCCGAGTGGATGAATCGCGCGAAGTGCCGGCGCAAGATTGCCGGCGGTCACGCAAAATGCCGCGTAGGTCCGGCTCATGCCGAGCGCCGCGTAGGCAGCGTTGTGCATTGCGGGCGATTTGGAATGTTCTATAGGATCGCCAAAAATCGCCGCGACCGCAGTGTCGCTATGTATTGCCAAGCGAAATCATCCGGCGACGAGATGAGCGGCACGCTCGGCGCGCACCTCTTCCGCGGTGAAGACCCAGCTATACTTCAGGCCCGCACCCTCGAACGCTTCGACCGCGCCCTCGCCGCGCTCCACCAGCGCGATTGCCGCGATCACGTTGGCGCCCGCCTCGCGCATCGCGGCCACCGCCTGCAGGCTCGACCCATCCGTCGTGATCGTATCGTCGATCACGGCCGTCCGCAGGCCCGGCTTGAACGCGCCTTCGATAATCTGTTGCAGCCCGTGCTGCTTGGTTTCCTTGCGCACGAAGAAGCCGCGAAGATTGACGCCGGCGCGATACGCCGCTGCCATCACCGCGTCAGTCACCGGCAACGCGCCAGCCGCCATGCCGCCGATTTGCTCGACGCCCGCCGCCGTCGCGAGTTCAAGCACGAGTTCTCCGGCGAGGTAAGCGCCACGTGGCAGGTACAACGTGCGTTTGCAATCGACGTAGTAATTGGACGCGCGCCCGGACGAGAGTGTGAGTTGTCGCTCGAAATACGACTCCCGGGCAAGCATCGCCAGCAGTTCGCGGCGCTGTTCGGAGTTCATAAGCGAAGGTGATCTTAACGGATGCAGCGCAGGGCACAAGAGCGATATAATTTCGATGGCGCTGGTGATAGCCTCAAACAAGCCCGCAAGGAACAATGCATCGTGCAGTCCGCCGGGCAGCGAAGGAGAAACAGCGACGTCGCCGCGAGTAGCGCAACTCGAGCGTCGCTTCGATAAGTGATTAGCAACGATTCGCCCCGTGTGATCGGAACCGGCACTGCCTTACCCGCCAACTACGTCGATCAGGAACAACTGAGTTCACGCCTGCGCGAGTTATGGGAGCGGCGCTATTCGGATTTGCGCCGCTTCGACAAAATCCAGGGCGCGCTCGGAATCACCGGGCGCCATCTTGCCCTGCCGATCGAGGAGTACATCCCGCTCGACACCTTCGCCAAGACCAACGACGCGTGGCTGCGCGCTGCACCCGAGGTCGGCAAGGCAGCGGCGGAAGTAGCGCTCGAACGAGCCGGGCTGAAGCCTCGCGACGTCGATCATCTGTTCTTCGTCACCGTCACCGGTATCGCCGTTCCGAGCATCGACACGCGCATAATCAGCGCACTCGGGATGCGCAAGGAAATCAAGCGCACTCCGATCTTCGGGCTCGGATGCGTCGCAGGAGCGGCCGGCACGGCGCGCGCCGCCGACTACATCCGCGCCTATCCGTCGGAAGTCGCGATGCTGCTGTCGGTCGAGTTGTGCTCGCTCACGCTGCAGCGCGAGGATCTTTCGATCGCCAATATCATCGCGTCGGGCCTCTTCGGTGACGGTGCGGCCGCGATGCTGATCGGCGGCAATGCGCCGGCGGCGGCCGGTCCACAGGTGATCGCGACGCGCTCGCTCGTTTTCCCGAACACCGAAGAAATTCTCGGCTGGGAAATAGTCGACAGCGGCTTCAAGATCGTCTTGTCATCGAAACTCACCGACCTCGTCCGCGCCAATATCCTCGACGAAGTTGATTCTTTCCTGGCGACGCAACAAATCGGCCGCGCGCACATCAAGCACTGGATCGCGCACGCCGGCGGCCCCAAGGTGCTCGAGACCCTCGAAGGCGCGCTCGTTCTCCCCGAGGCCGCGCTGGCGCGTTCGTGGCGCTCGCTGCAATCGGTCGGAAACCTCTCGTCCGCGTCCGTGATGTTTATCCTCGACGAACTGCTCGAGGATAACGAAGCCGCGCCCGGCGACTACGGCCTGATCATCGGCATGGGTCCCGGGTTCTCCGTCGAGCTGGTACTTCTTAAGTGGTGACCGGGCTTACGTGGTGATCTCGCTCCGCACCTATCTGCTCATCCTTGCGATCCTGGTCATCGAGCGGATGTTCGAGCTTGATCGCGCTCGTCGCAATGCGCGCCGGGCGTTCCGGCACGGAGCGGTCGAAGTCGGGCAGGCGCACTACCGCGTGATGGTCGCATTTCACGCGCTGTTCATCGTGTCATGCGCGGTCGAGGCCACCTTGTTCCCGCACGCGTTTGCGCCGGTCGTCGCATGGCTCGCGCTATGCGCTGAAATTGCCGCACAAGCGCTTCGCTACTGGGCGGTCGCGACGCTCGGCGATCGATGGAGCACGCGAATCATCGTGAGTCCCGACCGCGCGCCCGCGACCAACGGCCCCTATCGCTTCATGCGCCATCCCAACTATCTCGCCGTCGTCATCGAGATCGCGGCCGTGCCGATGATCGGCGGCGCACTCTTCACGGCGATCGCATTCTCCATCGGCAACGCCCTGATTCTCGCCGTGCGAATTCCGGCCGAGGAGCGCGCGATGGGAGGGCGCTACGCCGACGCACTCGGCTCGCGCCGCCGTTTCTTCCCCAGCTTGCGCCACGGCTAAGATAGTCCGGTGTTTTTCGCGCCGTTCCTCGCCTTCTACGCGATCGTCTTCTTCTTCGTTCTGGCGTTTTTTTTCGTCCTGCTGGAAATCCACGTCATCACCTACGCTTTTGTTACAATCGGCCTTCCGCCCGAGCTGGCCTTCACCGCCCTGCTCGTGAGTCTAATCGGCAGCTACATCAATATTCCCATCATGCGCGTTGCCGGCGGCCAGCCGCACCCCGACGCCGTGGTTCGCAGTTTCGGTGTTAGCTATAGGGTGCCGGTTCGTTACGCCACCGACTCGACGATTGTCGCCATAAATGTCGGCGGTGCGATCGTTCCCGTCCTGATCTCGGCGTACTTGCTGATGCAAATGCCCGCGATAATCGTGCCGGCGTTGCTAGGAATCGCGATCGTTACGGTTATCGTCCATGGTTTCGCGAGGCCGGTGCCCGGGTTGGGAATCGCGACGCCGATGCTGATTCCGCCGAT
This sequence comes from uncultured delta proteobacterium, assembly GCA_963842085.1. Lineage (GTDB taxonomy): Bacteria > Desulfobacterota > Binatia > Binatales > Binataceae > Binatus. The sequence goes on from CAWJET010000001.1 coordinate 1,207,007, forward strand.
CGTCGCCGCCGCCTGCGGCTACTTTCTCGGCTCTTCGCAGCATCATCGCGACGCCGTCGCATTCATCAGCGGCGTGATCGGCACTCTCATCGGCGCCGATTTGCTCAACCTGCACAAGTTGCGAGATCTGGGTGCACCGGTCGCCTCGATCGGCGGTGCCGGCACCTTCGACGGAATCTTCCTGACCGGAATCGTCGCGGTGCTGCTGGCGTGAGCGGCCGAATCTACTCCAATCCGGGCTGTCCATTGCCACAATATCGCGTTACAATGGTTCCAAAATGGAACCATTGCCGGAGAGTCTCGGGCTATGACTGTAACTCTCTCGATTAAAAAAGTTCCTGAAAAGCTGGTCAAACGACTCAGGCGCAAGGCCGCGATTCATCGGCGTTCGCTCCAGGGTGAGTTGATGGCCGTTCTGGAAGAGGCGGCTTCGCCAACCCATCTGACGGTTGATGAACTGCGACAAGCGGTCCGGCGGTTCGGGCCCCCCGTTTCCGGGAACAGCACGGAAATGATTCGCGAAGATCGCGATGCCCGATAAGGTAGTTGATGCCTCCGTGATCGCAGCGCTGGCGTTCCAGGAATCGCGGGCAGAAGAAGCCCGGAATTTGCTTGGTAACGCGAGTCTCTTCGCGCCTGAAATACTTCCATATGAATTGGCAAGCGTGGCCTTGAAAAAAACCAGGCTCCTGCCATCGCGACGACTCGATATCGCATCGCGGCTGCGCGCCGCGCTTTCACTGGAAGTCGAGCTGGTTCCGATGGCGCCGCTTGAACTGCTCAAACTCGCGCTTGAAACCGAGCTCACGGTCTATGACGCTGCCTATCTTCAAACCGCGCGACGACTCGGATGCACTCTCGTGACGTTCGACACAGAGCTTGCACGTCACGCTCGGCGCATCACGCCGGCTTGAACTTCACCAGCGTGCACTCAGGCGTCACGTCGTCGAAGAAAACCTGAACCGGCATCTCGACGCGTATTTGCTCCGGCGGTGCGACGATATTGCTCGTCATGCGCGGGCCCTCGGCCAGCTCGACGATCGCCAGCACGTAGGGCGCGTCCGCAAACGCCCGGCTCGACGCCCGCCGCACTACGGTGTAGCTGTACACCTTGCCGCGCCCGCTCACGCGCTCCCACGCCAGCTTGTCCGAGAAACATTTCGGGCATCGATCGCGCGGATAGTAGATGTACGCGCGGCATGCGCCGCATCGTTGAAGCGTCAACTCGTGGCGCCGCGCGGCTTCCCAGAACGGACGGCTCGTTGGTGACGGCTTCGGAAGCGGTTTGTAGTACTCGCTCATGATCTGCGCTCCAGCACGAGACTCACCTGCTCGCTCATGATACCGCCGTTGCCGTTGACGTAGCCGAGCGCCGCGCCCTTGACCTGGCGCTCGCCGCCGCGCCCCATCAATTGTCTTATCGCTTCCGTCGCGTGACTCATGCCGCCCGCCAGCCCCGGCTGGCCGAACGACAACTGCCCGCCATGCGTATTACACGGAAAGTCGCCCGCATACGTCAGGTCGTGCTCCATGACGAACGGCCCGCCCTGCCCCTTCTTGCAAAAGCCCGCGTCCTCGAGCGTGACGATCACGGTGATCGTGTAGCAGTCGTACGGACACACCAGGTCCATGTCCTTCGGCTGCAGCCCCGCCATCTTGAATGCGTTCTCTGCCGCCGGCTTGATCGGCGACTCCGTGATCGACGGCGCATAGGTGATCGTCGAGTGATTGGCGTACTCGCCGGCGCCGAGCAACCATATCGGCGGATTCTTCGCCCGCTTCGCCACTTCGGGTGAGGCGACGATTATCGCGGCGCCGCCGCTCACCGGGCTCACGATTTCATATAGATGAAGCGGATCGACAATCATCCGTGAATTCAGCACCTCGTCGATCGTAAGCGCTTTGTCATTGAACGTCGCGAGCGGATTCTTGAGCGCGCTGGTCCGCTGATCGACCGCGACTTTCGCCATCTGCCGCGCCGTAGTGCCGTACTCATGCATATGGCGATGCGCGATCATCGCATAGCCGCAATTCGCGCCGATGTTTCCATACGGCGCCTCGAACTCGCGCTGCACCGATACCACCGGCGGGCGCTGGTCTCCGGCTTTGTTCAAATCCGCGACGATGCACAGCACCGCGCTGCACATCCCCGCATCGATTGCTGCCGCCGCGCGCCAGATCATCCCGGCCGGACTCGCGCCGCCGATATCGACCTGGTTCAGCATCCGCACGTTGAGCCCGAGCACCTCGGCTGCGCTCGCCGGGTAAATCATCCCGGGGTCCGAAAACGGCACGCCGACCAGGAAGCCGTCGATATCTTTTTTCTCCAGCCCGGCGTCCGCGATCGCCTCGGCCGCTACCCGCGCCATCAGCCCGAGCGCGGTCAGGTCGCCGGGCTCCTTGAGCGGTTTGAGTTCGCCAATTCCGATCGCCGCGGCTTTTCCCTTCAAGCTCATTGCATCGACTCCCGCGTTTTCGTTTCCCGCATCACGCTTACGACTACCACAAATCGCGTCTCGCGAGTTCGCCGCCGCGCGGTTCAATTCGGTGAAAAAATCTTATAGCTTTGTTCGTTCGAGGTGCTTTTAGCGAAATGGCATTTATCATCTGTGACGATCACAACGTTGATGTCGAAGCCGACGGAATCGACAACGCAGTCGCGAAGCAGCTGATGCTGACCGACGAAAAACCCGGCGCGACCCCGCGCGAAAAAGAGATCATCGAGTTCGGCATCAAGCATCGCAACTGCAACGTCCGCATTCTCGCCGGCTAGTTGAGATTCGATCCGGGTCGGCGATGCGCTCGCCGACCAGGTGCCCCGATCGCCGCTTTCACACGCCCGCGCGCATTTTACGCATCCGATGTTGACCGGCTGACCAACCGGCGGATACACTGCCGAGGCGGGGTGGAGCAGTCTGGTAGCTCGCCGGGCTCATAACCCGGAGGTCGAAGGTTCAAATCCTTCCCCCGCAACCACGAATTCCACAATTCTGATCGGCACTTACGAGAAGCGCGTAAGTGCAGACAGTCGCCGCCGCTATCGCCGGTGCCGGTTCTGGTGCCGGTTCCAAATCAGCGAATACCAGGAAGTATATGGCCCGTAGCAGCCATCGCATAATTGAACCTTGATGACAGTCCAGAGCCGATTGACCGCGTGATAGATGTTGCGAATGCTGCTCGGCTTGCCGTATCGAGCGCATTTATGCGGCGCTTTTCTGGTTCGCGGCGGCCTCAAGCAATTCCTCGACTGACCGTAGCCCCCGATTCGCCACGCCAGCGGCTATAGCGGCGCACAGCCGTTGATGGCAGGTTTTCATCCGTATCGCTCTATATCACCTCATACGCATGTAGTCATTGTGCGCGAAGGGGTTCTCGTATTTTGGAAGGCACGACTTGTTGCCACCCAGTGATATCAAATGTGACCGAGGGTCCCCACAAAATCCCCCACAGTCGCATTCCGACCTCACGTCCAGCTAAGTCTGTAATGTGGAATGCCTCGCGCGAACGCTCTTGAGCGCCAATCCGTGGGCACAAACAGAGTTCTCCGGGCGCTTACGAGCTGATCCTCGGCTGCCCTCAATGAGGTTTGAATGACGATGCTCTCGATCGGGGTCGCGGAACCGCGAAACTCGCGGCGGCATGGTTTCTCAATCATGGCGGTTTTTGACCCTTGCTCTCGGATGTGATTCCGCTCTTTTTTCATCAAACTGACGGTCGGGCATTGCACGGCGCCGATTTGCCGGCAGCAACGCCCTATGCTTTACAATTGAGTGCCTGTCTTCGAGGAATAAAAGACGACACACGTTAACCTGCGGCGGTTGGCGGAACCGAACGGAGATGCCGATAATGGGAAGCACTGTGCGCGCACGAGTCCACAAAGGCCGACTGGAGTTGATCGACAAAGTTGATCTTCCGGAAGGCGCAGAAATCGCAGTGACGATCACTGAATCCGCTCCCGTGAGGGACTTTGACGCATTTCGCCGATCCGCAGGTTCATGGCGCGGCTTGGTGGACGCGGACAAACTGATTCGCAATATCTACCGTGACCGCTTGATTTCCCCCCGAAAGAAGCCGCGCCTATGAGCGTACGTTTCTTGGTAGACACCGATTGGGTGATTCATTGGTTGAACGGGCACGAGAAAATTCGTCGCCGCCTCGACGAGGTGAAAGAGCAAGGACTCGCCCTCTCGGTGATATCGTTGGCGGAACTTTACGAAGGCATCTACTACGGCCAAAGCCGGAAGGCCGCCGAGCAAGGATTGAGGGACTTCCTGACTGGAGCGGATCTGCTCTCAATTGACCATGCGACCGCTGAGATCTTTGGCCGGGAGCGCGGTCGTTTGCGCGCCGCACGAAAAATCATTGGCGACTTCGACCTGATGATTGCCGCAACCGCACTCCACCACGGACTCACGCTACCGACTGAGTGAGAGTGATCGTGATTCGGTCGCCCACCTGAACGCCTCGAAGTGTTGCTGGATTCGTCACGTGGATGTTTTCTGTCGAACCATCGGGATCCTGCAGCGTGATGCGCTGATCGGCCTGGTCGATCGCCGATACAACGACGACGAGTTGGGTCTCCCGCGCAGCGGCAGCGCCGGGAACCTCACCGGGTTTCGCAGTCCATAGCCCGGCGGCCAAAGTGGCGACCGGTGGCTTATCGCTCGGCCCCTTGCCGACGATGCTTACAGATTCCGTAAATTGCGCTACGTAACGGTCACCAGCCTTCAGAGACTGCGGGTTGTATGGATTGTTGACAGTAAGGGTCACGTCCTTGCCACCCGGCCCCTGCAATGTAACCTGCTTGCTAGCGGAATCGACGGTGACAATCTTGCCGTGGACGGTTATGACGGTCTCCGCCGCAATTCCAGTCGCGGGTGTCGCGCTCGGCGGCGCGGCAGTCTTTGATGGAACGCTTGACTGCGGCGAACTCTGCGTGTTGGCGCATCCAGCCAAACTTAGCACTAACCGTTACCAATACTGAGAGTCCAACCTTGGCGAGGTTGCTCATATTTTTCATCAATCTACATGATAGTCTTCAGCCGGGATTTCCTTTGATGTCAACACGTTTCGGTGAACTCCGCGGCAAGTTGTTGCCCGTCGTTCGCAGCCGACCGTTTGCTCTGGGTCTAGACTGGCGTCAGGCGAAGGATGTGTCGACGACCTAGCCGTCTCCTTTCCCCGTGTATGCCATCTCCAAAACAACCTTCAGACTGTCACCTTTCGCGAACTCTATTGCTTCATCACCATGACGCTGCCCTCTTTATCCAGATAGAGGCAATCGACCTGCTCCCCCGAATAGAATGCCCCGCAAATCGACTTATCAACGCCTGGGCATTTGTAAAGATTGGGCGCCGTCTGTTGGCATTGCGTGAGGTCGAAATGCAGTTTGGTCTGCAATTTGTTCTCAGACGCCTGCGACGGCGAAAATATGTAGCAGCCCGCCAACGTGATCGTCGCCGCCAAGATCATGATCGCGGCTACTCTGACCGAGAGCGCCCTGCGGCTGGTTACTTTTCCCTTCCCTTCACCAATCTGTTCGCCTAACATCGCTTTTTCCTTTTAGGGCGCTCTGAAGCCCTATTCGACGATATCTTTCTTGAGGCTCTGGACGAAGGCGACTACATCGCGCTGTTTCGCGCTTCGACAGCCGCTCGCTCGCGGCCAACTCGAAACTTCGCACGCGAAGGAACTCCCGGCTAGTAGCGGGAGTCCACTCCCATTTCGTCGTCGTCGCTACGCGCCGACCCAACCCCGGTCGCGCGAAACAATAGCTTGGCGGCGAAAAGCTTTTCGCTGATGCGTCCCTGGGATTGGAGTTGGCCGCCATGCCGTTTGCAGTGCGGACATACCGTCGAACCGCTGAGAAGACTTGCGTTCTCGGGCGTTATTCTGAGATCAAACTTGAACCCGCAGCCGGGGTTCCGACAAACCGTGCGGTACACGATTCCATGGTTACCGGTTGTTCTGGACTCACGTCTGTTAACCGCTGTTTGCATTTTAAATCCTCCTGCATCGCCTTACTCGGCGAGAAAGTCGCGGACGAAAATACTTTTCCCGACACCTTAGCTTGCAATTCGTTGACCGTAGTCCTCGTGCACTGTTAATGAATCGCGCCGTACTGCGGGCGCACGCAGCGGCATTGCACACAGTTTGCGCCACCGTTCCTAACTGGCGCAATTGGACCTTGGTCCATTGGACCAAGGGGCATTGGACCTTTGTCCAATAGAACTAGATGTTCGATTTGGCTTACCTTCGAGGCGATCGTCGTCGGATCCAATTGACCGACCGGGAGAAGCTTCCACGCCGGCATCATTTCCTCAAATCACCCTTCGAACCCACCAGGAGAGACGACTACTATCATGCGCGCTCTGCCCGCGCCTTCATTGGAAAAAGAGTGGACCCGTCAACGAGCGCACCGGTTGGCGACCGCTCCTGGCCGTATCCGAAGGTGAGCCAGGGGTTCCGCCACCGAGTCTAGATGACCGATCTCTCGAGCTTGAGTCATGCCGGGCCGCATTACCCGCACACACCAACTCTCTAGTCTTTCGCCGCGTTTCGGCGTTTTCGGTAGCGATAACTATGATTCGCGCTCCATGTTGGAGGAACGGCGTTGAATAAAGTCATCTGCATTTTAGCAGGGGTGATGTGCGTCGCCCTCGTGGGCCCGGCCTATTCGCAGTACGCCAGTACCTCGGCTACTTCCGTACAAAAGAGCTCGAAGCTTCGGATGGCTGTGTGCGTCGCGCCCCCCAGTGTCATGGAGCAAAACGGCTCGCTGACCGGGTTCAGCATCGATCTTTGGAATGCAATTGCCGCGCAGTTGAAGGCGAGGGCCACGTATCAGATCGAACCGGATGTGCCGGCTCTTGAAGAGGCGATGCTTTCGAAAAAGGCCGACCTCGCGTTGGACGTCTTCATAACGTCGGCGCGCACTACGGCATTCGACTTTTCGATACCGATAATGGAGGCAGGGCTGCAAATTGTTGTGCGAAGGACCGGTGGGAAGGCTCATCCGGAAAGCCTGCTATCGGACATGTTGCGCCTGACGTTCTCGACCACGACCCTGGAGTGGCTCGGTCTGGCATTGCTCCTCATCCTGATCCCTGCCCACCTGGTCTGGTTCTTCGAACGAAGGACAGACGACGGTATTGTTTCGAACCCAAACTACTTCCCTGGAATTTTCGAGGCAGCCTTTTGGGCGTTATCGACGCTGACGCAACAGGCGGAAGCCATGCCTCGTCAATGGATTGGGCGGATGGTCGCAATCTTCTGGCTGTTCGTGGGGGTGGTTTTCGTAGCGTTCTACACCGCCCAGTTGACGACTGCCATGACCGTCGATCAGATCAGCGGCGGCATTGATGGTCCCGGCGATCTACCCGGCAGGGAGGTTGCGACACTGGCCGGCTCGAACGCCGTTGAATATCTGACGAAGCATCACGCACGGGTGCAGGAATTTCCGACCACCGAGCAAATGTTCGAGGCGCTGCTCAACAAGAAGGTGGATGCGGTGGTTTCGGCCGCACCGATGCTGCTTTACTTTGCGAGGCATGAGGGGAAGGGACGGGTAAAGGTGGTCGGCCTCAATTTTGACACCGCGCCGGTTGCCATCATGTTTCAGCTCGGCAGTCCGCTCCGCAGAAACGTAGATACTGCGTTGGCCGCGCTTCGTGAGAACGGCACCTATCAGCAGATTTACGACGAATGGTTCGGCCCCTAGAAACACGAGATCAGAGGTCGCTTCTCAGCTGGTAGAAAATTCATGGGGCAGACTTCTGAACAGGATGTTGTTATTTCGGTCCATTTAGGGAAAATTCCGGCTGAGCAGCCAAGAGCGGTCGCGCTTGCATAGCCTGCCCATTTTGAACGATGAGAAGCGAATCGAGGGGCAAAATGGAAAGTCGGCCTGAGACGGATTTGCGAGCTTCGCTGCTCGCAATCCGGACGCTGATACTGGCGGCGCTGCTGAGCATGCATGCTTCGATCGGTTACGCGCAACAGGCATCAAGGTACCTCAGTCGGGATGAAGAGGAACCGCTTGTCGAACAGCTAACTGATCCGCTCGCGCACCTGACGCAGATACAAATCAAAGACATATATACTCCGGCCGAATACGGGACCAACGCGCAGCCTAACGCTATAGAGTTAAGGGCGGTCCTCGCGATTCATCCGTTGTGGTTCATACCCGTCGAACAGCTTCTGCGGCCGACCATTCGGATCGTGACCATTCCCAACGGAAAAGGAGCGTCGACCGCCACGACTTACGACGACATGCAGCTGCTCGACCTGTTCCAGATGCCGTGGCCGAAGACCCAAGAGATAGGTTTTCGCTGGGGACTAGGGCCCTACTTCGTGTTTCCGACCTCCGCGAGCGATCGCGTCGGAAAGGGGGCCTGGCAAATGGGACCAGCCTGGGCATTTTCATATCGCGGAATTCCGCATCTCAATATCGCGGCACTTTTCCAACAACCGACATCCTTCGCGTACACTTCGTCGAGGTCGAAGTCCACCGCCTCGCTGACGTTCCAACCGATTCTCAACTATCAGCTCGGGGGTGGATGGTACCTGAAATCGAGCGACGCGACCTGGGTCATCGACTTGCGCCACAAGTCCTCGACCGCGATCCCGCTGAGCGCAGGAATCGGCCGGGTCTGGAAGCTCTCCCCGCACTTCGCGATCGGCACTTCGGTTGGAGTCCAGGAGAATGTTTATCGACAGTTCGCCGATCAGACCGAACAATTCACGATCGATTTCTCGGTCAGGCTCCTGTTCCCCGATTGAGAAAGAGAGGCCAGGTCAAGGAGCGTGTGGGCTTGAGCATGCCGTCGACGCTATTGGTGGTCTGCCAAAAGCTCCGGTCTTTTCACCACTTCGTAGTTTTTTGATAGCTGCAGGCTACGCGGCTAGTTCGTCGAGCAGCGCGCATTACTCGATCCCAGGAACAAAAGAAGGAGTGACCGTATGAAATGGATGAGGCTTTTGCTGTTCGTCGGAGTCGTGGTGTTTCTTCGTCCGGCACTGGCAGCAGCCCGGGACGAGGCGAACGAGCGAAGGAATCCTTCGCCGTCGCGCCCGTTGGTACAATCGGTGAAGCTAGAAGCAAACCGTCGTATCTCAACTCCGAACGTATCAGTCGAAAACCTGAATCTTCTTGATCAGCTTCCGGGTCTGCCGATCGCCGGGAAAACCACATTCCGCGAATACATGCAGCGGGTGGAAACATCGAACCTCGATTTGGCCGCTCAGCGCTTCAACGTTCCGATCTCGAAGGGACAACTTCTAGCCGCGCGAATATATCCTGACCCCGACTTTCAGGCAGGTTATGGAGGCGACGTGTCCGGGCAGAGGCAGGCGACCACATACGAGGGGAACCTTAGTCAGACTATCCTGCTTGGTGGAAAGATTGGCGCTCGCACCGAGGCGGCGAATGCCACCCTGCAAGCCAGCCAGGCTCAACTCAGCGACTTCCTGCGTAATCTCCGCGCGCTGGCCGCCAACTCGTATATTGACGCCGTTACCGGTCTTCTGACGCTTCAACAGCAGATCAAAGCGCTGCAAAAGGCTCAACAGTTGGTCGATCTCAACACACGCCGAGTGGAAGCAAACCAAACATCCGAAGACGACTTGATTAGAGCTCGGATCAATGAGCTCGAAGAGCGCGGCAAGGTGATTCGTTACGAATCCTCCCTACACCAAACCTTGATCGCGATGGCCGCCCTGGCAGGCGACCAGAGTGATGCCGGTCTCGTGGTCCCTACGGGACGACTGCAAATCCCGCCCCGCCAATTCTCACTGGAATCATTGTTGGCCGAAGCTGTCTCCTCGCGCAGCGATGTGATTGCAGCGGCACGTCAGCTGGATGACGCCCGCGCGGAATACCAGATCGCCAAAGCCAACCGCGTGCCCGATCTCACTGTGGGCGGCGCGTATGCTCATGAGACCCGAGTCACGAACCCCATTGATCCGGCCCCTGCCTGGGATTCCCTAGGAATTTCTCTTTCGATCCCGATACCGCTTTCCGACCTGAATCAGGGCCCAACAGAGGCCGCATATTATTTGCAATCTCAGGCCGAAGAAGAATTGCGGGCCGCCAAACTCCGAGCAGCATCGGAAGTGCGCTCGGCGTACGAGCGTTACAGCCTGTCCCAAGCTCTAGTGGGGCAATTCACCGACGAGACACTTCGCGACAGCGACCAAGCTTACGAGTCACGGTTTCTAAGGCTGCAACGGAACGCAGCTACGTTGGTGGATGTACTTGATACGCACCGCGCCATGAATCAGTTGTATTTCGACTACTTCGGCGCTCTCAACGAACAAGCAAAGGCACTGGTCTCCCTCGAACGATCGGTCGGTATCTGGGACGTCGACTTCTAGCGCGAATCTCGTACTGAATGTCTGCGGTCTTAACATTCTAAATCTGGGGGAAAAAGCGATGAAGTACGGTGGCTGGTTCAAGATTGCTTTCGAACGTGAACTCGAACGCCAGCTGACGACGGTTACAGTCGGCGATCGCCGGCTGCTGTGCGTCAAACGCGTACAAGGTGACGATGCCGATGCCGGCCAATCCTCTGCAAGCGACTAACTGATCAAACCTCTGACCGCCGCACCACCCTGGCACGCTGAAGCGACTCGTCTCCGAAGCGGGCGAAATCGGCACGGGCGACACTCAGGCGGCCGCTGTTGATCTAGATACGGGCTCGTCGAGCGCTGCCGACTCGACGAATCGAGTCGGCGTTTAGACTTCCGACTGTTCGCTGCACGCAGAAACCCCTCAAGCGCCTTGGTACCGAAGCGCTCCCCGAGCCGGGATATCCAACCAATCGGCTCGTGTTTCTGGCATTCAGTTTACGGGCAACAGGAAGAAGCTGTTGAAGTTCCTTCGCGGTGACAGGATACTGTTACGATCGTGAGCCAAGGAGAGTCATAGTGGACCTGGACAAAATCATCGCGGAGTTGAAGCTCGAAAGAGACAAGATACATCGGGCCATCACTGCCTTGCTCGAAGGCGCAGGCGTGAGTGGCAAAGGCCCTACTCGCAAAGCCGGGCACAAGAGGCGAGGTGGCATTACTCCGGAAGGGCGACGTCGCTTGTCGCTGGCGATGAAACGACGCTGGCGGGCGAAGAGGTTGTCCAGTAAGACTGCGGCACCAAAGAGACCTGGACGACTCACGCCCGCAGGCAGGAAGAGGCTGTCCGAAGCGATGAAAAAGCGCTGGGCGGAAAGGAAGGCAAAGGCTTCCTAGCAGGCTCGACGCCGGCCCCGGCCTGAACGAGGCGGCCGTAGGCCACCGTCTGGTTCGTTATCCTGCGATCGATCGGCGGAAGGGGGTTTGCCATATGCTGAACAGCTCGAGACGCAAGAGGGGCCGAGCCGTTTCGAGCCCGGCCCTTCTTGCGTCGTGTCCGAAGTACCTCTCAGGCTTTGCCTTCCGCTCCGGTGCCGCTGATCCGTGGCGCTTACTAAAACACTTGCGGCATCGGCGATCGCGCCGCTTGGTGAAACTAGGAGCCAGGTCATCGCTCCCGCAGTCGCGGCAGACCAGTTTCTCTGATTTCGACCTGCTTCCCTTCTCCTTCCGGAGCGGCTGTGCAGACGTCCTCTCCGCCAGGCATTCGATCGCGAATGCCAGCATAGCTCCAGCAGCCTCCGCAGGCACGGATGGAAGCCACGTTTGTCGCGCACGACGACAGTGACCCTCCGGGCTCAAGACCGGGGAAATCCCGAAAGGAACGATTTTGGAGGAGGTCTAGATGAGCGGGGACGGCGGGCGGGCTGCGAGCGGCAGGCAGCTCAGATCATGGTCGGCGACTGCAACGACGATGGCATCGAAGCCGGTTGCGACCTCGCTGACAGGAGCAATTGCGACGCCAGCGAAGGGACGGTCGAAGTGCCAATGCTCGAGCCGATGGGGATCGCTTGCGACGATTGGGTTTTCATCAGCAGAAATAGCAGGAAGCCGAGGTTGAACGAGAACCTCCGAGTGGCTGTCTGCAGTTCGCTCATCCATTTCGGAGGTCGGGTGTCCCTGCGCTTGCGGAAAACTAGAACGATCAGGATCAACAACAGGATGATGACCCCGTAGTCAATCACATCGCTTCGAGAAACCATCACAGAGGCGGCGAGCTTGCTGCTGAGCAGGTACGCGGCCATCACCCCGATTGTGGTGGCTAGGGTCGCGCCGGCGAGGAACGCGGCGGAGTCCCGCAGCGTCCGCGCGCTTGTCGCGAGCAGGAGCGCGCTAATGATCTGGGGTCCGGCGACATTACCACCGCCATCGGCAGAACCTTGAAAAGATCTAGCACGATAATCCCGGTTCAAGCCGTGCAGCGCCCTCTTTTTCTATTGCCCCCACCTCCATCTCCCTGAACAATTCCTCGGCGCGCCGAAGAGCCTTCTTGGTCAAGCTCAGAAGGGGGTAACGACGCCCGTGTTCTTTGGCTGTAGAAAGACAGGATTTCCCTTGTCGTCCCACATCTCCATATCTGGCGTGCCTCCCGCAGCCATTTTCATTTCCGCGCGAAGCTTCCCCTGATGTGTGAGGCCGATCGAGGTCAAGCCGTCCGCGCCCGCGGCGATCACCGCACGCGGTTCGCCGCTGTTCGATAGGAGAGTTAGCGCAACCGCGCCTGACTCGCCGCTGACGGCAAGGGTCCCGCGGACCTTACCCGCGCCATCTACAACTTCAAACTGCTGGGCGGTTAGAGTCTTTTCCTTGCTGGCCAACGCAAGACTGCTCGAAAGAAAGCCGTTCGCAATCGTTCCACCCAGTAAGCCGCCGATTGCGGCGATCGCTAACACTGAAAGGCTTTGCTTTTGAAACACGATGTCCTCCCATTTTGATTCGCGATCAGCGAATCATTGCTTCTGACCTCTAGGATTTCCGTATAGCGCTCCGATTTCAACTCTCCTTGTAGACGGAACGGCCTCTCTCGGCAAGGGTTTGGCCCGCTTTTGGTCCACGGTGTTTCGGCGGGCGCTGGAAGGGGCGGCTTCGTGTCGGGCGTGCTCGCAACGGCGCAAGCGGACTCTGCGGCGCCTGGGTCTTGCGCCCTTCACCCTGCCCTGTAAAAGCGGTCGCCGCCTTCCCTATCGATTCCGAAGCGCCATCTCCCGGTTGAAGCTTTCCAATTGAAGGCTAAAGTTGGGTATCGTACTGAACTGACAGCGAACCCATTCTCTCGAGGATGCATGCGGAGCTCGACCAGAAAGACCGCCAACATTTGCGCCCGTTTTCCTGTGCCATGGCCCCGAGGTTTTGCAATTCTAGAACTCGCATTTCTTGATCATCTTTCACAGAGGGAAAAGATGAATCCAACGAATGCCGGCACCTGGATCGGCGACTGGGCCTGGAGCCTGGTGACCTTGGTGATCCATGTATGCGGACTCGCTCTAATCGGTGAGAGAGTCGTCAGTGTTCTGAGCGTGTCCTCGCGAGCTTCGATTACGGAGCGCACTGCGAGCAGGAAGCTAATCAGCAACGCGAACATCGCGCTTTGCAGTAACATACTTGCCTTCTTTCGTCACGCAGACGAGGTTTTGATTAGGGATAGGATCGGCGCCCGACTCGACTCGCGCCCTTAATCGCATCGTACTCGCCGCCACCCCAAATCTCACACGATATGGAATTTTGCGCAGGCACAGGGGTACTTGGAGTGCGTGACTGGTATCGGCATTTGAGTTCGTTCGATTTGTTGCTCAGAAGCGGGAACTATCCGGGCGGTGAGAACTATAATAGGCACACCGCAAGGCCAAGCACCAGAACCGGTTTCTTCATCTTCGGCAGTCGCTCCTGTCAATCACACCAAGAGGCACAAAGTCGTTGAGGAGGACTTCTTGTAGCGCTTCCGGCTCACGTGTCGGCAATACCTATCCCACTTATCGGGTCAAAACGCCCAGTCGCAAGCCCAGACTATTCGTCGACTTCTTGCCAGGTCTTGTCTGGATTATATTCAGCTATTTCGGTTGCCAACTTGGCGGTGTCAGGGCCAAGGTCTTTTTGGACGATGACACCATCCTGGTTGATCATGAATGTCGTCACGCCCGAAGCGCGATACTCGGCGGGATAGGCCAGAAATGCGAACCCCGCGGTCATCTTGCCGTTCTTTAAATAGCTCTTTGCGCCGCCCGGAGCATTCTTGCCCTGCTTCGTTAGTTGTTTGTAGTAGTACCCGTGAAATGGGACAGGATTTCCCCCACTTTCCTTTTTATATCCCTCTGCGCTGGCGCTCGCGACGAGCGGTCCAATGGGACTCTGGGGCTGTCCCTCGGCAGCTTCCCAATACAAACCGTTATGTTTACCGGGATCACTCAGGATCTTTGGAGCGAACTGACCGCTGTTTTCGCCATCATGCGCTTCGCCGGCATACTCCGATTGAGCGTCAGCTAGATCTTCGAGAACTTTGATCGTGAACAGCTCGTTTCGACCTATCCGTCTGTACAGCAGCTCATGTTTGCCAGCCGCCGTATCGAACACCCAACCGCCAATCTTCTGTACGAGCGGAATCGGAACGGGCCAGTTATTGGCACCTACATAGAGAACAACACGACCCTGATCGTCGTATTCGAGCCGATGCATTTCCTGGTAGCGGTTTACGAAGTCTTCGCGTGCATTCTTGTCGGCGACCGCATCTCCCGACGAAAGGACCTGATCCGCGTCCGGGCCGAGTATCGAGCTCAGTGTCTTCATGTCGTCCGATTTGCTGGCGGCGACCAGCGCGTCGGCTGCGGCGCCCGGTGATGGGAACTCTTGCTGCGTGGCGGTTTCTCCCGCGGATGCGAAAGGCGGGAACAGCAGCCACGCCAAAAGAAGGGCGGAAAGGACGAGTTGGTTCATAACTCGAGATTTGTTGAAAAGATTTGTCATCAGTCTAATTCCTGTCGGGTTGGTGGTTCGCGCAGATGGATATCGACGCATTCCTTAGCTATTCATTCAGCGCCATTGGAATTTGTCATCTGCCCTTTTTTCCGCCTCGATTGCCACCGCCCCTTCCATTTCCACCGCCTCCGCCGCCTTTGGCATTGCCGCCAGCGCCAGCTTTGCCGCGTCCACCAGCGGGGTTCTGGCCTCCCTTTAAGCTGGTTTGTCCGCGGTCCCTGGAGGCAAGCGCGTTTCCGCCGGGCTCATATCCACCGAAGGCGCTGTTGCGGCCGCCCGTGCTGCCATTGTCTTTCGCAAAGCCTCGAGCCGGGTCCGCTGCACGATTGGCAGGCTTGGTAGCTGTCGGCCGATTTCCTGTGGCAGGATTGGCGGGCCGAGTTGAGGCGACGGGATTCGAAGGCTGATTGGGTCGATTCTTCGCAACGTCTCTATTGGCCAGATTAGACCCAGCGGGACTGTTCGGAAGTGTACTGGCTTTGGGAAAATTCGGCTTGGCGATATTAGGATTGGCCGGTCTCGCGGTTGCCGGGTTGTACGGCCGCGTGGCAGGAATTCCGCCGTTGTTCGCACTATTGTACCCGCCGCTGTTGTTGGCAGGCCTTGTTGCCGGATATGGCATAGGTCGTGGCGGATTTCCCGGACGTGGATATCCTCCACTGGGCGGCGGGTATCCCACGGTAGGTGGCCGGTAGGCAGGAGGCCGTCCCGGGTACACGTTGTTGTGGGTGACGTAAATATTGTTGTTATATTTGACCGAGCTGCTGTGGCCGCCGCCTCCATACCAATTGCAGCCCCAGTTGTTGTTGCCGTTATTGATCAGCGACCCAAGCAAAATTCCGGCTCCAAACGACAAGACACCTGTGAGCAGCAGATCGCTGCCGGTGTATCCCGGTGGCGGCGGGACGGGGGCGCCGTAAGCACTGGTCGGATTGTACTGTGGAACGTAAACCGTGTTCGGCTGGGCGGGCTGGATAATCACTGTATGTGTCACTGCCGGCTGCGCACCACCTTGGGCAGCAGGAGGAGTCGGCTGCACTTCAACTTTCTGCTGGTCGGTCGATTTCAGCGTTCCCGCGTTCACCGCCATGTTGCGAAGGACCTGGATAGCATTCATTACGTCGGCGGGCTGATTGTAGTATGCCTCGCCCAGCGCCGAGGTCCACGCCAGGCTGTCCTTCATCGTTTGGAGCACGCTGGGGAACTGTGTTAGCGACTTGATACTTGGATCCCAGGCTTGCTGATTCACCTGGGAGGCTAACTGATCGACGCTCAAGTTAGGGTTCTGCTTGAGCCATCTATCTGCTTCCACCACCTGAGGCGGATAGGTGGAACCGGCCAGGATCTGCGCGACCAGCACGTCAGGATAGAGTGCGATCGGTGAGACCAGTTCTTGCAACTCTTGCGCGCTAGCAGCACCCGGCGGAGGAGCGGGTTCAGCGGCCGCAGCGGGAAGAGGAGCAACCGGTGCAGGAGTAGCTTCTACGCTCGCCGACGCCTGTGACGACGGAGCTGCGGCTGGCTGGTCATCGCCGCGCGAGCAACCTGTCACCATCGGTGACGTCGATACCAGGACTGCCACCGCAAGTATCAATGGTAGGGATCGCCCTTCGGGCCTGCATAGCAGTTTCATTCTCGAAAGACATCGGCGTCGATTGACGGACGATTTCACGCCAGCGACATTGCTCATCAGATCGCTTCTCCTTTCGCCTTGGATAGATCGGATTCCGAAGTAACGCCACCCTGCTGCTCGGCCTCGGCGCGGATCGCGGCGGCGATGTCGGCGCTCATCTTCGCGAGCGTCAAGCTGTGCGCTGCCGCCAGCGCGTCGAAGCCCTGACCCTGCACCGGCTCGCGCGCGAAGGTGCGTCCCGAGTGGATTGCTCCACCGGCGGTCCTGCGCACCGCCCAGACGGCCTCGAGCGTCGCTGCCTGGCCCGGAACCGATTCGAAGCGCTGCACGTCGATAGTTACCCTGTAGTCCGGCGTGAAGTTAGCCAGCCCTTCCGAGGTCACCTCCGGCGTGCCGAGCAACACTACCAAGTCGCCGGCGACGGCTCGCGCAATGCTGTCGTTCAGCGGGGAGACCCACCGATTGAATTCATCAACCTCGACGCGGTTCGCCGCGACCTGCACCACGAACTCCGGCTGGTCTACCGAAGCGGGTATCGTAACCGGTCCGACCGCGACTGTCGCGGGCGTGGCTGGCGTGCCATCTGCCGTCGCCGTCGAGGTCAGTGAATAGAATCGCGATGGTGCAGTGCTACATCCTGCGGCTAACCCTGCCGCCAAAGCGATCAAGATCAGTTGCGCGATGCGCCGTGCCATCATTTCGCCTTCCCCTTCTTGCCGAGCAGTAGCGCCTCGGGATGGCGCTCGAGATAATCCGCCAGCACACGCAAAGACCGGGCCGCGCGGCTCACCTCTTGCAGCGTGCTGTCGAGTTGCTCGACTTGCGAGGAATTCGGCTCGGTGAGGACGGTCGTGTTGTCCAACGTCGCGCGTGCGGTCGACAGCGTGCCTTGTGCGGTCACCAGCGTTGCATCCAGTTGCGTAATCGCTTTGTGCAGGTCTTCGCCGATCTGCTGGAACTGCACCTTGTCGAGCTTCTTGACGATGTTCTCCAGCGTCGCCTCGGTCGCTTCGAGCTGCCCCGGAGCCGTCGGCAGTTGAACCGGCTGCTGCGACCAGTCGACCGTCGCCGGTGGCGCTCCCGGGAAAAAGTCGAGCGATACATATACGGTTCCCGTCAACAGGTTCGCAGTCCGCAGTTCAGCTCGGAGCCCGTGGGCTATCAGGCTGTCGATCATCTTCCGGCGCACGGCTTCGAGATCTATGTGGGCCGATTCGTCCACGAGCTTCACCCCGAGCCTCGTCGGGTCCAGGTGGATTGTCACCGGCACCGTGAACTCGAATGTCTTCAAATCGATCTGTGCGCGAATATCCGCGACCTCGCCTATAGGAATACCGCGAAAGTCTACCGGCGCTCCCACCGCCAATCCCCGTACTGACTCCTTGAAGACAAGCTGATAGGTCTGCGGGTTTCGCGGGGGTGGGTTGAAAGCCTGCGTCCGGTTGGCGAACAAGGTAAAGACGGTGTTCTCCTCAGCCGGCTGCAGGATCGGAGCGGTCGGCGCCGTTTCGAATGCGATTCCACCGATAAGGATCGACAGAAACGACTGAGTCTGTACGCTAAGGCCGCTCGCCGAAAGCGACAGGTCGATCCCGCTCGCCTGCCAGAAGCGCGTGTTGGGGTTGACGTACTGATCGTAAGGAGCTCGCACGAACACCGTGACGCTCAGGTCTTTCCCTTCCTTGTCGAGCGCGTACGACGCAACTTGACCGACCTGCAGGCGCCGAAAGTAAATCGGCGTGCCTAGGTCGAGCGAGCCTAAGTCGGGGGTCTTGAGGACAAAAAAGCGGCCCGGGGTTTCGCCGGTCACCACCGGTGGCGTTTCGAGCGCCACAAAATCGCGCCGGTCCTCTTTCGAAGACCCTATTTCCATTCCTATGTAGGCCCCCGAGATAAGAGTGCCCAGCCCCGTAACATTGGCGCCCGATATCCGAGGCCGCACGACCCAGAACTTCGTGTCATCGACAAGAAATGCTTCGGTCTTGGGAGCCATCTGCGCGGTCAGAATCGCATGCTCATGGTCCTTCGAAAGCTCTATGGTTGTGACAGTGCCGATATCGACGCCGTTGTAATGGATCTTGGTCTTGCCAGCCTCCAATCCTTCCGCCGACCTCATGACCATTCTGATCTTAGGCCCCTCGCTCAGCACGCGCGTCACTGCCACCCAGGCGCCCACAACCGCCGCTACAATCGGAATGAACCAGACAAGCGAGAGCCGGGTACGGCTTCTAGGCACGGGTCGCGACTCGGGGACTGAAGAGCGTGGTGGATCGCGATCGGCCATAGTGCGAAATCTCGGCGGATTCTATTCTGGGACTTAAAATCTCCAGATGACGTTGAGTGCGGCGAAGTTTAGAAGGTTCGTCGAGTAGTGTCCCTGCAGCGTTTGAGGCAGCAGCGTCTTCGATCCTCTGGTAGCACTATAGGGACCAGGCCCTGCATCCATGAGCTCCCATGAGACGCCGGCTGTTAAGTCACGATTGATCTCATATTGGATGCCGGTGCCGTATCGCAGTTGGCGGTCCAGGGGCAGGACTGGATTACGGTTCGCTCTCGAGACCGGCGAACTGTCATACGCAAATCCTGCGGACCACAGCCACTTCTCACCGATCTGCAACTGCTGTCCGATGGCGACGTGGCAGGTGTCCGAGAAATGCAGATTCGCCTCGACGGTGTGTTGATTCTTAGCCGAGATTCCGACCGGGAACTCTCCGAAAGCCGACCAATTCTGCCATCCCACGTCACTCATCAGACTCCACTTGGGCAAGACCTCGTAGAGGCCACTCAACATCACCTGCTGCGGCTCGGTCAAAGGCACATTGAATTTTGTCCCGCCGATTCTTTGCCGAAGACGGCTGAGGATCGGACCGAGACCTGTAACGTGCGGGCGAAAGCCGAACTTGTAGTCTTCGGGCGACTGATAGGTGAGTCCTATGCGAAGCTTGGAAATTGGCCTGAGCAGAATGCCGACCTTAGATCCAAACGCTTCATCCCATGACTCGAACGAGTAGCCGCCATCCTGCGCGCTCGGAAGAGGGTTATTAATCTTCGACTGAAAGGTGAGGCGCCCGACCCCAAAGCTGAAGCCCGCTCCCACTGAGAACCAGTCATTTACGTCGTAGGCAAGTGACGGGTTGATTTTGCCGGTGATTAGTGAGGCCGAGGTTATGAAATAGCGTCCGACCCAGCTTTTGCCGTAGTCGCCGTTAAGACCGTAGTCTGAATAGACCGCGACGCCGAACCGCAGTCGCTCGGACAGCTTGTTCACGTAGAAGAACGAGCCAATTGGGAAAAATACACCAGCGTTGCCGCCGCCACCGCCTTTAATCGTCGTTTGTGAGGCAACGTCGAAATTGGTCGAAGGGAGGAGTACACCCGGTGAAGTCATCAATTGCGAACGGTCGAGTAGCGTCATCCCGGCAGGATTCTTGGCTGCGGTCGAGGCGTCTTCCGCCAAAGCGGCTTGTCCGGCGCTCGCCGTACCGATATCTCCGATTTCATAAAGCTCCAGCGCAGCGCCTCGCGCGGAGGCGACAAATGCAAGTAGGACGAGCGTCGCAAGAGAAGCTGCTCTCCGAACCTCGGCTAGTATGTGCACTGTTTCCTCCCCTCTATTTACTCACCGAAACGTCGTGGACTTTAAACGGATAAGCGAAGACTTCGGCGCCGAGGAACTCCGTTACATGTTGCCTGCGAGGCGGCACATCCAAACGTTTGAATAACTCCTTTGCAGCTCAATTCCTATTGCCCGAAATCGAGAAGATTTCCCTTGATCAGCTTCGGTATTACTGGCGCTATTACGACCTGAATATCCCACTTCTGTCCGAACGCGTCGGGATGTACTGGCATATACTGAGGCTGAACGACAATCCTTATCGGCAGCCGGCCCAGTTTAATCACTTTGGCAACACTCACTCCGATCGGGAACGTGACCATATTACCGCTCTTGTTTGCGTACCAGTTGACCAACATGCTGGGCGACGTGCCCACGCTCCATCCGTTGGGCAGAAAGTATGACGCGAAATACTGCATGTTCAGCTGGCTTACGGTGTTCGCGCCCGGACCACCGACTGACCACCACTGCTGCGGGAACACGCCAGCTATAAACTTATCTCCCAGGTAGCCAACTACGCCTGCCGGTCCTATCTGCCATTTATTCTGCCCGAGCCGGGAGTTGGTAGCGGTTGGGAAAATGAAAGTAGGTCCTGCAGCCAGCAGCCAACGACCTACCAGGTTCTCG
Organism: uncultured delta proteobacterium; assembly: GCA_963842085.1. Taxonomy (GTDB): domain Bacteria; phylum Desulfobacterota; class Binatia; order Binatales; family Binataceae; genus Binatus. Next base: position 1,227,757 of record CAWJET010000001.1, read on the forward strand.
GTGGGCGACAACATCGTGACAAAGACAGTATCGCCGAAGCCTGTTACTCTATGGATATTGCCGCTCTGTGTGTTTATGTACGGGGTTGAGTTCAGCACCGGTATTACAGGCCGATTGATCAAATTCCAGTTGTCGGTCAAAGACACCGGCAACACCGGCTGAAACTGCAGATTGATGACGTTTCGATCGGCATGTCCGGTAGGCATGTTGACCCAATAGGTGTTCTCCTGGAGGGTTATCGACCAGATGCTGGAAATAGGGTTGGTAAGTTCCTTATTGACCTCAGTCAGAGATTTCTTGTCATCGGGTAGCTTCGACTCATCGATCGGTGGCGGTGCGAGTGCGCTTGAAGCAGGACTAGTCTGCGCGAAGCTCGAAGCGACAACGAATAGAGTTAAAGCACACGCGACGGCGGAAGCTTCGACCGCTCTTCCGACCCGATTTAACATAGCGGCTCTACGATTCATTGCATCCTCCCCCGCTCGTCTCGACTTTTATAGGATTCCACTGCTCCGCCACAATTGGACTTTGGTCCGATCCCTCCCTCAAAAGAGAATTGGTTCCTCCTCATAGCTCCACTTGCGGCAAAAGCAGACTTACTCCAAATCTCAGGGTGAATTGCTCAGTCTGAGGGTCAAACTGCCGATAGACCATGCATTCGCTGGAGACCGATGTATCGATTGCGTAGCCTTCGCCGAATTTCCAGACTTTCCCAAATCCCGCGCTCAGCGGCATCTCGGTTGAAGTCTTGTGACGGTAGTTGATTTTCCAAGTCGCGTCGCTCGATTTCAGATACCATCCATGACCTAGCTGATAGGACAGGATTGGTTGTATCTGAAGCGAGCTGACCGGAACCGAATGCGACGATGAGTAGGCGAACGACGTCGCCTGCTGAAAGAGACCAGCAATTTGCAGGCTCGCAATGCCCCGGTAACCGAAGGCCCAGGCTGGCCCCATCTGCCAAGCCCCTTTGCCGGTGAACTGACTCGTGGAGGTGGGAAACACGAAATATGGTCCGATTCCCCATCGGAAGCGCGTTTCGTTCACGTTCGGCCAAGGCATCACAAACAGGTCGAGAAGTTGGAAGTCATCGAGCGCAGTGGTGGTTGACGCGCCTTTGTTGCGAGCAACGGTGACGATTTGAATACTCGGCCGGATGAGTTGCTCGAGCGGCGTGAACAATTGTGGGCGTACTGCGAAGAGTGGCCGGAACTGCAGTGTGTTCGGCTGCGCATTCGTACCGAACTCCGCCGGCGTGTAAATGTCCTGGATCTTGAACTGAGTCAGACTCGCAGTCGGATCGTTTACCTTCTCGGCCAGGGATTCATCGGCGCTACTCGCAGTGGTGGTTTGCTGGGCGAGACTGATCGAACACGCCCCCAGTAGGACGAGAAGCGCGGCGCCGGTAACAATAATTCGCCACCGGTGCCGCGTGGTGTGATAACAAACGACGCCACGCGTGAGATCTATCACGGTCCTATTGTCCTGCTGGCGTTCGTCCCTGCAGCTCGAGCAGACGAATCGTAATCCTGTGAACCCAGTAGTCCATAGCGGCCTTAGCGTCGCCCCACTGCCACTGCACCGCCTGGCTCATCGCCATCCCGCCGGCGCGCTGGTCGATCGCGCCCGCCAAGAACTGATTGGTCGATCCATCAGTCACCTTCATTTCGGCTTCGGCGGAACCCACGAATGCGTAACTGCCGGTCGCCAGCGACTGGATTGCATTGAGGGCTCGGGCCTGCGGAATTATCACCGACACCGTCCGTAGCGCCGGGGTCGCGGCGGTCGCGTTGACGATCGCGACTCGCAGCACAAGCACGCCCGGCCCCGGCTGGTCAACCAGCGTGAAATCCTTGGACAAACCTTCCTTGAGTTGGTTGTAGAAGTAGGCCCCTAGCATCTGTTGATCAGACGCCGACACTGTCGTACTGGCGTCGTCCCAGAACTCGACCGGCTCCAGAAGAATCTTATTGTACTGGCTCCACTGTGCATTCGGGTTGACATACACCATTGCGGCCTGGTTCCCGGTGCCGGGTTGCAGCAACGATGCATCCTGCCCGAAGAATCCGCTTATCACAGGAGCAGGCTGACCGCCCTCGACCTGCTGCATGACGCCCGGCTTGCTCTCCACCGTTTGCGCGCATCCAGACATGAGCAGCCCGCAGAATAGAGCGGCAAGTACAGGCACTACAACTGAGACTTTCATAGAATGCGACCTCCCGCGATTATCTCGTTTCAGCGACAAGTCACTTGACTGGCTGCAACTCCGCCGGTCGCAACTCCGCCGACGACCAGTCTGGCGCGTCCAGTACTCGTAAGTAAATTGGACCTTGGTCCAATACAAACTTTCGCTTATATTTCTCTTTTGTTCTTCACCATCCGCGAACTGATAGCGAAGAATTATTGGCTGGAATGCGGTGTTGATCTCCTACTTCCTTTTTTACTGAGAAAGAAGTGCGATAGGCAGATGCGGCACCGGCCCTAAGTGCGTATATGAACGCAGACAAGTTGTGGACGAGCAAATCGCTACTCTGACAACTTGGCTTTTGCCCTTGAGAAGTCGTCGCCGACCGGACGAACACCAAGACGCTCCGCCATTGCCACGAGACTGGCAAGCGAATCCGCCCGCATCTTTTCCATCACTCGCGCTCGATGAACCTTGATCGTCTTCTCGCCGGTTCCTAGCTCGTGACCGATCTGCTTATTGAGCAAACCACCGGTCACGAGAGCTAACACTTGCCGCTCGCGGGGAGTGAGAAGCTCGTATCGACGACGAAGTTCTTCAAGTTCAGCGTACGAGATTCTCTGTTTGCGGCTGCGTTCGGCGGAACGTCGAATCGCCGCGATCAGGTCTTTGTCATCGACTGGCTTCTCCAGGAAGTCCACTGCGCCAGACTGAATTGCCTTGACGGTCATCGGGATGTCACCGTGACCTGTTATGAATACAACTGACAGATACGGCAGAGTCTTCGCCAACGTCTCCTGAAGTTCGAAGCCGTCTACGTCAGGCATTCGCACATCGCTGACAGCACAATCGAACTGATCGCGCTTGCTGTTTCCGAGAAACTCGCGTGCCGATGAAAAAGAAACTACTTGGATGCCGGCCGACTTGATCAGTCGTGCTAATGAGGTGCGCGCTGATTCGTCATCATCTATTAGTGCGACTTTGATCGAAGCAGGCATCGTACCCGACTCGAATCAGGCGTGACTTCCGATACTCGGTCCAGTCGGTAACGTGAACTCAAGCGTTGCGCCACGGTCCGTATTCTGCGTCGCCCAGACCCGGCCACCGTGGTTCTCGACGATTGAACGAACGATGGCGAGCCCCATTCCCATTCCGGTCGACTTGGTCGTGAAGAAGGGGTCGAACAGACGAGTCATAACTTTGGGGTCAATGCCCTTGCCCGAATCCCGGACCGAGATATGCATATGGCCAGGTTCGTTGAGACCGGCACAAATGACGACGTCGCGCGCCCCCCCGGCCTCGCACACAGAATCGAATGCGTTGAGGACCAAATTCAAAACGGCTTGCGTCAATTCGGTCTTGTTCCCCAGCACCGTTGGCAGCGAGTCGGGCACTTCGATCGACAAAGAGATGTCTTTCATTCTCGCGTCGGCGCTCACGATGCGATTGACGTCCAGCAGGAGCTCTCTGACATCGACGGGAGATGTTTTCGCTTCACCTCGTCGAAAAGTCGCGCGAACATTTCGGACGATTTCGACCGCTCTGGCATCGTCGCGGATGATATCGTCCAGCGCGCTATCGACTTCGGTCAGATCTGGAGTTTTGGAAGCGAGGAGTCGCCGCGCGGCCCTCGCATTGTTCAGGATTGCGCCGAGCGGTTGATTCAACTCGTGCGCCAGCGAGGCGGTCAGCTCTCCCATCGTCACAACTTGTGAAACCTGACGCAATTCCTCCTCCAGGAGGCGATGTTCCGCGAAGGCGAGCTTTCGCTCGAGGGCGTTTCCAACGATCTCGGCGACCAGTTTCAGACGCTGGACCTCTTTCTGAGTCCACGCTCTTTCCGCCCAACTGGTGAACGACATAGAGCCGACGACCGCTCCGCTGATCTTCAATGGGATGCTCACGTGAGCCTTGATACCATGAAGACGCGCTGTGGCCACGTCGTCGGAGGCTTCAGGTGGAAGTTCTTCAACGTGCGAGAATATGACAATTTCACCAGCGAGGACCTTGGCGGCGAGCCAAGGAAACGACTGAGTGCTGTTAACCCTCGTCCCCAAGAACGGTGTCGTACTTCCGTTTCGCGCCGCCTGATGCGTGATGTACAAAGCACCGTCGACCGGGTCCAGTTGCGTCACTATGCCCCGATCGACCTGCATCGAAAGCACGATCGCTTGAAGCCATCGCTCTATTTCGCCATCGATCTCCTCGACCGATACGCGGATGAAGGTGGAGGATAAATCCCCCAGCAGCTTCTCGAAATCTACGACTTCCGGGTTCGGAGCGGCGTATGCGGGTGAATCGGTCTCTGTCGTACAGACTTCTTCTGCTCTCTCGAAGCGATTAACCATAGGGTTCAGCGCCGCCTCGATGCGCGGTCTACCGAGCGGGCATCCTTCGTGTTGGCTTCACTGGCTCTTATACGCCAGATCCACTTCTTCAGGAAAGAGCGAGAGCACGGGCAATTGCCCCGAGCAGCGGCTCCTCGTCGAATGGCTTGAACAGGACTGCCACCGCGTCCGACTGCGCGGCCAGCGAGCGAATCCGGGCGTCGGTTCGTCCGGTTATTAGTATGGTGGGCAGGCCGTGTCCTGAACCTTTCAGAACCTCACACATCTCGATTCCGTTCATTTCAGGCATGTCGATGTCGACGACCATGCAGGCGTTAGATCTCGGTGTCTCGCTTGCGAGTAATTCAGACGGACCATTGAACGTCTGGACTAGAAAACCAGAAGCAGAAATCAGCCTCTTCAACGAGCGAAGGACGGAAGGATCATCATCCACCACCAGCACGGTTGCCGCGATCGTTGTGTCGGTCACTTCTGTCTCTGGAGCGATTGGCTCGGCACGTTTGCGCGCTCGCTCAGGGGGGACCGCGGCCCCCTTCCTGGCCATACTTGTTGCAATTTTCATTTCAGATTCATCTGCGGCCTTCTCTTGATACGCGGAGCGGTAATCTTGGACGCTGGCTCCCGCCTCTATTCTGTTACGAACGTGTGAATCAGAGCAATTGGACCAAAGTCCAATATGGCCGATTCTCCACGAAGTCTCGTGTCAGGGCTGGGACCTCGCGACTTCGGCAATCGAGGTAACAGGAAAGTGCGCCTCCAACTCTATTGCGACGGTACTCCGCCTGCCGATGAGTGAACTTCACCGCCATCCGCAATGGCGTGGACGGCGGCCGCTCGGGGGAGACTGACGGCCGCCGTCTCGCCAGTGGCAACCTTGCTTGAGTTGCCCAAGATCTCCAGATTCTTACGCGCGGGCTCATAGTCCGGCACGTCGCGTACGAGATCACGCCATACGAGCGACGCGCTGGCAGTCTTTCCCTCCTGAGCGTAGATAACACCTAGCAGGTTGCTTGCGTCCGGTTGCTCAGCATTCAAGCGCAGCGCGGCCAGTGTCTCGTGCTCTGCATCGGTCAGCATTCCACGCTGTGCCTCGACGAGGGCAAGATTGAAATGTGATTCGGAGTGTTCGCCACCGAGAAAAACCGCGTGTCGCAAACTATCCGTCGCGACGTCCAGGTCGCCATTTTCGAGCTGAGCCAGCCCTAGGTTCAGGAATAAATCCCAATTCATCAGTCCAAGCGCAGCCGCGCGCTGATACTCACTGACTTCCGCGGTCCTGTCGCCGACCATTCCCAGGGCAAAACCCAGATGGTAATGAGCGAGCGCGTTGTCCGGATGCTTGCGCACGATTTCCACGTGACGACGAATCGCCTCTGAGTAGTCTTCGATGCCAAGGGAGTAATCAGCGCCGACATCGCAGACTTGCTGCTCAGCTCCACCCGCGAATACGAAGTTCGGGATCCACACTGAGAGCAGCAGCATCGTTGCCGTAATTGTTACCAGCGCGATAGTTCGCACCTTCCGCTCCTCGGCTGACTTGCCACTCGACATTGCGCCTAATCGAGGGTGTCGTCTATTGGACGTTGGTCTAATGTACTTAAGTCCATTGGACTAAGGTCCAATTGCGTGAGTTAAGCTCGTGGCGCAAACTCGGCGCATAAAACGCTCCTGCAATCGAGAGCGCTGGGCTGACTGACTCTTCCCGCAACCGGGTGTTCAAGCGCAAGCAGGGAGGAGGGAGTACAACAAATGAAAAACAGGCTGCAACTTCTGGCGATCGCCGCCGCAATCACTGTTGCAGGATGCTCTGAGTCCGCGATCAAGCCTCAAGCGCGCTGCGAACTTATGACCGCGCAGATGTGTTCGCGCGCCGCGGAGTCGCAATTGCGCGATGGCACTCTTGCCGTCAGCTACATATTTCAGCCAGAGGATGCGCGGGTAGTTCCATTTGTTGTACCTGTATTTGAGAAAAACGGTACCTTGGCTGCGGAAGTAGATTGCTACGCCAGCACCGATACTCATACTTATTCGATAGTCCGATCAAACCTCGCGATTCCGCCAGCATCTCAGGAATCGGTCGACTTTCTTAGAAATCAACACTTATGCTCCGACAGCGGATCGTACGCCGACGATAGAGACCCACTTGTCGAGACGGCATCAACTCTGCCACTAGCCTCACAACGAAAATAATGGTTCTCGGGCCAACCACATGTTTCAGCACCATACCAGTACACAGGAGAACGCGATGCCGATTCGATACGCCTTGATCGGGCTCATCGCTCTACTCACGGTTTCGGGGTGCGCTCCCAGTCAGCAACAAATGCTTAATAACTCCCAGGCGATGGCCGTCCAAACGGCCGTCAACCGCGGACAGTTCGACCTGCAATGCCGTTCCGCAACGGGAACAGCCATTTCCCGTGGAGTCGTCCAACCTGCATTGCAAGGTCCTTGGGTGAACGGGATCCAACCTGCCGAATTCACCGTAGGCGTCGAGGGTTGCCGTAGGCGCAAGAGCTATATCGTCGTGTGCCCTGAGGGTGGCGGCGGGTGCTTTGCGGCTGGTCCCGGACCGTTTTATCCAGACTGGCAATAGCAGCGGAAGGCTACTGCTGAGCGTTGACGGAGCACCTCAGGGCATTGAAATCCGGCGAAAAATGGGAGAAGGGACCTAAATGAGAACGCTCAGGATTGTAACTCTCGGCCTCGTGCTGCTTGCCTCGGGATCGGCTCGCGCCCAGGGCGTCGTACTGCCGCTGCCGCCCCAGGACCAGCAAAGGATAACCGCACAGCTCGGACCGGGTGTCGTGGGCATCGCATTACCCAGCCAGCCAATCAGCGATCCCAGCGTCTTCTTTCCACTTCAAGCCAAAGCGCTGACCTACCAGGTCATGGCCGGCCCAAATGCCGGCAACACTCAGTCTCTGGGACTCTTCAAGACACGGCGTCCAAGCGGGGCGTCTGCATGGCGGTTTCAATTATCGCCGTCGCTCGCTGGGTTCCTTCGTCAGAGCGCGGAGGGCGATATCATAATGCCTGCCGTGAGCGATGCCGGCGAGGGTGTGGTTGTGGTCACTACGCCTCCTAATCCATTCGTGCCCAAGGGCATGCAGCCGGGCGAGACGCGGACCTACTCGCAGCGAGTCTCGGTAAATTACCTGGACGATCCATCGGACCAGAAATATTCCGGCTCGGTCACCGGAACTTATACTTATGTCGGCACCTATCAAGTCACTGTGCCCGCGGGTACGTTCCCGGCGGTGCTGTTTCGCGTTCATTGTGATGGCAAGGTCGGGCCTGCTCACACGGTTAACACTGGCTACAACTTTTTTGCGCCGGGCGTCGGCATGGTCGCCATGATCTTGCAAGAAGACGTGACGGCTTTCTGGATCTTCAACATCGATAGCACCACCGGCAAGGTGCTGATGTCGAATTGAAATGAGGGCGAACAGTCTGCACAAGAACAAAACTGCATCGAAAATCTGTTCAGCCGAGATGCGAGATGGCGCGGCGGGTGCGGATTTGGCAGGGGAGGCGAAATGATCATGAGATGGACCGCGGCTGGAGTTCTGGAAAGCCGAGCTCAACTTCCGCAAGGTCGCCGGCTTTGGCGCGCTCGAGAGGCTCGACACCGCCCTGCGCGCTCATGATGCCGCGATCAATCCAGGAGTTGATAATCGAAGGCAGGCCAACTAAATTATCCAGCCGCTACTCAATTCCAACAGCGAATGGGACATCGCCCACGATTGAGGGCGCTACGTATTATGCTTGGGTTCAACCTGGACATTTGGGACTATGCGACGTTTGTCGCCATTTTCATCCAGGCCGCCGCTGCCGTTGTAGTGCTCGTTTTGCTTGCGGGATTGCCCGGTCGGATCGCGATCGGGGGGCATCATCCTGAAGCAGAAGCAGGTAAAATCATGGGCTGGGCAGGGTTTCTAGCCGCAGTTCAGTGGATCCAGGCCTTCATCTGGGCGTTCAAACCGACCGAAGGGTGGACATTCGACGCTTTCCTTCCGAAGAGCGAATAGCTGAAGCAGCGGATCTCGCTCGGCTAGGTTGTGGTAAGCGGATGCCAGCCTCGGGGAATATATGCCGCCCCCCCTCCAACACCTCGGCCCGAGGGTTCTTTATAATGTGGGTGACGCGCCCCGCGAAACTAGTACGACCGGCAGTTGAGAAATTCGGCCTGGCGTGGTCGGTTAGTGCCGGTATTTCCGGCGGTTTGAAACCTCCAGTAGCTCAACTGAGAACCTCTCGCAAACCGTCCGACGAAGCCGTCTCGCGCGCTGCGGTTTGCCAGCGGTCGGCGAACTCCTCGGGCGCAGGGTCGCCGAGCGCACTGTGCGGGCGAACCTGGTTGTAATCTAGCCGCCACTGCTCGAGCTTGTCGCGCGCGTCGGCCACAGTGAAGAAGACCTGTACGTTCAAGCACTCATCACGCAGCCGACCGTTGAACGATTCGACGAAAGCGTTCTGGGCCGGTTTGCCGGGTTCGATGTAATGCCACTCCAGTCGCCCGGTGGCCCAACGCAGCACTGCGCAGCTGGTGAGCTCGGTCCCGTAGTACGTCGGGAAGCGGTCATGGCCGACGATTAACACTCCTGCGATGGTTGCGGTGCAAGCCCAACCTTTAGCGGGAGGATCTCCAGCCATGACCGAGAGCAACGATACGCCCCAACGCGTGACACTGGTAGCGGTGGACATCGCCAAGCACTATCACGATGTTCTTATCGAACCGCCGGCTCCGAAACGACGATGTCGGCTGCGACTGGCGAACAATCTCGAGGATTTTGAGCACTTGGCCGGTTATCTGAGAGGGTTCAAGAGTTCGGTGTTGGTCGGCTTTGAAGCGACCGGGAACTATCATCGGCCGCTGGCGTATTTTCTCCACCGCCAGGGTTGCGAGCTGCGTCTGATTTCTACTCTGGCGCTGGCCCGTACTCGCGAAGCCATGCACAACTCATGGGATAAGAACGATCCGAAGGACGCCCAAGTGATCCTCCATCTGTTGAAGACCGGATTGGCGCAGACCTGGCACGATCCAGTCGTCAACGGCATCAACGATATTCAGGAACTCTCGAAGACCCATTTCCAGGTGACGCTGGCGCGGGTACGGGTCTGGCACACGCTGCGCAACCTCTATTTCCCGGAGATTGATCGCTTCGTTCGCTCGGACCATAGCGTTTGGTTGATCCAACTGTTGGCCAGCTTTCCGACGCCGGCCTCGATTACCGCGTTGAGCGAAGAGGAGTTCCAGACGCGGGCGTGGAACCTGGTCGGCCGCAAAGTGAGCAAGCGGGCGCTGCTGGCGGAGATCTACACTGCCGCGAAACGGTCGATCGGTGTGCCGGTGGCGATCGATAGTGCCGCCATTGCAATGTTCCGCCTGGTTCTCGAGCAGTATTTGATCCTGCATCAGTTGCGTGAGCGGATCGCCGAACAGGCTGCGCTCCTGTTGGAAGGTAATTCCGATAGCCGGCGACTCATGACCGTGCCGGGCATCGGGCCGGCCAACGCCCTAACCATTCTTGCCGAGGCCGGCGATCTACGCCGCTTCCGGCACCATCGCCAGTCCCTGAATTTCTGCGGCTTGAACCTCTCCACCCTGCAGTCGGGTAAATCGCGTGGTCAGAGCCACATCTCGAAGTACGGCAATGCCAGGCTGCGTACCGCTTTGTGGATGGCGGCGCAGACCGCGGTCCGACTGCGGGAGAACAGTTTCCGTCGCAAGTTCGACAACTACGTTCGCGGCAATCCGCTCGATGCGGACCTCCGGCGTAAGGCTTACACTGCGGTCGCTGCCAAGCTGGCGCGAGTGATCTTCGGGTTGATCAAGCATCAGGTCGATTATCGGCCGTTTTTTGAACACCAGTTCCAGGTGGAGGAGCCCTCTCGTGCAAGTGCCGTTGGGGCGGTTTCGACCCCGTCGATAATGTTCGGGCCTTCCACCTGGGTTGGCATATCTGTTTTGAGTTCGGTGAGGACCACAGCGCTTGGCCTGCTGGATCCTGTGTTTACTATGGTGAGAGCCGCGCCCACACCTGAGGTGGAACCACTTGGATTGCCTGTTCGCATCAGTACGGCTGCGTAGCAGTCCGGGAGCTTTAGCTCCCGCTAACTACCCACTCAGCCGCAGTGGCGGCGCCGGTCAAGGGCGGCGTCAGCCGGCGAGCTCCGCGAGCGAACCCTTGACGGTGCGCCGACACGGAGGCTACAGCGCCGGTTCACCGTCCCTAGACTATTGCGCAATCGTAGCCCACTGCTCGCTTCGCGAGCCCTCGCAGATGTGTGTTCGCTCCCGGCCATTGCTTTCTTACTTAGTCCGTTGTCGCTAACCACCATCCGTGGCAGTGCGCGCTCAGCTGTTAGCCGGTCCAGTTCGCGCACCACGCGCACCCCGCCCAGTGAAGTGTCCACCACCGTAGCCAGACATTCGCGGCTGAAGTCGTCGACCACGCATAGGATGCGGAAGCGCCGCCCGTCGCTCAGTGCGTCTGCCACGAAGTCCAGTGACCACCGTTGGTTGATCGCGCCCGGTAGCGTCATCGGCGCCCTGGTTCCCAGCGCCCGCTTGCGCCCTCTGCGCCGGCGTACCATGAGCTTTTCCTCGCGGTACAACCGATAGAGCTTCTTGCGGTTCAGCACGTGACCTTCCCTCTCCAGCAGCCAGCCCAGGCGCCGATAGCCGAAGCGTCTGCGCTCCGCGGCCAGCTCGCGCAGCCGCTGCCGCAGCAGCGAGTCGTCCGGCCGCCGCGGCCGATAGTTCATGCTCGAGCGATTGACTCCGACCAGCCTGCATGCGCGCACCTGGCTCAGCCCGCGCTGCTCGACCAATCGAGCAACTGCCGCCTTCCGCGCCACAGGTTTCAAACGTTTTTTCCGAGCAGGTCCTTCAGCGCCGCGTTGTCCAGCATCGACTCCGCCAGCAGCTTCTTCAGCCGCCGGTTCTCATCCTCCAGCGACTTCAGGCGGCGCGCCTCGGATACGTCGAGCCCGCCATACTTCGCTTTCCACTTGTAAAAGGTCGCGCTTGAGATCCCGTGGCGGCGGCCGACCTCCTCGGTCTTCGCCCCCGCCTCATGGTCGCGCAGCACCCCGATGATCTGCTCCGCGCTGAATCGGCTGCCTTTCATTGTCCGTCTCCTTTCTGTCGACGGACTCTACCTCAATTCTGCTGGGCGTTAGGCGGGCAGGCCAGCGGTCTATGTACCCAAGTTTTTCATCTTGTTGGCTTTTATCGGTACCCGAGTCAGAAGTGTCGTTAGAATCAGGTGCAGGACGACCGCCGGCCACAGTAGTATGCCGTTCAAACCGCCCGCGAAGCCGACGTAGGCGAGATACAGCGTGACGGCCGCGCTGTAGGTCAACATGCCGGCCAGCGGCGGCCCCGGCCAGCACGCAATACTTAACGCGATCAGCGCGATACCGGCCACGCGGGCGGCCGGTACCGCAACGCCGGTAAGTTCCTCGCCGAACAACAACTTCCCAACGAGCGACGGAACAATCAGCAACGCCACGCCAGTCGCCGCTTCGCCCATGGCGGCAAGAGTAAGCCACCTACTCATCGGCCGGTGCTAGCTAGTCCTTCGCGCGGGCCACCGCGTCCTCAATGGCCGGCATGTTCTTGCGATCCTGATCCGTGTACTGCGCCGGGCCCAGGTTGAAGGTCAGCTTGTCGATCTTGCCCGTGAACTTGAACGGACAATCATAACGATACTCGACGAGCGCAACCCCGGTTAGTGTATCCAACCCGACGTCGAAGTCTTCGTCTTCGGGGAACGTGATGGGAGTGGTGTGATCCATGTGCTTCTTATCCACTTCCTTGCCGTCCACCGATAGCACTCCCGTGCCGCCCTTGCCGAGGCCGGGGCCGTCGAGCTTGAAGTCGAACACGATCGTGTGCTCGCCGGCGCTCAGTTCCGGCCCTTCCCAAATCGTGCGCTTGAGATCGAGCAGATTGTAAAGGAACACGACCTTCCCGTGGCGGACTCCCATCTCACCCTTGGAGAGGAATAAGCCGTAGCCGCCGAAGCGACCGCCCTCGGTCACGATCATGCCTTCGGCGCCGCCCTCGGGGATGTCGACATTGGCGGTGATGGTGTAGTCCTTGTCCAGGATGTTCGGGGCGCTGCTCGGCGGCACGCCGCTCAGTTCGCCTGAATAGGTGAATGTGGTCCGTCCGGCTGTGGCGCTCGGGCGCTGCGTCAGGAAGCGAGCGAGGGTCGAGTTGTCGAGCGGGAGCACATCGTATTTCTTAGCCTGCTCATAGAAAACATCCTGCAGTTGCTTGAGCTTGTCCGGCATCTTGTCGGCCAGGTCGTTGTACTCGGTGACATCTACATTGAGGTTGTAGAGTTCCCACTTGTAACCGGTAATCACATCCGGCGGCGTGGCGGTGCTCAGCTCCCACGGAAGACTTACCGGCGTCGTCACCGCTATCCATCCGTCCTGGTAGATCGCGCGGTTCCCGAGCATCTCGAAATATTGCGTCGTGTGGCGGGTTGGTGCGTCGGCGTTCTTCTTGTCCCACGTGTACACCATGCTCACGCCTTCAATCGGGCGCTGCTTGATGCCGTCGATTGTGTCGGGAGCCGGGATGCCGGTCACCTCGAGGATCGTGGGCACGATGTCGATGACGTGAGAAAACTGGCGGCGGATGCCACCGACGTCCGTGATGTGGCCGGGCCATGACATGGCCATGCCATTGGCCGTCCCGCCGCGATGCGACGCGATCTGCTTCACCCACTTGAACGGGGTATCCATCGCCCACGCCCAGCCGGCCGCATAGAGGGGAAAGGTCCGATCCGATCCCCAGAAGTCGTACCAGAGAAACTGGTCCTTGACCGGCACGGCGACGCCGTTGAAGGTTGTGAACTCGTTTGGCGTACCGTTGAGCATACCCTCGGCGCTCGCGCCGTTGTCGCCGCTTATATAGATGATCAAGGTGTTGTCGAGCTCGCCGAGGTCGTCGACGGCCTGGATGACGCGGCCGATTTCGTGGTCGGTGTATGCGAGGAACGCCGCATAGACGTCGGCCTGCTTGATGTACAGTTTTTTCTGCTCGAGGCTCAGGGTATCCCACGCCGGAAGATCCTTCGGCCACGGCGTCAACTTGGCATCGGCGGGCATGATGCCAAGCCGTTTCTGGTTGGCAAAGATGGTATCGCGCAATTTGTTCCAGCCACCGTCGAACAGGTTCTGATCGCTGATCTTTTTAATCCACTCGGGCGTCGGATGATGGGGCGCGTGAGTACCGCCCGGAACGTAGTAGACGAAGAACGGCTTGCCGGGAGCGATCTCCTTGAGCTGCCTCATGTACTGGATGGCGTCGTCAGCCATCGCGGTGGTGAGATTCCAACCAGGGTGCCCCTGGAAGGGGTAGATGGCCGTCGTGTTGCGGAACAGGTTCGGTTGCCACTGGCTGGTGTCGCCGCCGATGAAGCCGTAGAAATACTCGAAGCCCATCCCGATGGGCCATTGGTCGAATGGCCCGGCCTGGCTCGCCTGGTAAAAGGGCGTGTTGTGGTCCTTGCCGAACCACGCGGTCGCGTATCCGTTTTCCTTGAGGATCTCGCCGATGGTGCCGGTATCCTTCCTTATAATCGAATCGTACCCCGGGAATCCGGTTGCCGCCTCGCCAACAACCCCAAAGCCGGCCACGTGATGATTTCGTCCCGTGATCAAGGCGGCGCGGGTGGGTGAGCATAACGACGTAGTATGGAACTGCGTGTACCGCAGCCCGCTGTTCGCAATGCGATCCAACGCCGGAGTCTCGATGACGCCGCCAAAGGTGCTAGGCGCGCCGAAGCCTACGTCGTCGGTCATGATGAGCAGCACGTTCGGCGCACCCTTGGGCGGCACAATGCGCGGCGGCCACCAAGGCGTTGACTCCGAGGCTCTTCCCTTGATCACCCCGCCGAATTTCGGATCGGGCGGCGGAAGTTGATTTCCGGGGATGGTCGTGGTGGCGTTAGGTGAACCCAACTCACCTGTGACTTCCTGCGCGAGGCAAGAGGATGAAGGAAGCGTAAAGGCTGCGATGCAAAGCGCTACGGCGACAACATGTCTGAGTGCAATCATGCGGGGGTTTTTCCTTCTAGACTTGGCAACAAGCTTCTCGTTGGGCTTACTCCCGACACTCGTTGAGGGGCGGGACCTTTCCGTTGAGCTGGACGGCCAGAGCGGCAGCCGTGCCGACAGGGGCGCCGACATAGATCGTCGAACCCGTTTTGTTAGTCGCGATGGCACCTTTGCAATATTTGAAGAAGGACTTGTCGCATGGGTAAGGCCCGAGGATCTGGTAGCTTTGGGCGTTGTCTCCAGTGGACTGGGTGATTGGGCAGGAACAGATGATCTGTCCTTTCGGCACCGGTTTGTCGAAGCCCGGGAACGTCGTCTCCTCGGTGCTTCTGAAGCATAGTCCGCCGTCGCACTGAGCGTAGGCGCCGCCCTCCTCGCCCTGGCAGGTGTAGACCGCGCCGCCTCCCTGAGGAGAGGCGATCGACTCAGGCAGGCTGTAGGTGCTGACCATGTATTTGTTGGCGGCGCCCGCGGCGTTGATCGAACAGACGTCTTCGTCCTTGCCCATCGGAAACGGCAGGCTGATGCTGTCGCCGTGCTTCACGTCGCACTGGCAGTAAGCGACGCCGTCGAACACATTGCAGCGCGCCGCGGCGCAAAGCGCGTAAGTCTGATCCTTGCAGATCTTGAATTGCGCGCCGGCCATCGCGTCGAGGAGTTTATCGAGGCAACCTTTGGAAAGCTGGCCCATCTTGTTCTGTACACAGCTCTTGATGCGTCCGACATCGGGCAGCACGTCCGAGCAGAGACTCCAGACGTCGCCGCCGCATGCTCGGACGATGCCCAAATCCTTGCTGAAGCCCTCCTGCGCCATCGAGGGGGCGGCCACGCCCACTATCAACATGAGCGCAACGGTCAACCCTGCGCCCGTCAGCCGCGTCCTCGCGGAACAAAGTCCTGACCACGTAGCCCCTTCCGCTTTCGATTTTTGGTCTCGATGCAGCATTGAATTCCCTTCCGTCCTTTTGGATACCTTTTAGACCCTTCGCTGTTATTTCCTAGGGAGTCTGGTCCTGGATCTCAATGTTGATGCGGCGATTCTGAGCCCGCCCTTCCGGGGTGTCATTTGACGCGATCGGACGATATTGTCCGAATGCCACCGCTGAAAGCTGATTTGGATCGAGCCCCTGAGCCACGAGGTAGCGAACCACGGAGATCGCACGGGCGGCGGAGAGGTTCCAGTTCGTTGGGAAACGCTCGGAGAGCGGCGGCAGGATCGGCAAGTTGTCCGTGTAGCCCTGGATGACAATCTGTTTGCCGGAAACCCCCTGCAACGCCGGTACGATCTTATTCAACTCCTGCTGTCCCTGCTGGTGTAGTTCCCATCCACCCTCGGGGAACAAAATGGCGTTAACCATCGTCACCTCCAATCGGTTCTGCAACTGTCTGACCTTTACCTGATCGGAATTAACTTCAGAGTTGAGGCTCTGGTTGAGTTGCTGATAGGTCGAATTCAGATATTGGAGTTGCTGAGCCTGTTGGACCTCCTGATTGTACTGTTGTTGGGGAACGCATCCTGTTATCAGCAATGAAGCGAGCAATGGAGCTAGTAGCTTGAGTTTCATCTGATCCTCAATCCGTCGTTACGGCTGCGAGACCATGTAAACGACCTGGCTGCCGCTGTAGAAGGGTTTGTAGTAAACCCCGTTTGCCATGTAGTAAGTGCTTCCGTTGATCGTGGTCTCGAAAGCGCCAGGTGGGAGAGAGTAAACAGTCGACCCCATCGCTGGAGGCCCGTACGGGGCGGGCTGGTATCCATAGGGTGGGTAGTTCTCGACCACAGTTGTCGTAGGTGCTTTTGCTTGCGCATTCGCGGTTAGCATCGACCCGACCGCCATACCTCCGACCGCCCCCAGAGCGGCCGCACCGAGTGCCTCGCCGGTGCTCGAGCCGCCATCGCTGCAGCAGTCGTTATACGGGCCGTAGTAGCCTCCGCCTCCTCCGTTGTAATTGGTATCGCCTACGTTGTTGTTGACTGTGTTCATCGTCGAATTGTGCATCGACTTTTCGGTCTGTTCGTTGTTCGCTTGCAGCGAATTGGCTTCGTTGTACTTGGACTGCTGCTGGGCCGTCTGATTGGTATTGTACGTATTGTAAGCGTTGCCATTGCCCTTCTGGTATTCGCTGGACGCTTGCGAGCTGCTGTTGGGATGGAACTCGTTTGACGATGACCCAGAACTGCTACTCGGGTGCTGCCACGAGCTGGAACCACCAGATGAATGACCCATTGACGAGCTACCGCTATGTCCGAAGCTACCGCCGCCGAAGCCATCACCACCGAAGCCTTTGAAGCCTCCGCCGCCTCCACCGCCGTGGAACCCCCCGCCTCCTCCACCTCCGCCACCGCCAAAGCCGTGGAACCCTCCTCCGCCTCCTCCACCAAAGTGACCGCCGCCTCCTCCACCAAAGCGACCACCGCCGCCGCCAAACCTTGCAGATGCTTGTGGCGCGGCGGCCAGGGAGATCGCAACCGCCATCATCGTTGCAACTGTGAATGCGCGAGCCGTTCGCATGCCGCATATCGTGGTAATCATGGCTTCGACTCCTTACCCGTCAGAAACTCAATGCGCTTGAAGTCCTTGGGCACATCTGCCCGAAAACGGCTCGCCGATATTTTTTTTGGAAATTTCCAATCTGAAAGGAGTGCAATGTACTCAGGCGATCCCGGCAAGCTCCTGTAGTTAATCACGACCTTGCGAGGGATTGGCTTTCCCGAGCGATCGAGCCAGAGTTGAAAATCGGCTTTTGGCGATGAAAGAGCGATGTGATCACATTCTATTCCATTGACGTCTCCTATTCCGACGTATCCGCCATAGGTGGTTTCCTTGCGAAGCAACTTGCATGTATCGCTCGCGGCGAGGTCGGACAGAGGAATCGTGAGGTTGTTCATCTCCGCTACCCGATCCAGCATTCCATCGATGACTGAAGGCACCGCAAGGGTCGTATAGACCATGCGCGAGGGGTCGAGGATGGTTAAAGTGCCGTCGCTGTACCAAAGCTCCTTGGCGCCCAGGTCGCTCTGGTAATCGACGGCGAGCTCGTCCGGCCGTTGAACGGCGAAGTCCATGGCGCCTGCGAACTGAACCTTCACGTTGGGAGGCAGAACCTGATCGAACATGATTTCGGCGTGGAAGCTGAACGCGTCAGCCGAACTCAGCGCCTGGCATGCCTTGGTCAACAGCTTGTCCGCGTATGGTGCAATGCCACTCGGCCGGGCGCTGGATGTCGACGTCGGTTCGGCGGCGAATGTCACACAATAAGCGCCGAGCATCGCGGCAATCAAAAACCCGAGGTTGACGATAAATACTTTGCTACGCATGTTCGCCTCTTACCTGGATCTGATTTCTGTTTCCTATGCTATCTGGAACAACTGTCGCAAATTACACAACCAAGAGATATTGGACTTTGGTCCAACACCTTATAGCTCTCATAGGTCGCTGCGGAGGGGCAACGGCCGCCGTTCGGGCCAAAGCAGCCTCGCGTTGGCTGCCTAAAGACGATAGGTGGGCATGCAAGCACAGCGGCGGAAGCAGCCGTGGCAACGAACAGGAGAGCGGATATCTCCATCGTCTTTCTCGATAAGTGCGTTTCCCATTCAAAGCATTTTTAAGACGACCACCCCTGTCGATTGTAGTAGTTGACTACCTGCTGAACGATCTGATCGGTGGTCTTATCCACGAGATAACCGGTTGAAGAGGTAATGTTCTTGACGCCTCCGGCAGCGAGATTCACCCCCAGCGACGCGGCCGCGGTGGCGCCGCCCGCAGCTGCTCCGGCTGGTCCGGTGATTCCTGCACCGGGCATGTATCCGCTGTTAGCGTTCGTAGCGAAGTCAATTATCTCGGTCGAGCCTTGATCGGTCTTTTGAATAACCTGAACTACTGTGTCGACTTTCGATGCGCCCGCGCCAAGGCCGATCACCATTCGACGTAGCCGGTTTCCTTGGCTGATGTCCGTGAACTGGCCATCCAATATGAGAACATTGTTGCCGGTCGGAGGCACACCCCGCTGCAGGCAGGTAGTATTGATACCCTTTCCCGTCAGGTTCGCCGCGACCTGGACGCAGATATTATGTGCCGTCTGGCGGGCGATCTCTTGCTCTTGGGCAGTCTGGTTGTCATCCGTCATGTTTCGGTAGGCTACCTGGAAGATGCTGGAGTTGAGTGAGACATCCGAAACACTTACGGCGAATGGATAAACGACCACTGCGGAGGGTGGTGTGGCCGAGATCGGCGCTGCAGAACTCTCTTGTGTCACATGCGCACCCGCGCATCCGAACGTCGCCAAGGCTAACAGCACATATGTTCGACTAAGAATTTGAAACCTCATGGTATTCCTCTTTTAAGCTGGAGTTGATTCCTTCTAGTCGTTTTCTTGTCCGAGTTTTGCATATTGAACTGGCTCTCCACAATTGGACTTTGGTCCAATTGGTCCCTGGTCCTACTGGTGCCACGCTCACTTAGTCTGCTGCAGTGCCGGCGGCTTCTACGACCTGTCGAGCGCGGTCTTTTGAGGTCAATAGAAACGCATCACCATTGAAATTCTCTTCTGAGCCATCGCCTTCATTCCACTAAAATGGAGACAGCTTGGGCCTGAATGTCAGGACCATCGCGTCAACTCAGGGCCAGTCGCGCCTCTGCTAATTGGCAAAGCCGCTCTGGACGAAGACGCTACCTTTCGGTCCGATTCGGACGCATTCGGCCTGGCCGTTATAGTCGGGACTGCAAATGGGCTTGTCGACGGACGGACACTTGTACAAACCCGTGTCGATCTGCTGGCACGTGTTGATATTGAAATGTAACTCGGTCTTCGCCAGTGAGGCTTGCTGAGCCGCCGATGGTTCAGACGACGAGCACCCGCCAAGCGCGAGCAGCCCAACAACCGCGATCGTTGAAATCGCACGCTTGGTAATTCTTCGACCGTTCGAGACTTGATTCCAATTTAGCACAATAGCACCTCCCATCAGTTGATCTGTGTATCAGGACTGCGCGGCAGACTTTTCCTTCAGTTGTAGAATACGATTCCATATTTCCTGTGCCGGTAATCCATATCCTCTTCACTGTCCGAGTTTTTGGCAGATTGAACCGCGCAAAACAATTGGACTTTGGTCCATTGGACCTTGGTCCTATTGGTCCCCGTATCTGTGATTCTCTCGGTCGTGTTCTTCTTGATCGCAGATATAGACACCCCACGTGAAGCTCGCTCAATCGCATTGGCAGCGAAAACACGGGGTAGGCCATTCCGGCTCCCATCGCCGCTCGCTTCTAATGTCCTTCTAACCAGATTGAATTTGACCATTTCCGGGGAAAGATAGTCGACCGGTTTGACTGATGCGAATCGATTCGTAATGAAAAATGGAAAGTGGGTTGTAGAGAGGGAAAACCATTAGTCCGGTCCACCATTTGTCCCTCGCGCGCCTGTCTGCTAAATCATGGGCATGAACCCCCTCCACGCCACCGCGCTCGCGCTCGTGGGCTGGTATTTGATGGTGCCACCTCTCGAACGATTCCCTAATGGGTGGGAGGCTTTCGACTTCAACGCACCGCTGAGTCAATGGGATCGCTGGGATTCCTATTATACTGCGCGCGAATGTTCGGATGTTGATCGGAATTTAATTGAGAGAAGCCAGAGCATTCTTCATATTGATCCGCAAAACGAAGCAGCGAACGCGTATTTACAAGCGCGATGCATGGCGAGCGACGATCCGCGCCTCAAGGAAGAATAATTGAGCTAATTTAGCTCAATTTTGCATAATTCCAAATTTATTTGGGACATCCCCTCTCTCTGTTACTTAGGCCAGTCAGTTGCGATTTAGGACAGTGCCAGCTTGGGACGAAGCCTTGAACGAAAGAGACCGAGCGCCCTTTCGGGCCTAGTCCCTGTCTGTGGATTCCAAACCCCCGGTATCGTTCAAGGGAAGGCTGGGTGCTCCGCGGCCCTTCCAAATCGGCGCTCAAACTCTCAGGGCTCTCGAAGGATTGTTAATCCTCCGCGTGCTCACGGGCTAAACCACCCGCGAAGGGTGCCACCCGTCCCCGGATTGCCCGCAAACACCGCGTGACGAGAAGGCATCCTGGACCGAAGTCCGGCACTCCGCCGTCCTCAGCCGGCGTTTGAAGTCAGCGGTTCTTCAAGCCTGATGTCGCGTGCCGCAATTAACTTTACGGTGCATAATGATTTTCTCAAGTGCAGACGCGGCCAAAATGATCCAACAATCAAGACCGATTTGGGAGACACAACACTAGTTTGCCGTCTTCGACGTATAGCGCCTGAGCGCTCGTCGTTAAGAATCGATCGCGAATCACACCGGAGGTTTGCCCACCGCGGCGAGGCTGGTGATAGCCGATGACGAGCTTGTTGCGGCGGGCGGAGCGGAGGTACCACGCAGCGCGTGGCGTCGACGGCGGCCATCGACGCAGCCTGTTGGCAGAACGTTATAGCCCGAGTTCCCAGATGGTCTGGGGCGCAAGGTTCCATGATTCGGGCTTTCATGCTACATAGCTATATATGCGAACACTGGGACGGTTCATCGTTGAGCGGCGCAAGGAGCTTGGACTGGCCGGACGCGAGGTGGTGGCGGAGGTGCGCAACTCCGATGGCAAGCCGATCTCGATTCCGTTCCTGGTCGACCTCGAACACGACCGCCGCAAGCCTTCCGACGAAGTGCTTGAACAACTCGCCAAGGTTCTCAAGGTCGATTCGGATGTGCTCTACTTTTTGGCAGGGCGGTTTCCCGCCGACCTCAGCGCGACGACCGTCAACAGTGCGCAGGAACTCGCGGCTGGCTGGAAGGCGTTTCGCCGAGAAGTTAAGCGCAAGAAGCGGCCGTGAAGATGATACCGGACAGGACCCGACGCTTCCCGGAGCGTCCGCACTGGGAGATCCGGGAGCTCGAGCAGATGTGCGAGGAGAGGATCACCACCTTTCTGCGCCTGCACTTCGGGTTTGAGCGCATCCCGGTTCCGACCGAGGCGGTCACGATGTTGATCGAGCGTGACGCCGCCGACCTCGACCTGGCAACGAATCTTTCCGACGACATCCACGAGGTCTTTGGGTTCACCCAGTTCGAGCGCGGCCGAAAGCCGCGGGTCGCAATCGCGCGCGAACTGTGGGAGCAACGGCATCGCAACAATCGGTTGCGTACAACCCTGACCCACGAATATGGCCACGTGATGCTCCACACCTGGCTGTACGACAAGTACGGCGTTGCCGGCGGTCCGCATCGCTGTTACTGGCAGAGCCTGCTTCCAACCGAGCGGGTGTTCGACTGGTTTGAGTGGCAGGCGGGCTACGCCTCAGGTGCCTTGCTGATGCCGGAGAGCTTTGCGCGGCGCACGGTCGAGGCGTATTTCCAGAATCGATCCGAGCGTCCGCCGGTGGCCAAGGAATCGCCGGAAGCGTCAGTGCTCTGCCAGCGTATCTCCCTCGCGTTCGATGTATCCGTCGAGGCCGCCACCGTGCGGCTCTCCCAGCTCGGCTATCTGACCGCGTAGCCTGCCAACCAAACCCTCGACCTTTTCGTCCAGACCGATCTTCCCACTTGACACTCGCGCCGTGTATCGCTACATAGCGAGTTAGTCATGTAGCCAAGGGCTCCACAGTTCCCATGATCCCAATCGCAGTAAAGCAAGCACCGAAGTCGAACCTCCGATGGCGCATCGCCGCCTGCGCCGCGGTCCTCCTCGCGCTTCATGCCGCGCCGTCGTCGGCCGCACAATACGCCGATGTCCTGCCTTGGGATCAGACGCTCGGCGCGCTTCAGGACATCCTTATCGGTCCCGTGGCTCACGCAGTAATAGCGCTGAACTTCACGTTGTCGGCGATCCTGTACGCGGTCGGCAGCCATCAGCGAGCAGGCCGCTTATTGGCTGGCGGATTGGCAGCTTACGCCGCGCTGATTGCTGTTCACTTGCTGACTTTTCTCTTGCCCTTTTGAGCAGTCCATTCCAAACGACCATTGGTGGAGGTCCGATATGAAACTCGCACGCATCGCAAAGCCGCTTCGTTCCCTACAGATGCGCGTGACGCTGCCCGGCGACCTGAACGCCGCGCTCGAGAGCTACGCGCGCTATTACGAACACGTTCACCGCGAGGCCGTGGATTCGAAGGCGCTGATTCCGGAGATTCTCAGTGCCTTCCTCGACGCCGACCGTGAGTTCCAGTCGTGGTCGCGCTCTGGCGCTCACAGTCAGCAGCGCCACGCCCGAACCGCGTTTTCGACCAACGGCAGCACCAAGGCACAACGGTGACTGCCTTCAACGCCAGCACCTATGCCGTGCTTCGCACGTGTCTGCAATTGACACGTCACTCATCGCCTGGATGAACGCGAATCGTGCAAGTGCCCGTAAACATTGCGCAGACGCTGTCTACAGCAACACGCGTGAAGCAGGCTAAGTCCCCGCCAAATCAGCGTAAACACCCGTCTACAGCACCCTTTGGAGAATCAGACATGAGCACCCGATCGATCTCAACCCGAGTCCCGCAGGAAATCGCCGATCACCTCGCGGCCGAAGCGCGCCGCCGAAGCGTCACCGAGAGCGATCTCATCCGCGAGATTCTCGCCGTGCGCTATCTCGCCGCCGGTCCATCACAGATGGAACCTCAGCCACACAGCCAACCGTTGGACGGGTACGCGCAGCTCATCTTCGAGATCGCCAAGACCCGTTCCGTCGTTCTGCATTCGCTCGACCACACGCTGGGAGCGGACGTGGTCGACGAGATCATCGAGGCCTCCGAGCAGACCGCAAGAGAACACGTCGCGCAGGTGCTCAAGAGCAAGGAGATCCAGTCATGACGCCCGCCATCCGTCAGGCAATTCACGAACACACTCTCCTTGCTTCGCTGGAGTTCAGACTCAGAGAGGCGCTCCGCTACCTCCTTCTGACTGCGGTGATTTGGGTCGAGATGACAGTGTGCCTCGTCTGGCACTGGACCGGACATTATGGTGGCCCCGCCGCGCACCGCTATTTCATTCGCTGGTTTCTGGCGTGGTTCCTGACTCAGGAAATTCCGCTGACCTTCGCGTCGCTCCCCTACCGCGGCGGGCGCTACACCATCACCAGCATGTACGCCTTTCTCAATTACAAGTATTACCTCGGCGGCTCGTTCGCTTCATGGTATTGGCATTACGCCCCCTGGGGCGCGGTACTCACCGGTCTGATCGAGGCAGCGTGCATCGCCGTTCTCTTCCTGCGGCTGGGTCCATCAGAAGCCAGACATATTCGCGGCATCACTCTGGTTTCGGCGCGCAAACTCGCCCGCAAGCTGGGCAGCCGCGCGGGCATTCAGCTGGCCGGCATTCGGATACCGCGCGCGCTGGAGTGCCAACACTTTCTCATCGCCGGCTCGACCGGCTCCGGCAAGTCGGTCGCGATACGTTCGCTGCTGCGACAGATCAAGGAGCGGGGAGAGACCGCGGTCGTCGTGGACCCGGAGTGCGAGTTCGTCGCGGAGTTCTACCAGCCCGGTCGCGGCGACTTCATCCTGAATCCGCTCGACGCCCGCTGCCCACGCTGGTCACCTTTGTATGAGCTCCGCGATGAGAGTCACGACGCAGACTGCGAGGCGCTAGCCGCCTCGCTGCTCCCTGATCCACCCGATGCTTACCACGAGGGTGGGGCGAGCTTCTTCTTCCGTCAGAGCAGCCGGACGCTGCTGACGAGCATCTTCCGCATAGCCGAGCCCAAGGAAGCCGCGTCGATCCCGCGCCTGCTGACCCTGCCGCGAGCTGATCTCAGACGGGCGCTGGCAGGGACGCCAGCCGAAGCGCTCATCGATCCCGGAGCGCACGAGCAGGGTGCCGGCATAGTCGCCACCGCCGCGAATGCGACCAAGTCGTTCCAGTACCTGCCCGTGCAGGCGCCGCGAACTTGGAGCGCACTGGAGTGGTCGGCGCAGCGCAACGGCTGGCTCTTCCTGACTTCGTCGGAGGAGTCAAAGGACGCTGCGCTTCAGCTGCAGAGCGTGTGGCTCGATTGCATCATCCATCGGCTGATGAGCGGCGAAGTTGGGCCGCGCCGACGTGAACAGGTCTGGATAGTAGCCGACGAGCTTGCGGTGCTGAGACGGCAGGCGAAGCTCGAGGATCTGGTCGTCCGCGGGCGTAAGCGCGGCCTCGCGGTCGTGCTTGGCTTTCAGGCCATCACCCAATTGCGAACGATTTACGGCGCCAACCAGGCCGCCACACTGGTCGCCTCGCCCGCCACCAAGCTGATTCTGAGAACCGGAGAGCCTGAGACGGCGCAATGGTGCAGCGCGCAGATCGGCGAGCACGAGGTTGAGCGCGGCCATCTGAGCGCTAACGCGAGCCATGGAGAGCGATACTCGTTCGGTATTCGCGAACAGCGAACGACCGAACCCGCGGTGATGCCCGCCGAGATGCAGCTGCTCCAGCCGCTGTCGGGCTACCTCTGCATCACAGGTCATCACCGCTCGTTCGTGCGCTTCGACTATCTTGCGCCCGAAGTCCGACAGGAAGGTTTCATCCCGCGCGTCAATCTGCCTGCGCCGGTGAAGCCAGCGCGACGGGCGCAGGTGATCCCGCTGCATTCCGCAGCGGCGAGCAAACGAAGGGAACGGATCTGAGCCATGCTGGTAATGTCGAAAGGCGCGCTCAGTGTCGGCCAGGCCGAGACCTACTATCAGGAGAAGTACTCCGAGGATGATTACTATACCGAGTCGCACCGCGTCACCGGCGAATGGTACGGAGGAGGGGCCGAAACTCTCGGGCTGAGCGGCGCAGTCAGCGAGGAGGATTTTCGGACCGTGCTGCGGGGAATGAGACCCGGTACGAGCGCGGTCCTCGTCAGCGCCGCCGCCGGCCGGGACGAGCGCCGCGCAGGCTGGGATGCGACCTTCAATGCGCCCAAGTCAGTCAGCATCCAGGCGCTGGTTGGCGAAGATTCGCGCCTGCTAGAGGCGCACCGGCGTGCGGTCGAGCGCGCGCTTTCGGAACTTGAAAAGTTCGCCCAGGCGCGTCAACACCGGGGACAGGAGTGGGTTACCAGCGCCAACATCGTGGCCGCCCGCTTCGACCACATTGCCGCGCGGCCATCGGAGACCGGTGCTAAAGACGGCTACGGCCCCGACCCTCACCTCCACACCCACGTCGTAATCGCCAACATGACGCTTAGGCCGGACGGCATGTGGCGGAGTCTCGACCCGGTTGAGATCTATCGCAGCCAGAGCTTCGCGACCGCGGTTTACCGCTCGGAACTTGGCCGCGAGGTCCAAGCGCTTGGGTATCGAATCAGCGTGACTGCGGCCGACGGGCGCTGGGAGCTGCAGGGATACACGCGCGAACAGGTAATGGCGTTTTCGCGCAGACGCCAGGACATTGAAGCACTTCTGAATCGCCAAAACTCGACCGGAGCGGCAGCGGCGCAGATCGCCGCCCATCAGAGCCGGCTTGCCAAAGAAAAGCGCAACGAAAACGAGCTTCGCGCGGAATGGAAGGCGCGCGCTCATGACAATCAAATCGCGGTCGCCGAGATTTCGGAACTCGCGCTCGCACGCGGCCCCTCGCGGGCGGTTTCTCCGGTGGCGATCGAGGAAGCGCTCAGCTTCAGCGTAGCTCACAACACCGAACGCGAGGCCGTTACTGACCGGCGGGCTCTGGAACGCACCGCTCTTCAGTACGCGATGGGAATCGCCGATCTCGAGGGCGTGCGGCGCGAGACCGGCATTCGGGAATCACGTGGCGATCTAATCGCCCTCGCTGTCTCCCCTTCGTTCCCGGGAGTCGTCTACACCACACCCGAGATGGTGGCGCTGGAGCGCGAGAATCTCGAACTTATGCGCCTCGGCAGAGGGCGCGCCCAGGCGATCACTACCGAACAGCACGCGCGCAGTTGGGCGTCGGGGCGCTCGATATCCGCCGAACAGGCACAGGCCGCGGCGCTGACACTGACTGCTACCGATTGGCTTACCTCGATCGAGGGGCGCGCAGGCGCAGCGAAGACGACTACGGTTGGAGCGCTCAACGACTTCGCTGAGAACGCTGGCTACGCGGTGCGCGGTTTCGCTCCGACCACGCGCGCGGTCAAGGCGTTGTCCGAAGCGGGCATCGAGTCGAGGACCGTGGCAAGTCTGCTCGCAAGCCCGCTTCCTGATCGGGCACCCAAAGAGGTGTGGATCATCGATGAGTCGAGCTTGCTCGGTACTCACCAGATGAACGCCCTGCTGCACAAGGCGCGAGAGGCCGGGGCCGGTCGGGTCGTCTTCGTCGGCGATCAGCGCCAGCATCACGCCATCGAGGCCGGCCGGCCCATCCAACAGATGCAGCAGGCGGGCATGTCCGTCGCGCGATTGGAGACCATCCGTCGCCAAGTCGATCCCGGATTGCGTGAAGCGGTCACGCTCGCTTCGCGCGGAGAAATCGGACACGCGATCGCACTACTCGAGCAGCAGGGCCGCATCCGCGAGATTGTCGATCCGAATGAGCGCCACGCAGCGATTGCGCGCGAATATCTTGCCGCGCACGAAGGAGCTGAAAAGGTTCTCGTCGTCAGCCCGGCCAACGACGAGCGCCGCCAGTTGAACGCCGCAATTCGCGCGGCCCTCAAGGACCGCGGGCACATCGGCTCCGACGGACGAGAACAGATCGTGCTCGTCAACCGCGATCTGACCCGACCCCAGCGCAAACGCGTCCAGAGTTACGAGGTCGGCGACGTGCTCCGATTCCGCCGCGGAAGTGCGCGCCTGAGTATCGAGCGCGGAAGTTACGCCGGGATCGAAGCAATCGATCCGGAACGGAACCAAATGGTGGTACGAGATGAAAGAGGAAAGGCTGTCACCTACGATCCCTCGCGCCTGTCCGGAGTCGAGGTCTTCCATCAAGAGCGGCGCGTATTCGGCATGGGCGACCGGATTCAATTCCGCGCGCCGGATCGTGCGCTCGGTGTCGCCAATGGAGAGTTTGCGGCAATCATTGCCATAGACGATCGCAAAGCACGTCTGCAGATCGACAACGGGCGCGAGATCAGCGCGGCCATCGCTCGTCTCAAGCACATCGACTACGGCTACGCGTCGACTTCTCATTCAAGCCAGGGCGCCACGGTTGATCGTGTGATCGCAAATATCGATACGCTCCGCTCGGCTGAGCTTGTTAACCGCAAACAGTTCTATGTCTCGATCAGCCGGGCACGCCTCGCAGCGACGATCTACACCGACGACCGTTCGGCCCTACAGCACGCGGTCAGCCGCACTCGCGAAAAGTCGATTGCCTTGGAGCGTCTCCATCTAAACGCGGGACGAGAAGTCACGATGGTTCCGGAACCACGCCGCCAGACCATCACGCCCAGCTACGGAATCCGCAGGTGACCGATTCATGCCGAGCGTTGCTGTCGAATCGTTCCGTCCATCGTCGCTGCGCTATGAGCGCGGGCACTCGGGCTCCGCAAGCTTCGCCGCTCGGCCACGCGGCGCACGGCGCCGCTCGCGCTCCGCTTCGCGCCGCTGCGAAGGTAGCGCTTGCTGCGCTTGCAAACGCGCCACCGGCGCTGTCGCGCCGGACGCTGCGCTCGTCACGGTTGCAGCGCTCCACTGCGCGCATCTCAGAATCCAGCGCCGCCCTCCAGACTCGGTTGAGAGGGCGGCGCCTTCAAAATGCTGCGCACTCACTCAGGCATCGGCACGCCCTGGCCCTTCGGGCACGCGGGCGGAGACAATTCAGATTGGAGCCCTCGGGCTTCGTAACAATGGCGGCTTAAATCTGCTCTTGACTTAAACTTCGTAATTAGCTAGATAGCTAGTTATGCTGTAAAGGGAATTTCATTCGAGTCTGGACTGACAGCGCCAGCCAATTTTTGTTCGATGGCTGCGAACCACAAATTTGAACGCGAAAGCGAAGGAGCAGCGGCACGGCAAGTGGCGCTATCGGCTGTACTGCGCGCGACCGCTGGGGATGCCAAAGTCCTCGAACTCTATCAGCTTCTCACCGCAGAACAGGCGGCCCGCTTTCTCGGCCTGGCTGAGCCGACCCTTCGCGACATGACTTATCGACACGAGTTGCCTCACGTAAAGGTTGGCAAGAGAGGCGTCCGTTATCGCGTTATTGATTTGATTGGCTGGAGCGACCGGCGGAGTGTTGCAGCTGCATCTTGAGCGAGTGATCACGAAATAGCGAAACCGTGCTGACCAGGCCTTTTGTAACAGGAAACACGCCTGCTACCGGCTGACCGGCGGAGGAGGAGGCGACGAAGATGGCACGAGTGGGTAGCAGGGATCGCGGCCTTTTTGAGCGGCCGACGGGTTCCGGATCTTGGTGGATTAGGTATCACGATGTGAACGGAACAGAGCGGCGGGAGAAGGCCGGCCCGAAAGGACTTGCGCGCAAGCTTTACGAGAAGCGAAAGACTGAAATCCGTGAAGGCCGCTACTTTCCACCCGAACGCCGAAAACCGGTGATGTTTGCCGATATCCTCCAAAGCTACCAGCGCGCCGCAGAAGCGGAAGGCCGGTCTGAGGGATGGGGTCCAGAACGTTACCGCCGCTTGCGCGAGAGGTTCGGCGGCCAACCTGCAGCCTCAATTACTCCAGCAGCGGTCGAGGCTTTCCGTGATGAATTGTCGCGCGACCACGCGCCTGCAACCGTCAACCGCCACCTCCAACTCTTGCGCGCCATTTTTCTCCGAGCGCTCCGCGACGGCAAAGTCGAATCAGCTCCAACTGGCAAGGTCAGATTCTATCGCGAGAACAACAAGCGCGTGCGCTATCTGAGCGATGAGGAGGAACTCCGGCTCTTCGATGCGTTGCCGAATTGGTTACGTCCCCTCGTTACCATCGCGCTCCACACGGGTATGCGCAGAGGAGAGCTGCTCAATCTCAATTGGGCCGACGTTGATTTCACCAGCGGAACTATCACGGTCCGCGAACCGAAGTCAGGAGAAAACGAGCACGTCGTGATGAACGATACCGCGAGCCAGACGCTTCGAGCTCTATGGGAGAAGCGATCAAAAGTCGTCGCGATCAAGCCTCGGGGACAAGACAATTCGGGCGGTTACGTTTTCACCGCACCTGAAGGCGGTTACATTCACACTCTCAACCGATACTGGTACCCAGCGCTAGGACGCGCCCAGATCGAATCCTTCCGCTTCCACGACCTGCGACACACCTTCGCGTCGCGCGCTGCTATGAGCGGCGTCGATCTGTATACTCTACAAGGTCTCATGAGGCACCGAAGTCCACAGATGACGCAACGCTATGCGCACCTAAGCGTGGCGCATCAGCGAGAGGCCGTTCGGACGCTTGACCGCTGGCAGCAGCGACAAAATGCGGCGTCGCAGAGTTGAGGATTGGTGCCGGTTCTGGTGCCGGTTCGCCAACGAATTTCGACGGAATCCAACGAGTTCAGACGATGAAAAGTCTTTGTATTTCTTGGATTCTTGAGTAGCAGTATCGGCGTCGGCGCGTTCTCATAACCCGGAGGTCGAAGGTTCAAATCCTTCCCCCGCAAATAATCCCTATTTTTGGGCACGATTCCGCAATCGAGCTCAGGGCTTTGAACCACACTCCTGAGCAGAGAATTTTGCAAGTCAGCGGGAAAGGCCTGTCAAAATCTTGATTTTTGGTAGCAAGCGGGCACGCTAGACTCGCCCCCTTGGGTCAAATTGGAGGGGTTCGAGGTCGACAGTCTGCCGAACAGACTTTTAGCGTTTAGCCGGGAATCGAGGGCTCGAGCCCCTGCCCCGCAACCATCAAACCAAACACCTTGCCTGTGAAGAGCAGACCGCCTGCGGTTGGCTTGATGGTCAAACGGGTGCACCTGTTGAAGCCAAGCCGAGGGAATTTGCGGTAGCTCTCTTCAAGTCCAAGACCGTGCTTCTCGAGATGCTGCGGGGTGAGTTTCTTCAACGCCTTCTTGCATATCGGGCACGAAATTTCCCGTTCACCGACGTCGGCGATCGTTATGCACTCCAGGGTTTGCTGCAAAAACTCCCGACCCAAATCGACGTGCGCGCACAGCGTCTCCGGCAAACGCGAGATGAAGTCCTCGACAACCGTGCGATCGTATCGAACCTCATTGACAGGCGACCGAGGATCCGAACGAGCCCCCTTCTCCAGCGATTGAACCTGGTCCCAGATCTGTTGATATGAAAGCAGCGCCTCTTCCAGCGCACGGCCACCTAGCGCACCGCTCTTGACGGCGTCCATTATTGCATCGGCCTGAGCCCTCATTTTCTTGAGCTGTAGATGCGTGTCACCATTAGCATTGCGTTGAACGATCTGCGTCGCCGCCTTGACCAGATCATCGACGAAGCAGGTCAGACGGGACGCGAGTTCGGACAAAATAACATGTTCAAGTGAGATGCGATGGATGCGGATCGGGTTCGAGCAAATCCCTGACTCGGCGTGGCTGCGACACCCGTAATGATTTTTGCCAACAACACTGAGGCACGCTTCGCATGTCTCACAAAACAGGAGGCCCGAAAGCAGATGCGCAGTCCGGGAACGTCCATGTGCGAACAGACGTCTTCGGGTGCGCAGGCGGTGCTGGACCGCTGCCCAGAGGTCGTCGTCAATGATACGGAGATCCTCGGATTGCCTGACCTCCCATTGCTCAGGCGGCCGCCAGCGATAAGCGCGACGTCCGGTCGAGGGATTCTTAAGCCACTCCCTGCGATTGAAGACGAAGTGCCCAATGTACTTTTGATTTTGAAGTATCAGGAAAACCGTGTTGGGCCGCCACGATCGCCCGTTCTTCTCAGCATTCAGGCGCTTCGCTACGGCCTTTTCGCCGTTACCTTCTCGGAACTCCTGAAAGATGCGCCGAACAACCACCGCTTCAGCAGGATTTATCTTGATCCTGTAGCCGACCGGTTCCGATCTTCCGTGAGATCCTCCGGCCTCTGATGCACTCAGGCCGTGCACCGGCTCAGAAATGAATCCGTAGGTTCGGCCGCCGGTTGCGTAACCTTTTAGGAACTGACCGTCTAAACCGCGTTTCGTCGCTTTTCTGAGATCATCGAGATAGAGCTCGTTGACCAGGGATTTCACCGTCACGCTGATCTTGGTTGTATCGTCCGCTGTGTTGATGTTGTCGGCGACGGCGATGACGCTGATTCCGATGAATCGCAAGCGCTTGATAATCGCATCGGTATCACCAATGTCGCGCGAGAGCCTCGAGAGCTGATCGACAACGATGGCATCAAACGGGCGCGGCTCAGCAGCTGCCGCGTCGAGTGCTCTTTGCAGCCCCAACAGCAACTTAAGGCTAGCGCCGGACGTGGCCTCGTCTGAGAACTCTGAAATGATCTTATGCCCGCGTTGATACGACCATCTCTGCACGATGCGCAGTTGGTCGGCGATCGACGTTTCCCGTTGATTGTCGGAACTGAAGCGACCGTAAAACGCGAGTCTCACGAAGGTTCAACCGGATCGCGAAGCAAGACGGTACAGATTCGATGTGATTTTCCGCTGTTCTCGACAATTCTGAAGCGGCTCGGATTGGTCTCGACGTACTTGCGAAAGCATCGGATCAGGGTATCTAACGTAGGGCGCAGACGATTCAAACTTTGCCGACGGTTGTACTTGTGCTTGCTTGGCATGATTTATCTTTCAAGAATTCATTGGATATCAAATATCCTAAATTGGGATATTCCAAATTCGAATGTATCATCCAGAACAAGACTTGGGAAGAGGCAGTAGGCAATGGGGCGGAGTCTGCATTCCGAGAGATACAAGCACCTGCTCGCGCGCTTGCGAGAAGCTCGACGTCAAGTGGAGCTCACCCAGGTCGAGGTCGCACGCCGGCTGCGGCGTCCTCAATCGTACGTCTCAAAGTGTGAATCCGGAGAAAGACGGATTGACGTGATCGAGTTGGCCGAATTCGCGAATCTGTACGGAAAAAGCATTGAGTTTTTTGTCCGGTAAGAGCGACGACTCGCTTTGCTCTCTGCAGCTCTTTTGGTTGTTTGACGGTCGGATACTGCGCACAAACCGCAGGCCGAATTTCCCCCATAGAAGCCATTGCGGTACCGGGGGTTCGAATCCGCCCCTCTCCGCCAGACAGTCTGTAGTGCTTCCCTATAATCTGGAGTGAGCGGAAAATCCCCGCGTGAGGCGGCGCTTGTGCGCTTGATGCGAACCGGAGAGCGCGAGACCTGCACCCGCTTCGGCGAATTTCCCGGGTTTGTCTCCAGGCGCAGAAAAGCCGGTTCGCTTCACGCTTCGAGCGAAATTCGCTCATCCATCGCCTTTCTGAAATGGGGCCGGTCGTGGCTCTAGTCGATTCCGATCGCCTTCAACTGCGCCGGCCATTCGAGCGGCAGATCGATCCGGTTGAGCAAAGTTTCGGTACTGAGCTCAGTTGGCTGTCGTCCTTGGCAGATTGCCTCGACGATGCCGGGTGCTGTGAATGCCAGGCGAGAGAGACGCTCGACGTAACGCACAGCGATGCGCTCGCGTCGCGCGATCTCCGCTAACGAGCGCACGCCGCCCGAGGCCAACTCTTCAAACCACCCCCTCGAACGCGCCACCGCCTTGAGCAGTGCGGGATCTACCTTCCGTGGCAGATCGTCACCGGCCGCGATGATAATGCGTGTCTCCACCCCGCGTCGTTTCATTCTGAGCGGGACGAAGCGAGATAAGTTGAGGTTGCTGCTGGTCCGCAGGCCTGCACGCGAGCACTGGACTTCGATTCGGAGTGTCACCGTTATGCCGTCATCGTGCATTTCGACTTTGCTCACGATCTCGACAAGGGCCGCTGCGGCATCGGCCTCATTCTGCAGCCTCCGCGAGAAATTCGACGCCGATTCGAGAGTGGCTCTGAGATCGGGCGAATCGATGCCTGACTTCTCAAGCTCCTCCAGCAGTCCCGCCCGATCGCTCAGGATGTGTCGCGCGGCGATCGCTACCGCGCGCTCAAGCTCGGGCGCCGAGAGTCGCCACCGTTTTCCGTTGTCTCTCGCCGAGCCACCAACCAGGCACTTCGAGACGTAGTAGCGGTAGCGCCGCGTGCCCTTGGTCGCTCCCTGTACGTACAACGGCTGACCATCGGCGTCGAAGAGCTTTCCGGCAAGGGGACTACTAATCGATCTGTTTGATGTACCGCGACCGCGTGCGGCGTTCTCATTGAGCCGCTGCTGCACTCTCTCCCAGAGTTCCTTCGACAGAATCGCTTCGTGCAGCCCCGGATGGCGTTCCTGCTTGTGCCGGATTTCACCTATGTAAATCGAGTTAGCCAGCAGCTCGTACAATGCTCCACGAGAGAACCGGCACCCTCCCGACTTGATGCCGTTGCGAGAGACGCGGACTTTCGACTTTATCCCTCTCTGCTCCAGTTCCTTGCTCAGCTGCCGGACGCACCCCAGTTCTAGGTAGCGCTCATAGATGTGCCTGACAGTTTTGGCTTCCGCAGGATTGACGACCAGCCGCCGCTCGCGAATGTCATATCCCAGCGGCGGCACGCCTCCCATCCACATGCCTTTGCGCTTGGAGGCGGCTATTTTGTCCCGGATGCGCTCGCCCGTTACCTCCCGTTCGAATTGGGCGAAGGAAAGCAGGACATTGAGCGTCAGCCGGCCCATCGAGGTGGTGGTGTTAAACTGTTGCGTGACGGCGACGAACGACACTCCGTGCGCATCGAACAGTTCGACCATCTTGGCGAAGTCGGCCAGCGAGCGGGTCAGGCGATCCACCTTGTAGACCACGACCACATCAACGAGGCCTTCACCGATATCAGCGAGCAGGCGCCTTAGCGCGGGCCGCTCCATGGTGCCGCCCGATAGTCCGCCATCGTCGTATGCGGTCTTTACAAGTTTCCAGCCCTCGCTTGCCTGGCTCTTGATGAACGCCTCGCACGCTTCGCGCTGGGCGTGCAGAGAGTTGAAGTTCTGCTCGAGCCCTTCCTCAGAGCTCTTGCGCGTATAGATCGCGCAGCGGCGGGACCGAGGTTTAGATTGCTCCATTGGTCTGCTCCTGGCGATTCGCCTTCAGTCCGAAGAAGCGCGGCCCCGACCACTTGGTGCCGGTGATTCGGTAAGCGACCTCTGACAGCGACTTGTACGGCTTGCCCCGGAAGACGATGCCGTCCTCGCGGACGATCACCTGATGCTGGGTGCCGTGCCACTCGCGTAGCAGAACTGTTCCCGGTTTGAGAGTCGGTTGAGGTGCCACGCGCATCGGCCGGTGTGCCGACGCAGCGGCGGCGACCTTTGCCAGCAATCGGCGCGTCGAGGGCTTGAGCCCACCGAGCGCCTTTTCCTGGATCCGATAGGCAAGGGCGCGCACCAGCAGATCGCGGCTGATGCGCCCCGGCGGTTCGGTGCAGTAGAGCGCCCACCAGCGTTCCTTGAGATCGGCCGGAGTAGCCTGTCGTAGCGCCGCGATTTCGTGCGCCAGTGCCGAAGTAGTTGAAGATAATTTGTGTTTCATGTGCTGCCCGCCCTCCAGCGCGGGCAGTCACACACATCGCTCTGGTTCGCCTCCGAAGCCAGTCAACGTGTTCACGCTCCGTTCGCCTTCTCATCGCCTTCGCTCGCGCTGGCAGGTCGCAGGAAAATGAGCGCTCACCGCTCGCTTCGTGGGCGCAACAGAGCAAACATCCACGGTCAGCCAATATATGGCTGAAGGAGACCAAGAAAATGGAACGCGCGAAATTGGCAAGTGGTAAGAAGATTGAACCGACCGACACCAAGCATCGGCGACTGCCAGGGAACAAGGCCGAGCGCAAGCCGAAGGCAGAGAAGCTCGTATGCCGCTACTGCGGCTCTGACGACCTGGCGCCGAGCTTCATCAAGCGACGCGATCGGCGGTGCCGAAAGTGTTTCAGCAAGCGGTACGGTTCGGCGGCGCGGGAGAAAAAGGCAAAGAGCAAAAAGTAGCGCCACGAGGCACGACAGGGGATCGGGCGCCCACACGCTCGGTCCCTTCTTCGCTCCGCGTAACCCTCTCGGCCGGGGCCGGTTCCAGTCTGCTACAGGAAGTCGCCTGAGAGTTCGAAACAACTGCGCTCCACCATCCAGTCTCTGGGGTCGCGGACATCTCGGAGAATCAATCGAAATCCGCGCGTGTGCGCGCGATTCGCGATCACCCGGGGACCCGGAGAGCATCTCTTTCGGCGGGATTCGCCCGAATTGGCCAATTCCTCTCTCGGCGCGATTTGTCTAGCAGGCTGCGGAAAAAGTTCGATTAGTTAGGAATTTGTCCACTCGGGTTAGTTGTAAGTGTTGCTGAGCGAACATCTAAAGGGCTGCGGAGTAGAGGACCGACAGGTTCAGGTGTTTGCTTCAGGTGGCGATTGGCAAGAGGTTGCGCATCCTCACCAAGTTGTAGGCGGCGGCCGCGAAGGTAAACACCCAACCGACCCGGGCGGCACCCCGATGCCGGGTTTTGCGCAAGCCGCCGATGGTCTTGATCCAACCGAAGATCTCTTCCACCCGTTTGCGCTTGATCTGACTGATGGCGTAACCGGGATGGCGAGTGGTGCGGCGGTCGATGGCGCTGTGCATTTTGCGCGCGATGTGCGGAGTGACCTGATACGCGCGCAACTCGCGCACCAATTCCTTGCGGTCGTAACCCTTATCGGCGCCCAGTGTGACTCGATGCTGGCCCACGATCTGTGCCGCCATCGCGAGGGCCGCCTCGGGTTCGGCGCTGCCGCTGGCCTGAGTCAGCCGGGTGTTGACCACCAAGCCGTGGCGATTGTCCATCTGCACGTGGCCGGCGTAACAGAGCTTGGCCTCTTTGCCCGACCCTTTGCGGGCCAGCCGTGCCTGGGGATCGGTGGTCGATTGGTGCGTGGCGTTGGTGCGGCGCTCACCATGGAAGTCCACGCTCGGGTTACCGGATCATCGGGCGGGATTTGCTCGTCCTCTCCTTCGCGCTTGAAACTCTTGTGTCCGGCCCAGGCTTCGATCAGCGTGCCGTCCACCGTGAAATGCTCGTTGGAGAGCAGGTCTTGGGCACGCGCCTGCTCGAGCACCGCGTTGAAAAAGCCCTGCGCTACCTCGCCCACCAGCAAACGCTCGCGGTTCTTGGTGAAAACGGTCACGTCCCATACCGGGTCGTCGATGTTGAGCCCCACAAACCAACGAAACAGGAAGTTGTAATCGAGCTGCTCCATCAAAAGTCGCTCGCTGCGCACCGTGTAGAGCACCTGCAAGAGCAGCGCGCGCAGCAGCTTTTCCGGCGCGATCGACGGCCGCCCGCTGTTCGTGTACACCGCGTCGAAGCGCCACGACGACTCCTTAAGCGCGGCGTCCACCATTACCCGGATCGCTCGCAACGGATGATCCTTGGGTACTCGCCGCTCCGCCGATATGTAACTGAACATTCCGCTCTGCTGATGGTCCACCCCACGCATCACCGTCACCTCCTCTTACAACCTCTTCCTACTCCACTATATCCGATCGAGCGGAAAACTCCTCGTTTTTCCGCAGCCTGCTAGTATCCTGTCCCGCAAATAACTTTATGTCGTCGGCGCCATTTGTCCGCGAAAGTGCGTCAGAAAATCATCGGTACAAGTAAACTTATTAATGGGACATGACACTAGGTCCGGGGATCGTCGCTTTAGATTCGCCTTTGGGGTTTCCGCCGACGAGATGGCGCATGGTCGCCGCGAGAGGCGTAGTCGCCCACGGATCGCTTCCAGCGATCACGGACATTGGCACTAACCTGCGGCCTATATGGCCGGCCTCGAGCGCGTACTGCGTGCGCTGGGGAATCGCGGCTACGGCGACGCGCACCTGGAGGCGGGAATTCTCGGCGGCCGGGCCTGTCTTGCGGCGTATTCGCTCGGCCGCGGTGGGACGGGACTCACGTTCTATGACGACGACACGACTAAATTCTTTGAAGCTCACGCTGCCGGCAAGAGCCCGCTGCTGATGGTGGCGGTGGGTGTCCCACGCTCGCGCACATTGTCATAAGGCTCTCGTGCAGAATTAGATCGACCGCCTTTTCGGATGGCGTGGCTTTTGCTTCCCTCACTCGGAAGTATGAGGGTTCCCGGTTTTAATCAGTTCGATCTCGACATCGCGCGCGCCCGTATCGTGCTCTCGATACTGGCGATGATTTCCTTGTATGTCGACCCGAGCGCCGCCGGCGGGTTATTTCATCTGACGCCGGTCGTCCTCGGTATATTGCTTTGTCACTTCGCCTACAGTTCCGGGGTCTATGCCGCGAGCCGAAAGGGGATGGGGGCGCGCTCGCTCCCGTTTATCACGATCGTACTGGATATCTTCTTTGCGAGCGCGATTGCGTTTCTGACCGAAGGACAGACCGGGCCGTCGTACGTTTTTTTGGTGTTCGCGATTATCGCAGTGGGGATGCGCGCCGGGCTGGCGGTCACAATGCGCGTAACGCTGGGCGCTGTCGCGCTTTACCTCATCGTGGTTGCGATCTCCACGGGTCTCAGCGGCATCTACGTGATGCGCGCTGTTTACCTTGCGATCGCAGGTTATCTGATTGGATTCTTCGGCCAGCAGCGCGCGCATTACGAGGAACGGCTGCGCGAGCTGGAGGCGCAGGCCGCGCGCCATTCGATCGCGCGCTCGCTCCACGACAGTTACGTGCAATCGCTGGCGGGCGTGGACTTGCGGCTGCAGACCTGCCGCGAATTGATCCGGCGCGGGCGATCCGATGACGCGGCTAACGAGCTGCTCGGCCTTCAGACAGGCGTCGAACGCGAATACGCTGAAGTTCGTAAATATATTCGCACGTTGGCAGGAATAGAGGCGACGCCTACGCCGGCTGCGATCGAGGCAGCCGATCCGATGGTGACGTTAAAACTCGCGATTGACGCGCGCAGTCCGCTGGCTGAGCGGATCCTGAAGATCGCACTCGAGGGGTTGGCCAACGCACGAAAGCATTCGCACGCAACAGCGGTTGAAATAACAGCAACGCAAAGTGCTGACGGGGTAGCGATCACGATCGGCGACGACGGAGTGGGATTTCCCAAGCCGGCCGATCCGCCGTGGACGATCGCTTCACATGTAGCCGAGTCCGGCGGTCGGCTTAACATCCGTGGCAACGGTTCGACCCGTCTCGAAATCGCAATTCCGAACGCCGGAAATTGAGCATGTCAATTCGTCTGATCCTCGCTGACGACCACGCGCTGTTCCGTCAAGGGCTATCGGCGCTGCTCAGGCTCGAGCCGGATTTCGAGGTCGTCGCCGAAGTGGAGCGTCTCTCCGATCTGGATCTGGTGATGTCCGCGACTCCGTGCGACATGCTGCTGCTCGATTTGCAGATGGAACGATGGTCGATGGAAGAGATCCCGCGGCTTGCGAAGATGGCGTCGGTTATCGTCCTGACCGCAACTGAGAGCCCTGAGAGCGGGATCACGGCGATTCGTCTTGGCGCGCGCGCGATCGTGCAAAAGCATTTTGCGATCGAATACCTGGTCACTGCGATCCGCGCGGTGGCTGAGGGCCACGTGTGGATGCCGCCGGCGATTCAGGCTGCAATTGTGCGGCAAGGGATTGTGAGTGGGAAGCGCCTGACGTCGCGCGAATCGGAGATCGTGCGCTTCGTGGCCATGGGGATGCGCAATTCTGAAGTGGCGCAGCGGCTCGAGGTCAGCGAAAACACCGTCAAGACGCATCTCTCGAATATCTTTGAGAAGCTCAAGATTCGCGATCGCCAGGAGCTCACGCACTACGCCATCAGAACGGGACTTATCACGGTTCAGAATCCCGGCGGCGACTGAAAATCGTCTCTGCAACTCCGGGCCGTGACTACTTAGCGCCTTCGAAATAACAGGCACCTGCCCCTTCGCTAGGCAGTTCTACCTAAACGACTCGCAATTCAGCTGATCGTTTATTATCTCGCGATTTAGAATCGAGCTGACACTTTCGGGTGATCTTCGGATCATCCCCTATGAGTAGGCCATCTGCTCTCACAGTCTGACTTTTGCGATCTCAAAGTGGCGGCATGGCCGTTGCTCTAGCGGCCCCTGTAGTCGCCGCTCTCTCGCTCAGAAAAGAAAACATGGCAGAACCAAAAGAACAGAGGAGAACTTTGCTCGATGGGTGCGAATAGTCAACAAGGTTGGGCGCTTCTTTTGTTCCTCATCGGCTTCACATTCTTGCCGGCGGGTCTTTTCGCGCTGGGGCCAATCTTTGTGATCGCAGGCTTGGTATGCCTAATCGCATCGTTCGCCTGGTTTATGAGGATTAAGCCGCTCGAGCATCTGGAAAGCGGGAATAGTCCGGCGCAAGAGACTAATCCCGACCGAAAAGCCACTGCGGCCTAAATCTAGAGAAGACGATCGGAGGGAAACAATGAGGATTCTAGGTCTGCTGGTATGCGTTCTAGGCTGGTTCATAGCCGTCTTGAGCGTGAAGGTTCCCGGAGTATACGCGCAGTTACTGGTCGCGGTCGTGGGATTCATCATCGCTGCCTTGGGTTCAATGGCGATCGTCAACCGCTATCACCTGCAAAAGGCTAATTGGAAAGAATGAGGGGAAAGCACTCGATGCTCATAAGAATCAATCGCTCACGCTATCGGCTCACCAGGCTTATCGTTCTGCTCTTGAGCGTTGCATGGCTTCTACCTACGACGCTCGTTCTGGCGCAAGCACCAGCCGCGTCGCCGTCGGCAGCCGCTTCGCCGGCTCCGCCGCCATCCGTGCCTCTCAGTACAGGCGACATCAGATCGATCAGCGGCCCTTCCGCCGCAGATTTGGCGAAGGGAGATCCGAGCGGAACTCTTACGGGTACGGTGAATGATGTCCCGGTCAGCGATACGAAGGCCGGTCTCACAATCGCCAACGTAGTTAACCAGGTGGGGCAGAATCGCATAGCGGCCAACTTCATTTGGACGCTGGTGACCGGTTATCTGGTCATGTTCATGCAGGCTGGCTTCGCCGCGGTTG
Source organism: uncultured delta proteobacterium (assembly GCA_963842085.1). GTDB lineage: Bacteria > Desulfobacterota > Binatia > Binatales > Binataceae > Binatus. Next base: position 1,268,184 of record CAWJET010000001.1, read on the forward strand.
AAACCGGACTCTGCCGCGCGAAAAACGCGAACCACACCTTCATGATGAACTTCATGGTGTACGGCTGGGGACTGTTCGCGTACTGGGTAATGGGATTCGCGCTGCAGCAGGGAGGATGCGCTCCTGTCAGCACCTTAGGTGGCCTCAGCCCTCTCAACTCGGAATTCACGTTCAACTTTATAGGCGGCAAGCCCTGGGGACTCTTCGGCCAGAAGGGATTCTTCCTGTCCGGTTCGGGCTACGACGTGGGCATCATGGTGATGTTCCTGTTCCAAATGGTGTTCATGGACACCGCTGCGACGATAGTCACCGGCGCCGCCGCCGAGCGATGGAAGTTTGCCGCCTTCTCAATGTCGAGCGTGTTTCTCGCCGCCATTACTTACCCGCTTTACGCGAACTGGGCATGGGGTGGTGGTTGGACGTCAGCGCTCGGGGCGAACTACGGGCTCGGACATGGATATTGCGATTTCGCCGGATCAGGTGTCGTGCATGCTGTGGGCGGGATTTCGGCCTTGGCTGTCTCGATGATCATCGGCCCGCGGATCGGCAAGTATCAGCGGAGTGGCAAGCCAAATCCGATGCCAGGGCACGATATGACCATGGTTCTGATCGGATGCTTCATCCTGGCGTTTGGATGGTTCGGGTTTAACCCAGGCAGCACTCTCGGTGCGTCAGCTAACGGCGATTTGCGGATAGGAACTATCGCGGTCAACACAATGCTCGCAGGATGCACGGGTTCTATCGCGTCGCTGCTCTACATGTGGATTCGCTACGGTAAGCCTGATGCATCGATGGCAGGCAACGGACTGCTGGCGGGGCTTGTCGCGATTACCGCCCCCAGTGGTTTCGTGAACACAGTGGGAGCAACGATTATCGGCTTCTTTGCCGGAATGCTCGTTTGCTTGAGCGTAGAATTCATCGAGCGCGTACTGAAGGTCGACGATCCAGTCGGTGCCATCTCAGTACATGGGACGTGCGGTCTCTGGGGTGTCATATCAGTAGGTTTGTTCGCAGATGGCACCAGCAATTACGGCGGCAGTTGGAACGGTGTCAATGGCAACGTGACTGGACTGTTCTATGGCGACCCGAGCCAGTTGGTCGCCCAGTTCATAGGGTGCGCGACCCTGATCGGGATCGTCTTTTCGCTCGCATATGTCCTCAACTGGTTCGTCGACCTCGTCGTCGGACAGAGGGTCGGAGCCCACAGCGAGCTTGAAGGTCTCGATCTGCCGGAGATGGGAGCGCTCGGTTATCCCGAGTTCCAGCTAGTTACATCAGGCCTTGGCCGTTCAATCGACGTGGCAGCCGACTAGGTCAAAAGGAGAACTTATGGCAGCTCAAATTGCATTCGCGGTGATCATGCTCGCGGTATTCGTAGGATGGATGTTTATCAAACCCGGCAAGAGCATCTTCGATAAGTAGAAAACTCCGGTGGAATTGAATACGACAGCTATGCAGGAAGAGCTAACAGATCCGATGGCTGGAAAGCGCCCGACGCCCATAGTTCGCGACGCTCACGCGTTGCTGCTGCGAGGGATTGACGCCTTGGAGCGCAATCATATCGAAGAGGCTATCGCCCTGCTGCGCCAGGCGGTCCAACTCGATGCCGAGTCTTTCCACAGCCAGCTCGCGCTCGGCATCGCGCTCACCAAGGGTCTCGAGATTCCAGCTGCCGAAGCCGCCCTGGAGGCGGCGATAAGTCTCGAACCTCGAAGCTTCTGGGCCCACTTTCGAATGGGCGAACTGTTCCAGCGCGTCGGGGTTCCAGGAAAAGCAAAAGAGGAATTCCAGACTGCGCTGGACCTGGCGCAGACCAGCGAGGAAAAGAAGATCGCCCGAGACCGCCTGGAAAGTGAACAGAAACGCGACCCAGTACGCGCGTGGCGGCCAGACTTCGCCGGCTTGTTGCGTAGAAAGAAGCGGAAGTGATGGCCAACAACAGAATCACAGTTCTCGGCCGTCAGCGCTATCTAACACTCACTGCTGCAGCGGGCATAGCTGGCGCGGCGGGCGCGCTTATGTTCGGTGTGCCGGTAATTCCCGCATCGGTGGGAGTTTTAGTGGCGGTAGGATGGCTGATTTGGCGCGCGCCTTCTGAATAGGGCTCGACAATCGGAATGCGAATGGGGAAGCAATGAAGAAAATCGAAGCGATCATCAAACCCTTTACCTTGGACTCTGTAAAGCAGGAGCTTCAAAGCCTTGGTATCACGGGCATGACAGTCTACGAGGTGAAGGGCTTTGGCCGTCAGAAGGGCCACACGGAGATGTATCGTGGCTCTGAATATGTAGTCGATTTCCTTCCGAAACTTAAGCTTGAGCTCGTGGTTAAAGACGATCAGTACGAACACGTGATCGATGCGATCAAGCTCAAAGCTCATACCGGGAAGATCGGCGACGGCAAGATATTCGTGACCGACCTGAAGGATGTCATTCGAATCCGCACCAACGAACACGGCAACGACGCGATCTGAGTCTCGGTTCGTCCATTTTGAGCCGGTCTGCCGATGGTCTATGGCTTAGGAGTAACGCTAGTCGTCGTCTTGTTGGGCCCGGTGATGTTCGAGCCGATCGGACAGAACATCGAGATGTTCTTTCTAGTCGTCGGCGCCTTTGCTTCCGCTATCAGTGGGCAATGGGGACACGATCTGCTTCACGCAGCACTCACCGAACCGATCGCCTTGACGATCGCGGTTCTGGTCTTTGGCGTGGTCATGCGCGTGACGCGACCTTGGCTCGACCAGGGGGTGAAACGACTGGTGCAGGTCGTCGATCCGCGATGGATCTATTTCGCTTTGATCATAGTTTTGGGACTGCTTTCGAGCGTCATCACTGCGGTAATCGCGGCCCTGGTCTTGGTCGAAGCGATTGCTTTGCTGAAGCTTGATCGCCGCAGCGAGATAGCAGCCGTCGTGCTGGCTTGCTTTGCGATCGGCTTGGGCGCCGCACTTACCCCGGTCGGCGAACCTCTCGGCACGATAGCGATCGCGGCGCTGAAGACGGACTTCTGGTACCTCGCGCGACTTTTGGGGCCAATGGTCGTTACCGGCATCGCGATCGTTGGAATTTTCAGTCTGTTCCTGCCGGCGAAGTACGGACACTCACTGAAAGCTGACGCCCACACGGAGAATTGGTCCGAGATTTTCTTTCGCGCAGGGAAAGTTTATCTGTTTGTCGCGGGACTGGTTGGACTTTCGTGGGGACTGCGCCCGCTCGTCGACGCCTACATCAGCCACTTGCCGCAGGGTGTATTGTTTTGGCTGAACTCGATTTCAGCGGTCGTCGACAACGCCACGCTCACTGCCGCCGAGATTGGCCCCTCGCTGTCGACCGCGCAGCAGCGCGGTGTGCTGATGGGTCTCTTGATCAGCGGTGGCATGCTTATTCCTGGCAACATTCCCAACATCGTAGCAGCCGGGCGTTTGGGAATTTCGAGCCGCGAATGGGCTCGTGTTGGATTGGTAGCCGGGGTTCCACTAATGGCGCTCTGCTTCGCCGCTCTCTATTTGATGGCATGAGTCAAAGGCAACATCTTCACGATCCTAGAATATCCAGGCGGAGAATTTATCTCCGGGGCCTCGTCGGACCTCATGAAAGCGACGAGGGGGAGACTGCGATTGAAACCCTGATGCCATCCCAGACCCGCCCGACGACAACTGGTGCGAAAGACGACGAGCTTCTCCTTGAGAGCCACAGCCTCCCAATGACTGAGTTTATCGAGGCAGGGCATCGAGCCGCCTTCGCCAACGCAACCGTTCTACTGACCGGCGACAGCGGCACCGGGAAAAGCGCCTTCGCGCGCCAGATACATAGATGGAGTCGGCGAAGCGAGGCGCCATTTTTAAGCGTCGACTGTGCAGCGATATCCGAGCACATTCGCGAGAGCGATCCCTTCGAGGATTTAAGGAACTCGCTGGCGGCTTTGCCCGCTGAACGCGACGGCGAAAGCGACGTTTCGGACTCCGCTACCCTGCTTTTGGACAATCTCGTGGATCTCCCGCATGCCGCTCAGGCCAGGCTTTTGCAGTTCGTCGAAGGGCGGCAATCTAGCCCGCATCTGCCCTCTTCGCGGTTGAGAGTAAGGATCGTTGCTGCTTCTAGTCGCGATCTTTCCGAAGAGGTTTCGGCCGGTCGTTTCCGCCGCGATCTCTTCTATCGGATCAACGTGATCGCGCTGAGGATTCCCGCGCTGGCCGATCGCCGCGGAGATATTCTTCCATTAGCCGAGCACTTATTGGCGAACTTCGCACTGCAAAACCATCGGTTTGGATTGCACCTATCAGCCGAAGCTGAGGCCGCGATCGCGAGCTATCAGTGGCCTGGCAATGTCCGGGAATTGAGAAACGCCATCGAGCGCGCGGCCGTCCTATGCACCCGGGATTTGATCGGCGAACAACTTCTCCCACATGCGGTCTTGTCCGCCAAACGACTTTACTCCTTTCCGGAACCCAAACCAGTCAGTAGTCTCGAAGAGGTCGAGCGCCGGCAGATCATAGAAGTGCTCAAAGAATCCGCGACCATGGAAGAGGCTGCGGCCGCACTCGGCATCAACTCCACGACACTCTGGCGAAAGCGAAAACTTTACAATATCCACTAGCGTGCGTGATGCATGATTCGGGTCGCATATCCTTGGGCAATCTGGCTTCTTCTGTTTTACGAGTGCAAACGACCGATTAGGGCTGAGAGCGGATTTGCCACTTCGATCGGTTGGATTTGGATCCTTGAGTTTGCAGGATGGCAGGAGCGATAGGACCACTGCCATACATCTGATCGGAAGGGCGAAAGGCGCGGCTATGCGAAAACACCAGCAGTTCACTCTTGCCGGAGAAAGATGATGAAGATGGAGCGGATTCTGGTGCCCGTCGACTTTTCTGAACATTCGCTCGCGGCACTAATGTACGCGATAGAACTAGCGCACGAGTATGAATGCGAGGTGCTCCTCGTTCACGTCGTAGAGCCGCTACCTCGCGGGACCATGCGCTGGTCTGATGACACCAGTTTACTTGAGCAGCACCGTGAGAAGGCATGCGACGAACTCAAGCGTTTCGAGCAGGAAGCAACACGGCTCTATCCAAAATGCCGTTCGGAACTCTACTTTGGCATAACTCACGACGTGATCGAGGAAGTGGTTAGCCGGTTGGAGGTTGATCTTGTAGTTATATCCATCCATGAAAAAACTCCACTGGTCGACCTATTGACCGGCGGCACCGCTCATCATTTGCTGCGCCATGCCCGGTGCCCTGTCTTGAGGTTACTTGCTGACTGACTACGATAAGTCTCCAGTTTTTGTATTCCACTGTTCCCTCGTGGCGATCCGCCAGACGAACGAGTGGTCCGAGCGGCATTGCTTTGCGCAACCTTTGCCAATCGCGTAGATTGCAAATTGCAAGACGAATGGTTTCCGCACTCGAATGACATCACCGACCACAGGTTCGAAGAATACCCGCTCGAACGGGAGCAAGCGTACCCTGAGTGACGTAATTATCGGTCCGGCGCGCGATGTCCGTGACCCCCAGATCTTCCACAACCTTTCGCTGGTCGCATTTCTGGCATGGGTCGGGCTGGGCTCCGACGGTTTGAGCTCTTCCTGCTATGGCCCTGAAGAAGCTTTCCTGGCACTCGGGCACCATCAGTATTTGGCCGTGTTCCTCGCGATGCTTATGGCGCTGACGGTTTTCATCATCTCGGCGTCTTATTCGCAAACGATCGATCTGTTTCCAACTGGCGGTGGCGGTTACCTGGTCGCGACCAAGCTCCTCGGCAAATATTCCGGCCTGGTCTCAGGATCGGCGCTGGTCGTCGACTACGTGCTGACTATCGCGATTTCGATTGCGAGCGGCGCCGACGCAATTTTCAGCTTTCTGCCGGTCGCATGGCTGCCGTACAAATTCTGGGTCTGTCTTTTGGTCGTGGTGTTGATGGTGGTGATGAACCTGCGCGGGGTGAAGGAATCGGTGCTGTCGCTGCTGCCGATCTTCCTTGCCTTTATCGTCATGCATGTGTGGCTGGTCGGCTACGCGATTCTCAGCCGCGCGCCGGAGCTGCCGTCAGTTGTCGGCCACGCCATGCGCGAGGTGCATGCCAGCACGCACAGCCTGGGGATGTTGGCGGTCGCGGTGATTTTTTTCCGCGCCTATAGCCTTGGCGGCGGCACCTACACCGGAATCGAGGCGGTCAGCAACGGCCTGCCGATTCTGCGCGAGCCACGCACCGAGACCGGCAAACGCACGATGATCTACATGGCGATCTCGCTGGCGTTCGTTGCCGGCGGAATTCTGCTCGGCTACCTGCTGCTCAACGTAGAGGCGGCCACCGGCAAGACCCTCAACGCCGTAATGTTCGATCGGCTTGCTTCCAACTGGCAGCTGTTCGGCTTCAGCGTTGGCCCCGGGATAGTCACATTCGCGCTCCTGACTGAAGGCGCGTTGCTGTTCGTGGCCGCGCAGACCGGATTCGTGGACGGGCCGCGCGTGCTGGCAACGATGGCGTCCGATCGATGGCTGCCGCGACGCTTCGCCAACCTGAGCGCGCGACTGGTGACGCAGGACGGCGTCGTCACGATGGGGCTGGGCGCGATACTGCTTCTTATCGGCACCGAGGCGAAGGTCGACGTGCTGGTCGTCCTGTACGCGATCAACGTATTCGTTACGTTCACGCTCTCGCAGCTCGGGATGACGACGCACTGGTGGCTGGAGCGCAAGAACGAAAAGCGCTGGCGCCGCAAGATGCTCATCAACGGGATCGGGACGCTCTTTACGGCCACCATCCTCATGATCACGCTGACGCTCAAGTTCTACGACGGCGGATGGGTTACCGTGGTTATCACCGGCGGCATGATTGCGCTCTGTTACGGGGTAAGGCGGCACTACGAACGCGTATCGAAGGCGATCGAGCAGCTCGAGGCCGATATTCTGCCCAAGCTGTACGCCGCGAAAAGGCACGAACCGGCCAAACGCGATCCCGAGGCGCCCACGGCCGCCATCCTGGTGAGCGGTTACAACGGTCTGGGCCTGGCGACCCTGATCGCGGTAACGCAATTGTTCAAGGACGAATTCCACAACGTGGTTTTCATCGGAGTCGGCGAGGTCGACGCAGCCTTGTTGAAGGGTCACGAGGAAGTCCACGAGCTCGAGAACCGGATGAGCGAAGACCTCAATGAGTATTGCCAGTTCGCGACTGACCTGGGACTTCATCCGGAGTTGCGCGCGGGTCTTGCCCCCGACGTGGTCGTCGAGTTGCGCCGCTTGTGTCTGGAAGTCGCGCACGAATTTCCACACGCAGTGTTCTTCGCCGGCAAGCTCATCTTCTCGGACGAGATGGAAGGGTTCATCGGCCGTTTCCTGCACAATCACACCTCGATGGAACTCCAGAACTGGCTCCAACTCTACGGATACAGTCTTGTGATTCTGCCGATCCGCGTGGGGATCGGCTCGATGGCGAGAGTGCCAATCTCAAGGGCAGCGTAATTTCCCTCTGAGGCGTTCGACGTAGCCGTTCTGCTATGGCGAGCGGGAGGGTCGGACGATCGCGGACCCTGCGGTCTACCAAAAGCTCCGAAAGCGGCGAAAAGTCTAGAGTTTTGAGAATCACTGCCTTAGTGTCGGCGCCATGCATAAGCCCGAGCGATCAATCGTCTCTATGCTTGCCCGTCGATTCCGTAGTCGGGCGGTGGTCGAGCTATAGAATCTCGCGCTCCGCCCTCAACTGCACGTTCTTCGCCGCCAGCGGCCGGGTCGACCGCGGCTGCCTACTTTCGACAGCTTATCTCTGGGTCTTGCGCTACCGACTCTGGCCGCGCTGTTTGGACGCGATGGTGTTGGTCAAGCCGGCAACGGTAATCCAATGGCACCGGCAGGGATTCCGTGCGGCGCTGGCCGACACGTTCGACAGATCGAGTTACGCCAACGGCACTGCGCGATTGTTATCGAGCGCGAGCGGCGTCGCGGATTGGAGATCTGCGATCGGCGGAACGCATGGCCCGCCGCGCAGCATTCTGCTAACTCAAATCTCGATGAACCCCGCCACGCTGCCGAGCCTCACGCTTGTGCACAGCGAGGTTTCCACACCTATCGGGGTTTGAGGCGCAACGCAGATGATGAAGCACCTGCCTCTCTGTTATCACGTTGCGTAGGCCGATGCGCCGCTGTAAAAAAAACCAATCGCTAGAACGAGGAAGGTGCCGACCAACAAGAGAGCTGCTTCGATAGCCATTGTTGGAATCCTCCCTGTAGAGATTAAAGATTTTCTTACCGCTGAACAACGGATATTGCAATAAGGAACGGGCCAGCGACGGAGGGATCCATTGCCGACCCGAGCACCGGTTGCCGTAAGTGTGGCGGCGAGCCTATTGTGCGTTCGTGGGGATAGTGGTGGGGAGTATCTTCCCGCCCAGCGCCAGCGTGGATTCTCCCCTCCATGCTAGCGCACTTCGTCGCATGATTCCTCATCCCATCTGATTTCGGCTTCGCTCCTGTTTATCCCAGCAAATGAAGCCACCCTCAAATCAAAAGACGCCAGTCAATGGCTGTCGCGCTGAGATGACGCCAGTACCGGCGTAGGGTCGGGACCTGATCGCCGAGAAGGTTGACGGCGCTGGCCGACACGTTCGCCAGATCGCAGTGTGCGGGCGCATTGCGAGATCGTCATCCAGCGCGAGCGGGGTAGCGGGCTTGAGATCTCATATCGGCGGAATGAATGAGCGCCTGTGCTTCGTCAAAACGTCATCCGCGTGACGAAGCTCGGCGAGTGTGATAGTCGAACGCGCAATGTTTGGTTTGCTGACTCGGGTTTTGCGCACGCTGCTGTCGGTGCTTGCTGCTCGCGGCTCGCGTGAGGCCGAGATCCTCGTCCTGCGCCAGCAGCTATTGGTTCTGAGCCGCAAGGCGCCAAAGCGCGCCCGACTGCGAAACATCGATCGCCTGATTCTCGTCTGGCTGTCTCGGCTCTTCCCGTCGGTGTTGGATGCCATAGTCATCGTCAAGCCTGAGACTGTGCTGGGCTGGCATCGACGCGGGTTCCGCGCCTACTGGCGCTGGAAGTCCTGGCGGCGTGGCGGACGGCCCCGGATCGATCGCGAGCTCCGCGAGTTGATCCTCCGTATGAGCAGAGAAAATCCGCTCTGGGGCGCGCCCCGGATCCATGGCGAACTGCTGATGCTCGGGATCGACGTCAGCGAATCAACCGTTGGACGATACATGGTCAGGACGCGGCGACCGCGCTCGCAGGGTTGGAAGACCTTCCTGCGCAACCAGGCCGCCGGGATCGCCTCCATCGATCTATTCGTAGTCAGAACCATCTCGTTCAAGCTGCTCTACGGACTAGTGATCCTCCACCACGCCCGAAGGCGGCTGGCGAGGATCGCCGTGACCACTAATCCGACCGCAGAATGGATCGCAGGCCAGGTGACCGAAGCCTTTCCCTGGAGCGAAGCGCCGCGTCATCTGATCCGTGACCGCGACCGTGCGTTCGGATCGGCGTACACCCGGCGGGTTCATGCGATGGGTATCCGCGATCATCCAACTGCGGCACGCTCGCCCTGGCAGAACGGACACGTCGAGCGGCTCATTGGCTCGGTTCGGCGCGAATGCCTCGACCACGTCTTGGTGTTCGGCGAAGCGGATCTGCGTCGCGTCCTCAAAACCTACGCCGGCTACTACAACAAGGTCCGAACCCACTTGTCGTTAGACAAAGACGCGCCCCACTGCCGACGCACACAGACCGTCGGTGCCATCGTCGCAGTGCCGGTTCTCAAGGGACTCCATCATCAATACGTTCGAGTTTGAATTTTGATTATGGACAGGCCACCGAGACACATGATCACGTAGAGCATGATCATCGCCCCGAGCGTGCTCTTGCCAGATTTTTTGGGCGCCGAAAAGATCAGTTCGGAATACAGCAGCCGGCCATCCGCGGTCAGCCTCAGCGCTTTCGACAGGAAACGTCGTTGCGCGCGGTTTAGTTCGAACGGCTGGTTGGTCTCAGGGTTGCGCAGAACTTAGCCAATGAACGCGATCGGATCGTGGCGCCAGCGCGCGATGTCATTCGGGCTTATCGCCACTGACGACCTCCTCGTCCTTCCCGGCCTGCACTATGGCAAGCGCGAGATCGAACTGCGCGCGCGTTCCCGACGCCCGGATCGCCATCCTCGATGCCGGTGTCAGGCCCAGTTCACGTTCGTAAGCGAGTTGCGCTTGGCGGAGCTGTCGCAATTCGGTGAGAAGGCGCCGTGGTTCGCCTTCAGAGTTCGTCACCCCGTTGACGACCAGTTCGGCAAATATGCTCGCACCAAGAATTTCAAACTCAGCCCACGCACGCGCGGCCGGAATGTCGCTCGGTTCGAGCCATGGCAGCACGCGTCGCATCTTCTCGACCAGCCGTCGCACGCGTCGATGGCGAAGTCTGAGACCGCTAGCCGCTTTCAAATACAGTCCGGTTCGCGCGCGTCGTACGCCCGAAGCCAGTCTTTCGTCTTGAGCATCCATAGGAACCTCTACTCTTCAACTTAGGGGAAAATTTCCCTGATGCTCTTCGTGAGACAAATCGTGCGACACGCTAAAATATGAAACGTATGCGACCGATTCAGATCTGGCTTCCGACTCTTGGGCCGAGTCCGAATCTGAGCGAAGTGGCTCGCGACCGCGACCGCGCGTTCCGGGCTTGGGAAGGCGAGTCGAGCGTTTGGCTGATGCCCGACCTAAACAGGCAGACCCGCTGGGACAAGGACGGAATCCGAGACTTGGCCATCCCTGCCGAGCGTTTCGATCACTTGGAAGTGTTTCATGTCAGTGAAAAAGGCCAAGTCTCTGGGCCCTCGGTTAACGACTATTTCCCGGGAGGGCGGCTAGATGGCTTGCTCCAGGCCTGGCTTAACGTGTGGAAGCTCGGCGGCGTCGCCCTCCATCCCGTGCCAAATCACTTCGAAATGGAAGTTCCGGAGATCACTTCCAATGGCGTTCGATATCGCAAGAGGAAGATCACTTTAGAGGGCGCACCCTCATTCCCCCTCCACCCTCCAGAACCCAATTCGGAAACCTCGGAGCTTCGATGGCCTCCAAGAGGTTGCCCGCCTACGGTTTCTCCGGACGCTGAAATCATGACTCGCCGGTCGCATACCGGCACCCACGCCGATGACAAACGCTTGACTCTAGAGTCCGGTGGCATGCTGATGCAATTTCTCCTTAACTGGCCCAAACCCCTCGATAACTTCCTGCCGATCTTGAGCGGTTTGGACGACCTGTCCTGCCAAGCCATCATGTCGGACATTGCACGAGATAGCCGGCGCGAACAGGAGAGATCGATCATCAAAGTCCGGGAGCTCTGCTTGCCGACGAGAATTGGCGGAAGGAACTGGCGCGCCCAGTTTCACGGGTATTTGACCGGCAAGGCCAGGCGCAATCGGTTGGACTCGTTTGGCTGATGGCAGTCTTGGTGGCAGTTGTGGTCGGAGAACCTGAAATTAGGAACTAGAAGCGATACCCTGTCGGTACCGAAAACCGGTCTTCTCTTTTAACCAGCCAAACTCGCCGGCAAACTTTAGGTTGTTCGCGCGGTCTCGCCGCTGCCCGAAGTGAATGATGTTCCGCCTCTTGGCAATCGATGTTGTGACGGCGCGAGCCCGCCGCAACGCATTCTTACAAGCCGGGGGCGCAGGTTCGAAACCCTGCACCACCCACAGTAGAGTCAGGCGCTTACGAGATTCGGCTCGCTCCCCTCAGTCGTCTGGTGCTGGTTGGAAATGCGCGACTATCCCCAAAAACATCACAGCTACGGTTCGCGGTTTCGCCCGAATCTACCCTGCTCAAAATGAAGGCTTGCCGAGAACCGTTCATTTTGGAAACCGCCCACACACGGTACCTAGCAGGTTGCGGAAAAAGGGTTTTTGACTCCTGATGACATTGATCCAAGACGCATTCTCGTGATCGTAGTAATGCTTACTCTTCGCCGAAATCGTCTTTCATTGAGTTTTTCCGCAACCTGCTAGCACCTGCTGAACGAGGCGTCATTCAATATGGTATCGCTTTCTCTTGCGCCAGAGCGTTGGGATGCTTATGCCGAGGGTGGCGGCGGCATCTTCGAGCGTCGGAGCAACCGCCAGCACTCGCTTGATGTGTTCTTCCTCCAGCTCCTCGAGGCTTGAATCGGCTGATAGCTGGATCGGGCGCTGAGTGCTCGGCACAAAGAGCACGTCCGAGAGATCTTCCTTGCGTATGACCGTGCCCCGGCTCAGAACGACCGCACGTTCCACCACGTTGCGAAGCTCTCTGATGTTCCCCGGCCACGGATATGGAATCAGGGCCTTCCTGGCCTCATCTGAGAACCGGAGATCAGGGCGGCGATTTCGCGCAGCCGCCTCGGACAACAGCTTCTCGGCCAGTGGCAGAATATCCTCAGGGTGCTCGCGTAGTGCGGGTACTCGGAGGCTGATCACGTTGAGCCGGTAATACAAGTCTGCTCGGAACCGGCTGGCTGCGATCTCCTGTTGCAGGTCGCGATTAGTGGCAGCGATGACGCGCGCGTCGACCGAAATGGTCTCTTGCCCACCAATCCTTTCGAAGCATCCGTCCTGCAGGAAACGAAGAAATTTCGTCTGAAGAGATAGCGACAGCTCCGCGATCTCGTCAAGAAACAGCGTGCCCTGATTCGCCGCTTCGAGCCGGCCCGGTTTGTCCTTAATCGCGCCCGTAAAGGACCCCTTCATATGGCCGAACAGTTCGCTTTCCAGCAGATGCTCTGAAAGGGTGGTGCAATTCACCGTTACGAAAGGATGCTCGTGTCGCGGGCTCCACTCATGTATCTGGCGCGCGAGCACATTCTTGCCGGTACCGCTCTCGCCGGTGAGCAGAATACTCGCCTCGCTGCCGGCCGCCGTGAACGCGACTTCGATCAGCTCGCGAAACCGAGTGTCGGCGGAGGCCAGCAACGGAACGCCGTCGATCGAGTCGCGCAGTGCACGATTTTGAGAGCGCAAATTCTGGACCTCGAGAGCGCGCTCAACCGCGTGCTGAACCTGATCAAGGGAAAACGGCTTGATGAAATAATCATATGCACCCGCCTTCATGGCCGCGACTGCGTTGTCGATCGTGCCGTAAGCGGTCATGAGAATCACAATTGTTCCGGGAAACTTCGCCTTGATGCTTTTGAGCAGCTCCAAACCATTCATCTCGGCCATCCGCCAATCGCTCAAGACCAGGTCGAAGTCCCCGCACTTCGACATAACATCCAGCGCCTGGCGCCCGCTGTCCGCGGTGGCAACCTGGTAATTGCAAGACTCGAGGAACTTGGCGAGTGTCTGCCGAATGTTCCTTTCGTCATCTACGATCAGCAGTTTAGGCATCAGGACTCCAGGGAAAGCGGCAGCGTCAACGCTACTCTGCCGCCGTCTTGAAACGTTTCCGCGAACAATCTGCCGCCGTGCGCCTCGACGATCTCCCTCGCGATCGCGAGGCTGACTCCGCCTTCGGGGTTGTCCAAGACTGCGCCGGCCTGAGGCGTATTCTCGAAGATCAGTTCTCGAACACGAGGCGGAATTCCCGGGCCGCTGTCCCAGACAGATACTCTGACCTGTCTGTCTTCCTGCTCCGCAGTCAAATCGATCCTTCCCATCTCAGGAGTATAGCGCAGCGCATTGCCGACAAGAGTAGCTATCACCCACGACAGCTTCAGCGGATCGCCTGTGACTGCCGGAATCTTTTCGGCGCGCACCGCGAATTGGATTTTCCGACGCTCAAACCGGCCTTCAAATTTTCTGCAAACGAAGTCGAACAGAGTCCTGAGTTCGAAATCCATATTCTCAAGCGCGATCGATCCTGGTCGCCCGCGCACAAAATTAAGAAAGTCAGCAGATGCATGGTTGAGCCGATCAACATCTTCGATGATCTCACGGATCAGTTCGTTCTGCTCCTCTCTGCCGCGTTGCAGTAGTCCCGCTGCCAGAGACAGGGATGTCAGCGGAGTATTGAGCCGCTGGGCAACGGCCGCGACAGCGGTATCGTGAGCCCTGCTTCTTTCGCGACGTAGGGAAATATCATGAAGGACGACCAACGTACCAAGAGAATTGCCGCTCCCGTGGCGCAGCGGGGCAGCCTTCAGAAGATATTCATGATCGCGGCCTTGCACTGTCAGACTAACTTCCGCCTGCTGCTCGCCGGGTGGAAAGCTCCTGGCGCTTTCGAGCGCCGCTCGAACGAGCGGGAAACTGGCGCAGTGATGTTCGATGTCGTGATTGAATTGATGACCGATGACTCGATCGCGATCGATGGCCAGGATCTCAGCAGCCGCCCGATTCATGTGGACGACGGTCCCGGCCTGATCGAGGACGAACGCAGGTTCGTCAAGACTATCGACTATCGCCGCGGCCCGATCGTCTTCAGTGGAAGATCCTCGCCGTACCGTCTGCGCGGCCATCCAAGTGATCTACTTCGTCATGGCGGTCGGTTGATTGCCGGTGGTTGCGTCGAGCGCGAGATTGAGTTCCAGGACGTTCACGCCGGGCTCGCCCAGAAACCCAGCCCATCGCGGCTGCGTGTTGGCGTTGACGAGGGCACGCACAGTATCCGCGCTGATGCCACGAACCTTGGCCACCCGTTCAATTTGAATCTCGGCGGCAGCGGGGCTGATCTGCGGGTCAAGGCCGCTGCCGGAGGCTGTTACCATATCCACCGGGACCTGCGACGCCGAAACACTATCTTCCTCCACAACGGCCTTGGTCCGCTGCTTGACGGAATCGATAAAGCTCTTGTTGGTCGGGCCAAGGTTAGAACCGCCTGAGCTGGTCGGATCATAGCCGTTGTTTCCCGCGGCAGAAGGGCGGGGATGAAAGTAGCGAGCGGCTTTGAAGTTCTGGGCTATCAGCGCGGATCCTACGGGCGATCCGTTCCGATAGATCAGGCTGCCGCCAGCCTGGTCGGGAAATAATACGTGACCGACCTCAAGCATCGCGATTGGATACACTATCCCAGTCAAAAGGGTCAGGACGACCGTCATCTTGATAGCAACCATCAGAGAACGCATTCGAATTCTCCTCTAAGCCAAATGAATCGTGGTGATCAGCAGGTCAATCGCCTTGATGCCAATGAAAGGCGCGATGATGCCGCCAAGCCCATAGATGAGCAGATTGCGAGCGAGTATTCCGGCCGCTCCGACTGGACGATACTGCACGCCGCGTAGAGCGAGCGGGATCAAGGCGATGATGATCAAGGCGTTGAAGATGACCGCTGACAGAATCGCGCTCTCGGGCGTCGCGAGATGCATGATGTTGAGCGCCTGCAGCTCAGGATAAGCCAGCAGGAACATCGCGGGAATAATCGCGAAGTACTTCGCGACGTCATTTGCCACTGAAAAGGTAGTCAGCGCGCCGCGCGTAATCAGCAACTGCTTTCCAATCTCGACCACTTCCATGATCTTGGTCGGGTTGGAATCAAGATCGACCATGTTTCCGGCTTCGCGCGCTGCCTGAGTGCCAGCGTTCATTGCGATTCCCACGTCCGCCTGCGCCAAGGCCGGCGCGTCGTTGGTGCCATCGCCGATCATCGCCACCAGCTTGCCTTGGGCCTGCTCGTCGCGAATCAGGCGCAGTTTAGTCTCAGGAGTGGCCTCAGCTCGAAAATCATCGACGCCAGCTTCAAAAGCAATGGCGGATGCGGTCAGGGGATTGTCGCCGGTTATCATCACGGTGCGTAGTCCCATGGCCCGCAGTCTCGCGAAGCGTTCCTTGATACCTTCCTTTATGACGTCCTTGAGGTGGATAACTCCGAGAATGTGATTGTTCTCCGCGACCACGAGCGGGGTGCCACCGCTCTTTGAGATTCGTTCCACTATCCCGTCGAGTTCCTGTGGAATGCTGCCACCCGCATCGCGAGCAAACTTAATCACGCGATCCGAAGCACCTTTACGGATTTTGCGTCCTGGCATGTCGACGCCGCTCATCCGCGTCTGCGCCGAAAATGCAATGAACTCGGTATCCTTTTCCTCCAGTTCGCGTCCGCGGATGTTGAATTCCCGCTTGGCGAGAACCACGATCGATCGTCCTTCGGGGGTTTCATCCGCGAGCGACGCAAGCTGGGCAGCATCGGCCAACTGTTCGACCCGCACGTCGAGTACGGGGATGAACTCAACCGCCATTCGGTTGCCGAGCGTGATGGTCCCGGTCTTGTCGAGTAGAAGCGTATCGACGTCCCCTGCTGCTTCCACCGCGCGTCCGGACATTGCCAGCACGTTGTGCTGCACCAAGCGGTCCATTCCGGCGATACCTATCGCGGATAATAGTCCCCCGATTGTCGTCGGGATAAGGCAGACCAGCAGGGCAACCAGCACGGGTAACGTTAACGATGCGTTGCCGTAAAGACCGAATGGGTAGAGGCTCACGCAGACCAGCATGAACACGAGGGTCAGACCCGACAGTAATATGCTCAGGGCGATCTCATTCGGCGTTTTCTGGCGTGCCGCGCCTTCAACCAGGGCAATCATTCGATCAAGGAAGGTCTCGCCTGGATTGGCGGTGATCCGCACCTTGATCCAGTCGGAAATAACAGTAGTGCCGCCAGTTACGGCGCTGCGATCGCCGCCGCTCTCGCGAATCACTGGCGCCGACTCGCCGGTAATAGCAGCCTCGTTGACCGCCGCCATCCCTTCGATCACCTCGCCATCACCAGGGATCGATTCACCAGCGCGTACTATGACTACATCGCCACGGCGTAGTGAAGTCGCCTGTACAGTTTCCTCCTTGCCATCGCGCAGCACCGCAGCGTGCATTTCGATCCGAGTCTTACGCAGGTTGTCGGCTTGCGCCTTCCCGCGTCCTTCAGCCATTGCCTCGGCGAAGTTGGCAAAGAGGACCGTGAACCACAGCCATATCGCAATCTGTAGCTCGAATCCGATAAGTCCGGCCTTACCTGTAAACAAATCGCGGAAGATGATTATCGTCACCGCCACTGCGGTAACTTCCACCACAAACATCACCGGGTTACGGGCCTGGATGCGCGGATCGAGCTTGCCGAGCGATTCGAACGCAGCGCGTTTCACAATCTCCGGCTGCCACAGGGGCGTTACCTTACGTTCAGTCGTATTAGCCACTTTCGTTCAGCCTCGTTAGTAAAGTTTTCCGCTCATCATCGCCAGATGTTCAACAATCGGACCCAGCGACCAACTGGCGAAAAAGGTTAGAGCGCCGACGATGAGCACTACCGCGGCGAGGAGGATTACAAACAGACCACCGTTAGTCGGGAAGGTGCCTGCGCTCACCGGTACGGCCTTCTTCTCGACCACAGAACCAGCGATCGCCAGCACCGGGATCATGGTGCCGAAGCGCCCAAACAACATCACCGTTCCTAGGATGACGTTGTAAAACATGGTGTTAGCGTTCAACCCAGCAAACGCCGAACCGTTGTTAGCAGCGGCTGACGAGAACGCGTAAAGAATCTCGCTAAAGCCGTGCGGTCCCGCATTAGCTATTGAAGAAAGCGCACCCTTATTAACTACAGCAGCTGCCGTTGGAAGCAGTATCACTGCCGCGAAGATCAGGATGTACAGCATCGCCAATTTCATCTCGCGTGCCTGTATCTTCTTGCCCAGGTACTCCGGCGTGCGCCCTACCATCAGCCCCGCGATGAACACCGTCAGGATCGCCATTACGATCATTCCCGCGAGTCCGGTACCTACACCGCCGAACACCACTTCGCCGAGGTGCAGATTGAAGATCGGAACCAGGCCGCCTATTGGAGTGAAGCTGTCGTGCATCGAATTGACGGACCCATTGGACGCGTCGGTAGTAGCAGTGGCCCACATCGCGGAGTTGACGATCCCGAAGCGCACCTCCTTGCCTTCCATGTTGCCGCCGCTCTGCTGAGCAGATGCGGTTTGGTTGATTCCGATGGAAGCGAACTGCGGGTTGCCGCGCTGTTCAGCCCGCGTGCATACAACTACGGCGCCCAGAAAGAGCAGACCCATCGTTGCGTAGAGTGCCCATCCTTGGCGTTTGTCCCCGACCATCTTGCCAAACGTATGGGGCAACGCGGCGCCAAGGATAAAGATCGCAAACAGCTCAAGAAAATTAGTAAGCGGTGTTGGATTCTCGAACGGATGAGCTGAGTTGGCGTTGAAGAAGCCGCCGCCATTGGTGCCCAGCTGCTTGATCGCAATCTGCGATGCTACCGGACCTTGGGCGATACTCTGTGCGGCTCCTTCGACTGTCTTTACGCTAGTGTAGGCGCTGAAGTTATCGGGCACGCCCTGCCATATCAGAACCAGAGTGAAAACTATGCAGATCGGAATCAGGATCCACAGCGTCGCGCGGACCAGGTCGTACCAGAAGTTTCCAATGGTACGGATGCCGTGTCGAGCAAAACCCCGGATGACGGCGATCGCGATCGCCAAACCCGCTGCCGCCGATACGAAGTTGTGGAACGCGAGGCCCGCCATCTGAGTCAGATAACTCATGGTGGATTCGCCTGAGTAAGCCTGCCAGTTGGTATTGGTCGTGAAGCTTGCCGCGGTATTGAATGCGAGCCCGGGTTCGACCCCGGCAAATCCCTGCGGATTCAGCGGCAGGAAATACTGCAAGCGTTCCAGCGCGTATAAGACTATCATCCCGACGAAACTGAACAGCAGCACCGAGATCGTATATTCGACCCAGGTCTGCTCCGTTGCCGGCTTGACCCCGCACAGCCGATAAATCAGACGCTCGACTGGCGTAAGGACCGGATCCAGAAACGTGCGCTCGCCTGCAAAAACGCGCGCCATGTAAAGCCCGAGCGGCACGCTAATGATGGTGAGAACCACCGAGTAGAAACCGATTTGAATTAAAGCGTTACTAAACACTTTTGTCTTCTCGCCTTTAGAATTTTTCCGGCCGCAACAACGCGTAGACCAAGTACACAGTCAGGCCGACAGCCATTATCGAACCCATTGCTATTTCCCAAGGCGTCATAGTTTTTCGCACCCCCATACGTATGCGACCGCAACTAGAAAGAACGCCACCGTTCCGATGAGGAAAATTGTATCGAGCATAGTTAGTCTCGAGAGGAAGGCAGCAGCATAAAGCGTGCCTCCGGATCTTCCATGCGAATGTGGATTTTTTCGTCAGTCGCCAACGGGCAGGGATTTCAAAATGATATGTGACACTGCGAATCGAAACAGGGAGCCAGCGTCGAAGAGCCGCATTAGCAGTTTCCGGGATGGAGCGATCGGATACAAAAAGCTTGCGGGATCCGCATAGTCGCGACCCCGCAAACTTTTACTTAAAGAGAGAGAAAACCGGACTGCCTATTGTGGCGTCTCGTAGCGGCTTGCCAATTGCAAATTGACCAGAAGAACATTGACGAACTTTTCCCCAAACAGACCGCCAAGGGGAGCCGAAGCGTTTGCCTCCAGGATTTGCTCGATTTGATCGTGCACCTGCTTCGGGTCCAGTTTCTTATCAGCCGCCCACTTCTGAGCGACGCGATCCAACTGATATTCCGCGTTATCCAGCGTGATATCCGGATCAAGGCCCGACGCCGATGCCATAACCATGTCAGCGGGGACATCCTGGAGCGGCGCATCTGGATGGTCCTGTCTCCACATATCGAAGAAGATCGATTGGACGTCCGATCCGCTGGCGACCAGTTCGATGTCGGTTTGCGATTTGCCATTAGGCAGCTGCTTGGTCACTGACGATGGGAACTTGCCCGGATTGTCCTTGGAGAAATTCTCGAAGAACAGGACGGCAAGGTCCGACGCCTGCGGCTGAGGCGTGCCCGGATTCTGCTTGATCCAGTCGTCCACCGCGCTCTTGTGACTCTTGGACCAGTCAGTTACGTACTGAGCGTGAGCAGGATCAGCGCTTACCCATCCTTGCGCGAGCCCATTGTGGTTGTCGGCCCATTGTGCAACGAGGTGGGGCTGCCCCTGGTATTGATCTTTCTGAAACCACGCCTCGATGTCGGGAGCAACCAACTGGCCAGCTTCGGGGCCGCTCTTGTATTTGACGATGGGCCCCAGCATCCGCGCGACCCTATCTCGCAGCGCATAGTTGGACGCCGCGAGTGCCGACGAGGTACTGGCGGAGGCATCATAAGACGCGGCTGAAGGCCGTGGCCAGAAGTACTCGTCCTTGGTGAACGGCTGTGCGATCTGCAGCGAGCCGACTGGCTTGCCGTCCGGTCCCGTGACCATGCTGCTGTTGGCGGTGAATGGAAAGAAGGTCTGGCCGATAGCCCACACTGCGAGCGGATAGGCTATAGCGCAAATTACGACCGTCGCAGCTAGAAGCATCAGGCTTTTGATTATGTTTCGCATCGTTTTTCCTGTCTTCGAAGAAGACGGTCTCTAGCAGGTTGCGGAAAAAGGGTTTTTGACTCCTGATGACATTGATCCAAGACGCATTCTCGTGATCGTAGTAATGCTTACTCTTCGCCGAAATCGTCTTTCATTGAGTTTTTCCGCAACCTGCTAGGCCACCACGTGCAAGGTGGTGAGCATTACGTCGATGAGCTTTATGCCGATGAACGGTAGAATGACGCCGCCGACTCCCCAGACCATCAGATTTTTGCGCAACAAAGCATCGGCGCCGAGTGGCTGATACTTGACACCTTTCAGCGCCACTGGGATCAGGATTGGAATGATGACGGCGTTGAAGATGACCGCCGACAAGATCGCGGACGTGGTCGAATGAAGATTCATGATATCCATGGCCTTCAGCCACGGCAGTGTTCCGGCAAATAGCGCCGGAATGATCGCGAAGTACTTGGCGACGTCGTTGGCGACCGAAAATGTCGTGAGCGCGCCGCGGGTCATCAGGAGCTGCTTGCCGATCTCGACGACCTCGATCAGCTTGGTGGGATCGGAATCGAGGTCCACCATGTTGCCGGCTTCCTTAGCAGCCTGCGTTCCGGAGTTCATCGCCAGCCCAACGTCGGCCTGGGCCAGCGCCGGAGCGTCGTTGGTGCCATCACCGACCATCGCCACGAGTTTGCCTTCGCCCTGCTCCTTGCGGATGTAAGCCAGCTTCGATTCGGGAGTGCATTGCGCGACGAAATCATCGACGCCGGCGTGCTTCGCAATCGTCGCAGCAGTGAGCGGATTATCGCCGGTGATCATCACGCTGCGTACGCCCATCGCGCGCAGACGTTGCAGACGCTCGCTGATGCCGGTCTTGAGAACGTCGGACAGCACAATGACCCCAACAATGTTTGCGCCCTCGGCAACCACGAGCGGCGTCGCTCCCTGCGAGCCTATAGCATCGACGACGGAATCAAGATCCGACGGAATCGAACCTGACTGGTGCTCGACAAATTTGGCCACCGCGTCCGGCGCTCCTTTGCGGATCGGTTTGCCGTCGGGAAGATCGACACCACTCATGCGTGTCTGCGCGGAAAAAGCGACAAAGCTCGTGCCATTGGGCGCCGTGACATCGGCCGGAGTTCCGCCGCGGTCGAAATGGAGCTTGACGATGGTTTTTCCTTCGGGCGTCTCATCCGCAATCGAAGCCAGGGCCGCCAGCCGTCCAACTTGCTGCGCCGTATATTTGCCGACCGGCAGGAAATCCGTCGCGTGACGATTACCCATCGTGATCGTGCCGGTCTTGTCGAGCAGGACGGTATCGATGTCGCCCGCGGTTTCGACCGCTTTGCCGCTCTTGGCCATGATGTTCGCTTGCAGGGCGCGATCCATTCCGGCAATGCCGATGGCTGCCAGCAGCGCACCAATCGTCGTCGGGATCAGGCACACGAGCAACGCAACCAGCGTCGGCACATCGGTACCAAGGCTCTTCAGCGGTTCAGTGAGACCGAGATACCCTGACATATAGATCTCGGCATTCAGCGCCATCGGCCAAAGCGGAATCACCACAATCAAAAACGCCAGGCTCAATCCGGCCAGAGCCAAGGTCAGCGCGATCTCATTGGGCGTCTTCTGGCGTACAGCTCCCTCGACCAGAGCGATCATGCGATCTAGGAACGATTCGCCGGTGGCCGCTGTAATCTTCGCGACGATGCGGTCCGAAACGACACGAGTTCCGCCTGTCACGCCCGAACGATCTCCTCCCGCCTCGCGAATAACGGGAGCCGATTCGCCGGTGATGGCGGATTCATCGACCGACGCGATTCCTTCGATAACTTCACCGTCGCCCGGAATGATTTGCCCAGCTTCGACTGCGACACGGTCTCCGGGTCTCAGGTCGGCAGACGATACCTCCTCGATCATGTCCTTGCCCTTGAGCCGATAGGCGGGCGTGTCCCTGCGCGCTTTTCGCAAGGATTCCGCCTGGGCGCGCCCGCGTGCCTCGGCCAGAGCAGTCGCGAAGTTAGCAAATAGAACAGTCAACCACAGCCAGAAGTCGAGAGCTATGAAGTAGCTGATAGGAACCTGACTCGCAGATTGGCTGACTGCCGCTTGTATTATGAACAGCAGCGTGAGCACCGAACCGATTTCCACGACGAACATGACCGGGTTGCGCCACTGTACGTCCGGCCGCAGCATGAGGAATGCTTCTTTGATCGCTGGCCATACCAGCTCGGGGGCGAACAGCGCCTGTGCGCGGGATCGCCTTGGCGGCACAGGCATCTCTGGCGTGATGTGAATCTCAGGTTGCGCGGGATATTTCTTTAAAGCTTCCATTGTCTAATCCTTAGTGAGTCAATCGCGCGTAAAAGTGTCACGCTCTAAGAGTTGAGCCCTTCGGCTAACCGCCAAATGGTAATGGTCCAAGATGTTCCGCGACTGGACCGAGTGCGGCTACAGGCAAGAACAACAAGGCGCCGACTATTGCGATCGTTCCAACCAGCAAGCATCCGAAAGTGAAAGTATCGTCGCGCAGGGTCCCTAAGCCGAAGGGCGTGGTCTTTTTCATTCCAAGGAAACCAGCCATCGCGATCGGCGCCAAAATCGGCAAGAAGCGGCCGAGCATGATGACTATTCCCGCCGCTATGTCCCAAGGAACAGCTTCGGGCGCGGCGTTTGGATTGTTATTCAGCCCGTAGGTGACGCCCAGGCCATCGAATGCGGAGCCGTTGTTAGCTGAGTCCGATGAGAATTGGTAAACGATCTGCGAAAATCCGTGCGATCCCGGATTGCTCTCAGCTTTTATTCCCCAGTTTGTTGCGGAAAATAATCCCGCGGGGAAGAGAATGACCAGCGGATGCACCAGCAGCGCAATCAACGCCAGTTTTACTTCGCGCGCACCGATCTTCTTTCCCAGGTACTCAGGCGTTCGACCAACCATCTGCCCAACTACGAAGATGCCGATGATGAGAAAGAGCAGCATGTTGATCATGCCGACGCCTTTGCCACCGTAGATGCAGTTCACCCACATCCCAAAGAAGGGCGACAACGCCGCCATCGGATTAAGACTGTCGTGCTCACAGATAATTGCGCCGCAGGTGAAATCCACCGTGGCGGCCGCAAACGTCGAGCCCGCTGAAGTCCCGAAGCGCAACTCTTTGCCCTCCAGGTTGCCCAGATGCTGATCGACAGGCAGGCCCGCCACAGCTGGCAGAGTAATGTCGCGCTTACCGCCGGGCGCAGTAGCGCTTGCGATCGAGAACGTTCTACTTTGCGGGTGGGCTGTAAGCCCTGGGTTAGGCTTTAGAGTGTCGAAGTAGATTGACCAGAGAATCGTGCCCGCAAGCAGGGCAAACATCACCGAGAATATGACGAGCGAATGGCGCCGTCGACGGAGCATGATGCCGTACATCCACACCAACGCCATCGGAAACCACATCATCGACGATGTCGTAATGAAATTCGACGCGGCGTCCGGATTTTCAAACGGATGCGCTGAATTCATTCCGAAGAATCCACCTCCGTTCGTTCCCAGCATCTTCATTGGAACAAAGGCAGCCAGGGGACCAGTCACAATGGTTTGCTGTTTGGGCTGATTGTTGTTGTCCGTACCCATCGCGGCAGGTTCGAGCGTGTTCACCTGGTAGTCGCTCTGGTAGGTCATCGGCATGCCTTGAACCAAAAAGACCATGCTGAGGATGAAGACCGCAGGCAGGAATGTGTAGAACACAACACGCCACATATCCTGGAAAAAGTTGCCGACATGCTCATCGCTGCGAAAAGCTCGAATGATTGCGGTCAGGGCGCAAAACCCAATCGCGGCCGAAAGAAAGAACATCGGAAGACAGAAGAATATCTGACTGAAATTCGAGAACGACTGATCGCCCGAATAGTGTTGAATGTCGGTGTTGGTACTGAACGATATGACCGTGTTGAAAATGGTGGTCGGCGAAAGTGCTCCGAGGCCTCGTGGGTTCAGGGGAGCCCACGGCTGAACCACCAGGACGAGATATCCGAAAGCGTAAAGAACGGTATTGAATACGAGCAGAGAGACTGCATACTGCTTCCAGTTCTGCGGTCCGCTGCTAACCCGGTCCTCACACCACTTAAATAGCAGTGGAGGACGGTAACGTCCGTCCATGATCCACGCGAGATACTTGCCCAGCGGATAGGAAACAGCAACGCTGAAAATGAGAACCGTGATAGGCAAAGACCACATTCGCTTTCCGTCCTATTTGAGTGACTTCAGAAGTGAAAGTTGCTAAAACCATTCGGGCCGAACCATCGCAGCGACCAGATACCCGAACACGAAGACTGCAACGACAGCTGTGACGTAAATCATGACACCCAACCTAAATATTTTCGCAACCGATCAAGAACAGATAGCAGAGACCCAGACCTGCAAGCCCGAGCACAAACGTCGCTGGCAGCCAAATCCAAAGATTCATGACACCCTCCAATCGAGAAACGGGCCACCTCGCGGTGTGCTGCCTGAATGACAACCGACCAAGCGATGCAGCCTGAACACAACGACGAGGTAGCAACTTCGGTGCTTACTGAAAAAGTGAGTAACGACGCCGACTTTTAAAATGTGAAAAGTACAGGATGCTCAGGGCAAGTCGAGCAAGTGCTGAAGTATGGATCACTCTTCAGGGTCGCTGGGTTTCATAATGAAAATCGGATTGGGGCAGATCTTGACGAAGGTCTAGTTGTTCGCGAAGGGCGATTGGTCTGCGTAATTCCGCATGCTGTTCTGAGGAGTCCCCGGCTCTAGGAAGGCCGCGCCCCGATACTGAAGGGCGAATTGAACGCTGATATTTCAATATGAAAAGACTCCTGCCCGGCGGTGCGGATGCGCCTGTGGCAAAAGGCAATTGAATCCATATGAACAGCCGGGTTTTCCCCCGAGTGCCTCTGTGGCGCGGTAATTGCTGATCCTTATTTCCAGCGGAGGACACGGCATACACCATATGGATGAAGACACACCGCAGATTCTGGTTCCAATCGACTTTTCCTCCGATTCGCAGCCGGCGCTGGAATATGCCGTTGGCTTGGCCCGGAGACAATTCTCTGAAATCGTCTTGATCCATGTGGTCGAATCTTTACCGCACGGGGTCTATCAGTGGTGCGATCCTTCAGACCTGCATGACCAACTTGCGAAAAACGCAAGGCGTCACCTTGAATGTTTCGAGAAACGAGCGCTCGATCTATATCCGCACTGCAGGAGCGAGGTTCATTTCGGAGCGCCCGCACAAGCGATTGCGACGCGCGCAAGCACCCTCAAGGCAAAAATGATCGTCGTATCTGTTCGCCGCCGAACCGGCATTTTCGACAGATTGCTCGAAGGATTGCCTGAGAAACTATTGCGCCTCGCGCCCTGTCCCGTGCTCGCAGTCCAATCCGCTGCGAGCGACCGCCGAACCACCTTAGCTTCCAGCCATCCTCAAGATACCCTGAACTGTCTCAGTCTTTTTTAGTCCACCGGTCCGCAAGGTTGGTTGCGTTCGACAGTGACGGCTTATAGCTACTGTGGCAACTGTATCGGACTGCGTCTTTAAAAGATCCGATTTTTAAATCGAATGGATCTTCAAGTCATCCTGTTGTTGCTGGCCGGGCTATTGATCGCAGTTGCATTCAGTCAGCCACTGGCCGATCGACTCGGGCTGTCACCGTCCGTCCTGTTGGCCTTGGTCGGGATAGTGATTGGACTGACTTCGATCCTTCTGACACACACTGGGCTAATCGCGTTTACCTCGATGGCAAACGTGATCGTCAATCTGCCGTTTCACTCAGAAGCGTTCCTGTACATTTTCCTGCCTATGCTGGTGTTCGAGGCGGGCTTGAACATCGAAGTGCGGCGCATAGTAGAAGATGCGGCGCCAATTCTCCTGCTCGCAGTGGTCGCGGTTCTGGTCGCGACCGTCTTCATCGGCGTGGCGCTGACGCCGCTGGCAAAAGTTCCGACCGTCGCCTGTTTCATGCTCGGCTCGATTGTGGCGACCACTGATCCAGTCGCCGTAATCGCAATCTTCCGCGATGTGGGAGCGCCCTCGCGGCTGAGTCGGCTGGTCGAAGGCGAGAGCCTTCTCAACGACGCTGCGGCTATTACGCTGTTCGTGATGCTGCTGCAGAGCCTGATCGGCGGGCAACCGCTCGGTCTCGGCGCCGCACTTGTCTCGTTCACGCGCAGCTTCGTGGGCGGCATGATCGTCGGATACATCGGCGCGCGGGCGCTCATCGGTATGCTGCGATGGCTGCTCGATCTGCGCCTCGCACAAGTGACTGTCACGCTTGCGCTGCCATATATTGTTTATATTGTTGCTGAGCGCGAACTGGGAGTTTCTGGAGTAGTGGCGACTCTTACCTCGGGGCTGGTCATGAGTGCCACCGGGCAGCGGCGCATGGCGCCTGACGATTGGCATTTTCTGCGCGAGATTTGGGAGCAACTCGCATTCTGGGCGAGCTCGCTGATTTTTTTGCTGGCTTCTTTGCTCGTCCCGCGAATGCTGCTCAATGCCGATTGGCACGACATAACGCTGCTCGGCGTGTTGATTGGAGCGGCGTTCGTCGCGCGGGCGCTGGTCGTGTTCGGCTTGCTCCCGCTGATGAGCTGGCTCGGTCTGAGCCCGGCAATCGACAATCGCTTCAAGGCCGTGATTGTGTGGGGCGGGTTGCGCGGCGGATTGACGCTGGTGCTGGCGCTTTCCGTGACGGAGAATCACGGTATTGCGCCGGAGGTACAGCGGTTCGTCGCGACACTCGCGACAGGCTTTGTCGTATTCACCCTTCTCGTCAACGGCACGACCCTGCGCTTTCTGCTTCGTCTGGTGGGGCTTGACCGACTCTCCAGCGTCGACCGGGCGCTGCGCGATCAAGTGCTCAGACTGTCGCGAGCTCGAGTTGCTGACGCCGTTCATAAGATCGGCAACGGATATGAATTTTCCGAAGGTCTGATTTCCGAAGTCACTCGCGAGTTGGCCGCTGGGGCAACCGCAGCGAGCAGCACTGCATCGAGCGTAAGCGACGACGACGCCCATCAGCTCCTGCTCGGGCTGGTCGCGCTGGCGAACCACGAACGCGAGCTCGTCCTGGGGCACTTTGCTGAACGCACCATCTCCGGACACATCGTCGAAGAGATGCTGGTTGGCGCAGGACGCCTGATCGATCACAGTCGCACCGGCGACCCGGCCGAATATCTCCGCGTCGCGCAGGAGATGGTCGATTTCTCGCGATGGTTTCGATTCACCCACTGGCTGCATCGTAGTCTCAGGATCGAAGCGCTCCTGGTCGATCGCCTGGCGGAACGGTTCGAGTCGCTGTTGGTCCAGCAGATCATACTCAGAGAGCTGGAGAAGTACCTGGAAGAAAAGTTGGTTCCACTGGTCGGTGCGAAGCTGGGCTTGAGGTTGCGCGAGGTGATGCGTGGGCGTCGCGAGATGACCAGCACGGCGTTGGAGGCATTGCGTCAGCAATACCCGTCCTATGCCGAGAACCTCGAGCGCCGCATCTTAAACCGCACATGGCTTCGGCGTGAAGACATGGAGTACCGTTCCTTGTTCGAAGAGGGAGTCATTGGCCCCGAGCTTTACAGCGACCTGCGCCGAAAAGTGCAGCTGAGTCGATCCGAAGTCGAGGTCCGACCGCGCCTCGATCTTGGGCTCGAGACCAGGGAGCTCGTGGCCAAGGTACCGATGTTTGCAAAACTGAGCGAGACCCAACTTGATATTATCGCGCGCAAGCTGAAACCCCAGTTTGCCATCCCGGGGGAGCGGCTCATTCGCGACGGCGACCGCGCCGACGCTATGTACTTCATCTCGTCTGGAAAGGTAGATGTCGAGGTTGTGGGGCAGACGATTCATCTGAAGCCGGGCGACTTCTTCGGTGAGATGGGACTTGTGACCGGCCAGCGCCGGCGCGGTGACGTTTACGCGCGCAGCTATTGCCACCTCCTCGTCCTGAGAGACACGGACTTCAACAATGTGCGGCGAAGCGACAAGTCGCTCGAAGCACAAATCGAAGCCGTAGCGAGTGCTCGTATTGCGATGAACCAGCAAGCGACCGACAAGTTAGCGGATAGGCCGGAATCTCCGGATGAGACAACACCTTCAGGAGAATTTCGTCGGAACTCAGATTCCTGATCGCGCGTGATTGAGCCGCTGTGTGCAGCGACGCGAATTGATGGTCTTCACTACAAGCTGCTCAGACTCCCGCCGGCTCCCAATCCCCTCTTTTGTGTCCGCCAAGCTAAGAGCTTCGAATGCGAAGCCTTGAGGTATGGCTCTGCGATCCGCCACTCATTTCAAAATGAAATACTGCCGCTATTCAAAAGGAAATCTTCTGAACGCATAGCCAGGCGGTAACCCAATCAAATCGCGGTGTTTTTCGACGGCACACCCTATGCAATTGAATCCAGGAAATACTGCTGCCGCTTTTCGGATGCGGCGGCCGTCGCTGGGAGAAATCGTGAAGCGAATTGAATTAGTAATAGAACCTTCTGCGCTTGGCCGTTTCATAGAGACCGCGCGAGCGATGAATTTGTCCGATTTCGATGTCACCGAAGTTCGCCGCTCTCCTTCGCGCGATCGGCGAGAGCGCCAGCGACTATATCGAGGTCAGACGTTTATGGTCGATCTGGAAGAGAAGATCAAAATCGACATCAACGCAGCCGACGAAGCAGCGAGCAGAACGGCGCACGCGTTGGTTGCGAGAGTCAATCCGGAGAGCGTCGCGATTCTTAGGCTCGACCAGGCAAATCTGTTCGACGATTCCGAGCGGGTCAGAGTTAGCGCGCTATCGCGCGAAAACGTCGCTGCAGCGTAATAACCTCAGAAGGACGCCTGTCGATCCGCGGCATCACCATGATTTTTAACCTTCGGAGGCTCGCTGCTCGGCCAGGATCTGGTTGGTCGCGAGGGCCAGTTAGATGCCAGTTGTTCTCATAATATTGACGGTTTTGATCGCAGTCGCTCTCTACTTCGATCGTGGAGAGACGCATGGCGATACAAAAGATGACCGGAAACGGACGCACCATGCAAACATGGTGCATCCTCCGCGCTGATCTGTCCGCAATTTCTCCACACTATGAAGCCAAACCCGATAGTTCAGTCTCTTTTCACAGGAGGCGTTCCCGGCTCCAAGGTGGATGGGATCTCACTCATCCAATTGCATCCGCTTGACCCATATACGCTTATCAATACTGAGGCGTCGGATCCTCCTGTAGTACCACCGAAAACCGAAAGGATTCCTTCGCCGGCAACTCGGCGATATTCGAGCCGAATCCGGAAAAGACCGGCCTTCACCGCCGAAGAAACCCGGCACCATTTCGCGATTGAAGCACTTGATAAATCAGGACCGTTCCGACCGCAGCCATACTTGTACACCTGCGTACGCTGCAGGTGGATCTTTCGCGTCAATGATTCAAGCGGATCCGTCATCGCTCTGGACGGGTTGGGCCGGCGTTTGCCCGAGCCCGAAAATGCAAAGCGAGCGGTGACCTTTCATCGAGGACCATGTCCTGCGTTTCCAATACTCGAGTACTCGGTCGCGGAGCCTCAGCGCGAGAATAGCTTTGGCTACCTGTCCAAATTGGTTGATGCGCTCCGCAGCCTCACGCAATTGGGCAGGTATCGCAGGGCATGAATGATATCTGAGACCTGGCAGCTTTCTCAGCTGTCGACGAATACTCCGTAGCTCTGCGCCCTTGGCGCTCTTGATCTGCGGTTGCTTGGCTCCAACTGTTCGTTAGCGGACATTTCATTTTGAAATGCCTCGACGCTTCGATTTGAAACCTTCCTAAACGACCGGACAGAAAAACCGTTGCTAGGTGGGGCGCGCGGCGGCGGCACGCTTGATGCTTTTTCAGGGCGTGGCCTCCTCTATCTCACCCGGCTCAAGGCGGCGCGCCAACTCAATTGGTCAGCCAG
Source organism: uncultured delta proteobacterium (assembly GCA_963842085.1). Lineage (GTDB taxonomy): Bacteria > Desulfobacterota > Binatia > Binatales > Binataceae > Binatus. The sequence goes on from CAWJET010000001.1 coordinate 1,298,359, forward strand.
ATCTGAGACTGGTCTCGAGTGGTGGCGTAAACGACCTCGCAGTCGCGGCAAAGACAGCGGTGATCGCCTGTCTCACTGGCGGCAGTTGCGACAACGGCAAGGTGCTTCATAAAGCCTCGGCCGCCGCTCGCGAACGTGACGGCGCGTTCTACGCAGTCCTGATCGATTCGCCACGCAACCGATTTGGAAAGGCACAGGTTCGCACCCTGATCGAGGACGCGATCCTTGCCAGATCCTTTGGCGCGAAAATCGTCTGGTTCGATACGTCCGACCTGGTGGGCGAATTGCTCCAATTCGCGCAAAAAGCACGCATTGGCACGATCTTCGTTAGTCGAGGACGGACAACTCGTTTCTCTGGACTATTTCGACGAACGGTGAGCCGCGACCTATTGCGCCGCGCCAAGGGCATTCGCATCGACGTTGTCGGATTTGAACGCGGAAAATGGCCATACGCGAGACTGACGTTGGACGAAGAACGCGAAGATCTGAAGGATGCGTCATCGGCGCTGCTCCGTTATCGATGGCCAGGGAATATCCGCGAGTTGCGCAACGTCATCGAGCGCGCAGTCGGCTTGTGCACAGGTGACGTAGTCAGCCCTGAGCATCTGCCGGATGTCCTCAGCAATGATCGTTCTCAAGCCGTCGGAGCGACCCAAGCCACCTTCGAGCCTCGACGATATCAAGAGCGAACACATCATCCGCGTGATGGCTGAGTGTCCGACCTTAGAAAGCGCCGCGCACAAACTGGGCATCAATGTCACGACTCTGTGGCGCCGCCGAAAACGCTATGGACTTGATTCAGCTCACAACCTCCCTGGAGGTTAGCGGCCTCGAGCAACCGTCTCGGTGCTGAAAACTACGGACGGGGAGACCGTTCGGGAGCACCGTCGCCCCCGCGAACCAGTGCAGAGTCAGGGATTTCGACGCGCTAGCAGTCGCGCACAGCCGGGCGCTCGCGAAGCGGAGCGCCGACATTGGGCGCGATCCGCAGAAAGCCGAGGAGCAGGTCTGCCGGGATCGTATATGAAAAAAATGCAGGCTAGAGGGTTTTCGCCTCGTCGTGGTGCGGACAGGGGTTCCAATGGCAATGCGTTTCACGGCCGCCGTGGCATTCAAACCGCTGTGAATAGTGTATCGGCCAACGCCTAGAATCTCGGCGGCCCGGACCTTGTTGCCGCCCGCGTATTCGACCATGCGCCAAATGAGTTCGCGACTGACCTCTCGCCGCGAGAGGCTTACCTATCCTTCGCTCCTATGCTACATAGCTTATCATGAAGACATGGGGTCAGTTCATCGTAGAGCGGCGCAAGGAGCTTAAGCTGGCGGGACGCGAGGTGGTGGCGGAGGTGCGCAACTCCGATGGCAAGCCGATCTCGATTCCATTCCTGGTTGACCTCGAACATGACCGCCGCAAGCCTTCCGACGAAGTCCTTGAACAACTCGCCAAGGTTCTCAAGGTCGATTCGGATGTGCTCTACTTTTTGGCGGGGCGGTTCCCAGCCGACCTTAGCGCGACGACCGTCAACAGCGCGCAGGAGCTCGCGGCCGGCTGGAAGGCGTTCCGGCGGGAAGTGAAGCGCAAGAAGAAGCCGTGAAGATGATACCGGACAGGACCGGGCGCTTTCCGGAGCGTCCGCACTGGGAGATCCGCGAGCTTGAGCAGATGTGCGAGGAGACGGTGACCTCGTTTCTGCGCCAGCATTTCGGGTTTGAGCGCATCCCCGTGCCGACCGAGGCTGTCACGATGCTGATCGAGCGTGACGCCGGCGACCTCGACCTGGCGACCAGTCTTTCCGACGACATGCACGAGGTCTTTGGTTTCACCCAATTCGAGCGCGGCCAAAAGCCGCTGGTCACAATCGCGCGCGAACTGTGGGAGCAACGGCACCGCAACAACCGGTTGCGCACGACCCTGACCCACGAATATGGCCACGTCATGCTTCACACCTGGCTGTACGACAAGTACGGCGCTGCCCGCGGTCCGTACCGCTGTTACTGGCAGAGCCTGCTTCCGACCGAGCGGGTGGTGGACTGGTTTGAGTGGCAAGCGGGATACGCCTCGGGTGCCTTGCTCATGCCTGAGAGCTTCGCGCGGCGGACTGTCGAGGCGTACTTCCAGAATCGCTCCGAGCGTCCGCCGGTTGCCACGGGCACACCAGAAGCGTCAGCGCTCCGCCGGCGTGTTTCGCTCGCGTTCGATGTATCCGTCGAGGCCGCCACCGTGCGGCTCAAGCAACTTGGCTATCTGAGCACGTAGCCGGCAACCAGACCCCGACCGTTTCGCGCAGACCGATCTTCACGCTTGACACTCGCAGCGAATCTCGCTACATAGCGAGTTAGTCATATAGCCACCCGACCGGCAGAGGTCCATGACCCAATCAGCAGCAAAGCAAATGCCGAAATCGAGCATCAGATGGCTCATCGCCGCCTGCGCCGCCGCCCTCTTCGCGCTTCGAGCCGAGCCGTCGTGGGCCGCGCAATACGCCGGTGCCCTGCCGTGGGATCAGACGCTTGGCGCGATTCAGGACATCCTCGTCGGCCCGCTGGCTCACGCTGTAATAACGCTGAACTTTGCCTTCTCGGCGATCCTGTACGCGGTCGGCAGCCATCAGCGAGCAGGCCGCTTGTTGGCTGGCGGACTGGCAGCTGGCGCCGCTTTGATTGCTGTCCATTTACTGACTTTCCTCTCGCCTTTTTGAGTGGTCCCTACCAAGCGACCATTGGTGGAGGTCAAATATGAAACTCGCACGTATCGCAGAGCCGCTTCGTTCCCTGCAGGTCCGTGTCACGCTAGCGGGCGACCTGAATGCCGCGCTCGAGAGCTACGCCCGATACTACGAACACGTTCATGGCGACCCTGTGGATTCGAAGGCGCTGATTCCGGAGATTCTCAGTGCCTTTCTACAAGCTGACCGTGAGTTCCAGAGCTGGGCACGTTCCAGCGGTAGCAGTCATCATCGCCGCCCCGGTTCGTCTTCGACCAACGGCGACGCCAAGCCACAAGGCTGACTCGCAGCAGTGCCAGGTCTGCAGACGCGCTTCGCGCGTGTCCATGTATGACACGTCACTCATTCGCGAATGAAGCCTGCTTGCAGCAAGGAGTTCGGCAATGGAGTTAAGCCCGCAATCTTTCACCGTAAACGCGTGCTTCGTGACGTATACACAGAAACGAAGGCGAGTCAGCGGACGGCCGGAAACCCTTGATTTTCAGCTGCAATCAACGCGCCGCGCATGCTTGCAGCGCAGAGGTCCAGTCAGATGAGCCAGGGGAGCAAGAGAACCTACACAATAAGGCTTCCGGAGACGGTCGCCGCACGAGTCGAAAAACAGGCGGCCAGTTCAGGCATCGCGCCGACCACGCTGATCCAGTCACTGGTCGTCGATATATTCATGCGCCTCACCGAAACAGCGATTGGCGGTTCCGCTTCCAACCTGATCGGCAGAATCGACGCTCTCAGCAAAGCCTTCGAGCGGTTCGAACAGAATGCGGCGGAAAGATACACGCGGCTGCTATTCGAGGTGGTGAAGACCCGCTCGGCGTTCCTTCATGCGCTCGATCAAAGCCTGAGCGAGCCGGTGGTGGACGAGATCATCGAGGCGTCGGAGAAGACCGCGCGCGACTACGTCGATCGTCTCGGAGACGCGGGAGGTGCCAAGCAATGAACGCATACGTCGATCGGGCGGTCAGACGACGTGCCGACCTCGCATCGCTGCAAGTCTGGGCGCAAATGGCGCTTCGCACCGTGCTTCTCATCGTCCTTCTCTGGGCGCTTTTGACCGTTGCGCTGGTCTGGTACTGGACCGGCTATTACGGCGGGCACCCGGCGCACCAGTACTTCGGAAGTTGGTTCCTGGCGTGGTTTTTAACACAGGAGATCCCACTGACCTTCACGTCACTGCCTTACCGTGGCCGGCGCTACACCATCGCCAGCATGTACGACTTCCTCAACCGCAGGTACTACCTCGGCGGCTCGTTCGCGGGCTGGTTCTGGCATTATGCGCCCTGGGGCGCGGTCATCACCGCTCTGATTGTCGGAGCCTACCTCCTGCTCATCTTTCCGCCCCGTGGCGGAGATGGCGACGAGTACGTGCGCGGGACCGACGTCATCCCGAGCCGGCGGTTGCGCCGGGACCTGAGAGGCGATGGCGTCGACCTCGGCGGCATCCTGGTTCCCCGCAAGCTGGAGTCGCAACACTTTCTGCTGGTCGGCGCGCCCGGCTCGGGCAAGTCCACCGCCATCCGGCGGATGCTCCGACAGATCGAAGCACGCGGCGAGTGCGCGGTCGTCCTCGATCCCGAGTGCGAGTATGTGCCCGAGTTCTTTCGCCCCGAGCGCGGCGATCTGATCCTCAACCCGCTCGATACCCGCTGCCCGGCGTGGACGCCATGGTCGGAGCTCCGACCCGGAAGCGAGGCGATGGAAGCGGAGGCGCTCGCGGCGGCGCTGGTTCCCGATCCGGCGAACACTTTCAGCCAGGGCGGCGCTGACTTCTTCTTTCGGCAGTCGGCCCGCACTCTAATCGTCGGCCTGCTCGACGCGGTCAAGTCGCAAGAGCGCGGCGAAATTCCGAAGCTCCTCGCCCTGCCGCGCGCCAAGCTGAAGCAAGCGCTTCGAGGGACTCCCGCCGAGGTCCTTATCGATCCGGGCGCGCACGAGCAGGGCGCCGGCATCGTCGCGACCGCCTTCAACGCGACCAGCTCGTTTCGTCATCTTCCGCAACCAGCCGAGCAGGCCTGGAGCGCTCTCGAATGGGCGCGCACACGTGAGGGCTGGCTGTTCCTCAGCTCAACCGAGGACTCGCGCGAGGCGGCGCTCCCGCTCCAGAGCGTCTGGCTCGATTGCATCGTGCGCCGCCTGATGGCGGACGACGGATCGCGCGGCAAAGTCTGGATCATCGCCGACGAGCTGCCCGTGCTCCGCTGGAGTTGACCCGGTTTCGTGGAGTGTGTTGGGGAAGAGAGTGAGGGAGGAAAGACGATGGCCAAGACACATCCACCATACCCGGCTGAGTATCGGCGGCGGATAGTCGAACTGGCGCGCGCAGGCCGGCCGCTGACGGAATTGGCGCGAGAGTTTGAGCCGACGTTAGAGTCGATTCGGCAGTGGGTGAGACAGGCAGAGCTGGATGAAGGAGTGAGAAACGATGGCCTGACCACAAGTGAGCGCGAGGAATTGAGCCGACTGCGGCGCGAGAACCGGATTTTGCGCGAAGAGCGTGAGATCCTATCAAAAGCCGCGGCCTGGTTCGCCACGGAGACCGGCTCAGTGCCGTCACGGCGTTCCAATTCGTGAGCGCGAATCAGGCCATGTACGCAATCGCCACGATGTGCCGGGTGCTGGAGGTCTCCACCAGCGGCTACTGGGCGTGGCTAAGACGACCGCGGTCGGCGTGGGCTCGGGCCGACGCGCAATTGACGGCGCGCATTCGCGCGATTCATGAACGGTCGCGCACCAGCTATGGCGCTCCGCGCATTCATGCCGAGCTGTTAGCCGACGGCATCGCGGTCGGACGTAAGCGGGTGGCGCGGCTGATGCGCGCGGCGGGACTTCACGGAGTCAGCCGGCGCAAGTGGATCACCACCACGGTTCGCGATCGCGCCGCGCGACCGGCGCCGGATCTGGTCGAGCGTAACTTCACCGCGGCGGCGCCCAATCAGCTGTGGGTCGCCGATATCACCTATGTTCCAACCTGGGCCGGCTTTCTGTACCTGGCGGTTGTCCTCGACGCGTTTAGCCGCCGCGTGATTGGGTGGGCGATGGAGAATCCTCTGCGCACCGAGCTGGTGTTGGCAGCGCTCAATATGGCGCTCGGGCAGCGCCGGCCGACCACGGTAATCCATCATTCCGACCAGGGCACCCAATACACCTCGATCGCGTTCGGCATGCGTTGCCGTGAGGCAGGAGTGCGTGCCTCGATGGGTTCGGTAGGCGACTGTTTCGACAACGCGATGTGCGAAAGCTTTTTCGCCACCCTGGAATGCGAGCTGCTCGACCGCCACCGTTTCAAAACCCAGGTCGAGGCGAGGATGGCGATCTTCGACTTCATCGAGGGCTGGTACAATCCGCACCGCCGCCACTCCGCCCTCGGCTATCGTTCGCCGCTCGAGTACGAACAAATCTATCGGGCCGAACCGAATCAAAGCATGCGGAGCTCGACCGCTCTGCGCACCGCTTGGCCGCCGAACAACGCGGCGGCCGGCGCGCTGCACGGCGCCGCGCTCTCGGATCAAGATTCCATAACGCTTTCCGGCCCCAGCCCCAATCGGTGAGGGCTGGGGCCGAAAAGCTGGTACCAGATGAACATCAAAACGGAACTCTCGACGAGACAAAACCAATGAACTAAAACCAAGCCCTAAACCGTCCACCGAAACGGGGCAGCTCCAGATTGAGGGCATGAGACATGCTGGTCATGTCGAGAGGCGCGCTCAGCGCCGGCCAGGCCGAGACCTACTACGAAGAGAAATACTCCCAGGACGATTACTACACCGAAGAGCATCGAGTCGCCGGTCAGTGGTTCGGACAGGGCGCCGACGCGCATCGCCGCGCGGTCAGCACCGCGCTGACGGAACTGGAGCATTACGCGCTGTCGCGTCAGAAGGGCGGCAGCGAATGGGTGCTCACCCGGAACATCGTCGCCGCGTGTTTCGACCACATCGCGGCACGTCCAGCCAAAGGCGCCGATGACGGCTACGGTGTCCCGATCCGCACCTCCACACCCACGTCGTGATCGCCAACATGACTCGTCGGCCGGATAGCGCATTGCGCGGACTCGATCCGGTCGAGATCTATCGCTCACAGAGCTTCGCCAGTGCGGTATATCGCTCCGAGCTGGCGCGCGAGGTACGTTCGCTCGGCTACGGCATCACCGTCACCGGCGCTGACGGACGCTGGGAGCTCGAAGGCTACAGCCGCGAACAGGTGATGGCGTTCTCGCGCCGCCGCCAGGATATCGAGCAGGCGCTCGCGCAAAACGGCCTCAGCGGAGCCGCCGCGGCGCAGAATATCGCGCATCAGAGCCGACTCTCAAAGCAGCAGCGCGACGAGGGTGAGCTTCGCGAGGAGTGGCGCCTGCGCGCGCGAAACTACGGCATCCGGTTTGCGCACGATGCCCACAACCAAGCCGCCGTTCGGGTCCCCACGCAGGCGAGGATCGAGGAGGCGCTTCGTTTCGCCGTGGCTCACAGCACCGAGCGCGAGGCGGTGATCGACCGTTGCGCACTCGAAGCAACCGCCCTCCAGCACGCGATGGGAATAATTGATCTGGACCAGCTGCGCCGCGAGAGCACTGCCTGGGAAGAACGCCGCGCTCTGATCGCCCTGGACGCTTCCATCGCTTCACCGGGCGGCGCCTTCACGACGCCTGAGATGGTCGCCCTTGAGCGCGATAACCTAAATCTGATGCGCGCAGGACGAGGCCAAAACCCGCCGATCGCGGCTGCCGCAGAGATTCGCCAATGGGCAAGTGGCCGAGGATTGCTTGCCGATCAAATCGAAGTCGCGCAACTTATCCTTACTACGCCCGACTGGCTCACCTCCGTCGAAGGCCGCGCCGGCAGCGCGAAGACCACCACGGTCGGAGCGATCCGCGAGTTCGCCGAGGAACACGGCTACGCGGTGCGCGGCTTTGCGCCGACCACGCGCGCGGTCAAGGCTCTATCTGAAGCCGGGATCGAGTCCCGAACCGTGGCAAGTCTCATTGAAAATAAAATCTCCGAGACTGGCCGTCAGGAATTATGGATCGTCGATGAGTCGAGTCTGCTCGCGACGCGCCAGGTCAACCGCCTCCTTCATCAGGCCCGAGAAGCCAGGGTCGAACGGATCGTCTTCGTCGGCGATCAGCATCAGCACCATGCGATCGAGGCGGGACGACCCATCCACCAGATGCAGCAGGCCGGTATGCCGATAGCGCTGCTGGACACGATTCGCCGCCAGCGGGACCCGATGCTTCGCGAAGCAGTGGAGCTTTCGGCCAAAGGAGAGATCGATCGCGCGCTCGCGCTCCTCGAGAAGCATCACCGCATCCGCGAGATCGAAAATCCTGATGCGCGATATAAATCCATCGCCCAGGAATACGTCGCCGCGCACGAGGCCGGAGAGCGCGCATTGGTCGTCAGTCCGGCCAACAACGAGCGCCGGGAACTCAACTCCGCCATTCGCGAGTTCCTCAAGCAGCGTTCCCATGTCGCCGCCGAAGCCAAGGAGCAGGTCATCCTGGTCAATCGCGACCTCACCGCCGCGCAGCGCCAACGTGCCCAAAGCTACGAAGTCGGCGAGGTTGTCCGCTACCGGCGCGGCAGCCGCCGTCTCGGGCTCGGCAAAGGCACTTACGCACGGGTCGAGAGTATAGACTCCGATCTCAACCGCATCACCGTGCGCACCGAGGACGGTCGAGCGGTCGAATACAACCCAGCGCGGCTCACCGGCGTCGATCTGTTCCGCGAGGAGTGGAGATTCATCGCCCCGGGCGACCGCATCCAGTTCCGAGTGGCCGACCGCGCACTCGGCGTCGCCAACGGAGAATTTGCGCCGGTCGTTGCAATCGACGACCGAAAGGCCGCGCTCCGGATGGACGACGGGCGCGAAGTCAAAGCTGCAGTCAGTCGTCTCCGCCACATCGACTACGGTTACGCCTCGACTTCGCATTCCAGCCGGGGCGCGACTGTCGACCGCGTCATCGTCAACATCGACGCAGCTCGCTCGCCTGACCTCGTGAACCGCAAACAGTTTTACGTCTCGATCAGCCGCGCGCGGCATGGGGTCACCGTCTACACCGACGACAGCTCCGCCCTCCGGCACGCGGTCGGCCGCACCCGCGAAAAGTCGGTTGCCCTGGAACGGCTCAACCTGAACGCGGGGCAAGACCTCAAAATGGTTCCAGAACCGCCGCGCCAGAACATCAAACCTGCCTACGGCATCAGAAGGTGAGTGGTCTTGCAGAGCAATGCTGTCCAGTCATTTTGTTCACCGGCGCTTCGTTATGAGCGCGGGCGCTCGGGCTCCGCAAGCTTCGCAGCTCGGCCACGCGGCGCAAGGCGCCGCTCGCGCTCCGCTTCGCGCCGATGTGAAGGTAGCGCTCGCTCCGCGGGCAACCGCGCCGCCGGCGCGCCGGTGCCGGACGCCGCGCTCGGCACGGTTGCGACGCTCCGCAGCGCGCCTCTCGGAATCCAGCGCCGCCCTCCAGACTCGGTTGAGAGGGCGGCGCTTTCAACTGCGCGTTCAAGCGGGCAGCGGCAGGCCCTGGCCCTTCGGGCACGCGGGAGGAGTCGCATGTCCCTGGTCTTTGCCATGAATTCAATGCTTGACACTACTTCGGTAATTAGCTAAGTAGCGAGTTACGGAGTTCCTGAGTCTGGCCAGATTAGCGCCGGCCATTTTGTCCCGTGGCTGCGACCCTCAAATACGACCGCAACAAGCAGAACGTCGAATCTCGCGACGCCGCGCTGACCGCCGTACTACGCGCGACCGGCGGGGAAGCCAGGGTGCTGGAGCTTTACAAGCTCCTAACCGCAGAACAAGCAGCGCAGTTTCTGGGCCTCGCCGAACCCACCGTTCGGGACATGACTTATCGACACGAACTGCCGTGCGTGAAGATCGGGAAACGCGGAGTTCGTTATCGCGTCATTGATCTGATCAGTTGGACCGATCGACGGATGGTCAACGAACTTTGATAATCCTGCACAACTCGATCGTCAGCGCTGAGATCAAGTATTTGGACGCAATCACCGTTCTCATAGGGAGTTTCCTCAAATGGCACGCAAGAATTCAAAGGATCGTGGCTTGTTCGAACAGCCTTCAGGATCGGGCGTTTGGTGGATCTGTCATTTCGATGCCCTCGGCCGGAGACACCGCGAGAAAGCTGTTCTAAGGGCTTTGCGCGACGACTCTACGAGAAACGTAAGACGGAGATTCGAGAGGCCCGATATTTTCCGCCAGAGCGCCGAAAGCCCCTGATGTTCGAAGAAGTCCTTGAAAATTACCGCCGAGCGCTGGAGAGGCAGCAAGGCGGTGATGGATGGGGCCCCGAGCGGTTCCGAAGGCTGAGAGAAACATTCGGGGGGCAACCAGCAGCGGCGATTACTCCAGAGGAGGTGGAGGCATTCCGCGACGAACTTTCAGAAGACCATGCACCGGCAACCGTCAATCGGCACCTGCTGCTGCTCCGAGCCGTTTTCTTGCGGGCCATACGCGATCGTAAGGTGGATTCAACTCCCACCAGCAAGGTCCGATTCCATCGCGAAAACAACAAACGCGAGCGTTACCTCTCCAACGACGAGGAACGTCGCTTGTTCGAGACGCTTCCAAGTTGGCTTCATCCGCTCGTCACTGTCGCGCTTCACACAGGGATGCGCAAAGGCGAGCTGCTGAAGCTAATGTGGTCAGATGTCGATTTCGCAACAGGGACGATCCACGTGCGCGATCCGAAATCAGGTGAAAATGAACACGTCCTCATGAACGAAACGACCAAGCGCGCCCTCAAAACCCTCTCGGATTCCCGGACGAGGGTGGTCGATCTCAAAGATGCTGTCGCGCGACCTCTAAATCGTTACGTGTTCACCGCTCCGGTAGGCGGATACATTCACGTCCTGAATCGCTATTGGTACCCGGCCCTGCGGCGAGCTGGAATCGAGGGCCTCCGATTCCATGACCTGCGTCACACCTTCGCGTCACGTGTCGCGATGAGCGGTGTCGACTTGTACACTCTGCAAGCGTTAATGCGACATCGCAGTCCCCAGATGACCCAGCGCTATGCACATCTCAGCGCGGCGCATCAGCGTGAGGCGATCGGACTGCTCGACCGTTGGCGACAGCGGTCCGAGAGGCCCGATGACGATTCCGGCAGTGGCAGTTTTGGTGGCAGTTGATCTCTTGAAAACAACGGTCTCCAACGAGCTCAGGCGATGAAAAGTGTTGATAATCCACGGATTGTTCGGAAAAGAGGGCGGTTGTTATCGCTCTCATAACCCGGAGGTCGAAGGTTCAAATCCTTCCCCCGCAAATACGCTTACACCTTGGGAAGTTCCCCGGTTCGCGTGTCCATTGGATGCGCCGCGGTATGCGTGCGGGCATTCTGATAAATGTCCATCCCGGGTCTCCTGCGACGGTGTTGAGTTCGCAGCTCTCACCGGCTCACTCCGGGTGCCGGAGCCGGCCATGATCGTCAATCGGGTCGCGACTTGACGGTGGGTTGGCTAGCCGCTACGGATCGAGTGTTTGTAGAATCAATTGGGAAGTTCCGGTTAAAGACGAGGAGAAGACTCCGATGGCCCCGAAGTGGAATGCAAAAGGCGATTATTTCGAGACGTGTAACTGCCAGACTCTGTGCCCATGCATCTTTCTGAGTCCGCCGACCGAGGGGAATTGCACCGTTCTTGTAGGGTGGCACATCGAATCCGGCAAATTCGGTGACGCCTCGCTGGATGGATTCAATGTTGCCGCGCTATTCCATTCGCCCGGACCGATGCATCACGGAAACTGGAGCGCCGCGTTGTACCTGGATTCGCGCGCCTCGGCTCAGCAGAGCGACGCTCTCACCAAAATCTTTTCAGGACAGGCAGGCGGGGCGCCCGCGGCGCTCCATCCGCTCATCAGCAAGGTGCTGGGGGTAAAGAGCGCCGAAATCGCGTACCAGGCAACAGGGCGATCCCGCCGCATGACAATCCGGGACGTCGGCGAATCCGAGATCGAAGCGCTCGAGGGCGCAGGCGGCGCGGACGTTACGATCAGCAACCATCCCCTCGGAATCGCACCCGGCCATCCAAGCATCGTCTCGCGCTCGAAGTTGCTCAAGTTTCGCGACTACGGCTTCACGCTCGATCTCTCGGGCAGAACCGGGCAGTTTTCTCCCTTCACGTATGAAGGCTGAGCTGTGAGTCTTTACTCACCTCAGACTTCTGCAGCTCGTGTTGACCCGCCGGCGCAGCTTCCTTCGCGTGAGCGCTTGATCGTATGGGGCGGAATATTGGCGGTTACAGCTATCTCGTGGCTTATGCTGGCCCGGATGCCGATGCCGGCGTCCGGCATGAACGGCGGCCCGATGGCCGGGATGACCATGGATGCTGGAGCCGCGGTGTGGTCGCTTCGGGATGCGTGGCTCATCTTCGCGATGTGGACGGTTATGATGGCGGCGATGATGTTGCCGAGCGCGAGCCCAATGATCGAGATGTATGCGCGAATCGCGCGCGGCCAGAACGCTGAACGCGGCGGGCGCGCGTGGCTTTTTGCGTGCGGATATCTGAGCGCATGGACGGGATTCAGCGCTGCGATAACCGTGGTGCAGTACGTTCTGGAACGTACCCGGATCGTCGCCGACTCGATGCGTATGGCGCCTTTTGCTGGCGGCTTGCTCCTGATTGCCACGGGCGTCTACCAGTTCACTCCTCTCAAGCAAGCGTGTCTGACGCAGTGCCGTTCACCGCTCGGCTTTTTCATGACTGCGTGGCGCTCCGGCACGCGCGGCGCGTTCGTAATGGGACTGAACCACGGCGCGTTCTGCATTGGATGTTGCTGGATGCTGATGGCGCTCTTGTTCGTGGCGGGTGCTATGAACCTTGCGTGGGCGGTAGCACTGACGATCTTTGTCCTGCTCGAGAAGGCAACGCCTTGGGGCCGCGTTGTTGCCCGGGCTTCCGGCGCAGTGATGGTCGCGTCGGGGATTGCACTGGCTGCCCTTGGCTGATTCGACTGATGCGGCCCGGGAAGGCGGCCGATGTTCTCCGCCCCGCCGGCCGAGGGAAGGTTCCGCATATCGCTGGACAAGCGGGCACCAACGAGAGTAGGCGATCATTCCGAGACCCGTGGCGCGAATGCAGGGTGAAACGCCTTCCGTCGCGAGCGGCAAATCACTGATAGCCACCGCGAGTTGCAAAGCGCGGGCGGCGGTAAGGAACGAGAGGGGCGCATGGCAGTCGAAACATCGCGCGACGAATTCTCAGAAGAAAGCCTTCCTCCTCCTACCGGTACTATCTTCATACTGGGAACCTACATGCTGGTGCTCGCCGTGGGGTGGGCCGTGATGTTCTGGATGCTGCTGGGCAGATAGATGGAACGCTACGAGAAGGCCTTCCTCGCGGCATGCGCGGTAGTGCTGGTGATTTTCCTGTGCGCGCTTGGTTACAGCAGCGTCGAGCTGGGCGTGCATCTTCCTTCCCATAACGCCATGATTCATTACGAGGCCGGCCAGAAGCTTCGCAGGGTGCTGCGCAAAACGCCGCCGTTCGATCACATAGGAGTGCAGGAAATCGCGCCGGGCAAATATCAGGCGGTGGTAGTCGCGCAGACCTGGTCCTTCACTCCCGACGAGATCGACGTTCCGGCCGGCGCCGACGTGAGCTTCATCGCAACCTCGGCTGACGTGATCCACGGATTTTTCATCCCCGGCACGCGAATCAACATGATGCTGATTCCCGGGCAGATTTCCGAATTCGACTATCGCTTCACCAAACCCGGCGAATACCTGCTGATTTGCCACGAATACTGTGGCCGGCTGCATCACACGATGTCCGGAAAGGTGGTGGTCAAATGAGTACGGCTGTCGTCTCGGAGCCGTCCGGCTTCGCGCTACCGCAAAGCCAGTTGAACGTCATCAAATGGAATATCTATTTCGGATTCGCGGTGCTCGCGATCGGCGTCATCCTGGGGCTCGGCCAGGCGCTCGGCTATGCGCGAGTGAACGTCGTCCATTACTATCCGGTCGTAAAGTCCTATTACCAGGGGCTGACGATTCATGGCGTGCTTAACGCGCTGGTGCTCACGACGGCATTCGCCAACGGCTTTCTCGCGCTGACCACCGCGCGAGGACTCGGGCGCCAGCTCAATAGTGCGCTCCTTCATGCGGCGTTCTGGACACTTCTTGTCGGCTCGCTGATGGCGCTGTATGCGATGCTCGCCGGCAAGGCCTCGGTCCTGTACACCTTCTACCCGCCGCTGGAAGCCGACTGGACGTTCTACCTCGGCCTCGCGTTGGTGGTGGTGAGCACGTGGCTCACCTCGGCGACTCAGCTGCTCGCACTACGCGGTTGGCGCAAGGATCATCCCGGCGAGCGAGTCCCCCTCCTCGCCTTCATGTCGATCGCGACCTACGTGATGTGGGATATCGCATCGGCCGGCCTGGCCATCGAGGTCGTGGTATTCCTGCTGCCATGGTCGCTGGGTTTGTTTCCGGGCACCGATCCAATGCTGGATCGCACGCTGTTCTGGTTCACCGGCCATCCGATCGTGTACTTCTGGCTGCTGCCGATCTACGTTTCGTGGTACGGACTGATTCCCAAGCAGACCGGCGGCGTGCTGTTCAGCGACACCTTGACGCGTGTGGCCTTCTTACTTTTTATCATGCTGATCCCGGTCGGCTTTCATCATCAGTTCGTCGACCCGGGAATATCGCAGGGACTGAAGTTCACCGTCGCGATCCTGACCTTCGCGATTTTCTTCCCGAGCCTGATGACCGCGTTTTCGGTGATGTATGCGCTCGAGATCGCAGGCCGCCGTCACGGCGGTACCGGGCTCATCGGATGGTTTTTCAGGCTTCCATGGAGCGATCCCTCGGTCGCGGCGCAGGTGCTGGCGATGATCGCATTCCTGCTCGGCGGCATCTCCGGCCTGATGAACGCGAGCTACACCATGAACATGGAGATTCACAACACCACGTTTATCCCGGGGCATTTTCATCTCACCATCGGCTGCGCGGTAGCCCTCTCCTACATGGGAATCGCCTACTGGCTGATACCGTATTTCGAGCGGCGCGAGCTATGGTCGCGGGGCCTCGCACTGTTCCAGGCGTTTTTGTACTTCTTCGGCGTGATGATCTTCTCGCGCGGCCTGATGGCGGGAGGCCTCGAGGGAATGCCGCGGCGTACCGACATGGCGCATGCCACCTACGGCCTCGCAGCGTGGAAGATTCCGGGGATCATGGCGGGCGTCGGCGGTTCGCTTATGTTCACGAGCGCAATGCTATTTTTTTTCATCCTTGTGATGACGATAGTTGCCGGCAAAAGGACCGCGCCGGGCGACCTTCCGTTTACCGCGACGGTCCATGCGCCATCGACCTTCGGATGGCAGCCGCGGCTTGATCACCTTAGCTACTTTGTTCTCGCTTCGGTCATCCTGGTAGCTGCGGTCTATGGTCCCTTCGTCCTCGGACACTTGCCACCCCGCCTCACAGCCGCGGGCCTGCTCTATCCCTAGATAGCGCTGCCCTCCGACAGCGATGAAAAATCCAGAGTCTTGAGACACACCTCCGCAGCGTCGGCGGCCCACTCGCGCTGTTAACCAACTGTCTCCTTCGGCATCGCCGAAATTAGGAGATGTATCGAAAAGCGCCAACTATGGCGACGAATTTTATTCCATGAGTGGCTCCTTCTGGAATTCTGCGCTTCTCCAATCTTTTGCGACCTGATCTGAGCTGGCACGGGTGATGCGTGATTACGGCTGGCGTAATTGGGCTGCAACAAGGCCGCAACGAGGAGGAGACAATGCGCAGATCAACTAAGCTGACAGTACTGGCGATGGGACTTGCGATCTCATTGGCCGCCGCGCGACCGATAATAGCGGCCGGCGACGATCCTGCGGGCGGGGCGAAGGTCAGACGGGTGTCGCAGCAGGAGCTACAACTGAGGATCGACCAGCTCGGCGAACAGAATCGAACGCTGGAAATCCAGAATCACGCAATCCAGGAACAGCTAAATGTCCAGAAGCAGCAAATCGACAGCTTGATGCATCAGATGCAAGCGACAGCACAACCCGTCGCAACTCTTCAGCAGCAAGTGCCACAGATCCAGCAAGAGTTGAGCGATGTTGCCACGAAACAGAAATCGGTGCCGCTCGAGGTCGGCTTCCGCACGGGTTGGTCCGAATCGCCATATGGAATGCCGGGAGGTTTCTACTACGCTGCGTTCCTCAACCATCGCTTGTTGTCGCATGAGGACGGAATCCCCGGCGGATTCCTGGCGGGCGAGATGCTGGTGGGATGGACGCAGGGTAACCATGCGAACACGACTGCAAATCTCCTCAGCAGGGTCGCGCCGTCGACCGGCGCGGTGAGCACTTGGATGTACACGCTCTCGCTGCAACCGACCGTCCAATACCATCTCGAGCCGGCGCTTTTGGGAATGGAGTCGTTGGCCGCGTTCAAGCCATACGCGCTGGCCGGACCAGCGATGTACATCAATATCCTGAGCACTCCGGTTTTGGGGGCAAAGGGCAATCCGGGAGCGGGTTATCGCCACTATGACGCCGACCCTCAGGGCGGTGGCGTGTGGGGGTTGGGCTTCGAGCTGGGCTTGTCCGCGCTCAAGGTCGCGCCGATCCAGGGGCTGCTCGACAAATCATTCGTTGGAGGGGAGTGGCGCTTTAACGAATACGGAAACGGCCAGGGTTACAACCAGTACACTGGTTCGGTTTCCTTCGGATGGTAACTCGAATTGCGCCCGGCGGGACCGCCGTGTGGCCGTCGGGCGCAATGACTTCGTCGGCGGCACGATCGCGCCTTTGGGGCCTTTTCGCAAGTAGTGCCGTGCTTATGCCGCGCGGTGCGCCGCGTCATCTCCAATTGCAGAAAGCTCGGCCATTCTGGACTCCCGTCGCGCTTCGAGGTGATACAGCCTCGGATTCGCGTGTAGCGTCTGCCACCAGTAGCGGATCGTGCTGCCCGACCAGTTGTTGGTAATGCGCCCGGCTTCGTTCTTGTACCAACTCTTGCCGGTGAAAGCCCAAACTCTCTGCTGCAGCTCTTTTTGCTGGCTGGCGTCGAACTCATCCATCGCCTCGCGCCGCAGATCGATGGCGGAAGAGCCGCTCTCGTCCAGCCGTTTCAGACAGTCGAGGATGTAATTCGTCTGGCATTCGATCATGAAGATGATTGAGTTGTGCCCGAGATTTGTGTTCGGCCCGTACATCAGGAACAGATTCGGGAATCCCGCGACGCTGATGCCGAGGTAGGCCCGCGCGCCGCCCGCCCATTCATCTTGCAGGAGGCGTCCGCCGCGCCCATGAATCGCCATCGGCGCCAGAAATGCCGTCGATTCAAACCCGGTCGCATAAATCAAAACGTCTACCGGGATGGTACGTCCATCTTTGGTGGCAACGGCGTTTTCATCGAGATGGTCGATGCCGCTGGTTACGACCTCGACGTTTTCGCGATTGAGCGCCGGGTAATAGTCGTCGGAAATGAGGATGCGTTTGCCGCCGATTGGATAGTCGGGAATCAACGCCGCTTGGAGTTTCGGGTCTTTGACCGTCGTCCGCATATAACTCTCGGCAAGCTTTTCCATCCGCCGCGAGAGAAACGAACTTCTGCGGAACAGAGGCCAGTTAATCTCGTGCTGGAAATAGATCAGCCAGCGGTAGAGCCGCGTCAGCACGGGATTTCGCGCAAACCGGCGCTTCTGCTCGTCGGTGTACGCGAAGTCGGTCCTCGGCACCATCCAGTTCGCACTGCGCTGGAAGACATAAACTCTGGCGGCCTTGGACGCGATCTGCGGGATGAACTGGATCGCACTGGCGGCATTGCCGACTACGCCGACAGTCTTGCCGGTCAGATCGATCTCGTGGCGCCATCGCGCCGAATGGAACGACACCTCTTGGAAATTCTCGGCGCCGCGAAACTTCGGGATGCTGGGCCGGTTCAACTGGCCGACGCCGGTCACCAACACCTCGGCCAGCACTTCTTCGCCCTTGGTGGTACGGATTCGCCACACGCACGCATCTTCGTCCCAACTGGCGCCGGCTATCTCAGTGCCGAAGCGGATGTGCCTAACGAGGTCGTACTTTTTGGCGCACTGCTCCATGTACTCCAGGATCTCCGATTGCGGCGCCCACTTCCGCGACCAGTCCGTCTTCTGCTCGAACGACAAGCAGTAGGAAAACGACGGTACGTCGCAGGCTGCCCCCGGGTAGCTGTTGTCGCGCCACGTGCCGCCAAGCCGATCGGATTTTTCGAAGATGGTGAAGGAGTCGACTCCCAGTCTTTTGAGTTGGATGCCAAGGCAAAGCCCCGAGAAGCCCGCTCCGATGATCGCAATCCGGCGTGTTCCGCGAGAATTCAGAGGCATTGTGCAACCCTCCTGGCGTGGCTCTCGATCGCTTCTAGAATCGATGCGACGGGATTTGATCATCGATCCATTCTTCGGCGTCTGCTGCCCGCGCGAAATCGACGTTTTGCTTGCGCTCGCGCCAGAAGACTTCCCATCGCCCGGTCTCAGAATTTCGTTTGATCGAATATCCCTGGTACTCGCGAACGCTATCTCCATTTGTGTCACTGGGCATCGTCTTGTGTCACTGGTCATAGTCTACGTCTACTCCTGTTGTCTTGAGAAGGTGCACCGCCGCAGTATGGCGCAGTCTAAATCGGCATGATCCTTGAACCTTGAAGCTCGAGGTTCCGCGGAAATGCGGACTTGCGGGGGGAAAGTGTTTCTATTCGCAACACGTGTATCCATAGGCACCAATTTTGGCATGCGAATCTGCCCTCCGCACGAAGAGAAACGACCGGACCGGCTTCACTTTCACCAATCTCGACAGGGCACATTCCCTGCATGATAGCGCGGCAGACCGGGCATGCGAGTCGAGTCATAGATTGAAATCGGATCTCACGCCCGGCACCAGGGATTTCGACCGGCTTATCACAGTGATGAGTTTCTATCGTGAAGCCGAGTTGCACGGTGCCCGACTGCTTTTGGTGATGCACAATCATCTGCGCGACTCGGACTCGCAGATAAAGCTCACGCGCCATCTTGCCGACGAGACCCGCCACGCATTTCTGTGGACGAAAAGAATCTCCGAAATGGGCGGGGCACCGATCGCGATCACCAACGGCTACCAGCATCGGCTTGGTCTGCGAGTCGGGGTGCCCAAGGACACGATCGATCTTCTGGCGCTCACCTCAGTGGCCGAGACCCGGGCGCTCGAGCGTTATCGAAGTCACGCGCAGCAAGAGGGCGTCGATGACAAGACCCTGGAAGTTTTGAGGGCTGTTAGCGCGGATGAGAAATGGCATCTGGCGTGGGTGGACGCGAAGATGCACGAGATCGCGGAGCGTCGCGGCGACGCAGGACGGGCGACTCGCGCAGTGGAGAGAGTGCGCGCTATCGAGCGCGAGGTTTATGCGACTTTCATTGCCGAAGAGGCCGAGCTGATGCGCGCGGCGGATTAATGACTCACGCAGGAGTGACAGAAGGATGTTGCTCGCGTGACCAGCGGGCGCGCCGCAAACGCGCCGCCGAATGCGGCAGCCGGTACAGCAAAATGAAAAAGCAGGTTGTGCGTCCGAGGTTCCCGGCGTATCGAGCCTAATGTGCCTCGGTTGTTCGGCGCAGCCTGCTTCCTGGATCTCCGTTTAACACGCCAGCCTCCAAAAAGATACCTGTGGCTCGCATCCGCGGCCATTCGTTTAGCGCCAACTGTGTGAGCACGGGCAGAGATTGCCGGACGCATCTGAATTAACAAATCTGTAACGTTGCCAGGATTTCCCCCAGGGTCGCGCAGGTGCTCTGCTGGTTATGAGCAGATGCAATCGAAGCGGCACGTCGATTGCACGTTCTCTTGGCCGTCGTGAAAAATGAAGTATCATTGTCCGCAGCGGGGGCCGATTCGTTCGAAGCGCTGATCTCGCGCCTTCGTGAAATCCATCGCTCGCTGATCAAGCACGAGGGTGATCTTCGCGAGCGCGCATCGGCCGTCCATCCCGCGTACCGAAAGAGCGCGATCAATTTGATCCATTATCTGGCGCTTAGACGCGAGGATGTTCGGACACTCCAGGACGAACTGGCGGCTCTTGGCCTCTCCTCGCTCGGCAGGACCGAAGCGCACGTGATGAGCACGCTCAACGCCGTGCTAGTCGCTCTCCATCACATGGCAGGTCGGAAGATTGAAGTTCAGGCGCCGTCGGAATCTCCAGGCTTTCGCGAGGGCAGATCGTTGCTCGCGGCACACACCGAGGCGCTCCTCGGTCCCGCACCGAAGCATCGCGGCGTCCGCATCATGGTGACGATGTCGACCGAGGCAGCAGACGATTATTCGTTGGTCCGCGAACTGGTTTCCCACGGAATGAACTGCATGAGGATAAACTGCGCGCATGATACTCCGGAGGTCTGGGGCCGGATGATCGATCATCTGGAACGCGCGCGGCAGGAATTGGGTTTGCCCTGCCGTCTGCTGATGGACATCGCTGGGCCGAAGCTCCGAACCGGAGCGATAGAACCGGGGCCTCGGGTGGTCGTATGGCATCCCCGGCGCGACAGTTTTGGACGCGTGACTGCGCCCGCGCGAATTTGGCTTGAGCCAGCGGAAAGAAGACACTCTGTTCCGGCGGGCGCTGACGCAGCATTGCCCGTCTCAGCGCAATGGCTTGCGGAGGTGAGACCCGGAGAACGCGTTCACTTCAAAGATGCGCGCGGGAAGCGGCGGCTTCTCGAAGTGGCCGGCGGCGACGAGACCGGGCGTTGGGCGCACTCCAGCCAGACCGCGTACTTGACTCCGGGAATAGTTTTGCTGCGCGACGACGCAGGCAGCGGCGCAAGGCGCGAAACGCAGGTAGCAGATTTGCCGCCGCGCGAGCAAGGAATCCTGCTTCACAAAGGCGACTTCCTGCTGCTCACCGCCGAACCCGTCGTCGGCAAAGGCCCTTCCATCGATTCGAACGGACGCACGCTAAGTCCCGCGATTATTTCGTGCACGCTGCCCGAGGTTTTCCCGGCGGTTCGCGTGGATCAGAAGATTTGGTTCGACGACGGCAAGATTGGCGGAATCGTGCGGGAAGCCGCGGCTGACGCGCTTCGCATCGAGATTACCCAGGCCAAGCCCAACGGCGACCGCCTCGGCGCCGACAAGGGAATTAATCTGCCCGATACGAGCATTGGCCTGCCCGCGCTTACGCCGAAAGATCTCGAAGACCTCGAGTTTATCGTTCGACACGCGGATTTGGTCGGGATGTCATTCGTGCGGCACGAGCGCGACATCCTTCAACTTCAATCGCGACTGCGCGAGTTTGATGGCGGTGGTGTCGGAATTGTGCTGAAAATCGAGACGCGCCAGGCCTTCGAGCATTTGCCCAGCCTGATGCTCGCCGCGATGCGGCAGCATCCGGTGGGAATAATGATCGCGCGGGGAGATCTGGCGGTAGAGTGCGGCTACGAACGGCTGGCGGAAGTTCAGGAGGAAATTCTATGGATCTGCGAGGCGGCGCATCTGCCCGTCATCTGGGCCACCCAGGTCCTCGAGTCACTCGCCAAAAAAGGCCAAGCTTCTCGCGCCGAGATCACTGACGCGGCGATGGGGGAACGTGCGGAGTGCGTGATGCTGAATAAGGGACCTCACATCGTCGCCGCGGTCAGCGCACTCGACGACATCCTGCGCCGGATGCAGGACCACCAGTCCAAGAAGTCGTCGCGCCTGCGCCCGCTACATTTGAGTGCGACGCGCGAATCGGAGTAATTGTAGATTTCGCCCGGCTCATCAGGTTGCAATGAACGCGCTCTTCAAATCAATTCTATGCCCGATAGATTTGGATGAGTTGTACCTCGATGCTCTCGAACTCAGCAAAAACCTGGCGCAGCAAAACAATGCGCAACTCTATGTGCTCAACGTCATGTCCGAGTTCGATTCGGAACATGGCTGGTCGGCCGGTAGTAGAATCAGCCTGAAAGAGCAGGCGCGCACGGCGCTGCTAGGCAAGGTTCGCTATGAGTTCGTGATCCGCACCGGCGAAGTCGTCCACGAAATACTGGCGGCTACTCGAGTATTAGAGGCCGACCTGGTCGTCATTCCAACCCATGGGCGACGCGGTCTGAGAAGCCTGGTGCTGGGAAGCGTGGCTGAGCGGATTGTTCGCGAATCGCCCGTACCCGTGCTGACGCTCAGAGCGCCGTAAAAGGGTGCAAGTGATCCGGCGGCGCAAATGGGTCAAGTAGCTCGCGCCCTTGAGACGACGGATACATTCTCAAGCGGCGACGACTCCGAAACCGGCCTCTCCGGCGCGGAAGCGGAACAGCGTTTCGCCGAATTCGGCCCCAACGAGCCCGTACCCGCGAAGATCGCGGGACCGCTTTTTCAATTCCTCCGTTTCTGCGCCAATCCCCTTGTCCTGATATTGCTGATCGCGAGCGCAACCTCTGCGTTTCTGGGACAGGTGATCGACGCGATCATCATTGCCGCAATGGTCGTGCTGAGCGTGGTGCTCAACTTTGTCCAGGCTTATCGCTCGGAAAGAGCAGTGCGGCGCCTCAGGGATCAGGTCGCGCCGACCGCGACCGTCAAGCGCGATGGAAACTGGATCGAACTTTCTCGCCGACAAATTGTGCCGGGCGATGTCGTGCGGCTCTCGGCCGGCGACTTGGTTCCGGCCGACGCCCGTTTACTACGAAGCCAGGATCTTCATGTTCAGCAGGCGGCTTTGACCGGTGAGTCGATGCCGGTGGAGAAGTACGTTGGCCAGGGAGAATCCGACACAACCGGCGCGACCCGCCCTGACCTTGTCTTTCTGGGTACTTCGGTGGTGAGCGGCACCGCGACCGCGCTGGTGGTGGCGACCGGCCCGCGCACGAGCTTCGGCGATATCGCGGCTCGACTCTCCGAGCGTCCTCCTGAAACCGAATTCGACCGCGGCACGCGGCAGTTCGGGATGCTGATCATGAAGACCGTTTTTTTCCTCGTGCTGTTCATCCTGGTGGTCAGCATCGGGATGCATCGGAACGCGCTCGAGTCGCTGCTGTTTGCGGTCGCGCTCGCGGTAGGGCTGACCCCGGAGTTCCTGCCGATGATCACAACAGTCACGCTTTCGATGGGTGCGCTCAGAATGGCGCGCAGCAAAGTGATCGTGAAACACCTCGACGCGATCGAAAACCTCGGCAGCATCGACCTGCTCTGCAGTGACAAGACCGGAACCTTGACCTCGGGCGCGATGGAGCTGGAGTCTTCGCTCGACCCGTTCGGAGAAGTTTGCGAACGCGCCTTGCTGCTCGGCTATCTGAACAGCCGCTTCGAATCTGGAATCAAAAGTCCGCTCGACGCCAGCATCCTGAAGCATCCAGCGCCGCCGAGCGTCGACAAGTGGGAGAAGACCGACGAGATTCCTTTCGATTTCGAGCGGCGCCGGCTCTCGATCGTCATCAGGAGGGACGGCGTCTGCACGCTCATAACGAAGGGCGCGCCGGAGGCAGTGCTGGCCGTGAGCACTTCGATCGAAGTCGGCGGCGAGTGCCGCGCGCTGGGAGAAGCGGACCGCAAGCGGTGCACAGAAACGTTCCGCCGGCTTAGCGCCGGCGGTTTGCGGGTGCTTGCCGTCGCTTATCGGCAGGTTGAGCGCGCCGAAGGCTGGAAGCGCGAGGACGAGCGTGACCTGGTGTTCGCGGGATTCCTCACCTTTCTCGATCCTGCGGTTGAAGGAGTCGCGGATACCGTCGCCGCGCTGCGGGCGGACGGGGTCGGGATCAAGATTCTCACCGGCGACAACGAACTGGTGACCCGGCATGTGTGCGAGCGGGTCGGAATCGACTGCACCCGGATCGTCTTGGGCGCCGAGCTGGAGCGCGTGACAGATCTGGCGCTGTTCCACATCGCCGAGGAAGCCGATGTCTTCGCGCGGGTCTCACCCGGCCAGAAGAACCGGATCATACGCGCACTCAAAAAGCGCGGGCACGTCGTCGGTTTTCTTGGTGACGGAATCAACGACGCACCCTCC
The DNA here is from genome assembly GCA_963842085.1 of uncultured delta proteobacterium. GTDB lineage: Bacteria > Desulfobacterota > Binatia > Binatales > Binataceae > Binatus. Next base: position 1,322,029 of record CAWJET010000001.1, read on the forward strand.
CTGCACGCCGCCGACGTCGGCATCTCCGTCGCAGGCGCCGTCGATGTGGCGCGCGACGCGGCGGATATCATTCTGCTGGAGCACGCACTGGATGTTCTGCACGGCGGGATCATCGAGGGTCGCAAGGCGTTCGGCAACGTCCTCAAATACATCCTGATGGGCACCAGTTCGAATTTCGGCAATATGTTCAGCATGGCCGCGGCGACGCTGTTTCTTCCGTTCCTGCCGATGCTGCCGACGCAAATCCTGTTGAACAACTTCCTCTACGATCTCGCGCAGGTGACGATTCCAACCGACAATGTCGATCCGGTGTACATTCGGTCTCCGCAGAAATGGAACGTCAGGATCATTCGCAACTTCATGATAGCGATCGGGCCGCTCAGCTCGATCTTCGACTTCCTGACCTTCTATATCCTGCTGGCAATCTTTCGCTCGTCAGAAGCGTTCTTTCATACCGGATGGTTCGTCGAATCGCTCGCGACCCAGACCTTGGTGCTGTTTGTGATTCGCACCGCGGGCAGACCATGGAGCAACCGCCCGAGCCTGCCACTGGCGACGACCACCATTGCGATCGTGATCGCCGGCTTGACTCTGCCGTTCTCTCCACTGGCGGGAAGCCTCGGATTTGTACCATTGCCGGTTGCGTTCTTTCTTTTCCTCGCGGGCGCGGTCATCACATACTTGATCCTTGTCGAGATAGTGAAAGCCAGGCTGGTGCGATCGTCTCTGCTGCGCGCGTAGCGATCTGAACCGCAAAAGCGCCCTTATCGAGAGAACCTTCGAGACAGAAATCCTCAGACGACGGCCGCACAGTGGAACGTGAGGTTCTATACGTGCTAGGTCCTTCGACAAGCCTGCAACGCGCGGCACCGACGTTGGCGGAGCACGGCTTTACGCTCCTCGCCGACCATTACTGGCCGGGGCGATAACCATGGACAAGGAACGATCGGCGTTATTGGTAGTCGATGTCCAGCCGGACTTCATGCCGGGCGGTGCGCTACCGGTTGGTGGCGGCGACGAGATCGTCTCGCCCGTTGCGGAGTTGATGGAAGCCGAACTCTTCGGCCTGATTGTCGCCATTCAGGATTGGCATCCTCCTGAGCATGTCTCATTTGCGAGCAACCACCCCGGCCGCAAAGCCTTCGAGAAAATCGACCTGTACGGCCATGAGCAAATCCTATGGCCTGATCACTGTGTGCAGGGGACTCCGGGCGCTGACCTGCACCCTGGGATTCCATGGGCAAGGGCGGCTGCGATCGTTAGAAAAGCGACGAGCGCGGCGGTCGATTCCTATAGCGCGCTTCGCAACAATTGGGATCCAAAAGGCAATCGACCGTCAACCGGCCTGGCCGGGTATTTGAAGGATCGCGCCACCGAGGAAGTTTTCATCTGCGGCCTGGCTCGCGACTTTTGCGTCAGGTGGACAGCCGAAGACGCTCTCCAGGAAGGCTTCCGGGTCAATGTGATCTGGGATCTCTGCCGCTCGATCGAGCCGCAGCACGACGAGCTGCTGCGCCGCGAGTTGGCCGGGCATGGCGTCCGGATCATTACCGCGCAGGAACTCCGCCATCGCGGCAAGACAGCGTGACATGGATAACGACGAAGTCGCGAAGGTGCTCGACGAGACCGCCGATATGCTGGAGGTGGCGGGCGAGAATTTCTTTCGCGTGCGGGCCTACCGCAATGCGGCTCGGGCGATTCGCGATCAAACGGCGCAGGTCGCCGATCTAAGCCAGGAACAAATCGATGAGATTCCCGGCATTGGAGCCGATCTGGCGGAAAAAATAGCGACCATCGCCGAGACCGGCGACCTGCCTTTGCACCACGATCTGTCCGCAAAGTTCCCGCCTCAGCTCCTCGAACTGAGAGATGTTCCAGGCCTGGGTCCGAAGCGACTAAAGCTCCTGATCGACCTGCTGCAGATTCGCGACCGGGATGATCTTGAAAAAGCCATCAAGTCCGAGGCACTGCGGAAAATCCGCGGCTTTGGATCGAAGATAGAGGATCGAATCCGGGAATCACTGGAACGGCGCGAGACCGGACAAGCCAAGCGAATGCTGTACGCGGAGGCGACCCGGGTCGCCGCGCAAATCGAAGCCCATTTGAGAAAATGCGCGGCAATCCGGGAGTTTGAGCTGGCAGGCAGTTTTCGGCGGCGGCAGGAGACCATCGGCGATCTCGACGTGGTTGCTGCCGCCGCCGATTCCGCCCCGGTCATGGCGCATTTCACCGCCTTTCCCGGTATCGCCCGGGTAATCGGCTCGGGCGAGACCAAGACCAGCGTTGTACTCAAAGGCGGTCTGCAAGTGGACTTGCGCGTGGTGCCGCCCAGGAGTTTCAGCGCGGCGCTCCTCTATTTCACCGGGTCCAAGTCCCACAACGTGCACCTGCGGCGCATCGCCCAAGGGCACGGACTCTTGCTCAACGAGTACGGCCTCTTCCGCGACGATGCTGTCATCGCCGGCAAGACCGAAGACGAGATCTACCGCGCCCTTGGGCTTCCGTGGGTACCGCCAGAGTTGCGCGAGGACCGCGGCGAAATAGAAGCGGCCGCGTCCGGCCAGCTGCCAAAATTGGTTGAGCGGCGGGACCTTCGCGGCGACCTTCACACCCATTCGCTGTACACCGACGGACACGCATCGATTGAGCAAATGGCGCGTCAGGCTCGTGAGAACGGCCTCGAATATGTTGCAATTACCGATCACTCACGGCGGATAACGATGGCCCATGGCCTGGATCCTGCGCGCTTGCACGAGCAGCGGCGGGAGATCGAGCGAGTCAGGAAAAAGGTTTCCGGCATCTCACTGCTTCAAGGCATCGAGGTCGACATCCTGGACGATGGGGAGTTGGATTTGCCCGCCGACGCGCTGGCGGAACTCGACTGGGTGGTCGCGTCGGTCCATTACAAGCTCGAACAAAATCCCGCCGACATGACGCGCAGGGTGATCAAGGCGATTCGCAATCCCAACGTTGACGTAATTGGCCATCCGAGTGGCCGCTTGCTCGGGCATCGCGAACCCAGCAAGTTCGACTTCAGTGAAATCCTCCGCGTCGCCCGCGAGGAGGGCTGTGCGCTGGAAATCGATTCCCAGCCTGACAGACTGGACCTGACCGATACCGCGTGCCTTGCCGCAAAACGAGCCGGCGTCAAGGTTGTCATATCCAGCGACGCTCATTCGACTCGGGATTTCGCGCTGATCGAATACGGGATCAACCAGGCACGGCGCGGCTGGATCGAGAAGGACGACGTTCTCAACACACGACCGCTGAAGAACCTGCGACCGCGGCGCTGAATCGCGCTATATCGTTATACCGACGCCGCAACAACTGCCGGCCTGGTCTTAATAGATGGCGAGGTGGCCGGCCACGAATTTCAGGTAGCTTCTTTCGACGCGCTAACGTTGGCGCTGCGCAAAACGGCCACCGCCCGATCCGCCGCTTCGTCGTCCGCAATGATCACCGCATATTTTGAAAGAAGCTTGGTCCCTGGGCGAAGCACGATCCGGGCATCCTGAAGCAGTCCTAGTGCTCGCACGAACATTTCCGCCAAATCTCCGACGCCGGTCCGAGAATCGATGATAATTCTTGCCATCACGTTGCTCCGATTCGTTCTGCTAGCGATTTCCTGGCAAGAAGGTGAAGGATACCCGAAAGAAATTGATTCTTGCTACGCGTGGCTGCCCAAACAACTCGTTCATCGTGACATCTTGATTAATTCCTGATGATCCAAAGATTGCCCGGACGGTGCTGACACCGGTCAACGCGGCTAGCTCAGCGCTGCAAGCAATTCGCGCCAAAGGCGCCTGTTCATTTGACAAAGCTGATGTCCGAAGTGTAAGCAGCCAACCCTCAGCAACTTGAGGCATCAGCATGGTCGGAAGCTACTCGGTCCCAATCACAGCGGTAGCGATTCTTGCGTCCGCAATTCTGAGCGTCTGCTGGTATTCGGTGGATGCCCTGGGCCAACAGTCTAACGCTCCGATTGGTCAGCCCGGCAACCGGCCGCAACACGTATTCATTATTGTCCTGGAAAACGAAGGTTTCGAAAAGACCTTCGGCAGGAATTCTCCTGCGCCGTACCTTTCTCGCGAGCTAGCCGCAAAAGGGCTGCTCCTGACACAGTACTATGCGATCGGTCACTTCAGCCTCGATAACTACGTCGCGATGATTAGCGGACAAGGGCCCAACCCGTACACTCAGAATGACTGTTTCACTTACTATGAATTTCGTCCATTGACGGGAGACCTCGACCCCGATGGTCAGGCATTAGGCGCGGGATGCGTCTATCCGGACTCCGTCCTGACAATCGCGAATCAACTCGAGGCGAAGCACTTGACCTGGAAGGGGTACATGGAAGACATGCCTGAGAACTGCGCGCATCCGGTCCTCGGACAGCCCGATAATCATAGAAGAGCGAGCAAAGAGTCTCAGTACGCCACTCGGCACAATCCATTCGTCTACTTCCATTCGATCATCGATCATCCGACGTGTGCGGAGCACGTGGTGCCGCTCGTACAACTCGACAATGACTTGAGCAGCGTCGCGAGCACGCCCAATCTCTCCTTCATCACGCCGAACCTGTGCCACGACGGTCATGATCGGGCATCCGCCCTGCGCGAAGGGGGCAAGCTGGTATCGGCAGATCGGTTTTTGCGTTCCCTGGTAACCAGGATTCTGGATTCGCAGGCGTATCGGCAAGACGGCATGTTGATAATTACCTTCGACGAATCCGATATCGAAATCAAAGGCAACAAGGTTGTGCCGGATGAAACAGATTCAACTTCCTGCTGCAATGAACCCACGGGTCCCAACACCGTCGCACCGGGTCGAACAGGACCGGGCGGCGGCAGAACCGGAGCGCTGATAATTTCGCCGTTCGTGAAGCCAGGCTGCGACGATCATCCTTACAATCACTACGCGCTGTTGCGCAGCCTGGAGGACCTCTTCGGTCTCAACCATCTTGGATTCGCTGCGCGGCCGGGACTAGCCGCCTTTGGCGACGATGTGTATCGCGGGACCGGGACGCCATGCGAGCGCTGACGCATCGGCCCGGAACTGGAGGGCGAGTTATGCTCTGCGTCGTCCTTCCTGCGCGGCGATCAACACCGCGCCCGCCAGGACCACGAGCACGGCGGCATTGAAAGGCGCTCCCGGCACGGCCACCGGCAACGTCCGGTAGAAATACAGATTGACGACGCCGAGGAGAGTTTCCGCCATCTGCAGAACCAGTGCGAGCAAAACCAGATCGCGCCGCAACGCGAGCACGTAGAGCTGAAATCCGCCCGCCACGACCTGGTGAAATCCCATCAGCGCGAACAGGCTCAGGATGGTCTGCCGCGCAGTCGAAAGATCGAGCCCCGCGATCGAGTGAGCGCCGCCGTCGGGCGCGAAGGCATGGATACAGCCGCGTCCGAAATTCGTCAGCATCATCAGCGCCAGCACGACGCGCGGAACGTATCGCATCGCCGCCGTCACCGCTGCGAGACGCAGATCAGTAGCTGACCCTCGAGGCCGGCCGCGCGATGCACACCGACCTCGGCCACCTCGGGCGAGGTCGCGATCTTCACGAAGGCCGCCGCCGAGGGGTACTGAACGAGCGCCGCGATGTCCCAAAGCGATTCGCCGAGCGTAAGGTACTTCACGTCGCCGGCAAAGAGAAATTTTCCGCCGCCGCGCTCGACGATTTTCTGCATCCCCTCGGCGTAGATTCCGTAGGCCTGCGCTCCCGTGAGTTCGCTTTTGCGCCCGTCCGCGTACTTCGCCTTGGCGCGGAATTTGAGCAGGTTGAGCATCACGATCGGTTTGGGCGAGGGATCGTTGCGGAGTGCCTCGATCTGTTCGGCAGCCGGGTACACAGCATTTTCAACTTTCATGTTGAGTCTTTCTCCTAAAGGGTTCCGCGGATGAATTCGTCCAGCACGCGCGTCACTTCCTCAGGCTGGTCCTCCTGCAGGAAATGGCCCGCGCCGGTGATTGTCACGTGGCGCCGTCCTTTTGCACCGGGCACGCGCTCCTGAAAAATCTTTTCACCGCCTTTGGTGACCGGATCGGAATCTGAAAAAGCCGTCAGGAAAGGCTTCTCGAACTTCTCGAGCGCCTCCCATGCTTTCTTGTTCTGCGCGACCGAGCCGTGCTGCGGCGTGATCGGCACGAGCGCGGGAAATATCCGCGCGCCCGCCTTGTACGACTCCTCGGGAAAGGGCGCGTTGTAGGTGGCGATCTCGGCGGACGAGAGCTTGCGCGTCGTGCCCATGTTCACGATGTCTCCGACCGGCAGCGTCGGAACCGTCTGGCTGAAGTTGAGCCACTGCTCGAAAGCCGGCGAAAAGCCGGCGCCGACCGGCAGGCCCGTATTTGCCGCCACCACGCGCGCGAACCGTTGCGGGAATGCCGCCACCAGCCGCAGGCCGATAAGCCCGCCCCAGTCCTGGCAGAAGAGCGTGACGTTGCTCAAGTCGAGCGCGGTCAGCCAATCGCTCATCCAGCGGACGTGGCGTTCATAAGTGTAGTCGGAGCGCTCGGCCGGCTTGTCGGAGCGGCCGAAGCCGACCAGGTCGGGAGCGACCGCGCGATGCCCTTTCGCCACGAGTCCCGCAGTCACCTTGCGATACAGGAAGCTCCACGACGGTTCGCCATGCATCAGCAGCACCGGCGCGGCGCTTGCCGGACCTTCGTCCAGATAGTGAATGCGCAGCGCAGTGCCGTCGGAATCCTTCACCTCGCGGTAGTGGGGCGCAAATGGAAAATCCGGCAGGTTGGCAAATCGATCATCGGGGGTTCTTAGAACTTTCACCGGTCGGCCTCCGTGTTCGAGCGTAGATTCAGCCGAACAAATATATTGACACAACTAATGTCATTTCTTCATGCCTTGATCAAGGCGGACCGCGTCAGTTCGACCAGAAGACGTAGTCGTCGCCGGCGCTTTCCGGATAGGACAGCGGATGGTCGATATCGATCGGGCCTTCGAGCAGCGACGGCCACAGCGGCCTGGCCTGCTGACTGTCGATCTGATCGAGGACTTCCATCAGCTCCCGGACCTTCTGCGGATTGCTTTCAGCCAGGTCGTGATGCTCGGTGGGATCGTCCTTCAGATTGAAGAGCCAGGTCTTGTTCGGCTTGTCGTCGATCTGCAGCTTCCATTCGCCGTCGAGAATCGTCTTGTACGGACCCGAGCGCCAGAACAGCGTGCGATGAGGCGTGCCGGCTGCTGCGCCCTCGACAAAGGGCAGCACGTTCACGCTATCCATCACGCGATCCGACGGCACTGCCGCGCCGGCCGCTCCCGCCGCGGTCGAAAAGATGTCCACGTGAGCGACCGGGAGCGCGTAGGTCGTGCCGGCGCGGATTTTCGCCGGCCATTTGACGAAGAACGGCACGTGTATTCCGCCTTCGAAGAAGGTCGCCTTCCAGCCGCGATAGGGCCGATTGATGTCCGGCAGGCCGATATAGTTCGCGCCGCCGTTGTCGCTGGTGAAAAACACCAGCGTGTTTTGCTCCAGCTCGGTTTGTCGAAGCGCGTCGAGCACGTGGCCGACGTTGCGGTCGAGCGCGCGGACCATCGCGCCGTACACGCGCAGCCCGTGATCCTTGATCTGGGGCAGTGCGTCGTAGTCGGATTTGAGCGCCTGCAGCGGCGTGTGCGGCGCGTTGAATGCCAGGTAGATGAAGAAGGGGCGGTTGCGGTTCGCGTCGATCGCCTTCACCGCCTCGTCGCCCAGGTAGTCGGTCATGTATTCGGAGGGATAGAATCGCCGGCTGCCGTTATTGACGACCGCGAATGACAGGTTCGCCCACAGAAATTTGTCGATCGGGTCAAAGTCCTGGTACGAGTTCTCGGCCGCTGGATCGTTCTCGCGCAGGTACATCGACGCGCCCGCCAGAAAGCCCAGCGATTCATCGAAGCCGCGCGCATTCGGAGCCGTCTCCGGCGTTTCGCCCAGATGCCACTTGCCGAGAAAGATCGTGCGATAGCCGCGCGTCTTCAAAAGCTGCGGCATCATGATCTCGCTGGTCGGCACCGCCTGCCGGGCAAGCGGCGGCACCTGGCTCACGCGCTCGGAATGAAAGATGGCCTTGCGAGGACCGTGCTGATAGTAAGTCGAGACCAGCTTCATGAATGCCACCGGCGCCGGCGTGAACTCGAAGCCAAAGCGCGTCGCGTAACGGCCGGTCATGATCGCCGCGCGCGACGGCGCGCAGGTAGCGTCGCCGGCATAGCCGTTGCTGAACACCACGCCGTCGTGCGCAATCGAATCGATATTCGGCGTGGGGACCGCGCCGCCGGCAACGCCACCGCCGTTGAGCGTGATGTCGTTGTAGCCGAGGTCGTCAGCCAGAATCAGAATTATATTAGGCGGGCGCTGGCCGGGAGCAGCCGCTGCGGTCGCCGGGCCCTGCTGCCATTCAACCGCGCGATTGGGCTGGATCGGATCGCGGATGCTCTGCAGCAGGCCGGGCAGGTAGTACCAGTATTGCGAGAACAGATAGCCGCCGATCGCGAGCGCCGCGACCGCCGAGCCGAATGCGATTTTGCCGGTTCTGCCGATCTTCATTGAACCCCCTCCGGGATTCCTCACGGGATTGCGGCCTTTCCAAGCGGCCGAGAATATGGCAACTATAGTGTCAATTGATTGCACGAGCAACCGTTATGACACTCATCCCCACTGACTTCTGATGCCGCGATTCCCACGAAGACTGATGCTCGGTGGCGCCGCCCTCGCGCTGCTGGCTGCCATCGCCTGGTGGCTCATTCACGTGCCCGCGGTGCAGGACGCGATGTTCCGGCGCGCAATCGACTACAACCTGGCGGCGACCCGCAACGACCTGGTCGCGCCGGACGCCCTTCGTGTCGTGTTGTGCGGCACGGGAAACCCCCTGGCCGCTCGCGAGCGCGCGGACGCGTGCACGGCGGTCTTCGCGGGCGGCAACTTCTACCTGGTCGACGTCGGACCCGGAGCGTGGAAGAACCTCGCGCTGTGGCATATCCCGGCAGCGCGGCTCGCGGCCGTGATGCTCACCCATTTTCATTCGGATCACATCGGCGATCTCGGCGAAGCCAATCTGGAGACCTGGGCGCAGGGCCGGGACCATCCGCTGCGGGTGTACGGTCCGCCGGGCGTCGAGCAGGTGGTTGGCGGATTCGCGCAGGCATACGCGCTGGACGAGGGCTACCGCGTCGCGCATCACGGCGCCGCCCTGATGCCGCCCGCGAACTGGAAGATGGAGCCGCTCGCCGTGAAAATCGAGACGCCGCCCGGAGCGTCGTCATGCGCAGGCGGTTCGGCGACGGTCCTTGAAGAGAACGGGCTCAAGATCACCGCATTCACCGTCGACCACCGGCCGGTCGCCCCCGCCTACGGCTATCGCTTCGACTACAAAGGACGCTCGGTGGTGGTTGAGCGGCGATACTGTGAAGTGCGCCAACCTTGTGGCGGCCGCCACCGGTGCCGACGTGCTGATACACGAAGCGCAGAACGCGCATCTGGTGAAGCTGATCGAGGAGGCAGCCCGCCGCGATGGTAACGCGCGCGTGGCCAAAATCATGAGCGACATCCTCCGCTACCACACGACACCCGTCGAGGCCGCATCCGAAGCGAACCAGGCCGGTGTTGCGCTGCTCGTGCTGAGCCACATCGGTCCACCGACGCCCAACGCGCTCGTACGAACCGCGTTCATGCGCGGCGTTGCGGCGGTGAGGCCGCGCGGCGTCGTGCTCGGCTACGACGGGATGCCGCTGACGCTGCCTGCGGGTACCAAGGAGATCGATACTTCCTCGATCCAGTGAAGAGTTCCGAGCCGGCGCCGGCTGCACCATATATTGACATGTAAAATGTCAATATATCAGCCTTCATCCAAAATCGAAATTCCATTACATTCTGACAGTTCTGACGAACTTTCAGTGAGTCTAATCGCATCTCCAGTAGCCTTTTATGTCTACGGATGGTAAGGATACGCTTCGAGAGGTAACAAGGATGGCATGGGTTTCAACCCGTTGGTTTAAAACGGGCTCGCGGGCAATCGCTCAATTCGTTTCAATCGCAATCGTTCTTTCGTTTGGATTCATCTGTACGGTTTCTGCCAGCGGAGCATCGAGTGACACGTCCCTTTCACCCAAGCGGCTGCTGACGTCCCCCGACGCCACAACCGACACATGCCCGGATCCCAATGGCGATCCGCTCGGACCCGGCAATGCCGGCGTCGATTTGTTGGTGACCGGCGGCACCTGCATGGTGAACACCGGTTCGTATATGTACCGCAACATCAACATTATCAAAGGTGGAACGCTGCAGTTCAACGACGCGGCGATCGACCTTTACGCCGCCAATATCATCATCGAAAACGCGGGAACGATGCGCGCGGGCAGCGTCGACGCCACCACCGGCGTAATAACCCCGATCGCCGGACCGCTCAGGATTCACCTGTACGGCGCAAATCAAGGACCCGGCGGAGTGGGAGCAAGCTGCAAAACCGACGCGACCTGCGGCGTTCCCAATAAAAATAAGGACGACATCTGGCAATCCAACGACACCATGAAGATGTACCCGGACAGTTGTAAGGAGACCAAAGGCCTGCCGGGTGGCGTCGACGACTGCTTTTACTCCTACGATGCGTTGCCTTTCGACAACGGCAAGCCCACCGACAGCAGCTTCAACCAGGCTGTCGGTTATTACGGCTACAAGGTGCTGGCAGTCGGTTATGGCGGGACACTTCAGCTTTACGGAAAGAAAGGCGCGACCTACGACACCAAGGTCGACCCGGCCAACACCGGCACCAGCTGGGCTCGGCTGAACAACTGCAATCCAAACGTGGACGATACAACCAAGCAGTGCAAGATGGGTGTGCTGCAACCGGGCGCGAACACGCTGATATTGTCGAAACCCGTCGACTGGCAGGTGAACGACAACATCGTCATCGCCTCGACCGACTATTTGCCAGGGCATGCCGAGCAGGTGCAGATAACCTGTGTCAACGACAGCATGTTGTGCCCCGGCACGATGAAGTTCACTCCTGCCCTGAAGTTTCCCCACAACGCATCGGTTTACAGTCTGAGCAAGATCACCGGGGGACAGATACCGACTGGTTGGACGTCGGTCGATACTCGCGCGGCGGTAGCGCTGCTGACCCGCAGCATTCGTATCGATTCGTATGGCGACACGGTGACCACCCCCTTTCCGGCGGCGCCTATGCCGCCGATAACCCCAGCCACCCAAGGCTATTACTTTGGCGGACACATGGTAATCCGTCAGGGGTTCGAGAAGGTTCAGATCCAGGGAGTTGAGTTCTACCAGATGGGGCAAGGTGGAAGGATCGGTCACTACCCGGTGCATTTCCACATGGCGCGCAAGGTTCCCACAACTACCTTTGTAAAGGACGACTCGGTGTGGGATTCGATGACTCGATGGTACGTGCTGCATGCCACCCAGGGGGTTCTGATGGCACGCAACGTTGGCTATGAGTCGATCGGCCACGGTTACTACCTGGAGGACGGCACCGAGACTAACAATAAGCTATATGCCAACGTCGGGATCTTTGCGCGCGCTGCCGTCACCAACATTCAGAATCCTCGTAACGTGCCGGGAATCTTAGCTGCACCGGATTATCCCTTGATTCCGCAGGCCCCGCCGATGCCTCCCCTGCAAGCCGGCCCGTCGGATGATGTGGTGCCCTACCATTCGGACTGGGACCATCCGACTGTCTTCTGGATTATGAATGCCTGGAACGACTTCGAGAACAACATGGCTGCCGGCGCGGGGACCTGCGGAGTCTGCTACTGGGTCCTGCCGGGCATCAACAGCGGCATGTCGCGGAACATGAAATGGGAGTCCTATGCGTCCGAGCAGCAGCTGCCGGATGCCAAAACTTCCGGCGGCACCACGCCGCTGCAAATCTTCACCGGCAACAGTTGTGTTTCCGCAATGTCTTCATTTTTGACGGTCGCCAACACGACGGCCTGTAATGGCGTTCAAATCGGACCGAATTTGAACAATCCAGCCTTTCCGGTTCTGAATCAATCGGTGGTAACAGATACTACATCGCCCAACTACAACCTGGCTCCGTCTTCCAAAAGCGGAACGACGATCGACCCAAGGACAGGGCTGTCCGCTGACAATTACTACCCGCATATCGGCGGTGGCGGGCGTTTCCCCACCACATGTCCTGACAAGGGCGACTGCAGCACTCAGAAAGTATGCAGCAGTGAGGATGAGGCGAATTGCGTAATCACCAACATCGACCACTACACCAGCTCTTTCAATTGGCAGGCGACAAACTTCGCCGCAATCTGGCTGCGGCCGTTGTGGTACTTGTTCATAAACAGTGCGCTTACGGACGTGCAGAACGGTGGAATTACTTTCGTAACCGGCGGCGGTTACACTAAATCTGACGCCATCAACGGACATTGGGCGCTCGCCCGCAAAGACGTGTTTATCGGAAACACCCAAAACTCGGCAGCTAGCGGTGGGTTTGCATCGAACGTGGGACCGTTCAACCCAGGGACCGGACTCAAGTGCGCGCAGATGCCCATGACCGCGGCGCCCGGCAATTATTGTCTGGACGCGGACGACGGCGTTTCATTCGCACTGGCTACTTTCGCCAATAACCAGCGCCTTTTCAGTATCTACGACGGGCCCGCTTACGAGGATTCCAACGCCTATCTCGATATTACGCGCGCGAGTCTGCCCAACGACCCGGTCTTGGGATGCAACCCTCAACCCGATAGCGACTCCAGTCCCGACCACAATTGCGCCAATAGCGTCTATTCGCAAGCCGGCAAGATGTTGGGGATGCCCTATGATCCAATTAACAAGGTCTGCTATCTGCCCAATGCCGCCATTGCGTGGAAACAACCTAACGGATTCTACTACCCGCCTGCTTTCCACTCACGGAGCCTTTTTTTTAGTAATGTCGATATCCGCCACTTCGTCATCGAACCGTTGTTCAAGGATACTGGCCTCTTCGTGAGCAATCCGGTCACGTCCAAACAGAGGTACTGCACCTATGACGCGTCGATGTTCACGGGCTTTACCGATATCGATCGGCAAACGGAGCTCAATGACGACGACGGTACGTTGACCGGGCTCGTAGGACCGACCGCGCAGACCGGACTGGTAGGCTCGGTCTCGGTCAACCAGGACGCGTTTTTCAACGCACCCCTGCAAACTCCGGAATGCCTGTCCGACGTGGACGTGACTCCTACAAACTCGGTAACTGATCCCAAGACCTATGCAGGGACGGCGGTTACCAGTCCATACGACTATGTGACCACAGTGGTGTTTCCGGACTGTGCCGCTTCGGGAAAGAAGTGCGACAAAGAGAACAAGCCCGACTCGCTCTCGCCCTGGAACGCAGATTGTACCAATCAAAATTGTTATGGAGTCCCGCTTTACAGAGAAAACTTGATTCCCAAAGAGATCGAGACCTCGCCGATGGGAATCCCAATCCGGCTGATGGGTCAAGCCAATTTCCAGAGAAGCAGTTTGACCGTCAACAACGGCAGGTATTACGTCGACACAAGTCCGAGCAAGACGGCACAGTCACAGCAGTCCAACGTCAAGTTGTGGAACGTCTTTCAGAAGGGCGGCAAGTATTACGTTTTCCTGGTATTTGCCAAGGCTACGACCAAGCAGACTTATGACATATACGTTGGAAAGGGCTTCAAGAGGGATAACCCCGCGCAGTTGTGGCTGACGCGAGTCAAGCTGCCGAGTTCTTATGAATTCGATGACAAAGGGAAATTTCCCCAGGATCAGGTGACGTACGACGAGAACACCGGCATCCTGTCTGTAACTTTGGACATGAGCAAGTTTCCAAACTTCGTCAAGGAATACGCCGACGAGAAGGAACACCAGTGCCAACCGAAGACCTTCTGCCAATGGATCGCCAAACCCGCAACGGGCGAAGACAACTGTCAATGCGCGGACTCAATATTTTCCCCTCCCACTTCCACTTTTCAAACCGGCGAATGTAGCAAGACTAAAGGCATCTGTAGCTGGGCCACCACAGATGTCGACTGCCCCAAAGGCGGCTGTTACGGATTCGGTGTTAAGCTCTCGGATAATTTCGACACTAGTGATAACCCGCCGACCCCGGCGCCGCAGAACGTCGCGTGCTTGACCAGGCCTGTCCCGCCGCCAGACCCACCGCCGTTGTCGCCTTACGATGTCAAATGGACTCTAACGACTAACAGCTCAACCTGTAACTACGCTACGACAAATCCGGCAACTTTCTGCACCAGTCCGACCGGTGCCGGCCCCGAAGACTCAGGCAGCAGCCCGGACGCAACCGGCCCTGACGACTCAAACGGCAACGCTCCTGAGGACTCAAACTAAGGGCAGTCAGTGCAATAGGCGCTTGTGCTGAGCCCATCGGTCCGCCGACGCGCTCAGACGAATCGCGTTCATGCGCGGCGTTGCGACGGCAAGGCCGCGCGGCGTCGTCCCTGGCTTACGATGGGATGTTGCCGACGCTGCACGCGGGTTCCGGGGCGATCGTATTGACATATAAAATGCCAATATATTAGCGTTGGCGAGCCTGTCGGGGCAGGAAAGTCCCACGGAGGAATAAGCAAAATGGCCGACCGCTATCGTATCTTTGGCGCCGAGCTATCACCGTACTCGGTGAAGGTTCGTTCCTATTTCCGCTACAAGGCAATCCCGCACCGGTGGATCGTTCGCAACGCCGATAGCCAGGCCGAATACCAGAAATACGCCCGGCTCCCGATCGTGCCGCTGGTCGTCACGCCGGATAACGAAGGCCTTCAGGACTCGACGCCGATAATCGAGCGGATGGAATCTCTGCACCCGCAGCCGTCGATTCATCCGTCGGATCCGGTTGCCGCCTTCGTCTCGGTGCTGCTCGAAGAATTCGGCGACGAATGGGGCAACAAGTGGATGTTCCACTACCGCTGGGCACGCGAGGTCGATCAGCTCAGTTCCGCGGGACGAATCGCACGGATGATGATGCCGGCGGCGGACGAGAAGCAGCTTGCAAGCGCGATCGCGCAAGTGCGTGAGCGAATGGTCGCGCGGGTCTGGTTTGTCGGCTCGAACGCGCAAACCGCGCCGCAAATCGAAGACTCTTTTTGCGAGACTCTCCGAATCCTCGACGCACACCTGGCGAATCGCGCGTATCTCTTCGGCGCGCGGCCGAGCTTCGGTGACTTCGCAATGTGGGGCCAGCTCTACAACGCATGGACCGATCCTACTCCCGGCGCGCTCATCGAAGCCCGGGCGACCAACGTCCTGGCGTGGATCCATCGAATGCTGTGGCCGCGGGCGGAAGGCAATTTCGAGGAGTGGGCCAGTCTCGAGCCGACGCTGATGCCCCTGCTGGAGCGGCAGGTCGGCGCGTTGTTCATGCCGTGGACGATAGCCAACGCTGCCGCTATCGCGGGTGGACGCGAGGAATTCAGCGTCGAGCTGGCCGGCCGCACCTGGACCCAAAAGCCGCAGAAGTATCACGCCAAGTCTCTCGGCGAGCTGCGCAGGAAATACGCCGCTCTGCCCGACAAGCAACGTATCGACGCAGTCCTGGATCGCGCGGGATGTCTTGCCGGCATGCGCGGCTGACTTCGCACATGCTCGCCGCGCACGGTTCGCAAACCGATTGACGCAGGACGATGAATATCGACTCTCCCACGCGCGAACAAACCGACGGGCGCCGCCGGCGCAGCGAATCGAGCCGCAAACGAATCGTGCGCGCGATGCTCGAACTGATCGGCGCCGGCGATATCTCGCCGAGCGCCGAAAACGTCGCTGCGCGCGCGGGATTGGGCCTGCGCACGGTCTTCCGCCACTTTGAAAACATGGAGACGCTTTACCAGGAGATCAACGCGGCGATGGCCGCGGAGCTTCGGCCGGTAATCAAGGAGCCGTTCACGACTCCGGATTGGCGCGGGCATCTCGGCCAGATGGCGGAGCGCCGCGTCCGCATCTTCGAGCGAATCATGCCGTTCAAGATCGCTGCGGAGGTGCATCGTCATCAGTCGCCGTTCCTCTCCCGCAAGGCGGAAGAGATGACGCGCGAGCAGCGGGCGGAGCTGGTGCGCGCCGTTCCGGCCGGCAAACGGGCGGATGACGCCTTCTTCGAAGCGCTCGACCTGCTGCTGAGCTTCGAGACTTGGCGGCGGCTCAGAAAGGAGCAGAAATTGTCCGTGGCCCGCGCGCGACTCACGCTCGATTTGTTGCTCGACGCGCTGATGAAGGGCCGCTAGAGACTGGCTCGCCTGTGCGAGTATCCGTCGTTCGTGCTCGACCTTCACGCCATCGGCTGGTAGCAGAGGAAGACCTTGCCATTGCCGAAGGTCCGCGACTTTGTCAGCTTCAGCGTCAGCATCTTTCTGATGCCGTCGAACATCGTCCGCCCCCGGCCCAGAACGACGGGATTCACGACGACCTGGAATTCGTCGATCAAACCCTCCTGCGCCAATTGCGTGACGATGCTGCCGCTGCCCAGCATCGCCATGTCCTTGCCGGGCTCTTGCTTCATCTTGCGTATTTCCGCCGCCATGCCTTCCTTCACCAGCCTGGTATTGTTCCACGACGCATTGTCCAGCGTTCTGGAAAACACGACCTTCGGCATGCTGTTCATCCCTTCCGCCACGACGGGATCGTTCTTGAGCGCAATTGGCGTCGGCCAATAGCTGGCCATGAGCTCATAGGTAATCCTGCCGAACAACAACTGGCCTCCGCCCCGCGCATTGTCTGCGATGAATGCGTTGAAGTCCGCATCGTCGTTGCCTCGATGAGCCCAACTGAAGTCGCCGTTGACGCCCGTGAAGTAGCCGTCCAGCGTCACGTTGTTGAAGGCGGTCAATTTCCGCATGTCGCTTCTCCTCTTCGATCGGTTGACGACCTGGAGCATCAGAACGCAAGCACGCTAGCGGAACCACAGGATGTGAGCGTCCTCGAGCGGAATCCTTGCTCCGGAATGCGACGGAACGATACGAGGCGTGTAGTCCGACGCCGGGCGCGAAGCAGGGACGTCGGCCCGGTAGATGCGACAGCCTGCAGAAGGCAGTGAACCGTGAGCTTGCGTCATCTCACTCACGAATGGCGGCTCGCCGTTGAGCGGATCCGCATAGAGCTGCACGCACACCCAGTCGGGACGCAGGTCTCCCAGATACACCTCGACCCTCAGTGAGTGCGTGTGTGGAGTACTCTCGACATGAAGCTCACCGAACCGCACCGACGGCCAGTAACCGGCCAACAGCTGTTCCCATTGGAGCAGCGATCTGCCGTAGGCGCCGTGATACTTTGCGCGCTCGCGATAAGCCTCAGCGGCCGGGAAGTAATATTGCTCGGTGTACTCGCGTACCGCCCGATTGGCCGAAAACTGCGGCGTCAAGCGTGACATACTTTCGCGCATTCGCTTGACCCACCCGACGGCGATTCCACTACTGTCGCGGAGGTAGAACTCCGGAACCACTTCCTTCTCCAGGATGTCGTAGAGTTGCTCGGCATCGGCGGCGTCACAGGCCGGGTCATCGCCATGCTCTTTGCCATCACCCAACGCCCAGCCGACCTGCGGCGAATACGCCTCGGCCCACCAACCGTCCAGTTCCGACAGGTTGAGGCCGCCGTTAACCAGCACTTTCATTCCGCTCGTGCCGCACGCCTCCCAGGGCCGACGCGGCGTGTTGATCCACAGGTCGGCGCCCTGCACCATGCGCTCAGCGAGGGTCAAATCGTAGTCGGCGAGAAAGACCGCGTGGCGCCGCACCTCCGGCCGCTGGACGAACTCAACCCATTCTTTGACCATCGCCTGGCCGGCGTCGTCCTTAGGATGTGCCTTGCCGGCGATAACCAGCTGAACCGGACGTTGTGAATTGGTCAAAATGCGGACGAGACGTTGCGGGTCATGCAGGAGCAGGTTGGGACGCTTGTAGGTTGCAAAGCGGCGGGCGAAGCCCAGCGTCAGCGTGTCCGGGTCGAATACACTCTCGGCGGCTTGCGGTTCTTCGCCGCGAGCGGCAAGCGCGATGGCCAGGCGCTCTCGTACGAAGTGCACCAGCTCGAAACGGTTCTTCGCGCGAAGCTCCCACAGCGCGCTGTCGGTCGCGCCGCGGATGGCATCTTCGACGGTTTCCATGCCTCCGCGCCAACGGTCGCCGCCGCAGGTCTGCGTCCATAGAGTATCGGCGGCCTCGGAATCCCAGGTCGGCGTGTGTACGCCGTTGGTGACGTATCCCACCGGAATCTCTGCCTGCGGCCAGCGCGGGAAAAGGCTCTGAAAGATTCTGCGGCTGACCGCGCCATGCAGGCGGCTGACTCCGTTGATCGTCCCGCTGCCGCGGATCGCCAGGTAAGCCATGTTAAAGGGTTCGCTCGCGTCGTCAGGTCGCGCACGCCCCAGCGCCAGCAGCTGTGAGAGATCGATGCTGAGCCGCTCTCGCGCGTATCGTTCGAGGTACTGGCTCATCAGGCTTGGCGCAAAACGATCGAACCCCGCTTCCACCGGAGTATGAGTCGTAAACAGATTGCCGGCTCGCGTGACCGCCAGCGACACCCCGAAAGGCTGTCCGCTGTCCTCCATGAAACTTCGCGCCCGCTCGAGCACGGCAAAGGCCGCATGTCCCTCGTTCAGATGGCAAACTTCCGGATTGATGCCTAGACTTCGCAAGAGCCGCCAGCCGCCGAGCCCGAGCACCAACTCCTGCACCAGCCGCAATTCGGGGCCACCGCCGTATAGCTCGGTAGTGATACCTCGATCGGCCGGCGCATTCGCCGGGTCGTTGCTGTCGAGCAGATAGAGTTTCAGCCGGCCGACGTGCGCGTACCAGGTCCGCAGCCACAGTTTCCGTCCGGGCGTGTTCACGCTCAATCTCAGCCACTCTCCGTCCGAATTGCGGATGGGAGTCACCGGCATCTGGCTCGTGTCGTTGTAGGGGTAGAGGGCGTGCTGGTTTCCGTCCGCGTCGATGACCTGTCGGAAATAGCCTTGATGGTAGAGCAGTCCGACAGCAACGAGCGGAACGCCAAGATCGTCCGCGGCCTTCAGCTGATCGCCGGCGACATTACCCAGCCCGCCGGAGTAGATGGGTAGCGCTTCGCTAAGGCCGAATTCCATACTGAAGTATGCGACGGACTTGAGCCCCGAATTTGCGTGCGTCCGTTCAAACCATGGGAGTTCGCTTTCGCGTCTCTTACGATCCGCCAGCAATTCGTGCAGGTCCTTGCGGTAGGCGGGATCCGTGAGGAGCCGTTTGAGCTTGGTGCCCGATGCCGTTTGCAGAACGACCCACGGGTTGTGGGTCAAAGCCCACAGTTCGGGTTCGAGGCGGCTCCACAACCGATCGGTCCTGTGGTCCCAGCAATTGCGCAGGTCCAACGCCATTTCCGCGAGCTCTTCGGCACCCTCGGCGTCAGGCGGCAAACCGCCGGAGTCAGCACTGAGCATGGTCTTCATACCTCGTCGGGGTCCTCAAAGGGACAACAAGGGCAATGGCCGAGTATCGCGGGGCAGCCATCCGACCGCAAACCGCCGTCAGCTCGGTGGATCTCGGTATCTGACGAGATCTGGATGATCTGCGAGCTAACTTGCATCGCGAGCCTGCTACCGCTAGTCTTACCATCAGTAGGAACGACCAGTAGGGACGGGAACGACTGGGAACGACAATTCGATGAGCGTTGCAAAACTTTCGGTATCGCTTCCCCGCTCGCTGGCTGGATTCGTCGAAAGCTACCGCCAAAGGCGCGGTCTAACGACCCGCTCTCAGGTCTTCGAGGAAGCGCTAAAGCTGCTAAGAAGCAGAGAGTTGGAGACCGCTTACCGCGACGCGAACGCGGAATTCGACAAGGATTGGGAGACCGCGACTTCGGATGCGCTGTCCGATGAGACGTGGTGAAATCTACTACGCGGACCTGAGCCCGGCGATCGGGACTGAGATAAACAAGCGCCGGCCGGTGCTCATTGTCAGCAACGAAGCGAATAACCGGGCCGCGAACACAGTGACAGTCCTGCCCATCACCAACATCAGCAGGATATATCCATTTGAAATTGCGCTCTCGCCCAAAGATAGCGGCCTGCCAAGGCCGTCGAAGGCTCAAGCGCAGCAGATCCGAACGATCTCCAAAGAACGCATCCGAGGCGATGCGTTGGGTCGTCTCGATGCTGCCATTATGAGCAAGGCTGCGGACGCGATGCGCCTTCACCTCGATCTCTAGATCACCTCAACCATCTCGTCGATCAAATTTGCCTCCCCCATGTATCCAGGTATGCGAGCTGCTCGACTGGGCGCCGTATCAGCGGCCCATGCCCGCGCCCGACCGGATAGCCGATCGGAATCGCCGCTGCCGTATACCATGGATCGGGAATCGCCAGCAGCTTGCGCACTTCCGGCTCGCATTCGCACAGCAGGGTCGTCAGCACGCAACCCAATCCTTCGGCGCGGCACGCGAGCAACAGGTTCTCGACGGCGGTGTAGACCGAGCCGCCGCCGACCACCGAAACCCGCTCCTGCTTCGCATCCGTGATCGCCATGTTTTTCGGATTGAAGCAGAACACTGCGACGACCGGCGTCTGGCCGAAATGTTTGCCCAGGTAGTCGCCCGCTGCCAGCGTGCGTTCCGCTCGTGCGCGCGCCTCGGGCGACGCACTGGCGGGAATCGCGCCGCGGTATTGCTTCGAGTACGCAATCCATCGCTCGTTGTAGAGCCTGCCGAGCGGCTCTTTCAGTGCGCGATCCTTCACGACGACTATCCGCCATGGCTGGACGTTGCCGCCGGTCGGCGCCCAGGTCGCCGCTTCGAGCACGCGATGCAGCACGTCGTCGGCGATCGGGTCGGGCCGCAGCCGCCTGACGGCGCGCAGCGTGCGCATCGTTTCGTAGATTCCCATTTCGGCCATGCCTGATTCTCCTTCCGGCTGCGCGCGCGTTCATCTCGCGCCAAGATGAGAGCGCAACATTCCGAGCGCCGCCAGCGCGAACAGCGCAAAGTCCATCGACGCGTGCGCGATGATCGATGCTTCCAGGCCGCGCCGCAAATACAAGCGCCCGAACACGACTCCCTCCCACGTCTGCGGCATCACCAATCCGCCGAGCAGAAGCCGCGGCGCGCTGTTGAACAGGGTCCCGGCCAGCGGCGCCAGGTGAATTATTCCGAACAGGTAGCCTTGTGCCAGCGTTACGATCCAGAGCGCGCGGCGTCCCGGATGGCCCCGCGAGTCGCGCGACATCAGCCGTGCGACCCATCCGAATAGTGCATACAGCACCAGTCGAAACTGGATTTCCTCGCTGACGGCCGCCGCGATCGCGACCGACGCTCCGACCATCGCGATACGGCCCGGCGCCACGGTCAGCATCGGCGTGTTCGGCAACTTGAAGCCCGCGCCGCCATGATGGATCAGCAGCAGCGGCACGATCAGGATCGCCAGCACGCTCGCGCCCGCCACCGCCGCCAATATCGCGTAGCCAATCGAGACTCGCAGCAGGCTGCGAATCGAGAAATGTAGTCTCTCGCCCGCGAACTTTGCCGCGAGCAGTGGCGCACCGGGCAACCCGAGTTCGCCGTTGAGTCGAAGGGTCAGCGGAATCAATGATGCGAGCACCACCGTGACGCCCAGGAAAGGGAGCGCGCGCACGAGTTCCGAGCGTGCGAGCGATTTGAGTGCGAATGCGAGCGGATATTCGATTACCGCGCCGGCGATCGCCAGCGCCGCCAGCAGCGCCGACTCGCGCCGCCGCGCCGCGCGCTGCGCGACGCCGCCGCGGTCCGCCGCGGTGCGGCTCGCCGGCGCGTCACCGGGGGCGTCTGCGGCCGGCTCGCTCACTTGATCGTCGGGAGAAATTCGGGGATGTCCTTCGACGGCTTCATCTTCCACTTGGGCTTGCGCTTCTCGACGAACGCGCTGACGCCCTCGTAGGAGTCGGGTTGCTTGCCCGCCCACACGAACGCCCGTGTGTCGGCCGCCTGCGCCTTCTCCGTTTCCGGCTCCGCGAGCAGTGCGTAGATCAGCCGCTTGGTTATCGCGACCGACACCGGCGCCGTGTTCTGCGCAATATCCAGCGCCATCTCGCGCACCCTGGTCATGAACTCGGCGTCGGGCCAGACGTGGCTCACGATGCCGAACTCGAGCGCCTCGCGCGCGCTGATAATCCGCCCGGTCATCAGCAGTTCGTTGGCCTTGGCCACGCCGATCATTCGCGGGACGGTCCACAGGCTGAGCGCCTCCGGAACGACTCCGCGGCGCACGAACACGAAACCGATTCGCGCGCTCTCGGCCGCGACCCGGATGTCCCATTGCATCGGCAGCGTGATTCCCATTCCGACCGCCGGCCCGTTGATCGCCGCGATGATCGGTTTGCGCACGTTCCACGGCCGAATCGCGGGCGCCGGACGTTGGCGGCGCTCGGCGCGCGCGTCGGCGTCGAAGGTATTGCCGCCGCCCGACAGGTCCGCGCCCGCGCTGAACGCGCGGCCCGCGCCGGTGACAACGATCACGCGCACGTCGTCATCCTTGTCGTATTCGGCGAACGACGCGTACAGGTCCGCGGCCATGGTGCCCGAGAATGCGTTGAGTTTCTCGGGGCGATTGAGCGTGACCGTGGCGACGCCGTCTTTCACTTCCTTCAAAATGTGTCCGCTGGCCATGTGAGTTGCCCTCTCTTGTTTCAGTTACTTCTTCAGATCCAGATTTTGCGCATCGGCGAACGACATCATCTGACTGACTTGTTCGCGGACCAGCTCGGGATTGTTGCCCGCCGCTTTGTCGAGCTCGCCGATCTCCTCGGGAACGTACCAATGCAGCTTGTCGGAGTGATAGGCCTCCCAGACAACCTTCGCGACTTCGATCGGCGGAATCAGCCGGAACATCCCCTCTTTCGGCGCGCGCTCGGCGGTTCCCGGCGGGAGGATCGCCGTATCGATCAGACCCGGCAGCGTGTCGGCCGCACGCACGCCGTAGCGGCGGAACTCGATCGACAGCGCCTCGGTCAATCCCTTGACCGCGTGCTTGGTGGCGGAATACACGGCGATTCCCGGCATCCCGTACGTTGCCGAGGATGACGACGTCGTGAAGCAGAGCGAGCCCGGCGTCGCCTTGAGCAGACCGATCGCGGAATGAATCCCGTTGAGCACGCCGATGAAGTTCACGCGCACGACGCGGATGATGTCCTCGAACGGCTGTTCATCGAAGAAGCCGCCGACGCCGATGCCGGCATTGTTATACAGGATGTCCATCTTGCCGCCGGTCGCCGCGCCGAATTCCGCCAGCGCGCGCTCGTAGTCGGGCTTGTCGGTCACGTCGAGCCGCCGCACGACGCAGTTGTCGGCGCCCAATTCCTTCTCAAGCGCGCGCAATCCGTCGGCGTTAACGTCGTAAGCGCCGATGAACCATCCTTTCTCGCGGAACAGGCGCGCGGTCTCGCGGCCCATTCCGGATGCGGCGCCGGTAATGAAGATCGATTTGCGGCCGTTGGCGGTTCCCATAGAATTCTCCGGCAGGTGTTACTCAGCCTCGAACATAGTCGAAGTTCGAGGCGGCTGGCGAATGGAATGCTTCGTCTACATCCTCGGTAGTTGCGGTCCCGATGGATATCGAACGTACGTCGGATGGACCAACGATCTCGAGCGACGGCTCGCGCGACATAACGCAGGCACCGGCGCGCGCTCGACGCGCGGCCGCGTATGGTTCCTGCTGTACGCCGAGCGCCACGACTCGCGCGAGGAAGCGATGAGCCGGGAGTGGCAGAGGAAGCGATGAGCCGGGAGTGGCATCTGAAGAGGAACCGAAGGTTTCGAAAGAGGCTGACGCTCGCAAGCCTGGAAACGGCGTGATACAGCATCTACAGGGACCGCCTTTGGTCGACATCGGTCCAATTTCGGGCAACGCAAATCTGGCGAAAACTTCCAAATTCAGCCATTAGTGGTAGTCTGGCGAAGGCGGTACCACAATCGGTGGCTTCGTTCCGTCAAATTTAGTTTTTCGGAAACCTGACGGCCGATGCCGAGTGATGTTCGCGAAGATGCGGTGCGTCCGGTGAGTTCGGATGTTGATGAGCGTTGTCCATAGGGATCACATAGCACGTCAGGTTCGGGCGCGAGCAGGCTGAATAGTTCACCCCAGAAACCGAGCACGAAATCGGATACAGCAGCTCCCTAACAGAGCACTGGCGGACACAGAATCATGAATCGCGCGCGCTATTTCCTGAAATCGATTGGTTGCGGGCAGGCGGAGCCGCCGGCGTTGTAGGCGTAAACCATTTCGCCGCCCAAGTCTGCGCCCGCCGCTATCAGCAACATGACTGCTACGAGGCCGGCGAGGAATAGGTAGCGGAAACGGGTTGGCATCGGGCGCGCCGCGAGCGCCCATATCGTCAGAACGCCGGTCACCGACGATGCCGCGACCATCAAATGCTTATGATGCTGCAGGAGTTCGTGGCGGACTGATTCCGAGACCATCAGGCCCGGCGCCGCATAGAAGCCGCTGGCGACGGTTAATCCCGCGCTGAGCGCGCCCAGCATCAGCATCCAGAGCGCGGTCCATTGAAGGCGCTCGCTCGCGCTGATCCATGCAAGGAAATAGAGCAGCGTGGCGCCGTACAGGAACGCGATCGGAAAATGCACTAACAGCGGATGGTAATTCTGCAGCTGCGACGCGCCCGGCAGAATTCGTTGCAGCACGACGCTTTTTCGCTGTTGGCCCGCGGCTAGTACGCTATTTCACGGACTCGACGACAATGAATTCCGTACCGTTCTTGCTGTATTCCTTGCCGGTCACTGTCACCTCATCTTCCATGTGCTTGATGACGCTTTCGGGAATCGGCGACGCGTCTTTGGGCGGCAACAGGACGTAGGATTTGTCGGTTCCTTTTTCGATAAGGATTACCGGAATCCCACTGGATGCGCATTTCATCGCGCACTGCTTGTGGCCCGGGCCCTTGGCGCCCATGGTGCCGTAGCAGTACGCGTCTTCGAGATTGCCAGTGACAGACTTCTCGCCGCCCTCGGCCGCGGTCGCCGCCGGCGCGGCCGCCACCGCAGCCAGTCCAATTGTAACAACGATTCCCAGTCCGAAAGTCGCCAGACGATTCATGATTCACCTCCGAAGTAATGTAGTAGCGATCAGTGAGAAGCGGTGTGAAGCATGCAATGCGCGCCCATAGCGTGGCTGCCGCCCTTGCAACACGAGGAGTTCGGGCAGCACGCTTCCTTTTTCACGCAGCACTCCGGGGTGTCCGACGGACGCGTGCCACCGGCGGAGGTCATTGCAAACGGCGCGGCCATCACGGTCGCGAGCACAGCCATCAGCGCAAATTTCTTCATGATGAAGTCCCCTACCAATATTTCAGTTCAGCGTCTATACGAGCGCGCCTCGACCGTCGAGCCGACGTCGCCGCCGCCGAACATTTCACGCCATCCCTTGCGCCGCGCGCCGGGCAACTTCGCGCCCAGCTTTCGCAGATGCAGCTCGAGGAGCTGCTTGAGTTCGTCGTTGAGCCGCTCGATTTCGACTTCCTCGGGCATCTTGGTCCGCGGCTGCCCTTCGGTAATTCCGCCGCGGCGCCGGCCGTAAAGCTGCTGCAGGCGCAACTCGGCCTTCGCGAACATCGCCTTGTATTTGTAGTCGAGCCGGCTGAGCGCGTCGGTCATAGCGGCCAGCGCCACGAACCTGCGCCGCATCCGCCACCATTCGAACATCGTCACCAGCATCACGCCGAACATGAACAGCGCCAAGATCCCCAGGCTGACGGCGGTCCCGCGCCACCAGGGCAGCAACTTGACGCCGAGCTGCAAGTCCTGGTTGTCGCCAGTCAGTTGCTGGAGCTGGGTCTGGAGCGATTTGACCTGCTCCTCCGCCGAATCGGATTTCTGCTCCGCCGCCTGCTGCTGCGCGCTCAGCGTCTCGACCTGCGACTTGAGCGTGTTGACCTCGGTGGTGAAGGGATGCGGCACCTTCAGCACCTCGTCCACGTCGAGCTCGTCGTCAACATGCATCCGGTTGGCGCGCGCGAGCTCATCGGGCGTGATCCCGAACATCTGCGCGATCGCGCCGATCGAATCGCCGGGGCGAACCGTGTACGGGATGATGTTGGCGGGATGGTCCGGCCTGACGACGGGCTTTGGCGCCGATTCGTCGGCGGGCGCGTCAGTGTCGCGAGCTTCGGACGGTTCGGCCGCGCCCGGCGGACGGACCACTCGCGAGGGCGGCGCGGAGGGCGGAATGGTGCTCTCGTTAAAGTCGGACTGAGCGAACGCAAGTCCGCAACCGGCAACGATAAACGCCGCCGCGAGGGCCAGTCCGGATAGCGTTGAGCAGAACCGACGCGCGCTCATGATACACGTCCCCTTTGGCTACGAGCCCATTCCAGTATCTATCAGATTGCGCTCAGGGTCTAGGACGTAGCAATCATCTACGAGCGCGACGGTGGATGCAGGGCAGCGTAGGCAGCGCCGACTACGCCGCCGCGCGGGCCGAGCGCCGCACGCACGATCTTCGCCTGCGATGCGATCGCGGTGAAGGCTCGCTCGCGCACCTGGGCGGTCATGGTTTTGCGCATGTATGGCAGCGCGCCGCGAACGCCGCCGCCGATCACGACCAACTCGGGATTGAAGATATTGAGAAAGGACGCAATCGCGATTCCCAGGTAATGGCCGGCAGTCGCGAACGCCTCGAGCGCGAGCGGGTCGCCGCGGCGAGCCTGCGCCGACAGTCCGCGCACCGAGAAATTGCCTTCGGAATCGACGATTTGCGCGGGTAGCGGCGTACCCGGCGGCAGTCCCAGGCGTTCCTCGACCAGGCCGCGCAGCCCCGAGGCCGAGGCGTACGACTCAAGGCATCCGTGCGAGCCGCAGTCGCATGGCGGACCGTCGGGAGCGACGGTGACGTGCCCCAATTCACCCGCCATCCCGCTCAGCCCATGGACCAGTTTGCCGCCGACGATCAGTCCGCCGCCGACCCCGGTGCCAAGCGTCAGCAGCACGACGTCGCGGCGCCCGCGCGCGGCGCCGCGCCAGTATTCGCCGAGCGCCCACGCGTTGGCGTCGTTGTCAACGACGACCTTGCGCCCGACGAGCGCTTCGAGCTTGCTGCGCAACGGATATCCGCGCCATGCGGCGACATGCGGCGCCTGCATCACGGTTCCCGAGTACACGTTCAGCGGTCCCGGCACCGCGACTCCGATCGCTCGCGGCGAACCGAATCCGCGGCGGCGCGCGGTGCCGAGCAGATGAGCGAGCTGAGCGGCGATATTTTCAGCGACGGCTGCGGCTTGCCGCGAGGCAAGCGACGGCCCGTGCTCCATCAGGATCACGTCGCCGCCGGTGGACACGGCTGCGCATCGGATATTGGTACCACCCATATCCAAGCCGACCGCCCATGCGCGCGTCATTTTCCGGACTTGCCCGGGAACTTCATCAGCGCGAGATATTCGCGATTTCCGGCCCTGCCTTCAATCGGCGATTCGAGCGTGCCGGCCACGTCGAGACCGATACTGCCGGCGAACTCGACGATCCCCGCGACCGCTTCGCGCCGGAGCTTTTCTTCCTTGACGATACCGCCCTTGCCGACCTTGCCCTTGCCGACTTCGAACTGCGGTTTGATCAGCGCGACTATCTCTGCGCCCGGCGCGACCAGAGCCAGCACCGCCGGAAGCACCAGCCGCAGCGAAATGAAACTGGTGTCGATCGTCACCAGCTCTGGCGCGTGGGGCAAGTCGGCGGGCGAGGCGAGCCGGATATTCATGCGATCGAGCACGGTGACGCGCGGATCCTCGCGCAACTTGAGCGCGAGCTGTCCGTAGCCGACGTCCATCGCGATGACGGCCCTGGCGCCGCGGCGCAGCAGCACGTCGGTGAAGCCGCCGGTCGATGCGCCGACGTCCATGGCGAGCTTGCCTTCGACCGAGAGACCGAAATGCTCGAGCGCGGCGATGAGCTTGTAGGCTCCGCGCGAGGCGAACTGCGGCGCACCGGCCATGAGCGCGATGGGGGTTTCGGAATCGACCTTGAGGTCGGCCTTGTAGGCCGGGCGCGAGTTGACGCGCACACGCCCCGCCATTATCAGGCGCTGGGCGATTTCGCGGCTGTCCGCGAGACCGCGGCGCGCCATTTCGGCGTCGAGCCTGAAGCGGGCCAACGGCGCGGACAGGCGCCGCGTCCTGGGCTTGGGTTTCGCGCCGGAACCGTTGTTAGAAGGGTGTTTCGTCGTCGTCCTCCGCGCCGGCGGGGTTTTCGTTTTCGTGGTCAGGCGATGCTTCAAAGGGCGCCGTGCGCAGTTCGCCGCCGGCGCTCCGCGTTAGCAGTTCGACCTTGCGCTCGACTTCGTCGAGTTTCCCATTGAGCGTCTTCACCAGCATCACGCCGCGTTCGAAGGCTCCGATCGATTCTTCGAGCGTGAGCTCGCCCGAATCGATCTGACTGACGATCGTTTCAAGGTCCTTGAGCTCGTCCTCGAATTTTTTCGTCTTCGTGACCATCGTCTAGATTGTGCGGCCGGTCGTGCGCGCGCTGAGCCGCCCGCGGGCCAGCCTGATATCGAGCTCGTCGTCGAGCTTCACTGTCGCCGCGTCGAGCACCGCGCGCGAGTTGCTCTTGTTGATCACGACGGCGTAACCGCGGTCGAGAACTTTCAGCGGCGACAGCGCGTCCAGCCGTCCCGCCAGCGCGCCAAGCTGACGCCGCCTGCCTTCCAACGCGGACCTCGCGCCATGAGCAAGGTTGTTGCCAAGCCGGGCGGTGCGCAGGCGAGTCTCGCGCACCATCGCGTCGGGACCGCGCAGACGCAGCCGCAATTCGCGGACACTGCGCCGCCGCTCCGCGATTCGCAACGAAACCGACTGCACGAGGTCAGCCTCGAGGTCGGCAACGCGTTCGCGCGCTTCGGCGACGATGCCGCCGGGATGACGTATGCGCTCCGCCAGGCCGTCCACCGCTTCGCGCCGCCCCGACAGTTCGCGCTCCATCACGCTCGCGAGCGACGCGCCCAGCGATGCGATACGTTCCTTCAACTCGTCGAGACTGGGCACGACCATCTGCGCGGCCGCGGTGGGAGTGGGCGCGCGCAGATCGGCGACAAAATCCGCGATGGTGTAATCAACTTCGTGACCGACGGCGGAAATCACCGGGATCGCCGAGCGGAAGATCGCGCGCGCGACGATCTCTTCGTTGAACGCCCACAAATCTTCGAGCGAGCCGCCGCCGCGCCCAACGATCAGCACCTCGGCACGCCCGTCGCGATTGAGATCTGCGATCGCGTCCGCGATCTCCTGCGCCGAGCCGTCGCCTTGCACCCGGGCGGGCCGGAAAATCACGTGCAGACTCGGAAATCGATCGAACAGAATGCGCAGCATGTCGCGGAGTCCCGCGCCGCCGCGCGCCGTTACGATTCCAATTCGGTGCGGCAGGTACGGCATCGCGCGTTTGCGCGCCCGAGCAAACAGTCCTTCGGCCTCGAGCCGCCGCTTCAACTGCTCGAATGCGACCTGCAACGCGCCGACGCCGCGCGGCTCCATTTCCTCGGCGTAGAGCTGCAGCGCGCCGCGCTGTTCGAAGACTTGGACGCGTCCGCGAACGATCACTTCCATGCCGTCCACGGGCTTGAAGCGCATCCGGTTGAACGCCGTCTTGAACATGACGACGTTGATCGCGCTGCGGGAGTCCTTGAGCGTGAAATAAAAATGATTCGACGGCGCCAGCCGCGCGTTCGAGATCTCGCCGACCACCCAGCACTCGCCGAGGCTGGCGTCGAGCGCGTCGCGCACCATCCGCACCAGGTCCGATACGGTGATCAGGCCGGCGCGGCGGCCGCGCAGCGAAAGATCGAGCTGCCCCTCCATGGACGATTAGCTTATCAGAAGGAGTTGCCGGACACCTATACGGCGCATTAGATGAGCTTTTCGACGATTGTGCGCGCCAGCGGTTCGCGATGGCGCATCCGGCCGAGGTAGGGGACGTTCAGCAGTCGCTGCAGCGACCGCTCGGTCACTTCTGTCGCTGACGCGATGGCATCGCAATCGCAAAGTATGTAACCAGCGACTTCGAGTCCGCGGCTCTCGCAGCGTTGAATCGCGACCATTGCCGCATCCGCACAGTCGGGGCGATTTCCCACGATCACGATGACGTCGAGGGCGAGCATCGCGGCGAGGTCGGCAAAATCGGAGCCTGCTGCGATAGGCGTATCGATCGTGCCCTCGCTTTCGACCAGAACGACGTCGTTTTGCGCAGCTATCTTGCCGAAGCAATGCACAATATGAGCAAGGTCGGC
Organism: uncultured delta proteobacterium; assembly: GCA_963842085.1. Taxonomy (GTDB): domain Bacteria; phylum Desulfobacterota; class Binatia; order Binatales; family Binataceae; genus Binatus. The sequence goes on from CAWJET010000001.1 coordinate 1,352,230, forward strand.
ATCCACAGATGCGACTGCCGAGCTAAAGCGATACGGACAAATCAACTCCATCGGCAGGATCGAACCAACTGCGAGCGCCAACGCTTGCGCATCCTGCGATTCAACCGTGTCGACCGGTTTCATGACGCCGACGCGCATCCCGCGCGCCCGCATCGCAAATCCAAGCGCGCATCCTACCGTGGTCTTGCCAACTCGCGCGCCGGTACCGGTGATGAGGAATCGTCGTCGTTGTCGCATCACGCGATCAGGCGATCATGGCCAGGACTGAATTTGCGAGCACCCGACGGCAGCGCGGCGCCCGCGTGAAAAAAAAACGCGCCGGAACATCCTGAGGTCCGGCGCGTCGCGATCTACATGTGCTGCCGTCTGCTAGTCGCCCTTGGCGGATACGGGAGCCTGCGACTCGCCCTTGGCCAACTGGACCTTGAACGTGTTCCAATGCTTGAGGATGTCGATCGCGCGATCGAGTTGCACGTCCTTTTCCTCTTTGACCTTGGCGCCCTTCGCGCCGGCTCCCTTGTTGCTCTTCTCGGTCCCGGGTGCGGGAACCGCACTCTCGCCCGGCGCAGGATTCTTCTCATCCTTCTTCTGCCCGTTCTGGAAATGATGGGGCAGGTCAGATTCGTGGATTTCGGGGTTCTCGTCAAACTGGGCGCCTTCCTGGGTCAGCGCCGCGAGCGTTTCCTTGGGCGGTTCGACGTCGACGTCGGGCGTGATGCCGACGGCCTGGATCGAGCGGCCGGTGGGAGTGTAGTAGCGCGCGGTGGTCAGGCGCAGCGCGGAATGATCGTCGAGCGGCAGGATAGTCTGCACCGAGCCTTTGCCGAAGGTCTGGGTGCCGAGAATCACGGCGCGCTTCTGATCCTGCAGCGCGCCGGCGACGATTTCACTCGCGCTGGCGCTGCCACCGTTGACCAGCACCACCATCGGATAGTCAACGAAGTCCTTTTTCTTGTGCGAGAAGTATTTCTGCTGCTGATTCTCCTCGCGTCCCTGGGTGTAGACGATCAGCCCGCCATCGAGGAAATCGTCCGAAACCTTGACGGCCTGGTTCAGCAATCCGCCCGGATTGTCGCGCAGGTCGAACACCAGTCCCTTGATCTTGCCGTGGTCCTTGGCCTCGATCTCGTCGATCGCCTTCTCGACACCGTCGCCGGTGTTCTCCTGGAAGGTGGTGACGCGGATGTAGCCGTAGCCGCCGTCGAGCATCTTCGACTTGACCGACTGAATCCTGATGACGTCGCGCGCGAGCGTGACGTTGAACAGCTCAGGCACACCGTTGCGATGAATCGTCAGCTTGATCTTGCTGCCCTTGGGCCCGCGCATCCGCTTGACGGCGTCGGTGAGCGACATGTCCTTGGTGAAGTCGTCGTCAATCTTGATGATCTGGTCGCCGGCCTTGATTCCGGCGCGATAGGCCGGGGTGTCCTCGATCGGCGCAACCACGGTGAGCGCACCGTTCTTGATGGTTATTTCGATTCCGAGACCGCCGAAACTGCCACGCGTCTCGACCTCGAGGTCGCGATACAGGTCTGGCGTCAGGTAGGCGCTATGCGGGTCGAGCGACGCCAGCATTCCGCTGATCGCGCCGTCGATCAGCTTTTTAGTCGATACCGGCTCGACGTAGTTTTTCTGCACGATCGCGAGCACGTCCGCGAACGTGTCAAGCTCCTGGTAGGTGTCGTTCGAGAGCGCCTGCGCGCGCCGCACGGCAACTTCCTGGAGGACGAGGAAACAGGCGACCAGGCTGACCGCCAAGGTGATGGACCATCGATGTCGTTTAATCATGGACATTAATTACTGCCGCTCGGAACCCGTGATTGTGAGTTGTTTATTTAAGCAGATGCCGCGTCCTGATGCATAGGGTTGCGACACCGCCTGGTTGCCGTGACGATACCCCTTTCTATCCCTGTTTTGAGTCGAGCAATTGCTGCAAGGCATCCTTGACGTCGGGCCGCGACCAGTCAAACGCGCCCATGTGGTGCGCGACGATCTGGCCCTTGCGGTCGATGATGAAGGTTTCGGGCACGCCGCTCACGTCGTAACTCTCGCCGATCTTGTTCTCGGGGTCGAGCAATATGGTGAAGCGGTACCCGTTCTTGGCGACGTAGGGCGCCACCGCCGCGCGGCCCCTGGTATCCTGGCTGACCGCGAGCATAACGAAGTCCTTGTTGCCCTTGAAGTCGTCGTACAGCGTCTGCATCGAGGGCATTTCCTCGCGGCACGGCTCGCACCAGGTCGCCCACACGTTGAGAAATACGACTTTGCCGCGCAGCGAATCGAGCGAAACAGTGGTCCCGTCCAGCGTCTCGAGCTTGAAATCGGCCGCCTGGCCGCCGGCCGCCACCGGAGCCTCGGACTCGCCGGTAATTCCAGGCGCGTTCGATGCAATGCGGGCGCCGCGATGCCCGCTCAGCACGATCAGCGCGAGGCCGGTCATCACGACAATTCCCGCGGCCAGGTAGAGGATTCTATCCCTGATCTCCATCGCTCTCAGGCGCGAGCCGCGCCGACCGCCGGACGTCTTTCTTTTTCGCCGCGGCGCAGATCCTTTTCTGCCTCGCCTTTCTCCCTGGTGAGAATCAATGCGACTCCCCCGACGATCATCATCGCAAGCGCAATCAGTTGCGCCTCACTGAGCATATAGAACACGCGCGGATTGATTCGCACGAACTCGACGAGGAAGCGGGCGCCTCCCGCGAGCAGCAGGTACCAGTACATCACACGGCCGGCCGGATGAGACGTCTTGCGCATCGACCACAGTATCGCAAACACGCCGAGATACAGAATGGTTTCGTAAATCGGCGCGGGATGCACGCGGACGCCGGGAAAGTAGCCGGAAACGAGCTGGTAATGCTCGTCCAGTTTCAGCACCGTGTCGGGGCCCCAGCCAACGATCGCCCTGGGATACGCCATCGCCCACGGCAAGGTGGACGGCAGCCCCCAGTCGCCATCGCCGGAAAGCAGGCATCCGATTCTGCCGATTGCCTGTCCGACCGCAAGCGCGGGCCCGCACATGTCCATCGTCGCCGCGAACCCGATTCGATACCATCGCGAAACCAGGTAAGCGCCGAGGAGTCCGCCGATCATTCCGCCATAAAAAACGAAGCCCGAGCCCGAAAAGATCATCGACTTCGGATCGGCTAGGTAGGTGGGCAGGTCGTCCAGGATTGCGTAGAGGCGCGAACCGACCAGCCCCATCAGGGCGGCCGCGATCACGATCGACGACGAATATTCGGGATCGTAGCCGCGCCGGATGCATTCGAGGCGGATAACGTAGTCGGCCGCCAGGAATCCCAGCGCCATCATCAGCCCGTAGCTGTAAACGGTCAACGGGCCCAGGTGGAACAAGACAGGAATCATTATCGCTTTGAATTATAGTACGCCAGCGCCCGCGCTGACCACAAAGAATTTCACCTTGCGGCGGCCGCCATCCGCCCTATTATATGACGCAACTATGCGCGCAGTTGTTCAACGCGTGAGCCGCGCGGAGGTGCGCGTCAACGGGCGCGTCGTGGGCAGGATTGCGCGAGGGCTCGTCGTGCTGCTGGGCGTTGCCGGCGGCGACAGCGAAGCCGACACGGCGCAGCTGGTGGATAGAATCCTCGGGATGCGCATATTCGCCGACACCGCCGGCAAGATGAATCTTGCGTTGGGGCAGGTCGGCGGCGCGCTGCTGGTCGTGTCGCAATTCACGCTGCTCGCCGACACCAACTCCGGTCGGCGGCCGTCGTTCACCAAAGCCGCCGCGCCCGGCGAAGCGCGCCGCCTGTACGAGCACTTTCTCTCGCTCGCGCGGACTCGCGATGTTAAAGTCGAAAGCGGTGAGTTCGGCGCCATGATGGAAGTGGAAATCGTCAACGACGGCCCTGTGACGATCATCCTCGACACCCGTGAGACGTGAAAAGTAAAAGTTAATGCCGCGGGCGGGTTTCTATACCGTCGAATCGGGAAAGATCTCGTTTCGGCGCGACGGCAACTGGTACAGCGACGACGAGCGCATCGACAACCCGCGCATCTCGCTCCTGTTCAGCCAGAGCATCAAGCGCAATCCCGACGGCAGTTACTATCTGCAAGTCGCTGAAGAGCGCGCGCCGATCACGGTCGAAGACACGCCCTACGTCGTCAAGGCGCTCGAGGACGACGAGCTGGGGGGATTCGTGATGGTCCTGAACGACGACACGCGCGAGCCGCTCGATCCAGCCGCGCTCGAAGTCGGCGCGAGCAACGTGCTGTATGCTCGCGTCAAGGGCGGCGACGCGCACGCGCGCTTCCTGCGCCACGCCTACTACCATCTCAGCGACCTCTTCGAATCCGACGACGCCGGACATTTCTACGTCAATCTGAGGGGCCATCGGTATCCGCTCGCCAGCTCACCGGCAGCACACAGCTGATGCAGCAAGCCGAGCCGAATCTGCACATCGTCCTGGTCCGCCCCGAGATTCCGCAGAACACGGGATCGATCGCGCGGCTGGCCGCCGCAACCAGGGTCCGGCTGCACCTGGTGGGTCCGCTCGGCTTCTCGCTCGAGGATCGCTATCTCAAGCGCGCCGGGCTGGACTACTGGCCGCTGGTGGATTTGCGCACTTACGCAGGATGGGAGCAGTTCAGCGCGATGCATCGCGATCCGCCGGCAGCGAGAACAAAATTTTTCTCGACGCATGCCCACGCAACCTATCTCGACGCGCACTATGCGCGCGGCGATTTTCTTTTCTTCGGCAGCGAGACGTCGGGCCTGGGCCGCGAGTTCATCGCTGAAAGAAGCGACCGCTCCTATCGGATTCCAATCTTCGAGTCAGGCGTCCGCAGCCTGAATCTCTCCAACGCGGTTTCGATCGTGGTGTATGAAGCGCTGCGCCAGACCGGCGCGCTCAGTTCTTCCTGACGGCGCAACTGCCGCAGCCGGTGGTGCAAGCGCCCTTCTCGTTCTCCGCAGGCGGCGGGCCAAAATAATAGCCCGCCTGCTCGAGTTCGCCGGGCGAGACCCACTTGAGACTCTCGCCGACCGCGGTGTCGCAATGCACGCATACCCGGCGCTCGGCGCCATCGTCGTCGAGCGCGACGTAGGTCAGCACTTGCTTGCCGCAAAGCGCGCAATCCGCCATCGGAAATGTCGCGGCGCGCGGCGCGGAAGTAACAGTAGCCATCGCAGACTAACTTACATCATCGCGCGCATTACTGTCATCCCGAGCGAACCCACGGCGGGTTTCACATTCAATCAAGCGATTTGCCATTCCCCGTTACTGGCGCCGATATGGCTCACCCAGCGCGCTCGGCGCCGCCGCTTGTCCGCCGAGGCCCGCCAGTACCACAATTGTCAGCGCGTACGGCAGCGCGAGAAAAAGCTGGTACGGCACGACGGTGCCGAGTGCTTGCAGTCCGAATTGCAAGGCCATCGCGGCGCCGAACAGCAATGACGCGGCCGCCAGGCCCCACGAATTCCACCGACCGACGATCACCACCGACAGCGCGACGAAGCCGCGGCCGGCCGAAATGTTCTCGACGAAAGTGTTGGCGTAGGCGAGTGTCAAAAACGCGCCGGCCAGGCCCGTCAGCGCGCCCGATACAAGCAGCGCCTGCCATCGGGTCGCGACTACGCCGAGTCCGAGGGCGTCCGCCGCTTCGGGACGTTCGCCGCAAGCGCGAAGCCTAAGCCCGTAGCGCGTGTGCGCGATCACGTACCAGAGCGCGGGCACGAGCAGGAACGTGAGGTACACCAGCGCGTTGTGATCGAAGAGCACCGGGCCGAGCAGCGGGATTCGCGCCAGCGGCCCGAGTGGGATCTTCGCAATCGGCGCCACCATGAACGCCTTGCCGGTGATGCCGAACAGCTTGCGATAGAACACTCCGGTGAGTCCGAGCGCCAGGATGCTGACCGCGGTTCCGGTCACGACCTGGTTGACGGCGAGATTCACCACCAGCACCGCAAAGATCGCATTGATCGCGACGCCCGCCGCGATTGCGCCCGCCAGGCCGAGCGCGGTGCTGCCGCTGAAGTACGCGATCGTGAGCGCCGCAAATGCGCCCGCCAGCATCGCGCCTTCGATCCCGATATTGACTACGCCGCTTTCCTCGACCAGCAGCTCGCCCAGCGCGGCCAGCAGGATGGGCGTCGCCATGGCGATCACGGAGACGAGAAACGCTTCAAGCATCCGGCATCTCCGCCATCGGCGGCACCGCGGCGGCGTCACCAGACGCGCCGAAAACCTGCCCCCGCAGCCCAGCCCAGGCGGGAGTGTCGAACGCGAGGATGATCAGAATGACGAGGCCCTGGATGACCTGCACCAGCTCCGGCGAGATACCCTGCGTTCGCTGCATCGCCTGCGAGCCGTTGTCGAGCGCGCCGAACAGGAGCGCCGCGGGAATAATGCCGAGCGGATTCAGGCGCGCCACCAACGCGACCGCGATTGCCTCGAAACCCCATCCCGGCGAGAGCTTCTCGTACAATCGATGCGAGATTGCGGAGACCTGCACAGCGCCGCCAAGCCCGGCCAGTGCGCCGGACAGCGCCATCACCCAAACGGTTAGCGCGGGAATTCGGACGCCGAAAAACGTCGCGGCGCGCCGGTTGCGGCCCATGGCGCGCAACTCGAATCCCGCGCTGGTGTTGAACAGCAGCATGTAGCACGCGGCGGCGAGCACGACTGCGAGCAGCATGCCGAGGTTGAGGCGGCTCGGCGCAAAGTAGAACTCGAGCTGGGCGGCGGACGCGATCGGCGAGCTGGTCGGATACGCGCGCGACGGTTCCATCAGCGGCCCGTGCACGACCCAGCTGAGCGCCTGCACGGCGACGAAGTTCAGCATGATCGTGCTGATCACTTCGTTGACGTCGCGCCGCGCGCGGAGCCATCCCGCGACGCCGCCCCATGCCGCGCCGCCAAGCGCGCCGGCCGCGAGAATGATCGCGACGGCGAGCGAATGCGGGAAATCACCAAGATGCGTACCGATTGCCCCGGCCGCGATCGCGCCAATTGTGAGCTGCCCGTCGGCGCCGATATTCCATAGCGCGCCCGAGAACGCCAAGGAGACCGCAAGCCCCGTAAAAACCAGCGGCGTGGATTTCACAATCGTATCGACGCAGGCGTACCAGTTGCCGAAGGCGCCTTCGCCAAGCGCCGCGAACACGCCGACTGGTGACGCGCCGAGCGCGGCGAGCGCGATCGAGATAAGCGCGGCGGCGAGCGCCAGCGCCGCGAATGGTTTCGCAATCGAAGAGAACATCAGTCGCGCGCCCCGGCCATCAGCAGGCCCAGCCGCTCGGGATCGCGCTCGCCGGGACCGGTCTCGCGAATTTTCCCGCGGCTGATAATCAACAACCGCCCGCAGATCGCGAGCAACTCGTCGAGGTCGCTGGAAATCAGGATCACCGCGCCGCCGCCGGCCGCGAACTCGAGGATCGTGCGATGAACCTCGGCGGTCGCGGCAAGGTCGAGGCCGCGGCAGATATTGTGCGCGACGATTACGCGCGGCCGCGATGCGAGCGCACGCGCCACCTCGAGGCGCTGGCGATTCCCGCCCGAGAGCGCGCTCGCGATCGTTTCGGGACCGGGCGCGCGAATCCGAAACCGGCTGATAAGCTCGCGGCAGAGGTCGATCGCGCGCGAAGCGTTCAGCCATCCATGCGACGTCACCTGCTCCCGGAGCGGACGCGCAAGGATCAGGTTTTCCCAGAGCAGCATCTCCAGGATCAGTCCGTCAAGGTCGCGATTTTGCGGTATCACCGCCATCGCGCCGCCCGGCGATCCGTCGAGCAACGTTATTTTCCCGCTGCCCGGCCGGCGCGCGCCCGCGAGCAACTCGACCAGTTCGGTCTGGCCGTTGCCGTCAACTCCGGCAATTCCAACGATCTCGCCGGCCGCGACGCGAAACGAAAGCCGGTCGAGAATCCGGCGCCGGGTATGATCGTCGAGCGTCAGATTTTCGACTTGCAGCACCGGCTCGCCCCGACGCAACTGCATCGCGGCAGCGTCGGGTTGAACCACGAGTTCGCCAATCATCAGCCCCGCGAGTTTTTCCTCGCTGGTCTCGGCCGGAGTCGTGCGCGCGACCACGCGGCCGTGGCGCAGCACGGTGATTCGGTCGGCGACCGCAATCGCCTCGGCCAGCTTGTGCGTAATCAGCACGACGATTCGCCCCTCGCCCCGCAGGTTGCGCAGCAAGTCCAGGAACGCCGCCAGTTCCGAAGGCGCGAGCACGCTGGTCGGTTCGTCGAGAATCAGAACGCGCGGATTGAAGCTGAGCGCGCGCAGCACTTCGAGCCGGACGCGCTCGGCTACAGAACGATTCTCCACGGTGACGCCCGCCGGCGGCAATTCGAACCCGAGTTTCGCAGCGAGTGCGCGCGCCCGCGCCGCGACATCCGCAAGATCGAGTGCGTCTGCGCCGCTACCCGTGTCGAAGCCGCCGAGCGCGAGATTTTCCTCCCACGTCATCCGCTCGAACAGCATCGGGCTCTGATGCACCGTCGCAATTCCGGCGGCCAGCGCAGCGCGCGGCGAGCCCGCCAGCAGCGGTCGGTCATCGAGCGTGGCCTCGCCACTGTCCGGGACGAGCCAGCCGGCCAGCACGTTCATCAAGGTGGTCTTGCCGGCGCCGTTCTCGCCGACCAGCGCGTGGATCTCGCCGGGACGCGCCTCGAAATCGACGCGGTCGAGCGCGAGCGTGCGGCCGAAGCGCTTGGTTATGGCGTTGGCGCGGAGCAACTAGGCGGCGTTCACGCCGTAATGCGTGCGCACGTATTCGAGCGCGGCTTCGCGGGTTTCGAGCGCGCCGTCGAGCTGATGGTCCTCGACGTCTTTCAAAATTTCCTTGAAGCGCGGCCCCGGCGTGAAGCCCAACTGCTTGAGATCCTCGCCGCCGATCAGACGCGGCGGACGAATCTCGGCCGCGGTCATCGTCGTCATCGCGCGACGGCAAAAATGCCAGTAGCCCAGGTACGAGCTCGACGCCATCGCGTCCATGAACGCGACTTCCATCAACTCGTCGAAGCCGTCTTCCGCGAGCATCCGCTTGAGCGTCGCCGGGCGCATCCGCGGCGCCATGCATAGCTTGAGATGGTTCTTCACCAGGTACGCAACCCGCTCCTGAACTGCGCGCGAGCGCTTGAGCCGCGCCAGGATTCCCGCCGCCATCACGGCGCCGTCCTCGGTGTGCCCGTAGAACGTAACCTTGTCGCCGGCGACCGCGCGGCATTGCGGCTTGGCGATATCGTGCAGCAGGATTCCGAACGCGACGGTCTCGCTGCATCCGGCGGGCAGCATCGCGACGCCGATCCGGGTGTGCGTGTAGACGTCGCCCTCGGGATGGAAATTCTCAGGCTGCGCGCAGCCGCGCATGCGGACGACTTCGGGCATCAGCAGTTGCATCAGGCCGCTGTCCATCATCAGGTCCATCGCGCGCGCGGCGGCGCCCTCGGTCATCATCATGACGATTTCTTCGCCGACTCGCTCGGCCGCAATATCCACAATCGTCGGCGCGGCGCGCTTCATCGCTGCCCAGGTCGCAGGATCGATCGTAAAGTTCAGCCGCGCAGCGAAACGGGCGGCGCGCAGGATGCGCAGACGGTCCTCCTCGAAGCGGTCGTAGGGATTTCCGATCGCGCGGATAATTCCGGCGCGCAGATCGCGCATCCCGCCAACCAGATCGATCAGGCGGCCGGCGATCGGATCGTAAAACATCCCGCCGATGGTGAAGTCGCGGCGGATCGCGTCTTCCTCGATCGCGCCGAAGCGCACCGACGAGGGCCGGCGCCCGTCGGTATATTCGGCGTCGGCGCGAAAGGTCGCGACTTCGAACAGGTCGTCGTCGAGCAGCACGCCGATCACGCCGAACTTCGCGCCAACCGCCACGGTGCGGTCGAACATTCCGAGCACGACCGCGGGACGCGCGTCGGTGGCGACGTCGTAGTCCTTGGGCTCGACGCCAAGGATTCGATCGCGCACACATCCGCCGGCGAAAACGGCGCGAAAGCCGGAATCGACGAGACGGCGAACGATATAAAGCGCCTTTTGCTCTTTGTCGCTCATGGCGACTCTCCAACCGCAGATTCTAAGCGGCGCGATTGGCGGGTGCCATATGGGGCAAAATGCAGGTTAACGCCTAAGCGCTGAATGGCAGTTCGAGCGAGATCGATTGATAAGGTACTTCCGGGCGGACACGTCCGCGTTCGCCTCGATGCAGACGTACGAAGCCATAGTGCTCCATCGTCTTGAGCGTGCGGGACAGGTTGGACGCTTTGCGGCCTGTGCGCTCCGCCAGCTCCTGGAGTGAAGAGGGATGCGTCGCAGCGATCATGGCCAGCAGCGCACGGTTCTTATTCGAGAGCACCTTGGCAAAGCTCTCAGTCGAGGTGAACCATACCTTCGGCTCGTCTGCCTTGGGCTTGAGCGCACCACGCGCAATCGCCATTGTGCGGGCTTTCATGTTCTCATAAGAGGCGATTCCGATTTTCAGGGTCTTCATGGGATCACTCCTTTCTCGCTGAGCACCGCGTCAACTGTCTTCCAGAAATCAGCGAGCAGGGTCGCCGCGTCCTGGTATTCGTATGGCCGCACCGTTTTGAGCCGATGTCTGTGGTCGTAAGCCGCCCTGGTCTGTCCGCCGGGCCCGGATTGGCCTTTGATCTGGTGCGCATTGTCAAACCCGACCAGGCGTTCACCGTCCGGCCCATGCAGCGTCAGCGAGTAATCAAGCCCGTGCGGCTTCGCCTCGGTCGCTTTTACGCGTCGCACGACAAACCGGACCCAATGCCGGGTTTCCGGATCGACGACCAGCACTTGCCCGTCCAGATCAAGCAGGGCATCCAGGGACGGGTCGCGCTTCATTTACTTATCATTATCACATAATGATAAGTAGATCATTAGACGCGCAGTGGAGCCGCAAATTCCTAGGGAAACGGAGGCCCTAACCCTCGCCGAGGCGGGATTGCCCGAGCAGGATTCCGCCATCGATCGCGATGACCTGGCCGGTCACGTTGATCGCCTTGTCGGAGCAGAGCCACGACACCGCGCGGCCGATGTCCTCTTCGGTCTGCTCGCGGCCGAGCGGAACGAGCTGGCGCACCACCGAGTCGAAGACCGCGCGCGCGTTCGCATCGCCACCGCCCAGCGCCGCGCCCAGGTCCTGCCATACCTTGGTGTAGATGAGCCCCGGGGCAACCGCGTTGACGCGAATCCCCGACAGGCCAAGCTGGAGTGCGAGCGTTTTGCTGTAGGAGATCACGCCGGCCTTGGCCGCCGCGTATGCGGCCAGCGCCGGAGCCGCCTGCAAGCCGGCCACCGACGACGTGTTGCAGATCGCGGCGCCACTCTTCATCCGCGGCGCGACCTCGCGCGACACCAGATAAACCGAGTTCAGGTTGAGATCGACAAACCGGCGCCACGTTTCGACGCTGTCCCACGCGCGCTGATTCCCACCCTCGAACCATGCGCGATCGCCGCCGCCGGCGTTGTTGCAGAGCACGTCGGGATGAGCGCCGAGCCGGGAGACGATCTCCTCGACCGCGCCGTGTACCTGCTTTTCGTCGGTAACGTCGGCGACAAATCCTTGCACCTGGGCAGCGATCGCGGCGGGCGGCGGCGCCAGGTCGCGATCGATCACGGCGACTCTCTCGACCACCTTTTCTTCGAGCAGCGCGTTCACGATACCGAGTCCGAGTCCGCGCGCTCCTCCGGTCACGATTGCGTACTTCATTGATTTTTTCTCCGAGGCAAACTGCGTTCGAGCCGCGCGCTCAGGCTGCTTCTTTGCGAGTGCCCGAGTATTCCTTTCTATAGACGCGCAGCAGAGCCGCAAATACCGACATGATCGCCGGGCCGAGAAACAGGCCGAGCGGGCCGTACGCTTCGAGTCCGCCGAGTATTCCGAGAAATAGCGCGATCGTCGGCAGGCCGGTGCCGTGCTTCATCGCCAGCGGCTTGATGAAGTTGTCGATGACGGCGAGCGCGATCGCACTCCAGATGACCAGGCCGACCGCCGCCGACCAGCTCGACGCAAAGCCCAGGTAGATAGCAGCGGGAATCCAGACCAGTGCGGTGCCGCCGATTGGCATCAGTCCCGCGGCCGACGACGCGATCGCGAGGAACAGCCAGTACGGCACGCCGAAGATCAGCATGCCGATGCCGATCGACACGCCCTGCAGCACCGCGGTCAGCATCAGGCCGCGCATCACGGACGACAGCGTCGTGCGCAGGGTGTCGAAAATCGCTTTCTTGTCGTCCTCGTGCAGCGGGGTCAGGTCGCGCAGGCTCTTGTAGTAGAAGTCGCCGTCGCGCAGCAGGTAGAAAAACGCGAGCAGCGCGATGCCGAAATTTACGATGAACCCAACGACATTTTTCGCGGCCTGGGTCGCATTCCTGGCGACGTAGTTGCTGGTTATTTGCGCCGCCTGCAGCGTCAGCTTGGGCAGCTCCTGGTCGAGCTTGTAGCCGCGTTCCGCCATTTTGTTCGCGACCCATGCTCCGAGCTCGGTGTTGACCGCCCAGTCATGCACTTTCGTCACTCCGCCGCTGCTCACCAAATCGGTGGCTTGGGCGTAAAGCGTCTGCGCCTCGAGCACCAGGTGGCCCGAGGCCCAGACGGCTGGCAGCACGACAAGGAGCCCCACGACGATGCTGATGATCGCCGTCGAGAGCGAGCGCCGCTTGACGACTTTTTCGACTTCGATCAGCGCCGGATGCGCCATGAAGGCGAGCAGTATTCCCCACGCCAACGGCGTCAGGAACGGCAGCAGCAGCTCGTACAGCTCGTAGGCCATCACGGCCAGAAAGCCGAAGAAAAAGAGCTGCACTATGCGCTCGCGATCCATTTTCTGAGGCGTGGCGATCCTCCGTGCGCGCGCGATACTCGGCGCGAAAGTTTAGCAGATGCCCCCGCTACCGTCGCCTGCCGGACGCGGGTAATCGGGCGCGCGAAACTTCGGTTGCCCGCCAGCGCAAGATCGGTTACCGTCAGCGTTTGCTTGATGTGTCTAATCAATACCGCTGCCCCGTGAAGGCACGTAGCTCAGTGGGAGAGCGCTTCCTTGACACGGAAGAGGTCGGCGGTTCAATCCCGCCCGTGCCTACCAGGTCCGTGCCGTTGAGCCGCGCGCGCGAAGTTCGCCCCGCCAGTTTCCCGCAATGATTAGAATTTTCGCTTGATGAGTTCCGAAGTAACCGTAACCCTCGGCCGCGAAGCGCGCGTCGTGCCGGTTGGCACAATCGTCCGCGACGTGCTCAAGGACGTCCCAAGCAAAGATCTGGTCGCCGCGCGCATCGATGGCAAAGTCGTCGATTTGACGCGCAAGCTCGAGCACGACGCCGCCGTCGAGCCGGTGATTGCCGACTCGCCCGCGGGTCTCGAAGTGATCCGCCATTCGACGGCACATCTGATGGCGATGGCGGTGCAATCGCTTTATCCCGGCACGCAGGTGACGATCGGTCCGGTGATCGAAGACGGTTTTTTCTACGACTTCGCGCCGGCCACGCCGTTCACGGTCGAGGACTTGCCGAAGATCGAAGCAAAGATGCGCGAGCTGGCGAAAGCCGACCACAAGATCACGCGGACCGAAGTCGCGCGCGAGGACGCAATCCGCAAATTCTCGGCGATGGGCGAGAAGTACAAGGTCGAGATAATTCAGGGCATCCCCGACGACCACGTCTCGATCTACAGCCAGGGCGACTGGATGGACCTGTGCCGCGGACCGCACGTCCCCTCGACGCGGTATCTGAAGGCATTCAAGCTGACCAGCGTGGCGGGCGCGTACTGGCGCGGCGACGAGCACAACGCGATGCTCTCGCGCATCTACGGCACCGCGTTCGCCAACAAGGAAGCGCTCGAGGAGCATCTGAAACTGGTCGAACTCGCCCGCCAGCGCGACCATCGCAAGCTCGGGCGCGAGATGGGCCTCTACATCTTCGATCCAATCTCGCCGGGCTCGCCGTTCTACCTTCCCAAGGGCGTCATCATCTTCAACGCGCTCGTCGATTACATGCGGCGGCTGTACCGGCGCTACGGTTACGACGAGGTCGTCACGCCGCTGCTGTTCAAGAACGAACTTTTCAACACGTCAGGGCATTGGGAAAATTTCCGCGAGAATATGTTTCTCTCGCCGGATCCCGAAAGCGAGACGCATACCGTCGATACCAGCCCCGACGGATGGCATCACGGCTACGGGCTGAAGCCGATGAATTGCCCCGGCCACACGTTCGTGTATCGCGCCGAGAAGCGCTCGTATCGCGACCTGCCGCTGCGCTTCGCGGAGTTCAGCCGGCTGCATCGCGCGGAACGTTCGGGCACGCTGCACGGCCTGATGCGAGTGCGCGCGATGTCGCAAGATGACGCGCACATCTTCTGCCGCGAAGATCAAATCGAGGACGAAATCACGCTGAATCTCCAGATGGTGCGCGACGTGTACGGTGCGCTGGGTTTCGACCACGTCGAGTTCAAGCTCGCGACCATGCCCGAGCAGCATCTCGGCACCGAAGAGCAATGGCAGATGTCGGAAGGCAAGCTCGCCCACGCGATAAAGCGCAACGAAATCGCATTCGAGATAAATCCGAAGGAAGGCGCGTTTTACGGCCCCAAGATCGAGATTTACGTGTCGGACGCGCTCAAGCGCAAGTGGCAGGTCGCGACGATTCAGCTCGATTACAATGCGCCCGAGCGCTTCGACCTGACCTACACCAACAGCGCCGGCGCCGAAGAACGCCCCGTGATGATTCATCGCGCGATCCTCGGCTCGCTCGAACGCTTCATCGGCGTGCTGATCGAGCACACCGGCGGCGTGCTGCCGCTCTGGCTCGCGCCGGAGCAGGTGCGCGTGCTGTCGCTCAGCGAGAAGGTCGAGGACTACGCCAAGGAAATCGCGGACCTGCTCAAGCGCGAGGGCTTTCGCGCCCACGCCGACGTGCGCAACGAGAAACTCGGTTTCAAAGTTCGCGAAGCCGAATTGGCCAAGGTGCCGTATATGGTAGTGATCGGCGAGCGCGAAGCTGCCGACCGATCGGTATCGCTGCGGCTGCTGCGCGGCGAGAAGAGCAATGCGATGCCGCTGGCGCAGTTAGTCGAAAAATTAAAGAAGGAGCCGGTGCCGGCTTAGGAAGTTAATCCGGCCATCGAGCCGGAGGAGGTGCTTTATCCGTAGAGATTTCAGAACCCCACCCTCAAGGGAGCCCGCGATTCGCGTCAATAACCTGATTCGCGCTCAAGAAGTCCGTGTGATCGACGCCGACGGCAGCCAGGTCGGAATCCTGCCTCTGCGCGAGGCCATCAAGGTTGCGGAGGCCCGCGGCCTGGACCTGGTCGAGGTCTCGTCGACGGCCAACCCGCCCGTGTGCCGCGTCACCGACTTCGACAAGTACCGCTACGCGCAGAAGAAAAAGTCGCACGACTCCAAGAAGCACACCATCAGCATGATCAAGGAAGTGAAGATGGGCTCGGCGACCGGGCAGCACGACGTGGACTTCAAAACCGCTCACATCAAGCGCTTTGTTGGAGAAGGTCACCGTGTTAAGCTCACCGTTTCGTTCCGCGGGCGCGCGATTACTCATCCGGAACTCGGACGGGCGTTGATCGACAGAATTATCGCGCAGGTTACGGATGTCGCGCAGGCAGAAGGCATGCCCCGGATGGAAGGACGCAACATGTCCGTGCTGCTGACGCCGCGATAGCAGCGAACGGGAAGTTTCAGGAAAGAAGCAGAGCACCTATCGTCATGCCGAAAATCAGGACCAGCCGAACCGCCGCCAAGCGCTTCACCGTCAGCAAGAGCGGCAAGGTCAAATTCAAACACGCGTACGCCCGCCACATGTTCTCGGCCAAAAATCCGAAACAGAAGGCGCGCCTGCGCAGAACCGGTATTCTGGAAAAGGCCGACGCCGAAAAAGTTAAGACGATGATGCCGTACGCATGAGCGCGGCCGGTAAGAATACTAAAAGGCTAACGCACCGCATATCTACCAAGGAAGGATTTCACCACTCCGATGCCTCGCGCCAAAGGCGGACCCAAGACGCGCCGCCGTCATAAGCGTCAACTCAAGCTCGCCTCCGGTTTCGTCGGTGGGCGCAAACTCTACCGCCAGGCCCGCTCGACCCTCGAAAAGGGCCTCACCTACGCCTATCGCGACCGCAAGCAAAAGAAGCGCGACTACCGCACGCTCTGGATTGCGCGCATCAACGCGCTCGCCCGCGAAAGCGGAATCTCGTACAGCGCCATGATGAACGGGCTGAAGAAAGCGGGGGTCGAGGTCGATCGCAAGATGCTGGCGAAGCTCGCGCAGGAGCGCGACGCATTGTTTACCGAGCTGGTGCGCACCGCGATCAGCGCGCTCGGCTCGAAAGCAGCATAGAGCCGCGCCGTTCGAAAGCGCCGCGCACCAGGAAACCATGTGGGCGATCCCCCACGTGGTTTTTCGTTTTTGGCGCGTGCAAGATTGCGGAGAATACCAAGATGAGAGAACAACTCGAAGAAATCAGGCGCCGCACGATGGCCGAGCTCGGCGACGACGCCGGCGAAGCGCAAATCGACGCGGTGCGCGTGCGCGTGCTCGGCCGCTCCGGCGAGCTGACGGAAATCATGCGCGGGATGCGCGAGGTGCCGAGCGCCGAGCGGCCCGCCATCGGCCAGCTGATCAATCAGATCAAGCGCGAAGTCGAGGCGCGCATCGAGGCGCTGAGCGAGAAGCTCAAAGCCGCGGCGCTGACGAAATCGCTCAACGAAAAACGCCTCGACGTCACGCTGCCGGGCATGCGCATCGCGCGCGGCCACATTCATCCGATCACCGACATTCTCGAAAAAATGCTGCAAATTTTCGAGTCGATGGGCTTCGAAGTCGCGATGACTCAGGATATCGAGGACGACTTTCACAACTTCGCGGCGCTCAACTTCACGCCGCACCATCCCGCGCGCGATATGCAGGACACCTTCTACCTCGACGGCGGGATGCTGCTGCGCACGCATACGTCGAACGGGCAGATCCGCGTGATGGAAAAACGCCGGCCGCCGCTGGCGGTCGTGTGTCCCGGGCGATGCTACCGGCGCGACGACCTATCGGTGCGCGCTTCGCCGATGTTCACGCAGATCGAGGGCTTCATGGTCGACAGGCGCGGGCGTATCACGATGGCGCATCTCAAGGGCGTGCTGACGGAGTTCGCGCGCGCGTTTTTCGGCACGACCGCGGTGCGTTTTCGCGCCAGCTATTTTCCATTCACCGAACCGAGCGCCGAACTCGACATGCATTGCCTTCTGTGCGACGGCGCCGGGTGCCCGGTGTGCAAGTATTCCGGATGGACCGAGGTGCTCGGCTGCGGAATGATCCACCCGAACGTGATGCGCGCGGTCGAGTACAACCCCGACGAGTTCCAGGGCTTCGCCTTCGGCATGGGCGTCGAGCGCACGGGGCTACTGAAGCTCGGCGTCGACGACATGCGCCTGTTCTTCGAGAACGACCTCCGCTTCCTGAGCCAGTTCCCCGCGCTGAGCGGAGGTGTGCGATGAAGCTGCCGCTCAGTTGGATGCGCGACTTCGTCAGCGTCGAAGCGCCGGTCGAGGAAATTTCGCGGCGCCTCAGCTACGCGGGACTGGTAGTCGAGAGTGTCGAGAAACTCACGCCGGGATTCGCCGGCGTGTTCGCCGCGCGCGTGCTCCGCGTCGAGAAGCATCCGAACGCGGACCGGCTGAATCTCGTCGAGGTGGACGCCGGCACGAAAGGCCAATTCAAGGTCGTGTGCGGCGCGCCCAACGTAAAGGCCGGCATGGTCGCGCCGCTCGCGCTGGTTGGCGCGCATCTCGGCAAGGAACCGCCGCTCGAGGCCGCAGTCATTCGCGGCGTGCGGTCGGAGGGCATGCTCTGCTCGGAGCGCGAGCTGGGACTGTCGCAGGATCATGCAGGAATTCTCGCGCTCGGCGCCGACGCGCCGCTCGGCGGCGACGTGGCCGCCTATTTGCACCTCGACGACATCGTGCTCGATGTCGAAATCACGCCGAATCGCGGCGATTGCCTGTCGGTGCTCGGCCTCGCGCGCGAGGTCGCAGCATTGTTCGCCGTCAAACTGCGCGCGCCCAGGCTGCGCGCGGCGCATTCGGCCGGCTCGCCCGACGGCGCGCGGTTCACGATTTCGGTTTCGATCGACGCGCCCGATCTGTGCCCACGTTACGCTGCGCTCGCAATGACCGGAGTCAAGATCGGTCCCTCGCCGGCGTGGCTCAGGCGCCGGCTGGAGCTGTGCGGGATGCGCGCGCTGAACAACGTCGTCGACGCGACCAACTACGTCATGCTCGAACTCGGGCAGCCGCTGCACGCGTTCGACTACGGAAAAATCGCGGGCGGCAGGATTGTCTTCCGCCGCGCCGGCGACACGCGCGAGTTCGTGACGCTCGACAACATCCCGCGCACGCTCGATCCAAACGATCTGCTGATTGCCGACGGCGACAAACCGCTCGCGATTGCGGGGGTGATGGGCGGCCTCAACTCCGAGGTCAGCGATTCGACCGCGACGATTTTGCTCGAGAGCGCGTACTTCGAGCCGCTGACCGTCGCGCGCACAGCGCGGCGCCTGGGCTTGCGCAGCGAGGCGAGCTACCGCTTCGAGCGCGGCATCGATCGCGCTGGACAAGTCGGCGCATTGATCCGCGCCGCCGAATTGATCCGCAAAATCGCGCGCGGGCGCGAGGCGTCGCCGTATATCGACCTCGAACCGCGCAAGGCCGAACGGCGCGAAATTGCGCTCGACCTCGACGCGATGGAATCGTTGCTGGGCGTCTGGATACCTCAGATTGTCGCCAAGACTCGCCTCAAGTCGCTCGGCGCGCAGGTCGGCACGCGCGCCAAAGGCGTGCTCGCGGTAGTGCCGCCGTCGTTCCGCTCCGACCTGATCGAGCAGGCCGATCTGATCGAGGAAGTCGTGCGGCTCGGCGGTCTCGAGGACATTCCTGCCCTGCTGCCCGCGCGCCTGACGGCGCTGGCTCCGGTCAATCGCGAGCGCGAGTTCCTGAAAGGCACGCGCGAGGTGATGCTGGGATGCGGCCTGACCGAGGCCGCGACCATCGCGTTCATCGCGCCCGCCGACAACGCGCGCTTCTCGGGGATTCAGGCTGCGGCGCGTCCGGTCAAAGTGACCAATCCGCTTTCGGCGGAATTGAGCGAGCTGCGGGTCAGCCTGATACCGGGACTCGTCACCTCGCTCAGGTTCAATTTGAACCGCGAGGCGCGCGCGTTTCACGCCTTTGAAATGGCCAAGATCTTCCGCGTGGACGGCGACATCGCGACCGAACACCATCATCTCGCCGCCGTCAGCTACGGACCATACGCGCTCTCGGCGATCGGCGAGCAGAGCGCCGCGGCGGGATTTTTTTCGATCAAGGGAATTCTCGAGACGTACTTCGACGCGCTCGGTATTTCGCCGCGCGTCGCATTCAAGGCGATCGAGCCCGCCGATGCGCCATTCCTGCATCCCGGGCGCAGCGCTATTGTTATGCTCGACGGCGCGCCGATCGGTTTGATCGGCGAGTTGCATCCGGCGGAAGCGATGCGCCTTGATCTGAACGAACCGTGCGCGGTTTACGAACTTGACTTGAGTAGTCTCATTGCCTATGGTTTCTCGCCGCGCAAAACTTTTCAGCCGCCGCCAAAATTTCCCGCGATCAGGCGCGATTTGGCGTTGGTGCTGGATCGGAATTTCCCGGCGGATATGGTAGTCAAGACCATTCGGGAATGCGGTGCGTCGCTGCTGGAGAGCGTCGAGGTGTTCGACGTGTACGAGGGGACAGCGGTGGCGGCCGGAAAGAAGAGCGTGGCGCTGGCTTGTCGTTACCGTGCAAAAGATCGCACGCTGACCGATGAGGAGGTTAACCGCATTCATGCCGTGTTGATCGAGCAGGCGCGGATGCGATTAGGAGCGGAGTTGCGGCAGTAGCAGCGTGCCTAACGCGAGCGGGTGGGGATCGTTACGCCGCAGGGCATGACCAAAGCCGATCTTGTAGATTTAATCTACGAGCGGGTGGGCTCCTCGAAGAAGGAAGCCTGTGAAGTGGTCGAAGCGGTGTTCGCGATCATGAGGGATGCGTTGCGCGCCGGTCACAAAGTGAAAATTTCCGGCTTCGGCACCTTTCTCGTCAATCATAAACATGCGCGCCGCGGGCGCAATCCGCAGACTGGCGAGCCGATCACCATCGATTCGCGCCGCGTCCTCTCCTTCAAGCCGAGCCAGGTGTTGAAGGACCGGGTCAACAACGGCGCCAAGCCGGGGGTATGACGCCGATGCCGCGCCCGCGCCAGCCATCGGTTCGGCGGCGAAAACCTGCCCCGCAAAAGCCCGCAACAATTTCCGCGATTCCTGAGCGCGGGTTGAAGATCGGCGAAGCGGCGCGCGCGCTCGGCGTCGGGACCTACGTGCTGCGCTTCTGGGAAACGCAGTTCCCGTTCCTGAAGCCCAAGCACACGCGCACCAGGCATCGCTTCTACCAGGAAAAAGACCTCGACGTGCTGCGCCTCATCAAGCGCCTGCTGCACGACGAAGGCTTCACGATCGTAGGCGCCAACAAGCACATCAAGGAATTCGGCATCGAGGCGCTGATGAGTGGCGAGCCGGTCGCGAAACCCCCGCCGGCGTCATCGGAGCGCACGTCGTCCCAATCGCCCGCAATCGACGGCCAAGCCCGCCGCGTACTGAATGAGGTCCGCCGCGACCTGGAATCGATCCACAAAATTCTGGAAGACTAAACTTGGTTTTCGCTGGCGGGTGTCTGAATCCGCGGAGCGGTCCGGGCGCTCGCCGTTTCTAGAAGGAGGTCGTTCTCATGCAGCTTCGCCCTATCAATCCCCAGACGTGGCTCGGTGCCTTTAATGTCAATCAGGCGATCGAGGTCACCGCCGGCCAGCGGGTGCTTTACGTTTCCGGTCAGACCTCGAACGACGCGAGCGGTGCCCCGATGCACCCGGGCGATCTGGTCGCCCAATCCAAGCTTGCCTGGAAAAATCTGGTCGAAGTACTCGCCGCTTCGAATATGAAACCCGAGAACATCGTGCGACTAAATTTCTACACTACAGACGTTGAAGGTTTCATGGCGAAAGCCGGCGAGATCGTGCCGATCTTTGCGAAGGCGGGCTGCAAACCGGTGAGCACGCTCCTCGGCGTCACGCGCCTATTCCAACCGAGCATCATGATCGAGATTGAGGCGACTGCGGTAGCCTAACGCGTTAGGCGCTGCCGAACCCTCGGGCTGGACAGGCCAAAGTCTACTCCGCGATGCGGTCTTGCGACGCTACCCGCACGCGCGCAGGCTCGCGCGCCGCTGCGGCGACTTCGACAGTCGACGGCCAGCGTATCAGCACGCCGAGCGGTGCGAGATTCAGTTCAGTGGCGCATTCCTCGGTCGCGCGATGCGCGAGGCGTCCGGACTCCACCATCTCGGCGGCGATGCAAACCGCGCCCGCCATCGTGAGCGCGCCCAGGCCGAGCGCGATCTCGGGCAGTCCTGCGATCGCCACGGCTGCCGCGCTCACCACGCCCGCTGCCAGAGCCACCGTACTTATCCGAGTGAGCTTTATCCGCGCCAGAACGTGATTCGTGATCTTTCCCGCCTCGTGCTCTTCGTCGGCGGTCTTGAGCTCGATTCGCGTCCACGGATTCGGCCGCACTTCCAGGTCGTAGTCGTTCCAGCCCGCGTCAACGATCGCGCCATGGCCGGTGTGCGCGAACAGCTTCAGCATCTTGTCGATCAGGCGGTCGCGCGAGATGGTCTCGTTGTTCCAGTAGTCCAGCCGCACGGTACGCCGGAGCCAGTTGATCGTCGGGCGCTGGCGTACGCTTTCTGTGCCCGCGAGTCCCGTCAGGGCTTTCGCCCGCGTCTTGTAGCGCGTCATCGTTCGCACCATCGGTCCCGTGTAAGCGAGATACGCGATCAGAAGTCGCGCGGTAACGCTTTCGTGAGATTTTTCGAGCGGCGCATGCCACGCATAGTACAGCGCCCAGATCGGTCCCAGCGCCAGCATCGCGGCCGCCGGAATCAGCAACACTCCGAGTATTATCGACGCGACCAGCGCGAATCCCGAGAGCACGGTCCACTCGAGCGTCTGCGGCAGAACTTTTGCCAGCGTCAGTGCCGGATCGAACAGCGTCTGCGCCCCAGCGGATGCATTCCACAACACGCGTTTGCGGTTGCCGCCGGGAATCGTCCGCGCGAGGCCGGGGATCGTGCCGCGCCATGCGATCTGGCGCATCACGTTGAAGCGCTCTGGATATTTCGGATACAGCATCGCCTCGGCGCGCCCGTAACCGCGCTGCTGCCCGTAGTAAGCCTTCACCGTGTTGCGGCGGAAGTGCCACACGAACGCAGCCGGCGAGAACCCCAGCTTGTAGCCCGCAGCGAGCATGCGCCAGCAGATATCAACGTCGTCGCCCGCGGTCCTGAACTGCGCATCGAATCCGCCGATCTTTGTGAGCGCCGCCTTCGAGAAGACCATGTTGCAGCCCGCCAGATGCTCGGCGCGATCCTCGGCGACCAGCACGTGGCACGGCGCGCCCGGCGACGCGGCGCAGCTCGCTTCGATCCATCCCTCTTCGTGCGGCGCGTAGTTCGGCCCGCCGCATCCGTCGAAGTTGTTTTCGACCATCGAGCGGACCATCAGCGTCAGCCAATGCGGATCGACGACGCAATCCGAATCGGTGTATGCGATAAATTCGCCGCGCGCCGCTTGCATCCCGACATTGCGCGCGACGCTTAGACCCTTGTTGGGCTGGCGAATGAGGCGAAACTCGGGGAAATCCATCGAGATGTCGGCGGTGCTGTCGCGCGAGCCGTCATCGACGATAACGACCTCGAAATTCGGGTAGTCCAGGCGCCGCAGCGACTCCAGGCACGGCCTCATCGTGCGCTCGGCGTTGTACGCGCAAATCACCACCGACACCATCGGCATCTTCGCCGGCCGCGGTGGGCAGGTGCCGTTGAGCGTCAGGAACGGCATCACGTCCGACGCGCGCATCATGCGCACGCCAAGCCAGTCGGGAGAAGCCGGAGCAGGAACCGGCGGAGCAACCACGCCAGCCGCACCCGTGCCAAACGCCACTGCTACCGCTTCGTCCTGCCCCGGCGATGCATCCTTGAACTCAATGATCACCGGCCGCGCTTCCGCAACGTTGTGCAGGGCAACGACAAAATCGCGAATCTCGACCGGCGCGAGCGCCGGAATTTCCGCGTAGAGGAAGTCCTCCTCCAAAATCGAAAGTGCGCGAGTTTCCGGCCGCACCTTTATTCCAACGATCGCTTCCGGCGCGCGTCCCTTGATCGTCCTAACCACCGCGCGCACACGCCGCCGCGCGTTTTCCAGTCCGCCCGCGCGCAGCACGTCCTGGCCAACCTCGCAATCGAGGATGAAACCGAGGAGAGCGGGATGCCTGCCGAAAATGTTTGCCGTATGCGCGATTCGCGAGACGACGGGTTTCCATCCGCGGCGGTTCGTCAGCTCGTCCGCCGTGATTCTCAACTCGACCATCGCGACCAATCCCGACTGCGCCGCGATATCGAGGCACGGCTGCGACTGCGCCTCAGTCAGCACCAGGCCGGTGGTGTGCGCCGCTCGGAGGTCGTCGAGCCGCTTTCTTAGTTTGAGCTTCTGTCCAAAGTCGAGCGTCGCGCTCACGTCAGCGAGCCGCATCGCCTTGAAAAAGAACTTCTGTCCTGCGCGGGAAAGGAACTTACCGTGTGGGGTGACGCTTGGCGCACGGCCGGAATTGGTAAGCATGGATGCGGGTGTCCTCTCGATGAGAACCCATCTGCCAAAGCCATGCCACCGGAAAAATCCAGCGATTATCTGACTTTTTCGGCGAACGCCCGACCGGCGCAAACCAATTGGTATGACGCCTGCCCGATTTGCGCCCCGCGAGATTGCGGTGGGAACGGTTCGCGCGGTGCAAAATCAGGCAGTATGCCGCCTAATACGCCTGCTAGATTGGTTATTTTGCGAATGTTATACGTGAATTGAAATGTCAACGCGCTGAAATCCTGCCACCGGGTTGTATCGCAATGAAACTATCGCTCGCCTGTGGATGCTGCAGACCATCAAAGTCCAAACAACACCGTGAACCGAACGACGCCCGAATTGAAGCCACCCCCGAAGAATTACAAGCGATAAGAAACCAGCAAGCCGAGATCGAGCAATCGCTCTCGCGCCTGTGGGGTCCGACAATCTGGAGCCGCACGCCCGAGTGCATCCGGATTCGCGCCGAGGCCGCTGACCTGCTCGACCGCCACTTCGACGGCATCGTCGATCAGTGGGGCGAAGCGATAGCTGCGATTAAGCACGGCCACTCTCCGCGTCCGGACCCTGGCACTGGGCGCGATACCAAAGAACGGAGAGACGACATGGTCAATTCTCTCATTCGCTTCATTGATCATGTGCGCGACCCCGACGACATTTGCACCTACGTCTATCTGCGCCGGCATTGCCAGGAGGGGATGCTCGCGCGGCTGATGCCATCTCAGTTCAACGTCATCCACATCGCGCTCAAGCAAATCATTCTGAATCATGTCAAATCCACGATGACCGGCCCGGCGATGGAGCGGGTGCGCGATCTGATGGTCGCGGCAATCGACGAGCGGCGCCTGATGGTCTCGCAGTTTTACATCGAGTCGCGCGAACGGCTGCTGCGTGAATCCGAAGAAAAATATCGCAACACCATCGACCACGCGCCTGATCCGATGTATGAGCTCGAGCCGCACACCTGGATTGTGACGGGGTTGAATGCGGCCGCACTGCGGCTCCATCAATTGGAAGCCGAGCACGGGTTTGACCACGCCAAGATGGAGATTATCGGAAAGGCGGTGCCGGAGTTGGTGCCGCCGGAACTGAGACAGAGCGTGATCGACAGTCTGGAGACGGTTTTGCGGCATGGCTCGGCGCAGACCTCGGAATTCCCGATCGGACCGTTTTTCTTCGACGTGAATTCCGCGCTCATCACCTACGGCAAGAAGCAATTCATCCAGATGATCCTGCGCGACGTTACGCAGCGGCGCGAGATGCTGGACTCGCTGATCAAGGCCGAGCGATTGGCGGCGGCCGGCACCTTTGCGGCGGGCGTGGCGCACGAGGTGAACAACCCGCTCGCGTCGATCTCATCGCTGGTTCAATCGATCCTGAGCGGCGAGAAGGATCCCGAGCGGCGCACCACGATGCACACCATCCTGTCCCAGATCACGCGCATCTCGAGCACGCTCAAGGACCTGGTGAATTTCGCGCGGCCGACCACCGCGCAACGCAAGCCGGTCGACGTCAACGGGCTGATCGCCGAGACGCTGCGGCTTATCACCTACAACAAGCGCTTCAGCGGCATCCGGGTGGAACCGATTCTTGCGCCCGATCTCCGCCGCGCGTTCGCCGACGACAACGAAATCCAGCAGGTGCTGCTCAACCTGCTCTTCAACGCCGCCGACGCCTCGCCCGCCGAGGGCGCCGTGATCAAGGTGATCACCGAGAACCAGCGCGCCGGACGGGGCGAGGACAAATCGCGGCGGGTGGTCATCAAGGTGGTGGACAACGGCATCGGAATCCCGCGCGAGCATCTGGAACGCGTGTTCGATCCATTCTTTACGACGAAACCCGCAGGCGCCGGCGTCGGACTCGGACTGTCGCTATGCCAGCGCATGATCCTGTCCAACCAGGGCACCATCCGCGTCGACAGCGAGGTCGGCCGCGGCACGTCAGTAACGATCACGCTCGGGGCCTCTGAGGAAACCGCGCGCGCGCAGCAGGCCGCGGAGATGGCCGCATCCTGAAGATCGAATCGATGAACAACGACGCCTCATGGACCGCACAGGAACGTGGACCCTACCGGCTGCTGATCGTCGAAGATGAACCCTTGATGCGCTCGATCATCGTGCAGCTCGCGCGCAGCGAGGGCTACGAGGTCATGGAGGCGCCGGCCGCCGAAGTGGCGCTGCACGTCTTCGAAAAAGAAAAAATCGATCTCGCGATCCTCGACCTCAACCTGACCAGCGGCGGCAGCGGACTCGACTTGCTGCGCAAGATGCGGGAACTCGATCCCGAGGTGATGGGCATAATCGTCACCGCCTACGCCAGCGTCGAGTCGGCGGTCGAAGCGCTGCACCAGGGCGCCTACGATTACATCACCAAGCCGTTCGCCAACGATCACCTCAAAAAGGTGATGCGCAACGCGCTCGAGGGCAAGGCGCTGTTCAGGGAAAACCGTTTTCTGCGCCAGGAACTGCGCGAGAAGTACCGCTTCGAGAGCATCATCGGCAAAAGCGACGCAATCGAGAGCGTGTTCCGCGTAATGGAAAAAGTCGCGCGCACCGATTCGAGCGTGTTGATCAGCGGCGAGTCCGGCACCGGCAAGGAGTTGGTCGCGCGCGCGATTCATTTCAGTTCCGATCGCGCCAACAACCGCTTCCTGCCGATCAACTGCGGCGCGCTGCCCGAGAACCTGCTCGAGAGCGAACTGTTCGGCTACAAGCGGGGCGCGTTCACGGGCGCCGGACAGGACAAGGTGGGCCTGCTCAAGGCCGCCGATAAGGGCACTATCCTGCTCGACGAGATCGGCGAGTTGCCGCTCGCGCTGCAAGTAAAATTGTTGCGCGCGCTGCAAGAGCGCGAGGCCTATCCGCTCGGCGCCAACGATCCGGTGGCATTCGACGTCCGCGTGCTGTGCGCCACCAATCGCAACCTCGAAGCCGAGGTCAAGGCCGGCCGCTTCCGCGAGGAACTGCTGTATCGAATCAATGTCATCAACATCAATCTGCCGGCCTTGCGCGAACGCCAGGACGACATTCCGCTGCTCGCCAACCATTTCCTGCGCAAGTACGAGAAGTCGCTGTCGCGCACCGCGATGCGCTTTTCAAAGGGCGCGATGCGCCTGATGCTCAACTACGCGTGGCCGGGGAATGTCCGCGAACTGGAGAACACCGTCGAGCGCGCCGCGATCCTCGCCGAGACCGACGTCATCCACTCGCACGACCTGCCGGACAAGCTGCGCAGCACGTCACCTGTGATCGCGAGTATCGAGAACACGGGGCTGACGCTCGAGGAGCTCGAGCGCGAGCATATCAAGCGCGTGCTGGACAAGGTCGAAAACGACAAGGTCAAGGCGGCGCAGGTGCTCGGGATTCACCTGTCGACGCTCTATCGCAAGGTCCAGCGCTACCACCTGGACGACGGCGCGCCCGTGCATCAGGAGCCGGCGCACTCGGCGTGAGCGTCGGGAATAGACGTGGCAATCCGGTAGTCAAGGATATAGACTTTTCAGTGGGCTGACCGGACGGCAGGCGGCCCGGAGAAAAATATGGATCTGTTTGCGCCAACTCACCTGTTGATCATTCTGCTGATCATCCTGGTCATCTTCGGGCCCAGCAAGCTCGGCGATGTCGGCGGCGCGATGGGCAAGGCGATTCGCGATTTCAAACGCGCGATGAACGAGCCCGACGACGTGGCCAAGACGGTAGCCAAGCCGGACGAGGCGAAGGCCGCCGAGACCGCCAAGCCCGACAAAGCTTCCTGACCGGTTCGCACGATCCGTTAACTTCGACGACAATTCCGCATAGCTCCGGGAATGCGGGCACTTCTCAACAGAATCGCGACTGCGCTCGGCTCCCTCGGTCCTCCAAGCAAGCTCCTGCTGTTATACGGCTCAGCTCTCGGTACAGTTTATTTCCTGCCAGCGGTGCGCGTAGTGCACGTATTCGCGCTGATTTCCGGCGTACTTGCACTGATCGCGGGCCTCCTGTGTGGACTGACGTTCTGGCATCGAGCACGCATTGAGATCGGACGCCACAAACTCAAGTACCGCAATCTGCGCAGGATAACCGGACTGGCGGCAGCGGGCGGAACCTTACTCTTCGCGGCGAGCTATTTACCGGCGCGAGTAACGGTCATCTCGCACTCGGCGCCGCCGTTAAAAGAAGCTGGGTGGTGGATCATGTTTCCGCCGCTGGTGACCCGTTCCGGAGTGATTTACATGGAACCAAATGTCGGCGCACCGTTGACTGAGTGGCGGCCCATGGATCTGGGGAAAGCCTCGACCTTCGACTCAGAGAGCGCCTGCCAAAATGCCCGCTCGGAGATGGAATCGAAAGCAGAGGGTTTGCTCGTCGGCGCACCGGCCGATCTCGCGAAGAGGCCTCTGGAGAAAACCGAAACGGCGGGCAAATGGGTTTTTGCACTGGAGGTCAGTCAGTCGCGATGTATCGCGACCGACGATCCCCAGTTAAGCAGTAAGTAGGCTCGAAGATGAGCACAACGTGCCCATGAAACGATACATCATCACCGCTACTCCGGGATGCGGAAAGACCTCGATCATTCGGTCGCTGGAACTCGCGGGTTACCTGGTTGTCGAAGAAGCTGCGACCGACATTATCGCTTTGCGACAGGCGCAAGGGATTGCTGAACCATGGACGCATGCTTCCTTTATCGACGACATTACGAATCTGCAAAAGCGGCGAGAGATGCGGGCGGCGGACCGATCGGCTCGAGTGCAATTCTATGACCGGTCGCCGCTATGCACCTATGCGCTCAGCGTCTGGCTTCGCTATCCGATCTCAATAACTCTCGCCGATGAAGTTGACCGCATTAGAGAAGAGCAGATTTATCAGAAGCAGGTGTTCTTCATCGAGAACCTGGGATTCTGCGAACCTACACAGGCGAGAAGGATCAGTTTCGAGGAGTCTTTAGCATTTGAAAAAGTTCACGAAAAGACCTACCGCTCCTTCGGCTACGAATGTGTAAGAGTCGCGCCTTTAGAAGTATCGGCCCGAGTCGAGCAAATTAAGCGCTATGTCTTAGCTGCCAGCTAGCTACGCGGCCGGCGCGCTTGCTGCGGGAATCTGAAAGCCGGATCGCGCCAGGTAGCGGGCGGGAAACCTCTTGTTGAAGGCAAACCCGCAAATCAACAATGCCATCGGCAGTGCAAGTCCGAGGGCCACCTGGCCGAAGACTCCGCCGATGATGACGCCGATCACCGCCATGCCGATGTTGACCGTCATTAGTCCGCACCAGACCAGAGTCATCACGAGGTTGAGCCGTAGGAAGACCGGATGCTCCCAGAACTCGGGCGGCGCGTTTTCGCGGGCGTAGGCTGCGGTGAACGGACGGCCCACCACGACCGAGCTCCACGCGGCAACCGCGAAGCATGACCAGATGACGACCGCGCTGTAGGCGGGGATCATGGTCGAGCGCATGGCTATCGTCAGGACCGACGCGATTACGAAGAAGGTCAATGTCGTCCAATCCATCAGCCTGATCGGGCTTTCGCGGCGGATCGAGACCGCCAGATATGCAATGCAGAGGATCAACCCGCCGCCGGTCGCCACGCGCCAGTGACTGAAGCCGGAAGCGAAGCCGTAGAGGATCCAGGGCGCGAACGCGATCAGGCCGATTGCCACGCCCAAGAGTCTTTTCTGTTCGGCCACGCGCACTCCTTTTGGTTGCAGTATGAGTACGCGAGAGGGCCAATAGCAACCGACTTTGGCTAACCGCGCTTGGGATGGATTTTCGCTAGGTACTCTTTTCCCCTCAGCTAGGTACTTTTCCCGAGCGATCTAGGTGATTTTCCGATTCACCTTCCCGCTCCTTTGCTGCAACGTGGATGGCAATTGGCACGCATAGCTCGCACCGAAAATTTACGGCGCAGCGAAGCCAGCCAAGGATCGGAAACAGGCGATTGTCGAATTTGGCAAATAATGGTCACGCGCCCGCAGCCGCCGTCGAGTCGGCCGCCAGCGAGGGAATCCGCTCGAGCATACAGGCGGACCAATGGGAGCAGGGAGTGCACATGGAGGCGCTGGCCAATCTTGCGCACGAACTTCGCTCGCCGGTGCAGGTGATCCTCGGCTATCTCGACATCCTGCGCGACGAGTTGAGCGAAGGACTGTGCGGCCGCCACAAGCAGATACTCGAACGCCTTAATGCCAACGCGCATGACCTGGCGCAGACGGTTGAAAACGTGATGGACTTTTCGGTCGCAGACGCGATGGCGGAGGCGGCCGACGAAGAGGAAATCCGCCCGCAGGATCTGATTGAAGACCTGGCTCCGGCGCTCGAAGCGGCCAACGGTTCCAAGGGGCTCGAAAACAGATTCGATCTCGAAGCCGCGCCTCCTGTTTTTCGCGCGCGGCGCCGGCCGATCAAAGCGATCCTGCTCAACCTGGCGGTCAACGCCATCAAGTTCACCGACCGAGGCTGCGTCACCATCGCGATCCGCTGTGCCGCATCATGCAAACACGCACCCGCGGTTGAACTCGAAGTCCGTGACACGGGACCCGGTATCGAGGCCGCGATGGTCGGGCAGGCTTTCAAGCGCTGCGCACAGCTTTCGCACTCGAGTATCCGCAGTCACCGCGGAATGGGCCTGGGCCTGGCTGTCGTTCAACGCAACGTGGAAGCGCTCGGCGGGAAGATTATCGTCAAGAGCGCTCTCCAGCAGGGCTCCGCCTTCCGCGTCATAGTTCCGATCGCAGAGCCGATTGCCGACGCTCCTCGCCCGATCCACGCCTGAGCGATTCAGCCCAAATAATGCGGGCGCCGGCCGGAACCGAGATCCGTGCTCAGCGGTAGTGACGCATCAGGCCGACTACGACGCCCCGAATCGCCAGGTCGCCGTCGCCCACCATAATCGGCTGCATTGCGGAATTGGCCGGCTGCAGCCGGATCTGCCCGCCCGATTCACGGTAAAACTTCTTGACGGTCGCCTCGTTGCCGATCAGTGCGACCACGGTCTCGCCGTTGTCGGCACTGTCGCGGCCCTCGACGATTATGTAATCGCCGTCGCGGATGCCGTCTTCGATCATCGAGTCGCCCTTCACCCGCAGGCAAAATGTATTGTCGCGCCGGATGAAGTCGTCGGGCACGCTGATGGTTTCGTTGTTCTCGACCGCCTCGATCGGCGCGCCTGCCGCGACGGTGCCGAGCAATCGGATCGCCTTGGCCGCCTCATGCTTCTCCGACGCCGCGACTTCCAGCGCCCGGCTGTGATTGTGCTGGCGCTTGATGAAACCTTTCTGCTCGAGATTGTGCAGATGCTTGTGCACGGTCGCGAGCGACGACAGCCCGAAGTATTGCCCGACTTCGGCCAGCGTGGGTGCGTAGCCGTGTTCGCTGATATAGTCGTTCAGGTAGTCGATTAGCTGCTTTTGCCGCTTGGTCAGCGTCGCCATTGCGCTTCTCCCCTGCTCTTCCAGACGCTTTCAAATGATGGCGAAAATCCGGCGAAGATGCAAGCGCAGGCAACTCGATGACTCGGGGGCGGTTTCGCCGCCTCGACGCAGCGCATAATCTCAACTACGACCCCAATCCGATGGCGAAGCTGCGCATCCAATTCGAAAACGGCGACCCCGAAAAGGTAATCGAGTTCGACCCCGCCAAGGCGCCGTTTCATCACGACGGCAAGCCCGGCTCGATCCTCGACGTGATGCTGGGGCACGGAGTCCATCTCGAGCACGCCTGCGGCGGCAATTGCGCGTGCACGACCTGCCACGTGATCGTCAAGCAGGGATTCAACAAGCTTGGCGAGGCGAGCGAGCAGGAGGAGGACCTGCTCGACAAGGCGCCGGGGCTCACGCCGACGTCGCGGCTCGGATGCCAGGCTGTGATCGAGGATGCCGACGCGGAAATCGCCGTGGTAGTCCCGCGCTACACGATTAACCAGGTCAGCGAGGCGGCTGAGGAATGACGGCCGATCCACCTCCCGCGGCTGGAGCCAGGCGCGCGACGCTGAATGCGCGCGTCGAGAGGATTTTCGATCACGCGTCGGACACGCGCTCGCTTTTTCTCTCGCTCACGAGCGGCAAGCATCTGCGATTTATGCCCGGCCAGTTCATCTCGATCACGATTCCGCTCGGCGACGAAACCCGCTCGCGTCCCTACTCGATCGCGTCGGACCCTGAAGACCGCGGCCCGTTCGAGATTTGCTTCAATCGCGTCGAGGGCGGGCGCGGGGTTGCGTGGATGTTCGAGCGGCGGGTCGGCGATACGCTCGATTTCAGCGGGCCGTTCGGCGCCTTCACGATCGAGCGCGCGCTGGAGGCGGAAGCGGGCTTTATCGCGCAGGGCACGGCGATCGCGCCGATTCGGCCGATGCTGAAGCGGGCGCTCGCCTCGTCGTCGCCGCCGAAGATCCATTTGATCTACGCGGCGCCGGATCGCGCGCACATCCTGTACGCCTCGGAACTCGAGGAACTCGCCAGGAGTGCACCGAATTTTTCGCACGAGATCGTGATCGCGCCCGGCGAAAAACTTTACGATCGTCTGTTCGAGCTGGCGCAGGCGCGATGGGTCGGCGGCGACGCCGATCGCACGCGCCACTTCTATATCTGCGGCGTCGGCAAGGGCGTGATTCGATTGCGCGACCTGCTGCGCGGGGCAGGCTACGAACGCCGTGCCGTACACTACGAGCAGTGGTGACGCTCACCGCTGCTGCGCGAACGCTTTCCTAAGCGCCTCAGCGGACTCCTCGAGCGCGAGCTTGCCCTTGTCGAGCACCTCGTACATCGAAAAGAATCCGTGGATCATGCCCTCGTAACGCGTAACGGTCGCGGGAACACCGGCGGCGCGCAGCTTCTCGCCGTAGGCCTCGCCCTCGTCGCGCAACGGATCGAATTCCGCCGTGATGATCAGCGCGGGCGGCAGTCCCTTGAGGCTCCTGGCCAGCGCGGGCGCGACGCGCGGATCTTTGCGGTCGGCCGCGCTGCGCAGGTAATGCTTCCAGAAATAAATCACGTCGTCCTTGGTCAGAAAATAGTCGGTGAAAGTTTTGTGCGAGTAAGTGTCGAGCTCGGCCTCGGTCGCGGGGTAGATGAGGAGCTGGAACGCGATTTTCGGGCCGCCCGCGTCGCGCGCGAGCTGTGAGACCACGGCGGACAGGTTTCCGCCCGCGCTGTCACCGCCGACGGCTAGCCGGTTCGCATCGGCGTTCAGCTCCCTGGCATGCGCGGCGACCCACTTGGTCGCGGCAAAGCAATCTTCGACGCCGGCGGGAAACTTATTTTCGGGCGCGAGCCGGTAATCGACCGACACCGTCACGCATCCGGCCTTGTTGGTGAGCGCGCGGCATGGCCCGTCGTGCGTATCGAGGCCGCAAATCACCCATCCGCCACCGTGGAAGAATACCAGCACCGGAAATGGACCCGCGCCTTCCGGAGTATAAACTCGAATCGGAATCTCGCCGGCCGGACCGGGGATTTTGCGATCCTCTACCTTGGCGACTTTTTCCGCTCGCTCTGGCGGCACTCGGAACATGCCGGCGGTCAGGCGGCGTGCGTCCGCCGGCTCGAGCGAATGCAGTTTGGGGCCAGGCGCGGCGGCGAGTTGATCCATCAAGGCCTTGGCTTGCGGGTCGAGCGGCATGGTTTTCCTCCGAATGAAATCGTCGTGAGCATCCGCGGACGCTGTCCGCACTTTCCTTTAGACCGGAACGGTCTCACGGCGCAAATCTGGAAAGCAGACTGATCGAGCCCGGGTGCCCGTCGATTCGCACGCCGCGCGCAATCGCGCCCTCACGCTCAAGGCGCCGTGCCGCCACTTCTACCAGCGCAGCGTCGATGCCGAGCAACCGCGCGACCGCGCGCTCATTGCCGAACGCAGCGGTCTCGAAATATTTTGCGACGATCAAATATGCCGCCTCTTTGCGCGTGAGCGTCCGGGCCTCGGCAATCGCGTCGGGCCATCGATGCTCCATCGTGTCCCACACGTAGCTGAACGGGTCCGCGCGCTCGTCCACTTTCAGCGCGAGAAATTTCTCCTGCAGCTCGGCCATCGCCCGATCGAACACCGCGCGCCGCGACGGTTGCGCGTAGCCGCTCGCGAGCTTCAGCACGCGAGTCTCGGCCACGCCGCGCTTGGAGAGGGCGTCCATCACCAGCTTGCCGCAATGCGACAGTCCGCCGCGGAGGTACAGCTTTCGGTAGCCGCCCGGCTCGATGCGGAGCCTGAGAAACGCGCCCAGCAACTCGCGCGCGATGAAGCTCGGGCGTCGCGCGATCACTTTGCCGTAATAGACCGCGCGGCGCTGCGGCAGCGAGTCCTTGATCCGCCACGTCATCCCGATCGCGTAGTCGTGCTGGATGTGCTCCGGCATCGTGGGTTCGCGCGTCCCCGCGATCGCCTCGCGCAGGCAGGGCACGCCCATTCCGGCGGTGAATCCGGTGCAGAATCCGACCTCGTCGATAAATTTGAGCGCGCTTTTCTCGCCGGCCACGCGCCGCGACGCCACGCGCCGGAAGTGAAAGTCGCGATGACGCTCGAGCGCGTCGAGCATACGGCTGCGAGCTCCGTCCACCACGCGCGATGGTAGCGCTGGCGCCGATGTACGGTAAACCGTCAGGAGAATACGGCGTGATGATCGTTACGAAACCGGCTATGCTGTGAGATATTGAACAGGGCGCGGCAATCGGGAATGAAGACAAAGCAGAGCAGGAAGCGACCTGCGGAGGAAATAGTCTTCTCGGTCGAGGAATCGCCCGAGGGCGGTTTCGAGGCGCACGCCTTGGGGCATTCCATTTTCACACAAGCCGACACCCCCGACCAGTTACGCGCGATGGTTCAAGACGCGGTCCGCTGCCACTTCGAAGACACTGACCGTCCTCGTGTAATTCGCCTGCATTGGGTGAAGGACGAAGTGCTTCCGGCTTGAGACTGCCGCGCGACCTGTCGGGAGCGGAGCTCGCCCGTTTGCTTCGCCGGTACGGTTACGAAGTAAGCAGACAGACCGGCAGCCACCGTCGCCTTACCTCCACGATGATGGGAACCGAACATCGCGTGACGATTCCGGCACACAAGGATTTGAGACTCGGTACCTTGGGATCGATCTTGAGCAACGTGGCAGACTACCTGAACAAGGATCGTGAAAATCTAGCTGACGAACTATTCGGCTGATATGAGGGCCTCAGCCGCGCCGTCATCCCGGGATTCGCTCGACACAGTCTGCGAAGATTCGGCGGTAGTTGGTCTTCACGGCGAGGCCGCGCGTGATTCCCTCAAGCCCGATCAGCGCGCGAATCAAAAACACGCTGTGGGCGGGAGATTTGTACAACCGATTCTCCAGCGCAAGCTCGCCGACCTTCGCCGCCTTGCCGACCGTATCGTAGTCGAGCGGATCGACGGCGCGATCGACCCTCATCGGCTCGAACAGGATGTGAATAATTCGGACCATCGGCGCCGCATCCTGGGTGCGATCGAGATAACCCAGCTTGACCATCGCGGCTGCCAGCGATTTGTCGTCGCCGCTCAAAATCGCGCGCGCGACTTGCAGGTTCGCCTTGCGCACCGGTTCCGGGAAGCGCCGGATCGAACCGAAGTCGAGCACGCCCAGGCGCGGATGATGACTCACCAAATAGTTGCCCGGATGAAAATCGGTGTGCAGCATCCCGAACTCGAGAATTTGCCGCCACGCGAACTCGTGAATCTTGATCGCGACCCATTGGCGCAGCTCGAAATCGACCTCGGGACCCATCACGTCGGCCAGCGGATAGCCGTCGACGTACGTCATCGTCAGCACGCGCCGCGAACTCAGCTCCTTGACGAAGTGCGGAATCATGATTTCGGAATCCGCGCCGAGATGGCGGCCGAACTCGGTCATGTTGCGCGCTTCGTTGACGTAGTCGAGCTCTTCGCGCAGGCGCTGCTCGAGTTCCTTGTACACCGCGGCGGTGTCGATTTGCTGGCGCATCACGTCATGGCCGAGCGCCTGCAACGTCCGCAGCAGCAATTTGAGATTCTGCAGATCCTGCTCGACGGTATCCTCGACGCCGGGGTACTGAATCTTCACCGCCACGTCTACACCTTCGCGGGTGACGGCGCGATGCACCTGGCCGAGCGAGGCGGCGGCAAACGCGGTCTGGTCGAAACTTCTGAAGAGCGCTTCGGGCCGCCTGCCAATCTCGCGGCGAATCTGCTCGGAGATGGTCGCGTAGTTCATCGGCGGCACGCTCGATTGCGTCGCGCGGAGCACGTCGAGCGCCTCGCCCGGCAGGAGGTCCTTGCGAATCGAGAGCATCTGGATCAGCTTCATGAACGCGCCGCGAAGCTGCTGGGAGCTCTCGACAATGCGCTGCGCGTTGCGGATGTGAGTCTCGAGCAGGTCGCGCTCGCGCGCGGGCGCGCTCAGAAACGGCCGCCGCAGTTGGTTCCACAGGTAGCTTGAGCCGACCTGCGACGCGAGCTCGCCCATCTTGATCGCGCGGCGCGCGCGCCCGCTGGTGATTGAGGTGCGTTTCGCCATCAGCGGCCGTCGCGCTCGATTCCCACCCGGTTGATCAGCGTGGCCGCCAGCGCCGCGCCGAAGCCATTGTCGATGTTGACGACGGTTACGCCGCTCGCGCACGAATTGAGCATCCCCAGCAGCGCCGCCAGCCCGCCCATCGACGCACCGTAGCCGACGCTGGTCGGCACGGCGATCACGGGCTTGTCCACCAACCCCGCGACGACCGAGGGCAGCGCGCCTTCCATCCCGGCGACGACGATCAGCACGCTCGCCTCGCGAATCAATTCGAGGTTCGCGGTCAGGCGATGAATTCCGGCGACACCAACGTCGTAAAAACGCGCGACGCGATTGCCGAACAGCTCGGCGCAGAGCGCGGCCTCCTCGGCGACCGGAATGTCGGAAGTGCCCGCGCTCAGCACCGTCACGACGCCGTGTCCCGACGGCTTCACGCGCTCCTTCACCACCGCCCCGATGCGCGCATCCGGATGGTACACCAGTGCACGAATTTTGCGCTTGACGGTTCGCGCTTTGTCCGCGTCGAGCCGCGTGATGATGAGATTCGTGCCTGACGCGAGCACGCGCCGTCCAATCGCCGCGAGCTGAGCAGCGCTCTTACCCTCGCCAAAAACCACTTCCGGAACCCCGCGCCGGACGCTGCGGTGATTGTCGAGCTTGGCGAAGCCAAGATCCTCGAACGGCAGCTCGCGGAGGTGCTTGAACGCCACCCCGGGAGTCATGCTGCCCGCGGCCACAACGTCGAGGATTTGTCGGATTCGCTTTTCGGTCATCGCCGCTTGAGGAGCTCAGGGCGGAGCGGATGCGCAAGTGTCAGCACCAGTTCGCGGACCGCCCGTGCGTCGCTGCGCGTGACGGTGATCGTCAAATCGCCCTCGATCAATTTCTCACCGGGCTTGGGAATATGCCCGAGCCGTTCGACCACCAATCCGCCGATGGTAGCATACTCATCCGCCTCCGAAAGCTTGAGGCCGAAACGCTCGTTCAGTTCCGTTATCGGCGCGCGTCCGAGCACGGAGAGCACGCGCGGACTGACTATCCTGGCCAACTCCTCGCCAAGGTCGTGTTCGTCCTCGATATTGCCGACGATCTCCTCGATCAGATCTTCGAGCGTCAGAATTCCGGCCGAGCCGCCATACTCGTCGACGATCACGGCCAGATTCTCCCCGGTGCGTTGCATCGCGACCAGCGCCTCGTCGAGCGGCATCGATTCGGGAAAATAGCTGACCGGCCGCATGATGTCGCTCACCGGACGGCTGAGATCGGGCGCCTGCAGGAGATCGAAGACGTGAACGACGCCGACGATGTCGGTGATGCGACGCCGGAACACCGGGATGCGGCTGAAGCCTTCGCGGCGTACGGTTTCGATCGCGGCCGCAAGCGAGGTTTCCTCCGGCACCGCGTCAACTCCCACCAGCGGCACCATCGCCTTGCGTGCATCGGCCTGCGAGAAGCGAAAAATTCGGCTGATCATCAGCTGCTCGGCTGGCAGGATGGCGTCGAGCTGCGGTTGCTCGGCTGCGTCGCTCGGGCGCCGCCGCATCAAGCGCGCCAGGTCATCGCGGCTCAGGAACACGCTCTCGGCGTCGGCCGGCACGCCCGCAAGCCGGCGGAGCAACCTGCTCATCACGGTCTCCGCACCAAGCAGCGGCGCCAGCACGGTCGCAAGAAAACGCAGCGGCCGCGCCGCGAACAGCGCAAACGCGTGCGGATTTGCAAGCGTCAGCAGCTTCGGTATCGCCTCGCCAAGCACCAGCGTAATGGGGGTCAGCATAAACGGCGCCAGATAAACGAGGTGCGGGCCGATTTGATGCAGGAAGCTGGTGAGCACGACCGCCGCGACCACGGTGGCGAGGTTGGTGCCGGTAAGAGTGAGCGCCAGCAAGCGATCGCGATTGGCCAGCAATTCGCCGAGCACCCGCGAGCGAGCGTGTCCCGCTTCGCTGCCGGCGCGAACTTTCAAATCGTCGGCGGAGACCAGCGCGATCTCCGAGGCGGCGAAAAACGCCTGCACCGCAAGACATCCGATCAGCGCGACGACGAGCCAGACCACCATCATCGATGCAACCTCACCAGCTCGACGGCCGCGCCGCGCACGCGCTCGATGGTGGCATCGAATTCTCCGAGTCTCAGCTTCTCGCCCGCGCGCGGCACGCGTCCCAGCCTGCGCAGAATCAGGCTGCTCAGCGTCTTGCCGCCGCCATAGACTTCGATTACACGGGCCGGAGCGAGCGCATCCGCCAGCTTGCCCAGCGCGACCGCGCCCGACGCCGCCCATTCGTCGTCGGATATCTTCGTGAGCTCGGGAACTTCGGTGTCGAACTCGTCGCGAATCTCGCCGAACAGTTCCTCGAGCAGATCTTCGAGCGTGACCAGGCCAAGCAGGCGGCCGTACTCGTTGACCACCAGCGCGATCTGGAAGCGCCCGCGGCGCATCTCGTCAAACAAATCGGCCAGCAGCTTGCCCGGCGGGATAAAATAGGCCGGCCGCACCAGGCGCTCGACGCGCGGCGGCGACGGGTCCAGGCGGCGCGCTGCGAGATCCTTGGCGTGCAGGATTCCGACAATATTGTCCTGGCTGTGGCGATAGACCGGCACCCGCGAGAAGCTTTCGTGCGCGATTTCCGCCACCAGCTGCGCCACCGGCATCTCGATGTCGAGCGAGAAAATCCGCTCCCGCGGCGTCATTACCTCGGCCGCGCGGCGCGCACCGAAGTCGAACACGCGATGAATCATCGCACGCTCGGCGGGCTCAACCTGTCCCTGGTTCTCGCCGAGCCTGAGCAGCGTCTTGAATTCAGCCTCGGAAACCGGTTCCGGGCGCGGGGCCTGCTCGAGCGGCGTGAAATGCCGCGCGAACGGATGAACGAAATCGGCGAGCACGGCCAGCGGCCGCGCCGTGAGCCACGCGAGCGCGGCCGGAAACCCAAGCGCGAAGGTCTTGGGCGTAATGTCGCAGAATAAAAGTACGATCAGCAGCATGGCCGGCGCCGCGACGATCGGGCCCCATTGGTCGCCGAGCCACGCCAGCAGAATTATCGTCGCCAGGCAGTCGGCGAAGATGTTGCAGGCTTCGTTCAGCCCGAGGATGACAATCAACGACTCGAGCGGCCGGCGCATCAGGCGGTCGAGCGCGTGCTGCACTGACAGGCTCATCTGCTCGCGCGTGTGCTCCAATCGCGCCATCGAGAACAGCGCGGTCTCGGAGGCGGCCAGCGTGGCGCTCAGCACGATAAGGATCAGGACCGCAAGAGGCAGGATGGACATCATCGCTTCAATCTAGCCGCGCGAGCGCAGCTGATCCCATCCTGCGACAACGGGCGCGCTATCTCCAATCACCTTCAGGCGCTTGCCCCGAACGATCCGGCCGATTCGCCGCACCCCGACACGCAAGCGGCGCGACAATGCGGCTTCGCTGTGGCCGGGCCTAGCGCAGAAGACCAGTTCGTAATCTTCGCCGCCCGTCAGCGCGTGCACCAGATTGCCGCCCATCAGCGCACGGTACGCCGGCGAGAGCGGGATTCGAGACGTGTCGATTTCCGCGCCGACTCCGCTGCGTTCGAGGATGTGACCCAGGTCCTGCATGAGTCCGTCGCTGACGTCGATCGCAGCCGGCGCGGGCCGGAGCGCCGCCAGGCGTTGCCCGGCATACAGCCGCGCGGTCGGACGGATAAATCGCTCGACCAGATATTTCCTCGCCGCGCGATCTCTTTTCGCATTACCTCTCACCTTCAGCTTGCCGGCCAGGATGCGCCAGCCGAGCGCCGCATCGCCGAGCGTGCCGGTCACGAAGATCTCGTCGCCCGGACGCGCCGCGTCTCGTCGCATCACACCGGGTCCGACTTCGCCGAGCACAGCGATCGTGATCGACAGCTCGCGCGCGCGGGTAATATTGCCGCCCACGATGTCGGTCGCGGCTTCGCGCGCGGCATTGCGCAGACCGGCGTAGATTCCGTCGAGCGTCGATGCCGTGATTCCGTCGCGCACGGCCAGGTTCACGACGCAGGCGGTCGGATGCCCGCCCATCGCCGCGATGTCGCTCAGGTTGACCGCGAGCGCGCGCGCGCCAAGCGCTTGCGGCGGGCACCAGCGCAGATCGAAGTGGACATTTTCGACCATGCTGTCGATTGTAAACAGCGTCTGACCGCGTGGGCGTGAGATAATCGCACAATCGTCGCCGGCGCCTAGAACCGTGCGGCGGCTGAGACGGATTCCCGCGCTCAGTCGCGCGATCAGTTCGAATTCGCTCAAATGTTTGCCGGACGCGTCGGGCAGCTTGCTCACGGCGTGCGCGCTTTCGTTGGTTGCGCCTGCAGCGGGAATTCCGCGACGAGCGTAAGTCCCCGACGGCCGTCGGTGAACCGCGCCTCGGTCCGGCCTCCCGCCGCTTCCGCCATCGCCCGCGCGATATACAGTCCGAGTCCGCGCGCCGTGCTGCGATCGCCGTTTCGGCTTGGGCGCTGGAACAGCCCCTCGCGCTCGGCCGCTGAAAGCGACGGGCCGTTGTCGGTGACCTCGATCGCGATCGCTTCGTTTCGCACCCCCGCGCGCAGCCAGACCTCGCCGGTCGCCGTCCTTCCGATCGCATAGGCGAGCATGTTTCTCACGATCCGTTCGAAATGCCGGCGGTCGAGTTTGCACGCCGGCAGCCGCGCGATCTCGACCCGCAGATTCAGGCGCCGCCGCTGCGCCTGCAGCGCACAATCCTCCGCGACTTCGCGGAGCACCTGGTTCGTATCCAGTTCGACTGGCGCCGGGATGATGGCCTCGTCCTGCGCCTCGTAGTAGTCCAGCACGTTGCTCACCACCAGGTCCATGTTCCACGCAGTCGAGCCGATCCGTCCGAGCAGGTCTGTCCGTTCCTTCGCGCTCATGTCCGATTCCTCGAGCAGGCTGACGTAGCCGCTCAGCGCCGCGACCGGGCTGCGGATGTCATGCGCCATCGTGGCGATCTGCGTCTGCCGAAACCGCGCCGCTTCCTCGAGATCCTCTACCTGTTTCTTGAGGCGCCGGCGGTATCGTTCGATGAAGATCGCCGTGTATTGCGCGAAGATTAACGCCGCGGCGAGCCCCATCCATCGGTACATCCCGTATGGCGTTTCGATCGGCACGAAATATTCGCCCGCCGCGTAGCCCAGAACCGCCGTGAGCGCCATCGCGAACTGCCAGCGCGTGCCCCAGCTCACGAACGCCGCGGTTGCCAGCGGACACAACATGATCGCGACGAAGCGTGACTCGGGGTCTCCTGTCGCCCGGCTGATCACGATGAACATCGCGATCAGAAACACGTTGTAGACCAGGATCCAGAATCTCCAACGCCGCCTGAAAGCGCGCGTCCAGACCAGGCCGAAGAACAGGCAGGTGGCTCCCAGGATCAGCCAGTGCGGCCCTGTCCCCGGCGCATTCGTTCCGCGCACATGCTGATCGTACGCAAGGTACGCCAGCAGCATGAAGATTCCGAGCGCACCGCCAAGCTTCAGGACTCGCAGCGATTCCTCGTCATCTTCGGTCCAGCTGAAGTCCGAAGTGGCGCGGCCGGGCTCGTTATACGTTCGCCCGTATGAGCCGTTGTCTTTGCTTTCCTCCGCCAATCAGGTTCCCCCCGATCTTTTCCCGCGCCGGTTATCGAAAACCATCTCCCGAATAGCGTGACCTCAGCGCCGGATTTCATCAAGCGCTTTCTTCATCGCGCTCAATGCAAAGTCGACCTCGTCCGGCCTGATCGTCAGCGCCGGCGCTAGCCGGACAACGTCGTCCGCGTTCAGCGTCCAGTTCACGACCACCCCGCGCGCCAGCGTCGCCGCAAC
The DNA here is from genome assembly GCA_963842085.1 of uncultured delta proteobacterium. Classification (GTDB taxonomy): domain Bacteria; phylum Desulfobacterota; class Binatia; order Binatales; family Binataceae; genus Binatus. The sequence continues at coordinate 1,394,231 of CAWJET010000001.1, forward strand.
GAAGCGCCGCGCCAGCGCCGCGTCGCGAAACTCGATACCCACGATCAGCCCGAGCCCGCGCACCGCCGCGATTTCCGGCGCGCGCATCTCCAGCAGTCGCCGCACCAGCTCCTTGCCAATCGTCGCGGCGCGCTCATGCAGGCGCTCGCGCACGATCGCGTTCAGGGCTGCTAGTCCGGCCGCGCACGAAAGCGGATGGCCGCCGAAGGTCGTGATGTGCCCGAGCGGCGGATCGTGCGAGAGCGTGCCAAGCAGCTCGTCACGGCTGCACAACGCGCCCAGCGGCAGACCGCCGCCGAGTGCCTTGGCCATCACCACGATGTCAGGCACCACGCCAAAGTGCTCGAGCGCAAACATCCTGCCGGTGCGGCCAAAGCCCGTCAGCACCTCGTCGAAAATCAGCAGCGCGCCGGCGCTGTCGCATCGTTCACGAAGCGCGCGGATGAATCCCATCTCCGGGATGCGCACGCCGCCCTCAGCCTGCACCGGCTCGACGACCACCGCCGCGATCGTCGAATCGATTTTCTCAAGCGCCGCTACGTTACCGAACGGCAGATGCCGCACCGGCCCGGGCAGGGCGCCAAACGGCTCGCGCATCGCGCGATTTCCAGCCAGCGCGAGCGCGCCCATCGTGTCGCCGTGATAGGCGCCGTCGAACGCGACGAATCCGGCGCGTCCGGTGAACTTGCGCGCCACCTTCAGCGCGCATTCGATCGCTTCCGCCCCGCTGTTGGTGAAATACACACGCTCGAGCGGCCGCGGGAGAAGCTCGACCAGCCGCCGCGCCAGCATAACCTGGCTCTCGATCACATACTCGCCGTATACCATAACGTGCAGATGGCGACGCGCCTGCTGTGCAATCGCGTCGAGCACTTCGGGATATCCGTGGCCCAGCGCCGACACTCCAATTCCCGCGATGAAATCGAGATAGCGCCGCCCGTCCGACGCGATCAGCCACGAACCCTCGGCGCGCGATATCTCCAATCCGATCGGTGCGCCGGAAGTCTGCGCCAGGTACTGGCGGAAATAATCGCCGAGTTGACTCATCGCTGTTTCACCATCATGTCGACGAACTCGCCGCCACCGTGGCGCCAATCAAGCGGCGGCGATTGCATCTCACCGGGCGCACATACGTACGGTATCCCGATTGCTCTGACCGTGGCGCCTATGTCGGCGGCTTCCGATTCATTGCCGGCGACCGCCATCGCTTCGATCCGTTTGGACACACCCGCGATGCAATCGCGAAACGCTGCGAGATCGCGCACCGCGGTCACGTGCACCGTCCTGAAGCCCGGCGAAATTTTGAATGGATCGTTCAAGCCAGGAAGCGGCTCGAAAACCACCGTCCATTCGAGTCCTCGACCCTCAAACAGCGCGACCGGCTCGCCCGCAAGCGCACGCCAGCGCGCACGCTCCCGCACTGCACGTATTTCAATAGCATCGCGCAACGGGATACGCGCCGGCGGCATCGATTCCCCGATACGTTCAAGCGCCCCTGATATTCGGATCGCCAGCTCGCGCGCCGCACCGCCATCCGGACTCACCACGAACACCTGATGGAGCGACAGGCAGCCCAGTTGCTCGAACAATGCGACGTCGCGCGCGAGCGACTCTGCGACACGGGCAATTCGCGACGGATCGATCCCACCGGGAGCGACTACCGCAGCGCTGACCCGGCTGCCAAATCCGATTACGTTAGGCCGATGCAGCGACTCGATCGTCGCGTCGTCGCCATACGCCGCCACCAGTTCGCAGTTCGCAATCAACGCGGCGGTCAGGTCGGTGCGCGCGCGGCTCCAGTGAGAAACTTCGATGCGCGCGCCGGCGTCGGGCTCGATCTCGGCGAGAGTGCGCGCAAACTCCGCAAAAAATACCGGCTCGGCCGAGGCGGTTTTGATCAGCACACCTGCGCCCGCCACCAGGGCGATCGCAATCTCATGCATTCCGGCGCCCGCGACGTTGCCCGCGGCGATGAACCCTACCGTCTGTGGCCTGCCCGTCGCGTCGCAGGCCGAAATTCGCGCCGCAATCGACTTTAATGCGTCGCCAGTGAATGGCCTCAGTAGCGCGCCGATCGACTCTTCCAGCATCGCGACGGAATATCCCGCCGAGTGCGCGATTGCAGCGACCGCATCGCGCCGGCGCGCGTAATTGCGGTTGCGCCATAGTGCGAATGCGCGCGCTAGGGCGTCGGCCATCCGCTCCGCGCTCGGCCCGGCATTTTCTGCTACTCGCATTCGCACCGCGCTGGACGCCGGCGTCGCGCTCATCGCAAAGCTCCCGCCGCTTCAGTCGCGGAGAATTGCCCGATCCCGAGTGCGCAGCCGCGAGCTTCTCCACCTGCCCCTCTACCCAGCACGCGAACCCGGCCCTGCTCGACCCAGCCCAGGTCTTCCGTCATCACGGCGGACACCGAGCCGACGTTGGCCAGATCGAAAAATGTGAGCAGTCCGATCTCACCGTCAGGCATCAGCCGCAGCGTGCTCGGATCCCGCGCCGTCACACGCAGCCATGGCGGCCGAATTTTGTACCGGACTTTCGGATATTCTTGCGTATTCGACACGCCCGGGCAGGTGAACGCCGTCGCGTCGTAGAGCTGCGAGCACAATTCCGTCATCCCGTATTCGTTGATAACCATCGACGGCGCGAGCGCGAGCAATTCTCCCGCCCGCGCAATCACCTCCGAGGCTTGCATCGCCACGGCCTGCCCTTTCGCCCCGCCGGTATCCATCATCCGCGAACCCGGCGCGAGCCGAAGTTTGACCCCAGCGTTGCGCAGCTCGGAAAACAGCGCAGCAAAGGCAGCCGTGGTCCCCAGGGTGCAGACCGGTTCGCGCAGCGCCTCGCAGCCGCTAAGAAACGCGGTCGCCGCTTTAACATCGACACGGTCGCGCGACGCCGCTGCGAGGTGCGTCCGCGTACCGAATTCCTCGATACACCAGCTCACCATTGCTGCCAGCGACGACTCCGGCATCACGTCCGCCGTCGGATGCATCGCGAGTATCGCCATCCGTCGAGCGTCGGGAAACAGCATCGTCCGCAGATGGGCGATGGCAGAGGCGCGATAAATCTCGGGGCGCACGACAATATGACGTCCGCGGCGTTCACGCCCCTGCGTGGTCCCGCTGGTGAGAAACACGCAGGCGTCGGGCGATCGCGCGGCGCCATCCGCCGCAAGGTCGGCGTACTTGAACGCCACATTGCTGACCGCGGGGACGTCGTCCACGCTGCGCACCGCCCCGGGACCAACGCCGCGCCCCTCGCAATAGCGCCGATACGCGCCAACCGTCTCGAATTGATGACGAAAAACCTCCAGCGCGAGCCGCTCGAACGACGCGGGCTCGGGCCTGTGGATAAAGGTGAGGACCTGTTCGTAGATGGACATCGGCTTCGCGCAACGGGCCGGGTGCGAATGATCATGGCACCGCCGCCCACGCCCATTCAATCCCGCGTCGGCGTCTCTGGACTAGGAAATGCCTATATTTACGCGGCTCTCGAAATGTTCTAAGCTTTGTGCCGTTGTTGGGTGGCGGGTAGGCCTCGGCAGCGGCCAGCGGGCCGGGTAGCGGGGTGTTCGGCAGGTTACAGCGCTATTACTTAATCATTAGTCGCCGGCCTCAGCCTACACTAGGTTGTAACAATTTTGCGCCAGCTGCATACTTTTGCTAAACAGGTTACCATCGGCTCGGGGGAGAAACATCGCGAAATGAAAAAATTCGCCGCCGGCGTAATGCTAGGCTTCCTGGCCAGCTGGGCAGTTGCTTTTGCTTCGTCCAACGTGACGCACAATGGCAATTTCTGGAACCGCCTCAATAGCGCCGCCAAAGACGGTTACGTCAATGGCTATTCCGATGCGATGCGGGTGAGCGTCGGCAAACTCGACGTGCTTAACTCGGCTGCCGATCTGTTTCATTGGAAGGGCGCCCGCCGCATTATCCATCAGCTCTCGGGGCAGCTTTCGATGGGCGAGATGAGTGCGAATCAGGCGGTCAAGCGGCTCGACGAGCTCTATTCGAATCAGAAGTACAGCGAGCTCGACCTCGGCGAGGCGTTGCAGACGCTCTCGATTCGTGCCAACGAAACTGCGATTCCCAATGCGTCCGTGAAGGGCGCGAAGTAAACACGCTCGATTTTCTGATCCGGGGCGGTCTCGTGAGGGGCCGCCTCTTTTTTTCCGCCGCACGCTTGAACGATCGCGCTTGAAACCGCGAGTCCGCGGTCCTAGCCTAATTCGCGGGATATCCGTCGTGAACGCGCCTCCATTTCTGCTCGAAAAAGTTCTCCGCGCCACCGTCGGCGTTCACTCGCACATCCCCTCGACCCACGTCTCGACCGCAATTGGCCTCGGCACCGACCGCCGCGGCACCGGCACCGTCGTCAGCCCCGACGGACTCATCCTCACGGTCCACTACCTGTTGCTCGGCGCGAAAAACGTGATCGTCACGATGCCCGGGGGCGAGCAACTCGAAGCGAAGATCGTAGGCAAGGACTACAGCACCGGCATCGGCCTGCTGAAGATCGATAGCGGCAATGTCCCCTGCGTCGAAGTCGTGTCGTCGGAAAAATGCGTCGTCGGGCAGGAGGCATTCACCGTCTCGAGTCTCGGCGGCGAGAAGCGATGCGCCGACTGCGGCGTCATCACTTATCTCGGTCCCTTCGACGCGGTTTGGGAGTTCGTGCTCGACAAATGCGTCTGCGTCACCGCCTCGTCGCTGAGCATCGGGATGAGCGGCGGACCGATCTGCAATCTCCAGGCGCAAGTGATCGGCGTTTCATACCTGAACTTCGCCGACCTGAGCCGCGCGATTCTCGGTGTGCCGGGCGAGAGCTTCCTCGCCGTCCGCGACGAACTGGTCAAACACGGCCGGCGCACCACCGCCGTGCCGCGCGCCTGGCTCGGCGTACTCTCCTACACGCTGCGCGAGCACGTCGTGATCGCGGGCGTGATGCCCGGCGGTCCCGGCGAAAAGGCCGGCCTGCAGCAGGGCGACCTGGTCATTTCGATCGACGACACCGACGTGAACGACCGCCGCGTGCTCTACGACGCACTCCGCAACCATCGGCCCGGCCGGAACGTCAATCTCAAGGTCCTGCGCAACAATCGCATTTACCAGCTCGACATCCCCGCCATCCGCGCCGAAGATTACTTCGCCTAAAATAATTTCAGGGAGCGTCTCCCGATGAATGAACAGAGATCGCGCCTGCGCGAGTTTCTCGCCCGCCCCGAAATGATCGTCGCGCCATTCGTGTTCGATTGCATCCAGGCGAAACTCGCCGCCGCCGCCGGCTTCGAGGCCGTCTACATGACCGGCTTCGGCACCGCCGCCGCGCGCGGATATCCCGACCTGGGACTGCTCACGATGTCGGAAATGGTCGCCAATGCGCGCGCGATCGCGCGGTCCGTAAACGTCCCCGTCATCTGCGACGCCGACACCGGCTACGGCAACCCCCTCAACGTATGGCGCACCGTGCGCGAGTACGAAGACGCCGGCGCGGCGGCCCTGCACATCGAGGACCAGGTGTTTCCCAAGCGATGCGGTTTTCTCGCGGGCAAGCAGGTCATCGCGCCCGAGGCGATGGTGCCGAAAGTGCGGGCGGCCTGCGACGCGCGCCGCGATCGCAATCTCGTCATCATCGCGCGCACCGACGCGTTGCAGCCCAACGGATGGGACGACGTCGTGCGTCGCGCGCGGGCCTACCGCGCCGCGGGAGCAGATCTGGTCTTCGTCGATGGAATCAAAACCCTCGATGACCTGAAGCGCTACTCCGAGAAGCTCGGTGACCTGCCGCTCGTCTACAACGGCGACCTGCTGCCAATCGACGAACTGAAAAAGTACCCATTCAAAGTCACCATCCACATCGGAACGATGCTGACCATCTTCGACGCGATGCGCACCGCTATGGCCGAACTGAAGCGCAGCGGCAAACTCAGCGTCGGCGCCGGCTCGAACGTCTTCGAAGACTTCGTCCGCACGATGGGCGTGGCCGATTATCAGTCACTCGAAAAAAAATACACCGACTAGACGCGCTACACGTCCTTGAAGGCAGCCTTCTTCCGCGAGGCCTCTATCGCGGCCTGGGCCGCCGCCAGCCGCGCGACCGGAATCCGGTACGGCGAGCACGAAACGTAGTCCAACCCGAGGCGATGGCACAGCTTGACGCTGGCCGGATCGCCGCCATGCTCGCCGCAAATCCCGATCTTCAATTTCCGGTTCGCCTTGCGCCCGCGCTCGATCGCGATTCGCATCAATTCGCCAACTCCGGCCGGGTCGAGCTCCGCGAACGGGTCCTTCTTGTAAACTCCGGCGCGAATGTAGTCGGGCAGAAATTTGCCCGAGTCATCGCGCGAGATTCCATACGTCATCTGCGTCAGATCGTTGGTCCCAAATGAAAAAAATTCCGCGACCGCGCCGATCTGATCCGCCGTCACGCACGCGCGCGGAACTTCGATCATCGTGCCGATCGTGTACGCCACCTTGATCCCGCGCTCGGTGAAGACCTCGGCGGCGACTTCGCGAATCTGCTCCGCCAGGATGTCGAATTCCCGGCGCTCGCCGATCAGCGGCAGCATGATTTCCGGCATCGCCTTGACACCCTGCTTACGCAGCTCGCACGCCGCCTCGATAATCGCGCGCGCCTGTGCCCGGTAAATCTCGGGGAAGCTGATTCCCAGCCGCGAGCCGCGATGCCCCAGCATCGGGTTCACCTCGAACAGGCCCTCACGCACCTGCTTCAGATGCTCGAACGTGGTGCCGATTTTAACCGCCAGGTCTCGCAACTCGCCGTCCTCATGCGGGAGAAATTCATGCAACGGCGGATCGAGCAGACGGATCGTCACCGGCAGTCCGGCCATCGCCTTCAGGATTCCGACGAAGTCCTGGCGCTGCATCGGCAGGATCTTCGCCAACGCGCGCCCGCGCTGCACCGCGTTCTCCGCCATGATCATTTCGCGCACCGCCGAGATTCGCTCGGGATCGAAAAACATGTGCTCGGTGCGGCACAGCCCGATTCCTTCGGCGCCGAAATCGCGCGAGATCTTCGCGTCGTTCGGAGTGTCGGCGTTCGCGCGCACTCCCAATTTGCGCACCGCGTCCGCCCACGACAGAAATTTTTTGAAGTACGGCGGCATCTCGGGATCGACCGTCGGCACCCGTCCCTCGATCACTTCGCCCGCCGCCCCGTCGAGCGTGAGGTACTCGCCCCGCCGCACCACCGCGCCGTTGGCTGACAGCGTGCCCGCGCCGTAGTCGATTTCCAGCGCCGACACTCCCGCCACGCACGACTTGCCCATCCCGCGCGCGACCACCGCCGCGTGACTGGTCATCCCGCCGCGCGCGGTGAGTATTCCTTCGGCCACCTGCATCCCGTGGATGTCTTCGGGCGACGTCTCCAGCCGCACCAGGATTACCTTGCGCCCGGCGTGCGCGACGGCCACCGCTTCATCCGCCGAGAACACCACTTCGCCGTTGACCGCGCCCGGCGACGCCGGCAGTCCGCGTGCGATCACGTGCTTTTTGCTCGACGGGTCCAGCCGCGGATGCAGAAACTGCTCGAGTTGTTCGGGCTCGACCCGCTTGAGCGCCGTCTTGCGATCGATCAGCTTCTCGTCGGCCATGTCCACCGCGATGCGCACCGCCGCCTGCGCCGTGCGCTTGCCGGTGCGCGTCTGCAGCATGAACAGCCGATTGCGCTCGATGGTGAATTCCATGTCCTGGGTGTCGCGAAAATGCTTTTCCAGCCGCGCCGAGATCTGGAGCAGTTGTTTGTAAACCTGCGGGAAGCTCTCCTCGAGCGTCGGGTATTGCGTCGCACGCTCGGCCTCGCCGATTCCCTGGCGCGCGGCCCATTGGCGTCCCGCCTTCAGGCTTATCTGCCGTCCGGTGCGGATTCCCGCGACGACGTCCTCGCCCTGCGCGTTGGGCAGAAACTCGCCGTAGATTCCCTTCTCGCCGGTGCCGGGATCGCGCGTGAATGCGACGCCGGTCGCGCAATCGTCGCCCAGGTTGCCGAACACCATCGATTGCACCGTGACCGCGGTGCCCCAGTCGCCCGGGATATTGTTGAACCGCCGGTACGCGATCGCGCGATCGTTGTGCCACGAGTCGAACACCGCGCCGATCGCCATCCACAGTTGCTCGCGCGGATCCTGCGGGATGTCGCGGCCGACGCGCGCGCGTATCAGCGCGCGGAACTCGCCCACCAGTTCCCGCAAATCATCGACCTTCAGCTCGGTGTCGTTCTTGACCCCGCGCGCCGCCTTTTTGCGATCGATAATTTCCTCGAACGGATCCGCATCGTTCTTGTTCTCCGGCTTGAGCTTGAGCACGACGTCGCCGAACATCTGGCAGAACCGCCGGTACGAGTCCCACGCGAAGCGTGGGTTGCCGCTGATTTCCGCGAGCCCCGCCACCGTCTCGTCGGTAAGCCCGAGGTTCAGCACCGTGTCCATCATTCCCGGCATCGAGACGCGCGCGCCCGAGCGCACCGACACCAGCAGCGGATTCTTCGCGTCGCCGAACTTGCGCCCGAGCGCCTGCTCGACGCGCGCGACGCTCTTCGCCACGCCTTCGGTCAGCCCCTTCGGATACTTGTGGCCGTGATCGTAAAAGTAGTTGCAAACGCGCGTCGAGATCGTGAATCCCGGCGGCACCGGCAGCTTCAGCCGCGCCATCTCGGCCAGGTTTGCGCCCTTGCCGCCCAGCAGATTGCGCATCTCGGCGCGTCCTTCCGCCGCGCCCCCGCCGAAAAAGTAGATCTCAGGATGAATGCGACCCATGTGAAACCGTCTCCAGTCTCCGCTTCGTTTCGTACACGGAGAGATTTTGAATTTATGCCGGAACCCGGAGCGCGCTAGCGCGTCCAGCCTATTCGATTGCCGATCTCTTCGACCAGCCTCGCTATCGGCACGCGATCCTGCGTCATCGAGTCGCGATCGCGCAGAGTCACCGTGTCGTCTTCCATCGTCTGATGATCGATCGTCACCCCGTAGGGCGTGCCGACTTCATCCTGGCGGCGATAGCGCCGCCCGATCGAGCCGGCTTGATCGTAAGCGACCGTGAAATGACGCTTCAACGCGTCGCGGATCGCGATCGCCTTCTCGGGTTGCCCCGCCTTGCGCAGCAGCGGATAGACCGCAACCTTGATCGGCGCTAGCCGCGGATCGAGCCGCAGCACGATTCGCTCCTCGTTATCGACCACGTCCTCGTCGTACGCATCGAGCATGAACGCCAGCATCGCGCGGTCGACGCCGAGCGCCGGCTCGATTACCCACGGCCGAAAGCGCGTCTTGGTGTCCTCGTCGAAATAGGTCAGGTCCCTGCCGCTGAACTTCGCGTGCTGATCGAGATCGAAGCTGCCGCGCTTCGCCACGCCTTCCAGCTCGCCCCATCCGAACGGATACCGGAACTCAATATCGGTGGTGCCGCTCGAATAATGCGACAGTTCCTCGCTCGCATGCTCGCGCTTGCGCAGATGCTCGGCCTTGATGCCGAACTTCACGTGCCAGTTGAACCGGAAATCGACCCAGTAGCGATACCACTTCTCTTCTTCTTCGCGATCGGGACGCACGAAGAACTCCATCTCCATCTGCTCGAACTCGCGCGTTCGGAAGATGAAATTTTCGGTGGTGATTTCGTTGCGGAACGATTTGCCCTGCTGCGCGACGCCGAACGGCAGCTTGACCCGCTGCGTATCCACGATGTTCTCGAAGTTCGAGAAAATTCCCTGCGCCGTTTCCGGCCGCAGATAGACGACCGCCGCCGTGTCCTCGACCGGCCCCATGTGCGTCTTGAACATCAAATTGAACTGGCGCGCCGGCGTCAGCTCGCCGCCGCACTCCGGACACTTGCCGCCCTCGATCTTGTCGGCGCGAAAGCGCTGCTTGCAGTCTTTGCAATCGACCAGCGGGTCGGTGAAATTTTTCAGATGCCCCGACGCCTCCCACGTCCGCGGATGCTGAAAAATCGCCGAGTCCAGCCCCAGCACGTCGCTGCGGTACTGCACCATCTCGCGCCACCACGCCTCCTTGACGTTGCGCTTGAGCTCGACGCCGAGCGGGCCGTAGTCGAAGGTGGATCCGAGTCCCCCGTAGATGTCGCTCGTCGGAAAAACAATTCCACGGCGCTTGCACAGGTTGACCAGTTTTTCCATCGTGACCGCGCGTTCGGTCGCGGGCACTGCGTTTTCGGCGGACAACAATTCCTCCTGAATCGCTCGCAGCGTCGGCACTAGCCCAGGCTGATTATCTCGGCGGAGACTTCGCCGCCATTTCCGATTTCAAGTATCGCGACCGTTCCCGGCACTCCGATCAGATTGCGCGGCAGCGTGGCGCTGCCCGGATTGACGACCAGCGTCGCGCCGTATCGCGTCACTCCCTCGACGTGGCTGTGGCCCTGCACCACCACGTCCATCGGCCCGCCGAATTGCGTGCGCATCGCGCGCGCGAACACTTCCTCCGACGTCTCGTCCGGCGTCGGAATCGCGTGCACCAGCCCGATTCGCACGCCCGCAATCTCGACCAGGTGCGCCTCGCGCACGCGCTCGTCAGGGTCGAGCCGATGCCGATGCCCGTCGAGACCTTCGTCGCCGTTGCCCAGCGCCGCGATCACCGGCGCGATCGCCGACAGCTCGTCGAGCACGCGGTTCACGTACACGTCGCCCGCGTGCATCACCAGGTCGATCCCGGCGAAAACCTCGAAAACCCTCGGTGGGAGATGCTCGCAGGCTTCGGGGATATGGGTATCAGAGATCAGGCCGATTCGCATTGCGCTTTGCTGCGGGCGCTCATGCCCGCTGAGCACGAATCGTGAAGCCTATCACGGCCCCGAAGCCCTCGCAATTTTCGGGGTGTTGTCATCCTGACCGAAGCGAGCACCGCGAGCGGAGGGAAGGATCTCGGACAGCTTCGCGCCAGCGAAGCCGGTTCCGGTTCAATGCCCATGGGTGCAAGCAGCAGTGGCCGTTTTCTCAAGGCTCGTGCTAAGAAACCTAATCATGACGTCACCCGCCGTCGCGCCCGCGGCAGAGGAGAACTCTCGATGCGAATTTCGACACTCGTCATCTGCGCATTTGTGATTGGAGCCTCGCTGGCGATGCTGGGATGCGGTCATAAGCTGGTCGCGCACAACGGCGAAAGCACCGTCGCCGTCTATCCCGACGAGAATACGTTCACGAAACTAACCGACTTGAAAAAACAGGGCGGGGTCGTCGGCGGAATGATCGGAGGGCTCGGCGAAGGACTCGCCACCAAGCAGGTCGACAACAACACCCCGGTGCGAATCATCAGCAGCGACGACAAAGGCTCGCAGATCGAAGTCCTCGACGGCGCCTTCAAAGGCCTGCACGGCTTCGTCCCGCAAGACAACGTGCACTGACGCGGACATGGCGCTTCGCGTTTCGTTCTCCTGAACCAAAGTACCGTTTCACGTGAAACACTTTCGCTTTAAACCGCAATAGTCAGGCGGTGTTTTTCGAGAATCAGGCGAAACTACGACGTCTTTCGATACTGCCGCGGACTCGATCCGATCACGCCGCTGCGCTCGAGTTCCGCGATATCTTCGTCCGTCATTGCGAGCAGCTCGGCAAAGACCTGGCGGTTGTGCTCGCCCAGCAGCGGCGCGGGAGTATCGGCGCGCAGCGGAGTCTCCGGGAGGCGCGCGACGGCGCCCGGATACAGATGCGTCCCGACCACGGCGCGATCGATCGCGACGAAATACTCGCGGCTTTGGATTTGCGGATCGGCCATCACCGCCGGCGCCGAATTGACCGGCGCGGCGAGCACTCCCGCCTCACGCAGCCGCGCGACGCAATCGTCGGCGTTCAGCTGCGCAATTGCGCCGGACAGTTCGGCTTCGAGCGCGTCTTCATTGTCTTTGCGGTCCGGCGCGCCGGCAAAGCGTTGGTCATCTGCCAGGTGCGCGATTCCCAGCGCGTCCGCCAGACCTCGCCACTGATCGTCGGTCTCGCAGGCAAGCGCGATCCAGTTGTCGTCTCCCGCGCAGCGGTAGATTCCGTGCGGCGCATGCTCGCGATGCCGGTTGCCGCGCGCAGCGGGTACCTTGCCCATGAACTGATATTCAAGGATCGCCTCTGCGACGAACGGAATCAGCGACTCGACCTGCGCCAGCTCGATCAACTGCCCGCGCCCGGTGCGCTCGCGCTCGCGTAGCGACACCATCAGCGCGAATACGCCGTGCAATCCGCCGACCGGATCGCCCAGCGCGTTGCTGAGCGTGTAACGCTGCCCGTTGCCGTCGTGATACCCGGTCAATCCCGTCACGCCCGCCATCGCCTCGACCGTGTTGCCGTAGCCGCGCGCGTTGCATTCGGGACCGTCGAGCCCGAACGACGGCATCGAGATCATGATCAGCCGCGGATTGAGCGCGCTCACCGATTCGTAGCTGAGTCCGAGCCGCTCCATCACGCCCGGACTGAAATTCTCGATCAGGATGTCGGAGACCTTGATCAGCCGCTTCAGGATTTCGATTCCGCGCACGCCGGCGAGATCGAGCGTGACGCCGCGCTTGCCGCGATTGGCGGTATTGAAAACCGCCGCGCGCTCGATCGGCTGCATCTCCGGCGGCGCCATCGACAGCGAGCCGCGCCACCAGTCGAAGTGATGCGTATCCTCGACCTTGATCACCTCGGCGCCCATCTCGGCGAACATCTGGCCGGCCAGCGGCCCCGCCCATCCCATCGAGAGGTCGAGCACGCGCAGCTTGCCGTCGAAGATTGAGTTCATGTCGTGCCCGCTCTTTTCAGTGAATCTATCGCGCTGTCGCTTAGTCCCAATCGCGACCCGAAGATTTCGCGATTGTGCTCACCGAGGCGCGGCGCCGGCCGCGAGGCCTCCGCGCGATGCGACGTCAAGCGCAGCGGTGTCCCCGGCACGCGAATCTTGCCGAGCACCGGATCGTGGATCGTCTCGAAGTAGTTGCGCGCCCGCGTCTGCTCCCACTCGAGCACCTCGGCCACGCTCGGTATCGGCACCAGCGGAATCGCGCGGCGCTGCCCCTCGCGATAGAGCCACCTGCGTTCGCGCCCGAGGAAAAACTCTTCGACGATTTCGAGGATCGCGTTGTTGTTGAGCATCCTGTTCAGCGCGGTGTTGAAGCGCGGATCGGCAGCCAGCTCGCGACGCCCCATCAGATCGCACAGTCCTTCGAACTGCTTGTCGGTCACGCAATGCAGGCCCGCGTATCCGTCCTTGCATTTCAGCGTCACGATCAGAAACGGGCCCATTGCGAAGCGCTTGCCCTCGCGGCCGCGCACAATCCCGGTGTACTGAAAGGTGACGGTCTCGTAGATCATCGTGGCGACGGTCGCCTCGAGAATCGACACGTCGATCTGCTGCCCGTGGCCGAGTCCCAGGTCGCGCGCCGCAAGCGCCTGCATCGCGGCAACCGCCGCATACAGCGCGCCGACGTATTGCGCCAGCGCGCCCGGCGGCGTCAGCGGCTCGCGCTCGCGCTCGCCGACCGGAAACGTCCATCCGCCGCGCGCGAACAGCACCAGGTCATTCAACTTGCCGTCGCGTTCCGGCCCGTCTTGCCCGAAATTCGAAATCGAAACGACCGACAGCTTGGGAAACCTGGCAATCAACTCGTCGGGCGCCAGACCATGTGCGGCGAGAGTGCCGGGCGCGAAGTTTTCGATCAGGAGGTCGGCGCCGTCGAGCAGTCCTGCGAGGAGTTCGCGGCCGCGCTCATGCTTCAGGTTCAGCGTGACGCCCCATTTGTTGAGATTGAGAAACGCAAACAGTCCCCCGCGCTCCTCGTCGCTCGCGCGATTCGGCCCCAGCCTGCGTCCGCCCTCTCCCCACGGCGGCTCGACCTTGACGACGTCGGCGCCCATGTCCGCCAGCAGCTTCGTGGCGTAAGGCCCCGCAATGAAGTGAGTGAGATCGACGACGCGAACGTCGCTCAGTGCACGGTATCGCATCGTCAGCGCGGCCCGCGTTCGATAGCGTCGATCATGCGCCGGTAGTTCTGTTCCGCCAGCGGCATGTGTACGATTTCAAACTTCATTCGATCAGGTCCCAGAAAATAAAGTGCGTAGTAACCGCCCGGTCCGAACGGGAACTCGCCCGGACCGTCGAGAATCTCCGCGCCGAGCGAACGCACCAGCTCGAACGCCTCATCGACCTGCTGGTGCCGCTGGACGTTGAAGGCCACGTGATGCAGGCCCGGCGCGTAAACTTGGAAGCGATGCTCCGACAGCTCGGGCTTCGCCTGCCAGATGTTGAACGCGGTCCCGTTGGACTCATTGAGATTGACCGTGAGCCGGCCGCCAGTCCGCGTATCCTGAAAAATTCCGCCGACCGTGTAGCCGAGGAATTTCAGCAGCGGCCCAAAAAATTTCACGGCCTCGGGCAAATCGCGGACGGTGATCGAGACGTGATTGATCGATCCATGAAGATCGGGTTTGGGGAGTGGCAGCGTGCGTTCCGGCATCGGTCGAATTCAGCGTATCGAGGCGAAGCTGTCAAATGAATCTTGCCGCCGCTGAGTATCCCGCGGCGCTGATGGGCTCGATCAACCGCTAACGTCGCCGCAAGCTAGACCTTCGGCACTTCCATGCCCTTCTTCACGGCCGGGCGCGCGCCGACCGCCGCGATCCATCGCCCGACGTTCGCACTCTCGCCTACCACGTGGGGTTTCACGGCTTTGATCGCGGGGAAGCCGACGACGAGCCACGGGTAGGTCGCAATGTCCGCGATCGAGTAGTCGCCCGCGATGTACTCGGTATTCGCCAGCTGATTGTCGAGTACCTTGATCAGCCGAGCCGACTCGTTGGCGTAGCGATCGATCGCGTATGGAATTTTTTCAGGCGCCGCGTTGACGAAATGGCCCGCCTGTCCGAAGATCGGACCGACATTTGCCATCTGCCAGAACAGCCATTCGAGCACTTTCGCGCGCCCCGGATTTTTGGCCGGGAAGAACTTGCCGGTCTTCTCCGCCAGATGCACGAGTATCGCGCCCGACTCGAAGATCGAGACGCCTGCATCGTGATCGACGATCGCGGGAATCTTGCTGTTCGGGCAAATCTTTACGTAGTCGGGCTTGAACTGGTCGCCGTTGCGGATGTTGACCGGATGCACTGAGTACTCGAGGCCGCACTCATCGAGCATGATTGCGGGCTTGCGGCCGTTGGGCGTGGTCCAGCTGTAGAGATCGATCATCGCAATAATTCCTTCGTGGCGAGGGTGATTACTCGTTGCTATCACACTGCCTGATCTCAGCCCACCGCGTTTCTGTTGCGCACGAGTTCGAAGCAGAGGCAGAATCCTGAATCGCGCGCGAAATAGCGCGCTGGATAACGACCCTCACCTTCATCCTCTCCCTTGCCGGGAGAGGGAATGCAGTCCTGAGCGGTTTCGCTCACGAGGAGAACTACCATGCAAAGTGTTGCCGAAATCGAAGCGAGTCCCGAGGTACAGGACCTGCGCAATCGCGTTTCCGGTTTTCTGAGCGAGCTGATCTATCCCAACGAGAAAATTCTCGAGCGCGGCGGCGAGGAGTCCTCGCGCGCGATGAAGGCAATCCAGGCCGAGGCGAAAAAACGCGGGCTGTGGGCGCTCGGCCTGCCCAAAGAGATCGGCGGCGGCGGACTCGAGTTCATGCCTTACGTGTTCGTCAATGAAATCGTCGGGCGCAGCGAGTACGCGATCGCCGGCCTCGGCACGCATTCCGCGCAGGACGCGACCATGCTGCACCTGTACGGAAATCCCGAACAGAAAAAACGCTGGCTCGCGCCGCTGGTCAACGGCGACATCTATCCGAGCTTCTCGATGACAGAACCCGAAGTCTCCGGCGCCGACCCGACCGGATTGCGCACGCGCGCGGTGCAGGACGGCGACGAATGGGTCATCAACGGCCACAAGTGGTTCACCAGCGGCGCCAACGTGGCCGCGTTCTCGACCGTGATGTGCGTGACCGAGCCCGACGCGCCCGCGCACGAGCGCTTCAGCATGATCGTCGTCCCGACCGACACCAAGGGCTACCAGATCGCGCGCATCGTGCCCGTGATGGGCGAGACCTCGGGCGGGCATTGCGAGATCAAATACACCGACGTGCGCGTGCCGCTGACCAACCTGCTCGGTCCGCGCGGGCAGGCGTTCAAGATCGCGCAGAAGCGGCTCGGCCCCGGCCGCATCTACCATTGCATGCGATGGCTGGGGCAGGCGCAGCGCGCGTTCGAGCTGATGGTGGAGCGGGCGATCAATCGCCACGCGTTCGGCGGTCCGCTCTCCGACAAGCAAACGATTCAAAACTGGATTGCCGATTCGGCCGCCGAGATCCAGGCCGCGCGATTGCTCACGCTCAACGCGGCGGCGAAGATCGACGCCGGCGACGAGGCGCGCGTCGAGATATCGCTGATCAAGTTCTTCGGCGCCAAGGTGCTGCACGACGTTATCGATCGCGCGATCCAGGTGCACGGCGCGATGGGCGTGTCGGAGGACACGCCGCTGGCCCGGATGTACCGTCACGCGCGCTTCGCGCGCATCTACGACGGACCCGACGAAGTGCATCGGATGGTGGTATCGCGGCGAATCGTCAGCGAGTTCAAGAAGGGCCGCAAGTGGGACTTCGGCCGCGGCATCGCGACCGACGGAAAGAAAAACTGACTCTGACGGTTAGCGCGATCGCTAGAGCGCGTTGACGCCGCGCTCGCCGGTGCGGATACGCACGACCTCTTCCATCGGCATGACGAAGATTTTCCCGTCGCCGATTCGGCCGGTCCGCGCCGCCCGCTCGATCGTCTCGACGACCTGCGCCGTCAGCTCGTCCGACACAATTATCTCGAGCTTGACCTTGGGCAAAAAATCCACGACGTACTCGGCGCCGCGGTACAGCTCGGTATGCCCCTTCTGCCGGCCGAATCCCTTGACCTCGCTGACCGTGAGACCCTGCACACCGATACTCGACAGAGCCTCTTTGACCTCGTCGAGCTTGAACGGTTTGATGATCGCCTCAACCTTCTTCATAAGTCTCCTCTCGGTCCCTTGTCAGACTGGCCGCGCGGGACATATGCCGGCCTCCGCCCCATCCTCCAATAACCATTCTCTCAAGATGCCGATGGTTCAAGTCCCCTGTTTCGGGCTTGCGCCGCGACGGCTCCGCGCGGCGCTTACTTGCTGAAAAACACCTCGCGCGCGTGATTGGTATCGTTATACTCGCGCACCTCGGCAATCTTGTCGCCGTCGAAGCGGATGTCGAAGTGGTAGCGGTTGTTGTATTTCTTGCCGTTAGCCGCGACGGTATTCGATTCCGCCTGCACCGCGCATCGATTGCCTTCGCAAATGATGGTCTCGATTTTCAAGCCGAGTCCGCCGGGCATCATCGCCTTGATCACTTTGGCGAGATTGCGCAGCCCGTCGTGGCCCTTGACCGGCGGTATGCCTTCCATCCGGGTCATAACCTTCCACTCGAAGTCGTTGGCGACCATCGTGGCGAGACGCACCGGATCGGGGTCTTCAAACTCACTGAGAAAATCTGCGGCTAGTTCCTTTTTTTCGGCTGTATTCATTGGCCTCACTCCTCGCTGGCTACAGACAGATACCTAGTCGATCCCGCGAGATTGCGCCAACATCCAGCGCAATCGATGACGCAAGCGCGATGCCAAAGGCCATCGACCATTGCGATGCGCATTGCCGCATCACAATTATAGCTCGGCTCAGCCTCCGGGATGCTTAACTGGCGGGCGTCCGATTAATTGGCAGGCACTGGCTAGGACGCAGCGCTGTCGCTGGGCTTGGGCTGGAACCTGGGCTCTTCGCCGCGCGACAGGCGCTGGATATTCTCGCGATGACGGAACAGCACCAGCGCCGTCATCAGGATCGCGAGCAGCAAGTAGTGATGCGGCAGGGCCAGGGCTGCGACCGTCGGCGGCAACGCGATCGCCGCGCCCATCGACGCCAGCGACATGATCCGGCTAATCGCAAAGACCACGGCGAACACCGCGAGCGCGATCAGAATCACCGTCGGCGAGATCGCGAGCCAGATTCCCAGCGCACAAGCGACGCCTTTGCCGCCGCGAAAGCCGAGAAACACCGACCAGATCGAGCCGATGAAAGCGGCGAGCGCGGTCCACGCGATTGCCGCCGCCTGAAAGCCAAGGGCTCGCGCGACGATCACCGGAATCGCGCCTTTGAGCGCGTCGCCAACCAGGGTGATCACGGCGGCACTCGCACCGCCGGCGCGCGCGACGTTGGAGGTCCCGATATTGCCGGAGCCGACCGCGCGCGGATCGAAGCCGCGCACGCGGCCGACGATCACGCCGGTCGGAATCGAGCCGATTAGATACGCGCCGAGTATCAGTAGTGTTTCAATCATAGTCGTCACACCGAGAGTCTGCGAGTTTTTTCAGCCGGCACGCAGCTCGTGTCATCCTGACGAGGCGAGCGACGCGAGCGGATGGAAGGATCTCGGATAGCGGCGCGCGCTTGTTT
This sequence comes from uncultured delta proteobacterium, assembly GCA_963842085.1. Classification (GTDB taxonomy): domain Bacteria; phylum Desulfobacterota; class Binatia; order Binatales; family Binataceae; genus Binatus. The sequence goes on from CAWJET010000001.1 coordinate 1,412,679, forward strand.
GTCATCCTGACGAAGCGAGCATCGCGAGCGGATGGAAGGATCTCGGACAGCGGCGTGTAAGCGCCGCCGGTTCCGGTTTTGCGTCGCTGCATCCGATCAGAATCCGCAGCCTTGCGTGACGACATCGGCAAAGGACCGCTTCGCGATTTCAAAACCGGTGCCGGCTTCGCTGGCGCGAAGCGGTCCGAGATCCTTCACTGCGCTCGCGTTGCTCGCTTCGCTCAGGATGACAACTAATGCCGGCAGTGCAGATGTGCGCTGAAAAAAATTCACAGACTCTGAGGCGGGAGCAGGTTTCACAGTCGCACCCGACTTACGAAGGAGCTTCACTGAAAAAGAAATCGGGGTGACTGGATTTGAACCAGCGACTCCTGCGTCCCGAACGCAGTGCTCTGGCCAGGCTGAGCTACACCCCGTCTCCGGTTGAACGTGATCGGGAAAGTACAGACGAGTGGTTATAGCATCCGAGGCGCAACCGCGCGAGTCCGCCGAACTGGCGCGCAATTGGCGTCGCGAAAAAAATCGCCGTGGGTTCAGAACCGCGGAAGTGCGCTTTCGAGCCATGCACCGATAGGATTTGAGACCATGCGCGGCGACGGATGATAGCGATAATGATGCCACCTGGATCGGACGTATGCATGCCGGGGGTGGTATGAAATGTAGCTCAAACGCGGACGTTCGGCGGCGACGGAGCTTTCAGCGTATGCCGGCGTGCTTCTCGCAGTTGGCGTCACCTGCACTCTGCCGACGCCCTTCCCGGTCAACCCGATTTCGCGCGCTGCGCCGTGTGACAGGTCAAGTGAGCGGCCGCACACGAACGGGCCGCGATCGTTGATTCGAACCACCACCGACCTGCCGGTATCGGGGTTCGTCACCCGCACGTGCGAGCCCAGCGGCAGCGTGGTGGACGCCGCCGTCAAGCCCTCGGGATTGTAAATCTCGCCGGTGCTGGTAGGCCGTCCCGCGAAGCCGGGCCCGTACCATGAGGCGACTTCGGTGCGCGCCCCGCCATAGTTTCGGGGCGCGTAGTAGCTTGCTGTCGGCACCGGCTGGAAATTCTGTGAAGAGCATCCACCGATAAGAAACGCCAGCGCGACGAGCGTGACTCCGAGGATCCAGCCAGGAAATAGTTGCGGTTGCATCGCGCGCCGGCCCTGATTTGCAGCTTAGCGCCGAATCAACCGCGCGGCAAAGAATCCGTCGAGTCCGCCGACGTCGGGCCGCGTCCGCATGAATCCTCGCGCATCGATAACGTCTCCAAACCCGCCTCTAACCGCTACCCCGCGATCGATTTCGAAATCAGCGTGACGCGCGAGGAATCCATCGACCACGCCTTCACCCTCGGCGGGCGCGATGCTGCAAACCGAGTACACGATTGCACCGCCACGACGCACGAGCGCCGCCGCATTCTCGAGCATCCGCGATTGTGTCGCCGCCATTCGCGCCGGGTCGGTTGGCTTGAGCCGCCACTTGATCTCCGGATGCTCGCGCAAGGTCCCGATTCCCGTGCACGGCGCGTCGAGGAGCACGTACTCGAAGCTCGAGGGTGCAAGCGGCGCGGCTGCAGTCAGATCGGCGCAAACAAACTCGATGTTGCGATGCCGCAGTCGGCGCGCCAGGCTGCGCGCGTTCTTGAGTCCGTTGAAATTGAGATCCACCGCGACCACTCGGCCGCGTTCGCCGACGAGCTCCGCGAGATGCGTCGCCTTGCCGCCCGGCGCCGCCGCACAATCCACCACCGTTGCATCGGCGCGCGGCGCCAGCATTCGCACGACCATCTGCGACGCCTCGGATTGCGCATGGAACAGGCCCTCGCGATAGGCGCGCGACTCGAAATTCGGCGCGCCCCTCAGCACGATCGTTTCGGGTGCGCGGCCGGGCGCGCCGATCGCGAAACCGTCGGCGCTCAGTTTCTCGATTATCTCCGCGCGGGAGCCGCGCGCGAGATTCAGCCTCAGCACGTTGGGCGCGGCGTCGTTGTTCGCCGCCATCAGGCGCTCGGCACTCGCGACTCCGAACCAATCGACGAATCGCTCGACCATCCAGCGCGGATGCGAATACGCAACGGCGAGATAACTTTTCTCGCTTTTTTCACCCCGCTCGCGCGCCGGCATCGGCGCCGTCTCGCCTTTCGTTGTCGCCCGGCGCATCACTGCGTTGATGAAGCCCGACGCTTTGCGCGCTTCGGGAATTCGTTTAGCCAAACTGACCGCGGTGTTCACCACTGCGTGACTCGGAATCCGGTCGAGAAATCGAAGCTGAAAAAGCCCCATTCGCATGATCGCGAGCGCCGCGGGTTGAATCCCGGCGAGTTTGCGCCCGGTCAGATGGGCCAGCTCATAGTCGAGGCGTCCCTGCCACGCGAGCGTACCGAGAACCAGGCGCGTGATCAGGCGGCGATCGGCAGGCGCAAATTCGGGCAAGCGCGCGCCCAGCAGAACGTCGGCGTACGCGGACTCCTGGTCAACGCGGTACAGAATCTCGACCGCCGTCAGCCGCGACGCGAGGCCTTCGTCCATCCGCGTCCGCGAGCTCGATGGTGCGCCGACTTTCACTTTCGCCGGTTCTTCGCTCATCGGCCGAATCGCGCGCCCGCTTCCACGCGTTTGCCGCGAAGGAAATCAGCCGCCGAAATTCTCTTTCGTCCCGGTGCCTGCACCTCGACGAGCCTGAGTCGTCCGATGCCGCACTGGACAACGGGATTCGGCTTCACGCTGACAATCGTGCCGGGAGAACCGTTTGAGGCCGCGTCCTCGACCGCCGCGCGCCAGATGAGAACTTCGTCACGACCCAAACGGGTGCGCGCCACCGGCCACGGATCGTACGCGCGCGTCATCCGTTCGATCTGCACGGCGGTCGCAGTCCAGTCGATCACCGCATCCTTCTTTTCGACCTGCGCCGTGTAGGTCGCGAGCGATTCGTCCTGCGGCGTTTCGACCAGCGCGCCGCGCGCGGTGAGATCGATCGCCTCGAGCATCGCGGCCGCACCAAGCTCCGCGAGCTTCGCCTTCAGCGTCCCCTGCGTGTCGCTCGGCTCGATCGGAATCTTGCGCTGCAAATACATCGGGCCGGCGTCCATCCGCTCGACGATCCGCATGATCGTGACTCCTGTTTCGGCATCGCCCGCCAGGATCGAGCCTTCGACCGGGGCAGCGCCACGATGCCGCGGCAATAGCGATGCGTGCACGTTCATCGGCGCGATCCGTGCAACGTCGAGAACCGAGTTCGGCAAAATTCGCCCGTAAGCGGCCACCACCAGGAGGTCGGGTTCGAATGCTTTCAGCTCGTTCAGGAATTCAGGCGTCCGGATTTTGATCGGCTTCAGCGTGGGAATTTTGCGACTCGCCGCAACCGCACCGACTTCGCTCGGCTCCGTGCCGAGCCCGCGCCCGCGCGGACGATCGGGACGCGTGACTACACCGACGACTCTGAACTTGGCTCCAGAAGCTGCCAGCAGCCGTTCCAGGATATGGGCCGCCAAGGCCGGCGTGCCCATGAAGACGATCTTTAGTGTCTCGGCGATTTTAGATCCGCACCGTGGAGGGTCGCGCGTCGTCAGCTTTTCCCTCCTTGATTAGCTTCTTCAGTTTGCGCTTGTAGAGTTCGCGCTTGATTCGGCTGATGCGGTCGATAAAGAGCTTGCCGTCCAGATGATCGATCTCGTGCTGCAACGCCACCGCGAGCAACTCGTCGGCTTCGATCTCGATCTCTTTCTCGTCGGGCGTCCACGCGCGCACCAGCACATGCGCCGCGCGCTCGACGTCGGCCGTGTAATCGATCACCGACAGGCATCCCTCTTCCCATACGATCTTGCCTTCAGCCTCGACGACCTGGGGATTGATGAGTTTCAGCAGATGCTTGCCGGGCTGCTCGTGATCGGTGTCGAGCACTATAATCCGCTTCGACTCACCCACCTGCGGTGCGGCAAGACCCACGCCCGGCGCGGCGTACATGGTCTGCACCATGCTGTCGATCAGCCCTTCGACATTGCCGTTGATATTCCTGACCGGGGCGGCCGGCTGTTTGAGCGAGTCGTCGGGAAATCTGCGAATTTTCAGCAGCGCCATCTCGAATACCGATTTTACAAATCTATCAAAGGGTGATTGGCCCGGCGAGTCCGAGCGGAGCGAGAAACGATTCGACCGCGCGAATGCACTCGGCGGGACGCTCGATTTGAAGAAAGTGCGTCGTGCCCGGGATCGCTTCGTACGGCAGCCCGAGCTCTTCGGCCATCGCGCGGCCAATCAACGCCGGCGGCATCACTTCGTCGAGCGTCGGATCTCCGCACACGAGTTTCACCGGCACCGGGCAATGCGCCATCTGCGGCCAAAGATCGGGATTCGCGCCGCTGGAGAAGACCTGCGCCTCGTATTCGCGCGGACACGCGAGAATCCAGTCGCCGCTCGCGCGATCGTGCCGCAGCGTCGCCCGCGCCATCAGCTCGTACGCCTCAGGCACCCATCGCTTGAAGCGCCTGCGGAACTGCTTCGCCAGTTCCATCGGATCCTTGTAACGCTCGGGGCGCCGCGCCGCGCGCGAAGCGAGCGACTCCTTGTCGGATTGCTGCAGGTTGCGGACCGGATGCCCTTCGCGCGGATAGACCGGCGGATCGAACAGCACCAGCGCGTCGAATCGACGGCCGTACTTGAGCGCGTGCATTGCGGCCGTGACGCCCGACAAGGAATGGAACAGGCCGGCGGCAGGCTTCGCGCCAAGCTCGCGATTGATCGCGTGCCAGACGACGTCCATGTCGGCGACGAAGTTCTGCCACGTATGCCCCGCCGCAGTATGCAGCGGATTGTGCCCGTGGTTGCGGAAGTCGAAGACGATCACTTCGTAGCGCTCGCGCAGCGGCCCCCAGAATGGAAAGTAGCCGTCGATCGCGAGCCCATTGCCGTGACTGAGCACGAGGCGCGGCGCGCCGGGGATACCGTGCTGGTGAACGTGGATCGTCGCGCCGTCGTGCATCTTCACGTCGAAGGCGTGACGCGCGCGCGGCACATGATGCGTCGGGCGATGTTCGTTCGTCTCGTTCATTCGTTCAGAGCATTCTTACCGGATCGATGTCGATTGCAAGATATATGTCGTCGCCCTCTGCCGACGGCCCGATTTCGGCGCGCATCGCGGAGATTGCCGCGTGCATCGGTTTCAACTCGCGCGATTTTAACATCACCTGCCACCGATAGCGCTGCTTGATTCGCTCGATCGGCGCCGGCGCCGGTCCGAGCACGCGGATCCCCTCCGGCGTCGAGCGCATGGCCAACGATTTCGCGACCGCTTCGGCCACGCGTCTCACCAAGTGCGGCTCCGCACCTTCGATTCGCACCATCGCGAGGCGTGCGAACGGCGGGTACATCAGGTCGCGGCGCAGTTGCAGCTCGCGCCGCATGAAGCGCGCGTAATCCTGATCCTTGGCGCAACGGATGCTGTAGTGATTCGGCGCGTAGGTCTGGATGATCACGCGGCCCGGACGCTCGCCGCGGCCCGCGCGTCCCGCAATTTGCGTCAGCAACTGGAACGTGCGCTCGGCGGAGCGGAAGTCGGGCATGTTCAGCGCCATGTCGGCGTTGACGACCGCTGCCAGCGTGACGCCGGGAAAATCGAAACCCTTGGTGATCATCTGCGTGCCGACCAGGATATCTATCTCGCCCGCGCGAAGCTCGGCCAGCATCCGCGCGCGCAAGCCGCGCAGACTGCTGGTGTCGGAGTCCATTCTTTCGATGCGCGCGGCCGGCATCATCTCCGCCAGCGTCTGCGTGAGCCGCTCGGTGCCGAAGCCCTGCCCCTTGAGGCCGTAGCCTTTGCACTCGGGGCACGTGTCGGGCGCGGCAGTGTGATTGCCGCAATAGTGGCAGCGGAGCGAGCGGTCGCGCATATGAAAGGTCATGCTGACGCTGCAGTTCGGGCACGCGATCACGTTGCCGCAAATGTGGCATTGCAGAAAATTGTGGAAGCCGCGGCGGTTGAGGAACACCATGCTCTGGCCGCCCGCCGCAAAATTTTCGCGCAGCGCCGCGACCAGCGTCGTCGACAGCGGCACCGCGTCCGCAACTTCCGCCGCTTGAGGTTTCTGTTCGCCGGAACCCGTTCCATTTGAAGGCTTGGCCGCAGCAGCCCTGCGCGCATCGGCGACTTCGCGCCGCATATCGACGATTTCGACCGATGCCATCGCGCGATCGTTCACCCGCCGCGAAAGGCGCAGCAGCCGGTAGCGCCCGCGCCGCGCATTCGCATACGACTCGCTCGATGGTGTCGCCGAGCCGAGCACGACAGGACAGTTCGAAAATCCCGCGAGCGCGACCGCCAGATCGCGCGCATGATAGTAAATCCCTTCCTCATTTTTGTACGACGCGTCGTGCTCCTCGTCGACGACGATCAACCCGGCGTCATGCATCGGCGCGAAAATCACCGAGCGCGGGCCGATCATCACCCGCGCCCGGCCGCCAATCGCCGCCATCCAGCTCGCCCATCGCTCCGACACGCTCTGCGCGCTGTGCGCGATGCCGACCAGCGAGCCGAAACGCGCGCGAAACGACCGCACTATTTCGTGGGCGAGCGCGATTTCGGGCACCATGATCAAAACGTTGCGCCCGGCCGCGAGCGCCCGCGCGGCGAGGTTCAGATAAACTTCGGTCTTGCCGCTGGCGGTGACGCCCCAGAGCAGAAACGCCTCGTAGCGCCGGTGCTCGATGGCCGGTGAAATCGCATCGAGCGCGACCTGCTGCTCGTCGGTGAGATCGAACTCCGCCGCGACGCAATGACTTGCCGCCGCCGGCGCCGGCTCGATCGCAATCAGCCCGCGACCCGCGAGGCTCTTCAACGCCGCGCTCGCGCCGTCGAGTTCAGCCTTCAGATCTTCGACCCGTACCCCGGCGGCGCCGGCGTTGGCGATCGCGCTCAGCACTTCGCGTTGCTTGGGACCGCGAACGCCCTCGACGTTTGCGCCGGCCGCGAGTCGAGCGACCAAATCCGCCGTCTCGCGATGCCGACCGGTGGTAGCGTCGCGCCGCTCGAGTATGCCGTCGGCGACGAACCGCGCAATCGCGGCGCGCACCTCGCTGGGCGAACCGACTTTCTCGAGCTGCCGCGTCGATGCCGCCCGCTTGGCGATCGTCTCGACGATGGCGCGCTCGACCCGCGTGAACGCGGCGCGCGCCAGCTCGTCGGGCGGAGTCGCGAGCTTGTACGCCGTCCTCGACTCGACCCGCGCGACCGCCGGAATCACGATGCGGTAGGCGTCCGCGATCGAAACCATGTAGTACGACGCGAGAAACTCCATCAGTTGCAAATGCGCGCGGTCGAACAGCGGCCGCGGCTCGAGCACTTCGAGAATCGGCTTCAGCTCGCTCGTCGAAAGAAGTTCGCCGACCTCCGTGACCACGCCCGTCACCATCCGCGAGCGCAGCGGCGCCAGCACGCGATGCCCCGGCTGGATACGCCCGTCGAGGGCAGGCGGAATCGAATACGTCAGCGTTTCGAATCCGCGGGTCGCCCCGACGATCACAATATTGGCCTGCATCTCGACTGTCTCTGCGCATGCAACTTACACCCCACGCGAGCGACGCCGCGAGTCGCTACGCCGCCGACCGCGGGATTTGCCCGATCGATCCCCGCTTTCGCGGGCGCGTACAGTCTGGTTGAATCGGTCATGGAGGCCCGCTCGACCGAAAGACCGAACCCGCGGGAGGCGAAACAAACCCGATGCTCCGATTCCTGACTGCCGGTGAATCGCACGGCCCCGAGCTGGTCGCGACGGTCGAGGGCGTGCCGGCCGGCTTCGACATCGACGTCGCCGCGATCAACGCCGACCTCGCGCGCCGCCAAAAGGGCTACGGCCGCGGCGGCAGAATGCTGATCGAAAAAGACGAGGTGCGGCCGGTTTCCGGCATCCGCTTCGGCAAATCGCTCGGCAGTCCGATCACGTTCATCATCGAAAATCGCGACTTCAAGAACTGGGTCAAGAAGATGTCCGCCGACCCCAGCGATCGCGGCGCGGCGGAGATCGTCACGCGGGCGCGGCCCGGCCATGCCGACCTTGCGGGCGTGCTCAAATACAATCTCGAAGATATCCGCGACGTGCTCGAACGGGCGTCCGCGCGCGAGACCACTGCGCGAGTGGCGATCGGCGGCCTGGCCAAGCAGATTCTCTTGCCGTTCGGGATCGACGTGCTCGGCTACGTAGCCGGCATCGGCGCCACCGAGGCGAAGACGCCGGCGGGCTTGAGCATCGAAGAGCTGCGCCGCATCACGGAAGCGTCGCAAGTGCGCGTGGCAGATCCAGAGGCCGAACGCAAAATAATCGCCGAAATCGATGAGTGCAAAAAGACCGGCGACACCCTCGGCGGCATCGTCGAAGTCATCGCGACCGGATTGCCGGTCGGGCTCGGCAGTCACGTGCAATGGGATCGCAAACTCGACGGACGCCTTGCGTTCGCGCTGCTCAGCCTGCAAGCCGCCAAGGGCGTCGAGCTAGGCCTGGGCTTCAAGGCGGGACGGATTCGCGGCTCCGAGCTTCACGACGAAATCGGCTACGACGCCGCGCATCGACGCTTCACGCGCCACTCGAACAATTCCGGCGGCACCGAGGGCGGCATGAGCACCGGCGAGCCGCTGCGCGTGCGCGTCGCGTTCAAGCCGCTATCGACGCTGATGCGCCCGCTGCGCTCGGTCGATATCAAAACCAAGGCGGAAGCGGTCGGCGCGATCGAGCGCTCCGACGTATGCGCGATTCCCGCCGCCGCCGTCATCGCCGAAGCGGTGGTCGCGTTTGAACTGGCGGCGGCTTTCATCGAAAAGTTCGGCGGCGATTCGCTGACCGAGATTACGCGCAACTTCAAGGGCTTTCTCGAGCAGGTCCGCAACTACTGAAACGGCAAGCGCGCCCGGCTGGACAGACGCGCGCGCAATGCTGCAACGCCAATGACGCCCAAACTGATCCTCACCGGATTCATGGCCACCGGCAAAACCTCGGTCGGCCCGCTCGTCGCGCGCCGGCTCGGATGGGAATTCGTGGACGTCGATTCTGTAGTCGTCGCGCGCGCCGGAAAACCAATCGCGCAAATCTTCGCCGACCAGGGCGAGGCGCACTTCCGCAAGCTCGAACGCGAAGTGGTCGCGCACCTGAGCGGCGATCGCCGGCGATGCCCCCAATGCCACGGCCCGCATCCCGGAGTGATTTCGACCGGCGGCGGCGTACTGGTTGACGAGTCGAATTGCGCGGCGCTCAAGCGCGTCGGCGTGATTGTATGCCTCACGGCGCGGCCTGAAGTCGTCGCGGCGCGCGTCGAACGGTCGAAAGCAAAGCGCCCGAAACTCACCGAAGGCGGGAAATCCACCCTGGCTCGAATCAAGGAACTGATGGCCGAGCGCTCCGACGCTTACGCCCACGCCGACGTCCAAATCGACACCTCCGATCTCACGGTCGAGCAACTGGCCGACCATGTTATCGCGGCCTTCGGCGCACACGCCGCGCGACGAATCCTGCCATCGGCGGTTGACGCCGCATAGCGATGCGTACCATCCGCATAGAACTGGGGCCCGCGTCGCATGACGCTCACGTCGGCGCGGGAATCCTCGAGCGGCTCGGCGAACTCGCGCGCGGCGCCGGACTGAAGCCCGCCATCTGCGCCGTCGTCACCGACTCGACAGTGGAGAAGCTGTACGCAGCACGTGTCGAGGACGCACTTCGCAAGAGCGGTTTCTCACCCGTCGTGATTTCGGTGCCGCCGGGCGAAGCCTCCAAGTCTCTGCTGACGTTGGAGCTGCTCTACGATCGCATGACCGAGGTCGGGCTTGACCGCAACAGCGCGGTGTTCGCGCTCGGCGGCGGTGTCGTCGGCGATCTCGCGGGATTTGCGGCTGCGACCTTTCTCCGCGGTGTGCCGCTGGTGCAAGCGCCGACCACGGTGGTCGCGCAGGTTGATTCCGCGCTCGGCGGCAAGACCGCGATCAACCATCGCCACGCCAAAAATTTGATCGGTGCATTCTACCCGCCGCGGCTCATCGTCGCCGACGTGGCGACCCTCGCTACGCTGCCCGACCGCGAGTTCCGCGAAGGCCTGGCCGAAGTTATCAAGTATGGCGCAATCATGGACGCGCCGATGATCGCCGACCTGGAACGCGACCTCGACGCGATCCTGGCGCGGCGCCCGACCCTGCTTGAGCAGATCGTCGCACGCTCGCTGATGCACAAAGCCGCCGTCGTCGGCGCCGACGAGCACGAAAGCGGTCTGCGCAAAACCCTGAACTTCGGCCATACCATCGGCCATGCGATTGAAGCGAGCGCCGGCTACGGCAGCTATTTTCATGGCGAGGCCGTCGCTATCGGGATGGTCGCGGCGGCCCGGCTCTCCAGCAGATATGCCGGCCTGTCGGCGGACGAGGCGTCGCGTCTTCAGCACCTGATCGAGCGCGCCGGCTTGCCGGCCGCGATGCCCTCTGGATGGCGCAATGACGACTTTATCCGCGCGCTCAGCCTCGACAAGAAACGCGCGGCCGGCGCAATCGAATTTGTGCTGCTCGACCGCCTCGGTCATTCGTTGACAAAAAGTCTCTCGACTGACGACATCGTGTCACCTCTGCTTTGAATTTCTGCGTGCGCAGACAACCAAATCCTGAATGTCGTGACCGAAAGTGTTCTTGAGGTGACTAATTGTTTTGAAACTTCCGCTTGAACGCTTGGCGAGTCTATGATGTGTTTAGTATGTACTGAGTGGCGTACGCTGGGATTGGTCAAATCCTAAATAGTTAAGAGTCAAGAAGACGGGGCTAACGCGCGTAACGCAGAGGTGCTACATGGATCGTTTCGATGAAATGAAAAGCAGGGTGCTGACAGTACAGGAAGTGTCAAGCTACCTGCGGGTGCATCCGTCCACGATTTACAGGATGCTCAAGAAGAATCAGCTGCCGGCTTTCCGCGTCGGCAGCGACTGGCGCTTCACCGTCGAGGCAATCGACAAATGGCGCGCCGCGGTGGAGTTGGGCGCTCCCGCTCCAGCGAGCCACGACGGCTGAGTTCGAAGTGCCCGGATAAACCCGGCTGGACGAAAATCGACGCGCCGGCCTGCTAATTCTGGAAATACCGGCGCGGATTTTCCACCAGCATCGCGCGAATTTTTGCCTCTCCTACGCCCGCCCGCTTCAGTGCCGGCACGATATTCTTGAAGACGTGCGTCGGTGTCCAGTTAGCTATCAGCTTGGCCGTCTCCGGCGTCAGATCGGGCCCGCGCCCAAGCCAGCATGCGACGGTGTCGTGCGACAGCACGAGTTGATTTTCGTAGCCCACGCCCAGCAATCCAATCAGCGCCGCCAGGCGCAGCTTGTCGGGATGCAGGAAGTCCAGGCCGAAGCGGTCGAACCCCAGGATGCATCCGCGATCGAGCATCGCCGTATGATAGCCGAGGTCCGACGAGCCGCAGCTATGCCCGATGATCACGCGGCTTAAGTCCGCGCCTTCCGACGCGAAGATGTCGAGCTGCTCGCGCCCCATCGTGCCATCATCGGTATGCGTTGTGATCGGCGCGCCGGTCGCCTTGTGCGCGCGCGCCGCCGCCCGCAGGCACATGTCCTCGTATTTCGTGATCTGCCCCTTGCCGGTCGCGCACTTGATGATGCCGGCCTTGATTCCCGTGTCGCCCACGCCCTTGGTGATCTCGCTGATGTAGACCGACGCGATGTCGTCGATCGTGCGCTGCTTGAAATATGAAGTGTTGCCCAGGTCTTCCTTGTACAAGCCGGTCGCGCAGATTATTCGCACGCCCGACGCCGACGCCGCCTCGGCCATGAAGGTCACGTCGCGGCCGATATCCATCGGGCAGGGGTCGACAAACGTCTCGAGTCCCAGGTCGCGCACCTCCTTGAGCCGCTCGACGCAGTTCTTGAGCGCCGCCTTGCGCTCGAACTTCGGTGCAGCGCAGTCAAGCTCCCATCCGGCCCAACCGATCAGCAGATGCTCGTGCATGAGCGTCGTCCCGAGCTGCTCCGGACTCGCGGTTCCAGTAACGGTGTTGATTGCTTTCATCGCGATGCGCTCCCTGCCAGGCGCAAATCTCGCGTCCGGCGCCGATCCAGACTTCGATTTTGCGAAACTAGACCCGCGGCGGCAACGCCGTCAAATGCGCCAATCCGCGATTTAGCTTTTTAACTCGAACGATCCGGCCCTGGCTCGTCGTCGCTGCCAAAGAACGTGGCGAGGATGATCAGCACGACGCCAATCGAGATCGCGCTATCCGCGACGTTGAACACCGGGTAGTTCAGGTCGTAGTAATGCGCGCGCATAAAGTCGATCACGCGGCCGCCGCGCAGCGCGCGATCGATCAGGTTTCCCGTCGCGCCGCCAAGGATCAGTGCGAAGGCGACCGAATTGATCGACACGCGCGGCGCGCGCGCCAGCAGCACGACCAGCACAATGATTGCCGCGGTCGACATCGACATCAGGAACGCCAGCCGCGCCCACGGCGGCGCCTGCGCCAGCATGCTGAATGCCGCGCCCGGATTCAGCGCGTAGGTGAGGTCGAGGTAGTTTGGAATCAGTGCGATACTTTCATAAAGGGCCATGTGCGCCTGCACCAGCATCTTGGTCGCCTGGTCGAGCAGGATGATCGGAATCGTGATGGCGCCGAGCAAAAAAAGGAACGGCCGCCGCGGCGGCGCCGCAGCCGATTCTTTTGCCGCTGCGCGTTCGGCAACCACACCCGGAAGGGGTTTCGCGCTCGATCGTTCCGGCAACGGCTACGCTCCCACCACCGCGCGGCATCTCGCATCCAACTGCTCGCCGCGGCCGTTCTCGAAGTACTTCCAGCATCGCGCGCACTTGACCCCCGAAGCGTGACGTCCGACCAGCGTGATTGCGGGATTCGCGGCGGCGCGCGCGAAGGCGCCATCGACGGCGAATGCCTCGCGATCGCCGGCTTGCCGCCTGATCTCGGCTGCCTGCGCATCGTCCATGATCGCCACCTCCGAGACGATGAACAAATCTTTCAGCGCTTCGCGATACTGCTTGAGCGTTTCGGCCAGTCCGCTCTCAGAGCCGCCGTTGACACCCAGGCTGATCGCGGCATCAAGCGGCGCGCCAATCGTCCCTGACTGGCGCATTGCCTCGAGCAGCTTGAGCGCTTCGTCGCGAACCTTGAGCAACCGCTCCCATCGCGCCTCCAGCTCCTGGTCGCGCCACGACGGATTCGCCGGATGCATCGTTGTCAGATGCACGCTCTCGAGCCGCTTTCCCGGGAGATACGCGTAAACTTCCTCGGCCGTAAACGGAATCAGCGGCGCGAGCATCCTGACCATCGTGTCGAGAATATTGAACAGCGCGGTCTGCGCCGAGCGCCGCTCGCGCGATTTTTCCGCCGAACAGTAGAGGCGGTCGCGCGCGACGTCGATATACAGCGAGCTCAAATCGACCACGATGAAATTCAGCATCACCTGGAACGCGGTCTGGAATTCGAACGCTTCGTATGCACGGCGCACTTCGCTCTTGAGCTTCTCGGTGCGCGCCAGGATGAACCGATCGAACTCGAGCATGTCTTTCAATTCAACCGCATCGCGCGCCGGATCGAAGTCGGCCAGGTTGCCCAGCACGAAGCGGCAGGTGTTGCGAATCTTGCGATACGACTCCGACACTGCGCTGAAGATCGTCTGGCCGAGCGTGATGTCGGCCGTGTAGTCGAGCGACGCGTACACCAGCCGCAGCACGTCGGCGCCCATCCGTCCGACCGCATCAACGGCGTCCTCCGAGTTGCCGAGCGACTTGGACATCTTGCGCCCTTTTTCGTCCACGGTCAGCCCGTGGCTGATCACACTCTTGAACGGCGCGGTGCCGCGCTCAGATACCGCGCAAACCAGCGACGAGCCGAACCATCCGCGCGCCTGCTCGACCGCCTCCAGGTACGCGTCCGCCGGCCACTTGAGTTCCGGGCGCGCGCCGAGCACGGCGGCTTGCGACGAGCCCGAATCGAACCACACGTCGAGGATGTCTTCTTCCCTGGTAAAAGCCGCGCTGCCGCACTTCGTGCACTTGAAGCCCGGCGCGACGAAGTCGGCAGCCGGCCGGCTGTACCACGCGTCGGACCCTTCGCGCGCGAAAATCTCCTCGGTGCGATCCAGCGTCGCGAGCAGCGGTGCAACCTCGTTGCATTCGGCGCATCTGACGGCGGGAATCGGCACGCCCCACGCGCGCTGGCGCGAGATGCACCAGTCCGGGCGCGTCTCGGTCATGTTGCGGATCCGGTCGCGCGACCATCCGGGGTACCACTTCACCTTATCGATCGCGTCGATCACCTTGGCGCGCAGTCCGTTATGGTCGATGCTCACGAACCATTGTTCAGTCGCGAGAAAAATCAGCGGATTGTGGCATCGCCAGCAATGCGGATAGCTGTGCGCGAAGCTTTGCGCATGCAGCAGCGCACCGGCCGCGCGGAGCCGCTCGACGATCGACTTGTTCGCCTTGAAGACATTCTGCCCCGCCCATTCTCCGCCGTCCGCCGTGAACACTCCGCCGCCATCGACGGGAGTGAATGGCGTCAGGCCGTACGCCTTGCCCACGACGAAATCCTCGTAGCCGTGGCCCGGCGCGGTGTGCACCAGGCCGGTACCGGTGTCGGCGGTGACGTGCTCGGCGTACATCAGCTTGACGTCCCGCGGCAGGAACGGATGCCGAAAAATATCCTGGCCGTCGAGCGCCTTGAGCGACGCGCGGCTGAGCGCGATTCGTTTCTCGACTGCCAGGCCGCATTCCTTGGCGACGCTGTCCGCCAGTCGCGACGCCACCACGTAATAATGATCGCCAACCTTCAGCGCGACATAGTCGAACGTCTCGTTCAGTGAGATTCCGAGATTCGCGGGAATTGTCCACGGCGTCGTCGTCCAGATTACCGCCGAGAGTTTGCCGGCCTTGTGCGCGGCGGCCAGTTCGGCGCGGTCGTTGGCTTCGGCAGCCAGCGCGCCCGCGTCCTTGAGATTCGAGCTGAACGCAAACGCGACGTAAATCGAGGGCGACACGTGCTCGCGGTACTCGACCTCGGCTTCCGCCAGCGCCGAGCGGCAGTCGAAGCACCAATGCACCGGGCGCAGTCCGCGATAGACGTAGCCACTCTCGACCATCTTGCGCAGCACGCGGATTTCCGCCGCGTCGTACTGCGGCGCCATCGTGAGATACGGCTTGAACCAATCGCCGATACATCCCAGCCGCCGAAAGTCCGAGCGCTGCAAGTCGATCCACTTCTCCGCTTCGGCGCGGCACAGCTTGCGCAGCTCGAGCTTGGGCATCGTGCGCGCCCGGTCGCCGCCGAGTTCGCGCGAAACCTTGAGCTCGATCGGCATCCCGTGACAGTCCCATCCCGGCACGAACGGCGTCCGATATCCCATCATCGAGCGCGACCGCACCACGAAGTCTTTCAGAATTTTGTTGAGCGCAGTGCCGAGATGCACGCGACCGTTGGCATACGGAGGTCCGTCGTGCAGCACCCAGGACTCGGCGTCCTTGCGGGCTTCCATCAGGCACGCGTAGACGTCGGTGTCGTCCCAATGCTTGAGCATTTCCGGCTCCCGCTTGGGCAGATTCGCCTTCATCGGAAAGTCGGTCTTGGGAAGTTTCAGCGTCGATTTGTAATCGGTCTCAGCCACTGGTCATTCTCGGGAATTGGATCTGCGTCCGATCAGATTAACTTACGCAGCGTTGCTTCGCGAGTATCGAGC
Organism: uncultured delta proteobacterium; assembly: GCA_963842085.1. Taxonomy (GTDB): domain Bacteria; phylum Desulfobacterota; class Binatia; order Binatales; family Binataceae; genus Binatus. Next base: position 1,428,372 of record CAWJET010000001.1, read on the forward strand.
GCTCAATTCGCCGTCTCCAGGCAACCTGCGTTAGGGCTCAGGCTGTGTTACATGGAAAATATGAAGAATCCCGTCAAGAGACCGCCCTTCATCATTGCCGCCGCGTCATGTCCTGAGACGCGCCACCAGTATCCTAACAGCGACGAATGCACCGGTTATCAACGGAGCATCGGGAGAGCTGCGGGACTGCTGAAGATTGGCGTGAACGTGATGCGGCTGCCGCCTGGAGAGCGAAGTTCCTGGCCTCATGCCGAGGAGAACGAAGAGGAGTTCGTATACGTTCTTGAGGGCGAGGTTGACGCTTGGATAGATGGCTTTCTTCACGCGATGCGGCCCGGTGACTTTGCGGCCTTTCCCGCAAAGACCGGCATCTGCCATTGCTTCATAAACAACAGCGATAATGAGGTCCTGCTGCTTGTGGGAGGAGAGGCTTCAAGGCGCGACAATCGCATCTACTATCCGCTCAATCCTCAACGCCGCAATGACTTGCCATGGAGCGAATGGTGGGAGGACGTTCCAAAGCACCGCTTGGGACCGCATGACGGGATGCCCGACGCGCTTCGATGCCGCTCCGCCAATCGAGTGTCTCGGATACGCGCTCAACGCCGGAGCTGACGGAACTACTCGGCCATCGCCTGCGCAGCCGCGTTCGTCGCCAGCTGCCGTCCTCTCGTTCGTTTGAATCCGGCGGCCAGCCTTCATATCATCTCTCGCGCATCCACCAATCACACGCATAGAAAAAAATTATGGGACTCAGAAAAGTAACTTTGTTCGATAAGGAAGGCACCACGCTCGTGCCCGTTGACGAGGACGGCCAGGCGAAACCCGCGGTGATGGGCGTGCGATGGGTCAATCCTGACACCTTTGAAACCATTCGCGTGCGCGGCGGCAAACGCACCGGACCGAAGAACGAAGTCCTGATGGAAATTCCCGCGACGCTCGACACCGGCGCGTTCGCAATCGAGGACTTGCCGCCGCCCAAGGTCAAGCAAGAGCTCGAGGAAATCGAAAAGCCTCCCAACGCGGGAACTTCGGCGAAGAAATCATGACCCAGCCCGCCCCCGGCGCGCTCGCGGGTCTGAGCGTCCTCGACCTGAGCGGGCATCGCGCACAACTTTGCGCGCGGCTGCTCGCCGACATGGGCGCCGACGTCATCAAGATCGAGCCGCCCGCCGGCGACGACGCGCGCCGAGTCGGGCCGTTCCTCGACGATTTGCCGCATCGCGACCGCAGCCTCTTTTTCTGGTTCTATAATCTCAACAAGCGCTCGCTCACGCTTGACCTCAAGCATTCCCGCGGCGCCGACATTTTTCTGCAACTCGTTCGCACCGCCGACGTCGTGATCGAGAGCTTCGCGCCCGGCACGCTCGACCGGCTCGGGCTTGGCTGGGATGTTCTTCATCGCGAAAACCCCGCGCTCGTGCTCTGCTCGATTGCGCCGTTCGGCCAAACCGGCCCCTATCGCGATTTCATCGCCGACGACACCGTGCTGGCGGCGCTCGGCGGGATGCTTTATGTCAACGGCTTCCCCAATCACGCTCCCGTCCGCCCGCTCGGCTTGCAGGCTTATCACTCGTCGGCATACTTCGGTGCGATCGCCATCATGCTCGCGCTGCTTGCACGCGATAGCACCGCCGAAGGCCAGTGGATCGATCTCAGCATGCAAGAGGCGACCGCCGCGGCCGTCGAGCACGTCGCCGGCGGATACTTCGAACGCAACGAGGCCGAGCCGCGCCGCGGCACTTTGCATTGGAGCCGTTTTTTTCGCGTTGGCAAATGCCGCGACGGTTACATCATGCATTGCACGCTCGGCGACTGGACCTCGCTCATCGAATGGGTCAAGTCCGATGGCAGGGCGGCCGACCTCGACGACCCCAATTACCAGCAGCCGATGTATCGCTACCTGATGGCCGAGCATGTCTTTGACGTTCTCGACGATTGGGTCAAGGATTATCCGCGCGACGAGCTGCTCGAGCGCACGCAGCTTCTGCGCCAGCCGTACGCAACCGTCCGCCCGCCCGAGGCGCTGTTCGACGACGCGCAGCTCATCGAGCGCGGCTTCTTCGTCGAGGTCGAGCATCCCGAGCTTGGCCGCAAGTTCCGCTACCCGGGCGCGCCGTATCTTTTCAATCGCACGCCGTGGCGCGTCACGCGGCGCCCGCCGCTCGTGGGCGAGCATACCGGCGAGATTTTGCACGACGAGCTCGCGATGGCTCCTGAAGCGCTCGCGACGCTCTACGCCGAAGGAGTGATCTGACCGTGGCCGCGATGCCGCTGGACGGCGTGCGCATCCTCGACTTCACCTGGGTCGTCGCCGGCCCCGTCGCGACGCGCATTCTGGGCGACCACGGCGCGCAGGTCGTCAAGGTCGAGCGCAAGAATCCTCCCCCGCTCGGCAATCGCAAGCTCGGCCTGCAATGCGACCTGCATCGCGACAAACTCTCGGTCGCGCTCAACATGCAGCATCCGCGCGGCGTCGAACTCGCGCGGCGGCTGGCCGCCATGAGCGATATCGTGATGGACAATTTTTCCGCGCGTGTGATGCGCAGTTGGGGGATGGATTACCAGAGCCTCACCGCGGTCAAGCCCGACATCATCTGCATCAGCATGTCCGGCCTCGGCCACACCGGCCCGCTCTCCAGCTACGTCAGCTACGGCCCGACCCTGCAAGCGCTCACGGGCTACACGATGCTGATGGCGGAACCCGACGGCACGCCGGCCGGCTACGGCTACTCGTACGCCGACATGTGCGGGGGATATACCGGCGCCCTCGCGGCGCTGGTCGCATTGTGGCATCGACGCCGCACTGGCCGCGGCCAGTTCGTCGATCTGTCGCAGTTCGAGGCGGTCGCCGCAGTGATCGGTCCCGCGCTGCTGGATATTTCAGTCAACGGCCGCACACAGTCGGCGCCCGGCTACAACTCCCAGGAAGGTCCGGCCGCGCCGCACGGCGTTTACAAATGCCGCCCGCTCGACGGCGACGATGATCGATGGGTCGCGATCAGCGTCGGCACCGGCCCCGAATGGCGCCGATTCCTCGTCGCGCTGGGCTCTCCGGAATGGGCGAGCGACCCAAAATTCCGCACGCTCTACATGCGGATGCAAAACAGCACCGAGCTCGACGCCAACGTTTCACGATGGACCGCCGAGCACAGCGCCGAAGACGCGATGTCGATACTGCAACGCGCCGGTATCGCCGCCGGCGTCGTCGAAAACGGCATCGACCTCTGCGCGCGCGATCCTCAACTCAAAGAACGCGGCTTCTGGCCCGCCGTCTCGACCAAAAAAGGCGCGACGACGCATGTCACGGGAATCCCGTTCAAGCTTTCCGGCGGGTCGGGAAAAGTCAGCTCGATCGCGCCTGAAGTCGGCGAGGACTTCGACTACGTGCTGGGCGAGTTGCTGGCCTTAAGCAAAGCGGAGCGCGACGAACTAGTCACCTCCGGCGCCGTCTGCCCCTAACTGTCCCCGAATCTTGCGGCTACGCCGCGGCTTGCATTTGCGACAGCTCCGGCTTTGAGGTTGCCAGCGTGAGCACCGCGATATAGCCCGGCTGAATCTCCATCCGCGGTCCGTAGCCCTTCGCGAGCATGAGCTGATGCGCGCGCGGCAGGTTGTAGCACGGCACCGCCATCAGCAGGTGATGCTCGAGGTGATAGTTCACGAAATACGGCGCGATGAACGCGCGCTCGAGCCAATTCGCGTGCGTCGTGCGCGTGTTGCGGAGAGGGTCGTCGTTGTCGGTCACCATCGAATGCTCGGCGATGCTTCGAATGCGCACGATCAGCTCGTGGAACGTCATGAACGGAAACACCCATAGCGCAGGATACAGCCACCAGTACCCCGCCACCGCGAGCACGCTGAAAATAATCGCGTTGGTGATGATCGCGCCGCGCAGCCGCTTCCATCCCATCGCGAGCCGCTGCGATGCCGGCATATCCGCGCGCCCGAACGCGCGCCGAATCAGCGCCAGGCGCTGCTTGTAGGTCGTCTGCCCGGTGAGATCGCGAATGACCTTGCGCCGCATGCTGCTGCGCGTAATCGGAAACGGCGCCGACAGGCCAATGTCAGGATCGTTTTTCTGTTGGGTAAACCGATGGTGCCCGGCGACGTGATAAGGCCGATACGCGTACATGTCGCCGAGCAGCGGGTAGTCCGTCAGCCAGGTCCCGGCGAAATCGTTCACCTGCATGTTGTTGAACAGCAGGCCGTGCGCCGCATCATGCGACAGAACGCCTAGCCCAAGCTGCCGTGCGCCGATTATCAGCGTCGCCGCGATGAACGTCAGCGGACTCGGCCACCACGCGAAAATCGCCATCGCGCCGAAGATCACCGCCCACGCATGGAATATCATCCACGCCGCGCGCCACTCAGATTTGCGCTTGAGCGTCAGCAGTTCGTCGTCGGTGAAAACGCTACGCGCCTGGAACATGATATCGTCCAATCTTCCCCTGCCCATAGCGGGCTGGAATTATCAGGTTCGGTCCGTCACGGGATTCTATGTAACAAGAAATGGCAACGATTGCAAATCCTCGTTATGTGCCGCGCCACTTGACCGCCAGGGAGCTGGTGCTCGACTTCCTCTCGAACCGCTACCCGCGCGAGATGTCGGCGCAGGAAATTCTAGGGGTCGGCGGTGCGTTGGGTTTCTCCGAGCAGAGCCTGCGGATGGCGCTGACGCGGCTGGTCGAGGGTGCGGTCGCCGCCAACCCCGGCCGCGGCCGCTATCGACTGAGTCCGTCAGGCGAGGCGATGCGCGATGAAGTGCGCAAGTGGCGGCACCTTGGCGAGCTGGCCAAGCCGTGGTCCGGCGCGTGGATAGGAGTGTTCGACGGCAGCGTCCCGCGCAGCGATCGCGCCGCGCTACGCCGTCACGAACGTGCGATGCGCCTGCGCGGTTTTCGCGAACTCCAAAGCGGTCTCTGGCTTCGGCCCGCCAATCTGCACGGCTCCGTCGCCGAACTGCGCGATCACCTGCGCGCGCTGGGCCTTCATCCCGCGGCGCTGGCCGTCGGCTTGCACGATCTCGACGACGATGCGCGCGCGAAGGCCACCAGCCTGTGGAACACCGCCACGATGCTCGCGACGTACCGTGCGCTTGCCGACGAATTGCTCGCGAGCAAAGGCAGGCTCGAGCGGCTGCCGCTGGATACCGCCGCGGCAGAATCCATGGTGCTCGGCCGCGATGTCATCCGGCACATCAATCTCGACCCGGTGCTGCCCGAAGAGCTGATGCCGCAGCGGGCGCTCATAAATTTGATCGGCGTAATGACCGGCTACGATCAACGGGCCCGCCAAATCTGGCGCCGCTTTATCCGCGCGCACGCCCCGCGCGACTGACCGTCTCCCATCTTCCTGTTACCCAAGTAACAATGTCCCCCCAGGTAGCACGCATCGCTCGCCGCCCCTGGTTGCGCTAGTGTCAGCTACACTGGCAGTTAACAGTGAAAAGTCAGTGAGGGCGATTCTTGCACGCAAGCGTAATATCGAGCGCGCTGGTCGGCGTTGACGCGTTCCCGGTCGAAGTCGAAATCGACATCGGCGCCGGGATGCCGCCGCATCGTCTCGTCGGCCTGGCCGAGGGCGCGGTCAAGGAGGCGCTCGATCGCGTCAAGTCCGCGCTCAAAAATTCCGGCTTCGAGTTCCCCACGCGCAAGATGACCATCAACCTCGCGCCGGCCGACACGCGCAAGGAAGGTTCGGCGTTCGATCTTCCACTCGCGCTAGGAATTCTCGCCGCGCAAAACGTGTTGAAAGATCGCGAGCGTCTGCGCGCCTACCTCGTGCTCGGCGAGCTCGCGCTCGACGGGCGCATCAAGGGCATCAAGGGCGCGCTGCCTACCGCATTGCTCGCACGCTCGTCGCGGTTCGCGGGGGTGATGCTCCCGCGCGAGAATGCCTCGGAGGCATCGGTCGTCGGCGAGGGCACGGCAGTGCTCGGGGTCGAGAGCCTGCGCGAGGCGTTCGAATTCTTCGAGGGTCTGCGCCCGCTCCAGGCCGCGCCCGCCGATCTCGCTGCCGCGTTCGGCAGCGCAAACATTTACGATGTCGATTTCAGCGAAGTGAAAGGCCAGGAGCAGGCCAAGCGCGCGCTCGAGGTCGCCGCCGCCGGCGGTCACAACGTCCTGATGATTGGCCCGCCCGGCTCGGGCAAGACGATGCTGGCCAAGCGCCTGCCCTCGATCCTGCCCGCGATGACCTTCGAGGAGGCGATCGAGACCACCAAGGTTCACTCCGTGATGGGCCTGCTCGACGGCCGCGCGCTGATCACCACGCGTCCCTTCCGCGCGCCGCATCACACCATCTCGGACGCCGGGCTAATCGGCGGCGGCTCGATCCCGCGTCCCGGCGAGGTCAGCCTCGCCCATCACGGCGTCCTGTTCCTCGACGAATTGCCCGAGTTCCGCAAGAACGTGCTCGAGGTCCTGCGCCAGCCGCTCGAGGACGCGCGCATCACCATCTCGCGCGTGATGGGCACGCTCACTTTTCCCGCCTCGGTGATGCTGGTCGCCGCGATGAACCCGTGTCCGTGCGGCTTCTACACCGACCCGCAGCACGAATGCTCCTGTTCGCCGATCGCGATTCAGCGCTATCGCTCGCGCATTTCGGGCCCGCTGCTCGATCGCATCGACATCCATATCGAGGTGCCCGCAGTGAAGTACAAGGACCTGACTGATCGGGTCGCGCGAGAGCCGTCGATTGCGATTCGCGAGCGGGTCAATCGCGCGCGCGAGGCGCAACTCGTTCGCTTCGCCGGGATGCCGTTTTTCTGCAACGCACAGATGCGCGCGAGCGACCTTCGCCTCCATTGCCAGATCGAGTCCGGCGGCGAGCGCCTGCTCGAGCTTGCCATCAATCGCCTCGGCTTGAGCGCGCGCGCCTACACGCGCATCCTCAAAGTCTCGCGCACGATCGCCGACCTCGACGGCGCCGCCGCGATTGCCGCGCACCATGTCAGCGAGGCGATTCAATATCGCTCGCTCGACCGCACCGCGCCTTAGCCAAACGAAGCGGGCGGCTCGAATGATCGAGCCGCCCGCCTGCGCATCTCCGGTTCTTTAAGTGCTAATGCACTTCGTATCCGGCTACGAACTCGTCCGGTTGATCGGTCCCTTGCTGCTTAATCACGATCGTTCCCGATGCGACCGTGTTCGCCGGGAAGAACGTCCTGGGACCGGTCTTCGCGTTGCCTTCCGCGTTGGTTGGCGCAGCGATACCAGTATCCACGTCGCCGGAATTGTCGAGCGGCCGGAACCACACCTCGTAGTTGGTGCTCGGATTCGCGCCGTTCAGGGTCACGCTGATCTGTCCGCCTGCCTCCACCTGATAGGAGCCGCTGTCCAGTGGATCGCTCCCGCAAACCAGGTCATCCGGATCGGTCACGCTGGCGCATGGAACCAAGCTCGAGGCGGCGACTTTCGGACGCACGAACTTCTCATCCACCTTGAATCCCGACACGAACTCGTCGGTGGTGCCGCTCTGCAACACGATTGATCCCGAAGCGATCGTACTCGCCGCGAATTCAGCGGAATCCAGCAAAGAGGCGTTGCCCGCCTTGTTCGTCGGCCCAACCGTTCCAAGCGCGAAGGTTGTTCCGTCGGGAGCACGCAGGATTGCCGTGTAGCTCGTGCTCGGCCGCGCGCCGCTCACGTAGATCGCGGTTGCACCGTCGTCGTTTTCAATATCGACGTGGCCCCTCGTCAAAGAATCGCTTCCGCAATTCGCGAGCGTTCCCGGCACTGTCACGTCCGTGCAGCGCACCAGGGCGGGCTGAGAATCGCGGCCTGACTCGAAACCGTTGCCGGAGATCGTTATCCCGGTCACGAACTCCGCGCCGCCGCCGCTGCTCAGCACCACGTTGCCGGCGCCGACCGTTCCGAATTTGAAAAATGCGTCCTTTCGAAGCGCGCCGTCGCCGTGGTTGTCGGTCTTCAGATTGTCGATCGACCTGGTCTGAGTGCCGTCGCCCGAGACAAAACTAACAGCATAGCTGGCGTTGGTCGCAGCCCCGTAGACAATGACCGTGACATCCCCTTGATCGCTGATCGTCGCGCCGCCGCGCTTCAGCGGATCCTGGACCGACGCGCAGGTCTTGAGCACAGCCGGCGTCATAACCGATTGGCATTGAACCAGCGGTTCGTCGAACGTTTGCGCGCGCGCCATTCCCGCTGCCAGGCAAAGCGCCACTGGCGCGGCGAGCAATGCTGCCGGCCATTTCCGTCGTGTTTGAAACATACAGATTCCCCTCCTGCCTGTTCTTCGATTGCCTGCGCAATCGAGTGAAAATTTACGATTCGGAATGTAAGACGAGCGCAACCCCCGGTCTCGTTTACAGATGACTCGAAAATAATATTGGCCCATCCCGATCGATCCTTCCCAACACGACAGTCAACACGATGCCGTTACCTGAGTAGCCCCGCCATCGCAGCGGAGGCGTCGCGGCGTGGAGTTGATTCGAGTACGGTGCGCGGATACTTTTGGGTTATCCTTCACAAGAGAGACTAAGGGTGTGCGGAAGTAACTAGCTCCAAAGTTCGTGTTTTGGGACAACGGCTCGCGCGGTTTTTTTCGCTGCGCGCGGGTGTTTTGGTGGAGCAGTTACCATGTTCGTGCGGCTATCAGGTCTTTCTTTTTCATATACCGATTCCATTTCCACTCTGACCGGCGTGACCCTCACCCTCGCGCCGGGATGGACAGGAGTGGTCGGGCCTAACGGCGCCGGCAAGACGACCTTGCTGCGCCTTATCGCGGGCGAGCTCGAGCCGGCGGCCGGTCACATCTATCTGGATCCGCCGCGCGGCGTGATTCGAGCGTGCGCGCAGACCGTCGAAGCGATGACACCGGAAATCGCCGCGTTTGCGCACGCGAGCGACGGTGTCGCGCGCCGAATCCACGGCGAGTTGCGCCTCGACGCTTTTTCACTGGCACGATGGCCGACGTTGTCGCCGGGAGAGCGCAAGCGATGGCAGGTCGGCGCGGCGCTCGGCGCGGAGCCGGCGGTGCTGATGCTCGATGAACCGACCGACCATCTTGACGTCGAGGCGCGCGAGCTGCTGATTGCGGGCCTCGAACGCTTTCGCGGCGTCGGGATCGTTGTCTCGCACGATCGCGCGCTGCTTGATCGAATCACGAATCATACGGTGCGCGTGCATGACGGCACCGTGCGCATTTGGCGAGGCTCGTACTCCGACGCCAAGCGCGCGTGGGAAGCGGAGGAGCGCGAGCATTACGCGGAATACGAACGGCTGAAGCATCAGCGGGAGAACCTGGCGCGCCGCCTCGCCGACCGACGCGCGTTGCAGGCCGCGGCCGCGGCCAATACAACTCGCAAGCGGATGAAAGGCCCGCGCGATCATGACGCGACCAGCTCGCTGGCAAAAGGGAAGGCGAGGGCGGGCCTGGCGCGACAATCGCACGAGGCAGGAATACTTCGGCGCGAAGCGGACCGCGTGTCGGAAAGGCTCGGCGAGTACCGGTTTCGCAAGCCGAAGGGGCGCTCGATTTTCGTCGATTACGTGCCCGCGCCGGTGGCCAAGGTCTTCACCCTCGACGAGGCGGCGATTTTCGCGGGCGAGGCGCGAATCCTCGAGGACGTCCATCTGGCGGTGCTGCGCGACGCGAAAATTCGGGTCGCCGGCCCCAATGGAATCGGCAAGAGCACGCTGCTGGCCGCGATGATCCGCGGCGCGCATATCCCGCCCGGACGCACTCTCTACCTGCCCCAGGAACTCACGGCGCGCGACGGCGTCGCGATGCTCGACAGGGTCCGCGAGCTCAACCCCGACGATCGCGGCCGCGTGCTTGCGTTGGTCGCGGCGCTGGGCGTCGATCCGGACAGGTTGCTCGAGTCGGCCGCGCCGTCGCCCGGCGAGGCGCGCAAGCTCGCCATGGCGTACGGCCTGGGCCGGCAGGTGTGGGCAATGGTGCTGGACGAGCCGACCAACCATCTGGACATGCCGGCGATCGAGCGACTTGAGGAAGCGCTGGCCGAGTATCCCGGCGCGATGGTGATCGTGACGCATGACGACGCGCTGGCGAAAAGGTGCACCAGGGTCGAGTGGCGGCTGGATGACGGCCGCGTCGAGGTAGCAGAAGGCCTACATTAACCTTCCTGGCGCAGCGAAGAATCGCGCGGGGCGCTTGACACATCGGGTTGTCAGACGGCAGGCTCGATGAGAGCTAGAATCCGGCGACGACCATCGGGCCGGAAGTTCCGATGATATCCAGCTTTCACAAATGCGGCAGAGCGGGGGCGCGCACCATTGCTACATTCTGCGCCGCGCTGATCCTGGTTTCGCAGCTTATCGGCGTCGCTCATTTTCATGAGGGCGCGGTCTCGCGCGACGGGGTTGTAACCACCCAGCTCAGCGTGTACGAGGGGCTCTGCCCCATTTGTCAACTCGCGCTCCATGCGCCGGGCTCGCTCGCCGCGGCGACGACGGTCCAGCGCAGTCCTGCTATCGCCGAGACGATATTCATCGCCGCGCCAATTCGATTCGCGTCGCCCGTCTTCTCGACGGCGCGCGTGCGTGCTCCTCCCGTATCGCTCTAAGCCCCCTTTTCGAAAGATTCGATTCTTCTCGTGCGCGCGACCGTTTCGCGCGCCGCCACTCGCGCATCGGAAGCGTGGGCGGAAACTTGAATGCATGGGAGCTTGCGATGAGAAGGAGTTTCTTTGGGTTGATCTCGGCAGTAGCGATACTGATTCAACTGGCTATTTGCATGCCGGCACTGGCCGCTAATTTGAAGACTACGGCAACGAAATATCGAGTCACGGGCGTGGTGAAGGACGCGCTCGGCAGACCGCTCAAACAGGCGGCACTGTCTCTTCAGGGCTCCAACGGGCGGGTCGTGGCTCACTCGACGAGCAACGATGCAGGTGAATTTTCCTTCAGCGAGGTCAGCCGCGGCACCTATGCGGTGGTGGCAACCAAGGAGGGATTCAAGACCGCGACCGAGATCGTCACGGTCTCGACCAAGGGCGCGGCGCCGGTGGTGCTTGCGATGGAAGCCGAGAAGGCGGTCAGCCTGAGGGTCGCGGCAACGCGATTGAATGAGGCGCGCAACTCCTTGTCGCCGAACACAGGTGGCAGCAAATACACGTTTACCCAGCAGGCTATCAATGAATTGCCGCAGGGCAACAATACGCCTCTAAACCAGGTGATTCTGCAGGCGCCGGGCGTCGCGCAGGATTCGTATGGACAGCTCCACGTCCGCGGTGATCACGCCAATCTTCAGTACCGGATCAACGGCGTCCAGCTTCCCGAAGGGATCACTGCCTTCGGACAGGTGCTGAGTCCGCGCTTCGCCCAATCGATCAGCCTGCTGACTGGAGTCCTGCCGGCAGAATACGGCCTGCGAACGGCCGGGGTCATCGACATCAAGACCAAGGACGGGCTGCTCAACCCGGTCGCCGACGTGGATTTTTACGGGGGACAGCGCGGAACGACTCAGCCGAGCTTCGAGTACGGCGGCTCGAAGGGCAACTTCAGCTACTTCGTGACAGGGCAATATCTCGGCACCGATCGCGGACTCGAGCCGCCAACCTCAGGACCTACCGCGATTCACGATACCAGCAACCAGGGCGCGGGCTTCGGATATTTCTCGTACTTCCTGAATCCGACGACGCGGCTGAGCTTGATCACGGGGACCGCCATCAATCACTTTCAGATTCCCGCCAACCCGAATCAGCCGCAGGCGTTCGTGCTGGCAGGAGTGCCGGTATATCCGTCGGCCAAGGTACGCGAGAACCAAGACGAGCAAAACTACTTCGGTGTGCTGGCGCTGCAGGGCACGGTTGGAGACAATTTCGATTATCAGATTGCGCCGTTCAGCCGTTACTCGGCGGTTACTTTCAATCCCGACCATACCGGCGACCTGATCTATGACGGCGCCGCGTCGCGAGTTTTTCGCAGCGACTGGAGCAACGGTTTTCAGCTCGACACGGCATATCACGGAATCGCCAGCCATACATTTCGCCTGGGCGGATACTTCGATGCCGAGCGCGTCGAGATCGACAATCATGAGTCGACATTCAAGGCCTTCCCGGACGGCACGCAAATGCCTCCTTACGTGCCCATCTCGTTCGTTGACGACGTCGGGCTGCAGACGTGGATCTACAGCGGGTACCTACAGGACGAATGGAAGCCGATCGAAAAATTGACCTTTAACTACGGGGTCCGCTTCGACCTGTACGACGGACTGGTGCGTGCGGATCAGGCGAGTCCTCGTGTTGCGGCTGAATACAAACTATTCAGGGGCACGACGCTGCATGCTGGATACGCGCGGCAGATGACTCCACCCGAGACCGAACTGGTGCTGGTCAGCGATATAAAACAAACGGAAGGCACGACGGGAGCACCGCCGTCGAAGGGTAACGGCACACCGACGGTCGAGCGTGATCATTTGTTCGATGTGGGTGTGATTCAGGACGTTCTCCCCGTTCCGGGGCTGCAAGTCGGGATCGATTCGTACTACAAGAAGGCTTCCGAACTGATCGACGAAGGACAGTTCGGACCCGCTCTAATCTTCGAGACCTTCAACTACAACAAGGGGCGCGTCTGGGGAGTCGAGTTCACCGGTTCGTACAATCACGAAAATATCTACGCCTACGAGAACTTCGCCTATAGCGTCGCGCAGGGGACGCAGGTGGAATCGGGGCAGTTCAACTTCGCGCCGGACGAGCTGAAATATATCAACAGCCACTACATCTTTCTCGATCACGACCAGACCTTCACCAATTCTGCCGGGGCAGTTTACAACTGGCGCGGATGGATGTTCAGCGTCGATGGAATATACGGGAGCGGGCTCAGAAGTGGGTTCGCGAACACGGGAAACCTGCCATTCTATATCCAGGTGGATGCGGGCATCACCCGGCGCGTACCGGTGCCCAACAATGGTGGGGTGCTCGAGTTTCGTGGCGCGATCGTGAACCTCTTCGATCACACCTACCTCGTTCGCAACGGCACCGGCATCGGCGTGTTCGCCAATCAATACGGACCGCGCCGCGCGTTGTACGGCGGGATAAAATGGGAACTGCCATTCACCAAACCTGCCGCTACGCAGGCGCCATGAAACCCAGGTCGCGCATCGGGCGTCAGTTATCGTAAGGAGAGCTGAGGAATGCAGGAACTATTAGTAGCGTGGAACGCCATCAAGTACGGCGGCGCGATGGTTTATCCGCTGCTGGCGCTCGGCGCTCTCGCAATCGCCATAACCATCGACCGCGCCGTGCTCTATACGCGATGCCTGCGGCTGCCGGCGCAGCTCGCCAACTTGATCGAGACGTTTGGATTTTCGTGGGTCGAGCTCGAGAAGCGGCTGCACGATCTCGGGCCGCGCAACGCGTACGGGCGCTTCCTTCAGGTGATCGCCGACAATCGCAACAAGCCCGCGTGGTGGGTCGAATCGAGAGCCGGCGATGAAGCGGGCCGGATCGAAAAGACGCTCGCCCGTGGACTCTGGGTGCTCGAGACTGTTGTCACCGCGGCGCCGCTGCTGGGCCTGCTCGGCACCATCGCGGGCATGATGCAGTCGTTCAACGTGATCGGCGCGTCAACGCTGGTCGCGCCGACTCAGGTGACGGCGGGCGTGGCGCAGGCGCTGATTTCGACCGCGCTCGGCCTGCTGATCGCGGTGATTGCGCTGTTCGCGTTCAACCTCCTTTCCCGGACGCAATCGCAGGCGCTCGACACGATGGAGCGGCTGGGCTCGCGGCTGGTCGATCATATTCGGCTCGACCAGGAAAGCGGCGGCGAATCCGAGCTCGTCCCGCGCCCGGCGGCGGTCGCGCGATGAGCGCGCGCATCGGAGAGATACGATGAAGCTCCAACGGGCGCGCCATTTTCGTCACGGGCGAATCGAAATCATTCCGATGATCGACGTGATGTTCTTTCTGCTGGTGACGTTCATGCTGGCGTCGCTGTCGATGCAGAGTCTCAACTCGATCACCGTCAATCTGCCCAGGGGCGACGCCGAATCGCTCGAGCATCGCGAGCCGATCACGCTGACCGTCACCCACGACAGTCACATTTTCATCGACAAGACTCCCACCACGCTCGACCAACTGGCGTTCGTGCTCAAGCCGATGCTCAAGGCGAACGACCTCGGCGTGGTGGTCAACGCCGACAGCGACGCGCCTGAGGGCACCGTGGTGGAGGCGATGATCCAGGCGCGGCGCGCGGGCGTCGAGCATTTCCTGATCGCGGTGAAGCGCAAGCAATGACCGACGCCGCCCGCCTTCTCATGCAACCGCCCGAGCTCGACGAACCGGCGCGGCGCCTGCTCTTTGTAATCCCCGCTGCGATCGCGATCTGGGCGATCCTGCTGAGCGGATTTTCGCTCATCCTGATGCGCACGAAAGCGCCGCCCCCGGAGTTGCAGCCGATCGAAGCCCGGTTGGTCGAGATACCTCCGGCGGTCGGCGGGTTGCAGGGCGGCGGCGCGGTTCATGCACCGGCGCCGGCGATTCCTCATCCGACGACCGTACCGATCGTCAAACCCCATCCGGTGGTCCATGAGAAGAAGCTCGCGGCGCCGATGCCGCCGGTGATTCGCTCTCCTTACGGCACGGAGAAATCCACCAACGCGCCCAGCGTCGGAGAAACCTCCGGCGCGAAAGCGGGGACGGCGACGGAAAGCGGCGCGAGCGGCGGTTCAGAAACCGGCGAAGGCTCGGGCGGCGGCGGAATTGGCAGCGATACGGTGGGCGCGCGCGCGATCTACGCGCCGACCCCGATCATACCCGACGACCTGCGCGAGGACGTGATGCAGACCGAGGCCGTCGCGCGTTTCAAAGTCTCGTTCGACGGCACCATCGAGGTCACGCTGGAAAAGCCGACTTCGAGTCCGCGTCTCAACCAGGTGCTGCTCGACACGCTCAAGCAGTGGAAGTTTTTCCCCGCGGTGAAGAACGGCGTCGCGATCAATTCGTCGTTCGAAGTTCGAATACCTATTTCAGTTCAGTAAATCCCTTTTGCCTCATCCCAAGAGTTTGTGAGGAAAGTTGTCGGTTATCGGAGTGCCGGCTCCGAGTCATCGCTCTTACGAAGCGAGCGACGCGCCACAGCTTGTCATCCCGACAACGGGAGCGTTAGCGTCGGGAGGAGGGACCTCGGACAGCTTCGCGCCACGCGAAGCCGGTTCCGGTCTCTTCGTTCGCACGCCGCGCGCGCTCCACTTCACTCTTCAGGAGGATGAACTCATCGGCCTGGTCGGTTATCGGAGTGCCGGCTCCGAGTCATCGCTCTTACCAACGAGCGACGCGCCACGGCTTGTCATCCCGACAACGGGAGCGTTAGCGACGGGAGGAGGGACCTCGGACAGCTTCGCGCCACGCGAAGCCGGTTCCGGTCTCCTCGTTCGCGCGCCGCGCGCGCTCCACTTCACTCTTCAGGAGGATGAACTCATCGGCCTTATGCCCTCGACGCCAACGCGCTAGAATGCTTGACGATGGACAACGCTCATCGAGCGCGTCCGGTCCGGCTCCCCGAAATCATCCGACGTAATTCCCAGCGCGCCGCCCTCCGCTCAGTGCCGAGCGCCAGCCTCTTCCGAAAAACTAATTTTGACGGAACGAACCCACCGATAGTGGTACGCGGGTCGCAAACCACAATTAGTGGCCTGGATTACTGTCCCGATCCCCGCTGCGGTTCCGGAAAGAACATCCTGATGTTGAGAGAATGAAACACGAATCGCTCAGAAATCGAGACACAACGACGAGGAATTCACGCGACACAGCACATGCGTTCGACGACTTTGCGAATCATCGCCGGCCCGCGTTCGAAGGCGTCGCGGCGGACGTACTCGTTGGGCTGATGCGCCTGCTCGAGGTCGCCGGGGCCGCAGATGAGCGAGGTGACGCCCGAGCCGGTGAACCATCCGCCGTCGGTGGCGTAGAGCGCGCCGCCCGAGGTCTTTGCCCCGGTCGCCTCGAACAGCGCGGCTTCCAGAGCCGTCCCGCGCGGCGAGTCGAGCGGCGGCACGACATTCGACAGTGCGATTTCAATTTTCGCGCGATGCTCGCTACCGGCATAGTCGTGGCCGTCGAGCGCGTCGAGCCGGCGCGCGATCTCGCGGTAAACGTCGAGCGGATCGGCGTCGGGCAGCGTGCGATAGCTGATGCGCAACGTGCATTGTTCGGCGATCATGTTGAGCGCGATCCCGCCGTGCACCGTTCCGAAATTCAGCACGTCGTACGGCGCATCGGGAAAAATCTTCGCGTATTCGGCAGGCCGCCGCGCGGCGAGCTCCCGCTGAAAACGGCCGATCGTGTCGATCACCCGGCCCATCACGGCAATCGCGTTGACGCCCCTTGCCGGTGCGCCACTATGACCGCCGATGCCGCGCACGGTTACCCCGAACGAGACGATGCTCTTGTGCGCGTGAGACACGCCCCACGAAGTCGGCTCGCCGATCCATGCCAGGCGCGGCACCGGCGTGTCGCCCAGGATTTGTTTGAGCGCGGGCGCGACGCTATGGGCGCCGAGACAACCGACTTCCTCGCTCGCCGTGAAGACGAATACCAGCGGACGTTTGAGCCGGGTCGAATCAAGCGTGCGCGCCGCGTCGAGGCATTGCGCGATGAACCCCTTCATGTCGCTGGTGCCGCGGCCGTAAATTCGCTCTCCCGCGGGTTCGAGCTTGAGCGGCTCACGCTCCCATCCGGGCTGTCCGTCGAAGGGAACGGTGTCGACGTGCGCTGAAATTATCAGTCCGTCGACGCGCGGCGGTCCAAGCCACGCCACCAGGTTGGCCTGCGAGACGCCGAGCAGCTCGACCGGTTGCAGTGCGGTTTTGAATCCCCGCGGTGCGAGTTCTCCTGCGATGAATTCCATCGCGTCGCGATCGCTCTTTGCGCTGACCGTGTCGAACGCGACGAGCCGGGTTGCGACTTCGTACAGATAGTCATTCATGGTGCACCGGGCAAACCTTGAGTCAGAAGATCGCACAATCGACGCGTCGATAACAAATCGACGTCTTATAACATGTCGGAAATACTGATTTATTAGTCACCATAGGGCCGGCAGGATAGGCAATTGACCGCGCAGGCGGCTAGAATGCCGGGGTGAGGATGGGATCGGATGAGCATATGGGGGATCAGGCGGATAATCCCGGGATAGTTGCCGCGACGACGGTTGCGGATGCGCCGGCGGCTCAAAATGGAGCGGCGGCCGATCCACCGGCAATAGCCGCGATCGTTGACGGGGCAGCTTCGGCGGTCGAGAAGGCGCCGCCGGCGCGAATCGACAAGGACCTGGCGTCGCCCGACTTGTTCCTCAACCGCGAGCTGACCTGGCTCGCGTTCAATCGGCGTGTTCTGCATGAGGCCGAAGACGAACGAAATCCGCTGCTCGAGCGCCTCAAGTTTCTCGCGATTACGGCGTCCAACCTCGACGAGTTCTTCATGAAGCGCATCGGCGGCCTCAAGCAGCAGGTCGTCGCGGGAATGCACGAGCTGACGGTTGACGGGCGCACGCCGCAGCAACAGATCACGGAGTGCTACCTGGTAGTGCGCGAGCTCGAGCAGCGGCAGCGCGAGCTTGGTCCGCAGATTCTCCGCCAGCTCGAGAACCACGGCATCCGGGTGCGGCTGTACGCCAGCCTGTCTGACCAGGAGTGCAAGTCCGTTCGCGAGTACTACTACAAGAATATTTTCCCGCTGGTGACGCCGCAGGCGATGGACCCCGCTCATCCGTTCCCGTTCGTGTCGAACCTGTCACTCAACCTGCTGGTCACGGCGCGTTACCAGAACGACTCGGATCCGCTGATGGCGCGGGTAAAAATCCCGATCGGCTTCGGCATCCCCCGTTTCCTGCGGGTCGGCAATCAAAGCGATTTTGTGCGACTCGAGGACGTCGTCGCGAACAACCTCGACCTGCTGTTTCCCTCGATGCTGATCGAGTCGTACGAGCTGTTTCGCGTGACGCGCAACGCCAACACCGAGCGCGACGAGGACGAGGCCGACGACTTGCTGGCGCTGATCGAATCCGAGCTGCGCGACCGCCGTTTTGCGCCAATCGTGCGGCTGGAAGTGCTGACCGGGACGAATTCGGTTCACCGCGGGATGCTGGCCGCCGAACTCGGGCTGGACGAACGCGCCGACGTGTTCGAAGTGGACGGAATGCTTGCGATGCGCGATCTCGGGGAGCTTGCGGCGATCGACGCGCCGGCGCTGCACGATCCACCGCATCATCCGGTGGATCACCCGCGCCTGACCATCGGCCGCAGCATCTTCCACGTCATCCGCGATGCCGGTTCGTTCCTGCTGCTGCATCCCTACGAGTCGTTCTCGACTTCGGTCGAGCGGTTTTTGCGCGAAGCGGCGGACGACCCGAAGGTCCGCGCGATCAAGATGACGCTGTATCGGACCTCGCCTGATTCGAAGATCATCGGCTACCTGTGCGACGCGGCGCGCAACGGCAAGCAGGTGGCGGTGGTGGTCGAGTTGAAGGCGCGCTTCGACGAAGCTGCGAACATCCAGTTTGCGACGCGGCTCGAAGAATTCGGAATCCATGTAACCTACGGCGTGGTGGGTCTGAAGACTCACAGCAAGGTGATCCTGGTCATCCGCCAGGACTACAACGGCTTGCGGCGCTACGCACACATCGGCACCGGCAACTATCATCCCGTAACGGCGAGATTTTACGCCGACTACGGACTGCTGACTTGCGACGGCACTATCGGTGAAGACCTGACTGAGCTGTTCAACTACCTGACGACCGGCTATATGCCAAATCGTCCCTATCGCAAGATCCTGCCTGCGCCGACCGTGCTGAAGCGCGCGCTGCTGGCGCGAATCGAGCGCGAAATCAAGGTCAGTTCGGCCGCATCGCCGGGGTTGATCCAGTTCAAGATGAACGCGCTCGAAGACGTGGACATCACGCGGGCCCTTTATCGCGCGTCGCAAGCGGGCGTGAAGGTCGACCTGATCGTGCGCGATACGTGCAGGCTGCGACCGGGAATCCAGGGGCTGTCGGAGAGTGTCCGCGTCGTCAGCATTGTCGGCAGGTTCCTCGAGCACGGCCGCATCTATTATTTTCGCAATGGCGGCGCGGACGAGTTTCTCATCGGCTCCGCGGATTGCATGAAGCGCAATCTCGAGAGCCGCGTCGAGGTCGTCGCACCGGTCGAGGATCCTCAACTGCGCAAGGAATTGCGCACCGTGCTCGACATCCAGCTGCGGCCCAATCGCTGCCAGTGGGAAATGATGTCCGACGGCACTTACGTCAGGAGCGCAGCCGCCGATGCCGCGCCGGCCTGCCAGCAGGCAATGATAGATTTCGCGGAGACTCGACAGACGGAAGCGACCAAGGTCAAGAAGCGCCGCTCCAAAGGCTTCGCCCGCCGCGCAGTCCGCGAAAGGAACGACGAATGACGCGGCCGTCTGCCGCGGGATCGACGAGCTTGGACCCGTGCGTCGAAGATGTCGGCGGGGCTGCCGAAAAGGTGGCGCTATATCGCGACCAGCGAATCGCGTATTGGAACAGTTACACTCGCCGCCGTTCGAGTAATTACTATCATCGCAGAATCGCCGAGATATATCGGTTTCTCATTCCGCCGGGGCAGCGCGTTCTGGAGCTGGGAAGTGGCGAAGGAGACGTGATAGCGTCGATCGAGCCATCGATGGGGGTAGGAGTCGATTTTTCGCCGGAGATGGTATCTCGCGCACGAGATAGACATCCCGAAATCGAGTTCTTACTGCAGGACGTTCAGGAATTGAACGTGCCCGGAACCTTCGACTACATAATCCTGTCCGATCTTGTGAATGATTTGTGGGACGTCGAAGCGGTATTCGAGCGGGTAGCCCGGCTAAGTGGGCCGCAGACCCGCATCGTACTCAACACCTATAGCCGTCTGTGGGAACTTCCGCTCGCTCTGGTACGAGCGCTCGGTCTCGCCAATCCGGCGATCACACGGAACTGGCTGACTACGCCGGACGTCGAGAATATGCTCTACCTGAGCGGGTTCGAGATGATCCGGCAGTGGCAGGAAGTTCTTTTCCCGCTACGAGTCCCGGTGATTGACGCGCTGTTCAACAAATACCTGGTAAAGATTGGACCGTTTCGGCTTGCAGCGCTCACTAATTTCCTTATCGCGCGTCCCTCATGGCAGCGGGAGGGCGCGCGCGATCGAAAACCGATGGTGAGCGTGGTAGTGCCGGCCCGCAACGAAGCCGGCAATATCGACAACATCTTCCGCCGCGTTCCCGAGATGGGTGCGGGCACAGAACTGATTTTCGTTGAAGGTCATTCTACAGACGACACCTACGGCGCCATCGAGCGGACGGCGGCAAACTATCCAGCCAGGCGCGTGAAGATCCTTCGCCAGAGCGGACGCGGGAAAGGCGACGCGGTTCGCGCGGGATTCGCGGCAGCCGACGGTGACGTCTTGATGATACTTGACGCCGACTTGACGGTGCCGCCCGAAGACCTGCCGCGCTTTTACGAAGTATTGCGCTCGGGCAAGGGCGAATTCGTCAACGGCGTGAGGCTGGTTTATCCGATGGAGGCGCAGGCGATGCGCTTCTTCAACCTGATTGGAAACAAGTTTTTCGCGGTCGCATTTTCGTGGCTGCTGGGGCAGTCAATCAAGGACACGCTATGCGGCACCAAGGTGCTGAGCCGTCAGAACTACGAATTGATAGCTCGGAATAGAGACTACTTCGGGGAGTTCGATCCGTTTGGCGATTTCGACCTGATCTTCGGCGCTGCCAAACTCAATTTGAAGGTCGTCGATGTGCCGATTCGCTACGCGGAACGCACATACGGCGAGACCAACATCGCACGCTGGAGACACGGCTGGCTATTGATCCGAATGGTGATGTTCGCCTGCACACGGATCAAGTTCGTCTGAACCCTTGTTCACTCACCTGAAAGCAGGTTCTTCACCCAACATCGATAAGCGATTGCAATTTCTGCTCGTGATGGGACTCACCTTGATCGCCGCGTGGTTGAGATTTTCATCGATAGGGTTCGGGCTTCCCGATCAGTTTCGTCCTGATGAAGAACGGACCGTTCCGACGGCGCTCGGCTTCGAGAAGGATTGGAATCCTCACTTTGCGATCTATCCGGCGGCTCAGACCTATCTCATCCACGGAGCCTTGCGATCTTACGCCACGGTCACGGGTGCTGGCGCCAATCTGGAGACCGCGTATGGTTCCAATAACCGAGCGCAAGCGTTTTTGATCGCGCGGCAAATTTCGGCGGCGATGGGCACTGCGACCGTACCGGTGCTTTATCTGGCGGTCGCGCCGGTGTTTGGATCCGCGGCTGCACTGGCCTCCGCAGTGATAGTAGGTGTCTGCTACATTCACGTGCGCGAATCCAAGTTCGCCAAGCCCGAGGTTCCTGCCGGCTTGTGGCTGGCTCTAAGTATCTTCGCGATTTTGCGGATTGCCACCCGCGGTTATCTTATTGACTACGTGTTGGCAGGTCTTTTCTGTGGCCTGGCGGCAGCAACGCACTATGCGGCCGGGGCGATAGTGATTGGCATTTTCGTCGCGCATGTGGAAGCGCGACGCCGGGAGAATCAACCGATGCTTGCTTCCCGGTTGGCTCCGAGAATTTACCTGGCAGGTCTTGTTGCGATACTGACCTTCTGTTGCGCTGACCCTTATTTCTTTCTCGATTTACGGCAGACTGTTCTCGACTTCGCCTACCTGCGAAGCAGTTACAGAATGTGGAACGGTGGTCACTCGCCGGTCGGCTATGGATGGCCATGGCTTTTGCTTCGGGCGATGCCAGCGGGTTTTGGAATCGGGTTGGAAGTCTTCCTGTTCGCCGCAATGCTGTGGGTGATCTTTCGCCCGAGGCCCGGTACGTTCCCTCTGCTCGCATTCGTCGTAGTCTGTTTCTTGATGCTAACCGGCGGGCATCCGCAGCTCGAGTTTCGTTATCTCACAACTCCGCTGCTCGCAATGGCGGTGCTTGGCGGCGTGTTTGCCTCGGACATGACTGCGTTGGCATGCTCGCGGATTGGGGCGCGTCCAGGTCTCCTGATGGCTGGGTTTGTCAGCATCGTCATATTGGCGCCTTCACTGATAAGGGATGTGCAGCTCAACTGGCTTCTCGATCAGACGGACAGTCGCACGATTGCCCGCAAATGGAT
The DNA here is from genome assembly GCA_963842085.1 of uncultured delta proteobacterium. Taxonomy (GTDB): domain Bacteria; phylum Desulfobacterota; class Binatia; order Binatales; family Binataceae; genus Binatus. The sequence continues at coordinate 1,450,479 of CAWJET010000001.1, forward strand.
GATCGAGCACATTCCGCGGGCGTCCACAGTGGTCTTCGTCGGCGGCGATGGCTTCGGGAAACCACAGGTGACTGGGATCTACGACCCGCTACCGGTCCATAGCCTGGACTGTCTGAAGAGGGCTACCAAGTCGGCGCAGTGGGTCGTTTCGGACAGCTTTCCACCGCTTAGTACCTGGTCGCCGGGCGCTACGGATGCGGAGTTAGCTGAACTAAATTCCAAAGGCACCCTCGAGTTCGATATGGGATCCATGAGACCGGGAACCGATCCCGTTTTCGATCCAAATGACGCGTTCTATGTCCCCTTTACCCATGCAACAGATATGTTGAGGCCTGGTCCCAGAATCCGCATATGGAAAATCACGGCATCGCCAAGCGCTTCTACGGTCCCTGCCGCCTTCCCGCCAGGAGGGTGTTGATGAACGCGGAAAGATTTCATGAGAGCGAGCACCGTTCCGTGATAAACGACCAGCCTCAAGCCGATTTGCAACTAACTCTTGACCTGTTGAAGGGTCTCGTTCCCAATGGCCCGACCGATCCCATCGCATACTACAGGCGTCCGCTGATCGGGCGATTCTTTCGCGGGCGAATCAATCTCGGTTTGCGGATGATAGCCGATCGCCGCTACCCCAAGGCGCTTGAGGTCGGCTATGGAGCGGGCGCGGTATTGCTCGCCATCGCTGCAAGCGTGGACGAGCTGCACGGCATCGACCTCGACGCCGACCCGGCCCCCGTCCAGGCGTGGCTCGGCGCATACGGGCGTACCGCCAAGCTCGTCCAAGGCAGTGTGTATGAACTGCCGTACGAGACGGCGGAGTTCGACCTCGTGCTCAGCTTCTCGGTCTTCGAGCACTTGCATCGCTACGAGCAGGGGCTCAGCGAGATTGGACGCGTCCTCAAGCCGGGCGGCCGTTTTCTTCTCGGCATGCCGGCGGTGAACCCGATGATGGAATTGGGCTTTCGGATAATTGGATTCAAGGGCATCGAGGATCATCACATCACCACGCCGCGGGCCGCGGCCAGCGCCTTCGATCGCGCCGGCTTGCGGGTCATCCGCCATGCGCGGCTGCGGCTGATTCCCGGATTGCCACTATATTTCAACTGGTTGCTCGAAAAGGCCGCGTGATCTTCACATCTCTCGATGCGGCTCATCCCTCGGTTACGGGAGGCGCTGGATTTCCGTGGAGTCGCCTGTCGCGGGATTGCTGCGCGCCTTCGCGATCACGTTGATGCTGCTGCCGGCTGGCACCATCGCATGGAGGCGGCGGGAGTCCATCGGCAGCACGGATCTTTCGCCGAGATGAAACATCGAATAGCCGGCCCGATTCAGCAATGACAGCAGATCGTCAAGAGATTTGCCGTGTTCCGAATAGAGATAGGGCGACAATTCCATCAGAATCGACGGTTGATAGTTCTCCAGTGTCACGGTGGCGCCACCGAGGACATGGCACTCGAACCCGTCAACGTCCATCTTGATGAAATCGACTTTTTTCACTTTGAGGCTTTTCAGATGGCTGTCAAGCTTCAGCGCTCTGCAACCCTCCGTCGATTTGAGTTGGCCGCGATGACCGACGTGCAGATTGTTTTGAGTGGTCAAGGGCCAGCTCGAGTAGATCTCATGTTCGGGAATCCGATCGTCAGAATCGGTGAGCATCACTTGCGCGACGGTGACGCGTTGAACGAGGCCGGGATTCAAAGCCAGGTTCTGCCGCAGCTTCGACACCGCGTAGGCAGTCGGTTCGTACGCGATCACCGCGCCGCTGTCTCCGACCAGCCTGGCTAGGTGGAGAGTATGTGCACCGACGTTCGCGCCAATGTCAAGGACCGTGTCGCCCTGCTTGATCATTTTGCGGTACGCATCCACCGTCGAGCGTTCGAACGCACCCAACAGGTAGATTGCGAGATCGATGCCCTGCGACAGGTCGAGTCGCCACTTGAGTCCACCGCGAAACACTTCGACTTCGTTGGAGTCGCGACCGGCCAAGCTACGAGCGGCGCGAACGGTCCGTGAAAGTGCAACGGCGATCCTGACCTTGGTATGCGTGCTTAGCATCGGTTCGACGAAGCGACATGGTAGCGCAAATCGTTGGCGTATCGCATCGCGAGCGCCGCTATAGTAGCACTATCGAAACTGTTCTGATGCAAATGCGGCGGAGCTGCGGAGGCGAGGAACGAATGATGGCTGAGCAGGCGGGAAATCGGCTGGCTGGAAAACGGGTGGTGGTCACCGGCGGTGCGGGATTCCTGGGCAGCCACGTGGTCGCCGAATTGCGCCGCGCCGGATGCACCGAGATATTCGTGCCACGGTCGCGCGACTACGATCTACGCCGCGGCGAGGCGGTCGCCCGGATGTACGCCGACGCGCGCCCCGAAATCGTCATTCATCTGGCTGCGGTGGTCGGCGGCATCGGCGCCAATCGCGAAAACCCAGGCCGCTTCTTCTACGACAATCTGACGATGGGCGTCGAGTTGATGGAGCAGGCGCGGCTCCAGGGTGTCTCGAAATTCGTCGCGGTCGGCACGGTCTGCGCCTATCCGAAATTTACTCCCGTGCCGTTTAAGGAAGACGACCTCTGGGATGGCTATCCGGAAGAGACCAACGCTCCGTACGGACTGGCGAAGAAGATGCTGTTGGTCCAAGCTCAGGCGTACCGCGAACAATACGCCTTTAACGCGATCTATCTTCTGCCCGTGAATTTGTACGGCCCGGGGGATTCATTCGATCCGTCGAAGTCGCACGTGATCCCAGCGCTGATCAAGAAGTGCCTCGACGCAGTCTCTACGGGCGCACCGCGCATCGGAGTATGGGGCACTGGTTCTGCCAGCCGCGAGTTCCTGTTCGTCGAAGACTGCGCGCGAGCAGTAGTTCTCGCGACTCAAAGATACGACAAATCCGAGCCAGTCAATCTAGGCGCGGGAAAGGAAATCAAGATTCGCGATCTGGTCGCGATGATCGCGCGCATGGCGGGCTTCACCGGCGAGATTGACTGGGATGCAAGCAATCCCGACGGGCAGCCGCGGCGATGCCTGGATGTATCCCGCGCCGAGCGTGAATTCGGCTTCAAAGCGTCCACGGAGTTCGAAACCGGACTCCGACACACCATCGAATGGTACCGGAACCAGTCCGGGACGATCGCCGCTTCATGACGGCCAGCCTGCGGCTGACCGCCTCAGGCTGGCCGATCGAATTAGCGAGTGCTGCTATTCGCCGGGACGCGGCGGAATCGCAACGTAGTTGCCGGGATTGGCCGCCATCGCTTCGCGAATGTCCGGATGCGCCGAGAAGAAGTCGGCAAGTTCCGGATGCTTCTTCGCGTAGCCGTCGTTATTGATCAGCGATGGTTTGTAGGCGAGTTCGCGCGCGATCTTCGGATGCGCGCTCGCGAAGGCGCCCCAAGTCTGAAGCTTTTGCATGGCGATGTCGCTGGTGTCGGCGGCCTTGAACACGATCTCCGTATTTCCGTTGGCGACAGTGCCCAGCGTCGTTCCATTCTGCGCGAATGATGGAACGGCGAAAGCGACGGGAAGCGCAGCTGCGATCAACAGAGTCGATATCCGATTCATATTTTCACCTCTTTTCGCTTATCTTGGTAATCGGTAAGCCCAATACTAAGTGTGGAGGCAAATCTCATACCGGGTATATTTCCCTGTATTTGTGATACCTCATTCGGCTACCTTGGAGTGCGGACGTGCATTACTTACACACTATTCAGTTTTTGCCTGATCTTCGCCCATTGGGCTTATGGGGGATACTTCCGCGTGCTTTTTGGAATAGTTCAGCTTCGGCGGTGCGGCGGCGCCGCCCGACATGATGAAGGTCATCGCTTCGTTGATTGTCCAATCGAGCATCACAAGGCGGCTGGTCGGGACCAATTCCATGTAGCCTGAGGTTGGGTTGGGCGTGGTCGGGACGTAAACGGCGGCGATTTCCTCGCCGGTGTCGGCGTCGTTGAAAATCCTGGTCACAAGGCCGATGGTTTTCATTTCCGGCGAAGGAAATTCGATCAGCACCACGCGCTGGGCGCCGTCGGGGCCCGTCTGAAAACTCGTGACGAGTTGCCGCGCGGCGCCGTAGATCGATTGTACAATCGGGATTCGCGCCATCAGGTAGTCAAACGCGGCGATCAATCGTCGTCCGGCGACGGCGGTCGCAATCTCGCCGAGAACGTACAGGGCTGCGAGGGCGAGCGCGACCGAGACCGTCGCTTGAAACCACTGCGCCGAAAATCCCGCGGCGAGGGTCGGCGAATGAATTCGCAGCCAGGATAGGCACGCACTGACTGGCGGACTGCCGAGGGCGACCAGGAGCCCGACCATGAAACTGATCACCCATACGGTGATCCAGATGGGAATGAAAGTCAGGATTCCCGCCACGACATTGTGACGGATCTTTGTGAGCATCGTGCTGTTTATCCTCCAACGCGCGCGAGTTTGGTCGTGCGGCGGCGCAGCGTGATTGCAGCGAACACCGTTACCGCAACCGCTAGTATGGCGAGCGCCACAAGCATCCAGAAGTACGCTTCGACCTCGGTTCCGAACACTGCCGCCAACGCCAGCACGGCGCTGACCCAGTAGAAGCTGCGGTCCATGTGCACGCCTGCCATGAAACAGGTCACGGCGAGAATCACCAATGTCATCAGGGCAACTGCGTCGGCGTCCATCTGTCCGCGCGCGAGTTGCAGAAAAATTATCCGCACCGCGACGATCGGTCCGAGCCAGTGTAGCGCTTGCCGCAAGATCCGCTTCCACACCGGTCCTTCGTGGCGACTTGGCCCGAGCAGTTCGTGCCAGAGGCTCACGCCGAGGAAGACCGGGAACATCGCGCTCCAGTAAAACCGCGCCTCGAGGTGATTCACGTTGGTCAGGAACAGACCGACCATCACGAGCACGCATAGCACGCCGACGATTAGCAGCCGTCGCAGCAGCACCGCTTCGATCCTGCTCGTCCACGCCGGCGCCGGTGGCGTCGCGATCGTTGGCTGATCGGGCGGACTCTGCGCAATGTCTTTTGATTCCGTTTCGTTCACCGTCATACCCTGATGACTCTAATGTCGATCGCGATCGGGCAGCCAGCAGACCAACATGCGGTGCGGGGCGACATCCCGTCACCAGGTATCGACGTTGGGCCGCTTCTTGTCGGCGCGCGGCGCCTTGGGCGGCGTCGAGCGCAGACCCGCCACGATCCACTTGCGCGAGTCGAGCGGATCGATGACGTCGTCGATCTCGAAGTGCGACGCGGTGTTGACCGCCTTACCGTGGCGATACATTCGCTCCACCATCTCGTCGAACAATTCCTTGCGCTTGGCGGGATCCTCGACCGCGGCAAGCTCGTTGCGATAGCCGAGCTTCACCGCGCCCTCCAGTCCCATGCCGCCGAACTCGCCCGTCGGCCATGCGACCGTGAAAATCGGCGCCTTGAAACTGCCGCCCGCCATCGCCTGCGCGCCCAATCCGTAGCCCTTGCGCAGTATGATCGTAAAAAATGGGACGCTGACGTTGGCGCCCGTCACGAACATCCGCGCCGCGTGACGCACCAGTGCGGTCTTCTCGACCTCGGGGCCGACCATGATGCCCGGGGTGTCGCACAGGAACAGCAGCGGGATGTCAAACGCGTCGCACAGCGCCATGAACCGCGCGGCCTTGTCGGCGCCGTTGCTGTCGATTGCGCCCGCGAGATGCACCGGGTTGTTGGCGATGAGTCCGACCGGACGGCCTTCGATCCTGATCAGCGCCGTCACCATTCCGGGGCCGAAATGCCGGCGTATCTCGAGCACCGAGCCGGTGTCGGCCAGGGTCTCGATGACCGATCGGACGTCGTAGATGCGAAGCCGATTCTCGGGAATGATCGTGCGCAGCAGACGCTGGTCGGCGCATTCCCAGTCGCGGACTTCGCCCTGAAAGTACGATAGGTACTTCTTGGCCACTAGTACTGCTTCAGCTTCGTCGTTAACGGGAATGTCTACCACGCCATTAGCTACTTGCACGTCCATCGGTCCCACTTCTTCGGGGCGGAAGATACCCAGTCCGCCGCCTTCGATCATCGCGGGACCGCCCATTCCGATGTTGGATCCCTTGGTCGCGATTACTACATCGCAACATCCAAGCAATGCTGCATTGCCGGCGAAGCAGCGGCCCGAGTTGATACCCACCAGCGGGACCAAGCCGCTCAACTTTCCCCAGTAGTTGAACGCCATGCAGTCGAGTCCCGCGACGCCCAGCCCGTCGGTGTCGCCGGGACGTCCGCCGCCGCCCTCGGTGAAGAACACCACCGGCAAGCGCGACTTCTGCGCGATTTCGAACATCCGGTCTTTCTTGCGATGGTTCTGCTGCCCCTGGGTGCCGGCCAGCACGGTGTAGTCGTATGACATCAGGATGCACTGCGCTTTGGATTCCTCGAACAGGTCGCCGTTGACGCGCCCAATCCCCGCGACCATCCCGTCAGCCGGGGTATTCTTGATCAGGTCCTCAATCGTGCGCCGCCGCCGCTGCGCCGCGATCACCAGCGGACCGTACTCGACGAACGTGCCCGGGTCGCACAGGTCGTTGATATTTTCGCGCGTGGTGCGCTGCCCGGTCTTGCGCCGGCGCGCGACCGCGTCGGGCCGCGCGGCGTCGAGTCCGAGCGCATGACGCTCGACCACTTCCGCCAGGTCGGGACGCACGCGATCCAGGTCCACTTCCCTGGTTTCGGCGCTTTGCGTCGTTTCGACGTCGGCTTCCTCGATGAACGCCAGCGGATGTCCTTCGAAGATTGCGTCGCCCGTGGCAACCGTGATCCGCCGCACGATTCCGCTCTTGTCGGCCGCGATGACGTGCTCCATTTTCATCGCTTCCATGACGAACAGTTGCCGCCCGCGATGCACGCGGTCGCCTTCGCTGACATCGATCGAAACGATCGTGCCCTGCATCGGAGCCTCGATGGCGACCGTATTTTCCGGCGCCGTGATGTCGTGCGCCTGCGGCGTCACGACCGTGGTGGACGCCGCAATTGGCGACGGCGCATTGCTCGCGGATTTGCCGTGATGGAGCACGGCGAGCGGATCGCTCGCGTCGATCTTTGCTCCCGCGCGCCGTTCTCCGCCATGCCCGGTGCCCGCTCTGGGAGCCGGCTTTGGCTGATCGAAGAACAAACGCCGATGCTCGGATTTTTCACCGACCAGCTCCGCGATATTGTCCTCGACGAAGCGCGTGTGAATGCGGTTGGCGAGGAACTCCGGATGCCGCAGCAGGCTCTGGAGGAATCCGATATTTGTCGGCACGCCTTCAATTCTGAACTCGCATAGCGCGCGATAGGTCTTCGTCACCACGTCGGCGAAGTCCGCCGAATGCGAATGCGCGATCAGCTTGGCCAGCAGCGAATCGAAGTTCGGGCTCGTCGTGTATCCCGTGTACGCGAACGAATCGGTGCGCACCCGCGGTCCCGACGGCGCCTCGAACGCGGTGATCGTGCCGCCCGCCGGCTTCGCGCTGCCGTCGGCGCGCATCGATTCCATGTTGATTCGCACCTGCATCGCGAACCCGCGCGGCTTGGGAATGTCCGCCTGTTGCATCCCAAGCTCCGCGAGCGAGCGGCCCGCAGCCAGTTGAATTTGCAGCTTGACGAGATCGATGCCGGTCACCTCTTCCGTGACCGTGTGCTCGACCTGGAGCCGCGGGTTGGCCTCGATGAAGGCGAAGCCCGCCTCGTCGTTCTGCGCGGGCGCGTCGCCGTTGACGAGAAACTCGAACGTGCCGAGGTTGTCGTAACGCACCTCCTTCGCCATCCGTACCGCGGCGGCGGTCAGCCGATCGCGGAGCGCCGGCGCGAGCCCCGGGCTCGGCGCCATCTCCACGATCTTCTGATTGCGGCGCTGGATGCTGCATTCGCGTTCCCACAGATGGCTGACGTTGCCCGAGACGTCGCCAATGATCTGCACTTCTATGTGACGCGCGCGCGGCATCAACTGCTCAACGTACACGTCGCCGTTTCCGAACGACGTGCGCGCCTCCGACTGGCAGCGCTTATATGCGCCCTCGATTTCCTCGACGCGCGAGACGGCGCGCATCCCACGTCCACCGCCACCGGCCACCGCTTTGATCATGATCGAAGCGCCCTCGCCCAGCGACAAAAAAAAGCGCCGCGCTTCGTCGAGGCTCGTCGGCCCCGAGGTACCGCGCAGAATCGGCACGCCGCATCGCTCGGCCAACGCTCTCGCCTGCACCTTGTTGCCGAAGAGCTCGAGCATCTCGGCGCGCGGTCCGACGAAAGTGATACCCGCGGCGACGCATCGCCGGGCGAAGCCGGCGTTCTCGCTGAGAAACCCGTAGCCGGGATGGATCGCGTCGCAGCCCGCGTCTGTGGCGAGCGCAATAATCTGTTCTCCGTCGAGGTACGCGGCCGCGCCCACGCCGCTTAGACGGCGGGCCTCGTCGGCCTTTCGCGTATGCAGCGAGGTGGCATCGTCGTCCGGGAAGACCGCCACCGTCCGGATGCCCATCTCGGCGGCCGCGCGGATGATGCGAATGGCGATCTCGCCGCGGTTGGCGATTAGAAGACTGTTCGGAGTCATATTTCTCTCGTCTCGTTTCAGTGCGCTGAATCCCTGGCCTGAATTTCTATCTAAAGCATGACGAACCGCCCGCGCGAAAGCGGCCACGTTGCCGCCGGTGTCGAAGCACAGCTATAGTTCTCGACGACTCTGATCGTATGCGATTCCGCATCAAACACGTAACTCGGTACGTTTACGAACAGCCCGCCTCTCATTCGCACAACGACGTGCGGCTCACTCCCATCGACGCGCCCGATCAGAAGCGGCTCGCCTTCAGGCTCGAGGTCAGTCCGCGGGCGGAGATCTCCGAGTATCGAGACTCTTTCGGCAATCTCACGCATTCAATCGATATCGTGCCGCCTCATACCGAGCTGGTAATCAGCTCGGATTCGCTGGTCGAGCGGCTGGTGCTGCCCGCGCCACCGCCGCCTCGAATCACGGTTGGCGATTATCTGGCCGGCGATACGGCCAGGATGCGGGAGCACGGAGAATTTCTGAATCCCAGCCGGTATGTACCGTTCAGCGATCGGCTGCGAAGATTTTTCTGGTCGGTGCGGCCACAACTGTCCGAGGATATCGCCGGGTATACCGAGCGCATGATCCTTTACGTGCGCAATCAATTTGGCTACGACGGCGGCGCCACTCACGTACACTCCACCGTTGACGACATACTCACCATGGGCGGCGGAGTATGCCAGGATTTTGCGCACCTCAGCATAGGCCTGCTCCGACTGGCCGGCATTCCTGCCCGCTACGTTTCCGGCTATCTCGCCCCTGACCCTCACCGCAGCGCCAGCTCTGGACCTCCTGAACTGGCCAGCCACGCGTGGATCGAGGCGCTATTGCCCGGCACAGGATGGACCGGATTCGATCCGACTCATCGGAGCCGCACGATGATTCGCCACATACGCCTCGCTGTCGGCAGGGATTACAACGATCTACCGCCGGTATCTGGCGTCTATACCAGCGCCGGTGGCGGCCGGTACATGGCCTACGAGTTAGAAGTGAGTCTCGCGAGCCGCGTTGGCGCCGACGCGTTGAATGGATAGGCGCGCAGCGGCGGCGCCTTACGACTTGATTTCCTCGGCACCGTCCAATCGCTTCGAGAGATCGATTGGATCGCCCACTGTCACCTGGCTTGGATCGACCTGGTAGGCCCATACATCGAACCTGGTCAGGAGGGCGGGTCCGTACACTGTTGCAAAGGCGCACTCGACCGCGTCGAGACCTTGCGCGATCTTTATTCGGCCTATCCTGGGTTCGTTGTAGCGAGCGTCAAAGACATGCCATTGGCCGCCTAGATACACTTCGCTGTAGGCGTGAAAATCCATCGGCGAACCGGGATCTACATGTCCTATGTCGGGCAGATGACCGGTGACGTATCGCGCCGGTATGTTTAAGGCTCGACACAGCGCAATCGTGCAATGAGCAAAGTCGCGGCATACACCATAGCCTCGTTCGATCACTTGCGCGGCGGAAATGTCCGGCCTCCCCGAACCAAAGCGGTATTCTATGTTGTTATGAACCCAATCTGAGATCGCCTGCACGCGCTCGCCCGCGTCGTATATGGATCCGAACTTATCCCTCGCAAACGCAAACAGCTTGTCTGAGTCGCAATATCGGCTAGGTAGAAGGTAACGCAGAAACGCCGGCTCGAGCGTGGCCACGGACGGAGCGTTGCCGAATTGCTCGGACTTGTCCGATGCGGTGGACACGTCTACCAGCGCGTCGTGCTGAATCCGGTTCAGTCCAGTTCCGAGAATCACCCGGTAGGCGACGTTGCCGTCTGCGTCGACGAACGATTCGGACTTGGTAGTGCTGCCGAAATCGAGAATTTCCTGCCGTATGGGACGGTCGGCATCCAGGCGCGGATTGACCAACAGTATAACCGTCGCAGACGATTCGCATTCAAAGTGAATACTGCAACCGACCCGCACCGTAAGCATCCGGCACCTGCAAAACACAACGCGAATAGCTAGCCGCCATTGCGGACGCGATCGAAGAATTCCGCGAACAACGAAAGATAAAGCGAATCTCGTTCCGGATGATATTGCACCCCGATGGCGTAAGGGTACGAACGTAGGCGCGCTTGTTCGACTATTCCGTCGCTCGCCGACCAGGCCTCAACTTCAATTCCGTCGGCCAACCTCTCGAGTGCCTGATGATGCGAGCTGTTTACCGCCGCGAATCGGTGAACTGCCGTCGCGCTGTGCCTGAGCGGCTGGATGTTCGCCGTGTCCGCGTTGTCATGGCCGGGAATGTCGATGTGCAAGGTCCCGCCCGTCGCGACATTCAGCACCTGCAAGCCGCGGCAGATAGCAAGGATGGGCTTTCCTGAAAAGAGCATCTCGCCGACCGCCTTGAACTCCCACTCATCGCGCTCCAGGTCGGTGTCGACAATCAATGACGGTTCCGCGACCGGCTGGCGCAGAAAGCCGGCTGAGATGTCGCCGCCGCCCGTCAACATCAACGCATCCACCTGGCCCAGATCGACCGGATGCGTCCGCGCGTTCAGCAACGTCAGATGCGGATAACGGCTGAATATAAGCGCGAACCAATGTTCGTCGCATTGGCGAATCCACGTCGCGATACTCGGCATTTCTAACCTGTCCGGAAAACTTCGATCATAGCCTCGACGACGACAAACGCCCGCTCTTGAGACTACGGATGACTCGCGATTGTCGCAAATTCACCGCGGCTCCGCTCTTGCGACGAATCGGCGCGCCACCTATTTACAGTGTCACCGCGAGGGGCGGTGAGCATGAAGATTCCCCGGTTTGCGTCGGCGGCGATGATTGCCGCACTGTGTTGCACCGCCGTGGTCGGCCTGGCCTTCGCCGCCGACTCTCCCGCGCCAACTCCAAGCGCGGCGCAAGTTGCTCAAGGTCCGGGTGACCTCGGCGCTCTGATCGCCGCCGGCACGCTGCCAGACTTGCGCTGGCCGAATTTCAGCGACTACCGCGACGATGTTAAAAAGTTCTACGGCGCCGGTGGCAATTTGCTCGCCTGGATCCAGAACGGCAAGGCCAGCCCTCAGGCCGCCTCGATGATATCGCTCTTTGAGCAGGCTGCGTCGAAGGGCCTCAACCCCGAAGACTATGACGCATCGCGATGGGACGCGCGGCTCGCCAAGCTCCAATCCACGGCCCCGAAGGCCTCCGACACAGACCTTGCGCATATCGATTTGGCGCTGACCGTATGCGCGATGCGCTACATTTCCGACCTGCGCGTCGGAAGGGTCAATCCTCAACACTTCAAGTTCGGCCTGACGGTCGGACCCAAAAACTATGACCTGGCCGAGGAGCTGAGGACGCAGGTGCTGACGGCGTCTGACATTCCCGCTGTCATCGCGAAAGTCGAACCTGACTATGACGGCTATCGACGCGCCGAGGATGCGCTCCTCACCTACTTGAAGATGGCTGGCGCGGGCGATACTCCGCTCATACCCGTACCGCAAAAAGGCGTGCGCCCCGGAAATTCCTTTGCGGCGATGCCTCAGTTGATCTTGCGCTTGCGTCAGCTCGGAGACCTGCCCTCCAATGCCGACGTGCCCGCCGATTCGACCGTTTACGCGGGTGCCGTCGTCGCCGCCGTGAAACATTTCCAACGTCGCCATGGCTTGGATACTGACGGTGTGCTGGGTAAGGGCACCGCGACCCAACTGAACGTGCCGCTCAAGACTCGCGTGCAACAGCTCCAACTCACGCTGGAACGATACCGCTGGATACCGCCGGGCTTTCCCCAGCCGCCAATCGTCGTCAACATCCCCGAATTTCGACTACATACTTTGCGTCGCCAGCCTGCCGACTACCTAACAATGAAAGTAATTGTCGGCAGGGCCATGCGTACGCAGACGCCCGTGTTCGCAAATAGCATGAAGTACGTGATCTTCCGCCCGTACTGGCTTGTACCGCTCTCGATCCAGCGCGCAGAGTTGGTGCCAAAGACGCGGCGCGATCCTGATTACCTGGCAGATCACGGATTCGAAGTAGTCGACGGAAGTGGCAACGTCGTGCCTTCATCGCCGGCGTCGGACGAGGTCATAAGCGGGCTCCGTTCCGGCGCACTCAGCGCGCGACAAGTACCGGGACCCAAGAATGCGCTCGGCCTGGTCAAGTTCATATTCCCCAATCAGTACAACGTTTACCTGCACAGCACGCCCGAGCAGGAGCTGTTCTCGCGGTCCCGCCGCGACTTCAGTCACGGATGCATCCGGGTAGAGAATCCGGTGGCTCTGGCGGCGTGGGTGTTGCGCGGCAAGCCCGAGTGGACGGTGGACAAAATTCGCGCAACGATGAACGGCGATACAACCGTACAGGTGAATCTCGACAAACCTATTCCAGTACTAATTCTCTATAGTACTGCGGTAGTCGAACCGGACGGCGAAGTCCGCTTCTTCGATGACATATATGGCTACGACAAGTCGCTGGAAAAGGCACTCGCGAACGGCCCGCCGTATCCGAGCTGATTAGCCACTCCAATAGTCACTCGCAAATACATATTTCAGATTACGCCGTGCTCTTTGAACCAGGCCTGCATCCGCTTCCATCCATCCCTGGCGGCTTCCGGGTTGTAGCTTGGACGATAGTCGGCGTTGAAGCCATGACCGGCATCCGGATAGATCACGATTTCCGACGGCTTGCCGGCGGCCTTGAGCGCGGCGCGCAGCTGCTCGATCTGCGCAACCGGGATTCCCATGTCTTTACCACCGTAGAGACCCAGAATCGGCGCGTTGATCTGATTCACCAAATCGATCGGATTCTTCGGCCTGAGATCGGACGGCGGAAACCGCAGCGGCCCGTACCATGCGACTCCAGCTTTTAGCGCGGGGTTGTGCGCGGCATACAACCAGACCTGCCGGCCGCCCCAGCAAAAGCCGGTGATGCCGAGTTTCGTGGTGTCCGCCTTACCCGTGCTCTTCGCCCATGCCACGGTAGCGTCGAGATCGGACGACACCTGTTGGTCCGGTACTTTGGCGACGACCTTGACGATGATCTGCTGGACGTCACCCATGCTCGCGACATCGCCCTGGCGCGAATAGAGCAACGGCGCCACCGCGAAGTAGCCGAGCTTGGCCAGCCGGCGGCAGATGTCCTTGATATGTTCGTGGACGCCGAAGATCTCGTGCACCCCCAGCACGGTCGGAAAGGGCCCTCCGCTCGCCGGCATCGCGCGATAAGCGGGAATCTCGCCGCCTTCGACCGGAATCTTGACCTCGCCGGCGATCAGTCCGTTGCTGTCGGTCGTAATGGTCTCTGCTGACACCGGCATCACCGCAAGCGCAAAGCCGGCCGCGAGACTTCCCACCACGAATGCGCGGCGCGAGATTTGAGTTTTCATACCTTCCAGTTTCTGCAAGGCCGTCAGCTGGAACGCAAGGGAGTTTCCCGCATGAACCGGATCGTGTCTTCCAAATCGCGGATGCCGGCGTCCGAGCCAAGGCCTTGCGCAACCAACGCCGCCGCTGCATTGCCGAGTTTCATGCACTCCAATGGCGGCCATCCGGACCGCAGCGCGCGAATGAAGCCGGCGCAATATGCGTCCCCGCATCCCGACGTGTCGACTACCGCAATATCGTGCGCCGGCAGATGCACCCGGTCGCGCGCCGTCGCCAGGAAGCTGCCGTCACCGCCCATTGTGAGAACAACGCCGCCGACGCCGAGGTCGAGCAATCGCGAGGCTGCCTCCTCGGGCGTGTGGGATTCCGTCAGCCTGCAAGCTTGATCGGCGTTGGGCATGAACCAATCGACGAAAGGCAGACACGGCTTCAGGATGGCAAGCAGTTTGGGCGAGCCTTCGCTCAGGATGTCCATGCTGGTGGTCGCGCCGCCGTCGCGCGCGCGCTGGAGTATCTGCGCGGCCCCTTCGCGCCCGAGTCCACGCATCGAGTCGGTGCCGCCGAGATGCAGATGCGACGCGCGCTCGATGAGCGGCCACGGGACGTCGTCGATCGAATATACGGCGTTGGCTCCGATTGCGTGAAGCGCGGGCCGGTCGCCGTTTGGCCTGATCGGCAGGATGCTCGCCGAAGTTTGGACGCCGCTCTTGCGAACGACGTTGCTGGTATCGACACCGAAGCCATTCAGCGCGCGAATTAGTACGTCGCCAAGAGCGTCGTCGCCGACCGCGCCGACGGTCGCGACCGAGAGTCCCAACTTCGCGAGCCCAACTGCTGTGCCCGCTGCAGCACCTGCCGGCGCCAGCCGAATCTCGTCGAGCAGCACGCTGCCCTGGCCTTCGGGAATGTGCGTGACGTAGCGGCCGAGGATGTCGAGGACGTGCGCGCCGAGCGTCACCGTCGTGCCGCTCATTAGTGACTTGGCTCCGGCTCGCGAACCGCTTGCATCCGCGCGATGCGGCGTTCTTCCTTGCGCTCGATTTCGCGATCCTGCCGCGCGATGACCGCGGCGTGAAGCTGCGCCACAGTCTTTTCAGGAAGAACGGTCACCGGCTTGCCGGTCGCCAGCGCGTGCATATAAATCGTGGCGGATTTTTCGAGCAGCTCGACGAAAGTGAACGTCTTGTCGAGATCGGTGCCGATGCAAAGCGTGCCGTGGTTCTGCATTATGTAGCAATGGCATCGATTCGCGAGCTTGCGCGCGACGTTGTCGTGCAGTTCGCGCGAGCCCGACAGAGCATAGGGCACGACGTCGATCGTGTTGCCAATCGCCAGCGTGACTTCGTCGAACAGCGGCGGGATTGGCAGGTTCAGCACGCTGAGCGCGCTCGCAAACGTCTGATGGGTATGAATGACAGCGCTGACGTCGGCGCGCGCCTTGTACGTCGCGACGTGCATCGGAGTCTCGATCGACGGTTTGCGCTCGCCCTCGATTCGCGCGAGGTCGAAATCCACCACGCAGATGTCCTCGACCGTCATTGCGTCGTAGGGAAGGCGCGTCGGCGTGACAACGACGGCATCCTCGCCCTCGACGAGCAGCGAAACGTTGCCCGCACTGCCCGACTTCGATCCGAAGTAGCCGTCTGCCGACAGGCGCCGGCTGATGCCAAGGACTCGCCGCTTGTAGTCGTCGTAGCGTCCCATCTAAGAAAAACACCGCCCCCGGGTATCGCTCCACTCTCACGATACCGCGGGGGCGCTGTGCTTAACAAATTATGAAAGCTTGACGGAGTTAACCACCTGAATTTCCGTGAAGCCGAGCAGCCCCCAGGTGCCGTTCTCCACGCCAATCCCCGACCACTTCGCTCCGCCGAACGGCAGATTCGGTGCGATCGCGAGATGCTGATTGACCCACGCCGAACCGCATTCCAGTTGCGACGCGACCTCAGCGCCGCGCGCCGAATCGTTGGACCACACCGAGCCGCTCAGCCCGAAGTGCGTCGCGTTCGCGCGGCGAATCGCGTCATCGACATCCTTGTAGGGAATGACCGGAAGCGCGGGACCGAACTGTTCTTCATCGACGAGCCGCACGCCGTCGGAAATATTTCCGACAATCGTCGGCGCGAAGAAGTAGCCCTCCTTGCCCACGCGCGAGCCGCCCGAGACAATTTTGGCGCCGTGCCTCTTCGCGTCCTCGACCAGCTCCGTCACGCGCTCGAACTGCGGCTTGTTGTTGATCGGACCGAGCTGGGTGCCGGCCTCGAGACCGTCGCCCACCTTGACGCCGCGCGCGAGCTCGCCAAGGTTGTCGAGCAATGCGGCGTACATCTGTTCTGGAACGTACACCCGCTTGATCGCGCTGCAGATCTGCCCGGAGTTCTCGAACGCGCCCCAGAAAATCTTGGGCGCGACAGCCTTGGGATCGACGTCCGACAAGATGATCGCGGCGTCGTTGCCGCCGAGCTCGAGCGTAAGCCGCTTCAGATCGGGCGCGGCTGCCGCAGCAACCTTCTTGCCGGTTTCGATCGAGCCGGTGAATGAAATCTTTCTCGGCACCGGATGACTGGTCATCCAGGCGCCGAGGTCGTCGCCGCCCGAGACCACGTTGAGGACTCCGGGCGGAACGATGTCGCGCAGGATCTCGCCAAGCATCAAGGTCGTGATCGGAGTGAACGGCGACGGCTTCAGCACGATGGTGTTGCCGGCGAGCAGGGCCGGCGCGATCTTCCACATCGCGAGCATGATCGGGTAATTCCACGGTGTGATCGCGGCGACGACGCCGAGCGGCTTGCGCTTGATTTCGATTTTGCCCTGCGGCGTGTCCTGAAGAACCTCGGCAGGCAAATCGAGCATCGCCGTGTATGCGCACCACATCGAGGTGCCCATGATTTCCTGTCCGGCCTTGTCGAGCGGCTTGCCCTGCTCGAGCGTGAGCGTCCGCGCCAGACCTTCAGGCGGCTGTTGCAGCGCGGTAGCGCATTCCTGCAGGACCTTGCGGCGCGCGTTGATGTCGCGGCCCCAGGCGGGGAACGCCTTTAGGGCAGCGGCCATCGCCTGGTCGAGTTCGGCCTTGGTGCAATCGGGAACCTCGGCGAAAACCTTGCCGGTGGCAGGATTGATGACGCCAGTGGATTTCGATCCCTTCACCGACTTACCGTCGATGGTCATGGTGTATCCGGGCATGTGAATCTCCTTGTTGAGCGAATCCGTGGGGCAACTGTCAATTGATTCATTACAACGCCGGTCGCCTCGCGCGCAAACCGCGGCGCGCCGACGAATCAGCCGGCGATCTTCTCATCCAATCCCGCCACCTTCAACGCCTTTCGCTTTGCACCCTTGAGGTCATAGTACCTGCGCGTGACGATTCGCTGCGCATAGAGCCCGCCGCCGGCCTGCACGTTGGTGACCGCCTTCCAGCCGCCGTAGGCGTCCGCGGTCAGATCGCGGATCGCATGAAAGAGCCGCGCACGATATTCACCGTCGATTCCACTGCTGGTTCCCATGTACTTGCGAACCAGCGGGCCCGTCACTTCGTTCTCGAGGTCGGCAACGCCCGGCGCGGTGAGGATCGAGCCGCCCGCGATGTCGTGCAGGTGCCGCACCATCAGGTTGTAGTTCGAGGCGCCATGATACTTGCCGGCATTCGTGTAGAGCTCGTCGGGGAATGCGCCCTGCTCGGTAATCTGGCAGTTTGCGATCGCCGCCTCGAGCGCCGCGCGAATCAAGGTGGCATGGATGAGCATCTCGGAGATCTTCTCCTTGATGTGCCCTTCGCCCGCCAGCCCGTTGGCTTCCGCTATGAGCTGGGCGAAGCCGACTAGCAGGTCGCCCTCCTCCGCCATCGCCGAAAGGCCGCCCAACCGCTCCCAGAGCCCAAGTGAATGAGCGAACACGGCGGCCTGCTGGACTGCGCCGTCGAGAAAGATGCGCTCGTTCGGCACGAAAACGTTGTCGAGGATCACGAATCCTTCAGGCATATGGATTTTCGAGGAAACCGGAAATGTGCGCGTGTCGGGATGACGCGGCGCAAATGTCGTATCGATTATCTTGACCCCGGGCGAGTTGACCGGCACCGCGCATCCGATCGCGTACGCCTCCTCGCCGGGCTTCATCGCCTTGGTCGGAATCACCATCAGGTCATGCGCCATCGACGCGCCCGTGATGTGCAGCTTGGCGCCGCGAATCACGACGCCGTCGCTCCGCCGCTCGACCACCCGGGTGTATGCGTCCGGATCGTCCTGCTTGCCGGGCGGACGGCTGCGATCGCCCTTCGCGTCGGTGATGCATTCGACGATGCGGACGTCGCGGCGCTGCGCGGCTCGCACGTAATGCCGGATGCGCTCCGCATATTCAGGCAGGGTGTCCGCGATCCGAGTTGCCGCGGTCGTCAGCGTCATGATCGACTGGTAGGTCACGTTGGCAACGATGTCGGACTCGAGCAGCAGTGGGATCCGGTCGCGCAACTCGTCGGCCGACCGCGGAATTGCCATCAACGGACTGACGGCCCCGGGCTCGGGCGAGTAGAACTTGTCGTAGCCCTCGGCTATTCGCGAGACGCATTCGCCAAGCAGCGGGTGCGTAACGATGTCGCGGACGCGCTCGCCTTCGAAATAAGTTTCGCGGTTGTCATCCAACGACTTCTTGTATTGCTGTCCGGTCATCATCGCGGTCTTCTCTCTCCTTGGGTGTCGCGCGAACAAATCCTGCGGCCTTTCCAGTCGCAGCAGCGCAGAAGCCTAGTGCGGAATGCCGTTGGATAAAAGCCCTCAGCCAGAGCACCAGGCTGCGCAGCGTCCATATCATCGGCAACCGCGCCGTCGAGTGCTGGTACACATCGGTCAGGCCGTGATATCGCTGAAGGGCACTATCGACCATTTGATGAATACGGTTTCAACTATCCGACTTTGCCGAATGCTATAAGAAACAGGCACTTGACGGTATCAACCGCCTCAGCGCCTGATGGGCGCGGTCGAGACGATTTCCGAGAGTAGCTTTCCCGGCAAGCTACTCTGAGGTAGGCCTCAGATGCTAGCGACTTCAAAAGAGTTCCTTCTGCGGGTGTTTCGCGATTTCTCCAAAGACGAATGCCCGTCGATGGCGGCGGCTTTGGCATACGCGACGCTGTTCTCGCTGCCTTCTCTCCTGCTGATCGTCATTTATATTGCCGGCCTCGTTCTGGGGCCGCAGGCTGCGAGCGGCCAAATCGAATCGAAGCTTAGCGGCGCGATGGGCCCGCAGGCGGCCGCACAAATCCAGACCATGGTCAGCAACGTGGCTCAGAACCATGCTGTCGGATTGATCGCGACGGCGTTGGGATTTGTCGGGCTCATACTTTCCGCGACCAGCGTGCTGTTGCAACTTCAGCAGTGTCTCAACAAGGCGTGGAAAGTAAAGGCGGTTGGTTCCGGCATAAGGAATTTCGCGATGCAACGGTTCCGCTCGATTCTACTGCTGATCGGAGCCGGGATCCTCGCGATGGTTTCGGTGGCGGCGAGTTCGGCGATTTCGGCGCTGGCGCACATGCTGCCCTTCGCCGGGGCCGCGCACGCCGGGGAATTGTTCACCTCATTGGTTCTGTTTGCGATCGTATTCGCGGCGATTCTGAAGGTAATGCCCGATGTCCAACTGCGCTGGAGTGATGTTTGGGTGGGTGGCGTGTTTATCGCCTTATTGTTCGTGGTCGGAAAATTCCTGATCGCCATTTACCTGGCGCACGCGGGGAAAGCCAGCGCCTACGGGGCTGCCGGGTCCCTGGCTATAGTTCTACTGTGGACTTACTACTCTGCGCTGATCTTTCTGCTAGGAGTCGAATTAACCCAGGTATGGGTCCGCAGCCAGGGACGGAACGTTCTGCCAAAAGAAGGCGCCGTTCTGTTGGAGCCGCTGGCCAACAGCTAGCGAGCCTCCACGAGTGTTGATCCCGTACTTCTTCAGCGCCGTGAGGATCACCTGGTTCTGCATCGAAAGGCCAGTGCCGTAGGTTAACTGTCAGTATGATCCTGTGCGCGAACCGAGCCAGGAGCGTGCGCTGCGTGGTCGGTTCCGGCAAGGTGCCATGCATAACGCCGACGGTTTTCGGGAACCGCCTGCCGGCCTCGACCAGCCGCCAATTGGAGCAGTACTATAACGCTACATTTGGTTGACCAAACGATACGGATTGGCGGATAAATTTCCAGTCTGGCCGTTGGTCGTGCCCGTGGCTGGCGGTCGGGAGACTCGTCAGGAGGTAGGTCGCATGCCCAACTTTCGAATTCTGTCCTGCGACGGCGGCGGAATCCGGGGAGTGCTGAGTGCGGTGCTGCTTAATCGACTTCTCGGCAAGTATCCGGCGTTGTTGCAGGATCGACCCGGCACGATCACGATGTTCGCCGGCACCTCGACCGGCGGAATCCTGGCTCTCGGTCTGGCTGCCGGTCTCACCCCCGCGCAGATTCGCGACCTCTACGTTACGAACGGAAAGCTGATCTTTGATTCCTCGTGGGGGCGCGATGTGGTCGAGCTGGGAGGACTCAGCGGCTCGAAGTACGACAACGTGAATCTCAAGCAGATTCTGCAGGACACCTTCGGCGCTCTGAAACTCAAGGATCTGAAGCCACGCGTTCTGATCGCATCCTTCAGTTTGGACAATCAGGCGGCCGCTCCTTCCCCCCGCACTTGGAACCCGAAGTTCTTCCACAATTTTACCGGCGCCGACAGCGACGGCGAATCTCTGGTGGTTGACGTCGCCATGTCCACCAGCGCGGCCCCGACCTACTTCCCCTCGTACGGCGTGTTCATCGATGGCGGCGTGATTGCCAACAATCCGAGCATGGCCGCCGTGGTGCAGGCGATGGATGGCCGCAATCAGGCCGCCGAGCGAGCGACGCTGCAGGAGATCACGCTGCTGTCCGTCGGTACGGGCGCCTCGCTGCAATACATCGACGGGCAGAACCACGATTGGGGCGACGCGCAATGGATCAAGCCAATCCTCAACGTGATGATGGACGGCAGCGTCGGGGTGGCTGATTTCGAATGCCGGCAACTCCTCGGCGATCGCTATTGTCGCGTCGAACCCATATTCCCAGCCGGAAAGTCGTTCGCGATGGACGATGTCAGCAAGATCGTGGACCTGATGGACCTCGCAAATTCATTCGATCTCGCCGGCACCGTCGCATGGCTCCAGACCTCAGGATGGTGAGGCGTGCCGACGACTCCACCTAAGGTCGCGCGTCGACGGGACTATTCAGTCGGCGGTCTCTCGCCGCGGTACTTGAGCGTGAGCTCCGCGACCCCGGCTGCGACGTTCAGTCCGTTCTGCCCTTCGACTGATACCGGCTGAAGCGCGATCGACTGATCGAAGCCTCCGACCAGCACATTTGCGCCCGCACCCACGCCAAGCGTGACGCTCGCGGCCACCCCGCCGTAGTGGCCGCTCAACGCCCCGGGCTTGAGATCTTTGGTCGGCGCCGCGACCGCCCACAAGATCACGGATGATTTGAGATAGCCGATATCAGCGCCGAATTTCGAGACGCTTCCACTGTAGTATTCGACTCTTCCGCCATTGGACGAGTATGCGCATTTGAGGTCGCGCGAAGATCCGAACACGAATCCCCATCCCGACGCTTCGTGACAAGTGAGATAGCCCGTCTTGACAGTGTACTTGCTGCCTTGGGCGTGCGCCGGTAATGACCAACAACTCAAGAAGAGAATACTGGTAGCGGCAAGCGCGATCCGAAGTCCTGGTTTCATCTCTCTCTCCTGAAGGCTAAGTAGTACGATATCAACAGTCGACGTTAGCGAAGAACAACAACAGAGTTTTCCGCTTTACCTCTCCGATTTCAACTCTCCCCGCAAACCTAACGCCCCGGTTTGGTCCACAAAGAACCGCCTCGACCGCTCTGGACGCCGACTAAGCGTCCCGGATTTTGATTTAGGCGCGGCTACCTCAGATCGCGGCCGGTGTAGCCGAGAATCGAGCGCGCGATTATCAGGCGCTGGATTTCGCCGGCGCCTTCGTAGATGTCGAAGATGCGGCCGTCTCGGAAGCATCAATCCAACGGATAACCTTCCGAGAGAGCCTCCGGGCCGAGCAAGTTGGATGCATCCCTGGGTAATTTTTCGCGGGAGTTGACTATATAGACCACCATATAGTATCTTTCCCAGTCGGTCGTCAAAACACCGAAGCAGGTGCACAAATGGCTGCGAAAGAGGAACTGACCCGGTACCGTTCAGAGGTAGTAAAGTTCATCGAGAGCGAGTTGCCTGACGCACTTCGGAAGGTGTCTACGATCCGCGGCGCCTTCGATGAGGAAGGACCGGAATCCGATCATTCCAATCCGTCGCTACGGAAAGCCAAAGCAAAATGGCGCGAGGCACTCCGCAAGAAGGGATGGCTGGCGCCCGCGTGGCCGACAAAATACGGTGGAGGCGGTCTCGGTCCGGCGCATCAGTTCATACTTATCGACGAGTTCATCAAACATAACGCGCCGCGATTCTTCGACATGGGCCTTGGGATGGTCGGCCCGACTATCATCTCCCACGCGACCGAAGAACAGAAAAATCGCATGCTCCCGCCCATCCTCTCCGGAGAAGACGAGTGGTGCGAACTTTTCAGCGAACCTGCGGCAGGATCAGATCTCGCCGGCTTGAAATGCCGCGCGGTGAAACACGGCGACGAATACGTGGTCAACGGGCAGAAGATCTGGACCACGTACGCAAACCGCGCAAACTGGGGTCTGCTGATGGCGCGAACGAATCCCGATGCGCCGCGGCATCGCGGGATCAGCATGCTTCGCGTGAACATGCATGCTCCGGGAGTAACGATCCGCCGCATCCAGAATCTCACCGATCACGAGTTCAACGAGGTGTTCTTCGAGGATGTTCGTGTGCCCGCGAACGATCTGATCGGAGAGGAGGGTCGTGGATTTTACTACCTGATGAGCCTGCTCGATACCGAGCGCTCCGCGGTTTCCCAGGTCGCGACGATTGAGCGCACCCTCGATTCGCTGTTCCAGCTCGCGCGATCTCCAAATATTCCGCGCCTTTCGAACGCTGCGCGGACAGAACTCGTGAACCGTGCGATCGAGGTCGAGGTATTGCGCGGTCTTTCCCAGGGAGTCGCCGAGTTGCAGTTCCAGGGCAAAGTCCCCGTCCATCAAGCGTCCGTTTTGAAGCTCTATCACACGGAACTCGCACAACGTCTCGCGGCCACCGGAATGAAGATGATCGAGACGCACGGACTGTTGTTCCGGGGCGAGAAGCGAGCGCCGCTGGATGGAATGATCTCGCAGCAATACCTGTACGCGAGCACGCTCACGCTCCAGGTCGGAACCTCGGAGATCCAACGCAACATCATCGCGACTCGCGGGCTCGGATTGCCGCGCGCGTAACGTTCGGAGGCTGCTGGAGCCGATCGAAGCAATATCGCACCTCGAACTTTGAAGGTCTCGAAGAATGGACATAGGACTAAACGAAGAGCAGGAACTCCTGAAAAGCTCCGCACGCGCCTTCCTCGAGAAGGAATGTCCCGAGGAACATGTGCGTGCGATGGAAACAGATGAGAAGGGATACAGCCCGGAGTTGTGGCGAAAGATTGCCGAACTCGGCTGGCACGGACTGATGATTCCCGCGGAGTTCGGCGGAGCTGGATTGTCGTTTTACGATTTGTGCATCGTGGCGGAAGAGGCCGGACGATCGTTGCTGCCCGGGCCGTTCATTCCCAGCCAGGTCGCAGTTGGGCTTCTGCTGGAAGCTGGGTCTGCGGCGCAGCTGAAAACATTTCTCCCCATGCTCGCAAACGGATCTCAGATACACACCTACGCATACACCGAGAGCACCGGCCGATGGGGTGCGGATGACTTGACATTGAAAGCGCGGCGCATCGGCTACAATATCGTGCTCGACGGGTCGAAGCTCTTCGTGCCCGATGCGCATGTGGCGGATCGTATATGGGTTCTCGCTCGAGATGAGAAAGGTTTCATCGTGGTCGCGGTTCCTCGGACTGCAAAGGGTGTTCGGCTCGCGGCTCTCAGGACGATGACGGGACAGAAGCTCGCGGAACTCGTGCTGGAGAATGTCAGCGTGCCCAATGAAGACGTCATCGAGGTTCCCAACCTCGAGGTCTTCTCGAACCGGGCAACCGTCCTGGAGTGCGCATACCTGGTCGGTCTCGTGCAGAAGGATTTTGAGATTACGGTCGAATATGCGAAGCACCGCGAGGCGTTTGGCCGGCCGATCGGGTCATTCCAGGCGATTCAACATAAGGCGGCGGACATGGTGACCGACGTCGATGGAATGAGATTCATCACCTACAGGGCGGCGGCTGCGATCAGCGATCGAGACCCATCTGCGAACCTGAAGGTCGCGATGGCAAAGGCGTGGTGCAGCGAGGCGAGCCGGCGCGTGGTCGCTCACGGGCAACAGATCCACGGCGCAATCGGATTCACCAAGGAGTACAGGATCCAGCTTTACTTCCGCCGTCAGAAGCACGGCGAGCTGTTCTGGGGCGATGCCGATTTTCATCGCGAACGTATCGCGCAAATGTTGAGCATCTGAAATGCCGACCGGCCGCGAAAAATCCGACCTGAGGAAAACGCGCAGCGAGCGTTCGTCGAAGCGCTTGCTCGAAGCCGCCACCGAACTGATTGCCGACCAGGGCTACAGCGCTACGACTATCGCGCAAATCGCTCAGAAGGCCGGATATAGCCACGGTCTCGTCAGCCAGCGCTTCGGATCGAAGAGCGACCTGATTCGGATGCTCGCGACCGAATTCCAGAACTACTTCGCGATCGACAAACTCGAGCCAGAGCTCAAGGCGAGGAGCGGACTGGATGCGCTTATCGTGATTATCGAGACCTATCTCGACGCAGTCGCGGGAAGCGGCACACTCGGCCGCGCATACTACGAGCTATTTGGCGAATCGATCGTGCTGGTGCCCGAGATCCACGAGACATTCGTGCAAGCCGATCGCAACTTCCGCGATTTGCTGAGGAAAACGATTCGAGCCGCGATCGACCTGGGCGAGATTCCCGCAGTAGTTGACGTATCCGCGGTCGCAAGCGTGGTGCTCTCGATCGCGCGTGGCACCTCGATGCAATGGCTGCTCGACGGCGCCTCGCTCGATTTGCCGGCGATCAAAGCGGAAATCCGTCGCCTCTTTGAACTCGCGTTCTCGCGTTCCGCAACCGGCGCGCCATCGGCGAAGACCTCTAACGTGAACGGATGAGCTGCGCAGATTTCCAATGACGAACGACATCCTGAGCGGCGTGCGCGTGCTGGACTTCACGACGATCGTGTCGGGGCCGCATTGCACGCGCCTGCTCGCGGATCTTGGCGCCGAGGTAATTAAAATTGAGCCGCCCGAGGGCGATTTCATCCGCATGCAGCCGCCGATTCGTGCGGGCAAGAGCGCGTACTTCGCGCATCTGAATTGCGGCAAGAAGAGCCTGGCGATCGATCTGTGGCAGGCCGGGGCCATCGATCTGGTTCAGCAACTCGCAACGAAGTCGGACGTGGTGGTCGAAAATTCGCGGCCGGGCGTGATGCAGCGGCTGGGGCTCGACTACGCGCCTCTCGCGCGGCTCAATCCGCGAATCGTGTACTGCTCGATTTCGGGGTTTGGGCAAAGCGGTCCGTGGGCGACCCGCAGCGCTTACGCGCCGATGCTGCACGCGGCCAGCGGCTACGACCTGGTCAACCTGTCTCATCAAGACGGGCTCGAGCGGCCGCTTAACACCGGCATCTACGTTGGCGACGTGCTGGGAGGGACGTACGCGTTCGGCGCGATTCAATCCGCGTTGCTCGCGCGCGAGCGCACGGGCCGCGGCGACTGCATCGATCTGTCGATGATGGACGGCGTGCTCAGCATGCTCATCTATGAGTTCCAGGAAGCGCAGTTTCCGCAGAAGAAAAGGGCCAACACGTTTCAGCCGACGCGCGCAAAGGACGGATTCGTGATGATCGCGGCGGTCAAGCCGAATAACTTCGAGGCTTTGGCGCGCGCGGTCGGGCATACCGAATGGATGGAGGATCCGCGTTTCGCCACGGCTAAAGGCCGAGCGGCGAATTGGACGACGCTCATGTCGATGCTGGATGAGTGGGCGTCGACGCGAACGGCAGCGGACTGTGAAGCGACGCTCAGCGAGGGCGGCGTTCCGTGCTCGCGGTATTTCGCTGTGCGCGAGGCCCTTCAGCATCAGCATCTCGAGCAGCGCGGAAGCTTCAGCGTGATCGATGACGGCGCCGGGCCGCTCAAGGTGCCGAATCCCGCGTTCAAGTTTGGCAATGCCACGGCCGCGGCGCGCGACTATGTGCCGGCACTGGGCGGCGACAATGCGGAAGTCCTTTCGACGGTGCTGGGGTATTCCGCGGATCGCGTAGCAGCGCTATACGAGAAACGGATCCTTCACGACGACAGCCGCCGCGCCTGACGCGGGCCGGCGGGAGGACATGCAAATGGGTGAGATCCTGGCAGTTGGAATAACTCACTATCCGCCTCTTGCCGGCAGCGACGAGACGATGTCGTGGATTTTGAAAAGGATGCTCCAAAATCCGCATCTGCCGGAGAAGTTTCGCGACGCGCAGGGCTGGCCGGAAGCAATGCGTGCGGAATGGGCCAACGACCAGGGCGTCGCCGCCGCGCGAATTCATCGCGAACGGCTGCTGCAATCGCTGCGCAAGGCGCGCGCGCAAATCGACGCGTTTCGCCCCGATTTCATCGTCGTGTGGGGCGACGACCAGTACGAAAATTTTCGCGAGGACGTAATTCCGCCATACTGCATCTACGCGCACGAATCATTCGAGTTCGCGCCGCCCGCGCACAACGTGTGGCATGAGCCGCCCGACAAGAAATTCCGCTCGCCCGGTAACGTGGCGGCAGCCAAGTATCTGGCGGGTGGACTGATCGATGCCGGTTTTGACACCGCGTACTCGTACAAACCGCTGCATCATCCGCTCGGTCACGCGTTCGCCAACGCGGTGATGTACCTCGATTACGATCGCAAGGGGTTTCCGTATCCGATCATTCCGTTCGCGATCAATTGTTATGGGCGGAAAGTGATCGCGCAGCGCGGCGGCCTGCCTGCGTTCGAAAATCCGCCGTCGGAAGCGCAGCTCGATCCGCCAGCGCCGACGCCGCGACGACTGTTCGATCTCGGCGGCGCAACCGCGCGCATCTTTGCGCAGAGTCCGTGGCGGGTCGCCCTGATGGCGTCGTCGGGATGGTCGCACGCGTTTCTCACGGCAAAGAATCATTTCCTGTATCCGGACACGGCCGCGGATCGGACTCTGTTCGAAGCGTTGCGCGCCGGCAACTACGACGCGTGGCGGAATTATCCGGCGGCGTCGGTCGAAGCGAGCGGCCAGCAGGAAATCCTCAACTGGATGTGTCTCGCGGGCGTGCTCGCCGAACTCAAACGCAAGCCGGCGGAAACCGAATTCATCGATACCTGGATTTTTAATTCGTCGAAGTGTTTCCTGACGGCGCCGCCGCCCCGCTGAATCAGATGAAGCTGAGTGGAAAAGTGGCGCTGGTCACCGGGACCAGCCCGAATATCGGCGGCGGCATCGCGGAGGGTCTCGCGGCCGAGGGTGCCGCACTCGTATGCGTCGACGCACGAGCCGAAAACGCCGCAGACTGCGCGCGCTACATCAAGAGCACGGGCGGCCGCGCCACGGCGGTGACTTGCGACGTCACCGACGAGCGCCAGGTGATCGCGGCGGTCGCGGCGGCGCGCGAGACGTTCGGTGGCGTCGACATCCTGGTGAACAACGCTGCCATCTTCAACAAGAAGGGCGTGATCGACATGCCGCTCGACGAATGGCGCCGACAGCTCGAGATCATTCTTGGCGGCGCGTTCCTGTTCACCAAGCATGTTGCGAGGTCAATGATCGAACAGCGCCGAAAAGGGAGCATCATAAATATCATCTCGACCGCGGGACATCAGGGCGAGCCGAACAACATCGCGTACTGCACCGGCAAGAGCGGTCTGCTGAACTTCACGCGCTCGGCCGCGATGGAACTGGCCGCGCACGGCATCCGGGTCAACAGCCTGACGCCGACAGCGACCGATCCGTCAGAGTCGCTCGAGCGCGCCGCGCGATGGGGCCGCCAGGTCCGCAGTGGAGATCAACTCAGGCAGGCGTTCGAGCCGTTTCGCAAAGGCGTGCCGATGCTCGAGCTGCCGAGTCCGAGCGACTACGGACGGGCTGCGGTATTTCTTGCGTCGGACGACGCCGGGATGATCACTGGGACTGATCTTCGCGTCGACGCCGGCGCGATCGCGCGTTATTGGGCGTGGAATCCGTCGGACAAGCAGAGCTGACCGATCGCGACAAGGTACAGGAGCACCATCATGGATAAATCAGCCGAGAGCTTCATCATAGATGATCAGGACGCGGGACTGTTTCGGGTAAATCGGCGGGCGTTCACCGATCCCGAATGTCTCGCGGAGGAGCGGCGCCGGGTCTTCGACAAGTGCTGGATCTACGTCGGTCACGAATCCGAGGTTTCGCACGCGGGCGACTATCGCTCGCGCAACGTCGCGGGCCGGCCAATGATCCTGGTCCGCGGCGACGACAGCGTCGTGCGCGTGCTCCTGAATACGTGTACCCATCGCGGCTCGCTGGTATGCCGCCAGAAATCCGGCAACACCAGAACCTTCCAGTGCCCTTACCACGCATGGACCTATAACTCGCGTGGCCAGCTGGTCGGGGTGCCGGGCGAGGACTCCTATAGTGAAGCGTTCAAGCGCGACGACCTGGGTCTGGTCGCCCCGCCTCAGGTGGATAGCTATCGCGGGTTCATTTTCATCTGTTTCGATCCCGCGGCGGATAGCCTCTATGACTACCTGGCGGGCTCGCGCGAGTACCTGGATCTCGTCGCTGATCAGTCTGAGCTGGGAATGAAGATCGTCGCGGGGCAGCAGTCCTATAGTGCGCGCGCCAACTGGAAGCTGCTGGTCGAGAACAGCTACGACGGCTATCACGGCCTGCCGACGCATCAGCGCTATTTCAGCTTTCTAAGTGACATAGGTGTCGACATGAAAGGCCGCGATGTCGCGTCTCCGTCCTATCAGAAGGCGCTCGATCTCGGTAACGGTCATGCAGTGGTGGAGTACCAGAGCGCGTGGGGACGTCCGATCGCGCACTGGGTCGCGCCCTTCGGCGAGCATCGCAAGGCGCACTTCGAGGAAGTGCGGCGCCGCTTCGACGAGCGCTTCGGTCCGGAGCGGGCGCGGCGCATCTGCGAGACCAGCCGCAACCTCGGGATTTTTCCGAATCTCGTGATCAACGACATCATGGCGATCACGGTCCGCACCTTTCACCCGGTATCGCCCGACTACATGGAGGTGAATGCGTGGGCCTTGGCGCCGGCGGACGAAAGCGCGGAGGACTCTGCGCTGCGCCTCGACAACTTTCTGACGTTTCTCGGGCCGGGAGGATTCGCCACGCCGGACGACATCGAGATGCTGGAGTCGTGTCAGCGCGGCTTTGCCAATCGCGAGGTCGGCTGGTCCGACATATCGCGCGGGATGAAACGTGAGCATCCGTCGATCACCGATGAACTGCAGATGCGCACGTTCTGGCGTCGATGGAATCAGCTGATGACGGAACCTCAGCTGAAGCGCGCCAGGAAAGCAGCATGAGTAGCGCGGAACTGCCCAGCCGCCAGGAAGTCGAGGACCTTCTATACAAGGAGGCCGCGCTGCTCGATGAATGGCGGCTCGACGAGTGGCTAGGTCTTCTCACTGAAGACGCGACCTACGAGGTTCCGCCGACTGACGTTCCTGAAGGAGACTCGCGAAATACGCTGTTCATTATTGCGGATGATGTGCTGCGCATCAGATCGCGCGTGAAGCAGTTGCTCGGCAAGGCGGCGTGGTCGGAAAATCCAAGGTCGCGCACCCGGCGGATGATAGCCAACGTGCGCGTCGTGGGAGCCGACGGCGATAACATTCTCGTCACCGCTAACTTTGCCGTGTATCGGATGCGTTATGAGTCGGTTGATACCTACATAGGACATTACGACTACAAGCTGGTTCGCCTGGCGAAGGATCTCAGAATCCGCGAGCGAAGAGCTATCCTCGATAACGAGGCGCTGCGCCCGCACGGCAAAATCAGCTTCATCCTGTAGCGCAGCCGGCTTAAGATCACGTCGGAGAACGCGATGGACGTCATCGACATGCACAACCACTTCATCGCGCCCGAGATCGTCGATTTTCTGGCGCGCGAAGGCAAGCACTTCGCGACGAGGATCGTCGAGCGCGACGGGCGCCGATTTTTCCTGATCCAGGAAAAGGCGATGCGGCCGATCGACGGGCCGATTACCGACACGCGCAAACGCCTCGCGGACATGGACCGCGAAGGGATCACGGCGCAGGCCTTGTCGTGCGTTCCTTTTCTGATGTACCCGGAGGTCGATGCCGCTGTCGGACTTGCAATTGCGCAAGTCAACAACGACGCGATGGCCGCTCTGGGAGCGGCCGATCCCGCTCACTTCGCGCCGTTGGCTTCCGTCCCGATGCAGGATCCCGCTGCTGCCGCAAGGGAACTGGAACGCGCCGCGAAGCTTGGGCTTCGTGGAGCCGAGATTCCGCCGAAAGTCGCTGACCGCCAGCTCGACGAGCCGGATTTCGAAGTTTTCTGGGCGGCGGCTGAGGCGCTGCGGATGGTGATTTGCATCCATCCGTTTGAAGCCGCGCCGGCCGGAGCGCTTGCCAGATATTTTCTCGGCAACCTGGTCGGCAATCTTTACGACACCGGCCTGGCCGCCGCGCTATTGATTTACGGTGGCGTGCTCGAACGCCATCCGCATCTGCGAGTCGTTCTCTATCACGCCGGCGGCGCGCTGCCTGCGTTGGTGGGACGCCTCGACATGGGCTACCGGCTCGTGCCCGAGTGCCGCGGCGCAATTCCGCGGCCACCGTCGAGCTACGCAAATCAATTCTACTTCGATATAATCGCGCACAGTCGCGTCATGCTGCGCCATCTCGTGAATACCTACGGTGCGGATAGATTCGTGCTCGGAAGTGACTATCCGTTGCCGGCCGGCCTGGTCCATCCGGTGGACGAAGTCAAAGCGCTCAGCCTCGGCCTCGACGACGAGAGCAAAATACTTGGGGCAACCGCGCGCCGCCTGCTGCGGCTATGACGATTATGCCGCCAGGACTTGGCTAGCACACAGATTTGGAGGTGACTGACTAATGGCAAACAAGCCGCGAATGCTGGAAGGCTATCGGGTCCTGGATTTCACGCAATTCGTCGCGGGACCGACCTGCACGCGGCTGCTCGCCGAGATGGGCGCCGAAGTGATCAAGCTCGAACTCGCTCCCTTTGGCGATCGCGTCCGCGCAGACGGGCTCAAGTCGCTCGCGCCCGAATTCAAGAACGCGAGCCATAGCACCTACTACCTGCAGCACAACCACTCAAAACTGAGTTTTGCGATCGATCTCAAAAAACCGGCCGCGCGAGAGATCGTGATGTCGATGCTTCCGCAGGTCGATGTCGTGGTCGAGAACTTCGCGCCGCGCGTGATCGACCGGCTAGGATTCGCTTACAAGGACATCAAGGCAGTCAATCCGAAAATCATCATGTGTTCGATTTCGATGGCGGGACAGACCGGACCGCTCTCGGTCAAGGCCGGCTACGACTTTATCGGTCAGGCCTACGCTGGCATCACTGACGGTATCGGGCAGGTCGATGGTCCACCCGCATTGACTACGATGGCAATCGGTGACGTTTCCACCGGCGTCGCCGCCGCAATGGCTATCGGTTTCGCGCTGTTGCATCGCGAGCGTACGGGGGAAGGGCAGTATCTGGACGCGTCGTTGCTGGATACTTACTTCCACATGCACGAGAAGACCGTTCCTGTGGTATCGCTGCGCGGCGACAAATTTCGTCCGACGCGAAGTGGTTCGTTGCATCCCGACGGTGGTACCACCGGCATTTTTCATTTCCGCGGTGACCAATACATTCAGATTACTTCGACACCCCATCAATGGCCGCAGTTTGTACGCGCTTTAGGGATGCCTGAGCTGGCGACGGACCCGCGTTTCAAAGATGCGCGCGGGCGCCGCGACAACAAGGAACAGCTGAGAGACGTGATCGAGGACTGGCTCCAGAAATTCCCTACTCGCGACGAGGCCATCGCCGCGCTCGACGCCGAACGCGTGCCGTGCGCTCCCGTGCTGACTGTGAACGAGGCTATAAGGCATCCCCATCTCAATGAGCGCAAGACAGTGCGCTGGGTCCAGGATCCTTTGTTGGGTAAGGTCGCGATTCCGGGTGTGCCGGTAAAGTTTTCGGCCTGGCCGGATAGGACAGATGTGCGTTCCGCGCGCCTTGGCGAAGACAACGAGCGAGTTCTTCGCGAACTGCTCAAGATGCCGGCGAATCAGATTCATAAGCTCTATACAGAAGGAATCCTGGTCCGCGATCCGACACTTGAAAGCAAACCGTAGTACCTCATGCAAGGTCGGCCTGCACGTCACGGTGACTTGCAAACTCCGTCATTGTCTCCGCGACCTCTGTAATCGAGAATCCCGGTCTGGAAAATCGGTGCTATCACCTTATTCTTCAGCTAGAGGTGATATGGCAGTCGCGGAGCACTGGCATGGCTTGTGAGAAATACGTCTAGGCCTGTTCGACGCGGTCTCGGTCTGTCATAACTCTGTCGGACATAGGTCTCATAGATCGTGACCAGCGCACTGACGACACACGCCACGAATGTGCTTCTGAATAAGACGCTCCGTCGATCGAAAACAGAGTCCAACACCTGGCGACCTCATCAGGGCGCTAGTGTGCACGACTATCAGTCGATGTCACCCCGTTGGCGCCGTTGAGCTGACGAACCACAAGTCGCGAAATCCCACTTTGCCGCTCGTGACTCCGCCTAGCCCGGCTTCGTTCAGTTCCGGAATAACCTGGCGAATGTCGAAGTGCGCATGGTTTCGATGGCGCGCGATACGGCTGTGCCGTTCGCCCTCGGACCCTCCGAAATCGACTGCAAACAAGCGGCCGCCCGGCTTCAGGATTCGTCGAATCTCGCGGATACCTTGATGCCGCGCCTCGTCCGGCAAGTGGTGCAACATCGCCGAACTCAGGACGACATCGAAGGTCGCGTCAGGAAACGGTAACGCCTCGACTTCCGCGGTATCGAAGACCAGCTCGAGGCCCGTCTTGCTCGCTTTTTTTCGAGCCCTCGCAATCATCTCGGGCGACGCGTCGATCCCGTACACTTTTCCCGACTGACCGACGTGCTGCTTCGCCGCGATTGCGAGAGTTCCGGTGCCGCAGCCTACGTCCAAAACCGACTCACCCGATTTGATGTCGGCGAGGTCGATCTGCTTCTGCCGAAACGCTCGCTCTCGACCCAACGAGATCACCCACAGCAAAAGGTCGTAGCGCCAGGCCCAATGGATGACGATTCCAGTCGTGCGCGGCGCCGCGGTCTGGTCCTCCGCCGGATGCCCGTGGAGCCAGCGGAGACCGTACCCAGCCAACGCCGCTCCGCCGAGTCCGACCGCAACCCAGTGCAATGTAATATGAAGCGCCAGGATTACCGCCGCCGTTCCTGCCCCAAACCACAGCCACTTTCTGCCGAGCACTAACGCCGAAACGGCAGCCATTGAGAGTACGAAGGCTATAAGCGCGCCAACCAGCGGCAGATGACGACGTCGCATCACGCGGTCCTCCTTTTCTCCTGTGTGACAATCGGCGCTTCCTGATTCTCCACAAGCCCGACGTGTACCGCGGCAAGCGCGGGCAAATGCTTCATAACTTCGAGCTTAAAGCGATCGGCGAGCTCGATACCCTCGCGGACGGAGAGGGTGGCGTCAATCGCAATGTCCGCCTCGGCGTGCAGACGATGTCCCAGCCAGCGCGCGCGCGTACCTATCACCTCGCGGACTCCAGCTACATGCTCAGCGGCGCGATGCATTTCGACGACCACCTGGGGCTCGACGCCGTCCAGCAGCCGTGTAAAAACGGCGCGCCCAGACTGCCACACGATTACAAGAATTGTTGCCGCGATAAGCAGGCCGACGATAGGATCGGTCAGCGGAAAGCCGAGCCACACGCCCGCCGCCCCTAGTATCACCGCGAGGCTGCTAAGGCCATCCGCGCGCGCGTGATACCCGTCTGCTACCAAGGCCGCACTACTCATCTCGCGGCCTACTCGGATGCGCAATACGGCGGCAATCTCGTTCCCAATGAAGCCGATGACTCCCGCAATCGCGAGCGCCCAAAGATGATTGACCGGACGCGGATGAAGGAGGCGACCGACTGCCTGCCACACGGCGACAACCATGCTCGCGAAGATGATCATCACGATGAGTGCGCCCGCCAAGTCCTCGACTCTGCCGTAACCGTAGGTGAAGCGGGAGCTCGCTTTGCGGCGCGCGAACAGAAAAGCGACCCACAGCGGTACTGCCGTCGTCGCATCGCCTATGTTGTGGATAGCGTCCGCCAGCAGCGCGACACTGCCCGACGCGGCAACTACCGCGAACTGCAACGCGGCCGCAACACCGAGCGCTACGAAGGACCACTTGATCGCCCAGATACCTCGTGCCGTCGTCGCGAGAGTCGGGTCGAGTGCACCATGCACATGCGGGTGACGATCGCCGCCGCAATTGACATGGACCGGGTGTGCATCGGGTCCTTCGACATCGCCGTGAGGATGGCTGTGTTCGTTCCGCGCGAAGCCAGACCGGTCGAGAAGATCGCGTCTCACTGCACTACCCTGCCCGGCATCTCCTTAGAGATAGCGAGTGATCTCTTTGAACTGGTCGATGATTTCCTTCTCGCGGCCGGCCATGGGACCCACTGCGGCCTCCAGGCAATGGTCGATATGGTCGTGAATCAGCACGCTCTTGGCGCACTCGAGGGCCCGGATGACGGCATGCATTTGCTGCGCGATTTGGGCGCAGTCGCGGCCGCCTTCGATCATCACGATAACGTTGCGCAGGTGTCCCTCTGCACGCCGCAACCGCGCCACCACGTCCTTGTGCGAGCGATGAAGCCGCGGCTCGCCCCGTGACGGCTCAACGGGGATACGCGTCGGAGAGTGTGCTTTCGGTTTGTCTTGGTTTATCATGGAATCCTTTCCCTGGGGATAGGTATATCCTTCCCAGGGGGATAGGTCAACACCGTTTTTGGTCTTCAAGCCCTGCTGAGCGCAGCAAGCCAGAGATTTGACTCGCTTGTCCGTAGGTTCGAGGTGATCAAGCTCGCCTTTCGTGCGATTCGCCGCGGGGAGAGAGCGTACTTGATTCTATTGGTGGAGCTGAGCGGGATCGAACCGCCGACCTCCTGAATGCCATTTGTGCCGTCTCGAGAAACGAGCGATACAATTCCGTACCATCCGATGGCGCACGAAATCAACAAAACCCTTGCGGCACAAGGACTCCCGACACTCGCCTCGACGCCACCGAACGCTAACAAGTGATCAGTACTGATCTCCGATCAGGGCACAAATCTGGGCACAGTAGGGCACAAATTTGGGGATTGATATACTTGACACACAAGCGTTGTGCGTGTAGTATCTAGCTTATGAAGACGCCACGGACACTGATTGAAGCGATTCGATACTTTGCAGACCCAGAAATCTGTCGTAACTATTTGGCCGAATGCCGTTGGCCGACCGGCGTAAGATGCCCGCGAAGGGGTTGCGGATCGAGAGACGTATGGTTCATCCAAACGCGGGCGATCTGGCGCTGCAAATCCAAATCATGCAGCAAACAGTTTTCGGTGAAGGTCGGTAGCATCTTCGAAGATTCGCCGATTACGCTCGATAAGTGGCTCCCCGCCGTCTGGCTGCTCACTTGCTCGACAAAGGGCTATAGCTCCCACCGGCTGGCAAAGGCCCTAGGCGTCACACAAAAGACCGCATGGTTCATGCTCCATCGAATCCGGCTCGCGTTGAGGGCGGGCAGCTTCGAGACGCCTATGTCTGGGCCGGTTGAAGGCGATACTACAGGCATCGGCGGACTGGAGAAGAACAAACATCGCAGCAAACGCTTGCATCGTGGAACGGGCAACGTTGGCAAAGCCGTGGTCTTCGGATTGCTCGCAAGGCACGGGCAGATCCGTGCTAAATCCGTACCTAACGAACGGGCGGAAACGCTCCAACGTGTGATTCGTCGTAACGTCGAATCAGGCGCGATCCTCTATACCGATGAGGCAGCGGCCTTTCGCGGACTAGACGCAGACTACGCGCACGAAGTCATTAACCATTCTGAGGAGTATGTGCGTGGCGCGGTCCATACGAACGGGATCGAGAGTTTCTGGGCAAACTTCAAGCGCACGGTTTATGGGACGCATCATTTCGTGATGCCGTGGCAGCTTGATCGCTACCTTGACGACGCGACGTTTCGATTCAACCAACGGAAAATCGGGGATGGGGATCGCTTTGCGTTGGCGCTCGCTCAAGCCGATGGCAGAAGACTTACTTACAAGGAATTGACCCAATGAAGAACTACTTTTCTGAATTGCGCCGCTGGTTACGAAATTCCGTTTTGGGCAAGACAAAGACAATAGAATTGCCCGGAGCCGAAGTCGATGAACTTCTCGCGAAATATTCGGCGGAAGACGTAACAACGGAACTGTTCGATTTCGGACAGATGTTGCTTACGGCGAACGAGGAGCGTGTCGGGCTCATAGATTCTAAGGCCACGACACTTGTTGGATATAGTAGTGCGATACTGGCGCTTCTGTTAATGCGCGGTGCTACTTGGACGCATTCGTGGCTTGAGCTGATCGCAATCGTGATCGTGGCTTTGGCCGCAGGAAGTGCGTGTCTCTTTTCTCTAATGGCACTTCACGGTGCACAGAATTGGAGCCAACTAAGTGAGGGAACATGGTTCCCGCGCGATCGAGTATTACAAGGCTCCGATTCACTCAAGCGATTCTACATAAGCGCCATGCACCAAGTTCTACAGGACAATCATCGGATCGCAAATCACAAGGCTGATCAAATGATCATGGCTCAGATCCTAGTCGCGCTCGCGGGCGTGCTCTTGGCAATTACTTTGGCGGCTGCCGTCGCAATGACGCTTGTTCGGTCGATCACTTCCCGCCCTTCTGAATTATATTCAACGAGCGCCGCGCCTCTGACTGATTGTTGTGCTGTGACGTGTTCAGCGTATCGCGCGGACTCACCTCCTCTTGCACAGTATTCAGTGTCTGTCGAGGGTTGGTGGTGGTCGCAGGAGGCACTGGGACGGGAGGTGTTACCGGCGCGGGATTTTGTCCTTGTTGATTTCCCTGCGCTGCGCCACCCGTATTGCCAGCATTCTGATTATCGTCTGTCATTGAAGGAATCTCCCTATGAAGAAAAAATCACTGCCACTGTCCAAGATGCGCACGGCACTCCGGCGCATCGTCTCCGTCCCCAAAGACGAAGTGAAACAACTTCTTGCTGACGAACGAGCGAAGCGCAAACCTCGCCAGAAAGCCTAGGAATCCGCGTCATCGATGACCACCATATCGGAGCTGGGCCTTGTGTGTCAACTATATCAATCCCCAAATTTGGGCACACTGACTTGATCGCCGGACCATCATGTTCAGGGCCAAATGATACTCGTTCCATCATGAGATCTCGCGTGAAGCTTCACGGCTTCACGCTCAATTCGTCGAGCAGCGCTTTGGCGTCTTTCAGGTCGGCGGTGTCGAAGCCTTCGGTGAATTGCCCGTAGATCCCGGCGAGCATCGCGCGCGCCTCGTCGTGCTTGCCTTGTTTCGCGAGCAGGCGCGCGAGGCTCATCGTCGCGCGCAGCTCGAATCCTTTCGAGCCCATGCGCCGGGCGACGGCAATCGCCTCCCGGAAATCTCCCGCCGCCTTGGTTTCGTCGCCGCGCTTCAGATGCAACTCGCCCCGCCACCACAACAGGCTAGGCAAATAGATCTGCTGTTCTCCAACGACAGAGAAGGCTTGCTCGATAGTTGCGAGCGCCTCCTCCAGTTGACCCGCGCGCGCCTGCGCCTCACTCAAAGCTCGGAACAACTCTGGCAAACCCAACCTGATGCCGAGCGTCGCCACGGAATCGAGTCCGGCGCGAATCAGCGCGATGCCTTCGTCAGTCCGACCCTGCTCGGCCATCGCCCAACCGCGATAAACCGAACCGGAGGCCGCCCATTGTGGGAGTTGTTGTTCGCTCGCGAGAGTGGATAGGCGTTCCGCGACTTCCCGCACGGTGCCGGGCTCGCGAAGCTTCATGTAAAAACCGCTTGCGGTTCCGAGCGAGACCGCCAGACTCCCGGGCCTCTTCAAGCGCTCGGACAAGGAAATGGACTCACGAATTTTCGCTCGCCCCTGATCGCTGTTCCCCAAATGCCACAACACCGAGGCCATACAACAGAGCGCGTCGACATGAGGATTCCAAACGTCCCCGGACCAGTCGCTCTCGTTGTATGACGCGATCGTCGCCTCGAGATGTTGCATCGCCTGGGTCAGCTCTCCGCGATAATAGAAGGATAGCCCCTGAGTAGTGGCCATACTCAGGCCGTAGCGAATCCCGCTGCGCTGGGCAATCTCCATCAATTGTTCCGCGATCTGCAGCGCGGCAGTCATTTCGCCCTGGAAATAGGCCGCGGCCCAAGCGGCCCGCAACGCGTTTATGACTTGCTCCGGGTTGCCAGTCTTTTCGCCCAGCTCCCGCAAGTGTCTGGCCGCCCGCACAGTCTCATCCGTGGCGAAGCCGCGCGTACCTGCGAGCACCTGCCAAAGCGCGAACTGGAGATTGAATTCGCGGTTTATCCGCTCGGGAGTCTCGGGAGTCGTGCTCAGCGCAGCGATCGCCTGCTTCAGACAAAGCTCGGCTTCCTTGAGTGCCCCGCACTTGATTGCCTGCCGGCCGGCGCGGTCGAGGTACTCGACCGTTTTTTCGGTGTTCGAGCTGCGCGCGTAGTGATGAGCCAGCTCGGCGCAGTAATCTTCCAACCCCGCGGAATAGGTTCGCTCGATTGCGTCGGCCACCTCGAGATGGAGCCTCTGGCGCCGCGCCGCCGATAAACCGCCGATCACTGCCTGGCGAACAAGCTCGTGAGAGAACTGAAAGCGGGCCTTGGGACTCTCCGCGACTGAGAAAAGCAGCCCCGCCTTTTCGGCTTCCTCGATGCACTTCAGAATCGAATCCTCATTGGCTGCGCTCGCGCGCGCAAGAATTTCAAAACTGAACAAGCGTCCAATCACCGCCGCCGTGGCGAGCATCTTTTGTGTCAGGTCGGTCAGCCGCGCCAGTCGCCGTGCGACCACCAGCCGAACGCTCGGCGGCGCCTCCAGCTCGCCGATCTCGAGCTCCGAACGAAACCGGCCGGCCGAGTCGTATAGCCGATTTTCCTCTTCGAGATGGCGGAACAGTTCCTCGACGAAGAAAGGATTTCCGTCAGTCTCCGCGTATATCTCGCTTACCACCGCGTCCGGCGGCGATTTTCCACTCAGGCTCTTCAGCATCGCGGCCACTTCATCACGCGGCAGGCCCTTGAGCCTCACCTGAGTTGCAAGCCGTCCGCGGAGTAAATCTTCGAGCGTCTTCGCCAGCCCGCCGGTCACATTGAGCCCAGCGTCACGGTAGGTGCCGACCAGCAGCAAGGGCAGATCGGAAAGCCTCTGCGTCAGGTGATCGAGCAGCGACAACGTCGAATCGCCGCTCCAGTGAAGGTCCTCGAGAACAAGTAGCAGCGGCTGCTCGCGAGCCACGCGCACTATGAAGTCGCGGTAACAGTTGAATAGCTGGCGCCGCGCCTGAGCTGGCGGCAAATCGAGCGGTGGTGGAAGCCCCGGCAAGATGTTCTTAAGTCTGGGTAGTAAGCGCGCCAACTCCGGTGCCTGCTCTCCCAGTGCCGTGCGCAGAGCGTCGGGGGTTGATGCACGATCGATGAAGTTCTCCAGGATTTCCACGAACGGCAGATAGGCGACGGCTTCGTC
The DNA here is from genome assembly GCA_963842085.1 of uncultured delta proteobacterium. Taxonomy (GTDB): domain Bacteria; phylum Desulfobacterota; class Binatia; order Binatales; family Binataceae; genus Binatus. Next base: position 1,490,244 of record CAWJET010000001.1, read on the forward strand.
GCGCTCGGAGCAATGCCCGACAAGCAGCGCCATTCCCTTTGCATCAGCCAGGAGCGCAAGGCCCGCGCGCAGCGTAGCCACGCTGGACGGAGCGGAAGGCCGCAGAGAAGATACCTGAACGCGATGCTCTGGGTGGAGTCTATCTCGCCAATTTATGGAACAACACTACTTCTTGGCTGGCTGGCGTTTTTCCTAGCTGGTCCGCGTGCCACTTACGATTAGGCACCGGCCTCCAGAGTCGGCCATCGTGCTCGTTGGCCATTATCGACAGCTGAATTTCCTCAAGGCCAGCCACGTTGTTCGCTTGGAGATACCGAGGCAGTTGCCACCAGGGTTCCGAAAAGGCGACGACCTGTACCACAGTAGTATCTTCATCGCAGAGTCCGGCTATTGAATTCAGGGCAGCCTGCATCTGTTCGAAGTAGCTCCGTAGATTTGCAGCTTTGCGGTCGCCCATGGAATAGAAGGCAGCTCCCGAACCATCGAGACGGTTAGCGATCCAAAATGGTGCCGGCGTTTCCTTGCGACCGTCCACTTGCCAGCGATGATAGAGAACGTGGATGCCTGGATAAGGTGGAGAGGTCAGAATCAGCTTCGGCTTTGCGTGATGCGGTATCTGTTGGTCATTTCCCACGTCTGCTGCGGACTTGTTTAGGCAACGAACGCTAGCGAGCCTACCGAGATTTTCACCTACGGCTGTTCGCAACTCACGAAGGCCGCCGATCATTTCCTTCGCCGACCGCATGAGCGATTCCCGGAACTCTTGAACGCCCGGTAGGCTCTTGCGACCATCGAGAGCCCGCTGCGCAGCTTTGAGAACAACACATCGCGCGAAAGCCTCCAACCTGGGCGAAGCAAGCTGGACAGCCGATGCAAGCGCTTGCTCGATCGCCTTGCGAAGACGCCACGTCATCCTGTTATCGAGATGACGATGGTAACCATTTTTCGCGTATTTTTCGAAATTGAAACCGGGGCGATGCATATCGACATGCGAGCGCAAACGCTTCGCCCACCGCTCCAGCATCTTGATTTCAGCATCTCTCAACAGGGTTGTTTTCACCTGAGCTACGAATACGGCTAGGGAACTAACATCTGTTCCGATAGCGTGGCGGCCTAGCGCAAGAGCCTCGACTAGAGTAGTTCCGCCTCCCATAAACGGATCGACTATCAGATCACCGGGTGCAGTAAAGGCTTCTATCGCGGCCCGAACAAACTTCGGTGAGAACCTGGCCGGATACTTATAGAAGTTGTGTGTGAAACCGGAGACGTGTGCCGAATCTCGAGCAGCCTCCACAATCCGACGCTCCCACGCGCGGGTAGTGACATCCGACCCGTTCCTTCCTTCCCAGCTGACGATGTTCATGGTCTTGGTCGCCTCACATGAAAAAGAGGCATGTCGTCTGCGAGGAGTCGCTCAATTGCTTCGCGAACCATCCAAGCAGTAGAGACTCGATTCCTCCGGGCTAGCGCGAGCAACTCAGCGTGCTGTTCGCCCGACAAACTTACGGAGAGTCTTCGACTTTTCCTGTCCAGCGATTTGCGACGTGGAGACGACATTGAAAGTGTGCACCATTCTGCAATCGGTGCGTGAATGCGTTACTTTACACCACTCTGGTGCATACCTCAACTACCATCGTTCTTGATACGGTCATTCATTACTCGCGGAATCTTCGATGGAGCCACCACCACGCAGTCATGGCCCAGCCTGCGCGGCGTCAACCATTTCTGCCGGACGCATTGACTCACGATTTTTGTTACCGGGTCGGTGGTGGTTGCCTCACGTAGACTGCTACCCAGCAGCGGAGCCGCTGCGGGGTGGTGGGGGAGATGGCGAGGCAACTGAGGATGGCAACACGCCGGGAACTGAAGAACGCAATTGGAGAACGGTATCAGGCGACAACAGAGCGGTGCGAGCGGCGGCAGATTTTGTCCGAGTTCGTACGCGTAACCGGGTATCATCGGAAACACGCGCTGCGCGTGCTGAATCAACCGCTGGCGGTGCGAAGCCGCGGGGCGCGGGGGCGGCTGTACCACGAGGCGGTACATCAAGCACTGATGGTCCTGTGGGAGGCCAGCGATCGCATCTGCGGGAAGCGGCTTCGGGTTCTGATCCCGGTGCTCATCGACGCTATGGAGCGTCACGGCCATCTCGCGCTCGATCCGATGGTAAGAAGCAGGCTCCTGGATGTCAGCGCCGCCACCATCGATCGGCTGCTCCAACCGCAACGCGAAGCGGCAGGACGCGCGCGGCGGCGGCGCTGGGGCGCGGGTTCGGCAATCAGGCAGAGCGTGCCGGTGCGGATCTTCGCCGATTGGGGCGACCCTCCGCCGGGTTATTTCGAGTGCGATATGGTCGAGCACTGCGGCGGAATGCAGGAAGGCGGCAACTTCGTTCATACGTTGACCCTGACCGATATTCACAGCGGCTGGACCGAATGCGCCGCCCTTACGGTGCGCGAACAGAGTCTCGTGGTGGAAGGAATCGGCGCCATCGCCCAGCGCCTTCCATTCGCGCTGCGCGGCCTCGATACCGACAACGACACCGCCTTCATGAACGAGACGCTGCGCAGGGCTATTGCGACCGCCAGCGCATCGAATGGACCCGGTCGCGCTCTTACCACAAGAACGATCAGGCTTGGGTCGAGCAGAAGAACGGCGCGGTGGTGCGCCGGCTCGCGGGATACGGGAGATTGAGCGGGCTTGCCGCGGCCGCGACGCTCCAGCGCCTGTACGAGAGCGCGCGCCTTTATGTCAATTTTTTCCAGCCGTCGTTCAAGCTGGCGAGCAAGCAACGCCACGGAGCGCAGGTGAGTAAACGCTACCAGCCGCTCACGCCGTACCAGCGGCTGCTGGCCTCCGATGCAGTCGAGGAGACGGTTAAGCAACACCTGCGCGCGCAGTTTGCTGCGCCCGACCCGGTGGCGCTCCTGGAGACCATCCGCGAGGCACAGCAAGAGTTGCTGGCGTTGAATCATGAGGACCGCACGTCCGCCGCTACGGCGCAACCGCGGTATTTCGCTGCATTCGCGACCGCGTGGCACAGCAATAACCGCGCGCCCAGCGCGCGGAGAAAGATGGCCGCCAAGCACTGGTGGAGAACCCGCGTCGATCCGTTCGCGGAAAGTTGGCCACTCGTGGAAGGCTGGCTCGCGGCGGAACCGAATATCGCCGGCAAGGAACTTATGTTGCGGCTGACCAATCAGCTTCCAGATCTTTATCCCACCGGCGCCCAACTTCGCACCTTGCAGCGGCGAGTGAAGGCCTGGCGCGCACAGTGGGCGCGCCATCTCGTGTTTGCCTGCAGCGCCGCTGCTCGAGCGGAACACGAAGCCGGCGTAATCCCAACCGAGACGATCTCGGCTCGCTGACGGACTAGATCTGGATCCAAGAAAGAAGTCCGAGGAAATGGGAACCGAGCTAATCGCCGCGATTGACAGCGCGAGGCCGAGAGAAGCAGCGTGCCCACTGAGCGCCAGTGGCTTTTCACGCGGACGGGCGAGAAGGGGCAGCCCCTCCTCGCGCTCCACCCCAGGACGGAACAGTGACGATTATCGGGGAGTAACATTTTTGGTTGAGGCAACACGACCGGCAGATTTAATTGTCGTTGATCACCCAGCCCTATGAGCTGACGATGAAGCCCGTATCCGCATCCACCGGCCTCATAAGCGTAGAGCACGCTCGGGTACAACCGGCCAATCTTCCGCGCTAACTTGATTACCGCTGCGGCCTCGTTACGAATCTCGCCTAGAAACCGAACTTCGCCGCTGCGGCCCTTTTCGGCAACTGCGATCGCGATGCTCTCTTTGTGAACGTCCAGACCGACAAACGCGTTATGATCGCCCATGGCCCGTCCCCTATGCGTGAGGTTAGGTGCCAGCTCCATCGCCGGCGCAACCCTCGATACCGCATAGCCGGTGACGGGCCAACCCGTTCATCCGGTCATATCGTCTGCTGCTCCTCCGTGAAGCGGCTTCCTTTCATTGCCCGTCTCCTTTTCAGGCGACGGACTCTACCTCATTTCGGCGTAGTTTTCGGGGTGCATGTATGGACCCAGCCCCGTGCGCAAGGCTGTCGCTCCGACGATCTGATATCCGGTTGCAGGCATGTATCCGGCCTCTCGAATGGAACATGGTTGGTGTTCCGGGCCATGATGGATATCCGCACGTCTTCCACTCGTCAGGCCATCGGCCTCATGGGCCTTGCACCCCAACAGGTTTGGAAAACGCCGGTCCGACCGGCTCGCCATCAGCAGACAACCTTCGCAACTCCTTGGCAAGTTTTTTCCCGGCGGCCCCCTCAGGCGGCAGCCGGGACGCGGTACTCTTCAGCGCGGGTGAGCAACGCCCACACCACTCGCGCGTTCTTATTGGCCAACGCTACCGCCGCGATGTTTGACCCGCGTCGTTCCTTGAGCTTTTCAACCCAACGGCTGCGTGGGTCGCGTTTGCGCGCGACGTGTCGCAAAGTCGAGCGCGCCCCATGGATTAGCAATGTGCGTAGATAGCGATCGCCGCGCTTGCTGATACCAAGCAGCACGGTGCGCTCGCCGCTCGAGTGCTGGCGCGGCACCAGTCCAAGCCACGCACTCAGCTCCCGCCCGCTGTGGAACTGCCGAGCATCGCCCACCGCTGCTATCATCGCCGTAGCTGTCAACGGGCCGATTCCCTCTACCGCCATTAGCCGAATCGCTCGTTCGTCCGCGCGTGCCAGCCCTGTGATACGCAGGTCATAGCGCCTGAGCCGCTCCTCGAACAGCCGCAGGCGCTCGCTCATCTCGGAAAGTATCTCACGCAAGAGATCGCTCACCCGGGCTTCGTGGTCCGCGACGATCGTCGCTAGCGCCCGGCGCAGCGCGAGTGCTCCCTGCGCAACTACGACCCCGTATTCGGCCAGCAGTCCGCGCATCTCATTCATCAGCGCCGTCCGCTCGCGGATCAGTAACGATCGCACCCGATGTAGTGCCATCATGTCCTGTTGCGCCTGGCTCTTGATCGCGACGAAGCGCATCGACGGCCGCCCCACCGCCTCGCAGATCGCTTCCGCGTCCCGCGCATCATTCTTGTTCGACTTCACATAGGGGCGGACGAACCGCGGACTCATCAACCTGACTTCGTGCCCGAGCTTGGTCATCTCGCGCGCCCAGTAGTGCGCGCCGCCGCACGCTTCCATCCCCACCAAGCAGGGTTGAAGCCGAGCTTGAACGATAACAACTGCCGGCGCCGCAGCTCGCGCTGCACCACGGTCTTTCCCCGACTATCGACCCCGTGCACTCGAAACACGTTCTTTGCCAAGTCGATACCCAACGTTCTAATGTTCATCTTCAGACCCTCCCTCGCTCATCGTCGTGATGGCGTCTGCCATCCTGGCCCATTTAGAGGCCGCATAGAAAAGCGAGGGCTGGGTCCATCCCATCAGGCCAAAAGCCGCGAAGCGTGCGGCGCGATCAATCCTCACAGACCAAGCGCGGTCTTCATTGAAGCAAAGAGCCTTCTTCGAGCCGGAGTATATACTTGACGCAAATCAGGGGTTGGGTACGGCGGAACCGCGTGGAATGAAAACTGAGACTGTCAGATCAGAGATTGTACCAAGCGGTGTGAAGCGCGTTCAGAGCGTTCAGGAGCGTTTGCGGTGGAGCCGACTCTGCGGCAAGGGCATCCAGCATCGGTTGAGTCAAATTCTGTTCAATATGTTTGAGACGCGCTGCGCTGATGTGGCCCGAACTGAACTCATCAATAAGGGCTTGGAGCAACGAGATCAGAGAACCATAGAGAGCGGGACGCTGGAAAAAGTGCTGTTCAACCAGCTGCAGCAACTCGCGAAGATTGGTTTCGTAGAGTCCGCTTTTGATCAGATTTTGCGCTTTTGCCTTTATCGCCGGGTCCATCAAAATTTCTAAGATCGCTGAGCGTGAAAAGAGCGTGAAATCTAACGCCCATCGCTTCAATATTCTTACGACCGTTTGATTCTTCGCGATCCACCATCGCAATTACGTGATCAACCTTCAAACCAGCCTGCCGAACAGTCTCTATTGCTTGAATTGCAGAGCTGCCCGAAGTAATCACGTCATCGACAATCAGCACGCGGTCGCCCGATTTCGTGTCTCCGGCAATCAACGATGTTATTCCATGCTTTTTGTGATCCTTCCGAACAACGAACACTCGAATCTTTTTCCCAGTGTCTCTGTAAATCTTGTCCGAGACGGAAGTAGCGATCGGGTAGGCCCCAAGCTCCAATCCCCCGATGGCATCCATCGGCACATGACCGAGCTTCTCAACGATTAAGGTCGCAAGGCAATCGCGCGTTTCTGGATCGGACAGGCCCTTCTTGCAGTCAACGTAATATTTGCTATCGATCCCTGAAGCGAGGTGGTAGATCGGAGCATCGCTCTCCAAATACGACGTGCGCCTAAGGATTTCGAGCAACCTGCGACGTTCTGAAGCCATTGACCCCTCCGCCTCCACAGCCTTCTTCGGCAGGTTTGTCATTGTGATTGGGCGGATATTATTAGAATCGGTAATCCAAAAGCAACCAAGCACAAGCTATCAATACACAGGAGCTTGCGCTCTGTGGATAATAGTACGGCGTTAGTCGGATTCGGGCCAGCCCTCAGCAGGACGCTTCTTCTTCAATGATTCCTCGATTGCGTCCTTCCAATTGCCTTCGAGTTTCAGAATCTCCGGCTAGGGTCCAGGCGTCTTTTTTTCCCGGGCTCGTTTTTGCTTTCACGGGATCGGCGTCGCTAACAGTTTCTCGAACATCAGACGCTTGCGGTCGGCCTGGACCTGATCTGTGTCGCGCAAATGGTCCGCCAATACCGCATTTGTAGACTGCCACGCTATGAGTCATCAGGTGCGAGCCGTCGAGTTTTTTCGAGGAAATGCACCTGGGGGGGAAACGGGACCGTGTTGCCCGCTGTGCGGTGGCGAGATTCAACGGGAATCCAGAATTGAGGCATCTGTAGAAATCCGGAACAGTCGATCAATCCTAACTAGGCTGTGCTGTAGGGACCCTCGGCAAGAATCGGTATCGCTCAGCTACCTCTGCCCAGGGCCTCGGTTGACATGGAGTGACGCGGAGCGATGCCAGCCAATACCGACGAAAAACGCCAATTCCGCTACTCTCATGCAAGAGGTCCCTGGTTCGGTGCGTTCGCCAACACAATTCCTCACGCATGGCATGAAAAGTCCTGTAGCGTTCAGCAGTCGAGCGCGTAACTGTTGAAAGCAGTGAACCCATGCTCCAGCCAAGTCCTTGCAGCTTCGTGCCGCCGCCTACATCACGCCTACATGAGTGTCGCTTTGGAACCATAGCGATGCGCTAAGTATTTGATTTTATTGGTGGAGCTGAGCGGGATCGAACCGCCGACCTCCTGAATGCCATTCAGGCGCTCTCCCAAACTGAGCTACAGCCCCACCGCGGGCGAGACTTTTCAGCTAATCGGATACCGTGCGTGGAGTCAACCGACCTGTTCAGGCGAAGCCGTAAAGCGCTGCGACATTTTCCGACGTCATCAGCCGGCGCTCGTCGTCGGGCACACCTTCGAAGTCGCGTGCGATGACCGCGAGTGAATTCGGCCAGGTCGAATCCGAATGCGGAAAGTCCGATCCCCACATCAGGCTCTTGACGCCGATAAAATGCCGCGTCACCACGCCGACGCGATCGTCCTGAAACGTCGCCGCAACCTGCCGCCGAAAATAGTAACTGGGCGGATTCGCAATCGCCGTTTTCTCCAGGTAGCGATACTTCTCGTACGAATGGTCGAGGCGTTGGAGAAAATGCGGAATCCATCCGATATCGTTTTCGACCGATACCAGCCTGAGCTTGGGGAAGCGTTCGAGCACGCCGGCAAAAATAATTTCGGTGAGCGATCGCTCGACCGAATGATGCAGCGACGGGTAGCCTTTCATCACGCTTTGAAAATCGCTGCCGCCGCGCCGCTCGGTCAGGATGTGCAGGCTGATCGGCGTTCCGAGATCGTGCGCCGCCGCCCAAAATGGATCGTATGACGGGTCGCTGTAAGGACGCTCTGCCGGCGCGGCGCCCCAAATCATCGCGCCGCGCAGACCCTTGTTCGCCGCGCGCCGAAGTTCCTCGACTCCTTCGAGCGGATCGTCGAGCGAAATCATCGCGACTCCCGCCAGGCGCCGCGGGCAATGCGAACAATAGTCGGCCAGCCAGTCGTTGTACGCGCGGAAGCTGGCGGCGCGCAGCTCACCGTCTTCCATTTGAAACAGGCGCATCCCGAGACTCGGGTACAGCACCTCGCCCGAAACGCCGTCGCGCTCCTGGTCTTTTATTCGGAGATCGGGATCCCACGCGCTCGGACGAACGCCGGGGTAACCGCCCGCCATCTTTTCGGCAAAGTCCCTGGGATCGACGCCGGCGACCGCGAATCCCGCAACCGGGAACGGGCGGAGTCCTTCGGCAACAAAGAAATCGCCTTCGCGACTACCGGCGCGCTTGATAACGCGCGGCGCTCGGTCGAGAAAGCGCTTGTCAATTCGCGCGGTCCACACGTCGGCGGGCTCGATCACGTGGGAATCCGCGGACAGGATTTTCTGCGCGTCCATAGCTGGGTCCTCCTCTCCAATTAAGCGGGAGCCTGATCGCCGTTTAGCGCCGGGGACGAAGCGGCGTCAAGCGCGCGGTCATTCCCGGGCGCGATCGAGCAGCTCGCGGGCGGCGCGGCGGAATTTGTCGGACACTTCGCCGCCGAGCATGCGCGCGATCTCCTCGGTGCGATCGCCGGGTTCCAGAACCGCTACGCGGCTGCGCGTCGTCCCGCGTCGCTCTTCCTTTTCGACCGTGAGATGGCGGTCCGCGAACGCAGCGATCTGCGCGAGGTGCGTAACACACAAAATCTGGTGAAAGCGCGAAAGCTGTTTCATCTTGCGGCCAACCACCTGGGCAACTGCGCCGCCGATTCCGGCGTCCACTTCGTCGAAAATCATGGTGGCGACGCCGCGGCGCTGCGCCTCGAGGCGCTTGAGCGCGAGCATCACGCGTGAAAGCTCGCCGCCCGAGGCAATTCGGAGCAGCGGCATCGCAGGCTGGCCAACGTTCGGCGAGAGATGAAACTCGACCGTATCGATACCGAACGGACCGAGCGCCAGGCCGCCGTGCACGAATCCGGCTTCGTCCGGGTCGAGCGCGCCGAGCCGCGGCTCGAACCCCGGCGAGCGCATCCCGAGCGTCTTCAATTCGGCTTCCATCTTGCGACCGAGCTCGGCGGCGGCGCGGTGGCGAATCGAGGAAAGTTTATTTGCGTGCGCGGCGAGTTCGTCGAGCGCCGCCGCCATCGCGGCTTCGACCTGCGCCTTTGACTCGCCAATTCCTTCGAGCTCGCCAATCTCGGCCCGAGATCGCTCCAACGTCTCGAGGGCAGTGTCGATTGACCCGCCGTATTTGCGCTTGAGCCGCGTCAGTTCCTGCAGGCGGTTGTCGATTTCCTCGAGGCGTGCGGGATCGGCCTCGACTTTGGACGCATACGCGCCCAGCGTGCGCGCCGCTTCCTCGAGGTTCGCGCGGGCCGACTTGATCATCTCGAGTGCATCGCCAAGTTTCGGGTCGAGCGCGGCCGCGTCGACCAGTCGCGCCTCGGCCCGCGAAACTGTGTCGGTCGCAGCGCCATCGGCGCCGTAGAGCGCCTGCTCGGCCTCGAGCGCAGCGGCAGCGAGCTTGCCGGCGTTCGAGAGCACGGTTCGCTCGCGCGACAGCGCTTCATCTTCGCCGGCGACGAGGCCGGCGCGCTCGAGTTCGCTGGTGCGGAACCGTGCGAGTTCCAGCAAATCCGCGCGTTCACGCTCGCGGCGATTCAGTTCCTGAAGACGGGATCGGACTTCTTCCGCGCACACATAGCGTTCGCGATAGGACGCTAGTTCGTTGTCGAGGTTTGTATAACGATCGAGAATCTCGCGATGGCTCTCGGCGCGGAGCAACGAATGCTGCTCGTGCTGCCCGTAGACCTGGACCAGCGACGCGCCGATTTTACCGAGGCTCTGCACGGTGGCAAGTTCACCGTCGATTGTCACGCGCGAGCGCCCGCCGCCCTCTGCGATCACTCTGCGCACGAGCAGCTCCCGGCGGCCGCCGTTGGTTTTGCGGGCCGCCAGCTCAGGCAAAGCAGCCTCGCCTTCGAGTTCGAACAGTCCCTCGACGACCGCTTCCTTCTCGCCGGCGCGAATCATATCGGGCGACGCGCGCGAGCCGAGCAGCAATCCGAGCGCGCTCAGGATGATCGTCTTGCCGGCGCCTGTTTCGCCGGAGAGCACGTTGAGGCCGGCGCCGAACTCGAGATGGGCTTCCTCGATTATCGCGAAGTTGCGGATGTGCAGTTCGAGCAGCATCTGCGGCGCGCGCCTATCCCCAGTGGAGCTTGTCGCGCCAGATTTCGAAATACGGATGGGCGGAGCGGATCAGCGAAACGGCGTGGCGTCCGCGATGGATTTTGATCGTGTCGGCCGGCCCCAATTGCGCCGACTCCTGGCCGTCGACAGTGATAGTCGTGTCGTGATCGGGCGCCTTGACGCAAATCTCGATCTCGTACGTATCCGGCAGCACCACCGGACGGTTGCTCAGAGTGTGCGGACAGATGGGTGCGAGCACGATCGCGCCCAGAGTCGGGTAAACGATCGGCCCGCCAGCGGAGAGCGCGTAAGCGGTCGAGCCGGTGGGAGTCGCGATGATCAAGCCGTCGGCGCGATACGAGCAGAAGGCCTCGTGGTTGGCGATTACGTCGAGCTCGAGCATCCGCCCGAGCGGGCCTTTGCCGACCACCACGTCGTTGAATGCCTGAAACGATTGCGCGAGCTGCTCGGATGCGCGCTCGACGATTGCCTCGAGCATGATGCGCCGATCGACCTCGTAGTCGCCGGCGAGCACGCGTCCCAAAGCGGCCCGCGCCTCCTTGATCGTCACTTCGGTCAGGAAGCCGAGCCCGCCGAGATTTACGCCGAGGATCGGAATCCCCTGCGCTGCGACCAGCCGCGCGACGCCGAGCAACGTGCCGTCGCCCCCGAGCACGACGATGAGGTCGGCGCGCTCGGCGAGGCGATGCCGCTCGATGGGCTCGGCGCCGATCTTTTTCGCCGTCTCCGGGTCGGCGAGCGGGGTCTTGTGCTGGGTGCGGAGAAAGCTGGTGAGGGTTCGCGCGATGGTGATCGCTTCGGGCCGCTCGCGCTTGGCGACCAGGCCGACCGTCTTTATGGACCGCTTCACCGCCGCCATCAGACACTCATCATGCGCTGAAATCTGCGGCAACGCGAAAGCATTCAGAGCGCATTCTCAGTCTCACTGCGGCACCTGAGGGATCTTGTACGCGGTGCGGGCCGCGGCGGGATTTTCCTTGCCGTACACGATCGCCACCGAATTGATATAGTAGCCGGTGGCAGATTCGGTGGTCTGCGCCTTGCTCGTCAGTATGACGATCGCATCAGCGCCCGTTTCACAGGCCTTGCGCTGCACTGCCGGCAACACGTCGGCCTCGGTCGCATAGACGTTGCCCAATGCCTCCACGATAGCGACTTTGCGATAGTCGGTCAGCGGCTCGTGGCGCAGCACCGGCATGTTGCAATCGGGCGGTTTGGCGGCGCGGCCGGACGGCTCCACTTCCGACAGTGTCACCTGCGGCGGCAGCGAAACGACGTGAGCGCATCCCGCGGCGGCAAGCGCCAGCCCTACGATGATCGCGGTTCGCACGAGTAATGAAGTATCCACCGATGGGCGTCGCGGGCAAGAGCGGTTGCGCACGCCTCCGCCGCTCGCTTTGGGCCGTCTTTAGTATAAAATCGCCAAGCGTTCGCGTCCGCAGATTTCGGAGCGTAAAGGCGGCAGCTCACGATGGCAAACACCCGCAATCCCACTCGTCCACTCCTTGGTGCGCATATGTCGATCGCCGGAGAAGTCGGCGAGGCGCTGATCCGGGGCAAGCAGGTCGGCTGCGAATGCATCCAGATTTTCACCAAGTCGTCGCGCCAGTGGGCGTCAAAGCCGTACAGCAAAGAAGAGATCGAGAAGTTCAAACACAATCAGGTCGAAACCGGCATCGCGACCGTGATCGCGCACGACTCCTACCTGGTGAATCTCGGTGCGCCCGACGACGCTTTGCGAACCAAATCGGTCAAGGGATTTATCGACGAGCTGAATCGATGCGAAGCGCTCGGCGTGCCCACGCTCGTCGCGCATCCCGGCGCTCACGTCGGCTCAGGCGTCGAGAATGGAATCAAGACGATTGCGAAATCGATCGACGAGGCGCACGCCGCATGCAAAGGGTTCAAGGTGAAGATCGCACTCGAAATCACCGCGGGCCAGGGCAGCACGCTCGGCCACACCTTTGAGCAGATGGCGCAGATCTTCGACGCCGTCGTGGAAAACGAACGCCTGCGCCTGTGTTTCGACACCGAGCACGCGTTTGCCGCCGGCTATGATCTGCGCACGCCGGAAGAATACGAAAATACCTTCAGCGAACTCGACAAATTCATCGGCATCAAAAAGCTCGCCGCATTTCATCTGAACGATTCGATTAAGGACTTCCACTCGCGCGTCGATCGCCATCAGCATATCGGCAAGGGATTCATTGGACTCGACGCGTTTCGCCGCATCCTCAACGATCCGCGATTTTTCGGGCTGCCGATGTGCCTGGAGACGCCGAAGGGCCCCGACATGAAAGAGGATGTCGAGAACCTGGCGACATTACGCAGTCTATTCAAGAACTGACTAGTTCACCGATGACTAAACGAATACTCACCGGAGACCGTCCCACCGGGCCATTGCATCTCGGGCATTATGTAGGTTCGCTGCAGAATAGAGTACGCCTTCAGCAAGAATACGATACCTACTTGCTAATCGCAGATATCCAGGCCCTGACCGACAACTTCGAGCATCCCGAAAAACTCGAAGCCAATATCTTCGAGGTCGCACTCGACTACCTGGCGGTCGGCCTCGATCCGAACAAGGTGAAGTTCGTGGTGCAGTCGATGGTCCCCGAGCTGACCGAGCTGACCATCTATTTCATGAATCTTGTCACGACCGCGACGCTCGAACGCAATCCGACGCTCAAGGATGAAATAAAGCAGAAGAATTTCAGCAAGGGGCTGCCGGTCGGCTTCTACACCTATCCGATTTCACAGGCTTCGGACATCACGATCTTCAAGGCGCATCTCGTCCCGGTCGGCGAAGACCAGCTGCCGATGATCGAACAGGCGCGCGAGATCGTGCGGCGCTTCAATCGCCTGTACGACAAGGTGCTAATCGAACCGAAGGCGCTGGTCGGCGAAATGGCGCGGCTGCCCGGAACCGACGGCGGCGCGAAAATGTCGAAGACGCTCGGCAATTGCATCTACCTTGGCGACCCGCCCGAGGTCGTGCGCAAGCGCGTGATGTCGATGTACACCGATCCGACGCGGCTGCATCCGACCGATCCCGGTCACCTCGAAGGCAATCCCGTTTTCACGTACCACGACGTGTTCAATCCGGATAAAGGCGAAGTCGAAGAGCTGAAGGAGCGCTACCGCAAGGGCACGGTCGGCGACGTCGAGGTCAAGGAGAAGCTGTTCAAGGCGCTGAACGTTTTCCTGGAACCGATCCGCGAGCGCCGCGCGCATTTCGCGTCGAAGCCCGAGCGCGTCCGCGAGATAATCGTCGAGGGTACGCGAAAGGGGCGCGCCGTCGCGCAGGAGACGATGGCGGAAGTGCGCACCGCGATGAAGATCAGCTACAAGTTTTGATGTTCTCGGGACGGGTACTTAGTACGCCTTGGCGAAATACGCGCGCGCGGGCGCCGGCTCGCCGCATACCAGGCACTTGCCCGCGACGCCGTCACTCGCGAGTGGAATCACGCGGCAAGTCGCCTTGGTCTCCTCGCGGATTCGCGTCTCGCACACCGGATTCCCGCACCAATAGACGTAGGCGAAGCCACCGCCGCCCTCGCCCTCCATGTGCTTGCGAAACGCCGCATAGTCGTCGAACTTTCGCGTATTCGCGATCATCGAGGCCTTCGCCTGCGCGTAGAGATTTTTCTGAATCTCGGCGAGCAGCGCGCCGACGCTCTCCGCGATCGTCGCGAGCGACGCCTTGCTCTTCGATTCCGGCCCCGACTTGTCGCGCCGCGCGAGCACCGCTTCACCCGAGGCGACGTCGCGCGGTCCGATCTCGATTCGCGCCGGCACGCCGCGCATTTCCCAATCGTTGAACTTGAACCCCGGCGTCATGCCCTCGCGTTCGTCGATGCGCGCACGAATGCCAGCCTGCGTCAGCAACTCGAGCGCGGCGCGCGCCGCGGCGAGCACGGTCGCGCCCTCCTCGGGTTTGCGGAAAATCGGCACGACGACCGCTTGCGTCGCCGCGACCGTCGGCGGCAGCCGCAACCCCTGGTCATCGCCGTGCGCCATCACGATCGCGCCGAGCAGCCGCGTCGATACACCCCAACTCGTCTGCCACACGAACTGCATCTGATTTTGATCGTCGAGGTAGCGGATCTCGAACGGCTTGGCAAAGTTCTGGCCGAGAAAATGCGAGGTGCCGCATTGCAGTGCGCGCCCGTCGCCCATCAGACCCTCGATCGCGTAGGTCTCGACGGCGCCCGGGAACCGCTCGGCCGCGCTCTTGCGCCCTATTATCAGCGGAATTGCCAGGAACTCCTCAACGAACGCGCGGTACACTTCAAGCATTCCGAGCGTCTCGGCTTCCGCTTCCTCGCGCGAGGCGTGCGCCGTGTGCCCTTCCTGCCAGAGGAACTCAGTGGTGCGCAGGAACAAGCGCGTGCGCATCTCCCATCGCACGACGTTGCACCATTGATTGAGCATCATCGGCAAGTCGCGATGCGACCTGATCCACTGCGCGAACATGTGGTTGATGATCGTCTCGGACGTGGGACGCACAATTAGGGGCTCCTCGAGTTCCTTGCCGCCGCCGTGCGTGACGACCGCGAGCTCGGGCGCGAACCCCTCGACGTGTTGCGCCTCCTTTTGCAGGAAGCTCTGCGGGATGAACAACGGGAAGTACGCGTTGCGCGCGCCGGTCTTCTTGATGCGCCGGTCGAGCTCGTCGCGGATCGCCTCCCAAATCGCAAAACCGTCGGGACGAAACACGATGCATCCGCGTACCGGCGAGTAATCCGCCAACTCCGCGCGGAGGCATATGTCGTTGTACCACGCGGCGAAATCCTCGCTGCGTGGAGTTACCTTCTTGTCATTTGGCTTTGCTTGCTTTTCCGCCATTCGTCTTGCGCGAGGATTGTGATTATCGTCAATTGGTACAGTCTCCGGATAATATCAGCCCAAATCAACCAAGTCCGGAGCGCGCCTGAGGTGAAAGTCATGAGCCTGAGACTCCGGGCAGCCGTCGTCAGCCTCGCGATTACTTTGCCGGTCGTTGCGTCACTGGCGTCGGCACAAACCAGCGCCAATCCTTTCGCCGTGCGGACGATCGAGGTTGACGGCAGCGGCGAGACCCGCACATCTCCCGACACCGCGGATTTGGATGTCGCGATCGATACTGAAGCGAAGACCGCCGAGGAAGCCGCCAGCAGTAACGCCGCGCTGGCCGCGAAGGTGATCGACGCCCTCAAGTCCAAGCTCGGCGACAAGGGCAAGATTACCACCGGCGGATATTCGCTGAATCCTGAGTACAGCCAGCGGCCCAGCGAGAATCCCACGATCGTCGGCTACAACGCGCAGAATAGCGTCACGGTGCATACCGGCGCACTGGACCTCGTTGGCGCACTCATCGATTCTGCGATTGCGGCCGGCGCAAATCGCGTCAACTCGCTTAACTTCAGCGTCAAGGACGACACCAAGGCGCGCACCGAAGCGATCGCGATCGCAACTCGCGACGCCCGCGCGCAGGCCGACGCGCTCGCGTCTGCGCTGGGCGTGAAACTCGGCAAGGTGCTCAAGGCCACGACAGTGTCGGAACAGCGGCCGATTCCGATACGGATGGGAAGGGCAATGGCGATGTCGGCCAATGTCGCAACGCCGGTCGAGCCGGGCGAGGTCACCGTGCCGGCGACGGTTTCTCTGACCTTCGAGATTGAGTAGGTTCTGCTTTTGCGCTGCCTGCCGAGCGCGCACATGAGGCCGCGATGCTGAAGCCAGGAGATCTCGCTCCGCCGTTCGATCTCGAATGCGCCCTTAACGGTCGTATCGCACGCTGCAGTCTCGCGAAAATTTCCACCGAACTGGTTTTGATCTTTTTCTATCCGCGCGATTTTTCCTTCATCTGCCCGACCGAAGTCACCGGCTTCAACAACGCGCTGAAGGATTTTACCGCTGAGCAGACGACCATCGTCGGTGTCAGCATCGACAACGTGGACAGCCATCTGCGATGGGCGCGCGAGCTCGGCGGAATCGGTTACCCGCTGCTCGCCGACCCCGACGGCAGTCTCGCTCGCGCCTATGGCGTTTTCGACGAGGATGAAAAGGTAGCGCTGCGTGCGACGTTCATCCTCGATCGCAAACGCAAGGTTGCGTTCTCCGCGTCATGCCCGCTGAACGTCGGGCGCAGCGTGATCGAGACGCTTCGAATCGTACGCGCGCTCCGAACCGGCCAGCTCTGCCCCGCCGATTGGACTCCGGGTGTCCAGTTCGGTCCAACCGATCGCGACTTCTAGGTCGAGCTTGGCCGCAGTAGTCGATCCCGCCGAAAAAAGGCAGCTCTTCGAGCGGCTCTCGAGCGTCCGCGAAATCGTGTTCGGCGTGCAGGACGGCGTGCTGACGACCGCGGGCGTGCTGTGCGGGCTGAGCGGCGCCGTCTCGCAGCATTCGCAGGTGGCGCTTGCCGCGCTCGCTTCCACCGCGGCTGGTGCGCTCTCGATGGCTGCAGGAGCCTATCTGGGCGCGTGCGCGGAAACAGAAGTGCTGCGCGCCGAGCTCGAACTCGTGCGCGCCGACGCTACCGCAAAGCCCTATACCGTCCAGGAAGGATTGCTCGACGAGCTGTGCAAGGAAGGCCTCAGCCGCGAGACCGCTTATCGCGTCGTGCGCCTGCTCAGCGCCTCCCCCCGTGCTCTCGCATCGACCGCCGAGGCAAAGATGTTCGGGCTCGGCGGCTCGATGCTCGGTAATCCGGCGTTGGATGGAGTCGTGATGGGAATCGCCTTCCTCGTCGGTGCGCTGGTGCCGCTGTTGCCGTACATGCTGATTGCGATTCAGCGCTACGACCTCGCCGGCGCGCTCGCCGCCACCGCGCTCACCCTGTTCGGCGTGGGATACTTCGAGGGATGGCTCGCGCATCGCCGTGATCGGTGGCGACCGGGCGTGCGCTTTCTTGCGATCGCAATGAGTGCTGCCGCCGCCGGCTACCTGATCGGGCTCGCGATCTCGCCACTCGGTGCGACCGCAGGCTAACCTTGTTCGCGTGAAAATTCCTGCGTACTCATCGCTGGCCGCATTCCTGGCGCACTACCGCGCGCTCAAATCAGACGTTTCCCGCGGCGCTGATGACGATCAGCTATTCGCCGAAATGTCGGCGGTGATCGCAAGCCTCGCGCCCGAAACCCGCGCAGACCTCGATTCCACCGAAGACAGTGCCGGCGCCAGACGCCATCGCGAACGCGCTGAACTACAGCTCCGCCGCGAGCTCTCCGCACGCGGGATTGTTGCGGGCTGAACGATGCTCGCTTACCTCGTCCGGCGAATCGTTTTCGGCGCTGCGGTCCTTATCGGCACGTCGATCATCACGTTCGCAATCGCTTTCATCGTCCCCGCCGATCCCGCGGTCGCGATGGCCGGGGCGAAGGCCGACCCGCAAACCCTCGCCTCGATCCGGGCCGAGTTGGCCCTCGACCAGCCGGTCTACGTCCAGTACGCGCGCTATCTCGATCGCGCGATTCACGGCGACCTCGGCCGCTCGTATATCCGGCGTGAGAGCGTGACCCGGCTGATAGCCGATCGCTTTCCCGCAACCGCCGTGCTGGCAGGCGCGGCGATGGCGTTGTCGTTGATTCTCGGAATCGCGATGGGCGCGATCGCTGCCGCGTATCGCGGCCGCGCCGCCGACAACCTATTGCTCGTCATATCGCTGGCGCTCGTGTCGATCCCGGTGTTCTGGCTGGGCACGATGCTGCTGATCGCGGTCGCCGCTAACATTCGCTCGTTTCCCCTTGGCGGTTACAGCGGCGCCACCAGCTTGATTTTGCCGACGCTGACGCTCGCGCTCGGCTCGGCCGGCTACTATTCGCGCGTCCTGCACACCAGCCTGTGCGACGCGTTCGATCAGGATTACGTGCGCACCGCGCGTGGCAAGGGTCTCTCGCGCGCCCGCGTGATGCTCAAACATGCGATGGCAAACGCGCTGCTGCCGCTGGTCACTCTCGCCGGGCTCGACCTGGCTGGCCTGCTCTCGGGCGTCGTTCTGACCGAGACGGTCTTCAACTGGCCGGGCATCGGGCGGCTGGCGGCCGACGCGATCTTCAACCTCGACATCCCGGTGATCATGGGCACCGTGCTGTTCTCCGCGTTCCTGATTGTCGTCGCCAACCTGGTCGTCGACCTGCTTTACGCGTGGCTCGACCCGCGCATTCGCCTGGCGGAGACGCGATGAGTCTGCGCCGCTTCGTCACGCTCGAAACCGTTGGCGCTGCGATGGTCACCGTGCTCGTGATCGTCGCAGTATTCGCACCGATGCTCGCGCCGCACGATCCGACGATCGTCGTCGCGCCGACCTTCGGCGATCCCGGCGCGCCCTCGCTCAAATTTCCGATGGGCACCGACGAACTCGGGCGCGACGTGCTCTCGCGCATCATCTTCGGCGCCCGAATATCGCTCACCGTCGGCGTCGCCGCGATGGCGGTCACGATGACCATCGGCATCGCCATCGGCCTGTGCTCGGGATTCTTCTGCGGCGCGGTCGATTTCCTGCTGATGCGCTTCACGGACCTGATGCTGTCCCTGCCGCCGTTGTTGCTCGCGATGGCTCTGGTGGCGGTGCTGGGTCCCAGCTTGCGCACGATCTTCATCGTCATCGGTCTCGTTTCATGGACCTCGATCGCGCGCGTGGTGCGTGCGGAAACGCTCACGATGACCCGGCGCGATTTCGTGCTCGGCGCTGAGGCGCTGGGCGCGCCCTCGCGCCGGTTGATCGCCCTGCACATTCTGCCCAACGTCTTGCCGATAATTGTAGTGATGGCCGCGCTCAGAACCTCCGACACCCTGCTGCTCGACGCGGCCCTCAGCTTCCTCGGCCTCGGCGTGCCGCCGCCAACGCCGAGCTGGGGCCGAATGATCGAAGAGGCGACGATTTACTTCCGCACAGCGCCGTGGCTGGCGACTTTTCCGGGTCTCGCGATCTTCTACGCGGTGCTGAGCTTCAATCTTCTCGGCTACGGATTTCTGCGCAGGCGCTCGCAATGACGCATCGAAGATTCATCCCAGCTGTCATCGCGTTCGCACTCACCGCCGGATGCGGCGGAGGACCGCCTCCGCTCAACCTGCCGCCGCACGCGATGGTTTTGCGCCTCGCGGACGCCGACGACGTCCCGACACTCGACCCAGCCGCCGGCTACGACACTGTTTCGTGGACATTCGAGCAGGCAATTTTCGACACCCTGGTGCGCTACGGCGACGGCAATATCGAGCTCGAACCCGATATCGCAACCGCGTGGGAAAGCTCGCCCGACGCGACGACTTTCACATTTCATCTGCGCTCCGATGCCCGCTTTTCCGACGGCCGAACCGTGACCAGCGGCGACTTCCGCTATGGAATCGAACGCGTGCTGAATCCCGGCACGCGGTCGAGAGGGATGGAGTACTACCGCGGTATCGAGGGCGCGGCCGACTTCGCCGCGCATCGCGCCGCGCACGTCAGCGGAATCGACACGCCTGACAATTCGACGATCATTTTCCATTTGAGTGCGCCCGATCCGATCTTCGCGCACAAGCTTGCGATGCCGTTTGCGTCGGCCATCCCGCGCGACGTGGCGGAGAAGTGGGGCGACGACTTTTCGCGCCACGTCGTCGGCAGCGGCGCTTTCATGCTGCGCGACTGGATCGGTGGGCAGCGCATCGTACTGGTGAAGAACCCCTGTTACTTCGCCAGGCCATTGCCTCATCTGGACGCGATCGTCGAGTCGGTGGGCGTAAACCAGGAGCTGCAGTGGCTGCGCTTCGACGCGGGCCAGATCGACGCGGTGGTCGATATTCCGCCGGCCGAGTTCCCCTACGTCATGAAAACGCCGGCGCTGCGCGCACTGACCGTGGCGAAAACCACCGTCACGACCCGCTACCTCGGCATGAACTGCCAGATGTGGCCGTTCACCGACGTTCGCGTGCGACGCGCGCTCAGTTACGCGATCGACCGTCACAAGCTCATCGCCATATTGAACGGACGCGGCGTCGTCGCGCGAGGCGTCATGCCGCCGAACCTGCCCGGCTACGATCCCGACCTCAAGGGCTACGATTACGACCCGGCGAAAGCGCGCGCGCTGCTCGAAGAAGCTCATCTCGCCCGCGGCTTCGACTTTGAAATCTGGATGCGCGCCGACCAGACCATCCTGATGCTCGCGCAATCGGTACAGCAGGATCTCGCGCCGCTCGGCATCCACGCCAAACTGAAGCCGGTCGCGTGGGGGCCGTTTCTTGAAGCGATTCGCCAGCCGAAAACGGTGCAATCGTTCATGCAGGGATGGGAGGCCGACTTTCCCGACCCCGAAAATTTCCTCGGCGCGCTGCTTTCGCGCGCTCAGTGGGGCGCCAACAACGACAGTTTCTATTCCAATCCCGAGGTCGAGCGGTTGCTTCGCGAAGCCGAGCCGGTCGCCGACATGAATAAGCGCTACGCGCTCTACGACCAGGCCGAGAAAATCGTCGTAGCCGACGCGCCGTGGGTTTTCCTCTACTACCCGGTGACCTACATAATCCGCCAGCCGTGGGTGCACGATTACGTGATCAACCCGATGCGCCCAACCCGCTTCGAGCACGTCTGGCTCTCTCCCCACCCGTCGTAGCTCCATAGTCAGATAGCGCCAACTTGGCTATGATTAAAGGATCATGAAAAAAGCCAAAATCGCGGAACTACGTAATCGCCTCTCGCGATATCTGGATCACGTCCGCGCGGGAGGCTCGGTCGTTGTGTACGACCGTGATACGCCAATCGCCGAGATCGTACCTCTCACGCACAGCAAAACCCGGAGCAAGAAGGACCGTGACGAGGAGCGGCTGGCGCGACTCGAGCGCAAGGGCGCGATTACACGCGGCACCGGCGATATGGCCGCATGGCTCAAGACTCACAAGCCCATCAAAATTCCTGGAGGCGCGGGCGTCCTTCAGGCATTGTTGGAAGAGCGGGAGAGTGGCTGGTGAGATTCTGGGACGCCTCGGCGCTGGTCCCAATATTCATCGAAGAAGCAGCGACTCCAGAAGTTGAGAGCTGGCTAGCCACCGATCACGGCATCGCAACCTGGATGATGACGCGTGTCGAAGTAATTTCAGCGATCGCGCGAAGGAAACGTGAGCGGCCGGAGATGGTGGCTCTATGGAGCCGCGCAATCCGCGACGTGAACGAAATGGCTTCAAGATGGACTGAGATCTGGGACGCCGACGCCACTCGCCTTCACGCTGAGCGCATCGTCATGGACCATCCGTTGCGAGCCGCCGACGCCCTCCAGCTCGGCGCCGCGCTGGTTGCGGCCGACGGCGATCCGCAATCTCTGGAACTCGTCACTCTTGATCGCAGACTTGCCGAAGCGGCTCAGCGCGAGGGCTTCCCCGTGCTCGGTGTGCGATAGATCCTACGCCGTTGCTGCACTCCTTGCCGGTTCCGCGCGGAGTGCGGTCAGTTCGCGGCTGGCGCGCGGCAGGAACACCACTCCGATCAGTGCGTTGCACAGCATGAACGTCAGTTGTGCCGCCAGACTGTAGGCGACGATCTTCGCCGCCGACGCGTTGCTCGAGAAGAACAGCAGCCACGCCGCCTGACTGGTCCCCAGATGAGCCACCGCAATCGGCAGCGCGGCGGCCAGGAATACCAGCGGCAGAAACAGCATCAGCTTTGCGAACGGGATCGCGATTCCGTACAGCGCCAGCGCGTAGTATTGCGCGACGACCGACGCGAGGAACGTCGGCGCCTTGATCGCCAGCACTGCCAGGTAGTCGAGCGGACGCGCCTGGATGAACGTCGCCAGCAATGCGCCCGCCCTTCCCGTCTCGACCCAGTTGCGAATCGCCGCGCTGCGCCGCGCAATCGCGAAGAAAATCATGATTCCGGCGAGCAATGCCCATGCCGCGATATACACGATGCGAAGTATTGCAACGATTTTTATCTGCGCGTCGCCAACCGGCGTGTAGAAGATTACCCCGAGCGTCGAGAACAGAAAGAGTTGGTAAATCTCGAGCAGCGCGATGAACAGCACCGAGCTGAGCGCGCTCAGGAAGCTGACTCCGGCCTTGCGATGCAGATAATACGCTACGCCGCCCTGCGCGAGGCTCGTGTTGATCAGCGCCAGCACGTACATGCTCGCGCGTATCGGTAATATGTCGCCGTACCGCATCCGCGCGTTGAAGCGCCGCACCACCCAGGTCAGACACGCCGAATCGATCGCGCAGTAAAACAGGGAGTACGGCATGAACACCGCCAGGAACTCGAGCACCGGCACTTGCGACAGCGCTTGCTCGACTTTGCGGATCGGGATGCGCCAGAAGATCAGCGCGAATATAGCGATGGTCCCGAGATACGGAATCGCCTTGCGCCACAGCGGCGTCGCGCGCGGTGCCGGAACTGCATCGCCTGTCGCGGCGCTCGAGTCGGGGCTCGGCCCGGCGCTCATGCGTCGCCAAGCCGGATCGCGGCGGTTCCGATCAGCACCTGTTCGCCGCGTTGATTGTCGACGTGGATCTGCAACTCGGCGCGATCCGCATCGACCGAGACGATCTTCGCGTGCGAGGTCAAAGTGTCGCCGTAGAGCACCGGCCTGGTAAGCGACACTTCGATACGTCCGCCGCGGACGAAGCGCATGCCGAAGTTGTCGGCGAGGAATTGCGCGATTACCGCGATAGTCTGCTCGCCGCCGGCGATCGGCGCGACGAAGCCCGCCTTGCGCGCCGCGTCCTTGTCGTCGTGGATGTTTCCGCGCGGACGGCGCCGCGGCGGCTGCTCGATGCCTTCGTAGTAGGCTTTCGCCGCGGCCTCATCGAGCAGGTACGGCCCCGAAACCAGCTCCGCGCCGCTTCGAATCTCACCGCGCCAAGCACTCATCGCATCTCCCCTTTGTCGTTCAGCAGCACCGACGTGATCGCCTGCCGCACCAGCAGCTTGTCCGTCACCGCGTCGCGCGATTCATATTCGAGCGTGAAATAAAACTTGCCGCGCTTGCGATACGTCGCGGTGATTTTGCCTTCGGTCTTGATCGCCTGGCCCACGCGCATCGGCTCGTGAAACTCGCACCAATGCTTGGCGTGCACTCCCCCCTTGCCGCCTTTCAGATGACCGGCGATGAGGAGCGCGTAGTCCTGCAAGCGCATCGTCGGCGACACGAGCGCCTCGGGATTCTGCGCGTCGGGAATGAAGTCGGGATTCGTGGCCTTGACCGCATCCGAAAATGCACGCGCCTGCTCCGGCGTAACGACGCAATAGATCGGCCCGAGACGCATCCCCTCGTGGAGGTTCTCGGGACTCATCACGAGTCTGGTGTCTTCGCTCATCGTACCGATTGAACGACTTTAGCAGGCGTGCAAGATTCGGCGAACCGTGGTTTCGAGGGCGATGCCGACCAACAGAGTCCCATACGCGCGCAAGGCGCGAACGCATCTTAGCAAGGCCGACCCGGTCCTCGCACGGATTATTGCCGAGGTCGGTCCGCTTGGAATCCAGCCGCGGCGCGAGCGCTTCCAGGCCCTTGCGCGCGCGATAATTTTCCAGCAGCTCGCGGGCGCCGCCGCCAACGCCATCTACGGCCGCTTCGTCGCGCTGTTCCCGGGCGTGGAATTCCCTTCGCCGGCACAAGTGCTCGCCAGGACCGACGCCGAACTGCGCGCCGTGGGCCTCTCGGAAAAGAAGGCGCTCTACATAAAGGACCTCGCCGCGCACATCCGGGACGGCAAGCTCGACTTCCATCGGTTCCATCGAATGACTGACGACGAGATCGTCGACCACCTCACGCAGGTCAAGGGCATCGGCAAGTGGACCGCCGAAATATTTCTGATGTTCAACCTGGGCCGGCCCGATGTGATGCCGGCCGACGACCTCGGCGTCCAAAACGCAGTCAAGCGACACTACCGGATGCGCCAACGGCCCAATCGCAAGCGCCTGCTCAAGCACGCCGAGCGCTGGCGTCCGTACCGAACCGCAGCAGCGTGGTATCTCTGGCGCAGCCTCGACATCGTGCTACCCGACGGCGGGACAAAACCGCGCGCGAAGAAGCTCCCCAAACTCAAGAAGAGATGAGATTCATCCCCGGGGTTTGTACCGTCACTTGTTGGGTAGCTTCGAGGATTTGGGCAGGGCTGGGTTCATGTAGTCCCATGGTTGGGCACTCGCAGTGTAGATCTCCTGACTGGGACGAAAGGTGCTGGGATCGTCCAGGCTGCCGGCTCGAATCGTCACGATGTCAGGGCTGATGCCGGGTAGGCCGAAGAGAGTCGATCCGCACTGGGCGCAGAAGGCTCGCCGGGTCGTATGCCCACTGTCAGCCGTGAGTTCGAAGTACTTGGGGCTCCCTTGGATTACCCTGAAGGTTGCACTGCGAACCGCAAGTACTGGCGCATAGGCGCTTCCGGTCTCACGTTGACAATCGCGACAGTGACAATTCATGGAGAAGAGTGGTTCTCCTTCAGCTCTGTAACGAACGGCGCCACAGGCGCAACCGCCAAAAAATTCACCGCGCATCTCGATCCTCCTCTACCGGTTTCATCGATGTTGGGCGTCCCAGCTTACTCCGCGAGCATTGGATTTGGTTTCGAGAAGCCGAGGTTCGTCAGGGACGCGTCCAAAGCTCTGATGTCGTCAGACGGAGTCGGTGCGCGCTCCGCTAGAGCTTCCAGGCGCCGGCGCATTTCCTTGAGTTCCTTGTAGAGACTGCCGGACAGGCGCGCGATTACGATGAAACAGATCCACGGAACCGCTACCAGCGCCACAATCGTGATCGCGATCATGACGCGGGCCTGCGATTCGGCGCTGTTCGCGACCGCGATCAGCGCCGCGTCGTCGAGGCTCATCAGATCCGCCACCGTGCCTTCAAGATCACGCAGCCGCGGCTCGAGGCTGTCATCTCCCGGCGTCGCCGTGCGTAGCGCGTCGAACAGCGGGCGCGCGTCGTTGGCGATTTTCTCGATGCGCTCGGCCTGCTCGCGGCTTCCGATGTGCGCTCGCGCGACCTCGATTTCAGAAATAAATCCGCGCTGCTGATCCATCACGATTTGCGACGCGTCGGGCTGCGTGCGTCCCCAGTCCATCTTGTAGAGCGCGTTCTCCATCCCCTGAGCCGCACGCGCCGCCGTATACTCGTTCTCGTAGATTTCCTGCGGCGCCGTGCCGAACATGCGAAACGCGCCTGCGATCACCGCGGCTGCGAGCAACAGAATCGCCGGCGCGATTGCGGCCACAAACCGGAGCTTGGTGACAATAGTCAGGTTATTCATGCCGTTTTTTTCCCGTCGTTGTCTCAAAGGATGCCCGCGACGGATGCGAAAACGCAACGCCCGATGTGACCGGCCGGCCGCGCTATGCAATAATGCCCGCGATGAACTTTGCCGATCGCCTTGCACATGCGTCGCGTTCCAAGGACAGCGTCGTCGTGCTCGGTATCGATCCCCAGCTCGACGCGCCGGGCGCTCCGGGAATCCCACCCGGCTACACCTTGGCGCGCTTCTGTTGCGAAATCGTCGAGTCGTGTGCGCGTTCCGCGATCGCGGTCAAGCCGCAGCTTGCGTTTTACGAAGCGCGCGGGCTGGAGGGGATGCGCTCGTTTTGCGAGGTCGTCAAGCTCGCTCGAAAACTCGGCTTGATCACGATCGCGGATGCCAAGCGCGGCGATATCGGCACGACGTCGGCCGCCTACGCGGAGGCCTTTCTCGGCGATGGCGACTTCGCCTGCGACGCCGTGACCGTCAACCCGTACCAGGGCAGCGACGCGCTGATGCCGTTTATCGCGAAGGTGAAAAACGGCCGCGGCGTATTTGTGCTCGTGAAGACCTCGAATCCGTCGTCAGGAGAATTTCAGGATCGCAACGCACCCAACCGCCCGATATGGGAGTCGGTGGCGGAGCGCGTCAACGGATGGGGCGGCGATTTCGTAGGTGCGAGCGGACTCAGCCCCGTCGGCGCGGTGGTCGGCGCGACCTATCCCGTGCAGGCGCGGCGGGCGCGCGAGTTGATGCCGGCGGCAACGATCCTCGTGCCGGGTTATGGCGCGCAAGGAGGATCGGCGGCGGACGCGATCGCGTCGGCGCGCGCGGACGGCACCGGATTCATCGTCAATGCGAGCCGCAGCCTGATGTACGCATATCGCAAAAAGGACGGCGCCAAGCCCGTCGAAGCCGCCGCCGAATACGCTGAAGCGATGCGCCTGGAATTGAACGCCGCCCTCGCAGCGCGCCGCACGGATGCGGTGGCGCGCACCGCGTAATCTCGCTCGGCAATGATTAGTGTTAAGTACCCGCTTAGCCGGGCCCGACCCGCGACTACGCGCGCATCAGTTCGGCTTCGTCGGCGGCGATGGTGGCGTAAACCTCGCGATCGATCTTGCGGTAGCGCTCGAGCGACTTCTCGGCCTGCTCTTCGTGGCCCTGCGCTTTGGCGATTTCGTGCATCTCTTTCTCGATCCACGACAGATGCCACGATTCGTCCTTGGTGACGGCCTTCAGGACTTCCATCGTTTCCGGATCGACGTTGGGCAGCGCCATGTGCGCGTTGTAGCGGCTCTGGGCGCGCTCCTCGACCACGACCGTCAATGCGAGCAGGTCGATGATGGTTTTCGGCACTCCGGTGCGCAGTCCGAGCCGTCGCTGGTAGCCGTCGTCGATCAGGATCGGAGCGCCGCCGAGGTCCGAGATTCGCTTGGTCCAGAGGAAGGCGTGGCGGGTTTCGTCCGCCAGATGAGCCGTCATCTTGAGCTGCGCCTCGCCGTCCTTCATATGGCCCAGCAAATTGAACAGCAGCCGCGCGCCTCTCAGTTCGGCGTCGCGATAGAAGCTGAAGACGAGAATCTGCTTCTGCGCCGCGGACATTCCGGTGAAATTCATCGTTCCCAGTGATGAGCTCAATACCAATCCTCCGTCAGACGTCAAGAGACGACGGTTAATGGCTAATATTAGCAGAGAAGACGGTTGCGCGTAACTTATGCGATCCCCCACGCATGGTCAAGAAAACTCGCGCCCGCGGACCCTCCCGAGAATACGATGAGGTTGCGAATCTTCGGCGTTGAGAACAACTTAGTTATATCACGGCGCCGGCGATTGCCGGAGTGACCGAAGGGAATCTTCGGCGATTTGTCGCGGGTGGTGCGCGATGCCCTCACCAGACGTTTATTGGCTCGCATTGAGACGTGCGCGCGGAGTCGGTCCGCGAACCTGCAAACTGCTGATCGAGAAGTTCGGCGCGCCCGAAAAAATATTCCAGCTTGGTGCCGACGAGATCGCTGCCGCCGGCGTGCCGCGCAATACCGCGCGCAGCATCGCGGAGTTTCGCGACTTCGAACCGCTCGAGAAAGAACTGTGCGAGCTGCCCAACATCGGCGCGCGCCTGGTCAAATGGACTGACGCCGACTACCCGCCAAATCTGCGCCAAATCGCCGACCCGCCGCCGTACCTGTTCGTGCGCGGCACCGCCACATTGACCGATACCACCTGTATCGCGATCGTCGGCGCCCGCGCGGCCAGCGACATCGGGCGGCGGATGGCGCAACGCCTCGGCCTCGAGCTCGCCGCCAAGGGCTTCACCGTCGTGAGCGGGCTAGCGCGGGGAATCGACGGCGATGCGCATCGGGGAGCGCTCGATGCGCACGGCAAAACGATCGCGGTCCTAGGATGCGGCGTCGACGTCATCTACCCCGCCGAGCATCGCAAGTTGGCCGAAGAGATTATCGCAAGCGGCGGCGCGCTCATCAGCGAGCTGCCGATTGGAATGCAGCCGCTGGCCGAGAACTTCCCGACTCGCAATCGCATCCTCTCGGGTTTGTGCCTTGGCGTCGTGATCGTCGAGGCGGCCGAGAAGAGCGGCTCGCTGATTACGGCGCGGATGGCGCTCGAGCAGGATCGCCAGGTGTTCGCCGTCCCCGGCAGCCCGCTCAGCGGCAAGACGCGTGGCAGCAATCGCCTGCTGAAGGACGGTGCGAAGCTGGTCGAATGCGTCGAGGACGTGATCGAGGAGCTCGCGCCTCAGATGGCCGGACCGCGGGTTGCGCCCAGCCGGCCAGAAGCTCCTGCGGAGCCGGTGATGGTCTGGGTCACGTCTAATGCGAGTGCGGAACCTGAGACCCCACCGTCCCCCGAGTCGGTGAAGGGCGCCAAGACCATCGAAGCAGTGACAGATAGCGCTACAACCATCTTAAATAATCTAAAAGACTCTGATAGACTCCATGTTGACTCCATAATCGAGTCCTCCGGGCTCAATGCTCAAACAGTGCTTAGGTTACTTCTGGAACTGGAACTTGAGGGTCGCGTCACCCAGCACCCGGGCAAGCTTTTCTCGCTTGCATAACTCTGGCAGGGTGTATGCCTTGCAGGATCCGGTTGCACCTCGCATGAAACCTGCATTGCTGGGAAGGGGCGCGCTGGAGGCGTGTAGTCAGTGGCAAAAAATCTCGTGATTGTCGAATCGCCGGCAAAGGCGAAAACGATCAAGCGTTACCTCGGCGGCGATTACCAGGTCATGCCCTCGGTCGGGCACGTGGTGGACCTTCCCAAGAGCAAGCTGGGTGTCGATATAGAGCACGATTTCACCCCGGATTTCGTCGTAATCAAGGGCAAAGAGAAGATCATCGGCGAGATCAAGAACGCCGCCAAGGGTAAGGATAACATCTTCCTGGCCAGCGACCCCGACCGTGAAGGCGAGGCTATCGCGTGGCATATCGCCGACCATCTCGGCAAGACCAAGTCCAAGGTCAGCCGCGTGCTGCTGCATGAAATCACTGCGGCCGCCGTCAAGGAGGCGGTCGCCAATCCCTCGAAGCTCGATCACCACCTGTTCGACGCCTACCAGGCGCGCCGGGTGCTCGACCGGTTGGTTGGGTACAAGCTCAGCCCGTTGCTGTGGGACAAGGTCAAGCGCGGGATCAGCGCGGGGCGCGTGCAGTCGGTCGCGCTCAGGATAATCGTCGACCGCGAGCGCGAGCGCGAGGCATTCCGCGCCGAAGAATACTGGACGCTCGACGCCCGCCTTTCGGGCAAAAATCCGCCGCCCTTCAAGGCGCGGCTCTACAGCTACAAAGACGACCGCATCGACAACAAAGCGTACAAACTGCCTGAGGCGCGCGCGCGTGAGATCATCGCGGCCGTCGAGGCGGCGCCGTTCAAAGTCAAAAGCATCGAGCGCAAGGAAGTCCGCCGCAGTCCGACGCCCCCGTTCATCACTTCGCGCCTCCAGCAGGAGGCCTCGCGCAAGCTGTACTTCCAGCCGCGGCGCACGATGCAAATAGCGCAGAAGCTGTACGAGGGCGTCGAGCTTGGCGAACAGGGCGCCGTCGGACTCATCACTTATATGCGCACCGACTCGCCGCACGTTTCGGACCAGGCGCTCGAGTCCGTCCGCAACCATATCGGCGCGCGCTACGGCAAGGAGTACATTCCCGACCAGCCGAACTTCTACAAATCCGGCAAGCAGGCGCAGGGCGCGCACGAGGCGATTCGCCCGACCGCCGTCGAGCGCGACCCCGAGTCGCTCGCGCGCTACCTCGACAAGGATGCGCTCGCGCTCTACACGCTGATTTACAATCGCTTCGTTTCGAGCCAGATGACACCGGCGGTGTACGACCGCACGACCGTGGACATCGAATCGGCCGACGCGATTTTCCGCGCGACCGGACAAGTGATGAAGTTCGACGGCTTCATGCGCGTGTATATCGAAGGCCAGGACGAACCCGGCGAAGACGAAGAAGGCACGCTGCCGCTCCTCACCGAAGGCGAGGTGCTCAAACTGCTGGGCCTCGAGCCGGAGCAGCATTTCACACAGCCGCCCCCACGCTACACGCAGGCCACGCTCATCAAGGTGCTCGAAGAGCAGGGAATAGGCCGGCCCTCGACCTACGCCGCAATCATGACGAGCATCCTGAAGGTCGAGTACGTCGAAGAGGACGAGAGCAAGCGGATGCGTCCGACGTCGCTCGGACGGGTCGTCAACGACATGCTCGTCAAGGCGTTTCCCGACATCCTGGAATCCAGCTTCACCGCCCAGTTCGAAGAAGACCTCGACAAAGTCGCGGAGGGCACCGAGAACTGGGTCAAGACGATGAAGCGCTTTTACGGCCCGTTCGCGAAGGACCTGGCCGACGCCAAGAAGAAAATGCCCGAGGTCAAGCGCAAGGGCCTGCCCACCGGGCTCAAGTGCGAGCTCGACGGCGGCGAAATGGTGATCAAGTGGGGGCGCAACGGCGAATTCCTCGCTTGCTCGAACTACCCCAAATGCACCAATACCGGCGAACTCGCGCGCGACGAGCAGGGGATTATCACCCTCAAGGCGCCGTCGGCGCCCGTGCCCACCGACGAAGTCTGCGAGAAATGCGGCAAGCCGATGGTCAAGCGCCGCTCGCGCTTCGGCGAATTCCTTGGATGCTCCGGGTATCCGGACTGCGACGGAATCAAGCGCCTCCAATCCGAACCGGTCAAGACCGGAGTGGCGTGCCCGGAATGCAAAGAGGGCGAAATCCTCGAACGTCGCAGCCGCCGCGGAAAAATCTTCTACGGATGCGGCCGCTATCCGAAATGCAAGTTCGCGGCGTGGAACAAGGTCGTCCCGCATCCATGCCCGTCCTGCGGCGCGAGCTACATGGTCGAGAAAGACTTGAAGCGCACCGGCATCACCTGGCAATGCGCCAACAAGGAATGCGGCTACAAGGCTCCCGCGCCCATCGCAGCGCAGCCCGAGCCGGCGCCGGCCTCGACACCGCCTGCGTAGCGCCTCCATTCCCTCGCGCGCTGCCCGGCGCGAATCAAGACGCCCGCATCTTAGCCGACATCTCTGCGAGCCGCCGCCGCAAAAATCGCCGCTGCGGAGCGCTGCCCACTCGCGCCAGCGCCGCGCGGTACGACTCGGCCGCCTCGCTCCATCTCCTGAGCCGCCGCAGCAAGTCCGCGCGCGCCGACCACATCAGGTAATATTCGAGAAGTTCGCCGGTGGCCGCGATCGCATCGATCAATTCGAGACCGGCCGCTGGACCGTCGGCCATCGCGATCGCGACCGCGCGATTCAACTCGATCACCGGCGAGGGGCGGATTGCGCTGAGGCGTGCGTAGAGATTCGCGATCGCGCGCCAGTCCGTCCTGTCTGCGCGTTCAGCCCGCGAATGAACCGCCGCAATCGCCGATTGAATTGCATACGGCCCGTGTGGGTTGGCGCTAATCGCAGCCTCCGAATGAGCCAGCCCTTCGGCGATTTGCGCGCGATCCCATTGCGCACGATCCTGCTCCTCGAGCAACACCAGTTCGCCGCCAGCGTCGATTCGCGCGTCCCGCCGCGCGTCATGCAGCAGCATCATCGCCAGCAATCCGCGCGGCTCGGCTTCGGTCGGCATCAGCGCGACCAGCATCCGGCCCAGCCGAATCGCCTCCGCACAGAGATCGGTTCTCAGCAAGCGCTCGCCGGAGCTCGCCGCGTAACCCTCGTTGAAAACCAGGTAGATTACCGCCATCACGGCGTCCAGTCGCTCCGCCAACAACTCCGGCGACGGCACCTCGTAAGGAATCCTCGCTGCGCGGATCTTGCGTTTGGCGCGCACCAGCCGCTGCGCCATTGTCGCCGGCGCCGTCAGGAACGCGCGCGCGATTTCCTCGGTCGTGAGCCCGCAGAGCGTGCGCAGCGACAGCGCCACGCGCGCATCGTCGGCCAGCGCCGGATGACAACACGTGAAGATGAGCCGGAGACGCTCGTCGGGCAACGCGCCTGCCCCATCGATCTCTCCGTCGTCGCCGCCGCTCTCTGCCATACGGATCAATTCCTCGCGGCGGTCGTTGAACCGGCCCTGCCTTCGCAATCGATCGATCGCCTTGTGGCGCGCGACGCCGGTGATCCACGCGCGCGGATTGTCGGGCAGTCCATCGCGAGGCCATTGCTCGACGGCGCTGGCAAAGGCATCCTGCGCCGCGTCTTCCGCCAGGTCGAAATCGCCACGCACGCGAATGAGCGTGGCGAGTATTCGCCCGAACTCCTCGCGATAGAAACGCTCGATGCCGGCGGCGGTGTTGTCCATCGGCAAATCTGCCCCGATGGCAGGCTAGCCGCCCGCCGCTCTTGCCGCTACCACGAAGCTTCTCGGGCGCGCAGGCTACATGTTGATCTTCATCACCGGGCGCACTTCGATCGATCCGTGCTTTGCACCGGGAATCCGCGCTGCGATCGAAATCGCCTCGTCGAGGTCTTTCGCCTCGACCAGGTAATATCCGCCGAGTTGCTCCTTGGTCTCCGCGAACGGCCCGTCCGTCACCGCGGTCTTGCCGTTGCGCACGCGAACTGTGGTGGCTGTCGCGCTAGGTTCGAGCGGGGCGCCGCCCTTGTTCTTCCCGCTCTTGGTCAAATCCTGCGTGAAGGTCATATACTCCTGGAAGAGCTGCTGGCCTTCCGCTTCCGACCGCTTCTTTCCCTCTGCCTCGCTGCCGTAGATCAGAAGCATGTATTCCATTGGTTTCCTCCTTGTTGCCCATTGGGGGGTCTTCGCTAATTAGTCGAACGGCGATACGCAGGATCGACACCCCGGTTTACACGACCACCGAAAAACGCCACGATCACGTTTCGCCGCATCTGCGCCATGAATGAAAGCCAGGTAACCGTTGTCGGAGCGGGACTTGCGGGCAGCGAGGCTGCCTTCCAGCTCGCGCGGAGGGGTATTGCGGTGCGGCTGGTCGAGATGCGGCCGGCCAAGACGACCGCGGCGCATCGGACGGCGGATTTTGCGGAACTCGTGTGCTCCAATTCGCTGCGCAACGATTCGATGGAGACCGCGGTCGGCGTGCTGAAAGAAGAGATGCGCCGGCTTGGCTCGCTCGTGATTGCGGCGGCGGATCGCGCGCGCGTGCCGGCCGGTTCCGCGCTCGCCGTCGATCGCAACGATTTCTCGCGCGCTATCACCGCGGCGCTCGAGGATCATCCGATGGTGGAGATTGCACGCACTGAGGCGTCGGAGATACCGGCCGGGTTGACGATCCTCGCTACCGGTCCTCTCACCAGCCCGGACCTCGGCGACGCGCTGAATCGGCTGATCGGCCCGCGCAACCTGTATTTCTACGACGCGATCGCGCCTATCGTCGCCGCCGATTCGATCGACATGAACGTGGCGTTCAAGGCCTCGCGCTATGGCAAAGGCGGCGACGATTACATCAACTGCCCGATGACCGAGGCTCAGTACGAGGCCTTCGTCGCTGCGGTCGTCGCGGCTGAGAAAATCGAGCTGCACCCATTCGAGAAGCCGGTTTATTTCGAAGGCTGCATGCCGATAGAGGAGATGGCGCGTCGCGGCCCGATGACGCTCGCATTTGGCCCGATGCGTCCGGTCGGGCTCTCAGAGCCACACAGCGGACGCCGTCCGTTTGCGGTCGTGCAGCTCAGGCAGGACGACGCCGCTGGCCGACTCTACAACATGGTCGGCTTCCAGACCAAGATGACGTATCCTGAGCAGCGCCGCGTGCTGCGAATGATCCCCGGACTGGAAAAGGCGCAGTTCGTGCGCCTCGGCTCGCTCCATCGCAACACGTTTGTCGATTCGCCGCGCCTGCTCCGTCCCACGCTCCAACTCAAGCTGCGCGACGATTTGTTTTTGGCCGGCCAGATGGTCGGAGTGGAAGGCTACGTCGAGTCTGCGGCCGCCGGATTGCTCGCCGGAATCAACGCCGCGAACCTGGCGATGAATCGCGAATTGGTCGTTCCGCCGTCCGAGACCGCGCTCGGCTCGATCGTCGCGTACATTACCGATCCCGCGCGGCGCGACTTTCAACCGATGAACGCGAACTACGGCCTGATGCCCGAACTGAAGATTCACGCGCGCGGCCGTCACAAGAAGATCGAGAGGGCTGCGCGTGCGCTGGCGGCGCTCGACGAGTGGATCGAGCGCAATCAAATCGAGCCTCCTCCGGCTATGGCAATGCGCGCAGTTCGGCTATAGAAAATCGCTGGAGGTCCCCGTCGATGACCAAAGCGGAATTGATTGATACCATCGCCAAGTCCACCGATCAGCCCAAGAAGTTGGTCGCCACCACCCTGGACCTCGCCTTCGAACAAATTGCGCGCTCGATTCGCAAGGACAAGCGTTTCTGGGTGCCCGGCTTCGGCACTTTTTCCGTGCGCCGGCGCCGCGCCCGCGCCGGTTTCAATCCGCGCACCAACGCACCAATGACCATTCCGGCGGCCCGCACCGTGGGCTTTCGCCCGGCGCCGCAGCTAAGGAAGGGTCTCTGACGACGACCGCCTCCAAAGCCGGCGTGCGCGATCAACCTCGCCATCGCCCGCCCGATCAAACGACTTCCCGCCCGATCATCTCGGCCCGTGCGCTGAGTTTCCTCCTGCTCATCGTCGCCTTGGTTGCGGGCGGCGCATTACGCTTCTCCGGTCTCGGCGCGCTCGAGATGTCGCCCGACGAGGGTGCGTCGTGGGCGGCAGCCTCGGCACCGACCGTCGCCCAAGTGATCGCACGCCAACCGGCGCTCAATCCGGGCGAGTTGCCGATACACGACTTGATACTGCACGGCTGGATCGCGCTTTTCGGCTCGAGCATGGCTGCGATGCGCGCGCTGTCGGCTGCCTTCGGCGTCGCGTCGATACTGCTGGTCTATCTTGTCGTCCGCGAACTATTCGAGGAGTCCGCGCTGACCGGCGACGACGTCAGAACAGTCGCGGGGCTCAGCGCTCTGGTCTTCGCGGTGAACCTCGTCACGCTCAAGTACTCGCGCGAGGCGCGGATGTATCCGCTGATGCTCGCGGCGATTCTCGCGCAAGTGGCGATGTTTCTCCGCGCGCTTCGCGTCGGCGGCGTTGTCAACTACGCGGCGTTGGTAGTGCTTACAGCAATCGCCATTGCCTCGAACTTCGCGGCCGTGCTGATCCCCGCGACCGAGGGCCTGTGGCTGCTGTATCTGGTAGCGCGCGCGGGATGGCGACTGAACAATGCGAGGGCGCGGCGCGCGTGGGTGCTCGCGGCTGTCCTCGCGGCGGGAGGATTGATTCTCGTACCGAAACTTTTTTCGTCTCTGCACGCGGCTTCGGCTGGGACCGTAGGCGCATGGCGCAAGGCGCCCGCCTTTTACGCGCCCTTCGCGCTATTCAACAAGGCTACAGGCAGCTTCGCATTCCCGATCCTCGCGACGCTTGCGCTTTGGGGCGCGGTACGCGGATGGCGCCGCGGCGCGCGCGACGCGATCGCCCTGGCGATCCTCCTGATGTGGGCGCCGCCGATTCTGATGCTGGCAGCGTCGTACGCGATTGCGCCGGTGTTCGTCGAGCGTTACGCGCTATGGTGCTTCGTTCCGTTTTTTATTCTCGTCGCGTTGGGAATATTCGAGTGCCCTGGCGATCTCGTCCGCGGCGCGACGCTGCTGCTCGTGCTATCATTCTCGGCCGGCCATATCGTCTCGTACGATCGCAAGCCGCACGACGCGCAGTATCGCGAAGCAATTGCGGCGGCTGATTCCGCGCTCAAGCCCGGTGAGGTCATGACTGTTGTTCCTTCGTATGCGATCGAAGTGCTGCGGTACTATCTTCCGGCCGATCAACAGGACAAAGCCGTTCGCTATGACCCGTCCGCATCGACCGCAGCGGTGTTGATTCTTGGCGATCAGAACCTCGCGCCAGGCGCCGCCCAATCATATAGAAAGGAATATCCGAATGTGGTCGCGCGGCTGCGCGGCGTAACGGTGCGGCGAAGGTGAAACTGCGATGAGCGATCAGACGCCTGACGATTTGAAAATGAAAAGCCAGCAGAAGGCGGCGTGGAACGACACCGCCGAGGGATGGAAACGATGGTGGCCCACGTTCGAGCGCGCCGCGCAGATCGTCAACGATCGGCTGGTCGAGCTGGCGGGTGTGCGCGCCGGCAGTCGCGTCCTCGATATCGCGACCGGCAGCGGCGAGCCCGCTCTGACCGCGGCCCGCGCCGTCGGACAATCGGGACGAGTCGTCGCCGTGGACATGTCGCCGGAAATGCTCGCGATCGCGCGGGAGCGTATCGACGCGGCGGGCTTGCGCAATGTCGAGCTGGTCGAGTCGGATGCCGAGGCGCTCAAGCTCGACGCTAATTCGTTTGATGCCGCGCTATGCCGATGGGGTCTCATGTTCATGCCTGACCTCGATGGCTTGGTGCGCGGACTGCATCGCGCTCTCAAGCCGGACGGACGCTTCGCTACAGCCGTCTGGTCGGTCGCGGACAAGGTGCCGATGTGCGGTCTCGCGCGCGACGCGATACGCCGGATTACCGGGATCGTGCCGCCGCCAAACGCGCCCGATCCGACCAGGCTCGCGGACCCCTCGATCCTCGAGCGCGCGCTGGCCGGAGCCGGCTTTCGCGATGTAACCATCGAACGCCTGATCGTAACGTTCGAATTTCCGTCGCCGGACGCATTCGCGGACTTCCGCGGCCAGATAGGCGGCACCCGCGCGACGCTCGCGAAAATGCCCGCCGACGTCGCCCGCCAGGTGCGCGACGCAGTCGTAACCGCGGCACGCGAATACGCAACGCCCGGCGGCGTCGTGCGGCTCAGCAACGAGACCATCTGCTTCGCCGCGCACGCATAACGGGATGCCACGATGACCGCCGGAATCCTGACGGTTTGAAAATGAAACCAGCAGGTGAGCTCGTGCTCCGCGGACTCTGCGAACCCTCTTTATTGAAAGCCCAGGGTCGGGCTAAGCTGAACCATCTCGTTAGGTCTCTTCGTTCGCTTGGGGGTGATGCCGGGTTGGTGAAGATGAAGGCAGAGATCAACGACGCTCCTGCATCGGGTCTGGGCAGCCCCGGCCCGAACGGCTTTTCATCTCCAAACCGGCCCCGGGCGCGGGCTTTCGTCGACGCGTTCAGAGAGGCCCGTTGGATCAACCCGAGCGCGTCCGTGTCTACCCAAGGATGCTCTGCGCGTGCTACCTCGTGGTGTTCGTCATATGGCTGGTACTGAGACCGGGCGGAGTCATGGAGAAGTTTCATCCGGTCGGTGGCGACTTTCCGCCGTTCTGGGCGGCTTCCTCCGTGGCGGTCCAGGGACGTCCTGCGGCGGTCTACGACCACGCGACGCTGGCGGCTGCCGAGATGGCGACGCTAGGCGACAAAGCTCCAGGGTACCAGCCTTTCGACTATCCACCCGTGTTCCTCGCAATCGTGCTCCCGCTCTCGCTGCTCCCCTATAACGGCTCGCTGATCGTCTGGACGTTGGTCGGGCTGACGGCGTATCTGATCGTGATGTGGAAGATCGCGCCTCGGCGCGACGCGCTGTGGCTGGCTCTCGCATTCCCCGCCACACTGCTAATGATTCTCGACGGACAGAACGGTCTGATAACCGTGGCACTGTTCGGCGGCGGATTGCTGCTGCTCGAACGCCGCCCCTGGATCGCAGGCGCGCTGTTCGGACTCCTCTGTTACAAGCCGCAGTTCGGCATCCTGTTACCGCTGGTCTTCTTGGCGGCTCGCCAGTGGCGAGCTGCTGCCGGCGCGGCGCTGGCAGTTACCGCGTTCGCGGGACTCTCGGTCGCGCTGTTCGGAGTGCAGACCTGGCGAGGGTTCCTCGACAGCATCCCGGTAACGACCCACAGCATGCTGGTGCAGGGTAACGTCGGCTTCGGCAAGATTCAGAGCATCTTCGGCGCGGCGCGACTGTGGGGCGCATCGGTCGCGGTGGCTTACGCGATGCAAGCGGCGGTCAGCTTGCTCACCGCGGGCGCGGTGCTGTGGATCTGGCTCAAACCCAGTGGATTTCCAGTCAAAGCCGCCGCGTTAGCCGTTGGAACATTGCTGGTCACGCCGTACTTCGTCGACTACGACCTGGTACTGCTGGCGCTGCCGATCGCATGGCTGTCGTGGGACGCCATGCACTCGGTGTTCCTCCCATGGGAGAAATCGATCCTGTTTCTCGCGTGGTTGTTTCCACTGTTCGCGCGAGTGCTGAGCATGTTCGCGTCGCTGCCGCTGACGCCATTGGTCCTCGCGCTGCTGATGCTTGCCATCGGGCGGCGCGGTGCGATGCTGTCGAAGCTGCCCGCTGAAGTTGCCACACGATGACTGCTCGTCGCGCTCGCGTCTCGCTGTGGCGCTTCTCGCCGGCGCTCGTCCTGTTCGCGATCGTGATCGCGGACTTCCGCCAGCTCAGCGATCCCGATCTATGGCTACACATTCTGTCCGGGCGAGCGCTGCTTGCTCACGGCTCGCTGCCTCTCGTCAATCCCTACTCGTACTCAGCGCCCGGCTTCCGCTGGCTCCATCATGAATGGTTGAGCGAAGTGCTGATGAGCGCAATCCTCGACCGGTTCGGGCCGTTCGGCCTGAAGCTGCTCAAGTTCATCTGCACGGCCGGCACTATTTCCTTTATCGTTCTTTCCGAGTCCGAAACCGCCGCGCCAGCAGCCGTGCAGGCGGTAATCCTGCTGATCGCGGCAATTATCCTGGTGCCGGCGATGCAGTTCCGGCCACAGATATTCGATTTCCTGTCGCTGTCGGCGATTGTCGCGATGCTTTGCCGCCACAACTGGCGCGGTTCGGCGCCGCTCTGGATTGCGATTCCGATCGTGGCGATTTGGTGCAATCTCCACGGTGGATTCTTCATCGGGCTTATTGCGATGGGCGTTTATGGAGCAACGGTCCTCCTGTCCGACGTCCTGGCGGGCCACGGTCCGCGTCGCGGCCTCGGCATTATTGCGATCACGGCCGCCGCTGCCGCATCTACGCTCTGCACGTTTCTGATCCCGCCCGCGCGCGAGACCTGGTACACGCTGGTGGCCTCGATTCTTAACCCGACGACGCACCGCAACATCGTCGATTGGAAGCCGCTGCTCACCTCGCTTGCGACCGCGCCGCAGGGAGGTCTCGAGCGGAAATATTGGGTGATGGTGCTTTCCTTTTTTGGCGCCGCAGTAGTGTCGGTGATTCTCAGGCCGAAAGGTGGCGACGCGCCGCTGGTCGCCGTCGCCGCCGTACTGCTCGCGGCAGCCTTCGCGGCCCAACGCAACGTCGCGATCGCGACGATTTCAATCACTCCCGTGTTCGCGAACCACCTGGGTCTGCTGCTACGTCCGCGGGAGGCTGCCGACGCCGCGAGCGCTCAAGCCGTACCGCACGCAGGCCGCTGGGTCATGGAACTTCTGATTGCGATCGTCGCCCTCGGGTTCGCACGCCACAGCGGTATTTTGAAGCCTGGGATAGACGCGTCCGGCAATCCTGCCGACGCCGTCAACTTCATGAACAGCCACGGCCTCGCAGGAAACGTTATAGCTGACTACGCGTGGGGTGGGTTCGTCATTTGGCATGGTGGGCCGGGCACGAAAGTCTTCATCGACAGCCGCTACGATCTCGGCTACCCGCCCTCGGTGATCTCGGACTTCCTGGAACTGGACCGCGGCGAGGCAGGCGCCGCGCATACTCTCGCCGCCTATCCGACTGATTTCGTTTTGACCCGGCCAAATCGGCCGGAGGCAAAGGTGATGGATTCCCAACCGGACTGGCGGCTCATCTATAGCGACGACACCGCCCGGCTCTACGCGCGCGCGAACTCACCCGCCGCCCGGCTTGAAGGCGTCCCGTTCAAGGGCACCGCCAGGCCGGCGTTCTTCCCCTAGCAGCTTTGGAGTGAGCCTATCTCGTCGAACTTGGTAGGTCCCTTTGACATCCTTAGTGCCTCTTGAAACATTTACGCGATACAGCTAGTTTAGTTGACCATCACGGGAACGCCAAATTAGGGGATTGATATAGTTGACACACAAGGCCCAGCTCCGATATGGTGGTCATCGATGACGCGGATTCCTAGGCTTTCTGGCGAGGTTTGCGCTTCGCTCGTTCGTCAGCAAGAAGTTGTTTCACTTCGTCTTTGGGGACGGAGACGATGCGCCGGAGTGCCGTGCGCATCTTGGACAGTGGCAGTGATTTTTTCTTCATAGGGAGATTCCTTCAATGACAGACGATAATCAGAATGCTGGCAATACGGGTGGCGCAGCGCAGGGAAATCAACAAGGACAAAATCCCGCGCCGGTAACACCTCCCGTCCCAGTGCCTCCTGCGACCACCACCAACCCTCGACAGACACTGAATACTGTGCAAGAGGAGGTGAGTCCGCGCGATACGCTGAACACGTCACAGCACAACAATCAGTCAGAGGCGCGGCGCTCGTTGAATATAATTCAGAAGGGCGGGAAGTGATCGACCGAACAAGCGTCATTGCGACGGCAGCCGCCAAAGTAATTGCCAAGAGCACGCCCGCGAGCGCGACTAGGATCTGAGCCATGATCATTTGATCAGCCTTGTGATTTGCGATCCGATGATTGTCCTGTAGAACTTGGTGCATGGCGCTTATGTAGAATCGCTTGAGTGAATCGGAGCCTTGTAATACTCGATCGCGCGGGAACCATGTTCCCTCACTTAGTTGGCTCCAATTCTGTGCACCGTGAAGTGCCATTAGAGAAAAGAGACACGCACTTCCTGCGGCCAAAGCCACGATCACGATTGCGATCAGCTCAAGCCACGAATGCGTCCAAGTAGCACCGCGCATTAACAGAAGCGCCAGTATCGCACTACTATATCCAACAAGTGTCGTGGCCTTAGAATCTATGAGCCCGACACGCTCCTCGTTCGCCGTAAGCAACATCTGTCCGAAATCGAACAGTTCCGTTGTTACGTCTTCCGCCGAATATTTCGCGAGAAGTTCATCGACTTCGGCTCCGGGCAATTCTATTGTCTTTGTCTTGCCCAAAACGGAATTTCGTAACCAGCGGCGCAATTCAGAAAAGTAGTTCTTCATTGGGTCAATTCCTTGTAAGTAAGTCTTCTGCCATCGGCTTGAGCGAGCGCCAACGCAAAGCGATCCCCATCCCCGATTTTCCGTTGGTTGAATCGAAACGTCGCGTCGTCAAGGTAGCGATCAAGCTGCCACGGCATCACGAAATGATGCGTCCCATAAACCGTGCGCTTGAAGTTTGCCCAGAAACTCTCGATCCCGTTCGTATGGACCGCGCCACGCACATACTCCTCAGAATGGTTAATGACTTCGTGCGCGTAGTCTGCGTCTAGTCCGCGAAAGGCCGCTGCCTCATCGGTATAGAGGATCGCGCCTGATTCGACGTTACGACGAATCACACGTTGGAGCGTTTCCGCCCGTTCGTTAGGTACGGATTTAGCACGGATCTGCCCGTGCCTTGCGAGCAATCCGAAGACCACGGCTTTGCCAACGTTGCCCGTTCCACGATGCAAGCGTTTGCTGCGATGTTTGTTCTTCTCCAGTCCGCCGATGCCTGTAGTATCGCCTTCAACCGGCCCAGACATAGGCGTCTCGAAGCTGCCCGCCCTCAACGCGAGCCGGATTCGATGGAGCATGAACCATGCGGTCTTTTGTGTGACGCCTAGGGCCTTTGCCAGCCGGTGGGAGCTATAGCCCTTTGTCGAGCAAGTGAGCAGCCAGACGGCGGGGAGCCACTTATCGAGCGTAATCGGCGAATCTTCGAAGATGCTACCGACCTTCACCGAAAACTGTTTGCTGCATGATTTGGATTTGCAGCGCCAGATCGCCCGCGTTTGGATGAACCATACGTCTCTCGATCCGCAACCCCTTCGCGGGCATCTTACGCCGGTCGGCCAACGGCATTCGGCCAAATAGTTACGACAGATTTCTGGGTCTGCAAAGTATCGAATCGCTTCAATCAGTGTCCGTGGCGTCTTCATAAGCTAGATACTACACGCACAACGCTTGTGTGTCAAGTATATCAATCCCCAAATTAGGGGGGTGTTTCGGATGACGGTCGAAGACGCACTGCGAAAGATCGCACTGTTGCGCAGGATCAGCACCGATAAAGGAGCCTTGGCGGCAGAGAGAGCGACTGCGCACCGCTTACAGAAGGTACTCATCGAGCGCTACGCGATCAGGGCACAGGATATCCCCGACGCCCCACCGACGACGGTCTTTCGCTTAAGCTGGAGTTACTGGCAGGAACTGTTTGAAGAGTTCGACCTGCGCTTGAACCATTTTGGGAGTCGCGGCAGCGCCAACGTCGGGAACAACAGTATCGCCTACATCATGCTTGCTACCAACCAGTGGTGGATCGAAGAAAGGTCCCCGGGCGGCTGGCAAACCACGACTCGCGGCGGGGGTGTCGAATCGCTGCGCAAGTACCTTAAAGACCACGCGCCAAGAAGCTACTCCTTTCTCAAGCGCTGACCGCCGCGACCGTCCTCAACTCCTCGCGCGCGCCAGGTAGCACCAGTCGCTCAACTTTCGATAACCCGCGACTTTGCGGGTTCCAGTTTTATTTTCAACCTTGGCGCTCGCTGCGCGAATTCATGCACTGGAAATGCGCCATCAGTGTGGTAGTAAGGTAATCGTCAGGGCGCGCGCGCGGCGGATGAGCTTCCTTGCGCGGGCAGCCAAAATTATCGCCACACTCAAGGAGTACCCAGAATGAAAGCCGCCGTTTTCCACGGGCCCAAGTTGCCCCTCAGTATCGAGGACGTCGAACTCGACAAGCCGCAGGACCGCGAAGTCCTGATCAAAACCGTCGCCAGCGGCGTATGCCACAGCGACCTGCATTTCGTCGACGGATTCTACCCGTACCCTGCGCCCGCGGTGCTCGGCCACGAAGCCGCCGGCATCATCGAGGAAGTCGGCAAGCAGGTAACCTACGTGAAGCCGGGCGACCACGTGATCTGTTGCCTGTCGGTCTTTTGCGGCAACTGCGAGCAGTGCATGTCAGGGCATCCCAATCGATGCTCGAACAAGGCCGCCACCCAGCGCAACCCGCAGGACAAGCCGCGCATCTCGCAGAAGGGCAAGCCCGTCTTCCAGTTCCTCGACATCTCGTCTTACTGCGAGAAGATGCTGCTGCATGAAAACGCGGTGGTGAAGATTCGCGAGGACCTGCCGCTCGATCGCGCCGCGCTCATAGGATGCGGCGTCACCACCGGCGTCGGCGCGGTGCTCAATACCGCCAGGATCGAGCCCGGCTCGACGGTCGCGGTCTTCGGTGCGGGCGGCGTCGGACTCGCCGCAATCCAGGGCGCACGGATCGCGGGCGCGCGCAAAATAATCGCAGTCGATATGTTCGAGGGCAAGCTCGCGATGGCCAAGCGGCTCGGCGCGACCGACACCGTTGACGCGTCGAACAGCGACCCCGTCGATGAAATCCGCAAACTCACCGGCGGCGGCGTCGATTATTCATTCGAAGCGATCGGCCTCAAGAAGGTCGCCGAGCAGGCGTTCAACTCGCTCAAGTCCGGCGGCACCGCGACCGTGATCGGCATGATCCCCATCGGCCAGAAGGTCGAAATCGACGGCTACATGTTCCTGACCGAGCGCAAACTGCAAGGTTCCAACATGGGCTCCAACCGCTTCCGCATCGACATGCCCCGTTACATCGACTTCTACATGCAGGGCCGCCTCAACCTCGACGACATGATCAGCCAGCGCCGAAAACTCGAGGACGTCAACGACGCGTTCCGCGCTATGAAAGCCGGCGAAGTCGCACGCACTGTGTTGATGTTCAACTAGCGCGGATTCACTAAAAAGAGAGAGGAGCAATCCAGATGAAAGCTGCTGTCTTTCACGGCCCCGGTCAGCCACTCACCATCGAGCAGGTCGATATCGACGAACCCAGGGAGCGCGAAGTCGTCGTGCGCACGGTCGCCAGCGGCGTATGCCACAGCGATCTTCATTTCGTCGACGGCCTCTACATGTGGCCGACCCCCGCGATCCTCGGCCACGAGGCCGCCGGCG
This sequence comes from uncultured delta proteobacterium, assembly GCA_963842085.1. Classification (GTDB taxonomy): domain Bacteria; phylum Desulfobacterota; class Binatia; order Binatales; family Binataceae; genus Binatus. Next base: position 1,534,256 of record CAWJET010000001.1, read on the forward strand.
TCGTCGAGAAAGTCGGCTCGCAGGTCTCCTACCTCGAGCCCGGCAATCACGTTATCGCGTGCCTCTCGGTCTTTTGCGGCTACTGCGAGGAGTGCATGTCCGGCCATCCCAACCTCTGCTCGAACAAGGCCGCCACGCAGCGCGGCGCCGGCGACAAGCCGCGCCTGTCGCAGAAGGGCAAGATGGTCAATCAGTTCGCCGACTTGTCGGGCTACGCCGAAAAAATGCTGCTGCATGAAAATGCGCTGGTGAAAATTTCCAACGACGTGCCGCTCGATCGCGCCGCGCTCATCGGATGCGGCGTCATGACCGGCGTCGGCGCCGCGCTTAACACCGCGAAGGTTGCGCCCGGCTCGACCGTCGCCGTGTTCGGCGCCGGCGGCGTCGGCCTCGCGATAATCCAGGGCGCGCGAATCGCGGGCGCGCGCATGATCGTCGCGGTCGACAAGTTTCCATCCAAGCTCGAGCTCGCCAAAAAACTCGGCGCCACTCACGCCGTCGACGCGTCCAAGGGCGACGCGGTCGATCAGATTCGCTCCCTCACCGGCGGCGGCGTTGATTACTCGTTCGAAGCCATCGGGCTCAAGGTCGCAGCCGAGCAGGCTTACGAGTCAATCGTCGCCGGCGGCGTCGCCACGATCGTCGGGATGGTTCCGCTCGGGCAAAAGGTCGAAGTGGACGGCTTCTCGCTCCTGTTCGAGAAGCGCATCCAGGGATGCTTCATGGGCTCGAACCGCTTCCGCATCGACATGCCGCGCATCATCGAGCTCTATCAGCAGGGACGGCTCGACCTTGACGACATGATCACGCGCCGCGGCAAACTCGAGGACGTCAACGAGGCCTTCCGCGCGATGAAGGCCGGCGAAGTCGCGCGCACAGTCCTGATGTTCGACTAGAACACGTCCGGGTCACGCACAGAGGGCCGGTCGGATTTTCCCGATCGGCCCACTTAAATCCGGTGCCCCCTTCGACCGGGAGAAGGCGGGTTGGGGCTTAGGTCGTCGCTCGCATCATCCGCGATGCCCGCGCCGTCACTTCTTGTCATCCTGACAAAGTAAGCAACCGGTGGCCGCTTCGACCAGGAGAAGGCGGGTTGGGGTTAGGTCGTCGCTCGCATCATCCGCGACGCCCGCGCTGTCATTTCTTGTCATCCTGACAAAGCGAGCAACGCGAGCGGCAGGAAGGATCTCGGACAGCTTCGCGAAGCGAAGCCGGTTCCGGTCTCTGAAATCGCGCAGCGCTCCTCGATTCAGGGGGATGAACTTTTCAGCCTGACCGCCCCACACCCGACATGCTATTCGAGTATGGAGAACAACTCATCGAGCGCATCGAAAGCCTTCCGAAAAAACCAAAATTTGACGGAACGAACCCACCGATGGTAGTACGCCGACCAGGAAACCACAACTAATGGTAGAATTCCCGCTTACGAGCCGCATCGCCCAGTCCAAAAGCGGACGCTACTCCTTCAGCAAATCCGCGATCCCTTCCTCGATCGACACGCGCGGACGCCATCCGAGCACCCGCTCCGCCTGCGTGCGATCCGCCAGCGTATCGCGCATGTCGCCGACGCGCGCCGGCTTTCTGATCGTCGAGCCACCGATCATCGCGGCGACCCGATTTACGCTGACGTTCTCGCCGCGCCCGATGTTGAGCGCACGCCCGTCGGCAATCTCGCAATCCATCGCGAGCATATTCGCCGCCACCACGTCGCTGACGTGCGTGAAGTCCCGCGTCTGCTCGCCATCGCCGTGAATCTCGAGCGGACGCCCCTCGCGCCGCGCACGCAGGAACGCCGCGATTGCGAGCACGTACGATCCTTCCTGCGGCATCCGAGGACCGTACACGCCGAAGTAGCGCAGCGTGATCGTCTGCATCGCGAACAGCCGATGGAACATCCGCGCGTACTGCTCGCCGACATACTTCTGCAGCGCATACGGGTTGAGCGGATTCGGCGTCATCGTCTCGACCAGCGGCAGCCTCGCCTGCTCGCCGTACACCGACGACGATCCCGAATAGACAACGCGCCTGACTTTCCGATCGCGCGCCGCGATCAACACGTTCAGCGTCCCGACCACGTTGGTCATGTGCGTTTCGACCGGCTTCGCAATCGAAAGCGGAATTCGCGGCAGCGCCGCCACATGGAACACCGTATCCACCCCGTCGAATGCGTCAGCGATCGAGGACTCGCGGATATCCGCTTCGACCAGCTCGGCCGCTCGGTTCACATACTCGCGCCGGCCGGTGGCGAAGTTGTCGATCACCCGCACGCGCAAGCCCGCGGCGACGAGCGCATCCACCAGATGCGACCCGATAAAACCCGCGCCGCCCGTCACCAGCACGAGTCGTCCCGGAGTTTGCGAATCAGTGCTCATCGAGAGAACCGCACGCGAATCGATCAAAATTGCGCGGTTTGCATCGCTAGGATAACTTAGTTCGTTACCGCCCGCACCAGAACGGGCACCAAACAATGACCACCGATGCGCACAGGATCAAGCTCCTCAAGGAGTTGCTCGCCGAACGAATCCTCGTTCTGGACGGGGCTTTCGGCACCTTCGTGCTCGGGCAAAATCTCAGCGCCGCGGACTACGGCGGCGCGCGCTACGAAGGATGCAACGAGAACGTCGTGCGCACGCGGCCGGATTTGATTCGCCGCATGCACGACGGCTTCCTCGAAGTCGGCGCCGACATTATAGAGACCGCCAGTTTCCAGGCCAGTCCCATCGTCCTCGCCGAGTACGATCTCGCGCAGGACGCGAGAGAGATCAACCGCCTGGCAGCGGTGCTCGCGCGCGAGGAAGCCGCTCGCTTCAGCACCGCCGGCAAGCCGCGCTTCGTTGCCGGCTCGATGGGCCCGACGACCAAGAGCATCTCGGTCACCGGCGGCGTCACCTTCGATCAGATGCGCGACGGTTACCAGGTCCAGGCCGAAGGATTGATCGAAGGCGGCGCCGACATCCTGCTCCTCGAGACCGTCAACGACACGCTCAACTGCAAGGCCGGCCTCGTCGGCATCGAGGCCGCGATCGTAAAACTCGGCGTCGCACCCGCGGTTGCTGTGTCGGGAACGATCGAGACGATGGGCACGCTGCTGAGCGGGCAGGACATCGAGGCGTTCTACACCTCGCTCGCGCATCGCGACCTGCTCTGGATGGGCCTTAACTGCGCCACCGGTCCCGACTTCATGACCGATCATCTGCGCACACTTTCCGGCATCTCGAAGTTCTTCGTCTCGTGCGTGCCCAACGCGGGCCTGCCCGACGAAGAAGGGCATTACAACGAGACGCCGGCGATGCTCGCTGGGAAAATCGCACGCTTCGCCGAAAACGGATGGGTCAATCTGGTCGGAGGATGCTGCGGCACCACGCCCGAGCACATCCGGCTGCTGGTGCAAGCGGTGGCGGGCAAGCGTCCGCGACAACCCTCGACGCTCAGGCGCTCGATAGTCTCAGGAATCGAGACGCTCGTCATCGACAACGACACGCGTCCGGTGATCGTCGGCGAGCGCACCAATGTTCTCGGCAGCCGCAAGTTCAAGCGGCTGATCGCGGACGGCAAGTTCGAGGAAGCTTCCGAAGTTGGCCGCGTGCAGGTGCGCCGCGGCGCGCACATCCTCGACGTCTGCCTGCAGGATCCGGATCGCGACGAAATGGCCGACGTCACGCGCTTTCTCGAAATCGAGGTCAAGAAAGTCAAAGTGCCCTTGATGATCGATTCGACCGATCATCGAGTGATCGAAGAATCGCTCAAGCGCACGCCGGGCAAGTCGCTGATCAACTCGATCAACCTCGAAGACGGCGAGGATCGCTTTAAGAAGGTGGTGCCGCTCGCGCGCCGCTTCGGCGCGGCTCTCGTCGTCGGATGCATCGACGACGACAAGCAGCAGGCGCAGGCTGTCATGCGCAAGCGCAAGCTGCAGGTGGCGGAGCGCTCGTTCAAGCTGCTCACCGAAAAATACGGCGTCGAACCCGAAGACATCATCTTCGATCCGCTCGTCTTCCCGGTCGGCACCGGCGACAAAAATTATATCGGCTCCGGCGTCGAGACCATCGAGGGCATTCGCCTGATCAAGCACGCGCTGCCTAAGTGCAAAACCATACTCGGCATCTCGAACGTCTCGTTCGGACTTCCCGAGGCGGGCCGCGAAGTGCTCAACGCCGTCATGCTCTATCATTGCGTGCAGGCCGGCCTCGACCTCGCAATCGTCAACTCGGAAAAGCTTCATCGCTATCCAACGATTCCCGAAGAGGAGCGCAAGCTCGCCGAGGATCTGATCTGGTGGCGTGGCGACGATCCGATCGCGGCGTTCGCGGCCTATTTCCGCGCGCGCAAGAGCACCGTCACCGCCGAGGATCGCAAGTCGATGCCGCTCGACGATCGCCTCGCCCGCTACATCCTCGAGGGTTCCAAGGACGGCCTGACCGAGGACCTCGACGAGGCGCTGACGACGCGCGGCCCGCTCGAAATCATCAACGGCCCGTTGATGAAGGGCATGGACGAGGTCGGGCGGCTGTTCAACACCAACCAGATGATTGTCGCCGAAGTTTTGCAGTCGGCCGAAGCGATGAAGGCCGCTGTCGCCTACCTCGAACCGCACATGCAGAAGTCCGAGAGCGCGACCAAGGGCAAGATTATTCTCGCCACCGTCAAGGGCGACGTCCACGACATCGGCAAGAACCTGGTCGAGATCATTCTCAGCAACAACGGCTACCGCGTCGTCAATCTCGGCATCAAAGTGCCGCCCGAGGAACTGATCAAGGCCTTCCGCGAGCATGGGCCGGACGCGATCGGACTGTCCGGCTTGCTGGTCAAGTCGGCGCAAATGATGGTCGCGACGGCGCAGGACCTGAAAACCGCGGGAATCGATTGCCCGATCTTGGTCGGCGGCGCCGCGCTCTCGAACCGCTTCACGCGGATGAAAATCGCGCCCGAGTATCAGGGGCTCGTCGCGTACGCCAACGACGCGATGAACGGGCTGGACCTCGCCAATCAGATCATGGACTTCGAGCGGCGCGAATCGCTCAAGCACGTGCTCGCCGAACAATCGAGGAAGATGCTCGAGACCGCGCCGAAGGTCGTCGACGCGCCCGCGGACGCCGCGCCGCGCACTTCATCGGTGCGCCGCGACGTCGAGATTCCGAAGCCGCCCGACCTGAAGACTCACGTGCTCCGCAACTACGATCTCGGCGAGATCTTCGAGTACATCAATCCCAAGAGCCTTTACGCCAAGCATCTCGGCTTTCAGAATTTCGTCGAAGCGTTCGAGGCCGGCGACTTAAAGGCCCGCGAGCTTCACGACCGGGTCGAGGAAGTCGCACAGCAGATTCTCGCCCGCGCGGACATTTCCGCCAACGCGGTTTACAGATTTTTCCCCGCGCAGTCCGACGGCGATCGCACCGTCATGATCTATTCGCCCGATGGCAAAACGGTGCTCGAGTCGTTCACCTTCGGCCGCCAGAGCGACGCGCCGCATCTGTGCCTGGCCGACTACGTCGCCGCCCGCGACTCCGGCCGCACCGACTACCTGTGCATGTTTGTCACGACCATTGGCGCCGGCGTGCGCGCGCTCGCCGAGGATTGGAAGAACCAGGGCGACTATCTGCGCTCGCACATCCTGCAGGTGCTCGCGCTCGAGGGCGCCGAGGCGTTCGCCGAACTGCTGCACATGAAGATTCGCCGGATGTGGGGAATTGGCGATCCGCCGGGACTCTCGCTCAAGGATCTCGTGCAGGCGCACTATCGCGGCAAGCGTTTCTCTTTCGGCTATCCCGCCTGTCCCCGTCTCGAAGATCAGGCGCCGCTGTTCCGCCTGCTCGAGGTCGAGAAGAATTCGATCGGCGTGCAACTGACCGAGGGCTTCATGATGGACCCCGAGAGCGCCGTCAGCGCCGTGGTCTTCCATCATCCCGAGGCCAGGTATTTCAGCCTCTCGCCGGCCGACATCGAGCGGCTCGAGCGCGAATTCGAAACCGCCGCCGTCAAGCGCGCCGCCAGCTAGCCGCTGTTTGACTGCGCCCGGAATTACTTGAGCTGAACGCGAGGATGCGCGACGCCGTTGCGCCCGTTGCCGCCGTCGACCGCACGCAGCTCCACTGCCGCGGCCTCTTCGTGCGGGTGATACGCCTCGCATCGGATCATCACCTGGCGTTCGCGCGGCCCGTCCAGCTCAACCAGGAAGACGCGCTGCCACCTGCCCAGCGCGAGCCGGCCATCGATCACAGGAATCGTCTCGCTGGTCGCAAGCAGCAGATGCATCAAGTGCGAATGCGCGTTGGGCCGCTCGTCAGGCGCGATCGGCGGTTTGCGGCGGTTCATGTCGTTATGATGGTAGCCGCGGTCCGACGGGCACAGCTCGCGCAGCATCTCCTTGAAGTCCTCGAGCAGTAGCTGTTCCGCTTCGTTGATCTTGATCGCCGCCGTCGTGTGGCGAGAGAACACCCTCACCGCGCCGCTCTCGACGGCGTTCGCCGCCAGATGCTCGTTGATGTGATCCGTGAGGTCGATGAATTGGATCGGCTCGACTGTGGCGATATCCAAAATCGAATCCGAGAGCACGATCGAATGCCGCGAGCGCGGTAGTCTCGGACGAAATGTCGTCCGCACGGGATAGGCGTTTTCTGGCATTTGGGTTTCCTTGGATGAGATGCAATCGATGAGCGTCGAATTATCGATCATCCAGCCTAGGCACCACCGGCGCGAGGAGCAATTCACATGATGCGATTTGACCGACTGACCACAAGGCGGTTAGTCGGTCAAGTTATCTGCGAGGAGAATTTGTTAGTTCGCCTTGCCGCGTAGTTCGCGCTCGGCAAGCTCAAGGTCCGCCTCGATCATCAATTCGGCAAGCTGCTCGAACTTCACCTTGGGCGTCCAGCCGAGTTGGCGCCTGGCCTTCGCCGCGTCACCGACCAGCACATCGACTTCCGCGGGACGGAAGAATCGCTGATCGATCTCGAGGTGATCCTGCCATCTCAGCTTCAGGCGATCGAACACGACCTCCAGAAACTCCTGCACCGAATGGCTCTCGCCGGTCGCGATTACGAAGTCGTCGGGCTGCTCCTGTTGCAGCATCAGCCACATCGCCTCGACGTAGTCGCCGGCAAATCCCCAGTCGCGGCGCGCGTCCAGGTTTCCCAGTGCGAGCTTCTCCTGCATGCCCAGTTTGATTCGCGTGGCGCTGCGCGTGATCTTACGCGTCACGAAATTTTCACCGCGCCTTGGCGACTCGTGGTTGAAGAGAATTCCGTTGCACGCGAACAGCCCGTAGGCCTCGCGATAGTTGACCGTCTGCCAGTGCGCATAAACCTTGGCGCACGCGTAAGGACTGCGCGGATGAAATGGCGTGGTCTCGCGCTGCGGACTTTCCACCACCTTGCCGAACATCTCCGACGAGCCCGCCTGGTACAGCCGCGCCGCCCGCCCGCGGCGCTTGTTGTGATCGCGCAGCGCCTCCAGCAATCTGAGCGCCCCCAGCCCAACCACGTCGGCGGTGTATTCCGGCTGATCGAATGAGATGCGCACGTGCGATTGCGCGGCGAGATTGTAGACCTCGTCGGGACGCACCTGCTCGATGATTCGCCTGAGCCCGGTGCCGTCGCCGAGATCCCCGTAATGCAGTTGCAGACCTTCGGAAGCGGGTCCGTAGCCCTTGCGCAGATGATCGATCCGTCCCGTGGCGAAACTCGAAGTGCGCCGCACCATCCCATGCACTTCGTAGCCCTTGTTCAGCAAAAGCTCGGCCAGGTAGGAACCATCCTGTCCGGTCACGCCGGTGATCAATGCTACCTTTGCCATCTAGACTCCGCGCCGCGCAGTGCCGAAGAAATATACCATGTCCTCCACAGTGCAAAAACCGCGCATCGGCGCAAACAAAAAAGGCGCGGCGTATTCCGCCGCGCCTCCGCAGACACATTGCAACCGGTCGCGGGATTCAGTCGCCGGGTACTAGCCGATGCGAGTCGCTGTCAAAGTGCTGGGTGGAAAATTCAAACAACTCGGCGTCCTCGATCGCTTCCATCTGATGCACCAGCCCGATCGGGACGTCCATGCATTCGCCCGCCGCCAATTCGAATTCCTCGATCGTGGTGCTTTCCGGCGATTCCTTGATTCGCACGATCAGCCTGCCGCTGCGCAGGTAAAACGATTCGGTCTTGAGCTTGTGGTAATGTAGCGAGCACTTCTTGCCCTTGCGAATTTCCAGAATTTTCCCGCAGTAGAGATCGCCGTTTGCGATCCAGACCTCGCGGCCCCATCCCTTGGGCACAACCCGGATCGGCTTTCGTGCTCGATTCATTCTCTTGCCTGGCGCGACGCTGATCGAACCATAAACCCACTGCATGTATGGTAGTTGGGATCACCGCTGTAGAAAAGTATCCCGTAGCAAATTGTTGAGTGCAACGAGGAGATGAGAGACCTTTTAGACGTAGAGTGGAGTGAACCCCTAAAACTGGACAGCCGAGGAGCGTCGGATTGGACCGGGCGGTGGGCTTATCGGAGGATAGGCCATGGCACAGCATCGGAGTTTCAGCACGGAGTTCAAAGCTCGCGAAGGAGTTTCTCAACGGCCGCGCCGGCCTGCATGAGCTTGCGCGGCGCTACAGTCTGTCGTGCAATCTGATTCGGCTCTGGGTCCGCAAGTACGAGGCGGGCGAGTTCACCGACGAGATGGCCGAGAAAGTGCAGGTCGCCGAGTACGGGCGCGAGATCGCGGAGCTGGAACGCAAGGTCGGCCAGCTGACGATGGAGGTTGACCTCCTGAAAAAGGGGGGCGCAGTTGGGACCCCGGACCAGCGCCGGGAGCTACCTCCATCGTGAGCGGTCCAAAGCCGTCTCCGTTGCGCGGGGATGCCGAATCATGAAGCTGGCGCGCTCGACGTATTATTGCCGCGGCCGCCCGTCCAGTGCGCAAGTTCGTACGCACGACTGATAGTGATCACGACGGTCCGATCTTCCCCAATCTCGCCCGCGACCTGGTCCTGACCGGCCCCCATCAGTTGTGGGTCGGCGATATCCTATATCCGGATCGCCGCCGGCTTCGTCTATCTGGCCGTGATCCTCGACGCCTGGTCGCGTCGAGTGATCGGCTCGGACTCGGTCGGCAGATTGATACTCGGCTGACACTCGCTGCACTGCGGGCCGCGAGCGAGTCGCGCCGCCCGCCGCGGGGTTGCGTCCATCATTCCGACCGCGGTGCGCAGTACGTGAACCTTATCGCCGAAAACTTGTCGAGAACGGCCTGAGTTGGTTCGATGAGTCGGCGCGGCAATCCTTACGACAACGGCAAGGCCGAGAGCTTCATGAAGACCCTCAAGTGCGAAGAGGTATATTTCAGCGACTACCGGACTTACGCCGACGTGATCGCGAGGCTTCCACACTTCATCGACGAGGTATACAACACCCGCAGACTGCACTCGGCTCTCGGCTGTCTCGCACCTATGCAGTTCGAGGAGCAACACGCCCGCGCCCTGGTCCAATCACCCACTTAACCACTGTCCAACCCGAGGGGTTCACTCCAGAGCCGGGCCGGATTTTTGCTCGAATTGCCCGCTGAAGAAACTCGAATTCACTTAGAAACTGAAATGGGTTCGTTTGGCAAAAGACGCAAAAACCATTCCTGGGCCGCCCTCATTGCGAGGCAAACAATGTTCTGTTCTTTACACCCACAAGCGGAACGTTCTTCAGCACGCTCATCCGTTTTGCAAGAAGACGAGCGCTTCGACTGCGCGAAATGAATCCGGTAAGTCGCGGGCCACCAAGGGACGGTTGCGCGCCACCAACAGCACCCAGCGGCGCCACGAGATCGCCAGCATCGGCAATGCCATTGCGACATAGCAGCTCGCCCAGCGGCAGCTACTACGAGCTCGTGTGGAACAATGTTGCTTACGCGCATGGTTTCGTCTCTGGAAGGGCACTGCAACCGGCTACTGCTGCGATAGCCCTCGGGGGCGGCACTGCAAAGAAGTTATCGCTACTCTGGGCACTTCGAACAATATCGTCGAAACCTATGATTTCAATCATTCCGGAACTTGCGCATGAAGACCTGGCAGAAATGACCGGCTGTTCGAGGACGATGGTCAGCCGCCTTCTCGCGGAAATGGCCGAAAATGAGCTTCTGATTCGCCGAGGAAAGCAGTACCTTTTGCTGAACAAATGGCAGTCCAGGGCAAGACAGGCTCTGCCGCAAGTTAAAACCGACATCAACGGCGATAATTCGAAAACGACGCGTTTGCCGCCAGTTTCACGGCTTGAGGCGCCGCGAACCGCTTACAACGGGCGTCTTCGGAGCGTACGCGGCGCGCTGCTCCAGTGAGGTCGCCGGGCTCTGACAAGTCAGGACGCGAATCGCGCCGCCGCCGCTTTCGGATACGCTGATCGCCGTGCTCGACACAATTGGAGACCGGTTCGCGCGCTTGCATTATTCGGCCAGATTTCGCAAAGCCTGGCCGGACCCGTGGATCGCGCCTGCTGTGGAACCCAAGTCGAGCGGGAAGTCGGCTTTGCCGGGGCAAGACGCAGGTGCCGGACTGACGATTGCTCCCTCCGGCGGACATCGCGCCGAGCTGACTTGCGATCGCGCGGAAGGGCTCTGGGAGCGTAAAGTGTCTGCGGCCGTAAGATGCCACCCTCTGCCCATCTGCAACGCAACCGACTTTCCGGCCCGGGTCCGGTTCGCGCGATTACGGGCGGAAGGAGCGGAAAGGGGCACGCCGCGATGGAAGATCAGCGGGCGGTTCCGTCGTAAGTCTAACCTCTTAACCAATTCGGAACCTCGATCAGGGATGATGCAGAGGTGGCGCTGGCGAATATTCGATCGTTGTTGATCATTATGGAAGACGACAAGACATCGCGAACATGACGCGAGACGCTGAACTCGCCTTCGTTGCGATAACCCGCCAGCCCACAAGCTAGCAGCGCGCTCATAACAGTCGCGGTGGCCAATTCCGAAGCGCTCACCTTGAGCAAATTCATCGCGTTTTGAAAATCAAGCGATTCAAGGTCGTCGGCCTGGTCTGCCGCAGCTTCGAATCTCTGCAGCGCCGACGCTACCAGCGCTCTCAATGAACGCGGCGACATACCGGCGCGGGTGAGATGAGCCGCGCCGAGCGGCAGCTGACCGCTCGTGCAGCGAGCAGAGGTGCGGACAAACGATCGCGCGCGCTCCGTAGCACCGGCGGCAAGTCCTGCCCACACCGCGCTCCAAGTCAGATGCGCAACCGGCATCATCGTATGCGCTTGAATTTTCTGGTAGGACTCCGGCAGCACATGCTCGACCTCCCCGTTGCCCTTGAGCATGAAGCCGGCGCTGCAGGTGCCGCGCATGCCCAGCACGTCCCAGTCTACGATCGGATCGAGTTGACATTGGTCCTTAAGGAACACCACCAAGATTTGGTCGGAAGGTAGCGCGTCGGCAGAGCGCCGTGCAGTGGTTAGGATCGCGTCGGCCTGGGCGCCGTACGACACGACGGTTGCGCTTTTCGTGAGTGCTATGCGCGAACCGGTTTGCTCCAAGGCGCAGGCGCTCGTGCGCAGATCACCACCACCCTGGCCTTCGGTCGTGGACGACGCAAGCAGCAACTGCTCCGTGCAAAGCCGCCGGAGAAAGCGCCTGTGCCACGCACTGCTTCGAGCGTGGCGGACGAGGATCGCGGCCATAATTTGGTGCATAGCGAAAATCAAGCCGCTTGACGCGCAGGCCCGCCCGAGCAGATAGCAAACATCCGCCGCGTCCGAGACGCTTGCTCCTTCTCCGCCGAGCTCAGTCGGAACCAGGATGCCGAGCAGCCGCTGGGCCCGGGCCGCGGAGAAGGCCTCTTGCGGAAAACGCGCTTCGCGATCGACGCGGTCAGCATTCTGGGCGGCGACTGCAGCTGTGGCTTCAGCCCTCACCTTCAGATCGCCGTCGATAACGCAATTCTGTAGCATCTTAGCCATATACGCTTTCAGTACTTGATAGAGAGATAAAGGCAGATGTCGTGCGCGGCCTCAGTAAGCAGCGCAAGGCTGAGCCCAGCGGCCCGGAAGGAGTGGGGCCAATCCCCTTTTGGGCCGACGTGGTGATGTTTATCCGGAGGGGCTGAAAACATCATGAACCCTCAACTTCTATCGTGGGCCCTAGAACAATTCGGCAACAGTCCGGCGGCTGGCACGCTGCATGAGCTGGCATTCCACGCACTTTCGTGTCCTGGTTCCGAAAGTAGGTGGAACTGATCATATGGACGCGATAAATCAATAATCTGCTGGCTACTATGGCACAAATACGCTATGATTAGTATTGTTAGTTCATGGATAATTTCGACGGCTCGCCGGAACAGAGGATTACCAGAGTAGCGCAGCGACTGTTCCAGGAGCGCTCCATCACGCAATCGCTGCGCTCCGACGACAACTTCGTTGACGTTGGATTGACCTCGCTGGATTTGGTCAAACTTGTCCTTCGCGTCGAAGAAGAGTTTGGCCTCGAGCTACCCACAAGCGACATCACCCCCGCGCACTTTCGTTCGATCGCCACCATAAGCCGATTGGTTACCAAATTGCTCAACAAGGCCTAGAGGGTTGCTGGAGACGCAGGCGAACGACCTCGGCCAAGAGCATACAAAATATTTTCACCCTCGACGGCCGTGTGTTCGCACCAGCCACGCGCCCTGGCCAAGGGATCGGCCGGTTGTCGAATGTCGGCTGCCGGGACTTCACGCCGCTTGGCAAGTGTGGCCCTCATTTCATCGCTGCCTGCAAGACGTCCACCAACTTCGCGACGTCGTCTGTCGTCGTCTCGCCGTGGGTTACACAGATCCGGATCACTTCGCTACCTTCGAACGCTGCCGCCCCAACCCATGCACGGCCAGACGCAAGGACCTGGTCCACGATCGATCGAACCTCGTTAGATCCGGGCGGGGGCTGGACGCAGAGCACGGCCAATGGCGATTCGTTGACAATCGACCAGCGCCTCGTTGTGAGGTCGGCCCCGAGCAGTGCGCTCAGCTCGATCGAGCGCTCGACGTGTTGCCCGTAGCCCGTCCATCCAGCTGCCGCGAGCGACAGGAACAGGCGCAGGCCCAGGAATCGTCGCGACCACTGAACTGATGTCACGTAGGGGTCAGAGCTGGGAATGTTCGAGGGCATAAAGGTGGTCGAAACCTGAAACGCGGACGATAGCACGTGCGGGTGCAAGGTGATGAACATCCCGCAGCCCATGGTCGTCGCAAACCATTTGTGAGCGTCGATCGTAACGGAATCCGCCCGTTCGATACCAGCGAGAACGTGCCGCAGCCGGTCAGAGGCAATGAGCGCGCCGCCCCAGGCCGCGTCGACGTGGAACCAGAGGTTATTTGATCGGGCCAGTTCGGCGCATGCCTCTAGAGGGTCGATCATTCCCGCGTTAGTGGTCCCGGCCGTGGCTGCGATCATGACGGGCACGCATCCGCTCGCGCGGTCATCGATCACCGCGTCTTTGAGTGCGGTTTGGTCCATGCGTCCGAGTCCGTCGGTCGCGATCAGACGCACCGCCGAGCGGCCGATCCCCGCCTGGTGCGCGATTTTAAGCCAGGCAAGATGGCTCTCCTGCGAGACGTAGAACACGGGGGCGCCGTCAAAGGCACGGGCACCCTTCGTCGCAAATTCTGGAGTGGCCCTGGTCAAGGCGCAAAGTAGAGCCGTGTAGTTCGCTTCGGATCCGCCAGCCGTGAAATGGCCCGCAGCCTCAGGCGGGAATCCGGCGCGCCGGGCGACAGAACGGATGACGTGAGCCTCTATCTCAACTGCAACCGGGGAGGTCGTCGAGGTCGCCAGCTGAGGATTGAACGCACCGGCGATCCGATCTGCGCATTGAGCAGGGAAGGTGGGAGCCGGATTGAACAACCCGAAGTAGCGCGGGTGCGTCACATGGACTAGACCGTGCTCCATCTTCTCGATCGTCCACGATAACAATTGGCCGAGCGGGCGCGGCGTTCGAAAATCGAAATCGGCGAGTTCGCTCCTGAAGTCGGCGAGGTTCAGATCAGGTGTGACCGGGCCTGCGGCTACGCGCTCATTGGCGCGCAGCAACTTCAGTGTCAGGAGATCGTCCCAACGCACGCGGTTTGCGGGCGTTGGAAAGAGATTCGATGCGTGTCCGGATGGCTCACGATGTTCTACGAGCTGCGAAACCGGTTTTCTGTCGTACGACATCGTAGCAATGTGCCCAGAAAAGGCCTCAAGCAACCGATGCGGCAGCGTCCATCTGGCTCACGCAGCTTGCGACGCATTGGCGGAATGCGGCGCCCTGGAACGGTCGCCTGGATGACGGTGCTCCACCAAATAAGACAACCAATTCGTGTACAAACGCACCGCCGGCTCATGCCAGTCATGCGCCAACTTTCTCTCCGCTTGCGGAAAATTCAACGCAATGTCAGTGCGGTGGGTTCGCAGCGTTCGCCGCCGGAACTCGTCAAATTCAGCTGCGGTCTCATCATGGAAATAGCCCCGCGGCATGTCAGGGTATCGATCTCTTTCGCCAGCGACGAATTCGCGGAAGTCTCTGCGATATTCACGGAACAACGCCTCTGGGTCGTATTCCGGATGGCCTTGAAGGTAAATCGAGAGACTCCTCCTCTGCTTGACGAACATATCGGCACCCGCCTCGGGCGATCTCGACACAATGCAATAGTCTTTGGAAACGAGCTCCTGCTCGGATAGATCGTTGTATCTCGAATGCGGCATGCACCATTGCGGTGCACTACCGGATACGACCACGTGGTCCGCGACCTTCGCGCACTCGAACACACCCCAAAGTTTCTCGCGGAACGGCCGCCGCTGTATTCCGTCCAGATGAAGGACGGCGGCATGCGCGGCAAGACACGACCAAACTGTCGAGGTAGTGTGGTCTTCCGCCCAATCCACGACTTTGGTCATGGTGGGCCAATAGGGTTCGTCCGATAGCACCAGTGCGTGCGGCTCCGTGCCGGTGACGATCAGGCCGTCGAGACGGTCCGCAAACATCTCGCCGATGTCCTCGTAGTGTTGGCTGACATACGTCCGGCCCGCCTCCGAGCGCCGCAGCTGCGGTATCGAGAAAAACCTCACTACGATCAAAAGATCTCGTGACGCTTCGGCCAGCAGATCGCAGAATTGACGCTCCGTGGCTTGCAGAGCGGCGTCGGGCATGTTGTTGACGAGCCCGATCACTATGGGCGCCATCTCGCGGAGGTTCAACCGGCGCGTGACATCCCCCAGCGAGGCCCTGACCGGCCCCGACCGTATCTTGATCATGTTTTTGCCCTACTGACGCCTTGCGCTATTTCGCATTGTCCAGTGCCCGATCGAGATCGGCGGTGATGTCGTCCGCGTGCTCGATTCCAATACTGAGTCTGATCATTTCCGGGGTGACCCCCGCCTTGCGCTGCTCCTCGGCGGACATCTGCCGGTGTGTCGTCGAGGCCGGGTGACACGCCAGTGATTTTGCATCGCCCAGATTGACCAACCGCTTGATCAGCTTCAGCGCGTTGTAAAATTCAGCCGCGGCTCTGTATCCGCCTCGAATTCCGAAGGTCATCAGGGAGCAAGCCCGGCCGCCAAGATATTTCCGGGCAAGCGGGTTATATGGATTATCCTCGAAGCCGACGTAGTTGACCCACTCGACCCGCTCGTGGTCGCGCAGGAACTCAGCCACGCGCCGTCCATTTTCGACGTGGCGATCGATTCGCAGCGCGACGGTCTCGATTCCCTGGAGCAACAGAAAAGCGCTCAGCGGCGACAGAACGGAGCCCATGGTCCGCTGATACACGGTTCGACAGCGCGCGATGTAAGCGGCCGAACCAAAATGGTCGGTATACACTAAACCTTGGTAGGACGCGTCCGGTAGGTTGAACATCGGGAAGCGACTGGCGTGCTTTTGCCACGGGAACTTGCCGCTGTCGACGATGATCCCGCCCATCGTCGTTCCGTGACCTCCCATGAATTTCGTCAGGGAGTGGATGACGATATCGGCGCCGTAGTCGAACGGGCGTAGCAGAATGGGCGTGGCGACCGTGTTGTCGACGATCAATGGAAAACCATGCTTGTGAGCGACGTTTGCCAGCGCTTCGAGGTCACAAATGTTCCCGGCGGGGTTTCCTACGCTCTCGCAGAAGAACGCTCGGGTATCCTCATTTACCAGCTGCTCCATCGCGTCTGGATGATCGCTCTCGGCAAAGCGAACGCTGATCCCCAGCTGGGGCAGGACGTGTGCAAAGAGGGTATGGGTCGTTCCGTAAAGTTGCGGAACAGAGACGATGTTTTTGCCGCTTCCCGTTACGTTCAGAACGGAATAGTGCAGGGCCGCCTGCCCGCTGCTTACGCTGAGCGCTCCAACTCCGCCTTCGAGTGCGGCGACCCGCCGCTCGAGCACGTCATTGGTGGGATTGCTGATTCGTGAGTAGCGGTGTCCTTCGACTTCGAGGTTGAACAGGGCCGCGCCGTGCTCGGCACTGTCGAAAGCGTACGCTACGGTCTGATAGATGGGCACGGCGACCGCCCGCGTGGTGGGATCGACTTCATATCCGCCGTGGATAGCTATGGTTTCGTTTCGCACCCTGGCCAGCATAGTGCCGCTTCAATCGTATCTCCATTGTCGGCCAGGAATTGGGCATGTTTCCGTCAAGAATATCGGTTCTTGCTGCGATGCAAACTAAATTGCACCCCGTGGCGGCGCTTTCACTTCTTGGCAGTAGGCGGATTTGATTTTCAAGGCATGAGCCGACTAAGCTCAAGAGTCGTGACGGTTCGGTTATTTCGTATATCGATGTTTGGGACCTTCTTCATTTCTTCGCGTCGTGGAGTCTGAATCATTGAAAATCTTTGGAATCATTCTTTTGGTGCTTGGAATTTTGGCCTGCCTTTTCGCTATTACCGTAGGAGCCCAGGCAGCCAAGGGTGATTACGTAGGCTTGGGAGCCATCGCAATTGCGATTGCGGCAGTTGGGATCGTCGGCGCAGCGGCGGCCATCATGAGAAATTCCTGACTTCATTCAGAACCGCCCACCACCCACGTCTTGGGCGAGGGCAGGCTCGTAGAGGCACTCCAGCCGCGAAGCGGCTGGCACCCAGCGTTACCGCTACATCATAATATGTGTCCCGATATGTGTCCCGCCGGCCGGCCCGGACGGGTTCGTTCACCCTGAGCTGCAGCCCCGGCTCTACGATCCGGCTTTGAGTGCAACGGGCTTTCCCATGGCCCCGAGCGATGTCGGAAGCGCCTGAAGGTCCGGGACCAATACAATAACGCGCGCAACCAGGCGGCGGGTTCCGTGGCCCGCCGCTTTCATTTTGACGATTACCTGGTCGTCGATGAATGTCTTCGAATTACTAGTCCGCGATGGGTCGCACGAGAGTGCCTTGGCAACTACATTCCAACCGGCATTTATAGCAACGTCGTCGAGCAGCCAGTCGGCCCTCGGCAAGACCATCCGGACCCGGCCGGAACCGTAAGGCCCGTGGCCATCGGCGAACTCGCTCGTGAAAAAGGTTCGGCTCTATCGCGCCTGGTGCATACGCGAGTCAGCACGTAAGCCACCGCGCCGCAGAAAACCGCCCGGGAAGAATCGCCTCGCTTTGCCTCGCGACCACTTGCTTTAAGATCGAACGGCGCAATAGATTTCCATCGGTCGCGTCACATATTTTTCTGGCGCGCGGAGGTTTTCTTTCCATGGATCGCGACGTATGGAACAGCCACAGATGGTCCAGCGCTAAAGGGCGTCGCACAGAAATCGAGCCCGGCGAACCGCTCATTCAATATCACTGTTCCCGATGCAGGCGTGATTTCGTCGAAGACCAGCCGTCCGGCCAACGATACGCCGTCTACGTTTCGGAGTTCAGGTTTCGGAGACTTCCTGATCCGATAACCAAACGGTGGCTCGAGGAGTTGTGCCCCGGCGCACCACTACCCTATGACATCGAAGTCCGAAGCAAGTTGATTGACAGTCGCATCAAATAAATCGCGCCGATGAAGTCGCGCACATGAAGATCCGCGACGCCGCCGCGCTCGCGCTTATGGGCTGGCGGTCCGGGCGCCGTCGCAACATGATCAGGCCTCGACATTTGCAAAGTGACTTGGCCTGGACGAGATCGATCGTGATCGGCTAAACGCTCGCGGCAGCTGTCATGATGAGAACGAAGACACGCCGATGAAAAAGCGGTTGGGGATAAATCTGACAGCTATATTTGCATGGGTTGATAAGCAAGCCTATGGTTGAGCGTTCGCAGCCGGCGCGGGTCATTGGCCGATTGCGCCAAGGAGTGGATGGGTGATGGCGCTGCTCACGAGGGAACCGGAAAAGAATTCGAAAATTCAACTTGCCACGGCGACTCCCGGGCCTGCTCCGTCCGAGGCAAGCGCGTATCTCAATTACGGATCGAAAATCACCGGCAAAATCTCCTTCGCGGGTTCCGCACGGATCGACGGTGAGGTCGACGGCGAGATCAATGCGGAGGAAAGCCTCACGATTGGCGAGTCCGCCGTGGTGACGGCCCAGATTCGCGCCGCTTCGGTGTGGGTCGCGGGCAAGGTCAGCGGCGACATCGTTGCGACCCGGCGAATCGAAATCCTCCCGTCGGCGAAGGTTAGCGGGAGCGTCACGGCTCCCTTGCTTTCGGTCCGGGACGGCGCGCTGTTCGAGGGGCGATGCTCGACGAAGAAACCCGAGAGCATCCGCGAAGACCGCAAACTAATGGTATTAGCCACGGAGGACCGCTTGGCGCAGACCGCCGAAGGACAGTAGCAGGCCTGAATTGCCCAGGCAGGTTCAGATAGTCCGCGTGTTCCCCGTCAGCACAAGTTGGACAATTCGAGGCGATTGAGGAAGAGAGGGTTTTTGGCTCATCTTTAACCGCGGAAGGAGCGGTAGATGAGATCGAAAATCGATGCGCAGTCGGATGGGGCGGAAAAGGCGGTACGCGACATAAGGCGGGCGACCCGCCGGCACTTCTCGGCTGAGGACAAGGTCCGGATCGTGATCGCCGGCCTGCGCGGCGAGGATAGCGTGGCCGAGTTGTGCCGCAAGGAAGGGATCAACCAGAACCTCTACTATCGCTGGTCCAAGGACTTCCTGGAGGCGGGCAAGAGGCGGCTGGCCGGCGATACCGCGCGTGAAGCGACCAGCGATGAAGTCAAGGAGCTGCGGGCGGAGAGCCATCAGCTCAAGGAACTGCTGGCCGAACTGATGATGGAGAACCGCCTGCTCAAAAAAAGCGTGCTGGCGGATGGGGAGTCCGATATATGAGGTACGCGGCCGCCGAGAAGCTGGAGATCATCCGGCTGGTCGAGCAGTCGTCGCTGCCGGTGCGGCGCACCCTGGAGCAGATCGGCATCCCACGGTCCACCTTCTATTGCTGGTACGATCGCTATCGAACTCGCGATGATGAAGGGCTGGAGGATCGCACGCCGGCGCCGCGGCGGGTGTGGAACAAGCTCCCAGCTGCAGTTACTCAGGCCGTGCTCGAGCTTGCGCTCAAAGAACCGCAGCTATCGCCGCGGGAGTTGGCGGTCTCGTTCGTCGACCAGCAGCAGTACTTCGTCTCGGAAGCCTCAGTTTATCGGCTGCTGAAGGCGCACGACCTGATCACCAGCCCGGCCTTCATCTTGATGAAGGCAGCCGACAGCTTCGCCCATCCAACCACCGCACCCAATCAACTCTGGCAGACCGACTTTACCTACCTGCGGGTGATCGGCTGGGGCTGGTTCTATCTGTCGACTGTCCTTGATGACTTCTCGCGCTATATCCTGGCCTGGAAGCTGTGTACCACCATGACTGCCACCGATGTCTCCGACACCCTCGCGATGGCGCTGCGCAACTCCGGGTTGGAGCGCGTCCGCGTCCGGCACCGGCCGCGCCTGCTGAGCGACAACGGACCGTCGTACGTGTCGGCCCAGCTTGGCTCCTGGCTCGCGGAGCATGGCATGATGCATACCCGCGGCAAGCCCTATCACCCGATGACCCAGGGTAAGATCGAACGTTACCATCGTTCGATGAAGAACCAGATCCTGCTCGAGAACTACTACCTGCCCGGTCAGCTCGAAGCGCGCCTGGCCGAGTTCGTCGACTACTACAACTCGCGCCGCTACCACGAAAGTCTCAACAACCTGACCCCGGCCGACGTCTACTTCGGCCGAGGTCCCGCGATTCTGTCACGGAGGAAAAATGCCAAACTGAAAACCATCGAAGCCAGACGCCGGCTGCATCATTCGTTCGCAGCCAAAGGTTCAACTCAGATGGACCAGATCCTCTCTTAATTCCTGTGCCAACTTGTCCAATAGGTTCTGACGACGTACACTTCTCGGCGAAAAAATTTTCTAGAGCGCCATGGGGATCCAAGCTGGCTAGTATACCAGCGCGAAAATGCTCAAAATCGGCGGGGTCCTCGCCCGGCAAAACCACGTCGAGCGCCGTAAACCCGTGTTTCGTTGCATTCATCGATACTCTTGTCTTTCCGGCAGGGGTGCGCGGGCCTGTGCTCCGTTGAGCATTGAGTCGGTTGGCTGCGACCTGGTGGTCACTGCTCATGTCTCATTCTCCCAAATGTTGGTCCTCGCTCTCGCAGCAGTCAGTCCTTGATGTTTTTTGCAGAACTCTCTTCGCGTTCGTAGGCTTCAAGCAGTTCACGCGCATATCGTATTGAGATTAGAGGATACGGATTGCCGCAGTCAGGGCAGGGCAGCGCCGGATCAGTCCAGCTCTGGTCTTGGCTACAGAGTCGCAGCTCTATTATCTTTGCCGCAGTTCGATTGCAGCCGTCACATTCCCCGTCATCAGTTCGCTGCTCAAGGCGTTCGATTCGCGATTCGAGTTTTTTCAACGACATGTAGAAATCTCCTTCAATTGTGATCCTCTTTAGCCCAACGCGGGCAAATTGCCGTCTGCCTGTTCCTACCTGCGCCGCTCGAGCGCGCCAATTCGGCTCTCGAGATCGCTGATTTTTGCAGAAGTTGTTGCAAGGTTCACAATGGCCAACGCAGCGCGGATCCTTGTCGAGTGGGGGCCTTCGAACAAGCCGGCGTGCAGAGTAGCAACCGCGTGGAGTGCAGCAGCCTGAAGCCTCGCCGCGACCTCATCGAAATTCACGGAGTTGTGTCGTCGCCTTTGAATTCCCATTTCGTTGCGATCTTGCTCGCCGACGCGGTCGCCAATGCGTACCTTCTCGTCCGGATCTTCCGTTTCTCATCGATGGAAGAATCCGTGTAGTCATCGCGCTCAACTCCGCGGCTGCCACAACGAGACTATAAAAGACGTTGACCTTGGTCGTCAACATAAGTAGGAATGAGTTGGAATGATAGCAGCGCTAGACTTCAGAGGCCGTCTGCCCTTCGACTCCATCCAGGTGCCCTCGGTGCGCCGGAAAGGAGCCTATCTTTACTTCCGTCCACAGGGGCCGCTTCACCCTGCGACCGGACAGAAGGATCGACTGGTCTTCGATTTCGCAAATCTGGCCGATGCTTCGAACGACGCCTTCCTCGAATTTGCGCTTAAGTGGGGAGTGCTGGGAGTTTGTCGGCATAAACTTCCGGTGTCCCACCAAGTGCCGGCTTGCTTGCCGCGCTGCGTGGCCGGCGAATTCGTAGAGCCAATCGCCTACTGGCGTGGTCGAGCCCGTTACGTACGCGCGATCTTGAATGTTAAGGCGAGCCTCACGCAAGACGAGCTGGGAGCCCGTTCCGATTGGAGGATAATCTGGCCGGCTAACCCACCGGCCGATAGAACCGACGCGACCAGATCGCTCGCGATCGTAGCCAGCAATTTTCTGAGCCAGGTGAATGTTCAGTTGGGTCTCTTCGACATCGACAACCGGCTCACCATCCAATTCATAAGTGGCAACTTCTTCGATCTGCTCAAGGCGATGAGCGCAAACGAAGATATCAGTTCTTGGCTGTCAACTTCGGGCAACCTCCTGGCCGAAATAGCCGTGGGCACCGCTCTCGCCCTTCAGGAAGGCCCTGGCTGGACCGTTTGCTCGGCACCCGAATGTAGACGTCTCTACCGGCCTAAGCGTCACACTCCCGAGGGTCGGCTGCATTTCTGCCCGGATTGCGGCAAGCGCGCCTCGTGGCGACTATCCAAGCGGCGCCAGGCCCGGGAGGCGAAAGGACCGCAGCCGACCGATTAGCGAGCCTAAATGGATTCGTGCTTTTGTCGACCGCCCCGCCGTCAACCGGCGGACGAAACAAAAATCCTCCGCAATCAAGTTTCACGCAGCGTTGAAACCGATCGAAGATTTCAACTCGGCTGCATATCCGGCCGGCGATCCGAATGGCCTTCCTCGAGTGCCGCTTCTGAGAAGGGGGCCTCGCGCCCGAGTGCTCGCGCCAAGGCCTCGGGGGCAGAACCGGGTCGACGCAAGAGAGTCCGCGAAACGTGGCTGACCGGACCCTGAAGACGCGGACCGATTTGCTACGCGTATAACGGATCAACGACTTCAACTCATCCTGATCTTGCGATCTTCGTCATCATGAATCGTGGCTGGAAAACGCCTGCTTTCGACACAGGTCTCCTCCTTTTCGTCGCCGATGAACCGCCACCGCCACCAAGGCGGCCGCCAGCGAAAGTGCGCCATCTCGAGCAGGCCCATTCCGTTGGCCCAAGGAGCACCTGCGCGGTCGATTCACGATGACGCGCTCCAAGATCAGACCTTGCAAGCCCGCTTCGACTCAGGTTCGAAGGTCGCGTTAGCAGACCGTTTGGCCTTGATGGGAGTTTGAATCAGAATTCGAAATGTAAATTCCGGTCTAATCGAGACGCGCGACAAGCAAGAGGAGCGACATGGCTCGTATCCATGCAAACGGGATTGATATCGAGTACGAAGTATTTGGCCCGAAAACTGGCACGCCAGTCGTTTCTGATTATGGTAGTCGGCGCCGCTCTTCCAGCACGCCGAGTTCGCGCCACATCCAGCTGAAATCGTAGGGCGGCGTTCCGTCCTTCCTGGCGCGGCGGGCCTCGCCGTTCTCGAGTTGTTTGAGCCAGTCGATCACCTTCTGACGCCCCTCCGGAGTGCGAACCGCATCACGCGGCCGGAGGTTACCCAGCGTGGGGAGCGCTTCGTCGATTACCCGGCGGTAATGGCGATCGAGAAGCTCGCTCATGACACGCGCGACCTCCTCAGGTGGAAGTTTGGGCGCGGGCTGCGCAGCCGGCGGACGCTTGCGGGCGCGATGCTCTTCGAGCGCGCTCTGCACGCTCTGGGTCTCCGTTATCGGCGTTGCAACTAACCCGCCCAGAAGCTTCGTTGCCATCTGTTTGCCGCGTTCGGCCCGCGCGGCTGAATTAACTTCGAGTACCAGCCACTTGCCCCGCAGTTCCATATGGCCGAGGACTAGCGCGCCGGTCTCATCCCAAGTGGCAAGCGACATGCCGTCTTCCGGTCTTTTGCCGCCTTGTTTATTGTCCGGACGATGCCAACTCCAGTATTCGCTCTTCGATTTGCGCGCGAGTTCCGGCACCTGGTCGAGAAGCCGCGCCACCTCCGCCCGGTGTTCTTTGGCAACCGCGAACCTTACCTTCGTGAATACGACCTCCTCGCCGTCGAAGTTGGTCAGAGTCGGCAGGGGCGCCCTGAGTCGGCGAAGCGTGTGGTCAAGCCATATCAAAGTGAAGACCCGCGCACCGCCCTCCAGCGCGATGTCCCGATCGGCGAGCAACTCGTCGAGTTCGCGCATCTGTTTTTCGGTCAACGTCGGCAGGCGTTCAGCGATCGAGCGCTTCGCCCTTTCGGGGCTTACTTGAAAGATACGCAACACCGCATCAGCCGGTTCCTGCTCGAAGTCAAGGACGGCGCCGGAGAGATAGTGGCGACCGCCGATGGTAAGAACTCTCGCTGCGATCCGATCCCATATCGCCGCGCTCTGCGAGCCAAGCTGTTCGTCAACCTCAACCGGCTCTCCGCCGCGCACCAGGTCGCGCAGCACCAGGCCGCGCTCCGGCTTCACCTCGACCACCTCGTAGAGGCTCATCAGCGAGCCGCGCAATGCGCGCAGATAGTCGCGGGCTTGGAGCGATTCCTTCCAACCGCGCTGGTCGAGGTAGTCGTCGATAACGTTGTCCCGCTTCGAAGCAGCCGGGCGGGAACAAAAGTCCTCGAAGGCGCATGCCTCGACCATCTCGTAGTGGAACTCGCCGAGTGCCTCGGCGAGCTCGTCCTCGGTTATGCCGGCCTTGGCGCACACCGGCTCGAAGTGGGCGGCGATGGCTTGCATACACTCTTCCTTCCAGCGGCCCCGCGCCGCCCAGCGAGCCAGATGCTCCAGCGCTTCATCCGTTCCCGGAATCCTCATCGGCCCACCTCCGAAACCAGCCTGGCTGTGATCTGCCGTACCACCTGTCTTCTATCTGGCTTGATAGTGATTCGCGATCGCCGACTCGGCAAGACTTCCTGACATGCCAAAGCTTCGGAAATACACAGGTCGAACGTCGCTCTGAAATCATTACCGCAGGCCGTCGTCTGCACGTTTCACTCGTGACGGTTTCGAACGTCGCGTTTGCAAACCCTTTGGCGTTGGTGGTGGGAGTCTGAATGAGTATTCAAAATCAAAATTCCGGTTTGGTTGCGACGCATCAACGAACCCCGCGACCAGCAGGGGAGAGCGACATGGCTCGCATCCACGCAAACGGGATTGATATCGACTACGAAGAGTTCGGCCCGAAGGCGGGCTCGCCCGTCCTTCTGATTATGGGACTGGGCGCGCAGCTGACGTGCTGGCCGCTGGAAAAGTCGTGCTCGCGCGCGCGGAAGCTCTTGGAATCCGGCATTGGTAGCGGATTCATCATTCAGGCACTTATGGCGTGAACGCATAGATCCGACCGTCGCCAGCGATGAAGAGATGTCCGTCGGTGGCCACAATGGTGACAAAGTGACGCAGCCCCTCCATCGCATCGCTCGGACCTCCGCCTGTGAACACCGGCTCGCCGCTATCGCCCCGGAAGCCATGCAGGCGGCCGTCGCCTTCCGCCCCGACCATCCAGACGATCGGATTTAGACCGTCGCCGGTCGTGGTCACGATTGGGGACCCGCGCCCGTAGACCGATCCGCACCATGCCGTGGAGATCATGGGCGAAGGATGGGTCCGGATCTTGAGCACGGTCAGACCAGGATTAGATAAACTCGATAACGAATCTCGCAGCCGCTCAAATATTCCGTTGGCGCAGCCGCTCCCCTGGCCCTCGAAGGCGACCAACGCGCTGCCATCGGAAGCGGTGTAGACGGCAGGGGCGGTGATGATCGGGCCACGAGCCACTTTCTCCACGGCGAGCGCACCGCCGATACCACCGAGATTGTCGCGATTGAGGAGATAGGCCTTGCCGTCCTTGCCGAGAGCCAGCACCAGGCGTGCTCCGCCGCTGCCCTCTCGCACGTCGATCGGGAGAGGATTAGCGCCACCGAGATCCTCGTCGTAATCGTCGAGGGTCTTCCAGTCGGCGGGCGCGAAGAAATCACGGGGGCTCGTCGGACCCTTGAGATCGGGGCCGAGCCGGATGACGGCCTCACCATCGGCCCAGTCGTTGGCGTCCTTGGTGTTGCCGGTGGCGACGAACAGCGAGCTCCCGTCGTAACTGATGCCGCCGGGCGCCCACACGCCACCGCCTGCGGCACGCGTGGTCCAAGCCGCGATCGTGCGGGGATCCTCGAGGCCTATCCCCACGACCCAGCCATGATACGGCCCGCAGTCACCAAAGTGCCCGCCATACGGAATGAAGAGCATACGGTCGGCAATCGCCAGCGCACCGCGCTGGTTTTGCAAACGCGGCGTGAACGTGATGCCGCGCGCCTTGAGGACTTGGGCGACGTTCACCGGGAAGCCGGGGAGGACCGAGCCATCGTCGACCGCCAGGCCGAACACCAGATGTTGCGGACCCGAACCGTCCTCTGCATCGGCCATCGCATCGAGGTAGATTGCGCCTTTGACGTCGTCGAGCACCGGCGTTCCAGTGACCCCGAGCGGGCTGATGTTGCCACAGGGCAGCGCCGACTGCGCAACGGGGCGCCCAAGTGATTTTCGCCACACCACCTTCCCGGAGCGCGCGTCCAGAGCGTAGACGACGTCGTCCTCGGTCGCGACCAGCAGAAGCTGCCGATTGGTTTTCGGCGATTGCCAGAACAGCGGCTGGGCGTATACGTGTCCGTCAATGCGACCGTCGAAGGCAGGGTCGGAATGAATTCCGCCCGCGCGCTCCCAGGTGAGACCAGGCATGACATAGGTTCCGCTCCGGCTCGGTGCGCCGTGATAGTTCACGACCGATTGAGCACGCGCATCGAGGCCGGGCAGGAGAGCCGTCCCAATCGCGAGAACGAGCCAGACAGCAAAGCGACACCACAAATGGCTTTGCTCTGTAAATTTCGGTCGTTCCGTCTTCACAACGGTCTCGCGCTGGTAGAGTCAAGACTCGATCGCGTCCAAGAACGCTCGCGGGCTCGAAATCCGTATCCGCTGGAACGAATTGCTTCGCAAGATCGGCTCCGCCCTGCGGTTTGCGGGGTGGCGCTCGTACAACTCGCCGGCCACCTTATCAATCGGAATGCCGGATGCGTGCGACACGTTTGGTGCATCCATCGGTGATCTCCTTGGCGGTGGCTTTGGTCGCTTTGATTGACCTTAAGCGCACGTGGCGGAATTGAAGGTGGGGCAAACCCGCCACGAGGCTCTTTAGCAATCAAAGATCGCCGACGCGACGCAACTTTTCGCAAACCTCTCTCATCACCGTCTGAGGCAGCCGGCCGAGTGGCCTAAGCAACCGTCGGCGATCAATCGCGCGGGACTGATCGACCATCACCTCGCAGACGCGAGCGTTGCCGGCCATCCTTGCCGGCAACTCGACGCGCAAGACGTTCTCTCCGGCGAGTCGGGTTGTGCAGGGAAGGACCCACGTGCTCGGACGGTCCGTCTCGTTCAGCAGGTCCGACTGGACCACGACGACCGGCCGAACCTCTCCCGGTTCGCTGCCTCGGCGAGGATTCAGGTCGGCCGACCAAAGCTCCCCGCGCCGCGGGGACCTGTCAGGCATCTTCGAGGCCCTCACCGACCAGCGGATCGAGCTCTTGCACCGTCCCGAGGGTCGAGGATCGCACTCGCACCGAGGCCTCCCGGAATTGCCGGCGAAGCTCCTCTCGAGAAACGGATTCCTCCAGTAGTCTAAGCGAGCGGCGAATAACTTCAGTGTTGGACCGCGCCTTGAGTAGCCGTCTCAATCGCCGGACTTGTGCGTGCTCCTTAGCTGCAAGGGTGAACGATGATTTTCCGATGGTATTGGATTTCATGCTTATCTCATACCTTGGATGCATCTTCAGCGCAAACGTTAGCCGGGCGACGGAACCGATCTCTCCTGCACAGTAAAGCGTGGTATCTATGGTTTCTGAGCTAGCGGATTCTCTAAAACCGATACCTCATGGAGATTCCTCCTTGACGGGCAAATGATGCGAGTTATGAACGATTGCGATGCCGGCGCTACAAAGGGATAAAGCGAGGGTGGCGCTTCCAGCGCTTCCAGCGCTTGCCGCTGTCCGGTGTTGTCTTGTTCGCTAGAACTGTATGAATTGTGGAGTGAGGATCGTTCCCACGCCGAGAGAACTATAGTGGTGGCCGGCTGCTGACTGAAGTCGTCGCCAGATCGCCGCGCGCCTAAAGATCAGCGCAGCACACGTCGCCTGCTTGGAAGTGTAAACAGTCCGCCAGCACGCGTTGGTTAAGCGTTATCGAAAACTCGAAAGTTCCGCCCGACACGCCTCCAAAAGAGAAGGCACGCGTTGGCGCCACCATGAGGGCGTGCGACCAAGCGTGCCTTCGGCTCGGAGGAGCGTTCGACCAATCTTTACAGCGGCTAGCTATTTTCCCACTGCGTGACGAACCGTGTTTAGAATATAGATCAGATCGCGAGGCGACTGAACTTCTCCAAGAAGCGCCACCTGCGACAACATCTCCATCTCGGTGTTCGAGACGTTGTGGATACGTCGAAGTTGGTCGTTCTTTCGGAACTGGTCCCAGGCCGAAACTGAAGGTTCTGCCGTCTGCGGTTCTGCAGAGAGTAAAGCCTCCGTGTGCGGGTTGGCGAGAAAGAACAGTTCGCGCTTATCGAAGCCGAGAACTTCCGCCAGTCTCGTGACAATCTTGTCGGAGGGGTGGCGCTTGCCTGATTCCAAGTGTCCCACATATGGCGTCGAAGTCTTGATCCGCGAAGCGATTTCGTCCTGTGTGAGATCGAGCTCCCTTCGCCTTTTGCGTATCACGTCACCGAAATTCGGTTCCTTCGCACGAGCTTTTGACATCTCCGATTTACCTTTCGCGGCGCATGGCGCAGCGGCTGCTGTTACTGAATTGCTTGCTTCCGACACGGTGTGGGTTAATATCAAAGGGCTAAACAGGAATAAATAGGAATTGGCTAGCAACTATAGAACTCGTCGCTTATAGAGATTCGTCAGCTTGTCGTTCATCTCTACAATATGTTGAATTTTCGGCAGTTTAGCCGGTTTGGAGATTAGCCATTCTTAACCAGCTTCTCTTTCGAATTCATCGATGAACATCTCTTTTGGATCGGCATCGAAATGGAATCTCGCCCCGCTAGTGCATTTGCATGGCCCAAACTGCGGGGCGAGAATCGTTCCTACGCCGAAAGAAGAAAAGCGCTGGCGGCCATACCTTGGTTTGAATCAGCGCGAGATTGCTGCACGGCTCAAAGTCAGCGCCGCAATGTCCGCTTATCTGGAAATGACCTTCCAGGGCAGGTACGCGTTGTTCCCGAAAATTAGCCGCCTTCGATGAAATCCGTTCCGTCGCCGATTTTGTTCGACCGCTTGACCGAAGTGTTAATGTGGTAGACGAATGGCCCGGCGAAATTGCGCGACCTCTTCGAAGGCTATTGGCGATGCTTGCGCCAGTGGCGGCTGGATCGTCATGATTTTAGCTGCGCTCGCGATTCTTTTCCCCGCCAAAGTTTGCATTGCAAGCGACGCCAGTAGCGCGGCCGTGCGCCGGCTCAAGCTGGGCGGCACAATCAAGGACGCGCTGGGAAGGCCAATCGTCGGCGCCGAAGTGCGCTTGGAAGAGGGCGGACGCGTGATTGCGCGCTCGCGCACCGACTCGGCGGGAGCATTTCAGTTTAAGCCGGTCGCACCGGGAACCTACGTCGTTATCGCGAACAAGCAGGGGTTCACGCGAACGCTTCAGACCGTCGTGTTGAGTTCCAGGAGAGCCAACCAGCTGCTGGTCGTGACGATGGAAGCGAAGGAGGCGCTGACGCTGCAGGTGATAACACAACGCCTCGATCGCGCGCGCAACGATCTGTCCACCGAAATCGGCAGCACCGCCTATCGTTTCGATCAGCAGGCGATTCATCGGCTGCCCGAGGGACAGGACTCGACGCTCGCGCAGGTGCTGCAGCAGGCGCCGGGCGTGAGCCAGGACTCTTACGGGCAGGGACAGGGTCAGATTCACATACACGGGGAAAACGGCGGCGGCATCCAGTACCGAATCAACGACGTGTTCCTGCCAGAGGCGGTGACCAGCTTCGGCGAGATCTTCAGCCCGCGCTTCGTGCGCAGCCTCACGCTGCTGACGGGAGTGCTGCCCGCGGAGATCGGATATCGCAACGAGGGCATCGTCGATATCCACTCGAAGGATGGATGCACCGACGGCGGTCCCGACAATGACAACGTCGAAATTTACGGCGGCCAGCGCGACACGGTCGAGCCGAGTTTCGAGATCGGCGGCTGCAAGGGGCGGTTCAGCTATTACGCAAGCGGCTTTTATTTGCGCGACAATCTCGGGCTGCAGGCGCCGGACGACAGCCCCGATCCAAACCATGACCATACTGAGCAGGGCCAGGGATTCGCATACCTGTCGTATCTTGTGAACTCCCAGACGCGGCTCTCGATGATGACGGGCGTGGCGGTGAACTCGTTCGAGGTTCCTCCCGCGCCGGGACTTGCGCAGCAGTTCACGCTCGCAGGCGTACCGACGTTTCCATCCGCGGACGTCAAGGAAAACGAGCTGGAGCAGAATTACTATGGGATCCTCGCGTTGCAGGGCACGATTGGCGGGAACCTCAACTATCAGGTGGCGGGATTCAGCCGCTACTACGAGCTGAAGTTCAATCCCGATCCGATCGGCGACCTCATATACAACGGCGTCGCGGCAAGGATTCTCCACACAGGCTTCGTCAACGGAGTGCAGGAAGACACCAGCTACCGGCTCGATTCGCGTCACACGCTGCGCGCGGGATTCTACCTGAGTGGCGAGGCGATTGAGCTAGACGATCATGCGGAGACGTTTCCCGCGATGGACGGAGTGCAGACCGGCACCACGCCGATTTCGATCGTCGACGACAACAATCAAATCGCGTGGCTGCTGGGAGTTTACGCGCAGGACGAATGGCGGCCGCTCCCGGGCCTGACTGTTAATTTCGGCGTGCGCTGGGACTGGATGAGCGCGTTCGTGACGCAGAATCAGTGGAGCCCGCGGCTAGCAGTTGAATACGCAATGACGCGAGGGACCACGCTGCACGCGGGCTACGCGCGTTATTTCAAAGTGCCGCCGTTCGATCAGGTCGCGCTCGAGACGGTCGAGAAATTCGCCGACACCACCAACGCCGCGCCGGTCAACAGCGGCAACGACAAGATCGAGGCGGAAACCGACGACTACTTCGATGCCGGCATCCGGCAGCGCGTTGTAGATGGCCTCAACATCGGGGTGGACGGCTTTTACAAGTTTGGCCACGACCAGCTCGACCTCGCGCAACTTGCAGGCACGGTTGTGACCGCGCCGCTCAACTATCGCCAGAGCCGGGCGTGGGGGTCTGACTTCAGCCTGACCTTTGAGCGCAATGGGCTGTCCGCGTACTTGAATTTTTCCTACGCCGTGCTGCAAGCCAAATATATCAGCGCAGGTGCGTTCCTTGCCGACGACGCCGCGGAGATCGGTTACATCGCGAATCATTGGGTTACACTCGACGACAATCAGATGTTCGTCGGGTCGGGCGGAGCGTCGTACCAGCTATGGGGATTCCTGCTGACGGCCGACGGTATCTGCGGCAGCGGTTATCGGCGCGGTTTCGCGAACAGTGGCGAGCTGCCGCCGATACTGCAATTCAACGCGGCGATCGTGCGCAGCATGCGAATGCCGAAGCTCGGCGAGCTCGAGGGGCGGATCAGCATGATCAATGTCTTCGATCACACGTATCAGATTCGCAATGGCAGCGGGATTGGCGTGTTTTCGCCGTCGTATGGCGCGCGCCGCGCTTTGTACGCCGGAATAAAAATTCCACTGGCGCCACTGGTCAAAGGATCGCCCTGACGTTGATGCACGTTGCCTCCGGTGAATACCATGGTGTACAAATTCTTGGGGGATTCGGAGGAGTTCAAATATGAGTGACTGGAAAAAGCCTGAGTTCGTCGAGATCCGGATGGACGCGGAAATCAACTGCTACAGTTCGGCCCTCGCTGACGATCCCAGGGTGCGAGTCCTGAAGCAGCCGTTGATTCGCGACAACTCGGAAACCAGCCAGGAATCCTAAGACCCGGCCGTCGTGCGGGTCCATATCCCAAGTCGAGACGATCGGATGCGGTCTCGGCTTCGAGGCATTTTTCGTCAGCGGCAAAGTGCCGAGCTACGTGAAAGCGCCGCCAGTCAATTACGACGGGGCTATTGCCAGTACAAACAGGGCTGCAATTCACAAGAAATTCATATCGTACTGTTTTCTTTCTTCGCTGCGGACGCGTCCTCTTCTATGGCATATCACTAATCCTGATGAAAAGGCGTGCTTTTGGCAGCACTTGATTAAGGACATGCCGAGGCTCGCGGCGACCGCCTGCTTACGCTCGACGCCGACCAGTCCACGAACCCGATTTCATCGTAAAGATGTGGCAGGCCTAAACTGGCAGTGATATCGTGATCGCGTCTCGCAGCTTCGGGAGTTGGCTGCTGAATGTCGTGCCGCGGCAAATACTCTCGGTGCCGGTGCGCAAATATGAATTCCGAGGTGCAGAACGAAATCCGGCTCAAAGCTTGCGCCAGCGGATTCATCATCGTCGACGTTCCGCTCACCTATTTCCGCGCGGCGCGGGCCGCTGCACGCGAGGCTCATCAGTTTCCGACTGAAAGTCCCGCGTTCTTCAGTACCCCCTTTGGAAAATCCGCGACTCGCTGGACTCCGCTGATTGTGAAGAACGCGGCTATTACCTGAGATGCGTTTCGTGTCGTTCACGCGGTCAATCGCCGGGTTTAGTTTCGCATTGTTCCTGCTGTCCGCGTTTGCGCTGTTGATCTTGATGGGCGGCGTCGTGACCGTCGCCTCTGCTCAAACCGGCGAAAGCTCAACGCCATCGGCGAAAGCCACCAAGAAAGCAAAAGCCCTTACGGTTTCGCCCAAGAAGCTTAACTTTGGTGAGCTTGCGCCCCTAAAGCCGAGCGCGCCCGCGACCGTAACGATTCACAATCCAAATTCAATTGCGATCGAGATCAGTTCGATAGATCCACAAGACCCGGAGTTCGTCCCCTCAGGCAACTGCGTGCGAAGCCTGGCAGCGGATGGCAACTGCGCCGTGTCGATCGTCTTCACGGCGTCATCCAACGGCAAGAAATCGGCAAAGCTGACGATCGTCAACGGCGCCAGTAGCAAATCGCTCAGCGTTAGCATGACCGGCGAAGGCATCGGCACACCGATGCCGAGTCCAACCGCGACCGCCACGGCAACACCGACGGCGACCCCAACCGCGACAGCAAGTAGCGACCCGACCGCGACGGGCAGCGCGACACCGACCGCTACGGCGACGCCAGTTTCCGGCGCGATCGTACTACCCATCGAAGTGATCGGTCCGCAGGGCGAGACGGGAACGCGAAGCTTCACGCTGACCTCGGCGCAAGCCAACAGCGCGGTGACGTTCTGGCTTCAGGGTAACCATCTGGGCTACGTACCCTCGCTGCAGAAGTTGCCGCCAGGTAAGGCCAGTATCTCGCTCAATGGCGGGCC
Source organism: uncultured delta proteobacterium (assembly GCA_963842085.1). Lineage (GTDB taxonomy): Bacteria > Desulfobacterota > Binatia > Binatales > Binataceae > Binatus. Next base: position 1,567,201 of record CAWJET010000001.1, read on the forward strand.
GTGGCTGGCGCTCACGAACGAAACCGTGACGGTGCTGCCGCCAGGGGCAAATTACGAAGGTATCGATGGCGGCCTATTCGACACGGTCAAGGTCACCATCCCGATAAGCACGCTCGGATCGGTGGTTGCCGGCACGAACACGGTCAGCTTTAGGATGAACCAGACCGATGGTGTCACAACTGGCTTTCGAATTATCGCATTCAACCTGCTTGCCTCGGACGGTTCGCAGATCATGCCGGCGGACCAGTTCGCCAATGACGACCCGAGTCTTTGGACGGCGCCGCTCAACGATTCCGCCGACATCAGCGCGGGTCAAACGCTCTGGCATACCGCGACCCTCGCGCAATCGTCTTTGACGACCTCGACGATTAAGGCACACTGCGCCGATTGTCATGCCCAAGATGGGCGCGACCTGAAGTATTTCAATTACTCGAATTATTCAATTATTCAGCGCAGCCAATTCCACGGCCTGAGCCAGCTTCAGGGTGAGCAGATCGCGAGCTATATCCGCTCGGGCATCCCGAATGCGCCGGCGTTTTCCAGCTATGCACGGCCGTGGAACCCGCCCTATCAGCCTGGGCCGGGGTTGAACTCGCATTCGATCGCTGACTGGTCGGCTGGGGCTGGCATCCAATGGGTGCTGGACGATGATACACAAACACTCAACTATATATTCCCCAATGGGTATACCCCCGCGGCGATACCAGCCACCGGCGCCATAGATAAGCGCGAAATTCCGGTGTTTCTGCCGATGCCAAGCTGGAATCAATGGCTGCCGACGGTCTCGCCGATGGATGCATATACAGCTTCAACGCTTACCGCTATGGGCGCTTCGGCGACATCTTGGGCAGGAAGTGGGGTAGCAAGCCGCTACAACGGCATGCGCAGCAACCTCACGAGCAACCTCACACAATACATCACGAACCCGACGAAGGGTGTTGGTGGTTCGGGTTCGTCATTTGCTTCGGACTTAGAAACTTGGGATTTTGCAGACAGGCAAAGTCTAGGCATCAATCCAAACGCACCGTGGACACCAATCTTGAGTAACTATGCTTATGCTCTTTCACGATGGCAACTTACTAAAGTGTGGGAAATGATGCATGAGTTCAACCTTGAGGGGCAGCTTTCTCAGTCCGAAGGCTACAATCTTACCATGCCGACCGATGATCGGGTATGGAATGCCGCTGAGCCGTTCATGTCAGCTCTATTCCGCATAGGTATTCCAACCGAGCCCAACGGTGAACAGCCGTACTACAACGCAAGTGATAATAACTTTTACGGTGATCAACTCAAGGATACATATTTCACGAGTGCGTGGTACTACGTGCAAATTCTGCTGCACTCGGGCCAGCGTCAACGCGGCGGTAACAGTCCTATTGACTGGGGCTACTACCTCAACCATATGGGTAATGAGTCGTCGTTAAATGGTCACCTCGGATATGCTGGACTCATGACGATGGTATGGCTCAATGCCCAGCAGGAGGATACGACCACCGCGAATGCCGGTTCGAGAGTCCATAACAGCTCGGGCTATTTGCTGGATCCCGACTATGGGTTTAATCCGGCTTGGGGCTCCGCGCTCGATAACCTCGTCTTTCCGCAGTACTTTGGCTACGGGGCACCGGGACCGTGGGCTAACCTGAGCCCCGCCAATGCGGGACAACTGGTCGGGACACTGAGTATGGCGTGGTTGAATGAGGCCTCGACGTGGACACCTGCACAATGGGATTCCGTTAAGAATGATGATGGCACTGCTTTCGGCTCACCGAGTCTTGTATGTACGACCGGTCAGTACGATGGCACGGCTGCCGGCAACCGCACCTATACCGCGATATCCGAATTTCAAAGCAGCCCTTACGACAATGACGACGTCTCGGGCAATGTGCTGACCGCTGATATGACTGCCTTGGCGACCTGGGCAACTACGATCTGGCTAGCGTGCAATTGGAGTCAGTTTTAACGGCCCGCTCTGTCGACAGTCGATGGGATCGCGGCTAGCGTCTGACTCTTTTTCCGCTGGCTTCTTCGCTGCGTGCGGCCGCAGACGTCACCCAGCGGCTATCATGCCAGACTAGGAAGCATATTTCCCTGAACGCTTCGAGCGCTCAAGGTCTAACCGAACCTGCATTCGGACGGCACTGACGATCACTGACGATCTTTTCCGGGGTTTCAAGTATCGCCGGTGATGCTCCTGCAGTGGCCTGACCTGCTCAAAAGCCGTTGATACCGCCAGACCCGGCTGAAACGAGACCTGCTGATTTGAAATTCTATCTTTTTCCTCCCATGCAGTGTTATATTATGTCGTCTGTTTTATTCGATTGATTTAAGTTATCATTCAAGCGGTTTCCGATAGATGCAAACCGCGCTGAATTCGCGAGTCTTTCGCGATTACGACGTCTGCGGCACCGAGAGATGGCGCGTGCACTACAACACGGGGCGACCGGACTCCTCGCTTGGCTACCGCCCGCCGGCGCCGGCCGCGGTGGAAAGTCGTGAGCTAACTTCATTGGCAAGTGTGGTGACCTAGACTAACACTTCAACTGGTACAAAAGATCGGGCAGGCCAGCCCGGCGGATGTCGTCATTTTCGAGCGCTTTGGTGCCCACGTGAGACAGAACAGGCCCGTTGCGGTGAGGGAAAGGATCTGCGACAGAAACTTGTTTAAACTCTGAGTTTGCGGCCAGTTTGTTGTTCGTGCGAATCTAACTCAAGGGTCAGAATGGAGATGCCGGTCGATTATGAGATTTGGCTGGTAGGGCTATAAAATCATGACTCTTTCACGTTTCCTCAGTGGTTCGTTTTCCAAAACAAGCTCGGTTGTCATTTCTTTTTTGCTCATCGCAGGGGCCTTAGACGGGACCCAATTTCTCTCGTTGGTTCCCTCTGCACAAGCGGCGCTGACACTCCAAGTTACGAGTCCCGCGGCGGGATCAACGGTGAGTGGGAACATAACCTTTACCGTCGCCGCGAGTGATCCCTCACAAATCGCGAAACTCGAATATCATGTTCTTGGACATTCCGTAAATCAAGGCCAGTCCGTTACATCAGCCCCCTATAGTCTTACCTGGAATACGAATTGGTATTGGGATGGCAGGGTGGACGTTGTGGCGGTTGCAGAGGATGCTTCGGGCAATGAAATTGTGCGAAGCGCTCCGATCCATATCGTCATCAAGAATACCTCAAGCGTTGTCAGAATCACGGGGCCCACCAACGGCCAAGTGGTAAAGGGCGTCATCAATTGGTCTACTCAGTCTTTTGATCCGAAAATCGTGCAGGCGATTAATTACATTGTTGACGGTCGGAACGTCGCGACCGATTATAATGTCAGCAATACCACAAGCTATAACGACAAGGTAAAGTTCGATACTAGCAAACTTCCGAACGGCATCCACGATTTCTTCGTGTGGGAACTACATCCCGCCGATCCCAATCATAAGAACGCCAATAATCCGAGCGCGATGGATGATGTAAAACTCGATGTTGAGAACGGTCACTTGCCGCTCGAAGTTCGCGGGAAGTGGTTTGACGTTTATCTTGCTCGCGGAGAGCAGGCGAATCTTTCTCCGCAGTTGATCTATGCCGACGGAGCATCGGCGGCGCTCACAAGCGGAGTGACTTATGTCAGCGATAATACTTCCGTAGCAACGGTAGACGGGAATGGGAATGTTACCGCCGTCGCGCAGGGAGCAACATTTATTACGATAACGTCCGGATCGCTTTCCGGGAATACGCGTATCGTTGTCCGCCCCCGGGATTTTCCCCATTTTTCAGCGAAAGGGAAAATTGTCTACTCGTATGATCCCACGATTTCTCTTTGGATCAGAACGTTGTTTAACGCGCAACCCGGCCCCAACTCAAATTATGGCTATAATATCAACCCCGCGGTTTTTCACGCATCTGGGGTGAATGCGTTAAATGCAGGATTTTACCAAAATCCGGCGGATCTTGGCTATTCTCTAAGTACGCCTCAGCTGTCTCAATGGGAAGCGCAGTGGACTGCTCATTTCTGGAACGATATGGAAAATTGGCTGAAGACCAATAAATTCGCTTACGTCGCTACCGGAGATGATTTGTGGCGTTCATCTAACGAAGAGAACATGACTCTAGGATGGGGAGGAGACGCCGCAAAGTATGCCATGCAGCGGGTTCTGCGCGATGGCGTTGTTACTTCAATTGAGGGCTACGACGAAACAGGGGGAGTCCCTGTCCATTCTAAAGATAGACACGCCATGAATGTCATTAACAGTGTTTCACATCCTCCGCTTACCTGGCAGGTGCAGGCGCTCCAGGGTCCTGATGCTGATGCGGCTTGGATGGGTGACCCTACAATGTCCAACTACGCGACGTGGTATTGGACATATGCCCATGGAGGCATTCGGGCGGAGTATCCATGGGCGTTCTCTAACTATACCAACCTTTTGAACATGAACTTGATCATGCGTAATCGACTTGGTTATATCCAGATCAATCAGCCTCAGCTCATGCTCACGCAGTGCACCGGTCCCTTCTATACGAAAATGGTTGCAGGATCTTCCTACCAGCCAGGGCAGGATCTTTTGCAAGAGCCGGGAGCTACCCCAGAGCAAGTTTCGGCCGAGATTATGTACGCAGAAGCAATGGGTATGGCCGGGGTTCGCGTCTATGCCTTTGACGGCGGCATTTGGTCGCATGAGCGTCCAAATAGTCCTATCGGTAGCCAAGATCGGCAAACCGGCTGTTCGCCTGACGTTGCAGGGCAGGATGATTGGGCGGCGGTTTCCGCGGCCTTCAACTTGATACAAAAATTGGAGCCGTACATACTCCAGCCCCAGATGAACGCTATCAATCTTGGTTCACGGATAGTAACGGGGGCAAAACAAGGACCGAATGGCAGACTTTTTACTGCGGTGAGTTGGGATGAGATTCCTCACGCCATTCACGCTGATTTGACTCCGTACAGGTATCCCGGCGCAAGATCCGTAATCCGCCATCACGTTTTAGGGGCTCGAAGTTGGTCGGAAGCCGTCCCAAATGATACGATCGCTGACCTGACGCTTCAGCCGGGGGAGAGCATTATATGGCTCTTTACCCCCAGCCAAGTTTCCGGCAGCAGGTAGCTACTGCGCTCTCACGATAAGGCCTGCATACCCGAAGTAGCCGCCTTCAAAGCAGACTCCTTACCCTCTTGGTTGCGGTGGCCTGCACCCCGAAAACTCAGCCGAAATGAGGTAGAGTCCGTCGCCTGAAAAGGAGACGGGCAATGAAAGGAAGCCGCTTCACGGAGGAGCAGATCATCGGGGTGCTGCGGGAGCAGGAGGCCGGGGCCAGGACCGAAGAGGTGTGCCGGCGTCACGGGATCTCAAGCGCGACATTTTACAAGTGGAAGTCGAAGTACGGCGGGCTGGAGGTATCGGACGCCAGGCGGCTGAAGGCGCTGGATGATGAGAACCGGCGCTTGAAACGACTGTTGGCCGAGTCGCTCTTGGACAACGCGGCGCTCAAGGACCTGCTCGGAAAAAACGTCTGAAGCCTGGGGCGCGGCGAGTAGCAGTGATTTGGGTAATGGAGCGTCACGGGCTGAGTCAGCGGCACGCGTGCGAGTTGGTGGGGCTGGATCGTTCGACTTTGCGCTACCGGTGCAAACGACCGGACGACTTGCGTTGCTTGTGCACTCTACAGCGTTGCACCACCGACAGATCGCCGAACACGTCGGCGAGCGCCTTTCTGATCCCGCGCCCGCCGTCGATCACGCACAGGACGCGGCCGTCGACCTTGAGCCCGCGCTCGAGCAGATCGTTGAGCAGCGAGGTGCAAAGCGCGGCATTCTCGGTCGAGTCCAGCCCCAGGCCCAGCACTGCTTTGCGTCCGTCGGCCAAAATCCCCAGCGCCACCACCACGGTGCGATGCGCGATCTCGATGCCGTCGACCATCAGCACCAGCAGGTCGAGTTGTTCGAGCCGGCGGCTCAGTTGCTCGCGCAGCTTGTCGCTCCTGCGCGCGATCAGGTGGCGGCTCGCTGAACTCTTGCTGGCTCCGCGGACGATTATCTCGGCGGGCGCCGGCTCCAGGCTCTGGTCGTAACCGCGGGTCGAGACTCCGAGCAGGATCTGGTTGAGCACCCGCGCGGGAACCGGATCTATGGCGCGGAAGTGGGAGGCACTTTTCAGCTGCGCCTCGCCTCCACCCACGCCGCGTATTCGTGGACAAGGTACAACTATCCGCCGGCCACCGAACGGCAGCACGATCGGCGCTGCACCCCAGCGATAATGAGATCGCTCGGCGCGATGCTTGCCCCGGGGTCCGGCCAGTTCCACCACGTCCAGCTCGAACAACTCTTTTAGCGCATTGACCCCCACCTGCTGCACCCAGGCGAACAGCTCGCGCCGGCTGTGGACGATGCCCTCGATCATCGGCAGCGGCAGCTGCTGCGTTGTCAACAACAGACCGGCGCCAACTTGCGCCGGCACTCTGGCGTTTGCTGTGTTCTTCATCGGCGGTTCCTTCTTCCCACCTCGGGGACGGTGTTCTTGCCAGACCCATTCTCAGGTCGGCCCGGAGCCGCCGCTACTTACTCAAATTCGAATTTCAACATCCGGTGGGACATCGCCCTTCGATTTCAAGACCACAGACAACTAGTGGGCGGATTTGCTACTAAGAGGTGCAATAATGAAACAAAGTGCATGAACAGCAAGTTAAACAAACTGCGATCGGACGTCTTGCCAGATTCGCTCCGTGTCCTGACCTGAGTTGGCAGATGGAAACCCTTTTGGGAGGGGCTCGTCATATGGAGGATTTTGCTACATATTGGCCTATTATGTTACAGGAACTCTTAGCAACTTAATGCCACCTCCCGGTGGACCTCCCTGGCTGGCTGCATCCCACAAAAGATAAAGAAGCGCGCTGGGCATGAGTCCTCAAACGCGACTGGCTCGTCATTTGCTTCAGAGCGTGTTCCCCGACGTTGGGCCCGGGGAGGGGATGAATGCGTAGACGCTACTCATTGGCATTTTTTCTATCCGTCTGTTTACTGATAGTGTGCGCCAGCGCGCAGTCCAGCGCTGCAACTGCAATCAACTTCAGCAACGGCTTCGCCAGCACGGCTGGACTTTCACTGAACAATGGTGCAACTAGCAACGGCACCCGCCTACGCCTCACCGACGGTCAAATATATGAAGCGCGTAGCGCTTTCTTTGGCAGTCCGGTCAGCATCTCGGCATTCACTAACAATTTCACTTTCCAGCTGACCAATCCGAACGCAGATGGCTTTACATTTACAATCTGCAATTCTGCGAGCGCCCTTGGGGGCGATGGGGGCGACCTCGGGTATGCGGGAATCCTCAACAGCGTGGCGATAAAGTTTGACCTCTACAACAACTCGGGTGAAGGACCAAACTCCACGGGGCTCTACCAAGATGGCCAGATGCCGACCGTGCCGGCCGTGTCGCTGGTTAACACCGGTATCGATCTCCACAGTGGCGACGTTTTTGCCGTACAGATGACCTACAACGGCGCGATACTGGCGGTAACGATCAACGATACCTCGACCGGGGCATCTTTCTCACAGAACTATTCGGTCAACATTCCCCAACTCGTGGGGGCCTCTACCGGCTACGTGGGCTTCACCGCAGGGACCGGAGCCCTGACCGCGGTGCAAGACATCATTACCTGGAATTACGTGACCGGCGCTCAGTCGTCGCCGACGGCGACTGCGACGCCGACCGCGAGCGTCACACCGACCGGGACTCCGACGGTGGTGTCCGGGCAAGCGATAACGGCGGCGGGTCCGCACAAGACCAATTCCGAATACAACGGCCAGAGCTTGACCCTGCCGTCGTCGCCAGCAGCGTCGGGCAATTCCTGCCTCGCGGTGATCCTGCACGACGGGCTCGATTCAGTCGTCGCGCCTGCGCGATGGAGCAAGGTGTTCGGATTGACCTCAACCAGCGGCACGGGAGCGTCGGCGACCGGGTGGTGTGCCACCAGTCCGACCAGCTACACATGGAGTTTTGGCAGCGGCAGTCGCAAGTCAGCGGGCGGGCTTCAGTGCTTCAGCAATTGGCAATGCAAGCTCGACGGCGCACCCAGTTACAACACTGGAAATTCCAACAACCCAATGGCGCAGTCGGTGACGCCGACGGTAGTTGGAGATCTATTGGTTGCGGCGGTGCTCGATATGAGCGCGGGGATTGGCTATGCAGCTCCGCAAGGACTTACGCAAGACTGGCAGGAGGTCGACGTGGGAGACGGGATCTCCAACGAGGGGTGGTACGCAGGCCCGCTCACGTCTCTGAACCCGACGGGGAATCTCACCTTCACCAGCGGCTCGAGCCAGCCCTGGATGGCGCTTCAGATACTGCTGCAGCCTGTGAACACCCCGCCCACGCCGACCGCGACTCCCACTCCCACGCCCTCTACCGCGGCACCGACCACGACGCCTAGCAGCACGCCGACCGCGACTCCGACGCGCACGGCGACGGCAAGTAGCACGCCGACCGCGACCGTCACGCCGACTGGGACTCCGACGCGCACGGCGACGGCAAGTAGCACGCCGACCGCGACGCCGACCGCTACGGCGACGCCAGTTTCCGGCGCGATGGTAATGCCGATCGAAGTGATCGGTCCGCAGGGCGAGACGGGAACGCGAAGCTTCACGCTGACCTCGGCGCAAGCCAACAGCGCGGTGACGTTCTGGCTTCAGGGTAACCATCTCGGCTACGTACCCTCGCTGCAGAAGTTGCCGCCAGGTAAGGCCAGTATCTCGCTCAATGGCGGGCCGTGGCTGGCGCTCACGAACGAAACGGTGACGGTGCTGCCGCCAGGGGCAAATTACGAAGGTATCGATGGCGGCCTATTCGACACGGTCAAGGTCACCATCCCGATAAGCACGCTTGGATCGGTGGTTGCCGGCACGAACACGGTCAGCTTTAGGATGAACCAGACTGATGGTGTCACAACTGGGTTTAGAATTATCGCATTCAACCTGCTTGCCTCGGACGGTTCGCAGATCATGCCGGCGACTCAGTTCGCCAATGACGACCCGAGTCTTTGGACGGCACCGCTCAACGATTCCGCCGACATCAGCGCGGGTCAAACACTCTGGCATACCGCGACCCTCGCGCAATCGTCTTTGACGACCTCGACGATTAAGGCACACTGCGCCGATTGTCATGCCCAAGATGGGCGCGACCTGAAGTATTTCAATTACTCGAATTATTCAATTATTCAGCGCAGCCAATTTCACGGCCTGAGCCAGCTTCAGGGTGAGCAGATCGCGAGCTATATCCGCTCGGGCATCCCGAATGCGCCGGCGTTCTCGCAGTATGCGCGGCCGTGGAACCCGCCTTATCAGCCTGGGCCGGGGTTGAACTCGCATTCGATCGCGGACTGGTCGGCTGGGGCTGGCATCCAATGGGTGCTGGACGATGATACACAAACACTCAACTATATATTCCCCGATGGGTATACCCCCGCGGCGATACCAGCCACGGGCGCCATAGATAAGCGCGAAATTCCGGTGTTCCTGCCGATGCCAAGCTGGAACCAATGGCTGCCGACAGTCTCGCCGATGGATGCATATACAGCTTCAACGCTTACAGCTATGGGCGCTTCGGCGACATCTTGGGCAGGAAGTGGGGTAGCAAGCCGCTACAACGGCATGCGCAGCAACCTCACCAGCAACCTCACACAATACATCACGAACCCGACGAAGGGTGTTGGTGGTTCGGGTTCGTCATTTGCTTCGGATCTAGAAACTTGGGATTTTGCAGACAGGCAAAGTCTAGGCATCAATCCAAACGCACCGTGGACACCAATCTTAAGTAACTATGCTTATGCTCTTTCACGATGGCAACTTGTTAAAGTGTGGGAAATGATGCATGAGTTCAACCTTGAGGGGCAGCTTTCTCAGTCCGAAGGCTACAATCTTACCATGCCGACCGATGACCGGGTATGGAATGCCGCTGAGCCGTTCATGTCGGCTCTGTTCCGCATAGGTATCCCAACTAACCCTAATGGCACTGGTAGCCAAAATTCCAGCCAGAATAACTTTTACGGCGATGGATTGAAGGATACATATTTCACGAGTGCGTGGTACTACGTGCAAATTATGGTTCACTCGGGCCAGCGTCAACGCGGCGGTAACAACCCAATCGACTGGGGCTACTACCTCAACCATCAGGGCGAAGAGTCGTCGTTAAATGGTCACCTCGGATATGCTGGACTTATGACGATGGTATGGCTCAATGCACAGCAGGAGGATACGACCACCGCGAATGCCGGTTCGAAAGTCCATAACAGCTCGGGCTATTTGCTGGATCCCGACTATGGGTTTAATCCGGCTTGGGGCTCCGCGCTCGATAACCTCGTCTTTCCGGAGTACTTTGGCTACGGGGCGCCGGGACCGTGGGCTAACCTGAGCCCCGTCAATACGGGACAACTGGTCGGTACGCTTAGTATGGCGTGGTTGAATGAGGCCTCGACGTGGACACCTGCACAATGGGATTCCGTTAAGAATGACGATGGCACTGCTTTCGGCTCACCGAGTCTTGTATGTACGACCAGTCAGTACGATGGCACGGCTGCCGGCAACCGCACCTATACCGCAATATCCGAATTTCAAAGCAGCCCTTACGACAATGACGACGTCTCGGGCAATGTGCCGACCGCTGATATGACTGCCTTGGCGACCTGGGCAGCTACGATTTGGCCAGCGTGCAATTGGAGTCAGTTTTAACGGCGCGCTCCGTCGACAGTCGATGTGATCGTGTCGCTGGTTTGCCCATTGCGTGCCGGCCGCAGATGGCCCCCCTGCGGCTCTAGCACGCAGGACTGTCAAGCATATTTGCTCGATATGTTCAGCTCGAAGCAAACGCTTCGAGCGCTCAAGGTCTAACCGAACCTAACATTCGGACTTCACACCGACTTGCTTGTGTTTGTCCCCTATGCGGGCCCAGCCCCGAGCGAAAGGGATTGCAATGGTGGAAGTGAGCCGGGTGCAGCCGCATATTCGGCCGGTTAGTTTTAATGTTCTCTTCCATCCTTGTGTTGACAACAGTTGCCGGCAAAAAGACCTCACAGCGCGCCTCTTCGTTCACCGCGACGGTCCAGGCACCCGCCCCAAACATCGGATGGCAGCCGCGGCTTGACCGGCTTCGCTACTGGGTTTCGCTTCAGTCATCCTAGTAATTGCGGTCTGTGGCCCCTTTTCCCTAGGACACCTCCCGCCCGCCTGACGACCGCGGGCCTGCTCTATCCTTAAAGCGTCGATACTTAAACCGAGAGAGTCGCTGGCGCTGGTGACTAACCCACGCTTCGCGTTACAACTTGCTTTTTGACAAGTGTTTCGAGTTCGGGGCGTCGTTCGCCACCGACGACTCCTCACCTGACTCAAGGCCGACAGAGATCGTCACGATCGCCGTCGCCGAGGTAGTAGCGAACCATAGAACTCCCTGAGATGATCGATTCGGTTCCTCTTTCCGCATATATATAATAGGGAACGTGAGGAGCGGTAGGGTGATTAGTCACGAACCGATTGAGGCCGCGCCGGTGCGCGGGATCATTGCTTTCCACTCTGTAGGCTTCGTAGATCGAACAGAACTCTCCGTGTGACTGAGTGGCGCTGAGCTGCGCGTACAAGTCGCCGAGGCGGCTCGACACCGTCCCCACGCAGACGTCCAAATAGATGGCCTGCCCGATCAGCAGTGAACACATCAAACTGCGTCCTAACAGTGATATAAGCGGATACTCAGATGGATCCCATTGCGAGCCGAGCCAGCAGATGGCAAGCCATAGTGCAGGGTAGGCGAATCTCTCGCCCGGACTGATCATCTCGGCGAACTGGAAGCCGGTCGCGACGAAGCAGAATAGGCAGGTCGCGGCGGCAACCATGGCGGGAAGATACCCCCGCCGTCCAAACCAAATTGCCGCGCCGCAAGCCAGCCACACCAGCGTTATCACCCCCAGAGTCACCAGATTTGCGATCGCCCCGACCTGCACCGCTCTGGAACCAATCGTCAACCAGGGAAGAAACTTGTGAAACGGCGTGTACACTGCGACCACGGCTCCGGCGAATCGCGCCGTGGTCCAAAACTGCCAGAAACCCCGCGAGGCCAGCGGCTCTGAAAAGAATCTCGCTAGTGCGTACCACAACGTGAGCGTCACCGGCAGACTGAAAGCGAAGATCAGCTTTCTGATCAACGCCCGGCTCCATTCGAAACAGGCGAAGATCCCCGTGACCAGCAGCGCGATACAGAACGGCAACAAATGAGTCGCGAAGAGAATCAGGCCGGCGAGGCAAAAGAACCATCCGCTGATCGCCGCAAGCTGCCCACGGTGCCTGACCAAGTAGCCGACGTAGTAGAAGAAGAGAGCCACGCCGAGCATGTAACCCAGTTCACCGATGAAGAGATACTGCGCATATGTCAGGAGCAACGGAATATATAATAGCGGGCTTTCCTCGGAAGCATTCAAAGACTCTGTCAAGAAGATGCTACCGCCCGCGAAGGCCAGGACCAGCAGGTGAGCACTACCTTGCCAACTATTTGTAGGGGGAAAATAAACTCCAGGCCCGCTATCATCAGGAGCAGAGTTGTATATGGAACAGGGTATGGCACGATTCGATGGTGCGGCGCCAGTTGATGATGTATCCAGCGGTAGAACAGATCTCCCTCAAATAGTGAGCGTGGATAGTCAGTGCTCGGAAAGAAGCGGTGACTCCAGATCAGGTAGATGCCGTTAGCGAGCATCAAAAACACAACGCTCCGGAACAAGAGACTGCACGGCGATTTCACAAACCCTTGTTCCCTCAAGAATCCTGCGCAGGCGATCCCGCGTCGCCGGTGACCCTGTTCTGGATCATTCCCCGCAGCTGGTGCAGCTCGTGGGAGCGACAGGCCGAGCCGCAGATAACACCGTGTCGAACCGGCGTACGAAACCACATCCGCAGGAAGACCGTCATGGCCGCGCTACCTTAAGTGCTTTGAACTGGCCGTCCTCGAAGACAGTCCACCGTCCAGCTTCGACGCGCGAAGCTGTTGAGATAGATCACTAAACCGTCATTCACGGATTCATCGCATCATTCTATAGGATTCCGCTCTTAACCGCTAGTATTTCGCATTAGATGTGAATTTCTAAAACGACAGATCGCAGACAAGAGCACTCGCATCATCTGGATGCTGCTCACGCGTGGCGATAAGTATCGGCCAACGGCCCTGGTGACCCGTGCAACCAGGCAGCTTTATCAAACGCTCTTATTGGAGGAACACGTCTCTGTATGGTTGCGAAGGTCGTTTCGTCGGTGATGGGTTGCGGCCCGCCCGGCACTTTCTAAACCCATCCCTGGACCCTCGAGGCCGTTGAGATGACCAAGAGAAGGCGCGCGAATTTCCATCAGAGCCACGAGCGTACTATCAACCTCCTTAAAACTAACCGGCCGAATATGCGGCTGCACCCGGCTCACTTCCACCATTGCAATCCCTTTCGCTCGGGGCTGGGCCCGCATAGGGGACAAACACAAGCAAGTCGGTGTGAAGTCCGAATGTTAGGTTCGGTTAGACCTTGAGCGCTCGAAGCGTTTGCTTCGAGCTGAACATATCGAGCAAATATGCTTGACAGTCCTGCGTGCTAGAGCCGCAGGGGGGCCATCTGCGGCCGGCACGCAATGGGCAAACCAGCGACACGATCACATCGACTGTCGACGGAGCGCGCCGTTAAAACTGACTCCAATTGCACGCTGGCCAAATCGTAGCTGCCCAGGTCGCCAAGGCAGTCATATCAGCGGTCGGCACATTGCCCGAGACGTCGTCATTGTCGTAAGGGCTGCTTTGAAATTCGGATATTGCGGTATAGGTGCGGTTGCCGGCAGCCGTGCCATCGTACTGACTGGTCGTACATACAAGACTCGGTGAGCCGAAAGCAGTGCCATCGTCATTCTTAACGGAATCCCATTGTGCAGGTGTCCACGTCGAGGCCTCATTCAACCACGCCATACTAAGCGTACCGACCAGTTGTCCCGTATTGACGGGGCTCAGGTTAGCCCACGGTCCCGGCGCCCCGTAGCCAAAGTACTCCGGAAAGACGAGGTTATCGAGCGCGGAGCCCCAAGCCGGATTAAACCCATAGTCGGGATCCAGCAAATAGCCCGAGCTGTTATGGACTTTCGAACCGGCATTCGCGGTGGTCGTATCCTCCTGCTGTGCATTGAGCCATACCATCGTCATAAGTCCAGCATATCCGAGGTGACCATTTAACGACGACTCTTCGCCCTGATGGTTGAGGTAGTAGCCCCAGTCGATTGGGTTGTTACCGCCGCGTTGACGCTGGCCCGAGTGAACCATAATTTGCACGTAGTACCACGCACTCGTGAAATATGTATCCTTCAATCCATCGCCGTAAAAGTTATTCTGGCTGGAATTTTGGCTACCAGTGCCATTAGGGTTAGTTGGGATACCTATGCGGAACAGAGCCGACATGAACGGCTCAGCGGCATTCCATACCCGGTCATCGGTCGGCATGGTAAGATTGTAGCCTTCGGACTGAGAAAGCTGCCCCTCAAGGTTGAACTCATGCATCATTTCCCACACTTTAACAAGTTGCCATCGTGAAAGAGCATAAGCATAGTTACTTAAGATTGGTGTCCACGGTGCGTTTGGATTGATGCCTAGACTTTGCCTGTCTGCAAAATCCCAAGTTTCTAGATCCGAAGCAAATGACGAACCCGAACCACCAACACCCTTCGTCGGGTTCGTGATGTATTGTGTGAGGTTGCTGGTGAGGTTGCTGCGCATGCCGTTGTAGCGGCTTGCTACCCCACTTCCTGCCCAAGATGTCGCCGAAGCGCCCATAGCTGTAAGCGTTGAAGCTGTATATGCATCCATCGGCGAGACTGTCGGCAGCCATTGGTTCCAGCTTGGCATCGGCAGGAACACCGGAATTTCGCGCTTATCTATGGCGCCCGTGGCTGGTATCGCCGCGGGGGTATACCCATCGGGGAATATATAGTTGAGTGTTTGTGTATCATCGTCCAGCACCCATTGGATGCCAGCCCCAGCCGACCAGTCCGCGATCGAATGCGAGTTCAACCCCGGCCCAGGCTGATAAGGCGGGTTCCACGGCCGCGCATACTGCGAGAACGCCGGCGCATTCGGGATGCCCGAGCGGATATAGCTCGCGATCTGCTCACCCTGAAGCTGGCTCAGGCCGTGAAATTGGCTGCGCTGAATAATTGAATAATTCGAGTAATTGAAATACTTCAGGTCGCGCCCATCTTGGGCATGACAATCGGCGCAGTGTGCCTTAATCGTCGAGGTCGTCAAAGACGATTGCGCGAGGGTCGCGGTATGCCAGAGTGTTTGACCCGCGCTGATGTCGGCGGAATCGTTGAGCGGTGCCGTCCAAAGACTCGGGTCGTCATTGGCGAACTGAGTCGCCGGCATGATCTGCGAACCGTCCGAGGCAAGCAGGTTGAATGCGATAATTCTAAACCCAGTTGTGACACCATCAGTCTGGTTCATCCTAAAGCTGACCGTGTTCGTGCCGGCAACCACCGATCCAAGCGTGCTTATCGGGATGGTGACCTTGACCGTGTCGAATAGGCCGCCATCGATACCTTCGTAATTTGCCCCTGGCGGCAGCACCGTCACCGTTTCGTTCGTGAGCGCCAGCCACGGCCCGCCATTGAGCGAGATACTGGCCTTACCTGGCGGCAACTTCTGCAGCGAGGGTACGTAGCCGAGATGGTTACCCTGAAGCCAGAACGTCACCGCGCTGTTGGCTTGCGCCGAGGTCAGCGTGAAGCTTCGCGTTCCCGTCTCGCCCTGCGGACCGATCACTTCGATCGGCATTACCATCGCGCCGGAAACTGGCGTCGCCGTAGCGGTCGGCGTCGCGGTCGGCGTGCTACTTGCCGTCGCCGTGCGCGTCGGAGTCCCAGTCGGCGTGACGGTCGCGGCCGGCGTGCTGCTAGGCGTCGTGGGGTCGCCAGCAGTCGCGGTCGGCGTGCTGGTGGGCGTCGTGGTCGGTGCCGCGGTAGAGGGCATGGGAGTGGGAGTCGCGGTCGGCGTGGACGCGGCGTTCGCAGGCTGCAGCAGTATCTGAAGCGCCATCCAGGGCTGGCTCGAGCCGCTGGTGAAGGTGAGATTCCCCGTCGGGTTCAGATACGTGAGCGGGCCTGCGTACCACCCCTCGTTGGAGATCCCGTCTCCCACGTCGATCTCCTGCCAGTCTTGCGTAAGTCCTTGCGGAGCTGCGTAACCAATCCCCGCGCTCATATCGAGCACCGCCGCAACCAATAGATCTCCAACCACCGTCGGCGTCACCGACTGCGCCATTGGGTTGTTGGAATTTCCAGTGTTGTAACTGGGTGCACCGTCGAGCTGGCATTGCCAATTGCTGAAGCACTGAAGCCCGCCCGCTGACTTGGGACCGCCGCTGCCAAAACTCCATGTGTAGCTGGTCGGACTGGTGGCACACCACCCGGTCGCCGACGCTCCCGTGCCGCTGGTCGAAGTAAATCCGAACACCTTGCTCCATCCCGCAGGCGCGACGACTGAATCGAGCCCGTCGTGCAGGATCACCGCGAGGCAGGAATTGCCCGACGCTGCTGGCGACGACGGTAGGGTCAAGCTCTGGCCGTTGTATTCGGAATTGGTCTCGGGCGGACCCGCCGCCGCTATCGCTTGCGAAGTTGCAGCGCTAGATTGCGCGCTGGCGCATACTACGACTAAGCAGACATATAGAAAAAATGCCAGTGAGTAGCGACTATGCATTCATACCCCTCCCCTGCTCCACACAGCATCCAACACGACTCACCGGAACTTCTACCAATTTCGCCGGGGCAATATTATTGCGGACCGTGATTCACGATATTCCGCCGGTTCGCCCCACGCTCTGAATGGATACTGCTAGACCCGCAGAGGTCAGCAGAAAAAGCCGACCTACAAGACGGCCGACGAATAGCTGGAACGAGTCGACTAGTGAAGAATCGAGGTCCGCGCAAATTCGTCGCTTGCTCATATCGATGGATCTTTTATCAACTCGATTGTCGCTGTGTCAATTAATTGTCATACGAATCGATCAATTAATGGAAGCATATTGTAGTCGTCGGTGCGAAATCTCGAAAATTAAATGCCGCTAGCGCGATCAAAACTTAGTAGAATGAGAAATTGACTGCCGCAGTTGTCCGCATCAGGAGGCTAAACTATTTTTTCAATAAGATTTCTTTTGGCGCAGCTACAATCGGTCCCTACGCGGGTACGATCACTCGGATCGAGATGGCGTAAACGCCCAAGTGCGTCTCGAGCTGAGTAACGCTAGAGAAATTGATTTCTATTGCTTGATTCTTCTCTTTAGTGAGTTGTGGACTGGAGATTAGGCGCCATACCTCAAGGATATCGCTTTATAGCATTGGGTATATCTAAGAGCCTTCGCAGCATGGGACTTGATGGTACTGTTCCTGGCGAATCGAACCAGACAGATACCGAGCGAAACGTTTGATCCTCGAGAGGGGGCGCAAGAATGGACACTGTGATCTTGCTCGTAAACCACGCTGTGGCGCGGCGTTTGTGGCGGCCAACCACCACCCCCTGGGCGAGCCCCCACGCAGGGATGAGGTCGACCTCGATAATACGTAAGAGTAGTGTTAGGATTTCATCCGCATGAGTGCTACCGAACGTTCCCGCGCGCGAGTACGCTATTACCTCATATCCTAAGCGGTGCGGGCGGCCATACATGATCGTTGATTTCCGGGACTACGCCGACGGGCACGTATTTCGAGCTGATGTCTGTATCATCGGAAGTGGTGCGGCTGGAATTACGATTGCGCGGGAATTCTTCTTCAGCGGATTCTCGGTAGTGACCTCGGAAGGGGGAGGATTCAAATGGGAAGAAGACACCCAGGCTTTGTATACGAGCGAAGTCGTAGGACTCCCCCATAAAGGCGTGCACATCGGCCGGGCGAGGGTCTTCGGGGGCACGACTACCCTTTGGGCCGGTCAGACGTTGCCCTTGGACGATATCGATTTCAGACCGCGGCCTTGGGTAGCTGACAGTGGTTGGCCGCTTGTGCGTCGCGATCTTGAGCCGTACTACAGACGTGCCGAGAAAACGCTCAATTTGAGCGAGATTGACTACCGAGACCCGTCATTTTTCGGCGTTTCAACTGCACTCTTCGAGTCACGTCAGTTGCGTCCTTTGATTTCGCAGTTCAGCCCCAAGGCAAATTTCGCCGCAGCATATGGTAACCAATTGAAGTCACTGAGCAGCATCACCGTGATTCTGCATGCCAACGCCACCCAACTAATGGCGAATTCTGACGCATCGGCCATAACGGGTGTGGAGATTCGCTCACTTTCGGGCCGGTGCGGTGCAATAGATGCGGCCTTTTATGTCGTCTGCTGCGGAGGTATAGAGACGCCGCGCTTGTTACTTGCGTCGAACGAAATCGAGAGGCCGGGGCTTGGTAATCGGCACGATCGGGTCGGCAGATACTTTCAGGATCACGTCCAGGCACGCTTGGCGAGTGTGCGACTTAGGGACGCGAAGCGAGTATTGGAGTCATTCGAGACCTTCTATCGGAAGGGAGTAGCCTATAGCCCGAAGCTTGCTCTCAACGAGGAGGTTCAAGAAAAACGAGGCACTCTGAATGCTACTGTCGGCGTGGTCCGTGCGGAGCTGCCCGCTGAGAATACGGCAGTTGATGCGGCCAAGCGGCTGGCGAGTGGTCTCCGACACTGGAATTTCATTAAGCCGTCCGCCGGCGACCTAAAACAATTGCTTCGCTCTCCCCACGATATCTTGCTCGCCGCGTTCCGTCGTTATGTTCAACACAAGCCGGCATTTCAATTGAGTGGCGAGCCATACATCTCATTGTGTTGCGAGTGTGAGCCAAATCCCGACAGCCGTGTTTTGCTGAGCGATGAAAGAGATGCTCTCGGGATGCGACGCGCCAAGCTCGATTGGCACCTGACGCCGTTGGTGCGCCATACAGCGATGGTCGTAGTCGAAATACTCGCAAAAGAGCTCAAACGATTGGAAATCGGGGAGGTGGATACGGCATCTTGCGACGTGATGAGGAATCAGGACTGGGAGCGTTCCTTCTGGGACATCAACCATCACATCGGAACCTGCCGAATGAGCACCGATCCTCATAATGGAGTCGTCGATCCCGATTGTAAGGTGCACACTATCGACAATCTGTTCATTAGCAGCAGCGCGGTTTTCCCGACCGGCGGACATTCCAACCCGACATTTACGATGCTTGCCCTGGCTATTCGGCTGGCTGATCACCTCAAGCTGCGATTGTCACGAAGCGTTCCGACCGTAAGCGGCAGAGCCGATGCGCAGCGTTAAGCTCGCGAATACGGATTTGACGGCGTCCAGCTTGGGCTTCGGCTGCAGTGCGCTCCTGGGAGACAACACCCGAACCGAAGGACTGCAGCTTTTGCACACCGCTTACGACGAGGGGCTCAACTATTTCGACGTCGCGCGAGTCTACGGATATGGCGAAGCGGAGCGACTGGTTGGCGAATTCGCCAAGGGGAAAAGGAGTCGAATTGTTATCACTACAAAATTTGGTATTCGTCCCCTAATCTCTATAGCCGGGGCGGGCTATGCACGGACACTGGTTCGCAATCTGATGCGATTTTCTCCGAGTTTGCGGAATCGAATTGGCCGCCAAGCGCGCTCCGCCGTCAGCCACGGTCGCTTTGGCGCTGCAGAAGCCCGCGACAGTCTGGAAACGAGCCTCCGAGTCCTGGGCACAGACTATATTGACATATTCCTGATGCACGACTGCTCACTCGGCGATATCTCCGATGACCTACTCGTTTTCTTAAGCCGCGCTCGTGCGGAAGGGAAGATTCGATATTTCGGCGTTGCTACCGAGGCCGAGGAGATCGCTAAGATTCAAGCTCACCGTCCGGAATTCGCACTGGTTATGCAGTTTCGAAATAGTGTCCTCCACCGAAACCTTGAAGCACTCGGTGAACCTGGCGGAGCCGTCATAACACACGGCGCATTGAGCGGCAGCTACGTGGCACTTAGAGAGTATCTGGCACGAGGTCGCGAATTCGCCGCGAGGTGGTCGTCTTGCCTCCAGGCCGATCTGTCTCAACCCACCGAATTGGCGCGAATAATGTTAAATTATGCGGTTCACGCCAACCGCTGGGGCCCAGTTATTTTTTCGTCGCGCCAGGTTGAATCTATCAAGAACAACGCGAAGGGTGTCGCCGAGGACCCCTACTCCAAGGAACAGCTCGAAGCGTTTGTGGCTCTGGCTAAACAGTCGGGAGTACAGCCGCTCTGAGCGGAAGCATCAGTTTGAACGACGCCTCGGGAACCGATGAGTTTGCCTTGGCGGATGTTTGGCCGCGGACCGCCGATCAGAAATCAGACACGGCCCGATACGTCCTTATCGCAGGTGGCTTGTGCATGAGCGCCGGTGAATGCCATGGGTATGAGAAAGCGGCACAGATCGACCCCCTACTACGCGGTCATTCCATTCCAGCAGTTTCGGCTGTCGTAAATGTCTCGTATAGCACTGCGCAGTCCCTAAGCGCCTCTCGCATCACCGCGTGGGCCACGGGAAAAACCGGCATCGCTCTCGACTCTTGCCCACATGGGTGCCAGCCAGCAAGTGTGACGAGAAGAAGGTGATCGCGTCAGCGCTTGAAGCTCGCGAAGCGTTGAACGCGATGGATGCAGCGGAGATGAAAAGATCGAAAAAGTTCGTTGGAGCGAGAAATCATTGCCGTCTGCTGCTGCGCGGAGTGACTCGATTTTGCGCCCAACTCGAAAATACTTCTGCACAAGCCATCAAACGCGTCGTTTCGGTTGATCCGGCTGGATCGACCAATTTAAGAATGGCACTCGGTGGGCCGAAACGTTGCTGCGGCAACTGCATCAGGCAGCTCCCAACCCCATTAGTTGAGGTCGCCCGTCCCCGCAGTTCAATCGGTTGTCTCGACCGGCTGATTCCAAGAGCGCCCACATCAACTGGAGTTAGGCCGCTCGATTCGCGCCTGAAGAAGCAATCGCGTCGGCGATTGAGGTGTTCCCTTCGCGAAAGGGTCTTTAGGCCCAAAGACTCCAATCTCGAGTGGCGAGAACCCAGACTGCGAGCAAGCCGTTGGCCGTGGCATGCGCGACTACTGCATCTGAGAGTCGGTTGTTCAGATACGCCGCTAGCGCAAAGATGAGGCCAACGGCGAACCCTGCAAGCCAATGATCATGTAGCGTTGCAAACAGCACCGAGGAACCCAGCCATGACAGGATTGTGAAGTGACGGTATGAGACCGCCTCGAAGCGAACACTTACGAGCTTGCGGAGCAAATAGCCGCGAAATGCCAGTTCTTCAGCGACTGGCACTGTTATTACAGCTCCGATGATTCTGAAGGCGAGCCAGCCAGCCGCCACCCAAGTTGTCATTGCACATAGGCTTGTTGAAAATGCCACGCAGCGCGTTGCGGAGTCTTGGCTTGTGGCCAATAAGATCCACACTACGAATGCGAGGGCGCCGAGTCCGATTGCGCGAAATGAGCCCCCGACTCTGAAAGTGGGGATTCTGTGCCGGAAGACAAAAAGAACGAGGCCGCACGCGAGCACGCGTAGCGGATAAAGGTAGTCGAAACCACCATCAAATATCCGTGTAATCATCGACGCCGCCACGATCGTCAGCAGTGGCGCGAGGTATAGACCCGCGGGATTTGCCCAGGGAACGTTAGCCGGACGAGCTTGCGCGCGCCACAACCAGGGCGTGGTTCTACTGACGGCTAACAGCGCGAAGCAGGCGGCGTTGAAAAAAAACCAGCCTGCGACCGTATGGAAGCCGTCCATAGCCACTGCCGGCCACCACTGTCCGATTACTACCAGCGTCGTGATTCGGACCACGTTGAGCAGCCCGATCAGCACAACTCCAAGCGGAATCAGTAAGAACCCCTGCGGAAAGCGAAAGCGGCTTCGGTAGAACCACAGGTACGTGGCCGTGAGCACGATCACCAGACCCACGCCTTCAAGCCCCGAGCAGGCAGAAGTTATTTCAACCGAAAACCGATGGGTCCCAACAACCGCCAGAGACGGCTGAACAATGACCCGCTGGCCCAGAATACGCAGCAAAAAAGCGACCGCGTACAAATTACAATCGAGCACCAGGTACCACAACCTCATCGCCGGAAACTCTGAAACCCTGGCGATGGCTCCCACCACGAGCGCGGCCGTGATCACACCGGGACGGCGCTTGACCCAGGTGATCCAAAACTCCGCGGGCATCACCGCTAGGCCCCAGCTAGCGATCGCACCCGCCAGCAGTACTAAGCCGAACAAGGACCACCATCCCGCGTTCGGGCCACGCAACGCGCCGCTCACTAGTGCGAACCGCCCCCCGACCACGAACACGTTGACGGCCACCAGATGCAAGCCGAGCCACGCTGGCCAAAGAGAGTCCCGTTCCTGATTGGGTTTAGGAGTAGCCTCGAGTAGCTCGAAAGCTGTGTCCCAACTGAGCAGAAGGGCGGCTCCAAAAGCAGCCACGAACATGGCCACTATCATTCGCCGACCAGCGATGAACGCAAGCCACCACGGCGCAGCGGCTTGCGGCAAGAGCGATGCGGGAAGTGGTCGGGAGAGCGCGACCAATTCGGGAACCAAAAGCAGGGCGATCAGCAAGCGACGCCAAGGAAACGGCTGCCCGCGGCCCTGAGTGACTCGGTCAGCAAGATCCGACTGGCAGTGACTAGCGCTTTTCACCTTCAATCGTCACGCATTGCCCGAAAACGCATCAAACCTAGCGCGAGCGGCGGCGTTCAAGCGCGAGCAAGAAACTACCAATCAAAAGAGCTAAGCCACTGGCTCCCGTTGCCGGATCGAGCTCTGGAGCGCACGACGGCATTCCGTTTTCGTGAGCCGCCGCCACGCCTTTAAAGGCAATCAAGAAGACGACAGCAGCGGCACCAATCCAGCTAAGGAGCTTCGTGCGATGAGTTCTCATGATACTACCTCCGTAGAGGGATCAAATATAACAAAAGCAAAGAATTGTCAATTGAAATAGATTAAAATCAAGCAAAATAAATCTGTATCAATCAATGTGGCAAGTGCCGAGGGATCCGCGATTCGGCCATTTGGGCCTTTCGTAGGCTGTTTTGCCGAGATTCTGGGGGAATAGATACAAATGAGGTAGATCCGTCACCAAATAACATGCAAGCAACCGATTGATAATTTGACACTCACTTTCTTTGATTGTAGAATGGCCCTCTTAGAATCGCTAAACGGTGAATCTGAGTTGTATGAATGACTCTGTATTATTTTCATAAATTAAACAATGGCAAATAGTGTTTTATATACTTTGGCTGACTTTCTTCGAACTGACCGCAGGGATCGGCCAGCGCAATCTACTGGGCTCCGCAGAGTTCACATGTCGAACGCAGCGCCTTCACAATAGCTTGCAAACTCTGTCCTGATTGATCTTATGGCCACTTGCTCTGCACTGAGTTGCGTTAAACGTCACAGGCGTGCTAAGCAGGCAACTCGGAACTTAGCAGGCAAAAGACGGCCAACGAAAGCGTGAGAGGTTCATTCCAATGTTATCGTCATCTTCATCA
The DNA here is from genome assembly GCA_963842085.1 of uncultured delta proteobacterium. Lineage (GTDB taxonomy): Bacteria > Desulfobacterota > Binatia > Binatales > Binataceae > Binatus. The sequence goes on from CAWJET010000001.1 coordinate 1,590,768, forward strand.
CGTGTCTCAGGGCCTTGCAGTTGGGCGAGGCCGTGTCCGAAATGTGCGCTGCTGGAAGTCATTCGCTACCGGTTTAGGGCATTTGAAGCTAAGTTCGGGCGTAAGCCGGCTTCCGATGAGCCGCTATTCTTTGACCCGTCAGAGAGCCATCCGGTCCTCGCAAGTCAGACGGAGTTTCGCGAGCAAGTTCGGATCGCAGCTTCCGCGTCCTGCCTAGACGTCGGTCCGATCTACGGCCTGCTGGAGGTGGACCAGCGCTCCGTCGAAAAGGAAGGAACTGAAGATTGTCATCGAGATTCGCGAAGTGAGCCTCGCCGGAGGGGATGGCCAGAGCATCGATATGAGGCAAACCATCCGAGCGCTTGGGAACTGTTCGTCAGAAACAGAAACCTCCACCGCCGTTACGGGATCACCCCCGAAGAACTGACGGTCCTCTCGAAGGTGCGCAAGCTGGGCGAAGCGCACAACTCGCGCGATCTCCTCTTCATCTTATCTGTGATTCGAAAAAATCAGGGGTAGCTGGCCGCGCTCGACCCTCCAAGCGGGGCCTGCGCAATTCGTAGAGTCGATCTCAAAATTCCGAACTGAAGATGCACTTCAAGTCGTTCACGCGATCAATCGCCGGCCTGATTTTCTCGCTGTTGTGTCTGCTCGCAGCGTTTGCGCGCCCGGTGTTGGCGAAATCGAATGGCGATGCTTCACGAAGCAGCGACACGCCCGGACTAAGTGAACTTTCTCTCTTGCCCACGCCGCTGACCTGCAAGCAACTCCGACGGCGACCCCCAATTCAGCAGGGACAGCAGCCCACGGCCTGTGCGCTAGGGCCTCCGCCCACTACCCGCGCGATGTTCGTCAGTGATTCCGGCAATGCTCGCGTGCTGGAGTATCTCGCCAATGAGTCGCCGCCGTTCTTCACCACCGGGATGAGTGCAAACGTGGTGTTCGGCCAGCCGGATTTCACTAGTTCTGAGCACAACCTGACGCAAACTGGGATGTCAAAGCCGGAGTCGGCGGCTCTCGACGGTTCCGGCGACATGTGGTCCGCCGACTTCGACTACGGGCGCGTGCTCGAATTCGTGCCGCCATTCACACCTCCGCCATCGACAGATAGCGCGAACCTGGTAATCGGCGAGCCGAACTTCACGACCAACAATACCTACAATCCGCCCGAGCCTAGTCAGAGCAACCTGAGCGGGGGCGCGGTCGGGGTCGCATTCGACGGGACCTGCAACATGTATGTGTCGGACTTCAGAAGTAACCGGGTTCTGCAGTTCCTTGCGCCATTCTCAAATGGCATGAATGCTAACCTCGTATTCGGCCAGAGCGACTTCACGTCGTTCGGCACCGACGACAGCTTGACCGGGTTCCAGGGACCGCAGTTCATCAATTTTGACAACAGTGGAAATCTGTGGGTGGCTGACTACGGCAACGATCGAGTGCTCGAGTTCGTGCCGCCATTCGCAGTTCCGCCATCGACAAATAGCGCGAACCTGGCAATAACACTCGTAAGTAAGAGCCCCAGCAGCAATCTGAGCAAACCCTTCGGAGTTGCCTTCGATGCATGCGGAGACCTATGGGTTGCGGACTCGTCGAATAACCGGGTGCTGGAGTTCCTTCCGCCATACACAAGTGGAGCGAACCTCGTAGTCGGCCAGAGCGACTTCAGGTCAGGAGACGCCCCCGGCGCCGGTCCTGCGGGCCTCAGCGATCCCAGGGCCGTAGCGTTCGACAGCGCCGGGTATCTCTATGTGACCGACTACGGCAACAATCGCGTGATGATTTTCGCGCCGCCGTTCACCACCGGGATGAACGCACGTTCTGTGATCGGACAGCCGGATCTGATGACCACAACCCCGACGACGACGGCGACGGGTCTGACCTCACCGCAGGGAGTAACAATCGGCCCGTGGGTGTTTCCCTTCCTCCGCCGATGATCCAAACGCTGCTTGTCGGTAAAGAGGAAGTCAGCTTCAACCGTCGATAACGATGATGAACTTTTCCATTCGGCTGGGCAGAGGCATAGGTTTTTCAGGCGCGCGAGCGATTACAGAGAGAGAAGAAGTCACGAATTGCACGAAGCGCACAATGCAATTGACGTTTGCGATTATGGTGGCCCCGCTTTGGATGTTCGAAACCGTGCAACTTTCCGAGGTCTCGGCGGCTGCCGACGGGGGCGCTCCGGCGATGAGCCCGGCGCAGTCCCTCGCACGACTCATGGCGGGCAATCAGCGCTTCCAGAACGACACGACCGGCCATCCGCTTCTTGACGCTAAGCGGCGCGGGGAACTTGCCGGCGGTCAAGCGCCGTTCGCGGTCATTCTCTCGTGCTCGGATTCGCGCGTTCCGCCGGAGCTGATCTTCGACTAGGGGCTCGGCGATCTTTCGTGGAGCGCCTTGCGGGCAACATGTTCACCCGAGCGGGCCTCGAGAGCATCGATTACGCGGTCGATCACCTGGGCACCAACTTGATCATGGTGGCGGGTCACGATCACTGCGGCGCGGTCAAAGGCGCGCTCGCCGAGTGCATAGCAAACCGCGGCTGGACTGCCCGAAATCTTCGCCAACATCACTCTGGGTTGTATCCGGCCGCCGACGTTCGAAACTATCAAGTCAGGCCATTGAGCCGCTCACCCCGGCCTTTGTAAGAGCGAAACGATCGCCTAAGTGGAGGATGCCTCGGACGCAGCGTGATTCCGACAGAGGCGATGGCGGCCAGATCCGTGAACCCCCGCTACGCCGCCGCGCTCGCGGGATGGTACTCTTGATTCCGCCTGTTTTTGGCCCGATGGGAGATCACCTTCGCGCGTTCAACGACCTGAACGCCAAACTCAACCGATGGGATATCTGGCCTTACTTGTTAGAAGCCGACTCCTCGGCAGTTTCGCATTTCAGAAGGGCGAACCGCTCACGTCGAATCTCCCACCCCGCCTCAAGTTGGCGCCAGCCAACGATTCAGCCGGGATCGCCTCTATCGCGAATATCCGCACCCAAATATCGAGCCCAGCCGATAAGAGAGACCATTCCCGCACGGCGCGCTCGCAGAAAGACGCGCTCGGACGGCGCGTTTCCGCGGCGCTAAAGAGGTCAAACTGCCCCGGCCTCCTTGAGTCTGCCCTCGAACAGGCCGCGAATCTGGTTGAGCTCGTAATCGTTGGTAGCTTCGAATCGCATTACAAGCGCGGGTTGGGTGTTTGAAGCGCGCACGAGTCCCCAGCCGTTGGGGAACTTCACTCTGGCGCCATCGAGCTCCACTACTTCATAGCGCGACCTGAAATACTCGGCGAGCTCATTGACGACGGCAAACTTTCTATCGTCTGGGCAGTCGACCCTGATCTCGGGTGTGATGCTGGTCCGTGGCAGGTCCGACAGCAGCGTGCCGAGGCTCTCACCCGAGCCTTCGAGAATCTCGAGCAGACGAAATGAAGCGTAAATGGCGTCGTCAAATCCGTAGTAGCGATCCGCGAAAAACATGTGGCCGCTCATTTCACCCGCCAGCACTGCGCACTCTTCTTTAAGCTTGCTCTTCAACAGAGAATGGCCGGTCTTCCACATGATTGGGCGGCCGCCATGGAGCGCTATGTCATTGTACATTCGATCCGAACACTTGACCTCGCCGATGATCGCCGCGCCCGGCCGCGTCCTTAAGATCGAGCGCGAATATGCGACTAGCAGCTCGTCACCCGATACGATGGTTCCGTGTTCATCGACCGCGCCGATGCGGTCGGCATCTCCGTCGTATGCAATTCCAATGTCGGCTTTGCGCTCCTTAACGGCGGCGATGAGGTCGCGCATATTGCTTTCGACGGTTGGATCGGGATGGTGGTTTGGGAATCGGCCGTCCATCTCGATGTACAAACCGGTGACATCGAAACCCATCTCCCGCATCAACGGGACCGCGACGAATCCACCGCAGCCGTTGCCGGCGTCGACCACGACCTTGAGCGGCCGTTTAAAGCTGAAGTTCTCGCGGATGAACTGACTATAATCAGGAAGGACCGGACGCTCGGTCAGCATGCCTCGGCGGCCACTGCGCAGAAAATCGCGCTGCTCGATTATCCGTCGAACCTTTTGGATTTCGTCACCGAAGATGGTCGTGGGGCCCACTCCGAGCTTGAAGCCGTTGAACTCGGCCGCGTTGTGGCTGCCGGTGATCATTACCCCGCCGTCCATCTTCCAGTGCGGCACAGAAAAATAGAGCAGCGGCGTGGGCACTATTCCGACCTGCACGACGTTGATTCCGGCGGGAAGCAGCCCATCCAGCAACAGCCCGCAAAGCCTATCCGACGAGAGTCGACAGTCCCGACCCAACCTAACAGTTGACTTGCCGGCCCGCTGTAGAATCGTAGCATAGGCACGACCCAGGTCGACTACGAAATCATCGTCGAAATCGGTCTCCACCACTCCGCGGATGTCATATTCGCGGAACACCAATGGATTCATCGTAACCCCCTTTTTCCGAATTCATCGGCGACCGCGCGACGGCCTCCCGATCATATGCTCCACTCGCAAGGTGCGGTCCACGCCTACTTCGCGACGCCGTCGCGGGAGTTTCTTGCCTTCTGGTCGAGCCATTGCCTGATGTTACCGGTCTGGAATCGCCAATCGTTGCCCACTTTGAAGCCGGGTATCTCTTTGCGCTTTAGCATGCGGTAGATGGTTGAAGGATGAACCCGCAGAAGTTCTGATATCTCCTCGACAGTCAAGATCTCCGGAAGCCGCGGTTCGGGATTTTTTTTCATAACGGCTCCACTGGACCTATCGTCAACGTTGCTGTAGACCTTGCGGACGTCTCCCCGCGAATCGACTTTTGCCTCCATCCTTCCTCCTCCCATAGGTTAGTCGCAGAGCGGGGTTAGTCGCCTTTTTCAATCCGATGCGAGTCGCTGTTGAAGTGCTGGGTGGAGAACTCGAATAACTCGGCGTCTTCCAAAGCCAACATCTGGTGAACCAGTCCCGGTTCGATGTCCATGCATTCACCGGGATTCAGTTCGAATTCCTCAATTTCAGATGACTCGGGGGACGACTTGACGCGAACCTTCAATTTGCCGGCGCGTAGGTAGAACGATTCAGTTTTGAGTTCATGAAAGTGGAGCGAACAGCGCCGGCCTTTTGCGAGCTCGAGAATCTTGCCGCAGTAGAGTTCATTGTTCACGATCCATATCTCCCGGCCCCAGCCTTTTGGCTCGATGTGCACCGGTTTGCGAATTCTGTTATTCATTTGTGATTCCTGGGCGATATGTGAATCGCCAATTGTTTACTCGAAGGTAGCTCGCCTACCCAGCTGCGCTTGCGGTCGATGCCACCGACCCGCGCCACAACTTTGCGCCGTCGGATCGTCGACTCCAGACTACGAAGTGGTCACCCTTCCACGTTGGCTCGAAGTCGCGGCGAACCTGGCGCCCGATCGCCGGCGAAGTGTCGAGGATCGAAATCTGCCAGTTTGGTATGACAATCATTGAGGCCGATCGAAGCTGCGCGAGCTTGCGGTTCACGTCGCCGATCGAGCTCGCACCGGGCGCGAGCAGGGCGGTAACCGGTGGGCTAAACTCTGGAAAAAGCAAGTCGCCACAACCAAACCATTCCAGCAATACCGTGCGGTGTCCGCGAATCTTCGCCAGTACTTCGGACCATTCGGCGCGCTCTTGGGACGTGGACCAGAGTCCAGCAGTTTGCGGGTCGGGCGCAGACGACGACCACAACCGATAGGTGAATCCGTTGCCCTGGCTCGCGTCGAACAGGGGTGAAATCTTTGGGCTGACCGCGGCGCTCGCCGTGCCAGGCATGACAAACCGCTCAACCAACAGCTTGTTGACTTTGACCAGTGGAAACGAAACAGCTACGAGCGCGACCAGATACTTCCAGGGGACCGACAAGACGGTAGCCGCGGCAAGGCCGATAGCGAGTACATAGAAGTAGTAAGTCCAAGAATACTGATTGCCGAAAAACATACAGATGAAGCCCAGCTGAAGCAGGGCGCAGGTCAGAACTATTTCTTCCGCGCGGGCGCGCGTCGTTTGGAGCCCGGTGCCGATCAAAAGTCGATAACCTGCAACTGCGCCTGCGCCCGCCAGGAGCAGCGTTGCAGTCAACCAAGGCCCCGCCACGTTGGTGACGTAGTAGAGCCAGGAAGTTCCCGGCGGCGACCAGAACAAGCGGCCACTTTGAAAGAAGCCAAAGTGTCCTTCGCTATAGATCTTGATTCCGCCCAACGGAAAGGTCGAATTTAACACCGGCAGCACACCAAAGAACGCTACCAGAATGGCTGCGATGCCAAGCCCGGCAATCGCCGGTGGTCTGATAGCTTGCTGCAAGACTTGCCACAGTGCGTGGCGCCTTAGGCCATCGGACAGCACAAAGGCGAGGAGAATCAAACCATAGAGGTAAGCCATGCTCGGCTTGACGAAGACACAGGCGGTGGCAAGCGCGAGCGCCGCGCCGCGGTTTCCGCGCGCCTGGTAAGCCAGTGCGTGGCCCAACAGAACGGGCTCCACAATGTGAGTAAGGTGCAGGTAATTTGAAGGAATCGTCAGCGGTGCGGTCAGTGCCAAGATAAAAATTCCCACCAGGTTGAGCTTGAGCGCCTTCGCCAACCTGACCAACGCCCAGATCAGAAGAAGGTCGGCTACGGGAACCGCCGCGATGCAGGCCTCCGGAGACAGTCCAAAGACGCCGAACCAGATTCGCCCCGCTAACAGGGTAAGCAACCCGTAGATATAGGCAAAGTCGACGGTGGGGCGGAGACCCTGCCTGATCAGATATTGCTGAGTGAGATTCGCGCCCGTGTCGAAGAACGCGAAATTATCGAACTGCATCGATCCAGCAAACCTGATTAGAAAGAAAGCGGCGGCTTCGAACGTGAGCAAACCAAACAGGAGTTCCCCATACCGATAGCTGCGCACTTTCCGAACTGAAAATGTCGTTAAGCTAACAGCGACCATGTTTGGCGATTCCCTTGTATGCGGGTTTTGCTAGCCTAACCTTGAGAGGAGCCAATGACATGTAGGGCAGCCTCTGCATCGATTTTCGTGGCGCGAGGACCCTACAGTCGAACAACCGCGCCAGTCGCAGCGAGTTGAATACTTCGAATCAAGAAGTCCTACACAGGTTTAATGCGCTCAAGTTAAATTGACTTTACTTTGCTTCACTCGGTTTAACACGCAGAGCTCGATAACGCAATAACTTGAAGGCTAATCTTTGAAATCAGCTCGAAACTTAAGTTTCTCACCTGGTACTTGAACGCCCGCGGTGTCCGACGGCACGCGGAGTTGAGTTGGCTTGACGAAGGGCTGCGTTCAACCTCAGCGGTTTTGCGCGTTCTCGCTCCAGCTGAATTCAGCCGCGCGGCGCCGGCCACTAAGCTGCCTAGGGCCGGAGCTCAGGTTGACATGGCGCTCAAAGAGCAAAGCGACGGTCTGGCACGTCCATTGCTTCCCGTTGGCGGGCGGGCAGTGGTTTCCACCGCTTCGAGCCCCACCTCTTTGAACCTGCCACCCGCTTGCCACGACCGCGGTGCCGCTTGCCTGGCTCTGGCTACGAGAAGTCCAAATTCCTCCCGGGCAGATGTCACCGAGACTGGAGCAGCGCGCCGGTACACGGCCGAGAAGATTGACCGTTCGATAGGCGGAAGACGATGATCCGCTCGCTGATGCGAGCCGCCTCCGCTTGGGTGTGAGCAAGAGCACCACCACTTCAACCGCGCCACCGGAAATTTTTCGAGCAAGCGCCTCGAGCACTCAAATCAGCACCTCGACGACCTTAGTGCCGCCGACGTGCAGCAATTCCAGACCAGCGCCCCAGTTTTGTGGCCGAGCAAAGCCGCCGGTTCGGCCAGATTTCCATCAAGACTTGGTGGATCCGCAGCCACGACTGCGTTCGCCCACGGCCGGTGCGGGAAACTTGAGCTAGGCGACACATTCTGCGCTACTTACCCTGGGTAACTTTCGCCATTAGCGGAAAGCCCTCAAGACCGTCGGTGAAGCGATTCCGTTGGGACGGCCGTAACGTCTTACTTAACGCGCTGGACACACCGAATTGATGTACTCATGTTGATTAATTTTTCCTTTAGTTCATACTGGTTGCACTGGAAATGCCATACGCGTACCGTCGGCTATGACACAAGCTAGTCGTCCGACCGGCCAGTTTCGGCGAAAGCTTGCGGGCTCCCACTCCGGGCCTGGCAAGCCGGCACACGAGGGCGGATGGCCCTGGCCCCTCGGCATTTCGCTGCGCAGCGCGCGCTTGGGTCAGCGCGTCGAACCTCAAGCAGACTCCTCGGCCATGATTTCCTTGCGACCTAAAAGACCGGTGCGATTCGCGCGAACCTGCCGGACCATGAAAATTGCGAACTCTGCCGCGGCCGCGCGGACGATGCCTGCCATGAACCTGATTCAACCAGCAGCCGACAATTCAATTGGGCTTCGAACCGCCATGGAAGCTCGGCATGGTGCCTGCGGTCTCGCACCGACATGGCCCGGACTCGTTTTCCGCCTATGGCTGTTATTCGCTGCTGAGCTGCTGATCGTCGCGGCATTATCCATTCCAAAGGCGCTGTCATTCAACCTTTGGTTATTTGAAGATCCTAGGGCGATCCTTGCCACAAACTTTCTGATCACAAAGGGCTATCAGCCGGCGGTGGACTTTGGTTACATCCATGGTCTCTTGCCGCTTTTTTCGATGCGTGGGTGGGCGCTCTTTGGCACCGGTGCAATCTCGGCGTGCGCCGCGATGCTGGAGTCAGCCTTGCTTGCGGCATGGGGGTTCGCATGTCCTTCAGCCGGGTTGCGACTTGGTTGGCCGGGCAGAACACTGATCGTGCTGATCATACCGTTTTCCATAATTGTCGTTCCGCCCGACGTCGTGCATATTATCGAGCCGCGCGCTAACGCTAATTGGTTAGACAATTGAACGGTGTTCTTGCTCGCCACAGGTCCGTAGACACTAGTGCGCGCCCTGATATCCACGCGTGCTCAGTATCCTGCGTCGATCGTAGCGGTGCGGTTGACCCGCGGCGGCTGTTCGGAACCTTTCTGTTTTTCACTGTCGAACTGGTGATCCTTCTGATTCTTCAGCGACCAATCCTGTTTGGTTTTGATAACTATTTGTTTCGTGACTGGGGCTCCAACTTGGTGGCACACTACCTGGTCTCCATTGGTCTGCGGCCCAACATCGGATTTGGTTACAACTACGGTCTGCTCGGTCTGCTGTTGGGAGGTGCTTGCTTCGACTTTATCGGTCCAACACCTTATGCATGCCAGGGGGTGATGCTGCTCGGAGCGATCCTGACGGCATGGGCACTTGCTCGAATCGCCGCGTACCTTGAACTGCCCCTTTATAAGCTGGCCTTTCTGGCTGTTACGCTGCCCTTCGGTGTGCACCTTGCCTACCCGAGCTTGGGACATTCGATCGAGGCCGCGCTCGTCTCGAACGCGATAGCCGAACAACTGGCTGGCCGGAAGGCAATGGCTTTAGCACTGTGCGCGGCCGCGGTCTTTGCAATACCTAAGCTCGCCTACTTTTACGGTCTGATCTTGATAGCGCTAATCGTGGTGGAGTTCAAAAGGTCACCAAGGAACATCCTCACACAATTTGTGCCGGCTGCGGTAACGGCAATCGCGCTTGCGCTAGTGCTTGGCTGGGTGTACAGCCCAAGCGCGCTAGTTCGAACCATCCTGCCCCTACACGGGATAACCAACTATCACGCTCAGCGTAATGGCTTCTTCACTGGCACAAGCCGAAGCTTTTACTACTTTCCCGGCGTACGTATCGGCTTCTACCTTGGAGGACCTACTGGATTCTGGCTGGTGTGCACCTTCTGGCTGCTCGTCAACGGTGCAATCTCTCTCCGTCGGCGTTTGCGCGGCCAGTTAAATCCACGCGACGAGATTGTTTTTACTTGTACTGCTCTGCAGGTCGCCTTCGTTACCGTGATGTATGGTCCGCCGGGTACGTGGATCTACTATAGCTATATCCTGGTGATTGGGGTTGCCGCGATCCGTGAAGAGCCTTTGCGGCTGTCGCATGCTGTGATCGGCGCAATGATCGTACTCTCGCTGGTAAGCAACAAGAGCGATCTGCTGGAATTAAGGCATCGATATGCGAGTATGCGAGCCACTCAGCAGTCCTTTGGCCTCTGGGCGTCCGCCGATGAAATCCGAGAATGGCAATATGTAATCGGCTTGGTACGAGGAGATCGCGTCGCCATTCTTACCGAAGCCGGAGCGGCTGCACTCTATGCTCCGGAGGCCGAGAAGCCAGTGGCATTAAACATGTTCCCAGGCTATCCCGTTGATGAGGAATTGAGTCGCGAAGTAGTAATGCTGCAAAGCGCAAAGTTCGTCCTTGCACCGATATCTTCAGTTGAAGAACTAGAAGGGCCCTCCTATGGCGGCGCTCTTAGATACTATCCCGAACTGGCGCGAGCGTTGGCAGGTGATGATAAATTTTATAGAGGGAAGTACTTCGTCGTCTATAGGCTATCAGCGGCGCGTTAGGGTCTGGAAGGAGAAGTCGTTGGTGAAGCTCCCGACGCCAACCGGAGAGGAGAAGAAGGCGCTGCCAGCCTCGTAGGTGCCGCCGTCGGTCAGGGTGGAGTGTTCACAGGCTGCAGCAGTATCTGAAGCGCCATCCAGGGCTGGCTCGAGCCGCTGGTGAAGGTGAGATCCCCGGTCGGGTTCAGAGACGTGAGCGGGCCTGCGTACCACCCCTCGTTGGAGATCCCGTCTCCCACGTCGACCTCCTGCCAGTCTTGCGTAAGTCCTTGCGGAGCTGCGTAACCAATCCCCGCGTTCATATCGAGCACCGCCGCAACCAATAGGTCTCCAACCACCGTCGGCGTCACCGACTGCGCCATTGGGTTGTTGGAATTTCCAGTGTTGTAACTGGGTGCACCGTCGAGCTGGCATTGCCAATTGCTGAAGCACTGAAGCCCGCCCGCTGACTTGGGACCGCCGCTGCCAAAACTCCATGTGTAGCTGGTCGGACTGGTGGCACACCACCCGGTCGCCGACGCTCCCGTGCCGCTGGTCGAAGTAAATCCGAACACCTTGCTCCATCCCGCAGGCGCGACGACTGAATCGAGCCCGTCGTGCAGGATCACCGCGAGGCAGGAATTGCCCGACGCTGCTGGCGACGACGGTAGGGTCAAGGTCTGGCCGTTGTATTGAGAATTGGTCTCGGGCGGACCCGCAGCCGTTATCGCTTGCCCGGTCATCGCCACCGTCGGAGTAGCCGTCGGCGTCACCGTCGCGGTCGGTGCCGCGGTCGGCGTCGCGGTCGGCGTCGTGGTCGGTGCCGCAGTGGAGGGCGTGAGAGTGGGAGTTGCGCTGACCGACGCGGTCGGCGTGGGCGCGGTGTTCACAGGCTGCAGCAGTATCTGAAGCGCCATCCAGGGCTGGCTCGAGCCGCTGGTGAAGGTGAGATCCCCGGTCGGGTTCAGAGACGTGAGCGGGCCTGCGTACCACCCCTCGTTGGAGATCCCGTCTCCCACGTCGACCTCCTGCCAGTCTTGCGTAAGTCCTTGCGGAGCTGCGTAACCAATCCCCGCGTTCATATCGAGCACCGCCGCAACCAATAGGTCTCCAACCACCGTCGGCGTCACCGACTGCGCCATTGGGTTGTTGGAATTTCCAGTGTTGTAACTGGGTGCACCGTCGAGCTGGCATTGCCAATTGCTGAAGCACTGAAGCCCGCCCGCTGACTTGGGACCGCCGCTGCCAAAACTCCATGTGTAGCTGGTCGGACTGGTGGCACACCACCCGGTCGCCGACGCTCCCGTGCCGCTGGTCGAAGTAAATCCGAACACCTTGCTCCATCCCGCAGGCGCGACGACTGAATCGAGCCCGTCGTGCAGGATCACCGCGAGGCAGGAATTGCCCGACGCTGCTGGCGACGACGGTAGGGTCAAGCTCTGGCCGTTGTATTCGGAATTGGTCTCGGGCGGACCCGCAGCCGTTATCGCTTGCCCGGTCATCGCCACCGTCGGAGTAGCCGTCGGCGTCACCGTCGCGGTCGGTGCCGCGGTCGGCGTCGCGGTCGGCGTCGCGGTCGGCGTCGTGGTCGGTGCCGCAGTGGAGGGCGTGAGAGTGGGAGTTGCGCTGACCGACGCGGTCGGCGTGGGCGCGGTGTTCACAGGCTGCAGCAGTATCTGAAGCGCCATCCAGGGCTGGCTCGAGCCGCTGGTGAAGGTGAGATCCCCGGTCGGGTTCAGAGACGTGAGCGGGCCTGCGTACCACCCCTCGTTGGAGATCCCGTCTCCCACGTCGACCTCCTGCCAGTCTTGCGTAAGTCCTTGCGGAGCTGCGTAACCAATCCCCGCGCTCATATCGAGCACCGCCGCAACCAATAGGTCTCCAACCACCGTCGGCGTCACCGACTGCGCCATTGGGTTGTTGGAATTTCCAGTGTTGTAACTGGGTGCACCGTCGAGCTGGCATTGCCAATTGCTGAAGCACTGAAGCCCGCCCGCTGACTTGGGACCGCCGCTGCCAAAACTCCATGTGTAGCTGGTCGGACTGGTGGCACACCACCCGGTCGCCGACGCTCCCGTGCCGCTGGTCGAAGTAAATCCGAACACCTTGCTCCATCCCGCAGGCGCGACGACTGAATCGAGCCCGTCGTGCAGGATCACCGCGAGGCAGGAATTGCCCGACGCTGCTGGCGACGACGGTAGGGTCAAGGTCTGGCCGTTGTATTCGGAATTGGTCTCGGGCGGACCCGCCGCCGCTATCGCTTGCCCGGTCACCACCACCGTCGGAGTAGCCGTCGGCGTAAGCAGACCATAGACTGACAATTGGGTCTGCGTGCCAACATAGACCTTACCGTTGGCTATAGTCGGGACTGTGAATTTGACCGGCGGGCCGAGGCTGTCGCGAACGAAGTTCTGCCCGGTGTCATACAGCTCGTTGGACAGGTTCGTAGCGTCGTAAGCGTAAAGAGTGCCCGGATTGGTTGAAGCATAGGCTGACGTATCAATAGTCCACAGTATGCCGTTTTGCGATCCATTTGCGGAAATCGAAGGTGTCGTGCCTGGCCACGCGAAAGAATGTGACGTCGACATCGTGGGTGTCGAAGACAATAGGCCATTGGAAAGGGAAAACGCCTGCACGCCCTTGCCCGCGGACCCAAAGTAGACGTTGCCTTGCCAGTAGGCTGGATTGCTGAATAGCCCGCCAATCGTCCCATCGATCTCCTGCACGACGTTATCAGTCGTGGAGCTGAACCCGCCCATACTGTCCCGATTGACCAAGTAGATGTTCCCCTGTTTTCCCGCGCTGACTAGCAAATGAGTAGGCCCGGTGGTCTGATCAGGCAGCAGCAGGACGCCGCCAGAGCCCAGGTCGGTATCGTTGGCGGCGAGGGTTGCCTGGTCGAGCGGGGTAAAAGAAGTAGCGACGGTAAAGGTGCTGGCACCCGGCGCCAGATTCAGGAATGAATCGCCGTAGTCTAGTCCCCCGGTATTGGCGTCGAAGGTGCCGTTGCCGGTGCTGACGAAGACGTTGCCATTTTGATCGGCGCCCGGACCTCCCCCGGTTTGCCAGATTCCTCCCTCGATGCCGTTGGGGGAGTCGTTGTAGACGTAGAGCTGCTCGAGAGTTGCCGCGTCATAACCGAGGACCCACCCGTGATAAGGCTGGTTATCGCCATGTGAGGCCCAGGCGATGAACACGACTTTGCGCGAAACGGCGGGTTCGTCGACCAACAGCAGGGCCGAGCGTTGATTTTCGCGCAACGCATTGAAGACCACGTTCCCATTGCCGTCGGTCGGCTGGGAGCTGCCGGGAAAGGACGCCGTGATGCTGACCGGAGTAACAACGTCAATGCCGGCGGTAAGGTTGAGCGCGTGCAACTGCTGGTAGTAGGTTGGGCCGGGTTCCTTTATTTTTGCTACGACGTAAAGCGTGTTCGTGGCCGGGTCGATTACCGGAGTGCCCGTGATTCCGATCTCGGGGACGATATCGCTGGTACCAACATCGCCATTGGGGACTGTGGAGATCTGCAGCGCAGGATTGAGAAAACTGGTTTGCCACAAGGGCGGACCCGGCACATCGGCATCGAACGCGTACACGCTGTCATGTTCGGTCGCGACGACGATCAGGTTGTGGGTCGTGTTGTTGCTTAGCGTTACATTCGGCACGTAAAGAGGCTGGGCATAAACGAAGCCGTCCACCGGCAGTGAAAAGAGTTGACCGAACGAGGTGGTGTTGACATTGGCTGGAGTCAGGACTGTTTCGCTTAAATCTTGTCCGCTGCGGAAGTTGTCATTGTGATGAGTCAGCACGCCCTGAAACTGAGTGGATGCCGGCTCTGTGCCGGTTGGGGAAGGGCCGTTTTGGGCGATGACGACCGGACCCTCGCGCATAACGTCTGAGTGAAATGGTGCCCAATGCAGAAACCCGACACCGCCAGCCAAACCGACGGTAAGTAAGCTAAACGCTAAAACCCTGAACAACAAATGACGCGCCCTCCCTCGCATAAGGCCAACGTCTTCGAAGCGTTGAAGGAGCAGCGCGTCGCGAGTGTACGCGCAGCCCCCTCTTTGACGGCCGGTTCCATCACTGTGTCGCCGATACTTTCCAACACTGCCCCCTACCATAAGTAGACGATAGGGTACATATCTGTAACGTCAAACGCTAGGGAAAGGTGGATCTTTGTTTGCAAACCGCTCGCTGCGCAGCGGCGCAAGATAGCTGCGACTCGATTGGCGGGCGGACTTCTAGAGCTGAGCAGGCGCGCGCCCGCCGGAGACATTATTGTTGGGGGCCAGCGCGGTCCAGGAGGCGAAATGGTGCTCGGTAGGCCGGCGGCTCACGTCGGTGCCGATCTCAGCGACCAGTTGCAGTGCGGCCTGCGGCCCGATGGAATGGATTTGGCCATCGCATGACTCTGCTAATCCACCACATTTCGCTGTTCATGAAACCAGAACGGAAATACGTTCCGTACTGTCAGTAATCAGTGACCGTCTGTTACGACGATGCGTTGGGATGTTTGCGATGCGTCGTCCGTCATCAACATCTGGTTCTCGATCCGCTTCTTTGAGTGATTCGCTCGCACGTCGGTCTGAGTCCCAAACCCTCATCGATCGTATTCGTCGGAGATTCCTTTCGCATGACAAGAGAGCTCGCTGCATGTATCGATGTAATCAACACTGACCGGAGAAGTAGTTTATGCGGAATTCTACGGGAAGCGACCGCCTTTCTCCTGTGAGCTCGCTTGACGCATGCTCGCGTACACCTCAGCGGTTTTGCGCGCGTTCTCGCTCCAGCTGAATACGGCCGCGCGCTGCCGGCCGCTCAGCTGCCTAGCCGCCCAGTGCTCGGGCTGATTGTGGCGTTCAAGGAGCAGTGCGGCGACCTGACGGACCCACTGCTGGACGTTGCCAGGCGGGCAGTAAACTACCGCTTCGCCGCCCACCTCCTTGAACGCCGGCAGCTCGCTTGCCACGACTGGCGTGCCGCACGCCAACGACTCGACTACGGGCAGACCGAATCCCTCGCGGTCAGAAGGCAACAAAACCAGGGCAGCGCGCCGGTACACGGCCGACAAGATTGACCGTTTGATAGGCGGCAACACCTTAATCCGCTCGCCGACGCCGAGCCGCCTCGCTAGCTCTGCCTGGATGTCAGTAAGAGCACCACCCACTTGGATCAACCGCGCCTCCGGAAATTCTCCAAGCAACGCCGCGAACACTGAAATCAGCACGTCGACGCGCTTGCGCTCAGTAGTGCTGCCGACGTGCAGCAATTCCAGACCAGCGTCCCCAGTTTTGGGGCCGAGCAAAGCCGCCAGCTCGCGGTCCGCTGGTGCATCGGGTTCGGCGCTAAAGATCGGATCAACCCCGTTGTGGATGACAACCAGTCGCTCGGCCGGGACCAAGCGGTGTTCGACCAGCTCGGCTTTGGTCGCTTCGCTCACGCAGACAACGCGCGCGGCTTTGCGCAGCCCGGACAGAATGTGCTGACTCATCTTCCGGAAAATCGGGGAGCGTTTTTCGGCTGCAGGTTCGAACAGGCAACGAAAAGGATCGACGTCGTGACAAGTGATGACTATCGAATTGGCAGGCAACCGATGCGCAAGGTGGGCGTAGCTGTGATCGACAATATGGAACAAGTCGAAATTGCGGCTCGAGTTGGCGATCACCCTTGGGTAGTACCAGAACCGATTCAGCATTCGATCAGCCTTGCGGGCGAGCCTGAGTTGGCCGATCCCCGGCAGCGCAGCGAACCTGGCGCCAAAATCCGGTCGCAGCGCGGTCACGGCAATTTCCTCGCTTGCGTTGCGCTCAAGGTTTGCGAGCAGCATCTCGGCGACCAGGTCCATGCTCGGCCACTGCTCTTCGAGCAGGTCGCAGACGATCGCGACCCGCGCAGCGCCGTCGCGGGGGTTTTGCGCTGCGGGTTGTGCGAGCCCGAGATCGAGGCTGGGCGCAAGACCTTCGGATAGCCCCGAGCGATCGCCAGTCTCGACGACAGCACTGTTTATCATCCGATCTCCGGCTTGTGTGGCGAATTCCAGCCGCGACCGGTCGTTCGGGACTAAAGAGGCGGAAGTCGGGCGGTGATTGTCCAACTGTCCGTTCGCGCTTGGTGCGCGTGTCTTGGTTCCCCAGCGATTCATCTCGGGTTGCGCTTTATCCCTCGCCTCTGCTCGTCGCAGTATACCTTATACCAGATACCAGTTGGCCAGATCTGGTAGACGCTCACGGGCTGGACGACAGCAAACGTGTAGATGAAGCCGCGCCGTCTTCGATCGAGGTCGGTGGTTGCACAACTCTCATATACTTGACGTTCGGTCTGCGATTTTAGCTCGCGTGCGCAAAGGGAGCGCGCCTTCGCTCGTGTCGACGCCATAGACTATTGACTTCGTATTGAACCAGGATTTGGCGCTCTGGCTCGCCTTCGGCAAGCGCGGCATTGAGTTCGCGCAGGGCTAGCCAAACCAAAGCCTCAGGGCATCTTCTGAACCCGGATCGCTCCACTGTTCGCACGCTATGCACAAGCTTTTGGAGCGCAAACTTCGACTTGATCGCCGACTTGCGCCCAGTCCGTTCGCGACCAGCTCGGTGTAGTCCGATAAGCCGCCCGGTTGCGGCGGGTATTCGCCTGTGATTATGAACCAATTCACGGTCGACGGCGCTCCTGTTGTTTCAAGCGCAGCACTTCGGGAACTCGCTACACCACGGCGCCGGTCAAGGTGAGGCGAATACGCGCAACCCACTCGGCCCGCTGTGATTTTGTCAACAAAATCAAAGCCGCCACTAACCAATAGCCGCCCGCCGCGGCCGACATTTGCCACCCCATGGTAAACCATTCCGCCGCACCAAAGCGCGCAGCGAAGACGTAGACAGATATTCCGTAGGGCACTCCGAGCAGTACCGGTTGAATGAAGGCGAGAATCAACTCCCAAGGCTTGGTATTAAACAGTTGCGCCAGCAATAGAGGAAGCCACCAGATACTGACGGCACAAAACGCGACTAGCGAGCCCAACACTGGGCCGATTATTCCGAATTTATAGGTAAATGCGATGCTCGCGGAAAGATTCAGGATAGTTTGTGATGAAGTAATGGGTAAGATGGAACGCACCTGTCCGGTGCTGTTCACCACCCAGGTCCACAGCGAGAAAGTCGCAAGTAACAAAGCGTTGACCGCTGCAATTATAGTAAGCGCGTTGCCCCCGTAGCGCGAAGATCCAACCCAGCGCTCGACGAAAAAGTGATTATAGGCCACGACTGGTACAAGACCGCCAACTGCTAAGATTGCGACCAGGTGGGTCAACTCGATTAGTCGAGCGTTGAACTGCTGATTCTTTCCCTGGTTGTGCAGTTCGGTCAGGGCGGCCCAACTCGCTCCGCCGACGGCCTGCAATTCCCGCGTCGCAATGCTGGTAAGTCTTTGCGTGATGAAGAACGGCACCACCACGGCCGGTGACAATACGTAGGCGATGATGATGTTGTCGGTGAGGTAGCTGAATCGGCCGCAGAGATTGAACACCAACCCCGGCCAGCGCAGTTCCGAGATCGCGGCTTGCGTCGTCTTGTCAGAGGCCGCCCGGATAGCGCCTTTGAGCAGGCCGGGCAGTCGCGCCTTTTCGGCGATCGCAAGGGCCAGATTGAAGACTACCGTACCGAGCAGCATCGCGATCGCTTGACCCGTGATGCCCCAGCCAAGCCACGCCAGGACAATTGAGAGACCGGTCACGAGCGCCCACTGCACCACCAGCAGAGTGTTTATCCAATAGCCGCGCTGCTCGACCTGAGCGAGAATGCGAAGCGCCGAAAACGGCAGTAGTGAGGTGCCAAGCACCCCGATCAGCCATGCAACCCTAAGGTCCTTCACGTAGTGGGTGCCAACCGGTATCAGATGGGCGATCACTGCCGTGGCCGCGCCGCCTACCGCGATCATCAGTAGTGCCACGCGCCAGTAGAGGCGCAGCGCTGCGAACAGGACCTGGCGCACTGCGCCCTCATCGCCGTTGCTGCAGGCACGTGCGAGCAGGGCCTGAATTGCCTCACCAATTCCGAACTCCAAAAGCGCCAGGTATCCGGCCCACTCGGCAACGGTCTCAAACGCTCCGAATCGCTCGTCGCCGAGCCAGTGCAAAATCAGCGGCGTCGCGACCATCGCCACCAGCAACGTGACAATGGTCAGAAATTCCTGACTCAGGAACGTCCAGATCGATCTTTGAGTTCTCCGGCTCATTGGCTATGTTCCCGCGCATCCGTCGCGCGAGACACGCACAGCGCCTTCAGAAAGCCAGTCCTGATCAGGTGCGCCATTCCCTCCTCGTAAAGCAGCGGCCGGAAAAAACCCGGGTAGTGCTTACAGACAAGGTCATCCTTCAACCCCGGCCGTGTGCTCACCAGATAGGAGTCGGGTAGCAGTCCGACGCCGTAAGCGCTGGAGCATAGCGCGTGCAGGGTTTGTTCGCTGACCCAGGCATCAGCGAAGAGTTTCGGGTTTTTCAACCAACGCTCGATAGACTCGAAGTCGATCGACTCGCGCCGGACTAAGAACAGCCCGGAGTTGACGTAAGGCTGCGGCACGACCCCGAGCTCGGATTCGCACTCCTGAGGGGTGAGCGAATACCAATAGTTCTCGTCCCGGTTGTAATAATTCTTCCGCAGCTGGTCGGCAGGCACACATAGTTCAGTGGGTCTGCGGAAGAAAACGATGTCGGAATCGACCGAGATGATGCAGTCAGCGTCGGACAGCAAGAAATAATCCAGTAGTTTACGAGTTGCGACGTTGCGCAGACGATAGCTCTGGCAGCGTTCGAGCCCGCGCGCACTGAGCAGCTCCGAGACCCGGGCGTTCGACTCCTGCTCGAGGACTAGATGACAATCGGGAAAGTGTTGCTGCAACGCGTCAAGGTTTGCCGGCCTTAGGCCACCGTCATGAATATACAGCGGATAGTCGACTCCCGCGAAGTGATAAAAGCTCTTAAGAGCCCATACAATGTTGACCCAGTCGCGCCACCAGGTGAGCACTCGCACCTCGACCGGGCCGCGGCGGGCCGTACGCACGGGAGGCGTTTTGAGAATCTGACGTTGAATCCGGACGCGTCGCCAGGCCGGTCTTAGACCTTCGCGCCAGGTCCACCTTGCATCGAGATAAAGCGGTTGGCGGCCGACCCAGGTCCGTAATGCTGACAAGGCTGGCATGCGCATTATCCCTGGTCGGCAGTGCTGGGGTGAAGGCGCGGACCGGGGGCGGGCGTGCTGACCAATCTCGCGCTGCCGTGGCAGCTGACCGCGCACCCGCTATCGATTGACAGCCTACGAGCTCGGGCGGATTTAGACATAAGTCTCCTTAGCTGGGCGACTGAATTCGGCCGAACCTTTCATGATCCGGGCGTAGATTTCTTCCAGTTGCTGTGCTGCCGGCGTGGGATTGAAGGCGGCTTCGAGCAACCCGCGTGCGGCGCGCCGACGACTGTTTTGCTCCTCCGGATTCAGCAGCAGTTCGACGGTTCGATCGATCAGGCCCTGGTCGTCATCGGCCAAAGCGGCGTGAATCCCGTCGGCAGCGGGGATCCCTTCGACCCCCTCGGTGGTGGTCACTACCGGAATTCCGTAAGCCATAGCCTCGAGCACTTTGACCTTCACTCCGCTGCCTCGCTCGGGGGCATAGAGGAGTACGCTCGCGCGGTCAAAATAGGGCTTCACGTCGGGGACGTTTTCGAAGACGTCGACATTGGGCAGGTCGAGATAGTTTTTAAGGACAGCGCGCGCCGACCAACCCACGATCTGAAAACGTGCATTCGGAACACGCCGGCGAATCTCTGGATAGAGCCTGGTTAGTAAGCGCTCGGCGCCGGATCGTGAAGGATACCAGCCCATCGAACCAATGAGGCTCACCGTAGGCTCCTTGGAGCGGCGATCGTCGGCGAGGAAAGGATAAAGTGTCAGGTCCAGTCCAATCGGCACAGTCGTCACATCCGCCGCCGGGTTGATCTTCACGATCGCTTTGGTCAGTCGCCCAGACAACGACCGGAAATACTTGAATGCGCGCAACAGACGATACTCGGTACGCCGAAGCAAGGCATACTCAATTCGGTCCTTGAGGTTTTGGCGACGCGTGCTCAGATCGATTTGAGACAGATAGTGAACGCTGATGAGAGTTTGATCGACATGATCGAGTGCCAACCAGCCAGCCAGCAGTTGCTCGAGATGAAGAATGTCGCAACCGGATTCGAGGTGGCGCTCGATATCCTCGCGCACACCGTCCCCTAGCATGTACGAGAAGGGCTGCCCAAGTCCATTCAGCTTGTTACGGATACCCGCCCGTGAAGGGTGCAGGTAGCAGCGCAGATCGCACGGCGACTTCCGAAACAGCTCGGCTGCCTGGGCGACTTCCTCGGGCCGGCTACAGGTGGCGAAGGCCTTGACCACATGACCCCGTTCGATGAGGCCTTGGATGAGCGAATAATAGATTCGCGCCGCCGCGCTACCGAATGGTAGCGGTGGTTCAAGCATGACGAGGCCGATCTGCAATGGACGCACTTGCTTCAGTTGGTCAAACAGCCCACGAAATCGGCGGCCATATCCCGCCAGGTATATCGACGCAGTTGGTCCCCCAGCTGCCGGATCTGGGAGCGGTAGTAGTCGGAATCTGAGCGCCAGAGTCTGATCCGATTGGCGAGCTCGGCGTCGTCGTCAGGATCATCCAACAGCAGCGGCTGCAGACTCGGCGGGTAGCGCTCGGCTACGCCAGCGGTCTTGGTGACAAACGCCGGCAGACCGGAACACAGCGCTTCGTGGACTGCCAGCCCATAGGCTTCGTATCTACTGGGCGCCACCAGCGCATCAGCGGCGGACAGAAGTTGCGCCACGTCACCGCGACGGCCCAGAAAGTGAATGATTGAGTCGATCCCGGCGCTTTCGGCACGCTTTTTCCATAGCGGAATTTCGGCGCCGACCCCGACTACCATCAACTCGCTATTTGCACCCGGTCCTTGGCCCAGTCTGGTCCATGCTCGGAACAGGGTGTCGAAACCCTTGCGCTCATCGCCCAACCCTCCGATGAAAAGCACTATCGTTCGATCACCGGACCAGTTGAGTTCACGACGGATCTTACCTCGCTCCTCGGCTCCAACCGGCCGGAAGAGGTTTGGATCGACGCCGTAGTAGATGGGCCGGATCCGCTTTTCATCGATGTTGAGGTTTTCGACCAAGTCCGCCTTGGTGCGCTGCGAGTTGGCGACGATCGTCCGCGCCGAGCGGATCACTCTGCGCTCTTTTTGCTTTGAGAGTTGCCGGTACAGCTTGTTCTTTTGACGCAACAGCATCGTTGCGCCCCCGCCGTCAGCGTATGCCGCGTGGAGGTAGTGCACCCAGTTTACATCTCCCCATTGGCAATTGCTGCCGTTGACGACGACCCTGACTCCGCGGTCGCGCAGCCGGTTTGCCCACCAGCGTCCAGCTCGGTCGAGCAGCGGTTCGCCGGCCATGTAAGAGTCGAACGGTTTTGGTACCCGGTGAAAGACTAAATTGTCCATTTCTAGGAGCTCGGAGTCGACCCGGTGAGCAACGATGTGGGTCTCGACCTTGGAGTTCGCGAGATAAGTCGCCAGTGCGTGGTTTGCGCGATCCATCCCGCCGGTTTTCACAAAGTCGCCGCTGATGAGAAGAAAGGGCCTCATCCAGAATTTCCCCCAGCTCTTCGCCGAGCCTCGCTGCGCGCGGCCGCAAACAAAATGGCGTTCAGCAACCAGAATTCGAGTCCGCGTTGTGAGATGAAGAAGGCGTAGTCGAAGGTGTCGGCTAGCGCGCTGATATCGTATGCGACCATCAGCGCGCCGAACACGCTCAACTGCGCATTGCCAGGATCGAACGTGATCTTGAGCGCGACCTTGAGCGCTATGCAGAGTGCCACCAGGTAAGTGAGAACGAGCGGTATGCCACCGTCTAACAACCACCCGGTCCACTGGATCTCGACCCATTCAGGGGGGCTCGCGAGGTTCAGATGGTCGCCAAAGTACTGATATGTCATTCCCCAACGACCCAAACCCGCGCCGAGGGGATACTTTGGAAGGTAGATGTCTAGGGTATAGGTCAGAAAGTGGCCGCGGTTCGCGTAGTAGACATCGCTGGTACTCTGGCCCTCGAATAGGGTCGCGAATCGGTCGCTCACGCTCTTGCGCGCGATCGACAACGCCAGCACCGATCCGATCACGATTACGGCCGCTACCACCGCTGTTAGAAAGGCCAGCTTGATCTGGCGCCGATGCCTTGCGAAGCGTCGCGGTCGTTGCGCTAGCTTCATTTTGAGCCAGAACAACAGACCCAGAAAGATTGTGGAACTAAGCGCGGCCATAACCAGCACCGACCGCACCTCGGACAAGCCAATCGCTGCGAGGCCAGCCGCCATGGTGACGGCAAACAGCAAACGGTGCTTGGGGCGAGACTCCGTCACCAACAAAGCCATGCTGAGCAGCAGAGCGTAAAAGCCTCCGACCGCGGCGCCGCCCGGTATGTCGGTAAGCCCCATCGGGCGAAATACGCTTTCGCCGCTGTTGGTCCGAATCATGAGGCTCTTCAGGTAGTCATAGCCGCCGCCCGCGAACTGGGGCGCGAGCGCCGGCTGGAAGTGCCCGGGAAAGAGTACCTGCAGCACGCCGAACACAGAGCTCAACGCGTAAAATCCCCACAGAATGAGGAGAACTCGATTCATCGCGTCGGTATCGACCGACAGTGCCGGCACCCAGAAAAGTGGTCCCAGGATTGCGGCGTAGAGAGCAATCTGTGCGATACCGGCTTCCCAGCTGTTGGTCGTCGGGTTGAACAAGGAGATAGTCAATAGGAAGAGAATTACCAGGGCCACGACGGCGCACGGGTGACGCTGCTTGGCCCGGGCGGGGTGGACGATCAGCATGTAGATGCTGGCGCCGAAGGCGGCGATTCGGAACATAAAGCGCAGCGCGCCGAGTTGCGGAACCAGCAAAGCCAATTGACAAAGGATCTGAAAGCCTGTGAACCATTCGACGCTTTGGACGGCACGAACTCGACTCCGCGCGCGCGGCGCATGGGTGGTGAATTCGGGTTCTATTTGAATGCTAAATCCCATCGCTGGTCATCAGATCGCCGCGTCGACTGGCCACGGCTTAGGCGGTCAACGTCGGTCAAGACTGAGATCTAGTCCTCCCGCAGATCGCGGCCGGGTCGCGGATTTGCTTTGTTCGACCACTTCGCCGAGTAACTCGGCCAACCGCGCAATCTGGTTTTGAGGGTCGCACACCGCCCCTGCGCGTTGTGGTGCGGCCCCTCCTAATCGGGTTCTCAACTCGCAGTCGTCGAACAGTTGCCTAAGGGCCGTGGTCAGGCCTTCCACATCGTCCTTCGCAAAAAGAATCCCGCATGAGGAGTCGACGATTTCCAGCGCTCCGCCGATCGCGGTCGTGACCACCGGCAAGCCCGCCAACAACGCCTCGGCGAAGACCACGCCGAAGGGCTCGGGCCCAGTATTCGGTTGACAAAATATGTCGGCTGCGGCCAGCAACCGTGGAACGTCGGTGCGAAAGCCCGCAAAGCGGACACGATCCGCAATTCCTTTTTTTGCGGCGAACTGCCTCAGCCGTTCGAAATACACTTCTTCGAACGGTCGCTGCGGTCCGCCGACCATCCAACAGATCCAGTTCGGAAGGTGGGCAAGATTCTGCAAAGCCTCCAGGTGGAGCAGGTGTCCCTTCCAACTTTCCATGCGGCCGACCTGAATGACTACCGTGGCGTCTAAAGGGGTTTCGAGCTCCCGGCGCACGAGAGCGGTGGTTTCAGAACTCGCGAGCGAGAGCGGGGCTTCGACCGGACAGTAAACTATCTCAGATCGGGTGTTCGGAAATAGGCGTCGGCTGCGGTCACGAGTATACCGACTGTTATGGATGATCAAGCTGGGTACACTCCTTCGGGCCCACCTATCGATCCAATGTCGCCCGGTTGTGGCATCGTGCATCCAGCACACGAGGCTGACATCGGATGAGGATTGGACGACCGGTCCGAAGACGGCTAGCGGCCAGGTGGCATGGCACAGCACTACATCGATATGGCGTTCGCGAAGTAGTTGTCTCAGCTTGCGTCTGGCATGAATGATTGTAATCGGCCGGCTGGCGCGCACGCCACCTAATATGTGAACGCTGGCGCCAAGCGCGCGTAGCTCGCTCGCCAACAGACCTTCGAAACAAACCCCAAACTCGGCTTGCAAGCGAACTTGCCGGTGGCGCGCAAACGTCGTCAACAAGCGTTCCACGCCACCATAGAGATTACCTGCGGCAAGATGGAGGACCTTCATCTGATAGCGACAGCACCAAGATCCGCGTACGCAGACGTAACTTCGGCACCAAGTCTCATTCGATCGAAGCGTCGCTCGGCGGTTGCCCTGGCGGCGCTGCCCAGCTTGGCGCGCAACTCAGGATGCGCTGCCAGTTGGACAATTTGACTCGCCAGGATCTCGGCTTGACCAGGCGGATGGCTTAGCGCGTCAAGGCCATCGTTGATCACTTCGCTGACCCCGCCCGCGTAAGCGACTACGACCGGCTTGGCAAGCGCCATCGCTTCGGCGATTACGAGACCAAACGGTTCCGGTTGCGTACTGGCGTGGACGACAACGTCGAGCGCACGCATGGCCGCGGCCGAATCCGCGATGAAGCCGGTGAATGCCACCCTGTCGGTGACCCCAAGCCTAAGCGCCAAGTCACGCAATTCGTCGATCGCGTATTGGCTGCCGTCGGTTTGATAGAGTCGACCGCCTATGATGTAAGCGCGAATTGGAAGCTCGTGCGGAATTTTGGAGATCGCGCGCAAGAAGACGTCGTGACCCTTCCAGCGTGCCATCGCCGCAACCAAACCGATCTTGATAGTACCGAGTGGAGCCGGTGCAAGGCCTGCAGCCTGGTCCAGATCCGCAATTGGTCCGAGCGGCGAAAAGCTCTCGAGGTTGACAGCGTTGTAGATCGTTTTGACGCGGAGCCCGTCGCCGCACACCTCCCTAAGATCGTCCGCAACGCTGTTGGAATTCGCAATCGCGCCGGCGCAGCTTCGCGCGTGAAGGCGGAGCAGCCGCGCCATGACCGGCCGCGAACTGGTGTAGTCATGAATATGCCAGACCACGGGCAACTGAGTCGGTTTGGCCCACACTCCCAGGATATCCATCTTGAAGCCGTTAGCATGGATCAAATCAGGGGCGACCTTGGCGATCGTGCTGCGCAATTCGCCTAGGTAAGAACGAATGCTAAACAGCGCCCTGACCGTTCTGGCGAGCAACTCCGCGGTGCCGACCTGACGGCCTGAGTTGCCGCCAGCTCCGGAGTCGCCGAGACGACCCAACGCTGCGGGCAACTTTACGATCGAGGTCGAGACCTTCAGGGTTTCGGCTTCGGCGACCAACGGTCCGGCATTTGGGACAACCAGATGGAGCGACCATTCGGGTTGGTTGAGCCGCAAGCTTGCGAGAAAGTCCAGCAAGCTACGCTCCGCCCCGCCCAACTGAGAGGACTGACTTAGGTATAAGATTCGCATTGACTGTTCAGGCCTCTGCTCAGCTTTCGTCCGCGCTGCTTCGAAATCAAAGTTGCAAAGCTAGTCGGGTACTAAGCTTCGGCCGCGTGATAGTCCGAGTAGTAGTAGTGATAGTGGTAGCTCTTGGGGTGCATTCGATTGAGGACGAAACCGAACATTTTCGCGTGCGCGTACTCCAAACGCGTGCGCGCTGCCTTGATCAGTTTTTTCGGCGTTCGCGAACTATCGACGACCAGAATTACGCCGTCAACCATAGTCGACAATATCATCGCATCACTGACCGGAATCAGCGGGGGCGAGTCCAGAACGAGAAAATCAAACTGGCTCGAGAGCTGACGCAGCAATTCTCCCATGCGCGGTGAACCAATCAGCTCGGTCGAATTCGGCGGCACGTGAACGCCTTTGGGCAGTACCGACAAACCTTTGACCCGCGACGGTCGAGCGAGGCCGTCGACGCGAAGCTGCTCAGAGTCGAGCAGTGCCTCGGTCAGGCCAGGAGAGGGTTTCGTATCGAGCATTCGATGGCATTGGCCGCGGCGGAGGTCGGCGTCGATCAGCAGAACGTCCGCCCCCTGGTAGGCCAGCATTATTGAGATGTTTATCGCGGTAACGGTCTTGCCTTCTCCGCGAATCGAGCTTGTGACGAGGGTGACCTTCGGCTGGCTCACGGCCTTCGAGAGCATCAGACCCGTCCGCAAGGAGCGATAAGCATCGGCCGCGATCGATTCCGGTCCGGTACCGTTTCTGATCTCATCTCGCCCGCGACTACTGCGGGCGCTCGCAATTCGCAATTCCGCGCGCTCTTCGGTTTCGAGCTCCTTGTAGTCGCCTGCAAACTCTGGGACAACCGCGAGATTGGGGAGACGCAGGAAACGCTCGATTTCATCAGGGTCGTTCAAGGTATTGCTGAGGTACTCACAAGCCAGCGCCAACCCAATTCCGAGCAGCAGCCCGAGCAAGCCGCCGGTCAAGAGATTTCTCATCTTCTTGGGGGTCGATGGAACGTTGGGAGCCTCGGCGCGATCGACGATCGAGACATTGGACGCTTCCGACTCTGCTTCCAGACCAACATCCTTCATTCTTTGCAGCACGCTGCTCGTCAGTTCGCGGTTGGTATCGACCTCTCGCTGCAACATGGCGTATTTGACGGCGGCGTCGTTGAGGCCGAGCGCCTCCTGTTTTTGATGATCGAGTCCGCTACGAAGCGCGCTCTCCTTACCGACGGCGATATCATAGCTTTCGCGCACGCTCTCGGTAGTCTCCTCAATCTCGCGCTTGAGGTTTTCCTTGGTCTGGTTTGCTTTTGCCTCGAGCTGAATCAGAGGCTGATAGGTGGAGCGGAACTGACTCGACAAGCTGGCGATTTCTACATACTCACTGTCAAGCGTGCTACGCAGGGCCTGAATGGAAGGGTTGTTCGCAACCGAAGGGAGCGCATCGTACTTCCCCTTGTTTATCAGCTGCATCTGAGATTCGAGAGTAATGCGCTCCATCTCGGCGTCGGTCATCTCCTTGCTCAGGTCTCGCAACCGGTCGAGAACCACCGCCTCTTTGCCGTCGAGAGACATCAGGCCAGGAATGATATCGTGCTCACGGCGGTAGTCGTTTAGCTGGGTTTCGGATTTCTCGAGCTGAAGCTTGAGGTCTTGTAGTTTGGTCTGCAGAAACCGCACCACTTCCTGATTGGCTTGGTCATGCAGGTCGATACTGAGCTGGGCGTAGCCTTCGGCGTGCGCATTGGCCAGCTTTTTGGACAGCTCAGGATCTGGGGTCGTGAATTGCATCTGCATCAGAGTGGTGCCATCTTCCACAGACACCGACAACATCGACAGGTAGCGGTTTATCAGACCGGGGCTTACTCCAGTGTCAGCCCGAGATTCGCCTTCTTGTCGGGGCGTGGATGGACTGGAAATCGCCGACCTAGAGAGCGAGGCCATACTACCTAGCCTTTCGATCTCGTAAATCAAAGCGCTGATTCCCGTATAACGCTCTAACCCGTCGACCGCGCGTGACAAGGGAGGGGCCGTTTCGGCGGCGCCGGTAAACGCCGGGTCATTAGCTAAGTTCAAGTTCTCGATTACGCGGGCCGCGAGGCTTCTACTCGTAACGATGCGTGCCTGGGTTCGATAGTAGTTTTCGGAGTAACCTTCGTCCTGCGCTACTCCTCCTGCTAGCGCTTGCTGTCCTAGGATCTCGGGAATCTTGGGTTTTACGAGGACCAGGCTCTGCGCGGTGTACAGAGGTACGGTGGTGAAAGTGATGTAGAACGCGGCGACGACTGCGCAGACAAAGACAGTCGCGATCAACCGCAGGTGCTTTCGGACCAGGAACCAGTACTTCCAAACGTCGAAGCCAGCGTGTTCGTCCTCAACCAACCAGGTGCTGCTCAGCTGATGCGCATAGTTCGGATCGAGATGCTGAACGTGGTGGGGATCGAGAGCCTGTGTCGAGCGCGGCTGTAGCATTTGGTTCATTTGTGTATTGCGACCTTAAACTTTGATTGCGATATGCGACCTTTAGAATGCTGGTATCGCAAACCCGGCCCCAGCAAACTTCGAATTCATCAGGCTGTAGAAGATATAGGGCACGATTTTCGAGTCCGAGTAGGTAACCTCAATCACATCGTTCCCCTGCACGGGAATATTCGGCTGTTCGCCCTTACGTACCTTTTCGAGATCGAAAAGGATCGATTCGGTTTGTCCATCGGTGGCGGTGCGCCGTAGCCGAATGTCATGTTCATCAGCGGCGAAAACCGGTCCACCCGCTGCGCCGATTGCGGCCAGCACGTTCAGACCGGCGGTGACTTGGAATGCACCGGGATTGTAGACCCAGCCGACAACGGAAACTTGACCGCCGGCTGGGACGTACACCACATCACCTGGGCGCAGCGGCATGTTCAGAAATCGACTTGCGTCACTCGCTGAGTTCCGGCGCAGCGGAATCATCAACGGCGAACCATTGGACCCGGTGAATGAAACCGGCAGGACGCCCTGCGCAACGGCTGGTTCGATCGGCGGCATGACCTCCAGTCGGTTATCTAGGCCCTGCGCCCGGATCGGCTGCATCTCGCGTCGCTCGTCATACGCTGTCTCGGTGGAGCTCGCCATAAGGCCGCGGCGATTTTCGAATTGCTGAGTTGCGAGCAGCGCTTGAGGCGAAGCGGGGATGAGAACGACCCGGTCTGCCGCGTTCTCGGCAGGTCCGCCGGCGAGGCTGATTCCATCCAAGACGGTTTCGGTCGGACCCGTAAGGGTGAATACCCCCGGACGCTTAACCGCCCCGAGCACCGAAATCTGACGGCTTTGGTATTCTTTGACAAACACTTGGAACTGAGGCTGGTACATGATCTCGAGCAAGCGTGATTTTATTGCCTGAGTGAGCTCCGCCTCGGTCAATCCGGTCGCGTGAATCTGACCAATAATCGGTAGATTGATGTCGCCGGAGGCCGAAACCCTGACCGTCGAGTCGCTCAGCTCCGCGATGGCGGGGACCAACACCACAATTTCGTCTCCGGGTCCAATCGGAAAGTCCGAAAAGGCCTTTGCGTGCACGCGCGTGTTCCAGAGCTCGGTGAGTTGCGTGCGATCATCTGAAGTGCCGAAGTTGCTAAAACCGGTGGCTTTAGGAGCACCCGCGACGCTGGCCGGTTCGGGGGTCCGATCGGGTACGCTGCTAGAGGTTGCACAGCCAAAGAGCGCAACCGCGAGGAGGGCGCACGACAGTTGAAGTGAGAGTCGTGGCGCGCCGGAGTCGCCGCCCGGCCGGCCAATTCGCGGCGCGGGCTCAGGTGTCAGGCCGCGACTCGATGGCGCGCCAAGTCGAAGCACCCCTGAAAACTCGGAGATCATTGCCGTCCTCTCGTCTTGAGCTAGACATCGCAACTTCGATCAATTTCAAGCATTGCCGCGCGATATAGTGGCACGATAACACCTGAGCTTACTTAAGGCAACTCTTCTATTATCACATTTACCCCCTACTCTTTTTCTATCTGAGTGCGTTGGACGAGCCACGTCTTCGGGGGTGAGAGGCGTCGCCCCTAGCTTCCCCGCAGGTACCCGGCTGCATTTGCAAATCTGAGGAATGTCTAAAGTCTCTGCGACGCGAGTAGACCGCAACTCGACGGACTTGGCCGCGGTCGATTGCGGGGTGCGCCGTTATGTTGGAGAGAAGATTTGACCTGGGGGGCATGGTTGATGATGCGACTTCCTTTAGTCGCTCGATTGGTCGGAGCGCTGAGCCTGGCGCAGATCGTTCTCCCAGTGGAGGGGTGGAGGTGCGGAGCGCCTCGCGAGTGCTCAACGTCGAACCAGCGCCGACTCACGCTAAGTAATTGACGGGCGTACCGATGACTACCGGGCTCTGGGCCGCGGGCGCCAATCAGCAAGCGCTCTTTGTCGAGCCAGGAGCGGCGAGCACCAGGTCTGTCAGCAGAGCAAACTTGGTTACCCATTCCAGCGCCTACCTGTTCGGCCTGGTCGCTACCCCCCGCGTTCGAGTCTGGGGCCGCCCAACTTCGCCGGTCCCCCAATCTTCCGATCGGGAGCGCGGGCATAAGGGCATTACGACTGGTCCGCCGCTGGTGGATGCGGGTGCGACTTACAAAACAGACGCGAATAATGCAGTGACGATAAACCTGCGGCAAACCAACACCGCCGAACTCAACGGGCAGGAAATTTACCGCCGTAGGCGCCTTCATGCTCGCGTTCGAGCGCGACCATCGTCGCTTCCGACAGACGAGTCGGCGACCAATGGCGCCGCGTTACCAGGCAGAAAATGGCGCTGTCAACCAACGGCGGACGTTTGACCGGGCGGTTCCGGATCGAGGGTGTCGTCCATGAACTCCGCTACGGCGCCGGTCTGCAAATCTCAAGCACTAAGCTCGTTGACGTACGACGGAAGCAACATTGCGCTCTACTACGATGGCAACCGCCTCGCCTCGCAGGCCGGCGCGGGCACCACCACGCAGGACATCAGCGACGACGTTACCAATCTGCGTGATGAACCAGATCGAACCGGAACGCATGTTGGTGATCGGATCTGACGCGGGTACGTTGCTCGATTCGATCCGGCTATCGGACAGCGTTCGATATCGGGGTAATGCGATGCGGGTGCCTGTTCGCGAATTCGCCAGCCATTCTCACATGATTGCGCTGGTCGATTTTGATGACAACACACCCGCGGGATTCGTCGTGGTGGAACAGGAAGTGAACACCAGACCGCCGCCAAAGCCTGGCTGAGTGATCTGCTCATCACCATCACAGTTATAGCAAAAACGGCATTTTTACCGTTCGGAGCTGGCACCAAGCACGTCTTTATTTCGATGAGGAGGAGCCTGCCCCAAGGCTTCGTGGGGTCAGTAGTTGAGGCGTCGAACGGTCACCCGCGGCCTTGTGCGGTCTGGAAATCTCTTTCGCGGCTGTCAGCGACGCCCCATCTTTGACGGGCACAATCGTTGACGTCCGCGGTTCGCGCAGCGGCCGTCCGTTGCGCGCTTGGCAGAAACAGTCAAATTCACCATACATTACGGATTGTGATTCCTTCGCTCGACACTCTATTTGAAATATCTTAACACTATTCTTCTTGACTTAACTTTACAGCAGATGTACTTCTCTCACTAAATATCTCTCTTTTAACGAGAAGTCTTGGTTAATTATGAGCAGAATGACGCTGTCGCATGTCTGGACCGGCCTCCCTGTTCCCGAGCGATTTAGTGCTGTCGTCCAGACGCGAGGACAACTCGTGCCCGCTGCGGGTGGCGATCATCGCACGATGGCCGTCTCGGACTTGGCGCCAACCTGCTGGTCGAGTCCAGCCCGCGACGGCGCGGCAAGCTTGTGCGGCCACGACCGACTGGGAGCGGCGCTATGATGAATTCCCGCGCCCCTCGCGTTCTGCAGATCGGCAAATACTATCCGCCGCATCGCGGCGGCATGGAGACTCACCTCGAACAGTTGGCTGGTGAGCTCAACAAGTCGGTCGACCTTGAAGTGCTGGTGTCGAATGAAAGCCGTAAGACCGCGGTGGAATGGGTCGATGGTGTCAAGGTCTCGAGGATTGGCAAGGCTTGGGAGCTCGCCTCAACGCCGATCTGTCCGCAGATGACTAAGGCGATACACCGTGCCCGGGCGGACTTGGTTCACGTTCATCTTCCCAATCCGGCCGCGGTTGTGGCGCTGCTGGCAAGCGGCTATCGCGGGCCGACGGTTGTGACTTGGCACAGCGACGTCGTGCGCCAGCGCGTTCTGGCGGGACTGTTTCAGCCGCTCCTTAATGCTTTCATCCGGCGTTGCTCCGCTATCATCGTGTCTTCACCGAACTACCTTTTGAGCTCGCCCGTGTTGCGCGCCAACCGAAGAAAGTGTCGGGTGATTCCATTTGGCATCCCGCCCGAGCTGTTCCAGAGGGAGTGTACGTCCGCGGTTGCTGCAATTCGCAAGCGCTTCGGGTCTCGAATCATTCTGACGGTGGGACGCTGCGTATACTACAAAGGGCTCGAGTACTTGATCCGCTCGATGCTCAAGATCCCCGACGCGCAATTGCTGATAATCGGCGACGGACCCAGACGGCTTGCGCTCGAAGCTGAGACCCGCGCGTTCGGATTGTCTGATCGGGTCGCGTTCTTGGGCTCGGTCGCAGACCCGGTGCCATACTATCAGGCTTGCGATATTTTCGCGCTTGCCTCGATCGCCCGCAGCGAGGCTTTCGGGATTGTGCAACTTGAAGCGCTCGCGGCTGGAAAGCCCGTAGTCAACACGCTCTTGCCGTCCGGCGTACCGTTCGTCTCAGTGGATGGTGTGACCGGATTTTCAGTGACTCCCGGCGACTCCGACGCTCTCGCAAAAGCGCTGAGCCAACTACTTAATCAACCCGCCCTGCGCTCGAAGTTCGGTCAGGAGGGAATTCGGCGCGTCAACCGCCATTTCACACTGCAGAGAATGGTCGATCGAACTCTGCGGCTGTACGCCGAATTGGTCGATGGCGAAGCCGAAGCGCCGGTCGAGCAGCGCTGGTTTTTGCCCCCGGTTACGGTTGGCCGCAGTGGCATGGGAGCGACTGCAGCTCAATCACTACTTCGCATGAATGTTCGCGAACAATGACATTTTCCAAGAAGAAGCGCTGATTAGAGGACTCTCATGGAGAGTCGCTGAGATTCATGCCGAGAAGAATGTGAGCTGCAAAAGATGAACTCTACCATCGGCATACTACTGACTTACCTCCTGTCCGTTGCAGCATGTCTGGTCATAACGCCGCTCGTGCGCCGATTCGCGCGCCGGTTCGGAGCGTTGGACATGCCAGACGGGCGGCGCATTCACGTAGTGCCCACGCCACGTTGGGGCGGTCTGGCAATCTATTTAGTCCTATTAATCGTGCTGGTTTGCGCGGGGCTTTGCCCGGGACTGGGCTGGAGCACGAGAGTAGCAGACCCGCGAATCGTCGCGGTCGCCATCGGCGCGACCGTCTTGTTGATAGTGGGTCTCTTCGACGATGCTGTATCGCTGCGGCCGGCCGTCAAGTTGGGCGCCGAAGTCGTAGCCGCATGTTTGGTGGCGCTGAGTGGCTGGCAGATAAAAGCGATCCTAGGTTTCGATCTCGGTTCCTTGGCGCCCGTTGCGACCGTGATCTGGATCGTTGCTTTCGTCAACGGTTTTAATATGGTCGATGGCCTCGACGGTCTGGCCACCGGCTTGGCCACAATGATGTGCGCCACGCTGATCGTGCTTTCGCTACGCGCACACGATGTAGCGTCGGTGTTGATTTTGGTATGTCTTGCCGGCGCCCTGACCGGGTTCTTGCGCTACAACTTCAATCCCGCGAGCATATTTCTCGGCGACTCGGGGAGCCTCTTTGTGGGTTTCCTCGTGTCCACTTTCTCGGTTAACTACAACGCCAAGGGCTCGGCCGCTATTACGATCTTGGTCCCGACTCTGGCGCTGGGCCTTCCCCTGGTAGAACTCTCGCTAACCATTTTCCGCAGACTCATGCGGTTGATTCGGGTCGTCAAGCGGGCAGCGGATCGGGACGAATACGCTTTTGAATTCGGCGGCAAGGCTGCGCTATTCACTGGCGACCGCGACCACATCCACCACCGACTGCTTGCGCTTGGTCTGGGCCAACGCAACGTGGCGCTTCTAATGTACGCGGTCTGCTTGCTGGTAAACGCGAGCGCAATAGCGATCATTTCGGAGCGTCATTTATCGGGCGCGCTGGTCCTCATCGCGGTTTGCGTACTCGGGATCCTTTGTGTTCGAACGCTCGGCTACGAGGAGTTGCAACCGCTGCGCAAGGGGCTATTCTTGCCGCTCTTCCCGTCACGTCTTCTCACTCGGCCGCGGTTGCAGTTCGCCTTCGAGTGGTGCCTGGCGGTACTCAGCCTCGTTGCGGCGAACTTGATCCACGGCTTTGGGGTGTCCTCCGTTTCACTCGAGCTGCTTAAGTTCTCCGCGCTGACTGCGCTGGCGGCCGCGGTCCAGGTGGGCGCGCTTGCCGGGGGGGGTCTCTACCAAAGTTCCTATGCTCTGGCGAGCGCCGAGGACGCGTTCGTCGCAGTGCGCTCGCTCGCTTGCGCAGCGCTCACTACCTGGTTGATTGCGCTGTCGTTCGGAGAGTCACTGTTCCCCACCCTGGAAGTAGTAATTTTGGACCTCTACGCTCTGGCGACGCTCGTGCTAGGCTGCCGGGTTTCCTTCCATTTGATGAAGTACGCGTTTTTGCGGGGCGCAGAAAAGAGTCGGCGTGTACTAATCTTTGGAACCGGAAGCGCCAGCGTCGCCGCCATGCGCGCAATTCAGGGATACGAGACTCTCCAAATGACCGTGATCGGGTTCGTTGATGATGCTGGTTCGCGGCGCAGTCTGTACGGCTTGCCTGTACTTGGCACGGACGCGCTGTGCCGGGTGCCGCGAACTTTCGATGAGGTCATTTTGCCCGAGACCAACATCGCCGACAAGTTGCTAAAGACTTTGGTCGCACGTTGCAAGCTCGCTCAGGTATCGCTCAAACGTCTCTCGATCAATTGCGTTCAAGTAGATGTTTCCGCTTACCAAGGCGACACGCATCGACCTGCTGGCGGGGCGAAGGCGCTTAGAGGCGCATTGTGACTTTGGGTCCGGATTACGAGCTAAGTGGAATTTGACCACGCTCGGCTGAGCTCTGTAGACGAAAGAGTTGCCAAAGGAAAGAAAGCAAAATAAGAGCTATGAAGTGCGATCAAAGCAAATCGGGTTTGACCGGCGGGCTCACAGCAGGCGGGACGTCAAAAATGAATGCCTGTCCGATAACAGCGGCCTGGTGGGTGATCTGACGTTCGTGGATCGGTCTTGCGCCATGGCACACCAGTCGCAGTCCGAAGCGCGAGCGGTTCGGCACAAATCGCGAGCCAAAGCCCCAATGCTAGAAAAACTGATGCTCGTCGCTCTGGCAATCGCGCTGGCGGTGGTGACGACGATCGTTGACTGGAGACAGCGTCGGAGGAGAAGCTGACGGCTGGTCAGGGACTTTTGCTGAACGAACAACAGCGTCGCGAACTTAGCGAACGGGGTCGTGAAGCTGCGGTCAGCCGATACTCGTGTCGTGCCGTCGCGCACGAACATCTCGATTTCTCTGAGCAGATCCTACAGCGACGGTCCGCAAACAGCCATCGGGTGTAGGTGAGCGATGCAATCTACTAATCCAATGGATCCGCGAGCGTTGAGTTCCAAGGGCCGCGCGGAATTGAGTGAGGGCAGAAGCGACGAATCACTTTACGAATTGGTCGGGGATCTTCTGAAGCCCAGCGTATCGCCACACGCGGTTGTCGTTGACGTCGGCTGCGGGCGGGGAATGCTCTGGCCCCGAGTGGCCGCAATCCAACCGCGCTATATTGGTATGGATGTCGTTGCCTACCAAGATTTTCCCGCCGAGTGTGAATTTGTTGAAGCCGACCTCAACGCTCAGTGGCCGCTTAACTCCAACTACGCCGACGCCATGGTCTCGATTGAAACAATCGAGCATATGGAAAACCCGCGCGCTTTTGTGCGGGAAATTGCACGCGTTGCGAAACCGGGCGGGCTCGTCGTGATCTCGACGCCCAACCAGTTGAGCCTTCTGAGCAAATTGTGCCTGGTCCTAAAGAATGAGTTTGTTC
The DNA here is from genome assembly GCA_963842085.1 of uncultured delta proteobacterium. Lineage (GTDB taxonomy): Bacteria > Desulfobacterota > Binatia > Binatales > Binataceae > Binatus. Next base: position 1,626,893 of record CAWJET010000001.1, read on the forward strand.
AGTTCCAGGAACGCCCGGGACTTTATCCGGCGCATATCACGGCGCTGCTCGAAACTGATCTTCGCCGCATCGCCTTGGAGTGCGGATTGAGAGAGCCCCTTGCGAACTACAGCGGGCACGGCAGGATTCCATTCACGGAAAGGTCTTACCCACGTTTTGTCAGCCGAATGTTTCCGCGGGCCTTTTCGGACAACATATTCTTGGTCGCTCGTAAACCTCCAGCGGATTATGGGATAGCATGCACGTTTACCAAGTCCTCCTCCGCGGCAGTTCGACCCCTAGCTGAGACGCTGAGCGACCCTGGCCGCTAGAATCTGTTGCTGCAACTCTCATGACGGGAAGTTCGCGCACGCACGGGAGAGTCGCGGTAAGCACTTGGACCGTGCTAGTTCTGGTAGCCGCGTTGCTTATTGGGCTCAAGGTTGTAAACGCGAGCGATCTGAAGTTGCTTGGCGTTGGCAGCGCACTGATCCTGTTTTCCCTGCTAGCGTTGGCCGTGTCGCAACAGCTGAGTTACGCGATTAGAAGCAGGGATAGGTTTCTCACCGGCGCAATTTGGATAGTGACGGTGGTGTTGGCCGTCAAGACCGCTTGTCTGTTGCTGATAAGGGGCTTTGACTTCGACGTATTTCACTTTCTGTCGTGGGCGATTCGCATTGCTGACGTCGGACCGGGACATTACTATCAGCCCGGACACCTTCTGGCGTACACACCTGGTTATCTGTATGTCCTGTGGATCCCCGGCGCTTTGAGTCGAGCACTGGGAGAGGGCGGACGGATTCTTATCCGTATGCCCCCCGTGTTTGCGGACGCGGTACTCGCGCTGGTGGTGCTCACATTCGTACAGCGAAGCAGGCAACGCGCGTCTGCGCTCGCGGCAATGCTGATGGTTGCACTGAACCCGGCACTTGTGTTCGACACCGTAGTCTGGGGCCAGAACGACTCGGTCTTCGCGCTCGCAGCGTGGTTGAGCGCGGTGACGATCTTGGCGCGCAAAAACGAGTTAGCCTGGGCGCTTGCGGCCATATCCATACTCATCGATCCCTTGGGCTTGATTCTGTTGCCAGTCCTAGCTCTATGGATGCTGGCGGTGGGAGACGGCGCGCTTTTGTGGCGTTCGCTTGGAGTTGCGCTAGCCGTTTTTCTTATTGGACTAGTTCCGTTTCAGTTCGGGCATCAATGGAATGGGATTCTGGATAGCTCCCTGTCGTCGATGGCGGCTTACCGCCGGGAGACCGTTGTGTACGCGTTCAATTTCGCCACACTGTTTGGCGGTCTGAAGCCGACCGGCGCGGGGATTCTGGCTGGGGTCTCCTACTTCTCGGTCGAAGTGATTTCGCTGACGTCAACCTTTGGATTCGCGGGATTCTACGTCTATCACCTGCGCAGCGCCTCCGCATTTTTTTATTCAGTCTTTCTGATGACTTTTGGATACTTCCTTTTTGCACAATGGATGTACCCACATTGTCTTTTTGTATCGATTGTCGCAGCCGTTCCTCTCGCGTTGGAAAGTGCCGAGATGATGCTGGTGTTCTCGATTGTGACTCTGACCTGTCTGTTCAACCTCGCCTACGTTTTTCACACCCTCGCTGGCGGTCAGCAGCTTGGAGTGCGGGACGAGCTTTCGATGATTTGTGCTATGCTCAATGTGCTGGCATTCATTGCAGCAGTCCACTTTGGCGTCAAATCAGCGCGAATTGGCAGCGTCCGGAGAGACCGCGTGATCACCAATGGCCTGATGGGATTGAAGCTCCCTCGCTCCTCGTTGTGATGGCTTTTGCCATCCCGGCCCATTCAGAGGCCGTTTTGGAAAGCGAGGGCTGGGTCCATCCCATCAGGCCACCAAAGACCCACTCGACCCCAACTCCTGGTGGGTTACCAGAATCAGCAGCGTCGTGATTGGTTCGGCATGGAATTACGCAGTGTCTTCGGTCTTCACCTGGAGCCGGTGCTGAAGCACGCTGCTCCGGTATCTTCTTTCGTGCACGATTTCGTCAGATCGAACACCCTCCTGACCGAGGTCTGCGCTACCGCGATCGCGGCATGTGCGGTGCCAGCGGAATTCTTGCTGGGATCGGCGTTTGGGGTTAGATGGCATGCACCACATGTCGGCGCTGCGCCTCGGCCGCTTTCCCCGTCAGCAAAAGTTGGACAGGTAGTGGGACTGCAGCTCGCTGAAGACCCGAGTCCTTCAATTTGAGGAGCGACCAGGTAAAGTAACTATCACCATTTCCTCACTGCGATTCTAACGGAGTTCTGATCGGGCACGACAGAGGCTTCCGCTTATTAAATGGCTAGCGCATGTTTTCGGAACTAGCCGACTATGCTTCGGTCCGCGTCCAGGATTCTCTCAAAAAATTCGATATATTGTCGCGCGACTCGAGGGCAAGAATAGTGGCTAATCGCACGGGCACGCGCCGCGACGCTAAGATCGCGGCGCTGACGCTCATCGCCGAGCAACCTCTCCAACGCATCCGTCCAAGCGTGTCTATCACTCTCCCCCACTACGATTCCCGCATCACCGATGACGTAAGGTATTTCGCCGCTGTCGCTGCCAATCACGGGCACCCCTGACGAGAATGCTTCGGCGATCACCCTTCCAAACTGCTCACGCCAGTTCTGGGTAGTTTGGCTCGGCACGCAAAGTACATCGATCGCGTTCATGTAGGCAGGCACTTGATGATGAGAGACGCCAGTTAGCACGCGCACCTTGTCTCCGTAGCGCTTCGCCCACAGGTCGATCGCTGACTTCATAGGCCCCCCGCCGACGAACAACGCGCGCCAGGGAGCTTCGACCTCATCCAGCGCGGACATCAGCAGATTCAAGCCTTTCTCGGTAACGAACCGGCCCACATACCCTACGATCGGAGTGCGACGTTCGTCCCAGCCTAGACTCTGCTTTATTGACGCACCCGCTTCCCTATCTGGCCGAAAGCTGTCCGTGTCTACAAACAGAGGTATTACACCGCTGGGCTTACCAACGAACCCTCGCTTGGTTTGTACCTCCATCGTGGTCAATCCCATAGCTAACCAACCGCGAGCTCTCCGAAAGCAGAATCTTTCGATCTGAGCGAATGGCAATACATAGTTCTTCGCTATGTTCTGGGCCGTCCAGTACACGAGCGGTACCTTCTTGGGCGTCAATGCCGCGATCTGACCTCCAGCGATAATGTAGGGCTCTTCCCACATGTGCACAATGTTCCAACTGCCGTTAAGAAGCTCTCGCAGTTTCAAGCTATAGAAAAAAAAATGAATGTGGCGCGCTAAATTAACCCGCAGCTGATGAACAACGAATGCCTCGGAAGGGTCGACTACTGTCCTGATCGGCGCAAGATCTCCGGGAAATGCAACTGGAGCTACGGCGACGACCTCCCATTTCGGGCTCCCTATCTTGGCGATCCAGTGCGGGAGTCTGCGATTCAGTCCGACAGTGTACGAGTGCGCAATGGACAACAATCTGAGCTTCATCGAGATGAAGTCACGGGAAGTGGGTACACACGTCTATTAAAAGTGTAAAGTAAAGTCAAGAGGGATTTTTCAATAGAGAAACTCAAATGGTGTTAAGACGTGCGTTCCAAATCAGTGATCTTGCTATCCCTACTTACAATGGCGCTGTCCGTAATGCCAAGACGGCCTCGGATTCTGGTTCGATGCTCAGCTTTTTGCTCCTCGCGACTAGGAAATAGGGGCCCATCCGGGTGCGGTCATGGCGCGCCGAGCGCCCATAGTCAGCACCCGACCGACAAGATACGGGTGGTTCCAGCCGGTGAAGCCGTCGCAAATACGCTAGAGCAAGTGTTCGTAACCGTGGAACACGGGAGTGGACAAAGGCCGGCGCGGAGCGAGAAATGGCCCTATCGCGTCGCCGCTACTAATCACTATCGGCGCCGCCGAACAACAATTCGCCTCAATCAGGGAGAGGCCACCCCGCCGAAGAACTCGAAGCTAACGTTGTGCCTTCGCAGAAGGCTTCGCTGCTCTCCGCAGGATAGGCGCACCAGGCTATCTCGCGCTCTTCGCGCAGCTTCGTTCGCGCTTTGATCAGGTTTCGAGGGGCTACAGGAGCGTTTGCGTCAGAAACGTGGATAGAATAAAATAAATTTGTGTCAAAGAGTGATTAAGTCAGTTAAATGGGATTGAAGGGAGGGGGGCTGACTTATCGTTGGCTGGGTCGTTGTATCGGCGAACCGGAAGCATATTATGTCGAAGATCAGAACAAGCGTCCTGGTCGCTAGTTTTCGCAGACCACAAAAGCTGACCGTTTGTCTGCGCAGCTTAGCCGAGCAGACCATGCAGCCCGACGAAGTTGTCGTCGCCTGGCAGGGGAACGACACAGGGACCGCGGCTGCCGCTTTACAGATGCGCGCGCGGTTACCCTTCCATCTGCGACTAGTGCACAGTTCGATTACGGGTATCGTTCCGGCGGAGAACGCCGCCCTGGACGCGGCCTCAGGTGATATAGTTCTGTTGATCGATGACGATGCGATAGGCCCTCCGCAATGGGTTGCTTCACACGTATTTCACTATAGCGACCCCAAAGTCGGGGCCGTCGGAGGACCCTACGACAATTACCGAACGGACGGCACTGCCTTTCCCAAGCGGGCCCGGGAACCGATCGGCAGAATTACATGGTACGGAAGGCTGCTCGGCAACATGTACGATCACCCGCCGGAATGGCAGCAACGCTCTCCACGAGAAGTCGACTATCTAGTCGGAAACAATATGAGTCTGCGGCGCGCTGCATTCGACCGGTTTGAGGCGGGCCTTGCGCCGTACTGGCAGAGTTTCGAAATCGACGCTTGCTTGCAAGTCAAAGCGAAGGGTTACAAGGTAATTTTTGACTTCGCGAATAAGCAGCAACATTACCCTACTGGCTATGCCTACTCGTCTGAGAGATCAGGTGATTTAGCGGCTAAAATATATAATGCAGCTCACAATCAGGCGTTCGTGCTGGCCAAGCACAGCCCTTGGTTCTTGCGAACGTTTCGGCTTGCATATCTTTTGCTAGTCGGATCGATCGGCACGCCGGGCCTGGCTTCCCTACCACTGGCGGTGATGCGGTACGGTGATCTACCGCGGGAAATTGCGATCCTGAAGAAAACTTTGGCAAGTCACGTAGGCGGTTGGATCGCGGGTACAGACCGCGGGCGCCAAAAGCAACAAGCGCAGAGTTGTGATCTATGGCACCAGCAAGTCTGGGTGGACGGGTCTGCTTCCGATCGGAGCCGACCCGGCTCTTGACGTCACAGTAGTTGGCTTTCTCGATAATGAACCATCGACCGACAGCTTCGATAGGCTTCCTGTCATGAATTGTGATGCGCATCCTCAATCCCGCAGTTTCGAAGGAGTCCTATCGGCCCTAACCAAACGGCCTGAGTCCACCTTGCGGGCGCCGAAGGCCTGCTGCAGACATGCTAAGGTTCCGCTCAAGCGCTTCTAGTTCGATTTGGCAGGAAATGGCACTTCCGCGCCTTAGCCGGCGACGGCCGTGATTTCAGGATTGAGAAACTTTAAGTACCGGGGACGGTGCGAAGATGAGTGATATGTCGCAAAGTACAGGTCACATCCCTGCGAGCATTCAGCGCGGATTGAAAGCAGCTGCAAGTGCGTACGATACGGCAGTCGACGCGAAGGGTTCGGGCGCAGTCGCAATAAGTCGCAGGTCCGATCTCTCATACGATGAGTTTGTTCGAGAGTATCGCGATCCTCGTGTTCCAGTCATTCTGACTGACGCTATCAGTGAGTGGCCGGCCCTCTCCAAATGGTCACCCGAGTTCTTCAAGAGATACTATTCCTCGACCCAAGTGACTATAGACGGTCGCTACGGCAATACTGAGCAGGGCCGCCATAGCCTGGGCGATATGATCGATGCGATCTTAAGGTCGACAATGTCATCGCCGGCTCCTTACCTGAAGAATCAAAATCTAATCGACGTTCATCCCGAGTTGCGCGCGGATATGTCGCCTCTCCCGATCTATGCGTTTCCAAATTGGCTGGATGGGCCGTTCTCGGGGAAGTTGTACGACCGCTTCCACCGAGGGGAACCCGAACTGCATATAGGCGGACCCGGTGCAGTCTTCCCTTCGATGCACCACGATTACGGTCTCATTCATACCTTTATCTCACAGATTTATGGGCAAAAGAAAGTCAAGGCGTTATCACCGGCCCAGTCTCAATTTGTTTATCCGAAGCTCGGAGAGAATCATCACGGCTCGCGTATACCGGATATCGATCATGTGGATCTTGAACAGTTTCCTTTGTTCGCAAAAGCGGTTTTGATGACCGCCGATCTGCAACCGGGTGACACTTTGTTCGTACCAGCTGGTTGGTGGCATACGACTCGTATGGCTTCGGTGTCGATAACCGCCTCTTTCAACTTTGCTAACGCCTCCAACTGGTCAGATCTCTCACGTGAATGCGGCTACCTGGTTCCGATCTTTCCGAAGCTCAGGTTTCAGACCTATTTGCTTTTCTTGAGGCTTTTCCGGTCTGTGCTCGGCCATTGAGATGAGTCGTTATCGGGGGCTAACGCTAGATGTGGTGAGTCCGCGCAAACGTCATGGGTGAGGTCTGTGCTCGATCCTTCTGAGCCTTGTCGCGGTCCTCTGTTTAATTGATAGATGAACCGGAAGTGTGAAAGATGAAAGGGGCACAGATTATGTCGAGGTAAGTTCAAACTGGTAAAATATTTCAAAAAGTGTATCTTTAACGTAGGCTCACAGTTGGCTATGTCCTATGGCCGAAGGTTTGTGCATGAACACTGTAACCACAACGCGCGCGGATCGGGGGTATGAAAAGGCTGCGCGGATAGACCCGTACTATGCAGTCATTCCATTTCCGCAGTTCCGGCGTTCGCAACTGTCCGAAGAGCATCTTCAGGAGTTCTTCGCCATCGGCGAGCAACACATCGAGAATGTGATCTCGACAATCCGCAAACATTTCGCACCCGACTTCACGCCGCATCGGGTCCTCGATTATGGATGCGGAACGGGGCGGCTTGTAATACCGCTGAGCAGACGTGCGGAGCGTGTGGTCGGAGTTGACATCTCCCCGAGTATGCTTTCGGAGACACGCGTGAACTGCGACCGGTTCGGCGTCGACAACGTAGAACTCGTGCTAGCGGATGACAATCTTACGCGAGTAACGGGTAAGTTCGATCTGATCCATTCAACCATCGTGTTTCAGCACGTTCCCGCGAAGCGGGTGGAAAAGATCGTCAGAGGGCTGATCCCACACTTGGAACCCGGAGGATTTGGGTCGCTACATTTTCTTTTTTGGTCTCCGGCCAAGATGAGAATCGCCAGGTTCGTGAAACGGACAATTCCTTTCGGTAACGCTATCGCGAACCGGCTCAAGGGTCGTCCACGAGATTTCGGCTATATCGACTTACACCCGCTGTCTATGGACCGCATCGCGACTGTTCTCTGCGAAGGCGGCGCACGGGAAATATGGGCGGAGTTTCACGATTGGAAAGCCAAGTCCGACGATCGAACTGTCCATGTGACCTTCCGCTGTCCCGGCGGTTGACCCAGAGTCAAGAGTCATCTGCAAGGCAATCGTTTCTACTCGACGGCCTCCACCGCGGTTTGAACCCTCATGGCAGGCACCCTCGGCCTTACCCCTTTAGGATCACCCTCGCAAATTAGTGGTGTCGGGGTTTTGATTCACTCTGTCTGCTCCGTATGCGCATCGTTATTCGTCAGGACTCCTGGTGTTGACGTGTCAGAGCGAGTCAAGGATTTAGATCTGGAGTGCGCAATGTGACTGTCCCAAAATGGCGTTGTTCGGCGTCCGCGATCTGATCGTCGTCCAAGGGCGATCGCGTTGCCGCGAACCACATTTCCGCCGGCGTTGCCGACCGCGGCTCCTGTCCTCACCGGCTGCATCCTCCGACTGCTCCGGCGGTGGCCGCGCAGGCGCTCGAGTTGCGCCGCCAGCGCATGCTGATGAAGCAGATCGCCGCGCAGCTCGCGCTCAGCATCGCCACTGTGAGCCGAGTGCTCAAGCGCAGCGGGCTGTCCCGGCTAAGCGCCCTGTCAGCGCCGCCGCCCATCCAACGTTACGAGTATCCCGCCGCCGGCGACTTGCTCCATCTCGACACCAAGAAGCTCGGCCGCTTCCACCGGGTCGGCTCAGGCATCACCGGCACTCACTAAAAGCGCAGCCTCGGGGCTGGGTTCGAAGTCGCCCACGTCTGCGTCGACGACCATTCGCGCCTGGCCTACGCCGAAGTCCTGCCCAACGAGCGCAAGGAGACCACCACCGCGTTCCTCCCCGCACCCTTGATCACTTCCCCGCCAACCGCCGCCGCGCGGAGGCCTCGCGGCAGGCCTGAGGCGTTGCCTTGCCGTTCGCGAGATTGCCACTTCCAGCCCTGCCCCAACACCGGCACGATCTTCTCTGCCGTGTACCTTCGCTTCGCCATCCTCGGGTCCTCCTGGTCCAGCGATTTGCTAACTCTACAGCCGGTACAAAATCCCCTGGGCAGTCCAGTGTGCTCGAGGCCGAGCACGGCTTCCGCCAGCTCGCCGGCTATCGTGCTATTCCGACCCTGGTGCCGCCCTGCGTGCGCACGATGCGCAACTCGATCGGGCTGAAGAAAAACTTGCCACCGCACAGAATGCCGCTTAACTGACTATGCAGCCGCTACTCAATTCCAACAGCGCAATGGACATTACCTGCGCAGCATCGAACATCTGTGGATAAGGAGCAAGCGCGTCGCGGACGCACGCATGTCGCCTCCGCGACGACGACCTGATAGCGGTGTCGCCAATGGGTTCATGTACTTCCTCTTGCTCTACTAGATTGCATCGAAACGGTTCGCCTATGTCAATTTTCACGTCACGTTAAACTTCTGACCTTCACAGTACAGTCACCCGAGGCCCTCCGACGTCCACTCAACCGGGTAAATCCACGGAGCGAATCTGCTTGAAAGTGCGAGGCGAGGATCCAGGCGCCTGCGTGACGCCGCGATGGCAGCGAAGGCCGGAGGCCGCCTGCTTTTGCCCAACGCCGTCGCTTGCACCCCGGTGAGTTCGATCGGCGCGAGGTAGCCTCTTAAAAACGCTATGCCTATTGTCAGAGCCTGCGACTTCTAGTAAAGTTAGGTAGACAGTTTGTAGTTCAAGGGGAAGTGAAGTAAAAAAACATATGCAGAATCGACCTGCACTGCAGACAGTTGTGGATAAAACGAGCCTGCCAGAAGAAGGAACCCCTTTTCTTTTTTGCCGAAATCTGCTTTGTTTGCATTTGTATGGCAGAAGTAGGCGTTGGGCAACTTAGGTGGAAAAAGGTGAAGATAGCGCGGGAGAATAACGTAAGTTATAATTTAAGTATAATCGTGGTTGGGGCGGTCTAACCAGAAGAGGTGGAGATTGAAAGAACAAGGAATTGACAGCTCGGTTGAGGGCGCAAACAAATTCTATACGGTCAGTCAGTTGGCTGAGCTCCTTCAACTCACCGAAATGACCATATATCGGATGGCGGCGCGGGGGGATCTTCCGCACTATTCGATTGGGCGAATGAAACGTTTCCGGTCAGACGATTTGGAGCGCTATCTCGCTAATCGCAGGGTACCGGGGTCGGAAGAGGCGAAATCCTCAGGACTTAGGCGCCGGCCCGCCAAAAGAATGGTCACCCGCTAGATTCAGCGTCGTTCGCTAGACTACGTCGGCGCGCATTCCGGGCGCTCAGAGTAGCTCGTGGTTTGGCGGTCAGTGACGGCTGGTCTCCTCGTATGTTGCCGAAGGGGGGAAACGGCAAGCAGAATTGGTGGCGGTGCGGCAAGTCGAAGCTTCCTTGTGCAAAACAGCCCGCGAGATGCCGCAAACCATGCTCGCGGCCGAACAGTCGCGGGGCCGCAGCCGCGGCTTTCGATAGTTTCTCGCGCTCTTCTTGCAGCACCCGGTGCTCACGCCGCAGCCGCCGGACGGCCCGCATAGCGCTCCACGCGCGCCACTAGCTCGCAAATCAACTGAGCAGTCGATTTGACCTCCGTCGAGAGAGATCCTACGCCCTGCTCGCCCCGACTCGAGCGTTCGGCGCCAGTATTCTGGCATGTACTGTGCGTTCGGCATCGTGGTTCTCGTTTCCCTTCCCACTCCGCTACTCTCCGCGAAACCAGGTCAGCTCCAGACTGCGCTTCGGAGCCTCTGCCCATTTGAGTGTCTGGGCTGCCGGACCGCGCTCGCACATCTCTGGAAATCCCGCGCACTAATCATTTCTGCTGTGATAAAGAAATATGCTTAAGGAAAGAAAAATGCTATAAAATCGCCCCGAGGCGAGCTGGTGGGGATAGCAAGCGCTCGGGTCGAGGCCGATTGTCGATTCGCACGCAGAGTCGATCGAGGCAAAGCTGGTCTAGGCATCGGCTAGCGCGCGCCTTGCGGCGCTCTGAGTTGCTCCGCGGCTAGCTTCACGAAGAAGTGGAAGGACTTTTGCGATGTCATCGAACCCGTGAGGCATTTGGCTGGTACAGCGGTCGGTCAACGAACAAAAGATGGCGCGCCCGCAGTCGCTAGCGAGCACGAGGGTGCTGCGGCGCCATCGGCGAGTCGCGTCCCCGAGCTCACCGTCATCGTGCCCACGCTGAACGAGCGCAACAACATAGTTCCCCTACTTGATTTGATCGACACGGCGCTTGAGGGTGTCGCTTGGGAGGTAATCTTCGTCGACGACGATTCGCGCGACGGCACGGCAGATGCGGTGCGCGAAATCGCTCGGCGTGATGCGCGCGTGCGCTGTCTGCAGCGGCTCGGACGGCGGGGACTCTCCAGCGCTTGCATCGAGGGCGTGCTCGCTTGTGCCTCACCTTATGTGGCGGTGATGGATGCCGACTTGCAGCATGACGAACGGCTGCTCCCGCAAATGCTGCACGTGCTCAAGAACGAGCCTTACGATCTCGTTGTTGGAAGCCGCTACGTCGACGGCGGCGGGCTCGGCGGTTGGGACGAGAGGCGAGCCACCATCAGCAGCTTGGCCACGCGACTCTCTCGGGTCATTTGCAAGGCAGAAATTGCCGATCCAATGAGTGGGTTTTTCATGGCTCGTCGCGAGGTGTTCGAAGCTGCCTTGCGCAAACTCTCGGGCGAAGGCTTCAAGATCCTGCTCGACCTACTAGCCTCATCGCCTAAGCCAGTTCGCCAAAAGGAGTTGCCCTTTCAATTTCGTCAACGCCAGCACGGCGACAGCAAGCTCGACACTCTCGTCGCGTGGGAATTTGGCATGCTGCTGGCCGACAAGTTGATCGGACACATCGTACCGGTGCGTTTTGCGCTCTTTGCCTTTATCGGCGCGCTAGGTCTTGTTTTGCATCTGGGTGTGCTGTGGTCGAGCTTGACTCTACTCGGTACGAGCTTTGTCACAGCACAGGCAATGGCCACTGCTTTAGCGATGACCTTCAACTTCTTTCTCAACAACCTCTTTACCTATCGTGATCAGCGGCTTAGGGGAGCCCGTCTCATTCGTGGGCTCGCGTCGTTTTATCTGATCTGTGGCGTTGGCGCGTTTGCGAACGTCGGAGTCGCTTCTTACGTCTTCGCGGCCCACAACGCTTGGTGGGTTGCTGGAATCAGCGGCGTCGTGATTGGTTCGGTTTGGAATTACGCAGTGTCTTCGGTGTTCACCTGGAACCGGCGCTGAGGCCGCGCTGCTTCGCTGTCGCGCTCGCTTTTCGTCCAGCGACACAAATCTCGAGAAGCAGATCGACCTGCTGCGCCCTCATTGTTTTTCGTGGAGCCTTGGATCATCAGTCGATATACATCGACTAGCCTCGAAATATTCGGCGGCATCCGGTTCAGAATCTCGAAGCGAGTCGATAATCTCACGTCTGCGTGCTTCACAATCAGCCGCAGAGTCGTAGCTGTGATGATTAGTCCATTGGGATAACGGGGCAGTCGCAACGATCTTAAGGTCTGCACCGCTCGGGGGTGACAATAAGCACCAAGCTCCCAAGGCTAGCGTTGCGGCGTGTCGAGACTTCATTCGTTTAGACTCTTGCCGTTAACCTGTCAGAGCGAGTCAAGGATTTGCATCCATCGCTGGAGTGTGCGCCCGTCCCAAATGTAAACGCCTCGGGATAAGCCACTTGAACCTAATTTAATCTGAATAGCAGAACTTCGCTTTTTAGTCGAGCCTGTGTACTCGCTCATAAGTAGCGTTGCAAGCCGCGGCGCTCGAGTTCTTCCGTGACGCGGCGGAGGTGTGGTGACATCTCGCGGTGCGCCACTAGGATCGCGTCTCCCGCGTCGACGACGATCAGATCGCGCACGCCGAACAACACCATCAGGCGCGAATCCGAATGCGCCAGCACGCGCTCGGAATCGAGCGCGATCGCTTTGCCGCGAAGCACGTTGCCGCCGGTTTTGCCAACCGCGCCCCACAGCCCATCCCACGATCCCACGTCATGCCATGAGAATCGCGCGCGCACGCCTAGCACGTTGGTGCTTTTCTCCATTATCACGCGATCGAACGAATCGAAGCGCAGCCGCCGATAGGCGCGCGCGAGTTTCGTCCGCGGAGTCAGCGCAAGGCGTTCGGCGGCTATCCCGAGCGCCGGACAATGCTCGGCCAATTCCCGCGCTAGCATCCGCGTCGACACCACGAACATCGAGGCATTCCACAAGTAGCGCCCGCTGCGCACCATCCGGCGCGCCAGCGCGAGCGCCGGTTTCTCCACGAACTTTTCGATTCGGAATCCGGCACCGACCTTGGGACCAATCTTCTGGTAGCCGTAGCCGGATTCGGGCCGGGTCGGAGTAATCCCGATCGCGACGATAGATTCGTGCGTCGCGGCGAGACGGATCGCTTCGGCAAGCGTGCGGCGATATTTGGCGGGTGTCGCGATGTAATGATCGGCGGCCACCGCGGCGATGACTCCGTTGCCCAGTCTGCGCTTGATAATCGCGGCGCCGTAAGCGATTGCGACCGCGGTGCCTCGGGCGGCAGGTTCAACGATCAAGTTATGCGCCGGAATCAGGCCACGCAGCGCCGGCCGAAACGGCGCCTGGTGCACCGCGGCGGCCAGTACAAAAATTCGCTCGCGCGGGATGAGCGGCACATGACGCTCGATCGTATCCGCAAGCAGGCTGGTCTTACCGTCAATCGAAAAGAGCGGCTTGGGCCGCGACTCGCGACTCGCAGGCCAAAAGCGCGTGCCACGGCCGCCTGCGATAATCAGCACCGAGGCGCGCCCGGCCGCGGAAGTTCGAGCCATCGGATCAGGTAGCACCTTCGCGGAGTTTGCCGCCGAACAGCGCTCGAGTTTCGGCCAATGCCTGTTCGCCGGTCGCTTCGAAGCGCGTAAGCAGCGCGGGCTGGGTATCTGACGCGCTCACGAAGCCCCATCCGTCGGCAAAATTCACATGCACGCCGTCACTGTCGATAACTTCAAAGTGCTTTCTGAAAAAACCGATGGGCCAAGCGTGATCGTTTTTTCCCTGCCCGATGCAACGAGGTGCAATAGTCTGGCTCAAGATCGGCCACGAAGTCGGTTGTCGAAATCACTTGCGACTGTGCCACAGACGTCGTAATCGCGAAAGACTTGCGAATTCAGCGCATCTGTCTCAACCCGCTTGAATCATAACTTAGATTAAGCGAATAAAACAGCCTACGTATAACACTAGCATGGGAGGAAACCGATAGAATTTCAAATCAGCAGGTCTCGTTTCAGCCGGGTCCGGCAGTATCAACGGCTTCTGAGCAGGTCAGGCCACTGCAGGAGCATCACCGGCGATGTCCTGAAACCCCGGAAAAGAGTGTCAGTTGCTGTCAGTACTCAACGGTTGCGAATCACCATTGCCGATTCGTGGAATCTTTCCGGTCTTTTCCATGGGAAAATTCGGCCAAAGTGCGCCAGAAGGTCGGCTTTCACAGGTGTTGTGCTGTAGGCTAGTGACGATCACTGACAGCAACTGACGGTCTTTTCCGGGGTTCAGAAGCAGAGACCAGGGAGACTAGGCGTCTGCCGCGGATATCGGCGCGGCTGAACTGAATGTCGATTCCGACTGCGCGCAGGTTGCTTGCCATGCGCCGCAGCGCGCTGCCGAGCGCACTCGGCGCCTTGGGCCAGCGCACCGAGCGGCGCACGCCTTCGCTCTTCATGCGGTTGAGCCGGTCATACAGTTCTGCGACTGTCCCGCTAAAGCCCTCGTTGGCCAGTTCGGCCACCGGTTCGTACAGCAGCGACGACTCAAGTGCCAGGTTGTGTGTCTCGGTGCGGTTGGACTGGTAGGCAGTCATGGCCTCGCCTGGTTTCATTCCGAGGCTCTCTTCGCACGCCTTTACCCAGAGCGCGAAGTCGGCCATCCGCGGCGGCTGCTCGAGCGTGACGTTGGGCAGATTCCCAAGTCCGGCCACAACGGCATCGAGCAGGGCGCCGAGGATCCGCGGCCTTACCTCTTCGAATTCGCGCCAGAACTGCGCCTCGTCGCGGCGCATCTCGGGCTTCATGTCGAGGAACTCCACGATCACCGCGCGATCCAGAAAATCGGGCCGCGCGGCACCCAGGTCGGGAATCGCATTGAACACAATGGGACGGGTAGCGTCGAAGGTCGCTTCGTCATGATCGCTATAGAGTTCCCGGCCACCGAAACCGCCGCCGGTGGCTAGTCGGCAAGCTGCGTCGGCGAGTTCCTCTGGCAGGTGGCTCAAGTTATCGAAGCATACGATCCACGAATTCCTTGCCGCCGCGGTCAGATCGCGAACTTCACGGGGTACGCCCCGCAGTGCCCCGGTGCGCGGGTCGATCAGCGCGCTCATTATTCTGCACGCGGTCGTCTTGCCAGCTCCCTGCTCACCCTTGGCGACCAGGATAGGGCAGGGCACGCCCGGACGTAGCGCCGCGACCAGAAAGGCCTTGATCAGCGTCCAGCCCTGGTGGTCGACGTTCAGGAAGCGGCGCAGTTCGTCGAGACCGCCGCCCCGCTCGGGTGGGGGCAGCGGGCGCGAACCACGTGTCCGATGAAATCTCGGCGGCGGTCGGTCCACTATCCGCCAACCGTCGGCGTCGATTTCGATCGCCCGCCAAGCGCGATCGCACAGGTCGAGATAGAGTTTCTGCCGATGATTCGCGACCCGGATATTGATGGGAGACTCCTCGCCGTCAAAAAGGGCCTTGGCCTCGAACAGGTCCAGCGCGGCGCGGATGGCTTGTGCGCCCGGGCTGTTGCCGGTCTCCCGGTAATAGGTTCGCAACAGGAAGAGTTGGAACGGGCGGGAGCGGATCGGGTGATTCTCGAAGTGCCCATCGACCCGAACCGAAGCCCAGCCGTGCTGGTCGGGGTCGTGAAAGAACTCGATTCCAGAATCGAGCACAAGTCCAATCAGTCTGTCCGCAGCGGACCCGCCGTCGCCGCGCTCCAAGGGCAGCGGAGCGCCGAGCATATGCTCGATCAGGTCGGCTTTTTCGTACTTCTCCAGAATCCTGCGCCAGTGTTGCCACGTGAGCGGATCCCCGCGCCTGACCGCTGCGAAGGAGAGTACCGCCTCGGTCGAGACCAGCCGCTCGGGCTCTTCTGCGACTAGCGGCTCAAGTTCGCGCAGGAACAACAGAGCCAGCTCGACCGCGATGGTGCGGGATGATTCGCCTGCCGCACTCATCTCTAGAATCTGGGAACCAGCTTTCTGGACTTGGCCCGGTTGCAGCGTCGGCACAGGGTTTGAAGATTCGATTCTTCGGTCTTGCCGCCCTTGCTGACCGGGACAATGTGATCCATTTCCAGCAGGATCGCCCTCCGGCACTTTCGACATCGCCCGCCGTCGCGCACCAGCACTGTCGCCCGCATGCTGTCCGGTACGCGACGGTTCGCCACGCGGTCCTGCCAGCTCGGCCTTTCCACCGCATCGAAGTCGACGAAGTCTGCGAACGCGCTCAAATCTAAAGGCTCGGTGGCGCCGATCAGACACTCCAACTTTACGGGATTGTTGGGCAGGAGATTGTTCATGCGCGCCGAGAGCAGCAGCAGACAGATCAGGTGAGCCTTGCGGGCGTCGGGAAGCTGACGGAAACGGACGTCGTTCAACAGATCGTAGGGCAGCCTGATCTCTCTGCGGGTGCGCTCGAACTGGCGGAAATTGTGAAAGCCGAAGAATTCCTGCATGACTGGTCTATTGCTGGTTGGCCTCGATGAAGTTGATCTTTACGACCGCGACCGGCGGTTTTCGGTAGGGTTCGAGGTTGACGCCGCGGAGCTCCGGCACAGCAGCGTAATCGACCGCGCCCTTGCGCGAGCTCTTCAGGACTTCGACGCCACAGCCATAAGTCCGCCGCGCCGTCGCCATGCACCGGAGCATTGCGCGCAGTCTTTGCTCCTCGGCTGCTGCGTTCTCCAGCCGGAGCCTGACTTCACGGTAACGCAGCGCGGCGTGACGCCATTTTGGCTCCGCGCTCAGATCCAGTTCCTCGTTGGCCAATTCGGGCCAGCGGTTTTCCTGCACCAGCTGCCAGAACGCGGCCTCTGCCTCTACCAGACGCTTCGCGTATTCCCGGTCGGGGCGTATTTCGACCAAGACTCCGTCGGTCCCGTGGAAGGACCAGTAATGCGCCTGCTCTGCTCCGGAGACCTTCAGTTGATGCTGTAGTTGCGCATAGTACTGGGAGGGGATGCGACCTTGCTGTGCTGATAAACGATCTCCGAATCTGAGCGGGCACTTAATCTCCAGCAGTATGGAACCGTCGAAGCTGAGACCATCCAACGACGCCCGCATCCACTCGAACTCCCCGTGGACCAGACACAGTGGCTCCATCTGGATTCCTGTTTGTCGCTCGTACGCCTTACGCGCGAAGCGCTCCATTTCGCGACCGCGTCGCGCTGCTGGACCCGCCGCAGCTTCCTGCATCAGCCCGGTTTTTATCGACCACAGCATTCTCGGGGTCTTGAACGCAGTCTCGCCCATGATCACCGGAGCGTCGCTGGCTCCAATCCCCTGCGTGCGCCAACGATGCCACTCGGGGGTGTTCTGATGCAGCGGCTCAATCCGGGGCATGAACCGTCTCCTGATTGCCGCGTTTGGCCAGTTTGCGATTGAGCACTTCGACCGCGCGCCGGTAGGTCGTTTCGGTCATTTCGCCCAGTGAAGCGACCTTGTAGTAGGCCAGCACCCGTTCGAGATCAGTATTGGTGTCGTTGATCAGTTGCTCGAGTTCGCGAACCTCTTCGGCATTGATCGGGCGAGGGGAATTGGGCGTGGCGCAGCGACCATCCGCCCGTTCGTCTTCCGGGTCGTCGCCGGTGGCCAACAGAAACGATTGCAGCAGCGCGTACTTCAACGCCCCAGTCATCGCCTTGTAGGGCGCCTTGTCGCCCGGATCGAGTCCCTGGCCCGCGACCTTGGCGATCACTTCTTCGCCGCTGTCGACGTCGGCGAAGGTGTAGGCCATCACGACCCGCGCCATACGCGTGGTCTCGCCGCGACCCGTCGCCGACTCGTATTCGATATTCTCGAGGCACGGGATCACGACCACGCCCAGCTCGGAGAGGAGGTCGCCGACCGAGCCGGCGATGTCGGCGGCGGTAACGTAACTGTAGTTGAAACGCTCGTTGTGACCGCGCTTCTGGACGTAGCCGATGCGGCGGCGAACTTCGGCGAGCTTCTGCCGGAGGTTCAGCCGCACCGGATCTTCGGGAGCGGCGCCGTTGAAAGTCGAGGCGCTCGTCTCGACGGCAGCGGGTGCTTCCGCCGGGCGCGCGTCGGGCTTTGCAGTCACGACCTGCAACGCTTGCTGCTTACTCCTGCTGCTTCGATTCTTTTTCAAGAGCCGCTTGGCGCCGCTTCTTTTTCCGTTCGCCTGCCCTTCCTTCAGCGAAGCCTCGAGCAGCACCTCGAGCTCGGTCTTCTCCCGCTCCGCCAGATGCTCGACCGCGATCGGCTTCGTCTCGCCCTTGTCCGCTAGCTGATAGACCTTTCCTTCTTCGTCCACGTAAATTCCCTCCTGTTGATTGATGCTCGTTACCGGTCGGCCGAGCAGTATATGGACTTCTTCGTGGTTTGCTGTACTGACCGGAAACCACTTTTTTGGTTCGGTTCCGCTTTCGAGGAGCACACAAAGAAATCGGTCGCGATAGTCCAAGCTAGCCTTCATTTCGCCTCCGGCGTGATGCGCCTTCTTCCTCGACGATTGGCGTCGTTTCCGAATCCTGTTCTTACGCTCTGCTATATTACTAGAAGGTACACTACGAAGGAATACCTAAAAGGAATATGGTGCAACGAAGATCGGCGGAGGGGAGAACGTGGCCAAGGTCAGGCTGTGGGGTTTCCGTTGCGAGCGGTGCGGGCACAAATGGTTGCCGCGAGAAACCGGCAAAGAACCGCGAGTTTGTCCCCGCTGTAAATCTCCGTACTGGAACCGGCCCAGGAGGAATCCGAAACCGGCCGGCAGATGATACTCTGTTGGATGAACAACGGTCACTGCGCTTCGGCCGTTGTTTCGCATCTCCCGATGCGCCCCCCTCGAATCTGCGTTTGGTTCGTGCTCCTTCCCGCCTTTCAACGAAGCCTCCAGTAGCACCTCGAGTTCGGTTTTCTCCCTCCCCGGAAGATGCTCGACCGCTATTGGCTTCGTCTCGCCCTTGTCCGCCAGCTGAAAACCGTTCCCTTCTTCGTCCACGTAAATTCCCTCCTGCAGATTGACGCTCGTGACCGGTCGGCCGTGGAGCGTTTGGGCTTCGGCGTAGTCCGCCTTGCGGACCGGAAGCCACTTCGGCGGCGCCCCGGTCGTACCGTCCTTTTCTTCGACGACATAGAGAAAATCGTCCCTGTACTCGAGGGTTGTCTTCATCATGCTGCCTCCATTGCGAATTTATTGAACGCTGGCTGTTCTCGGCGGCGCCAACTCTAATTACTCAAAGTTCAGCTGAGTTTCTCGTGGCTCTTCTTTAGTCTTGTCTGAACCATCGCACCGATTTGCGCCGGGTAATGTTAAATATATAGGACATTCGGCTTTGAATCAAGTGGCGATTTACGGTAGATTTCATGAATGAATTTGGGTATGAGCAACTGTGGCGCACGCCACGGCGATATTAATTGTCCTATGTATGCTACTATTTCAGTTTCTGGAAGTTCAAAGCAGCATTTGAGTATCATCGAAGTGATGCCTAAACTGCCCTCCATGGGTCGGAAGAAAATCTCTGCTCGACCTACAGGTAAACGGGCGGAGAAGCCCAATATGGTGGCTGCCGCTGTCGAGCTCGCTGGCGGCGCGGCCGCAGTGGGTAAGCTATGCGGAGTTCGCCGGCAGTCCGTCTATTGGTGGATTAAAGAATGGAAGGTGGAGAGGCTGGTCGATGCCCTGAAGCTATCGCGTGCTTCAGGAATCCCAGTTGAAAAGTTTGCTGGCGAGATCGTCGACGCGGAACAGCTCAAGGAAATAAAATGACCATTGCCCGCCGATTCCTCGCCAGGTCACTTTGCTGACAAGCGTTCCAGGACCTTCGGTCGCAACTGTTACGTATATCCGTGTAGTAACACGTCGTGGTCGCGTGCGGTTGTGGATCTAGAGGCCTTAGGGAACCTCTGCACAGGTCGTCATACAGCGGCAGTTCGATATAGTAATGAGAGCTAAGAGCAGGAACGGCAGCAGCGCGTTGGGGTTGATCGTTGCTGGGAAGCGATTAGGAGCATTGGGGAGCTGCTCGATCTTCTTCACAACCCGCAACTGGTCCCGACCGGGATCAACCGATACCGGACCCGGTAGAGATTGGCCAGCGCGAACATGGTCTGCGCCCGAGCCAGATTCTTGGCCAGCCCGCGATATCTCACCTTGCTGAAGCCCCACAACTGCTTGAGCACGCGGAAGGCATGCTCGCCGCAAGCGCGGGTGCGCGAACGCACCCGGTTGATCATCCGCCAGCGCTCGCTCAACGGGTGCCGGGGGGTAGGACGGCGATTGATCCGATAATGTATTCCCCGCGACTCAAGGAACCTGCGGTCGTCTTCTTTCCAATACGCCTGGTCGCCGAACACCTCGCTTTCGTACCCGTGCAGCAGCTCCGGCAGCTGGGTGACATCGGCGACCGCGGCGTCGGTCGCTCTTACGCTGTGGACGATGCCGCGCTTGTCTGCACCGATGTGCAGTTTCATCCCGAAGTGCCAGTTCCTGCCCTTGCGAGTCTGCTTCATCTCAGGGTCGCGCGTCCCACTGGCGTTCTTGGTGGGAACTGGGCGCTGCGATGATGGTCGCGTCCACAATCGTTCCCGAGCGCAGCAACAGGCCGCGGGCCTCGAGCAGGCCGCCGATCGCGTCGAAGATCGCTTTGGTAAGGTCGTGCCTTTCCAGCAGATGGCGAAAGCGCAGAATGGTGGTCTCATCCGGCACCACGTCGTCGCCCAGCTCCACCCGCGCAAACCGGCGCATCGACTCGCTGTCGTAGATCGCGTCCTCGGCCTGCGGGTCGGAGAGATTGAACCACTGCTGCAGGAAGTAGATGCGCAGCATCTTCTCCAGCCCCAGCGGCTGGCGGCCGTTGCCCGCTGTGGGATAGTGCGGCTCGATCAGCCGCAGCAGCCGCGCCCAAGGGATCACCGCGTCCATCTCGGCCAGAAACCGCTCGCGCCGGGTCACCTTGCCCTTCGCACTCCACGCCACCGAAGCAAACGTCTGCTGGCTACCCATCACCGCACCTCCGCATCCGTCGATCGTCTGGTTCCTTTGTACACCAATCGATCAACTTGTGCAGAGGTTCCTTAGCGGCGAGTCCTTTCCATGTAAGGGTTCGGGCAAAAGCGATTGCCAGGCGCACGGCGGTGGTCCATCGCCGCTCGTGCGGAACGTTAAGAGCGCCCTCGAGGAGCATCCGATCTTCCCTTGCGCTCGAAAATGACTTCCAGATAGTCGCCTTCGGCGTCGCATCAGACCTTTACGTCTTTGCGCTAGATACCAGCCTCTTCAGGATTTCGCTCGTAGCCGGCGCTTCCAATAATCCGGCCGGCGGCGCAGGTGCATGACGGCGATCACAGACAGTTCCTCCGGACCGGACTGATACAAAATCGCAAACGGGAAGCGCTGGACGAGCCGGCGCCGGATCGTTCCCGTAAACAAGCTCCCGGCTTCGGGATTGGCGACGATCTGCGCCAACGTGTGCTCCACTTGCCGGATGAAATCCCCACCCAGGCCGCTGGCGCGCGCTTCGTAAAATTTGGTTGATTCGATGAGTTCACGTTCGCACAAGGGGTGAAAAACGACCCTGGTCACCGAAGCGCCGCACGCGCCTTCCTGAGCGCTTTCTCGGCAGGAATTCCCTTGAGCCTGCCGCTGGCGATCTCTTCCGCGCGCCGCTCTGCCTCGGCAGCCCATAATCTTTCGGCATCCGGCTCGGCAGGTTCCTCCTCCAGGCTTGCGAGCAATCGTTCGGCCAGCCGCGCGCGCGAACGAGCGGGAAGCCTCATGGCCTGATCTTCAAGCTTCTTGAGTACAGCGGGCATGGTTCACCTCCTCGTTAATTGTTCGGGTTGATCATACCAGGCTTCGATGCGGCTGCCGCACATCGAACCCCATCTTGCAACTGCTTGCCGGACCGCCTTACCGGCGGTTCGCTCGCCATATTCATGCTGACGTTTTTCGCAACCTTCTTGGAGAGGTCGCGCGTCCGCATGATCTCCGCGCGAATCTCGCCGGCCGAGACCCCCCCATGCCGCTGGCGGGCCGCGCCGAGCCATGTCGGCGCGGTGCAGGTCGCCGCCATAACGTGGATCAACCGGCCGACTCCGAACAGCCCTCAGCAAACCTCGCGCGCGGCCGCATGCCGAGAATTGATTTGTTGGAGAATGGCGCACGATCACAACTTGATTTCAGCAGCCAACTATATTCTTCCCCCTCGCCAAATCACCTTACCCACCAAGATTCGATCAACCTCCGTCGCCTCCAGTTCCTCCGAAATTCCCGAACCGGTAACCACGAAACCCCGCTTGAGCCCAACTTGAACGCGTCTTATGGCCAGCCCCGTCGGTGCGGAAAATACATACAACCCCTCACCACGCGGCAATCTCTTGCCCGCGGACCGGTCCACCAATAACAAATCCTGCGTTCTGATTTCGGTTGGAAGATCTCGGTCGGCCTCCAAAAGGAAGAGCTGCTCGGGTTCGCGGATACCGAGCGCCCGTTCGAGCCACGAGCGGCTGAACGGAAGAAGTGCGCGAATCTGCTCCATGTGCAGCGCCGCATGGATGTCGCGCAGTTCGACCATGGCCACATCGGCGAACGTCGCGCCCGGCGGCTGTCCGGCGGCTCTCATTTCACCCTGGCCCGTTGCCAGCCAGTCGACCGACACGTTGGCGGCGCGCGCGAGCTTAATCAGAATGTCGCTCCGCGGAGGAAGTTCTTGACGCGCATATTGCTGCAGGGTTGACTCCGGAACCCCCGAGGCCTTGGCTAGCCGGTACCGGCTGCCGAACTCCTTGACGAGCAGCGCGAAACGAGCGGCAAACGAGCCGCGCTTTTGTTTGCCCCGACTACGACGTCGGCCGTTGTTTGACATAGCTACGATATCCGTGGTACTTTGAGTAAAGAATGGCCCGACTCTTCAAATCGCTGCAAAAGACTTCAAGGGAGGCAACGCAAGTGGCAACGCTACGACAAATTGGAAAGACCCGCAATCCGGCGAATTTCGAAAAGGTCGCAGAGAAGCTTCAGGCTGCCGTCATCGACGCGGTTGCCATTTTGCGCGCGGCCCTGTTCGACGGTTTGCCGTTGACACCGATCCACGCCGCCGTGACCGTCCGTCTTTAGAGTCTCGTTGCGGCACTGGACCTGAAGCCATCAGGCGGAAAGTCGGCTGCCGACGAAAGGCCCGATTCTGTCATCGATGAACACCGCAGAGAAGGTACCGACCCATGGTCGTAGGTGAACCGCCAACAGGGGAAAGTCAATCTCCGCTAACCAAGGACGCCGATACTTCGCCAGCACCGCGGCGCACCTCCGTCAAGCAAATCGAGGCCAACCGGAGAAACGCGCTTCACTCAACCGGACCGACCACGCCTGAGGGTAAGCGGGCCTCGCGACTCAACGCCCTGACGCACGGCTTGCGGGCGAAGAAGGTGATAATTCCCGGGGAGGAAAATCCCGCAGAGCTGGAAGCGTTATTAAGAGAACTCTTTGAGGATTGGAAGCCTGAGGGTCACACGGAGCGCCACCTGGTCGAGCAAATTGGACTGGCGGAATGGCGGCTGCGGCGGGTGCACCGCGCCGAACTCGGCGAAACTCGAACGCAAATGTCGAGCACAATGGTGAGCAATGCCAAAGCCGAGATCGATCACGCGTTTAGGCATTTCCCCGAGCGCGTGCCGCAAATCTTGAGAAAAAGCAGCGCAGGGATCCCTTATCTGCGGGACGCAATCGACGAGGCCGTCTACGAACTCGAAAAGGAGGGTACAGTTTCCGAGGATAGCTGCGACCGGCTCGAGGAAGTATTTGGAGACGAACTACAAAGTCCCGCCTCGGCGCTCAGGTTTTGGTTTCTTGGGGAAATCCCGGAGGTGTTAAAGGAGGCTTTGGATAGTGTCGGCGAGCCAACGGCTACGGCCGACAAGGGCGATTCCGACACGAAGGAAATTGCACGCAATTACTTGGGGACGATGCTCAAGGATCTGGATCGCCAGGAACGAAAGCTGCGTAAACAGGAAAGAATCGCTCTTGAGATCGCCCGACAACGGCTGAGCATTCCCCAAGGCCTCGAACTCGAACGCATCCAGCGCTACGAGACCGCAATTAAGCGCGAAATGCGCCGTGACATCGATCAACTCGAGCGTCTGCAGCGCCGGCGGATAGGTGAGCCGCTGCCGCCGACCGTGAACGTGAACGTGTCGAAAGACGAATGAGTCTGCGCTCGCACAACCTGCTGGCACACGAGAAATCGAAACCTCCGTCGCATAGGCCGACTGATGGGCGTGCCGAAGAAGGGTTCGGTTGCGCCGAAGATAACAGAACGTTGTTTGATTTAGATGCCGACGACGAGCGCAAAGGGCCGGCGAAGAATTCTCTGCTTTTTGCCGAACGAACCCATTTCCAATGCAAATGAGCGAGCCCTAGCCAAAGTGGCGCAGGATATTGTCGCTATACGAGAAGACAGCCAGCTTGTTTGTGCGCCAACGCGCAGCGGCAAGGGACCGTTGGCAGGCCGTCCTCCGTTTGAGCGGCCCGAACCTGGCTTGAAACTTTTCTGGCAACCTGCAATCATCTTACTGGCAATCTTACCATGACTCAGACGACGAAATTGTCTACCAAGGGCCAGGTCGTTCTTCCCAAATCGCTCAGGACGTCCCGTCGATGGAAGCCCGGCACTGAATTCATCATCCAGGACCGGGAGGAGGGCATTTTGCTCAAGCCGAAAACCGGGGGCGCGTCGCGGACTTGGGAGTCGATCATCGGCTGCCTCTCTTATGCTGGTTCGCGCAAGAGCGTAAGGGAAATGGATGAGGCGGTGGCGGCTGAGGCACGGTCGCGCAAATGATGACGGCGCTCGATACGAATGTGCTTGTCCGCATCATAACCAACGACGATAGAGCTCAGGCGACTCGGGCCGCGCGGTTTCTGCGTGAGCAGGAGAGAGTTTTTGTCTCAAAGACAGTTCTACTCGAACTGGAGTGGGTTCTACGGAGCGCCTATAAGGTCGGGCCAAATGCTATTATTTCCGCATTCCGCGGCGTCCTGAGTGTGTTCAATGTCGAAGTTGAAGACGAAGCGGTAGCGAGGCAAGCCATCGAATGGTACGAGAAGGGCATGGACTTTGCGGACGCCCTGCACGTCGCTTCCGCCGGTCGCAAGCGAAAGTTCGCTACATTTGACAATCGGTTGCGTCAGAAAGTTCGGCGTCTCGGGCTGGGTGAATTAGCAGAAATCTGAGTAAAAACAAGCTGCGGAATCGGTCAGCCAGAAATAAGGAGGAAGGCAATCAGCCGGCCGACCGAAATTCACAAAACAAAGCCATTTGGGGTGCAGACCGCAGCCCCTCCCGAGCTCGCCAGCCTATGTGCAGCACGTCTCGCTCGATCGCACCATGGGCCCTACTGTTCCGGCAGCGGATCCGGATGGTCTTGCCGGGGGCTCAAGGGTTGCTTGGCGACCAATCAGTTGCAAGGCCAAGGCCACTGGTCTCACTCCTTTGATAGGACGTCATTGATCGCGTACCGCCTTCTCCGCCTCTTCCGACTGCGCATCGATTCTCGATCCCATCTCACCGCTCCTTCCGCAGTTAAAGATGAGCCAAAAACACTCTCTTCCTCAATCGCCTCGAACTGTCCAACTTGTGCTGACGGGGAACAACTCGCCCCTTGCTCAGCTCTTCTGTGGCCGACCTTTGCTGTCGGATTGGTGTGCCAGTGTCGTTCGCAGGGTTTTCTCGTTGACCCTCCAAGTAATTCCAATCTTGAAGCCCGGAATGTCTCCGCGCCTGATGAGCCGGTAGACCGTATTGCGATGCAGACGCAAGATTTGGGCGACCTCGCTGATCGTGAGGAACGTCTCGAAACCGTGCGTGTGCACTCTTGCCTTGTCCGGGATCCGAGTCCGAACTTCACGGATTTGCTTGTTCATTCGGGCACGCGTACAGCCGTTACCCTTTTACTCTTCCATCTTGGCAGCGATGTGCGCTCTGACTCGGCGTGACTTGGTGAATTTGACCGGCAATGCTCGCTCAGATACTGCAAAATATCGTGGGTGGCTGGCATACCGCACCGAAAATTAAGAGCCTGCGGCTACCAAAAGAGCTTCGAACGTGCCTGAACGGAGATAGATTTCGGATAACTAGGCCTAGGACCATCAATTGAGAAACACCTCGGAGCGCAGTGACGGTGCCCGCCAGAGCGTCGGATGGGCCGATCCACGGCGCCGTGCCCCAGCGAGGTCTGCCCGGTGTCCGCAGATTCAACAGACGGGGGACTCGACAAATCATTTGACAAGAGTAGGATATGTGCTTGGCGCTTGAGGGGTTGTGGAGGCGGGTGATGCGGTGGAAGCGCCATCTCACCGCTAACCGCAAAATTTGGCTCGGTCTCGGCGAGAGGGCATCGCTAATAACTAGCGTAGTCTTCCGGCCGCTTGACCGCTTGGAGGGAAAGCGATGAAAAGCGATCTGCAAGAGAATGAAGGTACGATTGATTGCAAGTCCGAACTCACTCGGCCACCGGCAGCCGCCGGGTCCTCATCGGTCCGGACTGGCTCTTGTCTCGGCAAGGGGTCCGAAATCATAGGGACGGTAGTCTTCGAAGGCCCGGTTGTCATTGACGGCAAAGTGGAAGGAGAGATCGAGGGACCGGACAACATCACCGTGGGTAAGAACGGGTCCGTAATTACTACCAGGCTCACCGCCGACTCGATCGTCATCGGAGGGTCGGTGAAGGTCAAATCGATAGCGAGTAGACGCATCGAAATTCTTCCGACCGGAAAAGTTTGGGGCGACCTAGCCTCACCTTCGTTGCTCATCCATGAAGGCGCCGAATTCGTAGGGAAAGCCTTTGCGCGAGAAGCGCAGCGAGAGCCAAACGGCTCGGGGAGACGGACCAGGGAGTCGCGCGGATAAAAGGGGCGGCGCGCTGCGACCGCGGCGCCGCGCCGCCGGGCAGCGATCAAGGTCGTTTCAAGAAGCCATGCGCTCTGCGACGATCTCATCGCGCGTCGCAGTAGGGAGTGTGTCGGAAATTTTGTGTTCGAGCCATACGGCCGCCTCCGATTTAAGGTCAGATTCACTCCAATTTCAGCATTACAGGTGAGGACGCACGTAGGTGCATTAGAAATCTGAAACAAACGCACTGGCCGCTCGGGGGGGTGCGCATCACGATATCGGAGGTTCCCGATGAATCTGATTCACGACGGAGATGGTGAGCTGGTGAAACGGACCGCGACAAGCCAAACCGAACTCAGCAGTCTTCTTACCATCCAAGAGGTCGCCGAAGTGTTGCGCACGCACCCTACGACAATCTATCGCTTGATCAGGCGCGGCGAGCTTCCGGGGTTCAAGATCGGCGGCAACTGGAGGATTAACCGAGCGTCCCTTGATTCATGGCTGTCGGCACCACGCCACACCCGCAACATCTGACCTCAAAAGCTTGAGTCGCAAGAGCGATTCTTCGAACCAGAACTTCCCGCTTGACCGCAACGACCCTCCCGTGAAACCACGGAGCTCAATTCTCTATTTTGGCCAGCTGGCCTCAGCTGGCCAGTTCCGTCGCGCCACATTCCAATCGTGACCAGCCGCCGCGACGGCCGCGGCGTAGCGCGAATCAATGTTGAGGTTCTCGATCTTCCAGTTCGACCTGTCTGAGGAGTTCTCGGTTCCAACCAGAGTCGCCGTTTCGCCCTGAATCAACGACACATCAAACGAATCCAGCGAGATTGAAAGTCCCATTCCTCGCGCCTTGATATACGCCTCTTTACGTGCCCAGCAGCCAAAGAATCCTGCGAGTCTCAGCGGTTGCGGCATGGCTTCCAGTGCCGCGATCTCGTTAACCGAGAAGAACCTTTTCGCCACCTCCTCGGAAGGCACGGAGTTGTCGATCAACTCGACATCCACCCCAACGTCACGATCGATTGCGACTGCAATCAGTATTACTTCGTTGGAATGAGACAGGTTGAAACTCAAGTTACGAACTTCCCTTGAATCCGCCAGACGCGGTTTGCCGAATTTGTTGTAGAGAAACCGCAGAGCAGAGGGCCTTGTCTCGAGATAGCTGGCCAGGACAGCGCGCAGAATTCCGCGTCGGCCGACAAAATTCTTCCGATCGCGTTCAAAATGAAATCTCCCCGCGCGCGCGATCTCATCCGCGGAGAGCGTGCGCTCCAGTTCGCCTAGTCGTTGCGATCCAATCTCCGTGCTGGCTAGCCAGACGTGGAGCTCGTCGCGATTTAATTTGACTTTCGTACCCATCTGGCCCAAACGGTTTTCAACCGCGCGCATTTGGCGTTGACGCGGCTTAGTAGAGCAAGTTCAGCGGCACCAATGCCAGCCGGCCGCCACCACTGTTGCAACAAACACTCATTGGTCCGGTGGCTTCACACGCTGATCGCGACGTCGCTCGCTGGCGCGCTCTTCATTTTCGCGATAGCCGGCGACAACGACGCTACCTGGCGCTTTGCGAGGGCACCGCTCGCGTCAGCGTGGCACTGGGGCGAGTGACTGGGCTGCGGCCGCGCAAACCACAGCGCCCATGCCCGAAGCACGGCACTCACGTCGATCATCTGCTCGAGCGCGATGATTGCCGGAGCGTCCTCGGGGCCGAGGTCCCGCTGAAGCTCGGTTGATCGCTTGATTTCGACGACGAGATGTGGCGGCTAGTCGGCGACGTTGCGAAACAGCGACCGATTCCAAGTCGACCCCGGCAACGGCACGACGTAGTTGCCCGGATTCGCCTGAATCTCTTCACGCGCCGACGGATATCTGTCGAGAAACTGTTGTAGCGCCGGATGCTTCTCGACATACGCCGGCCGGGCCACCAGCCCGGGAGAGATCGCGATTTGATCGGCGATTGCAGGATCGGCGTGTTGCGCTGCGTCGAACGCACTCAGCTCATCGAGGTTCAGGTTTGCAGTGCCCGGCTCAAACTCGATCGTGATTTCGGGCTTGCCGCCGCTGGCGGGAATGACGATCGTGCCTTGCGCCGCGAGGGCTGCGGAAGCGAGCGTGACGCCGATCGCGGCAGTAACGAGCGCGCAGGCAATTGCCTTCATTACGGACCCTCCATAACAGTTGAACGGACACGCGCGAGTCGACCCGCGGTATACAGGAATGCCGTTAACCCAGGACGCGGATTTCGACTCGCAGCGCCGGATGGACGATACCGGCACCGGAGGTGAAGCGCCAGCGGCGGCCTCTTAAAACTTGCTCCGCGCGTATCGCCCGGAGGTTACCCATCCTCCGCGCGCACTAGGCCTGCGGAAACAGCAACCTCGATTCACGCCTCACGATGGCCGACGCCGTATGCCAGGCACTCCTGCCGTGGGCAAACGAAGAGCCTAGACGCTCAACCATGCTCTGCGCGTTCCAGCGCGGTTTCACGGACTTCCGCTTTCCTCTTTGATAATTCGGCTGCGTCTGGGCTGTGGATTCATTCAAGCCATGTGATTCCCCAAGCAAGCGTGCGCGCAGGAAGGCTTCGAACGTACCGGCGCCACGGATCTGCGCGTTAAACAGGTAAGCATGCGCGTGGGTCTCGATAACCTCCTCATGCAGACCGAGAAGGGGATCGTCGCTGTTCCACAGCCTCTCGCGATGGTTGGTCGGGGTCTGTTTTGCTCTGGCGTGTTGGCTTCGCTGCTTGCTCTTCGCTTTTCTCTCCGGGACGATTTGATCGTCGCCCAGGACGAACGGTTGGCTCGCTTCACAATTCTGCATCAAGGAACCCTCCCATCTGCTACCTGCCGGGCGGTAGCCACCCTCAGCGTGCAGCAAGACGCGTACCATTTTTCGTCGTCGGTTTCGGCATTCGCGGATTGAACCAAATACACAATGAAAAGCGGGAGTTTCCGGCCAGTCAGCGCTTCCTCAAACCATTTCCGGCGCAAGCAACGCTGATTCGACATTTGTCCGATCAGCCGCCTACATGATGCGGCTCCGCAACGTTTTGATGAACGTCTGCATCACGAACGAGCTCACCTGTGTGTAAATGAGATCCGGCCGCACGGACAGAAATCAAAGGAGCTCAGCGGTCACTGGCAAAACGCATGACCCATTTGTGCAGCGTCTTCTCGCACACGTCCAAGGCCGCGGCCACTGCCACCGCCGTTTCGCCCGCTGAAACTCGCCTGGCCAGCTCTGCTCGACCATGCGGGCGTGGCGCGCGCATTCTTATGAATGTCCATGCGGGGTGACCTCCTGCGTAGGTGTTGAGTTCGCACCCTTCACCTTCCAGTGTCGTACCGGAAGGACAGCCTATTGAGACATCACACCCAAAGAGGTAAGGCCAACTCCTCGCCCGAATTAAGACAGCACCAGTTACATTTGCACGGGTTAATGGCCAAGCCTAAGCTCAAACCTTGGAGCGGCGCGGATCATTGGCCAATTGCGCCCAGAGGAGTTTTTGCGATGGCGCTGTTCACGAAAGAGCCTGAAAAGAATCCGAAAATCCAACCCACCACGACGCCGCAAGGGCCGCCCGAGGGAAGGGCGTATCTCGATCGAGGATCGAGAATCACCGGCAAAATCTGCTTCGAGGGTCCCGCGAGAATCGACGGTGAGGTCGACGGCGAGATCAATGCCAAGGACAGCCTCACGATTGGCGAGTCCGCCGTGGTTACCGCCCAGATTCGCGGCGCTTCCGTGTCCGTCGCGGGTAAGGTCAGCGGTGATATCGTTGCGAGCCAGCGAATCGAAATCCGTCCTTCGGCGAAGTTGAACGGAAATATCACAGCTCCCTTGCTTTCGGTTCACGAAGGCGCGCTGTTCGAGGGACATTGCTCAATACATCCCGAGGGCATCCGCGAAGACCGCAAAGTAACCATATTGCCCAAGGAGGAGCGCGCGGCGCAGGCCGCCGGAGGACAGAAGCAGGCCTGAATTGCTCCGCCCCGGTTCAGAGAGGCCCTCGCCGCCCGGCACTTTGGTAGTTGAGGGGCAGGCTATGGCGATCCGGGTCGTACCGCTCGCCCGAGAGCCACACGACGATTGGGCCGTCGCGCTCCTCGAGCTCGGCATCGCGCCAGACAAAACCGCTGCGGAACACGTTCAGCGCGGCAGCCAGCAGATCGTGCATCATCTCGACGTCGGTGTCGTCGACGATTTCGATCTCCTGCCGGTCCGCGGCCTTGACGTTGTCCGGCTGGACCATGATTCGCGACAGTGCGGTGGTGGCGCGGGCTAACAGCGCGTTGCGGTTGTCCGCTTCGATCTCGATCGCGAGTACTTTGCCGCGTTCGACCTTGTACAGTCCTCCTTCATCGGCCATCTTCATCTCCTCTGATCTTTTCATATGTGCCCGGGCTCGCGCTCGCGCCGGCTATCGCGTTCGAGCTGCACGGTCATTTGACGGATGTTGAACTTGCGCACGTGCGAGATGTTCGCCAGCACGCGATCGTGATCGGCGTCTATCCTTTATCACCGGTGCGCCGCGAGCGCGAATTGCTGCGAGGAGAGGTCACCACACGCGCAAGTCGTGGACCTCTTCGGTGCCTTCCACCGCGAGCAGGTCGCTGCGCCACTGCTCGAGGTCGATGCGGCGGGAACCGACTCCATCATGACCTCGGCACCCTCGCACATCAGACCCACGTAACCCGGACAATCACCTCTGTCGTCGCACTCGCAGTCGAAGCTGCCGATATCCGACTTGAAGTCGCACCGATGCTAGGCGTTATGCAAAAGTAGAGTTCGATCCAGATCAAAGAGATGTCGAGCATATCGATGACGACAAAGCTCCAAGACCCTGATAGACTTGTCTTGAGTCGCTGTTTGGCCGCGCGGGTTTCGAGTGAAATGAACTGGCGCGAAACCGCGGCGAATCTTTAGCGTATCTAGGACTAGCGCTCATCATCATTACTGCTCGACAAGGAGCAAGAAGTACGTGCCCGAAGAATCAACCAGTACCATGGGTCAGAGTGACGACGCGCTGGCGCGGCTCGAGCGACGCATCGAAAGCCTCGAGTTCGCGACGCAGCGGGAAAATCGATGGTGGCGAGGTGGCTTGATTGCGGCGCTCGTGCTGGTGGCGCTATCGATTTTGATAGCCGGCCATCACCGACATCATTACCCGCCGTGGATGATGGGAACGCGAGGCGGAGGAGGGGCGCGCATGATGCCCTATGGCCCACCTCCGCCGCCTTACTGGGGTTATGGTCCCGGCAGCGGCTACTACGGACCCTCTGAGGGTTGGCGCTATCGCCAATGGAATGGCCCAGGCCCCGCGACTCAGCCGCCTCCGCCCAAGGGCTGATTTACAAGGACCCCGGCCTCTCGACGCCCCGGTTCTTGCGCGCTTCGGCTTGACCTTTGATGCGCCGTCGGGCGGCCGCGGCGCCTGGCCGCTCATGGAAAGCGCGGTTCCAGCCGCCGCGACGTTCCTAGTCCACCGCATGAAGCTCCGGCATCACCGCTTTCACCGTCGCGGGCGACTCAAGACGTAACAAACATTAGATCATGATCGTGCTGCACTTCGTTAGCGGTATACGTGACACGGCGGCTTCATAGGAATACGACCCCTTGATGGAGCGGCGCCGGAAAACTCGCACGTTCTTCGAAGAATCTTCCGGCGGTTGCGGACATCGTTGTCGCTGCTTTCCTCTTACGCGGAGAAGAGCGGGCGGCGCCAGCACCTCCTTGAGCGACTTGAAGGCGTCGAGCAACTACCGGGGTAAACCTTGTGGCCTTCGCTCGAAGCTCTGCGCCAGCGCCGAGAATTCCTGGCGAAGGGTCTTGGCCGGTTCAAATTGGACGGCGAGACGCACAAGTTTATCCTGAAGCGTAGCCGCGGGCTCGAGCGCTGCGACAAGTTGGCTCAAACTCTCGCAGAATGCCGCGCAAAAGTGATCGAGCTCCTGCTCTAACGCCTGCAGGGGCGTGAATTGCTTCAGGACCTGTTGAAGCCGGTCCCGGAAATTATGCATCGGCTCGAGCACTTTGGCCAGCTTCTCGATCCGCATCTCGAACTCACGGAGAGGCTCAAACACTTTTGCCAGCTCGGCCAGCTGGTGCATAGGTCCCGCAACATATGCGATCTGAGCGAGCCGTTCTTGCAGTGGCCTGACCTGCTCAAAAACCGTCGACACCGCGAGATGGGGTTGAAACGGCTCGGAACGCCCCCCCGTCGGTGAGTCTGCGCCGCGGAGAATTGCATCCAAGTCAAACAGTATCATCGTGTTCTCCTAGGTCAGAACGTGATGGCTGTCGATACTATTCCCGGACTAGGAGATTCGAGCGCAGGGTTGGTCGGGCGAGCAGCAACTGCCGATCAGATGCTACCGCTGCTTCGCGTCAGGGACTTGCTCCGCCTGAGAAATATTGCGAGAGCAGCGCTTGCTACCAACAGAATCTCGCCGCCCAGAAGGGTCTTGGAGTCGCCCGTCTTGCCCAACCTCGCAGCTCGTTCAATGAACGATGAACCAGGTAGGGCCAGCTTGGACGACAGATGATGCCACCAATTCAACATCAACTTGACGCAGCTCCACATCATCGCTGCCAGCAAAACGAGTGCGGAGGAAAAGACCCCGAACTGGCGAAGCGGGCTGCGAGCATTGCTACCCGTCCATGAATCTGATTCAAGCAGTTTCGCCAGGGCGTCGCGGCGAATACGCTCGGCCATCTCGCTAAAGTCCGGTATCGGCGGTTCGACTTTCTTGCCCGGGACTTGGAGCGGCTCGGGTAGATCGGTTACTTGCAAGTTCGCTCGTTTCCTAGCTTCGCGAATTTGACCCAATATGAACAGCAGGTCTTGCTTGCAAGTCAAAGATCCCAGCAGAGATGCGCTGGACAGCGCGTCGAGCTCCTGAGGAGTCACCCGGAGGCGCTCGATGACTTGATGGTCGTTGCGAAATTCTTCGATGATGTCGTGCTGGCTTGATTGAGCTTCGATTTGACGGTCCGGGGTCTCTGAACTCTCATCGCCCTCGAACGCAGCGATCTGTTCTGGTTCTCCCTCGATATCTGAAACCATCCCCGTCAGAACCTCGACAGGCGTGGTCGCGACGAGGCATGGGTCCGCTGACGTGATTGATGGAGTGCCACCGACAAGCTCAGAGGGCTTCGAACGACCTTCCTGCGACTTAGGAGGTTGTTGTTGCTCGCTTTCGCTTGGCGAGGAGCAAGTGAGTGGCCTCGACATCGTTTTGAGCGAATCGAAGGCGCCGAGCAACTCGCGGACCAATCTCTCGGTGTCGACAGGTGCGGTGTCCAATTTTTGATCTCCCGGTTCTGGATTTTCTGCTGGTTTCACGCTTACTGGGGTAAACCTTCTGGCTTTCGCTCGAAACTCTGCGCGAGCGTCGAGAATTCTTCGCGAAGGGTCTTGGCCGGCTCAAATGCAGTAGCAAGATGCGCGAGTCGATCCTGAAGCGCAGCCGCCGGCTCGAGCGCGGCGACAAGTTGGCTCAAACTTTCGCCGAACGCCGCGGAAAGCTGGTCAAGCTCGCGATCCAGATCCTGCAGGGGCGCGAACTGCTTCAGGACCTGTCGAAGCTGGTCCTGGAAATTGTGCATCGGCTCGAGCACCTTGGCCAGCTCTTTGATCTTCACCTCGAACTCGCGGAGAGGCTCAAACACATTTGCCAGCACGGAAAGCTGGTGCATCGGTTCCAGAATGACCGCGATCTGAGCGAGCTGTTCTTGCAGTGGCCTGACCTGCTCGAAAACCGTCGATACCGCCAGACCCGGCTGAAACGAAACCTGCTCATTTGACATTCCAATTCCTCCCATTTTTTAGCTATGAAAAATTGTTTAGCCTTTTGGCTAGAGTCCGATTTGGTGCCCGCAAGCTATCGAATTCCACGCCCGAATGGTCGCTGAAGATTGATGAGCATTGACGAACGTGCCTTCGCTTCGCAACCAGCCATTCTGGCGTATTGTTCTAGCTAACTGACGGCTCACCTTTGCTACTCCTCGACAGACGGATTTTCGGTCATAGTTCGGCATGAGTCAAGCCCCCATATCTTGTGTTTTAGTCAGCTTATGCAAATCGTAGTATCCCCACATAAAATGAAGCGCGGAATCCATGTTGCGTCTTCTCCAAAATTAGTTCGCGGGGATTTGGTGGTTTTGCTCATGGCCGCGGAAGGTCCGGCGTTTGACCGCAAGAGTAACGAACTTCGCTCCGTCCCGCCGCCATATGAAGAGGCGGACTTTTTGGGGAACTGGCTCGCGAGACACACCTTCCAACTTTTCCATGTTTTCGGTTGCTTGCGCTGACCCCCGCTTCTATGCCGACTCCCAAGCGGCGCAATTTTAGCCGTTGATGCAAAACATGACTCGTAGTTGGCTTGTGCTAACTGAGCGCGCGATCTACGGTGAGAGCTAACACCGGAGACGTTTCACCAGATTGCGGTCCACCTCGGGATCGTCGCCTGCGAGAGTGCGGGCGCCTCATGGGGTCGGAGTCTTTCCCCGGACTCGATGTTGAACTGCAACCAAATGCTGCGCGAATGCAACAACCTTAGATCCGCAATTTTAGATCCAGAAAACAGCAGAAGAAGCTGCCGCACAAGGCGCGCGGCTCACGCCACGTTCCTGTGAATCACAAAAGGGACGAAATAGCGTCAGCAACAGATTGTTGCATACCTTCTACAAATTGTAGCTATAAGCTTACTGTTGGCGGGAGTGCGCCTTATCTTCGGGGCGTTATCGAGCAATCGCCTGTGGCACATTGATTGCTGTTAGCGAAGAGGGGGGTCTGTTGGGTGGGATGATTGGGTGGGATGAAAAGATGCCACACGCTGGGAGGGTGCGAGGATGCTGCCAGCGAGTTCAACTGGAATCCGCTATATACAACTTGAGCTAAGCCAGGCAAGATCCTTGCACACTGTAAAACTGAACCGTCTCCTTCTTAAATTTCGCGAACTCTGGAAGGGAGAGGTCGGTCTCCAGAGGCCGCGTAGGTCGATCGACCGCGAGCTGCAAGAGAGCGAGTCAATGGATTTGCCGTAGCTGGCGCGCCTCCCTTCTTGGGCTCCGCAAGCGCAGCGATCGGTACTTGCGCACTTTGCTCGTTGACGGAACCGCTCAGTTTTGTGCAGGGTCGAATAAAGACGCGACCCGCGCAGCATCTGGGGGGGAACACCCGGTTCAAAATCGCGCGCAGATCCAATGTGGCGGCGGTGGCGAGCAAGGACGCGCCTAGCCTGAACCGTTCCCGCGCGGCGATGACTATCGGCCGGTAGTCCCTGCCGACCCACAACCAGGCGTGGCATTTCGGCGGCTGTCTGGCCCTCTTCGACCTCGCAAATGGATTTTGCAGGCGCGCCAGGCGACATGTTGCTGGTACCGATCGAGCCTACTTTGGTCGTGCCTCACGCTGACAATGCAGCAGCACTTCGCCGCCCAAATTGGCTCGTGCCGCGCTTAGGGAGCGGTCTCCATCGTGCCCGATGGAAACCTTTTCTGTACCCGGTACAGAGAATCGCCGAATCTCATGTCCAGAAACGACGTGACGTTGGGTTGTCCCAGGAACCCCTGCACCTTCTTTTGCACCGATTCTACTGCGGGCGAACTGGCCGAGCAGGCCGCGCAAGCGAGTGCGCCCGTCATGCCCACCAGCATCGCGCGGACAACTGCATGGGCGCGCGGCGACGGCATCGGTCACGAATCTTTGGCAACCGCCGAGGCCGACAGCACGACGCGCAGCCCGCCCGATTCAACGGCGCTCAGCAGGATCGCCACTCGCTCGGCGCCGGAAAGATAGCGCTGGAAGATCGCTTCGAATCCACGGAAGGGGCCTTCGACTACAATCACGCGCTCGCCCGTGCCGAACGGTTTGTCGGGTATTTCGATCACGTCGTTCACGCCGCGGCGGCGAATCTCCGACACTATCGCCGCCGGCACCGCAAGCGGATCGATTCCCGCCGACACGATAGCGCGCACCCCAGCCATATACTTTACGTCGAAGTACTGCCGCTGGAGATCGAAGCGCGCGAACACGTAACATGGAAAAAGCGGCGCTATCGACACCGCCATCCGTCCCCATCGCGGCGCCTTCGCCTTGAGCATCGGCAGAAACACCTCCGGCACCACGTTGGCGAGCTGGTCGCGGACCCATCGCTCCTTACCGATCTTGGTGCGTACGAGGTACCAGTCTGTTTGTGGATTGTCGTTCATCGCGGGCATGGCAGCCGGTGTAAAGAATGGAGGCGAAAAAACTCCTCCCCTACCCTTCCGTTCGAGCCGGCAATGCCCTCATCGTGCCGGAAAAACAAAGGCGGCTGTAGCATACGCCACAGCCGCCCGATCAGTCCAATCGACTTCTAGATTTCGTACGTGAAAGTGAACTCGAGCTCGTTGAAACGCTGCTGGCGGCTTAGCAGGTACGGATCGGTGTAGCGCCCGCTGCGTCCGATGAACCACTGGGAGTTCAGTCCGAACAGCACGTTTCGTGAATAGCGGTAAACGTTGGTCGTCGTGAGATCGCCGACGTCGTCGTCGATATCCCACGTGAAAACGTTGGTAGTGGTCAACTGGCCGTTCATCAGCCAGTTCGTTGCCGCAAAGAAAAACAGGTTGCTAAGTTCACGCTGCTTGCCGACGCCGGCCAATCCGGGAACCACGATGGCCTGCGCATCAGTCGGACGATCCGGCAGCCAAGTGGTGGTTTCCTGAGCCGTCAGGAACGTGTGCTGCTTCGATAGCCACGGGATGTAGGTCGGACGGTCACCCGCAATGATCCAGCGGGTCAGCTCGGTCCAGGCCGTTCCCCCCGGATAGCGGGTGGGGACGCCATTAATGGCCGCGGGCGTGGAGACCGCGTGATCCGGCTGGTACAGAAAGTCGTATCGGTACACGATGTCGGTCAAGTCTTTATCGTAATAGGTTCCCGTCAAGCCGAAGAACTTGTTGCGGACGATGTCATTCGAGCTGACGATATTAACCGATCCGGCCTTGGCCACACCCGCGCGAGGGTTGCCATGCGTATAGTGGCCAGGAGTGACGAAGACTCCGGGGGCAGCGGTGAACGAGCCCGGCAATCCCGTGACGGCCGGTCCGCACCAGAAGCACGTCTGACTGCGCGCATCGCGGTATTCGTACAGAAAGATGAAGCTGGCCTGGAGCCCGTTTCCAATTGGCAGCAGGCTCGAATAACGCATGCCAAATTCGCTGTTTTCTATCGAGTTTGACGGGGTCTTGCTGATACTCTGCAGGATAACGTCGTAGAATTGACCATACTGGTGCTTGCCAATTTTGGGCCCGACAGGCAGGAAGATCATTGCCTTGTCGTCGGCGTTGGGCAGCTCATTGACGTTGAGTTGCTGGCCGTTCTGGTTGATGCTCAGCGGAAACGGAGTGTCACCCGGGCCGCATGCCCCTGCCGGTAAATTGCAGCCACCGCCCAAGGCGGCCGGAACCACCCACGGATTGCGCGGGTCGGTTTGAGCTTCAAGCCCGGCGGCCTGGAAGTCGCCGGGGATCCAGAAGCCTTCAAACTCGTTGTTGGCAGTCTTTTCGAAATCGGGCAGGATGTAGTTGAGCTTGACCATCCGGACGTTTGTGCGCACGTCCTCGGCCGACTCCGCGCCGTAAACTCCGTGCCATCTGGCGTTAACCGGGTTGGTGACTTCGGTTCCGGACAGCGCATCGGCTTCCGACCAGATGACCTGCTGCTTGCCGATGCGAGCAGAGAGGTTGTCGGTAAAGTTCAACTGCGCATAATACTCGCGCAGATCGTTCTTGAAATATTCGTCCTGCAGCGCGCGGCCCCCTTGCGCCGAGTACGGGATCACGTCGGTGTTCGGCCGCTGCCGGCCACTGTTTTTGATCGAGCCGAACGAGTCGTACCACGGCCGGTAGTAGGCGAAGAAATCCGCATCCTTGATCAGCAGCGTGTCGAAGCGGCCCAGCAGTTTGTAGTTCTTGATCATGTGGTAATCGGGACGCACGTCTGCCAGGTTGCGCTGCTCAACCAGATCCCAATGGTTGAAATCGAAACTGCCGCCGTTCATCCCGAACGACTTGCCGGGCGATTGGAACGTCGTAGTGGGTGTTGGATGTGTGGTCAACGTCGGCGTCGAGTTTCTGCTGGAGCTGCCTTCGCCCCAGCGACCCGCCTCGCGGGTTTCAAAATAGCCGAAGACCGAAAAGTCGCCCTGCGTGATCGTCGCCATTGCGACCGAGGTCCATAGCGTCCCGACCGTTGCCACGGCAGCCACCAACAAACTCCGCCACCGCGTTCCTCCGAAACCCTTGTTCCCGTTCTGCATAGTCACCCCCAAGCTGGAGCCCTCGTGGTTACGTCGAACTCCTCGCCCGGCCCACCGGGCAAGCGTCAGACACTCGTTCCCCGTTCGTGCGTAAGGAACCTACGAACGCGGCTTAGCTACCATTCCCCGGCGTACCTTGTCAAGAAGGGAGCACGAGCCGGTCACACGTTTGCAACATTCCGTTAAGCGCCGAGTGATATCGACGATTCCGGATTTCGGGCAACGCGCAGGGGTGCGTTCTTCCGGTTTTGGTGCTACCCAGAGTGCCGGACGACCCCATTCCCAAGGCACTAGCACTCTTTCTACGCAAATGATTAAAGTCCCGTGTCAATCAGATGCCCACGATCGAGCGCGGGGCCGATCGTGAAGCGGATCATGAACAAAGAATTACGTCGCACTTGAATTTATCATCCGATCAGTGTAGGTACGACCACCGGATGCGCGTCCGGGGGGATTTCCGGACCTTGGCGGGGCTTCAGTTTGGCCTTGCGGAGAGAGGAAGAACCGAATGGCCGCATGGGCTTTTCTAGGCTGATTGGGTCAGCAGACGGGACACCGATTCGACTCGGCGGGGGTTAGACACTAATGATGCATGGAAGGATGCAGACGATGACTGAGGGCAACGATGGGATCTCGTTGGCGCATGGAGTGGCGCCGAAGTTGAGGGCGGTCGCTCCTCAGCTTTCGCTCGTGGCCGCGATGTTGTTGTTCGCTGCGTTCGTCGGGGGAACAACCGGCACCAGCTACGCGAAAAAGCCACCGAAGAGGGCTCTGCTTGACACGGTCGTCGTCTCAAATTACGGGAGTGCGTTCGCCGGCAGCATCGAGACATTTAGCGCGGGTGCACCCCGCAACTCGAAGCCTTTCTTGCGCATCACGGGCACGAACACGCTCTTGGGTATTGGTACTGGGCCGACTGGCGACGCGCAGAGCTCACTCGACGGCGACATAGTGGTGGGGGTGCCTCTCGTCCTTCTCCCCATCGGTTTCCCCAACGGGTTCGTTGAGGTCTTCTCCCCCGGCTCGAACGGTAATTCAGAACCAAAAAGCCTGATTGGCGATCCGACAGGATTCGACGTTACGGGCGTCAACCTTCCCCAGGGCGTTGGATTTGAAAACCCCTTCGACGGGGTTCATCCGTTCGGGGTCGATATATTAGCGGTCGCGAACACCCTTCCACTGGTGACTGCGCCAGATCTCCACATCCCGGAACTTGGGTTATGCGCTCCGAATGCGCCCGGCTTCAGCTTGGGCACGATTACCGAGTATGACCACGAGACGTTGGCTCCGGGCCTCAATGTCATTCCCCCTTTCAACGACAGCCCGGTGAATGGCGGCGCGAACCCGGCCACGATCGGCGGATGCGACACTTATCTTGCCGGTCCGGTGGGCCTTGCGTTCGACGCCAAAGGCTTTCTGTATGCCGTGAACGAGGGTTTCGTGCCGACCACCTCGTACGTTACCGTGTATGAGCCTGGCGCGCATGGCAACGCGATACCAATAGCCATCGTAGGTACGGGTGCTCTCGTCAATCCGTTGTATGTCGCAGTCGCCTCAGGTCCAATAATGTTAGTGGACGGTGTCCCGCTCCCGCAGGACACTATCTACGTGACCGACGTGGGCGACAACAGCATCAAAATCTTCGCTCCTTTCGACCCGGCAACTTGCTTTACGCCGGCGCTTCCATTTGGCTGTTTCGGCACCCAGACCGGCACGATCAGCGGCGGCAGCACGAAACTCAAGCGGCCCGAAGGAATTGCGCTCAGCGCCGACGGCAATCTGTACGTGGTAAACAACAATGGAAATTCGCTGGCGGAGTTTGCAGATATCGCAGCAGATCTCGGAGGCGGCGACATCGCGCCGACGTTTATGCTCCCCGGGGTCATCGGCGGGAAGGCCCCGGCAATGAACTTCCCGGTCGGCGTTGCCCTGCCGGCGTTCCCGCCGCCGCCGCTTTGAGAAAATCAGCGGAACTATTCACTAGCTGACGAACTAAACGGCGAGCGCCGAATCCGGAAGACCGGATTCGGCGTTCGCGCTTGTGCACCAAACCGGCGCAATCGCCAGGCAGATTCTCCGCGAGCGACGCCGCGAGCAATCCGCCGATCGCGCCACGAGCCGCCAGGCTCGGGTGATCCGCCTCGACCGCCACCTCGCGCTTGGCGGCGAGTTCGAGAACCAGCGCCGCGTCCACGCCTTCGACACTGAACCTGACGAATTGGACCGCGCTGATGCTCTCGTCTGACATCTGACGATCGTCGAATCGCGCCGCTATTCTCTGCGGGCCAATCTTCAGCCACAGATGGCGCTCCAGTCCGACCAGCCGCACCAGCACGGCGTCGCGTTCGCGCGGCTCGGCGTACTCGATCAGCACGGTCGCAGCTAGTTCGCCCGCGGCTGGAATCAACTCGTTGTACGTGTCGATTTCGTGCTGGATCGCGTCGCGCTGCGTCATTTTCTCGGCCCGAATCATCTCTTCGACCTGGCACCACGCAGTCTGCGCATTCTCGAAAATGAACGTGAGATGCGGGCCGACGTGGAGCGGCGCCGTTCCTTACATGAATGAATAAAGGGCGCAGCCTGTCGCGCACGCGTTCGTAATCGGCCAGCGAAAGTGTTCTGTTGCAACGACTTAAGAAAATCGTCCAGCCAGGTTCGAGTCCTGACGCGACTTGCGGATCATGAGCGTGTGAGCGGCGTTTCAAAACGACTTGAAACGCCGCTCCGCTGAGATCAGGCAAGGTCGAAGCGATCGAGATTCATCACCTTGTCCCAGGCAGCCACGAAGTCACGCACGAACGCCTGCTGCGAGTCGCTGCATGCATAGACTTCCGCGAGGGCTCGAAGCTGGGAGTTCGAACCGAAGACGAGATCGGCAACGGTGCCCGTCCAC
Source organism: uncultured delta proteobacterium (assembly GCA_963842085.1). Taxonomy (GTDB): domain Bacteria; phylum Desulfobacterota; class Binatia; order Binatales; family Binataceae; genus Binatus. The sequence continues at coordinate 1,668,589 of CAWJET010000001.1, forward strand.
TTGAGCTCGCCCGTCTTCCGATCGCGCCCTTCCAACGCGCCTTCGGATGTGGCGGACTTCTGCCACTTCGTCTTCATGTCGAGCAGGTTCACGAAGAAATCATTGGTCAGCGTCTCGGGCCGCTTGGTGAAGACACTGTGTTGGGACTGCCCGAAGTTGGCATTCAGGACGCGCAGGCCACCGACAAGAACCGTCATCTCGGGAGCGGTCAGCGTCAGCAGGTTCGCCCGATCCACCAGCAGCTCAGCGACCGGTCCCTCGAGTCCCTTCTGGAGGTAGTTGCGGAACCCGTCTGCGACCGGCTTCAGTACGGCGAACGACTCCACATCGGTCTGCTCCTGCGACGCATCCATGCGCCCCGGCGAGAAGGGAACCTTTACCTCGTGGCCGGCCTTCTTCGCAGCTGCTTCGACGGCAGCGCAGCCGCCCAGAACGATCAGGTCAGCCACCGAGACCTTCTTCCCGCCGGACTGCGCCCGGTTGAAATCCTTCTGGATCGCTTCCAGTTTCTGAAGGACCTTCGCCAGTTCGGCCGGCTGGTTGACTTCCCAATCTTTTTGCGGCGCGAGGCGAATGCGCGCCCCGTTCGCCCCGCCGCGCTTGTCGCTGCCGCGGAAGGTTGACGCCGATGCCCAGGCCGTCGTGACCAGTTGGGATATGGACAGTCCGGACGCGAGGATCTTGGCCTTCAGAGCAGCAATGTCCTGTTCCCCGATCAGGGGATGATCCACAGCGGGAACCGGGTCTTGCCACAGCAGCTGCTCCTTCGGAACGAGCGGGCCGAGATAACGCGCGATCGGGCCCATGTCGCGGTGCGTCAGCTTGAACCACGCCCGGGCAAACGCGTCTGCGAACTGATCCGGATGCTCGTAGAAGCGCCTTGAAATCTTTTCGTAAACAGGGTCGAACCGCAGAGAGAGGTCGGTGGTCAGCATGGTTGGGGCGCGACGCTTCGACTTGTCGAACGGATCCGGTATCGTGCCGGCGCCCGCGCCATCCTTCGCTTTCCACTGATACGCACCGGCCGGGCTCTTGGTCAGTTCCCATTCGTAGCTGAACAGGTTCTTGAAGAAGTCGTTGCTCCACTTCGTCGGCGTCGTGGTCCAGATGACTTCCAGACCGCTGCCGATCGCGTCACCCGCTTTGCCCGTGCCAAATTTGCTCTTCCAGCCGAGGCCTTGCTCCTCGATGCCGGCGGCTTCCGGATCTGGACCTACCAGTACCGCATCGCCGGCGCCGTGGGTTTTGCCGAAGGTGTGACCGCCGGCAATCAGCGCGACCGTTTCTTCGTCGTTCATCGCCATACGGCGAAACGTCTCGCGAATATCCTTGGCCGCCGCGAGGGGATCCGGCTTGCCGTTCGGCCCTTCCGGATTCACATAGATCAGGCCCATCTGAACGGCGGCGAGAGGATTCTGGAGGTCACGGTCGCCGCTGTAGCGCCTGTCTTCCAGCCACTTGCCCTCGGGGCCCCAATAAGTGTCCTCTTCCGGCTCCCAGACGTCCGCGCGCCCGCCGCCGAACCCGAACGTCTTGAACCCCATCGACTCCAGGGCGACGTTGCCGGCGAGAATCATCAGGTCGGCCCACGAGATCTTCCGCCCGTACTTCTGCTTGATCGGCCAGAGCAATCGGCGCGCCTTGTCGAGGTTAACGTTGTCCGGCCAGCTATTGAGCGGTGCAAAGCGTTGCTGGCCGGCGCCGGCGCCACCGCGGCCGTCGCCGATGCGGTACGTGCCTGCGCCGTGCCACGCCATCCGGATGAACAACGGCCCATAGTGGCCAAAGTCCGCCGGCCACCAATCCTGCGAATCCGTCATCAAGGCATGGAGGTCCTTGATCACAGCATCCAGGTCGAGACTCTTAAACTCCTTGGCGTAGTTGAACTCCTCGCCCATTGGATCGGTCAGGGGAGAGTTCTGGTTGAGAATCTTCAGATTCAGCTGATTGGGCCACCAGTCCTGATTCGACATGACCCCAACTGTGTGAGACCCCGTCACTGGGCACTTGCTATCGCTTTCCATATCAACTCCATTCCTTATTTTGGATTTTGAAATTTTGGATTTTGAAAAGTCAGCCGCGTTCCTTCCTTGTCCGATTCGCCCGGGCGCGTTTGGCGCTGCATTCCTCGCACAGCGCGTGAATCTCCAGCGTCGAGCCGAGCACCGTGAACTCGCCCAGTTCGGACTGCCCGGCGAGCAAACGGTCGAGGCGCGGAATCTCGATATCGCGGACGCGCCGGCATTCCACGCACACCACGTGATGATGCGGCGTGATATTCCCGTCGTAGCGCGCGCTATCGTGCAGCATCGTGACCTTGCGCGCCTCGCCGATCTCGCACAGCGTTTCGAGCGTGCGATGCACCGTCGCGAGCGAGATATGCGGATGCTGGATTCGGACCGCGGCGAAGACCGCGTCTGCGCGCGGATGCTCGCCCGAGTCGAGCAGCGCCTTGATAATCGCCAGGCGCTGCGGGGTGACCGCGAGGCCGCCGCGGCGGCATCGCTCGGCAAACTCGGACAGGCGCTTGGCGGCGTAAGAGCCGCGGCGCCGTTCGTTTACGAGCTGTAGTTCCATAACCTAGGTGATAATTACTATCATCTAGTTTTTGCTGTTGTCAAGCTACTGCACGTTTGTCATTCTGAGCGGAGTTTGCGGAGCGAAGAATGACACGGTGGCTACAGTTGCGGCAGAAGCGGGGCGCGGCGGGATTCGGGCTTGGTCAGCAGCATCTGCACGTCGCCGATATAACGCTCGCGGAAGCCGCCCTCGCAGTAGCAGAGGTAGAACTCCCACATCCGGATGAATTCTTCGGGATAGCCGAGCGCGCGCACGCGCTCGATGTTCTTGAACATCCTAAGCCGCCAGTTCTTCAAGGTCTCGGCGTAGTTGGGCGTGAGGTCTTCGAGATGAAACAGGCGCAGGTCGCTCGCGCGCGCGATCGAATCGCACAGCGCCGTGACCGACGGGATGAAGCTGCCCGGGAAGATGTACTTCTTGATGAAATCGACGCGCTTGAGCGCGCCCTCGTATTCGCGGTCGGTAATCGTGATCGCCTGCAACAGCATCATGCCGTCGGGCTTCAGCAGCTCGCCGCATTTACGGAAATATGAATCGACGAAGTGATGCCCGACCGCTTCGATCATCTCGATCGAGACGGCCTTGTCGAACTGGCCGGTCAGGTCGCGGTAGTCCTTGAACAGCACGGTGATGCGCTCGGACAGGCCCTCAGCGGCGATCCGCTTGACGGCGTAGTCGTGCTGCGCGCGCGAAATGGTGGTGGTCGTGACGCGGCAGCCGTAGTTTTTGGCCGCGTGAATCGCAAACCCGCCCCATCCGGTACCGATCTCGACCAGGTGGTCGTGCGCGCGCAGATCTAGCTTGCGGCAGATGCGATCGACCTTGGCTGCCGCCGCTTCCTCGAGGGTGGCGTCGGGGCGCTCGAAGATCGCGCACGAGTACATCATCAGCGTGCGATCGAGAATCAGCTCGAAGAAATCGTTGCCGAGGTCGTAATGCGCCGCGATGTTGCGCTGGCTGCCGGTCCTGGTGTTGCGATTGAGGTAATGGATGAAGCGGCGGACGGGATTGGCGAGCCGCGCGAGGCCGCTGTCGATGCCCTCCATCACATCGCGGTTGCGAATCATGATTTGCACGAGCGCGGTCAGGTCGTCGGTCGTCCACGAGCCGGCCATGTACGCCTCGCCGGCGCCCACGCTGCCCGCGAGCGCGAGGTCGGAATAAAAGCGGCGGCCGTGAACGCGGATGGTGGCGCGCAAATCGGAGTCTGCAAGATCCTGGCCGAATGGGATGCGTTCATCGCCGTCTTCGACTACGATACGGCCATTTTTGATTCCCGCCAGACGGTTCAGAACTGCGCCGCGCGCGAAACGGTCGATGACGGCCGGACGACGCGCCCGGGCCGCATCGACACCCGACACGACAATGGAATCCGACTTGGCCATCTCGACGCATCGAATACACGCGACCGCATCGCGGCGCAAGCGCGGCGGACGGTAGAAGGGAAGAACTTAATTGAATGTGAAACCCATCGTGGGTTTCACACTTCCCTGGGCAGGGGTGCCCCCTGCACCCAGCACTAAGAGAAGATGCGGGACTTCGTCCCTGTCAGAGCGAGTTAGTGAGAGGGTGGCGAGGGTGAGTGCCCGCTTTCAAGGGAGAAGTAATTTCAGCCGAAGTTTCACGGGGCGGGCTCGGGCTCGGTGACGGCGACACCTGCACTGCGCGGTGCGATCTCGGAGAGCTGCGGGATGATTCGACTGCCGTCGCCGGCGTCGCGGCACGCCTCCGCAGCTGACGGCGTCGCAGCGGCTGGAATAGCGCGATTCTTTGCGACGACTGCGGCGCGGCGCTCATCGAGCAGGTCTTCTTCGAGGAGTTCGGGCGGTACCTGGCGGAGGTCCCAGATTATCCCGCACGCCTCGAGCAGCTTGAGTGCGTAGTATGTGATGTCGATTTCCCACCAGAAAAAACCGTTGCGGGCGGCTGCCGGGTAATGGTGGTGGTTGTTGTGCCATCCTTCGCCCAGCGTGACCATCGCGAGCGTGAAACTGTTGCGGCTGTCGTCGTTAGTCTCGTAGCGGCGCCGCCCGAACACATGCGCGAGCGAATTGATCGTAAAGGTGCCGTGCGCGAGCGCCACCGTCGAAATGAAAAATCCCCAGATGAGCATTTGTGCGCCGGTCGTGTGCAGGCCCGGCGCGTGGCGTTGGAGGAACGCACCAAGACCAAACAGTGCGAAGCCGAGAATGGTCGGGACCAGCACATCGAAGCGATCGAGAAACATCAGCTCGGGAAATTTGGCGAGGTCGCGCACGACGCGCAGCTCGGAGCGGAAGTTCGCCTCCGACGTGATCCATCCGATGTGGCTCCAGATGAAACCATGCTGGCGCGGCGAATGAACGTCGGCCGGCTCGTCAGAGCGCTGATGGTGCAATCGATGATGCGACGCCCACCACAGCGCACCGCGCTGCACGGCGGTCGCGCCAATAGCGGCGAAGATGAACTGGCCGGCGCGCGAAGTCTTGAACGAGCGATGCGAAAAATAGCGATGATAAAAACCGGTGATCGCGAACATCCGGATGAAATACAGCGCGACGGCGACGCCGGCCGCGACGGGGCTCCATCCGACCCAGATGACGCCGAGGCACATCAGGTGGACAACCACGTACGGGATGCATCGGAACCAATCGGTCTTCTGCGGCAGGTCGGCAGCGGGAGCGCCGCCGGCCGATGTGTCGAACCATCGCGCGACGGCGATCAAAAATCTTCGGGACTTACCCTCTGTCCATGACGTCATCCTGTCTCCCCGTTCCGTAGCGGAATTCCTAACCGCCCGGTGCCCGCTGATAATGCCCAGATTTGCGTATCTAAGTGAACAGGCGTCATTTGACAACTGTAAGCTTCTCGATGTCGTCGAACCGCGTGTAATCGACGCTTCTGCTGCCGTCGGGATGGAGCACGAGCACATCGGCGAAGCGGGCGCCCCATATGATCTCATGGAGCTCGAAGGTATGCCGCGCGTGGATGGTCTGCGAGAAGCTCTCGTCGAGGCCGGTGATCGACACGATGATTTCGGGCGCGGAACTGGCGAGCGATTCGCGCGTCTCGCCGAACAGCGGACTGCTCTCGACGATGCGATGGACCGCGGTCCACGACAATACGAACATCGCGCTGCGGTCGCGGGTGGTGGGAAGATCGTAGAAGCGGCGAATCGATTCACCCTCGGCAGTAATTTCCTGGCGGGCGAATACGACGTGGATATTCGCCTCGACGATTCGGTTCGCGCGCATGTTAGCCATCCGGATCATCAGGCTGTTCACGCCGTCGCGCGGTCCGACAACCACATAGCGGCTGAACCTGACGCGCGCGGTGGGGCGCGAGAACTTTGAGAAAACCAGGCCGGTCATCAGCGCCAGCGCGAGCAACCCGGTGAGCGCCTCGATCGAAACCAAGATGTTCGAGAACAGTGTGACCGGCACCATCTGGCCGTAACCGATCGTCGCCATGGTCTGGACGCTGAAAAAAAACATGTCGGCGAACGAGCCGGAATGAGTGTTCTCGATACCCTGGTCGAGGTAGTAGCCGACCGCGAACAGCAGGTTGGCGACGGTGAACGCAATCGCGATCAAGGCGATGAGCAGCGGCCATGAAGCCGTCACCAGGTGATGGTAGAGGTCGTCGAGCGCGCGGGTCGGTGCGCCGCGAATCGGGCGGTCGCCCTTGATGCTGCCGGGTTGAGTTGGTCGCTTCGCCATCGCGGAGGAATACTAGCGGAGGGCGCTGCGCGCAGTCAGCAGGGGGATCGGGGCGAGTTGAGCTACCGCGCGAAGGCTGCTTTCAGGGCGTCTGCCGCCTGGCGCTGGCCTTCTTTGCCTTTGTCGAGGCCGTCGGCGAAGCTGACGAAGCCGTGGGTGACGCCTTCATAGCGGGTGCAGGTGGTTTTGACGCCGGCCGCGATCAGGCGCTCGGCGAATCGCTCGCCCTCGTCGCGCAGCGGGTCGTGACTGGCAGTCAGCACCAGCGCGGGAGGCAGGCTGGTCAAGTCTTTCGCGCGCAGCGGGCAGGCGTAGGGATTATTTTTTTCGGCGCCGGGGTCGGTGTAATTTTTCCAGAACCATTCCATATCGAGGCGCGACAGCACGTAGCCGTCGGCGGCGAATTCCTTCTGCGAAGGTGTGTCGAGCGCGCAATCGGTGACAGGATAAAGCAGCAACTGGAAGTTGATCGCCGGAGCGCCGCGATCGCGCGCCATCATCGAGACCACCGCGGCCAGGTTTCCGCCCGCGCTGTCGCCGCCGACCGCCAGCCGTGACGAGTCCGCGCCGAGCGCAGCCGCGTTTTCGGCCACCCATTTCGTCGCGGCGTAGCAATCCTCGGCGCCGGCCGGAAAAACGTGCTCCGGCGCGAGGCGGTAGTCGACCGACACGACCACGCATCCGGCGCCGTTGGCGAGCGCGCGGCATACGCGGTCGTGACTCTCGAGATCGCCGAGCACCCATCCGCCGCCGTGGAAATACACCAGCACGCCCATCGGCGAATTTCCCTCGGGTGTATAAACGCGTGCCGCGATGTTGCCGGCGGCGCCGGGAATGTGGCGATCCTCGACGCAATAGATGGGCGGCGGCGGAATCGGATTCGCCTCGAGTAGCGCGCGCATCTTGGCTCGCGCCTGCTCGGCAGTCTCCGCGCGCAGGAACAACGGACCGGCCGCGTTGAACGTGTCGAGCAGCAGCTTCATCTGGGGATCGAGAGCGCTTGTCATGCGAGATACTTAGGTTAGGCGGCACCGAGAGGCAAGCGCCGGAGTGTGCAGAGCGCTCTGCGAAACCATGAAAGTTCGCGCGCCAATGTGCGCGCGGCTAATTCTCGAAGCGGTGGAAGTCGGCGCGCCAGTGCGCGCGGAACCAGGGCTCGCCGTCGCGCGTGCCGAACACATCGGCGCTGACCACCATGTCGGCGCCGGCGATGCGGCAGTCGAGGTTGGTGGTTTCGTCAACCGCAAACGTCGGTGAGAAGGCATCGGCGCGGGTTCTGTACTCGTCGAAGTGTAAGCGCGAGCGCATCGTGGCGTAGGCGCGGCCGTCGGTCGCGATGGGCACCACGCTGCCGTGAGGATTGATAATTTTCTCACTCGGCGCGACGCCAATTTCGGTAAACGTGAGCATGAAGGGCTGACTGCCGACCTGTTTGTAGCAGAGCTGGTAGGTCTTCGGCGTCCAGAAGCCGATCTTGTGCGCGCCCGGTTCGCGCTGGATCCAATCGAGTTGATTGACCTGTCCATCCCAGCATCCGCGGAAAACGGCCGGCAGGGCAGGAGCCGCCTGCGCCGTCATCGGTGCGGCGTTCACGGGCGGCGGCGGTGGCGGAACGGGTTGCGGCTGCGCAGGCGCGGGCCTCGATAATTGCGGCAGCAGTTGAATCGTATCGCCATTGTCGGGCTCATACGGCGCTGATGGCGGCGGTGCCTGGCGCGGCGGAACATACGGCTGATACTGGTTCGCAGGTCCGGGGACCTCGAGGGTTGTCTGCGCGCGCGCGGATCGATTGGCAATCGAAGTCAGGACGCAGGCGAGAGCGCACACAATGAAAAAACGGATTCGCATGGAGCAACTCGTCCCCACTTCATTATATACGAATTATTTCGAGTGCCGTTGCTTTTGGCGACCGCGCCATAGATTGACCCCCAAACGACGGCTACCATCGAAAAAAGTTCGCAGCGCTTTCACGTAAGAAGTTGCCGAGGAAGATGAGCGATCAAAATGTAAATTTTGAAGCGGCGTGGGCGGTCAGCCAGGCGCCTGCCACCGGGCGGCGCGCCCAGGCGCATCGATTAGCCAACGCGATGCGGCGCGTGATCGACCATTTGGTGCAGGTCGCCGCGCCTGAAGAAGACTTGTCGGCGGCCGCCGACGCGCTGGAGCGCTACGCCAGGCGCTTGTCGAAGTATCCTGTTTCGCGCAGCTACGAGGGGTTTGCCGAGAGCGCCAACGCCGGCGATCCGCACGCGTTTTTCGATCACAGCCCGCTGATCGGAATCGCAAATCCGCTCGCGCCGCCGATTCGACTGGCCGTGCTCGGCGACAAGGTCGAGGGGCGCGGAACGTTCGGCGTCGCGTATGAAGGACCGCCGGGTCATGTGCACGGCGGATTTCTCGCGGCGGCGTTCGACGAGGTGCTGGGGATGGCGCAGTCGCTGACCGGCAATCCCGGCATGACGGGGACGCTCACGATTCGCTACCGGCGGCCGACGCCGCTGCTGACCGAGCTGGTCTTCGAGGCGCGTGTAGATCGCGTCGACGGACGGAAGATCTTCACGCACGGGACTTTGTCGGCGAACGGCGTGCTGACCGCGGAAGCCGAGGGATTGTTCATCGCAGTCGGTCAGGAGCGCTTCGCCGCGATGGCCGCGATGGTGTCGGAGAAATCCGCAGAGAAGAGATCGCACAAGAAGTAAGCTTGCTTTCCACAAACCTAACGCCTTACCCCTTCCCGCAGTGGGAAGGGGGACCAATCGCATCGAGTTAGTCGGGGCGGACCAGGCCCGACAGGCCGGCGAACAGTAGTGGCGTGATTGTCCATCCGGCGAGGATGTGCACCCACAGGTAGCATCGCAGCAGGCGGCTTGGGACCGAGCTTGGATCGCGCATCTCGCCGCTGCGCGTCGTTCTGCCCGCCACTCGATGGCGCGGATTGGGGCGCCAGTATTTGTCCTGGTGCAACTCCACCACCGGCAGGAAGTTTTCCAGCGAGTAAACCAGCGGATTGAAGACCGGATAGTGCGGCGGTGCTTCTCCACTGGCGACGAACTCGCGGTAGGCGGGTTCCTCGGTGGGGGTGATGATGCGCATCCGATAACCCCATCCGAAGAGAATCGTGCCGAGACCGACGAAGCCCGCAATCCACCAGAGCGCTCGCAGCGGCTGGTAGCCGAAGCCGATCGTGTATTGCAGCATCAGGCTCCACGCGCGCTGCGGGAGGCTCTCATGGCCGAAGCGGCGCTGCGCGATTTCCTTGGCGATGCGCACGCGGGTCGCGCCGTCGTCGCGTCCCATCTCGTTCAAGGCCTTTGCCAATTGGCGAAACGGCTGCGGATGGTATTCCGGCGGCTGCAACGCGAGCCATCGCAGGCGCGACGGGCCGTCGCTGGGACCGCCGGCGATGTCGCCGTAGACGAAGCCGTTGATGACGAGGTTGCCGGGGGCAGGCCAGCTCGCCTCGTCGTCCCAGATTGCGCCGGCGTGCGCGTCCTCGAGGTCGAGCACGGTCTTCGCCGTATGCTTTATGTCGACCCAGTAGAAGGTGCCGTCGATGGTCGCGCGCTCGGCGTCGAATTCGCCATCGCCCCTGAACTCCGCGCCGTGGAAGCTGAGATCGTGCGCGATCTTCGCCAGCCGCGCGTACACGATGCTGTCGGTCGTGAAACCGTCATGAAACAGCACGTCGCCGGCGACGTTCGCCTCGACCAGGTTGACCGCGTCCTCGTCCGCGTTGAGGATTCGCGCGCCGGTCAAGTCGAGAGTTCCGTCGATTCGTGCGCGCATGAAACTCACAGGGCCGTAGTCGCCGTTCAGGAACGACGCGTCGCCGTGGATGTTCGCGAGGTTGCCAAACACCGGGCCGGTGCGAGAACGACGCACGGTTATCTCCTGCAAGTGGGCGGAGAGCAGGTTGATTCCGTCGGGGACGTAGCAACGGATCAGGGTCAGCGGCTTGCTGACGGTGGCGTAGGAGAGATCCAGGCTTCCGGCGATGCGCGCGCCGGCCAGCGCGACCCCGCTCGGATCGATGAATTGGGACGGCCGCGGGTCGCTGACCAGCCATTCGACGAATTCCGCGCGCACGGTGCGCTCGGCGCCCCAATTCTCGCCCTGCGCGGTGTCGTTGGCGGCGTTGTCCGGGTCGTCGCTGGGGCCGAACCACGGCACTGCACGCAATGGCGCGGCGTGCAGGAGCTTTTGCTCAGCCGCGTTCAGCGAAACGCCGAACTTTTGCTGCGCCATCGCCTCGAGCGCGGCATCGGGAGTCGCAGAGGCGTTGAACGCCCCGGAATCAGGCTCGTTCGCTCGGGCCGCGAACGACGGCGATGCAGCGAAGGTCAGCGCAGCGATCGCGATCGCGGCGGCGACTTTTTTTCGCTCGATGAAAATTGCGGGGACCAACGCCCGAGCTAGATCGATTCGGCCCAGCGGCGCTCGAGCGCGGTTTCCGGCCGGTCTGCGATATGTTGGTTGAGTGCGGCCCGTGCCTCGTCCGTGCGCCCGGCTCTGATCAGCGACACCAAATGAGACTCGGCAAATACGCCGCGCTGCTCGTCACTTCCGCCAACGCAGGGCACATCGGCCAGGATTGGCTGCAGGAGCGCGCTCGCGCGATCGTAGTCGCCGGCCGCGAACGCGGCGCACCCCCGCGCGAGCGGCACCCCGACGTCGTTCCATACATGCGCCAGACCGCCGGTTTGCTTTTCGGCGTGCCGCTCCATGCCGGCGAGTGCGCCGGCCGCCTGTTTGGTCTCGCCGGCGCGGGTCAGCGCGTACAAGTAGATGCAGTTCAGGAAAGGGAAAAGATGGTCGTGCGCGTTGGCGCGAATATGCGGCGCGATCGCGCGCCATTCGGCGTCGACTTTTCCGCCGGCCAGCTCGAGATACCATAGCAACAATATGGAATCTGTGTGTTCAACTACAGCTTCGGGTGAGTATCCCCAAATATACTTTCTATATGCATTGCGGGCGTCGTCGAACCTCAGTTCGCTCAAATACAGAGTAGCCAGATGGAACCAATTGTGCGCGACTGTGTAATGGCTGAACTTATTCCATGACGGCGCGTATTGCTCCATCGCGACAATTCCCTCGTGGCTCACGTCGGGACTTGCCGCAGCCGCCTTGCGCATCAATTCGAGTTGCCGGCCTGCGAGGCCAGTCTCGAAAAAGTGGAACTCGGCCAGCTTGGCGGCGACTATATCGCGCGGCCAGCGGTCGGCAATTTGTTCGTAGAGAGCGAGCGCACGTTCGAAATCGCCGGCGCATCCGGCCTTCACCGCGTTGATGAATACCTGCTCGCGCTCGCTCAGATCGCCGAGCCGAGTCTCCGCGCGAGCGAGATAGGGCGCCGCCTGTTTGGCGCCTGCCGTAGTCTGGGAATAGAGAAAGGTCGACGCGCAGCACGCCTGAAGCACCGCACAGTCCGGATATGCGTCGACGGCGGCCTGCACCGCGGCAGTATCAGTGCCCAGCGCGAGCAGTTCGTGCGCGTAATGGTCGATCGCGTGGATGGCGCCTTCGGATTCGGTGCAGACTGCGAGACCCCGGCTGTCGAATCTCATCGGGACACTCCCGGATGACCGTGCCATGCCAATTCGCGGAGTGTCAATCGCGCCGACGCGATGCATTGCGGATTTGCTTCGATCCCGGCGACGATGCTTAGAGTTTTCTGTCACACCCGACGTTGCGGCGCTCAATTCGCAGAGGAGTGATAAGTGGAAACTGCACAGGAGGAGAGATTGGCCGCGCTGCTGGCCGAGGTCCAGGTCGCAATTCTCGTAACGCAGGGCGAGCAGTGGCCGACGGCGACGATGCAGGCGTTCGCCGAGACGCCGGAGTTCGATCTGTTGTTCATCATGAACGATGCATCGGAGAAGTTTCAGAACCTGCGCAAGTATCCGTACGTCACGGTCTACCTGGACGCGCGCGAAAAGGGCAAAGTCGAGACGTTCGAGATCTCGCGCGTGCTGATCCAAGGCGTCGCCAGCGAAATCGAGCGCGACGGCGCCGAATGGGAACCGATGAAGGAAATATTCCTGAAGAAGAGCCCCTTCGAAGCGCCCTTCTTCAAGTACCCGACGCTGCGCATGATGCGCGTGCGGCCCAAGCGGTTGTCATACGCAGGCGCCGACCGCGTCGCGTTCAAGGCGGAGTTCTGAGAATTGCGGGCGCATATCGCGTGCTGTAAGAAGAGAGCTGCGCCAAGGATTTCCGGGTGACGACGCTCGCCGACAAAGTCGCACCATACGCCGCCGCATTCCGGCGCGACGGCTTCGTCATGGTGCCCGATTTGCTCGACGCGGACGAACTCGAACGCTACGGCCGCGCAGTCGATGAAGCAGTGGCGCGGCGCAAGCGCTTCGACAATCGCAAGCTCGGCGAAAAGACGCCCTACGAACAGTCATTCATCCAATGCATCAATCTGTGGGAAGACACGCCGGCGGTTCGGCCGCTCACGTTTCATCCGACGGTGTGCGAGACGGCGTCGCGCTTGCTCGGCGTCGAGAAGCTCCGGCTGTGGCATGACCAGGCGCTGTACAAGGAAGCAGGCGGGCGGCTGACCGACCCGCATCAGGATCAACCGTACTGGCCTATGGTGGAGAGCGACACGATCACGGCGTGGATTCCGTTCGACGGCTCGTCGCACGCGACCGGGTGCATGGGCTATGTGCCGGGCTCGCATGCGGTGGGGCTGCGGGTGTTCGTGAACATCTTCAAGCCCGAGGACGCGCTCGAAATTCTGAAGATGCCGGAGATCAAAGACACTCCGCCGGTTTGGGTCGAGGTGCCGCGCGGCGGAGTCGCGTTCCATCACGGATTGACGGTGCACATGGCGAAACCGAACCTCGGGTCGCGGACGCGGCGCGTGCACACGATGATTTTTTTCCGCGACGGATCGACGCGCAAGAATAATTTTCCGCACGACTCGGTCGAGCGCTACCACATCAAGATCGGTGATCCGATCGACAGCCCCGTGACACCGATCGCATGGCCGCGAGCAGCGGGCGACCTGCCGGAGCCGCCGGACGCGCCGATCTCGGAGATCTTCGCGAAGGCCGTCGAGCTGGGCGCATTTCCGGACAAGGCCAATCGCGCCGATCGTTAGAACTTTTTCTACTTGCAGTTCACGCTCTTGACTACATTGCCGCCGCTGCCGAAGCGAAGGTTGTGATCGTAAACAACGTCGCATCGCGTGACGCTCGCCGGCAATCGACGCGAGATCTGCGCCGTGGTGTTCGCATAGTTGCACTGTAGCCAGTAGCCGCGATCGCTTTTGGCTAATTGCCAGGTCTGGATGATGTTGTCGCCGATCGTCTTCTCATCGTCGGGCACGAGCGACGCCTGCGCGGAGGGTGGACCATCGAAAATAGTGACGCCCGCGACTGCGGTCTGGTAGCCGGAGTAGGTGACAGCCCAGTCCGAAGCCGGCGCAGCCGCTTTCTGCTCGACTGTGAGCTCGGGAGGACAAGCCGACTCGGCGCGCGCGAGCTGCGGCGCCGCAATCGCGCACGCGAATGCAATCAGGCCAAGTGTGATTCGCTTCATCTGGAACCTCCCCGGGCGAGGCGGAAGTCTAGAATGCGGCGCGAGGAAAAACGAGTGCGGGGCGGAGTCGCGATAATGATTCGCGCTTCCGCCCCGCAGATGGGGTTAGGCGTCCGCGGCTTGGGCGCTGCAGGCACGGGCGAGCGTTCAGCGCTCGGGCTTTGGTCTCTTGTAGAACGGCTTGGCCGGCCCGGCGATTATCACAATCGCAATAGCCAGTCCCGCCAACAACGATAATCCTTCCATCATCATACTAACTCACTTACGCGCGTGCGGACCTTGCGGCCGATTCCAGTAACGCGCTATTTCAGATCGATTGTCCTTTGGCTCGCCGCGCCGCACTTGCGAATCGCTTCGCGTTCGTGCCGCAACGCGTCGCATCTATCGGTGAAGTAACTTCAGAACGCCCCGGGAAGCCGATCGAAGTTGTTTCGCTCGACCGGGTTCTTCCCGTGCGTGATATGCGATGCGTCTTCTTACAGGCTCACGAACGAGAGAACGATGTAAGCCAGGGTGAGGAATGCGAACGCGACACCGGGCAGTTCGCTCAGCAGACTGTTCTGCGCGATGCGATCCGCGGCCGCAGTCTCGGTCTGCTCCCGCACCTGCTGAAAGCCTGCGAGTCTCTGATTAATTGTGGTAGCAGCCATTTTCTTTGCCTCCCGTAAAAGTTCGTCGTCAGCAGAGGGTAGAGCAAGGCCGGTGCCAATGACCGAATCGTTTATTTCATTCAACTATTTTCGACAGATGCAGTCATTATTGTTTGCGATTCGCAAAACGTTGGCCTTTTCTCGCGAAAACTCCGCTCTTTGCACACAGTCCGTCGATAGCAGCCGCGCGACTGCATGCAGCGGATTCACGTCGTCGGGATTGCGCCCATTGTTACGAAACCGTTACGGGCGAGGCGGTATCTCGATCGCTCCCACGGCATAAGCGACGGCGGCAGATGACGTAAGCAGGTCCGCGCGGCTCTGAACGATCGTGTAGCGCGCATTCGCAAGGTCGCGATCGGCAGTCAGCAACTCGACGATTGTGCTGAGCCCCTGCCGATACGTGTCGAGATTCGCGTCGTAGGACTCCTGCGACGCCGCCAGCAGCGCCTTGGCATAGTCGTAGCGGCTGACCGCGGTCTGGAATTCGTAGTACGCGCGCCATACGGAACTGATCGCATCGACCTCGAGCGACTTGAGCTGCGCAGTGGCAGCGTCGCGATCGGCCTCGGCCTGACGCACGTCGTTGAGACGCCTGAAACCCGTGAAGAGGTCCCAGTTGATCGTCAACAGCGCGGTGTATTGCGGCTGGTTGGCGTCGACGTTCCGCGTGCCATCGTATTTGTAGTCCCAGTTCTGAGTACCGTAGCTGCCCATGAGTCCGACAGTTGGATAGAAGGCAGCCTTCTTTTGTTCGACGGCGGCGCGGCGCGCATCGAGGGTTGCGACCTGGGCCGCGAGATCGGGACGACTGCGCACGGCAGTTTCGATCAATTGATCCACTTCGCTGCCCAGTCCCGCTGGAATCGGCAGGCTGTCGAGACTCGGCACGTCGAGCGGAGTATTGGCTGCCACTCCCAGCGCCACGGCCATGCTGGCCTGCGCTTCGCGCACCAGCAGATGCGCGCTCGCCAGATCGTACTGCGATTGCGCGACGCGCTCGCGCGAGAGCAGCAGTTCGGGCTCGGTAGCCAGTCCGAGGTCGACGCGGCGGCTGACGGCCTCGTCGTCGGTCCTCGCGAGCGCGACGTTTTGTTCCGCGGCCTCCACGGCAGCCTTCGCTGCGCCGATTGCATAGAACGAGCGCTGGGTTGCGAACACGACGTCCTGCAGCTTGCGGTTGAACGAGAAGTTGGCGGCGGCCAACTGATCACGCGCGGCGGCGGCTCCGGCGCTGCGGCGGCCGAAGTCGAGCAGCGTGTAGGTGAACTCGAGCATCGGGGTTATCTGCCACTGCCTGAGCACGGCATTTTGCCCGGGCAACTGAAATATCTCGCGTTCATATCCACCTGGGACCTGCGTGCTCACGACCGGATAGAACGGCGCGCGCGAGACGCCGTAAGCGGCGGCCGCGGCCCGAGCCTGGTCCCATGTCTGCCGGGTGTCAGGATTGTTGCTGAGTGCAATGTCGATGAGCGCGGGCAGGTCGTACTTGATGCCCGCATTCATGGCGCGCGGCTCGGGCAGGGTACTTGGCGGCCGCGCTTGCATCGGTATCACGTATTCGTTCGCCGTTCCGGACCTGGGTGTCCAGGCGCGATCGGATTCCGGGGGCGCGAATTTCTCGGGATACACTTCGGGCTGCTCGGCAAAATATGTGCATCCTCCCGCGCATACCACGAGACCGAGTGTGGCGAAGACTAACTTCCGCGTTACGCGACGCATTTCAAAATCAAATTTCATAGATCGTCACCCACCATTGGCTACGCTTGCGGACATTGAATCCCGCAACGTGCGTTTGCACAATCCGGCGCGTACAATCTTCCCCGCATGCGATTCCCCCACGCGATCAGAGGCAGGTTCGCGCTGCCGCTCTGCGCGGCGTTGCTGCTGGCCGGATGCGATCCGGTCGTCAATATCGCGGGCGCGAATTTCCCAAGCTGGCTGTTTTGCGCAATCTGCGGCGCGATATTGACCGTCGCGATTCGGCCAATCTTCGTCCTGACGCGCGTCGAGTCCTACCTGTGGCCGCTGCCGATTGTGTATTCGAGCCTCACGATCCTGATGGGATGCATCGTGTGGCTCATCTTCTTCAATCGAATCTGATGAACACCGCGACTACGATCGAAACCGAATCATCGCTGACCTTGCGATTTGGCGGCCACGTTCTCAGCGCCGCGATTGTGGCCGCCACCGTCATCGTCGGGCTTTACGTCGCGCGCCTCTACTACATATATCCGCGCACCGACGACGCCTACGTTCGCGCCAACTCGGTCGGAATCGCGCCGCACGTGAGCGGACCGATAACAGAACTGCCGATTGTCGATAATCAGTACATCAAGCAAGGCGACCTGCTATTCGTGGTCGATCCGCGCCCCTATCAAGCGGCGCTGGACGCCGCAGTCGCCAAGCTTCAATTGACGGAGCTGAATATCAAGGCGCTCGAAGATTCGATTCGGACGGCGCAATCCGATCAAATCCGGCTCGAAGCCGATGCCGCCTATGCCAAGCAGTATCTCGCTCGCATCGAGCCGCTGCTCGCGAAGCACTTCGTCACCGCCAACGACGTCTTCAACGCGCGCTCGCGTGTCAACGCCGCCGAGGCCGCGGTCGAGGCTGCGGGCTCCGACGTGCGCAAGGCGCAAAACCAGCTCGGCCAGTACGGCGACATCAACGCGCTGCGCAAAGCCGCCGAGGCCGCCGTTTACGACGCAAAGCTCAACGTCGGTTACTGCTACATTCGCGCGCCGTACAACGGCTACGTCACCAACCTCAACATCGCGGTCGGCCAGTACGCCAACGAAGGCCGGCAGGTCGTCAGCCTGATCGACGATCGCAAGTGGTACGTGATCGCGAATTTCCGCGAGACGTTTCTCTCGCACATCAAGCCCGGCATGACCGCCGAGGTTTTCATCCTCGCCTATCCCAACAAGCGCTTTCGCGGGCGCGTGCAAGGCGTGGGATGGGCGCTGTATCAGCAGAACGGCGCAAGCATCGAGGGCCTGCCGCAGGTCGAGGCGACGCTCAACTGGGTGCGGCTGGCGCAGCGCTTCCCGGTGCGCATCGTGCTCGAGGACCGCGACCCGAAATTCCCGTTCAGGATGGGCAACACGGCAGTAGTGACGATCCAGGGCTATCGCGATCAAGACGATCGCGATCAGAATTCCCGAGAACAGAGCAGCCACTGATCGTGTCAGCCGCGACGCCACCGCGCATGGGGATCGATCGCCGCCTCACGGCGCTGGGAGCGGCGCTGCGCCGCAGATCGGCAGGCCGTCGGAACCAACTGATCCGTCTGCTCGGTGAGGAGCTCTCGCCCAACCCGCGGCGCATCCGGATAGCGGCCAGAATCGGCCTCGAATGCGCACTCGGGATGGGCCTGATGGCCGCGATGCAAATCGACAGCATCCTCGGCGCATACGTGCTCTACAACCTCGCGTCGGCGGGCGCGCCGATGCTCCGGCCGCTGACATGCGCTCTCCTTATACTGGTCGAAGGCGCCGCGCTGGCGCTGTCGCATCCGCTCGCCGGCATCCTCGTGGAAGCGCCTTGGCTGATGCTCGCCTTCTTCGCGCTCGAGACCGCGACGTATGGGTACCTGGTCAGCCGTCTCCAGCTTGGAGCGGTGTGGCTGATGGTGCAGGTCACTTTCCTCGGCACATTTTACGTCGTGGTGTTCGCCCCCAACGACTTCGGCTGGGGGCTAGCCTACACCTTCGGCGGGGTCACGGTCGCCTTCCTTGTTATGACCGTGTTCGACACCGTGTTTTGGCCCGAGCCGGCCGAGGCCGCCCTGCTGGAATCGTTGCACGCATGTCTCGAACACACCCGCGAACAATTGCGAAATGTAGTTGAGGCCTTTCTCGCGCCCGACGGGGCAAACACCGTCCCGCCCGTGCCGCTGATTTCCCACCTGCCTGCTCATCTGAATTTGCTCAACCGCGCCGCGTCGGAACGTTCCGACCCCCATCGCGACGCGGTCCTCCTTGCGTTCATTACAACTGTCGAGCGCCTCTACGTCGAACTCGCGCGTCTGACCTATGTCGTCGGCGAACATACGCCGCGAGTCTTCCGCGATCTGTTCAAGCCGCAGATCGAAGACGTCGCTGACGCGCTCGATCGTTCGATGGCTCGCCTCGCAGAATACATCGTCGGTGGTATCGTCCACGGTCCGGCCTCGCCGATGGCCGAATCCGGCGCTAAAGTCGCGGCCGCATTCAAGGCGTTGGACGCCCGGCGCGACGAGCTCGCAATTTTGAATCGTCCGGAAGTGCAAGCGGCCGAGGTAAACGTAATGGGCTCGTTCATGCTCGCACTGCGAGGGCTCGCGCGCCTGCTCGAGCTGAGCCCCGACGACACGCCGACCCCGGTCAGCAAGGCGCCGCCGCAAACGGTCGCCTCGAAGCTGTTCCCGCTCGATCCCGGCGCCACAAAATATGCGACCAAACTCGGCGTCGCGATCGCGCTCGCCTACGTGGTCGGGCTGACGACTCAGCGCGGCGATCTCACCGTCATATTGTGGACCGTTGTCATCGCCGGATTGCCGACCTACGGCGCGACCTACCGCAAGATGTGGCTGCGGCTGATCGGCGGTGTCATTGGCGGCGCAATCGGTCTTGCGATGATCATCGTCATCACGCCCAACTTCGAAACTGTGCTGACCTACATGATCGTGTGTTTCGCCGCTCTTGGTTTAGCGGGATACGCCGCGCAAAGCAGCGATCGGATCAACTACGCCGCGCGTCAGGCCGGGACTTCGTTCGTCCTGGTGTGGGCGGGCCTCAGTCCGAGCGAAGACGTCTATGCCCCGCTGTGGCGCGTCTGGGGGATGCTGCTCGGAATCGCAATCGTATCTCTGGTCTTCCTGATTCTATGGCCCGAGTACGCGGCCGACTCGCAGTTGCCGCGGATCAAGAAACTCCTGCGTACATGCCTCGACCTGATGCCCGGTGGCGCCGCGTCTTCATCCGATGGACAGATTCAATCGGCGGAGCGCGAGGTAATGAAGACGGCGAACGAATTGTTGACCATCGCCGACGACGCCCGCCTCGAGGGTCGCGCGTCGGCGATCGATCCGGACCGCGTCGTCGATGCGGCCGGGACGCTCCGGCGAATCGCGTATCGCGCTGGCAGTATCTCGGAGGCTCGCTTGCAGACGCCGATGCCGCCGCTCGCGCCCGAAACGCAGGCCGCACGCGACGCGTTCGAGGCCGAAATGCGCGCGCGTCTACAGTCGTGGCTCGATTACATCGAGACGCACCGTCCGCCGACCAGCCGCAGCACCCTCGCATGGGCTGCGCAACACGATCAGGCGAGGCTGGGCGACTTGCTCACGCGATACACCGACAGAATTTCGGCGGCGGCGTACGCCGAGGTAGCGCGCTGGCCGGCCGACGCCCGAATCGTGCTGTTAGCAGAGCTCGAGTCCTTCCACCGCTTTGTCGTGCTCGCAGGCGAACTCGACGACAACCTCGCGCGCGTCCCGGTACCGCGCAAATACTAGTCCTCCTCCGCGCCGGCCCGATTCGTCTCAAGATGGGGTGCAGGGGTCACCCTGCTTCCGTTTGACCGCGTCGGCAGAGTCGGCCTTTAATGCCGGTCATGGCTGGAATTGTTTCTTACGGTTCATACGTTCCCTACCGGCGACTCAAGCGCTCTGCGATAGCCGCAGTCCTCGGCACGCCCGCCGGCAAGGGTGAGCGCGCAATCGCGAGCTTCGATGAAGACAGCGTGTCGATGGCGGTCGAGGCGGCGCGCGACGCGCTGAAAGCCGCGCCGCCCGGCGATGTGCAGGCGCTCATCTTCGCGACTACGACGCCGCCATACGCGGAGAAGCTGAGCGCCGCCGTTATAGGGGCAGCAACCCAGCTCCGCGCGGAGATTCGTGCGTCGGATATGACCGGCTCGGTCCGCGCCGGCATGTCGGCCCTCCTGCAAGGCGCCGACGCGGTCAGCGGCGGCGCGAAGCGCGCGCTCGTCGCGATCGGCGATTGCCGCCTCGCAGCGCCCGAGGGCAAGGCCGAGCAGACCACCGGCGACGGCGCGGTCGCCTTCGTGCTCGGCTCGGAGGGCGTGATCGCCGAAATCGAGGCGAGCGCCTCGCTCACGCGCGAATTGCTCGACAGCTGGCGCGCGCAGGGCGAGCGTTTTTCGCATTCGTGGGAAGAGCGCTTCACGCTGACGCAGGCGCATTCGCCGCTGCTCGGCACCGTTATCAAGAACGTGCTCGCGAAGGCGAAAGTGGCGCCGGGCGATCTGTCGAAGGTGATCCTCGACGCGCCCAACGTCCGCGCGGCCGACGAAATCGCGCGCGCGCTCAAGATCGATCCCGCCAAATTCTCAGATTCGTTTGCGTTGACCGTGGGACAAACCGGCGCCGCGCATGCGGGCCTGATGCTCTCCGCCGCGCTGCCAGCCGCCAAGCCGGGAGACCGGATTCTAGTGGCGACGGTCGCCGACGGCGCCGATGCGATTTTGTTCCGCGTCACTCCGGCCAGCGCCGGCTTCAAGCCGGTGCATTCTGTCGGCCGCATGATCGAGTCCAAAGGCGACGTGTCCTACGCCAACTATCTCAAGTGGCGCGAGATTCTACCGACCGAGCCGCCGCGCCGTCCGGATCCCGACCGGCCCGCGGGACCGCCGATGATGCGCTCGGAGAAGTGGAAGTTCGGCTTCGTCGGCTCGCGATGCACCAATTGCGGGACGCCGCAGCTCCCGCCACAACTGGTCTGCGTGAAATGTCATAAGCGCGGCTTCATGGAGCCGTATCAGTTCGCCGACCGCACCGCTAAAATCGCGACCTACGCAATCGATCGTCTCGCCTATTCTCTCAATCCGCCGACTGTTAACGTCGTATTGGATTTCGACGGCGGCGGCCGCTTCCTTGCCGAGATGACTGACTGCGAGCCCGACAAGGTCGCGATTGGCGACGAAGTCGAAATGACGTTTCGCCGGCTCTTTACCGCCGGCGGCGTTAACAACTATTTTTGGAAAGCACGCCCGAGGCGTTAAGGCCGAGGAGAAAATTATGGCAAGCAGAGGAATCAAGGACCGCGTCGCGATCATCGGGATGGGATGCACCAAGTTCGGCGAGCATTGGGACAAGGGGCCGGACGACCTGCTGGTCGATGCCGCGTACCAGGCCTACGAATCGGCCGGCATGGAGCCGAATGATGTCGACGCGTACTGGCTCGGCACGATGGGCTCGGGCGTTTCGGGCTTGACCCTCAGCGAACCGCTTAAGATTCAGTACAAGCCGGTGACCCGCGTCGAGAACATGTGCGCGACGGGCTCCGAGGCGCTGCGGCAGGCATGCTACGCGGTCGCGTCGGGCGCGTTCGATGTCGCGATGGCGATAGGAGTCGAGAAGCTCAAGGACTCGGGCTACTCGGGATTGGTCGGCAATGCGCCGCCCAACGACGGCACCGAGGGCAGCATGACGGCGCCCGCCTCGTTCTCGCTGCTGGCGCCCGCCTACTTCAAGAAATACGGACTCGACCCCGACAAGGGCAAGGACGTGCTCACGCGTATCGCGTGGAAAAATCACCGCAACGGCGCCAAGAATCCCAAGGCGCAATTCCAGAAAGAAGTGTCGCTCGAGACCATCAAGAACTCGCCCAAGATTGCGGACCCGCTCGGAATCATGGATTGCTCGGGTGTGTCGGACGGCTCGGCGGCGGCGATCGTCGTTCGCGCCGAGGACGCGCACAAGTACTGCAAGAATCCCATCTACATAAAGGCGCTCTCGTTCATCGCAGGGCCGGCGGAAGGGCCGCTGTCGCAGGACTACGATTTCACGACCTTCCGCGAAGTCGTCGCCACCGCCAAGGACGCGTACGCGCAGGCGGGCATCACGAATCCGCGCGAGCAGATCAGCATGGCCGAGGTTCACGACTGCTTCACGCCCACCGAGCTGGTGCTCTACGAGGACCTCGGCTTCAGTCCGCGCGGGACCGCATGGCAGGACGTGATGGACGGGTTCTTCGACCTCGAAGGCAAGCTGCCGGTGAATCCGGACGGCGGTCTCAAGTCGTTCGGGCATCCGATCGGCGCGTCGGGCCTGCGCATGATGTACGAGATGTGGCTGCAGATGCGCGGCGAGGCGGGACCGCGTCAGATCAAGAATCCGAAAGTAGGACTGACGCACAACCTCGGCGGCGCACCCGGCCGATGCGTCAGCTTCGTCTCGGTAGTCGGCAGCCAGGTCGGCTAGCGCCGTTTGTCATTCAGAGCCGCTGCGGCGAAGAATCCCGACTTCTTTTTTGAAGCACGCGCACGGCCGGCATTGTAAGGTGCCGGCCGTTTTTCATTTCACAACTCGATGCTCGACATCGCCCCACTACTGAAACGGATGGCCGCTGCGATCGTGGTGCTAGTAGTCGTCCTATACTTCGGCGACTATGTCGTCGTGAGGTTGAGAAACGATCCAACGGGATCCGTACAGATCAACAAGTTCTACGCAGTGCCTCAGAAGGACGGCAAGACCTCGTTCGAACCGGGCGAGCCGGAAACGCAGACCTGCGTCAATTCGATGTTCCCGCATATGGGTTACAATCCATGCTGGTACGTCAAGCGTCACAGGAATCAGCAGATAAATCTCTGAGGTAATGAAGGCGGCTGTTCGCGCAAGTTCAAGCAGCTATCGACAGCCGCTACCGTGTGACTCCTTGCGAGCCGGTGGAACCGGCGTCCGCATGATGGTGGATCAGCTTCCATTTGCCGTCTTCGAGCCGGAAGACATTGGTCGCGCGCTGATTGAACTTGACCATCGGACCATCGGCCGAACGTAATTGGCCGGTTTCGGTGCAGACCGAAAAACCCATCTCCCCGTCCGCGACGATCAGGATGTCCTGCGGGGCGATCCGGCCACCTGGGTAGAGCCGGACCATGGTTTGAAAGTCTGCGTGAACTTCGTTCCATCCTGTTGCGCGGCCGCCGCCCGCGTCCAAGTTTGAGACGTCCGGGCGATGGGACCATACGGCGCTCAGCGGGCCGAGGTCGCCGTGCAGCGCGCTGTTGAACGCGTCGTAGAAAAGCATCGTCGCGCTGCGGATCTCACCCGCAGCAGCCGCCGAAGCTCCGGGAGCCTGCGACTGTGCGCATGCAATCCGCGCGAGTGGCGGCGCGAGGCCAAGCAAGGCGATTACGGCAATCACCGAACCTAAATTTCGCCAACACCGTGATAGTTCCACTGCTGCCTCCGGGGCGTTCGCGCCGCGGTCGAATCTGCCGCGGGTCACTCCTTTGCCATTCGAACGGTAGCATACGGTGAGTGCCGGGCGGGCGTCATCAGATTTGAACCACGAGGTAAACCTGGACGTATTGCGCAGTTCTACTTGCGGGTCTCGAGGCCGAGGCGGCGGGCTATTATCACCTTCATGATTTCGTTGGTGCCTGCGTAGATTGATTGGACTGCGGCGTCTGCATAGTCGGTTGATACCGGGTATTCCGTCATGAAGCCGTAGCCGCCGTGTAGTTGCAGGCATTGGCTCGTCAGGCGCTTCTGTAAGTCTGTGGTCCACCATTTTGCCATGCTCACTTCGGCTACGATCTCGTCGCCGCGGACGTGCGCGACCAAGAGCTTGTCGACGAAGGCCTGCCCGACTTCCACTTCGGTCGTCATTTCGGCGAGCTTGAACTGGGTGTTTTGAAATTCCGCGATCGGCTGGCCGAACGCGCGCCGATTCTTGCAGTAGGCGATGGTGTCCTCGAGCGTGCGCCGGCAGCTCGCTATCGAGGCGACTCCGATGCACAGGCGCTCCTGCTGGAGTTTCTCCATCAGCATCTTGAAGCCCGCCCCTTCCGTCCCGAGCAGGTTGCCCGCCGGGACGCGGCAGTCCTCGAAGAACAACTCGCTGGTGTCCTGGCCGCGCAGCCCGAGCTTGTCGAGCTTGCGCCCGCGGACGAAGCCGGGAGCGGTCGCGTCGACGAGCATCAGGCTGACGCCCTTGTGCGGAGGGTTGGCCTTGGGGTCGGTCTTGCAGACGACGATTACGAGATCGGCGATCTGCCCGTTGGAGATGAAAATCTTCGAGCCGTTGATCACGTAATGGTCGCCGTCGCGGCGCGCGGTGGTCTGCACGGCGGCGAGATCGGAGCCGGTGCCCGGCTCGGTCATCGCGATCGCGAGGATTGTCTCGCCGCCGATCGCGCCGGGGATGTAGCGGCGCTTCTGCTCCGCGTTGCCGAAGCTCGTGATGTAGGGCATGCAGATGTCCGAATGCAGCGACATCATGAGGCCGTGCGCGCGCACGCGTGCGAGCTCTTCCATCACGATGGCGTCGTAGATGAAATCCACGCCGCCGCCGCCGTATTCGGCCGGCGCGTTGGCGCCGAGGAAGCCGGCCGTGCCCATTTTGCGCCAGCTCGCGCGATCGCTCATCCCGGAGCGGTTCCATTCGGCGACCTTGGGCTCGATCTCGGTATCGACGAAGCGGCGCACCTGCGCGCGGAACATCTCATGCTCGGGGGTGAAGATATCTCGTCGCATCATGCTGGCATCTTCGTGTTGCCGCGCAGTCTGATCAAGCCCGGCAGCCTGGCTTTGCAATCTTACTAAACGATTGGTATGTGAATGAGAATCACGGAGGATCCTCGAATGAAAGTTGGTGGCGCTGTTATTTTTCAGAATCCGCTCAATGCCCGTTCGGACCGCGACGTTTATCTCGAAGACCTGCGAATCGGGGACCTCTACGAGCCGCTTGGATTCGACTCGATCTGGAGCGTCGAGCATCACTTTGACGACTACACGATGTGCCCCGACGTGCTCCAGTTCCTGACCTACTACGCGGGGCGGACGAAGACGATACAGCTTGGCTCGATGGTGGTCGTGATGCCCTGGCATGACCCGATGCGGGTGGCGGAGCAGGTGTCGGTGGTCGATCACATGTCGAACGGGCGCATGATTCTGGGTCTGGGGCGCGGGCTTGCGCGGATCGAGTTCGAGGGCTTCCGCGTTCCGCTCGGTGAATCGCGTGAGCGCTTCATCGAATCGGCCGAGATGCTGCTCGAGGGACTCGAGAAGGGCTACTGCGAATACGACGGCAAGTACATCAAGCAGCCGCGCCGCGACATCAGGCCCAAGCCGTTCAAGTCGTTCAAGGGACGCACTTACGCGGCCGCGGTCTCGCCCGAGTCGGCGCGGATCATGGCGAAGCTCGGCATCGGCATCCTGATTATCCCGCAGAAGCCGTGGGAGGCGGTCGCGCAGGAACTCGGCGAGTATCGCACCATCTACAGGCAGGTGAACGGCGGAGAGCCGCTACCGACGATCGCGGCGGGCTGGACGTTCTGCGACAAGAGCGCCGATCGCGCGCGCGAGATGGCGGTCAAGTATATCGGCGGCTACTGGAACACCGCGCTGCGGCATTACGAGATGGCGAGCGAACATTTCGGCAAGGCCAAGGGCTACGAATATTACGAGATGATGGCGAAGAACCTGAAGGGCAACACCGATGCGTCGATCGAGTACTTCCTGAGCCTGCAGGTGTGGGGCACGCCCGAGATGTGCGTCAGCAAGATCGACGAGATTCGCCAGAAGGTCGGCGCCGACCATTTCACCGGCGTGTTCAGCTATGCGGGGATGCCGATCGAGGACGCGGAGAAGAGCCTGCGGCTGTTCGCCGCCGAGGTGATGCCCGAGGTGAAAAAACTCAACGGGGTGAAGGCCGAGGCGGCATAGACGCTTCCAGACAATCGAGTTTCGAGGGCAGTCGGCAGACCGGCTGCCCTTTCGATTTTGTGCTCGCGAGAGGAACCTAACCCCTAACCCCCTTCGACTTCGCTCAGAGTTTGTGAGCGAATTGAACAATGGCAGAAGCGGAGTCGCGCGCAGCGCTCGAACCAGAAGACCGGAACCGGCTTCGCGTGGCGCGAAGCTGTCCGAGGTCCCTCCTCCCGGCGCTAACGCTCCCGTCGTCGGGATGACAGACGGTGGCGCGTCGCTCGCTTGGTAAGAGCCATGACTTGGAGCAGGGCGCTCCGATAACCAACCAATTTCCTCACAAACTCTCAGGACAGGCTCTTACCTAGCGGGAAGGGTAACAAGAATGCGAGGATTCCCGCGCGGGTAGGAGAACCAGAACTAATACTCCATTCACTTACCGATGAACTTGCCGGAGCGGCGTTCGCTGACCGCCTTGACGCCTTCGCGATGATCCTGGGTGCGGAACAGCCGCGACTGCTCCTTGAACTCATGATCGGTCTGCGCCTTGACGGCGTCGGCGAGGCCCTGGCGCATCGTCGCTCGCGTCGATAACAGCGCCAGCGGCGCGCCTTCGCCGATTTCCGCCGCCAGCGCGAGCGCGGAATCGCGGAGATCATCCGGCTTCGCGATTGAATCGCACAGTCCCCACGCGAGCGCCTCTTCGCCGGTCACGCGGCGTCCCGTGTAGAACATCAGGCTGGCCTTTTGCGCGCCGATCAAACGCGGGAGCGTGTAGGTGAGGCCGAAGCCCGGGTGGATGCCGAGCTTGACGAAGTTCGCGGCGAAGCGAGCATCGGCGGTCGCCACGCGGAAGTCCGCGACCAGCGCGAGTCCCAGGCCTCCGCCAATCGCAGCACCCTGAATCGCGGCGACGACCGGCTTGCGGCATCGGAACAGCCGCACGCCCTCGACGTAGAGCGGATTTTCGCCAGCGCGGGCTGTAGTTTCGCCGCTTTGCGCATCGCGATTGGCAAAGTTAAAGCCGGCGCAGAACGACTTGCCCTCGGAACAGAGCATGAGGGCACGGCAGTCGGACTCGCCGTCGAGCGCCTCGAACACATTGGCGAGATCGCGAATCAGATTGAAGTCGAAGAAATTGTGCGGCGGCCGATGAATCTCGAGTTGGGCTACATTGCCATCGAGCATCACGGACACGTCGCCATATTTTGGTTCCAACATTAGAAGCTCCTTATCCGGCTATAGCCTGAACGCGCGCAAGCTGCTACAAAGTTATAGTTCGAACGTCAGGGGAAGGCACGCTCAGTATGAATCCAAACGCCGAAAGGAACCGGGAGAGAATCCCGTGGGAGTGTGTCTGCGACGTTTGAGTAATCACTGAATCAATACTTGGAACGCGTCAGGCGGCCACGGGTTTTGAAAAATCCGTGGCCGCTTTGTTTTTTCCGGATAACAACGCGCACGCGTTGAAGGCAGGCAATCCGATGCTGGTAGAAGTGGAAAACTTGAGCAAGACGTTCGGCGAGTTTCTCGCCGTCGATAACGTGAGCTTCGCGATCGAGCGCGGCGAGATTATCGGGATGCTCGGGCCGAACGGGGCCGGCAAGACGACGACGATTCACATGATCCTGGGGCTGATCACGCCGACCTCGGGGCGCATCAGCATTTTCGGGAAGTCGATGGGGACGCATCGCGGGGAAATCCTCGAGCAGGTGAACTTCACATCGCCGTACGTGGCGTTTCCGTTCCGGCTGACGGTGCTCGAGAACCTGATGGTGTTCGCGCGCATCTACAACCTGAAAAAGCCGCGCGCGCGAATCGACGAGCTGCTCGAGCTGTTCGGGATCACCAAGCTGCGCGACAAGGCGATCTCGGGGTTGTCGTCGGGCGAGAACACGCGCGTCGGGCTGTGCAAGGCGTTCATGAACGATCCGCAACTGCTGCTGCTCGACGAGCCGACCGCGTACCTCGATCCCGAGATCGCGTGGCAGGTGAAGAACGCGCTGCTCGAGGCGCAGCGCGAAAAAGGGACGACGATTCTGTACACCTCGCACAACATGGAAGAGGTGGAGCGGATGTGTAAGCGGATAATTTTTCTGCATCACGGGAAAGTGATCGCGGCGGGCAGTCCGATAGAAATCACGCAATCGATCCTCGAAGAGGAACGCGAGGAACCGGCGCTGGAAGAGGTTTTCCTGCGCGTGGTCAAGGGCAAAGCAGCATGAAGGTACATCGCATCAACGCCGTGATCGTGCGGCATGTGTATGAGTCGCGGCGCAACTTCGATCGCGTCATCGACATGGTCTGGTGGCCGGTGCTCGACATCATCATGTGGGGCTTTTTCACGGTTTACCTGTCGCACAGCAACCGGCTGCAGCCGACCGTAGTTAGCTGCCTGCTCGGCGCGGTAATTCTGTGGGGAACCTTTTACAGCTTTCAGCGCGACATGGCGGTCGGTTTCATCGACGACCTGTGGTGCCGCAACCTGATCAACCTGTTCTCGACGCCGTTGACGCTGGCGGAATACACGGCCGGACTTATCACGGTGTGCATTCTGAAGGTGATGGTCGGCCTGCTCGCGGCGTCGGCGATCGCGTGGGCGGCGTACTCGTTCGACATCTTTCCGTGGCTGCCGAAATTCATTCCCTACATGGCGAACCTGTTGTTCTTCGCGCTCGCGCTGGGAATAGCGATCACGGGAATGATCTTTCGCTACACGACAAAAATCCAGGCGCTGGCGTGGAGCTTCGCAGGGCTGCTGATGCCGGTGTCGTGCGTGATGTATCCGATGTCGTCGCTGCCGAAGTGGTTGCAGGACATCGCGTGGATGCTGCCGACAACGCATTCGTTCGAAGGGATGCGCGCCGTTCTGGCCGGCAAGGGATTTTCGCCGATGCATTTCTGGTGGGGCGCCGGCTTGAACGTTATATACTTCGCACTGGCGATCGTGTTCTTCGGCTGGATCTTCGAGAAAGCGCGCACCCGGGGATTGTTGGTCAAGCAGGAATAGGCGGCGATGCGGGGCGCGATGGTTTTCGCTTTTGCTCTTGTGTGGCGGCGTTTTATCTTCCGCGGTCCGTTTCAGATTTGGATTGGACGCTAATTTTGCGCCGCACGGACTTCAACTGGCGTCGACTGTGTTTCGTCGCTTAAAAGAGCACCGACGCCACATTTTTTTCTTGCGATTTCGATGAAATTTGCACTTATGAGCACGTTGCAATTTGAAAGGTCCCGCGGCCAGTGAACTGGAAACCGCTTGTGTAACAGACATTTCTGCATTGGCACGCACGATGCTGTTAGCACCGTCGGAAGAGATGGGACGGAGGCCAGCAGTTCAAATGTATCAACCCGTGGCAGCAGCGACGATGCGCCATTCGTTTGCAATAAAGTTGCTCGACAGACTCCCCGGGCTGTTCGGGGCCCGTCGATACCTGTATCACTGCGCGCGCTGCAAGTGGTCCTTCATCGTCAACGACGGCCGCCGCGGTGTGCTGACTCCGATTGACGAACATGGCCAGCCACTCGCGCACGACGAGGCCGCCGCACGTGCCGCGACCTTTGCGCTTGGCCCCTGCCCGGCGATGCGCAGGTTGGCGGGGGCGCACTCACACATGAGCGGCTCGAACGGCGCCGCTCTCCGGTTACCTGAAGAGCACCCAGCTCAAGCCGAACCGCGTCCGCGCTGAAAATTCGCACTAAACTCAATTAGCTCTGGACACTGCTATGTGGGATTTGATTACGATTCTCGGCAGCGTCGCATTTTTTGCGATCGCGATCGCCTACGTTTGGGGGTGCGAAAAGTTATGAGCCCGGTCGAAACCGTTCTCGGAGGGGTGTGCGCCGTCCTGCTGGGCGCTTACTTGATTTACGCGTTGCTCCGCCCGGAACGATTCTGAGTCGCGCCAGCCGGTACTATTTGCATGCTATCCAATTCGGTGATCCAGCTTGTTGCTTTCTTTCTGCTCTTCACTGCCATCAGCGTGCCGCTCGGTCTCTACATGGCGCGCGTGTTCTCGCATGAGCACACTTTTCTCGACCCGGTGCTGACGCCAATCGAGCGATCGATTTACAAGCTCTGTGGGATAACCCCCACCGTCGAGACGGGCTGGGCGGGCTACACGATTTCGATGCTCGCGTTCAGCCTGATCTCGATGGTCTTCCTGTACGCGTTGCAGCGGCTGCAGTACTATCTGCCGCTGAATCCGCAGGGGATGGCCGGGGTGCCGCCGGGACTGGCCTTCAACACTGCCGCGAGCTTCACGACCAACACCAACTGGCAGGCATACTCGGGCGAGCAGACGCTGAGTTACCTGACGCAGATGATCGGGCTGACGTCGCACAACTTTCTCTCGGCGGCGGCCGGAATCGCGATGGCGGCGGCGGTGATTCGCGGGTTCGCGCGGCGCAGCGCAAAGACGATCGGCAACTTCTGGGTCGATCTTACGCGCACGACGTTGTGGGTGCTGATGCCACTCTCGATCATCTTCGCCCTCGTCCTGGTTTGGCAGGGCGTGCCGGACAACTTCAGTCCGTACGTGAATGCGAAGACGCTCGAGGGCGCCACGCAAACGATCGCCGAAGGGCCGGTGGCGTCGCAGGAAATAATCAAGGAGCTCGGCACCAACGGCGGCGGCTTCATGAATGCCAACTCCGCGCATCCGTACGAGAATCCAACCCCGCTGACGAACCTGCTCGAGATGCTCGCGATCTTCTCGATTGGCGCGGCTCTGACTCATACCTTCGGCAAGATGGTGGGCGACCGCCGCCAGGGATGGGCGCTGTTCGCGGTGATGGCGATCCTGTTTCTCGCCGGTGCGGCGCCCGCGATGTGGGCCGAGCAACACGGCAATCCGCAACTCAGCAAGTTGGGGATCGATCAGCATGCCTCCGCGACGCAAAGCGGCGGCAACATGGAGGGCAAGGAAGTCCGCAACGGAATCGTCGAGTCAGCGATGTGGGCGACCGTCACCACCGACACCTCATGCGGCGCCGTCAACTCGATGCACGACAGCTACACGCCGCTCGGCGGGCTGGTGCCGCTGGTCAACATGCAGCTTGGCGAGGTGATCTTCGGCGGCGTCGGTTCGGGCCTGTACGGGATGATCGTGATGGCCGTGCTGGCGGTGTTTATCGCGGGCCTGATGGTCGGGCGGACGCCCGAGTACCTGGGCAAGAAAATCGAGGCACGGGAAATGAAGCTCGCGATGCTCTACGTGCTGATCTTCCCCTCAGTCATTCTGATACCGACCGCTATCGGGGCCGTCATACCGGCCGGCCTGTCGAGCATTTCCAATCCCGGCCCGCACGGCTTGTCGCAAATCCTCTACGCGTTCACGGAAGCAAGCGCAAACAACGGCTCTGCCTTCGCGGGCCTCAATGCGAACGTGCCCTTCTACAACGTGACCATGGCGTTCGTGATGCTGCTGGGCAGGTTCATGATGGCAATCCCGGCGCTCGCGATCGCCGGCTCGGTCGCGGCCAAAAAAACCACCGCCGCCAGCGCCGGGACCTTCCCGACCGACGGCGTCCCGTTCGTGTTCCTGCTGATTGGCGTAATCCTGATCGTCGGCGCCTTGACATTTTTCTGCGCCGACGCACTCGGACCGATCGTCGAGCAACTGCTGATGATGTCCGGGAAACTCTTCTAGGTCTGGTGCTTCAAACATGAGTGATCGCAAGGCTCCCGCACTCTGGAATCGCGAAATCGTTTCGCGCGCGTCGCTCGACTCGTTCGTCAAGCTCGATCCGCGCCTGATGATCAAGAATCCCGTGATGTTCGTGGTCGAAGTCACCAGCGTCATGGTCATGTTCACGCTGTTTCGCGACCTGCTGGCTCATCGGATGGCGTTGGCCGGGTTCGAATTTCAAATCGCGCTGTGGCTGTGGTTCACCGTGCTTTTCGCAAACTTCGCCGAGGCGATGGCGGAAGGCCGCGGCAAGGCACAGGCCGATAACCTGCGCAAGACCCGCACTGAAACGCAGGCCAAATTGATCGTCGAGGGCGGCCAGACCAAGCTGGTGCCGGCCGCGCAGCTTCGACGCGGCGACATCGTAATGGTCACCGCCGGCGACGTCATTCCGGGCGACGGCGAAGTGATCGAGGGCATCGCCGCCGTCAACGAGGCCGCCATCACCGGCGAATCCGCACCGGTTATTCGGGAAAGCGGCGGCGACCGCAGCGGGGTCACCGGCGGCACCACGGTCATCTCCGACTGGATCAAGGTGAAGATCACCGCCAACCCGGGCGAAACGTTCCTGGACCGCATGATCGCGCTGGTCGAAGGCGCGCAGCGTCAGAAAACGCCCAACGAAATCGCGCTCAGCATTCTGCTCTCAGGCCTTACGTTCGTGTTCCTGCTGGTCGTCGTCACGCTCTATCCGTTCGGCCTGTACGGCGGCACGCGGCTCGCGCTGCCGGTGCTGGTGGCGCTGCTGGTATGCCTGATACCGACGACCATCGGCGGACTGCTCTCGGCGATCGGAATCGCCGGAATGGATCGCCTGGTGCAGCACAACGTGCTTGCGATGTCGGGCCGCTCGGTCGAAGCGGCCGGCGACGTGGATACGCTGCTGCTCGACAAGACCGGAACTATCACGCTCGGAAACCGGATGGCGGCGGAGTTCATCCCGGTC
The DNA here is from genome assembly GCA_963842085.1 of uncultured delta proteobacterium. Lineage (GTDB taxonomy): Bacteria > Desulfobacterota > Binatia > Binatales > Binataceae > Binatus. The sequence goes on from CAWJET010000001.1 coordinate 1,701,360, forward strand.
GACGGTGTGGAAATGCGCGAACTGGCCGAAGCCGCGCAATTCGCGTCGCTCGCTGACGAGACTCCGGAAGGACGCTCGATCGTCGTACTGGCCAAGCGCGAATTCAACCTGCGCGGCCGCGAACTCGGCGAGGACGGCGCCACCTTCATACCGTTTTCCGCGCAGACCAGGATGAGCGGCGTCGACGTCGGCGGACAGCGAATCCGCAAAGGCGCCGCCGAGCAGATCGCGCAATTCGTACGGGAAAATCGCGGCACGCCGCCGGCCGACTTGAAGGCAATCGTCGAGCGCATCGCGCGCGGCGGTGGAACTCCACTGGTCGTCGCGACCGACGCGAGGGCGCTCGGCGTAATTCATCTGAAAGACGTGGTCAAGGAAGGAATCCGCGAGCGCTTCGAGCGGTTGCGCGCCATGGGTTTGCGCACCGTCATGATTACCGGCGACAACCCGCTGACTGCGGCGGCGATCGCCAAGGAATCGGGCGTGGACGACTTCCTGGCCGAGGCCACCCCCGAAACCAAGCTGCGCCTGATTCGCGAAGAGCAGAACCAGGGCAAGCTGGTCGCGATGATCGGCGACGGCACCAACGACGCACCCGCGCTCGCGCAGGCCGATGTCGGGATCGCGATGAACGCGGGCACCCAGGCCGCGCGCGAAGCCGGCAACATGATCGACCTCGACTCGAATCCGACCAAGGTGATGGAGGTTGTCGAGATCGGCAAGCAACTGCTGATGACGCGCGGCGCGCTGACGACGTTCTCGATCGCCAACGACGTCGCCAAGTACTTCGCGATCATCCCGGCGCTGTTCATCGTCGAATATCCGGAGCTGCAGCGGCTCAACGTGATGCATCTGGCGACGCCGCAGAGCGCGATTCTGTCGGCGGTAATTTTCAACGCCCTCATCATCATCGCGCTGATCCCGCTGGCGCTGCGCGGCGTGCAATACCGGCCGGTGGGCGCAGCCGCGATCCTGACCCGGAATCTTTTCATCTACGGTTTCGGCGGCGTGATTATTCCGTTCATCGGCATCAAGGCCATCGACATCATGGTCGCGGCGCTGCATCTCGCCTGAGGTCAATTCAGTGCGAACATTCATAACGGCACTCTTTGCGACCATCGTGCTCACCGTCCTCACCGGCATCGTTTATCCGCTGGCAATCTGGGCCCTTGCGCAAACGATCTTCCCGGCCCAGGCAGGCGGCAGCCTGGTCGTTGCGGGCGACAAGGTGGTCGGCTCGAGCCTGATCGGGCAGAATTTCTCGTCGCCCCGCTATTTTCAGGGCCGTCCTTCCGCCGCCGGCGACAAGGGCTACGACGCCGCCAACTCGGGCGGCTCGAATCTCGGGCCGACCAACAAGGCGCTGATCGACGCGGTCAAGTTGCGGCTGAAGAGCGTCATCGAAAGCAATCCAGGCACCGATCCGCACCAGGTTCCGATCGACCTGGTGACGGCTTCGGGCAGTGGCCTCGATCCCGAGATAAGCCCGGCGGCCGCCGACCTGCAGGTAGAACGTGTTGCCCACGCGCGCGGCATAAGCGAAGATCAGGTCCGGCGCTTGATTGCTGAAAACACGCGGCCGCGAGTGGCCGGAATCTTCGGCGAGCCCGGCGTAAATGTGCTGCTGCTGAACCTGGCACTCGATCGCGCCACCGGAGGTCATGGCGGAACTCCCGGGACTTGAATGAACGATGACAAACGACTTGAGCCCGAAGATTTTCTCGACCTGGCGCCCCAGCCTCAACGGGGACGGCTCAAAGTCTACATCGGCGCCGCCGCGGGCGTAGGCAAAACATACCGAATGCTCGAGGAGGCGCACCAACTCCGCGATCGGGGAGTGGATGTCGTGCTCGGCTTCATTGAAACCCATCGCCGCCGCGAGACCGAGGAGCGGATTGGCGATCTCGAGATAGTTCCGCGCCGCAAGATTTCGTACAAGGAAGTTACCCTGGAAGAGATGGACGTCGAGGCAATCATCGCGCGCAAGCCCGACGTGGTGGTCGTCGACGAGCTCGCGCATAGCAACGCCCCCGGCTCGCGCCACCCAAAACGCTACCAGGACGTCGAGGAGCTCATCGGCACCGGCATCAACGTGATTACCGCCATCAACATCCAGCACGTCGAGAGCCTCAACGCGTTGATGAAGCGCGTAACCGGCATCGAGGTGCGCGAGACGGTGCCGGATTCGTTCCTCGCGCGCGCCGATCAAATCGTCAACATCGACGTCGCGGTGGAGGCGCTGCGCGAACGGTTGCGCGAGGGCAAGATTTACCCGCAAGAGCAGATCGAAAACGCGCTCAAGAATTTTTTCAAGCCGAGCAATCTCGCTTCGCTGCGGGAACTGGCGCTGCGCGAGGTCGCGCGCAGTCTCGACCGCCAGCGGATGGATCGCGAGTCGCTCAAGCGCGAAGGCGGCCACCGCGCCAACGTGATCGAGCGCATCATGGTCGGACTTTCGTCCAACGCCGCCGACACCGGACAGCTGCTGCGCAAGGCTTCGCGCATCGCCGGGCAGCTCAACGCCGAATGGTTCGCCGTGCACATCGAGACGCCCGCCGAGTCGGTGAGAAATATCGGCACCAGCGACTTCGTCGCGCTGCTCAACAACATCAACGTCGCCAGCGACCTCGGCGCCGAAACGGTGTGGCTCAAGTCCGACGATGTGGTCAAGGCGTTGATCGACTTCGCGCACGACAAGGGCGTGTCGAAGCTAATCGTCGGCCGGACCCATCAGCCGCGATGGCGGCGGTGGCTCAAGGGCGACGTGGTGGCGCGGCTGGTTGCCGACGCGACCGACCTCGACGTGGAAATCGTCGCGACCGACGAACGGGAGGAATCGCGATGAACGCACCCTCGCTGCAACGCCGTATCCGCAACGGCACGTTGCTGATGCTGGCGTTGGTCGTTCTGCTGGGCCTCTACACCCTGCCGCGAGTGTACGCGCTGGGCGGCGCAATCCGCGCGACCCTCTATCGCAACTACGTCAGCATCGAGGCCGCGCAGAACATGCACGCCGCGCTCAACACGCTGCAAGTGGCGGAGCACGACGGCCGCGCCAGGGACGTTCTGCCCAGCGCGCGGGACAATTTTTTGCAGTGGAACGACGTCGAGGATCACAACTTTACTGAAGTTGGCGAGCCCGAACTCGCCGCCGATATCACGCGGCGCGCCAACCAGTTGTTCGCCGACGTCGCCGCGGCCCCGCCCGGCACTTATCACGATCGCGAATTCGCCGAGTTGCACGGGCGCCTCGACGATCTGATCGCCATGAACAAGGCGGCCATGTTCCGCGCGGACAGCCGCTCGGTAATGCTGGGCAAGCACCTTGCGTACGAATTCGCCGGCGGCCTGGTGCTGGTGCTGTTGGTGGGCGCCGCGGTTTCGTGGGGTCTCGGATGGCGCCTCTCCCAGCCGCTGACAGAGCTCGCGGAGCGCCTGCGCGGAATCAGCCAGCGCAAGTCGCAGGTGCGCCTGGGACCGCAGCCGCTCGCCGAGCTCGAGGCGGTCGCACGCGAATTCAATCAGATGGCCGAGCGCCTGGAACAGTACGACAAGCTCAACGTCGAGCGGCTGGTTTACGAAAAGAGCAAGACCGAGGCGATCATCGAGAGTCTTGAAGACGGCGTCGTGCTAATCGACGCGGACGGAATAGTCGCGCACATCAATGAGATCGCGTCGCTGATCCTGGGTGTCGATCCCCAGGACGCGCTCGGCAGTCCGTTCGACGATCTCAGCAGCAACCATCCGCACTACCTGCGCGTGCGCGACGCGCTGCGCACGCTTCAGCGGGCCGGCCCGGACGGCCACCGCACTGAAATCGACCTTCACGTTCGCGGCCGCGAGCACTCTTACGTGCTGAAGCCGGTCCCGCTTCATCATACCGTCGGCAAGTCGCTCGGCACGCTGCTGATTCTGCAGGACGTGACCTACATCCGCGATCAGGATCGCGCGCGCACCAACCTGGTCGCCACCTTGTCGCACGAGCTCAGGACACCGCTCACCTCGCTCGCGCTGTCGGCGGAACTGCTGAGCCGCGATATGCCGGAGTCAAATCCCAAGAACCGCGAACTGCTGCAGGTAATCCTCGAAGAGTGTGTGCGGATGCGTCAACTTACCGACAACCTGCTCAACCTCGCGCGGGGCGAAGTGCCCGCGATCGCCGTCCAGCAGAAGCGTCTGGATCTTGCCCGGCTGGCTTCCGAGGTGACCAGGCGCTTCGCAATCCAGGCGCGCGAGAAGCACGTCGAGCTCGAGGAGCACATCGGCCCGGTGCCCGAGATCATCGGCGACCCGGTCAAGCTCTCGTGGGTGATTTCAAACCTGCTCGGCAACGCGCTGCGCTACACTCCCGCCGGCGGGATCATCAAGGTGTCGGCGCTCGGCACCGAGCAGGCCACGCGGCTGGAAGTCACCGACTCGGGGCCGGGCATTCCAGCCGATATGAAAGACTATATTTTCGAGCGCTTCGTGCAGTATGGTTCCGACGGCTTCGAAAAAGGATCGGCCGGCCTGGGTTTGTCGATCGTCAAGGAAATCGTCGAGGCCCACGGCGGCAGGATTTTCGTCGAGAGCGCCAACTCTCACGGCGCCCGCTTCATCGTCGAAATCCCGGCCGCGCAGGAGGCTTGATGGCCAGGCTGCTCATCGTCGATGACGAGCGCAACATCCGCCGCAGCCTCACCGCGTTTTTCGAGTCGCTCGGCCACGAGGTTCGCGCCGCCGAGAACGGCGCGCAGGCGGTGGCGCTCCTGGTCGAGACGCAGTTCGAGCTGGTTCTGACCGACTACAAGATGGCCGAGATGAGTGGCCTCGAACTGCTGCGCGAAATCAAGCGGCGCCAGCCCGATTGCCTGGTGATCCTGATGACGGCGTTTGCGACCGTTGAAAATGCCGTCGAGGCGATGAAGTCCGGCGCCTACGACTATGTCACCAAGCCGTTCTCGCTCGAACAGATTAAGCACACCATCGATCGCGCTCTCCAGGTTCGCGTCCTGCAGGCGGAAAATCGCGCGCTCCGCAGCGCCATCGACGAGGAGCCGCTGCTCGAGTCCAGGAGCCCCGCGATGCAGCGCCTGCTCGAGACTGCCCGCCAGGCCGCCGCCAGCGATGCGACCATCCTGCTCACGGGCGAGAGCGGCACCGGCAAGAACGTTATCGCCCGGCAGATCCATCGATGGAGCCCCCGCCAAAACAAGCCGTTCATCGTCGTCAATTGCACCACGCTCTCCGAAGAACTGCTCGAGAGTGAGCTGTTCGGGCACGTGCGCGGCGCGTTCACCGGCGCGGTCAAGGACAAGCCGGGCAGGCTCGAGGCGGCCAACGGCGGCACCGTTTTCCTCGACGAGATCGCCGACCTGACGCCGACCCTGCAGACCAAGTTCCTGCGCTTTCTGCAGGATCAGAACTTCGAGCGCGTCGGCGGCGAGGCAACCATTCACGTCGACGCGCGAATAATCGCCGCGTCCAATCGCGACCTCGACGCCGAAGTCGCCGCCCATCACTTCCGCGAGGATCTGTACTACCGCCTCAACGTCATCACCCTGCGCGTCCCTCCGCTGCGCGAACGCCGCGAGGATATTCTGCCGCTCGCGCAATGGCTGCTGAACGTCGCCGCCATACGCAATTCGCATCCCGGCCTCGCATTTTCGCCTGGCGCGACCGCCGCGCTGATGCGTTACCGATGGCCCGGAAATGTGCGCGAGCTCCGCAACGCGATCGAACGCGGCACCGTCCTGATGCGCGGCCAGACCATCGCCCCCGACGACCTGCCCGATTCGCTGTTTCACGAATCGACCGAGGCCCTCGCCGGTATTCCCAACGCCGCCAGCCTCGATGAAGTCGAGCGCGAGCACATCGCGCGCGTCCTCGCCGGCAGCGCCACGCTGGAAGAAGCCGCCGACACACTAGGCATCAACGTAACAACCTTATGGCGCAAACGCCGCCGCTACGGAATCGAATAGTCACTTCAATAGCCACTCGTGAATCTTCGAATAGCTAGACGGTTGCTCAACTAATAGGTAGTCGTCCGGCGACTGAACGAATTTCCGCTGCCGCGCTCGGGTCCCTCGCCCGTTATTTCACGGGAGAGGTTAGATGAGGGTTCCGCGACCCGCAGAACGCCGAAAGAGAGCGCGCAATTGTATCAATCCAGCTCAGCAAATTCGCGCAACCGTTCAAACCAAATCAACTTATCCCTAAATCCCGGAAAGCTCGCATTCAGTCCGCTCGGATTCGGCAGCACAAACACCCGCGCGCCGAATATCCGCTCCTCCTTCGGACCCACACCAAAGCCCTGCGCGATTCCAAAAAATCTTCGGTAAATACTCACGCCCACGAATGCGACCACCCTTGGCTGCACTCGTCGAATCTTTCGCGCGAGCACTTGTTGTCCTGCGCGCATTTCAGCCGTGCTCAGCTCGGCCGCGGCCCGCGTCGCCCGCGCGCACAGGTTAGTCATCGCCAGGTCGAATTCCACCAGCCGCGCATCGTCCTCGCACTTGAGTTGCTCGGGCACGAGCCGCGCCGCATGGAGCAGCCGCCAGAACGGATTGCCCGGGCTGGCGAAATGATGCCCCATCTGCGCCGACCGCAGACTCGGATTGATCCCGACGAACAAAATTCGCGGCCGCGGTTTCAGGATGTCGCGCAGTTTTGCCATCTGCCGGATATTGGCACCTTCATCGCACTCGCGCTCGCTTGACCCGCCGCACGCGCTGCCGTAGCACAGTGAAAGAACCCAGGAGTACCGCCCCGATGACGACACCGCACAGCGCCATTAGTCCCGATCACGTTGACGGCGCGCTCAACTACCTCGCCGGCAAGGATCAGCATCCTGTAACCTATACCTATCAACCGCCGCCGGGCGTTCCCGCGCGCTCCGGCGCATACACTAAGATCACCGTGCCGATTCACAGCGCCCGCGCGATTATGAGCGAGCTCTCTCTCGACCGGCAGGGGTTCGCGGTCACGCGTCAGAACACTGCCGTCGCGAATTTTTTCGATCCCGAAGAAGTTCGCCGGGTCTATTATCCCGAAGTCGAACGGCTGGTACGGGAATTTACCGGCGCGGTCAAAGTGCACGTGTTCGACCATAACGTCCGGTCGCGCCCGATGGCCAAGCGCCGCGAGAATGGCGCGCAGGAGCCGGTCAAGGTCGCCCACAATGACTACACGCTCAGGTCCGGGCCGCAGCGCGTTCGCGATCTCCTGCCCGGCCAGGCCGACGCACTGCTCAAGAACCGTTTCGCGATAATCAACGTCTGGCGCCCGATTCGCGGACCCGTGCAGGAGTCGCCGCTGGCCGTGTGCGACGCTCAAAGCATGGTGCAAGACGACTTCGTCAAGCACGTGCTCAAGTACCGCGATCGCGACGGCGAGGTTTACTCCGTCGCATTCAGCCCGAATCATCGATGGTACTACATTCCGAATCAGCAAAAGGAAGAAGTACTATTGCTCAAGTGCTACGACTCCGACGGTCGCCGCGCACGCTTCACCGCGCACTCCGCCTTCGAGGATCCCACCAGCCCGCCTGACGCGGCGCCGCGCGAAAGTGTCGAGGTGCGGACTCTGGTCTTCTTCGCGCCCGAAGCCGCCGCCTGAAGGCGCGTCGAAAGGAACGATCATGGAATACCGCAAGCTTGGCAACTCGGGACTCAAGGTTTCAGCCGTCGGCCTCGGATGCAACAACTTCGGCATGCGATGCGACGCGGAACAGACGCGCGTCGTGGTACATAAGGCGCTCGACGAGGGCATCACGCTGTTCGACACGGCCGACATCTACGGCAATCGCGGCGGCTCCGAAGAGCTGCTCGGCAGGGCGCTCGGAGATCGCCGCCCCGAGGTTATCGTCGCCACCAAATTCGGCATGGCGATGGGCGACGGTCCCTACCTGCGCGGAGCGTCGCATCGCTACATCATGGCGGCCGCCGAGGCGAGCCTTAAACGGCTGGGCACCGACTATATCGACCTGTATCAGATTCACCAGCCCGATCCCGAGACGCCTCAGCATGAAACGCTCGAAGCACTCAACGATCTCGTTCGCGCCGGCAAGGTCCGCTACATCGGACATAGCAACTTCGCCGCGTGGCAGGCTGTCGATGCGCACTGGATATCGCGCAGCCGCGGACTTGCCTCGTACGTCTCCGCGCAAAACCTGTACAACCTGCTCGACCGCCGCATCGAACGTGAGCTGATCCCCGCATGCCGCGAGTTCGGAGTAGGTATCCTGCCTTACTTTCCACTGGCTAGTGGATTTCTGACCGGCAAGTACAAGCGTGGCGCCGAGCCGCCAAAAGGCACGCGGCTCTCGCTGGTGCAGCGGATGGCGCAACAGGCGCTCACCGACGAAAACTTCGCGACGCTCGAACGGCTCGAGAAGTTCGCCAGCAGCCGCGAGCACACGATTCTCGAGCTGGCCGTCGGATGGCTCGCATCGCAGCCGCAAGTCTCAAGCGTAATCTCCGGCGCAACCAGTCCCGACCAGGTAACCCAGAACGTAAAAGCCGGCAATTGGAAGCTATCCGCCGAAGATCTCGCCGAAGTGGACAAACTAACCCGCCGCTAAGCGCTCGGGGTAGCATGCCTTGGTCGGTGCACACCGCTCGCCGGATGCGACCTCCGGTGAAAGACAGTCCTAGGACATCTGCTTGGTGTACATCGCCATGTCGAAGTAGTCGCGCCATGCGCTGATCTTCGAGCCGCTTACCTCGAACACGCCTGCCACCGGCAATGAGATCGTTTTGCCGTTGCCCAGATCGAAGACGTCGACACGCTCGTTGAAGACCACGTTGCCGGCACCGGCGCTTCTCAGCACTTTGAACTGAATCGACTTGGCCATCGGCAGAAACATGTTGATGACGGCGCGGATGGCCTCTTTGCCTTTGGCCGGCTCGAGCGGGATGTTGTGATAGACGGCGTCATCGGTGAAGAAGCCGAGCAGCTCGTCGATATTCTTGCGCGGCCATGCGTTGCAGAATTCGGTCACGATTTTTTCAGCATCGGTAGCCATGGCGATTTCTCCTGTGGCGCGAGCGCCTATTCATTGTCGAGATAGAAACGGTCCTCGTCCTTGTTATAGCCGAACAGCTCGGCGTAACGCCCCCAGTTTACCAGCGTCTGAAATTGGCGCTCGGGCTTTTCGCTCGGCAGGAGCATCGCGAGGTGTTCGAGCACGATTTCCTTGTTGAGAGATTTGTCCTCGGCGCCGCGAAGCAGGCGGATGAAATAGCTGAAAAGGCCGTGTTTCCTCAATTGCTCGCGCAACATCAGCTTGCGTTCGTTGATCTTCGCGGCGAGAAATTGTTTTCCGAGCGGCTCGATCACCACGTCGCCGACCGGAGTTGAAACGAAGCCGAGGATTTCCCCGGCCTTCATCACCTTGAGCAGATCGCCGAATTTGAAATTGAGATCGCGCGCAATTTTGTAGCCGTCCTCGCGCCCGCCGCGGTCCTCGAGCAATTCGAGCAGGCCGAAGACCAGAGTCAGGCCGATATCGGGCAGCGGAGTGATGGACGCAGGAGGCATCAGCCGCGCTCCTCGATCAGCGAAAAGACCTGGTCGGTGAGGGCGTTGAAAGTTTCACTGCGGCGGTCGCGCGGTCTTGGCAATTCGACCTTGAGATCCTTGACGACGCGTCCGGGACTCGAAGCCATCACGATGATCCGATCGGCCAGCTCGATAGCCTCCTCGATTATGTGAGTGACCAGCACGATATTCTTCACCGGCATGTCGGGCGACTGCCAGATGTCGAGCATTTCTTCGCGCAGCGTGATCGCGGTCAGGGCGTCGAGCGCCGAGAACGGCTCGTCCATCAGGAGCACCTTGGGTTCGACGGCGAGCGCGCGCGCGAAACCGACGCGCTGCTTCATTCCGCCGGAGAGCTCGCGCGGGTACGCCTCTTCGAAGCCGTCGAGGCCGACCTTGTCGATGTAGATTCCGGCGCGCTTTTCGCGCTCAGCCACCGGCAATCCCTGCGCTTCGAGGCCGAGCTCGACGTTGGCCTTGACCGACAGCCACGGCAGCAGCGCGAACGACTGAAACACGAGCGCGCACTCGAGATTGATCCCATCGACCTGGCGGCCGCGGTACAGCACCTGTCCGGACGTCATCGGCACGATGCCGTTGATGATGCGCAGGAGGGTCGACTTGCCGCATCCCGAGGGTCCGACGATCGCCACGAACTCGCCCTCCTCGACGTCGAAGGTGATGTCGTCGAGCACCTGCAGTGTGCCCTTGGCATGCGCGAAACTTTTCGAGATGTGCTTGAGCTCGAGGAAGGCCATGGGTCAGGTGAGTCCGAATCGCACATAGTAAGGACGCGTCAGTAGTCCAGCCTGTAGCGCTCCGTGGCCAGGTTGTACAAGGGCCGCCACATAAGCCGGTTCAACAGTAGCACCACCGCTATCATTGATAGGAGGCTCAGCAGGATCATCACGCCGTTGCCGGATTTGTAGGTGGCGGCGTCCAGCAGCGAGCCGATTCCGAGCACCTGGTAGGTCTGGTTTTTGTACACGAAATACTCCGACAGGATTAGGGCGTTCCATCCTCCGCCCCAGGCCGTGATGCTGCCGGTGATCAGCGACGGCGTCACGGCCGGGAGAATCAGCTTGCGCCATCGCGCGAAGCGCGAGAGCCCGAACGCACGCGCGGCTTCCTTCAAGTCCTCGGGCACCTGGTTGATTCCGGCGAGCAGGTTGAACAACAGATACCATTGCATGCCGGTGAGGATGAGCAGAATCGACGCAAGATTCATCCCGCCGGTAACCTCGATCACGAAGATTACGATGATCGGAAACAGCGCCGTCGCCGGCATCGAGCCGACAATTTCAGCGATCGGCGAGAGGATTCGGTTGAAGCGGCCGTTCTCGCTGGCCGCCAGCGCGCACGGCACCGTCCATGCCAGCGAGATCACGTAGGCGATTGTCATGCGAATCGTGGAGAGGACGATCGCCTCGGGAATTTGTCTCACGTCGGACGGCCACGGCTCCGATAGCGTTTTTGTCAACGCGACGAATCCCCTGAGCAATGCCCAAGCGGCGAAGATCACGATCGCGCAGATCACCAGCGTCCGCACAACTTGGCCGACGCGCCGGCTTTGTTCGGGCGAGAGCTGTGGACCACGCGGTATCGCCTCCAGCGCGCTGGCGATCAGCCTCATGGGAGGCAACATGATCGAGCGTAGTGCGTGCGTGACGGCGGGTCCGACGCCCGCGAGTGCGTCGAACATCCCCAGCGATTGCGCCGCGCCGGAGGATGCCGCAAATTCGTACTTGAACTTTTCCGCCCAGGTCGAGAGCGGCTGCCACACGATCATGTCCATCGCCACGATGATCGCAAGCAGGGTCAGAAGGCCGGCGCCGAGATCGAAGGTGCGTCCGTTCTCGGCGGCCTCCCACAAAAAACTGCCCAGCCCCGGCAGCCGGTAGCTGGCGGGACCGACCGTGATGATTTCGCATGCGATGAGGAAGTACCAGCCCGCGACCCACGACAGGATCGAGTTGTACACCAGCTTCGGCACGCTGGCCGGCAGCAGCAGGCGCTTGAACCTGAGCCATCCGCGCCCGCCGAACGACTCGAGCGCATCCCTGGAGTCGTCCGGAATCGTCTTGACCGCTTCGTAAACGCCGAGCGCCATGTTCCACGCCTGGCTGGTGAAGATGAGAAAGACTGCCGCCATCTCGACGCCGAGGCGGCTGCCGTGCGCCAGCGCGACGAAGAAATAAACTGCGGCGGGAAAAAAGCCAACCACCGGTACCGACTGCGCGATGTCGATGGCGGGAATCAGGATGCGCTCGTAGAGCCCGCCGCGCGCCGCCGCCATGCCGTAGATGATCGAAAAAATCAGCGCGATGACATACGCGGCGAGCATCCGGTAAAACGAGCAGAACGCGTAATATGGAAGATGCCGGGTCGAGACGGGGACGTAGTGCGGAATCAGATGCTCGGCATGGCTGCGATACGCGAAGAACAGCGCGATTATCGCCGCCAGCGCGAGAAACGAGAGCGAGCCGCTGATCAGACGGCGGGTGTTTATTTCGAACTTGAACATATTCGCGTGATCCGAAACCCTCAGCATAGCCGCGCCCGCGCTTCGCTCAAGGGCAAATTGCATTTCGGACAAATTAATTTTCGGCGCGCCGGCGTTGACAACGCGCGCTCCCCGCAATAGCGAAAGCGCAAGAGCGAAAAACGATCATGGCGGGCGCGGGAAAAATACCGGACGGCGAGTGGCGGCTCGACGATGAATCGAGCGAGCGCGCCGGGCAGCCGCGATTCACGCCGCCACCGCCGCAGCTCGCCGCCAACCTGAGCCACCAACGGCTGACGCGAGCGGTTTACGTCGTCACGGCGGAGCATCTCGCCTGGTACCTGGTCGCGGCGTATGCGCTCGTCACGCGCACGATAGCTCTGGGAGCGCGTCCGCTCGATGCGGCGCAGGGAACGGATGCGCTCGCGGCGTTGGTCATTGCGGCCCATGGCCGCCGCGCTTTCGCCTTGGCGGACGCCTCGTGGGTGACGATGCTCCAGGGCTGGATCTTCGCCGCGGCCGGCGCGACCGATGCCAACTCGCGGATCGTCGTGACGCTGTGCGGCCTGCTGATGCTCGCGACCGGCCTTGCGATGCGCCCGGCGCTGGGGCGCGCGGGCGCGATCGCCTTTGCCGCTTTGCTCGCGATTTCGCCGAGCGTGACTTATTTTTCGCGCGGCGGTTCGACGGTGATCGCCTCGCTGGCGTTCATGATGATCGCGATCGCAATCGCAGAGAGCATGCGCCGGCGGCCGGGCGCGATGCGCGCGGCGTCGTTGGGTGTCGCGATCGCGCTGTGGCTCACGGCGGATCCGATTGGCTACGTGACCGGCGTGGCGACGCTCGTGTCGCTGATTCTCGTCGGCGCGGCCGACGCTGTGCGGATCGATAATCGGCGCTTGCGCGTGCGCGTCTGGTGGGCGCGGCGCCGCGCGCTCGTGATGGTCTGCGCAATCGTCGCAAGCGGCCTTTGGCTCGTTCTGACGACGGCTTTTTTTCACCGTTCTCTGGTGGCAGCCGTCGAATACTATTTACAAGCTGCATTCGCTTCGCCGTCGATCGCCTTTCACCGCGCCGTTCACAGATTGATTCCGATGCTGGTGTTTTACGAATTCACTATAGTAGCTCTCGCGATCGCCGGCACCGCGACGATCGTTTCGCGGCGTATCGGCGACCGCTTTGCGGTGTGGTCGGTGGTGTGGGCAATCGTCAGCATCGCGATGCCGGCGTCGCTGAGCGCGAATCGACCCGAGGCGGTCGTCGCAATCGTTCTGCCGCTGGCCCTCGTCGGCTCTTACGCGATCGATTGGATGCATCAGTCGGAACGATGGAACTCGATTCGTTACGCGGTCGCGGCGGCTGCCGTGCTCACGCTCTACCTTCAGCTTGCCACCAATTTTGTTCATCAAGCGCCCGACACGAGTGAGGCGGCGTGGCGCAGGCATGCGTTGCTGTTCTGGTCCGAGCCGGCGACATCGATTCAGACGGTCAGGGAATGTGCTCGCGTACTAAGTGCGATTTCTCCGGCGGGCGCGAGCGCGGTGATTCCCGACGATGCGCCGCAGGTGCAATGGTACCTTCGCGACTTTGCGCTGACTGATTCGCCCGCGTCAGCGAGCGTCATCGTGACCCTCGGCAAGACCCAAAGCGGCGCGCTCGCGGGCAACCCTGACGCGCCGCAGTTTGGATTCGAGGAATGGTGGACGCCGGATTTCGGCGAGCTGACGATGGCACGCGCACTCCGCTATTTTTTCACGCAACGCGCGTGGAACGACGTCGAGATCCGCGACCTCGAGATCTCAATCCCGCGGTCTGAGAAACCGCCTTCGTGAATTCTTGCGCGCCGACCGTGGCTTTGCGATAAACTGCACAGACCGCGCATCGCGCAACCCTTTTTCCCGTGTTCGTTGCCCGCGCGTACTCTGATCCCGTTCAATTCAAGGAGCGCCGATGGACTCAGTGGTGAAATTCCTGCAACCCCTTGACCTGCATCCGGTCGCCGATCACTTCACGGTCGCGCTGCTGATCGTCGCGGTGCTGATCGATCTGGTCGCGAGCGCCGCCCCCAATCGCCTCTGGCTTCGCTACACCGCCCTGACGCTGATGGTTCTCGGGGCGCTCGCCGCGGGAGCTTCGTACGCGACGGGCGATATGGAAGCCGACCGCATCTGGAACGCGCTGGGACAGCCGGCCAAGGATGTTCTGAAGAGGCACGCGGAGCTGGGCGAGTACCTCGCGATTACGTTCGGCATCCTCGCGGTGTGGCGAATCCTGATTCAGTCGTTCGGCTTCATGGCGGGCTCGCGCGCGATCTACCTGATCGTCGCGGTCGTCGCGGTTGTGACGCTGGGTTACTCGGCGCATCTCGGCGGTGAACTCGTGTACGATTACGGCGCCGGCACGGCGCTGATGGCGTCCGCTCCGGTTCCGTCGGAAGTCGCCAGCCCTGCGGCGGCGCCCAGTACCTCGGGACCGCTACCGACGGTGTCGGTGCCGACTCCCGAGGCAACGTCCAGCGCGCCGCCGGCGGTTCCCGCAGCGCCGGCATCGCCGATGGAATCGCCAAAGTCGGGCAGCATGCCGACTGCGATTCCTACCGCTCAGCCGTCAGCCATGTCGAGCGCAAGCATGTGAAGCGATCGAAGTTGGACGCACTCCTGAAAGCAATCCGCGACTTCAACGAGGTGCACTCAAAACAGAAGTAGGTGTCGAGTGCTGGACAGAACAGCAGCAGCCATCGAAAACGGAATCAAGGCTCGCCTGCACCTGGGCGCGCAGGTCTAGAGGGCGTCGCGATGCGCCCCGACACGCTGATGCTGTGGATGCCGTCGATCAAGCCGTTGAGCCGCGATTTTGCGATGTTGCACAGCCCTGTCGCGCTGCGGTAACTGTCGTTCAGAACGGAACACTCGTTTCCGCAATGGAGGCCGTCGTGGACAACAGGCTCGGTTTTGGCGTCTTTCTCGCTCCTCATCATCCGATCGGCGAACATCCGATGCTCCAGTTGGAGCGCGATCTCGAACTCGCCACCCTGCTCGACGGCCTCGGTTACGACGAGTTCTGGGTCGGCGAGCATCATTCGGGCGGATGGGAAACTATCGCGTCGCCCGAAATGTTCCTGGCGGCGGCCGCACAGCGCACCCAGCGGATCAAGCTCGGCACCGGCGTGGTCTCGATCCCGTACCATCACCCGTTCACCGTCGCCCAGCGAATGGTGATGCTCGATATGCTGAGTCGTGGGCGCGCGATGCTCGGCGTCGGACCCGGAGCGCTGCCGTCGGACGCGTTCATGCTCGGCATCGATCCGATGACCCAGCGCGACCAGATGGACGAAGGGCTCGGCGTGATCATCCGGCTGCTGAACGAGCGCGAACCGATCACCGTCGATGGCTCGTGGTATCGCTTGCGCGATGCGGCGTTGCATCTGCGGCCGCTGCAGAAGCAGCTGCCGATAGCGGTCGCGTCGATGATCTCGCCGGCTGGGATGAAGGCCGCGGGCAAGTACGGCGTCGGCGTGCTGTCGGTCGCGTCGTACATGCAGGAGGGGCTGACCGCGCTCAAAACGCAGTGGAGCTTCGCCGAAAGTTCCGCCAAGGAACACGGCAAGCAGGTCGATCGCGCAAACTGGCGCATCGTCATGCCGTTTCATCTGGCGGATTCGAAGGAGCAAGCCTGGCGCGAGGTCGCCGACGGGCTCAAGCGCTGGAACAACGAGTACGTCGTCGGAATTCTCGGACGTCCCGACGGAAAAGATTTCGAAGACGGCTACCAGGCGGCCAAGTTCATGGACGAGTTCGGCGGCGGAATCTTCGGCACGCCTGAAGACGCGCTCGAGAAGCTCGCCAAGTTGCAGGAGCTGTCGGGCGGCTTCGGCACAATCCTGAGTTTCGCGCACGACTGGGCGCCGCGCGAAAAAATGTGGCGCAGCTACGAGCTGCTCGCGCGCTACGTGATGCCGCGATGCCAGGGCTTGCTCGATTCTATCGACGCGAGCGCCGCCCGCGTCACCGCCAAGAAGCAGACGCTGATGGCGGCCGCGACTGGCGCGATCATGAAAGCGATCAGCTCGGATAAGAACGCGGCCGAGGCGATGGCGAATACTGTGGCCGGCCCCTTCAAGATCGCGCCCGCACAAAGCGTCGAGACCGCTCGCCCCGGCAAGTGAAAATCGCACTGATAAAAGAGAGCGTGTAACCCACGGCGGGTTTCACACCACTCCGGGCGCATCGTTTCTTAATACTGAGTGCAGGGGGTCACCCCTGCCAACCGTTGTCGCGTTGTGGAAACAACGCCGCGCGGCCTCTTGCGGGACCCGATCCTCGCGGCAGACGATAGTGATGTGGCGCAGCATCGAGCCGCGCCGCGCCGATGTCAGCTTCTCGTGAAATCATAATCTCCGAGCGCGCCACCGAGCGCATCGCCGCCGCCCGCACTTGGCTGGAGTCGCAGCCGTCTGCGACCGAGCTCCTCGTGATCGCGTCGGTCAAGGAGGCTGCCGACGACCTGGTGCGCGCGTTCGCAGTTTCGCGCGGCGCGATGCTCGGCGTGCATCGCTTGACGCTCAACCGGCTGGTCGGTTTGCTCGCCGCCGAGGAGCTCGCCGATGCCGGCCTCGCGCCTGCGGACGGACTCGCCGCCGAGGCGGTCGCCGCGCGCGCGGTCTTTCGCCTGGCGCCGTCGGGAGCGCTCGCGCATTTCGAGCCCGTGTTGAATCGTCCCGGCTTCTCACGCGCGCTGGCACGCACTCTGATCGAGCTTCGATGGAACAACGTCGGCGTTGACGAGTTGCGTGCGCTCGGCGGCGCGGGTGAGGCGATTGCCGCGACGCTGGCGCAATTCGACGCCGAGCTGACGGACGCCAAACTGATCGATCGCGCCGCGATGCTGAAAGTCGCGACGCGCGCCGTGCTCGCGAGCGATCCGCCGCGCTTCGTCGGACTGCCGGTTCTGCTGCTCGATGTTTCCGTGGACAGCGCGCTCGACCGCGACTTCATTGCGGCACTGGCCGCGCGCTCGCCCTCGATTCTCGCGACCATTCCCGCCGCCGACTCGCCCGTGCAGACGATCCTTGAAGATGCGCTCGGCGTACGGGCAACTTCGGTGTCGACGATCACCGACCAAAACGTCGCGCCCTCGCTCGAGCGTCTGCAGGCGCATCTGTTCGCCGACACCGCCCCGCCCGAGCGCGGCGTGGACGAAACCGTGACGGTGCTTTCGGCGCCGGGCGAGATGCACGAATGCGTCGAGATCGCGCGGCGAATCGCAGCCGAGGCGAGGCGCGGCGTGCCCTTCGATCGAATCGCCGTGCTGCTGCATGACCCCGTTCGCTACGCGCCGTACCTGCAGGAGGCGCTCGCCCGCGCGGACATCCCCGCGTACTTCGCGCGCGGCACGCGGCGGCCCGAGCCGGGCGGTCGCGCGATGCTCGCGCTGCTTGCCTGCGCCGCGGAAAATCTGTCGGCGCGCCGCTTCGCGGAATATCTGTCGCTGGCTCAGGTGCCGGACCCCGATCGCCCGCGTGAAGACGAGCCGGCCGTCACTTCGGACACTGAACTCGCGCCGGCGCCGCTCGAGTCGGATCTCAAAGTCGAGAGCAACGCCGCAGACGACAGTCCCGGCGACGCAGTCGTATCGGATCCCGTTCCGGTCATCGAAGGAACGGCGCGGGCGCCGTGGCGATGGGAACGATTGCTCGTCGATGCGGCGGTGATCGGCAGCGCTGAGCGATGGCGCAAGCGGCTGGCGGGATTGGCCAACGAGCTGGTGGCGCGGCGCGCGGAAATTGCCGACGACGACGCGCGCGCAGCGGGCCTGGAGCGGCGAATTCTCGACCTCGCGCATCTCGGCGAAGTCGCGATGCCGATCCTCTCAATGCTCGAAACGGCGCCGCACGATGCGACCTGGGGCGACTGGCTGAAATTTCTTCGCTCGCTGGTTGAGCTGGCAATTCGCGACCGTGAGCCGGTTCTCGCCGCGCTGGCGGAGCTCGAGCCGATGGCGCCGGTCGGGCCGGTCGGACTCGACGAGGTTCGCCTGGTGCTGAACGATCGGCTCGGGCGGCTGGAAGCTCCGCGCCGCGTTCGCCGCTACGGCGCGGTGTTCGTCGCGCCGCCGAATCGCGCGCGCGGCATGGAGTTCGACGTCATAATTGTTCCCGGCCTTGCCGAGCGAATGTTTCCGCGCAAGCTGACCGAGGATCCGATCCTATCCGACGCGGCGCGCGCTCGCCTGAGCCCGTATCTCGCGCGGAATGAGCGGCGGGTTGGCGCGGAGCGGCTCGCGCTCAGAATTGCGGCGGGCGCGGCGCGCGAGCGTGCGATGTTTTCCTATCCGCGCGTCGATCTCGACCAGGGCCGGCCGCGAGTGCCTTCGTTCTACGCGCTTGAAGTTCTGCGCGCGGCGGAGGGCAAACTTCCCGGCTTCGATGAGCTGGCGAATCGCACGGCGACGCAGCCGACGACCCGCCTCTCATGGCCGGCGCCGGCGAATCCCGCCGACGCGATCGATGACGCGGAATTCGATCTGGCGGTGCTGGACAAGCTGGTCGACGCCGATCCGCAGACCACGATTGGCGCGGCCCACTATCTGCTCGGTGCTAACGAGCATCTCGGGCGGGCGCTGCGCGCCCGGGCGCGGCGCTGGCTCCGGCGATGGACGCCGGCCGACGGGCTGGTCGATCCGGACGCGGCGGCGCTGGCGGCGTTGGGCAAGCATCAGTTGATCGCGCGTTCATACTCACCGACCGCGCTGCAGAATTTCGCCTCATGCCCTTACCGTTTTTTTCTGCAAGCGATCCATCGGCTGGAGCCGCGCGAGGAACCCGAGGCGATCGAAACGCTCGATCCGCTCACTCGCGGCGGCCTGTTCGCCGAGGTTCAGTACGAAATCCTGTCGGCGCTCAGAGAGCTCGACGTGCTGCCGGTCACGCCGGAAGATCTGGAGGACGCGTCTGCGCTGCTTGACGAACGGCTCGAGGAAGCTGCGAAACGATGGCAAGAGAATCTCGCGCCGGCAATTGAGCGAGTATGGGACGATGGGATCGAAAGTATCCGCGCCGACTTGCGCGAATGGATGCGGCGCGCGGCCGACGATCCGGAGCACTGGCGGCCCGAATGGTTCGAGCTCGGCTTCGGGCTGAGCGATCGCACGCAGGCGGACCCGCATAGCTCGGCCGACCCGGTCGCAATCGACGGCGGGCTCAGCCTCCGCGGGTCAATCGACCTGCTCGAACGCGATCCGGCCGGGCGAATTCGCGTGACAGATCACAAGACCGGGAAAGTGCGCGCCGCCAAGGACTTCGTGATCGGCGGCGGCAAGACGTTGCAGCCGGTCTTGTACGCGCTCGCGGCTGAACGTGTGCTTGGCGAGCCGATTTACGCCGGGCGGCTTTACTACTGCACCGCGACCGGCGGCTATGAAGAGCGCGTGGTCGAAATCAACGATGAGGCGCGGCGCGCCGCCCGCGATTTCGTCGCGATAATCAAGGAGTCGCTGGAAGCGGGGTTTTTGCCGGCGGCGCCGGACGATCGCGAATGCGATTGGTGCGACTACAAGCGCGTCTGCGGCCCGTACGAGGAGCGGCGCTCCAAAATCAAACCGCAGGCGCGGCTCAAGTCGCTGACGCGGCTGCGCGAGATGCGCTGACAACAGTGAGTGCGGCGATAATATCCGATCAGGCGGTGCGCGATCGCATTCGCGACGATCTCGGCGTCACGCTCGTAATCGAGGCCGCGGCCGGGACCGGCAAGACCACGGCGCTGGTGAATCGCATCGTGTCGGTGATTGGCTCGGGTCGCGGCGAACTCGCGCGGATCGTCGCGGTCACGTTCACCGAGAAGGCGGCCGGCGAGCTGAAGCTCAGGCTGCGCGCCGAAATCGAGCGGGCGCGCCAAAGCACGGAACCTTTGAGCGAAGGGCGCGCGCGCTTCGACCTGGCGCTCAAGCAACTGGAAGAAGCGCGGATCGGAACCATTCATTCGTTTTGCGCCGACCTGCTGCGCGAGCGGCCAGTGGAAGCGCAAGTCGATCCGATGTTCGAAGTGGCGCCCGAGGACGTTGCCGGAGAGATGTTCGACGCCGCGTTCGACCGATGGTTCGAGCGGCTGCTCGACAATCCCGGCGAGGGAATGCGCCGACTGCTGCGCCGGCGCGATCTGTCGGCGCGCACGGGGCCGCGCGAGATCGCGCGCCGCGCGGCGCTCGAGCTGATGAACTGGCGCGACTTCGATTCGCCGTGGGCGCATTCGCCGTTCGCGCGCGACGCCGAAATCGACGCGATAATCGCAGCGGTCGAAGCGCTTGGCAAACTTGCCGAGCTCGGCGAGACGGACGACTGGCTGGCTCGGAGCCTCGACGCGATCGCGAAGCCGGTCGCCGAGGCAACGCGGCTGGAGGCGGTGCGCGGGCGCGACTACGACGCGCTCGAATCGGTGCTGGTCGCGCTGAGCACCGGGCGGCGCTGGGATTGGAAGGGATATGGCGGCGGCTTCGGCGAAGTCGAGCGCGAGGAAGTCTTTCGGCGCCGCGCCGAGTTGCACACTCGGTTGGAGAGGTTTCGCGACAATGCGGGCGCGAATCTCGCGCCTCTGCTGCGCGATGAACTGTGGCCGATCGTCGGTATCTACGAAGACCTGAAGCGCCGCGCGGGACGGCTCGACTTCCTCGACCTGCTGCTGGTCGCGCGCAACCTGGTCCGTGACAATCCGGCGGTGCGCGCCGAGCTGCAAAATCGCTTCACGCATATTTTCATCGATGAGTTCCAGGACACCGATCCGCTGCAGGCGGAAATCCTGCTGCTGCTTTCGTCCGCCGATCCCGGCGAGACCAACTGGCTGAAGGTCAAGCCGATCGCCGGTAAATTATTTATCGTCGGCGATCCGAAACAATCGATTTACCGTTTCCGCCGCGCCGACGTTTCGCTTTACCAGGGCGTGAAACAGTTGCTGTTGATGCACGGCGCACAGCTCCAGCATCTGACCGTAAGCTTTCGCGCCACGCCCGCGATTCAGACGATGGTCAACGCGGCGTTCGCCCCGCTGATGAGCGAGGAATCGGGCACCCAGCCGGCGTACGCGCCGTTGATGCCGTATCGACCTGAGCCGGGGACGCAGCCTCCGATCGTCGTGCTGCCGGTGCCGGAGCCGTACGGCGAGTACGGCCGCGTCGTCAACTGGAAAATCGACGAGTCGATTCCCGACGCGATTGCCGCTTACGCGCGCTGGCTGGTGCATGAAAGCGGATGGACCGTGACCGAGCGCGAGGCGCCTGAGGTGCGCGTGCCGATTCGCCCGCGCCACATCTGTATCCTGTTTCGTCGCATGAATTCGTTCGGGCGCGACGTGACGCGGCCGTACCTGCGCGCGCTCGAAGCGCGGCATCTGCCGCACGTGCTGGTCAAGGGCGGATCGTTCAACGAGCGCGAAGAAGTGCTCGCGCTGCGCAACATCCTGGGCGCAATCGAGCGGCCCAACGACGAGTTGACGGTATTCGCCGCACTGCGCGGTCCCGTGTTCGCGCTGTCCGACGCGGCGCTGCTCGAATTCCGCATGACCGTCGGCAGCGTGCATCCGTTTCGCAAGCTGCCCGACAACCTGCCTGACGGTCTAAAGGAAGTGAAGGGCGCGCTCGACGTGATCAAGGGATTGCATCGCGGGCGGAATCGAAGGCCGATCGCGGAGACGATTGCGAAGCTGATGGCTGAAACTCGCGCGCATGCGGGGTTCGCCATTTGGCCGACCGGCGAGCAGGCGCTGGCAAATATCATGCGAATCATGGACCAGGCGCGGCGTTATGAAGCGCGCGGCGGCACCACCTCGTTCCGGGCGTTCGTCGACGAGCTCGAAGCGCGCGCCGAACGCGACGAAGCGAGCGAGACGCCGATCGTCGAGGAAGGAACCGAGGGCGTACGCATAATGACGGTGCATCGCGCCAAGGGCCTCGAGTTTCCGGTCGTCATCCTGGCCGACATCACCTGCAACGAAACTCGCGCCGACGCGTCGCGGTATATCGAGCCGGCGTCGAAGCTGGCCGCGATGGAACTCGCGGGATGCGCGCCGCGCGAACTGCAGGAGCATGCGGCGAAGGAGCATGACCGCGACGTGGAAGAATCGATCCGGCTGCTGTACGTGGCCTCGACGCGCGCGCGAGACCTAATCGTCGTGCCGGCGGTTGGCGACGAAGAGAGTGGCGGCTGGCTCGCGCGGCTGAATCCCGTCGTCTGTCCGGCGAATACCGAGCGGCGCGCGCCGTCGTCATCGCATCCGGCAGGTTGCCCCGAATTCGGCGATGACAGCGTGCTGACGCGGCCGCCGAAAGCGCCGGGAAAAACAAAATCGGTGGCGCCGGGATTACATCGCGCGCAGCAGGGTGCGCATCAAGTAGTCTGGTGGGATCCGCGGCTGCTGATCCTGAACGTCGAGGAGAAGATGGGGCTGCGGCAGGACAAGCTGCTGCAGGCCGACGAAAGCAAGCTCGTATCGGACCGTGGCGAAAAAATGCGCGAACAGTGGAGCGCGAGCCGGACGGCGATGCTCGCGGCGGGAACGACGCCGAAGATACACGTTGCGACGGCGACCGAACTCGCGCTCGCAGCGCCAGCGGACGGACCGGCGTCTGCCGAGGCGATCGCGATCGAAGAGACGCGTCGCGAGCGCGGCCGGCCGCATGGCAAGCGCTTCGGCACGCTGGTGCATCTTACGATGCTGCGTGCGCCTTTTGCTGCGGACGCGCGCGAGGTCGGCAAGATCGCGGCCAGTGCGGCCAAGATGATCGGCGCGCCGGAGGAGGAAGTCGCCGCTGCGGTGACTGCTGTAAAGGCTGCCCTCAATTCTCCGCTGATGCGTCGGGCCGCGGCCGCGCAGACGGCGATGCGTGAATGTCCGCTGATGATTCGGCTTGAAGACGGCACCGCAGTCGAAGGAATCGCAGACCTCGCGTTCAAGGAGAGCACGAACGACGGCGCACTATGGACGGTGGTCGATTTCAAGACGGACATCGACGTCGCGGCGCGGCTCGACGAATATCGCGCGCAGATCAGGTTCTACGTGCGCGCGGTGAGGGAGAGTACGGGGCAGCCTGCCAGCGGCGCGATTTTGTGGATCTAGGGAAGGGCAAATCACTCTATTGAATGCGAAACCCGCGGTGGGTTTCGCTCTTCCTTCGGCAGGGGTGACCCTGCACCCAATTATTCAGAAGAGACGCAGTTCGCCCTGTTCCTAACCTTCTCCCTATCCGAAAGAGGTTTGCACAACCTGGCTCGCAGTTCTTCCCCTCTCCCTGCATGGGAAAGGATGAAGGTGAGGGTCCTTATACAGCGCGCTCCTTTGCGCGCGATTCAAGATTCTGGTTCTGCATGAATCTGTCCACCGAGGTTATGCAAAAACGCTCTCGCACAAGGAGAGGTTGGATTCGGACGCGAGAGGTTAAGCGCTTGGTGGATGTGGCGGGTTTGTGCTGAAATCTCGGTGCGAGGGAATTAGATGGCTATCGACATTATATATGGCGAACGCGCGACGGTTGGAGTCGATGCTAAATCGACCGGTGGCGGGTTGTGGCTAAGTGCGCACGACCTCAAACGAGTCAGCGGATGGGAGTTCAAGCCGCAGGGATTCTGCAAGGGAGATGTCTGCGTGCCTGTGCACGGCGCGCGGATGACCGAGTTTGTCGATGGCGGCCGTTACAATCTCGCGGCGCTGGCGAGTCTGCTCGGACAGCCCGTCGCGACCGACGCCGAGCATCATGCGTGGTGCTTCGGCGAATCCGCGGCCGAGCGAAAGCGGATCCTGACTTCGCTCGAAGCGCCGGATTTCAGCCTGCCCGATCTCGACGGCAAGATGCATTCGCTGTCCGACTATCGTGGCAAGAAAGTCTTCGTCGTTTCATGGGCGTCGTGGTGAGGATGCCGCTTTGACCTGCCAGTCTGGCAGGCGCTTTACGAAGAACTCGGAGCGAAAGGATTCGTGCCCATCGCGATCGCATTCGACAGCGGCGGCAATGCCGCGACCGAGCCGTGGATCAAGGCGGCGAAGCCCACCTATCCATGCCTGATCGATCGGCGGCATCTCGTGGCCGAGCTTTACGACATGGTCAACGTGCCGACCGCGGTCTGGATCGACGAGCGCGGCAAGATAGTCAGGCCCAGCGAGCCGGCCGGCGTCTCGGACGCATTCAGAAAGATGAACCGCACGAACTTTTCCATTCCCGCCGACGCGATGAACGAGCTGCAGGCAAAGCGCAAGGCTTACCAGGATGCGCTCCGCGACTGGGTGGCGAAGGGATCGAAAAGCCGGTTCGCGCTCGGCGAGGCGGAAGTTCTCAGACGGATGCATGCGCCGGACGACATGCAAGTGCGCGCGGCGGCGAATTTCAGGCTCGGCGAATTTCTGTTCGAGCACGGACACGCGGAGGCGGCAAAGAAATATTTCGAGGAATCAAAACGGCTGCGCCCCGATAGCTGGAACTACAAGCGGCAGGCGTGGGCGCTTGAAGATCCGATGAAGGCGGGCGGTCCCGAGTTCTGGGCAGCGGTCGATTCGCTCGCCGATGGCAAGTACTACCCTGGCGCGGAGGATATATAGGGCAGGGGTGACGCCTGCACCCAGTGCTAAGCGGGAGGTGTCACAGACACGCGGCCGACGCGTGTCCGCGCGCGGCGGGTGAGGGGCCAAATTTTCCGGGATTCTGAGAATCAGGTTTGTACAATCGGGAAATACTAGTCGTCGAATACGGATCGTTGCTTAGCGGCTATGGGTTGCTGGCTGAGCGGCGCGGTGGTGCGAGCCGGTTGCTGGCGCGCGACGTGGCTCCGGTCTCGATTCACAATGCGCGGCGCGGACTGGCCAAGCCGTCCAGCCATGGCAGGTATCTCGCGATGGATATCGAACCGGTCGATTCCGCTACTCCAATCAGCGCTTCGACCACGGCGGATGACGGGATAGGCGGGCTGCTGCTTACCTTCGATCGCGGATACGCGCCGATGATCGCGCGGCGCGAGGAATACGATCCCAATGCGTTCGAGCGGTTGATCTCGCTTGCGGATCGCGCGGGCAAAGCGCTGGGCGAGTACCTGATGGAAATCGCGAGTGACACGAATTTCGATTTGCTCGCATACCGGACCAGGCTGCGCAGGCTGCTCGACTACACCTCGCCCGGATACATTTTCCATCCGATTGAAATCGACGACGGCCGTGTCGCCATTATTGCGATCGGTTCGGGCTTCGAGGGCAGCGGAGATCCGAAGGTGGTCTCACGACGGCAGCAATTCGGGATGGACCGGCTGCTGTCGCTCGAGGAGTCGATCCGAACCGAGATTCCCGGTTTCGATCGTGCCGGGCAGATAGGATATTACGCGGAGTGTATTCTCGGCGGCTTGCACGGCGTTGAGGTAGGCGACCTGACGCCGCAATTCGATCCTGACGCTCGATGGGCGCGCGAACTCGCGACGCATCTCGGGCCGCTCGCCGTCGGCGAGCGCGAGCGGTTTATCGAGGCCACCTCGCTCGACGCGGCGCGCTACGGTGAGCGGTTCTCAAGCTCCTCGCGGCGAATCGCGAGCCTGGCGGCGCTGCTCGAGCTGGCGGGAGTTGTATAGTGACGGGAACGAGTCGATGGCAACCAAAGCAGGTTTTTCGATCCGTGTCGCGAAAGAGAATCTGAAATTCTCGGCCGCCCATTTTATCGCCTACCCGGGGTTTCGCGAACCGCTGCACGGCCACAATTACCAGGTCGGCGTGTACCTCGAAGGGCGGCTGGCGAAGACCGGCTACGTGATCGATTTCGGCCTGATCAAAAAACTCACCAAGGAGATCGTCGATCGGCTCGACGAGCGCACGATCGTTCCGCGCGACAGCGATTGCCTGACGATCGACGGACCCGCCAACGGGGTCGTGCGAATCCGCTACGAGCAAGACGAGTTCGTGCTGCCGGCCGCCGACGTGTGTATCGTGCCGATTGTGCACAGCTCGGCGGAAGAACTCGCGCGCTACATCTGGGAGGAGTTGGCGGCGGCGCTGGATGCGCGCGGCGCGCTGACCGAAGTGACGACGATGGAAGTCTCGGTGGCCGAGGGTCCGGGCCAGTCGGCGCACTATCGAAACTCGACCGGCAGCATCTAGTCGCGTTCTCTCGGTAACACTTACGGCGGGTTTATTTCGCCTAGTCTGCTAACTTGCAGTCTTCGTCCTGTCAACTGCGGGCGCGTCGTGAGAGGATGCGGCACGTAACGCCGAGGTTTACCATCGCCGGCGTTTACGGAGCGAACCCACGGGTGGCGCAACAACAGAAAACTTCGGAGCTGGAGACGCCCTTTGCGGTCGAGCGGGCGCTTATCGGCGAGCATCCCGCGATCGTGAAACTGCGCGCATTGATCGAGCGCGTCGCGCCGACCGAGGTCACCGTGCTGATCACCGGCGAGAGCGGCACCGGCAAGGAAGTGGTGGCGCATGCGATTCATACGCTGTCGCCGCGATGCCATCAGCCGTTCGTGCCGGTGAACTGCGCGGCGATTCCGCACGACCTGCTCGAGTCCGAGATGTTCGGCCATGAGCGGGGCGCATTCACGGGCGCCGCCGGCTCGCGTCACGGGCTGCTGACCACGGCCGATCGCGGCACGATCTTCCTGGACGAAATCGGCGAGATGCCCAGGGGGTTGCAGGCGAAACTCCTGCGCGTGCTCGAAGACGGCGTGGTGCGGCCGGTGGGAGCGGACCGGGCAACGCGGGTCAATGTGCGCGTGATCGCGGCGAGCAACGTCGACCTGGCCGACGCCGTGGCAAAGGGCGCGTTTCGCGAGGACCTCTTCTATCGCCTGCAGGTGGTGCCGATCGTGATTGCGCCGCTGCGCGAGCGTCGCTCGGATATCCCGCTGCTCACCGAGCACTTTTTGGAGCGCATCCGCGAGCGCCCACCCGGGCGCGAAATCGAAATCAGCCGCGAGGCGATGGTGGCGCTATGGTCGTACGATTGGCCGGGCAATGTGCGCGAGCTCGAGGATATGGTCGAGCGCCTGGCGATCCTGTGCGAGAGCTCGATTATCGACACCTCGATTCTGCCGGAGAACCTGGTGCGCGACCGGCGACGCCTCCGGTCAGGGTCAAGTTGAGTGACGGCGGATTAAACCTCAACAACTTGGTACGGGAATTGGAAGGTAGGTTGATCAACGATGCGCTCAAGCAAACCGGCGGCAACAAACAGGCGGCGGCGCGCTTGCTCGGACTCAAGCGGACCACATTTTCCGCGAAGCTGAGGCGTTGCGGCGTGATAGCTCCGGCCGCTTTGGACGAAAGCGAGAAAGGTTAGGCGAGCAGGGAACTGTATGGATGAAGGACTAAGGTCGCCTCAGATAATGGTGGTTGACGACGATCAGGACACCGTCGCAATCCTCGCCCGCCATTTGCAGCGCGAAGGCTTTGTCCCAATAGAGGCCAACTCCGGAGCGCAGTGTCTCAAACTGGTTCAGGAAAACGAAGTCGACGTGATCCTCCTCGACCTCATGATGCCTGATATGGACGGCTTCCAGGTGGTAAAGGCGCTCAGACAAAATCCCCTGACTGCCGAAATCCCAATCATCATGATTACCGCGCGCGACGATTTGGACGCGCGCGCCGAGGGGATGCGCTTGGGTGTCAGCGATTTTCTGGCCAAGCCGGTATTCCGCCGACAGCTCGCCGGCCGCGTCCGTGCCCAGCTCGAAGTGGTCGAGACCTCGCGCAATGCGACCGCCGCGATCGATCGCCTCGAAGCGGTGCGCAGGAATCGCTCGCAGTAAAAGCTCGCTCCAGGATTGCCGATCAGACTCCAGAGCTTGTTCTGCCGCAGCGCGCGCGCTGCACCCGATCGCATTGCCATCCCCTTACCCCTTCGACTACAAATTAGTTGCTGAGGGTCGCTTTCCGCGATCCTCGTCCGTGAGAACGAGGAGGACTTCGCGATGGACGGTGAGGGCCGAAGACCGCAAGCCAACATAATTGCGGCGCTTACCTACCTGCTGGGCTTCGTCACCGGCCTGATTTTTCTGTACCTCGAGCCATATAATCAGGACGAATTCATTCGCTTCCACGCGCGCCAATCAATTGGCTTTTCGGTCGCGTGGTTTGCCATCGCCGTTGTCTTTGGGGTATTTATCGCAGTCCTGCCCCATGGATTGGGGGCGCTGTTCAATTTCATTCTGACCCTAATCGATATCGCTCTGGCCGTGTACTGGGTTTTCCTGATGTACAAGGCCTACAACGGCGAGCGCTACCGGATTCCCGAGCTGGCCGACATCGTCGACAGCATTGCGGGAACTCCCGCCGCGTAACGGCGCTTCTGTCTCCTCTCCGTATCAGGGAGAGGATGAAGGTGAGGGTCTCTGCACGGCGTGCAATTTTCGCACGCGATTCAAGATTCTGCCTCTTTGAGAACGCGCTCCGAGGCTATTCTCCTGATCGCGATGCCCGCTTCCGCACTACGTCGAGAACTCTACTTGGTCGGGACTGTCGCACCTGCGGTCTTCCCTGCAGCCGCTGCGTCAGACGTTTCGCCGGCCGGTTGTCCATTGGCGTCCGCTGCTTGATCGGTCCCGTCTTCGGCCGCCGCCGGCGATGGGACGACCTGTGACTGGATGTTCGCGGTGCCCTGCTGCGCCAGACGCAGGCTCGGCTCGCGGTTGATCGCGTCGAGCACGCGGCGCGAAATTTCGTCGGTGATTTGCGGCGCGGTGTAGGTCTCGGCCGGATAGCGAATGACTATTTCCAGGCCGGTCTGGCTCAGACGCAGGCGGCTTTGCGGCTTGGGCGTCTCGAGCATGATATTGAGGTCGCGCTCGAGATGCCGGTAGTCGCGCATCACGCGGTCGCGATAGCGCGCGAACACTTCGTCGACGGCGTCGAGCAGCCGCTTCTCTGCCAGCCGGTAATCGACGTCGGGCGCGAGCGTCAGCCGCACTTCGTTCCAGACGAAGCTGGTCCCGGGCGCCTGCTTGAAAAAGTTGCCCGACGGCTGAAACACGATCGCGTTGGAGAACACCGCCACCCGGCCGGTGGGCCCGCGATGCGTCCCGCTGCCGCCGAGTTCCATCAGCGATAATTTCACCAGCCCGATATCGATCACGTCGCCGGTCACGTTGCCGATTTGAACGCGGTCGCCGGCCTTGATTCCGAAGCGCCCGATCAGAAAGAAGTAGCCGGCGATCGACAGAATCACGTTCTGCAGCGCGACCGCGATACCGGCGGCGGCAAATCCCACCACCGTTGCGGCCGATCCGATCTCGTCGGCGAAATTCAGCAGCAGGATGATCACGATGAGCAATCCGAGCACCAGGCGCCGCGCCGCCATCACCTGCCCGCGGCGCCGGATGTCGGTCACGTAGCGATTCGTCAGCCATCGCCACGCCATCGCGCCGAGGAAGATCAGAAGCAGGGTGCCGCCGAGTACGATCAGGCGGATGACGAGGCTGCGGAATTCCCGGTTCCTGCGCTGTACGACCGCGGCATGCCAGCGGCCCACGTTGTTGCTGTAAATGCCCAGCAGCACGATCTGCTTGCTGAGCGGCAGCGCCGCTGCGCTCAGGAGCTTGTGCTCTTCGAGCAGGTTCTCGAATGCCTTCCTGCGGTCTTTCAGAGTCGCGATGTCGGCGGCGCCGGCGCCCTGCGCCAGTGCGCTGCCGCGCGCGTCGAGGCTGGAGATCAAGCTGATGATCGATTTGCGGACGCCGGCGGCGCGCGCGGACAGCCCTTGCGCGAGCGCGACGTTCTGGTCCAGGGCGTCGAGCTTGTTGCTGAGCGCGAACAGTTCGGTGACGAGGCTGATAATCCCGGCGGGCTCGGCTCTCGCCGCGAAGGCCTTCTCGACCGGGATGGCCAGCGCTTTCTTGTTGCTGTCGGAAATCGATTGCTCGAGCTCGTCTATTTGAGAGGCGAGCGTACCGGCCTGGTCGGGCGACGAGCTGCCGCTTTCGAACTGCGCGACTGCGTTGAGTGCGTCGAGGCGCGCCCGGTTGAGATCGAGTTCGCTCTGCGCGCCTTGAATTTCGGACGTGATAGTCGCGCGTTGGCGCGCGGGCGCCTTGGCGAGCTGCCCCTGCAAATCCTTGATGCGTGCGCCGAGTTTGGCCGCGGCGGCATCGAGCGTCGCGGCACTCTGCGTGACATTGCCCAAGCCGGCGGCGCCTGAAGGCGAGGTGCTGGGTCCGGCAGCGGCGGCGCTTGGGTTGAACTTGGCGATATACGCCGCTTGCGCGTGTGCGTATTCGAAAGCCAGCTGCAGGACTTCGCCGGCTACCTGGCGGTCATCGGCAAAAAAAAGCGTCTCGTCCGGGTCGCTCACGAGCTGCCCCTCTACGCCGAGATGCCCATACCAGTTGATCACGTCGGTCAGGTACGCGATGACGCCGTGCGCATCGGGCGGCGACGCGCCCGCCGACGCGCCGACTGCCGCAGGACTCGACGCCGCCGCAGGCTGCGCCGTGGCGCTCGCACCGGCGCCCCGCACCGCCGCCGATGGCGCCGCAGCCGCGCCTTGCGACCCGGTCGCAGGACTCTGCGCGAATGCGGACGCGCTCGCAATTGCCAGCACAATCGCAAACGCACCTGCGACGCCGAGGCGCATTACGGCCGAGAGAATCAAAGTCCTGCAGCGAAGACGCATCGCGGTTAGTCGGGACCCGGCGAGCGCACGCCCGCTCCGATCCGAAAATTAACCTTACCACGCGTCAACGCGACAGTTCGATTGGCGGCAGACTGTCGGCTTGGACCGTATCCCCAAGCCCCTTCTAACAGGGATGACGTCCCGCATCTTTTCTTAGCATCGGGTGCAGGGGATGCGCCGGGGGCGATCGCCCCTGCCCAAGGAAGCGTGAAACCCACCGCGGGTTTCACATTCAAGTTCTGTTCTACCCCGCCGCCGGCGCCAGATCTGCGTAGCGCGCGGGCGGCGTCCACGGCGTGCCGAGCGCATCGAACTCGCGCATCAGCGCGTCGATGTCGCCGACGTTGGCGGTCCTGCGGATCAGATCGCGGACCATCACGGGCCGCTCGTTCAGCCGCTGACGAAGCATCGCGCGAATCCCGCGCTCCGCAAGGTCGTTGACGACCTTGCGCCCGGAGACGGGCTTGCCGTCGAGCGTGAGCAGCGTGCGCGCCTGGATTTCGGACAGCGCCGTGCGCAGGTACTCGACGTGCGGCGCTTCGTCGGAGCGGATGTAGCGCACCAGGTTGGCGGCGTCGTCGGGCGCATCGGAGACTTCGGGATCGGACAGGATTTCCTCGGCCCACGCGAACGTCGACGCAGCAAAGACCTCGATCGCCAGCACGTTGACCATGAAACGAATCAACCGCTGGACCGGCTCGCCAAGCTCGGGGAAAAGCGCCGCAGGCTGCCCGGCGCCGCGCCGCGCGATAAGGTTGGCGTAAATTTCGGGCGAGATTGCGGGATTGGATAGCGCCGCGTCGCGCGCCGCGTCCCACATCTGGCGATGGCCGCCCTCTTCGGTCCATCCCGCTTCGTCGCGCGCGTGCGCTTCGAACAGGCCGCTCGTGAGATGGGCCAGCGCGGTGCCTGCCGTGTCCTCGCGGATGAAGGTGTTAAGCGGCGGCACCGGCAGGTCGCGAATCATCGCGCCGAAGCCCTCGACGATCGCGATTTCCGACAGCCATCGCACAAACGGCTCGCGCACACCCGACCGCAGCAGAAATTTCACCTGCGCAACATTAGGCACCTGCGGCGAGACGGTGTCAGCCGGAATCTCAAACAGCGCCGTCCCCGAAGTTGCGACATGCTGCTCCTGCCAGGCCTCGATCGCCGGCACCCGAAACGCAGTCCGCGGCGACCGGTAATTGCCGTCCGCATCGAACCCGCCATGGCACTTAACGCCCTTGACGATGAGCGGCTCGCGCGTCGGCACGTTGGCGAGTATTTCTTCGGTGGAAAAGTTCAATCGCGATTCATGAGCCATCGAAAGTTCACCTGGTTTCGTGCGTCGCTGCTATTCGCCTAACATACGTTAGGGTCGGGAAATGAGTCAACGAGGTGCGGGGAAGCGGGAACTTAATTTCAATGAAACCCGCCGTGGGTTTCACACTTCCTTGGGCAGGGGCGATCGCCCCCGAAAGATGCGGGACTTCGTCACTGTTAGAAGGGGTTGGCAAGGAAATGGTGGCGCTGTCTTCGTGTCATTCTAGAGCGAATTTGCCGGACTCCGATCTGATTGATAAAAAGAGAGGGCTCGCGTTCGAGACACAGCTTTCCGGAGCCGGGATTCTTCGCTCCGCGGACTCCGCTCTGAATGACACAAGGAAGAGGTCTTAATTTTGAGGTCGCCTTTCATTCCGAGTTCTTTGTCCTTTTTGTCATTCAGAGCCGCTGCGGCGAAGAATCCCGGATCCGCTTGTCTGATTCCCCCTTTCCGCCCCGGAAAGGGGGTTAGAGGGATAGGACGCCGGACGCGCTTCGACTTCTTTTCCCCTTCCCCATTTTTCCTGGGGAAGGGGTCAGGGGTTTACTCAGGTAACTCGCGAAATCGAGACGGCTATCGCGTTTTTCAAAGGGCGAGTAAATAAGGTGCGTCGGCAACTGGGGAAGAACGATCACGAGATCGTCACAATCACCGCGTTGCGAGGCGCGTGCATCACCTTCGCGGAAGGTATCGGCGGGGTTAAGTATGGCACACGACCCGTACCGGTGGCGGAGGCGCGGATTCCGCTCATAAGGGAATACGCGACGGAGTGGTTGCGCGAGGTCACGGCTGCGATTGGACCTGCGATGGAAGATTCACAGAGCTTGGCTGCGGCGCCAACGGTGCTTGCCGCGATCGGCGCGGTCGGTCACGAGCTGCTTGACTTCAACGATCGAGTTGCCCGCGCAGCGCGAACGGAGTCCTTGATCGAGCAACTGAAATCCGTCGACTGGCGGCGCGGTAAGCATTGGGAAGGAATCGCCGGAAAGTACACGCCCAAGGGCAGCTTCTCGGTTGGCGGCAGCAAGGAAACCGCCTATGCAGTATACGCCGCATTGAAAGATCGGAATTCCCCAAGCTACGGAACGATTCGGCATCAGACCTCTCAGCCCGATGCTGGAGAAACAACTCAGAGTACGGGAGAAGTAACTCAGGCTCAGGCTTGAGAAGACGTTTCAGCGATACCACACGGGAGCCGGAGTGCCGTAGCTCCGGCTCTCGGCTGTCTCGGCGAGTTTGGCGCGTTACGATTTTTCAGTTCGACAGATCGTCGAGTTCCTTGAGGATTCGGTGATTAACTTTTCGTCTTCGTGTGTCAATTCGATTGATTGTAGTGAAACCCGCCGCGGGTTTCACTCTTCCATGGCCAGGGGTGCCCCCTGAACTTTTCAGCCTTATGCAGTAACGCCCGCCGTGTTATCCAATAGTGGATGAGCAACCATCGGGACGCCTCACGCTCGCGCACTCGCACCAAATCCCGTCGCGACTCGGCATTGTGCCGGAGGTGACAACTCACGCCGCGTAAAATATTAATTTTGATGGAACGAACCCACCGACAGTAGTGCTATCTTCCCATCACCACTACGTATGGTATTTTTCGTCTCAAAAGCGAAAACTCAATTACATCCTTTTTCACTCGAAAACCAGACGAACCGCGCATCAAACGTTCACCTTCCGGCGATCTTTGCCAGCGCCGGACCTGTCCTTCACTGGGTGCAGGGGATGCGCCGGGGGCGATCACCCCTGCCGAAGGAGGTGTGGAACCCACCGCGGGTTTCACATTCGATCAAGTTCTGCCCATGCCTACGGTGCTGACCGCATTGCCGCTCGCAGTCTTTTGCATCCGGATCGGGGCCTTTGTAGCTTAACCAAGGATTTCTTCGATGGCTGCCACCCCTAAACCACCGCAACCGACCCACGAGGTCCACGAGTTCTCCTCGACGCGTAAGTGGGTGATCGCGTTCTCCGTGATGCTCGGCACCGTGCTCGAGGTGCTCGACTCGTCGATTGTCAACGTCTCGCTGCCGCATATGCAGGGCAGCTTCTCGGCCAGCGTCGACGAGATTGCGTGGGTCGTTACGTCGTACCTGGTCGCGGCGGGAATCATGATCCCGATGACCGGGTGGATCGCCGAGCGCTTCGGGCGCAAGCGCTACTTCGTCGCGGCGATCGCGATGTTTATCGTGTCATCGGCGCTGTGCGGCGTGGCGCAATCGCTCAACCAGATCGTGTTTTTCCGCCTGATGCAGGGGGCGGCGGGCGCGGCGATGATGCCGTTGTCGCAGGCCATCCTGATGGAGACGTTCCCGCCGCGCGAGCAGGCGATGGCGATGGCGGTGTGGGGAATCGGCATGATGGTCGCGCCAATCATGGGGCCGACGATCGGCGGCTATATCACCGACGCGTGGAGCTGGCGCTGGAATTTCTACATCAACGTGCCGATCGGCACGCTGGCGGCGTTCATGGTCTATCGCTTCGTCGACGACCCGGCGTATATGCGCAACCTGCGGCGCGGGCGCGTCGACCTGCTCGGTATCGCCTGTCTGTTCGTCTCGCTCGGCCTTGGCGAAATCGTGCTGGATCGCGGCGAGCGCGCCGACTGGTTCCACAGCGGATGGGTGGTTTACTGCACGGCGGCCGCGCTCACCGCGCTCGCGATCCTGATCTATCACGAGCTGCACACCAAGGACCCGATCGTCGATCTCTCGATTCTCGAGAACATGAACTTCACGCTGCCGGTGACGCTGGTGATTTTTCTGACCTTCACGCTCTACGGCACTGCTATTCTGAATCCCGTGTTCCTGCAGGAGACGCTCGGCTACACGGCGTCGAAGGCCGGGCTGGTGATGGCGCCGCGCGGCTTCGGCACGATGGCTTCGATGATCGTGCTCGGCACGATCGCGCGCCGCGGTGGCGACATCCGGCCGCTGGTCGGCATCGGCTTCATCCTGGTCGCGCTCGCGATGTGGCAGATGTCGGGGCTGAATCTCGCCTCCGACGTGCGGCGAATCGTGTGGCCCACAGTTGTACAGGGAGTGGGAACCGGGTTGATATTCCCGGGCTTGTCGGCTGCCGCGCTGAGCTCGATGGAGAAGTTCAAGATGGGGCGCGCGGCAAGTCTCTATGCGGTCACGCGCAACCTGGGCGCCGCGATCGGCACCTCATACCTGACCACCCTGCTGATACATCGCCAGCAGGTCAATCAAAGCTACCTCGTCCAGCACATCACGGTTTTCACGCTGCCGCATATGCAGATGCCGGGCGGTCTCAACCTGGGCAATGAATTCGCGATGGGGCACAAGCACGGCATGGCGATGCTGTACGGAATGGTGCAGCGGCAGGCGGCGATGCTGTCGTTCAACGACATCTACCGAATCCTGTGCGTGCTGATGCTCGTGCTGGTGCCGACGTTCCTGCTCCTCCAGCGCGACACGCGCAATCTGCCGGCCGAAGCGGCCCATTAGGAAAAAAATTTTCGAGAGCTTAAATCTTTTTCAGCGGACCGCGACTGGACTTGCGGTCATCGCCCGTGCAACGGAGGATTTGTTCTCTTAATCCTGGCGCGCTCATCGATCGCCACGCGACGCATCGGGATCCGCCGCCGTTGGCGGCCACACCCGCAAGTGTCGCATACGCGACAAACCCCAGCCCGGCTTGGAGCACGCTGGATCATTTATTCCGATTCGCTTGCGGGTAGACGTGTCGAACCGCCGATAGAAGCTCATTAGCGCATCTCATTTTGCGGCAGTGGGCGCGATTCGATCGCGCGTGAAAAAGGGCACTTGGGCCACCGGTTGTCAAGTTCGCCGTCGAATCTTAATCGCTCGCACGATGTTGCCCGACCACGGTACGCGCGCTAGTTAAGATGCCATCTAACTGATCGTTAGTCTTGGTGGCCTGAAAACGTCGCGCGGAACGCAACCGCCAAGTCGGGGGATTTGACGACCGAGTCGACGCGCGCATTATCCATCGAGCTGCTGCTTGGTTTGAGTTGTGGTGCGGGCAGGCGGGCGGGCATCGCGAGATGCCGAGCGGGCTGATGGTCCGATGAAAAGAGCCGGTGCGCATGGCGCAGTTTTGCTTTGGCGCTTTTCGATCTCGCAGCCCTGAACTCGGCGCCGCCGGGCGCCGCGGCGGGCGTTGTTGGCGCGACGCGAAGGCTCCTGGACGACGCATTTCCTGCTCTCCCCGAATCGATTTCTCACGCATTACTCGCGGTTCCAATTCAAAATTTGAAATATCTGTCCGACGGCCCCTGATGGTGTCCGGCGGCAAGGCCGCGCGCGCGGCATGCCGACCGGAACTCGAAGCCCTGGGAGGTTGAGACTGTGCGAAACGGACCCCTGGTTCATCGACGCGCCCACTCATCGCGATTTGCCTACGGCGCGCCGTCGCCATTGGAGCGTCTCCAATCACTGTCGGTGTTCGGCAGCCCGCGGACGTTTTCGCGCCCGGCGCGCACCGCCCCAACCGAGCCCGCGCCGTTGGAGACGCAGCGTTTGCAGCTCGGTAGCCGCCTGCCGATCAACCTGCGTCACTTCCTGGCCGAGCAACTGGGGACCTCGATGCGGATCGAGGACGACTCCATCGTCGCGCTCGAGCCGCGCTCGAATGAAACGCTGATGCGCGAGCTGGCGCGCGCGATTCGCCGTTTTTCCGCCGAGCGCGCGCGCGAAGCATGGTGTGAATGCGCGATGGGCCTTGATCGTCTCGAGCGCGAGTTCTTCGCCGCGCCCAGCGACGACCGCGGACCGGTAGTGCTGTGCCTGCGATGCTCGTGCGTGGGCGCCGGTCCTCTCGATCAGCACTGCGGTAGCAGATGCCTGCCGGTCCACCTGGGCGCCGAGGTGCGGGCGCAGCAGCTCGAAGGCAAGTGCGTCGATGGGACGCTGACGCCCGACGCGTTGCACCGCGCGGTCGAGAATTTCCGCCTCCACCGCGCAGAAGGCGGTCTGCCTCATTATGATTTGGACTGCTACGTCGCAGGCGGGCAGGTGATTTTCACCTGGCGCCCTCTACCGGCGTAGTTTACATCGCGGGCAGGAAGGGAAATTTTCAGCCGCTTGTCGGCACTCAAGCGGATTCACTGACGTAACGAAGTCGCGGGCAGGAAGGGAAATTTTCGCCCGACTAACGGCACAAAAGCGGATTCACTGAAAAGAGTTACATCGCCGAGGCGCGACGGCGGCGCTGCTCCTTGCGGCGGCGGCGCTGGGCCTCGGAACGCTTGCGTTTGCGGCGGACGCTGGGCTTCTCGTAAAAAGCCCGCTTCTTCATCTCTTTGAAAACGCCCTCCTTGGCCAGCTTGCGTTTGAGCACTCGCATCGCCTGATCAAGAGAGCCTTCGACCCGAATTTCCATAGTCCTCCGTCCGTCCGGTGTTTAGCCTATCGAGGATAGGTCCGCCCCCGGTCAGAGTCAACCGGCGATTCCCGCAGGACCGCATACGTTTCATATAACAGGAGGCAGGGGTCACCCCTGCCGCGGGGGCCCGGGTCGAAGACCCCCGCATTCAATCGATCAGTGTGATGCGCTCTTCATGCGCATCGCGTACCTCTGGTAATGATCGGGGATTGCCGCTGCGCGGCGCGCGCAAAGGAGCTTCGAGATGGATTTGGGTTTGACGGGAAAGGTCGCAATGGTGACGGGCGCCAGCCGCGGACTGGGCCGCGCAATGGCTCATGCGCTCGCAGACGAGGGGATGTACTTGAGCGTATGCGCGCGCACGCAGCAGACACTCACCGAAGCGGTCGCCGCGCTGACGCAGACCGGGTTGGCACCTCGGCCGGCGATGGGATTCGTCGGCGACGTGACCAAGACCGGCGATGCGCAAAGGTGGGTCGACGAGACAGTGAAAAAATTCGGCGGAATCGACGTGCTCGTCAACAACGCGGGCGCGGCGCGGCCGGGCGCGCTCGCGGAAATCCCCGAGTCGGCATGGCAGGAGCAATTCGATCTGAACCTGTTCGCGCCCGTGCGGCTGGCGCGCCTGTGCGCCGCCCACATGGAAAAGCGCGGCGGCGGCTCGATCATCAATATCGGTTCGATCTACGGGCGCGAGTCGGGCGGACCGCTGACCTACAACGCGTCGAAGGCGGCGCTGCATTCGTTCAGCAAGATGCTCGCGCGCGAATACGCGCCGAAAAATATTCGCGTCAACACGGTAGCACCGGGGTCGATACTCACGCCGGGCGGAAACTGGGAGCGGCGCTTTCGCGAGAATCCGGCCTTCGAGAAGGATTTCATCAGCCACGAGATGCCGGCCGGGCGCCTGGGCCGTCCCGACGAAGTCGCGTATGCAGTCGTGATGCTCGCGTCGCCGCGCGCGAGCTGGATTACGGGCGCCAATATTCCGGTGGACGGCGCGCAGGGACGCTCGATCCTCTGATGATGCGGCCGCGCTCTTTTCACTGGTCCCTGCTGGCGATTGCGGCCCTTTCGATCATCGGATGCAGCGCGCCGCTGCCGAGCACCGAACTTCCGCCCGCACGGTACATCCAGCCGGTCCCGGAGTTTCCCGAGTTTCACGACTACCGCGGAATCATTGACCTGCCGATCAAAACGACAGGGATGGATCAATCTGGAATCGCGGACCTTGCGAGGACGGCGCAAATCGATTTCATTTTTCTTGCCGATCGCGTCCAGCCGGGTGATACCGACTTCGGCATCGGCGGATTCACCAACGACATTCTTTTCATTCCGGGCGGAGCGTTCGACGTCGGCGGCAGCCGGATTATCGCGGTGAACGTTCACGATCCGATCAAGCCGAACCTCGCGCCCAACGATTTGATTGCGGCGATTCACGACCGGGGCGGGCTTGCAATCGCAGCCGACCCGGCGAAGTTCGAGTCGTCGGCCGACTACGCGCTCGCGGATGCGATGGAAGTTTACAACCAGCGCTCGGCGTGGCTCGCGCAAAATCCCGCCGCGCTCTACTTGCGCGCGATTTTTTTCGGCACCGATCATTTTCTGACAGGACTCGACCTTCGCCCCGAGGCGAACCTCGCGCTCTACGATCGAATGACGACGGGAGCGCGGCTGTCGATGCTCGCGGGGATGGGCGCGCCCGATAACCTGAGCGTGCTCGGCGCGAAGGTCGGTACGCTGCCGCAACTCTTTCTGTTCTGCACCACCCATCTGCTCGCGCGCTCGCGCGACGCGGCGCCGCTGCTCGAGGCCCTCCGTCTCGGACATTCGTACGCGAGCTTCGACTATCTCGGCTATGTGGGCGCGTTCGCGTTTTTCGCACGCCTGGGAGACACGATGGCAATGATGGGCGACGAAGTGCATCTGGCGCCGGGACTGACGCTCAAGGCCGAACTGCCCGCGCCGGCAGATCGAATCGTTATGTATCAGAACGGCGCTGAAGTGGCGGCGGCCGAGAATGCGACGACGCTCGAGTTCGCGCCGAAGTCCCCGGGCGCGTACCGAATCGAAGCCTATCGCAGCGGCAAGCTATGGATCATGTCGAATCCCTTGTACGTACGCTGAGCCTGGGCGAGGCGCGCCAGCGTGCGAGACCCCTGCGGCCGGCCGCCTCTCCCGTGAAAAAAACGGGCGAGGTAAGAGTCGCGCCCGCGCCACCGCCCCTGCTTGTTCAAATTTCGCGGGCGGGTTACTTACTTGAGTCATGGATATTGGAAAAATTGGAATCTGGTTCTTTCTCGACGCGATGACCGCGCCGGACAGCGCCGAGTTCGCCCGGCAGGTCGAGAAGAATGGCTACAAGGCTCTGTGGATTCCCGAGGCGGTCGGCCGCGAGCCGTTCGCGCACGCCGCGTATCTGCTCAGCCATACCGACCGGCTTTCGCTCGCCACCGGCATCGCGAATATCTGGGCGCGCGACGCCGTCACGATGGCGGCCGCGTCGAAGACTGTCGCCGAACTTTCCGGCGGCCGCTTTCTGCTCGGCATCGGCGTCAGTCACAAGCCGCTGGTCTCGAACCTGCGCGGCCACAGCTACGACAAGCCCTACAGTTACATGAAAGAGTATCTGCCGAAGATGAAGGGCGCGCTCTACCTGGCGCCGGCGCCCAAGGAGCCCGTGCCGGTGGTGCTCGCCGCGTTGCATCCCAAGATGCTCGCATTATCGGCGGCCGAGGCGAACGGGACACACACCTACTTCGTGCCGCCCGAGCATACCGCCAAGGCACGCGCGCAAATCGGACCCAATGCGATGCTGTGCGCGGCGCAGGCCGTCATCCTCGAGACCGACGCCGTCAAGGCTCGCAAGGCGGCGCGCGAGTACATGAAGACCTATGTTCCGCGCCTGCCCAACTACACCAACAACCTGAAAGCGCTCGGATGGGCCGACAAGGAATTCGAAAACGGATGCTCGGATCGGCTGGTTGACGCGATCGTGGCGTGGGGTACCGAGGACAAGATTCGCGATCGCATCGACGCGCACCTGAAAGCCGGCGCCTCTCACGTCTGCGTCCTGCCGCTCCGCGCCGACGGTGCGCCACAGCCCGATATGCGCGCAGTCCAGGCGTTCGCGCAGCGCTGAGCAGTTGTCGATGCGCCAATTTTTTTCCGCGTTGCCCCTGGTCGTCCTCGCAATCACACTCGGCGGATGCGCGTCACACAACGAGCAGCAGGCGGAGCAGGCCGAAGCTGCGGCCGCCAAGGCTCAGCAGGCTGCCGAACACGCCGAACAATCCGCGGCCCAGGCGCAAATCGCCGCAGACAAAGCGACCGAGGCCGCGAACAGAGCGACCGTGGCGGTGCAGGATGCGACCAGGGAAATCAACCGCGTCGCCGACCATCTCGATCGAATGGAACGTGAGCGCGAAGCGGCCACGCACGGGCGGCGGCTCTCGCACGTGACCAAGGCGGTGAAGAAGGCCGCGACGGAGAGGGCCGCTGCCCCGTCGGGATCGCCCGCGGCGGCTCCATCGCCTTCGACGAAATAGTGCGCGACGGTCGAACGCAGTGGCTGAGCCAATCAAATCGCAACCAGCCCGCACACCGACCGAAGCCGACATTCGCGCCGAAAATCTCGCTCCGCAAGTCCGCCGCCACGCCTGGATCAATATCGCGGGCCCGCTCGCCGCAGTCTTTCTCGGAATTTTCGCCGCTGCGATGTACCTGCGGCCGGTCGACGTCCTGCGATGGATTCAGATCTCGCGGCTGGGATGGTCGGGCGTGACGCAGAACGAGCTTGCGCTGAAGGACGGCCTGATCACTTATCTCATCACCGGCGGTTACTCGGAGGAGGAACCGGTCGTGATGATCCACGGGCTCGGCCCAAATGCCGCGCTGGTATGGCGCGGGATCATGCCGCCGGTGGCAGACGCGCACTACAAGGTGATCGCGCCCAACCTACCCGGTTTCGCCTCGTCGGATCACAAGCAGGTCAACTATTCGATCGCGTACCAGGCCGAAGCCGTCGCGCAGATGATCGACGAGTTGAAGCTCGACCACGTCAACCTGGTCGGCAACGATCTCGGCGCGGACATCGCGCTCTACTACGCCGTCGAGCATCCCGACAAAGTCGAGAGGATGGTCCTGGTGTCGGGCGGCCTGGTGGGTGCGCGCGGCGCTGAAAAACTTCGCATGGGGATGCTGCCGACGACGCCCGAGGCGATCCGCGCACAGGTCGAGGCAAGCTTCTTCGATTTGCCGCCGATGCCCGACTTCATATACCAGCGCATGATGGGGGAACTGAGCGGCGACCTGCAGGCCGAGACCGACATGATCAATTCCGTTCCGCGTGACGAGGCGCACATCCGCTCAAAACTGGGCCAGGTCTTCAACACACTGACGATCATAATGTGGGGCGCGAAAAACCCGTACTTCTCGAAGGCCGAAGGCGAGGCGCTGCACGCGGCGATGCCCGGTTCGGCAACGGTGGTCTTCAAAACGTCGGGCGCCTACCCGCAACTCGAGCATCCCGACGATTTCGCCGAGTCGCTAATCTTCGTAATCAAGCAGGAAGAAGGCGGCCGCTAACTGTCTGGCGCCTCACACGTTATTTGCACGTTATTTGATGGTAGAGGTTCAGGGCAGGCTTTTGCGCGCCGCGCAGTGGCCATCCGTCGGATCAAGCTTGCCCTCCGACCATACTCGATCCCAATGCAGCGGTCTCGTATCCCGCTGATCGTAAGGGGGCACTCGGACACATCGGCAGTTGGCATCCTTGAGCGGCACGTTCATCACCAGGTACTCGGTGACCACGGACTGTTCGAGTGCCTGCGCG
Organism: uncultured delta proteobacterium; assembly: GCA_963842085.1. Lineage (GTDB taxonomy): Bacteria > Desulfobacterota > Binatia > Binatales > Binataceae > Binatus. The sequence continues at coordinate 1,743,510 of CAWJET010000001.1, forward strand.
GCGTTAAGGGGAACGTTTCCTCCCTTGCTTACGAGGTAACTGTCTTCGACTGAGTAGCCCAGGCCGGAAAAGGCTGGTCCTATCCCGTACAGATCATAGAGAACGTTGGCGCCCGTAGTGCTGCCCGTGGCCAGGAAGGGGGTGCCCGTAAATTGAAAAATAGCCGCACCAGTATTGACAGCGTTCTGCAACACCAGTGGCACCGCAGTGTTTTTCTGGTCGGAGAAAGCCCGGGAGGCGCAGTAAACCCGTTGGTCAACCGGATAGGTGGAATCGAGATCGGGTGTGGGGCAATCGGCCGGCGTGTATCCCATCAAGTCCGCCAGATCCGAAGTTGCGAACACGAATATATTCGGCCAGCTGGCCACTCTCGGCTGCACTTGGCTTAAGTCCGAAGGTTTGCAACGCATTGCTACCAGGTCGTTACTACTCGGATTGGGATCATCGCTGCCCACAAAGTGCGCGTCGTCTATCGCCGGCAGCGGTGGCTGGTACAGTACGGAAGCGCTCATGAACGCGCGAGCCTGGACGAGTTTGACCTGGTAAACTTTGTCCGTCCTTCCGATGTTGGTCACCGGGGCGGCTTTGCTGGTGAACAACACTCGGGTGAAATCGTGGGTGACAGCAAGGCCGCTAGTGGGATCGGAGCTGCGGGTGTTGTCGACTACCGTCGCGGGCGCCGGCGGCGCTGCCCGCGCCGTACCAAGCGCGCCAGCGGCGATAAACATGGCCAACAGCGTGGTCGCCGCACGCCCGGTGCCGGCGTGCCGCCGAGCGGTTCGGGACTTACAACCACCACTCAGCTTTCCTCCCGATGTCTTCACGGTTTCCCCCTTGAGAAATGTGCAACTGGCTAAGCAACCATTGGACCATCCACAAAGCCTCGGGAAGGGTTGAAGAAGCGCTCCAAACAGGGACCCGAAAAGTGGCGGAATCGCCACCTGAGTGTCGCAGTCGCAGCGTGAGTCATGGCGATGCTGGCGAGCAGACTCAGCCACCGATTTGGGTCATTTCACATTGCCGGGGATGCGACCGCCGGAGGCGAGTAAAAGGGGTTGAAGCGTGCGGGGGCCGCCCCCTGCTAATGGCTGCGGCTTGCGTGGCGCGCAGTCGTCTGCGATAAGCGAGTCTGAAAATTTAGACCCGCGAGGAATCGACTACGATGAAGCTCTACAATTTGAATCTCTCCAACTTTGCCACCAAGTCCCGGCTCGTGATCTACGAAAAGGGACTCAACATCGAAATGGCGCCGATTCCCGGCGGCGATCTCCACTCGCCCGAATACGCGAAGGTCAATCCGCTCGGCAAAACCCCGGCGCTCGACGCCGACGGCCTGCTTATTCCCGAGTCCGAGGTCATCAACGAGTACCTCGAAGACAAGTACCCCACTCCGCCGCTGCTGCCCAAGAGCGCCGAGGGCCGCGCCAAAGTGCGAATTCTGACGCGATTCCACGACCTCTACCTCGAGCCACCGCTGCGCGCGCTGTTCGGCCAGATGAATCCGAAGACTCGCGACGAAAAAGTCTCGGCGAGAAGGTGACCGACCTCAAAAATCGCCTCGACCAGCTTGAGAAGATGCTCGCTGATGGAGGTTTCGCGTGCGGCTCCGACTTCACGCTCGCCGATTGCGCGCTCGCGCCCACGATGTTCTTCGTGACCAACCTGGGGCCCGCCTTCGGCGTCAAAGCGCTGGAAGGACACCCGAAACTCACGGCGTGGTGGACTCACGTCCAGACGCGCCCGTCGGTAAAGAAGGGCCTCGGCGAGATGGCCGAAGCGCTGGCCGCGATGCAGCGCGGCGGGCGTTGAGGATCGCAAGGACAACAGTCGATGTCTTATCTCGATCGCGACGGCGTGTGCATCTACTACGAACAGCGCGGCGCCGGGCCCGCCGTTCTGCTCTCGCACGGCTACAGCGCCAGCGCGCGCATGTGGCAAGGTCAAATGGATGCGCTGTCGGACCGCTACCACCTGATCGCCTGGGACATGCGCGGCCACGACCGTTCCGACTCGCCCGACGATCCGGCGCTCTACTCGCACGAAGCGACCATCGCCGATATGGCCGCGGTGCTCGATGCTTGCGGCGCGAACCGCGCCGTCATAGCAGGCTTGTCGCTGGGCGGGTTCATGTCGCTGGCGTTTCACCTGGCGCATCCCGCCCGCACGACGGCGCTGATACTGTTCGACACCGGTCCAGGCTACAGGAAAGACGATGGGCGCGCGGCATGGAACCGGCTCGCGGACAACATGGCAGTGGCTTACGAGAAGAAGGGACTCGCGGCGGCCGGCACCGGCGCCGAAGTGAGCGTCGCGCACCATCGCAGCGCGCAAGGGCTGGCGCATGCGGCGCGCGGGATGCTGGCGCAGAAAGACGGCCGCGTGATCGAGTCGCTTGCGTCAATCGCGGTACCGACGCTGGTGCTGGTCGGCGAAAATGACCAGCAGTTCCGGCCGTCGGCGGATTACATGGCGGCAAAGATTCCCGGCGCGGAGAAAGTGATCCTCGAGCGCGCGGGCCATGCCGCCAATATCGATCAGCCTGCCGCGTTCAACGCCGCCGTACGCGCATTCCTCGAGCGCGCGACTGCCTAGCCGCATCGCCAAAATCGGTTCGCCAAGTTTTCGCCGCCCTGCTGGAGAACAGCGCCGCAAATCGGCATTATGTAGGTGGGGGCCGATAATCGTTCCCGGTCAAATTAGCGACAAGTCTGCAGACCTGATTTGATCATGTGGGAAACTGCTCCGAGATTGCTTTAGGACTGACGTTAGCATGGCTGTTCCTCCACTTTCCGAAGTTAATCGCAACCTGTTCAACAAGCTCATCGATCACCACATCCGTTTCTCGCTGGCCAAGCTGCGGATCGACTTGTCGAAGCATGACTGGTACCGCGCGACAGCGCTGGTGGTGCGCGACATGCTGGTCGAGAAGATGCTGGCGACGCGGTTGCGCTTCGATCGCAACAACTCGAAGAAGCTCTATTACCTGTCGCTGGAATTTCTGATCGGCCGCTCGCTGGAAAACAATCTCTTCAACCTCGGCATCATCGACACCTGCCGCGATTTCCTGGCCGAGAACGGAATTGACCTGCAAATGCTGTTCGATGAGGAGCCCGACGCGGCGCTGGGCAACGGTGGCCTGGGCCGGCTGGCCGCATGTTTTCTTGACTCGCTGGCAATGCTCGATCTGCCGGGTTATGCGTATGGGATCAACTACGAATACGGACTGTTCCGCCAGGAGATTCGCGGCGGCTACCAGGTCGAGCGGCCCGACGCGTGGCAGCGCGAAACATCGCCATGGCTGGTGCCGCGCCCGGAGCAGTCGTGCATAATTCGGGTCTACGGGCGCATCGAGCACCGCATCGACAAATACGGCGAATACAATCCGGCCTGGGTCGATTGGCGCGTGCTGGTCGGCGTGCCGTCCGATCTGGCGATCGCGGGATTTGGCGGACGCACGGTGAACTTTGTGCGCCTGTATTCGGCCGGTGCGTCGGATGAATTCGACATGCAGATCTTCAACGCCGGCGACTACATGAAGGCCGTCGAGCAGAAGATGCTTTCCGAAACCATCTCGAAAGTGCTGTACCCGTCCGACGCGGTGGCGGCGGGCCGCGAACTCCGGCTGCTGCAGGAATACTTCTTCGTGGCCTGCGCGGTGCAGGACATAGTACAGGGATTCGTCGCTCGCGGTGAAGATTTTAGTGATTTTTCGTCGCAAGTGGCTATTCAACTCAATGATACTCATCCCGCATTGACTATTGCGGAGCTGATGCGCGTTTTTATCGACGAGTACGACCTCGAGTGGGCGACGGCGTGGGAGATTACCCGCGCCACGGTCGCATATACTAATCACACCCTGCTGCCCGAAGCGCTGGAAAAGTGGCCGGTGAGCCTGCTCGAACGAGTCGTGCCGCGCCATCTGCAGATCATCTATGAGATCAACCGGCGCTTTCTGGCCGACGCGGGCACGGTCTGGCGCGACGATCCGGAACGCCTCAAGCGCGTGTCGATCGTCCAGGAGGGCTACGAAGCCCAGGTCCGCATGGCGCACCTTGCGATCGTCGGCAGCCATTCGGTCAACGGCGTGTCGAAGTTGCACACCGAACTCATCAAGACGCGGCTGGTGCCCGACTTTTATCAACTATGGCCCGAAAGGTTCAGCAACAAGACCAACGGCGTCACGCAACGGCGATGGCTGCTGATGGCAAATCCGGGCCTCGCCAGCCTGCTCGACGCGACGATCGGCGTGGGATGGGCGACAGACCTCGCACAGTTGAGCGCGGTTGAAAAGTTCGCGGACGACGCCGAGTTTCAGCGCCGCTTCAGGGCGATCAAGCGCACCAACAAGGAGCGGCTGGCCAGGATCGTGAATCGGTTTGCCGCCGTGGACGTCGATCCCGCCGCGATGTTCGACATCCAGGCCAAGCGTATCCACGAATACAAGCGTCAACTCCTGATGGCGCTGGGAATCGTGCATCAGTACCTGCGGCTGGTCGAGGACGGCGTCGAACCGCCGGCGCCGCGCACGTACCTGCTCGCCGGCAAGGCCGCGCCGGGCTACTGGGCGGCGAAGATGATCATCAAGTTGATCAACAGCCTCGGCGCGGTGATCAACAACGACCCGAAGACGCGCGAATTGATCAAGGTCGCCTTCCTGCCGGATTACCGGGTCTCGCTCGCGGAAAAAATAATTCCAGCCGCCGACGTTTCCGAACAGATCTCCACCGCCGGCCGCGAAGCGTCGGGCACCGGCAACATGAAGTTCGCAATGAACGGCGCGCTGACGGTGGGGACTCTCGATGGCGCGAATATCGAGATTCGAGAAGCCGTCGGCGCGGAGAATATATTCATCTTCGGCCTGACCGCCGGCCAGATCGAGGAATTAGCCTCAAACGGTGCGTACCGGCCGCGCGACTACTACGAGGCTGACCCGCGACTCAAGCGGGTGCTCGATGAGTTGGCGTCCGATCGCTTTTGTCCCGCCGAGCCGGGCCTGTTCAGATGGGTTCGCGACGTGCTGGTCGGCCGCGATGACTACTTCCTGATGGCGGATTTCGGATCCTATATCGATATCCAGTCGAAGGTATTGACTGAGTATCAACATCCGGAGGTCTGGACGCGAAAGGCTATACTCAATCTGGCGCGCATTGGTGCATTCTCGAGCGATCGCGCGGTGACGGAATACGCTCGCGAGATATGGCACCTCGCCCAGTCATGATTTGACCGGCGGTGCCCGAGAGAGATCAAAGATCGCCGGCGCGACGTAATTTTTCGGAGACTTCCTTCATCACTATCTGAGGCAGCCGGCCGAGCGGCCGCAGCAGCCGGCGTCGATCGACCGCCCGCGACTGATCGATCATCACCTCGCACGCGTGGGCGTTGCCGGCCATCCTCTTCGGCAGCTCCACACGCAGGACGTTCTCTCCGGCCAGCCGGGTTGTGCATGGAAGGATCCACGTACTGGGATGGTCCGTCTCATTCAGGAGGTCCGATTGCACCACGACGACCGGCCGGACCTTTCCCGGTTCGCTACCACGGCGCGGATTCAGGTCCGCCGCCCAGAGCTCGCCTCTCCGCGGTAAGCGGTCAAGCATCTTCGAGGCCGTCGCCCGCCAACTGATCGAGTTGCTCCACAGCCTCGAGAGCGGAGGACCGCACGCGCGCCGAAGCCTCCCTGAATTGCCGGCGCAGTTCCTCTCGGGAGACGGATTCTTCCAGCAGCTTCAGCGAGCGGCGAATAACTTCCGTATTGGACCGGACCTTGAGCAGCCGGCGCAATCGCCGGACCTGTGCATGCTCCGCCGCGGGCAAGGTAAACGACGACTTCCGAACGGCATTAGACTTCATGCTTATTTCATACCTCAAGCGAATCTCGGGGCGCAAACGGATACCGACACGCGGCGAGGTGCGTCATTCGATGACCGCTTCGGCCGGCTCGGGCACGCCGGTTTTCGGCAAAAGGAATAGAAACGGCAAAACCACTACCAACAGCACCGCCATCAGCCAGAAACAATCGTTGTAGGCCATCATCGTCGCCTGATGATTCACAACTTGATCGAGCATCGCGAGGTCCGGGCGTTGCCCAGCCATCGCAGCGACTCCATGACTTCCCAGAAAACTCTGAAACTGGGCGTCGGTCGCGCGGAACGCGGGATTGGTGCCGCGCACTGCGCCGACCAGCTCCGAGTGATGAACCTGCGAGCGTCGCGCGAGCAGCGTCGCGAGCGTCGCGTAAGCGACATTGCCGGAAACGCGCCGCGAGAGCGTGTACAGGCTTGATGCGCCAGTCATCTGCGAGCGTGGCATGGTGCTCAGCGAGACCGTGCTCATCGTCACCATCGAAGCGCCCATCCCGATTCCCGTCATCACCAGAATCGGCAGAAAGTTGAAGAACCCGACGTCGAGCGTGAAATGACCGAGCTTCCAGTAACCCACGACCAGGGCGACAATCCCCGCGCCGATCAGGGTCCGCGGACTAATGAGATTGTAGAGACGTCCGACTATCGGCATCGTCAACAACATCGCGACCGCGCGTGGCATGAGGACCATTCCGGCCTGATACGCCGGGTAGTTGAGCAGGTTCTCAGTGAATTGCGGCAGCAGAAAACTCGATCCAAAAAGTGCAAAGCCAACCATCATCCCGAGCCCCGAGCCCACGCTCAGCGGTACGTTGCGAAACAGCCGCAGGTTCATTATCGGCTCGTCAGAGTGGAGTTCCCACGTAACCAGCGCCAGAAGGGCGATCACTGTGACCACCGAGCCCGCCACGATCCAGTTGTTGGAAAACCAGTCCACATCCTGACCGCGTTCGAGGACAACTTGCATCGTGGTGAGGCCCACAGTCAGCAGGCCGATCCCGGTCCAGTCGACGTTGGCGACGCCGCGCTTCAAGTACGGCGGGTCGGTCACGAACGCGCTCACCATCAGCAAGCCGACGACGCAGAATGGAACATTGATGTAAAAGACCCACTGCCAGCCATAGTTGTCGACCAGCCATCCTCCAATCACCGGACCGATCGCCGGGGCCAGCACGACGCCCATGCTGTAAATCGCCATCGCCATGCCCTGTTCGGCAGGAGGAAAGGTCTCGCGCGCGATTGCCTGCGAGCATGGCATCAGGCTCCCGCCGCCGATCCCCTGCAGAACGCGATAGGTTATCATTTGGGTGAAGGTCTTCGAGGTTCCCGCCAGGACCGAACCCAGCGTGAATACGATCATCGAGGCAAGGAACAGGCGCTTGCGGCCGAGCAGCGTGGTGCACCACGCCGACATCGTGATCATTATGATTTCGGCAATGCTGTAGGCGGTCGAGACCCAGGTGATGGTGAGCAGGTCCTGGCCGAAGCTGCCCATCATGTGCGGCAGCGCGACGTTCACGACCGTCGCGTCCATGACCGACAGGAAGGTGCCGATCATCACTGACGCCGCTACCAGCCACTTGCCGGCCGGTATCGGTTCGCCGCCGACGCTCGCTGCCTGGAGCGGTACTCGTGCAATCGGATTTGCCACAGAGAGCCCTTTCCGATCGCTACCGCATGCCGCCAAACACCGCAAGCACGGACCCGTGGCCTAGCAGGTTGCGGAAAAAGGGTTTTTGACTCCTGATGACATTGATCCAAGACGCATTCTCGTGATCGTAGTAATGCTTACTCTTCGCCGAAATCGTCTTTCATTGAGTTTTTCCGCAACCTGCTAGAGCGTTGGAAACCAACCCATTAGTCACTCGGAAAATTATTTTAGCCAATCTAACGACTCATGCGCGCGGCGTACCACAGCTACCACTGAATAGACCCGATCGACGTGAATAATCGATCGCGGGCGAAGCGTCTAATTTAATAGACAAACCATAAAACCGTCCGGCCTTGGGACGTGACCGAGCGGCACTTAAAAAATTTCAACTGCGGCGCGCGTCGTCTCCACCGCGAGCCACGCAATGGAGGTTTTTATGCTAAGGCCAGGCAGGGACAAAGGTCTCGCTACGCCGATTCCACTCGGCCTGGCGGGCCTGGCGACTTCCACCTTTCTGATTGGAGTCGCGATGATTTTCCAGTCGCGCGCATCGTTGGGTCCGTATGTGACCCAGGCGATCATGTTCGGCGGATTGGCTGAGATTCTCGCCGGAATGTGGGCGTTTCCGTACGGTGATCCGATCGCGGCCACCTCGTTTACGTTTCTTGGTACTTTCTTCGTATGGTGGGCGCTTTCGCACATGACCGTTTTCGGAGTTCATGCCGATACCGTCGCCGCGGTAAACAGCATGGCGATGGTGTTCATCGTCACGGGCGTGGTGACGCTGTGTATGTGGATCGCGTCCTTCTATGAGTACGCGGTGTTCAATCTGGTCTTGTTGTTCCTCTGGATCGGACTCGGTCTCGCCGGAGTCGGAATGTTTACCGGAGCGGCCGCACTGGGCGTTCTCGGTGGCATCTCGTTGGCGGTTTCGGGTCTGTTCGGCGGCTACGCCTCATTTGCCGAGGTGTACAATGCGACCAGCCTCCAGGAGGTCGTGCCGATTGGCGAGTCCAAGGCGGTGCGCGAGCGGGTTGAGCATGATGAGCACGAGCGGATTCGCCGGCTTCACGCTACCAATGGCGAGTCTCATTCATCCAGCTTGAGCGCCTAGGTTCACCGCCGCGTTCTAACGTGCGGCCTCAGCCACCTCGGGCGCCAGTCTGACAGAGCTTCACAGGCGAGCAGCAGAGTCCTTTTGAGTATGCTGCTCGCCGCCTAACAGGTCAGCGTTTCCTTCGCCTGAAATGGGATACCCGGCTTCAGAGTGAAACCCTGAAGGCGATCGCGCGTCCTATCTATAGGATAGAAAGATGAGGAAAAATCTTGTGATGGGTCTTGGTGGTCTCGCAGCAATCGTGGCCGATTACGTCGTTGTAGCGTCAATCGTAGGTCTGCTGCTGCTCACTCGGTGGATTGGAGTCGGCTGGACTTTGGATGTTCTGACGGTTTTGCTCATCAGCTATGGAATCGTTGCCTGGTTCTATGGCAAGCGGTTCAGTGCATTCTTGAACCGTCAAGATGACATGCGTTCAGATTCGATCGCCGTCAGGAATCCTGATCGGCGCGCGTCAATCAAGGCCACAACTGCCGTACGGTCCCGAGGATCGGGTTCCCGCTGAGCCGATCCGAATTGGCAAGCTGGAAAAGCTGTCGGCCGCTGCGTATCATCGGACGCCAGATTTTCAGCGCACGAACACGATATTCGGATCGGAGAGCAGTATCTCTGCGGCCACCGAGCCTGTCATGACCGTCGAACACCGGATCGACCTCAAGTGCCATCCGTCGACACGCCCCGACGCGGTGCGCACCATCGAGGTGCTCGTACGCCGGTTGACCAGCGCTGAACTCCAGATGACCTTCTGCCTCGACGGAGACATTTCCCGAATCCGGATCCCTTCGCCGGGCGCGCCGCGTATCAATACACAGCTCTGGCGCCACACCTGCTTCGAGGCCTTCATCGCGGTGGAAGGGCAAGCGGCGTACCACGAGTTCAACTTCGCGCCGTCGGGGGAGTGGGCCCTCTACGCCTTCAGCGGCTATCGCAACGGCGGTCCCGTTGCGAACGAAACGACGCGCCCGCACATTGCCGTCCGCTCAACCGACAGTCGGCTTGAGCTTGACGCCCTTGTCAGACTCGATAGCTTGTCGGCCATCCACCCACGAGCTTCGCTGCGTATCGGGCTCTCGGCGGTCATCGAGGCGAGCGATGGACTTTCGTACTGGGCCCTTCGTCATCGGGCAGACAAACCGGATTTTCATGACGCCGATGGATTCGCGCTGCTGCTTGAGCCGCCGAAATTCCGATGAAGCACGCGCAACCACGAGGTCTCAGCCGGCGGCGCGTCGAGCGGCTTCTATCGCAAACGAAGCATGACCATTCCGCCGCTCGCCGAATTAACGTTCTCTCCCGCCGTTTCCTTGGACATCCCTACAAACCAAATCCGCTGATTGGCTCGGCCGACACCGCCGAAGTGTTCACGGCGTCTCTCGACGGATTCGACTGTGTCACCTACATCGAAACCGTTTTGGCCCTCGCCCGCGCTTCCAATGTAGATGACTTCACCGAGTGGCTGCGAAAGATTCGGTATGAGCGAGGTCGCATTCAATGGGAACGGCGGAATCACTACATGACGCTCTGGATTCGCAACAATCTCCGCCAAGGGATAATCAGGCCGGTTTCAATGCCGGCGGTCCCCACGCTCAGCCGGGAACGCGTTCTGGATGTTGTACCGGGACTCGCTCCACAGCGGACGCGCGTGAAATGTGTCCCGAAGCCGGGATTGCCACGGCTCGAACGATATTTGCAAACCGGCGACCTGATTTTTTTTGCGTCGACGCGCAAGCATCTCGACGTCTTTCATGCTGGGATCATCGTGCGCGACGGCAGAAAAGTTTTCATGCGTCATGCGTCGCGCAGCCGGGGCTTGGTCGTGGAACAGAAATTGAGCGAATTTCTCAAGGCCAATCGGATGGCCGGCGTCATCGTCGTGCGGCCGCAGCCGGTGACGCGACGCATCGCGGTTGGCAGCTAAGATGAGGGCTCTGGACCGTTACGGATTTCATCGGGGCTTGGGGTGAACTCTTTCGCCTGATACCGACGCATTTGGCGTGCTACGCTCGCGTTATGGATAACTGCCAGGATGACCGATACTCGCGTGTCCCGCTCGCAGTTGGCTGCCGCCGGCTCCCGACAAAAAGAATTTTTGACGGAACGAAGCTACCGCTGGTGGTGGCTCCGTGTCAGAACCACAACAAGTGGTATAAAATCGCCATTCCGCCCGTATTCGGTCAGTCATAATCGTGAACATCGTCTATCCAGAGCACTACTCCACCGCCAACATTCAGCGACTCCTCGACGCTGCCGATTCCGACGTTCTCTTTCTCGGTGACCGGCGTGTGAACATCGAACCCGGGCCGCGCATGTTCGGTCGAATGGCGCAGGTCATACGCGAAACCGGCGCCGGCTGGGTATATGCCGACGCGGTAGGCCATCCTCGTATCGACTATCAACGCGGGAGCATCCGCGACGGTTTCGACTTTGGCCCGGTAGTCGGTGTGTCGGTTCAGGCCGCGCGTCAGTCAGGAATCGACAGCGCCTTGAAATGGGGAGCCTTATACGACCTGCGGTTAAGGATTTCGGAAAAACACCCCATCGTGCGGATTCCCGAACCGTTGTACAGCGCATCGATGATTGATGCGCGCCCGACGGGTCAAAAGCAATTCGATTATGTCGATCCGCGCAATCGCGATTATCAAATCGAAATGGAGCGCATCGCGACGGCGCATCTCAAACGAATCGGCGCCTGGTTGAAGCCGCGCTTCGAGAACGTTCCCACTGCGGCGGAAACATTTCCAGTAAAAGCCAGCGTCGTCATCCCGGTTCGGAATCGCGAGCGGACAATCCTCGACGCCGTTCAAAGCGCCCTCGTCCAGCGCGCGGATTTCGAATTCAATGTGATCGTCGTCGATAACCATTCGACCGATCGGACGACCGAAATCCTGCTCGGGATTGGCGACTCGCGGGTCAAGCACATCGTCCCCGAACGCCGGGACCTTGGCATCGGCGGATGCTGGAACGAGGCGATTTACTCCACGGACTGCGGACAATACGCCATCCAACTTGATTCTGACGACCTGTACGTCAACGACGGCGTCCTTCGCCGGATTGTTGCAGAACTTGAAGCTGGGCCTTATGCGATGGTCATAGGCTCCTATACGATGGTCGATTTTTCGTTGAAGGAGATACCGCCCGGTCTAATCGATCACCGCGAGTGGAGTCGCGAGAACGGAAGAAACAATGCACTCCGCATCAATGGTCTCGGCGCTCCGCGCGCGTTCAATACATCGGTTCTGCGCGGTATCGGATTTCCGAACGTCAGCTATGGCGAGGATTACGCCGTAGCGTTGCGCGTCAGCCGTGATTATGAGATCGGCCGGATCTACGAGTCCGTTTATCTTTGCCGCCGTTGGGAAGGCAATAGCGACAGCGCCCTGCCGCTCGAGGTGGCGAATCGATACGACCAATATAAGGACTGGCTCCGAACGATCGAGATTCAGGCTCGAATGCGGCAATGATCGACGCAATAGAAGAACTGTTCAAACGGCAGGCGCGGGCATGGCCGCAGCTCGCGAAAGGCGTTGACGGCCTGGCGCGCGCGAAGACTCGGCCGGTCCGGCTCGATTGGTTCGACATCTTCATCCGTCACATTCCCCATCGTATGGGTAGCACAACGGCGTCGGTCGACCGCGAGTCGATTGCCAAACGCCCCTGCTTCCTGTGTGCGGCGAATCTACCTTCGGAGGAAGAGGGTCTGCAGTTCGATGAGAACTTCACGCTCTACTGCAATCCGTTTCCAATCGTGGATCATCACCTCACGATCGCTCACAGAGAACACGTCTTGCAGCGCATCGCCAACCAGTTCGGAAATATGCTCGACCTTGCTGCCGCCCTCGCCGGATGTTTCGTCATATATAACGGTCCGGAGTGCGGAGCATCCGCGCCAGACCACATGCACTTTCAGGCAGGCTCGCGAAGATTGTTTCCGATCGAGAAGGACACCGCTCGACTGACTGGCGTCACCGTGCCGAATTACGGGAGAAATGTGTTTCTGTTTCGCGGACGGGATCGATCTGCTTTGATCGGTCGAATGGATCGTGCGATCGATCTGCTCGCCGAAACGACGGGCAAACCGGCGGAACCTCTGATCAACATCGCGGTTTTTTGTGAGAGAGGGGAGTGGGTCACATTTCTGTTTCCGCGAGGAAAACATCGGCCGCAGGTCTTCTATACGGGCGAACTTACGGTCAGTCCGGCATCGATTGATTTGTGCGGAATATTTGTTGTGCCGCTGGCGCACGATTTCGAACGAATCACCGGTGACGCCGTCGCCGCAATTTTTCGAGAGATCACTTTGCCTGACGATCAGTTTCAGCAAGTCGCCCGTAAGCTGGAGAGTGAGCGTTGAACGTATCGGTCGGGCTGATCGAAGGACAATCCGCCGTCGAAGTCGAATTGACGGGTACGTTTGCGGATGCTTCCGGCAAGCCGTACGCCGCCGGGCGCTACAGATTTACTTCCGACGTTAAGCTCACGCCGTCGGACCCGGCATCGTGCGCGTTCGCGCTGGACGACGTCACGATCGGAATCGGATTTCATTGGCAACGCAAGGAGCGCCAGGTGTTCCGCGGGGCTTTTCGCCTCGTGAAACGAGAAGCCGGGCTGACGGTGACTAATGATGTTTCGCTCGAAGACTACGTCACGAGCGTGATTTCATCCGAGATGAGCGCGTCCTGTCCGATCGAAATGCTGAAAGCTCACGCGGTGATTTCGCGCAGCTGGCTGTGGTTTCCGAAAGCAAATCCCTTGCGCTCCGGGAGCGGGCAGCGTCTCAATTCCCACGAAATCCTTCGCTGGTACGGCCGCGAAGCGCATCCGGATTTCGACGTGTGTGCCGACGACCACTGCCAGCGCTATCAGGGCATCACAAAAGCGTTCTCACCAGCGGCAGCCGAAGCGGTTCGCGCGACGGCCGGCGAGTTTCTCCGTTACAAGGGCGCTATCTGCGACGCACGGTTTTCCAAATCCTGCGGCGGAATAACCGAGCGCTACGCGACCGCCTGGGAAGATGAAGATATTCCCTATCTTGAATCAATCGACGACGGCCCGGCGCAGTCGTGCTCTTACACTCCTGAGACATGGATACGTTCAAGCCCGCCAGCTTACTGCAATACCCACGATTCGGAGCTTCTCTCACGCGTTCTTCCGGGATTCGATCGGGAGACCCGGGATTTCTATCGTTGGCGGGTCGAGTACACGCTCGAAGAACTTGCCGATCTGATCAGATCCAGGCTTGGCGCGGATCTTGGTCCGATTCGCGAGCTGCAGGCGCTCGCGCGCGGACCCTCAGGCCGAATATGTCGGCTGAAGATTACCGGAGAACGCGACTACATCATCATCGGTAAAGAACTGGAAATTCGCCGCGCCTTATCGCGCACACATCTTTACAGCTCTGCATTCGTCGTGGACCAGGAGGCCGGCCGCTTGGTCTTGAGAGGAGCCGGCTGGGGACATGGTGTCGGCCTATGCCAGATTGGGGCAGCAGTCATGGCAAATGAGGGCAAGACTTACACAGAAATCTTGCAGCATTACTATCGTGGAACCACTGTCAGGCCATCGCCTGCGCCGCGGCAAAGGCGCTAATGCGGAGGAAGCGCCGCCGCGATAGGTCCGCGGAGTGCCTGGTTTGCGACTGTGGGTGTTCGCTCACTGGTCGTCGCCACGATCGGATCTGCGGGCGTCCCCCCTGCGCGTTCAGACCTGAGCGTCACGTCGCGCGCGATTCCTTCCTCGTCGTTTACTACTTCCCCGGCACGAAACCAGTCGATGGCATCATCAATCCTACTGGCCTGCGCAAAGGCCCGCACTGCTGCGATTCCACCGGTGCCTTTGCGGTATATATCTCTCTCGCTCTCGAGGAAAATCCGCCCATCGTCAAGCTGGGCCAGCATCAGGGGCAGGTAAAGTGTTTCGCCGCGATCATCCAGATCGACGGCGTTGAACAGCGCTTCGATATCGTCGGGATGCAACCGGATGCACCCATGGGTTCGGTAGCTGTACACGCTGATGGGATGATTGGTGCCGTGAATCCCGATTATAGGGAAACTCAGCCCGATCCAGTATTTGCCGAGCGGATTGTCGGGTCCGGGTTCGATCTCGTCCACGACCTCCCTGCCCTGTTCTTGCTCTTCCCGCTGAATCGACGCCGGCAAGCGCCAGGTCGGATCTTCGCGCATCTGGATCACCCTGAACACGCCGATGGCTAATCCCATCGGTATACGGACCAGAAGGTTAAAGGCGGTGACGGCCAGGGACAGCGCGAACAGATCATCCCTGCTGCCGAAGCGGGCAAAAGCCAGGGTGAAGACCAACTGAGTCGTTCCGATTCCACCTGGTGAGAACGGCGAATTTCCGATCGCAACAATGAATGGCGTCAGTGCCAACGTCTGCATGAGCGGGACCTCGATATGAAAGCTGACGAACTGTCCATAGAGCGCAAAGCCCGCTACCAGGACGATTAGAAATCTGATGCCGAGGAGCTTGATGTAATGGGACGACCGCGCCATGCGGAAACTCGCCATCGAGGGCCGTTCGTAGAGCCATCGGAGCCAATTGCCAGCGCGGAGCCACGAACCCCATAAGAGCCAAAACGATGCGATGAGACAACCCGCGCCCAGCACGCCTGCGGCGTAGTTGAGACCCAGCCGAATCGGTGACGTCGGCACGAGGGCGATCGCCAGGAGCGACAATGTGGTCAGCAGCATGGCGTCGAGATAGCCCTGGAACAACAAGGTGCATCCGCCCATTATCCAGGGCACGCGCTTGCGTGCGTGCAGAAAGAGCACGAACGCGCCGCTCGCGACGTAGGAGTTCACAATCTGAAGAAAATAGGCCGCAGCCATGGTCGGAAGCAGTTCGACAACTCCGGTCGGATCGTGAAAATAACTGAACAAGCGGGAATACAAGACGGTTTCGCCGATAAACCAGAATAGAAAGCCGCCCAGGCTGGCAATGATAAAAATCCAGAGCGTGGCGTGATTTCCGGCGCCGGCCACCTGCCTCCAGGAGACGCCGCGCGCCGCGTAGCATACGATTGCCGCCGCAATCGCATATGCTACTAGGTTTTGCACTACCGTTTTGCGCACCAAACTTTTACTCGCTCTGGCACGACAGTTTACCCGTCGCGGAACGTGTATTACAGGCTGTTCATCACCAGCACGATGCACGCCGCGCAGATTTTCCTGTGGATCCTGAAAGGCGGGGCCGGACCTTGATCGATCTCGCCAGACCAAACGGCGGATTGCAGGTCAGGTGACCCGTCGAACATTACAATCGGTTCTCTGCGGAACATTAGTTGAGAATGCCGATGCTGGTAAGGTCCGAGTGTCTGGCCTGATAATTGTACTCTACATATCGGTGAGATCCGGAGAACAGCCAGCGGCGACGCCAACCAATTAGAGGGTATAAATCATGTTCAAATTCACGCACTCATCAGCGCGCACAATCGCGACGGCAGCCCTGTTCGGCGCTGTCGTTCTCTACGGGCCTTTCGCTATCGCTGCGGGCGGTTTCGCTGGCTCGGCGTCCACAGTCCAACCTGGCTCTGCACCGGAGATTCTGGCGCAAGCCTCCGCGTCGCCAGCAACGACGGAACCAGCGCCGGCACCGGGGACCGCTGAGGCTCGTGATCCTGTCGAGGCGCACATCAAGGAACTGCATAACAAACTCCACATCACGGCCGCCCAGCAGACTCAATGGGATAGCCTCGTGCAGGTGATGCGAGATAACGCGAAGGCGATGATCGATCTGCAAAAGCAAAGAAAAGAGGACGTCAGCACGATGACGGCTGTCGACGCCGTAAAATCCTATCAGGCGGTCATCGAAGCGCATGAGAAAGGAATGGAGAAATTCGTTCCAGCCTTTGAGGCTTTGTATGACAGCATGTCGGACGCGCAGAAAAAGACCGCCGACGCCATGTTCCGAAGCCGGGTGCGTTCCGCGGCGGCAAAAGGCAGCAAGTGACTGACAATCGGGTACTACAATACGCAACCCGCCGACATGTCGCGATTCGCTCCAAGGAAAATGGAGAGTCACCATGAAAAAGTACTCGGTAAACAAGATAAGTAAAATTGCAATTGCGGTCGGTTTAGGTGTCATGATGTGCGGTGCTGCAGTAAGTCCTGCATTCGCCGACGACCACGGCCGCGGACATCAAGAGGAGCGCCACGGAGATCAGGGCAGAGGCGACGATCGCGATCGGGGCGGAGTCTATGTAGCGCCGGTGCCTGACTACTATTATGCGCCCCAACCCAACTACTACTACGCGCCTGAGCCGGACTACTACAATTACAACTACCCGCCCCAGCCGGAGTACTATCCGCCACCACCGTCGCAGGGCATAGATCTCTTCTTCGGGTTCTAAAAAGGATTCGGCTAGATCAAGTATTTCAGATTAGCCAAAGCTGAAATCAGGAGAATACGATGTCCCTTAGATTTTTGTTGGTTGTCGAATTGCTATTGCTTCTGGCCGGTGGGCTTACGATGCAGGCCTACGGAGCCTCTTGTGCGGAAGCGCAGCGAATCCGGAACGTCTATTGGAACGATCTCAACACCGGGCATCCCTCCGCCGCTGCTGACCTTAAGAGTCAAAACGAGTGGGCGTTCCGCGGCACTTGTGGGTCCTACGATATGTATAACTATGGTGACTACGACCACGATCGTCATTGGCACGACTCGGACTGGTGGGTCGGCCATGATCAAGGTTGGGTCAAGCAGCATCATCCGAACTGGATGAAGCAACACGAACATCACGATAACGGCCACGGCCAGGATCACAGCCAGGGTCATGGTCACGATAACCATTAGTCTTCCCGCGACCTGAATTGGAGAAGTTCGCCGGATCCCAGTTCAAATCTTGCAGTTATGGGCGCCGTCTTCGCCAACGCTCCGATTGAGCCAGCCGCCGTGGCCGTTCGGATCGCGAAGATCCATGGTGAACTTCCGATGCTCTGTGTCGGTGTCTCCCAAGCCACCGTGTCGCGCTACATGCCTGCTCGAAGCCGACGGTCAGGACAATGGCGGCGGACTTTTCTTCGCAATCAAGCCATGGCCTTCCCAGGGCGACGCGTGAGAGCCACTCCGCATCGACAGCGAGGACTAAACTGTTGTAAAGAGACTCGAACGCTAGAACAGGAGTCCTTTGCATGGCACTGAAGATCGTCGGCGCCGGATTCGGACGAACCGGCACGCTCTCACTCAAAAGCGCGCTCGAGAAACTAGGCTTCGGCCCCTGTTATCACATGGCGGAAGTTTTTCCTCGGCCTGAGCACGTCGCGATGTGGCATCGGCTGGCATTCGGGCATCCGATGGACTGGGACGAGATCTTCCGCGGCTTCCGCGCGACGGTCGACTGGCCGGCGGCGCGATGGTGGCGCGAAATCGCCGCATACTATCCGAATGCGAAAGTGCTGCTCTCGGTGCGCGATCCGGAAGCCTGGTACAGGAGCATGAGCGAGACAATTTACCAGCCGATGAAATCGCCAGCGCCCGACGGCGCACCGGAACTCGTCCGGCTCCAGACCGAGATGGCCCGAAAGGCAGTGCTAGCCGAGACCTTCGACAACCGCTTCGAGGACAAGGCTCACGCGATAGAGGTGTTCAAGCGGCACAATCAGGAAGTGCGCGCCACGATCGATCCTGCGCGCCTGCTCGAGTTCGACGTGCGGCAAGGATGGGCGCCGCTGTGCCGTTTCCTCGAGGTGCCTATACCTGACGAACCGTTCCCGCGGCTCAACGACACCGCGACAACTCAGGCAATGATCCGGCTCATGCAGGAATCAATCGGCAAAGGCTGATTGCTAGCGTCCGCGACCTGCGGCCTGGTAGCTGCGTTCCGCATTTGCCGGTTTCGATGCTTCGAGTTTTTTAGGATACCGCTCTACGTCAGGCATGAACGCCGGATGCTGACGCAGTCAACACGCCTTTGGGTCCCAGATCGCGGGCGATGGACTCGGCGAGAATTCGTTGCGCTGCCTCGGACCTACACCGGTCACGATTGCAACTGGGCTCGTGTCATTATCCACCAGCTGATTCCTTTTTGGACTGACTGTTGATGACACGGCTGTTTTCGAAGTGCGCTATGGCGTACGCGTCGTAGCCGATCTCTTCGAGGAGGGAGGCACTGTCCGCGCCTAGTTGAGGCGCCAGCCTGCGCACGGCAGTGGGCGTGCGATCGAAGCGAGCCGCCGCCCTCGGCATGCGGACTCTCCCGAGCGCCTCGCTGTCAAACTCTTCGAGGATATGGTTCTCACGGACCTGGCGGTCGTGCAGCAGTTCGAAACGGCTGACAACCGGCGCCGACGGAACATCGTTGGCGAGCAACCGCGGCAGGATTTCGTCGGCGCGCCACTTCTCTAGCTCCGCCGAGGTTATGGCGCGGCGCTCGACGGCATTGATCGATCGATCGCGCGCGGTCTTGAAATGAGGATCGTTGATGAGATCCTGCCGATTGAGCGCCCGGCACATGCCGGCCCATTCGTCGTCCGACAGCGCAGCCGCGGTTATGTAACGGTCCTGCGTGGCGAATACCAGATCGGGACCCACCTCGCCGTCCGAGGGATCGGTCTCGGCACCTACAAAGGTCAAACTCGGCATCGCCTCGGGCCACAGATAAGAGATCATCGCGTCCAGCATAGAGAGCCGCACGTGCTGTCCCTGGCCGGTGCGCTCGCGCGCGAAAAGCGCCGCGGTTATGGCCTGGGCCGCGGTCAGAGCGGTCGTGTAGTCGGCTATGATAGTTCGCACCATCCGTGGACGCCCAGTGTCCCTGTCACGCTGGATATCCGCGAGGCCCGACATAGCTTGAATCACGGGGTCATAGGCGCGCTGGTTGGCATAAGGGCCGGCGGTTCCATACCCCGTGATCGACACGTAGACAATGTCGCGCCGGATAGCTCTCACTACCTCCTCGCCGAGTCCCATGCGCTCCGCAATGCCCGGACGAAAGTTGTGAGCAAACACTTGCGCGGTAGCTATCAGCTTCTTTACGATTTCGAGACCATCGGTTGACTTGAGATCGACCGCTAGCGAGCGCTTATTGCGGTTGCAGCTCAGGAAGGATGCGTTGATCCCGTTGCGGCCCCGGCTGAAGTGACGCATAAGGTCGCCATCTGGCGATTCGATCTTGATAACGTCGGCACCCTGGTCGGCAAGCATCATGGTCGCGACAGGTCCCGCGACCATTGTCGTCAGATCTAATATCCGCACTCCTTCAAGCGCACCCGGCATTTACCTGCTCCTCGCAGCTGATCTCATCCTAGGTTATCCCATCGCTGGAAAATTCCTTTCGAGAGCTTTCCGATATGCCGGCCGGACAACTATGCGCGAGCGATACTCATGCAGCGTGTCAGACAGGGGAATTCGGTCGGTCACCGCCCAATCGAGGCAAGTCATCAGAAGGATATCGGCGACGCTGAACTGGTCTCCCATAAGATATCGCCCCGACTTTGCGATCGTTGGAGCCATCGCTTCGGCATTCTCCATGAAGTAGCTCCTGGCGGCCTCGACGGCCTTAGGCGCCGCGCCATAGATGTGCTCCAACCCTACGTGGCGGCGCATCACGTAGAGCGAGCCGGCGTCAAGCTCAGTCGCGATGAAATAACACCACTCGTTCAGAGCGGCCCGACTCTCAGGATTGCGAGGCGCTGCCATCAATTCGGGACTGGCAAAGGTCTCACTCAAGTACTGAATAATCGCGGCGCTCTCGGTCAGTATGAAAGCGCCGTGGCGAAGGACCGGAATCTTATGCCTGGGATTGAGCCGCACAAATTCGTCGGTCTTGGTCTCTCCCGTGCGCGAGCCGATCGCATGGTAGTCATAATCCAGGCCCAGTTCGAGCAACATCCAATGAGGCCGCATCGTGCGGCTGGTCCCGACTCCCCACAGAGTTAAGTCATGCTTCATAGCAATCGCTCGCGCTCGCGGCCTAGAATTTTTCCTTGAACGGCCTGATATCGAGCTGGTGGCTCCACGCGCTGCGATCCTGATGTGCCAGGTACCAGAACGCGTCGGCGATCGCGGACGGCTTGAGGAAGTCTTCGTCCTGGGAGTCGGGGCGGAACTTCCTGAGCAGCGGCATATCGATGCCACCGTCCACGTTTACGTACGCGACGTGGATGCCTTGAGGATGAAGGTCGCGCGACATCACCTCGGCGAGGCCCCGCACTGCAAACTTCGCCGGCGCGAACGCCGCGGAGGTCGGCCACGGCCGGACGCCGGCAGTCGCGCCGGTGATCAAAATCGAGCCGCTGCCGCGCGCGAGCATTTCAGGCACGACCTGGCGCGCCCACAGAAACGCTCCTAAGGTGTGCAATCGCCACGTTTCCTCGAAGACCTTAGGCGTCGTTTCCATCAAGCGGCCCATCGGACGCCGGCCGCCATTGTAGATCAGGATCTCGATCGGACCGAGTTCGCGGGTGATTCCTTGATGCGCGGCCGCGACTTCCGCTTCGACAGTAGCGTCGCTCTGGATTGGAAGCGCGACGCCGCCGGCCGCCTTGATCTCGCCGGTAGTCTTTCCAATGATTTCTGCGCTCCTGGCGATGAGCGCAACCTTGTAGCCCGCGGCGAAGCGCAGCGCCAAGGCCATGCCAAGCCCTTCGCCGACGCCGACCACCACGCACACTTTGCCCGATTTAACCGAGGTAGAATCGTTCATAATCATTTCCCGCCGGCTCTATTGATGACGCTCGTCATGTTTGGTATATTAATGACGTGCGTAATCATATGTGTCAAGGACCGAGCGACAGAATCCGGGGAGCTGGATGCGAGTTTCGAAAGAAAGGGCTGCGCAGAACCGCGAACGAATCCTGACTTCCGCCGCGCGACTGTTCCGCGAACACGGCATCGGCGCCACCGGAGTTGACTCGATCACCGAGGATGCAGGCCTGACCCACGGCGGGCTCTACAGCCAGTTCGGATCCAAGGAGGCGATCGCGGCCGAAGCGATTCGCTTTGCGCTGGCGCGGGGCAAGCGCGTCTGGCAGCGAACGGTCGAACGCCACCCGGGAAAGCGGGCGCTTCCCGCGATCGTTGAGAGTTACCTTTCTCCCGCCCATCGCGACGCACCCGGCAACGGTTGCGTGGTCGCGGCACTCGGCACGGACATCGCCAGGCAGCCCCGACGCGTTCGTCACGCTTTCACCATGCAGTTGAAAGATGATCTTGAATTCCTGTCCCGGCTGATGCCGGATGACGGCCACGCACGGCGCTACCAAAACGCGCTGGTCGCGTTCGCTTCCATGGCCGGCGCGCTGATTCTCGCGCGTGCGGTCGACGACGAGGCGCTTTCAGATTTGATATTGAAGAGCACCGCCAAGCGAGTGGTCAAGGCTGCAAAAGTCCGGGCAGGCGTCCGCCGGTCCTAGACGCAAGGAGGATT
Organism: uncultured delta proteobacterium; assembly: GCA_963842085.1. Taxonomy (GTDB): domain Bacteria; phylum Desulfobacterota; class Binatia; order Binatales; family Binataceae; genus Binatus. Next base: position 1,765,517 of record CAWJET010000001.1, read on the forward strand.
ACCCTTGGAACACCGAAATGCCACGGCAGCAGTCATAGGAGCCGGCGATTACATCGGCGGCGCAATCGCCAAAAAATTCGCAGCCGAGGGCTTCACCGTCTTTGCGGGCCGCCGCCAGGGCGACAGACTCGCGCCATTGGTCGCCGAGGTCCAGGCGAACGGCGGCCGAATCTCTGCGCGCTCGCTGGACGCGCGCAAGGAAGATGACCTCACCGCTTTTCTGCAGGACGCCGACAAGCAAGCGCCGCTCGAGGTTTGCATCTTCAATATCGGCGCTAACGTCAATTTCCCGTTGCTCGAGACGACCGATCGCGTGTTCCGCAAGGTCTGGGAGATGGCCTGCTACTCCGGGTTCGTCGCGGGCAGAGAGGCGGCCCGCCTGATGCTTCCGCACGGGCGCGGATCTATTTTCTTTACGGGCGCCACCGCCAGTATGCGCGGCGGAGTCGGCTATGCGGCATTCGCGGCTGCGAAATTCGGTCTGCGCGCGGTTGCACAAAGCGCGGCGCGGGAACTCGGCCCGAAGAATATCCATGTCGCTCATCTGGTGATCGACGCTGGAGTGGATACGGCGTGGGTGCGCGATCGAATCAGGGAACGCGAGGGCGACGAGGCGATGAAGAACCTCGACCCTGGACGGCTCATGCGGCCGGCGGCCGTGGCCGAGGCATATTGGCAGCTCTACCAGCAGCCGCGTGACGCGTGGACCTTCGAGCAGGAGATCCGTCCCTTCGGAGAAAAATGGTGAGACCATGGTCAAGGTGGAATTTCATTTCGATTTCGGCAGTCCCAACGCCTATCTGAGCCACCTCGTGATTCCTGAAATCGAAAAGCGCGCGGGGGTGAAGTTCGAATACGTGCCCGTGCTGCTGGGCGGGGTCTTCAAGCTGACCAACAATCGCTCGCCGGCGCAAAGCCTGGCCGGCATCAAAAACAAGCCCGAGTACGAAAGGCTCGAGATGGCGCGCTTCATCAAACGTCACCGGATTACGCGATTTCAGAGCAATCCGTTTTTTCCCGTGAACACCCTTATGATGATGCGCGGGGCGATCGCCGCGCGGACGCTGGGCGTGTTCGAACGCTACGTGGACGAGATGTTCCGGAACATGTGGGCTGATCCCAAAAAGATGGACGACCCCAGCGTGTTCCGCGCGGCGCTCGACGAGGCGGGGCTACCGACCGCGCGAATCCTCGAGCTGATCGAAACTCAGCCGGTGAAGGACCAACTGCTCGACAACACGAATCGCTCGGTCGGGCGCGGCACGTTCGGTTCGCCGACTTTCTACGTCGGCAACGAGATCTTCTTCGGCAAGGATCGCCTGCGCGACGTCGAGGAAATGATCCTGGGGTCGGGCTAGTCAAATCCAATAATCTCGTGACAAGTGCGTCGCTCCTTCCCTTTGCCCTAAGCCGGGGAACGGCCTAGGCTGTGTGATCCCAGAATATTGGCATCGGAGGGTTGACTCATGTCTGGCGACGACGATGACCGCGAGATGCTGTTAGATGACGAACACCCCGGCCCACAAGTTCTCGAGTCCGCGCTTGCCAACACTGTCCTTAGCGAAGTCGTATCGCAACCGGCGCTGACGGTCTCCGCATCGACCACGCTTGCCGACGCGATCCACCTGATGCAACGGGAGCGGCGGGCCTGCGTGCTGGTCATGGAGAACGACCGCCTCGCCGGCATCTTCACCGAGCGCGACGTCCTGATGAAGGTGGCGGGACAACCGCTCGACCTCGCCCGCACTCCCGTGTCGGTGTCGATGACCGCCGATCCGTTCACGCTCCCAGCCGACGCGAATGTGGCGTTCGCGCTCAGCAAGATGGTGCTCGAGGGGTTCCGCCACATTCCGCTGGTCGACGACGACGGCCGTCCTACGGCGGTGGTCTCGATGCGCAACCTGATCGAGTATCTCGGCGAAATTTACTCGCGCGAGCTGCTGACTATGCCGCCCGAGCCGCATCAGCATCGCTTCAAGAGCCGCGAAGGGGCCTGAACTCTTCATCCTTCACCTCGATGCGGTTAAAGCACCTTCGCGCGCCGGCTCTCCTGCTGACTCTTGCGCTGGTGCTCGGCGGGCTATCGGGATGCGGCATCAACAAGATTCCTACCCTCGATGAGCAGGTGAAGGCCGCCTGGAGCGAGGTGCTGAACCAGTATCAGCGGCGTGCCGACCTCATTCCGAACCTCGTCGAGACGGTCAAGGGCTATGCGCACCAGGAGCAGACCGTCCTGACCCAGGTGACTGAGGCGCGCGCGCATGCCACGCAGATGCAGCTTCCGGCGGACATTCTGTCGAACCCGCAGGCGTTTCACCAGTTCGAGCAGAACCAGGCGGCCGTTACCGGCGCGCTCGGCCGCCTGCTCGCGGTAGCGGAGGCGTATCCCGACCTCAAGTCGAATCAAAACTTCCTCGCGCTTCAATCGCAGCTCGAGGGCACCGAGAATCGAATCGCCGTGGCACGCCGGGATTACATTATTGCGGTGCAGAACTACAACACCATACTCAGGACCATTCCAGGACGATGGGTAGCGGCGATCGTCTACCCTGACATGAAGGTTCGCGAGACCTTCACGATCACCGAGCAAGCCCAACAGGTACCCCAGGTCAAGTTCTGATGCGCACTCGCTGCGCATGGGCGAGCAGCGTCATTGGAGCGGCGAATGCGCTGCTCATCCTGTCCCTGATCCTCGCGTCACCGGCGCTCGCCTCCGAAGCGAAGTTTCCGCCGCTCACGGGTCGCGTCGTCGATGATGCGGGCGTCCTGAACTCTTACACCGTGGGCGAACTCACCCTCATGCTGGCCGACCACGAGCGCATCACCGGCGAGCAAGTCGTGGTGGTCACCCTGCGTTCGCTCCAGGGATACCCGATCGAAGACTTCGGCTATCAGCTGGGCCGTCACTGGGGCATCGGGCAGAAAGGTAAGAATAACGGCGCGCTGCTAATCGTGGTTCCGAAGGAACACAAAGTTCGAATCGAAGTCGGCTACGGCCTCGAAGGAACCCTCACCGACGCGACCAGCCGGACCATCATCGAGCAATCTATCCTGCCCGCATTCCGACGCGGAGATTACAACTTCGGCGTTCTGGCCGGCACGCAAGCTATCCTGCAAGTGCTGGGTGGCAATGCGCTCAGCGCGGAGCCGGTGTCGCATCCGGTCGCAAATTCGGCGGCGGCCACAGAGGGATTCGTTGTAGTGTGGTGCCTGCTGTTCTTTGGTCCGTGGCTAATTTTCTTCATCAACTGGTTCCGCCATCGCCATGACCCGATTTGGTGGGCCCAACACCGAGGTGCTCTCATCCTCCAGCGGGTCAACGGAGGCAGCCGATCTTCAAGCTGGGGCGGCGGAGGCGGAGGAGGTGGAGACGGCGGGGGCTTCTCCGGTGGCGGCGGATCGTTTGGCGGAGGCGGCGCCTCGGGTTCCTGGTGATGGCATTGAATCGGCTTACCACCAGTGAGCGCGATCGTATCGAGGCCGCGATGAAAAGTGTCGGAGATCGGACCAGCGCCGACTTCGCGCTGGTGATCGTTCCGGCGAGCGATCGCTATACGCTCTATCCCGTTCTATGGGCCGCGATCATCGCGCTTTCGGCGACGGGCATCGTCGCTCTGCTACGCCCCGGGTACACGATCCTTACCGACTTTCTAATCAATGGCGCGCTCTTCATCGCACTGGCCCTGGTACTTGACTGGATGCCGCTCCGGATGCGGCTCGTCCCGTCCGAAGTGAAGTGCAGACATGCGCGCGAACTGGCGCATCGCGAGTTTGCAGTCCGAATCGTCGCGCCGGGCACGCATCGCGACGGCGTGATGTTCTTTGTTTCCATCGCCGAGCGTTACGTGGAAATCCTGGCCGATCGCGACACCCACGCCCTCGCGCCCGCCGGAACCTGGAACAAAATCGTCGATGAATTCCTGGCAACTGTAAAAGCCGGCCGCGTCGCCGACGGCGTTCTCCATGCCGTCGAGGCCTGCGGCGCCATCCTTGAGGAACACCATCCCGCCGCGAGCGCATCGTAATCCTTGACGCGGCGCACGCGCCCGCGCTAACCCCACAGCTATGCAAACGGTACACGCTGCCGACATCGAATGGGGCGAAGTTTCGGGGCATCGCTCGGGCGGGATCGAGTTCAAACGCTTGCTCCAAGGCACACCCGGCACGCCCGATAATTTCGAGCTGAGTATCGTGCGAACGGCCGGCGACTACTTCACCCCGCGCCATCGCCACAATTTCGACCAGGTCCGTTTCTGCCTAGAAGGCGCGATGAACTACGCACCCGGCAAGGATCTCAAGGCCGGCACCGTCGGTTACTTTCCCGAGGGCACCTTCTACGGCCCGCAGTCCGACACCAGCAAATCCGTCGTGTTGCTGCTGCAGATGGGCGGGTCGGCCGGCTACGGCTTCATGAGCTATCAGCAGTTGCACGCGGGCTACGAAAAGCTGTCCGACCTCGGTCGATTCGATGGCGGAGTCTTCACGCGCTCCACTCCTGACGGCCGCGTCATTCGCAAGGACGGCTACGAGGCGATTTGGGAGCACGTCAACGGCCGCCCCGTCGAGTATCCGGCGCCGCGCTACGAGGAGCCGGTGGTCATTCATCCCGAGGGCTTCGGATGGCTTGCGACGCGCGACCCGGGCTTCGAGTTGAAGCACATGGCAACGTTCGGCGAGCGCGCCGTGAACATCGGACAGATCCGCGCCACGCGCGGAGCGCGTCACCTCGTCGATCGGCATCGCGCGCCCGAGCTCCTGCTCGTCGAGCGCGGTGCGATTCGCGACGTTACCTCGGGCGAGGTGCTCGACACTCACTCGGCGTTCCGCGTCGATCCCGCCGACACCGGCCGCGCACTCGAAGTCGTGGAAGACTGCGTGCTGTTCTTCGTCCAGCTTCCGAAATTCGACACGAAATCGGCAGCCGCAGCCGCCTGAGCGCTGCACGCGGCTGACTACTGGAGGCCCTCACGATGGCATCAACGACCGCAATACCGCGCGCGCACGGCGCCCGCACTCCCAAACCGCGCGCACGCGGTGGCCGCGCTAAGACGCCTGCGGGATTCCATCAATCGTGGTACGCGATCGCGCGCTCCGACGAAGTTGGCCTCGGCGAAGTGATCGGCCGCGACTTCCTCGACGGCCGGGCGATCGCCTATCGCGGCGAGAACGGCCAGGCCGTCGTGATGAACGCGTATTGCCGCCATCTCGGCGCCGACTTGAGCATGGGCAAAGTCGTCGGCAACGACATCCGATGCGCGTTCCATCATTGGCAATACGGTGCCGACGGCGGATGCACCAAAATTCCCGCGTCCGAAAAAATTCCCAAGGCTGCAAGAGTGTTCAAATTTCCGAGCGCCGAGAAGTGGGGACTGATTTGGGCGTTCAACGGAACCACGCCGCTGTTCGACGTGCCCGAATTCGTCGGCTACGCCGAGCCCGACCTCGACGTCCGCACCGCGGAGGCATTCGATTTGCCGGTCGAGCCGTGGGTGCCCTTCACCAACTCGATGGATTTTCAGCATCTGCGCGTCCTGCACGGTCTCAAGATTGAATGCGACCCCGACGCGATCGACGTCGGCGACTACCGCATCCAGTATGATGTGCGCTTCGAGGATCCCAACCTCGGCGTCTTCGATCAGCGAATCCGCGTGACCGGCACCAACACGATCGCGCTGGCAGGACGCCTCAACGGCATGGCGATTCTCTCGATGGCGACCGGGACGCCGACGCCCGACGGCCGCACCCACGGATGGTCCGTCACGGCGACGCCGAAGTCCGAGGGCAACGACGCCGAGCGCGAGCAGCGGCTCCAGATCGGCGAGGCATTCTTCCGCCGCCTCATCCAGGAAGACGAGCCCATCATGCAGACCATCCGCTTTCACGACGGCTTGCTGATCGACGCCGACCGCGCGCTCGCGCGCTTCCTGCAATACGTGCGGCGCTTTCCAACCGCGCGACCCGCCGCGGATTAACCGACAGGAGGCAAATAAAATGGCTCGTCTGACCGGCAAGGTAGCGTTAATCGTCGGCGGCGGTGCGGACGGCCCGGCTAAAGCGGGCGACAAGCTCTCGATCGGCAACGGCCGCGCCACCGCAATCATGTGCGCGCGCGAAGGCGCGTCCGTGATGGTCGCCGATCGCTCGCTCGAGCTCGCGCAGCAGACCGCCGCCGCGATTCGCGACGAAGGTGGACGCGCCGACGCCGTCGCCGCCGACGTCAGCGTCGAGGAGCAATGCCGCGGCGCCGTCGAAGCCACGACGCGCGCGTTCTCCGCGCTCCATCTGCTCGTGAACAACGTCGGCATCGCCATCGGCGGCAACCTGTTGAAGACCAGCACCGAGCACTTCGATACGATGCTTGCCGTCAACCTCCGCAGCCATTTCCTGATGATGCGCTATGCAGTACCGGAAATTGCGAAAGCCGGCGGCGGCGCGATCGTCAACGTCTCGTCCCTGGCCGCGCTGCGCAGCAACTCGCAGATTTCCTACGAGGCGACCAAGGCCGCGCTGCTGGGACTCTCGCGCTCGGCCGCGGTTTCGCACGCGCGCGACAATATCCGGGTCAACACGATTCTGCCTGGACTTATCGACTCCTCGATGGTGCGACGGCTCGTCGGCGACCGCGAGAGCGCCGTCGCCCCGCGAATCCCGATGCGCCGGCAGGGCACGCCGTGGGAAATCGCAAATGCGATCGTCTTCCTCCTCTCCGACGACGCGTCCTACATCACCGGCACCGAATTGATCGTCGACGGCGGCCTCGCCGCACGCTGAACGCCGCGAGGTGAATCGTGCGCAAGGTGAAAGTTGGCTATCAGCTCGATTTCCGCAATCCACCCGGCTCGACGCTGTCGTTTCGCGACCTCTACCGCGAATCGCTCGCGCAGGTTGAGGCCGCCGAGCAGCTCGGCTTCGATTCCATCTGGCTCACCGAGCATCACTTTACCGACGACGGCTACCTGCCCGCGCTGATGCCCGCGGCGGCTGCGATCGCGGCGCGCACGACGCGCGTCACCATCGGCACCTACGTCCTGCTGGCGCCGTTTTTTCATCCGCTGAAGCTGGCGGAGGAGGCGGCCTTCGTCGACGTAGTCTCGGGCGGTCGGCTTAGGCTGGGAATCGGTCTCGGTTATCGCGCCGAGGAGTTCGAGGGCTTCGGCGTGCCGCGCGCCCAGCGACTCGGTCGCACGCTCGAGACCATCGAAATTCTCAAGCACGCGTGGACCGGCGAGCGATTCAGCTTCGACGGTAAATATTTCAAGTTCCGCGACGTGCGCGTGCTGCCGCGACCTGTAAGCCAGCCGCATCCCGAACTCCTGTGGGGCGCAGGCGCGGCCAAGTCGATTCGGCGCGCGGCCGAGCTCGATCTCGGGTTCGCATGCGTCGGCGGCCGCCGGGAAATCGGCATCTATCTCGAGGCGCTCAAGGCCGCGGGCAAGGACGTCGCGCGCTATAGCATCGTCAACAGCCGCGTAGTTTACGTCGCCGACAGCGAGGAGCAGGCGTGGCGCGACACGCGCGACGCGCTCATGTACCAGGCCGAGCTCTACGGGAAATGGCTCTCTGCCGCGGCAGGCACCACCGACCAGAGCAAGGTGCTGATTCGTCCTGACCCCGAGCGTCTCAGACGCACCAGCGTGCTGGGAACGGCCTCCGATGTCGCCGCGCGGCTCGGCGAAATACTCGAATCGACCCCGATGACCGAGCTTATCGTCGTGACGCAGTTGCCGGGGCTCGATCCCGCCAAGGCGCGCCGCTCGCTCGACAGGTTCGGCGCCGAAATCCTGCCGCGTCTCAGGTAGCCTGGCTGTCGGAAAAAGAAAGCCCCCGGAGTTACCGGGGGGCTGTCGATCTCACAATTCTACATCACGGCAGGTCTGGCGAGATTGTGGCAATCGACTCTCTCATGGCTTTTAGCTGGTTGAAGATTCCCAGCAGCTTCGTGCGATCGCGATGCTTGCCGGCCTTTTGCAACTCGACCTGGAGGTTCTGCGCCTGGGTCTGAACGGTGAGGTAATCGTCCGGCACGGCCACGTGCGCTCCCGCAATGACGCGGTCAACGTCGCCAAGATCCGAGGTGCAGTTGAGGACCGGTACTGTAATGGGCAAGCCGGCATCAATTCGATTGATGGAATCGTCCACCAGCCGCTCGCAATCGGCGATGCTGTATACAGTGCTCAACGCGCGCAGGAAGAAGCCGATCTGATTCAATACCTGCTGCGTGTCGCCGCCAGTATAAGTGCTGGCCAGGTTGGTCAGCGACAAAGCTCCGCAACCCGTCCCACCAGGGCAGCCTCTGCCTCTTGGGGGAGCAGAGGGAAACCCGGCGTCTAGAGACTCGTCGAAGGCGGTGGTGAAGTAGAACGACGCGGCGTCCTCGATATTGGTGGCGATTCCGCTGTCGTGGAAGAACGCATTCTTGCGAGGGGCTTCGATGATCGACTGGATGTTAAAATCGCCCTGAAACGCCCCCTGATCCTGGGGGATCACGACCGGGGAAACCACCTCATTTAGCGGAAGCGAGCCACCGGGGCCCGAAAAACCGGCAAACGGATCGCCAACTTCCCTCAAGGCATCCGTGTTAGTGCTGGTGATGAAGTTTCTTCCTGCTTTGCTTAGCCGCTGACTGGCGATTCCAAGATTGAGCCAGGTGATTTCGTTATCTACCACCGTGTCTCCGATCACGGTTGGCCAAGCCGGCTCGACCGCGCCGGAGGTTCCAACGGCACCGGCGCTGCTGGTGTAGGCGAGGAAGAGATACGGATTGGTCGCATCGGTCGGCGTTACGACGCCCCATCGCGAATTGTTCGGCGAGCCGATTGCCGGGACGTAGGTTTGACCGGGCTGCCATGTCGTCGCGACATTTTCCGGGCTGACGACCAGAGCTGGCGCTAAGGCGGGTTCTCCGCGAATGCCATCGGCAGTAGCCTGCGCCCCGCCGTTGAAATGGCAGAGATTACAGCTCGCACGGCTGTCGAGAAAGATTGCCTTGCCCGTCTCCGCAACAGCGTCGTTGAAGGTGATTACGCTTTGCGAGAATGAAGTCTGAGTTCCGTTCCTGCCTGTGGCGAAAGCGCTGGCCGAGAACTGCGCGCCCGTGCAAATCGCCGAGGGAGCCGAGTTGGAACAGAGCGCGAGTTCGAATTGGCGGCCTAGGTATTCCTGGAATGCTGCCATCGCGTCGAGTTCGGCGGCAGTTGGGCATCGAAAATCGGGGCCGGGAACCCGGTTCAGGCTGCGCGTAAAATGTTTGCGGACCGCGCCAAGTGAAAATGTCCGGAGCGCAAGCGTGAGATCGGTCGGACGCGCCGCAAACTCATTGATCGCGTCAACGCAGTCGGCGTTCTTCGGAGAATTGGCAATTATCGACGGATCGATCAGGGCACCGTCTCCACCCCATCCAAGTTCAATATCCCGGGTGCCGTCGTCGGCGACGCCTCCTCCGATAGCTGCACCCGGACAAGGTGCAGCAACTATCATGAAGCCGCCGCTGCCTGTGCCCGAGGTCACCGACGCGAAAGTGAACTGCGTCGCCGAGAGCACGCCGGAGGCTGTAGTAGGCGCGATCAGGCCAGTTACCGTTGCGGTCGCATTGAATCCATCAATCGAATTGTTTTCGAATGAGATTGTCTCTCCTTCGAAAAGCTCCATGGGTTCGATCATCGTCACGGTAGCAGTCGCACCGTCGCCCGTGATCGAGGAAACCACCCCGGAATTCACGCAGAGGTTCGAGGTCGTAAACGCCAAACCTCCGAGCGCCATCGAAGCCCGGAGCGGACCTTCGGGGTTGTTGACGTTGCCCGGGGGTCCGTTCGCGATGTTGAACAACGTTAGCTTCTGAACTGTCGTCGGGTTTTCAAGATTCGGGTTCTTAGTCGCCAGAACCAGGTTCCTGTCGTGAGCACTCATCGAGGCGAGGTCCGAGGGAGCCAGGCCGTAGTCGTGCTCGGGTATATGGCAGGTCTTGCAGGTGCGGCCGTTGCCGTTGAATGTTTCCTGGGTGAAAAGCTTGAATCCCTTATCGATCAGCTTTGCGCCCTTTACGTCAAATGCCGACGCGGTCGGCGAGCCAGCCAACCCCCATGCCAGCAGTGCCAAGGCATGGATTGTGAGGGTTGACCGCCAGGTGCTTTGTCTTGCGACTCGCTTGCGGCAGGAAATCAGCCGGTGCTGCAGTTTCATCGCAAATCCTCCCGTTAAGACAAGCAGGCCAATCCGCACATTTGGACCGCAACGTAGTCGCCACTCGCCGGCGTGGCGGTCGCTCGACCGGGTTCGGCGCCGAAGTCCTGCCGCGTCTCAGGCAGCTTCGATTCCGGAAGAAGAAAACCCCGAGTTGATGGGGTTTTCGGTTCACACGACCAAGTTGATCCCGGTCCCCTTGGGACAGTTGCCGGAAGATTCATCGCAGAAAACTATCGGTAGAGTCAATCGTTTTATTGAACCTACTTTAGATAACAATCGCATATCTCGCTATTTTGCATCTTAGACACTCATTGGCGGAGTGCATGATGTCGGCTCGTGACCTGAGGTTCGCACGCTTCATTGGCCCTCTTCCAATGAATATTGCGCGGGCACAAACGTCTCATGCGGCGCAGCTAGCTCGTAACCAGCAGACGTTCCCGCCAGAGCGCGGCCCGGCGGCTGCGTTTGCCGAATGCTCCGGCGCCATCGTAGAGTGAGTTGCATGCCGGTCGCATACATCCCCCGTACCCGCGAGCTCTACAGCGAGTTCACTCCCTACCGATGGGTCGAGAACGAATCCGCGCCGTTCACTCCGCTGACCAAGCCTATCGCCGAGTGCAGAGTCGCCATGATCAGTTCGGGCGGAATCATGTATCGCGATCAGCCGCGCTTCCATCGCGAAGACGCATCGTACCGCCGCATCCCCGTTCACGCGCGCGCTGACGAACTCAGCGTGTGGCACTTCGGCTATCCCACTCGCGACGCCGAGCGCGACGTGAACTGCGTCTTCCCGCTCGCGCGGATGCGTGAGCTCGAAGCGGCCGGCGTGATCGGCGAACTCGCCGACCCCGTGTTCAGCTTCATGGGCGGCATCTATTCGGCGCGGAAAGTCCGCGACGAACTTGCGCCGCAAATCGTCGACGAGCTCAAGCGCGCCCACGCCGACGCCTTCTTCCTCGTCCCCGCATGACCCGTCTGCCATCAGTCCGTTGGACTGATCGCACGCGCAGTCGAAGCAGCGGGAATTCCCACGCTCTCAATGACTTCGGCGCTCGACATCACTCAGTCGGTCAAGCCGCCGCGCGCGGTGTTCCTCAATTTCCCGCTCGGCCATCAGACTGGCCCGCCCGATCAACCCGAACTGCAACGCCGGATCGTTACCGACGCGATGCGCGCGTTCGAGACCATTACCGCTCCCGCGACAATCGTCGAGCTGTCCTACGTCTGGGACGCCAACGATCGCTCGTGGGAAGAAATCGACTACACCAAGGGATGGATGCCGGCGCGTCCGTCGCGCGAAGCTGCCGACGCACTCGAAGTCGAGCGCCAGTCCAAATTCCGCCGCAGCTAGTTCCGCACTCCACATCTCGCACTTTGCGACCGGCGCGAGTAGTTTCATCCGAGCGGCCGCCGCGGCGCGGCAACCACACGGGGAGGCGCGATGTATATGGTTGGATATCACGAACTCGAGATCGTAACGCTGCTGGCGTTGCTCGAATACTCGATACTAGGCGTGATGGTTGGACGCGCGCGGCTAACGTATGGCGTCGAGGCGCCTGCGACCACCGGCAATCCCGACTTCGAGCGCTACTTCCGCGTCCATGTAAACACGCTCGAGAGTCTCATCGTTTTCATCCCCGCAGTGTGGATTTTCTCGCTGACGGTGAGCTACCACTTCGGCGTCGCACTCGGATTGCTGTTCGTAATCGCGCGCATTATCTACGCATCGGGCTACCTGAGTGCGGCGTCCAAGCGCGCACCGGGCGCGATCGCCACCGCGGTGATTAACGGCATCCTGGTGCTGGGCGCCCTGATCACAATCACAATCAAAGCACTGTAACTCGCGGAATCTGGAACTCGGTCAATTACCCGGCAACGGGCGAAGCAAAGAAGAGCCGGGAATTCTTCCACCTTAACAAGTTCTAAAGTTCCTTCCGCTTTACCTCCTGCCCCCGCCACGGTTAAAGTTCTCTTTGATTCAATCATCGAGGAGAGTTCACTCATGGCGGAAGAACGCAAAGGCGCCGTTACGATGCGGGGAAACCCGATGACCCTGGTGGGCCCCGAAATCAAGGTCGGACAAAAAGCACCCAACTTCACCGTCGTCGGCAAGGGGATGCAGCCGGCGACACTCGATCAATTCAAGGGCAAGGTCAAAATCATCACGACCGTGCCCTCGCTCGACACTCCCGTTTGCGACGCCGAAACGCGCCGCTTCAACGTCGAGGCGAGCAACTTGCCCGGCGACGTGCAGATTCTCTCGGTCTCGATGGACCTGCCGTTTGCGCAAGCACGATGGTGCGGCGCGGCCGGCGTGGACAAGGTCACCACGCTAAGCGACTGGCGCAGCGCTAACTTCGGCACCAGCTACGGCGCGTTGATCAAGGAACTGCATCTGCTGGCGCGAGCCGTCTTCGTCGTGGACAAGAACGACAACGTCACCTACGTCGAATACGTCAAGGAGATCGCCAACCAGCCCAACTTCGAGGCCGCGCTGGAAGCAGCCAAAAAAGCCGCCGCCTGATCCCTCGTCCGTTATACGCGAGAGGCGGCCGACCGCCCGGCGGCCGGTAGGTGAAGGTTCTGCCGCCGCTGCACGAGGCTAATACAACCCGCGGGCGGACGTGTCATCGGCGCGTCCGCCCATGATAGATCTTCCTTTCTTCATGCCAACTTCCGCACCCAATCACCACGCCTTCACCGACGCACTCAAGCGCGGCCTCTACGAGGCCATTTTTCGACGCCGCGACATCCGCGAGTTCATCGCCGATCCGATTCCCGACGAGGTGCTCGCGCGGGTGCTGGTCGCGGCCCACCATGCGGCCAGCGTCGGCTTCACGCAGCCGTGGGACTTCGTCGTCGTGCGCGACCCTGAGCGGCGCCGCCGTGTGAAGGAAGTGTTCGAAGCCGAGCGTCAGAAGAATGCGGCCCAGTTCAGCGGCGCGCGGCGCGAAAAATATCTCTCGCTCAAGCTCGAGGGCATCCTCGAAGCCCCGCTCAACCTGATCGTCACCTGCAAGCCCGATCGCTTTGGCCCCGCCGTGCTCGGCAAGACCAGCATCCGCGACGTCGAGGTTTACTCGGCGTGCCTGGCGGTCGAAAATCTGTGGCTCACCGCGCGCGCCGAAGGCCTCGGCATAGGATGGGTCAGTATCCTGCGCAACGACGCGCTCGCCGAAATTTTCGGCATCCCCGATGACGTCATTCCCATCGCCTATCTGTGCGTCGGCTACGTCCACGAATTTCCCGACCGCCCCATTCTCGCCAGTGCGGATTGGGCACAACGCCTGCCGCCGCGCTCGTTGATTCACTTCGATTCGTGGAACGACGCCGGCGAGCGCAACTCACCCGCCGCCGAGTCCCTGCTCAAAAAGATCGACGATCACTCCATCTGGATGTCGATCTTCCCCGAAGATTCCCCGGACAAACCGCCCTCCCGCGAATGACCGCCGCAACCTGGTCAGGCGTTGCTGTTCCGAGCTAACGTGCGTAGTCCCCACAAGACTGTGACGATTACGGCCGCGAATGTGACGATCAGGCTGGAGACTCGCGGATCGTAATAGGAACCGTAGATCGGAAACAGTTGCCAGCTGAGGTTTGACGTGGCGTGGAACAGCGCCGCGGCGAATACGCTCTTGCCCGTATTGTTGTACAGCCAGACGATGAGAACACGGAACGCAACCGTGAAGAGACTGTGCCAAGCGATCCATACCAAAGATCTGTTCGCCTCGATCAACGGCACGAAGTGCCAGGCCGCCCACACCAACCCCAATAGAATGCCGGCCCCGAGCGCGCCCCACCGATCCTGCATCGGGTCAGTGATGTATCCCGACCAGCCCAGCTCTTCACCCAAAGCGCTGATGAAGAACGAAGCGAGCATGACGATTGTTCCCAGAACCTTAAACTGCGGGGCCGGAAGAGGCGCCCCCATCAGGCGCATCAGCCCATACGACAAGGCATAGATGCCGGGCATCAGAAGGATGATCGGCGCATACCAGACCTTTGCTCTGATTCGCTTGTAGTCGAAGGATCGCTCCAGCAGCTCGGTCACGCCCGCGGTCTTGTTCTCTTTGTAAACGAAAATCAGCGCCGCCGTCATCGGGCACACGAACATGAGTGCAGCCAGCGGGAGCCCCTGTGACAGCTGTAGCCCCGTCGCGGCGCCGGCTAACCAGAACGGGATAGAGAGCCCGAAAACCAACAAGAAGAACTTGAGCGGCGATCTATTGTCCATATCGTGTCAGAGTTTCATGATCTCGCCATGACGCGTGTTGCATCTGGTCCTGAGACTTTTGGCGCCCGAACTTCTTGAGCTTCATAACACTACGAAACAGTGAAAAGAGAACCCAATGCTCTGACGTCGCAACGCCCGGATTGGCGCCTCGTCGGCGGCTTCGCGGCGCTTACCATCCTGATCCATTTCCTGACTAACGGCGCCTACGGATATTTCCGCGACGAGTTGTATTTCATTGACTGCGGCAACCATCTGGCGTGGGGATACGTCGATCTGCCGCCGATGGTCGCGCTGGTCGCCAGGCTGAGCCGCGCCACGATGGGCGACTCGCTCTTTGCAATCCGGTTTTTTCCGGCGCTGGCCGGCGGCGCGACCGTCGCCATCGCCGGCATCCTCGCATGGGAATTCGGCGGCGGCCGTTTCGCGCAAGCGCTCGCGATGCTGGCGGCGATGCTTGCTCCGATCTACCTCGCGCTCGGCAACCTGCTCACGATGAACGCCTTCGATCCGATCTTCTGGATGGGATGCGTGTGGGCGCTGATTCGGTTGATCAAGAGCGGCGATCCGCGATGGTGGCTGATATTCGGCGCGTCGGCGGGACTCGGGCTCGAGAACAAGGAGTCGATAGTTTTCCTTGGCTTCGGCATCGTCGCCGGACTCGCGCTGGTGCCGGAGCGCAAGCTGATGTTCAACCGATGGTTCGTGCTTGGCGGCATCGTCGCGTCGTTGCTCTTCATGCCGACGCTGGTCTGGCAGGCGATGCACCACTTTCCGATGTACGAGGAACTGACCAACGTCAAAGCCAGCACCAAGAACGCGCCCATGACGCTGCTCAGCTTCTTCGGCGCGCAAACGCTTTTGATGTCGCCGCCTTCGGTCGTTCTCTGGGTAAGCGGCCTCTACTTCCTCCTGGTCTCGGCGCGCGGCCATCAGTTCCGCACGATAGGAATCGCCTATCTCGTGATCTACGTCACTTTCGTGCTGATGAAGGGCAAGGTCTATTACATCGCGCCATTCTTCCCGGTCCTGTTGGGCGCGGGCGCAGTTCAACTCGAATCGATCGCTGCGCGCGGGTGGCGTCCCGCGATTCGCTATGCGCTTCCCGCCGTGATCCTCATCGTCGGCCTGATTGTTGCGCCTCTGGCGATTCCGGTGTTACCGGTCGAAACCTTCATACGCTATCAGCGCGCACTCGGCATTGAGGTTAAAACTGAGACTCGCAAGACGACCGACCTGCCGCAAAACTATGCCGACATGTTCGGATGGCCCGAGATGACCGCGACGGTCGCGAAGGTCTACGATTCACTACCTCCGGACCAGCTCGCCAGCACCACGATCTTCGCCCAGAACTACGGCGAGGCCGGCGCGATCGATTTCTTCGGCCCGCGCTACGGCCTGCCTAAGGCAATCAGCGGCCACATGAGCTATTACATCTGGGGCCCCGGCAATCGCGATGCCAACGTCGTGATCGCCATCGGCGCAGGCGAACCAACCTTGAAGCGCCTCTTCGCAAGCGTCGAGCAGGTAGCAACAACAGGCACCAAATACTCGATGCCAGACGAACACGTCCCGGTCTACCTATGCCGCAACCCAAAGCTCTCGCTCAAGCAAATGTGGCCGCTGGCAAAAGTCTATCGCTAGAAATGCGCCACAGAGCAGTGCTTCAAAGCGTGCTCGACGGGGCGCATCAACGCGATTGCTCACGTGGCCGGCAAATGAATTCTCGCCGACCGAGCACCGCGATCGCGTCCTTGTAAGCTGCCGCCGAGCATGATGCGATCACGCGGCATGTCTTTGCTCAAACAAACTATCGCCTCGATCCTTCCGCTCGACAACGAAGCGGCGTGGGCCGCCGACGCGCGCCTGAACTCTCTCACCAAGCCGCCCGGCAGCCTCGGCCATCTCGAGGAACTCGTGCGCCGCTACGCCGCAATCCGCCACGACGAGTCGGTGAAATCCGGGCGCGGCGCAATCGCCGTCTTCGTCGCCGATCACGGCGTCGCGGACGAGGGCGTCAGCGCGTTTCCGCAGGCCGTCACCGCCGAGATGCTTCGCAATATCGCCGCCGGCGGCGCCGCGATCAGCGTGCTCGCGCGTCGCTTCGGCTACGCGCTCAAAGTCGTCGATGTAGGCGTCAAAACCGATACCAGCGCCCAGCCGCTTAAGGGCGTGACTTATCGTCGCGTCGGCGCCGGCACCCGCAACTTTTTAGACGGCCCGGCGATGACGCCCGAAGAGACCACGCGCGCACTCGAAATCGGAATCGAAATCGCTCGCGAGCTAGCCGATAGCGGCGCGACGCTTATCGGCATCGGCGAGATGGGAATTGCGAACAGCACGCCCGCCGCCGCAATCCTCTGCGCGCTGACCGCAATCCCGCCCGACTTGATAGTGGGACGCGGCACCGGCCTCGACGACGCCGGCGTCCGCCGCAAAATCGAAGTGGTCACGCGCGCGCTCGAGATTCATCGCGACGCGCTGGCATCGGGCGAATCGATGCTGGCGGCGCTCGGCGGTTTCGAGATAGCCGCGATGGCCGGGGTGTGCATCGGCGGCGCGGCATTCAACGTCCCGGTGGTGGTTGACGGTTATATCGCGACGGCCGCCGCCGCGGTCGCGGAGAAGATTCATCCTCGGCTGTTCGATCATCTTTTTTTCAGCCATCGCTCGGCCGAAGGCGGGCATGCGCTCGCGCTCGATCATTTCAAGCTCCGTCCAGTTCTCGATCTGGACCTCAGACTCGGCGAGGGCACCGGCGCCGCGCTCGCGATGAACGTGATCGACTCCGCGCTCGACCTGCTCCACAACATGGCGACCTTCGCGGGCGCCGGCGTGTCCGGCAAAGTGCGATGAGCGACGACGCCTGCGCGCCGTCCGGCGGGCTCCCGACCGAACTGCGGCTCGCATTAAGCTTCCTCACGATCGTTCCGGTGATCGATCAGCGTCGCGCATCCGAGGATACCGTCGCCGCATCGTTCGCATGGTTCCCGATTGTCGGATTCGTCCTCGGCGCCGCGCTAGCCGCTGAGGATTGGCTGCTCGCTCAAATTTTCGCGCAAGTGATTCGCTCGGTTCTCATCATCGTCTCGCTCACCGTCATCACCGGCGCGGTTCATCTGGACGGACTGGCGGACACGGCCGACGCACTCGGCGCGGGACGCGACCGCGAGCGCGCCCTCGACATCCTCCGCGACAGCCGCGTCGGGACGTTCGGCGCAAGCGCAATTTTCTTCGACCTCACGCTGAAAATTCTCGCGCTCTCGACGCTCGCCGGCTATCGCCGGTACGCCGCTCTGCTTTTGGCACCGATGCTCGCACGGTGGGCGATGGTGCTGGTCGCATCTGGACTGCCGTATCTGCGCGCCTCCGGCGCAGGCTCGACGCTGCTCAGCAGCAAAAGACTGGGTTCGCGCGTTGTCTTCGTCGCGATTTTTACGATCGTCGCGATGCTGATGCTTGGCGGGTTGCGCACGACCGCGCTGGCGACATTGGTCGCAATCGCAATCGTGTTCGCGATGCGATTGTTCTACCGGCGATGGCTGGGCGGAGTGTCGGGCGACTTGATCGGCGCCTGCGGCGAGCTGGTCGAGATCGCCGTCCTCGTCACGATGGCATCGTGACGGCTATTTCACCCTGAGCGGATATCCCGTAACCATCAGCAGCACCTGGTCCGCGACGGCCGCGACTCTCTGATTGGTCCATCCCAACAGGTCGCGGAACCGGCGCGACTCCGCATGATCCGTCGGCACGATTCCCGCTCCAACTTCATCGGTCACGACGATGCTCGCGAACGGTGCATTCGTCAGCGCCGCCGCGAGCTTGTCCGCCTCGGCGAGAATCGTCCCGTCGTCCGTCCCGTGCCGCTGCATCAGGTTGGAGATCCACAGCGTCAGGCAATCGAGCACGACCAAGTCGGCGCCGGTGCGGAGCTTCTCGAGCGCAGCGACAACCTGCACCGGCTCCTCGACGGTTTGAAAGTCCGGCGGCCGCGTGGTGCGATGAAATTCGATTCGCGCCGACATTTCGTCGTCGAGCGCCTGCCCGGTCGCGACGAAGAATTTTCGTTGATACGGGAGCGCGAGCTTCAACGCCTGCATGCTCTTGCCGCTGCGCGCGCCGCCGGTGATTAGCGTGATCGTGCCCATGCGAATCATCAAGCCTACACGATCGCGTCGCACGTGACGAAAATTTTCGCTCGACTCGAACTCGGGTTGACTGCACGCGGTACCGCGCGTAACGTCTGCGACGCACCCGGTGCACGGGAAGCCGGTTCAAATCCGGCGCTGCCCCGCAACTGTGTGGGGGGACGACGGCCCATCACGCCACCGCTTGAGCGGGAAGGCGGGCCCGAGGAGGAACCCCAAGCCAGGAGACCGGCCGGGTCACGAACTGTCTGCCTTCCGCGGGGAGGGTGGCCTCAGGCACGAATTTCCTGAAGCCCGATCCCTCGATTCGCGAGGGGTCGGGTTTTTTCTTGCCTGATCGCTCCTCCGCGTGCGCGGCAGCCTTTGAACTCGGAGGGAGTTCATGCGGTCTTTTAATTGGATCCTGCCAACGATAGTCGCGTTAACGCTTTTAGTGCCGATCGCACATGCCGAGCAGCCTGCGTCCGCGCCTTCAGCGTCGCAGACCCGGAACAAAAAACCAGTGCCGGCAAAGAAGAAAGCCCATCCGCCGACGACGAAGCAGGAGGCGCAGAAGTTGACTCCGGTGGTCGTCACGGCGACGCGAATCCCACAGCCGATCGCCGATATCGGTACGACGATCACGGTCGTCGAAGACCCGCAAATCCAGGAGCAGAAGATCGGCCGGGTCGAGAACGTGCTGCGCGAGGTGCCCGGCGTGCAGGTTACACAAAGCGGCTCGCCTGGCGCGGAGACCGACGTCTCGATTCGCGGTGCGACGCCGTCGCAGACGCTGGTGCTTGTGGATGGGGTCGAAGTAAACGCGGGCGCGACCGGCAGCTTCGACCTGGCCAACCTGACTACGGACAACCTCGATCGCGTCGAGATTTTGCGCGGTGCGGGCGGTTCGCTGTACGGCTCGCAGGCTATAGGCGGCGTCGTCAACGTGCTGTCGCAGGAAGGCGAGGGCCCGCCGACGGCGAGCCTGCTTTCAGGCGGCGGCAATCGCGCGACCAGCGAGCAGGTCGCGACCGTCAGCGGCGCCGAGGGAAATCTCGGCTATTCCGGCGCCGTGTCGTACTTCTCGACCGACGGGTTTCGTCCGGTCAACGACAACTCCGACAATCTCGCGCTCAACGGGCGGCTCGACTACCACTTTGGCGACGACACCGTGCTCCGGGGCTTCGCGCGTTACATCGCGTCGAACGTGAGCCTGCCGAACTTCAACGTTTTTTCAGGGTCTGACCTCGACCCAACCGCGCATGAGCGCAATGAGTTCATGCTGTTCAAGGGCGAAATCGAGCATCACTTCGGCGAGAAGTTGCTGGTGCGCACTAACTCGTTTTTCGTGCGCCAGGATCAGCGTACGACGTCAGTTCCGTATCAGGGCGCGATGAGCAGCGAGGAGGATCGCATCCCCGACGAGACTCGCGGCGGACTTATCGAGGCGCTCTACACCTGGGGCGCCGGCTTTCGCACGCTGGCAGGATTCGAGTTCAGGGATTTGTGGGTCCGCTCGGATAGCATCTCGACGTTCCTGAACTTCGCCCCGCCTCCCCACTTCTCCACGTCGACCAGCCTGTACCGCGCGCGCCGCCAGGAATACGCGGGTTACCTCGAGCAGGAAGGCAGTTTTTTCAACGGCCACGTTCTGCTGACTGGCGGATTTCGCGTCGATGGCAACAGCCAGTTCGGCAAGGAGGTCAGCCCTGCGTGGTCGGTCGCGATTCCGATTACCCAAATCTCGACCACCTTGCGCGGCAGTTACAGCGAAGGCTTTCGCGCGCCGGCATTCGACGAGCTGTACTTCCCGAACTTCGGCAATCCCAATCTGAAGCCCGAGATTTCGAGCGAGTACGACGGCGGATTCACCACCAATTTCGGCGAGCGTGCGTCTTTCACCGCGACCTATTTCTCGCGCCGCGTGAAGAACCTGATTGTCACAGTGCCGTGCCCGTCGTGCCTCTTCGGTTCGGAAGCGGGCAATGCGGCGCGCGTTGATGTGCAAGGGGTGGAGATCGTGCCGAGTCTGACGCTCGTCAAGGGGCTCACGCTCAGCGGCAACGTGACTGTTCTCGACGAGACTCACGCCGATGCGGCCGGCTCAACGGCGGCACCCCTGCGCGTGGCAAAGCATACGGCATCGGCGCTGCTGCAATACGTGCGGAGCGCGAATTTTCTTCCGCACGATCGGATCACAGCCAGCGTGAACTACATCTTCATCGGCGATCGCGACGACATCACGGTCGAGTCCACGGTCGCGAATCACTCTGCGTACAGCCTCGTGAACGCGGTCGTCTCGTACGCGATGGGAATCCCGCTCAAGCATGTGCGCAACGAGGAAATTTTCACGCGCGTGAATAACTTCATGGACCGCGACTATTCGGAGGCGTTCGGATTCAAAGCGCCGACGATTAACGTGCTGGCGGGGGTGAAGCTGGATTTCGACTAGGCCTGCTTCTTGTCATTCTGAGCGGAGCGAAGGAATCCCGGTAACTGTGCGAAGGCAAGTATCACATCCGGGATTCTTTGCTTCGCTCAGAATGACAAAGTGGACGCGCGCATCAAGTTCCGCTCGCTTGCGCGGCGGCGAAATAACGCTCGAAGATTGCGCGGATTCGATCGCGGCGCTCGGACAGCTCGGCGAGCATTCGCGCGGCACCGTCTGCGCCTTCGAATCCCATCCGGCGGGCTAGCGGGCGCAGACCCGTCACGGAGGTCGGGATTGCCCAAGCGGGCTGATCGCTCTCGATGCGGAGCCGATTTTCCAGCCGCGCCAAAAACCGGTAGTCGTCTTCGAGAGCGTCCGCGTCGGCGGGCGCCAGCAGATTTAGGCTGCCGAGCGCCTCGAGCAATCCGATCGTGTCGCGCACGCGCAGCTCCGGATGGCGATGGCCGTGAGACAGCGCCATCATCTGCGCCAGGAACTCGACATCCACCAGACCGCCGTGACCCTGCTTGATGTTGAGCCGGGTCTTGTCCTCGGCGCCGATTTCCATCTCCATCCGGTGGCGCATCGCGGCGATTTCGCCGACCTCGGCCGCCGTCAGTCCGCGGCCGTACACGAATTCCTGGCGCGCCGCTTCGACTTCGCGGCCCAGTTCGCGGTCGCCGGTTATCACGCGCGCGCGCACCAGCGCCTGGCGCTCCCAGACCGCCGAACTTTGCCGATGATAGTCGCGAAAGCCCGCGAGCGACGTAACCAGCGGACCCGCGTTGCCTGACGGCCGCAGGCGCAGATCGAGCTTATAGGCGTAACCTTCGCGCGTGCGCGATTCGAGGATCGCGATCAACTTCTGAGTTATTCTTGATGCAATTTCGCGGCTGCCGGCGGCGACTTCCGCGCGATCGTCATAGACAAAGATCAAGTCGAGGTCGGAGTTGTATGACATTTCACCGGCGCCGAGCCGGCCCATCGCAATCGCGCACAGCCGCATCGTGGCCGGAATCGCGAAGCGAGCCTCGGTCTGGATTCGCGCGAGCGCCATCGCCTCGTCCAGCACTGTTTCGGCCAGCGTCGTGAGCTCGCGTTCGACGTCGAACAGTTCAAGGTCCCCGGCCAGGTCGGCGATTGCGATGCGCAAAAACTCCTGATGGCGAAACGTGCGGAGCGCGTCGAGCTTGCTCTCGAAATCGGGACTCGCGGCGATCAATCCCGCCAGCTCGTCGCGGAGTTCAGCCGGACTGCGCCGCGTCGCCGCGAGGTCGGAGCGCACGAGCGTATCGAGCATGTCGGGATGGCGGATGAAGATGGTCGAGAGGTAGGCGCTCGAGGCGAACAGCCGCAGCAGGATGCGCCGGGTTGCGGGATGCTGCTCGAGCAGCGCCAGGAACGAGGTCCGCGCGCCGATCGCAGCGATGAGCTCGGCCAGGTTCATCAGCGCGAGATCGGGATCAGGCAGCCTGCCTATCTCATCGATCAGCATCGGGCCCAGGCGTTCGAGCAGCTCGCGACGGCGCGGGCTGGTCGGCGCATGCGAGGGTCCGCGCGCGAGCAGCTCGAGATGGCGCGCGCTTTGGTCGGCGCGGGCAAAGCCGAGCTCGCGCAGGTAGCGGGTCGAGGAGTCCGGGTCGAGGGCGGAGTTCCACGCCAGCTCCGCCGCGGAGGACACAGAACGGGTCGATTCTTCGTCGCCGCCGGCGAGAGTCTCGCGGAATTGCAGCTCGATCAGCGCGCGATGCGACTTCAATTTCTCGCTGAATTTCTCGAGTGAGCCCGCGCGCTTGCCAAATCCCAGCCGCGCGGCAAGCGCGCGCATCCCGTCCTGGTCGGCGGGCAGCACATGGGTCTGCAGGCCGGCGACGATTTGCAGCTTGTGTTCGACGTCGCGCAGGAACAGGTACGCGTCGGAAAGTTCACGCGCGCGTTTCGACGGCAGGTAGCCGAGCGAATCGAGCTTGTCGAGCGCGGCGACAGTCTGCTCGACTCGAAGCCGGGGGTCGCGTCCACCGTAGATCAGCGTGAGCGCCTGCACGATGAATTCGAGCTCGCGGATCCCGCCGCGGCCGAGCTTGATGTTGCGCTCGACCATCGCGGGCGTTTTCAGTTCCGCCTCGATCTGATGCTTCATCGCGCGCAACTGGCGCAACGTGTCGAAATCGAGGTAGCTGCGAAACACAAAGTGATTCAGCTCGGCGCGCAGTTGATGGCCGATCTCGAGCGCGCCAGCGACCGGCCGTGCGCGCAGCAGCGCGGCGCGCTCCCACGTCTCGCCAAGATTCTCGTAGTAGTTGATCGCGCCTTCAATCGGCGTAACCAGCGGCGCGAAACGGCCGCCGGGCCGCAGGCGCAGATCGATTCGAAAGCATCGTGCCGACAAAATTTCGGTAAACCACTCGCCCAGGCGCGCCGCCGCTTCGGAACTATCCGGCGAGCCCGAGGACGCGTGAAGATAAACCAAATCGACGTCCGAGCTAAGGTTCAGTTCGCGCGCCCCAAGCTTGCCCATCGCCAGGATGCAGAATCGCCCAATCTCGCCCGCGCGTTCGCCCAGGAACCGAGTCGCAAGTTCGAGCGCGGTGCGAACGCATTCGTCGGCCAGCTCCGACATCGCGAGCGCCGTCTCGCCGACACTGATCCGGTCGAGCAGATCGGCAATCGCCACCTGGACCATCGTGCGGCGCATGAAACGCCCGAGCACCGCGGCCGCGGTCTGCCGGTCCGGCGCGTCGATCGCGGCGCGTTCCGTTCGCATTGCGGCGACCAGCCCGTCGATAGTCTGGGCGCGCGCGTCGAGAAAAATTTTCGCCCAATCCGCGCCGGCCAAGGACAACTCGGTCGCGATCAGCTCCGATGAACCGAGGCAAAAAATCAGGTCGCCGCCCGCGGCGCGATCGCGCAGCACCTCCTTCAACGCGGCGGCGGAAATCTCGGCAAGCTTGGTTAGAAACGCGAGCGCCAATTGGTCGTCCGGCGCGCGATCCTTGACCGCGGCGAGCGCACTATTCGCCAGGCGATCGTTGGCCAGGCGGTCCCTCAACCGATCGGCGAGGACGGTGTGCTGCGACGATTGCGCGGCCTTGCGTGGCATCAGGTTAACGATAACAGACGCAGCCATGCGCGCGCCGCAAGTTTGCGATGGCCCAGTTCGCGCCGCCGATGTTAAAATCCGGGCGTCAAAATCCACCGAAGGAGTCACGCCGTGATCGTTCTCTATACCACCGAACGCGATTATCCGTGGGGCACGTTGCGCTCGACGCACGCCTGCAAGACCAAGGTCGTCCTCGAAGAGAAAAACATCCCGTACCGGATCGAGAACCTGCCGCCGGGAAATCTCTGGAAGAAACCGCCCGAGATGCTCGCGAAGCATCCGCTCGGCAAGGTGCCCTATATTGAGGATGGCGAGCTGGTGATTTTCGACTCGACGGTAATCGACGAGTACCTCGAGGAGCGCTACGGGCCGCCGCGCCTGATGCCGTCGGATCCGAAGCAGCGGATGCGCGTGCGCGAGATCGAGAATTTCGCCGACGAGGCGATGTTGATCGGCAGCGTGCCGCTTATCTGGCCGCCCTACTGGAGCCCGCCAGAAAAGCGCGATGCCGCAAGCATGGAGCGAGGGCGCGAGATGCTACGAACACGCGACCTGCCGTTCATCGAGCGCGTGCTCGGGCAGGCTGGCGCCGGCGGTTACGTGTGCGGAGAATTTTCGCTGGCTGACGTGCCGCTGATGGCGCTGGCGATGGTGCTCGACGTTGACGCGATGAAGCTCGATGCGTTCCCACGAGTCGACAAGTATCTCAAGCGGCTGCGCGAGCGCCCGAGCTATCGCGCTATCAGCCCGCACACGAAGGTGGCCGAAGCAAGCTCGCGCGCCTGACCCCGCGCAAGATCAGGTATTCTGCGCGACAGTCCTTTTCGAGTGATGGGTCTTCGAGGAAGCGTGGTGATGTGACGCGTGCGACCTCCGCGAGCGTTTCGGCGGCGCGAAGTCGGTCTTGATCGGCGCGGGCCGAATGGCAGGCTCGTCCTCGATGCCCGGGAAGTACTTGTCCTCGTTGCGATGTACCTGCAAGGCGGCCAGGAACTCCGCGTAGTAATTCTTCACGGCGAAGCCGAAATGCGGTCCCTGGTAATGCTCGACCATTTCCGAGTAGTCGCCGCCGTAAATTCCGGCCGCGCGTGCGATTCCGCCGGTGCCGTAGTTGTATGCCGTGATCGCCAGCGGCCAATCGCCGAGCGTCTCGTAGTTCGACCGCAGCAGCTTGGCGGCAGCTTGGGTCTCGCGCACCGGATTCAGGCGATCGTCGTGATAGCGCGTGATTCTCATGTAGTGCTTGCCGGTATCGCGCGTGAACTGCCAGATCCCGACCGCGCCCGCGCTCGAGCGCGAAGCGCCGTGGAAGCCCGACTCGACGTGCGCCAGAGTCACCAACTCGGGCGGGAGCCCCGCGCTGCGGAAAATCCGCTCCATCGTCGGCATATAGTAACGGCTGCGCAACAGCCCGTCGTGAAATTGTTCGCGCAGCCCTTCCTGCACGCGCAAGTTCTGCGCCGCGGCGGCGCAGGCGCTCGGCGGCTCGCCCTTGAACATCGCGGCGATTTGACGCTCTTCGTCGTCGGCCGGTTCGCGTCCCGCAGCGAGGCGATTGAGGATATCGCCATATTTTATCTTGAGGTAGTCGTTCGCCCAGTCGATGTCGCTGCGGGTCGGCTGGCCGTCACCCGGAAGATGGAACACGCGGTAGATGCGGGACACGTCGTCGCGATCGACGACCACGAAGTCGCGTTCTGAGTACTTTGTAAAAACATTGACCCAGAAATCGACATTAGGCTCGATCGAAGCCGGGTGCGGGAACGGAAGCTTGGTTTCCGACGACGCGTTGGGCGGGGCCGCAATGCCGAAAACAATCGCGAGCGTTAACGCCGCGACTGCCTTTACGATTCGGCTCGCTGCCAGCTTCGTTCCGAGCAAAATCTTCTCCCCGCGCTCGAGCCCCCATTCGAGCGCCCTTCCCGGCCACAAGCTCCCCGCCGGAAAAGATACTCTATGAATTAGCTGCCATTGCTCCAGTAGTCAACGAATTCCATGCCTAGGCTTCAGGTGAAACTTGCGATCACCCGTTTAAGACGCTGGCGGGTGGTGCTTGACATCGCGGGTGCGCCGATGTAATTGAGAATCATTCTCAATCTCAGGAGCGCCTCGTGACTCTCAAGACCATTTCTACCGCCTCAGCCATCGCAATCGCTTCACTCGCAGTCCTCGCCGTATGTGCATCGTCATCAGCGCGCGCCGCCGGCGATTCGTCGCAACTGCGCTTCCACGCCGGTGCCGTTGAGCCCACAAGTCTGACGCTGCCTGCCAACACTCCCGTCCAACTGCAGGTCACCAATGATGGCGATGCGGCCGTCGAGTTCGAGAGCTTCGAGCTGCACCGCGAGCGCGTCGTGCAACCGGGACAGACGATCACCGTGTACCTCCCGGCGCTACCGCCCGGCACCTATCCGTTCTTCGACGACTTCAGTCACGGCGCGGTCAAGGGCGAGATTGTCTCGCGCTGACGCTCCGACGGGTCGCCGCGCGTGCCGGGTGATCCTTTGGTCAACAGCAATCGCGATGGTGACGGCACAGTTCGTCCGCATCGATCGTTCCAATCCCGCGGTGGACGGGGACTTGTCCGCGCCGCCGGTCGTCAAAAATGCCATTCAGCGCGCCTGTTACGATTGCCATTCGAACCAAACGCGGTGGCCGTGGTACAGCGCCGTGGCGCCGGTCTCCTGGTGGATTCAATACGAGGTCGATGAGGGGCGGAGGCGAATGAACTTCTCGTCATGGACCGACTACACGTCGGATCCCGGCACCGAGGATCAAAAGCTGGGCGAGGTCGCGCGACTGATTGCAAGCGATGCGATGCCGCCGTGGTACTACCGCGCGATGCATCCAGGGGCGCATCTGACGCAAAGCGAGCGTGCCGCTATCACGCGCTGGATCGTCGACGAGAAGTCCTCGCACGCGTCGCCAGCCGGCGATCACTCCGAGCGTGGCGCGCGATGAGTCTGCGGACGATCGTTCTCGCCGCGGCGCTCGTGCTGATCGCCGCAAACGCGTCCGCGCAAGTCGATCCTTTCGAGTTCGAGGTGTACCCGTATCAAACCGAAGGCAAGGGCATGGTCGAGCTGGAATCGCTCAACAGCTTCGTGCCGAACGGTCATAACCATGGCGATGACGGCACGTCGGCCGGCGATTTCCCCAGCCAGGACATGTATCGCACGGCGTTCGAACTGACCTACGGCCTTACCGACCACGTCGAGGGCGCCGCCTACCTCAATCTCGCCCATCCCAACGCCGAGTCGTTTCAATACGCGGGCTCGAAGTTTCGCGTGCGGGGCAGCCTGTTCGAGCAGGGCGAGTTGCCGATCGATTTGGGCTGGTACCTCGAGATGGAATGGCATCGGACGCCGCAATTCGACGACAACCAGCTCGAACTCGAGCTGAAACCGATTATCGAGAAAGATTTCCGGAAGGTCGAAGTCGAACTCAATCCGATTTTCGAAAAGGGCGTTTTCGTCGGACCCAACAAGAACAAAGGATTCGAGTTCGGCTACGCCGCGGGGATCTACTACGACTACCTGCGCGAGATTTCGCCGGGCCTCGAGTTCTACGGCGCGCTCGGCCTGATCGACGACAACGACCCGCTGCACGCGCAGCAGCACTATATCTTCCCGGTGCTCAAGGGCGAGGTGCCGGGTGGAATCGAATACAACGTCGGTCCCGGCATCGGCCTCACGCGCGGCTCCGACCGGGTGCTGATCAAGTTCAATCTCGAGCTCGAGCACTTCGTCGGCTCGCTGTTCTAGGCTTTGCCTGCGAATGCGTATTGGTTAGTCGCGCGGATCAGTTCCCTGGTGATGCCCGCGTTGGAGGCGTCGTGTCCGGCGTCATCGACGATCGCAAGCTTGGCGCGCGGCCACACGCGCTTGAGGTCCCACGCCCAGCCGATCGGCGCCTGAAGGTCGAAGCGTCCATTCACCATGACGCCGGGAATGTCGGCAATCGCGCGTGCGCCGCGAAGGACGCTCCCGTCCTCGAGCCACGCGTCGTGCCGGACGTAATGGGTCACGATGCGCGCGAACGCCATTGCATACGCGGGATCTCTGAACCGCGGCGACAGCCCATCAGCAGGCGGCCACGCTGGCGTCGCAGACTCCCACGTACACCATGCCAACGCGGCTCGATTGCGAATCGCGGGGTCGGGATCGTCCAGCAGCCGGCAGTAGGCATCGACGATATCGCCATCTCGCATAGCGGCGGGCACGGCATCGCGCAGACGCTCCCACTGCTCCGGGAATAGAATCGCTACGCCGCCGCGGAACAGCCAGTCGAACTCCATCCGGCGCCCCGTCGAGACCCCAAACAAAATGATCTCCGTGACGCGATTCGGATAACGTTCCGCATAAGCGAGCGCCAGTATGCTGCCCCACGAACCGCCGAGTACCAGCCATCGCTCGATGCCCAGGTGCTGGCGGATTCGTTCGATATCCGCGACGAGGTTCAACGTGTGGTTACTCGCGAGATCCGTGTCAGGCGCGCTCGCATGCGGCGTGCTCCGTCCGCAATTGCGTTGATCGAACAGCACGACGCGATAGGCGTCCGGATCGAACAGCCTGCGATGCCACGGCGTGCATCCCGAGCCGGGACCGCCATGCAGGACGACGGCCGGCTTTCCGCGTGGATTGCCGCACGTCTCCCAGTACACGCGATTGCCGTCGCCAACCTCGAGCATGCCGTGCTCGTAAGGTTCGATCGCTGGATAAAGCTGCGTCACGCGGGTTCAGACTCGCACCTCGACGGCCCGATGTTCCAGTCTTTCAATTGTTCCGTCCAGTCGCGATACTTGGCCATCTGCTCCGGGGAAGGTCGGTCGCAAAATGCATTGCGCGAAGTGCGGCATCGACAATGCCGCAGACGCCAGATTCTGCAATCAGTGCGCGACGCCACTCAGTCGGGCGTGTCCAAAATGCGCTCGTCTGAACGCGCCTGATGCGAAATTCTGCTCGCAATGTGCCGCCGTACTCGATGGGCAAGCCGCGGTTGGCTCGAACGTTTCGGTGCCGCCCCGGCCGCGCGGTGGTGTTCGCGTCGCGACGGAAGACTCTGACGCTCCTGCCCCGGCAGACGGAGAGCGCAAGACGGTCACCGCGCTGTTTGCCGACATCAAGGGCTCGACCGAGCTCGAGCAGGACCTCGATCCCGAAGAGGCGCGCGCAATTGTTGATCCCGCCCTCAAGCTGATGATCGACGCGGTGCAGCGCTACGACGGTTACGTCGTGCAGTCGACCGGCGACGGCATCTTCGCACTGTTCGGCGCGCCGGTTGCGCACGAGGACCATCCGCAGCGCGCACTGTACGCCGCGCTGCGCCTGCAAGAAGAGCTGAAGCGTTACTCGGCTAGGTTGCGCGAGGCCGGCAACCTGCCACTCGAAGCGCGCGTCGGTGTGAACACTGGCGAGGTTGTCGTTCGTTCGATCACTACCGGCGCGGGCCACACCGAGTACACGCCAATCGGCCATACGGCCAATCTTGCCTCTCGGATGCAGGCGCTCGCGCCGACCGGCTCGATCGCCATCAGTGAGCAAACGCGCAAGTTCTGCGAAGGTTACTTCACGCTCAAACCGCTGGGTCCGACCAAGGTCAAGGGCGTTACCGAGCCCGTCAACGTTTACGAAGTAACGGGACTTGGACCCTGCGCACGCGGCTGCAACGCTCGGCGGGACGCGGTTTGTCGAAATTCGTGGGTCGGCAGGCCGAGATGGACATGCTCAAGCGCGCGGCCGAGCGGGCCAAGGAGGGACGCGGGCAGATCGTCGCGGCGATGGCGGAACCGGGAGTGGGCAAGTCACGGCTGTTTTTCGAGTTCAAGGCGACTTCGCAATCTGGATGGATGGTGCTCGAAGCCTTCTCAGTCTCGCACGGCAAGGCGTCGGCGTTCGTGCCGGTGATCGATCTGCTCTGGAGCTATTTCAGGATTACCTCCGATGACGACGAGCGCACGCGCCGCGAGAAGATCAACGGCAAGATCCTCACGCTCGACCGCTCGCTGGAGGACGTGCTGCCATACTTGCACGCGCTGCTCGGTCTGAGTGAACAGAACAGTCCGCTCGCCGAGATCGAGCCGCAGACCCGCAAGCGCCGCTCGCTGGACGCGATCAAGCGCATCCTGCTGCGCGAGAGTCTCAGCCAGCCGCTGATAGTGATCTTCGAGGACTTGCACTGGGTCGATGAAGAGTCGCAGGGATTTCTGAATCTGCTCGCCGACTCCATCGGCACCGCGCGCATCCTGATGCTGGTCAACTATCGACCCGAGTACCGCCATGAGTGGGGTCACAAGACCTACTACACGCAGTTGCGGCTCGACCCGCTCGGCAAAGAGAGCGCCGATGAGATGCTGAGCGCGCTGCTCGGCGAAAGCAAGGAACTGGCGCCGCTCAAGCGCCTGATCATAGAGCGCACCGAAGGCAACCCGTTCTTCATGGAAGAGACGGTGCAGGTGCTGCTCGACGAAGGGGTTCTGGTGCGCAACGGAACTACCAAACTCACCAAGCCGCTCGCACAACTGAAGATTCCGCCTACGGTGCAGGACATTCTCGCCTCGCGAATCGACCGGCTGGCGCCGGATCAGAAGGACCTGCTCCAGACCCTCTCGGTAATTGGCACTGAGTTCAAACTCGGTCTGGTCCGTAAAGTGGTCGCGAAGCCGGGACCGGAGTTGGAGCCGATGCTCTCAGAACTCCAGCTGGGCGAGTTCATCTACGAGCAGCCCGCGGTCGGCGACATCGAGTACACCTTCAAGCACGCGCTGACCCACGACGTCGCCTACCACTCGGTGCTGAACGAGCGCCGCCGAATGCTGCACGGACGAATCGGCGCGGCGCTGGAGTCGATCTACGCCGACAGCCTCGACGACCACGTCGCCGAGTTGGCGCATCACTGCGCGCGCAGCGGCAATCCGGGCAAGGCGGTGGAATATTGCCTGCGTGCCGTCCGGCAGTGCGCTCATCGAGGTTCATTTGCCGAAGCCGTCGCGCAGTTTGAGACCGCGCTCGAATTACTGCAGAAGCTTCCCGATGACGACCGGCGCGCCGAGCTGGAACTGGACCTCAGAAACGCAGTGGGTGTGGCACTGTCCGTAATCAAGGGCTACGGCTCGCCCGAAGACAAGCAATCGTCCGCGCGCGCAGTAGAGCTTTGCCGGCGGCCCGAGGTCGACTGGGTAAAGAGATGGTCAGCACTTCGCATAGCATTTGTTCCCCGCGTGGGCGACCTGCGTGCGGGCGAAATAGCCGCCGAGCTGGTTGCCTTGGCTGAGGAGCACGGCGGCGCGGAACGTATTGCGGAAGCGGTGACCCTCTTGGCACAAAATAGAATGTTTTTGGGCGACTTCGAGCCAGCCGCCCAAGGCTACGACCGGGCGTGGGCGACGTGGGAATCCACAGGGAAACCGGCCTTGCGCGGCAACTGGATGGCGTCCCACTACCGCATGCAGTCGGCATACAACCTTTGGTTCCTGGGTTACCCTGACCGCGCAGTGGAGCGAGCAATTATTGCGACCGCGAACGCCCAAGAATCCGGGTCGAAGCTTATCCTGTCAGAGGTACACTACTGGGCAGCCGCTCTTTATGAACTCCGCCGCGAAATGGACCATATGACGGAGCGGGCAGAAACAGCGCTGGCAGCAGCGAGCGAAGTGGGCAATCGTGTTATTCGCAGTCTCAGCGAAATTTACCTCGGGTGGGCGGATGCGATAGCCGGTGATCTCGAGGGCGGCATCGCTCGGATGAGAGCTGGAGGAACCTCACGTCCCATCCTGATTGCCACCGCTCTGGGTCGGATGGGGCGGTTCGATGAAGGTCTTCGCACGATCGATGAGTCATTCCCGTTCATCGAGAGAACCGGCTCGCGGTTATATGAGGCGGAGATGCGTCGAGTAAAGGGTGAATTGTTGCTGGCGCAGGACGCATCGAACGCCGCGCCAGCGGGGCAATCCTTCCGCACCGCAATCGAAATCTCGCGCAAGCAGCACGCGAAGTCGTGGGAATTGCGCGCGACCACGAGTCTCGCGCGGCTGCTTGCGACGCAGGGACATCGCGACGAGGCGCGCGCGATGCTCGCCGAGATCTACCACTGGTTCACCGAGGGCTTCGACACCGCCGACTTGAAAGACGCGAAAGCCCTGCTCGACGAATTAAAACCTTAGCGGCTCGGACTCTGCCAGCGCATCACCGCCGATAAATCGGACAAGCTCGACGCACCATGGCGCCTCTTGACAGTATCGCGCCACGGTCATATGGTGAGCATCTACTCACTGAGTTGATACTCAGTGGAAGACTTGGAGCGCGATGCAGGCAGCGACACGGCGGGAGCAAAAAGTGGTGACGCGGGACCGGTTGGTCAATGCGGCCATGGCGCTGTTCGCGCGCAAGGGCATCGTCAATACGACGACTGCCGATGTGGCCAGGTCGGTTCGCATGTCGCACGGCGTCGTGTTCCTGCATTTTCCCCGGCGCGACGACCTGGTGATCGCCGTGATCGACGAGTTCGGGCGCCGGCTGTCGGCCGAGTTTCGGCAGGCCTTCGAGCGTGACCTTGGCCTCCGCGCCGTTCTGCAGGCGCATCTGCGCGTGCTCGCCGAGTTCGAGCCGTTCTACGCGCGGCTGGTGACCGAAGCGCCGATGCTGCCGCCCAAAGTGCGCAGCACTCTGATGATGCTGCACGCTGCCGTGTCCTA
This sequence comes from uncultured delta proteobacterium, assembly GCA_963842085.1. Taxonomy (GTDB): domain Bacteria; phylum Desulfobacterota; class Binatia; order Binatales; family Binataceae; genus Binatus. Next base: position 1,798,280 of record CAWJET010000001.1, read on the forward strand.
CGAGCTGTTCATCGCGCTGGAGCGCGAACGCAAGGCGGGCCGCGCGCGCAAGATCGAACGGCCACTGCTGTTCAATACCTGGATCGGGCTGGTGCATCACTACCTCGTCAATCGGGACGTGTTCGCCACCGGGGACTCCGTGATCGCGGAGCAGGGAGAAACCCTGGTGAATCATTTTATGACGCTGATGAAATCGTAAAAGGAGAAAAGACCATGGCTGAAAAATGTCCCGCTTGTGGTTCATGCGGAATGCCGATGGAGAAACCCGAAGACTACGCGCTCGGCGACGTGACGCACCCCTACTGCCGCTATTGCACCGACGCGCGCGGCGAGCTGCTGCCCTACGAGCAGGTGCTCGCGACCAACGCCCGCTTCTACGTGGAGTCGCAGGGCGTCACGCCTGCGGCGGCGAACGCGATGGCGCGCGCGATGCTGGCGGACATGCCCGCGTGGCGCGGTAGACATTAAGGATTCGAAGAACAAAAAACGAAAATTCAGAACAAGGAGAAAGTCATGTTTGATCACATCCAGCTGAAGGTGAAGGACCTCAAATCGAGCAAGCGCTTCTACACTGCCGCCTTGGCGCCGTTTGGGTTCAGCGTGCAGTACGATGCCGACGGCGTGGTAGGCTTCGGCCCCAAGGGCGCGCCGGCCTTGTGGTTGGCTGAGGGCGAGCCGCGCGGTCCCGTGCATGTCGCATTCACGGCGAAGGACCGCGCTGCCGTGCGGGCATTCTACGCGGCTGCTCTGCCGGCGGGCGGCAAGGACAATGGCAAGCCAGGGCTCAGGCCCGACTATTCCGCCAATTACTACGGCGGGTTCGTGAAGGATCCCGACGGCAACAACATCGAGGCCGTCTGCCATAAAGAAGAATAGCTAAGGCGAGGGACTGTCCTGATCGGCCGCGTCGATCAGGGCAGTCCCGAACGAGTTCAAGGAGGCGGTTATGAATCTGGAAGGTGGATGTTCATGCGGAGCTATCCGCTACAAACTGACCAACAGTCCGCTAATCGTTCATGCCTGCCACTGCCGGGATTGCCAGCGCGTCACCGGCAGCGGCTTTGTGGTCAACATCTGGATCGAGAAGCAGTTCGTGGAAAGGACGGGCGCAGTTCCGAAGTCATTCACGCTCAAGGGAGGCACCGGCAAGGATCACGAGGTGTTCTTCTGCGACAAGTGCGGCACCTACGTCTGGAGCCGTTATCAGGTCGCGCCCGGCGGCGACGCCTTGTTCGTTCGGGCAGGGACGCTGGATAATCCCGACGCGGTCACGCCTGACGTGCACATCTTTACCAGGAGCAAGTTGCCGTGGCTGAGACTTCCGGAGGGTGCGACCGCGTTCGAGACAGCATACAAGATCGACGACGTCTGGCCGGCGGCGAGCAAGGAGCGTCTGCGTCGCAATGCCGAGCGCTAGAGCTGGTCTTGCCGCGACGCGTCAGTAGTTCGTATCCAGCCCCGATGAGGAGCTGTAGTGGGTATCCAACCCTGACGAGGAATAGTGGGTATCCAGCCCCTGACGATTGTTGTTGAATTGGCTGGGCGGAAAGCGATCGGAAGAGGACAGGTCGGTGCGAGTGGGGAATCGATCCTTATCCTGGAATCGTGCGGACGAATCGGCGAACCTGTCAGAGTTTTGTCCGCTCTGAAACTGTGACTTTGGCCAGCGCGATTGCGAGGCCGCTCCTCCAGTCATCGAGCCCGCCCGCGAATCGAAATTGCCACCAGCGGCAGAAGACGACGCAGCCCCGGCCCTTTCCTCAAAGGTGCTGCCCAATGAGCTGGCGCCCCACGTCCGCGACCCTCCGCCCAAGTCGTCCGAGCCGACCGTGGACCCGATGCTGGTACCCATCGAGCTGCCGCCGGTTCCGACTCCCGCCGTCGTGGTTGCGTACTCGCCCATCGTTTGCGCGTTCGCATGCGGCGCGAATACTGCGAGCCCCGCGATTAGCGCGGCTGGTACGATCATCTTGACGAGTCTCATGGCCTTCGACCTCCCCTGAGCCTACTGCCAGTAACGTTCGATACTGTAGTCGTAGCGTCAAGTACGAGGCAATAACCCGCCCGGGCGGTCGCACGCGAGCGGCCATGCTTGTTACCTATCAATCCCCGCGGTTAGTCTGGAATGGATACTCAAAGAAGACCGTGGACGAAATCGAAATCACTCCCCTGACCGCCCCGCTCGACGCCCGCGTCGTGCTGCCCGGCTCCAAGAGCATAACGAACCGCGCGATGGTGCTGGCCGCGCTGGCGCAGGGCCGCTCGGTCCTCGAGGCGGTCCTGCTGAGCGACGACACGCGCTACATGAGCGACGCGCTGCGGGTGATGGGGTTCATCGTCGAGATTGACGAGCCGGCGCGCAGAATCACAGTCAGCGGGCGTGGCGGCACGATCCCGACGCGTGGCGGTGAGATCTTCGTCGGCGGCGCCGGCACCGTGATGCGATTTCTGGTCGCGATGGTCACGCTCGGCGAGGGACGTTTTCGGGTCGACGGCAATCAGCGGATGCGTCAGCGTCCGATCGGTCCGCAGCTCGACGCGATGCAACGCCTGGGCGCCAGTGTGTACAGCGAGCGCGACAACAACTGCCCGCCGGTGATCGTCGATGCGTCCCGGGCGCGCTTCGAAGGGGGCGAAACTTCGATCGACGCGCGCGTCTCGTCGCAATTCGTCTCGGCAATGCTGATGCCGGCGCCGATCTGGAAGGCCGGCCTCAAGCTGCGGGTGATCGGAGACGCGGCGCGGCCGTTCATCGACATGACGCTCAGGCTGATGGAAGTGTGGGGCGCGCATAGCTCGGTCGAAGGCGAAACGATCGTAGTGCCCGGCGGCCAGTGGTATCGCGCGCAGCGCTTCATCGTCGAGCCGGACGCGTCGAGCGCAAGCTATTTTGCCGCGGCCGCCGCGCTGGTCGGCGGCAGCGTCCGAATCGAAGGCATCAGCTCGAACTCGGTGCAGGGCGACATCGGTTTTCTCGGCGTGCTGCAGCGGATGGGCGCGCGCGTGCTGTGGCATCCCGACTATGTCGAGGTCGCGGGAACCGGGCAGCTTGCCGGCGTCGACGTGGCGATGAATTCGATGCCGGACATGGTGGCGACGCTCGCCGCGATTGCCCCATTCGCTTCGTCGCCGACCAGAATCCGCAACGTCGCGTTCATCCGGCATCACGAAAGCGATCGCATCCGCGCGCTCGCGACCGAACTGCGGCGGCTGGGTGCGACCGTTATCGAGAACGACGACGGACTCGAGATTGCGCCGTCCGCGATGCATCCGGCGGCGGTCGAGACCTACGACGATCATCGAATCGCGATGAGTTTTGCGGTGACGGGTCTGAAACTCGGCGGCGTGAGGATCAAGGATCCCGGATGCGTCGCCAAGACTTTCCCGGATTTCTTCGAGCGTGTCGCCGCGCTTGGCAGCGCAGCAGCCTCTGGACGTGGCCAGTAAAAGGACGAATCCGGAGCGGTTCGTCCTCGGTTTCATCAAGTTTTTCGGCACACCGCTATGCATCGCCGCGCTGCTCGCCGCGATGGTTGCGGTCACCCGCGCGCGCGCCGGGCGATGGGAGGACGCGGCGCTGGCCGCGTCACTCGCGCTGGCATGTGCGGGCGCGGGAATCGGCGCGAGCTGGTGGGTTCGATACCACGCGCGCGCGCCGGATGCTTCCGAGCGATTGCGCGCGGCGAATCCCGACGCGCCGTGGATGTGGCGGGAGGACTGGGCCGCGGGCGAAGTCCGCACTTCGGCGCGGCGCGACGCGAATCGACTGACGCTCATCGCGCTCGCATGGTGCGTCGCGACGTTTCCGATCTTCTTCATCGCGCCGCACCGCGCGCTCCGAGGCGCCGACTACTTCGCGCTGCCGTCTTTGATATTGCCGCTCGCCGGCGTCGTCATGCTGACGTGGGCGATGCGGATGCGGCGGCGACTCCGCGAATACGGCGAATCCCGGTTCGCGATCGCTTCCGTGCCCGGGCAAATCGGCGGTTCGCTCGACGGTTCGATTCATATCGACAAGCCGATCCCGGCAGGGCAACAAGTCGCGCTCGAACTCGAATGCATCAACCGCACGACCCGCGGCTCCTGGCACAGTCTCACGACGTGGGACTGGATTTTGTGGCGCGCCGAGCAAACTTCGATGAGCGATTCGACGGGATCGATTCCCGCCGCGTTCATGATCGCGCCGGACTGCCGGCCTACCGACGACTCGAATCCTCGAAGCCGAATCGTCTGGCGCCTGAGCGCGAGGGCAGGGGAATACCGCGCGGAGTTCGAGGTGCCAGTGTTCCTTATTGTCGCCTGACCCGAGCCGCCGGACCGCTTCGCGATTTCAAAACCGGAACCGGCGTCGCTTGCGCGCGGCTGTCCGAGATCCTTCCTGCCGCTCGCGATGCTCGCTTCGTCAGGATGACAAACGGGGATCGATCCTTTTTGCCAAACCATTACGGCTCAGACTTCGCCCAGCGCTTCGCGGATGGAGCGGTGGAAATGTTCGAGCGCGTTTTCGTAGCGGCCGTACATCACTTTTCTGATCGCGCCGGATTCGAAGCCGTGCTGGATGCCCTCGCCCAGGGTGAAATCCTGATCGACCACGCCGAGCAGAAGATCCATCGTGCGCGACCATTTTGGCGACGGCTCGGGCGCCAGGATGCTGACGGCGGTGACGCTCTCACCGACGCCGTCCGGGAAGATGCGGTAAACCTCGGCGTGATCGGATTGCATCACGAGGATGGTCTTGGGAAACAGGTTCATCAGGATGGTTGTGTGGGGTATTAGGTTCCACTTCTCTTCGGGGAGGTCGCGCAGCTTCTCGATTGACTTGCGCACGCCGATGTAGCGGGTGTTGCGGCCGAACGCGTCGAACATCGCGAGGTTCTTGATGAACAGCGGGCCGACGTTACCAGCGTGCAGCACTTTGATGTGGTACGCCTCCCAGAATGTGTCGCTGACCAGCTTCCAATTCATCCGGCGGCGGACGACGCGCGTCTCCTGATGCGCCATCGTGGCGATGCCGTACGACCCGATGTCGTCGCCGAGACCGGCGAGCATCGCGTCAACGTCGATCGCCTCGCCCGGACCGGGGGTCGCGAAGATGAGGCCGTACTTCTCGGCGACCGGCAATGCGACCAAGCCGCTGGCGGCGCGATCGAGACCTTCGAATCCGTAGTCGTCGGGAATCGCGACGAGGCGTCCGTCGGTGTCGTAGCTCCACGCGTGATAGGGGCATGAAAACAGCTTCGCGGTGTGGCCGCATCCGGCGAGGAGCTGGGCGCCGCGATGACGGCAGATATTCACGAAGGCGCGCAACTCGCCGGAGGTGTTGCGCACGACGAGGATTGGCACAGGCGCGAGATCCTCGGTGAGGTAGTCGCCGGGATTGGGAATCTGGGAGCTGAAGCCGGCGACGATCGGATGATGCCGAAACAGCACGTCACGTTCGCGGGCGGCACGCTGCGGCGACGTGTACGCGGACGTATCGTTGCGCGTGAATCGCTCGGCCATCGGCGGCGTCCCGCGATCGATCGCGTCGAAGATCTGGTGGATGAGATTGACCTGGGTTGAGTGCTTCATTGGGGAAGTCGGGATGCGAAGATCATCGGGAGATGGGTAAGCTATACCATGTCATGGGTTGTGGTTCACTGGCTTATGTGCCACCAAGGATAGGTAGTGGGTGGTTTTGAAAATTGGAGATCAGGGCGATGAGTAGTAAGAACAAGATACTGACTATAGTACCGGCGATGGCACTCGGAATTGGGCTGGCACTGCCGGCTCTTGCACAGGAAACGAGTGGCCGTTATTCAATCTGCGATTCTGATCCTGGGAAGACAATTCTTTGATCGAAACCGGATCAGGGAATATGCACCAGTCGGCAGCTGCTAACTATTGCCTCGCTATATTCTCAACGGTAATCACCAGTCCAGGCATCACTCGCAGAATTCCGAATAGCGACGGCAATCCTCGATTGACTAGATGAACACCGTGCGCTGCCGCCAAACCATTTTCTTGGGAGCTTCGCTCAATCAGCGCAAAAGGTACAAGGAATGACGCTGGATGCGTTTCAGGCTTCTCCACCCGGTGGGCTTCCGCCTGAGCCGGCAAGTTGCCTAGTCGAACGCGGTTGATCTCATTCTCCAGTTCTTGGCCTATTGTCTCCGCTTCGATCTTTTTGGCGTCGGCTCTTGCCCTCTCGGCATCGGCTCTTGCCCTCTCGGCATCGGTTTTTGCCTGCTCGGCGTCGCTTCTTCCCTTTTCGGACCTTCGCTTCTGCCAATTCAGCGTCAGATCGATAGCACCGGTGAGAACAGCCGTTCCTGCTATTACAGGAACAGAAATCACACCGACACCGCACGTAGTGAGTAAACTCAACCCACCGACGACCAAACCAGGACCCGTTGCGAGAAAGTCCACCGAACCTTTGACAACCCGAACAGTCGGCATCGCGGCATCCGCGCCAAACGAGCGATTTGCCGCCAAAAGCGATGTAACGAGTTCTGTCAGCGCTAATGAGGTGGCTGCGACTTCGGAAAGTGGCAGCCCACCATCGAGGGCAGCGCGCATCGCCGGATGGCTAAATCGAACAAGAAATTCGCGCGGCTCCAGCAGACTGCGGTCAAAAGGCAACATTCCGCTTTGAACGAGCTGGACCATCTCATCGTCTGAAGGATCGATTCTTCGTAAGAGGTGCGGGAGTATCTTGGCGCCATTTTGAGTTACCCAAGAATCCGCCTCTTCCAGATCTCCATCCTCTGCGTCTCCGCGTAAGAGCGACGGCCTATCGTCACTTATCTCTGCCTCGCGGATGATCTCAAGCCGATCGGCTTCGGTAAGTTTAAGAATGAGCTCTCGCAATACTTCACTCGGCATCGCGGCACCTCCGGGGCATCTTGCCCCTGACCGGCTTCGCATCGAGCCTACATTCGCCCATAATTTATCCGCAAAAGCAAAAGGCGAAATGAAGCACAAAGGTGTCTCGATTCCAGAGACGGATCATCGAGCGCGTGGTGGAATTCCTCCCCAACCGCAATATCCGCGTCGATATGGTCCCGATCAGCGCCGCTGAGTATTTCAAAAAAGCAATTGAGCCTGTGTGAATCGGTTATATGGATAACCGATCTCGTCGAATAAACGCTGCGCGCTCAGCCTGATCACGTGAGAATCAGCCAGCCTGCTATATTGTGTCAATGACCGCTGCTCGTGCATCGCCCCGGAGACTAGAAAGCCTCAAGAACATCTCCTGGCTCACGGCGCGCCAGCTCGACAAGCTCTCCAACGCGCTAACGGTCAGCACCATCGAAAAGCGCGCGATCATTTTCGACGAGAAACATTCACCCGACTCCGCATACATCTTGCTCGCGGGAGTGGCACGAATCACATGCCGCAATCGCAAGGGTCGGCGTACCCTGGTGATCATGGTCGCGCCCGGTATGGTTCCCGGCTTCCCGCCGGCGGTACCCGGCTTCAGTTACGATTTTCGCTGCGAAGCGGTTACCCCTTGTCGGATAGGGACGATCCAACTCGACTCGTTGATCGAAATAACACTGGGCATTGCTTCGACAAACTTCAAACGGATGGCGGCGAGCTACCTGGGCCGCTGGGATTTAGTTCAACTGCGCTGCGCAAATTTCATGAGCTGTACTTTGGAAGAACGGTTGGCTCTAATTCTGCTGGAATTGAGTGAAACTTTTGGGGCTTCCGATGGAAAAGAAATACGGCTGACATTACCGGTCCGGCACAGGGATTTGGCTGAACTGATCGGTGCCTCGCGCCCCCGAATTACCGAACAGTTGGCTTTGTTCGAGCAAAAGCATCTGATTTCGCGCAAAGGCCACCAGCTCGTTGTCAATCGCGATCGATTGGAAGGTCTTTTGGCGCAAACTCACATTTCTGAAAATTAGCGCTTTTACCGTTGTGGTTCCTCACAACTTGATCCGAGCGAATTGGTGGGTGGTTTCGATCGGCTGGCGATAGCCTGCGGTGGCATGGAAATGTCGACAAACGAGTCATTCCAGGTAGCCGGAAGCGCGAACCGCGAACCCGCACCGTCGCGGCGCCACTTTCCTGATTCGAAGTCCACCGCGTTAGCGCGCCCCGGCGAGTCTCCCGCGTTTCCGTGCGCGCGGATGAGGTTTTGAGGAATCATGCCCTCATGGTGAAGCCAACGCGTGCCTCTCCTTTTTTTGGGCGTCCTATCTTAGAGTGAATTTTCGGTAACTGTGCCTCTAGCTGCTGCTGCCGCGCAACGAGTAGGAACTCAGCACGCGGACATAGTTGGAGCGCTGGAAGGCCGCCGGGTTGGGCACATTGCGCTGACTCATGCTGCCGCACATCTGGCGAATAGACTCGTACTCGTGCTCCTCCATCCATCTCAGGAGGTCGCGCAAGACGGCGTCGAGATGCTCGACGCCGTTGCGGAGCAGTGCCGAGGTCATCATCGTGATCCGCGCGCCGGCCATCATGGCTTTCAGCACATCCTGCGCGCTATGCACGCCGCCGGTGATCGCAAGGTCGGCATCAACATGTCCGAAGAGGATCGCGACCCAATGCAGCCTCAGCAGCAATTCTTCGGGGCGACTCAGAGTCAGGCTGGGCGTGACTTCGAGCAGCTCGAGATCCAAATCGGGCTGGTAGAAGCGATTGAACAGCACCAGCGCATTCGCGCCGACGCCATCGAATCGTTTTGCGATGTTCGCGGGAGCACTGAAGAATGGCGACAGCTTCACCGCGACGGGAACCCGTACACTTTGTTTTACCTCGCGAACCAGCTCGAGGTATGCCCGCTCGACGTCGCCGGCGGTGAGTTGCGGGTCGGTCACTACCGAATAGAGGTTCAGCTCGATGGCGTCGGCGCCCGCTTGTTCCATCTCGCGCGCATAACGGAGCCAACCGCCGGCTGAGACGCCATTGAGGCTGCCGATGACAGGAATCGAGACGCTCGCCTTGGCCTTGCGAATCAGCTCCAGGTAGCCGTCGGGACCGAGGTTGTAGGTCGTCAGGTCGGGAAAGTAGTTCAGCGACTCGGCGAAGCTTTCAGCGCCGCGAAACAGATCCGCGTCAAGCGTCTCACTTTCCAGCGTGAGCTGCTCTTCGAAGAGCGATGGCAGCACGACGGCGGCGATCGCGTGATCTTCGAGCTGCCGAATCTTGTCGAGCGAATCGCTGAGTGGCGACGCCGACGCGACGATGGGGTTTTTCAATGCAAGGCCCAGGTACGTCGTCGTAAGGTCGATCATTGCTGGCCCCCTTTTGCCGGCTTGCCCGCGGCCGTCTCCGGTTCGGTGGCCGGTCGCGCGGGCGGCAGTCCGGCCATGGCGGCACGATTTGCGTAAACGCGCCAATTGCGCGCGACGTCGTCCTGCGCCATCGCGAGCAACTCGCGCGCGGCTTCGGGATTGCTGCGCGCGAGCATCGTGTAACGCGCTTCCTGATAGGCGTACTGCTTGAGCGGAATGCTGGGCGCCTTCGAGTCGAGCTGAAAAGGATTCTTGCCTTCCTTGCGCAGCGCCGGGTCGTATCGCATCAGGGGCCAATAGCCGGAGAGCACCGCGTTCTTCTGCTGGTTCAAGCCGAAGGCCATGTCGTAGCCGTGCGCGATGCAATGGCTATAGGCGAGGATCAGCGAGACGCCGTCGTGCGCTTCAGCCTCGAGCATAGCCCGCACCGTGTGTGCATCGTTGCCGCCCATCGCCACGCGCGCGACGTAAACCGAGCCGTAGCTGATGGCCTCCATCGCGAGATCCTTCTTGGCGGTCTGTTTGCCGCCGGCGGCGAACTTCGCAACTGCGCCGCGGGGCGTGGCTTTGGACATTTGCCCGCCGGTGTTCGAGTACACTTCAGTATCCAGCACCATCACGTTCACGTTCACTCCGGAGCCGAACACGTGATCGAGTCCGCCAAAACCGATGTCATAGGCCCATCCGTCGCCGCCCACGAGCCACACGCTCTTGCGCACCAGCGCATCGGCAACCACCATCAGGTCGCGGGCGTCGCTGGTTTCGAGGCCTGCAATAAGCCGCTTGACTTCGGCGACCCGTTGGCGCTGCGCCGCGATGCCTGCCTCGGTCGATTGATCGGCTTCCAGGAGATCCGTTACGAGGCGCCCGCCGAGCTGAGCGGAAAGCCGCCGGAGCAGCTCGTGCGCGTAGTCAGACTGCTTGTCGAGCGCCAGCCTCATCCCAAGCCCGAACTCGGCATTGTCTTCGAACAAGGAATTTGACCACGCCGGCCCGCGGCCCTGGGCGTTGGAGGTGTAGGGCGTGGTCGGCAAATTGCCGCCGTAGATGGAGGAGCATCCGGTCGCGTTCGCGATCAGCAACCGATCGCCGAAGAGTTGGGTGAGCAGCTTGATGTACGGGGTCTCGCCGCATCCCGCGCACGCTCCGGAAAATTCGAACAGCGGCTCGAGCAGTTGCGCATCCTTGACCTGCGCGTGCGCGAGGCTGTCGCGATTGAACTCCGGCAGCGACAGGAAGAAGTCCCAGTTTTTCGCCTCCGCCTCGCGAATCGGAGGCTGCGGCAACATGTTAATCGCCTTGTGCTGCACCTCGCTCTTGCTTTTGGCCGGGCACACTTCGACGCACATGCGGCATCCGGTGCAATCCTCGGGCGCCACTTGCAGCGTGTAACGCATCGCCTCGAGGCCGCGCCACCGGGGTGCCGCTGACTTGAAGGCCGCAGGCGCATCGTCGAGGTGGCCGGGCTCGTACAGTTTCGCGCGAATCACCGCATGGGGGCAGACCAGCACGCACTTCCCGCATTGGATGCACAGGTCTTCATCCCAGACCGGGATCTCCTGCGCGATGTTGAGCTTCTCCCATTTCGCCGTGCCGGTCGGGAAGGTACCGTCGGGCGGCAGCGCACTGGTCGGAACCGAGTCACCATAGCCGGCCATCAGGGCGCCGAGGACATCGCGAACGAATGCGGGCGCGTGCGCGGGCACTGGGGCTAGCATATCGAGCGCGCTGCTGGCCGTCGCCGGTACGGTGACCTGGTGCAGATGCGCAAGGGTAGTATCCACGGCGGCGAAGTTGCGTTGCACGATCGCGTCGCCTCGCTTGCCGTATGTTTCCTGGATCGCCGCTTTGATCGCTGCGATCGCCGCCTCCTGCGGCAACACGCCGCTCACCGCGAAAAAGCAGGTCTGCATGATGGTATTGATGCGGCCGCCCATGCCGGCCTGGCGCGCCACCGTGTAGGCATCGATGACGAAGAAGCGAAGCTGCTTGTCGAGGATCTGCTGTTGCACCTTGCGCGGCAGATGGTTCCACACCGCTTCGGGCGCGTATGGCGCATTGAGAAGGAACGTCGCTCCCTGATCCGCCGCCGTGAGCACGTCCATCCGCTCGAGGAAGGCGAACTGATGGCATCCGATGAAGCTCGCCTTGCTGATCAGGTAGGTCGAACGGATCGGGTTCGGGCCGAAGCGCAGATGCGACACGGTGACCGAGCCCGCCTTCTTCGAATCGTAGACGAAATAACCCTGCGCGTAGCTGGGCGTGTTCTCGCCTATGATCACGATCGAGTTCTTGTTCGCGCCCACGGTGCCGTCCGATCCCAATCCATAGAAGAGCGCGCGCACGGTCAGTGGACTTTCAGTCGAAAAAGCCGGGTCGAATGCGAGGCTGGAATGAGTCACGTCGTCGTGAATTCCCACCGTGAAGTGATTCTTGGGAGTTTCCTTGGTGAGTTCATCGAAGACCGCCTTCACCATCGCTGGTGTGAATTCCTTTGAGGACAAGCCGTAGCGTCCGCCGATGATTCGCGGCCACCTGCCATCGATGGAACCCGCGGCCCGCGCCTCGCTCAGCGCGGCCACGACGTCGAGATAGAGCGGCTCGCCACTGCCGCCGGGCTCCTTGGTGCGGTCCAGCACCGCTATCGCACGCGTCGTGGTCGGCAGAGCTGCCGCGAAAGCGGCGCCGTCGAACGGACGAAACAATCGCACCTTAAGCAGGCCGACCTTTTCTCCCCCGGCGACCAGGCGCTCGATCGTCTCCTCGGCCGCGCCGGCGCCCGAGCCCATCAGGATGATGACCCGTTCCGCTGTGGGATCTCCGACATAATCAAACAGTCGATAAGCGCGGCCGGTCCGGCGCGCAAAGCGATCCATGAGGTCCTGAACAATTGTCGGACACGCACGATAGAAGGGATTGATGGCCTCGCGCGCCTGAAAGAACACATCCGGATTCTGCGCGGTCCCGCGCAGCATCGGGCGATCGGGACTGAGCGCGCGATCGCGATGCTGCTGGACGAACTTCGTGTCGATGAGCGCGCGCAGATCGTCATCCGCGAGGGGGTGGATCTTGTTGAGTTCATGCGAAGTGCGGAAGCCGTCGAAAAAATGGAGAAACGGGATGCGCGATTCGAGCGAAGCGGCATGCGCAATCAGGGCGAAGTCTTGTGCTTCCTGAACGGAATTGGAGGACAGCATTCCGAAACCGGTCGCGCGCGCCGCCATCACATCGCTGTGGTCGCCGAATATCGAAAGGGCATGCGTCGCGATCGTCCGGGCCGCGACGTGGATGACGCACGCGGTAAGCTCGCCCGCAATTTTGTACATGTTGGGGATCATCAGCAGCAGGCCTTGCGAAGCGGTGAAGGTCGTGCCAAGGACGCCTGCCTGCAACGCACCATGAAGTGCGCCGGCGGCTCCGCCTTCGCTTTGCATCTCGACCACCTTCGGCACGGTGCCGAAGATGTTCTTGCGCCCCTCATCGCTCCATTGATCGGACCATTCCCCCATCGGCGACGCCGGCGTGATGGGATAGATCGCGATCACCTCGCTGAGGCGGTAGGCAACGGACGCCGCCGCTTCATTTCCGTCAAGAATTTCCATTTCTAAGCTCCCGCTGAACGCTGCCGCGCGACAGACGAGTGAGACGTGCCGGCGATCCTACCACAAAAAAATCAGCGCTGGTGACCCTTTCCCCCGCCCGTTCACGGATTACAGGCAGGAGGAATTTCAACTTGGGATTCAAGCGCCATTTTGTTACTTACAAGTAATCGGCAAGAGTCAAACCTGATCACCATCCTCCTGCGTCTTCGAAAAAGGAGTTGATCCATGGCTGACACGACCGGAATCGGCAAAGTGCTGCGCGACATAGCGCAAGCATATGTTGATGGCCTCTCGACAATAGGTGGCGCGATTGGTGATCTCGCCAAGCGCCGCATACCCGACGGCGAACGACAGATGGAGCACTGGATCGGAGTTGCCCGCGCCGCCAAGGACGGCTACGTAGCGGCAATCGATCAGAGCTTCGCCGTTTGGGAGCGGCGGATTCGCCGGACGATGGCTCCCCCGCAGTCATCCTCTTCCGGAAAGAAGTCGAACAGCGAGCAGAAAGCTCCAGCGAGTCAAATCGAAGCGTGGTTCGAGGCGTGGCGCGATGCGAACGAGTCTTTCATGCAGTCGATTCGAGATAGCGGACTCGGCGAGGAGGCTCTCAAACAAACCAGAGAATTGCGCAAGACGCTCGACGATGGCCTCAAGAATTTGCAGAAGCTGTGGCAGCCCTCGAGCAAGGGATAGGCTCTGCCGGGCGTCAACCGCAACTCCCGGACTCCCCGATTTCCTGCAAGCGCGGCGCCGATCAGTGGGCGTTCATCGCCGCGAGACCCGGATGCGGAGAATCATCGCGGATCGCGAGCGGCGTGCCCACCTGTTTCGGTCTCTTCGGACGCGGCGGAGCTGCCGCAGGCACGTTCTGGGCGACGGCGGCCCGCTTCAGTTCCTCGAAGACCTGCTCGACCAGCGACTTCATGCGATCCGGATCGGGCATCAGATTGGGTGCAGCCATCATCGTGAAATAGAGATTCTGGTTGTAGCTGATGATCGGCACGCCGAATCCGAGATTGGCGCCCAACGGAAGCAGGCCGAGGTAGTCGACCATCCGATGGCCCGCGAGATAGAGCGGCACCTGTGAGCCGGGAACGTTGGTGGCGATGAAACTTATCCCCATCGGCTGCGCCGCGCGTCTGACCCATGACGGGAAAATTCGCTGGAACGACACTGCGGTATCCATCGCCGTGGTTGCAAATCCGGCGAGCGTCGCGACCAATGCCGGCGGCGAGGCACTCAGGCCGATACTCATCAATCTTTCGAGCGCCTGCGGCTCCGCGGCTTCCTTGATCCTTTGGGTCTCAGCCGTGACGAGCTTCAGCCTGGCCACCGGATCCATTGGTTCAGCGGGCAATTCGGGGAACATCATCGAAACCCGGTTCCCCAACGACCCGTTTTCGTCGTCGTGTCTCACACTGACCGGGCACCCGATTCGGAAGGGTGCGCCAGGCTGCACGCGATGATCGCGCAGGTAGCGGGCGGCGCCCTCGCTGAGCATCGTCAGCACGACATCGTTGATGGTGCCGCCAAAGGCGCTGCGAATCGCCCGGATATCCGCAAACGACGTGCGCAGCCAGGCCAGCGTCCGCTCCTGGGTGACCAGGCCGGCGCTCCAAGGTGTGGCCGCGATCGGTCGAATCATCTGCCGGGCCAACTTGGCGAGCGCGCCGGCATCCGCGCCAAGATCCTTAACCAACGACCGAACGTCCGGGGCCTTTCGACTCAGGCGGCGCATCGAGTCGACCTGTTCCTGAGCGCGGTCGAGCGCGACGTCGACCAGCTGTCGCAGCGGTCCTGGCAGAGGTTTTGGAGACCATCGCTCGACATACGGTTCCGGCGCCGGGGGGTCCGGCCGGAAATCCATCACCACGTTCAGCAACTCCATTCCCGACACGCCATCGACGAGGCAATGGTGAATCGTCCACATCACGACCGAGCGATTGCCCTTGAAGCCGTTGAACAGGTTCACCTCCCACAGTGGGCGGTTGCGATCCAGCGGCTTGCGGAAGACCGCCATGGCCGTCTCGATCAGCTGCGCTTCGGAAGTATCCTCAGGCAACTGATGGAACTTGACGTGATTCTCGATCGTGAAGTCGGGATCGTCCTCCAGCGTCGCGCGATCAAGATTGAAAGGCACCGGGATCAGGCGCTGACGGTAACGCGGAACCAGACGCAGTTTGCTCTCGAAATGACGGATCAACTCCGGATACGTGATCTCGTCATCGAAGAACGAGAGCGAGCCGACATGCAGTGGCCCGTTGCGCGACTCGCCGTAAATGAAGGTGGCATCCTGACCAGTGAGGCGATGGCTCAGCTTTTCAATTGCGATAGACTTTTCAGCCATTGTTCTCAAGCCTCCAAGGTCGCCTCATTCACTGGTCGTTGCTGCCGATTCAGGCGCCTTCGATCATTCGTCATTTTTGTTCAACGATCAGCAAGCAAGGAGTACGCCACCCGACGTTCTCAGAACATGCTCAAGATAACATGGGTAGAGATTGACCAGCCTGTCACCAAAAGGCACAGGTGGCTCCGTCGGACGCATCCGACAACAGTGAGTGGAGGCGCAGATCCTAGAATCGTCGTCCGACTACGACATGCCAGCGAAAAACCGATTCAGCCGCCGGCCGAGGCTCTACAGCATAAGGGCGACGCTCGCTACGCTGAGTGCGGGCGCGATATGAACCGGCATGGGAAATGCTCTACTGTTCGCAGCGAAGAGCCGGTAACGGAGGAACTGCAATGAAGTTCGGGATGCTGCATTTCTTTGAACATCCTGCAGGGGGCAAGAGTGAGCACCAAATAATCAGAGAGCAGCTCGATTGCATGCGCGCGGCCGAGGACTTGGGCTTCGACTCCATCTGGGCACCCGAACATCATTCCACCGAATATGGCTTCAGCGCGTCGCCTATGTTGACGCTTGCGGCGATTGCATCCGTTACGAAACGGATCCGATTGGGGAGCGGTGTCATGGTGCTGCCGTTTAACGACCCGATCCGGGTAGCCGAGGAAGGAGCGATGGTCGACCTGATGAGCGATGGCAGGCTCGACCTTGGGGTTGGGAGAGGCTTCCAGCCAATCGAGTACCAGGGGTTCACAGTCAATCAGGCCAGGTCACGCGAGATTTTTGACGAGGCTCTCGACGTAATTGTGCGCGCATGGACGGAGGAACCGATGAGCTTCAAAGGAGCTCACTTCGACATTCCCGAGCAGTCGGTGCGTCCCAAGCCGTTGCAGAAGCCTCACCCGCCCATATGGATCGCCGCCATCAGCGAGCCTTCCTTCGAATTGGCCGGTCGACGGGGGTTCAATCTGCTCTGTTCGCTGGTCTACGGCTTTAAGTCTGATCGCCTTCACCAGCTTCTTGCGGACTACCGCGATGCTTTACGCGAAAAAGGATTTAACCCCGAAGAGCGCGAGCTCGGCGCCTTGTGCATGGTCTATTGCTCGGAGTCAACCGAACAGGCTCGGCTGGACTTCGGTGCACCGGTGTTATGGTACTACCGAACCATTGCGAACCTCGTAGCTCCTCCACTCGGCCAGCTACCTCCAGAAGGCTACGAAGCCTATCCGAACATTCGCAAGGCGGCGCAAACTGTGCAGTGGGACGAGCTTGTGAACAGTGGCACCCTGATATGCGGAAACCCGGCGTCGTGCATCCGGCAGATTGAGGAGCTGCAGACGAAATACGGTTTCACTCAGATACTGTGCTGGACCAGGCTATCCGGTCTTGAGAACCGAAAGGTTCTGAGAAGCATGGAGCTTATGCAAACGCATGTGATTCCGCACTTCAAACGTCAGGCTCAAGACCGAGGTACCCGGCACGGCTTGCGTTCCCAAGAGTGACGCAGCTCGCATGCAAGTATTACGGCGGGCTCGGCCGTTTCCAGTATACACGCGCTCCCGCCCTCGATTTCCCGGCGCTTGACCCGCTACTTACTTGCCGCGGGCACCGGCGTCCGCTGATGCGCGAGGAAGCGCGCGATGTCCTCGATCTCGGTGTGGGTCAGCTTGCCCTTCGGCTCCAGGAACGAAGGCATCTTGCTCTGCGAGAAGATCGCCTTGGGATCCTCGATGTAGCGGTGGATGAACGAAACCGACCGCACCAGCCCAATTCCGCTCAGGTCGGGTCCTTCGGCGCCGCCGTGGCCTGCCACGGTGTGGCACTTGCCGCAGTTTCGGTAGAACAGCCGGGGCGCCTTGTCGCTATAAGGCCCGCCACCCTGCAATTCCTCAATGTAGTCGAACAGGTCCGCGCCTTCCTCCGGCAACAATCCGGTCATTGCGGTGCGCATACCGGGCCGCACCACTTGGCCGGGCTGCTCGAGATGGGACAGTATCCAGACTTTGTCGTGCTTGAGCGGATCCAGCATCAGGTCGGGCCCGATGTTGGCCCCGCGGCCATTGACGCTGTGGCAGTATGCGCAATTCAGCGCGTGAAAGAGCCGGTGACCCTCGGCGACGGTCGGCAGTTCCGGCACATATGGGTTGAGTAGCGGCGACTGCGCGCCGATCACGGTCAACGCAATCACACCAACCAGCGCGGAGATACCGAAGGCGACGGCAATCGGACGGTCGAGCGGATGTTGGCGCATCCGCCGATCGAAGAAAGGCACTGCCAGGAGGATCAGCAATGCGATCCCCGGCAGCCCGACTGCCGCAACCGATTCCAGGCTTCCGGGAAAATACTTGAGCGCCTGAAACAGGAACAGGAAGTACCAGTCGGGCCGCGGATTGAAGCTGATGCTGGCGGGGTCGGCCATCTCGCCGATCTCGACCGGATATCTCCAGGCCAGAAAGGCCACCACAAGAAACGCAATCACGACCGCGACTACGTCCTTGGCCAGGTAGAACGGATAGAACGATTCGCCTGCCTCTTTGCGGCGATGGTATTCCTCGTCCGCCATCCGCCGCTGGGTTTCGATGTCCAGGTTGTCGTATTCGGGATGATGCGAGGGCGGCGCCGAAATGCCCTGCCGCACGACCATGAAAAGATGCGCCGACACGAAAACGATAAGCGCCGCCGGCAGCATCAGCACGTGCATTGCGTAGAAGCGGGACAACGTCTGTGGGCCGACTTCGCTGCCGCCGCGGAAGAAGCGCACGATGTACTGTCCTATCATCGGGGTTGCGCCCGCGATGTTGGTGCCGACCACGGTCGCCCAGTACGCTTTCTGGTTCCAGGGCAGCAGGTATCCGGTGAACCCGAACAGCATCACGACCAGGAACAGGACGACGCCGGTAACCCAGGTTGTCTCGCGCGGATACTTGTAGCTGCCCGAGAGAAACGTGGTCAGCATATGCGCGCCGATCACCACCACCATCGCGCTTGCGCCCCAAAAGTGAAGCCCGCGGATGAACCAGCCCAGGAAAGCGCGCGTCGAGATGTAACGCGCGGCGTCGTAGGCGTGATCGGGGCTGGCCACATAGTTCATCGCCAGCATCATCCCGGTCACTGCTTGCAGGATAAAAAAGAACAGCAGAATGCTGCCGAGCGTGTAGATCCACTCGACCAGCGGGCTGCTTTTCGGAATATTGCGATCGAACAGCGCCTGCCGGATGGTGCGCGTGCCGAGGCGCTCGTCAAACCACTTGCTTAATCGGGGTCGGGACCACATAAAGGAAGCCCTCGCGGACCTCAGTCGCGTAAATGTCCAGCGGACGCGGGGGAGGACCGCTGACCACCTTCCCGGTCATGCTGAACACGCCGGCATGGCACGGACAGAAGAACTGCTTGGCCTGCTCGACCCATCGGTAGGCGCATCCCAGGTGGGTGCAATGCGGATCGAACGCGAGGATTTTGTCCGGCAGCCGCACCACCCACGCCGTCACCTGCGAATCGTCCGTCTCCCATCCCTCGACCACGCGCCGGGCGACCTCGAGCCGCTGGGGAAAGTTGAGCGGAAGGTCGTCGACCTTTCCTACCCGCACCCAATCTTTGGCTTTGGGCGCGCCAAACAGCGGACCGATGAGATAAGTCAGGATGGGCGCCGCGATGCCGACGGTGACCAATCCGACGCCGGACCAGAACACCCGCGCCAGAAACCGCCGCCGTGATCCGTTCCCTACCTCGCCGGCCGCAACCTCGGCGGTGTCTGCACCATCACCCGGGGACATGGCTTGCAGCGCTTTTACTTGTTGCAGAAGCTGCGGACGTAGGCGACCAGCCCGCGAATCTCGTCGTCGTCGTAGGCCTTGCCGAAATCTCCCATGTCCTTGCTTTTGCCCACTGACTTGCCGCCGTTCTTGATGACGTTAAAAAGATAATCGTCGGTGTATTTGGACATCGCCGCGCAATCCGTGTAGTTGGCGGGCTTGGCGCCCTTCAGCTCGGCGGCCTTGGGTCCGTCGCCTTTGCCCGACTGACCGTGGCAGTCGGCGCACGAATCCGCATAATTGCTGGCCGCGGCCTTCAGATCGACCGCGGCGGCGCGGGCTGTGCTCGAAATCAAGGCGAGCGCTGCAACCGCCGGTATGGCCGACGCGGTCCAAATCCACAGTCTCGATCGAATCCTGGTTCTCAAACTCTCAGACATGGCTCCTCCGATTCCCTCTATTCCCTTCCTGACACCTGGTTCGCGGGCCGGGTCGCGGTGGAAGGTGGTCGTTCGTTGTTTGCCCCGGCCTCTCGCTGTTCGCAAATATATACCAACCTCCGACTAAAATTTGTATTTCAGGGTTATGAATCCGACATTGGCGTCGTAGGGAGACCAGTCACTGTTGCCGAGGAATGTCGAGTTTGGGCTGGCATGCGGCATGTAGTTCTGGACTTGATCCGTCATGAAATTGTGTTCGCCGAAGTTGCTGAAGTAGTAGCCGATGTTGATCGCGAAGTTGTCGCGCAAATCGTACTCGTACTGAATCATCAAGTCGTGCAACCTGGTGCCGGTATCGGGATAGTCGATCGCCGGCGTTGACGACGCAGTATCTCCCGACTGGTGGATGCTGCTGTTGCCAACCGTGTACGTGTACTGGAGTTTCAGGTGCGACGGCCTGAGCAAAAAACGATTCTGCGGTATCGCGATGTCCATGCCGACATCAATATTGTTGCCCTGATTGCGGCCCACGGCCGTCCAAACCGACGTTTTCCCCGGCGGTGGCGGCGGCGCAGGGATCGTGCTTTCGTCAAGTGACCGTGTGTTCCAATCGTACGCCTGCCATTCGTAGTCGCCAAAGACGTGCACGCCCGGCAGTGGATCCCAACTGGCCCCTACCGACGGTGAATAGCTTGAAGTGTGCTGCAGGCCGAAATCGGTGGACGGGTAGTTATAGTCGTCGTAGTTGAAGGCCGCGAACATCGTCAGGTGTTCGATCGGCTGCACGGAG
Source organism: uncultured delta proteobacterium (assembly GCA_963842085.1). Classification (GTDB taxonomy): domain Bacteria; phylum Desulfobacterota; class Binatia; order Binatales; family Binataceae; genus Binatus. The sequence continues at coordinate 1,818,438 of CAWJET010000001.1, forward strand.
GCGTAGAGCGAAGTCTGGTTCACATCGAGCGTGGCCTCGTCGAACCGCCGCAGGTCCTGCAGCTCCTCGATATCTCCCGGGGTCCCGCCGAGCACCTCGACCAGGCTGGCGCGGTTGTTGTTGTATCCCGGCGAGTCGCGATGCGCGTGCTGGTAATCGGCGCGGAAATTCAGCCACGGGTATGGGTTCCAATCGAGCGCTGGTCCATAGCTGGTTTGATCCTGCTGCAGTACCATCAGCCCGCCGTTGTGGTTGGTCTGCCACTCGAAATTAAAGTGCGCGGCGAGAGTATCGGTCACGCGGTAGGTTGGCTCGATGCTGACGTCCTGCTCCGAGAAAGCAAAGGGATAAGCGGTGAAAGGAGTCTGCGCGCTCGCCACGTCATTCAGCGACTTGACGCCGGTGAAGGTGATCGCCGGCGTCAGGTTGTCGTAATCGAAATAGGAATAGGTTGCGGTTAGATTCAGCCGTTCGATCGGATTGCTGTCGATCGTGAAGTTGGCGAAGAAAGGTTGCACGTCGCCGCCAAGGCTATTGGGCGCTCCGACCGAACTTAATGACTGCTGCAGCTTGCTGTTGCTGGTAAGCGGGATGAAGGGCGAGTTCTGCAGCCAGAATCCGTACTCCAGGCTGCCCATTACGTGCGTGTTGTATGGGAGCTGACCTGCTCCGTTCACGATGAAGTTGTGCGCCTGGTTGTTCGGGTACATCGCCGCTCGTCCCTGGCAGGGGCCGGTAAGCGACGTGGAACTGAAGCTGATGGAATCAACGCAGTTACTGCCAACTCCGCTGGTATTGAGGGGATTGTCCCAGGTCAGGGTGGAGTAGTCGTCAACGAAGAAGGATCCCTGGTACTGGAATCCGAGCATCCATCCGTTTTTCGCGTATTCTGCGCCCGCGCCGAAGTTATAGGTGTAGTACTGCGTTGGCACCCAGAGTTCATTCACTTTGAAAGTACCCGGGCTGCTGCCAAACATAAAGCTGCCGCCGAAAGGCTGTTGGCCGGTGGGGTTCTGATAATCCAGGTTCGCACTGAAGCTCAGCGACGGCGTCGGCGTATAGCGCAGGTTGATGTCCGCGATACCTTCGAGCAGGCTCATGTCGAACGGCTGGCCGTTCGCTTCCAGCCAGGAATGGAGAGCGGCGCCGGTACCAGTGGGCTTCGAGGATAGAGTGAAGCTGCCGCCGTTTTCGTCGTACGGCGTGCTCGCGACGTGGTCGCTGAAGAAGTGCGGAATCTCGATGAATTTTACCTGAACATCGAGCAGACCGTACTCGCCGAAGCGCAGCGAGTACATCTGGTTTTTTTGCCCGACGTTGACGCCATCGAACTGGACGTAGTAGTTCTCGGCCTTGTCGCCCAGGATCAACTGGAGTTTCGGGGCGATGAACTGCTGCGCAAGATCGCGGTACTCCTGATACTTCGCGGCGACGTCGTCATAAGGAACCGGCTGGGGAATGGCGCCCGCCTCGACCGAACCCTGCGCTGTGTATTGCCCGAGATCGACCTGTGCCAGTGCCGGCGAAAGCATTGACAGCACCAGCGCCACCGTTCCGTACCCGGCGAATAACCGCTTCAGGTTCATTACCTTCCCTCCCGAGAGGCCGCAAAACCGCGGTGCGGCCCAGCGATGCCGTGCCTTCGTCTGCTTCCCGCATCAGCGCGTGAAATATCTCCCGCCCGGCGAGTTGGAGCCGTGTATCTGCGAATGGCAATTGGTGCATTGCTGGTTGATAACGAAAATTTGTCCCCTCGCATGGGGCGAACTTGGATGATGGGTGCCGATGTGGCAGCGCTGGCAGAGCAGCGGCATGTTGATTACCAGCATGTGCTGGTTGACGCTGCCGTGCGGCAGATGGCAGTTCAGGCAGTTCATCGCCACCGGCGCGTGCATCCACAGGAACGGCCCGCGCTTTTCGGCATGACAGCGGTAGCAGACCTCATTGACCATCGCCGCCCGCAATTGATGCTGGTAGGGTCCGCCGTGCGGATTGTGGCAGTCGGTGCAGGTCATCGACCCTTCGCGCAACGGCATGTGCGAGGGCAAATTGATTTCCATCTTCTTGTCCATATGGCAGCGGAGGCAGACCTGGGTTTCGGGGCGCGTCACGATGAATGGATTGATGAATTCCGTGCCCAGCGGTGACTTCTTGAGTTGCGGCTCCGGCAGCGCACTCGCCGTCACCGGACACATCACGGCGTGGCAATCGACGCATCGGATGCCGCGGGTGGCGTGTGGACTGACGTCCCAGAACGCACGCTCGCCGTTCTGATGGCATTCGAGGCAGCGTTCGTTCTCAATCTTGATGTCAGTGAAGGAGGTCTCTTGAAAATTCAGAAATCCCGGCGCCGGCTTGTGCGGATGGCGTATGTGCTCGCGGCCGGGACCATGACAGGACTGGCAGGCGAGGCCCTCCTGCTCGTCGCGCGGCCGGCCCAGCATGAGATGGCCCATCATTGTCTGCCGGAAGGACTTGACCTGTACATCATGGCAACTGGTGCAGGTCGAATTATCGACGTAGCCGCGCGGCAGGGTGGCCCCCGATGCCGTCGCTTGGGAAGGCAGGGTGCCGTCCGCGCCGATTGCCGGGGTGGATGAACTCAGGGAGGCGATTCCAAACGCGAGCAACGCCACGAAAACACCCGCCCAAAATTTTCGCGGACCGCGTTCCCCCTCCATCCTGGTGTCCTCCATTTCGGGCGCCAGCCGTTGGCGCCCGTTCGGCAGCTTACCGCCGGCGCTTACACGTGCTCCTCACAGCGACGAATGTAGTCGAAACTGTCGAGCGGCAGGCGTAGCTCCCGGTCCGCCTTCGCCTCGATGGTCCCTAGGCTCGATCGCATACCTTCCCCCGCGTTCTCGAACTCGCCCCTCACTGGTCCGAGAATCCGACTGTGCCCCGATCGGAACTGAATCCAAGTAGCCCAGACGGTCTGCCTTTGCAAGGTTCCAAGTGGGTTTGGTAGTGTCCCCGGACAAATGCATGCGCGCAAGACAAAGAGGGCGGTGATGGGCAAAGTGGCCGGCAAGGTCGGGACGTGGATTTGCGTTATCCTGGTTGCGGCTATTTCCGCTTCCTGGGCCGCGGAACTCCCGAAGGCCGACAGTGTCGGCGGCACGATCGAAGGATTCGTCCGAATCGAGGGCGAGGTGCCGAAACTGGCGCCGCTCGACGTCAACAAGGACACGGACATCTGCAAAGACGTGCCCAACGAAACGCTGGTCGTTGGCCCGGGCAAGGGCGTGCAATACACGGTGGTCACTATCGAGGGGTTGGTGAAGGCGCCGGAACCAGGAGGCGGCGATCAGGTCTCCACCGTAAACCGGCTCGACAACAAGGGCTGCCGGTTCGTGCCACATGTGCTCGCGATGGAGGTGAATCAATTTCTCGAGATCGACAATAGCGATCCGATTCTGCACGCCACGCACGCCCTGTTCCATGAGGGGCAGCCGCAATTCAACGTGGGTCTATATCCCGGAAGAATCGTTCGCAAACCGATTGTAACGCCAGGCCCGGTGAAGATGATTTGCGAAGTGCATCCGTGGATGAGTGCCTACGTCTACGTCACGCAGAACCCGTACCACGCTGTTACCGACATCTATGGAAGGTATGAGATTCGCGGCGTACCGCCAGGCACCTACCGACTCAAGGCCTGGCATGAACGTCTGGGTATGCAGGAGCAAAAGGTCGTAGTCACAGAGGGCAAGACGACCGAGGCGACCTTCACCTTCAAGCCCGACGTGAGTGCGAGCCGATGAGAATCATTTCCGCGCTGTTGGCTGCCGCTCTGTTGATTGGCGGCAACGTCGCCGCACTGGCTGCGGGTCCGGATTCAAATTCGGGAGCCGTTGTCGGTACCGTCACTGTTAACGGACAGCCGACCTCGGATGTCGTCGTTTCCGTCGAGGGGTTGCCGCCGCCTGGCAATGAAAAAAGCCCGAACCCGGCGGCACCTCCACCGCAAGCGACGATGGCTCAACAGGATCTGAAATTCGTTCCTCACGTTCTGCCTATCCTGGTCGGAACGACGGTAGCATTTCCAAACAACGATCAGGTTTGGCACAACGTCTACTCGGACTCCAAGGTCAAGAAGTTCGACTTGGGCCTGTACGGTCCGGGCAAGAGCAAGTCAGTAATCTTCGACACGCCGGGTGTCGTGCGAATCCGCTGCAACGTTCATCCGGCCATGGAGGCTTACATCGTTGTCGAGGCTCAACCGAATTTCGCTTCTCCCGATGCGCAAGGCAACTACAAATTCGTGGGGTTACCGCTAGGCACCTACCACCTTCAGGTCTGGCATCCGTCGCTTGGCGTCAAGACGGAGTCATTCACGCTGGAGCGGGCTGGCGAGGTGCAGCAGATAGACGTCAATTTCTAATCGGGAAGAGCGCGGAGTTGGGCAAGGCTGCAGCGCTTTGAATCGTTCGGCGCGGTAGCTATGGCTTCTCAAGACTTGATCGGCGCGGATCAATCGGTGGTTGTAGGCATAGCTGTCGCGGGATAATAGATTCCTTCCGGCTGCCGGACCCACCAGGCGCCGGTGGCTTTCTTTTCTTCCGGGCTGGAATAGCGATAGTCGTAAAGCAGGGCCCGCACGTAGAGAGGCGCCTTACCAGGAAACGGATTGCTCCCGAGCAGGGCGGTCACCTCCGGCGAATTTTCCAGCAACCGCTGCAAGAACAGCGAAAACCAGGGACTTTGCGACGCCGGCCCGAGAGCGGCAAACCACATCTGCCAGTCAAGGCGCGGCTGGTGCGGAATGTTCCACTGCGGTCGGCGCATGACGTCGCCCGGTTTGTACTTAAATCCGTACTCGCGCCAGTGAACGCCATCATCCGATCCCTCGACGATGATTTCCGGCAAAGTGGTCGTCATCACCGCAAACAAACCATAAGTATTGACGATACGCAGTGGCGCAATTTCAGCGTTGACCCACGTACCCAGGGCGGAGATTCGGCCGTTGAGCACCGCATGGAGCTGCACAAGACCGGTGAACACGATCAACATCGCGAACGCGCCGACGGCAAAAGAAACGATCTCCCCCGGCTTGATATCGCGGACCTGGCGTTGCACAAACCGGGTCGCGCGCTCAGGAAGAACCTTGCGCAGCGCGGCATCGTCAAACAGCGCCAGGCACAAGGCCATCGTCAGGAGATTGAAGAAAGCATAGTTGCCGGTGAGAAGGATCACCACCTGCAATAACAAAATGCCGAATGCTGCGACGAACCTCAGCCGCCGCGGGAAGAAAATCAAAAACGGCAGCCCCAGTTCAATGACCAGGGTCGCCGCCGTTGACGCTGTGAGTACCGCCTGCGGTAGGTGATGCGCGTACCAGGCCAGCGGTGTCGGCAGCGGCTCGGTCTGAAAATAGTAGGAGAGCGCGGAAAGGTTGGCCCATGTAGGGTCGCCGCTCAGGAGCTTTACCGCGCCCGAAAGAAACATGAAGCGGAATAGAAGCCAGCGCAGCAGCCATATACCCGGCTTTGTCGCCATGCTCAGAACAAGCGTAAGGAAGCCGGATTCGAGCAAAAGCAGATCCCACTGAAAGCCCATGAACTCCTGACCGGCGTAAAACAGCGAAAGATAGAGCGCATAGAGAAAAAACAAGCTCAGACGCGGCCGGATGTCGAAAATCAGGAGCAGCGACAGCGCCGCACCCGCCCAGCATACGGCCCGAATGGCAAAATCGCTTTGGTCCAGCCAGAACACCATCGGAACCCGCCAGTAGCTTTCTGAACCAAGCTGGCTCCGGACAGCGCCGGCGAATTCGGATAGCGGCAGGATGCCGTGGCTACCGATCAATCCCAACGCCTGCACGCCAAATGAAACAAAGGCGGCAAGATAAATCAGCCCTATGGCTCGCAGAAACAGCCAGGCAACCAGATCGAAACGCGGCGGCTCATAGTCGCGCCCCCATAGCCATAGGCTCGTGGGGTAAAGCGCGGAGCGGTACGCAGCAGCGAACGCGTACATGCGCTCGGCGACTGCTGCAAAGCCGGGAACATGCCGATAAAGCGTCAGCCAGAAGCCTTTGCCGCTCGCGTGCCTTAAGGTAAGGAGAACGGCTTCGGCGCCGCTCGCGATTTTTCCATCGGGCGCTACGTATTGAACGGCGCGCTGGAACGCGGCCACAGGAATTTCCGGAAATTGTGCGGCGACTTCCTGGTACGGCGCGTAAGTCACGCGATGACCGGTGAGTCTCTGCCAATAGCGCACCCAGTAGAGGCAGAACCCGCAATCACCGTCATAGATCAGAAGCGGCTGGCCGAGGACCGTTGTCGTTTGCATCACTCCAGATTATGCCCGAAGAGTAAAAGAAGGTCGTGGCGGATCTTAATCCGGAGGACGATGCGGCTCACCGTCAATCAGGCGGACGCGGCGCTGGCGGCGACAATCCGCTCGCGCGTGATCGGCAAATCCCGGATGCGGAAATCGAGCGCCCGCGCTACTGCATTCGCCACGGCTGCGGCGGCGGGACCCTGGGCCGCCTCTCCCACGCCGAGCGGTGGGCAGTCTGGGCGCTCGATCAGCTCGACCTCGAGTTCCGGCACTTCATCGAAGCGCAGAATAGGATACTCTTCCCAGGTCCTGGTGGTCACGCGGCGGCCGTCGAAGACGACTTGTTCCTTGAGCGTCCAGCTGATCGATTGCACGATGCCGCCTTCGATCTGATTGAGCACCCCGTCCGGATTGATCACCAGGCCCGCATCGACCGCGCCGACGACCTTCGAGACGCGTACGTCCTGATCAACTTCGACCTTCGCGATCACTGCCACGTATGCGGCCGTGTTCTTGTATCGCGCGAAACCGATACCCGCCGCGCGGCCTTTGCCGCGTTCCGCATCGAATTGCCAGCCCGCTAAGCGCACCGCGGTCTCGATTACACGGCGCGCGCGCGGGTCCGACAAATAACGCAGCCGGAACTCGACTGGATCGGCGCCTGCGGCGTCGGCCAATTCGTCCATAAACGATTCGGCGGCGAACACGTTCGCGTAGCCGCCCAGCGTGCGCAGCGCGGAAGTGCGAAACGGCAGGCCCGGGAGGCTGTGCAGCACAATCTTTCGATGCGGCACCTCGTACGCCGGCTCAGAATTTCGGGCACCGCCGGCAAATCCCGACAGGACTTCGTACGCCTCGGGGAAAGGGATCGGCGGCTCGACGTGCGCCGCGGCCAGCAGATTGACCGGTCCGTGCGCCCGGGGACGCTGGCCGTGTGGTCCGCTCCAGATCTCGCTGGACCAATCGACGATGTCGCCGGCCGGGGTCACCGCGCTCTCCATCTTAATCACCATCGGCGAGCCCAGCGGCGACCATGCGAGCTCGTCTTCGCGGTTCCACTGGATTCGTACGGGACGCGACGGGACCTGGCGCGCCAGCAGGGCCGCGTCCAGCGCGACATCATCGGCGCCGTTGTGTCCGTAGACTCCGGCGCCTTGGGCGTGAATCACCGCGACGCGCGACTCGTCGAGACCGAGAGCTGATGCGAGCGCACCCCGGAGCGGGAAGACACCTTGCGAGTGCGTCCATACCGTCAGACGGCGTTCGTCATAAACGGCGACTGCGCACGACGGCGCCATCGATGCGTGCGCTAGAGGCGGCCGCGAATAAGTCGCCGACAAGCGCCGCACGCTCGCCGTCCCAAACGGGCGCTCGCCCACCTCGGTCTCCGAATCGATCGCGCGCAACGTCGGCAGCAATTCGCGCCAGCTGCGAGTGTCGGCGGACACTTCGCTCTCGATCCAGCGCGCGCCTGCACCCAGCGCTTCGAGCGCCTTGACGGCCTGGTATTCGCGCTCGCAACAAACGCCCACGAAGTCGCCGCTCCGCCAGATTTTCACTACGCCGGGCAGACGCTCCACCGCCGACGTATCCAGCGAACCCAGCCGCGCGCCGTACGAAGGCGGCCGCAGCACGCGTCCGTGCAGCATTCCCGGCAATTCGAGGTCGTGGATGAAGGCGGCGCCTGCGACCTTCGCGGGAAGGTCGAGACGCGCAACGCTCTTGCCAAGAGCAGTTGAGTTCCCCGGCGTCGCGAACGGGGCCGTTCCCGTGACCGGCCGCTTCCAATCAACCTTGCGGGCGACCTGCCAATAGTCGAGCCCCGATGGCGCCCCGTCGAGAAGAATGAGCCCGCCATCGGCAGCAACGCGGGACTCCTCCGCGTCCAGCATGCGCGCGGCGCTCTCGACGAGCGCGTGGCGCGCCTCGGCACACGCCATCCTGACGGAGGTGCCGCCCACTTCGATCGACATACTGCCGGCGGTGTAGCTTTCATTCGGGCAGGAGCGCGTATCGCCCGACACGACTGCCACCTTCGACATCGGCAGTTTGAGCTCCGTGGCCGCGATTTGCGCGATAGCGGTGACGATTCCCTGTCCGATCTCGACCTTGGCTGAAAACACGCGCGCGATGCCCGGTTGGCTGAGATCGACCCACTGGCTAAGCAGCGGATTCTCGTGGATGCTCCAGGGAAGGTTTGGCGGAGTCATCGCGCGGCTCCCTCGATCGACGCTTTCCACGCGGCCTCGATCGCTTTCACGATTCGCGCATGAGCGCCGCAGCGGCAGAGATTGGCGTCCAGCGCCGCGACGATTTTCTCGCGCAACGGCTCACCGCCGCTGCCGATTAATTCCGCGGCCGTCATGATGATTCCCGACAGGCAGTAGCCGCACTGGCCGGCCTGGAAATCGATGAACGCGCGCTGCAGCGGATGAGGCCGGTCGAGCGTGCCCAGGCCCTCAATGGTCGTGATCGATTTACCCTCGACAGACCACACCGGCAATTCGCAAGAGCGCTGGGCATGCCCGTCAACCAGCACCGTGCACGAGCCGCAGCTTCCATCCCCGCATCCGAAGCGCGTTCCCTTGAGACCGAGGTCGTCGCGCAGGACGTAGAGCAGGGGCGTCTCAAAGTGATCGACAGTCACCCGGTGCGGCTGTCGGTTCACGACGATGGTGTGCGTGGTGCTCATCGACTCGGTGCGGCGGCTTGGAACGCCGTCGTTTGAAGACCTCTGGTTATCCTGCGCAATGGTTGAAGAATTCGATCACGGTTCGAAGGAACTCCGCCGCGGGCGCGCCGTCAACCACTCGATGGTCAAACGTCAGGCTGAGCCAGAGCATCGCGCGCTTGGCGATCGCGCCCTTGAAGACGGCTGGCTTCTCGATAATTCGCCCGACGCCGAGGATTCCGGCCTCGCCGGGATTCAGAATCGGCGTGAACGCGTCGACGCCGAACATGCCGAGGTTGGTTATGGTAAACGTGCCTCCGGTTACGTCTTCGAGCTTGAGATTACCGGCGCGCGCCTTTTCGGCGAGCGCGCGGCTTTCGACCGCGATCTCCTGAAGCGACTTGCTCTCGGCGCGATTCACGACTGGAACGATCAGCCCCTCATCGAGTGCGACGGCGATTCCGACGTTTGCGCTTGCGGAAAGAACAATCTCCGTGCCGTTGAGGCGCGCATTCATTCGCGGATGGCGCGTCAAAGCGCGCGCGACCGAATAAATCATCATATCGGTGTATGAAAAATCGAATTCGCGGGACTGGCGCGCGCGAAACTCGGTCGCCGGGGTCACGTCGGCTTCGGCGGTGATGGTGATCTGCGCGCTGGCGTGCAGGCTCTGATGCATCCGCTCGGCAATCACCTTGCGCACGCCGCGAAACGCGACGCGCTCGCCAGACGGCGCCGCACCCGACAACGGCGGCTGCGTTTTCGTCGAGGAGTGGGCTGTGCGCTCGACGTCATCGCGAGTGATCCGTCCGCCGGGACCGGTGCCTTCGACGCTATCGAGATTGACGCCGAGCTCAGACGCGAGTTTGCGGGCAACCGGGCTTGCGCTGCGCCGCGCATTGGCGGTGGCTGTGACGCTTTGATTGTACGGCGGCGGCGAGGTCGCGGGTGAGCCTTGATTGGCCGGGCGCGACGCCGATTTTACGTAACGCGCCGCGATCGTCGCGACATCTTCGCCCGCCTCGGCGATCACCGCTACCGCAACGCCGCATTCAATCGTTTCGCCTTCGTCGAACAGCGTGGTCGCCAGCGTACCCGACGCGGGAGCCTCGACCTCGTAGAGAACTTTCTCGGTCTCGACCTCGTAGAGCGGTTCGCCCGCGCGGACGCGCTCGCCAGCGGCCTTGAAGAACCGCTGAATCGTTCCTTCATGCATCGTCAGCCCGAACTTGGGCATCGTAACTTCAACTGCCACAGTCAGTTCCGCAATTTGCCATGCCTGCTTATCGTCCGACCACGTCGCGAATCGCGGCTTCGATGCGAGCCTCGTCCGCGATGGCCGCCTTTTCGAGCGGCGGACTGAACGGAATCGGCACGTCCAGCGACGTGACACGGCGGACCGGCGCATCGAGGAAGTCGAAGCCCTTGTCAGCGACGATCGCGGCGATATCTGCGGCGGCGCCGCCGCGCAGATGGCCTTCGTCGGCGATCACGACGCGATTGGTTTTCTCGACCGAAGCGAGGATCGCATCTTCGTCGAGTGGCACCAGCGTGCGCGGATCGATCACTTCAACCGAGATTTTTTCCTGCTCGAGCCTGGCCGCGACGCTCATCGCCTTCGGCACCATCGCGCCGATCGCCACCACCGTAACGTTCTCGCCTTGCCGCTTGACGGCGGCCTTGCCGAGCGGCACCAGGTGCTCGCCGGCGGGGATATCCTCCTTGAGGCGGCCGAGCGCACCGTGCTCGAAAACAATCACGGGATTGTTGTCGCGGATAGCGCTCTTGAGCAGGCCCTTCATATCCGACGGCCCCGAAGGCACGACCAGCTTGAGGCCCGGGACGCTCAGAAACTGCGCGTACACCGTCTCGGAATGCTGCGCGGCCGCGCCACCCATCGCGCCGAACACGGCGCGAAACGTGATCGGCATGGTGGCCTGTCCGCCGGACATGTAGCGGAGCTTGGCGGCCTGGTTGCAGACCTGGTCGAAGGCGCAATAGAAGAAGCTGGCGAATTCGACTTCGCAGATTGGCCGCGTCCCCGCCATCGCGGCGCCGACCGCAGCGCCGACGAAGCCGGCCTCCGAAATCGGGGTGTTGCGCACGCGCTTGGCGCCGAACTTGTCGACCAAGCCCTTGGTCGCGCCGAACGCGCCGAGCACGACGTCCTCGCCCATCAGGAAGGTCAGCGGATCGCGTTCCATTTCTTCGGCGATGGCCTGGTTTATCGCCTGGATAAAATTGGTTTGCGGCATGACGATACCTCCGCGGGCGGCCGCTCAGGTGTTGTTGTAAACGTCGTCGGTGACTTCCGACGCCGCGGGCAGTTCGCTCGAGCGTGCAAATTCGACCGCGGCGGCGAGTTCCTTTTCGGTGTCGGCGACGATCTGCTTGAGTTCGGCCGAGCTGATCTTGCCGCTCTCGGCGCACCACTTTTCGAAGCGAAGCAGCGGGCATCTGCGCTTCCATTCCTCGACTTCGGACTTCTCGCGATACGCGCCGTCGCCAAGAAAGGCCTGCTCGCCGACGACGTGCCCCTCCCATCGATAGGTCTTGCATTCGAGCAGGGTGGGACCTTCGCCGGCGCGGGCGCGCGCGACGGCCTCACTGGTGTAGCGAAAGACCTCGAGCACGTCGTTGCCATCGACGATATAGCCGGGGATGTCGTAGGCCTTGGCGCGCACCGCGATGTCCCTGACCGAGGTCACGCTCGCCATCGGAGTGAACTCGCCGAAGCCGTTGTTCTCGCATACGAAGACGACTGGCAACTTCCAGACCGCCGCCAGGTTCAGCGACTCGTGGAAAGTGCCTTCGTTGGAGGCGCCGTCGCCAAAGAACGCCGCGGTGACATCGTCCTTGCCGGCGATCACGGCGCCCAGCGCGGAGCCGGTGGCAATCGGCAGTCCAGCGCCGACGATCCCGTTGGCGCCCAGGATGCCGAGCGAGTAGTCGACGATATGCATCGAGCCGCCCTTGCCTTTGCAGTAGCCGGTGCGCTTGCCGAATATCTCCGCCATCATGCGATCGAGCCGTCCGCCCTTGGCGATCAGATGTCCGTGCCCGCGATGGGTTGACGTGATGCGGTCGGTCTTGCGCAGCGCGGCGCAGACGCCGGTGGCGGAAGCTTCTTCGCCGATCGAGACGTGGACGAAGCCGGGAATCTCGGCGGCCATCGCGAGGTCGCGCGCCTTGGACTCGAAATGCCGGATCTTCTGCATAGTGCGGTACATCTCGAGCAATTTATCTTTGCTGATATCCATGAAGGACTTGCCTCCGTGAGGATTCGGGGAAATGCGCGTTGAATGTCCCCGGCGAGCGGAAAACTATTCCCAACCGCAGCAACCGTCAAATGAGCGAATAGCGGCGGTTCTTTCAGCCGCGACGGCGACGGTTGCGCCACGGCGTTGGCGCTGCTCATCCAGAGTTTATTTTCCCTGGAATTTGGGCTTGCGCTTTTCTGCGAAGGCAGTCGCCGCCTCGCGATGGTCTTCGGTGTTGAAGCTCATCATCTCATACGCGATCGACGCGTCCAGGATCAAATTGACCTGCTGCTTGAGCCATTTGTTGACCGACAGCTTGGTCCATCGGATCGCCCACGTCGGGCCGTCGGCCAATTCGCCCGCGATTTCCCGAGCCTTGGATAGCACCTGGTCTCCCGGCACGGCGTGATTGACCAGCCCCATTTTCGCGGCCTCTGATCCGCTGATGAACGTTCCTCGCATCAGGAATTCCTTGGCCCGCGCCGGACCCACTAGGAGCGGCCAGATGACTGCGCCGCTGTCGCCGGCAACGATTCCGACCTTGACGTGGGTATCGGCGATCCGCGCGGTTTCAGAGGCGACGATAACGTCCGACAGCAGCGCGATATTCGCGCCGAGCCCCATCGCGTCGCCATTCACCGCGGCTATGATCGGCTGCTCGACGTCCAGCAGGTTCTGGATGATCCTGCGGCCCGCCGCGGCGATCTTGAGCGTCCACTTTCTGCCTTCCTCGGTGCCCCAGCGCGCCGCCATCGCCTTCACGTCGCCGCCCGCTGAAAAGGCGTTGCCCGCGCCGGTCAGCAAAATCGCGTTCACTTCCTCGTCGTTGGCGAGGTCGAGCCAGATGTGTTCAAGCTCGTCGTGCAGTTCGGAATTGACCGCGTTAAGCGCTTCGGGCCGGTTCAGGGTCACCGTGGCGAGCTTGTTCTCCTTCTCGACCTTGATGCATCGATACTTCCGATAGTCGATCATGAAGACTCCCCTCTCTTCTGACGTTGTCGCCTATGGCTCAATCGGCTACATCTGATGCCATCGGAGACATCGCTGGCCTGTTCTCAGCTCTGAAGATGAAAGCCGGTGGCCGACGCTAATGTGCCAATTGGCTCAAGCAGCCTCGGTTGCAGTCACCGTGTTCGGGCCACCGGGAACATCCGGCCAGGCGGAGCCTGCTCATCCCAACTACCGACGTCATCGCAACGTAAGCGGCGTCCGCCGTGATTTGAGCAGGCTCGCCGTTTTCAGGGCAGATTACCTCCCTGGGCTTGCTGAATTCTGCGAAGACGCTCAGCCCGACGGGTAGCAGAACGTAGGTGACGCCGATTGCAGCGATAATGCCGAGTGCGATCAAGATATCCATCGGTCAGACCTCCTGTTGATACGTAGAGACCGAGATCCTTTACGCATTAATCGTACCGCACCCCATGGCGAGACAACTCGGTCAATCACCGGGGCGCGTAATACGGAAGACGGGGTACAAAGGCGCGATCTTCGCGAACTCCGATAACTCGGCCTTGAGATCGATCTCGATATGCGGGCGCGCGCCGGGCGCGGCCCGAAGATACGCCTTCAGGATGGGCGCGCGCTCACCGACGGGCACTTCCTCGAGTCGCACCTCTTCAACACGACCGTGACGCAATGTCGCAATACCGCCGGCGGCCCGCACGTTCTGGACCCAACTCGCGTTCTGACCCAGCATCGAGACCAGGTACTGCTCCCCCGCTACCTCAGCAATCACGACGGGAGCCGAATAGACGCGGCCTGTGCGCCGCCCCACCGTTTCAAGGCTCGCCACCCACTTCGGCGAGATACCGGCGGCGAAAATCCGCGCCGATACAGAGTTCATCCATCCGGCGAGGGCGTTCGGTCTGCCTCCCGGATACAGCATCGCGCGGTACCATGACCGCGGCATCCAAAGGACGGCGCTCAAGAAGGCCGCAACGATCAGTGCCACGATTGTGATCAGGTAGATCAACGTGTCTTCTCGCCGATCGTCCCGAATAGTCCAACCGCGCTAAATCATGAATCCGCCGTCAACGCTGATGACCTGTCCGGTAACTGCGCCGGCGGCGTCGGATGCGAGCAGCGCCGCCATCGCACCCAATTCATCGGGCTCGACGATTCGCTTCTGGATGTTCTGGCTCTCGGCGAATCGCTTGGCCTCGGCCGCGCTCACTCCCATCATCGCGCCCAGCACATTCCAATCCACCATCCGGGTGTTGGTCCATCCGGGACATAGCACGTTCACGTTGATGCCATGCGGGGCGGCGGCATAAGCGAGCGAGCGCGTGAAGCCGATGAGGCCGTGCTTCGCGGCCGAGTAGGCGAGCGGGCCGCCGCCGTTTTTCGCATAGCCGGAGCCGATGCTGATGATGCGGCCCCACTTCTGTTTGATCATGTAGGGCAGCGCGGCGTGAGTCGCATAGAACGCCTGGGTCAGGTTCAGGAACAGGTTGTCCTCGAACGCACGCGGGTCGTGATTGAGCGGATCGAGGTGAAGCGGGTTCTCCGCGATCACGCCGCCCGCGTTGTTGATCAGGATGTCGAGACCGCCGAGTTTGCGCGCAGCCTCATCGACGCCCGCGGTAATCCGCTCGCGGCTCATCACGTCGATGATGACCGCGAAGCCACGCTGCCCGCGCTGCCCAATCTCGCTCGCGACCGCGTCCAGCTCGCCCTGCGAGCGGGCGGCGACCGCGACGTCGGAGCCCGCGTCTGCCAGCGCAAGCGCCATCGAGCGGCCAATCCCGCGCCCGCCGCCGGTTACCAGCGCACGCCGCCCATGCAGATCAATCAGTTGCTTCATTTCGCTGCCGCTCCATTTGTCGAATGCTTCTTCGGCTTCGATCGTTTTTGTCTCATCCCTCCGCAGATTTTTGCAAATGGGCGTGGCGCATAATGCGGCCTGGATGCGAACTCGTCTCCGCTTGATCGCGCAAACTCTACGGTTCGTGTAGGCTTCCCGCGCGTGAGCTCGGGTTACCCGGGCCGATGCCCGAAAGCGCCGATTTTTGTGACGAACTCGCGGAGATGTTGCCGAGCCTGGAGAGTTGAACGCGGTTCGCCCTGCTTCAATCGGAGCCGTAACCTTCGGACGCTTTCGGAGGTTCTACTAGTCACGCCCCCCCTAGCGATCGCCGAGGAGCAGTCCCATGAGCGCCACTAACAAGCATATTCAACCCGGCTACACGACAATCACGCCCTACCTGTATGCGAAGCTCGACCTTATAGACTTTCTCAAGAATGCTTTCGGCGCCGAGGTGAAACATACTCCGGCGCCTGACGCTGAGGGGCAATTTCACGCCGAGGCCAGAATTGGCGACGCGCAACTGCTGTTTGGCAACGGCTATTTTTCCGATCCCTCGATGGCAGCGGCGATTTATCTCTACGTTCCCGACGTCGATGCGACCTACAAACTCGCGGTGAGCCTCGGCGCCAAAGCAATCAGAGAACCGGCCGACATGACCTGGGGCGACCGCGTCGGCGGCGTGAAGGACACCTCCGGCAACACCTGGTGGATTGCTACCAATAAGAAGTGAGCGAATCATCCGATGGCACATCCTCGCATGTATGACGATTCGAATCCTGCGATAAAGCGGTTGCGCGAGATCTGTCTGGCGTTGCCCGAAGTCTTCGAAAAGGAAGCGTGGGGCGAGTGTACGTTTCGCGTTACCGGCGGAAGCATGTTCGCCATGACCGACAACAATCACCACGGTAGCGGCCACGTCGCAGTCTGGGTCAAAGCGCCCGCGATGGTTCAAGAGATTCTGGTCAACTCGGATCCCGAGCGGTTTTTCGTCCCGCCATATATGGGCAAACAGGGATGGGTCGGCGTTCGCATCGACCGCAAAGCCAAATGGGACCACTTGGCGGCGATTCTTAAAGATGGCTACCTAATGTCGGCGCCTAAAAAATCTCGGGCTGGAGCGCCAGCGCGGCTTGTCGCTGTCGCGGTTTCGACCGTCTCGCCTCCAAAGCGAACCTCCCGGCCAGCGCGACGAAAAAAAACGTCCGGCCAAGTCCGCTACGAAACCTGAACACGCGGAACTCACCCGCTCATAGACGGCTTTTGCACCGCGTGACGCCAGCCAGCGCCCGCCTGTGCCGACTGTCGGATAATTGCCTTTGCAAACCAACGCTATCGGCAGATAGTTGTGGTGATCGCTCCGCCACGGGGGTTGAGTTATGGATTTCGAGCTGGATGAAGAGCATCGCATCTTTCGCGACAACTTGCGCAAGTTCCTGGAAGCCGAACTCCGCCCGCTCGATGAAAAATGGGGCGACGAGGAGATGGTTCCTGAGCGCGCGCGCCAACTGACGAAAATGCTGGTGCCGTGGGGCTATCTGGGCGACGCGCGCAGCGACGATCCTTTCATCAGCTGCATCATGACCGAGGAGCTGGCGCGCATCTTTCCCAGCGCGGCGGGAATCGTCGGCATGACGGCGGGAGCGGGATGGTCGATTTCCCGGCGTGCGCATCCCGAAGTGGCGAAGCGTTTCGGGCCGCCGCTCCTGGCCGGCGATCTGATCGGCGCCAACGCCATCAGCGAACCCAATGTCGGTTCCGATCCGTCGTCGATCCAGTGCCGCGCGGAGCGCAAGGGCGATAGCTATGTGATCAACGGCACCAAGTGCTGGATCAGCAACGGCCATATCGCGGACGTGGTGGTGCTGGTCGCGCAGACCGATCCCAAGCTCGGCCCCGCGGGAGTGCGTCAATTCGTGGTTGATCGCCGCGAGTCTCCGTTCAAGAGCCGCGACATCGAGACCATCGGGCTCAAGGCGTTCCCGACCTCCGAGCTGTTTTTCGACGACGTTGCGATTCCGGCAACTCATCGGCTCGACGGATGGGAGGACTCGGGCACGGCGGCCGATCCGGCGAAGTCGTTTCCCCAGGTGTTGCAGGCGATCTCCGCGGCGCGCGTCGGAACCGCGCTGATTTCGGTGGGTATCGCGCAGCGGGCGTTTGAGATTGCGCTCGCGTACGTGAAGGTCCGCAAACAATTCGGCAAGGAGATCGGCCGCTTCCAACTGGTCCAGGAAATGATCGCCGAGATGGCGACCGACATCGACGCCGGCCGCCTGCTCTGTTATCGGGCGATGCAGCTCTCGCACAGAGCGCGAAGCGACGCAGAGGTATCGATGGCGAAGGCGTATGCGACTGAGATGGGCGTGCGGGTGGCTTCCACGGCGATTCAGGCGATGGGCGCGATCGGGCTTGCGGTCGAGAACAGAGTGGAGCGATGCCTGCGCGACGCGCGGATGCTGACGATACCCGACGGCACAACGCAGATTCAGAACCTAATCATCGGCCGCGCCCTGATCGGAATGTCCGCGATCCGGTAATCATGAAGGCAGACGATCCGATCGCGCGATTTACTCGATGGTTTCGTCAGGAAGTGGCTGCGGGCACCGACCTGCCGGAATCGATGGCGCTGGCTACTTGCGGCCTCGACGGCATACCCAGCGTGCGCTACGTCCTGCTCAAGCAAGCCGATGAGCGAGGGTTTTCCTTCTACACAGACATCCGCAGTCTCAAGGGCCGGCAAATTGCGCAAAATCCCCGCGCCGCACTGGCCTTCTACTGGCCGCGGAGGGGACGTCAGATCAGGATCGACGGTTCGGTCGAGCGGATGACCGCGCACGAAGCGGACGAGTATTGGGCGACCAGGCCGATAGACAGCAGGTTTTCGGCCAGCGCGTCGCACCAGAACCATCCGCTGAAAAACCGCGAAGAGCTAACTGCGCGGGTCGCCAGGCTCCGGCGGGAATTGAAGGGCAAGCCGCCGATTCGGCCGAATTACTGGCTCGGACTCCGCGTGGTGCCTAATCGGATCGAATTCTGGGTGCGCGCTCCCTTCCGGTTGCATCGGCGCGAGTTGTTCGTGCGAAGCGGGGGCCGATGGCGCAAGACACTGCTCCAGCCCTGAACACTGCTTCCGATCGAAACAGTCCCTGCATCGAAACCACCCAGATTCCAGAAATCCCGCGGAAACAACGCACACAGAAAGGCTCACGCTCCAAGGCTGCAATGTGCGCAAACAACCGTTGGGATGCGCGCTTACGTGGCACGTTCGATGCACCGTGATCGAAAGCTGAAGCCGGTAAGCTGGCGATCACGGCTCTCGGAAGCCGCAGCGCGAGGAGAAAACAGGCCGATGGATACTTACCGTGAACTCTGTATGGGGGTCCCGAAAGAATACGAGTCGCTGCGCGAGAACGCTCATCGCTTCGCGAAGGAAGTGATGCGTCCAGCCGCGATCGAACTCGATCGCATGGCAGATCCCAGGGACGTCATCGCCCCGGATTCTCCGCTAAGACGCGTACTGAAGCAGGCCTACGGCCTTGGCTATCATGTGGCGGGAATCCCGGTCGCGATGGGTGGGCTGGGACTCGATCCGCTCGCGACTCACATCCTGCATGAGGAACTGGCGTGGGGCTCGGTCGATCTGGCGCTGGCGATCGGATGCTCAGGGTTCCCGTCGTTCGTCGCCGCCACCAGCGGAAATCCCGATCTGTACGAAAACTTCGTGAAGCCCTACGTCGAGGACCGCGAAGCCGCCTTCATAGGATGCTGGGCTATCACCGAGCCCAACCATGGCTCAGATCACATAATGGTGGGCACGCCCGAGTATCACAATCCGAAGGTGCAGGGCGAAGTTGTCGCGCGCGTTGAGGGCGACTCCTACGTCATCAAGGGCCAGAAGTCGTCATGGGTTTCCAATGGCACCATCGCGACTCACGCGGCGCTCTATCTAAGAATCGAATCCAATTCGTCTCATGCAGCGACCGGAATGTCCGGCGGCGGCGTCGCAGTGGTTCCGCTCAACTTGCCGGGAGTGTCGAAGGGCAAGCCACTCAACAAACTGGGGCAACGCGCGCTAAACCAGGGCGAGATCTTCTTCGACAACGTGCGCATCCCGCGCCATTACATGGTGGTGAACTCCGATGCCTATGAGCAGCACACGATCGCGACGCTGACCGGGGCCAACGGCGGCATGTCCACCGCATTTACCGGTCTCGCCCGCGCCGCATATGAGGCCGCACTCGACTATTCGAAGGAGCGCATCCAGGGCGGGCAGCCCATCTGCGAGCATCAGCTCGTGCAGAAGCGCCTGTTCGAAATGTTCACCAAGGTCGAGGCATGTCGCGCCCTTTCGCGTGCGGTTACCGTTTACAACAGCTCGTCGGGAGCGCCTTCGCTCCAACATGCGATCGCCGCGAAGACCTTCTGCACGCAGGCCGCATTCGAGGTGACCAGCGATGCCTTGCAGATATTCGGCGGCAACGGGCTGAGCAAGGAATATCCGGTCGAGAAGATGTTCCGCGATGCGCGGGCCTCGCTGATCGAGGACGGCACCAACGATGTCCTGAGCCTGGCTGGCGCGCGGCACATCCTGGCCGAGGCCGATGGCCACGCGCACGCGTAGCAGCTACGGCCGGATTTGATTGATCGCGATGGAGGTTGCCGATGGCACGTGCACAGGGAGCGATTGAGCAGCTGATCAGGCTGCGCGTGAAACAGCATCCACACGAAACCTGGCTCAAGTTCAAAGACCAGGAATTTTCGTGGGAGCAAGTGTTGAGTAACATTCATCGCGCTGCGAACGGCTTGCTTGCTCTCGGCATCGCGCCCGGCGACCGCGTCGCGATCATGATGGGCAATCGCCCCGAATTTTTGTGGATCCACTTCGCGATCGGTTTCATCGGCGCGGTGAGCGTTCCCGTCAACACCTCGCAGCGCGGCGTGACATTGCATCACGTGCTCGCGGACTCCGACTCCGCGGCGGTGATCTTCGAAGAGCTACTGCGCGATTCAGTGATGGCGGTAAAGGACTCGCTGCCGAGCCTGAAGGCAATGGTGTCAGCCGACGGCAAGACCGGCAAGGGAGTAGATACCACCGTGGACGCCCTGATGGCGCATCCCGATCGGGAACCCGACGTCGATGTAGGCTCAAGCGCCGGCGGCGCAAATATGATGTACACCTCGGGCACCACCGGGCCTCCGAAAGGCGTCATCGCCAGCGGCGGGGATAGCACCGCGATCGGTGCGGTGCTGGGCGCCTTAAAGGTACGCCCCGGCGAGACCATCTACACCGCGCTCCCGCTGTTTCACGGCAACGCGCTGATGATCTCGGGATTCGGCTCGATGCTGCTTGATACCAAATTCGCGATCGCCGAGCGCTTCAGCGCATCGCGATTCTGGGACGAATGCCGCAAGTACCACGCCGTCGAGTTCAACACTCTGGGAGGCATGATTCCGATTCTGCTCAAGCAGCCGCCGCGTCCCGACGATCGCAAGCACGAAGTGCGGGTGGTGCTCTCGGCAGCATGCCCGGCATCGGTGTGGAAGGAATTCACGGATCGTTTCGGCGTCAGGATCATCGAAGTTTATGGAATGGTCGATTCGCCCGGTTTCCTGATGAACGACGTTGACCGCGTCGGCTCGATGGGCAAGCCGGTCGGCGAGGTCGAGTTCCGCGTGGTCGACGACAACGACATTCCGCTCCCGGCCGGCAAGGTCGGCGAACTCGTCTTCCGGCATCCCAAGGGGCAGCTCAGTCACTATCACAAGCTGCCCGATGCAACTGCGGAGGCATACCGCAACGGATGGTTTCATTCGGGCGATCTCGCCAGGACCGACGAGGACGGTTTCTATTATTTCTGCGGACGCAAGAAGGCGTCGATTCGGCGCCGCGGCGAGAATATTTCCGCCTGGGAGATCGAGACCGTCGTTGATCAGCATCCCGCGGTGTTGGAGTCGGCAGCCTACGCGGTGCCGTCGGAACTCGGGGAGGATGAAGTCAAGATCGCGGTCGTGCTGGCGCCCAACGCGAAACTTCGCCCCGAAGAGCTCATCGAGTTTTGCCGCGATCGGATGGCCTACTACGCGGTGCCGCGGTATATCGAATTTATCGACGAGCTTCCCAAGACCGGCACTCAGCGCATCCAGTATGCGGCCCTGAAGGCGCGGGGCGTCGCCGGCGCGTGGGATCGCGAGCAGGCAGGCATCAAGGTCGAACGAGCACGCACGCCGGCATGACCCGTTCGCCTTTGAGGGGCGTATAATGGCGGCACGAGTTCCGCGACCCGAGGAGGGACAATGGAATATCAGGAATTAATCGGCACGCGACGTTCGATTCGCTTCTTCGATCCCAAGCGACCGGTCGAACAGGACAAGATTCAGAAAATTCTGGAGGCTTGCCTGATCGCTTCATGCGCCGTCAATGCGCATTGGCTCCGCGCAATCGTGGTCAAGCGCGATGACATACCGAAGGCCGAACTCGAGAAGCTGAAGAACCCGGTGCAGGCCATCGTTATCGAACTCGCGCCGGTGCATATCTACTTCTATGCCGACCTCGGCGTTGTGAATCGGGTCAAGGGCGCCCGTCTCCGGCAGTTAGTCGATGCAAATGTCGTGGCATCGACCCACGGCTGGAGCATCAAGTTCGTCGATGAGGTCGTATATCCGATGATCCTCAAGCCGATGACCGAATCGCCGCACTATCCGGCCATGGCCGCTTTCGATTGCGGCGTCGCGGCGTGCCAGGGCCTGCTGATGGCGTTCGAACAAGGGCTCGGTGCGTGCCTGACCGCGTTCAACGCACCCATCATCGGCGCGATCACCAAGCCGCCTGCGGACTGGTTCCCGCTCTATCAGCTCAACATCGGCTACTCGCTGGAGTCTCGCGAAGCGGGCGGGCAGCGGCCGCGGCCTCCGTTCGAGGAGCAGTACTTCCTCGGCAAGTACGGAAATCCGTTTCCGCGCGATCCCAAAGTGGTCGAGGAGCTGAAGAAATCGAAGATGCTGCAAGCGCCGGCGCCGCTTCCGGGCCGCAAAGAGGAACTGCGCCGCCTGGCACGGCAGCTGAATCTGCCGGAGTGATCGCGGCGTTCAGGAACGATCGCTGAAGATGCGCGCGTAAGTTTTTTGTGTAGCCGCCGCTTGTTCCTGCGCCTTTCTGCGCTCCTCGGGCGTTGCCATCCCGGCGATCATCTTTCGCTCCAGAGCAATCGCATCTTTCAGCGGTAGTTCCGCTCCGCGATTAACCAACTGTTTTGCTGCTTTGAGCGCATAGGCAGCCCGCTCGACATAAACGCCCGCCATCTTCTCGCACTCCTTGATCAACTCCGCGGCCGGCGCCACGCAATTAACCAGCCCCACTCGAAGCGCTTCTTCCGCGGTCCACGGAAGTCCGCTGAAAATCATCTCTTTGGCAACGCCGGGCCCGACCAGGCGCGGAAGGCGTTGCGTTCCCCCGCCGGCAGGGAGAGCACCGAACCGGATTTCCGGGAGACCGATCGTGGCGGTATCAGAAATAACTCTGACGTCGCATGCCAGCGCGATTTCGCAGCCGCCGCCCATCGCGGCGCCGTTGATTGCCGCGATGACCGGGACGCGGGATTCTTCGAGCGCGCTGAAGAGATCGCGTTGCGGTATCACAAAGTCTCCGCTGCCCTGACGCTGTGCGCCGATCGACGCGCGCTCGCGGGCGCGCTCAGCGAAGTCCCGCAGATCGGCGCCGCCGCAGAAGTGTTTGCCGGCGCCGGTGACAATGACGACGCGGTACTCTGGGTCCGCTTCGACTTCGTCCATCGCGCCGACCACTTCGCGCATGAGCTTGAAGCTGATCGTGTTCGCGCGATCGGGACGGTTCAGCGTCAGGTAGCCGATTCCTTCCTTGCGCTCGAGAATTATCGTTTCGTATTTCATGCTGTTCCCCATCGACTAAATCGCGAACGAATAGCCGCCGTTGACCGGAATCGTTTGTCCGGTGATCCAGCTCGACGCGTCGGAACTCAAAAACAGGATCATGTTGGCTGCGTCCTCCGGCTCGCCAAGTCGCTTGATCTGGTAAACCTTTAGCATTCGCTTGACCGTTTCTGGATCGGAGGTGGCGCGCTCGATGGCCGGCGTGCGCGTCGCGCCCAGTGCGACACAATTGGCGGTGACTCCCGCGCGGCCGAGGTCCTTGGCCACCGCCCGCATGAAGCCCGCAGCGCCCGCCTTGGCGCCCGAGTAGATTTCCAGGTTAGGCTCGCCCACGCGACCCGCATCCGAGATCACCGTCACGATCTTGCCGTACTTGTTCGCGAGCATCGCGGGTCCTGCCACTCGCACGCAGTTCAGCACGCCGAAGAGGTTGGTGCCGAGGAAGGGCTCCCAGTCTTTCGGCTCCTGTTCCCAGAAGGGTTTGCGTGCGACGGCGCTTGGATCGGCGCCGGCATTGCCCGCGTTGTTGACCAAAATATCGACTTTGCCGAAAGTCGCCCGCGCTTTTTCAAACATCGCGGTGACCGACGCGAAATTGGTCACGTCGCACTGCGCCGCGATCGCTTTGACGCCCAGCTTTTCCACTTCGGCTGCCACCGCTTCGGCGCGCTCGAGGCGGAAATCGTTGACGACTACGCCGCCGGCGTTGTTCTGTGCGAAACGAAGCGCGACCGCGCGCCCCACGCCTTGTCCGGCACCGGTCACAAGGCCGACGCGTCCCTTGAGATCGAGGATATTGACGCTCACGTTTCACCTCCAAATGATTGGCGTTCTAGGCGAGCACTCCCGCCTCGCCCAATTGCGCGATTTCCGTTTCCGAGATTCCCAAGACCGCGGTCAGCACCTCTTTCGTATGCTCACCGATTCGAGGCCCGCGCCGCGTCGCGGGAAGGTTGGTGCGAGCGAGCGAGAAACGCGGCCCCTCGATCACTGCCTCGCCGAAAACCCGATCGTTGATCTTGTTAAGGTGTCCCGCTGCGAGAAGATCGGCATCGCGCGCGAGGTCGCCGCCCCGGCTGACGACATGAGCGGGCACTCCCGCGGCTTGAAGGCGGTGCTCGATGGCATCCACTTCCTGTCCATGAGTCCAGCCAGCGATCGCCTGGTCCAGCTCGGCGCGATTGCGCAGCCGGCCGATGATCGTGTCGAACTTCGCATCGCGCAACTCGACGCCGATCACGGCGCGAAGTGCCTCCCAATGAGTTGGAGCTGAAGCGTCGATCGCGATCCATCGATCCTCCCCGCTGCACGGATATACTCCCTGCGGCGCCTGCAGCGGCGATCCTGCAACTCCGCGGCGTTCCGGAATCGTGCCGTTCGCGGCGTATTCGTAATATGCGGGCATCATGAACTGAATTCCCGCTTCGGCTTGCGCGACATCTATATAGCATCCCATCCCGGTGCGCGATCGGCGATGGAGCGCCGCGAGGATGCTCGCCACGATAAACCTCGGCGTCACCGCGTCGGTCCACGGACCCCACGGCCCGGTGGGCTCGCGATCGGTCCATCCGATTTGATACGTCGCGCCTGACATCGCCGCGCCCATCGTGCCGACGCCACTGGTGCCCTTCGCGTACGGTCCGGTCTGTCCGAGCAGGCTCGTCGACGCCATGATGATCCGGCCGTTGCTATTCTTCAGATCTGCGTAGCCGAGATGAAGCGTCTCGAGCACGCCGGGTGTAAAGCTTTCCAGCACGACATCCGCCCAAGCCGTCAGTCGCAGGACTATCTCGCGCCCCTCGGGACGGCGGATATCGATCGCGACGCATCGTTTGCCCGCGTTGAGGTTGTGATAGCTGACCGAGCGTTCGGGCCCCATCTTCCCGTCCTTGAACGGACCGAGCGTGCGAACCGGATCGATGCGTTTCGAGCTTTCGACCTTGATCACGTCGGCGCCCATGTCGGCCAGGCAGCGCCCGCTGGCCGGCCCGACCATCACCCAACTCAAATCGAGCACATGAACGCCGTCGAGCGGTGCCGACATCTCAGATTGCTCTGGCGATGAACAGCGCCTGGATTTCAGTTTTGGAAAGTCCGAGTTCCGCTTCAAAGATCTCGGCGGAGTGTTCAGATAATTTCGGCGCGGGCCGTTTTATCTCGATCGAGTAGTTCGAGAATTGTGCAAATCGCGCGGGCGCATCGATTTCGCGGCCTGCCTCGATGCTCACCCGCGAGAAGAGTCCGCGCTCGCGGTACTGCTCGTAGGCGGCAACGTCTTTCATGTTCATCACGGGCGACGCGAGCAGTCCAAGTCTGCGTGAGGCCTCCGCGATCTCGGCCTTGGTCTTCGACTGCGCCAGCGACTTGAGTCCGTCAACCAGCGCTTGCAGATCCGACGGTGAGGTCTTTCCCGCCGACAGGTCGCCGATGAACGAGGGCCAGCTTATCCCGGCGATTCGCCGAGCCATGCGCCCTTCTTCAGCCGCCCACGCCGCAAGCCGCTGTGTCATCTGCCCGAACACCGGGCCGAAGCCGATCGTGATCAAGGCGAACCCGTCCGCGCATTCGTACACGCTTGGCACTTGCACCCCGGCTATCGCCATCGCGCCTTGCGTCCGCTTGGCGTCGGGATTGCCCGAGCCGGGAACAAGAGCCTGTCCGAAGGCGCTCATCATCGCGGCGATCCTGGCCGATACTTCCGCGCGCTGTCCAAGTCCGTCGCGGTCGCGTGCGATGAGTCCTGCGAGCGTCGCGACCGCCGCGTCAGCGCCAGCTTCCATCATCGCCTGCGGCACCGGGAAAAACAGTGGCGGGCGATCGAGGTCTCCGGTCGTTGCCGACGCGCCGCTCGCCGCCATCACGGTAATGTCGGTCGCCGCGTATTCGCTCTTCGGGCCGGTGCGGACGAACGGGGCAACCGTGCATCGGATCGTGCGCGGTGAAAATTCGATTGCGTCCAGCGGCGACTCTTTGCCCCCGCCGACCGCTTCGAGCACTACGTCGAACCTGGCAGCGAGGTCGCGCATCAGCGCCATTCCGTCGGGCGACGCGAGCTCAAGCGTGACTCCGCGCTTGTTGTAATTGAGCGCTTGCCAGACGAGGCTGCGCTCGATTCCCGGCGTGTCGTCCAAAAACGGGGCAGGCCGCCGCCCCGGAGATCCGGCAGGCGGCTCGACTACGATGACATCCGCACCGAGATCAGCAAGGATCCTTCCCGCCAGCATCGTCTCAGGCGCGGAGATTTCCAGGACGCGAACGTCATCGAGCATGAGCGCGGCTCCCGCTCACAGTCGCGGCGCGATGCGTAATGCTCGTCATCGGGCCGAAACATACCCACTTGCCGGTCAGTATGCAAAATTGACGCGGGCGAAAGTTTAGTCCTATCGTCTCCCATCATGCCCAACCGCACTGCCGCTCATCCCGAACTCTACTCAGCCGAGCCCGACGACAATCCGCCGCTGAACGGCGGCAAATGCCGCGCTTGCGGCTACGTCTTTTTCCCCCCGCAACGCTATGGATGCGAAGCCTGCGGTGCGCCGCCCGAAAAGCTCGAGGCAGTACAATTGGCCGGACGCGGCACGCTTCATTCATACGCAACCGTTCATCTCCATATGGGCAAGGACATCGAGGCTCCGTTTACGATCGGCCTGATCGTCCTCGACGACGGCCCCGCCGTTCGATCGACGCTCACCGACCGCACGGACGCGGGCCTCGCCATCGGCGATCGCATGAAGAGCGTGCTGGTTGCGGCCGGTAACGATCAGGCGGGGGTCGAGATGGTCGAGCTACGCTTCGCCAGGGCAGAGGCAAGCAAATGAAAAAGAAACTTCGCGACATGCGTCCGATCTATGTGGTCGGCATCGGCCTCCATCGATACCAGCGCCTCAGCGAGACCACATACGTGACGCTCGGCCTTACTGCGGTGCGGGAGGCGCTAGCGGATGCTGTCCTTGAATGGCGAGCGGTCGAGTCGGCTTACACCGGCACGGCGCTGATCGGGATGGCGGCGTCGCGGCCAATGCTGCGCCATCTCGGCGCGACTGGAATTCCGATGGCCCAGGTTGAGAACGCGTCGGCTTCGGGCTCGACCGCGTTTCGCCAGGCGTGCATCGATGTCGCCAGCGGCTTGACCGATGTTTCACTCGCGGTGGGAGTGGACAAGCCGGGCCCGGTCGCGATGGCGCCCGGCAAGACCCGTATGCGCGACCTGCTCGGCTCTCGGGTGGTGCCTTTCACCCATTTCGCCCTGCTCACGCAGGAGTACATGACTCGCTACGGTGTGAGCGCGGAACAGGTAGCGCAGGTCGCGGTCAAGAACAACCGCAACGGCGCCAACAATCCGTACGCGCAGCGCCAAAAGGCAGTAACACTGGCAGAAGTGATGGCTGGGCCGGCAATTTCGGGGTCGCTGACGCGCCTTCAATGCTGCCCCGTCGGCGAAGGCGCAGCCGCAGTGATCGTCGCCTCCGACGATGCGATCGCGCAACTCCGGATCGATCGCAGCCGCGTCGTCAGAGTCGTCGCGTCGGTGACGAGAACCGAGCGGGTGTACCGCGGAGCGAAGAATTTTGACGCGGAGCTGACGCGCGAAACGGTCCAGCAGGCGTTCGACGAAGCCGGCATAGGACCGGGCGACCTGGATCTGATCGAACTCCATGATGCGTTCACGATTGAAGAGCTGCTGTACGTGGAGGCAATGGGGCTGTGCGCGGCGGGCAAGGCCGCGGGCGCGATCGCGGCAGGCGAGTTCGACATCGGCGGCCGCTGCGCGGTAAGCGCGTCAGGCGGACTGCTCGCGATGGGCCATCCGATCGGACCGACCGGCGCCGGGCAGATCGCCGAACTCACGCGCCAGTTGCGCGGCGAAGCGGGCGTGCGGCAACAGCCGAACGCGAGGACAGGACTGGCTCACATGGTGGGCGTCGGCGCCGTTTGCGTCGCTCATGTTCTCCAGAAGGGCGCGTGAACGATGCGGTCGAATCGCAGTCCGGAGAAAATCGCGGGCGCTCGCGGTCAGTTGCCGAAGTCCCAGCTCTCCCCATTGTGATAGCGCGCAAGCACGTTCTTCGCGACCAAAATCCTGTGGACCTCGTCCGGGCCGTCCGCTAGCCGCAGCGTCCGTGCGCCCTGGTACATGCCCGCGAGCGGCAGGTCGCCCGAGACGCCTGCTGCGCCCCACACCTGGATCGCGCGGTCCACCACCCGCTCGTAGGCGGCGGGGACGAAGATCTTGATAGCCGAGATGTCCGTGCGCGGGTCGGAGCCGCTGTCCATGCGCTCGGCGCAGTGGATGGTCATCAAGCGCGCCGCCTGGATGTCGATGTATGAGTCGGCGATGAACCCTTGAATGAACTGCTTGGTCTCGAGCTTGCCGCCGTGCACCTCGCGCATCGTGGCGCGCTCGACCATCAAGTCGAAGGCCCGCCACATCTGCCCGACCGAGTTCATGCAGTGATAGACGCGCCCCGCGCCGAGACGATCCTGTGCGGCCTGATGGCCCGAGCCCGCCTGGCCAAGCTGGTTAGTGAGCGGCACGCGCACGTCGTCGTAGACGATCTCGCAGTGGTCGCTCGGCCGGCCCCAGATCTCGACGCCGCGCACGATGCGCAGGCCCGGAGTCTCCTTGGGCACGATTATCTGGGTCATGCGGCCGTTGTCGTGGCCGCTCCCTTCCGTGCGGCACATGACGATCAGGAAGTCGGCGCGAAAGCCGTTTGAGGTGAACCATTTGTGTCCGTTGATCACCCACTGGTCGCCCTCGCGGCGCGCCGTGGTCTTGATCGACCGCGGATCGGAGCCGGCCGAGTCGGGCTCAGTCATCGAGAAGCCTGACTCCATCTTGCCCTCGGTGAGCGGCACCAGCCACTTGCGCTTCTGCTCCTCGGTGCCGTACTTCAGCAGGATCTGTTGGTTGCCCGAGTTGGGCGCGACCACGCCGAACAACGCCGCCGCTCCCATACTGTAGGCCAGCACCTCGTTCATGTACGCATGCTCGAGGAAGCCCAGCCCGGCGCCACCGTACTCGGGCGGCAGATGTGGCGCCCAGAGGCCCGCCTGCTTCACCTTCGCCTTAATCGATTCTCGCAGCTCCCGAGAGCTGCGCCGCTCCTCGTCGGTCGAGCCGTCGCGCCATCCCGCCCAGAGCTTGCGCTCGTTGGGCAGGATGTCGTGGTTTACGATCCGCGCCGTGAGCGCGCGGATCTCGTTGATGCGGGGTTCGAGCGTCGGGATGGGTTTCACATTCATTTGCATGGTGGTGTCCTCTTTGGGCTCAAGCGTAGCATTGCGCGACCGCGGCTAAAACTTGTGCCGCTCGCTCCGGGATCAAAGCCACGCTGCACAAAGCCTTGTTCACTAAGTAGTGTCCTAGTTTGAACGCTGCCAAAAATCCAGCGAGCCGGAAGCTTTCTCCTGTTCGTGCGACCCGACGATCGGAACGTAGCGATGGTCATGTGGGCGGGCTTCCTGCTAGAACCGCATCATCACGAGCCCGACTCGAGGAGGCGCCCAATGGCCAAGTACGAACGGCTAAGTCCCCTGGACCGGACGTTCCTCGACCTCGAATATCCCCAAACGCACATGCACGTTGCGGGCGTTACGGTCTTCGAGGCCGGTCCGCTTAGGACTGCTGACGGCGGCATCGATATCGATAAGATCCGGCAATACATTGTGTCGCGATTGCATCTCATCCCGCGTTATCGACAGCGGATCGCGCGAATACCGCTCGAGAATCATCCGGTGTGGGTGGACGACGAGCGCTTCAACCTTGAATATCACGTGCGCCACACTGCACTGCCGCATCCCGGCGGCGACGAGCAGCTCAAGCGGTTGACGGGCAGGATCGTCTCGCAGCAACTCGATCGCGGCAAACCGCTGTGGGAGTTGTGGATCGTCGAGGGACTCGACGGCGATCGCTTCGCGATGATCAGCAAGACCCATCACTGCATGATCGACGGAGTGTCCGCCATCGATCTCGCGTCCGTGCTGCTGAGTCCGTCGCCTGACGCGACGATTCCAGAACCGCAGCCGTGGAAGCCGGAATCCGCGCCCTCGCGCGGAGAACTGGTGATGGAAGAAGCCTGGCGGCGACTGGCGAGCCCGCTGGAATTCGGCAAAGCGGTCCTGGGCGCTGTGCAAAATCCGGCCGAGACAGCGCAGAGCATGAGCGAACAGATTTCCGCGGTAGCCGAAACGCTCGGCGCGGGGCTGTTTCCAGCTTCGGAGTCGCCGTTCAACAAGCCCATCGGGCCGCATCGGCGATTCGAATGGACGGCGATCGAGCTGGCGGACGTCAAGCGGGTGAAGAACGCTTTGGGCGGGACGGTGAACGATGTCGTGCTGTCCACGGTGGCAGGCGCGGTTGGATCGTTTCTGAGCGGCCGAGGATACCCTCCCGAAAACATTGCGGCACTCGATTTCCGCGCGATGGTTCCGGTGAGCCTGCGCACCTCGTCGGAGCATGGCACGCTGGGAAATCGAATCGCGTCATGGGCGGCGCGCCTTCCCATCGCGGAGACCGATCCGCGCCGGCGCCTGCAGGCGGTCCGCGCGGTCACGGCCGATCTCAAACAGTCGCGGCAGGCGATGGGAGCAGAGGTGCTTGCGCGGGTCAGCGAGTGGACGGTGCCCACGCTGTTGTCGCTCGCGATGCGTCTGGCGGCGCGTGCGCGCTCGTTCAATTTGACTGTCACCAACGTGCCGGGGCCCCAGATTCCGCTCTATATGATCGGTTCGCGGATGTTGGCCGCATATCCGCTGGGGCCGCTGTTCTTGGATCAAGCACTCAACATCGCGCTGCTCAGCTACGACGGCCGGTTGCATTGGGGATTGAATGCGGACTGGGATGTGCTGCCTGACCTTGGCGATCTCGTTACGGCAATTCGTGCATCATTCGACGAGTTACTCCAGGTGACTGCGACGGCGGATGCTCAAGCGCGCACGCGTCCGGGATGACCCACAGGTGTCCAGCGAAGAGGATTCGGGTCCAGCCGAGAAGTCGGGGGAGACAACGATGAAGGACGCAACCGACGCGACGCGTGCCGCAAACCGCGCAGCGCTGGCGCAGGCGCCGCTTGCGGATCGGCAGTCGTTCGAAGATGCGCGGCGCGGCTTTATCGAGGCGCTGGGCGACAAGCTGATCACGCGCACCGACGGCCGTCTGGTGTGGACGCTCCAAGGCTACGAGTTTCTCGAAAACGAGCAGGCGCCGGACAGCGTCCATCCGGGGCTGTGGCGGCATGCCCGAGTCAACACGGCCAACGGCCTGTACCGGGTGGCGGATCGTGTCTATCAGCTTCGCGGCTTCGACGTATCCAATATGACAATAATCGAGGGCGACAGCGGTCTCATCGTGATCGACCCGTTGATCTCAACCGAGGTCGCCAAAGCCGCGATGGACCTGTATCTGAAGCATCGGCCCAAAAGGCCGGTGGCCGCGGTGAT
Organism: uncultured delta proteobacterium; assembly: GCA_963842085.1. Taxonomy (GTDB): domain Bacteria; phylum Desulfobacterota; class Binatia; order Binatales; family Binataceae; genus Binatus. Next base: position 1,849,804 of record CAWJET010000001.1, read on the forward strand.
TTATTCTCACAGCCACGTCGATCACTTTGGCGGAGTCCGCGGGGTCGTCAGCGCCGACGACGTTGCGGCCGGAAGGGTGACGATCTGGGCGCCGGCGGGCTTCATGGCGGCCGCGGTCGGCGAAAACGTGATCGCTGGGAATGCGATGCTGCGCCGCGCCCTGTTCCAGTTCGGTGCGATGCTGCCGCGCGGCGAACGGGGCCAGGTCGATACCGGACTGGGCAAAAGCGTCTCGCTGGGCACGGTCACACTGATTCCGCCGACCAATCTGATCGAAAAGCCGGTCGAAACGCATCGGATTGACGGCGTCGAGATCATCTTCGAGCTGACGCCCGACGCCGAGGCGCCGGCCGAACTGATCATGTACTACCCGGATTTCCGCGTCCTCAACATGACGGAAATTACCACCCAGAATTTTCACAACCTGCTGCCGATGCGCGGGGCGCTGGTGCGCGACTCGCTGGCATGGTCGAAGTACATCGGCGGCGCGCTGCACCGTTACGGCGCATCGAGCGACATCCTGATAGCGCAACACAACTGGCCCGTTTGGAGCGGCGAGCGCGTGCGCGCCTTTTTAAGCAAGCAGCGCGATGCCTACAAGTTCGTGCACGATCAGACCGTGCGCCTGATGAACTACGGCTACGTCGGCGCTGAGATCGCCGAGATGGTCAAGCTGCCGGCGAGTCTCGACCAGGAATGGTCGGCGCATTCCTTTTACGGCAGCCTAAAACACAACGTCAGGGCAATCTATCAGCGCTACCTGGGCCACTACGACGGCAACCCCGCGAACTTGGACGCTCTGCCGCCGGTCGAGGCCGCGAAAAAGAGCGTCGAGTACATGGGTGGCGCCGAGGCAGTGCTGAAGAGGGCGCGCGAGGATTATGCGCGCGCGGAGTACCGCTGGGTCGCGCAAGTGGCCTCGCAACTCGTGTTCGCCGATCCCGCCAATCGCGACGCGCGGGAGCTTGCCGCCGACGCGCTCGAGCAGTTGGGCTACCAGGCCGAATCGGCGACCGCGCGAAACGCGTATCTGCAGGGAGCATTTGAGCTGCGCAACGGCGTGCCTAATCTCCCGGCCGGATCCGGCGCGGCGCCAGACATAATCCGGTCGCTGCCGCTCGACATGTACTTCGACTTCATGGCGGTGCGGCTCAACGGCGACAAGGCCGCCGGCAAGACTATCGTGCTCAACTGGCGGTTCACCGACACGAAGCAGAACTACGTGCTCAATCTCGAGAACAGCGCATTAACCTGCGTACCCGACATGCAAGCGGACCACGCCGACGCGACGCTGACCTTGACGCGGGCGACGCTGGACGAGATCTCGCTGCAAAAGAGCACCTTTCCAGCGGCTTTGCAGTCCGGGCAGATCGCGGTCACGGGCAAGCGTGAAAGTCTCATCGAGTTGCTGGAGATGATCGACACGTTCCCGATACGGTTCCCGGTCGTCGAGCCACGCCCGACGCGCTGAATTATGCGCCGCACTTTCACTGTTCTCTTGATGTTCATTGCGCTGGCTCTCGCACGCCCCGCCGGCGCGCAAGAGGCGTGGTTGCGTCTGCCGCCGACACCGGTCCTACCCAAACCTGAGACCAGCGGCATCGCGCCCGTCAACGGCATCCGCTTGTGGTACGCGGAGTTTGGCCACGGTGCGCCGGTCATCCTGGTCCATGGCGGCCTGGCCAGTTCAACTTATTGGGGATTGCAGGTGCCGGTCCTCGCCGCGCACTACCGTGTGATTGTTCTGGATAGTCGCGGCCACGGACGCAGCACAGAAACCGACACGCCAATCGGTTATGATCTGATGTCGTCAGACGTCCTGGGGTTGATGGACTACCTGCATATCGGCAAGGCTGCCCTGATCGGATGGAGTGACGGAGCGATTGTCGGCCTCGATATCGCGATCCACCATCCGGACCGCCTGACGCAGCTGTTCGCATTTGCCGCCAATTCCGATCCATCGGGAGTGAAGGATGTGAGCAAGAGCCCCGTCTTCGCTGCCTATATCCAGCGCGCAGCGAAGGAGTATACGCAACTCTCGCCGACCCCGACGCGGTTCAACGCCTTTGTCACGAACGTCGAGCACATGTGGGCGACCGAGCCGCACTTTACCGACGATCAACTGAGCCATATCAAGGTGCCGACGTGGATCGTCGATGGGGACCACGATGAGGCGATCAAACGCGAGAACACCGATCACATGGCAGCACTAATTCCCGATTGTGGCGAGCTAATCCTCCCCGGAGTGAGTCATTTCGCGTTCCTGCAGGATCCAGTGATGTTCAATGAGTCGCTGCTGCACTTCCTCTCGGTCGAAGACGGCGCTCATTCCGCGCCACGTGTGGAGTGACATTGAACTGAGGGAGACACGAATAGGATGTTTTGGCTGGTAACAGCCGACCTCGTAGCGGTGATTCACGCGGCTTACGTCGCGTTCGTGGTCATCGGATTCGTCGCGATTGTGGTTGGCTGGGCAGCCCACTGGGATTGGGTCCGAAACCTCTACTTTCGCGTTGCCCACCTCGCGATGATTCTGCTCGTGTGCTGCGAGGCGCTCATGGACACAACCTGCCCACTCACTGCGTGGGAGAATGCGCTCCGCTTACGCGGAGGCGAATCCGGCTACTCGCGCGACTTCATCGGCTATTGGCTCGACTGGCTGATCTTCTATAGGGCTCCCGATTGGGTGTTCACAGCCGTCTATCTAACCTTCGGCGGCCTGGTGCTTCTGGCGTTTTGGTTCGTGCCGGTGCACTCGCGCACTGCGAACCGCTCCGGCGCGTCGAACCTCGTTCGACGAGATTCAGACGCCGCCAGGAAGGCCGGAGGTCACTGACTCATCACACGCCCTACTGTTTCGATTGAGCTCTTTTCACTCGAGACGCTTCAGAAAATCACGTAGCACGCGATCCCACTTCTGCCAGTCGGCGCCGCTTGCAAGATGACCCTTGTCGCTGTCGATCTCGAAGTAAGTAGCATCGACGCCCGCGGCCTTCAGTTTCGCCATCACGTCGGGCGCGATGCTCGGCGGAAACAGCTTGTCAGTGCGCGAGAGGACGTAGAGCACTTTCGCGCGAAGCTTCGCGAACTCCTTCTCTGTGTTGTAATGCGAGCGCGCCCGCGCCAGCGCAATCAGCGAATTAGGGTCGAAGACCTTCGCCCACGGTTCCGCGAGCTGATGGATCGCGGCCTCCCTCTTCGCCGGATCGGGAAACCTCGCAGCGAGCTCAGCCTCGATGCCGTAACGCTTGAGCGTCGCAACGCGCAGCTCGGTCATGAAGCCCACCATTTCCGCGTTGCCGTAATGATGGCCGCCGTTCCATCCTGGAGCCTCGGCAAAGTGCGCCCGCAGATCGGCCACCATCCGGTCGTCGTCAGTTGCGCTGGGCGCCGTGACGACAGGGACGATACCGCTCATCGCGTCGGGAAACGTGACACCCCATTGAAACGCCTGGTAGCCGCCGAACGACGGCCCTGCAACCGCGACCAGATGCTTCACACCGAACGCGTCGAGCATCGCGTGCTGCGAGGTAACGATGTCGACGAGCGTGTAGTTGGGAAAATCCGGACCATACTGCTTGCCGGTTCTCGGATTGATGCTCGCCGGTGCAGTGGAACCGTACGACGAGCCGAGCATGTTCGATGACACGACGAAATACTTCTTGGTGTCGATCCCCTTGCCGGGTCCGATCAGCCCGTCCCACCATCCGGGCTCGCCATTCGCGTCGAGTCCCGCCGCGTGCTGGCTCGAGGTATAGCCATGAGTGGGCGAGGATCGCGTTGCGTCCGTCCGGCGCGAGAGTTCCGTAGGTCTCATAAGTGAGCTTGAGCTCGGGCAGGACCTCGCCGCTTTGAAGGCGGAAGTTCGTGGTCGAGAAACTTTTTACTTCAACTACGCCGAGGCCGCTTTCATTTGCCATCGTCTTGCTCGCAGTTCGTCGATTTCGGTTCAGCGTTTAGGCGTGCGGCGGAAGGTCCAGAAGCGAACGCCACTCATGCCGGCCTCTTCGCCGTTTACGATCATGTCGAAGCCGTGTTTCAGATAGAACGCGACGTTGCGCTGGTTCTCCGTCTCGAGATAGCACGCGAGCTGCGCGGCGTCGGCGCGCTCGAGTATCGGGCGCATCAATGCGCCGCCAAGTCCGCGCCGCTGACGGCTCGGCTCGACCCCGAGGATAAACAGGTACCAGCAGGAGCCGGTCATGTCGCGCTCGCGCGCCTGCCATTCGCGTCCGACCACTTCTCGATAGCGCCGATACGCGTCGTCGCCAATGAGGGTCGCAGTCTCGTGCATCCCCGACGCTTCGATATTCTCGCGCGACCATTTCGCGTCCGGTGGGAGCCAGAGCGCGACGCCCTCGAGCGCGCCCGCGGTCGCATAGACTTCGCCGGCGAGCATGCCGAAGCGGATCATCCTCGCATACACTCCGGGCAGCAGCCGCTCGCGGTCGGCCGGGCCGGGAATCGCGTAGCGCATGAGCGGATCGTCGTGAAACGCGCGCGCCAGCGTCGCCGCGGCCGCAGGTATTTGCGCGTCGCTCAGTCTTACAATTTTCGCACTCACGCGCGCATCTTCGCACACCGCGCGTCAGGCTTGTAGGGAGGTCATCGATACGCGTCGGCCTGGATGCCGTAGAGCTCGGCGTACTGTCCGCCTTTGGCCATCAGTGCTTCGTGGGTGCCGACCTCTGCGACGCGTGCGCCGTCAAGCACGACGATCTGATCGGCCATCCGCACGGTACTGAACCGATGCGATATCAGAATCGTGATTTGCCCCTGACGTGCGTTGCCGGAGCTGCCATCGCGCCGCGCACTGCGAGCGGCCGCGGCGTAGCGCTCGAACAACGCGTGTTCGGTCTCGGCGTCCAGCGCCGCAGTGGGTTCATCGAGCACGAGCAGAAGCGGGTGATCGCGCATGAAGCCGCGCGCCAGCGCCAGCTTCTGCCATTGCCCGAAGCTCACTTCGACGCCATTGGGCCAGGTCGGCCCGAGTTGCGTATCGAGGCCGGCGGCCAGCCGCGCGACCACGTCGTCGGCGCCGGCGCGATTGACGGCGGTCACGACAGCCGGCTCGTCATCGAGCCGCGGCACGTCGCCGAGGCCCACCGTGTGGCGCACGCAAAACTCGAAACGGAAAAAGTCCTGGAACGCTCCGGCGACGTGCGCGCGCCAGTCGTCAGCGGGAATCCGCGCCAGGTCCACTCCGTCGACGAGGATTCGTCCCGCGTCGGGCTGATAGAGCCGGGCCAGCAGCTTGACCAGCGTAGTTTTGCCGGCGCCGTTCTCGCCGACGATCGCAACCACTGACCCTTGTTTCAGATCGAGGCTCACATCGTCGAGCACATGGCGTGTCGTCCCCGGATAGGCAAACGAGACATGCTCCAGGCGGATTCCGTCGACGAGGTGGTCGGGCGCCGGCGTGTCCGCATGCTCGGTTAACGCGGCAGCATAGTCCTCCAACCACGCCAGCCGGCGGGAACCGTCAAGCCAGATGCCGCGCAGAAATCCAATTTCGCCGACCGTCGCGCCGATATACGCCGAAAGGCGCGAGCCGGCGGCCAGCACCAACAGCACCTGCCCTGACGTCGCGTGGAGTCCCACGGTGACGAACACGATCGCACCGATGTAGCCGGTGCCGAAGATCAACCACGCGACCGTATGCCACGCCGCACTTCCCCAACGCGCGGAGGCCACGGGTCCATACCAGCGCTCCCACGCGTCGCGCCGCAATTTCACCAGGCGGTTTCCAATTCGCGTGACTCGCACTTCTTTTCCGGGAGGCGCAGTGGTGGCGATGGTGAAGAGATGCCGCGCGAGGCGGTTCGCCGATGCGCCACGCTCTTCCGCGGCGCGTTCGATACCCGGCCGCCAGGTCGAGGTCAGCACCGTTGGCAGTGCGAAGGCAGCCAGCAGCGCCAGGATCGGGCTAATCGACATCAGTAGCACGACCGTCACGCCGAGCCGCAGGATCCATCCGCAGGTCGAGAACAGCGACATGTACATGTGGTCGAGCACGAAGACCTGGTCGCGCAGCACTGCCAGCCGGTCGAGGTATTCGGGACGTTCGTGATGAGCGATAGTTGCGACGGTGGCCTGCAGCCGTGCCACGTGAGACTCCAGCGCGATGGTCAGGCGATCGCGGAAGCGGCGCTGAACGCGATCGCTGGTCACGCGCAGAAACCAGGTGCCGACGGCGGACACGCCAAGCCCCATCGCGGATGCGCTCACCTCAAAGCGATCGTGGCCGGTCACTCCGTTGGCCAGCAGCATCAGCCACAGTGCCAACAACGCGTCGGGCAGCGCCGCGAGCAGCGACAGCCCGAACGCGACCGTCAGCAGGCGAGGCTCCGCTTGATAGCCGCGCTTGAGCGCGCGCCACATCGCGGGAATCGCGGCCGGCAAATCGTCACGCGGGCTCATCGAGCGCCACTCCTTCTTCGGTGCCGGCCCCGGTTTCGCCGAAGCGCGACGCCTGCAGCTCGAACATCGTGCGGTAGCGTCCGCCCGCTGCCATCAGTTCATCATGCGTGCCGAGTTCAACCACGCGCCCGTGTTCGAGGACGCAAATGCGATCGGCGTGACGCACGGTCGAGAATCGGTGCGATATCAGGATGGTGGTGGCGTGATGGGTCGCGGTAAGGATGCGATCGAAGATTTCGCTCTCGCCGCGCACGTCGAGTTGCGCGGTTGGCTCGTCGAGCAGCACGACCCCGGCGCCGAGCTTGACCGCGCACAGTGCGCGCGCGAGGGCAATCCGCTGCCACTGACCGCCGGAGAGATCGGTGCCGCCCTGGTATCCGCGGGCGAGCACGGTGTCGAGTGACGCGAGATGCGCCGCGCCTGCTTCCGCGAGCGCCTGCTCGATCGCCTCGTCGGGCGCGCCGGCAGGCGAAACATTGTCGCGCAGCGGCAGCTCGAAGCGGGTGAAATCCTGGAATACAGCCGCGACGCGCGCGCGCCACGCCTCAAGATCGAGTTCCCGCAGATCGACGCCATCGATCTCGATCGCTCCTTGGTCCGGGTCATAGAGACGGCACAGCAGCTTTGCCAGCGTGGTCTTGCCCGCGCCATTCTGGCCCACGATTGCGAGCGACGAGCCCGCCGGAATTGTCAGGTCGAAGCCGGCCAGCACCCGGTCTCCCGTCGTGGGATATGCGAAACTGACGTTTCGGAACCGAATCTCGCGCGCCGGCATGCTCTGCGCCGCATGCGCTCCCCGCACAAGATTCCCGGCCGGAGCCATCGCATCTTGCAGTCGAAGCACAGCGCCAGCCGGCGCCGCCGCACCATCCAGTGCCCACGACAATCCGCCGAAAGCAATCATGCTTGTGCTGACCGCCGCGCTGGCGAAGGTAACGACGTGGCCTACCAGGACGCGTCCGGCGGCGGCGTCTGTTGCCAGCGCCCAGAACACAACCAGGTTGGCGGACAACACCAACAGCAGGCTCCATAGGACAGGCCGCTCGCGCAGCCGCGTCGCTTCCCAGCGGAGATCGAACAGGTGCCGCCTGCGCGAGGTGAAGCGCTCGATCGTCCATGACGCAAGTCCGAACAGCCGCAGCTCTTTGGCCGCAGGCGGATCGACGGCAAGCCGATAAGCATAGTCGGCGTGGCGCTGCGCCTCGCGCACCTCCGTCGTATTGCGATCGCGCCAGACGCCGCTCTCTCGCAGCAGCCAATGCGTCGCGAGCCATGCCCCGGCGAGCAGCAGCGGCGCCCACCACGCGTAGGCTGCCAGTACCGCAGCGGACAGCAATCCTCCGACCATCTCGACCAGCCCCGACGCGATAAAGTCCATCGAGATGCTCATCGGCGGTCCGCTGATTCCCAGGTCGAAATCGCGCGCCATCGCAAGGTCGGTGGTAAGGCGCGGGTCTTCGAGATGTCCCATGCCGGGCGGGCTGACGCAGGCGATTGTCAACTGGTCGTAGAGCCAGGCCGCGGTCCGGCTGCCGAGATTCGCACCGACGGCATGATGGAACGGCGGCGTTATCTGAAGCAGGACGAACACCGTGCCGACGGCGATTAGCGGCGTGGCGAGTGGATTGCCGCGCTGCACGGCGCCGACGAGCACGCCCATCGCAATCGCGAACAGGGCCGGCAGCAGTCCGCGCAATCCGAGCGCCGCCCACCAGGCGACCGCGAGCGCGCGATCGGCTTTCAGCAAAACGCCGAAGAACTTCCATTCATCACGCGCCTTTAGACGATCGAGCATCGGCACCGTCATTATGATCGCATAACCGTCGAGGCGTCGCTTGGGTTACGCAGCCGCGCGCGATGGCATCATTGCCACCGCCTGAACGCCGTCTTCAGCGAGAGCGGCCGCACCGCGGAGTTCTTCCTGGCTGAGGCGCTCGACCGCGCGAGCTTGAGCACCGCGCATCGGGCGATTTCCTCCCCACTCGACGCGCCAGGCATTCTCGTCAATCCAGAGCCAGCAGCTTCGTCACCGGCGCCAATATTCGAATTGAGGCGACTTTCTCAGTCAGCCGATCTGACTATTTCAGGAATCCAACTTTCTGCCGTGTGTTACCCTTCACGCGTCGATGACGAGGAAAGCGGGGCGGCGATCTGTTCCAGGCTCTTGCGCTCCGCGCTCACGCCCAGGAGTAACTCGACGATGGCAGCCGCAAGCATCAGCGCGACGGCTGTCATGTAGCCGCCAAACAGGGCCTGGCGCGATCCGGTGTCGATAAGCATTCCGAAAAACCACGGCGCCACGATTCCGCCAACCGCAGTTCCGGCGGAGTAAAACACCGCGATAGCGAGCGCCCGAATTTCCAGCGGGAAAATCTCGCTTACCGTGAGATATGCCGCACTCGCAGCGGGAGACGCGAAGAAGAAAAGCAGCGTCCAAAGGCTGGCCTGGGCGAAGGCCGATAGCATCCCGTGCGCAAACATCCATCCGGTGAGCGCGAGCACCACGGCCGAGGCGGCATAGGTGCCCGCGATCATCTGACGGCGACCAATGGTGTCGAAGAATCGCCCGAGCAACAACGGACCCATGAAGTTGCTTATCGCGAAGGGCAGCATGTACAGCCCGGTGTCGTCGGGACGGACTGAATAGTATCGAGTCAGCACCAGCGCGTAAGTGAAAAAAATCGCGTTGTACACGAAGGCCTGCGCCGTCATCAGCACGAACCCGACAATCGAGCGGCTAAGGTAACGCCGAAAAATCGCTTCGAAGATCACGTCGAGGCCGAAACGCTGGCGTTGCGTGATGCGCAGCATCAGGTCGCTGGACGGCGGCGGCAATCTGACTGTCCCGTTCGCGGACGCGGTTTGCTCGATGTCGCGCACCACGCTCTCCGCCTCTGCCATCCGGCCATGGGTCAGAAGCCATCGCGGGCTCTCGGGCACGAATCTCCTGAGGTACAGAATCGCGGCTCCTATGAGCGGGCCGATCGCAAAGCCTATACGCCATCCCACGTTTATCGGTAGGAGTGCGGGATTGAGCGTGACCAGCGTAGACACGGAGCCAAGCGCCGCGCCGACCCAGAAGCTGCCGTTGATCGCGAGATCGATCCTGCCACGGAACTCTGCCGGGATGAGCTCATCGATCGCGGAATTGACCGCCGAGTATTCGCCGCCGATTCCCGCCCCCGTGATGAAGCGAAAAACCGCGAAGCTCAACAGGTTCCAAGAGCATGCCGTCAACCCAACGCCGGCAAGGTAGAGCGCCAGCGTAATGAAGAAAAAGGTGCGCCGGCCGAACAAGTCCGTAAGATGCCCGAACACCAGGGCGCCGATCACCGCGCCCGTGAGATAGCAGGAACTGAGAAATCCGATCTGCGCCGCGCTGAAATTGAGGGTCTGCGGATGCTGCAGAACCGCGGCGACCGCTCCCATCAGGGTTACTTCCAACCCGTCGAGCGTCCACGTGATACCGAGCGCAACTACCAGCAGCCAATGAAATCGGCACCACGGCATCCGGTCCAGGCGCGCCGGTATCAGCGTCTCGATCTCGTCGCCATGCTCGTGCACCGCAATCGGCATCGCCATGACCGGTGACTTTGGTGGTCGTCCAGAACCACGCTCGAAATCAGACTGAAAGAAATCTAGCCGCTTTCGACCGAGGATCGCTCCTCGCACGCCGCGGCGAGTGCACGGAGCTCGCGGGCCACCGCTCGCGGACTCGCGACGCGGTAGCGCGCGAAACTCTCGCGTGCCGGTCCGACCAGGATGCCGAGGTCGTCCTGGTCGAGCGCGGCGAAGGCTGATTCGTCGGTAGTATCGTCGCCAAAATAGACCGTGACGAAAGAGCGCGGCGCGTGTTGCTTGATGCGTTTGACGGCCAGGTCCTTGCCTCCGGCCCGAGGGATCGCCTCGAGCATCATCTTGAGCGGCAGCAACTTCAGCGACGGTGCGTCCCGAGCCACGAAGTCGGCGAATCGCGCGCATAGCCGCGAAGATTGGCCGGGATCGGCATTGCGATAGTGCAATCCCACGGCGACGGTTTTGTCTTCGATCCAAAAACCGCGCTGTGGCGGCACGTGCTTTCCAAGCCATCGCCGGACCCGGGCAAGCTCGGGCGCGCACGCGAGCGCAGCCTCGATGAATTTGATCTCGCCGTCACGATCGGTGAACTCCATTCCGTGAACACCTGAGAAATGCGCGCGCGAACGCAGCGGAAGCAGCCGTTTGACCTCGGCAATCGGCCGGCCGGTGACGATGGTCACCATTGCGCGAGAGTCGCCGCCGGCGATTTGATCGATTAGGCGCGCAACTCCGGGAATGGGCATTGCCTGCGACGGATCGCTGACGATGTCCGCGAGGGTGCCGTCGTAGTCGAGCAGCAGATTCAGGCCGCGGGCTGCGGCCAGCCGGGCGAGCAGTCGAGGTGGCAGCGGCTGCGGCATCCTAGTTCGCGGAGAGACTTTCATCGATTCGAAGCTTGCGCCCACGGAATAACGTACCAAGAAAGTTCTGCGACCAGGACTCCAGGTCGTTTTCCTCGACCTGCTTGCGCAACTCGGTCAAACGCGCGTGCCGCTCTTCCATCGGCATCTCGACCGCCTGGTGCAAACGCTCGGCGATCTGATCGATGTCGTAGGGATTGACTTCCAGGGCCGCTTTCAGTTCGTTTGCTGCTCCGGCGAACTCGCTCAGTATCAGAACGCAACTATCGCCCTGGTGCGAGACAACGTATTCCTTCGCCACCAGGTTCATGCCATCGCGCAAAGGAGTCACCAGCGCGATGTCGGCGGCTTGATAGTAGGCCACCAGTTCGTCAACCGGGAATTGATTGTATATGTACCGAACCGGCACCCATCCTCCCGACGAGAATCTACCAACCAGGTGACCTACCAACTCGTCGACGTGCCGCCTTAACGCGGTATACTCGGCAACGCGAGTGCGGGACGGAACGGCAATCAGCACCAGCGATACGCGCTTGCGGTATTGCGGATAAAGTTCCAGAAACCGTTCAAACCCCAGCAGACGCTCAACGATGCCCTTGGTGTAGTCCAGGCGATCGACGCCAAGCACTACTACAGGCGTGTGCAACGCCTTTCGGATTCGTCGTGCGCGCGCGCGGACCAGCGCGCTGGTCGAGAGGCCGCGAAAATAATCGACCGCAATCCCCAGCGGGAATGCTCCGACTCGCGTGGAACGTGAACCGTGAAAGACCACCCCGCGCGCGCGGTCTACTTTGAGTCCTAGAATCCTCTCGCAGCAGTCGAGAAAATGCTTGACATAGATAGGAGTGTGAAATCCGATCAAATCGCTTCCCAGCATCCCGGTTAGAAACTCCGATCGCCATGGAAACACGCGAAACACCTGTTCGGGCGGCCACGGCACATGCCAGAAGAGTCCTATGGGAACTTTCATAGTGCTCTCGCGCAATAATCCGGGTACCAGTGCCAGGTGAAAGTCCTGGACCCAGACGCAGTCATATGGTGCGCTCTCGGCCTCGGCGGCTCGCGCGAAGATGTGGTTGACGCGGCGGTAAGACTCCCATTGCCCGGCATCGAAGCGGCAATTCAGAGTCATAAAGTGCATCAGCGGCCACAGCGCGCGATTACACGCGCCGTAATAGAACTCCGAGATGTCGCGTTCGCTCAGCGTCACAAAGGACAGCGTAAAACGTGGATTACCCGGCGGCATCTCAATCCGCTTCGGGCTGTTCCTTCCCTCAAACCACGCGAGCCACACCCCGCCGTGCTTGTCCAGCAGCCTTAGAAACGTGGAGCCTACGCCGCCGACCGTCGGTTCGATCTGTCTGCGCCCCCGTGCGCGGACCAAACGCACCGGCGCGCGATTTGACATCACGAGTAAGCGGGGCGCGTCGCGCGTGGGCTGCGCGGCAATGCGCTCGCTGGTCGAGGCGTCCGAGGTACTGCTGGAAATGCTCATCGTCCGTTCAAAAGTCCGCAGCCCGCCTTGCGCGGAGTTGAATCAAAAGTTGAGCTGGATGAATATCTTGATAGTAGCTCACGTCGTCTTTGATCGGCAACCCATTCCGCCCGGCTCTGGATGTGACGATGCCTGAGATTGCCCGAGAACCGTTCGAGTTTGAATCGCGCCTCAACCTGACCCTGCTCACCGGGTTGAGGGCGCGTGACCTCGCGCAGTTGCTCGAGAACTTGCGCACGGTGCCGGGTGCAGTGATTTACTTTCACACGCACCATTTTCTCGTTCAGCATCAGTTCCTTTCGCCCGAACCGCCGAACGACTTCGCCTATTGGGTGTCGAACGTTCTGCTGGAAGAGAGGCTGGGCGAAGAACTGGCCGCGATCGACATTCTGCGTTTTCGTACAATCCACGACCTGCGCCAGGATCTGATCCGGGTGATCGAGAATTACCTGGAGCGCGGCGCGGAGATCCGCGTCGCGCCGCCCGGGATGGAGTTTCATTTCGAGCGCTCGGTGTCATTCGTGCTTAAAACTGGCGTGGTCGCTCACAATTTGCGCGAGTTCCGCGATGCGCTCGAGCACATCTCGCTGAGCTCGATTTCATTTCATATGTTCGACGCCCGCCTGCGCCTGGAACGGGGCAACAACGACTTCTCGATCTGGCTCGACAGGGTAATGGGTGAAAAACAATTGGCGAAGGATTTGCAAGTGCTCGATCCGTACACTCACACCGAAGACGGTTTGCGGCGCGCGATAGCCGCATTGGTCGACAAAGCATTGCGGAGGTAGCCGTGCCGGCTGGGTTATCCGACTACGTTCCAATCGTGGGCGACGGCGTCGTGGCGGAACTGCGCCTGCTGGGCGAGCGCTTGGCGGGAAAACGCGTGCTGAATGTCAATTCCACCAAGGTCGGAGGCGGTGTCGCCGAGATTCTGCTGCGACTCATACCGTTGCTGCAAGAACTTGCAATCGATGCGCAATGGGAGGTGATCAACGGAACCGAGGATTTTTTCCGTCTGACCAAGAACCTCCACAATGCGCTTCATGGCGCGCCGATCAACTTCACTCCCGCCGATCGTCAGATTTTCAACGAGGTAACCGAGATGAACCTCGCTTCGCTCGACCTCGAGGCCGACGTCAAGTTCATCCACGATCCGCAACCCGTGGGGCTGATCAGAGCGCGCGACGGGCGCGACGGAAACTGGATGTGGCGATGTCATATCGACGTGTCGGCGCCGGCGCCGGGAGCCTGGGAATTTATCGCACCGTTGGTCGAGCGCTACGATCTATCGGTTTTCTCGGCGCCGCAGTTCGCGCGACCGATACAGATACCGCAGGTCCTGATCGCGCCGTCGATCGACCCGCTTTCGGACAAGAATCGCGAGCTTTCGCAATCGGAAGTAGACGCGGTCCTGACGCGGTTCGGAATTCATAGCGACAAGCCGATTGTATCGCAGATTTCACGCTTCGATCGGTTGAAGGATCCGGTCGGCGTGATCAAGGCATGGCGGATGGTGCGAAGCCGCTTCGATTGCCAGTTGGTCCTCGCGGGCGGAGCTGCCACCGACGATCCCGAAGGAGTTGCAGTTCTCAACGAAGTGCGGGAGCAGGCCGACGACGATCCCGATGTATTCATTCTCGATCTTCCACCGACTTCGAACGTGGAGATCAACGCACTTCAACGTGCCTCGGCAGTCGTTCTGCAGAAGTCACTAAAGGAAGGCTTCGGCCTGACCGTTTCGGAGGCGTTATGGAAGGGACGGCCGGTCATCGCGAGTGCGGTCGGCGGCATACCGCTTCAGATAACTCATAAGTATTCAGGCATCCTGACTCATACGATCGAGGGCACTGCCTACTGGATCAAACAATTGCTGGGCGCACCGGACTTTGCGCTAAGGCTCGGCGAAAACGGGCACAATTACGTTCGTGAAAACTTCCTGCTAACCCGCCATATGCGCGACTACCTGCTGTCGTTCCTGTTCATGGCCAACGGTGAGTCCGACGTAATTCACCTTTGAGGAGCTGGGTGCGTCGGTCAATAGACCGCCGCATCGTTTGCGATATCCCCAGTTAATCGCTTTGCACAGCTCTCCTATAAGGCGATGTGACGAAAGGTCAGGTTCACCCGCGGACCGCATCGACGCGTCTCCTTCGCGATTCCGTGCTGCCAATAGCGCTGCGTTTCACCTTTCATCAGCAAAAGACTACCCGACGCAAGCCTCAGCCGGACCGGCTTCGCAAGCTTGTTTGCCTTGTGCTTCAAAACGAAGGTCCGCTCTTCACCTAGGCTCAGCGACGCGATGATGGGCCTTTCGCCCAGCTCCGGTTCATCGTCGCTATGAAACCCCATGCTATCTCGATTATCACGGTAATAGTTCAGCAGTACGCTGTTGAAAGATGCCGCCGTCGCAGCCTCGACGTGTCTCCTTATCTCGAGCAAAAGATCTGTCCAGGGCAGCGGGGTCAGTCTCAGGCCTGAATAGGTGTAGTAGCTGCCCAAATCTCCATACCAGGCGGCCAAGCGCGGCTGCTGAAACACTTTGCCCCAAACAAGAATCTTTTCCTGTCGCCAAGGCACGTCAGCGATCAGCGTACGCAAACCTTCATCGTGACCGCGCCCGAGTTCAAGGTCGCTCAAGTAGTACACTTCCGCGTCTGCTATAGGAACCTTCTCAAAAAGATTGGTATTCTTAGTCACGATGCGTCGAGTCGCATGCCGCTCAGGCATGAGGGTTGCCACGATGAGATCGATCCCTGTCAGATGCCGATCGCATCGCGCAATGCCTTGGTCCAGCCGATCCAGCGGGGGTCGGGACCGCTAATGCCATCCCATACCATGTTGTTGCATACATAGGCCACTGCGGTGCCGGATTCCGGATGCGCGAACGCCATGCGGCCGCCCGCGCCTCCATGACCGAAAGAGCCCGCGCCCAGCATCGGCTCGATCGCGCGCGGCAACTCGAAACCGAGGCCAAATCTTTGCGGTCCCGGCCCGGCCAGCGGCGTCAACGAAGCGGGCGCTCCAAGCCCCTCGTTCTGCGATTCGCGCGCACGCTCAATCGTCTCAGGCGTCAGTAGCCGGATGCCATCGATCTCGCCGATGCACGCGGCGTACATCTTTGCCAGCGCGCGCGCATTCGCGATGCCGTTGCCGAACGGCAGCTCGGCGGCGTGAGCTTCGCGCGTGTTGATCAGATTGAGACCCTCGGCGATGGTTGTGGCCATGTTGAACGCGGCGCGCACCGGGCGTGAGTTCATATCGAGTCCCAGGCTGGAGAACAGCGCGCGGCATTGCTCCTCGCTTAGCTGCGCCGCCGGAACGATGTGCGGCGCGACGCGATACTCCTGTTCGGACGGGAGCCCAATCCACAGGTCGAGCTTGAGCGGACCGGCGACTTCCGCATCGACAAACTCGCCGACGGTCTTTCCGGAGACCGTTCGTACGACCTCGCCGGCCAGGTAGCCAAAAGTCAAAGCGTGATAGAAGTAAGCCGAGCCCGGTTTCCACCATGGCTCCATGTTCGCGAGCGCCGCGGTGCAGCGTTTCCAGTCGAAGAGAGTGCGGCCGGATATTCCGGTTTCCTCGTCGAAGCCCATAAGGCCCGCTCGATGTGCCAGGATGTCGCGAATCGTGATTGCCGCCTTTCCTTTCGCCGCGAACTCCGGCCAATAGCGTGCAACGGGCGCGTCGTAGTCGATCAGCCCGCGCTCGGCCAGCAGGTGCACGCAAACGGCGGTGACCGCCTTGGTGCACGACATCAAGATCGTGATCGTATCCGCGGTATACGGACGGCGATTGAGCTTATCCATTCCCGCCCACAGATCGACAACTCTCCTGCCGTGCCGATACACGCATAACTGGGCGCCGCCTTCGTCGTGGGACTGGCCCTCGGCGAATGCGTCGCGCACGGCATCGAACCCCGGTTCCACCGTTCCTTCAACAGGCATATTCGGCACCTCGCATTGATTCTTCTCCAGCCTATGCCAATTAGCCGGATCGCACAGAAAGGTGTAGCTGAATTTGCGAGCAAGTGTTAATTCGCTAGGCCAATGGCCCGGCGAAGTTGCGCGACCTCTTCCAAGGCGATTGGCGTTGGCGGGAACCTCAACTATCAGGTGGCGGGATTCAGCCGCTACTACGAGCTGAAGTTCAATCCGGATCCGATCTGCGATCTCATATACAACGGCGTCGCGGCAAGGATTCTCCACACAGGCTTCGTCAACGGAGTGCAGGGAGACACCAGCTACCGGTTCGATTCGCGTCACACGCTGCGCGGGATTCTACCTGAGTGGCGAGGCGATTGAGCTAGACGATCATGCGGAGACGTTTCCCGCGATGGACGGAGTGCAGACCGGCGCCACGCCGATCATCAATGTCTTCGATCACGCGTATCAGATTCGCAATGGCAGCGGGATTGGCGTGTTTTCGCCGTCGTATGGCGCGCGCCGCGCTTTGTACGCGGGAATAAAAATTCCGCTGGCGCCACTGGTCAAAGGATCGCCCTGACGTTTATGCACGTTGCCTCCGGTGAATACCATGGTGTACAAATTCCTGGGGGATTCGGAGGAGTTCAAATATGAGTGACTGGAAAAAGCCTGAGTTCGTCGAGATCCGGATGGACGCGGAAATCAACTGCTACAGTTCGGCCCTCACTGACGATCCCAGGGTGCGAGTCCTGAAGCAGCCGTTGAGTCGCGACAACTCGGAAACCAGCCAGGAATCGTAAGACCCGGCCGTCGTGCGGGTCCATATCCTTGGTTCCGCTGCCGGTGGCGGCTTCCCCCAGTGGAACTGCAATTGCGTCAACTGCCGGGGGTTCAGGACCGGGTCGCTTCGCGCGAAAGCACGGACGCAATGCTCGGTAGCGGTTAGCGCGGACGGCTCGCGATGGGCGATTCTCAACGCGAGCCCCGACCTTCGAGCGCAAATATTCTTATTCCCCGACCTGCTGCCAAATAGCCTCGTGAGAGGTTCATCGATCGACGCGGTTCTGCTCTCCGACGCCGAACTCGATCACATCGTCGGACTTCTTTCGCTGCGAGAGGCACAACCGATTCGGCTCTATTGCACGTCGCAGGTTTTCGATTGGGTGTTTGGGTCGAATCCCATTTTTGGCGCGTTGAATTCGCCGGAGAAATTTCGCTGGAGTAAGGTGCAAGATCGCAAAGTCGAGACGATCGGATGCGGTCTCGGCTTCGAGCCATTTTTCGTCAGCGGCAAGGTGCCGAGCTACGTGAAAGCGCCGCCGGTCAATTACGACGGGGCTACGGTCGCCTACAAGCTCATCGACGTCCGCGCCGGCTCCTCTATCCTCTATGTTCCGGCGATCAAAGAAATCGACGGCCGGTTTGTCGCAGCCGCCGCAGAGTGCGACTGTCTTCTGTTCGACGGCAGCTTCTGGTCCGAGAATGAAATGGAGCTCCGCGGCGCCGGGATGCGGACCGCGTCCGCGATGGGCCATGTCTCCATCTCGGGGCCGCGCGGCAGCCTGGCGCAGCTCCGCGATCTCTCGATTAGAAAAATCTATACTCACATCAACAACACAAATCCCATTCTCGATGAAACCTCGGCCGAGCGCCGCGAGGTCGAAAAAGCGGGATGGGAAGTCGCCGAAGACGGCATGGATTTTAGGGTGTGACTTCGGGCTTGAACGATAATGACAGAAAGCAGAGCTGACTCGCCTGAAAAATTTGTCGCGCGCCTGCGGGCGATTGGTGCTGCGGCCTATCACGACAAGCATCCCTTTCACCTGCTGATGCATCAGGGCAAACTCACCAGGCGGCAACTGCAGGCGTGGATCGAAAATCGTTTCTATTATCAGTGGACGATTCCGAAAAAGGATGCGCTCATCCTGGCCAAGGCCGACGACCCGGAATTTCGCCGCGCATGGATCACGCGGATCATCGACCACGACGGGACGCGCGACACCGAGGGCGGCATCCGCAAGTGGTACAAGCTGTCGGAGGCCGCGGGGCTCGACGCCGCCGATGTCGCGAGCCTGCGCTACGTGCTGCCGGGCGTGCGGTTTGCGGTCGACGCCTACCTGCATCTGTGCGCGTCGCGCCCGCTGACCGAGGCGGTCGCCTCGTCGCTGACGGAACTATTCGCGCCAACTTTGATGGCCGATCGTATTGCGGTTCTCGAAAAACTCTACCCGTGGCTCGACAGCCGCGGCCTGGAATATTTTCGCGGACGCCTGGTGCAGGCGCCGCGCGACTCGGAGTTCGGCTTGCGCTATGTCGTCGCGCATTGCACCACGCGCGAGTCGCAGGATCGCGCGGCTGACGCGCTCACGCTCAAGTGTCACATACTGTGGGGCCTGCTCGACGCGATTCACTACGCGTACGTTTCACCCGGCTATTTGCCGCCGCTATGGCACGATACGCGGAAACTCTGATGGGCTCCGACGACGCATGGCGGCCGCGGCTGGCGGCGCGCGCGCGGCTCAAGTTCGACCCGATCGCGAACCGGGAAATGCTCCTGTTCCCGGAGGCTGCGTTGGCTCTCAACGAAACGGGCGCCGCGATCGTGCGGCTATGCGACGGCGCGCGCTTGATAAGTGAAATCGTCGAACAACTGTCGCAAAAGTATCGCGACGCAGACCGCGACGCGCTGACGCGCGAGGTCGTCGAGTTCCTCGCCACGATTCGCGCGCGCGGGTTGCTCCAATGAGCGCGGCGCCGCGCCCATACACGCTCGTCGCCGAGCTAACCTATCGATGTCCGCTGCGATGCCTGTACTGTTCCAACCCCGTCGATTTCCACCGCTCGCGCCGCGAACTCTCGACCGACGAGTGGCGGCGGGTTTTTTCGGCGGCTGCGGAACTGGGTGTCATGCAGTTGCATCTCTCGGGCGGCGAGCCCGTTCTTCGCGGCGATCTCGTCGAACTGATTCAGCATGCGCGAGCCTGTGACCTCTACACCAACCTGATAACCGGCGGCACGCTGCTCGACGAGGACAAGCTGCGGCAGCTTCGCGCGGCGGGCCTCGACCATATTCAACTGAGCATCCAGGGCGCGGCGCGCGAAAGCGCCGAGAAGATCGCCGGCGTCCGCTCGCATCGAAAAAAGCTCGAGGTCGCGCGGCTCATCGGCAAAACCGGCTTTCCGCTTACCCTCAACGTGGTGCTCCATCAGATGAACATCGCCGAGGTGCCCGAGCTCATCGCGCTCGCATTGGAGCTCGGCGCGGATCGGCTCGAGCTGGCCAATACCCAGTTCTACGCGTGGGCGGCCGAGAATCGGCGCGCCTTGATGCCGACTCGCGAAGATTACGATCGCGCCGAGGAAATCGCGCGCGCGGCGATCGCGCAGTATCGTGGCACGCTCGAAATCGCGTTCGTGCAGAACGACTATCTCTCGGGCGAGCCCAAACCCTGCATGGGCGGATGGGGCCGCAGCTACATGTGCATCAATCCGGCCGGCGAAGTGATGCCGTGCCACGCCGCCTCGGTGATCCCAGGCATGCACTTCGACTCGGTACGCGACAGCGCGCTTCGAGAAATCTGGCGCGACTCACCCGCGATGAATGCGTTTCGCGGCGACGACTGGATGATGGAACCGTGCCGCAGTTGCGCCAGGAAGGAAATCGATTTCGGCGGATGCCGATGTCAAGCCTTCATGCTGACCGGAAATGCCGCCGAGGCCGATCCGATCTGCCGCCTGTCACCGCATCGCGCGGTAGTCGCGTCGATGCGAAACGATTCCGCCGCGGACGTCGCGCTGATCTATCGTGACGCAAAGACCAGCCGGGAGATCGAACGAAGATAGACGAACAGCGCGCCCGAGAGCAACACGGCGTCCAGCGCAAGCTCCACCCACATTCGCGGCCGCGACGGAGCGCCGAGGCCGAAGCATCCGCAGTCGAGCGTGAGGCCTCGAAGCAGCGCGGACGACAAGGCCGCTAAGAACATCACGGAGATGACCGCAACCGCGAGCGCTCCGATGCGTCTGGTCGGTGGGGCGAACAGCAAGAGGCCGCATGCGATCTCGAATGGCGGCAGACCCAGCGCCAGCAGGTTGATGAGCACCGCGGGCAGGATCGCGAACGCCGCGATGCTGTCCGCGAACTGCAGCGGGTCGCGGATCTTGTCGACACCCGCGTAAATGAAGACGGCAGCCACGGCGATGCTGACCGCGAGCACCGCGTAGCGGCGCGAATTGTCGGAGGACATCATCGTCCGCTCCCTGTGGATGCCGGCAGCCTGGCCGCCGACCACGCATCCCAGCCGCCAGTGAAGACGCTGACGTTGCTGAAGCCGAGACTCAGCAACGCGTTCGCCACGAGGCGGCTGTCATGACAGTCGCCGCCGGAGCAGTACACAATGATCGGCTTGTCATGGGCGGCCTGCAACACGCCGGCCAGGCGCCGATAGTCTTGCGCGAAATCGTCTCGCGCGAGGTTCAACGCGCCCGGCACGTGTCCATTTTCGAAGAACACCGACGGCCGGGCATCAAGGATGAGTGCGCTCTTGCGGTCGACGGCTGAACGGAATTCATCAAGTGTGACAGTTGCCGCGGGCGCGATCTTGAAAGGCGGCGCCGCGACCAGAGTCGTCAGCTCGGCATCGAAGCGCTGTTCAGGCGTTTGGTAGACCATAGGAAGTGGCGCGGCCGAAAAACGGTTCATCGCGAGCCCGGTGGCCAAAGCCGCTATAGCGAGCAGGGCGACGCTAACGAGGTCGCGCAGAATCTGCGATCTGAGACTCCTCGCTGGAGGCAGGTGCGACGGCTTGTTGGTGACAATCGATGACACTGCTGAAGTCATATCAGCCGATCGGCGCTCCTGAGCGTGCCTGTCAGATCGCGTTGCCATTACGCTCGAACCTGAACTAGCGCCAGGCCGGGGGATCGCTGCCCAGCGGCGCAGGCGAGAGATCCCATCGAGGCGGCGTTTCCGACATCCGCGCGATCGGCCCCAGCCGCGACAGTCGGCCCCAAGCGCTATCCATCTCAATCATCCAGGGAGCAATCGACGCCGAGTCGAATCCTCCGGGCTTGGCATCGGGCGCGGTGCGCGGCAACGACATGATCCACATCGATGTGCGCGCGAGCGACACGCGAACGTGCCAGGTCCCGCCTTCGGTTGTGCGTCGCGCGAGCGCACACATCACGCCCAGCGCGCCAAGATAGCCCGTCGTGTAGTCGTTGATCGCGGCGGGTACGAGCGCGGGATGCTCGTCGCCGGCTTGCTCGTGCGCCATGCCGGTGACGGTTTGCGCGAGTTGTTCCCATCCGGGGCGGCCCGCAAACGGGCCTTCATGTCCGTAGCAGTCGATCGACACGACGATGATGCCGGGGCGCACCCGCGCCAATTCTTCCGGCGCAAAGCCGCGCCGCGCGAGAGCGCCGGGCCGGTACCCTTGCGAGAACACGTGCGCATCGCGGACCAGCGCGCGCAGTTGCTCGACGTCTTCTTTGTGGTCGAGGTCGAGATAGCACGAACGCTTGCCGGGATTCGTGTCGATGACGAAGGGCTCGATTGACGGCAGTTTGGGACTTCGCACGTGCAGCACGTCGGCGCCGTGCTCCGCCAGGGTCCGCGCGCAGGTCGGTCCAGCCAGCACGCGCGTAAGGTCGAGAACGCGCACACCCCAGAGCGGCCGTGCACCGCGCTCATCGGCGCGAGGTCCGGGCAGCAGCTCAGGAGGTGCGTCGCCGAGGCGAAGGATCTCGACGACGGGCACCCGCGCAAGCGCGATCCCTTGCGGATGAACGCGCCACTCGTCGGCGCTGCGGAGCTTCGCGCCGCATACGCCGCGCTCTGCGAGCGTATCTTCGAGCACTTGCGCATCCCACGTCGCGACCGCCTTGGCGAGCGCGCTCGCGTCATCGTCGCATCGCAAAAGTGCAAGCGTGCCTTCGCGCGAACGGAATCCGCCATGCAGATGAACCCATCGCCCGCCACGGGCTTGATAGAGCGCGGTCGTCGGCTGCGCTCGCCGCTCGAACGAGGCGCCTTGATACCTCAAGTATGCGAACGACACGAGCGACGCGGCAGCGGCGCGCACGTCCACTTCGATCCGCTGCGGACGGCCGCCGCGCGTGCACCACAAGTCGGCGGCGGCGGTCGCATTCGCGGCAAGAACCGCGGCGGCAGCCTCGCCGGCGCGAAATCGCGTTGCGATTACCGGATCGCTTCCGGTGATGTGAAGCGCGTGCCGATTCGAAGTATCCGCGCATCCGAGCGAAGCAAGCAGATCGCGGATCCACCCCACCGGTTCCATCGCTGAAGAGGTCGCCACGCGCCGAAGTTAGCACTCGAACAAATCGATCGGGAAACGCTCGATCACAGTGACTTGAGAAGTTTGCCGATCGCTGTGAGACCTGCTTGAATCGGCTTCGAGGACGGCACCATGAATCCGGAAATCGAATTGCGCGATCATGTGTTCGTCGGCCCGTTGCGCCGATCCCAGAACAACGCTCGCAACGTTAAGGGCAGCATCCATGATGATGCGACGGCGACCAAGCTCGGGTTTCGCGGCGGCACCGTCGCCGGCTCGATCCACCTGGAACTGTTTCCGCCGCTCCTGCTGAAAGCGTTCGGCAAGCGATGGTTCGAACACGGCACAATCTCCATGTACTTCCTCAACGCGACGACTGACCGCGAGGCGGTCCGCGCGTTCCTCAAAGAGTCGCCGCTCGACGCTACCGACGCGCAGGTCGATATCTGGATCGAGCGCGATGACGGCATGCGCGTTGCCGAGGGCACTGCGTCGGTCGGAAGCCCCGAGGAGCCGAGCGCATTGCTGCGCCGTCCGCTCGATCGGTTCGACGCAGGTGAGTTGCGGATCCTCGGCGGGCTCAAGGTCGGCGATCGTTTCGAGGAGTGCGATGCGTTTCTGACGAAAGACGCGATGACCGAACGGATGAAAGTCATCACCGAACCGCTGGAATGGTACACCAAGCCCTCACCGTGGGGTGGTGCGATCGCAACTCCAGCAACGATGGTGCAGCTTCTCTACGCGCAATCGATCGCGACCCTGCGCGGCAAGCTCGGCCAGGCGGTGGGACTGTTCGGCGCGATCGAGTTGCGCAACATCAACGGGCCGGTTCTGGTTGAACATCCGTATCGCGTGAACGGGAGTATCGTTGCGCTGGGCCAGAGCCCGAAGACGGAGTACATGTGGTTCGAGACCGCGCTGAACGAAGCGGACGGCAAGCGAATCGCCGAGATGAGGATGCTCCTGCGCTTCATGAAGGCGTCGTCGCCGAAGTACAAGGACGCCGTCGCAAGCTGATCCGTCGCGGCAGGCTCGAACGCGATCTAATCCGCTCGGAGCGGGCGGCAGGAGAGGAATCATTCTGCCATCATGCTCTCGCGCCCAGACTTCGGCTCAGGCAATACCTTCGAACAGTGCCGTGCTCAGGTACCGCTCGCCGGAATCAGGCAGCACGACGACAATGGTCTTGCCCGCGCTGGCCGGGCGCTTGGCGATGCGCGCGGCGACCGCGACGGCGGCTCCGCATGAAATGCCCGACAGGATTCCTTCTTCGCGGGTCAGTCGCCGCGCGTACTCGATCGCCTCTTCGTTGGTGACCTGCTCGACTACATCGACCAGCGAGAGGTCCAGATTTTCGGGCACGAACCCCGCGCCGATGCCTTGGATCTTGTGCGGGCCCGGCTTCAGCGGTTGTCCGCTGCGCTGCTGCGTGATGACCGGGCTGGCACTCGGCTCGACGGCCACCGAAACGATCGCCTTGCCCATCGTTCGTTTGATGTAGCGCGAGACTCCGGTGATAGTTCCGCCGGTACCGACCCCCGACACGAAAATATCGATCGCGCCGTCAGTATCGTTCCAGATTTCCGGTCCGGTGGTCGTTTCGTGAATCGCGGGATTCGCGGGATTCTTGAACTGCTGCAGCAAAACGTAGCGCTCGGGCGCCGACGCTACGATTTCCTCCGCCTTCGCGATCGCGCCGGTCATGCCGCGCGCGCCCTCGGTCAATACCAGCTTGGCGCCGTAGGCAATCAGCAGTTTGCGGCGCTCGAGGCTCATCGTATCCGGCATCGTCAGGGTCAGGGGGATCTTGCGGGCAGCTGCGACGAACGCCAGCGCAATGCCGGTGTTGCCGCTGGTCGGTTCCACCAGTTCCTTGCCCGGACCAAGCAGGCCGCGCTTTTCCGCGTCCCATACCATTGCCGCCCCGATTCGGCATTTGACGGAATAGGCAGGATTGCGTCCTTCGACCTTGCCCAGAACTATGGCCGGCGCGCCGTCGATGACGCGGTGGAGCCGCACCAGCGGCGTATGTCCGATCGATCGTGAATTGTCTTCGTACCAATGTGGCATCGGTCTGTCTCCTTATTGAATCGTCGATTGATATCGGGTGCGTCTTTCGATGCTATCGGCGTGATCGGCGCCTGCGCGCGCGATGCCTGCCTCTGGCAAGAGAACCCGCGCCGATGACCACTATGCCGATTAACCCGCAGACCGCCCACCATTGAAGAAAGATTCCCAGGAACAAGACCAACCCAGCCAGCAGAAAGGCCGTGCCGACTGCCCCCGCGCATAGCCAGACGAAAGTTGCGTGGGCGTTCGCTACGGCGGAATCGAGAAACGCCATCACGTTGTCTTCGAACTCATGCAGTTCAGCGCTGACTACTCCTTCGACTATGCGCGCGAGGAGCCGGGGCCACTCGGCGTCTGAACTCGACGCTTTGCTTGCGCTTGGCGGGGGTTCGGCAGACTGCTGTGGTTCGTCCGAGTGATCTTTAGATGACATGGCGCAATGACCTCCGAAGCGCGCCGTTATCGGGTCTTGGATTAGCGAATCTTTTTGCCTGCGCTGACGACTACTCGACTTTGATCCAACCTCAATTAATAGGTTTCTGGCACGTAGTTATATCGCCGTTTTTTGGTTCTACATAGCGACGCGGCTCCTGTCTCTTAGGCAGCTTCAAAGGAGCGCGTTTCACCTCTTCGTATGGAATCAGGGTTTCTGTATCGGTTGCAGCCATCATTTCGTCGCGGGCCCGCGAGTAATCGTACCAGCGCCGATGCGACTCGAGATCGATCTTCACCCAGACAACGAGAAGAACAAGCCCGACGAGCCGAACTAAAGCGAGCAGTCGCGCGAGCCTTTTTCCCGTGATGGCAGACATCATACACGTCTGTCGTTTCTCGCCACGTTCCTCCGGCGCCGAGGTGTAAATGATTTATCCGCGCAGGAAGTGGGTGACCAGAAAAATTACGAGCATCCCAACGCAAGTGGCGACGGCGACCAATGGAGAGTCGTGCTCGCGCGCTTCAGGCAGTAGATCCGAGGCGCCAATATAAAGAAAAGAACCGGCGAAGAATGCCAGCAACCACGGCAGGAGTCCTGCCCTCAAGTTGAACATCAGCGTCGAGGCTGCACCGAGAACCGGCGTCGACATGTCGATTAGCAGCCAGAAAACGGCGCTGCGGTGCGAATTCCCATGGGCGAGGACGACCGTCACGGTGTTCAGCCCATCGCTGAAATCATGCGCGATTATGCCGAAGGCAATCACGAGTCCCATCTGAACGCTGGTCTGAAAGCCGACACCGATTGCAACGCCGTCCAGGAAACTGTGGAAGGCCAGGCCCGCCGCGGACATCGCGCCGAGCTCCGGCTCATGCGCTTCCACCAGATGAGGGTGTTCGCGGGCGCGGTGCATCGCCGTATAACGTTCAAGTCCGAAGAACGCAAGGAATCCCAGCGCGGTGATTGGCATGTACGATGCGCCGTGGTCGAAGGCGAAGACTTCCGGCAGTATGTCGAACAGAGCGACTGCCAACACGGCGCCGGAACTGAAGCCGAGCAACAGATGGAGCCGGTCGCGCAACCGAATGGCTGCCGTCCCGCCCAATCCGGTAGAGAGGAACGTTGCAAAAGCGAGCAGAATCGGCGCGAATCGCATGGATGGATTTTGCTCAGACTTCAGGGTCGATGGTCAAATTCAAACCTGCTTCGGGGAACCAGACGCGAGTCTCGGGCGTTGCTAGTATGATGAACATGACATCGCGAACGAAGTGGATATCAACGCGCTTGCTTGCCCTGGGCATTTTATTCGGCCTGACGACGGTCGACACTTTCGCGCAGAGCAGCGGCAACGACAGCGCTACTGCGGTTTTTTCGGGCGGCTGTTTCTGGGGCGTGGAGGCCGTCTTCAAGCATGTAAAGGGCGTGACCAAAGTCGTTTCCGGATACGCTGGAGGAGCGGCAGACACCGCGCACTACGAGATCGTCAGCACGGGAACGACCGGACACGCGGAGTCGGTGCAGGTTACCTACGATCCGTCGAAGGTCTCTTACGACGACCTCTTGAAAGTATTTTTTTTCGTCGCTCACGATCCGACCGAACTGAATCGGCAGGGCCCGGATTCAGGAACTCAGTATCGCTCTTCGATTTTCTACGAGAACGACGCACAGAAGAAGATGGCGGATGACTACATCGCGCAACTCGATCGCAAACACGCATTCTCCAAGCCCATCGTGACCAAGGTTGTTCCGCTCACCGGCTTCTATCCGGCCGAAGACTACCATCAGAACTATCTGGAGCTTCATCCGGATCAACCCTACATCGTGTACAACGATTTGCCGAAACTGGAACGGTTTCAGAAAGACTTACCCGGGCTGTACCAGCAACAGGCCGCAAACTAGATCAGCCGGCGGCGGCGCGGCGGAGCTCGATCTTTCGCATCTCCGCGGCGCGCGATTGGGCCTGCTCGGCGGCGCGGCGCGCTGAATCCGTCGCGTGGTATAGCTCGAGATCGGCGTCGAACTCGCTATCAACGACCGGGCTGAGCGCGACATCGGTATAGAGCTTCGACACCGGATCGTTTTCGATCTTGCGTCGCAGCCGTTCCAGACGCCAGAAGAACCACAGCCCAGGCACATAGGTCGCTGCCATCTCGCGCGCGCGCCGCGCAAAAAAGCTGAGTGCGTTTTCGCGCGGAACTCCGGGACGGCGTTGCGTGCGCGGCTTGCGGCGAAGGATGCCGCCTTGCAAGGGATGCACCCGTTCGAATGCATGACTCCCGTAGAAATAGAAAATCATCGAGGTAATTCGCCGCGTACGCATTCCGCTGGCGACCGCCCGCTTGATCAGCGTCTCGATGTGCGCCGGCGAATAGTACAGGTGCCACGCCCGCTGGTAGATATCCTGCCATTCGGCGGCGCTCATCCGCGGATGAGCGGCGGTCGCATGCTCGGCGTCATACTTATTGGTGTCCGCTTCCATCCGCTCGCCGCGCAGGTACATCTCCTGGTGATCCTTGGAGCCGGGCAGCGGCGTCAGCATGAAGAACTCCATGATGTCGATCGGGAGTTCGCGCTGGATGATCCCGATGTCGCGCTCGATGCTCGCGGGCGTATCGGACGGGAAGCCCAGGATGTAGCCGGCGTAGGTGAGCACCTTGGCGCGCTTCCACGCCTGGAGCATCTTGCGGTACTCAGTGATGCGATTCTGACCCTTCGATGCGCCCTTGAGGGAGTCGGGATTGATGCTCTCGAGCCCGATGAAAACTTTCTTGCACCCTGCGCGCACGGACTTCTCGACGAAGTTCGGGATTTTGTGGCACATGGTGTCGACTTGCATGATGATGTTTATCTTGAGCCGGTCGCGGCGTTTGAGTTCGATGATGCGGTCGAGGATCGGTTCCCAATTCCGGTTGCGCGCGAAATTGTCGTCGGTGATGAAGAAACTGCGCACGCCCTGGGCCGCATGCGCGCGAATCAACTGCTCAATGTCGTCGGCGGTGCGATGACGGGACTTGCGCCCCTGCACATTTATGATCGTGCAGAAGCTGCAACTGAAAGGGCATCCGCGCCCCGCGTCGAAGCATCCGAGCGCGCCGGCGTAGCGCTTGACGTATTTGATCGGAAGGAACGGCAGCGGCTCACCGTCCATCGCCGGCAAATCGGCCATGTAGTTGTAAACCGGCGCGAGACGATTCTCGAAGGCCGCGACGAGCAGCTCGTCGAGCCGGCGCTCGGCCTCGCCCGCGAACAGCGTGATTCCGAGCGCGAGCGCGTCCTTCATCTCGGGCGGCATCTCGGGCAGCATCGCGAGGCATCCGCTGACGTGGAATCCTCCTATCGCGACCTGGATTCCGGCGGCACGCATTTCGCGCGCGATATCAACGGCCCGCGCAAACTGGTTGGTTTGCACTCCGACCAACAGAACGATGCCGCGGTTCGCGTTGCGCTTGAAGCGGCGGATTATCGAACGGACCCGGACTTTCGCATTAGTCTCGTCGTGCGCCTCGATATCGAGATCAACGCCGTCGCCGAGGATGCGCCGCGTCTGCGCGTCGAGCGCGAGGCCGTAGAGGTTCGACAACGAGCTGGACGGCACGAATCCGCGCCACCATTGGATCAGGTAGCCGTCGTCGTCGTAGTGCGAGGGTTTGATGAGCTCGACGAGAAATCTAGTGCGATGAGCTTCGTTCACGAAACCTTTCCAACAAAACGTCGCTTCACTCTAGTGGTAATCGAGGTTGTTCGCTACCTCCACGATCGCGGCTGCTCGCACGGAGGATCTTCGGTATGGATTTCTGCGTGATTGGATTCGGCCGATAGAAAGAGTAGGTATTTGCCCTGATACGAATTGGCATGCGCTCCTATCCGGACTGCGATAGGACGCGAATCGCGTGGACAGTTGCAGAAAGGCGTGAGCTGCGTATAGCAACCTCGCCAAAGGAGCCAACCTTGGACCTGAACAAATTAGTCGCGGACTTGAAGAAGGAGAGAGACAGGCTCGGTCGCGCTATCACGGCGCTCTTGGGATCGGCCATGTCGGGGAGTGGCAGAAGGACGAGCGCCGGCAGGCCTAAGGGGAGCACGTCGAAGAGGCGCAAGCGCGGCCTGACGCCGGAAGGCAGACGGCGCCTGTCACTTGCGATGAAAAAGCGTTGGGCCGAGCGCAGGAAGAAAGGTTTGTAGCGGACGGACTGATCGACAGAAATACGTCCTGAGCTGTGCGCGAGTTGGCTAGGCAAATCCGAAAGAAGTGATTCTGACGCGGCTGCCGATTCTCATAGTGGCGATCGTGGCGCTCGCAGGATGCTCCGGCGTTCAGCAGGAAGAGCAGCACGTCGATCAGGATGTCGCCCATCTACAGCAGCAGCAAGACGCCTTAAGCGCCGCGATCAAGAAGATACAGGTTGTCTCCGGCGCCAACGTCAAGGGTCATCCGCAGTACACCACGCTCGGACGTGTGGAGGGCTACTGCTTCGACCGGCCGAATTCCAGGAGCGGCCCGGCAGTCCACGGCGACCGACTCAAAGCTGCCGCATATCGCAAGTACGGCAACCAGGTTGATGCGATCGTGAAGACGAGCGTATGGTTCGCCTCAGACGACAACTATGCTCCTTCCGAGCCCTACACCGAAAGTGGATACTTCGAATGCGCCGGCACCGCTGTCCACTTCACTGGTGAATCGGCGCCGCCGGCTCCGCCTGCGCAGCCGCCAACTGGTTGACCCGTGACTCGTATACTCAAACCAATCCAGGGGAGATCGGGATGGCTATACTGATAGCACCGTTGGGCATCGAAGAGGTGAGGGCGCATCGTACCTGGTTTCTCTGCCTGGGAGCGGCGCTGATCGTCATAGGCACGATTGCGATAGGCAGCGCCGAGCTGATGACGATGGTTTCCGTGCTCTTACTCGGCTGGCTGTTAATCTTCGGCGGCTTGTTCGAGATCGTTCACGGTTTCGCGCGACGCGCCTGGGGCGGTTTTTTCATCAATCTCATGGGCGGTCTGCTCTATGCGGTGACCGGCCTCCTGATAATCTCGCATCCGGGGGTAGCTGCCGTGACCCTAACCCTGATGATCGCGATGCTGTTGATCGTCGCGGGCACTTTCAGAATCTTCGTGGCTTTTTCGACTCCAATACCTCATCGGGGATGGCTGGTCCTCAACGGTGCAATTTCACTGTTTCTCGGATTTTGCATCATGAGTTCGTGGCCGGTTTCAGGACTGTGGGTCATCGGACTTTTCATCGGCATCGATATGATTTTCGACGGCTGGACTGAAGTGATCCTCGCATTGAGCAGCGGAAGCGGTGGAGGATCCGCACCCGCCCAAACAACGGCTGCGTGATCCTGCTTTCGAGCGCCGCTCAGGGCGGCGCGTGGCTGGAGCGAAAAGCTTCCAGCGCGGCGCGGACGCGTTCCGTTTCCGCGACCATGGAGTCGATCGCCGCTTGCAGGCCGTCGGTTTCTCCCCACCTGATCAGGTCCTCGATCTCACCAGACAGCTCCATCAGCCGCACCGCACCAAAATGACTGCAACTGCCCCTTATCGCGTGTGCCGTCGTCGCAATTCCGGCGCGGTCGTTGCTGCTCATCTGCGCGCCGATTTTGCGTGCGCGTTCGCTCAAGTCGGCAAGAAATACGTCGATGATTTCGGCGATAAATTGCTCGCCCAAATCGTCGCCTTCGGCGAGTTGGGTGATCGCCCGCATGTCGATCGCGGGAACGCTTGCCCCTTCAGTGCTCACTCTGCTTTCCGGCACCCTTGATCGATCCAAGTTGCGTGCCGCAGCTGCCGATCGCCCTGCGCATCGCGACCGACGCCACCAATAATTGGCTGCGGCAGGCAATCGCGCGCCTCATGAACTAATGTGAGTTATCAACCTCAACCAGGATAGGGCACGCGAACCTCGCCAGCCGTCTGAATCGCACCGCAGCGTCATTCCTTTGCCGGTGAGTCATTCGAGGAAGGTCTTTTTGAGGTTGCGGCGCGCGGCTCGAGTAGCGCCATGAGCCGGCCTGGCAGAGCGCTGAGGAAGGCCATCGGGGCGCCTGACGCCGGATGGCAAAACTTCAGCTCACACGAATGTAGCGCCAACCGCCGGGCAGGATCGCTGGTCGCACCGTACTTGCGATCGCCGACGATGGGATGCCCAAAGCCCGCCATCTGCACGCGGATCTGATTTTTGCGGCCGGTTTCGAGCGTTAGCTCGATCAGCGAGTTGTCTCGACCTGTTCGTAAAACGCGGTAGTGAGTGATCGCCAGCTCGCCACCCCGCTCGACGCGATGCATCTTGAATGACTTGCTCTCAGCAAGATTGTCGCGGAGCGTCCCCTCGGTCTTCGCGGGCACGCCCTCCACCACGGCAAGGTATTTCTTTGTGACGCTCTTCCAGTTTTTCTGAAGCGCCGCCTGCATCGGGCGGCTTCTCGCGAACAGCATCAGGCCGGAGGTCTCGCGATCGAGTCGATGCACGATGAAGACCTGCTGCAGCGGCGAATTGGTGAGCGCCTTCAGATGTTCGTTGAGAATCCGATACGCGGTCCTCTCCTTCTCGCCCGCCGAGCCCATCGAAAGCAGACCCGCTGGTTTGTCGACGACGACGATATCATCGTCGCGATACACGATTTTCAAGCCGTGGCGCTCGATCGATGCGGCCGGGAGTTGCTTGCCTGCCGCGATAGTCACGACGTCGCCGGGCTCCAACTGGGTGTTGTGCCTCACGGTGGTGAAACGAGTTACGGCCACTGCCCGGAAGCGCAGCAGATCCTTCGCGTGTTTGCGCGACAATCCGAGCGGCAGCGTGAGCAGATACGGCAGCAGTTCGCAGCGCGACGAGACGCTAAACCGGTGGTCACGCGTAGCCATTGCGGTAATATTGGTCGCCCACTACTCTTCACGCA
This sequence comes from uncultured delta proteobacterium, assembly GCA_963842085.1. Classification (GTDB taxonomy): domain Bacteria; phylum Desulfobacterota; class Binatia; order Binatales; family Binataceae; genus Binatus. The sequence continues at coordinate 1,881,782 of CAWJET010000001.1, forward strand.
CCAGCCCATAGCAGAACACATCCGCCGCAAGGATCAGGCGCAACCCACTTCTTTCCCCTGCGCGACGCCTACGCTTTCGCCCAATCGACGCTCTGTTCGTACGCGTAGGCGATCTTCAGCGGCGTCGAATCCTCGAAATGCCGCCCGACGATCATCAACCCCACCGGAAGTCCGTTGGACATCGCGCACGGCACGCTTACCGCCGGATGTCCGGTGATATCGAATGGCGCCGTGTTGGTGATCATCGAGTAGGGCGCGCGTTCGTCGATGCGATGCGCCTTCATGGGCGTCGCGGGCATCACGAGCGCGTCGTACTCGCCGAGCGCGGCATCGTATTTTGCCGTCAGCACCGGCCGGTAGCTCTGCGCCTTGGCGTAAAACTTACCGTGATAGCGCTCGCGCATAAGGTCCCCGAACACCAGCATAAACTTGACGGTCAGCGCGACATCGTTCGCCCGTTCCGGGAACCGCTCTCCGAAGTGCGCTGCGAGTTCCGGCATGTACGCACCAGCATGATGCGTCCCTTGCAGATTGGTCCGCGCCAGCATCGCCATCCCCTCGGGCACTATCGCGTAGAGCAGGTCGGAGGCATTTCGATGCTCGGGGATCGAAATCTCGGTCGCGCGCGCCCCAAGTTTTCCGAGCGCCGCAAGCGCGCGATTCACCGCGGCGTTCACGTCGTCTTGGGCGCCGGCTTGCGTAAAGCCCTGGCGCACGACTCCCAGCCTGATTCCGTCGAGCGACTTCCCCAGCGCCTCGCGATACGGCGCGGTCGTGACCTCGCGCTGGCGCGGATCGAACGGATCCTTGCCCGCGAGCACTTCGAGCAGTAGCGCAACGTCGCCCACACTACGAGCCATCGGCCCGACATGATCGAGCGTTGGGTCGATACTCATCACTCCCGTGTAAGGAACGAGACCGTAGGTCGGCTTGATACCGACTACGCCCGACCACGACGCTGGAATCCTGATCGAGCCGCCCTGGTCGGTGCCAATGGTCAGATCGATATCGTCATAGTAAAGCGCCGCCGCCGAGCCGCACGACGAGCCACCCGTGCAGTCTTCGGGATTGTGCGGATTGCGCGCCGGTCCATAGAAGCTGGTGCGGCCGTCGCCCGAAAGCGCGAAGTCGTCCATGTTCAACGTGGCGACAATTTCCGCGCCCGCGTCGAGCATCCGCGCAACGATCGTTGCGTCGCGCTCCGCCACGTAACCCTTCAGCACCGACGACCCGCCGCTCGCCGGTATCCCCGCCACGCACACGCTGTCCTTCACTCCCACCCGCTTGCCCTTGAGCGGGCCGCCGGACGCGCCCTTGACGCTACACCGTGTGACAATCGCGTTCAGCGGATCATCCTTCGGCGAAGGCCGCACGCCCGCCTTGCGATCGCGATACCGCGTCACCGAATCCTGTGGCGCGACCGCGATCGCGTCGATCTGCTCGAGGATCGCCATTTGTCCGGGCATCATGCCCTCAAGCGCCGCGAGTTCCTCGGCCGTCAGCTCGATATGATTCGCACGCGCAACTCTCTTCAATTCGTCTGCACTGGGGACCTGGAACGCCATCGTCGAGTCCTCTTGGTCACGTCTATCAGGTGAAATACGGCATCAGATGCCGATGCGCGTCGTCCATCGTCTGTCGCGGCGGCACGCCCGGCACTTCGAAGAACACCGGCGCCGTCACGCCCGCTTCGACGAGCCGGGCCAGGTTCTCGCGGCATCGCGCGGGGCTGCCGGCAATCGTAAATGTATCGAGCATCTCGTCGGTCACCATGTCCGCTGGCACTTTTCCGCGCGCGAAAGTCTCGCCGAAGGCGCGAATCGTGTCGGGCGCCAGTGCGGCCGCCGCGAAGATCGGCGTCGTCGGCTGCGGCGCCATCAGGGAGATCAAAATCGCGACGAACGGCCGAAGCCGGTCGCGCGCCGCGCGTTCGTCCTCCGAAATCGACGACAAGATATACGCGCCGACACCGAACGCGCGCTCGTCGCGGCCTGACTTCGCAAGACCTCGCCGCACGTGCTCCATCGCGAACTTCACGTACGCCGGCGACGACATCACGCTGAGCAGCAAGCCGTCCGCCACTTCTCCCGTCAGCTCGCAATTCTTTGGCCCGAGCACGCCGAGATAAATTGGAATCTCCGTGCGCACCGGCTTGAAACTCAGCTTGATTCGCTCGGTCTGAAAGACCTTTCCCGGGTACGTGACCTCTTCGCCACGAAAGAATCGCCGAACGATCTCGATACTCTCGCGCATCGCCACCGTCGGTTTTGTGTATGGAATTTTGAGGCGTCCCGCGATCCAGTCTTTCAGTCCAGCGCCGATGCCGAGAATTGCGCGTCCTTCCGCGACCTCGTCGAGCGCCGCGAATTCCATCGCGGTGAGCGCGGGATGCCGCAAATAGGGATTCACGATGCCGAGCCCAATCTTGATCTTCGACGTACCGCACGCGATTGCAGATCCTACCGTGAACGCACCGCGGTAGAAGGGATCCTCGGGCACCCAAAACGTCCCGAAGCCGAGTTCTTCGGCGTGCCTGGCGTGCGCGACGAACTCGCGCGTGTGCAGCGTTTCGAAACCGACGCCGAATTCGCGAACTTTGGCCATTGCCTTAAGCCTCGTCCTCGAATGCCATCCGCGGACCTTGCGCGCACCACGAGAAGTGGCAATGCCACATCTTCCAGGCCGGTTTCCCGTGCTCATCTTCGCGCACGTACACCTCGGTGCTGCGGAACTTGCCGCTGCCCGGCAGCGGCTTGCCGTCGTCGAGCGTGATCGTGAAGGCCGCGCTGCACGAGAGCCATCCCATGTCGCCGCGCACGCGCACGCGCAGGTCTTCGTCCTCGCCCAGAGTCGCTTTCGCTTTCGACTTGCCCAGCCACTCCCACAGCGTCGCCCACTCTTCGATCCCGTCGTACGAAAAGCCGTTGAGATTCCATCCGAAGAACTTGTCGCCTCCGACGAACGCGTCGCGCATCATCGGGATGCTGCCCGTCCGATTTGCTTTCACCCATAGATTGTGCAGCCGGACGATCTCGTCGATATCCTGCTGCGGGCCTTCGCCGCGAACTTTTGCCATTGCAACTCCTCCGTTGAGCGCGTTCGTACGCGAGTAGCTATACCTCAGTTCGCACCGAACATTCACGCTTGGCGAATCTCCAAAGTTCGGGCTAAGTTGGCGCCAGACAGGAGGCTCGCAATGGACCAGTTCAAAGTCGGCAACGTCAAGATAACCCGGATTGTCGAGAGCGAGGCGCCATGGCCCGGCACCTGGCTCCTGCCCGACGCAACTTACGAGAACGTGAAGCAGGAAGCCGACTGGCTCTATCCCACTTTCTCCGACGAGAAGGGCAAGCTCCGCATGAGCATCCACGCGCTCGTCATCGAGTCGCAGGGCAAGCGCATCATCGTCGACACCTGCATCGGCAACGACAAGGTCCGTTCGAACCCGGTGTGGAGCAATCTGAAGCTGCCGTTCCTGAGCGACCTGGAAAAGGCCGGACATACGCGCGACAACATCGATCGTGTCATCTGCACGCATTTGCACGTGGACCACGTCGGCTGGAACACGATGCTCAAGGACGGCAAGTGGGTGCCGACGTTCCCCAACGCCCGCTACCTGATTGGCGGCACCGAGTGGGATTACTGGTCGCACTTCGACGGCAAGGACGCGCGCGACCCGGTCGAAGATTCGGTGCGCCCGGTTGTCGACGCTGGCGTTGCCGATCTGATCGACTCAAACTTTCGTGTCACCGACGAAGTGTGGCTCGAGCCGACGCCCGGTCACACTCCGGGGCATCACAGCGTGCGGATTTCGTCGAACGGGCAAGAGGCAGTGATCACCGGCGACCTGATGCATCATCCGATTCAATGCCGCTATCCCGAATGGGACGACAGTTTCGATTCCGACGGCGCGATGGCCAAGAAGACGCGGCGCGCATTCTGCGAAAAGTATGCCGACACCAACGTCGTCGTTTTCGGAACGCATTTCGCGACGCCATCGGCGGGAAAGATCTCGAAGAAAGGCGACTCGTTCAGGTTCACGGCATCCAAATCACAGTAGCGTCATGGGTGACGTTGCGCTTTCGTTCGACAATGGCCCCGATCCCGCCGTGACGCCGGTGGTGCTCGACGTGCTCGCGCACCGCGGCGTGAAGGCGTCGTTCTTCGTCCTCGGAAAAAATCTCGCGATGCCGGAGCGGATGAAACTCGCCCAGCGCGCGGCGGCCGAGGGGCATCGAATCGGCAATCATTCGTACACGCATCGCATACCACTAGGCGACGACCCCGCTGCGGATGCCGTCGATTCGGAAATCGCAAAAACCGAGCGGCTGATCGGCGCGCTCGCCGAAACGCCGAAACTGTTTCGTCCGTTCGGCGGCGGCGGCAAGATTGGGCCGCATCTGCTGAGCCGCGCCGCGGCCGATCACCTGGTCGCCAATCGTTACACCTGCGTGCTCTGGAATTGCGTGCCCGAGGATTGGATCGATCAGGACGCGTGGGTCGAGCGCGCGCTTCGCGACGTCTCGACGCGGCCGCATACGCTGGTCGTGATGCACGACATCCTGCTGCGCGCGATGAGCCATCTCGATCGCTTCATCGGCGCGCTCGAGGACGCTGGACATCGCATGACGCGCGAGTTTCCCGCCGAATGCGTGCCGATCGAGCGCGGCCAGATCGTCCGCGATATTTCGGGAATCGTGTCTTGCGCGCGCGTTTGATAGCCTGACGACATGGGCACGCATTCTCGCGAAATTTTCCGAGCGCGCCGCTCAATCGTATTTGCGATTGCCGGTGCGATCGCTTTGTCGCTGACCGCGCCGGGGTTCGCGTTCGACATCGGGGCGCTGCTCAACAACAAGCCAAAAGAGCCGGACAAGTTCGCGATCATCCGCGTCGAACAGCTTGCTTCGCTGATGGCCGATCCGAATTCGCACGTCAACATCTATGACGCGAACGGATGGGGCCTGCGTTCGACGGCCGGCGTGATTCCCGGCGCGCATCTTCTCACCAGCGACGACAAGTACAACGTGGCGAAAGAGTTGCCCCCCAACAAAAGCGCGAAGCTGGTCTTCTACTGCGCCGACCTGCATTGAACCGCGTCGCATGAAGCCGCCCGGCGGGCGGCAGCAGCGGGTTATACCGATGTGAGCGTGATGAGCGACGGCATCCAGGGCTGGAAGCACGCCGGCAAGCCGGTCAATTATCCAAGTCTTGACGGCAACACGAAGACCGACTGATCTGAGCTACTCTCTCGCGCCCGCCATCGCGCGATGACATATAGTGTCGGCGTGCAGCGCGACATTCCAATTCCAGAGCCGTCGACTGCGCCGCTGCGTGAACTGACGCGTCGCAGTATCGTGCTTGGCATCGCACTGGCGCTGATCCTCGGCGCGGCGAACGCCTACCTCGGCCTGTACGCGGGCCTGACCGTCTCCGCGAGCATCCCGGCTGCCGTCATCTCGATGGCGATTCTGCGGATTCTTGGCGGCTCGACGATTCTCGAAAACAACGTGGTGCAAACGATCGCGTCGGCAGGCGAAGCGGTTGCAGCCGGCGCGATTTTCACGTTCCCGGCGCTGGTAATCCTTGGCGGCGTCAGGACGCTGCCGTACGTCGAAGTGACGGCGCTATGCGTCGTCGGCGCGACGATGGGCTCGTTGCTGGTGGTGTTCTTGCGCCGTGCGTACGTCGTCGAGGAGCGCCTGCCGTTTCCCGAAGGGGTCGCGTGCGCGGAGGTGCTTCGGGCCGGTGACGCGCAGGCGAATGTTCGTCCGTTGGTAGTAGGCGGTTTGATCTCGGCGGCTCTCAAAGCGCTTCAGGACGTCGCCGGAATTATTCCCGGCGCCGTCTCAGGCGCGCGATGGGTCGGAAGCGCCGCGATCGCCGGGTCGCTTGATATTTCGGCGGCGCTGCTCGGCGTCGGTTACATAATCGGAATCAGGATCGCGGCGCTGGTATTCGCAGGCGGCGCATTCGCCTGGCTGGTCGCGATTCCGGTACTAACGGCGTCACATCCCGCATACGGAACGGGCGACGCCGGCACGACCGCGTCGCAACTGTGGAGCACCCAGGTGCGCTATCTCGGGGTCGGCGCGATGCTCACGGGCGGGGTCGTGACACTATGGCGGCTGCGCACGCGCATCGCCTCCGCAATCGCCGAGAGCATCCGGATCGTGCGCTCGGCGCACGCCGTCGCCACGGCGCGCGAGGACACCGATCTTTCGGCGCGCGCGGTGCTGACTGCGGTGGCGCTTTGCGTGCCGATTATTTTCGCCATCTGTCTGGGCCTGAGCGGGCAAGTCGCGCTCAGCGCGTCGCTGGCAGTGTTACTCACACTGATCTGTTTTTTCGCGACGGCGATCGCCGGCTACCTGACCGGAATAGTCGGCGCGTCGAACAATCCGGTGTCGGGTGTCACCGTGATCGTATTACTCGCGGTGGCGCTGTTTCTGAAATTCGCCGGAGTGTCGCAGAGCGCCGGGCCGCACCTGGCGATTCTTGCCGGCGCGATCGTATGCACGGCGGCCGCAATGGCGGGTGATTCCCTGCACGATCTCGCGACCGGCTTTCACGTTGGCGCGACGCCGCGCTCGCTCGAAATAGGAGTGCTGGTCGGCGCGATCGCTTCATCATTCGTGATGGCGCCGATTCTGAATTTGCTGATCGCCGGCTACGGAATCGCAGGCACTGCGACCGCGCGCGCGGGTGCACTGGCGGCGCCACAAGCGTTTCTGATGGCGAAAGTGACGCAGGGAGTTTTCCACGGCGGACTACCGCTCGGGACAATAGCGACCGGCGCGGCGCTCGCGGCGCTTCTCGGATTCAGCGATCGCTACCTGGAACGGATCGGATCGAAGTGGCGCACGCCGATCATGCCGGCCGCGATCGGTCTCTATCTCCCGTTGGGACTCAGCGTAACCATCTTCATCGGCGCGCTGGCGCACTCCCTCTTGGGACCCGAGGATGAGGCAGAGAACGGACCCGGGATTCTGCTCGCGGCCGGTCTGGTGGCAGGCGAAGCGCTGATGGGAGTTGCGAGCGGCGCGATAGTCACGGCGGGAATCCGGCTGCCGCTTTTTTGACAGGATATTTTGCATGCGACCGATCCTCATCTCTGTCCGGGACATCACCTGGATTTGCGGGGTTGCATTGATTTTGTTCGCCGCACCGGTGCGAGCGCAGGCGGGTCACTTCTATGACGGTTACCCAGACGAAGGTGATTCGGTTCATACCGCCGATCCCGACCGGCGACGTGCGCGAAGGTTCGTGCTGGACTGAATCGATCTCCGTTACGCGGGTTGGTGCTTGGCGGTGCATGGTCGGTAATGCGATCAGCGATCCGTGTTTCACGATACCCGGCAATCGTACGCAGCTCGTATGCGACGCCAATCCCGCCCTCAAAACCGACGGCTTTGTTTTGATGCTCACCAAGCCGTTGCCCAGGTCATCGCTTCCCAATCGGAAGCCGGAACCCTGGCTCTTTCGTCTGGCTGACAATTCGATCTGCGAGGCGATGACCGGGACGCTGTCGCCCGTGAACGGCGAGCCTGCGCGATGGGCTTGCGCGGTACACATCCGCGATCAGGTCAGACCGTCGGGACTGGTGACGGCGCTAATGCCGGGAAAAATCTGGACGGCCGACAAATTCCCGGAAAGCGCGATCGGCAAGCAAGGCGTCGAGCCGCAAAGAGTGCCGGTGAAGACGGTCTGGGAGTGAGCGCGCCGCTACTTGCGCATCGTGCGCAATTGCCGATGGGTCAGCATCCAACGCAGCTCGCCGCCGCCGCGTTCGAAGCGCGCAGGCAGATCAATCGCAATACATCCGCCCGTCTTCAACTTCAGATGAACGGCGTCGCTCGCGCCGGTCAGCAGAATCGATGCGACGGCGCTGAGTTGGGGCTCGTGGCCGACGATCATGACCTCGCCATGCTTTGAAAATGCGCGCAGTGCCGCCACCGCGTCGGCGGGCGCCACGCCGGTCGCGAGCGCGGGCAGCACTTGCGGCGGCGGAGTATTCTCGTATGCGGCCGCGACGATCTCGGCGGTTTCCGCGGCGCGCACGAGCGGACTGGTCAATATCACGTCAAACTTCAGGCCCATCGCGCGTAGACCGGCGGCGGCCCCGCGCATCTTTTCCTTGGAACGTTCGGTCAGCTTGCGCGCCCCGTCGTCGCCGCTGGATGCGGCCTCTTCGGCGGTCGCGTGACGCAGAATATAGAGCATCATGCAGTTGCTTCCGCAGTGGAATGAGAGTTCATCGAATCGTGATTGGGCTGCGGCTCTCGTTCGATCTCGCCGCCCGCTATATCCGGTTGCTTCGGTGGAGCGGCTTCGCCGGCATCGGAATCCGGCGCGGCCGGGCTGACGGGCTTCAGCGCTGCCCTGCCGGCGCGGCGAATTTCGTCGAGCGTGTCGCGCATCGCATCGGAGCGCTCGAACCGCCGCCACGCTCTCATGCATCGCCGGCGCAATTTGTTTTCGCTGCTGCGCAGCGACTGGATCAGCGCACCGGCTGCGAGCACGGTCCTGGGCGGCGCGGCCGCCGTCTCCGCATACGACAGCAGCCACGCAGATGCGACCGTGACGTCGTGATAGAGCCCCAGCAATTCCTGGAGTTCTTCGAGCCGCGCCAGGGTTTTTTTGTGGCGCTTGGCGCCCAGCGGCGCCATCATCTCGAGTTCGTAGCGCAGACGCTTGATCCGAACGCGCAGCTTGTGGAAAAGCAGCGCGGGAGCGTCGTCCGCAATCTTTTCGCCAAGGCGTGATGCACCGCGTGCAGCCGGCCTGATCAGTTGGGGCGCGACGATGCCGAGCGGGCGGTCGCTGCCGATTTTCTTGATCGCCGGCCGCGACAGCTTCGCGAGCAGGGTCCGATAGCGCTTCGACGCAAGCAGCTCGTACAGCTTCGCGTGCTCGGCTTTGCGCCGTTCGTCCAGCGCCGCAACCATCGGTGCGATCGCGTCTCTCAGGTCGGGATCGATTTTGGCCGCACGCGCGGCGATCAGCGCCGGGGTCACGTCACACTCGCGGACGGCGCCCGCCTGGGTGCTGATCCACCGGATGTCACGCCGGAAGATCCTGAGTTGCGCGGCGTAGATGACGTTCGAAAATAATTCGATTGATGCGCGCAGGCGCCGCGTGGCGACGCGAAGTTGATGCAGCGACTCCGCATCGCCCGACTCCGCCGCGCTCTGATGCCGCAACAGCGATTCAGCGCCGAATGCAAGCGCTTTGCGCGCGGCATCGGCCACGGTTTCTCCGGGCGAAAGCGTCACCCTGCGCGGCGGCGCATCGGAGCGCGGGGCATCCATCACTTGTGCTATTCCTTGCGCGTCGATGCGCCGTGATCGGTCGAATCGGGACGCGGCTTGCCGTTGGCCCGCGACAAATATTCGGCGATGTGTTTTCTAAGCTCGCCCTGGAGCTCCACGACCGGAAGGCGCGCATCGACGGAGATGAAGCCGAACTCGCCGGACAAGCGCCGGTATTCGTCTATCAGGCGGCTCTGGTAGCGCTCGAATGAATCGAACAGGTCGGTGCCGAGCGCCAGATGCATCCCGGATTCCCAGTAGTCCATCCCCTTGCCCATGATGACGCGGGGAATCAGAGATTCGACGTCGATGTCGAGGTAGAGCACGAGGTCGGGCACCAGCGCCATCCCAAACACCTCGCGCGTCCATCGCGGGTCGGCGCCCATCACCGAGTTGCGCGCGAACGCGGTGTACATGTAGCGATCGGCGATCACGATAAAGCCCGCCTGCAACGCCGGCAGGATTTCGTGCTCGAGCCGATCAGCAAAATCCGCGGCGTAGAGCAGCGAGAAGGTGGTGACCGTTAGCTGATGCCCCGCCTTGGCCTCGTTGATGGTCTCGGAGAGCAGTGGCGAGCGCGTCCATCCGGTGTTGCTGACGGCGTAGCCTTCGAGTTCGAGCCACGGGCGGAGCAGCTCGATCTGCGCGGAGCGGCCGACGCCGTCGGTTCCTTCGATCGCGATCAAGTGGCCAGGCAGCCGTTTTTTCGTGAGGTACGGCAGGCCGTGCCCGTACCAGGTCTTAGCGCGGCTGGGATGTGACGCCATTTTTTCCGTTTGCTCGATTAAGATCGTAGTCGCGAAGAATTTCCTGGACCATCGTGCGTACGACTCGCTGTTGATTGGGGATTTCGGCGGTCGCGTCGATCGGACGCATCCCGAACTCAAGCGTCAGTTGATCGTAAATTTCGAGCACGCGGCTCTGAAACATGCGGAAGCTTTCGACCGGATCGGCCGAGAGACCGACGTCCATCCCGGCTTCGTGGTACTTGAGCTTGGCGCGTCCCGACAGCAGGCGCTCGAGCGAGATGTCGATCGGCACGCGAAAGTAGAGCGTCAAGTCGGGCCGCAGCGCGGGGCTGTAAACCGAGCGGACCCATTCGGGATGCACGCCGCGGGCGACGTCGCGCGCAAATGCCGTGTAGACGTAGCGATCGGCGAGCACGATCATGCCGGCCTTCAGCGGCGGCAGAATCTGGTAAGTCAGGCGATCGGCGAAATCGACGGCGTGCAACAGCGAGAAGGTGGTCGGCGTCAGCAGATTTTTTTTCTTGCCGCGTTGCATCGAACGGCGTACCAGCCGCGACGAATTCCACTCCGTGAAATGCACCGGGTAGCCGCGCGACCGTAGCCATCGCTCGAGCAGCAGCAGTTGCGTCGATTTGCCCGACCCGTCGATTCCCTCGACGCAGATCAGCCGGCCGCGATAGGGATGCGGCGTTTCGAGCAGGGTCTTCGGCGCACTCGTGACGGCGGACTTGGCGCTGGTCGCGGACGGAGTAACGTGACCGTTGGGCGAAGGAACGGCGGCAGGCAGCCTTACCGCTGCAACACCACCTGGCGATCCAGCAGTCTCGATAACAGGTCGGTCCTTCTCTCGCATGTCCATAGCTCGAGGTCGGCCTCCTCGCGCTTCGAATCGACTCCGACGATTACACGGCCCGGTGAATACCTGACCTCGATATTCTTAACCACACCGAAGTGGGTTCGATCCAGCGCGTCGGCAACACGCAGAATCGCGGCGAGGCCCCTTATCACACGGCGCTTGGCGGGGCTGAGCGATTTCAAATCCGGCGAATCGAGCTTGGGGGCCTGCTTGCGATGCCCGCGAGCCGCCTGGGCGATGACCTCGATTTCGTCAGTGTCGAAGCCGAACAGCTCCGCATTCTTAATCAGGTAGTAAGAATGACGATTGTGCCGGTCATGATCAATCGCGTGGCCAATATCGTGCAGTAAGGCCCCGAATTCAAGGAGTTCTCGCGAGGACTTGGGCAGGCCCAGAACCGGCGCCGTCGCGTCGAACAGCTTGAGCGCCAGCCGCGCGACCTGCTTGCCGTGCTCGTTGCTGCCGGCGAATCGCGCCGCCAGGGCGCCGACCGAGCGGCGGCGCGCGTCGGCCGCCGAGCGCGAGTCGAGCTTGCGCGCGAGACCCAGCAGCACGCCTTCGCGCAGCGCCCAGGTGCATGCGGCCAGTTCCGGCGCGCCGGATTTCTTCAGAATAAAATTCACCAGCGTGGCCGCGGCCGGCATCAGGTCGACGCGCTTCGCGTCCATCCCGGGAAGATCGACGCGCAGCGCCGCGTTGGCCTCGACCAGGTCGCGCTTCAACTCGGCAATCTCACCGGCCGAGGCGCTCGCGCCATGCAGGCGGCCCAGTTCCTCGCCGCGCGCGGCTCGCGCCATCGCGACCATCGTGTTGATCGTGCCCGAGGTCCCGATCGCGCGGACCACCCCCGCGCGCCGCGCCTTGCGCATCAGCGGCCCAATCGCGCGCTCGAGATGCGCCTCGAGCTTGCTCAACTGCGTGCGCGTCGGCGGGTCGTCGAGCAGAAATCTCTCTGCCAGCCGCGCCGCGCCGAGCTTCACGCTGCGCATCCACAGCGGCTTGCCGTCGCGCACCAGCACGAGTTCCACGCTGCCGCCGCCCACGTCGACGAGCAAATGAGGTCCGCCGTCGAGACCCAGCGCGTGACGCGCAGCCTGAAAGATCAGCCGCGCCTCGTCGAGTCCCGAGATCACCTCAACCGTCAGGCCGGTCTCGCGCTTGATGCGCCGAATGAACTCCGTACGGTTGCGCGCTTCGCGCACCGCGCTGGTCGCCACCGCGCGCAGCCGATCCACTCGGCGCACCCGCAGCAGTTTCTTGAAATTCACCAGCGCGCGCACCGCGAGGTCCATCGATTCCGGCGTGAGCCGTCCCGTCGTGAACGATCGCCGGCCCAGCCGCACCATTTCCTTGACGCGATCGACGACTTCGAGATGACCGTCGCGGCTCACGTCCGCCACGATCATGTGGACGGAGTTGGATCCGACATCGATGGCTCCCAGCCGCATGAATAGAAGGTAACGCCCCGGGCGCTCGATGTCATCCATATTGCCCCGCATCCGCACCGGCGGACCGAAAATCCGCGCACTCAACCTGCGACGATTAGAAGCGACGCGCGTTACCGTGCGATGAACGCCGGATGTCGAATTTGTTTTCGCGGTATCATCGCAAATCCATCGAGTCTAATCTGAACTGAACCCTGCACGGACCTATTTCCTTGGCAGTCGCAGCCTCATCCCCGATTGGCACCGAGTATCCCGACTACGGGACCTCCAGCCACAAATGGCTCATCGCCCTGGCCGTGATGCTCGGCACGACGCTTGAGGTCCTGGACACGTCGATCGTCAACGTCGCGCTGCCGCATATGCAGGGCAGCTTTTCCGCGAGCGTCGACGAAATCGCCTGGGTGCTCACCAGTTACCTGGTCGCCAACGGCATCATGATTCCAATGACGGGATGGATCTCGTCGCGCTTCGGCCGCAAGCGCTACTTCATGACCTCAGTCGCCGTGTTCGTCGCCGCCTCGGGCCTGTGCGGCGCCGCGCGATCGCTCGATCAGATGGTCGTCTTTCGATTGATTCAGGGCGCGGCGGGCGCTGCGATGGTCCCGTCGTCGCAGGCGATCCTGATGGAGACCTTCCCGCCCAACGAACAGCAGCTCGCGATGGCGACGTGGGGGATGGGCCTGATGGTCGCGCCGATCATGGGTCCGACGCTCGGCGGATGGATCACCGACAATTGGAACTGGCGCTGGAATTTTTACATCAACCTGCCGATCGGCGCCGCTGCCTTCCTGATGGTCTGGACCTTCGTTCACGACCCCGCGTACCTGCGCACCCGCGCCAAGGGCGGCAAGACCGACTACACCGGCATCATCCTGCTCGTCATCGGGCTCGGCCTGGCGCAGCTCGTCCTCGATCGCGGCCAGCGCGCCGACTGGTTCAGTTCGCCGTGGGTCGTTTACTGCACGATAATTTCCACGCTCTGCATCGTCGGCCTCGCGATCAACGAACTGCGCACGCCGGAACCGATCCTCGATCTGTCAATCCTCGGGATTCCTGTATTCACGATGTCGGTGATGCTGATGGTGGCGATGAGTTTCGCCCTGTTCGGCACCGGACTGCTGAATCCTATTTTCCTGCAGGAGTTGATGGGTTACAGCGCGTGGAAGGCCGGCCTGGTGCTCGCGCCGCGAGGACTCGGCACCATGGGGGCGATGCTGATCGTCGGACAGCTCGGGCGCTACCGCTACGACACGCGTCCGCTGATCGGCGTCGGGTTCGTCATCATGGCATTCGGGCTGTGGACGATGGCCGGATGGAATACTCAGGTCAGCATGTGGGCGGTGACGTGGCCGAGCCTCGTTATGGGCGTCGGGATGGGCATGATCTTCCCCACGCTGTCCGCCACCACGCTGGCATGCGTCAGCCGCGAGCGCGTCGGCTACGCCGCAAGCCTCTACAATATGATGCGCAACACCGGCGCCGCGATCGGCATCTCGTACATGACGACCGTGCTCGTGAATCACGAGCAGACGCATCAGTCGTACCTGGTCGAGCATTTCACCGCCTTCGACGCATGGAAGATGAGCGGCGCTGCGCGGCTCACTCCCGGCGCGCGCAGCTTCGACTACCTGCCGCAAATACTCAGCGGCCAGAAGCAGGGACTCGGGATGGTGTATGGGATGATTCAGCGTCAGTCGATGATGCTGTCGTTCAACGACATCTACCGCACACTGGCTATTGTAATGATGATTCTGATTCCGACCTTTCTGCTCCTGCGCCGCGCGCAACCCACCACCGGCGTGGCCGCCCACTAACCTGTCTCGCTAATCTTTCATTTGCGCGAGTGCTCGCTCGAAGGCCTCGAGCGAGCGGCGATCGAACAGCACGAATTCCACCCGCTCCAGCGTCGTCGCACCGCCGAGATGCGCTCGCACTTCCCCGAGCATCACCTCGGCGCATCGCTCGATCGGAAAACCCGCGATGCCGGTGCCGATCGCCGGAAATGCGATCGTCTTGAGCGAGTTCTCGTCGGCACGCCTCAGCGAGTTACGCGTCGCCGCACGTAGATTTGTCTCCGACGTCGATTCTCCCAGCCGCATGCTCGCTGCGTGAATTACATGCCGCGCGCGCAGCCGTCCCGCCCCCGTAATCGCCGCCTCGCCGAGCGCGATCGGCCCAATGCGGTCGCACTCGCGCTGAATCGCCGGTCCGCCCTTGACGCGAATCGCGCCCGCGACACCGCCGCCCAGCATCAGATCGTTGTTCGCAGCATTCACGATCGCGTCCACCTCCGCGTCCGTGAGGTCGCCCTGGCGGAGTTCGATCTTCGCGCGCCAATCTCTACTCATCGCCATGTTATTATCGCGCCAATCGGTGATAATCCGAAGCGGCGTGTTCACGGTGTGGACGAGGAAGACAATTGCCCCGCTGCGATTGGTCGCGCTGATCGCTGCGCTCGCGCTCGCGGGATGCGGCCCCGATCGCACCGCTCGTTCCCCCGCGACGATTCAGGTCGATATCGAAATCACGCCAACCTCGACTGACCCGCGCTTTGCGACCGACGCGACCTCATCGCGGATCAACGAACTCATTTTCGATTCGCTGGTGAAGACCGACCGCGATGGTCAATTTGTTGGCCACCTTGCTGACAGCATCGAGCGTCCTTCGGCTACGGAAATTGTTTTCCATCTGAAGCATGGGGTGCGCTTCAGCGACGGCCGCGAACTGACCGCACGCGACGTGTTATTCACTTACGATTCGATTCTCGCGCCCGAGTCGATGTCGCCAAAGCGGGCCAGCCTCGAGGAGTTGACCTCAATCGTCGCCCCCGACGACTACACCGTCGTCATGACCACCGCGCATCCATACGCCCCCGCGCTCGAGATGGCGACGGAGGGTATCGTACCCAGTGGCACTCCGCTGCCCTCGAAAGGAAGCGCAGCCGCTCCCGTCGGCAGCGGTCCCTTTCATATGGTAGCTTACGCGCGCGACGAGGCCGCGCGGCTCGAGCGCAATCCGTACTACCCGCATCCGCCGGGCGCAGCACAATCGATCCTGTTCAAGATAGTTCCCGACCCTACGGTGCGCGCGCTCGAACTGGCAGAGGGAGTCTGCGATTTCTCGGGGAACAATATCGAGAACGATGTCTTGCCGTGGCTGGCAAGGCACCCTTTTCTGGAAGTCAGCAACACTCCGGGTACTACTTATAGGTACCTGTCTTTCAACTTTCGTGATCCGCGGCTGCGAGACTTACGCGTGCGACGCGGAATTGCCTATGCGATCGACCGCAATACTATAGTCAGTACCATCCTTCGTGGTACTGCTCGAGTAGCTACTGGTATGCTCTCACCCGAGAACTGGGCATACGACGGCAACGTAACTAGCTATACCTACGATCCGGAGAAGGCGCGTCAGTTGCTCGATCAAGCCGGCTACAGGGTCGGAAGCAACGGCATGCGCGGCCTCAAATTTGAATATAAGACGACGCCGGAAGGCGCTCGCATGGGCGAAGTGTTTCAGGCGATGCTTCAGCGAGTGGGTATCGAGCTGACTATTCGGACTCTCGACTTCGCCACCTATTATGCTGACATTCAGGGCGGAAGTTTCGACCTGACTTCGCTCCAGTGGGTAGGTATCAACGACCCCAATAGCTACTACATGGTATTCGACTCGAAGAAGACACCTCCGCACGGAGAAAATCGAGGTTACTATTCCAGCCCCGCGATGGATCGTTTGGTCGAAGCAGGAATGCGAACCGTCGCTCCGGAAGAACGAAAAAAAATATATGCACAGGTGCAGCGGCTCGCTGCCGCGGACCTGCCGTATGTTTCGCTGTGGTGGGTCGACAATGTGGCTGTGATGAATCGGCGGCTCGTCGGTTTCAACGCGTATCCCAATGGCAGCTTCCGCTCGCTCGCGACTCTGACGCTGAGTACTCCCGGCGGCGGAGAGCCGTCGGATTGATCCAGTGATCAACTACCTGGTCCGGCGTTTGCTCGCACTCGTTCCGGTGGCGCTTGGCGTCGCGACCCTGACATTCGCGATCATCCACCTGGTGCCGGGGGATCCGGTGGTTGCGATGCTCGGTGAGACCGCCGCGCCCGCCGACATTGTCGGTATGCGTCATCGACTCGGCCTCGATCGCCCGCTCCTGGAGCAGTACGGCGCCTATCTCGGCGGGCTCGCCGTCGGCGATCTCGGCGAATCGATCTCATATCGCAAGCCGGTCTCGCGGCTTATCGCTGAACGCTTTCCGGCCACGATTGAGCTCGCCGCCGCGGGGATGCTGGTCGCCTTGCTCCTGGCCTTTCCGCTGGGAATAATCGGGGGTTCCAATCCGGGCGGCGCCGGCGATCTCGGCGCCATGGGATTTGCAATCGTCGGCATTTCGATTCCGCACATCTACCTCGGCCCGCTGCTCATGATTTTATTTTCACTGGATCTGCGCTGGCTGCCGCTCACCGGCCGCGGCGGTCTCGCGCATCTGGTCCTGCCCGCGGTCACGCTCGGCACCGCGCTCGCCGCGATCCTAGCGCGGATGCTCCGCCAGAGTCTGATTCGTGTGCGCGAGAGCGACTATATGCGCACCGCGCTCAGCAAGGGGTTGAGCACGCGCGCGGCCCTCGTTCGCCACGGCCTTAAGAATGCACTCACCACCGTTGTGACCATCATCGGGCTTCAGATGGGCGCGCTGCTGAGCGGCACGCTCATCACCGAGATAATTTTTTCGTGGCCCGGTATCGGACGCCTGCTGATCAGCGCGATCGGGGCGCGCGATTATCCCGTCGTCGAGGGATGCGTGCTCACGTTCGCGATGACCTACGTCGTCGTGAACATGGCGACCGATCTCGCTTATGCAATCATCGACCCGCGAGTGAGAATCCAGTGAGCCTCCGCGTCCGCAATCCGTCACTGGCTATTGGACTGACTATCATCGCAGCGATCGTCGTCGCTGCGATCCTGGGTCCGCTGCTGTTTCACGCCGATCCTTTGTCGATCGATCTTGCCAACACGCTCGCCGGTCCCAGCCGCGCGCATCCGTTTGGCTGCGACGCGCTCGGCCGCGACGTGCTCGCCCGAGTCCTGTCCGGCGCGCGGCTTTCGCTCTCGATCTCTACCGTCGTCGTTGCGCTCTCGCTGGTCGTTGGCAGCCTGATTGGAGCGACCGCCGCGTTATCGGGCGGTCAAATCGACAACCTGATGATGCGCGGCGTGGATATCGTCCTCGCTTTTCCGGGAATCCTGCTCGCGATCGCGCTGGCGGCAATCCTCGGCCCGGGCCTCGTCGACCTCGCGATCGCGCTGACCGCCATGGGATGGACCGGTTACGCGCGCATCGTGCGCGGCGAAGTGCTGAGCTTGCGCGAGCGCGAGTACGTTCTCGCCGCCGAGAGCTTGGGCGCCACTCGGTCGCGCCTACTGATGCGCCATCTGCTGCCCGGCGTCGTCGGACCGCTCGCGGTGCAGGCGACGTTCGGAATCGGCGGCATCATCGGCGCCGAAGCCGCGCTTTCGTTCCTTGGCTTGGGCGCGCTCCCTCCCACTGCCAGTTGGGGCAACATGCTCGACGCCGGCCGCGCTTTCCTGCTGGTCGCGCCGCATCTCACGACCGCGCCGGGACTCGCGATCGGGCTTTCGATCCTCGGCTTCAACCTTCTCGGCGACGGGATTGCGCAGAAGGTCGGCCATCGCGCCTGACGGTCAAGTACGCGTTTCGCTCGGCGTGCGCAGCGGCGAAATTTCGTGATACTCATTCTTGGGAGTGACTGCGCATCATGGAGAGAATCGAGCCCGGCGAAATGGTCCAGCGGCTGACTGCTTTCATCCGCGAGCAGGGCCGTTTCGACCGCGTCGCGATCGACAACTTTCGCAGGATGCCCGGCGGCGCGTCGCGCGAGATCTGGTCGTTCGATTGCGCGATGGAGCGTGGCGGCGAAGTGAGTCGCCGCGCGATGGTGTTGCGGCGCGATCCCGGCGCCCACAATATCTCCACCAATCGCCGTCACGAGTTCATGGTCATTCGCGCCGCGTTCGAGGAACGCATCCCGGTTCCCGAAGTCTTTTGGGTTTCGGAAGACCCCGCCGTTCTCGGCTCCGCGTTTTTCATCATGGAGCGCATCGACGGCGAAACACTGGCGCGTCGACTCCTGCGCGACGACGCTTACGCTCGCGCGCGCGAAGTGATGCCCGCGCAACTCGCGGAAATTCTCGCGAAGATTCATCGAATCGATCCCGTCAAGCACAAGCTCGACTTCCTGGCGGAGCCGGGCGACAACGCGGCGCTGACCGAGGTCCGACGCTACGAGGAAAACTTCCGGCTTCTCGCGCTCGAACCCCATCCCGCCTTCGAATTGGCCTTCCGATGGCTCCTGAAGCGGGTTCCCAAGACCCCGCGCAAAACGCTGGTACACGGCGACTATCGAATCGGCAATGTTATTTTCGGCCCCGAGGGCGTGCGCTCGATCCTCGATTGGGAGCTGGCCCATCTCGGCGATCCGATGGAGGACGTCGGCTGGATGTGCGTGCGGGCTTGGCGTTTCGGCAACGATCAGAAGCCGGTCGGAGGACTCGGCTCGCGTGAGGATTTCTTTCGCGCCTACGAAAAAGCCAGCGGCACCGCCGTCGATCCCGACGCGGCACGCTTCTGGGAGGTCTTCGGCAACCTGCGCTGGGGCATAATCACCATCAGCCAGGCCCGAACCCATATCGACGGTTTCGTGAAGAGCGTCGAACTGGCTAGCATCGGACGGCGGACTGCCGAAACGGAGCTCGAATTGTTGAATCTGATCGAATAGCAACATGGTAATTCCGCAGCCTGGTAGTGATACGTAATGTGAGTAATCAATATGCAGGACCGGCCGACCTCAATTGAGTTGCTCGAAGCCGCCGCTGACTTCGTCGATCGCGAACTGGTGCCGACGATCGAGGGCGCCCGTCAGTTCCAGGCGCGGGTGGTCGCCAATGTGATGCGAATCGTCGCCCGCGAGATAAAGATGGAAGATCCACTCGTTCGCAGCGAGGTAAAAGCGCTCGCGCGGCTGCTCGGCCACGATTCACCGCATCTGCACAGTCTTGACGATCTACGCTCCGCCGCTGCCAGTATGGGCGAAGAGCTGACCGCAAAGATTCGCGCGGGCGCAGCGGACGACGGCGAATGGCGCCGCGAAGTGCTGGCGGTCGTGCGTCAGAGCGTAGAGGACAAACTCCGTATCGCGAATCCGCGCTACCTCGAGAGCGACATCGCAATCCGCAGCGCCGCAAAAGTCAAATAGGAGATCTGACTAATGCCTGAAATCAAAGTAGTACTTCTCGAACAGGACGACCTGATGCATCCCAACACCGGCGAGTCCAATTTCAACGAAAGCGCATACTATAATTTCTACGATCGTAGTCAGCGCCTCGGCGGGTTTATCCGACTGGGCAATCGCGCGAACGAAGGTTACGCCGAAATGACGGCGTGCCTGCACCTCCCGGACGGAACCGTCGGCTTCATGTTCCAGCGGCCCGAGATCAAAAATAACGACGCTCACGACGCCGGCGGCGCAAAGTTCGAAGTCGTCAAACCGTTCGAACGCCACCGCGTCAGCTACCACGGCAAACTCTGCATTCTGAAAAACCCGCTCGAGATGGCCGATCCAGCCAGGGCGTTCAAGAGTAATCCATACTCGCAAGCGTCGCTCGAGATTGACTACGTCGCCACGTCTCCCGGATGGGGCGGCGAAGTGCGCGAGAAAATCGGAGAGCAATGGGTCTCGCCGAAACCATCAGGCGATCCTGAAGCTCAGTTCGCCAAGGGGCATCTCGAGCAACTTGGCCGCGCAACGGGAAAACTGGTGCTTACGACTTGCGGTGCGGACCGCGAGTTCAAAATCGACGCGCTGGGCCTGCGCGATCATAGCTGGGGCCCGCGCTACTGGCAGGCGCCGAAGTATTATCGATGGCTCACGATGAACTTCGACCAGGACCTCGGTGCGATGGCCACCATTACGGTGAATCGCGACGGTAGCGAACGGCCCGGAGGATTCGTTGCGCGCAAGAACCGGCCGTTTCTCAATATCGTGAAGGTAGACATTCAGACCGAATTCGCCGGCGAGCAGCAGCTGCACGACAAAATCACAGTGAACTGTCAGACTGCCGACGGCGGAGCGCCAATAGTCATTACCGGCAAAGTGTTATCGATGATTCCGCTGCGCAACCGCCGCGCCGGTATAGTCACTCGAATCGCCGAAGGTATGACTGAATGGAACTGGGACGGCAAGATTGGCTATGGGCTCTCTGAGTATCTCGATCACTTCGATGAGTAGTCAGTCGATCATCGTCCACTCTTCAACGCGCGCAGACTCTCCGTGTAAGGCGGATACGCGACTCCCCGTTCGGTGATAATCGCGGTCACCAGCTCGGCCGGGGTGACATCGAACGCGGGGTTGAAAGTCTGGACGCCCTTCGGTGCGATCTGCCTGCCGCCGTACTCGGTGAGCTCGCGACCCGACCGCTCTTCGATCGGGATCGCCGCGCCGTTGGGACAGTCCAGGTCGATCGAGGACAGCGGCGCCGCGACGTAAAAAGGCACGCCGTGGCGCCGGGCCATAACCGCCAGCGGGTAGGTCCCGATTTTATTCGCGACGTCGCCGTTCGCCGCTGTGCGATCCGTTCCTACCACCACGCACGTGATCTTGTTTTGCGAGAGCACGGTGGCCGCCATGTTGTCGGCGATTACCGTCACCGGTATCCGATCCTTTTGTAGTTCCCACGCGGTCAGGCGCGAGCCCTGCAAGAAAGGCCGCGTTTCGTCGGCAAACACCCGGATCTTTTTTCCCGCGTCGCGTGCGGCGCGCACCACCCCGAGCGCCGTGCCGTATCCTGCCGTCGCCAGCGCGCCCGCGTTGCAATGCGTCAACACCGTTGCCGAATCTCCGATGAGTTCCGCGCCGAACCGTCCCAGCGCTCGATTCGCGGCCAGGTCTTCCTCGTAGATTGCGATCGCTTCCGCGCGCATGCGCCTGAACAATGCTCCCGCGTCCAGCGAAACGCTCTCGTCGAGTGCGCGTCCCATTCGATCCACCGCCCACGCAAGGTTTACCGCAGTTGGCCGCGTGGCTTTGAGAGCCTTCGCGACCACCGCGAAGCGTTTCCGCGCCTTCGCCCCCGCGGTGCCCTTGATGCCGAGCGCGACGCCCATCGCCGCCGCCACGCCAATTGCCGGCGCGCCGCGAATCACCATCGTGCGGATAGCGTTCGCGACGCCGCGGTAGTCGCGATAGGTTCGAATTACCTCGCGTGCGGGCAGCAAGCGCTGATCGATCATGCGGACGGTGTCCGCCCGCCATTCAATCGTCATCACGGCCATGTGGTCTGACTCTTTCGCACGCGCATGAGGCTCCACTGACTAATATTCAACTAAGCAATAGAAAACGGCGTCGCTGATCGTTCGCGGCGCCGCTCAACTATGCTCTCGTCGCGCGACGACCGCATCCCGGCCGGCACGCGCGAAGCTTCGCCTAGACTCTTTCGTATACTCCGCGTGCCTTTCGCCTTGCGGCTCCCGCGTCGATCCATCGCGTGATTGCCGCAAAAATCTCTGACGGCCGCTTGCCCTTGAGTCCGCGCACGTTGCGCACGTCGGCGGCCTTGAATTGCCTGGGAAGTGCCGAAAGCACGTTGCGCCAATTTACCCGGCCGCGAGGCCCGCTGCTGATCGCTTTCGCTGCGCCGCCCCCCCGACCGATCAACGACCCCAGCCGCGCTTCCTCCGCTTTGAGTTTGCTCAGTATCGATTCTTTCATGCGGATGTCTTTGCGCAGATTCATCAGCAGCGTGCGCGCTTGCCGCTGAACTTGCTGGAATGCCGACGCGCCTCCGCGAGGGGCTTTCTTGCGAGGCATTTGGCTATATCTCCTCCGCGAATTGGTCAGTACAAATTGACTTTGAATCTACACAATCTAACCTACTTCTACAAGTATCAAAGTCATTTTGTCCATTATCAACATCAACCAACTGGATATAAATCATCTATAGCGACTCGTCATTGCCACACTACGCGATCGGACTACTCCGCGCAGTGCTGAATTTATCCGGCGGGTAGCCAGATTGACTCGCCGATACTTCCGCAAGTTCCCCCGATCGCAATTGCCTGCCAGCCAGGGTTCGCATCGATAAGCGGAACTCGATCTCGCCGCGCTCCGCGCTGAATGCGGATGCTTCCCCGAGCGGTTCAAGCGCGTGTACCCTCGATGTGTTCCCGTCGAGGGTGACCTACACGTCCTAACGGCGGGACAATGCAGAGACGACCGTCGTTCAGGCCGCGCCTGCGGCGTGCGATATAACTATTTTAGAAGCGCCCAGGAATCAGAATGCGTACAATATGATGCATAGGCATTCGTTGGTTTTCTCCCTATTCGAGACCAGGTAACTGTTGGGACCAACCACGAAATGAAGTAAGGGGGGCAGCAGTAGGATGAGGCTATGTTTGAGTTTGGCGCGATGCTATAAGCATTCCGGAAATTCGGACTAGATGCGCGCCGTAGGTATCGCCCCGCCACTTAGGTGTCTGTACATCAGATCAGGTTTCCGAATGCCTCTAGATACAGACGGAGTACGCCGTAGGGCAGCCGGTTTGCGCGCGAGGAGAGGGTAATGGGCCGCAGACTGTATGTTGGGAATCTGGCTTGGACTGTGACCGACCAGGATCTGCTCGACGTCTTTTCGGAAGCAGGAAAGGTGGACAGCTCGCAAGTCATCATCGACCGCGCCACCAACCGCTCGCGGGGATTCGGTTTCGTCGAGATGGCGACCGATGAGGCGGCCGAAGGCGCGATCAAGAAACTGAATGGCCGCGACATCAAGGGCCGTCCGATTCGCGTCAACGAAGCGCAGGCGCGCAGCGGCGGAGCTGGTGGTGGCGGCGGCGGCGGCGGTGGCGAACGCCGCGGCGGACGCGACCACTAGTCAGTTCCGAAGTTTCTGGATAGCGCGCGATTGTAGCTCGCCTCTTCGTCGCGCCGCAAAATATACTTAACCCACCTGCGGGGACGCCCGCCTGTCGGGCCGAACCCTCGCGTCCGGACGCTCCTCGTACTAAACCATCACCGTGGAACTCATCGCGCTTGAAGCACAGAGCGAGCGCGCCGTGATTGTGCCGGGCGCCGGATGCCAATGCCTGCGCTATCGCGCCGGCACGCTCGACCTCATCGCGGGCCCTGCCGATCCCGACGCATGGCGCGAGCATCCGCATCGCGGCGGCATCCCGATTCTCTTTCCGTGGCCGGGCCGCATCGCCGGCGCACGCTTCACGTTCAACGGCCGCGAATACCGAATGCCCGTGAATGAGCCCGCGCGCGGTCACGCGATTCACGGCTTCGCCTGCGAGCGCGCCTTTCGCGTGACGCGGCGCGGACCCTACTTCGTCACCGCGCTTCTCGATTCGTCTGACTATCCGGATCTCAAGGCGATCTGGCCATGGCCGTGCGCGCTCGAAATAGACTACGAAGTAGGTAATGGACTGAGATTGAAGGCCCGCATTACCAACACCGGCAACTCGGTGATGCCGTTCGGATTCGGCGCGCATCCTTACTTTCACGCGCCCCTCAATCCCAAAGGCGCGCGCGACGCGATGCTGATCCAGCTCGACGCCAGCGCGCGATGGCCACTCGACGCTCGCCTCATACCCACCGGCGCCGCCGAGCCTCTTGCGGGCAAGTACGATCTTCGCGCGCCACGTTCGCTTGGCGGTGACACTTACGACGACGCATTCCGCATGGCGCCGATCTCGAATGGCGAGCGCCAGACGCCGCGCGCGCGGCTGATCGATCCGTCGCTAAAAGTTGCGCTCGAGATTCGCGCCGACGCCGCGTTCGGCGACTTTGTCGTCTTCGCTCCCCCGGACAACCCGGTCGTCGCGCTCGAGCCGTACACCTGCGCACCCGACGCGTTCAATCTCGCCGCCCGCGGCGTCGCGGCCGGGATGCGCGAGCTCGCACCCGGCCAGACCTTCGAAGCCGGCTTCGAGATTCGCCTCAACGTCCCTTGAAGCGCGGCTCACGCCGCTGCGCCAGTGCTGCCGCGCCTTCGCGAAAATCCTCGGTGACGAGCAGCGAGCTCTGCGCCAGCACTTCGAGTTCCTGGAACGTCATCTTGTCCAGGCCGTGACCCTTGTCGATGATTCGCTTGGCCAGCCCGACCGCGAGCGGCGCGTTGCGCGCCATCTCGCGCGCCAACTCTTCGGCCGCGGCAAGATGCGCGCCGTCGGCGACGACGCGATTTACCAGCCCGATCTTTTCAGCGTCCGCCGCCTCGATCATCCGCGCCGTCATGATCAGCTCCTTCGAGCGCGCGTAGCCGACTGTCCGCGTAAGCCGCGTCGTGCCACCCACGTCCGGCACGAGGCCGACACGCACTTCCGGCATCCCGAGGCGCGCGCCGACCGACGCGATTCTCGCGTCGCAGGCGAGCGCCAACTCGAGTCCGAGTCCGCCGACGAAGCCATGCAGCGCGCCGATGACCGGTTTCTCGATACTCTCGATCCGGTTGAGCGACGCCTGCGACTCCGCCACGAAGCGCCGAAAACGCTGCATGTCGGGCCCGCCTCCTTCGCCGGCGCGCGCGCCCGTGTCGTTGGCGAGCGAGGCGAAATCGATCCCCGCCGAGAACGCCTGCCCCTCGCCATAAATGATGACCGCGCGAACTTCGGGCCGATCGACCTCGTCGATCGCCTGCGGAATCGCGCGGAGCATCGCCTGGTTAATCGCGTTGCGTTTTTCAGGCCGGTTGAGCGCGATGTACGCGATCTCACCGTCGATTCGAACCTTGATTACGTCTTCAGCCATGGCCATACCTCGTTGCTGGGTCGAAACTAGTTGGTTAGCGGGGCAAAAATGAGTGTTCTTTCGGGAACCGGATTTCGTGAGATGCTACCATCTGTTGTGGCTCAGTGACCTTCAGCTACTATCGGCGGGTTCGTTCCGTCAAATTTGCGTTTTGCATGAGGGTCGATGTGGGCAGAGTTTCGCTGGATGATCGCGCGGCGTGGAGGTGTTGATTGATGCGCATCACCGATCACATAGCATGTCGGAGTCTGCGCGGTAAGGCTGAAGAGTTCAGTTCCACCTGAAGTATGTATGTACCCACAGAGTCGCTATCAGAGTGGTGCGCGCGAAGCGCGCGATTAAGGGACCGGGTTCGCGTCGCGCGAAGCTGTCCGAGATCCCTCCATCCGCTCGCGTTGCTCGCTTCGTCGGGATGACACAACAAGTGATCACGTCAGAATCGCGAACGATGCCCGCGACTCTCAGAACCGGTACCGGCGGCGCTTGCGCGCCGCTGTCCGAGATCCTTCCTGCCGCTCGCGTTGCTCGCTACGTCAGGATGACACAAGAAAGTGCTCGCTTCGGCACCAAGGTCTGGGCGGACCTGTATCAGACAGAACCGGAATATTGAATAGCGGGCGAAAAATGCGCGCTGCATACGGCCCCCAACCTTCGATCCTCTTCCTTGCAGGAGAGGGGAAGGCTTCAGGGCTTCAGCAGGACCTTCATTGCGTTGTCTTTTCTTGCGTTGAAGATTTCGTAGCCTTTGGCGGCCTCGTCCAGGGGCATTATGTGGCTTATCAGGGGTCGCGGGTCCAGGGTGCCTTTTTCTATCAGGCGGGCCAGTTGCGGGATGTGGGCGTTGATGTTTGCGAGGCCGATGCTGAACGTCAGGTCTCGCGCGAAGGCATAGCCGATTGGGAAATTGAACGACGGCGCGGCGAAGACGCCGATTACCGACACGGTGCCGCCGCCGCGCGCGGCCATTATCGCCGAGGTCAGGGCGGCATCGTTGCCGACCGCTTCGATCGTGACGTCGGCGCCGCGGCCTTCGGTGCGATCGAGGATCGTCTGCTGCGCTTTTTCAGTGTCCACGGCGAACGCGCCGAGTTTGCGCGCGAGTTCCAGGCGGTACGCGATGCTATCGACGGCTATCACTTCGGCCGGACCGAACAGCTTCGCACTCATCACGGCGCAGAGGCCGACGGGGCCGCATCCGAAGATTGCGACCGTGTCGCCGGGGCGGATGTTGCCGTTGACGGCGCCGAAAAAGCTCGTCGGCAGGATGTCGGCGAGAAAGACCGCGACGTCATCGTCGATCGCGTCGGGCAGAGGATAGCAGGTGTAATCGGCCATCGGGACGCGCACCGCTTCGGACTGCTCGCCGCCGAGCCATCCGAGCTTGCCCGCGGAACTCGAGCCGTAGCCGAATACCGCGGAGCCGCTCTCCGCGCATTGCGAGGGCTGTCCGCGCCGGCAGAAGAAGCATCGCCCGCATGCGACCAGCCCCGAGACGACGACGCGATCGCCTTTCTTCAGACGATCGACGCCCGCGCCCACTTCCTCGATCACGCCGACGCCTTCATGGCCCAGCACGAAGCCGGGCGCCGCGGGAATAGCGCCGTGATAGCAGTGCAGGTCGGAGCCGCAGATTCCCGCGCGCGTGATTCGCACGAGCGCGTCGGTGGGCGTCTGGAGGGCGGGGTCATCGACGCGCTCGACGCGCACGTCGTGGGGTCCGTGGAAGACAGTTCCTTTCATGGTGTGGGTGATACCTTTTGTGTAATGGCGTTCTCCAGCATGGGCAAAACCGGTACCGGCTTCGCCGGCGCGAAGCTGTCCGAGATGCTTCCTTCCGCTCGCGTTGCTCGCTTCGTCAGCATGACACAAGACGCTCGCGTTGCTCGCTTCTGTCAGGATGACAGGACACCCGCGGCGCTTTGCGCTATCGTCGAGACGGCGAACCAGCGAATAATGGCACAGAGCAAGGCGGGTTTGCAGAGGCGGCGAAGCCCGTGATAATTGCAGAGGCTTGCTACTCGGGAGGTTCCTATGATTCAAACGGTGAAGAAAATTCTCGCACCCATAGATTTTTCGGTGCACTCGATGGAAGCGATGCGGGCCGCGTTTGAAATGGCGAAAGAGGTCGGCGCCGAAGTTCACCTGGTGCACGTTATCGCGCCGCATCACACCTTCATCCCGTTGCCGTTGGAGTCCAATGCCGAGCAGAACCGGGAGCTGGTGCGGGAATCCGCGATGCTCGAGCAGGCGGAGGAAGAACTCGCGCGCATCAAGAAAGATGACTTCGGCGATTCCACGAAGGTCTTCACCTTTTCCGTGGTCGGCCATCCCGTTCAGAAGCTCGTCGAATACGCCAAGGAGCAGGCGATTGACCTGATCGTGATGGCTACGCACGGACGTAGCGGCGGCGAGCATATGTTGATCGGCAGCGTGGTCGAGAAAATGGTGCGCAACTCACCGTGCTCAGTCCTGGTCTTCCGTCCGCGCCCCCGATAACCAACAAGCACGTCATTCCCGGCGGCCGCGTGCACTCGCGGCCGTCGTCGCGTCGCGGCAAGTATTACTGCGCGGACGTATTAGTTCTGCTGATGACCACTACTCTGAACAAATAAGGGCCAGGCAGATTGCTCTACCCAGCCCGTAGCCAACCGGGAAAAGGGGGGCAAACCCCGGCCAGCAAAGGAATTATACGCAACTGCCGCTGTGTTGCAACAACCGCCGAACCCCCCTGCCAACCAGCCCGTCAGACTTTGCCGCCGCCAAGCGCAGGGATGAAATGCACTTCGCTATTCTCGCCGACTGCGTCGAGCACGCCGCCGGTGGCGATTTCGCCGTCGATTGACACCGCGATCGACGGCCGGATGTCTCCGTCCACGAGTAACTGCTGGTCGATTCCTGGAAACTGCTCGCCAAGATGCCGAACCAGCTCGCGAATCGATTTTCCCGGTACGTTAATGCGCTCGATGCCACCGGTAAATTTGCGTAACAGGGCAGGAATAACAACGATAGGCATCGTAAAAGCAAAAAAAGGAGCGAGCAACCAAGCTCGCTCCTTTTGACCACTCCTGATTAATCCGCCGCGGCGGAATGCTGGGTCGAGCCGCGATGCTTCAGCATCGCCTTCAGCAGCTTCGGCGGCGACATCGGCGTCTCCGTCATCCTGACGCCCACCGCGCGATAGATCGCGTTGGCGACCGCTGCCACCGGCGGCACGATCGACACTTCGCCGACACCGCGCACGCCCAGCGGATGGCCGGGGTTTGCCTCCTCGACGACGATCGTTTCGATCATCGGCAAGTCGAGGCAGGTCGGCATCCGGTAGTCGAGGAATCCGGAGTTACGCAGCGTGCCCTTGTCGTCGTAGAAATATTCCTCGTTCAGCGCCCATCCGAGTCCCTGCGCCGTGCCGCCCTGCATCTGTCCTTCGACGTAGCTCGGATGAATCGCCTTGCCCGCATCCTGCGCGACGGTGCATCGCAGAATTTGCACCTTGCCGGTGTCGGGATCGACCTCGACGTCGACGACCGTGGTGGCGAATCCCGGCCCTACGCCGCGTGCGTTCACGCTGGCGCGACCGGTGATCGGTCCGCCCGTGCGCGGGAAGCGTGGCGCGAGCTGCTTGATCGACAGCGGCGGCACGCCGTTGCCTTTCGCGTGGAGCTTGCCGTCGCGGAATTCCACCTCGTCGGGCTTTTTCTCCCAGACCTTGGCGGCGCGCTCGATCAACTGGCGCTCGGCGTCCTTGGCCGCCTCGTACACGGCCATCCCGGTTGCGAAGGTGACGCGGCTGCCGCCGGTCACGTCGGTATGGCCTATAGAATCGGTGTCGGCGGTGATCGGGCGCACGTCGGTCACCGGGATTCCGAGCACTTCCGCCGTGATCATCGCCATCGAGGCGCGCGAGCCGCCGATATCCGGCGAGCCGGTCACGACGCTGGCGGTACCGTCGGTGTGGATATTCACCGTGGCCGACGACTGCATCCCGGCGTTGAACCAGAAGCCCGAGGCGACGCCGCGTCCGCGGAATTTGCCGGTCAGCTTCGACTTGTAATGCGGGCTGTTCTTGATCGCTTCGCAAGTCTGGATGAATCCGATGCGCTTGAACGGAGGGCCGACGACCTGCGGCGCGCCTTCTTTGGCGCCGTTCTTGATGCGGAAGTCGATCGGATCGATTCCGCACTTCTCGGCGAGTTCGTCGATCACCGTCTCGGACGCGAACGCGGCGTTAGTCGCGCCCGGCGCGCGATAGGCCGCGGTCTTGGGCCGATTGACCACTACGTCGTACGCATCGATTTGAAAATTCTCGACCGTGTACGGAGCGATGATGCACATCGCGCCCGCGCCCACCGGCGAACCGGGGAACGCGCCCGCCTCGTACGCCATCCAGATTTCCGCGGCGACCAGTTTGCCCTCCCTGGTCGCGCCCATCTTCACTTTGATCTTCGAGCCTGAGGTCGGGCCGCTGGCGCGGAGTACCTCCGAGCGCGACATGACGAGCTTCACCGGCGCGCCGGTCTTCTTGGACAGCAGCACCGACAGCGGTTCGAGGTAGATGGTGGTCTTGCCGCCGAAGCCGCCGCCGATTTCAGCCGGCACGACCTTGATATGGCCGACCGGCATCCCCAGCACCTGCGCGCTGAGCGAGCGCACGTCGAAGGCGCCTTGCGTCGAGCAGTAAATCGTCGCCTGCCCGTCGGAGTTGTAGATGCCGACGGCGTTGTGCGGTTCGATATATCCCTGGTGGACCATCGCGGTGTTGAATTCGCGCTCGATCACGTAGTCCGCCGCCTTGAATCCCGCTTCGAGGTCGCCGCGCTTGAACTGGTAGTGCTGCGCGACGTTGGTCGGCTGGTCGCCTTCCTCCTTGTTGCGCAGGTCCTTCAGCAGAATCGGCGCACCGGGCCTGGTCGCGGCATCGACGGTCATCACCGGCGGCAGCACTTCGTACTCGACTTCGATCAGCCGCAGCGCCTCCTCGGCGATATGCGGGCTGATCGCGGCGACGGCGGCGATCGCGTGGCCGTCGTACAGGACCTTGTCGTGCGCGAGGATGTTCATCGACAGGTACATCGGGTTGATCACCATCTCGCCGGACTGCTCGAGCTTGTTCTCCGCCTGCGGGAGATCCTTCGAGGTGACGATCGCCTTGACGCCGGGGAGCTTGAGCGCCTTGTCGATTTTGATCGATTTGATATTCGCGTGAGCGTGCGGGCTGCGCAGCACCTTGCCGTGCAGCATGCCGGGGAAAGCGTAGTCGGCGCCGTACTTGGCGCGGCCCGTCACTTTGTCAACGCCGTCGTGCCGAATCGGACGCGTGCCGATAACTTTGAAATTGCCGGTCGTGGTTGATGCCGCCATGGCCTTACCTCTCGAATCGCCTGGTCGTATCGATCGTCGTCTGAGTACTGCGACGCGCTCAGCGCGCGGCCGCCTTGCCTTCGCCCTGCGAGCGCATGTCCGCCGCCGCGTCGAGCACCGCCTTCACAATCTTGTCGTAGCCGGTGCATCGGCAAAGATTCCCGGCGAGCGCGTAGCGGACTTCGGGCTCGGTCGGCTTCGGATTGCGATCGAGCAGCGACTTCGCCGAAATCAAGAATCCCGGCGTGCAGATACCGCACTGCAGGCTCGCGTGCTCGAGAAACTTGTTCTGCAAAACGTGCAGCACGCCATTGGTGGCGAGTCCCTCGACGGTCGCGATGTTTTTGCCCTGCGCCTCGACGCCGAGCATCAGGCACGAGCATACCGCGCGGCCGTCGACCAGCACGGTGCACGCGCCGCAGTCGCCGGTCAGGCACCCTTCCTTCGAGCCGGTGAGTTCGAGCACGTCGCGCAGGGTTTCGAGCAGGCTCTGGCGCGGCTCGCACAGGAACTCGACCGTTTCGCCGTTGATCGTCGCTTCTACCAGGGTCTTTTTGGACATCGTCTTGTTCGCCGTGATTGATTTTCGGGTGTCAGTTCTTCTTCGCGCGTTCGGCGGCGATGGTCAGCGCGCGGCGCGTCAGCACGCCGGTGACGTGAAGCCGGAATTCGGCCGTTCCGCGCATGTCGTCGATAGGCTTGCACGCCGCGCTCGCCGCACGTCCGGCGGCCTCGAGCGTTGCATCGTCGAGTTTCTTGCCGACCAGCGCGTCGGCAGCCTTGCTCGCGAGCAGCGGAGTCGCCGCGACCGCGCCGAGCCCGATGCGCGCCACCTTGACCTTGTCGCCGTCGAGCGTGACCGACGCTCCCACGCCGACCACTGCGATATCCATCTCGTTGCGCGGGATGAAACGCAGATACGCGTCGCTCGAATGCGGCGCCGGTGCCGGCACCAGCAATTCGACCAGCAACTCGCCGGGCTTGAGCACCGTGCGTCCGGGCGACACGACGAACGATTCGACCGGCACCTCGCGCTCGCCGCTCGGGCCGACGATTCGCGCACGCGCACCGAGCGCTATCAGCGCGGGCGTCGTGTCGGCGGCGGGCGATCCGTTGCACAGATTGCCGCCGACCGAGGCGCGGTTCTGAATCTGCAGCGAGCCGATTAGATGGGCCGCTTCCGTCAGGCCGGGATAATGACGCCGCATCACATCGCTCTCGCTGATCTCGGTGCACGGGACTGCCGCGCCCAGGCGCAGTCCTTTCTTCGCGTCGAAGGAGAGAGTCTGCAGCTCCTTGATTTTTTTGACGTCAACCAGATGCTCGGTGCGGCGGACTCCGGCGCGCAACTGGATGAGGATATCGGTGCCGCCGCAGAACGGGCGCGCGTTCTCGCCGTGGGTTTTGAGGATGCTGACCGCCTGCTCGAGCGTGGTCGGGGCTTCGTAGCTAATCGCGTGCAAGAGTGGAAAACCTCCGGGTCGGGCCAAGATTATACCCGCCTTTATGCATTGGATAGCCTAGATGCCGCCCGCTGAAAAGGGCACCCCGGACAGCGCCCGGCGTCACGCCGCGCGCGCCCAATTCACCTCCCGCACCAGACTGGCTTGCGCTTTTCCAAGAATGCGCCGATGCCTTCCTGCGCGTCCTGCGCCATCGCATTCTGGCTCATCACTTCTTTCGTGTAGTCGTACGCTTTCGCCGTATCCAGATCGATTTGCTCGTAGAACGCGCGCTTGCCGATTCCGATGATTAGCGGACTCGCCTCGACGATCTGTATCGCCAGCTTGCGCGTCTCTGCGATCAGGTCCGCGTCGGCCACCACGCGGTTCACGAGCCCCCATTCGGCTGCCGTGCGCGCTTTTACCGGCTGTCCCGTCAGCAGCATTTCCATCGCATGCTTGCGTCCGACCGCGCGCGTCAACGCCACCATCGGCGTCGAGCAAAACAGTCCAATCCTCACGCCCGGCGTGGCGAAACTCGCGCTCTCGCCCGCGACGACGAGGTCGCAGGTCGCCGCGAGCTGGCATCCCGCGGCGGTGGCGATCGCATGCACGCGCGCGATCACCGGCTGCGGAATCGCTTGAATCGTGAGCATCAGTTGCGCGCACAGGTCGAATTCATATCGGTAGAATGCGAGGTCGCGCCCCTTCAGTTCGCCGAGGTCATGACCGGCCGAGAACGCCGGCCCGTTGCCCGCGATTATCACCGCGCGCGCGTCGCTGCGTTTGCCGATCGCGTGAAGCGCGTCGTTCAGCTCCGTCATCATCGCTGTCGAAAGCGCGTTGCGCTTCTCCGGGCGGTTCATCGTGAGCGTGACCAGTCCGGCATCTTCCTCGACGATCAGGTTTTTTTGCGCAGTTTCATTTGCCATTGATTTTCACCCGTCTTCCATTCTCCAACTTTTTAAGCCGCGTGCTAATCGCCCGGCTCGTTTTTCCATTCCTCGGGATAGAGCAGCAGCAAATCCTGGCCGAGCGCGCGCACCAGGAAGCGCTGCGTCTCGTTGATCGCGCGTTCGAGCGCCCGCCCGCCAATCAGCCAATGCCCGCGGCCCGCGATCGTCGCCATCTTCGCGCCGATCGACTCGGCAAATTTTGTCGTCTGCGGCAGCGGCGCGAAGATGTCCGAATCGCCCGCCACGACGAGCCGCGGTGCGGCTTTGTCCGCCGCGGCAAACTCGATCGCTCCGCTCGTCACATCGCTAGCCAACGCACCGGAGTCGGGCACCATCGCATTTATCAGGCCGTCGCGAGTGAACGGATCGGAATCGGCGATCAGCTCGAACAATATCCGTCCGTGCGGCGGCTTGATCGGTCCGCCCAGCATCATCGCGAGCCGATTCGCGAATCCGCCCACCAGCGGCGTGCGAAAGCCAGGTGCCAGCGGTGCGTACGCGACTGCGGCCTTTACTCGGCGACGCTCGCTGAGTTTGAGCGCGATCAATCCGCCAACACCGTGACCGAGCACGACTGCGTCGCGGCCCATCCCCTCGATTGCCTCGCCCGCCAGCGCGGTCAAATCGTTGAAGTGAAGTTTTTCGAGCGAGGGCGTCGCGCCTTTGCCGAACGCAGCCCGCAGATCCGGCACGAACACTTCCCATCCGATCGACGCGAGATAGCCGAGCACGAGTGCAAGATGCCGCGGCGTCGTGAACAGTTCAGGCAGCAGCACGATGGGCCACGCGAACTTGACCGGCTCGGGCAGCTCGCGTTGCGCGGGGATGCGGCCCAGTTCGATTTCGTTGTCGTCCACCGGACTGCGGACTAGGCGGCCCGCGACGCCGCCGCCATCAGCCGCGCGAATCGGAACGACGGAAACGCGGCGCGCGGCGTAATCATCTGCGCGAACCTGATCATCTCGTCCGCCGCCCACTGTTCGCGGCTCGCCGCGCGATGCGCATAACGGCTGGCCGGATCGAGCCCGAGTTCCTGCGAGGCGCGAACGCTCGACCTGTAGTACGGCATCAACTCCGCATCACGACGCCGCGTGAATTCAGCCAGCGTCGCCGCGGGAATCGAGTTGCTGCGGCCGTTGGAAAACCACTCGCGCGCGAGCTCGCCGGCGATCCATGCGCTCATCAGCGCCAGCGAATGCCCCTGGCCGAACAGCGGATCGACGTGCAAGCCCGCGTCGCCGAGCAGGAGCGCTCCATCAGTCACCGGATTGCGATACGTGTTGTTGAGCAGGCCCGAGGAAAACACCTTGCCCGCCATCGTCGCGCCCTCGAGCATTTTGCCAACCGCGAACGAACGGTTCAGGTAGGTGCGCAGATTCGACGCGAGGTCGGTGCGGAAGGTTTGCATCTCGGCCGCGTCGAATGCGGTCGCCGCGACCGTGAGTCCGTTCTCGCATCGACACAGCAGGTTGCCCGCGCCGGGGGCGGCCTCGAATTCCACGACCAATTCGTCGCCGAGGTTTTTGCGCGCGACGCCTTCGAAGTACGCATAGTAATAGGCGCGTGCGCATGGAACGTCGATGCGCTTGAACGCGCCGATTCGCGCCGACGCGATCTGCGCGACCGTGCTGCGCATCCCGTCGGCGCCGATTGTCAGCGGCGCGCGAAACTCGTGGACGCCCGACGCATCCTCGCCGCGAATTCCGACCACGGCGCCATCTTCAATGAGCAGATCGACGAGCCTCAAGCGCTCGCGAAACGTGACACCGTCGAAACTCCGCGCCGCATCGATCATCGCAGCATCCATCAACACGCGCCCCAGACACAGTCCGCGATCGTCGGCGCCGTCGCGCGCGAGTTCGCCGCGGTAGTCGAAGTCCGGACCGATCGTGCGCATCCGCGCAAAGCGGACGCCGCCCAGGCGCTCGAGCATATCGAGCACGCCCATTCGCTCGAGCACTCTCGTTCCGCCACCGAGCACGATGTGCGTCGAAAGCCGGTCCGACGGGAAGGCATCCTTATCGACCAGCAAAACGCGGCGCCCGTCGCGCGCAAGTAAAATCGCGGCCGCGCTGCCGGCGACGCGCGCGCCAACAATTATCGCGTCAAAATTTTTCGCCGACTCGGACATTAAGCTTGCGTACCTTCGCGGGCGATTGAACCCTATCATGTTGACCGCGCGTGTTCCCAAGCGAGCGCCACATAAGGAAAGAGCCCCCTCTTTCAAGGGGGCTCTCCCGTGTTGCGAGGCCCTTCAGCCTCGGCTTATTCCAGCAGCAAATCCTGGCAGCCTTAGCCAGCCTTCGGGGTATTGGCCCGAAGGTAAACTCGTTAAGTGGTTACTTCTTTTTGGTCTTTTTGGCCGGTTTCTTCTTTGCCATTTTGCTCTTTCGCATCGGTTTGGACTTGGTGGCCTTTTTGGCCCGTTTCCTTCTCACTGGCATAGGTACCTCCTCTTCCTAGGCTGCTACTGGACAAGCACCCTTTTCTTATGGATGAGGGTTCATCCCTCATCGAGTCGGGCCGATTATAGAAACATGTTATTCTCAAATCAAGGGTTACGAGGTGATTTATAAAGAAATTTTAAAGTCGAAAGAGTGCAACCTAACCGGTCTGTTTCGGCTCTTTAGAATGTCGTTCAAAATTAGATCGCTTGAACTGGACCAGGCGCTTGGATTACGATTCCTCGGATGACCCGGTTAAGCTTCGTACTCCGCCGCGAGTGGCTCAGCCTAATCTTCGGCGGGGTGCTCGTGATGCTGCTGCTGAGCGCCCTGCTCGGCAACCTGGGTCCGCGCGACCTGCTCGCCCTCCAGAGCCATCGCGCCGCGTTGGAGGAGCGCCGCAATCAACTGGCAGCGGACAACGCCGCGTTCAGAACGCGCATTCAGAAGCTTCGTTCCGACGACCGCTATATCGAACGCCTCATTCGCCGCGAGCTTGGCTACGCCCGCCCCGATGAACTGGTGTACAAGTTCACCGGCGACGCGGATCGCGACGACGACACGCCGTCGCGCTGAACGGTTCGCAACTATCAGAAAACGGCGCGCGAGATCAGCCGGTACTCGCGCGCCTGGCGCTCCAGCTCTTCGCGGAAATCAGGATGCGCGATCGAGATCAGCGCGCGCGCCCGCTCCGGCACTGATTTGCCCTTCAGATTGACCATCCCGTACTCGGTCACCACGTACATCACGTCGGTGCGCGGCGTCGTCACGATGTTGCAGTCGTCGATGCGCGCGACGATTCGGCTCGCGCGCCGCCCGCTACGTTCGAAGGTCGAAGCGAGACACAGGAATGACTTGCCCCCGCGCGAGGCGTACGCACCGCGCACGAATTGCAGTTGTCCGCCGGTGCCGCTTATCTGCCGTACTCCCGCCGACTCGGAGCACGTCTGCCCGGTGAGATCGATTTGCGCCGCGTTGCAGATCGAGATGACGCGATCGTTCTGCATGATGTGATGCGGCAGGTTGGTGTAGTCGACCGGTCCCGCGAAGCATGCGGCGTTGCGATCGAGGAAGTCGTACATCCGTTTCGAGCCCGCCGCGAAGGTGTACGCCATCTGGTAGCGATTGGTCGCCTTGTGCGCGCCGGTCACCTTGCCGGCCTCGTAAAGCGAGACCAGCGAATCGACGAACATCTCGGTATGCACGCCGAGGTCCTTGATCGGCGCGGCCGCCAGCAACTCGCAGACCGCGTTGGGCATCGCGCCGATGCCGATTTGAACGCAGGCGCCGCTGGGAATTTCCGGCGCGATCAGCTCCGCGACTTTCTGATCGACCGCGCTCGCGGCGGGATTCTTCAGCTCCGGCAACTCGGACACGCCGCCGTCCAGCACGTACTCGACATCATCTATATGGACCGCGTTCTCGATTCCGAAAACGTACGGCACGCTGGCGTCGGTCTCGACGATCAGGGTCTTCGCCTTTTCGCTGATCGCCTTGTGATAGGTGACCGACGGTCCGAAGTTGAAGAATCCGTGCTCGTCCATCGGCGCGGTCTTCAACACCGCGACATCCACGTCGACGAAGCGGCGATAGTTGTCGGGCGCCTCGCCGAAGTTCATCGGGATATGATGCGCGAGGCCGCGATCGTGCATCTTTCTTTCCAACCCCGAGAAATACCACGACAGGTAGGTGAGATGACGCTCCTCCGGATCCGCCTCGGCCGCCGCACGCGGGCGCAGCGCAAGGCATCCGCGGATTTTCACGCGTTCGAGCGTTCGCGCTCGCCCTGCCAACGCGCGATCGAACAAATCCGGCTGCCCGAGTCCGAATCCGTACTCGACCCAATCGCCGGATTTGACCTTGGCCGCCGCTTCCTCGGCGCTGACTTTTTTGCGTTTGAGTTTTCCCTCGTGGGAAGTCGCCATCGGTACGCCCTCGTGTTGATTGCGATAGCTTCGCTTGACTGCGCGGCCGGCGTAGGATTCTCTGCAACCCGCGTACTCCAATCAATGCCAAGTATCGAACCAGTCACGCAAGCGCGCGCCGGGGCTCCTGCAGCCTCGCGGCTGATACTGTTTCTGACCGTCTTTATCGATCTGCTCGGCTTCGGAATCGTCATACCGTTCCTGCCGATGTTTGCGCACGGCATGGGGGTCGGCGCGATCGGGGTGGGTCTGCTGCTTTCGATCTATTCGCTGATGCAATTCGTGTTCGCGCCGATTCTGGGCCGAATCTCCGATCGCGTGGGACGCCGGCCGATCCTCTTGCTCGGATTGCTCGGCTCGTCGCTCGGCTATTTGATTTACGGATTTGCCGACACGTTCTTCTGGCTGCTCGCGTCGCGCGCGATGCACGGCGCGTGCGCCGCCACGATTTCGACCGCGCAGGCCTACATCGCCGACACCACCGACGCCGAGCATCGCGCCGGGGGCATGGGACTGATCGGCGCCGCGTTCGGACTCGGCTTCGTGCTGGGCCCGGCGCTCGGCGGCACTATGGGGCATTCGAGCCTGCGCGTGCCGGTGTTCTTCGCCAGCGCGCTGACGTTCGCGAACTTCATCTTCGCCGCCGCCCGGCTGCCCGAGTCGCATCATCCCGATCGCTCAGCGCCGCTCGACCTCGCCCACTTCGTCGCGCCGCTGCTGGCAATCCCGCGCCAGCTCGTGGGCCATCGCCTGGCACGCATGTTCGCGATTGCATTTCTGCTGACGTTTTCGTTGTCCGCGCTCGAAGCCACGTTTGCGCTGATGGTGCCCGTAATTTACGGTTACGGCGCGTTGGGCATCGGTGTGTTGCTGGCATTCGCCGGCCTGATGCAGGCGCTGGCGCAGGGCTATCTGCTGGGGAAGGTCGTGCGTCGCTTGGGCGAGGTGCGGCTGCTGAAAATCGGCGTGATCGCGATGATCGCCGGGTTGGCGCCGATGGGCTCGATTTCATCGCACGGCGCCTTGCTCGCGATGCTGGCCGCCCTCTCGATCGGTTACGGCTTCGCCAGCCCGTCGATCGCGAGCCTCATCTCGCGCAACACCAGCCGCGATTTGCAGGGTGAAGTGATGGGCGTGAATCAGTCTGCCCTGTCGCTCGCCCGCATCTGCGGCCCGGTTGCCGGGGGCCTCGCGTATCAGCTGATCGGACCCGCGGCGCCCTACCTTGGCGGCGCCGCGGTCGCTATGCTCGCGTTCGCAACCGCCAGCGGTGTCGACATGCAGGCAATCTGACGCAATCGGGGGAATTCGATGATCTTTCTTCGCGGTTTCATACTCGCACTTCACATCTTCGGCGTGATCTTCTGGATGGGCGGGCTACTGATGATCACCAGCCTGCTGGCGCGCGTGCCGGAAGAAGTCGGACTGCCCAAGGAACGCTTTCTCGGCGCGGCGCGCGGTTTGTTCGAGTCGACAATCAACCTGGGCGCCGCAATCAGCATCATTCTCGGCCTTCTGCTGATTCTCATGTATCCGTCGGTGCTGCGGCACGGATGGCTGCACGTGAAGCTGCTGCTGGTCGCGATCCTGCTCTTTTATCACGTGCGGTTTTATCGCCGGATCAAGTTCCTCGAGAACAATCCGAGCCAGTCTTCGCGGCGCGAGTTTCGCGTCATCCACGGGATGGTGAGCGCCCTGCTGATCGCGATCCTGCTGCTGACCGTGCTGAAACCCTTCTAGCAGCAGGCGTCCGCTTCCCTCTCTCCAATCCCCCGCCCGATAACGGACGAGGGAACTAGAACTGGTCCTTGAGTTCGCGGGCCTTGGCAAAAATCGCGATCGGATCGTCATCCACCGACGGATCGTGCTTCTTCAGGTTCGCGCGCAGCTCGGGGCTGTCGGTGCGCAGAAACGGATTGGTTTTCTTCTCGTCGCCGATCGTGGATGGCACCGTGAACTGGTTCTGTGCGCGCGTCTTCAGGCTCCACTCGTGCTTGTTTTTCAGGGCCTGGTTCCCCGGCTCCAGCGTCAGCGCGAAGCGCAGATTTTTCTCGGTGTACTCATGCCCGCAATAGACCTGGGTCGCGTCGGGCAGCGCCGCGAGCTTCTTCAACGACGCGACCATCGTCGCGGCCCTGCCTTCGAACACGCGGCCGCATCCGCCGACAAACATCGTGTCGCCGGTAAAGACCGCGCCGAGCGCTGGAAAATAGTACGCGACGTGGCCGTTGGTGTGCGCCGGGATTCCGATCACGCGGCCTTCGAGCGCGCCGATCCGGACGTTGTCGCCGTCGGCGACCGCATCGGTCAGCGCGGGAATCCTTCCGCCCTCCGCACTCGCGCCATACACTTTGATTCCCGGCACCTTCGACGCGATGTCATGGTTGCCACCGGAATGATCGCCGTGCCAATGCGTGGTCAGCACCGCGACGAGCTTCGCGCCGTGCGATTTCGCGGCCGCGATCACCTTGTCGGCCTCCGCGCAATCAACGACCGCGCATTCCTTGCTGCCGTCGTCGATCACCAGGTAGGCGTAGTTGTCCGATAGCTGCGGGACTGTGACTATTGGCATCGCGATACTCCTTGCAGCTAGACGCCAACGATATTGTAGCCCACGTCCACGTAAAGCGTCTGGCCCGTGACGCCGCTGGAAAAATCGCTCAGCACGGCGGCCGCCATCTTGCCGACTTCCTCGATCTTCATCCCGCGGCGCAGGGGAGAGCGCGCCTCGACCTCGTGCGCCATCGTATGAAAGTCGCGAATCGCCGACGACGACAGCGTGCGTGCGGGCCCGGCGCTGAGCGCGTTGACGCGGATATTCTTGGCCCCGAGGTCAACTGACAAGTAGCGCACGCAGGCTTCCAGAGCGGCCTTCGCCACACCCATCACGTTGTAGTTGGGAATCGCGCGGACCGCTCCCAGGTAGCTGAGCGTCAGGATCGAGCCGCCGCCGCGCGCTTCCATCAGCGGTTCCGCCGCGCGCGCGAGCGCGACCAGCGAGTAGGCGCTGATCTCCATCGACTTTTTGAAATTCTCGCGGCTCACCGTCAGAAATCGATCGCGCAGATCTTCCCGCTCCGCAAATGCGACCGCATGCACCAACAGGTCAAGCCCGTTCCACTTTTGCTTGAGCGCCGCGAACACCGACGCGATTTGCGCATCGTCGTTCACGTCGAGTTCGCCGATCACGTCCGCCTCGATCTGCGCCGCCAGCGGACGGACGCGCTTTTCCAGGATCTCGCCCTGGTAGGTCATCGCGATCTCGGCGCCTTCCGCGGCCAGCGTTTGCGCTATCGACCACGCCAGGCTCTTGTCGTTCGCGACGCCCACCACCAGCGCCCGCTTGCCCTGTACTATGCCCATGGCGAGTATCCTTGTCTGCGACGGTGCGCGCGGCTCAGATCGAGATTCTCATATCTTAATCTTCATGCCGTCATAGCCCAGTTCAAGCGCGATCTCATCCTCGCGGCTCAGCACTTCGCGCCCGAGATGGGTCAGCACCATCCGGCGCACCTTGAACTTGTCGCGGTTGGCGGCCAGCAGCGGGTAGTTGAGATGAAACTTCAGCTGCGCGCTTTCGAAGTACGTGCATTCGCACAGGAACAGGTCGGCGCCGTCGCTCAGCTCGACCAGTTCGTCGTTCCATCCGCTGTCGCCCGAGAACACGATCGACTTCCCGCCGCTGTCGATTCTGAGCGACAGCGAGATTTCCGGCCTGGTGTGCGGACTGCGAATCGCGCTCACCTTGAACTTGCCCAGCCGCGTCGAGCTCCCCGGCTCCAGCACCACGAACTTGAGCTTGTGCTTGATCTTGTCGACTTCGAAATGCGGGAACATCGTGCGCATCAGCGTCCAGGTCCGCTCCTCGAGCTTGGGCGGACCGGCGATCGTCAGCACCTTTTTGCGGCGCGTTTCCCACATGTAGTCGAGGATCAGGAACGGCAGGCCGGCGAAGTGATCGCCGTGCAGATGACTGACCAGTAGCAAATCGAAGCTATCGGTAGAAATACCGCCGCCCTTGAGCGCCGGCAGCAGCCCGGGCCCGGCTTCCAGCAGGATTCGGCCCGCAGGCGCGTCGATCAGATAACCCGATTGTGAACGGCCGAAACTCGCAAACGCATCGCCGGTGCCCAACAGGGTCACGGTCACCGGCGCACCGTTTCGTGCCGTAGGATTCTGATTCATTGAGGCGGCCTATGCTATTATCATCTACGGAAGCGCGCAAACGAGGAGCGCCCGGGATGAAACAGGTGAAGATCGGGGTCGGTTTCGGACTCTGGCGGCTCGGGATGCCCCCGGCGGAAACGATCGCGCGCGTCGCCGAGCGCTCCGAAGATTGGGGCCTCGATTCCTTCTGGCTCTCCGATCACCTGCTCGCACCCTCGCCGGAACTCGACGTCGTCGCGACGCTGTCGCTCCTCGCCTCGCGCACCTCGCGCATGAAACTCGGGCCGAGCGTGCTGCTGCTCAACCTGCGCCACCCACTGCTGGTTGCGAAATCGTTCGCGTCGCTCGACTATCTGTCGGGCGGCCGGATGGTGATGGCGGTCGGCACCGGCGCCAACCTCGCCGACTACGCTGCCTGCGGGATTCCGCTCGAGGGACGCGGCAAGCGCCTCGACGAAGGAATCGAGGTGCTGCGCACGGTCTGGCGCGAGCGCGTCGCCAGCTACCACGGACGCTTCTTCAACTTCGACAACGTCACCATCGAGCCGCGTCCGGCCGCGCGCACCAACAACGATTTCGGCACGATGGACATCTGGGTCGGCGGCCGCTCCGACGCGGCGCTGAAACGCGCGGCGCGCCTGGCCGACGGCTTCTTCGCGTCGTTCCAGACTCCCGACGAGTTCGGCACGAGCATGGCAAAGATTCGCGACTACGCGGCCGGCTACGGTCACGCCAACGCGCACATCGAATCGGGACTCATCCTGCTCTGCCGCATCTCGTCGTCGCGCGAGCGCGCGCTCGAGGAGATGCGCCCGATGCTGTCGGCGATGGGCCGCGGCGCGGAGGCCTATCTCGAACGCACCGTTTACGGCTCTCCCGACGACGTGATCGCGCGCCTGGGCGAATATGTTGCCAAGGGTCTCGACAAATTTGTGCTGTGGCCAATCGCGGAACCCGATGCGTGGCCGAAGCAAATCGAGCTGGTCGGCCGCGAAATTGCCTCCCACTACGCCGCTGCCTGAGGGGCGAACTGCCGCCGCCCTCGCGTTCCTATTCGCCGCAATCCTGGCGGGATGCGGCAACCCGTCCCCGGCAAAGGCGCCGCCGCGCATTTACGCCAGCGCCGAGGAGGTCGAGCTCAACTTTCGCGATCGCACGTTCGTGCTCGGCGACAACAATCAAATCGCCGAAGTGCGCCCGCCTGCCTGGCCCAAAGACAAGTTCCTCAAGCTGCCGTTCTGGCTCGGCATCAACGTCCTCGTGCCCGGCGTGACGACGCCCAAAGAGGGCGACTTCTACGTCATTAGCGAGGCGACTCTCGAAAAGCCGCTGGACACGCCCGGCGAATGGATGATCGAAGCGGGCAGCTCGCTGGTGAAGCAGGAGACGGTGTTCGTCACGACCCGCACGCAATACTTAGCCCCCGGAAAAATTTTGCCCACCATCGTGCAGTACGTCGGCAAGCGCGAATTCAAGCGCGCCGACGGCGAGCCGGTGCAAATCCCAGTGCTGCGCGAGGTCTCGTTGCCGATGAAATGGACGCTCGGCGGCGGCATCCCGGCGGAATACGCGAGGTACCGCACATGATTCGCGGCGGCCGGCCGATTCTCATCGCAATCGCGCTGACGCTCATGGCGCTCGCCGCCGGATGCACTCCCGACAAGGCGCTCGACTTCGGACCGGTCGGCGAGATCAACACGCCGCCCGAGGATCAGATGAGCCGCGATATCATGCGCGATTTCGCCGGCCGCGATTTCATCCTCGCCAACAACGATCACGAGGCGCACGTCAGCCTCACCGACTGGAAGCCGGGCCGCCGCATCATCATGCCGTACTGGCTCGGCGTGAATCCGCTCTACCCCGGCTTTCTGCGCCCGACTGTCGGACATCTATATGTGATGAGCCAATCGACGCTGGTCCGCCCGCTCTCGAACAACGAGTACCTGATTCGCGCCGGGTCGAAACTCTTCAAGAGCGACACGCTCTTCGAAGCGACGCGCACGCGCTACCTGGATACCGGCGGGATGCTGCCGACCGTGGTCCGCTTCGTAGGCACGCGCGTAATCACGGTGCCAAAAGACGCGCCCGCCACCGGAACGATCACGGAAAAGGTCCCGGTGCTGCGCGAAGTGTCGATGCCCATGCACACAACGCCGGACGAGGACCTAACAGGCTACGCGAAATTCGAAGCAGTCAATGCGAAGTGAAAATCCGTCGGAGGACTATCCCGCATGCTGTCACATACCAAATATCTCACCATGAAAGTGCCGGCGCGGATGGATTTTGTGAATATCACCGGCGAAGTTGAAAAGGCCGTCAGTGAAAGCGGCGTGCGCGAGGGGCTTTGCCTCGTCAATGCGATGCATATCACCGCGTCGGTCTTCATCAATGACGACGAGCCCGGCCTTCACGAAGATTACAAGCGATGGCTCGAATGGCTGGCGCCGTACGACCCGAGCCCCGAGCGCTACCATCACAATCGCACCGGCGAGGACAACGGCGACGCGCATCATAAGCGCCAGGTCATGGGCCGCGAGGTAGTAGTCGCGATCACCAAGGGCAAGCTCGACTTCGGCCCCTGGGAACAAATCTTCTACGGCGAATTCGACGGCCGCCGCCCCAAGCGCATCCTGATCAAAGTGATTGGCGAGTAGCGTTACTACTCTTCTGACTCCTGCAGGGTCGCGGTTTGAAGAAGCTCTGCCGGCACATCTTCCAGAAAACGCGACACGCGGCCCATCACGAAGCCGAAGCTGCGGTCGAACATGTGGATCGGATACGACAGGTACAGCTCGTCGCGCGCGCGCGTGCTCGCGACGTACATGAGCCGCCGCTCCTCCTCGATTTCGTCGTCGCCCACGCTTTGCGGCCCCGGGAAGCGCCCGTCGGCCGCCCAGATCAGGAAGACCACCTTCCATTCGAGTCCTTTGGCGGAGTGGATCGTGCTGAGCGTCATGTACTCGTCGTCCGAATCCGTCGCGAGCACGCCGTCGAGCGAGTCGCTCGGCGGCTCGAGCGCCATGTCCGACAGCATCTGCTCGAGGCTTTTGTAACGCTCAGTGAGATTCTGAAAATGCTCGAGGTCGCGCTCGCGTTTCGGATAGTCGTCAGCATACGCCTCGCGCATCACGGGCAGATAGTATTCCAGCGTCATCGCGATTTGCTCGGGCGGCCGTTTCTCACCGCTGCGCAATTCCGCCAGCAGCGCACCCAGCCGCTTGAGGCCGCCATCCGCACCGCCGCGCGCCGTCTCCGCAAACTTCGCGATTGCCGCCGCTGGATCGTCGGATGCCACCAGCACGTCGATCGTTCGCTCCGCCGTG
This sequence comes from uncultured delta proteobacterium, assembly GCA_963842085.1. Classification (GTDB taxonomy): domain Bacteria; phylum Desulfobacterota; class Binatia; order Binatales; family Binataceae; genus Binatus. The sequence continues at coordinate 1,926,579 of CAWJET010000001.1, forward strand.
CGATGACCGATGCCCTTGACCAGCGTGAGCACGCGCAGCCACGACACGGCGTCCGCCGGATTCGCGATGACCCGCAGATGCGCCAGCACGTCCTTGATGTGCGCGGTTTCGATAAACTTGAAGCCGCCGCGCTTGATGAACGGGATGTCGCGGCGCTGCAGCTCGAGTTCCAGATCGAACGAGTGAAAACTCGAACGGAACAGCACCGCGATCTCGCCGAGCTCGACGCCCTCCTCGCGCAGCTCCAGGATGCGCTGTGCGACGAATCGCGACTGCATGTGCTCGTCCTGCGCGCGCACCAGGAACGGCCGAAAGCCGCCCTCGCGATCCGTGAACAGCGCCTTGGTGTATTTTTCACCCGCGCGGGAGATCACATCATTTGCTACATCCAGAATTCCCTGGATCGAGCGGTAGTTCTGTTCGAGCTTCACGACTTTCGCGCCGGGAAAAATCGCCGGGAAGTCCATGATGTTGCGGAAGTTGGCGCCGCGAAACGAATAGATCGACTGCGCGTCGTCGCCGACCGCCATCACGTTGCGATGATTCATCGCAAGCAGCCGCACCAGGTCGGCCTGAATCAGGTTGGTGTCCTGGTACTCGTCGATCATGATGTAGCGATAGCTGTCCGACAGCCGGCGCCGCACGTTCTCATGCTGTTCGAGCAGCTCGGCCAGCCGATACAGCAGGTCGTCGTAGTCGAGCAGGGCGCGCTCGCGCTTGTAGCTCTCGTAATTCTTCGCGAGCTCGAGAATTTCGGTCTGATGCTCGCCGAGATGCGGAAAGTCGAGCTCGATTTCCTCTTCCAGCGCGCGCCGCTTGTTGCGCGCCATGCTGATCGCCTCGGCGATCGTGCTCTTCTTCGGAAACCGCCGCTCGCGCGACGCGAGTCCCATCCGCGTCCGGAGCAGGTTGACCACGTCTTCCATATCGGAGCGATCGAGAATCGTGAAGTTGGGCTTGAGGCCGATCGGCGCGCCCATCCGGCGCAACACATTGTTGGCGAAGGAATGAAACGTGCCGCCGGCAACTGCGCCCGCGCGGTCTCCCACCAGTTGCTCTGCCCGGCGCAGCATCTCCTGCGCGGCGCGCCGCGTGAACGTCAGCAGCAGGATCGCGCCGGGAGGCACGCCGCTCTCGATCAGCCGCGCGACGCGATAGATCAGCGTGCGAGTCTTGCCCGAGCCCGCCCCCGCCACGACCAGCAGCGGGCCGTCGCGATGCGTGACGGCGGCGAGCTGCGCGGGATTGAGCAGCTCGGCGTACTTGATCTTGAAGTTGCGCTCGTCGGCCGGCGATGCCGGCTTTTCGCGCAGGTAAATTACCTTGTCGGCCACGTCGAGCGCGATCCTACCACGCCGCGCGCCGCAAGTTGCGATGCCACGATGCGCTACGGCAGCATCGGCCCGCTTCCCGCGGGCGGGGTCTGGCCACCGTTCTTGTAAATACCCTGCATCGTCTTGTTCCACAGTTGATCGGGGCTGTTGAGCGAAGGCGATTGCGAGCCTGCCACCGCTGCTGAACCCTGCGGCGCCGAGCGCATATCTTCCACCTGCGGATCGAGCAGGATCTGGTCAACCATGCTGACGCTCGGATCGTTCAGGTACGCGGTCGCGATTCGTTCCGCGTCGTTGCGCCCGAACTGCGTCGCCACGAACCCGGTGAGTATCAACTGCTTGCTGCCGCCCGGGGAGGTCGAAAACTGCGCGGTAACCATCGGCAGATCGTTCATATGCAGATACTTCGTGAGCGCGTCGCTGGTGCCCTGATCGATCACGTAATTCTGCGCCCGCGCGATGCCGCACGTCGCGAGCATCATGACGATCGCCGCGACTGCCGCGGTTGCTCTAGCCTTCAAGTGCATTCGTCGCAACACCATACACCTGATCGAACGCGGTGTCGCGACGCAATCGGAAAAAGAGAGCGGGCGCCCATCTGCGACGCCCGCGCCTCTTTGTCCTTGCGATCATAAGTTAGGGAACTTGGATCTGCTGAATCTGTGCTTCCTCCTTCTGCACGACTTCAGCCGGAACGGGGGCGTATTGCAGCGACGGCGCCAGGGTTTGGCCCTCGCTTAACGCCCAATGCAGGAACTTCACGATCTGCTCGCCGATCTCCTTGTTGGTCTGCTTCTGATAAACGAGCAGATAGGTAAACGAAGATATCGGATACGCCTCCGCGCCTGGCGCATCAGTGATCGACACGCGGAAGTCGGCCGGCATGTTGCCCGCTACAGATGCGGCCGCAGCGGTCACCCCTGCCAGGCTGGCCTTCACCCAGTTGCCCGCCTTGTTCTGCAATTCAGCGAACGGGATGTGGTTGTTGAGCGCGTAGATCAACTCGATGTATCCAATCGCTCCCGGCGTTTGCTCGACCAGCGCCGTCACGCCTTCGTTGCCTTTGCCGCCGAGTCCGACCGGCCACTTAACCGAGGTTCCCTTGCCCACATCCGATGCCCAGGTTGGGCTGACCTTCGACAAGTAGTCGACAAAGATGTAGGTCGTGCCGCTGCCGTCAGAACGATGGCATACGACGATGTCCTGCGACGGGATCGCAGCGCCGGGATTCAGCGCCCTGATCTTCTCGTCATCCCACTTGGTTATCTTGCCCAAAAAAATATCCGCGATTACAGGACCCGTCAGGCGCAGCGTGCCGGTGAATCCGGGTAGGTTATATGCGAGCACGTCCGCCCCCATCACGCTTGGAAAGTGAAAAATTTTCCCCGGCGCTTCGGAAAGCTGTTGATCGGACAACGGAGCGTCGCTCGCACCAACATCGACGGTCCGATTAGAGAGCATCCGGATGCCGCCACCCGAGCCGATCGATTGGTAGTTGAACTTGATGCCCGGATTTTCCTTCGCGTAAACGTCGAACCACTTGGAATAGATCGGGTACGGGAACGTCGCGCCGGCGCCATTGATTAACAGAGCGGCATATCCGGAGCGGCCGATCCGCGCGAACGCCAAAAGGATGAAAAGGGCCAGAATTAGTCGTCGTTTCAGCATCTTTTGAACTTTGCCTCGAAGTTAGTTGCGTCCGTTCGCGGATCTATGTGCGGCGCGAAAACGGTATGCATTGCATATTAAGAGAGGATGAACCGGGCGTGTCAGCCGGTTGAATTGTCCGCTGGGAGCCGGATTCCCGTGCATAGTCGCGTTTCGGCTCGATCGTTTGCTTTTCCCGCCCCGGCTCAACGACAATCCAATACTCAAAGCCGCGCCCGGCAATTTCAATGAGTAAATCACTCGACGGGATTAATATCGTTGAATTCGATTCCAACCTTGGCGCCGCTTACGCCGCGATGCTGCTGGCGGAAAACGGCGCGCGCGCCATCAAGATCGAGCCGCCCGGCGGTTCGCGCGAGCGCGGCACGCCGCACTTCCACGTCCTGAACCGCTCCAAATGTGCGCTCGAGCTGGACCTCGACGATCCCGCATCGCAAGCCCGCGTCGCGGACCTCGTTCGATGGGCCGACATCGTCGTCACCGGCTTCACACCGGCCCGCCTGCGGCAACTGAAACTCGATCCGGAATCGATTCGCCGCGTAAATCCGCGCGCGATTGCGCTCGGCGTGCCTCCGCTCGGCAGCCGCGGCCCGGACGCCGACTTCGACGCGAATGACGATTTGGTCACTGCGCGCGGCGGAATCACCGGCAGCCAGTGGGCGCGCAGCGGCGATCCCGTCGCCCTGGTTTTTCCGGCGGCGAGTTATTCGGCGGGCGTGATGGCAGCGACGGCGGCGGTCGCCGCGATCCTGGCGCGCGGCGCGGACGGAGCGGGCGATGCGGTCGAAGTCTCGCTCCTGGCCGGCGCGTTCTCGCTCCACACCGGCGCAATCCTGCGCCACGAAAAAATGACCAACCTCTATCACGGGCCGCAGGATCCGCTCGGCCCGATCCCGGTCTATCGGTTGTTCGAGGCCGCCGACGGCAAGTACCTGTTTGCCGCATGCGGCAACGCGACCTTCTGGGGCAAGTTCGCGATCGCGATCGAGCGCCCCGACCTGGTCAGCGACCCGCGTTTCGAAAATGCCCCGTGGGGAATCCCGGCCGAGCACTGGCAGCCGCTCAAGGACATCATCGAGCCGATCATCCGCACGCGCACGCGCGACGAATGGCTGAGCATCTTGCGCGAGTCCGACGTCCCGTGCGCCCCGGTGATGTCTCGCCGCGAGTTCATCGAGCACCCGCAGACGCGCGCGCTCGCGATGCGCGCTGAAATCGACGACCCCGCCCTCGGCCGCACGATTCAGATGGGCCTGCCGGTGTTCCTGAACGACACTCCCGGCGAAATTACCGGTCCCGCGCCTGCGGTCGGCGACGCTCGCGTCGCATTGCAATGGCTCCAGGAGCCAGCGCACGACACGTCGCCGGCAAAAGATGTGCGCCGCGGTGAACGGCCTCCACTCGATGGCGTCACCGTGCTCGACTTCGCCAGCTACATCGCTGGTTCGTACGGCCCGATGATACTCGCGCAACTCGGCGCCGAGGTTATCAAGATCGAGAGCCTCGAGGGCGATTCGTTTCGCCATTTCGGCTTCGGTTTTCTCGGTTGGAACCAGGGCAAGCGCGGCATCTCGGTCAATCTCGCGACCGCGGAAGGCCGCGAGATCATTCATGGGCTCGCGGACAAGGCCGATATCGTGGTCGAGAATCTGCGCCCCGGCCGGATGCGCAAATTCGGCTTCGATTACGAGACTCTTGCGGCGCGCAACCCGCGCATCATCTATATGTCGGTCAACGCGTTCGGAAATCGCGGGCCCGAGCATAACCAGCCCGGTTTCGATCCGCTGCTGCAGGCACGATCGGGCGTGATGGCGGCGCAGGGTGGCCACCATGGGCATCCGGTGTACCTGACGTGCGCGATTTGCGATTACGGCGCGGCAATGCTCTCCGCGTTCGGATGCGTGCTGGCGCTGTGCGCACGCGAACGCACAGGACGCGGCCAATTTTGCGAGACCTCGCTGTTGCAATCCGCGATGGCCTTCCAGGCGGGAGAGTTTGCGTTCTATCCGGGACGGCCCGACTTGGAAAATGGCGGCGCGGAGAATCGCGGGTGCTCCGCCCTGTCGCGAGCCTATCAATGTCGCGACGGCGAATGGCTATTCATCTCGCTAGCGGATGAAACTCAATGGAAGGCGCTAATGACTATTCTGCCGGGCCTGCCGAATAGCAACTGGGATGCGGCCGCGACGGAACCGAACGAAGGCGCGCTCGCGGCGGCGCTGGCGGAACAATTTGCCATGCTCGAGCGCGACGACGCTCTCGCGGCGCTCAAGAAATCCGCCATCCCGGCGACGCGGGTAAATCATATCCGTGAATTGTTCGACGATCCGCAGGTCCTTGCCAACGACCTGATCGCCGAGTTGTCTCATTCGCAATGGGGCCGCGTTAAGCAAACCGGATTGCTGACGAAGTTTTCAGCGACCCCCGGCATGATCGAGCGCGCCGCGCCGCTGCTCGGCGAGCACACCGACGAGATCCTCCGCGAGTACCTCGGCTACTCGCCCGACCGAATCGCCACGCTGCGCGCCGCCGGCATCGTCAAGTGATCGATGGATCCTGAGGCGGCTGCCGTCATCGCTCCACATCTGCTCGCGCGCGAGGAGCTGCTCTGGTGCGGACGCCCGCATGATACGACCGCGCTTCGATGGCGCGCCGGCGCGATCGTCCTGGTCGGAATCGCGGCGCTGGTGATGCGTGCGTTGCCGCTCGACTCCAGTCTTGCCGAGCGTGCCGACACCAATTCAATTCTGCTGGCAGTGTTGGTCGGGGTGCTCATCGCGGAAGCGATCGTGTTCCACTGGTATCTGTCGAACACGTTTTACGGTGTCACCAATCAACGCGTGATAATCGTGTCGGGATTGAGAGAGCGCGAGATGGTGGCGGCTCTGCTCGACCGGCTGAACACTCCGCAACTACGCCTGCGGCGCATCCACCGCGACATAGAATTGCGCGCGCCCGGTGACCAGGGCTTTCAATTGAGATACCTGCCGTTCACGAACCCTTCTGTCCCGCCGGATTGGATTGGATCGCCCGAGTGCTACCGCCTGATCGCGCTTGACGGCGCAGTTCGAGTGTACGACTTGATCGCCGAATCGGCGCGCAAGCTGGAATAGTCAGATCCAGCGGAGCGCTCTATACGATCCGCAGATAGTCCGGCGATGGCAGCGGCGGGAATTTTGCCGCGGGCAAAGTCTGGTACCAGTACGCCACCGACGCGATGTCGTCCTGCAGCGGCAGGAACTCCGCGCCCTTGCGCGGATCGCTCATCCATCCGAGCGCCTGGATCGTCACCCGCAGATCGCGCTTGAACCTCACCGGATCGGCGATATGCCAGCGGTACATTCCGAATCTCTGCTGCGACGCGTACAGCCCGTCGGGCCGAATGACTTGCGGCAAACCCGCGTAGGGCGTCGTGAACTCGCGATAGCCGCCGTTTTCCTTGCCCACGTCGAAGTTGTACGAGCCGCAGAAATAATCCTCGGTGCCGGTGCCGCAGATCGTGGGAAACTCCGCGTCGCCGTCGATGAAAAACTTTATCTCGCCCTCGCCCCACCATCCGCTGTTATGAACGCCCCACGCCATGTAGGTGCCGACGTATTGCCCGCGCCCCGTAACTCCGTCGAGGATTGTGTAAACCTCCTTGTACGGGATCGGATTCACGCGCCGGAACTGCGCGTGGAAGTACGCAGCATCAGTAGGTACTTCAGTTAGTACATAGTTGATTTGATAGAATAGTATCATTGCCGTGTCCGCAGTATTGGTCATGGTAATCAGGCAGCGCTTGCGAAACGGCATTTCCCAATAGCAATTGAACGCGCTGCCGGGATTCACACACACCGCCAGCGACGAAACCTGCGCGTACTTGTTCCATCCGCACGCGAAAAAATCGCCGACCGGGCATTCCACCGACGGCTCCGGCGACCCGTCCCAGTAAATTCTCAAGATGCTCGAGCGCCACGGTCCCGTCGGCGTCATCCAGATTTGCGCGATCGCGCCTGCGCCCGCGATATCGGCCAGCACTTTCACTTCATCGGGCTCGATGACGACGTACGGCGCGACCTTCCATCCGCGGCCCAGCTTGCGCGCCGGACTCTTGGCCGGGTCGGGGATCGCCATTGCCCCCTTGCCTTTTTCGCCGGTTGGATTTTCGGGACTTATCGAGCGGCTCTCGGCCGTCGAAAGAATCGCGAGCTTGCCCAGGTGCATGCCGAGTCCGTTGAACGATGCCATCGTGTGCGCCTCCTTATGACGGGCCGCGCAATTCTAGTCCGGTCGGCTCGCAACGCGGAAGGATTTCAGCGGCTTACAGTTCGAGGTCGACGGTCACGAAATCGTGATCGGAAACGCGACGCATCAGAATCGGCGATCGCGGCGCTACGACCGCCGCCGTTCCAGCGATCGGACGGAGCTCGCGGACCGCGAGCCAATCGAGTTTTGGCCTCATCGATCGCGGGATCAGTCCGGAGAAGGTGAAAGTCGGGCGATTGGCGGCGTTGGCGCCTTCGATCTCAAGTCCACTCTCTCGTAGATGATCGAACAACGGCTCGTATGCCTGCGGCGCATGGAACCTCTTCGGATTCCAGATCATTTGCCGCGCCGCCGCCAACAGCAACCGCCGGCTCGACAGCTCAGTGGTAGTAGTATTCAGGTCGCCGCCGAAAATCGCCCGGCCCGCAGCCGGGAACGATTCCAGGTAAGTCGCGATCTGGCGCGCGCGCTCGGCCGGCGTGCAGCGGCTGTGCAGATGCGCAACGCCGACGGTCAACTCTTCGCCGCCGAATTTCACCCGGGTGACGATTCCGGTTGGCGTACCCATGCGCGTCCAGTGCCCCCGGCTTCTGGGCCATGCCATGGGCGTGGCCGGTTTGTGCATCGCGACGGCGGCCACGTCCTCGAACGGCGCGGCGCTCAGGATCGCATTGCCCATGTACGAGACGATTTCGCCGCCATGCCGGGGTGCCAGACCGTACTCGGGAACGTACGCGCAGCTCAGCTCGAGCATCTCGCCTAGTTGGGCCGCGACGTCGCGGCCCTGCGACCGCTTCTTTCCCGCACTTGAGTTGATCTCGCACAGCAGGACCAGGTCGGCGCCGTGCAGCGGCGGACGTTTCAGACATGCGGCGATCTCGCGCAAGCGCCGGCCGCCGGCCGCGTTGAGCAGCACGACACGCAGGCGCGATCTCGCGCCGCGCGCCGCACGATTCACGACGATTGGCGGAAAATGCGGCGCCGGCTTTGCGCCACCAGGAGTGCTGAGGTCGCGCGCGCGGTCCATCGCCCCGAGCTAGTCGGCCAATTCCTTTTGCAGGTCTTTGAACGTCGTAATCGGCGCCGTGCACGTATGCTCGCGGCAAACATACGCGGTCACGTGACCGTCGATTTGAGGCTTGTCGCGCACCTGTTCCGGTATGAATCCGGTTCGCTCGTCTGCGCTATCCGCGACGAAGATCGCAAGATTCGGAACGTAGATGAGGCCGAGCCGCTCCGTCCATTCGAGCAGCTCGGGCGAGTTGCGGCTGCCAACAATCACGACTTCGGTCGGCCCGCGCTGATAAAGGTCCACCGCTTCGAGCATGTGCGAGAACCCGAACGGCTGCTTCTCGATAAATTCGCGAAACAGCCTGAGCGTCCGCTCCGCCTCGACGCGGTAGCGCTCCTCGCCGGTGTAACCGTGCAGCCTGAGCAGCGCCATGACAGCCGCGCTGTTGCCCGACGGCGTCGAGCCGTCGAAAGCCGCCTTCGAGCGGGTGATCAATGCTTCGTGATCGTCCGCGGTGAAGAAGAATCCACCCTTTTCCTGGTCGATGAATCGCTCGAGGATCACGTCGGCGAGCATCCGCGCATGCGCCAGGTATTTCGCGTCGAGCGACGCTTCGTACAGGTCGAGCATCGCGCCCGCCAACTGCGCGTAGTCCTCGAGGTAGGCATTGTGCCGCGCGACGCCGTCCTTGAACGACCGCTTGAGCGCGCGCCCATCCCACATCCTCGTCATGATGAAATCGGCCGCGCGCTCCGCCGCTTCGAGATAGCGCCGCTCGTGCAGCGCGCGATATCCCTCCGCGAACGCACCGATCATCATCGCGTTCCACGCGACCAGGATCTTCTCATCGCGGTCCGGCTTCACCCTTTGTTCGCGAGCCGCGAACAGCCTGTCGCGAATCACGCGAATCTTCGACGCCATTTCGTCTTCCGAGACTTTGAACATCCGCGCGGCATCGCCGATCTCGATCGTGCGATGCGCGATGTTCGCGCCATCGAAGTTGCCTTCGATCGTGATGTCGAAATAGCGCTCCGCTATCGCGCCAAGCTCGGGACCAAGGACGGCGTCGGCCTGTTCGGGCGTCCAGACGAAAAACTTTCCTTCCTCGCCCTCGCTGTCCGCGTCCTGCGCGGCGTAAAAGCCGCCCTCAGGACTCGTCATCTCGCGCAAAACGTACTCGAAGATTTCGCGCGCGACGCCCAGAAACTCCGGCTCATTCAGCGCACGGCCGGCGTCGAGGTACAGGCGCGCGAGCAGTGCGTTGTCGTAGAGCATTTTTTCGAAGTGCGGTACCAGCCACCGCTCGTCGACGCTGTAGCGGTGGAAGCCGCCGCCGACCTGGTCGTAGATTCCGCCGCGCGCCATCTTCGACAGCGTGTGCCGAACCATTTCGGCCATCGCCTCGTCGCCGTCGGCCGCATGCACGCGAAGAAACAGCGAGAACACAAACGTGTTGGGAAATTTTGGCGCCTGCCCGAGTCCGCCGTTGATGCTGTCGTAGTGCGACGCAAGCGCGCGCGCCGATTCCGCCGCCAGCCCCGGCTTCAAGTCGCCGCCGGTAGCAACGTAGTTGGCGAGCGCGCCAAGCGCCTCGGTCAGCTTCTCGAGGTTGTTGGTGACTTCCTTCGCCTGGTCGCGATACGCGTGCGACACCGCCGCGAGGATGCGCGGGAATCCGGGCATGCCCTGTCGATCCTCGGGCGGATAGTAGGTCCCGCCGAAAAACGGCCGACCGTCCGGCGCCAGGAACATCGTCAGCGGCCATCCGCCGCGCCCCGTGATGAGCTGCACTGCATCCATGTAAATATGATCGAGGTCGGGCCGCTCTTCGCGATCAACCTTGATCGGAACGAAGTTCTCGTTGATCAGCCGCGCGATCGCGTCGTTCTCGAACGACTCTCGCTCCATCACGTGGCACCAGTGACAGGCCGAGTAGCCAATCGACAGCATGATCGGCTTATTCTCCGCCTTCGCGCGCCCGAGCGCCTCCGGCCCCCACGCATACCAGTCGACGGGATTGTACGCGTGCTGGCGCAGGTACGGACTTTGTTCGTTGATTAACCGGTTCGGCTTGCGGCCGGAATGACTTTCGGGATTTTTCGCCTGGCTCATGAGTCTCGCTTCATCCTATCTGCCTCCCTGCGGTCTGTCATTCCGATCGAGGTAATTCCGCCGTATGGCACAGCGGCGAGCGCGCCAGTTACAATTCGGTGCTATGGCCTCCGCTTCCGCACCACGCGCCTCTGCCACGTTGCAGCAATCTGCGGCTGGCGATTCGCGATTCCGCCTGCGCGCCGGACTCGTCCTCATTCTCGCTGCGATTCTCTTCTTCGCCCGCCTCGGTGCGCGAGCGCTGTGGTCCTCGGAATTCCGATGGGCCGAAATTGCGCGCGAGATGCTGGTGACGCACAACTACTTCTGGCCGACCATCAACGGTCACGTCTATTACGACAAACCGCTCGGCTCGTACTGGCTCGTACTTTTTTCGACACCGATCACAGGCGGCCTCAACGAGGCGGCCACGCGCCTGCCCTGCGCGATAGCGGGCTTGCTCGCAGTGGGCATACTGATGATCCTCGTGCGACGCCTCTACAACGCTCGCACCGCGATACTCGCCGGCGTCGTCCTCGCGACCAGCTTCAGCTTCGTATTCTTTTCGCGCCACGCGAGCGCCGACGTGGAAACGCTCACCGGCGAACTCGCCGCGCTGCTGCTCTTCAATCACAACGAAGAGCGCGGCGGTGGCATCTGGGTCGTTGGCCTGTGGCTGATCATGGCGGCGACATCGCTGACCAAAGGTCTGCTCGGATTCGTGTTGCCGCTGCTGGTGATCGGGGTGTACTCGTGCCTGCGCGACGGCGGTGCGCAGTTTATTCAGGAAATTTCGCGTGGAGCCCTGGCCGAACGGACACGACGACTCATCGCGCGCAACCGATGGTTCTTCAATTGGTACACGATTGTGGGCATCGCGTTGGGCGGGCTGGTGTACTACCTGCCTTTTGAGATTTCCTCGCGCCTCACGGGCTCTGAAAAGGGCCTCCGGATGGTGTATCGCGAGAATGTCGTGCGGTTTTTCCACCCGTTCGACCATCGCGGGCCCATCTACCTCTACGTCTATGTAATCTTCGCCCTGATGGCTCCGTGGTCAGCGCTGCTGCCCGCGGTACTCGTCGAAACGCACAACCTCCGTCACGCCGGGGCCGAGCCCGCTCGCGCGGATCGATTTGCATTGGTTTATTTCTGGGCGACGTTTATATTTTTCACGCTCTCGGGCTCGCGCCGCAGCTACTACATCCTGCCGATTCTGCCCGCCGCGGCAATCCTGATCGCCCGAACGCTCGCCTGTCGCGGCGAACTACGCTCGATGATCGCCCGGCGCCTGCTTACCGTCGGCTACGCAATCGTCGCACTTGCCGCAATCGCCGGCATCGTTCTGCTGATTCCCGCCCGAGCGATTCTCCCGAGTCCCTACGACGGGCTGCCCGCCCTGCCCAACAAGTCCGCGTTCATCGTGTTCTGGGTTGTATCGGTGGCGGCCGTAATCTACGCGATTCGTAAATTCAGTTCCTATCGCGTCGCGATTTCCATGGGCGCAATCGCCTACCTCGCGATGACCTACATTTATATCTTTGCGATGCCTGCGGCGGAGGCTTACCGCGGCGAAAAGCCATTTGCCTACGCGGTCCTGAACAAGGTTGGCGGTTCCACCGACGGGCTCGTACTATTCAAGACCGAAGGGCCGCTGTTTTATCTCAATCCGCCCGCGCCGCTCCCCGAGTTCGACAAAAAGCAGGAGCTGGAGGATGCGATCGCAAAAGGCGAGGCTAAATGGATGATCGTTCGCCGCCGCGACATGCCCAAGCTCGACACCGCGGCCACCGTCGAGCTGAGCGAGGCGTCATATCCGTGGGAGACCGACTACAATTTCCGCAACAAGGTAGTCTTGGTCCGCCTCGGCAACTGATCTGCTGAGGAAGCCCGCTTGCTTGTCATCTCGACGACGCGAACATCGCAAGCGCCTAAAGGATCTGTCAGGCCAGCCGGCAATCCGTCTTTGTCATCCCGACGAGGCGAGCATCGCGAGCCAAGGAGGGATCTCGGAGCTTCGCGCAAGCGAAGCCGGTTCCGGTCTCTTACCCGCGCGCTTCGCGCGGTCCACCAGGCAGAAGCCTCACAGTCGCATCGGCATGACGACGTAGGTGTACTGCTGATCGGTCTCCGTCCTGATGACCCCGGGGCTTACGTCATCGCTGAGCCCGAGCTCCACGGTCGAATCGTTCCCTGCCGGAATCACACCGAGCACCTGCTGCACGTAGGACGCGTTGAATCCGATCGCGAATTCTTCGCTCTTGAAATCGACGTCCAGCGACTCGCTCGCTTCGCCGGTCTCCGGACTCGTCGACGAGACCGTCAGCGTCCCGGCCGACAGCGCGAATTTGACGCCGTGATAGCGTTCGCTCGAGAAAATCGCCGCGCGCTTGATTGCCGAAAACAGCAAATCCCGCTTGACGACGATCTTGTACTTGGACTGCTTGGGGATGACGCCACGGTAATCGGGGAATTCCCCCTCCACCAGCCGCATCGAGACTTCCGTCGCACCGCGCTTAAGGTATGCGAGCTGGCCCTCGAGGCTCAGCCGCACTTCGGCGTCGCCGCCCTCATCCAGAATTTTGCGCAGTTCCGAGAGACCCTTTCGCGGAATGATCGCGCCGGTCTCCATCCTGAATCCCGGCACTTCGCGGTCGATCATCGCCAGTCGATGCCCGTCCGTCGCGACCATCCGCGCCGAACCCGGCGCGTTGGACTCTACGAACACCCCGCTCAGGTTGTAACGGGCTTCATCCGGGCTGACGGCGAAGATCGTTTTGTCGATCATTCCAGCCAGCACGGCGGCCGGAATGGTCAATTCGGCCTTGAGTTGTTTTTTTGCCGGACCCGAATCCTTGCCGGCACTTTGGCTTGGCATGGCGGGAAAACTGCGCGGGTCGAGGCCCATCATTTTGAATTTCGCGCGACCGCACTTCAGCTCGACCCAATCGCCGTCGAGCGACGTCAGCGCGACTTCGTCGCCTTCGGTCTCGCGCACGATTTCGAAAAGCTTGCGCGCGTTGAGCGTCAGGCTTTTCTCCTTGCCGGAACACGCGACCTGGGTGCGGATTCCGACTTCGAGGTCGGTTGCGCTCAAGGTCAGCGCATTTCCGTTTGGCTCGATCAGAACATGGCCGAGTATCGGAACCGTCGTGCGCCGTTCCACGATGCCCTGGACCAGTCCCAAACCGCTAAGCAACGAAGCGCGCTCGATGGAGAGTCCCATGAATTGTTAGCCCGTCTTCCTGTTTCTGGATCTTGGATCTCTAAAAAAGAATAGCAGTAATAGTAGGAGTTGTGGATTTGTTGATTGATCTTTCAAGCGCCCGAAAACGAAGGCCGTTCGGCCGCTGAAAAGCTGTTGGCGGAAAAGCGGCTGACCGACAGGGCCGGCCTTGCGCGCGCCGGCCCTGTCGATATCTCAATCCTTATGCCCACCTCCTCCACAGCCTCCTCCACATCGATTCTCACGCGGCATTGGCGCGAATCGATTTAAGCTCGCGCTCGATTTTCTCGATCGAGAGCCGAAAAGCCGAATCACTGGTCACCCGGCGCATGATCAGGTTGTGCGCGTGAATCACGGTCGAATGATCGCGCCCGAAATGCTCGCCGATGGTCGGGAACGAGCTGTCGGTCAGCTTGCGGCACAGGTACATCGCAACCTGGCGGCAAAATGCGATGTGCTGGGTGCGCTTCTTCGACTTCAAATCCGTCAGCTTGATATGGAAAAAATCCGCAACGGTTTTCTGGATCGATTCGACGTCGGGCTTGGCGTCGGCATTTCGAATGAGATCCTGCAGCGCCTTGCGCGCGAAATCCACCGTGATTGCCAGGTTTTCCATCGAGGCCAGCGCTGCCAGCCGCGTCAGGCATCCCTCCAGCTCGCGCACGTTCGACGAGACACTCTGCGCGATATACATCGCGACTTCCGGCGTCAGCCGCAGATTTTCGAGCACCGCCTTCTTCTGCACGATCGCCACGCGCGTCTCCAGATCGGGCGGCGCGATGTCCGCGATCAAGCCCATCTCGAAACGATTGCGCAACCGCTCCTCGAGTCCCGGGATTTCGCGCGGAACTTTGTCCGAGGTCAGAACGATCTGATGCCGCTCGGCATGAAGCGCGTTGAACGTATGGAAGAATTCTTCCTGCGTGCGCTCGCGGCCGGCCAGGAACTGCACGTCGTCGAGGATCAAGGTGTCGACCCGGCGAAATTTCTCGCGAAACTCGCCCATCTTGTCGCGGCGCAGCGAACCGATCAGCTCATTCATAAAGATTTCGGCCGGCATGAAGAGCACTTTTCGCGGCCGCTCGCCGCTGGCCCAGATCTGGTGCCCGATCGCGGTCACCAGGTGCGTCTTGCCCAGGCCTACCCCGCCATAGATGAAGAGCGGGTTGTACTTTTCGCCCGGCTGATTGGCGACCGCCTGCGCCGCGGCATGCGCGAACTGATTGGCCGATCCCACCACGAACTCCGCGAAGCTGTAGCGGGGGTTCAGGGTCGGATGGCGATCTCCGCGCGGCAGCCCGGCTGCCGTCGTGGCGCGATTCGCCGCGGAGGCCTTGCCGTTACTGTTGCCGTTTGCATGACCATTGCCGTTGCCGTTGGTGTGGCCATTGCCCGGACGTTGCGGCGGGGGCCCCGCCGCAGCATTGTTGCCGAGAGTCAGCCGCACCTCGATTTCCCCGCCCGCCTCCTCCGATAGCGCCGCGCGCATCAGGCTCAGATAGCGATCGTTGATCCAGTCGCGGAAAAACCGGTTGGGCGCCTCGACTGTGACGGTCGATCCTTGATGACCGACAAAGTTGAGCGGCCCAATCCACGTCTCGTAGCCGACCTGACCAAGTTCATTGCGCATGCGGTCGGCGGCTCGTTGCCACAAACCATTCATATCGTCTCCCCCTGTGAAAACCGGAACCTCTTCCCCGTTCCGGAAGTAGTGCACGGGCATCGAATCCCGCGCGAAATTACGCACAGTCTTATCCACACCTGTGGATAACGAACATTTCCTTTGTCACCTTCAACAATTTGACGGCTCTTCACACCGGACTATCAACTCTTCCGGGTTACGATCGGTTTTGTGAGGCTTGAAAGTCTGGTCGAGAATGCAAGCGATGCAGACGTGCTTGGAAGCCATTAGCCCACGCGCCGCGAATGAACCCGGCAGTCGAAATCGGTTCTCGAAAGTACGAAGTTTGCGGCCAAGGGAACGTGATAAACTTATTTCGCGATGAGGACAAGCGCGAAAAAAATTTTCTTTCTATGCGCGCGGATCGAAAAGGAAATTTTGTGCGCGGAGGTTCGCGCGCCGCGCGCACGAAATTTCGCGCCGATCCTGCGATCGCTAGCAGCCGCTCTGGAAGCAGTCATGCGCGATCCGGAATTTTCGCGTCGTGCTGCAATTCGGTCGCATCAACACGCGTGCAATCGGATTTTTTTGCGCGCTCGAAAAAACAATTTCTGATCGCACCCGAGATCGGCAAGGAATTGCGATGACATCACGCAAAAAATCAGATGAACTCTTCAATCGCGCCAGTGTTAAGATTCCTGGTGCGGTAAATTCTCCCGTGCGCGCATGGAAAGCCGTCGGCGCGGCCCCAATCTTCATCGAAAGTGGCAGCGGTGCAACATTGATCGATGCCGACGACAACACTTTTCTCGACTACGTTTGCTCCTACGGCCCCGCGATTCTCGGACATGCTCATCCGCGCGTCACCCAGGCAATTGCCGAGCAGGCGCGGCTTGGTTTGGGCTTCGGCGCGCCGACGCGGCTGGAGGTCGAACTCGCGGAATTGATCTCATCGGCGATCAAATGCGCACAGAAAGTACGACTCGTCAGTTCTGGAACGGAAGCCGGCTTGACCGCACTCAGGCTCGCGCGCGCGGCAACCGGGCGTCAGAACATAATCAAGTTTGACGGATGCTATCACGGTCACAGCGACTCGATGCTGGTGCGCGCCGGTTCAGGCGGCTTGACTCTTGGTCAACCCGACAGCGCAGGTGTTCCATCGGCGCTCGCCGCGATGACGATGGTTGCGCGATATAACTCGATTGAGACAGTCGAAGGATTATTCCGCGCCGCGGCTGACAAAATCGCCGCCGTGATCGTCGAGCCCGTCGCCGCCAACATGGGCGTGGTAAATCCTGACGCCGGTTCATTGAAGGCTCTGTCCGAAATCGCGCACAACAATGGCGCGCTTCTGATCTGTGACGAAGTTATAACCGGGTTCCGGCTCTGCTTTGGCTCGGTTGCCGAAAGTATGGGCGTCGCACCCGACCTGATCATGCTCGGGAAAATTATTGGCGGCGGGTTGCCGGTGGGCGCCGTCGCCGGCCCGGCGAAGCTCATGGACCTGCTCGCGCCGGTCGGTCCGGTTTACCAGGCGGGAACATTGTCGGGAAATCCGCTTTCCGTTCGCGCCGGGCTCGAAACACTTAGTGTTCTAAGGGAAAGCAATCCGTATGCCGCGCTCGACGCTGCGGGCGCCCGCCTTGAAGCCGGGCTTCGCGACGCATTGAAGAAAAATGGCGAGACGGGATGCGTCAATCGCGCAGGCTCGTTGCTGACAATGTTCCTCGGTCCCGAACGCGTGCGCGACGCCGACGAGGCTCGCGCGTCCGACGCGGCGAAGTTCGCCAGGTTTTTCCACGGGATGATTGAGCGCCGGATAAATATCCCACCGTCGCAATTCGAGGCTATGTTTCTGTCGACGGCGCACACCAATGCCGACATCGACCGCACGATCGCCGCCGCCGCCGAATCTCTCCGCGATCTTGGCCGAGAGAAATCCTGAAACCGCGATGGCGCTGAGCACGGGCAAAATGATGCGCTTCGCCGCGATCGGCTTCGAGTTCGCGTGGCCGATGATCGCCGGCGCAATCATCGGCCATTATCTCGACCTCTATTTCAACACCGACCCCTGGCTGACGCTGGTGATGTTCCTGCTCGGCGTCTTCATCGGCTTTTACCGGCTGATCCAGGAACTCGCGCTCTTCCAGCGGGAGAACCGCGAGTCTTGATTGGCGTTTTGATAATTCTCAATATCTCGGGAGATCGAGGTCACAGCGATGTGCAGGAATATCAAAATACTTTTCAATTTCGATCCACCCGTCACCGATGAGGAGGTTCGTGCCGCGTCGCTTCAGTTCGTGCGGAAAATCAGCGGCTTTAACAAACCTTCGAAGGCGAACGAAGGCGCGTTCATGACGGCGGTCGATGAAATCGCCGGAGCCTCGGCTCGTCTGCTTCGTTCGCTCGAAACCACCGCGCCGTCGAGGAATCGCGAACACGAGGCCGCCAAGGCAAGAGTTCGCGCCGCGGAAAGATTCGGCGCCTGATGGCGTTCTCGTGGTCAGTGCCGACGATTGCGTCGATCCAGCGCACCAACTTCGTGCTCGTGATGGTCAGCGCCGTGGTTCTCGCTTTGCTCGCCTCGATGGAGGCGGCGGTGGGATGCCTGCTCGGCGGAGCAGTCGTGATCGCAAACCTATGGATCCTGTCGGCGCTCGGCGGCCTGATCCTGGCTGCGTCCAGCGCCGGTGTCTCCGGCGCAGCCGCCAAGCTGGGTGCGCTCGCGATTCCGCTGAAACTGTTCATTATCGTCTGCCTTGTCTATCTCGTTTTCAGCCGCGCCCGTATCGACGCGATGGGCTTTGGCATCGGCGTCTTGACTCAGATGGCGGCTATCATTATTGAAACCGGGCGTGCTTCGCTTCGCGGAGCCAGCTAGGATCGCCGCGTCGGAGAAATATAGTTGCAGAAATCGGTAAATTTCCTCGAACTGCTCGGCGGCGGCAGGATTCCCGAGGTGCTAATCGGCACCTGGATCGTGATGGGCATCCTGCTCATCTTTGGATTTATCGCCCGCGCCTCCATCGCCGGCGCCGGAGACCCGGTTGTCCCGGACGAAGGACTGACCATCCGCTCGGTCTCCGAGATGATCGTCGAGTGGCTCGACGGTTTCGTCAATGAAGTCACGGAGATGCACGGGTCGCGCGCGATGGTACCGTTCTTCGGATGCATTTTCATGTTCATCCTGTTTGCCAACTTCTTCGGCTTGATCCCGGGGATGGAGCCTCCGACCGGCGACTCCGACCTGACGTTCGCCCTCGGCACCATTTGCTTCGGCTATTACATCTACCAGGGCTTCGCCGCGAACGGCGTCCGGTATCTGAGGAGTTTCCTCGGCCCGTACCTGCCGCTGGCGGTGCTGATGCTGCCGATCGAGCTGGCCGACAACCTGTTCCGGCCTTTTTCGCTCGGGATTCGTCTTTACGCCAACATGTTCGCCGACCATACCGTACTCAGCATTTTCACCGGGCTGACGCGGCTGATTGTGCCGCTGGCGTTTTACGCACTCGGCTCGATCGTATGCGTGATCCAGGCGATCATCTTCGTGGTTCTTTCGATGAGTTACGTTCGACTCGCCGCAAGCCACGATCATTAGAAAGGATTTTTCGTGCCAGGGATTCCGTCCGGAATTTGTGGTGGTAGAGGAAGAGAGGCGGTCGGCTGCGGCACCCGGGGCGCGCGAAAGAGAAGGAGGATCGAAAAAATGTTACGACGACGGATTGGAACCATAGTGACGATGGCCGGTATGGCCATCCTCGCGTCGCCGCTGCTCGCGATGGCGCAGGAGGCGGCCGGAGCCGCGGGTTCAAGCGCGCCGCTTCGGGCGGGCCTGATCGCGCTCGCCGCGAACATCGGCATCGGCATCGCGGCTTTCGGCAGCGCGCTCGGGCAGGGCCGGATGGCGGCCTCGGCGATGGAATCGATCGGCCGCAACCCTAACAGCGCCGGCCAGATCTTCGTGCCGATGATCATCGGCCTCGCGTTCATCGAAGCGCTGACCCTGTACGCGCTGGTGATCGCATTCTTCCTGCAGGCGAAGATCTAGCGATTACGCACGCAGCCAATGCGGTGCTGACAGCGGGGCCCATCCGGGCCCCGTTTTTTTCTTAGCATCGGGTGCAGGGGTCACCCCTGCCGAAGGAAGTGTGAAACCCACCGCGGGTTTCACATTCAATCAAGTGATTTCCCCGTCCACCCGCTACCCGCGTTTGGCGCCTTGCAGAATGTCGAACGGAGCGCGGCTCTTCTCACGCTTCAACAAGACGTACGTCGCACCCGCGCCGCCGTCCGCCGGACGTGCGCTCGTGAATGCCAGCACGTGGCCGCCAATTGCGCCATGCGACAGCCATCCGGCGGATGCATGCTTTAGCACCGAATGTCCGCCCGGAGATCGCAGCCCGCGCCCGTGGACGACCAGCACCGTGCGCAGCCCCTTGCGCACCGACGCGATGATGAACTCCTTGAGCGCTTCCTTGGCGGCGCCCTGGATCATCCCGTGCATGTCGAAATGCGCCTGCACGGCGAACTCGCCGCGGCGAAGCTGCGACACCAGGCGCGGGTCCAGGCCGACGCGGTAACCCTCGACGTATTCGTCCGACTCTGTGATATCGAACGGGGCCTGTCCCGACACGAGGTCCGACAGTCGCGCGATTACCTCCGCGTCCTCATCGACGATCGTGTGAGTGATCGGCGGCTCGAGCGGTATGCGCGACCGCGCGTTGCCGTTGCGATGCAGCGGCCGCACACCGTCGAGCGCCTGTCGCAGGAAAGACTCGTCGTCGAGCACTTCTGCAACGGGTGGCGCGGATTTTTGCACGGCCGGCGTCGCCGCTGTTGCAGCCTTGGGCTTGATCGCCGGCGCTTTCGATTCCGCTCGCTCACGCTCGGCGAGCATCTTCTTCAGGTCTTTGAATGGCGAGGAGAAGACCCGTTCAGGCGCGGACGCCGCCTTTCGTTCGCCGTCTGGCTCGTCGCCTCGGCGGCCATGCTTTCGCTTTTTTGCCATTGGGAGACAGAGCCGCAAGTTCGAGATCAATGACAGACTACGCCGAGGACGCAACGCCGTTCAAACCGGCGCGCGCTTGCAAGCGGGGGGAAGATAAAATCGCAAGCCAGAAATGGTGCGCATTCGGCGCGCATCGACTACACTTGCCGGCGTGTTGCGAACCAGTTCGAAGTTGCTGATGTGAGGATCCCCGTATGCGCCGTGTCATCGTAATCGCCGCCGCAATTGTCGGCGCCATCGTGATTTTCGCCGGTGCCATCCTCTTTTATGCCGCGACCAACCTGAACTCGATCATCGCCGAACGCCGCCAGACTATCCTCGCCAAGGTCAGCAACGCGCTCGGCCGCCAGGTCCACGCCGACGACATCAAGGTGAGCCTCGGCTGGGGAATCATGGCCGACGTGACCGGCGTCCAGGTGGCAGACGATCCCGACATTTCGAAAAAGCCGTTCATCGAGGCAAGCAACGTTTACACGCGACTGCAACTGTTGCCCCTGCTGGCGCGCCGGATCGAGGTCACCGAAGTCGTGCTCGACAAGCCCGTGATCCGAATCGTTCAAACCCGCGACGGCAAGCTCAACGTGACGACGCTCGGCAGGAAGAAAGTCGAGAGCGAAGCGGAGTCGGGCGAGGCCGAGAGCAGGAAAGGCGGGGGCGCGACCGAAGAATCGCCGATGGCCGAAGCGGGCCGGGCGCCGTCGGCGCTGGGCTCGTTGTTCGTGCAGAATTTTACGATCAATGAGGGCACCTTGACCTATGAGACTGAAGGCGCGCCGCAGGGAGCGACCGTCAATGCGATCGACCTCAAGGTCCGCGATTTCGGCTTCAATGCGCCCTTCACCGTCGCGCTCACCTTCGCCGCGCTCGCCGACCAGCAGAACTTCGATCTTTCGGCGACGATCGGGCCGCTGATCAGCAACGGCGTGCTCGATGTCGACGCGATTCCGCTGACGGGCAAGGCCAAAGTCGGGCCGCTTCAACTGACGCAGCTTGCGACGATCCCGATACTCGCGAAATCGATTCCGCCGAAGCTCTCGATCTCCGGTCCGCTCAGCCTCGATGCCACCGCTGACGGCACCGTTCAGTCGATCAAATTCAACGTGACGAGCGATTTGAGCGCGCCTGCAATAACCTTCGGCGATACGTTCAGCAAGCCTGCCAACCTGCCGCTGAAGATATCGGCCGAGGGTTCGCGGACCGGCTCTGCCGTGGGAGTGACCCTCGCCAACGTCACTCTCGGCGACCTCGAAGCGAAGGCAGCCAATATCAAGGTAGGAGGCGGCACGACCGCGGCTCACGTCGACACCAACAATTTCGATATCGCTTCGCTCGCAAAAACGATTCCCGCGCTTGGCAAGTACAACCTCGCGGGCAAAGTCGAGATTCATGCCGACGCGGCGCTTGCGGAGGGCAAGGTGTCGGCTGACGGCACGGTCGCGCTCGCGGGCGTCGGATTGTCGCTACCCGATCAGAAAGCGCCCCCGCTGAGCAATCTCAGTGGCGACGTCAAGCTCACGGGCACCAGTGCCGACATTGGGCCGCTGACGTTCAATCTGGGCGCGCAGCAGGCCACGTTGAAGTCGCACGTCGACCAGTTCCAGCCGTTGGTAATGAGCTATGAGCTGAATGCGGCCGCGGTTCGCCTGGCCGATCTCGTGCCCTCGCGGCCGCCCGACGAAGTGATCAACCAGCTTTTTGCCAAGGGCACGGTCTCGATGGGTGGGAGGAATGTTACCACGGTCGATTCCGATATCACCTCGCCGTCGGGAAACCTGGCGAACGTTCCGTACCAGAACTTGAAGCTGTCGGCGTCGCTCGCCGACCAGCTTGCGCGGGTGACGATGCTGAAGTTGAAGGCGTTTTCAGGCGACATCGTCGCGACGGGAAACACGCGGCTCGCGGCGTCGGCGCCGATGGAAGCGTCGATCAGTTTTACCAATATCGACGTTCAACAGGCGCTCGACTCGCAAAAATCGAAGGCTGCGGGGACCGTTCGCGGGACGCTGGGCGGAAATATCAACGTCACCGGGAAGACCGGCAGCTTCGACGAGATGAAGCCGACGCTGAAGGGCAGCGGCAAGCTGACGCTGACCAACGGCAAGCTGGTCGGCGTCAATATCGGCGGCCAGGCGCTCAAGAAGGTGCAGCACCTGCCCGCGATTGGCAACCTGGTTCCCGATGCGGTCGTCAAGAACCATCCCGAGCTGTTCAGCGATCCCGACACCGACATCCAGCTCGCGAGTCTGACCTTTGTGCTTACCGGGCCGCGAATCACGTCGCACGACATCAAGGTGCAGACGCTGGACTACAATCTGCTCGGCGACGGATGGTTCGACATAGACAAGAATATCGACCTGGCGGCGCGAATCGTGCTCTCGCCGCAATTCAGCAAGGAACTGATCGAGCAGAAGCAAGAAGTCGCGTTCATCGCGAATAAGTACGGACAAATCGACATCCCGCTGCAAGTCGTCGGGCAACTGCCCAAGCCGCAGGTCCTGCCCGACGTGACTGAACTTGCGCAACGCGCGGCAAATCACGCGGTGCAGGCACAGGGTCAGAAGTACCTGGGCAAGGTTTTCGGTAAGAAGGGACTGCCGGGAGGATTGAGCAAGTTTCTCGGCGGCGACTCGGGCGGAAATAACGGCTCCGGCGGTGGAGCACCCGCGGGCGGCTCCAACCCTCCGCCGAATCCGCTGGATCAGCTTAAGAAGTTGTTCTGACCTTTTCTATCGTTGAGAGAAGCGCGCGCACTCATTTTGTCATCCTTCCTGCCGCTCGCGTTGCTCGCTTTGTCAGGATGACGAGGGGGCGGGCGTTCCGAACGATGCGAGGAACCTAACCCGTAACCTTTCTCATTGTGGTAACGGGAACCGGACGCGGAGAGACTCGTTCACAAATTCATCTGCACGATCGTTGCGCCGGCGCCGCCGTGATGCGGTTCCGCGCCGCGAAACGATGCGCAATATGGCGACGTGCCAAGGTATTCCGTCACCGCCTTTCGCAGCGCGCCCGAGCCGATGCCGTGCACAATCCGCACTTCCGCGCGATTGGTCAGGAACGCGGTGTCGAGAAATTCCTCGAGCTTGCGCAGCGCGTCCGCCGTTCGCATCCCGATCAGGTTCAACTCGTCACGCTCGCCGCCCTCGATGCTGAAGGTGACGGCCGCCGTTTTCTTCTGCGCGGAGCGATTTTCGGGCGCGCTCGCCGCCGACCTGCGCAGCCGCTCGGGCGCGACCTCTATCCTGAGACCGCCGCGGCTGATCACGGCGCGTCCCGCTTCGAGCACGATCAATTCGCCGCGGATGTCGCCGACCTCGACGCTGTCGCCGACCTTGAGCGGCGCGTCGGACTCCGATAAGGCGTCGGGCGCCGGCGCGAGGCTCTCGAGTTTCGCCGCCGCCTTGGTGATGAAGCCCTTCAAGTCGGTGCGCGATTTCACCCGGGTTTTCAGCTCATCCATCAGCGCCGCACCGTCGCGCCTCAGCTCTTCGATCAGGTCCGCAACTTCGGCCCGTAGCCGCTTGCGTTCCAGCTCGGCGCGCTCGCGCGTTTTTTCAGTGTCCTGAATCAGTTCCTGCTCGACGCGAGCGAGGTTGAGTTCGCGCTCGCGCAATTTTTCGAGCTGCGCATTCAGCTTGGCGCGCTCCGCGTCCAATCTCTTCAGCGCATCGCTGAGCTCGATCGTGCCGGCGCCCATCGATTGTTCGGCCGCGCGAATTATTTCCTCGGGCAATCCGAGCCGGCGCGCGACTGCCAGTCCGTAGCTCTGCCCGATCGTATGCGGCTTCAGGCGATACAGCGGCGCCAGGTGCTCGGCGTCGAAATCCACCGCGGCGGCCTCGAAGCCGGCTTGCGAGTATGCGTGCAGCTTGACCGCGGTCGAATGCGTCGCGATCGCCATCATGCAGCGCCGCGTCCCGAGATGGTTCATCAGTCCGATCGCGAGCGCCGCGCCCTCGGCGGGGTCGGTGCCCGCGCCCGGCTCGTCGAGAATCACCAGCGCCGGCTCGTCCAGCGATCTGATTATCTCCGACAAGTTTGCGATATGCCCCGAAAAGCTCGACAGGTTGGATTCAATCGACTGCTCGTCGCCGATATCGGCGAACACGCTGCGAAACACCGTCGCCTTGCTGCCGGCGAGCGCCGGAATCAGCATCCCCGCCTGCGCCATCAGCGACAGCAGCCCAACCGTCTTGAGCGCGACAGTTTTTCCGCCGGTGTTTGGCCCCGAGATGACGATCCCGCGCTGTCCGGCGCCGATCTTCACGTCGATCGGAATCACGTCGCGGCCGCTGGTCATCAGCAGCGGATGCCGCGCGCCGATAAAATCGATTCCCTCGTCCACGAGCTGCGGCGCGACGCATCGAAAGCGCTCGGCGAAGAGCGCGCGCGCATTCAGCGCGTCGAGCGCGACCATTGCGTCGAACGTGAACTGCAATTCCGGCGCGTACCCGCCGACCATCGCGGTCAGCCGCGCGAGGATTCGCGTTTCTTCCGCCTCCGCTTCGCGCTCGAGCATCATCAGCCGGTTGTTCAGCTCGACCGCCCACAGCGGCTCGACGAACAGCGTCTCCCCCGAAACGCTTCGGTCCTGCACGATTCCCTCGAACCGTTCGGCGTAGTTCAGCTTCATCGGCAGCACGAAGCGGCGATTGCGTATCGTCACGATGTAATCGGAGACGAACGACTCCATGCCCGACGCGTTGAGCGAGCGCAGCAGCCGCGCCTCGAGTTCCGCGCGCTCGTCACGCAGCCTGCTGCGCAGCCGCTTCAACTCGGGGCTCGCGTCGTCGAGGATTGTGCCGTCGTCGGCCAGCGCACCGAGCATCGCGTCGGCCAGCTCCTTCGGCGCGAGCAGGTTCTGCACCAGCGCCGCGACGTGCGGGAAGCGCTCGACGCGCGATCGCAAAAATCCGCCGACATGGCGCGAGCCGACGATGAAATCGCGCACTTTCACCAGCGCTTCGCCGCCGAGGATCGCACCCGCGCGCTCCGCCGCCAGCAGGTACGGCCGTTGATCGCTGAATTCGCCTATCGGTATCGAGCCGGCATGCGATCTCAGCTCGACCATTTCGGCTGTTGCGGCCAGCCGCTCCCGAACTTCATTCACGTCGACCGACGGGCGCAGTTGGGCGATTGCCTCGCGCCCCGGCTCGGAGGCGCAAAGCTCCATGACGAGGTGAATCACCTTGTCGAACTCGAGCGCTTTCAGATCGCGTTCACGCATCGCTAGTATCAAGCCCGGCCCTCTCAAAATTTAGCCCAACTTTGGTCCGCAGGCATCAGGATTCTTAACCGGCAGCAAGGACACTCACATGGATCGGATTGAATCCCGGCTGAACACCAACTCCGACGAGTTCCGCCGCAACCGCGAGGCGATGGACGCGCTGGTCAAGCGCCTGCGCAACGAAATCGAGCGGATTCGCCAGGGCGGTCCCGCCGCTGCGCGCGAGCGTCACGTCGAGCGCGGCAAGTTGCTCGCGCGCGATCGCGTCAAAAAGCTGCTCGACCCCGGCAGTCCGTTCCTCGAACTCTCGCCGCTTGCTGCGTTTAATATGTACGACGGCGACTCGCCGTCCGCGAGCATCGTTACCGGCATCGGAAGAATCCATGGACGCGAGGCGGTCATCGTCGCCAACGACGCGACCGTCAAGGGCGGCACGTATTTTCCGATGACCGTGAAGAAGCATCTCCGCGCGCAGCAAATCGCGATCGAGAACCTGCTCCCGTGCGTTTACCTGGTCGATTCGGGCGGCGCCTTTCTGCCGATGCAGTCCGAGATTTTTCCCGACGAGCATCACTTCGGGCGCATCTTTTACAACCAGGCGCGGATGTCCGCGATTGGCCTGGCGCAGGTCGCCGTGGTGATGGGCAGTTGCACGGCGGGCGGCGCGTACGTGCCCGCGATGTGCGACGAGAACATCATCGTCCGCGGCGAGGGCACGATTTTCCTGGCGGGACCGCCGCTCGTGCGCGCGGCAACCGGCGAGGAGGTCAGCGCCGAAGAGCTCGGCGGCGGCGACGTGCATACCCGGCTGTCCGGCGTGAGCGATCACCTGGCCGACGACGACGAGCACGCGCTCCAGATTGCGCGCGCGATCTTCGAGAATCTCGGCCCTCGCACGGCGACCGCGCTCGAGCACGACGCGCCCGAGGATCCCCACTACGATCCCGCCGAGCTCTACGGCATCATCCCGGTCGATACGCGCAAGCCGTACGACGTGCGCGAAGTGATCGCGCGGCTGGTCGACGGGAGCAGGATGCATGAGTTCAAAGCGCGTTACGGCGCCTCGATCGTCACCGGCTTCGCGCGCATCTACGGCTATCCCGTCGGCATCATTGCCAACAACGGCGTGCTGTTCAGCGAGTCCGCGCTGAAGGCCACCCACTTCATCGAGCTGTGCTGCGCGCGGCGCATCCCGCTCCTCTTCCTGCAGAACATCACCGGCTTCATCGTCGGCAAGCGCTACGAGCAGGGCGGCATCGCCAAGGACGGCGCCAAGATGGTCAACGCTGTCGCCAATGCGCAGGTGCCGAAGTTCACGGTGATCATCGGCGCGTCGAACGGCGCCGGAAATTACGGGATGTGCGGGCGCGCCTACTCGCCGCGATTGCTCTTCATGTGGCCCAACGCGCGTATCTCGGTGATGGGCGGCGAGCAAGCCGCGAACACGCTGCTGACGGTGAAGCTCGATCAGTTGAAGCGCGAAGGCGCGACGATGACCGACACGGAGCAAAAGGAATTTGTGCGTCCCACGCTGGAGAAGTACGAGCTGGAATCGAGCGTTTACTACTCGAGCGCGCGGTTATGGGACGACGGCGTGCTCGATCCGGTCGAGACGCGCGCCGCGCTGGCGCTGGGCATCGCGGCCTCGATGAACGCGCCGATCCCCGAGCACCCAGGCTTCGGCGTCTTCAGGATGTGATGAAATCAGGTTGTCCAATCTTCGTCTGGTTCTGTTCCGATTCCCTCTCACGTTCGTCGGGGGAGGGAATCAGAGGTGCTCATCCTCGAAGTTATCGTGAGCCGGCGCCTCCATTAGGCGCGGTTTCATCTACCGAAAAATGCTCCGCGAGGTCAGCCTTCCGGCGCGAGCATCTTGTCCGGCCGCACCAGCCGGTCGAACTCCTCCCCCGTGAG
Source organism: uncultured delta proteobacterium (assembly GCA_963842085.1). GTDB lineage: Bacteria > Desulfobacterota > Binatia > Binatales > Binataceae > Binatus. Next base: position 1,953,925 of record CAWJET010000001.1, read on the forward strand.
CAGCTTCAACGCCATCGCCGACTCGCGCAGCGTGATGCCTTCCGCGTGAGCCTTCTTGGCGACCTTGGCCGCGTTGTCGTAGCCGATATGCGGGCTCAGCGCCGTCACCAGCATCAGCGAATTTTCGACGTTGCGCTGGAGCTGTTCGCGATTCGGCTCGATCCCTCCGACGCAGTACTTGCTGATCGACGCGCACGAATGCGCCAGCAGCATCGTCGAGTGCAGAAAATTGTGGATGATGAGCGGTTTGAAAACATTGAGCTCGAAATTCCCCTGCGAGCCGGCCGTCGTGATCGCCACGTCGTTGCCGATCACCTGGATGCAGACCATCGTCATCGCCTCGCTCTGCGTCGGATTCACCTTGCCCGGCATGATCGACGAGCCCGGCTCGTTCTCCGGCAGGATTAATTCTCCGAGACCGGTGCGTGGTCCCGAGCCCATCCAGCGGATGTCGTTGGCGATCTTCATCAGCGAGACCGCCAGCGTCTTGAGCGCTCCGGACGCCGCCACCAACGCATCGTGCGCGGCCAGCGCCGCAAACTTGTTCGGCGCCGACTTAAACGGCAGCCCGGTGTACTCCGCGATCTTTTTCGCCACGCGCTCCGCGAATTCCGGATGCGTATTGAGCCCGGTGCCGACCGCCGTGCCGCCGATCGCCAGCTCGAGCAGGTCCGGCAGCGCCGCCTCGAGCCGCTTCAGGTCATAGTCGAGCTGCGCGACGTAGCCCGAAAATTCCTGCCCGAGCGTCAGCGGCACCGCATCCATCAGGTGCGTACGCCCGATCTTCACGATGTCGGCAAACTCTTTGGCCTTGCGCGCCAGCGCGTCGCGCAACTTTCGCACCGACGGGATCAGGTCGTGCGTGACTTCCTCGGCCGCCGCGATATGCATCGCAGTCGGAAACGTGTCGTTCGACGACTGCGACATGTTCACGTCGTCGTTGGGATGTATCGGCTTCTTGCTGCCGAGCACGCCGCCGGCCATCTCGATCGCGCGATTCGAGATGACTTCGTTGGCGTTCATGTTGGTCTGCGTGCCGCTGCCGGTCTGCCAGATGCGCAGCGGAAAATGATCGTCGAGTTTTCCCGCGATCACTTCGTCCGCAGCCGCGGTTATCAGCCGGGCCTTGTCGGCGGGCAGCTTGCCGAGCTCGCGATTCACTTCCGCCGCCGCCTTTTTCAAAATCCCGAACGCGCGCACCACCGAGCGCGGCATCCGATCGAATCCGATCGCAAAATGCAGCAGCGAACGCTCGGTCTGCGCCCCCCAGTAGCGGTCGTTGGCGACCTCGATCGCCCCCATGCTGTCGGTTTCGACGCGCTTGCCGGTCTGCGCCTTCACGGCCGCGGCCGCCTTTGCGGTCACCGGCCGCTTCGCGATGCTGGCCTTGAGCATCTTGGATCTCGAATTTGATGCCATCTCCTATATTCCTGTCGGATTTCCGACGCTCTCCCACCGCCTATTCTAACCCGGCCGGCGGCCGATGACAGCGGTTTCCTGCCGCCGCGATTCGCCCCGGGGTGCCCTTTTCAGAGGCGCTGTGCCGATATAGGTTATGGCGCGTACTCTCGACAATAGCGACCAAAGGTTTCGGTCGAGATATTATAAGGACTGGATTTCAAGCGAGGCTGCCAACCATGCCCTGGACGATTACCCGTCTTTGCCGCGATTGCGTTGACACCGGATGCGTCAGCGTATGCCCCGTCGATTGCATCTACGAATACATCGGCGCCGACAAGGAAAAATTTCCCAACCAGCTCTACATCGATCCCGACGAATGCATCGATTGCGGCGCCTGCGAGCCCGAATGTCCCTGGCAGGCGATTTTCGAGGAGCCGGCCGTTCCCGACGTCCTCAAGGACGACATAGCGCTCAACCACGCGATCCTCGAAATCAAAGATCAGTTCAAGGTGATGCCGTTCAAGAAGGTCGAGCACCCGACCCCCGAGCAAGTGGCCGAGAACAAGAAAAAATGGGGCGTCGATCCGAATAGTTAGCAGCACAAACGCGCCAAACGCTGGCGCCACACATCGGTCACGCCGCTTCCTCAATCGCCGCCAGCAACGACCGCAGATCGAACGGCCCGTCGTGACGCACCCCATTTACAAAAAACGTCGGCGTGCCGTTCACCCCGCTCCTGACCCCGCTGCTAAAATCCTCGCGCACGCGCTCAGCCTGCGCATGCCCGGTCATCTCCTTGACGAACCGCGGCACGTCGAGATGTAGAGCGCGCGCATACCGCGCCAGGTCTTCATCCTCGAGCGCGTCCTGATTCTCGTAAAGCAGATCGTGCATCTCCCAGAATTTGCCCTGCGCGCCGGCCCCCTCCGCGGCTTCCGCTGCATGCTCGGCGTGAGGATGCGCCTCGCCTAGCGGGAAATTCCGAAAAACGAAGCGCAACTGATCTCCCAGCCGCTCCTGAAGAGCCTTCACGATCGGATACGCCTCGCCGCAATAAGGGCACTCGTAGTCCCCATACTCGACCAGCGTAACCGGCGCCTTCGCTGGCCCCTGCACGTGATCGTTCGCGCCGACCGGCGGCTTGAGTTTGGCGGTCGCGGTTGGGGTCATCGCGTCCTCCCTACTTTTTCGACGCGAGCGCTTCGAGTGCCTCCAGTATCCCATCGGCGCCGGGGTTGACGCCGACCGGAGACAGGTAGCTCCAGCTAATCGTTCCTTTAGGATCGATCACGAACAGCGCCCGCTCGCTGACGCCCTCGCGCTCCCGGTACGCGCCGTACAAGCGCGCGACTGCGCCCTTTGGCTCGAAATCCGACAGCAGCGGAAAGTGCAGCTTGCGGTCGCGGGCGAAGGCGGCATGGCACCACGATCCATCTACCGAAATACCGACGATGGCCGCCTTGAGCCTGTGAAACTCGGGGAGCACTTCATTATAGAGCGCCATCTGATCGCCGCACACCGGACTCCAGTCGGCCGGGTAAAATGCCACGATCAACGGGGCGCCGCGGAAGTCGCTCAATGAGACGAGTTGGTCGGGCGTGCTATGCAGCGCAAAGTCCGGCGCCGGAGTGCCGGCCGCGAGGATCTTGTTCGCGTTTTCCGTGGCCATTCGGGAGAAACCTCCTTGATTTTATGCAGGTCAGAAACCTGGGTCGCGGACTTTCGATGCTGCTCCTTCCGCTCCGTTGTGACAAACAGATCCGGATTCACAGATAAAAAGTTGGGATTCAGTTCCTTGCCGATGCGTACGACTTGCCGCGCTTCAGGAGTACAAGGTGGCGGTTGCCGTGGTCGGAGGTTAGGACCGGTTCGAAATCGAGCGCGGTGCGCTGATCCGTTTTCCAGACGTGCGCGGGCACGATGACGAATCCCGGCGGCGCATCACCGAGGCGGCCCTGTAGCACTGGCGCGTCGCGATCGAGATAGAACAGCAGCGGCGCAACCTCTTCCTTGAATCCGTAAAGGTAGAGTGGGTCGGTGGGCGCGACGACGCGGGCGATTTCCTCGGCGGCGGGCCGAAACGAGTCGTCGCGGCACGTCCGCACTTCCATCCGCGGGATGTAGATGAAGTTAAAAACTACCAGCCCCGCGCATACTGCCGCGAATGACCAGGCCGCGGCGCGGCGCCATGCGAGCGGCGGGACGGTGACGATCCACCACGCCAGCATCACGGCGGCTGCCGGCCATACCGGGAGCAAGTAGGAGCGCCGCTTGTAGGCGGCGATGCTGAAGAAGACCACGGTGGCGAAGTAGAAGATCGCAAAGAGACGGACGGCAGAGCGCGCGCGAGCTGAGTCCGAGGATGCCGGGGAGCGAGCGGCGTCAGGTGCGTCGTGGCGACGAGTGAGTAATGGACTGAGTAATGCATAAACGGCGGCGACGGGAACAAGCAGGCTCAGCGGGGCCGAGTTTAGCAAGACCGGTTTCAGGTAGTACCACGGCGCCATCGCGCCGAGCGAGCCGAAGAAGCGGCCGACGTTTTCGGTGTCGAGCTGACGATTGAGGAAGGCGAAGCGCCCGCCGAAGTAACAGGCGAGATACCAGCTCGAAGCAATCGCGGCGCCGAGAATAATCGCGCCCGGATCGAGCATCGTCAGGATTTGGCGTCCGCGATGCTCGACGATCATGAAGATGAGGATCGAAGCGCCGGGAAGAATCATGCCGACAGGACCCTTGGCAAGCACCCCGAGACCGAGCGCCGCCGCCATCAGGTAGAGCGCGGGCAGCTTGGATTCGAAGCGCGCCACGGGGCCGGACGAAGCCGGGTCGCGCGGCATCCACCACAGAAAAGCGAACAGCGAGAGCGACTCGAAGAAGCACAGCGTCATGTCGACGCGGCCGAAGCGGCCCTGGCTGATGTACTGGTAGGACGCGGCGAGGGCGAGTCCGGCCAGCGCGGCGGCCTCAGGGCCGAGAAACTCGAACGCGAACATCATCGTCAGGATACCGCCGGCAATCGCGTAGAATGCGGACGGCAGGCGGAGATTGGCGGCCGTCACTTTGCGGATGCCGGCAAGGCGATCGATCGCGGCCGCAGTCCAGTGGAACAGCGGCGGCTTGTACATCGGCACGTTGCCGTTCTCGACCGGGAACATCAGATGGCCGTGCTCGACCATCTGCTGCACGAACACGCCCTCGACCGCCTCGTTGCCGGTGCATACGTCGCCGGCGCCGAGCCGATGAAGGGTCAGTACCGCGATGAGTAGGGCGAGCGCGGCGATGGCAACGGCCGGTGGAATTTTAGCGGGCATCCAAAACTCAGTTTTCGCTCGCGCAATACTCAGTCATTGGACAAAACCCGGTCGTGGCCGCGAATAGTCAGTAGTCAGTCGAGGTTCGCGCGGAATATACTAAGGCTCTTGATGCGCGAGGAATCGTAGCCGCGCCATTTGGCCGCGGGCACCTCGCGCGGGCCGGCGCGCTTGAAGCCGAGGCGCGAGAAGAAACCGCCGACCCGCTCCTCACTGGTGCAGGCAAAAACGTACTTGAGGCGGCGCGCGCGCGCTTCCTTGAGGATCTCGCGGACCAGCACGGCGGCGACGCCTTCGCCCTGGAAGCGCGTCAAGGTGTACATCGCCGTGATCTCGCCGGCGCGGTCGCGGCGGTAGGGCTCGGTCAGCAGCGAGCAGATGCCGGCCAGGTGTTCGTCGCCGATCCGGTAGCCAAAGCACGACGGCAGGATTTGCGCGATCTGCTCGGGGCTGCGGTGTAGCAGGAAGCCTTCGTTCTGGCCGCGGACGATGAGCGCTTCGACTTCCTCGAAGTCGTCGATCGAGACCGGGCGCACGAAGCCGTACTGCATCTCGGTGAACAGCGTTCCGGCGCCGATGAAACTGAAAAGTTCCTCGTACACGTCGCCCGGCGCGACCAGGTTGACGGAGCCCACGCCGTCTTCGAGCGCGTCGCGGGCGGCGCGCACGATCGCTTTGCGAGCGGGCGAGCGGACGTATCGCATCGTGCGGCCGATGCGACGCTCCTCGACGAACGAAAGCCGATTGCCGTCCTTGTCGATCAAGCCGCCGCGCCGATCCAGCATCAGCAGCTTGAACACGCGCAACCGGCTGGCGAGCTCGCGGGCGAAGACGATGAGATCGTCGGCGTCGTCGCGGCTCATCGAGGCGACGACGATCGAGCCGGCACGCAGCCGCGCCCATATTTCGGCGACGGCGGAATCCGGCGGATACGGGCGCGAACGGAGTCCGTCGGACGGGTTGAAGACCGGCGGCGGTTCCTTGGGCGCCAGGCGGCCGAGCCGGCGCATCAGCTTTGGCAGCGCGCTCGGCGAAACGATGACGACGCATCGGGTTTGATTGCGGCGCAATTCGCGAAGCGTCAGCAGCAGAGAATCTAGGTCGGAAATGCGCTGTCCCGCGGGAGGAATCAGCGCGAACAGCAGGCTCTTGCCGTAGAATTCCTCGAGATAGAAAGTCTTCTCGGTGAAGACCGGTGCGATCCGGCGCGCTTTGCCGGTGATGTCGCCGAACGCGATCGCTGCAAAATCGCTCACGGCGCGTCGTCCGGAGCAAAGCGGAAGCGTGATCGCGCGGGACGCGCCGAATCGGGACCCTCACCTGACCTCTCCCTCGCAGGGAGAGGGATAGGAGTGGCGGGAATTCGCGAAGTCGCAGTCGGGAGGTTGTTCAATTCTGCTGCGCGGGTTGAGACTTGGCCGGCGACATCTCGCGCGACGCTGCGTCGGGAGCACAGACGGGCGGCGTGGGACGCGACGCGGCTATTTCGGCCAGCGAGGTGTCGGAGAAAACTTCGAGTAACACGCGCTGGCCCTTCTCCCACACCCGGTACATGCGACAGGTCGGCTGCAGAGCGCATGAGCTGCTGCCGTCGGTGCATACGTTGAGCGTGATCGGACCTTCGACCGCCTCGATAATATCGCGAAAGGTGACGGTGTCGGCTTTGCGCGCGAGCTGGTAGCCGCCGCCGGGACCGCGGCGCGCGTGGACGAGGCCGCGGCGCATCAGATCGCGAATGACTTTTTCGAGATAGTACTTGGGGATGTGCTCGCGACTGGCTATCTCGCTGCCGCGCGCGACGCCCGACGGATGATCGGCCAGATAGATCATCGCGCGCAGCGCGTACTCGATCTTGCGCGGGATCTGCATCAGGCTCATGCGTTTTTCACTCTTTCGCTTTTCAACTTTCACGACGCGAGCGCCGGCGTCGCGCGTAGCGTGAGAATCTTCTCGACATACTTGACCAGCATGTCGTTCTCGATGTTGACGGTGTCGCCCGGCCGCTTGAAACCCAGCGTCGTCGACCGCAGCGTGTGCGGAATCACTTCGACCGAAAAGTTGCAGTCCTTGATCGAGAAGATGGTCAGGCTGATCCCGTCGATGGCGACCGAGCCCTTCTCGACCAGGTAGCGCGCCTGCGCGGGCGCGACCTCGAAGCTGAAGAGTTTCGAGTCGCCTTCGGGCTTGATCGACGCGACGCGGCCGATGCCGTCAACGTGGCCGGAGACCAGGTGGCCGCCGAGCAGCTTGCCCAGCGTGAGGCAGCGCTCGAGGTTGACGCGGCTGCCGGGCTTCAATTCGCCAAGTCCGGTGCATCGGATGGTCTCGGCGGAGACGTCCATCGCGAAGCGGCCGGGGCTTTTGGAAATCACGGTCAGGCACGCGCCGTTGACGGTGATCGAGTCGCCGATGTTGATTTCGGAAATCGGAAGCGAGGTGTGCACCGAAATTACCGCGCCCTGGTCGGTCGGCTTGAGGCTTTCGACGGTGCCGAGGTCTTCGATAATACCGGTGAACATCGCTTTTCCTGTCGAGCGTTGATGTAGGCGGGGAGAAATCTCCAGAAAAATCATATCTTTTTGAGAGATGCCCGCGCAACAATCGCGTTGAAAGGAAGTCGAAAATATCCGGGATTTTTCGCTGCAAACAGCTTGTGCAGGCGGTCGTCATGCACCGCTGGAGAGTCTCCGCAAAATAGCGTAAGAGAGTAGGCGCTATGTCTCTAAGAGCTAAATGCGCTATCGCCGGGCTCGGCCAGACCCGGATGGGCAAAAACTTCGATCATCCCGGCCCGATCGGCTTCGCCGCCGAGGCCGTCAACCTCGCGCTGGCGGACGCGGGCCTGCAGCGGTCCGACCTCGACGGCCTGCTCGTCAACCCCGGGATCACATGGTTCAACAATCCGATGGCGTCCACGTCGCTCCAGAATGCGCTGGGTCTCCGTGACCTGCGGCTGACCGCGACGATGAACCTCGGCGGCGCGACCGCCGCCGCGATGGTCATGCACGCCGCACAGGCGATCGACGCCGGTATGGCCGAAGTCGTCGCGTGCGTATTCGCCGACGCTCCCCTGCGTCCGCCTTCGCCCAACAAGCGCGACGGCGGCGGCTCGGCCGCATCCTACGGCTTCGCCCAGGGCCTCAACGCGCATTACGGCCTGTTCGGCGTCAACGCCCAGTATGCGTTCGTTGCTCAGCGCCATATGTACAAATACGGGACCACCAACGATCATCTCGGCGCCGTCGCCGTGTCCGAGCGCGATTGGGCCAACCTGAATCCTGCCGCCCAGTTTTACGACACCCCGATGACGCTCGCCGACTACCACGCCTCGCGCTGGGTGGTTGAGCCGTTTCATCTCTACGATTGCTGCCTGGTTTCCAACGGCGGCCTGGCGGTTATCGTGACCTCCGCCGAGCGCGCGAAGACCCTTAAGCGCCCGCCGGTGTACATCCTGGGGATGGGGCAGGGTCATCCCGGTGGCGACCCGCTCGAGACTCTCGTCTCCGGCGCGCCAATCGCCAAGGTGACCGCCTTCAAGATGGCGGGAATCAAGCTTGGCGACGTCAATTTTTGCGAACTCTACGACTGCTACACTTTCACGGTGCTGGTCACGCTCGAGGACTACGGCTTTTGCAAAAAGGGCGAGGGCGGGCCGTTCGTCGCCAGCGGTGCAATCGCCCCCGGCGGCACGCTCCCCGTCAACACCGGCGGCGGCCAGCTAAGCTCCTTCTATATGTGGGGGATGACCCCGGTCGCAGAGGCAATCGCTCAGATGCGCGGTGAGGCCGGCAAGCGCCAGGTGCCAAAACACGACATTGGACTCGTTTCCGGCAATGGCGGTATCCTCGCTACGCATTCGACTCTGGTTTTGGGATCACAGCCGTAGTATTAGCCGCGACCCGCGCTGTCACTGCCTTTGGCATGACGTAGCGTGTTTCAATCGTTTCAAACGCCCAATCGTCTAAGTTAATATATAAGCAAAACCACGATGCCCGAAATCAGCAAACCTATCCCCGCCATCACCCCCGAGATGCGCGAGTTCTTCGACGGCGCGCGCGCCGGTCGCCTGATGGTGCAAAAGTGCGACGGCTGCGGGACCCTGCGCTTCCCCGCCCACGACATCTGCTCCAGGTGCAATTCGACCGCCTCGCGATGGGTCCCGGTGAGCGGCCGGGGCGAAGTCTTCAGCTTCAATATCATGCATCAGGTCTATCACCCGGGCTTCGCCGGCGAGGTTCCTTACGCGGTGGTCGTGGTCGAGCTCGAGGAGGGGTGCAAATTCATCTCGAACCTGCTGGGCGTCAAGCCGCACGACATCCGGTGCGGGATGCCGGTGGAGGTCACTTTCGAAAAACTCAGCGATGAAGTGTCGATGCCGAAATTCCGGCTCCGCGCCGCGAAATAATCCGGCCCGACTGAATTCATCAAGGAATCAATAAATTGCAGCTCGATCAAAAATATTTCCAGCGCCTCATCGAGAGCTCGCCGGACATCATAATCGCCGTCGATAAGGACGGCACCGTGAACTATTACAACGAAGGCGCCCGTACCGGCCTGGGCTACAACCCCGACGAGATCATCGGCCAGAAATGTACGCGCATCTATCCGTCGATCGAAGAGGCGCGCCGTGTGATGAAGGCGATGCGCGAGTCGAAGGACGGCGGCCGAATCGCCAGCTTCGAGACCGAGTTCCGCAACAAGGACGGCGAGCTTATCCCGGTGATGATCTCCGGCGCGCTCATCCACGATGACGAGGGCAACGAAGACGGCTCGATCGGCTTCGCGCGCGACATTCGCCGCCTGCGCCATGCCCAGCAGCTCGCGACCGCCGGCGAAATCGCCGTCAGTCTCGCGCACGAGATCAATAATCCGCTCGAATCGATCACCAACAATCTCGAACTGCTCTCGCAATGCCTCGATGCGCGCCTCACCGAGTCCGAAAAAGTCGTCGAGAACGAACGCCTCGACTCGATTCGAAATTCCATCGAGCGCGTGCAGGCTATCGTGCGTCGCCTCGACGAGATGATCCGCAAGGGCGTGTACGAGACGCGCGACTACCTGGCAGGCAAGCGGATGGCCGATCTGGCGCCGCGCGAAGATGCGAAAGTGCAAACGCGCTCGCATGACGCGCCCCATACCGAGCAATCGCCGCTGGAAGGGATGTCGGTGCTGGTGCTCGACGACGATACCGCCGTCGTCAATTCGATGGCCGACCTGCTGCGCGCCGAAAAATGTATCGTGCACTGCGCCACGCGTCCGTCGGCCGCCTTCGGAATCATCCGCAACGTCAAGCTCGACGCGGTTATCTCCGACGTCGTGATGCCCGAGATGGACGGTTACGATTTCTATCTCAAGGTCAAGGAGGAGATGCCGAGCCTGCCGGTGATCCTCATAACGGCCTACTACTACGACAAGGATCACATCCTGAAGCGCTCGCGCCTGCGCGGTCTGGAGGGCGCCCTGTTCAAGAAGCCGGTGAATCCCGGCAAGCTGCGCGCGATGCTCCTGCAGTTGCGCCAGAAGGCCGCCCAGGAAAAAGCCGAAGCCAAGGCCGCCGCGCTGGCCGCCAAAGCCGCCGCCGCCGGCGACGCAGCCGTCAAGCCAATCCCCAGTTCCTGATCCTCGCCTCCTTCTTGACCGCCGCTACCTATCAGCCCTCAGGGACTTCCGCGCGATAGGACCCTGTACCTCGCGCAATCAACCAGGTGATCGTTGACCATCCCGGTCGCCTGCATCATCGCGTAGCAGATATGGTCGATCCGACGAACTTGAACCCGCGCCCGATCAAGTCCTTGCTCATTGCGTCGGATTCGTCGGTCCGCGCTGGCACCTGCTTCAGCGCGCGCCACTGGTTGATCCGAGGCCGCCCGCCGACGAATCGCCAGATGTAATCGTCGAAGCTGCCGAACTCCTTCTGCACCGCCACAAATGCTTTCGCGTTGACGATCGTGGAATTGATCTTCAGCCGATTGCGGACGATTCCAACGTCCGCCAGCAGCCGCGTCACATCGCGCTCGCCGAACTTCGCGACTCGCCCCGGCTCGAATCCCTTGAACGCGCGCCGGTACGCCTCGCGCTTGCGCAGAATCGTGTCCCAGCTCAGCCCGGCCTGCGCCCCCTCGAGCGTGATAAACTCGAACCATCGCCGCTCGTCATGCACCGGCACGCCCCACTCTTCATCGTGATAGCGAATCGCCAACTCGTTGCGCGCCCATCCGCACCGCATCTCTTGAACCCCTTCGATAAGAGGAAGCTCAAACCAGAATTATGGAGCCTCACTTGTCGTCCTGACCCAAGCGAGCAGCGTGCCGCAGTCTGTCATCCCGACGACGGGAGCGTTAGCGACGGGAGGAGGGACCTCGGACAGCTTCGCGTCAGCGAAGCCGGTACCGGTTTTGAATCGCTGCCTCCGATTTTGTCATCCTGAGCGAAAGGTGCTGCAGCGAAAAATCCCGGATCCGGATTCCTTCGCTGCGCTCAGGATGACACGAAGACTACGCGCCGCTCGCGCTCTTGCGCTCCGGCTCCACTTCCGTTTTCTCCGCCGACTTTTCCGCGCATCGCCGCTTCAGCTCCGCGAACGCGTCATCGACGAACGCCTTCATCAGCGCCACGTCGGGCATCACGCGCGGGTCCGCCGTCATTCCGAAGTACAGACTCCTATAGTAACTGAGTATTGCGACTGAATACCCCATCGTCGCGCCGAGCGGCACCAGCGGTATCATGTCCAGGCAGACGTGACCGTTGATGTATTGCGGCACCTGCACCCCGGGCACATTGGTCGCAATAAAATTTATCCCGAACGCGGGCAGCCCGAAGCCGTCCCGGCGCGGCTTCCAATCCGTCCACTTCGCCAGCCGTCCCGCGACGTCCATCATCGTGGTCGCCACGCGCGCCGCCGGCCCGACCATGCTCGGCGGAATCCCGTCGCTGAGCTGCATGATGGCTTCCAGAGCCTGCGCCGACCCGGCCGCCTTGATTCGCTCGGTCTCTTCATTGATCAACTTCAGCCGCGCGACGATATCCATCGGCGCCGCCGGCGCGGTCGGGAACATCATCGAGACCCGGTTGCCCAGCGAGCTTCTTTCGTCCTTGTGCCGCACGTTGACCGGACATCCGATGCACAGTTGCTGTCCCTCGACCGCGTACCCGTGATGCTCCAAATAGCGCGCCGCGCCCTCGGTCAGCATGGCCAGTACCACGTCGTTGACCGATCCGCCGAAGGCCGATCTGATCGCGCGAAAGTCCGAGAACGATTGACGCGACCACGCCACCACGCGGTCCTGCGTAACCGGCGTCGAGTTCCACGGCGTCGCCACTATCCGCCGCGTCGCCAGCTCCGTCATCACTCGCGACGCCTCCCCCAGTTGCCGCGCGCGCTCCGCCACCGATGCCGGGTCCTCGATCGCTTCGACCGCCGCGTTGATCGTCGAGTTGACCCTGCTCTGAATCTGATCGCGCACCGCCTCCGCGAATCGCCGGATCAGGCTCGACGGCCGCGCCGGCACCCACGGCTCCGGCGGCTGCGGAACATCGTCGGGCTCCGCGCGAAAGTCGTACATCACTTTCAGCAGCTCGACCCCCGACACGCCGTCGACCAGGCAATGATGCACCTTCCACATCAGCGCCGTGCGATTCCCGTCCAGGTTGTGGAACGTGTGCAGCTCCCACAGCGGGCGCTTGCGGTCGAGCGGCTTCTGGTAGATGCGCATCATTTCCACCAGCGCTTCCCCTTCGCTCATCGCGTCGGGCAGCTCATGCAGATGCATATGGTTATTGATCGCGAATTCCGGGTCATCCTCCATCATCGCGTGCGCCAGGTTCAGCGGCACCTCGCTCAGCCGCTGACGGTAGCGCGGCACCAGATGCATCCGTTCCTCGAAATGCCCCAGCAGCGAGTTGAAATCGACGCGCCCCTCGAACAGCCCGATCGATCCGATATGCAGCGGACCGCTTTGCGACTCGCCGTAGATAAAGGTCGCGTCCTGCGTCGACAACCGGTAGCTCGACGCGGATGGAAATGTTGATTGTTCGGCCATTCTAACTCACCTCCGAGTGGGATCTTCCCTCGCTTGGGCGGCGGCGCGATGCCCCGTCCCAGTCGGGAAAACCTGGAAATGACAATGCCGCAGAGATGAAGAGTTTGGCAGGCATGCTCGCCGGAGTGCAAGCCAAATTTCACCGCCGCAACGCTTGCCCAGCCGCCCGCGCTGATCAAGGATAGCGGTCCGTGCCAGTTACGAGCGGCTTACGAGTAATGTCGAGCGCCACGCTTGCGCACAGCAGTTCGCCGGAGGTTCCAATGCCCGAGCAGATCAAAACCAATCGCCCCTATCCAATTCAAATTAAACTGCGCGACGGCCACACCGCCGTCATCCGCGTGATGGAACCCGACGACCTCGACAAGGTCCTCGAATTCGCCAAGGACCTCCCCGCCGACGACCTGCTCTTCCTCCGCCTCGACATCACCGATCGCAAAGTCGTCCAGCAATGGGTCGACAACATCAGGGATGGGCACACCATCACGCTGTTGGCCGAGATCGACGGCGACCTCGCCGCCTACGCCAGCGTCCACCTGGATCAGGCGCGATGGACCCGGCGCGTCGGCGAAATCCGGATCATGACCGCATCGCGTTACCGCGGCACCGGACTCGGCCGGCGCCTGGTCGCTGAAATATTCGATCTAGCGCGCTCCCTCGGGCTCAAAAAGATTACCGCCCAGATGACCACCGAGCAGACCGCCGCGCGCGCCGCCTTCGAGCATCTGGGCTTTCAGGTCGAGGCGATGCTGTCGGACTGGGTCGAGGACCGCCGCGGCCGCTCCCGCGACCTGTTGATCATGACCCACGACGTAACCGGCTTCTCCGACCGCGTCGTCGCCTGAGGCAGCCGGCCCGGCGGCGCGAGCGCTCTTCGCCCTATCCCTTCTAACAGGGCGAAGCCCGCATCCCGCGGCGGTGCCGATTCTCTTTAACACTGGGTGCAGGGGCTGGCCCCGGCCGAAGGAAGTGTGAAACCCACCGCGGGGTTCACCTCAAATCAACCTGTTGTTCCTGGGTCTGGCGCTTGGCGTCGGCGACGATTCGCTCGATCGGGGTTAGGGGGCGCTCTTGTGGCTTGTCCGGCCCTACAGGTTCCGGGATCCGGTTCTTGGCGTCGGCGACGATTTTGTCAAGCGCACTTTGTGGCTGCGGTTGTTCCTTGTCCGGCGAGTTTTGCCGCTCGGGAGCCTGTTCTAGCTGCGTTCCATCGCGCCAGTAGGATTGATATCCGATAAAGCCGTCCGGGCCGTACTCGATTTCGGCGGGGCCGTCTTCCCTATGGAGTTTGCCGTTGCGGCAATATTCTTCAAACCTAGAGCCGTCGGCTTGGCGCTCGACGACCGCCGGCCCGTCGTCGCGGTGTTGTTGGCCGTCGCGGAACCAGTGTTCGGTCGAGTATTCGCCGTCGGGCTCATGGTGGATGCGGGCCGCTCCGTCTTTCTCGGTGAAGCTTGTCGGCCTGGTACCAGCTTTCATAGGTGACGAATCCGTCTTCGGCGCGCTCGGTCCAGGCGGGCCCGTCGTCGCGATGAAGTGCGGCCGACCGCTTTCGCACTAGAGGAACTGACTATCGCCGAAGAGAGCTTGATAGCCGCGCTGGTGAAGAAAGCGGTCAGCTGAGCCGCCACAAGAAAGCCTGCTCCGATTTCTGATTCCAATGGCTCCGTACCCGCGAGCCATCGCGCGTTCCATCAGTTGGAGTCACCGGAATGTGCCAGTTATCACCCGGTTTCGAAGTAACGGAAAGGTTAACTGTCCAACTGGGCCTCGACTAATCACCGTTCACTTTTCCGCGGCCGCTATGTAGAGACCCGCTCTCCCAATCACGGGCGTCGGGGCAGTCGTGCACTCGACTTCCAGTGACGAGACCAGGTTCTCCAAATGGCTCCAGGGCTTGTTGAAACCCTCGAAGGTGGTCACGAAGTCTTTAGCACCCCGCCAAGTTCTCCAATTGGTGATGGGATGCCACCACGGAGTCCATTTCACGCCGATCGCGGCGATGCGTCCACCAGGCTTTAAGTCTTCGATCACGTTCCGCAACGCCGACGGAGTACGCATTATATCGTGAGTGAAGGAAAACAGCGCGGCGTCCGCCACAAAAGGTATCTCAGCGTCCTCGACTGGCGTGTTGATCAGCAGAACGTTGCTCCATCCGCGGCTCTCTACCAGCGCTCGTGCCGCGGCCAGTTGCTCTGGACTCTGCTCGATACCGATGATTCTTCCCTTGGCGCCGACTCTGTTTTCGAGCTCGGCGAAACTCCGGCCAGCTCCGCATCCTACGTCCAAGACAGTGTCGCCAGTCGTGAGTCGAAGGCTGGCTATGCATCGTTCACTCAACTGGAGGAATTCCTCGAACCTTCTCTGCCAAACTGGACCACCGGTTGTTCGTCGATCGTAAACCGCCCGGACGCGTTCTGATCGATACTTTTGCAATGCAGATTGCCGACTGGGCATGACGCCTCTCAGTAATTTTGCTGCGCGGCTGCGAATCATTTTGCTATCGTCACAATAGCTTCACATCAAATCAGGTGATTTGCCCTTCCCCTGCTACTGCGTCACCACCAATATCCTGAACGTCCCCGGCACCGGCACCGGCCGCGGATGCGCCGCGGTACTGCCCGGCGCAAACTTGAGGTCCGCCGTCGGCAGGTAAATCATCTCGCCGGTGGAATCCACCGCCATCGTCCGCGCCCCCAGCGCGGTCCTCACCACCTGCGCCAGTTCGAACTTGTCCGCCGACACTTCGCGAATAATCGTCAACGTCCCGTCGCCGCAGCTCGCGAATGCCAGCCCGCCGCGGAATGCGCTCGCGTCGACGTAGGCGCCGATCGGAAACTCGGCCACGATCTTTCCGTCATCGGCGTTCATCACGACCAGCTTGTTGTTTCGACAGCCGATAAACAGCCGCCGCGTCGCACGGTCCATCGAGATCGCCGTCGGCGCCATCCCCGGCGCGGTCGGCCATCGCGCGACCACCTTCATCGCCTTCGTATCGACCACGGCCACCTCGTCCTTGTCCACGATATTGACGAACACCTTGCCCTTCCCATCGGCGACCGCGAACTCCGGCTTGCCACCCAAATCAACCGTCGCCGCCGCTTTGCCGCCGGCCGGATTCACGTCGGGTGCTAAAGCCACCATCTGATGCGCGTCGCCGCAGAAAACCAGCACGCGATTACTGGCGCGGTCATAGATGATCCCGTCGGCGTCATCGGCCGCCGCCACCTTGCCGAGGCTCGCGCGGGTCTTCAAATCGAAGATCTGCACCGCGCCGGCCTTGCCGTCACTGATAAATCCGCGCCCCGCGTCGGGCACCAGCACCACGCCATGCGCTCCCTGCTGCCCGCCGATATCTGCCAGCAGCTTTCCCGACGCCACGTCCACCACCATCGTATGCGTCGTGCGGGTGACGTAGAGCACCCGCCCGTCGGCTTTGAGCGTCGCGTAGTCCCATCCGCCCTCGCCGCCGACCGCAACAGTCGCGGCCACCCGGTAAGCATTCGGCCCCGTATCCGCCGCCATCGCCGCGCCCGCTGCAACCGCCACCCCAACAATCACCAAACCGGAAAGTCGAACAAGATAATTTTTCATATGCCTTTTGTGTCATCCCGAGCCTTTCGACCTCGCTCAGGACGCGACCCATCCAAGTTGCCGAAACGATCCGTCGGCCTCGCACTGCAACTCGACCACCCGCACCACCGCATCGACATTCAACTCTCCATACAGATGAGGAAACAACTCGCCCGCCGACTCGCCACGCGCCATCGTCGGCGCCTCATATTTCAATTCCGCCTTCAGCCGCGACTCGTCAATGCACAACACGACCAGGCCGTCGCGCCCACGATAAAACCGGTTGGCAGTATCGATCACCTGCGCAAGCGTCGAGCAATGGATAAACCCCTCCACCCGCAAACTCTCCGGCGCATAACTCCCGCGCCCGACGGCCTCCGTCCACTCACTCCGCTTGACTATATGAAGGATCATCGCACCCGCCCACGAATACCCGCGAAAGAACTTGATTGTAGTGGAACCCGCCGTCGGTTCCACACCTCCCTCGGCAGGGGTCACCTCCTTCGGCTTCGCTCAGGACAGGCTCTGCACCCGGTGCTGAGAAAGGATGCGGTCGGAGTTTACCCGACAGTTTGTGAGGAATTGGTTGCCATCGGAGCACTGGCGCCAAGTCATCAGAGGCAGAATCTTGAATCGCGCGCAAAAGAGCGCGCTGAATAAGGACCCTCACCTTAATCCTCTCCCTTGCAGGGAGAGGAAATTAACGCGCGTTGCTGGCGCAAAAGAGGTGTGGAACCCGCGGCGGGTTCCACTACAATCACGTTCTTTCGTTCCCCCGGCTTAGGCGCGCATCGATGCGCGTCGAATTGCCCAGCAGCATCTCGGCGATCGCTGTCAGATCGTTATCGTCGTAGTAATCGATTTCGATTCTTCCCGGGCTCCGGCCGCGGCGCTTGAAAATTCTGACCTTGCGCTTGAGCGCGCGTTGCAGGCCTTCGGCGAGTGCGTTCAGATTGGCATCGGCGGCGGAGCGCGATGCGCCGCTCTTCGACGCGCGTGGGCGACTCGCCGTTGCCATTTCTTCGGCGCCGCGCGCCGAGAGTCCGACCGCCGCGATTCGCCGCGCCGCCGATAGCTGCGCCTCGGCGGATTTCAGACCCAGCAGCGGGCGCGCCTGTCCTGCCGAGAGTTCTCCCTTCGCGATCATAGTCAGAATCGGCTGCGGCAGTTCGAGCAATCGAAGCGCGTTGCTGACGTAGGGGCGGCTCTTGCCGACGCGCGCCGCGATTTCGTCCTGGGTCAGCTCGAAATGGTCGACCAGCCGGAAAAACGCGAGCCCTTCTTCGACCGCATTCAGATCCTCGCGCACGATATTCTCGACCAGCGACATCTCGAGCGCCGCGCGATCGTCGAGCTCGCGCACCACCACCGGCACCGCTTCCAGACCCGCCGCGCGCGCCGCCCGCAGCCGCCGCTCGCCCGCGATCAGCTCGTAGCGCGGCCCATCGGGCTCCGCCGCGCCGATTCGCCGCACGATCAGCGGCTCGATAATTCCCTGGCTCTGGATCGCGCGCGTCAGTTCGGCCAGCCGCTCCTTGTCGAAGTTTATCCGCGGCTGAAAAGGACCCGCCGTGATACTCCCGACCGGCGCCATCCTGAATTGCGCGCCGCTGCTGACTTCGGCGCCGGCTTCAATTTCCGCCGCCACGTTGCCGATCAGCGCATCGAGCCCTCGTCCCAATGGTTTCCGCATCATCCTGGCAGTCCTCTGTGCTTTCGATCGTTTTCGCCTTTCGATCCGCACCGCTCAGCATCGCGCTCGACGCGGGGAACCCACGGTGGGTTCCACATTCAATCAGTTCCCGTTCCATTCTGTTCACGCGCAATTATCTCCGCGGCGAGCGCGCGGTAGCCTTCGGCGCCGGCCGACCTCGGCCCGTACTCGAGCACGGACAGTCCATGGCTCGGACTTTCCGACATCCGCACGCTGCGCGGAATCACGCTGCGAAAAACTTTTTCAGGAAAATGCTTTCGCACCTCGTCCGAGATTTCGTGACTGAGGCGATTGCGCGAGTCGAACATCGTGAGCACCAGGCCCTCGAGCTCGAGCGCCGGCCTGAGCGCCGCTTTGACCTTGTTGATCGTGCCGAGCAACGCGCTCAGACCCTCGAGCGCGTAGTACTCACACTGCATCGGCACCAGCACGGAGTCCGCCGCGACGAGCGCGTTGAGCGTGAGGATTCCGAGCGAGGGCGGCGTATCGATTAGAACATAGTTATATTCTTCTCGCAGCGGCTCCAGGAGCGCACGCACGCGTCGCTCGCGACCTTCCATCGTCACCAGCTCGATCTCGGCGCCGACCAGGTCGTCGCCCGCCGGCGCCAGCGACAGCATCGGCCGCACCTGCCGGAGGATTTCCGCGATCGCCAGGCCGCCGACAATCGCCTGGTAGATGGTCTTGCCCTCGTGGCGCGCAGCGGCGACGTCCTCCGGCGTACTGATCCCGGAAGTGGCGTTCCCCTGCGGATCGAGGTCAACGAGCAGCACGCGCCGCCCCGTATCGGCCAACGCGACCGCAAGGTTGATAGCCGTCGTAGTCTTGCCGACGCCGCCTTTCTGATTGGCTATTGCGATTACCCGCCCCACAACCTGCCCCGGCAGGGACTTGCCCCTGCACCCTCGCAAAGAAGAGACCTGGACCCGGACCGCACTCAGACGTTTCACGTGAAACGTCCCCGCAACCATTAAATCCCCGCGATCGCAAAAGATCAAATCGCGCGATCAGATTTGCACAAATGATTGAATTTATTGAGTTTTCGCGATTAAACGTTTCACGTGAAACGTTCCTCAAACGCGGAAGAGAGCCGCTTTTCTTTTTCATTGGGTGCAGGGGTCACCCCTGCTTTCACGTGAAACGTCGGATGCTGCCAGCTAGCACTGCTCGTTCGTCATCCTGACGATGCGAGCAGCGCGAGCTGAGGAAGGATCTCGGACAGCTTCGCGTCAGCGAAGCCGGTTCCGGTCTCGAGATCGCGGAGCGGTGCTTACTAAGGAGTAACCGGTCACCCCTGCCTGCTAGCGGCGGGTCCAGGTGGCGACGGCGCGGCGCATCACATTGCGGCCGTGGCGCAAATCGTATCCGGCCACAGACCCATCGACCAGCCCCGCCGCCGAGGCGGCAACGACACTGGCGGCATCGTCGAACTTCTGGTCGGCGCTGACGTAGAGCATCAGCACGCCCCCCTGATGCAAAGCCCTACCGGCAATCTCGAAAATGCCGGCAGGATTGCCGACTGCGCGCGCCGTCACGAGGTCGAACCGGTCCCGAACGTCGAGCGATTCGGCGCGCGCGCATTCGACGTGGACGTTGCGCAGTCCCATCTCGACGGCGACCTCGCTGAGAAACGTCGCCCGCTTGCGGCGCGCCTCGACTAGAGTCACCTGAGCGTTGATCGCGGCGGCAATCACGAGGCCGGGGAAACCGGCGCCGCTGCCGATATCCAGGAAGCGGCGCTCGCGATCGAGCCGCGTGTTGAGCCGCAGGATCTTCGAGCTGACCGCAATCGAGACCGGGATAATACTGTCGAAGACGTGGAACACGATCTCGTCTGGGTCCCGCGGATGCGCCGTCAGGTTGATCTTCGTGCCCCACAGCGCGAGCGTCGCCGCCATCCGCTCGATCCGGCCCAGGAACTCGACGGTGTTGGCGACCACCCCAGTCGCCGCGATCGCAGGGGCAAGCTGAGCGCGCACCGCGGCGGCAATCTCGTCGGGAGTGGCCGCCTTTTTCTTTTTCGGCGGCCGCGCCTTAGCCTTATGTTTCACGTGAAACGTCCGTGATCAGCCGAATTACCCGCTAAATTCCTAGGTTATTTTCCAAAATGTTTCACGTGAAACGTTCCTGAAGAGGCTCCTTTCAATGGGTGCAGGGGTCACCCCTGCCGGGCGCGCCGGCTCTTGATATGGACCGCAAGGATCGAGATTGCCGCCGGCGTGATTCCCGGCATCCGGGCCGCCTGCCCGAGCGAACGCGGTCGCACGGCTGACAGGCGCTCAGACACTTCGGTCGAAAGACCCATCACGCCCTTGAAATCCACCCAGCCCGGTATCGTCGTGTCCTCGAGGCGCGCGAACCGCTCGACCGCCTCCGCTTGCCGGCGAACGTAGCCCTCGTACTTGACCTCGGTCTCGAGCTCGGCGGCTTCGTCGAGGTTCAGCTCGGGATCGACGCCGCTCATCTTCAGCAAGGCGTCGTTGCCGATTTCGGGACGCTTGAGCAGCTCGATCGCGCGCACCGGCTGCGCGATCGGCGTCGAGCCGGACGCCGCAAGCAGCGCGTTGACCTCGTCGGACGCCGGTATCAGCGCCGATTTGAGCCGCTCGATCTCGCGGCGTACCGCCTCGGTCTTGGCGCGAACGCGCGCGCCCGCCGACGCGTCGAGCAATCCCAGCCGCTCGCCAATCGGCGACAGCCGGCGGTCCGCATTATCCTCGCGCAGCAGCAGCCGGTACTCGGCGCGCGAGGTGAACATCCGGTACGGCTCGCCGCCGATCCCGCGGGTCACCAGGTCGTCGATCATCACGCCGATGTAGGCCTGGTCGCGGCGCAGGATTAGCGACGGCTCGCCGCGGACCGTGAGCGCGGCGTTGATTCCCGCGAGCAGACCCTGCGCGCCCGCCTCTTCATAGCCGGTAGTGCCGTTGATTTGCCCGGCGAAGAACAGGCCGCGCACCAGCTTGGTCTCGAGCGACGGCGTCAACTGCGTCGGGTCCGAGAAGTCGTACTCGATCGCGTAGCCGGGACGCATGATTTCCGCCTGCTCGAGCCCGGCGATCGAACGCACCATCGCGAGCTGGACATCGAGCGGCAGGCTGGTGGACAGGCCGTTAGGATAAACCTCGACCGTGTCGCGGCCTTCGGGCTCGAGGAAAATCTGGTGGCGCTCCTTGTCCCGAAAGCGCATCACCTTGTCCTCGACCGACGGGCAATAGCGCGGCCCCTTGCTCCGGATCACGCCGGAGTACATTGGGGAGCGGTCGATACCGCCGCGAATTATCTCGTGGGTGCGCGAGTTGGTGAACGTCAGGTGGCAGGGAATCTGCGCCTGCGTGATGCGTTCGGTGCGGAACGAGAACGGCGGCGGCGGCTCGTCGCCCGGCTGGAGCTCGAGCGCGGAGTAGTCGATCGTGCGAGCGTCGAGGCGCGGACAGGTCCCGGTCTTGAGGCGGCCGATATGGAAGCCCAGTTGCGCGAGATGATCGCTGAGACCCATCGCGGCGAAGTCGCCGGCGCGGCCCGCGGAATAATTCTGCAAGCCGATATGGACGAGGCCTTTCAGGAACGTGCCGGTAGTGAGGATGACGGCGGGCGCCTCGAACACCTCGCCAATCTGCGACTCGACGCCGCGCACCGCGCCGTCGGCGACGAGCAGGCGCTCGACGCTCGCCTGCCGCACCTGCAGGTTGGCGGTGCGCTCGAGCACGCGCTTGCTGCGCGCGCGATAGGCGGCCTTGTCGGCCTGCGCGCGGCGGGCGCGAACGGCGGGGCCCTTGCGCGTGTTTAGAAACCGGAACTGGATGCCGGTCTCGTCGGCCGCCAGGCCCATCTCGCCGCCGAGCGCGTCGATCTCGCGGACCAGGTGGCCCTTGCCGATGCCGCCGATCGCCGGGTTGCACGACATCTGGCCGATATGGTCGAGGTTGAGCGTGAGCATCAGGGTGCTCGCGCCCATCCGGGCGGCGGCGAGCGCGGCCTCGATGCCGGCATGGCCGGCGCCGACGATGATGACGTCGTAGGTCATGGCGAGCAGCGATTATGGCCCGCGCGGGCGAATCGCGCAAAGGGCGGAGCGCGCGCCGCCGGCGATGTCTATAAGTAGGCTTATACTACATATGGTAGAGAATATGTTGCATCGCGGCGATTATTAACTATAGTTAAGTACATGGCCATCACCCAGAGCTGGGACCCCGACGCCTACGCGCGCAACGCCCGCTTCGTCTCCGAGCTCGGCGCGCCGGTCGTCGAACTGCTGGCGCCGCGCGCCGGCGAGCGAATCCTCGACCTCGGATGCGGCGACGGCGCGCTCACGCTGAAGCTTGCCGAGGCGGGCTGCGAGGTCGTCGGCGTGGACTCGAGCGCGCCCCAGGTCGAGGCGGCGCGCCGCCGCGGACTGGACGCGCGCGTCGCCGGCGGCGAGCGGCTGGCCTTCGACGCCGAGTTCGACGCCGTGTTCAGCAACGCCGCAATCCACTGGATGAAGCCGGCCGACGACGTGATCGCCGGCGTCTGGCGCGCGCTGCGGCCCGGCGGCCGTTTCGTCGGGGAGTTCGGCGGCCACGGCTGCGTCGCGACGATCAAGCGCGCGCTGATCGAGGCGCTTGGGCGCCGCGGTATCGACGGCGACGCGCTCAACCCGTGGTACTTCCCGACCGTCGAGGATTATTCGGCGCGGCTCGCGCTGCGCGGATTCGCCGTCAGGTACATCGCATTGATTCCGCGCCCCACGCCGCTGCCCACTGAAATCAACGGATGGCTGGAGACGTTTGCGCAGAGCTTCATGGCGCCGCTGGCGGACAATGAGCGCGCAGGTTTTATCGACGAGGTGCGCGAGGCGCTGCGGCCAGAACTCTGCGACGGCGGCGGCAACTGGTTCGCCGATTACGTTCGGCTGCGTTTTGCCGCCGACAAGCCGGCTGCCTGACACCGTGGGCGATTGAGTTCGTACGCGTCCGGCGGCAGTATTCCGTGCGAGATGAACATCTTTCGCGAATTGACCGAGGGCCTGCCGCGGCAGGCGCCCGGCTCCGCAGCGGCAACGCTGCGCGCGCTGGGCCTGGTGCGCAAGCTGCCGCCGCACCCGCGGATTCTGGATGTCGGATGCGGTCCCGGCGCGCAGACCATCGAGCTTGCGCGCGCCACCCACGGCTGGCTCGTGGCGGTCGATATCCGCCAGCGATTTCTCGACGAACTGACCGAACGCGCCGGTGCGGCGGGAGTGCTGCCTCAGGTGACGACGATCAACACCTCGATGTTCGACATGGATTTCGCCGACGCGTCGTTCGACCTGGTGTGGTCCGAGGGCGCCATCTACATTCAGGGATTTGCCGCCGGCCTTCGCGCGTGGGGGCGGTTCCTGAAGCCGGGCGGATGGATCGCGGTCTCCGAGCTGACGTGGCTGGTGCCCGATCCGCCGGCCGAAGCCGCCGCATACTGGGCGCGCAGCTATCCCGGCATGGGATCGATCGAGCGCAACTGCGAGATCATTGCGGAAGCGGGATACGTGAGCATGGATGGGTTCGTGCTTCCGGTGGCGGATTGGTGGAACAACTACTACGGGCCGGCCGAGCGGCGGGTCGAGGAGCTGAGAGAAAAGTACGCCGGCGACGGCGAGGTGCTCGCGAGCCTCGACGAGGCGCAGCGCGAGCACGATCTGTTCCGCGCATATCACGACGCCTACGGCTACGTCTTTTACGTGATGCGCAAGCCCGCCGCGTAATTTGCTGCAATGTTTGCGGTAAGCAGGGCAGGAAGCTAGCATCCCTTTCGCGCCAGCTACGCGGGCTTGCGTCCCGCAGCGATCGGTCGCGGAACCACAGTTTCGCAGGGGGAGAAAATCGATGGTTGCGATTACTCGTTACGACGGTAAGCGGCCCATTCTGAGTGCCGTGTTTGCGATTGCGTTGCTTGCGGCGATCGCTGAGGGCACGGTCTCCGCAAAAATTCACGCAAGGTAGCCCGCCGCCTGACTCACTCTCCGCGGTTGTTTCCCTTCCCTCTGCGGGAAGAGCCGGCCGTGAGCGAAGTCGAAGGGAGTTAGCTAAACCTCAATAACGAGTGAAGAACATGGCGACAGGCACTTCCACCGGCAACGATGCGATGGCTTTCCCGCACGCGGCGCGTCGCGTCGCGACGCCCGTCGAATCGTCGCAAGACCGCGTTGCGAGTTCCGCGCCCCTCGAGCGCGAGCGTTTGTTCTACGTGATCGCCTCGTTAGCGATGCTCGTCATCACTGCGATCGGCTTCAGGCAGTTCCTTCTCCACGGAAGGTCAATCGGCGGCGAGCCGATGACCCCGCAAATCGTGGGCCTCATTGTCATTCATGGGTCCGCGATGCTCGGATGGGTATTGCTTCTTTTCGTCCAGAGCCTGCTGATCCTCAGTGGACGCCCGAGCCTCCACGTGATGCTCGGCCGCGTGGGCGCGGTGCTTGCGGCCGCGATCGTGATCCTGGGCCCGATAGTGGCGCCGCTGTCCGCGCATTTCAATCCCAACATCTACATCCCATTCGGAGGCGCGAGATTTTTCATGGCGCTTGCCGTTGCCGGCCCTATCATGTTCGGCGTGCTTGCCGCCATCGGCCTTGCCAATCGCCATCGGCCCGAGGTCCATCGCCCGATGATGCTGCTGGCGACGCTCGCGATAATGACCGGGGCGATCGACCGAGCGCCCCACATGCCGTGGGTCATCGGCCTCGTCCGCGGCAACGTTCCGCTGTTTCATTGGGGCCAGGTATTGTTACTCGGCGCGATCCTGTTCGCCCTGCACGCCGTGATGACCCGCCGCCCCAGTCGATACTACGTGATGGGCTACGCCGGCCTGGCGGTCGTGTGCCTTCTCGCCACCGTCGTCGCCCGCAGCGCCGCATGGGATCAACTCGCAAGCCTGGTAGTTCGGTGAACAACGCTGCTTCAATTTTGATTATTTGATCTCTAATACTTCCTTGGTTATGATTCGTCCACGGGCGAACCAGGCCGGTCCGGTTACGCTCTACGCCGAACCATCGAAATAGGAATTTCATAGTTAGGGGTTAGATCGCCCGGATCAATCGCGGCTGCTTGCTCGCTTTCATTTCTTGCCGATCTGGGTTACCTGTTGCGGTACAAATCATTAGACCTGCGAGGAACGAAATGGACTTTTCGCTGACCCCAAAAACCGAACAGTTGCGCAAACGCGTCTCCGACTTCATGGACCAGTACGTCTTCCCGATCGAAAAAGAAGTTGGGCGCGCGATGGGCGAGAGCGGCAATACCGAGCCGCAATCGCTCAAAGACGTCCGCAAGAAAGCCAAGGCCGAGGGGCTGTGGAACCTCTTTTTGCCGGACGAGAAATTCGGCGCCGGACTCAAGAACTACGAGTATGCGCCGCTGTGCGAGTTGATGGGCCGCAGCCCGATCGGCGCGCGCGCGTTCAACTGCATGGCGCCCGACACCGGCAACATGGAAATTCTGACCGAGTTCGGCACGCCCGAGCAGAAAAAGAAGTGGCTGCAGCCGTGCCTCGACGGCGAGATGCGCACCTGCTTCTCGATGACCGAGCCTGACACTCCGGGCTCCGACCCGACCCAGCTCAAGACCCGCGCGGTGCGCGACGGCGACAACTACGTGATCAACGGCCACAAGTGGTTCACGTCGAATGCGATCGGCTCGAGCTTCGCGATCGCGATGGTGGTGACCGACCCCGACGCGGAGCCGCATCGCCGCGCCAGCCAGATAATCGTTCCGACCGACACTCCGGGATTCAACCTGATTCGGCCGGTGCCGGTGATGGGCCACACCGGCGGCGGCGGGCATTGCGAGATAATCTACAAGGACTGCCGCGTGCCGGTGACCAACCTGCTGGGCGAGGAAGGCGGCGGCTTCGCGATCTCGCAGGCGCGGCTGGGCCCGGGGCGCATCCACCACTGCATGCGAACTATCGGGGTAGCAGAACGCGCGCTCGAACTGATGTGCAAGCGGGCGAACACGCGCTTCACGCACGGCAGCTACCTGGCTGAAAAGTCGAACATCCAGGAGTGGATCGCCAACTCGCGCATCGAGATCGACTCGTGCCGCCTGATGGTGATGCACGCGGCGTGGAAGATGGACACCGCGGGCAAGAGCGCCGCGCGCAACGAGATCGCGATGATCAAGGTGATGTGCGCGAACATGGTGATGATCGTGCTCGATCGCGCGATCCAGGTGTTCGGCGCGGCGGGCGTCAGCGACGACTTCCCGATCGCGCGGATGTGGCGCGACAGCCGCTCGCTCAGAATCGCCGACGGCCCCGACGAAGTGCATCGCATGGTTATCGCGCGCCGAGAACTGCGCAAATACAAATAGCGCCGACGGTTTCGCATCGCGCATGGCTGAAGCGGTAGAAATCGTCCCTGAATTCGGCGACGTCCGCGACGAGGAGCAGCTCGACTGGGGCAAGCTGGCGGCGTACCTGCGCGGCAGGCTTCCCGGCGCCGACGCGCCCATGACGATCAAGCAGTTTCGCGGCGGCTCCTCGAATCTCACCTACCTGCTGCGCTTCGGCGAACGGGAATGGGTGATGCGCCGGCCGCCGTTCGGCCCGCTGCCGGTCGGCGGGCATGACATGGGCCGCGAATACCGCGTGCTCTCGCGGCTGTGGGAGGTGTTCAAGCCGGCGCCGCGCGGGATGCTCTACAGCGACGACGCGTCGATCGTCGGTGCGCCGTTTTTCGTGATGGAACGCCGCAACGGCATCGTAATCAAGAACCGGCAGCCGCTGCCGGCCGAACTCGGCAACGATCCGGCGACGTTTCGCGCGATGTCGCAGGGATTCATCGACACGCTGGCCGATCTGCACGGCGTCGATTACACGGCGATCGGACTCGCGTCGCTCGGCAAGCCCGACGGATTCCTGAAACGCCAGATCACCGGATGGATGGCGCGATGGGAGAAGGCGAAGACGCGCGAAGTGCCGCTGATGGAGAAACTCGGCGCGTGGTTTCTCGACAACATGCCGGTGTCGCCGCCGCCGGTGCTCGTGCACAACGACTTCTACCTGCACAACATCATGGTCGGCGCGGTGAATCACGGCGAGATAGTGGGAGTGTTCGACTGGGAGATGTCGACGATTGGCGACCCGCTGGTGGATCTCGGCATCGTCTTGAACTACTGGCGCGACAGGAATGACCCGCCCGAACTGCTCGGGACCTCGCAGGGCGAGGCGCATACGCTGCGGCCCGGGTTCATGAGCCGCGACGAATTGCTGCATCGCTATGCGAGCCGCACCGGCCGCGACGTTAGCGGTATCGCGTTCTACTGGGCATGGGCGCACTGGAAGACGGCGACGGTGGTCGAGCAGATCTACGTGCGCTACGTGCGCGGGCAGACGACGGATCCGCGGTTCGCGCTGATGGGCCCGATGGCGCCGGCGCTGGCGCTGGCGGCAGCGCAGGTCGCGTCGCGGCTGGGCTTCAAGGGCTAGCGAGTCTCTGCATCGCTGACGCCGAACGCGGGGAGCAGCCGATCTTATTTTTGCGTCTTACTCTTCCATCATCCTGAGCGCAGCGAAGGATCTCGCGCGCCAGCGCCGTTTCCGCTATGCCGCCCGTCGCGGCTTTGGCATGGCGATATAGGAAGCAACTTCTTTTCTGCTAGCGCCCATTCGCAGAAGTGATCGCACCATCAGATCAATACTGACCGAAGGATCGGCGGCCTCCATTTTAGCTACCCTGGACTGGCTCGAACCCAGCAGGCGACCTAGCTGCGCTTGAGTCATTCGGCGGCGGTTTCTTTGCTTTCTTACCGCGCCGGCAAGTCCGAGCTTGACCTCAACCAGCGCGCTTTCCTCATCGCTGAGCCCAAGAAAGTCCGTGGTGCTTCCGACTTTCCATCCCGCGTCTTCCAATCGCCGTCTTTTACGCTTCTGCATCGCTCATTCCCTAGCCGGCCAGTTCGTCATACCGCCGCAAACGTGACCGGCATCGATCGATCACGTCACCCGGCGTTCGACGAGTCTTCTTGCTGAACACATCAACTATCACGATGGCATCTGGATCAGTCCGGTACACTATCCGCCACGTATCGTCTCGGTCGACGACCCTCAGTTCGTGACACCGAGTTCCGATCGCAGCCATCGGCCGCGAATGCGGCAAGGAAAGACTCTCGCCCTGTTGCAAACGCCGCAGAAGTACCCCGGTCTCGATTCGGCCTTCCCGTGAAAATGGCGGTGTCTTGATCTCGCCATGCAGCCAGACCAAGGGTTTGTCTCCGGCCCTGGTCACTGAGCGCATCTTATGTCAGATTTGACATCGAGCGCAAGCGCGGAATTACTTTCTGTGATTGCATGCGGTTCGCGCTGATGGGCCCGATGGCGCCGGCGCTGGCGCTGGCGGCGGCGCAGGTCGCGTCGCGGCTGGGCTTCAAGGGCTAGCGCTTTTCGCTCTTTCACTTTGCCAAAGCCATCATCGTTCTCCTGATGCGCGCGACGTTGCAAAGCATTGCGCGAGATTTCGCGGGGAGCTTGGCATCTCGCGATTTTCGGTCGAGCGATAATTCCCGCAATCGCCACGGTCTCAGTGGTGGCCCGCGTCTTGCGTGGTACCGCAGTGATGACCTGAATGGCCATCTCTCCGCGCCGAAGGTCACACTTATTGCGAGTATTTTTCACGCCTGGGAGGACGGAAGAACGTTAAAGCTCGGGGCTGGCTGAGCAAGGACTCGTGTGTCGAATTGTCACAACTTTGGAATCTAATCAGGACACCGCATATGAGATTAAATCGATTCGCAACAGTCGCCGCGCTCGCCTTGACGAGCGCGTTGGTTTCCACGGCAGTGCCCGCGGGGGCCCAAGTGAAACCGGGAGATTTTATCACTCCCGCCAATGCGGCAAAGGTCGAAGGGTTGGTCAGTCCCGGGAACCTTTTGCTGGTCAAGCAGGGCATGACGATGAAAATAATTCCGACTGGCCACCTTGACTGGCCGCCGCCCTACAAGGAGGCGACCGAACGATATTCGCCGCAGGTATCACTCGGCGCGGACGGCGAGCTGAAGAATTACGTTGCCGGCCTGCCGTTCCCGCTGGTCGATGCCAACGACCCGCAGGCCGCGACCAAGATCATGTGGAACTTCGCCTTCCGGCCGCTTTACACCGACGACCTCGATGAGCGTGGTGTCGAAGTCGTGAGTCATCGCGCAGGCTCGGCAAATGAAGTCGAGCATTTCTTGTTCGGCCACCTTGGCTTGTACAACTCTGTCGGCCGCACCGAGGTCGCGCCGACGCCGATGGATCCCGACGTTATGAAAACCGGCATCGCCTCTCGTTCCGGAGTTTTTCCGATCCTCGAGCCTGCCGAGATGCGCGGTGCTGGAATAGTCAGACAGCGCTACGCTATTCCGGGGTTCGAAGACGCGGTGTGGGAATACAGCTCTGAGACCCGCAGGCTGAGGCGGCTGCCGACCACGGAACTCGCGGATGGGTTTGGAGTTCCCAGTGGCGGCTCATCCGGCCCGAGGGGCGGAGGTGCGGGAGGCGCTACGACCTATGCCTCCACGTGGGATCCCGATTCCGCGTTCGGGTTCGCCGCAAGAATCCAAGACTTCAGCTACCGGCTGCTAGGCGAGCGCTCGATGCTCGCGTCGGTGGAGGCCGCGAATTCTCCCGCCCAGCCCTGCGCCGGCGACGGCGGCCGCACAGTGTGCCCGGAGAATTGGGAAATGCGCCGGCTTTATGTGATTGAGGCGACGGCGAAGCCTCGCTCTCTTCTGGGCGCCAACGTGATTACTCCGAAGCGTATTCTCTACGTCGACTCGGAAGGCTGGTTTATCACCGCCTCCGATCAATTTAGCGAGCAGGGCCAGCTCTGGAAGACGATCGTGATTTACCATGCATATCGCGACCGGCCGGTGCCGGACGCCAGGGTCGCGATCTGGCCGTTCGAACGCATGTTCGAGACTGCGCTGGTTGATGAAGATCTGAGCAGCGGTTTCTCGACCGTGGTTTATTCACCGGGACACGAAAGTCATGACGACAGCTTGTACATCAATATGGGCGCGGTCGACCGGACCTTCTTCACGCCCGAGAGAATGGTCCAGGCCGGCCACTGAAAGGCAATTCTGCGCGGGCAGACGACGGATCCGCGGTTCGCCGATGATGGGTTCGAACAAGGAGCAGGGAGACGAAAAAGATCCCGGGGTCCCTCGACTCGGGAAGCCTCCCCGCTCGGGATGACGAAGGGGAGAGAGGCTCTGAATGACACAAGTAGCAGAGAGAGAAATAAAGTCCCGGTCCTTTCGACTTCGCTCAGCGCAGGCTGGCGGCCTGGCTCGGGGATCGCGCACGGCATTCGGAGGGGGGAAACAAACTCATATTGATTAGATGGGCGGCGCTTGTTAGATTCGGACATGGCGCATCTGACTAAACGGACTGCGTGCAAAAACTGAAGGGTGATTGGGCCCGCGGAAAACCGCGGGCTCTTTTTTTACCCGCTGACTTTACGGTTTGCCCAAGGAGGGCTTTAAAATGGCGCATCAGGAGCTCCGCGAAGCACTTACCTTCGACGACGTTCTCTTGATCCCTCAATCGTCCGATTTGCTGCCGGCGAATTGCGACGTCTCGACCGCGCTGACGCCCAAGATCCGCCTGCGTATCCCGCTGGTCTCGAGCCCGATGGACACCGTCACCGAATCGCGCACGGCGATCGCAATCGCGCAGATGGGCGGGATCGGGTTCGTGCATCGCAATCTTTCGATCGAAGAGCAGGCCAGCGAGGTCGAGACGGTCAAGAAATATGAAAGCGGGATGATCGTCGATCCGATCACCGTCAGTCCCGAGCAGAAAATCGGCGAGGCCCTGGCGGTGATGGAACGCTACCGGATTTCCGGGCTGCCGGTGGTGTCGGACGGCCGCCTGGTCGGGATTCTGACCAATCGCGACCTCCGCTTCGAGCGGCGGCTGGACAAGCAGGTGCGCGACGTGATGACCAGCAAAGTGATCACGGCGCGTCCCGGAATCGATCTCGAACACGCCAAGGAACTTTTGCAAGCGCATCGGATAGAGAAACTGCCGCTGGTGGACGAGCAGAACCGGCTGCGCGGGCTTATCACCGTCAAGGACATGGACAAGGCAATTCGGCATCCGCATGCGAGCAAGGATCAGATGGGGCGGCTGCGGGTTGGCGCGGCGGTCGGCGTCGGTCCGGAGCGGGAGGCGCGGGTGGCGGCGCTGCGGCGTGCGGGCGTCGACGTGATCTGCATCGACACCGCGCATGGGCATACGCGCAACGTGATCGACGCGATCAAGGCGACCAAGAGCGAGTGGCCCGGGGTGGAAGTGGTGGCCGGAAACGTCGCGACCAGCGAGGGCGCCAAGGCGCTGTGCGACGCGGGGGCCGATGCGCTGCGCGTCGGGATGGGACCGGGGTCGATTTGCACGACGCGGGTGGTGTCGGGAGTCGGCGTGCCGCAGATCACGGCGATAATGGATACAATCGCGGTTGCCGAGCCGCGCAATATCCCGGTGATCGCCGACGGCGGAATCCGGTTCTCCGGCGATATCACCAAGGCGATTGCGGCCGGCGCGAACAGCGTGATGATCGGCTCGCTGTTCGCGGGCACCGAGGAAAGCCCCGGCGAGACGATTCTCTACCAGGGGCGTACGTACAAACTTTACCGCGGGATGGGATCGATCGGCGCGATGAACGAGCGCACGGGAGATCGTTACGGGCAGCTCAACCTGACCGACGGCAAGCACGTGCCGGAAGGAATCGAGGGGCGCGTACCGCATCGCGGGTCGCTCGCGTCGAATATCGAGCAGCTGGTGGGCGGGCTGCAATCCGGGATGGGCTACCTCGGTGCGGCGAACCTGGCGGAGCTACGCAAGCGGGCGCGCTTCGTCAAGGTGAGCGACGCCGGGATGCGCGAGAGCCACGTGCACGACGTGTTCATCACGAAGGAAGCGCCGAATTACAGACAGTAGGATGCGGGGCTCCTCGCCCCGCGCCCCCGGCAGGGGTGACCCCTGCACCCAGTATTCAGAAAAGAAGGATGCGGGACTTCGTCCCTGTTAGGAGTTGTCTTGGGGTCGCGGCAAGCATTCTGCGCATGGCCGCGCTGCGACGGCATTCAGCTGGAACCGCAGAACCCTCACCTGTCGGCCGCGATGCGGCCGGCCGCCTCTCCCGTAAAGGAACGGGCGAGGTAATTAGGGCATTAATATACTTGACTGACCGAACATGGTAAAGTGTCCGTGACGTGACAGGCCGAATGTTTTAACGATTGGTTCGGTCGCTCTCCATCAACTCTTCAGCGGTACGACGCGAAGGATCGAGAGACGGCATATGCTCGAAGTAATCTTTGCGACCGGGGCTTAATCCCATGCGATAGAGATGCTCCGGTTCGTTAAGCATCTGTTCGACAGTAACGAGATGAATTTCTAGCTTCTCTGATCGGACGCGGGCGACCTCTTCGTGAGAACCGCTCGTGAAGCTGAATGCGACAATATATCCACGGTTCTTTTTCGCGCGCTTCATCGCTGTTTCAAAGTTGTCAACTACATTCCGCCCGACGCTTTCGGATTGTTTCACTTGTACTGGTTCGTGAAGCAAAAACGTCCAGCCGTCGATCCCCATGTCTCCACTTTTGCGATTTGTCTGGATGCCTGTGATCTGCGCGATCACCCAGTTCTGAAATTCACCTGGCTTCAACTGTTTCAGGTCTTCAATCGAACT
Organism: uncultured delta proteobacterium; assembly: GCA_963842085.1. Taxonomy (GTDB): domain Bacteria; phylum Desulfobacterota; class Binatia; order Binatales; family Binataceae; genus Binatus. The sequence continues at coordinate 1,986,646 of CAWJET010000001.1, forward strand.
TGGCATCCCGATTAGTGTGATTTCGGTGCTTAGTTTACCGAACCGTCGGTTAATCAGATTGCAAGCTGTGGGCGAGATGTCGATCCCATCCAGCGGCGTTTTAGCTTTTGTGCAACGGTCAGCGCCGTGCCGCAACCTGCAAACGGATCGAGGACGATTTCGCCCTTATTTGACGATGCCTTTACGAACACTTCCAACAGACGTTCGGGCTTCTGAGTCGGATAGCCCATGCGTTCTTTTGATGACGGCATAGTTGGTTGAATGTCGAGCACGTCGTCAGGATGTTTGCCAAGCGGATTCGCTTCGTAAGTGTCGTAAACGTGTTCGCCAGTCGCCGTCTTGCGGAACGAGCGGGCTTTGTATTTAAGGCGGTCGAGCGATTCCTGACTGTACTCTGTGCGAATTTCATCGACGTTGAACGTCCATTCGTCGCCCTTGGTGTAAAAGAAAATGGTGTCATGGCGTCTGCCAAACCGCTTGGACGAAACGCCGCCGCCTCGATAGTGCCAGATCACTTCGTTCTGAAAATGATTCGCGCCGCATACTTCGTCGAGCATCGCCTTTAGGTAGTGAGCGGCATGCCAATCGCAATGCAGGTACATCGAGCCAGTCGGCTTGAGCACGCGCCAGATTTCGTGCATCCGTTCCCGCATCCATTCGACATAATGATGGACGCCACCTTCCCAACGGTCCTCGAAACTGCGGACTTCGGCTTCATCTCCCCAAATCACTTCGTATTGGCGATTGCTGAAAAATGGCGGGTCGAGATAAACGAGGTCGATGGACTCCGTTGGGAGCACGGCCAACCGGCTTAAATTGTTGTCGCGATAAACGACGCCGGTTTCGGGGCCTGACTCTTCCGGGGCTTCTATAAGGCGTGCAGCACGTCGTCTTCTGGGCATGCGCGCCATTCTACAGAGTCTCAAGAAAAGCGAAAGACCCGAAATGTCTGCCGCAGATAGACTCTGATAGAGAATCTATCGGGTCTATCAGACCTCTTGCGTGAAACAACTGAATGAGCATATTGTGTCCGATAGAGGTAATCCGACGATGAGCAATAAAACGCAACCTATCAGCCAAGTACAGAAATTTGCGGATGAAGCCGAAAGGCTCGGCTGCTACTCCAAAGACCAGCGGTACAATTTCGGAACCGCTTGGGCAATCGTGCTTAAAGGCCTCACGGGAACGGGGCTGACAGATGCCTCTACTGTGGAGCAGTTGCGCCCGAAAATCGCAGAAATTTTCAAGGAACACGGGCGTCAAAGCCGCGCCAAGGCCGACAGCCTCAAAGCGTACTCAGGGCGTGTCATGCGGCTATTGGATGATTTTTTGAAGTACAACGGCGGGGATTTCATGGCGTGGAAGGAAGCGCTGGCAAAATCTCCGTCAAACGATGATAATGGAAAACGTCGGCGGCGGAAGCCGTCGCGCCAGACTAGCAGTGGCGGAGATAATACCGACGTTATGATTCATCGTTTGGTCGTGCGGCAAGGAACAGAAGCGAAGATAGAGCTTCCTCAAGACCTATCTGAACCCGAACTTGAATCTGTGTGGGCGCAACTAACCGCGCTGAAGGGATACATCAAAGCACAGATTGAAGCCTTGGAGAAAAAGCCCGCGAAGACTTCGGAAAAAATTGCGCCGCAGGTCTGACAACCTACGGCGCTTGAAGCATCTCCGCCCGTGGATGGGCAAAGGACGGTGACGCTAAGTGCGGAGACCCCGCGCGTTATTATGAACGCGCCCCCGCAAGGGGGCGCTTCCTACGCGGCTGTTTAATCGTTTTCTGGTCAACTTCTTTCTTGCTCACCGCGAGAACGCCCCGCGCTAGTTTGCGCAAACGATCAAACGCGGCCCCTGGTTCAAATTTTAAATTTTCAACCTTCGGAGATTTCACGAGCGACAGCGTAACACGTTGCCGCTTTCCCCGCCATTGCTTACGCCGGTAAGGGTTCGGCGGTCGATTCGGTCTTGCCAGTCAATTCCGCATACGTGAGCCGTCTGCCAAGCACGGAACTGGCAACGCCGATGAACCGCTCGCCGTCGTTCAGCTCGCGCTCGTTGAAGCGATACGCCTGTTCATCCAGATAGCGGAACAGGTGAAACGGCTCGACGCTGACGTATGTTCCCTTGAGACCACGTTTCAGCAGACTCCAGAAATTCTCGATTTTGTTAGTATGCACGTTGCCATCAACGTAGCGTTCGGCGTGATCGATCACATTGTGAATGTAATCCTGATCGAGGCCGTGATAACCGGCCCACGCATCAGTGAAGACATACGAGCCACCCTGCACATAGCGGCGCACATGGCTCTTGAGCGTTTCGCCTTGCGTGTTCGGTACATGAACGAGCCGGACCTTGGAGCTATGCCGGTCCAGCAGACCCATCACGATTGCTTTACCAGCCCCGCCTGTGCCCGTGATTTTGGCCTTCTTGCTTTTGTGCATGTTTCGAGCGAGGCCGCCGATAAAAGTTTCGTCTGCTTCAACCTCTGAACCGGGGAACATATCGACCGACTGATTCTGCATCGCGAGCCGAATGCGATGATCCATGAACCATGCGGTTTTCTGTGTCACGCCAAGACCGCGTGCCATTTCATAGCTGCTGATTCCGTTCTTGCAGTTCGCGATCAGCCACATCGCGGGTAGCCACTTATCAAGGCCGATTGGCGAGTCCTCGAAGATCGTTCCGACCTTGAGCGAGAACTTTGCGCGCGGATGTTTCACGTAGCATTTCCACAGACGCGCCTTTTCGAGATACGTCACTTTCTCCGATTTGCAAGTCGGGCATCGGACCGTGCCATCCGGCCAGCGCATCTCGATCATGAATTGCTGGCAGTTATCGAAATCGGTGAAGTAGCGCATCGCTTGCTGGAGTGTGCTTGGATACTTCATGCCCCAAACATAGCAAATCGAGCGTGGTCAGTCAAGTATATTAATGCCGTAATTAGGAGCCGGGATTCTTCGCTTCGCTCTGAATGACACGAAAGGAATTGGGTGCAGGGGTCCGCGCCGGTGGCGACACCCCTGCCCAAGGAAGCGCGAAACCCACGGTGGGTTTCGCTACAATAAAGTTCCTTTTCCACGCGGTGGCGGCGGCATGATGGCAGAAAAAAAACGACTCAGGGTTGGGGTTCTGTTTGGTGGACGCTCGGGCGAGCATGAGATTTCGCTGCGCTCCGCGCTGACCGTGATGTCGGCGATGGATCCGGCGCGGTACGAGATCGTTCCGATTGGGATTGTCCGCGACGGGCGCTGGTATCTCGAACGCAACGCGCTCAAGCTGCTCGCCGAAAAGACGCCGCATCTTGCGGCGCTCGGCGCCGGCGGCACACAGGTGACGCTGCTGCCGCATCCGGAAGGGCAATCGCTGGAGGCGACGCCGGCCGACGGTGCGCGCGGCGCAATGACCGGCACACAAGATGCGATTCCCGGCGTCGACGTGGTGTTCCCGGTGTTGCACGGCACCTACGGCGAGGACGGCACGGTGCAGGGGCTGTTCGAGCTGGCGGGAATCGCGTACGTGGGAGCGGGGGTGCTCGGCTCGGCGCTTGGGATGGACAAGGACGCGCAGAAGCGCATCCTGCGCGACGCCGGCGTCGCGGTGGTGAAATATTTCGCGATCGAGCGCGCCGACTACCGCGAGACTCCGGAGCTTGGGGCGCGGCTCGCGCGCAAACTTGGTTATCCCGTATTCGTCAAGCCCAACGCGCTGGGCTCGTCGATCGGAATAAGCAAGGTGAAGCGCGCCGCCGAGCTCAAAGCCGCGCTCGACGACGCTTTCCAGTACGATCGCAAGGCGCTGATCGAGGCGGCGTGCGAAGGCCGCGAGTTCGAGTGCTCGGTGCTGGGCAACGATCGTCCCGAGGCGTCGATTCCCGGCGAAGTGCTGGTCAAGGGCGCGCATGAGTTTTACGACTACGAGTCGAAGTACGTCGATCCGGAAGGCTCCGCGACAAAAATTCCCGCCGAGCTGCCGCCCGCCAAGACGAAGAAGCTGCGCGCGATGGCAGTGGCGGCATTCAAGGCGTTGTCGCTGCGCGGGATGGCGCGCGTCGATTTCCTGGCGAGCAGCGATTTGCGCGAGATCTACGTGAACGAGGTTAATACCATCCCCGGCTTCACGGCGATCAGCATGTATCCGAAGCTGTGGGAGGCGTCGGGCCTGCCGTTGCCCAGGCTTATCGATCGGTTGATCGAGCTGGCGCTCGAGGAACATCAGGAGCGCGCCTCGCTCAAGATCACGTATCATCCGAAATCTCTCGCGAAGTCTCCCGCAAAGCCCCGCGACTGAATCGATCACGATGCGGCGGCTGCTGATTGCGACGACGAACCCGGCGAAGCTGGCTGAATACCGCTTGATTCTGAACGGCGCCGGCGTCGAGCTCGAGCTGGTGTCGCTCGCAGAGCTCGGAATTTCGGAGACTCCCGAGGAGACGGCGGCGACGTTCGGGGAGAACGCGCTGATCAAGGCGCGGTTCTACTTCGAGCGCGCGCAAATTGCGACGCTGGCCGACGACGGCGGACTCGAGATCGACGCGCTCGGCGGAGAGCCGGGAGTCAGGTCGCATCGCTGGCTCGGTTCGGGCGGCGATGATTCGGACCGGGCGCTGGTGGACGAAGTTATCCGCCGGATGAAGGATGTCGAGGCGGCGCGGCGGACCGCGCGAATTCGCGCCACGATCGCGCTGATACACGAGGAGGGCGGCGCGATCCGCGAGAAGACGGCGGAGGGCGCAATCGAGGGCGTGATCGCCGAGCGCGCGTATCCTGAAATTCGCGCGGGATTTCCTTATCGCGCGGTGCTGGTCATCCCCGGCCGCAACTGTTATCTGGGCCAACTCGGCGACGAGGAAGAGGCGCAAATCAGCCAGCGGCGGATCGCGGTGCTCAAGCTACGGGACGAACTGGAGCGGATAGCCGCAGGACGCGGCGCGGGCTAAGATCGCCACGCATAAGGTGAACGGCAAGCGCAAGGGCAAAGTCGTGGTGCTGCATCTGGCGGCGCGGTACCCGTTCGCGGGGGTGATCTGGCAATTGGTGCATCACCTGTTGGGGTTCAGACAGCTTGGGCTCGACGTTTACTATATCGAGGATCATTGCGCCTATGTGTACGATCCGACGATCGAAACGACCGCCACGGACCCGTCGCGCAACCTGAAGGTGCTGGGCGGCGTGCTCGAGCGCTACGGCTTCGGCGAGAGGTGGGCCTTCCTGGACTCGGTGAAGGAGCAATACATCGGGATGTCGCGGGAGCGATGCATGGAACTGTTTCGCGACGCTGACATGGTTATCAATCTTTGCGGCGCCACCGAGCCGCGACCGGAGCATGAGCGCAGCCGCTGCCTGGTGTATCTCGAGACCGATCCGGGAGTGTTCCAGCTCGAGCTCGCGCGCAAGATTCCGACCACCGTGGCGTTTGCCAAATCGCACAAATTGTTCTTCACGTATTGCTACAATATCGGCGCGCCCGATTGCCTGCTGCCGACCGCGGGCCTCGAATGGCATCCGACGCGTCCGCCGGTAAGTCTCGACGAGTGGCATCCGGGCGTCGGACCGGCGGAGCCGACGACGTTCACGACTGTCGGCACGTGGCAGAATAACGGCAACGACATGGAAATCGCGGGCGAGACGTACTACTGGTCCAAGCATCTGAATTTTCGCAAGGCACTCGAGGTTGCGGGGCGCGCGAAGCAGCCGATCGAGATTGCCACCAACCTGAGCGGCGGCCCCGACTACGAGCGCGCGCTCGCAGGAGGATTCAGCATCACGCCGGTGGTGCCGATGTCGCTCGACATCGATGCGTATCGCGATTACATCAGCTGGTCGCGCGGCGAGTTCACCGTGGCGAAGGACATCTACGTGAGGCCGCGCACGGGATGGTTCAGCGATCGCACGGTTTGCTACCTGGCGGCAGGGCGTCCGGTCGTGACGCAGCGGACCGGGTTTGAGAAGTTCATTCCCACCGGCGCCGGGCTGCTCGGATTCGACACGCCCGACGAAGCGGTCGATGCGATAGAGGAAGTCAACGCCGACTATCCGCGCCATGCCCACGCCGCGCGCGAGATAGCGGCCGAGTATTTCGACGCGGTGAAACTGCTCGACGAAATCGCGGTGGCCGCGGGGATCTGAACGATGGTGCCGACACCTCTGCAGTCGATGCTGGGATTGGACGCGCTGCATCGCGATTTGCGCACGCTGGTCGAAAGCGTGCTGGTCCTGTTCGGTCTGCTGGGGGCGTTTGCCGTGCGGCGGCGCAGGCGGGCGGTGACCTCGACGACGTTCCTGCTGCTGTCGGGCAGCGCGCTGATCGACGCCGGCTCGCGCTTCATTCCCAACGAGTTGGTCGGCCAGAAGGTTGCGGTCGCGGCGTTGGTGCTTTTCCTGTTCGGCGTGATCCGGCTGGTGCTCGAGTTCGTCGACTCGGTGACGCGGCGCGGCAAGGTCCACTTCTCGACCATCGGCAAGGACCTGCTGATGCTGGTGTTGTGGTTCGTGGTGCTGATGGTGGTGCTGTACACCGACTTTGGCGTGCAGCCGCTTTCGATCCTGACCACCACGACGGTGTTCGCGGCCGTCCTCGGCTTCGCGCTGCAGGAAACGCTGGGCAATATCTTCAGCGGGCTGTCGCTCTCGATGGGGCGGCCGTTCGAGCCGGGCGACTGGATCCGCAGCGGCCAGTACCTGGGCCGGGTCAAGGGAATCGCGTGGCGTGCGACGACGATCGTGACGCGCGCCGGCGAGCGGCTCGAGGTACCCAACTCCGTGATCGCCAAGGACGTGCTGTTCAACTACGCCACCGGCGCAGTGCGCGACGAACTAAAGATCGGCATCAGCTACGGCGTGCCGCCCAATCACGTGCGCGAGGTCGTGCTCACCGTTCTGCGCGACGTGCCGCAAGTGCTGCGGGAGCCGCCGCCCGAGGTTCTGGCGTGGAACTATTCCGATTTCTCGATTGAGTATCAAATCAAGTACTGGATCGCGGACTACGGGGTGCAGGAACACGTGCGCGATCGGGTCGCGTCGAGCCTGTGGTACGCGCTCCGGCGCCATTCGATCGAGATTCCGTTCCCGATCCGCACCGTCCGTCTGCACGACGCGCGCCAGAGCGTGGAAGAGCGAGCCGACGCAGATTTCGAGCGCGAATTGATGGGCGACCTGCGCCAGGTCGATTGGCTGCGCGGCCTTAGCGACGAAGAGCTTCGCTTACTGGTGCCGACCGTTTCGGTGCGCCAGTTTGGCGCCGGTGAGATGCTGGTGCGCGCCGGCGAACCGGGCGAGTCGATGTTCATCGTGCGGAGCGGAAAGGCCGAAGTCTTTGGTCACGCCGCCGACGGCCAGATCCGCCACATTGCCAATATTGGCCGCGGCGACGTCACCGGCGAGATGGCGCTGATGACGGGCGAACCGCGCAACGCAAGCGTGCGCGCGCTCACTGACCTGGAAGTGATCGAGATGGATCGCGAGGGATTCATCCGCCTGTTCAAGGAGCATCCCGACGCCGCCGCCGGCATCGGCGACATTATTGCCGCGCGAAACCGCGACCGGCTGGAGAAGCTCTCATCGGGCGACGCGACGAACGGCAAGGGCGGACCGCATCGATGGCTGCTGGCCAAGATGCGCGAGCTGTTCGATTTCTGAGCGGCGCTAGGCGATTGCGGCCAGGGCGACCTGAAGCTGGCGCAGGTTCCGCGCCGGAACGATAGCCTTCACTTCGCGCGCGTACTGCTTGATCGCACTGTCGCCGGTGCCCCAGCGCGCGGGATCTTCCGGATTCAGCCACACCACGGCGCGGCAAGAGCGCGCGATCTCGCGGACCAGGTCGGCGCGCGCCGGCAGCCGGTTGTTGCGAGCGTCGCCCATTATCACGACGAGCGTGCCGCGCGTCAGCAATCCGGTTCGGCGCGCCCAAAGCTCGCCAAGCACGCGGCCGAAATCCGAGCGCGCGTACAGGTCAAGCGCGGGCGTCATTACCAGATGGCCCTGCTCGAAGTCCGCCTCCGCCATATGGTCCACGTAGACGAAACTACTGACGCGGCGGAAGCATCCGCGCGCGCCCGCCATCAACTCGAGCATCAACTGCGCCGCGTAGCGGACCGAACCCGAGATGTCGGCGAGGATTACGAGATCGACGTGACGCGGACGGCGCGCGCGGAAATTGAGATCGACCAGCGCGCCGCCGCGCTGCAGGGCTGCGCGAATCGTGCGGCGGAAGTCGATTCTGCCGGTCGGCGCCAGCCGCAGCCGGCGTCCGAGCCGAATCCGGAAGCGGCGAATCAGGGGCGCGAGCGCGTCGCGCGCCTCGTCGTAGTCGAGGTCGGAGTATTGGTCGAAGGGCATCCGCTCGATCGCGCGGATTCGCGCAACGCGGGCGGCGTCAATACCGGGCGTTGGCGACTCCGCGCGCGCCGCCGCGTCGCGACCCTCCTCGCGGCCGCGCGCCTTATTTGACCGGCGTTCTGCGTCTTTGTCCTCTGTGTCATGGAGGCGGGACGCCGATGCTTTCTTTGCGGGCCTCGCATCTGACGGTGGCGATTTCTCATCGCGATTGCTCGCGAGCACGCCTTCGCGAGGCTCTTCGGACTTACGCGGCGGCAAATCGTCGCGCGAAGACGGATGCTCGCCCGCGCGGCCGCGACCGGCTGCAGCGGAGAGCTGAGCGCCGCGTTGATCGGGATGCTCGCCGCGATCCGCGCGCGGCGCTGCGAAAAAACGGTTGAACGAATCGTTGAAGATCGGGCGGTCAGCCTCGTCTTTGATCAATGCCGCCGCCAGCGCCTCGTGCATCCGCGCCCGCTCGAGTCCCACCGCCGCGACCGCGTTCATCGCGTCGATCGACTCCGCCACCGAGATTCTGACGCCGGCGTCCCGCAGCGCGGCGATGAAGTTCACGAGCTGATCGCGAAGCCGGGCCATCTAACCACGTCGTGAAATCATCGCCGGTGCGGGGCGAGCGATGAGGCTTTCGACTCCACCTTGGCGCGATCGTCTTCGTGCTTGAGCAGGACGCCCAGCGCGGTGCGCACCGCGTCGGTGTCGAGTTCGCGCACGCCCAGGCGCACGAGGGCGCGCGCCCAGTCGAGAGTCTCCGCGATCGACGGCGGCTTGCGCAGTCCGAGCTTGCGAATCGCGCTGACAAAACGCGCCGCCTCGGTCGCCAGCGTCGCGTCGAGCTCGGGCACCTTGAGCTCAATGATCTTTCGCTCCTGCTCTGTCCCCGGAAAGTCGATGAACAAATGCAGGCATCGGCGGCGCAGCGCCTCCGATAGTTCGCGTGCGCGATTCGAGGTCAAAATCACGGCCGGCCGCTCGTGCGCCTTCAACGTTCCCAGTTCGGGAACGCTGACCTGGAAGTCGGACAGCAGTTCGAGCAGAAAGGCCTCGAACTCCTCGTCGGCTTTATCGACCTCGTCGATCAGCAGCACGACGCGATTGGGCGAGGTGATCGCGCGCAGCAGCGGACGCTCGAGTAAAAAATCGCGCGAGAAAATGTGCTCGCTCAGTTCCTCCCATCGCAGGCCCTCGTTCTCGCCGGCCTGCATGCGCAGGAGTTGCTTCTGGTAGTTCCATTCGTAGAGCGCGCGCGCCTCGTCGAGTCCCTCGTAACATTGCAGCCGGATGAGTTCGGTGTGGAGAATCTCGGCAAGCACTTTGGCGACTTCGGTCTTGCCCGAACCGGCGGGACCTTCTATCAGCAGCGGCTTCTCCAGCGCGAGCGCCAGGAAGATCGCGGTCTCGACGCGCTCGTTGGTGACGTAGCGCGCACGCTTGAGGCCGTCGGAGATCTGCTGGTGGGTGATTTGCATGGCGTTCAGCGGCGGTTGATCTTCGGCGCGCGGCGGCGCTCGAGGAAAATCCGCGCGCGATGCTTGAGCCCGTCGCGCTCGTCGCGCGGGGTCGCGCGCACCTCTTCGGTGTAGGCCGCCAGCTCGACGCAGAGCCGCTCGATGTCGACGCCGCCGCGCGCGGGCTTCAGGTCGTCGAGCGCGAGCATCGCCTGCGACATCAGGTTGATCGACGCCTGCCGTCCGCCGCGTTCGAAGCGCAGATGGAGCGCAGCGGCGATTTGATTGAACGCGACGATGAGCGCTTTCAGATCGTCATCGGCGGCTTGAGATGCCGTCTCGAACATCTCGGCTGCCTCGAAATACGCGCCCCGGTTGAATGCGGCGATCGCGTCGTCGATCGGCGCAGATGGGGAATCGTTTTTCACGGTTCGCGTTTCACTGTTGGAATTCACAGCTTAAGAGATGGCGGACAGATTCAGGATAAGAGCAGAATCTTGAATCGCGCGAGGCGCGCTGGACAAGGATCCTCACCTTCGATCCTCTCCCTTACAGGGAGAGGGGAAGAACTACAACTGCTCTTTTTCCTCGACCGCGCGATACTCCGCCTCGCCGAGCGCCTGGGCCTTGCGCGAGCCGTAGCGCTCGTAGAGGTCGAACAGGCTCGACTTGTGCGGCCGCACCTTGCCGAGCGGGCACTTCTGCCATTCGTCGAGCGACTCGTCGCAGTAGCCCATGCGATTCTCGCCGCACTTGGGCTGCAGGAACACCGCGATTTCCGGCAGCACGCGCTTGATTTCCGCGCGCATCATCGCGACCATCCGGCGGATTTCCCACTGCGCGCGCACGCACAGGCGCAGATCGCAGATGTGCAGCATCTCGGCGAAATTCACCATCACGTGGAAATTGGTGGGCGCGGCGTTGGGCAGCACGAAGCGCGCATCCTCGGCGGGGATCCCGGCCTTGAGCGCTCTCGCGTAGAGTTCGGAGGTCTTCGAAAGCAAATCCGAGAATTCACTCTCCAGCCCCGCGCGCGACCACGAATCCGGCAGCACGAACGCGAGCTTGTCCCGCTTGAATTTCACGTAGCGCTGGCTTTGCTGCTCGAAGCTGATGCCGATCCGATGGCGCACGAACTGATGCGACAGCGAGCGCGAGACGTTGGCGATCCCGAACCAGAAGACGATCTGCTCGAGCGGCGAGGCGTGGCCGGTCTTGAGCCGGTCGGTGATGAACTCGCGAATTTTTTCGTGCGTAATCTTCTCGGATTTGATTTTGTCCCAGACTTCGATTGGCGTGTCGGAGGAATAGCAGGTGCGAAACGCCGCGTAGAGTTTTTCCAGCGGCTGCTGGGCGTAGTCGATCAACTTGACTTGCATTTTCGCCTGATTTTCCACGCGATCCTGACCTCTCCCGCAAATGGCCGCGCGCTTCACGCCGCCAGCGCCTCTCATCTTATTCCAAGCCGCCGTGCGACTGCATCAGGGGCGGCCGCTCTTAATCCACACCATGCGTTCCGATTGCGCCAGCCGTGCAGCATTGCAACATTGCCTGTCAGAGCCGTGATGCCTGCTGTTTCCGCAATCGACGCCGCCTATCGGCAGTTCTTAAAGAGATACCTGTTCGGCCTCGATGCCGAGTATGCGCATCGTCTGACGTTGCGGATGCTTTCGATGATGCCGCCTTTTCCGGCGCCGCGTGAAAGGCCCGAGCTCGCAATCAAGTTGTGGGGAACCGACTTTCGCAACCCGATCGGGCTCGCCGCCGGCATGGACAAGGACGCCGTCGCCATCCGCGGATGGGAGACGCTCGGCTTCGGCTTCGCGGAGCTGGGAACGATAACGCCGCGCCCGCAGACGGGCAATGCAACGCCGCGGGTCTGGCGCATTGCCGAACGCCGCGCGCTTATCAATCGGCTCGGGTTTCCCAGCGAAGGGATGGAGGCGGTGGCGCCGCGTATCGAGCGCATCCGCAAGGCCGGGATTTCGATTCGGCTGGGGCTGAACTTCGGGCCGAACAGCAACACTCCGCCCGAGGGGATAGCCGCCGACTACGCCGCCCTGATGCAACGGCTGGGGCCGCTGGCCGATTTCATCGTCATCAACGTGAGCTCGCCGAATACGCCGGGGCTGCGCAACTGGCAATCGCCGGAGAAAATGAGCGAGTTGTTCGCCGCGATGCGGGAAAAGGCCGGCGAGTCGCCGCGTCCGGTGCTGGTGAAAATCTCTCCCGACCTCGAACGCAACGAGCTGTTTCGAATTTGCGAAACCGCGCTCGAGCTCGACGTGGACGGCATCGTCGCGTGCAACACCACGGTTGCGCGCGAGTCCGTTGGCGTCTCGTCACCGCATCCGGGAGGACTGAGCGGTCGCCCCTTGACGATCCGCGCGCGCGAGTTGATCCGCGACATCTTTACGCACACTCGCGGAAAAATCCCGATCATCGGGGTCGGCGGAGTCGGCAGCGCCGAGGATGCGTGGCTGCACATCCGCGCCGGGGCCACGCTGGTCGAGCTTTACACCGCCCTCATCTACGAGGGCCCGGGCGTGGCGGAAAGAATCAAAGCGGGACTGGCAGACTTGCTCCGCCGCGGTGGATTTCGTTCTATTGGTGAAGCGGTAGGAGTAGACCGGTAGGGCCGCGCGCGGAGGCGATTTGAATCAGGAAGAAACACAATTGATTGTCGACGCGCGATGGCTCCGCGAGCGTCGCGACGATTCCGATCTGATCCTCATCGACACGCGGCCCGCGAAGGACTTTCACGCCGGGCATCTGAGCGGCGCGCGGCACTTCGATCCGTTTCCGTTTCATCACACCGACACGTCCGAGCGCGGCATCGCGGAGTTCGACGCGCAGCTCCAGTGGATATTTTCGGCGCTCGGAATCACCGGCCGCGAAACCGTCGTGTTTTACGAGAACGAATCCGGAATGCGCGCGGCGCGCGGGCAGTGGGCGCTCGAATACGCGGGACATCCAAGGGCGCAAATGCTCGACGGCGGACTGAAGGCGGCGGGCCGTGAAGGCGAAAAGCTGGTCACGAACGTCGAGAAGTTCGCGCCTGCGGATTTTCAGCTCAGTCCGCGTGCGGAAATCCTGGCGACGTATCCGCGTCTGCTCGAGCAACTCGGGCGTCCCGGCGTGCAAATCTTCGACGTTCGCAGCGATGCGGAATACTTCAGCGAACGCGTCCGCGCGAAACATGGCGGTGCGATTCCGGGCGCGTTCCATCAAGACTGGACCGCAGCGCTGGCCGCCGACGGGACCGTGAAATCGCCCGCCGAGCTGCGCGCACAGTTCGAAGCGCTCGGTCTCGAGCCCGCCAACGAGATAATTCCGTACTGCCAGGGCGGCTACCGCGCCGCGCATGCGTACCTCGCGCTCAAAATCGCCGGCTACCCGAAGGTGAGAAACTATCTCGGGTCGTGGGCGGAATGGGGCAACCGCGACGACCTGCCAATCGAGCATCCGCGGCGCAAGTAGAATGCGTGCGCAACCTTAGAGCAGGCATTCGGAGGAGAGGCAGAATCGTGAATCGCGCGCGAAGGAGCGCGCTGCAAAAGGACCCTCACCTTCGATCCTCTCCCTGGCAGGGAGAGGGGAAGAAGCTCGGAAGCGGAAACAAGAAAATCAGCCGATGCCGCCAATTTTGATTCTCACGGGGTTCGAGCCGTGGCGCGGCGAGCGGATAAATCCGTCGTGGGAAGTTGCGCGCCGATTCGACGGCGAGGTGATTGGCGGCTTGCAGATAAAGTCGGTGCGCGTGCCGGTCGGATGCGCCAAGGCGGCGCGGCGCATTACCGGCGCGATCGTGCGCTACCGGCCACGCGCAGTGATCGGACTCGGCGAAGCGGGTGGCAGGCCGGCCGTCTCACTGGAGAGAATCGCGATCAATCTCGCCGACGAACGCGGCGCGCTCGCCAAAAGCGGCGACCCCGGATTCACGCCCGTGATTCGCGGCGGACCCGACGCGTACTTCTCGCGATTGCCGCTGCGCGCGATCATCCGCGAGCTCGATCGCAAAGAGATTCCCGCGAGCGTATCGCTAAGCGCCGGCGTGTACGCATGCAACGCGCTGATGTACGCGGCGCTGCATGACCTGCGGCGCAAGCCCGGCATCCCGGTGGGATTCATCCATCTGCCGTACGAGGCGCGCCAGGCGGGGCGTCATCGCAGCCTGCCCAGCATGCCACTGACGCTGATGGAGAGCGCGGTGCGCATTGCAATTGTCGAGACCGCGCGCGCGGCGAAGTGAAATCCAGACGAGGAACTTTATTGAATGTGAAACCCCCGGTGGGTTTCACGCTTCCTTCGGCAGGGGTGTCGCCACCGGCGCGGACCCCTGCACCCAACGGCTTTTGTCATTCAGAGCGAAGCGAAGAATCCCGGATCTCTTTGCTTGCCCGCTTACTTGATTGCGACGGCGTTGGGGGGCGAGGCGATGCCGCCCTCCAGGTTCATCGGGACCGACACCAGCATGAAATCGTAACGCTTGTCGGCGGCGCAATCCGCGGCCAGGTCCTCGAGGTTGAACTGCTCGCCGATCGGCAGGCCGAGCAGGCATAGGGTGCGGTAGTGCAGCGCGCCCTCGTTCTTGAAGTCCCACGGCCACGGCTCGACGGCGGGACAATCGGTGCCGACCGCGGCAACGCGATGATCCCAGAACCATTCGACCATCGCGCTGCTGTCCTCGATGCCGCACGCTTTGAGCCCGTCCAGCGGCGCCATCGCGGCCTTGTCCGCCGGCGACGCGGCCAGGTACGCCTGCATCCAGCCCGTGCGAATCAGCAGGATCGTGCCCGGCTTCAGCTCGACCCCGTCGGCGACGGCGGTCTCCTTCAAATCGTCGAGGCTGTATTTTTCCGACTTGAGCGGATCGATCGTGCGGCCATGCGAGATGCGGTAGCGGAACACGTCGAGCAGCACGGCACGGCCGACAAACTTGTTGGCCCATTTGTGGATGCTAAGGCGCCCGCCTGGGCCGTCCTTGATCTCGCCGGATTTCACGCCGTTGTAGAACGCCTTGTAGCGCGGGCTGCCGACGTGCGCGAGGCCGTCCCACTGGCTGCCCTCCTGCGTGTTGTAGCTGTCGAGCGAGTCGTCGAAACCGAGCAGGCCGAAGCTCTCGAAGCTCATGATGTTGTGCTTGGCGGGACGGCGCGCGAAGAGAGGCGGGTTAGCGTAATTGATTTTAGTATCGAGCCGGAAGACGGAGCCCTTGCGCACCAGGCGCGCCGCGTCGATCACGCCTTCGGGCGTCAGGAAATTCAGGCATCCGAGTTCGTCGTCGTCGCCGAACACGCCCCACGACGACTCTTTGGGCTTGTTTGGCTTGATCGGGAGTTCGGAGAAGCGGGGAACTTTGTTGAGATCGATTTTTGCCATCGCATCAGCTCCTTGGCGAAAAAGTGCGGTCCTTCAGGGCGTCCATTGGTAGAGCACGTCGGCTTCGCGCTCCATGTTGGTGGCGCCGTCGGTAAATTTCCTTGCGATGAAGCCGCGCGCCTCGTAAAAGCGACGCGCGGGAGCATTGCGCTGGAACGCCCAGAGCCGAAGTCCGGCGGGGCGAAGCCGCTTGGCATGCGCGAGCATCGCGTCGCCGACGCCGCGGCGCTGGTCGTCAGGCGCAACGTAAAATTGATCGACCTCGTCGTCGTGGAGCACCAGCACGGCGACGATCCGGCCATCAATCTCGGCGACCCAGCACTCGCGCTCCGGGATCATCCGATGGATCACGAACGCGCGAATCTCCGCGTCGGTGCCGACGGTCGGCAGGTATTCGGCAGCGCCGCGCCGCGAGGCGATATACACCGTCGCTACTTCGGGCGCATCGGCGGCGGTCGCGCGTCGGAATGAAACAGCCATCAATGTCGGTCTCCGCCCGAAAGCGGTGCGCTGTCAAGAAGCGGTGGAGCAAGCACGCCTGACTGCGAAGGCAAGCGTTGCGCGTCAGGAACAATCACGCGACCTGCTGAAACCCTTCGGGTCGAAGCTGCGTACCGTTTGTGATATTTAACTCACTGTTGTTTTTTTTGACCGGAAGGGCCGGAAAAGGGCTCGAATGGCTACAGACCAACGCACCCGATTGTCCAGGCGAGCCACGATTAAGAACGTCGTCCGGCTGATTCCCGCCGTTGTTATTATCGCAGCGACGCTCAATACGGTGTCGTGCGGAAGCAATGGGCTTCTGACGTCGGTCAATAACAATTCCGCGTCCCCGACATCTACTCAGACACAGGGCACGGGAGCGCTCGCGTTCGTGACCAACTACAACGATGCCAAGGTGTCGTCGTTCACGCGCAATCTCACGACTGGCGCGCTCAAGCTTACGGGGCAGGTGAAGGCAGGCGCAACCAATGGGCCGCGCGGCGTGATCGCGTCGCCCAACGGCAACTTTCTCTACGTCGCGAATATCGGCGACGATAGTATCTACGAGTTCGCGATCAATTCGCACAACGGAAAGCTGACGCAGTTGGCGAAGGTGGCAAACGGGAGTGGGACTGGACCCGACGAACTTGCGATGAATTCCAACGGGACGCTGCTGTGGGTGACCAACGCGCACAAGGGAACGGTTGGATGGTACACAGTTAACGCCGCCACGGGATTGATCAACCTGAACTCGGGAGGCTCGATTGGCGGCTTCGGTACTCCTTTTGGTGTCGCGCTGCATCCATCACTGGCGGAGTTGTACGTGTCGGATACGGCCGCCCCCGGGCTTATACAGCCGATGTCGTACAACACCAGCACCGGAGCGCTGGCGAAGAACTTTCCCGCGGTGACGAGTGCGTCTCCGCTGGCGATGAAGCCCGCTGCGATCGCGATCGACGCAGCGGGAGCAGCGCTGTTCATCGCGGACCAGGGAAACGGCGAGGCATCGTCGTTTTCGATCGATGCCATGGGCGCTCTTACCCCGATCATTGCAGTCGCCAACAGCAGCGTTGGCGACGTGCCGGTGGGAGTCGGCATCGGGGTAAACGCTGGCGCTGAGTACCTGTTCACCGCCAACCAGGGCGGTGGCTCGGTGTCGTCGTTTACCGTCACCAGCGTGACGAACGTCATCACGCCGCCGGTGACCGTGCCGCAGCCGCCGGGAGCAGCCTACAACGGGCCGACCGGGTTGGTCGTCGATCCGCAGAACCTGTTCGTTTACACTGCGGACAATTTCGACGGCACCGTCTCGCAGTCAAGTATCAAAGGCTCGTGCGGGATTCAGCTGTGCGAGGTTGGTCTGGTATCGACCGAGAGTCCGCATAATGCCAACAGCGGTCCGTTCGGGATCACGCTCGCGCAGTGACCTCACATGCTGAGGCAGGCTTCGGCGGCGAGTGCGAACAAGCGCTCGCGGATTTGATGACGCGTCCAGTTGCGATGGTCCCAGTCGTTGCCGCCTAGATCGTCGCCACCATAGAGAATCTGCCCGAACTGGACGCGGCGGAACTGCGCGACGGCGAAAAACGCCGCCGCTTCCATCTCGACCGTGAGGCATCCTTCGCGCTTGCGCGCGCGCATCCGGGCGCGCGTCTCGCGAAGGATCCCGTCGGTGGTCCAGGTCTTCGCGACAATGTAATCCAACCCGTTTCGCCGCAGTGTTTTTTCGATCGCTGCCAGGGCGCGCGGATGCGGCGCGACTTCGCGCGACGGCGGCAGGTAATGGTACGAGGTGCCCTCGTCGCGAACGGCGGAGTTGGGCACAATGATGTGGCCGACGGCGATCTTCGAATCGAGCACGCCCGCGCCGCCGCATGCGATGAACTTGCGCGAGCCGAGCGCGATCATCAGTTCGAGCATCGCCGCCGAGATCGGAGCGCCGACGCGCGGATGAAGCACGGCGAGCCGGCGGCCGTTGAAATCGAGCTCGTAAACCGGATGCCTGCCGGTCTCCCAATTCGCGATGTGAATTTCCCGGGCGCCGTTGCGCACCAGCTCGTCGATCACGTCCTGGAAGAAGCAGAGCACGCAATGCTTTGGCACGTCGATGGATTTGTAGACGCGGCGCGGCTCGATGATGGCGGTCGGGGAGGGATCGTGCTCGAGGATGGGAAAGGGGTGAGTGGGAAGCCGCTTCAGGGTGCGCGATTTGCGGCGTCGGGATTTCATGGGGAGAGAGCTTAGTAAAACCCGCTGTGGGTTTCACACTTCCTTGAGCAGGTAATGCCACCCCAGGCCCCTGCCCCCTGGCTACTGCGTGATGACCATCGCCGCTGTGCGGGTGAGCGGGATGGTGACCGAGGAGACTAAGCTGGTCAGCGGCGGGTAGTTGTAGCTGACGACCACGGTAACCACGCTCCCGGGCTTATTGTTCGGTGACCAGGTCGTGGCGACGGTCAGCGATTTGGTGTTGAGCACACCGACGACGAGAACGTTCACGTAATTCTGGACATCGGTCGACGACACAACGGTCGGCGCGGTCGAGCCATGGACTGTCGCATAGCGAACGGCCTGCTGGGCGCTGTAACAGACGAAGTCGTAGCAATAGAGCGCCAGCGCGAAGTTGATGATGCCGAAAAACAGGGCCAGGCACGGCGTGAGCACCAGCGCGAACTCGGCCATCCCCTGTCCGCGATGCGAACCTCGGATGGCCGCGCGCCATTGTCGGCGCGATGGCTTGGCGATGCCCGTCGCTTCCATTTGGCTATTGGACGACCCGCATAACGGCTTCGCCGGGCACCGTCATCGACGGCAGGGCGCCCATGAAATTGATCAGCGGCGTGTATGGCGCGCTGGTGTTGACCTGCGCGTATAACAAGCGATGGCTGCCGGCGCAGTCGGTGGCCAGACAGGTCGAGGCGCTCCCGTCGGAGCACTTGCAGAAGTGAGTCGCGGTAACGGTCATCCGGGCAATATTCGGAGCGTCGTTGGTAGCCGCCTGAATCATCCCGGCATTGTCGGCCGCGGTCGACAGATTCTGCGCACCGTACTGAACGCCGGCGCGCGCCGCGTTGGCGACCGAAATCGCGATATAGAACGCGCGGCCCGTTTCCACCACCACCAGGAACATCATCAGCAGCATCGGCAAACTAAGCGCGAGCTCCACCGAGGCCTGGCCAGGAGCGCGGCCGCCGCGCGATCGTATCCACCTCGATGTGCGCATCGCACTCATTCCGCCAGGATCGTTGATTTTATTGGCGAGCCGTTTGGCAGCGACGAATAGTTGCTGCCGACCGACGAGTTGCCGCAGACCACCAACTCGTCTGCCACCACGATGCTGTAGCCGTTGGCGCTGCTGTTGCCGTTGAAGGTAAGGGAAGTCGTCGGGAAGTAGAGCGCGCCGTCGAAGGTCGAGCTCGAATTCCCGCTTATCGTGCTGCCTGCGGCAGTGCTCGGGATCGAGCGATCCTGAAAAAACAGGATGCCCGCCAGCGGACCCGAGGTCGGCGCACTGAAATTAGCCTGCGAGTTGCCGTTCAGCGTAATTGCCCCATAACCACCCAGCCCGGTCGTATTGTAGAAGGTTATCCCGGTGCCGGTCATCACCGCGTTGGCGTTTATGTTCATTCCGCCGCCGGCGAGCACGTAGGTTCCCGTGTTGAAATTCAGCCAGGCATTGCCGCGGACCGAGATACCGCCGCAATAAGTGCCGGCGTAGAGCTGGTAAGGACTGCCGCTGCTCCCGGTGTTTCCGTTCAAGGAAAAATTGGTGTGAGCGCATGAGCCGACAGCAGGCGCCTGCACGTAGGCCAGCGGATCGGTCGCTGCGATCACCCCGGTCTTGGGCGTAGGCGTGAGCGTGACGTTGCCGGTTTCGCTATAGTTGCCGACGACTCCGATCATCGGCGCGCTGATCGTCACGTTGCCTTTGGCGGTTAGACCGCTCGAGGAGCTCGAGTCGACCATCAGGCCGCAGCTACTCTGGACGTTGACGTTGCCGTTGGTGGACAGCGCGCCCGAGGCCGACGGATCCAGTACGTAGATGCAGTTCGGCCCATTGCCCTCGTATGCAACCGCGCGCGCCGACACCGTCATCGAGCTGACTCCGAGCACGCGCAGGAAATAAGTAGGCTCGGGCTTGGTGACGATTGCCTCGACGTACGCCGAGTTCGACGCATTCGGGCCCGTACTCGGAGGATTATTGATAGCAACGGTGACGCCGCTTTGGCCGTCGGTGTATCCGCTGGTTGCCGCGTCCGCTTTGCCCGCAGTAATCAGGTCGCCGTAGTTCAGTTCCGCGGCGCCGGCCATCGCCGCGCTATCGGCCGCCGTCTGCATCATGTTCCTTTGGTGTTGCATGAAGCTGAAATCGGCGACGACGGCAATCATGCCCATGAGCGCGATCAGCGCGACGCAGATCAACACCATGACCTGACCGCTCGCGCTCGCCGCCACGCCAATCAGGTTGTTTGTGGCCGGTCGTCCTGCCGTGCGCCGCGCCGCTGGATTGCTCGTCATAATCGGTACACTCCAAGCGTATAAAGCACCGCCCGTGCCATCCGATTAGTCCTCGGATCGCCACGGCATACGCCGAAATATGTCCTAAGCTGATTTGCTGTGTGTCCGGTTTTGACGCTGCGGGAGAGACCGCGCCCCGCTCAGCCGACAGGCGACCGGGGGATAAATCCTATTGACGATTCATCCCCGCTTGCCCTAATGTCCGAGAACAGACAAAAACGCGGCTCCACGCCGCTCGGAGGCTAGTGTATGCGAAGGCAGCAGACTTTGTCATCCCGGATTTCGGCGACCGTGGTGGCTTTGGCGTTGTTTGCAATCGGCGCGCTCAGCTCTTCAGGGTACGCCCAAGTCAAGCCGGGTGATTTCATCACGCCGGATAATGCAACCAAGGTTAGAGATCTCGTATCACCCGGCGTGTACTACAAGGTCGAGCGCGGCATGACGATGAAGATCGTGCCTGCACAGCGCGTCGATTGGCCGCCTCCATATAAGGATGCGACCGAAAAATATTCTTCACAGGTCCGGCTTTCGCGGGACAAGCGCTCGATCGTCGGTTTCGTCGCCGGTCAGCCATTTCCGCTGATCGACGCCAACGACCCCGATGTGGCCGTCAAGGTTATCTGGAACAACGTCTTCCGCCCAATCACTTCGGACGACTACGATCTCCGATACTATGACTGCGATTCCGAGTACCAGAAAAGGGGCCCGCAGACCGGGCAGATCGAGTATTTCCAAATCGGCCATTACGCCGGTTACGACCTGGTCGGCCGGACCGAAGTAGAGCCTCTTCCCACCGATCCGGATTTCAAAGTCACCGGCCGTTACTGGCTGTTCGGCCTCTACCCGATCCTGGCGCCGCAGGAAATTCGAGGAACCGGATTCATCCGATATCGCTACGCCGATCCAAAACGGGGCGACGACATCTGGAGTCTTGACGCCGGCTCGCGCCGCCTCCGCCGCGTCAACGAGTCCATCATGAGTTCCTCAACCACCGCGGGCGGAACCTCGGCTCATGCGTGGGACCCCGATCATTACTCCGGCTTCAATCCCAAGACCGAAGAGTACACCTACAAATTCCTTGGCGAGAAGAACATGCTCGCGACGATCCACGCCGAGCATTCGCCCGAACAGCGATGCCCCACCGACGGCGGCGCCAGCGCATGCCCCGAGGCATGGGAGATGCGCCATATGTACATAGTCCAGGCGTTGCCCGATCGCTCGCGCGTCAACGCGCTGGATTCGCGCACCGTCATTTTCATGGACAGTGAGATGTGGTTCGAGCCCTACATCGACACTTACGACCGCGCCGGCCATCTCTTCCGCTCCCACATCTATTGGCTGGCGACTCGCGATCGTCCGGTGCCCGACGCCAAGGTCGCAATCTATCCGTTCAAGCGCTCGTTCGTCGTAGGCGCGGTCTCGACCGACGTGCAGTCCGGCCTCGCGACTATGTGCTATCTGCCGGGGCTGGAAACGCCGGAACGCGAATGCTGGTATATCAACATGGGTGCGGTTGATCGCGCCTTCTTCACCACTCAAGCGATGTTCCGCGCGGCCTCGTTCTAGGCCACTCGCATCAAGCGACAACTGTCCGTGATGAAACGGGCGCGGTCATAGGTACCGCGCCCGTTCCTTTTTTCCGTAACCCTGAGCCCAGCGCCCCGCGTCTCCCACTACACGATCCGCTTCTGGCCGTGCTTGAATCCGCCCTGCTCGCCGATCGCTTCGTTGCCGCGCTCGGGCTCGGCCCGCTCCCGCTCGGGTTGAGGGTCGCGCTCAGGCTCGCGACGTCGTCCGCGGCCCGGTCCCTCTCCGCGCGGCTGGGGACGGCCGCCCGCAGTCGGCACTATCTCGATCGACCGCATCAATCCTTCACCCGCCGAGCGCGTGGTGAGCATGGGATCTTCCCTGAGCGCCAGATGCACCACGCGGCGGTCGCGCGGCGGCATTGGATCCAGCCGCACGGGCTTGTGCTCGCGCTTGGCCTTCTCGCCCATCGACAGCGCCATCCGATGCAATTGCTGGCGGCGCCGCGCGCGATACGCTTCGGTCTCGAGCGAAATCGGCGCCGCATCTTTGATTCGGCGCGCGAGGATCCGATTCACGAGGTACTCGAGCGCGTCGAGGGTCTGGCCATGCCGCCCGATGAGGATTCCCGAGCCGTCGCCCTTTATTTCGAGCTCGACGGTCTCCGCGTCCAGCTCGATCTGGCGCACGTCCCCGCGCTCGCCCATCCGCTCGAGGATCTCTTTGAGGATCATCGTCGCTTCACGGCGCTGCTCTTCGACGTCCGCGCTCTTGCGCCCCGCTGCGCCGGCGTCATCATCACCGGCTGCGCGATTCCTGCCGCGCGCGCTCGGGTCATTGCGGTCTCGCGCTTGATTCTCGCGCCCGCCAGGCCGCCCGCGGGGTGCGCCTTCCTTGCGCGCAGGCGGAGCCTGGGGGTTCGAGCCCGCATGCTCGCCGGCGCCACCGACCGCATCCGCGCTCTTGCGCGTCACCCGCACCCGCGCATTGCGTGCGCCGAGTCCGAGCACGCCCGCGCGCG
Source organism: uncultured delta proteobacterium (assembly GCA_963842085.1). Lineage (GTDB taxonomy): Bacteria > Desulfobacterota > Binatia > Binatales > Binataceae > Binatus. The sequence continues at coordinate 2,009,361 of CAWJET010000001.1, forward strand.
GCGTTGCCAGCACTTCGATCGTGACCTCGTCCTCGCGCGCGCCGAGCTGTTCGAGGGCTTCCCTGGTCGCCTCTTCCACCGAGGCGGCCGCCAGTTCTATCGAGTCGTTATTACTCATGTAGCCGGGGTGTATTGTTGGAATTCGCGGTTGAGAAAATATTGCTGGACTACGCCCAGCAGGTTCGACGAAAAATAGTACAAAGCCAATCCCGCCGGAAAGTTTATCAGCATGATCGTGAAAATCAGCGGCGTCAGCATCATCATCCGCTGCTGATTCGGATCGGGCGTGGTCGGCGTCATGTATTGCTGGATAAAACTGGTCAGGCCCATCAACAGCACCAGCACCGGCAGACCGTGGCAATGCATCAGCGGCAGTTGCGGCAACCCCGGTATATGCAAACAGTCTGGCGTTGACAAATCATTGATCCATCCGATAAACGGCGCGTGGCGCAACTCGATCGAGTTCAGCAGCGCCTCGTACAAGCCCAGGAAAATCGGCAACTGCAGGGCCATCGGCGCGCATCCGCCCAGCGGGTTGACGTGATTGCGCTTGTAGAGGTCCACCATCTCCTTCTGCAACTGCTCGTTCTGGTCCTTGTATTTCTCGCGCAAGCGCTCGATCTGCGGCTGCAGCCGCTGCATCTTCATCATCGAGCGCTGGCTTCTGATCGATATCGGCAGGAACGCAATCCGGATCGACACCGTCAGCAGGATGATATCGATGCCGTAGTTGGGCGCGATGTAGTGAAACAACTTCAGCGCGCGCAGAAAAATCAGCGCCAGTATCCCGGCCCAGCCGAAATCGATCGCCTTGTGCAGCGCCGGATTTACCGCGTCCAGCGCCTCGAGCAGCTTCGGCCCCATGTAGATTTCACTGTGGATTCGCGTCGTGCCGTCGAACAGCAGACGCGCGATCGCCTCGTCACCCGCGTACGCCATCGCGAGCAGGCCGGTCGTCGGCGCCTGGGGCAGAAATACCGCCAGAAAATACCGATCGCCGAAGCCCGCGTACGTGATCGTTCCCGCGACCGGCGGCACTCCGGTCTTCAGCTTCTTTTCGTTCTCGGTGAGCACCTTGTCGGCGACATCGGCCTGCAGCTCGGGGATATCGTAGTATCCCTGATGCGCCGTCAGCGGCTGGCTCATCGAGACGCCCAGTTGTCCCGGCGCCGGCCCGCCGGTTACCGCCACGTCCATCGAAAACACATAGCTGGACGGCTTGAATGTGAAGGTCTTGGTGATAGTGGTGCCGTCCGCGGTCCTGCCGACGAAGACCGCCGTCGCGTCCGCCCCGGCAGACGCGTTGACTTGCGCGGGCGCGGTCGTCTGGTAGTCGAGATCGCGGTCGTCGAGAACCTGGCCCTCGCGCGTTATCACCGCGCCGAGCGGCAGATGGCCTCCCGGCGGTACCTGCACCATCTCGTAGGGCGGGCTGTCTTTGGCCGCGGTCTGCCGGTAACGCTTCAGAACAAAGCTCTTGAGCCGCGCGCCGTGAGTCGTGAACACGGCGGTGTAAAAATCGGAATCCACTTCGACCGTCTTTTCCGGCTCCGGCGTCCCCGCCGGCGTCATCGCAGCCGATTGCTGCCCCGCGGCCGCCGTCGCGGCGGTGCCGACGCTCACGACCGCACCGGGCGCGGCTGCCGTGCTCGCGGCGCCGGCGGGCAATCCCGTCGGCTGCCCGTTGCCAAGCGCCTGGCCCTGCGCAGCCTTGGCCGCCTTCGCCTGCTCGGCGGCCTGCTGCTGCTGTTGTTCAGTGGGTGGCGGAAAGAATCGCTTCAGCACCAGTTCCTGGTAGGCGACCACCAGTATGATGGACAGAATGACCGCGATTAGAACTCGACTGGAATCCAACTTAGTTCCTTGTTTCCTGTGTCTGCGCTGATGCCGAGGGCGCGGATGAGGGTGCGATTCCAGCTGAGGTCTCCGCTAGGTATGCGTCGGCTTCGGAAGAGGCCGCGCGCACGGGATCGTACCCATGGCCACCCATCGGATTGCATCGCGCGAGTCGCCAAATCGCCATGACGCCGCCGCGAATAATCCCGTATTCGGCAATCGCGTCTTGCGCATACGCCGAGCAACTCGGCTCGAAGCGGCATGCCGGCCCGTTCATCGCATGGAGCAACGGCGAGACGGCCGCGCGATAAATCGCAACCGCGCCGAGCGCGACGAATCGCGGCGTCGCCTTGAATCGATCTAATGTGCCTGCCACCGCCATCATTTGCGCCCGGCGATTCGACCGCTCAGATTGCGCGCAGCCATCGTGAGTTCATCGCTGATCGCCGCCGATTCGAGCGCAGCCGCGCCGCCGCGCGCAATCACGACGATCGAGGTCCCGGCGGGAAGCTCATCGCGAATAACCCGCCTGAAAATCTCGCGGACGCGACGCTTGACCCGGTTTCGCGTCACCGCGTTGCCGATCCTGCGCGAGACCGTAACACCCAGCCGTGAGCGCGCCGGCTCGCCGCCGAGCTTGCCCGCGTAGAGCACGAAGTGGGGGCTCTGAAATCGCACGCCGTCGCGCTGGAGGCGCAAAAATTCCGCGCTTCGATGCAGCCGGTCCGCCGCCGCGAAGCTCAATTGCGCGCGCACTGGAGGTTAGCCCGGCTGCTTGGGCGGTATCGAGATTGCGAGGCGCACGCGGCCCTTGGCGCGGCGGCGCTTGAGCACCTTGCGTCCGCCCGGCGTGGCCATCCGCGCCAGGAATCCATGAGTTCGTTTGCGTCGGCGGTTGTGAGGTTGGTAGGTCCTTTTCATTGCTCGCAGCCAGCTTCACTCGGGGTTTGTATTCAGACCGATGGGGTCTGTTGCAGGTCGGGTGTCTTTCGTTCCGGCTTGATCTCTTTCGGGTGGATTGATGTCTCGAACGACCCCGAACACGCAATCGAACCATACCACGCGCCTTTGAGCAAGCGGCAGGGTTCGCCGGTACTGGCGTCATTCGGCCAAAAGACGCCACTGGGGCTGAAATGACGCCATCCATGTCGGACTCGCGAACGCTTCAATTTCGATGCTATTACTCCGACAATCGGAGAAGCGATGCCGCCAGATCAACCAGAGAAACCGCCGCCGCCGTTTCCACCAAAAAAACTGGATTTGGAGCGGGCCGAACAGAAATTTGCGGAATTTTGGAAGGGTCCTGTTGTTTGTCCGATCTGCAAAACTTGGGAATGGCACTTCGGTCAGGACATTATTCATCTTTTGAATATCAACGTCCTGAGCGAAGCGACGCCCGGTGTATATCCTTGTGTCGTTGTGATCTGCAACACCTGCGGATACACGATGCTCTTCAATGCCAAAAAGCTAGGCCTGGACAATGGCTGATAATCTTCCAAGCCGTCCTGGTTCGTCGGGCTCAAGAGATATTGATGAACGATATGAACGAATAGACACGCACTATTTTACCCATATGTCACAAACTCAAGCCGATGCGATGATCCAAGTCTCAAAAAATGAGCATGTCATTCCAGCCCGCCACGAAACATATCGAGCGTATGGACCAATTATTCTGGTAGGAATTTTACTGATCTTTTTGATTCCCCAATTTCTAGCGGCGAATCCCGACGCGAAAACTCTCGCATATCTCATCGCGGGAGTGATTGGAATAGTGGCCGCTGGTCCGACCGCCAAAGCCGTGATTGAAGCCCTCAGACGCTCTTAGATTCGCGGCATATTTGTTCCCTTCCGGCCGCGTCCGACGATCAGTCTAAACCGCCGCGTTCCCGGTCGCAGCGTCGTTTCTGGCTTGCGCGGGATCGGCGGCACGTCTGACGGCTCGTTCGCCGCATTGGTCAATTCTCCGACCGACCAAATGTGGTCCGTTACGGGGGCGCGACATTAACGATCCCCACAGAGAAACTGCGGCCGTGCGAAAGCGTTTTTGTCGGTCCCGCTTTACCTCAAGATTTTCAATACGTACAAAGGCGGTCCGCTCCCGAAAGATGATGATCTTGAAGCGGTGATCGAATCTTTTGGCGTCGCATCGAAGCAGACAAAGCGCGCGCGGCAGACTTTTCAACGATCCGCCGAACAAGCGAAAGTATTTAATGAGAAAAAAGATCGACTTGTTCTGCCTGCTGGTGTATCTCTCGACTTGACAACTCCCAATGGAGGAAAGGGTCGAAAGATGGAACAAACAATTACTCAGACTTCGACAGGCGAAATAAATCCGCTGCTCGCATCACTCCTCGAAGAATTGCCAGCGAGTGGAGAATGGTCACGCGAGGAACACGATCTCTGGGCGCGAGTGTTTTGGCGGACTGTGGAGAAGCTAGTTAAAATCAAAGAATGAAGCCCCGTCACGCTGCCGCGTTCGCGCTTGTGGGCTGGTATCTGATGATGCCGCCGATGCCACACGAAGAGGACTGGCAACCTGGCGGCCCGCCAGCTACAGCGTCACTCAGCGAATGGTTTATCTGGAAGTCGTTTGATACGGCTGACGCATGCGAAAAAGCCAAGGATGCGCTTTTCTGGAGGGCGTCGGAAAGCAACTCAAATGACTATCATCGATGGCTGGCCGGTCGTGCGTCGTCAGACGACCTGCTTGACGAATGGGCGAGTACTTATAGCGGCGTCGCGGCCTTGAACGCTGCACTTAGGCAATCGCGTTGTATTGCTACCGACGATCCGCGGCTCAGATCAAAATAAGACACTCGCGGATTCAAATTCAGACACTCAGGGTCGAATTAAGACAGTACCGTTCGCCCCGCACCAGGAATAAGCAGAAGCTGCGGCGCTTGAATCAATTCGAGGTTGGGGGTGCGGGGCTGGCCTGCGCGGGAGGGGCGGCGTCGGCGACGCCGAGGTCGTTGAGAATTTCGATCGCGTGGGTGGACGGATCGACGCTCGGATAGACCTTCAGGATCTTGCCGTTCTCGTCGATGACGTAGGTGATTCGGCGATCGAGGCCGAGGATCGGAATGCCGTTGGCGGCGCCGTAGGCCTTTGCAATCTTCTTGTCGGGATCGAGCAGGAGCGGGAACGGCAAGCCGTTCTTGCGGATGAAATCCTTGTGCGCCTCGGCCGAGTCGATGCTGCATCCGAGCACCACCAGGCCGGCGTTGGTATAGCGCGCGTAGCCGTCGCGGAACGCGCATGCCTCTTTGGTGCATCCCGGGGTTTCATCCTTGGGATAGAAATAGAGGACGACTTTTTTGCCGTGGAAATCGGCGAGCGAAACCGGGGCTTGGGTGTCGCCGGTAACCATCTGGGTGGTGAACGGCGGCGCAATTTCGCCTTCCTTGAGCAGGGTGGTGCGCGCGACGCGCGGGCGTATCGCGATTGCGAGGATGATTACGGCGATTGCGATTAGGCCTGCGGTGAACATTTTCATGCGAGTCTCCCTGGTCGCGGGCTTAACTGCGAGTGGGGTTGGAAAGTTCCCGATCCATTTGCAGGAGTCGGCAGAACCCTCACCCAACCTCTCCCGTGAAATAACGGGCGAGGGACCAGATAGCAACCGGCGAGGGATCAAATTCAGATGTAGTAGAGCCAGTCGCGGTAGCGCGGCTCGCGGCCGTGCAGGGCTGCCTGGAAGACCTGCTGCACCTTGGCCGTGATCGGGCCGGGCTTGCCGGGGCCGATCTTGCGGTCGTCGAGCTCGACCACCGGAGTTACTTCGGCGGCGGTGCCGGTCATGAAGGCTTCGTCGGCGATGTAGAACGCGTCACGCGCGAAATATTCCTCGCGTACCTCGACCGCGTTGTCGCGCAGAATCCTGATGACGGCGTTGCGCGTGATTCCCGCCAGCACCGACGTGAGCGGCGGCGTGCGCACGATACCGTCGCGAATCACGAACACGTTCTCGCCGCTGCCCTCGGCCACAAAGCCCTCGGTGTTGAGCAGGAGCGCTTCGTCGTAGCCGTTGCGGCGCGCCTCGTAGCCGGCGAGGATCGAGTTGACGTAGTGGCCGGTGGCTTTCGCCGCCGGCATCATCGAGTTGTGATGGAATCGCACGAACGACGAGGTCTTGAGCCGCACGCCCTTGGCGACGCTGTCCTGGCCGAGATAAGCGCCCCACGGCCATGCAGCGATCGAGACGCGAATCTTGTTGCCGCGCGCCGAGAGTCCCATCTCACCTTCGCCGAAGAAGACCAGCGGCCGGATGTAGCATTCGGCGAACTTGTTGATGCGCACAACGTCGGCGCATGCCTTGAGCAACTCCTCCTGGCTGTAGGGCACTTCCATCTCGACGATATGGCCGGAGTCGATGAGGCGGCGGATGTGCTCGCGGGCGCGGAAGATTGCGGAGCGGCCGTCGTCGCTCTTGTAGCATCGCATCCCTTCGAAGACCGCCAGGCCGTAGTGCAGGCTGTGGGTCAGGACGTGAACGGTGGCCTCGTCAAAGGGGACCATCGCACCGTCCATCCAGATACGGTCGGAGCGCAGATTATTCGCCGGCATAGTGGAGTCAAAAGTAGTCGATGGTGCGGAGTTAGTCGATGGGGCGCGTCGGGGCGGCGCGATGTCAGTCGCGGCGCGTGGGATCCGGTGATGGAGGTGGCGCGCCGGCGCCGTTCGTTTCGCCGGACGGCGCACTCCGCTCAACGCTTCCGCCGTGGCGCGGGCGGCGGCGACGCCGCCGGCGTCTGCGGCGATTGCCTGCGGGTGCCGGGGTTGCGGGCGCGGCGGCCGGACTCGGGCTGAAGCTGTCGGGGTCGGCGAGGAAGCGAAGCGTGCGCGTCGGATCGATCGAGTAGGTCGGCGCGATCATCTCGAAGAACATCCGCGCGTCGGGAAAGTACGGCCGGCGCATCAGGCGCCGCGTGCGGCGCGTCGGCGCGGCGAGGTTCTCGAAGGCCTCCATTATCAGGCGCATCTGCTCGGTGTCGCCGCGCGCGAAGCCACGCGCACGAAGCGCGCCGAGCAGATCTGCGCGCGCGTCGCCGTCGTCGGCCCCGCCGCGGTCGGCCCCGCCGCGGGTGCGGCGATGCTGGTCGCGATAGAGGTCGAGCATCAGCGCGGCGAGCACGAGCGAATGCTCGGGAGCGAATCCGCTCGCGATGGCGCGGCCGAGCGCGGCCAGGTTGCGGACGGCGGGCTGCTCGGCGAGCGTGGCGCCGCGCGATTTGAGATGCGCTGACAGAATCGGGATGACGTACTCGAGCAACCCCAGCTCTTCCATCAGGACGAGCGCATGCGCGGCCTCGGGCTGGCCTAGCGTCTTGTAGGTTTCGTCGACCAGGCGCGGCACGGAGGACTTGGCGAGGTCGGCTCGATGACGCTCGATTGCAGCGCGGGTGGCGGGCTCGATTTCGAAGCCGAGCTTGGCGGCGAAGCGCACCGCGCGCATCATGCGCACCGGATCCTCGCGCATCCGCAGCTCGGGGTCGCCGATAGTGCGGATCAATCGAGCCTCGAGATCGCCGACTCCGCCGGGAAAATCGATCACCTGGAAATTTTGCGGATTGTAGAACAGCGCGTTGACAGTAAAGTCGCGGCGAAACGCGTCTTCCTCGGGCGTGCCGAAAGTGTTGTCGAGGCGAATCAGCGGATCGTCGGTGTCGGCGACGGCCTCGGCCTGTTTGCGGAAGGTGGCGACCTCGACATTCTGGCGGCCGAAGAAAACGTGGACCAGGCGAAAGCGCCGGCCGATCAGGCGCGAGTTGCGGAACAGCTCGCGGACCTGCTGGGGATGGGCCGAAGTGGCGACGTCGAAATCCTTGGGCTTGCGCGCGAGCATCAGGTCACGCACGCCGCCGCCGACCAGGTAGGCCTGGTGGCCGGCGCCGGCCAGGCGATAGAGGACCTTGAGGACGTTGGCGTCGATATCGCGCCGTGAGATGGGATGTTCGGCGCGCGCTAGTATGCGGGGTTCCAATTGCCTTTGCCCGAATTCGTTCCAAAGCTAGCACGACGGCGCGCGGTCTTCATCGTCCCGGCACATGAGCTGGCGACCGGCGCGACGCTTTGCCCATAAAGCGCGAAAAGAGTTACGCTGGGGCGCCACCAAAGGAGACTTCCACATGGACAAATTTCTAACTGACGTTAAAAAGCTGCGCGACAACGCCCGCAAGAATATGGAAAAGGGCTCCGTTACCGAGGGCTACAAGGCGGACGTCAAGCAGGTGCTGAAAGTGCTCAACGACGTGCTGGCGACCGAACTGGTCTGCGTGTTGCGCTACAAGCGGCATTACTACATGGCGCAGGGCATCAGCAGCGATTCGGTCAAGGCGGAATTTCTGCAGCACGCCAACGAAGAGCAGCAGCACGCCGACTGGGTCGCCGAGCGGATCACACAGCTCGGCGGCGACCCGGACTTCAGTCCCAGCACGCTCGCGGACCGCGCGCACTCGGAGTACGTCGAGGGCAAGACGCTGGTCGATATGATCAAGGAAGATCTGATCGCCGAGCGGATCGCAATCCAGAGCTATTCGGAGATCATCCGATGGCTGGGCGACGGCGATCCGACCACCAAGATCCTGATTGAGCAGATCAACAAGATGGAAGAAGAGCACGCCAACGACATGCTGGACCTGCTCGCCAAGATGGGCTGAGGATCCCGCCTGCGAGGGGACGCGGCCGCGAACGCGATCGCGTCCGCTTCCCCGACTTGCGACTCGGGCGGATTGACATACTCACTGCGCTTGCACTATCAGGAATTCCACAGCGCGCGGAGCATCACGCTTCGCCATCGGGCCGCCGGAGAACGCCACGATGAAGCCCGCACGCATCCTGTTCTTGATGCTCGTCGTCTCGGCGGCGGCGGTGGCCTCATTCAGTCTGGTTGAAGCGCAAGGACCGGGTCCGCTCGCTGATCCCAAGTCCGAGAACCAGGCGGGCTTTCCGGCCACTCTGTATTCGGCGGTGATCCCGCCCGACAATCCGCAGACGCCGGCAAAGATTGCGCTCGGCAAGGCGCTGTTCTTCGAGGACGCCTTGTCGGCGGACGGCAAGATCTCGTGCGATCACTGTCACGCGCCCGCCAAGGGTTTCACCGATCAGCTTCCGACCTCGATGGGCATCCACGCGCAGTTCGGGCAGCGCAATGCGCCGTCCGTCCTCAACGCGCTGTTCAATGTGACGCAGTTCTGGGATGGCCGCTCGCCCACGCTCGAGGCGCAGATCGAGGGCCCGGTGACCAATCCGGTCGAAATGGGAATGAAATCGACTGAGGACGCGGTGGCGGCCGTCAAGGCGATTCCCGAGTACCAGAAGCAGTTCCAGGAAGTGTTCGGGCACGACGTCAACTTCGCCGATATCGAGCGCGCGATTGCGGCGTACGAGCGCACGCAGCTCGCGTTCGACTCGCCGTTCGACAAGTTTATCGCCGGCGACCAGAGCGCGATCAGCGATTCGGCCAAGCGCGGATGGGCGATTTTCAACGGCAAAGGCCGCTGCATGTCGTGTCACGGATGGAATCCGACACAGCCGCTGTTTACCGATCAGAAGTTTCACAACATCGGCGTGTCGGCGCATAAGTCCGACTTCGTGCCGCTCGCGCGCAAGGCGCTCGACGTGCTCGGCACGAGCGGCGGCGGCTCGGAAGCGATCGACAAGCTGGCGATTGGCACCGACATGAGCGGGCTTGGACGATTCCTGGTGACCAAGCAGCCGCATGACATCGGCGCGTTTCGCACCATGAGTCTGCGCAACCTGCTGGTAACGCAGCCGTACTTTCACGACGGCTCGCAGGCGACGCTGTGGGACACGATCGATCATTACAACAAGGGCGGGGTGCAGAACCCGTACCTGGACGGCGGGATCGTTCCGCTCGGACTCAGCGAAGATGAGGAGGACGACCTGGTCGCGTTTCTCGCGAGCCTGACCAGTCCCGAATACGCTGAAGCCGCCCAGCAGGAGTACGACCTGCAGTTCAAACGCTCGCGCACCGACAGGCCGCAGCGCGATACCGCCGCCGCCAACGGCGACAAGGGGCGCGGGCCGGGATTGGCGGGACCGTTCGGCGATATCGGACCGGCGCAGACCGAGGAGAATCCGGCACTGCTGGGCGGTGATTAACCTGATGAAAGAAAAAAGGCAGGCGCACGATGGCTGCTCGGCATAAGAGCGTCGAAACCAAATACCTGGAAGAGCGCGACGCGGTCCTGCGCGGACTGCGCGGTCTTGACCGGCGCACGTTTCTGAAGGTGCTGGCCGCGTCGGCCGGTGCGGTGATGGCGAAGAGCCTGATGCCGCCGCATTCGTTCCAGCTCGTCCAGGTCGCCAACGCCGCGACCGACAAGGGTGCGGGTGCGACCGGCATGGCTGGCCAGCCGCCGTTCACCTTCGCGTACATCTCGGACACGCACCTTTATGAGCGCACTCTCAACCAGCGCTTTGTGCGGGCGGTGGTCAAAGCGGTCGATGACGTGAACGCGCTCGATCCGCAGCCGGACTTCGTGCTGTTCGGCGGGGATCTGGCGCAACTGGGGCGGCGCGAGGAGCTCGATCTCGGCAAGCAGATTCTCGACGAGGTGAAGGCGCCGGTGAAAATGATGATCGGCGAGCACGACTGGTTCTACGACATGGGCGACGCGTGGCAGGAGATGTTCGGCCCGCCCAATTACTCATTCGACTGGAAAGGCGCGCACGTCGTGGTGCTGATGAGCGTGCACGAGAAGGATTTCTGGACGGCGCGCAAAATGACGCCGGCCGAGAGGATGCAAACGGTCGCGGGACTCGACAACGGCATCCAGTCGCGCTTCGAGGTCGGCGACGAGGAGCGCAAGTGGCTGTCCGACGACCTCGCCAAAGTGCCGCACACCACGCCGCTGCTGGTCTTCTCGCACTCGCCGCTCTACAAATACTACCGCAACTGGAATTTCTGGACCGAAGACGCCGAGCAGGTGCAGGCGATTCTGAAGCCGTACAAGCACGTAACGGTGATTCACGGCCATACGCATCAGATGCTGTTCAACCAGATCGGGAACATCAGCTTTTACGGGATGCTCTCGACGGCGTGGCCGTGGCCATACGCGCCGAGCGGGCTGCCACCGCTGACGGTTCAGATGAACCGGGCGGATCCGTTCGATCAGTTCGACGGGCTGGGCGACGGCCAGATAAATGTTCGCGCCGACGGCTTAGTCGACAAGATTTATAACCTGTGGGATCGCAACCCGGTCACGGTGAAGGCCGATTACCTGGTTTCGCACGGCAAGGTTGCGCGGCCGCCCGCGCCGCAGTTCGCGAGCTACTGAAGTATGCGCAGACGATTGATCGCAATGGCAAGCGCCGCGGGATGTGCGGCGATACTCGCGGGCGTCGCGTACGCGCCGCGTGCTCTTCGCGCGCAACAAGCCTCGATCAACAATTCGGCGCCGACACTGCCTATCCATCAAGTGCCGCAAGCGAAAGACGGCGGCGTGGTCGTGATGCTCTGCGACGGCAAGACCAGCATGGAAGTGAAGGGCCTGAAGACGGGCCAGTCGATGACTCATGCGCAGGCGGTCGAGGTAACGCGCGAGTTGATGGCTAAATGGCAGCGCGAGCATCCCAACGAGAAGTGGGAGATGGCGCAGAGCGAGCAGTCGCCGGCGCCGATGTCGTATGCAGCATCGGCCGCCGGCGGGAAGGCGAAGCCGGCATCCAAAGGAATGCAGCAGGGCGACACTTACGCCAGCTTCACCGAGCGTGACTACAAAATCTGGAAGAACGAGACCGACAACTTCGTCGCGGAAGGCAAACGGATTTTCCACAGCGACAAGGAGCTCGGCGGCACGATCGGCGTGAGCTGCGACATGTGCCATCCGGACGCGTCGAACACGCATCCCGAGACCTATCCCAAATACCAGGTGCAGCTGCAAAAGGTGGCGCTGCTGCGCGATATGATCGATTGGTGCATCGAGAACCCGGTCAAGGGCAAGGCGCTCGATCCCAACGATCCGAAACTGCGCGCGCTCGAAGCCTACATCCTGGCCCAGCGCAAAGGCGTCGCGCTCGACTACGGCAAACATTGAGCGCGCGCGCTCGGTCAGCTCCTTTACAAAGCATCCTGCGACTGATGGCACCTAATTAGGGGATTGATATAGTTGACACACAAGGCCCAGCTCCGATATGGTGGTCATCGATGACGCGGATTCCTAGGCTTTCTGGCGAGGTTTGCGCTTCGCTCGTTCGTCAGCAAGAAGTTGTTTCACTTCGTCTTTGGGGACGGAGACGATGCGCCGGAGTGCCGTGCGCATCTTGGACAGTGGCAGTGATTTTTTCTTCATAGGGAGATTCCTTCAATGACAGACGATAATCAGAATGCTGGCAATACGGGTGGCGCAGCGCAGGGAAATCAACAAGGACAAAATCCCGCGCCGGTAACACCTCCCGTCCCAGTGCCTCCTGCGACCACCACCAACCCTCGACAGACACTGAATACTGTGCAAGAGGAGGTGAGTCCGCGCGATACGCTGAACACGTCACAGCACAACAATCAGTCAGAGGCGCGGCGCTCGTTGAATATAATTCAGAAGGGCGGGAAGTGATCGACCGAACAAGCGTCATTGCGACGGCAGCCGCCAAAGTAATTGCCAAGAGCACGCCCGCGAGCGCGACTAGGATCTGAGCCATGATCATTTGATCAGCCTTGTGATTTGCGATCCGATGATTGTCCTGTAGAACTTGGTGCATGGCGCTTATGTAGAATCGCTTGAGTGAATCGGAGCCTTGTAATACTCGATCGCGCGGGAACCATGTTCCCTCACTTAGTTGGCTCCAATTCTGTGCACCGTGAAGTGCCATTAGAGAAAAGAGACACGCACTTCCTGCGGCCAAAGCCACGATCACGATTGCGATCAGCTCAAGCCACGAATGCGTCCAAGTAGCACCGCGCATTAACAGAAGCGCCAGTATCGCACTACTATATCCAACAAGTGTCGTGGCCTTAGAATCTATGAGCCCGACACGCTCCTCGTTCGCCGTAAGCAACATCTGTCCGAAATCGAACAGTTCCGTTGTTACGTCTTCCGCCGAATATTTCGCGAGAAGTTCATCGACTTCGGCTCCGGGCAATTCTATTGTCTTTGTCTTGCCCAAAACGGAATTTCGTAACCAGCGGCGCAATTCAGAAAAGTAGTTCTTCATTGGGTCAATTCCTTGTAAGTAAGTCTTCTGCCATCGGCTTGAGCGAGCGCCAACGCAAAGCGATCCCCATCCCCGATTTTCCGTTGGTTGAATCGAAACGTCGCGTCGTCAAGGTAGCGATCAAGCTGCCACGGCATCACGAAATGATGCGTCCCATAAACCGTGCGCTTGAAGTTTGCCCAGAAACTCTCGATCCCGTTCGTATGGACCGCGCCACGCACATACTCCTCAGAATGGTTAATGACTTCGTGCGCGTAGTCTGCGTCTAGTCCGCGAAAGGCCGCTGCCTCATCGGTATAGAGGATCGCGCCTGATTCGACGTTACGACGAATCACACGTTGGAGCGTTTCCGCCCGTTCGTTAGGTACGGATTTAGCACGGATCTGCCCGTGCCTTGCGAGCAATCCGAAGACCACGGCTTTGCCAACGTTGCCCGTTCCACGATGCAAGCGTTTGCTGCGATGTTTGTTCTTCTCCAGTCCGCCGATGCCTGTAGTATCGCCTTCAACCGGCCCAGACATAGGCGTCTCGAAGCTGCCCGCCCTCAACGCGAGCCGGATTCGATGGAGCATGAACCATGCGGTCTTTTGTGTGACGCCTAGGGCCTTTGCCAGCCGGTGGGAGCTATAGCCCTTTGTCGAGCAAGTGAGCAGCCAGACGGCGGGGAGCCACTTATCGAGCGTAATCGGCGAATCTTCGAAGATGCTACCGACCTTCACCGAAAACTGTTTGCTGCATGATTTGGATTTGCAGCGCCAGATCGCCCGCGTTTGGATGAACCATACGTCTCTCGATCCGCAACCCCTTCGCGGGCATCTTACGCCGGTCGGCCAACGGCATTCGGCCAAATAGTTACGACAGATTTCTGGGTCTGCAAAGTATCGAATCGCTTCAATCAGTGTCCGTGGCGTCTTCATAAGCTAGATACTACACGCACAACGCTTGTGTGTCAAGTATATCAATCCCCTAATTAGGTGCTCGCTCATAGAGGTGCTGCGTGACCCGGATCAACATCGCGAAGGACATTCAGTCGCTTACGACCTTCAGGCGTAAGTCGGGCCAATTTCTCAAACAGATCAAGAAGACCAAACGTCCAATCGTGCTGACCGTGAACGGCAAGGCCCAGGCGGTCGTGCAAGACGCAGAAGCTTATCAACGACTGCTCGACATAGCCGCTCGCGCGGACGTTTACGAGGCTCTCCGGCAAAGCGAAGACGACATCGCTCATGGGCGGACGCGGCCCGCCCGCGAAGTTTTCAGCGAGATGCGGCGACGCTACGGCATACCTCGTTGAGCTGACGCTTCGCGCTCGGAAAGACCTGGTCGACATATACGAACGAATCTCGGCTGACGACTCTGTCGTCGCCGCTCGCTGGTTCAACGGACTCGAGGCGGCGATCGCCACACTCGAACAGTTTCCGCGCCGCGGACCGTCAGCTCCCGAAAGCGAAAAGGCCAAGCGGCAATTGCGACATTGTTGGGCGCTCACGCGGTTTGAGGTGTGCGCTCGTGGTCAGCGCGCGCGGTAGAACAGCCAGGCGCGTTCGGAGATCGCGGCGATGTAGAACAGTGCGATCAGCGGCGCGAGGTCGCGCACGAGCGTCCCGGGAAGCGCTGGCGGCGGCGCGATCGCGAGCGCGATCACGAGTGCATAGTTGATGATGCCGCCCCAGTGGCCCAGCCGGCTTTTTATCGGGCCTGATTCGCGGGCGCCGATCACGAACGAATCGATCGCATACTGGCTGAACGAGAGCGCTATCAGGATCGGAATGTAGAACGGGATCGCACCGGCCGCCGCTTCGCAGAAAAGTGCCGCCAGCACGAACGTAACGTCCGCGACTCCGTCGAGCCATCGACCGCTGCTGCTCGCGACGCCCAGCCGCCGAGCGATTCGTCCGTCGATGAAATCGCTGGCAGCGGCGACAATCGCGACGATCGCGAATGCCAGCCGGCCGTCGTGCCCATGCGATTCAAGCTCGACCCAGACCGCGGCCAGCGCGAGCCGGAGCGCGCTAAGCCCATTGGGTATCTGCGCGAGCATCGCGGCGCCGCGGCCGGCCGGCGTTTCGCTCGGTGGCGGCGAATGCTCTACAATCGTGCTCTTATGCCCGGAAAAACTTCCCGCACGATCCAGGTCGTCAGCCACGGCCCGTCATGCCTCGACGGCGTTATGGCGGCGGCGGCGGTGGCGCGCTTTTACGATGGTCATAAGGTCTTGACGACACTGGCCGGCAACAACGACGCCGACCGCGTGCTGCAGGCGCTCACGCTCAAGTCCGACGACGGCGGCAGCGAAAACGAAATCTGGATCACCGATTTGTCCTGGAATTCACCCGCCACCGGCGCGCACCTGACGGAGTTGAGCGAGCGGGGCGCACGCATCTACTGGATCGATCATCATCGCACCGCAGTTTCCCGCGCCGACGCCCCGGAGTTCAAGGTGCCGTTCGCCGGCAAAGTTCTGAGCGAGCAATACTCGGCGGCGCGGTTGACGTTTAACTTTCTCAAGCGAATGGGGCGCGACCTTCCCGACCGCCAGCGCGCCGAGTTCGACGCCTTCCAGCCGTTCGTGATGATAGCCGACGATCACGATCGCTGGATTCACAGAATTGCAGAGTCGTCCGACTGGGCGCTCGCCGTGCAGACGCTCGGCGGCACGTCGTCGTATCGCGAAATCCTGAAACTGCGCGAGCCGCGGATGAGCCGCAAGCTGCGTGCGGCGTTCGAGTCGGGCCAGGATGCGATGCGCCGCAGCCTGGAACTGGCGCACGCGACTATGGTCGATCGCAAGCTCGACAACGGAATCACGGTGCGGACGGCGTGCTGCTTCGGCTACAGCAGCGAAGTTGCGGCGCACCTCTACAAGGGACAGACGCGGATGGTCGTCGCGCTGTTCGACTTGCGCAGCCAGGGCGTCAGCCTGCGGCGCAGCGCCGACTGCGAGGTGGATCTGTCGATCCTCGCGCAACATTACGGCGGCGGCGGTCATGCGGCAGCGTCCGGCTTCGCGATTGCCGATTTGCGCCGCCTGCCGGCCGAGCGGCTAGCGGAAATTCTGGGCGATCAGCTCGAAAAGCCGCCAGCCTGAGCCAACCCACAACGTCCGTCTGCCAGCGCCAGTCAGCATTTTGCGGGGCGGTACCATCCCTTGCGTCAAAGCTGGCAATTTGCCTAGACTGACCGTACGTTCATTTGACTGACTGTCCAGTTCACTATGACCAAAGAAGAAGTAATCAAGGAATACCGGGTGCGTGAAATCCTCGAAGCGGCACGCCGCGTGATGGCTCGATACGGTATGCAGGGCACCACGGTCGACCGCGTTGCCGAGGAAGCGAAGGTCGCCAAGGGCACTATCTACCTCTACTTTGACACCAAGGACGAGCTGGTCCACGCGGCGGTGCTCGAGGGTTTGCGCGAGATGGTGGCGGATACGATCGCCTCGGACGACCCGTCGATGCCGCCGCTGGAGCGAATCCGCAACCTCATCCTGGCGCAGTTACGTATCCAGGCCTCGAACCAGGATTTTTTGAAGACGCTCATCATCGGCAACTCGCTCGATATCGAACTCGAATCGGAGGCCGGCCGCGAATACATGCGGGTCTACGCCGGGCACCTGGACTTCGTCGCGTCGGTGCTGCAGGACGCGATCGATCGGGGAGCGATTCGGCCGCTCGACCCGCAATTCGCGGCGTTCATGCTCGGCGAGATGCTGACCGGAACGCTGCGGCGACGGCTACTCAAGCTGGCGTCGAGTCCGCTCGAATCCGATGCTGAAGCAGTGGTGGAACTTTTTCTCAAAGGAATTACGGCGATTCCATGAAGCCGTTTTTCAGGGTTCCGTCCCTCTTCCTGCTGGCTGCTGCGCTGGGCTCGCTGGCGTTGGCGGGATGCCATCAGCCGGCGGCGGCCGAAGTCGACAACAAGACGGGGCCGGCGCCGATTACGATCGCGGTTGCCGCGGCGCATCAACAGAGTCTCGATCGAACGGCCGAGGTGCAGGGCGCGCTCTTCCCGCGCGAGCATGCAGTGATGTCGTCGGAAGTCGAGGGCACGGTGGCGGAGGTCGTCGCGGACTTCGGCGACAAGGTCACGGCCGGCCAGGTGATGTTGAAAATCAACCCGCGCGAATACCAGTTGCGGGTTGACACCGCGCAGGCGGCGCTCGACCAGGCGCGCGCCAAGCTGGCCAACTCGACGGCGCGCTACAATCGCGCCCGCACGCTAAAGGAAACCGGAACGATCTCGGCCGAGCAGTTCGATCAAATCGCGTCGCAGTTGCGCGTCGATCAGGCGGACACCGAATCGGCGCAAGAGGCGCTCGCGATGGCGCGCAAAAAACTTGGCGACACTCAAATCAAGGCGCCGTTCAGCGGATCGGTGCAAAAGCGGATGGTCTCGCTCGGCGAGTACGTCTCGCCCGGCAAAGAGATTTATGAACTGATTGCGACTGACCCGATTAAGCTGCGGTGCCCGATGCCGGAGCGGTTCGTGCCGCTGGCGCGCGTCGGCATGCCGGTGAAGCTTGCGATCGACGCGAATCCCAATGCGTCGTACACGGGGAAAATCACGCGCATCGCGCCGGCGCTCGATGAAAGCAGCCGCACGCTGCTGATAGAGGCCGAAGTCGCCAACCCCGACGGCGCGCTGAAGCCGGGATTCTTCGCCCACGTGGTCATGGATCTCGGGCACGACCGCGCGCTGTTCGTGCCGACCGCGGCGGTGCTGCGCTACGCGGGCGTCGCGCGGGTGTTCGTCGTCGAGCAAGGGATAGTGCGCGCGCGCGAGGTGACGACGGGCAGCATCGTGGGTGACCAGACCGAAATCACCGGCGGGCTGAAGGAGGGCGAGCGCGTGGCAGTCAGCGCCGTCGATCGCCTGGCCGACGGCAGCGCGGTGATCGCGAAGGAGCAGTCGTGATTCTCGCCGACCTGTGCGTGCGCCGGCCGGTGTTCGCCACGATGTTCGTTGGCGTGCTGGTGGTGCTTGGCTGGTTTTCTTACATGCGGTTGGGGGTCGATCTGTTTCCGCGGGTCGATGTGCCGACCGTGATGGTCACGACGTTCCTGCCCGGCGCCGCGCCGGAGGAGACCGAGGCGCGCGTCACCAAGCCGATCGAGGAAGCGGTCAACACCGTCAGCGGCATCGACGAAATGCGCTCGAACACGCTCGAAGGCGTCTCCCGCGTGATCATCGAGTTCAAGCTCGAGCGCGACCTCGACGCCGCCGTGCAGGACGTGCGCGACAAGATTTCGACCGTGCTCGATCAACTGCCCGAAGGCACCAAGCCGCCGGAAGTGCAGAAGTTTGACCTCGACGCGGTGCCGGTCGTAACGATCACGGTCACCGGCTACCAGAGCCTGAAGGAGCTTACCGAGCTGGCGCGCCGGCGCCTCAAGGAACCGCTCGAATCGGTTGACGGCGTGGGTTCGATCGATCTCGTCGGCGGACGCGAGCGCGAGATCCATGTCGCCGTCGACGCCGACAAGCTGCACGCAACGGGCGTGACGATTCAGCAGGTGGGGGCCGCGCTCTCGCGGCAAAACGTCGAGTACCCGGGCGGCCGCATGAAGCAGGGGATGTCGGAGGAGATGCTGCGCACGCTCGGCCGAATCACCGAGGTCCCCGATTTCGCCAGGATAATCGTCAGCGAAGTCGACGGCCGGCCGGTCACGGTCGGCGACGTCGCGTCGGTCGAGGATGCCGTCAAGGAGCCGCGCTCGCTGTCGCGCTGGGACAACAAGAACGCGGTATCGCTGGTGGTGCGCAAGCAGTCGGGCGAGAACACGATCGCGGTCGTCGATCGCGTCAGGGAGCGCTACGAGGCGATCAAGGGCACGCTGCCGCCCGGAGTGGAGGTGATCTTCACGCGCGACGCGTCCACGTTCATCCGCGAGGCGGTTCGCACCGTGCAGGAGCATCTCTGGCTTGGCGGGCTGTGCGCCGCGATCGTGGTGTTCTTTTTTCTCGGCTCGATTCGCTCGACGCTGATCGCCGCGGTCGCGATTCCGGTCTCGATCATCTCGACTTACTCACTGATCCTGTGGATGGGTTTCACGCTGAATCGCATGACCCTGCTGGCGTTGACGCTCGCGGTCGGAATAGTAATCGACGACGCAATCGTGGTGCTCGAAAATATTTTCCGCTTCATCGAAGAAAAGAACATGGACCCGGTGTCCGCGGCGAAAGCGGCCACCGCCGAGGTCGGGCTGGCGGTCAGCGCGACCACGCTCTCGCTCGCGGTCATCTTCGTGCCGGTCGCGTTCATCCACGGCGTGATGGGCCGGTTCCTGAATTCGTTCGGCCTGACGATGGCGTTCGCGATCATGGTGTCGCTGCTGGTTTCGTTCACGCTGACCCCGATGCTGTGTTCGCGCTATCTGAAGCCCAAGGGCGCGGGCGGCGCGACCCACAACCGCAGCAAGGACTGGAAGGTTTTCCGGTGGATCGAGGACTGCTACGACCTGGCGCTGCGCTGGTCGCTGGACCATCGATGGGTGCTGGTGGCCGTGTCGCTCGCGCTGGTCATCTCGATTCCGTTCCTGGGCAAAATGGTCGGCGCGACTTTCATGCCCGACGACGATTCGAGCGAGTTCGCAGTCAACATCCGCACGCCGCCGGGATACTCGCTCGCGCATACCGACGAGATCGTCGCTCAGATCGAGGATCGCCTGCGCACCATCCCCGAAGTTCGCGATCTGTTCACCACCGTCGGCGACACCAACGGCGACGATCGAGTGACGGTCGCTCAAGTCGACGCGAAGTTGTTCCCGCTCGATCAGCGCCGCCGCAGCCAGGAACTGGTGATGGCCGACGCGCGCAAGTTGATGGACGCGTTTCCGGCGCTGCGCGTCAGCGTCGATGCGATCAAGCCGTGGGAACAGAGCGGCTATCGCGACGTCGCGGTCGAATACGACATGCGCGGTCCCGACCTCGACACGCTCAGGACGTATGCGGACGGCCTGATGTTGCGGCTCCGAAAAATCCCGGGCATCGTCGATCTCGACTCGAGTTACGAGGGCGGGCTGCCGGAGCTTCAGGTCAATATCGATCGCGCCAAGTCGGCGGACCTGGGCGTGTCGGTGGACGATATCGCGCAGACGATGCGCACGATGGTGCAGGGCGACGTGGTCACGCGCTTTCGCGAAGGCCAGGATACCTACGACGTGCGCCTGCAGTTGGCGGAGAAGGATCGCGACAATCCGGTGGTGGTCGCAGGGCTGACGATTCCTTCAAGCAAGGTCGGGCAAGTGCGGCTGGATAACGTGGCGACGCTTACGCACGGGACCGGCCCGGTGCAGATCGACCGGCAGGACCGCCAGCGCAATATCTCGATCGTCTTCAACCTCGCGCCCGGATTCGCGATGAACAAGGTGATGGACGCGGTCACGCGCGAGGTCGACCAAATTCATCTGCCGCCGGGCTATATCACGGCGTTCGGCGGCCAGAGCAAGATTTACGGCGAGATGGTCACCGGCTTCGTGATCGCCTTCCTGCTTTCGATCATCTTCATGTACATGGTGCTGGCGGCGCAGTTCGAGAGCTTCATCCATCCGATCACGATCATGTTGTCGCTGCCGCTGGCCGTCCCGTTCGCGCTGATCTCGCTGTTTGTGTTCCGCGAGCACCTGATGCTGTTCTCGACGCTCGGCATCCTGCTGCTGTTCGGAATTGTGAAGAAGAACTCGATTCTGCAACTCGATCAAACGCTCAACCTGCTCCGTGCGGGGCTGCCACGACGCCAGGCAATCCTGACTGCGAATCGCGATCGGCTGCGGCCGATCCTGATGACCACGGCGGCGCTGGTCGCGGGCATGATTCCGGTCGCGATTGGGCAGGGCGCCGGTGACAGCTCGATTCGCGCAATCGCGCTGGTCGTGATCGGCGGTCAGACGCTGTGCCTGCTAATCACGCTGCTGATTACACCGGTCGCCTTCTCGCTGTTCGACGACCTGGAGAATTGGTTCCGCAGTTTCCGTAAGCCGCCGACGCGGCTCAAGCTGGTCGAGCCGCTGTACGACGACGAGTCCGAGCGCCACGCGATCGACTAGCCACGCGCGCGCTTCCATCTTCAATCCCGTTGCCGCGTTCTGATACGCTCGCGCAATTGTTGAGCGCGGGAGACAAATCGACAATGGGCCAAATCTTGATCGTTCTGGCGCTGGGACTTGCCGCGGGCATTCTCGGCGGATTCGTCGGCGTCGGCGGCGGCGTCCTGATCGTTCCGGTGCTCGTGCTGGTGCTCGGTTTCGATCAGCATCTCGCGGTCGGCACGTCTTTGGGCGCGCTGCTGCCTCCGGTGGGAATTCTGGGTGCGTACGAGTACTACAAGCACGGCCACCTCAACGTCACCTACGCGCTGGTCATCGGACTGGGGCTGTTGCTCGGCGGTTATATCGGCTCAGTTTACGCAGTGAAGATGTCCGGCATCACCCTTCGTCGCGTCTTCGCCGTCTTCCTGCTGATTATCGCGCTTCGGATGCTGTACAAATAGTTCATCGCGTCATCGCGCTCGGCCTGATTTCCTTGCGATCCCGGATTGCCCTTACTAAGTTCGCGCTATGGACGCGGCGCTCGAACAAGCACTCAACCTTCTGCTCGAATCCGAGCGCGCTGGAGTGATTGCGCTCGACAAGCTCATCGCGGACGTCAAGCAGGACGAGCTGAAGAAGTTCCTGTCCGGCTCGCGCGCCATGGAACAGCGCAACGCCGAGGAACTCGAGTCTCTGATTCGCGACAACGGCGGCAAACCGTCGAGTGGGGTCGGGCCGTTCGCCCGCAAGGTCGCCGCGCTCGATTCGATTCGCGACCGCCTGAACCTGATGTCGCGCGGGCAGGAATGGGCCGCGCGCAAAACCGAAGTCGCGCTCGCGCTCGCCCCCGAAAGCGGTCCCATTCACGACTACCTGAGGGCGATGGCCAACCGGCATCGCGCCGAAGTGGAATGGGGCCGTGCCGAAGCGATCCGCCTTATGTCAGCGAACTAGGACGCTTCGCAAGGAAGATTTCGCGCTTCCAGTCGTCGATCAACGTGCGCGGTTCGAAGCCCGCTTCGCGCAGCATGCGCATCCATTGGGCGCGCGGAAAAAGTCCTTCGACGTGGGAGTCGTGCACGACGCGCGTGTCGTCGCGACGGTCGCGCAGCATGATCGCGAAGTCGGTTCGGTACGTCGTGTCGGTCGGATCGGGATCGACGGTCCACATCAGGTAGCGAAGGCTGCGCCCGTCGTCGCCGTCGTGTCCGCCATGCCTGGTTTCCGCAACGAAGGTTTCCCGCACGCAGTCCGGAACGAACAGCGCGACGCCGCCCGCGCGGCAGTGCCGGTACGCGGCGCGGATCGCGGCGTGCAGGTCATCCTCGCTCGTCATGTATGCAATCGCGTCATGGATAAAAACCGCATCGAGCGTGCGCCCGAGGTTCACCGTGCGCATGTCGCCCTCGCGATGCTGGCACTCGGGATTGAGCGCGCGGCTGACGGCGAGCATCTGCGGCGACAGATCGACGAGTGTCATTTCGAATTTCGATTTGAGGTGAAACGCGTTGTTGCCGCCGCCCGATCCGAGCTCGAGCACCGTGCGCGGCGCGGGCTGGCACGCCTCGGTCAGCACGCGTGCGAAGAACGCCGCCTCCTCCGCATAGTCGGCGGGCGCGGAGAAGAGCGGCCACCACTCCGCCAGCTCGTCGTACAGCTTCATCGCGCGCTGCTCACTTCCTGGGCGGCGGCGCAGGCACTTCCGTCATGCGCGTGGTAGTATCCGCGTCATACTCGAGATGCAGCGCGCGGACGATCATGCCGTGCATCCGCCACAGCCCGATCACGTAAAACATCTCCATGATCTGCTCGTCGGTCAGATGACTTTTCAGCGCGGCGAAGGTTTCGTCTTCGACCAGGTTGCGCCCGACCAGCTCGTCAGTCGCCTGCATCACGGCGCGCTCGACGTCGGAGAACTTGCCGCTGGTCGCCCAGCCCTTGATCGCCGCCAGCTTGTCTTCGGCAACGCCCACCATTCGCGCGACCTTCAGATGCTGCGAGTACTCGAACCGCGACTCACCGACGATTCCGGTGCGGAGAATCGCGAGTTCGCGCAATTTCGCCGGCAGCTTCCGTCCTGGCTGCATCAACGCCATCAGCGAGTTGCGCGCCTGGAAGAGCAGGTCGGGAACCAGCGCGAACGTCGTCCAATAGTCACCGAGAGTACCGGTGGCGGTGCCTGGCTCGGCGACAGGATCGCGGTCGCCGAAGAATTGCTGGTAGAGTTCCCGAATTTCCGGCGTGGCTTCGGCCTTACTCACCTGGCGTAGTCGTCCCATGATGTGCTCCTGGCGCTCGCGCGCGCGTTTCGACGACACCACTATCGCCGATGTGGCGTACTCTTGCGAGGTTGCGTGCGCGGCGCGATAATCCTCTGCTCCGGTGGACGCATAGCTCAGCCCGGTTAGAGCGCTTGCCTCACATGCAAGAGGTCCCTGGTTCGAGTCCAGGTGCGTCCACCAATTAATTCAACTAGTTAGGAAGATCTCGTTTTCCGACCGCTGCAGATTGTGCCCAATTTTGTGCCCTGCTCGTTTGGTGGTCTTCCGCTCCAACGGCGGAAACCGCCTGATCGAGGGTCGCGATCGCGGCCTGTTTGGCGGAAATCCGAATGTGACTGTAACGTTCGAGCATCTTCCGGGAGACGTGCCCGGCTAGGGATCGAATCGTTTCTTCGCTGACGTTGGGGTTCTCAGCCAGGCGGGTGATGAACGTATGTCGGCAATCATGCCAGCGATATTGAACCTTGGCCCCCTTGCACGCGACCTTCCAAGCCTTTTTCCATTCACCGATTGGATGTGCGAGGTCGGCCCCATAGAACTTGGGGCGACGAGCGTTACCCTCTAAGCCGACCGAAAAGCGCGGAAATACATAACTGTCGGCTTCGGTTTCGAGAAAACGCGACAACCACAGCGTCAGGACCGCACAGACTCTGGACGTGAGCGGTACGCTGCGTCCAGTGCCGGCTTCCGTCTTTGACTTGGGAACCGTGAGTGCGCCCTTCTCGATTACGCCGCTGCGCCACTCCAACATTAGATCGCGTCGGCGCAACGATCGTATCTCGGAAGCGCGCAGTCCACTGTCTAGGCTGACAATTAACAAGGGGAGAAGGGCCGGCGAGCGGCTCTTCGCTGCTGCGTCTATGAGCTTCTTTTCATCTCCGCAACTAATCGCGCGCCCTACGTCGCGCCGCTCTCGAAGGCTCTTCACCTTGTCCGAAATGGCTCCCCACAGCCCGTGAGCCTTGAGGATTTGGCGCAATATGTTAATTTCGAAATTCACCGTACGCGCCGACTTCTGTTCCGCCAATCGCTTGCGTTGAAGAGCCGAGATGTCTTGGTCGTCGATGTCGCACACGAGCCGCTTTCCGAATTGTCCGGTGAGCGTCTCGACAAAATGCTCATATGCTTCGAGTGTATTTGCCGCGAGAGCCACTCGACTGGCCAACCATTCTTTCGCGGCAACCGAAAAGAGCGGCATCCGCTCGCGCTTTGGGATGCGATTAACCGCGAGCTCGATCTCGCGGCGACGAGCTCGTTCCGCTTCGCGGGCGACCGTCTTTGAGTTGGTCCTGGCCGATTCTCGAATGAGCTGCCCTTGGAACAGGAACTTGAACCAGTACGTCTCGCCCCGTTTGTAAACACTCATCGCGTTAGCTCCCTGCGCAATCTTCAGGCCGCGCGATCGCTCGCCTCGGCCAGGTAGCGACGAACTTCGGTATCCAGCACGACTACGCGCCGTCCGAGATGTGCCGCTTTGAGCCGTCCGCGCTTGACCTCCAGTCGGATGAACGGCACCGAGACGCTGAGGCTGCGGGCTAGCTCGTCCAGGGTCCAGCCGAGTTTGGGGGTACTCAGCCTCTCAGAATCTGCGCCTTGAGCTTGGGAACTGACTTGAACTACTGACATGATAACAAACACCTCGATCCATTGAGTGCGACGGTCATTTACCCATCGTCAAGCTGGATCATAGACCAATTCTGATGGAATTGTCAAATTCCATAATTCCGTTACGCATGGCCGGATTTCACGATTCGGTCAGCAGACCCAAACGCAGGAGCCGGACCCGTGCGGCCTGTTCGGAGACCTGGCAACCCCTCATGATCCGTGTGATCACGGCACGGCCGGGCTTCGAATCGATGAACAGGGGGGACTTGCTCCCATCCCGCATCGCGATCTCACCGGCCATCGTGAGCACGTACGACCGTGGCATCAGCAGCGCCCCGCTGATGTAAGCTGCCTGCCATTCCATCCAGTCGTTCTCGGGAGCGGTCACGATGGTGTCGCGTTCGCAGCGCCATGAGCGCGCGGCGGGACGACGGTCAGAATCCCGCCCGGATTTTCTCCACAGCGGAGCGTGGAATCGCACGTGGCCATACTCATGGCCCAGAGTCATCCGGAGCCGGTTCTCATAGCGCGGCGAGGATAGGCGTTCAGAAATTTTCACCTTGGGATTACGGTCAGCAAAGTAGTCTGTGTATCCGTCTACGCTTTCAGGGAGGTCGGCATACAGGTCGAGGTCGTCGGCTTCGGCCTCGATCATGCGGATTATGTCGTCGGTGGGGATCGGAAGCCTGAAGCCGCCGGAGCGGTGGCCCATAAACTCCGCGACGATTCGCTCGCATCGCTCGTCAAGCTCGTCGGCCTTGAAGTAAAGGCGATCGATCGGCCGTCCTAGCGGATCGCGAAGCACTTTCATTTTCGCTTGCCCGGTGGTCTTACCCCCAGTGCCTTTCGGAACGCGCGGTAGGCGGCTTCGAGCCGTTCCTGGTCCGCCTCGGTCTTTACGTCAGGCGGCTGGCGGTTTGCGTGAAAGTACAGCACATCAGGCGAGACGCCGACAATCTTTGCCATCTGCTCGATCAGGTAGTCCTCTGGCGGATAGCGGTGATCATGCTCGACCGCATTAAGATACGGAGGGTCCACTGGACGCCCGTCCTCGCGCTTCAAGCGCGCGGCAAGCTCTCTCTGCGTAAGCCCGGCCTTTTTCCGAGCGTCCCTAAGCACCTGACCGAAACTCTTCATTCAAGTTTATCAGCGCCAGCAACCGCCGCTCGCCGCCTCCTGCCGCTAAAGATTATCGGAATCTGCAAGAAAAGTCATCGAAAGCTACAATCTCAGAATTACAGAAATCCACAATGACAGACCAATCACGCCGGTATGATTACGTCCGCTTCCCCGCAGGGGCAGGACGCGCTTCTGTTCTTCGGGTAGCGCACCATTTTGAGGGCGCGCGCCCTTCACTCGAACCTGAGGGCGCGCGCTGGATTCCGAGTCGCGCGGAGCGAAACGCTGCATGGCGTGCCAAGCGAAGCGCCCGGCGTGAGCCGGTGGAACGCCGTGCCAGTGTAGCGAGCGTCACCGCTTTTGATTGCGAAGAGTCTACCTGCGAATGCCGTGCCCTCGACTGATACTCCGATGCTGTTCCGGCAAGATGGCAAAGCCGCGATTGGCAATAGAGGGACTCTCCAAAGCCATTGATTTCTCACGGCTTCGAGCTGCTGCCGGCGCAAGTCTGCTGCGGTCGTCCGTGAAGATCGCGACTGCGTGGCGGGCTCGGCTGATCGAGACATAGAACTGCTTGCGGTTGACCAGCTCGGGGGAGAGCCGGGTATCGATATCGACGATAACTCGATCGACCGTTGCGCCCTGCGCCGAGTGCGAAGTGGAGGCGTAGCCGTGGTCAATGTGGCGAAGACGATCGAGCGCGGCGGTTATCTCCTTGCCGTTATCGAGCTGGATCACCGCACGCTGGGCATCGATGGATTTAATTGTGGCGAGTTCACCGTTCGCAACGCCGAGCGCCCGGTCGGGTGCCCGGAACTGTATGCGGTCGCCTCGTGCGATCGTGCGCTGCTCCTCGCGGAAGACTTCGACGCCGAAGAGTCTGGTGGGACTGTACTCGATGCGATGGCCATCGGACCTCGTGACCGCGAGCATATTGGCATCGCGATCGACTGCTTCAACTCGCCCGTAGCTGCCCTTGGGAACCGCGAATTGTTTGCTTCCGCGCGTGAAGCGGATCACATCGCCTTCTTCGTAGTTGTAGGCCATCGCTCGTTGGGCGCCGGATAGCCCGCGATTTACGAGGATCGCATGCTCCTTCCCGACGAACGGTATATGGCCACGGACGATCAGCTCAGACCGAATCGCTTTGTTGAGTTCGCGACGCTCCTGGTTCGCCGGGCTGACGACCAGAACGCGCTGTCCTGATTCATATGCGGCGGCGTATTCTCTGGCGATCTGCTTGCGTCTCTGTTCGACGTTCGCGACTTCGCGGATATCACCACGGCGGTCGAGGATCGCAAGGGACTCGGGGATCTCGCCTTTAGACGCTAGCGTAACGGCTATGCGGAGCTCGGGATCGCGCTGGCGGCGGATGGTATCGAGGCGGGTGACCAGCATGCCAGCCTCTTGCATTTGATAGATCGGTCGTCCGGCTTCGATCGCGTGATGCTGGCGCTGGTCGCCGACGAAGATGATCCGCTCGATGCCTTCGTCGCGTGCCTTGTGGAGGAGCCGGTTGACCTGCCGGGTCGGGAGTAGGCTCGACTCGTCAACAATCCATATCTTTTTCGTTTGCGCATCCGGTGATTGGCCTTCGAGGAGGCTGGCGACAGTTCTTGCGGAGACGCCTGCCTCGGAAAGCGACTTGACCGCACGCGTCGTTGGCGCGAACCCGTAGACCGCGTAGCCCTGCTCTTCCGCGAACTCGCGAATCGCTCCGACAGTGGTCGTTTTCGCAGCGCCCGCGCGGCCTTCGATTGAGGTGATCCAGTCGGTGGACTCAAGCGTGAGTCCGGCGGCGACAGTCTGATCAGGAAGCAAGTTGCGCTGGCTCGCCCATCGGCGGATCTCGGTTGAACTGCCGATAGTGGCGGCCCTGCCTTGGCCCGCACGCATCAGGTCGATGTTCCCGCGCTCAAGGGCGATCATCTCCGGCGTCGTGTAGGCGCCTCGCGGTGAGTTCACGGAGTCGCCGGCGACGATCAGCCGGCCGTTTCGCTGGAACCGCTCGCGCTCAGCGCGTATCGAATGAAGGTCCGCCTGCCCCATCGCATGCTGCAGTGCCTTCGCTTCAAGTGCGCGGCGATCAATGACTGCCTCGCGCTCGCTGTTTTCGTCGATACTCTGGCGAATGGCTTCTTCCGCCGTCTCCGGATGTCGAAACTGGATGGGACCGCGTTCGCGCGATTGCGACAACAGACGCTCGACTTCGATTCCATACTGCAGCGCGCGTGAGCGCCATTCCGCCTTGAGGCTTTCTTCATCGCGATGATCTTTCGACAGTCTGGTCCGATGCGCGATGATCTGCGCCGCCTCGGCACCCGCCAGCCCCTCACGCGCAAGCGTCCGTTCGATGTCCTGGCGACGACGGGAGAAGGCCATCACCTGCTCGCGTGTGTAGCCGTCAACCTCCCATCGCCCGTCATGGCCCGCGACCCGGATTTCGTATCCGAGTTGTTGAACCTGTCGGGCTAGTTCAGAGCGGTAAACTGCCGTGGCAAAAGCTTGCGCGCGATAGATTTCAATGGGATCGAGGCCGCGCCACCGTCCGTCCGGGCGGCGGGTCATGTTGGCGATGACGACGTGCGTGTGAAGGTGAGGGTCGGGACCGTAGCCGTCTTTAACTCCGCTGGCGGGCCGAGCGGCAATGTGATCGAAGCGCGCGGCGACTATATTGCTGGCCGCGACCCATTCGCTGCCGCCTCGGCGTCGCGAGAGCGCGTATTGTTCGAGCTCCTCCAGTGCGCGACTGACTGCCTGACGGTGCGCCTCGATAAGGCGGTGATCGTCTCCGACCAGCCCCTGGATGCTGACCGACTTCGGCGCGTTGAAGGTCGCGTCCCAGCCAGCGCGCCGGTCGTCGTAGCCGTTGGCCTTATGAACGAGCACCTCGCCGGACGCGGGACGAAGCCCACGCAGTACGGCGTGGAAGTCCTCGGTCGCGACGTCGCCGGAGAGTCCCAGCTCCTCAGCGCCGCGGCCGAACCATTGCCCGACTACGCTCTGCTTCTCCGAGTAATAGTCGTCGTGCGAGTACTTCTCCTCGTAATAGGTCTCGGCCTGAGCGGCGGTGAGCGCGCCTTTGGACATTACCAGCATCAGTCCTGAATCCTCACCGGGACGCCCGCGGTCCCGTTGGGAGGCGTCGGGCCGCGACTGATCGTCAGCGCCGCCAAATCGGCGCTGGGCTCATCGCTGACCGGCCTCGGAAGAGCGCGCGGAATGAACTCGACCTGCCGCCGGCGCGGAAGGCACGGCTTCACTTTGACGCGGGCGCGATCGAGTCCGGCGATGCAGAGATAGCCTTCCAGCTTCGGCAGCCGCTGGATCTCGGAGGCCATGACGACCGGCTCGGTCCGGCGCGTCGGATGGACGTTGAACCGATTGCCGTGCTCGGCGGTGCTCATTCCGATCTCCTCGCGCAGTGCCTCACGGTCGCCGATCTGCCGCGCGATGAAGGCGGCCGTCTCGGGCTCATCAACGCGCAACAGGAGCTTGGTCGAGGGCATCGAGGCGAGCACCGCTGCCTGCTCGTGGCCATAGATCCGGCGCAACTGAGCGATACTTTGGAAGCCGAGAACGGCGGCGAGTCCGCGCTTTCGGCCACGCGTGACCAGCGTCTCGAGCTTCGCCTGACGGCCAAGCACCGGCAGCTCGTCCACCATGATCCAGACCCTTCGGCGATCGCTGGCGGAGTTGAGCATGCGGCCTACAACGAGGTCGAGCCAGAGGTTCGCGAGCGGCAGCGCCGCCGAGCTGGACTCGTCGCGCATCGTCACGAACAGCCATCCTTCCGAATGCTCGGTCCATTCAAGCGCGCTCCACAGCGGTCGCCCGTCGGCGGGCGGCAGATAGAGGAATGGTCTGGTCGCGTTCGCAACGGTCGCAATGATCCCTGCTCCCTGCTCGTGTGCTCCGGGGTCGATCAGACTGTATGCCGGCGTGCCGGAGAGCGCCTGCTTCAACTGATCGCGAGTGAGTTCGAGCAGCTTCGGGATGCTCTGCGGCTCTCGGGAGGCCGCGACCTGAAGCAGGCTTTCGAGCAGCGTCCGGCTGGATTGACGGAAGAAGTGATCGGACCCGCTTTCGTAGCCGCGCGGGGCTTCGGGAATGAGCGAAGCGGCGAGCGTCGCCGCGTCAGCCTGGTAGTATCGTTCGCTCAATTCCAGCCACGGTGACCAGTACGGACAGCGTTCATCGACCGGGTTCAGGATAAGGTCTCCGCGCACGGGTCGATAGAATTCCGAGACGTATTCGCACTCAGGATCGACCACGATCGCAAGCTCTCCGCGCACCTGGATCTGGCGAAGGAGCGAGCGGATCGCCATCGACTTCCCGGCTCCCGTCGCGCCGGTGATGAGGAAGTGTTCGCACTCGGTCGAGCGCGGAATGCGAACCTGGGCGAGCTCGACTCCCGCCCGTTCGCTCCGCAATTCGGTGCGGCGAAGTTCTCGGGCGAGCCGGCGCGGCGGGATCAACGTGAGGCCTCGCAGATGCTTCCCCTCTGAACGGTCCTCGGGATCACGGAAGAGGAGATAGCCGAGAGCGGCGAGAGTTATGGTTGCCGGGACCGCTCCCCATACGCTGTAAGAGGCGAACCACTGTCCGAATGAGCGCCCCAGATAGAAGCGCCAGTTGAGGTAGAGATACATGCTGCCGATCGTCGCACGTCCGCCTCGGTACGGGAGCGACAGAAAATAGAGCGGGACTTTCTGAGTGAAGAACCAGGCGAGAATCCAGCGGCCGAAGTATTGATGCGCGCCGGGTCCTGAGACGCGGCCGGTCCAGTACCAGACGAAGAAAAGGTCGGAAGCCGCCCAGATCAGAATCCAAAGCAGCAGGATTCGAAGATAGAGGCGCAGCAGCGTCGCGGCTGAACCGCAACTCAATTCGTATCTGATGGCGGTTCGTGACAAATTCATATAGCTCTTCTCCTGAGCCTGCGCATGTACTGCTCGGCTTCTTGTTGCGCAGTCTGGCGGATCTG
Source organism: uncultured delta proteobacterium (assembly GCA_963842085.1). Lineage (GTDB taxonomy): Bacteria > Desulfobacterota > Binatia > Binatales > Binataceae > Binatus. Next base: position 2,040,395 of record CAWJET010000001.1, read on the forward strand.
ATCGGTCGCCTCGGAGCCGACCTGGTGGTCAAGCAGATGCTGGAGCGTGAGGCGGGTGCGGGTGAGATCGAACAGAATCTGATCGAGGCTTGGGCGTTGGTTTGATTCGTCGATCGGCCCGCCGAGGCGAGGGCGACCATCTCCACCGAAGTGCTCAGCGAGTACTGCGCGGATCAATTTGCGCGGCGCAATTCCTCTGTCCCGCGCGATTTTCTCAATCCGCTCCAACAGCTCCGGCGCCAGGCGGACGGTATATGGAATCTCCGGCATCGGACTACTCTTCTTTTTCCTTCAAAGCGTACACGCCGTACACGTCAATGAATCCGGGGCCTTAGGCTGACGTGCTTCGCACGGGTGGGCGCGCCGTACACGCTCTCGTGTACGAAAAGCGCCCGCGGTCACGCCACTTTCCGATGGGCCGTGTACGCTCTGGTACACATCGTTCATCCAAAGGGATGAGTGACGTGTCAGTCGTAAACACGTGCGAAGCACGTCAGCCGGTACCTCGATGATGCAAGTCACGGTTGAGTCTCGGCGCTGCTGTTGGAAGAAGGCAGAGCGGGGACGCGGCGTGGCTGATTGTCAGCGGAGCGCGACCACGACTGGAACTCACGGTCTGCGTCGAGAAAGGCGCGGAGAATCTCGGCGATGAGCGAGCGAATATCCACCGACTCGCCGTGAACGTGCTCGTAATATTGGGCGTAACGTTCGAGGGTTGCATTCAGGTCGCCGGCGAGCATGACGCGGACCTGAATGGAGCGAAGGGGTTTGATGATGCGTGCGAGTTTCATAGTGACCTCCACAAAATTGGTCTCTGGAATGATTCGTCAGAATGGAAAGAGATAAGACAGGAAGCGGACGGCGATGAGCGCAGCGGAACTCGCGAATCCGCCAACCAACAAACGTCCCGCGAATTGCCTGCTTCCAAGCGCGTACAGGATTGCCGAGCAGGCAAAGTTCAGGACGATCGCGGCGTGAGCCAACGGACCGGCGATGATGTCCTGCAGGGCAGTCAGCGTCTGGTCCCAAGGCAAAGCGCCGGCACTAGTCGCAGCAAAGCACGGGCTGCCCTGCACGAGGAGGGCGGTGATCATGCTGACGATCAGCAGAGTGAAAGTTGGACCCTCAAATGTTTTGTTCATTGGAACTCCCGGACTGCAAAAAAGCTGCCTGTCGAGCAACGTGTGTCTACATGGCTGTAAGAAGTAATTACGAAATTACGTAATTCATGTCAAGAGCGACGATCGGAGGACTATCGTCGGGCGCGCTCGCTCGATGCTAGCCGGTTGTTGCACCTTCATCGCTCGCGGGTGTCTTGCCTGTAGGGGTGCCGAGTCCTACGATTTCGTAGGTTGCTCGTCTTTGATGGCGGGGGAGTTCGCCTGCGCACTCCTGACTGGTCTGCGCCTTATCAATAAGCGAGCATTGGACAAGAAGGATGCGGGGCCGACCATCCAGCGCCTCAGAGTCCACTTTGAAGCGCTGCGATACACGCCGAACCCCATAAGACCGCTCGACCAGTGGAGATCGTCATGACGCCCGAAGAATCACCGCCGATGCCTCCTTCGACATTGCAGGCTCGCCGCGGGTGGCTCCGGGATGCGCTGGGTCTAATGGGAAACGATGCTCCCTTCCCGTGGCAGGAAGAGCTGTTGCGTTGCTTCATGCAGGGGGAAATTCCCCCAGCGCTCGACATTCCGACAGGTCTCGGGAAGACGGCCGTCATGGCGATATGGCTTGTCGCTCGGGCGTCCGGCGCGAGGCTGCCGCGGCGGCTCGTCTACGTAGTGGATAGGCGTGCCGTGGTGGATCAGGCCACGGAGGAGGCCGTGAAGCTCCGCGAGTTTGTCGATCAGGTTACGGACTTTAGGCATCGGCTCGACCTCAAGGAAGGGCGCTCGCTTCCAATCTCCACGCTCCGCGGTCAACACGTCGATAACAAGGAATGGCTCGAAGATCCGGTGTCATCCGCGATCATCGTCGGAACTGTGGACATGGTCGGATCGCGGCTGCTGTTTGAGGGCTATCGGGTCTCGCGAAAGATGCGGCCGTACCATGCCGGCCTTCTTGGAGCTGACGCCCTGATCGTGCTCGACGAGGCTCACCTCGTCCCGCCGTTTGAGGAGCTTCTGCGAGCGGTCGCCGAGGATGTGGCGTTCCGCCCCGGGGACCTGGAGTTGCGAAAGGTCGTTCCTGCGTTCAAGCTTCTGCCGCTGTCGGCCACGGGACGTACCGTCGATGCCGGGGTCTTTGGCCTCACACCCAAGGATTTGGAGAACAAGATCGTGAAGAAGAGGCTGGACGCGAAGAAGCACCTCGGCATCGTGCCGCTCAAGCACGATGCGAAGCTGGAAGAGGAGCTCGCGCAGCGAGCTTGGGATTTGTCGTGCGACGGGCAAAGCACGATGCGGTGCATCGTGTTTTGCAACGAGCGTCGGGTCCTTGAGAAGGCGAAAGGGGCCGTCGAGAAGCTGGCAAAGGGTGACAAGAAAGCGGGGAAGGCCGCTACGGAAATCGACACCGAGCTACTTGTCGGGGGCCGGAGGGTGTTCGAGCGCGAGCAAGCCAGGGAGCGACTGAACGAGCTCGGCTTTGTAGCCAGCAGCAAGGCGGAGCGAAATCGGCCAGCATTCCTCTTCGCGACGTCGGCTGGGGAGGTGGGCATTGACCTCAATGCCGACCACATGTCGTGCGACCTCGTAGCTTGGGAGCGAATGGTGCAGAGATTCGGCCGTGTAAACAGACGCGGTACTGGCGAGGCGCGTGTGGTCGTGCTGGTCGAGCCAGAACCGCGGCCCAACAAGAAAGAGGCAGAAGCACTCAAGAAGCAGAAGGATGGCGAAGAGCTGGACGAGAAAATGCAAAAGTTGGTCGCGGCCTACGAGACAAGAATCAAAACCTGGCGGGCCGTTCAAGCACCGCTCAAAGAGCTTCCGAAGAACAGTGAGTTCCTGAATGCGAGTCCTGGCGCGTTGCGGGATCTGAGGACGCGCGCGCAGACCGACCCGAAGCTGCGAGAGATTCTGGATGCGGCAACTAGCCCAGCACCGTTGCGACCGACGCTTTCACGGGCGTTGGCCGACGCTTGGTCGATGACTTCGCTCAAGGAACACACGGGCCGTCCTGCGATTAACCCTTGGCTACGGGGATGGATTGAGGACGAGCCTCCACAGACGGCGATTGTGTGGCGGACGCATCTACCCCTGCGCGTAGGGGGAGCCCCACCAACGTGCAGCGAGATCGAGACGTTTTTCGAGGCCGCGCCGCCACACACGAGCGAGATATTGGAGACTGAGACCTTTCGCGTCGTCGAGTGGCTGGAGAAGCGGGCCGAAGCTCTACTCTCGTCATCATCAGTAATAGCGCAGGAAGGTGATGCGCGAATGCCGGCGGTGTCGAGAGATTCGGTTGTGGCTTTTATGCTCGCGCCAGACGGCGATCTGCGCGGGACGCGGAGACTCGGAGATCTAATCGTTTCGAAGGACAAGAACGGCAAGAAGGCTCTTCAGGATACTCTCGCGGGGGCGACGCTACTGCTTGATGCGCGCTTAGCAGGCTTGAAGGACGGACTTCTGAACGACGAGGAAGGCGCAACTCCCAAGACCGCTGACGACGGTGACGAATGGCTCGGGCAGGGGGTGGTTCGATTTCGTGTGCGGAGTGCCGACGCGGGCGCAACTCCAAGCAGCGGCGGGCAATGGTACGAGCGGCTGCGGTTCGCAACCGACATTTCCGAAGACGGCGAGCCGCAACGCTGGCTAGTCGTCGATAAAATGCGTCACGACGCCGCGACCGAAGAAGATCGTTCGGCGGGACATCCACAGTTGCTCGACGAGCATCAGTCTTGGGCCGAGGGTAAAGCCCGTGCGCTCGCAAAGGCTCTCGGCCTCGATGACTATGGTGAGATGCTCGCCGTCTCCGCGCGGTTCCACGACGAAGGCAAGCGCGCTAAGCGGTGGCAGCGATCCTTCAACGCCCCGACTGATGGCGTTTACGCGAAAACTGAGGGCCCGATTAACTACTCCCTTCTGGACGGGTATCGACATGAGTTAGGCTCGCTGCCCTCTGTGGAGAAGAATGAGCGTTTCCTCGCCTTACCTCCTGACCAACGCGAGCTAACGCTTCATTTGATCGCCGCGCACCATGGCTTTGCTCGCGCGGTGATTGGAACGGATGGATGCGAGGATGTGCCACCTTCGAAATTGCAAGAACGAGCCCGCGAAATCGCGTTGCGCTTTGCGCGACTGCAGCACCGTTGGGGGCCATGGGGGCTGGCGTGGTGGGAATCGCTGTTGCGCGCGGCCGATCAGCAGGCTTCACGCGATAACAATGCCAAGATCCCGAGGAAGTATAGAGGCTGACCGATGGCGTCGATACCAGTTGACCTCTTCAACCCCGGCCAGGTATTCGCGTGCGTGGGCTTCCTTGAGGCGGCGGAGGTTCTTCTTGGTGATGCGATAGGAGGGTTCGACTGGCGATACGAAGAACACGTGCGATTCGAGCTTAGCTCACGTGGCGAAAGAAATCCTTTCGACGTTGTGCTTGGTTTCCTTGCGGAAGCCGACATCTGCTGCCGCGTGCCCGTCGGGTACGCCAATTCGCTACCCGTGTCCAAGCGCCGTAAAGGGCGCAAGGACGACGGCGAATCGCAGGAAGAAGACGACAGCGACCTGTTCGATCGAGTCGAGGCTGAGGACACGTTTCCGGGTCCTAAAGGCGATCCGATGGCTTTACCCATACGCTTGGTCGCACCGATTGACGGACGAACCCGAACACTTTGCATCGGGCATTGGGCCGACGCTTCGAGCCGGAACGACTTCAAGTTGTACGCCGGTAACCGTTCCGCTGCGACGATTGCACGCGCGATGCTTCGCGGCACTCGCGAGAAACCGAAGAAGGGGGAAATGAAAGGGGCCGTAAGGACGCGGGGCATCGATTCACTGTGGAATTCACGCGAGGAGTTGGTTGCAAACCCGTTCGATGTACTCACGCCCATGGGCGGGAGTTTTAACTTCGATCCTCGTGGTGCCTGGATCGCGATCGATGCAGGATATTCTCCAAACGACCATAAGCATGTGGTGTCAGCGTCCCCGGTCGTAGAGATACTCGCAGCGGTGGGTATGGAGCACGCGCGCCCGGATGAGTACGAGACGCGGCGCGTTCGCTATGGTGCCTGGGGCGGTCTCGTACCCCCCATTCTTGCGCGAGCAGCCTTGGGCTGCGCTCGTATCGGAATCCCCCTTCGGACATTCCAGTTCATGCTCGATCTATCGGGCAAGAACAAGGTCGTAACGATCGCTAAAGAGGAGATAAGCGGATGACCACCGAGTTGGAGATCGTGAGCGCGGAGGTTCTGGACAGATGGGCGATTGAGATGAAGGGGCCGGTGGCGCTGCATCTCAAGCAGAAGCTTCTTCCGGTCGAAGTCGACGGTAGCATCATCTTCCCCCCGACATATGCCGACATTGGTTACAACATCGATGCATTATCGGACGGAACGCGCATCGCCACGATAGACAGTGTTGGATCGCAGGCCAATCGGCTGGAGCCGATCTTCAAGGCGACGGCGGGAACAAAACGCGACGAGTGGCTGGTGCCGCAGATCGAGATCGTCCTGCGCACAGAAGAGTGCGGTGAATGCGATGCATGCAAAACCGCCAAGGCGGAAAACGACCAGAACGCAAAAAAGAAGAAGGGCCAGTGCGCAAGCCCGCATAAAGTAACGCGATCGATCCTTGACCTGGCGCACCGGGGGGCCGATGCGGTCGTTCAGTCTTGCCCCGGACTGGCATCGCTGGTCGGAGAGGCGTTTCAGAAGCTCCGCAGCGCCGGAGACGCGGGTCTTCTTTGCGAGATCGTTCCGACGTCGCTCGTGTTCGGAGTGTGGGACTCTCGTGGCGGGAGCGGTGAGAAGCGTCCGCGGCTCGTGCGCTCTATCATCCGCGCGTGGGACGTGGACCCTCTCCACGCGGCGGCGCAGTTCAACTCCATCTCGAAAGCTCTCGACCAAAATCAGCGCGAGGAGTTGGAGAAGGAAGCAAAGGCTAAGAAGGTCGAATTATCGGCGAAAGGCTTCAACGATGCCCCTGCGACTTTTCGCAAGGTAGGCACAAACGCCGCAAAGTACATGCAGGAGTTCCGGGATGGATCTCCAAATCCGGAGCGCCGCGTGCTTGGTGGCGTGGTCGCGAGGGGCCCGATCGAACGCCAAGTTACCGTGAATCTCGTGGCGTTGCGGGGCTTGCGCGGCAGGGACAACACTGAAACCGAGCACATCCGGAAATACCTCCTCGGCTTGTCGCTCGTTGCCGCCACTGCGGACATTGACCTGTTCCTCCGCGAGGGCTGCCATCTGAGATATGCGAGCGAAGATGAATGGTACAACATACCGCGACGCGGAGAGCCGGTTGCATTCAAAATAAAAGACTCGGCAAGAGAGTACGCAAAGGCGGCGACGAATCACTTTCGAGAAGCGTGGCAAAAGAGGTGGCCGAAAGACGAGAACATAGAGTACCGCTTCGATCTCAACGAGGCGAAGAAGCTTCTCGCTAAGAAGACAGAGGAGGAAAAAACGCCCGAAGAACCTTGAGACATGTCTACCGCGATCCTCATAAGTGTACGGCTCCACGACGGACGTTATTATGGCGTGCCAGATTGGCCGCCAGCGCCGGCGCGGCTGTTCCAGGCGCTTTTGGCCGGTGCGGGCTTGAGCGGGCCGTCCGGAAAGGCGGAGTTAGAAGCGCTGCTTTGGCTGGAGAATAAGTGCGAGAATGAAGCGCCCATTATTGGTGCTCCAGCAGCTTGGCGCGGCCAGCAAGTAATGTTCTACATGCCGAACAACGATCTCGACCGGGTCGGAGGTGATCCGCATCGGCTGGCCGAAGTGCGCACTGCGAAGAAATTCTTCAGGCCCTGCATTTTCGATGCGGAAGTTCCGTTCCTATACGTTTGGCCCATTTTCGAAAGCGAAGAACGCGGGCCGCATGTGCGCGTAATCTGCGCGCTCTCCGAGCGGCTATATCAACTAGGTCGCGGCGTTGACATGGCTTGGGCCTGGGCCGAGTTGCTCGATGCTTCTAGACTCGAAGAGGTTTTGTCGAACTATCGAGGCCGCATCTACCGACCGTCAAATAGAGGGAGCCAACGTACGCTCGCGTGTCCCACCGCAGGCTCTCTCGATAGTCTTGCAGCGCGCTATCGGGCCTATAGCCGGCGTTTCGAGTCAGTGGCCGAGGACAAGAAGATCAACCGGGTCTTCACAAAGGCACCGAGGCCGAGATTTCGGCCAGTAGCATATGAGAGCCCGCCGTCTAGGCGCGTTTACGAACTTCGCGGGCCGTCCGGCTCTGCACCGTTCGTCCCATGGTCGTTAGTCCGCGCGTCAGAACTTATCGAGCATGTGCGGGACCGCGCGCTCGAACGCCTCCAGCGGGCACTCCCGTCGAGAACGGAGGAAATTGCTCGCGTGCTCGTGGGCCGCAAGCCCGACGGCTCTAGCGACGGACCGATCGATGCGCGAGTGCGACTTGTCCCCTTGCCTTCGGTTGGGCACCATCATGCCGATCGCGGCATCAGGCGCGTTTTGGTGCAGGTCCCAGCAGATTGCTCTCTTGACGCCGGCGACGTGCATTGGGCTTTCTCAGGCCTTGATCTCGTGGACCACGACACCGGGGAAGTACTGGCAATCCTAACCCCTGCGGCGGACGACGCGATACTCGATCATTACGGCATCGCCGACGGACCATCTCTGCGCACCTGGCGAAGCGTGACCCCCATCGTCTTGCCGCAGGCCGCAGCGCGGCGCCGGATTGAGCCCTTACGAAAAGTCGAAGAGGCAAAAGAGGGCCGTGAGCGTTTCGCGGAGCAAGCTCGCGCGGCGACTTCGGTTAGGCAAGCTTTGCGCCACGCCGGCGTCCGGCAGCGGCCGGAGGCAATCCGATTACAGCGGGAACCGTTCGAATCGAACGGCGCACGCGTCGAGGCCTTCGCAGACGGGACGAGGTTCGCCAAAGAGCGCTTCTGGCACGTCGAGATCGCCTTCGGGGCGCCGGTGCTAGGGCCGCTGATAATTGGAGACGGGCGGTTCCTTGGTTTGGGCGTGATGGCGCCGGCTGGCAGGACAGAAGGGATCCATGCCTTCGCCGTCAACTCAGGGCTCATCGAGAAAGCAGGTCCCACCGAGATTGCTCATGCAGCTCGCAGGGCAGTGATGGCGAGGGTTCAAGATGTCCTCGGTTTTTGGGTTGCCTTGCCGGCATTCTTCTCCGGCCATGAACGGGACGGAGCGCCAGCAGGCACCTCGCACCTTGCGTTCGCCTTCGATCCGCGAACACCACGCCTGCTCATTGTTGCTCCTCACATCCTTGATCGGAGGAAACCGACGGGAGAGGAAAAGCGTCACCTTACGACCTTGGAGAAGGCACTAGAGAGTTTCGAGGAATTGCGAGCCGGTTCGGCGGGCCACTTGGCGCTCCGTCAGACGTCGGTCGATACAGATAGCGATTCTCTCATGGCTCCTTCGCGCGTTTGGCAAAGCGTGACGCCGTATCTGGTTACTCGCCATGCGAAATCCGGAGGTGCCGACGAAGCCTTGGTTATGGACCTGCGCGCGGATTGTCGCCGCCGGGGCCTGCCAGAGCCACTTGAGGTGAAACCGCTGGAGTCACGGGGGCTGCAGAACGTCGGATTGCTGGGTCGCGCCAGGCTGACTTTCGCAGTAGCCGTGAAAGGGCCGATTCTCCTCGGGAAGAGCCGCTATCGAGGAGGGGGGCTTTTTGCTCCTATAGGCGGAAGCCCAGAGAGGTAGAGAAGTCCATGCGCAATACGTATCTGGTCTGCTACGACATCTGCGATGACAAGCGGCTGCGGCAAGTTTTCAAGACGATGCGAGATTTCGGCGATCACCTCCAGTACTCCATCTTCGAGTGCCAATTCACTCCCGCTGACCTAGTGCGATGCCGTCACGCGCTGAGCGAGATTGTCGACCATCGGGATGATCAGGTCCTCTTCGTCGATCTGGGACCGGTGGAGGGCCGCGGCGATCGCGTAATCACGGCGTTGGGCAAGGCATATTCGCCGATCGACAGTCCCTGCATCGTCGTCGATGGCGAGAGTGATTCGCCATCGAAAGAGGAACGCTTCTGAGCGCGAGCCAGATGTCGGATCAACCTCAATCGAAGCCAGTCGCAGTTCCAGCAGCCAACTCACAACTAAAAACAAAAACGGATCGACCACCTCGCGTTGAGGTCGAACTTCCCGACTATCTGCCGGCGCGGATGCTGAACGAATTTGTCTACTGCCCGCGCCTTTTCTTTTACGAATGGGTGGAGGGGATCTTCGCCCACAGCGCAGACACGATTGAGGGCGAACTCCGCCACGAGAAGCTCGAGACGAAATCCGATCCGCTCCCACCGCCGGATCAAGAAGCGCAGATCCATTCGCGCTCGGTAAGTCTGAGCAGCGAGACGCATCGTCTCATTGCGAAAATGGATTTGGTGGAGGGCGAGGGCGGAACCGTCGTGCCAGTGGACTACAAGAAAGGAAGTCCACGAGATGGCGATGAAGGGCCGCAAGCCTGGCCTGCCGATCGGGTTCAACTTTGCTCCCAAGCCCTTATCCTTCGGGATAACGGCTACAAGTGCGACGAAGCCATCGCGTACTACCATGCGACGCGGCAGCGCGTGCGCGTCGCGATTGACGAGACGCTGATCTCGGAAACGCTCGCAGCTGTAGAGGGAGCGAGGGCGCTGGCGCTGCGTGGCCGAATTCCTAAACCGCTGGTGGACAGCCCGAAATGCCCTCGATGCTCGCTGGTCGGCATATGTCTTCCTGATGAGACGGGGCTCGTTGAGTCGTTGCCGGAGTTTACTCCAACTCCGCAGCTTTCCTTGTTCGATGGCGATGAGCCCGCGAACGGCGTGCCAGCGAAGTCCGACGATACGGTCCGCCGCCTTGTTCCGGCTCGTGACGATCTGCGCCCGCTCTACGTCACGGGTCACGGGCTGATTATTGGCAAGAGCGGCGATGTTCTTCAGATTAAGGAACGCAAGAAATCTGTTCAGGAAGTCCGCGTCGGCGAGATCTCTCAGGTAAACGTGTTCGGAAATGTGCAATTCAGCGCAGCGGCCCTTCAGGGGCTGTGCTGGGCGGAGAAGCCAGTCGCGCATTTCTCCTATGGCGGATGGTTCTACGGGCTGACGCAGGGTCTCGGTTTGAAGAACGTGTTCCTTCGGAAGCGGCAGTTCGCCCTGTCCGAAGATGCGTTCTTCTGCCTGAGCGTTGCGCGCGAGTTTGTTGCCGCGAAGATTCGCAATCAACGAACGCTGCTTCGCCGTAACCACATCGAGCCGCCCGCAATCGCGGTCGCACAACTCAAGCGCTACGCCGGAGCCGCGATGAACGCCGAGGAACTCGATGAACTGCTCGGGATCGAGGGCAATGCGGCTCGCATTTACTTCGCCAACTTCACTGGCCTGGTGAAGGCGGACAACGAGGGCGGCGTTGCGCCCTTTACGTTCGAGTTCACTCGCCGGAATCGGCGCCCGCCGGTCGATCCGGTTAACGCGCTGCTCTCGTTCGCCTACAGCATGTTGGCGAAAGACCTGACAATCATCTGTCACAGCGTCGGCCTTGATCCGTTTATCGGCTTCTTCCATCAACCTCGGTTCGGCCGTCCGGCACTGGCGCTGGACCTGATGGAGGAATTCAGGCCGCTGATCGCGGACTCTGTTGTTATCAGTGCGATTAACACCGGAATGGTAACGACCGGTGACTTCATTCGCGTCGGTCCAGCCGTCGCTCTCACGCCGAGCGGGCGAAAGGGTTTTCTGCGTGCGTACGAACAGCGCATGGATGCGCTCGTGACGCATCCACTGTTTGGATACCGAGTGAACTACCGGAGGGTTCTGGAGATTCAGACGAGACTGCTCGGTAGATTGCTCACCGGCGAAGCCCAGCGATATGTCGGTTTCGAAACGCGCTGATCGAAGCGAGCGGCGAGGTGACCATGAAAACCCGGCATCCGCTCGCGAACGGAAAAGCCTTGCCAATGCTATGGTTTAGGACTATCGGACTGGAGAGACTGCCGAGAGCGGCGTTGGGACCGGCGACCACTCGCAAAACGGCCCAAAGCTCTTTGAAAATTGAAGGCTTGAGAAGGACGCATTTCCGCGCTCCTCGGAGCGCGGCCACATTGAAGCGACTGGGACGCTGGCGATTTCCGCGCTCCTCGGAGCGCGGCCACATTGAAGCGAACACGGCGGCATAGTGCCGTCAGCCGCGGGGGGCAATTTCCGCGCTCCTCGGAGCGCGGCCACATTGAAGCTGTTGCTTTCGAGGATACCAAATACCGGCAGCGAAATTTCCGCGCTCCTCGGAGCGCGGCCACATTGAAGCCCGTCGCGTCCCTATTCGAGCGGCTGAACATTCCGAATTTCCGCGCTCCTCGGAGCGCGGCCACATTGAAGCTATCTGCTGCATGACGGGAAGATTCTTGATTTCGCCGAATTTCCGCGCTCCTCGGAGCGCGGCCACATTGAAGCCCGACCGGCATCGTCAACACGGGCGGTTGGTACGACGTCATTTCCGCGCTCCTCGGAGCGCGGCCACATTGAAGCAAAAACTCGCGTACCTTTTCGATCGGCGTTCCCGCCAACATTTCCGCGCTCCTCGGAGCGCGGCCACATTGAAGCTTCGTCCCTGTGCATCATCCAGTCGGGGCTGTATTTCATTTCCGCGCTCCTCGGAGCGCGGCCACATTGAAGCCGATGCCACTGGAACCCGGTAGACGCAGCGCGCCGTATTTCCGCGCTCCTCGGAGCGCGGCCACATTGAAGCTTTTCCAGCTTCGCGACTGCCGCCAGGTAGGCCTGGTCATTTCCGCGCTCCTCGGAGCGCGGCCACATTGAAGCGCTACCAGCCAGATTGCCATCGCCGTTTTCCTCCAATTTCCGCGCTCCTCGGAGCGCGGCCACATTGAAGCCTGAAGGCCGTGGCCAAGGGAGAACTGACGCTGGGCTTATTTCCGCGCTCCTCGGAGCGCGGCCACATTGAAGCCCGCCGACCGATATCTCCACCTGGGGCTGACCCGCATTTCCGCGCTCCTCGGAGCGCGGCCACATTGAAGCGAACACGAAGCTAAAGGAACTCGACGACAAAATCAATTTCCGCGCTCCTCGGAGCGCGGCCACATTGAAGCAGTATAAACTCGGCGCCTGGGCGGTCGCGCAACAAATTTCCGCGCTCCTCGGAGCGCGGCCACATTGAAGCAAGGTCATCGGGCCGCAGCAGCAATCCTTGCAATAGAGATTTCCGCGCTCCTCGGAGCGCGGCCACATTGAAGCGATCCAGTAACCAGCTTCCTGTGCGGTCGAGACGAGACACATTTCCGCGCTCCTCGGAGCGCGGCCACATTGAAGCTATATGAACAACGGATCCGTCACCATAACAATTCTGATTTCCGCGCTCCTCGGAGCGCGGCCACATTGAAGCACGCTTCATTGTGAGAGTCTGATACTTGCTCTGCAAATTTCCGCGCTCCTCGGAGCGCGGCCACATTGAAGCTGAGATCATAGGCGCGACGGCCCAGTGAAATGAAGACATTTCCGCGCTCCTCGGAGCGCGGCCACATTGAAGCCCTACTCCTTCGAGGACTAGCAGCCTAATGAGGCGCAATTTCCGCGCTCCTCGGAGCGCGGCCACATTGAAGCGGAACCATGCAGTGTCAGTCCGCGAGGGCAGCAGCGCATTTCCGCGCTCCTCGGAGCGCGGCCACATTGAAGCCACCAAGACCCTTTAACAACCCGAATAGCATCCCCCATTTCCGCGCTCCTCGGAGCGCGGCCACATTGAAGCACAATCTCCCATACATAGGATGTAAGAAAATGCTACACAATTTCCGCGCTCCTCGGAGCGCGGCCACATTGAAGCGGGCATGGGCGCGTCCCCTCATTCTGGTGAATGCAGATTTCCGCGCTCCTCGGAGCGCGGCCACATTGAAGCTTGGGAGCCAGGTTGGGATACGGGAGCGGCAGCATATTTCCGCGCTCCTCGGAGCGCGGCCACATTGAAGCGAGGAACTCTATGATGTCCTGTTCGCCGGGGAACACCGATTTCCGCGCTCCTCGGAGCGCGGCCACATTGAAGCCTTGCTCAGCACGTCCTTCCCGCCGGGCGGCTTTCCATTTCCGCGCTCCTCGGAGCGCGGCCACATTGAAGCAGCATCGAACCTCTGGTGTGCATCGCAAAAGATATCATTTCCGCGCTCCTCGGAGCGCGGCCACATTGAAGCCCTGTACATTTCATTGCCATTTACGTTGCCTCCCGGATTTCCGCGCTCCTCGGAGCGCGGCCACATTGAAGCCAGGCGCTCAAGCGCATCTTCAGCGCGCGAAATTCGATTTCCGCGCTCCTCGGAGCGCGGCCACATTGAAGCGACGCCGCTGCGGCCTCAGTCAACCGCTGGCAGGCAGATTTCCGCGCTCCTCGGAGCGCGGCCACATTGAAGCGGGTCCAGCGTTAGCGGCAGCGACCCGACTGTCCATATTTCCGCGCTCCTCGGAGCGCGGCCACATTGAAGCTTGCTATGCGAGCTCGCTCACCTGGGGTAAGCGCGGATTTCCGCGCTCCTCGGAGCGCGGCCACATTGAAGCGACCGTATATCCGCGGTTCCGGCTCTCCCGCTCCGCATTTCCGCGCTCCTCGGAGCGCGGCCACATTGAAGCTTAGTCACCGTCACCGTGTTAGTATTCGATACGGTATTTCCGCGCTCCTCGGAGCGCGGCCACATTGAAGCAGTATCGTCAGGGCGCAAGACCAGCGGTTTGATCTTATTTCCGCGCTCCTCGGAGCGCGGCCACATTGAAGCACGACGACCGGCGGGATGCTCTCGCCTTTGACGGACATTTCCGCGCTCCTCGGAGCGCGGCCACATTGAAGCATGAAAAATGTTTGAACCAGCCCGACCGCATCCCCATATTTCCGCGCTCCTCGGAGCGCGGCCACATTGAAGCGATCTGATCATGGCGTGCGAGACTGCCGAGGCCGGCCATTTCCGCGCTCCTCGGAGCGCGGCCACATTGAAGCTTGACTAAAGCTTCTGGCGCCAGCACTTCGGCAACGTTATTTCCGCGCTCCTCGGAGCGCGGCCACATTGAAGCCAGAATCCGGCACTCGTGCGCCTTTTGTAGACACAAATTTCCGCGCTCCTCGGAGCGCGGCCACATTGAAGCCGTTGCCCACGGCGCGCTAAAAGGCCGTTAGACCTGCATTTCCGCGCTCCTCGGAGCGCGGCCACATTGAAGCGCGCGCCATTCCGCGATCAGCTTGTCGATAAAGTCGGATTTCCGCGCTCCTCGGAGCGCGGCCACATTGAAGCTCGGATGCGGCATCGGTGCTCACCTCCTTGCGCACTATTTCCGCGCTCCTCGGAGCGCGGCCACATTGAAGCCCGCAGCCGCATGGCATCGATCTCCAAAACTTCGCAGATTTCCGCGCTCCTCGGAGCGCGGCCACATTGAAGCAAGACCCTCGGGATCCTGAACCGCCGCCGGCACGATAATTTCCGCGCTCCTCGGAGCGCGGCCACATTGAAGCTGGATCTCGAGCCGATGCGGCGCGGCGGGCTGCGGGATATTTCCGCGCTCCTCGGAGCGCGGCCACATTGAAGCTACTTAGAGCGGCGTGGGCCGAAGGTGCGTAACAAATTTCCGCGCTCCTCGGAGCGCGGCCACATTGAAGCCGCAGCGTCCAGGATCTCCTCTACGCGTTCTTCGGTGATTTCCGCGCTCCTCGGAGCGCGGCCACATTGAAGCGGCGGCGTGGCCGAGATGCGTTTCGGGCGTGACGTTGCGATTTCCGCGCTCCTCGGAGCGCGGCCACATTGAAGCGAGAGTCGTTCCCCCAATTCCTTGAGGTCTTCCCGCGATTTCCGCGCTCCTCGGAGCGCGGCCACATTGAAGCGGTTCCATCCGCTGGTGACCCAAGGCATGCGCCTGCTGATTTCCGCGCTCCTCGGAGCGCGGCCACATTGAAGCCGCACCTACGGTGTCTCGCCGCCGGTGCAGTACGTCTCATTTCCGCGCTCCTCGGAGCGCGGCCACATTGAAGCGGCCTCGACACAATCATCACCCGCGCCTATCTGCGATTTCCGCGCTCCTCGGAGCGCGGCCACATTGAAGCTGGATGAGAAACTGCGGACCTTCCATTACCGTCTTCTCTGATTTCCGCGCTCCTCGGAGCGCGGCCACATTGAAGCGGGAATGCGAGAGTTGACCGAGCAGGAACGGGGACTCGGATTTCCGCGCTCCTCGGAGCGCGGCCACATTGAAGCTCATCGCCGCGCGCAACTCCAGCCCTTCGAGCAACGCATTTCCGCGCTCCTCGGAGCGCGGCCACATTGAAGCATAACCATGCCGCGCTGCAAGGTCTGCGGCTTTCTTTTCATTTCCGCGCTCCTCGGAGCGCGGCCACATTGAAGCTATATTGCCTATGCCTTGCGACGTTGCGCAATACTTTATTTCCGCGCTCCTCGGAGCGCGGCCACATTGAAGCTATATTGCCTATGCCTTGCGACGTTGCGCAATACTTTATTTCCGCGCTCCTCGGAGCGCGGCCACATTGAAGCAGTCAAGACCCCAATAACCCGTTGTTGTGTTTGCGTATTTCCGCGCTCCTCGGAGCGCGGCCACATTGAAGCCCAGGACACCAGCTCACCTGGTCCGTCGCTCCTGGCGGCATTTCCGCGCTCCTCGGAGCGCGGCCACATTGAAGCGAAGCTCGCCGGGCTCGGCCAGCCGTCGGCCATCGGCTGATTTCCGCGCTCCTCGGAGCGCGGCCACATTGAAGCCAGGCGACCGCCTACAACCCGCAGGGTACGGGGTATATGTATTTCCGCGCTCCTCGGAGCGCGGCCACATTGAAGCAGCTTCAACCCCGGCGCGCTGCTCCCAACGGCGCCGAATTTCCGCGCTCCTCGGAGCGCGGCCACATTGAAGCCGCAGGAAGCTCCGCGCTCTCGGACGGTACAAAATGCTGTATTTCCGCGCTCCTCGGAGCGCGGCCACATTGAAGCCAAAAATTGAAGTGGTATTACTTCCTAAAGGTTGATTAATTTCCGCGCTCCTCGGAGCGCGGCCACATTGAAGCGTGGATCGCGCGGACGAACTCGGTGGTCGAACCAAATTTCCGCGCTCCTCGGAGCGCGGCCACATTGAAGCCGATCGCAACGTTGAGGCTCTTAAGCAGGATGACTCATTTCCGCGCTCCTCGGAGCGCGGCCACATTGAAGCTGGCGATCCGCGCGGAAGCGCAGCGGCTCGGAATCAATTTCCGCGCTCCTCGGAGCGCGGCCACATTGAAGCTTATTTGATGATGGCGTAACGCTTTGGTCGCTTGGAAAATTTCCGCGCTCCTCGGAGCGCGGCCACATTGAAGCCAGACGGCGCACGCGAAGAACATGGCCGCACGGCTATTTCCGCGCTCCTCGGAGCGCGGCCACATTGAAGCAAACCGCGGCACCTGCTTTGAGGGACTTAGAGGCAAATTTCCGCGCTCCTCGGAGCGCGGCCACATTGAAGCTAGACCACCGCGACGACATTGGTGCCGTCGCATCGGAGTATTTCCGCGCTCCTCGGAGCGCGGCCACATTGAAGCGGGAATTCCATCCTTTCCTCGTTTCGGTATGGCGACATTTCCGCGCTCCTCGGAGCGCGGCCACATTGAAGCGCGAGCGAGCACTTTAAGAGCGCGGTCGCGGTCAGAATTTCCGCGCTCCTCGGAGCGCGGCCACATTGAAGCGAGGATCGCGGGGCGATGCTTGTTGGGCAATCCCGCATATTTCCGCGCTCCTCGGAGCGCGGCCACATTGAAGCCACAGTTCATCGGCCAACCACCATCACGGAGCCGCATTTCCGCGCTCCTCGGAGCGCGGCCACATTGAAGCCAGACCCAGATCGCCGACGGGATGCAGTCGCTCACTGAAATTTCCGCGCTCCTCGGAGCGCGGCCACATTGAAGCTATTAGGGGAGGAACTATGGCATCAGCACTCGGAAATTTCCGCGCTCCTCGGAGCGCGGCCACGTTGAAGCCGATGCGCTCTTGCTGCCCCCGATGCTACTCCAGATCCGGACGAGGTCCTTTCGTGGTTTTTCTCGCGTTCGTGATCTTGGCGGGGTCGATGTCAACCCAACCCCCTGCTCTGGCAGCTTCCAGCTCCTTAAGCGCCCTGGCAACGAGTGCCTCCGCGCCGTCGCGGCGATTGTGCTTGATAACGTAGGAGAGTGCGACTATCTCACCGTCCCGAACCAGCCGACAAGCATAGTCGGAAATCAGACTCAGGCCGGTGATGTTGGCTATCTCAGCGATGGAGATCGGATATTTCCATGTTTCCTCTCCGTTCGGGACGAGTTCTATGATGACACGCAACATCGATCGTCCGTCCTGATTTTAGGGATCAGAAGTCAGAGTTTGCCTTCATTCGCCAGAGCAACAAAGGCTTCCAGCGAAAGCACCGTCACCGCCTCGGTGCCGACAAGGTGCTTCTGGATCTTCTCGACGTAATATTCCCTGAGCGTCCAGCCGGGTCCGCCAAGGACCACGTAGCCGCGTTTGTAGCTCGGAGCCTCCCTGATGGCTTCGGCGAGGCAAATGATCTCGAAAGGCACCTTCTGTTCGGCAGTGCCCGAACTCTGCTGCCACTTCATCGAGATTAGGAACTCTTCGCCCGCTTTTTCGGCGGCCAGATCCACTTTGTGCCGTCCGCCGCCCGGACGCGAACCGACAAGCACCTGCTTGCGATATGAGTAGCCGCCACGTTTCAGAGCGGGCAGGACCATGCTCTCAAGGACGGCTCCAGTATTTGTGTTCCGCCCCACCCTTTAATCGAGACCGCGGGTCGCGAGGACTTCCTTGGCGGGCGATCGGTCTCCGGTGCAGTTGATCATGCGCGGCGCATCAACCAGAAACAGCGTAAACCCGAGTTTCTTGTACAGTCGAAGAATCCGATCCGTGGCTTGATTTGACAGGACCGTCGGGCCCCGATGCTTTGCCAACCATTCCCCCAACCGAACTTGGTCGTCCCAGCTGAACCCTTCTTTTGAGTAGGACCGGAACTCCACGTCATACGGCGGGTCGGCGTAAACGAAGTCGCCGACCTCGACCGGGACCTGCTCGAAGTCGCCGATCGAGAATTCCCACTCACTCAAAATGCGACGATAGTCCCTGAAATCGCGCTTGTAGTTGATCCGTTTGTATCGGCCAAACGGGACGTTGAACTGTCCGCTTGAATTGAAGCGGCAAAGGCCGTTGTAGCAGGTGCGGTTCAGATAGTAGAAGAGTGCAGCCGCCTCCGCCGTTTCGGCTCCGCCATCCGAGATCAATTCGTTGAACCGCGCTCGATGCGCGTAATAGAGGGTCTCGCTGTTGGCAAATCGCAACCGGTCATCGACTCTAAGACCACGCTTGAGCCATGAATAAAAATGAACTGCGTGCGGGTTGATGTCGTTCAACAGCGCGTGCTTCGGGCGCAGGCTGAGGGTGACGGCGAGCCCACCGCAGAACGGCTCAACCAGGCGCCGGCTTTCGTGCAATTTCCACAATTCGGCAAGATGCGGAACAAGCCACCGTTTTCCGCCGGCCCACTTGAGAGGAGGTCGAACTGGTACTACCTGCACCTGAAGAACCGCAACCGCCGCCATCGCGCTTTCACCTTTACTCGATGGCGTGGCCGGAGGCGAGAGCGGACATCTGGTTTTCCTGAGATGCGCACTTTGGTTGTAGACAGGTCCGCTTGAAATCTTAAACCTTCTCCCGAAGAGCGGCTTCGTCGATCGAAGCGTGAAGCCGCGCTGCTGCGTTTCGCAAAATCCGCCATTTCACGTCACGTGGAACAAATCTTTCTGTGAAACGCTTTTGGAACGTGACTTAGCCGTCGAACGGGGGGAAAAAAAGTGCTTTGATGTCATGAAAAAGTCAAGTATAATTTGACTTATGCATGACACAGACTCGCGCCGCAACTCACCTCTGCGCGCACGCCTTTTTGAAATTGCCTCCGAACAGGGCGGATACTTCACCGCGCCTCAGGCGCGGACATGCGGCTACAGCAGAGCGCTGCTTGCTCATCATGCCAAGTCGGGCCGTCTCATTCGAGTCCGTCAGGGGCTTTATCGCTTTCGAGAGTACCCGAGTTCCCCTCGGGAAGACGTGATCGCCGCATGGCTTGCGGCCGGCAGAGAGACGGCCGTGGTATCCCATGAGAGCGCGCTGGACATTCTGGGTCTTTCCGACGTGGTACCAGACATTGTCCATCTTACGGTCCCGAGATCAAAGCGCTACCGTACTGCCACTGTCGGCGCAGCGGTCCACACGACGACTCGGCGGATTGGCAAATCAGACGTGGTCGTACGCGAAGGAATCCGAGTAACAGGGCCTGTGCGGTCTATCGTGGATTCTGCCGAAGCCGGGACCGCCCCAGAACAGATAATGGCTGCTGTAGGTCAAGCACTGGATCGGGGCATTGCAACACGGTCAAAACTCCTCGGTGCGGCGAGGGCGCGCGGCGGCAGAGTCGAGCGCCTTGTTCGACAGGCTCTCGAGGAGCGTCGGCAAACATGAAGTACAAAAGCGGTGCTGCGTTTCGTCAGGCGCTGGAACAGCGTCTGCTCGGCCGTTCGCGAGAGACCGGCACTTCTCTCGTTCGCCTGCGCAAAGGGGTTGTCTTCGATCGCCTTCTGGCGCGCCTTACGGTCGCTGCTCGAGGACGGTGGGTCCTCAAGGGCGCCCTCGCTCTGGACTTCCGACTCGGAGGGCGAACGCGGACGACAAAAGACATGGACCTGATTCGCAACGATAGCGAAGAGGCAGCTACCGCTGACCTGATAGCCGCTCAAGCTGTCGAACTCGGTGACTTCGTCACCTTCGATATCGAGAAGGTGGGCGCGCCTGGCGAAGAGCTCGAAGGCGCTGCAATGAGATACCGCGTAAGAGCGGAACTGGGCGGCAGGCGCTTCGAGGATGTAATCGTCGATATCGCTTTCTCTGATCCGCTGAAATGGGCGCCCGAGAAAATCGCCGGTACAGATCTTCTGGAATTCGCCGGAATCGAACCGATCGAGGTTCCGGTCCTACCGCTCGAACAACACATCGCAGAAAAAGTTCACGCCTACACGAGAATTTACTCAAGCGGTCGCACAAGTAGTCGAGCCAAGGATCTGGTGGATATCGTCCTCGTGAAGCAATTCATGGTGCTGGATGCCGCTCGCCTTCGCACTGCGCTCGTGGGAGTCTTCGAGGGAAGGCGTCAGCATGGTCTTCCGGATCGGTTCCCGCCACCGCCACCCGAATGGGCGGTCCCGTACCGGAAGCTGGCCAACGAAGTTGGTCTCGATCCGGACCTGCGTCAGGGCCATGCGCAAGCTGCGGCGCTGCTCGATCCCGTTCTGGCCGGTCGAGCCGCGGGCCACTGGGATCCGGAGCGGGGTTCATGGACGTGACGCGTGGGCATCTGATTTACTGTGCCCAATTTTGTGCCCGGTGTGCCCGATTCTGTGCCCCAACCGGAGATCAATCGAAAGTACTCGGTAACTGAGGGTCGCACTTCAGTCGTGCGCAGAAAACCCTTCTGCCACAGCGCTTTTACTGCTCTCTAGCGCTACCGAGCGATACCAGACTATTCTGGCGTTTGAGCACGGTTGCACAACTCACATGCAAGAGGTCCCTGGTTCGAGTCCAGGTGCGTCCACCAATTAATTCAACTTGTTACGAAGCTCTGGTTTGGCGACGGCGGCGGATTGCAGTACGTTGGAGCAGGCGATGTTGTGAAATCGCCAATCGTCGACGTATTTTTGCATGGCTGATGCGAGGTCAGGAAATGTTTGAAGACGAAACCATAGACATTGCGTGCCCGAAGTGCGGCTTCAAGAACTCGGTCCTCGTGCGGGAATTCGAACGGGCCAGTGAGATTCATATCGTCTGCCAGGGCTGCCAAGTTGGTGTGAAAGTAGAGGCCGCGGAGTTTCAGCATCGGCTCAATGAGATCAACGACGAGGTCGAGACGATGGAGGTCCAGGCCCGGCAAGCGAAGAGCCCCAAGCCACGCAAAGGTGATTTTCAGATCTGAAGCCTCAGTAGCCTCGCTCTCAATCAAGATCGGTCGCGAAAAATCGGCGCCCGCGCTCCGCCGCTGCGAGCCGTTTCTTCCCGCCACCGCCGAAAAGATACGCTGTTGTGACAAGTGATTCCGGTGTGGCATCAATAAGACTCACCATGGGATCGCTCAAGAAGTTCTTGCGCCTGAGCGTCAGCCTGATCGCGGCGACAATTCTACTCTCGCAGTTCGCCAGCGCGCCGGCCGCTGCCGACATGGACGGCGTGATGATGAGCGGCGGAAAAATGATGATGATGAAAGCGGGTCAGCCGGCGATGGCGATGGACCACGAAGTCACGATGTCGGACGGCACCATCGTCAGCGTCGACGGCACCGTCAAGCCGAAGAACGGCCCGGAATTTCATCTGCAAAACGGTGAAATGATTATGATGGACGGGCATCTAATGAAAGGCGGCAAGGCGACCCCGATGAGCCATCAGGAACTTTGAAGATCGCGGAACGGTTGAATACTCACGATGGACGCGCATGCAGAAACCAGAAACAAGGGACGACGCGCACAACCCGCAGCGATTCGGCTGGCGCATTGGATCAACATTCCACTGCTCGTCATCATGGCCGGCAGCGGCTTACAGATTTTTGCCGCTTACCCGGCGCTCGGGCCGCGCGGCGCGCAATATGGCTGGTATCCGTTTCAGGACGACGCGCCGCCGTCGTGGCTGCGCTTGGGCGGATGGCTGGCGGGCGCGCGCCATTGGCACTTCGCGATCGCCTGGTTCCTCATCCTCAACGGCGTGATCTACCTCATCTATATGATCGCGAGCGGTGAATGGCGCCGGCGCGTCTTCATCCCCACGCGCGATACCTCGAATGCGATCGCGATGTTCGCTTACTACTTGCGCATTCGTAAGACTCCGCCGCCCGAGGACTTCTACAACGGCCTGCAGCGCATGGCGTACACCTCCGCGATTCTGTTTGGCGTCGTCGTAGTTCTGTCGGGACTGGCGATTTACAAACCGGTGCAGTTGTACTGGATAACCGCGGCATTTGGCGGATACGACGTCGCGCGCGTCGTGCATTTGAGCTGCCTGATTCTGCTCGCACTGTTCACGGCGATGCACCTGGTGCTGGTCGCGCAGCATCCGCGGACGATAGTCACGATGGTGACCGGAGGGCAGCGTGGCTAGCCTGATCACGCGGCGAAAACTTCTGCTCGGTCTCGCCGCGAGCACAGCGCTCGCCGGGTGCGACAGCCGTGCCGCGTCGATGTTCCTGGCCGGGATGGGACGCTGGAACGAGCGCGTCGATCGGCTGTTGTTTTCGGAGAATCGCCTCGCGCCCGAACCGCCTGCGTCCGAGCTCACGCCCGAGGCCGATTTCCCAATCTACTTTATTTCGGACACAATGCCGTTCACGCCGGCGGACTGGGCGCTCAAGGTTGGCGGCCTGGTCGCGCGGCCGGCCGTCTTCTCGCTCGAACAGCTCAAGCGAATGCCGCAAACGAGCATGCGAATTCGCCACCATTGCGTCGAGGGCTGGTCGGCGGTGGCCGAGTGGCAGGGCGTACAACTCCGCGAGATCGCGCGGATGGCCGGCGCCAGCCGCGACGCGCAGTACGTCGAGTTCCGTTCATTCGACGCCGGCTACTATTCGACGTGGGATATCGAGAGCTCGCTCCATCCGCAAACGATTCTCGCCTATGGCATGAACGGACGCCTGCTGTATCCCGATCACGGCGCGCCGCTGCGCCTCTATTCGCCGGTCAAACTCGGCTACAAGAATGTGAAGTATCTGACCGAGGTAAATTTTCTTCCGCACCGTGCCGGCGGGTATTGGGAAGATCAAGGTTACGACTGGTACGGCGGCGTTTAGTCGATCGCGAGGCTCGCGAACGACACCGCCGACTCGCTCTGCGGTTCCATCGCGATTCCATATTTGAGCAGGCGTCCGCGGCGGCCGCGCAGCAGCTCGAGCTGCGTGTACATTGGTGACAGCCCGCATATTCGCCGCGCGTCACGATCCTTCACGATGTCGGCGAAGAAGCCCTCGGGGTCGCCGCGCTTGATATGTTCGATGAGGCTGAGGTCCTCGCGCTGCACGCGCTCTGCGACTTCGCGATCGGCGGCGAACTCGTCGCCGAATTTCCTGCCGACGTGCGCGAAATCGACGCCCGAAAGAATCAGCACGCGGCGATGCTCCGCGTCGAGCTCGGCTCGCAGCGCCGCGATGAACGATCCAACCCGGGAATCGCGCGCCGGCACGACTGCGCTCGCGACGATTTCATGAAACGAGCTGACCAGGATCGGCACGACCTGGTAGCCGCGCACTCCGAGCGCATAGGCGAGAAACAGCGCCTGAAATTCGATCGAGTGCTCGCCGCGATGCAGCAGCTCGTCGGCGAAGAGATCGCCGGTGTAGCGCGCCGCGAGCTGATCGATAAACGCACCGTCGGTTTCGACCGCGCCAAACGGCGTCGCATAGTTCTTGCGCGTCGCGCTGAACAGTTCGGGGCCGGCGCCGTAGTGCGAGGTTCCCAGGATCACCACCAACTCCGGCGGCTCGTGCGCCATCAGCTCGTGATACGCGTGCGCGTAGGCGGCAGCGCCTCGGCGCGGATCGATATGCGGCGCGATCAGGCCCGCGAGCGACGCCGATTTTTTCACCGTGGGAACGCGGCCGGGTCCTTCCGGCGGGTCGAAGAACGCCGCCAGCTCGAGGCGCAGCCTCGCCGGATCTCTCTCATAGCAGAGGCCTGCCAGCGCCGCCGGACGGTCGGCACTCGCGAGAAATTCCTCGCGCACGCGCCGCTCGCGCTCGTGAAATGCGGGCGAGTCGAGAAAGTACGCGCTGTCCAGCGCCGCGATCAACTCGTCGAGCGTCTCGAGCGGAATCATCTCGCCGAAGCGCTTCGCAAACGCGGCCTGGATATCCTTCAACGACATCCGGCCGTCGAACAGAGTCACGATGAAGTACGCGCCCATCCCGAGCATGACCGGCTCGGGCGCCAGCCCGCTTGGATCGCGCAAACAGATCAGCGTCTGATCCTGCTGCTCGACGGGGAAAGCCTCGACGGCGCGAATCTTTGGATTTTCCATGGCGAAATCTAATCTTGGAGACAGTCGACGGTGCAGCGCACCGCGTTTACAGATGCTATGGGCTTTGACAAAATCCGGCAAGCCGACCGGAACTCCGCGCGCAAAAATCCGCCAATCTATAGAATGTCCGACCAACATCGACGCCGCGCCGCTCTGACTCGATCTCATCCGCGACGCAGGGACGCGCCCGCGCGTGCCCGCTACCGAGTTTCGCGCACCGACTCGCTCGCACCCGGCGAGTCGCTGAAGTTCATGCTGCCGATTCGCGGCGCCGACGAGGAATGCTTTCTCATCAACTTCGGCGGCGAGTTCCACGCCTACGTCAATCGATGCCGGCATGTGCCGATGGCGATGGACTGGGTGGACAATCAATTTTTCGCGGAGGAGGGGCGCTACCTGATGTGCCAGACGCACAACGCCTACTACGAACCGGCGAGCGGCGAATGTATCGCGGGACCGCCGACTGCATGCGGAAAATATCTTTACCGGGTGCCGACCGAAATCGAAGACGGAGTCATCTACGCGCGTCCGCCGCTGGAAGAATTCGAAGACTGAGAGAGAGGACGATTACGGCTTATTCGTACTCGTCGCCGAAGTGGGCGCGCACGATTCGCGCCTTGAGGTACTCGAGGGTGCCGAGATCCTCGACGATGTCGCCGCCGGTGTCGTAGAAGAACAGCTCGCCATTCTTCGTGCGGCCGACCGCGATAATCCATTCGAGGTCGTCCCGGTCCTCAAGCAAATAGTTGATTGTCTGCGCCACCCCGCGGCCCGGGATAATCGTAATCTTCGGCCTCGGGAGCTTTTCCTTTTCCTGCTTGGGCATCTCTTTGATCAACCCTCTGGCGGGAGGATGCGGGAACCGATCACTCAATTACATTAAGAATGCCCAGCGATCTAAGTCAATAGCGCGTGCACGGCGATCTCAACATGATGCGTGTTGGGGAAAAAATCGAACGCGCGCACGCGATTGATTTTGTATCCCGCCCCCGCCAGCATCCGCAGGTCGCGCGCCAGCGTCGTAACGTCGCACGATACGTAGATCACAGCTGGTGCGCGCAGCTTGATGATCGGTTCCATCAGACCGGGCGCGCCGGTGCGCGGCGGATCGAGGACTATGACCTGGGGGCGATAGCGCGCGCGATGGAGAAACTCCGCCGTCGCCGACGCCTTCATCGCGACGAACTGCGCCTCGCGAAACTTCAAGCGCGCGGCGTTGCGCGACGCCGCGGCGATCGCGCCCGCGTCGGCATCGACACCCGTCACTCGCGCACCGCGCCGCGCCGCGGGCAGACTGAAGTTGCCCGCACCGCAAAAGAGATCGAGCACCACTTGTGATTCGTGGATTGCTGCCATTTCCATCACGCTTGCGATCAGCTTCTGATTCTGCGCGCGATTCACCTGACTGAAGAGATCGGCGTCAGCTTCGATCGAGAGTCCGTCCTCGAGCTCGATCGCAATTGCGGTAGCGCCAACAGTCGCGCGATGCGCGCCCGCTCGCAGCACGATGCCGGCAATCTCGCTGTCCGATTCGAGCACGTTGCGCGCGCGCCTGAGGTCCTCTTCGTTTGCCGGCTTCTTTAGATACGCGACCTGCACTTCGCGCGCGCCGTCGCGCACCGCCTCGATCTCTTCGACGCGCTTCCCGAGCGAGCGCGCAAGATGCAGCGGCATCCGGATACCTGACTCGGCGACCAGGCAGGAATCGATTTCGACGATCGCGTTGCTGCCTGCCGAATAGAACCCGAGCACGCCCTTGGCGCCGACCCTGAGCCGGATTCTCGACCGATAACCGAACTCGGCAGGCGCCGGCTCGACCAGTCCCGCCGGGTCGATCGCGACTCCCAGCGCGTGGCCCAGTTCGCGCGCGACGACTTCGCCCTTGAAACGCACCTGCGCGCCGTAGTCGATGTGCTGCCAGTCGCATCCGCCGCATCGCGGCAGATACGGACACGGTGCGGCGCGACGGTCGGCGCTGGCGTGGATGATTTCGCGAATTTTCGCGACCGCGTAGTCGCGGCGCTCTGAAACTATCTCGACGTCGAGGCGGTCTCCCACCAGCGCACCGGGAACCATCACGGCCTTGCCGTCCTGGCGGCCGACGCCAAACGGCCCGAACGTCATCGCGCTGATCTCGATCTCCGGCATGCGCACCCGAGTTTATCCCCACTACGCAATTTGCGCGACGCAACTTATAATGAGGCGCGCGCGAGCGGTCGCGCCATTTCTACGCTCTTACCGGGTGACGCCCTTGGCGATCGAGACCGAACTCCGCGACCTAATCGACAGGAATCTACCCGCTGATTCCGCGCCCCGCGTATACGCTTTCGCCGAGCGGCTGTTCGCGCGCGACTCCGCCGACAATCGCGAGCGCGTCCCGGCCAAGCGGCGGCTTGCTCTCGTGCAGTCAGCGTTCGAATTCTTTTCGGTCCGCACCGAGCCCGCGATCGCGCGAGTCGCATCGGTTGCGGGAGACGACAACGACACCCTCGCCGTCGTCGAAACGGTGACCACCGATTGCCCGTTCATCGTCGACAGCCTGCTCGAATATTTCCATCACCTGGGCGCCACCGTTCGCACGATGCTGCACCCGGTGTTCAAGGTTGCTCGCGACAAACAAGGAAGGATCGCATCGTTCGAGCAGTTGCTCTCCGCCGAGCGCGGAGAGTCATTCGTTCACGCGGAACTCGAGCTCACGCCGACGCCGGAACAAGCGCGCGAAATCGAGCGCGAAGTCATCTCAATTCTCAGCGAGGTCCATGACGCGACCGGCGACTTCGAACAGATGACCGGCCGCGCGCTGCAAATCTGCGAAGAAACCGCGTCGAACCGCGAACTGATTGAGGTCCGCGACCTCCTGCGCTGGCTCATCCACGGCGGCTTCGTGTTCCTGGGCTATCGCCGCTATCTGGTGAGTGGCGAGGACGGCACCGCCAGATTCGTGCTCGATCCGGGCACCGAGCTCGGCGTCATGCGCGAGCACGACGAGTCGCGATTTCGCAGTTCGGTCATGCTCGAGGAACTCTCAGCCGCGCGCCGCAAGCTCTTCTTCGAAGGACCGCCGGTGGTGATCGGCAAGACTCGCGCCGAGTCGCACGTCCATCGCCGCCGTCCCATGGACAGCGTCTCTATTCGCCGCACCGACGCGTCGGGCCAGGTGGTCGCGTTCGACAATTTCATCGGGCTGTTCACCTCCAAGGCCCACGCCGAGGAAGCGCAGCACATTCCGGTTTTGCGTGCGAAGCTGCGCGAAGTGCTGGAGTACGAGGGCGCAGCTCCGGGCTCGCATGATTACAAGGAGATCGTCTCCGCCTTCAACAGCTTCCCCAAGGACGAACTCTTTCGCGCGCCCGTTGCCGAATTGCGCGCGCAGTTGCGCCTCATCCTGGACGTGAAGAGCTCGGCCGCGGTGCGGCTCTTTGTCGCCCCCGACCTGCGTCATGGCAACGTGATCGCGCTGGTCGTGATGCCGCGCGAAGCCGGCTCCGCCGAGCTTGGCCGGCGCATCCAGGATACT
This sequence comes from uncultured delta proteobacterium, assembly GCA_963842085.1. Classification (GTDB taxonomy): domain Bacteria; phylum Desulfobacterota; class Binatia; order Binatales; family Binataceae; genus Binatus. Next base: position 2,068,105 of record CAWJET010000001.1, read on the forward strand.
CTGGCAGCCGCGCTTCACGGCACCCTGGTCTATTTCCACCTCGCACTCGGCGAGGGTTACACTGCGCGCCTCCATTTCTGTTTCGTGGCCGATCCCCCGAAGACTTCTTTGATCCGCAGTCTCGAGACGACCATCGCCAACCTCGCCAGGCGATGGGACGATCGGCTGCAGGAGCGGCTGATCGAAAAGTTCGGACCCCGGCGTGGACGCGAGCTCGCCGAGCGATGGGCCGGTGCATTCAGCGCTGACTATCAGGCTGCGATCGACATAGCGCGCGCGGTCGCGGACATCGAAGACGTCGAGAAGCTAATCGCCGGTGGCCGCGATTTCATGGTCGAGGCCGAACTTCACGCGTCCAGCCACCACGCCGGCGACGGACGGAGCGACATACGTATTGTCGGGCTCGGCGACGCTCCGATGCTCTCCGACCTGATGCCTACTTTGCAGAACTTCGCGATCCGGGTGCTGTCCGAGGACGCTCACGAACTGCGCCCGCGCACGGAGGGCAAAGTGACGCGCGCGTACCTGCAGGTCTTTTCCGTGGAGGGACCCGACTCGCAGCCATTCGCAAAATTTCCCGGCGCTGCGCTGATCGCCGATGCGATCGGCGCGGTGCGCGACGGCCTTACCACGGACGATTCTCTCAACGCGCTCACGCTCACCGCGGGCCTCGCCTGGCGCGAGGTCGCTCTGCTGCGCACGTATCTGGTCGCCGCGTTCCAGATGCGCCTGGCGCCCTCCCGTCTCAGCCTGCAGCGCGTTCTGACGCTGTATCCCGACCTCGCCAGGCTGCTGTTCGAACTGTTTACCGCACGCCTCTCGTTCGACAGCCCGGCCGCGCCTGAAAAAATCGCGGAGTTGCGCGAAGCGTATCTCGCGCGTCTCGCTGCAATCGAAAATATTGTTGACGATCGGATCGCGCGCGGGCTGCTCTCGCTGGTGGAGGCGACCGTGCGCACCAATTTTTTCTGTGCGGTGCCGTCGCCCGACCCGTACATCGCGCTCAAGTTCGAAAGCGCGCGCATCGCCAGGCTGCCCGACACCGCGCCGCTCTACGAAATTCACGTCAACAGTCCGCGCATGGAAGGATGCCATCTACGCCACGGGCGCGTCGCACGCGGCGGAATTCGCTACAGTGACCGGCCCGACGACTACCGCACCGAGATCCTTGACCTGATGAAGACCCAGACCGTTAAAAACGCGATCATCGTCCCGCGCGGCGCCAAGGGCGGCTTCATCGTCAAGCCGCGGCCGCGCCAACCGCCGAACCCAACCGATGGCGTCGAGGCTTACAAGACGCTGATGAACGCGATGCTCGACCTCACCGACAACCTCACCGACGACGGCCCGGTGCATCCCGCGCGCGTCCGGGTGCTCGACAACGACGGACCTTATCTCGCCGTCGCGGCCGACAAAGGCACGGCGAGCTTCTCCGACGTCGCCAATCAGATCGCAATCGAGCGCGGTTTCTGGCTCGGCGACGCTTTCGCGTCCGGCGGCGAACACGGCTACGACCACAAGAAGCTGGGGATCACGGCGCGCGGTGCATGGGAGTCTGCGCGCCGGCATCTGCGCGAGATGGGCCGCGACCCCGACCGCGGCGCGCCGATCACGATGATCGGCATCGGCGACATGTCCGGCGACGTGTTCGGCAACGGCCTCCTGCGCTCGCGCAACTTGAAGCTCGTCGCCGCCTTCGACCATCGCCACATCTTCATCGATCCCGACCCCGACCCCGCGACGAGCTTCGATGAACGCAAGCGCCTGTTCGAGCTGCCGCGCTCGACTTGGGCTGACTACACTCCGTCTCTCATCAGTCGCGGCGGGAGCGTGTTCCGCCGCGGCCAGAAACGAATCGAGCTGAGTGCGCATGCGCGCGCCGCGCTGGCCTGCGATTCCGACGCGCTCGACGGCGAGTCGTTGATTCAATGCATTCTGCGCGCGCCGGTCGATCTATTCTACAACGGCGGCATCGGCACCTACGTTCGCGCCAGCAGCGAGACCGACGCCGAAGTCGCCGACCACGCCAACGACGCTTGCCGAATCACCGCGCCGGAACTTCGCGCCAAAATAGTCGTCGAGGGCGGCAACCTCGGCTTCACCCAAAAAGCGCGCATCGAGTACGCCCTCAACGGCGGACGGATCAACACCGACGCGATCGACAACTCGGCCGGCGTCGACATGTCGGATCACGAAGTCAATCTGAAGATTCTGCTCGAGCCGGCCGTGGCCCGCGGCGAGCTGACTTTCGACGCGCGCAACCGCGCGCTCGCCGCATGCGCGGACGAAATTGCCGACCGGGTGATCGCGGATAATCGCGACCAGGTGCTGTCGCTCAGCCTCGAACAGCTTCGCAGCCGCACGCACCTGAACGAGTTTCACGACCATCTCCAGGCCATCGAAGATCGCGGCATCTTGACCGGGATGGAGCCTGTGATGCTCTCGCGCGAGGCGCTGCACAATCGCCATGCGCGCTACCCCGGCCTCACCCGCCCCGAGCTTGCGCTGGCCGCCGCCTACACCAAGATCGATCTCATCCAGCGGCTGGAAGCCACCGTGCTGGTTGACGATTCGTATCTCGTCGGACGTTTCCTGCGGCCATACTTCCCGCCGTCGCTCGCGGAGCATTTCAGCGGCGACGTCGGCGCGCATCGCCTCCGCCACGAGCTGATCGCCACTGGCGCCGTCAATGAACTCGTCGATCTGGTTGGCGCGACTTTCGTCTTCAGCCACGTGCGCGATCGCGGCGTCGCGGCCGAGGACGTGGTCCGGGCATGGGTGATCGCGACCGACGTGCTTTCAATTCACGAACGCGCCGGCGAGCTGAGGCGAAACTCCGCCACGATCGCGGCCGAATCGGAACTGGGCGCGTTTCTGGCCCTCGAGCGCGCCTGCCGCAGCGCTACGGGATGGGCGCTCGGCGAACTGGAACCCGCCACTTCGATCGGCGCCGCGGTGACCCGCTTCAGGCCCGCATTCGAAATGTTATGCGGCGAGTTCCAGACGATGCTCGCGGGCGGCGAGCGCGACCGCTTCGAGCGCCTCTATCGCGAGCTGCGCAATGACATGCTGGACGGCGAACTGGCGCACGGGCTCGCGCGGCTGGCTTTCGCCGATCACATTCTGAGTGTGCTGAGCCTGAGTTTCGCCCGCGGAATCGAGCCCGCCAAAACGGCTCAATCCTACTTCCGCCTGAGCGCGCAACTCAACTTCGCAATGCTCGAGGAAGCGCTCCAATCGATCGGCGCCGACGACCGCTGGGAGCGGCGCGCCGCCAACGAACTCGCCGCCGAACTTCGCGCCGCGCGCATCGCGCTGTGCTGCGCGGTGCTCGACGCAATCGCCGACGATCCCGATATGACTGTCGATGAATCGATCGAGCAGTTGAAGCGGGTCCGGGCCAATCGATTCGCGGAGGTCGCGCGGCTGTTCGACGAGCTGAAAACGCTTGCGTCGCCGAGCCTGCCTGCTATTCAGGTCACGATTCGCGCGCTCTCACGCCTGGCTGCTTGATCACAGCGCAGCGCTTGGCAGTTGCGCCGTCGGCTGCATCGCGGACTGCGCGGCAGAATCGAGCCGCTCAGCCAGCTGGCGTTCTCTCAAATCCTGATAGAGTCGCAGACCCGCCGCGACCAGGAACGCGGTGGTCGCAAAGTTGACGCTGATCTCGGCCAGATCGACCAGAAAGATCGTTGTGCCGAGAAAGCCCGTCACCACTCCGACCGGCCCGAACAGCAGGCTCACCACCACGAACGCTCCCGCTGCCCACGAGTTGAATCCCGACCAGACCGCGAGAAAGACGACGATCCGCGTCGCGACTTTGAAGAAGCGTTTGCGCATGAGGTCGCGGCTGAACAGCAGCGCATGCCAGCTATGCTTGTCGTCGAAGATCAGCGCGTACTGCGCGAAGTACAACCACGCGTACACGATCGCGCCAAGCATGATCATCAAGACCAGCGCGATATATGCCCACACCCCGATCGATCCGGGCATAAAACTCGACGCCTCCTGGAACAGGAACAACCCAAGGCCCGGCGCCAGCAGTTGCAGAATCGTCACCCAGATGAACGCCGGCCCCAACAGAATCGATTGCCGGTAAACTTCGATCGCTTCGCCAATAACAGCAGGCTCGCGAATTCCCGCCTGGATCCGCTTGAGTGAGCACAACGTAACCAGCGTCACCAGCAGCGTGAGCAGCCCGAAAAGTAGATGTAACGCCGTCGTGACCCACGGCCCGAACGGCTGCGGCTCCTGCAGGGGCGCGGGCTTGCTCGGCGTGTCGACGCTATCCACCTGCGTATAACTGATATTTTGCGAGCCCGGCTCGAAGTTCGTCGCGAGGCGATGCTGCAGATTCAACGCGTCAGGCAGGAGGCACAGCGCCGCCGCCAGCAGCAACGGCGCCAGCACGATAGCCAGCACCGACCAGTTGCCGCGCAGATCGTTTACCGCGTTGGCGAGATATATGAAGCTGCTTTTGAGGCGAACGGGATTCACGGCGCGCGTAAGAGGTTGGCATCCTCGCATGATCGAGACAAGTCCGCCGCATTTCCGATGGTCACTTCTCGCCTCAGTGTTATATGATGGTTGATGATCGCCCCCACACGGAGAATGCACTCATGGCCGACGACGACCGCGCATCGAAAATCGAACATGAGAATAAAATGATCCGCCGCCTGCGCTTCCTGGTCGAACTGACCTTCGCCACCATCGCGCAGGACCATGACATGACGCTCGAACAGGGATGGGAACACGTGCTCGCGCTCAAGGGCGCCGCGGTTGCGATGTTCCCCGGCAAGGAAGAAACCTTCGACCTCGTCTACCTGCCGCGCTTCTCGCGCCTGCTCGCAGAGCGATTCGGCGCGAATTGAAGCTGTCAGGCCTTATCGCCGGGCCCGACGGCTCGCTTACTCGCGGGCGACTCACGTTCACTGATCGGATCACCGCGGTCGAGCCGGAATCTGTCGACGGCGACTACATCCTGCCCGGCTTCGTCGATCTTCAAGTAAACGGCTCGCACGGCATCGACGTGATGAACGCGCCGGCCGACGCACTCGCCACTTTAAGCCGCCATCTTGCGCGCGAAGGCGTTACCGCATGGATGCCGACCGCGGTCACCGCCCCCATCGAAAAGATCGCGCAGGTTCACCAGTCGATCGCTCACGCACTCGAAAATTCGCAGCGCGATAACTCCGCTGGCGCGGCCGCCATTCTCGGCATGCATCTGGAAGGTCCGTTCATTTCGCCGCTCCGCCTCGGCGCGCATCCTGCGCTCAACCTCGAGCCGTGCGGCGACACTTTCGAACGTGTGCTCGCGATGAACGCGCTTCGCTTGCTCACGCTCGCGCCCGAGTTGCCTGGCGGACTCGACGCGATTCGGCGCCTCGCAGCGCGCGGCGTGGTCGTCTCCATCGGCCATACCAACGCGACGCTCGACGAGGCCAACGCCGCCGTCGCCGCCGGCGCCCGGATGTTCACGCATTTGTTCAACGCGATGCGCCCGCTGAACCATCGCGATCCCGGCGTAGTCGCCGCTGCGCTTGCGCCGTCGCCCGCATTCGCCGCGCTCATCCCCGACGGGGTCCACGTGCATCCCGCGATCCTCCGCCTTGCGTTCGGCGCTCGCGGCAGGGACGGAATGATCCTTGTCACTGACAAAGTCGCGCTGGCACAAACCTACGGCGCTGAGCAGAGTGTCGGCCGCGCTCGCGCGACGATTCGCGACGGCGTCGCGCGCCTCGACGACGGTACGCTCGCCGGCAGCATCATCTCGATGCTCGACGGCGTCCGCGTCATGGTCGAAAAAGCCGGCGTCAGCCTTGGTGACGCGGCCGTGATGGCCGCGACCAATCCCGCTAACCTCGTCGGCGCGGGCGATCGCGGCCGCATTCAGGCCGGCGCGCGCGCCGATTTAATCGTGCTCAGCCGGGCGCTAGAGTTGAAGTCCGTGTTCATCGGTGGTCGCGAGATAAGCTAGTCGCCGAAACGCTGAAAAATCGGGAACTGGTTCAATTTCGATGAAGGGGCTTGGGGCTGAACTTTTCGGCCTGACCCCCGGCGGACTTTCTGTGCTACTCGTACGGTATGCATCATCATGCCCCATACTCCCCAAGCCCACCTGAAAACCGCCGAAGCCCGAAGCCCACTTGCGCAAAAACATTTTCTGACGGAACGAAGCTACCGATGGTAGAGCAGCCGTCCCAAACCCACCACATATGGTATAAACGAAACATCCCTGCTTCCGCTCTTGATCCGCGCGCGACAACGGAGCGCCGCCTTAATACTTAAAAAACGGAGTCAATCGATGCCGCTGAACAAAGCCTGCGTGGGCCGCGAATTTCCTCCCGTCACGACCAGCGCCACCCTCGACGCGATCCAGAACTATGCGCGCGCGTACAACGACGACAACCCCGCGTTCTTCGACGCGAGCCGCCCGGGCGGCATCGTCGCGCCACCGATGTTCGGCGTCACCGTCAGTTGGGACGCCGTGATGAAAGCCGTGATGGATCCCGACTTGCACGCCGACCTGCTCCGCCTCGTTCACGGCGAGCAGGACATGGAATTTCCAAACCCAATTCGCCCCGGCGACGTTATCAGCGCGACGGGTAAAATCATTTCGATCGAAACCAAGGCCACCGGCGAGACCATGACCGTCGAGCTGAACGCCGCCAACCAGAAGGGGCAGCCGGTCCAGAAAACGCTCTTCATCGCTTTTATTCGAGGCGCTCGCAACCGCGACGCCGCGGCCGCGGAACCGCGCGCCGCCGAGCCCGATCGCGATGCGCCAATCTTCTCGGTCGCGCAGACCATCGACCAGGATCAGACCTACCGCTACGCCGAGGCCTCCGGCGATCGCAACCCGATCCACGTCGATGAAAACATCGCGAAGATGGCGGGCCTGCCGGGCATCATCGTGCACGGCCTCTGCACGATGGCGTTTACGTCCAAGGTTGTGATCGACAAACTATGTGCCGGCGACCCGACCCGGCTCAAGCGCTTGCGCGTGCGCTTCTCCCGCCCCGTGCTGCCCGGCCAGACCATCACTACCAAAGTCTGGGCCGATGGCGAGCGCGACGGCCGCAAAGTTTTCGCCTACGAGACTTTCAATCCTGACGGCCAGGCCGTTATCAAGGGCGGCATCGCGGAAGTCGCGCCCTGACTTTGTGAAAATCACCATCGGCCTCTCGCTCTCTCTCACCGGCGAATATTCTCCGATGGGCCGGCAAGCCGAAACCGCGATCCGTCTGTTCATCGCCGACGCGAACGCCAGCAGCGCGCTGCGCGTCGCCGGCGAGCGATGTGAATTCGCCCTCGAATGCCGCGACGACGCCAGCGATCCGGTGCGATGCGCCGAAATCTATCGCTCGCTATGCGCAGATCGCCGCGCCGGCATAATCTTTGGCCCATACTCCAATCGCCTCGCGCGCGTCGCCGCGAACATCGCCGAACAATTCGGGCGCGTTTTCGTCAACCACGGTGGCGCCGGCGACGAACTTTACGATCGCGGCTACAAGATGATCGTAGGAGTACTCAGTCCCGCGAGTGACTACTTGCGCGGTTTCGTTCGCCTGCTGACCCAGCTCAAGCTATGGCGCAAGCGCGTCGCAATCGTCGCGTCGAAGACGCCGTTCGCACGCGCGGTTGCGTCGGGCTTCGAGCGCGCCGCCGACGAACGCGCCGCTCGCCGCCGCGGAGTCCGCCTGCGTGTGAAGTGGAACGGCGCGTTCGACCCCGACTCGACGCCCGCGCGCCTTTTCCCCGCGTTGGTGCGCAACCGCGTCAATGCGCTTGCCAGCGCCGGCAGCTATGAACACGATGTCGCCGTGATGCGCGCGGTCGCAGCTTCACGTCTCAACATTCCGGTGCTCGGATGCGTGGCAGCGGGCGTGCATCGCTTCGCGTCGGACCTGGGCGAACTGGCGGAAGGAATCGTCGGCCCTTCGCAATGGGAGGATTCCCTTGAGTTCGAGCCTGCGCTCGGCCCGACGCCCGCCGAGTTTGCGCGTCGAATGCGCACGGCAGGCGCCAACCAAACCGATTCTCCCGACTATCCTGCGGCGCAGATCTACGCTGCCGGCCTGCTCACCGCCGCCGCGCTGGCTGCGGCGGGTGGTCCGGACGACGCGATGCTTCGTGCTGCATTCTCCGACTTGCGCACCACCACGATGTTCGGCGACTTCTCGATCGATCGCGTCAGCGGACGCCAGCTCGGTCACCAGATGCTGCTCGTGCAATGGCACCGCGGGCGCAAGGTCATCATCGAGCCGCAATCGCACGACGATTCGGGCGCGCTCGATCTTCCCTCTGGCCTGCGCCTGCTCCTTGCGGGAATCGAGATGCTTCGCTTAAGTCGTCCTGACGATTCGCGCGAATCGCTCGGCGACGACGACAGCGAATCTGACGATCCGGACCTGGATGAAGATGAGCGCAATCACGATTAGACTCGAAGGCCGCAAGGTTCTCGCCATCGGCCTGATGTCCGGGACTTCGCACGACGGCGTGAGCGCGGCTCTCGTTGAGCTCGACGAGCGCGCCCGTCCGCCCGCGCGCGTGCTCGCGTTTCAAACTTTTCCGTACCGGGCGCGCTTTCGCAAAGAACTGCTCGCCGCCTCAGCCAACGAGAAAATCGGCGCGGCGGCGATTTCGACGCTCAACTTCGCACTGGGACGCGAGCTGGGACGCGCCGCCATCGAGATCGCCCGGCGCGCTGGTGTCGCGCTTTCCGACGTCGCCTTCATCGGATCGCACGGCCATACATTTTTTCATCTGCCGCCGCGCCGCGTTGCCCGCGGACAGGTCGCCTCCACGATGCAACTCGGCGAGCCCGCCGTTGTCGCCGCAGCCACCGGCGTTCCCGTCGTTGCCGACTTCCGCGCGATGGACCTTGCGCTCGGTGGCGAGGGCGCGCCGCTCGCCCCGCTCGCCCAACTCTGGCTGTTCGCCGACTCCATGCACGGCCGCGTCGTGCAGAACATCGGCGGCATCGGCAACGCAACTTACATTCCGCCCCGCGCGCGCCTGGGCGACGCCGACCTCATCGCATTCGATACCGGCCCGGGTAACATGATGCTCGACGCGCTCGCTTCACGAATCTCTGGCGGCCGCCTGCGGATGGATCGCGACGGACGCATCGCGGCGCGCGGGCAGGTCAACCAGCCGCTGCTGGCCAGGCTGATGCGCAATCCCTACTTCGGACGACGCCCGCCAAAATCGACAGGCCGCGAGGAATTCGGGACCCATCTGCTCGATCGCATCGTCGCCGACGCCCGCCGCATGAAAATCGTTGACTACGATCTGGTCGCGACCGTTACCGCCCTCACCGCGCGATCGATCGCGGATGCATGCCGCCGCTTCATCCTTCCCCGCGGTCCCGTCGATCAGTTGATCGTCACCGGCGGCGGCGCAAAAAATTCCACCTTGATGCGCATGCTCGCGGCCGAACTTCCCGAGGTCGAAGTGATCACCGCCGCAGAACTCGGCGTTGACGGCGACGCGCTCGAGGCCGTCGCATTTGCCATCCTCGGCTACCAGATGCTGCGCGGCCGCCAGGGTAATATCCCCAGTGTCACCGGTGCGCGAGCGCCCGCCATCCTCGGCAAACTAACGCTGCCCCCGCGTCCACTAGCATGATCGCGTTCGAGCGCAGCCTTTGTCATCCTGACCAAGCGAGCGCGAGCGGCAGGAAAGATCTCGGACAGCTTCGCGCCAGCGAAGCCGGCTCCGGTTTTGAAATCGCGAAGCGGTCCTTGGATCACGCGCTCCTTTTATCTTCCGGCGCCGGCACTCCCGCCTTCGCCGCCGACTCGAGTACTGCGGATCGAAAGATACCGTGCGCCATCGTCGATTCCTCGCGCTCGGCGCGCGCCGCATAGATTCTCATCCGCGCTTCATGCGCCGATTTGTCGTCCGGCGCCGCCGCCACTGCCCAGTCGGCCAGATGACACGCGAGCACGATTTCACCCGCCGCAAGTTTCTCATTCGCGCGCGCGATGATCGGCGCCACGCCGCCCGCCAGCGCCGCGATCTCCCGCGCGCGTTCGCCGTCGGTCGCGGGTTTCAGATTCGACGGCGTGCCGTCGTACCATCCGCCCTCCAGCCGCCAGATATTGCGGACGATAAACTGGGGCTCGTCGTACACGGCCTGCAGCCAGGGCTTCTCCGCAAGATTCGGCGGCGGTTTCACCGTGTGAATTATCTCGTCCAGGGATGAGCCCGCGTTCATCATCGCAACGGTCTGATCGTATAAACTTTGCAGGTAGTTCGCCGTGTCGTTCAGCACCTGGCGCACTCGAATCGCGCCGAACACCGGGTAGCCATGCCCCGGCACGAGCACTTCCGCCCCCAGCCGCGCCATCGCGCGCAGCGCCTCGGCCCATTCGCGCGCGTAGCGCTGCGCCTTCTGCGGATTGCCGGCATTGGGGGCGGCCCAGATGATCAAGTCTCCGGTGCACAGCACCTTGCGCTGCGGCATAAACACCCAGCAATGGTCGTCGGTCTCGCCGCGCGCATGATGGCATTCGAACTTGTCGTCGCCCGCAACTACATTCAACTGACTATCGAAGTAGGTATCCGGATATACATACTCAGTCGGCCACGCCGCGGGCCGGTTGAACTGCCGCGTATTGACTACTGTGTTATAGCCAGTCGTGCGCTTGTAGCGATCGAATCGCGCCGCGACCGCGCGATGCCCCACCACACGCGGCCGCGCGACCTTGTTCTTCTGCGCATCCGCGACGATCGCCGGCATCCCGCACGCGTGGTCGACGTGCCCGTGCGTGTAAATGGCGGTGTTCACCCGCTCCGGCGAGAACTGCCGAATCAGTTTCACCGTCGCATCCTGGTTGAAGTAGCCGCCCGTGTCGATCAACACCAGGCCCTCGCGCGTTTTGGCGGCCGTCACGTTCGCGAACCATCGGTAGAACATCACGCCGTCCGCAATTTCCTCGTACTCTCCGGTCGGCAGGAGCGGATGGCACTGGCGGGTCGTAATCGCGCCGGTGAAAATCTTTTCCGACTGGTCTCTGATAATGCCCATCGCTGAATCTTCCTCGGCGACTCAATCGATTCGATGCAGCTCCCCGATGTGCCGAATCTTCTCATGCTCGACCCAGGTGTAGCGCTCGTGCTGATCGACGAGCCGTGCTTCGATGCCCGCCGCGCGCGCGCCCTCGACGTCGATCGAATAGATGTCTCCGGCAAATTTCACTTCGCCGGGAGCGGCGCCCAGGCGCTCGAGCGCGATTCGAAAAATCCGCGGGTCGGGCTTGGCGACGCCGACAATGTGCGAGTCGATTATCACGTCGAAGTAATCCGCCAGCCTGAATCGTCTGGCATCCGCCTCGACCTGCCCCTCCGCATTGGACACGATCGCGAGCTTGTAGCCGGCGGACTTGAATGCCTCCAGCGCCTCGAACGTGCCCGGCCGCACGACGCGCCAGAGCGTGGCCTCGCGATGTATCGCGCTGAACCTCGCCGCGCATTCGCGGAATTCCTCTTCTGGAATTCCCGCCGCCGCCATCCAGCCGCGAAAAAAATGCTCGTAAGCCGCACTGGTGGCTTGCCTGTTCCCCTCGCTCATCAGGTGTCGATCGATCGCCGCGCGCCCCGCGTATTCGGCATGTTCGAGCGCGAGCGCGTCGAGCTTGCGCCCTTCGCGCGAGAATTCGCGCGCGAGCAATTCGAAGTCCAGGAACGCCAGCGTGCCGCCAAAGTCGAAGAGCAGCGCCTTGAGGTTTTCCCTCTTCTTCGGGCTCATTCCGCTAAAGCTTAGCAGGAACCGTCGCCACCGGCGCGGGCTATCACACGAGTAACGATGGATTGTGGTCAGCCGGTGTAGGTCGCGATGTACCAGATGTTGCCGAAGGAGTCCTTCACGCCGGCGGCGCGCTCCTGGTAGGGCTTGTCTTCGGGGGCGGTGATCGAGGTTGCGCCGGCCGCCAGCGCGCGCTGGTAGGCTGCGTCCACGTCGTCGACGTACACATAGATGGAAGCGGGCTTGCCGCCGGGATGAGGCGGGTCGCAGACCTCCATCACGACCATCGAATCGCCGATTTTGGCCTCGACGTGAAAGCCCCTGCCGACTCCGAGGCGCTGCAATTCCACCGCACCGAAGGCCCGCTTTACCAGTTCCAACATGTCCAAACGGCCGTACAAGTAGGGTCGGACACTGCCGACGCCATGGCGGATGTGGCTTGTGGCACTACGCATGGGCATTCTCCGGGCGGACATTATACCGGTATTGGCTGTATCGGTATTAACCAGGCAACGTCCTAATGGTTACGGTATCGCTACTGAGGGGCTTGGTTTATCCGTGTGCGGTTCGTATTCTAACAGGTCGGTTGCCAAGGCTCGCAGCTTGAATCTACAATCAGTCCGGGGAGATTGACGAATGGCCGATCCGCTTAGCTTCGAGGCGCTGGCGAGCAGCGAACATGTGCTGTCCAGCGCGGAAAACTTCGTTCTCTACGTGTTGCTCGAGGCTGTTGCCCGGGGCGCGGGCGGCGCGGGCGGCGGCAGCCGGGTGCCGCTCAACTTGGGTGTGGTGATAGATCGGTCGGGCTCGATGTACGACGAACGGCGGCTGGAATTCGTCGTCGACGCAGTCAAATTCCTGGCCGACAACCTGACCGAGGACGACAAGGTCTCGATAGTCGCGTTTGCCGACAAGGCGAAAGTGATAATCACGCCCGAGGCCGCGCGTGACAAGGCCGCGATCAAACGCGCGATCGACGATATCGACCTGCTCGAAATCGGCGGCGGCACGCAGATGGCGCTCGGGATGCGTGCGGCAATCGACGAGGTCAAGAAAAATCTCAGCCCCGATCGCCTCAATCGCGTGCTGGTGCTCACCGACGGCCAGACCTACGAAGAGACGGCTTGTATCGACCTGGTCGAGAAGAACCGCGGCGAGATTTCGTTCTCGACGATGGGCGTCGGCGTCGAGTTCAACGAGAAACTGCTGCAACGCCTGGCGCAGGACTCCAACGGCAAATATCATTTCATCGGCGACCCGGCCGAGATTCCCAGCATTTTCGAAGACGAGCTCGAGGGACTGCGCTCGGTGAGCCTGCGCAACGGGCGAATCGAGGTGACCCTGTCGCAGGGCGTGCAGGTGCGCGAAGCGTTTCGAGCTTCGCCGGAAATTTACGTGCTCGGCACGCCGTTGGTCGGCGAGGACCGCAAAATCGGCTACGAGATTGGCGACCTGCAGGCGGGCGTGCCCGGCTCCGTGCTGTTGACGCTGGTGCTGCCGCCGCGCAAGCCGGGGCAGGTCAGAATTCTGCAAAGCACGTTCCATTACGAGGTGCCGGGCGGCGGCGAAAAGACCGTGGAATGCGATCTGACCGTCGATTACACGCTCGATCGGACGCTGACCAGCAAGCGCAACGGCCGCGTCATGAACCTGGTGGACCAGGTCTCGATCGCCAAGCTGCAGGCCAAGGCGGAAGAGGAACTCAAGGCGGGCAACGTCGACCGGGCGACGCGCCTGCTCGGCAACGCGCTGCAAGGCACGCAGCGGATGGGCAATGTCAAGGCGACGCAGGCGCTGTCGGGTCTGATCGATCAGATCAAGAAGACGCAGACTCTGCAGACCAAGGCGGCCAAGACCACGCTGCTGCAAGCGCAGGCAGTGGTGCGCAAGACCCAGATGCTCGATCCGGAAGCGTTGAAGGAATTTCAGAAGTCCGACTAGTGTTATCGCGTGAAACGTGAAAGATGGAAATGAAATTTGGTGAACGGCACGGTACCGATACTTCGAACTCACCGGCGAGGGCTTAGACCATGATCAAATGCGGCGAATGCGGCTACGAAAACATGGACGGACTTGATTACTGCGACGGATGCGGCGCGAAGCTCGCCGCCGCCGGCACCGCCGCTGGCGCTCCCGCTGCCGCGGCTCCCGAAGCCGCGGCTCCCGAAGCAGCGCCAGCCGCTCCCGCTGCTGAAAGCACCGACGCTAACGCGGCGCCTGCGGACGGGGCGGCGGCTCCGACGGCAGAAGCGCCCAAGTCGGAAGCGCCGACCGGTGAGATCAAGCCGGAGGCCGCGCCCGAAAGTGCGCCCGCAACGGCGGCCGCTGCGGCGCCGTTCAAGGCGAAGCTGGCGGTGGTTCGCGGCGGACGCAAGGGCCAGGAATTCCCGCTCGAAGACGGCAACAATCTGATCGGCAGATGGGATCCCGAGACGGGATCGTTTCCGGAGGTGGATCTCGACGCCGACGATCCCGAGGCGAAGATCTCGCGCAAGCACGCGCTGATTCGAATCGAAGGAGGCAAGATCACGATCGAGGACATCGGCAGTCTCAACGGCACCTACGTGAATCGTCAGCCGCGGCTCTCGCCGGGCAGTCCCGCCGAGATCAAGTCGGGTGACGAAGTGATCATCGGAAAAACGTTTTTGAAGCTGGTGGTAGAACCGATCTCTTGAGCCGCCATCCCCTCCAGTCGCGCCCGGAAGTACGCCGCGTGCGTGGAAGCTGATGGGGGGTTATAGACAATCGCCATGAATGCGGGTGAGGAGCTCCCCGAGGGCCATCTTCTCGACGGTCGTTACCGCGTCAAGAAGGTGCTCGGCGTTGGCGGGATGGGACGCGTGTACCTGTCCAACGACACGCGCCTGGCGAACCGGCCGGTGGCGGTCAAAGAGATGGTCGTCGGCGACGGAATCCAGGAGAAAAAGGCGGTCGAGGATTTCGCGCGCGAGGCCAACGTGCTCGCGCGCCTGTCGCATCCGGGGATCCCCACTCTGATCGATCACTTCGCCGAGAACGCGCGCCATTACCTGGTGATGGAGTTTGTCGCGGGCGGCGATTTGCAGCACCTGCTCGACAAGCTGGGGCCCAAGGGCAAAGTCGCCGAGGACCGAGTTCTCAGGTGGGCGCGGCAGATGCTCGACGTGCTCGATTTCCTGCACGGGCAAAAGCCGCCGATAATTTATCGCGACCTGAAGCCCGGCAATATCATGATCGACAAGGACGGCCGCGCGATGCTGATCGATTTCGGCATCGCGCGCTTCCTGCCGCCGGGCGGACGCGGCACGCAAATCGGTTCGGTCGGCTACGCGCCACCCGAGCAGTACATGGGCAAGGTCGAGACGCGCTCGGACCTTTACTCGCTGGCCGCCACCATGCATCACCTGCTGACCGGGCGCGATCCGCAGCTCGAGCCGCCGTTCAGCTTTCCTCCCCTGCGCGCGCTCGCGCCCGAGGTTTCGGTCAAGACGGCCGACGCCGTAATGCGCGCGCTCGAGCAGGACGTGACCAAGCGGCCGGCGTCGGCAAAAGAGATGAAGCGCGCACTGCCCGAGCCGCCGCCCGAGAACAAGTCGGGGCAACTGAGTGGGAGCGCGGGACTCGCGATCGGCGCCGGCGCGGGCGCGCCGAGTCCGATGTCCACGCAGTCGACAGTGGTGCTGAGCAATTCGAATGCGCCGGCGGCGGCGCCACGGTCGCGGCCGATGACCCCGTGGAAGTCGGCGGTATCGAGTGCGCCGGCGTCCACGATGCCAACGATCGTGCTGAGCGAGCCGGCCGCGGCAAAAATCAAGAGCGGCGGTGGAACGGGCGGCAGCACGGCGGCCAAGCTCGTCGCGCCGCAAATCAAAAGGGCGATCGAGCTCGGCGGCAAAGCGCGCAGCATGATTGAGCGTCGGCTCAAGGCGCGCATGTCCGCATCGGCGCACAGCGCGGCTCCGAATCCGTCATCGACGGCCAAGACGAAAGAGTTGAAGCCGGCGGTAGCGGCGTCGTCGTACGGATCGCGACTCGGCTCGACCGGCGACTCGGCGCAGGCCGACACCAAAGCCCGGACGGGTTCGCGCGCATCTTCGTCGCGCAGCTATTCGCCGCGGATTTCGACGGGTCCAGGTGCCGGCGGATTGTTTGCAAACAACAACAACGGCGCCGTCGACGTATCCGCCGCGCCGGCCAAGCTGGTCTCGCGCGGCGATGAAATCGAGTTCGGCATTTTTGGGATGCGCACCGTGATCGGACGCTCGCAGGATAAGGCCGACAAGCTCGATATCGATTTGAAGAAGCTCGCGCAGGGCGGCGATCGCGTCTCGCGGCGCCATGCGGAGATAGTGCTGCGCGGCACCGACTACTTCATCCGCGATCTGGGCAGCCTGAACGGCACGTATATCGCCGGGCGCGGCAAGCTCGGGCGCGACCAACTGTATAAGTTGAAAGACCGCGACCAGGTGGTGTTCGGTGGTGCTATATTGCAGTTTCGGAGAGGCTAGCGGCGCATGATCACCTGTCCTGAATGCGGCCAAGAGGCGCCGGACGACGCCACGTTTTGCGATCGATGCGGTCAGGGACTGTCCAAGGCAGCCTCATCCGCGGCGCAGTCGTCGCCGACGCGGCCGACGCCTCTGACAGCCTGCACGTCACTCAGAGGCGGAATCGAGATAGTCGCGCTGACGGGCCAGACGTCGATTGAAAATCGCTATCGGGCAAAACGGGTCCGCGACGGCAAGACGGAATCGATCGCATTGCGCGAGCGCTTCGGCCCGCAACCGGCGGCAGAAGCTGTCGATGAAGCGCCGGTGGTCGAGACGCCTGCGCCGCAGGCGGTGCGTAACGAAGATCCCAACGGTCCGAGCGCCAAGACGGCGGAACTCAGACCGCAGGCTGCGCAAACCAATGGGACCGCATCCGCGGCGCCGCCGCAGCACGCGTCGAGTGCGCCCGTGGCAGCGCCGGCCGGCACCGACGCGTCGGCGGAAGGCATACAGTCGGCGGTCGCGACCGAAGCGAGCGCTGGCGTTTTGGCCGAGGCCGCGGAGAATGCATCGCCGGATGAAGCGAGCGAAGCGGCGGAAGCGGCGGTCGTAGCCGAAACTCAGCAAAATTCGGCGAGCGGCGACGGCGCGCTCGAGGATGAATCGCCCGTGGGCGGCGAAGATCTCGGTGAGGTCTTCGGGCGTGTGCTGGCGCTGTCACAAACGATCAGCCATCCGGCGTTTCAGCGCGCGATCGAAGGATTCGCTTCGGTTGAAAACGGCCGCGTGTACCTGATTTACGCCGACGAGGTACTAAAGCCGCTGCGTCGCGGTTCTCAGAAAATGAGCGAGCCGGAAGCGATCGCGGCCGCGGTGCAGCTCTGCCAGGCGATTTCGTTTGTGCATCGCCGGGCGCTCAGGCTCAACGACATCTGCCCGGAATCGGTTTCGCTTGCCAAGGACGGCCGGCTCAAGCTGACGGGCCTGGACTACGTCAGCAACGACAACGAACTTCAGAGCGAGCCGATTTTCAACGACGGCTACACGGCGCCCGAGATTTATCGCGGCAAAAAAGTGGACAAGCGCGCTGACATTTTCTCGGCCGGCGCGCTCCTCTACACGTGGCTCACGGGCGCGAGGATTCCCAGCGAGAGCTGGCGCGAAGAGGCCGGACCGGTCCAGTTCTATCCGCCGCATGTCGTCACACCGCGGCTGGAGAATGCGATTCGCCGTGCGATCGCCTTCAGTCCCGCCGATCGCTGGCCGACGGTCGACGAGTTCAAGGCCGAGCTGATCGCGCTCGGAAGCACGATTCGCCTGCGCGCGGCCGCGATGACCGACGTTGGCCGTGTGCGCGAGCATAACGAGGACTCGGTGCTGGCGGTCGAGTACGTACGCGAATCGCTGGTCGAGCCGGCGCAGACGCATTTGTATGTCGTGGCCGACGGAATGGGCGGCGCGGAGGCCGGCGAAGTCGCTTCCGCAATTGCCGTTGAGACGATCCGGAGTTACATTGAGACCCGGCTCGATACCGCACGTGGAGAAGTTAAAAACGGAGCGGAGCTGCTGACGGGCGCGCTCGAAGAAGCGAATTCCAGGATTATCGACTATGTGGCGAGCCATCCGGAGTCGCGCGGAATGGGTTCGACGGGCGTTTGCGCGCTGGTCACGCCTTCAAACGCGGCCGTGGCCTGGGTCGGCGACAGCCGGGGATACGTGATGGAAGGCGCGACGCTTCGCCAGGTCACGAAGGATCATTCTCTCGTGCAGCGGCTGGTCGAAATAGGCCAGATAACCGCTGAGGAAGCGCACACGCACGAGCACAAGAACGTGATCACGCGCTCGCTCGGCGCGCGCCAGAGCGGACCAGCCGGGGCGGAGGCGGTCGCGCTCAAGCTGAAACGCGGGGACAAGCTGATGCTGTGCAGCGACGGCTTGACGGCGCACGTCATGGACAATCAGATCCGCGACATCCTGGGGCGCAACGCGGATCCCTTCGACGCGGCGCGCGAATTAATCGTCGCAGCCAACGCCGGTGGCGGTACCGACAACATTTCAGTGATTGTAGTCTATGCAAGCTAGGCGCGAACGACGCGTCGGCGATTAACGATGGCCACCTCGCCCAAAGATACATCGCAGCAGACCGGGCCGCTCGCGGCCGGCACCGTGCTGCAGGGCCGCTACGCGATCGCGCGGCTGCTCGGCGGCGGCGGGATGGGGATGGTCTACCTCGCGCATGACCAGCGCCTGGCCAATCGCCCGTGCGCGATCAAGGAGATGGTCGATCACTTTATCGACCAGGCGCAGCGGATCGAGGCCAACGAGTATTTCGCGCGCGAAGCCGACACGCTCGCGCAACTGAAGCATCAGGCGATTCCCGCGATCACCGACCGCTTCGAACTCGCCAATCGCCATTACCTGGTGATGGAGTACGTCGAGGGGCGCAACCTCGAGGAGGAACTCGCCGCGCGCGGCGAGCCGCTGCCCGAGGGCCTGGTGATCGACATCGCGCGCCAGCTGTGCGACGTGCTCGCGTATCTGCACGGGCTCACGCCGCCGATAATTTATCGCGACATGAAGCCGTCCAACGTGATGGTCAATTCGAACGGGCGGGTGGTGCTGGTGGACTTTGGGATCGCGCGGCTGTTCAAGGCGGCGCGCAAGGGCACGATGATCGGCACGCTCGGCTTCGCGCCGCCGGAGCAGTACCAGGGCCTGGTCGATCCGCGCAGCGACATCTACTCGCTGGGTGCGACGCTGCATTACGTGCTGACGGGCCGCGACCCCGAAAAGTTCCCGCCCTTCAGTTTTCCGCCGGTGCGCGACCTGCGTCCGGGCGCGTCGAGCAACCTGGCGGGCGCTATCGACGCTGCCCTGGCATACGAGGTGGACGGGCGGCCGGGGACCATCCAGGAATTTCGCGACATGATGCTCTACGGGCGCGGCCTCACGCTCGACGGCGCTCGCGTCAGCTCGACCAGCGGAACCGGCGGCCTGTCGCAGTACCAGGAACAACTCGAGTTTGAGGACGAGCCGGTCGTTCCTCGCAAGCCGCGCAGCGCGCTGGGCCGTTCGATCGGTCTGGCGATCTTCCTGATGGTGTTGGCGGGGGCCGCGTTCGGCGGGACCTACCTTTATTCAGATCCGGCACTGCAGCTGCGGCTCGGGCTCAAGCCGCTGTTCGACGGACTGCCGTGGAAGCATGAGGAGTTGCTGGCCAAGGCGCGCGAGAATCCGCTCGAATTTTCCCAGATGACGCTGGCGCTTTCGACGCGCGAGGGCACCGCCCTGGCGCCGCCGCAATCGCAATTCAAGGACACCGATCTGACCAACGCGCGCTACCTGAAGTGGACCGCGACCTTCAAAAACCTGCTCGCCGGACTGGAAGGGCGCGATGAAAAAGTCGAGGCGCGCTTTTACGATCCGAACGGACTTCAGATAGCGTCCAGCGACACGAATATGTTTATCGGGCCGGCGCAGAAAACCGCCGACTTCAGCGGCGTGGCGTTGATGCCGACCATGACCGACAAGCCCGCCGGCACCTACAAAGTGGCGCTCTACTCGAACGACAAGATGCTCGCGCAG
Organism: uncultured delta proteobacterium; assembly: GCA_963842085.1. Lineage (GTDB taxonomy): Bacteria > Desulfobacterota > Binatia > Binatales > Binataceae > Binatus. Next base: position 2,087,911 of record CAWJET010000001.1, read on the forward strand.
GAAGGCTTCCAGGTTAACCAGGACGTTAGCGCGAGGAACGCAGCGGCGGCGTCCGCGGCGGCGGCTGCGGCGGCCGCGAAGGAAGAGGAGCGCAAGCGCGAAGAGGAAGCGCGCAAGCTCGCAATGATCGACGAGCGCCGCGCCAAGCCGCTGCAGCTCCGCAGTATCACCTTTCTCAACACTACCAAGACCGGAACCGCACTGTCTGGCGCGACCGACTCTTTCGACGTATCGAAGGTGCTGTTCGTCGGCTGGGAAGTCAGCTTCGAGAACCGGCTTTACAAGCTGGAGCCCGGCCAATACCGCGTCGATGCGGCGTATATCGGGCCGGACGGCCGCACGCTGGGCAGCGTCAACGATTATCAGCCCGTCTCGCCCAGCATGAAAACGGTGACGTTTAGCGGACGCGTCGGCAACTCGCGCGGCGGCGCGTTTTTGCCGGGGACGTACACGGTTAATTTTTATCTGAACGGCCAATATTTCGACGCGAAGAGATTTGAGGTGGTGGCCGACGCGGGTGGCAGTCCGTCCGCGACGTACCCGGGCGGCGGCGGCGCAATCGGCAGCTCGATGGGCGGCAGCAGTTCGGGCTCCAGCATGCTGGGGCCGACGATCGCCACCGGCACCATCAGCGGTCTTCGCAGCGGCGGTAATCCCGAGATGGAGCTTAGGCTGCGTCCGCAGCCCAACGGCTTCCTGCACGGCGAGCTCGTCATCCGTCAGTCAGGCTTCGGGATGACGCCGATCGAAGGATTCGTGCGCGGCAACCACCTGCAATTCCAGGTCCCATACGGCACCGAGACGTACTACTTCGAAGGCGCGCGCAGGAACGATCAGATCAGCGGCACTTTCGAATCGACGCCGTCGGGAGAGCGCGGCACCTGGGTCACAACGGCGAACTAATAACTTGGACCTGCTCGACGAAGCGGGAATCCCGCAGCCGAAACCGCCGATTATCACCGCCGAGGATCGCGCCGAACTGGCCAGCATTGCGCTCGCGCAGCGGCAGTTCTATTACGTGAGCGCGTTTTTTGCGGGATTGGCGGCGGGCGCGGCAATCGCGTACTCCATCGGCTACACCGATGAAGTTTTCACCATCTTCAAATGGTCCCTTTCAGGAACCGGAATTGCGCTGATCCTGAGCGCGCTCAACATTGGCAAGCTTTATTCATTCAAATGCCCGCGATGCGGCGAGGTTTACTTCGCGGGAGTCGGCGCGCCGTGGGGAGTCTTCTCGAAGCAATGCGGCACGTGCGGGTTGCCGCTCAATCTGCCCGCCGAGGCGGCATTGACGCTGTGAAGCCACCTCCCGGGCCTCGACGATCCTCGCGTCCCCAGATTTGTGCTTGAACCTGACCCAAGCACGCGCAATGCTGAGAGTGAAAAAATTGCATCATGGCGAGTAACGTTTCCCAGGAGAAGCTTCTGTTCTACGCGGCCGCCGGCGCGCTTGGCGGCTTCGCCGCGTGGGGGCTCTCGGAGCCAATCCTCGGCATCCGCTGGGTCTATGGCCGCGATATCTTGTTCGGCGCGCTGATCGGCGCACTGATCAGCGCGTTTCTCGCCTCGATCGAGACACTCAGCGTAGGCCAGATTCGCCAGGCAGCGCGCCGATTCATCGTCGGCGGGGTTATCGGCGCGGCCGGCGGAGCGTTGGGGCTACTCGTCGGCGAATTTGCGTTCGACATCCTGGGCGGGCTCAACGGCCGCATCCTGGGATGGGGCGTGCTTGGAATCGCGGTCGGACTCGGCGTGGGTTCGGCGTCGGGATCGGCGGCGCGGCGGCGCAATGGCGCGATCGGCGGCGTGCTGGGCGGAGCGCTCGGCGGATTTTTCTACCAGAGCCTGACGACCACCTTTCCGCAAGCGTTCGGACGTGCGATCGCGATCATCATCCTGGGCGCGCTGATCGGATTCTTCATCGGACTGGTCGGCGAGCTGCTCAAGCGCGGCTGGCTGATGGTCGTGCGCAGCCAGAGCCGCAACGCGCGCGAGGGCCGCGAGTATCCGCTGCTCAAGGGCGTGACTATCATCGGCCGCGCCGAGGAAAGCGACATCGGGCTGTTCGGCGATAAGTCCGTGCTCGGTAGTCATGCGATCATCCGGCGCGAGGGCAAGAATTTCATCATCAGTCCGACCGGCGGCCAGATATTCGTGAATCGACAGCCGGTAGCGGGCCGCTATGCGCTCAAGAGCGGCGATCGGCTCGAGGTGGGCGGCACGCTGTTTCTCTTCCGCGAGCGGGCCCAGGCGGCGAATCGATAAGAGGCGCGGCAGATCGTGGGGAGCCTGCACACCTGCCGAATCGCGCTCCTCATCACGATCGCTTCGATTCTAACTTCGATGCTCGCGGGATGTTCGAGCGTCAATGAAGGCGGCGGCACGGCTGCGGCACCTACGACGTCGGTTCAGACGCTCGAGTATTACCCGTACCAGGTCAAGGGATACCAAAACAGTTATCCCAAAAAGACCATCCTGATTCTGATGCCGGCCGACGCGCGTGATGTGACCCGCGACGCCGCGCCGCTCAACGGCAATCCGGCGATCGGAGTTATCGTCGATCAATCGGGCAACGTCACTGAACGCCTGTACAGCTCATCGCTTGGCCCGATCCTGCAGCAAGCGATCGGGCGCTCGGCGGACGAGGCGGGGTTGAGCGCGTCGTCGTCTACCGAGGTCACCTATAAGCCTGGCGTCACGGAGAAAACCGAGTATGTACTCGAGAGCAAGATTCGGCGCTGCTGGGTGAAGAAGGCCCGCGGCGCTGACGGTCAGTACGGTCCCATCTGGCGGACGATCGCGGACTTTGCGCTCGACGTCTCGATCTACAAGCCGCCGTTCAGCGTTCCGTTCTGGACCGGCAGCACCAACGATACCTACTACGACCCGCCGGTCGGCTCGTTCGGTCTCGGTTCAGAGGACGAAGCGGGCATTTACGACGAACCGGGGCAGGATTTGTCGGTCGCGCTGACGCGCACGGTGGCCGCGATCTTCCAGCGCCAGGACTTGCGCAATCTGGTGCTTGAAGACGACATCAAATCCCGCTAAGCGCTTGGTTCCGGGGCGCGGTCTTTGAACAATCGATATGTTGGAATAGCCTAGGCAGAGCGCCGGATAATCAAATGCCGGAGCGTGCGCGGGAGTTTCCCTCCTGCCGCATGGCTGCGAATCCGGACCGCATCGTCGTCTGCCAAGAGGAAGCACGTTTGATGGAAATCGGATTCGTTGGTCTCGGCAAAATGGGCATGAACATGGTCGAGCGGCTGCGGCGCGACAATCACCAGATCGTCGCCTTTGATCTCGACGATGCAAAGCGCAAAGAAGTCTCGACCTTCGGCGCCGACGCCGTCGACTCGCTCAAGGACCTGGTCGCCAGGCTCGCGCCGCCGCGGGGCGTGTGGGTGATGGTGCCGGCGGGCGAGCCGACCGAGAGCACGATCAACCAACTGGCGGAATTGCTCGAGCCCGGCGACGCGATCATCGATGGTGGCAACACCAATTTTCACGACGACGTCCGCCGCGCCGCCGTGCTCGCCGCCAGGAAGCTGCATCTCCTCGATGCCGGCACCAGCGGCGGCATCTGGGGACTCAAGCTCGGTTACTGCCTGATGATCGGCGGCGAGGCGGAAATTTTCAGGCGCTACCAACCGATTTTCGAAACGCTTGCCCCTCCCGGCGGTTACGACCACGTGGGCGGCCACGGCGCGGGCCATTACGTGAAGATGGTCCACAATGGAATCGAGTACGGGCTGATGCAGGCGTACGCCGAGGGTTTCGAGGCGATGCACGAGTCGGATTACAAGCTCGACTTGACCAGCATCGCCAACCTGTGGCGAAAGGGCAGCGTCGTGAGATCCTGGCTCCTGGAGCTGACGGCCAACGCGCTGGAAAAAGATCCGGGGCTCAAGCAAATCCGGGGTTGGGTCGAGGATTCGGGCGAGGGCCGCTGGGCGGTGCAGGACGCAATCGACAAAAGCATCTCGATGCCGGTAATCACGATGGCGCTGTTCGCGCGCTTTCGCTCCCGCGCCGAAAAGGGCCCGGGAACTTTCGCCGAGAAATTGCTCGCCGCGCTGCGCGACGAGTTCGGCGGCTACGGCATCGTCAAGGAATAGAGGGCGAGAGGGTTAAGTTGTTTATGGCCGCGACTGCAGCAAACCGGACTGATTTCAATCACCTTCATCCCATCAAGGAACGCCATCACTACGATCCGTGCATCGTCGTGATTTTCGGCGGCGCGGGCGACTTGAGCCATCGCAAGCTGATTCCCGCGCTGTACAATCTCTCGATCGACGGCGAATTGCCCGACAAGTTCGCGATCCTCGGGTTCTCGATCGAGGATCTCGACGACGAGAAGTATCGCGCGTTCGCGCTCAGCGGCATCGAGCAGTTCTCGCGCCGCAAGGTCGAGAAAGAACACTGGGCAAAGTTCGCACCCCTGCTGCACTTCAACCGCGGCTCGTTCACCGAGGCCGCCGACTACCAGAACCTGCGCAAGCGATGCGAAGCGATCGACGCCGAATGCGGCACCGACGGCAACCGCGCTTACTATTTTGCGATTCCGCCGGCATTCATCGAGACCTGCTCGGAAGGATTGACCGCAGCCGGAATGATTCACCCGCCTGAGAAGGGGCATCCGTTCACGCGTGTCGTGGTCGAAAAGCCGATTGGCTCCGATCTTGCCAGCGCGTCGGAGATCAACGCCGAGCTCGCGCGCCATTTCGACGAAAGCCAGATTTTCAGAATCGACCACTACCTGGGCAAGGAAACGGTCGAGAACCTGATGGTGTTGCGGTTCGCCAACGCGATCCTGGAACCTATCTGGACCGCGCGCTTCGTTGACCACGTACAGATCACCGTCGCCGAGGCCGAGGGCGTCGGCACGCGCGCCGCCTACTACGATCACGCCGGCGCCCTGCGCGACATGGTGCAGAGCCATCTGCTGCAAACCCTTTGCATGATCGCGACCGAGCCGCCCAACACCACCGGCGCCGAGTCGATGCGTGACGCGAAGCTCGATGTGCTGCGCGCGCTGCGTCCACTTGGCGACGAGGATATCGAGAAATGGGTCGTGCGGGGCCAATACGGCGAGGGACTAATCGGCAGCGTGCCGGTCAAGGCCTACCGCGGCGAGGAGCACGTCGCGCCGGATTCGCAAGTCGAGACTTTTGTCGCGCTGCGATGCTGGATCGACAACTGGCGATGGGCCGGCGTGCCGTTCTACCTGCGCACCGGCAAACGGCTGCCCAAGCGCTCGAGCGAAATCGCGATCTACTTCAACAGCGTGCCCCGAATCCTGTATAACGCAAACCCACGCGCTCCGCTGGCGCCCAATATGCTGACGATCAGGATTCAACCCGACGAGGGCCTCGCGCTGCACATCATGTCCAAGGTGCCCGGCTCGCAGACCAAACTCCAGCAGGTCCAGGTCGACTTTCACTACGTGACCTCAACGCCCGAAGCGTACGAGACCCTGCTCAACGACGTGATCGTCGGCGACCAGACGCTCTTCATGCGGCGCGACACGGTCGAAGAGGCGTGGAAGTTCGTGCAACCGATCCTGGACGCCTGGGGCCAGTCGCCGATGGATCCGCCAATCTACGCGGCGGGGTCGTGGGGACCGCTCGAGGCCGCCCTGATGATCGCCGCTGACGGACGCACCTGGCGAACGCTCTAAGGAGGGAATGCAGATGAGCGGCGGCATTACTCTGGCGCGTCATATCAAGACCCAAAGCGCGACGGCGCTGCCGGTCGCGGACCTCGCGCTCATCATGCAGCGCATCGAGTTCATCGCCACGCGCATCGCGCGGGAGCTGGCGCTCGCCGGCCACGGCGGGCTCGGCTACACCGGCGAAACCAACGTGCACGGCGAACAGGTCAAGAAGCTCGACGAGTTTGGCAACCAGGTTTTCCTCGACGCCTTCGAGCACGGATACCCGGTATGCAGTCTGATCTCTGAGGAAATGGACGAGCCGCATCATTACTCAGTTGACTGCCGCGATAATAGCTATTGCATACTCTACGATCCTATCGACGGGTCATCTAATACCGACGTAAACGGTTCGCTCGGCACTATCTTCGCCGTTAAGAAACGTGCACCCGGGCACGGCAAGGCAATCGACGACATCCTGGTGCCGGGAAGCCGGCAGCTAACCGCAGGATACGTCCTGTATGGGCCGGCAACTCAACTCGTATATAGCGCGGGCGCGGGCGTCGATATCTTCACGCTCGATCGAACGCGCGGCGAGTTCATTCTGTGGAAAGAGAACGTGAAGATGCCGCCGCACGGCACTACCTATGCCGTCAACCAGGCGAATGCGGGAAAGTGGCACGAGGGCGCGCGCAAGTTCGTCGCGCATATTACCAGCCGCAAAGACAAACGAACCAGCTATTCACTTCGATACTGCGGTGCATTTGTCGCCGACTTCCATCGATGCCTGCTCGAGGGCGGAATATACATGTATCCCGGCGAGGTCGCCGAAGGCGGCAATGCCCAGGGCAAGCTCCGCCTGATGTACGAGCTTGCGCCGCTCTCGATGCTCGCCGAGCAGGCGGGCGGCCGCGGCTCGACCGGGGCACAGCGAATTCTCGACATCGCTGCCACCGCAATCCACGAGCGGCATCCAATTTACATCGGCAGCGCGGAGGAAGTCGCACTCGCCGAGTCGTTCAACGTCGAAGGTTAGAAACGGTTCGCAATGGATGGGCTCATCCTGGCCGGCGATGTCGGTGGAACCAAGACCCATCTCGGTCTGTTCAAGCAAACCGCGGGAACGCTCGAAATCGTGCGCGAGCATCGCTACGCGACCGCGCAGTTCGACAGCCTCGAGGCGGCATGCGCGGATTTCCTTGGCGCGAGCGTGGCGGTGAATGCCGCCTGCCTCGGCGTGCCGGGTCCAATAATCGACGGCCGCGCCCAGGCCACCAACGTGGCATGGCAATTGTCCAGCGTTTCGCTGTCGCGCGCTCTCGGCGGCGTGCCGGTTCGCTTGATTAACGATCTGACGGCGATGGCCTACGGCATGGTTCATCTGAAACCCGCCGAGTTCGTTGTTTTGCATCGCGCGGAAAATCCGCCCGAGCATGGCAACATCGGTGTGCTTGCCGCCGGGACCGGTTTGGGCGAATCCGCGCTGGTCTGGGAGGACAACAAATATTACGCGGTGGCGTCCGAGGGCGGGCACAGCGATTTCGCGCCGCACGGCGCCGAACAGATCGAGTTGTTGCGGTTTCTGACGGACGAATTCGGACACGTCAGCTATGAGCGCGTCCTCTCGGGTCCGGGCCTGTGGAACGTCTATAGATTTTTGCGGCGCGAGGGCCACGCCGAAGAGCCAGGTTGGCTGACGGCCCAAATCGCCGCGGGTGACGCGTCGGCCGCCGTGAGCGAGGCGGCGCTCGAGGGACGCGACCCCGTTTGCGTTCACGCACTGACCATGTTTTGCGATATTTACGGTTCCGAGGCCGCCAACCTGGCGCTCAAGGTTCTGGCGCTGGGCGGTGTCTTTTTGGGTGGAGGCATTGCGCCGAAAATTTTGCCGATGCTGACCGCGGGTGCGTTCGTGCAAGGATTTTTGTCCAAAGGCAGGCTGAACGAGATCCTGAAGCGGATCGAAGTCCGTGTCTCGCTCAATCCAGCCGCCGGCCTGCTCGGCGCCGCGCACTGCGCCGCCGCGATGCTGTGATATAGAGGGTGCATACTGGATTGACACTCCCGATCGGAGACAGAGGCATATGACCAAACGAGTTCGAGAGATTCTGGGCTATTACGATTCCGAAAACGCCGGCGTGCGCAGCAACCTGGCGCGGATGCTCAACCACGGCAAGCTCGCGGGCACCGGCAAATTCGTGATCCTGCCCGTGGACCAGGGCTTCGAGCATGGCCCGGCGCGCAGCTTCGCCGTCAATCCGCCCGCCTACGACCCGCGCTATCACTTTCAGCTCGCCATCGACGCCGGATGCAACGCATACGCGGCGCCGCTCGGATTTCTCGAGGCGGGCGCGGCCGAGTACGCCGGCGAAATTCCGCTCATCCTCAAAGTCAACAGCCACGACGTGCTCAACGAGGAAAAAGATCCGGCGCCCTCGGTGACCGCCAGCGTCAAGGACGCGCTGCGGCTCGGCGCATCCGCAGTTGGATTGACCATCTACCCCGGCTCGACCCAGGAGAACACGATGTACCAGCACGCGCGCGAAATCGGCGAAGAGGCCAAGGCCAACGGCCTGCCGCTGGTTATCTGGTCGTACCCGCGCGGCTCCGGTGTCAGCAAGCAGGGCGAGACCGCGCTCGACGTGGTTGCGTATGCGGCGCAAATCGCGGCGCAACTCGGTGCGAATATAATCAAAGTCAAGCCGCCCACCGCGTTTATCGAACAGGCCGAAGCCAAGAAAGCGTACGACGCCAACAAAGTGCCGGTCGAGCCGTTCTCGGCGCGCGTCAAGCATGTCATGCAGTCGGCGTTCGACGGCCGGCGAATCGTGATCTTCTCGGGTGGCCCCAAGGAGACCGACGAGTCGTTGCTGAATACCGTCCGCGGGATCCATGCGGGCGGCGGCTACGGTTCGATCATCGGCCGCAACAGCTTTCAACGTCCGAAGCCTCAAGCGATCGAGCTGCTCGGCAAGGTCATCGACATTTACAGGAGCTGATCAGTCGTCCGCCCAAGGCGCACGAAGGGTGCCAGTGAAAAAATGAAGTACAGCGAGTACCAGCATCTCCTGCTCGAGCGTAAGGACGACGGCATCCTGCTCATCACGATCAATCGTCCCGAGGTTCTCAACGCCACCAACAGCCGCCTCCATTGGGAGTTGAGCCGCGTGTGGCTCGACATCGCCGACGACGATGAAACCAACGTCGTGGTGGTGACGGGCGCCGGGCGCGCGTTTTCAGCCGGTGGCGACCTCGACATGATCCAGCAGATGGCCGCCAGCGCGGCGAACATCGGCAAGGCATGGAAGGAAGCCGGCGACATCGTCTACAACATGATCAATCTCGACAAGCCGATCATCTCGGCGATCAACGGCGTCGCCGTCGGCGCGGGATTGGCGGTCGCGTTCATGGCGGATATCAGCATCGCGTCCGAGGCGATGCGCATCACGGACGGGCATCTGCGCCTCGGCGTCGCGGCCGGAGATCACGCGGTGATCGTGTGGCCGCTGCTGTGCGGCATGGCCAAGGCGAAGTACTACCTGATGACCGCGGACTTCATCGACGGCAAGGAGGCCGAGCGCATCGGACTGGTGAGCCTGTGCGTACCCGCCGACAAGCTGATGGACAAGGCGATGGAAGTCGCGCGCAAGCTCGCGCGCGGCCCGCAGCAGGCGGTGCGATTCACGAAGCGCTCGCTCAACAACTGGCTGCGCGTCGCGGGCCCGGCGTTCGACGCATCGCTGGCGCTCGAGATGATGGGATTTTTCAGCGCCGATCTGACCGAGGGCGTCGCCGCGTTGCAGGAGAGACGCCAACCGTCCTTCCCTGGCTTCGCAAGGCCCAAGCCCTGACCCGCGACAAGGGCATCTCGCGCCTCTTTTGAAAAGACCTGCATTTTGAAATACTGGTCGTCGTTTGAAACCTCTAACTTGAGCGGGGAAGAAAATGGTGATGAAGAAATTTGCGCTTGCGGCGGCCTCTGCCATGCTTGTGATGACGGTTGCGTTTGCGGCGCGGCCGGCCTACGCCTCCAGCAAAGTCGATTGCGACGCCGTGATGAACGAACTCAATAGCGGCAAGCATGAGCGGGAAGTCGCCAAGGATCTGAGCACCACGCTCTACCAGGTCCGCAAATGCAAGCGGCACGCGAGAGAGGCGGCCAAGGCCGAGACCAAGTCGTCGATACAGGCCAAGACCGGCAAAGAAGCGCCGATGGCGCCAATGGCTGCGCCTTCGTCCGCGATGGGTGCGGCTTCGCCCGCGGCGGCGGCTTCTCCGAAGTAATGATTTGCGCATCGATGCGTCGCGGGCGGTCGTGGCCTGCGACGCTTCTCGCTGCGCGCAAATCGCGATGCCGAAATGCGAACTGTGCGAGTTGCGTGACTACACGCAGCGCTACGCCGACTTCGTTCATCCGTTCAAATTTACAATCCTCGATTGTGACTCGTGCGACACTCCGATGGCCGTCTTGGGAGAGCATCGCGCGGTGCCCACGGATCAGGAGCGCGAATTCATGATTGAGGCGCTGTCATTGGTCGCGCGCGCCAAGTACGGCGCCGATAAATTCGGGATCGACGACGTGATGCGCCAGATTCCCGACCACTGCCACATGCACGCGCGCCCTATTCGCCGCTGGCAATACTAGCTGGCGCACCGCGCCGTTCCCGGCCATCAGGCATATTACGGCGCGGTTTCGAGTGTTTTACCCATTTGGTAAGTGCCTCATCTTGTGCTATATGCCCGCCGTTAAGCGCGCTGCTTTGGGGAAGCGGCGCCGCGGGCTGGAGCAGGGCGCGAGGGGCGCTCCGGCTCGGTTCCCTTCAGGAGGTATGGGGGAAAATGGCTAACGGTACCGTCAAATGGTTCAGCCCGAAGAAGGGCTACGGCTTCATCACGATGGAGGATGGGCAGGAAGTGTTCGTCCATTACAGCGCCATCGATGGGTCAGGTTTCCGCTCGCTCGAACAGGGTGAGCGGGTTGAGTTCGAGGTCGCGCAAGGCCCCAAGGGCCTGCAGGCCTCAAACGTCAACAAGGGCTAGGGCGCGCAGGAGATTCCCAGGAAAAGGGGGTGCGGTTGGACTGCCGTTCATCGGCGCAAGACGCGTCCGCGCCGTCGCGTTGCGCGAGCAGGCACTACAAGGCCGTGCCTCTCGCCCATCCTGATAGAACGCAAAGAGGGATCAACCGGTATGCGGCCAGGCGCGGTCCCATCGCTCGTCGTGAATCCCCGGGAACACAGGCTTGCGCAGGGGCCGTTTGAAAGCGTCGGCCGGATAGCCCATCGGCACCAGCGCAATCAGCTGATACTGCTCCGGCACGCCGAGAAGTGCCTTGGTCTCGGGCTCGCGGCTGCTGAGCATCGTGGTCATCGCGGTGCCGACGCCAAGTGCGCGCGCGGCGAGCATCATCAGTTCGATCGCTGGGAAGATCGAGCCGTAGGTCGCGCCGAAGTTGAAAAGGTCTTCAGTGCTGCCGCGCTCGACGCGCATCTTCGGCCGATCGAGAAAGACCACGACGTGAACCGGGACGATCGCCAACTGCGCGGCGAACTCATCGCCGGTCTTGATTGCCTTGACCGCGCGCGGCGACAGGGTCGTGCGTCCGCGGATGATTGCGCTGTCCTTATAGGGACCCCATACCGCCTCGTACAGCCGCTGGATTTCGCGCCGTGCTGCGCCGTCGCGCACGACGACAAACTCCCACGGCTGCGCGTTGGAGCCCGACGGCGCCATGTTCGCGGTCTCGAGGATTTTCACCAGCTCCGCCTCCTGGATCGGGCGGTCGAGGAAACGGCGCATCGTGGGCGTTGAGGTGGCGACTTCGAAGAAATCCATCGGCGGCCTCCAGGATTGGTGACTTGGGACTCTTAGACTAGTTCGATCGGATGTTCGCGACGTGCGACGACGCGGCCGACGACCGCGGCATCGCGATGCCCGCTGTTCTGAAGCTCGGCGAGCAGGGCAAGAGACTGCTCCTCGGGAATCGCGATGAGCAACCCGCCCGAGGTCTGCGGATCGAAGGCGATCGTCGCGATCTCGTCGGCAACTTCGTCTGAGATGCGGACGCTTGGCGCGTAATACTCGCGATTGCGCTCGCCGCCGCCGGGGATCATTCCGGCGCGGCATTGCTCGAGCACGCCGGGCAGCAGCGGCAGGTCGGATTCCTCGAACACGAGCGTAACGCCACTGCCCTCGGCCATCTTGAGCGCGTGACCGGCGAGACCGAACCCCGTGATGTCGGTGGCGGCGTGAACGTCGTACTTGAGCATCGCCGATGCGGCCGCGGCGTTGAGCTGCGTCATCGAGCGGACGGCGGCCTGGTAAGGCTCGTCGGCCAGCTTGTCGCGCTTGAACGCGGTCATCAGGATTCCCGTGCCGAGCGCCTTGCTGAGCACGAGCGCGTCGCCAACTTGCGCGCCGACATTGCGCACGATTCGGTGCGGATCGATCACGCCGGTGATAGCCATCCCGAATTTCACTTCTTCGTCGGCGACGGTGTGACCGCCGACGATTACGACGCCGGCCTCGCGCGCTTTGTCGGCGGCGCCGCGCAGAATTTCGGCGAGCATCTCACCCGGCAGTCCCGACTGCGGCCAGCATACGATGTTGAGCGCGGTGCGCGGCACCCCGCCCATCGCGTAAACGTCCGACAGCGCGTTGGCGGCGGAGATCTGTCCGTAGGTGAAGGGATCGTCAACCACCGGCGTGAAAAAATCGACGGTGTTCACGATCGCAAGATCGTCGGAAAGACGGAACACTCCGGCGTCGTCGCCCGTGGAGATTCCGACGAGCAAATCAGGGTGGCTCGGCAAATCGAGCCGCGCGAGGACTGCGGAAAGGTCCGCCGGACCGAGCTTACCGGCTCAACCCGCAGCCTTGCACCGCGCAGTCAGGCGAACCAGGTCGCCCCGCGAGGGATTGTTGTCCTTCGTTTTGGACATCGCACCCATTGTCGCGCATCCCGGCGCCGAAGTCAGCCGCACGTACACAACTCAGCCGACCAGCTCCCAATCCTATCCTCTCCCTGACAGAGAGAGGCTAAGACTTGAGGCGGAGGCGGCGGGTGTCGCCGACGCGGGTGGTTACACCACTGTGGTCGAAGTGATCGAGCAGCGCGATTGCGAACTTGCGCGACGCGCCCAGCAGGTCGCGGAAGACGGCGGCCGTGATTTCATTGTGAGTATGGAGATAGTCGACTACGCGGGCGCGGGCGGTATCGGCGGCAGCGCGGCTGAAATACAGGTCGGTGGCTATCTTGACCACGCGGCCTTCGCGTTCCATCGCGAGCAGCACCGTTCTGAGACGCGCGAGTTGGTTGGCGGGAATTTTCAATGCCTCGGCTAACTGCTTGAGATCCGGTGGTTGGAACTGCGCGTTTGTCAGTGCGGCATCGATGCTGGCGCCGAGCGTTTCGGCGTCGCCGCCGAGTTGTACTCGATGGCCCTTAAGGCGGAGCACGCTTTCCTCGCGCACGATTTCGGATTCGTGGCTCAGGCGATCGATTATCGGACGGAACGCGCGCGCGCCGATTTCGTAGGGCAGGCGCGTGCGCAGCGCTTCCATCTCGAGGCCCGCTGACAGCGGCTCCTTCTTATGATGCTTCTCGAGCGCGTCGAGCGCGAAGCGTTTCAGCTCGTCCCACCTGGTTCGCGTGGTGAAAGCTTCTTCGTCGCCAACTGACAGCTTGATGAAGCGAGGCGCCTGGCGAAGCGCCGCGTCGGCCTCCGCGTCAGGGATGTTCATCAGGGTTGCAATCCTGATCGCGCCGAGCGCGAAACTCTCCTGCAAATTGATCAACGCTTCGAGCGCGTCGGCGCCGGACGAATACTTGAGCATGCGGAGATTGGCGCGATAGGCCTCGATCGGCTTGCGGGAGCGGCGGCCCATCGGGTTCAGCACCACGCCGCCGCCGAGTGTGCGCGAATTGGTTTCGTCGCGGATGACGAAGCGGTCGCCCGCCAGTGCGACGACAGGGTCTTCGCTCACGAGCTGCGCGAAGCCGGCGGCCTTGGGCGCGATCGCGCCTGCGTCCTCGAGCACGATTGCGCGCGCGATGGTCTCTGCCGTGCCGATAAACAGGCGCACACGCGTGTTGTTCCTGAGCGAGCGCTTGGCGGCGGGACGAATCTCGAGCCACGCGTCGAAACGCGCGGTGGCGGACTCGATCCGCTCGTCGGCGAGCACGTCGCCGCGGGCAAGCCCGAGCTTTTCAGCGCCGGTGAGATTGAGTGCGACGCGCTGGCATAGGCCGGCGCTGTCGACGGAGTCCGAATGCACCTGGATCGAGCGCACACGGACCTCATTGCCCGACGGCAGCACGCGGAGCTTGTCGCCGACGCGGACCTCGGCGCCCATCGCGGTGCCCGTGACGACGATGCCGTGCCCCTTGATAACGAACGCGCGATCGAGCGGCAGCCGGAAGACACCGGTCGCGCGACGCGCCTGGAAGCCGTCGAGCTGGCGGACGATCTCGGCGCGTAATTTGTCCAGGCCGAGGCCAGTCGTCGACGAGACCTCGAGGACCGGTGCGTCGACGAGCGTGGTGGCGTCGGCCAGCAGCTCGATCTCGTCGCGCACGTCGCGGATGCGCGCCGGGTCGGCGAGGTCGGCCTTGGTGATGACGAAAATGCCGCGGCGGGTGCCGAGCAAGTGGAGGATGTCGAGATGCTCCTCGGTCTGCGGCATCACGCCGTCGTCGGCCGCCACAGTGAACAGCACGAGGTCGATGCCGTGGGCGCCGGCCAGCATGTTGCGGATGAAGCGCTCGTGGCCGGGGACGTCAACGACACCGGCGCGAGTGCCATCGGGCAGCGTGAAGTAAGCGAAGCCAAGGTCGATGGAAATCCCGCGCTCCTTTTCCTCCTTGAGGCGATCGGTGTCCTGGCCGGTGAGCGCCTTGATGAGCGCGGTCTTGCCGTGATCGATGTGGCCGGCGGTGCCGATGATGGCATGGGTGGTGGGGGAAGTCATCGCGGGAATCTTACACTGCGAGCGGCAGGTGGCGTAGGGTGCCGGGGTTGGCGGTTACCTTCATCGATTGTTCGCCTGTCGTTTGCTGATTAACGTCCAATGTTCGCTCGATTTGAACCGACCGTTCAGGGCGTTTTAACGCCTTGAGGTTGAAGACGCTTTAGTTGTCTTCGGGAGGCGAGCGAAATGACTACCGTACTCACGCACAAACAGTTGGCGGCGATTCGCGGCTTCGAGAAACCGCAGGGCGAAACGGAGGGACTCACTTTGAGCCAGCAATGCTTTCTGTCCGAACTGCCGGGCGTGGTCTTTGGCGTCGTCACGTTGATCTGGATCGTCGGCACCCTGGGTTTGCTGATCCGCTAGGCCGCGCAAGCGATCCGCTCAAGGCAGGAATTTCTTGAGCGCGTTAATCGGGTTTGGAATCGAGGGAATCGCCGATCCAGCCGACGGTGCGCCGACGATCGAACCCACCGCGTTCACTCCGCCGCGGATTATGTTGCCGGGCGCGTTGATCGCGCCCATCGCCACGCGCTCCGCCAGCGTCGGCACGTCCGGCAACACCAGCACGTCCGGCAGCTTGCCCCTCACCGTCACCGGGATCGCGGCCTGCAGTCCGAGCGCGAGCCGGATGTCGCCGCTCATATCCATGTTCTTGTCCATGTCGAACCAGCCGTCGCCCGTGATCGCGTAATCCGGCGACTGCGCGAAGAGATCATGCGTCGTGAACCGCGGCCCCATCTCCTGAAAGCTCATGCGGGCCGATTGCAGTTCGGTGTTTGGATCGACCAGCAGCCCGTGATGACTCGACATGAACGCCACGTTGACGAGCTGGCTGACGCCCGGCGCCTTCGCGACTGCGTTGAGCGCGTCGGCCACGATATTGACGCCCATCAGCTTGCCGTTTGCGATGGCCACTCGTCCGCTGCCGCGCAATGTTGGCCTGATTCGATTCCAGTCGGCGCCGCTGCCGGAAACTGCGACGTTGCCCGTCAGAAAACCGCGCACGGTGCTAGCTGCACCGATATTTTGCGAGCGCAGAGCCTGTTCGAGGTTCAGATTTCTCATCACCAGCGTGAGGTTGAACGTCGGCACGGCGCCAAAAACCGCGTCCGCATCCGCCGTCAGCGAGCCGCCGAACATATCGACATTCAGGGGACGCGCCGACGCGCGGCCATTTAAATACGCCGCCGTCAGATCGAGATTGTTGTATGAAACATTTTCGAGCGATCCGTCCGTCGATTGGATCGCCGCACTGATTCGCGGCGACGCCAGCTCGCCGTCAGCCGTGCCTTTGACTGCCAGCCCGTCGATCACGTCGCCCGGCGGACGACTGGCGAATATCTGCGCGAGCTTCACCGAGTCCGCCTTCAGCGCGTAGCTCGCCTTGAGCGGGCTTAACGATTCGACTCGTCCCGCGAGATTTGCGTGCGCGGAACCGAACGTGAAACTC
The DNA here is from genome assembly GCA_963842085.1 of uncultured delta proteobacterium. GTDB lineage: Bacteria > Desulfobacterota > Binatia > Binatales > Binataceae > Binatus. Next base: position 2,103,984 of record CAWJET010000001.1, read on the forward strand.
GTCGGTTCGACGACTTCGATCCCGTTGGCGAAGCGAATCGTGCCATTCAGATCGGTGATTCCTGTCTGCCACGACGGCACCGGCTTCAGCGCCACCTGTTTCAACGTCGCCGATCCATCAAAGGCCGGTGCGTTGCTGCCGAGCTTCGCGGTGCCGTGAACTTCGCCCATGCCCGCCACGCCGTACCCGGCCGCCGCAGTTATCATCGCGCTGAGATTGGCAAGGTTGAAGCTGTTCGAATCGACTTGCGCACTCAAGGGTTGCGCGCCGCCGCCCGCGAACCTGCTGGCGGTCACTTCGAGATCGGACAGCTTCAGGTTGACGCTGGCTGGCTCGAGCTGCTCGCCCCAGGTGCCGTTCGCATTCACCGTCATCGCCGTGCCGGCCGGCTTGTTGAAGAGAGCGGCGTATGCGACCCGGTTCGCCGTCAGGTCGGTGCTTATCGCAATTGCGAGCTTGCCGACCGTTCCGCGCACAGTGCCGCTGACAGACACCGGATCGGGAATTGAAAGCCCCGGCGGTATCTTTGAGCCCACGTCGGCGAGCGGCCGGATGCTGTCGAGCAGGAGCGAGTCGAGCTTCAATCTCAGATCGACGGGAATTCCGGACGCGTCCATTACGCCTTGATCGAGCAGCGGTCCGACCGTTCCCGACGCCTCGACGTTCTGCGTGTCGCCCGGAAAAGCGAACTTGGTCTCGACGTCGAACGCCGACGCGGCGTTGAAATTTGTGACGTCGAAATCCAGGTGATGGACGCGAATCGGCGCCATCCTTTCGCCAAGATCGTTGAAATAGATCTCGCCGTCCTCGATGCTGAGCGCCTTTATCGACAACTGGGCCAGCGACGATCTCTTCGCGCGCCGGCTCGGCATCGGTTCGGTTTTGCGTCGCGCCTCATCGGGGTTGGCGCCAAGAGAGCTCACATTCAGGTCGCCCCGCGCATTCGTCACGATTCTGATGTCGGGTTTGATCAGTTCAAGCCGGATGACCTTCGCCTCACCCCGAAGCAGCGGGAAAAACTCGACGTCCACCGACACGTCATTGGCGGCGAGAAACGGTCTTTCAGAAAATGCGGGGTCATCGGCGATCTTGAGACCTGTCACCTCGACCGACACGCCCCATCCCATCTGCGCCTGTATCTTCCCGACCTCGACGCGACGGCCAAGCGCGTCGCTCACGCGCGCCAGTATTCGTTTCTCATTGCGCGCGACGATCGAACTCAGATTGAAGAATGCGTATGCGGTAAGCCCCGCCGCGATCAGCGCGAGTACGCCAGCGACGGTGCCCGAGATGAGTAGTATCCTGCGCAAGGCTGCCTCTGTCGCGAGTTGATTAGCGAATCATCCGGTACCGCGAGTGAAGTGATCCGCGATCACGTTCGCGACACAGCAAGTCACCTTCCTGGCCGTCGGTATGTGAAGAAACTCATTGGGGCCGTGGGCGTTGGCGTGAGGTCCTAGCACGCCAGTGATCAGAAATTGCGAGCGCGGGAAACGCTCGCCCAACATTCCCATGAATGGAATCGTGCCGCCTTCGCCCATGTAGGCGGTCGGCTTGCCGAAGTAGTCATTCGAGGCCGCGTCGAGGCTGCGCTCGAGCCACGGCGAGAGTTCCGGCGCGTCCCATCCGCTGGCGCCCCAGTTGGGCCGGAAACTCACCTTGCATCCATACGGCGGATCCTTCTCCAGAATGTGTTTCAGCTTTTGCGACGCGACTTTTGGATCGACCGTGGGCGGCAGTCTGAGCGACAAACTCAATCCCGTGCCCGGGCGCAGCACGTTGCCGGCGTTGCCGGTCGGCGGCAGGCCGTCGGCGCCGATGATCGAAAGTGCGGGGCGCCACGCGCGGTTGAGGATAAGCTCGGTGGGATCGTCGCTTACGGGTCGCGCGTGTTCGACGAATGGAAATTTGGTGCTGATGTCGTCGCCGAGCACTACGGCGGCGGCCGCCGCCTGCTTGACGCGCGCGTCGGGGATTTTCGCGTAAAATTCCGGCGCGAGCACCTTGCCCGTCGCCTCGTCCTCGACGCGGCTCAGCAACTGCCGCACGATGCGGAAGCTGTCAGGCACGACACCGCCGGCGTCGCCCGAGTGCACGCCTTCGGTGAGCACCTCGACCTGGAGCTTCCCGCCGACCAGCCCGCGCAACGACGTGGTCAACCAGAGTTGGTCGTAGTTGCCGCATCCCGAGTCCAGCGCGATGCACAGGCTCGGCTGCCCGATCCGGCTCGCCAGATGCTCGATGTAATGCGGGAGATCGAAGCTGCCGCTTTCCTCGCAAGCTTCGACGATCACGACGCATCGCGCGTGTCGAATCGAGTTCGCCTGCAGCGCGCCGATCGCGCCGAGGCACGCGAACATCGCGTAGCCGTCGTCGGCGCTGCCGCGGCCGTACAACCGATCGCCCTCGAGCACGGGCTGCCACGGACCCAGCCCTTCGCGCCATCCCGACATCTCGGGCTGCTTGTCCATGTGCCCATAGAGCAGCACGCAATCTTTCGAGTCGCCGGGAATTTCGATGAACAAGAACGGGGTACGGCCCTCGAGCCGCACGACCTCCAGCGTCATGCCGCGGATCGGCTGGCGGCGCGCCCAATCCTCGAAGCGCGCGACAACGCGGTCCATATGGCCGTGCGCTTTCCAGTCGCGATCGAACGCGACCGACTTGTTGGGGATGCGAATGTACTCGATCAGTTCGCCGACTATGGAGGTGTCCCAAAGCCGCTCGACGTAAGCCCGAATCGCTGACTTGTCCATGACGAAAGCCTACGCGAGATGCGTGGCGATTGGCAAAATCAACCGCGGTCAGCGATCGCGGACGACATGCTTTGAATCAACAAATTCAGCGCGGCGGCTGCGAACGTGCGCATGTTGGCGAGGCGATCGGCGCTGCCTGTTTCGACGGTGAGCGAGCGCTCGGCCGGGCCTGCGACGGCGATGCAACTGTGGCCGGCGGCGTCGCCGTAACGATTGCCGGTGGGTCCGCTCGCGCCGATCTCCGCGATGCTCCAGGTGACGGCGAAGCGCGTGCGGGCGGCGCGCGCCAGGATCATCGCGCCTTCTTCAGTCACCGATTTGATTCCGGCAAATGCGGAATCGGGAACGTCGAGCATCGCGCGCCGCGCTTTGAGAGTGTAAACGACGGCGCCGCCGATGAAGTAGGCCGAAGCGCCCGGGACGCTCAGCAGCGCGGCTGAGACAAGGCCTCCGGTAGAGGATTCGGCGACCGCAACGTTCTCGCGCCGGTTTTTGAGCATTGCCGCAATTTTTTCCGCCGGCGGAATCAGATCCTGCATGTCGGCCTCTTCAAAATTTAGCATCGACGCAATCCTATTGTGCGGCGCATCCGTCGAGAAAGATCGACGTGATGATATCGACCGCGCGATCGGGGGTCGTGTACTCGCGACCGTAGCGGTTGATCCCGCGCATCATGCCCAGCAGCGATTCGGCCGCGATGCGCGTGTCGATGCCGGCGCGCATCGCACCACGCTGGACGCCGTCGTCGAGAACCCCGCTTATCAATCGCGACAAGTCATTGCGCTGAGCTCGATACTGGCGCTCCTGCAAGGGCGGCAACGCCTTGGGATCGCGCAGCAGGGCGAAGAACTGGCGGCGAGTCCAGAAAAATTTGAGAGCATGGTGGACGATCGCGGCGATCTGCTCGCGCATCGAGGTGCATCCCGCCAGCGCCGTGCGAATTTCGCGCTGCAGTTCGGCGAAGCCGTTGATTACGACGGCGGCGTAGAGCTCCTCTTTCGATTTGAACTGGCGGTAGACGCTGCCTTTGCCGACTCCGGCGTGAGCGGCAATCTCGTCGATCAACACCAGCTCGAATTCCCTCTCGGCAAAGAGTTCGGTGGCGCTCCTCAGGATTCGCTCGCGCAGGAAAGGCGTTGACGGCCGGCCGCGGCCGTCTTTGCGGCGAATCGGCAGCGAAATCGGTTGTCGCTTGACGGTCATGCCTGGAAACCTGCAATCATTAAGATTCGTAGATCCGTAGTCGCAGCTCGCACATCTGAAATATGGACTGGCGAGTCCAAAATTGCAACAATAGACCTATGAGCGGCGTTTGCTAGTTTGGAGAAGGCGGCAACGAGAACATGATGGATTCAGACGGTCCGACGACCGGAAAGCCCAGTGCCTCGCGATTTATGCAGGACGCCGAAGTGCCCAGTTGGCTTGACAAAGCTATGCAACGATGGCGGTTGTGGTTGGTCGTTCTCATCGTCGCGGTCGCGGGTATCTACTATTTCAGCGGCCGAAGCGCCACTGATTCTTCCACGGCGGCCTCTCCAACCGCGGTACATATTGTTCCGGTCGCGGCAGTGCCGGCGAAGCTCGGCGATCTGAAGCAGTACATATCTGCGATCGGAACGGTGACTCCCTACAACACGGTCACCGTAAAGAGCCGGGTGGATGGACAGCTCGACAAGGTAAACTTTAAAGAGGGACAAATGGTAAAGGCCGGCGACCTGCTGGCTGAGATCGATCCGCGTCCGTACCAGGTGGCGCTGACCCAGGCCGAAGGTACGCTCGCCAAGGATCAGGCGTCGCTCGAAAACGCCAAGCTTCAATTCGCACGCGACCAGGAACTCTACAATCAAAAGGTTCTCGCACGTCAGGACCTGGACAACCAGCAGGCGCTGGTTGGGCAGTACGCCGGCGCGATCGAGAGCGACAAGGGCGCGGTGGATAACGCCAAGCTCCAACTGACTTACAGCCACATCACGTCGCCGATAACAGGGCGAGTTGGGCTCCGGCTGGTGGACCCGGGCAATATCATTCATGCGACCGACGCGACGGGACTCGCGGTGATCACGCAACTGCAGCCGATCGCGGTTGATTTCAGCATTCCGGAGGACGACCTGCCGAGCCTCGAGACCGCGATGAAGACCGATCCTCACTTGCCGGTCGAGGCTTACGATCGCGACCTCAAGCACAAACTCGCGGAGGGAAATGTGCTCACGACCGACAACGAGATCGATCAGTCGACCGGCACGATCAAGCTGAAGGCGGCCTTTCCCAATGAGGACAACGCGCTGTTTCCAAATCAATTCGTCAACGCGAAGCTGCTCGTCAATACCCTGCAAAATGCGATTCTGATTCCGGCGGCGGCGGTCCAGCGCAGCCAACAGGGCTCGTTTGTTTATGTCGTCAAACCCGATCACACCGTCGAGATGCGTCCGGTGACGGTAGGCGCAACCCAGGGCGAGGTGGTCGCGATAGACAAGGGTCTTGCCGTCGGCGACCTGGTGGTGACCGACGGCGTGGACAAGCTGCAACAAGGATCGCATGTGAGTGTGCAGACGGCGGCAATTCCGCCTGGGAGCACCACTCCTTGAATCCTTCGCGCCCGTTCATACTGCGGCCGGTTGCGACCTCGCTGCTGATGGTCGGACTGATGCTGGCGGGGCTCGTTGCCTACGAACAACTGCCCGTGTCGGCGCTGCCGCAGGTGGACTATCCGACCATCCAGGTCATGACGTTCTACCCGGGCGCGAGTCCGGACGTAATGGCGTCATCGGTAACGGCGCCGCTCGAACGGCAATTCGGAGAGGTGCCGGGGCTCACGCAGATGACCTCGAACAGCTCGTTCGGCAGCTCGGTCATCACGCTGCAGTTCGATCTCAACCTGAATATCGACATCGCCGAGCAGGAGGTGCAGGCGGCGATCAACGCAGCCGCGACCTACCTGCCGGCGGATCTGCCGAACCCGCCCGTTTACAGCAAGACGAATCCGGCCGACGCGCCGATTCTGACGCTGGCGCTGACGTCGAAGGAACTGCCGCTGGACCAGGTCGAAGACCTGGCCGACACGCGCCTGGCCGAGAAGATCTCGCAACTGCCCGGCGTGGGCCTGGTGAGTATCGGCGGCGGCCAGAAACCTTCGGTCCGCATCCAGGCTAATCCGACCGCGCTCGCGTCGTACGGTTTGACGCTCGAGGACCTGCGCACGGCGATCGCCAGCGCCAACGTCAACGAGGCCAAGGGCAACTTCGACGGTCGGCAGCAGGCGTACACGATCGGCGCCAACGACCAGTTGCTCACGGCCAAGGACTACATGCCGCTGGTCGTCGCGTATCACAACGGCGCTCCGGTCAAGCTGAGCGACGTCGCCAACGCGATCGACGACGCCGAGAACGTCCAGCAAGCGGCGTGGATGGACCTGACGCCGGCGGTGATCGTCAACGTTCAGCGCCAGCCTGGCGCCAATATCATCGCGGTCGTGGACCGGATCAAGGCCCTGATGCCGCGTTTGCAGGCCTCGCTGCCGTCGTCAGTGAAGGTCTCGATCCTGACCGATCGCACCACCACCATTCGCGCGTCGGTAGAGGACGTGCAGTTCGAGCTGATGCTGACGGTAGCGCTGGTGGTGATGGTCATCTTCCTGTTTCTGCGCAGCCTGTCGGCGACCATCATTCCCAGCATCGCGGTTCCGCTCTCGCTGATCGGAACGTTCGGCGTGATGTACCTGCTCGGCTACAGCCTCGACAACCTGTCGCTGATGGCGCTTACGATCTCGACCGGCTTCGTGGTTGACGACGCGATCGTGATGATCGAAAACATCTCGCGCTTCATCGAGGAAGGCGACGCGCCGCTGACGGCCGCGCTCAAGGGCGCCGAGCAGATCGGCTTCACGATTATGTCGCTGACCATTTCGCTGATCGCGGTGCTGATTCCGCTGCTGTTCATGGGCGATATCGTCGGCCGCTTGTTCCGCGAGTTCGCGGTCACCCTCGCGGTGACGATCCTGATGTCCGCGGTGGTTTCGCTGACGCTGACGCCGATGATGTGCGCGAAGCTGCTGCGGCATACGCCCGAGCGCGAGCAGACGTGGTTCTACCGCAGGTCGGAAAAGGTATTCGACGACACCATCGGATTTTACGGCCGGACGCTCGAATGGGTTCTCGAGCACGAAACCGAAACGCTGATGGTCGCGATTGCCACGCTGGTCCTGACGATCGTGCTCTACATCGTCGTGCCCAAAGGATTCTTCCCGGTGCAGGACACCGGCGTTATTCAAGGCGTTTCCGAAGCGCCGCAGACCGTATCGTTCGCCGCGATGGTGCGCGGGCAGCAGGCTTTGGCACGGATCATTTTGCAGGACCCGGCGGTCGAGAGCCTGTCGTCATTTGTCGGGATCGATGGCACCAACACCACGATTAACAGCGGACGGATACTGATCAATCTGAAACCCCTCGAACAGCGCAAGGTGGACATCAGCACGGTCATCGACCGCTTGCGACCCAAGCTGGCGACCGTAAATGGGATGACGCTCTTTTTGCAGCCGGTGCAGGACCTGACGGTCGAAGACCGCGTCAGCCGGACGCAGTATCAGTACAGCCTCGAAGATCCGAACGCCGCCGAACTGAATCTCTGGACCGCGAAGCTGGTGGACCAGCTCAAGACCATCCCCGCGCTGCGCAACATCGCCACCGACCAGCAGAACGACGGCCAGCAGGAGCATATCGTCATCGATCGGCTGACGGCTTCGCGCCTGGGTATCTCGCCCAATCTGATCGACAACACCCTCTACGACGCCTTCGGACAGCGGCAGGTGTCGACGATTTTCACGCAGTTGAACCAGTATCACGTGGTGCTCGAAGTGGCGCCGGAGTTTCAACGCAGTCCGCACGCGCTTGACGACATCTATATTCGCTCGAACACCGGCGGCGAGGTGCCGCTGAGCGCCTTTACCCACTTCGAGGCGGGCCCGTCGCCGCTGGTCGTCAACCACGAGGGCCAGTTCCCGGCGGTTACGATCTCGTTCGACCTGGCGCCGGGCTACTCGCTGGGCGACGCGGTCACCGCGATCGACAATGCGCGCCAGGAAATCGGAATGCCCGAAAGTATCGCGGCTTCGTTCCAGGGCACCGCGGCGGCGTTTCGGGCGTCGTTGACCAACGAACCGCTGCTGATCCTGGCGGCCCTGGTCACCGTGTATATCGTGCTCGGAGTTCTGTACGAGAGTTATATCCACCCGATCACGATTCTCTCGACCCTGCCGTCGGCGGGCGTCGGCGCGATCCTGGCCCTGATGATCTGCGGTCAGGATCTAAACGTGATCGCCCTCATCGGTATCATCCTGCTGATAGGTATCGTCAAGAAGAACGCGATCATGATGATCGACTTTGCGCTTGAAGCTCAGCGCAAGAACGGCAAGCCGCCGCGCGAGGCGATCTTCCAGGCCTGCCTGCTGCGCTTTAGGCCGATCATGATGACCACGATGGCGGCGCTGCTCGGCGGATTGCCGCTCGCGCTGGGAACGGGCGTCGGCTCCGAGTTGCGCCGCCCGCTCGGCATCGCGATCGTTGGTGGTCTGCTGGTGAGCCAGGTGCTCACGCTTTACACGACGCCGGTGATTTTCCTGACCTTCGACCGCATGGCGGCGCGATTTGCCAAGTGGCGGGCAAAGAATGTCGTTCCGGAAACCGTTCCGGCTCAAGCCTCATGAGTATTTCCGAACCTTTTATAAGGAAGCCGGTCGCCACTACGCTGCTGACGATCGCGCTCGCGCTCGCGGGCGTGATCGCATTCCGGCTGCTGCCGGTTGCGCCGCTGCCGCAGGTCGAGTTCCCGACCATTCAAGTCCAGGCGACGTTGCCCGGTGCGAGTCCGGAGACGATGGCTTCGTCGGTGGCGACCCCACTCGAGCGCCAGTTCGGCCGGATCGCGGGTCTGACGGAACTGACTTCGACCAGCTACCTTGGCGCCACCAGCATCGTTTTGCAATTCGACATGAACCGCAATATCGACGCTGCCGCGCGTGACGTGCAGGCCGCCATCAACGCCGCGGCCGGACAACTGCCCGCGAATCTGCCGAGCAAGCCGACCTATCGAAAGGTCAATCCGGCTGACGCGCCGATCCTGATTCTCGGGCTCACCTCGGACACCGCGCGCCCGGGCATGATGTACGACGCGGCTGATTCGATCCTGGAGCAGAAGCTCTCGCAGATAGACGGTGTCGGCCAGGTCATCGTGGGCGGCAGCGCGCTGCCCGCGGTCCGCGTCGAGCTGAATCCAACTCAGCTGAGCAACCTCGGCATCAGTCTCGAGGACGTGCGAACCGCGCTGGCCGCCGCCAACGCGAACCGGCCCAAGGGCGAACTGTCGGACGACAACCAGACCTGGGGGCTGAGCACAACCGACCAGCTGCTAAAAGCCGCGGACTATCAGCCGTTGATTGTTCGCTACGCAAGCGGTTCCGGTGCCGCGGTCCGGCTTTCCGATATCGCAGTGGTCAGAGATTCGGTCGAGAACGTCCGCGCCGCGGGGATGGTCGACGGCAAGCCCGCGGTCTTGATCATCGTTTTCCGCCAGCCCGGCGCGAACATCATCGATACGGTCGATCGAGTCTACGCGGCGTTGCCGCAATTGCGCGCCTCCATCTCTCCGGCGATCAAAATCTCGGTGGTGCTCGACCGTACGACCACCATCCGCGCCTCGGTGCGCGACGTCGAGTTTACGCTGTTAATTTCGATCTCACTGGTGATCATGGTGGTGTTCCTGTTCCTGCGCAACCTGCGCGCCACGTTGATTCCGGGAGTCGTCGTTCCGCTCTCGCTCATCGGAACATTCGGGGTCATGTACCTGCTCGGCTACAGCCTCGACAATCTCTCGCTGATGGCGCTTACGATTTGCACCGGCTTCGTGGTCGACGACGCCATCGTGGTCATCGAGAACATTTCCCGCTATCGCGAGCAGGGGATGCCGCCGTTCGAAGCCGCGATCAAGGGCGCCGCTGGCATCGGGTTCACGGTCGTGTCGATCAGCATCTCGCTGATCGCGGTCTTCATCCCGATTCTGCTGATGGAGGGAATCGTCGGCCGCCTGTTCCGCGAATTCGCCGTGACCTTGTCAGCCGCGGTCATGGTTTCATTGGTCATTTCGCTTACCACGACGCCGATGATGAGCGCGCAACTGCTCCAGCCGCACGACCGGGAGAAACATGGCCGCTGGTACATTGCGAGCGAACGATTTTTCAAGGGGATGCTCGACCATTACGAAAGCAGCCTCTTGTGGGTTCTCGATCATCAGCCACTCACGTTGGCGATTGCGCTCGGCACGCTCGCGCTAAGCATTTCCCTGTTCATGGTGGTGCCAAAGGGATTCTTCCCGCAGCAGGATACGGGCCGCCTGATGGGCGCGGTGCAGGCCGACCAGGACACTTCCTTCCAGGCGATGCATGAGCGCCTTGCCCAGCTGGTGGCAACTATCGGTAAAGACCCGGCCGTCGACAACGTCATCGCATTCACCGGCGGCAATGGCGCAACCAACACCGCGAACATGTATATCGGCCTCAAGCCCCTGAGCCAGCGAAAGATCAGCGCCGACCTGCTTATCGGGCGCATCCGCAAGGAGGTTTCCCACGTAGCCGGCGTCAATCTCTATCTGCAGGCGGTTCAGGATTTGCGAATCGGCGGCAGGATGGCAAACGCGGAATATCAATTCACGCTGCAGAGCGACGACCTGAGCGAACTCAACGAATGGGCGCCGAAGGTGCTCAAGAAATTGCGCACCATTCACCTTCTCACCGACGTCAGCAGCGATCAGCAGAACAGCGGGCTTGAAGCCAACGTCGTCGTCGATCGCGACACGGCTTCGCGCCTGGGACTCTCGCAGCAGGCGATCGACGACACGCTCTATGACGCCTTCGGGCAGCGGCAAGTGTCCACGATGTACACGCCGCTGAACCAGTACCATGTCGTGATGGAGGTCGCGCCGCAGTTCTGGCAGAACCCCGAATCGCTCGACCTGATCCACGTGCGCTCCAGCACCGGGCAGCTCGTCAAGCTCAGCACCTTCACGCATTTCGCGCCCGAAACGACCGCGCTTGCCGTCAACCACCAGGGTCAGTTCCCTTCCGTGACCATCTCGTTCAACCTCGCGCCGGGAGTCGCGCTGGGCGATGCGGTTGACGCGATCATGCAGGCCGAGGCGCAGATTCACATGCCCGCCGGGCTGCGCGGAACGTTCCAGGGGACGGCGCAGGCGTTCCAGGCCTCGCTCAAGAACGAAGGGTTCCTCATCTTCTTCGCCCTCTTCGCCGTGTACATCGTGCTCGGCATCCTCTACGAAAGTTACATCCATCCGATCACGATTCTCTCGACGCTGCCCTCGGCCGGCGTCGGTGCGATCCTCGCGCTGCTCCTTTTCCACATCGAGCTGAGCGTCATCGCGCTAATCGGAATCATCCTGCTGATAGGCATCGTCAAGAAAAACGCCATCATGATGATCGACTTTGCGCTCGAAGCTCAACGCGGCGAAGGCAAATCGCCGCACGACGCGATCTACCAGGCGTGCGTGCTGCGTTTTCGCCCGATCATGATGACCACGGCGGCGGCGCTGCTCGGCGGCCTGCCGCTCGCGTTGGGCACAGGTACCGGCTCTGAGATGCGCCGTCCGCTCGGCATTGCAATCGTCGGCGGCCTGCTGGTGAGCCAGGTCCTGACGCTCTACACGACGCCGGTCATTTATCTGTACATGGACCGTGTCAGCGCAGGTTGGTCAAGATTGTGGAGGCGGATTCTTGGCCGCCCAATCGCGGCGCCGGCTGAGTCGCACGTGGCCGACTGACTAGCGGGTCCATTAGCCAATTCACTAGCTACTTAGTAAGGACGGCGGGTGCTTGGTCACCCAGTTGCTTGCTTGATCGTACGCGTGCGCGAGCTGCATGCAGGCCAGCTCGGCATGATTTGGGCCCACAATCTGGATGCCCATCGGCAGTCCGCGATCGTTGAAGCCGGCCGGCACGCTGAGCGCCGGGCAGCCCGACATCGAGATCGGAATCATCACTTCCATCCAGCGGTGGTAAGTGTCCATCGAGACGCCGCCGACCTCCTTAGGCCAATGTATCGACGCGTCGAACGGGAAGACCTGGCCGGCGGGCGCGATCATGAAATCGTACTTCTCGAAAAATCTGCGCACCGCCTGGTACCACGCCGTGCGCACGACGTTCGCGTCCACGATTTCGAACGCGCTGGCTTTGAGGCCGTTATCGATCTCCCATTGCAGCTCCGGTTTCATCAACGCGCACTTGGCCGGATCGGCGTAGGGCACGCGAAATTCGGCTGCGATTTGCCAGCCGCGAATCTTCCACCAACTCTGCCATAGGGGCTCCAGCGGATGATCGGGCGTTGCGGCGTCTACCGCGCATCCGAGCGTCTCGAAGACCTTGAGCGAGCGCTCGCAGAGTTCGAGTACGCCGGGATCGAACGGAATCTGCCCGCCGAAATCGCCGACCCACCCGAGGCGCGTTCCTTTGAAGTCGCGCTCGAGCGGTCCTGCAAACTCGGCGGGATCCTGGCGAATCGAAAGCGGCGTACGCGCGTCGTATCCGGCGATCACCGACAGAAACATCGCAAGATCAGGCATTGTCCGCGCCATCGGGCCGTGCACCGAAATCGATGGGATGAAGACCTCGTTGAACAGCGACGGCACCCGGCCGAATGAAGTTCGGAACCCGAACACGTTGTTGAACGCGGCCGGATTTCGCAGCGAGCCGCCGTTGTCGCTGCCGTCGGCCACCGGCGCCATCCTGAGCGCGAGCGCGACGGCCGCGCCGCCGCTGCTGCCGCCGCACGTCTTCGATTGGTCGTAGGCGTTGAGCGTAGTGCCAAAGACGGGATTGTAGCTTTGCGAGCCCAGACCAAACTCCGGCACATTCGTTTTCCCGATAATGATGGCGCCGGCGCGCCGGATTCGCTCGACCATGATCGAGTCCTCGCGCGGAACAAAATTCTCGAACAGCGGCGAACCCATCGTGGTGCGGATGCCGCGGGTCGGCTCCAGATCCTTGACCGCATGCGGGAAGCCGTGCATCCAGCCGAGATGCTCTCCGCGTGCAATTTGCGCGTCGCGCTCAGTGGCTTGCTTGATGAGATCCTCGCGCGGCTGAAGCGAGACGATCGCATTGACGCGCGGGTTCACGCGCTCGACGTGCTCGAGGTACGCGTCCATCACTTCGACGCACGAGACCTGCTTCCTCTTGATCGCGCGCGAAAGCGCGACCGCGTCGAGCATTACGATTTCCGGCGTGCTCACGATTTCGTTTTGGCGGTCTCGCACTTCTGCGCGACGTCCCATCCAATCCTGGCCGTCAGTTTCGCCCTGGAGCCCCGTAATTCTGCGTCGGGACCGCTGGCGTTACCGAGTTTCGCGCGCATCGCAATTCCCTGCGAGATCGCGGCGCCGCGAAAAAACGAGAACGCGACGAAGAACATCAAATTGGGGGCGCTGGCGCGGCCGACGCGGCGGCAGTATGCGGCGATGAATTCTTTCTCGCTCGGAATTCCATGCGCCTTCAGGTCGATGCCTTGAAAACTCAACACGCCGTCGATGCCGGGCGGGCAATGATAAGCGCGGCAAGCCCACGCCAGGTCGCCCAGCGGATGCCCGAGCGTCGACAGCTCCCAGTCAAGCACCGCGACCACGCGCGGCTCGACTGGATGAAACACGATGTTCTCCATGCGGTAGTCGCCGTGCGCGATCGTCGTCTCGTCGGCCGCGGGGATATTGCGCCCGAGCCATTCGATCAGCCGATCCATCTCGGGAATCTCGTCGATTTTCGAGGCTTCGTACTGCTTGGACCAGCGCGCAAGCTGACGCGCGACGTACGCTTCGGGCCGGCCGTAGTCGCCCAGGCCCACCGCGCGAAAGTCGACCTTGTGCAGCCGCGCGAGCACGTCGTTCATCGAGTCGTAGCACGCCGAGCGCTCTTGCGGGCTCGAGTCGGGCATCATCGGATCGCGCATGATGCGCCCCTCGACAAAGTCCATCACGAAGAATGCGGTGCCGATAACGCCGGCGTCCGCGCACAGCAGGTGCACGCGCGGGACCGGCACATCGGTCGCCGCCAGCGCCTTGATGATTCGAAATTCGCGTTCGACCTGATGAGCAGACGGGAGCAGCGTGCCCGGCGGTTTCTTGCGCATCACGAAGCGCGCGTCCGGCGTCTCGAGCAGGAAGGTGGGATTCGACTGTCCGCCGACGAACTGTCGAACCGCAAGCGGGCCGCGAAAATCTGCCATCCGCTCGCTCAGATAGCGTTCGAGACGGGCTTCATCGAAACGATGATTGGGGCGGACCGCTGTAACATCGTCCTCGAGAGGCATCAGTTCGCGCTCCCGGTCGTCTGAGGTTCCAGCACGCAGCTCTGGATCTCGGTCTGCGCCTTGTCGGTATCGACTGGATTGAGATGCGGTGTGGCCGTCAGGACACCCCATCCAAGTTCCTCTCGTACGTAGTAGGATCGCCGCTCGGTTTGGAATTCGACTTCGTCGGCGGTGTCGGTCTGGATGCTGCAAACGACCTTCTCGCCGGCCGGAACGATGTAGGCATGATAGCCGCCCGGACCGATCCGCGCTGTGTCCTCGCCGCATGTAACCGCCGGGCGAAGCGCCGATCCCGCGTAACTGTAAGGCCGGTAAACGTAAATCACCGCGGTGCCCGGAGGTGACGTGATTTTTTCAAATGATTGTCCCTGGGCGGCGCATCCGATTGCGACGGTGCCGACGATGCCGAGCAAGAATACCAGAAGCCGGCGATTCATTGGCCAACTGAAACTGTTGGAGACTTGGCCGCGCTGGCGACGGCCTGCGCCAACCTGGCCTCATCGCGATAGAGCTTTTGATCGATCCTTTGCCTGACAGCGGCGCGAGCAGCGTCGTCCACCTCCTTGTGGGTGGGCTGCGAGTACATGTTGTACGACTTGGAGACGTGCTCCTTGGCAGTGTAGTCGCCGAGTATGGTGTCGCCGGCACTGATCGACAACGACGCAAATGCAGTGGTCCCAATATCGCCGAGCGGAGCACCTACCAGGTTGGCCGGATCGAGAGCACTGACAATCAGCGGGACGTGATAGTCGTCGTGGGTCAGTTCCTCGCGATAGGTGAATGTCACCGGGGCAGTGTCCGACAGCGACATCGCGACCGCTGGTGGCAGTTCAGCCGGGTCGCCGGAAAGCAACTTGCCCTTGAATGGCAACGGATGGGCAGGCACGTCGACGACCTTGGGCGCGATGACAAGTTGCGATTGCGGTTGAGACCCACCGGCCGGTTGCGCTTGCGATTGAGCCGGTTGCTGTGCGCTGCATCCGAACGCGGCGGTCGCGGCAAAAAGCGTCGCTAGAGCAAGTATATGTCTCATGACCTGGCGGCGTCGCGAGCCGGGTATTAAGGACTCACAACCTCGAAACGCCATGCGTCAATAGTATCAGAAAATTTTGCGCTACTTTATGATGCCGCTGGCGACGTAAACGGTGCCGCCGAGCATCTGCTCTACCTTAAGGTCTGACAGCATCGGCTCGAGATGGCTCCACGGGTGCGCGAGGCCCTCGAGCGTGCTGGTGGATCGCAAGGCGGCGTTCCACACGAACAGGTTCAGCGGCATCGTTCGGAGGGGAGCCCACTTGAGGCCGGCCGCGACGACTCGCGCGCCCGGTTTGAGGTGGCTGCGGACGTTGGCGAGCGCGCGCGGCGTGCGCATTATGTCGTGCGTGAAATGAAACAGCGCAGCGTCGGCGGCGAACGGTATAGCTGCTTCCTCGACCGAGGCCGAGATGAGCGTGACGTTCTTCCAGTTGTTCTCAGCCGCCCGCGCGCGCGCCCGCTCGAGCATCTCGGGGCTCTGTTCGATTCCAACGAGCGAGCCTTCCGGCCCGACCAGGCCTTCCAGGGCCGAAAAACTCAGCCCGGTGCCACAGCCGACATCCAGCACCCGGTAGCCTTTTTTCAGACCCAGCAGATCGATAGTGCGTTGCCGAAGGGGTTCGAACAACAAGAGCTCGAGATCGTAGATGCGCGCGCGCGAGCGATACTGGCGCAGCGCCGTGGAGCGGTTCGGCGTCAGCCAGCGCATGAGCCGTTGAAACGGTTGCGAGCGGTCGTCGGGAGGGCGGTCCACGTTCGATGCCTCGCATTAGGGAGTATCACGAAAGCGCGCCAACGTCCTGCGCACGGCGGGGTCTCCGCTCCGGTCGGAGATGACGAAAACTCAAGCGTTAAACGGGGTTGAACCTGGTCGGCTTTGCGAGATTCGCTCGCGATTACCCAAAACGTATGATTGGCGCTCAAGCGGACGGCTTGTCTGGATGGATACGCCGGCTGCAGCCCAATTTTGAGGGAGTTAGACGATGTTCGTAGTCGGGGACCGGATGACGCGAAAAGTCGTAACTGTGAAGCCGACCGATACACTGGCTGCCGCGGCAGCCAAGATGAAGGCGGGAAAATTTCGCCGGACTCCGGTCGTCGAGGCAAATAAACTGGTCGGAATCGTGAGTGAATTTGACCTGAAGCGCTACGCGGACGCGCTCGACTCGACGCTGGTCGAATCCGCGATGACGCGCGACCCGATCACCGTGATGCCCTCGGAAACTCCGGAACACGCGGCCGCCCTGATGCGCCAGCATGAGGTCGGTGCCCTGCCGGTTATCCACGGAGGCAGGCTCGCCGGCATTGTGACCGCAAAAGACCTTGCGATGCCCGAGCCGCGGCCGATGCCTGAATGGGATCCGCGCAAGCGCCGCTGAAGAGGACACCGCGAACGATGCGAGCCTAACTAATCCCTGGCCCCTTCCCAAGCGGCAAGATGCGAAATCGGGTTTATCCTTAGGCAATTCTACGCTAGCGTGGCGATCTGCCAGTTAATGGCCGTTTGTACAGACTGGCATGATTAAATGCTGCGTGTTACAAGACGGGGCAGTCCTTCGTCGCATCGTTGAACGACGCTGGATAGTGGGTTATGGGGAATCGCATTCGGGTTATAGCGATTGCGCTGGCAATTGGCGGGTTGACTGTGTGCATTCTGCCGATCTCGGCGCGCCCCCTTGCCGGCGCAGCGTCCGCGCCAGCTCAAATTACAGAGCCGATTAACGACAACGACGTTATCCCGGTCCCGGGGAATGTCCCTCCCGAGGCGACGGCCGCGAACGATCGCGGTCGGGTGGCCGACGATTTCCCGCTGGACCATCTGCTTCTCCAACTGCGGCGCTCGCCACAACGCGAGCGCGAACTGGAGCAATTGCTTGGCGAGCTCGAGGATCCAAATTCGCCGAATTACCACCATTGGCTGACCGCGCAGGATTTCGGAAGTCGTTTCGGCGCAAGCACGCTGGATATCGACACGATTACCGCGTGGCTTCGAGCACATGGATTCGGGTGAATTACGTCTATCCGAGCGGAATGTTGATCGATTTTTCGGGGAACGCCGGATCGATACGCCAGGCTTTCCACACCAAGATTCATATGTTGTCCGTAAACGGCAAGAGTCATTTCGCCAATATGAGCGATCCCAATATTCCGGCTGCGCTCGCGCCAGCGCTGGCAGGGGTAGTGTCGCTCAACGATTTCCGGCCGCACCCGATGTATCGGCGGCGCACGGACTACACGACCAGCAGCGGCTACCAGCTGGTGGTGCCCGCCGACCTGGCGACCATCTATGACTTCAATCCGCTATTCGCCGCGGGATATTCGGGCCAGGGACAGACAATCGTAACGGTCGAGGACACCAACCTTTACACTACTGCAGACTGGACAACGTTCCGCAGCGACTTCGGCCTTAGCACCGCATATCCGTCCGCCACCTTGACGCAGATTCATCCCGCGCCCGGGACCGGAGGCACCTGCACCAATCCTGGAGTCAATGGCGATGACGGCGAAGCTGCAATTGATGTCGAGTGGGCGAGCGCGGCGGCGCCCAACGCCGCGATCGAGCTGGCGTCATGCGCAGATACGAGCACGAACTTTGGCGGCTTCATCGCGTTGCAAAATCTGCTCAGCGAGTCCGGCACGCCGCCTGCGATCGTGAGCATCAGCTACGGCGAGGCCGAGGCGGAGCTGGGCGCAACCACCAACCTGTACATTAGCGGACTGTATCAGCAGGCGGTCGCCGAGGGCGTGTCAGTATTCGTGTCGTCGGGCGACGAGTGCGCGGCCAGCGCTGACGCGGACGCGTCGGTGGCGACGCACGGCATCGCAGTCAGCGGATTCACGTCCACGCCGTATAACGTGTCGGTGGGCGGCACGGATTTCGGCGACGCTTACGCGGGTACGGCAAATAGCTATTGGAGTTCGAAGAACGGTTCTACATACGGATCGGCGCTGTCCTATGTTCCAGAAATCCCCTG
The DNA here is from genome assembly GCA_963842085.1 of uncultured delta proteobacterium. Taxonomy (GTDB): domain Bacteria; phylum Desulfobacterota; class Binatia; order Binatales; family Binataceae; genus Binatus. The sequence continues at coordinate 2,122,107 of CAWJET010000001.1, forward strand.
GAATGACTCGTGCGCGAGCGAGCTGATCGCCGACTACCTTTTTGTCAACGACGATATTGGTGACGGTTTCACTTATGGCTCAAGCGGCTTGTGCAACACTTCGACCGGCAAAGACGATTTCCTGACCACCGCCTCTGGGAGCGGAGGACCGAGCGGATGCGCCACCGGAGCACCTTCCACCCAATATGTCGTAAGCGGAAGCTGCGCCGGTTACCCCAAACCCACGTGGCAATCGATTTTTGGCAATCCCGCCGATGGAGTGAGAGACATTCCTGACGTGTCTCTGTTCGCGGCGAACGGAATATGGGGGCACTACTACGTGGTCTGCTATTCGGATACGAGATATGGGGGCGCGTCGTGCTCGGGAGCGCCCGATACCTGGGCCGGATTCGGTGGGACGTCGATTTCGTCGCCGATCATGGCGGGAATACAGGCGCTCATCAATCAGCGAACCGCCAGCCGTAATGGAAACCCGAATCCAACCTACTATTCGCTCGCCGCTGCCGAGTATGGAGTCAGTGGCGATTCTGCCTGCAATTCGAGCCTGGGGAACGCGGTCGATCCATCGTGCATCTTCTATGACGTCACGCTCGGTGACATGGACGTCGATTGCACGGGCAATAACAACTGCTACACACCGTCGGGCACCTACGGAGTCTTGTCAACGTCCAATTCCGAGCTTCAGACCGCGTACGGGGCCGGGCTCGGCTGGGACTTTGCCACCGGAATCGGCACTGTCAACGCGAATAATTTGGTGATGGCATTTGGCTCGCCGGTAGCCACCACAACTCCAACGGCGACCTCGAGCCGGACGCCGACGGCCACTCCGACCGCGACCGCAACAGCAACGGCTACGCGGAGCGCGACGGCGACGCCGACGAAGACTGCGACGGCGACCTCGACGCGTACTGCCACGGCGACAGCGACCTCGACGCCTACTGCCACGGCGACAGCTACTGCAACTCCGACCGCATCGTCAACGGCAACACCGACTGCGACCGCAACCCAAACCGCCACGGTAACCGCGACTCGCACTGCCACCGCGACGGCGACGCCGACGAAGACTGCGACGGCGACTGCGACACAAACTGCAACCGCGACCGCGACCGCAACTCCGACATCGACCGCGACGCCGACCGCCACGGCTACATCGACGGCGACTTCGACTGCCACCGTGACGGCAACTCAGACGGCGACATCGACGGCCACGGCAACTTCAACGCCTACCCCAACCGCGACTGCGACGACGACCGCAACGACGACCGCAACGTCGACCGCAACGACAACCGCAACTGCGACGGCAACTCCGACTGCGACAGGTACTGTCACACCGACTGCGACCGCAACTCCGACCTCGACATCAAGTGCGACGCCGACCGCCACGGCTACATCAACAGCGACTTCAACTCCCACCGTGACGGCAACGGCGACCGCAACTCAGACCTCGACACCGACGGCCACGGCAACGTCGACGCCTACCGCGACCCGCACCGCGACAGCCACGCCGACCGCAACTTCGACCGCGACAGCTACGGCAACTCCGACTGCTACGGCCACTCAGACTGCGACCGCAACCGCGACGAGTACCCCGACCGCGACGGCTACTGCCACGGCGACTTCAACTGCAACCGCGACTGCGACCTCGACCGCAACTGCCACGCCGACCGCGACGCCGACTACCACAATGTCGGTGACCTCCTCGCTGTCATCCGGCAAGGTTGCCGTTGGCCAGACGGTTACCAAGACTCTGACGGTCAAAAACACCGGGGCGGCGCATTCGCTGGTCATCTCAAATGCGGTATCGTCCGACCCGGCGGAATTTGCCCTAAGCGACACGGGGACATGCGGTGCAATTCCGGTGACGGTCGCACCCAAAGGTTCATGCCGGCTTGCGGTCGCATTTACGCCGAACGCGGTCGGCGCGCGTAGCGCATCGCTGAAGTTTTTCGACAACGCCACCAACAGCCCGCAGCAGTCGGCGGTCAGCGGCACCGGCACCGCGGCTCTGGCGATTTCCAAGAGCAGCCTGGCGTTCGGGAGCGTAAAATTCGGTGCCAAGGCGCAGCAGTCATTCAAGGTGACCAATCATCGGACACAGCCGCTGACTCTCGGCGAAAACTTCAGCGGAACGAACGCCGCCGACTTCTCGATAACCGGCGGTACCTGCCGCACGACTCTCGCAGCCAAGAGCGCGTGTTCGATCGTCGTGACATTCACGCCGGGCGCGCCGGGAACAGAATCGGCGACGCTGTCGCTCTCTGACAGTCCCGACCCACTGAGCCCGCACACGGTCGCGCTGAGCACCGCGCCGACCATCCCCGCGACGGTACTCCGTCCTCGCTGGCGTTCGGCAAGGTGAAGACAATGTCGAAGACCGAGAACGTGACGCTCACCAACCTGTCGGGGACTCCGTTACCCATGAGCGAAAGTTTCAGCGGCGCGGTCGCGAGCGATTTTGCAGCGACGGGCAGCACGTGCGCGACAACCGCGGCAGCAAATTCGACGTGCACGATCGCGGTGATGTTCACGCCAACTCGCCGCGGAAAGGCGGAGCGTGCGAGCATGGCGGTGAGCCTCGGCAGCGATCCGGCCAGCCCGCATAACATCACCCTGACAGGAACCGGGCCTTGACCTGAGCCCTTGCGTCTTCAGACTGTGCAGGTTGTTCTGGCGGAGGGGGGAGGGAGTCGGTCCCACCAGCCGAAAAAACATCAACGAAATCAAGGGAGCGGTGTCGCCAGAAAGGGCGAAAATCAGCTCCTGCAGTTGGCACTTTTGTGGCACTCGGCCGGACGACCGTCCGTCCGGGTTTTGCTCGCCAAGCTGACCTGCGGAGAAACGCTCCGCGGGAAACTGGAAGATCGAAGCGCCCGCCGCTGACAACCAGAGCGGCATAAGCATCGAGGCCGTAGGTGGCCTTAGCAGGGCAGCTCGGCGCGGGAACCCACCCGCATCGGCCGAGCCGTGCTTCGAAAGAGCGATCCCGTAACCGATTGGCTCCCCGCTCTCGCTGCCAGCCGCGCCAGGCGCGTGCCGCGGCGCGGCCTTTCTAGCTTCTTCGAGGCGCTCGAACTCGAGGCGATGTTCGTGCGCGTCCGTCGCTACGGGAAGGATGACGCGCGCGTCTGGTTTCTGTTCGCAATAAACCCTGAAAGGTTCGCTGAGCTTCCAGCAGCTGATGCTGGCGCGTGCGCCGGAGAACTCGAAGGCGGAGAAAGTACAAGTGGGCTAGAACCCAGTCCGCGCGGAGAGCCGAGACGGAAGTGACGACGCGACGGAAGTAAGGGGCTCCGCATGGCGTTCAGCGCGCAACGTATAGCGCGCTCGGCCGGTCGTAGGGCCGAGGCAGCAATTAGCGGCCGCTAGGCAGCGGCGTGAAACCATGCGAAGGGCACCGCGGAGCCTCCGCGCAAAGCCACGGGCGCGAGCAACGTGCTCTAGTCCGCTTACCCGCGGACATGCTCTCACGACTCGCAGCAGAACTCGACGGCGAATCGCCGGGCCGTGGATCGAGAGTCTCTTTAGCTGGAGGCCTGCCCAGTTGCGATAGGTGCGCTCAAGAATCGGGCTCGCGGCAAGCGCCTCGCGCGAGGATTCGGTTGAGAGAGAGAATAGTCGCGCGAGCGAAGCGAGCGCCTACCAAAAAACGTGGCTAGATCTCTTTCAGTTTAGCTATGAATCTCGAAGCTAGAGAGATGTATTCCTCGGCCTCTTTCTGAGTGATTTGCGAAGCTCCGTGCACGGCCACGTTTCTAAGCTGGCGCAGCTGTGCGAACAGCCGATAGTCATTGTCGCTCAAGTGTTCCGAAAGACTTAACATCCGGGCGATGGCGATTGGCCGCGCTTCGGCGATTACATTACCAACTCCATGTAACTCTCGTCGCTCCGCGAGTTCCAACAAGGCCTTTTCGATATCGCTCCAAGCTCCAATGATGGCGGCGACCGGATTCGAGGAAGCGATCTGTACTAACCCGCCTTTGGGTTCGGCGACTTTTGGGAGTCCCACAGCCAACGGTTCGGTTGCTTTCAGTTCTCTATCGAAGTCGAGGATTAGGTCTTTCCAGCTTGCACGTCGAATCCTGTCGATTAACTCGGACAATGGCTTTCTGAAGAGAACAGCGACAACGACCACTCCGCCGGGCCACGCCAGCGCTTTGATACTCTCTGCTGTGAAGGTGAGCCAATCCATCACATTGGCAGGAATCGGCCTCGTGCATCGCGGGCCGCGTCGCGCGCCCGCGCACGCCCAGCACGTACCTTGTGGCTGTTGCGTCGTAAAGTGTGGCGGCATCGAGCGCAGAGCGCAACGGTAGGCGCTTCGGCGCTCGAGGAATCGCCCAACGCAGGTACCGCTAACCCTGCTGCTGGAATGATTTCAGAGCTGGGCGAGGAAGCCTGACCATGCTCCGAGCGCTGAAAGAAGCCTCGGAGTACCGCTGGGATGGCGCTCATATTGCGCCGGATTCTACGCCGGCAGAGCATCGAAAAGAAAACGCCCCGCGATTCGGGAAACCGCGGGGCGTAGGAAAATTTCCGCGGGCCTGAGCCGCTCGGGGCGGCGCTCCCTCTTGACCGCGCGCCCCGCGGCAAGCACGGTGGAGGTGCCAACGAGGCTATTCCAACCTGAATCAAATCGACGTTCCGAGCAAGCCCACTCCTGAATGGATGTGAACCTCGGCAGCGATCCGGCCAGCCCGCATAACATCACCCTGACAGGAACCGGGCCTTGACCTGAGCCCTTGCGTCTTCAGACTGAGCAGGTTGTTCTGGCGGAGGGGGGAGGGAGTCGAACCCTCCGGCAACAATATTAGCCGCCAAGCCGGTTTTGAAGACCGGTAAGGCCACCGGGCCTTTTCCTCCTCCAAGTTATTGATTTTGTAACAGTTTTCTCCTCTTCTCGCAGAGCAGTTGAGGGTCGTTCTGCTACGGATTTGGTGCCGTATTCAGTCTCCGAAAACCATTGGCCATTTCGGACGCTCCGTGCTTTGCCAGCGCGTTTGCGGCCTCGACTAAGCGTTCGTCATGCGTCTGAATATACCTGCGAAACCGATTTCCGTCTTGTACCCCAGCAGTGTCATCGCGACAGAAGGCGAGATTGCCGGCGCCGAATCCAAGCGCGTTGCAGCTGTGCGCCTGGAAGTCATGCATCAGCTTTGCGGGATAACCCGCAGCCTTCGCGGCTTCGCACCTGCCCGACGTATCGTCTGATCGCACCGCTCTGCGCAGTTTCGATAGCGCGCATACTGCTGAAAGACGGGTCGAGGTGCTTCAACCTGGTGTCAAGGAAACCTTCAAGCGACGCGACTCGCCCGTGGAGGTTCAGCCCACAAATCACCGAATTCTTGTGCCGATTTCGTTCCGCGACCTCTGATCTTTGGTTCGGAACGGCGCGGGGTAAGCGCAATGACTATCGGCGACCATTCGGCTTTCGGCCGAGTCTCGCTGTCAGGACTTCCGGTAGAGGCCGCTTCCGACCAGCACCAGGCCAATGATGATCGCTGCGCCGCTCACGATCGGCGGCACGCTGTGCGAGGTCGGTTCGGTGGCCTGGACTTTCAAATCGCCAAGTGTCACGACGTTCTTGGTCTCATTGGTCGTGAACTCCGGAATCGCGAGCCCCAACACTCCGAACAGGGCGATAATCACTCCGACGGTTACTATCGGCTTCATTCGTTTATGACTCCACGGACGTTGAGCCTGGCTGGCGATTTCATGATTGCGTAAGTCGCGATCTCGATTAACAGGATGCCGCCGCCCGCGATTCCAAAAGCCTGCCACAGCGGTAGCCATTCATGGAGCAGCAAGCAAGTGCTCTACTGAGTCGGATACGTCGTAGTGGTCCGCTTCTGTAGGGTGCCGTTATCTGTATGCGTGGTTACCGTGGTTGTGGTCTGATCCGGCGGCGCATAGGGAGCGGGCTGCGTATACGTCCGCTGCACAGTGCCGTTGTCATACTGGGTGGTCGTGGTCGTGTTTGAAGTTGCGACCGGCGCCATCACAGGCGGATTCGTCGTATCGTATTCCCTGGTCGTCGTGGTTTCGGTGACATGAGTAGTAGGTGCACAGCCGACCAGCCACGCCATCGCAATACCGACACAAACAGCCACTGCCGAATTAGTTGTGTATTTCATTGTTCAGGCTCCTGTTTATCTCGTTCCCGACAAAAGGCGTGTCCCGGCTCAAAGACTGCGTATTCGACTTCGTGGTCTGACTTAAAGGCCGGGCAAGTTTCTCATCAGTTACTCCATTGCCGGCCGACATACATCCATATGTTCCCCGACCGGATCGAATAGTGTTATCTGGGGAACCAAAATATTGATTCCCCAGACCGCGCACAGCGAAAAGCGCGAATCGGAATCGATCGGATGAGCGAACCGGATCGCGCAGCGTCGTTGAGGCAGCGAGAACCAGGCGGAATGACCCGCCTTTCGCGGCACCGCCGCGAATCAAACTCAATCAGACTTCCGCTGCAGACTGAGCGTGGTCTCCGGCTCGCGCTTGGCGTGATCGCGCGCCATGCCGAGCGGATGCCGGCTCAGGAAGTCCAGCATCCGCTCGTTCCACCGGGCTGGCCACCGCATGTGACGAGCCAGGCCGCGGAAACTTGCGATGGTCCCGATCCGGCCATTCGCCATCTCATCGGTGCCGCATGAGTCGTCGCACGAAGGTACCCGCAGTCCCGACGAATCGACGATAACGTCCTCGATGCTGCCGCCGAGCGCGCGCACCCGCGCCGCAAACCTGCTGCCGTTCGGACAAATTCCGCCGATGTCGCAATCGTTGTGCACGTGCATCAGCGGTACTCGCGGATTGAGTACTTGCGCCTGGCCGTCGCCCGCCGGAGCAATTGCCACTGGAGTCTGGGTGCACACGTCGAACAGCGCGGAGTACGGGTCTGGCGCGGAATAGACGGCCGCAGCTGCCACCCGCGGCCGATTCAATGCGTATAGCAGCGCCATCGCGGCGCCGTTGGACCAGCCCATCATATAGATCCGCTGACGATCGACTTGACCCGTGGCGATCATTTCGTCGGTGAAGTGATCAATCGAAGCTGCGTCCGCGTTTTCGGCGTAAGTCGCATCACCTACGGGGACCGCTCCAGCGAGACTCAACTGCCGGTACCAGTTGTCCCACCCGAGCGCGTTCGAATCGTATCCAGGATAGCGATGGGTCGTGTAGCGGCCCTGTGGCGCAAGTAGAATGAAACCGGGATTCCCTTCCTTGAGAACCCCTTTGTCAATCAGCCCAACCAAGCCGGTGAAGATTACCGAGTAGGCGCTCGTTTCGGACGGATGAAGGAAGACCACCATCGGCATCGGTTCTCGTTCACCCGCGCGCGCGGGCTCATAGAGGCAGGCGTAGCGTGCGTCGCCGTTTCCGTCGGTCCACGGGCCTAACAGCTTGCCGCCAAGGCATACCGAGTTGCGCGCGGTCACAAAGCTGGCGTACCAGCCTCGGTCGACCTGTGCCGGGGGGTCGCCAAACGGACTGCATCTGGTGCCGGCGAATACGTTGAGGCTCATCAACAACGGCACGATCAACGCGATGCCGGCGAGACCATGGCGAAGGCGATCTTTTCCTGAACTTTTGTTGAGAATCAGGGTTTCAGGCGTACGCGCCATGTTCAAGCGCGCTCGTGAGGAGCGACATGAATCAACCTTTATGCAGTGCTCCAAAAGGAACCATTTTAAGAGTGATACAAACGTTCGGGATTGCTCTCGTAACATCCCGCGGGATTGAATATTAACACATTCGCACTTGCTGCGGATGTTGCCAGCGTTGAACCTTGGTCTAAGCGGTAGCGCCGTGAATCCCGCTTTGGCCAATCGCATGTTTCGGTTCCCGGCAGCACGCTCGCAGTTTTTGGAGTCCAAGCGAGACGCACTACATTTGATAGTCTTAGTGGCCAACGAGAGGTGAAGAAGATGAACCGCATATCTATTCTGTTGCTCGCAGTCGCGCTTCCTGTCACTTTCGCTGCTCCATCGATCGCTCAGGAAGGAAAGACCTCGGGCGTGGTCGTCAACGGAAATACAACTACCGAGTTCAAAGCCGCCGATACTCGCGATATCGACACCCATAAGCTCAAGCTCTGGAATGACTTCGCGAGCCAACATCCCAAGGTCGCGAACCAACTCGCCCACCAGCCCGCGCTAATCAATGATGACGCCTACGCGAAGAAGCATCCGGCACTCGCCGCGTTCTTCTCGGCGCATCCGGATATTCGCGAGGCGATGACAGCGAATCCCGGTAACTACGTAGCCATTCCGCCGCGCCCCGGCGAATAGCCGCGCCCGCTCTGCAGTCTGATTCGACCGCTCAGGCGGTAGCTGTCGGCCGCTGCTGGTCGTCCTGCGGCGGCCATAGTCCCAGACCCGTGCTGGGACCAACTAATCGTCCGACGCAGCCCAATCTTGCGGAGTGAACGTTAAGAATTGTTACCTTCGTAACATATCGGGGGTAGTGTGAACCGCGCAAAGTTACTAAACATGGATCGTCGACGCCCGCGAGAGTCGAAGGCACGCTTGGCCACATGCCCTTATGGTGAAGCCGATGCGTGCCTTCTCTTTTTGGCAGTGCGCGGGCGCAAATGGCGTGACGAAGTTCACCGGCTCGGACTGCTCAATTTAGCAATTTCACTTGTGATAAGCTTCCGCTCTTCTGCGATCTTCCTCTGCGCAGCCTGTGCAAAAGTAAAGTCGCCGGTTGCGGCATCCAGCGCTTTTTGAAACCTGCTGACAGTCTCGCGCGCTGACAGCGTAACCAGAATCGCTTGCGCACTCGCGTCGAAAAGGTCGGTCAATTTTTGCTGCATCACCGGGGAACCATTGTCGGGAAGAGTATTCATATAGTTCAGCCAATCGACGTGCGCTTGGCGTGCCCTTGCTTCACCAAAGATGGCCCGGTCCAAGGCCGGTTGCGCGGCCTGAAGGCTAGCCTTCGCTCTTTCAATCTCTGTTCGACATTCCGCCAAACGCGCGTCACTCGCGTTCTGTCGTTCCGTCGCACACCTCAGCATTTCATTCAATGTTAACAGCCGCGTGTCGCAAGGCATGGAATCATTTGACTCCTTGACTGGATGACTGCTCTCTCACGCGCGATTTGGATGCGGTCCTCTCCCTATTTTTGCGCGGCAACGGTCGCTTCCGTCGTTGGCTGCCACGTCGCATCCGGATTGTATGCGACCATCTCGGTGGCTATCTGGTCGGTATTGGGACCCAGGTCCTTTTGATAGACTTGGCCGCTCTGATCGACGATGAACGTCATCACTCCTGAGTCGCGATAGCTTGCAGGATAAGCAACCAGCGCGAATCCTCCGGTCATCTTGCCATCGACGATATAGCTTCGAGCGCCACCCGGCGCATTGGCTCCCTGACTGGTTAGCAGCCGGTAAATGTAGCCGTGGAAGGGACGCGGTTGGCCGTTGGCCTGATGTTGATAGCCTTCATAAGCCGCTTCAGCGACCAGGGGGCCGAGCGGACTTTCCGGCTGCGCGCCCGCTTTGACCTCCCAGTACAAACCGTCCTGTGTTCCTGCCGTGCTCCGGAACCTCTGAGCGTATTGATGTACCGAGGCACCGTCGTGCAACGTCGAGTAATAGTCCCGCTGGGCATCGGCGATTGCGCCGCAGACTTTGATCGCGTCCAGCTCATTGGCGCCGATCCGCCGATACAAAATCTCCTGCTTGCCGTAGTCCGTGTCGAAGTACCACTGAGATCCATTTTGCCGCAGTGGTATCGGATTCGGCCAATTCTCGGTGCCTATGTAGAGATAGGTTCGTCCATCGCCAGCTGCGGCAAACTGATGCGATGCCTGATACTGGGCGGCAAAGGAATCTTGCTTGTTCTTGTCGGCCACCGGATCGCCGGACGAAATCAGGTCCTGGCCGGATGGACCCAGAATCGCCAGCATCGCCGCTTCATCGTGATTCCGCACGGCTGCGTCGAGAGCATCGGCCGCCTCCGCAGCTGAAGTGAAGGTCTTCTGGCCCGCCTGTTGTGCCAATGTCGCGCGAGCGGTGCAAAGCCCAAGTACGAGGCTGACCGACAAGACCCACAGAGCTAGCCAACCACTTGTGATTCTTCGATTACCATTTATTGAGTGAAGCATTGCTTTTCCCCGACGTCGACGATTAATGGCCATGACTGCGTTCACTACTCTTAGTGTCGCGGGCAGCGCTCCGGGCGCCGCCGTGTTCACCGCCGCCGTAGCTGGTCCTGCCCCGGCTGCTCGCGTCCCACGCCTGGTGAGCCGGAGCATAGCCGCCAAACAGACCGCGGGTTTCTTCCCCGCCATAGCCCCGGTAGACGTTTTTCGAGTAGTAAGTATTCCCTCCGTAGTAGCCAGGAGTTCCGTAGTAGCCTGAACTTCCGTAGTAACCCGGACTTCCGTAGTAACCCGGACCTCCCCAGCCAGACTCGTAACAACCCGTCACAAGGGTTGCGAAGAACAGCGCTCCAAGGATTGTTACTAGTTGACTGCCGATCGATCGTTTTTCAATTATGGCCGGGATTTTCATTTTGCCCTCTGATTTCAGCTTGCCAACCAACGACTACGATTTGTCATTGCCGTTCCCGCGCTGCTTGTTCTGGTGCTGACCCTCTGGCTGCTGCTGATGTTCTGGGCGGGTCGTCGCCTGCTCTGGCTTCTGGTTCTGCTCGTGCGCCGCTTGCTGTCGCTGCTGCTGCTGTTGGTTCTGCTGATTCTGCCGGTGCGCGGCCTGCTGCTGCTGAGTATTTCGCTGCTGCTGCTCGCGCGACGCCTGACGCTGCTGCTCCTGTTGCTGATTCTGCTGATTTTGTTGATGCGCAGCCTGCTGTTGCTGAGCGTTGCGCTGCTGTTGCTGAGCGCTGCGCTGCTGTTGCTCCTGCATCGCTTGCTGTTGCTGGTTCTGCTGATTTCGTTGATGCGCGGCCTGCGGTTCCTGTTGAACGTTTCGCTGCTGCGGTTCGCGCGCCGCTTGCTGTCGTTGGTTCTGCTGTTGGTTCTGCTGATGCGTGGCCTGGGTTGTCCAATTCTCGTGTTGCTTGATCCAATTGGGATGCTGAGTATTCACCCAACCTGGATCCTTCTGGTACCACCATTGGCCATAATGCCAATTGTGCTGGGCGTCATAGGCGCCGTCCTGGTCGCGCCAGCGTGTATCGAGCGAGACCCAATCCGGGTGATTGCTATAGAACCAGTCGGGATTGTTCTGATGCCACCAATAGGCATCGCGCCATTGGTGCTGGTCATCGTAGTCACCCCATTGTGTTTCGGCAGGTCCCGTAGACCAGTATTCGTTGTTCAGGGCCTGCCATTCGTACGGATGGCTCGCCAGGTACTGCTCCAACGCCGGAAACTGCGAGCGCCAATTGGCGTCGTAGAGTAGCCCCGGATTCCGTGCGAGTTCTCGCGCGATGTTCGGATGATTCGCCAGAAACAAACGAAAGCTTTGGTCTGCTGGATACTGCGGGACATCGTTGAACCAGGGATAGTAGTTCGAGAAGCCGGGCACCTGCGGCCCCCCAAACTGGATCGTGACCTGCGCCGAGGCGCTCGTAGCCATCGCAAGTGCGAACAGGACCGCGCCGAACCATACAATCGATTTTGTCTGCTTTATTGAAAGCGACATTTGTTTGTCCTCCTCCGGCTGTTCGGCAGATAGTTCCTGGACCATTGCCTGCCCACTCCGGTCACTGGAGGAATGCACTACCTTTTCGGGCTGCCCTTTACGACACTCTTTGCCTTGTCGATCACGCGCTCCACGCCTTCCTTGATCTTGCCGCTGGCCTGATCGAGCTTCCCTTCCCGCTTTAGACGTTGATCATCCGTCAAGGCACCAACTGCTTCTTTCACTCGGCCTTTGATCTTGTCGCTTGTTCCGCTCATAACACTGTACTCCTCTTGGTTAAGGCCACTGCTGGCCAAGGTTAAGGTACACCAAATACATCTGCGCTGCTCGTTCGGTCACTATAAAGTCCGGGGCACGCATTGGGTTAGTCCCGGAGGCGCAGATCGTCTTCGACCCCGCGAACGCCCGGAATCGAGCGCGCTACTTCTGCGGCCTCCAGGTTCCGCGCGCCGGTTGGGACGGTTCCAGTCAGCCGCGCGACGCCGTTCCTCACCTCCAGGCCGACGTCTCTGAATTCATGCTCGTCGAGAGCCTGTCTGACCCTGCGCTGTAACTCGTCGTCGCTCGCGTTCACAGCTTGCTGCCGCGCGCTCGGCACCACCTGCAGTTCGTTCACCACGCGCTTTACTCCGCTCACCCTGAGGGCATCGGCCTCTGCGGCGGACTTCGCGTCCTGTGAGGGCACAATCCCGAACAGCGTCACTACCCCGTTCCACGGGTCGAGATCGATTTCGAGCCCCGGAACATTGGTATCGGCAATCAAGCCCATCCTCACGGCCGACGTGACCCATATGTCATTGGCGGTGTCCCAAGCTCCGTACCCCGCCCTGGGCTGCGGCGGCGCGGGTGCGCGCCAGATCTCCTCATCGGCCAGAGTGTCAGGACTCTGGATCTCACTGGCGACCCGGCGGACACCGGGCACAGCCGCCGCGACCTCGACCGCACGCAGGTGAGCGCTCAAGGTCTTTGCCGTACCGCCTAGTAGTACGACACCCTGGTTCACGGACCGCACATCGATATTGCTGGACTTGAGTGAAGGGTCGGCTTCCAATGCCTGTTCAACCTGCTGTTTGAGGTCGTCGTCAGACACTCGCATCGCCTTCTCATGCTCTGGGGCGACCACCTGCAGCAGGTTGTCCACCCCTTGAACACCGTCGACTTTCCGAGCGATGCCCTCCGCCTTCGCCTTCTCCTCGGCGGAGTGCACCTTGCCAAACAGGGTGACCCGGCCGACGACGGTGTCGACCTTAATGGCCGTTCCGCTCACGCCCTCCGTGGTCAACAGGGCCAGCTTGATTTTGGTCGTGATCCAGGCGTCCGGGATCGCCGCCCCGACCGACGTGGACAGCGCGGCGCCCAGCAGCACAGCCAGGACACTGTACCTAATCCACATCCGCGATGGTCGGAGCATGAAACCTTCTCCTTGATCGAAGAACACTCACCGCATCATCCCGCCACCCATCACCAGCCAGACCACCAGGACGATGAGCACGATGGTCATTACGCTCATTCCGCCTCCGCCATAGTAACCGCTGCGGTACCCGTAAAAGCCTCCGCCACCGAACAGCAGGATCAGCAGGATAATCAAAAGAAGTATAGGACACCTCTCATACCTTTCATTTCATCAATAGGCAGTCGTATTATGTTGGACTATGAAAAATCAGCTCAGGCCGTGGCCATAGAATTATTTGCGCGACGATGCACTGGACTTGCAAACCGCTCACGTCCTAGCGGCTTTACGGACGCCGCCTCTGCGAGCGAATGTGGACTACAGCGTTGGCTGTCGTGCGAAAAGTATTGTTGTGCGCTAGCCTTCGCGTAGAAATCATTCGTCTTAGGCGCCGGGCTGCCTATTGAACTCTCGATCTTATCCGTGCGCACGATAATCCGCCGGCCTTGACGAATAACGAGATGCTCACGCTCGAGATCGGCTATATGCTCAGTGACTCGCGGCCGTGTCGCACCCACCAGGCCCGCCAGGTCATTCTGGCTGAGGGGGACTCGCAAAAGGGTGCCGCGCGACTCTGTGACTCCGAAGTTCGAACACAACTGAAGAAGTGCAAACAAGAGGCGCTCGCGAACGTGTAGGCTTTGTCCGAAAAACTGATACCATGGTATCAGATTGTTTTCTTGAAATTTTCTTAAATCAGATCTGAGAGCCTCCCTGGTGATGACGTCGAATTGGTCCCAGCTCACACCGCCGAACCTGCAATCGCAATGAGCCTCGCAGCGGAAATGCCACCGGCTGACTGGGAGAGAACCAAACTGGGGGATCGGACCCGGCGCCAGCAAGGCAATGGTTACACGCTGGCCAACCGGGTTCAGGCAAGTGATCTTCGCCACGCCCCTTAGCAGGACATGGAGACCTGCCGCGAGCTCCTCTTCAGGAATGATGACCTCGCGCCTTCTGAAGTTTCCCGAATTGAGGGCGGTCGCAAGCTCGTGCAATGCGGCGGGTGAGAGAAACGACAAGGGTTTCATCCGATTCAACAAATCAAAGTCGGTCCAAGTCGCGTTCTTCTGTCTGTCCACTTTTCTTTCCTTTTTTTTCAGGGCCGACTAAGACGTCTGTCGAAAGGGCAGCAAGGGCCGTACCAATCGTCCGGGGCTGCAAGATGATGACTTTTCGGGAAGTTCCGGGCGTCCAGATCGCAGATCGTATTACTTAAACGGCTCCGTGCGCCAACGAGAATGTATCCAACGGAACCATCACTACGTTCTTTTGGAGACACACGGCTCGCACTATTCGGCGGTTCGCCGACCAGTTTGGCGAAGCTGCGCGTGAAGTCCGCGACCGAGGCGGCCGCCTGCATTGGACAAGTTCGCACGGCGCGCTCACATCAAGCGGGACGAGAATCTTCGATTCCAACGACTGTGCCGCCAAGTCTTGAAGAGTGTTCTCCGGGACGTCGAAAGCGATCTAACATTTCCGGAAAAAAATCCCTCCCGTTGGAAGACGAACAACTTGGCTTCGTTTTTGCTTCGCCATGGGGTTCTCTGGAGAACACAATGTCAGTGTCGTTGGTGACCTTTTCGTTTCCCAAAGAGCCCTGTTTCAAGTAAATAATGCCACAGGGAAGCAAATCTTGAAGATCCTACGGCATCGAGGCAGGCTTCTCGCTGGCCGAATGGATCAACCAAGCGATCCTAACGAACATGGGGATCGCCTAGCTTGTACGCCCGAGTCGGCTACGCGTGAATCAAACTACTGCCAAAGCTTCTTCTCTGGTCGAGCTCCTTCTCTCGCGGGCGCTCCAGCAGCCCGAGCAACGGATCTACGGCTACTTGGGTGACGGAGAGATTGAAGCAGCGAACTTGACCTTCGCGGCCTTGGACTGCCAGGCACGGGCTATTGGTTCATTGCTCCAGAGCTACAGGGCACGCGGAGAGCGTGCTTTGTTGCTCTATCCAGCGGGTCTCGAGTTCATTCCTGCCTTTTTTGGTTGCTTATATGCGGGGGTCATTGCCGTCCCTATGCCACCGCCGAATGTGGCCCAGCCGCAGCGGACTCTGCCGAGGCTTCGCACCATCGCAAACGATGCTCAGCCGACACTGGCGTTGACCACATCGTCGATCCTCTCCAGGGTTGAAGGCCTTTTCGTGCAAGCCCCAGAACTACAGACAATGCACTGGCTAGCTACCGACAAGGTTGTCAGCGGTGCGGCGCAAGCCTGGCGAAACCCTGGGGCGACTAGCGACACTTTGGCCTTGATCCAATATACTTCGGGCTCCACCGCTGTACCCAGGGGCGTAATGGTCAGTCATCGGAACCTTCTCGAGAACTCGGCTCACATCAGCCAAGCTTTCGGGATTACATCGGACACTGTCTCCGTAACATGGCTGCCGGTTTTCCATGACATGGGACTCACCAACGGAATCATCCAACCTCTGTATGGAGGACGTAGGTGCGTTCTCATGCCCCCGCAGTCCTTTCTTCAGCGGCCGCTGCGGTGGCTTCAGGCTGTTTCGCGCTACAAAGCCACTGTCAGCGGAGGCCCGAATTTCGCGTACGAAATGTGCGCTCGCAAGATTACCGCGGAACAGCGCGACGGTCTGGACCTCAGCAATTGGAAGGTGGCGTACAACGGTGCCGAGCCAGTGCGTGCGGACACCCTGAAACGGTTTGCTGCGATCTTTGCATCCTGCGGATTCCGCCCAAACTTTTTCTATCCCTGTTATGGGCTCGCCGAAGCCACGCTGATCGTATCGGGTGGACTGGTGGAAGATGAGCCCGTCCTGTGCACGACCAAGGTGGCGGCGCTCGAGCACAACGGCATCGCTGAGGTTTCGGACTCTGCGCAGAACGTACGGACGCTGGTTGGATGTGGGCGTGCGATGCCCGGTACAAAAATTGTTATCGCGCATCCTGAATCGATGACCGCGTGCGCGCACGATGAGATTGGCGAAATTTGGGTATCGAGTCAGAGCGTCACCCAGGGGTACTGGAAGCGGCCAGAGGAAACCCAGCGCCTTCAATGCCTACCTGGCGGATACTGGCGAGGGGCCATTTCTTCGCACTGGAGACCTTGGATTCTTGAGAGACGGCGAGCTATTCGTCACCGGCCGGCTGAAGGATCTGATCATCATCGGCGGCCGCAACCTTTACCCCCACGACATCGAATTGACGGTCGAACAAAGCCATGCGGCAGTGCGGTCAGGAGGCTGCGTGGCCTTTTCAGTCGATGTCGCCGACGAGGAACGTCTGATCGTCGCCGCCGAAGTGGAGCGCCACTACCAACCGGAGCGGCGCCAGCTTAAGGACGAATCGCGCGACAATTCACACGCGAGCAACCAGAACGGGCGGTCTCCGGCGGATCTCGAGCCGGTGAGTCGGGCCATTCGCCGCGCGGTGGCGGAAGAGCATGACGTGCGAGTGCATGCCGTCGTGCTCCTCAAGGCTGGAAGAATCCCGAGAACTCCCAGCGGCAAGGTTCAGCGCCGTGTGTGCGAGGCCAGGTTTCGCGACGGGACGCTGAAACAGTACGCGAAGAGTGAGTGATGGCCGGAAATCAAACTAACGGCGCGATCCGGCATGACGCCGAGCGAAATGGACATCCCGCGAATCGGAATCCTGATCCCGGCGCGGAAACGATCCAGGCCTGGCTGGTATCCAAACTTTCCGAGTTGCTGGAAATCGAAGCGGACGAGATAGACGTCGGGGAACCATTCGCCAGCTACGGACTGGGCTCGACCGAGCTGGTCAGTCTCTCCGGCGAACTTGCGGATTGGCTCGGACGAGATCTTCCGGCCGAGTTGGCATATGAGTTCCCGACCATCGCAGCTCTCGCCCGCGGATTGGCGGACTCATCAAGCCCGTCGCAGCCGGCCACCGAAGCGAGCCTGGTTCGGGAAGGGAATGGCGAAGCGATCGCCATAATCGGGATCGGCTGCCGCTTTCCTGGCGCACAGGACGCGCGAGCTTTCTGGAATCTGCTTCGCAACGGCGTGGATGCGATCCGGGAAGTTCCGGCGCAACGCTTCAACCTGCACGATTTTTACGATCCCGATCCCGTAGCGCTGGGCAAAATGGTCACGCGCTGGGGAGGTTTCCTCGAGGATGTGGACCAGTTCGATGCGCATTTCTTTGGTATCTCGCCGCGAGAAGCTGCACGCATGGACCCGCAGCAACGCCTGTTGCTGGAGGTGGCTTGGGAGGCACTGGAAGACGCCGGACAGGTGCGGGAGCGGCTTGCGGGCACATCCACCGGCGTGTTCATCGGCATCTCGAACAACGATTACGGACGGATTCAATTTAGTGATCTGGATCGTATTGACGCCTACGCGGGCACGGGCAATGCCCTGAGTATCTCGGCCAACCGTATCTCCTACGTATTTGATTTCCGGGGACCGAGTATTGCAATCGACACTGCCTGTTCATCGTCACTCGTCGCGGTCCACCAGGCCTGCAACAGCCTGAGAAGCGGAGAGTCCACTCTGGCATTGGCCGGAGGCGTGAACCTGATCCTGTCGCCTGCCATTACGATCAATTTCACCAAAGCCGGAGCAATGGCGCCCGACGGGCGCTGCAAAGCCTTCGACGCGCGCGCCAACGGCTACGTTCGCAGCGAGGGCGCCGCGGTCGTCGTTCTAAAGCCGCTGTCGAGAGCCTTGGCCGACCGCGATCCGATTTATGCCGTTATTCGCGGCAGTGCTGTGAATCAGGACGGACGCAGCAATGGCCTGATGGCGCCGAATCCTCAAGCCCAGGAAGCCGTCCTGCGAGAAGCCTATCTCCGCGCCGCAGTCTCGCCCGGCGAAGTTCAATACGTCGAGGCCCATGGCACCGGCACTCTCCTGGGTGATCCTATCGAGGCTAAAGCCTTGGGCGCGGTGCTTGCTCTCGACCGTCCTCCCGAGCGGCCGTGCCTGCTGGGCTCGGTCAAAACCAACCTTGGTCACCTCGAGGCCGCGGCGGGTATCGCCGGATTAATCAAGGTCGCGCTGACGCTGCAGCACCGTGAGATCCCACCGAGCCTGCATTTCGAGGAGCCCAACCCTCATATTCCGTTCGATCAACTACCGCTGCGCGTGAACACGAAGCTGTGCCCATGGCCTGCACAGCCGGGTGCAGCCCTGCTGGCCGGCGTGAGTTCATTCGGTTTTGGTGGAACCAACGCCCATGTGGTCGTGCAAGGGGCTCCTCAATCCGATTCGGGAATGCATGCTGCGCAAGGCGAGAACGGAAATCGCGAAGCCACGTCCACATACCTGCTGCCTTTGTCGGCACGCAGCGCACCGGCTCTGCAGTCTCTCGCGCGAAGCTACCACGACTTCCTGATTGATCCGGAGTTAAGGTCGTCGCCCCACGACATTTGTTACGCGCGGGCGCACGGCGAAGTCATCACGAGTACCGGCTTGCCGCGACCGGCAACTCAGCCGCGGAACTCGCGGAGGGGCTTGAGACTTTTCTTCGTGGAGAGACTCGTCCCGGGCTGTCTGCCGGCCGCAAGCTTTCCGATCGACAAAGAAAACTGGTCTTCGTATTTCCTGGACAGGGTCCGCAGTGGTTTGGGATGGGGCGAACACTCTTGCAGCAGGAAGCGGTCTTTCGCGAAGTAATCGAACGCTGTGACCGAGCGATGCGCCCCCATGGAGGCTGGTCCTTGCTCGCGGAACTCTCCGCCACCGATGCGGCCCGCTCGCGGCTGAACGAAGTTGACGTTCTACAGCCGGCCCTGTTTGCGATCCAGGTTGCACTTACGGCCCTGTGGCGTTCATGGGGTATCGAGCCGCACGCGGTAGTGGGTCATAGCATGGGCGAGGTCGCGGCCGCTCACGTTGCGGGAGCGCTAAGCCTCGAAGATGCGGCGCGGGTGATATGCAACCGCAGTCGCCTTGTGAAACCGACGATTGGGCGCGGAGCAATGGCGGCAGTGGAACTTTCCATCGCTGACGCCCGGCGCGCCATTGCCGGCTGCGAAGATCGCGTATCGATCGCCGTCAGCAACGGTCCCACGTCGACGGTTTTGTCAGGAGATACCGCCGCGCTTGAAACAATCGTCAATCAACTGCAGCGTCAAGACATCTTCGGCCGAATGATCAAGGTTGATTTTGCCGCTCACAGTCCGCAGATGGAGCCTCTTCGCGCTGAGTTGGAGCGCGCGTTGGAAGGACTACAGCCCCGACCCGCGTCGGTGCCAATCTACTCGACTGTAACGGGCCAGGTCGCCGACGGCTCGAGCTTCGACCCGCTCTATTGGAGCAGTAACCTCAGAGAGCCCGTCCTCTTTTCAACTGCGGTTCAGCAATTGCTGAAAGATGGACATGACATCTTTCTTGAGGTCAGTCCGCATCCCATTCTACTCAGTAGTATTCAGCAGGAATTTAGTCATGCCGGGATAGAAGGCGCGGTAATCCCGTCGCTAAGGCGTGAGGAAGAGGAAGGCAAAGTATTGGCCGGGTCGCTGGGGACGCTTTACACCCTGGGATATCCGATCGAGTGGAGCCGCATATATCCCGAGGGAGGCCGATCCGTTCGGCTTCCGTCCTACCCATGGCAACGGGAGCGGTGCTGGATGGACACGCCGGCCGGCGACATCGGCAATCGATCCCAGTGCGTCTCGAGCGACGCAGTGGGCAAGCATTCTCTTCTCGGCCGGCATTTCAAATCGGCGCAAACGGAAACCCACTTCTGGGAGGGCGTTCTGGACAGGAGCGCGCAGTCCTTTCTGGATGACCATCGCGTCGAAGGACTCACGGTGATCCCCGCCGCGCTCTACGTCGAGATGGCTTTGGCGGCCGCGGCTGCGGCGTTCCCGTCGCAGTCCTTTGTGCTGAAAGATATGGAATTCAGGAAAGCGCTCTTCCTGCCCGACGGCGCAACCCGCACGACTCAGGTGATCCTCTCTCCCGGTGCGGACACAACCGCATCAGTTCATATCTACAGTTGCCCGCGCGATGGAGAGCAACCCAATCGAACGTGGACACTGCATGCGACAGCAAAGATTTGTCCTGAGCCAGCCCCAGGCATTTCCCCGGTTGTCGAACAGGAAACACTCGCTCAACTCCAGGCTCGATGCTCAGAGCAGATCTCCGGACAAGACTACTATTTGAGGCTTCGCGAAAGTGGTGTCGATTACGGCCCCTCCTTCCAGAGCATCACTCGGTTGTGCCGATGCGATCGTGAAATGCTGGGTGAAGTGAGAGTTCCCGATGGAGCGCATCGAGAGTTCGACGCCTGTCAATTCCATCCTGCCCTTCTGGACGCTTGCTTTCAGACCCTTGGAGCGGGTGTCGCCGCTGATGCGACGGGAAACAATGAACAGGGCACCTACATGCCCACTCATATAGATGAGATTCGGGTCCACGGTGGTCAGGGTTTGCATCTGTGGAGTCACGCCCATTTGCAAGAACCCGATTTCGATAGCGTCAAGGGAGACGTACGGCTCCTGGACGAAGCTGGCCACGTGGCGGTCGAAATTGTCGGCCTGCGCTTCGATAGCATCGGTCGCGATACGAAGCGCGCCGGCGATGAGAACTTGGAAGATTGGCTCTACGAATTCCAGTGGAAGCTGAGAGAGCGTCCGGGTGAACGGCCGGGAGCGGAAAAATCTGCGCCAGCTACTCGGTCCAACTGGCTTATCTTTGCGGACAGCAGCAGCGTCGGAGAGAAGCTGGGAGCACTAATCAAGGCACAAGGAGACGGCAGCATCCTGGTCGCTCGCGGCGAATCGTACGAGCGCGCGGATGGCGAGCATTTTCGCATCAATCCGGAACGGTTGGAGGACATGCGCCGGCTTCTCGAGGCGGTGTTGGCGCAGGATCGGGCAATTTGCCGCGGGGTTGTGCATCTTTGGAGTCTTGACGCAGCTCCTCCAGAGGAGACCACCGTCACTTCGCTGAAGGCTGCCCAGACTCTCGGCTGTAGCAGTGTCTTACAGTTAGTCCAGGAGCTGGCCAGGGTCGAACGGCATCACTTACCTCGCCTATGGTTGATCACGCGTGGCGCTCAGCCAGCGGGGGAAGAGACCTTGCCCCTGGACACGGCCCAGTCGCCGCTTTGGGGATTGGGTCGCGTTATCGCTCAAGAGCACCCTGTTTTTTGGGGAGGACTGATAGACCTGGAACCCAGGCATTCAGTTGCCGAGGACGCCCCTCATCAGTTGTGGAAAGAAGTCTCTGCCGCAGACGGAGAAGATCAGATTGCGTTCCGACAAGGTCGGAGATACGCAGCTCGCCTGGTGCGCAAACCTCGATCTAACGCGCAGCTCGCTCCCCTTATCTGGCGCGCTGACGGCTCCTACTTGATCACAGGCGGACTGGGAGACCTGGGCCTTTCGGTTGCCCGCTGGATGGTGGAGCACGGCGCTCGGCGGTTGATTCTTATGGGACGCACCAAGCTTCCGCCGCGCGCGCGATGGAACTCAGCAGAAGCGGGGAGCCGGCTGGCCTGTCAAATTGCCGCGATTCGCCAGCTGGAAGCCCTGGGAGCGTGCGTACATCTGGCATCGGTGGATGCGGCAGATGAAGGACAGTTACGCGCCTATCTGGATCAGTATCGAGCTGAGGGTTGGCCGCCGATCCGGGGCGTCGTGCATGCGGCGGGAGTTCTGCAGGACGGACTGCTGATGCAGCTCGACAGGGACGCATTGGATTCGGTCTTGCGCCCCAAGGTGATGGGTGGCTGGCTGCTGCATCGCCTGCTTGAAGACGCGCCCCTGGACTTCTTTGTACTGTTCTCTTCGGCGGGTTCCCTCCTGGGCCAGCCTGGCCAGGGAAACTACGTGGCAGCCAACGCCTTCCTGGACGCACTGGCGCATCATCGAAAAGCCCTGGGCAAGACGGCGCTCAGCATCAATTGGGGAGCGTGGAGCGGATTGGGCTTCGCGGAAGCGCCGGGAGGAAAGCGCCTTGCCGCGCGCCTCGCGCTCCTCGGAATCAAGAGCATCGCACCTGAGCAGGCGCTGGAAGTGATGGATCGGCTGCTCCGGCAGGGCTCGACCCAGGTCGCGGTGGTGCCCGTTGACTGGGCGCGGTATCGCCAGTTCTATCCGGCGGGAACAGAGTCGCCGCTGCTGTCTGAGCTTGCACGTGAGGAAGCTGACAACTCACCGCAAGCAGGTCATCCATGCGAGAAGAGGGATAGGCTCATTGCCGCAGAACCAGCGGAGCGCCTTCAGTTAGCCCTGTCCTACCTGACAGAGCTGGTGGCTCGTGTACTAGGGCAGTCCGCATCCAAGGTGGACGTACAACAACCGCTGAGCACTATGGGACTGGACTCTCTGATGGCGGTCGAGTTGAAAAACCGGATCGCAGTTGACCTGGGCGTCAACCTGCCCATGGTCACCTTTCTCTCGGGACCCAGCGTCGAGCAGGCTGCGTCGCAACAGATCCTTCTACTTACATCTGAAGCTTTTGCTGTGTCAGTGCCGCTTGGCTCGGTAAATGGTCACCCCCGAGGACAGCAAGGAAACGGCGGCATCGAGGAACATCTGTTGGAAAGTCTTGACCAGTATTCCGATGAGGAACTGAATTCGTTGCTCACAGATCTATTGGCTAAAGAGGAAGTCAGTGAAAAGTGAATAGTAGCACTTCCCAGCGAATCGCCGATCTTTCACCGGGCGAAAAGCGTGCTCTGCTGGCCGAGCTTCTTCGAAAAAAGGCAGGCCAGTCCGCGTCCTCTCATCCGCTCTCCTACAACCAGCAAGGGATATGGTTTCTTTGCCAACTCGCTCCTGAGAGCTCGGTTTACAATGTCAATTTTGCGGCGCGCATAAGCGCTGAAATAGATATTTCGGCACTAAGGCGCGCGCTTCAGGCGCTAGTCGATCGGCACCCCGCCCTGCGCACTACGTTCCCCGTGCGTTGCGGCAAACCGATCCAGCGAGTCCACGAAGCCCAGCAGGTTCATTTCCAGGAAGTGGAATGTTCGAGCTGGAGCCCCGAGGAACTAAACACCCGATTGCTGGAAGAGGCCTACTGTCGATTTGATCTGGAGCAAGGGCCTCTGCTGCGGGTGACCCTGTTCACTCAATCGGCACGGGAGCACATTCTCCTGCTGGTAGTGCATCACATCGTCATCGATTTTTGGTCGCTCGCGATACTTCTCGATGAACTCGGGGTACTATACCCGGCGGAAAGCGTGGGCGTGAAAGCGCCCCTGCCTCCTCTCGATTTAAAATACACAGACTATGTCCGTTGGCAGGCCGATATGTTGGCAGGCCCGGAAGGAGAGCGGCAGTGGACCTACTGGCAGAAGCAACTTGCCGGGCAGCTGCCGGTACTTCAGCTTCGGACTGATCGGCCGCGCACCCAGAATCCGACTTATCGAGGCGCGTCTCACGACTTCGGTATGGACGCGGAACTGAGCTCTGGGCTCAAGGCGTTGGCCAAGGCTCACGGAGCGACACTGTACATAGTGCTTCTGGCGGCGTTCCAAGTGATGCTTTCCTACAATAGCGGCCAGGAAGACCTGTTGGTGGGATCTCCTATGGTGGGCAGGAGTCGGGCCGAGTTCGAAGGAATCGTCGGCCTCTTTACAAACCCGGTCGTCTTGAGGGCAAATCTGTCCGGGAACCCGACGTTCCGAGAATATGTTCGCCAGGTTCGCCACACCGTGCTGTCCGCTCTCGAGCATCAGGATTACCCCACCGTTCTATTGGTTGAGCGCCTGCGGCCGCCCCGCGATCTTAGCCGCCCGCCGCTGTGCCAGGTGATGTTCGTGCTCGACAAGCCCCATCGGCTCGCGCAACCAGGCGCGTCTGCATTTGTGGCGGCCGAAACAGGGCTGCGCATGAATCCCGGGGGACTTGTCCTGGAGTCGGTGGCGCTGGAACGCCGTGCCGCCACTCTCGACCTGGTCTTGTTGATAATCGAGGGGCAGGAATCGCTGGCCGCTTCCATGCGCTACAACAGCGACCTGTTTGATAACGCGACCATTGCCCGGATGTCGCAGCATTACGAAATACTTCTGCGTCGCATTCTTCAAGAGCCCACCGCCAGACTGGATGCGCTGAAGCTCGCACTCGCCGCGGCGGACCGGCAACAACAGGTGAACGTCCGGAGGAAGCATAAGGAAGTCAACATTCAAAAACTCAAATACATCAAGCGCAAGAACATCATAACGTCGCAACTGAGCATTGAAGCCGTCGCGCGAAAGTAGAATTACCCGAATGCAAATGGACGTTATCGAAGGGTTCCGGCTTTCACCGCAGCAAAGGCATCTATGGTCGTTACAGCAGCACAGCGGCGACGAACTGCCGTATCGTGCGCAATGCGCCATCCTCATCGAGGGGAGCCTCAACCTGCGGGTTCTAAGGGCTGTCCTGCGGGACATCTCAGACCGATACGAGATCCTCCGAACCACTTTTCGTTGTCCGCACGGAATGACAATTCCTCTCCAAGGAGGTAAGGAGGAAAGTGCGCCTTCGATAGAGGAATACGACCTGAGCACCTGCGACCCTTTGCGCCAAGAGGCGGAAATCGAAGCACTGTTTCAGGAACTTGGCCGGGTTCCCTTCGACCTTGCGAACGGGCCGGTCCTGCATATCTCCTTGCTAACCCTTGCGGCCGACCGGCACATGTTGTTCGTCAACGTGCCTTCGCTTTGCGCGGATGCGGCATCACTCAGGATTCTAGTGCGTGAGATCAGCCGCCGCTATTCAGCTTTCGTACGCGGCCAAGAACCATCAGGCGACCCTTCTCAATATGGTGATTTTGTTGCTATTGACAGTCATCACGATCTGCGCTAATTTAACGTCATGCCAGAGCGAGGACACGGAGCGCGCAATGTTCGCTTTATCTTGATCATTCTGTGCTGGCTCATCGCTATTCTGGTGTTTGTGCTGGCTGTTAACTACGCGGTGCTCAATCAATGATGACTTACGAACAATTCAACAAAGCGTTCTCGACCGATGACGCCTGCAAAGAATACATCGTTGCCAAGCGCTGGCCCGATGGCGTGCGATGCCCTCGCTGCAATCGGAAAGAGAAAGTCTACAAGCTGAAAGCGCCGTTCCGATGGACCTGCTGCAACAAGGATTGTGGCGGGCGCTCCGGTTATCGATTCAGCGTGACCACTCACACGATCTTCGAGGATACAAAAGTCTCGCTGCGCATCTGGTTTCAAATCGGCTACTTGATGTGGACTGCGAAGAAGGGACTTAGCTCGCTGCAAGTCCGGCGCGTCATTTTCGGCGAGGACTCGGGCACCGACTGGCGTACCGCTTGGTACATCTGCCATCGTTGGCGCGCTGCGATGAAGGGCGATGCGATGCCGCTGACTGGCGACGTGGAAGTTGATGAAACCTTCATCGGCGGAAAGGCGCATAACATGCACGCCAAGGACCGCAAGCGCGCCGCGCTCACCGGCACCAAAGGCAAAGTCGCTGTCATCGGCGCAATCGCTCGCAAGGGAATGGTCGTGGCAAAAGTGATCGAGAACACCGACACCGCAACTCTCGACAGTTTCGTTCGCCAGACCGTTTCCAAAGACGTGAAGCTGATCGCGACCGATGAGCATTCGGGATACCGGCTGCTTGGAAATTTCCTGCCGCATCGCGTCGTCCGCCACGGTCAAGGCGAATACGTGGTCGGCACCACTCACACCAACAGCATCGAAGGATTCTGGAGTCTGTTCAAACGCGGAATCATCGGTTCGTATCATAAAGTGAACAAAGCCTATCTACCACTGTACGTGAATGAATTTGCGTGGCGCTTCAACAACCGCAAAAATCCGAACGCCTTTGCCGATTTGATTGCGACGTGCAGTAACTAGCGGGCACGCCATCGAAGCGCTAAAGTATCGGGGTGGCTTCCACAAAGCGAAGTGGCCGACCGGCCCGCAAAAGAAAATACGTCCCAAGTCCGGAGCAGCGCGCCGAAGACGAAAAATTGCGCGAGAAACTCCGCGGCTTCGATTTGAAGACTTTCGATAAAGCATTGGATCGCGCGCTCCGCTCACGCTAGGCGCGCTCGCTCGATCTTTAGCTGAAAGTACAAATCGCGCAGCTCCTTGAGGCTGCTGTACGTAACCCACAGCCGATATTTTTTTTGAAGGGCGTCCATCGCGTACCGGATGGTCAGATCCGGCTTGTATTGAAGTCGCGAGATTTCTGCGCGGAGATGATATGCGGCTAGATCGGCAGCGTGGAGCGGCAACATATTCTTTTTCTCGCCGCCCATCGTGATCTGCCCTAAGACGTGGCCCATTTGTAAATCCCGCAGATGGGAAAAGATTTTAATCACTTCTTCATCGAAGAACGGCTTCATGTTCTCGAAGAAAAAGTTCACGTGACGCTTTCGCAATTCGGGCACAAACGGCCCCTTCTCGAACGAATGCAACATTGAGTTGACGCCGATAAAGAATGGATGCTTAATCTCGTCCCGAAAAGCCTGCGGCATTTGGGCGAGGTCTTTGGCGAGAACGAATCCAGCAACGCCGAACATTGTGTGGCAATCGATAATGGACGAGAGCTTTTCGACGAATTCCCGCTCTCTTTCCTCACACCAATCGCAGAAGAATCCCCTTTTGTATTGAAGATCGAAGGCGTGAAACTTCTCCGGGGGAACCTCAAAGGCCTTCAACGCCCGACGCCATTCCATGTCGAATTTCGCCCACTGCGGAACAGTGGCGACGTAACCCGCCGCGCCGGTCACCTCAGATCCCGGCAGTTGCCCCGTTTCGTCATGCGTTCCGCTATCATCGAAATATCCGCGTAGTACGGCCACGATTCGATCTCTGTTGTCCTGCCCAATTTCGATAAGCGATAAAAGATTCCAGCGCTCAGGATACAACATTTACCCTTCCCCAGCGGTGACTGTCAACAGCAACAAAATCACCTCTCAATATGCCGATCTTGCCGAGTGGGAAAATGACCTGTTGGAATCGGAAGAAACGCAGGAAGGAAAGAAGCGCTGGCACGAAGCGGAAGCCTCGGCTTTCCGCGTTCCGAAGCTTTCCTTCGAAAAGCGACCTTCCGCAAGGGCGGCCTTCGAGCCTCGGCTTCTGGCGTCGACGGTCAATCCTGAGTTGACCTCGAAGATTGGAAAGCTCGCGGCCAAGTATGACGCCTCGGCCTCTGCGTTCTTCCTGGCTTGTTGGCAAACCCTGCTCTGGCGTCTCGCTGGCGAATCGGACTTTGTGATCGGCTTAGCGTGCGATGGGCGTACTTACGAAGGACTGCAGGAAGCGCTCGGCCTGTTTGCTAAGACGCTGCCTGTTCACTGTCGGCTCGAAGGGCAGCTTCGGTTCAGTGAAGTTCTAGAGCGGACCAACGGATCGGCGCGTGAGGCCGTTGAATGGCAGGAGTATTTCAACTTTGAAGAACTTCCTCGATTGAATGGAGTCGAGCCGCACCGCTTCTTTCCGATTGCTTTTGAATTCCAGGATGCGGAGGCGAGCTATACTGAGGGCGACACGACCTTTTCCATTCAGAAGCAATACTGCTGTTTTGACCAATTCAAGTTGAAACTCTCCTGCGTACGGCGACGCGAACTGCTGGCCGTGGAGCTTCACTACGATTCCAACTTCTTTTGCGCTGAAGATGTCAAGCGCTTGGCACAAGAGTTCCTGACTCTGCTCGAGAGTGCCTGCGCAAATTCGGAGTCGCCAATCGCAGATCTGGAGGTCGTGAGCCCCAATGAGCGGCGCCAGTTGCTGGTTGAGTTCAACGATACGCGGACCGACCACCTGGAAGACAAGTGTATCCACGAACTTTTCGCGGAACGCGCTCGGTATGCTCCGGAGAATGTCGCGATCGCTTTTAATGACCACTGTCTGACCTACGCTCAGCTCGAGGCTCGCGCCAATCAGCTAGCGCATCACCTGCAAAGTCTTGGAGTCGGTTCGGAAGTTCCGGTCGTGATCTGCATGGACCGTTCGTTGGAGATGGTCGTAGGTATCCTTGCTATTCTTAAGGCTGGCGGAGCATACGTGCCGCTGGATCCGGAATATCCCCAGAAGCACTTAGCCTACGTGATGGAAGACGTTCAGGCGCCGGTACTGCTGACGCAGGCAAGTCTGCGGAACAGAATACCGGAGCTTGGAATCAAAGTGGTGTGCGTAGACTCGGACTGGGAAGCCATCGCAAGGCATAGTGAAGAGGCCCCATCGCTCAGCGCAACCGCCAAAAACGCCGCATATGTGATCTACACTTCCGGTTCGACCGGACGGCCGAAGGGAGTAGTAGTCGAACACGGCGGACTGACCAATATTATTAACTGGGTAATAGAGACACTTGAGCTGTCATCCATCGACCGCTGTATTTTGAAAACGCCCATCACCTTTGATGCCGCTGGACGCGAATTGTTCGCGACGCTGTTGGCGGGAGGAACGCTGGTAATTGCGGAACCTGGCGGTCATCGTGATAGCCGATACTTGGCCGACATCATACGTGGCCAGCAAATCTCAATTCTCCATTGCGTGCCATCGCTTCTCCGGCTCCTGATCGAGGAGCCTGCTTTTGACGAAAGCCTCGTCCTGCGCGCTGTCATGTGCGGCGGTGAGGCCTTAGCGTCCGAGAGCGTCACGCGATTCCAAAGTCGCACCCGGGCCAAGTTGTACAACGTCTATGGGCCGACTGAGACAGTCATCGACTGTGCATATTGGTCATGCGAAAAGGGCCCTATTAATTCTGCAATTCCTATCGGACGACCTATACCGAACGCGCAAGCATACATTTTAGACGATTCACTTCGCCTGCTTCCGATCGGTGTCGCGGGTAACTTGTACATAGGTGGTGCGAGTCTGGCACGGGGCTACGTCGGGCGACCCGATTTGACCGCTGAGAAATTTATTCCTGATCCCTTCAGCGACGAGTCAGGGTCGCGGCTGTATGAGACCGGGGATCTCGCGCGCCACAGGCCAGATGGAAACATCGAGTTCCTGGGTCGTGGGGATCACCAGGTTAAGGTTCGCGGGTTCCGAATCGAACTTGGAGAAATTGAGGGAACGCTGGGACAACACCCCCTGGTGCGGGAGGCAATCGTACAGGCTCAGGAAGTCGGGCCCGAAGAGAAACGGTTGGTGGCCTATGTGGCAGCCGGGAGAGAACCACGCCCCACTGCGAGCGAACTGCGCGGTTTTCTGAAAGACAAGCTGCCCGAGCACCTGGTGCCTACGTTGTTCGTGCTACTGGACGCTTTTCCACTAACCGCCAATGGTAAGGTGGATCGCCGCGCACTGCCGCCGCCGGACGGGCGGCGACTCGAACTGGACGAGGCATTCGTGGCATGCCGCACGCCTACGGAAGAGTTGCTCGCCGAGATCTGGGCCCAAGTCCTCGGCGTCGAACGAGTAGGTGTCCACGATAACTTCTTTCAGTTAGGCGGGCACTCGCTGTTGGCTACCCAGGTCGTTTCCCGAATCCGCGAAGCCTTCCAGATGGAGATGCCGCTACGCCGCCTGTTCGAGTCGCCCACCATTGCCGGCCTTGCTGAAAGCATTGACGCGGGTCGCGGAGCAGGGCGGCAAGCTCCTCCCATTGTGCCTGTTCCTCGGGACGGAGACCTGCCTCTGTCCTTTGCTCAACAGCGACTGTGGTTCATCAATCAGCTCGAACCAGGCAGCTCTGTCTACAATTTTCCCGCCGCCGTCCGTCTCAAGGGACCGCTCAACATTGTGGCGCTCAAGCTGAGTCTCGACGAAATCGTGAAGCGCCATGAGGTCTTGCGGACGACCTTTGCCATTGTAGATGGCCGCCCGGTTCAGGTTATCGCACCGCTCCTGACGCTGACCCTGCCAATAGTGGATTTGCGAGAGCTGCCCGAGACCGAGCGGGAAGCCGAGGTCCAGCGGCTCGGGACGAACGAGGCAGCGCGGCCTTTTGATTTGGCACAAGGTCCGCTCGTGCGGGCTACCGTACTACGGCTGGGCGAAGACGAGCACGTCGGGCTGCTGACGATGCATCATATTGTTTCCGACGGCTGGTCAACTGGAATCCTGATCCGGGAGATGGCGGCACTCTACGACGCCTTTCGCGCGGGAAGGCCGTCATCGCTGCCCGCGCTGCCCCTCCAATACGCAGACTTTGCCCATTGGCAGCGAGATTGGTTGCAGGGTGAGGTTCTGGAGACTCAGCTTACCTATTGGAAGCAGCAACTGTTTGGTGCGCCTCCGCTCCTGGAGTTGCCCGCGG
Organism: uncultured delta proteobacterium; assembly: GCA_963842085.1. Classification (GTDB taxonomy): domain Bacteria; phylum Desulfobacterota; class Binatia; order Binatales; family Binataceae; genus Binatus. The sequence continues at coordinate 2,152,296 of CAWJET010000001.1, forward strand.
ACCATCCAAGACCCGCTGTACAAACTTTTCACGGAGCGCAGCAATCTATTCTATTGCCCCGGACCGTCGGCGATGGATTGAAGGCGCTAAGCCGCCAGGAAGGGCTTACTCTGTTTATGACCCTGCTGGCGGCGTTCAAGGTTTTGTTGCACGGGTACACGAATCAAGACGACATCGTCATAGGCACGCCGATCGCCAACCGTAACCGGCTGGAGATCGAGGGGTTGATAGGATTTTTCGTAAACACGCTGGTCCTGCGCAGCGACCTGTCAGGCAATCCCAGTTTTCGGGAGCTTTTGCGCCGGGTGCGGGAAGTGTGCTTAGGAGCCTATGCCCATCAAGACCTGCCCTTCGAAAGGCTGGTCGAGGAATTGCACCTGGCGAGGGATCTAAGCCGTAATCCGCTCTTCCAGGTGATGTTTGTGCTGCAGAATGCGTCGCCGCAGGCGGTGGAACTGCCGGGCTTGAGCCTGAGTCCTGTGGAAGTCGACACCCGGACGACTTACTTTGATCTGACTCTGCATATTGTCGACACCGATCAAGGTCTCGTCGGAACATTCGCATACAACACCGATTTGTTTGATGCCGTTACTATCACACGTATGCTTGGCCATTTTGCATCCTTACTCGAATCCGTGATCGCCGCTCCCGACCGACGCCTGTCGGACCTATCGCTATTAACCGAATCAGAGCGACAGCAAATACTGGCGAACTGCAACGATGCCGGGAGTAATCGTCTCAACGAGCATATCCATCAACTCTTCGAAGCGCAGGTCGAGCGAACACCTGACGCGATAGCGGTAGTACTTGAAGATCAGGAGCTGAGTTACAAAGAGCTGAACCACCGGGCCAATCAACTGGCGAATCATCTGCGGGCTCTGGGAGTGGGACCGGAGATACCAGTCGGACTCTGCCTCAAGCACTCGGTGGAGATGGTCGTTGGACTGCTCGGCATTCTAAAGGCGGGCGGGGTCTACTTGCCCCTGGAGCCAGCGTATCCGAAAGAGCGACTCGCCTTCATGCTGGAAGACGCCGAAGTCCCGGTGCTACTGACTCAGGAAGCGTTGCTGCCGGGATTGCCTGAACACCACGCGAAGGTCGTCTGTCTGGATTCAGATTGGGCGGCAATTGCACAGGAGAATGCGGAGAACCTGAATTGCCTGACCATGCCGGAGAACCTCGCTTACATAATCTATACCTCGGGATCCACCGGTCAGCCGAAGGGAGTTCTTATTTCACATGCTTCGATCGCGGCGCATTGCCTAAACAGTCAAAAGTACTACGCGCTGGATTCGAGTGATAGGGTCCTCCAGTTTGCCTCTTTGAGTTTCGATCCATCATTGGAACAAATCCTCCCTACGTTCATCGTCGGCGCGACGCTGGTCATGATGAGTACCGAGGTGTGGGATACCACCGAATTTTACAAAAAGCTTTCGGAGTTCGGCCTCACCGTACTCAATATTCCGACCGGCTACTGGCAGGAACTGGCGCGAGAGTGGGCAGACCTTTCGGACCTGATTCCAGATAACCAGGTCAGGGTCTTAATCGTCGGCGGAGATACGATGTTGCCCGAGTTCCTCGCGCTCTGGAAGCGAACACCAATGAGTTCGATCCGTCTAATCAATGCTTACGGCCCGACGGAGACGACAATAACAGCAACTGCGTTTGAGATCGCATCGCGATTCGGCGAGGTCTCGACTCTTCAGAGGATTCCAATTGGTCGTCCACTCGCTAACAGAGAGACCTACATTCTAGACAAGTACGGTAACCCTGTTCCGGTGGGAGTTCCAGGCGAACTGCATATCGGCGGTGACTGCTTAGCCAGAGGCTATCTGAATCAAGCCGATTTGACTGCGGAGAAGTTCGTCCCGAACCCCTTCAGCGGCGAGTCCGGAGCGCGCCTGTACAAGACGGGTGACCTCGCCCGCTATCTCTCTGATGGAAGTATCGAGTTCCTTGGTCGAGTTGATCGTCAGGTGAAGATTCGCGGGTTTCGTGTGGAACTCGGGGAAATCGAGGCAGTGCTTCGCCAGCATTCTGCCGTGCGCGAGACGGTCGTCCTGGCTCGGGAAAACGGATCCGGAGAAAAGCAGTTGGTGGCCTATGTGATCGGCCAGCGGGATTCCCAGCCAACGGCAAGTGAGTTATGTGCCTTTCTGAATGAGAAGCTGCCCGATTATCTGATGCCCGCGGTCTTCGTGCCGCTCGATGCTTTGCCGTTGATGCCCAACGGTAAGGTAGACCGTGACGCTCTGCCGTATCCCGAGCGAACACTATCCGAATCCGGCAGGGTGTTCGTGGCGCCGCGAAGTGCTCTGGAACTCCAGCTCGTCAATCTGTGGGAAGAAGTTTTGGGTGTTCGGCCCATCGGGCTGACGGACAATTTCTTCGAGCTGGGGGGGACATTCCTTGGCAGCAGTTCATTTGTTCGCGTTGATAGAAAAGAGACTGGGCAAGAAAGTTCCATTAGCCACCGTGTTTCAGGGAGCAACGGTTGAGCATCTAGCGAATATTCTCCGCCAGCACGCCAAAGTGGTGCCAAGTTCATCTTTGGTGGCTATTCAACCGCACGGCAACAGACGGCCTCTCTTCCTTATACATCCGGCCGGCGGACACATTTTCCCTTACGTTCATCTGGCAAATTGCCTGGGCTCCGATCAGCCCTGCTATGGACTCCAGGCGAGAGGACTGGAAGAGGGACATGAACCACATCGGCGGATCGAAGAGATGGCCGCTTACTACATAAACGCAATACGGACCGTGCAGGCTGAGGGTCCGTATCTCCTGGGAGGATGGTCCATGGGAGGAGTGGTGGCCTTCGAGATGGCGCAGCAGCTTCATGCGCAGGGGCAACGCGCCTCACTGTTGGCCTTGCTGGACACGCGGGTTCCCACACCCGAGGAGGAATTTGCGGACGAAGATTTCGAGGCAACCTTGCTGGTCGATTTTGTCCGCTATTTCGGTCTTTCACTGGATCCCCGGGTTTCTCTCGCACGCCTTCCAAAGCACGAGCTGCTGGAGCGCGTGCTCGAGCACGCGAAAATAGCCGGCCTGGTGCCCTCGGATATTGAAGTCTCGCAAGCTCAGCCGTTCATCGAACTCTGCAAGGCCGATTTTCGAGCTACGCGAATCTACACATTGAATCGCTACCCGGGTCGAATCACGCTCTTCAAGGCTGCTCAGGAGCTTTCGGGAAGCTCGTCTGACCCGACCTTGGGGTGGAGTGAGTGGGCTGCTGGAGGAGCTGACGTCCACGTGGTTCCGGGTAATCACGCTACCATGGTTTACAAGCCTCACGTCGAAGTCTTGGCTGACAAGCTACGAGCTTGTCTAGATCAGGTTCACGCGACTGAAGAAGCTTCGCCGATGAAGCCAATCGATCGATGCAGGATGCCAAATGAATAGTGACGACAAGGAAGACACCACAACCTACAAAGTCGTTGTAAATCATGAAGAGCAGTACTCTATCTGGCCCTCTGAAAAGAAGATCCCTCCCGGCTGGACACCTAAAGGCAAGACCGGTTCCAAGACCGAATGCCTGGCTTACATTAAAGAGGTGTGGACCGATATGAGACCGCTCAGTCTGAGAAAGAACATGGATCAGCGGTACAGTCAAATCCGCTCATCAAAGAGTTAACTCGTATCTTCTACTTTGCAAGGACAGATTCTGAATGAGCCGGCCAACAACCGCCGCTGCTTTGGACCCCTGGATTTCATTCCGCAAGCCGAGCCCAAAGACCCGCGTTCGATTGTTTTGCTTCCCTTACGCCGGAGCCGGCGCGTTGATCTTTCGCACCTGGTCCGACGCCTTGCCAGCGGATGTCGAGGTCTGCCCGGTTCAACTCCCGGGACGGGGAACTCGGCTGATGGAGCGTCCTTTCACTCGACTCTCGCCTCTTATCGAAGCTCTCGCCCAAGGCCTGGCTCCACTTTTGGACATGCCTTTTGCATTCTTCGGCCACAGCCTGGGAACATTGGTCAGCTTTGAACTCGCTCGCCGGATTCGCAAGCAATATGGCGTGCATCCTGTTCGACTATTTGTATCTGCTGGTCGTGCGCCTCAGATTCCTTATAGAGACCCGTCTATTCACACCCTGCCAGACAAAGAATTCCTGGCGGAACTGCGCCGGCTGAACGGCACGCCCAGTGAACTTTTGGACCACGAAGAATTAATGGAGATCATGCTTCCTATCTTGCGGGCCGACTTTGCCCTGTACGAAACGTACGTGTACTCGACTGAGCCGCCCCTGAACTGTCCTATCTCCGCGTTTGGCGGCTTGCAGGATCACAAGGTGAAAGATAGCGATCTCGAAGCCTGGCGTGCTCAGACAAGTGTTTCGTTTTCGTTGCGGATGTTTCCCGGAGACCATTTCTTCTTGAAACAGCCTCTTCTACTTAGGGCGCTCTCGCAGGAACTGCAATGAAACCGGTAAGCTCGGCCACATGAAGACGGCCCCCATGGCCTCAACTTCTACCCAGTGGGGGTTTCCACCGGCGACGATAGTGTTGGGTGGTAACGAAGTGCATGTCTGGCAAGCCTCTCTGGACGAGCCCGCGCCGCAGCGTGATCGCCTCCTGCATACCCTTTCTGCCGATGAGCGAACGAGGGCCGAGCGGTTTTACTTTCAGAGAGACCGCGAGCGCTTCATCATCGCTCACGGAATACTCAGGGCTATCCTCGCCCTCTACTTGAACAGAGCTCCGGAATCTCTTTCCTTCTGCTACAGTTCTCACGGAAAGCCCGCCTTGGCCTGCGAATCTGGCGGGGATGCCCCCCGCTTTAACATGTCCCACTCTCACGGTGTGGCCCTTTATGCGATTACTCGCGGCCGTGAGATCGGCATCGATCTGGAATTCATCCGCTGCGATTTGGAAGCAGAGCAGATCGCCGAAAGATTTTTCTCACGGAGCGAGATTGCGACGCTCCGGGCGCTTCCGTCCAGCCTTCGGAGACACGCATTTTTTCTCTGCTGGACCCGCAAGGAAGCCTACATCAAGGCGAGAGGCGAAGGACCCTCCATCGCCCTGGGTCAGTTCGACGTGTCGCTAATCCCCGGAAAACCCGCAGGATTGTTGAGCACCCGACCGGATTCGGACGAAGCCCTTGGTTGGTCGCTACAGGACCTGACCCTGGACTTGGGCTACGCGGCGGCTCTTGCGGTCGAAGGACGCGGGTGGAATCTATCGTGTTGGCAATGGCCACACCCTGAGATAAAGCGATAATCGCGCTTCGGTTCGTTGACCAGCCTCTTTGCGTCGCCCTCTCCAAGGGCATATAATTAGATTACCTCGCCCCAAGAGTTTGCTTCCATCTCCATACTCTGCCCGAGGAAGTGTTGCCGTTTACGCGCGGTATTTGTGCGTGGGTATCTGCACCTAAGCAATGGCCCCACATGCATGAACTCGCGCACCGGCGCTTATGGCTGTCGGATTTAGGAGTCGCGAATTTTTAGAATAAGCACTTCATCGTTCCGAGTCCGGATTCTCGTTTCTTCGCTGATCGCGTTCGCAGCAGTTTTAACTCAATGGCCGGCTGTGGGGCGCACGGATGTTGTTCTGGCGCCGGGCACAGAGTCGAGTGCGGGTGGCGTGACGGATGCCTGGCTTGTGGCGCGGGGTCTAATCGATAGCTCGATGATCAGCGAACAATCCGGTAGTGACATAATCACGCCGCCGCCCGGCACCGAGGTGGACGAAACGCGGCAAACGGCGAATCTAACGGGTGAGGTGCTGAACCAGGTCAAGTCGTGGAACCAAATGGTCGGCGACGACACGATCCATGTCGAGGTGACCACGCTATCGACCTATCAGTTCGAAGTCGCCTTCTGGCTGTTTCCCAATCATCGGAAGGGTTGCACCATGTATCGGTGGACGCTGTACGACCATGGCCGCGCGCTGCAGAGTGCATTCTGGCGTAACGATGCAGCAGTGCTGCGGCTGGCCGGGGCCGCGGACTTGCCACATGACTTGTATCCGGACTCGGTTCCCTGGGTGGCGTTTCTTCGGGTCCTCGACGCGCCGCGCGACGGCGGCGAAGGCATGATTCATCAGCAGATCACGCCGTACAGCTATGTCGGTCAGGAGGTTTGGGCTAGGAGCTCCGAACCGATCAGCGTGCCCGCCGGCACCTTCTCCGCGCTAAAGGTAACCGCGAAAGTCGATATCACGACGGTAATGCCGAACTGGCCGCGCTTTGTCCTGCAAGTCATCAAGCCGGTAATTCCCAAGAACACGCTCTATTTCGAGGCGGCGCCGCCCTATCGGCTGCTCAAGCAGGAAGGCACCACCTTTGTCGGCGGTCCTGAGGTCACCACCGAACTGATTCGCTTCTACATCGCAGGCGCGCAGCCGGTCGTCGCTTCAGCGACCGTGGCCGCCGACCACGCGCCGATCGCCGCCGTGCTCGGTGACACATCAATTCACAAGTGACATCTACGTGGTCAGACCCGGGGGCGTCTCGCTGAGTCGCGCGACACCCTTATTCTGTGGACCCACCTGCGATGGGCCTTTCCATGCCGGCATGCGCGCGAAGCCGTCGAAAGCTGTAAGGGCTTCCTACCAGGGAGATGCGTACGCGGGGCACCGGACCGCCAGCGACGAGCCGTACGATCCCGAAGCCTTGACGGCGGCGTCGAGCACTTTACCGATCGGTTCCTCAGTCACGGTAACCAGCCCCGCGACGGGCCGTTCTGTGAAGGTTCTTCTCTTATAATAGTCTGTTTATTCCGCTTGAACGCCGAAGCTTTTGGCGGGCACCGCGGGAGGGGGGAGTCTCCCGGATGCCCGCCACCGACATCTTGACTCGGCTCGCGGCTCTCACGTGAACGAACGGTCAGATGGTGAGTACGCCGTTAAATAGCCAGATGATCACCACGATTGTGAGCACCAGCATCAACAAGCCGCCCGGATCTCTGGCGCCGTGATGATAGGTTCTGTAACCACCGCCGCTGCCGAACAGAATCAGCAAGATAATAAGAATCAATAACATCGTGATTTCGCCTGCCTGGCTCAGTCAACAGCATGCTAATGCCATGTCAGTTGATCACTCACGCCGGTGACGCCTGGTGCGGCAGCTGCAATATCGCCGGCCCGCTTGGCGTCCTCGGCCGACTTGACAACACCGCTCAACAAAATCTTGCCATGATCGCAATCGACGGCAACAAGATATCCATCGGCGACACCGTCATGCGCGAGTGCGCTCTTGACCTCGGTGATCAGCAGATCGTCGTGCGCACGTTCCGCCGGGGAGTTGTAATGATGCTCCGCCTTGACGTTTACAGTGTCGTTCTCGCGAGTCGCGGAGTTAGAGTCCGTCGTGCCTGGTTCGGCGCGGGCATCGGCGACAAGCAGTCCGCCGCCAATCAAGACTGCGAGCGCAAGTGATGCCACGGCAGTTCTTTTTCGATTGCGTCTATTTTGCATCGCGGAATTCTCCCCGGTTTGCAATCAGTTACTCGGGGTTACGCTTGTGGATTCGCTGTGATGAGAACTTGAGCTATCGACGGTGCCGCCAGCGCTCGACTCGCTCGAATCACGTGACTTGTCCACCGACGTGCTGGTGGTGGTGGTTGGAGGAGCCACCTGTACCGGCGGCGCCTGCACGACGACTTGAGCCGGCGCGGCGGCGGGAACATAAGTGGTGGAGTCGACTTCCTTGGTGCTAGTGCCGCATCCGGCAACGCAAGCCAAGGCCGCAACACCGACAAAGCTGATAGCAAATCGCTGGATTGAATTCATTTCTTTAGTTCTCCATTGGACTTAGGTTGTAAGTTTTGTGATTGATGCGCGATACGCCTGTTTAGGGCGTATCGCCCCGCCATTATTTCTTAGCTTCGCGCACCGCGCCCTCGTGCCCACCGCTTTGGTGACCACCACCCTCGTGACTCGCACTCGCCTGTCTGTGCTGTTCAGGTTGCTGGCGAGACGAGTGCTGCTCGTGAGTCGCCTGCTGATGCTGAGCCTGCTGCGGACGCGCCTGCTGCTGATGCGTAGCCTGCTGATGGCTGGCCTGCTGCTGATGAGTCGCCTGCTGCTCGGTGCGAGTAGCCCGCTGCTCGTTCTGAGTAGCCCGCTGCTGATTGTGAGTCGCCTGCTGCTGATTGCGAGTAGCCTGCTGCTCGCGCGACGCCTGCTGCTGGCGAGTCGCTTCATTGCGCTGAGTGGTTGCCGCTCTTTCATTCACGCGCGTCTGCTGCTCGCGCGACGCCTGCTGCTGGCGGCTCGCCTCGTTGCGCTGATTGGTAGCCGCCTGCTCATTCACCCGCGTTTGCTGCTCGCGCGACGCCTGCTGCTGGCGAGTCGCCACATTGCGCTGCTCGCTCGCCGTCCTCTCGTTGACGGCCGCCTTCTCGTTCACCTGCTTTTGCTGGTTCGAGGCCTGTTGGCGACTCTGCGCGCTACCTTCGTTCTCGGTCCGCATCACAGCCCGGTGATCATTCGGCTCCGTGTGATTCGCCCAGTTGCTGTGCTGGCTGGTCCAGTTGGGATGGTTCGCGGAAACCCAGCTCGCGTTCTGGTTGTACCACCACTGACCATTGCCAGTTGTGCTGCGCATCGTAGGCGCCGTCCGTGTCGCGCCATGCCGGATACCATGAAATCCAGTTCGGATGATTGGCGTAGAAGAAATCCGGATCGTTCTGATGCCACCAGTACGCATCTTGCCAAGTGCCATCGCTCTCGTAGTCGCCATCCTGGATGAGCCACAGGGCGTCCATGAAGCGCCATTCCGGATGATGGGCGTAGAACCACATGATGTCGTGCTGATGCCACCATCGCGCGCCTCGCCAGGTGTGAGTATTGTCATACGCGCCCCATCCGGCTTCGCCGGGGCCGCCGTAGTAGCCGGGGCCGTTGTAGCCGGGGCCGGGACCGTATTGCGCGAATGACGGCGCTGCCATTCCGAACGCCAGGATCGCGCCGGACAAAGCAATCGTCTTTCCGAGATTTTTGATCAATTTCGTTCGCATAAGCGGTAATGCCGTGAGACTGGGCGTCTCGTGCGGACCTCCTCAAGCCTTGGCAATATCGATTTGACGATGGTCTAGCGAGACGTGGTCAAAGGCGAGCGGAAAGACCACTATCGGGCTGGATCAGAGCCGGACTCGAATCCTATATCGATTCCGACTACTTAATTCTATAATAGTAGTTCCGAATTAGTAACCGCAGAAACACTAATGATGTGCTCAAAAGAACGAAATACATACTCACTTTCTGACTCTATCGGTTCTAAGCGAAATCCAAGTGGCTACTCCTGATCGATTCTACCTGCTCGAGAAGTTGCCAACGGTGTTTCCTGAATCGGCCTGGAACTCCGGGCAAGTTATGATTTCCGGGTTTCCGCGTTTTGGATGAGACCGCTCTGACCAGCGGTTGCCGTCCTGGTGTCGACCAATGGACGGTTGCTGCTGATTCCTGATGATCGCGAAACCGAGCGTCTAAGAGCGTATAGACGTATGGCGTGACGTACTTCGCCTCTGCTGCCGCATACTTGCGATGCACCGGCATCGAGGAGTTCTGAGCGCTGCGACAATGCGGATGCTCCGCCAGCGATGATGGTTAAGTGCGGTGACGCCGCCATCAGCGCGCGCACCAGCTCGACTGCTGCGGGCATGCACTCCGCTGTGGTGCACGAGAGAAAGACCATGTCGGGTGCGTATTGGGTTACAAAGGCACAAATCTCTGCCGGCGATTTATTTATGCCAAGAAAATTAGCGGCGCTCCCGGTCCGCCTGAGAAGTTCGAGCAGCATGAGAAGCCCGAGAGTGTGAACTTCGCCGGGCGGCACTATGCCCAGGAAGCGAAGCCGGCCTCTCAATCTGGGTTTGTCGAATCGGTCTCCGAGTTCCTTCACCAGCGCGACCGTCGTTTCGAAAACAAGGCGCTGATTCTCTTCGCTGATATGACTTTCAGACCGCTCTTCCCCGGCCAGAACGACGGCGGGGACGAGGACGTCGTCGAAGGTCGGCTCGAGACCATTTTTGTCGCAATACCCGACGGCGATCTTACGCGCGCTCGACTGATCCAGCTCGAGCAGGCTGCGATAGTAGTCGTGATAATCTTCACGGGCGCTGTCGTCGCCGAACAGCACGGCGAAGAAACCAAGTGCGGGAATATAGTCACCCGCGACCTTAAGGCACGCGGTCAAGGAGGTGGCGAGCAAGAGTCCCGGAAGTCCCCACAGCCACCCCCAGAACATCGCGGAGAACAACAGGCCAAGCGGCGACAGACCAATTCCGCGACCGATTAAAAAAGGCTCGATCAGGTAGCCCACGATTTGATCGAGAATGACGAACGAGGCAAAGACTTCGACTGATTCACTCCATCCGGGAGAGACCGCAAAGGCTACAAACATCGGCAGTAGAGCGGCAACCGGAACGCCGACGTACGGAACGAAACGAAACAGCGCTGCCAAAGAACCCCACAGAATTGGGTTCGGCAACCCGATCATCCACATAGTCAATCCTATCGCAACTCCGTATCCAAGATTAGTCAGAGCGAATAGCAACAGGTAATGACCAACTGCTTCACCCGCTGCCCCAATCGCCTCGGCCGAAAGCGTAATTCGCCCCCGTGCCGCAAGCCGCACCAGCCGATCACGCAAATCGGTTCGGCCATAAAGTAGAAAGAACATCAGCACCATGACCAGCAGCGCTTCGAGCAGGCCTGACAAGATTGGGACAACCGGCTTCTCGGCCTGTTCCAGGTACGACGGCTCGGCCGGCGTCTGAACGACACTGGTGGCTTTTGAGACCTTTGGTCGCGGCGTCAGGTCGCTGATCTGCTGCTCGACGTCCTTGATTCCATACTGTACCCGCAGCATCCACTCGGGCGTGCTACCTTCCAACGCGCTCAACTTAGTAGCGATGTTGTTGGTGTAATCGGTAACCTGAACGGCGACAGAGGTAAGCTCGACCGTTACGAAATAGCCAATACCGATAACAATTGCGATTGCCGTTACCACAACCAGCGCAGCGCTGACAAAGGTTCCAACCAAACGATCCAGCCGGCTCGCAATCGGACTGAAAATGACGGCCAGCAACGCAGCCATCGTCAACGGCATCAAGATGCTTTTCGCGAAATACAGAACCACGGTCGCAAGGACTACCGCGACAACCGGTCCCGCAGAACTCCCGCCGTCCGGGTGTTCATCATGCTCGTGCTCGAGAATGAGCGGACTCGTCGAGGATTCTTCCACAATTGTCCTCCGGTCAGTAATCAGCCCAGCCAGAGTCCACAGATGAAGCCGACAAATTGAGCCGGCCTACCCTTTCTGATACAGGCCGCCTGCCACTAGAACCATCCCGACGATTAGTGCCGCCCCACTGAGAATGGGCGGTATTGCGTGTGAGATTGGCTCGTTCGCTTGAATTTTGAGATCGCCAAGCGTGACAACGTTCTTCGTCTGATTCGTGGTGAACACCGGCGACGCAATCGCAGGGAGGCCAAGCAACGCGAGAATTGCGCCGATCATTACTATGGGTTTCATTTTCTCTCCGACTCGAACTTCGTCAACGTAATGATCAGCTATTGGCTCGCGGTGAATTCGCGCTTATTCATCCGGCTGCCTTGGTTGCTAGTGCGAGACGGCCCCAAACTGTCCTTCCTGAGTCTGCCAGCATTTTTCCGGCAGCATCCACAACCAACGCGGCCAACGCGAAAACAAACAAAGACAGTATAACCGCCAATCGCACTTCGCTCCAGGCCACAGTCACGGCGAGACTTCCGATCTGTCCCGATTGCAAGTGCCGCCCCGTTTGCGAGTCCACGACAAACACGCTCACCGGATTTATCACGTGTGACAAGAAAGTGAGGTATAGCCAGTACACGTCCACGATCACAAATCCGCACAAAATGCTAAATCGCGAAAGGCCCTTGCTTGACGTTAAATTCATACTCGACTCCAAACGGATCAAGTCGGACAGGCTTTCAGCCGAGCTCTCCATAAAGGACCTCCTCGAGCCTTGATTCTTTAATCATTTACGATGGTCTAGCGGAACGTGGTCGAAGGCGAGCGAAAGGCCACTGTCGGGCTGGATCAGAGTCGGAACTCGAATCCTATACCGATTCCGACTAGTTGATAGTACACTTAGTTATTTGGAGTGTCACAATGAATAATTTATATAGTATAACTTCGGTGCCCGTGAGAACAAAACAACTGAATATACTCGGGTACTCATTTTACTATCTTCGACGATTCATCAAATCAGCCAAGTATAATTCGCACTCGATGGGTGGCGCTGTCATCGGCGAGGGCGATTTGCGCCGGGCGTACTACCAGCGCCTTGCCGTCGAGCTCCATGCTGGTCACTCCGCGGCTGACGCCGCGCGGGTTTTCGACCGCGATTTCGTAACGCGTTGCGCCGTATCGATAGACAATCTCGAAGCCCGGCCACTTTGTCGGGATGCACGGATCGATCACCAGCGTTTTACCGCGAAGCCGAAAGCCCAATATCCACTCGAGGCCCGCGCGATACATCCATCCCGCGGAGCCGGTGTACCAGGTCCATCCGCCGCGCCCGACGTGCGGCGGCATCGAGTACACGTCGGCGCACGCCACGTACGGCTCGACTTTGTAGCGATGGATCCCGGCGCGCGTGTTCGCGTGATTGATCGGATTCAGTAGTGAGAACAGTTCGCCCGCCTTGTCACCGTCACCGAGCATCGAAAACGCGATCACCGACCATAGCGCGCCGTGCGTGTATTGGCCGCCGTTCTCCCTGATGCCGGGCGGATAGCCCTTGATGTAGCCGGGATCGAGCGGGGTGTGATCGAACGGCGGCGTGAACAGCAGCACCAGGCCGTCTTCGCGTTTGACCAGGTATTCGTCAACGGCCGCCATCGCGGTCTTAGCGTGGAGCGGACTCGCGGCGCCGGAGATTACACTCCACGACTGCGCGATCGAATCGATGCGGCATTCGATGTTGCCAGCCGAGCCGAGCGGCGTGCCGTCATCGAAGTACCCGCGCCGATACCAGTTGCCGTCCCATCCTTCGCGCTCGAGCGATCCCGCGAGTGCCGTTGCGTGACTCCTCCAGGTCGCAGCGCACGCATCCTCGCGCCGGACATCCGCCAACGGTGCGAATGCCTGGAGCGTCGTGTAGAGGAACCATCCGAGCCAGATGCTCTCGCCCTTGCCTGCCTCGCCGACGCGGTTCATGCCGTCGTTCCAATCGCCCGACCCGAACAGCGGAATTCCGTGGACGCCGACCGCGAGGCTTTGGTCGAGTCCAAGAGCGCAATGCTCGAAGATTGTCCGGCACTGATCGGAGACCGTCGGCTGAAAAAACGATTCAACCTCGCCGGGAGGCAGCTCCGGACCGTCAAGGAAAGGGACAGTTTCCTCGAGGATACCGAGGTCGCCTGTCACCTCTATGTAGTGAGCGACCGCGTACGCGAGCCAGACGCGATCGTCCGCGATACGGGTGCGAACGCCCTGTCCCGCGGGCGGAAGCCACCAATGCTGCACGTCGCCGGCAACGAACTGGCGCGAGGCCGCCCGAATCAGTTGTTCCCGCGTGAGCGCCGGCTGTGCCACCGTCAGCGCCATCACGTCCTGGAGCTGATCGCGAAAGCCGTACGCGCCTCCCGCCTGGTAGAAGGCGGACCGGGCCCAGAGGCGGCACGCCACAGTCTGATAGAGCAGCCATCGGTTGAGCATAATGTCCATCGAACGGTCCGGAGTCTTGACCTGAACGGCGCCAAGCAAGTCGTCCCAGTAGCGCGTGACTGCTGCCAAAGCCGAGTCGTGATCGGCGTCGCGATATTTTCTGATTGTGGCAATCGCTTCCGCCCTGCTCGCCGCCTCGCCGAGAAAGAAGGCGACCTCGGTCATGGCGTTAGGCCTGAGCGTTAGCCTGGTTTGCAGCGCGGCGCACGGATCGAGCGCGGCTCCCGCCTTGGCGGACAGCGGCTTTCCGTTCGCGAGCGCAGCGGGGTTGTCAAGCGTTCCGTTGCGGCCGAGAAATCCGGTTCTGTCCGCGGTCCACGAGCTTTGCTGGCCGCTCAAATCCGCGAATGCGATCCGGTTTCCGTAGTCGATGCTGAAGGAGTTGCGCACGAGTACCGCGTGAGTTTCGGGCTCGATCTCGGAGACGATGTACGGGGCGGAGGCGCCGCGCGAAGTGCCGAGCACCCATTCCACGTAAGCAGTCACCGACAAACGCCGCGCGCGCGGTGAGAGATTTCGAATCATCAACCGCGAAATCTTGACTGAGCCGTCCAGCGGCACGTACTGCGTCAGCTCGAGTGAAATTCCGTGCGAGGTGTGCTCGAAGACGCTGTAGCCGTGGCCGTGTCGAACGACGTATGGCGCCACATCTTCGCGTATCGGCAGCGCGGTCGGTCCCCACAGCTCACCGGTATCCAGGTCGTGAACGTAGAGCACCTCGCCGGGACGGTCGCTCACCGGATCGTTCGACCATTGCGTAATCTGATGCTGCTGGCTGTTGATTGCCCACGTGTAGCCGCCGCCCTCGACCGAAACCTGGAAGCCGAACGACGGATTCGCGATCACGTTGATCCACGGCGCCGGTGTCCATTGCCCCTCGCCGAGAATCGTTACGTACTCACTGCCGTCGGCGGCAAATCCTCCAAGGCCGTTGAAAAACTCGATCTGTCGACGCGGCATCGACAACGCCGCGCGTTGTATCGCGGGTGTTCGCCGCGGCGGCGGGCCTGCAGCCGGCTCGAACACCTCCAGCCGTTTGACCTGCTCGGACAAGGTCCCGCGCCGGCTCAGCAACACCGCTCGCGCCACGGTCTGCAGAACACTTCGCAGCTCGGCCGACACCAGGTCGGCGCGCAGCACGAACACATTTCCGCATGCGCCTTGCCCGTCGGGCGCTCGCGCCGGGGTGGTCCGAACAAGGGCCTCGAGCGCGATTTGCAGGTCCTGATCGTATGACGGGGGCCGCTCGTTCAGGATCACCAAATCGACGCACAGCCGCTTCATCCGCCAATATTCATGGGCCCGCACCAGCTCGCGCACGATCTCCATATCGGAGGTCTCGTCGATCCGAACCAGCACGATAGGCAGGTCGCCGGAAATCCCGGCGGGCCACAGCTTCGACTGTCCGCCCTCGCCGCGCCGCAACAGGTCGGACGAAGGCCGCAACGTCGGGTCCGAGTAGAGCACGCGATTGGCGATGCGCTGGAAAAGATGCGCTTCCTCGGCGTCAACGCGCAGGTGATGGAGCTGCACCTGCGCCTGCGTCCACGCCAGCGTCACGGCGCGTTCGAAAGCGTTGGAGTCGTGATGCTTGTCGACCAGGTCGAGTGCTTCGGTCCGCGACGGCGCGACGATAGTCCAGAACGCGACGCGCGCGGTTGCTCCCGCCGCAATGCGCAGCCGGCGGCGGACGCTGAAGATCGGATCGAGAACGGCGCCAACAGTATCCGACAGCGGCCGCCCGTCGATAACCGAAACGGCGTCGCGGAGCTCGCGCCCGCGCCCGAGAAATCGCGCGCGGTCGGTCTCGAACTGTATCTCGCCGACAGACTCGCCCTCGGCCACCGCCAGGTGCGCCGCCCACACCGGCACCTCGGTAGGCGAGCGGAGCCGCCGCGTCGCCAGTAGCGCTCCAACCTCGGCGTCAAATTCCGTCTGCACGAACATCTTGGAGAAGGCCGGATGCGCAGTATCCGACGCTGTGGACGCCAGCACGATCTCGGCGTACGAGGTCACCTCGACCTCGCGCACGCGGCTGCCGAGATTCGAAATGGAGACGCGCCGCACTTCGGCGTCGTCCTCGGGTGATACCGCGACTTCGAGCGTAGTCGTCACAGTGCCGTCGCGCCGCACGATTTCCGCGCGGTCCTCGGAGAACTCGACTTCGTAGCTGTCCGCCTCGACGCCGGCCGGCTGAAACCCCGCCGACCAGACCTTGCCGCTCTGCACATCGCGGACGAAGATGTACGTCCCCCACGAATCGCAGGTGACATCCTCGCGCCATCGCGTGACCGCCAGGTCGCGCCAGCGGCTGAAGCCCGAGCCGGCCGCCGTGATCATCACGGTGTACTTGCCGTTAGATAGAAGATGCGTGCGCGGGATCAGATCGTGCGGCGAATGGAACCGGCGAACTGTCGGCGGAGCGCTTTCGCGAACATTGGCTTCCGCCTTGACCTCCTCGGCCCGCGGGCGCGCCACCGCTACATCGCGCGGTGTCCGCTCCTGGAGCAGCAGCTCGGTCGCCTGGATGATGGGCTCGGCGTGAAACCGCGCGCGCATCGCGCCGTCGTTCAGCGCGTCGGCAATCGCAACCAGCGTCATGCCTTGGTGATGCGCCATGTACGCACGCACCACAGCGACGTTCTCGCCTTCGGGCACCCGCGACGGCGTATAGTCCAACGCTTCATACCAGCCGAAGTGGCCGAGGCCGCCTGCGGCGAACAGCCGCGAGAAGTTTTGCGCCGCGGCCTCCGGATTGACCATCGCCGCCAGCGCCGTCGCATAGGGTGCGATCACCGCGTTCTCGCTCAGCCCGCGCTTCAGTCCGAGTCCGGGCACGCCGAAGTTCGAGTACTGATAAGTGAGCTCGAGATCGCGCGCGTTGTAGGCAGATTCCGAAATTCCCCATGGCACGCCAAGCTCGGCGCCGTACTTCATCTGGCGGCGCACCACCAGCCTATTCGTCTGATCGAGCAGGCTGCCGACCGGCGCGCGCATCACCAGCGACGGCATCAGGTACTCGAACATCGAGCCCGACCACGAAATCAGCGCCGAGCCTCGATCGACCGGCGTCATCCCGCGTCCCAACCGAAACCAGTGCCGCGACGGCACCTCCCCCTTAGCAATCGCGACGAAGCTCGCCAGCCGCGCCTCCGACGCAAGTAAGTCGTAGCAGTTGGAGTCCAGACTGCCGTCCGTGACGCGGTAGCCAATTGAAAGGAGTTGGCGCGCGGGATCGAGCAGGAAGTCGAACTTCATCGCGTCAAGCATCCTGCTCGCGACCGCCGCGAGTTCCGTCAGCCGCCGCTCGAGTGCTTTGGCCGCGTCGCTCGCACGCGCGCAGGCAGCTTGATTGAGCGTCGAGTCCCGGCTCGCCGCATCATTATATAGGTCCGGCAAGTCGCCCAGCTTAGGTATCGATTCGAGCTGCGTCGAGCTGACATCGAGCGCGCCCGTCTTGACCCGAGCGCGCAACGCCCACGGCTTGAGCAACTCGACGTCGCGTTGATGACTGCGGATGCACGATCGCAGCGCCTCCGCCCATGCGAGCACGTCGCTGGCCGCGGAGTCCGCGCGCTCCAGCGTCAAGGCGCGCGCGATATCGGTGGCCGAATCGCTGTGAGCCGCGAGCTCCGTCAGCCACGCCGTCATTTCCACCACGGTCCGCGGCTCCGACTGCGTCAACGGCGCCATGGTGTCGAGCACTTCCTCGAGCTGCTTGGGCGTGACGGTGTAGCTGCGCCGGTCGGTGCCCAGCGCCGCCAGCGACTCGCGCACCAGCGCCATCGAGTCTTCGATTCCCTTTAGCCAATTCGGGTCCACCGCCGGCCGCGCGATCATTTCGCGGCACGCGTTGCCCAGCGCGATCAGATGCCCCGCCAGGTTGCCGCTGTCCACCGACGACACGTACTTCGGATCCAGCGGCCGCAGGTCGCGCGTGCCGTACCAGTTGTAGAAATGCCCGCGGAACCGCTCCATCCGCTTCATCGTGTCGAAGGTCGCGCCCAGCCGCTCGACCGTCTCATGCGTTCCGAGCCAGCCGAAGTCGTGCGCCGCGATAATCGACAGCAGGTACAGCCCAAGGTTGGTGGGCGACGTCCGATGGGCCAGCGCGGGCTTGGGGTCTTCCTGAAAATTGTCGGGCGGCACCGCGTTGTCTTCCGCCGTCACGAACGTCTCGAAAAATCGCCAGGTGCGTCGCGCGGTCAGGCGCAGCGCCCTGATGTCGGCAAGGGAAAGCACCTTGGCGCCCTCGAGCGGCGGCGGCAGACTCGCCCATCGCGCGACGTCCGGCGACACCATCCACAAAATCATGAACGGAACTGCGATTGCGGTGCCACCGCGGCTTGCCGACGCGACGACGATTGCGGCCGCGACCGCCAGTGCCCAGGCTCCCGCCATCATGCCGTAAAACCCGCGCACGTCGGGACGAGTCGCGCCCTTCGCCTGCGCCGCGGTCGTCCACTCGAGCATCAGCCTATGACTGACGTACAAGCGGTAGAGGGTGCGCGAAATCGCGTCGCACATCAGCCACGCTTGATGTGCGAGCAGGGTCAGCATCATCGCAAGCTGTGAGAGCCCCGCCAGCAAATCCTTGCCGACGGCGAGGATGTGGCTGCGCTTGGAGATGTCGCGGCGGCGGGGGATGATTCCGGTGACGAACGGGAGCATCGGCGCCGTCGCGATCGTCGCGCCGATGAACGCGGTCCAGATCGCGGCGCCAGCTAACGGCAGCGTCCAGCCCGCGACAAGTGCGAGCAAAGTGATTGGCGCCGAGAGCGTACGGCGCAGGTTGTCGATCATTTTCCAGCGCCCGAGCGGCGGCATCGACGAGCGGCCGTCGCGCCCTTGCGAGGTAGTTGCGCCCGCGTCGGAATCATGCGGACGGCCTAAAATCCACGGCAGCAGTTGCCAGTCACCGCGCGCCCATCGATGCTGTCTGCCGGCGGCAACGTCGTAGCGCGACGGAAACTCCTCGACCAGCTCGATGTCGGAGACCAGTCCCGCGCGCGCGAAAGTTCCTTCGAAAAGATCGTGGCTCAGAAGCGTGTTGTCAGGAACGCGGCCCGCCAGCGCCGCCTCGAACACGTCTACATCGTAAATCCCTTTGCCGCTGTACGAACCTTCATCGAGGAGATCCTGGTAAACGTCGGAAACGGCGAACGCGTAAGGATCGATTCCGGCGGCGCTCGAGAAGGTGCGCTGGAAGACCGAGCCGTCGCGCCCGGTCGGCAGTGACCCCGTGATTCGCGGCTGAAGAACTCCGTGTCCTTCGATCACGCGGCCGAGTTGCTTGTCGAATCGGGGCGCGTTCAGCGGATGCGCCATTTTGCCGACCATGCGCTTGGCGGCGCCGCGCGGCAGGCGCGTGTCGGCGTCGAGCGTGATCACGTAGCGCACTCCGTCGGGGACTGCGGACGCGCCTCCATCCTGCGCAATGAACGTGGTATCGGTCCCGCCGCGCAGCATCCGATTCAGCTCATGCAGCTTGCCGCGTTTGCGCTCCCAACCCATCCACACGCCCTCGGCTTCGTCCCACACGCGCCTGCGATGGAGCAGCAAAAATCTCGCGCCGGCAGGTGCCGCTCCGTGACGCTGATTCAGCCGCGCGATTCCCGCCGCCGCTGCCGCCAGCAAGTCGTCGTCGCCGGGTGCGGTTTCGGTCGCCGAGTCGGTCCAGTCCGACAGCAACGCAAAGTACAGCTCCCCGTCCGGACTTGCCAGGTAATGAACCTCGAGCCGCTCGATCTGCTCGTCGATCTCGGCGCGCGTAGTCAACAGGGTCGGCATCACGACCATCGTGCGCAGGCTCGCCAGCACGCCATCATGAAGCTCAAGTGCGGGAATCGTGTTGGGACCGATGATGGTCGTAACGGCGCGATTGACCAGCGCCACCGCCGCATCCATCGCCGGAATGATCGCGACCATCGCGAGGATGAACCGAGTCCATCCGCCGACGTGCGCATCCGCAATCGCGAGCAGGCCGCACGCGACGATGATTGCCGTGACCACCGCGATCGTACCCAGGTATCCCTTGATTCCGGCCGCCGCGTTGGCGCGAGCTATCCAGTCGCGAACTGGCGCACGAAATCCCAGCTTCGCTTCGAGCGCGTGACGCCCCTCTGAAATGAGGTAGTAGCCCGGATGATGCTCGCGACGCGCCACCACGCCGTCGCCATTTGGCAGTTCGGACGCCGCTCCCTTGGCCGCGGCAATCGCGCTTTGCGCGACCTCGACTTCGGTGTGCCCTGAACCTCGCGCGAGTTCCTCGATCGCGTGCCGATAGCTATCGCGCGTAGCGAAATCCATCGCCGCGAAGTCGCTGTCGGCGCGCAGTACTGCATCGACCGCGCTCACGCTCTCGAAGAAATCCGCCCATTCGACCGCCGACATCAGGCCCATACTCGTGATCACGTTGCGCACCGTCACGTTCATCGCGCCCTGCCCCTGATGCACTTCGCGGACGATTTCGTCGGCGGTAGTGCCCTCCGCCGCCAGCCGCTGATCCAGCCACTCGAGCGCCGGCGTAACCTTGGGACCCTGATCGCGCAGTCGTTGAACCATCTGCACCGCGAATGCCGCCGGAACAGGTGAGCGATCAAAATCCTTGAACACGACCTCAGCCGGTTCCGCGTCGCGGCCATTTGCTCCGAGCAGCCGGTCCGCCACCAAGTCGGCGCTCTGGCGTTCGGCACGGCCGCGGCCAATCTCTTCAGCCGCGCGGCGCAGGTTTTCGACCAGCACGATCCGAAGCGTAATCGCGACCGCCCACAACTCGCCGATCGTCAGCGGCTGCACGCGCTGGTAGGCCTGCACGAACCTGGACAGCGTCTGCGTATGGAAGTAGCTGTCGGTATGCGCGACGTAGGCCCACGCGATCCCGAACACGCGCGGATATCCTTCCAGCGGACCCTCAGCCAGCTTGGGCAGTTGACGATAGAATCCGCGCGGCAGGTCGTCGCGAATTTCGCGAATCTGCTCTTCGACGACGTGAAAATTGTCGACCAGCCACTCCGCCGCGGGCGTGATCGCGCGCTCCTCCCGGATCGCGCCCGCGATGCTGCGATATGCCTCCAACAACACACGCCCATTCTCGCTGACGCGCGGCGCCATTGGCCTCCCGAGCCCCGGACGGTCCGTCACGCGCTGAGCAACTGCCAGCGACTCGCCATGCTGCTCCAGGCGCTCGACGCTGAACAATTCGGCACGGATCGGTTCTTCCGTGTGCGCGAAACCGGGCGGAGGTGCTTTACGCGCACGGAGAAATAACAGACTCAAACTTGCCTCTCGATCCGGGCGACCGGGTACGGGATGAAATAAACGCGAACTGCGCAGAGTGAAGGGCACAGCCTGTTCCGGCGAAGAATCGCGTTGATGCGTCGCTTAGTGTATCAGAACGCGGACAGAAACCTCCACTTGAGCGCTCGTCCTATCTACGTCGCTCATGCCGGGATGCCGCGCGCTGTGGCTTTTCAAAACCGATCCACGCGAAAAGTAACCTCCTGAGTCGCCGAGAGAATGCAAATCCGCGGCAGGGACGGGAGCATCTTCTGCGGCCTTCAACGCGCCCTTGGGATTCGGCTCCGCGATCTGTACGCGACCAAAGACACCTATGTCTCGGTTGCCTTGACCAAAGGCGTGAGCCTAACCTGGCTGTCCGAGCAGACCGAGGTCAGGGAGAGCACGCTTCGGACGCACTACGGAAGGTTCGTTCACGCGAGCCAAGCCGACGCGTTGGAACTCGCGAAGATCGACCCAAACGGGAAGGAGAGTTTACCCCACGATGGGGCAAACTCAAGAAAAAATCCTTTGATTTACAAGGGAAAAATGGTGGAGCAGAAGGGATTTGAACCCTCGACCCCTACGTTGCGAACGTAGTGCTCTCCCAGCTGAGCTACTGCCCCATCCCTAAGCGACCCGGTACTACTGTGAGATAACTGACTTCAGGTAGGCTCGCAACCTGTCCGCCAAGTCCGGTCGTTTCAACCCGAAGCCGATTTGCGCCGAGATGAATCCCACGCGATCGCCCAGGTCGTAGCGCACGCCCTCGAACTCGTAGCCGTAAACCTTGCGGCGTGCGGTCAGCGCCATCAACGCGTCGGTCAACTGGATTTCTCCACCGGCACCCGGTTTGCCTGCGGCGAGCAATTCGAAGATGTCGGGCGTCAGCACGTAGCGCCCCATGATTGCGAATTCGCTCGGCGCTTTCTCGGGCGCCGGTTTCTCGATCATCCCGCGGAGTTCGTAAGTGCGCTCGCCGACGGCTTTCGCATCGACAATGCCGTACTTCGAGATCTCGCTGCGCGCGACCTTGAGCAGCGCGACCACCGGCGCGTCGCGCCTCTCCGCGACGTCGAGCAGCTGGCGCAGGCACGGGCGCGGGCAGTCGAAGATGTCGTCGGGGAGCATCACGGCGAAAGGTTCATCGCCGACCGCCTCGCGCGCCTGCAGCACCGCATGGCCGAGGCCGAGCGGATGGCGCTGTTCGGCGATGGTAATCCGCGCGGGATTGTTGCTGCGTCGGACAAGTTCAAGGATGTCGTATTTGCCGCGGTCTTCGAGATGGCGCTCGAGTTCCGCGTTGCGCTCGAAGTGATCGACGACCGTCGTCTTGCCGGGGCTGATGACGAAAGTGATCTCCTCGATGCCCGAAGCGATCGCCTCCTCGACGACGACCTGGATCGCGGGCGTATCCACCACCGGCAGAATTTCCTTGGGAATTACCTTCGATGACGGAAGCATCCGCGTGCCCATCCCGGCCGCAAGGATGACCGCCTTTTTTACTTTCATGGCAGCGCGATTTTCCGGGTTGGATGACTGCTCAGGTCTTCTGCTCGCGCGCTTCCTGCGCGGATTTGCATGCGATGCAAAACGTGGTGACGGGCCGTGCTTTCAGCCGCTCGATCCCGATTTCGCCGCCGCATTCCTCGCATCGCCCGTACGAGCCGTCCTCGATTCGCGCGAATGCTTCGCTGATTTTGCTTAGCAGCTTGCGCTCGCGATCGCGCATCCGCAGCAGGAAATTGCGATCCGACTCGAGCGCGGCCCGATCGGTCGGGTCGGCGCAGGCCTCTTCCGACTCGTGGTTCATAGTGCCGACCGCGCGCTCCGATTCCTGGAGAATGTCGCGCTTGCGGCCTTCGAGCAGTTTTCGAAAGAGCTGAAGGTCCTTTTGCCTCACGGTTGAATTATCCGCTACGAACCGAGTTTTTGATTCTATAGACGCCCTGCTACCATGTAAAGATTGCGCGATGAAAACGGCTTATCTCGACGCGTTCTCCGGGCTCAGCGGCGACATGATCGTCGGCGCAATCCTCGATTGCGGTGCGGACTTTGGCGAATTCGAGCGTGCGCTCAAGTCGATGCCGATCGCAGGCTATCGGTTGTCGACTCGCCGCAAGGTCTTGAGCGGCATCTCGGCGCTCAAGTTCGATGTCGCCGTGACGGAGCCGCAGCCGGAGCGTAGTTTCGGCGAGATTCGCGCGCTGATCGATGCGTCGCCGCTGGCCGCGACGGTCAGGCATCGCGCAATCTCGATCTTCGAGATGCTCGCGCAGGCCGAAGCGAAGATTCACAACTCGACGCCTGATCGCGTTCATTTCCACGAAATCGGCGCGGTCGATTCGATCGTCGATATTGTCGGTACAGCATGGGGACTCGAGCATCTCGGCGTGGGCGACGTAATCGTATCTCCGCTACCGATGGGCAACGGATTCGCGCGCTCGCAGCACGGAGTAATTCCCGTGCCGGCGCCGGCGACGGTCGAGTTGCTGTCAGGATTTCCGCTCAAGCTCGGCGACGGTGCGCACGAGATGGTCACGCCGACCGGCGCGGCAGTGGTCCGCGCGCTTGCGCGTCCGGCCGCAATCCCGCTTGCGTTTGAAGTCGAGAAAATCGGCTACGGGGCGGGCGCGCGCGAGCTGGAAGATCGGCCCAACGTGTTGCGGCTGATGCTGGGGCACGAGCGCCCCGCGTTCGACAGCGACGAGATGCTCGAGCTCTCGGCCAATATCGACGACCTCAGTCCACAGATCTACGACCACCTGATGCAGCGGTTGTTCGACGCCGGCGCGCGCGACGTGACGCTCACGCCCACGATGATGAAGAAAAGCCGCCCGGCGGTGACGCTGGGCGTGATCGCCGGGGCCGCGCATCGCGACGCGCTCGCGGAGATTATTTTTGCGGAGACTTCGACGATCGGTCTGAGGTTTCACCGAGTCGAGCGGCTGAAATTGCGTCGCGAGATTCACCAGGTCGAGACGCGATGGGGCAAAGTCCGCGTCAAGATAGCGGGCGCACACGGCCGAGAGCCGACGACGATTTCGCCGGAATACGATGACTGCCGGCGAATCGCCGCGCAGCACAACGTGGCGCTGCGCGTCGTGATGGAGGAAGCGCGGGCCGCCGCACGAGCGCTCGCGTCTGCGCCTTCCCACGAAAGCAAAAAATGATTTCCGAACGCCTGCACATCAACGAAATCTTTTACAGCATCCAGGGCGAATCCACGCACGCGGGCCGTCCATGCGTGTTCGTGCGACTCACCGGATGCAACCTGCGATGCAAATGGTGCGACACCGAGTACGCATTCTACGAAGGCCGGCGGATGCCGATAGCCGAGGTCGCCGAAATAATCCGCGGCTACCGCTGCGACCTGGTCGAAGTGACCGGCGGCGAACCGCTGCTGCAGGAAGGCGTGTATCCGCTGGCGGACGCGATGCTCGAATCGGGTAAGACCGTGATGATCGAAACGTCAGGATCGATTGACCTAAGCAAGCTCGACCCGCGCGTCATCAAGATCATGGACCTCAAATGTCCGGGCAGCGGCGAATGCGAACGAAATCTCTGGAGCAACCTCGAGCATCTGACGAAGCGCGACGAGATCAAATTCGTAATCGCCGATCGTGCGGACTACGAATGGGCCCGCGACGCGATCGTTGCGCGCGCACTCGCCCGGCGCGCGGGTGCGTTACTGCTGAGTCCCGTGTTCGGACAGCTGGAGCCGGCGACGCTGGCGGCGTGGATGCTCGAGGATCGATTGCCGGCGCGGCTGCAACTGCAGATGCATAAGCAGATCTGGCCGGGTATTTCGCGCGGCGTGTGATTGCGCGCTGGCAGAGGCAGAATCCTGAATCGCGCGCGAAACACCCTCACCCGCGCCTGCGGCGCGACCTCTCCCGCAACTAAGCGGGCGAGGCGGGTAATCAGTGGCGCTGAACGCGACACCCTAACTTGACCCTCACCTGTCTCCTCTCCCTGGCGGGGAGAGGAGACAGACCTTCCGGTTAACGCGCCGGGGCCGCGGAATGCTGGCGCACGGGATCGCCCGACAGCAACTGCTGCGCTTTTCGCAGCGCCGCCTCCGTCTCGCGCAGCAAGTCGGCGAACACTTCCGCGGCCGGCTTGATCTCGTGGATCAGTCCCGCGCCCTGTCCGGTCGGCATGAAGGTGCGATTGGGATCGACGTCGTGGCCGCCGCGTCCGGTGTAGTTCATCACCCCGTTGCGCTGCGAAGTCTGCGCCTGCAGCGGGAACGGCTGAATTTTCGACGGGTCCTTCTCCCACTCGAGCGCATAATCGGTACGGATGACGCGACAGGTCTTGCCGGTGTACGCGCGCGTGCGCATGGTTGAATCCTCGTGCGCCTTCAAGATCGCCTGGCGATAGCCATCCGCCGCCTGGGCCTCGGGCGTCGCGATAAAGCGCGTGCCGATCACAACGCCCTGCGCGCCGACCGTCAGCGCCGCCGCGATCTGCCGTCCGTCCGCGATTCCGCCCGCGGCCAGCACCGGCAGCTTCACCGCGTCGATCATCTGCGGCACCAGCGAGAGCATCCCGATCTCGCCGGTATGCCCGCCCGCCTCGGTGCCCTGGGCGACGACCACGTCGGCGCCGGCATCCTGCGACTTGACGCCGTGATGCACCTTGCCGCACATAACTACGATCTTCATTCCGTTGTCGTGCATCACCTTGACGAATTCCTGCGGTACCGAGAGTCCGGCGACGAACACTTTGACCTTTTCCGCGATCATCACGGGCACGTGCGGGCGCATCATGTCGGGAATCGGCGCGAGCATATCGACGGCGAACGGCTGGTCGGTCAGCTCGCGGGTCTTGCGGATTTCGGCGCGCAGATCGTCGGGGCTGAGCGACGCGGCGCCGATGACACCGAGGCCGCCCGCGTTGGACACCGCGGCGACGAGCTTGTGCATCGCGACCCCACCCATCCCGGCGAGCAGAATCGGATACTTGATTCCAAAGTAATCGCAAATCGGCGTATGCAGCATCGAAAGGTTCTCCAGTGGTGAGCCGCCTGTGCGACTGGCTCCTCAGGACTTCTTTAGTCCGGCTGGTGCGGCGCGATCAAGCGCGTCGTCTGTGGCTCCGCATTCCCACGTGATGCATAATCGCGTTCGCGCGGAGAGGTGGCCGAGCCCGGTTTAAGGCGCACGCCTGGAACGCGTGTAGACTCGAAAGGGTCTCGGGGGTTCGAATCCCCCCCTCTCCGCCACACAGTCTGGCATGTTTCCCTACAATCTAGAGATGACGGCAAATCCGCGCGTGTCGTGGTGCTTTTTGTGTCCGATGCGAACTGGAGAAGGCAATCTCCCGGCAGATTGGCCGAATTCCTCGGTGATTGTCTCCAGGCGCAGAAAAGTCGGTTCGCTTCACGGTTCCCGAGCTTGGGCGGCCCGGCGTGAATCACGGGCATGGCCTCCATCAACCTTGGCAGAACGCGTACGTCAAGGAGTGAGCGAAGCCAGGTCGTTGAGCGAGCCCAGCACTCGGCGGTTCGCGGTCGCGCCGATCGTAAACGACTCCATCTCTCGCACTTCCCGACCCACCATATCCGGCCCTGCTCCGATGCCTTGCAGCACCGACCGAGCGGCATCTCGAAAACGCGGACTGAGGGAAGACGCGCCTCTGGCTTCAACAATCATGGACAACGGGATAATCGGCTCACCAAGCGGCCTGCCCTATCAAAGATGGAAGAAGAGATTCAGACCCTCACTAGGTTCCGGGTAGTAGTAGCCCGGCTCCGGCGGATAGTAGGCGTAGGGCTCAGGCGCTACGTAGTAGTCGGGTCCGGGTGTGTAATAGTAGTTCGGCCCCCACCCCCAGTAATGGCCTCTCCAACCTCCGTGATATCCGCCGCCGTGATAAGCGCGGTGCCCACCGCCGCCGTGATGGCGGGCGGCCCACGCCGACCCAACAGGGAAAGTGCAAAGCAGGCCGCCGAACGCGAGCGCCGTCGCGATCTTGCCGAATCTCGTGAACAGGGAGCGCGAGTCGTTACTATGTGTAGTCGAGGTTCTCATGGTGACTCTCCATCGCCAGTGCGACTCTAGGTTAATTAGCTCTCTTTGCTAGCTACTTTTTTTGCCTCGGTGCGCGCGCGGCTGCGGAACATTGAGTCGGCAGTCTTTTTCTGGGCGTCCGACATGCTGTTGTAGAGATCCTCGAACGCCGGAATGAATTTCTTCACTCCATCTTCATGGGCCTGGATCACTTCCGAGTAGGACTTGACGACGGCAACTGCGTTCATCGACTTCGTGTCAGCGGCCCGTTGTTTTTGCAGGTCCACCATCGCCCGCGCATTATCGCGCATCACCTGGGCA
The DNA here is from genome assembly GCA_963842085.1 of uncultured delta proteobacterium. Taxonomy (GTDB): domain Bacteria; phylum Desulfobacterota; class Binatia; order Binatales; family Binataceae; genus Binatus. Next base: position 2,179,578 of record CAWJET010000001.1, read on the forward strand.
AGGTTGTCCCATTGAGTCTTCTGGGCATCGGTGATGTGGAGCCTTCGGTGCAGTTCCTTGATACGTGCCTCGACCGGAGAGTTTGCGGGTGATTCGGGCGCGGTCGCCGCCATCGCTTGTTGCGAAGAGGCCGCAGGTGACTTGGCCACGGCCGTCTGATCGCTGGAGGCTGCGAACAAAGGAGTAGCAAAAACGATAGCAGCTAGAAGAGTCGCCACTGCTGCGCTAGTTGCGCGCGCAGTTGGACGCGTGATCTGGATCATGATCGGTACCTCCATAAAATTCTAATGAAATGCAATTTCGAGACCTAAGCCGGGTTTCCCTGATACTGACAAGAATTCCGACAGAATTCGCGCACATAAACGCCCTGGAGCACGCCCCTGAGTGTGAGAGATCCAGAATCCCAGCGAAAAAAACATTTTGGCCATGGCCGTCTTTCCTCTGCAGGGATTTTTAAGAGCATTTTTTTATGCCTGAACGAACCACACGGATTTCGGGATGACCTGCGCCGCAGGACCTGTAAAATTTACAGCTTGCCGAAAAGTCCGCGATCTTTCCTAGCAGGTTGCGGAAAAAGGGTTTTTGACTCCTGATGACATTGATCCAAGACGCATTCTCGTGATCGTAGTAATGCTTACTCTTCGCCGAAATCGTCTTTCATTGAGTTTTTCCGCAGCCTGCTAGAGCTGGGTTGAAAAGCCGGTGCCCGGCCCAGTCGTCGACCAGAGTTAGACCGCGGCATCCGTCGAAAACTAACTTGAGGCAAAAACTTGCTCGATCCGGGTTGACGAGTAAACATGGTCACTTTGCCTCCTCAGCGCAATATCCCGGAGCTGCTATCGCCAGGTCAGCTTATTCTTGACACCGATCACACCTTGAGTGTTGTATGCGATCAATGCAGCCCGTCTGGCGGCATCTGCTGACGCCACCACTCCACTCAACTCGACAGTGCCGTGGTCGCAATCAACCACGACCGGGTATCCATCTGAAATACCGTTCTTTGCCAGCGAATTCTTTACCTCGGTAATCAGCAAGACGTCGTTCGCGCGCTCGGCCGGAGAATTGTAGATGTGCTCGGCTGACGTTTGCACCTCGTCATGCTCAACCGTGAGCGAACGATCGGTTGTTGCCGCGTGACCGTTGGTCGGCACGCCGCGCGGAGGAGCGGAAATCTCCTGTTGCGCGTGTGCGTTCGCGACAAACAGCGAAACGCTAGCAACACCACAAACGAAGATCGCACTGACCAATCTGATTCTGATGACGTTCATCGACTTATCGCCTGAGGCACGGAGAGACAGTAAAGATCTCTCCGTGCCCATGCTCAAATAGCAGTTAGTTGCTGTCCTGGTAAGTCTTCTTCTCATAGGTCGTGGTAGTCTGTTCCTGTGCAGGCGGCACGGGAACCATCGTCATCGGAGTCACAGTCGAAGACTGGCTGTGATACGCACTCGAGCTTTCCTCGGTTGTGTCGTTTCCCGTGTCGGTTGAGTTGGAGTTGCTCTTTTCCTCAGTGGTCGTGACCGTCGTCGGCGGCAACGCTACCATTGGAGCCGGCTGCTGTATGATAACCGGCGGCGACGAATGTACGATAATCGGCGGCGGCGAAGTCGGTACGTAGGTTGTCGTCGAAGAGATCTCTTTGACGGGTTGAGTCGACGAACCGCATCCACTGACAAAAGGCATTACCGCCAGAGTCAGCAGCGAAATTGCCATCATTGTTGCATTCTTCATTACGCGAAACCTCCTTGATTTGGGCGTTCAGAACCCGGCTTATACTCATCGGAAGATCCAGCTAGTTTCACTTCCACTCGGCCAGTTTCGGATCTTCCCTTGAGCCACATTGCTACCGATACCATGTCAGCGTCGTCGCTCCATGGTGTATCTATCCAGCCTGCGCGTGTCATAATCGCCCAGCGATGGTGTAGCTGGTCCCGCCGGACGATTGCAGTTGTCGTTGAGAGTTCCATTATACGTGGCGTCCTTTCATGTCTCCTTTTAGTAGTTACTCAATCGAAATCCTCCAGGGTATTTCGTTGTTAGCAAATTGGAAGTCAGCGATGCTATCGGCGAGAAAGACTGCGTGTTCCGCTTCGGTCCATGAATCCGCGGTCCCGGGTATGGTTATGACTCCGTGATAGGTATGCACTTTGATAACGCTTCGCCTGACCATCTGGGAGCTAGGCGCGGCAACTGGAGATTGACTGGATGCGGAATGATTCAGGCAAAACGCCGAACCGGCGATGAGCAAGCCGGCGAAAGCCATAGCCGATAAGGTCATCTTTATGCTGCGTTTCATACAGGAACTCCTCGATATACGTGGAGAAGCAGGAAGCGCGCCAATCCATCCAAGCGGCTTAGTCACGACTAAATCTCTATCATTGCAAGAAAAGTCCACCCGACAGTCTGCATTTCTTACCGAGTTCGAGAGGCCCGCAGGGTTTCAACGCGCGAAATAAGCGTCCGTGGATCGCAAACTGGCTATTGGAAAAGGAGGTTTTACAAATAGCCAGTTGCATCGCCGAAGCGCAGACGCCTGAATAGCATCTTCCTCATTCGCCTGGATCGAAAGTACGAAGGAGGTAATGTCTGCTTCTTACTCGCGATGTTCTGGCGGGCGCTCAGGCAAGCGCTGCCGTTGTAGTACATAAACGCGCGAGGCGCGAGCAGCGTGCGACAACTCAGCGGCGAACCACTCGCCGGTCTCGGCGAGCAGCGACGAATCACATACGATGTGATCAAAATTGTCGTTGGATTCAAGGAGCTTCAATCCGTCGGCGGAGGATTCGGCCACGACTACCGCGCATCCGCTATGCTCGAGACATTCCTTGATCGCGCTGTTTTCGACCGACGAGTCGGTAATCAATAGTGCGGTCGGCGGCCCTGGCTCGGAACCCATCGCGGGATTATCCGTCCCCGGAGCATTAGACTTCCTTTTAGTGCGACCTGGCCGCATCGACGCGACCAATTCCTCCGCGCGCGCATATTCCTCCAAACGCTGAACGCGCTGAGACGCCTTCTCGACGAGTCCGGCCAAGCGAACCATTTCGGCCTCGTATGCCGACGCCGCGAGCTGATGGTGCAAGAGTGAGACGCGCAGGCCGATCGCGTTGAGCAAGTCGTTGAGCTCGCTGGCGGCGTTTTGTGCTACCTGGACAATGGGATGGGGTTTCCGCGATTGCGTCTTGCCAGAAACCGATACCGCGATTGCCGAGCGATCAACCATTCAACCGGACCGCATCCTCTACTTTGCAACGCGGGCGAGCAAGGAGCCGCCGCCAGACTCGCGGCCTCGTCACGAGAAATGGCGACGACTCTGATATGCAAGCCCGTGTTTCAGTTAGTCGGTGCTCACTGAGCTAACCACCAGAATCTGGTTGTTCACACTCTTGACGCCGTTGGTTTGTTCCGCCAGCTGCGCGGCGTGTTCCGCCATCTGGGGTGAAGGCACATTGCCCTTCAGAGTGACGATCCCGGCCGTGGTGGTGACGTGTATTCCGGAGGAACCGACATTTTTGTCACGCGCCAGCGCGGTCTTCACCTCAGCGGTGATGGTCGTGTCTTTAACCGCACGCTCGGTTCCGTGATACGCGTCCTTCGCGGCCGCTGCCGTCTCGGAACCGGCCTGCTCGACCTCCTCACCAGCCTGATGCATCTGCTGGCTGGCGGGCGCATTGTTGTCCTGAGCGAAACAGGGAACCGACAAGACCATGCTGAATAGAATTGCCGGTACGATTAGTTTGAATGAGTATTCGGTTTTCATAATCCTCTCCGTGTGCGGGATGCGAGTGCGTCAGCAGTTTGCCGCGCCTCTCGGCCGAGAAATTTAGATGCCCTCTGACCTAAGCCACCCCTTGATCGCCTCGCGTTGATCGCCCGAACGTTCCTGAATCCTTCCGACCAGCATTTCCATGTTGCCGTGAGCCTGCATCAGATCGTCGTCGGTGATCTGTCCCCATTTTCGCTTGATTTTGCCGGCCAACTGTTTGAGCTTGCCCGTCATCTGATCGCGATTCATGCGGATTGCTCCTCTTTGGTTGATCTGGTCTCACGAACCGACGCCGTGACTCCCAATCAAGCGGAGCAAGTATAGGGCCACGTCCCTGAACCTTTGTCCTGCAAGGCTTTTCCATGAATCGCCGGGGGAAATTTCTTCACGATTCCGAACACTCGTGTAACTTCCTTGATCGCCGGAAAATTGGAGAACAAAGGCGAGGTTGAGACGGGAACGGCCGTCGTCCGCGGGCGCGCTAAGGTGTGGACGGAATAGCGGAGTCGGCGAGTTTGGGGAGCGGTTCGAGCAGGGTTGAGGCTTTGGTGGCGAGACTCATCGCGGCGACGCTGTCGCGCTCGGTGAGAGCCTCCTTGGCTTCCTGCAACAGCCGCTGGGCGAGAATATCGCGTTGAGAATAGTCGCTGCTCAAATTATTGCGGTCGACTCGTTTTTCGATTCTGTCGATGTCCTCGATCATTTTCGCCGCCTTGGCGGGATTGGCGTCGCCCGGCGCCCCGGATGCTTCCGACGCCGGCGGACTCAGCGTCGGTGTTCCCGCTTCAGGCGCGATGCTCGCGGCTGACGCCGCCGCTGCCGGAGTTGCGCGAGCGCCGGCTGGCGTTGCGCCCGGATTGTTCTCCAGACTCACGTCGGGGTTCGCGCCGGAGGTCTTGACCTGGTTGGACGTATTGGGCGGCTGCTTCGACGTAGTCGCGGCTCGCCTGCCAGTTTTCCTGCTCTCGTGTTCCTTGTTGATTTCTTCCGCCTCCGGAGTTGCCGAAGGAGGCGCAACTGTCGGCGGAGTCGGAGTAGCGGTCGGCGTCGGAGATTGGGCAGGCGATGATCTGGTAAAGAAATTCGTGATTTGCGCCATGCTCGGCGTGCCGCCAGAGCATCCGGCCAGAAACATCAATAGGAACGAAAGTGCGACGAGGATCGGCAGAATGAGCGGCCGATTGATTCGCTCAGGCAGCGCTGGGAACCGCTGATTTGGCAGGCGCATTGGCTGCAATCGGAATCGTAACCTTGCACACCGTACCTTGACCCAATTCCGACTCGATCGCTATCTTCCCGCCGTTTAGTTCGATCGCCCGCATCGCGAACGGCAGGCCGAGCCCACTCCCGCCGGCTTTGGTGGTGAAATACAAGTCGAAGATCCGGTCCAGCTGCTCCTTGCTCATGCCCGGACCGCGGTCGGCGATTGTGACTTCGACTTCTCGGCCAGCGTGCTCAACTCACCGGTCCCCGGCTCACAGGAGGGCGCTTCCTTGTACACTAGAGCATCGGCCCCATGCATCCGGTGATCGCTTCTTCCAGTCGCTCGATCACCGATCGCTCTTGCCATACTGATGAATCGATCTGTTGGGAATTTTCGAGATCGTTCATGAATTGCGCGTTCATTTCCTGGCCGAACGGCACGCTCAGGACCACCGTGTTGATCTCGTCGTTGCGCGCGATGCTCCACCAATCGAGATTCGAGGAACCAACCGTGGACCAGACTCCGTCGATCGTCGCGGTCTTGGCATGCAGCATTTTGCCTTGCCAGAGATAAATCTTGACGCCGGCGTCGAGCAGCGGGGAAAAAGTCGAACGCGCGGCCGGGCCGATCAACGGCTCGTTGCTGCGCCCCGGAAGGAGCAGGCGCACATCCACGCCACGGCGCGCCGCGCCTTCGAGCGCCTCGAGCATCTGCGGGCCCGGCGAAAAGTAGGCGTCGGTGATGTAGATGTTAGTGTCGGCATTGCGGATAGCGGACATGAGAGTCACATAGATCGTGCTGAATTCCTTGGGCACACTTCCGAGTACGCGAACGATCGTATGGCCATGCCTCTCGAGCGGCGGATAGTAATCCGAAAACTTCAGCGACGCGCCACCTTGCTGGAGCCAGTGGACGCTGAACGATTCCTGGAATTCGGACACTACGGGACCCTCGACTTGGACGTCGGTGTCGCGCCACGATTTCATGATTTCGTCAGGCGAACTTTTTGGCCTGAAGTAGCCGTCGCTGAAATATACACCCGAGATGTTGATGCCGCCGGTGATTGCGAGCGCACCGTCCACCACCATCAGCTTACGATGATCGCGATGCAGGAAGGACCATCGAAAGCCGGGAGCGAACGGATTGAGCGGGTCGAACTCGACCAGCTGGATTCCGCTAGACCGCATACGCTCGAAGAGGCTGGCGGGCGTAAGCACGGAGCCGAAGCCGTCGTAAATTATATTGACCTGCACGCCCTGTTGCTGCTTTGCGATTAGCGCGTTCGCCAACTGATTTCCGATCCGATCGTCGTCGAAGATGTAGGTTTCGAGGTTGATATTATGCGTCGCCCCCTCGATCGCAGCGAACATCGCACGATACGTGGCCGGACCGTTCTCGAGCAAAGTGACTTTGTTTCCCAGTACCAATGGGCTTGCGCTGATTGCCTGTTCGAACGCGAGATGGCGCTCCAGGTTGTCAGTCGTACCGCTTCGCGCTTCCAGCTTTTCTATGATTCTCTCGCTATGGCCGGCTGAAAGGGGGCCCTGGGCGCCGACGACCTTGGGCGCTTGCTCATACATGCTCGGGCGGCGAATCAGTGCGAACGCATTGGGCATGGTTCCGCACCCGCTCAGGCAATTCACGCCCGCGATCAGAATCAACGCTCGCCAAAGCGTCGCCATCAAGCCGCTTTGGCTTTCATCAACCGGTTTATCGCCGGGGCGAGTGGTGGTTCGGATTCGCAGTAGTCCTGCCATGTTGTAGGCGGGGCGATGAGGCTGGCGCGTCGCGTCAAGCGGGTCTCGGCGAAATCCAGGCGCGGATAAAACGCGTAAACCGAATCCAGCGATCCGCTTCGAAGACCGCCACCACCCGTGGCGTAGATGATCAACGGGATGGAAAAGAGCACCCTGTGGTTCCCAGGATTCCACAATCATTACATGTCAGCCGAGACTATTTGTATGACGCTAAAAGCATCTCTTGTGCCCGAATGAACTATAGGGATTTCGGTACGACCGGCGCGGGGAGACCTGTAGAATTTACAGCTTCCCTGGAGCTACCGAATAGCCGTTTTTTCGAAGGCGGGAACTATGTAATGGCTGTTGTCATTCGTGGCAAGGGTCACCTGCTCGGACTTGCCCCGGTGGTGAAATACGTAAATCCGAGAGGCGCGGGAGCCCTCTGCGACAGTAGCTCATCGAACAAGATGTCGTCCATCCGCCCTGCGCGGCATCTACTCCGCGGCCGTCACCGGTATAAAGCCGGCTGTTCCATTCTTCAGACTGATCTGCAGGTAGTTGCCGGTGATCCCGGTTACGTGGACGTACTTCCTGCGCCGCACTTGCGCGACGGTGGGACTGGTGTCGTCGGGATTTTGATACACCGGCCTATTTTTCGTCAACAGGAACAGCTTGTTGAGCGGCTTGATCTTCGGCGCGACGGCTTCGGGCGCGGACGCCGTCACCGTCGCGGCTCCCGCCGGCGCCGCGGCCGCCGGGGGCATCAGCTTGGCGTCGAGCGCCCGTACCTCGTCGAACTCCGCGTTGGCCTCGGCCGCGCGCGCCGGCTCGGTCGCGACCAGATTCGCCAGCGCCAGGTGGGCCTTCGCATCCTTGGGGCTGAGTCCGATTGCGGTGCGGATTTGATCTTCAGCCTCGGCGGTTTTGCCTTCCTGTCTGAGCACCTCGGCCAGATCGAGATGGTAGTTGGAGCGGTCCGGCTCGAGCGCTACCGCGGCGCGGTACTGATTCTCGGCCAATCCGCGCTGGTTCTGATCGCCATAGAGGTTGCCCAGCGCGACGTGAGTCGCCGCATTTTTCGGATCGATCTCGAGGACTTTCATGAATTCAACTTGCGCGTCGCCCGGCTTGTGCTCGAATACGTAGAGATTTCCAAGTGCGATATGGACGCGCGGATCGTTGGGCGCGAGCTTGGCCGCCTCCTGATAAGCCGTTTCCGCGTCGGCCAGCTTCGTCGCCTGCATGGCAGCGTCGCCTTCGGCGAGAAAATCCTCCGCGGTCTGATGATGGCATCCGACCCCCGCCAGGGTCATCGCGCCGGTCACGATCATCGCTGCGGTCCAGGTCAATAGGCTTCGCTTCCTGTTCATCGGTGAGGTTCCTCCAAGCAGGAATTTTCATTTTCAATATTGAATCGGATCAGCACTGACAACCGGGCGTTCTGCAAATGCGAATTTAACTCCGGCTTTGAATCCAAAAGTGTTTCGAGCGCGCCGCAACCGAGCACTTCTGCCTCGTCGCTCGCATAACCCTAAAGCAACCATGGGGCCACGACCGGGATCCGTTATTTGCAGGGGTTTTTTCAGAGACGAGCGGTAATTTTCTTCACGCTTCAAAAAAGCCGGGAAGCGAGTTGTCTGAGATTTGGCGTGGGAAAGAGAAACGCTACGGTGTGGGTGTGTTGGCTGAATCAGCGAGTTTCGGCAGCGGCGCGAGCACCGCTTGGCCAGCAGAGCGGCCGGCGCGCTGCAACACACGTCGGCCTCCGATCCAAAACGAGAGAGTTTTTCAGCCGCCCTCAAATGGTGAAGGGTGGCGGAAAAACTATAGTCAACCCACCGGGATTGTTGCTGGCGGCGACGGCAATCTGTGGATCGTGGAATCTCACGCGAACCGGATTGCAAGGATGACACCCCGAGGCGCCGTGATCAGCGAGTTCGCGTTATCTTCCGATGCCGAGCCCTTCGATATCACCGCTCATCCTGACGGGAGCATCTGGAAAACCTCGCGCGAAGACTCCGCGATTTGGCGAATCTCTCCAAATGGAGTCGGAGTTCAAGCATTCCACTTGGGCGAGAAGAGCTTGCCAGCGCTCATCGCTGTGGGGCCTGACGGCAACATTTGGTTCGCTGATATGAGCGGAAAGCTCGGGCGGGTCACCGGCTACGGTTTCGTGAGCGAATTTCCAGTCACCGCCGAATCGCGCTAGTCGAATCTATCTTCTTTAGGACGTTCTCGCTCCCAAACACTCACGAAGTGGAGGCGATTACTCTGTAAATCTTACCGCAACAGCATTCAAATAGAATCAGTTAGGCCTGCTCGAAACAAAATACCAACTCATACAAGAGTACGTTCGCCAGATTGCCAGTAATCTCGAGGGATGGCTTCCGGCCTTCCATAAAAATTTTTCACTCGCTCTAGCAAGTAAAGGCCAAGTACTCCAACGAAATCATGCAGGCATGGATTGTGCTCTGACCTGCAACTCAGAAATGGCGCATCCTGTAGGCTAGCTAACCCTCGATGCCACCGGGCACAAGGCTATCCTACGAGAGATGAAGGAGGATCGGCCTATGAGTATTTGCGCACACATCTTCCCGCGCACTGATTGGAGATTGATGGCCTGTTCGCTGGCTATCGCGACAATGCTGTGGATCGTTGCAATGACCCTGACGGGATGCTCGGGAACTCCTCTGAGCACCCGCGAGAAAGGAACTCTGGCCGGCGGCGCTATCGGCGCCGGCAGTGGCGCGATAATCGGCTCAGCGGTCGGAGCACCCGGGGCGGGCGCCGCGATCGGCGGTGCTCTGGGCGCCGGCACCGGGTTCATTGTCGGCAACGAATTACAAAACGGTGAAATCCGCAACGCACGGACTCAGGCACAGGTCTCCGCGCAACAGCGCGAGATCAACTCGCAGCATAGTGAGATCGAACACCTGGAGCAGGAGCAGGAAACCGAATGGGTCGCGGTAACTGCGGCCAGCTAACGGGACCTAGGGTTGCGGGTTGGAAATGGGATGATGAGTACGGCCGTCAGCCGAAGATGAACTCGCGTTGTCGATGCCGTCCGTAATGAACTTGACGCTGGGCTCTCTGCCAGACTAAAGAGATCAACTGATCGTAAAATCAAAACGGAAATTCCGGTTGACGTAGGGAGGATTCACCGTGCGAATCGCGCATTTATCAGACGCTGTACGCATCGCGGTCGGAGTCTTCGCCGGGGCGGGTTTACTTTTCACCGCTGGTGGATGCCTTGCCACCCGCGCTTGGGTCGGAGATCAGCTGCGCCCGATCACGGGCCAGCAAGAGAAGCTGGAAACCCAGCTGAACAATCTCCACCTTGAGCGGAAGCTGGTCCTGGATTCGACCACGGGGCCGACCTTCGCAGTCGGATCCGCTGCCTTGACCCCGAACGCCAAGCGCGAGATCGATCAATTCTTCGGAGATATGGAGGGATCGACCGGCTCCGGGTCCGCGCCGTCGGAGCGCGTCTTCGTGGTCGCCGGGTATACCGACAGCGTCGGCCATGAGGACTACAACTACGAGCTCGGACAGCGGCGCGCTACGAGCGTCGCTGGATATCTGGTCGGCAACAAGGGCCTCGACCCGACGCAGGTTCGCGTGGTTTCCTACGGCGCGAACAAGCCGGTTGCCGACAACAGCACACCGAGCGGTCGGCGTAAGAATCGGCGGGTCGAGATTCTCGTCTTCCAGGAAAGGATCGCGACCGGGAGCTGATTCGTTCAGGCAACTTCTAACTGTCTTCGGCCGCCGCGCGAGTGCCGGCCTTCATCGGGCCCGTTCGCAGTGCTCCGGGCAGTGGGGGAAGGGATTCACGGAAGAACGATGGGCAGACGCTGATTGCCGAAACTCGAAACCCACCATGCGACTGAAGGAAAAAGTTGCGATCGTGACCGGCGCCGCGAGCGGCATCGGCCGTTCGACAGCCATCCTCTTCGCTCGTGAAGGTGCGCGCCTCGTACTGAACGACATCGACGCGCAAGGGCTGAACGAACTCGTGCGGACGCTCCCGAACGATCGAGTGCGCTGCGCCATCGGCAGCGTGGCGAACGAGGACGTTGCGCGAAGGCTCGCACATGAGGCGATCGCGGCATTTGGCTGTGTCGATGTTTTGGTAAACAACGCCGGTGTTCACTTCGTCAAGGACATCACCGATATGACCGTGGAAGAGTGGGACCGGCTGATGGACGTTAATCTGAAAAGCATGTTCGTGTGCTGCAAGCATGTTATCCCGCACATGCTCAAGCGCCGGAAGGGAGCGATCGTCAATCTGGCGTCGATCTCGTCGTTCATCGGACAGGAGATGAACGGCGCGAGCACCTTTGCCTACAACATCACGAAGGCGGGCGCGCTGCAGCTCACGAAGTCACTCGCGACGCGCTACGCGTCCGACGGTATTCGCGTCAACTGCGTATGTCCCGGCAACGTCGAGACAAACATCCTCAAGCGGCCCACGCCGGCTGAGGTCGCGGAGTTCTGGCGCGACGCGTCTCGCGCGGAGCCCGTCGGACGGAACGCGCAGCCCGAGGAAATCGCTAACGCAATTCTGTTCCTTGCGTCGGACGAGTCCTCGTTTGTTACCGGAGCCCCGTTGATCGTAGATGGCGGATACCTGGCGCGCTAGAAAATCCGACACCAATCTCTAGCGTCCCAGCTTCGCATACAGATCAGCCTCGGCCTTCGCCACCGGCGATTCGAGCACCTCGCCCAGCAATTGATGAAAGTTCGGCGACCCGGCTGCCTGCTCCGCCGCCCAGCGCTTCGCGAATGTTCCGTTACGGATTTCGGCGATCGCTTTACGCATCAACGCTTCCACATCCTCACCGATGAACTGTGCGCCGTGTGTAAGTTGCCCGAACTGGCTGGTGTGCGAATGCAACTTGAGCTGGTTCCAAATCCCCATCGAGGCCATCGCGCGACCGATCTCGCCCAATTCGCCCGATGCGTACAGTTCCAATAGCGCGACCTCAGAACTCACTCCGGCCTCCGTCAGAAGTTTGTAAGCGCGTTCAAGCAGGAAAAGCATCGCGCCGGCCCACGTATGCTCGGAGAACAGATCGACCAGCGTCTCCTCCTCGAAGCTCGATTCCACCACCGCGCCATGTGGCAGAAAGGCGCCGATTCCGTGCGCAATCGCCAACGTCGTTGCCAGCGCGCGACCGGAGGGATCCTGCCTGACGCCGACCAGGACAGGAAATCCCTCGCCGCGTGCAGGTAGTTCGAGCACGCCCTGGCCAATCATCCGCGGCGCGACGAGCGCGACGTCGACCTCTGCGGGCGGCACAATGAATTTGTAAGTGATGTTGTAACCGCTGGCGAAGACCAGCGTTTTGCCGTAGCTCAGCTGCGGTTCGATCATGCGCCGGTAGATGTCGGGTGCGATCTCGTCGGGCAGCAGCAGCAGGATGACGTTCGCGCGAGCGGCAGCCGCGCCCATCGTGAGCGTCTCAAAACCGTCGGCCTTCGCCTTGCGCCAACTGTCGTCCTCCTGGTTGCCGACGACTACCTGATGACCTGCTCGGCGCAGATTGATAGCCTGCGATCGTCCCTGATTGCCATAGCCGATTATCGCGATGGTCCTGCCGCTGAGGACCGCGGGATCTGCTTCGTTCGCGGCGAAAAACCTGGCCATTTCTCGTCCTCTCTGCGGTGGAAGTTTACACCAGGCGCGTCAAATTGCGAGTTGCTCAGAGGCCGGCTCGATCGATTCCAGTTCGACCGGAACGGAGAACGAAGCTTCAGGAGCGGAAGCGAAAGGAGAAGCAGGTTATGTTCACGTGCGATTGGCCGGGAGCGCTGGAGCGCCGCCCTCGACGCCGAATTTGCGCGATTTGCGCACGCACACTGAAATGTGGAGGAAAGTAAATTTGAACTGACGGTACCGATTCGAGAACTTCGGCGGCTATCTTCGGTTGCCGCCCGTCCGCTCTGGCTGGAGATCGAGCAGCATGTACCCTGGGAGGTTCGCGGCGCGAAGCGTCGCGCGCACCGCGCCAGGCAGGTGTGCCTCGGCGGTCTTGAAGTCCGCCACGCGGGGGTTCAACACGGTGAAGCGCCGGCCCATTTGCTCAATCTGGCAGCCGTGCGCCTTGACGATATTGCGCGCCCAATCGACGTCGCGGCCGTAGGTCATGGGGACCACGAACGTCTCGTCGTGGCGGAAAGCGACCACCGGCGTATGATAGCCATGTCCGCTCCTTCGGCCGACATGGTGCACCACGGCCAACGGCGGCATCACCCGCGCAAGCGGGCCCAGGATGCGGTTGGTGCACACTCGGTTTATGCGTCGCATGAAGCGCGGGATGTGCATCGGCGAGAGGGTATCCGTCGGCGATTCGAACCGCAATCGCTCCGCGATTCACCAATCAACGCCGTCGTTTTCAAGAACGTGTCGCTAAACGGGAATCACGCCTTTGAAGACGGTCCAAGAAAGAAAGAGTCTCCTCACGGTAAAATCTGTTGGGTCCTCCGTCAAACTGGCTCTCAGTCGCGAGTCCGGCCTCTAACCAGCTCATTGATTTGGCGGCAGATCAGAATTGGACTGCCACCGATGCACGTGCCCGTCTAGCCTCAACACACAAGACTATGTGACGGTTCGTGGCTGGCGACGCCTCCAAGCTGCATGGTATAGCGGCTGAGTGTGAAGCCGGGCGGCTGAGGTGCGGGTCGAGGCGGAGCCACCCGGTTTGGGATGCAGCGACGCCCGGCGGCGCCGGTATCGCGTTCGACGGGCCGGGCCGCAGGGCGATTTGAGCGCGGAGGCAATAATGGCAGCGCAAATAACTCACATTGGCATCGTGGTTCGCGATCTCGATGCGGCCGTGAAGCTCTGGTCGGAGAATTTTGGCATGAAAGAGTTTCGGCGGATGGATATCGCGGCCGAGGGAATTCGGAGCGCCTTTCTTTCGCCGCAGGGAACGCCCGACGAGATGCACATCGAGCTGATGGAGCCCACCGACAAGGCGGACCTGAGCAACGCGGTGGCGCGCAGACTGGCTCAGGCAGGCGAGGGCTTCTACCATCTCGCGCTGCGGGTCGACGATGTCGAGGGAACCGGAAAGACGCTCGCCGGCAAGGGCCTTACGGTGATCGAGCGTGCGCCGGTCGCGGAAGGAGCTAAGCTTCGCTGGGTGGTGCACCCGAAGTCGTCGAGCGGCGTGCTGGTAGAGCTGATCTGATGGTTGGGACAAACGTAAAACCGCTTCGCTCTGCGCGCCGATGCGCGATCTATCAGAGCCCGCTTAACTCGTCCTTGTAGTTACCGGTATCCGAGTCGGCCGCGTTTGGTTCGCCTCACTCGGCAATGATTGGCTGGTATAGGGGGTAACATGAAAGTCAGCATCGGGATCGGCGGCGCCGCGTCGGGCCGCAAGCGCGACTTCGACGAACAAGTCGACTATGTCGTCGAAGCGGAAAAGCTCGGGGTGCATGCGGTCTGGACCGCCGAGGCATGGGGTCAGGACGCGATTTCGCCGCTCGCCTATATCGCCGCGCGCACAAGCCGGATCCGGCTCGGCACCGGCATCATGCAGATCAGCGCGCGTGTGCCGGTGATGACCGCGATGACAGCGCTGACGATGGCCGCAATCAGCAACGATCGCTTCATCCTCGGCCTCGGTACGAGCGGTCCGCAGGTCGTCGAAGGGCTGCACGGCCGGCCGTTCAAGGTGCCTCTCACGCGGATGAAAGAAACGGTAGAGATCATCAAACTGGCGTTTGCCGGCGAAAAGATCGAATACCACGGTAAGTATCACGAACTGCCGCTGCCGGGCGGACAGGGCAAGGCGCTACGGTTGTCACAACCCGCTAATCCGAACATTCCGATTTATCTCGCGACGCTCGGACCTCATGCGTTGGAATACACCGGTGCTGCGGCTGATGGTTGGCTCGGCACGTCGTTTACGCCGGAACACGCCGCTGCGCACCTCGACTATCTGCGCCGCGGCGCTGAATCGGCCGGGCGCAGCCTGGCCGACATCGACATTCAGGTCGGCGGCACGGTCGCGTTCGGCGACGATCTGGACGCGCTGGTGGAACCTTTGAAGCCCGCGATGGCGTTTACGCTCGGTGCGATGGGTTCAGCGACAACGAATTTCTACAACGATGCATTCAAACGGGGTGGATGGGAGGCGGCCGCGCGCGAAGTGCAGAGTCTCTGGGTCGCCGGAAAGCGTCCCGAAGCGATCGCCAAGGTACCGCCCGAGATGGTGATCCAGGCGAATCTGCTGGGTGACACCGAGATGGTGCGCAATCGCATCCGGGCCTACAAGGCCGCCGGTGTCACGACGCTGCGCGTCGCTCCCGAAGGGCGCGATCTCGCGCAAAAACTCACCACGCTTGGGCGCGTCATGGAGCTGGTGCGCGCGGTCAACTCGGAAGGTTAAGCTGAGTTCGTATCGGATCGTGAATGATTTTGCCCTGGATTGTTCCCATCCCCGGCACCCGAAGGCCGGAGCGTCTGGAAGAGAACATCGGAGCAGTCGCAGTTGAACTTCGCCGGACGATCTCCGTGAGATCGAAAGCGCAGCGTCAAAGATTACGGTGCAAGGCGCTCGGTACCCGGAACACCTCGAGCGAATGACCAATCTCTGAGCGGACGTGATGGCGGTCAGCAGGTTGATTGCTCCGGAATATGGCCCATCCATCTGGATCATTCCAAAAATGTCAAAACGCGGGATCGGCAATCCAATCGAACGGAAGACTTCAATGGCGCGAGCGGTCTCCAGAGTGTTGCGGACCAGCAGGTCCTTTCTCTGACCACGATCGGGCGTACGACGGGTTTGCCGCGCGAGATCGAGATTTGGTTCGTAGTCTGCCACGAGCGTTTCTACTTGTTCGCCGAACCGGGTGAAGCCGCGGGATGGGTCAAGAACATCAGGCCCAATCCCAAAGTAACGGTCCGGATCGGGGAACGGAACGACGACGGCGTACACTAGTTCACCGAGCCCGATGGGCCGCGGAGAGCTGCGGCGAAGATGATCGATTGCCATGGAGCCTGTAGAAGTGCTGACAGAGCCAACGAACGAGGTCTGGCTCTACCGAGCTTGGCCGCACTGCCTGAAGGTGATGGTGCTGGTCAAACCGGCAACCGTGGTCCACTGGCACCGGCAAGGATTCCGCAGATACTCCATCTGTCGCTCAACAAAGACTGCCCGGATGCTCGCCCCATCCAACCGCCGAACCGCGGCAAGGTGATCGCGATTGCGCAAGTCGGCGGGCTTCACCATCGCTAGGGAAGCTTCTCGCCGCCTGATCCTCTTTTGAAGGCAGCGCAATCTCGAATAGTCGCCTCTGTGTGGCGGGCTATGCCATCGCGTGCCGAATCCCGATGGCGAACGCCTACGGTACTCGCCGGAGCCCACGAATCTCACACGAGGTGGAGTTTTGCGCAGCCACAAGAGAAATCCCCTCGGAGATGTTATCCAGCGCCTCCCCGGGGCGGCGGATCAAGTCCCGCCGGACTCTACTTATGATCTGATGGGCGTCGAGGAGCAGACCAGCATTGGCTACTTTGGGGCCTGCTCTAGTGTCCAGACGACATGCCCCGCAGTGGCAATGTCGATATCGACGTGCTTAGCGACGGTGAAGAAGAGAACGCTGGGATCTTCCAAACCCCATTCGACGTAAGGCACTGAGAAATGTGATTTCGCCACCAGGCTGTCTCCTTCGAGCCGCCCCTGAACCTCCATAACGATTTGGTGTCCCGCCCCGTGAAGCGTCAGGACTCCTTGCAGCCTTGCTTGAAACTGACCGTCTTTCTCCAACTGACCGGTAATGCGCTCGGGCGTGAGAGTGATTTCGGGATACTTTTGAACTTCGAGAACGCTGTCCTTCATCCGGCGATCACGCGCGCCGATGCCGCTGTCACCGCTCCTCGCATCGACGATGATCGAGCCGCTGGCTGCTCCGGTACGTGGATCGGCTTTGATCATTCCATGCTCAAGCTTGAATGTCCCGTGTGTAGTATGGAGCGCGCCCGGCAAGCGAAACTCAATCAGTGTTTTTGACGGGTCTAGTTCCAGCGTTCCGGACCGCAATTCCGCTGCTGCAGCCTGATACGCAAAGGCGGCCGTGGCGAGCACGAATGCGAAAGCGCGAATGCTAGATGACATTTATGACGCGGCGCGCCATGCCCAGAGCTTCGGTCCAGAAGCCGGTTGAGGCATGCATCAACTCGACGGTCGATTCCATCGCGTCAACGAACTGGTCCAACTGCAATTCGCTTATCACCAGCGCAGGCGCGACCTTCAGTACCATAAAGTTGTTCCCGCAGATTTGACTGTAAATCGCCTTGTCGCGGAAAAGCCGCATCACCAGCACCTGTCCGAACATCGCAGGATGAATTCTCGAGAATGCTTCGAACAGAATTCTGAGGCGAATTTTTTTTGGCGGACGGAACTCGATGCCGGACATCATTCCGAGTCCCCGGATCTCCTTGATCATGTCGTAGTGCGAGAGGCGCGACGTCAACTTCTCGCGCAGTTGTCGTCCTAGTCGCTCGCCGCGTTCGCCCAGGTTGCCATCCGCGAGCACGTCCATCGTGGCAAGTCCGGCACGCATCGATAGGCTGTTCTCGCTATAGGTCGATGTGTGAATGATCGAGCGCTTGAACGAAGTGTAGACGGAATTATAGACCGCATCAGACATCAGCACGGCCCCTGAAGGAACGAGTCCGCCGCTGATTGCCTTGGCCAGGATCACCATGTCCGGTTCGACCCCGAAGTGATGCGCCGCGAGAAACGGCCCGGTGCGATACATGCCGGTTTGTACTTCATCGAGGACGAACAGCGTGCCGTAGCGCCGACATAGCGACTGTGCTTGTTCCAGATAGTTTGGTGGTGGAATCAACACTCCAGCTTCAGCCTGAATCGGTTCTACGACATACGCCGCGAACTTTCTCGACGACAGCGGCTTCTCGAGCCGCACCAGATCGCCAAATGGAACCGCTTTAGTCTCGGGAAGCAGCGGGCCGAATTCCGCCGTCCAGAAAGGATTGTCCATCAGCGACAGCGCACCGCAGGTAAGTCCGTGAAAGCCACCGCCGGCATACAAGATGCCGGCGCGACTGGTGTGCGCGCGAGCAAACTTGATAGCGGCTTCGACGCCTTCGCTTCCGGAACAGCAAAAAAACGCTTTCGACAGTCTTCCGCCACCCTGTGTGCATAGCCGCTCAGCCAGCTCACCGGCCAACTCCGGCACGTGACCTTGCAGCATCGCCGGTCCGTTGCGATCGAGTTCCGCCTTGATCGCGCGCACTACCCCAGGATGATTGTGGCCTACGTTATGAACGCAGTAGCCGGAGTTGAAATCGAGAATGCGCCGTCCATCTTCAGTGAAAAGTTCAGAGCCGAGGCAGCTCGTGTAATGCACATTCATCCCGAGTACATCGAGTAGCCGCACCCACTGCGGATTGACGTATTTCTCATACAGCGGCTGCTGTGCGGATGAGTCTTTTGCCTCTGACATCAGGTTCATTGTCTTCTCACCTGGAACCTTTTATTTCGTGTCGCGAGTCAATGCGCAGGCGCTGCCGGCGCCGAAGCCCACTGCAGGAGCGCCTGCTTCTGGTCGTCGGTTAAGCGCGCCGAATGATCGAGCGCCGTGTAATCTCCCGGAGGCATCGAGCCGGCGCTGACCGACTGTTCGATCTTCTTCAGCGCGTCCGTTTTTTTCTGCGCATCGTAAGCTTGCCAATCGGAAAAATTCAGCACCCCTCGCGCGGAGTTAGAGGCTAGATAGGTCGGCGAGACAGCCGCATACCATGGGGCGCTTCCGCCGGTCGAGTGGCACTGGTAACACGAGCTTTCAAGGATCGCGTTCACTTGCGGGTCGGTACTAACTTCTTTCGTGGAACTCGGAGCTGTGGTCCCGGGCGTGGACGTCTGCTGAGAGCTTGAACAGCCCGCGATCAAGAGACCTAGACCTAGAAACCATGCCGTCGGAAGTAGAATTTTCAACATTAACACGCCTTCTAGTCATCGAGACTCACGAAACGGATAAGTCCTGCGCCGAGGAAGATGATCCCAATACCCATCGTTGCCGCCAATGGCCGCAAGCTCGCGGACGGCGGCTGGTTGCGAATCATCAGATCGTTGAAAGCCTGCATGGTCCAGGTCGTCGGCATCCATCGAGCGAGGTCGCGCATCCATCCGGGCTCGAAGTCCAACGGCCACCAGCATCCGCCGATGGCCGCCATCGCCATGCTGATGGTTACGCCCAGTGGCATGACCGAATCATGAGCGCTCGCGATAGACGCGACCACGAGTCCCAACGCCGCGGCCGCGAACGAAATCCCTATCGTCGGTATGATCAACGCGACGGGGTTGCGTCCCAGCGTGATTCCGAACAACGCCCATCCGACGGCGAACAGCAACACCATTTGCACGATCCCCACTATGAAACGCGCGAATAACTTCCCTAACAGCAAACCTGTAAGCGGCGCGCCACTGACCTGAAGGCGCTTTAAGGTCCCCCAATCGCGCTCGTCGAAGAGCGTCAGTGCGATTCCGAGCATCATGCCAATCAGCAGAAACGTAACGCCGAATCCCGGGACGTATTGGTCGAACGCATTTACAGTTACGGCCTCGCCCTCGATCGCGGGATACTCGACAAATCCGAGATCGCCCGGGAGCGTGAGCGGTTGCGGCGCTCCGAAAGACTCGATCTGCGTTTGCGCCGACATCCGTGCTTGTTCGGTAACTCTTCGGCACAGCTCGTCGAGACGAAGCTCGAGCGCGTTGACCTCTACGCGCCTGACGGGATCCACGAAAAGAACAATCCGAGGCTCGCTGCCCGCGGTGACCGCCGTACTGGTTCCCGCCGGAATCACCATCGCAATGGGTGTCCGATCGCGTCGATTTACGAGGCGTCGCGCTTCGTCGGGGTCATCAAGCATTTCCAAATTGACGGCGCGCTCGTTGCGCAAAGCCTCAATTATTCCATCGGCGACTTTTCCGTGATCCAGGTTAACCACGGGCAGCCGAAACGAATTCGCGGCGCCGCCGTACAGACTGCCGAGCGAGTATCCCGCGACGGTGATGATCACAACCGGCGCGAACAGCAGCATGAACAGCACGATCGGGTCCTTGACCAGGAGCCGCGCCTCGTTCTGCGTGGTGAACCAGATTGCTCGAAACATCGCGATGCGCTCAGAGCACTTGATCGCGCAGCGTGTGGCCCGTCAGCGCGATGAACGCGTCCGACAGATTGGGGCTGTGCAGGTTGAAATCGACGACATTTACATCCAGGGTCTGAAGCCCATGGAGCACCTCGGCGACCTGCGCGAAACTGTTCATCTCGAGGATCGCTTTGCCATCACTGACGGTGGATCCTATTTCACGCACCCCGGCAAGACTGCCGAAGCGCCCGTCCGGCAACTGCCCCCGATAGGTCAGCTCAATGCGGGGGCGGCTGCCTCCGAGCGATATCACCTTCTCGAGGTCGCCTTCGGCGATTAGTTTGCCGCGATCGATCAGCAGCACGCGATCGCAAATGCGTTCCGCCTCCTCCATATAATGGGTGCTGTAAATCACCGCCGCGCCCGCATCGGCATAGCGCCGAATCCGCGCCAGCAACTGTTCGCGCGATTGGAGATCGACACCGACCGTAGGTTCGTCCAACAGCAGCACAGGAGGACGATGAACAATTCCACAGGCGAGGTTGAGAAGGCGCTGCGTTCCGCCGGAGAACGCATGCATAGGATCGTCAGCGCGATCGCTGAGGCCGACCTCCTCGAGCGCGCGCCTGCAGTATTCCACGGCTTGGTCGCGCGAGAGCCCCTGCATACGGGCGAAATGCCATACGTTTTGCGCGGCGCTTAGCGTCGGGTAGAGCGCGAGCGATTGCGGCACCAGCCCGAGCATGCGTCCCAGCCCGCGCGGGTCGGATTTTGGCGGCTGGCCATTGATGAGAACACGACCGCTATCGGGTCTAAGTAGAGTCGCAAGAATCGACAGCGTTGTGGTCTTGCCCGCGCCGTTGGGTCCCAGCAAGCCCGCGATTTCACCGGGCCTCACTGCAATGCTGACGCCGTCGAGCGCGCGGCGCGCGCCGTAGGTCTTTGAAATCTCGATCGCTTCGAGGATTGGCGCCCCAGCTGGATTCATTTTGGTATTACGCAGCGGATACCATCATCCGCATGGCGCCGCTCATCAGCGCGCTGAATGCCCCGGGGTATCGCATCAGTGAGTTGATTATTGTTCGCCGGGCGCGAGGATGACGCGCGACCATCAGCAGGCCGCTGGTGACGAACCAGTAACCGCGATAGACGCGGCGCGCCTCGCGTTCGTAGGCTTGCATACTCTCCCGCGAGGCCCCGCGCTTCAGAATCTCAGGCAGATGTTTGCCGAGTATCAACGCCGAGTTGAACGCGATCGACAGCCCGTCGCCGGAAATCGAATCGACGAATCCCGCCGCGTCGCCGACCAGCACCACGCGATGGCCGTTGCGACGCTTCGCGGCGCGCGCCATCGGCCCGGCGCCCCGCACCGTTGAAATCGTCGGCGCGTTCCCGAGCCGCGCCAATAGAGCCGGGAAGCGGCTCGAGAGGACTGGTATCTTCGGCTGCTCGATCTCTCCGTCTTCCCAGACAAAATTGATTCCGACGCTTTCGTCGGAAACCGGAGTCACCACCGCTTCGCCCTTGTCGTCGACATAGACCTCGACGAAGTCGGTCCACGGGCGAATTCTGTAATGCTGACGAAGCGCGAACCGGCGCCGCGAGCTCGGAGCCGCCTCGAGACCGGACGCCTTTCGGAGCGACGAGTGGAGCCCGTCGGCCGCGACGATTAACCGGCCGAATACTTCCCCTTCGGTCGTGTACACCACCGCCTCGGTCGGGTTCGCCTTGAAGCCAATGACTGAACATCGATTACGCAACACCGCGCCGAGTTCCTCTGCGCGCCGAGCCAGCGCCTCGACCAGCACGGTGCGTCTGATGCCAATCCCCTGCGACGGCATCAACGCTGACGCAGCAGAACCGTCTTCCTGGACGAAGCGAATTCCGGCGAACGGATAGGAGGTCGAGCGATCGAAACGGTCAGCGATTCCAAGGCGCTCGAGAGCTTTCACACCCGGCGGCAGCACGCCTTCGCCGCATGCCTTATCCGGCGGAAATTCGTGGCGCTCGACGACTACCACGGAGAGACCCTGCTCCGCCGCGACTATCGCGACAGCGAGTCCCGCCGGTCCGCCGCCGACCACGACGAGATCCCATATCTCGCGCGCGGGAGCCGATGCGTAGCCGGTGGCGAGAGTGCTAGCCACTCAGCGTCACCATTGCAGCAGCACCAACTCGCCGCAGAAGCCCGGTCCCATCGACAGCAGCATTCCGTAATCACCCGGACGAGCGACGTTCGACTCCAGAAAGTCGGCGGCCACGAACAGCACCGACGCCGAGGACAGATTTCCGATCGATGCAAGCGATTTCCACGATCGTTCGAGGCTGCACCGTGGTATTTCGAGCGCCTCCTGCATCGCTTGCAGCACTTTCGGACCGCCCGTGTGAGCGATCCAGTGCTTGATATCGCGTCGCGATAGGCCGCGCTCGTCGAGAAACGAATCCGCGCCCTGCCGCAGTTTATTTCGCACGAGGTCCGGCACGCCTGCTGAGAGCACGATCTCGAAACCGGTCTCGCCGACGTGCCAGCCCATCATCCGCTCGGTGTCGTGAAAGAACATCGATTTTGACGCGACGACCTTGGGCCGGCGAGGTCCGCCGTCTATCGCGCCGCCGCTTACAACAACCGCCGCAGCCCCATCTGCAAACAATCCAGACGCGATGATGTTCGCAATCGACTGATCCTTCAGCTGCAGCGTCAGCGAACAGAGTTCGACTGAAACAAGCAGCGCCGTATGGCTCGGGAAACCACGCAGGTAGTCCGCAGCTCGCGCCAGTCCGGCAGCCCCGCCGACGCAACCGAGACCGAAGATGGGAGTTCGCTTTATGTCGCCGCGCATCGACAGTCGATTCACGAGTTTGGCGTCGATGCTCGGCGATGCGATGCCCGTTACGGTAGTGAAAAAAATGTGGTCAACGTCTGCCGGCGACAGGCCTGCGCGCGCGAGCGCCGATAACGCCGCCTCTTCGCCGAGCTCGGCCGCGCGCTCCACCCACTTGTCGTTCATCTTCGAGAACGAATCGAGTGCGCGGTAGTCCTCGATCGGCAGCGCAAGGTGGCGCCCGCGCACACCGACCGATCGATGCAGGCGTTCGAACCGGTTGCGGTCTTCTATTTTACCGCTCCACTCGTTCCAAAGGGCGGTCGAGAGAATTTCCTGAGGGTAATAGTTGGCTGGAAGCGCGAGACCGATCGATCGCAATACCGGGTGCCTCGTGCCCGGGAACTGATGCGTCACGGTGTTTTCCATCTCAATCGGGATTTGCGATGACGCGCTTTTTCAGCACTCCCTTTCATCTCTTCGCGGCTGATTGCCAGCGTGGTCAACAGCGGCCAGACCACGCGCGTGAGAAATACCCGGGGGCTTATTCCGGCCCCCGAACTCACCAGCCTCTGCCTATAATTCGGAATCAGACCGTCGCCGGGCATCTTGAAGTTGCAAAGGACGTAGGTCAGGTCAGCCAGGGTTTCTTCGCGGTTTTGGATTAGTTCCAACTGGAGCATGTCGCGATAGAAGCCCGCATGCGCAGCCTCGTCGCGGCCAACGTAAAGGAAGATCGCCTCCAGCACCTCGTCGCCAGCCTCGCGAGCTTTATTTCTCTGCAGGTTGTAGGCGGTAAAGGTCGCGCTCTCTTGAAGCGCGCCGTAGCAGGCCATTTGGCGAACCGTCCGAAAAGGCAATTCCCAGTGCTTTAGAAACGTCCCTGTCTCCAAAACCTCGAACTGTGCCGGCGACCGAAGACCGGAGCGGGTCAAGTATTCGCGAAAGACCAATCCATGCCGTGATTCCTCAAAAGCCCAACAAGTTTGAAACCACGCCATCCCGAACATCGAGCGCGACAAATCGAGTCCTTGGGCACTGTAGTCCGGTACGTAGAGTTCTTCAGTGCAGAAGATCTCCACGCGGTCACCGACTTCGTCGGTTGCTTTGCTGGCGTCCAGTTTCTCCCAGGGTACGTCGTTGAAAATATTCCAGCGCCGTTTGTTCTCAGCCGTTTCGAGGAATTCGAGATAAATCCGATATGCCTGCTCGCGCATCGTTGAGGGCATTGTCTCACTCGTCTTTCGGTCGAACGCGGTCGGCTCAATGAACTCGCCGGCATTCTGAACCGGAGGTCCCGACGGACCTTCAAGGCACGATTCACGTCGTCCGCGCTTGGAAGCGATGTTATCTGTATGAAGCAAGGCGACAGCGACAGGTGCTCGTAGTTAGCAAACAGCCTGCCATTGCTTTACGCTAGTATCGTTGGGGCAATCGCGCGGCTTCTCATCTCGGCACCTCGACAACGACCTCGATTAGTTCAAAACTTTGAACATGGGAAAAATCGAACGTACAAACTTTTGAACGAGGAGAGTCGAGACCAGCTTCAGAACTTCAGCGATTGTTAACGAATTTTAATGTTCGATGGCGGCATCGCGTTTGCTCGTTAGACCACGCGGCGATTCGAAAACCCTGAACAAAGATGACCGAGAACAAGCCGAGCAAGAATCTGTGGGCGCTGAACTCCCTGGCAAGCACGATCGGTGCAGGCGACTTCGCCGCAGAAGATCACGACTCATTTCGCCGTCAGGAATTCGTCTTTGCTGCTCTCAACCTCCTGCTTATCGGCGCGCTGCTCGCGCTGCAGGTAGTCTCGAGGTTCGTCCGCGGCCGGCCTGCCGCGTCCGTAATCATCGTGCTGGCCGCCGGTTTTATGATCCAGGCAGTTTACCTGACCTGGCTTCGCACGAGGAACGCGACAATTTCTCAGGGCATACGCCGGTTGCTCACTTATTGGTCTCTCGGATTCAACTCGATACTCGCGCTGGTCCTCACCTCGTTGACCATCAGGGGAGACACTGCGTACTACGCCCTGATGCTTCTTCCCATACTCGAAGCGGCTTTCAGGCTCGGCCTTGGCGTTACGATCGCAGTGATCGCGCTTGCCGACTTCATCACCTTCATGGGCGCCTACGGCATGAAATTCGGCGAGTACATCGAAGCGGGCGCGCTCGCAGTAATTTACAGCGTGATGGGACTGCTGGTGTGGCTGCTGGTCAACAATTTGCGCACGCGCGAGGCAAAGTTCGTGCGCAATCTCGAGGAACTCGAGCGCACCCGTCAGCAATTGCTCTCTGAGGAGAAGCTTGCCGCTGTAGGCAGATTGTCCAGGGCAATCGCGCACGAGATCCGAAATCCTGTCGCGATGATTTCCAGCTCGTTGGCTACCGCTGCCCGGCCGGGCCACGACCAAACGGAACGTGAAGAAATGTTTTCGATCGCGGCGAAAGAAGCCGAACGTCTCGAGCGGCTCACCACCGACTTCCTGGTCTATGCGCGTCCGCGCCCCGTGCAGATCGCGCGCGTTAACCTCGCCGATACGCTGAACTACGTCGCTACGGTTGCCAGAGCGCATGCCGCCAATGAAGGCGTAACGATCGATGTCGCGGTCGACAGCAATCTTGAGGGGGAATTCGACGCAAACCAGATGTATCAGGCGCTGCTGAACCTGGTGCTCAATGCAATCGATGCCTGCGATCGCGGCGACCTGGTGAAACTCAACGCTCAGATGAACGGAAATGGCACGATCCGAATCGACGTGGTCGATCCGGCCGGACCGATTCCCGCGGAAATGGTAGCGCGCATTTTTGAACCGCTGTTTACTACCAAGCAGGGCGGCAACGGTCTTGGTCTCGCGATCGCGCGCAATATCGCACGTGCTCACGGCAGCGATATCCTGTTGAGAATCAACGAACCGCAGCGGGTATGCTTTTCCCTTGAGATACCAGCGCACTCCGGGAGCCAACCTCTCGGATAGGGGACAGACTATGGGCAAGATACTGGTTGCAGATGACGAGCCGCACCTGCGACGCATCCTCATCTCCAATCTCAAGCAGGAGCATCACGAAGTAGTCGAGGCTGCCGGCGTCAACCACGCGCGGGCAGCGCTTTCCGAGCACACGTTCGACGCTGTAATAACCGACCAGAAAATGGGCGACGGCGAAGGATTGGACGTCCTCGCGGCGGCGCGGGAGAGCGATCCGACCCTGTCCGTTGTTTTTCTTACGGCGTTTGCGACCATTGAACTCGCCGTCGAGAGCATGCGCCGCGGCGCGTTTGATTTCATTACCAAGCCCTTCGTTCCTGAGGTTCTGATCGCATCCGCGACGCGCGCGATGGAGCACACGCGGCTCGTGCGTGAGAACAGCAGGCTTCGTGAAACCGTGGTGCGCCTTGAAGGTTCATCGGAGATCACAGGGCGCAGCGGGGCGATTCGCCAGCTTCGCGAAAAAATTGCGCGCGTTGCACCTACCAACGCTACCGTCCTCATCACTGGAGAAACCGGGACCGGCAAGGAGCTGGTCGCACGCGCAATCCATCGCAACAGCCTGCGTGCCGAGAAGCCCCTGGTCGCCGTCAATTGTGCGGCGTTCACCGAAACGCTTCTGGAAAGCGAGCTGTTCGGACATGAGCGGGGAGCGTTCACCGGCGCCGACCGCGCGCGCGAGGGAGTTTTCGAGGCGGCACACGAAGGCACGCTCTTTCTCGACGAGGCGGCAGAAATGTCGCTGCCGGCACAGGCCAAACTACTGCGAGTATTGACCGACGGGCTGGTCACGCGACTCGGATCGACCAAGCCCCGCCACACCGACGTGCGACTGCTGGTTGCAACCAACCGGGATTTGAAGAGGCGCGTGCAGGAGGGCCGTTTTCGCGAGGACCTATACTACCGGCTCGCGGTAGTTCCGCTCACGGTTCCTGCCTTGCGCGATCATCGTGAAGACATACCCGAGCTTTGCGCTTACTTCCTGGCGCAAGCTGTGCGCGATCTTAAGACGCCGCCGCGCAGAATCAGCGCCGGGGCAATTCAGACACTGCTCAGCTACGATTTTCCCGGGAATATCCGTGAACTTCGTAACCTTATCGAGCGCGCGTGCATTCTCTCCGCCCAGGAGGAAATCGTTCCGGAGAACTTTCCGGTACCAACTCCTCGCAGCACAAATGGCGTCGCGACCCGCAGCTCCGCCGAGCTCACTGCCGACCAACTCGCCGAGATGATACCTGAGACGCACAACCTTCGAGACTTTCTGGCGTCGTTGGAGAAAGCGGTGATTCAGCGTGCGTTGAAGATTACCGATGGCGCCCAGGCGGAAGTCGCGCGCCGGCTTGGAATGTCGCGAAGCGACCTTTCATACAAGCTCGGCAAACATCGCATCAAAGATGCGACCGGTTGAAGGCTTTGTTTGTAAGTATGCAGGAGAGTCAAATGAAAACTGGATTGAAACAAATCGAAGAAACACGCATGGTCCGGACGCTGCTCGCATCGTCCGTGCTTGCAGTCATTTTCTTTGCAACCCCGGCGCAGAGCGCGGACGTCGCCCCGTTGTCGATGAACCCGGCCGCCCAATCGGCGGCTAGCGCGCAGACTCCACCGGGCGAGGACAACCAAGGCGGCTCTTCCGATCCTTTGTCCGGTTTCAACGAGCCCATGTTCACCTTCAACCTCAAGCTCGACGATTGGGTCCTGCGCCCGGTCGCCAGCGGATACGCCGACATCGCGCCGACGCCGGTGCGCCAGAGCGTCGGCAGATTCTTCGATAACGTCCGAGTCATCCCACGTTTTGCCAACAACCTGTTTCAGCTCAAGCTGGCCGAGGCCGGCGGCGAAGTTGCACGTTTCGGAGTCAACACGACGCTAGGAGTAGCCGGCCTGTTCGATCCCGCCGACAGTTGGTTTGGACTCAAAGAACATCCCAACGATTTCGGCCTGACTATCCGCTACTACAAGATTCCGACCGGCCCGTACGTGATGCTGCCGTTCTTTGGACCTTCGACGGTCGGCGACACGGTTGGCCTGGTAGCGGACGGCGCGATGGATCCGATCAGCTACTTCGTTCCGCTGTGGGTATCGGTCACGGTAGCCGGTGGGCGCGGCGCGGTCGAAGCGGTGAACTACCGTTCGCTGAATCTCAACCAGTTCGAGGAAGCTGATCGTTACGCGATCGACCTATACGGCGCCGTTCAGGACGCATACCTGCAGACGCGCGACCACGACGTCAAGAAGCTCCACGAGGAACAGTGGTAGCGCAGTTTACGCGCTTTCCCGGAGAATCCCTCAAACCTGAGCGTCGGTGGCGGAGCGAGGGGGATTAGAAACGTCGGTGTCGCGAGCATTCGAGGTTCTGCGCCGTGAGTTGGAATTCGACACAGACAGGAGAGATTCCAGCTCTAGCGTACCCTGCGTTCGAGCTTTAGGGCCTCACCGTGCATTACAAGTGGGATTTCCGCCCTCGGCACGAGATGAGTATGACTTGCGGCCGTATCGTGAAATACGCCCCCCGACCTACTCCGGTAGACCAGCTTTGCGCAGGGCTTCGAGGTGGTGGGCGAGATCTGTCTCGCGTCGGTAGTGCAGCGCCGGCAGGCAATGCTCGCGGATGGTGAACCCGGGGCTGCGCTTGATTACCTCCGCAGCGTGCACGGTCGCGCGCTCGGCATCGCCCATCTGTGCGTAGGAGGCCGCGAGCAGCGCGTGGTGCAACTCGCCTGGCGCGGTGATGTGTCTGAGGGACTCGACCGCCTCGGCGTAACGCTTTGCGGCGAACTGGGCGCGTGCTAGGTGGAACCAGAAACGCTCGGGGTGGTAGGGATTGAGGCGCATCGCCTTGCGGATCCATTCGATGCCGTCCTCTCCCTGGCCGAGCCAGGTCATGATCTCGCCCTGCTGGACCACGATCAGATCGTCGTTCGGATTCAGGGCCAGCGCGCGCTGCTGGTGGTAGACGGCTTTATCGAAATCGTTGCGCATCACCGCCACAGCCGCGAGGATACGGTGCACGTCGCTGTCGTTCTCGTCCAGCCCGAGTGCGACTTGCAGCTCCCGTTCGATCTCTGATGCGAGCGCCGCGACGTCGGCGCACCAGCCACTGCCCCACTGCTGGCCAAGAATGCACGCGTGCCACGCATGCGCGTGAGCGTACCGCGGGTCCAGTTCGATTGCGCGCCGGATGAGACTCAGCGCCCGCAGGTTGTCGTCGCGGTTCGAGCGGTGATGCAGGGTCTTGGCTTCTAGCACGCATTCATAGGAGACCATGTTCGCCGGGGGCTTGCGCTCGGTGCGGCTGCGCGCGGCGGCCTCCATGCGCCCGGGAAGCGTGGCGACGATTGCCGAAGTCACCTCGTCCTGGATCGCGAAGATGTCCTCCAGATCCCGGTCGTAGCGCTCGGCCCAGATGTGGTGGTCGGATTCCGCGTCGATTAGCTGCACCGTGACACGCACCCGGTTGCCGGCCTTGCGCACGCTCCCCTCGACGAGGTATTGAACGCCGACTTCGCGTGCGACCTTTTTCACATCCACCGCCTGTCCCTTGAACTTGAACGAGGTGTTGCGCGAAATCACGAACAGCTCTCGGAAGCGCGACAGGTCGGTCAGGATGTCCTCGGTCAAGCCGTCGGCGAAGTACTCCTGCTCCGGCGCGCCGCTCATGTTGGCAAAGGGCAGCACAAGGATGGAGGGTTTCGCCGAGCCCGGTGCCGGGCCGGCGGCCACGCCGGTGCGAACCGTACGGACGCGGTACACCTTGACGCGCGCCGCGATGTTCTTCAGCGGGGGTTCGCCGAGATCGTCGACCTCCAGCGTTATCTTGCCCGACGCGTCCTCCTTCACGCGGGACGAGATCACGATGCCGCCGTCTTCGGCCAGCGGTTCCAGCCGAGCCGCGACGATGACGCCGTCGCCGAACAAGTCGTCGCCCTCCGCCACCACCTCCCCCTGATGCACGCCGATTCGCAGGCGGAGGCCTTCAGCCTGGGCGTTCAAGACAGTTTGGATAGCGATGGCACAGCGCAATGCCTGCACCGCGCTGGGGAACTCCACCAGAAACCCATCGCCCATGGTTTTGAACAGGCGCCCACCGTGGGTGGCCGCCAAGGGCTCGATCACATCGGTGCGCAGCCGCCGAACGCGGGCCAGCGTGTCGGCTTCGTCGGCACCCATCTTGGCTGAGTAGCCGACAATGTCGGCCGCCAGGATGCCGGCGAGACGGCGATTGGCTTCGTCCATGCGTCAAACTCCGATGCGACGAGCTTAGATCAGCGGGCGCCTCGGGACAATCAACGCACATCAATGGGAGCGGCTCGGCGCCCGCGGAACGGGTCGACTGAGCTTCCCTTGTTATCTCCAGGAAATTCCCTGATCCCGCAAAATAATTCTCTGATAACATTTTGAAATTCCCTGATCCGTTGAGTAGGGAATTTCGACAAAAGCCACAGAGAACGCGCGGCTTTCTGAGCTGCCAAGTCGGTCTCGGGGGCCCGAAATCGCGAAAATTCCCTGTACCTTCGCTTTGGTTCCAAAATAGGGTCCGATCGAGATACTCGCGCCGCACTGTCCCGATCGGTCACTCAACGAAAGCGTGGGAACGAGGAGTACAGGGTTTCATCGCAGGCTTGCGAATCTGCGGGTACGCGAAGTCGATGAGATCAAAGTCATTCAGCGAAACAGTGGATCGTGATCTGATGAGAGGTACCGCGGCGCTCTTTGCTTGGCGAACGTTCTGCTGATCGCGATCTATGTGATTTATCCCGGTCGGCCGCACCTATGGCATTCTGCGTCCTGAGTCGAACTATCCTCGCGCGCTTGCAGTTCTGGAACGTTCGATACGGGATTGTAGTTGCTCGGCCATCGCGATCAGGCCGGTAGTGACGAGATCGAATGCCTCTTCGAAGTCGAGCCTGTCCGGCTCTATTTCCCGTGCGATGAACAGACCGTCCGCCACCGCCATTGATATCGTGGCTAGCGCCCGGATGCCTGCCCGATCGAGTCCTTTGAAGAACTGCCCGTATGACTCGAGCATTCGGCGATAAGCCTCCGCGCGAACCTGGAGAAAGAGCGTGCGCGCTGAAGCCTCCTTTGGGCGCCGCTCCAGCGCGAGCATCAGGCCGAGCCGCAGGAAATCCGGCGACTCGAGGAGCGCCCGCCCCGTGCGGCGCATGGCCAATCTAAAGCGTTCTTTACTCGCAACTCCTTCTTTCGGCAGCACCCAAGCGCTCATTCCTTCGAGCCATCGATTGAAGCTGCGCTCGATTACTCGGGCCAGCAGGTGATCCTTGTCCTCGAAGTGCCAGTAGATGGAACTCGCGGGAAGGCCCGAGCGCGCGCTGACAAGTGCGATGCTGGTGCCTTCGTAGCCGCGCTCGCTGGCGATCTCGGCGGCAGCGTCGAGGATCCGCTGGCGCGAGGCCTCGCCGTTTGCGCGCTTTTGGCGGGCGACGGCATGAATTCGCTTCTGTGGCCTTGACATGTTCGCGTGTTGAGCTTACCGTAGCGGTCGCTACAATTCAAATGCAGAGCGGATATTTCAATAGCATGCCGGTGTGGTAGCGTGGCCTCGGCGCATACCACACCCAAGGAAGATTCCGAATGACCCCGCAGAACGCAGAATTCGACGAGCTGGTTTCGCTCGAACGGGGCGAAATCGATCGGCGCATCTACAGCGACCCCGCGCTTTTCGAGCTCGAGATGGAGCGAATCTTTGCGCGCTGCTGGCTTTTCCTCTGTCACGAGTCGCAGATTCCCCAGCCCGGCGATTTCTTCCAGTCGGTGATGGGCCGCGACA
Source organism: uncultured delta proteobacterium (assembly GCA_963842085.1). GTDB lineage: Bacteria > Desulfobacterota > Binatia > Binatales > Binataceae > Binatus. The sequence goes on from CAWJET010000001.1 coordinate 2,211,021, forward strand.
ATGTGCTCGTCGTCCGCCAGAAAGACGGCTCGATCAAGGCGATGCTCAACACCTGTGCGCATCGCGGCAACGCCGTCTGCCGCGCCGAAGAAGGCAACGCGAAGAGCTTCCTCTGCACCTATCACGGATGGTCCTACGGCATCGACGGCCGCCTGAACGGTGTACCCGGGCTGAAAACCTTTTACAGAGGCGAGTTGGATAAATCGCGCCACGGGCTGGCTCAGGTGGCGCAGGTGGCCAATTACAAGGGATTCATATTCGGCACTGAGGATGCCTCCGCGCCGCCATTGAAAGAATACCTTGGCGCGACTGGCCGACTCGGCCTTGACCTGATTGCTTTGCGGGGCGACATGGAAGTCGTCCCCGGTATTCAGAAGTTTGTAATCGAGTGTAACTGGAAGATCGCCGTCGATAATCTCTTCGACTGGTATCATCCGCAGATATCCCACGCCTCCGCATTTCAGCCTGGTGTTCTTCCGGCAGGGCCGGAGCCCACGGGCGGCTTTGAACGAATCGACATGGGCGGGGTCAACATGCAGAGCGGTGCTGGTCTCGATCTTCCCGGAAACGGCATCGCCGGCACGAAGTTCGAGACACTCGTGGTGCTCGGCGAGTACGGGCACGCGATCGCCGGTCCGAGTACATCTTCGTCAGGCTATTTCGAATTCGACCCAAGTTGGCGAGGCAACCCGCAGGCGCAGGCTGGACTCGGCCCGGTCGGCAGCCGGGTAGCAGGCCATCCGAATATCTTTCCGACGAGTTGGGTATCTACCACTCTCCCTCAAATTTCGTTGCGAATCCCGCGCGATCCGACTCATACCGAGATTTGGTGGTTCACGTTCGTCGATCGCAACGCGCCGCGCGAGACTCGCGATTTCATTGTGACCATGGCCAATCGGGTTTTTGGTCCGGCAGGCGTTCTCGAACAGGACGATGGGGAGAATTGGGCGCAGGCGACAGCCCAGAGCCGCGGAACTGCGAGCAAGCGGGTGAAACACTTGCTCAACATGGGCCTGGGCCACGGGAAAATCATCAAGGAAGGGGGCCTCTCGCGAATTCAGGGGCTTACGAACGAGTACGGACAACTGTGGACCTATCATTCGTGGGCACAATGGATGAAGTCCCTGAAATGGGACGAACTTAGAAAGGCGACCACGCCGGGCGATTGCATATGAGTGAGCACGCGGGTACGGAATCGGCGCAGCGCGAGGATCGGATTGCGGCGATGCTGCTGCAATACGACGTCGAGCGCTTCTACTACGATGAAGCCGCTTTGCTCGACGCACATCGCTACGAAGAATGGCTCGCGCTGTTCAGCGAGGACGCGCGGTACTTCATGCCGATTCGGCGCACGCGTACGCAGCGCGAGATGGACAAGGAATTTACCCGGCCCGGCGAAATGGCATTCTTCGACGACACCAAGGAGTTGCTCGCTGGCCGGATTACCAAGCTGAAGACGGGCCGTTCCTGGGCCGAGGATCCGCCGTCGCGCACGCGCCATCTGATTACCAATGTTCGCATCGTGCGCGACAACGGCCGCGAGCTCGAGGTCGAATCGAACTTCCACGTGTATCGCACGCGGCTCAACTCCGAAGAGACGTCGTGGATCGGATCGCGCAAAGATGTGCTGAGAAGGGCAGGGGAATCGTTCCAGATCGCCGATCGGCGGATCTACCTCGAACAGACGGTGTTGCTCTCGCGCAATCTGAGTAACTTTTTCTGATATGGGCTGGCTCGAAAACAAGGTCGCGCTCGTCACCGGGGGCGCTTCGGGGCTCGGGCGCGCAATCGTCGAGCGCTTCGTGCAGGAGGGTGCGCGCGTAGGGATTCTCGATCGCGCGCGCGATCGCAGCGAGGATTTGGCGAAACGGCTCGGCGACGAAGTGCTGGCAATTGTTGGCGAGGTCACGGTGCTCGCCGATAACCATCGCGCGGTCGCGGAAACAGTTGCCAGGTTCGGCCGGCTCGATTGTTTCGTCGGCAACGCTGGCATCTGGGATTTCGGGATGTCGCTCGCTGCGTTGCCCGAAGATCGAATCGACAAGGCATTCGACGAGCTATTCGGTGTGAACGTGAAAGGCTACATGCTGGGCGCGAAGGCGGCGTATCGCGAGCTCGCGAAGACGCGCGGCTCGATCATTTTTACCGTCTCCAACGCCGGCTTCTATCCGTGCGGCGGCGGGCCTCTGTACACGGCGTCGAAGCATGCAGTCGTCGGGCTGATCCGGCAGCTTGCGTACGAGCTCGCGCCGAAGATTCGGGTCAACGGTGTCGCGCCCGGCGCGATTCCGACCGATCTGCGCGGGCCGCGCTCGCTCGACATGGGCGAGCAATCGATCGCTGCGGTGCCGCTCAAAGAGATGGCGGAGCGCGGGATTCCGCTCGGCAAACTGCCCGAACCGCGCGACTATACCGGCTCGTACGTGCTGCTCGCGTCAGGAGAAAATTCGTCCACCGCAACCGGCGGTGTGATCATCTGCGAAGGTGGCATCGGCATCAGAGGTTTCGTCGACGCGGCGGGCGGCCGCGACCTATAGCAAGGAGAGAATCGAACGATGAGCGCAATCGAAAGCCTGGGCTATGTAGGGCTCGGCGTGAAAGATCCCGCAGAATGGGAAAAGTTCGCGACGGATATCCTTGGGCTGCAGAGCAGCGCGTCCAACGGCCGCCGGGTGCTGCGGATGGACGACTACGCGTTTCGCTTCGCACTGGAGCAGGATGCCTCCGACGATATCGCGTACGCCGGATGGGAGGTCGCCGACGCGAGCGGCCTGCGCGAGGTGGCCGAGCGGCTGCGCGCTCTCGGCGTGGAAGTTCAAGCCGCGAGTGCCGACGATGCCGCCCGGCGGTGCGTCACTGAGATGATTCGCTTTGAAGACCCATTCGGCCTCAAGTGCGAGGCGTTCTACGGACCTTCGATCGAAGCGACGCCGTTTCGATCGCCGCGCCCGATCGACGGATTCGTCACCGGCCAGCAGGGCCTCGGGCACATTGTCGTCGGCGCTCCGGATATGCAGAAGAGCCTGCGCTTCTACACCGAGGGGCTCGGCTTTCGCCTGAGCGACACCATCGACATGAAGTTCGGCGACATGAAATTCACGATGGCTTTCATGCATTGCAACGCGCGCCATCACACCGTCGCGCTGATTCCGTTCCCCACGCCGAAGAAGCTGCATCACTTCATGATGCAACTGCGCTCGATCGACGACGTCGGCTCGACGATGTATCTGGTGCAGGATCGCAAGATCGAAATCACCGCGACACTCGGCCGTCACTCCAACGATCACATGCTGTCGTTCTACCTGCGCACGCCGTCGGGCTTCGAGATCGAGTACGGATGGGGCGGGCGCGAGGTCGACGACGCGACCTGGCACGTGCAGAAGCATCACGCGCCCAGCATCTGGGGCCATCGCCGCGGCGGGATGTAACGGGCGATGGAACAGGCACAGCTCAAGGAAATCGCCCTGGTACCGGTCTGTAACACCGGATGAGTATTGTGCCGGCCGGCATCCTTGTTGATCTCGATGCCGAATGCACTCGACAATTGCTCGGCAACTTTCCGGCAGCCGAAGCGTGGATTTCGCCGCTTCATCTCGACGACCGCGTCAATCGCTTCTTTTGAGGGACCTTTGGGTCCAGGGCGATGACGCTTTCTCGAGTTGTAGAGAAGATAATACTTGCGCTTCACCAGGGCGTGGTAAAATCTCAGAAGAGTGGAAGGCTTCAGTATCACGGCCATCTTGCTCAAGCGTTCGCGTGACACTCTCAGCGTCAGCCGATCCGTTCAAGTCAGATTCGGAGCACGTTGCCGCGAGCGCTTCATGATGAGTAACTGGTGTTTGACCGCGAGTGATTCTGCCGCCACTGCCCGAAGACCGCCCCTCCTGGCAAGCCTCGCCAGCGTGACCAGCAGATGGGCGGTCAAGATGAACATTTCTCGCCCGGAAGCGAACTTTAGCGGTAAGTGAAGGACCCACAAGAGTGCGTTTCGGAAGTGGTTTCTGCCAGAACTAGCAATTCGCCACAGACGGGTTCAGCTTTGTGAGTGCTGACGTTTAAGGAATTCGATCTCTTCCTTCGTCGATTGCCGTCCGAGCGCCTGGTTTCGGCCGGGAAACCTGCCGAATCGCCGAATTGTATCAAGATGCAAGTCGGCTGACTTCCGGATTGCCGTACTTTCCGGGGATTCGCCGTATTCGTCCGCGAGAGCGACGGCCAGGCGCACCGATTCCATTTGATCCTTTAGATGTTCACTGTGTTCGAAGGGCAGATACAAAAACATCCGCATGACTTGCGGCAATTCGCGATCGAATCCGGATGCAATTGCGTGACGGCTGACCTCGCGTGCTTTAGCGTCCGTCGCAAACGCTCGCGCGGTGTCGCGGAACATGTTGCGTGGAAATTGATCCAGCAATAATACCAGCGCGAGACAACTTCTGGGGGCTTTCTTCCAGCTGTCCAGGCGGCCAAACGCAGCGTCCAGGTAACTGTTGAGGAAAAGAGACTTACAAAGCCGGTCGAACTCGGGATCGGGCACGAACCATCGTGACCAAAGATGGACGGCATCCTCGGCGGCATGACCGGGCGTCATCCAGAAATTGAGGATGCGCTCCGCTTGCGAAGCTGTGCGTCTGCTGTCCGGAGGGTCTTTAGAAGATACGCTTCGTCCGGCCTTTGATCCTGGTTTTTTCGCATCTTGGGCGATCTTTTGCTTGCGCCGCTCCATCGCCCTATGCGTTTAGTTCCTGAAGGAGCGCCCTGGCATCTCTCAAGTCCGCGGTGTCGAAACCTTCAGTGAACGATCCGTAGACTTCGGCGAGCAGCGGGCGCGCCTCTTCGCGGCGATTCAAGTCTTGCAGCAGCCGCGCAAGGCTGGTGCTGGCGCGCAACTCCCACGATTTGGCTCGTTGCTTGCGTGAGATATCGAGCGCCGAGTGAAAGGACTGCTCGGCCGCGGCCGCATTCGCCTTGTCGTGGCCCAATAGCAGTTCACCCTTCAGGCGATGCAACTCCGCCTGATAGTACTGTTGGCCGGTCCTCTCGGTGAAAAGGAATGCCTCCTCTAGCGCGGCGAGCCCCTCTTCATACCGCCCTGCGCGGCCCAGGGCCGTGGCGACAAATGTAAGACACCGATCGGTTATATACTCGGAGCCGCCGGCCTTAAGCTGTGACATGTGGGCTTTCATCTTCGCGATGCCACCCTCCAGGTCGCCGTCGAGCACATCGGCCCATCCCAGATAGATTTCGCTGAGCGCCCTGCCCGTGAACAGACCGGAAGCGGTCGCTATTGCGAGTCTGGCCTCCGCTCTGGCTCGCATTTGCCGGGTTTCGCGCCGAAGCTCGCAAATGTAGGCCGCGAATCCATTCAAGTCGCCGATCAAGCTCTTTGACCTACGATTATCCGTTGCGGTCGCGCTATTCATTCGTTCCACCGCTCGATCGGGGTAACCGAGAAACCACAGGTTCCAACCTGAAATGATGCGATTGTTTTCCAATGTGTAGAAAAGCTGGACCGCTGCCTGCGCCTGGGAAATCTGTGTTGCGCGTCCGTCCGTGAAACCTGATGCCGGTTTGGCGATCGATTCCAGAACTGTCCATGTTCGATCGAAAGCATCGGCGGCGGCTTCGAAATCCCCCGCGACCATTTTGGTGTAGGCCAGCCAATTGCCGGCTTCCGCGAGGAGTCCGTCGGCGCCGTGTTCTTCGGCGCGCGCGACCAATTCGGAAGCGATCGCTCCCGCTCTCCGCACGTCGGGACGCATCTGCTGCACGAAGTAAATGCCGAAGAGCGCCCACCAGCTTTTTTCCCAGTTGACGCCGGGACGTTGACAAAGGGCTATTGCGCGCTCGGTCGAGCCTTCGACTTCTGGCGAAGCGAGTCCCTTTATATCTCCGAGGGCGCTATAGGCCGCGTTGCGCAGGTCCAACTCCCGGTCGGCGCGCGACTCGTCGTCGGGAAGCTTCTGTAGGAGATCGAGTCCGGTTTCGAAAAGCGCGACTGCCTCGGCGAGCGAGCCGCGCGCTTGGCTTTGCTCGATCGCAAGGAGGCAATATCCGACTGCTTTTTCGTGATTACCGCTGCGGGCGTAGTGGTACGTCAGCGCCGCAAGGTGATCGCCCAGGTTATCGCGATAGACCGATTCCAGGCCGTAGCCGATCCGTTCGTGCAGCAACCGCCGGCGTTCATTGAGAACCGAGTTATACGCAACGTCATGGGTGAGAGCATGCTTGAACGTGTACTCAAGGTCTCCTACCGCCGGCTGTTCGTAGATGAACTCACCCAGCTGAAGCTCGGATAGCATCGACTCCAGGTCAGATGCTGCCGGGTCCGCATCTTTGCGCGACAGAGTCAGCGCCATCGTTGCCGCTTCGGGATTCGTGCTCGCAATCGCCGAGATGGTTGGCGGCTGCCATACCTGACGAACCAGACCGAGCTTGAACTCCATTCCGATGACGGCGAGCGTTTGCAGCAAATCTTTCTGGTCCGGCGGCAAGCGGTCGATGCGCGCGGCCAGGATTGCCTGAACCGTGGGTGGAATCTTCAGCTCGCGCAGCGGTTTGGTGAGCCTCGTAGTGCCGTTGCGCACCAGTGCCCCTTCGTCCAGGAGAACCTGTACAGTCTCTTCCATAAAGAAGGGGTTGCCCTCGGTCTTCTCTATGATGATCCGCTTGAGTGGTGCTAAATCCGGCTCGCTCCCAAGCAGAGCGGTCAGCATCTCATCCGCGCTTTCCTTACCAAGCGGGTCGAGCCGCAACTGCGTATAGTAGGTTTTGTTCCCCCATTCGTGGCGGTACTCCGGCCGATAGTTGACCAGGAGCAGGATCCGCGCGGTGCCGATAGAGTCCGCGAGCAAGTTCAGAAACGCCTGCGACTCACTATCGATCCAGTGCAGGTCTTCGAATACGACGATGAGCGGCTGGTTCAGGCTTTCGCGCAGAAGTATCCGCTTGACCGCGTCGAGCGCGCGATGCTTTCGAGTTTGTGCCTTGATTTCCGCAATCTGATTGTCTTCATCGGCGATGCCGAGCAGGCCGTACAGGTACTGAAGCGTATCTTCCAGCGAACGATCGAGCGTCAGTACCTTGCCGTTGATCTTCTCGCGCCGCTTGCGCGCATCATCTTCGGACGAAATCTCGAAGTACGAGTACAGCAGGTCGATCAGCGGAAAGAATGCTGAAGCCTGTCCGTGTGAGACCGAGAATGCTTCGAGCACCATCCAGCCCGATCGCGACGCAGCCTTGAACTCGAACAGGAGGCGTGACTTGCCGACCCCCGCCTCAGCCATCGCCGCGACGATCTGGCCGCGCCCCGCTTTCGCCTGCTCGGCGGCGCGTTTGATGGCTTGTATTTCATTCTGCCGCCCGACGAACTTGGTGTAGCCGCGCCCCGCCGATCGCTGCAGACGAGTGCGCAGAGGTCCCAGCCCTGTTACTTCGTACAGCTCAACCGGTTCGCTGACCCCCTTGATACGCGCGAGCCCCAGCCCGTTGAGCGTGAAGTAGCCCTCGACCAACCTGCTCACAGCGCGAGTGATCGCGATCGATCCCGGTGGCGCCAGCGCCTGCAATCGCGAGGCGAGGCTTATCGAGTGACCTATCGGCGAATACTCGGTGTCTGTCTCACCCTTTTTTATTGTTCGGACCACCACTTCGCCGACATTGACCCCAATTCGGATCGTGACGGGTGGCTCTCCGCGCTCTCGCAGCCGATCCGAGTAACGCCTGAGGTCCTCCTGCATGCGCAACGCGGCATAAAGCGCGTGCTGCGGATGATCCTCGAGCGCAATTGGCGCGCCGAACACCGCGAAGATTCCGTCGCCCGTCGATTGGGCGACATAGCCGCCGTAACGGCGGACTGCCTCGATCATCAGCTGAAGGGCCGGATCAACGATCGCGCGCGCCTCTTCGGGATCGAGGTTCTCGATCATCTCCATCGACCCCTTGATATCGGCGAAGAGCGCGGTGACAGTCTTCCGCTCGCCTTCACTGGCGGCGGGATCATGCTGCTCCGGCACGGGCGCGGGCTCGCTCGCAGCCGGCTTCGTAGCACGCGCTTTCGCATCGAGTGGGGCGCCGCAATCGCGGCAGAACTTCGCGGGAGGCGAATACTCCGCGCCGCACTTCGGACACTTGGCGGCAAAAGGATTCCCACACTCAGCGCAGAATCTGGTGCCGGGCGGATTTTCGGAGCTGCAGTTTGAGCAGCGCATCTGCCGATTCCGGGCCCGCTACGGCTTGACGACCTCGCCGCGATGATCCTTGTACATCCGGTCGCGCCAGGCGAATACTTCAGAGAACGCCGGATCGTCGCCGAGCTGGTCGCGGTAGACGAACCGCAGTTCCGGCGTAAAGACGAAAAACTTTTGGGGCGCCGCTTTCAACACCATCAGCATCGCTGCGACGGTCACGTCGGCGCGAGTGAACGTATCGCCGACCAGATATTGACGCCCGCTCAGCGTGTCCCTGAGACTCGTCAAGATCCTTGTGGCAGTGAGCCTGCTCTGCTCTTCCGCAAATTCTGAGTAGCCGTACTTTTCCGCGAAGTACTTTCCGCTCTTTTGCGCTTCGGGATCGTCGATGCGGAGCAGGCGCCCGGTGATCAATGTGCGACCATGGGGTCCCAGCGCGTTAAGCGCGATCTCCTCCCATAGCGTCACCATCGCGCGCTCTTTCGCCGACTTGGGTAACAGCGCCGGCTCCGGTCTCGTTTCCTCGAGCCAATCCAAAATTGCGCTGGAATCGGGAATCACCTTATCGCCAGTGATCAACACCGGCACCATCGCCTGGCCGGTCAACTTCTTCACCGCGGCCTCGCCGACGCCGGGCTCGTAATTCTGCTTCTCGTAGGGCAATCGTTTGAATGCGAAGGCCCATCGGACCCGCTCCGACCAGGGCGATCCGTACATTGTGATCAGCTTGGTTGTGCCCATGATCAAACCTCCCCGAGGAATCCTTTCGATGTTTCACCCCCCGAGAATCGTAAGGCGGTCGAAGCTGGCCGCCAATGCTTTTTGGCTGAACTTTGTCTGAACTCGATCTGAACTTTCGCGGAAAAAAGAATGCGTCGAGCCTATACGCTCGCCAGACGCGGAAGTAGAATCGGCGAAAGCCGCAAAATGCCCAATGATCTCGTCCAGTTCGACGATTTTGTGTTGAATCGCTCCGCTTGCGAGCTCCGCCGTGGCGATGCGTTAGTGCCGCTACAGCGGGTTCCGCTCGAGCTTCTATCTTTCTTGCTCGAACGCCGCGGGAAGTTGGTTACGCGCAAGGAGATTCTGGAACGCGTGTGGGGCAAAGGGGTTTTCGTCGATGGCGAGACCAGTATCAACACCGCGGTGCGAAAGCTCCGACGGGCGTTGTCAGACGATCCTCACGCGCCGCGATTCGTCGCGACGGTGCCGGCGAGAGGTTATCGATTCGTCGCGGAAATCCGCTCGCCGAAGCCGGGTATTATGGCGCGTCCCGCAGGCCCGCGATCGTCGGTAATGGTAGGGCGCGAGCACGAGCTGGCCTCATTGATTGGCGGACTCGACGATGCGGCGGCGCGGCGCGGGCGGTTGTTTCTGATTTGCGGCGAACCGGGCGTGGGCAAGACGCGGCTGGCAGACGAGGTGGCGACCGTTGCCGAGGCGAAGCGAATGGCGCTGATGGTCGGGCACTGCTCGGAACACGATGAAGCCATCGCCTATCTGCCTTTCGTTGAAATCCTGGAAAACTTCGTGGAACGCTCCGAGCGTCCGGAGCGTTTGCGTGCCGCATTGGGAACCGACGGTCCGGAACTCGCCCGCTTACTTCCCAAGCTGAAAAAAGTTGTACCGGAACTTCTTCCCCCGATAGCTTTGCCGCCTGCTCAGGCCCGACGCCACCTGCTCAACTGCTTCTTCGACTTCGCCGCTCGCGCTGCTTCCACTCGGCCGGTACTTATGATTCTCGAAGATCTTCATTGGGCCGACGATTCGACCTTGGCCCTGCTGGATCACATCGCGCAGCGGCTTTCGGATCAGCCGTTGATGGTTATCTGCACCTATCGCGATGCGGAGACGAACATCACACCGGTCCTGGCACGGACGCTCGAGGATCTCGTCCGCGGCCGACTCGCGACCGAAGTAAGGCTAAAGCGCCTGCCCCGCGGCGAAGTCGCCGCCATGCTGAGCAGCCTGAGCGGAAAGCCGCCGCCTCAGGGCATCGTTGCGGAAATATTCGCGGAGACCGAAGGTAATCCATTCTTCGTCGAAGAACTCTTTCATCATCTCGAAGATGAAGGTCGACTCTACGATGCGGAGGGACAATTCCGTTCAAAACTCCAGATCGGCGAGTTGGATGCGCCGCGCAGCGTTCGGCTTGTGGTCGCGAGACGACTGGCGCGGCTCGGCCGACTCACCCGGGAGATACTGGCGGCCGCATCGGTGATTGGAAGATTTTTCAGCTTCGAAGTTCTTCAGGCTCTCTACGACGACGATGCCGATTCGATTCTGGAATGCCTCGAAGAAGCGGAGAAGGCAGGTCTACTGGTGTCGGTCGCGACCGGCTCACAGGCGCGGTTTGCCTTCTCACACGAGCTGATTCGTCAGGCGGTGCTCGGCGGTTTGTCGGCGATGCGGCGTCAGCGACTTCATTTGAAAATAGCTGACGCAATCGAGCAAATGGCTTCCACCATGTCCGAACAGACATCTGCCACGAGCCGCGACGAACTGGCCGCCCAGCTCGCGCATCACCACGCCCGGGGCGGAAATCCGGACAAGGCCGTCGAGTACTACCTAAGCGCCGTTCGGCAGCTTGCGGACCTCGGCTCCAACGTCGAGGCGATTGCGATGTTCAACGCAGGCCTTGAACTATTGGGGGAACTACCTGATGACGACCGGCGGACAAAGCTGGAGATCGACCTTCGATTCGCCGCCAACGAACCATTGGGAGACAGCAAGGGGCTGGCATCGGCGGAAATAGAGCAGTCGATCGACCGCGCGCTCGCGCTATGCAAAAGGCCGGGGATCAACTGGGAAAGAACCTGGTGGGCTTTGTACAACGCGTTTTGGGTTCACCATCTCCGTCCCGATACCCGCAGGGCGCGCGATATCGCTGCTGAGCTTGTCGCGGGAGCCGAGGGGAAGGGTACCGCCGCGCATATTGCGGAGGCCGAGACTTCGTTTGCTTGGGCGAGGATGTACTCGGGTGAGTTCGAGCTCGCTGATCAAGGCTTCGAGCGTGCGTGGGTGCATCTGGAATCGATTCAGAACCGCGCATCGACTTTACCGCCGCCCGATGGATCCGATCGCGAAGTGCGTACTATCTCGCAACTAGGCACTCCTCAGAACAACCGTGCGGTATCCGGGTGGAACCTGTGGTTCATGGGCTATCCGGATCGCGCGGTGGAGCGAATGAATGTCGCCACGGCAATCGCGAATGCGGGGGTTAAGACGATGCTCGCTGACATCCACGGCTTCGCCAGTTACATTCACGAGCTTCGCCGCGAACCCGAGCTGATGAAAGCGCGGGCCGAGGCAAGGCTGCAGCTTTCAATCGAATGGGGCTATCCCACCGGCAAGGCATTGAGCGAAATCTACCTCGGCTGGGCCGATGCGATAGCAGGCGATTTGGAGCGCGGCATGGCGCGCATACGACAGTATCTGTCCGAAGTGAAGGCCAGCGGCTGCGAGTACGTGTATGACCGGTGCCTCTCGTTCATAGCAATCGCGCTCAGCCGAATGGGACGGTTCGATGAAGCGCTCAAAGCCATCGACGAGTCATTTTCCTTCACCGACAGAACCGGCCAGCACTACTACGAGGCCGAACTGCATCGACTAAAGGGCGAGCTACTGCTAGCCCGCAATCCATCAGACGGCGCGCGCGCTGAGCGATGCTTTCGCTCCGCGATCGATATTGCGCGCGAGCAGCAAGCGCGTTCCTGGGAATTGCGCGCCGCGACAAGCCTCGCACGACTTGCGAGAGGCACGAAACGTGAGAGTGGGGCGCGAACTATTCTGTCGGCAGCCTACGGATGGTTCACGGAGGGTTTCGATACCCGGGATCTGAAAGATGCTAGGGTGCTACTCAACGACTAGCGCGATAACCAATTCGATCGCAGAACGTTAGAGTGCGCCGCTGTCCGAGATCCTTCACATGCGCTCTCGTCGCTCGCTTCGTTCAGGATGACAAAATTCCTTGCGTTGCAGACGACGTGCGCGGCAGATTGGCCTAAGAATCAGCGTGTCGCGGATTTCAGGGTGGCGGCTTCTACTCGGGCGCGGGCTAGTTGCAGGGCTTCCTGAGCTGGCTGGTAGGCTGGGTCGTAGAAGCTCAGAGTTGAGAATTGTTCGTCGGCTTGTTGTACTTCGGCGGTCGCGGCGCTTGCGTCGATGGTCTCGGGGGATTCGGCGCTGCTGGCTAACACTGTCATTACGCTGTCTTTCACTTCGGCCAGGCCGCCGGAGACTACCCAATGCATCCTGGTGCCATCGGGGAGGCGCGCTTCCAGGACGCCGGGGACTAGCGACGTTATGAAGTTGATGTGTTCGGGCAGGACACCGAATTCGCCTAGCGGTCCTATGGCTGAGACTTCTTCGGCGTCGCCTTCGAAGACTATGCCGGTGGGCGTGACCAGTCTGAATGGGAACGTTGCGGCCATCGTGGGATTCCGTTAGCCGCGGGCGAGGCGCTCGGCTTTTTCGCGGGCGTCTTCGATGGTGCCGACCAGGTAGAAGGCCTGCTCGGGCAGGTCGTCGCATTTGCCGTCGAGGATTTCGGCGAAGCCGCGTATGGTGTCCTCGCGCCTGACGTACTTGCCGGGCTGGTTGGTGAACGGCTCCGCGACGAACATCGCCTGCGACAGAAAGCGTTCGACGCGGCGCGCGCGCGAGACGGTAATCTTGTCGTCGGCCGAGAGTTCTTCCATCCCGAGAATTGCGATGATGTCCTGCAGGTCTTTATAGCGCTGCAGGATACCTTGCACGCGGCGCGCGACGGCGTAGTGCTCCTCGCCGACGACTTGCGGATCGAGAATTCGCGAATTCGAGCCGAGCGGATCGACGGCGGGGAAAATCGCCTTTTCGAAAACCTTGCGATCCAGCGTGCAGATGGCGTCCAGATGGGTGAAGGTGGTCGCAGGCGCGGGATCGGTAAGGTCGTCGGCGGGCACGTAGATGGCCTGCACGGAAGTGATTGCGCCCTTCTTGGTGGTAGTGATGCGTTCTTCGAGCTCGCCCATGTCGGTGCCGAGGGTGGGCTGGTAGCCGACGGCGCTGGGCATTCGGCCGAGCAGCGCGGAGACCTCGGAGTTGGCCTGCACGAAGCGGAAAATGTTGTCGATGAAGAAGATGACGTCCTTGCCTTCGACGTCGCGGAAATATTCGGCGACTGTCACTCCGGTCAGCGCGACGCGGGCGCGCGCGCCGGGCGACTCGTTCATCTGGCCGTACACCAGCGCGGTTTTCGAGATGACGCCAGACTCGGTCAGTTCGCGATAGAGGTCGTTGCCCTCGCGCGAGCGCTCGCCGACACCGGCGAACACCGAGACGCCGCCGTGCTGCTTGGCGACGTTGTTGATGAGCTCGAGAATCGTGACGGTCTTGCCGACGCCGGCGCCGCCGAACAGGCCGATTTTTCCGCCGCGCGCGAACGGGCAAATCAGGTCGAGGACCTTGATCCCGGTCTCGAGGATTTCGGCCTCGGGGGCCTGGTCGGCGAACGGCGGCGCGTCGCGATGTATCGGCATCGTCGAGATGCCCTGGATCGGTCCGCGCTCGTCGATCTCCTTACCGGTGACATTCATAATGCGCCCGAGTGTGCCCGGGCCGACCGGCACCGAGATTGGCGCTCCCGTGTTGGCGGCTTCCATCCCGCGCACGAGGCCTTCGGTGGAGTCCATCGCGATACATCGCACGGTGTTTTCGCCGAGATGCTGCTGCACTTCGAGCACGAGGTTGCCGGCCTCGTCGCTGATGGACGGATTGCTGACGCGCAGCGCCGAGAAGATCGGCGGCAGCGTGCCGGCGGCGAACTCGACGTCAACGACGTTGCCGAGCACCTGGTTTATTTTTCCTGGAGCGATCTGACTCATAGACGGTGATTTCCCATTGCCAGAGCTGTGCTTGCAGCTTCGGAACCTAACCCCCTAACCCCTTCCCGCGCGGGAAGGGGAAACCGGATTTAAGAAAAGAAAAACATTCGGAACCTGAAGCGCGCGCGAAGAGCGCGCTGAATTCGGACCCTCACCTTCGATCCTCTCCCTTACAGGGAGAGGGGAAGAGCAGAGGGAAGAGAACCGGATAAGAAAAGAGTTCATCCGCGCAACGCCTCGGCACCGCCGACTATGTCCATCAACTCGCGCGTGATTTGCGCCTGGCGGGCGCGGTTCATCTCAAGCGTGAGCGACGAGATCATGTCGTTGGCATTGTTGGTCGCACTATCCATCGCGGTCATGCGCGCGCCCTGCTCGCTGGCTTCGGCCTCGAGCAGAGCGTGAAAGACGGCGGCTTCGAGATATCCGCGCAGCACGACCGGCACCAGTTCCTCGCGCGAGGGCTCGATCAGGTAGTCGATTTTGGGCGCGTCGGACTTCGAGACAGACGCGTCAACTTCGGCGCCTGGCTTGATGCCCGCGTCGCCCGGCGGCTTGATCGGCAGCAGGCGCTCGTAAAGCGGCTTCTGCACGAGGGCGGACTGGAAATGAGTATAGACGATGCCGGCTTCGTCGATGGCGCCGGAGCTGTAGTCGGCAAGCATTTTGGCGGCGATATCGCGGGCGAGCGCGATGGTGGCGAGGCGCGGAAGATTGTCGACTCGCGAGAGCGCGACCGGCACGCCGGCGCGGCGGAAATGATCGACGGCCTTTTTACCGACCGCAAACAGTTCGATGTCGAGTCCGGCGCCGCGGATTTCGCGCTGCGTCGCTTCGGCCGCGCGGAACAGGTACGAGTTGTAGCCGCCGGCCAAGCCGCGATCCGACGCGACCACCACCAGCAGTGAGCGCTTTTGCGCGCCCTCGACCGGGCCGACCGAGATTCCCTCCGAGGTGAGCAGGGTATCAGCTACGCGCACCAGCGCCTCGCTGTAAGGCAATGCGTTGACGAGTGCTTCCTGCGCTCGACGCAGGCGCGCGGCCGAGACCAGCTTGAGCGCGCGCGTTATCTGCTGCGTTGATTTGGCCGACGCGATCCGGCGCCGGATTGCCTTGAGCGATGCCATCGTCGAGCGCTATCGCGACTACGCCGCCGGCGCGGTCGCCACCGGCGCGGTCGTTTTGTTTTCGGCCAGGAACGATTGTTCGTAGGCGTCGAGTCCGGCCTTGAGCTTTTTCGTCAGCTCGTCGGAAATCTGTTTCGTGTCCCTGATTTCTGCCAGCAGGTCGGGGTGGCGAGCGTCGAAGTGGGTGTACAGCTCCTTCTCGAACGGGCGAATCTGCTCGACCGAGAGCTTGTCGAAGTAGCCCTCTTTGGCGGCGAACATGATCAGCACCTCTTTTTCCATCGGCAGCGGACTGTACTGACCCTGCTTGAGCATCTCGGTCAGCCGCGCGCCGCGGGCGAGCAGGCGCTGCGACGATGCGTCGAGGTCGGAGCCGAACTGCGCGAAGGCAGCCATCTCACGGTACTGCGCCAGCTCGAGTTTGAGCGAGCCTGCGACCTGCCTGATCGCCTTGGTCGCGGCCGAAAAGCCGACACGCGAAACCGACAGGCCGACGTTGACGGCAGGACGCACGTTGGAGTTGAAGAGGTCCTTGTCGAGAATTATCTGGCCGTCGGTTATCGAGATGACGTTGGTCGGGATGTAGGCGGAGACGTCGCCTTCCTGGGTCTCGATCACGGGCAGCGCGGTGAGCGAACCGCCTTTCATCTCGTCGCTCATCTTGGCAGCGCGCTCGAGCAGGCGCGAATGCAGGTAGAAGACGTCGCCGGGGTACGCCTCGCGGCCGGGCGGGCGGCGCAGCAGCAGCGACAACTGGCGATAGGCCTGTGCGTGCTTGCTCAAATCGTCGTACACCAGCAGCGCGTGCTTGCCGGTGTCGCGGAAATATTCGCCCATCGTGCAGCCGCTGTAAGGCGCGATGAACTGCAGCGGGGCGGCTTCCGAAGCGGTCGCGGCGACGACGGTTGTGAACTCCATCGCGCCGGAGCTGGCGAGCTTCTCGACCACCTGGGCGATGGTCGAGCGCTTCTGCCCGATCGCCACGTAAAAGCAGTGCATATTCTGGCCGCGCTGGTTGATGATGGTATCGATGGCGATTGCGGTCTTGCCGGTCTGGCGGTCGCCGATGATCAGCTCGCGCTGGCCGCGCCCGATCACCAGCATCGTGTCGATCGCCTTGATCCCGGTCTGGAGCGGCTCCTTGACCGGCTGGCGGCGGATGATGCCGGGCGCCTTGATTTCGATGCGGCGGGTCTCGGTCGATTTGATCGGGCCCTTGTCGTCGATCGGCTGGCCGAGCGCGTTGACGACGCGGCCGAGCAGGCCCTCGCCGACGGGGACTTCAGCGATTCGGCCGGTGCGCTTGACCTCGTCGCCTTCCTGGATCGCCTGGGGGTCGCCGAACAGCACGGCGCCGACGTTGTCCTCTTCTAGGTTGAGCACCATCCCGTACATCTGATGGGGAAATTCGAGCAGCTCGCCGAGCGCGGCGTTCTGGAGTCCGTAGATTCGGGCAATACCGTCGCCGCATGAGAGAACGCGGCCGGTCTCGCGCACCGAGATGCTGCCCTCAAAACCCTTGATCTCGTTTTTGAGGATTTCGCTGATTTCCGATGGTCTGATTTCCGCCATAGTGATTCGTCTGTTCCCGCCTAGCCCGCGAGCCGGCGCTTTGCCTCCGCGAGGCGGGTTGCAAGGCTGCCGTCGTAGATTTTTCCGCCCAGCTCCGCCATCACGCCGCCGAGCAGCGCGGCGTCGATTTTCACGGTCGGAATGATTTTCAATTGGGCGATCGCCTCGAGTCCGCCGACCACGCGCGCGACTTCGGCGTCGGACGGCTGAATCGCAAAGGTGAGCGTGGCTCGCTCACGGCCCATCGCCTGATCGAGCAGGTCGCGATACGACTCAGCGATGGCGCCGAGCTCGCGAATGCGCCCGTGGCGCGCGATGACAACTGCAAACGAACGCAGCGGGAAGCTGAGATTGAGACGCTCGGCAATCTTCGCCATCGCTTCCTGCCGCGATTGCTCGGACAGCTCGGGCGACGCCAGGCGCTCGAGGAGCTCAGGCGACTCGACCATCGCGGCGAGCCGCTCGAGCTCGGCGCCCCACTTTTCCTCGGTGCCCTTGTCCGCCAGATCGAGCAGGGCGCGCGCGTAGCGCCTGGCGACTCGCGAACCTTTCATTGGCGGCCACCCGGGGCGAGCTTGTCCATAAAGCCGTCGATAAGCCGGCCCTGGTCGGTCGGCTGAAAGTTGCGGCCGATCAGATCGCGCGCGAGGGTCGCGGCGGATTCGGCCAACTGCGCGCGCACGCGCCGTCGCGCCGCTTCCGACAGTGCAGAACTGCTCAGTGCGGTATCGCGATGGATTCGATCGGCGGTCGATTTCGCCAGCTCGGCGACCTTGGCGACCTGGAAAGCAGTTTCATGCTCGAGCTCGTCCGCCAGTTTCTTCAACTCCGCCGCGAGTGCAGCCATCCGCGCCGCCGCCTTATTGGCGAGCTCCTCAGCCTCGGCGAATGCTTTTTCCGCGCGGGACAGGCCGGTGCGAATCGTTGCGGCGCGATCGGCAAAAAATTTCCGCGCAACCGGACCCGCGAAATGGACCAGCAGCCAGATGAACAGGATGAAATTGATCGTAAAGAACGTCAGCAGCAGCCATGAGCCATGCTCGGCGCCGGCGCCTTCGGCGGCATGGGCGGCACGCGGAAAAAGAGCGGCAGCGAAAATCGCCGCCGATGTGATCCACTTCTTCATCTGAGGTCGAGTCAGCCGCGCCTAGTTGTTTTTGCCCGTCGCCGCGCCGCCGTTCAGCGGCCGGCCCAGCACGCGCTCGGCCAGCTCGGACGCAAGGCTGTGTCCCATCTGCTCGAGTTCGCGCTCAGCCGCCTTCAGTTCCGTTTCTATTTTCACCCGCGCATCCTCGAGCGCCTGCCGCGCCTCGGCCTTGGCCGCTTCCATCATCCGAGCGGCTTCCGCTTCGGCCTTGCGGCGCTCCGTCTCGCGCCGCGCGATTGCGTCCCGCCGAACCGCGGCGAGCCGCGCCTCGCGTTCCTCGTCGACGGCGCGCGCCTGCTTGATCAATTCCTCGGTGCGATCATTCAACTCCTTGAATCTGCGCTCGCGCTCGGACAACAGGTTCAAGAAGGGGCGAAAAAATAATCGGCTGAATATAAACCAGAAAACCAGGAACGAAACAATCAGCGCAAAGAACGTCCCCCAGTTCGGCGGGATATGCATTTTACGGCGTCTCCCCTGCGGGGACTTTCGGGATTCTCTCCATTATAGGAAGCCGGGAACGCGGACTTTCTGGACCGGCCAAGCCAACTCAGGCCTGCTTCTGCCCTCCGGCGGCCTGCGCCACGCGCTCCTCCTTGGGGAATACGGTAACTTTGCGGTCGTCGCGGATGCCCTCGGGCTGCATCGAGCAATGTCCCTCGAACAGCGCGCCTTCCTGGACCGCAAGCACGGGCGCCGTGATGTTGCCGCTGACCTTCGCCGACGGGCGGATTTCGATTCGCTGGGTCGCGACGATATCGCCGCTGACCTTGCCGGCGACCGATACCGAGGCGGCGCGGATGTGCGCGGTGATCACGGCGGACTCGCCAATCGTCAGGCTGTCCTTCGCGTTGATCTCGCCATCGACCTCGCCGTCGATTCGCGCGGGGCCCTCGAACGAGATCTTGCCGGAGATTTTCGAGCCGCGATCGAGGTAGGCGCGCCCCTCGGATGCAGCGGGCTCGTTGGCTCTCGGAGCCGTCGCGGGCATCGGGGAAGAAGCCGATGCGGCGGCTGCGGGCGAGGTGGACGAGGCATGCGGCGACGTCACGGGTTGCAGTTTCGGATTCTTTTCGGGCTCTTTCGTAAACAGCGCCATCGCAAAAACTCCTGGGCGCAATCGGGCAATCCCCCGCGCCGCATTCCAAGGTTCGAGCTTAGGCTTGGCTATTAACCGATGCAAACTTAGGTGTCAAATTTATCCGGCATCTCGGGGCGCGATCGGTTCTGCCGAGATCTCATCGCGACGGTTGCCTCAAGCGAGCGATCGTCTAATCTGAAACGATACCGACACTAATCTAAGGAGCATCTCCGATGGCATCGAACACGATCCCCGAGAAATTTCTCGACCTCCTGACTACCAAGAAGCCGCTCGCCAACATCGCCACCATAATGCCCGACGGATCGCCGCAAGTGACCCCGGTCTGGTTCGACTACACCGACGGGAAAATCCGCATCAACACGGCGCGCGGACGGGTGAAGGCGAACAACATGAAGATCGGCTCGAAGGTTGCGCTGGCGATCGTCGATCCTGACAACGCTTACCGCTACATCGGAATCCGCGGACCCGTCATCAGCGAGAGCGAGACCGGCGCCGATGCGCATATCGACAGCCTCGCCAAGAAGTACCTGAACCAGGACAAGTATCCGTTCCGCACGCCGGGCGAGAAGCGCGTGACGTACGTGATCGAGCCCGCATCCGTGCACGTTATGGGCTGACAGACCGCCCTCGGCGGCGTCTCATATGCTCGCCTGAGTGTTGTAGAGTCGCGCATACGCACCGCCCGACGAGACCAGCTCGGAATGCGTGCCTTCTTCAGCGATCCCATCCTCGGTAAGCACCACGATTCTGCCCGCGTGCCGCACGGTCGACAGCCGATGCGCGATCACCAGCGTCGTGCGGTTGCTCGCGAGCCGGTGCAGAGACTCCTGCACCGCCCGTTCGCTTTCATTGTCGAGCGCGCTGGTCGCTTCATCGAATATCAGGATGGGCGGATTTTTCAGAAAGACGCGGGCGATGCTCAGCCGCTGCTTCTGTCCGCCGGACAGCTTGACGCCGCGTTCGCCGATCTCCGTGTCGTAGCCGCTCGGCAGCGCCATGATGAAATCGTGCGCATGGGCCAGTTTCGCCGACGCGATTATTTCGTCGATGCCGGCACCACGCTTGCCGTAGCGGAGATTCTCAGCGACCGTGCCCGCGAACAGATAAACGTCCTGCTGCACGATGCCAACATTTTGACGCAACGACTGCGGCCGGATGTCCCTGACATTCCTGCCATCTATCAGGACGTCGCCCGCGGTCGCGTCGTAGAAACGCGGGATTAGCGAACAGAGCGTAGTCTTGCCCACGCCGGAAGCTCCTACCAGTGCGACGAACTCGCCCGCGCTTATCTCCAGCGATACGTGCTTCAGCACGAAAGGCGAGTCGTCGCCGTATCGGAAGCTCACGTCGCGAAACGCGATGTCTCCCCGCACATGGGCCAGCTCCGCCGCGCCGGCCTGGTCCGGCAATTCCGGCTCCATCTGCAGCATCTCGAAGAACCGATCGAAACCGGTGCTCCCTTCCTGGTATAGCCGTGCGAAATTCACCAGCCGGCGGATCGGATCGACGAGCACGGCGACGCACATCAAAAAGGTAAGCAGGTCAGCTAGATCGAGCGCCGACCGCGCGATGCCCGCCGCGCCGAACACGATCACGGCAATCGTGATGAGCTGTGTGAATGCGGCCATCCCGCCGGAGAACCATGCCTCGCTGCGATAGCCTTCGCTCCGGCTCGCGAGAAAGCGATCGTTCTCATGGTTGAAGCGCGCGCTCTCGAACGCCTCGTTGGTGAAGGACTTAACCACCCGTATCCCCGCTAACGAATCCTCGACGCGCGCGTTGATATCTCCGATGCGGTCTTTGCTCAACCTGAGCGCGGCAATCATGCGCCGGCTGAAATGCAGCGCGAAGACGAGCATCGCGGGGATGAAGCACAGCACGATCAGCGTGAGGCTTGGGTCGATATGCGCAAGGATGACCATCACTCCGATGAGCTCCAGCGTCGAGATCGCGAGATCTTCCGGCCCGTGATGGTAGAGCTCAGCGAGCGAAAAGAGATCGTTGGTGATCCGCGCCATGAGCTGGCCGGTGCGCTGCCGGTCGTAAAAGCTGAACGAGAGTTTCTGGTAATACTCGAACAGCTCCCGCCGCATGTCGCGCTCCATCTTCGCGCCCATCAAGTGTCCCTGGTAATCGACGAACAACGTGCACAGGGTCTGCACGGCGACCAGCGCGAGCATCGCGCCGCCCAACGAATAAATCCTGTGGAGCGCGCGGGGCGCGCCCTCGGTCGCGAGCAGGTTCTTGGCGACGAAATTCGCGCAGACCGGCAGCAGCAGCGCCGCCGCCGATATGACGATCGCGCAAAGAAGGTCGGCGAGGAGCAACCTTCGATACGGTTTATAGTATGAGAGGAATTTTGTTACTCGAGGGCTCGCGAATCGAGTCGCGGCCCACTCGAGCAACCTTCTTTTACCGGCGCTTGCGCGCCCTTGACAAACGGAATGTAGCGTTCGCATAAAACTCCATGTCCTTCTGATGGGTGAATACCGCTCTCCGGATGGACATGGACGTTGTCATTTCGCTTCTCCCGTGGTTGGGTTGCTCAGTCGGCAGGAACAATAACACACCAATAGCCGCGCAGCACGAGGTTCCTTTGTAAGCTGACCGAATTGACTGGAGGTATATCGTACGATATAACTTCCAGCATGTATTACGCTGTTACGGAGGACCACTCATGATGGTTTGCGGAACTCGACGCTTTCAAAGACGCGGCCATTGGGGCGAATTCGGCATGATGGGCATGCGAGCGCGATTCTTCGGCCCGGGCGAAGTTCGGCTCGCGCTCCTGTCGTTAATCGCAGACGGACCCAAACACGGCTACGAGCTGATGCGCCAACTCGAGGAACGCTCGGGCGGAATCTACAGCGCCAGCGCCGGTACGGTTTATCCCACGCTGCAGCAACTCGAAGACGAGGGCCTGATTTCCTCGGACTCGAAGGAAGGCAAACGCGTTTACGCCATCACCGACGCGGGCGCCGCCGAACTCAAGCGCGAGGACGAGACCGTGCGCCGCATCTGGTGGCGGGCGCGGCGATGGGCCGGATGGCGTCACGCGAACGATCCGGACGCGGCCGAGATTCGCGGTCCGGCTGAGCGCCTGGTCAAGGCAGCATTCCGCGCCGTGGCGGGCGAGACGGCGTCGCAGGAGCGAATCGACAAGGTGCGCGAAATTCTCGAGCGTGCGATGCGCGACCTCGACGGCATGCGCGACAAGCCGTAGCGCGAACTTCAAATGATTGTCATTCAGAGCGAAGCGAAGAATCCCGGAAGCAGTGCGCAGATGAGCACCAAAACCGGGACTCTTCGCTGCGGCAGCCTTCGCTCTGAGTGACAATAGGTGATCATCGCGCCACGGGCGGCGGCGTCTCGATCGTCTCGCCGCAGGTTGGGCCGCAATCGGGGCATACGTAGAGATATTTGTCGCCCTGCGGCAGGACGAGCAGCAGGTGCTTGCGCACCTTCACCGCGCGCTTGCACTGCGGACACGCCAGCAGTGTGGCTTCCATCCGCTCGAACGATGGCCTGCGATTCTCTCGCATGAGGGTCGTAGCAGAAACTTAAGTCTGGCGAGCATTTCCGGCAAGGCTTCACGTTGTGTCGATGTTGCGAGGTAGCCTAAGATTTCTTTTCGTCCGATGAATGAGCGCGCTGCAATTCCGGCGCATCCGCGGGTTTATCTCGAGACTTACGGATGCCAGATGAACGTCGCCGATTCGCAGACGGTCAGCGCCGTCTTGCGCCGCGCCGGTTACGTCAGCGCCGATCGTGTCGAGGATGCCGACGTCGTCCTGCTCAACACTTGCGCCATTCGCGAGCATGCCGAAGAGAAGGTGCTGCACCGGCTCCGCGAGCTTGCGCGGCTCAAGCAATCGCGGCCGGAGGTGAAGCTCGGGCTGCTCGGATGCATGGCGCAACACAACCGCGTCGCGATCATGGAGAAGGCCGCGTTCCTCGACGTGGTCGCGGGGCCGGACAGTTACCGCCGCCTGCCCGAGATGATTGGCCGCGCCGGCTACGACGCCGCAATCGACGTGCGCCTCGATCGCGCCGAGACTTACGCCGACATCACTCCCGACTATGGCGGCGGCGTGCGCGCCTACGTCACCGCGATGCGGGGATGCGACAAGTTCTGCGCGTTCTGCGTGGTGCCGTACGTGCGCGGCCGCGAGCGCTCGATTCCTCCCGCCGACCTGATGCGCGAAATCGGCGAACTCGCCGCGCGCGGCGTGAAAGAGGTCGTGCTGCTCGGACAGACCGTCAACGCCTATCGCTCCGGCGACATCGGCTTCGGCGCGCTGCTCAGGATGATCGCGTCAATCGATGGGATCGAGCGGATTCGCTTCACGTCGCCGCATCCGAGCGACATGAGCGAGTCGGTAATCGAGGCGATGGCGACCGAGCCGAAAGTCCA
Source organism: uncultured delta proteobacterium (assembly GCA_963842085.1). GTDB lineage: Bacteria > Desulfobacterota > Binatia > Binatales > Binataceae > Binatus. The sequence continues at coordinate 2,234,436 of CAWJET010000001.1, forward strand.
GCCCTATCTGCATCTGCCGATCCAGTCGGGCGCGGACAGGATTCTGGCCGCGATGGAGCGCGGCTACACGGTTGCGGAGTATCTCGACCTGGTCGCGCGCGTGCGCGCGGCAATTCCCGCGATTGCGCTCTCGACGGACATCATCGTCGGCTTTCACGGCGAGGAGGAGTCGGACTTCGAGGCGACAAGGGCGATCATGCGTGCAGTCGGCTACGACTCCGCCTTCATGTTCAAGTATTCGGTGCGCGAGCATACGCGCGCCTTCGGGCTGGGCGATTCCGTCGGCGAGGAAGAAAAGGGCCGCCGGCTTACGGCGCTGATCGCACTTCAGGAAGAGATGTCGCTGGCGCGCAATCGGGCGACGATCGGCCACGAGTTCCCGGTGCTGGTCGAAGGACCGGCGCGCCGCGGCGGCGGCATGATGGCGGGCAAGACGCCGCAGTTCAAGACCGCAATTTTTGCCGGCGTAGAGGGAGTCCGCGCCGGCGATACCGTCAACCTGCGCGTCGATTCCGCTACCGGCCACTCGCTGATGTGTTCGATAGCGTGACGGTCAAACGTTAAATAGAAATTAACCTCGGAGGCAGACTCGTCATGATCAAAGCCCGCGGTGTGAACCATGTTGCGCTCAGAATCAGCGATGTCGCGCGAGCATCCGAGTTTTACGGCAAGTTGCTCGGTCTCGAGGTCGTGCCGTTTCCCAGGATGGACCGCGAGCAGGCCGCCAAATTCCGCGACGAGGTAGTATCAAGCAAGGGAGTACCCGGGCCTACCGGTGGGATTTGGTTCGCGGCGGGCCACACGCAGCTTCATCTGATTGCGAGTCCCGGACATACGGAACGCACCGGAAGCCCATTCGGACCGCATTTCGCACTCGAGGTCGAAGATTTCGACGAGACGAAGCGAACGCTTCAGGAAGCCGGCGTCGAGTTCCTGGAGGCGCCGCCGCGGCAGGGTGCGGGGCGGCAAATCTGGATATCGGATCCTGACGGCAACACGGTGGAACTGAGAGCGGAAAAGTAAGGGCGCACCAGATTCCCGGCCCGACCGTAGCGAGCAACGCGAGCGGATGGAAGGAATCTCGGACAGCTTCGCGAAGTCCCGCATCCTTAGGTGCTGGGTGCAGGCGTGACCTCGGGGTCACCCTTGCCCACGGAAGCGTGAAACCCAGGGCGGGTTTCAGATTCGATTAAGTCTCCGGCGCGTCTGTGACCGGCGCGAGGCGTTTTACATAGATGAGTTCCGGGTCGCCCTCGTCGAGATTCTCGATGTAGCCGCTTTTAACGAAGCCTAGTCGATCGCACAGCCGCTGCATCGGCAGATTCGACTGGTTGGTCGAGGTGAAGAGCTTGCCGGTCTGACAATCGAGCTCGGCCGCGCGCATCAGGGCGGTCGCGAGCCCGCGGCGGCGGAAGTCGGGATGCACGAGCAGCAGGCGCACGAAAAACTGATCGAAGAAACTCTCGTCGAAGATGACGAAGCCGCGGACGACGTCGTCGACGCGCGCCACTGCGATGCGGCCGTTGGCACAGGCCTCGCCTATAAGTCTGCGCCGCGACGCGCCGGCGTGGACAGTTTTGTCCAGCGCACAAATATGCTCAAAATCCCCACTGAAAGCCCGCTCGATTATCGTCATAAAACTCGCCAGAGGCACGAAATCCGTGAAGGATGAAACTTCAGTCGACCCGTTGATAGTCAGCCGCGAGGCGCCGATTGGATGGCTGGTGCTCAACCGGCCGCAAGTTCGCAACGCGCTCAATCTTAGGACCTGGCAGCGGATTGCGGAAGGCGTCGCGGACCTGGCAAGCGACGACGCGGTTCGCGTGATCGTCATGCGCGGCGGCACGCCGCAGGCGTTTATCGCGGGCGCGGATATCTCGGAGTTCCCTGCGATGCGCGCCGACGCCGCGCAGGCGCGTGCGTATCGCGACGCGCCCAACCGAGCAATCGCGGCGATGGTCGAATGCAGCAAGCCGGTCGTCGCGATGATAGCCGGCGTATGCATCGGCGGCGGCGTGCAGGTCGCGCTCGCCTGCGACATCCGGATAGCGGCGCGGGGCACGCGCTTCGGGGTTCCTGCCGCGCGGCTGGGACTGGCGTATCCGCTGGAAGGCGTCAACATGCTGGCGCATACAGTCGGTCCGGCCAACGCGCGCGATATCCTGCTGTCGGCGCGGCTGTTCGATGCGGAAGAGGCGCTGGAGATGGGGCTCGTCAACCGCATCGTCGATCCGGAAAAGCTCGAGGAGAACGTGCGCGACTACGTGCTCAAGATGGCGAGCAATGCACCGATGACAATGGCGGCCGCCAAGCTCGCGATTCGCGAGAGCCTGAAGGATCGCGAGGAGCGCGACGCCAAGGCGGTATCCGCGATGGTCGCGCGTTGCTTCGACAGCGAGGACTATCGCGAGGGCGTGCGCGCGTTTCTGGAAAAACGCCGACCGGAGTTCAAGGGCCGCTGAGGCAAGATCAGCGAATTTCCAAATGAAAAAGTCTTCTCCGAGCGAGAAACAGTCGTGCTTGCTTGTAACAATCATGCCTGTATGTTTACCTGATAAAAATAATGTCGTCTCTACGAGAAGAGCGGAGCGCCGAGACTCGGCGGCGGTTGCTTGATGCTACCGTGGCCTGCCTTTTCGAGCGTGGATACGCGGGCACGACAACGACCGAGATAGCTATCCGCGCGGGAGTGTCGCGCGGCGCGCAGTTGCACCATTTTCCGAAGAAAGACGAGCTGGTGGTGAGCGCGCTCGAGCATGTGTTCGAGCTGCGGCTGAACGAGATGAGCGCCGCGATCGCGGAGCCGCCGCCGGGCAGCCGGGAGCATCGGCTGGCCGTTCTGATCGACGCGATGTGGCCGATGTTCAAAGGGCCGACATTCTATGCGTGGCTGGAACTGGTGGTCGCCAGCCGCACCGATCCTGCGTTGAACGACGCGGTGCGCGCGGCCAGCATGCGATTCGGCGAGGGATTTCGCGCCGGCCTCGGTGCACTGCTCGATTGGCCCGCCGATCGCGAAGACCAGCTTCACGACCTGGTCGGCATCGTCGCCGGACAACTCGAGGCGCTGGCACTCGAGCGGGTGTTGTTTGCGCCCGGCGAGATCGATCCGCCGGAGTTCGTGCGCGGCCTGGAGACGGTCAAACGGGTCGGGGCCGCGATAGTGCGCGAGCTGGATTCATCGGAACCAATCGAGAAACGAGAGGTGATCTGACAATGAGCGAGGCAATCGAGACTCAGGCGTCGCAGGATTTCTACTTCAATCCGTGGGACGAGAATTTCCGCGCCAATCCCTATCCGCATTATCGCCCGCTGCTGGCGGGACCGCCGCGAATTCTCGACATGGGCTACAAATTCGCACTCGCCGCGCGCTACGCCGATGTGCGGGCCGTCCTGATGGACCATGGAACATTTTCGAGCGTGCAACCCGCCGGTATGGGATTCGACGAGCAAGCGAAAGCGTTCGGCGATGCGCCGACGATGCTCGGTTCCGATCCGCCGACGCAAACCCGGCTGCGGCGGCTGGTCTCGCGCGATTTCACGCCGCGGCGAATCCGCGAGCTCGAACCGCGCATCCGCGAGATCGCGAAAAATCTCATCGACGCTGCAGAGCGCAAGGGCGAGTTCGACGTGATGGCGGACCTCGCCAATCCCCTGCCGGTGATGGTGATCAGTGATTTGCTCGGCGTGCCGCCAACGGAATACCGCCAATTCAAGCAATGGTCGGACAAGATTGTAGAGGCGGACAACACGCTACCCGGGATGCCGATACCCGACGACATCAAAAGCGCGTTCACTGAATTGAAGGCATACTTTGCCGAAGAGATTGTCCGCCGCCGCAAGAATCCCGGCACTGACCTGGTGAGCGCTCTCGTCGCGGCGCACGACGAGGCCGAAGCGCTGAGCGCCGACGAGCTGCTGCAGTTCGTCGTGCTGTTGCTGCTCGCCGGCAACGAGACGACGACAAACCTGATCGGCAACGGGATGCTCGCGCTGGGACGCAATCCCGGCGCGATGGCGACGCTGCGCTCGAAGCCCGAGCTGATGCGCGGTGCGATTGAGGAGATGCTGCGGTACGACGGACCGGTGCAAGCTACGTTCCGCACGGCGACCAAGGACACGACGGTCGGCGGGACGCCGATAGGGTCGGGGACCGGCGTGTTCGTGATCATCGCGGCGGCCAATCGGGATCCGGCGCAGTTCAGGGAACCCGAGAAGTTCGACATCACGCGCGAACCGAACGAGCATCTGGCGTTCGGCGAGGGAATCCACTTTTGTATCGGTGCGCCGCTGGCGCGGCTGGAAGGATCGATCGCGATTGGCGCTGCGCTCGAACGATTCCCGCATCTTCGCCTGAAAAATCCCGACGCCGCACTGACCTACAAGGGCTCCTACTTCCTGCGCGGGCTCAGCCGTCTCGAGATGGCGCTCACGTGACATCGCTTGACTGCGTGCAGTCGCATCGATGCATGTCCGCGGGGTGAAAACACGCGCGGTGGCATAGGCCCGTGCGGTGGCATTGCGATTGCATCGTAGTGCGCGCAGCGCGGGCGATGCGGCTTGGCAAACTAAAATCTACGAAAGAGGAGCTCTCACAATGAACCAGGCCGCAGAAAATATCTACTTCAACCCGTGGGATCCCGCGTTTCGCGCCAATCCGTATCCGCATTACAAGCCACTGCTGGCCGGCCCGCCCCGTATCCTCGATTTGTTCGGGCCGACCGCGATGGTCACTCGCTATGCTGACGTCACGACGGTGCTGCGCGACCATGCGCACTTTTCAAGCGTGCGGCCGCGCGATCCTTCCGAGCCGCCGAACGAGGGACCGTTTGCCGGCGCGCGCACGGTACTGTTTTCCGATCCGCCAATGCATACGCGGCTGCGCCGCCTGATCTCGCGTGATTTCACGCCGCGGCGAATCCGCGACCTCGAGCCGCGCATCCGCGAGATCGCGAAAAATCTTATCGACGCCGCGGAGCGCAAGGGCGAGCTGGAAGTGATGAGCGGGGTTGCCAACGCGCTGCCGGTGATGGTTATCGCGGAAATGCTTGGCGTGCCGCCGGACCATTACGAACAGTTCAAGCACTGGTCCGATACGGTGGTCGCGGGCGACAACACTTTGCCCGGGACTCCGCTGCCGGATGAATTTCATGCGGCGACCAAAGCGCTGCGCAGCTATTTCGCCGGCGAGATCGAGCGGCGCCGGATGAATCCCGGCGGTGACCTGATAAGCGCGCTGGTCGCGGCGCACGACGACGCGGAAGCGATGAACGCCGACGAATTGCTCGCGTTCGTGCTGCTCCTGCTGCTGGCCGGCAACGAGACCACCACCAATCTGATCGGCAACGGGATGCTTGCGCTCGGGCGCAATCCAGCGCAGATGAATCTGCTCCGGCAGAGCCCCGAACTGATGCCGCGGGCGATCGAAGAGATCCTGCGTTACGACGGACCGGTGCAGTCCACCATCCGCTTCACCAAGGAAGATATAAATCTCAGCGGGACCGAGCTGCCGGCCAATCTCGGATGCTTCATAATCCTCGCCGCGGCCAATCGCGACCCGGCGCAGTTCGAAGATCCCGATCGTTTCGACATCACGCGCACACCGCGCGACCACGTTGCATTCGGCGAGGGCATTCACTTCTGCATCGGCGCGCCGCTGGCGCGGCTGGAGGGTGCGATTGCGATCGGCGCGATGCTCGAGCGCTTCCCGCGGATGCGTTTGGAGGATCCCGCGGCGCCGGTGACTTACAAGGGTTCTTACTTCCTTCGGGGATTGGCGTCGCTCAAGATGGCGACTGACTGAGCAGGGCTCATTCATGGCCGCTGAAGTGCAATTCAACATTTGGGATCCCGAATTTCGCGCAAATCCGCATCCGTACTATGGCCCGCCGCCCGAGCAGGTTTACGAAGGCCGGTTCAAAGGCTCGCGCAACATGCTGGGTTCCGATCCGCCGCAAAAACCGGCGTACAAGGGTTCGTGCTTCTTGCGCGGCCTCGAGTCATTGCCGGTGGCGATCGATTAGTTGCCGATGACCGAACCCGCCGTCACGCTGGATTTGAAGCCCGAACCCGGCGCTGCGGTTGACGAAGCCGGCCGCAGGAGCACACACCTTGGGCTGCTGGGCAGGACGCCGCCGTTCACCAGGCGGCAACGCCGGGTATTCTGGATCGCATCGACCGCGGGATTTTTCGATCAGTACGATCGCGCGCTGCTGAGTCTCGCCCTCAAGCAAATCCAGGCGGGGCTCAAGATCGCGGAATCGCACCTCGGCGCGATGCTCTCGGTGATCCGGCTCGGCTACCTGCTGACGCTGCTGATGACCCCGTTTGCCGACGTCTTCGGGCGCCGCCGGCTGCTGCTCTACACGGTGATGGGCTACACGGTCTTCACCGGGCTGAGTGCCATCGCGCCGGGAGAGCGGACATTCGTCATCTGCCAGATCGTCGCACGCGCATTCGCGGGCGCCGAAGCCGCGATCGCGATGGTGATAGTGGCGGAGGAAGTCGACGCCGCCCATCGCGGCTGGGCGATTGGGCTGCTGAGCGCGGTGTCGTCGGTGGGCTACGGCCTGGCCGCGGTCGTGTTCGCGTTTATCAACGTGATTCCCTACGGCTGGCGCGGGCTCTACGCGATCGCGCTGGTGCCTCTCGTGCTGATCATTCCGCTGCGGCGCGTGCTGCCGGAAAGCGCGCGCTTCGAGAGGGAGAAACTCGAAGGGCTGCGGCCGGTGAAAGTCTGGGAGCCGCTCGGACAGTTATATAGCGCTTACCCGCGACGGCTCGTCATGATGCTGTCGATTGCGTTCCTGGGCTCGATGGGCGGCAACGCGTCGGGTTTTCTGTTTCCGAAGTTTCTGCAGGAGACGCATCATTGGTCGCCGGGCAACGTCTCGTCGTTGTTTTTCTTTGGCGGTGCGCTCGGAATAATGGGCTCGATCGTCGCGGGCCGGATGAGCGATCGCCACGGCCGGCGCGTGATGGGCGCGGCGTTCCTGTTGCTGGCGCCGCTGCTGACTATCTGGATGTACACGGCGCCGGGCTGGTCGATCGTACCGGCCTGGATATTGGAAACATTTTTCGATATCGCGTCGGGCACGATCCTCAATGCCTACAGCGCGGAGTTGTTCCCGACCTCGTATCGTTCGACGGCGGGAAGCGCACTCGCGGTCGCGGGCACGACCGGCGGCGCGCTTGGCCTGTTCTTCGAGAGCGTGCTGTTCAACGTCACCGGCTCGCACGCGCACGCGATCTGCTACCTGACGGTGTTCTGGATTATCTCGCCGGCGATCATGTGGTTCCTTCCGGAGACCTCGGGACGTGAACTCGAGGAGATCTCGCCCGAAACAAAGTAATCTGATTTCCCCGCGACTCATCGACGCGCTAGATTTGCGGCGACGCATGGAAGCAGAGTTGCATCGCCGCTTGCGCGTCCGAATCGGCCCGTTTGCTCTGGTGGCCGTCCTGCTCGCGTTGCTCGGATGCGCGCGCGGTCCATGCGTCGCGATAGTCGGCCCTGACGACAAGCCGCGCGCCACCGTTACGGTCGAAGTCGCGAACACCGGGGCGCAGCGCGAGCTCGGCCTGATGTTTCGCAAGCATCTGGACGACAATGCGGGGATGATCTTTGTCTTCCCGGATGCGGCGCGCCGGAATTTCTGGATGCACAATACGCCGATTCCCCTCGACATGATTTTCGCCGCCTCAAACGGCGTGGTGACGGGAATCGTCGCCAACGCGGAGCCCTACTCCGACAAGCTGCTCGGCGTCGAAGGCAACTCGGAGTATGTGCTCGAAGTGAACGGCGGCTTCTGCGCCAGGAACGGAATCAAGCCCGGCGACCGCTTGGACTTCTCGGGCTTTCCCACCCATACATCGCAATAATCAGGCGCTTTAACCGGCGGCGAACATGCGGTATCTATCTTGCCGGTGGCGCGCGACGGGCGCCTTTTTGTTTGCCGTCTATCTCGCTTTATCGCGGTCGTGACAAATGGGCCTTAAGGAAAATCTCGAACGACTTCAGCAACTCACGCGCGAGGCCGAGGCCGCCGGCGGCCACGATCGGGTCAGGAAGCAACGCGCACAGGGACGCATGACCGCGCGCGAGCGGGTCGAGTTTCTGCTCGACCGCGGCTCGTTCGTTGAGCTCGACAAGTTCAAGACCCATCGAATCACCGACTTCGACATGGCGGAGAAGAAAATCCCCGGCGACGGCGTCGTGACCGGCTATGGCACTATCGACGGTCGCCAGGTGTGCATCTTCAGCCACGATTTCACGGTCTTCGGCGGCAGCCTGTCGGGCGCCTTCGCGGAGAAGGTCTGCAAGGTGATGGATCTCGCCACGAAGACCGGATGTCCCGTGATCGGACTCAATGACGGCAGCGGCGCGCGAATCCAGGAAGGCGTCGTGTCGCTGGCGGGCTACGCGGACATTTTTCTGCGCAACGTGATGTCGTCGGGAGTGATCCCACAAATTTCCGCGATCATGGGACCGTGCGCCGGCGGCGCGGTGTATTCGCCGGCAATGACAGACTTCATCGTGATGGTGCGCGATACGTCGTACATGTTCATCACCGGTCCCGACGTGATCAGAGCGACCACGCACGAACAAGTCACGATGCAGGAGCTTGGCGGCGCTGACACGCACAGCCAGAAGTCGGGCGTGTGCCATCTCGAGGCCGACGACGACGCCGGCGCTCTCGCGATGATCCGCGAACTGCTTTCGTACATGCCGTCGAACAATGTCGAGGATCCGCCCTTCGTCGCGAGCAATGACGACGCCGCCCGCACTGATGCGGCGCTCGATTCGATCGTGCCCGAAAATCCCAACAAGGCCTACGACATGGGGGAGATCGTTCGGCGCGTGGTCAATGACGGTCACTTCCTCGAAGTGCAAAAGGACTACGCGCACAACATGTTGATCGGGTTCGCGCGGTTGGGCGGGTACTCGGTGGGCGTGGTTGCGAATCAGCCGGCATTTCTCGCGGGATGTCTCGACATCGACTCGTCGGTGAAGGCCGCCCGATTCGTCCGCTTCTGCGACGCCTTCAATATTCCGCTCGTCACGTTCGTGGACGTGCCTGGATTTTTACCCGGCACCCAGCAGGAGTTCGCCGGAATTATCCGGCATGGCGCGAAGCTGCTCTACGCGTTCTGCGAGGCTACAGTGCCGAAGGTGACGGTGATCACGCGCAAGGCTTACGGCGGTGCGTACGACGTCATGTCGTCGAAGCACATTCGCGGCGATTTCAACTTTGCCTATCCGAGCGCCGAGATCGCGGTGATGGGGCCCGAGCAGGCGATCAACATTGTCTTTCGCAACGAAATCTCCAAGGCCAAGGACGCGGTCGCCGAGCGCGCAAGGCTGACCGAGGACTACCGCAAAACGTTTGCGAATCCATTCAAGGCGGCCGAGCTTGGCTATATCGATGAAGTGATCATGCCGCGCGAGACGCGTCCCAAGCTGATCGGCGCGCTTAAGGCGCTTGCGAATAAGCGCGAAAAAAATCCGCCGCGCAAACACGGCAATATTCCGCTTTGAAGAAGAGCGCGACTGGCCGCCGCACGCAGTTAGCCCGCGCGCGCCGGATTCAGTATAGAATTTGGAGAGCGATGAGCCCGGCCTCAGAATGGCCGGAAGCCAGGGAAGATTGATGTTCAAGCGGATACTAATCGCCAACCGCGGCGAGATCGCGGTGCGGATCATCCGCGCCTGCCGCGACTTGGGAATCGAATCGGTCGCCGTCTACTCGGACGCCGATCGCGCCGCGCTGCACGTGCGCGAAGCCGATCATGCCTACCCGGTCGGTCCGGCGCCGGCGGCCGAGAGCTATCTCAACACCGCGAAAATTCTTGAAGCGGCAAAACACACCAAGGCCGACGCCGTGCATCCGGGCTACGGCTTTTTCTCGGAACGCGCCGCGTTCGCACGCGCGGTGCAGAAAGCCGGCCTGACCTGGATCGGGCCGCCGGCCGAGGCGATCGAGCGGATGGGCGACAAGGTCGAGTCGCGCAAATTGATGTCGGCGGCGAAGGTGCCGGTCGTGCCGGGCTCGCCGGGAACGCTCGAGACCGAAGCCGAAGTGGCAGCGATCGCGAAAAAGCTCGGGTTTCCGATCATGGTGAAGGCGGCCGCCGGCGGCGGTGGCAAGGGACTGCGCTTCGTCGAGAACGCCAAAAACCTCGGCTCGGTGGTGCGCACCGTCTCGAGCGAGGCCAAGTCGTCGTTCGGCGACGGGCGCTTTTACGTCGAGAAATTTCTGAAGCAGCCGCGGCATATCGAAGTGCAGGTGCTCGCCGACGCGCACGGCAACATCGTCCACGTCTTCGAGCGCGAATGCTCGATCCAGCGCCGCCATCAGAAGGTCGTCGAGGAATCGCCGTCGCCGTTCATCACGCCCAAGATGCGGGCCGAGATGGGCGAAGTCGCGGTCCGCGCGGCCAGGGCGGTGAACTACGTAAGCGCCGGGACGATCGAGTTCCTGGTCGACGCGGAGCGCAACTTCTATTTTCTGGAGATGAACACGCGCATCCAGGTCGAGCATCCTGTCACCGAGCTGGTGACGGGCGTGGATTTGGTGCGCGCGCAAATCGAAATCGCCGCGGGGGCGAAGCTGCCGTTCAGGCAAACGGATCTCGCGCAGCGCGGATGGGCGATCGAGTGCCGAATCTACGCGGAAGATCCGGCGGCCGGGTTTGCCCCGGCGCCCGGAAAAATCGAGACGCTCAGATTTCCCGACGGTCCGGGCGTGCGCAACGACGCGGGCGTCTACGCGGGCGCCGAAGTGCCGGTCTTTTACGACCCGATGATCTCCAAGCTGGCGGTGTGGGGCGCGAATCGCCAGCAGGCGATCGACCGGATGCGGCGCGCACTGGGCGAATTCGCAATTTCCGGCGATCTGCGCACCAACCTCGACTTTCATCGCTGGCTTGTGGCGCATCCCAGGTTTTTGAAGGGTGACTTCGATACCAATTTCATCGACCACGAGTATCGTCCGAATGAGAACGGCGCCGCGCCGCGCGGTGCGGAGCTGGCGGCGATTTTTCTCGCGGCGATCGCAGCGCAGAGAAACACCAATCACAGCAATGGCGCCGGCGCGCAGCCGGTGGCCGCGCCGAATGCGTCCGCGTGGCGGATGCTCGGCCGGCTCGACATGCTGCGCAGATAGGCGGGACTCCTGACGATGCGATACCACGCGACCGTAGACGGCAAGGAACACGAAATCGAGGTTGAAGAGCTCACCTCGGACTCGTTCGCGATTCGTTTCGGCGAGAATAGCTTTGAAGCCGATTTGTGTAGGGTAGGACCGGCGTCCTTCTCGGTGATCGTCGGCAATCGCTCCTTCGATTTCGACGTCGCGCGCGACGGCGACGAGACTGTGGTCGCGTCGCGGAGCGGATCGACGCGGCTAACGGTCGCCGATGCGGCGCGGCGGACCAGGCGCGCCGCCGGCAGGCGGCGCGAGGTTACCGGCCGGGTCGAGATAAAAGCCGCGATGCCCGGCCGAGTCGTCAACGTGCTGGTCGCGGCGGGAGACGAAGTCAAAGCGGAACAGGGAATCGTAATCGTCGAAGCCATGAAGATGGAGAACGAAGTCAAAGCGCCCAAGGCCGGCAAGATCGTCGAAGTGAAGGTGATCGCGGGCCAGACGGTCGAGAAGGGCCAGGTGATGATTGTTATCGAGTAGGTGAGCCAGCCGGATGCGGCCGGTAGAGGCAACTTGTCATGCCTGAAGACGATCGCAAAATCGCGTCCGCTCGCAGGAATTGGGAGGAACGCAAACTCAATCCTTCCCTGAAGCGTGGGCCCGAGCGCAAAGCAAAATTCGTCACGAGTTCGGGAATCGAAGTCAAGCGGGCGTACGATCCCGAAGACTTGAACGATTTCGATTTCGTCAACGACCTCGGTTTTCCCGGCGAGTATCCATTTACGCGCGGCGTACAGCCGACGATGTATCGCGGGCGGCTGTGGACGATGCGCCAGTATGCGGGCTTCGGCAGCGCGGAGGAGTCGAACCGGCGTTACCGCTACCTGTTCGAGCAGGGCCAGACGGGGCTCTCGGTAGCGTTCGACCTGCCCACGCAGATGGGCCGCGACTCGGATCATTTGCTGGCGGAGGGCGAGGTCGGACGCGTGGGCGTGCCGATTTGTTCGCTCGCCGACATGGAAGTGTTGCTCGCCGAGTTGCCGCTCGACAGGATTTCGACCTCGATGACGATCAACGCGACCGCGTCGATCCTGCTGGCGTTATATCTGGTGGTGGCTGAGCGCCGCGGAATCGGTTGGGACAAGGTCAACGGCACGATCCAGAACGACGTCCTGAAGGAATACGTCGCGCGCGGGACCTACATCTACCCGCCGCGCGGCTCGATGCGAATCATCACCGACATTTTCAGTTTTGCGACGAAGGAAGTTCCGAACTGGAACACGATCTCGATCTCCGGCTACCATATCCGCGAGGCCGGCTCGACCGCCGCGCAGGAACTCGCGTTCACCATCGCCGACGGGATCGCGTACGTTGACGCCGCGCTGAAAGCGGGGTTGCAAATCGACGCATTTGCCAGCCGGCTGTCGTTCTTCTTCAACGTCCACAACAACTTTTTCGAGGAGGTTGCGAAGTTTCGCGCGGCGCGGCGGCTGTGGGCGAAAATAATGAAGGAGCGCTTCGGGGCGAGGGACGAACGCTCGATGATGATGCGGTTTCATGCGCAGACCGCGGGCTCGACACTGACCGCGCAACAGGTGGACAACAACGTCGTGCGCGTGACGCTGCAGGCGCTGGCCGCGGTGCTCGGCGGCGCGCAATCGCTGCACACCAATTCCAAAGACGAGGCGCTCGCGCTGCCTACCGAATCCTCGGTGCTGCTTGCACTGCGCACGCAACAGCTTATCGCCCACGAGTCGGACGTGGCGGACACGATCGATCCGCTCGGCGGCTCGTACTACGTCGAACGTTTGACGACAGAGCTTGAAAAAAAAGCCGTCGAGTACCTCTCCAAGATCGACGACTTTGGCGGCGCCGTTGCGGCAATCGAGCGTGGCTACATGCAGCGCGAAATTCAGAACGCCGCATTCATTTACCAGCGCGAGATTGAAACCGGGCAGCGAATTATCGTAGGAGTCAACCAATTTACCGGGGGCGGCGAACCGCCGGGGGAAATTCTGCGGGTCAGGCCGGAGCTCGAGGAAAAACAGAAGGCGGGCGTTGCGCGCGTCCGTGCGGAACGAAACGCCGAGACGGTGACCAAGGCGCTCGCGCGGGTCGAGGCGGCTGCCCGCGACGGGCAGAACCTGATGCCGCCGATTGTCGACGCGGTGCGCGGATGGTGCACGCTGGGGGAAATTTCGGACGCGATGCGCAAAGTGTTCGGCGAGTATTCGCCCGTGAATACCGTGTAGCGTTTGGCGGGCCGATTCGTATAAAAGAAAGCGCATCGGAAAGGGGCGGCGCGCGGCGGATTGCGCGAGCGTCGCAAGCCAGTCAGAGATGTGACGATCAGGCGCGGCGACTCGCGCGCTCGATCGGGGAGAAAATAAATGGGGCCGATCCCGAAGGGGACATTTCTGACGAAAGGCGTGGGGCGCCATCGCGAGAAGCTGACTTCTTTCGAGCTGGCGCTGCGTTCCGCGGGAATTGCCGAGTTCAACCTCGTGCGTGTCAAGTCGATCTTCCCGCCCAACTGCAAACTGCTCAGCCAGCAGGAAGGCCTGAAGTACCTGACGCCGGGGCAGATCGTTTTTGCCGTGATGAGCGACAACGCCACCAACGAACCGCATCGGCTGATCGCGTCGTCGGTGGGAGTGGCGCTGCCGAGCAATCCGGCGCAGTACGGCTACCTGTCCGAGCATCACAGCACGGGCGAGACGGATCAGAAGGCGGGCGACTACGCGGAGGATCTGGCGGCGATGATGCTGGCGACAATTCTTGGCGTCGATTTCGATCCGAATCTGAGCTACGACGAACGTAAGGATCTGTGGCGCATGTCGGACAAGATCGTAACGACGCGCAACGTGACGCAGTCGGCGATTGGCGATCGCGACGGGTTGTGGTCGTCGGTGGTCGCGGCGGCGGTGTTCGTCGATATCCCCAACGGCAAATAGTTTGTACGGCGTGAGCCAGCCGGGTAGGCTTTAGCTATGGCGACAGAAATTCTCTACTGCTCGGCTTGAGGCTATAAGCCACGTGCGGCCAGTCTGGCCGCATCATTGGATTCCAGGTTCGGCGAGAAGGCTGAAATCACCGCCGGCAAGTCAGGTCAGTTCGACGTGATCGTGAACGGGCGGCTGGTGTTCTCGAAATCGAGCACCGGACGATTTCCGGTTGACGGCGAAGTCGAAGAGATCTTTGCGGCGCTCAAAGAAGGCCGCGAGCCTAGGCCGATCGAAAAGAAACCGGAAGGGTTCGTCGAGCGCATGCTCGGAAAGCTCAGAAACTGAGCCGACCGCGAACGACGCTGACAGAAAAAGAACCTCGCTACGGGTGCATGTCGAGAAATTCCTTGAAGCCGCTTCGCTCGTGCGGCCCGAGGATCGCCATCTCGAGAATTCCCATCCCTTCGCGCGAGCCCATTTTCGCCTGGCACACGGCCTGGATGTGCTGATGCATCAAGTCGCGCTCGTTGACGTCGGCAGTTCTGAACGACTCGTAGGTTGAGGCGTCGGGGCCGACGTACATTCCGTGCCCCCACTTCGGATGAAAGTAGCCGATGCCCTGCATGTAGAAATTGTAAAGCGTCTTCAGTTCGATGCGGCTTTCTACGGCGCGCGGGGTGTGCAGAATTATCTCGGCGGTCCTCGCGTGGCGCGTCCCGGGTGCGTAGTCAATGTTGAAGTCGACGCCGGCCGCGAGATCGAGCGGGGCGCCGGGCTCCGCGCGCGTGATAGCGCCGAACTGGTGCCATCGCGAGCCGTCGGCGTTCTCATTGCAGTCGCAATGCGTACAGAGATCTTCGAAATTGGCCGGCGACCACAGCCAGTAGAACTGCCCCATCGCGGCCGAGGGCACGCCGGCGGGGTCCTGCGGGCCGATTCCGCGCACGCCCCACGAGCGATCGCGCGACCCCCAGACTCGCGACGGTTTTGCATCGTAAGTCTTGCCGGCGACGGTGAGGCTGCCGTTGTAACCGCCGTGCTGCGTGAACCGCGTCAAATCCATGACGAGCCGCGGGCCGGCGCGGCGGCTGAAGCGCGGTTCCTCGATTGCAGCGGCGCGAGCTTCGAACGTCAGGTCAGCCTTTACGGCTTCATGATCGACGCGAACGCGGATCGAGCGCATCGGGCGTACGATCTCGATTGAGATCGGGCCGACCCGCGTGTCCATCCGCTCGGCGCCGAGCACGCGCGACGCGCGCACGCAATGCTGCACGCCGCCGGCGACGACGCTGAATGCGCAATCGATGATTCCGACGTTCGGATAAATTCCCATCGCGGCGGCGAAGTAGGGCTCGCCCTCGCGGAAGTAGCCGTTGAAAAAAAATCGATCGTAGAAGTTGCGGTCGCTGGTGAAGACCTGCTGCACCGGCTCCGGCGTCTGATGAATCGGATAGTCGTCGCCCTGCGTGATCATCGTCGTCTCCTGGCGCGAATCTGAAACCCGTCGTTTTGATCAGGTCGAGAAGAGTTTGCCGAGGTCCGCCGTCTCCAGGCGGATGCCGACGTAAAAGGGGCCGAATTTCGCATACGACGCGCTGGCCTCGTCGAAGCGCATCTCGTAAACGAGCTTCTTGAACACGAGCGGATCGTCGGCGAAGAGATCGACGCCCCACTCCCAGTCGTCGAATCCAATCGAGCCCGAAATAATTTGCGTCACTTCGCCGGCGAAACGCCGCCCGACCAGGCCGTGGTCGTGCATGAGACGCTGGCGATCTTCGATCGGCAGGCGATACCAGTTGTCGGCGCCATCGCGCTTCTTGTCCATCGGATAGAAGCACAGGTAGCGCCGCGCGGGAATTTTCGGAAACAGGCGCGGCGAAATCTTCTCGCGCTGGCGCGCAAGCTCGGATTCGATTTCGGATTTCCAATTTGGCGAGTGCGGTCCGATGCCATTCTCGACGAGCCTGCGATAGAGCGCGACCGTCGCCTCGTAGAGGCCAATTTCAATCACCGACAAGTACGAGGTGATCGGCTCCAGGTAGTCGCTGAGTGCGAGCCCGGCGACGGCGAGCTCGGCGTGCCCGAGTTCCTCGAAGCTGCGGCGGAAGTGGACGATCATCAGATCGCCCTTGTGGCCCAGCTCGGAGAAGAGCGCGCTTTCACTATCTTCGCGCCGGGAGATTTCGCCGAACAGCTTCGCGGCGTCCTTGAGAGCCGCGTTGCGTTTCGCGGCGTCGAGTGTGCGCAATTCCCGGCGGCGCACGCGAAACATCTGGTGGAGAATGCTGTAACCTTCCAGCGTAAGGGGCGCGGCGGGAAAATCGGCGGGAATCTTTGTCCGGTCCTTGGCGCGATTTTGTTCTGCCCGGTCGGTGCTCATGGTGGCAATTCTAGACGCTACGCGGCCGGTTGTCTTGAGACGCTTGACCGAATGCACGCGCCGACAAGAGCTTGCGCAACCGATGGATTCGATGCCCAGTGCGCGTGCACGTATGAGGCGAGGACGTTTCCGAGGCGATAGCCTTCGGCGAACGGCGCGCCGCCCCATCGCGGCGCCACAGTGTAAATGCGATCGATCCGATCGGCACTATCGGCACCCTCGAGGGTCGAGTAGCGGAACTGATGGCCGCGAAAGCGCGTCTGCGCGGGACCGAGAATCGAGTCAGCCCGCGTCTCGACCTCGACGTAGCCAAGCGCCTGGAGCCTGTCGGACATCGCGGCTACGCCGGGAATGATCGCCGCCATCGGCCATCGCGCGCCGTCGAGTGTCCGGATGGCGTCCGCCAGGTACATCAGGCCGCCGCATTCAGCGTAAATCACGCCGCCGCACAGCGCGAAGGCACGAATGGCCGCGAGCATCGCGCCGTTGAAAGATAGTTCGCGCGCAAACGCCTCGGGATATCCGCCGCCGAAGTAGAGCCCATCCGCTTCGGGCAATTCGCGATCGCGGATCGGTGAGAAGTTGATGAGCTCGGCGCCGAGCGAGCGGAGCCGATTCAGATTGTCTTCGTAGTAGAAATGAAACGCGGCGTCGTCGGCGATGCCGATTCGGCACCGAGGCCGCGAAGCCATGCTGCTCGTGCCGGGTTCCGGACCAACTCCCAGAGCGGGGGCAGAGCGCGCAATCTCGATGATAGCGTCGAGGTCCAGCCAATCGGCCGCGAGCCGGCTCCATCCGTCGAGCAACCGTTGCGGCACGCTCGATTCATCGGCCATCAGCAGGCCGAGATGGCGTTCGGGAAAAGCGAGATCGGGACTGGCGGGAAATCCACCGACGATGGGAACCTCGGGCTGTGCGGCGCGCAACAAATCGAGATGCCCGCGCGAACCGACGCGGTTGCAAATCATGCCGGCTACGCGAACGGCTGGATCGAAACGCGCGAAACCCAACGCCACCGCGGCGATCGTGCGCGCGACGCCCGAGGCGTCGGCAACGAGGAACACGGGCGCGTCGAGCCATTTCGCGAGCTGGGCAGTCGAGCCTTCATCGCCGGTTGGCGTCGCGGAATCGAACAATCCCATCATCCCTTCGATCACCGCGATGTCGGCACCGGCCGAAGCGCGCGCAAAAGTCGCGATCACCGAAGCGCGATCCATCATCCAGCTGTCGAGGTTGTGCGAGCGGACCGCCGCGGCGCGTTCGTGATAGGTGGGATCGAGATAGTCGGGCCCACACTTGAACGGTGTGACCTTGAGTCCGCGCGCGCGCATCGCACCCATCAGTGCGACAGTCGCAGTAGTCTTGCCCACGCCGCTGGCAGTCGCCGCGATAATGACGCGAGGAATCTTACCCGAAGGAATCATTGCGAGTTGCGATACTAGTATAACGCGATCAGGCGATCCTTACGCGGGCGCCCTTGCAGGAGTGCGGGATCCAGCGTCGTCGCTCCGGTGCGCGCGCTGGCGAGGACGACCTCGAAGGGCGATTGACCGCGCTCGCGAGTCCACTGTGCCAGTGGTCCATTTTCGCTTTTCGACGCGAGCAACTGCAATTCGTTCGGACCGATTGTGAATGCGACACCCGAGGCTCCGTGCTCGGCCCGCTCGACGGGCGCGCCGGGGCGTCCGAGCACGCGCGCATAGTAGCGGCTGGTTGCTCCAGGGTCGTCGACAGCGATCGTAAGTGAGCGGACGCCGGTCGCACCGTTGCGATGCGAACGTTCTCGCGGTACGCGCTCGTCGCGGGGAGTATCATCCTTGATCAGAAATGGCAGCTGACCGTTGAAGGGAGGCTCGGGAACCGCGAGCACCCAACTGAGGCGATAGCCGTCGGGCCGCTCGCGCGTGAGCGGATAAGGCTCGCCGATCTTTGCACCCGCGCGGCGCATCGACTCGAGGTCCGCCGCGAGATCGTCGGTGCGCATGCAGAAGTCGATTATACCGCCGCCCTTGTCGAGCGCCGTTTGCCAGGGATGCCCGGGGTTCGGTTTCAGGAATGCGATCAGTTCGAAATAGCTGCCGTCGGCGAATGCGATAAGCGCGTTGTGAGTACCGATTGGATGTCTTCCGCCGCGAACGACTGTGAATCCCGCGCGCGAATAGCTGGCAATCGCGGGGTCGAGTTCGTCGACAACGATCACAACGTGGTCGATACCGGTGAACATGCGGGCCTCCAGGCGAGCGCGCTGCGATGCGCGCTAGCGGCGGGGAAAATCGCCTTTCAGGTACATCGCGCCACTCGGCTTCTCGATTCCGCCGCGCGGCTCGAGAGTGATCTCGGTGGAGAGCACGACTTCTCCTTCAGGCGGCAGGTCGAGCGAAACGATCGTAGCGCCCTGACTCAACGGTTCAAATGAGCCGGCCTTCTGCGGGCCCTGCTTTTCGCCGATCCACCAGACCGCGTACTCCTTTTCGTCGGGCGTTGGCGGAAGGCCGCTGACCTCGAGCATAGCGGCGCCCTCTGTGCGGTTAAGCGCGACGTTGCCGGCCGCAGAAGGGGCTGCAGGAAGGGCGGCGAGATGGGCCACTCGCGCGTCGGGGCCGAGGGTCGCGAGGGTCAAGTCGGTGGTCTGTGCGAGCCTGGCCTGAAGCGTGGCGACTTGGTCGCCGGTGGTGTCGACGTTGCGCTGGACCTCGATGATGCGCGCGGTGAGCGCCGCGATATCGTTTGAGGCGTCGGAAGGTGTGCTGCGCACCCGCGAAGAGAAAAACGCGTAGCTGACCGCGATCGAGACGACCGCGGCTACGGCGGCTGAAGCAAGCATCGCGAAACCACGAGCACCCGAGGATTCGCGCGCCGATCGATCGGGCGCCGGATCGATACCGCTAGCCGAGGGCACCGGACGCCACCAATTCGCCGATCCGCGTTTCGTCGTAACCGAGGATGCTTTCGAGGACGTGTTGATTGTGCTGGCCCAGCGACGGAGCAGCGGCGCGTACACTGGCTGGAGTGCGCGACAGTTTCGCCCGAGGACCCTCGACTGTGAATTTGCCGAGGCTCGGATGATCGAGCGCGACGAAATGGCCGCGATACGCGAGCTGTGGATCGGCGTACGCGTCGGCGCTGTTCTGCACCTGATGGGCGGGAACGCCATGCGACTGCAGGCGCGATTCGATCGCGGCGCGATCGAGTGTGCGGCTCCAGGCGGCGATTACCGAATCAATAGCGTCGCGATGCTCGAGTCGGCCGGCGGCGGACGCGTAACGCGAGTCGCGCGCCAGACCCTCATTTTCCATTGCGGCGCACAGGCGGCGCCAGTCGTCATCGTTGCGGCATGCGATCGCAACCCATTGGTCGTCGCCCGCGGCCGGATAGACGCCGTGGGGCGCGAGGGCGGCGTCGGAATTTCCGACGCGTCCGTCGACGCGGCCGTTCACCGTGTAGTCGAGAATCGCAGGGCCTAGAAAATGAATCGCGCACTCAGCCTGCGACTGGTCGATATATTGGCCTTGACCCGTGCGGCGCCGATGATCGAGCGCCGCCAGAATCGCCATCGCAGTGTAACGCGGCGCCACATAATCCGTGTACGCGCCGAAAACTCCCGAGGGAGGACGGTCGGGCCATCCGGTCAGATTGTGAAATCCCGAAATCGCGGCCGCCATATTGCCGAAGCCGGCGATTTTCGCCAGCGGCCCCGACTGTCCCATCAGGCACGAGCTCACCATGATGAGATCGGGGTTAACCTTGCGCAGCGATTCATAGTCGAAACCCCACGCACGCATCGCCTTGGGAGAGAACGACTCGGTGACGACGTCGGCCCATCGCACGAGATCGTGCACGACCGCGCGCGCGGCGCGATTGCCTAGATCGAGCGAGATTCCGAGTTTGCCGACGTTGCAATTGGCGAACAGGCCCGAGCTGTCGGGGCCAAGCTGGTTGCCGAGATAAGGCTGGAGCGTGCGCGCGGTATCGACCCGGGTGGGCGATTCGATTCGCACGACGGTCGCGCCATAGTCGGCAAGAATCCGCGTCGAAGCCGGACCGGCCATCACCCACATGAAGTCGCAGATCTTGACGTCTTTGAGCGGCAGGTCGTTCGGCATCACACGATCCCCGCTCGACTTAGTTCGGCTATCTCGCGTTCACTCAAGCCGAGTTCGTCCCGGTAGATGTCGGAATTGTGCTCGCCGACGGTCGGCGGCCTGCGTCGATATTCGATCGGCGTCGCGCTGAATTTCGCAAACGGTCCCGGATAGCGGAATGACTCGCCGATTTCGGGATGCGCGACGTTCTGGAAGTAGCCGCGCGAAGCGAATTGCGGGCTCTCAACCACTTCGGCTACGGTAGCGACCGGCGTGATCAGGAATCCGCGCTCGACTGCCAGCTCGAGCAACTCGGCCTTGGTCTGGCTGCGCGTGAATTTCCTGACGACCTCCTTGACGCGCTCGAACTCCGAGAGCGGTTCGGCGCCGCTGAACAGCTGCTCGGCGTACGCAATCCAATCCTTGTCGCGCGTGGCTTCGTCACAAAATCCCCGCTCGCAGAGGAAGTGCATGAGCCTGGCAGTGAAGACGCCGAGCGCCGAGCCGAACAGAAAAGTCATCGCGACGTAGCCGTCACTGGCGGGCCAGACCAGCGGAATTTCGAGCGGGCCGAATTTCACACCGCCTGACATCCGCCGCGCTTCGGGCGAACCGAGCGGAGCCGCGAGGATGTACGATTGCGTCGCCATCGCGACCGATTGCTGCGCCGCGACGTCGACCTGTTGCCCGAGGCCGGAGCGTGTGCGCTCATGATGGGCCGCGAGTGCTGCCACTGCCGCGTCGGCGGATGCGTGCAGATAAGCCTGCGGAACACACAGGCGCACGGGCGGGCGATCCGCGTCGCCGGCCAGGATTAAGGGTCCGCCGGCGGCCATCAGAATCAAATCACTGTCGGCATATGTAGCCTTGGGCCCGTCCTGTCCGAACGGCGTGATCGAAACGTAAATCAGAGCGGGATTGATCCTGGCGAGGTCGGTATAGCCGAGACTGCGTTGCGACAGATAGCCGGGATTGTGCGACTCGATCAGAAAGTCGGCGCGCACCACGAGGCGGCGCAGAAGATCGCGGCCGGCGTCGAGTTCGATGTCGAGCGTGATGGCGCGCTTGTTGCGATTGTACGCCCACCAGTACAGCGAGCGGTCGAGATGCGGCGTGTCCTTGTAGAACGGCCCGATGCCGCGCGCAGAGCATCCGCCCGGCGGCTCGACCTTGATTACGTCGGCGCCCATGTCGGCGAGCATCTGGCCGCACAGAAGACCGCGCTCAGTCGTGAGATCGAGCACGCGATATGGACTGAGCATCGACATGTAACTTCAGCGCCGCCCGATTCTTACCACTGTCGGACGGGCTGGCGTCAACGGGCTATGCGGTGGCGGCCGGGACCGAATTCGCCGCCGGTGAGAGGCGCGTCGTCGAACCGCACGACGGTAGTGACGCCGTCCGGTATCGTGACTTCGCCGCCGGCTTCGCGATCCAGGTTCACCTCGATAAGCCCGTGTGGAGTCGGCACGCGCCCTTCGAGATGCCTGAGCGGTCCGAATCGCGGCGCGATTTCCGCTCGCGCGTAGCCAGGCGCAGCCGGCCTAACGCCGAGAACCCAGGTAGTCAAATCGTAGGTTGGCGTCGCCGACCATGCGTGACATCGGCTCCCAGTGCCGGCGCGCGCGTCCCAGTATTCCTCGAACGCGGTGTTGCCACGTTCGATCTGCGCCCACCATTTCATGCATCGCGCGGGAATCAGTTCGCGGCGCCCCGCGCGGACGATCGCGTCGTGGAGGAGGTGCGAAAAAAATGGTTGCGCCGCGACGACGTCATGCTCGACATCGAACTTCATGTGCTCGGCGGGATCCGTCTGTTGCCTCAGGTACGCGGCCAGGTTGTCGGAAATCGTGGGTGTGATGACGACGCGCGATTCATCGAGGATGTATTTGAGCATCTGCGGCCAGCGGTGTCGCGGAGCGCATCCAGCTACGATCGCGATCGCATTGGTTTGCT
This sequence comes from uncultured delta proteobacterium, assembly GCA_963842085.1. Lineage (GTDB taxonomy): Bacteria > Desulfobacterota > Binatia > Binatales > Binataceae > Binatus. The sequence continues at coordinate 2,256,943 of CAWJET010000001.1, forward strand.
GGCTGACTCGCCGGCGAGGACCGTTGCGATCGGCGGCGTCCACGTAAACGCCCGGGGCCTCCTCCCACAGCAACTCGAATGCGCGCCGGGTCCGCTGAGCACGTGCACGAGCATCGGCGGCAGCGTGCGAATCCGCGATGACAGTCTCGGCAAGCGACGCGAAGTCATCGAGGGCCGCAGCGTAAAGCGCATCGAGCGCGCCGGTTACTTCCGATCGCTCGGTCATCGCCCAGTCTATGAAAATCCATCCCGGCATGCCGCGAATCAGTCCGTCGGGTGCGCGGTAGCGCTCGAAGGCCGACAGCACGCCGGCCGCGGTCGGCATCAGCTCGCGAACCGTCGCGGTGTCGCCGGAATATTCGAAGTAGCGCGCGAGCGCGCGAATCCAATGCAACGAGTAGTCGGGAATCGTGGTCGAAGAAATCGAGAAGTCGCACGCCGCGGCCATCGCCAGCAGACCATCGCCGCGGCGCGAATGCGCGCAGATTCGCAGATGACGCCGCACGAGGCGCCAATCGGTGTTGGTCACGTACGTCAACAGGGCGTGGATGTAGGAATCGCCGAGCCACGCGCGCTGCTCGCGGCCGGGGCAGTCGATAAAGGCGTCGGTCGAGCAGAGTTCCAACGTGCGCGCTCCGACGCGCCAGATCTTGTTGAGCGCCGGATCGTCGCATTCGAAGTACGCATCGTCACCGCGCGGATAGCGCCGCTCGATCGCGCCTGCCGATTCGATCTGCGCACCGCCGCGCGCGACGATCGACAGATAACGGAAGCCTACCGACTCGTACGACTCGAACCGTTCCGCCGCGCCGCCGCGCAGGATATAGCGCATCGCAAATTGGCGTGGATTCGTTTCCGCGCTGCCGTCGGCGCGCGCGTCCTCGCCGCAGTACACGTCGACGGTCGATCCGGCCGGACCGCGCACCACGGCCCACGGCGTGGCGAGCGTGATCATTCCCGCGTTGAAAGGTGTCGGGGCCATCCCCAGCCTGCTCCGCCGTTGGATACGCGCTGCGTGGATCATCGCCATTGAGGGGCGCGACACCTCGCCGGGAGACTTCGTTCAGCGTGATTGGAATCGAAGTCAGCGGCGCTATCTCGTCGGGCTCAGGCGCAGTGAAAGGCTCCAGCGGGATTCGCGTGCGATTGGGCGAAAAAGTGCCGGCCGACAATTCGACTGCGGGCTGCCAATCGGAATCATCGAACGCTTCATCGGTCCATCCCACGGGAATTGCGGCGCCGTCGAGTATTTCGATCGGCGGCACCGGCAGCGCGGCGGTCCGCACCACATCCTGGCGATACGGCGCGGCGCGTCCTTTCCACGTGGCGTCCGAAATCACGCGGATGGCCGGCGCTTCAAACGCGAACGAGCCAAAGCCGAGCAGGAAGCTCGGCGTCGCCGGCCGCCACCACGGTCCCGGCAATCCATAGAATCGCACCAGTGACGCAATTGCGTTTCGGCCCGCGCGAAGGTACGGCGCGAGATCGATCTCCGTCCACGCCAGACGCTCGGGTATCGAACGCGCCGGTCCGCGCGCGACCTCGACGCCGTTGACGAACATCACGAACCGAGAATCGGCCGTCACTCGCGCGGGAACCGATGCGGGAATCGCGTCGAGTTGAACCGTCCGCCGCAAGTAACAGAATCGATTCCAGGTTTCCTTCGGCGGAATTGCGGCGGCGCCGATCGGCGAAGCCGGCAAGGGCGCAGGCCCGGCCCAAATCCATCGCGCATCCCAGGTTATCGGCCATTTCGTTCCAGCCATCTGACGCCACCGCCTAGTACGGGCGAGCAGTCTTGCCGATGATCTCGCGCGCGACGATCGACTTCATGATCTGCGCGGTGCCGTCGCCAATCTCGAGTCCGATCACGTCGCGCATTCGCTGCTGATGCGGCAGGTCGAGGCTGAACCCCAGATGCCCGTGAAGGAGCAGGCATTGATGCAGCACGTCGGCCGCCAGTTCCGGCGCGAGCCACTTTGCTCCGGCCGCGAGCCATCCGTGCGGCTCTCCGCGATCCTTCAGCCACAGCGCCTCGTAACACAGCAGACGCGCGGCGCGGAGCCGAACCGCCGCCTCTGCGAGCGGAAACGATACCCCTTCGAACCGCGCGAGCGGCCCGCCGAATGCCTGGCGTTCGGCAACATAAGCACAAGTCTCCTCGACGCTTTGCTGGGCCGCGCCGATGCACATCAGGCCGATCAACGAGCGACTAAAGTCGAATCCCTGCATCACTTCGACGAAGCCCGCGCCTTCCGCGCCGATGCGAGCGGTGGCGGGTACGCGGACGCCGTCGAAAAAAAGCTGGCCGCGACCGATTGCGCGCGAGCCCATGTCGCGAAAGCGCGTGCGCGATACACCCGGTGAGTTGAGGTCGACGTAAAATGCGCTGACGCCGCGAGCGGACTGTTCCGCTGTGCCGGTTCGGGCGAGGACGAGAGCCGCGCCGGCCGACGATGAAAACGAGATGGAGGTTTTTTCGCCGCTCAGGACGTAGTTGTCGCCGTCGCGACGCGCTTGCATCATGATATGTGCGGCATCGGAGCCGCCGCCGGGCTCGGTCACCGCCAGCGCCGCGATGATTTCTCCCCGGCAAATCGGCGGAAGAAACGCGGCCTGCTGATGGGCATCCGCACTGCGCGAGATTATCGCGCCGACGAGCGCCGCGAGCAGCAGCAGGTACGCAGCGTTGAAATCGCCGCGCGCGATTTCCTCATGCGCGATGCCAAGCGACACGTAGTCGAGCTTCGAACCGCCAAGTTGCGCATCGGCCATCGGCGCTAGCAGGCCCAGCTCGCCGAGTTTCCTCGCCAACGCTGGCGGCAGATCTTTGTCTGCGTCGCGCGACGCGTAATTCGGAAGCAGCTCGCGCCGCGCGAAGTCGCGCAGAGTTTCCCGCAGCAACTTCTGCTCGGCTGTCAGGGCAAACTCCATCGTCGCAACTCAGTTGGATGGCGCGGTCTGCGCCGGCACTGTGACGGATTGCGGCGGTGCGCCCGACGGGCCCACCCACTCGGGCAGGCTCTCCAGTCCGCCGAGATGAACATTGGGGGTCGGCTTTTCGACCGCCTCCCCGCTATCTTCATTGCCGCCCATTTCGTCCTGGTAGTGTTGCGTCACCTGCTTCTTCACATCGTCGGGCGACATGTTCGGCTGCATCCCCTGGTTGTGCGCAAAGTCCTGCCGGCTCTTGGCGTCCATGTGGAGCCAGATCTGGCTGGCCTGTGCGCTATTGCCGTGATTCATCGCTTCGACAAACTTCTGCTGCTGCGTTTCCTGGTGCCAGCATCCCGCGAGCGCGATTGCACACGCGGTCATCGATGTTACGATCGCGCGCTTGATCTTTCCCCGCATGATATTTGCGACGCCGGCTAAAATGTCACCACGCTTCGAATCGACTTGCCTTCGTGCATCAGGTGGAAGGCGTCGTTTATTTTATCGAGCGGCATCGCGTGCGTGATCAGGTCGTCGATATTGATCCTGCCTTCCATATACCAATCGACGATTTTCGGTACGTCGCGGCGTCCGCGCGCGCCGCCAAAGGCCGTGCCCTTCCACGTCCGTCCCGTAACGAGCTGAAAAGGCCGCGTCGATATCTCCTGCCCCGCGCCGGCGACGCCGATGATCACGCTGGTGCCCCATCCGCGCTGACAGCATTCCAGCGCCTGGCGCATCAGCTTCACGTTGCCGACGCATTCGAACGAAAAATCCGCGCCGCCGCGCGTCAGATTCACGATATGCGGGACGAGCTCGCCCTCGACCTCCGCGGGATTTACGAAATGCGTCATCCCGAATTTCTCGGCGATCGCCTTGCGCGCGGGATTGAGATCGATGCCGACGATCATCGATGCGCCCGCCAGCCGCGCGCCCTGCACGACATTGAGGCCGATTCCCCCGAGCCCGAAAACCACCACCCTGTCTCCGGCCTGCACTTTGGCCGTGTTCAGTACGGCGCCAATCCCGGTCGTGACGCCGCATCCGATGTAGCAAATCTTTTCGAACGGCGCGTCGCCGCGGACCGTGGCCAGCGCGATCTCGGGCACCACGGTAAAATTCGCGAACGTCGAAGTGCCCATGTAGTGATGAATCGGCTTCCCGCCGCGCGAGAATCTGCTGGTGCCGTCGGGCATCACGCCGCGGCCCTGCGTCTCGCGGATCGCCGTGCACAGATTGGTCTTGCCCGAGAGGCACGCCGCGCAGTTGCGGCATTCGGGAATGTAGAGCGGGATGACGTGGTCGCCGCGTTTCAGCGTCGCTACGCCGGCCCCCGTTTCAACCACGACGCCTGCGCCCTCATGTCCGAGGATCGCAGGGAAGAGACCCTCGGGATCGGCGCCCGACAACGTGTAGGCGTCGGTGTGGCAGACGCCGGTGGCCTTGATTTCGACCAACACTTCGCCGGCCCTTGGCCCTTCGAGGTCAACGCTCGCGACTTCGAGCGGTTCGCCGGCCTTGTTCGCGATTGCTGCTTTTACTTTCACGATTCCAGCGCGTCGTTCGCAATATAATACGCTGGTGCATCGCGCGGCGAACACACCTAGTGCCGCACGCTTGATGGCAATCGCAAATGGTGCCAAACATCCTTAGACCGTCGATGACATCCTGCTAGAGAGATTCGCGAATCCTGACCCCTCGAAATAATCGTATCGATAGAGGACAAAAGATGGCCGACAAAGCATTGACGCCGGACCAGCTGATCGCATCGCTGCTCGAAGGCAAATCGCGCCGCGAGGTCATGGTGATCCTGGCGCGGCTCGAGCACGGCGGCGCCGGCATCTATCAGTCGCTCGCGGCTAACGAACGCAATGCGAAGGCGCGCGCGGCATTGCTTGCCGGCGCCGAGCGCGAGGAGCAGAATTCCGCGCTGCTCAAGACGATGACCGCCGTCAAGGAAGAGTGCGAAAAGTGCGGCAAGGCGCTGGCGCCCCCTGCCCCTGCTCTGTGTTGTTCATTTCAATGCACCTTCTGCCCCGACTGCGCGGACGAATACAAGCACATGTGTCCGAACTGTTCGGGAGAGCTGTCGGCGCGTACCATTTGAGGTCGCGGGATTTGCAATGCAAGTAATCGGCACGGTCAAGGAAATCTGGCGATACCCGGTCAAGTCGATGGCCGGCGAACGCCTGCAGCGTGCCAACCTCGGCGCGCTTGGAATCTATGGCGACCGCGGGTGGGCGATTCGCGATGAAAAGGCCGGCGAGATCCGTAATGCGCGCAAGCTGCCCAGGCTGCTGCATTGCACCGCCGTGTATCTGCGCGAGCCATCCGGAAACGAAGTACCCCCAGCGCAAATCACGACGCCCAACGGGACGACCTTTCGCTCCGACTCCGCCGAGGCGAACGCACGGCTCTCCGAGCTGCTCGGCCGACCCGTCTCGATCTGGCCGATCCAGCCGCCAACCGAGCGCGACTTCCTTCGCCGCGCCGCACCCGACAATCCCGATATGATGGCCGAGATGCGCGAGGTCTTCGGCCGGCTCGAAAACGAGCCGCTGCCGGACTTTTCCACGCTGCCGCCGCAGATTCTCGAGTTCACGTCGCCGTTCGGCACCTTCTTCGACGCGTTTCCCTTTCACCTGCTCACCACCGCGTCGTTGAACGCGCTCGCCAGCCGCAATCCTGCCGCCGATTTCGACTCGCGCCGGTTTCGTCCCAACGTCGTGGTCGAGACCAGCAACGGAATCGAAGGATTGGTCGAAGCCGAATGGTCGGGACGAACGATCCGAATCGGCGCCACGCGCATCAAGCTCGAGATGCCGTGTGTGCGATGCGTAATACCGACGCTCGATCAGCCGGGGGTGAAGAAGGATCCTTCGGTCCTGCGCACCATCGTGCGCGATGGGGCGCAGAATCTCGGCGCCTACGCGACGATTGCCACCGGTGGAACGATCGCGCTCGGCGACCAGGTCGAGCTCGAATAAACAGCCCTCAACGACTTCATACCGGAGGCTCGCCACCAACCGTCATTTGGTCGCCACCCGCGTTAGGCACGAGGTCACGCCCGTCGATCGCAGGCAGGCATCAACTTGAGCGAGGATCGTTCCTACGGGTTGCCTTTGTTGGAGATAGTCGCTGTCGTCCCGTCGAACTTGGTGAGACTGACGGTGAACGGCTCGTTGTAGGTCCGCGCCTTATCCCTCAGGAAACTTAGCGCGACGGCCTCACCCAGCAACATCGAGGTATCCGTGTCGCTGCGCCAGTGGATGCCGGCGTGGATCCCGTGACCGAAACTGACGTTGTGTCCGAGCTTGTTGAGCTCGCCATTGACGGTCAGGTGGCCCGCATCCGAGCCGGTGTAATCCGTCAGCGAAAGCCCGTCGTCCGAAGGCACCTGCGGATTTGGAATCACGAAGGTGCCGTCGAAGAAGAACTTCAGGATTGTGATGCAAGCGCCGCCGACGGTGCCGTGTCCGGTCGGGTAAGAGGGATGCGTCGGCGAGCCCTCAGGAAACGCTTGCGACAGCAGCCACGAATTATACTTGTTGAAACTCTGCTGCAGTCCAATGGAGTTCAGGATAACATTGCTCAGAGTGACGTCAGTGTCGCCGCCTTGTCCAGTCTTTATCAACTGGACGATGCCTCCGATGGCCTCGGGACGGGGACGGAGATGGACAAACCATTTCTGGTACCAGACACCATTGAGGGCCCTGACGGCGACTTCGGCGAGGGTCGCCGCGAAATCGGGCCCGCCGAACGTGCCGAAGCCGTTTTCCGTGTGCGAGCCTATATAGGGGTTGCCGGGATTCAGCGGCGCGCCAATTGAGTTGAGCACGAGGAACGCCGTGAAGTAGGCCTGGTAAAGCACGTCAACGTGGGTAAACGCGGCGAGATCACGACCATTATGCCGGTAGCGAAGGTCCGGATCGATCTGATTCTGATCGCCGGTGACATTGCCATTCTGCACAGTCAGCCAATCGGCGAAACTGGTCATGTAGTCGATGTCCGGCAGATAGCTCACCATCTGCTGGCTTATCGGTTGGGCACCCAGGTTCGTCGGCGTAATGAAGAATTGCGAGATGTAAGGCCCCAGCGTCTCGCCCGGGAAGGCGCCCCGGAACAGCAAGTTCGGTGTCATCTGGCCGCTGCCGTTCCTCGGCCCGAAATAGGTAGGTTGCGCTCCTAATTCCGCTGCTGCGTGAGCGGCCAGCCGGCTCGTGCCATAGTCGGTGAAGGCCACATCGCGAAGGAGAGAAGCCCAGTAATGTTCGAGCAGCTCGGTGGCCGTCTGGTCGCTTGCTGTTTTAGGGGCGGGAGGCACCTGAGGCTGGCCGAACTGCACGTTGTCGAGCGCTTCCAGATCGAAGGCCAGGCCACCTTGCGGGTCGTTTTGCGTGCGCGTGCCACCCACGATGATCTTTTCGAAATCCGAAAACTCTCCCGTGTTCAACGCATGCGTGAAGGAGGCGAACGCGGTCAGATCCACCCGTCCGAAGTTGTCGTGCGGAAGACCCTTGGTGTACGTGCCGCCCTTGTCGGCGTATAGCGCAGTATCGCCGTTGTTGACGTTGACCGCGGGCGGAACGAGTGCATCCTGAGTCGCTTCACTGACCCGCAGCGAGTAAGCCTGAATCACCCTGCCGTTGGTGACGCTTGACGGCAGTGCAGTGCTAGTCGTGCCGGAGGAGGACTGCGTCGACGCATTGGCGGACGATGCGGCGACGAGCGGAGCCAGGACTCCAGTGGATACGGCAGCGGTCGCCGCGCCGAGCCCTGCGATAAAGCGCCGGCGTCCCGGAGACTTCGGTGCTCCGTTCGATTCGAGAGTTTCCTCAGAACGGTTTGCGCAGTTCGCCGCTTGGCTCCTAGCGGAAGGATCATCATCAGCCATAAATCCCACCCCATGGCTGCTGCGGAGGATCTACCCGCAGGCTCTTGACGTTGCCCGCTTGTAGCAATTTGAAGGCTTGGAAGCTACCCGGGTGAGTTAAAATTTACCGCGATTGCGGTTAACCATGATTTTTGTGGGCATGGCCGACAGACCCGCGAGCAGGGCCGACACGAGCCAGTCGAAGCTCTTGTCGACATCGAGCGGAATGCCGAATCCGCCCGCGATTTCGAGCGCGGCGAACCCATGCACGGCGCTGCGCACGGCGCGGATGGCGTGAAGGCCCTCGCGGCGATCGAGTCCGTAGCCGCTCAGCGCGGACAGGCAGGTCTCGACGATCTGGCCGGCGGCCGCTTCGAGGGCGGGGTCGTTTTTCGGCGCCGTCACCATCGTGGCTGCGTAGGTTCCGCGATGGCGCTTAACGAAGGCGCGATAGGCGGCGGCGAGAGCGCGGACGGCGTCGTCGCGCGATTTGCCAATCGTCGCGCGGCCGAGAGCCGTGTTGAGGTCGCGCATCACGATCAATTTGAGCTCGTGGCGCACTCCCTCGAGACCGCCGACGTGATTGTAAAGCGACGGCGGACGGACGCGCAGTTTTTTGGCGAGGCGGGCAAGCGTCAGCGCGTCCCATCCGAGGTCGTCGGCGATTTTCGCGGCTGCGCGGACGACCGCCTCCTTGTTAATTCCGACGCGCTTCGCCATCCTGAGCGTCCTTCATGAAACCGATGATGGCCGGCGTGACGACCTCGGGATACTCGACGTGCGGGTAATGCCCGGCGCCATCGACCATCAGTTTCTTTCCGTGAAGATGAGTCGCGACCCAGTCGGCTTCGGCGGCAGGATCGTCGAAGTCCGAGTCGCGCGTGCCCATCACCACCAGCACCGGAGCGTGAACACTGGAAATGCGCGCCTCGCACGGAGCTTGCGAGGCGAAGATCAGCGCCTTGGTAGCCTCGATTCGTCCGGGCTCTTTCAGATTGGCGACCAGCGCCGCGCGATACGAAGCCAGGTCGGCGGGCGGTGCGGTCTTGTACAGTGAGCTGTAGTATATCGACCAGAAATACGGGCCCCACGGACGCATCATCGCGACTTTGAGAAACGCCAGCAGAAATGACGAGGTCGGCATCTCGCGCGTGAACGGATCGATGAGCACGATTCCGGCGATGCGATCGGGAATCTCGGCGGCTGCCCATACTGCCGAGCCACCGGCCATCGAGTTGCCGACGATGAACGCCTTGCGCGCGCCGAGATGACGAACCATCGCGACGATGTCGGCGCCGACCAGCGCGGGCGAGTAGTCCGGCCAATCGACGCTCGATTCGCCGTGACCCGGAAGGTCCATCGTCACCACGCGGAAGCCGGCAGCGACAAGTCGAGGTGCCAGAAAGCGATATTGCTGGCGCATGTCGCCGAGGCCGGGGACGCAGATGACGAGCGGGCCGCTGCCGCCGGAGTCGTCGTAGGCGATCTGGCCACCGGGCAGTTGCAGGAACTCGGTGGCGGCGGGTCCGGGTGTTCGATCCGCGCGCACCGGACTGGCGGCGGCTATGCTCAGGACGGCGGCTGCGAGAAGGAGATGGGCTGTATAGCTAATCATCATAGACATCTAACTAATATCATTAGTCTCACGATGCAAGAGGGGAAGTTGTGCCGGATGCACGGCCGGCCCTTTTGTTCAGGGATGAACTGTTCAGCCTGACGCCGGCGCCGTCTGGCGTGTTACGCGTACTGGATGGATGACACTCGTGATGCTCGCAACAGGCACGGGTTCTTCGCGCGCGTCTTCGTAAATCCGAAAACCAATTCTGACGGAACGAACCCACCCTTGGTAGTTGGGCCGCCCCTGCACCACAAGATATGGTAGAAAACGAGAGATGGCTCGTTAAGCGGGAGCGTCCACCGTCAGTTGCGGCGTGCGTGCGGGCGGAAGATTGGCGTAGAGGTCCGCGATCAGATCAGATTTCAGCTTGGCGTAGCCGGCGTCGCTCCAAAGATTGCGCCATTGGAGGGGATCCTCCCGCAAATCGTAGAGTTCGCCCTCGGTTCCGTCGTAGCGGATGTCGGGGAGCGGCGTCTCGATTCGAAGCACTCTGTAGGCGAGCGAGAGATCGTAGCCGACGTTGCGGGTCGAGGGCTCGTAAGCGGTGCATACGAAACCGTCGCGATAAATGGACCGCAGATGCATCCCGAGCTGCGCAAATTGACTGTCCCATTCTGTGATGGCGCGCACGCGCGGCGAGCCGGCCGCGATGGGCAGCGCGGAACCCTGCATCCATCCGGGGATGGGCGCGCCGGCGATCGCGCAGAAGGTCGGCGCCAGATCCAGATGACCGACGGGCGCGGAGATTTCGGCGGCGGGCACTTTTGCCGACGGCGCGGGACGCCAGATGAGCGGCACGCGCATCAGCGCGTCGACGTGATAGGGACCTTTGAAGAGCAGGCCGAAGTCGCCCTGCAACTCGCCGTGATCGGTGGTGAAGAAGACGTCGGTGTCGGCGTCCCATCCGCGCGCGGCGACGGCGGTGAGCACGCGGCCGCAGGCCTGGTCGATCAATTCGTTCTCGACGTGGACCAGCGCGTTGATCTCGCGCACCTGATCGTGAGTCACCTGGCACGGCACGAAGTTCCACGCGCCGCCTTCCTCGTTGCGGAAGCGGCCCTGGTACCAATCGAGCCAATGGCGCGGCTTCTGCGCCAGAATCTTTTCGATCTTCTCGCGCGAGCCGGGATGGCCGGCCGGAAGATCGAGGTCGCGCCAATTGATTCGACGCGCCTCGGACGCGGGCGGATCCCATGGATGATGCGGATCGGGGAAGCTCATCCACACGAACCAGTCGTCGTTGGGGGAAAGGGTGTTGAGATAGGCGATGGTGCGGTCGGCGATCCAGTCGGTGTGATAGTGCTCGCGCGGAATCGGATTGTAGGCGACCTCGGGCGCGCCGCTGTCGCCGCCGGCGCTGCCGGAGAGCATCGTGGCAAAGCCGCCGACCTCATCGGGATAGTTCTCGCGCAGCCAGCTCGAGTAGTGGAAGTAGGCCATCGGCCCGTGCATCGCCAGTTCCATCCAGTCGAAGCCGCGATGCGGCCCGTGCGAGCCTTCGCGGCCCATGCGGTTCTCAGGCCATCGCCCGGCGGGATCGAACATCGGCTCGAAGTGCGCCTTGCCGATGAGCGCCGTGCGATAGCCGGCGCGGTCATGCAGCCATGCGGCGACGCTGGGCGCGTCGAGGGGAAGCGGCACCCCGTTGGCGAACACGCCGTGGGTGCGGACGTACTGGCCGGTGATCATGGTCGACCGCGCGGGCATGCAGACCGTGTTCTGATTGTAGGCGCGGCGATAGTTGATGCCGGCGGCGGCGAGCGAGTCGGCGACCGGGGTGCGCGCGATGCGGCCGCCGTTGCATCCGAGCGAATCGTAACGCTGCTGATCGGTGGTGATGAAAAGAATCTTGCGGCCCATCGTGCTTTCCCGCGGACAGATTACCGTTACACTGAAAATACGATCAACCGAGGAAAGAACCGCGGACGCGGGACTTTACGCGCGATGCAGCAACCCTGCTAGAGTAGCGGGAGGTAAGGAGAAAAATCATGCGCGCAGCCGTAATGCGAGGCAAAAAGCTCGTCGTTGATAACATTCCCACACCGGCTCCTGGAGCGGGCGAGGCGCTGGTCAAAACGCTCGCGTGCGGGATATGCGGGTCCGATCTGCACGCGCTCAAGCATGCCGAGAAGATGGTCGAGGGGTCGCGCAAGGCCGGCGCGCCGTTCGTGATGGATCTGAATCGCGACATCGTGATGGGCCACGAGTTCTGCGCGGAAGTGGTCGATTACGGGCCGCAGACGCAAAAGCGACTGAAGCCGGGGACCCGCGTGTGCGCGATGCCGGTGCTGATCAGTGCTCGCGGCGTCGAGGCGGTTGGCTACTCGAACGAAAATCCGGGCGGCTACGGCGAACTGATGCGGCTGACGGAATTTCTGCTGCTCGAGGTGCCCAACGGGCTTTCCACCGAGCGCGCTGCCCTGACGGAACCGATGGCGGTGGGATATCACGCGGTGCAGAAAGCGCGGCTGGCCAAGGATGACGCGCCGCTGGTCATCGGATGCGGGCCGGTGGGCCTGGCGGTGATTGCGGCGCTCAAGCTCGGCGGAGTGCATCCGATCGTGGCGGCGGATTTTTCGCCGCGACGGCGCGAGCTGGCGCGGCAGATGGGCGCGGATTTCGTCGTCGATCCAAAAGAGCAGTCACCGTACGCGAGTTGGCGGGAGATGGCCGTGTACACCGACCCGTCGAAGGCGCCGATGCTGCCGCCGTGGATGCCGGGGCCGGCGGTCAGGCCCGCGGTGATCTTCGAATGCGTGGGGGTGCCGGGTGTGATCGAAGGGATCATGTCGGCGGCCCCGGGCAACGCGCGAATCGTGGTGGTGGGGGTGTGCATGGAGCGCGACCAGATCGAGCCGCTGATGGGAATCAGCAAGGAGCTGAACATTCAGTTCGTGCTCGGCTACGCGCCCGAAGAGTTCGCGGCGACGCTGAGCAATCTCGCGGAGGGACGCGTCAACGGCGACCCGCTGATCACGGGCAAGGTGGGCGTGGAAGGAGTGGCGCAGGCGTTCGAGGACCTCGCCTCGCCGGAGACGCACGCGAAGATCCTCGTGGAGCCGTGGCATAGCTGAGGAGCGGCGCCTCCCGCACGCTTCAATGAAACAGGCGATGCGAGGCAAGATCGGCACCGGCACGCATCGCGCGCAACTTTGCCCATACAACTTCCTCGGCGACTTCGCCGAGTCCGGCCGAAGTCTCGAAGCCGCAGTCAGTCCCGGCCATCACGCGGCGCGGATCACCGATCGCAGTGGCCGCGCGCTCGAGCCGGTCAGCGACGACCTCGTGGTGTTCGACATAGTTGGTCTTGGTGTCGATCACGCCGGTGACCAGGTCCATGTGCTCGGGTAGCGGGAATTCCTTGAAGCAGCGATATTCGTGCTGGTGGCGCGGGTTGGCGGCTTCCAGGACCAGTGCGCCGACGTTGGCGTGGTAGAGCAGCGGCAGAATCTGCGCAAGCGGGACGTCGAGGTCGTGCGGCGCTTCGTAGTTTCCCCAGCATACGTGCATGCGGACGCGGTCGCGCGCGATTCCGTGCAGCGCGCGGTTCAGCGCGTCGATGTTCAGCTCGACGTAGTCGAGGAATTCGGTAAGCGAACGGTCTGCATAGGACGTGTGGCGTTCCATCGCGAGATCCGGACAATCGACCTGCAGAACGAATCCCTGCGATACTATGTACGCATACTCAGTATGTAATGCTTTGGCGACCGCGATTACGTACTTTTCATAGTTTTCATAATACTCATTGAGCATTGCCGATGCGATTATTCCCGGCGACGGCGCAGTCATAAACGCCTCACCGAATTTGGTCGGTTGGTCGTCAAGGATGCGCAGCGTGTCGGCGCATTCGAGATCGACGGCGGCGCGGTCCCGGTACTCGACCTCGCCAATCGCTTTAGGCGCATGCAGCAGATCGACCATCGAGCGCTGAAACATCGGCGCCATCATCTTGAGGAAGCTGGGGTAGCGGACGAGATCGCGCATGATGGGACGCTCGCTTCGTCCGCCAAAGCCGGTCATTCGATGCTGCACGTAGGTGAAGAAGCTTTCGCGCGATTGCTCGCCGTTGTTGCCGACATCGATTCCCGCTTCCAGCTGCTTCTGCACGACGTAGCGGGTCGATTCTTCGATCTCACGGAGCATCGCGGCGCGGTCCACGTCTTCACCGCGGCTCGTCTTCACAAGCATCGCGGTCAGAGCTTCCCGCCGCGGCAGGCTGCCTGCGTGCGTGGTTAGAATACGGTCCTCGCTCCGAAGCATAGCAGTCCCTCCCGGACTCGTTCGCTGGTTCACGCTGCAACATATTGGTAGATCACGAGCGACGGTGCCACAATCGCGGCAAAGTCGGGAGATAGTTCAATGGCGTTACTTGCTGGCAAGAGCGCACTGATAACAGGCGCGGCGTCCGGAATCGGCAGAGCGGCGGCGATCGTTTTTGCGCGCGAAGGCGCGCGCGTGATCGTCGCCGATGTAGCCGAAGAGGGCGGAGAACAAACGGTGCGTGCGATCCGCGACGCCGGCGGTGAGGCGCGCTTCGTGCCTTGTGACGTGTCACGCGCCGCAGACGTCGAAGCCCTGGTCACGGCGGCAGTCAAGGCATTCGGGCGACTCGACTGCGCGTTCAACAACGCCGGAATCGCCGGCAGTCAACGCAAGACGGCGGACTACGACGAACTCGAGTTCGACAAAATCATCGCCGTCGACCTGAAGGGCGTGTGGCTGTGTATGCGCGCCGAAATTCGTCAATTCATAGCACAGAAAAGTCCGGGAGCGATCGTCAACACCGCGTCGGCCGCGGGCCTCGTAGCATCGCATTCGATGCCCGCGTACACGGCGGCCAAGCACGGGGTCATCGGCCTGACCAAATGCGCGGCGCTCGAATACGCGCGCTCGGGAATCAGGATCAACGACGTATGCCCGGGAGTCGTCGATACTCCGCTGATCGAAGGGATGGTCGCGGGACGGCCGAAGCTGGCCGCACGACTGGATGAAGTCGAACCGATTGGACGCAAGGCGCGACCCGAGGAAATCGCCGAAGCCGTCGTGTGGCTATGCTCAGATGCTGCCTCATTCGTCACTGGATGCTCAATGTCGGTGGACGGCGGGTTAACGGCGCAATAGTCAGTAGCTATACGAGTAACTACCATGTTCGATCCGTTCATCGAAGCGTGGCAACTGCGCGACTTGGTAATGAAGGGCGAGCTACGTCCGCGCGAGGTCGCGGAGTCTTACCTGGCGCGAATCGAACGGCTCAATCCCGCGCTGGGGTCGTACATGACGATCACCGCCGACCGCGCGCTCGCCGACGCCGCGCAGCTGGAGGCGTCTCGGGCGGATGCGGCGTCCATGCGCTTGTATGGCGTTGCGTACTCGCTGAAGGATCTCACGCCGACGGCGGGGATTCGCACCACGCTCGGATCGCGCAACTACGCCGACTCGGTCCCGCCGCAGGATGCCGTCATCGCGCAGCGCCTGCAGAAGGCGGGCGGAATGCTGCTCGGTAAAACCACCACGCCGGAATTCGGCGGGCGTCCCACGACTGAAGGCGGCCTTTGCCCGACCGCCCGCAATCCGTGGAATCGCGACTACAACGCCGGCGGATCCAGCGGCGGCGCGGCGGCTGCCGTAGCAGCGGGTCTTGGGCCGTTGGCGGAGGGCAGCGACGGGGGAGGGTCGATTCGCGGTCCGGCCTCGAACTGCGGTGTGGTGGGATTGAAACCGTCGCGCGGACGCGTTTCCTATGCGCCGCATAGGGGAGAAGCATGGGGAGGATATGCGACACGCGGCCCGATCGCGAGCTCAGTGCGCGATGTTGCGATGATGCTCGACGCGATTGCGGGTCCCGCGATCGGCGATCCCTACTGGGCGCCGCCGCCCTCGCGTCCGTTCGAAGAAGCTGCGCGCGTTGTACCTGAGAATCTCAGACTCGCCTCGATCGCGACCTCGAAACTCGGCGCGGTCGACCCTGAAGTGGCAGCGGCGTTCGAGTCGGCCTGCGCGACGATGCGCGAAATGGGGCATCGAGTGGAAGCGATAGACCTGGATCCCGGTGCGATGCTGCTCGAGTGCACGCGAATCCTGATATGCGTTGGGATCGCGGCGATACCGGTTACGAATCTCGACTGGATCGATCCGGTCGTGCGCGAGATGTACGAATTCGGGCGCAAGGTGAGCGCTGCCGACTACCTGATCCTGGTCGCCACGATGCACAACATCGCGCGCTCGATCGTCGAGCGCCTCGAGCCTTACGACGGGTTGCTGACGCCGACGATGACCCGGCCGGCGATGAGAAATGGGAGCTTTCCATCAACACCTTCGCGCTATCTCGATGAGTTATGGACCTGGATAGCATTTGAGTATCCTTTCAACGCCACCGGTCAACCGGCGATTACTATTCCCGCGGGATTCAGCCGCGCGGGACTGCCTATTGGATTTCAGATCGTTGGACGACCCAACGGCGAGTTCGATCTGCTCGCACTCGCGGCCGCATTCGAAGCCGCGCGTCCATGGCGGCATCTGCGGCCGCCGCTGCCGGAAGATTGATCCGTGCGTGGAGAATCATTCTAAACATTTGCGAGGAGTCTGAAGATGCCAACGTTCAAGCGCAACGACGCGTCGCTATACTACGAGGAGTACGGCACTGGCTATCCGATTCTGCTATTTGCGCCGGGCGGGATGCGCTCGAGTATCGAGTTCTGGGGCAAGAGCCCATTCGATCCGACCAGGGAATTCGCGGCCAATTTCCGCGTAATCGCGATGGACCAGCGCAATGCCGGCAAATCGAACGGGCCGATTAGCGCGCATGATGGATGGGGGACCTATACCGGCGATCATCTCGCGCTGCTCGATCATCTTGAGATCAAGCAATGCCACCTGATGGGCGGATGTATCGGTTCGTCGTATTGCCTCGGAGTGATTAAAGCTGCGCCGCAACGAGTCAGCGCCGCGATTCTGCAGAATCCAATCGGGCTCAGTCCGCGCAATCGCGAGATGTTCTTCGCGATGTTCGACGGATGGGCGCAGGCGCTCAAACCGCAACATCCAGGACTTGACGACTCTGCGCTTCGGCAGTTCCGCGACCGTATGTACGGCGGCGATTTCGTGTTCAACGTTTCGCGCGAGTTTGTGCGCTCGTGCAAAACGCCGATGCTGATTCTCTGCGGCAGTGACGACTATCATCCGACGGAAACCTCGAAGGAAATCGCCGCGCTCGCACCGAACTCCGAACTCGTCGAGCGCTGGAAGACGCCCGACGCGATCGGCGCGACCGTGAAGCGCGTGCGCGAATTCCTGATCTCGCACACGCCAAAAACATGAGTTAACTGTTTAGCTGGCGAGCGCCAGTTTGATTCGCTCGGCGAGCCCGGAGAATCGCTCGACGCCGGTGGCGATTGCATGGTCGAGCGTCGATTCGTCGCCGACAATGACGACCGAAGTCCTGCTGCGGCTGACGGCGGTATAGATGAGTTCGCGGGTCAGAACCGCGACAGGTTTCTCGGGCAGAACGATGGCGATCGAATCGAACTCAGAGCCTTGCGCCTTGTGTACGGTCATCGCGTAGCTGAGCTCGACGAATTCGCGTAGTGCGTCGAAGCGGAATGCGGCGAAGTTGTCGCCGCGCGGGAAAATCGCCATCGGGACTTGCGCGCCGATTCCGCGCCTGACCCACAATCTGATTCCGTTGTCGCCGTTGAAGAGTCCGCGTTCGTAGTCGTTGCGCAGCACGATCAGCGGCTCGCCAACCACAAATGGAGCGCGCTCTGCCGCGACCCCCGCGGCTTCGGTGGCGCGCAAATGAAGGCGCGCGTTTATTCGCTTGGCCCCGGTTTCAAAGACGCGCGTCACGCACAAGATGCGGGACTTGCCGGCGTGCGCGAACAGGCGGCGCAATCGCGCGCAGTCGGCGTCATCGAAGCGGCCATCGTGTTCGACATATTCATGCGCGACCAATTCAGCGATTTCCGTCCCGCCGCACACTCGCTCGGTGTACCAGCGGTCCAGGAACGAACCGAGCTCGCGCGGTGCGTTTGCAAGAAACTCGACGCCGGCGAAGGTTAGTTCGTCCGCCGATGAGCGCCGCGCCACAATCGGAGCGTTCGTGTCGTCTCTGGAATTCAGGAGCCTGGTGTCGGCGTTGTTAATCGACCGCGCCGCGAGCAAGATGGATCGGCCGGCGGCGCTCTCAGCCTTCATCCGATGATTCACTTCGAGGCGGATCGATGCCGCGGTAAGCGGATCGGTTTCGTCCCCGGGGGGGAGAACCAGATCGCGGAACACGGAACCTGCGGCGACCGACGGCAATTGGTTCGCATCGCCGAGCAGGATCAATCGCGCATCCGGCTGAATCGCGTTCGTCAGCCGTTCCAGCAGGGTGACGTCGAGCATCGATCCTTCGTCGACAATCACCACCTTGGCGCCGATTGGGTTGTTGCGATGATGGCGGAAGCGACCCGAATCGGGTGAGTAACCGAGCATGCGATGAATCGTCGAGGGCTCGAGATGCGCATCGAGCAGGGCCTGGTCCACGCTGTCGCGCCGCTCGATCTGCGTCAGCGACTCAGTGACGCACTCGCCCATCCGGTACGCGGCTTTCCCCGTCGGCGCGGCCAGGGCAATCTCGCGGGGCTCCACGCCGAGCCGCACCATTAGGCGCATGAGCGCGACAACGATCGAAGTCTTCCCGGTGCCCGGACCACCCGAAACAACTGTCAGTCCCGCACGGGCCGAGGCGGCAATAACCTTGCGCTGTTCGTCTGACATCACGACCTGTTTGCCCTGCACGATCACCGGGCGCTCAGTCACATCGTGAAGGGCGCGACCAAGTCTCTCCGGGTCTGTTTGCTCCTGGCGGTTCGTTGTCAATAGCGCCGCCAGTCGATTAGCCAGATCACATTCGCAGTGATAGATACAGTGATGAACTATGTACGGAGCAATGTATAATAGAGGTTTGTATTCATCTTCCTGCTGGCCGACCACTTCCGATGCGCGGTGCGAGCGCAGGAGAGCTCGGATCGAAGTGGCTATCGAATCAGGAGCGTCGTCACCAAAACCGAACGCGCACAGCGAACCGAGCATGCGACGCATTGGGGCCTCGGAAAGCTGGCCAGTTACTGGAAAGCGGGTGCTTCCCTCCTGAAGCGCAGCGAGTGAGATGAGGATGAGGACGATGAGTGCTACTCGCTCATCGTCTTCCAGAGCCGGTTCAAGCGCTCCGAGTTCTGCGGCCAGGTGCACAGATTCAGGAGCAAGATTGAGTCCAGCCACCGATACTTCGAGCGCGCGCATGCGAGCGTTGAACGCCGAACGGCTGTCGTTGCGGACTGAATCAAATCGTCGCCACGCGGTATCCATTCCGAGCAGTGGGTATTTATCTTTCACGCACGCAGCTCGGAGTTGGATTCGCAACTTAGTAATTCGGATTCGTAAGTGACTACCTCATTCCACGACGGTCGTGCGAAGTAGAATCCAGTCTTGCCCGCGCCAGTCTGCGAGACGCCACGAAGAAAGACGTACAAAAGACCGCCGAATCTCGCGTCGTAGTCGCGCTCGTTGTGGATTGCGAGCATGCGTACGACACCGACTGAGTAAATTTGCGCCTGCAACCGATAGTGGCGTTCGACGTGCCACGCGACTGCGGCCGGCTCATACGATGGCAGCAGATCGCCCTTCCAATCGGCAAAGTACATCAGCTTTTCCCGCCGAAATACCAGGTCGATAAACCCCTTTATGTAACCGCGTCCGACGGTCCAGGCACCGTCCGGGCCTTCGCCGAGGAAAGTGTGGTGTTTCTCGGGAATTGGATACGCGAATTCCATTTCGCGAACTTCGGGCAGTCGGTACAGACCGCCCTCGAGCACCGTTTCGCCGAGCGCGACCGGCGCGGTTAGCGCGTTGAAGACAATTTCGCGTCCGCGCTCCAGCCATCTCGGATTACTCACGCCGTGCTGGCGCATAGCCCCTGCGAACAATTCGCGCACCTCGTCGCGTGCCATCCAGGATTCGAGATCCGGGGAATCGCCGAAGGATTCGAAATCGAGCTTCTCGATAGCCTCATGCAGGAAAATGCCGACGTGCCGGCCGCCGGGCAGATCGATGTTGTCAGCCCGCGCCTCGATGGCATCGACGCTGGTTTTGAATTCAATGGGAGCCGCCGCCTGAAGCGACGTGTAGGATTCTATCGTCAATCCTCGATGACGCATTCGCAGAGCGTCGAATTCGATGTCAAGGGCAGCGGGCGGCGACGTCGATGCGAGCCAGTCACATAAGGCATTCTCGTCCAGCGCGGTTTCGTCCTTCTCCTGTTGGTCCGCCGAACCGGTCAGCGCTGGTACGACGACGGTTTCCGTCGTGAAGAGGCTCTCCAATTTGGCTTCGCGCTCGAGCGCACGCAGTCGATCATTCAGTTGCGCATAGGAGCCCGATAGGTCTCGAGTCAGCGTTCCGTCCGGGATGTAAGGCAGTATCAGTTTCGCGCGCGCGCGGGTCAGCGCGACGTAAAGCAGTCGCTGATCTTCCTCATTGCGCTCTTGATCGAGCGCCTCCTTGTGGATGTCGCGCGCCGGTTTGCCAATCGCGAGGCGCCGCTCATTCTCGCAATGGTAGACGCTGACAGGAGCGGGGTGAGTGTATGCGAAAAATCCGCCGTAGAGAGCGACGACGTCGGCCTCGAGGCCTTTGCTCTTGTGAATAGTCATGATCTGCACGGCCTTGGGATCATCTTCGACGCGCTGGATATTCTGGTCGTCGCCCGGCGGTGTCGCACGCTCCGAGATGTAGGCGTCGAGCAAGTCGATTATTTCAGCGAGCGAGACTCCGCGCCGCGCCGCGTCATCAGTCAGAATCTCGAAAATGTGTTCGTAGTTGGTGAGTTCGCGGCCGCTGTCGGACAACAATAATTCACGTTCGACCAGTCCGCTTTGGTGGAGCAACGCGTCGAACAAATCGGCGAAACGCCCGGCCTCGGCAAGCGCGCGCCATACGAAAAGTCTTTCGAGCAGCGGTTGCGAGTTGTGCTCGTCGTCGAGCCGCCCAAGGTCGCCGTAATCGACGGCGAAGAAAGGCGAAGCCCACGCCTTGAGGCGGTTCGAGCGGCGGCCGGGTTGGTCAATTCCTCTTAGCAGATCGAGGATGTAAGCGGCCTCGCGGGTCTGGAACAGCCCATCCTGCTTGTAAAACGCGAACGGGACTCCAGCTTGACGCAGATACTGGGCGATTTCGGCGCTGTCGCGGTTGGTCCGGGTAAGGACGTACACGTCCCGGGCTGTAATCCTGCGCGGCGCCTTTCCGTCGTCACAAATTTCAATCGCGTGCTCCGGCTCCGCGATAATTCGTCGTATCGCTTGCGCGATTCGCGGACCTATCGCTTCGCGCATCCGCCGTGAAAACTTGTATCGACTGTCGCCAGGCTGGAACTTCATGAGAGTAACAGGTGCGATCAGCCGGCCATTCATCCCGACGGCTCTCAGAGCGGGACGGCCGCATCTGACCGGATGGCTGTAGGTGATCTCGCCGGTAAACAATGGCGGCTTGGCATTCTGATCGAGCATCAGGTTGCACGCCTGGATCATGTCGCTCGTCGATCGGAAATTATCGCGCAAGCGAACAACCGTGGCTCCTGATTTGGTGAGCTGCTCGCGCGCTTCGAGGTAGGCATGCACGTCAGCGCCGCGGAATCCGTAGATCGCCTGCTTCGGGTCACCGATTACGTGGACGGTGTTGCCGCCGCTGCCTTCAATGAACACCTGTCGAAAGATTTTCCACTGAAGTTCGTCGGTATCCTGGAATTCGTCGATCAGCGCCACACGGTAGCGCTCGCGCAGGGTCGCTGCGAGCGACTTGCCGCGCGGACCATCGAGTGCGTCGGCCAGCCACGCGAGCATGTCCTCGTAGTCCAGCGTTCCGCGCTCGCGTTTGCGGGCGTCCATTCGCTGAACTGTCGCGAGCAGCAGTTCGTCAACCACGCGTTGCTCGATGGTCAAGGCCGCCTGCACCCGCTCCGCCGCGCTGACGATCGAGCGCACGGGGTCCGGCATCTCGTCTGGAAAACTCGGCCGAGTTTCTCTTCGATCGCGGCGTGCGCTTTTTGGATCACAGATGCGATCGAGATCGAAGTCGCGCAGGGCTTCGGCCAGCATCGCGATCGAGCCGTTGGCGCGATTGAGGATCAGGTCGAGTTCAGCCGTCGCGGCAATCGCGTCGCGCCTGGCATCATCTGTAATCGCCGCAAGTTGGTAAGCGGCCACTAACGCTTTTGCATCGAACGCGTTTGCCAGGTCGGACAACGCCTGTCGGTTGAGTTTGGGCCCGGCGGTTCGGAGGTAGCGCTGCGAGTGAGCCTGCCACAGCAGTTCCTCGAGGTCATCTGAAGTGCGTTTCTCGTCCGCGAGCCACTCACCGACAAGGCGCCCGACGCGAACGTCCGACTTCAGCCGCTCGCGCAATTCGGCGCGCAGCGCCTCGTGAAACTCGAGACGGCCGCTCGCGAGGTCCATTCCAAAACGCACGCCGCTGTCAAAAGCGAGGTCGGTAAGCATTCGGCGGCAAAAGCTGTGAATCGTGTGGATGGGGGAATGATGAAATGAAACCAGCGCGGTCTTCAGTCTTTCCCGCTCATCGTCAGCCAACCGCTTGCGCTGGGATGCATGCATGTCGTCCCCACGACGCCCGGACAGGGCGGCTTCGATCGTCGCACGGATTCGCGCGCGCAGCTCGGATGTAGCCTTTTCGGTAAACGTCACGACTAGGATCTGATCGAGCAGAGCCGCGCCGGTGCAGAGAAGGTCGACGACGATATGCTCGATCGCAAACGTCTTGCCGGTGCCGGCGCTGGCGTCGATAATCTTGTGCCCGCCGTCGAGAATTTCGTCGAGGATCGCGGGCCGATAGTACCCGATGTCCTCGGTCGGTCCAGCCGCGCTCATTTGAATATCGCTATGATCGGGTTGAAGCGGCGCTTCACGATTTCTTCGATCTTCTCTTCGCTTGGAGGATCGGAATCGGCGGCATTTCGCACCGGTCCGTATTTGGAACTGTTCCTCGAGAAATCGTTGAAGCGGACGAGGTCGACAGTCTCGATCAAATCGTGAGGCGCCGCAGGCTTGTGCAATTCCTTGACGACTTGCTCGACCGCTTCGATCGGCAAGAAGTAGTCGTTGCCCGTCGAAAGCAAATCGCTGACGACTATTCCCAGGAAGGTGAGCGCCGAATCCCGGTCCATTGGCCGGAACTCACGAATCCAT
The DNA here is from genome assembly GCA_963842085.1 of uncultured delta proteobacterium. Classification (GTDB taxonomy): domain Bacteria; phylum Desulfobacterota; class Binatia; order Binatales; family Binataceae; genus Binatus. The sequence continues at coordinate 2,279,606 of CAWJET010000001.1, forward strand.
TCGTTGGGATGCGTCGACTCTGTTCCGACCACGATTGCGCGAAATTTTTCGGGCAGCTTCACTCCGGCGGCGGCAAGGACAATTGCGTTAAGGAACGGCACCAGAAAATCCTTGGGCTTGACGTTCTTGTGCAACACGCAATTGATCGCAGCGCCCGCATCCGGCGAGACGCCCCGAATCGTGCCGTAGAGACTCAGTCGCCGCGCCACGACCGTTCCGTCATGGCGTCTGACGTTGGCGTTCAGCGCGATCGGGGCAAGGATCTGGCCAGTGTCGGCGAATTCGTCGGCACGTCCGATTCGGATGTCCTTCCATCCGTCGAAATCGCTCACGCCGGCTTGGGAAGCCTGCGCGATCCATCGACCGAGCTCCGCTGTATCTGCCGTTTCCGCCGCCTGCGCGAACTGCCCTGCCGGAGCGTGCCCTCGAGCCTGCGCAATCCGGACCTCGCGCGCGTACTCTTCGCGGAGCGCGTCGGGACTTTCGCCGGCGCGCCAGAAGACATTGCGCAGCATGACCGCACGATCGAGCTGCGATTGCTCGATCGGTTCGTCCGCCGTCTCCTCAGGCGCATCTTCGTCATCCAACATCCCGAGCGAATAACGGGCGGCGCCCTGCAAAGGACATTCGAGATATTTTCGGAGTGCCGCTATCGGAAGCGCGATCTCTTCAAGCGGCGCCGGTCGTCCCACGGCTGACGATTTTTCAAATTCGGCGAACTGCAAATCCTTTCGCAGGCGCTCGCGCAGCTTATCCCCGAGATGATCCAGCAAGTTCTCGCCCTGCGGCATCGAGCGACTCGTCGAGTACGTTTCTATCTTCCGTCGCAGCGCGAGCATCCGTGCACCGCTGCGCGCGTCGGGATCGAAGCTTGCGAATTCGTGATCGCCGTCCGGAGCGGTGCCTCCGGTAAGTCCGGGAAAATATTTCAGGTCATAGCGGCTTGCCGGATGTTTCACCGTCAGCTTCGCCAGCGTTTCCTCGTCGACGAATCCGCGTAGCATGTACTGCAGTTCACGGATGACCGACGAGGGCTCGAGGACGTCGCCAGTTTTCGCATCGCGGGCAACGTAGGAGAAATAAATCCGCTCGCGGGCAGCCAGGATCGTTTCGAGGATCAGATAACGATCGCGCTCGGCCGGAGTGACATCGCCCGCGACGCGCCTGAGCATCCGCAAGTCAAGCGGATCGCGATGTTCGCGCTCGGGGAATGCAGCTTCGTTCAACCCGAGCGCAAAGATCACTTTGAATGGAATCGACCGCAGCGAGGACAGCGCTCCAACCGCAACACCTTGCCCCGAGTATTGTCCGCGGAGCGATTCGAGATCGGTGACTCGCCCCGCGATCATCTCGCGCGTCGATTCATATGACATCGGACCAATGTCCAGGTCCGAGTCGCCGATAGACTCAATCGCCTCCAGGAAGCTGTCCCTCGCCTGCTCATCGATCGCGCTTTCTGGCCGTATGTAACCGCTCACGAACTCGATGATCATCCGCGACCATTGCCTCGGGGTCAGCCGCGCGTCGCGCATCGAGAGCGCGTCGGCGATGAGTGATCGCGCCGCGCCCATGAATCGCGCCGCCGTCTCGAGTTCATCCTGCGCGATTTCGAACGGCAGGTAGCCGGGGCCCGCCACCCCCGTCTGGTAAAACTCGGGCTCCCCGCCGCGCTGACCGGCCATCATCGTGCCCAGGGCGAGGCGTTTGATCGCCTGATCCCAGTGGTAGAGCCCGTGCGGAATGTAGGTGCCTTTCAGGTCGTCGTCGTCGGCGCCGAAGAAGATACCGAGCGCCTCGCTCCAGCGAGGCCATTTCTCGACGTCGATTCGAGTTTCACTTTCGTTGTTCAACGCGGGATGCGTAAGCACCCGGATCATCTCTTCGCGCGAGAAGCGGCCGCTCGGCAGTTTGAGAAGAGACTCGACCGCCTCGGCGACGCGGCTTGCGCCGGCGCTGCTGCGGCTGACGAGATCGACGGGAATTTGATACTGCTTACCAAACACGCTTTCGATGTGCGCCACGTACTCGTCAACAGCCGCGTCTGGAATCAGCAGCGCAATTTCGTGAAAGCGAATGCGCTCGGCCCCGCAATTGGCGGCAAGTTTTTCATTGGCGCGCACGAGCGACCAGATCTCGTGCGCAACGATTTCGATCTCGCGGCGAATTCCCGGGCAGGCAAGGAACCGAAGCCGCGCTTCGTATGGCTTGCCCTTCCTCTCCTCGACGTTCGCGGGCTGCGGTTCGCGATCGAGGATGTTTTGCTGAAGAGCTTCGAGCAGCGTCGGCGATTTGGTGGCAACCGGATCGGTAAACAACGGCGTGAAATCGCACTGCGACAATTCATTGAGCAGCCGAATATACTCACGGCCCGGCCGCCCCCAGAGCCGAAGAGCGGGCGGATCGGATGATTCGTTCAATGAGAATGGGTCTTCTGAGTCGGCGAGCTTCTCACCGACTTTGTCCTGACGATGGGCCCACGCGGGGAGCGCCCCGCGGCGTGAGGTGTCCACGTCCTCCCAAAACTCGCGGCACGGATTCAACGCGTAGATCCGAATATCGCCGAGTGCGCCGAGTCTGGCAAAGATTTCCGCGTAAGCATTTCCCGCGTACGAAGCGCCGAACACGTGAAGTGTCCCGGGCAGCACCGGTTTGAGGATGCGGTCGTCACTTGCCTCGAATGCGTCGGGCAGCATCATCAATCGAGTCCCGCGATCCAAACGCCACTCCTCGCGCACGGCGCCGTGCGAATCGAACACCGACAGCCACAAATGCCGCTGCCATCGCTCGGTCTCGCTCATCGCGTCCAACTCAGTTCGCATGGCGGCGCGCCACTTCCTGATCATGCGCCGCCGCGAAATCGAGTATTCGCGAAACAGCCGCGCCAACTGCGCCGCAAGCAAAAGCGTCCTGAGCTCGACGTCGGCGTCGGTTCTGGATCCTGCCTGGATGTAGTCGCGCGCCGGCTTCAACTCGGAGTCATCGCGATGGCTGGAACTTCGAAGGCACTCGAAGAGAACCAGTTGGAGTTCATCGGCGTCCAGAATTCTCAGGTTCTTGTCCGTCGAATGGAGGAGCGTGGCGAGATAATTCCGCAGGAATGGAAATTTCAAATTTGCCGCGACGCCGATGGATTCGGCCAGCCGGTAGCGGACGAATTGTTCGACAACGCGGTTGGGCACGACGATCGAAACCGGCTCGAGCGGCGCGCGCCTCTGATGCACGGTCACCGCCCCGGCCAGCGGCGCGATCAGATTTTCGAGACGATTGGAGTAATGCAGACGAATCATCGCGGCTCAGCTATACGCGCTTTTCACTCAAGCAACATATATTGTTATGCTGACAACGGTTGTCATCGGAAGAGATGATGAGATCGGGCGAATTCCCGAAGCAGCTGCGATGATGAAGAAACTTCGCCGCAAACCGACCTACGGCGCCGCGATTCGACTGGCACGAATCGCCACCGGGTTGTTCTCCAGACCATACGGCTGGAGTATCAAATCGATCGGGGAGAGTCTCGAGATTTCCGAACGCACGCTGGCCCGTTACGTTTCGGTGCTGCGCAGCGGCCTGCTCGACTGGCGCGGCAGTCCGCTGATTGAAGTGGTCGGCACGGGCGGCGCGCGCAAGCTTCGGCTGGTCAGCTCGATGAAGGCCGCGGAGGCATCTTCGTATCAGGTGGCGTTGCTGTATTTTTCGCTGACTGTGCTCAAGTTTCTGGAGGGCACGGTGCTGGAGGAAGGCGTCGAGGGGCTGTGGGAGAAGATTTATCAGAACCTGAGCTCGACGCAGCAGACGCGGCTGTCCGACCTCGAGCGCAAGTTTTACGCCGTCCCCTACGTCCCCAAGGATTACGGTGAGTTCAGCGAACAACTCGACGTAATTTTGCGGGCGCTGTTGGATCAGACTCGGCTCAAAGTCGACTACGCCGGCCTGACCGGCGAGGGCCGGCAACATGACTTCGACCCATACTCGCTCATCGCCTATCGCGGCGGTCTCTACCTTCTCGGCCACAGCCATCGAAGCAACGCGATCATTTATCTAGCGGTGGAGCGAATCCGCTCGGTCGAATTCATCCGTCAGCCGGACGGCGCCCCGGTGCGGTTCATCTATCCGCGCGCCTTCAATCCCGCAGCCCACACCGAAGGCACTTTCGGGATTGTCGACGGACCCGAGACCAAAGTCGAGTTGAAGATTCACAGCGAACAGACCGGGGCCTACGTACGTTCGCGCACGATTCATCGCAGCCAGCGTTTCTCGCATCGCCGCGACGGCACGACGATCATGACGATGATCGTCAGGGGCACGACTGAGTTGGCGAATTGGATAATGAGCATGGGGCCGTGGATTGAGGTGCTCAAGCCCGCGGCTCTGCGCAAGGAAATCGCGCAGCGCCACGTAAAAGCGGCTCGTTTGTACCGCGGCAGTTAGATCGGACGCTCGATCAGCGGCTACAATGATGCGAGATGTGCGCGATACGCGCGACTGCGAATCAGGGAAGCAATGATCATAGTAACCGGCGGTGCAGGCTTCATCGGCAGCAACCTGCTGAGCGCGCTGAATGCCAAGGGCATCACGGACGTACTGGTCGTCGATCGCAAGGGCGATAATTTCCGCAACCTCTGCGATTTGCGGTTTTCGGATTTCATTCAGCCCGAAGAGTTCGCCCGGGCAATCGAGCGCAGGGCTCTTCCTGACCGGATCGAAGCCGTTTTTCATCAGGGTGCGTGCGCCGACACCACCTGCACCGACGGCCGCTACATGATCGAAAACAATTTCACGTTTTCGAAGTTGATTCTGCATTTCGCGCGGGCAAGCAAAGTTCCACTGGTGTACGCGTCCAGCGCAGCGGTGTACGGCTCGTCGAGCGCATTCGCGCCGTCACGCCAAAACGAACGTCCACTCAACCTCTATGGGCTATCCAAACTTGCTTTCGACAATCACGTCCGCAGCGTCGCCGCGAATTCCGAGAGCACGGTGGCCGGTCTCAGGTACTTCAACGTCTATGGTCCGCGCGAATCCCACAAGGGCAAAATGGCGTCGATGGTGTATCAGCTCTATCGGCAGTTGAAGGACAGCGGACGCGCGCGGCTGTTCAAGGGCACTGATGGATACGCAGACGGGGAGCAGCGGCGCGACTTTGTTTTGGTTGACGACGTTGTCCGCGTTAACCTGGTGCTTGCCGAGGGTCCCGCGCGAAGCGGCATCTTTAACGTCGGCACTGGACAAGCGCGCAGCTTCAACGACGTAGCCAGGACCATAATCGCGCAGCTCGGTGCGGGTGCGATTGACTATGTGCCATTTCCCGAGAAACTGGCGCATAGGTATCAAAGCTTCACACAGGCTGAGCTCTCGGCGCTAAGGAATGCAGGCTACAATGAGGCTTTTTCGACATTGGAAAATGGAATCGCGCGGTCGATCGATGCGTGGAGTCGAGAGGACCAGCCAACCGGCGGCTGACTATTCGGAGGAAGGTCAAAATGGGAAATCCTGGAAACCGTCGAATTGAAACAGTCGCGGAGCTGCAGGCGCTGCTCGGTGAGCCGAATCCGATGACGCCGAAGAAGCTTTTTTCTGCGCTCGACGAAGCGGCGATCGATTTTATCCGGCGATCGCCCTTTCTCGTGCTTGCAACTGCAGACGCGCAGGGCAACGAAGACGCTTCGCCCAAGGGCGACGGGCCCGGCTTCGTCGCCGTTGAAGACGCGCACACGTTCCTGATTCCCGAACGCAAGGGTAATCGGCTGATGTTCAGTCTCAGGAACATTCTGGCCAATCCCCAGGTTGGAATTATTTTTCTCGTGCCCGGCACCGACGAAACTTTGCGCGTCAACGGCACCGCGGAGTTGGGCGACGATCCCGACTTGTTGGTCCGGCTCAGCGCCCGGGGCGCGCCCGCGCTGCTGGCGATTCGCGTTACCGTGCGGGAATGCTTCTTCCACTGCGCCAAGGCCTTCATCCGCTCGCAGCTCTGGAAGCCGGAGACATGGCCGGAGCGCCGGAAGATTTCCTTTGGGAAAATTTTGACGGCGAAACTTGGCGGTGGAGACGAACTTGCCCGGCAAGTCGATCGGGCGGTCGAGCAGGATTACAAGAACAATCTCTAATTAGTAGCGTGCGCGCGCCGCGAGTTCGCGGCAGCGTTTTCGATTCGCGGCTATTCCGCTGACGCAGCGCTCGACAAACAGCGCGACCGAGCGCCGCATCATCTCGATCGCGTCGAAAACGTTTGCCGCCGCCGCGCCCTCGAAAACATTCAAGTTCAATTCGCCTTGCTCCAGCGCGAGTCGCGTCGCGCGCTCGCACCCCAGCACCTGGAAGCAGCACTGCAGCATCGTCTCCGGAATCACAGGATTGATTTTCCCCGGGAAGATCGATGAGCCCTCTTGAACGGCGGGCAAAATTATTTCGCCGAAGCCCCCTTCCGGTCCCGACCCGAGGATGCGCAGGTCCTGCGCGGTCTTGATCAATACCTCCGCGAGCATCGCGAGCTGTGCAGACACCGCCGCGAGATCGTCTATGTTCTGCGCGGCGTCGTAGAGATTACGCCGCAGCGTAAGGTTCTGCCCGACGATCTCGTTCAAGCGTTTCATGATCGCGCGGCGATAGATCGCCGGCGCTCCGCTTCCAGAGCCAATCGCGGTGCCTCCCAAGTTTACTCGCGAGAGTGCTTTCACGCTTTGCGCCAGTTCGCGAGCGCGCCGCGCAATCACCTCTGCGTGGCCGCCGAAGAGTTCGCCGAGCGACACCCGCGCCGCGTCCTGCAGGCAGGTGCGCGAGATCGTGACAACCGGGCGCAGTTCCGCGGCCTTGGCACGAAATGCCGCGACGCATTGAGCGAGTGCGCGCCGCAATCCGCTCCACCGGCTCAGTACCGTCATCCGAATTGCCGTATGGCAGACGTCCGCCGTCGATTGCGAGGCGTTGACGTGCAGCTTGGGATGCACGGGCTGGTAAGTTCCGCTCGCCGCCGAGATACTCGCTGGCGAGATTGGCTATGACCTCGTTCACGTTCATATTGACCGCAATACCTCCGCCGCCGGCGAGCATGTCAATCGGAAACTGCGCGAGATGTTCGCCGCGAATCAGCGTCTCGCAAGCGCGTTCGATCGCGTCCAGGCGCCGCGCGTCGAGCACGTGCGCATCGCGATTGGCGCGCGCGGCGGCCTTTTTGACCATCGCGAGCGCGCGAATGTAGTCGGGATAGTTTCCGAGAATGCGCGCCGAGAATCCCAAATTCTCGACCGCTCTGACCGTTTGAATTCCGTAAAGCGCGTCCGCTGGCACTGCGCGTTCGCCCAGCAAATCTCTCTCGATGCGAGTTCTAGGCGGTGCGGCGTACCAGTTGCGAATCGATCCGCGCGCGCTTCGCGGCGCGGCTGACCTACGCCGTCCGGCCATAGCGGGCCATTTGCAGCCCCTTGCTGCTCCGCGTTCCCGGTTTGGTGTCGTAGGCGAGCAGCGCGACCAGCCGCGTCGTGCGGCCGCTAACCGGCGTGACGCGATGAATCGAGTTGCGTCCTTCGAACAGCAGCAGGGTCCCCGGATGCATCGCCACGCGCACCACGCCTTCGCCGGAACCCTCGAGCAGGCGCTGGACGCGCGGATAGTTTTCATCGGTAGCGCTGCGAATCAGCGAGACGTATTCGAAGTCGCCGCCGGCCTCCGAGGGTCGAAGCGCAATCGAGGTGACGAAGTCGGTCTGATCGAAATGCCAGTGCAGGCGTTCGCCCGCTCCCATCACGGCGAGGTTGAGCGCGCCCATCGGATCGGCGTAGCGATAGAGGCGCTCCTTATTCAGCGCCGCCGCGATAAATTCCATCAGCGGATCCCATTCAAACAGTTGTCGCGTCGCGGAGTCATGGGGAAACTGATCGTAGGCCACGACGCCTACCGAGGTCGGCTCGAAAAACTTCCGCGGGTGATCGTTTGGCCACGAAGGATCGGGCGCTTCGAGATAAGGCGTGCCCGTTACGACGCTGTGATAGGCGAGCGCCGCGAGCGAGTCGCCCTCGCGCACGAGCGTCGCAACCGCTTCAGGTTTGAGGAATCCGGGCAGCTCGCAGGCGCCGGTGCGATCGAGTTGCGTGCGGCAATGACGCGTCAGTGCGCGTGTGGCGTCACTGCTCAAATTGAGGATCGGGTAGCGCTCGAGATCGATCAGGTCTGCCGGCGATTGCCGCGCCGACCCGGTTTGGTTGACGGCCTTCGTTTGCATGCTTTGAGATGCCTCGTTTTTCGACCATACGACCACGTTCTGATTAGCACAATCGCGAGGACTCGAACCTAAGGCGCAGTCTTAAGGGGATGCTGCCTGAAAAACTCCAGCATCGTAGTCGACCATTCCCTGGGCCATCGCATGTGATTACCGAGACCAATTATCGACCCCGTAACACTAGCGGTTGATCTTTCCGGGGCAGTTGGATCGGTGCCGCACGAATCCGTACATGAGTAAACCCGGCGATGGTGATTGTCGAGGATCACATCGTCGACAACCACTCCGGCCGCGTTTAAGTCGGTTGCCAGTTGCTCGCCATTGGGACAGATGCCACCGATGTCGCAGGCGTTGTGAATGTGCATAGTTCGTGCGGCCGGGTTGAAAATCTGAATCTGCGTATCATTCGCCGGCGGACCGGCGACCGGCCGCTGTGGGCAAGGATCGTCGAACGCGCCGAATGGGTTGGGTGCGGAATAAACGGCCGCGGCCGCAATGTTCGGACGATTCACCGCGTACAGGTAGCCCATCGCGGCTCCGTTGGACCATCCGGATACATAAATCCGGGCGGTATCGACTTTCCCGCTCGCGACCTCGGCCGCGATGAAATGATCGATCGTCGCCGCGTCCGCATTTTCCCGCCAGGTCGTGGCTCCGATCTTCACGTCTCCCGCCGGGTTCAACTGCCGATACCAGTTGTCCCATCCAATTCCAGTGTTGTCGGGGAATGGATAATAGTGCGTCGTCCTGCGTCCCTCGGGCGCCAGCACTATGTATCCGACACTCTTCGGATCGTCAGTAAGTGAGACAGAGTCCTGGAGGTCAAGTATATTGGTTTGAGTAATCCAACCGGCGGAAAACAGCGACGGATGTAAGTAAACGACCATTGGTAACTTGCTATTCGCGCGGGTAGGTTTCGGCTCGTAGAGGCAGGCGTAGCGATCGATGCCATCCGCGTCCTTCCACGGACCAAGAAGCTCGCCTTCTCCGCAGTTGGGTTTGACGTCCGAAATTATCGCCGCCGACGGATCGCCAAATGGACCGCATGCTGCCGGCGCGACACTGTCGCTGGTCGCGCTGCCGCACGAAAGCAAGAACGCGCTGATTGCCAGGCAAATGGTTCTCTTCACGACTCTGCTTTAACATATCAAGCAGCCGTGCCGACAAGCCCGTTGGATTCGCATTTGCTTGTCTGTCGCCACTCTGGAGCGTAAAGGTCCTAGGGGGGCGCGCGGCTTTTTTGGCTCTTGGAGGTTTCACTCGATGAATCTTGGCACCCTCGGCGTCGACGCCTTGATGGACTCCATGGCGGGAGTCGACCTCGCGAAGTTTGCGCGCAAGGTCGAGAAGCTCGGTTACAGTTCCCTCTGGTTTCCCGAAGCCTTTGGCCGCGATCCATTCGCGCTGGCCGCTCATCTGCTGACAGTGACCGACAAATTGATCGTCGGCACCGCGATCGCGAACGTCTGGAAGCGCGAACCGGTCGCGATGATTGGAGGCGCGCGGACGCTCGCCGAGATGTTCCCCGACCGCTTCGTACTCGGCATTGGGATCAGCCACGGCCCGATGATGACGCGGGTGGGAATCAACTACACGAAGCCTCTCACCTTCATGCGGGACTACCTCGCCCGTCTCAAAGAGGCTCCCTATGGTGCGGCGAAGCCCTCGACCGAAGCGCCAATCGTGGTCGCTGCCCTGCTTCCGAAAATGCTCCGGCTGGTCGCTGCCGAAGCCGACGGGACGCTCCCAACGTTCGTCACTCCGGAGCGGACCGCGCAAATTCGCGCCGCACTCGGTCCCAACAAGTTGATCTGCGTCCAACAAATCTCGCTGCTTGAAAAGGATCCCCGCAAAGCGCGCACGGCGATTCGCGGACTGATCGGATTTTACCTCGGCCTCCCCAACTATCTGCAAAGCCTCCGGCTGATGGGCTTCAATGATTCGGACTTTGCCGGCGGTGGCAGCGATCGAATTGTCGATGCCATGGTTGCGTGGGGTGACGAGCAAGCGATCCGCGATCGCGTGGCGGCGCAGTACCAGGCCGGCGCGACGCACGTGTGCATAACCCCGATTGGAATGGCGGGTGCCTGGCGCGGCAAATCGGATGGCAGCAATGGTACCCCCGTCGAGCTCGCGCTCGAAGCGCTCGCGCCGCGATGAACTGGCTAATGCGAGTAGTCACTCGAATCGCGATCTGACTACTGGAGTCAATATGCAGATCGACCACGACGAAATCATGCGCCGCGCCGCCGCGATTTCGCCGGCGCTCGCCGGCCATGCCCGAGAATGCGATGCGGCGCGCAGGCTCACCGCCGAAAGCATGGCGGCCGTTGTCGACGCCGGCTTGTTCCGGATTACGCAGCCGCGCCGCGTCGGCGGCTACGAGTTGAGCCTGCGGACACTGGCCGACGCTGTGACTTGCCTCTCCGAGGCCTGCCCCTCGAGCGGCTGGGTGCTGATGGTCATGGGCGCCCATCACTGGTGCATGGGTTCGTTTCCCGAAACGGCGCAGGACGAAGTCTTCGGCGATGGCCGCGACGGCCTGGTCGCCGGGACGCTGTCGTGGCAGGGCAATGCAAGCGCCGTCGATGGCGGCTTCCGCGTCGATGGGCGCTGGCAATTTTGCAGCGGCGTCGATCATGCTCACTGGGTAATGCTGGGATGCGCCGAGGCCGCCACTCACGGGCCGCTGGTCCACGTCGTCGTACCGCGCGCCGACCTCGAAGTGGACGACACCTGGCACGTAATGGGCCTGCAGGGCACCGGCAGCAAGGACGTCGTCGCGCACAATGTCTTCGTGCCGGCGCATCGCGCGCTCGATACGCGGACGCTGTTTCGCGGCGCGAGTCCTCACGCCGCGATTCACGCCACAAATCTGTATCGACTCTCGGCCGAGGCCATGCTGTCAGTCTCGGTATCGACAGCGGTGCTCGGCTCCGCGAAATTCGCGCTGCGTCAATTCATCGAGCGCACCAAAGAGCGGCGCGTCATTCTGACCGGCGCGCGAAAGGCCGAGCACGGGCCGACGCAGGTGCGACTGGCGGAGGCCGCCGCCGAAATTCATTCGGCAGATCTGCTGATTCACGATATTCTCGGGGAATTCGATCGCCTGATGGCGACCGGCGCGCCCTTCGACAACCATCACCGCGTGCGCGCGAAGTGGCAGGCCGCGTACGCCGCCGAGTTATGCCGCCGCGCGGTCGCGCGGATGTTCTCAGCCTCGGGAGCGCACGCGGTGTATGCGCCGAGCGCGCTTCAGGCCGCATTTCGGAACATCAATGTCGGCGCACAGCACGCCAGCATCGACTTCGATAATTCCGCCGAACTCTACGCCCGCGTGCGGCTCGGTCTCAACTCCTGACTCTCGCTTCCAGTGCCGGCGGTTCAGGGCAGTTCCAGCAAACAATTCGCGCAAAGCGCCCATCGGGCGTGTCCGCCCGCCGGCACTACCAGAATTGCCGCGATCGATCGCGTCCCATCGCCACACCGCCGGCAAATCAGGTCGTCGCCTTCGCAGCAAGCCTCGAATCCGATCTCCGCAATTGTGGCGGGATCGTCGATCAACTCGACGCGTACAAGGTTGAACTCAGTTTCCAAAGATTTCAGCTAATTCAGATGCGTGCCGACTGGCGCATTCATGGAATCGAACAGCTTGGAAACCTGCACGACCATCTGCCGTCCCTGCCGAGTTACGAATTTTTCGCGCTCCAGCCGCGCCAGATGCTCTGTTACTCTGGGCCGCGAGGCGCCGACCAGGTTGGCGATGTCCTTGTGGCTGAAAGATACGCGCAGCAGCGTGCCGCGCGACTCCTCGATTCCAAAGTCCGCGCACAGTTCCAGCAGCGCGATGCCTATTCGCTCGTGCAGACCGAGGTTCAGAAAACTCGAGCTGCGCAGCAGAAGACGATACCACTGCTTTAAATCGTTGCGATGAAATTGTTTGAAGGCGGACTCGGAAGCATTTACGGTGATGCCGTCGAAATCGTCCCAACTCACGGTGCCAACCCGGCAATCGTTGTAAGCCTCGCATTGAAACCCGGACTGACTGAGCGGCAGCGCCGGGAATTCGGGAATCGGAACCGGCGCAAGCATCGCCACCGTCACCCGCTCGTTGCGCGTGTTGCGGCAGGTGATGCGCGCAACTCCTGCTAACAAAATGTGAGCATCCCGGGCGAGCGCAACGTCGCGCAAAATCACCGAGTGTCGCTTGTAGTTGGCCAGCGCAAGGGAGCCGACCAGGAGTGTAAGTTCAGACGGAGAAAGCCACGACAGACTTTTGAGCCGGCTCAGTCGGTCGAAGTCGGCATCACGTGAGCTGTCCCTTTCATTCACAATTGCACCTGGCAGGAAACCAAATCATACGTCATTACAAGCTATAAAGGAAGCGCAATGTAACCCGCATAACAAATCATTTGTGCGGCAGGGAACGCCGGGCAGGAGGACCGACGAACCTGGGCAGCCGTAGGCATAGGCCGCCAACTACTCGTCAGGCCGGACTTTGGCGTGCTCTCTTGAACTCGGCGTCGGAGGCGGCGATATGCGTTTGCCCCAGAAAAGTTTCCACTCGATCCCGATTGACAACCAGTTGACGCCCGCTGCGCCAAATCAAATGCTTGCGCTCGAACAAATTCAAATGCTCGGTGATTCGAGGCCGCGAGGCGCCGACCAGTTCTGCGAGGTCTTTGTGCCGAGCGGGCAATGTCAGCCGAATCCCTTTTGGATCGTGCAGACCGAAATTTTCACATAGTTCGAGCAGGATCAGGGCCAACCGCTCTTCGAGAGTGCAGCTCATGAAGTTTGCGCAGCGCAGTTGAACCAAATCCCAGCGGCCCAGGTAGCTCGACGCCATCCGTTTGAAGTCTGCCGAAGTGACTCCGAGCGATATTTCGACGAACGTCTCAAGCGGGATCGTCCCTATTCGGCAAACGGTAACTGCTTCGCAGCGAAAATTGTAGCTGATGCCGGAAACCGGCGGCGGGAAACCGGGGATCATGCCGGGCGCGACCATGATCACCAACGTGCGCTGACCCTTGCGATTGCGGCACGTGATTCGCGCCACCCCTGCGAGCAGGATGTATGCGGAATCGGGCGAGTGCCTCTCGTCGAAGATGATCGCGCGCTTTTCGACGATGCTGATGGTCAGCGCGTTGGAGAGCTTGTCGAGCTGCCGCGCCGTGAGCCAGGAGATATTCTTAAGCCCGCGCAAACTTCGGGTGGCCGATGCTCGAACAGGACTCATTTCCGCAACGTATCAAACGTCGGCGCTCAAGGTAAATAAAGCCCGCGACATAGGCTAAATTCGACGCATTTAGTTCTCTATATAACCGATTGATGCTGAGGCTCAACCGCCTTGCAGATCACATGGACACAGGACTCCCGCTCTTGCGTAGGAGCGTCGGATCCCGATACGCGATCCAGATCAGCAGCACCAGCGCAGGAATCGTCGCGACCGTCGTCAGCATGAAGAACGGCACCCAGCCGAGCTTGTCCGCCAGCACTCCCCCCAAAGACGCGAACAGCGTGCGCCCCACCGCCGCCAATGACGACAGCAGCGCGTACTGAGTCGCGGTGAACGCCGGTGAGCATAGGTCGGAGAGGTAGGCCACCAGCGCTGTGCCCGCCATCGCGCCCGTCAGATTCTCGGCGGCGACGCACAGGGCAAGATAATCGAGCCGATGGCCGCCCACCGCCTGCAGCACGTAGAACAAGTTGCCCGCCGACTGCAGAACCCCGCACAGGACGAGCGCGCGCATCACGCCGAGCTTCGACGTCACCACACCCCCGACAATCGCGCCGGCAACAGTCGCGAAGAATCCGACCAGCTTGGAGACGGCAGCGATCTCGTTGAGCGAAAAACCGAGCGAGATGTAGAGCGGCATCGCCATCACTCCCGCCATCGCTTCGCCGAGCTTGTAGCCGACGATGAAAATGACGATCGCCGGCCACATCGGCCGCCGCATGAAGTCGGCGAACGGCCCCGTGACCGCAGTCGCCAGCCAGGCGCTAATCGCGTCCCATCCTGCCATTGCGGGACGCGGCTGCGCTTCCGGCAGCGTCGCCGGTTCGGGCCCGAAGATGAACACGAGCACGCCGACCGCCAGCAAGGCCGCCATCGTGGCGTAGGCCGCGAACCAGCCGTAGCGGGCTGCAATGATCAGCGCGCCGGCGCCGGAGACCAGCATCGCGATCCGGTAGCCGGTCTGGATCATGGCGGCGCCGGGACCCTGCTGCTCGGGCGTGAGGATTTCTACCCGGTAGGCGTCGATCACGACGTCCTGGCTGGCCGAGAGGAAAGCCACCAGCAGCGCCAGCGTCCCTATGAGCGCAAGGTCACGTTTCGGGTTGCACGAACCCAGCGCGAGCGTCACCGCGATGAGTGCGAGCTGAATCGCGATGCCCCAGCCACGCCGTCGCCCGAGCGGAATCGGCGGCGGCAGCCGATCGATCAACGGCGACCACAGGAACTTGAACGCGTACGGCGTGCCGACCAGCGCGAAAGCGCCGATGGTTGCGCGGCTCACGCCTTTGCTGGCGAACCATGCCGACAATGTTGAAAAGGTAAGCAGCAACGGGATGCCGCTGGCGAAGCCCAACGGCAGGATCAGCATCACGCGCCGCTCGGTGTACTCCCCAAGCGCCCGCCGCCAGCCCTTTACCCCGCTCGCTCCGTTTATGACACCCTGCACCGCCGGCATCGTGACTTCATATCACTTGAGACGCCGAGAGCGCACAGTAAACGGGCAGCAATCCGTCGAGACTCGCACACAAACTTCCTTGATAACGATTTCCGGTCTGCTACCATTGGCGCCGCCATGGCGCTCAAAACCTTCAAGCTGTAGCGGCGCCGTTCGAGCGCCCGGCTATTTCTCCGCCGGCCGGACCTTCATCGCGACCATCTCGTTTACCAACCTCAAGCGCACCTCCTTGATCTCGGTCAGGCGCGTCGCGCGGGTCTTCGCGACTTCCTCGCGCGTGTAGGGGCGAAAGCCGGCCGGGATTCGATCGGCGCTGAACGATTCGATGATCCAATTCATCACGGCCGCCACCTGCGCGTCGTCGAGCGCCGACTGCGCGACGCCCGGCACCTCGATCAGGTACTGCCTGCCGCCCGGCACGCGCAGAAAGTCCGCGGCGCCGCGAAGCGACGGTGCCGTGCCGGGAATCCCTTCGCCGTGCGGCCGATGGCATCCCCAGCAATTCAGCATGTAGAGCTTTTCGGGCGGCTCAGCCCACGCGGGCGCCGCCGCCAGCATCAGGAGCGCCGCGGCGCTTGCGAGACTACGCCACTTCATCGCTTCTGTTGATTCATCAGCGATGATCGCTCGCGAGTTAACTCGGTCGCCGAGAGCGGCATCGCGCGGGCGCGCCTGACCTCCGCCGGGGTGATCGGCGCAAAATCTTTCGGAAGTTCGGGTGCATTGAAATGCGTCAGCACTTCGTTGAGCACCGCGGCAATCTCGGCGTCGGTGAGCTGCGAGAATCGCGGCATCAGGCCGTTGTACGTTGTGCCACCGACGGTGATCGGGCCGCTGAGTCCGCCGAGCACCACGTGAATCAGGTAGTCGCGGCCGTCCTTGAATAGCACATCGTAGCCGATCGAGTCTGCCAGCGGAGGGTAGATGCCGGGCACTCCTCGCGCCGTACTCTGATGACAGATGACGCATCGCGCGGCGAACACGTCGGGCTCGGCGGCACGCGCATCAGCGATCCAGCCGGCGCCGAGTGCGACGGCCACGAGAGCGAGCGCAACCCGGTTCACTTCACCGAGACGATCTCGGCGGTCGAGCAGTGATACATCATCGTCGGCGCGCCGAAGCACCAGATGAGGTCGCTGTCGAGCTGCGGCCGATAGAGTGGCATCTCGCTGATCGTGTTCGCGCACAGGCATCGCCCGCACGAGGCCTTGCCGCAGCAGTCGCGGTAACTGACGATGTAGTCTTTGCCGTCGGACGGATGGCGGCAGGTGCCGACCCACGAGGTAGGCGACGGCGTGGCGCCGGGCGGGCAGTCGTGCGAGCCGCCGCCGCAGCATGAACAAAGGAAGCCGTCGATCGCGCAGTATTTCCAGTAGTCGCAGGTGGTATCGTCCTCGGTGTTTTTCGACTTTGGGCCGGCGGCATTCGCATTCGCGGCGACGCGATCGATCGGCAGCAGCGGAAAGATTGACGCGCCGAGAATCATTTTGCCGAGCGTGGCGAGAAAGCTGCGCCGCGAACTCCGCTGCGCCACCGCGCGGGTCAGTCGTTCGACGAGTCTATCCATGATGCTTCGCGCCCCTCTCTCCGTTGGCCCGAGCTTTCGCCGCCGCGCCGTGTTCGTGGTGCGTCTTTAGATATTCCTGGAGCGACGCCAGGTGCATCTGCTTGGCGGCGACGATGCTTTCGAGATGCTCGCGCGTGTTGACCAGACCCTTGGCGCGCACCACGCCTTCATCGTCGATCAACACCGCGTATGGAAGCTTGGCTACACGATAGGTCAGGCCGACTTCGGGCGACAGCACGAACGGATACGATTCAAGCTGATGCCGCGCGATTAACGCGTCCTGCTCGGACGGCTCGCCGTCGCTGGTGAAAATCAGATCGAGCCATCGCGACTCCGCCGCCGCGACCGACTTGGCAATCGGCAGGAGTTTCTTGCACACCGGGCAGGTCGGCGAGACGAACATCAGGAGCTGGCTGCGGCCGTCGGTGCGTGCGGCGCCGATTGCGATCGGCCTGTTTGCCAGGTCGGTCAACTCGAAGACGGGAGATTGGTCGCCGACCTTGGGACCCTTGTCGATAGTGAGCGCGCCCATCGGGGCGATTCGTTCGTGCAGCACGCCGATTTGACGAATGAGCGCGAGCACGACGGCCGACAGCGCGACCACCGCGATCCACAGAATTATTTGCGAGATGACGAGTGCGTCATGCATTGGCAGTCTCGAGCGCGCGCATCCGCGGCAGGTTGGCGAGCAGATAGTTTGCCGCCAGGTAGAGAACCACAACGGTCGCAGCGCCGAAAACGATGGTCGCGGCGTCGAGCGGCGTCATCGGGCGGCCGTCCGCCGGCACAATCGCGATCGCGGCCAGTGCCATCAGAATCGCGTTGCGCGCCGGCAGCCACCAGCTCAGCGGCTGGCGGATCGCCGGACCGAAACATCCGCAATCGACGTGCAATCGCCCGCGCATCAGGTTGACGACGATCGCAGCGGTGAAGATTGCGAGCAGTATAAGCAGCAGAGCGGCAGCGGCTTGATGGCTGCGCGGTATCAGAATCCCCACTGCGCCAGCGGTTTCGGTGACCGGAACCAGCGCCGCGACTGGCATCGCAGAACTTTCAGGGACGATACGGTAGTTCGCGACCGCGGCGCGAAACTCGCCGAAGTCCTCAAATTTGATTACCGCCGACGCGCCGAACACGACCGCCAGCGCAATCGAGATCGTCCATGAAACCGCTGGATCCATCGCAAACATAATCCGCTAGGGTCCTTGCACCAGGAACGGTGTGCCGAGTTGATCGACTGTGCCTAGATGCTTGCCGTCCGGCACCGCGTATTCGTCCAACTGACTCTTCAGCAACGACAGCGTGTACAGAATTGGGTTATCGCTATTGCTCACGTAGATCGAGTACGCGGGAGTCTTGAGCTTGATGCGCCCGACGCGCGCCTGCTTTGCCGCGTCGAAGACCCAGACCTCGGTGCCGAACTGCTTGTGAGTCCATTCGCCGCCCTGATGCATCAGCACGAAGAGCAAATTGCGCTTCTCATTGTATGCGATCGTCTGCCATCCGCCCGGGCGCCACGCCTTGTCTTTCGCGCTCGCATACACCGACCATTCAGGCTCGGCCACCGCTTCGGCTCCCGACAAATCGAGCACGTGAATCGCGCCGTGGTACGAATCGAAGTACGCCTTGCTGCCGACGACGGCCGGCTGATCGAAAACGGGATCCTTGTTGGGATCGAAGAACGGCTTGCCCTGCTTCTTTTCTTTGGCGGCGCCGGCGTCGTCAAGCTGGACGGTGAGAATCGAGCCGTCCGCGCACATCGAGGAGAACTGGCGGTTGCCGGGCGCGAGCACCTGGACGCATCCGGGCGTGTCGATCTCGCCGGCGAACTTGCGCGCCTTTAGATCGACGACGCTGACCGAAGTGGCCGGCGTCATGTTGGCGATCAGCATGAAGCGGCCGTCGGGCGTGACGGCCGCCGTGTCGCGCTTGGGCACGATCAAAATTCGCTTGGGCGGAATCGCGACCTCGGCCTCGAAGGTGAGCGACTTGGCGTCGAAGATCGAAACGACGTCGGTGCGCGTGCCATGCCATCCGCGCGAGTAGTAGGTGTCGACCATGTACATCTCGCGATGGTCGGGGGAAATCTCGAAATTGGCCAGGTAGCCGCCGGTCAACTGACCAAGCATCTTGCGGGTGTCGCCGTCGATGATGTCGAGCTTGGCGATGTTGGTGCTTGGGAAGCCGGCGTCCAGCACGAAGACCCAGTTGGGCGCGGGCTCGGGGAGGGTCTTCGAGGTCATCTCGTCAGGGGGAAGCTGGGCGCGCGCGGGCACGGCCGCGAGCGGCGCGCTCCCGAGGATCAGAAGCAGGAGAATGCAGGTGCGCTTGGACATCTTGAGTCGCTCGCCAGCGTGCATAGTACGGCGGAACGCGCAGGGTCAAGGCACGGGAGATAACGAATGTGAACCCCGCCGTGGGCAAGACGCGCTTCGGCCTGTTTAGAAGGGGGGAATGGGTTTCTCGTTCGTTGCCTTGAGAGCCAGCTAAGAGATTCACGGAGACGCGGTAGAGTTTGGTATCGATACGGCCGCACGGCGGGCGGTGTCGGCCAGCAGCAGGAGCATCGCGAGCGGGGCGATTGGAATCATTGCGTGGCCGGCGAGTAAGCGCGCGAACAGCGGCAGCAGCCAGACGAACGCCAGCAGCGATTTTTCCCATGGGAGAAAGCCGCAGCGGCGGCCTTCGAGCGCGAGCCATGCGATCGGCAGCGCGAGGATGACCAGATCGTGCACTATTATGTAAGGCGTCGCCAGCAATATGCCGGTTGCGAGCCCGGCGGCGTGAAGCTCAAACTTCGTTGTTCGCCGCCAAATCCAAGTGACGGTGAGCACGGTTATCAAACTTACCACGCACTGAAAAGCATAAGCCGTCGCGATGCTGAATCCCCACAAGCGCGCGGCGGCGAAGGCGCTTTGTATCTTCTCGAACCCGATGCCACCCTGTTCGAGCACGACATGGCGGTTGAAGCTGACGCTGACAAAAAAAGCCTGCCAGGTTTGCGCTCCGAAAATTGCGAACGACAGAGCCGCGAACAATACCACCGTGACCGACGCTGCCGCGATCGCGCGCCAGCGGCCAGTGGCGAGCAGAAAGATCGGCACCAAGATGCCGTACTGTGGTTTGTAGCTCATCAGCCCGAACATCACGCCGGCTAGAATCGGGCGCCGCTCGAGCGTCAGCAGGGCGGCCCCAAGCAGCGCGAGTGTGAGGAATCCATTCTGGCCGTTGGTCAGATTGACCAGCGCGCCGGGAAAAGCGATCGCCGGCCAAATCGAATCCCGCTCGGGGTCGATTTTCCACATGACTGCGAAATAGGCGGCGAAGGTTGCCGCGCTCCATGCAATCAAAGACCAGACGTACGGCAGAAGCGCTAGGGGCGAGATTATCAGCAGATACATCGGCGGGTAGCCAAAACTTGTGTAGCCCAGCGAGGCAGATTGAACTGCAGTTCTCTCTACCCTCCACAGTTGCGCGGTGTCGTACACGGAGGCCGCAAGTCCTTTGATCGCAAGTTGGGAAGCACTCCACAGCACCGCAAAGTCGGCGCCGATCGGATGTCCGGCAGGATCGACCAGCCCCTTGCTGTGCATCAGCCAGACGCTGGCGCTGACGACATAAACGACGAGGAACAGCTTCGGATATGCGACGAGGCGCCGGCGCGTGAGCCACGGCGCATCTCTGAAGAAGTCGAGCATCGAGCTACCGGTCAACCATCCTCCGCCGAGTCACCCTCACAACTTGCAGTCGACGAGCTCGGCTGCGAACCTCAATAGCAAAGGGCGAGCGCCACAACCAGCGGCGATCTTTCGGCATCGAACGGCAATCTGGCGCAAGACTGCCTGCACACCAAAGTGCTAGAAGGGAGTTCTGACGAGGGTAATCGCCGCGAGGGGAGTTCGGACCATGCTTGGCAACCAACCGCTAATTGCGATGATTGCGACGACAGAGCCGGAGCGCGCGAAGGCATTCTACTCGGACGTTCTCGGGCTCAAGCTGGTTGAAGACGGATGGTTCGCGATCGTGTTCACGGCGGGAGGTACCCGGCTCCACATTCAGAAGGTGAAGGAGTTTTCGCCGTTGCCGTTCACGGCGATGGGCTGGACGGTTGGCGACATCGCGGCGACCGTGGCGGAACTTACGAAGAAGGGCGTAAATTTCGAACGTTACAAAGGCATGACGCAGGACGACGCGGGCATCTGGACGACGCCGGATGGAACCAAGGTGTGCTGGTTCAAGGACCCTGACGGCAATACTCTGTCGCTGACTCAGTTCACTAGTAAGTGAGTAGTTTCGAACAGTTCAGCGGCGGGCGTCGTCGCCGCGCGAAACCTCCATCCAGGCGTTGATCAGATCGTCGGCCTCGTCCGGCTCGAGGCGGCCGTCCTTCACGGCGGCCAGGATTTCGAGGATGGCGTCGTCGCGACTCAGTTTTACAGTTGCGCCGGGCCTGAATTTCGCCGACTGACTATCGGCTGCCGGTTTGTCAGTCTCCGACTGAGTAACCGATTGAGTAGCTGACTGAGTAGTGCTGCCGGCCTGTTCATGCGAACGTTCGCGCAGGTCGCGCGCGGCTTCGCGGATTTTGTCGCGCATCTCGCGCGCGGCCTGCCGCACCCGCTCACGCATCTCGTTGCGCGCCTCGCGCGAGCCGCCGCGCACCGCGTTCGCGACGAGATCGCCGATTTCCTTGCCCAGCTTGGCGAGCCGATCGCCGACGTCGTCGGGGACCCGCTCCTCGATTTCGGAAATGGCGCGCTCGACTTCGCGGAGTCCTTCGCTGACGCTGCGCTTCACATCGCGGGTAACTTCGCGCACGATTCCGCTGGAAAGGCCGCCGCTCTCGGCGACGAACTGGCCGGCGGCGTCGAGCACGCTGCGCACAAAGGCGGGGATCTCGCCGCCGAGGTTGTCGGCAAGGTCCTCGAACGGGGCGGAGAATGCGCCGCCCGCGCGCGAGCGGTAACCGCGGCCGGAGAAATCGCGCTCGCGCGCGTCGCCGCTGGCGACGATCACGTCGGCGCCGCGGGTCTCGACGGCGATTTTCGTGCGCGCGCCGGACGCTGGGTCGGGACCGATCGTCCCGCGAACGTGATTGCGGCCGAGCCATTTGAGGCCGGCGGCGTCGATGCCGTAAGTGCGGATACGGCCCCATCCGGCGGAGGCGTCGAGCTCGAGCGAGGCGTTGGCGTCCACTTCCAGGTTGACGCGGCCGCGGCTTCTGACGCTCCAGGTCTTGTCGGTGGGAAACGGGCCGGCGAGATCAACCGCGCCGCCCACGTCTTCAAGGCTGAGCGAGCCACCAACGCGGCTGATGCGCGCGTGGCCGCCGACAGAGCCGACCGCGACTTCGCCGGCGACGCTCTCGGCTGCGAGTTTGCCGCCGATCGTACCGATCCGGATTGCGCCGGACAGGTTCGCGGCACGCACGCGGCCGCCGACGGCGCCGGCTTCGACCTGTGAGGCGTCCTCGACTTCGAGATGTCCGCCGACGATGCGGGCGATGAACGGGGCGCACAGTCGAAGCAGGCGCGCGCTGCCGCCGATTTTTTCGATCGCCACTTCTCCTTCGATGGCGCGGCAATCGAGCCCGCCGGCAACGCGGCTGAAGGTGATCGCGCCCGCTGACTCAACGGAGAGCGCACCGCCGACTTTGAGGCCTTCTACAGCACCCGCCTGGTTGATGGAGACGTTGCCGCCGACAGGCTCGCGGATTGAGATGGCGCCGACGCGGTGCGCGTGGAGATTGCCGCGAACGCGCTTGACGACGAAAGGGGTGGCGAGATCGGAAACGTCGAGGTTGCCGGCGAGGTCTTCGACTTCGACGGTGACGCCGGCGGGGACGGTGATGACGGCGTTGTCGCGGAGCGTCAGTTCGGCGCCGCCGGCGTCGCGAGTGACCTGGGGCGTGAGGCCCGAATCGATCTCAATTGCGGAAAGATCTCCGCCGGCGATTTTGAGATTTCCGGCGGCGCGCAGGACGCGGATTGATTCAACTCCTTCGAGCGTCGAGATAGCCATGGCGGATTTCCTCCGTTGATTTTTTCACTTTTCCACTTGCCGGATTGTTCAACTGTCTTTTGTGCGGGGCTCGTTGAGCGCGGCGAGAGCTTCTTCTGCCGTGAGTTTGCCGCTCTTCAGATCGGCCAGGACCGAGCGGCGTCGCGAGCCGCTGTCGTCGGAGGTGGAGGTCTCGGGCGCGGACTTGGCGGAGTAGCCGAGCGCGATGATGACTTCGTCGAGGCGCGCGCGCACGGTCGGGTAGGAGACGCCGAGTTCGCGCTCGACGTCGCGGATAACGCCGCGGTTCTTGATGAAGACCTCGACGAAATCGATTTGCGCGCCGGTGAGTTTGAGGAGCGCGGGCGGCGCAAATTCGCCGTCGATCGAGATTGCGCAATCGGGACATCGCAGGCGGGCGACCGTAAGGTTGCCGTCGCACGATGGGCATTTAAGAATTATTGGTCGCATTTGAAGTAATACTGAATCTAAATATTAACTCTGTCAAGTCTGATATTAAAGATATTAAGAATGAGGTCGAGGCGTTACGTTTCTGGTTGATGGAAAAACGATGGAATCGACAATTTCTACCATCTGTGGTGTTTTTCATAACGACCCTACCACCGGTAGCTTCGTTCCGTCAAAAATTATTTCTGATGGACGAGAGCGCCACCCGGTTTCGAGCGAGTTTGGCGAGGATGGGGCATTCTGACGGTTGCCCATGCCGTACACATAGCACGCCAAATCTGGCGGGATCAGGCTGAATAGTTCATCCCCAAATCCGGCATCAAACTTCGGATTCAGTAGTCAGACGTTGGGGGGTGACGGATGCTGCTGGCTAAGGCAATGGACGGAGCCGAGGCCCCAGACCAGGTCGGTTGAGGGGACGCCTACAACTCGGCGGGTTGGGAACAGGCGCTGCAGAGTTTCTGCTCCGAGGGCGTCCGTGGGGGCGTCGAAGGTGGGTATCAGTACGGCGCCGTTCGCTACATAGAAGTTCGCGTAGGAGGCGGGCAGGCGGGTGCCGTCGTAGATGACGGCCGGGGGCATCGGGAGAGTTTCGATTTTGAAGGGCCGGCCGTCTTGATAGCGCATCGCGCGCAGGCGTTCGAGGTTGTCGCGCAGGACGGGGTAGTTCACGTCGGCGGGATCGTGCTCGAGGACAGTGACGATCGTGTCTGGCGCGACGAAGCGTGCGAGGTCGTCGATGTGGCCGTCGGTGTCGTCGCCGGCGATTCCGTCGCCGAGCCAGAGCACGTTGGTCACGCCCAGGTAGGTGCGCAGGTAGTCCTCGATGTCGGTGCGGGTGAGCGTGGGATTGCGGTTGGGGTTGAGCAGGCATGACTCGGTCGTGAGCACGGAGCCGGCGCCGTTGACGTCGATCGAGCCGCCCTCAAGCACGATTCCCGGCTCGATCACTTCGACGCCGTAACGTGCGGCGAGCTTTTGCGGGACGACGTCGTCGAGCTCGAAGGCGCCGTACTTTTCGCCCCACGAGTTGAAGCGCCAGTCGAGCGCGATCTGCGCTGGGAGGTTGGGCGCAACGCTTCCGAGGCGGTTGACAAAAATCGGGCCGTGGTCGCGTGCCCATGCGTCGTTGGTCGGCAGATGAAATACATCTATGGGGAGAAGTGGGCCGGGCGCTTCCTTTTCCGTGCGGCGGGCGGCGTCACGAACCATCGCGCGCACCTGGTCGAGTTGCGTTTGATCGGTGACCATCAGGCGCACAGGCTCGAAGCGCGCGATCTTCGCAACCATGTCGGCGTAGATGGGCGGGATGACGTCGAACTTGCCGGGCCAGGTGTCGCGATTGTGCGGCCATGCGAGGTAGCACGCGAGATGCGGCGCCCATTCGGGCGGCATCCGGTAGCCCGCGAGAATGCGTCGATGCTCGGGTGAAATTGCGGTCACGGCTACGAACGATAGCGGCGCGTCAGGTCGGCGTAGGCGTCAATTCGGCGATCGCGCAGGAACGGCCAGTTGCGGCGGACTTGCTCGATCTTGGCAAGGTCGCATTCGGCGAGCAGCGTCTCCTCGGCGGTGGCGCCGGCGCGCGCGATGATCTCACCGAACGGATCGGCGACGAATGAATCGCCCCAGAACTCGAGCTCGCCTTCGACGCCGACGCGATTGACCGCCGCGACGAAGACGCCGTTGGCGATCGCGTGGCTGCGCTGAATCGTTTCCCAGGCGTTCACCTGCTTGGGGCGGACTTTCTGCGGCTCGCCATGCCACCATCCGATGGCCGTGGGATAGAAGAGGATCTGCGCGCCGGCCATCGCGGTAAGGCGCGCAGCTTCGGGGAACCATTGATCCCAGCATACGAGCACGCCGACCGGGCCGCGCGAGGTGGGATGCGCGACGAAGTCGAGATCGCCGGGGGTGAAATAGAATTTTTCGTAGTAGCGGGGATCGTCGGGGATGTGCATCTTGCGGTAGCGGCCGACGATTTTGCCGGCCTCGTCGATGACGGCGGCGGTGTTGTGATAGACGCCGGCCGCACGGCGCTCGAAGATCGACGCTATTATGATAATTTTCCGCGCCTTGGCGACGGCGCCGAGCGCTTCGGTGGTGGGTCCGGGAATCGGCTCGGCGAGATCGAAAAATTTCGGATCCTCGACCTGACACGGGTAGTGCGCGCCGAACAACTCCTGGGTGCAGACGATTTGCGCGCCGCGGCGGGCAGCCTCGTCGATTTTGGCGATCGCCTTGTCGAGGTTGAGGCGCGGCTCGGCGGCGCAGCTCATCTGGATGAGGCCGATGACGACCTTGCCGGCGTGCGATGCCATGACAATTGTGATAGCAACCGCGCAGGTCGCACGCCATCAGTCGGCACAATCGAGTTACCACGGGCACGAAACATTTTCGTCATCTGCGGTTGCATGAGCGGCGCTGTGATACTGTAATAGGGCGCGCCACGGAAGACGCGCTGGAGCATTCTCGGGACTGCCCGCCGCTGATAGCCGGGTCCTGCGCAAGGGAAGGCCGCGAACCCCGCCAGGTCCGGAAGGAAGCAACGGTACCGGCTGCCACCCTGTGCCGCAGGGGTGCCTGGCTATCATTCGACGGGCAGTCCCGGGCGAAAAGATTTCGCGATGGCCGAAGCTCAAACTCCCCATCTGGTACTCGCGCGCAAATGGCGGCCGGAGCGCTTCTCGGAGCTGGTCGGCCAGGAGCATGTGACGCGCACGCTCGGCGAGGCGCTCAAGCGCGGCCGAATCGCGCACGCGTTCCTGTTCACCGGGATTCGCGGCGTCGGCAAAACGACGGCGGCGCGGATTCTTGCGCGCTGCCTGAACTGCGAGAAGGGTCCGACCGCGGAGCCGTGCGGCAAATGCGCGGCGTGCGTGGAGATTCGCGCCGGAAATTCGCTCGACGTCAACGAGATCGACGGCGCCACTTATCGCAAGATCGAGGACGCCCGCGCGATCATTGAAAACCTGAGCTACCGGCCGGCGCGCGACCGCTTCAAGATTTACATTATCGACGAGGCCCATCAGCTTACCGATTCGGCCTTCAACGCGCTGCTGAAGACGCTCGAAGAGCCGCCGCCGCACGTCAAGTTTATTCTCGCGACGACCGAGCCGCAGAAGATGCCCGAGACGATCCTGTCGCGGCTGCAGCGCTACGACTTCCGGCGCATCCCGTACCTTAAGATTCTCGAGCGGCTGCAGGATCTCGCACGGCGCGAAGGGGTCGAGGCCGAGGAGAGCGCACTGCGGCTGCTTGCGCGCGAGGCCGGCGGCAGCATGCGCGACGCGGAGCGGATGCTCGAGACAGCGATCGCGACGGCGTCGGGCAAAGTCACCGAGGCCGCGGTGGCGGCGTCGCTCGGGGTCGCGAGCCGGACCACCGTTCTTAAGTTAGCTGACGCGATTTTGCAGAAGAACGCGGCCGCCGCGCTTACGCACGTGCGCGAGCTGGCCGGCCGCGGCGCCAACCTCGAATCGCTCGGGCGCGATTTGCTCGAGACGCTTCGAAATCTCGCGATCGCGAAACTTCCCGCCAGCGGCGCGGACAGTCCGCTCGACGATATTCCCGATCACGAAGTGGCGGAGCTCAAGCGGCTGGCGGCCGGCGCCAGCGCGCGCGACATCATGCGGCTGTTTCGGCTGATGGCCGATTCGCAGGAACAGATTCTCCGCTCGCCCTACCCCGATCTGCTGCTGGAGATGGCGGTGGTGCGGATGGCGTCGCTGGCGGCGGTGATCGACACCGACGAATTGCTGCGCGCGATCGGCGCGGCGGCGCCGCCGGCATCGGGCACTCCACCGTCCGGCGGTGGACCGAGCGGCCGCGGCAGGCCCGAGGCGGCATCGAAGGAGCAATCGAGCGGCGCGCGGCGGCTGCGGGTCGAGGGCGAAGTCAAAGCCGATGCGCCGCTGCGCAATCATGCTCAAGACGACAGCCCGCGCGAACTTCCGCAGTTGCGCGATTTTATTCGCGGCCGGCGCGCGGCGTTGGCCGGTTTCATGGAGCAGGGCGCGGGACTCGCGCTCGACGGCGACGTGCTGACGGTCACCGCGCGCAACGACATTTACGTCCGCTATCTGAACGACAACAAGGCAGTGATCGCGGAGCTTGCGAGCGAGCATCTCGGCCGCGCAATTCGAGTCGAGCTTTCGGCCAACGGCGCGGCGAAACCCGCGGCCGCGCGCGCGACGATGCCGCTAGCCGATACGGGGCTCACGCGCGAATCGCGGTCTGCGCCGGGGTCGGACACAACTGGTTCGGTCGCCGCGGGGAACGGGCAAAAGCGGACGGTGTCGCCGGAGCCGTTTGGATCAAGCAAAGAAATTGCACCGTCGCCGCCGGCGATCGATGCCGGGCGACGCGCCGCGACACCCGAGGAACGGCAGGCGGTGCTTGCGGATCCCGCGGTGCGAAGAGTGTTCGATACGCTCGACGCGCGCCTGGTGGAATTAAAGGTGCCGAACGATGTCGCCGAGCCGAAGTCGAAATAGTACGTCGTCGCTGGAAGCCTGCGGCAAGGAGCAATTGGAGTGGCAGAAATAGACTTGTCAGCATTGATGCAGCAGGCGCAGGCGTTGCAATCCAAGATGCAGGAGATGCAGGACGCGGCGGCGGCCAAAACCGTCGAGGCGCAATCGGCCGGCGGGATGGTGCGCGTGGTGGTCGACGGCACGCTGCGCGTGCGCAAGATCGAAATCGACGCCGCGCTGGTAGGCGCCAACGACAAGCCGATGCTCGAAGACCTGATCCTGGTCGCCGTCAATGACGGGATGGCGCGCGCGCAGAAAATGCTCGCCGACGAGATGAGCAAGCTCGGCCCGCTGGGTGGCCTGAAGATTCCAGGATTCGGCGTCGAATGACGGAGCGCGCTTGATGGCCGAGAACCTGAAGCGCCAGGACGGACTGCCGCCCGCGATGACGCGGCTGGTCAAGGAATTGTCGCGGCTGCCGGGGATCGGCGAGAAGACGGCGTCGCGGCTCGCGTTCAACCTGCTCAATCGGCCGCGCGACCAGGTAATTGCGCTGGCGGAAGCCCTGCTCGAAATGAAAGAGCGCGTCGGCCTGTGCTCGGGATGCTTCGGCCTGTCGGACCATCCGCGCTGTCAGATATGCGACGACGAGGCGCGCGAGCGCGAAGTCATTTGCGTCGTCGAGGGGCCCGCCGATCTGATGGCAATCGAGCGGGCGCGCAGTTTCGGCGGCGTCTATCACGTGCTCAATGGCGCTCTCGCGCCGCTCGACGGCATCGGCCCCGACGACATCAAGATGAAGGAACTGATTGCGCGCGTGAGTCCGCCCGCGGTCGTGCGCGAGGTGATAATCGCGACCAATGCAACCGTCGAGGGCGAGGCGACCGCGCTCTACATCGCGCGCGCGTTGAAACCGCTCGGCGTGAAGACGACGCGGCTGGCGCGCGGACTGCCGGCCGGGGGCGACCTGGAATACAGCGACTCCGCCACGCTCACCAGCGCGCTCAGTGGCCGCCGCGAACTCTAGCTCACAGTGAGAGCAGTCTTCGCGCGACGATTGCGGACGCGCGCGGTCGTCTCGATGCTCCCGATAGCAATGTTGGCTTGCGGTGCGCCGAAGCCGATGACCCCGGCAGAGCGCGGGCGAATCGTGTACATGACCAATTGCCTGGTTTGCCATAACGCCGATCCCAACCTGCCCGGCAGCCAGGGGCCGCCAATCGCGGGCTCGTCGCGCGAGCTGGTCTACGATCGCGTGCTCTTTCTGAAGTATCCGCCCGGTTACAAACCCAAGCGCACCACGCACGCGATGCGCGCGCTGCCGCAGTTGGCCAATCGAATCGACGACCTGACAGCGTTCCTTGCAGGGGCGGCGAAGAAGAACTGAAGCCGTTTGTCTAGAGCCATTCGTCAGGGGTAAAGTCGGATCACAGAGCCCAATCTCGGGACCTGCATTCACAATCAGCCGGGCGTACGAATCTCGATTCCAGCCCGAAAGGACGGATTTTTCATCATGGCATTCAAACTTCCCGAACTGCCGTACAGTATGGACGCGCTGAAACCCAATATCTCCGCCGAGACGCTTGAGTATCATCACGGCAAGCATCACAAGGCGTACGTCGACAAGCTGAACGAATTAGCCCCGGGCAGCAAATTCGCAAGCTCGTCGCTCGAAGAAATCGTCAAGGGCGCCGAACCGGGGGGCCTCCTGAACAGCGCCGGGCAGCATTACAATCATTCCTTTTACTGGAAATCGTTGAGTCCCAAAGGCGGCGGCGGACCCAAGGGCCCGGCCGCGGACGCGATTAAGAAAGGCTTCGGCGATTTCGAGGCGTTCAAGAAAAAATTCAGCGAGATTGCGGTCGGCCACTTCGGCAGCGGCTGGGCGTGGCTGGTGCGAGCGAAAGACGGCTCGATCCAGGTCGTCGCGACGCATGACGCGGGATCGCCGATTCGCGAGGGCCAGACCCCGATCCTCACCTGCGACGTGTGGGAGCACGCCTACTACATTGACTATCGCAACGCGCGCGCCAAGTACGTCGAGGCGTGGTGGAACCTGGTCAACTGGGATTTTGCCAACGAAAATTTGAAATAGGCGGAACTCTGCTTTTAGTGCGCTTGGCGCCTACCTGGCTGCGATCGACGCGACGATCGCGCCGGCCGAGAGTGCGATCACTCTCCAGAACAGGTAGACGCCGGCGGACCCGGTCCGTTGTTCGACGGCTGCAGGCCGAGGAGCGGCCTCTTTCGGGCGCATCGATGCCGCAATCGGGGCAAGCACCTTGGCAAGGGCCTCGACTCGCTGCGCTTCCTCGGCTATCGACTCGGGCTGGCTGATGCCCTTGCCGCTCGGCGGATCGGCGTCCAACGCTGATGGCAGATCGCCGGTGACTACGGATGCGAGGGCGGAAGCGTAGCGTAAAGGATCTTGCGCGGCGGTGCGCGAACGCTGCAAATCGCCGGTGGATGCCAGGTTGGCCTCGTAAAGCTTTTGCTCGAGCGAAGCGGGCGAAGTCGAATCCGGGTCATTTTGCGTTGCGCCGATCTTTTCCTCGAGCAACGTTCTTCCTGCTGGCAGGGCCAGCAATGCCGACGCCATTATCCTGGCCATGACCTCGGGATCGGTGTTTGCGAGGTTGCGGACGAACGTGGCGCTCTCTGAGAATTTCGCGCGCAGCTCCTCGTCGGTTAAGCTGGAAGCTGCGGCGGCGCCGGGCTTCGCATGAATCAACGCCTGCAGGCGCTCGATGCGCTCGCCAAGCGGCGGATGGTTCGATAGCTTTCCCACAAGCATGTTACGCGGGTATTCGCTTACCGCGAATTTCCTGGCGTCCTCATCGCGCTCCTCCTGTGTTTTGCCGGGCTGCAAGCGGAGCCGGGTTATCTCATTGATGTATTGCTTGTAGCTCGTGGCTCCGCCCGCGCGCTCGAAGGGGTCCACGATGAAAAGCTGGGCCATACCTGGCGTGGCGCATCTCAGCGGCGACTCGGTCTTCGCGATCTGTTCAAGCGCGCGGATCAGCGCTGTCGGATTGCGCGTAAATTCAACGGCGGACGCGTCGGCCAGGTACTCGCGATCGCGGGAGAGAATTGTTGAAATGATGCGCGAAACGATGCCGTCCGACGCCGAACGGGCCTTCCAGATGACGGGCATACCGGAGATGAAGCGCAACACGCCGAAGCCACGGAACATCGCCGTGACCATCGTCGTCAACCGGGTATCGCAATTGCGGATATGCGCCATCTCATGGCCGATCACGCCTTGTAGTTCCTCGCGATCCATCTGGTCCAGCAGCCCCTGGGTGACACAAATCGCCGAGTGTTCGGGATCGCGCCCCACCGCGAACGCGTTAGGCGAGGGATCGTCGATGACCTCGACGCGCGGCTCGGGTATTCGCGCCGCGAGCGCCATCTCGCGCACCACGTCGATGACCGTCTGATTCTTTGGCTGGTCGGAAGAGATCGGATGCGCATCCAACGCGTCCAGCACCAGGTCTGCCCCGGCAAAATTCGCGCGCAACGCTTGCATTATGGCCAAGATCATTGCGATCGCCGTGAACCAGGGGATGCCGGAAAGCCGTCCGTCGCTGAAGCGCAAGTTGTGAGACCGGAAATCGAGGCCGAGGCCGAATGCAGCGAACGCCAGGATCACCTTCACCACTAGCGCAGCAGTACGGCGCCGATTGACCCGCTCGAGTTGCCAAAAGCTGCCGGATTCCCCCGCCATTGCCCGGTCCGCCTCAAATGAAAGCTTATGCCGCCGCAAGATCTGTGTCATCCACTACCCGCAGGAGAGAGTCGTCAGGCATTTGCGATACCCGGCGTCCGCAGTAGAATCACATCCGGGCTCCAGGATGTCTCAATGCAAATCCTCGAAAATCGAGTTGCGATAGTCACCGGCGGGACCGGCGCGCTCGGCTGCGCGGTGGTCGAGAATTTCCTGATCGCGGGCGCTAAGGTCGCGGTTCCTTACGTCGTCGATGCGGAAGTGCCATTGCTGCAAAAGCAACTCGGCAACCGTTTCCCGGCGTCCGAAATCTTTCTCAAAAAAGCGGACGTCAGCGACGAGGCGCAAGTCGCGAAGTTTGTGGCGGACGTCGCGTCGAAGTGGAGCAAGGTCGATATCCTGGTGAATCTCGTCGGTGGATTCTGGGGCGGCAAGCCGATCGCGGAAACCACGCTCGCCGAGTGGCAGGCGATGTTCGATCTCAACGTGAAGCCGACGTTCCTCTGCTGCCGCGCGGTCGTGCCGGTAATGCAGCGCAACAAGTGGGGACGCATCGTGTCGGTCGCATCGCGCAGCGGTCTGCAGGGCGCGGGCGACTACGCCGCGTACGCGGTGGCCAAGGGCGCAATCGCAACTTTCACCGCGTCGCTCGCACAGGAAGTGCTCGACGACGGCGTGATGGTCAACGCGATCGCGCCGAGCACCATCGACACGGAAGCGAACCGCGCCGCGATGCCCAAGGCGAAGCACGAAAATTGGGTAAAGCCTGCGGATATAGCGAGGACGATCGCTTACCTGTGCTCGGACGATTGCCGCGTCACGTCAGCCGCAGTCGTGCCGGTGTACGGACGCGCCTGAGAGCGAGCGCGAACTCAACTCTGAGCGGCGGCGGCGTGGGAATCGACGGAACGGAGCCGCGATCTATGTGGCATCGCGAGCCTATCCGCGACGATTCGGTACACGTCGACGTTCAAGCCCATCCCGACGTGACTGCCCATGACCTCGACGTTTTCCACCGTCGGGGTGCCGCTCAAATCCACGCAGCTCTCCCAGTGGACGACGCCGTCGGTGCGCGAGTAGATGTGCGTGGCCGGAACGTCGGCGGGCGATTCGTCGCTCAAGATCACTCCGCACTGGCACTCCTCGCTGAGGCATCCTTGCGCCCTGCCACGAAGTGCGGCGACCGATTTGGCCACAACCTCGACGGCGAGGCTGGCGTGGCGCCGCGGCTGCCGGATTGGCGAGCCGAGTGAAATTACGCGCTCGACCATTTCGGGCTGCTCGCGTGCAAGCTCACGCGCGTAAACCCCGCCGAGGCTTTGGCCAACCACTACTATCGGCTGCTCGAATTTCTCATGAGCGAGCGCGAGCCGCGCGTTCAACTTGCGCATCGTCTCGCGCGGACAGTCCGAGTTCGACAGAATTCCGGCATAGACCGCGCGATGGCCGAGCCATCGGCAGAAGTTCGCCAGCGGCGCGAGCGTCAAGTCGCCGGCCATGAAACCCGGGATGAGCATGACGACTTTGGCGTTGTGGGACCGCACATGCGGCCAGGGATGTACGATTGCTCCGATCCAGTAGATGCTGGCCTCAAGCGGAACACGGAACTCGCCCAACGTGTCCAGCATCGAAGGACGCTTTGGCTGGCTCGCTTTTCGTGAACTATTTTGCGCGCTACTTGGAGTCATAGATCTCCTTTTTGGGCAGTTCGCGCGGGCATCGTCAGGCAAATGCAGGGCGAAACCGCATCCTCATCAACCCTTCATCCTCTGAATCCTACATAATCATTTTTTAACAATTTGTTCAATGATTTCTAATGCAGATTTTGATGATTTCGCGGGCATCGGGACTTTACAGCACCAAATGAATTGCACATTGATGCGGCAACGATATGCGTAAAGACGAAAAGAGTTATCGAAGCGCGCGAAGGCTCTGTTCTAATTTCTGGCAGCGTCAATGGGCGTGTTCGCGGCGCGCGGGAGAATGTGCCGAGATATTAATCAAGGCCGGTCGAGTCCGTGCGCAGGAAATTAGTTCCAACGAAGAGCGGATATTCCCAGGCTGGCCCAAAGATCGGACACGTTGCGCGTTTAGGTTTATACGGGTTCAGGTCCAGAGTCGCCGCAGAGGGTCGCGAATCGAAACTTCGCCGAATACGTGTTAATTTTACATTTGCAAAGATCTAAAAGTTCAAATCTGATTTAGAATTCAAGTCCTGACCTGCGAAATGTCGCGACGCTGAATTCCGGGTAATGAAAAGATCACGGTTAGGCGAAGTGATAAGGGCGAGCCGCGAGGCCATAGGGTTATCGCAACGCGAATTGGGTCGTAGGTTGGGGGTAACAGCTTCGCACGTTGCTTATATCGAGTCTGGCAGACGGCGTCCTTCGCATTTCCTCCTGTTTCGGTTGGCGCGTTGTCTACAGCTGAACCGGCAGGAACTATTCCTGGTCGCTTACCCCGAGTTGGCGCCGCCCCTTACACTGCCCCTATCGCCAACCGAAGATCGCGAGGCCGCGTGGCGCCGGTTCCTTGCTGTCTCGGGGCGATATTCGGTAACTCCAGGGGAACTGGCAGTGCTGCGGAAAATATCTCGGCTGGGCAAGATTTCTCCCAATTCGTATTTCGGGATTCTGAATTCGATCAGACAGTCCTTGGAAACAGACTGACCTCGACGCGACACCGTTAGCCGGCCTTCCTCGCGTCAGCGACGAGGCTCGAACGCCCGGCCGCGCTAATTTCCCGCCTCGGGAGGCGCGCGCGGGCGACCGCAAGTCGCAGGTCTTTGAGTCCCCGTACCATCCGGTACATCGCGCGAGCCTCGCGCGTGAGGACCTTTGATACTTGCTCGTCGAACACGTTCTCGGCGGCGATCATCGCCATTTCGCTTGCGCCATCTTCGATCGCGTTCCCCACAGCCTTCAGTTGCCGGACGAGGGCGCGGCGGTCCGCTTCAAAGCAGGTTTGTTCGCTGTATAACGCTGAGCTCATTCGCTCTGTAGCAAGCATTCCCACCCCTACGCAGTTAACTGGAAGTTAGCTAAAATCGCTGCTCAGGGTCTGACAATTGGGGACATTTTTTGACATTTGGAGACGCTAGTCGTAAGAATTGAAGATGCCGAAGCTAGTCCGTAGCGCCAGCTTGACCGACTACCTCGAAGTCGCTCGTTCCGTAGGCCTCGATCCATCCAGTATGCTTGGCAGCGTCGGCTTGTCCACAGGTTGTTTGCAAAATCCGGACTTCAAAATTCCGGAGGATGCAGTTCGCCAGCTTTTGGAAGCGTCGGCGACGGCAGCGGGGATCGAGGACTTCGGCCTGCGGCTGGCAGAGAGGCGTACGCTTTCAAATCTCGGCGCGCTGGGGTTACTCGTCCGCGATCAACCGACCGTTCGCCAGGGGCTCGAAGCCTGGAATCAATATAGAAAGTTGCACACTGACTCGGTGTCGCTGCGAATTGAAGAGCGCGACGGTATCGCGACCGTGAGCCTTTCCCGCTTGGTCGAAACGCCCCTGCCTCAGCGTCAAGCTGTCGAGATGGCGGTTGGTGTTCTCTATCGCACACTGCGCGTGTTTCTCGGTGACGGGTGGAGGCCGCGTGTCTGCTTTGCGCACAGCGCGCCACGCAATCGCGATACCCACCGACGAGTGTTCGGCAGCGAGGCCGAGTTCAACCGCGATTTCAACGGAATAATCTGCCGCTCGAGCGATCTCGACGCGCGTATTCCGGCGGCCGATCCGGTAATGGCGCGGTACGCGCAACATTATGTTGATTCGATCGCACACACGGATGGGACCTTCAGCGAAAAAGTGCGGGAGCTCGTCAGCATGATGCTCTCCTCGGGAGATTGCCGGATGGAGCGGATCGCGCAGTACTTG
Source organism: uncultured delta proteobacterium (assembly GCA_963842085.1). Lineage (GTDB taxonomy): Bacteria > Desulfobacterota > Binatia > Binatales > Binataceae > Binatus. The sequence continues at coordinate 2,314,627 of CAWJET010000001.1, forward strand.
GGCGTCGATCGCAAGACGGTGCATCGGCGCCTGGCGGACGAAAGAACGAGTTTCTCCGCTATCGTTGACGGGGTCCGAACCGAGCTGGTGAACCGTTACCTCGAGAACCGCGAACGGCCCTTATGTGTCGTCGCCGAGATGGTCGGATTCTCTGACTTGAGCGCGTTTTCGCGCTGGTTCAAGAGACGCTTCGGGCGCAGTGTTTCAGCGTGGCGGGCGATCAATCAGCCGCGCGGCAAGTCCCAATCCGTGGATTAGCTTGCTTGTACCGTCGCGCTATTTTTTCACGCCGGGGAATTTTGCGCGGGTCAGCACGTTGCCCAGGACATCCAGCCTCTGGGCCATGCGGTTCAGGGCGCGGGCCTTGCGTTTGAGTTTTGCTGAGAGAGGCTTGTCGAACACGTTCTCGGCTGCGATCATCTCAATTTCGGTCAAGGCGTTTCGGATAGTGAGCTTCAGAGCTTTCACTTGACCGATGAGGACGCTGCGGTCGATTTCAAAGCAGTCTCGTTCGCTATCTATTTTGGATCCCGGTCTCATTCACGACCCGACTCCTGGCGACATTCGAATCGCCGAACGGACGTGCCAATTGACCAAGGCTCCTTGAGCCGGCACAGCAAACCTGCTGCTTGCGGGCCGGCTCTTCACGTTAAAAGACTAGCAGAACCATGGCAGGTTCGCGGTGATCGCGGAAGCAGGGAAAATCGGCACAAAGATGAGAATGAGAATCGTATCTCCACAAAATGTGCATACGGTTCATGGGGAACGTGTCGCGTTGCCATTCGCGAATCGGGACGGTTGCCGATCGGACCCTGGATGTTCTCAGCTCCGGCCGGTTTGCTAAGGTAGCCAACTCAAATCCCGGTCTTTTGCGAGGTACAAATGGAATTCGGAGTTCAACTTGGCAATTTGGAACCCGCCCAGTATAAAGCACACGCGCAAGCGGCTGAGGCGCTCGGCTACGACCTGATCGTCTTCCCCGACCATCTCGTGAACGAAGGTCCGGAGCGGCAATTCGATCCGAAGTCGAACGCCTACGACCATATCGTGATGGCCGCCGCCGTAATGGAGGCGACGAAGAAGATCCGCGTCGGCCATCTCGTGCTATGCAACCTGTTTCGTCATCCCGCGATCACCGCGCAGAGCCTGATGACGCTGGACCGGCTGAGCGGCGGCCGGCTGGTCGCAGGTCTCGGCACAGGATGGACCGAGACGGAATTCAAGATGAGCGGGATTCCGTTTCCGCCGATCGCCGAGCGGCTGCGGATGCTTGACGAAGCGATGACCTGCATCCTGTCGCTGTGGCAGAACGAGCGCACGACTTTCGACGGCGAGTTCTACCATTTCAAGGATGCGATCCTGTGGCCGAAGCCCGTTCAGCAGCCCCATCCGCCGATAATCGTTGGTGGCGGCGGTAAGGGTCTGCTGCGGATCGCGGCGAAATACGCGGACTACGTCAATATCATTCCGGACGCGGGCAAGCGCGGACACATCTCGATGGAGGTCGTGAAGCGCACGAACGACGCATCGTTTCGCGAGAAGGCGAGCTTCGTTCGCAACGAAGCGAAGCGCCTAGGCCGCCAGCCTGACGCGGTTCGGATCAGCAACTTCCTTTTCTCGACGATCATTTCGGACTCCCGCGAAGCGACCCGCAAGACCGCCGAGATGATGGCGCCGATGTTCGGCCAGACCGCGGACGACCTGCTGGCGTCGCCGATGATTCTGATTGGGACGCCGGAGGAATGCATCGCCGAGCTGATGCGGCGCGCGAAGGACTGGGGCACGTCGCAGATGATCTTTACCGGCGAAGTCGGGCAGAACGAAAAGCTGATGCGCGACCTGCGCGAGAAAGTCCTCGCGCACGTGTGAGCGATCGCGCACTGAGGTGACGCCTGGCGCGGAGTAGGGAAGGGTAAATCACTCTATTGAATGTGAAACCCACCGTGGGTTTCACGCTTCCCTGGGCACGGGTGACCCCTGCACCCAATGTTAAGAAAGCTGCGCGCCTAGCTGAAGCACCAGCACGACCGTCATCGCCGCGAGGCAGTAGCGATGATCTTTGTAGATCGCGCGCGCGAGACGGCTTTGCTCCTCGGGTGAGTCTGACGCTTTACCCAGCCGCGCTGCGTTCGGAATGGTGCGCACGCGAGCGAGTCCGATCGCGCTGGCGGCGGCAGCGAGCGATATCCATTCGATCCACCAATGATACGCGCCGAGCACAATCTCAATGACTATGACGAGCAGCGTCAGCAGCATCACGAGCGCGATCAGCCGATTCATCGGCCACGCTTCCCGCGTGACGCGCCGGTAATATCCCGAGATCGACGCCAGCGCATTTGCGGGAACTTCGCCGTCGTGGCCGCGCACCTGCACGTCGAACATCAGATCGAACCACAGTACGCAGATCAGGAATGCGGCCCCGGCCGCGGCGAATGCGTGCATGTCTAGATGCTGTAGTTGATCGCCTGCCTGCGCTTCTCCGACAACGCCTGCAACGTGACGCCGCGCAGGATGCCGTTGACCGAATGAACGACACGACGGTCGACCTGAGGCGCTAGGTGTTCCTATTTGAGCCAATAGCCGACGACGACGCCGATGAGAGCGCTAGCCCATTTCACGTAGTCGTCGGGGTACTGTTTAGATATCATCACGTAGGAGCAGACACTGAGAATCGTCGCGCTCACACCCAGTTGGGCGAACAACACGATCGTTTTTCGCCAGTCCGCCCCCATTGCCTGCTACAGGCTAGCGGCTGATTAACTCTTTGACGGTTCTGACAGCTTCGCGGATGTGAGTACCAAAGGGGGCTTCTTCATCGTCTTCGACAGCAGTGGTAGCGGTCTGCTGCGCCGCCGTCTTCTCATTTCCGGCAACAGTGAATGTTGCAGATGAATCGTCACCAAGAGGAAAACCTGATGGCTCGTAGTTTTTGATGGTCCACTGATTTAGCCACCCTGCCATGCATTGCGTTGTCTGGGTAAATATCGTGCTCATTAGTTCGCCCTCTCCGCTCTCTCGCGACAGGAAATTCAGTTTTCGCCGCTCAGATCTTTTCGCTGAATTATGCGCAACCCCTCGCGCCGGGTTATTACGGCTACATCAATCGCGCCACCCACGCCGCGAATCCCGATGCTAAGCTTTTGCGCCGTTACTGTGGCACGGATCAAAAAAACCGCCAAGTCTATGGAATCTTGCAGCGGAAGGACCGCAAACGGTATAGCCAACGAAAGTAGTCGCAAGTTCTGAACCAGCGTAGCCACCTGCGAGTCCTGTAAATTAAGAATTCGCTGAACGATCTGGGGAAGTTTTACGTCGTAACCCTGAAGCAGTCGAATCGCCGCTTCTGATTGGCCTCCGATGGTAATTCCAAAGTCATTCGGCGACTGCTCTGCAGGGGTCGGTTGGCCAGGGATCGTAAGAACGTAGACCGAGCCGTACGCTGCATCAGGATCATACCCTCCGATACAAAATGTCATCCCAGGCCCCTTATAGTCTGGGGGCATTCTCTCCCTCCAACGCGCCAAGTAGAAGTCGCTAAGTCGTTGAGCGAAGTCGCGCACATTTTCCTTGTCTTGTGGCAACTGGGTTTCAAACTCAGGAAGGAAACTATGAGCCGTTCGGAGGTCGGTCGGCTTGGTTCCCATTACCGCATCGCCATAAGTGACTGCCGCAACTCTACGGGGATTGTCTCGGTCACCAAAAGTCAAAAGCTTCGTTGCGTTGTCGAAGTTCACGTTTATGGGCATTTGACCTGGAGCCGCCGCTGTGAGGGTCACTCGACTGTCCGCGGCCAAGACCACTCCCTCAGGCCCCTTGATGACAATCCCTAAAGACAACTTGCCCCCCGTTTCTGCAGAATTGCGCGTCCGCCGAGGTTGTTCACTACGCTCCGTCGCCAGAGCGATTTTTTACCATAGTATTTGGCCGCGCTTGGCTCAAACGGAAAACCCCTCGTCTACTGCGATTTCCTGCAAGAATACCATCCCATAAAAAATGAAACGACCTCTCCGGCTAAATGCTGTAGTTGATCGCTTGCCTGCGCTTCTCCGACAACGCCTGCAACGTCACTCCGCGCAGGATGCCGTTGACGGAATCGCGCACTTCGCGCCATACGTCGCGCATCGCGCACGGTTGCTCGCGCGGGCAGGTCGACGAGCTTTCCTCCAGGCATTCCACGGGCGTGTAGTCGCCCTCGATTATCTCCACCACGTCGGCCATCGTGATTCGCGCCGGCGGCCGGGCCAGCATGTACCCGCCGCTCGGCCCCTTCTGACTGGCGACCAAACCTCCACGCTTGAGCTCGATCAGCAGCCGGCGCAGGTAGTTCTCGGGGATATCCTGGGTCTCCGCTATTTCCTCGACGCGCACCGGCAAGTTGGCAGGATAACGATCCGCCAACAGCAGCAGGGCCTTCAGTGAGTAGTCAACGCCGACGCCAAACTTCATCTTTTTTCAGAACTTTCCCCTCCTGAATCTACCATTATCTGCCAATAGAAGGAATAGGCGACTCGCTTAGTCATCTACTTAATTGACTAAGTAGGTAACCTAAGTTACTTTTTATCCTCGCAGGAGAATCGATCAGTGCCCAAGAGGGAACCGCAATCGTGGGAAATGGTGCTGAAGCGCAACTCGGTCGAGCGCCTCAAGCACGAGCTGTTTCCCACCGAGCTGGCGGGTCAATGGGACCGGCTGGCAGAGACCTCATACGAGAAACTCCCCGAGGAAGATATCGTGCGGCTCCAGTGGTTCGGCATGTACCACGACAAGCCGAAGATCGGCACGTTCATGATGCGGATCAAAATTCCCAGCGGCATCCTGAGCGCCGAGGGGCTCCGCGCAATCGGTGAAATCTCCGAGAACTACGGGCGCGACCAGGGCGAGCTGACCACGCGCCAGAATATCCAGCTTCACTACATCACGCTCGACAAGTTCCCCGAGATTCTCGACAAACTCAAAGGCGTCGGGCTGACGACGATGGGCGGATGCGGCGACGTCGTGCGCAACATCACGGGATGCCCGGTGGCGGGCGTGGACCCCGACGAAGTTTTCGACGTGACGCCGCTGATTGCCGAGGCCGCGGGATTTTTCTACGGCAATCGCGAGTACTCGGACCTGCCGCGCAAGCACAAAATCTCGATCGCCGCATGCCCGCATCAGTGCAACGCGCCCGAGATCAACTGCGTCTCGCTGATCGCGATGCTCAAGGACGGACGCGAGGGCTTTGCGGTGCGCGTCGGCGGCGGACAGTCGTCGACGCCGCGGCTGTCGCGGCACCTGGGCGTGTTCATCACGCGCGAACAGGCGATGCCGGTGATGCGCACGATCATCGACGTGTGGCAGGGCACCACCGAGTACCGCATGTCGCGGGTCAAGGCGAGGCTCAAGTTCATGATCGACGATTACGGGCCGGAGGAATTTCGCAAGCTGGTCGAAGCGAAGCTCGGCTTCGCGCTCGAAAATCTCGACGAGATGCCGATTCCCCAGACCGAGAGCGATCACATGGGCATCCACGAGCAGCGGCAGCCCGGGCTCAACTATGTCGGCTTCCCGGTTTACCTCGGGCTGATGAGCGGGCGGCAAATGCGCGAGATTGCGGCGCTGACGGCGTCATTCGGCGGGGACGTCCGACTCACGCGGCGGCAGAATTTCATCCTCACCGGCATCCCGACCGCGCAGCTCGACGACGTGATCGCGCAGGTCGGGGCGATCGGGTTTCCGCTCGATGCGAACGGCCTTTACGCGTCGTCGATCGGATGCATCGGCGATCCGCATTGCAACTATGCCGTGACCCCGACCAAGACCAAGCTCGCGACGATTATCGAGCGGCTGGTGAATCAGTTTGGCGAGCAGGTTGGCGGTCTCAAGCTGAATCTCGACGGATGCCCGCATGCGTGCGCGCAGCACTGGACCGGCGACGTCGGGTTGCAGGGCACGACCAGGCGCGGAGCCGCGGGCGAGCCGCTCGAGGCCTTCGACATTATCCTGCGCGGCGGGTTGGGCAAGGATGCAGCGATCGGCAAGCCGATCATCCGCCGCGTGCCGTCCGCGCTGGTTGAGGATTCCGTGGCGCGGCTGTTCGGGACTTACCTCGAACGGCGCGATGCCAACGAGACGTTCTCGCACTTTTGCGTGCGCACGCCTGACGCCGACCTGATTTCGATCGCAAGTAGAAACGCAACCGGCGCTGACGCCCACGCCGCCGCCTGAACCGGGTATCGCGCCCCAAGGATTTCGTCATGGCTGCAGGACCGCAATTTGAAGAAGAGCTCGAAACGCCCGATCTGAGTCTCAGCATGGACGAACTCGAGGCGGGCGAGGCCGCCGTCGAGCTCGACGACAAGGAGCCGCAGGAGGTCCTGGCCTGGGCGATAGACAGGTTCGGCAGGGAGCTGGCGATTTGTTGCAGCTTCCAGGCCGACGGCTGCGCGCTGATCGACATGGCGCACAAGATCGATCCCCGCATCCGCGTCTTCACGATCGACACCGGCCGCATGCCGCAGGAGACCTACGACGTAATCGACAAGTATCGCGAGCGCTACGGAATCCACGTTGAGGTCTTCATGGCCGATACCGCGATCGTGCAGCAGATGGTCACCAGGCACGGCAACAATCTTTTCTACAACGACGTCAACCTGCGCCTGCTCTGCTGCCAGGTGCGCAAGGTGCTGCCGCTGCGCCGAGCGCTGATGAACTACAGCGCGTGGGTGACGGGACTGCGCCGCGACCAATGGGCGACGCGCTCGAACATCCGCAAGATTGAAATCGATCACGACCACGGCGGGATCGTAAAGCTCGCGCCGCTGGCCGACTGGACCGAAGGCGAGGTCTGGGATTACATCCGCGCCAACGACGTGCCCTACAACGCGCTCTATGACAAGGGCTACAAGTCGATCGGCTGCGCGCCATGCACGCGCGCGGTGGGCGAGGGCCAGGATCCTCGCGCCGGCAGATGGTGGTGGGAGACGGGCGCGCCCAAGGAATGCGGGATGCACTGCGCGATCGAGACGGGCGGCTTCGAGCACGAGCTGGCATCGCTGCTTGGTCATAACAACGGCGACGGCCACACTAAGTCCTAGGGACAGGCGATGGCGAGCGACGACCAGCCCAAGGCGGGCGAATCGATCACGCTCGATAGTCTGCAGCGCGACATCCTGATTCCGCAAATCCAGGCGTTTCTCGACGCCACGAAGGAACCTCAGGCGCGCGAGACCTATCTAAGTCTCAAGTCCGCGATCGAAGCGCTCGAAGTACCAGCAGACCTGCAGCCGAGACTAGGCGCGATCGTCGAAGTAGCACTAACCAGCGGCCGGATAAGACGCCTATTCGGCCCCGGCGCAGAGCTATCGCTCAACGCCCTGTTCATGAAAACTCCGCGCGGCCGTGAAGTGGCCCAGTCGCTAGCCGAACTCAACAAGGCGCTAGCGACGCTCAAGGGCCAGACGGTCGAGCAGATTACGGCCACGCAGCGAAGTCCCGGTGCTTACGCGCTCACGCTCAAGACCAGCGGTTGCCAAATAGTAGTTCGCTTCGAACAAGCAGGCGTCCGCGTAGAAAGCCTGGAGGTAGACCTCGACCGCTAGCTCTAGCTCATCCAGAAAGTATGTTGCGGTCCGACTACTGCCTCGCCCGTTACTTTACGATGGGATAGAGAGTGGCCGGAGGTGCCGATCTTTGGCTAGATTGGGATCGGCGAAATCGCCACGAGACTGCGGCCACGATGCTCGACGAAATCGAACGCAACATCTGGATCGCGAACGGGGCAAGCGTCCCGTTCTTCGGCTTCCCGTATCCGACACGCATGGTCGTCGTGCGGCTCGCGGACGGAAGCCTGTGGGTGTGGTCACCCATCGCGTTGAGCCTGCCGCTGGCCGACGCGGTCAACGCGCTGGGCCCCGTCCGTCATCTGGTGTCGCCGAACAAGATCCATCACCTTTTCCTGGGCGATTGGGCGCGGGCATGGCCCGACGCCAGGCTCTACGCCGCGCCCGGTCTGGTGCGCCGGCGCCGCGATTTAACCTTTGCTCGCGAGTTGGGTGATGTGCCCGATCCCGCGTGGGCGGCGGACATCGACCAGGTGATCTTCCACGGCAGCTTCATTATGGACGAGGTCGTCTTCTTTCACCGCAGCTCGCGCTCGGTCATTGTCGCCGACCTGGTGCAGAAGTTCGATCCGGCGACCGTGCACGGCTGGCGCGGCGCGGTCATGAGATTGGACGGGCTGGTCGGCCCGGACGGCAGCACTCCGCGGGAGTGGCGGCTGTCGTTCTGGAACCGCCGAGCCGCGCGAGCGGCGCTCGGCAAGGCGATTGCCTGGAACCCAGAGCGGATGATCATCGCCCACGGCGAGTGGGTACGCCACAACGGCCGCACGGCGCTGGCGCACTCCCTGCACTGGCTAGCCGATGACCACGACTACGCTCAGCATTCGATGCATCAGGGATAGTGACACTCAGCCGCAAATCCGCACGCTCGACGTTCAGCTAAGGTTCCAGCCGCTCCATCATCCGCGGGAACGGCACCGTCTCGCGAATGTGGTGGATGCCGCATAGCCAACCGGTCATGCGCTCGATGCCCATGCCGAAGCCGGCGTGTGGGACTGAGCCGTAGCGGCGGAGGTCCAAGTACCATTCGAAGGGCGCCAGCGGCAGGCCGTGCGACATGATCTTTGTGCGCAGGGTTTCGTAGTCGTCCTCGCGCTGGCCGCCTCCGATGATTTCGCCGTGACCCTCGGGCGCGAGCATGTCGACGCATAGCGCGACGTCGGGACGCGCCGGGTCCTGCTTCATGTAGAACGCCTTGCACGCGGTGGGGTAGCGATGCACCATCACGGGGCGATCGAATTCCTCAGACAGTGCGGTTTCCTCGTCGCCGCCGAAGTCGTCGCCCCAGTTGACCGCGACGCCTTTGCGTTTCAGCCGTTCGATCGCCTCGTCGTAGCTGATGCGTGGATACGGGAGCTGCGCCGCGGATTGCAACCTGGTCGTATCGCGCTCGAGCGTCTTGAGCTCGGCGCCGCGGCGCTCGAGCACGCGGCCGACGATATAAGACACGAACTGTTCGGCCAGTTCCATGTCGCCGTTGAGGTCGCAGTACGCGACTTCCGGCTCGACCATCCAGAACTCCGTCAGATGACGCCGCGTTTTGGATTTCTCGGCGCGAAAGGTCGGGCCGAAGCAGTAGACCTTGCCGAATGCGAGCGCGCCCGCCTCCGCGTAGAGCTGTCCGCTCTGCGTCAGGTACGCCTTGCGCTCGCCAAAGTAGTCGAGCTCGAACAGGTTGGTGGTTCCCTCGCATGAGGTCGGCGTCAGGATCGGCGCGTCGAACAGGACGAAGCCGCGCTCGTGGAAAAAATCGCGGCACGCCGCTTCCACTTCGCTGCGGATGCGGAGAATCGCGTGCTGGCGCGAGGAGCGGATCCACAGATGACGGTTGTCGAGCAGAAACGCGACGCCGTGATCCTTGGGCGTGATCGGATAATCGCTCGCCGGCGACACGATCTCGAATGACTTCAGCGTGAGCTCGAATCCGCCCGGCGCGCGCTGGTCTTCGCGCACGATACCGGTCACTTCGAGCGAGGTTTCCTGCCCCATGTGATCGGCCGTCGCGAAACGGTCCGCGCCTAGATCGGCGAGCGACGCCACGCACTGGCAAACGCCGGTGCCGTCGCGCACCTGCAGAAAATGTATCTTGCCACTCGAGCGCTTGCCCGCGAGCCAGCCCTTGAGCGTGACTTCGTTTCCCGCATGATGCGACAGTTGTTCGATATAAACTCGCGCCATGTGCCCATTTAAGCATATCGCCGCGCAACTACAGGAGCGCGGACGCGTCGCGCGCGGTGCGTTCATCAGCTAGGCTCGTGAGTGGGAGAGGCGGGGATGAACGGGCTGAACGGGCTCGACTACGCAGCGATCGCGCTGTTCGCGATTGGGGCAATCTACGGACTGCAAAGGGGCGCACTCAGGATGGTGACGTCGGTGGTGTCGCTGGCCGCGGCGGTCTACTTCGCGTCGCTTTACTACACCAGGGCCGGGGAGTTGGCGGAGACGCAGCTCGGATCCTCGCACACAGTCGGCGCGGTAGTCGGTTACATCGCGGTCTTTGCCTTGATCTTCACGGCCGTGGAAATTATCGGCTCTTCGGCGATCCGCCTGATGCATATCGTTCACCTGGGTCCGCTGGATCGATTAGCCGGCGGTCTGCTGGGCGCGGGAATCGCGGGGGTATTCGCGGGGCTGGCCGTGATGCTGCTGGCGGCCGCTTTACCGCCCAACGCCGCTCTGTTGCGCAACTCGCAACTGGTGCCGATGCTGCTCGGCTACAACGAGATGCTGGTGGGATACATCCCGGGCGACGCGAAACTCGAGTACGAGCGCAATCGCGACGACCTGATGAAGTACTGGGTCCAGAATGCGGTTAAGAGCGCGAGCGCTCAGCCGTCGCCGGCAGCGCTGCCCTCGCCTTCAACGAAATGATCGGAAAATTTTGTGTTGGGCGATCGGGTTTACGCGATCGCGCTGTCCACGGCCTGTACCAGCCGGCCCTTGGGCACCGCGCCGATTATCTGTTCCTTGACCTGGCCGCCCTTGATGATGAGCAGGTTGGGGATGCCTCTGACGCCGTAACGTCCGGGAGTCTGCGGATTGTCGTCAACGTTGATCTTCGCAATTTTGAGCCGCCCGTCGTACTCGCCCGCAAGATCGTCGAGAATCGGCGCGATCGCACGGCATGGTCCGCACCACGGCGCCCAGAAATCGACCAAGACCGGAGTCGGTGACTTGAGAACTTCCTGCTCGAAGCTCGCGTCGGTAACGTGAACGATTTTATCGCTGGACATCGGAACTTAATCTCCTGTGCGCTCGGTCGCACTTGGAAACATAAGTACGGCCGGGTACCCAGTCAAGGCAGCGTGATTTGCACTTGATCCGCCTGTCGAATCCACTACGCTTGGGAACGCCATGCCTGCGCCGATGATGAACGACGTGTTGCCCGATCTGCTCGAGGAGATGGTTTACCTGCTCAAGCAGCAGGGCGCCGATCCGCTCGAATCCAAGCTGCGCGCGCTCCGGATCGAATCGGTCTGCGATTGCGGCGACGAGAATTGCGCGAGCTTCGCCACCGCCGCCGAAGTGAAGGTCGCCAACTACGTCGAGCTCCAATCGATGGAGGGTCAGGTCATCATCGATCTCAATGCGAACGACGAGATCTGCTTCATCGAGGTGCTCGGCCGTCCCGATGTGAAGTACCTGCTCGAGGAATTTTACGACGCGCAGAGCTGACCCCCGAGCGGCGCGCGCCGCGCAACTCTAGCCCGCCGCGCGCTTCTGCGGCGCGATGCGAAACCGCTCGACGAATTCCGCAACCTCGCCCACGACGCGCTCTTTCTCGCTGTCGACGGTGATCACGTGGTAGCTCTCGTCGAGCTCGATCGCGCGCTTCTCGGCACTGCCAAGGTGCTTCATCACGTAGTCGACGTTTTTCCGCATCGGGCAGGTGTGATCGCGCCTGGCATGCATCACCAGCGCGGGCTGCGTGATCCGCGCCAGCATCGGCTTCACCAGCGCCGACAAATCCAGCAGCTTCATCGGCGCCGACAAGGGCATCAGGCGGCAGTTGGGATGCACCGAGCGCGCGGCCGCGTCGTGGATATCCGACCCGCCCGAGTTGAGCAGATAGATCTTTTCAACGATCGAGCCGAGCACCCCGCGCAGTCCCCGCAGCGCGACGGTTGTTGCCCTCGGCAGAAAAAACGCCGGCGCCAGCATCGCGAGTCCCGCGACCGACTCGCCCTGGTCGGCCGCCAGCCGCGCCGCCAGCACCGCTCCCGTCGACAACCCGATCACCACGTTGGGCTCGCCGTATTGCCGCAACTCCTCCAGGCCGTTGACGACGCTTTCGTACCAGTTGTCGTAGCCGGCCTCGCCCAATTCCTCGGGCGTTCCCGCGTGACCCGCCAGCCTGACGCCGCGCACGCGCACGCCGCGGGCAGCCAGCCGCTCGCCGAGGTAGCGCATCTCGTACGGAGTTCCAGTCAGGCCGTGTATCAGCAGCGCGCTCACGCCTGCGCCTGGAACGAAGAACTCGTTGGTGTCCACGCCGGCTGAGTGGCCGGATGGAGGTTCGTCGGAATCGGAATTCATTCTTGCGGTGCCGCGCGCGTCGGGCACGCTCCTCTAGGTTGACGACTCGCTCGCCGCGAGCTGGTCGCTGTCGATTTGTATTTTTGCCCGATCCTTGAGTTGATCGAGGAACTGCGTCCATGCCTGCGCGCGGCGCTGCTCGACGTATTCTTGCATGAACGATTTCTGCGCGCTCTTCCATTCGTCGTCGGTCGGCTCGGTGCGCGAAGTGACTTCGAACAAGTACGAATTGCCGCCGTTCTCCATCACGCGATCGATCACACCTGGAATTACGGGCACCACCGCGGCGGCGTCGGTCACCTCGGGAAACTCGCCGATGCCGGGAACTCGATGATCCGCGCGCAGGAACGGATCGACATTCTGGATTGCGAGCTTGTTCGCCGCGGCCGCTTTGTCAAAATCGGCCGGGCTCTTGATCGTGGCGAGTATCTTATCCGCCTGCCGGCTCGCATCGGCTTCGGCCGTGGCGCGAATCAGGGCCTCGCGCACCTGCGGTTCGATTTCCTTTAGCGCGGGGATTCGCGACGGCTGGCGCACCAGCAGCTTGATCACGTACGGCGCGCCCTTCTCCGGCACCAGCGCCACCTGGCCCACGTCGAGCTTGAATGCCGCCTGCATCAGATCGCGGTCCTGCTCGGCACCGCCGGCGGGTTCGCCCTGCGCGAACAGCGGCGTCTCGACCGCGTCGATTCCGCGCTTCTTCGCCAGGTCCTCCAGCTTGGCGCCACCCAGCGCCGCCGCCAGGTCCTCTTGCGCCGCCGCGCGCCCGAGCTTCGCGCCCGCCTGCGTGCGCAGCTCCTCGATTATCTTGGGCTTCGCCTCGGCCAGGGTGTCGGTATGCGCGGGCTTGATCTGCTCGAGCTTGACGATATGAAAGCCGAAGCGCGTCTCGACCATCGCGATCTGCCCCGGCTTCATCGCAAACACCGCGTCCTCGAACGGCTTGATCATCTGGCCGCGCCCAAACGTGCCGAGGTCGCCGCCTTCGAGCTTGTTGGAGGGATCGTCCGAATACTTCGCCGCCAGCTTGGCGAAGTCGCCCCCCGCTTGCGCCTGCTTGAGTACCTCGAGCGCCCTGGCTTTGGCCGCCGCCTTCTCCTTGTCGGTCGCGCCGGCGGGCACCGCGATCAGGATGTGCCGCGCGTGAACCTCGTCGGGATGGGTGAAGCGCTCCTTGACGTTGCGCTTATAGTAGTCCTCGACTTCCTTGTCGGTCGGCGTGTAATTCGCGGCCAGCACCAGCGGTTCGTAGTGGACGTAGGCCAGTTTGATCCGCTCGGGCTCGCGGAACTGCTCCGTGTTCTTCTTGTAATAGTCTGCGATCTGACTCTCGGTCGGCGAGATCTTTGCGGTGAAGTCGCTGTAGGCCAGCTCGACGTAGCGCAATCCGATCTTTTCGTTGGCCAGGTTGTAGGCGTGGCGCGCCTCGTCGTCGCTCACCTGCACGCCGGTGTCGATCATGTTGCGCAGCGTGTCGGCGATCATCTGATCGCGCTCGGCGGTTTCGTACTCGGCCGGCAACAGGTTGTTGTCGCGCAGCACGTCCTGATAGGTCTGTAAATCGAACTGGCCGTCGCGCTGAAAGACCGGCTCCTTGGCGATTTTATCCTGCAGCGCTGCGTCGCTGATGCTGATGCCGAGATGGCGTGCTTCTTCGCCGATCAGTTGCTGCTCGATCAGCCGCTCGACGGCTTCCTGGCGAATATTGATGGACTTGAGCACGGAGGGCGCCGCGGCGCCGTACATCTGTTGCACGGCCTGACGGAGGTTGGTGGCTTCGCGATCGACCTGATCGCCGAGTATCTGCCGGCCATCGACGGTCGCGACGGGATGAACGGTGCTGAACAGGCCACCGCCCCCGAAACCCCAGAACGCCATGGTAATCGCCAGGAAGGCAAAGGTAACTTGTACTTGCCACGAGTACTGGTAACGGCGGATTCCTTCCAGCATTGAATCCTCATCATACTTTACCGCCTTTTCCGTGCGCAATTGCGCCCGGTTGCTTGCCTGCGCCGCCGGTCCTTGTTAGCGTGTCGCGCAGCGGTTAAGTTTGACGGACCCAAACGTCTCCGCCGAAGAATTCTTCAACATTTGGGCCGCGTCTTGGGGTGGTATTCGGGCCGGGGCTTGGCACCGGCATCCAGGCCTGAACTGGGCAGGCAAGGGGAAAATTCGTGGTCCTCAATTCAATATTCGGCTGGTTCTCCAACGATCTGGCGATCGACCTTGGCACCGCCAACACGCTCATCTATGTGAAGGGCGAAGGCATCGTATGCAACGAGCCGTCGGTCGTCGCGGTGCAGAAAGACTCGCGCGGCTCGCGGCGCGTGCTGGCGATAGGCTCCGAGGCCAAAAAGATGCTGGGCCGCACGCCCGGCTCGATCGTCGCCATCCGGCCGCTCAAGGACGGCGTGATCGCCGACTTCGAGATCACCGAGAACATGCTGCGCTACTTCATCCAGAAGATTCACTCGGGCAAGACGCTGGTGCGTCCGCGCCCGCGCATCGTCATCTGCGTGCCGTTCGGAATCACCGCCGTCGAGAAGCGTGCGGTGCGCGAATCCGCCGAGTCAGCCGGCGCGCGCGAGGTTTATCTGATCGAGGAGCCGATGGCGGCCGCGATTGGCGCCGGCCTGCCCATCACCGAGCCGGCCGGCAACATGATCGTCGATATCGGCGGCGGCACCACCGAGGTCGCCGTAATCTCGCTGGCCGGCGTCGTCTTTTCGCGGTCGGTGCGGGTGGCGGGCGACAAGATGGACGAGGCGATCATCCAGCACATCAAGCGCAAGTACAATTTGTTGATCGGCGAGCGCACCGCCGAGCTGATCAAAATCACGATCGGCTCGGCCTACCCCGGCAACGAGATTCAGACCATGGAGATCAAGGGCCGCGACCTGGTGGCGGGCGTGCCCAAGATTATCGAGATCACCGACGAGGAGATACGCGAGGCGCTGATGGAGCCGGTGCGCCAGGTAGTAGAGTCGGTGCGCATCGCGCTCGAGCGCACGCCGCCGGAACTCGCCTCCGACATCGTCGACAAGGGAATAGTGCTGGCCGGGGGCGGCGCGCTGCTGCGCAATCTCGACGTGCTGCTGCGCGAGGAGACCGGCCTGCCGGTCACGCTGGCCGACGATCCGCTGACCGCGGTCGTGATGGGTGCGGGCAAGGTGTTGGACGAACTGTCGCTGCTGCGCGACGTGACCGTTGATTGAGCGACGCGCGGCATATCTGCTGAAGCTTGAGCCCGCGCGTCGGGCTGTGTTGACGTGAGAAGCAGCTTTCTCTGGCGCAACCGCGTGCTGCTGACCAGCGGCGCGCTGCTTATTCTGTCGCTTCATCTGATCTCGACCGGAGTCCATCCCGGCGACCTCGCCGCCGGTCCCGAGTCCGCATTCCTGGAAGTCATCAGCCCGGTCGATGCCGCATTCACACGCCTGGGCGACGGCGCTTCATCGATCGTGAGCGACTACCTGGACCTGCTGCGCGTGCGCGAGGAGAACGGCCACCTGCGTGACGAGCTGGCGCGGGTCAAGAGCGATCAGGCGCGCCTGGCCGAGCTCGAAGCTGAAAATCAGCACCTCGGCGAGTTGCTCGAACTCAAGGACGCGCTCGGCGCCAAGGCGGTGGCAGCCAACGTGATCGGCAGCGACGCCACCGGGCTTTCACGCACCCTGATTCTGGCTTCGGGCACCAGCGACGGACTTCGTCCCGGCATGGCCGTGCTCGCCAATCAGGGCGTGGTCGGCAAGATCATCGCCGTCAGTCTGCACGCCTCGCGCGTGCTGTTGATCGACGACCACAACTCCGCGCTCGACGGTTTCGATCAACGCACCCGTGCGCGCGGAATCGTCGCCGGGCTGGTCGATGACGGATTGATCCTGAAGTACGCGGATCGCTCGCAGGACATCCGCGCCGGCGACACGGTGGTGACCTCGGGGCTCGACGGAATTTTTCCGCGCGGGCTGCTGGTCGGAACCGTCCAGAGCGTGCGCCGCGAAGGGCCGGGCCTGTTCCTCGGCGTCAGGATCACGCCGGCGGTTGATTTTCGCGAACTCGAGCAGGTGCTGATCTTGACCCAGCCGCCGCCTCACCTCGACGACCAGGCCAGGGACTGACCCGGTTGCGCCTCATCCTGCTGTTTGCGGCGTTCGCGGTGCTGGGATTGGCGTTTGAATCCGCGGTCCCGCACCTGGTCACGTTTCGCGCGCTCATTCCGAACCTGATCATTATACTGGCGGTCGATCTCGGCTTGCGTCATCACGGCGTCCTGCCCGCGATTCTGGCGTTCGCGATGGGCTACGCGACCGACGCCCTGGCCGGCTCGCATCCCGGCCTCAACGCCTTCATGATGACAACGGTTTTCCTGGTGAGCTACGAGATTTCGACGCGCCTGATGGTGACCAACGCGTTCGTCGGCGCGACGGTGGTGTTCTTGAGCGTGATCGCGACGGCGCTCGCCACGGTTGCCATCGCCAACGGATTCAAAGCACTTTCCGACACCGGCGCGATGCTCCCGGGACTGGCGCTCCAGGCACTCATCTCAGCAATCGTGGCGCCGTTCATCTTCGCGATGCTGGCGGCGAGCAAGCGGCTGACGGGATTGCCTGACCGCGCCGCCCGCGACAGCCGCGCCTGAGAGGTGATTGATTCTGCTCAGTAGCTCACGGGAAGGGAATGCTCAATCGCGCGCAGGAAAAGTCCTACACTCTATACGATTCTCACTTTAGTCTTCGCTATCATGCTTACTGAACAGTATACGAATCAGCTTATTGGACCATCGAAAAAGCAGCGCGAGAGAGATTCCTACGAAAAGGCAATCTCAATTTAGCTTGACCTTCAATCTACGGAGCAATTCATACGAATCGATATACGGTACTTTGAACTGGTCGCATACGTTTGGGACTTTAGCGACCAGAGAATTCGCAGCGACCTTAACCTCCTGAGTAACTACCGTTCCTTCGTCCACTAGCTATTTCTCCACGACCCTCAGGCAAGGTTCGACCAGCTAATGTCTAGTAGCACATCCAGAAACAATGTGTCCCGCAGCAGTTCTTGCCGGAGGCTACTCCACTGTCTTTAAAGCATGGAGCTTCACTGGATCGAATTGCTTTGAGACTGGTCAAGGTAGCCTCAGTCAAAGCGGTGCTGCCCAGATCCGCATATGCCCAATTGACATCCGCCAAAGTAGCCCCGTTCAATTGCACCCGCACTAAGTTCGTAGCGCACAACTTAGCATTCGTCAGATTTGTGTTGGTGAGATCTGCGCCGCTCAGGTCGGCCCCTTGCAGTTGGGCTCCTTTAGCGGACGCTGATTTCACTGTGGCGCCGCTGAGGATCGATGACACCAGGTAAGCACCGTCGAGATTTGAATTGCTGAGGTTCGCGCCTTCCAAATTAGCATTCCACAGCATCGCACCCGATAGATCGAGGGAGGACAGGTTGTGAGAGTGCAAATCAGCATTAGTTAGATTTAATGAGAACTTCGGCAAAAGGCCCGGAAAGAGTAATGCGATTGCTGCAACAATAAATGCGCTTAATGTTACAACTACGAAGCTGCATCGATAGGTCACCTCCGTCCACTTCCACTCGTGTGCGTGCGGTTCAACCACGCGCCGTCCGATAAGAACGTCAAAGAGAATAGTCGCAGCCATGCTTATTGGAATGACGCATGAAGCGGGCGAAAGGGAATGCCGAGGCCCCTTGATCAGCGACGAAGCGAAACCGACCAGGCCGTAGCGTAGCGAAGGCGTCTGCGGTACCTTTAAGGCTTCGTAACAGAAAAACAAGAGGGTCAAGGGACCTATCAGATAGAGGACGAACACGCTCGTCACCGAGGCCAGTCTTGTGGGAAGATTGAAGATCAACGGCGGTTTCGACATTGGCGGCACCTCGATTCTCGCGCGAACGGCTTGCTGGGTCTCAACTCTGAGCAAATGCCACCAGTGTCCAACGTATATGTGTACGTATAACAGCAAGACTGCAAGTGTGAGGGGTGCAATTATGAGAAAAACCTGAAAGGATACGAGACCTTGAAGGAAGGGTAGCTGGATCGATGGGTCTGCGGACAGCAGCTTGGTGTCAGGTGCCGATAAGGCTAAGGCACAAAAGAGACAGAAGCTAACGAGCACCAATACCGTACTGTTGATTATATCAGACGTCTTTTCAAATTGGTCCTTCAGGTCTTCGCGAGAGAGGGTTAGAACCTCTTGTGGGAGCGGCTCCGGTTGCAGAACCTGACTGAATTTCGAACTAAGACGATTCAGTGTGAGCATTGTGCGACCGGAGACCACTGTGGCCTTGTCACTCATTTTCTATCAGACTGCAGTGCGACCGACAAATGGCGCTGGACCGACGCGATTGCGCGCGGCCTCGCTACCCGGGCACGATTGGCGTGATGCCGCGCTTCGGGGAGCGCCGCGGGCGCTATTCGTGCTTACGATCGCAAATCTCAAGCGCGCGAGAATGCTCGCGCTCGATGACGATATGGCGGTGCTGCGCGCACAATTCGATCTGCCGAACGTGTCGGCCAGCGGCGTCCATCTTCTCGGCGATCAGGCTGGCGCACTCACTCAGTAGATGACGCACACTTCGTCGCTAGAGCATGAGCTGTAACCCACGGGTCAGCCTTAGCAAGAAAAATGTCTGCCCGAGGTTTTGGGTATTTCCTCAGAACATAGTCACTGCTTTCGGCGACCGCCGCCTGTTCCTTTTTTTCGTACTTCTATGAATAAAAGCGGAGATACGGCCAAGTCGTTGCAAGGCCAGTGTGCTGGGTTCGAGTAAACCGAGAAGTGCTCCCCAGGCGCCCTTTCCGAGGAACCCAACCCCGGCCTTTTCCCGCGCGTGAACGGGAGCAAAAATTCCTCCCGCGGCGGCCCTTGCGCAGGGAGAGGCTGAAGCAGCCGGGATTCTCCGTCAGGAGCGATGGCGCTGCGCCACTCGCATCGGGGCATCGCCGCGACTACACTGATTCCATACAAAATGGATATCCCTGATAAGTCGTAGGGTCGGGAACCCATTTAAGTGGCGAAGTTCCACATCCCAAAAAGTAACCGGCCGGTGCCGCTCCTTGAGCCCCGGATCGCGGCGTTGACCGCCCTGATGTTCGCGATTCTCGGCCTGGTCTCGGTGCGCCTGTACTACCTGCAGGTTCTGCATCACAAGGAAAATGTCGAGCTGGCTGATCGCAACCGGATTCGCCTCCAGCGCGTGCCCGCGCCGCGCGGGCTGGTCTTCGACCGCAATCACCGTCCGCTGGTCGATACGAAACCGTCGTTCGACGCGCAAATCGTGCCCGAGGATTCCGACAATCTTTCGCTCACCATCGAAAGGCTCGAACGCTATACCGGCGCTGATGACATCGCAGACAAGATTTCCGACGCCGATGAGGAAGGCCGCCCGCCTTACGAACCCGTCACCGTCGCTGAGCGCCTGGGATGGCAACAGGTGGTGGCGCTCGAGGCGCATCAGCTCGAGCTGCCCGGCGTCAGCCTGCAAATCACCCCCGCGCGGCATTACCTCTACGGCGAGCTCGCCGCGCATCTGCTCGGTTACGTCGGCGAGGTGACCAAGAACGATCTTCAGGCGCACGACGATTACCACATGGGCGACGAGATCGGAAAATTCGGCCTCGAACGCGTGTGGGAGGGCTTTCTGCGCGGCGACGCCGGCGGACAGGAGATCGAGGTTGACGCCGTCGGGCGCCGGCTCCGCGTGCTCAAGGAAATTCCCGACCAGCCCGGCGAAAGCATCGTCATGACCATCGACCTCAATCTCCAGCAGGCCGCGGAGCAGGCGATGGCCGGCCGGAACGGCGCCTTCGTCGCGCTCGATCCCCGCAACGGCGACGTGCTTGCAATGGTCTCGCACCCGGCCTTCGACCCCGACATCTTTGGCGGTGGCATCAAAGCCTCGGCGTGGCGCGAACTGACCACCGACCCGAACCATCCGCTGGAGAATCGCGCCATCCAGGGAATCTATCCGCCCGGCTCGACCTTCAAAATTGTCGATTCGATCGCGGGACTCGAGGAAGGCACCCTGACTCCCGAAACGGCCTACAACTGCCCCGGTGGGATGTGGTTCGGCGGACGCGAGTACCATTGCTGGCGCAAGCAGGGTCACGGCACCATCGAGCTGCACGATGCGATCGTGCGCTCATGCGACGTTTACTTTTACAACGTCGGAGAAAAACTCGGCGTCGATCAGATTGCGAAATGGTCCAATCAGCTCGGCCTCGGCCTCAAGACCGGCATCGATCTCGATCACGAGAATCCCGGCACCATCCCGTCGTCGGCGTGGAAGCAGAAGCGCTTTCACGAGCGATGGTATCCCGCGGAGACGCTCTCGGTCGCCATCGGCCAGGGTTACGTCGCCACCACCCCGCTCCAGATGGCGCAGGTCGCCGCCCAGGTCGCTAACGGCGGCATCCGTTATAAGCCCCAATTCGTCAAGGATGTCGAGGGACTCGACGGCAATATCGCGAAATCGTATCCGCCGGTAATCGAGAACCGGATAAAGATCGATCCGGACGCGCTTGAAGTCGTCAAGGACGCGATGGCCGACGTCGTCAACGGTCCCGGCGGCACAGCGCATAAGGCCCACCTCGACGACGTCGTTGTATGCGGCAAAACCGGCACGGCCCAGGTCGTCGGCGACAAGGGTCCTGCCGGCGAAGGCGAGGAGGAGGAAAAGAATACGCCCGAGCAGTTCAAGGATCACGCATGGTTCATCGCGTTCGCGCCCAAAGATCATCCGACCATCGCCGCGGCCTGCATCATCGAGCACGGCGGTCACGGCGGCAGCGCGGCGGCGCCCGTAATTCACGACGTTTTCCAGCGCTACTTCCAGCTCAATCCGCCCCCGCCCAAACCAGAAATAGCGCGCGTGCTCGAAGACAGCTCGCCATCCCAATGACCGGAGTGCAGCCCTGATGGCGGCTGGCGATCGCAGGTTCATACTTCATTTCGACTGGACGTTGTTCGTCCTGGTGCTCGCGCTGTCGGGAATCGGGCTGGTCAGCGTCATCAGCGCGACATACGCCGGGCACCAGACGTTGGACCCGCTGGTGATTCGCCAGTTGATTTGGATCGCGGCTGGAACCGCCGCGCTGCTTATCGCGGTGCTCGTCGATTATCGGGCGCTGCAGGCCTACGCCTACCCGTTTTACGTGCTGGTGATCGGACTTCTGATCGCCGTGATGGTGGCCGGGCATGCTACCGGCGGCTCGCGCCGATGGATCAACCTTGGCGTGTTTCATCTCGAACCGTCCGAGCTCGCCAAGCTCGCGGTCGTGCTTGTGATGGTGCGTTACCTGCGCGAGGAGCCGCCGAAAGGCGGCTGGGGCCTGCGCCATATGATCGTCCCATTTATCCTGCTCGGCGTTCCCGCCGCACTCGTGCTCAAGCAGCCCGACCTCGGCACCGGGCTGGTCCTCGTTCTGATCACGATCACGCTGGTTTTCGTGGCCGGCCTGAACTGGCGCACGATGCTGGTGCTGGCGATGGCGGGGATGCTCGCGGCGCCCCTGAGCTGGCATTATCTCAAGCCTTATCAACGCCAGCGCCTGGTCAGCTTCATCAATCCGCAGGCCGATCCGCTCGGCTCCGGCTACCACATCATCCAGTCCGAAATCGCGATCGGCGCCGGCGGCCCGTTCGGCAAGGGATTTCTCAAAGGCACGCAGGCGCGGTTGAATTTCCTGCCCGAGCAGAGCACCGATTTTATTTTCGCGGTTTTTGCCGAAGAGTTCGGCCTGGCCGGCTCGATTCTCTTGTTGGGGTTGTACGCGGGCGTGATTGCGCGCGGAGCATATATTGCGCGTCATGCGCGCGACCGCTTCGGCGCGTTACTCGCGGTTGGAGTGACGGCGATCGTCTTCTGGCAGGTGGCGGTCAACATCGGAATGGCGATCGGGATGCTGCCGGTGGTGGGAATCACGCTGCCGCTGGTGAGTTACGGCGGTTCGTCGGTGATCGCGATGATGGCGGCGATGGGTATTCTCATCAGCATCAATACCCGCCGCTACCTGTTCTGATTTCCTCGACGAGGTAATGCAGATGGCTCACAAAAAAAAGTTCACTAACCCAACCGACATCGAAATCGTGGAGATTCATGCCCGCTTCGTCGAGGTGATGGAGACCGTCAGGCTCGAAACGATCAGCCCCGAGATGAAGCAGCGCTACCTCGCAGTCATGAAGACGCTCACCGAAAAGCTCGCCGTGCCGAGCAAGCCGCTGCACGAAATCCTGGGCGAGATGATGGCCGAAGCCGGCCCGCTGATCTTCCAGGCCATGCAGCGCTAGCGAGCGGGGTCACGCCTCGAAAGCGTACGCCGCTTCTTCGTGCTCGCTGAGATCGAGCCCGACCTGTTCCGATTCGTCCCTCACGCGCAGCCCGACCAGCGCGTCGGTCACCTTGAGGAGAATCGTGCTGCCGATGAACGAAAACGCGATGCTCGCGACGACCGCCGTCGCCTGGATGAATAGCTGGCGCGGATTCCCGTAGAAGAGTCCGTTGGCGCCGGCGGCGTTGACCAGCACGCTCGCAAACAACCCGGTCGCCAGCGCGCCCCATATTCCGCCGACTGCGTGCACGCCGACTACGTCGAGCGCGTCGTCGTAGCCGAACCGCGATTTCATACGCACCGCGCTGTAGCAGAGCGCGCCTGCAACCCCTCCAATAACTATCGCCGCGCCGGGTCCGACGTAACCCGACGCCGGAGTTATCGCGACCAGTCCTGCGACCGCGCCGCTCGCCGCGCCCAACACGGTCGGCTTGCCTCCGATCCACCATTCCGCGGCGACCCAGGTGAGCGTCGCGGCGGAGGCGCCGAGGTGCGTCGCGACGAATGCGGACACCGCGAGGCCGTCGGCGGCGAGCGAACTTCCGGCGTTGAAGCCGAACCATCCAACCCACAGCAAGCCCGCGCCGGTGACAGTCATCGTCAAGTTGTGCGGCGGCATCGGCTCGCGCCCGTAGTTGCGACGCGGACCGACCATCAGCGCGGCCGCGAGTGCGGCGACGCCCGACGAGATATGCACCACCGTGCCGCCGGCAAAGTCGAGCGCACCCATCTCGTGAATCCATCCGCCGACGCCCCACACCCAATGCGCCAGCGGATCGTAAATCAGCGTGATCCACATGACGCTGAAAACCAGGAAGCCTTTGAACGACATTCGCTCCGCGATCGCGCCGGTGATGAGGGCGGGCGTGATCACGGCAAACATGCACTGGTAAATCATGTACGCCTGATGCGGCACCGTCGCCGAATAAGCGGCATACGGCTGCGAGGCACTGACGCCGCTTAGGCCGGCCCACGTGAGCGCGCCGATGAACGAGCTGCCGGGCGAGAACGCGAGGCTGTAGCCGAACAGCACCCATTGGATCGACACGATCGCGACCAGGATAAAACTCTGCATCAGCGTCGAGAGCACGTTCTTGCGCCGCACCATGCCGCCGTAGAAAAGGGCGAGCCCCGGAATCGTCATCATCAGGACGAGCGCCGACGACAGCAGCAGCCATGCGGTATCGGCGCCGTCGAACTTCTGCATGCCGGGAACCGCAGCGGCCGCAGGCGTCGCGATTGTCAGGCAGAGTGCCGTTGTCAGAACGAAAGGACCGCACACGAGCGAGCGGATCGATTTCCGAACCATCTTCGATGCCTCCAGTCGAAAAAAAGGCGGCTCAGATGAACCGCCTCTTCGCGTACTTGAGATTGCGAGATTATCAGCCCTTCGGCAGTTGCAGGATGCGCTCGCCGATCATGTTCTTCTGCACCGGCGAGGTGCCGCCCGCGATCGTCATCGATTCCGAGGCGAGGATGCGGCGCATCCAGTCGCCCTCGGGCGCGAACGGAGTGTGGCGCTCGAGCAGCGCATACTCGCCGAGGAGTCGCGTGATGAACTTGGTCATCCGCTGGCCGAGATCGGTCGAGAGCAGCTTTGAGATCGACGCTTCGGGTCCGGGCTGCTGACCCTTGAGGCGCTTCGACAGGCTGCGCAGGCCGTTGTACTTTTTGGCGGTCGCTTCGATCGCGAACTGCGCGATTTGCTGGCGGATATCGTTGTCCTCGATCGCGGGCCGGCCGTTTATCTGCACCGCTTTGGCGACCTGTACCAGCTGATGCAGCATCTGTTCGGTGCCGCCGAGCGTCTCGCCGATTCCGAACCGCTCGTGCATCAGGGTCGAGACCAGCACCTGCCATCCCATGTTCATCGGGCCGAGCAGGTTTTCCTTGGGCACGCGCACGTCTTCAAAAAAAATCTCGTTGAACTCGCTGTCTCCGGTGATTTGCTTGAGCGGACGGACGCTGACGCCCGGCGACTTCATATCGACCAGCAGTGCGCTCATCCCCTTGTGCTTGGGCACGTCGGGATCGGTGCGCACGAAAAGCTGCACGAAGTCGGCGCGATGCGCGATCGTGGTCCAGACCTTCTGGCCGTTGAGGACAAACTCGTCGCCCTTGAGTTCCGCGCGGCACTGGATCGACGCCAGATCAGAGCCCGCGCCCGGCTCCGACATTCCCTCGCACCAGATCTCGTCGCCGGCGAGGATCGGATTCAGGTAGCGCTTTTTCTGCTCGTCGGTGCCCCACTGCATCAGCGCCGGGCCGGTCATGATCACGCCCAGCACGTTGCATCCCATTGGCAGGTTGAGCCGCCCGAGTTCCTGCTGGAAGATCACCTGCTCGATAAAGGTGGCGCCGCGGCCGCCGTATTCCTTGGGCCACGTCAGCCCGGCCCAGCCAGCGTGGTAGAGCTTTTTGTGCCAGGCCTTCAGCCGCTGCCATGCGGCGTCGTCGCCGCCGACTTCGGGGTCGTCGCCCCGCGCAAGAGACTGCGGGCGGTTCTCTTCGAGCCATCGCCGCACGTCCAGCCGATAAGCGTCCTGTTCAGGCGTCCAGGTAAAATCCATGGTCTTAGAAATTCTCCCGTTCCGAAATTCGGATCGATGCTACGCGGCATGCTCAGGCCAGCCGACTAAAGTAGCACCTCTTGAGTACCGCCCATCAGGATAGCGGAGCAAGAGCCGATACCGCGTCAGTTGCCGCGCTCCGGCGGCGAGCCCTCGGGCGCGAACTGCACTTTCTGACCTGCGAAGATTGCATCGAACGATAGCTGCGCAGTCGAGGAACCGGCGGTCACGATGATTCCGTAGGTGCCCGGATGCGGAATCGACATGTTGATATTGATCGCGACCGGGATTTTCACTGACGCCGTTTTGGGGACGTCCGGCGCGGGCTGACCGGTCTCAACCTGGCCTTTCATTTCCGGGACGACCGGGACCCCGGCCTCGTCGGCAATCACCACGTTCAACGGGTACTTGACGCCGACCTCGTTGGACGTGAAACCAAGGCCTATCGCAATCGCAAGCTGAACCGGCGCCGGGTAATTGGCCGCTCGAAACAGGTTCCATCCTCCGCCCAGCACAAAGACTTTGCCGCCAACCGCCTGGGCCGCATCAGCCAACAAAGCATATTCGATCTTCATTTTTGAGACCTCCCACGCGCGCGCTTCATAGCAATACGCGGATATAGGCGCTGTCAACTTGCGGCGCGAGTCAGTTCGGATTCGGCGGCCGACAGCGCCTTGAGGACGCGCACGATATTTTGCGCCATGAAGCTGCCGAGCAGGTTCGCGCGCGCCGCGGGTTCGAGCTTGCGCGCCCGGCGGCTGACCTCGGCGCAGCGCTCGAGCATCGCAGCCTCGAGCGGCCGGAAATGCTTCCATGCGATCGGCGCCAGTCGCTCCGGTGCGCGCGCGACGATATCCTGGAGCTTCCTGAAGCGCCACCATGGCGAATCGGCTGACGGTTTTTCACCGCCTGCGGCCAACAATGGCGGCAGCGTCCCGGCCACGAACAGCGGAAACGCGATCGACGTGCACGGCGCCGCAAGCGACGCCCATAGCACGGGGATCGTATCCGCGCTCGGTGCCGCAAGCTCGGCGACCATGCTCGCCGTGGTGCCGGCGGCCGAGCCGTGCATGCATAGCGTCGGCGAATCGTCGCGCGCTGCAGGCTCGCCCGCTGGGGGCATTTCGCCGCGCGAACCGTGGTCGCGGAGTATCGCGAGCATCTCGCGTATCGTGCGCCGGCCGTTGCGCGACACCAGTTCGCGGCTGCGCGCCAGCCGTCCGCGCGCGTGCAGCGGATCGTCCTTGTCCTTGCCCGCATTGCCGCTCGAATAGGCGGCGGCAAAGTCGAACGACGCTTCGCCGTCGCACCATCCGCGTGCGCGCGCATAGCTTTCCACGTCGGGCGAGCCGAGGCTGCCGATGTCGATTGTCAATCGATTGGAGATGCACGCGCGCTCGTCGACGCGGCGCGCAATCCATTGTTGGCCCGAGCTCTCGAGCACGTAAGCGTCGGCGTGATCGGCAATGATGAATCCGCTGCAGTAG
Organism: uncultured delta proteobacterium; assembly: GCA_963842085.1. Taxonomy (GTDB): domain Bacteria; phylum Desulfobacterota; class Binatia; order Binatales; family Binataceae; genus Binatus. The sequence goes on from CAWJET010000001.1 coordinate 2,341,166, forward strand.
CGGAAATCGACGTCGTACTGCGCGGACCCGCCCTGCCCGTAGCGTTCGATCAGCGCGCCGATAATTTCAGTCGCTTCGCGCGCGGTCTTCGACCGCTCGAGCCCGAGCCTGACCAGATCCATCCCGAGCAGGCCCGTCGAAGGGAGCATCTCGCGCGTGAGCACCGCTTCGTTGCCGATCGCGACCCCATGCTCGTTGAGGCCGTGCTCGAAACCCCACAGCCAGAAGGGGCGCGAGCCGATCACCGCCGCCGTCTCGGCAACTTGCGGAATCTCGAGATACTGGCAATGCACGGTAGCGCCTTCGGGATAGACGCGGTGCATCGACTGCGACAACGGCTGGCATTCGTACGCCGAGCGGTCGGAGTTCTTCGCGAGGAGAGTGGCGCCGGCCCGCGTAAGCGGCGCCAGCACTACGATCGTATCGCAGGAAGGAATCGAGGACACAGCCATGAGCAATTTGATTGTATGTGAAACCCGCGGTGGGTTTCACGCTTCCTTCGGCAGGAGCCAGCCCCTGCACCCGGTGTTAAGAAATAGACGCGGGCTTCACCCTCTGGTTCCCTCGCCCGTTATCGGGAGAGGGTTAGGGTGAGGGACATTGGTGCGGCGCGATTGTCTGGTGCGCCGCACATCCGAGCCGCTGCATTGCCCAGAACAACTGCAACGACCCCCAATGCTCGCGCGAAAGATTGCACCATAGTCTTTGGCGCTGGAATGAGTATTAGCGGCACCCGGACGCTTACTTTCTGAGGTAGTCAATGGCTACACTCGAATATCGGAGTATTGCAGGCGTTCCAGGCATTGTTTACCGGCCTGATGGCGCAAAATGGCTACTTGAAGATTCCCGTCGCGGACATAAATCGCGGGCTCGTCCAGTATATTATCCAGTGGGGCGTGGTGATGGTGAGCGCCGGCCGGCTACTTCCCAACCACCCCACAGTTTCTTGGTCTGGAACAACAATCCTGGTCCCGACTCGACTGATGCCTCGCAAGGCTTTTACTGAGTTGCGATGGGATTCTGAGGCGATCGACGAAAGCCGGTGTATGAGGTCCGCGCGATGAGGAAGCTCAGCCCCGTCCACTGGAAGCGCCTGAGGTGCGTGTTCGAACACGACGGTTTCGTCTTCAAACCCGGCAAAGGCGACCACTGGAAGGGCGAAAAAGCGGGCGTCGCGAGACCGATTGTCATTCCGGCCTATGACGAAGTAGGTCTCGACATAATTCGATCATGCATGCGGGAATGACGCGTGAACGTTACCTGCAACTGTTGGAGAAGTGCTAAGTGCGATCAGGCGGAGGCGGCGGTAGGGTGCACGCGCTCGATCGAGAATGGCAGCGGAACAATCACTTCCTTCTGGCCGCGCGCGGCGGTTCTCAATTTCGGATGGCGGCCGACGGCCGGCACAAATCCTGCCTCGCGCAAAACGATTTCCAGCGTGCCACGCTCGTAGCAACTGAGCAGAAAAGTTGCGAGCGCGTCCTTCAAATTGCGCTCTGCTTGTTCGCGCGTGTGGCCCTGCGAATGGACATCGAGCAATTTACACGAGGAGATGAACCACTTCCCCTTTTTTCTTACTTGCGCGGGCAGCTTGAATTCCATCGAGGCTTGCATATCGGCGACCTGCTGATGGTCGTATCATAGCTGCTCACGCCGGTGAATCGTAAGAGCCAATTCTCGTACCTGTGCAACGCCTGCGGGCGATGCTGCCACGACAAGGTGATCACGCTGTCGCCGTACGACGTGCTCTGCCTCGCGCGCGCCGCCAACGTCACCACGCGCGAGGCGCTCGCTCGCTACACGATCCGGCGCGGCTCGATTCTGAAATTCCGCGACGTCGGCGCCTGCGTGGCGCTCGAAGGCGCACGATGCGGCGTTTATGCCGGGCGCCCGCTCGCCTGCCGGCTCTATCCGCTGGGAATCGAACGCATCAACGACGCTGACGGCGAGAAATTCGTGATGCTCGAACCGGCGGCGGGCTCGCCGGGCGTTTATGGCATCGACGGCACCGTGAATGACTTCCTCGACGCACAAGGCGTCGCACCGTATCTCCGGGCGAACGTGCGCTATGCGTCGTTGCTCGCCGTCTTTCGCGAGCGCATCGCGGCCACGGTCGATTTCGATCGCGTCGAGCCGCGCGAGTTCTGGCGGCGCGCCGCTCGCGAAGCGCTCGCGGAGTCGAACTACGACGCCAATCCGCTGATCGACGCGATATTCGGCGGAGCCGGCGCTGCTCGCATCGACGATACGGCAATGATCGACGCGCATCTCGAACGCCTTGCCGGGATGATCAGGCACGAGACCGATGCGGCGCTGCTCGCGGCGGCGGCGGTGATGCTCGCGGTGAGCCTGGGGCGGGAGCCAGGCTAGGCGAGACTCTTTCTCCCCTTTCGCTACTGCGCCTTCAGCCGCGGATCGTTGGCCGGCACGCAAATCGAGTACGAATACCGCTTGACGTAAATGTTGGCGCTATCGTTCTTCTCCGCGGCGATAACGATCGCCCGATAGTTTTCGCAGTTCTCCTGCGAGCTGAAGCTGTCGACCCGTTCCCACTCCGAAATCGGCGTCTCGCGCTGCAATCCCCGCCGCGCACAATCGATCGACGGCGCCATCAGGATCCAACCACTGAAAACAACCGCCGCGAAATGCCCGAATCTCATAAGGTCGCTTATCGCGATAATCCCGCCCGCCCGCAAGCAGCGCTGCTCTTCACCTAACGGTTCTAACAGAGACGAAGTCCCGCATCTTGTTTTTTCACCGGGTGCAGAGCCTGTCCTGAGCGAAGCCGAAGGAGGCCATCCCTGCCCGCGGAAGCGTGAAACCCACGGCGCGTTTCACATACAATTACCTTCCTCCGATGTACGCCGCCGACACGATCGTCGCGCCTGCCACCGCGCCGGGAATCGGCGCCGTCGCGATCGTGCGCCTGTCCGGCCCGCGCGCTTTCGAAATCCTCGACTCGATCTTTTGCTCCGCGCATTCTGCCGAAATGACGCCCAGGATGCTGCGTCTTGGCGACGTTATGGATCCCGCGACGGGCGCGCGCATCGATCGCGCGCTTGCCGTCGTGATGCCGCAACCCGCGAGCCTCACCGGCGAGGATGTCGCCGAAATCCAATGCCACGGCGGTCCGTTCGTTGTCCGCCGCATCATTGCACTCGCGCTCGAAGCGGGTGCGCGCCTTGCCGAGCCGGGCGAATTCACCCGCCGCGCGTTCCTGAACGGGCGCATCGATCTCGCCGAGGCCGAGGCGGTTGCCGATATCGTCGCCGCGCGCAGCGACTCCGCACTTGCGATCGCGCTGGAGCAACTCTCAGGCGCACTCTCCGCGCGCGTCGCCGAGCTTCGCGCCCAGATTGTCGCAATTCGCGCGCATCTCGAGGTCGAAATCGATTTCTCCGACGAAGACATCCGTCTGCCGTCGCGGCGCGAAGTCGCCGCCGAAATCGAGCGCCTGATCGCCGACGTTGCGGTCCTGCACAACAGTTTTGCGCTCGGCCTCCTGATGCGCGACGGCGTGCGCGCGACCATCGTCGGCAAGCCCAACGCCGGCAAGTCGAGCCTGATGAATTTGCTGCTGGGCGCCGACCGCGCCATCGTCACGGAGATCGCAGGCACCACCCGCGACGTGGTCGAAGACTCGGTCCAGCTTGGCCCCTACGCGCTGGTCCTCAACGACACCGCCGGCGTCCGCGACTCGGCCGATGACGTCGAGCGAATCGGAATCGAGCGCACACTACGTTCGGCGCGCGACGCCGACCTGCTGATCGCGATGTTCGATTCGGCGCGCCCACTCGACTCCGCCGATTTCGACGTGATTCGCCTCACGGCCGGCCGCGCGGGACTCGCTATTCTCAACAAGCGCGATCTGCCTGCCGCAATTGCCACCGCCGATCTCCGCGAACACGGCCTGGACCTGCCGATTCTGCCGTTGTCCGCAATCAACCTCGACGAAGCAGCCCCGCTGCGCGCCGAGCTGACAAAAGTAATCGCCGCGCTCACGGCGCCATCTCCGTCGGCGCCTTCGTCCAGCAATCAAATCGCAATCTCCCGCGAGCGCCATCGCGATGCGCTAGCGATAGCTCTGGGAGCGCTCAAGAACGCCCACGGCGCTGCGCTCTCCCTGATGCCGCCGGAAATCGTCGCCGTCGACATAATGGCCGCCGCCACCGCACTTGGCTCGATCACCGGCGAAGTCAGCGGCGAGGACATCCTCGACGCCATCTTCCGCGACTTCTGCATCGGCAAGTGACAGGGCGGATCCTGAATGAGTCTGGTCCTGTTCGACCAGGACAGAGGCAGGAGCTACGCGCTTAAATGGAGATCGTGCTATGCGAAGATGATTGCGCAAGCCGGCATGCGCGCAATCGCGGGAGATCGAAAATGGATTTGGCAGAGCGATTCGTCGATGTGGGAATTTTCACCAACCGGCTGGACGAGATGCGCGCGTTCTACGGCGAACGAATCCGCCTGCCCTACGAGGAGCTACTGCCGGTCGGCGGCGGCGTGCGGCAATATCGTTACGGATTGCTCGGCTCGGTGCTCAAGATAAATCACGCGCGCGATCCTCTGCCGCCCCGAATCGCTGGCGGCTATCGAAAACTTTCGATCTCCGATGCGCGCACTCCGATGCCGCTTCCGATGCAGGATCCCGACGGCAATGACCTCGAGCTGGTGCCCACCGGCCAGCGTGGAATCAATCAGATCGAAATCCAAATCGGCGTCACCGACGAGGCCGCCTTCGAGCATTTCTATGGCGATGCGCTTCAGGCTGAGCGGCTTGGCGCCGGCCGCTTCAAGCTTGGCGAGACGATTTTCAGCTTCCACCAGGATCCCGCGGCCGTGAGCGCGCGGAAGTCGCCGTCAGGCAGCGCGATGGACGCGCTGGCATCGATGCGCGCGATCGGGATGCGCTACATCACGGTGCAGGTGCGCGACTGCGATGCGGAGCATCGACGCTTTATGTCGATGGGCGTATGGGAGGGCGCGGCGCCGGTCTCGCTGGGTGCGGTCGCGCGGATTTCGTTCATTCGCGATCCCGACGGCAACTTCATTGAGATTTCGCAGCGGGCGTCGTTGACCGGTCCGCTCCCGGCTTGACCGGCGGCACGGCGGATGCGGCCGGGGGTTGGGAAGCGAGCAGCGCAAGGACTATCGGCACCAGGTCGAGTTGTGATGGTTCGGCGCCTCCAATCTGCTCGACGATCTGCTTGAGCTTGGCGCCGGGATAGTCTTTGCGTGCGACGATCAGCGGTATGTGACTGTCCTGCAGCGACGCGCTGCCATGCCACGAGTGGTAGGGGGCCGAGAAGTAGTAGCGGTCCTGGATAGGCCGCTTCAATCCTGACCTCGATAGCAGCAGGATGTCGCCGGCGCGATTACCATACGGCCCCGCGCTCAGCCATCGCATCCGCCGATTGAGCTGGACCAGATCGGGCCGCGGATGCGTCAGCAGATATTCCCAAATCGGCACCAGCCCATGGCCGTCGAAGATTTCGTACTCGTTCGTATTTTTTCCCGGCGGAGTCGGAACGCGCGCGAATACCAGGTCGAGCGTGTCCTTCATCGACGGCACCGGCCTCCCGTTCTTGTTCGAGTAGTAAAACGCGCGCGCAGCCGGCAGCACGTCCTCCTTGTAGCGCGGTGGACGCTTCCAATCGCAAGTCATGCCGGGATTGGGACAGGTCGAGCGGTCGGCCAGGTACACGTAAGCGATCGCACCCTGGTACGCGAAGGCGGATTGGTAGTCCTGTTCGTTCTTGCCGGGATTCAGGACAAGTTTTCGCGGCCGGAATCCGGCTGCTTTGACGACTGCTTCGGGGGCGCCGCTGTCGTCGGCGCCAAGCGCGTGCCGCGGGTCCTTCAGCACGGGAGTATGCCCATGATCGGCAATCACCACGATGTAGGTCTGATCGAGAATGCCGTATCCGCGGTAGGCGTCGAGAATTTTTGCAACGAGCGGATCGGTCACATTCTCGAGATAGTCGGTCTCCATCGGCAACGGATCGGGCGCCAGATGCGTGTACAAATCGATTCCCGGGAAATACACGACCTGAATATTCGGAACGCCGTGAGTCTTCATCGAGTCGAGCAGCTTCGGCACCGAGTCCTCATCCATCTGCTGGTAGATGTCGCGCTTGCCGGACGAATTCAGGTCCTTGCCGGCGACGAACTCCGTGAACAGCGTGACCATATCGGTGGGATCGATGATCGTGAAGTAATCGGCACCGCGATAAACCATGTTCATCGAGACGGCCGATCTCACGCCCGCCTGCTGAAAGAGGGTCGGGACCTTGAGCTGCCTGCCGACCAGGTTGTCGGTGATCATCGCGCGGTTGTCGTCCATCTCTTCGACCGAGACCGGCACTGGCGCGTAGAATTTCATATCCTCGCGCACGAACCATTCGTTGCCTGTCACTCCGTTGCGCGCCGGCGGCGCACCGGTGAAAATTGCCGACCACGCGGCGACTGTCGTCGAGGGCAGGATGCTGACGGCGTTGGGCACGGAGTAGGCGTGTTCGTGCAATCCGCCGCCCTCGTCCTTGCCGAGCATCTCGGCCATCGCGGGCGCCTTGCCCGAGTTAATCGCGGCCATCAACTGATCGTAACCGGCGCCGTCAAAGGCGAAGATCAATACGTAGGGACCCGGCTCGACTGGCCGAGGCTCGCGTTTGACCTGCTTCTCGCCGCCGTTGAGGAAGAGTCTGACCGAGCTGCAAGACATCAGCGTCACAAGGGCGACGCAGGTCGAAAGCAGCGCGCAGCGGATGAAGATTGAGACCGGTCGATGCTTCAGCATCAAACCCTTCTAACTCAATGCGACTCGCGAAAGACAGAGGCGCGCATCACGGCAGACACTTTCGTACTGGCGCGGGATGAAGCGGCAGGTAGATTCAGCGAGCAAACCGTAGATCCACCGCGCCGATCGTAGTTGCGATCGGCACGGCAGCAGGACTCACTGGGCGAAGTTGCGGCGGTTACGCCCAGCGCGAGCGCGGGCGGTTGCGCGTCGAACGATTGCGCGCGCCCGACGAGCGGAACACGGTCACGGGCTTCGGCGCGTGAATTTCGATTTTCTCGAAACCCTCGACGTGCTCGCGATCGAGCGAGTTGCCGAGCGTGCGTTCCAGCCGCGCCAGATTGACGCGTTCCTCCTGCGTGACCAGGCTGATCGCTTCGCCCGCCTTGCCCATCCGTGCCGTGCGGCCGATGCGATGGATGTAGCCCTCGGTCTCGTCGGGCAGATCGAAATTGATCACGTGCGAAACGTCGGGGATGTCGAGTCCGCGGGCGGCCACGTCGGTCGCAACCATCACGCGAAACTTGTGCGCGCGGAAGCCCGCCAACGCCGCATTACGCTGGCTCTGGGAGCGGTCGCCGTGGATCTGCACCGCCTTGAGGTTGGCCCGTTGCAGCATCCTGGCAACCCGGTCAGCGCGGCTCTTGGTGCGCGTGAAGACGATCGCGCTCTCAACTTCGGGCCTTTTCAGAATCTCGAGCAGCACGGGCCCCTTGTTTTCGAGCGTGACCGGATAGATCGACTGGCGAATCTGCGACGGCGGTGCGGCCTTGCTGCCGCCGACCGTGACGCGCTCGGGGTTAGTCAGAAATTCGCGCGCGATCATTTCGGGACCGGACGCCATCGTCGCCGAGAACATCATGGTCTGGCGATGCTTCGGCACCATCCGCATGATGCGGCGCAGTTGCGGCAGGAAGCCCATGTCGAGCAGCCGGTCGGCCTCGTCGATAATCACGACTTCAACCTTGTCGAGCTTGACGATGCCGCGCTCGATGAAGTCGATGAGCCTGCCGGGACACGCGACGAGCACCTGCGCGCCCTTGCGAATCTGTTCGATCTGGTGCCGCTCGGATTCGCCGCCCACGACGGTCGCGCAGCGGATGTGGGTGTGGCGTGCGATAAGATCGAACTCGCGCGCTGCCTGCGCCGCCAGCTCGCGCGTCGGCATGATCACCAGCGCAGCAAGGTGCCGCGTGTGCTTGCGATGCAGGCGGTCGATGGTCGGGATCAGAAAGGCCGCGGTCTTGCCGCTGCCGGTTTCAGCCGTGGCCACCACGTCGCGCCCGCTGAGCGCAACCGGGATAGCTCCGGCCTGGACCGGGGTCGCTGTGTGATGACCGCGGTCTTTGATTGAACGATGGATCTCGGGTGATACGGGAAATTCAGAAAACGACAAACAGTATCCTATGGTTCAGAGCCCCGGATTCCAGTTCAGAGAAAAATGCCGAACTTGTGGGTCTGATGGGTTGAGAGGGTGGCGTCACGGAATCCGACGCGCGCATAAAGTCACGATTGACTTGGCCCTAAGCGTACAGGAAGCATCGCAGCGATACAATGGGCAGGGGTGACCCCTGCACCCAGTATTAAGAAGAGGTGCGGGACTTCGTCTCTGGTAGGAAGTGCTTTTGTGTCATTCCAGAGCGAAGCGAAGAATCCCGGCTCCTTTTCTTAATTCCAAGGTGCAGGGTTTAATCCTGCCCAAGGAAGTGAAACCCACGGCGGGTTTCACATTAAATAAAGTTCCTCTTCCTAAAACTTCCCGTGCCTCCCCACTCCCGACGCGAAGCGCTCGGCGCCGGCGCGCGTCTCGCCTGAATTGACCGTTGCGATGCCGTAGCGATATTCGTTCTTGAGCGCGTCGGCGAGCGGTAGCGTCCACGCCTCGTACGCGGACATCCGATCCCCGCGCATGCATCGCTGTGGGAAACTTGCGATCTGTTTGGCGAGCTCGCGCGCATGCGCCAGCGCCGTGCCCGGCTCGACGACGCGATTCGCCAGGCCCATCGTGAACGCCTCTTCGCCAGAGACGCCGCGCCCGGTCAGGATCATGTCCATCGCGCGGCTCATCCCGATCAAGCGCGGCAGCCGGATCGTGCCTCCATCGCAGAGCGGCACACCGAAGCGGCGGCAATACACGCCGAAGGTCGCGTCTCGCGCAGCCACGCGCAGGTCGCACCACAGCGCCAACTCGATTCCACCCGCTACTGCGAAGCCCTCGACCGCGGCGATCACCGGCTTGCCGAGAATCATCCGCGTGCATCCGAGCGGCCCGTCGCCATTCTCGGTCACGCGATTGCCGCGACTTGTCGCGACCGCCTTCAGGTCAGCGCCTGCGCAAAACGTCCTGCCTGTGCCGGTCAGGATCGCGACCGCGAGCGCGTCGTCAGCGTCGAAGCGGCGGAACGCGTCGGCCAGCGCCGCGGCGGTGGGCTGATCGACCGCGTTGCGCGCCTCGGGCCGGTTGATTGTTACGATTGCGATTTCGTTCTCGACTGCGAACTCGACCAGGCTCATCGAATGCCTCCCGCGCTGACCTGCGAATGCCAGGAATTTACCTTTTCAACATTTTGCTTGTCGAGTAATGAAGACGCACGACGCCCGAGTCCAGAGAGCGATGACTCTCGAAGCCGCTGTGCGCGAACACCTCCAGCATCTGGCGGTTCTCGCCGAGCACGTCGGCCTCGAACTCCGTGACTCCGTTTGCATCGGCGATGAGGCCCAGATGTTCGAGCAGCAGCGTGCCGATGCCGCGGCCCTGGAACCCGTCGAGAATTGCGAACGCTACCTCGGCGCGATGCGGAGCGGCGCCGCAAATGTAGCGGCCGACGCCGATAAAGCGTTCGCGCCCGTTCTCGGTCAGCGTCGCGGCGAGGCCGACGTGACTCTTGAAGTCGAGCTCGGTCAGGCGCTTCAGATCTTGCGGCGACAGATCGCGCCTTATCCCCATGAAACGAAAATACACGGACTTCTCGCTGAGGCCCCTGAAATGCTCGTGCAGACGCTCCTGGTCGTCAGGGCGAATCGCGCGGATTCGTATCGCGGTGCCGTCGAGCATCGTGGCATCGACGCAATAATTCCGCGCATCGCTGAGCATGTCGTCGTTCCCCATATCGGCAGTCGAGTATAGCGGCGATTCCGCTTGGAATCTCGCGCGCATTTCGCTAAGGCGATCGGAGCGGCGCACGATGAGCGAATTTACAATCAAGGACAAGGTCGCGATCGCCGGGCTCGGCGAGACCAGGTACTACAAGCGCGGCGCCGCGCCGGTCAGCGAATTCCGGCTGGCGCTCGAAGCGATTCAGCGCGCCGCCGACGACGCCGGGCTGCCCGTGACCGCGATCGACGGCATCGCGTCCTACAGCAATGATCGCAACGACTCGGTCCGCGTCGCGACCGCGCTGGGACTGCCGGAGCTGCGCTTCACCAACATGTTCTGGGGCGGCGGCGGCGGGGGCGGCTCGGGCGCGATCGGCAACGCCGCGGCCGCGATCGTCGCCGGCTTCGCAACGTGCGTCGTCGTGTATCGAGCGCTGGCGCAAGGCCAGTTCGGCCGGTTCGGCGCGACGCCGGCGGTGCGCACGATTTCGGGTCCTCCCGCCTATACCTGGCCGTACGGGATGTCCACGCCGGCGCAATGGATCGCGCTGCGCACGCGCCGCTTCATGCACGATCACCACGTCACGCAGGACGCGCTCGCGGCGATCGCGATGGCCTGCTATCACCATGCGCAGTTCAACCCGCGCGCGATCATGTACGGCCGCCCGCTGACGCGCCAGGCCTACGACGAGTCGCGATGGATCGTCGAGCCGTTTCATCTTTATGACTGCTGCCTCGAGAACGACGGCGCCGCCGCCGTGATTCTCACCAGCGCCGAGCGTGCGCGCGACCTCAAGCAGAAGCCCGCGTACGTCATGGCCTCGGCGCAGGGCTCCGACTATCGCCAGGGCGCCGCGGCGGAGAATGGTCCCGACTACGCGACCTCGAACTTCAAGACGCTCGCGCCGCGCCTGTACGCGATGGCGGGAATCGAGCCCAAGGACGTCGACGTCGCGCAGGTGTACGAGAATTTCACCGGCGCCGTCATGACCAGCATCGTCGAGCACGGGTTCTGCCATCCCGACGAAGTTATGGACTTCTGCACGTTCGAAAATCTGACCGCGCCCAACGGCAAGCTGCCGCTCAACACGAGCGGCGGAAATCTTGCCGAGTGTTACATGCACGGGCTCGAACTGATTATCGAGGCCGCGCGCCAGGTGCGCGGCACTTCGACCTGCCAGGTGAAGGACGCCGAGATTTCGATGGTTGTGTCGGGACCGATGGTTGCGCCGGTCAGCGATCTGATCCTGCACGGGTAAGCGTGATGGCGGACAATGAAAAATCGAAAACGTACCTGCCCGCCGAAATGCCTGTGCCCGAGGCAATGCGCGACGGACTGGATCGCGAATTCTGGGAAGCGGCGCGGCGTCACGAGCTGGTCGTACAGAAGTGCAATTCGTGCGGCACGTTTCAGTTCGGCCCCGAATGGATTTGTCACAAGTGCCACACGCTCGACGTCGGATGGCATCGCGTGTCGGGCCGCGGCCGCGTCTACAGCTGGGAGCGCGTATGGCATCCCGCGCATCCCGCGCTCAAGTCTGCGTGCCCCTACATCGTAGTGGTGGTGGAACTGCCCGACGCCGGTAACGTGAGGATGGTCGGCAACCTGCTAGGCGACCCGCTGCGCGAAGTGCCCTTCGACGCGGATGTCGAAGCCGTCTTCGAAGATCACCCCGAAGGCTTCACGCTGATTCAGTGGAAGTTAGCGAATCGCTGAAGTTCGGAGCTCGCATCGAAACGACACTGCGCTGATTCAAGACTCATCCGCTGCTACCGCAACATCGAAATCCCGCGCCTGATAGAGGAGGCGCTCAGGGACCGAGCGCCGGAAAAGCCGGCTTATGAGGCTCCCTTGCGGTCGCCCCAGGATGACCTTGGGGACGTGGTTTTCGTGCGCGAAGTCTGCGATGGCCGCGACCGGGTCTTCTGCCTTCAGCCAGACGAATTCGGCGCCGAGGTCACCGGCCAAATTCACGTTATCGAGCAACGCGCGGAAATCCGCCGGGCTGATCTTGCGGACCGCTTCTTCCGGAACCTCCACGTGAACCGCGTACCACCTGGCATAGAGGTTGCCGGCTTCGCGCCATCCTTTGCACAACAGTCGTTCGGCCTCTCGCTGATCCGAAGGCAGACAAACCAGCATCCGCTCCGTGGCGATCAGGTGGCGCGTCTGCTGCCGTTTCAACGCGCCCTCGTCCTCGCGCTGCCGGCCGATATCTCGGGCGACCTCGCGCAGCGTCAGCTCGCGCAGGACAGTCAGGTTATCCGGCTTGAAGAAGTTGCGCAGCGCCAGACTGACTTGCTCGATCGGAAAGATTTTTCCTTCCTGCAGACGCTGCAACAGTTCTTCGGCCGATATATCCACGTCCACAATCTCATCGGCCTGAGCAAGGAAGGAGTCGGGGATGGTTTCGGTCACGGTTATTCCCGTCAGCCGCTTCACGATCGGGGTCATACTCTGAATATGCTGAAGGTTGACCGCTGTAATGACGCTGATGCCGGCGCCAAGGAGTTCCTCCACGTCCTCGCAGCGCGTTCGATGGCGGCTGCCCGGAGTGTTGGTGTGCGCAAGCTCATCGACGACGGCGAATTCGGGTTTCCGGGCGAGTATCGCCTCGACATCCATCTCTCTCACAATCGCGCCGCGATAGCTGATCTCACGCAGCGGGGTCGTCTCGAGACCTTCAATCATCGCCGCAGTCTCGCGACGACCGTGAGTTTCAATATAGCCGAGGACTACATCGTGTCCCTCGGCGCGCAATTGATGCGCCTCCTGGAGCATTCGGTAGGTCTTGCCGACTCCGACCGCCGCGCCCAGGTAAACCTTCAGCCTTCCCCTCTTTGCGTCCGCAGACGCGCCCGGAGATCCTTCAGAGCCTGGATTTCGTTCGTTGCGCATCCTGGCGACGTGACTCCGTCTGTCGCTGCGCGCATCGATTCGTATTCGTCGCGCAACGGGCAGCGACGCCATTAGTTCTCTCACGAAGGTATGCCTCACCGCGATGGGCGCAAAGCTCGAAGCAAGCTTCGAGGATCATCCCGAAGCCTTCACCTTGATCCAGCGGCAGCTTCGCGCCGCTCTGGCGAAGGTCGGAACCGTCTCCTCGCCCGCGAAACGACGCCACGCTTGACCCCCTTGCAAACCGGAAATCGTGCATTAATTTTCCGATCGGAAGGCCTGAGATAATCGAGGGCCAGCGCAGATGCTGAACAAAGGAGGTGAATTGGCAATGCTGCGTGAACTTCGACCCTGGCTTTTCGGATGGACGTCGTCAACGGAGCGCTTCCGGGACGACATCGACGAGCTCTTCGACCGCTTCTTTGGTGAGCTCGGCGAGAACGGTAACGCGATGCCGATCTGGCCGGCGATGGAGTCCTTCGTTAAGGACGGCAACCTGGTGATGCGGGTTGATTTGCCGGGCGTGAATCCCAAAGACATCGACGTCGCGGTCGCCGACAACCTGCTGACGATTCGGGCGTCGCGCGAACGGCAGGGCAAGGAGCATCGTAAGGGTTTGCGCCGCCGAGAGGTCAGCTACGGAACTTTCCAGCGCTCGATGACGCTGCCGCCCGGCGTCAAGACCGATCAGATCAAGGCGAACTATCGCAACGGCGTGCTGGAGCTGAGCATGCCGGCTCCGGAGCTCGAGGGTCGCAAGATCCCGATCGAGATCGGTGCTGACGACAAGAAGCAGCTCGAGCATCAAGCCGCCGCGTAGCACCGGACTGACTTCGGGCGAACAGATGATGGCGGCTACTGACCGTCATCGGATGCTCCGCCAGGACTGATTGGAGAGCCGCTCCGCGCGGCTCTCCGAGCGTTCGCGTAGAACTAAGTCCTGAAGCGCGGGAACAGCGGCTCAGGTGTTTTCCGGCTCTTCAGCCTTGATGAACTTGAGCGACGCGGAATTCATGCAGTAGCGCAGTCCCGTCGGCCGGGGACCGTCGTCGAACACGTGGCCGAGATGCGCGTCGCATTTGGCGCACATCACCTCGGTCCGCTTCATGAAAAATGAACGGTCGGTCTTGGTCTCGATGTTCTCGGGCGCGATCGGCTGATAGAAGCTCGGCCATCCCGTGCCCGATTCGAACTTGGTGTCGGAGCTGAACAGCGCGTTGCCGCAGCAGATGCATCGATAGAGACCCTTATCGTGATTCTCGGCGTATAAGTTCGAGAACGGGCGCTCGGTGCCCTTTTTGCGCGCGACCTCGTACTGCTCCGGGGTCAGCTCCTTGCGCCATTCCGTGTCGGTCTTAACGACTTTATCTACCATGACGAGTCCCTTTCTTTGGCCGGAATCGGTGAACTCAACAATCGATACTTTGACTATACCCGACGTGCCCGAATCCGGCGAATCGCCGGACGCATCGGCGGTGAGGCCTCTCTCGGCGTAACCGAATGCGATGATCGCGGGTATTGCGGCAATCGCGACGACAAACGCACGCCGCCCGATGAGACGCGCGCTCTGACTATTCGAATGACTACTGCCTTCAGCCAATTTTCGATTCGATGTCTTGATCATTGCACATTAGAAAACAGCTTCGAAGGCTGCGCGGTTCCCGATGTGAGCTGACCCGATATCTAGATCTGATACACGAACAGCTTCTGTTCCTTTGGTCTCAGGAACACGTGCGCGCCGGTTTCCAGATGCAGCGCCTGAAAACGCTCGTGGCTGATCTCGACCTGCACCATGTCGCCCCATTCGGCGACCAGCTCGACCTTCACCTGCGGCCCGGCCGGGTTGATCGACTTGACGGTCGCGGGAAAGGTCTGCTTGCCGTTGGGCTTCGGCACGATTTCCAGCAGATGCGGCCGCACGTAGAGCACCGCCTTGCCGTTCTCCGCCGGATGCGCGTGCGCGTGCGTGTTCTCCAGTTCGACGGCGGTATCGCCGATAAACACGCGGCCGTTTTCGATTCGGCCGTGGAACAGGTTCACGTTGCCCAAAAAGTTGTAGACGAATGCGTTGGCGGGATGATGATAGACTTCCTCGGCCGATCCGATCTGCTCGATATGCCCCTGGTTCATCACGACTATCCGGTTGGCGAGCTCGAGCGCCTCTTCCTGGTCGTGCGTGACGAACACGCTGGTTATCTTGATCTCGTCGTGCAGTCGCCGCAGCCATCGGCGCAGTTCCTGGCGCACCTTGGCGTCGAGCGCGCCGAACGGCTCGTCGAGCAGCAGGACTTTCGGCTCGACGGCGAGCGTGCGTGCGAGTGCGACGCGCTGGCGCTGCCCGCCGGAGAGCTGCGAGGGGTAGCGGTCGGCGAGAAAGTCGAGCTGCACGAGTTTGAGCAGCTTATGCACGCGTCGCTCGATCTCGGACTCCGCAGGACGTTCGCGCCGCGGCAGCACGCGCATCCCGAAGGCGACATTTTCGAACACCGTCATGTGCCGAAACAGCGCGTAGTGCTGAAATACGAAACCGACCTTGCGCTTGCGGACGCTGACCTCGCTCGCGTCCTCGCCGTGGAACAGCACCTCGCCGGTGTCCGGCGTCTCCAGGCCGGCGATTATCCTGAGCAGCGTGGTCTTGCCCGAGCCCGACAGCCCCAGCAGCGCGACCAGCTCGCCGGTTTCGATGTGCAGGTTGATATTGTCAACTGCGACGAAGTCGCCGAACTTCTTGCTGATATTTCTGAGCTCGATACTCATGCTGCAATCTTGGCCATATCATCCTGTTCCTGCTTCACCGGCACCACGCGGCGCTCGAGGAAATACTTGGCGATTAGCGTCGCGATAGCGAGCAGGGTAAGCAGCGACGCAACCGCGAACGCGGCCGCGAACTGGTAGTCATTGTACAGAATCTCGACGTACAGCGGCATCGTGTTGGTAAGCCCGCGGATATGGCCCGACACCACCGAAACGGCGCCGAACTCGCCCATCGCGCGCGAGTTGCACAGCACCATCCCATAAAGCAGGCCCCATTTGACGTTGGGAATCGTCACGCGGAAAAACATCTGCCAGCCGCCGGCGCCCAGCACGATCGCGGCTTCCTCTTCCTCGCTGCCGACTGCCTGCATGATCGGGATCAGTTCGCGCGCGGCGAACGGGAAGGTGACGAAGATCGTCGCCAGCACGATTCCCGGCTCGGCAAAGATGATCCGGATGCCGTGATCCGCGAGCCATCCGCCAAGCGGCGCGTGCACGCCGAGCAGCAGCACGAACAGCATCCCCGCGATGACCGGCGAGACCGAGAACGGGATGTCGATCAGCGTCAGCAAGGTCTGCTTGCCGAGAAAATCGAAGCGCGCGATCGCCCACGATGCGGCGATTCCGAAAGTGACGTTGAGCGGCACCGCGATCGCGGCGGTCATCAGCGTCAGGCGGATCGCGGCGAACGCCTCGGGATTCGCGATCGCCGCCAAGTATGCGCCGATTCCCTTCTTCAGCGCCTCGACAAAAACCGCAATCACCGGCAAGAACAGGAACAGCGCGAGGAACACCAGCGTCGTCGCGATCAACGCGCGCCTGACCCACGGCGGATCGGCGGTCCCCGGCCTCGGTGCGCCTGCAGACTGGCTCGCCATCGTCAGCCTCAAGCCATCAGCCGGCGGCTGCTCCACCTTTGCAGCACGTTAATCCCAAGCAGAATCACGAACGACGCCGTCAGCATCACCACCGCGATCGCGGTCGCGCCGGCGTAATCGAACTGCTCGAGCTTGCTCATGATCAACAGCGGCACCACCTCGGTATGCATCGGCATGTTGCCCGAGATAAAAACCACCGAGCCGTACTCGCCGAGTGCGCGCGCGAACGCGAGTGCGAATCCGGTCAGCAGCGCGGGAATCAGCGCGGGCGCGATCACCAAAATGAACGTCTGCAGCCGGCTCGCGCCGAGTGTCGCCGCCGCCTCCTCGTATTCCTCGTCGAGATCTTCGAGCACGGGCTGGATCGTGCGAACCACGAATGGCAGCCCGACGAAAGTAAGCGCGACCACCACGCCCAGCGGAGCGTACGCGACCTTTATTCCAAGCGGCGCGACCAGCAGTCCAATCCATCCGTTGCTCGCGTAAATCGCGGTGAGCGTGATTCCGGCGACCGCGGTCGGCAGCGCGAACGGCAGATCGACCATCACGTCGATCAGCGTCTTGCCGGGAAATTCGTAACGAACCAGGCTCCACGCCACGATAAACCCGAACACCGAGTTGAGCGCGGCCCCAGCAATCGAGGCGCCGAAGCTCAGCTTGTAGGCCGCGATCGTGCGCGGGTTCGCGACCGCCGCCCAGAACTGGGCCCAGGTCAGCGTGAAAGTCTTGAAAAAGATCGTCGAGATCGGAATCAGCACGACGATTCCGAGGTAGGCGAGCGTGAAGCCGAGCGTCAGGCCGAATCCCGGCAGCACGTTGGTCCTTCTCGTTTTCGCCGCCATCGTGATCTTCTTACCCCGCTCCTTTAACTTCCCGGCTGATAGATCTTGTCGAAGACGCCGCCGTCGCCGAAAAACTTCGGCTGCGCAGTTTTCCATCCGCCGAAATCCTTGTCGATCGTGAACAGCGACAGGCTCGGGAACTGGCTTGCATACTTCGCCGCGACTGCCGGGTTGCGCGGCCGGTAAAAGTTCTGCGCGATAATTTCCTGCGCCTCGGGCGTGTACAGAAATTCCAGGTACGCCTTCGAGATCGCTGCCGTGCCGTGAAGGCGGTCGATCTTGTCCACCCACGCGACCGGCGGTTCCGCCAGGATGCTTATCGACGGATACACGATCTCGAACTTGTCGGCGCCAAACTGCTTGATCGCCATCCGCGCCTCGTTTTCCCATGCGATCAGCACGTCGCCGATGCCGCGCTCGACAAACGTAGTGGTCGAGCCGCGCGCACCGGAGTCGAGCACCGGCACGTTTTTGTAAAGCGCGCTGACGAACGCCGCCGCCTTGGCCTCGTCGCCGCCGTTTTTCTTCAGCGCGTAGCCCCACGCCGCCAGGAAATTCCAGCGCGCGCCGCCGGAGGTCTTTGGATTCGGCGTGATCACCGAGATGCCGGGCTTCACCAGGTCATCCCAATCGTGGATATGCTTCGGATTCCCCTTGCGCACCAACAGCACGATAGTCGAGGTGTAGGGGCAACTGTTGTCGGGCAGGCGCGATTGCCAGTTCACCGGCAGCACGTGCGCCCTGGCGGCAATCGCATCGATGTCGCCGGCCAGCCCGAGCGTCACCACGTCGGCCTCGAGGCCGTCGATAACAGCGCGCGCCTGCTTGCCCGAGCCGCCGTGCGATTGGTTGATGGTGACATCGTCACCGGTCTTCGCTTTCCAGTCCTTCGCGAACCGGGCGTTGATCGATTCGTACAGCTCGCGAGTCGGGTCGTACGATACGTTAAGGAGTGTGATCTGGGCTGCGCGCGCCGCGCCCACGCCGAGAGCAACGCTCGCCGCAACGACGATGAAGGCGAGCGCATGTGCCAGTTTCAATCTGCCAGACATTCCTGGTCCCGCTTTCCTCAGAACGAGATTTGAAGTTGCGACTCGAAGACGCTTTCGTTTGGCCGGTCCTTCACGTCGGTGGTCGTGCCGGCGCCACCGTTGAAGTAGGTGTTCGCGTAGTCGAACTGCCACTTGATGTTGCTGCTCAGGTACCAATTGAGGCCTGCCGCGAACTCGGTCGCAGTTTTCGCTGACACGTTGGGAGCAGCGAAGCCGAGCTGGAACTGGCGGCTTTGCGCGGCGAGGTTGCTGATTCTGCCCGCTACCTCCCATGCGCCCCACCATCCGTTGCGCGGATCGAATGGATGATACGGCTTAACCCAGCCGTAGGACGCCTCTTCCCCAGTCAGCAGGTAGGAAGCCTGCGCGAAATAGCCGGTATCCGTGAAGGTGTCGGTGCGGTTGATCTGCCTTACGAATGGAGCCTTCCCGTAACTGGTGAACAGGTTCAGCGAATGCTCGTCCTGCGCGTATTCGGCCATCAAGCCCAGGCCACGCCAGTAGTAGTAGGCTTGCGGCTCAAGGCGCGCGCGCAAGCCCGAGGCCGTCACGCCCTTGTTGTAGGAGAACCAGGTACTCATGCCGTAGGTCTTGTAGACCGAGGTCGTGCTGCCGCGTTCATCGCCGTATGAGCCGGCGAAGCCGAAGCCCAGCCCCTTGAGCCATTCGCTTTCGCCGAGTTCGAACGGCGTCGTGAAGATGCGGCCGACGAAGTCCTTGCCGTCGTTGTTGTCTAGGTCTGTCGTATCTGATGCGGTGTTGTTCGGCACTCCATTCATCAGCGCGGCGTCATAGAAAAGGCGGCCGTCCAAAAGCCTGCCATGCAGACTGAAGCCAGTGTCGCGGTTCGGCACCAGATTCTGGATCTCCGAACGTTCGCTGAATTCGAGGTCGCGGTCCGACTGCAGGCGCTCGAGATCGAGCGGCGCTTTGAACTTCCCGGTCCTGAGGCTGGCAAGATCGAAATAGGTGATATTCAGGTAGGCGTCCTGCAGGGTGACTTTGCCCTGACCAAAGTCGGGCGTGATGTTGAAGTTGTAGTACTTGCCGACCGAGCCGGTCAGGATCGGCCGCACGCGGTTCAGGTAGAAGGTGCTGCCGACGTTCTTGTCCGCGCCGCTGGCGAAGAAGCGGCCGTCGCCCTGGATGATCCCGCCGAAGCCGATATTGTAATCGTGGTTGGGCGAAGACAGGGAGAATCCCTCGTCGCCCACTTTGACAATCGGCATCGCGAGCGACTTCTGATGTTCGGTCGCTTCCTGATCTTCGAGTTTGCGGTCGATCACTTTCACCTTTTGATTAAGCCCCTCCAGCGTGTCGACCCGCTGCTCGAGCTGCTTGACCTCTGTCTTCAGCAATTCGATTTCCTGATCTTTCGGATCGGTGGACAGCTTTGACTGCGCATGCGCCGGCCCGGCAGGAACAAACACCCCGGTGATTGCCGCCACCAGCAGAACCGGCAGGATCGGCAAAGTGCATTTTCTCATCTCGGAAGCCCCTCATCGTATTGGGAACTTCCGGATGTCCGGTCGGCTCGCAGTTAATGATTGACGGCTCTTTCATGTCGCGCCGGATCCTTCCCCGGTCCGGGCCCTCATAGCTCTTTTGTGGTCGGAGACAATTCATTCGGCGTCCGAGTTAGCCACGCCCGGTCTTGTCGAAGCGAAACTTCTCTTTGCGCTCGATTTGCACGACTCGCGAATCCTGGATCACGATCTCGACCGAGCCAAAGCGCACGCCTCTGATCGCGTTGGCGATGCGCCGCAAGATGTGGTCGCCCGAGTCGGTCTCGGGTTGGACATCGCACTGACTGGTCGGAATCGTATGTGGTTTCATAATCTATCCTATTAGATGACTAGACTAATGTTCCAAAAAAAGAGCAAATCTTCCTTCAGATCGCGAAACTCAACGATTCGTTGCCGGTAACCACTGCCTCGACGCGCTTGAGCATGTCCGCCAGCGATGTCGAATCCATTATCTTCGCGGTCGCGTCGCGGACTTCCTTCATCACGATCCTGATTCCGCAACTGCGTTCGTCGCGGCACTCGCGGCATCGCATGTACGCGGTCTTGCTGACGCACGGCAACGGCGCGATTGGCCCGTCCAGCACGCGTATTATGTGACCGACGCTGATCAGATGAGGCTCGCGTCCAAGGAAGTATCCGCCGCCTTTTCCTTTCTTGCTTTGCAGCAGCCCCTGGTTCTTGAGTTCGAGTAGGATCAATTCCAGGAACTTGCGCGGGATACCTTCGCGCTGCGCCATATCAGATATGAGCACGGGTCCCTGGCCGTATTCCTTGGCCAGGACCATCATCGCCTTCAGGGCGTATTTGGATTTCTGCGAAAGCATCGTTGGCTATAATTTAGCCGATAGGCGAACTAGACTAAAGCCGTAAGCAGAGTCAGTCAAGAGCCGCGAAGCGCCGCGAAGACCGGGATCAGCGCGACTTCGCCTTCAACTCGGCGTACTTATCCAGCAACGGCAACACGGTCTCTCTCGTCGCAGGCGGTAGCGCGAAGATCAACCGGTCGAGGCCGAGGTCGAGGAACTTTTTGACGTGTTCGGGGTTCTGACCGACGCCGAACATCGAGACTGGAAGTTTGCCGCGGCCAGCTCTCACCCCCGCTTCGGCCAGCGCTTTCAAGCCGGCGGCGAGATCGTACCGCGGAAAATTGATCGGCATCCATCCGTCGCAATACTCCGCGACGCGATCGAACGTCCTGGGCGATTGCGAACCCAGGAGAATCGGCGGTCCTCCCGCCTGCACCGGCTTGGGAAACGACCAGATCGGATCGAAGTTCACGAACTCACCATGAAACTCGGCCGCCTCCCTGGTCCATATCTGGCGGATCGCGAGAATTTTTTCCTTGACGATTTTCCAGCGCCGCTTGAACACCGCACCATGATTCTGCATCTCCTCGACGTTCCAGCCGGCGCCGATGCCGAAAATCACGTGGCCGCCCGAAATCATGTCGAGCGACGCGACTTCCTTGGCGAGCGTGATCGGATCGCGTTCGATCACCAGGCACACTCCTGTGGCGAGTTTGATCTTCTTGGTTACTGCCGCCGCCGCGCCGAGCGCGACGAACGGATCGTGCGTGTGCCAGTACTCCTTGGGCAACTCGGCGCCGCCGGGCCAGGGCGTTTTGCGCGACGCGGGGATGTGCGTGTGCTCGGGAAAGAACATCGACTCGAAGCCGCGTTCTTCAGCCGCGAGCGCAAGCTCGATCGGCTGGATTGCGTAATCGGTCGGGAACATCGAGATTCCGAATTCGGCCATGGCGATTCCTCCTGGATCAAACGGGCGCGGGCGACACGTCGTCTGCGCGCTGCACGAGTTTCATAGCACAACTGATTGGGGAAGCGTCTGCGCGCTAGTTCTGATGCGGCGATGAGCCGATCACACGGAGCTTTGCGGTCGAGCCGGGCATTCGATCGCCTTTCATCGGCTCGTAGCGTCCGCCGAGGTTGTCGGCGAGGAATTTTTCCATTCGCGCGGTGAAGTCGAGCCGGTTTTCGGGCCGCGCGAAGCCGTGGCCTTCGTCGGTGTATAAAACGTAAACGGCGCTCCCGCGATGCTTCTCGATTGCCTTGACGATCTGCTCCGCCTCGGTCTGCTTGACGCGCGGATCGTTGGCGCCCTGGCCTATCAGCATTGGGATTTTTATTTTGTCGGCGGAGAAGAGCGGCGACGCCGCGGTCAGCAGCTCCTTGTCTCTGGGATCGGCGGGATTTCCAACCCTGGTGAAAAAGACCGAGCGTATGACCTCCCAGTACGGTGGAAACGACGCCAGCAGCGTGAACAGGTTCGACGGGCCGCATTCGTCGACCGCGCATCGAAACAGGTCGGGCGTGAATGCCGCGCCGGCGAGCGCGGCGTAGCCGCCATACGAGCCGCCGAAGATCGCGACGCGCTTCGGATCGATGATACCCTGGTCGACAGCCCATTTGACGCCGTCGGTCAGGTCGCTTTGCATGGTGAGTCCCCACTCGCGGTCGCCGGCATGCAGATACTTTTTGCCGAATCCGGTCGAGCCGCGAAAGTTTATCTGCAGCACGGCGTAGCCGCGGTTCGCCAGCAGTTGGCTATATGGAGCGAAGCCCCAATTGTCGCGCGCCCACGGTCCGCCATGCACCGCGAGCACCAGCGGCAAATTTTTCGCGGGCGCTCCGGCCGGCAGCGTGAGGTAGCCGTTGAGCTTCATTCCGTCGCGGGCGGTAAATTCAATCGGCTTCATCGGTACGAGCGGGGCGTCGTCGAGCTTGGGCTGAACACTGAAAAGGAAGGTCGCTTTTTTGGCGGCGCGGTCCCACGAATAGTAACGCACCGGCGCGCGATCGCTCGAGAACGAGACCAGCCACGTCCTGTCGGCGAGGTCGCGGTCCGCGACGGAGAAATCGCCGTCGGTGATTTTCGCGATCGCGTCGAAATCGGCCTGAATTGAAGGATCGACGACCGTCCAATGCATCCGGCCGGGGTCGAACGCGGCTGCCTGCACGACGTGGCGCGTAGGATGAATCATCACGTCGCTCAAGTCGGCCTTGTCGCTGTGCGCGATGTCGGTTTCCTTCCCTGACGCGAGGTCGTGGCGCACCAGCCGGGCGGTGTCCGTGCCGATCGAAGTGCTGAGCAGGAGCGATTGCCCGTCCTTGGTGAAGTCCAGCGCCGCCAGGTTGTCTTCCATCGAGGCTTTCATCAACGTGCGCCACACGCCCGACGCGCTGTCGCGAATCCTTATCTCTGTGCCACCGTCCGGCGTCGTAATCGAGGCCGCGCGCACGGCCAGGTCGTCGTCGGCCAGCCATCCCGCGACGTCGCCGGGATTTTTCGTATCGAGTTCGACGGCGCCCGTACGGAGGTCGATTCGATAGACGTCCATCAACTTGCGATCGCGCAGATTCAGCGCGACCAGTACCCGCTCGGGAAATTTCGGATTGGCGGCGATGAACTCGGCGCGCACACCTTGCCACGGCGTCAGGTCGCGGACGTTGTGCGAGTCGAGATCGACGGCGAACAGGTGGAAGTTTTCGTCGCCGGCGGCGTCCTGCGCGTAGAGGATCGTTTTCGAATCGAACCCCCATCCGTAAGTCCGGATTCCGCGACTCTGGTCCGCGGTGACGACGCGCGCGTCGTGACCCCCAATTATCTGCACCCACACCTGCAGGACGCCGTGTTCGTCAGGCGCCAGCCATGCGAGCCGCTTGCCGTCCGGCGCGATATGCGGATTGGCTCGCTCAGGATTCCCGAGCAGCGTGTCGCGCGGAATCAGCGGCGGCAATTGAGCGGAGCCGGGTGGCGCCGAAATTGTCGAAGTCATAGTGAAAACCGCGACCGTCAGCCAGAACTTACGCGAGAATCCGAACATCGATCGCAATGATGACAGAAAAAATAGCGAAGTGAAGGATGCGGTCAGCCCTTGTGCTTCTTGAGTTTGAACGGATGCTTCTGACCCTGATACACATCCGTTTCGCGAGCTCCGTAGCCTAGATTTTTCGTGAGTGTCTTGTCGAGTTTCAGAAATGATAACTGACAAGGACGGTCGATTAGGGGAGTCAGATCGATTTGGAGCGGTCCGCTATTTATGATCTCCAAGACGATAGGACCATTCCAGCCGGGCTGAATCCATGGCGCTGTCTGATGCATGCTGAGGCCGACACGCGCGTAAGTCGTACGACCTTCAACCAGTCCAATCAGATCCAACGGTATGCTTACACTCTCGTAGGTCATTCCCAGAACGAGTTGCTGGGGTTCGAGGAGAAATGAGTTGCGCTGACCCATTTCATTTGTTTCTTTCAGAGTGATCGTTTTCCAGAAACCTAGTCGCCCGAGTTCACCCAACCCTCGCGCAACGGACACTCTGACGTCCTTCAGGGGCTGAAGGACCGTAAAGGTAAACCCAAGACGAAGGTCTACCGATGCTTCGCCCCACTGATCTTCTTCGAGCGGTGGATCAAACTTAATCCGTTTGGCGACGACAGCCTTGCGTAGAGCAGGTTGAGATTGAACCATGAGGATCGAATAACTCGAAACTTACGCATGCTCCATGTTGGAATCGGCCCAAGGGCGCGGCAGCGATGCCACACCACGGGCGCTCGTGAAAAATGACCCTGGTAACTGTATCTCGACTACTGCACCATCAGCTTTGACGACTCTGCCGAGAACAAATGCCTCGTCTCCACGCCTCTCGACCGCGTTTTGTTTGACAAAACCCGAAACGACGCCGGTATCTGTACTTATCGTAATCGCCACGTCATCAAGAGGACCGGGCTGCGCTTCGCATTTAATTCTGACTATATCGCCTGCTTTGAATGTCATCATAGCCGTCTCCCGTCAGTCGACCATTTTCGCCCGATGTTCGCCTAGCACCTTCGGCTACCAATTGTCGTGAACAATTGCAAGTCTGTAGTGAAATGTCGGCGATACGACAATGATTTCAAAGAGAAACGGAGATGATCGGACCAACAGCGTGTTGTGTACAGTACCACGCTATGCACACCCTCCATCGACAAACGACGCCGTTGCGCGTAGGGCGATTCGACTGGGGATAACGCGCTGTGGGCAAAACAAACCAACAATTTCCAAAACCGCCCAGTACATTGCCTCCATTGCGAGCCGCTTCAGACCGAAAGCGCCTAGTTCGTGCCGGACCGCAACACTTGTCCCGGCAGGTAGCCCGAATGATGCCCGTGCTCGTAGAGCACGTCGCCGTTGACGATCGTGTACTCGACGCCCTCCGCCGGCATCACGAGCCGGCGCCCGCCGCCGGGCAGATCGTTCTGCATGCGCGCGCGCTTGGCCGAGCCGACTTTGCGCTCGTCGAAGATCGCGACGTCGGCGGGCAGCCCGACCTTGAGCCGTCCGCGGTCCTTGATTCCGAAGAAGTCCGCCGGCTCCGACGTGATCCGCTTGATTGCATTCTCCAGCGTCAGCGCCTGCCGCTCGCGCACCCAGGTGCCGAGCAGGTAGGTGCAGTAGCCCGCGTCGCACAGCATGTTCACGTGCGCGCCGCCGTCCGACAGCCCGATCATCGTGCGCGGGTCGGCAATCAGCCGCTGAATTCCTTCCTCGTGATACTGCTGCATCGTGTACTGGATATTCAGATCGTCCTCGAGCGCGAGGTCGAAGAACGCATCGAGCGGATCCTGATGGCGCTGGTCGGCGACTTCGGCCACCGTCTTGCGCTCATATTGTTTCAGCGCGGGACTCGCGACCTCGAGCACCTCGACGCGATTCCATCTGCCCTGGAACAGATGCGGCCGCTTGAGCTCCTCGCGAAAGGCGCCGCGAAAAGCCGGGTCGCGGTAGAACTGCTTCTGCTTGTCGAGCGGCTGGTTGAACACCGGCCCCCATAGCTCCATGTCGGCGAACGAAAATGGATTGCGCAAATCCATCTGCACCACGAACGGCTTGCACAGCACCTGCGGCACGCCGCCGCGCTTGATCAGGGGCTCGAGCCGCCGCAGAGTATCGGCGCTGGCCTCGGGTTTGTCGGGACGGCTCGCCATCGCGAGCCACGTGACCGGACGCCCGCTCTCGTCGAGCAGAAATTCCAGCAGTCCCTGCTCGTCCTCCGATACGCGGCCCGCGCGCCGCGTGAGGGCCACCTCGATCGCGCCGCGCCCCGCGTCTCGCAGCACATTGGCGTAGGCCTTCAGCTCGTCGGTTGATGCCAGCCGGCACGCCAGCGGACGCCCCTGGTAGCCGATATGCTGCGGCAACGTAGTCGTGGAAAATCCGAAGGCGCCCGCGTCGACCGCCTCGCGCAGCAGCGCCGCGACCCGCGCCGTCTCCTCGGGCGTGGCCTTACGCTCCATCGACTCGTCGCCGAGCACGTAGTGCCGAAATGGAGTCAGCGGCGCCAGGAACGCGAGATTGATTCCGGCGCCGCGACGCTCCGCCGCCGCGATAAACTCCGGAAAGCTCTCCCACTCCCACGTAATTCCCTTCGACAGCGCCTCGAATGGAATCGCCTCAACGTTCACCAGGTCCCACGCCGCCACCTCGCGCGCCGCGGGCTTGCACGGCGCAATGCCCACGCCGCAATTTCCCATCACGACGGTCGTAACGCCGTGCCACGAAGTGCAACTGACCAATGGGTCCCAGCAGATCTGCGCATCGTAGTGAGTATGCGGATCGACGAAGCCCGGTGCGACGATCAGGTCCGAGGCGTCGATCGTCTCCGCGCCGCCCTCGGTGACTTTTCCAATCTCGGCGATCTTCCCGTCCTTGACCGCGACGTCGGCGCGGCGACGAAACGCGCCCGTGCCGTCGATAACCGTGCCGTGCTTGATGACCAGATCGTAAGCCATTTTCACATCCTCCGGGATGCGATTCGAGCAAAACGCCTTAGCTTCCGGTATCGCAGGAAAGACTGTCCGCGCGCAAGTATGGTCGTTAAGGCGCGTGTTCCGCAAAGCACCACGACAGCGCTAATTCGTTACCTTCTGCTAACTACCGGTCATGCTGAGTCGAACTATGTGATGCTTCATCTGTGCCGAATGCCGCCCAGTGCTTTTTGCGCGAGTCGGTCGCGGTCCCGTGCCGTTGCCTACTTCGCGCGCCTAGTCGCAAGAACTATCCTCTTATATGATCGGTTCGCCGGGCGCATTTGTTGGGCAAGGAGAATAGTCAAATGAAGGTCGCTGTCGATCTGAAACTGTGCGAGGGAAACATGAAATGCCAGGAGGCGGCGCCGGAAGTCTTCGAGGTGCGCGACGACGACAAGAGCCATCTGTTGATCGAAAACCCGCCCGAGCGGATGCGCGACAAGCTCAAGCTGGCGGCGCGGCTGTGTCCGCGCCAGGCGATCACGGTCAGCGATGATTAGTCGCCGGCCTGGGCAATCAGCCGCCGATTGACCCGATGACTCGCGACGCGTGACAGGTCAGAATGCAGAATCGAGACCGAAATCCCGGGATCGCGGAGACGCTCGCCAATGGAAACTGAACAGGCACTGTCGCTTGAATCGTTGAACATCATCGGTCCCGACCACTACATGAAAAACGGCTATCCGCATCGCGAATGGACGTATCTGCGCAAGCACAAGCCGGTTTTCTGGTGCGAGTATCCAAAGACCGACCCATTCTGGGCGATTACCAAGCACGCCGACATCATCCAGATCTCGAAGCAGCCGCGCCTGTTCCTCAACGGGCCCCGCTTGCTGGTGTTCGTCAACGAGGAAGGACTCGAGGAGAGTCCGACGCCGCCGTTTCGCCACCTGCTCGACATGGACCCTCCCGACCACGGCGAATATCGCGTCGTCGTCAGCCGCCACTTCACGCCGCGCGGCGTGCGTCCGCTCCAGCCGGAAATCGAGAACATCACGCGCGGCGTGCTCGACGACGTGACCGGCCGCGACACCTGCGACTTTGTCACCGACGTATCGTCGAAGATTCCGCTCGCCGTCATCGCCGAGCTGTTGGGTGTTCCGCATAAAGACTGGGAGCAGCTCTTCCGATGGACCAACGAGACGATCGGCGGCGGCGACCCCGAGTTCCAGGCCGGCACGAGCGCGCAGGAGACGATGGATCGTTCGCGGCTGGGACTGTTCCAGTATTTCACCGACATGGTGGCGCAGCGGATGAAGCATCCGACCAACGACATCACCAGCATCGTCGCCAACGGCAAGGTCAACGGCCAGCCGATCCCGCAGTTCGAGATGTTGTCGTACTATTTCCTGCTGGTCGTGGCCGGCAACGAGACCACGCGTAACGCGACCACCGGCGGCCTGCTGGCTTTCATCGACAATCCGGGCGAGTGGCAGAAGCTCAAGCGCAATCCCAGGTTGATCGACTCGGCGGTCGAGGAGATCGTCCGATGGACGACGCCGGTCATTCAATTCGCGCGTACCGCGACCGAAGATACCGTTGTTCGCGGCCAGAAGATCAAGGCCGGCGAGTCGGTATGCCTGTTTTATCCGTCGGCGAATCGCGACGAAGAAGTTTTCAAGGATCCTTTCAAGTTCGACATCAGCCGCAATCCGAATCCGCACATCGCATTCGGCATCGGCGAGCATTTCTGCCTCGGCGCCAACCTCGCGCGGCTCGAGCTGAAGGTGATTTTCAGCCAACTGGCACAGCGCCTCGATCACGCCGAGCTGGCCGGCCCCGTCGAGCGGCTGCGCTCGAGCTTCGTCGGCGGCATCAAGCACATGCCGATTCGCCTCAAGATGAAGCCGGCCGCCAAGGCGGCCTGAGGAGGCGTCTCCGATGATTACTCCGCGCAAGTCTGCCGCCCGCGGACGCACCAAAATCGACTGGCTCGACAGCCGTCACACTTTCTCGTTCGGCGACTACTACGACCCGGGCCAGATGGGATTTCGGACGCTGCGCGTCATCAACGAGGATCGCGTCCGTCCGGGCGCGGGTTTCCCAACGCACGGGCATCGCGACATGGAGATCATCACCTACATTCTCGAAGGCGCGCTCGAGCACAAGGACAGCCTCGGCACCGGCTCGATCATTCGTCCCGGCGAAGCGCAGCGAATGAGTGCGGGCACGGGAATCACGCACAGCGAATTCAATCATTCGAAGACCGACCCGGTTCATTTTCTGCAGATTTGGATCAGGCCTTCCACGCCCGGCATCGCCCCCGGCTACGAGCAGAAGACGATCGACGATGCGAAGGCGCACGGCGGCTTCGCACCGATCGGCTCTCCCGACGGCGGCGGTCGGTCAGTGAAAATTCACCAGGACGCGATGCTGTCGGTAGCAAAACTCGAGCGCGGACAGACTGTCGCGATCAATCTGAAAAAGGGCCGCCACGGATGGGTGCAAGTAGCGCGCGGCGCGGTCACAGTTAACGGCACGCCACTCGCGGAGGGTGACGGCGCCGCGATCAGCGACGAAGAGAAAGTGGCGATCGTAGCCAGCACGCCCGCGGAAGTACTGTTCTTCGATCTGGCCTGAGTCAGCCGCGCTCAACCCTTCGTCGCCGCGCGCAACCGCGCCAAATCGTAATCCCGTAGCTGATCGATTCTGTCCACGGTGACGTCGGGCGTCATGTACATGGCCACCTCCTTCGCGTCAGCCGCGTAATGCCCCTGGCGAGGGAACACCGTCGTTACGCGCGCGCCCCACGTCTTTTTCACCGCGTCGAGGATTCGCACCTTGTCATCGATCAGCACGTAATGATCGGCGGGGTAGCGCGCCTTCACGTCGTCGAGTTCCTGCTCCTTGTGGATGTAAATCATTACGTTCTCATCGACCGCTTCGCGGATTCCCGACCGTTCGATCTTGAGCGGCTGAAAAATCATGTCGCCATCGGACAGGATCGCCGTCTCGCCGCATTGCTTGTATTGCTCGATCACGTCGAGCGCGCAGGGAAACAGCCGGTTCGCGAAATGGTAGTTCATCAGGAAGTACGAGACCGCAATTATTCCGAAGTCGCGCGGATGATTGACCCGGTAGCGCTGCAGCGCGCCCAGATAGTCCGCGTAGCCGAGCTCGGTGCGCAGCTCCTCGAAATACTCCCAGTAGCGCTGCTGCTGATCGTTGCCGATATCGCGCTCCAGGTTGCGCTTCATGTCGGCCACGATGCGATCGTTGTCGAGCAGCGTGTTATCCACGTCAAACAAAAAAACGACATGTTCTCGTGCCATCGGTCCGAAGTCCTCCGCCGACAATGATTGCGATTCTAACGCGCTGAGGGAATCGGGGTGGCGCCGTGTGCGCTCGATTCGTAGCACGCCTCGACCACCGCCATCGTGCGGAGCGCGTCCTCGACCCCGGAGACCAGCTTTGAATCCTCGCCCGCCGCAAAGCGCTGCAGGTTCGACACCGGACCCTCGAACGCCTCGAGAAACCACGAGCCGCGCAGCGCAATCGGGACCCAGCCGTTCGAATCTTCGCTCGCGATCTCGAGCGTGTCGAGCTCGCCCGCGGGATAATTGAGATTCACGCCCATCTTGGCGATTGCGGCGCCGCGCGTGCCTTCGAGCTTGAGCTGCGACATCCCGTAGCGTCCGCCAAAGGTGTGCGCGTGATTCATCGTCAGGCTGCATCGAATGGTCTCGCCATAGTCGAGCACGATGCTGGTGCGGGTGTCCGCGTACTCCGGCATCGCCGGATGGCGCACGCCCTTACAATACACGCCGCGCGGTTCGCCTATCAGCGAGCGAATCAAATCGAGGTAATGAATCGAATGCATCAGCACCTCGAGGCGCGGCACGCCCTTGAGGAACGCCCAGTAGTTCCACGGCGTGTGAAGATTGATCCGCACTTCGAGGTCGAGCACCCCGCCGAAAACGCCGCGTGCGAGCGCGTCCCTGACCGCCAGCATGTTGGGCGCGAAGCGGAGCTGAAAATTCACCGCGGCGGCCAGCTTTCGCTCGGCGCAAATCACAGCTATCCGGCGGGCGTCGGCAAGGTCGCGGCCGATCGGCTTTTGAATCAGCACCGCGGCGCCGGATGGCAGCCGTTCCAGCACGCCTGCAATATGTTGCGGCGGGATCGCGACGTCGAAAATCACATCGCGCATCGACGCGGCTTCATCGATCGTCTCGAATACGCGCGGAATCGCAAACGCCGCCGCCCGCTCGCGGCTTGCTTTGGGATTCACGTCGAAAATGCCGGCGACCGGGAAGCCGAGACGTTGATAAACCGGCAGATGAGCGTCGCGAACGATGCTGCCGGCGCCGATCACGACGATCGGTTTCGCCGCCGACGGACGCGGCCATGACTGCCGCAAGTCGCGGATCGAAGCTGGCAATTCAGTCGTCATCGCCGGTCGCGCGATGCTACCATGCCGCACAGAGGAAGCGATCATGGCGCGCACAATCTCGGGACTCAGCGTCCGCGACATCCGAACTCCGACTTCGCGCACGCTGGCGGGCTCCGACGCCGTCCACACCGATCCCGACTACTCCGCCGCATATGTAGTCCTCACCACCGACGCGCGGGACGGACTAGAAGGCCATGGCATGACGTTCACGCTCGGCCGCGGCAACGAGGTGGTGGTGACAGCCGTCCGCGCGTTGCAGCATCTCGTGGTCGGCTCGACGTACGACGACATAGTCGCCGACCTTGGTGGCTTCTGGGATCGACTCACTTTCGAGAGCCAGCTCAGGTGGATCGGCCCGGAGAAGGGCGCGATTCATCTCGCCACGGCTGCAATCGTAAATGCGGTCTGGGACCTCTACGCCAAAATCGAGCGCAAGCCGGTGTGGAAACTCGTCGCCGACATGACGCCGGAGCAGTTCGTCTCATGCATCGACTTCCGCTATCTCACCGACGCTCTCACCCGCGACGACGCGCTCGCGATTCTGCGCGCCGGATTCGCCACGCGCGGCGAGCGCGAAGCGCAGATGCGCAAGGAGGGCTACCCTGCGTACATCACGTCCGCCGGATGGATGGGATATCCAGACGACAAAGTTCGCCGGCTGTGCCGCGAGGCGCTCGCCGCGGGATGGACCCGGTTCAAGATAAAAATAGGGCGCGACGCTGGCGCCAACGTTCATCGCGCGGCGCTGGTGCGCGGAGAAATCGGACCGCGCGCGGTTATGATGATGGATGCGAACCAGGCGTGGGACGTCGGCGAAGCGATCGAGTTCATGCGCCCGCTGGCGCGCTTCAATCCTTTGTGGATCGAAGAACCCACCAGTCCCGACGACGTCCTCGGCCACGCCACGATTCGGCGCGCGATCGCGCCTATTGGAGTCGCGACGGGAGAGCACGCGGCCAACCGCGTGATGTTCAAGCAGTTGATGCAGGCCGGCGCGATCGACTTCTGCCAGTTCGACAATTGCCGCCTCGGCGGACTCAGCGAAGCGCTTGCCGTGCTGCTGCTAGCCGCGAAGTTCGGCGTGCCGGTTTGCCCGCACGCGGGCGGAATCGGACTGTGCGAGTACGGCCAGCACGTTTCCCTGATCGATTACATTTGCGTGAGCGGCAGCCTTGACCACCGGATGATCGAGTTCGCCGATCACCTGCACGAACACTTTAAGGATCCCGTCGTCGTGCGCGGCGACCGCTACATCGCGCCGACGGCGCCGGGATTCAGCATCGAGATGCTCCCCGCCTCGCTCACGGCGTTCGAGTTTCCCGGCGGATCGGAATGGAGAAGGAAATGAAGCACAGAATCAGATTATCGTTGTTCGTCCTGCTAGCTCTGTCGATCGCTGCGATCTCACCAACTCAGTCCGCGTCGGCCGCGGATGACACGTCCGCGCTCCAGGCGGCGATCGCGGGACCGCAACGCTCCGAGGCCAACAAGGCTCGCGACAAGTATCGCCATCCGCTCGAGACGCTGACCTTCTTCGGGATCCAGCCCGACATGACCGTGGTCGAGATCTCACCCGGCGCCGGTTGGTATACCGAAATCCTCGCGCCATTTCTCAGGGACCACGGCAAGCTCTACGAAGCGGTGGGAGCTGGACCGGGCGCGAAGACCTTCGAGGACAAACTCAAGGCCGATCCCGCGGTATACCGACAGGTAATCGTAACTACGCTCCAGCCGCCGGCTCAAACGGAGATCGCCCCGCCGGACTCGGCCGATATGGTCCTGACGTTTCGCAACGTCCACGACTGGCTTCCGCGTGGCACCACGGAAGACTACTTCAAGGCTTTTTATCGCGCGCTGAAACCCGGCGGAATCCTGGGCATTACCGACCATCGCGCCGATCAGTCGCAGCCGCAGGATCCCAACGCCAAAAGCGGATATGTACGTCAGGACTATATGATCAAACTGGCGGAGCAAGCCGGCTTCAAGCTGGCGGGTACGTCGGAGATCAATGCGAATCCCAAGGACCTGCGGGATCATCCGGTGTGGTACCTGCCGCCAACCTTGCGCCAGGGAGAAACCGATCGCGCCAAGTATCTGGCAATCGGCGAAAGCGACCGGATGACGCTCAAGTTCATCAAGCCGGCGACCTAGGAATCGAGGTAGACCGCAGCGCTGGTCAGAGCGAGAAGACCAGCTTCATCTCGGCCCACCATTCGCCCGGCTGCGCGCCGGGCACGGGCTCCTGCATCGAGGCCATCAGTTCCTGCCACTCGCGAGTGCGCTGATTGCTCGCCTCGTAGCGCGCGAAGTCGCGCTCGGGATCGAATGCATCCGTCGTCTCCATGAACATGAACAGTTGGCGGCCGAGCATGAAGATCAGCATCCGCTCGATGCCGATGGACTTGAGCCCGCGCTCGACCTCCGGCCAGATCGCGCGATGATGTTCGAGGTAGCGCTCGATGATCTGCGGATCGTCCTTCAGGTTGATCGTGCGGCCGTACTGTTTCATCAGAATGCGAGCACGCCGCCGTCGATTGGATACGCCTGTCCCGTGATAAACGAGGCCTCGTCCGAGCACAGGTAGAGCGCGAGCGCCGCGACTTCTTCGGGCGTGCCCATCCTGCCGAGCGGCTGATACTCCGACAGTTGCTTGAACATCTCGGCTTCGCGTCCCGGATAAGTCGTGCGCAAGTATCCGTCGACGAACGGCGTATGCACGCGCGCGGGGCAAATGCAGTTGCAGCGGATGCCGCGCTTGACGTAATCGACCGCGATCGATCGCGTCATCGTCAGCACCGCGCCCTTGCTCATCGAGTAGGCGAAGCGATCGGTGAGGCCTATCAGCGACGCAATCGACGCGAGATTGAGAATCACGCCGCCGCCGCTCGCGAGCGTCCGGCGCACGGCGGCCCGCGAACAGAGAAAGATGCCCTTCACGTTGACGGAATAGATCCGGTCGAAGTCTTCTTCCGAGGTGCTCTCGACGGTGCCGATGTTCGCGATTCCGGCGTTGTTTACCAGTATGTCGATCCGCGCCGTATTCCGGTCTGAATCAATGCGTTTGAAGGCGGCTTCCACCGAGTCAGCGCCAGCTACGTCGCATTCGAGCGCCGATGCGACGCCCCCGGCCGCACGAACACTCTCGACCCCGGCCGCGGCCGCTTTGAGATCGCGATCGAGAGCGAAGACGCGTGCGCCGTTGCGTGCGAACGTCGAGGCAATCGCGAGGCCGATTCCCGAGGCTGCGCCGGTGACGATCGCGGTCTTGCCGTCGAGTCGAAACACGACTCGAACACTAAAACAGGCAAGCGCCGGATGACAACCGGGTCAGGTTCAGATTTCGGGCTCGCGCAAAACGCGATTGATCCGAGCCATCAGCTCGCCTGAGTTGAACGGCTTGGTGACGTAGTCATCGGCGCCGAGCGAAAAGCCCTTGACCACCTCGGCTTCGTCACGGTGCGCGCTGACCAGGATCACGGGCGTATTCCTGGTCGCCAGGTCGTTCCGCAATGCTGCCAACGCTTCGAACCCGTTCATTTCCGGCATCGACACGTCCAGCAGCACCAGGTCGGGCCTTTTCTTACGGGCAATCTCCAGTGCCTGCGCACCGTCGCGCGCGATGTCGCACTCGAAATGGAAGTGCTTCAGGATCGTTGAAATCATGACGAGGGTGGTGGCGTCATCGTCGGCCAGCACTACCCGCCGCGAACCGTTTCGCGATGCTGAGGTTTGAACCTCCACTGCCGCACTCTCGACGAAGCTGAGAATCCGGTACGCCCTGAGCAAATATTCTTCCGGCTGGCACGGACGCAACACAAAGTCGCGGTTGAGGTCGGCCACGGCCGCAAAGTGCGTCACCAGGTCCTCGAAAGAGCCGATGATTACCGCCGGCTTGCGGCTGCGCGAGATCATCTCGATCGGGGCCGGTTGCTCGCCGACGCTGGCGGCCGAAGCATTGACGAAGCAAGCGTCGAAGGGCGAAAGGGAATTGAGCCCCGGGATATTCGGCGCCTCTCCAACCACGTGGCCGATTCCACGGACAGTCCCCAGCGCCGCGATGATCGAATCCCCCTCGGACGGCTCGAATCCCAACAGTGCGAATCGCTTGCCGGCTAAAGACTGTTGAATGATCTGGTCCATGAGGGACGCGCTCCTTGTCGTTGCGGAACAGGGTCGAGCTGACAGGCGCTAGCGCCTCCGCCAGGCAGGATCTACCTTGCGGTGATACGCAACGACCGTGCCTCGCGGCTAAGCCTCACATTGCGTGAACCAATCGCGAGACTGCGGCGTAAAGCTCGCCGTAGATGCAGGTTGATTCAACGACCGACCGAAGTGGACACCGAAGTGTCGCGCTTTGAGACACAATCGGGCACCGGACTCGCTTCCCGAGATGGTACCGGCGGAACGGCTTTACCGACGAGTGTACTGGCATCGAAGCTACATCTTCGAGCCCGGCCGACACCGCTCGCGCTAGTGCGGGAACTCCTGCCTTGACACTGCCGGTACCGTTGCGCGAAACGATGCATCATGAGCAATAAAGCCAGCGTGCTGAGCCCTTCCGCGCTATGGCGGCGGCTGGGGTTGGCGCGCCACAACTGGCCGGGGAGATTTACCGTCCTGCTCGCGACGATTCTGCTGCTGCTGGTCACTCAGCCACTGTTCTCGGGCCATGCCTTCGCGGAAAACGTTGCGACCGCGACGATCTCTCTCGTTTTGCTGTCCGCCCTCTATGCGTTTCGCTTGACCAGGATCTATTTCGTGATCGCGCTAGTTCTGCTTTTTCCTTCGATCGGATGCCGGCTGGCGCTGCTTTTCACGTTGAACCCAGCGGTCGAAATGATCGGCGCGATCTCGTCGTGCCTGTTCCTGGCCGTGACGGTCATCGCGCTGGTATCCAGGCTGTTCATCGTCAGAAGCGTGACGCTCGACACAATCAGCGCCGCGATTTGCTCGTACCTGCTGATGGGCGTGGCGTTTGCGTACGCCTTCGCAGTCGTCGAACTGTTGAATCCGGGTTCGTTCAGCGCCGCACTTTTTCAACGGCAGCCGGGCAGCGTCGCGCCGCTCGTCGCGTCGCTTCAGAGCTTCCTCTACTACAGCTTCGTGTGCCTGACGACGACGGGTTTCGGCGATATCTCGCCGATCTCGGAGGGCGCCCGCATCCTGTCGGTGATGGAGGCGGTGTTCGGCCAGTTGTATATGGCCATTTTGATCGCGCGGCTGGTCAGTCTCGAAGTCGCTGAGTCGATGTCGAGCGAGCGGTAAAAGCAGAGCGGATAAGACCGAAGCAGGGCCGTTCGATCACTCCATCGGCAAGCCTACGTAGTTCTCGGCCAGCGTCTGCGACGCGGCGCGCGAGCTGGTGACGTAATCGAGCTCGGCGAGTTGCCGGCGCCGGTCGAAGGCGTTTTCGTCATTGAACCGATGCAGCATCGAGGTCATCCACCAGGAGAACCGCTGCACCTTCCAGACGCGCCGCAGACAAATTTCCGAATACCTGGTTAGCAGTTCGCGGTTACCATTGGCGTAATAGTCAGTCAGCGCGCGAGCCAGCACGCGAACGTCCGCGACCGCCAGGTTGAGACCCTTGGCTCCTGTCGGCGGCACGATATGAGCTGCGTCGCCGGCGAGGAAAAGCGTGCCGGACTGCATCGGCTCAACGACGAAGCTTCGCATCTCGGTGATTCCCTTCTGAAGAACGTCGCCACGATTGAGTTTCCAGCCGCTGCCGGCTGCGAGTCTTAGCTCGAGCTCGTCCCAGATCTTTTCGTCGGGCCAGTTGGCGAGGTCCTCGTCGGGTGCGCATTGCAGATAGAGCCGGGTGATTTCCGGCGAGCGCATGCTATGCAGCGCGAAGCCGCGCTCGTGGTATGCGTAGATTAGTTCGTCGGACGACGGCCGCGCTTCGGCCAGAATACCCAGCCATGCGAACGGGTATATGCGATCATACGTTGTCAGTATGCCGGCCGGGACAGTCGGCCGGCATACGCCGTGGAAGCCGTCGCATCCCGCGATGAAATCGCACGACAGCTCGTTGACCTTGCCGTCCACCTGGTAGCGAATCTTTGGCCTGGGTCCATCGAAATCGTGGATGCTGACGTCGCTCGCCTCGAAAACGATCTGACCTCCAGCCGCAAGCCGCGCGGCGATCAGATCCTTGATGACTTCGTGCTGAGCGTAGATAGTCACCGTGCTGCCACCCGTCAGCCCGCTCAGATCGATGCGATGTCCACGGCCGCCAAAGCGCAGCTCGATGCCGTGATGAACCAGGCCCAGGCGCCTCAGCCGCTCGCCGACGCCGGATTCATTGAGCAGGTTGACGGTGCCCTGCTCGAGCAGGCCGGCGCGGACGCGCTCCTCGACGTATCTGCGGCTGCGAGCCTCGAGCACGACCGACTCGATACCGCCAAGGTGCAGCAGGTGCGACAGCATCAGACCGGCCGGGCCCGCGCCGACGATGCCGACTTGTGTGGGATATATCATCTCAGTCATATACTAGGCAGTATCGCGCCGAAGTGCATTGGTCGGCGTTGCGGCCGGCAGGCCGTGTCCGCGATGGGTCCAAACGGGCCGCGTGATTCAGGAGCAACGCAGGACGAATTTCGTGGATTGCGGCTTCACAACTTGACGGCCGGTTCAACACGACGATAGATTCGAGGCGCCTTGGCCATGAGCCGATTTCAGCTGCCGCGTTACGTGGATCTCATCATCCCGACCTTAACGGCTCTCAAAGAACTGGGAGGCTCGGCCACAATCCACGAGCTGAATGCGGCGGTTATCAGAAAGCTCGGACTGACCGAACAAGAACTGAGCGCTGACGATATCCGAACGCAGTTGGACTTGAAGCTTACTTGGACCAGAACGATCCTCAAAAATTCGGATCTCGTAAGCAATTCAAGCCGTGGCGTCTGGGCGATTCGCGATCCAGAACTAGATCTCCAAAGGGTTGATCCCGAAGCAGTCTGGCGCCACCACAGAGAGCAGTATCCCTCCGTCGAACCCCGGCCCCATGAAGCACCGGCTGCCCGGGCTGGTGTGACTGAAGAGGTGGCCAGTGTTACGAGAGTAGCCGAGCGTGGACCCTCGACAGACGAGGATGCTACCGAA
Organism: uncultured delta proteobacterium; assembly: GCA_963842085.1. Taxonomy (GTDB): domain Bacteria; phylum Desulfobacterota; class Binatia; order Binatales; family Binataceae; genus Binatus. Next base: position 2,379,315 of record CAWJET010000001.1, read on the forward strand.
GCACCCCAAGATTCGGGGTACGAGCTTGCAGTCCTCCAGAGGTTGCTGGCCTTATCCCCACCTGGATTTGAGCGTTTTTGCCAGCGCTTACTTCGCGAATCCGGTTCGAACAGGTGGTTGTAACCGGCCGGTCTCACGACGGCGGAATAGATGGGGCCGGGATCCTACGGATTAATCCTCTCGTAAGCATTAAGGTGCTCTTTCAGTGTAAGCGTTACTCTGGCTCTGTCGGTGTCCGCGAGATTCGTGATTTTCGCGGCTCCGTGCACGGAAGGGCGGACAAAGGAATCATAATTACAACCGGCTCGTTCACCGACGAGGCTAAGAAGGAGGCTGTCCGAGACGGCGCTCTCGCCATCGACTTGGTGGATCGCGAAAAGCTAATTGAATTATTGGAGAACCTCGAGCTCGGGCTCACACGGCGTGAGACCTATCAAATCGACGCCGCGCTGTTCAGGGAATTCGAACCCTAGTTGTCGAACTGGCTGCGCTATAACGGTCACGTGCTTCCAATCGATCCGCTATGCCCCGGTCCGGGTCGTCTTTGGCAGTGAAGGCGAATAGTCGCAAGGCCGACTCTCAGCTTGCGAATCCTAGACTCGACGCGCATCCTCGCCCGCGCAGATCCTGCACGAAGCGACGCAATAAGTCAGCGCCGCTCAACTGCTTCGCACCATACCATTTCGACAGCGCCTCGTCGCTGCTTGCTTCGTCGGGATGATAGACAGGCGATCGCTATGCTTCGTCACGATGGACAGACGAGCCCTCGCGTTGTTTACTTCGGTCGGGATGAAAAGTAGTGCGCAGTGGGGATGCGCACAAAAACTCTCAGGCTCTAAGGTATCACTATCGCGCAAACGACTATTGGCCGCGATACGTAACATATACTAAGTAGTGATTCGCTGAAGTGCATTGGCTTGCGACACGATTGACTTGACCATCATGCGGGAGCGGCACCGATGAACAGAATCAAGGGTCTGCTGGCGGCGGCAACGGCTACGGTTCTCCTGATGCTGGCCACGCCCGCGTTCGCACAGTACAAGCCGTGGCCGACACCGCTGCCGGAAGCGCCCAAGTGGGGTGACTACGACAGCGGCCATACCTGGCGTGATGCCGCGTGGTGGTGGCAATCGCAGCCCGACTGGGTCAAGCACCATCACCCTGAATGGTGGGGAGATTTCGACAACGATCACTTATGGCACCCCGCCTGGTGGTGGTGGGATTCGCAGCCGGCATGGGTACGGGAACATCACCCGGAATGGTGGGGCGCGTTTTACCAGGGCCAGTGGTATCCGGCGACGTGGTGGGCTCAATACCAGCCGGAATGGGTGCAACAGTATCATCCTGAATGGTGGGGCGCTCCCGACAACGGCTTTTGGTATCCCGCGGGATGGTGGTGGAGGCTCCAGCCCGCTTGGGTGTTGCAGAATCACCCCGAATGGTGGGGCGACGATTGGGACGGCTTGTGGTATCCCGCTCCGTGGTGGTGGCAATTACAGCCCCAATGGGTAATCGCGCATCATCCGGATTGGTGGGGGGATTACTACGAGGGCGTCTGGTACGCGGCGCCGTGGTGGTACCAGTATCATCCCGAATGGGTTCCGCTGCATCATCCGGACTGGTGGGGTGAGTTCGACGATCACCATTATTGGCGCCCGGCGGGATGGTGGTGGCAGTATCACTCCGACTGGTGCCGCCAGAATCATCCCGATTGGTGGGGCGACTTCGACGACCAGCACATCTGGCGGCCTGCGGGCTGGTGGTGGCAGAACAATCCCAACTGGGTGCGCGAAAATCATCCCGACTGGCGGGGTGCCTTCGACGACAACAAAATCTGGCGTCCTGCAAGCTACTGGTGGCAAACGAAGCCGGACTGGACGCGCGAGAATCATCCCAACTGGTGGGGTGACTTCGACGACAAACACATCTGGCATACCGACACCTGGTGGCATCTGCATGACGCCACGTGGGCGGAACAGCACCATCCCGAATGGAAGGGCGACTACGACGACAAGCACGTCTGGCACGACCTCCATTGGTGGGCGCAGAAAGACTCTGCCGTGGCAATGCAGCGTCATCCCGATTGGAACGACGCGATGCACGAGTCGGTAGCGCGCCAGCATGGCGTGCAAGAGGAAGCTCTCCAGCGTCAGCACGATGTGCAGCTACAGGATCTCGAGCGCAATCGCGCCGAGCAGCAGCAGGAGGCCGAGCGCACTCAGGCCGCGCAATTACGGCAGCTTCAGCAAAAGCATGACGCGGAGACGCAGGCCTTTGAGCGTCAGCATCTGCAGGAAGTGCAGCAGCGCGTGAAGGCCGCTCCTCAAGCCGAGGAGAATGGTGCTCAGTGGCGCCAAGTCGAGGAGAGTCACACTCAGCAATCGGCGGAACTCCTGCGCCGCCATCAAGCGGAGACGCAGGCGCTGGTGCGCCAGCAGGCGGCGGAACAGCAAAAGGTCCAGCAACGGCAGTTTGCCCGCCAACAGGATCTACAGCGCCAGCACGCGCAGGAAATGCAGTCCTTTGAGAAGCAGCATGCGCAGCAGGTGCAGGCGTTCGAGCGTCCGCGCGGCGGCGGCGGAGGCGGCGGGCATGTCGAAGCACCGCACGGCGGCGGCGGTGAGAAAGGGCATCGCTAGTTAGTGTTGATCACCAATGCACGGGGGCCCGATACCGACGGTGTCAGGCGCCCGTCGCACGATGCTAGCGGCGCTCGAACTGTTTGGTACCGTACAGTATCGAGCGAGCCTCGTCGTCGAGCGGCGCGGGCGGCAGGTCGGCCATCACGCCGACCCCTCGTTTGACGGCGGGACGCTCGCCGATTGCGTCGAGCCATCGCTTGAAATTCGGACGGCTCTCCAACTGCTCGGGTTCGCGGCGCGTTCCCACCACCCACGGATAGGTCGCCATGTCCGCGATCGAGTAATCGCCCGCCAGGTACGCGCTCTCGGCGAGGCGATTTTCGATTACATTGAGCAGGCGGCGCGATTCGTTGGTGTAGCGCTCGATCGCGTACGGGATCTTCTCCGGCGCGGCGCGCAAAAAATGCCCCCGCTGCCCGAACATCGGTCCAACGCCCGCCATCTGGAACATCAGCCACTGTACGACATTGTAACGCGCGCGGGTCTCCGACGGCATGAACTTGCCGGTTTTCTCGGCCAGGTAGAGCAGGATCGCGCCGGACTCGAAGAGCGAGAACGGCTTCCCGCCCGGACCGTCGCGGTCGATGATCGCGGGCATCCGGTTGTTCGGGCTGATCTTGAGGAACTCGGGCGCGAACTGCTCGCCCTTGCGGATATTTACCGGCACGATTTTGTATTCGAGCCCGGTCTCCTCGAGAAAGATCGTGATCTTGTGCCCATTCGGTGTCGGCCAATAGTAGAGGTCGATCATTTAAGTTCTCCTTCGTGAATTCTTTCAATGCGGAATCCAGATCGGGGCGGCGCTGAACAGGTGGTCAACGATACCTATCTGGTAGGCGAGGAACAGGCCAAAGCCGAAACTCAGGAGGCCTGAGCCGGTGACGAGTCCCTGATGGATCCGCGACGCACGCCGCGACGCGACCATGAACGGCGTGGCGATCGCGGTCGTGATCAGGCCCATCCCGATTATCGTGCCGACGCAGAAAATCGCGAGGTAGAGCGTCGCCCATAGCGGCTCCGGAATCGCGCTCAGCACCAGCAACGCAATCGCGGCGCTGCCCGCCAGTCCATGAACCAGTCCCACGCCGAAGGATCTCAGCAGCGGCCGCCGCGCGGCCAACGTCGGCAATCTGTCGCCCGGGATGCGATGATCGTGATGCATCGCGTCGTCGTTCGCCTCGTGAAGGTCAACATGAACGTGGGGATGCGAATGCATGGCGTCGTCATGAGCGTGCGCGTGCGCATGGACGATCAGGCCTTCATCCTTCGACGAACGTCCGCGCATTCGAGTTGCCGCGTTGCGCATCAAGCTTGCTGCCGCGCCGACGCCGAGCAAAATCAGCACGACCGCGACTGCAAATTCCATCGCCAGTCCCAGCCGCGTCGGGATCGCAATTTTGAAAACTATGATCGCGGCGCCCACCAGCAGCACCGTGATCGTGTGCCCGAGTCCCCATACGATGCCGACACGGGTCGCGGCCACCAACCTACGCTCGCGGCTGAGGATGGTCGTGACGGCGATCACGTGATCGGGATCGGTTGCATGGCGCATTCCGAGCACCAGTCCGAGGAGCGCGATCGCGAGCGGCGCGGCATTGGCAGGGATCATCTGGCTGCTTTAACTGGCTCCGGGGTTAGAGATGGTTTGGGCCGTCGGGGTCAGGCACTTCCCTAAGACTCCGAACGTTGAAGGTAACTTACTCCGACAGTCCGGCAATATGGATTTTCGAATGATTCCGCGCTTCACCCTTGACCAGGTATGCAACCTGATCGTGATACTGGCGGAGTCGAATCACCTCATCGGGGGAATCCACACGCGAAATGAACTCATTGACCGCGCGGGCGCAACCGTTCCAGGCATAATAGTCGTCGATGATTACCACGCCACCATCGGCCACCCTGGGAAACAGATTCTCCAGGCACACGCGAGTCGAGTCGTACCAGTCGCCGTCCAGCCGCAGCACCGCTATCGGAGAGGGAAAATTGAACGAGGGCACCGTCACATTGAACCATCCCTTCACTAGGGAATACGAGGTCGCACGCGAACGCTTCATCGCGGCGCCGGCTTCCTCCTCGCTGGCGGTACAGTTCTTGCCCGATTTCTGCAGGTCAGCGTCGTTCTGCCACGCGATCGCTTGCTTGCCATCGATCTCCCGCGCAGGGGGCAGACCCTCGAAGCTGTCGAACAGGAAATAGTGCCGATCCGGACCGAGTACATCGGCGATTCCCGCGATCATCCCGCCGCGCCATACTCCGCATTCCACCACGCAGCCCGGCGTGCGCCTGAACGTCCACACCAGCGCGAGATTGCTGATGTATCTCTTCTCCTGGATCATCGTATGGTCATGAAATTTGCGGGAAATCTCCCTGAAACCCGCGCGCAGGCGGTGCCTCTCCTGCCTTCGGGCGCTGGCAAAGGTCTTGAGCAGCAGGTCTGAAACGCTCATCTCGCGCGTCATCTTAGCCCGCGCGGGGGGGGAGGTGGCAAGTTGGCGCAACTCTACTTCGAGGAACGGGAGCGCCCGCCGGATGTGGAGTAGCGTCAGAATCCCGCCGCGAACGCGACGCGGGGATAGTGGTCGCGCCGTATCATAGGCTATGCACTAAAGGGCTGCAGCAAATGTTCTCGCAAATGTGGGTCGCAGCCGCATTCCGAGGAGCGCGATCGCGAGCGGCGCAGCGTTAGCGGAAATCATCTGGCTGGTTCCTGGTGCCGATCAATTCAACTGACAGTACTCATATCCTTTTTTTCAAACGAAAGGCGCGAGCAGTGGCCATCGTCCTTGACTCAGAAAAATGGTTCGGCAACAGATCCACAAATGAGCAACAATATCGAACCATTTCGCATTGCAGCGACGGACGCGCAGCTCGATGACCTGAAGCGGCGCCTGCGCGAGACGCGATGGCCCGAGCGCGAGTGCGTTGACGACTGGTCGCAAGGGCTGCCGCTCGCATACGCGCAGGAAGTCGCCGCGTATTGGCGTGACAAGTACGACTGGCGCGCGCGCGAGGCCCGCCTCAACCGGTTCGCGCAATTCAAGACGACGATCGACGGCCTCGGGATTCATTTCGTCCACGTTCGATCGCCGCACGCCGACGCGCTTCCGCTAGTGATGACGCACGGATGGCCGGGGTCGATCGTCGAGTTTCAGAAAGTGATCGAACCGCTGACGAATCCGACTGCTCACGGCGGCGATGCGGCCGACGCGTTTCACCTCGTTTGCCCGTCACTGCCCGGCTACGGTTTCTCGGACAAACCGACACGCAACGGCTGGAACGTTCAGCGCATCGCACAGGCATGGGCGGAGCTGATGCCGCGGCTCGGCTACAAGCGGTACGCCGCGCAAGGGGGAGATTGGGGCTCGATCGTCACGACCTGCATCGGCATCCAGGATCCCGCCAACTGCGTCGGCATCCACCTGAACATGCCGATCGCGATGCCCGATCCGGCGACGATGAACGATCTCACCGACAATGAGAAGTCGGCGATCGCGGGCATGCAGCACTACAATGATTGGGATTCGGGCTACTCGAAGCAGCAGGGCACGCGGCCGCAGACGGTGAGCTACGGCCTGACCGATTCGCCAGCCGGTCAGAGCTCGCGTGGATCCTGGAAAAGTTCTGGTCGTGGACCGACTGCGACGGCCATCCGGAGAACGTGCTGACGCGCGATGAATTGCTCGACAACGTGATGCTGTATTGGCTGCCGGCCACCGCCGCGTCGTCGGCGCGTCTGTACTGGGAAAGCTTCCGCCGCATGCTGACTGATCCGGTGACGGTGCCGGTCGGCTGTTCGATTTTCCCCAAAGAAATCTTTCGCACCTCGAAACGATGGGCTGCGAAAAGATTCTCGAAGCTCGTGTACTTCAACGAGCTAACGAAGGGCGGCCACTTCGCCGCCTTCGAGCAGCCGGAGGCATTCGTCAAGGAGGTCCGCAACTGCTTCCGGCTGATGCGATAACGGACGGAACTGAAATTGGTTGAGCGGGGGGAATTGGAACCGCGATCAAGAGTCCGACCTTCAGACGTCGGAAACGCCCGATTCTCCAGCAAAATCAAGCAATTTTAGCCCGATTTCCGACGAAACTGGCTTCGTTCGGATTGCGGAATGACGGAGGTGTCGTCCATGAACCCGGCTAGCTTACACATTTTGACGATCAATGGCGGCTCGTCGAGCATTAAATTCGCGTTGTTTGAAGCTGGCGAGCCGCTACGCCGCGCGTTGGAAGGAAGTATTGACCGGATCGGCCTGCCGGGCGCCACGTTTGCAGTAAAAGGTTCGGAGAACTTTTCGCGACTGTTGCCCGTGCCGAACCACACCGTAGCAGTGAATGTGTTGATGGATTGGCTGGAGAAACGCAGCGGCCATGATGCATTGACCGCGGTGGGGCATCGTGTGGTGCATGGCGGGCCGAAATATTTCGAGCCGCAGCGAATCACTGCGGAGATGGTCGAGGATCTGCACGGGCTCAGTCCTTTCGATCCTGAGCATATGCCGGAGGAGATCCTGCTGACCGAGGCGTTTCATCACCGATTTCCTGACCTGCCCCAAGTCGCGTGTTTCGACACGGCTTTTCACCATGACCTCCCGCAAGTCGCCCGGTTGTTGCCGATCCCGCGCCGCTACGAAGCGCAAGGTGTGCGGCGGTACGGGTTCCACGGGTTGTCGTATACGTTTCTGATGGGAGAACTGGCCCGCCTGGCCGGATCGGAAACGGCACAAGGCCGGATCATCCTCGCACACCTGGGCAACGGCGCGAGCTTGGCGGCCGTGCGTGACGGCAAATCCGTGGACACAAGCATGAGTTTTACCCCAACAGCCGGGGTGCCGATGAGTACCCGCTCAGGCGATCTCGATCCCGGACTGGTTTGGTATCTGGCGCACACTGAAAAAATGAGCGCGAAGGAATTCAACGAGATGGTCAATTTCCAGTCCGGGCTGCGCGGCATGTCGGGGACTAGTTCCGACATGCGTGACTTGCTCGACCGTGAAACGCAGGACGTGCGAGCGGCTGAAGCGGTCGCACTGTTTTGCTACCAGGTCAAGAAATGGATCGGCGCATTCGCGGCGGCGTTGGGCGGATTGGACACGCTGGTGTTCACCGGCGGGATCGGCGAAAACGCGCCCAAGGTCCGCACGCGGATTTGCGATGGGCTGGGATTCCTTGGAATCGAACTCGAAGAGAAGCGAAACGCAGCGAATGAGGGCGTGATTTCTGCAGCGGCAGGCCGGGTCGCGGTCCGCGTCATTCATACGGACGAAGAACTCATAATCGCCAGGACGGTTTGCCGCGTTCTCGGCCTTGGCTGAAAGAAGCGAATTGAACCATGAATACAAACACTCTTTCCCCGGAACTGCTCCACAAGATGGATGCGTACTGGCGCGCTGCCAACTATCTGTCGGTCGGCCAGATTTATCTCTATGACAATCCGCTGCTGAAGGAGCCACTGAAACTGTCGCACGTGAAGCCGCTGGTGGTCGGACATTGGGGCACGGTGCCAGGTCAGAACTTCATATACGTGCACCTCAACCGGGTCATCAAGAAGTATGACCTGGATATGTTCTACATTGCCGGTCCGGGCCACGGTGGGGCGGCGTTGGTGGGCAACGTTTACCTCGAAGGCACCTGGAGTGAGATCTATCCGAACGTCACCCAGGACGAAGCCGGGATGAAAGAGCTGTTCAAGCAATTTTCGTTTCCCGGCGGGATCTCCAGCCACGTTGCGCCGACGACGCCGGGCTCGATTCACGAAGGCGGCGAGCTGGGGTACTCGCTCAGCCATGCTTTTGGGGCCGCGTTCGACAATCCCGATCTGATCGTCGCCTGCATCATCGGCGACGGCGAGGCGGAAACGGGCCCGCTGGCGACCGCATGGCAGTCCAACAAGTTTCTCGATCCAATTACCGACGGAGCCGTGCTGCCGATCCTGCACCTCAATGGCTACAAGATCAGCAACCCGACCGTGCTCGCCCGCATCGAGCACGAGGAGTTAGAGCAATTTCTGCGAGGCTGCGGCTGGACGCCCTACTTTGTAGAAGGTGATGAGCCGGAGAAGATGCATCAACTCATGGCCGCCACCATGGAAAAGGTCATCGAAGACATTCGGCAAATCCAACGCAACGCACGTGACAAAAACGACACCACTCGGCGACGTTGGCCAATGATCGTTCTGAGATCGCCCAAGGGTTGGACAGGCCCGAAAGTTGTCGACGGCTTACAAATCGAAGGCACCTTCCGATCGCACCAGGTGCCGCTGCTGGTGGACCCCGAGCATCCCGACCATGTCAAGCTGCTTGAAAGCTGGATGAAGAGCTACAAGGCCGAGGAGCTGTTCGACGAGCATGGCTGTCTTATTCCGGAATTGGCCGAACTGGCGCCCAAGGGCGAGCGGCGGATGGGCGCCAATCCGCACGCCAACGGCGGCATCCTGCTGCACGATCTGCGAATGCCGGATTTCCATGACCATGCGGTGAAGGTGCCTTCGCCCGGCGCCGTCGAGGGCCAGGATACCCTGGTGCTGGGCAAGTTCCTGCGTGACGTGGCCAAGCTGAATCAGGAGCAGCGCAATTTCCGGATCTTCGGTCCCGATGAGACACTGTCGAATCTGTTGGGCGCGGTTTTTGAAGTCACCGACCGTCAGTGGGACGCCCGGGAAGTTAAGAATGACGAATTCCTCGCGCCCGCCGGACGCGTGCTGGACTCGATGCTCAGCGAGCATCAGTGCGAGGGTTGGCTCGAGGGTTACCTGCTCACCGGACGGCACGGGCTTTTCAATAGCTATGAGGCCTTCATTCGCATCGTCGACTCAATGTTCAGCCAGCACGCCAAGTGGCTTAAGGTGACGTCGGAACTGCCCTGGCGCCGGAAGATCTCGTCTTTGAACTATCTGCTGGCCTCCCACGTCTGGCAGCAGGATCACAACGGCTTCACGCACCAGGACCCAGGTTTTCTCGACCACGTGATCAACAAGAAGGCCGATATCGTGCGCATCTATTTACCGCCGGACGCGAACTGTCTGCTGTCGGTCTTCGACCACTGCCTGCGCAGCCGGCATTACGTCAACGTGGTGGTTGCAGGCAAGCACGCCCTGCCCCAATGGCTGACGATGGATGCGGCGGTCGTGCATTGCACGGAAGGAATTGGCATCTGGCAATGGGCCAGCAACGACCAGGGCGCCGAGCCGGACGTGGTGATGGCCTGTTGCGGAGATACACCCACGCTGGAGATCCTGGCTGCCGTTTCCATCCTTCGCGAACATCTGCCTGAACTGAAAATCCGGGTGATCAACGTCGTCGATCTCATGAAGCTGCAGCCCGCCACTGAGCACCCTCACGGTCTCAACGAGAGAGATTACGACTCGCTTTTCACCCAGGACAAGCACATCATCTTTGGCTTCCATGGATACCCATGGCTGGTCCACCGGCTGACCTACCGGCGCACCAACCGCAACCTACATGTTCGGGGCTATAAGGAAGAGGGCACTATCACGACGGCCTTCGACATGAGGGTGCAGAACGATCTGGATCGATTCCACTTGGTTCAAGACGTGGTGGATCGCCTTCCGCATTTGGGCGCCAAGGGGAGCTATCTAAAGCAGATGATGCAGGACAAGCTCATCGAGCACAAACATTACATCGACAAGCACGGCCAGGACTTGCCGGAAATCCGGAACTGGAAATGGAAGCAGCCGAGCAGTAACAACGCCGATCCGAGATCATTCGGGATGGAATCGGGAAGGCAGCTATCTCATGAATAGTACGAAGCACAGTCACCACCCGCACGAAGGTCCGGACAGCGACAGTGTTCCTCATGGCTTCCATCGTCCGTACTGGAAACATGCGCATCATGATTGGCGTTTGTGGGTCGCCGTGAGTTTGATGCTTGTGGCCCTGCTTACCTATGTGATGAGCGATGACTTGGCATGGCGACCTCGCAGTCAACCGCAGAGCGCGCGACCAAGGTCGGTCGGCGCTATATGGAAGGAATCTGGCAAGGGTTAAAAGATGGCTACTGAGAAGAGTTCACCAGAAGATGCGAAGACTGTAAACGATCCAAAGGACTCCGCGCCAGAAGGATCCGAGGCAAGTACAGCTAAGTCCAAGGGTTCGAAGCCCAGCGTGGATGAGACCCGCAGGCGGGCCTATGGAATTTTTCAGGCTCGCCATGGTGAACCCGGCAGTGCGCTCGAGGACTGGCAAAAGGCCGAGGCCTCAGTTTCCGCAGATGCAGCCAAGGCAGATACGTCCAAGGCCGATGCGCCTAAGGCAGATGGGGCAAAGGCAGATGCATCTAAAGGTGCTATGAAGGTACCAACTGACACCGGGACGATCGAGGAAGCGGTCACCAAGTTCAAGTCGAGTATCAAGGATGGGCTGACCCAGGAAGAGGCGGCCGGCCGGCTCAAGAAGGACGGTCCCAACGCGATCGAAGAGAAGCGCATCAGCCCCCTCAAGCGGTTCCTGACGTTTCTTTGGGGACCTATCGCGTGGATGATCGAAATTGCTGCGATACTCTCCGCAGTGGTTCGGCATTGGGAAGACTTCGTCATCATCTTTTTCATGCTGGCGCTGAATGCGGTGGTCGGCTTCTGGGAGGAATTCAAGGCCGACAACGAGATCGAGGCGCTCAAAAAGAATCTCGCACTGCATTCGCGAGTGCTGCGCGATGGCAAGTGGAGTGACGTCGAGGCGAAGACCCTGGTGAGTGGGGATATTGTCATGGTCAAACTCGGCAATGTCATCCCCGCCGATATGAAGCTGGTCGATGGCGACTACCTCAGCATCGATCAGTCGGCGCTGACGGGCGAGTCACTGCCGGTCGACAAGAAGAAAAACGACGTCGCGTATTCAGGATCAATCGTGCGAATGGGCCAGATGAATGGGCTGGTCGTCGCCACCGGAATGAACACGCTCTTCGGCCGCACGGCACGACTGGTCGAGAGCGTTCAGACGGTTTCCCACTTTCAGAAGGCAGTCCTCAAGATAGGTAATTTCCTCATTCTGATCACGCTCGGCCTGGTCGCATTGATCCTGACAGTCGCGCTATTTCGCGGCGACCCGCTGGTCGAAACCCTGCTATTCGCACTGATTCTTACGGTAGCTGCAATCCCGGTCGCATTGCCCGCCGTCCTGTCCGTCACGATGGCCGTCGGCGCATCCGTGCTTGCCAGGATGAAGGCTATCGTGTCCCGCCTCGCCGCGATCGAAGAGATGGCCGGCATGGACATTCTCTGCTCAGACAAGACCGGCACGCTCACCAAGAACGAGCTCAAGCTGGGCAGTCCTGTGGTTTTCAAGGCGAGCAACGATCAGGACCTGATCCTGGGAGGGGCCTTGGCGTCGCGAAGGGAGGGCGGCGATGGCATCGACGAGGCCGTCCTCAAAGGTCTCAGCGATCAGTCGGCGTTAAAAGCCTATCAAATCACTCATTTCACGCCGTTCGATCCGGTCAGTAAGCGAACCGAGGCCGAGGTCAAACACGACAATGCCACTTTCAAAGTCTCGAAGGGCGCCCCGCAAGTGATTCTGGATCTGGTCCATCCCGATGCGGACGCGCGCAAAAAAGCTGAAGGGCAGGTTAACGATCTGGCGGCCAAAGGCTATCGCACCCTTGGTGTCGCGCGCACCAATGCCCAGGGAAAGTGGGAATTCCTTGGACTACTGTCTCTGTCCGATCCGCCCCGCGACGATTCAGCCTCGACCATCGCGACCGCGCGAAAAATGGGGCTGCAGGTGCGCATGGTAACCGGCGACAATCTCGCAATAGCGCGCGAGATATCGCGCGAACTCAAGCTGGGACCGAACATCGCGGTTGCGAGCGATCTTTTTCCCGACGGTAAGGCTGACGACAGTGATAAGGTAGACGCGGCCGACGGTTACGCAGAGGTTTTTCCTGAGCATAAGTTCAAGATCGTCAAGGCCCTTCAGGCGGGTGGACATATCGTCGGAATGACCGGTGACGGCGTCAACGACGCTCCCGCGCTCAAACAGGCCGATTGCGGAATCGCGGTAAGCGGCGCGACCGACGCCGCTCGTGCGGCCTCGGATCTGGTGCTCACGGCGAAAGGTCTCTCTGTAATCACCGCTGCCATTGCAGAAGCGCGCAAGATATTCGAGCGCATGAACAGCTACGCAATCTACCGGATATCCGAAACCATCCGCGTCCTGCTCTTCATGACGCTCGCGATTGTGGTGTTCAACTTCTACCCGGTAACCGCGGTCATGATCGTGCTCATCGCGGTCCTAAATGACTTCCCGATCATGATGATCGCGTACGACAACACCATCGTAGCTCCACGCCCGGTGCGCTGGGACATGGAACGCGTACTTACCGTCAGTTCGGTTCTCGGCGTGCTGGGAGTTATCGCTGCATTCGGCCTTTTCTGGATCGCAGAGAAGTACCTTCACCTGCCCCGGCCCATGGTTCAGAGCCTCATCTTCCTCAAGCTGCTGGTCGCCGGTCACCTCACCATTTACATCACGCGAAGCGTGGGAACGTTTTGGCGGCGCCCGTGGCCCAATTGGCGTCTGGTCGTTGCCTGCGAAACAACCCAGGTCATCGGAACCCTGGCCGCGGTCTATGGATGGGGCATGACGCCGCTGGGATGGAAGTACGCACTGTTAGTGTGGGGCTATGCGCTGGTATGGTTTTTCATCAACGACATGGTGAAGGTTGAGGTTTACCGCCTGATGCATCTGGGCACGGCACGCCATCAGCGCCACCTGGCAAGAGTCAACGCCAGCCTTCATCCGGCCGGAGTCCCCGCCAAGGCGGCGGCTCCAGCCGCCAGTTAAGGAGGCGGTGAACCAGTCGGCTCGACCGCACGTCCCGGCGCCGCCGCGTGGGTCAACAGCGAACCCGTAGGAGAAACCGCAAGGATGAACTACCGGAAGAGATTCGTCGTCGAGCCTGGCGCCAAGGTCCGCCTCGATAAGATTGACCCGGGATTCAAAGACAGGCACGACCAATCGCACCAAGACGCGACGCCGGAGATCCAGAAGCACGTCGAGCGCCTGGCCAAGGCGCAGTATCTGCTGTACGCCGACGGAAGCAAGTCGCTGCTGGTCGTACTGCAGGCGCTGGACGCCGGCGGCAAGGACGGAGTCGTGCGCCACGTGTTCACCGCAATGAACCCGCAGGGGACGTTGGTCGCGAGCTTCAAACAGCCGAGTAAGATCGAAGCGGCCCACGACTTCCTTTGGCGCGCCCACCTGCACACGCCGGCCAAAGGGCAAGTCGTGATCTTCAATCGGTCGCACTATGAGGATGTGTTGGTGGTGCGCGTGCACAAGATGGTGCCGAAGTCGGTGTGGTCGAAGCGCTACGACTTGATCAACGATTTCGAGCAGATGCTTCACGACAACGGCACGCGCATCCTCAAGTTCTATCTCCACATCAGCCCCGAGGAGCAGCTCGAGCGCTTCGCGCAGCGCCTCGATGACCCGATGCGGCACTGGAAAATCAGTGAGGGCGACTACTCGGAGCGCAAGCTGTGGCCGGAGTATATCAAGGCATACGAGGAAGTCCTGGAAAGGACGAGCACCAAGCACGCCCCGTGGTACGTGATCCCGTCCGATCACAAGTGGTTCCGCAGTCTGGCCATTTCCGAGATTCTTGCCGACACGATGGAGGACATGGACCTGAAGCTGCCGCCGGCGCAGGTGGACATTGCGCAAATTCGTCACAAATATCACGCTGCGGCGGCGCAACAGGCGCGGCGCGGTCACAAGCCGCCGAAGGCGCCGCGCAAGAAGTAAGTACATCATCAACCCAGCAAGATAGTGAACGTGGCACCCGGAGAGCTGCACCAGAACAATCTTCCAGATAGATGGGAGGATACCTGCTGGCCCACTTCGGCCTTATAGTTGAACTAAAGGGTTCGTCTAGCGGAACGCCTAATCTACCGATCGTGAACCAGCAAGGAGGTCTCGCATGATCAAGACAGAGATTATCTCCGCCAACGCGTTGAAGATCGCGGTGCCGGATAAATTGAAGGCGGACGACTTCCGCCAAATTGCGCCGCAAATCGATTCTCTCATCAGTCAGCACGGCAAAATCAGATTGCTGATCGATGCTTCCGGTTTCAACGGCTGGGAGAATATCGCGGCTTTTGAAAAACATGCCGGCTTCATAAAAAACCACCAACAGAAGATCGAGCGCATCGCGGTCATCGCCGCGCATGAGTGGCAGCATTGGCTGATTGGCGCAATCAGGATCTTCGTCCATCCGGAGGTAAGAGCCTACGATAAGAGCCACGCAAGCCAGGCGCTGCGCTGGATCGTCGGATAAGCACGAGGCGCCTGAAGACGAGTTCAACGGCAGTTCGGCAGCGCGAGTATTGGCGGACCTGCAACAGGATCTGATCCGCCGCCGCACGGCGCTGGTGCTGGTTCACACGGAATCGTCGCTGCGGGCGGATCTGCACCGCCACCGGCTAAGCGACGTCTAGAAAAAGCCCCGAATTTCCTGCGGAACATTGGTGGAGGCGGGGGGAATTGAACCCCCGTCCGAAGGCCTTCCGGCGACGGCCACTACACGCTTAGTCTGCGAATTTTAGCTCGCGTCAGAAACGCCCACAGACGGGCTTCGCTAACGCCAGCCGGCTGAAGTTTCGGTAAGCCGCCCAGCCGGTGAACTGCGGTTCCCTAGCCCACTAAATGACGCCCCGACCCGCTGCCATGGGCGAGCAGCGGCGGGACGCTAGCGGCCCTTAGGCCGCCAGAGCGTAACCGTTATTGTCTGCGGGTAAATTTCGCAGTCTGCCAGTTTTACGGGTCGACAGCACCCGGCGTGCGACCATGGCCATATTGTCTTCGTCGAATCCAGTTCGCCCCCACGATGGTGGGTCTTCGATACGAGGCCAGTCGAAACGGTTACTTATTTAATTTAAGGCTCGAACGCCGCGTTCGCAACAAGGGCTGAGCCCTTGACCCAGTGGCCTGAGCGGCTCCGTTGTCGCCCCGTACAGGGAAAAGACAGCGGGATTCCGGGCGAGCATCGAACCTCTTATCTGGATTCCCGGGCCCGGATAAACTGGTCGATTCGATGGCACGCGATTCACGCAACGGCAAACCGTCCGCCGACGGATTCGACCTGGTGGTCGAAAACCGCAAGGCGCGGCACGACTTCTTTATCGAGGAGACGCTCGAGGCCGGCCTCGCACTCACTGGCACCGAGGTCAAGTCGCTGCGGGCGCATCGCGCCAACCTGCGCGACAGTTACGCGCGCATCAAAAACGGCGAAGCATTTCTCGAGAGCGTCCATATCGGCGCCTACGCGCCCGCCGGCCAGTTCAGCCACAAGGAGACGCGCGCGCGAAAACTCCTGATGCATCGCCGCGAGATCGATCGCCTGTGGGGCCGCGTGCGCGAGAAGGGCTATTCGATCGTTCCGCTGAGAATCTATTTCAAGAACGGCCGCGCCAAAGTTGAGCTTGGACTCGCCAAGGGCAAACACTCCTACGACAAACGCGACGTGATCGCGCGCAGGACGTCCGAGCGCGAAATCGAGCGCGCGCTGAAAGGACGCAACCGCTAGAGCGCCGGCTCGCTCGCGGCGAATTGCCGCAATTCGGCAGCCAGGCTCTGGAAGCGGGCGACGCTCGCCGATAGTTGCGCAGGTGTGGTGCCGACGCTTCCCAACACGCTCGCGACGGTCGCGTGAAATCGCGCCGGCTTGATCGCGAATCGATTCGACTCCGCGAACGCGCCTTTTTCGTTGAGAAAAAATTTGCGATTCAGCGCGTATAGCACCAGCGTCATGAATCCCGCCGCGCGGAACAGGCATCCCGCAACGTACATCACGTCCGCGCGCTCGGCCGGCTTCGCCGCGATCGAAATTTCGAATTCCGCGTCAAACAGATGCTTGGTTACGGCAGCGGCACGAAAATTTTCGGGATATTCGCGCACCAGCGACTCGAGGTCGGCAATCGCGCGGTTTGCAGCGTAAAGCGGACGGCAGGCGTGAACTTCGCCCGCGTAGATCTGCATATGAAATCTCAGCGGATGGCCAAGCTGATAGATGCTGCGCGGGCGGCCGGCGATGCACTCCTCGATCGCCTCGCGCACGGCGCCAATTTCACGGTAAAGAAAATCGACGTGATGGCCACGAATCTCGAGCCATCCGCCGCCGTTCACTCCCGGTCCCCATTCGCCGAACGAGGTCACCAACCCGTCACCATGACGATCGTCAAGCTCTTTGGCAGCCGCTCCCAGAGCCGCCGTCGAAAAGGGATGCGCGCCGTCATAGTAAATTCCGAGATCGACATCCGATCTTTCGTCGGCAGTACCGCGCGCGCGTGATCCGCCAAGCACGATTGCCTGTACGCCGTCGACCTTCGCGACGCGGCCCATGACCTGGCTGATTACTTCCTCGATTTCGCGCTGACTAGCCACTGGCCGAGCTTAAGTCGCGCGCCCAAATCGAGCAACGAATTCGATTTGAATTTCTAACTGCCGGCGGACGTATCAGCTCCCGCCTGCGCGTCGAGCGTGGCCGCACCCGCCGAGCCCAGCAGCGCCTGCAATCTTGCGATGCGCCTGCTCAGCGGCGGATGCGTCGAAAACAGGTTGGCAAAAAATCCTTCGTCGTCCTCGCGCACGCCTTCGCGCGGATTGACGATGAATAGATGCGCGGTGCCGGCGGTGCCCGCCTTCAGCGGCGACTCGACTTTCGCGATGTGCTCCAACGCGCGCAGCAGCGCGCGCGGGTTGCGCGTGAACTCAACCGACGACGCATCCGCCAGGTATTCGCGCTGCCTCGATACCGCCATCGCGAGCAATTGTGAAAAGATCGGCGCCACCGCAGCCAGGACGATCACCGCAACCGTAATCAGCACCGCCGCCTGGTTGTCGCGATCGTTACTGCTCCTGCCGCGCGCGCCGAATCCGCCGAAGAACATCCAGCGGTACACGAAATCAGAAAGCATCGCGATCCCGCCGACCATCACCGCGATCATCATCATCGTACGGATGTCGTAGTCGGCGACGTGCGACATCTCGTGCCCGATTACTCCCTGCAGCTCTTCCCGGTCCATCTCATCGACCAGCCCCTGCGTGACACAAATCACGGAATGGGCCGGGTCGCGTCCGGTCGCGAATGCATTGGGCGACGGATCATCGATCAGGTACGGCTTGGGCACCGGCATCCGCGCCGCGGTCGCCATTTCGTTGATTACGTCGAGCACCATCTGATGCTTGGGTGAGTCGGGCGTGAGCGGGCGCGCATGAACCGAGAGGAGCACCAGCGACGCACCGCTGTAATATGACATCACCGATTGCATACCGGCGAAAGCCAGTGCCGCAATCGTCAGCACCGGGAACCCGACCAGCTGTCCGTCAACGATCGCGACGTCTTGCGCCGCAACATCGAGTCCGAGTCCAAGCGCTCCGAACAGCAGCATGAACCCGGCGACGAGCAGCGCGCTCTCGCGGCGATTGGTCGCTTCGAGGCTCCTGAAATTGCCTGCTGCCATCGAGCATGCTCGCCCGCGATGCGCGTGTTCAGGCGCGCGGCGCGGTCATCGAAAGATCAACCTTGGGGACGACCTGCTCTTCCGGAGCGCCTTTGAAATATTCCGCGGGCTTGAAACCGAAATTGCTGGCGATGAGATTCGTCGGGAAGGTTTGGATGCGGGTGTTGAGGTCGAGCACGACGTCGTTGTACGCCTGCCGCGCGTACGCAATTTGATTTTCGGTGGTCGTCAGCTCTTCCTGCAGCTTGAGCACGTTCTCATCGGCTTTCAACTGCGGATAGTTCTCCATCACGGCCAGCAGCTTACCCATCCCGGCCGTGATCTGGCTCTCAGCCGCCATGCGCGAAGCCTGGTCGGGCGCGCTGACCGCCTTGGCGCGCGCCTCGACGACCTGGGTCAGCGTGTCGCGCTCGAACTGCATATAGCCTTTTACGGCTTCGACGAGATTGGGAATCAGATCGTGTCGGCGTTTCAATTGTACATCGATCTGCCGCCACGAATTATCTACTTGGTTGCGCAGACTGACTAATCGATTATAGGCAAAGGCTGCCCACGCGACGATAGCCACTACTATAATCAGAAATACCATTCGCGATTCCTCCCATGAGAGGTCAGCCCGAAGTGGCTTCGTTTTTCGTTGGCTGCCCCACGGCGCCGGCATTGTCGACCGTGTCGACTGCCGGCGCCTGGGGCCAAAACTTACCTCGCCGCGGTTCGAAGCGCCCCCAGCGCGCTGGCTAGTTGTCGAACTCGACTTTGATCTTGAACGGTTTGCTCTCGGGTCGCTTCGGCACTGTCACTTCGAGCACTCCGTCCTTGTAGGCCGCCTTGATTCCGTCATGGCTGGCGTCGTCCGGCATCGTGAATGCTCGGCGCATCGTGCCGTACGCGCGCTCGGACAGATGAACTTCGGCGTCCTTCGACCACTCGGGCCGTTTACGCTCGGCCTCGACGATCAAACTTGCGTCCTCGACGCGAACATTGACCGACTCGCTGGCGATGCCGGCCATCTCGAAGTAGAAGCGATAACCGTCCGCATCTTCGACCACATCGG
This sequence comes from uncultured delta proteobacterium, assembly GCA_963842085.1. Lineage (GTDB taxonomy): Bacteria > Desulfobacterota > Binatia > Binatales > Binataceae > Binatus. Next base: position 2,398,485 of record CAWJET010000001.1, read on the forward strand.
CCGCCGGCGCTGCCTTGCGCGTGGGCTCGACTTCGTTCCACAGCACGTTCCACCGGCGCAGAAGAGAATCATTTGGGGTCAAACCGTTAGTCATCAGCACGTCCATTCAGAAGCCTCCTGCCGAGACAATAATCTCCGGCGTGGTTTTTTATTTCGGGGCGCCCGGCGCGGCGAAAGCTCTATCTGTCTTTCGCTCGAATCGCCTTGCGTCCCACAAATTGAAGGTAAGTACGAACTCGAGCGCGTCAAGCGATATTTCGTTGGGAACGTCGAAATTCGAGGTAGAAGGCCGCTATTTCTGGGGTTCTACCGTTTTCGAGATGCTCGCGATTTCCTGTGCGAAGCGCGCGGCCATCTTGCTATCGCCGTTGCGTTCGGCGATTTTCATACCCTCATTCAACTCTTTGAGCGCCCGTGGAATCTCCGCCTTGCCCAGAAACACGCCGACCTTTCGAAAGATGCGGGCGTAGAGCTCTCCTTTTTCGGCGGCATTCATGACCGAGCATTCAAGCAACGAAAACGAAACTCGCGACACGATCCTGGATGGTTCTATCACGCTGATCCAGCCAAAGCACGGTTACCGCTTCTCGATCGACGCGCTCCTGCTCGGCCGCTTTGCGCGCGCGAGTACGCCCGACCGAGTGCTCGAATTGGGGGCAGGATGCGGCGTCGTATCGATCATGATGGCGGCCCTATATCGACCGCGCGAGGTCGCCGCAGTCGAGATCCAAAGGTCGTTGGCTGCGATGATCGGCCGTAACGCCGCGCTCAACGGACTTGAATCGGTGCGCGAGATCTGCGCCGATCTGCGACACAAGAAGATCGCAGGAGTCGACCTCGCGAGCTTCGATCTGGTGGTGGCGAATCCACCCTATCGCGCGGCGGCTGCAGGCCGCGAGAATCCCGACCGCGGCCGGCGCCTGGCACGCGGCGAGAGCGCCGCAGAGTTGGCAGATTTTGTCGCCGCGGCGCGTCGTTACGCGCGCACCGGTGGCCGCGTCGCATTTGTCTTCACCGCACGCAGAAGCGCCGAGCTGATTTCCGCGATGCGCTCGAATCAACTCGAACCCAAGCGCATCCGCTTCGTACATCCGCGGATTGCTAAGCCGGCGTCGGCGATGCTGATCGAGGCCCGCGCGGCTGGCGGAATCGAAGTAGCTATTGAGCCGCCGCTAATACTATATGAACGTCCCGGAATATATACTCCCGAAGCGCGAGCATTACTCAGCTCATCCTGACTGACATTTGCGATTGTACTATTCCCCGGACTTGAAGAACTCGATTGCCTGATGTGCGACGTAGTCGGGCTTTTCCATCGGCAGGAAATGGCCGGTGTCAGCCACGTCGATCACGCGTCCGTTCTTGAGCTGCTTCGCGACCTTTCCGGACAATGACGCGCCCAGCGAATCGCCGCGCGCGCCGAACATTAGCAACAGCGGCGTCGTGCAGCGGAGAATTCGCCCGAGTCCGTCGAAATCTCGCGACGCCTCGTAGAATTTTGCCTCGACCTCGGGCGCGCATTTTAGTTCGCGCTTGCCGTCGCTCGTCGGGCGCGTGCCGAACTCGCAATAGTCGCGCAGGATGTCCTTTCGCCAGGTGTTATAGGGCGGCTTGCTCTCGAAGTTCGAGTACATGGCCTCGACGCTGTCGAAAATGCGCCTGCGCTTCAGGGTCCGTTCGATAAACGGATTGCGCCATCCGAGCTCCGGCGCGGTCGGCGACTCGAAGATCACCGGCTCAACGAGCACCGCGCGAGAGATCAGGTCCGGGCGCTCGCAGGCAAGCGAGCCGATCGCCGTCGCGCCTGCAGAGTGCCCAACCGCCCGAACACTCGGCCAGCCCGTAGCTCTTATGAACCCTTCGAGGTCCCGCATCGTCCAGTCCCAGTTGTAGTCGCCACCAGGCGCCGCCGAACTGTCGCCGTGGCCGCGCTGGTCGTAGCTGTACACATGACCGATCGCGCGCAACCGCTCTGCGAGCGGCCGATAGATGCGCCCGAGCAGCCCGGTAGCATGCAGGATCACAATCGGTGTGCCGTCGCCGCCCCAGTCCAGCGTATGTAATCGGATGCCGTTGACGTTCACGAAGCTCGACTCCGGTTCCCCGAATTTCGAGTTGATGCCGCGGGATTTGATTTTTTCCATGTTTGAAGGAATCGATTGTCAGGGCATGACTTGCGCGATGTCAAGCGTGAGCTCGCGCCGCGCGTTGCGCGCCCATCGGCTTTGCGATTAGCTCATCGTTCATGGCTCGGCTGGCACCGCAAGGAAAATACCTCTTCGACGGCGCGCAAAAATTTTACCTTCGCGGCGTTTCCTATGGTCCGTTTGCTCTGAATTCCCGCGGCGAAAGATATCCCGAGCCCGAGCGCGCCGCCGCCGACTTCGCGCTGATGAGCCGGCTCGGCGCCAACGTGATTCGTCTTTACGTTCCACCGCCACCGTGGATGCTCGAGGAGGCGCAAAAGGCCGGACTGCGCATGATGCTCGGCATTCCGTGGCCCTTTCACATGGCGTTTCTGGACTCGCGCGACATGATGCGCGAAATCCGCGACGCGATCCGCAAAACAGTTCTCGAGACGCGCCAATTCGGCGAGACCATCGCCGCCTACAGCATCGGCAACGAGATTCGATCGGATATCGTGCGCTGGCACGGGCCGCGCGCCGTCAGCCGCTTTCTCGCCGAACTCCGCGACCTCGGTAAGCAGATCGATCCCGGCGCGCTTTTCACCTACTCGAACTATCCGTCCGCAGAATACCTTGATCTGAGTTTTCTCGATTTCATTTCGTTCAATGTGTATCTGCATCGCGAAGAAGACTTCCGCCGTTACCTGACGCATCTGATGGGACAAGCCGGCGAGTTGCCCTTGGTGCTCAGCGAATCCGGCATGGATACGATTCGCGAAGGCGAGGAGCATCAAGCAGACCTCCTTTCATGGCAGTGCCGCGCGGCATTCGAGCTCGGCCTGTCCGGCTTCATCGTGTTCGCCTTCACCGACGAATGGCACACTGGCGGCGCCGAGATTACCGACTGGGCATTCGGACTGACCCGCCGCGATCGCTCGCCTAAACTTGCCTTCGACGCGGTCGCCAGAGTCTTCAGCGACCATCTGCCGCCTCCGCTTGCGGCCGCTCCCAAAGCGACCGTGGTGGTTGCCGCTTATAATGCGGCCTCGACGCTCGGCGAATGTCTCTCGTCGATTCGGGCGCTTAGCTATCCGGACTACGAAACGATTGTCATCGATGACGGCTCGACCGACTCGACTTCCGAAATCGCCGGCCAGTCAGGAGTCCGCAAGATTCGCGTCGAGCACAATGGCCTGGCCGCAGCGCGCAACGCAGGCGTCGATGCCGCTTCTAATGAAAGCGAAATCGTCGCGTTCATCGACGCCGATGCACGCGCCGATCGCGACTGGCTGTATCATCTGGTTGAGACGATCAAGCGCCGCGATGCGGCCGCGGCGGCCGGCCCGAATTTCGCTCCCGATCCACAATCCGAAGGCGCCGCGGCGATGGCCGCCGCGCCTGGCCTGCCGCGCGAGGTGCGGGCCGGCGACGACCGCCTCGCGCAACTGTGCGGATGCAATATGGCAATCACCAAGGCCGCGCTGCGGAAGGTCGGCCGCTTCGATCCGATGTTTACCGCCGCCGGCGACGACGTGGATCTTTCCTGGCGTCTCGCGGCGTCGAACGAAACGCTCGCGTACGCTCCGGGAGCGGTCGTGATTCACGAGCGCCGCGCGACGCTCGCTGCCTATCTCCGCCAGCAACGCGGCTACGGCATCGGCGAGGGCTTGCTGTTCCGCAAATATCCACTTCGCATCGCGGACCAGGACGCAATGTACGCAGGCCCGTCATGGATCGGTTCGCTCCTCGGCGGGGCACGCATTTACTACGGCGCTTTCGGTCGCGGCCTCTTTCAGACGGTTTATTCTGCGGGTAGCTCGTACGCCGATCTGCCACTGACTATTCAATGGATCGGACTGTCGCTGATCTTTCTTATCCTCGGCGCCATCAACCGCTTGCTGGGCGTGCTTGGCGCAGGTGGAATCGGGCTCTCAATATTGACCGCCGCGGCGAGAGCAGCATCCGCGCCCCTGCCGCGCGCGCATTCCGGACCAGCGGCACGAATCTATCTATGGATCGTCAATTTGCTCGGCCCGCCGGTTCGCAGCCTCGCGCGCGAGCGTGTCAAATGGCGATTCGAACCCGCCGGTGCCAGTGCCGAGCGCAACGGTCAGATCAAATTACACGGCCAGATAGGATTGGTCGCGTCCGCAGGCGTCGCGAAGATCGAGTCCGCGACGATCCTCGCCGCTATCCGCAACGCACTGATTCGCCGCGGCGTCGTCGTCGCCGAGACCGACGGCTTCCAGTCCTATGATCTCGAGCTGGTCGTTGCGCCCATGATTCGCGTGCCGATAAACGCGCTGCGGAGCGACTCCACAATCGCACTGCTTTGGCGCATTCGATCGGCGCCGCGACGTGCGCTGATCGCCGCGGCAATCAGTCTGCTTGTATTGCTGGCCGCGGGATTCTCGCTACGCGCGGCGATCCTCCTCGTAACGGGCGCCGCGATGGGAGTAGGGATTTTCGCGCTCACGCGTGCGCGGCGCATTCCCGCGATCATCGCCGCCTGCGCCGCCGAAGTCGCTGGCTCGCTTGGAATCTCAGTCGCAGCGCGCCCCGAAGGCGAAACTCGATGAGCACGCTCGAACTCTACGGCCACGCGATCCGCAGGATGCGCCCGCATCTCGGCCGTCTCGCAATCGCCATCGCCGGCGTGCTGCTCGCCTCCGCGACCGAAGTCCTCAAGCCGTGGCCGCTCAAGATTGTAATCGACAACGTGCTGCGCGGCGCGCCGCTCACGAGCTCCTGGATTCCGCCGATGCCGCGCGCCGAGCTTCTCATCGCGGCGTGCGTCAGCCTCGTCATCCTGTACGCGCTGCTCGGCCTGCTCAACGTCATGACCAACTACGTCACCATCTCGATCGGCCAGCGCATGGTCAACGAGTTGCGCGCGCGCCTGTTTGACCACCTGCAGCGCCTCTCGCTCTCATTCCATCGCCGCCGCGAAGTCGGCGACCTGATGGTGCGCATCACCTACGACACCTACTCGATTCAAACGATCGCGATGAACGGCTTCTTTCCGGTCTTGTCGTCGCTGATCCTGCTCGGTGGCATGTTCGTCGTGATGATCAAGATGGACGCGATACTGACGCTCGTCGCGCTCGCGATCATCCCGCTGCTGATTCTTCTGATCATGTCGATTAGCGGCCGCATCGACGCCATCGCCGGCGGCGCGCGCATCAAGGAGAGCCGTCTGTTCACCGTCGCGCAGAGCGCACTCGCCGCCATTCACGTGGTGCAGGCCTTCACGCGCGAGGGCGAGTCCTACCGCGAGTTCGTCGAGTCGAGCAGCGCGAGCCTGAACGCGACGCTCCGCCTGTACACGCTGCAAACGCTCTACGCCGGCGCGGTCGGCGTGTTGATCGCGTGCGGCACCGCGGTCGTGATTTACCTGGGCGCGGAGCACGTCCTCGACGGCCGCCTCACGATCGGCGACCTGATCGTTTTCACCACTTATCTTGCCTCGCTCTACGCGCCGGTGAATCAGATCTCCCAGACCTACGGACAGATCGAGGGCGCCAAGGCGGGGCTCCGGCGATGCCTCGAATTGCTCGCGATCGATCCCGAAATCAAGGATCGTGCGGGCGCGCAGGCGCTCGGCCGCGCGCGCGGCGAGGTCGAATTCGACAATGTCGTATTCGGCTACGAACCCGGCCGAACGGTCCTCAAGGGGATCAGCTTCAAGGCGTCGCCCGGCGAGACTATCGCGATCGTCGGTCCGAGCGGTTCCGGAAAAACCACGATGGCCAGTCTGCTCGCGCGCTTTTACGAACCGCAGAGCGGCGCGATCAAGATTGACGGCAACGACACCCGCTACCTGACCCTCGATTCGCTTCGCGGCAACATCGGCATGGTTCTGCAACCGCCGCTCGTGCTTGGCGACACGCTGCGCGTCAACGTCGCGTTCGGGAAGCCTGCCGTTGACGACGCGAACGTGCTCCGCGCGATCGAGATGGCGCGTCTCGGACCGGTGCTCGCCAAGCTGCCGGCCGGCCTCGACGAAGTGATCGGGCAGGGCGGTCACAGTCTCTCCGAGGGCGAGGCGCAGCGCGTGACGATCGCGCGCGCGCTGCTGAAAGACGCGCCGATTCTGATTATGGACGAGCCGACCAGCGCGCTCGACGCCGAGACCGAATCGATGGTGCTGGCCGCCGTGCGCGAAGCGATGCGCGGGCGCACCACGCTCGTGATCGCGCACCGGCTTTCGACCGTTCAGAATGCCGATCGGATACTGGTGCTGCGCGACGGGGCAATCGTCGAGCATGGATCGTTCGACGAATTGCTGGCTCGCGGCGGTTTCTTCAGCTACCTCTACAACATCCAGGCGTGGAGTCGCGAAGCCGCGGGCTAGATATTTCAGATGCTGACAATTGGTCTCACCGGTGGAATCGGTTCGGGCAAGAGCACCGTCGCGCAGATTCTCGGCCAGTTCGGCGCGCCGATTCTTGACGCCGACAAAGTCGCGCACACCACTTACGCGCCCGGCGCTCCCGCCTACAACGCCGTCATCGATGCCTTCGGCGCGGAGATCGTCGCTCCCGATCGCACGATCGATCGCCGCAAGCTCGGCTCCATCGTGTTTGGAAATCCCGAGCGGCTTAACCGGCTGACGTCGATCGTATGGCCCGCGACGTTCGAGAGCATCCGCCGCAACGTTGCCGACTTGCGTGCGAGCGGCGCCACGCAGCCGATCGTCGTCGAGGCCGCGATTTTGATCGAGGCGAAGTGGCAGCCGCTGTTCGACGAAATCTGGCTGGTGCGCGCCTCGCGCGAGCAAGTCGTCGCCCGCATCGAGAGCCAGCGCGGGCTCAAACCTGCCGAGACCGAAGCGCGAATTCGCGCGCAGTTGTCCGACGAGGAACGCGCAAAGCACGCTACCCTGGTAATCGAAAACGACGGCTCACTCGACCAACTCCGCGAGCTGCTCAAAGAGGTCTGGGCCAAAGCACTCAAGCGCAACGGTTAGGCACGAAGCGCGGCCAGCACTGCAAATGTAACGACCTCAACCAGAGCGCATCCCCCCGCCAGCGTATAGCCCGACGCCCCGCCCATCCGGCGGCTCAGCACCAGGCGCATTGCCAGAATCGTCAGAGCCAGCGCGACGATCACCGCTAGCCCGACGTTTTGATACAACCCCATCGTAAGTCCCAGCGCGACCACGCTCGAGACGGCAAACTCGCGAAACGAAATGCCGCCTTCGTACGGGACGCCGAGCCCCCAATGCTCCAGCGGCCTCAGCCCGTAGCCGATCGGGATGATCGCCCATCGCGACAGCATCATCGCCATCACCAGCGCGCCTGCCCGGCCGGCGTCGCCGGAAATTCGCGACAAGCACCAGACCTCGAATGCGAACGCTGCCACCGCCGCGCTCACCCCCACCGGTCCGATTCGCGCCAACCCCGTCGATGCCGGCCGCGTGCCCCGGCGAAGTACCTCGACCGTGTCCGCGACCCCGCGATTCGCCAGCCCCAGTGAAAGAGCAGCTCCCATAATCAGCACGACGAACGAGCGTCCGGCCGGTCCCGCCACCAGGCCGGCGGCTCGATCGGCAATCGCGAGAACCGCTCCTAGGACGAATCCAATAATGGGAAAATAGACCATCGCGCGCGAGCGCTGTGCGGCGGTGCCCTGCGATCTTTCGTCGAGAATCGGCCACAGCGTCAGAGTCGCGGCCGCCAGCACTGCTTCGAACAGCAGTTCACGTACGCCCGGAAGACTCGTTTCGCTCGTCGATTCCATCGTGACCGCAGTTCAGGAGTTGATTACAACAGATCGCGGCAAGGCTACGATAGGCACAGTGAAAAAAGTGAAAAAATGAAAATCCTGGTGATGGGCGCGGGCGCAGTGGGAGCCTACTTCGGCGCGCGGCTGAGGGCGTCCGGCGAGGACGTCGTACTGTGTGCGCGCGGCGAAAATCTGCGCGCGATTCGCGCGCACGGCCTCGACATCACCAGCATCGGCGGCGATCTGCGAATCGATGTCAGCGCGACCGACACGCCGCGCGATTTCGCGCCGTACGATCTGATCCTGCTCTGCGTGAAGGCTTATGACACCGATGCGGCCGCCGATGCGATCTCAGGATGCCTCAAGCCGGGCGGTGCGATTCTCACGCTGCAGAACGGCGTCGAGAACGAAGTGAAGCTGGCCGCGATCTTCGGCCGCGAGGCCGTCATGGGCGGCAACGCTCGCGTCGGCGTCGAGATGGTCGCGCCGGGTAAAATCGTTCACCTCAGTAGCGGCCACATCGACTTCGGCGAACTCGACGGGCGCGAGACTGAGCGAGCGAGGAAGATCGCAGACGTGTTTCGACGCGCCGGGATTCTCGGCGAACTCTCAGCCGACATCATGACCGCGCGATGGGACAAGCTGATCTGGAACGGCGCGTTCAACACTGTGACGACCCTGACGCGCCGGCATGTCGGTGAAGTTCTCGACGATCCCGAAGGCGTGAAGCTGTTGCGCACGATGATGCAGGAGATCGTCAACGTCGCGCGCGCTGAGGGTGCGCGGATTTCCGACGACCGCGTCGAGGCGTATTTTGCACACTCACAAAAGAACCTGCGTGCGCTCAAGACCTCGACCCAGCAGGATCTCGTACGCGGCAAAGCTCTCGAATATGAAGCTCTGAGCGGTGCCGTAGTGCGCGCCGCCCGCCGCCACAACATCGATGTCCCAGCGGTCGAAACCGTCTACGCGCTGTTGCGATTACTAGACGGCGCTCCAAAGTGAATTACCTCTTCTCGAACTGCTTGTTGCCGAACAGTATCTCCCACGATTTCTTGTCGCCGGCCGGCTGATTCGCCGCCGCCGCCGCGCGCATCTTCTCGACGACGTCGCTCATCACGGCAAAGCCGCGCTGAGTCGCCGCGCGTGCGCGCAATTCGTCGTACCATTTTTTCAGGTTCGGAAAATCCTCGAGGTTCTGTCCCTGCATCGAATGCGGCACCAGCCACGGGTAAGTCGCGATATCGGCGATCGAGTACTCGCCCGCCAGGTATTTCGCTTCTCCCAGCCGCTTGTCGATGACGCCGTAGATGCGCCTGGCCTCGTTGGTGTAGCGGTTGATCGCGTACTCGATCTTCTCGGGCGCGTAGCGGCGGAAGTGATGCGCCTGGCCAAGCATCGGGCCGACGCTCGCCATCTGGAACATCAGCCACTGGATCACATTGTACTTTCCGCGCGTGTCCGACGGCATCAGCTTGCCGGTCTTCTCCGCCAGGTACATCAGGATCGCACCCGACTCGAACATCGAAATCGGCTTGCCGCCGGGACCGTCGGGATCGGTTATCGCGGGCATCCGATTGTTCGGGCTGATTTTCAGGAACTCGGGTTTGAACTGGTCGCCCGCACCGATATTGACCGGGATCACATTGTACTTGAGAGCGACCTCCTCGAGCATCCAGGTGATCTTGTAGCCGTTGGGCGTTGGCCAGAAATATAGGTCGATCATCCGCGACTCCTTTTGTGACTAATCGAAGCGACCCGTCCGTTTCATAATGCAACTTGGATCAGTCCAGCCGGCGACGCAACACCAAAATCAGCAAAGGCTCGCAAGCCTAGCTCGGCATTCGCCTCAAAATGCAGCGATGGTAAACTTAGAGAAAGCACCCGTTCAGGTTACGACTGTCGTTTGAAGAGGAACATTCTCATGCAAACGATCCACTACCGCGCTGCCGATGTTAATGGTCTGAAGATTTCGTATCGCGAAGCCGGTCGGACGGACGCTCCGACATTGCTCTTGTTGCACGGCTTTCCGAGCGCCGGCCACATGTTCCGCGATTTGATTCCACTTCTCGCCGACAGCTTTCACCTCGTGGCGCCTGACCTGCCGGGCTTTGGTCAGTCGGACCTGCCGCCACGCCACACGTTCAAATACACGTTCGAGAACCTCGCCGAGACGATCGACCGTTTCACCGACAATATCGGGCTGAAACGCTTCGCGATCTACATCTTTGATTACGGCGCTCCCGTGGGCTTGAGGATTGCTCTAAAGCATCCGGAACGCATATCTGCCATCGTCTCCCAGAACGGCAACGCCTACGAGGAAGGGTTGAGCGACGGCTGGAACCCGATCCGGGCATATTGGGAAGACCCATCGCAGGCGAACCGCGACGCGCTCCGCGCCTTCCTCAAGCCCGAGACCACCGTCTGGCAATACACGCACGGCGTCTCCGACGTGACAAGGGTTTCGCCCGACGGCTACTCGCTCGATAATTTCTACTTGGCCCGGCCTGGTGCGGATGAGCTGCAGCTCGACCTATTCGGTGATTACAAGAGCAACGTCGCGCTTTACCCGGCTTTCCAGAGGTATTTCCGAGACCACAAGCCGCCATTTCTGGCCGTATGGGGAAAGAACGACCCGTTCTTCCTGCCGCCCGGCGCGGAGGCCTTCAAGCGGGATATTCCCGGCGCACTCGTGCGCTTCTTCGATACCGGGCACTTCGCGCTCGAGACGCACGCCGCCGAGATCGCGGCGGCGATCCGCGATTTTCTTAGTGGCTGATTTCGCAACTCGGTGCGCCGACACCTCGCGCGAATTGGCCCGCAGCCGCAGATCCTCGGCGCAAACTTGCACGACGTCGCCGATCAGTTGATCGCGCAGCACGAGGAGAGAACCAATGCCTGAGAATGTGAGTGTTGTACTGGTGCACGGTGCCTGGGCTGACGGATCGAGTTGGGCCAAAGTCATCGGACCGCTGGCGGCCGAAGGCATCAAGGTACTCGCGGCTCCGTTACCCCTGACGTCGTTTGCTGAGGATACGGCGGCGGTTGAGCGCACGCTGGAGCGAGCTTCGGGGCCGGTCGTTCTTGTGGGTCACGCCTACGCTGGGGCTGTGATCGCGGCTGCGCGGAGTGAGAAGGTGAAGGCGCTTGTTTACGTTGCCGCCCTTGCGCCGGACGAGGGCGAGACTGTCGCCGATGTCTTCTATCGTGCCAAGCCTCATCCGCTGGCTCCAAAGTTGGCCCCGGACAATCATGGATTGATCTATCTGCCGGACGAGTCATTCGCCGCGGCGTTCGCGCAGAATGCCTCGGCTGATGAATTGGTGCTGCTGTCCGCGGTTCAGCGGCCGATTTCGGCTGCATGCATCACCGTGCCTGTGAATCGGCCACTCTGGAAAGACCGCCCGACCTGGTTTCTCATAGCGGAGCAGGACCGCATGATCGTCCACGACACGCAGCGCTTCATGGCGGAGCGGATGCACGCAAGCGTGCGGTCGCATCCGGTAGACCACGCGCCAATCGTTACTGCGCCTGGCCTCGTCGTCGACATTATACGCGAGGCCATTGGCGAAGCGATCAGCGGCTGATCGCCAGGGTTCCAAGGCTAGCTCGGTACGGTGTCGGCGTCGCCTTTGCGCACGCCCATCAGGTAGGCCTGGATAAACTCGTCGATAGCGCCGTCGAGCACCGCGCCGGTGTTGCCAACCTCGACGCCGGTGCGATGGTCCTTGACCATCTGATACGGCTGCAGCACGTACGAGCGAATTTGGCTGCCCCAGGCGATATCTTTTTTGTCCTTGCTGAACTTCTCGAGCTCTTCTTTTTTCTTGCGCTGCTCGAGCTCGAACAGCCGCGCGCGCAAGATCTTCATCGCCATCGCGCGGTTCTTGTGCTGCGAGCGTTCATTCTGACAGGTCACGACGATGCCGGTCGGGATATGCGTGAAGCGCACGGCCGAGTCGGTCTTGTTGACGTGCTGCCCGCCCGCCCCCGACGCGCGGAACGTATCGATTCTCAAATCGGCGGGATTGATGGTTATCTCGACCTTGTCGTCAACCGCCGGAAACACGAAGACCGACGCGAACGACGTATGACGCCGAGCATTCGAGTCATACGGCGAGATTCGCACCAGCCGATGTATCCCGGCCTCGGCCTTCAGGTACCCGTACGCGAAATCGCCCTCGACCGTGACAGTTGCGCTCTTGATTCCCGCGCCGTCGCCCGGCTGCAGGTCCGCAATCTCGGTCTTGAAGCCGCGCCGCTCGGCCCATCGCAGATAGAGGCGTAGCAGCATCTCGGCCCAGTCCTGCGCCTCCATTCCGCCGGCGCCGGGATGTATCGAAACGATCGCGCCGAGGCGATCGTACTCGCCGCTGAGCATCAGGCGCAGTTCCTGGCGCTCGAGCTCGGCGCGCGACGCCTCCAGCGCGGCCGCGGTCTCACGCGCAGCTTCGGAATCGTCGGCGCCTTCTTCTTCGGCCATCTGCAGGAACACGCGCGCCTCGTCAAGCTTGTCGCGCAGCATCTTGTAGCCCGCGAGCTGAGCGCGAATCTGTTCCTGCTCCTTGAGCGCGGCCTGCGCGGTTTCCTGGCGATCCCAGAAGTCGGGCTTGGCGGATTGTTCGACGAGTTGGTTCTGGCGGGCGGTCAGTGCGGGGACGTCAAAGACGCCTCCCGAGCTTTTCGGCGCGGTCATCAAACTCGGAAAGCTGCTGTTTCATGTCGCTGAGCATCAGGAGTCACACCTCACACCGGCATTCGCCGGCGACGTCCGGTAATTATGTCACGAAGCAGCATGCGGATTAATGGGGGCGGCCGTTGGCCGGCAACCGGCGCGAGCGAACCGCCGCAACTTCAACCGGCGCCGAGCGCGGCCACTGCCACGCGAGGATCAGGCCAATCGCCGTCAGCGCGAAGCAAATCTCCGCGAACAAATCGCCCACGATCGTGTACAGCGTCCGCACCGGCCGCCACGACACGTCCACGAGCACCGTGTCCCGCTTGAACAGCGGCGTGCGATGCGTGATTTGTCCCGACGGCTGGATCAACGTGCTGATTCCCGTATTCGCCACCCGCACCATCGGGACTTTCGTCTCGACCGAGCGCATCGCCGCCATCGCGAGCACCTGGTAGGGCGCCGAACTCTCGCCGTACCAGGCGTCGTTGGTGATGTTCACGAGCACGTCGGCGCCCTCGTTCACTTCGCGCCGGGTGAGATCGGGGAAGATACTTTCGTAGCAGATCAAGATTCCGAGCTTCGCGCCTTTGACGTTGAACAGCGTCTGCTCTTTGCCGGGAATCATATCGCCGAAGCCCTGCACGATACGGTTGACGAAGTAGCCGAGGATCGAGCGTGCCGGAACGTACTCGCCGAATGGCACCAGCTCGATCTTGTCGTAATGCGCCTCCACTTCGCCCTCGGCGGAGACGAGATACGCCCGGTTGTAGAATCCCAGGAGTCCATCCTCGCGTCCCAGCGCCGGCGCGCCGAACAACAGCGGCTCGCCGATATTGTGCGCCAGCGTGAGCAGCGCGGCGCGATAGGCGGCGTCAGTTGCCAGCGCGGCGGGATATTGATCGTCGGGCTGGAACAGGAAGGCCGCCGCCGCCTCCGGCCAGACGACCAGGTCGGCGCCGCGCTTCGCCGCGTCCACGGTTTCGTCCTGGTAAACCTTGTAACTCTGCGGCAGGAAATTCGGATCCCACTTGAGCGATTGCGGAATGTTGCCCTGCACCATCGCGACCTTGAAGCTGCCCGCGCTCGGCGCATTCTTGAGATTGTTGATTCGCCACGCGCCAAACGCGACCAGCGCGATCATCATCGCGGTGAGTGCGCTCAGGCTGACTGTCTGCAGGCGATAACCGCCGCGGCGGGAAATCACGACGTACACCACCGCGTTGAAAAACACTATCAGCGCCGAAACGCCGTAAACGCCGGTGAACTCGGCGAACTGGATCAATTCCAGATTGCGGTACGCCGTGTAGCCGAGCAGATTCCACGGGAAACCGATCGGGAAGTAGGTGCGAATCCATTCGAGTGCGGTCCACGCGACCGGCATCGTGAGCACGGCCGGAATTCGCGTCCGCCGCGCGGCGAATTCACCCGCCCAAATCGCAACCGCCGTGTTAACCGCGACGATACCCGCCAGCAGCAGCATCGGGAAGATCGCGAGACTCATTCGCACGTCGGCGAAGTCGTGCAGCGGAATCGGAATCCAGTAGAGCTCGACGACGTTCGCGGCGAAGCCTTGCAGGTAGGCCCACCCGAACACGCGCCGCATGCTTTCGCCTTCGATCACGTAGAACAGCGGCACGAACGCGACCCACGCCAGCAGTCCGTAATCGAATTTCGGAAATGCCAGCCCCAGCGCAAGGCCGCTGGCTACGGCGAGCGCCGCGCGCGATGCGTTGTTCGACGACATCGTCAGGCGGCGGCGCCAAACATCTCGGCGATCGGAATCACGCCGGCGCACGGCGGCAGGCCATTGAAGCGCTCGAAAATCTCGTCCACATCCTTCCAGCTTTCGACCAGCGCGGCCGCCAGCGGAGGCTCGAATGGGAGGTCGCCCACCGTGCGCCATTCGCGCTCGAAGCTCCAGTCGACCGGCGGAGTCTTGTCGATTTCAAGAGACACCACACGCCAACTCTCTTCCGGCGCGAGGATTTTTTCCGCCTCGCGCCATGGCAGGTAAATCACAGGCCGCGCACCCATCGTGAAAGCATACCGCTTGTCGACCGCGATCCCGAATGGTTCATAGCGGCGGCGATTGCGCCGGTTGAGGATCGTGCGAAGTTCCGCGATCGGCACGTCGAACATGCAAACCGCAGGGCGCGCGCCGCGGACCATCCGGCTGCCGCCGCGAATCACGCCATCCCTGAGAATCGCCACCAGGTTGTCCAGCGCAGTGGCGGAGCCCGAGGCGCGCGTGAAATGCGTCAGCATCGCGACGGCGGGAATCCTGGCGGGCGCGCGTTTCATCGCGACGATACTCGCCTTTCATCGAGCTTCGCTGCCAGCGTTCGCTCGCGCGCAAACATTCGCCGCGCGTCGGAGGCCGAGCGTTCGTGGTCGTAGCCGATCAGATGCAGAAAGCCGTGAATCAGGAGCCGGCGCAGTCGCGACGACGGGCTCACGCGCAATTCGCGCGCCTGCCGGATTGCGCTGTCGATCGAGATCACCACGTCGCCGACCGGAAGTCCCGGACTATTCTTCACACTGCGAGGGTCCAATGGCGCGGCGCCGGCTTGCTCGATTTGCGAGAAGGAAAGAACGTCGGTGGGCGCGTCGATTCCCCGGAAGTCGCGATTCAGCCGGCGCATCGCGCGATCTGTCGTGAGCGTGAGCGACAATTCGCACTCCGCCAGACCCGCCGCGCGCATCAGCCGGTCCGCATCAGCGCAAAGCCCGCGCGCGTAGCCACGGCCGCGCGCCGTCGCGCATCGGAACTCGACCGCCACGCGCTTCAATCCCGATGGTTGTCGTCAGTCGGCGGCGCCGGCGCCGGTCCCTCGACGTTGAACGATTCGTACGCCTTGATGATCGATTGCACCAGCCGATGCCGTACGACGTCGCGGTCGTTGAACCTCACGAATGCAATCCCCGGCGTGTTGCCCAGCACGATGCTCGCTTCCTTCAGCCCCGACAGCTTGCCGCTGGGCAAATCGATTTGCGTCACGTCGCCGGTGATGACGGCCTTGGAGTTGTAGCCGAGCCGCGTCAGGAACATCTTCATCTGCTCGGAGGTCGTGTTCTGCGCCTCGTCCAGAATGATGAACGAGTCGTTGAGCGTGCGCCCGCGCATGAACGCGAGCGGCGCGACTTCGATCGTCCCGCGCTCGAGCATCCGGCGCGCCCGATCGAAATCGACCATGTCATGCAGCGCATCGTAGAGCGGGCGCAAGTAGGGATTCACTTTCTCGGCGAGATCACCCGGCAGGAAGCCGAGCTTCTCGCCCGCCTCGACCGCCGGCCGGCATAGCACCATCCGCGTGACCTGGTTTTTCATCAGCGCCGCCAGCGCCATCGCCATCGCAAGGTAGGTCTTGCCGGTGCCGGCGGGACCGATGCCGAAAACGATATCGTGGCTGCGAATCGAGTCGATGTAGATTTTCTGGTTGATGCTCTTGGGTGAGATGACGCGCTTGTTCGCCGAGACGTAAATCGTGTCGAGGAAAATATCCTTCAGCTCGGCGTTGCGGTCACCGCGAATAATTCGAATCGCGTACTCGACGTCGCTCGGATAGATCGGGTAGCCGTGTTTCAGCAGATCGTAGAGTTCGCCGATCACCTTGCCCGCGAGCGCCTGCTCGGCGTGCGCGCCGGAAATTCTGAGCGACGTTCCGGTGACGCCAATGCGAACTCCCAGAGCCGCTTCGAGCGTGCGCACGTGCGCGTCGTGCTGGCCGAGCAAATCGGTGAACAGGCGCGGATCGTCGAAATGGAGTTCGAGCGAGTCTTCGGTGGCTAACTGGGAAATCGCCGGGGCCTCTTGAGGTACTGATTTCGTGTCCGTCGCCCGCCGGCCAGCAGTCGTTCAATCACCGGCGACGCTAATCGTAATCATTTCGCCGGGCGTATGAAAGTGCCCGAAAAGCTAGTGCACCAGAGACGCGACTTTGGACAGGGCTTCGTCGAGCTTCGAGGCGTCGCGGCCGCCGGCCTGGGCCAGGTCGGGGCGGCCGCCGCCGGTGCCGCCGACGATCGGCGCGATATTCTTGATGATGTCGCCGGCTTTGATTTGCGCCGTCAGGTCAGGCGTCACTGCGACCAGCAGCGCGACCTTGCCGTCGCCGAGGTCGGAGCCGAGAGCGACCACGGCAGAGCCGTGCTTCTGGCGCATCCGATCCGCCATCTCGCGCATGGTGCGCGGATCGACGCCGTCGAGCTTGCGCGTCACGATCTTTACGCCGCCGGCCTCGCGCACTTGTTCCTCGGCCGCCGCGCCGCCGGCGCCTGCGGCGAGCTTTTGTTCCATCGCGCGCAGCTTCTTCTCCAGCTCTTTTTCGCGCGCTAGCAGTTTTTCCAGCCGCTCGACTGCGGCGCCGTCGCGCGCGCCGAGCTGCGCGCCAATCTCTTCGAGGATTCTCTCGCGCTTGCGAATCGTTTCGAGCGCGCCTTGTCCCGTCACCGCTTCGATTCTCCTCACTCCCGCAGCGACTCCCGATTCCGCTTCGAGTTTGAACATCCCGACGTCGCCGGTACGCGAGATGTGCGTGCCGCCGCATAGCTCGACCGAAAAATCGCCCATCCTGACGACGCGTACGCGGTCGCCGTACTTGTCGCCGAAAAATGCGAGCGCGCCGGCCTTGATCGCGTCGTCGTAGGCCATTTCCTCGACCGTCACTTCGGCGTTCTCCCGGATGCGCGCGTTGATCTCTTCCTCGATGGTCGCCAGCGCGTCGTCCTTGACCGGCCCCTGATGCGCGAAGTCGAAGCGCAGCTTGTCGGGATCGACCAGCGAGCCCGCCTGATGCACCGAACTACCCAGCACGTCGCGCAATGCGTAGTGCAGGATGTGTGTCGCGGAATGATTGAGCATCGCGGCGTCGCGCCTGAGACGGTCAATTTTGAGTTTGACGCGCGCGCCGCGTGCGAAGTCGCCGGCCTCGCCACGCAGAATTCGCCCCAGGTGAACGATAGAGCCTTCAGCCTTGCGCGTGTCCGACACTTCGAGAATCGCGCCCGACGCGGTCTCGATCACGCCGCGATCGCCGACCTGCCCGCCGCCCTCGGGATAGAAGGGAGTCTCCGCGACGACGACCGCTACGTGCTCGGCGTCCTTGCCGCCGGCCGCGAGCACTTCGGACTCGCCCTCGTAGCGGTGATAGCCGACGAAGCGCGAGGCAGTCCCGGTGCCGAGGCTGATCTCCGGTGCGACGGCGTCATCTTTGCGGGCAGCGCGTCCGCGCTCCTTCTGCTCGTCCATCAGCCGGTTGAAGCCGGCGACATCGACCGTGAAACCGTCCTCGCGAAGAATGTCCTCCGTTAGGTCAAGTGGGAAGCCGTAGGTGTCGTAGAGCTTGAAGGCTGCTTCAGCGGAAAGCGCATGATGCCCAAGAACTCGCAACTGCTTACGCGCGCCGTCCAGCAACGAAAGCCCACGGTCAAGCGTCTCCGAGAATCGTCGCTCTTCCAGATCGACCTGTTCGCCGATCCTGATACCCTCTATACGGAGCTCTGGGTAAAAAGAACCCATGGTTTCGACGACTCGGCCGCATACACCCTCCAAGAAGGGCTCGTGAATTCCCAATCGGCGTCCGTGTCGGACAGCGCGACGGATTATTCTCCGCAGCACGTATTCGCGATCCGTATTGCCGGGAACAATACCCTCGGCAAGCAAAAAACTTATTGCGCGAGCGTGGTCCGCTATAGCTCGGAAAGAAACGTCGGTGTCGGCGCTTTGCCCATATCGTGCGCGATTGCCAACAACTCGCGCGGCTTCCTGGATATTAGAGATAATGTCCCGGAACAGATCAATTTCGTAGTTGCCGAGGATCCTGCCTGTCTCGATGCTCTGCAGGGCCGCCGCAATGCGCTCGAGCCCTGAGCCGGTATCGACGTGCTTCTTCGGCAGCGGAGTCAGCGCGCCCGACGCGTCGCGGTTGTACTGGATGAAAACCAGGTTGGCGATCTCGATGAAGCGCTCGCATCCGTCGACGTTCACAAAACATTTCTGCCCCGGATGATTTCTTTCAGGCTGGCATGCGGCTTCGCCGCGGTCGATGCTGATTTCCGAGTTCGGGCCGCTCGGCCCCGTCTCGGCCATCTCCCAGAAATTATCCTTGTCGCCGAATTGCAGAATCCGCTCGCGCGGCAGCACTCCCATCTTCAGCCAGATGTCCTCGGACTCCTTGTCGTCCTTGTGGACCGTCGCGTAGAGCAGCTTTGGATCGATTTCCCAGACCTTGGTGATCAGCTCCCAATGCCACCGAATCGCTTCTTCCTTGTAATAGTCGCCAAAAGACCAGTTGCCGAGCATCTCGAAAAAAGTGTGATGGTAAGTGTCGCGGCCGACCGCTTCGAGATCGTTATGCTTGCCCGATATGCGCAGGCATTTCTGACAATCTGCGACGCGCACGTGCTGAGGAGAGCGCACGCCCAGGAAATAATCCTTGAACTGCACCATCCCGGCGTTGGTGAAGAGGAGCGTGGGGTCGCCCTTGGGAATCAGCGGCGCCGACGGCACGATCGTATGACCGCGCTCGGCGAAGAAATCGAGAAACGATTGGCGGATTTTTGCAGTAGTCCAGCGCATCAAGATCTGATTGTAGCCGGGGAAGGGTAAATCACTCAATTGAACGCGGAACCCAGTGTGGGTTCCGCACCTCCTTGGGCGGGGGTGATCACCCCCTGCGCGTCCCCTGCACCCGGTGGAGCAGGGTTTGGCCTGCGGGGAGCGGTTGGCCCAACGCTAAGCGTCGGACAAACTGGATGGATGGACATCACTATCGACGCGCCCACCGGCACCCGGGAGAAGTTCTCCTTCACCGATTTTTTTCTTTCTCATAAAGGCGATCTGACGCTCGCTTTTTCGGCCTTGGTGTATCTCGTGAGCCTCGCCGCCCTGATGTTCACGCGTTGGCGGAGCTCGTCCGAGATTGCGGTCTCGATGGCGGAGGCGGCGCTGATCGGCGGCCTGTGCGATTACATCGCGCTCAAGATGATCTTCGAGCGGCGATGGTACCTGCCCAACTCCGGCGTGCTGCCGCGCAATCGGGTCAAGCTGATCGACGGAATCGCCGCCACGATAGAGAACGAATGGCTCACGCCTCAGATGATCGGGCGCAAGCTCGGCGAGATGGATCTCGTCGGACGCCTCGGCACGTATCTGCAGGAGCTGAAGTTGAACGATGTGCTGGGGCAGGCCGGGCTCGAGCGAATAATCAGCCAGGCCATCGATTACCTCGATTCACCCGAGAAACGCGAGCGCCTTGAAAAAGTCCTCAAGCGGATGCTGCCGAAGACGGTCACGCGAATCTACGCGGTGATGAGCCGGTTCGGCGCGGAGTCGATCGGCGCGCGGATCGCGGCTAACTTGCGCAAGCGGCTGCCCGAGCTGCAGAACGATCCCGAGCTGCGTGACACGATCGAAAGCGCGATTCACGAGTTCGGGGCTCAACTTCACGATCCCGAGAGCTACGCGAATCAATTTGCGCAGCGATTGATAGACAACCTGGTGCGCAGGACGGTCGAAGCAAGCCGCGGGCAGATCACGCAGATGGTGCGGGAGAACCTGGCGCGGCTGTCCGACGATCAGATCAGGATTCAGATTGAATCGAAGACGCGCACGCATCTGGACTGGATTCGCGTCAACGGCGGCCTGTTCGGCGCGTTCTTCGGCCTGCTGTTCGCGCTATCGCGAATCCTGTCGCACAACGGCCCCGCAATCCTCGCGCATTTTCACATCGCGATGTGAGCGGAACTAATCGTAGTGAAACCCCACCTGGGTTTCACACTTCCTTGGGCAGGGGTGACCCCTGCACCCGGTGTTAAAAGAAAGATGCCGGACTTCGTCCCTGTTAGAACTTATTGCGGGATGTCGTCAGACGTCAGCCTTTTTTCTTTGGCGATTGCGCCGGCGGCTGTTCCGGCTCCTCGATTGCCGCGTCGGCCGGCAGCGCGACCGGCCTGGCCGCGAGCTTCTCACGCACCTTGGTTTCGATCTCGTCGGCCAGCTTCGGATTCGCCTTGAGCAAGTCGCGCGCGTTCTCTCGTCCCTGCCCGATCCGCTCGCCGTTGTACGAGTACCAGGCGCCAAGCTTCTCGATGATACCGTGCTCGCTCGCCAGATCGACCAGCTCGCCTTCCTTCGAGATCCCGGTGCCGTACAGGATGTCGAACTCGGCCTCGCGAAACGGCGGCGCGACCTTGTTCTTCACCACTTTGACCTTGGTGCGGGAGCCGATCACCTCGGTCGCGTTCTTGATCGTGCCGATGCGCCGGATGTCGATTCGCACCGACGAATAAAACTTCAGCGCGTTACCGCCGGTGGTCGTTTCCGGATTCCCGAACATCACGCCAATCTTCATCCGGATCTGGTTGATGAAGATCACGATGGTGCGCGAGCGTGAGATGATCGACGTCAGCTTGCGCAGCGCCTGCGACATCAGGCGCGCCTGCAGGCCCATCTGCGGCTCGCCCATCTCGCCTTCGATTTCCGCGCGCGGCACCAGCGCCGCCACCGAGTCGATGACCAGCACGTCGATTGCGCCCGACTGCACCAGAGTCTCCGTGATCTCGAGTGCCTGCTCGCCGTTGTCCGGCTGCGAGATGAGCAGGTCCTCGACCTTGACGCCGAGCTTGCGCGCGTAGGCGGCGTCGAGCGCGTGTTCCGCGTCGATAAAGGCGCACGTGCCGCCCATCTTCTGCGCTTCCGCGATAACTTCCAGCGCCAGCGTCGTCTTGCCCGACGATTCCGGGCCGTAGATTTCGACCACGCGCCCGCGCGGCAATCCGCCCACGCCCAGCGCGATGTCGAGTCCGAGCGAGCCGGTCGGCACGACAGCGATATCGGCCGAAATCGCCTGCTCGCCGAGCTTCATGATCGAGCCCTTGCCGAACTGTTTCTCGATTTGGCTGAGCGCCAGGTCGAGCGCCTTACTTTTGATCTCTATCGCCATCGCTTGTGCTCACATGAGATTTGTTAATCGCGGTGCGAATCTTGCCACAAACTCGCCTCGATAGCTCTATCCGCGCCGGGGCTCGTGTCCACAGGGCTGTTGAGAAGACGCACGGGTGTTACGAAAAGAACAAAAAGACGGCGCTGCCGCAGTGCTAGCGCGACTGGAATAGAAATGTCGCGAGCGCTTCGTAGCTGGCGCCGTCGGGCCCGAGATGGCTGCGATAGAGCGTGATCGATTCGATCTTCGAGACGCCGAACTCGCGGTCCCGCGCCGCATGCAACGCCTCGCGAGTTTTGCCCGCAATCGGCTTGTCGTTAAGCCGTCCGATAGTCAGATGCCCGCTCCAGCGCCGCTTCTCGCGCTCGAATCCGTAGTCTGCCGCTACAGTCTCCAATCGCGCGGCCAGCGCGGCGAGCACGCCTGATTCGACACTGTGCAATCCCACCCAAATCGCGCGCGGATGCTCGAGGCCGGGAAATGCGCCGACTCCCGCGGCCGCGACCTCGAACGGCGCGGTCTTCATCGCGAGCTGACGAAGCCCTGCGGTGAGCCGCTGCAGTCGATGCGAATCCACGGCCGGCCCAAGAAACTTGAGCGTGATATGCAGATTTGCCCGCGGTACCCATCGCACGCCGTCTCCCGGATGCCGCAACTCGTCGAGGGTCTTCGCCACCGACTCCTCGACCTGCTCGCTCATCCGGATTGCGACGAACGCGCGCACTCCTTTGGCTTCGCGATCTCCGAGGTCGTCGCGCGGGTCCGTTCGTGCCTGACTTTCCGCCCAATGTGTCATCGACCGTGATTGAACCGCTGCGCCCTGATTAAGCCTTGCCCGCTCCGGCCGCCAGTTCGTGCTCGA
Source organism: uncultured delta proteobacterium (assembly GCA_963842085.1). Lineage (GTDB taxonomy): Bacteria > Desulfobacterota > Binatia > Binatales > Binataceae > Binatus. Next base: position 2,420,820 of record CAWJET010000001.1, read on the forward strand.
CCAGCGGCAGCCGGTCGTTGCCAAAGAACATCGATCCCTCGACGAACATCGTCGGCGAGCCAAAACCGCCGCGCGCGATCAACTCCTCGACGTTCGCGCGCAGCTTGCCCTTGTATTCCTCGGACGCGATCTTGGCGAAGAATTCTTTTTCGTCGAGGCCGGCTTCGCGCACGATTTCGCGCAGCACCTCGTCCTTGCTGATGTCCTTGTCGTCGCCCCAGTAGCTCTCGAACACGAGCCTCGAATAACGCGCGATTACCCGATGCTCGTCGGCGACGAACGCCCCGCGCATCGCCTTGACGGAGTTGACCGGAAACACCGCGGGGTTGCCGATTTTGAGACCGTAGAACCGCGCCCAGTCGCGCAGATCCTTGACGTAGTATTTTGCCTTGACCGGAACCGGCTTGGCGCGGCTTTCGTAGACCGAAGGATTGACCGTATTGAACAGCCCGCCCACCAGGATCGGCCGCCAGATCAGGTCCGCCCCGTGGCGCCGCGCGACGTCCTCGATCTTGGTGAACGCCAGGTATGTCCACGGGCTCGAGCAGTCGTAGAAAAATTCGAGTCGCTTCGGCATGGTCCGATTCCTTTTCTCACATTATCTCAGTCAATCACTTCTGCGCACTCTCGACGCCATCTTTGCCATCGATCTTTATCAAGTCCGCCCGCACGTACCCGATGAACGCCTGCGCCTCGATCCGCAGCGGCAGATGGCGCTGATCGGCCGAGATCCACAACACCGTCCCGCGCGCCTCGCTGCGCAACTCGCCGTCGCTGACGTACCAGACATCGGGCACGACGCGCCACGCGTCGAAGTCGCCCGTCGCGAGGTGAATCTTCTCGCGCTGCTCGACCTCGAACGCGAAAACATAGCGCTGGCTGCCGCTGAACACGTCGAACGCATAGGTCTTGCCCGGCTCGAAATCCTGCGTCAGCGCCATCATCGCGCCCGATATCGGCCCCCACGGATCCGACGCGATGTATTCCTTGCTCTGCGTCCCCTTGTGATTCTTCCTGGTCATCGTGACGATCTCCGCGGGCCGATCGATCTTCACCTCGTAGTAATTGAGCCGGGATTTCTCGTGCTGGACCAGGTAAACGCCGCTGCTGTGGAGCGTGTCATCGGCCATGCTCTCGCGCATGTAGTCGCGCATCTTGTAAAACAGGTCAGCGAAGGGGTTGGTCTCGATCCAGATTTCGCCGAGCCATCGCGGAGGATCCTTTTGCTGTTTGTGGAACTCGATACGCGCCTGCGCCGCCGGAATCCCGAGCCACGACGCCTGGTAGACCAACTGCTCGCCGTCGTGAAACGGTATCGGCCCGGGTTTGTATGCCGGCACCTTCGCCTTGATCTCGGGCGGCAGCGCCATCGGGGTCGGCGCCGGAGTCGGCAAATGGCGATGCTTGTGCAGGCGCGCGGGCCGCTCCGAATCCGACGCGCCCGATGCCACTCTCGGCGCGGCGATAGCACTCGCAATCAGTATCAGCGCCGCGATTACGACGCTGGCCAGCGCATCGCGGCACACTTTCACGCGTCTCGTCCGGGCGGCGCGGTTCCTTGCAATGTCCCTCATGATCGCCAATAATTCTGGCCGATTGCGGAGGTGCGCGAAATGACTATCACGCGAAATTTATTTTCTGCCTTCGCGCTTGGCGTCGCGCTTGCCGTACCACACCTCGCCTTTGCGCAGTATGGCGGCCAGGGATTGGGCAGTGCGCTCAGTGCCAACCCGATGTCGCATCAGGAAGCTACGAAAGCCGGCGTCGACGACATAGCCAGTCACGCGCAGCAGGAAACGCCGTTCAAAATCATCAAAGACGTAAAACTCGGCCTCAAGGACGCCGACCCCAACGTACGCGTCTCCGAGCTGGAAAAGCTCCGCAACCTCCAGGATCCGGAAGTCAATCAGATCCTGATGAACTCGCTGTCCGACCCCGACGTGCGCGTCAAAATAAAGGCGGTCGATATCCTCGGCGCGCGTGAAGCCAATGAGGCCGTGCCGCCAATGTCCTCGATGCTGTTCCTGCGTTCCACCGAGCCCATCGTCAAGCTCCATCTGGTTGCGGCACTGGGCAGGATTGGCGATGCGCAGGGCGTGCTGCCGGTCATGCAGTATCTCGGCGAAGATCAGGATGAGCGCGCTCGCGGCACCGCCGTCTTCGCCCTGGGCGAAATCGGAAGCGACAAGGCCGTGCCGCTGCTCAACAAGGTCGTGGCCGAGGATGAGAGCCCGATGGTCCGGCGACTCGCGAAAGAAGCGCTGGAAAAGGTCAGCGGCGAATTGCCGACCGAGCGGGCGAAGACGATGGCCGCGAATACGAGCAAGGCCGACGAGCCCACCGATCAGAAGCTCGCCAAGCTGCGCGAGATGGACAAGAAGATGCAGGACATGGAGCGCTGAGCGCTCCCTCTGATCCCCGCCCGTTGATTCAGGCGAGAGGTGAGGTGAGGGTTCTGCGCTGCATGAGCAATCTCCGCGCGATTCTTCTACTTATCTCCTTCCGATCCACTCGCCCGCCATCACGCCATCGCCGCACCACTTCCCGTCCGCGACCACCGCGGTTCCATTGACCATCACGTGCTCGATTCCGACCGGCGTCACCGTCGGCGTTTGCGCATCGGCGGCGCAGCCGATCGTATCCGGATTGAATATCACCAGGTCCGCTGCGTAGCCCGGACGCACCAGGCCGCGCCCGCCGAGCCGCATCCGCTCCGCCGCCATGCCCGTCGCCTTGTGCACCGCGTCTTCGAGCGTCAGCAGTTTCAACTCGCGCACGTAATGCCCCAGGATTCGCGGGTAGGTGCCGAAGCTCGCGGGATTGTGATGCCCATGCGAGGTCAGGATCGTGTCCATTTCGAACATGTTCAGCGGATGTTTCATCGCCTCCCGCAGCGCATGCTCGTCGCCGAAGTCGTCGCCGCTGTATAGATGGTTCAGCACGCGCGCCCGCGTCCCGCTCTCACGCGTAATCGTCAGGTACGCGTCGATCGGATCGAGTTTCAGCTCATCGGCGATCTGCCCGAAGAACTTGCCCTCGAGATGACTGAGTTCGGGCTTGACCGCCCACATGAGCTGAACCGAGTCGGCAATAAACGGCCGGAGCGGCTCGAATCCGTCGCGCAATTTCTTCCATTCTTCCGGTGACTCGAGCAGACCTTCGAGTCCGGTCTGCGCCCAAGCGGGAAAAATAACCCGAATCGTCGTGTTGCCGCAGGTGTAGGGGAAAGTGTCGAACGCGATATCGACGCCGTCGCTTTTGTGACGCTCGACTTCGGCGATCGTGTCTTCGACCGTCGCCCAGGTCTGCGGGCCAACAAAAATCAGATGCGAGACTTGCAGCGGTACGTCCGCCTCGCGCGCGACGTTGGCCATCTCGCGCACGGCCAGGATGTTGTGTGGAACCACCCTGGTGTCGAAGAACAACGAGCGCACCGAGTATGCGCGCAGATGCGAGGTCAACACGCCGCCCGCCGCTGCCGCCACGCGAGCCAGCGCCGCCAGCTCGGCCGGCTTCGCGATCATTCCGGGAAAATAGCCGAGCCCACACGACAGTCCGACCGCGCCATCGGCCATTGCCCGCTCGACCATCGCCTGCATCGCGCGCAACTGCTCCGCCGACGGCTCGCGCGCGTCCGAACCCATCACGCTCAAGCGAATGCTGCCGTGGCCCGCCAGATGCGCGACGTTGAGCGCGAGTCCGCGGCGCTTCAGATAGGCGGCGAAGCCCGCCACGTCGTCCCATTCCCAATCGAACGTCCGCTCGGCGCATAGCCGTCCCGACTCGTCGAGCATCCGCCGCCGCTCGCGCATAACAGGCGCTACCGAGAAGCCGCAATTGCCGCCGACAAACGTCGTCACGCCTTGCAGCAGAAACGGTTTAAGGATTTGCCCGTGCTCGGCCATCGGCAGGACCCAGTCGGAATGCGAATGCATATCGATGAAGCCCGGCGCCACTGCGAGGCCGCTCGCATCGATCTCATGCGCGGCGAACGCGCTGGCGACGTCACCCGGATCGATCAGCGCGGCTATTTTGCGGTCCTTGATCGCGACGTCGGCGCGAAAGCGCGGCGCGCCGCTGCCATCGACCACGATGCCATTACGAACGACTACGTCATATTCCATGAACGCGATTATTCGCGCCTGGCAACACTCAGCGCAAACGTGCGCTCCCGCCCTTTTTACGCTCTGATCAAGCCATCGACGTGGCCGCTGGAGCGCGGGCGTCCCGGGAATACTCGATCGATCTGCGCGTCTGAAAACTGCATGTGCGAGCGCAGCACCGTCGCGATCGGCTCGCGAAAGTCGGTGGTCACCGCCAGGTCGCGCTCCTGGTAAAGGCTCCCCGGTGAAAGGCCCGGCCACTTGCCGTAAACCTTGCCGCCTTTCACCGGCCCGCCCATCACCCACATGACGTTGCCGTGCCCGTGATCGGTGCCGCCGTTGCCGTTTTCATGCATCGTGCGCCCGAACTCCGAGATCACCAGAATGACGGTTTCCTGATAGTTTGGCCCGAGCTGACTGGCGAAGCTTGCCAGCCCCTCGCCGAGCGGCTTGAGATGGCCCGCGAGCTGGCCGTTGGCCGCGCCTTCGCTGACGTGCGTGTCCCAGCCGCCGAGCGCCATGAACGCGACTCGAATCGTGGGATCGCGGCCGATCAGGCGCGCCAGCCTGTCCGTGTCGTCGGAGAATCCATTGGGCGAGGGCGCTCCGGCATCGGCCTCCGTCATATCCTGCTTCAGTTCGCTCATCAGCCGCATGCGTGCCTGGCGTCCATCGCGATACGCGCGGCTGATTGAATCGCTGCCGGTGTACATCCGATCGAATGCCGCTTCGATCACCGGTCGGTCCATCGGCATCGGCCGCTCCGCCGCTCGCCCAAGCGCGATATTCGCGACCGGCATCCTGCCGCTCAGAATCCGCGGCACCGTCGGGCCGAGACTGAGCGCTTCGGTCGGGCTATGCGTCCCCGGAATTACTCCGAGCGTCCGATTCAGCCATCCGTCCTGCGTTGACTTGACGCCGGGCGTGCCGCTCTCCATGAAATCCTGCGCGTCGAAATGCGATCGCGTCGGATCCGGCGAACCGCAGGCATGCACGAACGCCAGCGTGCCATCTCGCCATTGGCGCTCCATCGGCGCGAGCGCAGGATGCAGACCGAAATAGCCGTCGAGATCGACCAGCCCGTCGCTCGCGCCCATGCGCCCGATCGCGATTGTCGGGCGCGCATCGTAGTACGCCGGCTCGCCATGCGGTACCACCACGTTCAGGCCGTCAACCGCGCCGCGCAGGAAAACCACGATCAGCCTGCCCTTGCTACTTGAGTCGAGCGAACGCGCCGCCCACGCATTTGGGCTCAGCAGCACGATGCCCGACGCCGACAGAAGAGCCGCGCGCCGCAAAAACGCCCGCCGGCTGAGCGAAGTTGCGAGTGCCGGACTGCACTCCGTACACGCGTTATTTTCCTGAAGAAATTTTTCCATCGTAAGCTCTCAGCGCTTCATGAACTCGGGACTGCCGAGTATCAGCGGCGCGCGCAGTTGCGTTGGCGACGCCTCCACAGCGTTGGCCGTCGCGGTTGAAAAATAATCGCCAAGCGTCGCCGCGAGCTGCGCGGGATCGGGCGGCGTCATCTTCGGTCCGCGTGGCCCGGGGTCGAACTTGATATTCACTTTGCCGACGCCATTTTTCAGGACTGCCGCCGGCTCGCGCCGTCTCTCGCCAGCGGCCGCGTCTTCTTCGAACGGCGGATTTTCCAGCGGCAGATTCCCCGAGCCCAGCGCGGTCGCGAAGCTGAGCCGCGTCATCATCGCGTCCGGATTCAGCCACGCAACCTGCGTGTTGGCGTAGCCGTTGGGCGTTTGACATGCATACAGCGGCATCCCAAGAATCTGCATCGTGCCGTACAGCGGCCGGTAATTGCGCACCGGCACGCCGGTCGCGCGCACGCACGAAACCACGTACTCGTAAGGCGTTTTGAACTTGGCGCCGTAGTAGCGCGGGTCCCAGAATTCCGCGCTCGTGAACATCGTCTCGAGCACCGCGCGAGTCTCGCCGTCGCTGGCCAGGTAGCGCTGCGCCATCCGCTGCACCAGCGCTTTGGGTGGATCGTCGGCGACGAAGTATTGCGCCAGCTTGAAGCTGAGATGCTTCGCTGTGGCGGGACTGCGCGCCAGGATGTCAAGCGCATGCTCGCCTTCCGCCATTCCGCCGCCCTCGATCTGGCGGCCCAGAAAAGTTTTTTCAGAAAAGTCGTGGCGCGAGGCGTCGAAATAAAATCCGCTCGGGTCCGCCGGCCGAATGAGGTTTTGCCGGCGTTGCATCATCATTCGCCGCATCGGAAAAAATCCGCCCATTTCGGCGCCCGGCATGCCTTCGACGCCGGGCCTGCGATTCCCACCGCCACCGCCGTTGCCCTTGGGCAGTCCCCATCCGGTCAGAATATGCGCGAGCGCGATTACGTCGGCTTGATGGTAGCCGCCGTTGACGCCCAGCGTATGCAGCTCCATCAGCTCGCGCGCGTAGTTCTCGTTTATTCCCTCGAACCTGCCCTTCGAGCCGGGGCTGCCAGGCGCGGTGTTCAGCCAGTTGTCGAGGTAGAAGAGCATCGCCGGATGATGCGCCGTCGCGCCCAGCAGCGTGCGGAACTTGCCGAACGTATGCGGCCGAATCGCAGTTTCCTCGAACGCACCCGTCCAGATCAGGTCGAGGCCTTTGCCGGCGAAAACATTGAAGTGGTTGAACCAGAACGCGGTCATCACTTCCTGCAACTGACGCGGCCCTGCGATCGCGCGCAACATCCGGGCCTCGACCGCCTCGCGCATCACGACGCGCTGCCGGATTCGCGCGTCCTTGGTCGCGTCTTTTATCGCCGACTTGTCGCCACCGCTCGCGGCCTTGGCTTCCCGGCGCGCCTGCATGATCGGCCGCTGATATTCCATGAACAGCGCGAGCGGCGACATGTGCAGCGTGCGATATTCGCTCACGCGCTTGATCAGGTCGCCGGGAATCGCAATCGACTCGGGGTGCAACTGCTCCTGCACGTAGCGTTCGGGTCCAATCGCGCTGACCCGCTCGAAGTCGCCGGGCCGCGGCCCGAACGCGAGCCGGTTAAGCACGTGCAGTGTCCGGTCTCGCTTTGATTCTTCGCTCGATTCCAGCACGGCTGTATCTCGTCTATCTAGTACGAACCCGCCAGCCAGCGGATTCACACTATTAGACGTAGCCGGAGCCGCCCCGTTTACCTGGACGCGCGCCCCCATGCCTCGATCAGCCGCTCGAATGCCTTCCGCAGCTCGGGATCCTTCAACTCCGGCAGCTCGATCGATTTCCGCGCAGCCCGCGCCACCGTGCGCAATTTCGGCTTTAGTTGCTCGCGCCGGCTTAGTCGCCCCTGCACGAATCGCAGCTCGCGCACGACGTCGTCGCCCAGCCGCTCTTGCACGCGCGTCAGAATTTGCGACTTCATCAGGTTCAGTTCTTGTATCCACATCGCGCCCGACACTTTCACGACCGCGGTGTGGAATTTCAGCGAGACGATTTCCGTGCGCCGCGCGATCGTCTCGCCGACGATCTCCGGCCATGCTTTCGCCAGCCGCACGATCGCGAAATGACCTTCGCGGTCGATCCGATCGAGCAGCGGCTGCATCGCCGCGCCGATCTGTTCTGGAGCCTTATGGCGTCGCGTCGGCATCGGCGCTCCACGATAGCGCCGGCACCGTCGCAGGCATACCGACTGAATGGTCAGTGACTTTCGCCGCTCCAACCGCGGTTACAATTTCGATTAGCATGGCTAATTTAAGATCATCGGTCATTCACAAGTATTAATGAAAGCGAAGATTTACCAAAAGTTATCAACAACCTAATATATGGGTTGTGAACAGATTGTCCTACACTACCTGTAGGGGGTCGGGGCTTGACAGCCCGCACGGGCCGCGCGCATATTGTCGCCCACGACGCACTTGGCAATCACTAGATTGCGCTGGAGCCATGGCAGCGGCTACGACGACGCTACGGAAACTGAATGCGGGCTTAATGCGCATGTAACTGAGGTGGGGAGGATGCGGTGATGGGTGGGGGAGCGATAGATTTGGAGATGGATTCGAAGTCAAAAGTAACCGACCGCGCACCGGCCCCCAGTGCTGCTCCGGTCAATTCTGCCGCGCGCGGCCGGGGCGTCGTGCTCGAGCGCTTCTTCACCCAGGCCGGCGTCGATCCATATTCCCAGGTCGAGTGGGATCTCCGCAGCGCCGTCATCTCGGGCGAAGACGGCCGCGTGGTCTTCGAGCAGAAAGACGTCGAGGTGCCGCGAGCGTGGTCGCAAACCGCCACCAACGTCGTCGTCTCGAAATATTTCCGCGGCCCGCTCGGCACGCCGCGGCGCGAAACCAGCGTCCGCCAACTCATCTCACGCGTCGTCGACACCATCACCGGATGGGGTGACAAGCAGGGTTACTTCGCCGACGCCGACGCGCGCGAGACTTTCCACGCCGAGCTCAAGTACCTGCTCCTGAATCAAAAGGCCTCGTTCAACAGCCCCGTCTATTTCAACGTCGGCATCGAAGCCAAGCCGCAGTGCTCGGCATGCTTTATCCTCAAGGTCGACGACAGCATGGACTCGATCCTGAGCTGGTACCGCAACGAGGGCATGATCTTCAAAGGCGGCTCGGGCGCCGGCGTGAACCTGTCGGCGCTGCGCTCATGCCGCGAGAAGCTCTCGTCGGGCGGGACTGCGTCGGGCCCGTTGTCGTTCATGAAGGCCGCCGACGCGAGCGCCGGCGTGATCAAGTCGGGCGGCAAGACGCGGCGCGCGGCCAAGATGGTCGTGCTCAACGCCGACCATCCCGACATCGTCGATTTCATCAAGTGCAAAGTCGAAGAGGAGCGCAAGGCGTGGGCGCTGATCGAAGCCGGCTATGACTCCTCGCTCGACGGCCCCGCTTACGGCTCCGTGTTCTTCCAGAACGCGAACAATTCCGTGCGCGCCACCGACGGCTTCATGCAGGCAGTCCTCGACGACGCCCAATGGCAGACGCACTTCGTCAAGTCCGGCGAAGTCGCCGAGACCCGGCCCGCGCGCAAGATACTCCACCTGATCGCCGAGGCTGCCCACGCCTGCGGCGACCCCGGGATGCAATTCGACACCACCATCAACCTCTGGCACACCTGCCCCGCCAGCGGGCGCATCAACGCGTCGAATCCGTGCAGCGAGTACATGCATCTCGACAACTCGGCCTGCAATCTCGCCTCGCTCAACCTGATGAAGTTCATCGACGAGCGCGGCGAGTTCGACGTGCGCGCATTCCGCCACGCAGTCGACGTGATGATCACGGCGCAGGATATCGTGGTCGACAATTCCTCGTATCCGACCGACGAGATCGCCAGGAACGCGAGCGCGTTCCGCGAGCTCGGCCTTGGCTACGCAAACCTCGGCGCGCTGCTGATGGCGCTCGGGATGCCGTACGACTCCGAGCAGGGCCGCAGCTACGCCGCCGCGATTACCGCGTTGATGACGGGCGAGGCCTATCTGCAGTCGGCGCGCATCGCGGAGCAGATGGGTCCGTTCGCCGGCTACGCGCCCAATCGCGAGCCGATGCTGAAAGTGATCGAGCGCCACAAATCGTACGCGTACAAGCTCGATCCGTCGTACGTCCCGCTCGACATGCTGCGCGCCGCGCGCGACTCCTGGGACGACGCGCTCAAGCTCGGCACCGCGGCCGGCTACCGCAACTCGCAGGCCACGGTGATCGCGCCGACCGGCACGATCGCCTTCATGATGGATTGCGACACCACCGGCATCGAGCCCGACATCGCGCTCATCAAGTACAAAAAGCTGGTCGGCGGCGGGATGCTGAAAATTGTCAACGGCACCGTCCCGCGCGCGCTCAAGCGGCTGGGCTACGACTCGAAGGAAGTCCAGGAGATCGTCGAATACCTCGATGAGAACGAAACGATTGAAGGCGCGCCGCAACTCGCCGACGCGCATCTCGCCGTCTTCGATTGCGCTTTCAAGCCGCGCGCCGGCGCCCGCACCATTCACTACAACGGCCACCTCAAGATGATGGGCGCGGTGCAGCCGTTCATCTCGGGCGCGATTTCCAAGACCATCAACATGCCCGCGGAAGCGACTGTGGACGAAGTCGCCGAGGCTTACGTCACCGCCTGGAAGCTCGGGCTGAAGGCGGTCGCGATTTACCGCGACGGCTCCAAGCGCACGCAGCCGCTCAACACCGGCAAGAAGGACCTCGAGAAAGCGGTGGAAGCGGTCGCGTCGATCGCGGCGTCCGACGACCGGATGCAGCGACGCAAGCTGCCCGACGAGCGCAAATCGATCACGCACAAGTTCGATATCGCCGGCCACGAAGGCTACATCACGGTCGGCATGTACGAGGACGGCACGCCGGGCGAAATTTTCGTCACGATGTCCAAGCAGGGCTCGACCATCTCGGGCCTGATGGACTCCTTCGCCACCGCGATTTCGTTCGCGCTGCAATACGGCGTCCCGCTGCAGTTCCTGGTGGACAAATTTTCGCACATGCGCTTCGAGCCGTCGGGCTTCACCAAGAATCCGCAGATTCCGTACGCCAAGTCGATCGTCGACTACCTGTTCCGCTGGATGGCGTCGAAATTCCTCGACGAAGAAGCGAAGCGAGAAGTCGGAATCGTCGAGTCGGAAAAAACGCTGTCAGCAAAATCAGACGCGGCGGCTGTCGCGATGGCTCCAGTGGCGAGTTTGCGCGACGGCAAGGACGGCGGCATCCGCCAGGCGTTCATCAACCAGGCCGACGCGCCGCCATGCCCCGACTGCGGCAGCATAATGGTGCGCAACGGCGCCTGCTACAAATGCATGAACTGCGGCACCACCAGCGGGTGCTCATGAAGAAGGAGTCTTAAGGGGTCCCGGAGAATAGGAGGGGAGGCGTTCGAGAGACTGGCGATGATGCGGGGGAGGCGGACGGGTAAGCAGCTACCGGCGGCGGCAAAGATTCAGCCAGTCCTCGGAGAAATGGGGATGACGAATTCTCCGGGACCCACATACTAAAGAAGGCGCGATCGGACTCGCGCCCTTACAGGATGTGGTGGGGCGGCGGATGTGGTGACGGCAGGGGGCTGGGAGCAATCCCAGCCCCCAAATTGCCTTTCTGCGATCTTCTTAATGCCTCGCCCGTTACTTCACGGGAGAGGTTAGGTGAGGGTTCTGCGGTTCACCACCATTTCATGTCACGCGCAAAAGTGAGATTGTCCCATCGATGGCCGACCTCACGCCGCCGCGACTCCTTCCAAAAGTACCACTCGCTCGTTCTCGTGCACTGCGTCGCGATTCCACCGAAGCTGTGAAGCGACTGTGGGCGATTCTGCAGAATCGACAACTCGACGGCAGGAAGTTTCGTCGTCAGGTTGCGCTCGATTCGTACATCGTAGATTTCTGCTGCAGCGCGGCGAGGTTGATCGTCGAAATCGATGGCGAACAGCATGCTGACAAACGCAAGCGCTACGACGACGCACGTACGCGAGAACTGGAAGCGCGCGGTTTCAGAGTGATCAGATTCTGGAACTACGAAGTGTTGCAGGGCGCTGAGGGCGTGGTCGAGGAGATTCGACGCCTATTGTCTGACGCTGGCCGATCACCACGATGATCCGCAGTACCCTCACCTAACCTCTCCCGTAAACTAACGGGCGAGGCATCAGAAAGAGACCACATGGCGATGAAATGGCCGGCGGGATTTGAACCTGACAAATCATCGGTTTGCGCGCGCAACGAAATTGCGATTGCTGCGCCGCCGGAGCGCGTTTGGCGATGGCTCATTCGCGCCGTCAAGTGGCCTGAGTGGTACAGCAACAGCGCCAACGTTAATTTCATTCGCGGCAATCCGCCCGACCTTGCGCCCGGCACCGAATTCAAATGGAAGACCTTTGGCGCGACCGTCGCCAGCCGCGTGATCGTCTTCGATCCGCCGCATGAACTCGGATGGGACGCGCATGGCGTGTTGAGCGCCTATCACGGCTGGCTTATCGAGCCGGACGGCGGCGGCGGATGCCGCGTCGTCACCGAGGAATGCCAGAACGGCCTCGTGCCGAAACTTGCATGGTGGTATCTGCGCCCGATGCTCGAGCGCGGGCATCAGAACTGGGTCGAGAGCCTCAAACGCGTTGCCGAAGGCGGAGATCCGTCGTAGCAATCCGCCGGCGTCGTGCTAGTCGTCCGCCAGGATCACTTCGAAGGCGGCGCTGTTGTCGCGGATAATACCCATCGACGCTAGAAATCGCGCCAGCCGAAGCATCGGAATCACGTACCAGTATTTGCGCTCGACCAGGCCGCTCACCTTTTCGCGTTCCTGCGCGTCCGTAATCTCGCGCACGTCGCCGTTGAAAGCTTCGTTGCCAACCCGAAGCGAGACGGCGGGTCGCACTTTCACGTTGCGCACCCAGTTGCGATCGGCATTTGCCGAGACCAGGTACAGCCGGTCGCCATCGACCAGGTACCAGATAGTCACCTCGTAGGGGCGGCCGCTCTTGCGTCCGTAGTGAGTCAGGCGCAGCGTCTGCCGGTCACCGGCCTTGCGCAGCCGTTCGAAAGATTTCGATGCCATCGTAGTGCACCTCGCGTTCTTCGCTTTATCGCGCCGCCGCGGCCTCGTAGTCCTGTCGCAAAAGCGCCATCATGAAAACGTCGCGATATTTTCCATCGACGAAACTCTCCTGACGCAGAAGTCCTTCGCGGACGAAGCCGCACTTCTCGTAGCATCGCACCGCGCGGGAATTGTCGACCAGGGTGGTGAGCCACAATCGATTCAGGTTCATTTTGTCGAACGCCAGGCGAATTACGATTCGCAGCGCGTCGCTGCCAAGACCCTTGTCCCAGAGCTGTTTCTCGCCGATCGTGATGAAGAACTCGGCCTTGCGGCTTTTCCAGTCGATCTTTCGCAGTCCGCAATCGCCGACCAGCTTTCCGTCGAGCGTTTCGATTGCGAAGTACTTCGCATCGTCGCCCGCTGCCTGTGCGAGCTCGATGAATTTTTCCTGCTGCGCGCGCGAGGGCAGATTCGGCGGCCCGAGCCATCGCGTGACTTCCTCGTCAGAGAACCATCGGAACAGCGCGTCGACGTCGGATTTTTCGTAACCGCGCAGCCTGGTCAGTTTTCCCTGCATCCGGCTCCATCGCGCGATTGATATTCGCGCAGTCGGTTACTGAGTGATGGTTTCCATGACGCGGCCGCTCGCACCGTCAACGATATTGACCTCGACCGGCGCCGAAATGTTGTTGTCTTTCTTGGCGCTGTCGATGCCCGCCTTCAGATCGGACAGGAACTTGTCCTTGGCAAACGGCGGCATTTGATCCATCGGAAAGTTGTCCATCAGGACCTTGGCCTTGAACTTGTCGGGCCACTCGACGGAGCCGACTTTTGGTCCCGCAACCGGCAAGCCTCGCACCATCTGCTCGATAGCACCGTGAAAATCCTTTGCACCAGCCGCTGGCGCCGCCGCGGGCGCGCCGGAGGTTTGCGCCACCATCGCGGCTGACGCAGCGGGAGCGCCCGCCGCCGCATTCTGCGCCGCCGGCGCAGCGGCAGGCGTCGCCGACACCGCCTGCATCGACGCGCTCGCGGCCGGCGCGCCGCTGAACTTTGCGATCAGATCCTTCACCTGGCTGCGCGCAGTATCGTCCGGCGCGAGCGCCAGCGCTTGCTTGAGCGCGGCCGCCGCGTCATCGGGCTTGTTCTCCTGCGTGTACGCGATCCCCATGTTGTAGTACGCCTGGAAAAATCCGGGCTTGGCGGCGAGCGCTTTCTTGTATTGCACGATCGCCTGATCGGCGTTGCCGGTGTAGAGGTACATCGTGCCGAGGTCGGTGCGAACTTCCGGATCGTCCGGCTTCTTCTTCAGGTAATGCTCGTACGCGGCAATCGCTTCGTCGTAGAGCTGCTTGTCGTAGTCGATGTCGCCGATGCCGCGCAGCGCGTCGAGGTTGTCCGGCTCCAGCTTCAGCACGTGGCCGTACGCTTCCTCGGCCTTGCCGTAGTAAGTTTGATCGAACATCGCCGCGCGCATCGAGACGGCGCCGAATTTGTTCCATGCCGCGACGTCGCGGGGTTTCGCGAGCGCGTCTTTTTCGATCTTGTCGACAAAAGTGCGAGCTTCGGTCGGCAGCTCGATCGTGGGATGTCCCGGCGGCAGACTGCCGTTCTGACTTCCACCAGCCGCGGGATTTGCTGTGACATTCTGCGGCGCGGCCGGGTTGGGCGCGACACTGCCCGGATTCAAAGCGGGCGCGGCGGCGCTCGGTGCGTTGGCGACGGGTGGCGCAACCGCGATTTGTTCGCGCACCACTTCGGGGGTGCGCAGATATATCCATCCGGCCACAGCCAGGCACGCCACGGCGAGCGTGATGAACACGGACGCAAACGCCGTCGTGATCGTTGTGCCGCGTCCGCGAGCCGCGCTGACGCCGCCCGATTCTCCCGCGCCCGATGCAGCGGCGTCGAGAGCGCGGCCGCATTCCACGCAGAACTTGGCTCCGGCCAGCAGGGGCGCTCCACATTGCGGACAAAATCGCATCATCAAATTCCTACATGACCCGTTCGTTCCAGCGCAACACGCCCCGGATTCGGGTTCCCGCGCTTGAGGCGCCTGATGTATAGTCCCGCTCGCAAGTCTAATTGTGCGAGGTAACCGGCCATGCTGCTCTACGACTCATTTGGACCCAACCCGCGCGCGACGCGAATGTTTCTGGCGGAGAAGGGAATTACCATCCCGAGCAAGAATGTCGATCTGATGGCGGCGGAAAATCGCAGGCCGCCCTACACCGATCGCAATCCCGGCGGACAACTGCCGGCGCTCGAGCTCGACAACGGCAAGTGTATCGGCGAGACCGTCGCGATCTGGGAATACCTCGAGGAAAAACATCCGACGCCCGCGCTGATCGGCGCCACCGCCGAAGAACGCGCCGAGACCCGCCAGTGGCAGCGCCGAATCGAGCTGCTGATCACCGAGCCTCTTTACAGCGCCTTCCGCTATTCCGAGGGCGCCGAGCTGTTCAAGGATCGGATGCGCATCCTGCCCGAGGCGGCGCCCGGAATGAAGGCGGCCGTGCAGGACAAGCTCAAGTGGCTCGACAAGCTGCTCGAGGGCAAGCAATACATCGCGGGCGATCGATTCACCGTCGCCGACATCATTCTGTATTGCGCGCTCGACTTCGGCGCCAGCGTCAAGCAGCCGCTCGACCCGTCGCTGAAGAACGTGAACGCGTGGTTCAAGCGCGTCGATTCGCGGCCCAGCGCCAGGTCGAGCCTGCATCCCGCGTCGGCGCAAGTCGGGATGAAGGGTTAGCCGGCGAGACGCGTCGCGATGCCCGGAAATTTCGAACAGGTAACCGCGCAACTGACCGCGTTGGTGCGCGCGAAGACGGGCGACCCCGGCGCGCGAGCGCATTCGCTCGCGGCGCTGCCGGGTCACGCCGGCTTCAGTTACAGCTTTATTCTCGAACGGAGCCGGCCGGGCGCGGCGCCGGCGGGAAAATTCGTCGTGCGCATCGCGCCTCCCGGCGTGAAAATTTCCGGCCCCGCCGACATCGTGCGCCAGGCGCGCGTGATGGCGTCGCTGGCCGACACCCCGGTCGCAGTGCCGCCGATCGTCTGGTACGGCGACGAGCCCGAGTTCTTCGAGCGTCCGTACTTCGTCGCCGGCTTCGTCGAGGGCTTCAAGCTCGGCGAATCTTCCCTGCCACTCGCGCACCTGAAACGCCTCGCGCGCAACGGGATCGCGACGATGGCCGCGCTGCACAACGTCCCGTGGGAGCCGCGCTGCGCCGCATGGGGCGAGCCGTTCGCGCTGAGCGAGGAGCTCAAGCGCCTGGACTACCTGCTCGACCGTCCGACGCTCGATCCCGCGGTGGTCGCGCGCGCGCCCGAACTTCGCGAGCGCCTGCGCTCGAGCCTGCCCGCGGGCGCGCGCATCGGATGCGTCCACGGCGACTTCCAATGGTCGAACGTGCTGTTCAACGAGGTGCGCGTGGTCGCGCTGATCGACTGGGAAATCTCGCTGGTCGGCGCGACGCTGCTCGACCTCGGCTGGATTTGCTTCTTTTCAGATCCCGAAAGCTGGGTCGGAGCCGATGTTCGCGGCTCGCTGCTCAACGCCGACGAAATCGTCGACGCGTACGCCGAGGCCGCCGGCTTCCCCGTCTCGATTCCCGAAGTGCGATGGTTCCGCGCATTCGCGGGCTACCGTTTCGGTGTGATCACGTGCTTCAACCTGATGCTCCACCGCCGCGGCAAGCGCCCCGACCCGTTGTGGGAAGATACCGCTCTGTCTGCGCCGCGAATGTTCGAGCGCGGCCTCGAACTGTTGGGCTAGGGAGCATACTTTTAGGATCGGGAGGTGGCGAAATGGACGGTGCAGCCAAACGTCAGCCTGAAATTCAGACGCCCGAGGAAAACCATCCCGCGCTGAACGCGATTCTGGGCGCCAATCCGTTCGTCGGCCTCGACGCCACGCAGGTGGTCGGAACGTTGACGACCTTGCTGACCCATCTGGCGTCGGAGCCCGCTGCCGTCGCCTCGCGAGCGATTCAACTGTGGCTTGAGCTGGGGCAGATTGCGGCGGGCGTTTCCTCGGTGGCTCCCGAAGCCGGTGACAGACGTTTCGCCGATCCCGCATGGACGCAGCATCCGCTCTACCATCGCATGATGCAGACCTACCTCGCGTGGCGCGCCGCGATGCACGATCTCGTCGACCAGGATGAAAGCGTCGAGTGGAAGGAGGTCGAGCAGCAGAAGTTCGCGGTCACGCTGATGACCGAGGCGCTCGCGCCCACCAACGTGTTCTGGCTCAATCCCGCGGCGCTCAAGCGCGCCTTCGACACCGCGGGGATGAGCGTGCTCTGGGGCATGCGCAATTTCATCGGCGATCTGTGGAACAACGGCGGGATGCCGTCGACGGTGGACAAGCGGCCGTTCGAAGTCGGCAGAAATCTCGCGCTATCGCCGGGCGCCGTCGTGTTCCGCAACCCGGTCTGCGAGGTGATCCAGTACGCGCCCGCGACCGACAAGGTTTACGAGCGCCCGCTGCTCTTCATCCCGCCGCAAATCAACAAGTTCTACATCATGGATCTCGCGCCCGGCCGGAGCTTCGTCGAGTACGCGGTCAAGCACGGCATTCCGATGTTCACGATCAGCTGGCGCAATCCGACCCCGCGCGATCGCAACTGGGGGCTCGACGCGTACGTCACGGCGTGCAAGGACGCCATCGCGGCCGCCTGCGAGATCACCGGCAGTCCCGATTGCAACGTGCTCGGAGTATGCGCCGGCGGTATCACGACCTCGCTCATGCTCGGGCATCTCGCGGCGTCGGGTGACAAGCGGGTCAACGCAGTCACGCTGCTGGTGACGATGCTCGATACGAGCCTGCCCTCGATGACCGGGATGTTCGCGACCGCGGACGCGATCAGGGCGGCGCGCGATCGTTCTGCGGAAAAAGGCGTGCTCGACGGCGGCGACATGGCGCGAGTCTTCGCCTGGCTGCGTCCGAACGATCTGGTGTGGAACTATTGGGTCAACAATTATCTGCTCGGCAACGATCCCGCGCCGTTCGACATCCTCTATTGGAACGCCGACTCCACCAATCTTCCGGCCAAGCTGCACGCGGGCTTCCTGGATCTGTTCCTGAGAAATCCTTTGACACGCGGCGGCGAAGTCTCGGTGCTCGGCACGCCGATCGATCTGCGCGCCGTCAAGAACGATCTTTACCTGGTCGCCGGCATGACCGACCACATCTGCGCATGGCGCGCGTGCTATCGCGCGACTCGGATGTTCGGCGGACGAATCGAATTCGTGCTCGGCTCCAGCGGCCATATCCAGAGCCTCGTCAATCCGCCGGGCAACTTCAAAGCCCGCTACTACATCGGCGCGCGCCTACCGGAAGATCCCGACGAATGGGTCAAGGGCGCAGTTGAAAACAAGGGCACCTGGTGGGACCACTGGATCAAGTGGATAGTCGCGCGCTCCGGCGGCGAACGCCCGGCGCCAAAATCCCTGGGCAGCGAGTTGTATAAGGCAGGCGAACCCGCCCCCGGCCTATACGTCCACGAACGCCACTAGTTTCTGTCTCCTCTCCCTGCAAGGGAGAGGATGAAGGTGAGGGTCCGATTGCAGCGCGGCTTCTCTTTCGCGCGCGATTAAAGACTCTGTCTTCCGACCGCTCACCTCGCAGCCAGCACCTCCGCCAGATGCCGCACCTCGATCTTCTCGCCCGCGCGGCTCAAGCCTCCACCGATCTGCATCAGGCATCCGCAATCGTTGGCGACCACGACCTCGGCGCCACTCTCCTTGATACGCTCCATCTTGTCGTCGAGCATCGACGCCGAGATATGCGGGAACTTCACCGAGAACATCCCGCCGAAGCCGCAGCACTCCTCGCGATCGCGCAGCTCGCATATCTTGATTCCCGCCACCGCGCTCAGCAGCGTCATCGGCTCGGCGCGCACGCCCAGCTCGCGCATCAGGTGACACGACGGATGATACGCAACCGCCCGCTCGTAGCGCGCGCCCAAATACTTCACCTTCAGCACGTTGACGATGAACTGCGAGAGCTCGAATACCCACGGCCGAATCGCCATCGCCTTGGCGGCCAGTGCGGGATCGTCGGCGAGCAAGTCGCCGTAAAAAATCTTCAGCATGCTTGTGCATGAGCCCGACGGAACGACGATCGGAACGCCGGGCTCGACCGAGTTCAGAAAACGTCGCGCGAGATCGAGCGCCTGGTCGCGCATGCCTTCGTTGAATGCCACCTGCCCGCAGCAGAACGCGCCGCGCACGGGAGTCACCTTGAGCCGCAGCCGCTCGAGCACCGTTGCGGCAGCGTCGTTGACCTCGGGGAAAAATTCCTCTGCGAGGCAGGTTGAGAATAATTGGACTTCAGTCATCGCGTGGCCACACCACCATCACGTGCAACGACTTGGGGCCATGCACACCGAGTACGATTCGCTTCTCTATATCCGCGGTCCTGCTCGGTCCGGTGATCAAAGTCAATCGATTCTCCGCGACGCCAGCCGGGCCCAACTGGGCGAGCACCGCCGCGAGATTGGCTTTTATCCGGTCGATCTGAACGATTGCCAGGCTCGCCGGCGGCAGCAGTGTAAGCGAACTCGGCCGATTCGCGGTTGAAACCACGGCCAACGTGCCGGTCGAGGCGATCGCGAACTCGGCTTCGGCGATCCCGAGCTCGGCATCCGCGACGCGCGCGCGCATCGCGGCGCGCTCGGTGTCCGCCACCGGCACCGTGCGGACGATCCTGAAGTCTGCGCGCTCGAGCGCCTCGCCGATCGCATCCATGTCGCTCACGACGCCTTGTCCAACCGCTACCGTCCTGGCGCCGATCTCGCCGGCGAGAGTGACTATTCGATTAGTCACTTCGGCCGGAGTGAGTATTCCAAGAAACTTGCCGCCGACCTCTTCGAGCTCGCGTGCGAACGTCGATGCGAGCTCGGCGCGCTGCGCCGACTGTGCCACAGGCACCGCTGCGCTCGCGTCCGCGTCGTGCAAGTTGCTCCGCGCGCCGGCGCCCAGGGCGTCCTTTACGCTCGCGATTATTTTGTGCAGCTCGGCCACGTTCAGCTCGGCGGCCGCTCGGGCTCGGGGCGCTTATGTGGCCGTGGGCGCGGGAAGTCGCGATACTTCGTCCAGTTCCCGAACGGCCCCGGCATCCGACGCAGATAACCGTTGTGCGCGAACGGTTTCAGCACCATCGCGGCAAATTTTCCAAGCGCTCGAGCCGTCCGTGGATGCCGCGCCGTCGCCGCGAACCGCCGCGCGCCCCGCCGCGCCCGCTCGATCGCGCGCGGCCATTTGAGCGGACGCCTGCCCATGCTCTCTTTCCAGCGCAGATGGAGCAGGATTCGCGGGATATCGATCTTGACGGGACAGATGTCCTTGCACGCGCCGCACAGTGTCGACGCGAACGGCAGGTACCCCGCGGCGCTGCCGAAAAGATTTGGACTGATGATCGACCCGATCGGTCCCGGATACACCGAGCGATACGCGTGACCCCCGATGCGCCGGTAAATCGGGCACATATTCAGGCACGCGCCGCATCGGATGCAATTCAACGTCTCGCGCAGGACCGGATCCGCCAGCATCGCGCTACGGCCGTTGTCCACGATGACGACGTGCATCTCGCCCGGCCCGTCGAGCTCGCCCTCGCGCCGCGGACCCGTGATGAAGCTGGTGTAGGTCGTGAGCTTCTGCCCGGTCGCGGTGCGCGCGAGGATTTCCAGGAAGTGGCTCAGGTCTTCGAGCCGCGGGATAACCTTCTCGATTCCCATGACGGCCACGAACGTCTCCGGCATCGTGCTCGAGAGCCGGCCGTTGCCTTCATTCTCGACGACAATCAGCGTGCCGGTCTCCGCGATCGCAAAATTGACGCCAGTGACGCCGAAATCCGCGGCCAGAAAAATCGCGCGCAATCGCGCACGCGCTTCGGCCGTGAGCTTTTCGGGCTCCGCGGTGTATTCGATGCCGAATTTGTCGGTGAACAGTTGTCCGATGTCTTCCTTCGACAGGTGAATCGCGGGCGTGATGATATGCGACGGGCGCTCGCCGCGAAGCTGCACGATATACTCGCCGAGGTCCGTCTCGACCGCGTCGATGCCGGCCTTTGCGAGCGCGTCGTTGAGATCGATCTCCTCGGTCGTCATCGACTTGCCCTTGACGACGTTCTTCGCACCCTTGGCCTTCGCGAGTTTGACGATGTAGTCGCGTGCCTGTGTCGCATCCTCGGCGAAGAACACCTTGCATCCGCGCGCTTCGAGCTTCGAGGTCAGCTCGATGAGCAACTCGTCGAGATGCGCAATCGCGTCGGTCTTGATTCGATGCGCGGCGTCGCGCTCGCTGTCATACGGCGGAAACTCCGCCTTGACTTGCGCGAAGTGATCGAGATGCCGCGCGCTGGCGCTCTCGAGCTTGCGCCGCAACTCATGGTCGCCGATGGCGGCGGTGCTCGACTCGAAGAAATCGCGGGCTTTCGGAAATTCAGCCATCGAGGATGTCGCGCGTCAGTTTATCGGCGCAACTTTAGTTTATCAGGGCCACTTGCCGAATCAGGCGCAGCACCGCTTCGCGCGCCGACTCGGCCGCAGGATGCTCGGGCGCCTGCGAAAGAAAACTCTGGTAGTCGTCGAGCGCCGGCTTGAAGCATTCCAGCCGCTCGAACAGACCGCCGCGCTCCACCAGCTCGTCGAGCGCGCGCGGCTCCAGCATGATAATCCGATCGAGCGCCGCCAGCGCGCGCGTCCAGTCCGACGCTCTCATATAGATGATCTTCAGGTTGCGCAGCATCCGCGCCAGGATGTGTCGGGCGCCGCGCGGCTTCAACATCGCGGGATTCAACTCGACCGGCTGTCCGTAAATTTGCGTCAGGCGCGCGCGAATCTCGTCGAGCGCGAGAATCTTTCCGCCGACGAACGGGTCGATGATCAGCTCGCCCCGCTCGTCCACCGCCTTGACCAGGAAATGGGTCGGGAACGAAACCCCGTAAAGATTGATCCCGAGCCGCCGGCCCACTTCGAGATATACCACCGACAGTGTGATCGGAATTCCGAGCCGGCGATTGATGACGTCGTTCAGAAACGAGTTGCGCGGGTCGTTGTAGTTCTCCGCGTTGCCCTCGAAGCCCTTCAGCTCGAACAGAAAATGCGACAGCAACTGGACGCGCTCGACCGTGTCCTCGCCCGCGCGCACGATCGGTTCCGCTTCGCGCGCCAGTGTCGCAATCTTGTCCAGGTACTCCTCGATGTCGAGGTCGGGGTACTCTTCTTTCGCGATCAACAGCGCGCCGCGCGCCAGTGGCACCGGCTCCTTCGCCGCAATCATCGCAAATTCCCGCCGTGCGTCGTTCATCAGGTGGGCACCGTTCGTAACAGTGTTGCTTTGCGCGGATGCTTTGACAAGCGTCTGCGATCAGTTTGTTTCGAGCGCCGCCGCTGCCTCTGTGCGCACCGCAGGGTCGCGGTCCCGGAGCGCGCGCTCGAGTGCGCGTCGCGCCGCGCTTCCCCCGATTTGTCCGAGCGCCCATGCCGCATGCGAGCGGATGAGCGGCTCATTTTCGGTTTGCAGTGCGCGCGCGAGCGGAGCCACCGCCGCGGGATTTTGCGTATTGCCGAGCACGACCGCGACGTTGCGCAGCAACCCGCGCCGCTTGGCGCGCTTCACCGCGCTCACTGTAAAGCGGCGGCCGAACTCATCGTCGTTGAGCGCCAGCAGCCCGGGAAGATAGGGGAGGAGATCGTCAGAGCCTGCCGCGGACGCATGCTCGCCGTTCCATGGACAAACGTCGTTGCAAATGTCGCAGCCGAAGATCCAGTTGCCGAGTTTCGAGCGCATCTCGCGCGGAATCGCGCCGCGATTTTCGATCGTCTGATACGAGATGCACAGATCCGAGCGCATCACGTAGCCGTCCGCGAGCGCGCCGGTTGGACACAGCTCGAGGCATCGCCGGCACGTCCCGCAATGTTCGCGGTAAGGCCCGGTCGTCGCCTCGAATTCGGCGTCGGTGAAAATCTCGGCGAGAAAAAAGTACGAACCGTGGTCGCGGTTCAGGAGCATCGTGTTCTTGCCGAACCATCCGATGCGCGCATCCGCCGCCCATTCGCGCTCGAGGACCGGCCCCGTGTCCACGTACGCGCGCGTGATCGAGCAGGGACGAAGCTGCGAAATCACTCCGGCAACGGCGCGCGCCCGCCGCAGCACTACGTCGTGATAGTCGCGGCCAAGCGCGTACGCCGCGATTCTGCCGCGCAACTCGCCGCGCCAATCGACCTTCGGCGTCGCGCGCGCGGCGTACGGATAGCCCAGGCTCACGACCGACTTGTAGCGCGCGTCGAGGAGGCGCGGGTCGAACCTGCGCTCGGGCTCCCGCGCCAGGTAAGCCATGGTCGCGTGACCGCCCTCTGCGAGCCATTGGCGATAAAACGCTTCGCGTTCATCTAGCTGACGCAGCCGCGCGAATCCCACCAGCACGAATCCTTGCTCGATGGCGGCGCGCTTCAAGCTTTCACGTGAAAGGTCCATCGCGATGCCAAAACGCTAGCATCTGTCTAGGCTTTTTGCGCTGATAATTGTGGATGCATTGACTCGACTATTGGGCTACGATTAATTTCTTGGTGGAGCGCATGATTGACAGGTAAGCGCTTCTTACCGGAGGTTGGCAGTAAAAATGGCCGAAGGACTTCACATCGAGCATAATGGTCACGAGCATGAGCACGAGCGTGCCGAGCAGCAGGCGCCAGTTCAGCCAATCGACACCGCGTCGTTGCCCGACGTCAAGCTGACGCCCAAGGCGATCGAGATGGTCCGCAAGATGCACGCGAAGGAAGGTCTCGGCGCCGAGCACGGGATGCGAATCGGCGTGGTCGGCGGCGGATGCTCCGGCTTTCAGTATTCGCTCAACTTCGACACGCGGAAAGAAGGCGACCGGGTGACGGATTTCGGCGGCGTGCTGGTATTCGTCGACGAGATTTCGCTGCCGTATATCGCGGGCACGACGCTCGACTACGTCGAGGGGCTGCACAGCGCGGGATTCCGCTTCGATAATCCGCGCGCTAGCCGCACGTGCGGATGCGGGTCGTCGTTCAGCGCGTAACATTAGCCACTGCTCTATTTACAAGGCCGCTCCCTCCGAGCGGCCTTTTTCTTTTCAGGAAAGGGCGTGTTAGACGGATCGATGATGCTGGCTGGATTGCTCAACTGGCTGTCTCCGGCGCGACGGCGCTTCATGCGGCGGCTGGCGAAGCCGGGACTCGACGCGACGCGCGCGCGGCTGGCCGAGGCGGGGTCGCCGCGCGCCGTTCAGTTCATCTCGACGATTCTGGACGCCAACGCCGACTTCCTTGCCTACGCGCTATCGCCCAAGGGTCCGCTTAAGATGTATTGCGATCGCGCGACGCCCGCGACGGTTACAGCGTGTATCGTCACGATGCTGATCTACTCGGTGAACCTGTTCGCGCGCGACGAAATGCAGAACAACGAGAGCGAGATGCTCGCGCTGCTGGCGCATATCGCGGGTGTCAAGCCGACGCAGGTGATGCTGCGGCGCGACGCGCTGCGCAAGGCGCCGCGCTCCGAGGAGTGGATGGTGCTGACGTGGCTCGCGAAGGACCTTGGCGCCGAGCCGCCGAAGTACGACGCCGAGCTTGAGCGCGCCTTCGGATACAATTATCTGTCGTACATCGCTCAGTACCGGCCGACGCTCGAGCGTGAGATTGCCGCGGCGGACACGGCCTGAACTTCAGGAGCTCAAGATGAAAGACCTCGAAGGGCGGGGAGTTATCGTCACCGGCGCGACACGCGGAATCGGGCACGCGATCGCGCTGGAAGTCGCGCGGCGCGGCGCCAACGTGTCGTTCAACTACGTCAAGAGCGATCAGAATGCGGCGGAGCTCAAAACCGAAATCGAAAAGCTCGGCGTGAAGGTGCTCGCGTACAAGGTCGATGTCGGCGACCTCAAGAGCGTGCGCGAGATGGTCAACGCGACCAAGAAGGAATTCGGACAAATCGACGGGCTGGTCAACAACGCCGGCATGACGCGCGACAAGGTGTTCGTGATGATGTCGGAAGAGGACTGGAACGAGGTCATCCGTGTCAACCTGACAGGGGCGTTCAACTTCGCGCGCGCGGCGGCGTTCATGATGATGAAAGCGAAGCGCGGCTCGATCCTCAATATAACATCGGTCAGCGGGCTTATCGGACTGCCGGGACAGGCGAACTATTCTGCGGCAAAGGCGGGACTGATAGGTCTTACAAAATCCGTCGCCAAAGAAGTAGGGCGGCTCGGCGTCCGCGTCAACGCACTGGCACTGGGATTCATCGAAACCGACATGACCGCATCACTCCCCGAAGAGAATCGAGCCCAGGCACTCGCGATGATTCCGCTAGGCCGCTTCGGCAAAGTGGAGGACGTAGTGCCGATGGCGGCATTCCTGCTGAGCGACGCCGCATCATACATAACCGGCGCAGTAATCCAGGTTGACGGCGGCCTCGCGATGTAAGCGCGCGGCGCGCGTTTCGGGGAAACCGGGGTCGCACTGCGTGCGTGATTTGGTGGCCTTGTGCCTGCGGCGAGCGCGATAGTGTCGACGCCCACCAGCGTATGTCAGTGCCCCCAGGAGCGGGCGCAGCTTAAGATGTCGATCGGCGTGCCGTCCTCGACTGCGCGGTACTTTTGCCAGAAGCTCGAATCGATTTGCTTGAGCGCCGGCGGCTCGCGCCGGCGCCATCGATTGCACGCTCCCGGGCCGCCGTTGTAGGCCGCATACGCCGAGCGCGCGAGATGGCTGGCTACCGGCACAGGATCGAACTTCGGTTGCGCGGCCGACGCATACTGCATCATGCGCGCCAGGATCTCGCACCCCGCGCCCGCGTTGTAGAGCACGTCCCACTTGAGGCGCTCGATATCGTAAAACCCGCGCCACACGTGCTTGTTCACCTGCATCAGGCCGATGTCGCCGGTCGCGGACTCGAGCCATCGCAGGCGCGCGCCGTCCAACACGAATTGGCGCCAGCAGCTTTCCTCCCATGCGGTGCTGAGCACGAGCGTTACGTAAGTCTGTGAATTGTTGGCGTCGATGGCGGCGGTGCTGAGTTGGTGCTCGGCGCTGAGATTGAGCAGCAGGCCCATGTCGTGGCGATAGGAGTCGGCGTTCGCTTCGGTCACGACGAGATGGTAGAGGCGGCCGGCGACATCCTGCAGGCGAGGCATCAGTGCGGTGTCGTCCTCGGCAGCGTCGGCCTCTTGCGGTGAGAGGAGGTTTAGCAACCTAACCCCTAACCCAGGGGCAGCAGAACCCGCACCTGCCTCGCTACGCGAGGTCGCCTCTCCCGTAAAGTAACAGGCGAGGTAATTTCGGAACATTCGCGCGGAAGGCCCGGGCGTCGGGAGAATTGATCCGCGCGGCGACGGGACCGCCGCCGGCGTGCTTGCGCTGCTTGAACCTGGCAACGCGCCGCCCGCGGAGGAGGGAGGGATGTTTTCTTCTTCGATTGGATGGTGGCTTGCGGTCGGCACCGCCGCGGTCGGCACCGCCGCGGGCGGCTCCGCCGCGGGCGGCTCCGGGAATGCGAAGAGCTTTTTCAGGTCACGATCTTCGCTGTAGTTGAACTGAAGCGGATCGCCGGTGGCAGTGGGCGCCATGATATGCGCGAGGCGGCGAAGATCGGCGGCCGAGATGCGCATCCCAAGCGCGGGCGCCGCCTGATCGAGCGCAAACAGCGCGTCGCCGGCCGAGATGAACGACATGAATTCGAGCGCGCTCGGCCCCAGCATCCCGCGCCGCGCGGCGGCGCGGACCGCGTCGTGGAGCTGGCGCCATTCGTCGAGGAACAAAACGCGCACCGGATCGGGCCCCGCCGCGGCGGGCGGATTGTTCAGCGCCTGGACGAGGCGATAGCGGCTGTCGAGCAGGATTTGCAGCAACTGGTCGCGGAATTGATGGTCGCCGACCGCGTCGCCGAGATGCTTGATCGAGAAAACCAGAAACGCGTCCCATTGATCGAGCGTGTCCTGGAAGGCTTTCAGCTCGGCCGGCCTGGGCGAGGCCGCGGCGCCGGGAATCGCGGTCGGAGTCGGGAAGTCAGGCACCGTCATCACGAGCGTGATGCGGACGCCGTCGTCGAGCGCGGCGATGTCCCGCTCGGCGGTCAGACTTGCGATCGCGGCGCGGACGCGCTCGGCGGCGTCGGGCGGAATCGCATCGGCGGCCATCGCGGCGAGCTGCTGAACCGCGGGATTGAGATCGTAGGAAAAGTCGTCGAGCCGCGGAATGAGATAGCTCTTGATGAGGTCGAAGCCCCGGCTGACGAGCTCCGTTTCCTGATGGGCCGTATCGTAGAGATTCAAATCGGTGAAGTGAAATTTGAGCTGGAGGCCGGGCGCGATGTACGGGACGCCGAGCGCCTCGACGATGCCGCTCCATTGTATGGCGTTGAGGCATTGCGATCCCATCGCGACGCCCAGCGCGAGGCTGTTGGCGGTTTCGAGCCGCACCGTTGCGGCGCCGCCGGCGGTGGCGCGTGAGAACTCGGGATTTTCGGCGTAGAGATACTGGCAATCGCTGAGGCCCTTCCAAAGCTCGGCGCGCCCGCCGGGCGCGGTGTAGAGCTTGCGCTTGAGCGCTTCGCGCAGCGTGATGTAGTCGATGGTGAGCGGAATGCGCACTTGCGATGCGCGCGCGGGAGCGGAGTGGCCGAGGAAGATTGACATCGCGACGGCGATAATTGTCCACAACCTAACTGCTGAGGTCTTTGGTGCAACCTGAGCGGCCGCGTTACGCGAGGCCGCCTCTCCCCTAAAATAGTGGGCGAGGTAATCGCGGAAAAATCGCGGACAGAGGAGGCGCGGCGAGTCGGATCTAACGAGCATGGTCATGAATTGCCGGTTTTGGTTACGAAGGCGACTCAACTCGCGCGCATCAGGCGCGCACTCCTGTCATGAGTCAACTATTATGGCAACTGCGTTCGTCCTTGAAAGCGGTTGCGCCGGTTACGATAATCATGTCCGAAGTATCGCCGGAAGCTGACGGGTAAGCCCGATGAGTACAGAACGTCAGGCAGATTTTTACGAAGCGGAGCCGCCGCAGGCGTCGCGCGAACTGGCGAAGCTGCGAGCCTCGAGCGACTACGTGGCGCCGTTCGAGATCGTGCGGCGGCGCGTGATCGACGACGTCTACGAAGGCAAGATGACGGTCGATGCGACGCTCATAATCCGCATCGGCGACATCGAGGAAACCGAAGCGGCGTCGGGTGTCGGCGTGCTGCACGCGCTCGACGTGGCGCTGCGCAAGGCCCTGCTCAAATATTTTCCGTACCTCGAACCGGTAAAAGTGATCGAAACTTATCAGCACGCGACCGGCGCTTCGACCGAGGCGGACGTCGTGTCGGTCAAGAAATTTTCCGACGGGCAGATGTTGTGGACCACGCTGGCGAAGTCGTCCAACACGATCGAGGCGGCATGGATGTCGCTGCTCGACGGCTACGAATGGCGAATCATCAACGAGAACGCCCGGCTGCGCCGGCTGAACGCGAATTCGCGGCTGTCGCGGCGCTGACGGGACAAGGGACGAGCGCGATGACCGTGGGTGAGCAAGCGGCAAACGTCGGCAAGGCGTCGCCGGGCAAGCTGGCGATTTTGTACGACGGCTCGTGCGAGATGTGCCGCGCGAGCCTCGACGGAATCCGCCAATTCGACAACTCAGGAAACATTGAGCCGCTCGACCTTCATGAAGAAGAAGTGCGCGCACAGTTTCCGGAGTTGAAGCTGGAGAACCTGCTCGAGGAATTGCACGCAGTGGACGAGAGCGGGCGCGTGTACCGCGGCGCGCGTGCGATCAACGAAATCCTGCGGCGGCAGCGCGGGCTCAAGGGCTGCCTCGCATACCTGTGGTATGTCCCCGGCTACGCGTGGCTGGCGGACCGGCAGTACAAGCGGATCGCGGCGTCGAGATACGCACGCGATGCGCGCGGCAGGCTCAAGGGGCAGCCGGCCGGGGAGCAATAGTCGCCTCTTCCCCCAAGCCCCGCATCTCTGTTTTAACATTGGGTGCAGGGGATGCGCCGGGGGCGATCGCCCCTGCTAAGCTTGGCGCTCGCACTCGTGAAACCATTCTACATTTTCAATTCGCTCAACCGCGCGGTCGAGGAGTTTCGGCCGCTCAATCCGCCCGAGGTCACGCTGTATTCGTGCGGGCCGACGGTCTATCTGCCGCAGCATCTCGGGAATTTGCGCGCGTACGTGTTCGTCGACAGCCTGCGCCGAACGCTGGAGTTCAACGGCTACCGGGTGCGTCACGTGATGAACGTGACGGACGTCGGGCACATGACGGGCGACCTGGACGAGGGCGAGGACAAAGTCGAGAAAACCGCACGCGCGCAGGGTAAATCGCCGCTCGCGGTCGCGAACTATTATCTCGAGCAGTTCCAGCGCGATTGCGCGGCGCTCAATCTCGAGCCGCCGCACGTGTGGTCGCGCGCGACCGATCATATCGGCGACATGATCGCGCTGACCGCGAGAATTATCGACGCGGGATTTGCCTACGTCACCAACAGCGGCGTGTACTTCGACGTCGAGAAGTATCGCGGGGAGAATCGCCTCGGGCGGCTCTCGCGCCAGAGCCTCGATGAGCAGAACGCCGCGCAACGCCTCGAGCATTCGGCGGACAAGCGTAGCCCGCACGATTTCACGCTGTGGGTGCTCGGCCAGCCCGGCCATCTGATGCAATGGGACAGTCCGTGGGGACGCGGCTATCCGGGCTGGCATATCGAGTGCTCGGCGATGGCGATGAAATACCTGGGCGAGACTATCGACATCCACACCGGCGGCATCGATCACATCCCGGTGCATCACGAGAACGAAATCGCGCAGTCGGAAAGCGCAACTCACAAACCGTTCGCGCGATATTTTGTACATAACGCGTTTCTCGTCGGCAAGGAGGGATCCAAGATCAGCAAGAGCGCGGGCAAGTTCCCGCTGCTGAGCGATCTTGGGCCGGCGGGAATCGAGCCGCTGGCGTTCAGGATCTTCTGCTACGGCGCGAAGTACCGCTCCGAGCTTGCCTTCAACGACGAGGCCATCCGCGCGGCGCAGCGCAATCTCGATTACTTTCGGGAGTTCGCGCGCGGCGTGCCCGACGAGGCGGCGGCCGACGGGGTCGAGGCGGCGGGATGGGCGGCGGAGTACTACGAACGCTTTCACGACGCGATTAACAACGATCTGAATACGCCGCAGGCGCTTGCAGTGGCGCTGGAACTGATCGCGGAGGTATACCGGCGCAAGGATTTCCGCGCGTGGCCGACCTTGCGCGCGCTCGACACGGTGTTGGGGCTCGAACTCGGAAAGCATCGCGCGACGGCGCGCGCGGGTGCGATCGCGTCAGACGTGCAGCAACTGATCGACAATCGAACGGCAGCCCGCAAGGCGAAGGACTTCATACTCGCCGACGAGCTGCGCAAGGAAATCGAGCGGCGCGGCTACGAGGTCAAGGACAATCGCGACGGCACGGCGACCTATCAGCGGCGCGGCTGATCTACCAAGCCAAGGAAATAGCGGATTTTTTCTTAATACTGGTGCAGGGGTCACCCCTGCTGCCTTGAATGGTTGCGCGAAAGTCTCTTAGAATCGCGCCTTGACGCTTCGAATTGTCTGCCCAGAAGGAACCAATGGGGATCGAGTTAAAGAAGTTCGACACCAGGCTGCAGGCCGAGGGACCCGAGGTACGCCATCTCGACCCCGCCGCAGCGCCGTTCTACCTGCCGATTAGCGACGAGGTGGAAATCTTCACCGCCGCCTACAAGGCGCGACTGCCGTTGCTGCTCAAGGGACCGACGGGATGCGGCAAGACCCGCTTCGTCGAGCACATGGCGCATCAGTTGTCATCGCTCGCCAACGGCCCCAATGAGCTGATCACGGTTGCGTGTCACGAGGATCTCACCGGCAGCGACCTGGTCGGCCGCTTCCTGATCCAGGCCGACGAGACGGTTTGGGTCGACGGTCCGCTGACACAGGCCGTGCGGCGCGGCGCGATTTGTTACCTGGACGAAGTGGTCGAGGCGCGCAAGGACACGACCGTGCTGATCCATCCGCTGTCGGATCACCGGCGGATTCTGCCGATCGAAAAGCGCGGCGAGACGATCGAGGCGCACGACGGATTTCTGCTGGTGATTTCGTATAACCCCGGCTACCAGAGCATCCAGAAAAACCTGAAGCATTCGACGCGCCAGCGCTTCGTGACGATCGAGTTCACCTATCCGCCGGCGGACAAGGAAGTCGAGATTATCGCGCACGAGGCAGGCGTCGAGCAGGATATCGCGTCGCAACTGGCGGTGCTGGGCGAGAAGGTGCGTCATCTTAAGGCGTCGGGCCTGGAGGAGGGCGTTTCGACGCGCCTGTTGATCTACGCCGGTGAACTGATCCGGCAGGGGATTGCGCCGCGGCGCGCGGCGACGGTCGCGGTCACGTGGTCGCTGACCGACGAAGCCGACAGCAAGCGCGCGATCGACGAAGTGGTAAAAGCGATCTTTCCATAAGTTGCGGCAAGATTCGTGACTCGACGCGAATGACTCCAACCAATCCAGCGAGGTCGCGTAAATGACAGTCTCCGCAAACTTCAAGGTGATTCTGGCTTTGGCCGCGACGCTCGCGATGCTCGGCTTGGGGGCGCCTGCGATGGCGCAGGAACCGATGGCCGGGCTCCAGGCACAGTCGGGACCGCGGCTGGATTTTCCGGCCGGGCTGGCGACCGACGGCCGCGCCGTTTACGTCGCTAACAGCCGCAACAATACCGTCGAGGCGATTGATACGGCGACGAGGTCGCTCCGAATCGTGGCGGGCAAGCTCTTCCAGGAAGGCAGCAACGACGGCGTTGGCGACACTGCGCGCTTCAACAGCCCGGACGGGATGACGATGTCGGGGCAGAACCTCTACCTTTGCGACACCAACAATTCCGACGTTCGCCAGGTCAACGTCAGCAGCGGAGCTGTCACCACCATCGCGGGCACGGCGAATATCTCCGGCACCGAAGACGGCTCCGGCGCGGCGGCGCACTTCAACCTGCCCACCCAGATCGCGACCGACGGCACCTCGCTGTACGTGGCTGACAGCGGCAACAACACCATCCGGCGCATCACGCTCGGCGACATGAAAGTCAAGACGATCGGTGGACAGGCAGGCACTGCGGGCAAGACCGAAGGCGGTCCGGACAAGTCACAGTTCAGCAGCCCGCGCGGAATCGCGGTTGACAAGAAAGCGATCTACGTCTCGGATACCGGCAACGACGTGATCCGCAAGATCGATATCACGACGCTCCAGACCAGCACCTTGGCGGGCACCGGCGAGGAAGGCGACAAAGACGGTCCCGCCCTGCAGGCGCAGTTCAACGACCCCGGCGCGTTGTGCACCGACGGCACGATGCTCTACGTGCTGGACGCCGACAATCATTCGATTCGCAAGATCGATCTGAACGCCAACACCGTGACCAAAGTGACTCTCGTCAACGGCCATATCGGTTCGGGCTGTGCGCTCAGCAGCGATGGCAAGCAGCTCTACTTCTCCGACACCACCGAGAACGCCGTCGAGGTCGTCGATACCACCAGCGGCAACTTCACCACGCTCTATCCTCCGGGGCAGTAACACGGCACGCGCGGCGGGCATCGCGACTTGATCGATCTGCGCAGCGACACTGTAACCTTGCCGACGCCCGCGATGCGCGAGGCAATCGCGCGCGCCGAGCTGGGTGACGACGTTTACGGCGAAGACCCCAGCGTGAACCGGCTCCAGGCGATGGCGGCGTCGCTGATGGGCAAGGAGGCGGCGCTGCTCGTGCCGAGCGGCACGATGGGCAACCTGGCCGCGATGCTGACGCACTGCGCGCGCGGCACCAAGGCAATAGTCGGCTCCCAGTCGCACACCAATCTTTACGAGGCGGGCGGCGCGTCGGCTCTGGGAAGCATCGTGCTCACCGCGGTCGCCAACACCGAGGACGGCGAGCTCGACCCGGGCGAACTCGCGCGCGAGCTCGGTACGCCGGCCGACGATCACTTCGCGCAGCCGTCGCTGGTGGTGATAGAGAACACTCATAACCGATGCGGCGGCGCGCCGATCAAGCTCTCGCACATGGCGGAGGTTTCCGGCGCGGCGCATCGCCGAGGAGTTCCGCTGCATCTTGACGGCGCGCGAATCTTCAACGCCGCGCTGGCGCTCGAGACGACTCCGAAAGAAATCGCCGGCATCGCGGATACGGTTTCGTTCTGCCTGTCGAAGGGACTCGGATGTCCGGTGGGCTCTCTCCTGTGCGGGAGCCGCGAGTTTATCGCGCGCGCGCATCGCACGCGCAAGGTGCTGGGCGGCGGAATGCGGCAGGCGGGAATAATCGCCGCGGCCGGAATCGTCGCGCTGACCACGATGGTCGATCGGCTGGCCGAAGATCATCAGAATGCGCGCGCGCTGGCGCAGGGCCTGGCGCTGGTCGCCGGACTGAACGTGCGGCCGGTCGCGAACCGGACCAACATGGTCGTGTTCGACGTCGACGGCGACGCCGAAACGTCGCGGCGTTTCGCGGCGGCGATGCGTGAGCGGGGGGTCCTGATCTCGCCGCGCGAGGCGACCTCGTTCCGCGCCGTGACCCATCATGGAATTTCGCGCGCCGACATCGATCGCGCGGTCGCGGCGGCCGCCCAAGCCGCCGGCGAAGTTTTCGGCGACTGAAAACTTTAATGTGAGGTTGCTATGATCAAACTCGTTTACGTGGTCCGAAAACGCGCTGACGTCTCCGAAAAAGATTTCCACGAGTACTGGCTGAAGAAGCACGGACCGCTGGTGCGCAGCTTCGCGAAAGCGATGCGCGCGAGAAAATACGTGCAGAGCCACACCGTGTTGGAAGACGCGGGCAGGCAGATTCGCGCCACCCGCCCCAGGATGACGGAGACCTATGACGGCATCACCGAGGTATGGTGGGACACGCTCGAGGATTTCAGTTCAGTCACCGACCCCAATGACCGTACTGAGGCGGCCCGCGCCCTGCTCGAAGACGAATCCAAGTTCGTTGATTTCGAGCGCTCCTCGATTTTCTTCACCGAAGAGCACGAGATCTTTGACTACACGAAGTAGCCTGGAACCAGGCTTCGTCCGGGGCGAAGACTCGGATTCGCTCGAAGCTCTTTTCTCTCTGCGCGGACATCGCGCACTGGTCACCGGCGCGTCGTCCGGGCTGGGCGTGGAATGCGCGAAAGCGCTGGCGATTGCGGGCGCCGACGTGGCGCTCGTCGCGCGTCGCAAGGACCGCGTCACGCAAGTTGCGGCCGTGCTGGCGAAAGCCCACGGCGTCAAGGCTGTTGGAATCGGCGCCGACGTGACGCGCGAGGCCGACCTCGATCGCGTGATGGCCGAGACGACGGCCGCGCTTGGCGACGTGGACATCCTGGTGAACAACGCGGGCGTGTCGCCGACCGGTCGCGCCGAGAACTTCAAGCGCGAGGCGTGGGACGAAGCAATCGCGGTCAACCTGACCGCGCCGATGATGCTCGCGCAGCGCGTCGCGCGCCGCCTGATCGAGACCAAACAGCCGGGCCGCATCATCAACATGGTTTCGATTTACGCATCGGTGGCGAGTTCCGTGTACCGGCTGTCGGCCTACGCGGCGACCAAGGCGGCGTTGGCGAATCTGACGCGTCAGTTGGCGGTCGAATGGGCCGGCTACGGGATCCTGGTCAACGCGATCGCGCCGGGATGGATCCCCACCGAGGCGACCGAAGGCGGAATCGCCAAGCCCGCGAACAAGGATCGGATGGAAGCGTTCACGCCGATGAAGCGGCTCGGGCTGCCGCATGAGGTTCGCGGCGCGGTCATCTTCCTTGCCAGTCCGGCTTCAAGCTACGTTACGGGGTCGGTGATTTCGGTGGACGGCGGATACCAGGCGTGGTGAACGATACCGGGCTTAGAGCGCAACTTTTCCGGCGCAAGCCGGCTGCCACCTTGATGGCGGAGGCGGACTCGCGCGACGGGGGCCTCAAGCGGGCTCTGGGAGCGCTCGATCTCACGCTGCTGGGGATAGGCGCGATCGTTGGCGCTGGAATTTTCGTGCTCACCGGCGTAGCCGCGGCAAGATACGCGGGCCCGGCAATCGTGCTCTCGTTCGTAGTGTCGGGCTTCGCCTGCGCGATGGCGGCGCTGTGCTATGCGGAGTTCGCCGCGATGATCCCGGTGGCCGGCAGCGCGTATTCATATTCGTACGCGACGATGGGCGAGCTGGTCGGCTGGATCATCGGATGGGACCTGGTGCTCGAATACGCGGTCGGCGCGGCCGCCGTCGCCGTGGGATGGTCGGGCTATCTTACCGTCATTCTCCACGGACTTGGGCTGCACCTGCCGGTTGCGATAACCAGCGCACCCGGCTCCGCTCCCGGCGCGATCGTCAACCTGCCCGCGTTGCTGATCGTGATGCTGATCACGTGGGTGCTGTACATCGGAATTTCGGAGAGCGCGCGGCTCAATTCGATCATCGTCGGGATCAAGCTGTGCGTGATCGGCGCCGTGATCGTTGTCGGCGCGTTCTTCGTCAGGCCGGCGAACTGGAGTCCGTTCGCGCCGATGGGATGGTCGGGAGTGATGAAGGGCGCGGCGGTGATTTTTTTCGCATACATCGGCTTCGATGCGGTCTCGACAGCGGCGGAAGAGGTCGTCGATCCCAATCGCGACCTGCCGCTCGGCATTCTCGGTTCGCTGTTCGTCTGCACCTTGCTCTACATCCTGGTCGCGGGCGTGTTGACCGGGATGGTGCCGGCGCATCTGATCGACGTGAACGCGCCGCTGGCCTCGGCGTTTGTGCTGCGCGGGATGCATGCGTTGTCGGGATTTATTTCGCTCGGCGCGGTGGCGGGCCTGACCTCGGTGCTGCTGGTGCTGATGCTCGGGCAGTCGCGGGTTTTTTTCGCCGTGTCGCGCGACGGCCTGCTGCCGCCCGCCTTCAGCCGGATTCATCCGAAGTATCGCACGCCTTATATTCCGACCACGCTGACGGGTTTCGCGGTCGGAATCACCGCGGCGCTCCTGCCGATCCAGGAAATCGCCGAGCTGACCAATATCGGGACGCTGTTCGCGTTCGTGCTGGTATGTTTCGGCGTATGGATCCTGCGCCACGTCGAGCCCGGCTTGAAGCGCCCGTTCCGCACGCCGCTGGTGCCGCTGGTGCCGATTCTCGGCGTCGTTTTTTGCCTCTACCTGATGGCGAGTCTGCCGGTGGTGACGTGGATTCGTTTCTTTGTGTGGCTGGTGATCGGCCTGGTCATCTACTTCAGCTACGGCCGCTTCCACAGCCGGGTACAGAACAACGTAGTCGATCAGGCCGCCGCGTCAGGCAGATAGGCACTGGTTCAGTTTGGCTTGATTTGGCCTTTTGTTTCTCGACGCTTAGGGATGTGGAGTGATCGCCAGGATCGTCATTTGCCCAGTTTTAGGACCATAGCAGAAGAAGACTCGAAAAGCCGCGGGCGTCCTGTTCTCTGCATACGCCTCAAAAACTTTCTGGCCTTGCGGACCGGAAAGCTTCGAGTACTCATGCGTATTTAAGCTCGGATGGCGAGGGTTCATTTCTAAGAGGCCGAGTGTTTTCTGAACGGCGCGAAGTCGCTTGCCGGCACCGGGATCTTTCGACAGCAGCGCAAGCGCGTCTCGTGCTGATGGCGTGAAAACCAGGCGAAACTTCCCCACCGGACCTTCCCCTAGTCAATCTCGTCGTCTGCATATTTTTCGAACGATCCCACGTCCATCAGTTTTCCTTCGCGCGCCTCCTCCAAGCCTCTCACGACCATTTTCAGCGCTTCAGGGTTGCGGTACAGCCAAAGTTCGTGCATCGGCACTGAAATCTCTGGTGAGAGCAACACTTGCCCAGCGTCGTTTACGTAGATGCCAAATCGGATCGCTGGGTCCAATTCGCCTCCGAGGATTTGCTTCAAGGATTCCAACGTCTTCGCCAGCGAGACCCGTTTTCGTTCATCGAGTGATGCTTCGCCGATTCGTTTAAAGCTGTCGTTCAATACCGCGGTCGCCATCTGTGCCATCTCTGTTTCTCCTATTGCGTCGACTGTTACGACGTAACAATGGGGATAATATTCAAATGCAACAATGAGCCAATAAGCTAAACGTGTCAAATGTACCGACTACCCCTCTTAATGCCGCTCGACTTGCAAAACACCTTGAGATTACGCGCGAAGCTGCGCGACTGAGGCTTCAAAAAGCCGCAAAAGCCGGCTTGATCTCGCGAATGGCTAACGGGCGGTATCGGACGCGGAAACCGCAAGAGTCAAAGGCCGACGCGATGTTATCTAGGATACAGGAGGGCGAGACAGTGGAAGAATAAAAAAGCGGCTCAGACTATCACCGTCACAAACTGAACCACTACCGCCCGATAGCAAGTCGCCGCGATATTGCGTTGCCACGACTGAAAAACGTCCGCTGCCCGGATTGCTGACGAAAAAACGTATGCGCGCTATTGGCTGGAGCGGTCGGCCGCCTTTTGCGCGGCTGCGGCCGCTGCCGCCGCAGCGGCGCGGGTCTGCGCGGCTTTTTCCATCGCGGCCTGGCGCTTCTCGCCGCGTGCGAGATTCTGGTTCATCTGCTTGGCGCCCGCTATCCCGAGGTCCTGCGACTCCCACTTGGGCTTCGCTACGGAGACCCATTTCCCATCGTCAAGCGCGTAGGTGAAGACCAAATACTTGAGCTTGCCGGTGGCGAGGCCCTTGGCGGTGCCGCCTTTTTTGGTCGGGTCGTACTCGACGCCGCCGAGCTTGCAGCTCACGACGAGATGATTGTGCGGGCCGTAAGTCGGCAGGTACTCGAACTTCTGCTGGAGGTCGATGTATATCTGCCCCTTGCCTTTCTTTTCATCCTGCTCGTCAAAATAAGGCTCGGCTACATCCGAAAGTTTATCCTGCAGCGACTGCTCCAGGGCAGGCGTGAGGTCCTTTTGCGCGCGCGCGTGCCGCAAGTCCACCGCATGTGCAGGCGGCGCCTCGAGCGAAAACGAAAGCGCAGCCGCAAGGGCGACCGCGCCGAGTATCCTGAGATTTTTCATGACGTCCCGGCCACCATCATAGTAGACGATTGGCCGGGCGCAAATATTTACGGGCTGGAGCTGCTGTTGTTCAGCCCGCGCCCAAAGGCTGCGACCTGCGACTGCCATTGATCGCCGAACGCGAGGATCAGCACCTGCTGGTTGATGTGCGCGTCCTTGGTCAGCGACTTCATCGAGCCGCCACCAGCCGTCGCCAGCACTTTGTACGCCGCCTGCGTCTGCCGGTAGAACTCCGGCAGCGGCGAGATCTTCGGCGGCTCCTCGCGATGCACCTTGAGCCAGAACTCGCGCTCGAAACGCTCGTGCTCTTCAGCCGCCACGTCCACCGTGTTGAAAGTGCCGTTGTTGGTCTTGAACTGGCGGATCAGCGCCAGCAGCGGTCCGAAGTCCTCCTTATGCGGCGGCGAATCGCCCACCAGCACCACCACCTTCTTGGCGTACGGCTTCCAGTCCATCTTGTTGATTGCCGTCTGACACGCGCCAAAGGTGTCCTCTTCCCATTCACCGCCGCCCATCGCCTGGATGCCGTTAAGGAAGGTGCTCAGTTTTTGCGGCGACAAGGTCAGCGGCTGGATATGCATTGGCTCGCCTTGGCCGCCGAACACGATTATTCCAATTCGCGCGATCGGCACCAGCCGGTGAATCGACTGGACCAACTGCTCCATCTTGGCCTTGACGTCGTCGATGATCAGTTTCATCGAGCCGGTGCCGTCGATCACCAGCACCACGTCCA
Source organism: uncultured delta proteobacterium (assembly GCA_963842085.1). Taxonomy (GTDB): domain Bacteria; phylum Desulfobacterota; class Binatia; order Binatales; family Binataceae; genus Binatus. The sequence continues at coordinate 2,459,155 of CAWJET010000001.1, forward strand.
GTCCCTTGCGCCGCAGTTCGCCGATAAATCCGCCGAAGCCCGAGCCGATGCCGTGGCCGTAGCCCGAGCCCATGCCGCCGCCGCGGCCGATGCCGATACCGCCGCCGCCGGCGGCGCGCACGTAGTCGCTGGCCAGGCCCACCGCCTGCGACGTGTCGACCGCGGTCGGCTGCTCCATCTGCTGCGGCGCCGTGTCGGGCATCGGCACTTCGGGCATGTCGAGATCCTGCATCTCGTTGCCGCCCCCGCCGCCGCCGCCTGCCTCCAGGTTCACCATGATCAACTCGCGACCCCGCTGCTCGTGCACCGTGATGATCAGGAACAGCAACGCCAGGACGTGAAGGGCGACCGAGAGGGGAAAGGGCCCGATCAGCAGACCGAGCGCATCTCTCATCTTCTGCAGACGGGTCGCGTCCGCTTCGTCATCGTCGCGGCGCGCTTCGGCCTCGAGCTCTCGTTTGCCGATTATGCGGTAGAAGATGAAAGCGACGACGAACGTCGAGAGGACGAGCAAAATTATAATTGCTGCGATCATATAGAAACGTGCTCCCCGCTTGGGCCACGCTTGACGGAGCGGCCGAGGCCGAGGTCCTTATACATTAAGTTTAAGGCCGCGCGGTCTCCGCGGCAACGCGTGATTCCTCCAAAAGTCAAATTCCTACGCTCCGCCGCCCGGCGCTGGCGCACCACCGCCGCCGCCGCCAGGAGGTAGCGACGACACCGCGATCGCGATCGCCTCCGCGCCCGCCGACTTTGCCACGTCCAGAATACGAACCATATCACCAAGTATAACCTTTGGGTCACCCTGGAAAATCACTATTTTGTCGGTCGAATTCTGGAGCGCGTCATGAAGCTGCGGCATCAACTCGGGCTCCGTGACCTGCTTGTCGTTCAGATAGATCAAATGGTCGGCGGTGTAAGTGACAATGATGCCCTTGGGCTTTTCGTTTGGCGCGGTCGAAGCTTCGGCCTTGGGCAAATCGACGTGCGCCGCAGACTCGATTGTCACAGCCGTCGTCACCATGAAAATGATCAGCAGGACCAGAAAGATATCGGTCAGCGGGGTGATGTTGATATCGGCGAACACCCCGCCGCCCTGGTTTTTACTCATTGCCATGTGCAAATACCTCTGCGGGTGTCGATGCTCGGGTCAGCCACGGCGGCCGGCCCGCTCAACCTCCGGCACCCGACGAGTTGGCTAGTTGCGCACCCGTAACCCGCTTGGCCGCGATTGCAATTTGCGAGGCTCCGGCAGCCTTGGCAATATTGAGGATCCGTACCATGTCACCGAGCAGCACTTTGCGATCGCCCTGAAACACGACGATCTTCTGGTCAACCTTGCCCAACGCGTCGGCCAGACTGGAGCGGAGTTCGCGCTCGGGAACGTCCCTGGAGTTCACGAACAGCTCGTGCTGGGCGGTGTAGGTCACGATGACGCCCTTGTTCTCGGGCGCGGTGTTGGTCGCGGTCGGCAGATCGACGTGCGCGGCGGACTCGATGGTGACCGAAGTGGTCACCATGAAGATGATCAGCAGCACCAGGAAGATATCGGTCAGCGGCGTGATATTGATGTCGGCGAAAACGCCGCCACCGCTGGTATGCGGTCCGCTAATTGCCACGCGCCTGTCTCCCCTGGAGTACTGCGTCGATCAGGCGGTCGTCATTGATGTGCTGGATGGCGCTGATGTTCTCAACCTTGACTGAGAAATAGTTGTAGAAGATAACCGCGACGATCGCGACCGCGAGTCCAAGCGCCGTCGAAATCAACGCTTCCGAAATACCGGCCGCGACGACCGAGAAACCGCCGGTGCCCATGATTGCCATCGATTGGAACGCCACCAGAATGCCGACGACCGTGCCGAACAGCCCGATGAACGGCGCCGACGCGCCGGCGGTTGCCAGCACCCAGATGTAGCGCTTGAATTCGAGACCTTCCTGGTAACGGCGTTCGTCGTCGAGCTCGAGCAGATGATCGCGGTCCATCGTCTGCGAACCCGAAATCAGGGTGTGGTAAATGCGCTCGGCCGCGGTGGCGCGCGCCTGGGTCGCCTGCAACGCTTCGTTGATCTTGCCCTGCCGCAGTTGGGGAATCAGCGAGTCGGCCAGCTTGGCCGTCTTGGGTCCGACACCCCACAGCGCCCAGACCCGTTCGAAAATGATTGCCAGGCAGACCACCGAAATGAAGAGCAGGGGATACGTCGCGTAGTAGCCCTGCTGAATCATCGCCAGAATACCGAAGTTGCTTTGCATCTCTTATCCCTCTCGAGAGTGTAATAGATTAGAGCGGCGAAATTTTGGCTCCGCTCGAACCGTTGAATAACTGCCCCAAACTGCCTTAGCGGTTCTCCCTTGAACCGGTCGTTAGCCCAGTTTTAACGGATTGGGTTCCCACCAGCCGGTCAAACTCGTCCGCGATGGCGCGGAAAGTCTGAATGCAACAATAGGAAGTATTTGTCAAGAGTCGCCGCAAGGAAGCAAAATTGCCGTTTGGCTCGTCCATAATTGCGAACGAGCACGGTGACTTCCCGCGCCGTGCCACGCTGCGCAACGCTCCCCCCACGCTCGATTATCGGGTTGAAGCATCACTTAATCTACGCCATTGTCAATGCCGGCGACTACCGCAAACCGGTCCCCGACGGCACCGCCGGCGCAACTCGTCGCCTTGACTTCTTGGTCCCTCACGTCTATCCAGAAGCTTGTCAGGCCACGCCGCAGGTTGACCGCGATGCGGTCATTATTTTTTTGGCGATTGACGCTTGAGAAATCTGTACCCACCATGTCTTTTGACGATGAATAGTCCCGGTCTGTTCATTCGGGCTGCGCTGGCCGCCGCGTGCGTGCTCGGATTCGCCGCTTGCAAAGCAAAGCCGGTGGTTGCTCCCGTTGCACCTCCCGTCGTGCAGGTTTCGATGACCGCGCCGGATGAGCCCACCAACGCATTGCCGCCGGACCTGTACAAGGCGATGCCGATATATCCAGGCGCCGCGATCGACCATGTCCGCAAACCAAAAGGTGCGATGCGCGAGATTCTGTTCATTTCCAACGCCTCGATGCCGCAGATGGTTGCCTACTACAAGGACGCGCTGAAGAAGGGTGACTTCCACATCACCTCGTCGCTCATCATGCCGGCGCGCAGGACCTGGTCGTGCGATTTCAACTACGATGGGCGCCCCGGCAGCCTCATGCTGTACCCGAGCGATCAGGATAAGTCGAAGATGACGATCGATCTCATCTACGAGCTGCCGGCGCATATGGACGAATCCATGATGGAACCCCAGGAAAAGTTTGACATAGAAGGACCGGGCGAAATGGCCCAGCAAGCACCAAATCCCACGGAGAAAGAGAAGAGGAATTAGCGAAATGGCACTACTGACAGGCAAAGTTGCGGTAATCACTGGCGCCGGCCGCGGCATCGGGCGCGAAGAGGCGTTGTTGCTGGCCAAGCACGGGGCCAAGGTGGTCGTCAATGACCTTGGCGGTCACTTCGACGGGACCGGGCAGTCGCGCTCCCCGGCCGAGGACGTCGTCAAGGAAATCCGCTCGGCTGGCGGCGAGGCGGTCGCCAACTTCGAGAGCGTGACCGACTTCAAGGCCGCCAAGCGAATCGTCGATTGCGCCATCGACAACTTCGGCAAGTTGAACATCGTCGTCAACAACGCCGGCATCCTGCGCGACCGCATGATCTTCAACATGAGCGAAGAAGACTGGGACGCGATCGTCACCGTCCATCTGAAAGGCTCATTCAACGTCGCCCGCCACGCGACCGCCTACTGGCGCGAGCAGCACAAGGCCGGCAACGTGCTCAACGGCCGGCTCATCAACACCAGCTCCGACTCGGGCATCCTGGGCAACGCGGGGCAGAGCAACTACGGCTCGGCCAAGGCGGCGGTCGCCGCGATGGCGATAATCGTCGATCGCGAGATGAGCCGCTACGGCGTCACCGCCAACGCGATCGCGCCGGTCGCGCGCACCCGCCTGACCGTCGACGCGACTCCGCAGACCGCCGCCGGCATGGCGCAGAAGGCGGGCGAATGGGACGCATTCACGCCCGCGCACGTCGCGCCGCTGGTCGCGTGGCTGGCGAGCGACGACGCCAAAGACGTTCACGGCGAAGTGTTCCGCGTCGGCATGGGCAACGTGTGGCTGATGCGCGGATGGCACACCGGCGCCAGGGTCTCGAAGAAAGGCTCGATGTGGGAGCCGGCGGAACTCGGCGCCAAGCTCAAGGAAGAGCTCGCCAAGGGCGTGACCAAGAAGGAGAGCATGGGCGAGGTGATGGGCGGGGGCGTGTAAATTTTTGACGGCCGAGAAGCAACCGAAGCGCGCGGCTCATCGTGAGCCGCGCTTTCGTTCCATCCTGTTCATTTGCGCCGCCAACACCGCGCGCAGCGTGATGGCCGAGCATATCCTGCGCCGCGAGCTCGACGCGCTCGGCTTCGAGCACAATATTACGATTACCTCGGCCGGAATCGCGCCGTACGCGCGCGACGGCGCATTGGTCTCGCTCGACACGCGGATGGCGCTGCGCGAAGTCGGCATCGACATCGGCGACGAAGCGACCTCCACTGATCTGAAGCGGCACCCCGAGATGCTCGAGCAGACCGATCTCATCATCGCGATGACCGAGCAGCAGGCGCGCGAGCTGGTCGAGCGCTTTCCCGGCGCGCGGGAGCGGCCGGTGTTCACCCTGCGTTCGTTCGCGGGTGAGGCCGGCGATATCGACGACCCCTACGAAAAGGGCGACCTCGTATTCGCCGAATGCCGCCAGGAAATCCATCGCCTCGTCTCGACGATCATCGAGCGGCTGTTTCATCCCTAATCAGATGGCGACCGAATTCAGCAATCCAGGCGACGCCGAGATTCGCGCGATTCTCTCGCGGCCGACCACAGTCGCGGTAGTCGGATGCTCCGACAACCCGGCGCGCGACTCGCTTCGAATCGCAAAATTGCTCAAAAGCCGCGGGTTCAAGGTGATCCCGGTCAATCCGCAGCTCGATGCCGACGCGCTGTGCGACGTTCTCGGAGAAAAATGCTACCCCGACCTGGCGTCGATTCGCGAGCCGGTTGAGATGGTGGACGTGTTTCGCCGCTCTGAGTTCGTGCCGCAAATCGTCGAGGACGCGATCGCAAAAGGTGCGCGCGTGCTGTGGTGCCAACTCGGCGTGATCCACCTCGACGCAGCCCGACGCGCGCAGCAAGCCGGCATGACAGTCGTGATGGATCGATGCCCGGCAATCGAATACGCGCGCCTGTTTTAGGGCCGCCTCAAAATTTCCGATGAAACCGCGGAAGTGGAGGACGCTCAGGAGCGACGTTGCTTACCGGACGTCGATCTTCGATCTTCATCGACGGCGCTCGGAGCATGCGCGGCGCGGCGAACGCGACTTCTTCATCCTCGACGCGCCCAACTGGGTGAATGTCATCCCGCTCGCGAAAAACGGCGACGTCGTGATGATCCGCCAATGGCGTCACGGCATTTCTGAATTCACCCTCGAGGTGCCGGGCGGGATGGTCGATCCCGAGGATCCGTCGCCGATGTATGCGGCGCGCCGCGAAATGATCGAGGAGACCGGCTTCGATTCGGACTCGATCCTGGAACTCGGCAAAGTGCATCCGAATCCCGCAATCCAGGGCAACATCTGTTTCTCCTTCCTTGCCGAGAACGTGCACCAGGTCGAACGGGTGGTATTGCTCGGCGACGAAGAGACCGAAGTCGTGATGGTGCCGATGCGCGCAATACGCGGTCTGATCGCGTCGGGCAAGGTCATGCACGCACTGACGATCGCCGCATTTTCGTTCCTGCACGTGTACAACCCTCCGCCGAAGCGCCGCCGCAGGAAGTAGAGGCTCTGATCTCTCTCCTGTAAACCGAACGGGCGAGGTAGGAATTCGGACGCTCGCCCGCGGCCGCTTCCTGAAAAAAAACTGCAAGAAAATTCGGCGGGCGCGTTCATAGGGTCGAGAGGTACGACTCGATGGACGAACACATCGCCGCGGCGGACTCGATCGCATCGAGGCTCAGGCCCTGGCCGCACTTCGCGATGCCGGCCGCGCTCGCCGACCCGCGCCTGTTTCAGATCTTTTCGCTTGGCATTCTGCTTGCTGTCGGCGCCTACTTCCGCGACTTCAGCCTCCGCCCGGAGCAGGTCGTCCTGACCTTTGCCGCCGGCCTGCTGACGCAAAGCACGTGCTGGAGGCTTAGCCCGTCGAAGCCGCGCACATTGCGCAGCGCCGTCATCACCTGCCTCGCTCTGTCGCTGCTGCTGCGCGCCGATAACCTGTTCGCGCATCCGATCGCAGCGGCCACCGCGATCTCCTCGAAATCGATTTTCAGATTTCGCAACAAGCATCTGTTCAATCCCGCGACCTTCGGCCTCATCTTCGCGATCGTTTTTCTTCCCGGCACGTGGGTATCCCCGGGCCAGTGGGGCCAGGATTTTGCCATCGCGGGATGGGTGATGATGCTGGGCGTGCTGGTGACGAATCGTGCGCGCCGCGGCGACATCAGCTGGACGTTTCTCGCGTTCTATCTTGGCGCGCTCGCGCTTCGCGTCGAATATCTCGGCAATCGATTTGCCGTGTGGACGCATCAGCTCGAGAGCGGCGCGCTGCTGCTGTTCGCGTTCTTCATGATTTCCGATCCGATGACCGGGCCCAACGACCGCCGCGGAAGAATCGCGCACGCCGCGATTGTCGCCGCGATCGCGTACGCGTGGCAGGTCCGGCTCTTCCACACCAACGGACTCATCTGGGCTTTGTTTATCGCGGCGCCATGCGTTCCGCTGTGGGACGCGATTTGGCCCGCGCGCAAATTCGAATGGGCACAAAATGGAGGTGGCTATGTTTTTTCAGCGAATCCCGATTCTCGTTTCGGTGATGCTGGCAGCGCTGATTCTTGGCGCGCCGCGTGACGCACGCGCGTTCTGCGGCTTCTACGTCGGCAAGGCCGATGACAGCCTGGTCAATCACTCGTCGCAAGTCGTGATGGCGCATCATGACGACAAGACCGTCATCAGCCTTATGAACGATTACCAGGGCGAGCCGTCGGAGTTCGCGCTGGTGGTCCCGGTGCCGGTCGTGCTGCAGAAGGGTCAGGTGCATATCGGCGATCGCCAGTTGTTCGAGAAGATTGACGCGTACAGTTCGCCGCGGCTGGTCGAGTATTACGATCCGGATCCTTGCCAGATCATGCGCCCGATGGCCATGGGAGCAGCCGGGGCGATAGCAAGGAACTCGGTCGCCGCGGCCCCCAGCGCGGCCGAAGCTGCCGCGCTGGGCGTCAAGATCGAGGCGGAATACACCGTCGGCGAATACGACATCGTGATTTTGTCGGCCAAGGAGTCGCTCGGCTTGCAAACCTGGTTGCAGCTCAACGGCTACAAGATCCCGCTGGGCGCCGACCGCGCGCTCGAGCCGTATATTCGCAGCGACATGAAGTTCTTCGTCGCCAAGGTCAATCTGACCGAGCATAAGCGCACGGGTCTGACCTACCTGCGGCCGCTCCAGTTCGCATTCGAATCGCCCAAGTTCATGCTGCCGATTCGGCTCGGGATGATCAATTCGCAGGGACCGCAGGACCTCGTCATTTACATGCTCACCGAAGACGGCCGCGTCGAGACCACCAACTATCGCACGGTGAAATTGCCGACCGGCATGGATATTCCCGAGTACGTGCGTGCCGACTTCGGCGGCTTCTACAAGGCGATGTTCGACGAGCAGGTCAAGCGCAACGACATGCGCGCCGTCTTCACCGAGTACGTATGGAACATGGGATGGTGCGATCCGTGCGCGGGACCGCCGCTGTCGCGCGACGAATTGCGCAGCCTCGGCGTCTTCTGGCTCGACGACCAGCCGGGCGGCGCGATGCCGATGTATCGCCGTTCCGGCGGGTTCATGCCGTACCCGCAGCCGGGCGGCGGTCCGATGCCGGTGATGCTCACGCGGCTGCACGTCCGCTACAGCGCGGACACGTTCCCCGAGGATCTGATTTTTCAGGAAACGCAGGACCAGGAAAACTTCCAGGCGCGCTACGTGCTGCATCGTCCGTGGGATGGCTCGCCCAGCGCATGCGAGGCGGCGCGAAACTACTTCGAGGAATTGAACAAGCGCCGAGCGCATGAGGCGGAGACGCTAGCGGATCTAACGGGATGGAACCTGCAGGACGTAATCAAAAAGGCGGGACTGACTCCGGGCACAGAGCCGAAGGCATGGTGGCAAGGCCTCTGGGGATCGTGAGGGCGGTCGATGGTGCGGAGAGAGCGCGCGGGGTCGTCGCGACCCCGCGCGCGCGTTTCACAATTCGTTTCACAACGTGAATCGCGATCCCCCACTGGCTATATTTGCTCGCATGCCTGCCCCTCGTCTCGAATTCCGGGAAGTCGATCGAGACAACTGGGACGATCTCGCACGTCTCTTCGACGCGCGCGGCGGCCCCAAGAGTTGCTACTGCATGGTTTGGCGGGCCACGCCCGCTGAAGCTAAACGTCCCGACGGCAAAAGCCGCAAAGCTGCCCTGCGCTCGCGGGTTACTCGCGGCGTGCCCGTCGGAATTCTTGGCTACCACCATGATGTGCCGGTGGCATGGTGCTCGATCGCTCCGCGCCCGACCTATCGGCGTCTTGGCGGTCCCGCTGACTTCGCCGAGGAACCCGACGCGGTCTGGTCTCTTGCCTGCTTCTTCGTCAAACGCGAGTACCGGGGTCAAAAGGTGACCGACCAGCTCCTCCAAGCGGCGATTGCGCAAGCTGACCTGCACGGCGCGAAGATCGTCGAGGCTTATCCAGTCGATCCGGAATCGCCGAGCTACCGCTTCATGGGATTCGTAAGTCTCTTCAAAAGAGCGGGCTTCAAAAGGGTCTCGGACGCAGGGACAAGGCGTCACGTCATGCGCCTGCAGCTCGCCGGACCTCGCCGCTCGCGACACTAACCTGATCTCCCGCATTGACAGCGGCGACAGTGTGCCCTAGCGTTGACGGTTTGCTATATTATTCAACTCACCCGACTGGGCCGGAGCCGGTTACCTCGACCTGCCGCAACCGAGTTTTTACCCATGTTTGACACGCTCAGCGACCGCCTCGAAGGGGTCTTCAAAAAACTCAAGGGCCAGGGCCGCATCACCGAACGGAATATCGAGGATGCGCTGCGCGAAGTCCGGCTCGCGCTGCTCGAAGCTGACGTCAATATCAAGGTCGTTCGCGATTTTATCGAGCACGTCAAGTCCAAGGCGTTCGGCGCGGAAGTGCTGCGCTCGCTCACGCCCGAGCAGCATCTGATCAAGTTCGTTGCGACCGAGCTGCAGAACGCGATGGGCGGATCGGCGCGCGAGCTCGATCTGAAGGTCAAGCCGCCGGTCAAAATCATGGTGGTTGGCCTGCAGGGCTCGGGCAAAACGACGTCGGTCGCGAAGCTCGCGTTATGGCTCAAGTCGGAGCGCAAGCGTCATCCGATTTTGGCGTCCACCGACGTTTATCGCCCGGCTGCGATGGAGCAATTACGCGTGCTCGGCGCGCAGGCGCAAATTCCGGTTCTGGACAGCAACGAGAATCAGAATCCGATCGAGATCGCCTCGCGCGCGATGGCCCGCGCCGAGACCGGCGGCCATGACGCGATACTGATCGACACTGCCGGCCGCCTGCAAATCGACGAAGAGCTGATGGACGAGCTGGCGCGGCTGAAGGCCGCGCTCAATCCGCATCACATCATTTTCGTCGCCGACGCGATGACCGGGCAGGAAGCGGCGAACGTGGCGGCGGGATTCCATCAGCGGCTGGGAATTTCCGGCGTCATCCTGACCAAGCTCGACTCCGACGCGCGCGGCGGCGCAGCGCTTTCGGTGCGGACCATCACCGGCGCGCCGATTCTGTTTGCGGCCACCGGCGAGAAGCTCGACGCGTTCGAGATTTTCTACCCGGACCGGCTCACCTCGCGGATCCTCGGGATGGGCGACGTGCTGACGCTCATCGAAAAGGCGCAGCAGAACTACGATCAGACCAAGGCCAAAGAGCTCGAGCGCAAGTTTAAGAAGAACGAGTTCACGATCAAGGACTTCGCCGAGCAGATCAAGGCGATAAAGAAGATGGGCTCGCTTGGCGATCTGATGGGCATGATCCCCGGACTAAAAAAGGTCGCGGGCGCCGCCGATTCCGAACAGGCGAAGCGCGAGCTCGAGCGCATCCAGGCGATTATCGACTCGATGACCCTCCAGGAGCGCGGCAATCATCTGATTATCAACGGGCGCCGGCGCGCGCGCATCGCCGGCGGCAGCGGCACCTCAGTCCAGGACGTAAACCGCTTTCTGAAACAGTTCGAGCAGACGCGCAAGATGATGAAAAAAATCACCCGCATGGGCGCGGGAAAAATGATGATGCGCGGGCTGGGGCTCGGCAGCTAGAATAAAGCAACAGGAGAATCGCATGGGACTTGTAATCCGGTTGCGCCGCCATGGCGCGCGCAAGAAACCTTTCTACCGCATCGTGGTGGCGGATTCGCGCTCGCCGCGCGACGGACGCTTCGTCGCGCAGGTCGGCACCTACGATCCGGCTTTCGATCCGCCGCGCGTCACGATCAAAAAAGACCTGACGGACCGCTGGCTCAAGGCTGGCGCTAAGCCGAGCGACACGGTAAGAAAACTAATTAAACGGGCCGAAACGGCAACGGTCTCCGCCTGATGCGACCCGCTGCAACGGAGCCATCCCATGAAGGAGCTCGTTCAGTTCCTCGCGCAACAACTGGTAAACAATCCTGACGCGGTGGACGTGAAGGAGACGCAGGGCGACACCGCCTCGGTACTTGAGCTGCGGGTGGCGAAGGAAGATTTGGGGCGCGTGATCGGCAAGCAGGGGCGGACCGCCAAGTCGATTCGCACGATTCTGAACGCGGTCGCCTCGCGCACCAACCGCAAGGTGGTTCTCGAAATCGTCGAGGACAAGTGATCGCGCGGCCGGCACCCTGCGCGATGATACCGGGCAAGCTACCGAATCGATGCTCCGCGTCGGCCGCATAACCGGCGCCCATGGGCTCAAGGGCGCGCTCCGATTTCGGCCCGACAATCCCGACTCCGACACATTGGAACTGGTCACGCGCGTGTTCCTCGAGAGCGCGGGAGCGGCCCGCGAGTTTCGGCTGACCGGAATGACGCGGCTGAACGCGACCACGCGGCGAATCGCGCTCGAAGGGGTCGCGGACGCAAACGCGGCCGAGTCGCTCAAGGGCGCGGTCGTGATGCTCGCGACGGAGGATGTCCCGCCCGCCAGGCCGGGTGAGTTCTATTACTACGAGGCGATCGGATGCGAGGTGTTCCTGACCGACGGCGCCCGCCTCGGCGCGATCGAAGAAATCTTCTCGAACGGCGCCCACGACATCTGGGTGGTGCGAGACGGCGAGCGCGAAGTGCTGGTCCCGGTGATCGAGGACGTCGTCAAGGCGATGGACTTCGCCGCCCGGCGCGTCACGATCGAGCCGCTTCCCGGCCTGCTCGATTGACCATCTGGCCCCAGGCGACTCACCCGGATAGATTTGGATTCGCGCGATGGAATTTCACGTAATCACACTGTTCCCCGAGATGTTCGAGTCGCCGTTTCGCGGCGGCATGATTGGACGCGCTGTGGAGCAGGGACTGATCGCGATCAAGGCGCATCCGCTGCGCGAGCACGGCCTCGGCAACTACCGGCAGGTCGATGACGCGCCGTACGGGGGAGGCAGCGGGATGGTGATGCGGCCGGAGCCGATTGCCGCCGCGATCGACGCGGTCAATGCGCAGCGGCCGGGTTTGTGGCGCATCCTGATGACACCGCAGGGCGAAGTGTTCGACAACTCGATGGCGCGTGACCTCGCCCGGCGCGCGCCCGGCCTGATGATCGTCGCGGGGCGCTACGAGGGAATCGACGAGCGCGTGCGCTCGCTGGTTGACCAGGAAATTTCGATCGGCGACTACGTGCTGAGCGGCGGAGAAATCCCCGCGATGGCGGTGATCGAGGCGGTGGGCAGAATTCTGCCGGGCGTGCTCGGCAATCCCGAGTCGCTCGACGAGGAATCGTTCGCGGCCGGGATGCTCGAGTATCCGCAATACACGCGACCCGAGGAATTTCGCGGGATGACGGTGCCGGAAATCCTGCTCAGTGGCGACCACGGCAAGATTCGCGCGTGGCGCGAGGCCGAAGCGAAACGGCGCACCGCCAGGCGGCGTCCCGACCTGCTCCAACGCCGCAAGCTCTGACCGTGCCAATTCTGAAAACGTGCAAATTCTGAAAACGTGAACGACCTCTTCGTAGCGTTGATTCATCATCCGGTGCTCGATCGGAACGCAAAGATTGTCACGTCGGCGATCACCAGCCTGGACATCCACGATATCGCGCGCGCGTCGCGAACCTACGACGTGCGGGGCGTGTTCATCGTGCATCCAATTCCCGAGCAGCGTAAATTCGCGGCCAGCGTGATCGATCACTGGCGCTTCGACTTCGGCCGCACTCACGATTCGCGCCGTCGCGAGGCGCTCGAGCGCGTGCAAATAGTCGCCGACCTCGACGACGCCATCGCCGAAGCATCGCGAATCTCCGGCGCGCGCCCGCGGGTAGTACACACCTCCGCGCGCACCGAAGGCGGCACCAGCTATTCCGATTTGCGCAAACGGCTCGAGGCCCCGGACGCGCCGCCGATGATGATCCTGCTCGGCACCGGATTTGGAATGTCGCCCGAGGTCGCCGAGCGCGCCGACGTGGTGCTCGCGCCGATCGTCGGCCCCGGCGACTACAACCATCTGTCAGTGCGCTCCGCCGCGGGAATTATTTTGGATCGTCTTCGCGGCAAGTGACGCGCGCAGCTTCGTGACGAAGCGGCGCATGTGCGGATCGGAGCGCTCGGACGGAATCTCGTCGAAGCCGAACCATCGCACGCCGTGAAACTCGCCGCGATCGAACTCAATCGCGCGCGAGTTGTCCCCCCGTAGAACATACCAAAGCGACACGTCAGTGTGCCCGCCGACTTTGCGGGTGGGCGTCACCGTGATGAACAGTGGATCTGGAAGGATGAACTCCGCATCGAGGTTCAACTCCTCCGACAGTTCTCTGACTACGGTTGCCATCGGATCTTCGTCGGGCTCGACGTGGCCTCCGCTCGGCAGCCACAAGTCCGCGAGCTTGTGATCGACCAGCAGCAACTCGCTGCGCTGCTCATCTACGAGAGCGAAGTAACTCACCAGGTGCTTGGGCGGGACGTCCGGTTTTTTAGTCCTGAAGATGGGCGCACCCGAACGAATCCATTCGATCGTCGAGTCGCGATGCTCCCGCTCGAGCTCGTCGAGAGGCTCGATCGTCGCGATTATTTCGGCGATCCTGTCGCGCATTGGATTCGTAAAGCCGCCTATTGTTGCATATGTCCGTCCGGTAACGGCAGGTCTGTGCCCTCCAGAGGCAGTGACACTTCGACCGGGACACCCTCGACTGACTTAGGCGCGGCGCGCTTCACCGCCGCGAGTTTTTTGGGATCCCAAACCCACAGTTGAATCCAAAAGTTACAGGCCGCAATCGCTGCACGCGCGGCAGACGGGCTCTTCGTTTTGGAGACAGGAATTCCGCACCCCACGGAATCGACACCGGGTATTGCCAGCAGCTTTTTCATATTTCGGTCGCGCACCTGCTGGACCCGTATGCTGGCTGAACAGCACGGATTTTCGCTCGCGGGACCGGAATCGCACACGGATTGCGCCGCGGCTCGCGAACCGGGTACCGACGACAACGCCAGATACCAGCCCAAAAGCGCGAGCACGGCCGCATAGCGGGGCTTCATGCGGGCAGACTCTACCACTGCGCAATAACGGGTAGTGTCCTAATTTGACGGCGGCTCGCCAATTTCCGTGACAACGCGAGGCTCATGCTCAAGAACGAGTCTTGCAAGCTGATCGGGTAACTGAAACCACTGTTGTTTCCCGCGAGTGTTCGGATAACCGCTGCGATGAATGTCGTCCGGATTCCACGTAACTCCGAGCACTGTTTTCTTGTCTCGCTGCAATTCAGCGATCGTAAACGCGGGGCAATCCGCCACATATCTCAGAACTTTGTGTGTCTTTGTGTCATGCAACATCGGCCTGCGCTCCTGCGGATGCGGTAATCAATTCCTCGACCGACCATAGCCGATCCGTCACGCCAGCGGACATAGCTGGCGTACAGCGCAGCGTCCGATGCACGCGCACGAAATTGTAATTTGCGTAGTGCAGCGCAACTGACGCCTTGAGATTCGCCAGCCATCAAACGCATCACCGTGTCGCGATGGATTCCGGACCGGTCCGCCAAATTAGGACACTACCCAATAACGCGCACCCATTGAGTGGGGGCGCGCATTTGGGTAGCTTGGATGGCTCGACTCGAGGTCTTTTCTCCCATGAATACCGTTATCCAGAAGCTCGAAGAGCGGGGCCTGCGCAAGGACCTGCCCGAATTCCGCGTCGGCGACTCGGTTCGCGTTCACGTCAAGGTCGTCGAAGGCGAAAAAGAGCGCATCCAATCCTTCGAAGGCATCGTGATCAAAATCAACCGGGGCGCCAGCCGCGCGACCTTTACCGTCCGCAAGATTTCGTACGGGGTCGGCGTCGAGCGTATCTTCCCGATGCATTCGCCGCGAATCGACAAGCTGCAGGTGCTGACGCGAAGCCGCGTGCGCCGCGCGCGCCTGTACTACCTCCGCGACCTGTCGGGCAAAGCGGCGCGACTCGACACCGCGACCTGAGCGGCCGCCGTATCCTCGACTATCGGTCGTTGGAGGCGGCGGTCTTTTCGACGGCAGCCCGCGTCATGCGTACGTTGCCGTCCAGGTACGCGCCTTCGGACACCGTCAAGTTGCGCGTCTCGATATTGCCAAACACTTTAGCGCGCGGTCCGAGCACCACGCGCTCGCATCCGACGAGATCGCCGCGCAGTTCACCCATTATGAGCAGTCGCGGCGCGAAGACTTTGCCCTCGATCATTCCTTCTTCGCCGACCACGACCAACTCGACCGAACGAACCTCGCCGCGGAAGCGCCCTTCGATCCTGACCGGTTCGTGAAAGATCAACTTGCCCGAGACGTTGATGTTGCGGCCGACCGCTACGCGCGTGCGCGCTTCGGCCCACGCCACGCCTGCATCCTGCGGTATCTGTGTTGAATCCATCCGCTACGGGGCCGGGAATACGTGGCACGCCACCGCGTGGCCGCCGCGCCCGGTTTCCAATTTCGGTTCGATGCTGCTGCACACATCTTTCGCATAAGGGCATCTTGGATGGAAGGCGCAGCCGGGCGGTGGGTTCATCGGGCTCGGCATTTCGCCGGGCAGCTTGATGCGGTCGGGTTTGTGCGCGGCGTCGATCGTCGGAATCGCCGAGAGCAGCGCGCGCGTGTAGGGATGCCGCGGGTTCAGGTAGATCTCGTCGCGCGACGCTATCTCGACAATCTTGCCCAGGTACATGATCGCGACGCGATTGCTGATGTGCTCGACTACGCGCAGGTCGTGCGCGATGAACAGGTACGTAAGCTTCAGTTTCTCCTGCAGGTCCTGCAGCAGGTTGATTATCTGCGCCTGGATCGAGACGTCGAGCGCCGAGACCGGCTCGTCCAGCACGAGGAAGCGGGGATTCACCGCGAGCGCCCGCGCGATCCCGATTCGCTGACGCTGCCCGCCCGAGAACTCGTGGGGCAAACGATCCATCGCGTCGGCGCTCATCCCGACCATCGCGAGCAGCTCGGCGATTCGCCGCTCCTTTTCCGCGCCGCGCGCGAGTTTGTGAATCTCGATTCCTTCGCCGACGATCGCTCTCACGCGCATCCGCGGATTCAACGACGCGTACGGGTCCTGAAACACGAGCTGCATCTGCCGGCGCAGCGTGCGAAGTTCCGCGCGGCCGAGCGTCGAGAGATCGCGCCCGTCGAAATAGACGGCGCCCTCGGTCGGCTCGAGCAGTTTCAGAATCAGCCGTCCCAGCGTCGACTTGCCCGAACCCGACTCGCCCACCAGTCCCAGTGTTTCGCCGGGCTCGATCTCCAGGTTGACGCCGGCCACCGCTTTTATCGAGAGGTTCTTTCCGCCGATGATTCCCGTCGATCCCGCCGGGAACTCCTTGCTGAGATGCTCGACGCGAACCAGCGGCGCGCCGAACGCGGTTGCGGTGGTGTTGCCGGCGGGCGATGCGGGACTAGGCGCGGATGCAGGCGACATAGTGGTTGGGGCCCTTGTTCTCCAGCGGCGGTTCCGCCGCCGAGCATTGAGGAATTACGCGCGGGCATCGCGGATGAAATCTGCAGCCCGCCGGAGGATTCAGCGCGCTCGGAATCGAACCGGGAATCGCCTGCAAGCGGTGGTGTCGGTTGCCGTCGATGCCGGGAATCGAATCGAGCAATCCGCGCGTGTACGGGTTGAGCGGATTTCGAAACAGCTCCGCGCTCGGCGCTTGCTCCATCACGCGCGCCGCGTAGAGGATCGTCACGTCGTCGGCATACTCGGAGACAATTCCGAGATCGTGTGTAACCAGTATAACGGCAAGGCCGAGCCGCACCTGCAACTCGCGGATCAGATCGAGAATCTGCGCCTGGATCGTCACGTCGAGCGCGGTGGTCGGCTCGTCCGCGATCAGCAGGCGCGGGTTGCACGACAACGCCATCGCGATCATGACGCGCTGGCGCATGCCGCCGGACAACTGATGCGGATAGTCATCGATGCGGCGCTCGGGGTCGGCAATCCCGACCATCCTGAGCGCTTCGATGGTGCGATTGCGAGTCTCGGCGCGATTGGTGTGCTGATGAAGCCGGACCGCCTCGCCAATCTGGCTGCCGATGGTGAAGACCGGATTCAGCGAGGTCATCGGCTCCTGGAAGATCATCGCGATCCGCGCGCCGCGGACGTGGCGCATCTCGGGTTCGCTGAGCTTGAGCAGGTCCTGATCTTCGAAGATTACTTCGCCGCCGACGATTCGCGCCGACTCGGGCAGCAGCCGCATGATCGATAGCACGCTGGCCGTCTTGCCCGATCCCGACTCGCCGACCAGGCCCATCAGCTTTCCCGGCGCGACGGAAAAACTCACGCCGTCCACCGCCCGCACTTCTCCCGCATCGGTGAAAAACGAAGTGCGCAGCGACTTAACTTCGAGCAGAGGTTTCACGTGAGGTTCAGCGTATCATCGCCCCGCCGCGCCCATCCAGACTGATCCGAAATCATGCGGCGGTGGCGGGGTCCAGTCTGTCGCGCAGATGGTCGCCGAGAAAGTTGAACGACATCACCGCGAGAAAAATGAAAATGCCCGGAATCAGAATCCACGGGTAACGCGCGAGATTCTGTACGTCCTGCGCCTGCGCCAGCAGGTTGCCCAGCTCGCGGCCGGCTCCTAGATTGCGATGCGGAGCGCAATTTCCTCAAACAGGACGTGCGGCACTTTGACTCTTCGCTTGCCCCGCGGCTCTTTTGCAATCCGCACAAGACCGTGCCGTTCCAGAATTCGAACGTCTTCCTGGACGTTCTTGAAATCGCGCTTGACCATTTTCGCCAGTTCATAGAGCGATCCGGGATGGCGGGTTCGGATCGTGCGCATAAGAGCGAGCCTCTCACGCGTCAGAAAGTTACGGGCAGCCTCAATGCTCGTGAAGCCGACCTCGTCGCGTGGTTTCTGCGGAATGCGCCGCCCGGTCCGAACGGCGTCGAAGGTCCTGGAGAAATCGTCTGCGAGTTGCGCCAGCGGCCCGATCGAAAATGTCACTGTCTTCATTTTTCATCTCCCGCGAATTGCCTTGCCTGTGCGAAAAAATCGGCGATGAGCCGCCGCGCCGTCGAAAACTTGTACGACTCCTCGTGGCTGCCAATGTGACGGTGGTGGCCCTTGGGGTGATGATTGTCATACAGAACCGCGGGCGTTTCTTCACCGGAACGAATGAACGCAAGCCGATAGCGAACACCTTCGGGGTGTCGAGTACTCTGCTCGACTTTCCACAGGACAATCTCGTAGAGATTTCCTCGCTCGTCCGTCCACTTCCACCGCCTGATCAGTTTAGCCCGCGCCACCCCTCAAGAGCCCTCTACATGGCATGATACGCCATGTACTCTGGTCTTCCAACAGGCAATAACGCAAGCTCGCGGAGAAGAGAGGGATTATGCGGAGGTGGCGGGGTCCAGTCGGTCGCGCAGATGGTCGCCGAGAAAATTGAACGACATCACCGCGAGAAAAATGAAAATGCCCGGAATCAGGATCCACGGGTAGCGCGCGAGATTCTGCACGTCTTGCGCCTGCGCCAGCAGATTGCCCCAGCTCGCGGCCGGCTCCTGGATTCCCAGACCCAGCAGCGAGAGCGCGCTCTCGCCGAGGATGTAGCCCGGAATCGAGAGCGTGGCGGCGACGATCGCGTAGCCCATCACCGACGGAATGATGTGCCGCGTGATGATGCGCCAGCGCGACGCGCCCAGCGCGCGGGCCGCCTCGACGTACGGCCGCGAGCGCACCGAAGACGCCATCCCGCGGATGATCCGCGCAAAGCCGGCCCAACTGATGAAGCTCATGATCGCCACGATCATGAAAAACGTCGCGACCGTGCTCATCCCCGACGGAATCACCGCCGCCAGCGCCAGCAGGAAATAGAATGACGGCAGCGACATCTCGATTTCGGACCATCGCATGATCAGGAAATCGACCGTCCCGCCGAGATAGCCGGACAGCGCGCCAATCGTGATGCCCAGCGAAAAACTGATCAGCACGCCGATCAAACCGACGCACATGCTCACGCGCGAGCCGTACACGATTCGCGAGTAGAGGTCGCGCCCCAGGCCGTCGCTGCCGAGCATGAAGTACGGCTCGCGCTCGCTGTCGGTGGTGAACAGGTGGCCGCGCGTGAACAGATGGATGTCGAGCCGGCGCGAACCGTCGGCGACGAACGTGCGCGCGACCGGGTCCTGCATGTGCATCGGATGGGTATAGAAGATCGCGCGCGACCAGTCGGATGGCGCATTCAAGTGGAGCGACATCGGCGGGCAATCGGGCATCGCACGGTTCTGATAAGCCGGATCGTAACTCGCGAAGAACGGCGACGCGGCCGTCAGGAGGTAGAAGAAGGCGAGGCAGATCGCCGAGAAGCGAACGGTCCACGACGCCAGCCGCCATTCGCGGGCCACGCCCGACGTTTTTCGCGCGGATACCGCAGCGCCCTGCAGATTCGCCTGGATCGCGCTGTCCACGTTCATCTCACTCGGCCGCCACCGACGAAAAATCCACGCGCGGATCCACCGCCACCAGCGCGATGTCGGCGAGCAGGTTGCCGACCAGCAGCAGGATCGTCCCCATCAGCACCGAGCCCATCACCAGGTAGATGTCGAGCGAACGCACCGCGTCGAGCATCAGCAGCCCCAGTCCCTGCAGGTTCATCACGGCCTCGACCAGAGCGGCGCCGCCGAGCAGATCGCCCAACGAATATCCGGCCATCGTGACGAACGGATTCATCGCGTTGCGCAGCACGTGCTTGTAGATGACGACGCGCTCGGACAATCCCTTGGCGCGCGCGGTACGCACGAATTCTGAATTTTTGATTTCGAGAATCTGCGAGCGCATCAGGCGCATCAGTCCCGCCGTGCCGGAGATGCCGAGCACGAACACCGGCAGAATGAGATGGTTGATGCGATCGGCGATGCGGTTCACCGTACTGAGTGTCGAGTAGTCGGGCGAGTAGGTGCCCCCAATCGGAAACCATCCGGTTTTCAGCGCCAGGTACATCATCAGGAAGGCGAGAAAAAAGCTCGGCAGCGACATCCCGAAGAATGCGAGGAACGAAAGGAAGCGATCCCAGATCGAATTCTGGTTTACCGCGACGATGATTCCGATCGGAATCGCGATCAACCACGACAAGGTCATGCTGCTGGCCGCCAGGATGATCGTGTTGACGGCGCGTGACGCGATGAGTCCGGTGACGCTGACACGGTACTGCAGCGAGAAGCCGAAGTTCAGATGCAGCACGCCCCACAGCCACTTGAAGTAACGGACCATCAGCGGCTGATCGAGGCCGAACTGCGCCTCGAGCTGGTGAATCACCTCGGGCGTGATGGTGGGGTTGAGCTTGAGATTCGAAACGAAGTCGCCCGGCACCAGCGACATCGCGAGGAACGAAATAAAAGTGATCCCCAGGATGAGTGGGATCATGTTGAGCAGGCGGCGGATCAGAAAGCGGGTCATCTTTTCAGCGGCCTGATACTTCGACGTGCGTGCGGCGCGGGATGTTCAGTCGGCCTTGAATTGAATCCACTCCGGCTTGTACAGGCCCCACACTTTGGGCTGGTAATTTTCCAGCGAGTTTTTCCACGACGCGTAGCGCTGCGAGCGCACCGTCTCGAGTATCGGCAACTGGTCATGGAGAATTTGCTGAATTTTCCAGTAGTACGGCGCGCGCTTGTTGGGATCCATCTCGGACGCGCCCTCGTCGAGCAGCGTGTCGATCTCCGCCTCCCACGGCGTGGCAGGTTTGGGTTGATCCGGATTCCAGAGATGAAGGTTGCCCGATGAGCGGTAGAAGTTCGCGCCATCGTTCGGCTCGATGCCGCCGGTGAATCCGATCAGCACGCAGTCCCAGTCGAAAGACGAATCGAGCTTGTCCACCAGCGTGGTGAACTCGAGCGGCCGATAGTTCACCTTGATGCCGAGGCTTTCGATATCCTGCTTGAAGATGGTGCACATCTCGTTGCGCTCGGGCGAGCCGGTGTTGGTGGTGAGATCGAATTCGAGGCGATTGCCTTTCGGATCGGTCCGCACGCCGGGTCGCACAAGGTGGTAGCCCGCCGCCTCGAGCATGCCGGCCGCCAGCTTCGGATCGTAATCGTAGTCCTTGAGATCCGGATTGTGGAAGATTTTATTCTCCGGCGAGATGTCCGCCACTGCCGGCACCGCGAGTTGGTGAAAGACCAGCTCGATCATCGATTTCTTGTCGATCATGTGCGCGATCGCCTGCAGGAACTTCAGGTCCGTGAACCACTCGAGCTTCGGATTGGTGACGCCGTTTTTGACGTAATGGCGCGGATTGCGGTTGAAGGTAAAAAACAGCGAGCCCGTGTCGCTCCCGATTTGCTCAACCGCGATATCGAGTTGATGGTTCTTGACCTTCTCCTGTAACGGCGCAACCTCTTCCGTTCGCGGTCCGTAAACGTCGATTTGCCCCGACAGGTAGCGCAGGTAAGCGGCGTTCTGGTCCTGCACAATCGTCACCGTCTGCCCGTGCAGGCGCGGCAACTGACCGCCGTGCTCGTCCTTCATCCAAAAATCGTTGTTGTGCTCGTAGCGAACGAGCTGGCTCTGCGCGTAGCGCGTCATGCGATACGGGCCGTCGCCGACGAGCTTGTCCGGACTCGTGTCGATGCCCCAGGTGTGGTTGAAATTTCCCGCCTTCCACACCGGTTCGAGGATGTGCGCCGGAATCACCGGGATGCCGATCGAATAGAGCAGCGGTGCGAACGGTTTCGGAATGTGCATGACAACGGTGTAGTCGTCGGGCGCCTCGGCGATGATGCGTTGGTGGTCGATGGTGATCGCGGGGCGGATGCTGTTGGGCACCTTGGGATCGTAGATAACGTCGAGCGTGAACAGCACGTCGTGCGCGGTAACCGGCTGGCCGTCAAACCATTTCACGTCGTGGCGCAGATGAAACGTGATCGTCTTGCCGTCGGGCGCGATCTCCCATTTCTCAGCCAGCCCCGGCTCCGGCAGCGTCGTGACGGGGTTCAGCCGGATGAGGCTCTCGAACAGGTCACCGGTAAGCGCGCCCGAGGTCGCGTCGGTGATCAGAATCGGATTAAAGGTACGCGGATCGCTGGCCACGGCGGTGTAGAGGATTTGATTGATCGCGTGATCGTTCGCGGGCCGGTTCACGCGGCATCCGGGGAAAAGCGCGAGCGCCGACAGGGCAATCGCGCAGGTAACAGCCGGCAAAATCCGGTTGCGCAAGTTTTCAGCTTTCATTTGAAGGCGTGCGGCCTGCGTCCAGACTAAGATTCATCATGGTGGCTCCTGGAGCCGGTGTTAGCACGAACGTCGAATCAGGGATGGCGCCATTGACGATCGGCCGCAGATAACGGAACGTCACCCGGCTGCCGGACGCCGGAAAAGCCGCGTCGACGACGTACGGAAACATCACTCCGCCGATATCATGATAGTCGCTGTAACGCACCTCGTAATTGACACGGCCGTCGGCCGCCGTTTCCCGCACCATCGCGAGATTGCCGCCCGAGAATCCAAGCTCGCGAGTCCCCGACGCGCTGTTGCCGTACGTCGCGACCATCATCGCGCCGTCGTTCGTCACCAGGTCCGGGTTGCTATTGAGCGCGAAATCGGGCGGCGCCAGTCCCATCAGCAGACCCACGGCGTCCGTGGGCGCCATCGGGATTCGCACGTATCGGTAAAGCGTGTCGGCGGTCGCCTGTCCGCGCATGAAGCGATTCTGTCCCGGCTCGAAGATCGAAAGCTCCGAGCCCTGTGCCGCCAGCAGCAGCGCCACCCCGAACGGTGCCATCGCCTCGACCCGCAGGCTGTCCGGCTGCCGGACGACGATATCTTCCTTCGCCTTCACGTGCTGAGCGCCGGCAGTGTATTCCATGACCGCCGGGGTCTGCATCGAGGCGAGCCGTTGGTCACGCTCGGCCAGCGCCGCGATCAACCTCTGGGCTTGATAATTGTTCTCGCTCCAGCCCGGGATTGGCGTCTCGGGCTCTGGAACTGGCGGAGTGTGTATGATGAGGCAGGCGGAAGTTTCGAGCGTCGCCAGCAGGAGCATCGATACGACCGCCGCGAGTGAGGCTATTTTTCGGCGCCGAGCGCGTTCAGTGGCCCGCGCTGGCGGCATTCTGCAGGACCTGGATTTTATCCTTGAGGCGTGCGACCTGGTCGGTTTCCTGCGCTTTCTTCAGCGCGTCCGAGTATTCGTGGCCGGCTTCCTTGACCTTGCCCAGCTTGCGATACGCGTCGCCCAGATGCTCGGTGATCGTGGGGTCGCTGCCGGTCAGGTTGACCGCCCGCTCCAGCTCCTCGACGGCTTTCTGGTAGTCGCCTTTCTGATAGTAAACCCATCCCAGGCTGTCGACATAAAATCCGTCTTCGGGCTCGATGTCGAGCGCGCGCTTGATTAGCTTTTCGGCCTCGCCGAGGTTGGTGCCCTGTTCGGCGTAACTGTAGCCGAGGT
Organism: uncultured delta proteobacterium; assembly: GCA_963842085.1. Classification (GTDB taxonomy): domain Bacteria; phylum Desulfobacterota; class Binatia; order Binatales; family Binataceae; genus Binatus. Next base: position 2,482,309 of record CAWJET010000001.1, read on the forward strand.
AGTTCAGCGCCTGTGCATTGGAGGGATTCAGCTCGATCGCTTTCTTCATCTCGGCCATGCCCTCGGCGCGCTGTTTGTTCTGATCGAGCGCGGCGCCGAGCGTGAAGTGGAACTTGTCGTTCTTGGGATCGGCCGCGACCATTTTGCGCGCCAGCGCGATTGCCGCCGGGTAATCCTTCTTTTCCTGGTAGACCCCGACCATGAAGCCCATGATTTCGGCGTCGTTGGGCTTCTTGGCCAGCGCGTCTTTCAGCGCGTCCAGGGCCTCGTCGTATTTGTTCTGCTTATCGTACAGGTAGGCGAGCTGCAGGCGCGACTCGACGTAATGCTCGTTGTCGGCGGGAATCTTGTCGAACTCGCTGATCGCCTTGTCGCTTTCTGAAAGCTCCGTGTACACCGTGCCGAGATAGTAGTGGACGCGGTAGTTGTTCGGCTCGGAGCCGAGCACGAGGTTGAACTCGGTCGCGGCGTCGTCAAAATTACCCTGCTCGACGTACAGCAGGCCGATCTTCGTGCGTGTGTCCGCGGGATTGGTCTCGATCTGTTCGGCGCGTTTGAGCTCATCCAATGCCTGGTCGTATTTTTTCTGACCGACCAGTATTTCGGCCTTGCGCTTGCGGACCAGCTCGTTGTTCGGGTTGATTTGCGTGATCTTGTTGTAGTAGACCAGCGCGTCCTGCGGGCGGTCCTGCCGCTCGCGCAACAACGCAAAATCAAGCAGCACCAGCTCCGATTGCGGATTGAGGTCGAGCGCCTTCTGATAATATTTTTCGGCGGCCGCGTAGTTCTTCGAGGCCACCATCACTTTGCCGGCGTAGTAGTAACCGAGAAACGAATTGGGATCGAGCGTGATTAGCTGCTGAAACGTCTTCTCGGCTTCGCCGTAATCGCCGCGCTTCGCATAGAGAGTGCCGAGATAGAGATAGGCTTCCTGGTTCTTGGGATTGAGGCGCAGGACCTCCTGGTAGTCCTTCTCCGCCGTTGTGTCGTCGCCGAGCGCCGAGCTGATGCCCGCGCCGAGCAGACGGGCGTCGGCGGAATTCGGATTGATCGCCAGCGCCTGGTTAACCTGGTCGAGCGCCTCTTTCAGCCGCCCGTCGCGGACGTAGAGCGTGGCCAGCCGAACCTTCAGCGCGGCGTTGGTGGGATCGTACTGGACCGCCTCGGCGTAATCCTTGAGCGCCTCTTCGCGATCGCCTTCATTCATCGCGAACTCGGCCTTCAGGAACGCGCTCATCGCCCGTGCGTCCGAGGGCACCTCCACCGCCGGCACGCCGCCGAAGGGATTATCCCCGCCTACGCTGGCGCTGCGGACGAGTTCAGGTTTCGCATTCGTAATTTGTGAGCAGCCGAGAAACGCGATCGACGCGGCGCCGAGCGCAATTATCGCGCGTGTGCTGAAACCTATCATCGCTAAAACAGATTCCTGGGAGAAATTCTCAATTGCGGCTAACACCACGCCATTTCGATCATCAACGCGAGGTGTCCCGCGGCTTCACCACCGTCCGCGGACCTTTGCGCATCTATTACATTACAAGATCTCCGCCATTGGATGCGACCGTGCAACCCTCATTTGATTTGAGCCCATGCTTGCCACCACGCATCGCCTCGGCTAGGGAGGGGAGCCGGAGCCGCCCCGCAATTGCCGCACCGCCCCACCGATAGCCCGCCTCACCGGGAGCCCTCGAGCGCCACGTCACTCACGCTGCGCTCGCCGCGCAAGCTCGGCCTCATCCCGCTGGTATGCGTGATGTACCTGGTCGTGAGCGGTGGCGCGTACGGCCTCGAGGACGCCGTCCGGATGGCGGGGCCGCGCCTGACGCTCCTGCTATGCCTCGTCGTACCACTCACGCTCAGCCTGCCGACGGCCCTGATGGCGGCCGAGTTGACGGCGCTGATGCCGGTGGAAGGCGGCTTCTACTTCTGGGTCAAGGAAGCGCTCGGACCGTTCGCCGGTTTCGCCGAGGCTTACCTGACAATTCTTTACACCGCCGTCGACATGGCAATTTATCCGGTACTTTTCGCCGTCTATCTTTCGTTCATCCTGCCGCTTGGCCCGGCCGCCCAAATCGCGATCGGTATCGCGCTGGTATGGCTGGCGGGTGGCCTCAACTTTCTCGGCGTCAGGCCGGTCGGGATGGCGTCGATCGTGCTCGCCGCGATCCTCGTCTCGCCGTTCGCGGCCCTGGTGCTCGTCGGCCTCCCGCGCCTGGTCCACTTCACGATGCCGACGCCGCCGCTGTTCGGCGCAGATCCGTGGGGCGCGATTGGGGCCGGACTGACCGTGGTCATCTGGAACTTCAGCGGATGGGAAAACCTGAGCGTCGTGTCCGCGGAAATCGAAAATCCACGCCGCAACTATCTGCGCGCCATCCTGATCGCGCTGCCGGTAATCGTTGCCGGCTACGTGCTTCCGCTGGCCGTTTCCGTCTCCGGCGCCACCACCGCCGCCGGCTGGGGCACCGGCTCGTTCTCGCACGTCGGCTATGCGATCGGCGGGCGCGCGCTCGGCGGCGCGCTGGCGCTCGGCGGCGCCGTGATGTCGTTCGCGGTGTTCGAAGCCGCGATGCTGTGGGTGTCGCGGATGCCCTTCGTGCTCGCGCGCGAGCGCTACCTGTCGCCGCCGCTCGCCGAGCTCTGGTCGACGACCGCGACGCCCGGCAAATCGATCCTGCTCTGCTGCATCGTCTTCACGATTCTGGTGCCAATCGGATTCGTCGCGTTGGTCGTGCTCGACGTTTTTTTCTACATGGCGGCGCTCGCGCTGGAGCTGTTCGCATTGTTGCGGCTGCGCAAGCTGATGCCGGATCGCAGCGGGAAATTCACGATTGGCGGCGGCCGCGCCGGCCTGGCACTCATCGTAGCGCTTCCCATTCTAACGTGGGCCGCGACTTTCGGTCTGGCAATCTCAGCCGGCGTCGCCAAGGCGGATTTCATCCTCGCGATCGCGCTAGGCATATGCGTCTGGCCCGCCTACGCGATCAGCCGCCGCCACTACGGCGGCCCGCCCGCGATCGATCCCCCGCCAACAACCATCACCGCATAACAACTTCAGCGCCGAAGCCCACCGCGCTATCAGGAACGAAGTTCGGACGGCGTGTTTCCTCGCACCGCTTTTTTTGTGTCATCCTGACGAAGCGAGCAACGCGAGCGGCAGGAAGGATCTCGGACAGCTTCGCGTCAGCGAAGCCGGTACCGGCTTTGAAAATCGCGAAGCGGTCTTCTTCCCAATTCAGCGATGAACTTTTCAGGCTGATCAAACAGGCCCAAGCCTGCTACTACTCATCTAATGGACAACACACCGGATACTCGTCTTGAAGGCCGTCGCCACGATTCAACGTCCAGCATCGTCCGAGTTCGAAAAAACACAAAATTTGACGGAACGAAGCCACCGATGGTAGTGCGATCGTCACTAGACCACAACAGGTGGTGTAGATCGCTCCTTTCTACTTGCGCGCAGTCAGCCGATATAGCGCGACCGCCTCGTTCTGCGAGACCGGCTCAACTGCGAATTTCCCCTGCAACTGATCGAGTTCGCCCTTCAACGCATCGGCATAATCCTGCGACTCAGGTGCGGCGAGCATCAGAAACACCGGCGTCTTCGCGTCAATCGCCGATGCGAGCGAATCCGCCTCCGCCGGCGACATCTGCGCGCCGTCGAACACGACCGCCGGCACCGGGCCGTTCCATCCCGCCGCGCGTTTTACGTATAGGCGATGCAGATGGTAGTCGGTGAATCTCTCGCCCGGGTCGAGCGAGTTGAGTCCGACGAATCGGCGCTGTTCTCCCAAATACAAATCGAGAAACTGCAGCGAGATGTTGCTGACTATGGTCGCATCGCGCGGCAGCGTGGAATCCAAAGACTCCAGCGATTCAACCATCGCGGAATCCGTGGGCCGCGCGTTCAAGCGCACAGCCGTTTCTGTAGCCAACGATACGATCAGCATCAGGTCGAGCGCGATCACTCCCGCCGCCGCCCCGAGCTGACCGGCACTTCGATCGTGGTTGCGCAGTACCTCGCGCATCCACCGATTCGCCAGCGCCGCTCCCGCGCCCGCTGCGATAAACAGCACGAACGCCGCCGGCAGGATGAACGCCACATCGGTGAACAGGTAGAAACAGTAGAGCGCGGTCAGAGCGGCGAGGTAGCCGAGCCCGAACCACATCAGGCGGCGCGCCGCGGCTTTTTCGGGCGCGCGAAGGATCGCGATGAACCCGACAATCGCGAACGCCGCCGCCGCGAACGGGTAGAGGAAGTAGCGCGCGTCGCCGCGATCGCCAAGCATCCCGTCGAGTCCGAGTAGCGTCGTGGCGTACACGAGCACGTTGCCGTGCGGATTTCGCGGCATCGTAGGACCGAACAGATACGCGGCGCTGAAGGGCCGGCCCATCGCGCCGTAGACCTCCGGCACCCACCACGAGTATCCGCTGGCGAACGCGCTGCCGAGATTAATCGCGTTCTGATGCAACTGCCACGCGACCGGAACCGCGAAACCGACTGCGACTGCTATCGCGGCCTTGAGCAGACTCGCCGGATCTCGATTCTCCAGTGGCACCATCACGATGCAAACCGCGAGGCCCGCAAGGATGGTTGCGTTGGTCGGACGGATGATCGTCGAGAAGCCGGCGAACAGACCGAACATCGCCCAGACCGGGATTCGCTTCCATTGAATCGATTCGCCCGTATTGTGCGACCCGACCGAGAACAAAATCACGGCGGCGCAGAGCGTGACGAATAACGTCGGCACATCGCTCATCACCAGCGACGAGTACGTGATGAAGACGGGCGAGAGCGCGAGCGTCAGCGCCGCAATGGTTCCGGCCGCGCGTCCGAACAGTGCACGTGCAAGAATGAAGAGGATGCCGACCGAGAGCATCCCAAGGATCCCCGACGTAACTGCCAGGAATGGGATTGGGATATGTCGGCCAAATAGGCGGTAGAAGAATTCCAGGATCAGCGGGTAGCCGCCGGTATAGCGCGACGGGTAAGTATATCCACCGAAATGCAGCACTGCTCCGTGCCCATTTACAAGGTTAACCGCCGCCGCCGCGTATTCGAGTCCGTCCGGCCACGGCATCAGTTCGAGTCCTCGTCGCAAGCCGGCAGATCTGCTCGTCAAATTCGTCAGCAACAGGATCGCTGCGAGGATTATCCAGTCCGGAAGGCTAAGAGATATGCGAAGATCGGACGCCGCGGGCGCCTTCGATGACTTCACCCGGCTCATCGCGGCGCGTCTCCGCGAGCGCTGACAACGCCTACGCTGCGCGCATCGGCGCATGGCTCGTCGTAGTGCTGCTCATCCCGCGCGTCGTGCGCATGCTCTATCCTGAAATATGGGTCGAGGACGATTTCTACCTCGAGAGCGCGTGGCTGGTGAGCGTCGGGATGCGCCCGTACCTGGATTTCGTTCAACCGCATATGCCGCTGCTCGAATGGATTGCGGGATGCTATCTCAAGTTGTTCGGCGCAAGCTATCTGTCGATCGAATTCCTGAACGAGGCCGCGATTTTCACGGCGAGCATCCTGACTTACGCGCTCGCCCGCCGTGTCGCCGGCCGTCCCGCCGCCATCGCCGCGTCGATTTTGTACGCATACAGCTCACTCGTCTTTCGCTACCACGCCTACGAGCGCGAGAGCTTCGTCGCACCGCTGCTTCTGCTAGCGGCGATCGTCGCGCTCGACGACACGATGCCGGCGCTTCGCCAGGCCGTTTTCGTTGCGCTCATTTTCTTCGTCGCCTGCGCGATCAAGCTGACCGCCGTGATTCCGTTTGCCGTGACGCTGATGTTCATCGCCGTCGCTTACCGCCGAATCGCTGGCGCGTTCGTCTCTGGTGTCATCTGCACGCTCGCGCTCGCCGCGTTCAGCGCGCTCCTGTATCGACTCTACGGCAACGAGTTCATCCTGCAGACGTTCGTGTTTCATTTCATGAAAGGCCGCGACACGCTCCTCAGCACCGCGTTGTTTCCGCGGATGGTCCTGGACGTGCTGGTGCCGCTCTTCATCCTCGGATGCATCCGGCTGATCGCGGAGCGGATGTTCGGCCGCGGCGTGATTCTGGTGCTGGCGATCGTCGCCGCCGAGTACGCCTTTTACGGCGTACTGAGTCCGACCGCGTGGGCGCACAACTATCTCGAGGCGCTACCGTTCATCGCGATCGTCGCGGCGATCGGCGCGATGACGCTGGTCGTGCCCATTCGGGATCTGATCGCCGGGGAGGCGGCGCCGCATCAATGGCAGCTCCTTGCCGGCCGCGCCGTGCTGATCGCGATTTTTCTGATCTGGATCACGCCGATCGTGAACGATAGCTGGCTGCATGGCTCCGTCTACGGATTCGGCTTCGTGCCGCGCGCGGAAATCTCGCAGCTCGCCGACGCCTTGCGCGCAGCCAGCAAACCGGACGACGAGGTGATCGCGCCATCGTTCATCTGCTTCGAGGCCAACCGGCGCGAATTGATCCGCTATCCCGAAACCTACGGCGTGTATCGCGAAGCGAAGGCCGAGTACGAGCGCGATGGCTTCTTTGCCGCACACCGCCGCCTCGGTGCGGCCGATTTTTTCGAGCTTATCTCGGATACGCGACATTACTGGACCGAACAGATGCGCGACGCGATCGTCAGCGGAAAAGTCTCGGCCGTCATCAGCGACTCGCCGATTCAACTGGTGCCGCTAGTGCTGGTTCCCGAAGACTTCCTGTTGAGCAACGGCTTTCGCCCGGTCCTGACGACCGATCATTTCAGGCTCTGGGCGCGAACGCCCGCGCCGTGAGGCTGGAATCAGACGGGGGCTACTGCTGATGCCAGCTTGCGCCGCCATCGGAGGTGACGAAACTTTTGCCGGTGGCCGCCGTGATGGTTGCGTTGTTGGCGCTGCTGGAGGACACCGCCACAAAATTTTCCGTGGTCGGAGCGGCCACGGGCGTCCAATGCTCGCCGTCCGTGGTGCGGATGACCGTTCCATTGTTCCCGACCACCCAGCACACGCTCGAAGACGGCGCCGCACCCGCAACCAGGTCAGCGCTGACGCCGCTACGCTGTACATGCGTCCCGCCACGCGCGTCGAGTCGCCGGATCATTCCGTTCTTGCCCACGATCCACGTGACCGATCGATCGGATGGCGAGACCGTGGCTAGCACTCCTGCCTCTACGTTGTATCCAGCACTCGAGCTCAGCGCGTTGCCTGTAACTGTCGCGCCGTATGAACCTTGCCCGCGACTGTTTGCAGTGGCGCCGCCCTGCGCGATCATCGCCCTCGCGCCGGGCGCCTCCGCGGGTTTTGCCATTCGATGGAGAAGGGTGCCGCTCATCGCCGCCGCACGAGGCACCGCTTCCGCCTTCGGTTCATTCATCGCGAGTTCATTCGATGCAGACCCGGCAACCCGCGGAGACGGCGCAGCCAGTTCAGCGGCCGGCACCGCGGCTGGCGCAGCGGGAGCAACTGCCGGCGCCGGCGCAGCGAGGTCCACGGCGGGAGCCTCATGCTTCGCCATCGCGACGACTTGGCCGCTCGGCGACTCCTCGTTTGCGGGACGCCCGCATCGCAATGAAGACGACGACGGCCGCGACTGCCGCGAGCGCGGGAACCGCGACCCGCCATCTTCGATACCACGGGACTTCAGATGCCGCGTTCGCGCCGCGCGCGCTCTCGTCAGCGCGAGCGATATCCGCCAGCAACACCTGGCATCGCATGCAATCGGCAAAGTGCGCTTCAAGACGCTCGCGCTCCGCCGCCGACAACGACCTGTCACTGTACGCGGCGAGCGACTCTGCGTTCGCGCAGTCGGGCGTCGCCGCGTCCGGCTGCTCACGCATCGCACGGCGCAGGATCGCGTCGAGCGGCTCGTTATTTCGGTCAGCATTTTTCACGGTTTCATGCTATCCGCGATTCCTTACTCTTTGAACGAACCGCGGCCGGAAAATTGCACTGTGCGCGTCGTTTCATTTGACGTCCGGAAGCGCGCGCGACAGGTCGAGCTGCAAATCGCCCGCAGCCCAATCATAACACAGCTGAATCTGATCGTGGCTCAGCTTGTCGCCGTCGTGCAGCGTGTGCTCGATCTCACGCTTGAGATAGTCGCGTGTGCGTGCCAGGCGGCGCGACACCGTGGACTCATGCTCGTCCATCACGCGCCCAATTTCCTTGAGCGAAAGCTCGTGCCGGTAATAGTACGCCATCCGCATCCGGTCCCGCGGCGCGAGCGACTTAAGCGCGGCGTCGAGCGCCTTGCCCAGCATCGCCACGTAGCGGGCGCGGTCGGAGCCGGCGTCGAGCGGATCGGCCCGAAGGTCGCTGTCGCTCACCCAGGTTTTTCCACGTCATCGTCGAGTGGCTGGAGGCGGCTCTGAGAGCGGATATAATCGACGTGACGCTGCGCCAAAACGGCCCGCAGCCAGGTCAGGAGCGAGCTGCGGCCGTGGAAGTAGCTGAGGATCGAGCGGCGGCGGCCGTCGCGCACCTCGATGCCGTACAACTCGGCCCATAACGAATCCGCCAGTTCGCGCCCGCGCATCTCGTCGCCGGCAATCGCGCGCGCGGCGGCGTAGAGCGCCGGCCTGAAGCTGGTGATGAAATGTTCCCACGCGGCGGATTCTCCATTGCGGCACGCGATCGCCAGGCCCAGGTCTTCGGCGTGGAGCGCGCCGATAAATGATTCGACGCCGGCGCGATCGAGCACGCCCGCCGTGTGCGCGCCCAGATACACCGCGTCGTGGAGAGAATCATCGCTGATGCTCCATCGCGCGGCGCCCGCGCGTTTGCATAGACGCCCGAGGGCGCGAGCGTGCTGTGCAACGAATTCCGGTGGCGCTTTGCTCACCTCACTGGATTGTATGGAAACCCGGCGTGGGTTTCACGCTGCCTTGCGCAGGAGCCGGCCCCGGCATCTTTTGTGAGGAAACGTCAAGCGCCGAGCGATGTCATCGCTCGGCGCCTTTCGGACCTCACCGCCGCCTGCCCTGTCATTTAGTGCTTCTGATCGAAGTGCCGCTCGGCTGTCATGTAGCGGAACGGATGCGACTTCCAATCGCGTCGCGCTACGGGATGATTTTGCAGGTACTCATGCAGGCCCGGATGGCTGTCGACGTATGCGCGATTGTCGACCAGCGCCGGATCCTTGTTGAGCTGCTGCGCGACTTCGGGATGCGAGTCCATGTAGTGATCGGTGGTCGCCAGCGGATGCGCACCGTTCCATTCGCCGTGGTGTTCGTAGTAGTGCTCCCGCGCCATGAAGCGGTCGGGATGATGCCGCAGCTCCTCGCGAACTTCGGGATGGTTCCTGAAGTAGGTGACGAGGCCCGGGTGACTGGCGAGGAACTGCGGATTGTCCACCAAGTGCGGATCGTGCGCCAGTTGCTCCGCCACTTCGGGATGCTCGTCGAGATAGCCGTTGTCGAAGCGGCCGACGGGACCGGCGATGGCGGCGGAGGTCATCGCGCCGACGAAAGCGATTGCCGCGAGAGTTGTGAGAGTCTTTTTCATGATCGGTCTCCTGTTGGATATGAGCGTTTCAGTTGGCGTTGCCGCCGCTGCGCGTGTTCTCGATGAGGGTTGGACGCAGCGGGTGGAGGCTCCGTTTACGTCCCGATGACGGAGTGCGGGCGTGTCGAATTGCGCGGGGAGAGTGTAAACGAACCGTAAGGTTGTTTCGTCAAATAGGTCGGGAAATTGTAATATCGGTCTCCGGGGCGAGCGGGATTGACGGGCCCCGGACTGATTACGGTGGAGCCTTCGGATGAGGAGCTGTGCAGGAGAATCGCGGAGCGCGATGCGGACGCATTCGAGCTTATGGTGGACCGCCATCAGGCCCGCGCGTACCGGCTCGCGGCGTCGATCCTCGGCAACGAAGCCGACGCGCGCGACGTCTCGCAGGACGCGTTCCTCCGGCTGTACGAATCCGCCGGCCGGTTCGACGGGCGGTCGCGCTTTTCGACCTGGTTCTACCGGATACTGGTCAACCTCTGCATCGACCATCAGAGGCGGAATCGATGGTGGAGACGGATGGCGCCGCTTGCGAATCCCGGCGGCGGCGACCCCGACGAACACGCCTTCGATCCGCCCTCGGATGAGACCGGCCCCGAGGGCGAGGCGATGCTGAAGCAATCGTTAAGCCGGCTGCGTCCCGCGCTGGAAAAGCTCTCGCCGCAGCAGCGTGCGGCGGTGCTGCTGCAGGCGCAGGAGGGATTCACCAGCCGCGAAATAGGCGAGGTGCTCAAGTGCTCGGAGAACACGGCGAGGGTCCATGTGCATCGCGGGATCGTCCAGCTCCGTAAACTACTGCAGCAGGATTGACTAATTGATCAACTAATCGAGTGACTAATCAGGAAACGGACTGACTGAGACGCGACTGACTATTCAGAAAAGACTGACTACGATGGCCGGCAATCATCCCGAGATTGAACTGATACCGTATCTGCGTGGAGAGTTGAGCGCGGACGAGCGCACCCGCGTGGCGGCGCATCTGGAGGGATGCGCGGATTGCCGCGAGTCGGCCGCGGCGGCGTCGGCGATACTGTCGAGGCTGGCCAAGGCTGTTGATGACGTACGCGAGCCGGATTGGGCAAACTATCGGGGTGAGCTCGGGCGCAAGCTGCGGGCAGCGCAGGCGAGTCGCGGCCCTGCGCGTGGGCGATGGTGGGCCGATCTTCAGTTGCCGGTCTTCGGCTGGCCGTCGATGGCGATGGCCACAGCGGCGGTCGCGGTGCTCGCGCTCGCGATCGTGATGCATCGCGGGGCCGGCGGTGTGCAGCTGCCGGGAGTCGATCAACTCGAGCTGCAACAGGAGTTGAGCAGCGCGGACGCGGATGTCGGCCTGCTGGCCAACTATCGCGTGGTCGAGCATCTCGATTTGCTCGAGAACTACGACGTGATCGAGCATCTGGACGAGCTGGGCCCCGGCAACCGCCAGACCAATGAAACTCCATCGTAAAGTGGCCGCGATCATGCTGTTCGCGGCCGTCGCTGTCGGAACCGAAAGCGGGAAAGCGCCGGCGCAGCAGGGGCCGCCGGACTTGAGAATGTTGATGAATCTGGACCTGTTCGAGCCCCCTTCGCGCAATGAGGTGAAAGGCGCGTCGGCGCCCGCCGCAGCGCCAACGGATGACTCGATGCTCGAGCAGATACGCACGCTTGACGCGATGGGTTACCTGGGAAATCACGGGGGCGCGGATGGAAACGGCGCACCCGCTCCCAGAGCCACGTTCGGGAGCGCGCCGGCCGAGACGGTCGGCGCTCCTGCTCCTGCGGCAGCGTCCGAGCCGGCGCCGTCGAGTCAGCCCAGCTACGACGTCGAGGGGCCGCAGCCATGACGGGTAGCGGGCGCATATTGAGCGGATTCGTGCTCGCGGTGTTCCTGCTGTGCGGATGGCATGCGGCGGTTCCCGCCTACGCCCAAGCGTTGTCGTTGCCTCCGGGGGCGTCGGAGCCTATGAACGACGCCGAGCGCGCGCTTGTCGCGTCGCATCCGAAGGAATGGGCACAGCTCAGTCCGGACCAGCGTCAGCGCGTGCTCGAGAACTACCGGCGATGGCAGGCGATGAAGCCCGAAGAGCGCCTGCGAGTGCAGCAGAACTTCCAGACGTTCCGCAATCTGCCGCCGGAAGAACGCAAGCGGGTACTCGAAGGATTGCGCAAGTGGCGTCAGCTCCCCGAGGCGCGGCGCGACGAATTGCAGCATGAGTATGCGCGCTGGCGGGGTCTGCCGCCCGATCAGCGCGATCGGATGATGAAGCGATACCAGCAATTCGAGCAGCTTCCGCCGGAGCAGCGCGAACGGATGCTCACGAACTGGCATCGCTGGCAGCAAATGACGCCGGAGCAGCGGCGCGAGGCGCGCCGGCGGCTGGGATTGTGGCGTCAGCATCCGCGCCAGACGCCCCCGGGTCCGTAGGCGGCGGCAATAGAAGTCGAACTCAATCGCGGTGAAACCGCGTGCAGGTTTCACATCTGATCGTGAGCCGCGCCGCCGCGTCCGCGTTAGAGACCCTTCAAGAACTCGATCAGGACCTCATTGATTTCCTTGGGGCGTTCTTGCTGCACCCAATGACCTGCGCCGGGGACTATTACCTTCTTCTTCAGATTGGGAGTGAAGGCTCCCGCCAACTCGTAGCCGCCGGGAAGCATTTTGCCGACCACGTCATGCTCACCGGCGGCGAAGACTGCCGGCTGGCGCAGCTTCGCGCCGTCGAGGAACGGCGTCAGCTCCCAGTTGCGATCGAAATTGCGATACCAGTTGACGCCGCCGCGAAAGCCCGCACGCTTGAACTCGCCGGCGAAGAAATCGAGGTCGGCCTCCGTCAGCCAAGGCGGCAGCTTCTCCGGCACCATCCCGGTCTCGATAAACTTTTTGGTCTTGGGGAACAGGAACGAGAACTCCCCTTCGCGCGGCGCATCGCCCGATGCCGAGTACAGGATCATCGCCATCGAGCGGCGCGGATCGGCGTCGAGTTCCTTCTCGACCTTGCCCGGCTCCTGGAAATAGAGCTGGTAAAAATTCTGGTCGCCGGCGAGCGCCTTCATCCCGTCGGTCGGACGCAGCGGAGTGCGCGGAAGGTATGGAACGCTGAGCAGCGCGATCGCGCGAAAGATGTCGGGGCGCAGCAGCGCCGAGTTCCACGCGACCGGCGCGCCCCAATCGTGACCGGCGATCACTGCCGACTCGACGCCAAGGCTGTTGACCAGCCCGACGATATCGCCGACCAGGTTAAGGATGTTGTACGACTCGATCGGCGCAGGCGCGTCGGTCTGCCCGTAGCCGCGCTGGTCGGGCACCACGACGCGAAAACCCGCCGCTGCGAGCGCGGGAATCTGATGCCGCCACGAGTACCACGACTCGGGCCATCCGTGGCACAACACCACGAGCGGCCCCGCGCCCTGCTCGACGAAATGCATCCGGATGCCATTGGTGTTGACGAATTTGTGCCGCAGCTCAGACATCGGGCTTTACTCCGTCTTTAAATTGGGTGCAGGGGTAACCCCCCGCCTACGAATGCTTGAGCCTTTTGATTTCCTCGGCCATCTCGGGGACCGCCTTGAACAGATCGGCGACCAGGCCGTAGTCGGCGACCGCGAAAATCGGCGCCTCTTCGTCTTTGTTGATCGCGCAGATAACCTTCGAGTCTTTCATCCCCGCCAGATGCTGAATCGCGCCCGAGATTCCGACCGCGATGTAGAGTTCAGGCGCAACCACCTTGCCCGTCTGTCCAACTTGCAGGTCGTTGGGCACGAAGCCGGCATCGACCGCCGCGCGCGACGCGCCCATCGCAGCGCCCATCTCATCAACCAGCGGCTCGAGCACGGTCTTGAAGTTCTCGCCCGACTTGAGGCCGCGTCCGCCGGAGACGATGATCCGCGCTTCGGTGAGCTGCGGGCGGTCGCTCTTGGTCGCGTTGAACGAGACGAATTCCATCTTGAGCGCGCCCGCGTCGATCTCGGCATCCTGCTTTTCGACCGGAGCGGCAGCGTCGCCCGGCTTGGCGGCGTCGAACGCGGTGCCGCGCACCGTCAATACTTTAATCGGCCCGTCGAGTTCGACCGTCGCCATCACGTTGCCGGCGTAGGTCGGGCGCACGAAGGTATGGTCGTCGCTGATCGCGGTGATTTCCGACGCCATCGGAGCGCCAAGTCGCGCGGCCAGCCGTGGAAACAAGTCCTTGCCCATCGCAGTCGCGGTCGCGAGAACAAATTCCGCGCCTTCTTTCTTCGCCAGCGCGGCAAGGGCCTGCGCGTGCGCGTCGGCTAGGTAGTTTTTCAATGTGGGATGCGCCAGCGCGATTACCTTGGCGACGCCGTACCTGGCGATCTCGCCCGCTGCCGCCTCGGGCGCGTCGCCCGCGACGACCGCGACCGCCTTGCCGCCGCGCTTCTTCGCCAGCTCGAGGCCTGCATGAACGGCGACCAGCGTAGTCTTGGGAAAGTGTCCCCCCTGATGCTCCGCGAAAATCAGAACGTCACCCATATCAATTACTCCGCGTTCGCGATCGTAGCAGCCTGTTGATGAATCACAGGCTGCCCCCCTCTCTTGTCTACCCCGCAAAAGAGCGGGAGAGAAGATTAGGGAAGGCAGCCAGTTTTACGCAGGGTGTTGAGAGCGAAATCACGGAATGATTCTTTGTCGGCACTTTCTCAAACACCCTGCTAGGTTCGCAATCAAATCACCTTGGCTTCGGTGTGAAGGACCGACACCAGCTCCTGCACCGACGCGACCTTGCGCCCGGCCTGGCGCTTGGGCGGAGCGGCGAGAGTCTTTATCTTGAGCTTGGGCGCGAGATCGACGCCGAGGCTGTCGGCCGCGACCTCTTTCAGCTCTTTCTTGCGCGCCTTCATGATTCCCGGCAGCGACGCGTAGCGTGGCTCGTTGAGGCGCAGGTCGGTGGTGATGACGGCGGGCAGCTTGAAAGCTACCGTCTCGAGACCGCCGTCAACTTCGCGCACGACTGAAGTTTTGTCGGCGCCGATTTCGACCTTCGATGCGAACGTCGCCTGCGGCCATCCGAGCATCTCGGCGAGCATCTGGCCGACCTGGTTCGAGTCGTCGTCGATAGCCTGCTTGCCCAGGATGATGAGGTCGGGCTTCTCGTCGCCGGCGACTTTTGCAAGGATCCGCGCGATCGCGAGCGAGTCTAGCGCGGCGTCGGTCTTGACCAGGATCGCGCGGTCGGCGCCCATCGCGAGCCCCGTGCGCAATTGCTCCTGCCAGGTCGATTGGCCGACGGTGATGAGGATGACCTCGCCGGTCTGTTTCTCCTTGATGCGGAGCGCCTCTTCGATCGCGATTTCGCAAAACGGGTTGATGACCCATTTGACGTTATCGGTCGCGATGCCGGTGCCGTCGGGCAGTACGCGGATGGTGGTCGCTGGATCGGGAACTCGCTTGATCGGAACCAGGATTTTCAAAGCCTTATAACTCCACGCATTCGTTGATGCATCGATTGAATCTGAACAGACGAGGTTGCCCAGGGAACAGAGCCGACAAACGCAATTTCTCTAACAACGGTCGGCCGATCAGTCAAACGATACTAATGGCCGCGCGCCGGCGCAAATCTGAATTCTTGCCATGATTGCTCCTCTCAAGAGAGGTTCCGATGAGAACATTTGATCGCGACATATACTATTAGTCGCGGGTCTGACGGAGGACGCACACCATCGGTAGTTTCGTTCCGTCAAATTTTGTTTTTCGCGGGAGTGCTTCGCGGAATGTTCGCGGTCGAAGAATTGCGGGCCGGTCGCGCTCGTTGAGCGGTGGCCATTGGTGGGGAATATATCAGAGTCGGAGCCGCGCTGCCATCTAAAGGTTCATCTGGCTTAACTACCGGTTGAGAGAATGGCTCTGTTCCTGGTCGGCCATTCAGTCGAACAAACTAACGGGCGAACGCCGACGCGAAGGTCGGGGGCGCAAACCCGGCATACATTTCCTTTATCCGGCCCCAATTCCGAGAATCGTAGCGACCAATGCTGCCCGGGCGTAAAACGCCCGAGATGTGCCCCAATGTCCGGCCCCCTTCGTGCGCGGCTGCACCATGATTCCCATCGAGCCACTGAGGCGCTCGAATCCCTTTATGCGGATCACCTCTCGGATCAAGTCGTAGTCGGCCTTGATTTGTTGATAGAGTTCCTTGTCACCAAGATCGAACGACGCAACGAGATGACAGAGAGACCGGGTCTCCGCCTTGCTCTCAAAAACCCGCGCGACGACGACCATTCGCTGTAACTTCAAGAACAGATGGCTGTCTTGAAATTCTTTAGCAGCCACTTCGACGGGATCGATCATCGTGATGGCCATCGTCTCCTTCACCTTGAATGTACCATTAGGCAGGGCGCGCACCGGGACAACCTTAAGTTCCCACGAGCCGAAGTTCGGAGAACGAGAAGAATTGAGCGGAAGTCCTAGGTAGCGTTCAATGGTGTGGCCTGCCCAACCCTTATTAATGCGGTCACCCTTCCACATCGTGACGCCATAACCATTGGCGAGACCGACCAGATCAAGCCCGACCAGCTTTCCAAGAAGAGCCAAGGCCTCGGACCGATCCACCGGGAGCCTACGCTTTCGAGAACAGAGTCTGTTGGCCCTTTCTCACAACGGGTGAAGTCGAGGACCTGCCTATCGCGAGCTGATCAGGGACCGTCTCACTCAACCGGCGGACTGCGAGTTGAGCATAGGTCTGGTTCTGCTCATAGCCCACGAAGGAGCGGCCAAGCTTCAACGCCGCCACGCCCGTGGACCCTGATCCTGTGAAGGGATCCAACACCAAGTCGCCGGGATCGGTTGTGGCACGAAGGCAGCGCGCGATGAGTTCCACGGGTTTCTGCGTCGGGTGTTTTCCCAACCGCTTCTCCTCATCGGAAGGCGGCGAAAAGTGCCAAACATTTTTCATTTGTTTTCCACCGTTCTCCGCCTTCATGATCTCATAGTTGAACTTGTGCCGGTCCTTACCACCCTTCTTCGCCTTAGTCGCCCAGAGGAGAATCTCAGTCGAATGTGTGAAGCATCTACAACCGAGATTGGGCGGGGGCGCCGGCTTTTCCCACACGATATCGTTCAGGATCCGATAGCCAATTTGCTGCATCGCCATACCGACGCTCAGATAAACGTGAAGCGTGCCGCTGACCCAAATTGATCCACCGGGTTTGAGAATTCGATAGCAGGCTCCAAGCCAAGTACGGTTGAACTCATGATCCAGATCTATGCCCCTGCTCCTGTCCCATTCACCCTTGTTCACTTTGACCATACGGCCAGCGATGCACGTAACGCCGTCGTTGGAGAGCAGATACGGCGGGTCCGTCCAAATACAATCGACACTTTCTTCCGCTAGGGCCTTCATTAAGGCCAGAGAATCCCCGACCTGCAAATAGGATTTGCCCTCTTCGCTTTTCCAAATGATGCTTCGGTCTCGGTCAGGGGCTGCGTTATTCACCGGATCACACCTCTATAGTCTATGATTGCCTGCTCGCATGGCGCTTTCAATGAGCCTGATGACGCAGATCCACAGCCTACCGACGAGATGCTTCGGTTAGGTTCGATGACCTGAATGACCACGGCGGCGCACCTCGGTGCGCGCGTTACAAATGCATGAGGCGCACATTCGGAATCTCGGCAGATTTGGTCCCTCACCCGACGCTCGAAGACGAGCGTCGGCCTCGCCCGACATGGGGCGAGGCAATTCAGGAAGGAGCCGGGATTCTTCGCTTCGCTCTGAATGACACAAGGACCGAGAGACAGAAAAAAAGACCAAGCGGGCGCGTGTGCTGGGATCGCGGAACCCTCACCTGCCGGCCGCGTTGCGTCCGGCCGCCTCTCCCGTAACACGGGCGAGGTTAGGAGCCGGGATTCTTTCCTTCGCTCTGAATGACACGAAAGGAATTGGGTGCAGGGGTCCGCGCCGGTGGCGTCACCCCTGCCCAGGGAAGTGCGAAACCCACGGTGGGGTTCGCATACAATCGTCAGTCGTTCACTACGCGCCCAGCGCGTGTGAACTTACTCGTTGAATCCGAGGCGATGCGACAGTTCGCGGCCGGCGTCGAGGAGGCTTGGGGCGATTTCGGCGGTGATTCGTTCCGGGCCGATGCGGTAGGTTGGGCCGGCAACTGCGACGGAGCCGACGACCGAGCGCGTGTAGTCGCGAATCGGGACCGCGACCGACGACACTTCTTCGATGAATTCGCCCGAATCCACCGCGTAGCCGTCGCGCGCGACTGCTTCGAGTTGTGCGAGCAGAGTCGCGCGATCGACGATCGTTCGATCGGTGAAGCGCTTCAGCGTCTCGGGCAGCGCGGATTTGAGCTGACTTTCGGCGTCGAAGGCGAGATGCGCCTTGCCGGCCGCGGTACAATGGAGCGGCAGCGTGATTCCGATTGGCGGCGTGATACGCACGGCGCGATCCTCGGCCTCCGCTGCTTCGAGCGGCACGACGCCGTCGCGCCGGACGATCGCGACGTACGCGCTTTCGCGGCATTTGCGGGCGACGTCGGCGAGGATGGGGCGCGCTTGCCTGACGAGACCCATATGATGGATGTAGCGGCGTCCGAGGTGCAGGCACTTGATGCCGAGGCGATAATTTTCGGTGGCTTTGTTTTGTTCGATGTAACCGCGCGCTTCGAGCGTCGCGAGCAGCCGGAAGACGTTGTTCTTGTGCAGCTTGAGGCGCTTGGAAAGTTCCGTAACGCCGAGTTCATCGACGTCGCCGAAAAACTGTTCGACCACGTCGAGCGCGTGCGCGACGGATTGGATGACGTAGTTGGTTTTGTCGCGTCGGACCATCGTGTTTCGGCTGCCGTGCTGGCGATTCGTGAGACTCGTGCAGCGCGGTATGTAAAAGTGTTTTACTTTAAGTGACAGGCGCGAAGTCTGTCAACGATGCTCGGCAAATTCTCGGAAAATCGCGCTAAATGGCTGATATTCAAAGAGAAAAGAAAACTATCAACCGGGCGTCAAAACAGGATTTCAGACATGCCCAGACAACTTCCTGCCGATTTTTTCAGACGTGTTGATGACGACGATGATGAGGTATTTTACTCGGTCCCGCGGCTCGTCACCCATATCGACGACGGTGCGATCGCGAAAGTCGGCGAGATTTACGCGCAACTGCTGCCGCAAGGCGGTGCGATTCTCGACCTGATGAGCAGTTGGCGGTCGCATCTGCCGGCGCATCTCCGGCCGTCGCGAGTGGTCGGACTCGGTATGAATCGCGCTGAGATGGAAGATAATCCGGCCCTCAGCGAGATCGTTGTCCATAATCTCAATCGCGGGCCGCGGATGCCGTTGGCCGATGCCGAGTTCGACGGCGCGGTGGCTACGGTCTCGGTGCAGTACATGACGCGGCCGCCCGAGACGTTCGCCGAAGTCGCACGGGTGCTCAAGCCGGGCGCGCCGTTCGTCGTGACCTTTTCGAACCGGATGTTCCCGACCAAGGCGGTGGCGATTTGGCAGCATCTCGACGACTACGACCGCGGCAAGCTGGTCGGCGGCTACTTTATGGAGAGCGGCGCGTTTGAGAATATAGATTTCATTGACCGAAGCGCGCCGACTACGCCGCCGTCGGATCCGATTTGGGCGGTGGTCGGGTACAAGACGCGCGAGGGACAGAGTTGATCAAAAATCGCGGCATGCGTCATCTGGCGCTCAAGGTTTCCGATGTCGAGCGCGCCAAGGATTTCTACGTTCGCGTATTCGGGATGAAGATTGTCTGGCAGCCCGACGCGGACAACGCGTACCTGAGCTCGGGATGCGACAACCTCGCGCTTCATCGAGGCGACTTTGGCGGCGACGCGCAGCGCCTGGACCATCTCGGGTTTATCGTGCCGACCATCGCCGACGTCGAGGCGGGATACGCGTGGGCGAAGAGCGTCGGCGTCGAGATCGTGCAGGAGCTCAAGCGTCATCGCGACGGCTCGGTGTCGTTCTACATTCGCGATCCCGACGGCAACGTGATCCAGGCGCTCTACGAACCGACGATCAGCCCGCTTTTTCAGTGAAGGTTTGTTCAGTAAAGCTTTTTTCAGGAAAGGTTTTTTCAGTAAAGTTCAGTCCTGACGGCGCGACGGGCCCGCGAATTACTCACAGGAGAAACCGCATGATGCTCAAAGGGCGCGCGACCGCCGAAGCTACGGCAGCATACGCGAGCCGGTTCCCGCAGCTGCCGGGAAATTTCCGGCCGGCGCTGGGAGTGTCGGTTTCATCGATCGGAATCGGCACGTACCTGGGCGAGCCCGACGACGAAACGGACGCATCGTACGAAGAAGCGATCAGGGCGAGCCTGCGCGGCGGGATCAACCTGATCGACACTGCGGTGAACTACCGCTTCCAGCGCAGCGAACGGAATATTGGCAAAGCGCTCGGCGAGATGGTGGCGGCGGGCGAGATAGAGCGCGAGCAGGTGGTCGTCGCGACCAAGGGCGGTTACATCACGTTCGACGGCGGCGTGCCGTCCAACCCGCGTGCGTGGTTCGAAGAGCATTACGTGAAGACCGGAATCGTCGCACCCGCCGACCTGGTTGACGGCTCGCACTGCATGACGCCGAAGTACATCGGCGCGATGCTCGAACTGTCGCGCCGCAATCTCAATCTCGAGACGATCGACATCTACTACATTCACAATCCGGAGACGCAGCTCGAAGCGATCGAGCGCAAGGAGTTCCTGGCGCGAATCGCGATGACTTTCGAGTTTCTCGAGGGCGCGGTGGCCGGCGGAAAGATCGTCGTGTACGGGACCGCGACCTGGAACGGTTTCCGCGCGGCGCCAACTGAGCGCGGATGGCTGTCGCTCGACGAGCTGATGCGAGTCGCGCGCGAGGTCGCCGGCGACGCGCATCACTTTCGCGCGATTCAACTGCCGTACAATCTTGCGATGCCGGAGGCGGTCACGCGCTCGAACCAGTTCGTGCATGCCGGCAAGGCGACACCGCTGGCGGCGGCGAAGGCGCTCGGCCTTGCCGTTTGCGCGAGCGCGTCGCTGCTGCAGGGACAGTTATCGCGCGGGCTGCCGCCGATAGTCGCGAATGCGTTCGGCGGTTTCGCCACCGATGCACAGCGATCGATTCAGTTCGTGCGTTCGACCCCGGGTGTAGATGTGGCGCTGGTCGGAATGAAGTCGGTGGATCACGTCCGCGACACGCTCGACACGGCGCGCAGGCCGCCGGCGACGCTCGACGAGCTGATGCGGCTGTTCCAGCATGGCAACGAGCCGTAGGCGGGTCCCGGATTATCCGTAGGAGTGTGAATAGCGAAGGGTGTAGAGTGCTTGCCGATGGCGACCACCGTCAAGAAGTGGGAAGAAGCCTGGAGCCGGCTCATCAAGGCGCGGGAAAAATTACGCTCCTACGAACGCGACCATGCCATCGTCAGGCACATTCTGATTCTGGACAATACCAAGCCCGGCGAAACGATAAGTCTCGACTACGCGTTTGGCGAACCGTCACCGCCCATTGAAGTTCTGAAAGCGCTTCAGAATTTCGATAAGGCGCTGCGACAGGAGGAAGGCGTTTTTCGGCAACTTGGTATGGCCGAGATGGCCGTGGTTGCGGCCAAGCGGAAATTCGCATAGACATCTCAGTCCTGCGCATAGCACTCGAAGCTCCGACGCCTTGTTCGTAAACGAGCGCTCCGCCGGTCTTGCCCTGGTAGAGAAGCGCGCCTGCCGCGACAATCGCCACCAGCGGGAAAGCGATTCGGGTGCGTTCGAGCCGGTTCGGTAACTCGCGCCAACGGTTGAGCGCGACTTTCTCTCGAAGAAGAAGCGGCGAATAACCCGATCACTCGCGGGCCGCTGGTCAGGCAATTGTGCCGGACGTGCGCAGGCGCTTTAGCTCATCCATCGAATAGCCGTGCGCCGCGAGCACCTCGTCGGTGTGCTCGCCGACCAGCGGCGGGCGAGTGATCTTGCCCGGCGTTGCCTCGAGCTTGGCGGCCAGTCCGGTGGTCAGGTATTCGCCGAGCTCTGGATGCGGCAGTTTGACCAGCATCTCGCGCGCGGCGGTTTGCGGATGCTTGAACATCTCCTCGATCGTGAGAATGGGGCCCGACGGAATGCCCTCGCGATTGAGGATTTCGATCCATTGCTCGGCGGAATGCGGAGCGAGCGCGCGATTTATCTCCTCGGTGAGCGCGGTGCGGTTTTTCACGCGGCGGCCGCTGCTCCTGAATCGTTCATCGTCGGCCAGTTCCGGCCGGCCAATGACGACCACGAACTTTTTCCACATCGCCTCGTTGCCGCATGCGATATTGAACGGCCGATCGGACGCCTGGAACACCCCGTGCGGCGACGACAGCGGGTGATGGTTGCCAGCGGGAGCGGGCGTCACCCCCGTCTCGAAATAAATTCCGGCCGACCAGGTCAGGATGCTGACAATCGATTCGAGCAGCGAAGTCTCGACCCGCTGACCGCGGCCGTCGCGATGGCGCGCTTCGAGCGCGAGCAGAATGCCCTGCGCGGAGAAAATTCCGCCGAGCAGATCGCAGATGGCGATGCCGACGCGGGTCGGCCCGCTCTCGGCGGTGCCGGTTACGCTCATCAGGCCCGACATCCCCTGCGCGATCTGATCGAACCCGGGAAAATCGCGCAGCGGCCCGCTCGAGCCGAAGCCCGAGATCGAGCAGGTGATGATGCGCGGATTGCGCAGCGCGAGCGTTTCGTAGTCGAGTCCGAGCGCCTTCATGACGCCGGGGCGGAAGTTGTCGACCACGACGTCGGCGGCGTCGGCCAGGCGCATCAGGATTTCCCGTCCCTCGGGTTTTTTGATGGCGAGCCGGACGCTCTTCTTGGAGCGATTGGCGGAAAGAAAGAAGTAGCTGTCCGGACCTTTGCTGTCGCCGAGCTCGCCGCGCGGATTTTCGACCGGCTCGATCTTGAAAATCTCGGCGCCGTAATCGCCGAGGATTTGGGTGCAGAATGGACCGGCCAGATAGCGCGTGAGATCGACAACTTTGATTCCGGCGAGCGGGGGTGATTGTGGCATGACCGTCAAGTTACTCGGCTCGGCGGAATTTGCTCAAGTCCGCGAAGTCGCGATGCGGCGGGAGTCGCGCGGGCGCACCACGCGAATCGCCTCGATGACGGCCGGGCCTATCTTTGGCCGCGAAACCCGCGTGGCGGCGCTACGTCTTAGAGGCAGAGTCTATGGAAACCTCTGGGCGATGGGATGATAATTGAGCACCGCCAATGAAATTGCCGAGCTTGAAGAATAGCGCGTGGATGCTCGCGATTGCTGCGCTGGCCGTCGGCGCGGGTTGGTATTTCCTTGCCGGCAGCACGACCGCGCCGAAAATCGTTACCGCCAAGGTCACCGAAGGGCCGATCGTGCGCTCGGTCACGGCGACTGGAACGGTGAATCCGGTCATCACCGTGCAGGTTGGTACCTACGTGTCGGGGCCGATCACAGAGATTTATGCGGATTACAATGCGCCGGTGAAGAAGGGCCAGGCGATTGCGAAAATCGACCCACGCCCATACCAGGTGACGGTCGATATCGCGCATGCGACGCTGGCCAACTCGAAGGCGCAACTGGGCAAGGACCAGGCCGACCTCGACTACAAGAAGGTTACCTACGAGCGCGACCTGGCGCTCTACAAGGCCGACGCGGTGTCGAAGGACACGGTGGATTCCGCGTACAGCGCGTGGCAGATGGACGTCGCGCAGGTCAAGCTCGACCACGCCAATATCCAGCAGCAGACGGCCAACGTCGCGGCCGCCGAAGTCAACCTGAACTACACCAATATCGTGTCGCCGGTTGACGGCACCGTCGTCTCGCGCAACGTCGACGTGGGCCAGACGGTGGCGGCCAGCTTTCAGACGCCGACGCTGTTTCTGATCGCCAAGGACCTGACCAAGATGCAGGTGGACTCGAACGTGAGCGAGTCCGATATCGGCTACGTCAAACAGGGGCAGAAGGCGACGTTTCGGGTCGACGCGTTCCCGGACCGCGATTTCGAGGGAATTGTCAGCCAGGTTCGGCAAGCGCCGATCACGGTGCAGAACGTGGTGACCTACGACGTGGTGGTGAGCGTGGAAAATCCCGAGCTGCTGCTCAAGCCGGGGATGACGGCGAATGTGAACGTCGTAACGGCGTCCAAGGGCAACGTGGTGCGCGTGCCGATCGACGCACTGCGCTTTGCGCCACCGGGACAGCTGCCGGCTGATTCCGCGGCGATCGATGGAGCGCCGGGCCGCCAGACTCGAGTCTGGGTTCTCAAGAACCGCGAGGTCTCGCCGGTCACGATCACCACCGGGCTCAGCGATGGAACCTGGGTCGAGGTGGCCGAGGGCGACGTGCAGCCGGGAGAACGAGTGGTGACGGACGAAATTCGCAGCGCGGGATCGCACGGCGGAGGCTCCGGGTCGCACGGCGGCGGGATACCCGGGATGCACCTGCCCCATTAGCCGCGGGCGTTGGTCCGATGAACACCGTTATTCAACTGGTCGATTTGACCAAGACCTACGTGCTGGGCGAGGTCGAGGTTCACGCGCTGCGCGGGGTCAACCTGACGATCGAGCGCGGCGAGTTCGTCGCGGTGATGGGTGCGTCGGGCTCGGGCAAATCGACGCTGATGAACATGCTCGGATGCCTGGACCGGCCGACCAGCGGCCGATACATCCTTGAGCGCGAGGACGTCGCGCGGCTGGACGAGTCGGAGCTGGCGACGATTCGCAGCCGTCGAGTCGGGTTCGTTTTTCAGAACTTCAATCTGCTGTCACGAACCTCGGCGCTCGAGAACATCGAACTGCCGCTGTTCTACTCGGCCTGGACCGCCGACGGAGAGAGTCGCGCGGCCGACCTGGTGAAACTGGTGGGGCTGGCGGGCCGCGAACAGAGCCATCCCAATCAACTCTCCGGCGGGCAGCAGCAACGCGTCGCGATCGCACGCGCGCTGGTCAATCACCCGTCGATACTGCTCGCCGACGAGCCGACCGGCAATCTCGATTCGACCAACTCGGCCGAAATAATGGACGTCCTCACCCGGCTGAATCGCGAACAAGGGATCACGGTGATCGTTGTGACGCACGACCCCGACGTGGCGGCATACGCGGACCGAATCGTGACGTTTCGCGACGGCGCGATCGTCTCGGATACGCGAAAAGCGGGAACCGCCGCGCGCGGCGGAGTGGGCGGCAAGACGGCGCCGGCGGCGCAGCAAGTGGAGTCGAAGCAGCGGGCGGCGTCGCTCGTGGACGAGGCCTGGACCTTCGCCAGCATGGCGATGGTCGCGGCGGGGCGCGCGATCAGGCGCAACAAGCTGCGCGCCGCGCTCACGATGCTGGGAATTTTCATCGGCGTCGCGGCAGTGATCGCGATGGTGGCGGTGGGCGACGGCGCGAAGTCGTCGGTCGAGGCGCAAATCAACAGCCTCGGCACCAACCTGCTGATAGTGCTGCCGGGCGCGACCACCGCCAACGGCGTGCGCGCAGGGCTGGGCAGCAACTCGACGCTAACGGTCGGCGATGCGCAGGCGATTGCGCGCGGCGGCGGGCCGGTCGCGCTGGTGACCTACATGGATCGGCAGGTGGCGCAGGTGGTCTCCGGCAACCGCAACTGGAGCACGAACATCCAGGGCACCACCTCGAGCTATTTTGCGATCCGCGATTGGCCGCCGTCGATCGGGCGCACCTTCACCGACTCCGAGGAAAGGGCGGGCGCGGCCGTGTGCCTGCTCGGACAGACGGTGGTCAACAACCTGTTCGGCGAGGGTCAGAATCCGGTCGGCGCGACGGTCCGGGTCAAGAACTTCCCGATGAAAGTAATCGGCGTGCTGTCGGTCAAGGGACAATCGAGCTACGGGCAGGATCAGGACGACGTGGTGATCGTGCCGTTCAACACTGCCGAGCGCAAAGTCCTGGGCGTGTCGGCGCCGCAGTCGACACCGGCGCCCGCGGCGGTCGCGACGGCGAGCACGACCAACGTTTATTCGTCGGTGCCGACCACCAATTCGGTTTACAGTTCGAGCACCGAAGCGAGCAGCCCTTTCGGCAGCGCGCCAAAGATCACCGGCGTCGTCAACATGATGTTCGTCAAAGCGAGCAGCTCCGACCAGGTGGACAACGCGCTCGCGCAAATCACCCGCACGCTGCACGAGCGCCACCATATCGAGCCGAAACAGGACGACGACTTCACGGTGCGCAATCTCAGTGAGATAGCGGCGGCGTCCGAGAACGCGACGCAGGTGATGACGATGTTGCTGCTGACGGTGGCCTCGATTTCGCTGCTGGTGGGCGGCATCGGCATCATGAACATCATGCTGGTGTCGGTCACGGAGCGCACGCGCGAGATAGGAATCCGCATGGCGATCGGCGCGCGCCGCATCCACATCATGCTGCAGTTCCTGGTCGAGGCGATGCTGCTGTCGGCGATGGGTGGGTTGGCGGGGATCGTGCTGGGGGTCCTCGTGTCGAAGCTGATTTCGGCACTGGCGCAATGGCCGACGCTGGTCTCGCCGGTGGCAGTGGTGGGCGGTTTCATTTTTTCGGCGGCGGTGGGGATTTTCTTCGGCTATTATCCGGCGCGTAAAGCGAGCCTGCTGCACCCGATCGACGCATTGCGTTACGAATAGCTCAGTCCGACGGGCTCTTTCGCGCGTGATCTAATGATTTTCGGCAGAAAATCAGATACTTAGCGGATTAAGCGCAACGGTTCTTTGCATAACCATTTCTTATGTTTGATGACTTTTATGTGAAGAAAAAATTATTTTGTCCTTGTCTCCCGCGTGCACATGTGATGACCTGAATAGGTAATTCTGTCAGGCCTGCCTTTTCGCAGTCGCCAGGAGGTCCCTAGAATGCTTTTTCGTTGTACCCGCATCGCATGGAAAGTAGCGGGTGTCGGCGCGCTCGTGATGAGCTTCGGTCTGTTCGCCGCCACCGCCCGGGCCGGAGTTAGGCCCGGAGACGTCATCACCCCGCAGAACGCGTCGCAGGTCAAAGACCTGGTGTCACCCGGGGTCTACTACATGGTGACGCACGGTATGCACATGGACATTGTGCCCACCGAGCGCATCGATTGGCCGCCGCCGTACAAGGACGCGACCGAAAAGTACTCGTCGCAAGTCCGCTTGACCGACGACCATCGCTCACTGGTCGGCTACGTCGCGGGCCAGCCCTTCCCGCTGATCGATACCAACGACCCGCAAGTTGGGACCAAGATCATGTGGAACAACGTGTTCCGTCCGATCAGCACCGACGACTACGACCTGCGCTTTTTCGACTGCCAGATCGAGTACGTCAATCCGGGTCACGCGCAGAAGGTCATCAACGACATCCAGGTCGGCCATTACGCCGGCTACGACCTGGTGGGACGCACGGAAGTCGAGCCGCTGCCGATCGATCCCGACTTCAAGAAAACCGGCCGCCTGTGGCTGTTCGGTCTGTACCCGCTGCTCGCGCCGCAGGAAGCGCGCGGCCAGGGCCTGATTCGTTATCGCTACGCATCACCCACCCAGGGTGACGACACCTGGGATTGGAATCCCGGCAGCCGCCGCGTGCGGCGCTTGAACGAGTCGCTGAACAGCAGCGCGACCGGAGCGCAGAGCTTCGACCCCGACCACTATTCGGGCTTCAATCCGAAGACCGAAGAGTACAACTACAAGTTCCTGGGCGAGAAAGAGATGCTCGCGGTGGTTCACGCCAAACATTCGCCCGAGGTAACCTGCCCGACCGACGGCGGCGCCTCAGCCTGCCCCGAGGATTGGGAGATGCGCCACATGTACGTGGTCGAGGCGACTCCGAATCGCACGGTCGGCCAGGCCGGCAACGTGCTCGACAGGGACACCGTCGTGTACATGGACTCCGAAGTGTGGTTCGAGCCGTACGTGGACGGTTACGACCAGAAGGGCGCGCTGTGGCGCACCAACATCTTCTGGGCGGCGTACCGCGATCGTCCGGTGCCCGATGCGAAGGTGGCAATCTATCCCTTCAAGCGCGAGTTCATCGTGGGCTCAGCCCGCTACGACGTGCAGTCGGGTTTTGCTACGATGTGTTATCTGCCGGGACAGAACACGCCCGAGCGCGAGTGCTGGTATATTAACATGGGCGCGGTGGACAAGGATTTCTTCACCACCGAAGCCATGGTAAAGGCGGCTCCATAAGCAAGTTTAGCCTGATAAATCGGGGACTTAGCTTCCCCTGACAGCTCGGCGGGGCGGTGCGGCGAAAAGGCTGCATCGCCCCGCGCTTTTTTGGCAACGGAAATGTCTGAGAGTAGAATTAAAGAACAATTTGATGATATAGAGGCGTAGATACTTGACTCCGAATAAATTCACGACCCAGAATTGAAGCTCAAATGACGGAGGGAGGTGGCACACTAATGGTCAAGCGTGCTTTGGGGAAGACAATGCTGAGCGTGGGGATGCCGGCGTTGGGCTTATGTCTCATCGTGGCTTCAGCTAATGCGACCGTGAAGCCAGGCGAGGTCATAGCTCCCAGCAACGCGGCGCAGGTCAGAGACCTGGTTTCGCCCGGGGTGTATTACGCGGTTACTCACGGAATGCGGATGAACATCGTCCCGACCGAGCGAGTCGAGTGGCCGCCGCCGTACAGGGACGCAACGGAGAAGTATTCGCAGCAGGTCCGGCTCACCAACGATCATCGCAGCATGGTCGGCTACGTCGCCGGGCAGCCGTTTCCGTTGATCGATCCCAACGATCCGTACGTAGCGACAAAAATCATCTGGAACAACGTGTTCCGGCCAATCTCGAGCGATGACTACGATCTGCGCTTCTACGATTGCCAGAGCGAATACGTTCGTCCGGGCCAGGACCAGAAAATTATCGACGACATCGAGGTCGGTCACTACGCCGGCTACAACCTGGTGGGAAGAACCGAGGTCGAGCCCTTGCCGGTCGATCCGGACTTCAAGCAGTCGGGGCGGTTGTGGCTGTTCGCTCTGTACCCGGTGCTGGCGCCGGAGGAGGCGCGCGGAACCGGACTGATCCGCTATCGCTACGCAGACCCGAACCGCGGCGACGACAGTTGGGATTGGACGCCCGGCACCCGCCGCGTGCGCCGCCTGAACGAGTCGATTCTCTCCAGCGCCACCGGTGCGCAGAGCTACGATCCCGATCACTATTCCGGCTTCAACCCCAAGACCGAGCAGTACAACTACCGGTACCTGGGCGAAAAGCAGATGCTCGCGACCGTGCACGCGCAGCATTCACCCGAAGAGACCTGTCCCTACGATGGTGGTGCGACCGCATGCTCCGAGGCTTGGGAACTGCGTCACATGTACATCGTCGAGGCGATGCCACGGACCGACAGATTGGGTGGCGGCGCGCTCGACAAACAGACCGACGTTTACCTGGACGCCGAAGTATGGTTCGAGCCTTACATCGACACCTACGACCAGAAGGGTCATTTGTGGCGCACGCACATCTACTGGCTGGCCTATCGCGACCGCCCGGTGCCGGACGCCCGCGTTGCGATCTACCCGTTCAAGCGTGAGTTCGTGGTGGGCGCGGCTTCGATCGACACGCAGGGAAACTTCTCGACGATGTGTTACCTGCCGGGCCAGCACACGCCTGAGCGCGAATGCTGGTACATCAACATGGGAGCAGTCGACAAGGATTTCTGTACGGTAAAGGCGATGGTGGCCGCCGCTCCTTAGGCGCTTGCTCGAGCAGCCTGGCTGATTGCTGAAAACAGGCGCGGAGCAAAGCGGCTGAAGGCCGTGGGGCTCCGCGCTTGTGTTTTTCGACTATCCACAGGGCGTTGGCAGGGGCCGTTTACAAATGCAGATCGGCGGAATACAGTCTGCGCCGTGTCGCGTGGATGCGGTCTCTGCGCCGCCAGCGCGATCCTAAGAAACGGTCCCGCGTCCGACGCCGGCGCGGATGCGCCTCGCAGGTCCAACGAGTCGCTCTGCGCCGGCAATTTTTCCACCGCACCAAATTTCGTTCGCCTAGCCGAGTCGCGCGTTGACAGCGCCGGCATCGCTCCACCACAATCGGCGCAACTCACCCATGGCGTTGGCAGGATTCAAGATCATCGACGCGGACGGCCACGTGACCGAGCCGGCGTCGCTCTACACGACCCACATCGATCCGAAATTCCGCGCAGCCGCGGACGCTTTGCTGTCGCGAGTCGGCGCCGGCAATCTCGGAATCGTTCCGGCGCTGTATCCGAAGTGGCGCTCTGCAGAACGTCCGCTCGGCGAGGCGAACGAAGTCCTCGGCCTCGGCAAACTCCCGTCGGGCCGCAACCATCCGCTGGCCTCGCCTGCCGGCGGCTACGATCCGGCCGAGCGCATCCGCGACATGGACAAGGAGGGTATCGACATTGCGGTCTGCTTCGCGACGGTGGCGACTTCGGTATGCGCCGCGAGCGATCTCGCGATGGAAGCCGCCCTCGCGCGCGCCTACAACCGATGGGTCGGCGAGTATTGCGGCGCGTTCCCGGCGCGGATCAAAGCGGTCGGGATCGTTCCGCAGCGCGAGATGGAGCGATGCGCCGCGGAGGTCGCGTATCTTGCGCGCGAGCCGTGGGCGGTCGGCATCATGACCTTCGGCAATCTCGACGGGATGCTGCCCGACCATCCGTACTTCGATCCGCTATATCGAGCCGCGCAGGACGCCGAATTGCCGCTCTGCTTTCACGGCGGCACCGACCGTCCGCCGTTCGCGCCGGGCCGCGAGGATGTGGGCAACAACATGTTCATGATGCATCTGACCGGGCACGTCTGGCATCAGATGCGCGCGATGGCGGCTGCAGTCGGCGGCGGATTGTTCGAGCGCTACCCGACGCTCAGGCTGGGCTTCTTCGAAGGCGGAATCTCATGGGTGCCGTGGTGGGCCGAGCGGATGGACGCGCATTACAAGCACTTCGCGCGTCACACGCCGCATCTGACGCGCAAACCGTCCGAGCACATGCGCGGGGAGCGATGCTTCTTCACGTTCGATCCCGACGAGACGATGCTGCCCGAGGCGATGCGCCTCCTGGGCGTGCCGCGCCTGATGTGGGCCTCGGACTATCCGCATTTCGACGCCGAGTTTCCCGACGCCGCCGAAATCGTGGTCAACAATTGGCGCCTCTCACCCGACGAGAAGCGCGCCCTCCTGGCCGAAAACGCGCTGCGTTTCTTCCGGCGAATCGCCGCGTAACCGGGTCAAACCTTGAAGCGAATGTGAATCATGTCGCCGTCGCGCATCACGTAGTCGCGGCCCTCGAGTCTTAGCTTGCCGGCCTCTTTGACCTTCGCGTCGGACTTGTGGATGGCAAAATCCTCGTAGCTGACAACTTCAGCGCGGATGAATCCGCGCGCGATGTCGGTGTGAATCACGCCGGCCGCATCCAGAGCCGATTCGCCGCGGCGGAGCGACCATGCATGGGCTTCGGGCTCGCCGGCGGTGTAAAAGGTGATGAGCCCGAGATGGTTGTAGAGCGCGCCGATCAGGCGGTAGCGCGCGGGCGCGTCGAGGCCAGCGTCCTTGAGCATCTCTTTTTGGCCGGCCTCATCAAGTTCCCACAACTCCGACTCGAAGGCGGCTGCCAGCCTGAAGACCTCGAGTCCGTGCGCGCGCACGGTGGCGCACTCGGCATCGGTGATGTCGGCGGCGGCGCGTTCCATCTCGCAGTTGACGGTGACCAACGCCGGCTTGCGCGAGAGAAACCCGAAGCTCGAAAACGCCTGGTTCTCCTGCGCGGTCAGCTCGAGCAGCCTCAGCGCCTTGCCGTCGCCGAGCCACGCGATCACTTTCTCGAGCGCCGTGCGCTCGAAATCGCTGCCGCCCTTTTCTTTCTTCAGCCGCTCGAGGCGGCGCTCGGCCTGATCGAAGTCGGCGAACACCAGTTCGCCCTCGATGCTCTCGAGCGTCGCGACCAGATCTTTTTCCATCCCGGCGAACTGCGGAATGACGATCAGCAGCGCGTCCATGTCGCGCACCAGCGGCAGCAGGCTCGGGTCGAGCGCGGCGCCCTCCTTCTGCTCCTTGGGATTTGGCGCGAAGTCGAGGATGGTGAGCTCGACCGGAATTTTTTTCTTCGAGCCGTAGGCCGCTTCAAGAAAATCGAGCCGCGGATCCGTGACCTTGATTTGTCCGGGACGCGCGCGATTGCGGCCCTCAGCCGTTCCCGGAATCGGTGCGAGTCCTGTCAGCGCGCGAAATACGGTCGATTTTCCGGCGCCCCGCGCGCCGATGATGCCAGTCTTCAATTTGCGCCACCTTAATCGCTTACAAACCGTCCAACTTACTGCTAACGGGGAACAGTCGTACTACATTAGCGTGGTGAGATTGCAACCCAAAAGACTTAGAATTTTTCGCATCATGGCGTTGCGTACACAGCACGGCGGGCTTGCGCGGGAAGAAGACCACCCGTCGCGCCTGATCTGCCGGGCGGTGATGGCGCGGGCGCTCGGCGAGCCGTCGAGGTAGGAGATGAGCTACAAGCTGCGCCTGCCGGCGCGCCCGCTCTCGCGCGAAGCGTACGAGCGCGAGCTCGTGCGCATAATCGAAGAGTTTCAGACCCGCGCCGCATGGTCGGAGGTCTGCGGCAAGCTGCCCGCGATCGTCAACGCGGTCGCGTTATCCGACGCTGACCCGCCGAGCTGCCACGACCTCTGGGATAGGTACGGCGTCGCGCTCGCGCGCAAGGAGCGCCACCTCGCGGGCCGCCTCCGCCTCCTCGTGACGCGCGGTCAGCTCGAGGTCGTCGGTCATCATATCAGGTACCGCGCCGCGCTCTACCGCGCTATCTCGGTGCAGCGCAAGCGCTCGGCCGCAACCCTGTGGGTGAACGCGCGGCTGGACGCGCTTGACGCTTCGCGCGCCACTGGTGGCTGCGTTGCAGCGCGCGCGGCACCGGCCGACGACCGCGAGGAGGCGATCGTCGCCGAGCGGCTGTCCGGGAAAACGCTCGCCGCGATCGCTGCCGCGCGCGGCTTGACGCGCGAGCGCGTGCGCCAGATCATAGTCAAGACGACGGGAGGGATGAGATGACTGTCCGAGGAGACCGCCGAGGCTGAAAAAGCCCTGCGCTTTCGGATGACATCTCGAGGGTCTTTAGATTCTCTCCGAGCTCCTCAGGGTCCCACCACTTAAGCCTCCATGGGCTTCTCCATCCGGGTGGTTGAGTCAAACCCCTATTGGGCTATTTCAACTGACGCTTGACCTTCACCCGGAACGCCTGCAATCGACGTTCGGGCCGCGGCCATTTGATATTTGGTGGGTGGTTTCCTGCATTCGCTGAGTCGATGTCGGGCTGGCGTAGGACTTCCACCGGGCGTCCTTTTAGAAGGGAAAAGAGGGTTGTTGGTACTTGCAACGAAAGCGCCGATGGCGATGTAAGGCCATGGTCCGGCGCGTCGATTTCCGACGGACCGGAGCTCCGTTGTTGGATTGAAAATGGCTTTGTTTTGCAAATTTTGATCAGGCCGATTGCACCCCTGCCATTGCCGATTTCGGTCGGCTTTTTTGGTTTGCTTCTGCGTCATACGATAGAAAAAGACAATAGATGATAACTTTCGATTTGCATCAAATTTAGCCAATTCCCGGCACTCGGAAGTGACCCGTGCCCAGACACAGAACGAAGCTCAATCCTCGGCAGGAACGCTTCGTTGTCGAATACCTGAAAGACGGAAATGGCACGCAGGCCGCCATCCGTGCCGGCTACGCCGCCTCTTCGGCCGCGGTGCACGCCCACCGGCTGCTGAAGAAGGACACGGTTCTCGATAAGCTCCACGCCCTCCGAAACAGCGCCCTGCAAAGAATCGGGGTCACGGCCGAGAAGACTTTGCGCGAGCTCGGGGCTATCGCTTTCTTCGACCCCCGCCACCTCTTCGATGACAAGGGAAACATGCTGCCCCTCCACAAGATGCCCAAGGACGCGCGCAGCGCACTCTCCGGCTTCAACATCCGGGAGTCGGTCGAAGGCGGCCACCGGGTCCGGACGTTGGGAAATGAGGCTCGGGGCGGACAGACTGGCCGCGCTGAGTATCTTGGCCGAGCACCTCGGACTGATCCCCAAGTGACCCAAAGGAACCTGGCCCGCGCCCATCTAATGTTCGCTGCCGGTATGTTTCCGCATTCGTCATCGTTGAGCCACAGCGCCTGAGCGCGTTCAAGCAGCGCAGCACGAATCTAAGGGAGCCCGGCCCGCCGCCCTTCCCTTGAGCAGACGGCCTCAGTGAAGTCTGAGATAACGCTCAAAGATGTTCTATTGACACGAATGATCAAGGTATAAGTGGCGAACTTCCCGCTTCGTGGGGTACGCGTCGGGGCTGAGGCGCAAGCCGCGGAGCTTCCCTGCGCGGCGGATCCGACCGCATCCGCGCGCGGAAGATCAGCGCGGCACCAAGGTATGCAGCCAGCAGCATCGCAAATCCGGGGTGAGGTATCGCCTTGATAAGGGCGGTTGCGAAGCATGCGGCGAGTATCGAGCTACCGGCGATCAACGCGATCTGCCGCGCTGGTTCGCTCGGCTGGAACCCCTGCCACGCGGCGAGCAGCCCGAACAGGTACAACGGCAGCAGCAGCAGGGTCTCGGGGATCCACGCAAGCGGCGACATCAGAAGCGCAAGCGCCACCCACAGACCGAACAGGAGACCGTCGAGGTCGGCGCGTTCGCGGCTCATTATCGTGGCCGCCGCAACGACAGAGAGCAGCGCGAGGTCGATTAGTGCAGTGATTGCCAGGACCGCGAAGAAAGGAGCCGCGACTATGGTCGTGCCGGCGAAGTGCGCAACGCATTTTCGCACAAAAGCGAGCATGGTGAGTTCGGCGCGTGCCACGTTGCGATAGGAAACGGGCATTTCCAGCGTCGCGAGCTCGATCCAGTGGGCGGGATTCGTTAGCATTACGCCGGCGACAAAACAGCCGATCGCCCAGCCGAGCGCACGCCAACGGCGGCCAAACAAAAAATATCCGCCAGCTGTTACGGGATAAAGCTTCACCAACGCCGCTAGCGCCAAGCACAGTCCAGCGGCAGCCGGACGCTCTCGCCGCGCGCAGAACCATGAGGCGCACAACAGCATCAGCAGCGTCGGCGTGACTTCGGCACCCTCCAGCGTGCCCTTGAACTGGCGCGATAGCAGCAGCAGCGAAAGGACGATGATCGTCGGCGCGGTACCGAGCGGCGGAGCGTTCGCGCGCGCCAGCATTAGCACTGCGGCCACCAGGCATAGCATCTGCCCAGCCTGCCACGTCCAGTAGGCGGTCTTCCGGTCGAGCCGTGCGAGGGGCGAAAATACCTCGACGAAAAATGGGGTGTTGTTGCAATAGCGCGGACGCGATACGCCGGGCCGCAACTCGGTCTTTTCGCTCCGCACCACAAACGGATCGCCGCCGCTCGAGTAATCGGTCCACCAGCCGTAGTAGAAACTGAAGTCAACGTCGTCATACCGGTGCGAGACTGCACGGATGCGTCGGGCGAGCGAGAGCGCCGCGACGATCGCGAGGATCGCCGCGCCAGCCCTGACAATCGGAAGCCGCGGCTGAGCCGAACTTTTCATTTTTGAATCCTGATTCGGACTAGAGTTTGTTCAGTGAGAGGGGGGACCGGAAGAAAGATGCTCTTGATTACATCGTGCGAGAGACCATAACGAGTGACACCATTTGCGGCAAGGTGATATTGTACCGCGACCCCTTGACTCTGGAGTGCACGAAGCAGGTAATCGCTGACCAGTTAGGGTTTTGTACGGCCGCAGAATTGCCAGGTGATAACCGCAAACGAGGTCGGGTGCGCTGTATTCGACGAGTGTCGGGACACCAATGTCATTCCAAGACTCCGAGTCCTTGGTAATCAGCACGTCGCCTGATTGAAGGCGGAACCGCGTTATCTCTTCCTGGGCGGCGGTGGCGCGCATGAAGGGGATGGAATCCGTGATTCGTTCGTTCTTATAAACATCGACGTAGTTGCAAAGACGGACTGGGAGTTCTCTTTCTAGCGTGTGCTTGTCCTAGCGTGTGCTTGTCGATGGTGCTGACCAGCGTTTGCAGAACGTTGCGCTGTCGCCACACCTGCCGGTGCTCCGGCACTTTTCCCAACGGTGGCACACCGGAGTCCTTGTAGGCCGGATACGGCTTGAGGTCGTGTTTCATGCCGTTGCTTCTTTCGCGAGCGCGCGTACGATCCGCGCACGTGCTCTTGCCCGATCGGCCAGGTGCGTTTCTTCTCGTGTTTGCGCCAGCCACTCGAAGAACCGCTGAACTCCGTGGCGAGTATTCGACTCGTCACGACAATTCACGATGAAGGCGAACTGAATCTTTTGGATATTGTCGGCCACGAAAACTCCAAACGGAGCTGTCACAACAGTGGTATCCGAGAAACCGAGTAACTTAGTAGCCTGCGTCTCTAAAGCGGTCTTGTGGCAGGCGATGACGTGAACGGGGCCTCCTCGGCTTCCTTTGAGGACAGCCGCGAGTTCGTGGTCCCGAAGGAATGGTTGGCCGACCATTTCTTTGGCAGGGCCAACGCTAATAGCTGCGGGAATCGCATCGGTCCGAAAAGGTGAATCGCCACCTGTTTGCCGTGCTCGTTTGCGAGGCGCTTGAGTGTTTGCCTCTGAGACAGTGAGCATCCCGCCGGTTCCGCATGCACCGTCATAAACCAAATACGTGCCCGATTCGACGCGATCCGCGAGCGGCAAGAACACGAGATTCGCCATCAGCTCGACAACGTCTTGGGGAGTGAAGTGCTCTCCAGCCTCTTCATTGTTTTCCTCGTTAAGGCGCCGAATGAGCTCCTCGGAGATGGTCCCCATGGCGTGGTTGTCGAGCGCAGGGAGCCGAACGTTTGGCGCGCGCTTTCAAATCGCGCAATGTGAATGGTGACGCGTTGTAGAAGGCTTGCCCTGCGGCCAAACGGAGGGCGGCGTCTTGATGAACGACGCCGCTATCATCGAGCCGTTTCTTCATTTCCAAGACGGCTTGCTTGGTCGGCTCCAAAACAGCATCGAACCGGCGGATAACCGTCATTGGGAGAATCACATCGCGACATTTGCCTCGAAAAATGAAGTTCGCGATCCACTCAGCTGCCCGTTTTCCATTGCCCCTCAAAACTCCTTGACTACCGTTTTGTTCACTTTGGAACCGACTATTCGCGCGAGGCGAGCGGATGCCAATACCGTGTGCTTAATCAGGATTCGAATTCCGCTTTCAGCCGCTCCGCGACAAACATTTTGAGCAGCGACTGGTACGGCACGTCGCGCTTGTTGGCGAGGAGCTTGAGCCGATCGAGCATCGGCTTCGGCAGACGGAGTGATATGGTCTGCGAAGAAGGGCGCAAGTTCGGAAGGGTCACTCGTTTACCTTTGCGCCAGTCGATGAAGTCCGCCGAGTCATGTTGTGCCCAGAACTCGCGCTCGCTGTCTTCGCTCTTGAATTTAGGCAGTGCCTTTTTCATGACGACCTGAACCTTCGCTCCCTGCGGCTCATGTCACGAGCCGAGATAACCCGAATGAGACGGCCGCGAATCGCTAATACCACGAACATCAGTCTGCCGCTGTCGCTCTGGCCCAGAGCATAAAACCGCTCTTCGCTGCTCGATGAGTGCTGCTCGTCGCTGCCGACAATAACGGGCCGATTGAAGAAAAGCTCCTCACACTCAGTCGGCATCACCTGATGGCGGCCCCAAATCCTCGCCGAGTTGCCGGCGTCCCATTGGAAGCCCTCGCACTCCGCCAGCCGCTCATCCCACTTCACGTGGGTATTGTATATCGCTCACACATACCTGTGCAAGTTGGTCAACATCCCCGCCCATCTCCGCCTTGCGCGGCTACGCTCAAGACCGCCGCGCCATCTTGACGGATCGCTAACGCTTGTCACGGCCGCCTTGAACTGCTTCGCCGCGCTCGTGGGTGGCTGCGCTTTGCTCCGCATCGGGTCTCTTTCCTCCTCGCCCTCATACAAGGGTGAAGGGCCGAGGGGGAAAGGTTCAAGTTTTTACGAACCAAACTGCGCCCTGCCGCATGAGCGGAAGCGGGCGCGGAGTAAGGAGCAGAGGAAATGGACGTTTACGCGATTGTCACCGAGAAGATCATCAACCTGCTTGAGCAAGGCGTTGTGCCATGGCGGAGACCGTGGATATCGACCGGACCTGCCGCGAAATCTTGTCAGCAAGAAACCGCATCGAGGAGTCAGCTATTTTCTACTTTCAGCCACGAAATACATGTCACCATACTGGCTGACGATGCGCCAGGCGAATCAGATGGGCGGACACGTCCGCAAGGGCGAGGAGAGCACGATTCGAATGAAAAAGATGCGCGGGAGGAGTGGTACAATTGTGCCTCCTCTGTAGAGCACGACGTATTTACCTTGCAGATTTCGGAGGAGGTAGACCACGACATCTGAGGCTCAGCGCGGACTCCTCGTTTCTGTCGCAAACCCCGAGGCGGTTCCGGGGCTCCTCGGGATTGCCTTCGCTGCTAACGGACCCAATGACCCACCTCCGCGCCTGCTCGCGCTGGTAGACCGCGCGCGCAGTGCATCTGCGAAACCGCCGGCACAAGAAAAAGGTACTGCGCCACCAACCACTGCACTGCTTTCAGCGGTCCGCTATGCGCACGCGAAAGGCGTGACCATCGGGGCGCAGGTGTCGTGGTCCGACGATCCGGCACTGGACATCATCACGGTAGCACTGGAAGCGAGAGTCGCTTGGATCCTGCTTGGCTATCATCGTGCGGCCTCGGGCAGCGACACGACGGGCGGCGTTGTTCGGGAGGTCCTTGCCAGGGCCAAAATGCTGCCTATCAACGTCGGCGTTTTCATTCAGGGGACGGATCGCCCCATCGAGCGAGTCTTTGCCGCAGTTGATTCAAGCCGGGATGGCCGCGCGAGCCTTGCTCTCGGTGTACGCATCGCGAAGGGGAACAAGTGCAAGCTGCGCGTGCTTCTCCTGGCTAAACGCATGCCAAATGTGGAAGGCGTCCTGCCGGACATGGTGCGCGACGCACGCGCCGAAATAGGAGAAGGGTTGCACACGGACGTGCTTACAGAACGTAGTCTGCGTCAACTCCTCAAGCAGGCGCCTGGACGATTGCTGATTGTTGGAAGGAGATTCGCCGACGAGGTTGGACTGCTCCTAGATGAAGTCCGCAGTCATCGTTCTGTAATCCTCGTTCAGGGCGCCGATAAGCAGGGCTTCGCATAGAAATCGAGCCCGGCAAACCGCTCATTCAATATCGCGGTTCCCGGTGCAGGCGTGATTTCGTCGAAGACCGGCCGTCCGGCCAACGATACGCCGTCTACGTTTCAGTGTTCAGGTTTCGGAGACTCCCTGATCCGATAACCAAACGGTGGCTGGAGTTGTGCCCTGGCGCACCACTCCCAAATGACATCGAAGTCCGAAGCAAGTTGATTGACAGTCGAATTAAATAAATCGCGCCGATGAAGTCAGACACATGAAGATCCGCCACGCAGCCGCGCTCGCGGTCCGGGTGAACGAGAACCGATGCCGATGTTGGTCTTTCTTCATCCATCCGAAACAAGCGCCTACTCGGTGATCTTCACCGGCTTGGTTGGGCTGACCGACAAAGGAGTTCTCAAGGAAGGGAATCTCGGTTTCATTCTGCTTGCGCCACAGGGCCGCTATACGGCACATCGCTATCCTGGTTACGATTCGAACGCGCTCGGGTGGGACAACTGGCTAGACAATCCTTTGCCATCCCCCCTCCCCCCATTACTGAAGTAAGCGAAGATTGGGAGGGTTCCGCTATAACTATAAGTAGTAAAACTCATCTCTTAGTTTTTTTGAGGGTCAGTCAGTGCTACCCAATAGTCCTCGAACGATTCAAACCCCTGCCGACGATCGGGAGCGCCGGCTATCCTACCGACGAAACGGAAATGCGCCGGCGCGTGGCCGAGGACTTCAAGCGATCGAATTATCCGGCAGGCTTTTCCCGGCAGGCGGCCGCCGCGCTGGCAAACGGCGATCGGCGCGCGGCGCTCAAACGGGTCAAGGCGCCCACGGTTGTCATTCACGGCGCGGATGATCGGCTCGTGCCGATCGAGGGCGGCCGCGACACGGCGGCGAATGTTGCAAGAGCGGAGTTGATTGAAATTCCAGGCATGGGGCATGACCTGCCGGCCGCGCTCTATTCCAGGATCGCTGACGCGATCGAATCCGTGGCGAAGCGCGCGTGTGTCGGTGCGTCGTAGGCGATGGCGAACGTCACGTCTCCGAATCTTCGTGACCCACGAACTCTTCGATTGGGATCCCTGAAGCGCGCGATAGACGAAGCGCGTGCTTGAGGAGACTCACGTGTCCCTTGTGAATCCAATCGTGGATAGCCGTGTTTGAAACTCCGCAAAGGGTGGCTGCCTTGGTTGGCCCACCAATCAGTTTCACCGCGCGAGCGACGACGTTCTGATCGCGCTGTTTCCTCCTGCTCACCATCCGCGGGCTCCTTACCGTCCGGTTGCAAAGCAAACTTATCAAGATGTCCGAACGGGCTCCAGCATCGCGTTGGCCTAGCCGAACCTGACAGAAATATCTGTTAAGATTACTTGACAGAGCCCGCTGACAGAGCTAAGCTTCGTACTGGAGGATCTACAGTAAAGAGCCCCGCGAACTTGGCTTTGTGAAGACAGATCTCTGGGATCCTGACGACGATTTAGGATCAAAACCGCTAAGGAGCATTCATGAAATCCAGCCTTGGTTACCTCAACGGCCACCTCTGTGTTGTCAATGAATCCGAGCCAGGCGCAAGCAGCCTTGGAGGCCCGCCGGGAAACATCCGCGAATGGCATGCAGTTCGCGAAGCCGCCAAGCCCGAAGTGGCAACCCTTCTTGGCCGGCCCGTCACCCGGGTCGAATCGGAGGAGGGCCTGTACGTGGACGAAGAAGGAAACGTCTATCAACTGGCAGACAAGGGCGAGACGAAGCCGATCGAAGTCGAGCATCTCCCTGGGACAGAGAAGACCGAACTCGAGGTGCTACTGGAGGCTTCGCTGGAGGGAGGAGAGGGGAACGGAAAAAACAGAGGCGCCAAGCGGCTCGTGAAAAAGAATTGAAGCCGCAGTCGTAAGCAGCAAGCGTTGCAGATGGTGGCCGCAAAGCCCGAGGCGCGCGCGGCGGAGGCACCTGCTGCCGTCGAGACGAGCGCTCCAACTTCCAATGTGACCGCCCCTGGAGATCCGGTGCGACTGAATCTACGCCAGAAGCTGGCCGAAGTTCGCCGCCGCATCGGCTACGTCCAGAAGCGCGGCCACAACGAGCGCTTCAACTACAGCTACGTTACCGCCGCTGATATAGCGGGCTCGGTCGGCGACATACTCGCCGAATTAGGGGTGGTCGTCATCCCCAGACTAGAAGACATCTCCTACGAATCGGCCGTAGGCAGGGGCGAGGCCACCCGGATGGCGAGGGTGGTAATGGCCTACACCTTCGCCGATGTCGACAGCGGTGAAGAAGTGATTGCGAAGGTCGCGGGCCAGGGCCTCGACCCCGGCGACAAGGCGCCATACAAGGCGATGACCGGGGCGTTGAAGTACGCGTTGCTGCAATCCTTCCTGCTCGCCACCGGCGACGATCCGGAAGACGAACGGGCCGACGGTCGTTACTCGGCAGGAAATCCAGAACGCCTGATCAGCGCCGAACAGGTTCGCGAACTCGAGAAACTGATCGACGATACCGGGACAGACCTGGAACGGGTACTCGCGTACTACAAAGTCGCTTCACTCGGCGAAATGACCGAGACCGCCTACCGGCGCGCGCTCGAAGTTCTCAACCGCAAACTGGCCAAACGCGGCAATCAGGAGACCGTTCATGCCCAGGATTGAACGGCTGCAGCAGAACACTCCCGAATGGCACCGCTGGCGCAAGCAAGGAATTGGGGCCAGCGACGCTCCGGTGATCATGGGCGAGACCGCGTTCAAGAGCCCGAGAACGCTATGGTCGATAAAAACCGGGCGTATGCAGGAAGCTTCCGCAGGTCCGGCAGCGCGACGCGGCCGCGAACTGGAGCGTTTCGCCCGTCGCGCGTACGAGCGACAAACAGGCATCCAGGTGGAGCCACTGTGTCTGGTCCACCAGGAGTTCGAGTGGATGCGGGCGTCGCTGGACGGGCTCAGCTTCGACGGCTCCACGCTGCTGGAGATTAAATGCCCGCTCAGCCCGCGCGATCGCGCATCAGCTGAGCAAGGTCGCATCCCTTGCCAGTACCATGCGCAGCTACAGCATCAACTGGAGGTCTCCGGAGCAGCACAGGCGCACTACTGGTCCTTCCACGGAACTGGCGGAGTCCTGGTCGAAATACGCCCCGACCGGGAATACTTGAAGCGGCTGGTAGAGGCAGAGGCCGCTTTCTGGCAGCTGGTGCAGGAAAACCGCTGGCCCGAATTGCCCGACGAAGAACTGGATCTGAGCGCGGAGCCAAAATGGCGCCGCGCCGCTCTGCGTTACCGTGAAGCCAGACTCCGGCTGGAACACGCAGCAGCCGAAGAACACCAGCTGCGCGCAACGCTTGCGTGCATGGCGACCGCGCGGCGGACCTACGGCTGCGGCGTCGAAGTCCTGAAGAGCTCGCGAAAGGGCGCGGTCGATTACTCGGCGGTGCCGGAGCTCCGCGGGGTCAACCTCGAACCCTACCGTAAGCCGCCGGTCGCGGTCGTCAAGATCAACTTCACCGAGCCCGACGGGCAATAGACCGTCATGCAGGAATTTTTCGGCTTTCGCAATTTCCGCCAGTTCGAGCGTACCCACCGAGAGCTCAAGCTGCCCTACGAGCTGTTGAACGACCTTCGCTTCCGTCAGCTGCCCGATGCCCACAAAGCCCACCTGCTCTGTCTGCTGCTGCTCTCGGCACGAATGAACAATCTGCTGCCCAACTGTCCGGTCAAGCTGGAGCGGTTGATAGGGGCGACCGAGCCGTTGGACTTAAGCGCCTTCGCCGACTTCGTCGACTTCGCCGTGCTGGAAAAGCCGACCTGGCAGGACCGCGTTGCGAACCGGCGGGTGCCCGACAGCATGCGCGCGGCAGTGCTGGTGCGCGACGGCGGACGCTGCCGAAAGTGCAGGAGGGCGATCCAGCTGGAGATGGATCACATCGTTCCGGTCAGCAAGGGCGGCAAGACCGAAGAATCGAACCTTCAGACGCTCTGCCGGCGCTGCAACCGGGCCAAGTCCAGGAAGCTGGTTCCCGGGCTCTGAGAAAGAGATGAGTGCGGCAGGCGAATCATCGCGCAGTATCGCGGTCGAGTTGGCGCTGCTGTTCCTGCGCGAACTTGAGCCGCTAGTCGCAGAAGCGCCAGAGCGGCTGGTGTCGACCGAGGCGGTACTGTCCTTTGCCGCGGTCAGGCGCGGGGACCCGCTCACCTGGCAACACTGGCGGAGGATTCTCGAGAAATACGAAAAAGCCGATCTGCTCGAGCACATGCTCGGCGCTCCGCTGCCCCTGGAGCACGGCGGCGACGGCGGATCGGCTGCGGACAGGCTGATCGGACTTGTGCTCGATTCCGGAATCGAGTTCTTTCACGATCCCGACCAGCACGGCTGGGCTTCCGTTCGGGTCGATGGCCACTTCGAGAATCACCCCATCCGCTCCCGTTCGTTCCAGCTCTTCCTGCTCCGGACCTATTACCGGGAGACCGGCCAGAGCCCGGGCGCACAAGCCATCCGCGCCACGCTCGAGCTGTTCGAGGCCAAAGCCCTGTTTGACAGTGAGGAATCGCCTATCAATCTGCGGGTCGCACATCACCGGGGGAAACTCTATCTCGACCTGTGCGACCGTGCCTGGCGGGCGGTCGAGATCGACGCCGAAGGGTGGCGGATAGTAGATCGACCGTCGCCGAAATTCCATCGCACCCGCGGCTCTAAGCCGCTGCCCGCACCCGAGCGCCGCGGCACTCTCGACGAACTGCGCCACTTCCTGAACGTCGACCACCAGGGCTGGACTCTGATCAAGGCCTTTCTGGTCGCGGCGCTGCGTCCCGGCGTGCCCTGTCCGATCCTGGTCGCCAAGGGCGAGCAGGGAGCGGGCAAGACCACCGCCTGCAGAATAATCAGCGCGCTGATTGATCCGCGCACCGGGGCCCTGCGGGGCGTCCCCCGTGAAGTTCGCGATCTGACGGCGGCGGCCAGAAACTCCTGGCTCGTATGCTTTGATAACCTGAGTCACCTGCCTGAGGAGCTCGCTGACGCAGCTTGCCGGCTGGCCACCGGCGGCGGCTTCGGTGGCCGGGAACTCTACAGCGATCACGAGGAGGCGACCTTCGACGCCACCCGGCCCATCGTGTTCAATGCGATTCCCGACCTCGGTGCCGCGCGGCCCGACTTTCTCGATCGTGCGGTGATCGTGGAGTTGCTCGACATGAAGCCCGAGCTGCGCCGCGATGAGGCGCAGTTCTGGCGCGAGTTCGAGCAGGTACGACCGCGCATCCTGGGCGCGCTGCTCGATGCCGTCGTGGCCGGACTCGGGAATCTGCCCAAGGTCACGCTCGAGCAGACGCCCAGAATGGCCGACTTCGCCGTTTGGGTCAGCGCGTGTGAGAGAGCTTTGGGGTTGGAAAGAGGGCAAGCGTTAGATGCCTACCGGGCCAATTGCGCCGAAGCGCGCAATCTCGCACTCGAGGCATCGCCGGTTTATGAACCCGTTGCCCAACTGGCCCTGGAGGGCTTTAGCGGGACGGTCACAGAACTGCATGCGCGGCTCACCAGCATGACAAGCGAGAGCATGCGCCGCTCGGTACGCTGGCCCAAGGCGCCCAATGCGCTGAGCAACGCACTGCGCCGTATGGCAAGCAACCTGCGCGCAGTCGGAATCGAGATCCAGTTCAGCCGCGCCAATATCCAAGGCAGACGCGTGGTATCCTTGGTTTCTGTTTCCGAACCCAGGAAAAGATCGTCAGTGATCGTCAGTGACCGTCAGTAGGAAGGCCGGCTTCTGGGCGCGTTTTGACCGGGTTTCCGTCGGAAAATATGGGAAACGTCCTGCGATTCGGTGATGGTTGTTCAGGACTACTACCCACTGACGATCACTGACGATCTTTTCCGGGGTTTCAGGACATCGCCAGGCCGATAGACGAGGTGAAACTGCTGAACGACGCCGACCGCGGAAGTCGCTCGATATAAAAGCGCCGGTGGCGCCACGTTGCCTCGCGTGATGGGTGCGGGGACCGATTGCTTCCGCGAATTCAACGTGTGCGCCCCCCGCGTGCTCGCGGGGCAT
This sequence comes from uncultured delta proteobacterium, assembly GCA_963842085.1. GTDB lineage: Bacteria > Desulfobacterota > Binatia > Binatales > Binataceae > Binatus. The sequence continues at coordinate 2,526,875 of CAWJET010000001.1, forward strand.
CGACCGGCTTGCCACCACAATCGCAGACCGCAGCCTCAGAAGCGATCTCATCCGCAAGCGCCGTGACGAGCAGCACAGCCGGTGCAGTCCCCGGCGGCATACCAGGGCTCTTGTGTGGCTCCGCGACGATCTTCATATGGATGCCCTCGAACAGCCTCGTACAGTTCCGGAGTGGTACGACGCGCCGAAGAGCTCCCCATTCCCCGACCAGGTCCGATGACCGCCGCCGCGCACGCATTGCTTCGTTTACCGAGTCGGAATGCGGATGCTGCCGCGAGCCGCAGTGGATGCTCGACGGAACTCCGGTCAGTGGTGGATGTGAGATGCAGCTGATGATGACGGCCTCGAGACCCCCCGCTGCTCCCTGCGGGTTCGAGCAACTCGCGCGCGAGCTGATCGCCGCAAAATGAGGGGGGCGCGCAAGCGCCCCGTCGTCGATGAACCAACAGATTCAAGTGGTCGAGGCCGACTATCAAATCCATCGTATGCCTCCTTCGCCGCCATCAGGGCTGAGGGTAAATTTGAGCGCCGGACGGGCGACCTCGCGGTACGACGACGCACACCCCGCGGTAGGGATCCGCTGGGAGCATGCAGCTAAACTCCTTGTCGTTTGACTGTTGACAATCTGTCACATGCGCTGTATTTCGTGCCTTCTAATGATGGGGAGCTCCTGCTACAGCATGCGCGGTTTACTCGAGGGGGAAGCCCCCTGTTCCCCCCGGAATTACCGAAGAAATGCCTAAACCAAAAAGGTTGACGGTCCTGCGCTTGCGCCACAAACATCCGCGAAGTCACCGGCGTTGGATTTAGCCTGCATCGCAGAGGCGCGACCTGGTTCGAACTCGGCTCGGCCTGCGATCGTCACCGGTACAAACTACAAAATAATGCTTGGGGGGCTCTTGACGTTACGTTGTGTTTTCTGCAAGATCGGGCGCGATTTCGGAGGGCTGAGTGAATTGGGGGGGCTTTTGGCTAGACTTGAACGAAGGCGATTAGAGAGAAGTCCATAGCCACCGCTATAAATAATGTTCTGCCGGGCTCTTGACTGCACGTTGTGTTTTCTGGAAGATTGTGCGCCATATAGCGGGGCAGAGTGAATTGGGGGGCTTTTAGCTAGACTTGAACGAAAGCGATTAGGGAGGAGACTCAATGGTTAGGGGGAAGTGTGGACGCGTTTCTTTGGTGGCGGGATTTTCGGTCGCGACGGCGACTGCACTGCTCTTCGCGCTCCTGCATTGGACGACGGGCATAGGGCCACGCAGCGCTGAAGCGGCTGTAGCTTCACCTGCCACTCTCAGCCATGGTGTGTTTTCGGCCGATGCAGTTCTGGGGCAGGGCGGGGCCATGACGCCGGAGGACTTCACACAGTTCGGCGCCAACCAGGGCCAGGACATGATCGCTGCGATGGCGCTTCCAACCGGCACCGCCGTCGATGGTTCAAATCACTTGTGGGTCGTGGACTTCGGCAACAGCCGTGTGCTCGGGTATACGAACGCTTCCGCGTTTACCAACGGTCAACCGGCGGCTATCGTGCTCGGTCAGCCCGATTTCTACTCGGGACTTTGCAACATCAGCGATCACGATGGGGTAATCGACTCGTTCTTCGGGGTCCAGATGCTGACGAGCCAGGAGACGCTCTGCGGCCCGACCGGCGTCGCGGTTGACGGGGGAGGCAACGTGTTCGTCTCGGACACGCTGAACAACCGCGTGGTCGAGTTCAACAATCCTTGGAGCTCGGGCATGACGGCCGGACAGCCGGCGGACGTGGTATTCGGCCAGACGGACTTCACCCGGAACTTTTGCAACGGCGCGGAAGGGGCATTTGGGAGCCCCAGCAGCGAAAGCCTGTGTTTCCCGCTTGGTATAGCGACCGACACCGCGGGTAATCTTTACGTTGCGGACACCCTGAACTTCCGCGTATTGCAATATTTGGATCCCTTGGGTAACGAGCCGAATACGATCGGTCCAAATGCGCACTTTGTCTACGGACAGGACAGCTTTGTTTCGACCGATGATTGCACTGCGGTGACCGAGACTATGACGGGCGTAGAAAATCGCTGCTATACGACGCCGAGCACGACCTGGACCTGCACCAGCGCGGTCACTACTGGATGTCCAGCCGGCTATATATTCGATGGAATGGACAGTCTGTGTCATCCGCTTTCTGGCACGGGTGGCCCCGCAATCCCTCCGCTCGCGCTCTGCGGCGGCGTGCCGTTCTTCGCGGCAAACTGCCTTGACTTCCCGATTGCAGTTGCGACTGATCCCGTAACCGGCGCATTGTGGATCACAAACAACGATGGTGATTACGATTACGCGGATGACGTTTACCACTACGCCTCGACGACCGCGACGGTCAGCGATTTTCAGCTGAACGCTACGGGTCCAACTTGGGCCAACGGGGAACCCGAATTCTCCGGTACGCATGACGCCGGCGGAGTGGCGGTCGACACTGGCGGAAATCTGTACATTACCGACATCGCCGACAACGAAGTGCTCGAGTTTCCGAACCATCAACATCCGGGTCCAGGTATCACCACCTGCGACACCCCCGACGCGGAACTTGGAAACTTTCCCCCGACCGGTGGTGGCAATCCCTTGGTGGCGCCCGATCTGTCGCCGGGAGGCTTATCCGAAACTCTGGACTGCGATGAATACTTCGTTTCCACCGGCACTCCGACGTTCGTGGAGCCGAACGAGTTTTTCGAAGGGTTTGGCTTCCCGTATCAGAATAACGTCTGCTTCAGCTTCGACCTCAGCTTTATAGCGCCGCCGGATGTCACGGTGAAGCCGGATATCCCGGTGAACGAGAACGGCTTCGACTGGCTGCCGTTTGTTGCGCTGGACAAGGACGGCAACGCCTACGTCAGCGACCCGCTCAATAACCGAGTTATGCGGTTCAATCTCGGTATCAACGGCAGTGGAGGCAATGCTGGCGGCGAGCTGGGTCAGGTTGATTTCCAACACTTCAACTTCAATCTTGCTAGTTTCCTGACCTTCGGTCGCGGTATCGTCAATTACACCAATCAAACGGGAATCGCATCGCTTGGTGAGGATATCTTCTTCACGATTTTCGATATCGGTGACGGCGAGATAACCGGCACGATTCCAAAAGGCAGTGCGGCCTTTCATGCGTCAAGCTCCGCATCGTTACCGTTGGGCGGCAAAAAGACCCATACCTTCGCCTCGTTCGATCTCAATGCTCTGGCGAAGAAAGACTCCAACGGTAACCTGCCGGCTACCGCAAGCGGCGGTGTGACGTTCCCTGCCAACATGCCAATGGACGCGGTTGCGGTTGATAGCACCACGCAGCCCAACGGGGTGTACGTTTCGGATGCGGGGAACAGTCGCGTGCTCGGTTGGCATAACGTCGAGAGCTTCGCAAACGGTTCTCCTGCGGACGTGGTCATCGGGCAGGGCGGAGGGGTGGAAGGTGATATCGGGTCCTTCTTCGCGTTCTCGGAGCTCGAGAAATTCTCGACCCTGGATCCATTCGGCTCCTATCTGAACTCGATCGACGAAGGCTTGGCAGGCTGTAACAATACCCTCGACGGCGAGCCGGCGCTCGACAGTCTGTGCTTTCCGATGGGTATCTGGGTTGACGGGTCAGGAAACCTCTGGGTCGCGGATACTCTCAATAGTCGCGTCATGAAGTTCCCGAGCCCGCTGGCAGCCTTCCATAGCAAGCACCAGCAATCGGCCTTTGTCGCGAGCGAGTTCATCGGCCAGCCCAGTCCCGATGACTACTTCTGCGACAACACCCCGCTTGATGTCGGGAGTGTTTTTCCGGCTCCCACGAACCCGTTCTCACCGAACGAGCTCTGTCTGCCAACCAGCGTCTCGACCGACAGTTCGGCGACGAACGTGTTTGTCGCCGACTTTTACAATGACCGTGTGGTGCAGTTCGTCTCACCCGTTACACCGTACCCCGCGGCAGTGGCCGTATACGGACAGAACGACCTATTCAGTGACGACGACTGCGACGATGTCACGGCGAGCTATATGTGTGGGCCCAGCGACGCCAAGCTGGACAGCGGCGGCAACCTCTGGGTAACGGACTTTGGATTTAACCGGGTGCTGGAATTCCTCCATGCGACCCCTGCTCCAGCTATCCCGCCGGCCGCTTCGGTGGTGCTAGGCCAGGAAGGGTTCTCGGACTGTGGCTGCAACGTGCCTAACGACGCCGATACCGGCGATTGCGGTCTTGAGGACATCGGCTACGAGAGCGGGCCTGGTGCGAATACGCTCTGCGGACCGACGGGTCTCGGCTTCGACGGCGGCGGCAACCTGTACGTTGCAGACATGTTCAACAACCGGGTCCTTGGCTATGCCGATGCCATCGTCAACGAGGAGAACGCCACGCTGGTGATCGGACAGCCGAACTTTAGCACGGCAGTATGTGACGTAGATGCAGATGCCGCTTTCTTTAGCAGCGTCATCAATGATGACCTCCCGACCTTCCTGCCCAGTGACGTGGCGTCTTCGACCACGCAGTGTCTGCCAACGTTCGTTGCGCTTGACAGGCTGCAGGATCTGGTGGTCTCCGACGCCGGCAACAACCGTGTGTTGAAGTACGACGGGCCGTTGTTCCCATCGGTGGTGCCAACGCCAACGCCTACGCCAATTGCGCCCACGCCGACGCCTACGCCGACGCCGACGCCAATCGGGCCCACGCCCACGCCGACGCCAATCGGGCCCACGCCAACGCCGACAGCTACGCCTACGCCGGTAAATGCGGTCTTAGCATTGTCGCCGGGGGATCAGACGGCCGGTAAGGTAAAGAAGGGCCACACCAGTACGGTGACGTTGTCGCTGATGAATACGGGTACTGCCACAGCGACAGGGGTGAGCGTAGTGCCCCTCGCACCCCCGTTCTCCGTGGCAGGGACCACGTGTGGTACGACCCTCGCTGCCGGAACAACGTGCACAATCCACGTGGCGTTCTCGCCGACGAAGAAAGGGAAGTACTCGGCCACAGTGACGGTGGACAGTACCAATGGCGGGTCTCCGGTGGCTACGGTGACAGGCAAGACGCCGAATTGACCGCCCTCTGAACAGAAGAGCCCAGACTGCAAAACGGTCTGGTAGGTAACCAATCGCGGGCCCTGTTGAAGACCTCAACAGGGCCCGCGGTGCGAAAAGGGAGTTTATGTATTCCGACCGCTCAGGCTTAACCACCAAATCAACATTGAACACAGGGGCGTTGCGTGGCATGGAGGGAAACCGCAGAAGGTTTGGCTTTCAGTTGGCGGTGTTGGCGGCTGTAACGTTCTTGCTGTCAGGCGCTGAGGGGTTCGCTTGGGCGGCGGTGGCAGCCAAACCCGAGGACAAAGCTGTCGCGACGGGTGATCACTGGAAGATAACCGAAAGCGAACTGGACCAGCAGGCCAAGCCGCAAATCGAGTTGCTGGAAAATATGATGAAACAGGCGCGCGCAAGGACGCTCAATGCGATGATTGATCGCCGCGTTTTAGATGAGGCGGCCAAGGCCGAAAAACTTACACCCGATGAATTGCTCAAGCACGAAGTGGACAGTAAGGTTCCTCTCCCCAGCGACGCCGAGGCGAAAGCGTTCTACGACCAGCACAAGAATCTTTTCAGCGCGCCTTATGAGAAAGTCAGTGACAAGCTCAAGAAAATGTTGCAGATACGCGAAATTTCCAAGCGCCGCGTTGCTTTTGTCGCAGACCTTCGCAAAAAGGAGAATGTAAAGGCCGATATACTCATGCCATCCGAAGGCAGCGTTGGGCCGCGGCCTGGAGGGACGCTGGGTCTGCAGGAATTGCTCAGAAAGAGAATACCGGCCGCGGGTAACCAATAAAAGCCTTTTGGGAGGATTGAGGGATGGGCCGTGCAAAGGCCCGACGCTCTTCGAAAGCCGCGGTGGTCAGCGCTTGATCAAGGCGGCGGCAGCGCCCGCCAGGGTTTCGCCGGGCGCCGAGCTCCCGCTTGTAGAAATTTGCGCTTGCTCGCCCTTTGGCAAAGGGACAGGGCGGGGGACCCACTTTATCCGCATAGTCTGTAGCACAGACCCGCCGGCGCGGCAGAAGGTGTCGAAACAAATGCTCTGACCTTCTCTGCCTTACTAAGCTTCGCGCGCCTCAGCAACGCCGACAGCCAGAACTACATTGGAATTACAGTCTATCCGCTCGATCCAAAAGGCGTTGGTTCCAACAATTTCGTCGAGATAGTCAATCTGCTGAATCAGGTGTTTGATAAGGCCGGTAATGCTCCGACCAATCCGACCCCGTCGGCAGCTTGTTCAGCGCAGTCACAGGATCCTCAACCTCGAGTGCCTACGTGGACCCCACGGGCCAGTCAGACCAGCTACTTGAGTCCGACAGTTGTCGGCATAGGAGCGTTTGGCTTCGATAGGACGGCCATGCTGGCGTGAATCCGGGCTTTGTCTACTTCAATTTGGGAACCAGCAGCTCGACCTCGAACTTTTCAAGCGTGCTGCCGGCGACCTGGAAGGTCCTGCGCCTTTTCCCAGCTGCACGCCAATCTACACGGTGGTACTCACCGCGCCAGAGTTTGACGATCCGCAGGATGAGCTTCGGATCTTCAACTTCACGTCAAATTTCTCGTCACCCAGCGCCTCGACCTTCACGGCGCGCTCGGAAAGTCCAATCGCAACCGATTCGTTTCAACGCGAACCTGTGGCATTCCGCAACCGGGAACGGGGTGAAGGATCGAGCGAACGGCCAACATGCCTGTCATGCCGGGGTGAGATACTATTGAGAATTGCATAATATAGTTACAATGGAAAGAGGTCAGTTCACTCCGGCGCGTCGCTGACTGGTGCCGGCGTCATCGGCACGAGCCGGTGCGCGAACAGTGGGTCGCGCTCAGGCGGAAGCTGCTCGGGCACTATGGGTATTTCGGTATCACCGGAAATTCCCCAGCGCTGTATAACTTCCGCTACCGGGTCGTTTGCGCGTGGCGCAAGTAGTTGAGTCGTCGCTCGCAGCGAGCCTACATCTCCTGGGACCGAATGGGCCGTCTATTGCGGCATTATCCGCTGCCGCAGTCGCGCCTCCGTTCCGTCTCGGTCACGTGAGTGAATCCGTGGGCCGAAGAGCCGGATGCGATAGTCTCGCATCTCCGGATCCGTGGGAGCCTCGGGGAGCGATTCCCGAGGCGACCCGACAAGAGGCAATAGGATCAGACACGTCCCTTCGCCGCCATTACTTCCGCTGGATGGCTTGCTCGATCGGCATACGCGATATTGAAGCGGCCGGTGGCTCAGGGGGTACCGGCGAATTGGTAGAGGTTAGGGCGTCGTCATCGGTGGTGGCTTCTCGGCGACATCTGCGCCGCGTTCATCTCCGTCTCCGGTCCGCATATGCCGCTCACGCCCGCGGCTATTGCGCGGCAAAACGCCGAACTGTGGCATCGTCACGCTTAGCTGTGGATGTTCGTTGCGGAACTCGGCGATCGCTTCTGCTCGCCTCGCTGTCCATGCATCATCAAGAATTCCCAGAAGAGGCGACGCGCAAGCGGCTGTTCGGATTTCGCCATCTTGGGGATTGCGCTGCGCCAGATCTCGAGTGCGGCATCCCAGTTGCCCTGACCGTCATAGAGATCTGCCAGCTTGATGGTGAAGGACAACTCGATGGGATTCATCATGGCCGACCTCCGATCGAATTCGACCGGATCGTGCCAATAGCTCTCGGCATGAAAAGCCGCCCCGGCATATGCGAGCAAGAGCATCGCAACCGTACCAATCACTAGGCGGCGCGCCTGCGGCCAAACTGCAACGACCTCAACGATTCCCGCGCCCATCGCCAGGCACCATCCCAACGCAGGCGTGTACAGGTAGCGATCTTGGACTAGCGCGCCACAAGCTTGTTCAGGTTCATCGCGGGCGCCAGCGCCACTGCGAACCAAATCGCGCTAAAAATATAGATCCGAGGCTCGTGGGAGCGGCGAACCAATAAGACCGCCACCATCGCGAGCACGAACAGTGCCGCTGCTGGCCCATACAGCGCCAGCGACAGTTGCTGCACCCAGCCTGTCGAATGTGCAGGGCCCGCTAACCATGGAACCGCAAGCAACTTGAAGTACTCGGCGATTACCATAGGCAACGTCGTCAGGATTTCGGTGATGCGGTGCTCTCCGGTAAAGATGCCGATCGTCATGGATTCGATCTTGGGCAGACCCAAGGCTCCACGAAAGCCCAGCGCGAATACGCGCGCGCCCATGTACGCGACGCTCAGCGCGAGAAACGGCAGCGTCCGCATCATTGTGATGCGAGCCGCTCGGCTACTGTCCTTCGGGAGTCCGTGCCCTGACTTTCGAACAGATATACGTATGCGGCGATAATCAGTGCGAACGGAGCGGCGCTCTCATGGCTTAGCAGCGCACACCCAAAGAAAACCAACGCGAGGGGTGCGACCGCGGAATTGATCCGCGGGCGATCAATATACATGAGGAACGACCCGAACATGAACGTTGCGGCGAGCGGCTCGGGGATCGAGCTTATCCAAACGATCGGCTCGACGTGTACCGGCAGAAGGCCGAACAGAGCCGCGGTCAGCAGCGCGGTCGCCGCACTGCGACTGAGGAGCTGCGCGATCCGGAACACCAAGGCGGTCGCGATCACATGCAACGCAACTTGCGATAGGTGCCATTCTACGGAATTAAGCCCGAACAAGTAGTAGTTGATGGCGAGCCAGGTGTTCTGCAGGGGACGATAGTAAACACCCTGCGGGAGATGCTGGGGTGCCCGGAACCACCAACTGTCGTACCTGAAGGAATTCCAGATGAACGACCACTGCCCGATATACGAGTTCTTTACGATTTCGGGAACGTCGTCATAGACCCAGGTATTGGAGAGGCAGCGCAGATACAACGCGCTGGTGCCAAACAAGATGGCGGCGAATAGCGCAGTTTGTTGCGAGTCGAGCCCCCAACGCTCGAGTGCCGGGAACTTCCGCGGGGACCGCGCACCCGGCTCATCTGGCCTGATGAATTCTTCAGGCATCAAGCTGTGGTGATGTAAGTCGCACGGGCTGTCTCACCGGACAACAACCGCTTGGCGGAAACTCTGAGAGCCGTCAGAAGTCGACAGTTCTGCAATCTGCTGAAGGATACTCCAAGTTTGACCCTTGGTCACTTTCGCACCGGCTGCGAGGGCGCCCTTGTTTCTATGAGAGCGTGGCCCCCGGTTGTGAAGCACGAACTTCCTCAGGCAAGGGCCGGAAACATTCCTAAGAGCGTAGGCTCGGTGAAAAGACGAAAGCAGAAATGCCCAAATAGCTGCTGAGCCGCAGCAATCCCTGCTAGGCCGTGACCCGCCCGATTTGTCGATCAAATGATCCGGAATTTCAGCTTCGAGTCTCCGATTTCAACAATTCATTATACAGCCCACGACTGCCCGTCACATTTCCGACGCGGTGGCAGCATTTATCGATAGAGCTGTGACTCCACTCACTATTATAGCAGGAATACTGGCTAATACACGCTGCTACTGACTTGAGCGCTGTTATTTGATTGGTTGGGGTCAACCTGACTGGCGGCTACCGTCGCAGTGTTTGTGATCGTTCCAGACCGCGAGGGCGCCGTGACTGCGATCGTAACTTGCAGTGATGTCCCGGATGCCATGGTTCCCAGAGCACAAGTCACATTCCCGCCTGAACTGGCGCACGTGGGTCCTCCAGGCAGCACCGAATTCACTATGACGCCGATCGGGAGAGTATCAAGCATTGTTACATTAGTTGCCGTAGATGGGCCGTGGTTGGCGACGGCAATGCTATATGTCAGAGGTCCACCCCGCCGCACTAAGCTCGAGGCCGTCTTAGTGATCGAAAGATCCGCTGTCGTAGAAGGTGTAGGAGTGGCAGTCGGAGTCGATGTCGCGGTAGGCGTGGCCGTGGCGGTTGGCGTAGCTGTGGGAGTGGTGGTGACTGTGGCCGTCGCCGTGGCAGTCGGCGTAGCTGCATTAGTCGGGGTGGGCGTTGGGGTGCTGGTCGGAGTGGGAGTCGGAGTGGTGGTGACTGTGGCCGTCGCCGTGGCAGTCGGCGTAGCTGCATTAGTCGGGGTGGGCGTTGGGGTGCTGGTCGGAGTGGGAGTCGGAGTGGTGGTGACTGTGGCCGTCGCCGTGGCAGTCGGCGTAGCTGCTTTAGTCGGAGTGGGCGTTGGCGTCCTTGTCGGAGTGGCCGTTGGGGTGCTGGTCGGAGTCGGAGTTGGTGTCCTGGTCGGAGTGGGGGTCGGGGTAGGCGAGGCCGCAAGTGCGTTGATCAGGCCGGTCCCGTTCGGACTGCCCCAGCCGGTCGCCAAATCGTAGCTGGTTACTGCCGGATAGCCGCCGTTACTGCCGCTCGTGATGTCGTGGAAATCGGTGGCATAGCCTGACCCCAGACCAAGCTGATAAATGGTCGGATTAATGAAGCCGAGCGGCTTCGAACCGTTGGCAACCGCCTGTTGATTGACCAGAGCCAGATAGCCGGCCCACATGGGCGCGGCAAAACTGGTCCCGCCCCAATAGTTTGCCGTGCAGGCCTTTTGGTCGGCACAGACGTAAAAGTCAAAATTGGATTCTGCCGCGACATCCGGGGAGTTGCGCAAACTCGTGGACCCCTCGTTGGTATTGGTGATCACACCGATGGGCTGCTGCCAGGTGGGAATCGGAATGGCGTCCGGCGTAAAATAGCCGCCGCCACCGTCGGCCCAAGAGGTTTCCGAACTCCAGGGGCCGCCCGCGCTGCTGGTCTGTAAGTCCGTACCGCCGACCACCGTGACGTATGCATCATCCGCCGGGTAAACATAAGTGGAAGACGAGGTATAAGCGCCACTGTCGCCGGCCGCTTGGAACAGATTTTGACCCTGCGCTGCAAACTTCTTGAAGAAGGGGTCGTCAGTGCTGGGGTCCGACGGGCTCCAGGTCCACGAAGAGCTCAATTGCGCATCCAGCTTTCCATTCGTGAGATGCGTAGACATGGAACTAAAAATGGCGGTATCGCTGGACCCCACGTACACATTCAGTGCGTTCAGGCCCGGAGCCATGGAGACCGCCTGAGTGATGTCAAGGGTCTGTTCGGTATCATCGCAGTTCTGAAGGCTTAGAAACTTACCGTAAACGCAGCTCAAGCTGGTCCCATCCGTGGAAATGCCATTGATAGGGACATTGTTCGTCTGCTTGGCGTTCGTGAAGTAAGTGTTCACGTCGGCTATGTCATATCCGTAGTACTCCAACAGCCCGAGGGTCTGGCCATTTCCGGTGAGAGCCGTTCCTCCGTAGTAGGCCGCCCTCATATCGCTGCCGAGATAAGAGCGCGAAGGACCGGAGCCCTTAACAGCATTTGACTGCACACTCAGATTTCTATGCACGGTGGCGGGATGCGGGATTGAATAGTTGTCCAAGCCCGAGATGTGCCACGGCCGGAACGGCAGGTTCACCGTGGGCTCCCGGTCCGGAGCGTAGAATGTGCGGTTTTCCGTGGGGTGCTGGTAGACTCCCATGGTCACATGGAAGGCTCCCTCGATGGCCGCCACCGAGCCCGTGAGCTGCACGTCCATACCATCGCGGGAGCCGCCAACCACCGTAAAGCCGTTCGTTTTCGCGAAACCAATCACGGCGTCATAATCCTCCTGGCTGGGACCAAACCTCGCGGTAAACTCTTGCACCGTAAGGAATTGCCGGTAGGAGGGGCTTGAAGGATCGTAGAGCTCCTGCAAGAAACTATCCAACTCTGCCTCGTTGCTCAGCGGCAGAACAATGTCGATGTGCATGGCCTGCGTTGCGGGGAGCCGCCCGCGCAACGGCGCCTGCCCATTGAGAGTCACTTCACGCACCTGATGCGTCAACGGGGGCCATTCCCGCGCCTGGCAAACCATATTCGTGCTCGACACCATCACGAAGAGGGTGAGCAAAAATACACTCAATCTTCGAATCACGATTTTCCTTTCAGCCAGAATTTCCGTTTTCAGGCGAATGTTTACCCGGAATTTCCAATATCCGCATCGTGCCCCTTGACAATAATTGCACATCGTTCGTTCCTGGAGCAAGCAAACACAAAGAAATCGACGCTTCCGAGCACTATTTCGTGCATAAAGGTCGGGCAACTGGCGGACCCGAATCATGCCGCGGCCAAGCACAAATGGCCCAGCGTCGAGATTCAGCATATTGCGGACCCGCTCGTCGAGGTCACCACCAACGCGATCGAAAACCTGATTGGCACCTCACGCCGAATAAGCCGCGACGTGACCCGCTGGCGCTCAGGCGAAATGATCGTGCGCTGGACCGCCGCCGGGCTAGTTCAGGCCGAGCAAAACTTCCGCCGCATTCGCGGCTATCGCCATCTGCCATTACTCAAACGCGCCTTGCGCGTCGAACCATCGAAACTTGATCAAACCGAGGAGGCCGCGTAATCAAAATGCGAGTCGCCGCTGCTCTGCTCAAATTCCACAAGCAGTGGGACATCGCCTAGACGAGCTTCTCGATTTTCCGCACCAACCCGGCGATCTGGTTTCCGGTCATCGAATCGTAAGGGCGAAAGTTCCCCGGGTCGTCAAATTCATGATTGGCTCCGATAGCGTTTGAGTATCACGGTCTAGCCTTCGATCGACACTGAAAAACGGCCTTTGTCTAACTGGACATTCCGAAAATGCTTAAACTCGAATTTCCCTCGGGGTCTTCGGGGTCGTAACTAGGGATACGATGCTAGCGTTCGCACCTCGATCTAGTAAGCGACACCTCAAGCCGTCCGGACCACCCCTCCGCGCGCGCGGGCGCGCGGATGAGGTTTTGACAAGCGGCGGGTTGAGGGGCGATGTTTCGCGGCAAGCGTTACCGTTCACTCTCTCAAGTGGCCCGCGTCATCACCGGGAGCCAATTGTCAGGACCGACGGCCGTCCGGATCTAGAACTTGGCGAACATTCTCGAGTGTGTTCAGTTGAGCCTCCAAATTCTGATCCTGGGACCGGCACGCTCCGCGGAGGAGATATTCGCTATTGGCGCATAGTAAGCATCGACTGGATCGTATTTCGGCGGTGGTCGATCGGGTTTGATAGGATTGATATCGAGCATCTGGGTGCCTCGGGCGCTTAGCTCCTCCATCTCCTCTGGCGAAACACCCCTAGAGTAGAACACGATTGCTGGCAGAGTGTCAGAAAGTACCCACTGAATGTTTTCCTTCTTGAGGATATCGAGCGGCTGCAAGGCTACGTAACGATAGCTCTGCGGAAGCTGGGGTTTCCCACATAGGTTGGCTAGATCACTTACAGCTATCTCGGTACCGGGCTGGATGTTCGCCTCAATCCATTTTCGTCCGATAGTGCGTGTGTCGTCTCGCAGCAAAAGTCTGTTGAGTGCTAAGTCGTTATGAATCGACGGTAGCAGTAGAAACGCAATTCCGGCGAACACAACAGCACGCGCTCCAATGAAACCGAGCCGAGCTTGGGTTGATTCGATCAGATCTGACATAAGGGCCGCAGCAAGCAGAACGAAACCCGGGAGCGGAAATACGAGATAACGATAGAAGAGGTAGCGACTATAAATCAAGGGCATTATGCACGCAACGACGAAAGCAAACAGGGCCACTGTGCCGGGTTTCCTATGCAGGACTGTCCATGATGCGGCGCCGATGAAGAGACCCATCAGAGCATATCCGTAGGCCTCAGGCGCGGCGTGAAACATGAGCCACGACCATTTGTACGTGGCGAGGGGGTTTGGCAGACCATCGAGGACGAATCCTCGCTGATACACGTAGTCGTGAACTGTTTGACCCCAATCCAAAACGAAATAAGGCGTCGCGCAGAGGAAGGTGACGAGCGTTGCAAATCCCGCAAGGTATATCCGGATATCCAGCAACGACCTAAGTATCGAACGACCCTCGTGAACGCGAGCTTCACCATGACCAACGACAATAGCGGCGATAACAGCACCGGCAGGATACTTGGTCGCGACGGCGAAGCCTGCGAAGCAACCTGCCATCAAATAGTTCGTTTCTCTGCCCGCGTAAACCATTCGCACTACCATTGCCAGGCACAGCACCAGCCAAAAAACGGCACCGGCGTCAGTTGTGGCGTACTTGGACTCGCGCACGTGAAGGGTTGATACCGTCATGATCGCTGCCGCGGCGAGCGCAGCTTCAGCTCCGAGAGGAGCAGCCGCCATGTATATCGCCGGTATCGTGGCGGTCCCTAGAGCAGCGGAAACGCGGCGGGCGACAAGATATGCACCCGACCCGTTGTCGCCAACGTAGCTCTCACGAAAGTCGGAATGATCGCCGGTGAGCTTCGCAACCAAAATGAGAGCTACGTGGTCCACGTACATTTGTGCGGCTGGATAAGTCGCGAAGTGTGGATTCCAATCCTGATCGAAACCCAGCGCGCGCGACACCACGTATTCTTCGTCGGGCCGGAACTTATCGGGCAGACCGAAGCTGGTTGCGGTAAAGCGAAGCCAGCCGGCCAAGAGGGTCATCAAGCACAAAAGTATGGTTCGAGTTTTCATGGCGGTATCCGCCTGGTCGGCGAGGTCGCGAACCGCCACAGCAAAAGAAGGACACCGGCCGCCAAGATGGCGCCGACCAAAGCGAACACGATGGTACGTTGATGTGGCAGGTCGAGAGTCGTACCTCCGTATACCCGGTCAGAGGATTCAGGCGGATTGCCGCCTTCAGCGATTGAGATCGCGGTAAACTCCGCAGTCCCGGAATTAAGAGAAGCAAAGCCGCCGAGTCGACACTCCAGCCGAAGCGTATGCTGATCCGGGCGTGTCTTCATCCAAAAGTCAAGCAACTGCCAGCCGACCGTTCCTCGAATGTCTTTCGTGCTATAGCCATTCTCGGTCACGGACAGATAGGCACCCATAGCAGCATCGCCGACGCCCTCAGTACGAGCCCAGCCTGAAACGCGGTACCACGTCGAAGGAGAAACTGTGATAGTTTGTACCCAGCGCGAATCAGCAGGCTTAAGGTTTGCGACTTGTAACTCGCCGATGCTCAACGAATCGACGCTCCACTTGAATGAGACGGCTGTCGAGTCGGCAAAGAACGCCTCATGCTGCCAGCCAGTCGGCATATTCGCAATCCCTTCTGTTAGCAGCCCATTCTTCACGATCTCGGCTGTCGCGGGCAACGGGTGCACCAGCAGAAGTAATAGTGTCATTCGCACCATCAGGCAAATAGGGCCAACGTAGTAGAGTCTCACGCGCGTCACCCGTCTATGAGAAGGCGTGCGGTCAAAAGCCCAAACCGCGGATCTGCCAAACGCCAAAGGAAACGAGAAAGATCGATGCGACGATCAATACCTTCGCCAATTGATCAGCTTTATGTCTCATGCCGAGAGCCATAAGAACCAGAAGAAATGGATACACCTGCAAATAATAGCGGGTGCCAAATTGAGCATAGCCACTCGCGTAGATCGTGAGGCTGAACAAGCTGCCGACTGCAGCCATGAGAGCGATCAAACAAGGAATTGGCCGGCAAAAACTTGGACGAAACGCGAGAACAAATGCCGGACTCGTAAGTGGTAAAGATTGGCCGACTAAAGTGGGGTGTATATAGGGAAAGCGGCCATCCAAAGCCGGAGCGAGAAACAGAAGGGTATATAGATTAGCTGGCAAATAAGCGAAAGACAGCGGGCCAGTGTCCGGATGATGTTGGGGATCGGTTGGATAGTAGATCCACATCGTTAGATCGAAAAAAGACCCAAAGCGACTCTTGTTCAAAACAATAAACACCAGCCCAGCCAAGATCCAGCCGGGCAGCATCCAAATCAGCTCGCGTGGTTTTTTTTTCAAAACGAATAGCGTGAGCGCGTAGAAGGGAAAAGTGAGGGCCAGATCGTAGCGCGCTAGAGCGGCGAAAGCGGTAAGCAGGCCCAACAGCCAAGCCCGACCCTCTCCGAAAAGCTCGTTAAGTGCCAGCAAGGTCATCAAGACCGATACAACCAGAACAAAATCCCAGCTGTTTCCTACCGTTGCCTCAAACCACAGAGTCGTTCCAATACCGAAGAACACAGTTAGCCAAATGCGTGGCGCCATGCTTAACCCAAGAAGGCCAAGTAGGCGCCATGCCAGCGCCACTTCAATCGCGCCCAGGATGACTGAGATTGCGGTTTGGTTCGTGGACATCCCGAACAGCATCACCACCGGCATCAGTAGAATCGCGGACATCGGAGGATGAACCAAATATTTGCGTCCTTCCCAGGTGATGTGTTCCATGTACTGCGGGACGTTCTCAACCCATATCCGTCCATGGAGAAACGCGTCAGACTGCCGCACAGGCTCATTGAACGCGGTTGCCTCGCATGATCCGGTGATTGAATAGAAAGCTAGGAAGGCCACCAGAACGGCGAGAAAGCTCCAGGTCGAAGCGTTGGGCAATCTGAGATGGACGGTCGCTCGATTGTGGGCTTGATGGCTAAGAGGTAGTATCCCGAGGCCCAGGATTCCCAGGCAGAGCGACGTCACAGCCAGGTAATTTGGCAGTCGGCCGCCTCGTCGAAGCCAAAGAGAATCAACGGCGACTGACAGAACAGCCAATCCGAAAAAGACTCCTGCTACTCTCCAATTCAAGTCGTCGCGGCCGAGCTTCGTTTCAGTGCCTAATGACTGGTGCATAGGCGTAAACTCGACTGTGGACATAATAATCTCCTACCTGGTCTCCGTGGGCACAGGTTCAGGTATCAGCAATTTTGTAGGCACAACTTCTTCTTGACCTTCTGGACGCACCCAACTCAATTTCATCGACGAAGAGCCCCATATGTTCCGCTGCCCAACCTCGATGAGATGACGACCACGAGTCAGCAATGCGCTTCCCTCACTCGTAAACCTGGTAACCTGGCCTGGGTCCGCGATCACCGTCTTGCCGTCGATACTCAGCCAACCACAATCGTCGGCTAGAATGATAAATCGGTAGGTGCCATCACTTGGTACGTCAATCCAGCCCCGCCAGATCACTACTGACGGGTACGGCAACCCACCCAACGAAGAAATATCGTCGAAATCGATCGTCTTGTCTACGCGGATTATGTGAGGAGCAGATTTATTCGCCTCCATCCCTTCATAGTAGAATCCAAGCAAACCATGCTTCTCGGGCTTCGCGGCGGCCCGAGCAAGACGAGTGAAAAAAGGCGGAGCAAAGAGCATCGCAATTGCAAATGCGATCCCGACTCTTCGCAGAGTCCCGTCGCGCTGCGTATCGGTGTCGGTAACTGACTTTAGGTAGAGCGCGCAAACTATCCAAAGCGAAGCCAACGGCAACAGCTGAAGCCATCCTGGGAGACCTATGATCTTTCCAAAGTTGAAAGCAGTCGAGTCACCCACGATCGGCGGACCTCCGAAGTAGGAATTCCTGTTGTATGCGAGGTCGCCACGGGCAAACGCCTGCCATAAAAAATCACGGAAGGGATTTGTATATTCGTAAGGAAGATGCGGCTCGACGGCGGTTGCCATCAGCATTAGAAACGTCGAAAGAAGAGCCGATCCAGCCAACGCCGTGTTCCATTTTTTCGGAAGAAAAGTAAGCGCCAAGACCAAAAAGGGTATCGCTGGCAGCATGTGCCTTGGACCGGTGGCGGTTCCTCCGCCCCAGTAAATGATTGAATCTCCGTAGGATGCGTTTAGCAGTACGAAAGCGAGTATGCTAGAAACGATTACGATGAACTCTGCCCGAAGGCTGGAACGCCGCCAAAAGAACCACAACCCTGCAGTAGCTAGTATCAACACCGGGTTGCAGAAGAACAGACCGCGCTGTGGACCGAGTAGTACCTGCCACAAGACCTCGAGGCGTGGAAATGTCACGCCGCTGAACCCCTGCGCTTGCGCGGGAAATCGCGTGTTCCCAGGAAGCATGTAAGCTTCATAACTGAGAAAGAATGGTCGACCAAATGCCAACCAGTCGTAGGTAAAGAGTAAACCTGCTATCAGCGCGGAACCGAGAGCGAACCAGCTAAACTGCCTCGACCACCCAAGCCGCCAGAGCGCATAGGCAGCGAGAATCGCTGATATGAGAATCGAGGGATAGTCGCAGAGTCCTGCCCAACCGGCTAGCAGACCAGCTCCAAAATAAGGCCAGAAGGCGGTTTCGCCGTCGTTTGTGAAAAGCAGGTAGAATGCGGCAAGTAGGCAAGTCGCCGCGATCGGTTCACCGGCGAACTCCGTGGCGTGCGGAAACATGATCGTCCCGAAAGCGAGTATCAATGCCAGGGCAACACTCCTTTTCTGGCTCGCACCGAAAACGAGCGCCAGCTGATAGATCAGGATGACCATCAGCGATACAAGCAGGCCGATTGATAAGACGGTACTGAGATAGGTCACCAAAGCCCAACGCACCGATTCGGTCTTGATCTGAAACAAAGCCGTTATCCAGAGACTCACTATCCACGGCACGATGCCAGTTAATGAGCCGCCCGGCGCTTTGTTTGAGTAGTAGTGCGAGCCCCAATCTACTAGATCGGCCGTGTTATATCCGCAGTATCCATCGACCCAGAGTGTTCTGCGTTCCAGAAGAGAACGAATCAGGTCAAAACGCACGGCAGTGTTATGATCAGAAGCCTGATAAAAGTATGCGAAGGTTGCAAGCGATACGCAGAAGAGTGCAACTTCAGCTTTTCGGCTGGGTGCGTTAACCGAGGACGTAATTTGACCGAGAAGCCGCCGTTGCTGCGACAAGATGGAAGACACGTCTTGCGTGACCAAAACGGCGAGTCTCGGCCATGCCAATACTCCTACCAGCACCAAGGCAGCCAAGAGTACAGCAGCGATAACCTGGCTGGAATTGTCGATCGCACCACTGGCGGAAGTGATCGCTTTCCCTCCATTGTGAATGATATCTAGGTCGTACTGAAAGCGTTCATTCGGCGAAGGAGGGTCCGAGCTAACTCCCCTGATGTTTCGGCAGGCTGCGCGACCAGTATTGAGTGCCGCGAATCCGCCCAGGCGGCATGCCAACAGGACATCACCGCCCGAAGTACCAATCTTGAGATAGAATCCTACCGGTTGCCAGTCGTTGGTCCCATGGAGATCAGCGGAGATTATTCCGTCCTCCACGATGCTGAGATTTGCTCCGGTGATGCCCTCGGGGACATTCTCGGTGCGGATGTCAGCGGTGAAGTGGTACCAACCCGCAGCTAGATGCAGAGACTGTACCCACCGCGCATCGTTGGGCTTGGTGCTGGAGATCGCGAGCTCGTTCGGCGAGTCTTTAGGTCTATTCCAACTGTAGGTGGTGAAATCAGAACCTTCCCGCCATCCTTCGCTCCGCCAATGATCAGGCGAGCCAGACGCGCCTTCGGTCAAACCAGGGTTCAGCAGGACACTTTCGCCAGCGCGAGCTATCTGGGGGTTGATTTCGGTTAGCAGACATAACATCAGAACGATCAGGGCTATGCGGATCGGAGCGAAGCAACCTTTCGACGTGCCTGATAGTTGCTCCTGAGAGAAGACGCATCGGTGCCAGAAGCCACGGTACCTTATATCGAGCGTCCGAAGAGCAGATCGATTGAACCGGTTCCGGCGACGAAAGTAATACCGCTCGTTCATAGCCTTTTCGAGCTTAGGTTCACGTCGCAAACGATACCGAAGGTGATCGAGTCCAGCAAGCAGACAAACTTGAGAACAGACGCTGGGACTTCGGGTCCAAGGTCACGGCAATATCCCTGGCCAACAACGTACGATGATTCGGTTCTTCTCGCGCGCGGCGACTCTTACCCGTGCTGACAGCTATGCTGAGCGCGGCCTGACGGGAATCAAAACTGGAATACCGCCGCTTTATTGACGGCGAACCGGGTCCATATACGCTCGGGTAGCCGCAGTGTGGCAACCGGCGACTCGATCATGTTGCGGTGCGCGGGTGTTTCAACTGACATCGCCGGGCATCGCGTGTGTGGACGCCCTATGCTAGGCTACCCGGGGCAACGGGTGCTCTGTCAGCCGATTAACAATGGTCCCTTTGGATGTGGGCGTCCCCGGTCCAGAAGCCGGGAGCCAGCGTGGACGCGCCGTTCCTGCCGCCATCGTGCCCACCGGTCACCAGAGGCGTGGTGGTAATTGGTTCAGGAGCTCTTATGAGAGTTCGGATTCGTATGGTGTTTACCGCTGATAAGCGCAATTGGCTGTAGCATTGGGGGCACACAAACGACGCTAAACATTTTTCCTTGGTGTCGCGGAAGCTCCGGACAGAGATAGCGCGCGGCCGTAGGTGGATATCGCTTGCGCAGATATGTCTCCCTTATACAGGAAGTGTTCCTCCGGACCCGACGCGGTACCACCACGCCACCGGTACAGCCAGAGCTGGGCAGGATCGGAACCTCATTGGAAAGAGCAGGCCGCAATAGAAAGAGCAGGCCGCAATAGATTGATAGCTCGTTGAAGTCTACGTTCCACGCGATTCCATTATGAGACGTCGATGAAGGACCGGACGCTAGTGCTTCTCGCACGGCTGAGCATCATCTTAGTGTTTGCCCTGCTAGTTGCGGCCGTGATCACTGCCATCCGTTTCACGGGAACTTGGGGAGTGTGATCTCTCGCTCGTGCCGCTGATTGCGGATGCGATGCCGTGCTTTTCCTCATTCGAGGGAGCGGTGTCGCGGGTCGTGGCTCGGCCCCAAATGAGGGGTGAAATTAACAGAACATTGTTTTGGTCTTAGCGCACAGCAGGCACGATCATCGCATAATAGCAAGTTCAGAAATCGTCGAGACGATACTGAGTTTCCCGGTCTAAGGGCGTCCGAAATGGACGCGTCTTTTTCTCGTGAGCGGGCCGCGAGCTTTCCCGCACGATCGCCGTGGCCCGCTCGCGACCGACACTAGCGATTATCCGTTCCGGCGATCGGAAATCTCCAGCCCGCTGGCTCGCTCGCGCGCGATAACTACGTTGGCGTGCCGCGCGCACAATTCGATCTGCCGAACGTGTCAGCTGGCCCAGTCGCCCTTTTCGGCGATCAGGGTCGCGCGCTCCCGGCATCGGGTCTTCTTACAAATGAGGACAGAATCGCGTATTTTAGTCCCTGGGCCGGAAATTGTTTGAATTCTGCGCCGGGAGGATACAGCTCGTGCTATCAATTCGCTCCTTTCAATGCCGTCCGCGTGTTGCAATTCTTGGCGCGATTCTGGCGCTTGGCTCTTGTCTTGCTGTTGCTCCTGCATGTTATGCGGAACCTCCCGTCTTGACAACCGTCGTCCCAACCACTGTCTCGACAACCGTCGTCCCAACCACCCAGCAGTTCTGCATCTCCCAGGGGGAAGCGACAGCCCAAGTCATTTCGCAATGCCCGAGTCGTGAAGTCGTAGTTGGCGGCGCCGGCGCCTTTTCTCCTGAGCTCTCTAATGGCTTCGCGCAAAATGTGAACTTGAGTATTCCTACCTCAAGCGGGGACGGATGGATTGGCCAGCAAACTTTAGTGAATAATTCTACCGAGCAGATTTGCTATCAAATAACGGTCTACGCGATCTGCGTTCCGGGCACGGCGACCGTCCTATAGCTTAGGAGAACATAGGATGCGCCCCAAATGGGATACTTACCAATGATGATCTGTCTCGATGTTCTCGTCCGGATCTGGGAAGGCATGCATGAAGCATCCGATGGGTATGCTCACCCGTGACAGGTTGCGGTCGAGCGCATAACGGTCATCAAGGGCATACGCGACGAACGCGGCACCCCCGGACGGCCTTGTTGAGGAAGCGCGGCGATCCCGTCTGCGACGAACCAGGCACAGGGCCGGCGTGGTGAATATCAAATAGCGATAGAAAAGCAAGTCCTTGTGGAATAACGCGAGGCCGATCAGCGCCAACGGTACCACGATTGCCGAGGCGGCCAGCGCGTCCGCAATTGCCTTCTAACGCGACTCATTCCACGCCCGCACAAAGCCGACCACACCCAGCTCGACCGTACGCCTAAGGATCAGCGCCTGCGTGCACGAGTTGGACGCGCTGATGGTAATCCTGGCGTCCTGGTTTTTCTCCGGGCGGGAAGGCGGGGAGCTCGACAGTCGTGCCTTGTTCGGGGGCTTGAGCCCTGGTGGTGGCTATGTTAGCGCGTCTTGACGCCGTTCCCGCGGCGGTCGCGATATGGCTGTACGGCGCGGCGGTGCATGGAAGCTGGTTCTTAATTTGCCTGATCGGTGGTCGCGAATGACACGACGAACGCGGCTTGCCGTGGCAGACCCGCTCGGCGGAGGTCCTGAACATTACCAAAGTTTGTGGGCGCCTGTTGACCTTTGTGCGAGAGTGCGAGAGATCCGGATATGCCCAAGGCGCCGGATGACTACCAGTTGCGGTATCCGATAGATTTCGGTGATATCGACCCGTCGATTCGCCAACGGCCCGTGCAGCTCTACGCGGCCGACTTCGGCAAATCGCGCGGCATCCTTTATACGCCGGCCAACGGCAAGCCGCGCACCGTCGTGCTCATGGCGCACCCGCGCGCCGACTTCAGCACGCACTATTCGATTCCCTACTGGGTCGACGCCGGCTTTGCCGCGTTCGGCTTCAACACGCGCTACCTCAACAACGACGCGATGATGCTCCACGAAAATCTGCTGCTCGATCTCGCTGCGGGAATTTGTTTCCTGCGCGAAGAGGAAGGCTTCGAGAAAATCGTGATGCTCGGAAATTCCGGTGGCGGCTCGTTATTCGCTTACTACGACGCACAAGCGTGCACACCGGCCGGTGGCCGCGTGACAGCGCCACCCGGCGGCGGCCCGCCGAATCTAAACAAGTTCGACCTGCCGACTGCGGACGGATATATCGCGCTCGCCGCGCATCCGGGACAGGGGATGGTGCTGATGTCGTGCCTCGACGCGGCGGTCGTCGATGAATCCGATCCGCTCGCGAGCGATCCGGCGCTGGATATGTACGACGAGCGCAACGGCTTCAAGCCGCCGCCGGCCGAGAGCCGTTACTCAAAGGATTTCGTCGAGCGATACCGCGCGGCGCAACGCGCGCGATGCGCCCGAGTCGACGCGATCGCGCGCCGCCATATCGCCGAGGCGAGCAGCGGTCGCGCTGCGATGCGTGCGCCCGACTTTGCGGCGTCGAGCGCAGACAGTCGCAATTACGTTGCGCGGCGTGCGATGGCGCCGCGCTACATGCTCGTCTATCGCACGCAGGCGAACCTCAACTATCTCGACTTGTCGATCGATCCCTCGGAGCGCGCCGTCGGATCGATCATCTCGCCGCGACCCGATCTCGCGAACTACTCACCATTCGGCCTGGGTCGCATCGTTACACCCGACGCGTGGCTGTCGACATGGTCGGGAATGTCATCGTACGCGAAGATGGCGTCGAATCTGCCTAAGGTGACGGTGCCGACGCTGGTGGTGGGCGCGAACGGCGACCAGGACATTTTCAATTCCGACGTGCGCGGCGAGTTCGAAGCGTCGGGCGCGAGCGACAAGACCATTGCGTTCATCGAAGGCGCCGATCACTTCATGCGCGCCGGCGGCGCCAAGTCGCATCTCGGCGACCCGCGGCCGCGCCTGATGAAGGTGCTGACAGAATGGACCCGCGCTCGTTTCGCTACCTAGCCGATAGCATTCAGGAGGGATCGCAAATGCCGACGCACCCAATTCGATTTGGCCTTCAAACCGGTCAGCAACTCGTGGACTGGAACGAACTGAAAGAGCTATGGCGCAGCGCCGACGGTTGGGGTTACGACTCGCTCTGGACCTTTGATCATTTCTATCCAATCTTCGTTCCCGACCCGACCGGACCGTGCCTTGAAGGATGGACCACGCTCACCGCGCTCAGTCAGCAGACCAAGCGCGCGCGAATCGGCGCAATGGTAAACGGCAACACTTATCGCAACCCGTGCATCACGGCAAAGATGGCGGCGACGCTCGATCACGTCAGCGACGGCCGTCTGAATCTCGGCATCGGCGCGGGATGGTTCGAGCTCGAGCATCGCAGCTTCGGCATTGACTTCAAGACGATTCCCGGACGGCTGCAGGCGCTCGACGAATCGCTGCAAATTATCAAAGGGATGTTCGAGCAGGAAAAAACAACTTTGCACGGGCGCCACTACAACGTGACCGACGCGGTCTGCAGTCCGAAGCCCATCCAGAAGCCGCATCCACCAATCATGATCGGCGGCCAGGGCCAGAAGGTATTGCTAAAAATCGTCGCCAAGCACGCTGACATGTGGAACGTCCCGGGCGCGAGCGCAGAACGATACGCCGAACTGTTGAAAGTGATCGAACGACACGGCGACACCGTCGGCCGCGACACTGATCAGATCGAGAAGACGATCATGATGGGGTTGTGCTATCGAGCGCCGGCGGAGCGAGAAAACGCCGCGCTCGCGCGAGTTGCCGCGATGTCGGGTGCCTCGGCCGAGCAAGCGCGCCGCCAGCTAATGATCGGCTCGCGCGAGGAATGCCTGGCGACGATCGATCGCTACGTCAAGGTTGGCGTCACGCACTTCATCTTCACGCTGCCGCGGCCGTTCTTCGCGGATGAAGTTCAGCGCTTTGCCGAAGAGGTGATTCCCGCGGTGCGCCCGAACTAGCGCGCGGTGAGCAACACGCAGTCGGCGGCGTCGGCGTGGGCAGCGTCGAAGGGTGCTGCGATTCCAGCAAATGCGCCCGAGTCGAGGTCGCGCTCCAGCTCGGCCAGTCCGCTGGCAACTCCTGCGCTCGCCAGGCGCCGAAATCCGGAAGTCGAGGCACGGAACCCGGGATCGAACAGGAGGTCGGGCCGCGTGCGTGCCGCTTCAAAGGTAAGGTCGCCCCGCCCCGAGTAAAAGATCTTCGCTGCCGCGACGCGTGAAAATCCAGCGTGAAACATCGCAGTGATCAGGCCGCCGAGCGTCGGATGAAGCGGTAGCAGCACCTCGTCGATCTCGGGAAAATAATGGCGATACCACAGCGTCTCGAGGTTCTCGCGGACGACCGCCTGCAGCACGGCGGCGGCCCGCGCCACACGCCTGAATTCGGCGAGCACGGCCGCAAGAACCGGGAGATGGTGCAATACGTTGACTCCGGCGACCGCGTCCACCGAGCGCGGGCGAAGCGGGAGCGACGATGCGTCAGCGAGAATCCATCGCGCCGACGCCTTCCGCGCGCCGATTTCAACCATCGCAGGCGACCGATCGAGCGCAATCACCGAAAATCCGCTCGCCGTCAATGCGCCGGTGTAATTCCCAGTGCCGGCGCCGACTTCGAGTACGGATCTAACGCGTAAGTGCCGCAGGACTTCGACCAGCGCGACAGCAATCGCGGGCTCGACGCCCCGCGAATTGTCATACCCGGAGACAACTGGTCCATAGTTAATGGAAGTCGGAACTGGCACCGCAAAAACTCAATGAGGTGTTCAAAACAGACGATGCGCTCCCGGCAGGTGTGAGGCAAACGGCCCCAATGTTGGGGGTGTTCTGAATCGCGCCATACAGACTGCTAATGACGTCGACGTGAGTCTTTCTCGCCACCGCCGGCTTCGCTAATCTGCTATTTCCGTCGGCGGCAGTGCGCGATGGAGAGCCACCCTAGCTCAGTTGGTAGAGCAGCTGATTCGTAATCAGCAGGTCGCCGGTTCGAATCCGGCGGGTGGCTCCAGAAAACCCCACGCAGAGAACGAGTTCAACTCACCGAAGCAAAACGCTTGCCCACAAAAGCCAATCTATTGGTGCTTGCATAATATAGATACATATGCTAGCCTACTGACATGGGTAATCCAGCAGGAGTGCGGCGGGACTTCGAGGCACTGGAACGGCGGCGGATGGAGGCGGCGCGATTGCTCAAGCAGGGCGTGAGCCAGAGCGAAGTGGCTCGGCGCCTTGGCGTGCACCGGCAATCGGTGATCCGCTGGGCGCGGCAGCTGGCGCAGGCGGGCCGGGTTGGTTTGAAGAAGGCGGGTCGCGCCGGACGCAGGCCCAAGCTCGGGGCTGGCCAACTGCGCAAGATCGAGCAAGCGCTCAAGCGCGGGCCCGAGGCCCTCGGATACCCCAACGGGTTGTGGACTGCGGGTCGGGTGCGCGAGCTAATCGAAGGGCAGACCGGAGTGCAATATCACGAGGCCCACGTCTGGCGCATTCTGCGCAAGTTGGGCTGGAGCTGCCAGCGTCCGAGCGGGCGGGCCTTGGAGCGTGACGAGCAGGCCATTCGGCACTAGAAGCAGTACCGTTGGCCGCAGATTAAAAAAAAGCGTTCTGCGAGAGGCGCACCATCGTCTTCATCGACGAGAGCGGATTGAGCGAACGGCCCCATCGCTGTCGCACCTGGGCGCCGCGCGGGCAGACCCCGGTACTGCAGTACCACTTCAACTGGAAGACGCTGTCGGCGATGGCGGGAGTGAGCTGGTGGAATTTCTACTTTCGGCTCTTTCCCGGCGCCATTCGCAGTCCGCAAGTGGTGGAGTTCCTGCGCCATCTGATGCGCCATCTGCGGGGCAGGCTGCTGATTGTTTGGGACGGCTTGCGCGCCCATCGCAGTCGCCTGGTGTGGGACTTTGTTCGCCACCGGCGCGGGCGGCTGTGGCTGGAATTTCTTCCCGCCTATGCACCGGAACTCAACCCGGTCGAGTACCTGTGGTCGCACTGGAAACAACACCAACTATCCAACTTCTGTCCGCAGACCTTCGCCCAGTTGAGCCACCACGCGCGCCGCGCACTCACACGCATGCGCCGCCGGCCCGCTCTGGTCATGGCCTTCTGGGAGCAAGCCGAACTGTTCCCCTTGTAACTATATTATACAATCCTCAAATAAGTATTTCAGTGGAGACGGACGTGGGAGACGGGAGGGTGTAGGGGGGCGAGCCTGCGACTGGATGGCCGGGTGACCCCCACGCCTTTCCAGTCGCGACATGCACCGGGAACGAGAGGTAAGCGGGCAGCTACGGCAAATCCAATGGCCCGCGCTCTTGCAACTCGTGGTCGATCGAACGGCGCGGTTTTTGGAGAGGGTAGTCCGCGGGCCAGAGTGGACAAAATTTAAGGAGGCGGCGCCTCAGTTTTCCAAGGCGCGAGGATCTTGCCTGGTTTATCTCAGGTTTCCAATACCGGATTCCAATCGACCTGGTTGGCAGCATCCTCGCGCCCTCCCAGTCCATTCACACCTTTCATCCCGCTCATCCGAACCGCCCGCTTCCTATGGGCAGCAATGAATGTGCCACGAGCGATTGGTAAATAACGCTCCGAATAGGCGGCGCGCTCCTGCTATCAATCAGCCGATAGCTACAAATTGTAGAATTACTGCAACGATGTGTCGCTAACGCTACTTATCTTGATTGCGATGACCGACTTTTACGGAACGGGTGGCTGAGAGCCCGCGGGCTGGAAAGGCAATGGTCTTCAGCACTTACTTGATTCGCCAGTACAGAGTTTCCTTCGGCCAGGGCATCACGAACAGATCGAGAAGAGACGATGCTCGACTGTTCGGCTCGGGCGATGCGGTCATTTGGCGCCGTGCCGAGCTTCGGGATGCGCGGAGCGTCGCCGAGCCCGCGCCGAGATGCCAGCAGTCGATCCGACGTCAACGTTGAACCGATTGCGCAACTGGGCGGAAGCCCCTTCGGGCCTACTCGCTAACGGCCGGCTGTTTCCAGACTGGTGAAGGTTGACCTACGGCGAGCCGATCCCACTCGCGCCGCTCTCTCAACGGTCGCGCCGCATGGAGAGTGAGCGCTCGTGGACGACGCATACCGTGTGTCAAGCAGCTATCGATAACCGCTATCGGGTGGTTCCTGGCGAATCGGTGGAACTGCCGTCCGCATGATGGTGGATCAGCTTCCATTTGCCCTCTTCGAGCCGGAAGATGTTGGTTGCGCGTTGATAGTAACAGAGGCTTATGCGGCTTCAACTCTCACCTGTTTCGTGTCTCGCCATTGCAAACCGACTCTTCAGAATAGCTATGGCGATTGAGATTTTCGCCGCGCGTGAGCTATAAGGGAATTGGGTTTAGTCGGTGAACACTTCCAGTCCAGCCTTTCCCAGCGTTGTCAGAGCTGCCGCCTTATCAAACGGATTAACAAGAACCACCGCGCAGCCGTTAGCGATGCCGCCTGGACGAGCGGAGAAGATACGCGACTGATGGAGAACAGTGCAGGCGTGCGCGACGAGTCCATCGGATGGGTGGCCTGCGGGGTCGGGCGGTCGTACGAAGATTCTCATGCCTGAGACCTCAGAGATTAGATACGCAGGAACGTACCAGCGGCTCAAGTTAATGACAAGAGTACGACCTCGCAATCACAGCTTACGAACGTACGAAATAAACGAACTGTCAGGGTCTAAATGAGGACTTTGCGTCTCTACGCCCGTCCCTTCGAGGGCAACGTGTCGTTGGCGACTCGGTCATCGGCGAGCCAGCGCAGGGAGTGCGCCAGCGCCGCGCCGCCGTTCTCGCGTACCCACCACCCTGATATCCGGGCGCCAAGGGCTCGCCACCCATCGATGCCTGGGAATGGATGGTGCACTGTCGTACAGCCGGTGCGGTACTCTTTAGGGAAGTGTGGAGAAGGGAGGGTGTGAGGTCGTCCGGAGCATGATTGAGCTTGCGGGTGGAGTTATTGTCAAATGTTGTGGATCCGCCGGTCATGATCAGGCGGCTTCCCTTGGTTGACTGTGAGTTGATTGGATAAGGTGATTGGCCGGATCGACTTGGACACCATCGGCGAACTTCACCCCGGCACGAATCAGCGGCAATAGCTCCAGTCTGGAGTTGTGGTGAATGAAGGATGGTACGTTGTGGGACAGCAGCACGGTTAGTATTTCAGCGAAGACAGGCAAAGAACAGAAAAGGGTAAGGTCACCCGGATATCCGGACGCCAGAGGCTCGACCTCCCATCCATGCCTGCTGGGTGTACGACGTGACTATTCCGGCTTGAGACGAACAGAAGCGGGAGGGGCTGATCTCGCTCATAGACGATGAGACATTGGATCATCCATGGAGCCTTTCATCGTCGGCAGGCGTTTCTATTTTTTCTGTATCGTCTCGACGTAACGAACGATCTCGGTAATTCTCTGTTTTACCGCGGCGTCGTTCTCAGGAGTGAGCTGGTGGCCTTGGTTCTGGAGATACGTGCCCCAGAACGGCATCGCGAACCGCTTGTGCGAATCCATCATTCCTCGGCCGTCGACTATCCGATACACCTTCTCGAAGGGGAATTTACCACCGTTCCTCGAGCTGATGTCAGTGAGGTCCGGTGGATTCGTCTCTGTAAGGTCTCTTCCTTTTCCAGTACCGTCAGTTCCGTGACAGGGAGCGCAAAGCTGTTCGAAATCATGTTTGCCGGTAGACTGGCTGACGGCGCTCGTTCCGCCACCAAATACCACAAGAAGACAGGCCATCGCACCAATCGCTGCTGCAGAAAGAGCTTGCCGAATTGACCGTCTTGTGATGCTCACCTCGGTTCGTCGGTTCATCTGGTTCACGTTCGCCTCACCTGTCGAAAGCTGCTCGTAGAAATAATGTGACAAATCGAACGCTCCGGCGAGGGGGTCACCCAGATATTCGGGCGCCAGAGGCTCGCCCCCCATCGACATGCGGATGGTGCACTTCCCGGAGGGTGCGCTCTGGTACACCCGGTGCGGTAACTATTTCAGCGAACACGGGCAAGAACAGAAAAGGGTAACTTGCCGTCGGATCAGCTTGCGTACCCCCTCTCTAGGGGTTGCCTCTTCCACCCCCGCGCAGAGAGTGCCTGCTTCAATCCCTCTATAGCAAATGGTCTCGTTGCACCATCAGGGAAGGTCCGGCGAGATCGATGCTATCGACTGTCTCAGGGCCTTCAACTGGTTATAGATCCCCACCAGCTTCCCGCGATTGCGCTGATTTGCGGCCTTCTTCAACTCGACCTGGAGGTTCTTTGCCTGGGTCTGAACGGTGAGGTAATTGTCCGGCACGGTCACGTGCGCGCCCGCAATGACGCGGTCAACGTCGCCAAGATCCGAGGTGCAGTTGAGGACCGGTACTGTAATGGGCAAGCCGGCATCAATTCGATTGATGGAATCGTCCACCAGCCGCTCGCAATCGGCGATGCTGTATACGGTGCTCAACGCGCGCAGGAAGAACCCGATCTGATTCAATACCTGCTGCGTGTCGCCGCCGGTATAGGTGCTCGCCAGGCTGTTGAGCGAAAAGGCGCCGCAAGAAGGAATCCCCCTTGGGCAATTTCTGCCTGTTGGGACAGCAGTATGCGCCACGCCGGCTACCGATTGGTCGAAGGCAGGGCTGAAGTAGAACGACGCGGCATCCTCGATATTGGTGGCGATTCCGCTGTCGTGGAAGAACGCATTCTTGCGAGGGGCTTCGATGATCGACTGGATATTAAAGTCGCCCTGAACCGCTCCCGGATCCTGCGGAATCACGACCGGGGAAACCACCTCGTTTAGCGCAAGCGAGCCACCGGAGCCCGAAAAACTGGCGAACGGATCGCCAAGATCCCTCAAGCCGTCTGCATTAGTGTCTGAGATAAAGTTTCTTCCCGCTTTGCCCAGCCGTTGACTAGCGATTCCAAGATTGAGCCAGGTGATTTCGTTATCTACCACCGTGTCTCCGATCACGGTTGGCCAAGCCGGCTCGACCGCGCCAGAAGTCCCAACAGCACCGGCGCTGCTGGTGTAGGCGAGGAAGAGATACGGATTGGTCGAATCGGTCGGCGTTACAACACCCCATACCATATCGGTCGGTGAGCCGATCGCCGGGATGTACGTCTGATCTGGCTGCCATGTCGTCGAGACATTTTCCGGGCTGACGACCAGCGCCGGCGCTACAGCCGGCACTCCGAGATCGTCACCGATAGTGTCCTGTGCTCCGCCGTTGAAGTGGCAGAGATTACAGCTCGCACGGCTGTCGAGAAAGATTGCCTTGCCCGTCTCCGCAACAGCGTCGTTGAAGGTGATTACGCTTTGCGAGAATGAAGTCTGAGTTCCGTTCCTGCCTGTGGCGAAAGCGCTGGCCGAGAACTGCGCGCCCGTGCAAATCGCCGAGGGAGCCGAGTTGGAACAGAGCGCGAGTTCGAATTGGCGGCCTAGGTATTCCTGGAATGCTGCCATCGCGTCGAGTTCGGCGGCAGTTGGGCATCGAAAATCGGGGCCGGGAACCCGGTTCAGCTGCGCGTAAAATGTTTGCGGACCGCGCCAAGTGAAAATGTCCGGAGCGCAAGCGTGAGATCGGTCGGACGCGCCGCAAACTCATTGATCGCGTCAACGCAGTCGGCGTTCTTCGGAGAATTGGCAATTATCGACGGATCGATCAGGGCACCGTCTCCACCCCATCCAAGTTCAATATCCCGGGTGCCGTCGTCGGCGACGCCTCCTCCGATAGCTGCACCCGGACAAGGTGCAGCAACTATCATGAAGCCGCCGCTGCCTGTGCCCGAGGTCACCGACGCGAAAGTGAACTGCGTCGCCGAGAGCACGCCGGAGGCTGTAGTAGGCGCGATCAGGCCAGTTACCGTTGCGGTCGCATTGAATCCATCAATCGAATTGTTTTCGAATGAGATTGTCTCTCCTTCGAAAAGCTCCATGGGTTCGATCATCGTCACGGTAGCAGTCGCACCGTCGCCCGTGATCGAGGAAACCACCCCGGAATTCACGCAGAGGTTCGAGGTCGTAAACGCCAAACCTCCGAGCGCCATCGAAGCCCGGAGCGGACCTTCGGGGTTGTTGACGTTGCCCGGGGGTCCGTTCGCGATGTTGAACAACGTTAGCTTCTGAACTGTCGTCGGGTTTTCAAGATTCGGGTTCTTAGTCGCCAGAACCAGGTTCCTGTCGTGAGCACTCATCGAGGCGAGGTCCGAGGGAGCCAGGCCGTAGTCGTGCTCGGGTATATGGCAGGTCTTGCAGGTGCGGCCGTTGCCGTTGAATGTTTCCTGGGTGAAAAGCTTGAATCCCTTATCGATCAGCTTCGCGCTTTTTACGTCGAACGCCCACGCGCTTCTCGGGGTAATCGTCCCCAGAGCCAGCAAAACCAGGGCATCGAATGTGAGGATCCACCGCCACGTGGTTTGCCTCGCGACTGTTTCACGGAAAGAAGTTAGTGCCGTCTGCATTTTCAACGCAAATCCTCCTGTTCCGGACAGGCACGCCGATCCCCGCACTGAGCGTTGAACGTGGCCGCGACCCCGAGCGCCAACTGCACGGAGTTTCCCCGAGCGCGAACATAGCAGGCGCCCACAGATAGGCAAAACGGACGCAGCCTTGAATAACCATCATTTGAGTCTCCAAGAAGTCGTTTCCGGCGGCTACACTGCGATCAGTTTTCTTTAAGCAGCAAGGGTGAAGATTTTCACGAGCATCGGGACGAGAGCAAGCCTGGTTCCAATCCGCCCCGTAGTGCAACTCGCTCACCATCGATCTCTGAAGGGGTGCTCACAGCAAGGATGGTCAGGCGTGGTCACCCGGATAATCCGGCGCCAGGGGCTCACCCCCCATCGATCCGCGGATGCGCGCACTTCCCGGAGGGTGCACTGTCGTTCAGCGGTGCGGTAACTATTTCAGCGAAGACGGGCAAGAACAGAAAAGGGTAAGGTCGCCCGGATATCCGGGCACCAGGGGCTCGCCCCCCGTCGGTGTGTGGATGATGCACCCGGTGCGGTAACTGTTTCAGCGAGGATGGGCGCGGACATGGGGAGGGAGGTGCTGACTGGGGTTGGCCCCGGCTGGCGTTCTCGTGCGCCGGCCCGTTCTTTTTCCCGATTGCGGCGAGTATCTATCCGGGGGCTTATGTGCTACACGACGATCAGGAAGCAGGCTGCGTCGAACATCCGAGGCACATTAGGCTCTCGCAGAACGGAGCCGGGAACCTCGGGCGCACAACCTGCTTTTTCGACGTCAAATACCGGGTCACAGCAGCGAGCGCAGCGGTGTGGCGGCGCTGTTTTAGCAAACACGGTGATGAAAAGCCGCGCTCGGCGTTCGTCAGACGTCGCGAATCATGTGCGAGATCCAGACCAAGATGACGGCACCGATGGTCGCGATGACGATGCCACCGATCAAACCGTTGGGTCCGGGAATGCCGAGCGCGCCGAATAGCGAGCCGCCGACGAGGCCTCCTATCAGGCCGAGTATGAGATCGCCGATTAATCCGAAACCTTCGCCATGCACGAGCTTGCCGGCCAGCCAGCCCGCGATAATTCCGACTACGATCCAGTAAAGCATCGTGGGGTCCTCATTGCATTTTTCTCGAAGTGATCTGCACTCGCATTGGTAGCGACCTCTGGATGGCACATCCTGCGCGCGGTCAGCAAGCAACCAGCACGGATTTGTCCACAATCTCCAAGCCTCGCTTTCGCTGGCGCTCGATGACGATGTCGCAGTGCTGCTTGCACAGTTCGATCTGGCGAACGTATCTGCCAGGCGCCATCAACCTTCTCGGCGATCGGTGTCGCGCGCTCCTGGTCACCCTGATCTCAGGGTCGCCAGGGGCTCGTCCCCCATCGATGCCAAGAGTGGTGCTCACAGCAAGGATGGTCGCACTGTTGTACGGGTGGTGCGCCTAACTATTTCAGTGGAGATGGAACGTGGAGATGAGACGGGGTCACCCGGATCTCCCCAGGCTCGCCCCCCTGGAGTGGTGCTGAATGAGGGATGGTGCATTGTCGGACAGCCAGCGCATCAACTATTCCAAGAAAGTAGGACCTGAAGAGGAGGGTGAAGCATCAGAAGTTCGCCATGGGGCTTTAGCTAGTCAGGGGTTGCCGTGAGTGTTTGGGTACACGGTCTAGCGCGAAACGACCTTGAGTTTAGTTCTTTTCAGGCTTTGCCAACCCAGCCGGGATTGCGGGAGTGGTGCGTCCCTATTGACGCCCGGTCGGCTTGCGGGAGGTGCCTGTAGGTACGGCTCCTGCCAGGCCGAACCGGTTCAGCATTCGGTAAACCGTGTAGCGCGATACGCCCAACAGTTCGGCCGCGCGATGGCAATTGCCCTCGGTCGCCTGCAGCGCGCGAATCAGCGCGAGCTTCGAGGTTTCGCGGATTACGGCGTCGAGCGAGTAGGGCCAATCCTTCGCGGCGCTATTGACCCCGCCCTCGGCCGGGTCGCATGCGCCATTTGGCAGCATCGTGTCGACTGGCACGCCCATCGCTTCGCCACCTGTATCGTCATGGCGGAAAGGCAGG
Organism: uncultured delta proteobacterium; assembly: GCA_963842085.1. Classification (GTDB taxonomy): domain Bacteria; phylum Desulfobacterota; class Binatia; order Binatales; family Binataceae; genus Binatus. Next base: position 2,560,876 of record CAWJET010000001.1, read on the forward strand.
TCGTCGAGATCTACCCGGTCGCTGTCGGTCATCAGAACCGCGTTTTCGATCGCGTGCCCAAGCTCGCGGACGTTACCGAGCCATTGGTCGGCGCACAGCGCGTCCAATGCGCCCCGCGAAACGAACTTCACATTCTTCTCGAACAGGCGGTTGAAATGCTCGATGAAATGGGCGACGAAAGCTGGGATTGCCTCGCGCCGCTCGCGCAGCGGTGGGACCAGGATAGAGGCTGCGTTGAGGCGGTAGTACAGGTCGTCTCGAAATCGACCCGCCTTCACCATCGCGCGTAGCTCGCGATTACTCGCCGCGACCAGCCGAATATCAACCGGGTACGAACGCGACGAACCGACCGGCTGGATTTCGTGAGTCTCAACCGCCCGCAGCAGCTTGGGTTGCAGTCGCAGCGGGAGCTCTCCGATCTCGTCCAGGAACAGGGTTCCGCCATTGGCGGAGCGGAAATAGCCGAGCAAATCCTCCCGCGCATCGGTGAAGGCGCCGCGCACATGGCCGAAGAGCTGCGATTCGGCCAGCGACTCGACTAGGTTGGAGCAATTGAAGGTGACGAACGGGCCGCCCGCGGTCGAGCCCAACATATGCAATGCTCGAGCAACGAGTTCCTTACCGGTTCCGGATTCGCCGTGAATCAGGACAGTTGCTTTGTACGGACTCAAGCGTGAAATGGTTTTCAGCACTCTGCGCACTTGCGCCGACCTCACCACCATCCCGCCAACCCTCTCCGAGCCATGCGCAAGATGCTCCAGACTCAACCATTCGCACGCGGCAGCCGCCGGCTCGGCGCGAAGATTACTCATCGCAGCCGCGACCGGCGAGGCGTTCGCCGAGTACTCATGAAGGGGCATCTTTGGTTCCTTCCCTAGCGCGTATATCGGTCTGCAGCTGTCAAACTATTCAATTCTGATTTTTATCATCAGGATCAAGCCGAGGCAAGTTTACTTATGTTTTATTATCGCATCTTCTATCATGCCGAGCGGGGTGCATTCGCGACGCGATGATAGCCACCTTTGGCTATCCGCGATGCAACAAATCGCTCGAGTGCAACAAGATCAAAAGATTCAAATTCGTATCACAATGGCCGGAGCAGCCCGAAATAACCAATGAATCCGGTACAAATCTGACGGTTGTGTTCGAAAAGCACATTTCTTGGCCCCGCCTTTGCTACATCGCAAAAAAGAGTGTCTGTGAACGCCTGGGAACCAGGCGGGGACAGGCTCATCCAAGGAGGAGCCAGTTATGGCAGTGCGAGTGCTCATTGCGGACAGCTCGGGGATCGTGCGCGATACTATACGCAGTCATCTCGAGTGCGCCGGATGCCAGGTGGTAGCGGAAACCATGACCGTTGCACAGACAATTGACCTCGTTCGAACGACGCGTCCTGATGTGATCACTCTCGACATCGGGCTGCGCAGTGCCCAAGGTCTCGGCGCGTTATCGTTGTTCAGGACGATTCGTAGGACGTCGCCGGCGACATCGATCTTGGTCGTTGGCGCGGCACAATCATCGGACAACCAGCGAATCTACCGGCGCAAGGGCGCGCTCGAATGTATCGCGGAGCCGCTCGACAATTTCGGGCTGAAGCGGATGTGGCGACGGCTGTCGGACACCTTTCCAGAGCTCAAACGCAGCAAAGAGGCCGCCCCCGAGCGCCGAATCTAACCGACCGTCAGCTTTTAAGTTGAGACCGGCTGACTGGCTGCGCATTGACTCATTGCACGAACCCCGGAATTCGGTCACCCCGGAAACCTGGGCGCCAAAGGCTCGTCCCCCATCGACGTGCGGGACACCATCGCTGACAGGCGTGCGTCGTGGGCAGCACTGCAGCGGCGTCCGTGCACACTCCATCGCATCGGTGCAGCGCGCAATAACTATTTCAGGATGGGCACGCGCACATTGCGGGAGTACTGTTTTTTCGCGGCGCGACGGCGCAGGCCCTCCCATCGATTACGTGGATGCGCGCACTTCCCGGAGGGTGCCACTGTCGTACAGTGGTGCGGTAAGTATTTCAGCGAAGACAGGCAAGAACAGAAAAGGGTACCTCGTCCCCGACACTCTTGGTGCCAGCTATCCGCAGGTGCGATGATGACCTGATGCGCTGGGGCGCTAAGGGCTCTGGTGCCGTTGTCCGCTACCGAGCGGCCAGACCCTCTGGATCATGGCGAACAGAAAAGCCGTGGTTAGTCCGAATAGCAGCATACCATCTAGCGCCTCCAATACGCCCATTAACTGCCAGCGATCTTCAAGAAACCGGTTCGCGTGGCCATAGGTGGTCATCGCGCTGAGCGAGTAGAGCATCGCGGACCAGGTCGTCTGGCAGCGCGCCCAGAAACCGGTACGCGGCGGCCCAAATGACCCCCTCGATTCCGTGCAGAAGCGTGGCCAGCAAGGCTGTAACGCCCATGACCACTGCGAATCTGGGCATGACCCTGCTGCGATCCACGGACGCGCTCAGTGCACCGACAACTCTTTCACTGACGAGAGCGAGGCCGCATACGTGAATCACCACCGTCAGCACAATCAAAGGTAGGCTCCAAGCCCAGTCGCCGATCCATGTGCCGACGTTCGTTGGATTCATCTTTCCCCCTGATGGCTGGCGTTTCTCGCACCCGAAATCGTCCGAAGCATCTGCAATGGATTACAAGCCAGCCAACTTCACAACCGAAGCGCTGAAGCGCAGCGCCGAAGCAGCCCGCAGGTCTGGCCGAATCCGATGCGTCCCTCCAGGCGACAAATGTGTCATAGGCTGGTCTTTGCTTCGATCTCAGCTTCGAAAGTCGCGAGTTCCTTCTCAAGCTTCTCCACGTGCTTCGCAGTTGATTCCAAGAGGTTGGAGCGGCCGAGCGAGATGTTCTCGCTTAAACTGGCCTCCCTGAACAATTCCTCGGCGCGGCGAAGAGCCTTCTTGGTATTGCGGATGCCATTTTCAGCTCCTCGATCGTGAGCTTCGTCGAATCAGCCATCGTCTGGTTCCTTAGAGCGTAGGGTAAGGGAAATCAGGTTACAGGGATATGCACATGAGCCAGCTGCGCGCTTACGGTGCAAACGCCGCCGGTCGGGCTGACGGCGCTCGGATGGTGGCGATCCCGTCTTGCGTCTCGTAGATGATGTCCTGAAATGCCATCTCCGTCTCCTTCGGCCGCGTCGCATCATCTCGCCGGTTACCTCGCGCTCGAACAGGCTGCGCTCGTCTCAGCGTTAGGCGATCACTCTACGATTTCAAGAGTAACCCTGCGGTTCTTCCGCGCTGCGACCGCGGTCAGAATCGTGCGAATCGATTTTGCGGTATGGCCCTGCTTGCCGATCACCCGTCCAAGGTCTTCCTTCGCAACCCGCAGCTCGAGCACCGAGGCGGTCTCGCCCTGCGTTTCCTTCACCTCCACCGCGTCAGGATTGTTTACCAATTGTTGTGCGATGAACTGAACGAGCTCCTTCATGGGGTAACTCCGTTGAAGAAGTCGAACGAAAGTTTTTACAGGCCGCCATTACCCAGCCTAGTCTTAAGTAGGTCTTATAGATACGTGCCTATAGTTATTACAGCCCACCTTGAATTTAGGACACTGGATTCACCCTGCAGCTGCCGCACCGATGGCGCGATCGTGCAGGCGGCGCATGACACGCTGGTCGCGTCCAATTCGCCCGAATTCGTTGCCGCGCGTTCCGCGCTTCGGGGAAGAAAGAAAAAGCCCCAGATTGCTACGGGGCTATGTGACCGAATCGACGATCGGTTGAAATCGATTCTTACTTTATGAGCTTCTTGGTTTCCTTAATCGTAGCGGTTGCCTCGTCGGCCTTGCTCCTCAGCGCCTCAAGCAGTTCCGGTATATGCTGCAAGGCATTAATTCGAACCTGACGTGAAGCATCGAGCAGCCGAGTCGATCCGGGAATCGGAAGCGGATACCAATCGAAATCACCACTACGCGGATCTCTTTTCCCTTCCCGGACCCGCACGGCAAGCGACCAATCGGTGCCGATCTTCGCAAAACCAAGTTCGGTATCCTGGTACATATATTCGCTGATTTTGATACTCGTGAGCGAATCGGGAACCCATACGTCAAACCCGAGATTCATCTTGGTGAGCTGGGTTTCCACCGACGCCAATACGGAGTTAACCGTCTCGGTTCCCGCATTCAGCTCGCTCGCGCTTTTGTTGAGTTCGGAAAGCAGATTAGAAAAGTCGACGTCAGTCATTGGATTCAGGGCCATTCCGGCTGTTATGAGCAGCTTCCACCGCTCGATTTGTTTGCCGATCGGTCACAACCAGCAGGTTCAATTCTAGCGGCATCTCGCTCGAATCAAGCACGAATTCAAGCGAGGTGTTCAAACTCGGACGATAATTTCGTGATGCCCGGAGTGCTGCCAGTCGCGCTCGAGGGCACGGCAAGGTTGATCGTCGAGCCGTGCGTGCTGTGGTCGCAGTATGCTGTGGTCGCAGTATAAGGAAGCCGAATTTCGCGAGCAGATGAACCAGATCCGCCGCAATCAAACGGGAAACGACGAACTCTGGATCAACGGCGAGAACCACAGCGGCCCCTTGTTGCCGGTTGCCGCCTCGATGTTGCAGGGGGCCTGTTCGATCGTTCGTGCGCTCGCGCTCGATGTGTTCGCTGCGTTGACAACCGCGATGCTGCGGCGCTGGGTTGTCGCGCGCCCGATTGTGGTAATCCACGCATGATTTCGGGACTGGCCTCTGCGGCGAGAGCCAGCCATGATGTCGGCGAACGCGCCCGCGACGGGCGATGATGGAACGCAGCGCTCGGAATGGAGGCAATCAATGAAAAGGTTCGCGACACTTTCAATTCTCGCTGTCGCCACGGCGCTGACAATCTCGATTCTGACCGCCCGACCGGCGGGCTGCGCGGGGTTCTCCGATCCCGAACTCAAGGCCTTCGACCAGGCCACGATTGTTTATGTCGCGACCGTGCGCAAGGACGGCAATCAGCACGCGGGGATCGTCGTGGATATTCTCGTCTTCGGCGCGTCGCTATCAGCGTGCGCGCCCCTTACCGTCCAGTAGGAAACCAGGCTGTCGCTGGCCAGCCCTCGCTAGTCGCGCAGTCGCGCATCGAACTCAGCGGAATTAGCTCTAACCGGAGTCTGTGCGACAGGATTTGGGAGCGGCAACAACGTCTGTCGTCGAGGGAGAACATCAAAGACGGTGATTGTCGGATTCGATTCGCGCAGCACCCCATAGTCCGCTGCGATCGTCGTTAACGTCGCGCCGGTGCTCGTCAACACGTTCGCGGTGATCCTCTGAATCGCGTATGCAGCGGACACTTTTCGATGATTAGTGAAGCTTGAAATACCCGGACTTGCCTGCTCGAAGTCGTTCGCGACGCAGTACGCCTCTGCGTAAGGGCCGCCTAGGCATCACGATGACGTGGATTAGTTATCATCGCAGCCAGCGCCGAGCCTGAGGCGGACTCGCTGGCCTCGAGCCCGATGACAAGCCGGGCCAGCGCGATGTAGTGTTACGCTAGGCCGTAATGAGTGGATATCCCGCCGCTGAGAATCCTCCCGCCGCCGGTCGCTTGCAATACCGATTTACCTCTGCGCACCAGCGGCTTCGCGAAACCGGTGCGCTGGATCGAATCATTTGTATCGGCTTGTTAATCGGCACGATGGCGCTGGTCGGATGGGTGCGGCTGTTGCCCCACGCTCTAGGCGGCGTCGAGAGACCGGCCGCGGTCCTTGCGCGCGAAATGATCGCCGCCGAAGCCTACGGGCAACTGCCGGCTGATTCGCCGCAGCGGCGCGCCCCGATCGATCAAACGGTGCGCGCGTGGATGAGGGATCATCCCGCCGAATTCCAGAAATTGGATCACGAGATCGTCGGCCTGCTCGCTTCGGAATTTCGCTATATGGGTGACGACGGCCGCAAACACGTCTTCCTGGGTGACTATGACAGCTACCACTGGCTGCGAATGGCCCGCAATTATCTGCAAGCGGGAACGACCTGCGATCGCATCGTAGACGGCATCTGCCGCGACACCTACACCAACGCACCGGTAGGCCGGATCAACGTCTATAACCGCTCGCTGCATATCGCTGCGATTATCACACTCAACCGCCTAATCACTCTTTTCAGGCCCGGGTTTCCGATTCCCGCCGGCTCCTTCCTGGTGCAGGCGTTGATCGGGATGCTCGGGGTCATTCCCGCCTTCGCGATAGGGCGCCGGGTCGCGGGTAATCTCGGCGGTTTCTGTGCCTCGATCGTGCTGGGACTCAACCCGCTCTTCCTGGGACGGAGTCTTGGAAGCGACGACGACGTCTGGAATGTCGTCCTCCCGCTCTTCACGGTCTGGGCGCTGATCGAGGCGTCGGCCGCGCCGTCATATCGCCGGCAGATCGCTTACGCGACTCTCGGCGCGGTGTTCGTCGGCCTGCACGCCGCTTCATGGAGCGGATGGCCGTTCGCCTATGGTGTCCTGATGATCGCGCTGCTCGCGAATCTGCTCTTCGAGTCGATCAAGCTGGCGCTGCGCAGAGCACGATCGGAAATTTCATCCGGAGCCGGAGTCCGACGCGCGGCTCTGGTCGTCGCGGTCTTTTGCTTTTCGGCGTGGATTACGACCTCGCTAGCAGGCGCCTCGTACTTTGCGACCGCACGACGCATTGCACGACCGGTAGCCGCCGTACTGCGGATTCATCCGGGCGGAGCGGACGTGGCTGCGGGCTCGCGTCCGAGTCCGCCCGGCGAGAGCGTGTGGCCGCGTAGTTTTTCCTTCGTCGAGGAGCTCAAGAAGGGCGACGCGACCCAGTTCGCGCTCTGGATGGGCGGGGAATGGGTGTTGTTCGCGGGCTGCCTTGGCCTGCTCCTGTTGGCCCTCCCGCACCGACGATGGAGATGGTGGGACTTCGCCTTGCTGATCGGCGCTGCCGGTCTTTATCGGTATGGGCTGACCGCCTCGCTCACAGGCGATTGGCAACTTCCGGCGCTGATCGCTGCGCCCATCGCGGTGGCTGTTCTGATCGACCTGACGCCGAATGCCCGACCTCCGCAAGAGGATCGAAGCGCGGTTTTGATTGTAACAGTCTGGTTCTGCGCAGCGCTGTATCTGAGCTTCTCGGCCGTGCGTTTCATCACGCTCCTCGCCGTGCCCTTTGCGATCGCGTTCGGTGCGATTCCCGGCCGCGCGCATCTATGGATCAGCAGGCTCATCCGTGAACGCCAGCCGCGCTACCCGGGGCCGGTGAGCGCTGCGGTCTTCGTGCTGCTAGCCGCGTGGACAATTGTGCCGGCCAAAGCCGGCTACCTGGAGGCGCGCAACTATATGCCCGACATCAACCAGGCCTGGTGGACGACGCTGGAGGACTTGTGCGAGCAAAGCCCGCCCAACGCTATCATCAACGCGGATTGGATCTATGGATACTGGATCAAGTACGCGGCGGAGCGGCGCGTCGTGGCGGACGGGGGCTCGCTCTCGACGCACATTCCGTACTGGCTCTCGCGCGCGCTGCTGGCGCCGAATGACAATCAGGCGGTAGGCGTGTTGCGGATGCTCGATTGCGGATCGGACGCGATGCCGCAGCCGGAGGGCCAACTGGGAGCCTACGGCAAATTGATTGCGCAGGGCCTCGACCCGATAGCGGCTCAATCGATGGTGCTGGAGATCGCGGGTCTGGACTTCGCCGCCGCCAAGGCTCGCCTGGCGCGCAGCGGGTTGGGCGAGGCGGCACAGGCCAGCGTGCTGGCTTCCACCCATTGCGACGCGCCGCCCGCGTACCTGATTCTTTCCACCAAAATGCTGCGCTTGGGGTGGTCTCAGCTCGGTAACTGGGATTGGGACTTCCGCCGCGCCTATGCTTACGAGAACGAGCGATCGATACCGGCAGCCGCCGCGGTTGATGATCTTGCCGCTCGCTTCGGGATGCAGCCGGCGGACGCGCGCACGCTCTTTCAACAGGTGCACGGCCCGCATTCGGACGAAGACGCACAACGATTCATCGCATCGGCGCAAGCCCTCCGTGCGGGATGGATGCCATGCGGCGGTCTCACCCGCGGCGAGCTGGTTTGCACCAGTAACCTGCCGCTATCGCAGCGCCCAACCATAACCGGCCTCGTCTATCGGCCCACCGACACTACGCTGAAAATTGGTTTTCTGTCCGACCACGGCGAGGTTCAGCCGCGGGACGAGACGCCGGCGATCGTACTGATCGCGGGCGACAAGGAGATCGTTGAGCATACAGTGGATTCGCCGACCGACCCGGACGTGGCGGTGATGGTCGACCTGGTGCATTCTAGGGCCCTAGTCGGCCCGTCGAATCTGATCCGCTCAACCTTCACGAGGCTGGTGCTGCTCGACGGCGACTACAGCCCGCTCTTCACCAAAGTCTATAAAGCCACAGTGATCGGAGAGACTGTAACCGCGTGGAAGATCAACTGGCCGGACCTTGAAAGATCGAGCTCGGGCCCGAACCCGAAACAACCGTCCACGCCTTCACCCGGCGCGTAAGCCGCGCACGCGAAATAGCCGCGCGCCGGCATTGCGGTCAAGCGCCGTTCAGCAATCCCTCACAGCAGGCGATCACGGCCACAGCCGCACCCGGGGCGGCGAAGTTTCGCATGCGATTCGATGCGGCCATCCAGACCTCGCGGTCACGCAACACCGACGTGATGTGCGCAGCGAGCTTTTCCGGCTCCCAGGCCTCTTCAGTCACCCAACGGGTTCCGGTCCGGGCGGAAAATGCGCGCGCGGTGTAAAGCTGGTGATTGTGAGCCACGGAAGCCATCGGAACTATAAGTGCTGGAAGCCGAAGGACCGCAAGTTCGGCAAGCGTGTTCGCTCCCGCGCACGAGATCGCGAAGTCCGCCCATCGGTAGGCTTCAGCCATGTCCTCGATATAGCGCGCGGTGCGCGCCTTCACGCCGCAGGCAGCGTACTGGGCGACCACCCCCTCTGGCCCGTCAAGGCCGGCCCGATACCCGGTCTGATGCAGCACCTCCAGCGCCGGGACGCTTTGCTGAAGGAGTTCGAGCAGCCGAGGCACCCGCTCGTTGAGAAAAGCCGAGCCCAGCGAGCCGCCGGTGACCAGAATCCGCGCGGGACGACCGCCGCCCGGAGCGATGCGCACCTCGAGCGCCAGCTTTATGATCTCGCCGCGAATGGGCGTGCCGGTCACCACTGTGCGCTCAGGCGGAAACCACTTGCCTGCCTCCTCGAACGTGACGCAGATCCGGTGGACCAGCCGGCCGAGGACCCGGTTGGTGAGCCCCGGAACTGGATTGGACTCGTGAACCACCGTGCGCAGGCCCAGCGAGCGCGCTGCCAGCAGGGTACCCGCGCAGGCGTAACCGCCGAAGCCGATCGCAAGCTCGATCCGTTCGGCCCTCAAGATCGCCCGCGCGCGAACGAAGCCGGAGCCGAGATTCGCCAGAGCGCGCGCCTTTCCCGAGATTCGCTCACGCAGCATCGGAGAGGCCGCGATCGGTGCGAACCGGTATCCGCTCCGGCTGGCGGCCTGCGACTCGAGACTGCATTCGCGTCCGAAGATCAGGATCTGCGCGCGATCGCTCGCCGCGGCGTAGTTCTCGGCGAGCGCAAGTCCCGGGTAGGTGTGGCCGGCAGTGCCACCGACCGTGATTGCGATACGCCGAGGGCGGGCGACTCCGGACGAAGCGTGGTTGCGGTCGGCTCCGTTCGACGCGTGGGACACGCCGTAGCGGTGCGGCGAGTTCTCTGCGAACGACACCGCGCCGGACTGCCGCGCAGTCAGGGCACCACGCTGATCCTGAACGGAAACGTTACTCACGAAAGAAGACCGCGCCACCACGCGATCCGCGCGCACTCATCGCCGCACCCCATCTCCAAAATCTCTCCCCCTCGCCGCCCACAATCCAAATCGAATCAAGGTTTTCTTTAGCAATAGAAACATATTGGAGCAATGAAACGGATTAGTGTTTTTCCCCAGAAGTTTCGATAGTCGTTAGGTTTCTAGCGCAATCGGTGCGGGCTGTTCCCGGGACCATACAGATAGCCCATCAGCTCGCCGGCGGCATGGAAGTGCAGAATCACGACGATTAGCGGAAAGCTCTTTAAGGCCTGCCACCGATAAGCCGGCTTGCGGACGACCATCCGTGCAGCGATCCGCAGGCTGTCTTTAGCGACTCGCAGAGGCATCAAGAGGGCGCGCAAAACGTGGTATATGCACTGTGCGCGACCTAACTTGGCTTGGGCAAAGCCGGCACTGGTGCGACCGTCGTGATAGTGGATTAGACAATTACCTAGCGCACCAAGCGGCAGCACGTGGACGACCACGAGGCGATCGTCGCTAATCAGGATTCGGCCAGAACCACGCAGGTCCCTCGTGTAATCGCTCTCTACGACACCGTGGGGAGGCAGATCCTCGGGCAACGCCCAGCGCTTATACGAAATGTTAGCCTGACCGGCGATGGTGGGGCGCTCTCCGTTTGGTATAGGGGGCAGAAAGGCACCGCCGGAGATGAAGAAACTCGCTCGATCCCACAGACTGTCGACGGCGCCATTGTCAACCACGCCACCTATCACGGCCGCCTGAGGATTCTCCCGATGCGCGCGCAGCACCTGCTCGCACCAATCTGGCGCCACCCGGCAATGGTCTTCAGTGACGGCAACAACCTCGCCGCGGGCTTCGGCGAGACCGATAGCGCGTAATTGAAACACGGTGTCGCCGGGCCGGCGCAGCCATCGAACGCCTGCGTAACCGTGATTCTCGCACAAGCCCTGGCCGTGTCCATCGACCACGACTAGCTCCGCTCCCAGAGCCCGCGTCTGGGCATATACCGAATCCAAGACACCGCGCATCTCCAGCCATGGCTGGCTGGTGGCTATGACTACAGACAGAGGAGGAACACACTCGGCGAGCGACCTATCATCCTGCAAAGACCGCTCCTCTCACGGTTCGATTATTTGTCGGGGCTTCCGTTTGAATCTCCGATTCCAACTGGCCGTATAGACCGAACGGCCTTCCTCTGCAAGGCGTGCAGCCGGGTTTTAGTCCACTCTGTTTCCAGCGGCACCGCATAGGGCCGGTTTCGCGGCAGGCGTGCAAACAACGCGCGGTTGACACAACCGCCTGCGGACTCTATCAACGTACAGTCAGCGAAACAGGCGTAGTTTTTTTCCCGCCTGAAGTCGCCGCCCCATCCGTATGCGAGTAGTGATTGTCGTCCTCGGGGATTTCGGCCAAAGTCCCCGCATGCAGTATCACGCTCTGGCGTTAGCCGATTCGGGCAGAGATGTAGAGGTTATTGCATATACCGGCTCTGCGCCGTTTCGGGCGGTCAGTGAAAATCCGCGGATCACGATTCATCTGACGTACGCTCCGATCGCTGCCACGCGCCATTTGCCGGGGTTACTGTTCGTGGCCTGGCAATTCATGCGGCTCTGCGGTCAGGGTCTGGGCCTGCTGTGGAACCTTCTGCTGACCGTCGGCAAGCCTGACGTAGTACTGGTGCAGAATCCCCCAGCCGTCCCAACCTTGCTGATCGCGCTGGTCGCCGCGCGCCTTCGATCGGCGCGGCTCGTAATCGACTGGCATAACTTCAGCCATGCGATGCTCGCGCTCAGGCTGGGATCGGATCACTATGCGGTGCGAATGTTGCGATGGCACGAGCGCGCGGTCGGGCGCCGCGCCGACGCGCATCTGTGCGTCTCGCGCGCGATGCAGTCCGAGCTTCGCGCGCACTGGCAGATTCCCGGCGCTGTCGTCCTGTACGATCGTCCCGCTGAAATGTTCACGCCGACGCCGCCGGAGGCGCAGCCCGCGGTGCTCCGCCGCGTCCTGGCGGGCGTCGCTTCCGCCCAGGACGACGGCCGGCGGCCCGCGATTGTCGTATGCCCTACGAGCTGGACTTCGGATGAAGACATTTCGATTCTGATTCGGGCCGCGGCGCGCTGCGATGAAATGGTCCGAACCGGCAAGAGCTTCGCTGAACTGCTGATTCTTATCACCGGCCGTGGCGCGCTGCGCGATCAACACGAGGAGGAGATCCGGAAGTTGACGCTGCGAAGAATCCATCTGCACACGCTGTGGCTTGCGGCCGAAGATTACGCGCTATTGCTGGGCTGCGCCGACCTCGGCGTCTCGTGTCACAGGTCGGCCTCGGGAATCGACCTGCCGATGAAGATCGCGGATCTGTTCGGCGCGGGAGTGCCGGTCTGCGCGCTGGACTACGGTCCCGTTCTCGCCGAACAGGTGCGCCACGGCGCCAATGGCCTCCTGTTCGCCGACGCCGAACAGCTAGCCACGCAGCTCTACGAATTGTTCGAGGGCTTTCCCGTCCATACGCCGCTGCTGGATCGCCTGCGTGACCAGGTCCGCGGCCAGCCCCGGATTTCCTGGCGCGACGGATGGAATACCGAGGCAGCTCATGTCTTTGCGGATTGACCGTCGCGACGGACCGTCATGAGACAATCGCTGCGGATCGGTTTCGTCCATCCCCAGCTAGGCGTCGGAGGTGCCGAACGCCTGGTGCTCGACGCCGCAAGCTGTCTTCAGCAGGCTGGCCATCGCGTTACGATTTTCACCTCGCGTCACAATCGCGACCATAGTCTTGACGACGCGCGTCACGGCGCGGTCGAGGTCCGCACTTACGGGGACTTCCTGCCGCTTGACATCGCCGACCGCATGCTGGCGCCATTTAATGTTGGCCGGACCTGCTACGCCGCTTTCCGCCTGGCGATGAGCCGCGAGCACTTCGACGTGATCTTCACCGACCTGGTGTCACAATCGATTCCGATACTGCGGCTGATGACGCGGGCCAAAATCATCTTCTACTGTCATTTCCCCGACCGGTTGCTCGCTCCGCAACGCGGCGGTCTCTACCGCTGGTACCGCATCCCCATCGACTGGTCGGAACGAGTCGCCATCGGCATGGCGCATCTAGTGATCGCCAACAGCAGATTCACGGCCTCGATAATCGGTCGCACTTTCCCGCGGCTCGGCCCGCCACAGCTGCTCTATCCCGGGGTTGACGTCGCGAGCTTCGCGAGCAACGGCCGAATCGCTCACGACGACTCGATCATGCTGCTTGCGATCAACCGCTACGATCGCCGCAAGAACACCGGCCTCGCGATCGAGGCGCTGGCCGGGCTCGAGGCGCGGCTGCCGACCGAAATCTTCCGCCGCGTGCAACTGGTGATTGCCGGCGGCTTCGACGACCGCAGCCGCCAGAACCACGAAGTCCTGCGCGAGCTGCAAGTGCTGGCAAACCGGCCTGCTCTGACCGGCAAAGTGGTCTTTCTGCGCTCGCCCGACGACCGGCAGATTCAAGAGCTTCTTTCGCGCTGTCGATGCGTGGTTTATACCTCGGAGTATGAGCATTTCGGCTACGTACCGTTGGAGGCTATGGCCGCCGCGCGGCCGGTGATATCGGTGAACACCGGCGGTCCGGCGGAGACGATTGTGGATGGCACCACCGGCCTGCTCTGCTCGGCCAGGCCGGCGGCTTTTGCCGACGCTCTCGCCGGCTTGGTGGCGGACCCCGACGGTGGCGATCGACTGGGCCGGGCCGGCCGGGCGCACGTGGCCGCAAAATTCTCGAAAGCGGTCTTCGGCGCGCAACTCGAACAGATCGTCGAGGAAGCGGTTGGCAACTCCCGTAATTCAGGACTTGAATAGCCGCGCATCACACGGTCGGAGCTCCCGCTTCCCAGCCATCCGAGTTTTGGCCAGCTGCTTCGCGATGCTTCCCGGCGCAATCCGATGGCGCTGGGCGATACTCGCGCCGATTGCATTCCTGCGCGGCACGCTCGAGGCCATAGCGGCCGGGGCGGTGTTCGCGCTGATCAAGATCATCAGCGATCCGCCCGCGATCGCTCACCTGCCAGTCGTCTCAAGGGTCGCATCGATGCTGCCCTGGCGCGGCGCCCCGGCCCAGATCGTCGCGCTGACCGGACTGGTCGCGCTTTTTTACCTGTTCAAGAACCTGTTTGCCCTCGGCATGGAATACTTCACCCACAAGGTCGTGGGTGAATCGGTGTTGGCGCTCAAAAGTACGATGATGAGGGGCTATCTCGCGATGCCCTACCCGTTTTATCTGCGCCGCAACTCCGCGGATCTGATCTGGAACGTCGACGCCGCGGTGAACCGGGTCTGCGAAGAAGGAATGTTGCCGGCGGTCGCCGTGGTGTCGGAAGTTCTGGCCGCTGCGAGCATCGCCGCGGTGCTGGTGTACACCGCGCCAAAGATTACCCTGATCGCCGGATGCCTGCTGGGCGGCGGACTCGCCTTGCTGCTGCGACTCACGCGCGCGATGGCGCATCGCTATGGATCCGAGAGGGACCGGCTGTCACGCGGCATTCTGCGCGATCTCCAGCAAGCCTTCGGCGGAGTCAAGGAGATCAAGGTGCTCGGCCGCGAACAGTTTTTTGTCGGGGCGCTCGAGCAGAAACTGCGCGGCATCCTCAAACTCGGATACCTCGCCAAAACCCTCGAGACCAGCGCGCCGTTGTTCACTGAGACCCTGTTCGTGGGCGGGGCGCTGGTCGTGATCGCGCTGCTGAGCGCAAGGGGCGCGGTCCGCAGCGAAGGGCTGCCGCTGCTGGCGCTGTTCTCCTATGCCGCGTTCCGGATCGTTCCGTCCGTCAACCGGATCGGGTGGCGGATCAATCAGATCCGCGGCGTGGCGGTATCGGCCAGCAATCTCTACGACGACTATCTGCTCATAGCCGGTGTCGAGCGCGGCAACGCCGACGTTGATGACGGTCATGCAGTGATGCTCCACAGCGCAATCGAATTCGAGCGCGTTTCGTTTACGTACCCGGAGGCCGGGCAATCGGCGCTGCATGAGATCTCGCTTACGATTCGCCGCGGCGAATCAATCGGCGTCGTGGGACCTACTGGCGCGGGCAAGAGCACGTTCGCCGACCTCCTGGTGGGATTGCTCACTCCCTCCTCGGGCCTCGTTCTGATCGACGGCCGAGACCTGTCTGATCGGCGGTTGGCCTGGAAGCATCGGATCGGCTACGTGCCGCAATCAATCTTTCTCCTCGACGACAGCCTGACCCGCAACATTGCGTTTGGCTTTGCCGACGCCGAGATCAAGCTTGACCGCGTGCGCGCCGTGGTCCGAATGGTGCAACTCGATCAGTTGGTCGCCACGCTGCCGGCGGGCCTCGACACCGTGGTCGGTGAGCGCGGCGTTCGCTTCTCCGGCGGCGAACGGCAACGCGTCGGGATCGCCCGCGCGCTCTATCACGATCCCGACCTGCTGGTATTCGATGAGGCCACCTCCGCCCTCGACCAGGCCACCGAGGCCGACGTGACGAACGCGATTGAGACGCTGCAAGGCCGCAAGACAATGCTGGTCATCGCCCATCGCCTGGCTACGGTAAAGCATTGCGATCGGCTGGTCTTCATCGCCGACGGACGGATCCGCGCGTGCGGCAGCTACGATGAATTGATGCGCGACGTCGACGAATTCCGCCGAATGGCGGCGGCAGGCGAAACGCGCTCGGCAGGCTGAGCAAGCGAAGCGATGGATTTTGGATCTTCGTTAAGTTGGCGCCGTTACTCGCGCGGACTCGGTTCGAACGCGAAGACCTGGCCCGCTGGCCCGACGCATTCGCTGAGCGCCAGCGTTGTCCCAGCCGAGGTTGGCTCCCACGTCGATACATACGCCGCCACTGAGATCCAACAAGCGGAACAGCGCGAGCAACTCGGGCTCCCAGGTTCGGATCAGGAATAGGGTGCTACCGATCGCGACGTCGCGCAAGTCAATCCGGAGGCGAAAATGATCGGCGGCGATAACCGCCCGCGGGTAAATACGCCGGCGGAAAGGGGTGATCCAATGTCGCCGAGCGATCGGCGCTGGGAGAGCGAAAAGAGACCACCTGGCTGTGGCTTAATTCACACAACTGGGGAGACAACCGGATCGTGTCGGAACGCAAAGCTGGCGAACAATATGAGTCAGTAGCAGTCAAAGTGGGCGACGAGATCCTGTCGGCGCTGCCGGCCGGCGCGATCAAGCTGGTGAAGGTCGACGCGCAGGGCTACGACCTGTTCGTGGTGAAAGGTTTACGCGACTCGCTGATGCGCAGTCCCGACGCGGTCCTGGCCGTGGAAGTCGCGCCAGGGCACTTACGTGAAGCGGGCACCTGCCCGGGCGCGTTCGTCGCATACCTGGTCGAGCAGGGTTTCCGCGGCTGGGAGCTACACCCTCATCGCGCATTTCCGGTCCTTGCACCCCAAGACTACGAACTCAGCGACGACGGCGGGGAAACGAACCTGGTGTTGTCTCGCCGGCCAGAAGCGCTCGCCCGCGCGATTGGCAGGATGTTTCCCGGCTTGACCGGATCTTCAGCTCCGCGCATCGAGCGCTAGCCCCGCTCTGCGGCCTTCGGCGCAATGCGGTTTGGCTCCGGCCTTGACAGTCGCTGCCTGGCCAGGCCGAGGTACAGTTTCGCCAACAGCCGCATTCGCTGCGCGAAGGGAACAATCGGGACATCGCCCAGGATCTCATCCCGCAAGTCCCACCAATCCGCCCAAAGATCATGGAATATGGGATGGGCCGTCGGGAGCAAACGGTAAGCGTCCTCGGGCCGCCAAAACCAGGGCTTACCCAGGTGGCTGAAGTGAACCAGCATCGCCATCCGCCGAGCGCGCTCGGCATCTCCGAAGTAAAACGGACCGGTGGCGGAGCACCACTCCGAATTCAAACAGCCATACTCGTCGGCGAGGAAATGAATCTCATCGTCGAACTCCAGATTGATGATATTCATGTCATACAGGCGCTTCTCAAAGGCGGAAGCGAAGTGCCGTTGAACCCGATCCCAATTGCCCATTGATGGGGTTACGACCAGCAACAGGCTGGTCGCCTTAAACTGTCGCGTCCAGTAGGCGCGCGGAGCCGCGATGGTCTGCGCAAAAGGCAAGGTGAAAAGATGGTCGAGATTCTGGAGCGGAAGTGAGTCCGAGTCGATGAAGACCACCCGCTCGTACTCCACGAGCTGAAAAATCCGCAGCTTGGTAAGACAATCGCGGTAGTACTTGCCGCGGGTGAACCGCAGCGGTTCCACCTCTCTTAGAATGAAGTTCGCGTGGCGGGCCCTGGTTACCATGGCCGGCGACACGCCGTGGTAGATGAAGACGAACCCGATATCGCGGCCGGCGCCAGTTCTGCGCAGCGCCGTCGCGGCAATGATCGCGCCTGCGGCGTACGCGTCGTCGGTCGCATAAAAGACGTATGCAAACCGGTTCACGGCCGCTCGTGATCCGCCTAATTCCTCACTCGTGCTCAAGGTCTGCACTCTGGCGGCTCTTCTCCGCTCTTCGGCGACGACGCCAATCTGATCGCGGGCGCGTTCCGAACCGGCGACACCTGGAGGTAATCACACACTGCCTGGAGACGACTCACGAAGCGCTCCGAAGTGAACAAGTTGCGGCGCGACGCGATATGATTGCGCAGGCTCGCCTGACAGTCCGGGTCGCGCAGCGCGCGCAGAATTTTGTGCACCGCGTCCTCGCGCGAGTAGTAGATCAGACGTTCGTCGTCGCCGACGATCTCGACCTGCCCGCCGCTGTTCGGAACGAAGGTGATACATCCAGCGCTGACGAGTTCGGCGACCGCCATCCCGAAGGGCTCTTCGTCCATCGCGTGGATGCCGTAGCGATGACTCGCAATCAACTCGACGAGCTCCGGTCGCGATATGTTTTCGTGCAGATGGACCCAGGGCGCGTTGGCCTGAACCAGGCGCCGGATCGAGTCAAGGTAGACGGGGTCCCATCGATTGCCGACCACATGGAGATGCACCTGGGGACCGGCCAGCCGCACCGCGGAGAGAATCTCGATCATCAGTTCGATCCGTTTCTCACCGGAGATCCGCCCGATGCATACGAAGCCTTCCTTGCGCCGATCCCACGGCACTTCGGGAAACTTGCCAGTGGCAGGAGGATAAATCACCACCGGCTCGATCCCGAATACCCCGCGGATAGCGCGGGCCGTGAACTCCGAGTTGGCCAGTGTAAGATTGCTCTTCATCCTGTCGATCGAAAACCCGGTCAGGCGCTCAGCGATCGCTTCATAAGCGCGCACGGCGGCTGAAGAGTGATACCAGCTCAGCGATACGGGATCTTTCGACAACGCTTCCGGGAAGTGGATGTACTGAATTCCGCGCGGCCCCAGATCAGCCTCGTTAGCGGCTGTAATCACCGCGTCGAAGCGCCCGGCGCAGCGCCGTGCCTCCATAAATACATAGAGATCTCGGAGCCCGACAGCCGGCGTTGGGAGCATCTTCGCCAGCCGATCCACCCATGGCTTTACAGTAGTGGCTTCGATTTCCGAGGGTTGAAGCTCGGTCCCGAAAGACCAGTTCAGGGCCGCGAAATCCACCGGTTCCCAGGTGAGCAGGTTGAGCCGATAGTCACGCTTGAGAGCCTCGAGGATCCAGGCGGCGAGACCGTCGGCACCGCTTACCGATCCAATTCTGCGCTGTGCGAACAGGATACGCTTCATCGCGACCTAACCCGGTCCGCGCCCAGCCGCCGCTCGCGGAGATAGTCGCCGACCACTTCCCGAATCCGGCTCACGAAACGCTCGGCCGCAAACAAGTTGCGGCGCGACGCGATGTGACTGCGCAGGCTCGCCTGACATTCGCTGTCACCTAGCGCGCGCAGAATCTTGTTCACCGCGTCCTGTCGCGAGGTGTAAGTCAGCCGTTCATCGTTGCCGACAATCTCGACCTGCCCGCCGCTGTTCGGAATGAAGGTGATGCATCCGGCGCTGACGAGTTCGGCGACCGCCATGCCGAAAGGCTCCTCGTTCATCGCATGGATGCCGTAGCGATGACTCGCGATCAGCTCGACGAGCTCCGGGCGCGATATTCCTTCGTGCAGATGGACCCAGGACGCGTGGTCCTGAACCAGCCGCCGGATCGAAGCCACGTAGCCGGGGGATTCTCCCTTTCCCACCACGTGGAGATGCACCGCTAGGCCGGCAGCCCGGACCGCGGACAAAATCTCGATCATCAGCTCAATCTGTTTGCAGGGTATGAGGCGCCCGACGCAAACGAATCCGTCCTCGCGCCGCTCCCAGGGCACGTCCGGAAATTCGCCAATCGCCGGCGGATACACCGTCATGGTCTCGACGCCGAACAATTCCCGGACGCTGCGTCCTGTAAAGTCCGAGTTCACCAGCGTGAGATTTTTCCGCATCCGCTCCCATGAGACCCCGGTCAGGCGGTCGATCGTAGCGCGATACGTCCGTACTGCCGGCGCCAGCCACCAGTATGCCTCCGCTCTCGACGCGTTACGTCCGTTTTTCGGGGAGTGAATATACTGGATGCCGCGGAAGCCGACGTCAGCCTCGTTGTGGCCCGATAGAACCACATCGAAGCGGTCTGCGATCCGGCGGCTCCGCCTCCACAGATACTGATTCTCGATCCTGGTCAGAGATTTCTGCGCGACGGCACGGACCAGCGGGTTCATGACCAGGAATTCGGCGTCTGAAGCGCAAAGATCGGTCGCAAAAAAACGGTTCAATCCCTCGAGATCGGGAGGAGTCCAGGTCAACACAGTCAGCCGATAGTCGCGCTTCAGCGACTCGAGGATCCACGCAAGCAGGCCTTCTCCTCCGCCGGGCGGTTCGAGTTTGGATGCGACGATCAAAATGCGCTTCATCGGCGCCTGAACTGCTTCGGCCGGGAGCGCACTTCCGTCGAGCCTGGCTTGCGCGTGGTGGTCCTTCACGACTTCCAGCTCGTTGTGCAACTCCTCGGCTGGAAAGAACGCCGAGAAGCGGCGTTCGTATCTTGGCGGATTCCAATTGGCCAATCTGGCACCGACTCTCTCCAGGATGCGCGTCCGTGTTGGCGGAAAAACGAGCCACGTGTTGCGCCGCCTGAACCGCGGCTCGCCAAACGCGTTTGGGTGCTCGCCGGTGAAAAACTGGAAGCTGTAGTAGCCGAAGAAATGGCAATGCGTCGGGTCGGTGAACGCATTGGGCGAGGAAAAGTGCGGCGTAACTATTTTGACTGTCGCGCCATGACGGCAGACGCGATGGATTTCCTCCATTGTGGCGACCGTGTCGTGAGGATGTTCGATCACATGAGTCGCGATCACCGCTCCGAACCGATTGTCGGGAAACGGCCAGGGACGCTGATTGAGATCGTGCACGACATCCGCACCTACGTCCGCGCGCACGTCGACGTTGATCGCCCCCGCAATCAGGTTATGCCCGCAGCCGAGGTGCAGGACATCTTTCTTTCTTCTGGTCGTGGCTGTCCTCCATGGGGACGCCGGTTGGTGCCGCGTCAGCACTCCAGCGGCAATCATAACGTGCTGCTCGGCATCAGCAAGCGCGGCGATCGCTACTTGCGCACCCTGCTCATTCACGGGGCCCGCTCAGCTTTGTCCAGGGTCGAGCGCAGACGCGACCGGCGCAGCATCTGGGCGAACCGACTCAAGCTCGCGCGCGGGTTCAATGTGGCGGCGGTGGCGCTGGCGAACAAGAACGCGCGCATCATCTGGGCGTTGCTCACGCGCGGCGATAACTATCGACCGGCGGTCTCTGTCTCTACCGACCCGGGTAAGCAAGCAGCCCGATCAAACGCTCTCTTATCGGAGGAACAATCTCACCATGGTTGCGGAGGTCGTTTTGTCGGTGATGGGTAACCGGTCGGACCGGCGCTTTCCAAACCTGTCCTGTCGCTAGGCCCTCGAGGCCGTTCAGTTGACCAGGAGAAGGCGCGCGGATTTCCATCAGGGCCAGGAGTTATAATCATGCTCCTTAAACAGGCCGAATATATCGCTGCAACCGTTTCACCTTCCCACCAGACAATCGCCTTTCGCTCGGGGCTGGGTCCACATAAGGCGACGAAGCCGCCGTTTTCGATTACCTCCGCCGGCACGCCTTCGACCTCTTTCCTGGCGAGTATGGGTTTCACGGCTTCACCCCGGCAAACTCGCGCAGCGCCGACGATGGCACGTGAGTTGCCCGCCAACGTGTAGGGAGGTGATGGTTATGCCAGTTGGTTTGCTACTTCTCCTTGTGCTGATTACATTTGCGCTGTATTTCGATCAAAACGGGAGCGTTCGGGAGGAGAAATTGGGCCAGCCATCTGCCGCCTTTCGGCACAGGCACAAAAATAATGCCACCTTTTGGCACAGGTATAGAAGTAATCAGAATTCCTCAGATTCGTCACGCTAGGTTTTCCCGAGGGCGGGCCGAGTTCAGCCTTTCACGGGGACAAGTTCCAGGAGGAAGGCCCAGCAAGAGCGTCCGAGCTAGGGGGCGGTCGCCTTCTTTCCTCGCGCTGTCGTCAGAATTCGCTTTGAAGTAACGCCGGGCGAAGCTACAACCGCAGTGAGTCTCGTAGGAATCTTATCCCGAACCTTCCGCGGCGCCGACATCAGGTATCCGTCTTTCAGAATCGGCGCGGTCTGGTCCCATTTGACTTTGTAATCGATACGAACGCCTACCCATCCTTTCTTGCCCATATATGGCGGAACAAAAAACCGCTTCGGATCCGAGTTGACAAGGAGTTCCTGAACCATCGCGGGCGCCTTGATCCACACCGCCAGGTGGCCGCTGTCGTGGTGATTGTTGTCAGTCATGGCGAACATGCTTCCACCAGTGACGCGAAACGTACACTCGCCCCAGGCCTCTTTCTCGAAGACCTCGGGTAGTGCGAGACAGATCTCGCGCAACCGCTTTATCGCACGATTCGAATCGTCATACATGCGAGGATGTGCCATCGGATGATTCGCTCACTTCTTATTGGTAGCAATCCACCAGGTGTTGCCGGAGGTGTCCTTCACGCCGCCGACCCGGTCGCCCCAGGTCATGTCGGCCGGTTCTCTGATTGCCTTGGCGCCGAGGCTCACCGCGCGTTTGTAGGTGGCATCGAGGTCGGGAACGTAGAGATAGATCGCTGCCGCCATCGAGGGGTCGGAAAAATAGCCGTTGCCAAACAGCAGTTGCGCGTCGCCGATTCGGGCCTCGGCATGGAATTGCCCCTCGCGTCGGGTGTCGGGGTATGTGTCACCTCGGCGCCGAAGGCGTTCTTGAGAAAGTCTACAAGGTCGAGCTTCGCATACAGATACGGCGTGATTGTCGTGTAACCGGGCTGAATGTGCTTGGTCGTTGCGCTCATGAGACTCCTCCTTTGCGATCGCGCGGTTGATAATACGCGGGTGTCCTGATTATTAGAACCTCCCAATCCGAAACGTCACGGGCCCGAACGAAGCGGTGCAACGCCGTGCACCTCTCCGCGGCCTCAGTGAGGTTTATCGAATCCTGTTAAGCTGGTCGTTGTTCGCGAGCAATCACGGCCTCGGCATGGCGATCGCGCAACTCGATTTGACGAACTGGACGGCCTGCCGCATCGACCTTCCGTAGAACTATCGTTGCATGGCCCGTCGCGGCGCGTGGCAGGGCGCCGGGTAGCCGCATCGCCCGATCTGAACGGCCGTCGGTGCGGGATCGAAGTCGGGCTCCAGCATCCTCAGTACGATCGAGGTCCTCGCGCCGGAGCGTCCCGATCAATCTCTCAACGAAAGCATGAGAACGGGGCGTACAGAGAATGGCTTTAATCTCGTGAATTTCAAGTATCCGAAGGTTCGAAAACCATCGGTGGAAACGAAACACTGCCTCGTTATCTGAGGAAAGAAATTTCGGTGTGGTCTGCCGAACATCCGGCAGATGAGCGGGCCGTCGAGATTAGCCGCGGCAACGCCAAAGCCGATGTTGCGGCGCGTGAATACGTCCATCACGACCATGACCCAGAAGCTCCTGAGCAGAATCGATTCGCAGCGAAACAGGTCGACGCTCCACAGGTTGTCTCTGGCGTGCCCGATCACGGTGAGCCACGAAAGGCCCTCACCACCTGGCAGCGGTCTGTAGTGTTGGATGAGTATGCGACGCACGATATCCTTATTGATGTCGATACCGAACGCGCTCGATATTTGCTCGGCAATCTTTCGGCAGCCGAAGCGGGGGTTGCGTCGTTTCATCTCGAGGATCGTGTCGATGAGGTCGCTTGAGGGACCTTTGGTCTCGTCGGCGTCGGTGCGATGGAGAGCCACCCTAGCTCAGTTGGTAGAGCAGCTGATTTGTATTCAGCAGGTCGTCGGTTCGAATCCGACGGGCGGCTCCAGGAAAGGGGGGAGTGATCCCGCGGTTTTATCGACGATAGGGACTCCTTGCATCTTACATTTCTATAATACTAGAATAATCGTAATGGGACGGTTTGTCTCTCAACTGAACGCACTTGGACAGTCCGGTCGCCTTGAAATCTTCCGCCTGCTGGTCCGCGCCGGCCCGCAGGGGAACTGCGTCGAGGAGATCAAGCGGCGGGTCAAGATGCCGGGCTCGACGCTGTCTCATCACCTTGACGCACTGACCCGATGCGAGCTGCTGACCGCACAGCGCTCCGGGCGATTCATCTACTACGCAATCGATTGGGCGAAAACTGCAAAGTTGATCCGATTCATGACTGAAGACTGTTGCGCCGATCTCCACAAGACCCTCGGCGCATCACCGGATCGTTCGCTATCCGCCAATCGCAAGAAATTAGATAGACGAAGGTTTCCAGTAGCAACAACCTAATCAATTGGCTTCCGCGATTTTCGCGGGCAACTTTGGAGGTCCACGATGAGTAACGAATCGATAAGGGAAAGGGTCAGGGAAGAGTACGCGCAAGCGGCGCTGCGGGTCACGAATCAGGGCGGCACATGCTGCGGTTCGGCAGCGCCTGCGGGAAACCCGATCACGTCGAATCTCTACGCGGACGGCGAGACCACTGCGCTTCCCGCCGAGGCGGTTGCAGCGTCGCTCGGATGCGGGAATCCAACCGCGCTCGCCGAGCTGAAGCCAGGCGACACCGTGCTCGACCTGGGATCGGGCGGCGGAATCGACGTGCTGCTCTCCGCGCGCAGAGTCGGACCTGCGGGCAAGGCGTATGGGCTCGACATGACCGACGAGATGCTCGCGCTGGCGCGCGAGAACCAGCGCAAATCGGGCGTTCAGAATGTCGAATTCCTCAAAGGCGAGATCGAGCATATTCCGCTGCCCGACAACTCGGTCGACGTGATCATCTCGAACTGTGTGATCAATCTCTCGGGCGATAAAGATCGCGTGCTGAGTGAAGCGTTTCGCGTGCTGAAACCGGGTGGGCGATTCGCCGTTTCGGATGTCGTGGTGCGCGGCGAGATGCCCGGCGGCATTCGCCACCGCGTCGAGTTGTGGGCCGGATGCATCGCAGGTGCGTTGGAGGAATCGGAATACCGAACGAAGCTCGCCGCGGCTGGATTCGACCAGATCGGGGTAGAACCGACGCGCATTTACACGGCGGCTGACGCGAAGGGACTTCTTGCGAAAAATGAAGACGTGGAGAAAGTCGCGCAGATGGTGGACGGCAAATTCATGAGCGCTCTTGTCCGTGCCCGCAAGCCAGCGCGAAGCTAAAGCGAGACAGTTTCGATGGCACTAACATTCCTGATTCACTCATAGGCAGCCGCGCCGCATGGCTTGGCGTTGAGCAAGCCATGCGAAGCGACTGGATCTATGTCCCGCAGCACCCGGATTCATCGTGACGGGAAGAAAAAGATCGACTGACCTGCCTGTTGACACCTGAAACGGCTGCTCGCCCACGACATTCAACCACTCTTCATGGTGGCGAACGCGGTCCAGCTCAGGACCAAACGCCACAGCTGGTTGACAAGGCGCACGGTCGCGCACGCGGACCGGCATCGCCGGGCTTGACGTAATCGAGCGCATATTGGATGTTTCGTTCGGCTGTCGTGAATGCGATAAACCCCGTCGCGCGAGGAGATGACTTGCCCGAACAGAACCCGATCAGAGTTGCGGTTATCGGCGGTGGGTGCGCCGCGATTGCGGCAGCTTTCGAGTTAAGCCGTCCCGCACACAAAGGCAAATACCAGGTAACCATTTATCAGCTCGGTTGGCGGCTAGGAGGGAAAGGAGCTTCGGGCCGCGGCCCGGCGGATCGAATAGAAGAGCACGGCCTCCATCTGTGGATGGGATCCTATGAGAATGCATTTCGGCTGATACGCGAGTGCTATGCGGAACTCAAGCGGGATCGAACTAAGTGCAGAATCGCGGACTGGCGCGATGCATTTTCTCCGGCGCCTTTCATTGGCCTGGCGGAGCGAGCACGCGACGGCTCCTATTGGAACTTTCTTTCGTACTTTCCGCCGGGGGATGGTCTTCCGGGCGATCCCCTTAGCGAAAATGATCCTTTCACTGTAACGTCCTATCTAGCGCGCACCGCCAGCATACTGCGTACGCTGCTGCTTGCCGTGCAAGCGGGGCGGAGCAGTAGGAGTGCGCCGAACGTAGGGCGCGGAACCTCGAATAGCCAGCGCTCCCATAAGTCAGGTCTTAACGCGGGCGAAGTATCCGGCGATCCTTCCCAGCGTGTCGCGCGTCTCCTCGGTCTGGGCGGGATTGCGACCACGGCCGGACTTATCGAGGCCGTCGAAATGCTCGAGATGTTGTTCGCGCCGCGCTCGAGCTACCCGGCTAATGGAATCGTGCAGCTCCTTGACCTGATCGCGGCTAGCGCCCGCCGCCAACTCGAGGCTTTGATCGAGAACGATCCCGAGCTGCTGGTGCTATGGCAGGGAATCGATCTGGCGATGGCATCGATGCGGGGAATTCTTCGCTTCGGACTGGTTTCAGACCCGCGGGGTTTCGACGCGATCAACGATTACGACTTTCGCGAATGGCTGCGAATCAACGGCGCGTCGGAGCGCTCGATCGAGTCACCCTTTATCCGCGGCGCATACGATCTGGTGTTCGCGTACGAAGATGGAGACTATCAGCAACCGAAACACGGGGCAGGCGTTGCGCTGCGCGGCGCATTGCGCATGCTGTTCAGCTCGCGCGGCGCGATCTTCTGGAGAATGAACGCCGGCATGGGAGATACGGTCTTCGCGCCCATGTACGAGGTGCTTAAGAAGCGCGGAGTCGTCTTCAGATTTTTCCATCGCCTGGAGAGAGTAAGACTCGCGGATCCCGCCGACCTTGCCGAGGGTGAGCGCGCTTACGTCAAGGCGTTGGAATTCGACGTGCAGGCCAAGGTCAAGGAGGGAAAGGAGTATGCGCCGTTGATTGATGTGGGCGGGCTGCCATGCTGGCCGTCGAAGCCGGATTGGTCGCAACTGATTGACGGGCGCAGGTTCGACCGCGAAGGGTGGGACTTCGAATCGCATTGGGACAAGAGAAAAGCCGGTACCGAGGTATTGCGCGTGATCGATGATTTCGATTTCGTCGTGCTAGGTGTCGGGCTGGGAGCTATTCCATACGTATGCCAGGACTTTATCGAGCGCGATCAGCGATGGTCCGACATGGTTACGCATTTGAAGACCGTTAATACACAGGCGTTTCAGATCTGGCTGCGCGATGACATGGAACAACTGGGATGGAATGATCCTCCGCTAGCCCTGTCGGCGTTCGTGCAGCCATTTGAAACCTGGGCCGACATGAGCCACTTGATAGGAGAGGAAGGATGGAAGGTCCGGCCGGGAGCTATTGCGTACTTCTGCAGCGCGCTGAAGGACCCTGTCTCGCCGCGAGCAACATCGGATGCCAGTTACGCCAAGCGACGACGGCAGGAAGTTCGCGAAAAGGCGATTCGCTATCTTAATAATGACATCGTACAGCTATGGCCTAAGGCGGTAAGGCGTCGCGGCGAATTCAGGTGGGATATATTGATGGACCCAAAAGAGAAGGCGCCTGGTCGTCAAGCGCGTGGCAAGAATGAGGCGCGCTTCGATTCTCAGCATTGGACGGCAAACGTGAATCCGAGCGACCGGTACGTCCTTTCGCTGCCAGGGACGCAGAAGTACCGCATCTCGCCACTGGACAACACCTACGACAATCTGACAATAGCTGGTGATTGGACGACGTGCGGGTTGGATGCGGGATGCGTTGAAGCGGCAGTGATTTCCGGCCGGTTGGCGGCACACGCGATTGCATCTTCGCCGCCGCTCGAAGATATAGTCGCGTATGACCATCCTTGAGAGGTGGGGCGAACATGAGCGAGCGGAAACGTCTTCATCGCGATGATCCGGCCAGAATTTCGCCGATCCGTGATTTCTCGAAACTCTACCACCGGCCCAATTTGGTGAACGGCACCAATCCTGCCAAGCCGGTTCCTTCCGAAGGGCCGCGCCGCGCTCCGGCGGGCGGCCCTCTGGCAGAAGGCGTCGGACTAGCCTATAGCGTCATCGAAAAGTATATCGCGGAAGGGCGGCGAACGGCCGAAGGGTTTAGCAGTCAGCCTTACACAACTCGCGCGGCGACCGATAACCTGCAGGACATTCTCGAACGGATTCTGCGTTTCCAGGCCGAGATAGTTCCGCTCTTCATCGAGACGCTGGCCACAGTGGTGAGAGTCGATCCGTCGCGAAACGGTTATGCAGCAGCGCCCGATGTCTGGCCGCGGCCAAACGGCGCGCCAATTAACGCGACAATGCCGGTATCTATCGAAGTAGTCTCAGTCCGACCGGTCCAGGTGTCGGTTGAAGTTCGGCCGAATTCCGAACCGCAGTCCCTCGTCGCGCTCGGCTTGAACGCGGTCGATCCCAGGAAACCCGCGCTGACGGAGGTCAGTTTCGTGCCTGACGACGAGGTTCGAGGACGGGCCAGACTACGTATTCGAATACCAGACCGTCAACCACCTGGTACCTATTCTGGAGTGATTGTGAACCGGGACAGTGGCGAGACTCGGGGGACACTGAGCATTCGAATTGCTGGCTAGTAAAGTGTACTGACCATAGGACTTATGAGTACTACGTTTCCCCTGGTTCCGATGATGCTGCGCGAGTACGGGGACCTGACTCGCGCCGCCCTTGGCAAGTATCTACCGTCCAGAGAACCGCGCCGCTACCTATACGATCTACTCAGTGACTATCCGCAACGCGGTGGCAAAATGATGCGTCCGAGCATGTGTATCGCGGCAGCGCGCCTTTTCGGCGCACCGCTCGAGGACGCGATGAGCACGGCAGTCGCGATCGAGTTGCTGCATAACGCGTTGCTCATACATGACGACATCGAAGACGACAGCGAGAAGCGCCGCGGCCGTCCGACTCTGCATCGCTTGCACGGTGTGCCGCTTGCGCTGAACGCCGGCGACACGTTGACGCTCATGAGCCTCAGGCCCTTGCTCGAGAATCGCAGCCGGATCGGCGAACGCCTGACGCTCAGGATCATCGAGGAGACCGAGCGAATGGCCCGTGAATGTGCGGAAGGTCAGGCCATGGAACTCGGATGGCGCCGGTACAACATGAGCGAAATCGGTGACGCTGACTACCTGGAAATGGTCCTCAAGAAAACCTGCTGGCTGGCGACGATTTATCCGATTCGCGTCGGCGCTCTGATCGGAAGCCGCGACTCGGTGGATTTGGAGCCGTTCGTGCGCTACGGATTTTTTCTCGGCGCTGCCTTCCAAATCCAGGATGACCTGCTCAACCTGGTCGGTGATGAGGCATATGGCAAGGAGATCGACGGCGATATCTGGGAAGGTAAGCGAACGTTGATGCTGATTCACGCGATCCGGGAATCGACGCCGGAGCAACGCGCGCGATTGTCCGCGATGCTGTGCAGGCCGAGAGAAGAACGCAAGCCTTCGGAAGTCAAATGGATACGCGGACTGATGGAAAAGTATGGATGCACTGAGTATGCCCGCAAGATAGCACATGGGTTGGCGGGGGCCGCCTTGCACGAATACTCACTGCTGAGCGCCGGACTGCCTGACTCTCGCGACAAGAGGTTCCTGGAACAGATAGTCACATGGGTGATCCAACGGAACTAGAGGGGACATCATGCCGAAGGTTACTCTTCCTAAATTCAACTCGGCTCTGGGCGAGCTGCTGGCGCTGCCGGCGCATCTCGAGCAGAGGTACAGCGACGTAGTCACACAGATATATCCGCTGAAAGCCAGCCTGAATCGGCTCCAGGAATTTTGTGACGCTTACCTTAATCTGGACGAGGACTCGCCGGTGTCCTTCAAGGCTGCAGTTCCATGGGTCTTGATGCAGGTGTGCGATTACGGAGCGATGGCCTCCACATCCAGGAACGTAGGCTGGTTTTCCCAGCACGAGCTGGCATTCGGCGTACCGATTCGATGGTATAAGAAAGAGAGAGGTAAGTGGGTATTCGTCGATTGGGCAATGGTATTCCCGTTTATCTTTGTGGACAATCCCCTTTCCATGTCAGGCGGCCGCAAGATCTATGGATGGTCGAAGTCTGGAATTCAGATCGACACTACCGCGCCGATTTTCGAACCGGGTAACCTGCGCCGCCTGGTTAGCATCAGCCTCGTTACGTCAGGTTCTAATTACGGCGACCTGGCGGACACCGAAGAGTTTCTTCAGATCTTTCAACGCCGGCCTTTCGTGTCGGCCAGTTCGGCAGCTTCGGATCTGTTCAGCATCATTCCAAGAGCTATAGCCAGTTCTATGACGGCCGCATATAGCATTTTCGAAACCACAGGCTTGTTCCCTTTCGGTTACTCCGATCGCGATCTTCAATCTCTACAGGAGATGATGTCGCGCTTTTATGGAATGTTGAGTACCTTCGGACCAGAGTCGTTTCGCGCACCGGGGACAAAGGGGCCAGCGCAGCAAGCTTCGGACCGGAGCTCGGGTGCTTCCAAGTTCAACATCGTCACCATGAAACAGGTCCGCGACGTGCGTTGCTCATCTGCCGCGTGCTTTCAGGCAATCGTCGGATCGAAAATGCAAATCGAAAGAAGCACCGACGGCGGCTATCTTTTCGATCCTCTCTCGGGAGACGTCTCTGGCGGAATTTATATCAACCTGCTCGACACCAAGGTTCAGCCAATCGTGCGTACATTGGGACTTGAGACTTCTGAATACTCGAGTGTCGGGGGCAAGCCGGCAGCAACGCTGAGGCCATTGATGCCGTTCTGGCTGAAGATGGACTTGGGTTACGGCCTGGCGGACTCCCAGTGCTGGCGTACTGACACAACCACCTGGACAGTCGGCGACGCACTCCACCATATACCGCGCAGGGAGATTCCGTATCTCGCGGTGGGAAGCGGTGCAGGTGAGGAGGTGGGGGGGCCCTACCATTTCCCGCGCATCACACTTCGCGTGATGCCGCTTAGAGCCGAAAAGAAGAAATTACAGAGCTTGCTCGATGGCTATTTGAAAAACGACTTCTTTGAATTCGAGGTAACGGGCCAGATTAAAGCGCGCGGAGTACATTCTGTCGTATGTCTGATCGGCGCCAACTTCAAAGAGATGAGCGCGGCTTCCAATCCCGACACTGACTATTCGGATCGCGAACTATTCTTCGCCGTGCCGGTATTCTGGTGGGAGAAGAGCAAGCCTCGCTCCAAGCATCCGGCGTTGATTCCACTGTACACTTTCATGGGTACCGATTGGAACGCCGTCACGGCGTACGAGGTATATGGCCAAGTGGCGCTCAAGTCGATTTTCGTTAATCCGGATACTTCGTGGCTGACGGATCCGGCAAGCGCGCATAAGTCCGAAACTCCGCTACTGACTGTCAAGACCGAGCTCTTTCCAGAGCCTGGCAAGAGCCAGGAGGCCCAGGAGATGACAGTGCTCGAAGTCTTATCCGCCCCGGGGGCCGCATCCCGCGGTTCAATCGCGACTTACCTGGACCAGCTGGGTCTGAGTCACTTCCTGACCGGGAATCAGTTTCACAGCATCGCGCTGAAGCAAGTCATGGACGCGAAAGACTGTGCCCTTGCGAACTATCAGGCGCTAGTAGGACTCCGGCGTCAATTCAAAGGAATCAAAGACCAGGGAAACCCGGCGACGGGCATGCTCCCGCTAATCTTAATCAACGTCTTCGAATATCCGACTTTCCCGATAGTCGGAACGCTGGGATTGATATCGGAAAAGTGCGATAGGACCGGGCCATACCCCATAGACACGTTGAAACCGATCGATCCGTTCTGGGTCTCGGGTGCTATGGACGGCGATGCGGGAATCGAGATGTGTTGGCGCGTCGGAACCGATTGGCAGCGGAACCCGAGCTTTTGATGCGGCAATCGCGGACGACAATTAAGCAGCCGGACGTAAACGCGGTCTTCCAAAGTAAGAGAAGAAAGCGTGGTGGGGAAACCTGGGAGAAGATTGAATACTGTGTACTTACCCGGTTTCAGCAATAGCCAACTTGGCGATACCATTTAATAGCATCGATTATTGTTTCAGTAAGGGGCCGTGGCGTGATGCCAAGCTCATCAAGCTCTCGGCCGGGAACCATGTAATCGAATAACCTGGCCATCATCATTCCGCCGGCGGGTAGCCGCGTTTGCTCACCGATCGTTCCCAACATCAGTTCCATCGCGTATGCTCCCGCGAGCGCAAAGCTGGCCGCGGTAGAGATCCTTGGAGGCGGCACACCGCCAAGCTCGCAAATCAGCGAATACAACTCGCCGGTGGAGATATTGTGGCCGCTCATCTGTATCGGCTCGCCGTAGCGTTCCGCAGCAAGGGCAGCGACAATCGCGGCGGCCACATCGCGCACGTCGACCACATTCAACCTCTGCCTGATTGATGAAGGTATCTCACCGCGCAGCAGTAACGGTATCGTACATAGTTGACGGTCGTGCATATCCCACGGGCCGAGACAGTAGGTGGGATTCGCCATAACTACTCGAAGCCCGCGCCGGCTCGACGCGAGAATCTGCGCTTCGATTAGTTCCTTCACCTCGAAGTAGGGATGCGCGAGCCGCATCATCTGATGCTCGAGCCGCTGCGCACTCGTGCCTGGACGGGCGAGTGTTACGAACGAGCCGACGTAAACGAGCCGCGCGTTGTGTTTGCACACCGCATCAAGGAGCAGTCGCGTCCGCCGCTCGGCGTGCGCGACAGGATCCTTTCCGGCTTCGCTCACTGGAGAGAACACACTGAGCGGATAAGGGGCTGCGGCGTCGACGACCAAGTCCTGGCCTGCTATCCATTTGTCGAACTGACCGGGTGTTTCTGTATCCCCTGATGAATAGCGGACGGGCAAGCCGAGTACATTTGCGGGTGGAACGCTTCGGCGTCCGCACGCGGTGACCTCATATTTCCGCTCCAGCAAGGCGCGAACGATTGCGTTGCCCAGGTGCCCGGAGGCGCCTACGACGACCGCTTTGATGGCTGACCGTCGAGCCACGACTTATGAGCCAGTGGGCTTCAACGAGCGAGCGAAGGCGTCGCACGCTTGGGAGCAGGAGTAGAGGTCGAGGTCGATTTGAGCTCGGCCAGAATAGCTTTGGCAGTTTTCAGCTCCGGCCAATCGAATCCTTCAGTGAACCAGTCGTGAATGGGCTGCAGAATACCAAGTGCCTCTGCTTGCCTGCCGCTGTTCATGAGCATTCGGCTCAAGCTGGTTGCCGCCCGCAGTTCGAGCGTCTTCGCGCCGCGCGCGCGGGCAATCTCAATAGCTTTGCGAAAGCTTTGTTCGGCCTCAGATTCAGCTTCTCGAACATTCGCCGGGTTCGATGAAGCACACGCCTGTCTCAGCTTCAGTTCTCCATTGATCCTGCATAATTCGGACTCTACGTATCGCTCGTCGTTGCGCTCCATCACCTCCCGAGCTTCGGCGAGCAATACTAAAGCCATATCTACTTGTCCGAGGCTGCCTAATGATTCTGCTATCGCCGATCGAGCCCAAGTGTGCGCCAGCTCATATCCTGCTGCGGAAAACCCACCGGGGGTGCCACCTCCTGCGGTCATCAGATCTATTCTTCCTCGTGCGGCCGCACTCATCGTGCGATAGGCGATCAGCGATGCTTCAAAAAAAGCGAACCCATACTCTTTAGTGAGGGTGAGTCCTTCGGCTATTACTTTGTCGGCGGCTCCATAGTCATGACGCATGGTGCAGTACATGGCGATCATGGTGAGACACCAAGTTAGAGTGAACGGATATCCCAGCTCACGGGCAAGGACGATTGCCTCCTGCGCCTTTCTTTCAGCTTGATCGGGACAACCAAGCATCCACAGCGTCATCGTATCGAAACAGAGGCAACTAACGCACGGGTCCTGGCCGAATTGGAACGCCAGCGTTCGGTGCTTTTGCTGATCGTACAGCCCGATACCCCGCCGGAGACTCGCGTGCGCCTCGGCAAATTGGCCCTTAAAGAATCGACTACAACCCGAGGCCCAGTCTGCCTGGACCAGCATGCCGTCATTTTGCAGGCGCGGCGCCAGGTGAGTCATCTCATCGGCGTAACCGCATGCCATTGCGTGCTCACCGCGAACGAGATGGAAGCTCCACAGGCCGAATAGCACCGAAAATAGCCTTGAATCATCACCCAAACTCTGGCATAGCTCCCGAGCACGCCTATAAGCGCTTCCCATCTCAGGAGCATACCAACCCTTGGTGGCGAGCAGCGCGACACCAAAGTCGATTTGTATGTCCAGTTCGCGCCGCACGCGCTCTTGAGAGTAGGGCAATCCTTTGAGCAGCTCCAGGGCATTCTGGAAAGAACGAAGCGCTCCTTCATACGCGCTTTGCTTCAGTGCCTGAGCCGCAGCGAGCGCAAGGTACTGAACGGTCTTGTCAGCATCGGCAGCCCGGCCCGCTTGCCACAAGTGATGCGCCAGATCGCCCGCCTGGTCCTCGAGAGCATCGGCGTGCACGCGCTCGATAGCGTTGGCCACATTGAGATGGAGCCGTTGACGACGCGGGGCGGACAGATCACTCAGGACTGCCTGGCGAATCAGCTCATGGGAGAACTGAAAGCTCGCCTCCGGATAGCCCAAGGTCGAGTAAATCAATCCTGCCTTTTCTGCTTCTTCGACGTAATCGAGCAGCGAGTCCGCGTCCAGGTTGGTTGAGGCTTCAAGGAGTTCGAAGGTGAACGAACGTCCTATGACCGCGGCGGGTCCCAGGATTTTTCGCGCTTGATCGCTAAGCCACGCGAGCCGCCGTCCTATAACCAGGCGCAGGCTTTGTGGCACGTCGATCGCCGCAAGATTGAGATCACGGCGAAACTCCCCGTTGCTATCCAGAAGCCTGCCGCGCTCGATGAGATGGTGGAAAAGCTCCTCGACGAAGAAAGGATTCCCATCGGTGCCCAAGTAGATAAGGTTCACGATCGCGGGCGGCGGTTCTTTTCCACTTAGGGCGCGGATCATCTCGGCGACCGAATCCTGCGGCAGGCCTCGCAGACTGATCCGCTCGAGCATATGGATGCGCAGCAACTCGTCGAGGGTCTGCGTGAGGGGACCGGCGGAATCGAACTCGTTGTCGCGAAAGGTGCCCAGAATCAGCACAGGAATTTTGGAGATCGAGCGCGCAATATGATTCAGCAGCGACAGAGTTCCCTCGTCGGCCCAATGCAAATCTTCGAAGAGCAGAAGGATCGGACGAGTCGCCGCGGTCCGGCCGAGAAGTTCCACAACCGCATTGAAAAGGATCCTTCGCGATTGCTCCGGCGAAATTTCCAGCGGCGGCGGAACGTCCGGGAAGAGGCGGCGTAGCTGAGGCATCAAGCGAGCCATCTCGCCCGCGTCATTTCCGAGCGCAGTTCGGAAGGCTTCCTGGCTCGGCGATTGAGCCATCGCGGACTCGAGGATCTCAACGAACGGGTTGAAGGGGAGGGAGTTTTCGCGATCGTAGCAACTGCCGACCAGCGTGATGAATCCTCGATCCGCAGCCTCTGCCGCAAACTCGGCGGCGATCCGAGTTTTGCCCACGCCAAGCACGCCTCCGATCATCGCCACACCGCCCTTGCCGCCAAGCGCGCGTTCAAGCAGCCGGCGAAGTACGGAGCGTTCCGCTTCTCGGCCGACGAAAGTAGTGCGATCGGCGAGCGACTGGACGAGGCTGTTTTGAGGCCGCGAAAAAATCGGTGCAGTGACTTCCGCGACCGCGGAAGGCTTGATGCCCTCGTCGAGGGAGAACTGCCACGTTATCGGGGCGTGAGGATTTGCAAGATAGCAACTGAAGGATCCGGTCCTGATCGATCTGTCCAGCTGCTCGCCCAGTTGGCCATTATGCTCGGAAATTTTCTGCAGCGCAGACTTGATCGCGCGAGTGACGTTGAGCCGCGCACGCTCGGCCGCAGATCCCGCGCGCCGGTCGCGTCCGCCGAGACCGACCGCACGGGCTATCTCGCGCAGGAGAAAATCAATCTCGCTCTCAACCCGAGCGGCACGCGCCTCGTCGCCACGTTCCCGCAGGACCTCCAATTCCTCTCGGAGTTCGACGATTCTGCGCTGGTATTCCTGTTTGGCTTTGGCATCCAGCATCTCGCCCGCGTCGCCGAGTCCACCGACGCTGACGGTGGCGCCGCCAAGCAGCGAAGCTTTGTCTGTACCCTCGAGTTCGGCGGCGGCGCCCGCGCCGGGGCCGTTAAGGAGGTCCAGTGAATGGAATTCTTCGCCGGGATGCTGCAGCAGACGCTGAATGTAGCCGAGTCCCTTGATGTTCTTCAGTGAGAAGCTGGCATTGGCGTAGCCGAGGGTCCAATACTCGCCGTTGCAGGCGAACACCCCCGTCTGCGCGGCGGCAACTGGCTGCGACCTGGGATGGCTTCGATGCTCGGCTGAGCCGCCATCATTTTGTGCCAATCACATCCCCTCGATCGATTCGCCGCATGGTTCCTGATTCGACCCGGTGCGAATCCAGCCGATGCGCGTCGATGCCGCCCCCTTTGCGACAGGACCTTAGGCCGACGCTACCATCCGTTTACACTAGTGTAAATCCACCGGCGCAAACAGTATTTTGAAGTTGGCTGCCCGAGTGCAAGTAACTGCCCCTAGCGGCGCGATAATACATCGAAGAGAGACCGCCGAGAGGTACTATGGACCCCAACGGAAAAGTAGCGTTAATCACAGGCGGCGCGCGGATCGGACAGGTTGTCGCCGGTGCGCTGGCAAGCCGTGGATGCTCGCTGGCGTTAACCTACCGCGACTCGCGCGACGCCGCTCAAGCGACCGCGGCGGCGGCAAGAGCGGCGGGCGTCAAGGCCACGGTGATTCGCGCGGACGCGACCGATGAGACGGAGATCACCGCGGCGGTGAACGAAACGGTGAAGTCGCTTGGACGTCTCGACATTCTGATCAACATGGCGGCCATATATGAAAAGACGCCGAATCCGAGCGGCGCACTCTGGTCCACTATCCAGGACGCGAACGCGAAGAGCGCCTTCCTTTACTCGATTCATTCCGCGCCCGTCATGAAACAAAACGGCGCCGGGCGAATAGTAAACTTCTCGGACTGGCTGCCGGTAACCGGCCGTCCCCACTACAAGGATTACGTTCCGTACTATGTATCGAAGGCCTCAGTCGCCGCGCTGACCGAGGCTTTGGCGCTGCAACTCGCGCCCGAGATTCTGGTCAACGCGATCGCGCCGGGTCCGATCCTTGCGCCACCCAACCTGACGGCCGAAGAAAATGCGCAGGTGATCGAGGCGACGCCGCTGGCGCGATGGGGAGGCGCGGAGGAGATCGCGAAGACGGTAATGTTCTTCGTCGACACCGATTTCGTGACCGGCGAATTTATACGGGTCGACGGCGGTCGTCATCTGTTCTGAGCAGCTTGCAAGACTAACCCCAAATTTCCCTGGCGACATCGACCACCAACTCGAGCTTGGCGCGCTGGTCCGCCGCCGAAATGCGATTGCCGGGCGCGGTGCTCGCAAATCCGCATTGCGGACTAATCGAGAGTTGGTCAAGTCCGATGAATCTGGACGCCTCGTCGATTCGACGCTTGAGTGAATCCTTCGATTCGAGTTCGGGAAATTTGCTCGAGACAAGTCCGAGCACCACGGTTTTGTTTTTTGGGACCAGCCGCAGCGGCTCAAAGGTTCCGGCACGCGGAGTGTCGTATTCAAGGAAATAGGAATCGACGTTGATTTTGTTGAATAGCGTATCCGCCACCAGGTCATAACCGCCTTCGGCGCTCCAATGACTCTGATTGTTGCCGCGGCAAATATGCATCGCGAGATGCAAGGTGGCCGGGCGTCCCGCAAACGCGCGATTCATCACGTGCGGATAGGTATCGAGCAACAGCGTGCGCGCGTCATCGCCGCGCTTTCGCAAAGGCTCCCAGATTCGCTTGTCGCTCAGCGACGCCAGCGTGGTCTCATCGATCTGCACGTACCTGCAACCGGCGTCGGCAAGCACTTTCAATTCCCGGTGGAACGCGTCGACGATGTCGTCCCAGAAAAGATCGATGTCGGGATACACATCGCTGCTGATATTCTGGCGGCCCGCGCGGAAATGGATGATGGTTGGCGATGGAATCGTAATTTTCGGCGTACGCGAGGTGGCCGCGCGAAGGAATTTGAAGTCATCCACGTGGATCGGACCGTGCCAGCGCATCCGCGCCTGCACGCGCGGAACCAGCAGCGGGAGCTTATGGCCTTCGCGGTCGATGAAATAGACTTCGTCAATCGACGATGGATCGTAGGCTACCGTGCCGCCGCCGAGGCCGCGGAAATAGAAGTCCGAGTAGAAAATCTCGCGACGGTATTCACCGTCGGTAATTGACTGAAGGCCGACGCTTTCCTGAAAGGCGACTGCCTCGCGAATGAAAGAGTCCTCGACGGCGCGCAACTCTTCGGCTGAGATTTTGCCGGCGGCGCGATCGCTGCGCACCTTCAGCAATTCGGGCGGCCGCAGCAGACTGCCGACGTGGTCAGCGCGAAACGGAGGATCGTGCGGTGAATTGCCTTCCATTGAAGCCTCCTGATTGCGAAGGGCCGCTAGCCGAGTGCGGCAACCCGCGCGACGACTCGATCGACGAAAGCGCCGGCGGATCCAAGGTACGAGTTGGGATTGGTAAGGCGATCGATCTCGGCGTCGGTCAGATGCGGCCGCAACTCGCGATCGTCGCGCAGAATCGTTGCGAGCGGCACGCCCTCGGCAATCGACCGGTTGCAGGCGCGAGCGACTGCGGCCTCGGCGGCGGCACGACCGAGCGGGGCAACGAGCGCAGTCGCAATCGCTTCGGCCATGATCAATCCGCCAGTCAGTTCGAGGTTGCGGCGCATGCGCTCAGTGTCAACCGTCATTCCTTCCGCAATTGAACGAGCGTGGGCCAATGCGCTCGCGGTGAGGGCTACGCATTGCGGCAGCGCGAGCGATTCGCTTTGCCACGGCCCGGTCGCGCGCTCGTGATCCGCGATCATCGCCCCAAGCATCACCGGCACCAATGCGTGCACAGTGCGCGTTGCAGCAAGGATGTATTCGCTGGCGATTGGATTGCGCTTTTGCGGCATCGTTGACGACCCGCCCCGGCCTTCGTCGTGCGGCTCGGATACCTCGCCGACTTCGGTTTGCATCATCAAGGTTATGTCGAGCGCGAATTTCGACAAGCTTCCGCAAATCAACGCCAACAGCGCGGCAGTCTCGGCAAAGCCGTCGCGCCGAGAATGCCACGGCAAATCCGGAACGCCGAGCGCGAGTTCGCGCGCAAGCGCTTCGACGACGGCGGGTCCATCCGCACCGAGCGCCGCCAGCGTTCCCGCTGCGCCACCGAGCTGGACCACGAGGACTCGCGGTACAGCCTGAGCCAATCGCTCGAGGTGAATGACCAATGGCGACGCCCACACCGCGCATTTGAGGCCGAACCTAGTAGGGACAGCGTGCTGAAGATGGGTGCGGCCGGCCATCGGCGCGTTGCGAAAACGCACGGCTCGATCGGCGAGAGCGCGTGCGAGCGCAATCAAGTCACGGCGCACAATGGCGAACGCGCGCTGCAGTTGCAGGACAAGCGCGGTGTCGAGAATATCCTGAGTGGTCGCGCCGAGATGGATGTAACGCGCGGCTTCGGCGCCCGCGACCCGGCCGAGTTCGTTGACCAGCGCGACGACAGGGTAGCCGACGCGACGCGTGCTATCCGCGATGTAGTCGAGCCGCAAGTTCTCGACTCGGGCGGCGCGGCCGATGGCGTCGGCGACAGGCGCGGGAATCAAGCCATGCTTCGATTCGGCCCGGGCCAAGGCGGCCTCGACATCGAGCATGAACTGCAGGTGAGCCTGGTCGGAGAACAGCGCGCGGATTTCGTCGGTGCCGTAGAGCGCGCCAAAAATTTGAGAGTCGGCAGGATGAATGCTCATAAGTCGAAGAACACCGTCTCGTGCTCTCCCTGCAATACGATGTCGAACAGCAACACATCCGGTCGCTCTGCGTTTCGTGCGACAAGTGTTGAGCGTCGCTCGGGAGTGACGATGTTCAACAGGGCGTCGGCGGCGTTCATCGGCTCGCCGGGAAAGTAGATTCGCGTGATTAGCCGCTTCAGCAAGCCGCGCGCGAAAATCGATACGTTGATGTGCGGTGCTTGAAGGACGTTCCCGGGACCCGGAACGGAGCCTGGCTTGATCGTGTAAAAGCGAAAGCGCCCGCGCTCGTCGGTCGCAGCGCGGCCAAATCCGTGAAAATCGGGGTCGAGCAGTTTTTCCTGCGAGTCGTCCGGATGGTCATAGCGGCCGTCGGCGTTGGCCTGCCAGAGCTCGATCATGGCGTCGCTCACAGGGGTAGCATCGCCGTCGAGCACGCGGCCTTCGATCGTGATGCGCTCGCCACGAGATTTGGGCGTTGCCAGTGACTCCAGTCCGGGGCGGATCAGTGCGGGCTTGAAGAAAGGGCCGATCGTCTGCGATGGCGTTTGCAACTGACGCATTTCAGCCTGGCGTCGAAGTGGCCTCACGGCCGCGCAGTACAAAGTCAAATCGATAACCGAGTGCATATTCCGGAATAGTAACTTCGATATCAAATGTTGCTATCAGCCGCTCGCGCGCGGCGCGGTCGGGGACGCTGTTGAAGATCGGGTCAATAGCCAGAAGCGGATCCCCGGGAAAGTACATCTGAGTAATCAGGCGAGTCGCAAAGCTCGGACCGAAAAGGCTGAAGTGAATATGATTCGGGCGCCATGCATTGTGATGATTGCGCCACGGATATGCACCCGGCTTGACGGTCATGAAGCGATACGCGCCGCGCTGGTCGGTAATCACCCTTCCGATGCCGGCAAAATGCGGATCGAGCGGCGCCTCGTGCCGGTCCTCGGCGTGGGCATAACGGCCGGCGGCATTGGCCTGCCAAATTTCGATCAAGGTGTGAGGAATCGCGCGGCCGTCTTCGTCGAGCACGCGGCCGGCCACGACGATCCGCTCGCCCAGCGCCTCGCCGCCGTTGAAGTGCGTCATGTCGTCCTCGCCTGAGGCAAGTGTCTCGTGTGTGAAGCGAGGTCCGGTGATTTCCGACAGCGTGTGTTCGAGCCGCACCGGCGCGTGCCGCGGCGCGCGTTTGTGGGTGCTCGCATAGGAAGGATGGTCGTACGGCGGATGAACCGCCGAGGTCTCGCGCCGATAGCCGGCCGGCACTTTCATCGCGGGCTCTCTTTCGCCATTTCCTCGAACACGGATTTTGCGATTCGGAACGCAGAGTTAGCCGCGGGCACGCCAGCATAGACTGCGACTTGTAACAGCACTTCCTTGACCTCGTCCGCAGTCACGCCTGTATTGCGAGTCGCGCGAACGTGCAGGTTCAGTTCTTCATGACGGCCGCCGGCCGCCAGCAGGGCTATCGTGATGAGGCTGCGCGTTCGATGGTCAAGTCCGGGCCGCGTCCATATATCACCCCATGCGTGGCGTGTGACGAGCTGCTGGAAATCCTCGTCAAAACTCGTCGCGTTCTCCAGTGAACGATTCACATGCGCGTCGCCCAGGATGCGACGCCGAACCGCCAGGCCCGCATCGTATGCCGGATCTTTCATGACGTCACTCCCCGATGGTCGAGGTTCGAATTCCAGAATCGAGCCAGTTGAAAGCTACCGCGCCGCAGGCGGCAACGTCAAAAGGGAATCGACGGCGCGATTCAATTTGTAGTATTGCGCACTAGAGGGCGCGAATCGGGAGGTACACCGCCATGCGGCGCGAAGACTTTTCTTTCAACAGCGAGGACGGACTCGAAATAGCCTACTATCGATGGCGAGCTCCCGGACGGGCTGTCGGAATCGTGCAGATCGCCCACGGTATGGGAGAGCATTCGCTCCGCTATGCGCACGTCGCGGAGTTTCTCAACCAGGCCGGATTTCATGTCTATACCAACGACCATCGCGGGCACGGGCGCAGCGTGAAAGGTCCCGAGTCGCTTGGTGATTTCGGCGCCGGGGGATGGAACGGATTAGTCGCCGACATGCTGACGCTGACCCGGCTCGCACGCACACGCGAAGGTCGTCTGCCGGTGGTCCTGCTCGGCCACAGCATGGGTTCGTTCGCCGCGCAGCAGTACGTGCTCGACAACAGCGCGCTTATTGCGGGCCTGGTGCTCTCCGGGTCGGCGGCGGTGGACAAGCTGGCGATCGATCCGTCGCGGGAGGCGGATCTCACGGCGTTCAATCGTGCGTTCGAGCAGGCGCGGACGCCTCACGATTGGCTGAGCCGCGACCCGACGGTGGTGGACGCGTATGAGGCGGATCCGCTTTGCGGATTCGGAATCAACAAGAAGGCGATGGAAACGATGGCGGCGGCCGCAGCCCGGTTAACTGAGCCAGCCGCGCTCGCGCAGATTCGCAAGGATCTGCCGGTCTACATTTTCGCTGGCGACAAGGACCCGATTAACCACGACCTCGAATGGCTGAAGCCGCTCGCCGAGCGATATCGCGCGGCGGGAATCGCGAACGTCAGCGAGAAGTATTATCCCGATGGCCGGCACGAGATGCTGAACGAAACCAATCGCGACGAGGTGATGCGCGACCTCTTGAGCTGGCTGCAGAAGGCGATCGCGGCGTAGCGATCAGCCGGCGGCGATGCGGCGCTTCACCATGTCGTCGATCGCGCGGTCATCGTAACCGAGCGCACGCAGAACCTCGCGCGTGTTTGCGCCGAGCTCCGGCGCGGGCGCCGGCGTTCGCTTGTCGGTTCCCGCCACAAAAACCGGGCTGTTGATCGTTTCGATCGTCCCGTGCTTCGGATAGTCGAGTTCCACAAAGGCTCCGGCGGCGCGCATCTGCGGATCGCTCACAACGTCCTCGAGTGCCGGCAGGAGCGACCACTTGATGTCGTACTCTTTGAACCCTTTGCGCCAATCCGCCAGATCCCTGGATTCGAACTGCGATTGCAGAATCGCGAACAGCTCGGCGGCATGTTCGGTTCGGCTCGCGTCGGTCGAAAACATCGGGTCGGTCGCGAGCTCCCGCGCACCGAACATCCTGCATAAGCGCGGAAACTCATGCGCGGGATCGAGTTGGATGAGCAGGAACACCTTCGCGTCGCGCGTCACGTATGCTGCCGAGAGTGGATTTATCGGATGCGATCCCGGAACCGGCTGCGGGAAGGTCGCGCCCAGCATGCGCGCCTGCAGGTCGCAGCTATGGGTCCAGGCGCCGCTCGCCATCAGCGAGGTGCCGACTTTCGATCCGCGTCCGGTGCGTTCGCGGTTGTACAGCCCGAGCATGATCGCGCCGAACAGCGCCATCGCGGTCGGATGGTCGCCGATTCCCGGCCGCGGACCCGACGGCGAGCCGTCGCGTCCTGTCACGCTGGTCATCAGACCCGAGCGCGCCCAATAGGCCAGCGCGTCGAACGCGGGCAGGTCCGCATCGTCGCCACTTTCGCCGTAGCCGGTGATGTGGGCGAAAATGAGCCGTTCGTTGACGGCGTGCAATTCGTCCCAGGTCAGATGGAACTTCGTCAGTAGTTGGTTCTGGTAGTTGGTAACGAAAACGTCGGCAGTTTTGACGAGCCGGAGGAGAGCCTCATGGCCTTCCGGACTGGCGAGATCGAGGGCGACGCTTTTTTTGTTCCGCCCGGTCAGGATCCAGGCGTAATTCAGCTCCGACTTCGGAGTGCCGGGCAGGTGCGGAAAGAGTCGCCACAGATCCCCTCCGTCCGGGCGCTCGATCTTGAAGACTTCGGCTCCAAAGTCCGACATGACGGTGGCCGAGGCCGGCCCCGCGATGTAGGTACCGCAGTCGATCACCCTGATTCCCGACAAGATTCCGTTTTGCATCGCCAACCACCCGACGAACGAGATTGCAGACTGTGGTCGTTAGTATAGCGGTTGGCATTCGGCAATCCCTCCGGCGCTGGCGGTGGCAAAAGAAAAGTGCTCCGGCATTTCTCTTATGCGTTGGGGGATCTGAAGTTCGGAACTCGGTAATCGTGAAATGCGACAGCTGTGCGACGCGGTTACCGGCTTGTTTTGCGACGGATTCGCAGTGACAACAACCTAAAGCACTGCGACTAGAGCGAGCACTATAGCGGTCGGCGTCACGACACGTTCGGGACCAGCTTCACGATTGTGATTCTCGACACTCGTAGCGTTCGCAGCCGTGGAGCTGGACGCCAAAAGCCCGCGAATACTGGCATAGCCCGCCATGCCGGCGACGAGAAGAACCATCAGCGCCAGGCTGCATACCACCGCCATGTATCTTTCGATTTCCAGGGTCGGACGTACGCTTAGAGTTGACGGGGACGGTCGTGCCTGGCGACGATTACTGGACGCCACTGAGAGCGTCTGCGCTTGAATGCCTGACTTGCTCGGCACATTCATTCGTTAAGTTCTCTCTTTTTGACCTGCATCGTGCCCGTGGAAGTGTCCTGCCACTCGCCTGAGCCCGCCAAACCGAGGGTGAACGCAAGTTCCGTACCGGTGATGTGTTTGGCCAAAAAGGGCCGTGGCGATTGCGATTCACCGCAAGAGCCAGTGGTAGATGTCGCAGTAATGCCACTCGAGGAGCGCGATGACAAAAAAGTGACTATCGGGAGGCGCCGCGCGAATCAAATCGTCGACTGGCTTCGACCCCCGTTCTGCGCAAACGGTTGTAGGTGCGGCTTCCTGTCACACAAATCACCAGCCAGCACCCCCCAAGCGCGAATCCCCCGATGATCGCGC
The DNA here is from genome assembly GCA_963842085.1 of uncultured delta proteobacterium. Taxonomy (GTDB): domain Bacteria; phylum Desulfobacterota; class Binatia; order Binatales; family Binataceae; genus Binatus. The sequence goes on from CAWJET010000001.1 coordinate 2,604,664, forward strand.
TCAGCGCCAATCCCGAATAAATACCCGCCAATGCTATCAGCGCCACGATATAGAGCGCTCCCACCACGCTTAGCGTTTGCAGACGCCAGCTCCCGGTCTCGGCCGCAAGCATGTAACTGACCATCCCATAGGCCGCGGTCGACGCGGTCAGGGCGGCACTGGGAAAGCCTGCAAATCCGTTTACCAGCACCGGTTGGGGTTGATGGGCGTAGAGCTTCGCAAACATCGCTTGCAGGCTGTAGGCGAGCACATATGCGCCGCCGAGAAACAGCACGGCCCCGATTGACAGACTCGCGTCACGGCGGCGCGCGTAGCTGATTGCTCCAGCTCCCACGACGAAGACCAACCAGAGCGGATTGGCCAGCATGGCAACCACGCTCACGGCTGAGTCGAGGCGCGCAGTGCGTTGAGCGGCGACGAACATCGCCACCGTTCTGTCCAACCCGCCCAACGGACCTTGCTCGGAGATGGCATCCACGATGCCACCGAAGAGCCACGCCAGCGCTACCAACGCAATCAAACCCGCCGTCAGATGAAGCCCAAGATAACCGCGCGGCGAGAAGCGGGCGCGGACGAAATCCACAAACGGCGTCAGGTCGAAGCCATAGCGCCCGGTTAGATGTCGATTCCATGCGGCGATGATCTCGGGTTGGCGCCGGGCAATCGAGCGCCACAGGCCGGCCATCATGGCGGTCAGGATCGCTACCGCAACAATTCCCGCGCTGAGCGACCTGAGCCATTTCTCGACCAGTCTCCAGTCAGAACCCAGCATGTAGCCAAGGCCGACCGCGACCGCGGCCCACAGCATCCCTCCGATTACCACGATCGGCGCGAAGTTGCGGATTCGCATCCCGGACAGGCCTGCCGCGAACGGAACGAAAGCGCGCCCCACCGCGACGAAGCGGCCGACCAACACCGTCGCGCCACCGAAGTGCTCGAAATAGTATTCGAGGCGCTCGCGATGCTTCTCATATTGCAGTTGCGCGAATGCCCATCGCGTCAACACGACCTGCCCTTTTGTGTGACCGATCGTATATCCCGTCAGGTCGCCAATCATCGCGGCGATTGCCACGACTGCGAATGCTGTCCACGGTGAGAAGAAATTATCGGCGGCCATGGCGCCCGCAATCAGCGCCATCATCTCGCCGGGGAAAATCAACCCTAAACCGGCCGACGACTCCAGCACGATCACGATAAAGACTACGAGCAGCGACCAGGGCCCGGCCCGACCAAGGAAGCTTGCAACCGCGGCGATCATCGATCGTAGTTAAACATGAAGCGGCCGAATAACTCACGCGATCGTGGGTTGCGCAGGTGCGGCGCGACTGAAACAATGCATCGGTTGCCGCCCGATCCATCGTGGCGGCCTCTGCACCTGCCGATGCGCCGCCTCGAGACATTCTTCATCGTTATAGCGATCGCGTTTTACGCCTGGTTCCTGACCCATTACGGGCCGCGGCAGGTGATTGGCTACGTGCGAATGGCGGGATGGGGCCTGGCGCTGACGATTTCGCTGGAGGCGCTCGCGCGAATCGCAAACACGCTCGGCTGGCGGGTGACGATTGAGCACTATCCGCCGCACCTCAGGTTCATCGAGTTGTTTGCGGCGCGAATTGGCGGCGAGGCGGTCGACTACGTGACGCCGTCGGCGCAGCTCGGCGGGCAGATCGTGATGGCGGTGGATGTGCGCGAGAAGTTGCGCATGCCGGTGGGGCTGGCGACGGTAGTCGTCGCGGCGCTGGCCGAAGCGGTCGGGCAGATCGTGTTTCTTTCGAGCGCGCTGGTGATTTCGCTGCGCCTGATACCGGTGGCGGCCAAACTCTACTGGACGATAGTGGGCGGGTTCGCGCTGGCGGTGGCGCTGGCGGGCGGGTTCTTTTTCGTGCAGATGAAGCGGCCGTTTTCTCATCTGTGGCGTGCCGCGACCAGGTTGGATATAGCGCGAATCAACACCGAGGAAATCCGCGAGTCGGCCGAGGACGCCGACGCGATGCTGCTCGACTTTTACGCGCGCCATCGCCTCCGGCTTGCCGCGTCGTGCCTGTGCTATGCGGTCGCGTGGAGTCTGGGGCCGCTCGAAATTTATATCCTGCTGCGGCTGCTACATCAGGCGGCGTCGCTGCAGACGGCGCTGCTGGTCGAGGCGGTCGGGCTGCTGATCGAACGCGCGACCTTTCTGATTCCAGCCAAGCTGGTAAGCCAGGAGGGCGGCAAGGCGCTGATCCTGGGACTGCTCGGTTATCCGCCGGGAATCGGCTTCGCGGCGGGGTTTCTGCGCCGGATCAAGGAAATGGTATGGGTGTTGTTCGGGCTGGTGGCCCTGATGATACATCGGATGGTCGTGGAGCAGCGCGGCGATATGACGGGCGCCGCGGTTGCCGGGCGCGACTCTGTGATGAAAATGCAACGAGCACAAGGAGAGCAATCGCTATGAAGAAATTAACCGCCTTGGTTGCGGGAATGACGCTCGCAATGACCGCGCTGCCCGCGGCCGCCGGGGTCGTCATCACGCAGAAGCAGCACGTGACGAGTGGAACCAACTCTCGCGACGCCGAGCAAACGATTTACGTTCAGGACAACAAGCAGAAGATGGTGACTGAGCGTCACACGATTATCACTGACCTCGACAAGGGCATGATGTACGTGCTCGATCCGAAGACGAAGAGTTACTTCGAGATAGAGTTTCCGCCCAAGGGCCAAATGGCCGCGATGATGGCGGCGAGCACGAACGCCGCGATGAACTTCAAGAAGGCCGGAACCACGCACGAGGTCGCCGGCTACAAGTGCGCCGACTATAACGGCGGCGGGCACATGATGGCGGGCGATTATACGGTCAAGGAATGCTTCTCGACCGACGCGCCTGGCGCCGAGGAGTATGCGGCGTTCGAGAAAAAGATGGCTGATGCGCTCAAGGGCGCAGCCACCGGTCAGTCCAACGGCGAGATTCCGGGCGGAGTCCCACTCGCGCTGGATTCGTCGATGAAGATGGGGAACGTCAACATTCCGGGGATGGCGCCGGAGCAGGCGGCCAAGATTAACGAAATGATGGCGAAGCGCCCGCCGGTCGTGACCAAAACGATGGTCGAGAAGATCGAATCGAAGAAGCTGGCGGCCAGCGATTTCACGGTTCCCGAGGGCTACACCAAGCGCGAACTGCCGGGACCGAGCTCGATGCGGATGCCGCCAATGAAGATGGCGCCAGGGGCTGGCGCGTCGCCGGCAGCACATTAGGGCGTCCAGCGGCGATTCGCGCATTCATGCGAGCGTCGCGCGGAGTAGAAGATAAAACAAGAGCGGGGTCCATCGGGGCCCCGCTCGTCGTTTCAGCTCGGCGCGAAAACTACATCGCCTTTGACGCCGACGACTGCTGTTTGGGTGCGTTAAGCGCGGCGCACGCATCCCAGATCCACTTCGCGGTCGAGAGCTCGTCTTCGGCAAACAACCGCAATGCTTCCTTGGTCGAGAGATCTTGCTTCAGCAGCTCCGCGAACTCGCAGATGGGTTTGATCGCATCCTCAGGCTTGCCCACGTCCTTGGTGAAGCGAAGCAGTTTTTCGTTGTCGGCAATCGACGGGTTGCCGAAATAGGCAGTCAACTTGCGGCCGTCTTCGGTGGTCGTCGCGCGCGTCTCGCCGCCGAGTTCCGCCAGGCGCTGCGCAAAAATCCGCGAATGATAGGCTTCGCGCTCGGCCACCATCCGAATGCCGGTGCGGATGCAATCGGTGGTGCAGACTTCCGCCCATGCCGCGAATGCTTCGCCGCCGTTGGCCTCGCCCGCGCGAACCTTGTCGAGAAAACTGACGACTGCCGCGCGTTCGGATTTGTAAGTACGGCCAAACGCCTTGAAACCGCCGCTGGCATTGCCGTTGGTCGTCGGCGTGCCGGCTTCGAGCCACGCCATCTCGGCCTCGAAAGTTGACTGCGAAATAATCCCGCTGCGATAGGCTCGCAGCAGTTGTTTGAATTCAAAATCGCGGCTCATCGGGTGTACCTCCAGCTTGCTTGGACGCGTTTCCTACTAAACGAGCGTTCAGTGGTCGAGACCGAAAGCATAAGGCGGCGTTCGCGGAATTGTCAAATTGCGGGTTGTGCCGGCTCTGAGTGCTGGCATCGATGCGAATATTGCCGCATGATTCGCGATGCCGCGGCTTTGCGAGGGACTCGCGCCGCAGTCATTCGAGGGACTGGCGATGGGCGGATTCAAGCGCAGTTTCGTGCGGACCAACGCGATCATAATGCACGTGGTGGAGAGTGGGGAGGGCTTCCCGGTTGTGTTTTGTCACGGCTTTCCCGAGATGTGGTACTCGTGGCGGCATCAGATGAAGGCGCTGGCCGAGGCCGGCTTCCGCGCGATCGCGCCCGACCAGCGCGGCTACGGCGAGACCTCCACTCCGGTGCGGATCGACGCATACACGCAGCGCAAACTGGTCGGCGACATCGTCGGCATGCTCGACGTGTTCAGAATCGACAAATGCGTGATCGTGGGGCACGATTGGGGCGGTATGGTCGCGTGGAATACGGCGATGCTGGCGCCCGACCGCGTCGAGCGCGTGATCGGCATCAACACGCCGTTCATCCCGCGCTCCCCGATCAAGCCAACCGATGCGATGCGCGCGATGGCGGCCGGCGGCTTCCACTACATTCTCTATTTTCAAACGCCCGCGGCGAGAGCGGAACTCGAGCGCGACGTGGCGCGATCGCTCCGTGCTTTTTTCCAGGATCCGCCCGAAGTCGATCCAGCCGAGCTTCGCAAGGCGCCGCCGGGAGTGTTCGGACGCGCAGGCGGCGGACTGCTGGAACGATTCGCGGATCGCCCGCATGGGAAATTTCTCACCGACGAGGACTTCGAGGTCTTCGTGCGCGCGTTCAAGAAGAGCGGCTTTCGCGGCGGCCTGAACTGGTATCGATGCATCGATCGCAACTGGGAGGAAAGCGCGGGCCAGATCGATCGCGTCGAGCAGCCGGCGCTGATGATCACCGCCGAGCTCGACGTCGTGCTGCGTCCCGAGATGGCCGAGGGAATGAAGACGTGGGTGCCGAACCTGCGCAAGACGGTGCTGATCAACGGCTCGGGCCATTGGACGCAGCAGGAGAAGCCGGCCGAGGTGAACGCGGCGATTCTGGATTTTATTTCCGATATGAAAAAGTAGCCTCTACTCGAGCGGCGGCGGAGAAACGCGCTCGCCGTTTTTCAGAATCAGGTACTGGCGATCGGGCGCGTCGCAGGCGGTGTCGGTCTGCACGACTCGCGCGCCGTCGGGCGCGTACTGCAGAATGTACGACTTGCGCACGCCGGTGGTGAGGTTGGGGCCGGTGCGATGCGGCATCAGCGACGAGAATACGACGACGCTGCCCTCGCGGACCGGAACGGCGAGCGCCTCCGGGCCGTCCTCCTCTCGACATACATAGCCGAGCTTCGACAGGCGATGCGCGAGCGTCCCGCGCAGATGGCCACCCGCAATCACCCACGGGCAACCGTTGTCGAGCGTCGCGTCGTTCAGAGCGACCCAGCAGGTCAGGTACGCCTGCGGTTCGATGTAGGTGTAGCCGTTGTCCTGATGCCACGGGAACGGCTTCGGATACTCGGGCTTCTTGTACACGGCCTGGTCCCAGTAAAGGCGCACGTCGGGGCCGATGAGATCGTGGCATAAATCCTGGAAGACGCGGCTCGCCGAGAACTCGCGGCATACAGCGGAAAGTCGGACGAGATGCACGGTGAAGCTGATTCCGTCGGCCTGCGCGATGAACATCCGGCCGTCGGGACGCGAGCGCAAGAACTCTTCAGTCTTCGCCTCGAAGGGATCGATCGCATCGCGCACGCGCTCGATGTCCGCGGGATCGAGCGCATTTTCGAGCACGAAGAAGCCGCGCTCGTTGAATGATTGCGCTTGCGCGTCAGTGATCAGGCGAAACGGCCCGCGCACCGGCGTCCAGGTGAATCCGTGATTCAGCGGATGCAGCGCAGGGGCGGCGGTGTTAGTTGATGCGAGTGAGCTCACGTTCCTCAGCCAGCGTGCGATTCGCAGCCAGGACGAGCGCGACTGCTTCTTTCAGATTTGCGCGAGTCTCACCCAGCGTACGCCCTTGCGTATTTGTTCCGGGTAGTTCCTCGACAAATCCTACATATCCGCCTCGAACCTTTTTGAATACCGCAGTCAGTTTCATTCTTCGGCCTCGAGCGAGCGCTCGGCATCATATCAGGTCTGAGTCACTTTGTGTTGACGCCGGTGGATTCGGCGACCAGTTCCGCGAGGTCGCGCACGCGCATTGTCTCTTCGAGCGAGCGCGACTTCACTGCGTCTTCCATCATCGTCATGCAGAACGGGCATCCGACCGCGACGCACTTCGGCTTGGCTTCCTGCAATTGATCGAAGCGCTTCTGATTGATTCGCGTGCCCTCGTGTTCCTCTTTCCAGAAACATCCGCCGCCTGCGCCGCAGCAGAACGTGCGATTCTTCGATTGCTCGACCTCCGCCACTTCGGCGCCGGGAATCGCGCCGAGTGCGCTGCGAGCGCTGTCCCATTTGCGATTGTGCCGCGCCATGTAGCATGGGTCGTGATAGGTGATGCGCTCGCTGATCTTGCCGCGCGGCTTCAGACGTCCCGCCTGGATTAGCTCGTCAATAAACTCCGCTTCGTGCAACACAGTATAGTTGCCGCCGAAGTCTGGATACTCATTCTTCAAATTATGAAAGCAATGCGGGCATTGAGTGACTATTCGCCGCGGCTTGTAGCGATTGAGCGTCTCGACATTTTGCGCGGCGACGGTTGCATACAGGTATTCGTTGCCGAGCCGGCGGGCCGGGTCGCCGGTGCAGGTCTCCTCACGCCCGAGGATCGCGAACTTGACGCCGGCTTGCTTCATCAAGCCCGAGAACGACTTGCTGACGCGCTGATTGCGCTCGTCGTACGAGCCGGCGCATCCCACCCAATACAGCACGTCGAGCTCTGACGGATCTTCGAGCTCGGCGATCTCAGGAATCGCGAGTCCCTGCGCCCATTCGGCGCGCTTTTCCTGCGCGAGTCCCCACGGATTTCCCTGGTTCTCGATTCCCTTGAACGCTCCCGTCAGCTCGGTCGGGAATCTAGACTCCATCAGTACGTCGTAGCGCCGCATATCGACGATTCGCTGAATGTGCTCGATGCCGACCGGGCATCCTTCTTCGCACCATCCGCACGAGGTGCATCCCCACACCGCTTCTTCGGTCGCGACCTGCGTGATCATGTCGGGTCCGTTCCACGCGGGCGCCGCGGCGCTTTGGTTGTCGCCGGTCTTGGCGTTGGCCTTGGCCGCGAGCAGGAACGGCGCCTTGTCGAGCAGATGCTCGCGCTGTTCGATCACGAGATACTTGGGATTGAGCACCTTGCCGGTGCTGACGGTGGGACAGTTGATCGTGCAGCGGCCGCATTCGAGGCACGAGCCCATGTCGAGGAGTTGCTTCCAGGTGTATTGCTCGACCTGCGAGACGCCGAACGTCTCGGCGTTTTCGAAGTCCTTGATCGGTGCGAGCCGCCCGCGCGGACCCATGTTGCGGAAGAAGAGATTCAGCGGGCCGAAGATCAGATGACGCAGCTTGGTGAACGGAAAACAAAACAGAAGCGCGTACACGATCAGCACGTGCACCAGCCACAGCCATCGGTGGTACGTCACGCCGGCGCCGAGCGCGCCTTCGATATGACCCACGACCCGTCCAACATATGCCCACTCGGTGAACGCGGGATGCGCGGCGTTGATGCGCGCGCCCTCGAGCATCAGGCCCGTGAGCGCGGTCAGCACCATCATCGACATCGGGAACCAGTAGCCAAGCCGGTTTTCGAGGTTGTCGCGCATCTTGTCGGCGGGCGGCTCATTGAGCACGGTGGGTTTGCGAAGAGAGCGCCGCGCACCCTCCATCAGCACGCCCAGGATCAGCAAAAGGAAGAAGGTGTCCATCGCGGCTTTGAAAATGAGATAGAAGTCGCCGTAGTAGAAGTAGAAGTCGAGGCCGAACAGATCGAACAGGTCGCGCACGTCGCTGTTGATCGCGACGATCGTCGTGCCGATGAGTAGACCAACGAACGCGACGTAGAACGCGTAATGCATCCAGCCCCAAGTCTCGCGAATCACGTTGCCCTGGCCGAACGAATCGCGCAGCGCCAGCAGCAGGCGCTCGACCGGATGGTCAAGGCGATCGTCGGACACTCCGAGGCTCACCAGCCGGTACCACCTGATGCCGGCGTAGATGAACGCGGCGATCAGCAGCCCGAGCAGCCCATACATCAGCACGATGAACGGCACGGGGACGTTCCACAGGATCTGGCGGGTAACTTGCTCGTTCATTTGCGCTCCGGTGGCGAGGGTGCCTGTATGAGAGTCTTAAATCAGACGATGGAGGATGAATTCAATCCATCGAGACCGCGAGGCGGCAGCGGTCTAAAACCCCAAGACGCGACGACTCGCCGGGAACTTGGTCGCGAGCTGCTGGGGATAGTTGTCCTTCATTTGCTGCGCCACCTGCTTGAACGCCTCGACGTTCTGGTTGCTCGGCGGCAGCGGGGCGGGCAAGGTCGTCGACGGCTCGACGATCGCGGTTGGAGCCGGCGGCGCGGGGCGATCGGGCTGCGGCGCTGCTGAATCGAGGATATCGGCGACGCTGCCAACGAGCGCGTGTCTGTCGACCTCGGGCGAATAGCCGCCGCCCATACCGAACTTTTGCCCGAGAAACTTGAGAATCGAAGTGTGATCGAAGTTTGCGTTGCAGACCGAACCGGCGGAAACAAATGGCGACACAATCACCGCCGGCACGCGAACTCCAGTCGTCGGGAATGGCGCGTACTGTCCCGCCGGCGGCGTGGTTTCAACCGGCAATGGCTGCACGTGGTCGAAGAATCCGCCGTGCTCGTCATACGTGACGATCAGAATCGAGTTGTTCCAATGACGGCTGCGCAACAGCGCGCTGTACACATCGAGCATCAGGCGCTGACCGCCCGTGACCGATGACGGCGAATGATCGTCCGTTCCTTCGGCCTCAGCGTGAGGCGCGTCCGTGTATATGGGTTCGACGAAAATCACTTGCGGGAAGGTATCGTCGCTTTCCAGCTCCATGTCGGTCGCGAACCGGTCGAACTCGCGGAATTTGTCGCTGGTCGCGATTTCGGGCAGCCATCGCGGCATGATGCTGAAGAACGGGAAGAAACCCTGGTGATATACACGCCAGCTCACACTATGCGCGTTCAACCAGTCGTAGACGAGCACATGATTCGGAAGGACCGGGACGTTGCCGTCAATCAGCGAATATCCCGCCATCGCCATCAGCCGGTTTGGCTGCGTGCTCGCGGGCAGCGGCGAGAACCAATGGTCGCAAATGCGGAAGTTGCGCGCGAAAAAATCCAGGATCGGAATTTTATCCGGCGTCTGATAGCGCATTACCTCTGAGTCGCCGCTGGCGCTCGCAATAAACCCGTCGAGCGGAAATCCGTTTGCGCCGACCTGGCCTAGTTGCGTCGCTATGTCGGGGCGCTCGTGCGGCGGATCGGGGATGCGCGGTTCCAGCAGCGGCCCGGGCTGATACAGAAACCCCTGCCACTTGTTTGCTACCGCATTCAGCCAGGCCTGATCGTCGCGCACGCCGTCGACGTTGATATTGCCGCCGCACGCGGGCAATCGCAGGTATCCCAGCATGTGATCGAAGGAGCGGTTCTCCATCAGCAAAATGATGACCGTCTGAATCTGCGCGAGGTCCGTTGGCATAATATTTCCCCACTGCGGGAAGGTTTACGAACAGAGAGAGGTTAAGAAAAGGGCGAGCGTTGAGATAGATCCCAGCAACCGGCCCCGCTCACTCCTCGCATGGAGCGGGCGAGGAAGAACTGGTACCGGCTTCGCTGGCGCGAAGCTGTCCGAGATCCTTCCTCAGCTCGCGATGCTCGCATCGTCAGGATGACGGATCGGTTAGTCGTGAATCGCGAGGCGATCCTGCTCGACGTCTTCGAACCACGACGCCAGTGCGTTGGTCATCCTGGATACGCGGTCGGGTTCGCGCGCGGCGAGATCCATCCGCTCGAAGGGATCGTTGATGATGTCGAAGAGTTGCGCGGGCGGCGGCGCGGGTTTGATGCGCCCGGGCTCGGGGGCATGCGAGATGTCGTGGAAATTTTCCGGGTTGTATTTGGCCTGGATGTCCATCGCGAGGTCGTCGTTCGACACCTGCATCAACTCGCGAATCGCCGGCCGCACGAGCTTCCATCGGCCGTCGCGCATCGCGGCGTTGCATTCACCGTCGGGCGTGTAGCGATTCCACTGCCAGAAGCGCTCAGTCGGCGCTTTGCCACGCTCGCCTCGCAGCGTTGGCATCACGTTGATTCCGTCGAGCTTGAGCTCGCGCGGCGGCTCGGCGCCGGCAATCGCGAGAAGCGTCGGCAGCCAATCGGTGAAATGAATCATGTCGTGGACCTGGCGGCGGCCGTCGAGCGCGGCCGGCCAGCGGATCACCATCGGGAGGCGGATTCCGCCCTCGTACACGAGCGTCTTGGCGCCGGCGAAGCCGCAATTGAAGCGGTCGGTGCACATCTCGCCCATCCCGCCGAACTGCGGCCCATTGTCGCTCGAGAACATCACGATCGTGTTGTCGGCCAGGCCGGAACGGTCGAGCGCGTCGAGCACGCGCGCAATCCCGCGATCCATGCATTCGATCATCGCGTAGATTTGGTTGACCGCGGGCGTGAAGTTGCCGCTCGCTTTGTACGGCGCGGCGTCGGCCTCGGGCGCCTCGAAGGGAAAATGCGGCGCGTTGTACGCGAGGTAGAGAAAAAACGGTGCGCCGCGATGGCGCCGGACGAACTCCGTCGCTTCCTCGGTGAACACATCGGTCAGATAGCGGCCGTCGCCGCGCGACACTGAACCGTTGCGATCTAGATTCCACTGATAGTACGGCTGCCAGCCGCCGGAAAATCCGGCGAACTCGTCGAAGCCGCGCCGGTTGGGATGGTAGCGCGGATCGTACGCGCCGTTGTGCCATTTGCCGACGAGGCCAGTTGTGTAGCCCGCCCGTTTCAGGAGTTCGGCGACGGTCAATTCGCGCAGCGCAAGACGATCGAGGCCGCGCGTTTCGAGCGTGTCGATGACGCCGGTGCGATGCGGGTAGCGGCCGGTCATCAGCGAGGCTCGTGCCGGCGCGCAAACGGGAGAGGCAGAGTAGTGCTGGGTCAGGCAGACGCCTTCGCTCACGAGATGGTCGAGCGTCGGCGTGCGCGAGGCGCCGTAGTTGAAGCATCCGAAGTCGCCGTAACCCATGTCGTCGGCGAGAATCAGGATGATATTCGGCTGGGCGGTCATTCGATGAGCCTCAACCGAATTCGTATCACAGAAGAACCGGTACCGGCTTCGCTGGCGCGAAGCTGTCCGAGATCCTTCCGCTCCGCTCGCGTTGCTCGCTTCGGTCAGGATGACAGACTTGCCGCTCGCGTTGCTCGCTTCGGTCAGGATGACACGAGTCTCGGGCCGCTCGTCCGGGGCAGGATGACAAGCCGGAGCGCGCTACTCGCGCTCCTGGAAGCCCTCGAGGTTGCGCGACCTGCCGGTCTGGCGCAGCTTGCGCAGCGCCTTGGCCTCGATCTGCCGGATGCGCTCGCGGGTGACGGCGAACTGCTTGCCGACTTCCTCGAGCGTGTAGTCGGTTTTCTGCCCGATGCCGAAGCGCATGCGCAGGATTTGCTCCTCGCGCGGCGTCAGCGTCGCGAGCACCTTGCGCGTCTGCTCGCCGAGGTTGCCCTGGATTGCGGCTTCGACGGGCGACGGCGCAAGCTCGTCCTCGACAAAGTCGCCGAGCGAGCTTTCCTCTTCGTCGCCGATTGGCGTTTCGAGCGAGATCGGCTCCTTGACGATCTTGAGCACCTTCTGGACCTTGTCCAGCGGCATCTCCATCTGCTCAGCGATCTCCTCGGGGCCGGGTTCGCGGCCGAGCCGCTGCACCAGCAGGCGCGTGACGCGCAGCAGCTTGTTGATGGTCTCGACCATGTGCACCGGAATGCGAATGGTGCGGCCCTGGTCGGCGATCGCGCGCGACATCGACTGCCGAATCCACCAGGTCGCGTAGGTCGAAAACTTGTAGCCGCGCTGATACTCGAACTTGTCGACGGCGCGCATCAGGCCGATGTTGCCTTCCTGGATGAGGTCGAGAAAGCCAAGGCCGCGATTGGTGTAGCGCTTGGCCAGGCTGACGACGAGGCGCAGGTTGGCCTCGGTTAGTTCCTTTTTGGCGCGGCGGCTCTTGTCCTGACCGGCGGCGATGGTTTCGAGCTTGCGCGCGTATTCCTCGCCGTCGTCCTTGGCCTTTTTCTCGACTTCGCGAATGGTCTTTTGCGCCAGGCGAATCCGCGCCGCGATGTCGAGCAGGTTCTCGCGCACGTCATTTATCTTCAGCACGTGGCGGCGGTCTTCGGCCTCGGCCGCTTCCTTGAGCAGGTGCGTGCGCGAGCGGCCGGTCGCCTCCTCGTACTTCTCGATGGTGTGATGCGCGATGCGGTACTGCTGCAGGAAGTCGCGCATCTCGCCGATGACCGCTTCCATCAGGCGGCGCGACAATCCCATCGCGCGCAATTCTTTTTTCACACGCTCCTTGTAGCGCGCCAGGTTCTTGTCGAGCTTGGGCTTGCGGCGCGGACCGGGCTTGTTGCGGAGTACCTCCTCGATTGCCTCGATCTTGGTGCGCAAATCGGCCAGCTTCCTGGTCGCGAGACTGAGCTTCTTGAGCTGGCGTTCGTCGGCTTCGGGTCCGCGCTCCTCGTCGGGATCGTCAGGCGCCTCGGCGGCGTCCTCGAACACGTCGCGCAGGTCGGCTTCGCCCGCCTCGACGCGCTCGCCCACTCGAATCACGAAATCGAGCGTGATCGGCGAGCTCAACACTTCCTCTTCGACTTCGTTCTCGCCGGCTTCGATGCGCTTGGCGATCTCGACTTCCTGCTCCCTCGACAGAAGCTGGAAGTTACCCATCTCCTTGAGGTAGAGGCGGACCGGGTCCGACGACTCGCCAAGCGAATCTGCAGCCGGCGGCGCGGCCTCGGGCGCTTCTTCGGCCTCTTCTTTGCTGTCGACCTCGACCTCGTCGGCGCCATCGGCCGGGACTTCCTCGAGCACCTTGATATCGAGGTCCTCGAAGCTGTCCAGCGCGGCGCGCAGGTCGGTCGGCGAGGCGACGTCCTGCGGCAGGTAGTCGTTGACCTGCTCGAAGGTCAGGTAGCCCTGCTCGCGCCCGAGATCGACCAGACCTTGTAGGTCTTTACCTTCGTACTTCTGCTTCATTCGTTTTTGCTTCCGTTCTGCGCGGGCGTTGGCCGCCGATGCGATGTGCGAAAATTGGCGCGCAATGCCGTCGTCATTGCGACCGCAAGCCGGGAATCAAGTAGCCTCATTTATACAGACGAAAATACAAAGGCAAGTGAGCGACACCAAAGATCCAATCTAAAGATCGATTCCATGGGAGTCAACCAAACCTCACCGGCCCGCGCGATCAACCGGCGAATCACGCTCTCCCGAGACGCGATTTCGCGCTCGTCGGTAACAGTTACAACTATTATACGCATCATTTACCGGTTTGGCTGCATCGCGGCCGATTTTTTCCTCCGAGCCAACCCGGACTGCTCGAAAAATTCAAGCTGGAAATCGCGGGCGTGCCTCTCTATTCTCGACGCTCCTCCGCTCCTTTGAGCTAAATCATGGCAATCCACGTGATAATCCTGGCGCTCAGCTTCGCGATAATCCTCGTCGGCTCGGAACTCTTCACCAACGGGGTCGAATGGGCGGGCCATCGACTGCATATTGCCGAGGCCGCGGTCGGAAGCCTGCTCGCCGCGGTCGGAACCGCACTGCCGGAGACGTTCATCCCGGCGGTGGCGCTGCTCAGCGGCCGCGATGCCGCGGCCGCCCACACAGCGGTCGGACTTGGCGCGATTGTCGGCGCACCGCTGATGCTCTCTACGGTGGCGCTGTTCGTGATGGGCATCGCGGCGCTCGCATTTCGCCGGCGTCGCGGGCGGATTGTGATGAGCGTCGTGCGCGAGGACGCGCGCCGCGACCTCGCATTCTTCTTCCCGGTTTTCCTGTGCATCGTGATCGCGGGCACACTCGAGATGAGCCCCATCCTTCGCCACGTCTTCGCGGTCGCATTGTTGATAGTGTACGCGAGCTATGCCGTCGTGATGCTGCGGCTAAGGCGTGCGGTCGGCGCGGAGGTAGAGCACGGACTCTACTTTGAGTCGATTTTGCGCAGGGATCCGCTCCATCCGCACGCATCGGTCATCGCCATTCAAGTAATCGTCGGCGTACTCGCGATCCTGGTCGGCGCCGTCCAGTTCGTCGATCAGATCATCCTGGTCTCCGCGCATGCGCATCTGAATCCCGGCGTGCTCTCGCTGATCTTGAGCCCGCTCGCAACCGAGCTGCCCGAGAAGTACAACTCCGTCGTCTGGATTCGGCAGAGCAAGGACCATCTGGCCCTTGCCAATATCACGGGCGCGATGGTCTTCCAGTCGTGCATCCCGGTGGCACTTGGCCTCGCGTATTCGCCGTGGCATCTGACCAATCCCGAGCTGCTGGCGGGATCCATCGCGCTCGCCTCGGTGGTGATTCTCTACATCAACCTGCGCGACTCGGAACTCGGCACTTCGACCCTGATGATCGGCGGAGCCGCGTACGCGATCTTTCTGATTGGCCTCAGCTACCTCGGCGTGTTCTGAATTTATTCGCGCGGGCGCGTTGTCTGAGGCGGGCGCGCGGGTGCACAATCGGGGCTGATCGCGATGACCACCTACCAGGAAATTTCTGCGCAGTTTTACAGCAACCGCCTGTTGTTCGGCGATCCCGCCGACCCGGGCGTGGTCGCGGTCGAGATCGCATCGAAGACCGAAATCGACGTGTACCGGCGCGTGTCGGGCAAGCTTAGGCGCGAGCGCCGTCCGATTCGGCTGTTTGCGCTGGTCGAGAATATGTCGTTGCTCGAAGGCTTCAGGGTGCCGCATGAGACGCGCGTGCTCGACGGCGATTTCCGTTACCGGGTGCTCGTCACCTTCAGCTCGATCGACGCTCTGGAAGCCGCCCGGCGCCATCTCAGGAATGTGACCGGCAAGGCGCCTAACGCCCCCGACGCGCCATATCTGGTGCTGGCCGATCCGGTCGAGCAGCATCTGATTCTGTCCGGGACGACGTTTTTCATCGGGATGGACTTCGCGGAACTGCGCCGCCTCCAGCTCGACATCGAGACCTATATCTCGCCCGGGTTTGAGTTTCCGTCGGCGGCGCGCGAGGGCGATCGCGTTATCGCGATTTCGCTCACCGACTCGACCGGTTTCGAGCGCCTGCTGAAGGGCACCGAGATGGACGAGCGCGCGATGCTTGAGGAGATGGTGGCCATTATCCAGGAACGCGATCCCGACGTCGTCGAGGGTCACAACCTGTTTCGCTTCGATCTCGAATACCTGGAGGCTCGCGCGCGCCGCCACCGGGTGAAGCTCAAGATGGGTCGCGACGGCAGCGAGCTGCGTGCGCGTCCGTCGCGCATGCAGATTGCGGAGCGCTCGATCGCCTACCGCCGCTACGACATCCCCGGCCGCAACATCATCGACACGTGGATCCTAGCACAGCGTTACGACATTTCGAGCCGCGAACTAGAGAGCCTGGGACTGAAGCAGCTCGCGCAACATTTCGGGCTGGCACGCAAGGAGCGTGTTTATATCGACGCGTCGAAAATCAGCCACTACTTCGAGCACGAACCCGAAAAGCTCTACGAATACGCGCTCGACGACGCTCGCGAGACGTGCGCGCTCGCCGAGACCCTCTCTCCCAGCTACTTCGTGCAGGCGCAGATATTTCCGTACTCGTACCAGAGCGCGGTGCTGCGCGGTAACGCGACCAAGATTGACGCGCTCATGATGCGCGCGTACCTGGCCGCCGGGCATTCAATTCCCGAGCCCTCGCAACCCGCGCCGGTCGCGGGCGGCTACACAGAGGTTCGCCGATGCGGCGTCGCGCACGGTGTCCTGCACTGCGACGTGACGTCGCTGTATCCGTCGTTGATGCTGCAATATCGGCATGCGCCCGCCGCGGATCGGCTGGGCGTCTTCCTCAAGCTGCTCGGCGATCTACGCAGCTTCCGCGTGCAGGCCAAGGCGCTCGCGCGCGAACTGCAGGGGACCGAGAGCCGCAATGCCAACGCCCTGCAGCAGACGTTCAAGATTTTAATCAATTCATTTTATGGCTATCTGGGATTTTCGCTCGGGCACTTCAATGATTTCGGCGAGGCGAACGCGTTGACGAAGCGTGGACGCGAGCTGATTCAGCGCGCGGTCGCGGAACTCGAGCAGCGCGGCGCGCAGGTAATCGAGGTCGATACCGACGGAATCTATTTCGTGCCGCCTCCCGACGCCGCCAGCGAGGAAGGCGCTGAGAGGCTTCTGGAGCAGGTCGGTTCGATCATGCCCGAAGGAATCCGGCTGGAGATCGACGGCCGTTACGCCGCGATGTTCTCCTACAAAATGAAAAATTACGTCCTGCTGGATGACGCGGGAAAGATGACGATTCGCGGTTCGGGGCTGCGCTCGCGAGGACTCGAACGCTTCCAGCGCCGCTTCATGGAGGAGATGTTCCGCCTGCTGCTCGAAGATCGCCGCGGCGAAATTGAGAAACTCCACGGCGACTATCGCGCGCGACTCGCTCGCCACGAAATCGGAATCGCCGACCTGATGAAAACCGAGACGCTGCAGGATTCGCTCGACACTTATCGCAGCAAAATAGGCGACAACAGTCGCAACCTCGCGGCCGCCTACGAGCTCGCGCTCAAAGCCGAGCGGCCGTATCTCGCGGGCGATCAGATTTCATATTACGTCACGGGGCGGCGCGCGAGTGCGAGCGTGAACGCGTTCGCGAAAATGGCGGCTGAGTACGATCCAAACGACCCCGACGAAAACGTCGAGTATTACCAAACCAAGCTCGCCGACCTATACGAAAAATTCCGGATATTCGTCGACCGCCCCGGCCTGTTCGCGCCGGTAGCAGAAGACGACGACAATCCGGCTCAGCTCTCGCTGTTCGGCGCCCCGCCACTCAAATCCGAAGAACCAAACGCAGAGCCCGAGGCATGAAAGCTAGCCGCGGCTGCCGGATTGATCGATACTTCCCGTCTGCGGAGGAAAACGATGGCCGACGAAAAGCAGCAGCTCGACTGGGACAAGATCAAGAAATTCTCGATGCAGGTATCGAATGACATCGGCGCCGCGATGCTCGGTGCGCTGAGCTATATCGGCGACCGCCTCGGGATTTTCGGCGCACTGGCGCAAGCGGGCGCCGTCACCAGTGCGGGACTCGCGGAGCGGACGGGACTCAGCGAGCGCTATCTGCGCGAATGGCTGAGCGCGATGACCGCCGCCGGATACGTGAACTACGACGCCGCGGCGAAGACCTACACGATGCCGGCTGAGCATGCGATGGTGCTGGCGCGCGACGACTCTCCGTTCTTCGCCGGCGGCTTCATCGAAATGATCGTTCCCAACATGTCGATTGCGCCGAAGGTGATGGAGTCGTTCAAGGACGGGCGCGGCGTATCGCAGAGCGAATATCCCCCCGAGACGTGGGAGGCGATGGAGCGTTCGTCGGCCTCGATGTTCCGGGATCGGTTGGTCCGCAAATGGTTGCCGGCCATGCCGCAGGTGGTCGCGAAGCTGACCGAAGGCGGCTCGTCGCTGGACGTTGGCTGTGGCAGCGGACGCGCGGCGATCGCGATAGCATCGGCGTTTCCCAGGGCCAAGGTTTTCGGCTTCGACGCGCACCTCGGCTCGGTGGAGCGCGCGCGGGCAAACGCGAACGCCGCCGGTCTGGGTGACCGAATCAAGTTTGACCTGGTTGATTGCACCAGGCTGCCGGCCGCGCAGTTCGATTTCATCTCGACCTTCGACGTCGTGCACGATTCGGTCCATCCTGACGCCCTGCTGAAGTCGATTCGCGGTGCGCTCAAGCCCGACGGCACCTACCTGATGGTCGAGGTGAACGTGTCGTCGAATCTCGAAGACAACATCAATCCGATGGGTCGGATGATGTATTCGATCAGCACGCTGTACTGCATGACAGTGTCGCTCGCGCACGGCGGCGCGGGAATCGGCGCGTGCATGGGCGAGGCCAAGGCGCGCGAGCTGGTCGCGGCGGCGGGCTTCAAGCACTTTCGCCGCATCCCGATCGACGATTTGTTTTCGGCGCTCTACGAAATCCGGGTGTAGTTGCAGCCAATCATTGAAGGCGCCGCTGGAAGGCGTCCTGTAGCGCAGGCAGGATCGTTTGCCAATCGGCGACCAGCCCGATGTTCGCACGCTCGAAGATCAGCGCGTCGGCGTCGTTGTTGATCGCGACGACGGTCTGCGCGCGCTTGAGACCGCACGTGTGATTAGGCGCGCCGCGCACCCCAATCGCGATATACAAGCGCGGATCGATCGATTTGCCGGTCAGCCCGACCTGCAACTGCCGCGGCACCCATCCCAGGTCCGTCACCCGGCGTGTCGCACACATCGCGGCGCCGAGCACTCGCGCGAACGCCGCGACTCTCGCGACTCCGTCAGGGCCGCCGACGCCAGTGCCGACGCCGACGACGACTTCAGCGCCTTCGAGCGGTGTAATGGTGGGGTCGAGAGTCGAGTGCGCCTTTATGAGCCGGCTTTTCGGCGCGCTCACCTCGACGCGCGCGATCTGGATCTCAGCTTGCTTCACTGCCGATGGCGCCGCGAGTTCGAGCACACCCGGCCGCACCGTCGCCATCTGCGGAAAAGTTTTCGAGTAAATCGGCGCGACGATGTTGCCGCCGAAAGCCGGCTTGAGCGCAACCATCCGATTCTCCGCGTCGAGCTCGATCTCGATCGCATCGCCCGTGAGCCCCAGGCCAAGCCGCGCCGCCAGCCGCGGTCCCCAGTCGCGCCCACGCTCGGTCGCACCGAGCAAAATTCCCCACGGCGTGTGAATCGAAACGAGCTGCGCAACAGCCTCGGCGGCCGTCTCGGGCGTGTACGAAAGCAGGGCCGGATGCTCGATCGTCAGCACCTGGTCGGCGCCGAAACTCGCCAGCAGTCCAGCGTGACGCGCGATGGCGCCGTCAAATCCCACTGCGACCATCGCGCCGCCGAGTCGCGACGCTAGCTCGTCGCCGCGCGAAAGCAGCTCGAGTGTGCCGCGCGTGATGCGGCCCTCAAGAGCCGTCTCGCACACGATCCATATGTCGCGACCGCGCTTGCCCACGCGTCGCACCGCACCGATCGGGCGACGATTGTGTACGCGCGGGTTGAGCGCGCCGAGCGTCTCGAGCGCCGACATCGTCTCGGCGGCGGCGCGCTCCGCGTCGGTCGCGTCGATAAATTTGCATTGAGTCTTCGGCGTCGCGACAACGCGAACCTCCTGCACCCACGTCGGCGAGCCCGCGAGTCCGAATTCTTTCGCATCGGGACTGAGTTCCGCCGCGCGCAAGGATTGGATCGGCTTGGTCTGCGCTTCGTCGGAAGCGCCCGGCTTGACCTTGACGGGCTGCGCGATGCGCTCGGCGCAAGTGATCACCGCGGGCATCTGCGCCTCGACTTCATCGAATCCTTCGTCGCTCTCCCGCTCGGCGCGGAGCGTGCGGCCGTCGATGTCCAGCTTGCGCGCGCCGGTTATCTGCGCGGCGCCGATCAATTCCGCGATTTCGGGGCCGACCTGCCCCGTCTCCGCGTCGAGGGAGTACTTGCCCAGCAAGATGAGATCGAAGTTTCCGCGCGCCAGCCAAATTGCGAGCGCACGCGCGGTCGCGAGCGTATCCGCTCCCGCGAACGCACGATCTTCCAGGTGGGTCGCGCGGTCCATTCCCATCGCGAGCGCATCCACCAGCACGCCGCGCGCCTGCGGCGGTCCCATCGTGACCACGGTAGTCTCGGCGCCGTGGCGATTTTTCAGCTCGACGGCGAGCGAGATCGCGCGCAGGTCGAATGCGCTGATCACGTTGGGGCCGTCGCGCTTGATCGTTCTGGTCGCGGCGTCGAAGTTGGCTTCCTCGATCAGCGGTATCTGCTTGATGCAAACGGCAATCTTGAGCACTGCGAGACTCCTCGTCCCGACGAGGCTAGTTGAGCGCGTCACGGGGATGCAACAAAGCGCGAGCGTGCGCTTACGGGCGCCGGTGCGATCAGGTAGTTTCGCGATGTGGGCTCGTATCGACTCGCGGCCGCCGCCGCGCTCTGCGTGTATGCAATCGCGCTCGCTGCGCCGGCGGGTGCCGCTGCTCCGATGCGAATCGTATCGCTGGCGCCGAGTGTGACGGAGACCCTGTTTGCGCTCGGCGCGGGGCGCGAGGTCGTCGGCGTTTCACAGTATTGCGACTACCCGCCGCAAGCGCGCGCGCTGCCGCGAGTTGGTACCTTTCTCACGCCGAATCTCGAGGCGATCATCGCACTCCGGCCCACGCTGGTGGTCGGGCTTGAACTCTCATCGGACGTGCGCCAGATTCGCGCGTTGAATTCGATGGGCTATCCGGTGCTGCTGGTCAGCGACGACTCTTTGCAACAAATCGAAACCAGTATCGAGACGGTCGGCGCGCGCATCGATCGCCAGGATGAGGCGCATCGGCTCGTCGCGCACATTCGGATGGAGATCGCCGCCGTTCGGGAACGCCTCGCAAACGTCAAGCCCGAGCGTGCGCTGATGCTGGTCGGTCATCAGCCGATCGTCGCGGTGGGCGCCGGCACTTATCTCGACGAGCTCATGCGGCTCGCGCGCGCCGACAATATCGTCAGGGACGCCGGCGAGCAGTGGCCGCATCTGAGCATGGAGTTCATCATCGCGATGCGTCCCCAGGTTATCCTGGACGGTTCGATGGGTACCGATCCCTCGGCGTCGGACGATTTCTGGAAAGGGTATCCGCAGATTCCGGCGGTGCGCGACCATCGCGTGCTCGGCTATCCGCAGGATCTCATTCTCCATTCCGGCCCGCGCGTGGGGCAGTCGCTCGAGCTGATCGCGCGCATGATTCATCCCGAGGCATGGCCACGCGCCGCCGCCGGTGCCGGTAAGTGAACGCGCCGGCGCGCAATCCGGTGGCGGCGGCGCACCTGACGCGCACCCGCTTGCTCTCGATACTGGCCGCGCTCGCAATTCTGCTGGTCGTTTGCGCGCTCGCCGGCGCGTTGTTTGGCAGCGCGCATATCAGCCTCACGCGCGCGTTTTCCGATCCCGACAGTCCCGATCACGCAATTTTCTTCGCCGCCCGTCTGCCGCGCGTCCTGATGGGTGTGATCGTTGGTGCGATACTGGCAGCGGTCGGAACGGCTCTGCAAGCGCTCGTGCGCAACCCGTTGGCCGAGGGCGGCATCCTCGGGATCTCCGGCGGCGGCGCGCTCGGCGCGATCCTCGCGCTCGTAATGTCCGCGAAACTCGGCGGCGGCGAGGCGGCCGTCCCGCTCTGCGCATTCGGCGCGGCGCTGCTCTCGACCGTCGCGGTTTACCGGCTCGCGATGGTTGACGGCCAGCTCGAGCCGTTCACGCTGCTGCTGGTCGGCGTGATCTTCAACGCGTTCTGGGGCGCGGCCATCATGCTCGTGAATAGTGTCGTCAACTTCTACTACGCGCACAGCATCCTGTTCTGGCTGATGGGCAGCCTCGAGGCGCCGACCTACGGCGAAGTTGCGATGGTCGCGATTTTGGGACTGGCGGGATTCGCAGTCCTGATGTATCGCGCGCGCGACCTCAACCTGCTGAGCCTCGGCGACGAGTCGGCGGCCGAACTTGGCGTCGACGTGGACCGCCTTCGGCGCATCATCTTCGTCGCGACTTCGGTCATGATCGGCGCCGCGGTCTCCGTCAGCGGAATCATTTCGTTCGTCGGACTAATCGTTCCGCATACCTTGCGCCTGGTGTTCGGCGCCGATCATCGGCTCCTGCTGCCCGCGTCGCTGATCGGCGGCGCCTCGTTCATGGTCGCAGCGGACTTGCTCGCGCGGGTCGCGATCGCGCCGGCCGAGATTCCCGTCGGCGCGATCACCGCGCTATGCGGCGGCCCGTTCTTCATCTACATGCTGCGCCGCGAAGGCCGGAGACCGCTTTCGCTATGACGACACAATCGCGCGACACCGAGGCCGCCATGCGTGCGACCGCGATTCATGCCGGATATCCCGGGGTGCCCGTCCTGCACGGCGTCTCGATCGAAGTGGCGGCCGGCGAAATGCTTGCGATCGTGGGGCCCAACGGCGCCGGCAAGTCCACGTTGCTCAAGGTCATGGGCGGCTCGATTAAGCCGGGCGCGGGCAGCGTCGAACTGTTCGGCCGTTCGCTCGATTCGATCGATCGCCGCGAGTTCGCGCGAACTGTTGCATCCGTCGGCCAGGAAAACGCGGTCGCGTTCCGCTTCACGGTCCTTGAGATCGTGCTGATGGGACGCGCGCCGCATCTCGGCGCCTTCCGCTTCGAGAGTCCGCACGACCTGGAGATCGCGTCCGCTGCGCTTGCTCGCTTCGACCTGCTCGATCTCGCAGCCCGCCACGTGCAGGAGCTGTCTGGTGGCGAGCGCAAGCGCGTGTTCCTGGCCCGCGCGCTGGCACAGGAACCGAAGATTGCGCTGCTCGACGAGCCGACCGCGTTCCTCGACCTTAAGCACGTCGCCGAAATTTTCACGCGCTTTCGCGAGCTGTGCACCGAGCGCGGCATGGCCGTAATTGCGACGCTCCACGATCTCAATGCCGCCGCGCTTTATGCCGATCGCGTGTTGCTGCTCGCCGACGGCGCCGCGGTCGCGTATGGAACTCCCGCCGAAGTTCTGACCGTCGAGAATCTGCGCCGCGTTTACGAGACCGACGTGTACGTCGGCCGCAATCCCTCGACCGGTGCGCTGATAATTCTGCCCGCGGCACTTCCCAATGTTCGCGCCTAGCCGCGCGATGCTAGTGTGCCTGATTACGGCGTTGTACGGACGCCGTACGTGCGCTAGATTCCAAGACCCCAACTAGGAGAAGAATGAGGCCGAGCGATGGCAACCGCAGCTACTCGAAGCGATCGGATCGAACTACGCGCTACCCGCGAGGAAAAGCAGCTCATTTCTGAGGCAGCGGCGTGTGAGCAGCTCGACATCACGCGGTTCATTATGCGCAACGTCCTTCCGGTGGCGCGCGCCGTAGTGGAGCGATCCGAGCGCATCGTGCTTTCGGAGCGTGATTCGAAGCGCGTGCTCCAATTGTTGAAGAAACCACCGAAGCCCACGGCAGCGCTGATCGCCGCAGCCAGGCGGCTGGCGAAAGCGTGAGCGGTAGAATCGTCTGGCGTGAGCAAGCAATCAGCCGCCGCCACGATCGCAGGAATTTCGATTGTGGCTCTCAGGAACTCAACGAGTATCTACGCCGCTACGCGCGGCAAAATCACGAATCCGGCGGCGCCAAGACTTTTGTGGCGGTGTCACCGGACGACGCTGTCCGCATCCTTGGCTATTACACGATCAGTCCGGGCGCAATTGAATTTGCGAAGATGCCCGCCGCGATAACTCGACGACTCGGCCGGTACGAAGTGCCTGTGTTCCGTCTCGCGCGGCTAGCCGTAAACCTAACGAGTCAGGGCGGCGGACTAGGCGGCGAGATCTTGCTCGCTGCCGGCAGGCGCGCGCTCTCGGTCGCTGTCGAGGTGGGCGGGGTGGCGCTTGCAATTGACGCGAAGAGCGAACGCGCGGCCGAGTGGTACGAGCGCTTCGGTGCAGTGCGGCTGCTCGATGATCCTCTGAAACTAGTCCTGCCATTGAAGACGATCGCTGATGCGCTCGCTTCTGCGCGGTAGCGGCTATTCCATCATAGAAACGGTCCCAAATCCGCCCGGATCATCCCTGGGTGCAGGGGTCATCCCTGCCCCGATTGCCTGCCTCGGCGCGCGCCGGTACTCTGTACACGGATGTCTTCTTCTTCGACTGAGTCTTTGAATCTCGTCTTCGACGCCGACGACACGCTCTGGGATTCCAATATCCATTTTCTCGAGGCGTTTGATTTCTTCGCTGCGGCCGTCGGCGACGCCGCCCTCGGCATCTCGCGCGACGAGATTCACGCCGCCGTGCGCCGCGCCGAACTCCGGCTGATCAAAACACACGGCTACGGCCGCCGGCCGTACGTGATTGCGCTGCATCAGGCGGCTGCTGACCTGGCGCCCGCAGGTCACGACGGCTTGCGCGAGGAGATCGAGCGAATCGGTGCGCATCTGCTCGAGCGCGACTGCGCGCTGCTGCCCGACGTCGAGCCGACCCTGCACGAGCTTTCGCAGCGTCACCGGCTCCTGATCTTCACCAAGGGCCAGCGCGACGAACAGTTGCAAAAGCTCGCGCGTTCCGGACTCGGGCCACTGTTCGATCGTGTCGAGACGCCCCGCGAGAAGGACGTCGACGCCTATCGACGCCTGGTGCGCGACGCCGACCTCGATCCGTCGCTGACTTTCATGATCGGGAACAGTCCGCGCTCGGACATCAATCCGGCCGTTGCCGCCGGTTTGCGCGCCGTTTTCATTCCGCATCCGCACACCTGGGAACTCGAGCACGAGGAAATCAATCAAGCCGGCGACCGGATTATCGAACTGACCTCCTTTCGCCGCCTGGTCGAAGTATTCTAGTATCCATATTCCGATGCCCACTGCCGAATTAATCGACGACTTGCCGCCGAGCAAGCCGCATGCTGCCGCCGCCGGCCGCGCCACGACCAAGCCTCCTCCCTTGGCGCTGCGCCCGCTGCATCGGATGTGGCGGCACACGATCGACGACATTCACGTGACCGAAGTCGATCTGCCGGTGCGCGGATTGCCCGATGCTTTGCGCGGACTCGTCGCCTGCCAGATAAGCGACTTCCACGTCGATCGCGACGAGGATCTCGAACGCCTGGGGTTCGCCGTCGAAGCCATCAACCAACAGTCTCCCGACCTCGTCTTTCTTACCGGCGATTACTTTTCCGGCCCCGACACGATGCATCGTTATCTCGGCGCGTTTCGCGACGCGTTGAAAAACCTGCGCCCGCACGCTGGCCTGTTCGCGATCCTGGGTAATCACGATCACTGGTCGTCGGCCGAGCGGATCACCGATTCGCTCAAGCGTGCCGGCGCCGACGTGCTCGCCAACGACAGCCGCCGCGTCATCGTTCGCAACGAGCAGCTCGTGGTCGTCGGCATTGACGATCTGTGGTCGCGCCGCGCCGAGCCTGCGCGCGCATTTGGCGACGTCAATCGCGACGACTGCACGATCGTCCTCGCGCACAACCCCGACACTGCGCTCTACACGCGCCATCTGAAGCCGGGCGTGATGCTCTCCGGCCACACGCACGGCGGCGTCGTGCGAATTCCGTTTTACGGTTCGCCGCTCAAATCGATCCTGCGCATCGGCAAGGAATTTTACTCGGGCCTGAATCGTTACGAGGATTTTTACATCTATACCAATCGCGGCCTGGGCACGTTCTGGCTCCGCATCCGCATCAACTGCCCGCCCGAAGTCTCGCGCTTCTCGCTGACCCCGCTAATCGAAGCAGCTCCCGCCGAGAAACCAACTGCGAAACTGCATCCGTTGAAGCGCGTCCGCCGGCGCCGCACCCAGCGTCCCGTCACTCATCGAACGCATCGCAAGCAACGCTAGTCCCGGGCCGCGACGGTGCTCGATCTCGCGATTGTCGGCGCAACCGTAGTAACGCCCTTCGGCGTGGCGCCCGCCGACGTTGGCGTGGTCGCCGGGAAGATCGCGCACGTCGCACCGCCGGCGGCGCTCCAATCAGCCCATCGCACCATCGACGCGCGCGGGATGCTCCTCATTCCGGGCGCCGTCGATCCGCATACGCATCTCGACGCCGAGATGTTCTCGATGCACACCATCGACGACTTCGAGTCGGGCACCGCTGCCGCGGCCGCCGGCGGCGTTACGACCATCGTCGACTACGCATTCCAGGCGCAAGGCGGCTCGCTCGCCGACGCGATCAAAAAATGGAGCGCCAAGGCGCACGGTCGCGCGATTATCGACTACGGCTTCCACGTTGCGATTCTCGATCCGTCGCCCGAGGCGATCGCTGAAATTCCGCGCGTCGTCGATCGCGGCGTCACCAGCTTCAAGATCTTCATGATGCAAGGCTTCGAGGCCCGCGCGCGCGACTACTTGCGCGCGTTCGAGGTGGCAGGTGACAGCGGCGCGTTGTTGGCGATTCACGCCGAGGACGAGCACCTGATTGGATTCTGCACCGAACGTCTGCTCGCCGCCGGCAAGCATGACGTGACGCACTTCGCCGCCAGCCGCCCCCCGCTGTCCGAGGCTGCCGCGGTCCGCCGCGCGCTCGCGATGACCGAGTTGTCCGCCGCCCCCGCCTACTTCGTGCACTTGTCGAGCCGCGATGCGGTCGACGAAGTGCGCTGCGCGCGGGCCCGCGGTCGCACGGTGCTCGCCGAGACCCGGCCCATCTACCTGTATCTGACGGAAGAGCGGTTCCTCGAACCCAACGGCGCGAGATACGTGGGCTATCCTCCGCTGCGCAGCGCCGAACATCGCGACGCCCTTTGGCAGGCGCTCGCGGACGGTACCGTGGACGTCGTCGCGACCGATCATTGCAGTTGGACTCTCGAGCGCAAAATTTCCGCCGATCGCTTCACCCGGATGCCGCCCGGGATGTCCAATCTCGAAACCCTCGTGCCGATGCTCTATTCCGAGGGCGTCGCGACGGGCCGCATCTCGATTTCGCGATGGGTCGATCTGACGGCGACCAACGCCGCGAAAATTTTCGGCATATATCCGCGCAAGGGCGCGATCGTCGAAGGCGCCGACGCTGACCTCGTGGTCTTCGATCCCCATCGCAGAGTCGTGATCAGCAGCCGCGAGATGCACTCGCGCTCCGACTACGACCCGTTCGAGGGATTTGAAGTCACCGGCTGGCCGAAGATGACAATCTCGCGCGGTGCGCCAATCGTCACCGATCGCAAGGTCGATGCGCCCGCCGGACGCGGCGAGTTCATCGCGCGCGAGCGGTTCTTCCCCGGCTGGCGAAGCCGATAGCCTCGGCGCGGATTCAAGCTCAGAATCAATCGATGGACGCAAAAATCGTCGCTCTCGCGGGCGGCTCCGGATTCATCGGTCGCGCGATCGCGCGGCGCCTGCTCGCTTCCGGTGCAACCAGGGTGCGCGTGCTCACGCGAAATCCCGACAAGGCGCGCGCGCAGCTCGACTTGCCCGGCATCGAGTTCGTTCTCGCCGATATCGGACAGCCAGCATCGCTTGCGGATGCGCTCCGGGGCGCAAGCACGATTGTCGATGCGATCCAGTTCGACGGTTATCCCGTCGAAAATCCGCGCCGCGGCCTCACCTTCGAGCGAGTCGACTACGGCGGTGCCGTCGCGCTAATCGACGCCGCGAAGCAGGCCGGCGTGCAGCACTTCATCTACATAAGCGGCGCTGCCGCCGACGAAAACAGCGCCCATCCCGGCTTTCGCGCCAAGGGCCGCGCCGAGCGCGCGCTGCGCGAGGCGGGATTGACATACACGATCTTCCGCCCGTCGCTGGTGTACGGGCCCGAGGACAAAGTCGTGAACGGACTCGCCCGCGCGCTCCGTTTCGCGCCGGTCTTCGGCGTGCCCGGCACGGGCCGGCAGAAAGTTCAGCCAGTGCTGGTCGACGATCTCGCCGCCTGCGTCATGCTCGCGGTGTCGGGGCGCGGCCGCAACGGCACTTACGAAATCGGCGGACCCGACCTGATGACGTTCGACGAAATGATGCGGATCATCATGGATGCGAGCGGACGCCGCCGCACGCTGTTTCATATTCCGGAAGGCGTCATGCGCGCTGTCGGCGGCCTGCTCGAAAAGCTGCCGAAGCCCCTCCTGTCGCGTGACGCGGTCACGTTTGTCACGGCTGACAACGCGTGCAACATCAAGCCGCTGCTCGATGAGTTCGGAATAAATCTCACGCCGGCCCGCGTCGGGATGGCGTATCTCGCGAAAAAATAGCTTTCGTTGCCGCTACAATCGCCGCCAGCCCGAGCCTTCGTGGCCGAAATGGAAAAGCTCCGGATGCGCTATCTCGGCGAGAATTTCCAGCGACTCGGCGATTCGCGGGCCGGGACGGTTGAAATACTGATTGCCGTCGGCCATGAAGACACGCCGCTCGCGCACCGCCTTGAGCCCTTGCCACTCCGCACGATTCGTCAGCGCGGGCAGGTCCTGCGCCGCGCGATCCATGCTGAAGCCGCAGGGCGAAATCAGGATCGCATCCGGATCCTTGGCAGCCAGCTCGTCGAATTTCATCCACGGCGAATGCTCGCCCGCGATGCCGAACAGATTTTCTCCGCCCGCCATCTCGACCAGCGTCGGCATCCAGTTTCCCGCCGCCATCAGCGGCTCGATCCACTCAATCGTGGCGATGCGCGGTCGTTCCGACGCGCCGCGGGCCTTGTCCGCAATCCTGAAGAGTCGCGCACGCAGCCGCTCGACCAGTTCGGTCCCGCGCGCTCCCGCATCGAGCGCATCCGCCACCCGCTGCATGTCGGTGAAGATGTCGTCGAGGCTGTACGGCGCAAGCGAAACGATCGTCGGCCGCGCGCCGAGCCACTCGGCGACCGCGGCCTCCACCTCGCGCGCGCTGACCGCGCACACCTCGCACTGCGATTGAGTGACGATCACGTCGGGCCGAAGTTCGCGCAGCCGGGCCGCATCGACGCGATAGACCGAGAGCGCCTCGCCGACGATTTTCTTCACGCGCTCATCGATCTCCGCGCTGCTGCCTTCGGGATTGAACTTCGCTTCGGTCAACGCGGGTACGCGCGCGACCGAGCGCGGGAAGTCGCATTCGTGCGAGCGGCCGACCAATCGATCTTCGAAACCGAGCGCGCAAACGATCTCCGTAGCGCTCGGCAGCAGTGTTGCGATTCGCGGCACCCGGTTCACTGCTTGATTCCCTGGCGGCTGCATTCCTTGATTTCGTCCCTGGCCACCGCGGTATTCATCAATTTGAATCGCACATGGGCGCCAACGCCGCTGGAATCGACGTCCTCCTTGATGAAGTATTGCTCGCCGGCGCGCGCGTCAAACTTTAACTCCGCCGAAGTGTCGGTGGCGGCCACGCAGGTCACCGGCCCGCTGTCCGCGACAAACTCGTAAAAGCCGGCCGTCTCCAATTCGATGCTCTCATGCCCGCAGGTGATCATTGGGTTCGCCTGCGAACTGAGCAGGCCGTACGGCCGGTAAATGTAGATGACGCTCTGCGATGCGGGAGT
This sequence comes from uncultured delta proteobacterium, assembly GCA_963842085.1. GTDB lineage: Bacteria > Desulfobacterota > Binatia > Binatales > Binataceae > Binatus. The sequence goes on from CAWJET010000001.1 coordinate 2,633,884, forward strand.
CGCCCTCAGCTGATACGCTTCGCCCTGCGCGCCGCATCCGGCGAGCGTCACGCAAATTGCTGCCGCAAGTATCGCAGTCCGCGTGCGAATCATTCCTTGCTCACGACTTCGACGCGCGGACGTAGAGGAACAGCGCGATGTGATCGCGAAATTTGCGAAAAGCTTCCGGATGCAGCGCGCACGCGGACTCGGGCGCGCGCGGCTCGCAAATCTGCTCGAGCCGCAGACCCGCTGCGACGGTCGGGTTGATGTAGTCGGCAAGGGTGCGATCGAAACGCGGCACCGCGAACTCCTCAACCTGCGCCGCGTCGGGCGCGTGGCCGAACTTCCAGCGCTCGATCCACGCCTCGTCGTTGAAGTAATCAGCGACGGTGAATTTGATTGCGCGCCCGGAGTCATCCCGAATCCAGCCGAACCCCTTGGTCGAGAAACATGGATGCAGGATGCTGTACGCAAGCGTCCCGCCTGGACGCAGCACGCGCGCGATTTCCCGCATCGCGCCGGGAAAATCAGGGCCGTCCATCAGCGCCATCGTTGAGATGACCGCGTCGAATGATTCTGCGCCGAAGATCGCCAGGTCGGTGAAGGAAGCGCGCTCGTAGCGGATTCCCAGCGGTTCGCGGAGTTCCTCCGCGCGCGCAAACTCGATCATTTTAGCGGACAGGTCCACCCCCGTCATGCGAGCGCCGCGCCGCGCGAAGATCCTCGTGTTGTGGCCCTCGCCGCAGCCGGCATCGAGCACGGTCTTGCCGCTCAGATTGCCGGCGAATTCCAGGAAAGCGGGATTGTTCCAATGCTCGCGAAAGATGTCCCAGCGGTTGCGAACCTGGTCGGCCCACACGTCGGCATTACGATCCCATTGGGCGGCGACTTCGGACTCCGCGATCTTCGGCGGCACTGGTTTCTCTCCTTCGCGCAAGTGCGATGCGCGGCAGAAAAAAATGCGGACGAGGTAATCTCGTCCGCTAAAGGACCGGGTTGTGGCGGATGAGCGGTCGCATCGCGATCGTCATCCTGAGGGTTTGGCGAGTATATGCGTGTTGCTCAACGTTGACAAGCGTGCGGCTCGCCTTGATCGTGAACGCATGATGCAGGAACGCTCCAGCGCTTGCGCCGCGGCTAGAGTTGAGGCGGTCGGTCTCGATTTCGGCACCACCAACAGTGCTATCGCGATCGTCGGCGCAGACGGCTCGCCGCGCCTGGCGCGGTTCCCCGCCGCGGAGGGTGGCGATGCGTCCGACACCTTCCGCTCGATTCTGTTTTTCGAGGCGCCCGAGGAAACCGGCGGCACCGATTCGGCGGTCGCGGTCGGCAACGACGCGATTCGGCGCTACCTTGCAGCCGCGGGCAACGGCCGGCTGGTGCAATCGCTCAAGTCGTTTCTGGCGGACAAGACGTTCGAATCGACCGACATCATGGGCGAGACGTACACGCTCGGAGATCTGATCGCGCCGATCATCAGCGCCCTCCGCGACGCCGCGATTGCGCAGTTCGGCGAGTTGCCACCGCGAATCGTCGTCGGCCGCCCGGTTCATTTCGCCGCCGCCGGCAATCCGGACGAGGCGCTCGCGCGCAGCCGGCTGGATATCGCGATCCGGCGGGCAGGATGGACCGACGTGGTGTTCGAGTACGAGCCGGTTGGGGCCGCGTACGACTACGCGCTGCGAATCACGCGCGACGAAACAGTATTGATTGCGGACTTCGGCGGCGGCACCAGCGATTTCTCGGTGCTGCGATTGAAGCCGCGGGCGGCCGCGAAGCATGGCGTGGCGCGCTACGAGATTCTGGGCAACGACGGCGTCGGCATCGCAGGCGACGCCTTCGACGGCCGCGTGATGCGCCATCTGGTCGCGCCCGCGCTGGGCCGCGGCACGAAATACCGTTCGCCGTATGGGATGGTGCTGCCGGCACCGACCTGGCCGTACACCAAGCTGGAGCGATGGCACCATCTGTCGTTCCTTAAGGCTCGCGCGACGATGCTCAGGTTCGAGGAACTGAAGCGCGAATCGTTCGAGCCTGAAAAGATCGCCGCGCTGATTCATATCGTGGAAAATGATCTCGGCTACTTTCTGTTTCGAGCGGTGGAGAAGACCAAGCTCGCGCTGTCCGAGCTGGAAGCGGCGCACTTCATGTTTTCCGATCCGCCGGTCTTGATCGAGAAGATAGTGGCGCGGCCGGATTTCGAGAATTGGATCGCACGCTATCTCGAACAAATCGCCGGATGCGTCGATCGGCTGATGAAGACGGTTGCGCTCAAGCCCGGGGCGATCGATAGCGTGTTCCTGACCGGGGGGTCGTCGTTCGTGCCCGCCGTCCGACGGATCTTCATCGATCGCTTCGGCGCCGATCGAATCCGAATGGGCGGCGAGTTCACCTCCGTCGCGCGCGGCCTGGCATTGCGCGCGCTCGACGCAAGCGAATGACGGCGGCAAGGACCCACGGCTTCTGAATGATGGCCCGCACAATGGCGCTTTAGATTTCTCACGCGAGCGAGACGAAGTAGCGCTCTCTCAGGCTGGCGATGTGTTCGATTAGCCAGCTTGGAACTTCAACCTGCGACGCCCAGGAGTCCCACAATTCCGGATAACTCATGGAAATGAATTGAGGAAAGCTGCCGTTGACCATCTTCTGAAATCGGCGGATTTCGTCTCGATGCTGCTCAAAAATAGGGAACTCGAAGGCATTCGCGGGCTCCCAGAACACGTATAGCAGGATGGTAGGAATTCCTTTGAAGCATCGGGCCAAACCGAAGGCATGTTTTATCAACTGGGGCACGTCTAAGTGCAGAAACTCGGAGTTCCCACTGATGATTGACTCCATTGAGGCAAACCAAGGACCGTCGCGGCGCTCGTCATGAATTTGTGCCGAGTATGCGGGGCTAAAGCGCCGCGATACTTTTACGCCAAAGTATTCAGTGCATTTTGACTCCATGGCAACGACTGTTGTCTGGCCTTCGCTGACCAGGTCTAAATTGGGCGCTGTACCACCTCGCAGCCCGGGTGGACACTTCCTCTCAAATGTAACGGCGTTGAATCCCACGGTTCCCGCAAGGGCCAGTTCTCGCGCACGCTTTCCGATCTTAAACGGCGCGAAACAATTTACTACCAACGCGGAGGAGGAGTGTGCCGCTAGGAATTTCGACTCTAGTTCGTTGCCATCTCCTTTTCTCAGCTCGGTTTCGAACTGAGCCCGCGACACTCCAGGAAGGAGATTATCCTCGATACAGCCGACGTAGCCGATGTCCGAAATTTTTGCAGTCGGCTTCGCGAGAGAAAAGCCCTTCGCTAACGCTCGGCAGGCGATCGCTTGCAATCCAGTTTTCAGTGAGATCGGCACTTCTGTCAGGCGAGGGCGTGGGGGTAGGTGGTTGTTAGTGCTGGCATTTCCAGGCCTAGCTGCTCGCAGCGGCGGGCCAGCATCGTGACGTACAGCTCGGCGAGTTCTTCGTTGTCGCGGGATTTCAGGCCGTAGCGGAGGCAGTCGTAGGTGAAGCCGGTGCCGGGCGGGCCGAAGAAGTTCACGGCGCGCGGGAGCCATCGGCGCAGCGCGGTGTTGACCGACTTGACGCCGAAGCGCTCGACGGCGTTGCCGAGCTGGCGCGAGGCGAAGATTTCGTGGTCGGCTTCCTCGTCGAGAATTATTTCGGCGGCGCGCGCATGCGGCGCGTAGCTCGACTCGCGGTAGTTCTCGCCGATCATGATGAGGCCGGTGGTGTCGAGGCTCAGCGACGCCATCATGAGGTCGAGCTCGCCTTCGGCCCTGGAGGCAAAGTAGCTAGGCGCGTCGAAGGAGGGCGCCTTGAGCACGGCGATCATCGAGCGGTCGGCGGCCTGCTGGGTGACGCCGAGTTCTTCGAGCGCATCGTAGATGAGCCGCGCGTGTTTTTTTTCTTCGGCGAAGTTCTTCTCGACGATTGGCCGCAGCTCGGGATTGTCGAGCGTCGCGAGCGCGCGCTGATAGCCGAGCGCCGTGAGCTTCTCGGCCATCGCGTGCGCCGCGAGCAGGCGCAGCAACACCTTGGTGTAGTGCGAATCGACGCGACCCTCGTTGAGCGCGGCGGCGTCCAGCGATCGCGGCGGGAACTCGCGCCGGATCGGCATCGCGGGTTACCTCATTGCCTCACTGGCTCGCGGCGCGCGAGGGCAGGATCACGGTGGCGGAGCCCGGCGTGGTCTTTTCGCCCTTGGCGTTCTCGAGCCAGATTTCGCAATCGACCAGGTGGTGGCCGCCATCGGTGTATTTTTTGGAGACCTTGCCGCGCGCGACCACCTTGGTCCCGGGCTGATCCATCCCGCGGTACTGGACGCCGAGCTTGCGCAGCCATCCCAGCTCGCCGGCGAAGTCGGTCATCAGGTGGCCGAGGAACGCATTCTTCAACGCGCCGTGCAGGATTACGCCGGGGAGGCCGTTGCCGAGCGCGAAGTCCTTGTCGTAGTGGATTTGATAGAAGTCGCCCGACGCGCCGGCGTACCTGACGAGCTGCTGGGTGGTCGGATTCTTTTCGAGCGGGCCGATCTCGGTGCCGACTTCGACATCTTCGAAATAGATTTGCCTGGCCATCGTGGATATCCCCTTCAGTGACTCTAGTAGCGGATTCCGGTCGAGCGTTGAATGACGCAGACCTCGCCGAACTGGTTGGTGTAAGTGGTCTCGACCACGGTGAAGACCATCGGGCCGAGGCGGCCGGCGGCCTCGCGCAGATCGACGAGTCTGGACTGCACGGTGATGCGGTCGCCGGGGCGAATCGGGACGAAGTACTCCCAGTCCGAGCCGCCGTCGAGGCCGCGGAAGGTGGGCATGTCGAGCCTGATGTCTGGAATCGGCGAGCCCATCGAGCGGCAGAACGTCGGTGGTGCGATCATGCCGCCGAAGCGGGTCTGGCGCGCGTCGCGCTCGCTGTTGAAGAGCGGATTGCGATCCTCGATCGCCTCGGCGAAGCGGCGGATCGCGCCGCGCTCGACGTCGTAAGTCCGCGGTTCGGAGACCTTGCCGATTTGCTTGCGCGCTTCGTCAGTGACGTATTTGTTCGCCATCGTCTTTTGGTTGTTCCCTCATTGGATTACGGGTGCATCGGCGATCTATTACCACAGCCGCGCGCGACGGTATAACGCCGCGTCATTTGCGCTTGGGATGCGCGGGACTAGGATGGGGACGGGCCGCAATCGGAGGATACACAAATGGCGAAGCTCAGCGCGGAGCAGATAGCGGAGAAGCTGAAGGCGTTGCCAGGATGGGAGTACAAGGACAACGCCATCAGCAAAATGTTCAAGTTCAAGGAGTACCTGCACGGCATCGAGTTCGTGCAGAAGGTCGCCGAGATTGCCGAGGCCGCCGACCATCATCCGGACATTACGATCAACTACACGCGTGTGACGTTCTCATGCTCGACGCATAGCGAGAGCGGGGTGACCGACAAGGACTTCAAGCTGGCGGACAATATTGAGATCGCTTTCAACGATCGCGACACGTAGCGCTCAGCCGGCGAGCGTGATCCAGGCTGCCGCCGCGGCGGTTTTCGGCGCCGCCTGGATTTCGCCGACCAGTTCGCGTAGCGCGGACAGTGCGACGCGCTCGACCGCTTTCAGAGCGTTGGGCACGACGCGCGCGCTTTCTGCGGCCGCCAGCTCCGGCTCGGCGTGATACGGCTGATAGGACTCGGGAATCGCAGGATCGAACAGTTGCAAGCTCCTGCGCGAGAGCACGCGAGGTGCAGTCGCCGGTCCGGCCATCACGACCGCGGTCGCACGGCCGGTCTTGACGCGAAAGCCGATCGCGAGCTGCGGTAATTTGTCTTTCGACACCATCGCCTTGGGTCAAAACATCAGCGGGATTTCCAAATCGAATACTTCGGCGGCCAGGAGCCGTGGCCGCCCGGGTATTTCGCGTGCATCACGCTTTCGATGCCGAACTCGAATGGAAGATCGTCGTGGGTGCTGGTCATGCCGCGGTCGACGCAGTCGGTGCGGACTTTGTCGGCGATGGCGCCGCTGTCGATGAACATCGCGCGGCCCATCAGGAGGAACTCGTCGTCAACGTTGACCGGCGGAAAGGTGTGCAGCGCGTAGCGGCCGTCGCGGCGGAGGTCGGCGCGCTTGGGCGACGGACCAATGAGCGCATAGAGGTGGCCGCCCACGATGGTGGGGCAAATGGGATGCAGGCGCGGTGCGCCGTCTTTGCGCAGGGTCGCCAGGAAGGCCAGGCCAACTCCGAACTGGTAGAGCAACTGTTTTCCGGCCGCCGCGATATCGGGCGCGTCGTTCTCGAGTTCACTCCAGGTCGCCATGGGATTTCTCCTCCTTGGAGCGACTATTTTCGTCATTTGTTCGCCTTAGGTCAAGGGTGAGTTGTGGAGGATCAATTCGTGCCCAACTGCTCAAATTAGGCGGGACTGGTGCGATTTCCGACTGACCGAAAATGGTTGGGAGGAGGCAACTCATACCATGTGTAGTGGTTCCGCGCCGGTGCCCTACCGTCGGTGGGTTCGTTCCGTCAAAAATTGTTTCAGCCGCGAGCCGATGTCGCCCGATCTCAGCCGAGCCGAACAAGTGGAGAGTATCGTGATGGGTGTCCATACCACAGTAGTAGCACAGATACGCCGGCGGGGTCAGGCTGAATAGTTCCCGGCCTGAAGACAAGATTGGACGCGGAGACTCGAAACCGGAACCGGCTTCGCTGGCGCGAAGCTGTCCGAGATCCTTTCTCGGCTCGCGTTGCTCGCGTCGTCAGGATGACAGATGGCCGCTCGCGTCGTCAGGATGACGGGATAGGAGGCAGCGACTCGAAACCGGAACCGGCTTCGCTGGCGCGAAGCTGTCCGAGATCCTTCCTTGGCTCGCGTTGCTCGCGTCGTCAGGATGACACAGAGACTGCGCTCGCGTCGTCAGGATGACAGGATAGGAGGCAAAGACTCGAAACCGGAACCGGCTTCGCTGGCGCGAAGCTGTCCGAGATCCTTCCCTGCGCTCGCGCTGCTCGCTTCGTTCAGGATGACAAAGAGACTGCACTCGCTTCGGGCGGGATGACAAAGAGACTGCGCTCGCTTCGGGCAGGATGACAAACAACGCCCTCAATTCTTGCGGGGGACGAAGTACTGGGTACCGGGGCCGGCGTGGTCGATTTCGCGAATCAACTGGACGAGGTCGTCGCGATTGGCGACGAAGTCGATAGCCGAGGTATCGACGACCAGCAGCGGGGCCTCGTCGTAGTAGAAAAAGAAGTCGCGGTAGGCTGACGACACGCGCTCGAGGTAGTCGAAGCTGATGTGGCGCTCGAAATCGCGATTGCGCTTGCGCAGGCGCTCGGCCAGCACCTCGATCGTCGCGCGCACGTAGACGACGAGGTCGGGCCGGGCCATCTCGGCGTCGAGCAGCTTGTACACGTTGTCGTAGAGCTTGAGCTCGTCGGGTGCGAGGTTCATCGCGGCGAAGATTTTATCCTTGGCGAAGAGATAGTCGGCGACGGTGGCCTGGGCAAAGAGGTCCTGCTGCTTGAGCTCGCGCTGCTGGTTGTGGCGGGTGAGCAGAAAATAGAGCTGAGCGGGAAACGCGTACTTGTCGGGGTCCTGGTAGAAGCGGGGCAGGAACGGGTTGTTGTCGGCGTCCTCGAGGATGAGGCGCGCACCCAGCTCGCGGGCGAGCGCCTGCGCGAGGCTGGTTTTGCCGACCCCGATGGGGCCTTCGACCGCGATATAGCCGCGCCGGCGCATCGGGCCTCGATTGTGGCACTAGCTCATCGCAGTCGCGAGCGTGGAGCGCCGACGCCGGTCACTTGCGATGCTTCTTGGCCAGGTCGCGGAGTTTGCGAACCTGGTCGTCGGGCGCGCCGCCGCGCTCTTCGAGGTCGGCGGCGGTGTCATAGTCGGGCGGAGTCCGGCTGAGATAGATCTGAGCCAATTCGAGGTTGGCGACCTTGTTGTCGGGATAATCGCCGATCACGTCATTGAGCAGCTTGAAGTTCGCGTCAGGCGTGCCGGCGTCCTTGGCGGCCTCGTTGATCTTGTGCATCATCGGGTCGGCTTCGGGCCCGAGCGTGTCCATCTTGTGCGCTCTGGCGAGCAGCATCGCGGCGCGGATGCCTTGTTCGTAGCTATCGATGGCGTCGTGGTACTTCTTGTCCTGCATCTGCTGGTCGCCGACTCTTTCTATGATCGGGATCGCATCGGAGAGCGCGTTGACCGCTTTCTGACGCGCCGCCGGTATCTTGGTCGTGAAGATGATTTCCTTCAGCCTGCCGACACCGTCATCGACCTTGCCCGCCTTGATGTCGTCGAGCGCCTGGCCCGAAGAGTTCGCCAGGTCCTCGAGCTGCTTGTAGAGCCGGGCCTTGTCGAGCAGTTTCTGATCGGTGGGATCGAGTGCCGAGGCTGCCATGTATTCCTTGGCGGCGCCTTCCTGGTCGCCGAGCGCTTCATCGATATTGGCGAGCGCTTTGTGCGCGTCGAGGCTGGAGGGGTCGTCCTTTATGGACAGCTCGAGCTCTTTCTTGGCGCCGTCGAGGTCGCGCTTTTCGAACAGATCTTCAGCTTTGTACAGATGCTTCTTCGCCTCGGACTGGCATCCGCTGACGAACGGTATTGCCAGCAGGACCGGCAGTATCAGCGCGCGCGCGATAACTGTTCGCATCGGAATGTTCCTCTCGGGGTTAGGCGAAATCCGGATGAGTCTGCAAGCAATGGCGCGGAATTGTCAAGTTGAAACGCGACCCGCGCGGCGTGCGCGCATACTTTGCGAAGATCGCGGCGCGGCTCAGTCCGCAGGCATCGGGAGCGGGAAATGCACGCGCTCCTTGGCGACGCTGAGCAGCTCGACCTCGGCGCCGGCGCGGGCGAACGCTCCGATAATTTCCTCGACCAGCCATTCGGGCGACGACGCGCTCGCAGTCAAGCCGAGCGCGCGCACACCGTCGAGCATCGCCGGCTCGACGTCGGCGATCGAATCGACCAGGAACGCGCGCGCGCCGCGCATCCGCGCAACCTCGACCAGCCGGTTGGCGTTCGAGCTTTGCTTCGAGCCGACGACCAGCACGGCGTCGCTGACCTGCACCAGTTCCTTGACGGCGTTCTGGCGGTTTTGGGTGGCGTAGCAGATGTCGTCGGTCTTCGGCGCCTGCATCGAGGGGAAACGCTGCTTGAGCGTCTCCATGATGTCGCGCGTGTCATCGACGCTGAGCGTGGTCTGCGTGACGGCGGCGATGCGCGCGGAATTCTCGACCGGCACCGTGCGCGCCTCGGCGACAGTGCCGACCAGCACCACCTTGCCGGGCGCGACCCCGAGAGTGCCCTTCACTTCCTCGTGGCCGGCGTGACCGATGAGAATCACGGTGCGGCCCTCGTCGTCGTACTTTTTGACTTCGAGATGGACCTTGGTGACGAGCGGGCAGGTGGCGTCGATGACGCGCAGTGAGCGATCCTTGGCGCGGTCCCATTCGCTGGGCGCTACTCCGTGGGCGCTGAAGATGACGCGCTGGCCGGTCGGCACCTCGTCCAGGCTCTCGACAAAAATCGCGCCTTCGCGTTCCAGCGCTTCGAGGACGAAGCGGTTGTGGACGATCTGATGGCGCACGTAGAGCGGGCGGCCGTATGACCGCAGCGCGCTGCGGACGGCCTCGACCGCGCGATCGACGCCGGCGCAAAAGCCGCGCGGCTCAGCCAGGATGATTTTTTCAACCGATGTTTCGCCCAACGCCATGCTTCATTTGTAACTGGTAACTGTCCGGGCGGTCAATGATGCTCTGGTCCTCGGCCCGTTATTTCACGGCAGAGGTCAGATGAGGGTTCTGTGGCGTGGCAATGTTCTATTTGAGCGCAGGCGGATGCGACGTCTGGCAGCCGATCCAGACTTCACCGCCTTCGAAATGCTCCTTCTTCCAAATCGGTACGATTTCCTTCAGCCGATCGATTGCGAACCGGCACGCCTCGAATGCCTCTGCGCGATGCGGCGCCGAGACCGCGATCGCCACCGAAGTCTCGCCAATCTCGACTAGGCCGACGCGATGCGCGATCGCGATGCGCGTGATTTTCCATCGCGCTCCCGCCTCGACTGCAAGCTTGCGCATCTCGGACAGCGCCATCGGCTCGTAGGCCTCATACTCGAGGCGAATCACGACGCGGCCCGCGTTGTCGCGCCGAGTCGTGCCGGTGAACGATACGATCGCACCGGCGGCAGGGTCGGCAACTTCGCGCTCGAGAGCGGCAACGTCGACAGGATTGCGGCCAATCGTGATCTTGCCGACGTAAGAAGGCATCTCAGCACCGCTGTCGGCACCGCCGCTGACGGGAGGGATGAAGGCGATCTCGTCGCCGCTCCGCGGCTTGAAGCTGCCCTCGACGTATTCCTGGTTGACGGCGAAACCCACCGAATCGTGATGTCCGCGAAGCTCGGGAAACTCGACGACCATCTGCCGCCAGATGTCGGCGACAGTGGTGCCGTCGGGAAACTCGCGGGTCAGTTCGGCCGCATGCGCGCGCTCGCGCAGCGTGGCGAACAGCTTGATCGTGAAGCGATTCATTTGCTCAGCAGATAAGTGATGTGCCCGAGCTGCGGGATTAGCAGCTTCTCCATCGCGAGCCGGCACGCGTCGGGCGAGCCGGGAAGCGCGGCGACGAACTTGCCATGGCGCACACCGGCGACCGCGCGGCTCATCATCGCGGCCGCGCCGATTTCCTGATACGAAAGCATCCGGAACAATTCGCCGAAGCCTTCGAGCTCCTTATCGATTACCGATTTCACAACTTCGGTGGTTTCGTCGCGCGCGGTGATGCCGGTGCCGCCGTTGACGATGATGGCGTCGAGATTCTCCAGATTATTGACGAGCGCGGCGGAAATCTTCTCGCGGTCGTCGGGCAGGATCTCGTAGTAGTCGACGCGGTGGCCGGCGGCCTCGAGCATGGTGCGGATGAGCTTGCCGCTCTCGTCGGTCTCCGGGGTGCGCGAATCGCTGGCGGTGATTACGCCGACTTTGAGGCTGGTGCGCGCGTGTTTTTCGTGCTCGTGGACCGACATGCAGATTAGAATTACACAATCCAGGGTGGCATTATAAGCAGTCCACGTACGCGATGCCGGCGGCGGAAAATAAACCGCCCGCGCCGCGAGTTGCAAGTCCCGGAACCTCGAGATGACCACCGCATCCAGCCGAGCCGCCAGGTTTTTTCGGCCAAAAATTCTGCTCTTCGCGCTGGCCGCAATCGCGATCCTCTACGGTGCGCATCGCGTCGGCGCCGGGCCGTGGCTGGCCAACGCGCTCGACTGGATTCGCGGGCTGGGCGCGCTGGCGCCGGTCGTGTTCATCGCGATTTACATCGTGGCGTGCGTAGCGTTTGTTCCCGGCTCGATTCTGACGATAGGCGCGGGGGTGATTTTCGGAGTCGTGCGCGGCTCGATCTACGTTTCGATCGGCGCGACGCTCGGCGCCACCGCGGCATTTGTCGTGGGCCGCTACCTTGCGCGCGATTGGGTGAGCGAAAGGCTCCAGGGCAACGCGAAGTTCAGGGCGCTCGACGAAGCGGTCGGCAGAGAAGGCTGGAAGATGGTTTTCCTCACGCGGCTGTCCCCGGTGATTCCATTCAGCCTGCTCAACTACGGGTTCGGGCTGACGCGCGTGACTCTGCGCGACTATTTTTTCGCGTCGTGGATCGGGATGATTCCGGCCACGATTCTCTACGTGTATATCGGCTCGCTCAGCGGCGACCTCGCGCGCGCAGCCGGGGGCGGCGCCCGGCGGACGCCCCTTGAATGGGCGCTTACCGCGGTTGGATTCGTCGCGACGGTCGCGGTGGTCGTGTACGCAACCCGAATCGGCGCGCGGGCGCTGCGCCAAGAGACCTAGCCGGGCGACACGTCATGGGATCGCACGCGCTGAAGCATGAGCCGCTCGACGCTTACAACCTCGCGCTCACGGAGAATCTGCATCCCGCCGGATGGATCAACCCCGAGCCTGCCGACCGCTACAACCTGGTGGTGATCGGCGCCGGCACCGCGGGCCTCGTGACGGCGGCGGGCGCGGCGATTCTTGGTGCGAAGGTCGCGCTGGTCGAGCGCGACCTGATGGGCGGCGATTGTCTGAACTTCGGATGCGTGCCTTCGAAGGCGCTCATCCGCTCGGCGCGCGCCGCCGCTGCGGTCCGCGACGCGGGCCACTTCGGCGTTGAGGTGCCGCCGGGTGCGCGCCTGAATTTTCCGGCCGTGATGGAACGGATGCGCAAGCTGCGCGCCGGGCTCAGCCCGACCGACTCCGCCAATCGATTTCGCGGCCTTGGCGTCGACGTCTTCATCGGAGACGGACGCTTCGTTGCGCCCGACTGCGTCGAGGTCGACGGCAGGCGACTGAAATTCAAGAAGGCCGCGATCGCTACCGGGGCGCGCGCCGCGGCGCTGCCGATCCCAGGTCTTGCCGAGGCCGGCTATCTGACCAACGAGACGGTTTTTTCGCTGACCGAAATGCCGCGGCGAATCGCGGTAATTGGCGCCGGACCGATCGGATGCGAACTAGCGCAGACTTTCGCGCGATTCGGCGCGCAGGTCACGCTGCTCGAAGTCGCACCGCAAATCCTGATACGCGAGGATCGCGACGCCGCTGAGCGAGTCGAGCGCGCAATCGTCGGCGACGGCGTGGAAATCATCACCGGCTGCAAAATTTCCGGGGTCGAGTTGCGCGGCAATGAAAAAATGATCACCACCGAGCGCGACGGCGTCCGCCGCGAAATTGCCGCCGACGAAATATTGATCGGCGTCGGCCGCGTCCCTGCGGTCGAGGGGCTGAACCTCGAAGCCGCGATGATCGAATACGACAGGCAAAACGGCGTGAAGGTCGACGACCACCTGCGCACGACGAATCCGCTGGTGTACGCCGGCGGCGACGTCGCGTCGCCATACAAGTTTACTCACCTGGCCGACGCCCACGCGCGCATCATCATCCGCAACGCGCTGTTCTTCGGGCGCCAGCGCGCGAGCCAACTGACTATTCCATGGTGTACCTACACCGATCCGGAAATCGCGCACGTCGGACTCTACCAAGCCGAGGCGAAGGAGCGCGGAATCTCAGTCGCGACCTATACGCAGGAACTGGCCGAGGTCGATCGTGCCGTGCTGGACGGCGAGACCGACGGCTTTGTGAAGGTGCACGTCCGCGAGGGGAGCGATCGGATCGTCGGCGCGACCGTGGTCGCGAGCCACGCCGGCGAGATCATCTCGGAACTCACGACCGCGATCAAAGCTGGAGTGGGACTGGGCAGCCTCGGCGACGTGATCCATCCATACCCGACGCAGGCCGACGCGATTCGCCGCGCCGCCGGCCTCTACGCGCGCACGCGGCTCACGCCGTTCGTCGCGGGTCTGATGAAGCGATGGTTCGCGTTCACGCGATGAAGAAAATAACTCGCGGAGTCAACGCAGGCGCAGGTTGAATGCCTGTCGCCCTTTCTCACCCGACCGCACGTCGAACTGAACTTCGTTGCCTTCGCGGAGGTCGTCGAAATAAACCTTGGGCGACAGCGCCGAGCGATGAAAGAAGACTTCGTCGCCGCCGTCGTCCGCGATGATGAAGCCGAAGCCCTTGTCCTTGACTATCTTCTTGATTGTGCCAAACACGCGATCCTCCGCCGATGACATTGCCCGGCGTCTTGAGCTTACGACGCTGGCAATTTAAGTAAAGACGTACTCATCGAAAACACGAGGCGCGCATGCTCAAGGCCGTGACGCTGAAGGAAATCGAGAGAATCTTCGCGGTGATCGAGCCGATGGGCATTTCGCGCGAGGCGGTCGTGATTCCGCTGCGCACCGAGCATCCGGGACGCGTCTCGATTTTGAAAAACGGCAAGCTGGAGATAGTCGTCGAGCGCGACGGCGATTTCGAGGATTGGATCACTCGACTCGAGGCGCAGATTCGCGAGCTGATGCATCCGGCGGCGGACTGAGCTCGATCAGCACCGCGCCGTGATCGACAGTCTGACCCTCCTCGACGCGGACATGCTTCACCGTCGCGGCGCTCTCGGCGGCGAGCGTCGTTTCCATTTTCATCGCCTCGATCACGACCAGCGGCTGCCCGGCCTCGACCAGGTCGCCGTCGCGCACCATCACCAGCAGCACCTTGCCGGGCATCGGCGCGGTGATTTCCGGCGCCGCCAGCCCGCGTGCGCGGCGGCGCGCAGCCGCTTCGGCAGGCTTGAACTCGAACGACGCCGGCCCGACTGAAACGAGGATCGAATCCTTGCGCCGCGCGCCGAAAACCGGGTAACGCCGCCCGTCGATCGCGAGAACCCCGCCGCCGTCCGCATTCGGCGTAAACTCCGCGGCGATCTCCCGGTCTCCGATGCGGACGCGAATCGTGCCGCCGTCGCGCGCGACCACTTCGGCGTCGTATTCGCGCGAGTCACCGGCGCGCGTGAGCTTCATCGCCGCCCTCTCCACAACTCGAAGTTGCTCAGGAGGTCCCACGGCGAACGCCGCTCGTTATTGTTTCGCGGCGATGCGTCATTTTCCATTTGCGGATCGCCCGCGGCGATGGCGGCCGCGACGATCGCCGCATCGATTTCCGCGGGATCGATCTTCCACTCGGGGAAAAATTCATCGATAAAGCGGGTCGAGAGCCGCGCGTTGCGAAACTGCTCGCTCGCCACGATGTCGCGCAGGTAGGCGGCGTTGTTCGTCACGCCGAGCAGAGCGAATTCGCCCAGCGCGTTGAACAGCCGGCCGCGCGCCTCCTCGCGATTTGCGCCGTAACAGATGAGCTTGCCGAGCAGGCCGTCGTACCACGGCGTCACTTCGGCGCCGCGCGCCAGATGCGAGTCGAAACGCACGCCTGGACCGCCGGGAACGCTCAGATGAAGCACGGTCCCGGTTGCCGGACGGAAGTCATGCTCGGGATCCTCGGCGTTGATTCGGCATTCGATTGCCGCGCCGCGCGGGGCCGCGGGCTCCGAGACCTTGCCGCCCGCCGCGATCCGCAATTGCTCGCACACCAGGTCGCATCCGAACCGCATCTCGGTGACCGGATGCTCGACCTGCAGCCGCGCGTTGACTTCGAGAAAGTAGAAATTATCGCCCTCGAGAAGAAACTCCACGGTGCCGGCGTTGGTGTAATGCGCCGCGCGGACGAGCTTCAGCGCCGCATCGATCATTTTCGCGCGCATCGCGGCGGAAAGTCCCGGCGCCGGCGACTCCTCGATGATCTTCTGATGCCGGCGCTGCACCGAGCAATCACGCTCGCCGAGCGCGACTACGGCGCCATGTTCGTCGCCAAGAATTTGTATTTCGACGTGCCGCGGATGCGCGAGGTATTTTTCGATGAAGATACGCCCGTCGCCGAACGCCGCCGCCGCTTCACGCGCAGCCGCATCCAGAGCGCTCTCCAGTTGCGCGGCTTCGGCGACCACGCGCATCCCGCGTCCGCCGCCGCCGGCGGCAGCCTTGACCAGAATCGGATAGCCGGCGTGCGCGGCGAATTCGCGCGCCGCGGAAATTTCCGCGGCGTCGATTCCCGGCACGACCGGAACCCCTGCCGCAGCCGCGATTCGCCGCGCCGCGACCTTGTCGCCCAGCGCAGCCATCACGTCCGGCCGCGGCCCGACAAAAGTGATCTGGGCTTCGGCCGCAGACCGCGCGAACTCGGGCCGCTCGGAGAGAAATCCGTAACCCGGATGAATCGCGTCAGCACCGGATTGTTTTGCGGCCACGATTATCGCCGCGATGTCGAGGTAGCTCTTCGCAGCCTCGGCCGGGCCGATCGCAATCGCCTGGTCAGCCGCGCCGACGTGCGCGCTGTTCGCGTCCGCGGCCGAATACACGGCGACAGTCTTGAGGCCGAACAGCCGCGCACTGCGGATGATCCGAAGCGCGATCTCGCCGCGATTTGCGACGAGCAGTTTTGTGAGCTGGCGTGCCATCGATTCGTCGAAACTAGCACATCAATTGCAACCGGCGCGCCCGTCGTATAATTCCCGGATGGACGCGCCCGCGCATCGCAATCGCATGAACCGCTACTTCGAGGATTTCACCGCCGGCCAGACTTTCAAGCACTGGCCCGGCCGCACGATCACCGAGTTCGACAACACCTGGTTCACGCTCATGACGATGAACACCAACCCGCTGCACTTCGACGCCGCCTACGCTGCCACCACCCAGCACGGGCGGCCGCTCGTCAACGGACTGCTGGTAATGGCGAGGGTGGTCGGCATGAGCGTGAAGGACGTGAGCGAGAATGCGATCGCCAATCTCGAATACGAATCGGTGCGTCACAACGGGCCGACGTTCGCGGGAGATACACTGTACGCCGAGACGACGGTGCTTGAGACGACCGCGTCGAAGTCGAGAAGCGATCGCGGCGTCCTCTATCTCGAAACGCGCGGCCTTAATCAACGCGGCGAACAGATAATGATCCTGCGCCGCAAAGTCCTGGTCCCGCGCCGGCCCGTCTGAGCCGCGTCCTTATGGATCAACTCTACTTCGTCGTTCACACGCATTGGGATCGCGAATGGTATCAGCCGTTTCAGCAGATGCGCGCGCGCCTGGTCGCGATGGCCGATCGCATGATCCCGCTGGTCGAGCGCGGCGCGATTCCCTCGTTTTATTTCGACGGCCAGACGATCGTGCTCGACGACTATCTCGAGATGCGCCCGCGCGCCGAGCCGCGGCTGCGCAATCTGATTCGCGCGGGCAAAATCCAGGTCGGGCCGTGGTACGTGCTCGCCGACAGTTTCCTGGTGAGCGGCGAGTCGCTGATTCGCAATCTCGAAATCGGCATGGCGATCGCGCGACGCTTCGGCCGGCCGCTCGACGTCGGCTACATCCCCGATCAGTTCGGACACATCGCGCAGATGCCGCAGATTCTCGCCGGCTTCGGCTTCACGACCGCGGTGCTGTGGCGCGGGGTCGGCGGCGACGTGAATCGCAATCGCTTCGTCTGGGAGGCGCTCGACGGCAGGTCCGTGCTGACGGTCTATCTGCCCAACGGATATTCGAACGGCGCCAATCTGCCGCTCGAATCGGTTGACAGCTTCGTCGCGCGTGCCGAACAAATCGTGCGCCGCGAGCGCGAGTTCGCCGGCGGTGCGCCCATCCTCGTGATGAATGAACCGACCACGCCGAGCCCGACGCGCGGCTCACCGCGCGGATCAACGAGGCGCGCGAGATTTCCGCGATGAGCTTTGAGATCGGCTCGCTCGAAACCTACGTGCGCCGCCTCGCCGAACTTCCGCTCGACGGCACGCCGCGGCATCGCGGCGAACTGCGTTCGCCCTTGCGCGCGCATCTATTGCCCGGGGTTACCTCCGCGCGCACGTGGATCAAGCAGCGCGACTTCGAGAATTGCCGCGCGCTCGAGCGCTATGCCGACCCGCTCGCGGCGCTTGCCAACGCGCTCGGGCGCGGCGCCGGGCTCGACGCGTTCCTCGAGATGGCCTGGCGAACCGAAATTCAGAACCATCCTCACGATTCGATTTGCGGATGCTCGGTCGACCAGGTGCATGTCGACATGCGCTATCGATTCGATCAGGCTGCGATGCTCGCCGAGACCGCGGTGCGCCGCGCCGCCGCCTCATGCCTCAACACCCGCGATGTCGACGCCTCCGAAATCGCCGTCTTCAACCCGTCGTTCGCCCAAGGAGCACTCGTGCGCGGCGAGGCCGAAGTCGCCGACCCGGGCGCGCACTACGCCGTCGAAACCGCTGATGGCCGCCGCATCCCGGTCGCGCTCGACGTCGCCCGCCAGCAGCGCGTGCTCGATTCCGACGTGCCGGCGGCGGAATTCAAATCGATCGTCGGCGGGTTGAGCCAACCGGCCGTGTTTGGGCGCACCGTCAATCGCTTCGAGATAACGACCGCGCCCCACGGCGGCCCGCAGGTGAACCTTTTCATGAGCCGGGCCCCGTTCAGCGGCCTCGATCTCGAGGAATTCCGGCACGCGATTCGCGCATCCCCGATTCGGGCTCGGTACGCATACATGCGACCAGCGCCGCCCGCTGCACGATCAGTTTCGTCGCCGACGATCTCGCGCAAACGGGATTCAGTTTCTATCGGTTGGTCCGCGACGACGCCGGCGTCTTCCCGGCGAATCCCGCCGAGGCGGTCGCGTCGATCGAGAACGAATTTTTCCGCCTGACTCCGACGCCGCGCGGCCTGGAGATTCGCGACCTCGCGCGCAACGCTGCGATGGAACTGTATTTCGAAGACGACGGCGATCGCGGCGACGAGTACAACTACGATCCCGTCGGCGACGGCGCGTCGATCGCCAATCCCACCTCGCTCTCCGCGAGCGTTATCGACCACGGTCCGCTGCGACGGCGTATCAAGCTCTCGATGACGTTCGATATACCGGCTGCGCTCGCTGCCGACCGAAGCGCGCGCTCGCCGCAATTCGAGCAACTCGACGTGGCTCTGACCGCGACGCTCTACGCGGGTCTCGACCACGTCGATTTCATCGCCGACGTGAACAATCGCGCGCGCGACCATCGCATCCGCGCCGCCCTGCGCACACCGATCCTCGCCAGCGACGCGGTTCACGACACGAGTTTCGGCGTGCTCCGACGCCGGCTCGCGCCGTCGGAACCGCGCGGCACCGAGGACCTCTATCCCACCGTGCCTCATCGCACCTTCACCGCCGTCGAGGGGGCGGACTTCTCGGCCGCGCTTGCGAGCCGGGGCATCCTCGAGGTCGAGGCGCGGCCGGAACCCGGGGGTGGCACGACGATTCTGCTGACTCTGCTCCGATGCGTCGGATGGCTGTCGCGTTCCGACCTCGCGACGCGCCGCGGCGGGGCCGGCCCCGAGCTGGAAACACCCGGCGCCCAGGAACCGGGCGAGCATCGCTTCGAATTTGCGGTCGCGACGTTCCGCGGTAGCTATCTCGACAGCGGCCTGCTGCAACGCGTCGAGGCGTACACCTCGCCGCCGCGCGTCTTTTCCGGCCGGCGCGACGATCGCGAGACCGCCGCCTCGTTGCTGGGCTGCAACAATCCCCGCGCAATTTTTTCCACGGCGCGTCCTCTAGCCCGCGCGAACTTTTACCAAGTGCGCGCATACAGCGCATCGCCGAATCCCGAGGCCGTCCGTTTCACGTTCGCAGCCGGCGCGCGCGCGCGCCTGGTCGATCTCGCGGGGCGTCCCGTCAAACGCACCGGCCTCAAGCGCTCGCGCGACGGTGCGATCGCGCTGGAACTCAAGCCGTTCGAGCTGGTCACGTTCGAAGTGCGCCGGGGGCGTCGGGTGACATGAAGATTTTTTTGAGTTGAGCGTCAAAAAGGATTGATCGACGCCGCAATTTCACTATCTTGTTTAATCCAAGTTTGGCTTCGGGCGCGCTTTTGCGAAGCCGAAGACTTGAAACGAAAAAAGTCGCGATGCGTATCAAATGGCGGTGAGAGCAACTGACTCGAGGAGCGCTGGCGCAAGCATGAGCGACAAAATCACGGTTCGCACCGTTTACGACTTCCCGGTTGCCGCGCATCTGTGCGACGACGGCACCGTGCGCTACATCAAACTGGTGCGTCGCAGCGGCCAACAGCCCGAAGGCACCTGCCAGCAGTGCAAGACCTCGTTTCAGTATCGCAAGCCCAAAGCCGCGAAAAACGCGCGCCATCCCGAGGGCGAGGGCATCGTCCACTTCTAGCGATCGCATCCTCTCATCCGGTCCTCCTTTCGAGCGCGCGTTTTCCGAAATCAGTTCCGCTATTTTGCTCGACGATTGCCGTCCGCCGCATCGCGCCGCGTCTTCACCAGCATGATCAGCGGGCCCTTGTAGTAGCGCGCCGCCTCGTCGCCGACGAACGCCATTGCGTCATTCGGATCGAACCATGCGTGAAGCTTGGGCACGAAGGCGGCCACAATCACGTTCAACCATCCAAAATCCGGGCGGATTTCGACGCGCAGCGCCTCGGCGCCATAGGCCGTCCACACCGCATTTCCGGGATCGACTTGCACGCTGATCGCAAATATCTTCGGGCTTGGCGCGCAGTTGAAGACGTGCAGCGGACGGCGCGCCTCCCTGGCGCCGGCGCGCAGAAAATCCTGGATCGGAATCACCACGCTCGCGCCCGCCCACGTGTCGTCCGGGATGCTGAGTACGGCGGACTCTACGCTCTTTTGTCCGCCGGAGTTGTCGATACAAGTCGCGGCGCCGGTTTTCAGATCGACGTGCGCGCGCTCAAGGATCGAGCCGTCGGCGTTGTAGAACGTGTGATCGAATTCGACCAGCCGCGGCGGCTCGCCGCCGGCCCCCAATTGCAGATGCGCGGTCTCGACGTCGGACTGATCGTCATAGTAGTTGTTCTGGCCGTGCAGCGTCGCGCCGTCGCGAGTGCTGTCTATACGGTAGCGGCTGCGCCCGATCGCGATACCGGTAGCGGGGTTCAGAATCGTAAAATCGGTCGGCGGAAAGCTGAGCGCATTCGCTGAAAACGCCGGCGCCGCGCACGCGATCGTCAGGACTAGCGTTAATGCCCCGGCGATCCATCGTCGTTCCCGTCTCCCGATCATGCCCTTGCCAATGCGCCGCTCGTCTGGAACCTTGGTCGCGTCTCACGACGCTCCTTTTACAATTGTCATTGCGGCGATGGAGCAACACAACAGATGCTGGATACGATTTTCGGCGCGAACCCCGACCTCAAGCGCATGCAATCGCGATGCGCCCGCGCGCTCTTCCGCCTCGGCATCAGCGCGAACGCCGCGACGATTCTGGCCGCGATCGCCGGCATCGCGTCGGGGATCGCGTTCGCGCGCGCCTACACGACGTGGGCGATCGCCACGCTCGCGCTCAGCGCCGCCTGCGACGCGCTCGACGGCACCATCGCCCGTGAATGCGCCGCGCCCAGCCCGCTCGGCGGCGTGCTCGACCTGTCGGCCGATCGCGTCGTCGAGGCCTGCGTAATCGTCGGCATCGCGTGGCGCGATCCCGCCCTCTATTTCCCGGCGTTAGTCCTGGTCGCCACCTGGTACGTGAACATCACGATATTTCTCGCAGTAGGAGCCGCGCTGGAAGGCCCAGGCGCCAAGCTAATCGAGTACCCACCCGGAATCCTTGAGCGCACCGAAGCGATAATTTTTTTCGTCGTGCTGGGCCTGCTGGAAGCAACCGCAATCACCCGCCCAATAGGCCCAATACTCTGCTACGCGATGGCAGCGCTGGAAATAGCAACCGGCATCCAACGCCTGCTCTTCGGCCTGCGAAAGCTGCGGGCGGAGTGATCTCTGCTCATTGGATGCAGCAACGCAGAACCGGAACCGGCGGCGCTTACGCGCCGCTGTCCGAGATCCTTTCCTGCGCTCGCGTTGCTCGCTTCGGTCAGGATGACAAATCATCGTCTCCATGGCGGCGGTGCCGGTTTTCCTAACACTGGGTGCAGGGTCACCCCTGCCTACTCCACCGTCACCGACTTCGCCAGGTTGCGGGGCTGATCGACGTCGGTGCCGCACTTCTAGTGCGCTGCTGCTCATCCGACTGCGGACGGAATCTGCCCGCGCAGTTCCTTGACCACATCGTTCGCGACGCTGGCGAAGATCGTTTTCCATGCGCCGATCGTATAGGCCCCGCCGAACGACACGGTCCGATGCGCATCGACCGACCCGACCAGTTTTCCACTGACGCTCTCCTTCAACTCGCAATGCAGCGTGATGACTGTGCTGCCCCATCCGGGGAGCATCCACCGCTTGAAGGCGTTACCTTCGTCATACTCGATGATTTTGGTGGCGATGGTCAGATGGTTGCCCTGCTGACCTTGCGTCCATAGCAAGTTTTCGCTTTGCAATTGTTCACTGAGCGCATCGGTGAACATCTTTTGCAGATCGACGTCGAACGTCTTGCCGGTTTCATTGCTAACCGGGCCGACTTCGATGCGGGTGTCTGCCTTGGGCACGAAGGTGGGTTCGAATTCCGCGCTGTGGCTCACTGAGCCGCATCCGGACCCCGCCATCGCCAAACTCCCGAGCAGACACAGTATGACGAAGTTCTTCAGTAACCACGCGCGTCGAGCCATAGCGGGTTGTCCTCGAAGTTGAAGCACTCTAGTGTTCGGCCTTCTTCACCAATTGCGCTTGAAGCTCCATGGTCTTTTCACCCTTCGGGTCCAGCTCCTGCTTCCATTGCTCGTATCCGGGAGCGTCGACCGTAACCTGAAAATGGTTGTGGCGGTACCCTTCCTGCGGCGCCAGCGTCGTTTCCGAAGCGACCGGGATCGCGCTGAACGGGAGATAGACTCCCAGACTGATGATGGTGAGGAATACGGACAGGCCCGGTTGCGTCTCCCAGAGAGTGACGTTCTTGGTGTCGCGGGCGACTTGTTGTTCATACTCGAGCGGGAATGACACCGACGTTACGCCCACATAGCGATTGTCAACGTTCACGCTGCCTGATGGAGTACTCTGCAAGCTGAGCTGGGTCTGCTCAGTCCGGAAGTACGAACCCTGCTCCGGAGGTTGGGTCGAGCAGGCGCTCAAAAGTAGCAGCATGCTGATGACACCTGCCCGGGCCGCGCGTAGCCGTCAAAGTGACACGACTAACAGGCTGAGCGTGAATTCGCATTGATTTCTCTACCTGAGCCGGTGCGATTGGCAGGGTTGCGCTTTCACCTTGCGGCGACCGGGTTCCCGCCTGGGCCGTTTAGCTGCTCCGTGCTAGCCATCGGTTTACCCGCGAAAAATAACACGAAAGCCACCTCTCAACTACATGTTGGCTTTTGTCCGACGCGTGAACTGATACGAAATAGACCAAAGCGCCGACTCTAACATCGCGATTCCTTCGCCTCGAATCGCGTGGTTACCCTCGAGCACGATGGAATCTGCTACTCGATGAGCTGAGCGCGAAGCAGCGGCCGCACTTGACGCAGCAACCAGCGCGACTGTTCCTTAACCCACTTCTAACAGGACCCTACGAGTGCTCAGGGTAAACTCCGCCCGCATCATGTTTTAACACTGGGTGCAGGGGTCACCCCTGCCCAGGGATGCGCGAAACCCACGGCGGGTTTCGCAGGCAGAAAAAATCGGGTTCCTTCGCTGCGCTCTGGATGACACAAAGTAAGCAGGCCGGCTTTTGTGGCGTTGCCAGGGTGAGGCTGCGGAAAGATCCGGGGTCCCTCCGCTACGGTCGGGATGACGGAAGGGGAACGGCATCATGCGTCACCTGCTCCGTCACCTACCCCTGCCTACTCGACCGTGACCGACTTGGCGAGGTTGCGGGGCTGATCGACGTCGGTGCCGCGTTCCGACGCGATGTGATAGGCGAGCAACTGGAGCGGTACCGTCATCAGCACCGGCGTCAGCATCCGGTTCGTCTCCGGGACCTCGATAATTTCCCCGACGCTTTTCAGCTCGGCAGTCGCGTGATTAGTCACCGCGATAATCCGGCCGTTGCGCGATTCGACTTCCTTGAGATTCGACATCGTCTTTTCGAACAGATCGTCATTGGGAATTATCACCACCACCGGCATCTTGTCGTCGATAAGCGCGATCGGCCCGTGCTTCATCTCGCCCGCGGAATAACCCTCGGCGTGGATGTAGGAAATTTCCTTGAGTTTGAGCGCGCCCTCCAGCGCGATCGGGTAGTTGATGCCGCGGCCAAGGAACAGGAAGTCCTTGGCCGGCGCGTACTTGCGCGCGATATTCTGAATATTCGGCTCGCTCTCGAATATCGTTTTGATCTGTCCGGGGATCGCGAACGCCGGCTTTAACAACTGGGCGGAGTCCGCGTCGGACAGGCGTCCCATCCGCGCCGCCAGGTGAATCGCGAACAGGTAGTAAGCCTCGAGCTGAGTGAGAAAGCATTTGGTGGTGGTGACGCTCGTCTCGGGACCGCATCGCGTGTACAACTGCGCGTCGGCCTTGCGCGCGATCGACGAGTCCACGGTGTTGGTGATTGCCAGCAGATGCGCGCCGTGCGCGCGTCCTTCTTCCATCGCGGCGATCGTGTCGGCGGTCTCGCCCGACTGCGACACGGCGATGATCATCGTGCGGTCGTCGATCGGCGGCCGCCGATAGCGGAACTCGGATGAGTAATCGACCTCGACTGGAATCCCGGCGAGTTCCTCGATCATGAACTTGGCCACCTGCGCCGTGATCCACGACGCGCCCGCACCCAGCATCACGATTCGCCCGATCGCCGCAGGCCCGCCCGCCGGCAGCAATTCGCCTTCGAAGCGCACCGTGGGTGAGCCTGCGTCCGCTCGCCCCGCCATCGTGTCGATCCATGCCTGCGGCTGGTCGTTGATTTCCTTGCGCAGGTAATGGCGAAAGCCGCCCTTGGTCGCGCCGACGGCGTCCCATTCGACTTGACGGGGCGCGCGACTGACCGCGGTACCGTCGAACTTCATCAGCCGCGCGGCGGTGGCCGTGACCTCGGCCAGCTCGCCGTCCTCGAGCACTATCGCGCGGCGCGTGTGTTCTAGAATCGCGGGAATATCCGAAGCGATGAAGTTCTCGCCGTCGCCCAGCCCCAGCACCAACGGCGTCGCGGTCTTGGCGGCGACCAGCGTGCCGGGCTCGGTTTCCGACAGCACGACGATCGAGAACGAACCGCGGAGTCGCAGGACGGCCTCGCGCACGGCCTCGGTCAGCCCGCGACCGCCTTTGAGCTTCTCCTCGATCAGGTGCGAAATGAGCTCGGTATCGGTTTCGGAGCGCAGTTTGTGCCCGCGCGCGAGCAGCTCGGTGCGCAGCTCGATGAAATTCTCGACGATACCGTTGTGGATGACTGCGACCGGGCCGGCTTTGTGCGGATGCGCGTTTTCCTCGGACGGGCGGCCGTGCGTTGCCCATCGTGTGTGCCCGATTCCGATATGGCCGCGCAGGGGCGAGTCGGCCAGTAGCAGGCGCAGGTTTTCGAGCTTGCCCTTCGCGCGGCGAATTTCGAGCTTGCCGCTATCGACGATCGTTGCGATGCCGGCCGAATCGTAACCGCGGTACTCCAGGCGGCCCAGTCCTTCGAGCAGGATAGGGTAGGCCTCGCTCGGCCCGACGTAGCCGATTATTCCGCACATGATGGTTCGCTCCTTTCCCTGCAAACGCAGGGAAGGTTACAGAGTTGTTCCGACGCACACAGACGGAGCGAAACGATAGCCAAATGATTCTGTCAGGAGAGTTTAGAAAATCACGTCAGAGCAGGATGCTCTGCCACTGGAGGCGTTTTTTGTCGCGCGGTCGCCCGCACGGTTTGTTCACTACTCGCCTCTATCGACTGTGGAGCCGGGAAGCCATCCGCCGAATCTTTCGATACTGCTTCCACCTCGTCAACTCATGCGATGCGCATGAGTCCTGGCGCTACTCTCGATTGTCGTCTTCTATCGCTTCGACCGTCACCTCGTTCCGATGATTATTTCTTTTCAGGAGACTTGGTTCAAGCTACGTGATGACATCAATCATGCTTCTTGCGCCGCAGGTTGCCGTCGGGGCTGTCGTTGTGGCGCTTGCGCCAGGTTGCCATCCAGCCGGACTTTTCGCGCTGCGGGTGGTGCGACATCACGAGCGCGCCGTCGGGCACCTCGCGGACGATCGTCGTTCCTGACGCCACGTACACGTCGCTGCCGACTTTCACCGGCGCGACCAGTTGCGTATCGCATCCGACCATGCAGCGGTCGCCGATCTCCGTGTGATGCTTGTCGTAGCCGTCGTAGTTCACGGTTATGACGCCGCATCCGATGTTGGTGTCGGCGCCGATTGTGGCGTCGCCGAGGTAACTCAGATGGCTGGCCTTGGTGCCGCGTCCGATGCGCGCCTTCTTAGTCTCGACGAAATTGCCAATCCGGTTGTGGCCGGCGAGTTCGGTGCCGGCGCGCAGGTTGGCGAACGGGCCAATTTCGGAGTCCTCGCCGATCACGCAGTCCTCGGCGCGCACGCCCAGCTTCAGATGGCATCGCGGGCCAATCGTCACGTTGCTGAGCCATGCGGTGCCGTCGATTCGCACGCCCTCGCCGAGCTTGCACGCGCCGAGAATCTGGACGTTGGGGCCGATCACGCAGTCGCGCGCGATTTCCGCCTGCTCCGAGATGTAGGTGCATGCGGGATCGACGAGCGTCACGCCGGATTGCATCAGTTTTCGGTTAACGGCTGCACGAATTTCCGCTTCCATATTTGCCAGCTCCTCACGCGAGTTGATGCCGGCGAATTCCGCCGGGTCATCAGCAACCCACGTTTCAATTCTTTCGCTACGCGCGCGCGCGATCGCAACGATATCGGTCAAGTAATACTCATCCTGGGCGTTGCCCGGCTTCAGTTCCGCAATCGCGGACCGGAGCAGGGCGCAATCGACCAAATAGCAGCCGGTGTTGATTTCCTTGATGGCGCGCTCGGCGGGCGACGCGTCGCGGAACTCGACGATTTTCTCGACCTTGCCGCCGGCGTCGCGCATCACGCGGCCATAGGCGGCGGGATCGTCGAGAATGATACTGATGAACGAGAGCTTTGCGCGGCGCTTTCGATGTGCGTCGAGGAAGGCGCGCAGGGTTGACGACTTGATGGTGGGCATGTCGCCGTAGGTGATCAGCACGTCACCGGTGAAGTTGGCGGGGAGCCGATCGAGGGCGCATCGCGCGGCGTCGCCGGTGCCGCGCTGCGGCTCCTGGAGCGCGAATCGCGCGTTCGGGGAGTTTACAGCGGCTGCGACTTCGCGCGCCTGGTGGCCGACGACGACGATGATTGGATCGGCGTCGATCGCGGCGACGGCGCGAACTGCGCGCGCGATCATCGGTTCTCCGCCAAGCTCGTGCAGGACCTTGGCGCGCTTCGAGCGCATCCTGGTCCCTTTGCCCGCGGCAAGGACGATCGTGGCGACGCTCATGATCGCTGCGCGCTATTCGTAGTCATCGAAGTTCGAGACTTTCCACGTGTCGCCAGCCTTGCGCGCCGTTATCATCCAGTTGCGATTGAAGGTGCCGCCGTCGGGCACGTCGATGGTCGCGCGAAACAGGAACTGGATGTGGTCGGGGGCGTCGCGCTCGGCGGTGAGTTTGTAATGCACGGTGGGCTTGCGGGTGTTGGCGTCGATTTTCTGATCGCCGATTAGCTGCATCTCGCGATGAAGCTTGTCGAGCGCCAGGCCGGTGCAGAATGGCTCGGCCGCCTTCAGATCGATCGCCACGTAGTATTGGTCGATGAAGCGATCGGCGACGCCGCGCGCGCTATTGGCCGGATGGCATCCGGTGGCGGCGAGCGAAGCGAGGGCCGCGACGAAGAGAAGCTCGGCGCAGCGGTCACGAAGCAGGGTGCGGCGCGATGTCATGATTTTTTCTTGAAGAGAGCCTCCAGCTTGTCCTGCGCGCCAGATTTCGCGAGCGGCTTTGCGGCCGCGTCGCTCGGAAAAAAGTATTCGCAAAAAT
This sequence comes from uncultured delta proteobacterium, assembly GCA_963842085.1. GTDB lineage: Bacteria > Desulfobacterota > Binatia > Binatales > Binataceae > Binatus. The sequence continues at coordinate 2,661,170 of CAWJET010000001.1, forward strand.
TAAATCGGTCCTTGTCCACCACCCGCTCCGCCATCGTCTCGCGGCAACTGTTGTTGTAGGCCGGATCGTAAAAGCCGCAGTTGCGGCATGCGTGGAGCGCGCGGCCGCATCCGGGACACTCGTCGCGAAAACCGATGCGGTCGCCGGCGAGGACTTCGATTTTTCTGGTGCAATGCCAACAGTTCATAGCCAGGCGTAGAGTTCTGCGTGCGGTGGAAAGGCGCGCTTTTTCGGCCGAATCGCCGCTGATAGCATAACCACTCAGATGGGTGCGCGCGAGATGATGGAAGCAGAGGTAGAAGCGTTTGCAGCGGCGCTCAGGAAGGCGTCGCGCGCGGCGGACAATACGGTGACGAACTATCGCCGCGACCTGCTCGCGTTCCGAAGTTTTTTGCTCGAGCGGGCGGCGCTGGTTGGCAGACGAGTCGATGAAATCGACGTCGCGAGTATCACGGCAGATCACATCCGCAGCTACCTGTCTGAACTGATGAAAAACAAAGCCGCACGCGCGACCGTCCAGCGCCGACTGAGCGCGATCAAGGCATTTTTCCGGTATCGCGAGACGACGATTGGCGCGGCAAGTCCGGCGCGATCGATTCGCTCGCCGAAAAACGAACGGCGCTTGCCGTCGATACTACAGGAGGACGAGGTTCGCCGCCTGCTCGAGTTTTCGTTGTCGCCGGATGACTCGACGCCCGCGTCGATACGCGACCGCGCGATCTTTGAGACACTCTACTCGTCGGGGCTCCGCGTGGGCGAGCTGGTCGGGCTTGACTGGCGCGATATCGACGAAGAGCTCGGAATGGTGATGGTGCGCGCGGGCAAGGGCAACAAGGATCGGCTGGTGCCGCTGGGCGAGCCGGCGTTGGATGCGTTGCTCGCGTGGCGCCGCGCGATGCCGGTGGCGTGGGAGCACAATGGTCCCGTGATCACAAATCTTCGCGGCGGCCGGCTGACGACGCGCAGCGTCGAGATGATTCTGCAGCGCAGAATCGAGGCGGCGGGCGTCACTGCGGGCGTCACGCCGCATGGGCTGCGTCACTCATTCGCAACGCATATGCTTGGCAATGGAGCCGATTTGCGGTCGATACAGGAGATGCTCGGCCATGCGAGCCTGGCAACGACGCAGCGCTATACTCATGTCAGCGTGAATCATTTGAAAGAGGTTTATCGACGTGCCTTCCCACGAGTCTGACCAGGGTATCGAGCCGGGCGCCGAAATTCGCCACACGACCATTCTGAGCGTGCGCCACGAGGGCCACGTCGTAATGGCGGGTGACGGGCAGGTGAGCGTTGGGCAAACGATCATGAAGGCCAAGGCGAAGAAGGTGCGCCGGCTGCATCAGGATCGCGTGCTGGCGGGATTCGCAGGCTCGACCGCGGACGCGCTGACGCTGTTCGACAAGTTCGAATCGAAGCTGCAGGAATATAACGGCGTGCTTCGGCGCGCGGCGGTCGAGCTGGCCAAGGATTGGCGCACGGATCGAATCCTGCGCCGGCTCGAGGCGATGCTGGTAGTCGCGGACAAGGAAAGCTCGCTGCTTATTTCGGGCGTCGGCGACGTGCTCGAGCCCGACGATGGAATCCTGGCGATCGGATCGGGCGGCAACTACGCGTTATCGGCGGCGCGCGCGCTGGTACGGCACGGCTCGGGGATGACGGCGCGACAGATCGCCGAAGGCGCGATGAAAATCGCCTCGGAGGTCTGCGTTTACACCAACGATCAATTCGTGTTCGAAGAGTTGTAGCCACAGGATCCGGGAATCCAACGAGATGGCAGTTCCACAAGTGATGACGCCGCGCGAGATCGTCTCGGAGCTCGACCGCTATATCGTCGGGCAGCACGAGGCGAAGCGCGCAGTTGCGATCGCGCTGCGCAACCGGTGGCGGCGGCAGAACGTCGCGCCGGATCTGCGCGACGAAATCGCGCCCAAGAATATCCTGATGATCGGGCCGACCGGCGTCGGCAAAACGGAAATCGCGCGGCGGCTGGCGCGGTTGGCGCAGGCGCCGTTCGTCAAGGTGGAAGCGTCGCGCTACACCGAGGTCGGCTACGTCGGGCGCGACGTCGAGTCGATGATTCGCGACCTGGCGGAGATTGCAGTCAAGATGGTGCGCGACGAGGCGCGCGATCGCGTCGCAGTCAAGGCGCGCGAGAACGCCGAGGAGCGATTGCTCGACATCCTGTTCCCGGCGCCCACCAAGGTTCGACGCCCCGCGGGGATAACGCCGGAAGGGCACATCGAGGCAGTGGACAACGACTCGCACAAGGACACGCGCGAGAAGTTGCGCAAGCTGCTCAACGGCGGCCACCTGGACGATCGCGAAGTCGAGCTCGAGGTCAGCGCGAACGCGGTGCCCAATATCGAGGTCTTCACCCCGCAGGGGATGGAAGAGATGGGCCTCAACATGAAGGAGCTGATGAATCAGCTCATGCCCAAGAAGACACGCACGCGCAAGGTGAAGATCCCCGAGGCGCTCGAGCTGCTGACGGCGGAGGAAGCGGCGCGGCTGGTGGATATGGAGACCGTGGCGCACGAGGCGATCACGCGTGCGGAGCAGTCGGGCATCGTGTTTATCGACGAGATCGACAAGATCGCGGGGCGCGAGTCGCACGGGCCCGACGTCTCGCGCGAGGGCGTGCAGCGCGACCTGCTGCCGATCGTCGAAGGCTCGACGGTCAACACGAAATATGGAGCGGTGAAAACGGACCATATCCTGTTTGTGGCGTCGGGGGCGTTTCACACCTCGAAGCCGTCGGATCTGATACCCGAGTTCCAGGGACGCTTCCCGATTCGCGTCGAGCTGAAGGCGCTGACGCGCGAGGATTTCATCCGCATCCTCACCGAACCCGAGAACGCGCTGACGCGGCAATACGTCGCGCTGATGGAGACCGAGGGCGTGCATATGCGCTTCACCGAGGATGGGGTGGCGGCGCTGGCGGAGATCGCGGCCAAGGTCAACTCGCGCTCGGAAAATATCGGCGCGCGCCGGCTGCATACGGTGCTCGAGCGGCTGCTGGAAGAGCTGTCGTTCAACGCGCCGGAGCTGCCGGATCGCGAGCTGACGATCGACGCGGCCTACGTTCACGGGCGCCTCGATCCAATCGTCAAGGACGAGGATCTGTCGCGCTATATTCTGTAGCTCCGGTCCACTCGTTGCAGTGGTATTAACCGCCGCACAGGCGATGGGTTGTGCCGCGGGCGCAATACTGTTTCTGATTTCCTTTTCTTGAGAAGGTTCACCCGCGCGTGAAAGTGGTCATCCAATCGAACCGCCCGGGGGCGTTTTAATCCGAAAATCGATTAAACTTACAACTGCGGGTAAATCGGGATGCAGGCCAGGCGCAAATCGTGAAGCCTTATCGTTTGTGGAAGAGAGACCTTTTTCAGGATACGCTTAAACTCCGCGTCAATGCGTCTCGGCTCGATAGGCGTCCCATTTCTCGTTGTGAAAGCGAGACCGTTATCCTTCAATTCTTCGCAATGACCCAAAATGACCCAAAACCCGAAAACTCAACTTCCGGTTGGCTTGGTTTTGCGGAGCAGATCACAGGTCCAATCCCCCCGCTTTCAACTGTCCAGTTTTTGGGGTTCATTTCAGATTGGGCCAGACGATGAGAATCTGGAGCCATGGGCTGGCGCACCTGCCTATTGCCTTGACATGAACTAAGCGGAAGGAATGAACGATGCAGCCAAAATGGGAGCTAACCCTTGGTGCGGTTAGGGGATTCAATCTGCCGGAGAGGATTATTGCGGAAGAGCATCGCCTGAGGAGAGCACTTTCTGTGCACTGCAATGGACCTTATAACGAGGCCGGAACCAATCTCGGATTGGCTCTTTATGTTGAAGGGGATAATCAGCCATTGGATTGCGGAGGGATAAAGATTGAGCCTTTCAAGAAGAACAATATCGGGGCTCGAATCTTTATTCGTAAGGCTGACTGGAGTGCCGACGCTCCAGCGTACCGGCGTTTCCTATGGAAGAACGTGGAAAGGGCCATTTGGGGTTGCGTGGAGACCTTGGACAAGAAACAAGTTTCGTTAGACGTGGATAGGCTTCGCCGCGATCTCTCTCTTGTCGAAGAGGCGTTTCTCGGGGTCGATCTGGAATCAAAGTCCAGATCGAATGCGCCTGAGCCTGCGGAGACCAAAGAGCAGGTGTCCTTCGACGAGACTTCCGAAGATGAAATGGATCGGATCGTCGTTCAATACCGGATCGAAGGCCATGGAAACGGGCAGGATCACGACAAGAGAGTCGCGGTCGAGAAAATTCTTGAGGAATGCCTGAGTGAAGGCGACTTGGGGAACTGTGATGGCGGGGACATCGGCAGCGGTACGATAAATGTCTTTTGCTTCGTCTCAGACGCTGAAAAGGCAAGGGAGCCTATCCTCCAAACTCTGCGCAACAACGGCTTTCTTGAAGGCGCAGTGATCCAGGAGACGGTGAAGGGCGAGGACAAAGTCGTGTGGCCTCCCGACTACGTAGGCGAGTTTAGCATCGTGTGAAGTAGTTCCCGCCTCTGTAGCTCTCTCGCCGCCTGAATTGATCTACGAAAGTACCGCTCGCAGTTGAAGCCGGTGCGAATTCCCGCTAATCACACTTCGCGGCACAGGATGTCTGTCATCCCGACGACGGGAGCGAAGCGACGGGAGGAGGGACCTCGGACAGCTTCGCGTAAGCGAAGCCGGTACCGGTTCTTAGTTGCCCGTCTGGATTGAATTCATCCGCGATGGTCTGATTTGAGAGTCTTTTACAGGCACCTTCGCCACCGGTTTTTCGCATGGAGCGCACATGAACGAGCAAGTCACCCGCCAGATCCTGTGGAACATTCCGGTTCCGTTCATCGTGCTGATGTACGTTAAAAGCACCTCGACGACGGGGCCACCTATGCAGCCAATCGCCTGATTATGAAAATGATCAGTAGCCCCAGTGGAACGGCGACGATGCCTTCAAATACAGGGGCAAAAATCAAACCCACGTAGCCAAATTCCTGCGGTGGATAAGCATAACTGACAAAAATGAGATACGCGTGGGTCAAGGAGAACAGGGCTCCGAACACGATTGGAGAGGTGTTGGACGAATCCTTACGAAACACGAAGAAGATGATCAGGAAGGGACTAAGAAGCGCGACGAACATAGTGAGGTGATAAAAAACACTGAAAGAAGTGAGAGGTATACTGCGTACCGAGGGCACGATCATGATCGCCGACAACAGCAGTCCTGTTGCGAGTACGATGAAAATCGACGCAGAGCCTTTTCGGTTCATCTTCCCATTCTAGTCACAGATCAAAAGAAAAACGGCCAAGTCTCATTAATGATCTCGTCAAAATTTTCCGCTACGAAAAGGCGTGCCGCTGAGCCAGGTTGAGGCCGCGGTGCGCTCGCGGGAGGATCCGGTGAGAGTTTCATGGGGGAGATTGCGCGGCGGGCGCAATACTGTTTTGATTTTCTTTTTTGGAGAGGTTCCTTAGGGCGTGAAAGAGGCCACCCACAATCGAGCCGACGTGCTCATCGAAGCGCTGCCGTACATACGGCGCTTTCGCGGCAAAACGTTCGTCATCAAATACGGCGGGCACGCGATGCAGACCGAAGAGCTGCGCGAGAGCTTCGCTCGGGAAGTCGTGCTGCTCGACCTGGTCGGCATCAACCCGGTAATCGTGCACGGCGGCGGGCCGCAGATCACGGAACTGATCGGCAAGCTCGGGCTGAAATCGCGCTTCGTGCGCGGGATGCGCGTGACCGATACGGCGACGATGGAAGCGGCCGAGATGGTGCTGCAGAGAATCAACAAGGACCTCGTCGCGACGATTTCGCGCATGGGCGGCCGCGCGGTTGGGCTCTCGGGCAAGGACGGCGACCTGATCAGGTCGCGTAAGATGCGGATGGTGGTCACCGATGACAACGGCAAGCGCTCGCGCGTCGATATCGGGCTGGTCGGCGAGGTCGATCGGGTAAATCCGGAACTGCTGCGCACGCTCGAGGCCAACAACTTCATCCCGGTGATCGCGCCGACCGGATTCGGCCGCGACGGCCAGACTTACAACATCAACGCCGACGTCGCGGCGGGCGAGATCGCGGCGGCGCTCAAGGCGGAAAAATTGATCCTGCTGAGCGACGTCGAAGGCGTGAAGGATAAGGACGGTAAACTGCTCTCGACGCTGGACGCCGCGGAAGCAAAGCGGCTGATCGCGCGCGGGGTGATACAGGAAGGGATGATTCCGAAGGTCGAATGTTGCATCGAGGCGCTGAACAAAGGCGTCGCGAAGACGCACATAATCGACGGCCGGAACAAGCACGCGGTGCTGCTCGAAATCTTCACCCGCTCGGGAATCGGCACCGAAGTGGTGCAGCGCCGCGCCAAGGTGTCGGCGTTGAGCGACCCGGCGCGCAGCGCAGAGGGCGGCGGCAAAGCTCGATGAACAGTGCAGAGATCATAGAACTCACGCATCGGCACATGGTCGATGTTTACGGATGCCTGCCGCTTGCGTTCGCGCGCGGGCATGGCGCGTATCTGTATGACGCCGATGGCAACCGCTATCTCGATTTTTTTTGCGGGTTGGCGGTCACCAGTCTTGGTCACGGAAACCCCCGCGTCGTGCGCGCGATCAAGGAGCAGGCGGAAAAGCTCACGCACGTTTCCAACGTCTTTCATACGGAGCCGACGGCGCGACTGGTCGAGCGGCTGGCGAATCGTTTCGGCGACGGAAAAGTTTTCCTGGGCAATTCGGGCGCCGAAGCCAACGAGGCCGCGATCAAGCTTGCGCGGCGATGGGGCAGCAACGCAGGCGCCGGACGCTTCGAGATTTTGACGACGCTTGGCTCGTTCCACGGTCGCACGCTCGCCACGCTCACCGCGACCGGCCAGGAACGGTACCATCAGGGGTTCCAACCGCTGATGCCGGGCTTCAGACTGGTGCCGTTCGACGATCTCGCGGCGCTTGATCGCGCGCGGCGCGACGAAACCGTCGGCGTGATGATCGAACCGATCCAGGGCGAGGGCGGCGTCGTGGTGCCGCGCGCGGACTACCTGAAGCGAGTGCGCGACTGGTGCGATCGCAACAAGATGCTGCTGCTGCTGGACGAAGTGCAAACCGGAATGGGGCGCACCGGACGCTTCTTCGCGTACGAGCACGCCGGCATCAAGCCCGACATCGTGACGCTGGCGAAGGCGCTCGGCGGCGGGCTTCCGATCGGTGCGATGATTGCGCGGGCCGAGATCGCGTCGAGCTTCACGCCCGGCAGCCACGGCAGCACGTTCGGTGGAAATCCGGTGGCCTGCGCGGCGGCGGTCGCCGTGATCGACGCGCTCGAGCAGGACGGCGCGCTGGAGAACGCGTCGAGCGTGGGCGGCTACATCCTCGAGCGGCTCGGCAAATTTGCGCGCTCGTGCGATCGAATCGTCGAAGTTCGCGGACTCGGGATGATCATCGGCGTGGTGCTCAAGCACGACGCGCGTCCGATCGTCGAGGAGTGTCTCAAGAATCGGCTGCTCGTCAACGGCACCGCGGGCAACGTGCTGCGGCTGTTGCCGCCGCTGAACCTCACGCGCGAGGAGGCTGACGCCGGTCTCGCGATTATCGAAAATGCGCTCGAGGGCGGGCCGATTCCGAAGTGAGCCGCGGCGCACACGCAAGATGAAACGCGATTTCCTCGACCTCAGCTCGCTCTCGACGGCTGAACTCAACGGACTGCTGGCGCTCGGCGCGCGGCTCAAGGCCGAGCTCAAGATCGGACTCGAGCATCCGTACCTGCGGGGCCGGACGCTCGCGATGGTATTTCAGAAGCCGTCGCTGCGGACGCGAGTCACGTTCGAGACCGGCATGGCGCAGCTTGGCGGGCATGCGATTTATCTCGCGCCGAATGATATCGGTATTGGCGAGCGCGAATCGGTGAAGGACGTCGCGCGCAACATTTCGCGGGCCGTGGATTTGATCATGATTCGCACTTTCTCGCACGAGACCGCGGTCGAGCTTGCGCGCGAGGCCACGGTGCCGGTCATCAATGGGCTCACTGATTTGCTGCATCCGTGCCAGTTGCTCGCCGATCTGATGACGCTGCAGGAGCGCTTCGGGCGCGACCTCAGGAAAGTCCGCGTCGCGTTCGTGGGCGATGGCTTCAACCTGGCGCAGAGCTGGATCGAGGCGGCGTCGCTTGCGGGTTTTGAGCTGCGGCTGGCCTGCCCGAAAGGTTACGAGCCGGAGAAGGCGTACATGAATCGGATGCGCAACGAGGAAATCGGCACGCTGACCGACGATCCGGCCGAGGCGGTCAAGGACGCGGACGCCGTTTACACCGACACCTGGACTTCGATGGGGCGTGAGAAGGAAGCGGTGCAGCGACGTCGCGACTTCAAGGGGTTCCAGGTCAACGATGCGCTGCTGAAGAATGCGCGCAAGGGCGCGATTGTGATGCATTGCCTGCCGGCGCATCGCGGGGAGGAAATTACCGACGAAGTGATCGACGGACCGCGTTCGGTGGTGCTCGATCAAGCAGAGAACCGGCTGCATGCGCAGAAAGCCGTGATGGTCTGGCTGATTCGGCCTGAAATTTTGCAGACTTCGCCGTCGCCGGGGTGACGGTCCAAAAATCGTGGCTACCGAGAAGATAAAAAAACTGGTGCTTGCCTATTCGGGCGGACTGGACACGTCGGTGATCCTGCGCTGGATCAAGGATCAGTTCGAATGCGAGGTGATCGCATACTGCGCCGACGTCGGCCAGGGCGACGAGACCGAGGGCCTGGAAGAGAAGGCGCTCCAGACCGGCGCGAGCAAACTTTATGTCGTCGATCTGCGCGAGGAATTCGCGCGCGACTTCGTGTTCCCGATGATGCGCGCGAATGCCGTGTACGAGGGTTACTACCTGCTCGGCACGTCGATCGCGCGGCCGGTGATCGCCAAGAAGCTGGTCGAGATAGCCCGCGAGGAAGGTGCCGACGCTGTCGCTCACGGCTCGACCGGCAAAGGCAACGACCAGGTGCGATACGAGTTGACGATCGCGCGCCTCGCGCCGGATCTGAAAATCATCGCGCCGTGGCGCCGAACCGATTGGCCGTTCGTAGGCCGCGCGGACATGATCGCATACGCCAACGAGAAGAAAATTCCCGTGTCGGTTACCGCCGAGAAGCCGTACTCGATGGATCGCAACCTGGTTCACGTCAGCTACGAGGGCGGTATCCTCGAGGACCCGTGGCGCGAGCCGTACAACGACATGTTCCGCCTCACTGTTTCCCCGGAAGACGCGCCCGACAAGGCGGAATACGTCGAGATTGAATACGCCGGCGGCAATCCGGTCGCCATTAACGGCGAGCGGCTCGCACCCGCGAGGATTATCGAGCGCGCCAACCAAATCGCCGGACGCCATGGGATCGGCCGTGTCGATCTGGTGGAGAACCGCTACGTCGGGATTAAATCGCGCGGAGTCTACGAGACTCCCGGCGTGACGATCCTCTTCCACGGGCATCGCGCGGTTGAGCAGCTCACGCTTGATCGCGAGGTGATGCATCTGCGCGACTCGCTTATCTCGCGCTACGCGGAAATGGTGTATTACGGATACTGGTTTGCGCCCGAGCGTGAGGCGCTGCAGGCGCTGGTGGACGATACGCAGAAAAACGTGAGCGGAGTTGCGCGGCTGAAGCTCTTCAAGGGCGGAGTGTGGATCGCCGGACGCAAATCGCCCAACTCGCTGTATGATCCGAAGATCGCGAGCTTCGAGGAAGCGGGCGGGTACAACCAGGCCGACGCCGACGGATTCATCAGGCTCGCGGGAGTGCGGCTGCGGGCGCTGGCGCGTGCGAGCACGAAGGGCGGATAGAGTTGGGCAAGGTCATCCAGTTCAAGCCGCCGCGAACACAGCCCAAGCTGGTGCCCCGTCAGCGCACGGGAGACTGCGCTCACTGCCATCACAAGATGGACGTCCACATCACCCATCCCGACGGCTCGATGAGTTGTGCGGCACGCGGATGTTCCTGCCAGTTGCGGCCGGTCAATTGATTCGCGCGTCGCGAACTACTCCGCTCGCGGAACAGTGAAAAAGTGAAAGGGCGTCGCAGCCAGAAAAATCTCATACGCGGAAGATTTGCGCGCAGCCGCCCGCCCGAGGTCGAAGCCTTCACCGCGTCGTTGCCCTTCGATCGGCGGCTCTTTCGCCATGACATTCGCGGGTCGATCGCGCATGCGCGGATGCTGGCGAAGGTTGGACTGCTCAAGGCGGGCGAGTTGCGTACGATCGTCGGCGGACTCGAGCGCATCGAGAGTGACATCGCTGATGGACGCTTTAAGTTCGATATAGCCGACGAAGACATCCACCTGGCGATCGAGCGCCGGCTGATTGCGCTGATTGGAGAGCCGGGGCGCAAGCTCCACACCGGGCGTTCGCGCAACGATCAGGTCGCGCTCGATATGCGGCTCTATCTTCGCGACGAGATTGCCGGCGTGATCGCGCTGGTCGCGGGGCTTCGCGCCGCGCTGATTCGGCTCGCGCAGCGCCACGTCGCCACCATCATGCCCGGCTACACGCATTTGCAGCGGGCGCAGCCGGTCACGCTTGCGCACCATCTGCTGGCCTACGTCGAGATGCTTGGCCGCGATCGCGAGCGTTTCGAGCAGGCTGCGGCGCGCACCGCGATCATGCCGCTCGGCGCGGGCGCTCTCGCGGGCACGACGCTGCCGCTGGATCGCCGGATGGTCGCGCGGGCGTTGGGGTTCAAGTCGATCACCGCCAACAGCATGGATGCGGTGTCGGATCGCGACTTCGTGGTGGATTTTCTTTCGGCCGCCGCGCTCACGCAGGTGCATCTGTCGCGCATGAGCGAGGAAATCATTCTCTGGACAAGCACGGAGTTCGGCTTCGCGACGCTGCCCGATGAATTTTCGACCGGCAGCTCGATGATGCCGCAGAAGAAGAATCCCGATCTGCTCGAACTGATCCGCGGCAAGACCGGCCGCGTGATTGGCGACCTGGTCGCGACGCTGACGGTGTTGAAGGGCCTGCCGCTGGCCTATAACTCGGACTTGCAAGAAGACAAGGAGCGTGTGTTCGACGCGCTCGACGCGCTCAAGCCCGCGCTCGATCTGCTGGCGAAACTTTGGCCGATGCTGCGGTTCGACGCGAAGCGCATGCGAGCGGCGGCGGGAGGATTTGCGCTGGCCACCGATCTCGCGGAATATCTGGTCGGTCGCGGCACGCCGTTTCGCCAGGCGCATGAAATCGTCGGCGCACTAGTCCGTGAGACGGTCGAAGCGGGCAAGACGCTTGAGGACCTGGACCTCGGGGAGTTGCGACAGCACTCCAGCGCATTCGGCGCCGACGCGATCGCGATTCTTCGCGCCGAGAACTCGGTCGCCCGGCGCACGATCGAAGGCGGTCCGGCGCCGTCCGCAGTCAAGCGCCGCCTCAAGGAGCTGCGCCGTCGATGAATCGGGAAACCAACCGTGCCAGGTGCCTGACCTTAGTGCTCATGATTGCTGCGCTTGCAAACGTGGTGTTCCTCGGGTGCGGCGTGAAGTCATCGCCAATACCGCCGGAGGCGGCGCGTCCCGAGAAAATCCTCTCGCTTGAAGCGATGAATGTGAAAGATGGAATTCGGCTGACCTGGGATCGCCCCGAAACTTACGCCGGCGGCCAAAAGATGCGCGACCTGGGCAGCTTCTCAATCACGCGCGTCCGAGAGGGCCAGCCGGTCGAGAAGATCGCCGACATCGAGGTGCATGACGAAGGGCGCTTCCAGGTGCAACGCACCTTTGCGTTCATCGACGGCTCAACAATCATGGGCAAGACCTATCATTACCAAGTGACTTCCAGCACCACCGACGGCTACGTCAGCGAGCCGTCGAACGATGTGACGATCGTGCGCAGGTCTCCATCGGCCCCGCCGAACCCGGAAACCTTCGTAGTGCCGACGCCAGTACCGCTTCGATAACCGCGGGGTAGCGAGCGGGTTTGCGGCGAGTGATCGTTTATTCGCCGGGCTCCGCTATGATAGAAACGAACCTTCGCCCAATTGCACCGCTGTCGAGTGGGTGAAGCAGCCGCGTGACCGACGCCACATCGCAATGAACTACTTCGAATACCGCAACGATCAGCTTTATGCGGAGGACGTGCCGATCGCCGATTTGGCGCGGCGGATCAACACGCCGCTTTTCGTCTACAGCGCGCGCACGCTCAGGCGCCATTTCCGGGTTTTCGACGAGGCTTTCGCCGGCACCGACCACCTAATCTGCTACGCGATGAAGGCGCTCTCCAATCTCAGCATCCTGAAGTTGTTCGCCTCGATGGGTGCGGGATTCGATATAGTCTCCGTCGGCGAGCTGATGCGAGGCCTGCGCATCGGTGCGGACCCTCGCAAGATCGTGTTCTCCGGCGTCGGCAAGACCGACGAGGAGATCGCGGCCGCGCTCGAAGCCGGCATCCTGATGATCAACGTCGAGTCGCGCCCGGAACTGCATCGCATAGCCGAGGTCGCGGGACGGATGAAGCGCCGCGCTCCGGTCAGCCTGCGCGTGAATCCCGATCTCGACCCGGGCACGCATCCACACATTTCCACCGGCCATCGTGACAGCAAGTTTGGCGTACCGCTCTCGCAGGTCGACGAATATTACGCAGAAGCGAGCGCGCTGGCGCAGCTTGAAATCGTCGGTCTGAGCACGCATATCGGCTCGCAGATAACCGAGATGGCGCCGTTTGCCGAAGCAGGACAGAAAGTTGCGGCGATTGTCGGGCGGCTCCGCAGCGCGGGAATCGCGCTCAAGTACCTGGATCTCGGCGGCGGTCTCGGAATCCCCTACCAGGAGCAGCCGCCGCTACCCTCGGAATACGCGCGCGCTCTGCTGAAGCCGATCGCGGGTCTTGGGCTCAAGATAATCACCGAGCCGGGACGCGTGATCGTCGGCAACGCAGGCGTGCTGGTGACGCGAGTCCTCTATAACAAGCAAACCGACGTGAAGCGCTTCGTCGTGATCGACGGCGCGATGAACGACTTGATTCGGCCCGTGCTTTACGAGGCCTATCACTCGATCGTTCCTGTCGACCGCCGCAAGCCCGGCAAGACCGTGACGGCGGATATCGTCGGTCCGGTTTGCGAAAGCGGCGATTTCTTTGCGCGCGAGCGCGAGATGGCTGAGCCCGCGGAGGGCGACCTGCTGGCGGTGATGAGCGCCGGCGCTTATGGGTTCGTCATGTCGTCGAACTACAATAGCCGGCCGCGCGCGCCCGAGATCCTGGTCGACGGCGCCGACGTGCACGTGATTCGCGAGCGCGAGAGTTTCGAGGATCTGGTCCGCGGCGAGCATATCGTTGAACTCAAGCCGGCGTGAGAGCGCGTAAACGCGATGGCAACGCTCGAATTCACCAAGATGCACGGCTGCGGCAACGACTACATCTACATCGTCGCAATGCGCGCGCGTCCCGCCGATCCGTCCGCGCTCTCGGTCAGGCTATCCAACCGCCACTTTGGCGTAGGCGGCGACGGGCTGATCATGTTAGCGCCGTCACGCAACGCCGACATACGAATGGAGATGTACAATGCGGACGGCAGCCGCGGCGACATGTGCGGCAACGGAATCCGATGCCTGGCGCGGCTCGCCTTCGAGCGGGGTCTCGTGCGCGCGAATCCGATGGTGGTGGAGACTGACGCCGGGCTCAAGACGGTCGAGCTGCGGCTGGAAGGCCGCCGCGTGACCGGCGCGACGGTCGATATGGGCGAGCCGATTCTCGAAGGCCGCGACATCCCGGTCAATGCCGACGGCCGAATCATAGACTATCCGCTCGAGGTCGCAGGCAGGAGCGAGCCGATCACGGCGGTCTCGATGGGCAATCCGCATTGCGTTGTGTTCGTCGCCGATGATGGCGTATTCAAGATGCAGGATCGCGATTTCGCGGAGCTCGGCCGCCAGTTTGAGCATCATCCGTTCTTTCCCCGCCGGGTGAATACCGAGTTCATCCGAGCAGTCTCGCGGCGCAACCTCAAGATGCGGGTGTGGGAGCGCGGCTCGGGTGAGACCTGGGCTTGCGGCACCGGAGCGTGCGCGGCGCTGGTCGCCGCGGTGCTGACAGATCACACCGAGCGGACTGCGACGGTAGAGCTGCGCGGCGGCAATCTTGAAATCGAATGGCGCGCCGATGGAGCCGATGCGAATCACGTTTTCATGACGGGCAACGCAGTTGAGGTTTTTCGCGGCGAGATCGAGCTGGGCGCCGACGAGATGGTCCCGGTGAAATGAACAAGGCGGGAGGCTTCGGACGATGTTCTCAGGTGCAATAACTGCTCTCGTCACGCCGTTTCGCGACGGCGAGGTGGACGCGCCGGCATTGCGCGACCTGATAGAATGGCAAATTCAGAGCGGAATCGGCGGACTGGTCCCGTGCGGCTCGACCGGGGAATCCGCCACCCTCACGCACGCCGAGCACGACAGCGTGATCAAGCTCACAATCGAGCAGGTGCGCAAGCGCGTCCCGGTGATCGCGGGCACCGGCTCGAACTCGACCGCGGAAGCGATTCGGCTGACGGTGGCCGCGCGCGAGATGGGCGCGGACGGCGCGCTGCTGCTTTCGCCCTACTACAACAAGCCCACCCAGGACGGCATCTACCGGCACTACAAGACGATCGCGGCCAGCGTGGATATCCCGCTGTTTGTGTACAACATCCCCGGCCGCACGGCCTCGAACATCGCGCCGGAAACGGTGGCCCGGCTCGCTGAAATCAAGAACATCGTCGGCATCAAGGAAGCGTCAGGCTCGATGGATCAGTCGTCGGACATCCTGAAGCTGTGCGGCGATCGGATAACGATTCTGTCCGGCGACGACGCGCTCACACTGCCGCTGATCGCGCTCGGTGCCAAGGGCGTGATCTCGACGTGCAGCAACGTAGTCCCGCGCGAGATGCACGATCTTGCGGCAGCCGCGCTAGCCGGGGATTTCGCCAAGGCGCGCGAGATCCATTTCCGCTTGCTGCCGCTGATGCGCGCGTTGTTCGTCGAAACCAACCCGATTCCCGTCAAGCAGGCGCTCGCATTCATGGGCAAGTGCGCCAACGAGTTGCGGATGCCGCTGGTACCGATGACCGCAGGTCCCGCCGAGAAGCTGCGCATCGCGATGAAGGAACTCCGCCTCGTCTAATCGGTGATCGACTTATGGCTGATCCCTACTACAAGCAGCACTGGGTCGATATCGACTCCGAGCGCCACAGTGCGTACGACAAGATCCTTGCGTTTCATCCCGCGATGGAACCGCTGCTGCGTCCGCTCGAGCTCAAAGCGGGTCTGCGCGTGCTCGATGTTGGCTCCGGACCCGGCCACACCACGCTCGAACTTGCGCGGCGCGTGACCCCCGGCGGCAAAGTGACCGGGGTGGATATCAACGGCGAGTTCGTCGAGCGATCCGGCGCTCGCGCGCGCGAGGCAAAGCTGGCTGCGGAGTTCGTGCAAAGCGCCTTTCCGCCGCTGCCGTTCCCGGACGCTTCGTTCGACCGCGTCTGGTGCAAAAATGTTCTTGAGTATGTCGATTCCGCCGCCGATACTGTGGCTGAAATGGCGCGGGTGGCTGCGCCGGGCGGCGTGGTTGTCGCGGTCGATAGCGACTGGGACATGCTCGCGCTCGACATTGGTTCCGCGGCGCGCGAACGCAGCGACCGAATCCTCGCGGCGTCGAACGCAATAGCGATCAGGGAGCCGCAGATTGGACGCCAGCTCTATCGGCTGTTCCGCGCGGCGGGGCTTGGCGATGTAAAAGTCGAGATTCACTCCCGCGCGGACACGGCCGGGCGCTCGCTGCCTATGCTGAAGGCCAGCTTCGCGCGGTATGCGCGCGACTCCGGCAAGATCGCGGATGCCGAGGTCGAGCGATGGTTCGGCGACATCGATCGCGCCGTCGCGAGCGGGTCGTTTCTGTTCGTCTTGCCGCAGTTCGTGGCGCGCGGAATCAGGAACTAAATCCGGGTGCGAGCGTGCGCATCTTACGGGAGAAAACTGGATGATTTTTGCATGGCTCGCATTCTTCGATGCACTGTTGGCGATCGCGATGATTGCGGCGGGAATTGTGGGCGCGCACTTCTACCTGACTGCGCCGTTCATGGGGTTCCAGCTGTTCGCACTCGGGTTTCTGCTGAGCATCCTGGGTTCGTTCGTGGGCTTCCTCGCAATTTTCCTGACGCGCAAGCCTCAACTCGCAGCCGGGCGCATTCGCGCATTGGTGGGCACGGTGATTTGCGTGCTTATCGCGCTGCCGTTGATCGTGACGGTGCTGCGCAGTTCCAAGTATCCGCCCATCAACGACATTACCACCGATTTCGACAATCCGCCCGAGTTTATCTTTGCGCAGAAGCTGCAGCATGAACCGAACCGCGACATGAAGTACAACAAGGCGAAGTACGCCGACCGGCAACTGGCCGGTTATGGCCCGATCGGCCCGATCAAGGAACGCCTTTCACCGGCCGACGCGTTCGCGCGCGTAACCGAGGTCGCGAAGGCTTCGCCGACGTGGACGATTACCTATTCGGATCCGGCCACGAACACGCTCGAGGCGGTCGCGACTTCCAAGCTGTTCCATTTCCATGACGATGTCGTGATCCAGATCCGGGCGACGCCCGACGGCGCCAGCCTGATCGAGATGCGATCGAAATCGCGCGACGGGATCGGCGATTTTGGCGTCAATGCGAGGCGTATCCGGCACTTCTTCGATCGCGTGGCACTGGCTCGCGATGCCAACGATCAGACCGCCGGCGATCAGGAATAACAGCCTAAGGGCGTAATGCTCTATTGCTTGAGCGCGCGAATCGTCCTCATCACGGCGGCGTTGCGATCTTCGTTGACCGGATTCGTGAACACGCTCGCGGTGCCGATTCCCGGCGCGCATAACTCCTGCAGGCGCTCGCGCACGCGCGACTCCGAGCCGACCAGCAGGGTCGCGTCGATGAGCTCGTTGCTGACCGCCTTGATGGCTGCGTCGGCGTCGCGCCCCGCCGCGCGAATAGCCGCGATTTCCCGCTCGAACCCCGAACGCGCCATCATGTTGCCGTAGAACTTCAGCGCGCCGTAGCGCGACAGGAGCTTGCGCGCGGGTCGGCGCGCGGCTTCGAGGTCATCGGAAATAAACGCGGTCGCAAAGAGAGTCGCCTCGATCTGTTTGACGTCGCGCCCGGCGACCTTCGCGCCCTCGGCCAACTCGCCGAGGGCTTCCTTCACTCGCGCCGGTGGAAAGAAGTTGAAGATGACGCCGTCACCGATTTCGCCGGCCAGCTTCACCATCGGGCGCGACACGCCCGCCAGGTAAAGTGGCAGCTTGACGCTGACGCGCGGCCCGGTCTTGCCGCCTTCGAGCGCGGCGCGGAGCGTCTTCACCGTTTCGCGCATCCGGGCCAGCGGCACGCCCATGTCGATTCCGAGGGCGGAATTGCCCTCGCGATGGCCCGTGCCGAGGCCCAGGATGAATCTGCCGCCGGTAAACTCCTGGACTGCCGCGGCTTCATTGGCAAGCAGATTCGGATGGCGCAGATAAATGTTCGTAATCGCGGTGCCGAGTTTGATGCGCTTGGTGTGTAGTCCGAGCGCGAGCGAGCATGCCAGCGAATCGTTATTTGCCTCGGTCATGAAGACGCCGGAAAAGCCCGCGTCCTCGGCCGCTCGTGCCCATTCGATCAGGCGCGCCGGCGGGCTATCGGGAAGTATCGTGCAGGCAAGAGCAATTTTGGCCATGAGAAAAATTCCTTTCGTACGATTTGAGGCGACACTTTCATCCAGCGGCGGTTTCCGTCAAGCCGTATGGCGCTGGAAACGGACCGGCCGCGGTCGCTGGACATTTTTGACTATCAAATCTACAGATAAAACATCGCTAACGATGGGGCCGTTTTCCCTTTTCACAGGGTCACATCTCAACCTGGAGGACGAGTCGATGAAACGAATTGCAGTGGCATTGCTCACGACAAGTATGCTGATGAGCGCGGCAAGTGCGGGATTTGCTCTATCAACGGCCGGTCTCGAAGAGGCATTCGTGGACGCCGTCGGAACCTGCGGTCCTTCGAGCAAGATCGCGGGCTTACTTGGCGAGAGCAACGATCCTGCGGTGAAGATCGCGCTTCGCAATGCTCTGATTATTGAGGCTGCCGACGATGCTGCCGTTGTCGCGGGTTCCAGCAAGGAGCACAGCGACTGCATCAGGAAGGAACTAAAGGCGCGCGGATATTCTGACAACGATCTGGAAGCGCTGCCCTATTGCGTTAAGAACGATTGGCCGAGTCCATTCACGAGCCTCGGCGTGTGCGTACAGAGTCACAGCCGTCTTGAGGGCGCGATGAAGAAAAAATAGCCGCGCAGATCGCTTGTGGCAAAGGCCGGCGCGTTTCCTCCGGGGGAGCGCGCCGTGCTTTTAGTCGGCTGCGCCTACCCTGCCGTTTTGCGGACGCGAGGACAACTGATAGTTGATTTTATGCGATGTTTTCAGATCGTTTTCTCAGACTTTTCGCGTTCCCGCTCGCGCTGGGCGGAATGCTGATTGTCGGGTTCGTCTCCCTTCTTATCGGCTGCGCGAGCGAAGTAAAAAAATTGCCGATCACCTATATCCCACAGCAGAACGTGCAGGCGATTAAGGGCGCCGACGCTGTTCCGGTAGAAGTCACAGTTGAGGATCTACAGCCTGACGAATACGGGTCGCCTTTGGAGTCGCTCAAATCGAACCAAACGCGTTTCCATGTGGAAGATGCGGCGGAAACCGTGAAAGAGGCAGCCGAGACCGAGTTGAAAGCGCGCCGGTTTAAGATCGCTAGCGGCGGCGCATTGGTCACTATCCAGCTCTATCGATTCGCGGGACAGAGCGAAATCGGCGGCGCGTTGGGACTCACCGTGACAGCGCGAGGCTATTTTTCGATGCGGGTTCAGGTTCAGCCGCAAAATGGCAAAGTTCTGTTTTCAAGAAACGTCGGAGCAGAAGCCGATCCAATTAGCGGAACGCCCTTTACTCTCGGGCGCCATCCTGTCACGCACCAGCTTCAGGAAACGCTCGCTGAAGCGCTCAGGGGACTATTTGCTGATCCTGCGTTCACGGCTGCGATCCTTGCTGCACGTCAGCCGCCTCCCGCGAAGCCGGCCGTCAGTCCAGTCCGTACCGCCGCCGCTTACGCCACAAGGTGGCGACGTTGATGCCGAGCATCTCGGCCGCCTCTTCCAGCGTCATCGCCTGCTCGAGCACCACTTCGATATGCCGGCGCTCCATCTGCTCCAGCGTATTGCTGTGATCGAGCTTGCCGGGCGAGGCGAGGATCTTGTCCGGCAGGTCGCTCAGGTTGATCGTCTCTCCGCGGCTCAGGATCACAGCGCGTTCCATCACGTTGCGCAGCTCGCGGATATTGCCCGGCCATGAGTAGGCGACCAGCGCTTCGCGCGCCTCGGGTGCGAGCGAATGAGCGGGCTTGTGATGCGTCTGGGCTGCTTGCGCCGCGAAGTGCTCCGCCAGCTTCAGGATTTCTCCCGGCCTGTCGCGCAAAGCCGGTACCTGCAATTCGATCACGTTGAGGCGGTAGTAGAGATCTTCGCGGAAGCGCTTTTCCTTGACCAATTGTTCGAGATGCTGATTGGTTGCCGCGATTATCCGCGCATTCACTTTGATCGTCTGCGCGCCGCCCACGCGCTCGAACGTCCGCTCCTGCAGGAAGCGCAGCAGCTTGGATTGAACCACCGGCGTCAGGTCGCCAATCTCGTCGAGCAAGACGGTTCCGCCTTCGGCCGCTTCCAGACGGCCGGGCTTGTCCTTGATCGCGCCCGTAAAGGAACCGCGCACGTGTCCAAAGAGTTCGCTCTCCAGCAGATGCTCGCTGAGCGTCGTGCACGCGACCTGTACAAACGGCCCGTCTTTGCGCGGGCTCAAGCGGTGGATGTACGACGCCAGCATGCTCTTGCCGGTGCCGCTTTCGCCGGTGATCAAAGCGGTTGCGTCGCTGTCGGCCACCTGCGCCGCGGTCTCCGCGAGCTTTCGCGAATGCGGACTGTAGGTGAGGAACGGTTCGGGTTCGATCAGGCTCTCGATCCGATCGCGCAGCACCCTGTTCTCGGCGCGCAGTTCCTGCACTTCGAGAGCGCGCGCGACGACATGCACAATATGGTCGGCCGTGAACGGCTTGGTCACGTAGTCGTACGCCCCTTGGCGCATCGCCTCGACCGCGTCGGGAATCGAGCCAAACGCCGTCATCATTACGACCGGAAGCGCAGGGTTGAGCCGCTTGATCGATTCGAGCAGCTTCAAACCGCCCATCCCTTCCATTCGGACATCGGAGACCACTACCGCAGGGGCCGATTGCCCGAGCAATTCCAGCGCGCGCTCCGCGCTTTCCGCCACGGTCACTTGATGACTTGCGGATTCAAGGCTCGCCGCGAGAGTGCGGCGGATATTGCGGTCGTCATCGACGACAAGAATGTTAGCCAAGCATTGCCCCGGTTAGATGGACGACTTTCATTCTACCGCTCGATAGGCAGGCCGCATCAAGAGTCAAGCGCGTTTCTTGTTATTGCAAATTGCATGACCGCATCCTCTCAAGCCATTGCGGTTAGCACGTTAAAATTCATAAAGCTCACGCAGATGGCGCAAAATCATTGCGGTCTGCATCTTGCAGCTTGAAATGCCGCTTTCGCCGATGTTTTCGGCGTTGGCGTGGGAGATTTTATACTTGGCAGCCACTCCAAAAGTCCTGGGCGCCGAGCGGTCTCAGCCGCAGGCGACCTTCGGCAAACAAACCAAAGCAATCGTAGTAACCACCGGGATGCTCGCCTTTATCTCGTTCTGGCGAGCGTCGGCGGTAGTCCTGTGCGATCTTGCCTCGACAGCCTACTACATCGGCGGCATCGTCGAGCAGGCCTGCGGCCGCTCCGCCCCGTATTTCATTCTCGCCGTCATGCTGTTCTCGTACGCGGTGCGCGCTGTGTACGTAGAGTCGTGCTCGATGTTCACGCGCGGGGGTGTCTATCGCGTCGTCAAGGAAGCGATGGGCTCGACGCTGGCAAAGATCTCGGTGTCGGCGCTGATGTTCGACTACATCCTGACCGGGCCGATCAGCGGGGTCTCGGCCGGCCAATACCTGGTCGGTCTGATCAACGAACTGCTTAAGCTGGCGCACTTGAGCGTGGTTCTGCCGGCGGATTTCTCGGCCGCCTTCTTCGCCATTGCCGTGACCGCATATTTCTGGCGTCAGAACATTCTTGGCATTGAGGAATCGAGCGGCAAGGCGATGCGGATCATGCAGGTCACGACCGTGATGGCCGTGCTGATGATTGTATGGTGCGGGCTGACGATTTACCTGCGCGGTGCGCATCTGCCGCCGTTGGAATTGAAGTTCACCGACGACTCGCTCGGATGGCTGAAGCACTTTCCCGGCGCGCGCACCATCGGCGCGCTTGGCATCCTGATCGCGTTTGGTCATTCGGTCCTGGCGATGTCGGGTGAGGAATCTCTGGCACAGATCAATCGCGAGATCGAGGCGCCCAAGCTCAAGAATCTCCTGCGCACCGGCCTGGTGATCTTCATTTACAGCCTGCTGCTGACCTCGCTGGTGTCGTTTTTCGCCGTCATGATCATCCCGGACAGCGCCCGCATGTCGAACTACGGCGACGATCTGATCGGCGGGCTCGCGATGTTCATGGTCGGGCCGCTGTGGGCGAGGATCGCGCTGCGCGCGTTTGTCGTGTTCGTCGGATTCCTGATTCTGGCCGGCGCCGTCAACACCGCGATCGTCGGCTCGACCGGCGTGCTGACCCGCGTCGCGGAAGACGGCGTGCTGCTCGACTGGTTCCGCCATCCGCACAAGAAATACGGCACCAATTATCGCATCGTGAATATGGTCGCGATGCTCCAAATCGCTACGATCGTGCTCTCGCGCGGCGACATGTTCGTGCTGGGCGAGGCGTACGCGTTCGGCGTCATCTGGAGCTTCGTATTCAAGACGCTCTCCGTGCTGATTCTGCGCTACAAGGATCGGTACCATCGGTTGTGGAGGGTGCCGCTGAACCTGACCTGGTTCCGGCCCGGAGGCAAGGACTTTCCGCTGGGTCTCGCGTTGACGTTTACCGTTTTGTTTGCGACCGCAATCATCAACCTGTTCACCAAGCAGGTGGCGACGATCTCGGGCGTCGGCTTCACGCTTGCGCTGTTCCTGATCTTCGAGATCTCGGAAAAGATCAACGGCCAGGCCGAGCACGCCTACGGCGAGGAGCCCGAGAAGTTCAATCTGCAACTGGTCGAGGAGGACCAGATCGATCCGATTCACCTCGGCCTGTTCGCCACGGCGAAGAAACTGATTGCGATCCGCGATCCCAACAATCTCGCGCACCTGCATCGCTACCTGTCCGAGCGCGATGACGCCGAGCTGATTGCGCTGACCGTGCGCACCGAGAAGGGACTTGCTTCCAGCGACGGCGGTCAAATCTTCAGCGACGCCGAAGGAAAGCTGTTCAGCAAGGTCGTCAAGGTATGCGAGGATCATGGCCGTGCGGTAACGCCGCTGGTGGTGGTTTCAAACGACCAGGTCTATGCGATCGCCCGCATGGCGTATCTTCTCGGCGTCGATGAAGTCGTGATGGGCGTGTCCGCGCGCTTCAACCCCGACGTCCAGCTCGAGAACTTCGCGATGCATTGGGGATCGCTCGGCGATTCCGACGAGCATCACGTCAACGTGCGCGTGCTCTCCGACCAGCAGGACATCCGCGCCGAAATCTGACTCGCTATTCCGCCATCTTCCGGCCTGCCTTGGGTGGCGATGCGACACCGGCTATGATCGCTGTTCTGGATGGAGCGATGATCGCAATCGTCGATTACAAGGCAGGCAACCTGACCAGCGTTCAGCGCGCGCTCGAATTCCTCGGTCATAAATCCGAGATAACCGACCGCGCCGAGCGCATCGCCGCCGCTGATCGCGTGATCCTGCCCGGGGTCGGAGCGGCCGGCGCCACGATGGAAAATCTGCGCGCGCTCGGACTGGCCGAAGTTCTCCGCAATAACGTTGCCCGCGCCGGCAAACCGTTCCTGGGCATATGCATCGGTATCCAGGTCCTGCTCGATCGCAGCGAAGAGGACGGCGCCGATTGCCTCGGCATCATCGCCGGCCGTGTCGCGCGCTACCCGCGCTCGATCGACGGCCGGCCGCTCAAGGTCCCGCAAATCGGATGGAACCGCGTGCGCCAGACCCGGCCGCATCGAGTCTTCGCCGGCGTGCCTGACAACACCCATTTCTATTTCGTCAATTCGTACTACCCGATTCCCGACGATCCTTCGCTCGCGATTGCAGTGTCCGACTACGGAATCGCGTTCACCGCGGCGTTCGCGCGCGACAACGTGCTCGCGACGCAATTCCATCTCGAAAAGAGCGGCGCCGCCGGCCTCAAGCTGCTGGACAACTTCTGCCGGCTGGGTTGCTGACAATGCTCGCGAAACGAATCATCCCGTGCCTAGACGTCCGCGACGGCAAGGTCACCAAGGGCGTGCGCTTCCTTGAGAATGTCGACGTGGGCGATCCGGTGGCGATGGCGCGTTACTACTATAATGAAGGCGCCGACGAGATCGTCTTCTACGATATTACCGCATCCAACGAGCGCCGCGGCATCATGCTCGACGTGGTGCGGGCGGTCGCGTGCGAAATCTTCATACCCTTCAGCGTTGGCGGCGGAATTCGCACCCTCGAAGACATGCGCGCCGTGCTGCTCGCGGGCGCCGAGAAAGTCTCGATCGATTCCGGCGCGGTTCGCAATCCCGCGCTAATCTCCGAGGGCGCGCGCGCGTTCGGCAGCCAGTGCGTAGTGCTCTCGATGCAGGTGAAAAAAACCGGCGCCCGTCCCGAAGTGCCGACCGGTTACGAGGTCGTGATCGACGGCGGCCGCCATCCCACCGGCCGCGACGCGCTGGCATGGTCGCTCGAGGGCGAGCGGCTCGGCGCCGGCGAGCTGTGCATCAACTCGATCGATCGCGACGGCACCAAGCTCGGTTACGATCTCGAGATCACGCGGCGTGTCAGCGAAGCCGTTTCGATCCCGGTGATCGCGTCCGGCGGCGCCGGCGAACCGGCGCATCTGCGCGACGCGTTCACCACCGGCCTGGCCGACGCCGCTATTGTCGCGTCCATCGTTCATTACGGAGAGCATCCGATACCCGCGCTGAAGTCATATCTCAAAAGCAACGGCGTCGAGATTCGCGACGCCGTCACCATCGACCTGGCGCCGCGGTGAAAATCGCGTTCGTAGTTTCGGAGTTCAACTCCGAGGTGACCACGCCGATGGAACAGGGGGCGCGCCGCCACGCCGAGTCGCTGGGAGTCGAGGTCGCGCGCGTGGTCCGCGTCCCCGGCGTCTACGACATGGGCCCGGTCGTAAAGGCTCTGCTGCAGCGCAAGGAAATCGAAGGCGTCGTGATGATCGGCGCGGTGATCAAGGGCGAGACCGGGCACGACGAGCTGATCTCGCACGCCATCGCCGGCGCCGGCATCCGGCTCTCGATCGAATTCGACAAGCCGGTCGGCCTCGCCATCACCGGCCCCGGCATGACCGACGAGCAGGCCGTGGCGCGAATCGACAACGCCAAAAACGGCGTCGAGGCCGTCGTCCGTGTCGCGCGCGCGCTCAAGGAAATCCGCGGCTAGCTCACGGGCGCTCCACAGGTGTTGAGAAACCGCGCCGCCCCTCGTTGAGAGCATGCGCCCGACTGCTTATACTCCTCGACGTTGGTGGTGAAGATGTTAGAGGCGGGCGGCGGGGCCGAGACTTTTTCCACGCGCACGGCGGCGAGAATTCTCGCGGTCACGCCTGAGCGCATTCGCTACTGGGTCAAGCGCAACCTTGTGCGTCCGCTCAATTCAGGCGGCCGCAAGTATCGTTTCGCGTTCAACGATCTGCTCGAGATGCGCCTGGCCAAGGAGTTGCTCGGCACCCGCCAGCATATCGATCCGATCCAACGATGCCTCGAGCGGGTGCGCACGCTCGTCGATCCCGACCGCTCGGTCACCTCGCTGAAACTTGTCAACGACGAAGGCCGTATCGTCGTGCGCGACGGTCCGTCGCTGATCGAGGCCGAGACGGGACAGTTGATCTTCGACTTCGAGCGCAGCTATCAGCCCGGCAAGGTCGAGGACAGTTTCGGGCCCGCCCGCGTGCGCGAGCGTTTCGAGGAGGCGCGCCGAATTGCCGACGAGGATCCGCTCCGCGCGCTCACCATTTACAGCGAACTCGTCGGCCGCGAGCCCGGCAACTTCGGGGCGCATCTGCGCCTCGCCACGCTGCTCGAGCGCGAGGGCGACCTGGCCGGCGCTCTGCGCCATCTGCTCGGCGCGGCGACGATTGTTCCCGCCAGCGCCGACGTGCATCTGAAGCTAGGCCTGCTCTACCGCAAGAAGGACGAGCATCAGAATGCGCTGCGAAGTTTTTTGCGCACGCTCGAATGCGACCCCGCCAACGTTGAGGCCCATCGCAACGCCGCCGAGATGTACGAGGCGATGGGCCGCAAACGCGACTCGCAGCGCCATCTGAGCGCCATTCATCGTCTGATCAAAGGCGACTGATCGCGCGCAGCGCCGCCGCGCTCGCGCCGCGTGTTGAATGACCGCAACCCGCGGCGATAAGCTCGCTCGTATGCCCCGCGATTCGCTGAAACCGATCGACATCCTGCGCCACGAGTTGAAAGCGTTGCGCTTCATCCTGGACAACTATCACTCGGGCAAACTCGGCGCCGAGGGGCTTCCGCCGCGCGAGGATTTCCAGTCCGCGCAAGGCCGCGCGCTCTACGATTCGATCGTCAATTCTCCCGACCGCGATGCCGCCGAGCGTGCGATCGCGAAGCTCGAGCTGGACGACGTTGACCTCGATTCGTTCCTGCGCCTGAGCGGCGAGCACTACTACAGCTATCCAGCGCTTGTCCGCGAGCGCGCCGCTGCCATCCGCACGGGTAAGCTGACGGTCGAGGGCCCGTGAGTCCCTCGATCCCCAACGAGTTCCACCTGCTCCTCGATTCCGCGGGCGCGCTGATCGTCTTTCAGGAAAAGGGCGCGTCCTGGGCCGGCCTGCTCGCCTTTTCGAGCGAGGATAAAGCGCGCGAGTTCTGCCGCGTAAGCAATCTCGACGCCGCTGAAGTTGCCGCCGTCGCGACCGACGATCCGCAGGCCGTCGCCGGCCTGATCGCCTCGATCAAGCGGCGCGCCATCCGCAACCTGCTCCTCGATCTCGACTACAAAACCGGCGCCTGCACGCAAATCGATTTTGAGGGCGACGCTTTGGGCAACGCGACGCTGCGCCAATTCTCTCCGCCTGCTCATCGCTAGCTCTTACGATGCCATCCGCACGATCGTCACTGCCGGAGCAAATCAAAGAGGCGCGCCACCGTCTCGCAGGCATCGTCAAGCCGACAACGCTTATGCGCAGTGCGACGCTCGAGCGAATCCTCGGCGCCGACGTGCGCATCAAGCCTGAAAATTTGCAGAAGACCGGCTCGTTCAAAATTCGCGGCGCCTACAACCGGCTCATGACGCTCACCGGCGAGCAAAAGTCGCGCGGCGTCGTCGCCGCGAGCGCCGGCAATCACGGGCAGGCGCTCGCCTACGCCGCCACCCGAGCGGGCGTCACCGCCACCATCGTGATGCCGACCACGGCCGCGATTGCCAAAATCGACGCGACCCGCAGCTACGGCCAGTCGGTCGTGCTTGAAGGTGTCGACTATCAGGAGGCGCGCGTGGCTGCGGCCAAGATATGCAGCGAACGCGGCGCGAGCTTCATCGACGCGTACGACGACGTCGAAGTGATCGCGGGGCAGGGCACTGTCGGAATCGAAATCGCCGACGAAATTACCCCCGACTTCGTGTTTGTTCCGGTGGGCGGCGGCGGATTGATCGCTGGAATCGCCGCTGCACTTGCGACGCGCGCGCCCAACGCCGAAGTGATCGGCGTCGAGGCTGCAGGCTCACCGCAACTGTCCGCGAGTCTCGCCGCCGGCGCGCCCGCATCGATCGGCCATCCCGTCGACACTATTGCCGACGGTCTGGCCACCGGCCGTATCGGCGCGATTCCGTTCGAGGTGATGCGCGGCCGGGTCAGGCGCGCCGTCACCGTCGACGACTTCGAAATAGGCGAGGCCGTCCTCCTGCTGCTCGAGCGTCTCAAGCTTCTCGCCGAAGGCGCCGGCGCTGCCGCGCTTGCGGGCGCGCTCAAACTCAAGGACGAGCTGAAAGGCAAGACCGTGGTGCTGGTCGTGAGCGGCGGAAATATAGACATGAACCTGCTTGACCGGATTATCGGCCACGGACTAGTGAAGGTCGGGCGGCTGTTTCGAGTCGCCGTCGATTTGCGCGATCGCCCAGGCGAGCTCGGCAAGTTACTGTCAGTCGTCGGCGCGACCGGCGCCAACGTCCGCGCGATCAATCACGATCGCACCCGCCGCGACGTAGCGATCGGCGGCGCCCGCGTGATGCTCGAACTGGAAACTCGCGGCCCCGCCCACATCGAAGGGATCCGCGAGATGCTCAAGCGTCACGGCTATGAGTTTACAGTTCCAGCGCTCGGCTGAATTTGGAATTTAATCGTGGTGAAACCCGTCGTGGGTTTCACACTTCCTTGGGCAGGGGTGACCCCTGCACCCAATGTTAAGAGTCACGAGAACATCGACGCGATGCCGGTCGGCCTCACCAGCTTGCCTGCCGGCTTCATCGAATGTGCCAGCGCTTCCAGCTTTTGCTTGAACGCTTCCATCTCGGCCGCCTGCTTGGCTTCGAACGCCGCGGCCTCGCGCGCGCGCTTGCGCTCGAATGCTTCCCGATCCGCCCGCCGCCGATTGTAGAAACCCTCGAAAGTCTCTTTCACGGCTCGGTACATCGCGGTTTTCGGCACGAACGATCCCGAGCACGACGGGCAATGGAAGACCACGCCTTTCTCGAACAGGCGATACGGAATCGTCCACGGCTCGTTGCAATCCTTGCAGATGACAGGCACTTCCCATGTCAGCGGATTGAATTCCGCGTTATCTGCTGAAGTCGGCGCGGCCGCTGCTGGAGCGGCCGCCGCGGGCTTGGGCGCCGCCGGCGTTGGCTTGGGCGCAGCCGCCGCTGGTGCGGACTTGGGCGCGGCCGGCGTCACTGCTGCGCCATTGGTCTTCGCTTCCGCGCCGCCCGCTGCCGGTGCCGGCGCTGCGCCTTCCTTGCGAAAGCGCGACGGCGCGTCGTCGGCGAACGTCTCGTCGGGATGCAACTGCCGCGCGCGCGCGAGCAACACGGCCTCGGTCTCGAGATTAGCCGGGTCGGGGATGCAACAATCTACCGGGCATACCGCGGCGCACGCTTCATGATCGTAAAAGCCGACACATTCGGTGCACTTCGACGGCACGATGTAATAGATGTCCTGCGCGATCGCAGCACTGGTCGCTCCATTAAGCTCCCACGGCACTCCGCCCGCGTATATCGCCGTGTTCGGACACTCCGGCTCGCACGCTCCGCAGTTGATACATTCGCTCGTGATCGTCGTCGCCATCTGGTGAACCCCGGTCTATCGAGAAGTCTCGCGTGTGATCAACTTGAAACTCTAACAACGGTGATTTCAGCGGGCAATCGCTCCCCCACTAACTGTTCCAATAAGACCCTACGGCGTCTCGCCCAGGGTAAACTCCGCCCGCATCTCTCTTAACACTGGGTGCATGGGTCACCTCTGCCTTTTCGCCGCGCCGCGGTTTTGACTATGCTGGGCGCGAAGCCGCGGTACCAAACGTCGCTCACGACCGCAGGAGTGTCTCGCACATGGATCTTCAATTCACGGCCGAAGAAGAAGCATTTCGACTCAAGGTCCGCGGATGGCTCGCCGAGAACATGCCGGCCAGCGGCCTCTCCGATAATCGCGAGGGCCGCGACGACAAAACCTGGCTGATCCGGGCCAAGGCCTGGCAGCGCCGCTTGTACGACGCCGGCTACGTCGCGCTCGCGTGGCCGAAAGAATACGGCGGGCAGGCGATGGACCCCGTGCGCCAATCGATCGTCAACGACGAGATGGTCCGGGCCAGGGCGCCGTACCTCGTCGGCGGGTCGGGACTCGGGATGCTCGGGCCGACGCTCATCTCGTGGGGCAGCGAGGAACAGAAGCAGCGCTACCTGCCGAAGATTCTCACCGCCGAAGAAATCTGGTGTCAGGGCTATTCGGAGCCGGGCGCCGGCTCAGATTTGGCTTCACTGAAAACACGTGCGGAAATCGTCGGCGACGAGTTCGTCGTCAACGGCCAGAAAGTCTGGACCTCGGGCGCGCAGTACGCCGACATGATGTTCTGCCTGGTGCGCACCGACCCCGAGGCGCCCAAGCATCGCGGCATTTCATACATCCTCATCGACATGCACACGCCCGGAATCACCGTGCGTCCGCTCGTTCAAATGACCGGCGATCGCGGCTTCAACGAAGTCTTTTTCGACAACGTCCGCGTGCCGCGCAAAAACCTGGTCGCCAAACTCAACGAGGGATGGATCGTCGCCAACGCCACGCTCTTTCACGAGCGCAACATGCTCGGCTCCGCCAGCGGCAGCGAGCAGCGCTTCAATCGTCTGCTCGCGCTGGCCAAATCGATCACGCGCGGCGGACGCCCGCTCACCGAGGATCCCGTGTTCCGCCAGCGGCTTGCGGACCTGGAAATCCGTGTCGAGGCGATGCGCTTTCACGCGCTGCGCCAGCTCACCGATCAGATTCGCGGCAAGAATCCGGGCGTCGAGGCGATGATCAACAAGCTGGTCGGTACCGAGCTGAATCACGACCTCGCCACCGCCGCGATGGAAGCGATGGGCGACTACTCGATGCTCGCGCGCGAGGACGAAGCTGCACTAGATCACGCCTACTGGCCGTACGAATGGATGTTCTCGCTAGGCCTGGTGATCGGCGGCGGCACTTCGCACATCCAGAAAAACATAATCGCCGAGCGCGGCCTGAAAATGCCCAAATCCCGCTGACCTGACCTACCTCGCCCGTTACACGGGAGAGGTCGCGGACGACGACCAGTCGGCCGAGGGTGAGGGTGCAGCGAGACAAGCTGAATCAAAGGACCAACAATGGATTTCGGACTAAGCGAAGAACAGCAGCAACTCAAGGAAAGCGCGCGCGCATTTCTGAGCGGCGAATGCCCCACGACGTACGTGCGAAAAGTGATGGCCACCGACGACGGCTATCCGCGCGAACTCTACGACCAGGTCGCGAAGCTCGGATGGACCGGGTTGATTGTTCCCGAGAAATTCGGCGGCGCGGGACTCGGGATGCTCGACATGACGATGATTCTCGAAGAGAGCGGCTACGCCGCGATGCCGGGGCCATTCCTGTTCTCGTCGGCGCTCGCAGCGAGCGCACTCAAACTAAGCGGCTCTGAACAGCTCAAGTCAAAGTGGCTCGCCGCGCTCGCGGAGGGCACCGCGGTCGGCGCCGTCGCGGTCGTCGAAAGCGCCGGCAGCATCGATGCGCGCGATATCAACGCAATCGCGATGAAAGGCGGCGGGGGATGGCATCTCAACGGGGCCAAGATGTTCGTTCCGTATGCCAACGTCGCCAACTTCATTGTCGTCGCCGCCAAACATGATTCTGCGATTTTCCTGTTCGTTGTCGACACGAAATCGCCGGGCGTCACGATCCGCCCGCTCAAGAACCTCGATCTGACGCGCCGCGTTTCCAGCGTCGAACTCAAGAGCGCTCCCGCCGAGCGGCTGAAAGGTGGTACTGATCTCTTCCCAAAGCTGATCGACGTTGCCGCTATCGCCGTCGCTGCCGACTCGCTTGGCGGCACCGAACGCGCACTCGAGATGGCCGTTGACTACTCGAAAGTCCGCGAGCAGTTCGGCAAGCCGATTGGCTCGTTCCAGGCGCTCAAGCACGCCGCTGCCGAAATCGTCGCCGACCTCGAACCCGCGCGCGCGATGCTCTGGTACGCCGCCTATGCATTAGACACCGGCGCCGCCGATGCCTCGCGCACGGCCGCGATGGCGAAAGCGCGCCTGTGCGATATCTACAGCCGCGGCACCGATCGCGCCGTTCTGATGCACGGCGGAATCGGCTTCACCTGGGAGCACGACATGCATCTGTGGTTCAAGCGCGCGCGCTTCAACGAGTCCTGCTTCGGCTCGCCCGCGTTCCATCGCGAGCGTGTCGCCATCCTTGGCGCGTATTGAGGCGGCCCGCGTGAAGTTCGACATCTTCTACCAACTCCCGGAAGCTGCCAGTCAAATCACCAGCGAGCGCTATCGCGAGCTGATCGCGGAAGCGGCCGAGGCCGACCGCCTCGGCTTCAACACGGTGTGGCTCGCCGAGGTGCATTTCGCGCCGCGCTTTTCCGTGATGCCGACGCCGCTGATGCTGCTGGCCGCGATCGCCGAGCGCACGACCAACATCCGCCTCGGCATGGCTGTCAACCTGATGCCGCTGCATCATCCGATTCGCCTGGCCGAGGAGGTCGCGACGCTCGACGTGCTGAGCGGCGGTCGCGTCGAGTTCGGCGCCGGCCGCGGCGCGTTCCCGCTCAACTATCGCGGCTACGGCGTCGAGATGGCGAACAGCCGCAAGCTGTTCGAAGACGGACTCGCAACCGTCAAGGCGGCATGGACGCAAAAGCGTGTTGACGGGGTCGAGGTTGTTCCTAAACCTCTTCAGCGGCCTCATCCGCCGATCCGGCTCGCCGCCAACAGCGCCGACACGTTCACTTTCGCAGGCGCAAATCGCTATCCAATCTTCGCCGGCGGTCCGGTGAATCCCATCCCCGTACTCGCCGAGCGGCTCAAGATTTACGAGACCGCGCTAAGAAGCGCGGGACACGAGCGGCCCGACGATTGGCTGGCCGCGGCGCTGATGGTGTTCGTCGGACGCGATCGCGCGCATGTCCGCGCCACGATCGAGCCAAGCATCCGCAACTACTTCAACGCGGTCAGCGAAATCATCGAGCCTGAGAGCCTCGCCGCCGGCCATCAGGCGGAATTCCAGAAAGTCCGCGACCGCCTGCGCACGATCGACTACTCGACCGTCGATTCGATCATGGGAATTTTCGGCGACCCCGAATACTGCATCGACCGGATCGCGCAACTGAAAGAGCAATTCGGTTTCACCCGCCTGGTTTGCTGGTTCGAAATAGGCGGCATCAGCGGCCACCAGCACGTACTAACCGCAATGCGCCAATTCGCCGACCGCGTGATGCCCAAATTTCAATGATGCGGCGCTTCTGCCGCCATTTTCACCGCGCGCAGGATATCGGTCTTGGTTACGATTCCTTGCAGAGCGCCGGCGCCGTCCGTCACCAGCAGCATCTGCGCGCCGCGCTCGCGCACCAGTAGGCGCAAGGCCTCGCTCAGATCGCAATCCTCCATCACGCGAATCGCGTCGCGGTCCGTGAATTCGCCGACGGTGGTTTTGTCCCAATTCTCGGGCGCGGCTCGGCTCACATCGGATACCGAAATCGTGCCCGCGACTTTGTCGCCCTCGTACACCGGGAAGATTGTGTGCCGGTGATGGGCCACGACACTCGCGGCGAACTCGCGAATCGTTGACCTGTCTTGCACGGAGATTACGCGCCGCTGCATCACATCTCGCACCGCCATTCCGGATAGCTCCGCGAGTTTGGCCGTCTCGTGAAGATGCTGATCGCCGGAAACCGACGCTTCGCCCGAGATTGCGTACGCGACCGCAGCGCCGATGAGGCTTGGGATGATGTACGAATGGCCGCCGGTGGTTTCCGCGACGAAGACCACGGCCGTGAGCGGGGCTTTGTAGCCAGCCGCGATGAACGCCGCCATCCCGACCGCAGCGTAGAGGTCGTGCGTCGGCGCGTGAACGATCGATTGCCCGTAGGCGTTGCCGATCGCTCCGCCGACCAGTAACAGCGGCACGAACATCGCGCTGACTCCTCCCGAGCCCAGTGAAAAAATCGTCGCGAGCAGCTTCAACGCGGCGAATGTCAGCAGCACCTCGGTCGGCAGCGGATGCTTGAGCACGTAGCGCACGGCCTCGTAGTTGGGGCCGATCGGAATGAGCGGCCCGTTGTAAATCGTCACGAACGCGAGGCCGCACAGCCCCGTGCCGAGCCCGCCGATCGTGAGCTTCAGCCAATGCGGTATCCGTCTGGTTATGGAAAACACGCGCACGCGGCGAAACGTGATGTCGTAGATGATCGCGAGCAGCCCGATTCCGGCGCCCAGCAGCGCCGACCAGGCGATGTCGACGGCCTTGAAGCTGGTGCTGCCCGCGAAACCGAACAACGGCTGCGCGCCGACGATCGACACCAGCGTCGCGTAAGCAACCACCGACGCGATCAGCGACGGCAGCAGCGCTTCGTGCGCGAGGTCGTCCTTGTACGGCATCTCGAGCGCGAACACGATGCCGGTCAGCGGCGCGCGGAAGACGGCGGACATTCCAGCCGCCGCGCCGCTGATCAGCATGATGCGGCGGTCGCGAACTTCGAGACCGAAACGGCGCAGCTTGGTCCATAGCCACGATCCAATCGCGCCGCCGCTGTAGATGCTCGGTCCCTCGAGCGCCGCGCTGCCGCCCGAGCCGACGGTGGTCACGGCGGCGAGCAGCTTCCACCAGAACGAACCGATGTCGATGTCGCCCTGATGCTCGTGGTAGGAGCGCACGATCTCCTCGGTCGAGTGTACGTCGGGGTCGGGTGTGCGGAACTGCATAATCAAGCCCGTCACCGAGAAGCCGACGACAAGTCCGACCACGATTGCCCAATGATGATCAAGATAGTAGGGAAGTAATGCCGCCCAGATGACGTCGAGAATGAGTACGGCGATTCCGGTGACGATGAGGCCTGCCAGGATGCCGATGATCGGCGCGACGAGAAGCCACTTCTGGATGTCGCGCGAGTACGTTGCCGTCAGGTCTTCATTGACCAGCGCGGTGTACTTTCGCAGTAGGGGATGTTTGAAAAACCTCGAATCCAGGAAGTTCGCGAAGATTCCCAATTCGGCGATCCTTTCCCGGCCCGGAGCCGGCTCGGCGCGTCACCTACGGCAGCAACGATCAATAGCATGTATCGGGGTGGCACACTCGCCGCAACGAGTGTAGCAGAATTGCCACAAGCAATTAGTTGCGGAGGGATTGACATATCGAGGAATCGGCAGCGGGTGTGCAGTGTGAAGCGATGTTCAACGTCCAAATTAAGGATTTGCGGGCTATCGAGGGCTTCAATCGCCTTCGCAACACCATACGTCGGCTAGGCTTAATGTTCCGCTTCATGTCATGATTCGAACTTAAGCTCAGATAAATGGCACGGCAATTGGATCATCAGCCACTAGGGATTTCACCCGGTTTCGTCTAGGCAACTTTCATTGAGGGTTTGAAAACCGGCTGCTCCGGTGTTCGTTAGGCGGGGACTATGAGCGACCAAGAAAAAGAACAAGGCAAAGAAGCCAGTCTATTGAGTCCTGCGGTAAGGATATTTCTCGTTGAGGACAATCCGGACCACGTTTTTATCGCGCTCACCGTGGTGAGGCAGGTGCTGGGCGATGATATCGAATTGGTGCATGCGCAGAATGCCGACGAGGCGTTGCTGATGATTGCGCAGTTCACCGAGCACGACCGCCCGGATTTGTTCCTGGTGGATTTACGCCTGCCTGACAACGGCGGCTTCTCCGTGTTGCAAGCCGCGTGCGCGAACGAGGCGCTCACGGCGGTGCCGATGTTTGTGATCACCAGCTCGCTCTACGACCGCGACATCGCGGAGAGCTATCAACTCGGTGCGTCCGCGGTTCTGTGCAAGCCGCTCTCGCGC
This sequence comes from uncultured delta proteobacterium, assembly GCA_963842085.1. GTDB lineage: Bacteria > Desulfobacterota > Binatia > Binatales > Binataceae > Binatus. The sequence goes on from CAWJET010000001.1 coordinate 2,695,882, forward strand.
GCCAAGCTGCGCGACGAACTGGTGCGCGTGGGAGCACTGCCGCTATCGGAGCGGCCGGACGATCCCGCATATCGCCACTAGTCAAGTCTGATTGCATACCTTATGCGGGCCGTGAGTCGAGCAACTCACGGCCCGTTCGCTTTTGCCGGCTTGACGCTCGCGACAGCAAATAGGATTCTCGCTGACGGTCCGCCCGACCGAAGGCGGGACCAGCATTGCGGCGAAAATCATCGCACAGGAGTTGCCGTGAAACCCTACACCTTCGAGAACAGCGACGCGCTCATGGAGCGCGCCAGGAAAGTTATCCCCGGCGGCATCTACGGCCATCAGACGCCGCTGGTGCTCACCAAGGGCGCCTATCCGTCATTTTTCGCGCGCGGTGAGGGTTCGCACGTCTGGGACGTCGATGGCAACGAGTACATCGACTACATGTGCTCCTACGGCCCAATCGTGCTCGGCCATCGGCATCCCAAGGTCGAGGAAGCGGCGCGCCGCCAGATGGATCTAGGTAACTGCTTCAACGCGCCGGCACCGGTGTGGGTCGAGCTCGCGGAGCATCTTGTCTCGATCACGCCGTTCGCCGACTGGACGGTGTTCGCGAAGAACGGTTCCGACGTGTGCACCTGGGCGACCGAGGTCTCGCGCCACGCGACCGGGCGGCCGAAGATCGCGATGTGCTCGGGCGCGTACCACGGCACCCATGCGTGGTGCACGCCGCTGCCCGGAGGAGTGACGCCGGAAGATCGCGCGAACGTGGTTTATTTTCGATACAACGATCTCGACAGCCTCCGCCGCGCGGTCGAGGAAAACAGCGGCCAGATTGCGGGCGTAATCGTGTCGCCGTTCAAGCACGACGCCGGCCACGACTCGGAGCTGCCGGTCGAAGGATTCCTGTCGGGCGTGCGCAAGATCTGCGACGACAACGGCATCGTCCTCATCCTCGACGACGTGCGCGCCGGCTTCCGGCTGCACATGGGCGGCTCGGGCGAGTTGTTCGGAGTGCGCCCAGACCTCGCGACTTACTGCAAAGCTATTGCCAACGGCTATCCTCTCGCCGCGTGCCTTGGGCGTGACAGCCTGAAGCAGGCGGCGCAGGAAGTGTTTTTCACGGGGTCGTATTTCACCAGCGCGGTGCCGATGGCGGCGAGCCTGGCGAATCTCAAGGAGCTGCAGGCGAGCGGCGGAATCGAGCGTATGCGCGCGACGGGCGAGAAGCTGCGCACGGGGCTGCTCGCGCAGGCGCGCAGCACCGGACTCGAGGTGACGTACTCCGGGCCGCCGGCGCTGCCGTACATGACGTTCAAGGCCGACGCCGGGCACCACGATCGCGCCAAGGTTTTCTGCGGCGTGTGTTCGCGCGGCGGCGTGTACTTTGCTCCGCGTCACAACTGGTTCATCTCGGCCGCGCACACCGAGCGCGACATCGAGCAGACGCTGAATGTCACCGAGCAAGCGTTCGCAGCCGTGCGCAAGCAGTTCGGCGCGTAGGCGCGGAGTTACTCGCCGCTAAGGAATCGATAGACGAGCTTCTGGAAGTGCTGGATGCCGCGTTCGCGCGACAGCATCAGGTGCCCGTGCTCGATCGTACCCGAGCGCAGGCCGCGCTGCACCGATTCGCACAGCACGACGTCCTCGCGGGTTACGAGATCGCTGAATTCCACGTACTCGCGCATCTGTTCGTCGGTCAGATTCTCGGCGAAATAGTAGTCAACGATCTGCCGGCTGTGGCCCGCATCGATGGGGATGGCGGAGATCACCTGCATGCTCGGTGGATTGCCCGAGAGCGAGAACATCACGTTGGGCCATAGTGTTGCGTAAGTTACGCCGCGGCCGGGCGACCGCAGGAGAGGGCCGTAGTAGGTGGAGTAGTATTCGTGCTCGGCGTCGACGCGATAGCTGTCGGTGTCGATCACTGATGAAAACTTCGGATGCGCGATCGGGCAGTGGTAGCATTCGTTGAAATTCTCGACGACGACTTTCCAGTTCGACGCCAGGTCGTAGGTGTCGCGGCGCAGCATCCGCATTTTTGCGAGATCGATTCCCGCGCGCTCGAAGACAGTCGGCAGTTCGCCCAGCACGTCGCGCATGGGAGCGGCCGCCGGGGACGGATTGACGAAAATCAGCGGTCCCCAGGTCTCGACCGCGAACGGTGCCAGCGAAAAGGTTTGCTTCGCGAACGATCGCTGCTCGTTCTCGCGCGGCGCGGTGCGCAGCGTGCCGTCCAGGTTGTAGGTCCATCCGTGATAGTGGCACTGCAGCGTCATCCGGTTGCCGGCGCATTCGAGGACGACCTCGCTCCCGCGATGACGACATACGTTGGCGAACGCACGAATCGCCCCGCCGGCATCGCGTACGATGACAACCGGCAAATCGCCGGGCCGGGTAGTGAAAAAATCGCCAACGCTCGCCACCTGCCCGATATGTCCGACGTACTGCCACGTGCGACGGAAGATGCGCTCCTTCTCCGCCTGAAAAACGTCGGGATCGACGTACCAGCGGGCAGGCAGCGTATCGCCGCGCTCAAGCGCGCTCGCGATTGCCGGGTCCGCGCATGCATTTGATGCCAAAGTCATTTATTTGGTGACGCCGAAACCTGAATCTACTAAATTGCGCGACAAATTTCCTTAACGAGATCTTGCAACGGTCGCGTCCCGTCGAGTCGCACTACGCGGCATGGTAGCTCGGCAAGCCATGCCTGATGCCGCGCGAGATTGCGTCCCTCGCGAGTGCCGTCATCGTAGTGCGAGGCCCACTCGATGAATTCTTCCGCCTGCCGGTGGAGCGAGCCGCCCGGAGCGACAGCATCAGGACCCAAGCGCCGAGCCTCGCGCTCCCGCAAGCGTTCGAGGCGAATCACGGTCGGCGTGTACACGAACACCACCAAATCGAGGAACGCAACGATCGGGTCGCCCCAACCGTCGAGCGAGCCGCTCAGCACCCAGTCCGGCCGCTCCAGGAACATCTCGCGCATCAGACGGAGACGATCCGGAACTTCGCGCATCTCGCGATACGGCGGATTCGTCGGCCGCCAGAAGTAATCGTCGGTGTCGTGATGCGGGATCGCAAGCGCATCCGCCGCCGCGCGTCCGAGGCTGCTGACGCCGGCTCCAGAAGCCCCCATGATGTGCACGCGGCAAGTCTTCATCTAGCCGCTGTCAGATCGCGCAGAATGTCCAGTCGCAGCTTCAACTTCTCTCCCAGCCACAGGGCGTTGACGGCGTGATCTGTGTAGGCGTCTGTCGTTTCGGGATGGACCAGGATATTCAGGCCGGCGCGGTTCAGCATCAACCACGGCACGATTTTGGCGAACTCTTCCGGATCGAATTTCACCTGGTACATCGATTGCGGATGCGGCCCTACCGGCTGGTCACGCCATCGGCCCATTTGGACCTTGAAGGTGCGCCCGATTGCTTCGCGGATACGTGCGGCGGTGTCGCGCGACGCATCGTCGTAGTAGATGTGCGCGTGATAGCAACTTATGATCGCGGGATCGATCGCGTCCGCCATCGCGATTACTCAGTCGCCTACATGCGCTCCAGAACTATCACCGGGATCTGACGCGTCGTGTTCTTCTGATATTCCGTAAAGTTGGGCATCACTTTGGCCTGGGCGTCGAACAGGCGCTGGCGCTCGGGGTCGGTGGTGATGACAGCCTTGGCCTGGAATTTTTCCTTGCCGAGCTCAATCGTAACGGTCGGGTGAGCCTTCAGGTTGTGGAACCAGGCGGGATTTGTCGGGAAGCCGCCCTTCGACGCGATTATGACCATGCGATTGCCGTCCCTCGTGTACACCAGCGGCGTGGTGAAAGGGCGTCCGCTTTTCGCGCCCGTAGTAGTCAGCAGAAGCAGTGGGGCATTCACAAACGGGCCGCTCAGGACCTTGCCGCCGTTGGCGCGAAACTCCTTGATCAGGTTCTGGTTGAATTCGTGCATCGCTTTTTCGTTGAACTCGGGCATGGTGGTCTCCTATTTTTTCAGTTGAATGATACAGCGGCGAGTGCCGCTTCTTAATCACGCATCCTCACACCTCGCCGTACTCGGCCTCCTCCCCCGTGAATAGTGGGCTGGCCAGGAAAAAGAAAGGGCCAGTCGTCGCCGGCCGGCCGCTTCCTGATTCAAGCCGTTGCAGTTGCGACTATGCTGCCGACGCCATCTGCATCACGCCGAGCTGCTGATACCACGACTCGGTGCGCTCGTTGATCAGATCGATTTGCCGCAGGCATGGGATGATCGTGTCGACGAACAGGAATGAGTTGAACTGCTTTTCCATGTTGTTCTCGGCCGCGGCCCACGCCGGGTTGCGATGCATCTCGTCCTCGATGTCCTTGATCGAGATGCCAACTTCCTCGAACACTGCCGAGCCTGACAGGAAGCCGTCCTTGGGCACGCCGTCGACGACCTTGGTCACCATCATGTCGCAGGCGGCGAAGGCGAAGTCCTCGAGATCCTTCTTGTCCTTGCCCTTGAGCTTGGTGACGGCGTCGCGCAACGCGAGCATGCCGAAGCCGACGTGGCGCGCCTCGTCCTTCATGATGTACTCGAGCAGTTCCTTCAGCAGCTCGTCCTTGGTCTCGCGCTGCATGAAGCGGAACGCCGCGATCGCCAGTCCCTCGGCGACGACCTGCATGCCGACGTACTTGGGCTCCCAGCGCTCGTGCTCCATTACCGCGGTAAGCAGCCGCTCGAGCGTGGGATCGATCGGGTAGATGCGATCGAGCTTGGTGATGTACTTGCGGAAGCCCTCGACGTGACGCGCTTCGTCGAAGACCTGCGCCGCCGCGTTCATCTTGGCGTCGAGGTCGGGCACCGCGTCAACCAACTGCCCGCAGACCATCAGCGCGCCCTGCTCGCCGTGCAGGAACTGCGAGAGCCGCCAGGCGGCGAACTTGCGGCCGAGCTGGTACTTGTTCTCTTCGCTCAGCGATCGATAAAGCTCGGTCTGGAACATCGGCATCACCGTCATGTCCAGGACTTCCTTCTCGATCGGGCGGTCCCAGTTGATGGTGGTCGAGACGTTCCACTGATCGCGCTTGGCGTTCTCGTACAGCCGATCCATCTGCGGGAACTTGACGCTGTAGTCCCAGTGGAAAACGCTTTCGAGGTCCGTGTTAACAATCGTGTGGTCGTGAGACATCGTGCAAATCCTCCGGATTCACTTTTCACTTTTCACTGGGCGCGAGCCGTGCTGCACGCTCGAGTCCGCCCAGGGCAAAATTTACAGTGACGTTTTTTAGTTCCGCGTGAGAAAGATCGCGGCTCGCGAGCAGCCACGAAATCGCCTGCGACAACATCCCGATCGTGAGATGCGCAATCGCGTCGGCGCGCTCGCCGACCGCGGGCGCGAGATCATTGCGGAGGTCGTCGATGAATACCTCGTGGACGCGGACCATCAGATCCAGGAACGCGGGGCTGTGGCCGAAGACGATCCGAAACAGTTCCGGCGCCTGCGCCGCTGCGTCGAGAATCGTGTCGATCGTGATTTTGAGCTTTTCGGCCGGCGTGTGGACGCCCGCCTTGGCCTCGGCGAGGTTGCGCCGCAGTTCGGCTGCGCCATGCTCGATCAGCTCGATAAAGATTTCGTTCTTGGTTTTGAAGTGGAGGTAGAAAGTGCCGAGGCCCACGTCGGCTTCGGTCGCGATGTCGGCGATACGCGTCTGATGGTAACCCTTGCTCGAGATGACGCGTTCCGCCGCCCGGATTAGATCGACGCGCGTTTTTTCGCGGCGCCGATCGAAACGGTTTGGCGCATCGCCGGCCTGACGCGCAATTTGTCCCATTTGGATACAGTTAGTTCAAAGTGAATTGTGTGTCAATTACGACTTTTCATTCATTGCTGAAGAGAAATTCATATATGAAGCGGACCTATCGGGAGTGAAAACTAACGCCATTCAATGCAGAATCTTGAGTTGAGCCGGTAGTCTAATCAGACAGCAAATACGCCGAAAAACAAGGATAAAACCGCTATGGCGAGCTGCCGGTGGCGTCGGGACCGGATTGATCTGGGGGAGCGCCAGACTGGTCGGGAGATTGGTCGGGAGGCGGGTTCTCGGTTCCCGCATCCTGAGTCGTATCGGGCAGAATCACCGGCTCGGGGAATTCAGCGGTCACGTTGCAGCAGAGCAGGTAACTGCTGCCCGCGCGAGGCTGAGCGTTGTAGGCCTGCAGGGAGCCATCAGCGAGCACCTTGACCGCCTGGTAACTGGTCGAGCCCGATACACGCTCGATTTGAAAGACGTAGTAAGCGCCGCGATCGAGAGGCTCGGGCGGCCCTTCCTCCGGCAGTATCTGCGTGAAGTGCGTGGGCACTTTGGCGTACTCGATACTCTTGATCGAGTACTTGGCCGAACCGACTCCGGTGATAGAGCCAAAGGTACCTTCGTCGGCCTTGAACTCCCAGATAGGAACGCCGCCGTCGAATCGCACGACAGACTCAGTATGCGACGCGTCGCGTTGATGGTTGGCGATCACTTCGGCGCCGAAGAACTTGATTACCGTGGCGCGTGAGAGCGCGTCACCGGGGTGCCGGTAGCTGATCGCGACATGGGCTACGGGCGGGGGCAGCGGTTCACCTTCGTCGGCGTTGGCCGCATCGTCTAGATCGGATGAGTCGTCGCCTGAGCTCCACATCGACTTGACGTACGAGGTGACTGACGAGCATCCCTGCGTCGCCAGCGTGAGCGCCAGAATCAGCGCGACTGCGACAGACCAGTGCAACAGGCGGCATTCACGCATCGGCGGCACTGTGCGGTCAAAAGTCCTCATCGCCACCTCGAAAGGCGCGTCGCAGCGTAAATCGCAATCGCTTTGTATATGCGCATGTCTATCGGGTACTCTCTGCGGCCTGTGGCAAACCGGGATTCGAGCGAAAAGATTGGCCTTCGTCCCCTGTTAATTTACGCGCAGGCGCAGACCGGCCTCAACCTGTGCGTGACGCTGATCGGTCTGCACCTTCTCTATTTCTATACCGATCGCATGGGGCTCTCTCCATCGCTGGCCGGACTTGCATTTTTCATCGCGCTGGTGCTGGATGCGCTGACCGACCCGCTGGTCGGCAATATTTCCGATCGCGCGCGCTTCAAGTCGGGCCGGCGGCGGCCGTTTTTCTTCGCGTCGATTCCGATGGCGCTCTGCTACTACCTGCTGCTGTCGCCGCCGCCGCTCAAGGCGGGGTTGTTCGTATGGTTCTTATGTTTTTACTTCCTGATGCTCACGTCGCGGAAGTTTTACGAGACCGCGTACGGCGCGCTGATGCCGGAACTGACGCTCGACTACGACGAACGCACCAAACTCTCCACCTTTCGCATGCTGCTCGGCACGCTCGGCGACATCAGCGGCGCGCTGCTGCCGTTTGCGGCGACCTATCTGTTCGCGCGCGGCACCGACTTCAAAGTGACTGGCGCGGTTTGCGCGCTGGTGGTCGCCGGCGGCGCGATGGTCGCGTACACGGGCCTTCGCGAGCGCACCGAATTTTCCACCCGCGAGCGCTCCCGGCTGTTCGCGTCGATCAAATCGATGGCGGGTAACCGGCCCTTCATCATTCTGCTCATCGCCACGACGCTGGCCATCATGGCCATCAACATCCCGACGGTGCTGCTGCGCTTCCTCGCCAAGTACTGGTATCACGACGAGAACGCGGCAGCGCGATGGTTGATGGCGTACTTCGCCGGCTCGGTCATCTCGTATCCGTTCTGGTTCAGAATCACAGTCAGGTTTGAGAAAAAGCCGGCCTTCGTGGTCGCGATGATCTGCAACGCGATGGGCTCGCTGGCGTTCATGCTGATGACCCGCCAGAGCACTTTGGGACTTTATTTTTTGATGGCGTTCAGCGGATTCTCGGCCATCGGAATCTGGGTCACGCAAATGTCGGCGTCGGCTGACGTGATCGAATGGGACGAGGAGCGCACCGGCCAGCGCCAGGAAGGTGCCTACGGCGGAATCACCTCGATGTCGATAAAGATGGCGACCGCGGTCACGCTGCTGATGGTCGGGCCGGTGATGAGCTGGGTCGGCTACAAGCCCGGCGGCGGTATCACGCCTCAAGCGGGGGAGAATCTGCGCGCGCTGTTCGCGATCGGCCCCGCGTCGATCTACCTGATGAGCGCGCTGGTCTTCTCGCGCTACCCGATCACGCGCGAAAGCCACCGCGCAATGCGCGACCGGCTGGCTGCCCGCAGCGCCGCCACCGAAGAAGAAAAAGCAAAATCCATCGCGTAGGCGTTTTGCGATAGTTCATCCAATCGGCGAACAAAGAGGGCCGCGGGTTCGTCACCCGCGACCCTCTGGTCGCTCAATCTTAAATCGTCGCGATCAGCCCAGCAGGGACTTCGCCACCGTCTCACGATGTACTGGCGCGTTGCCGAAGTTTGCTTCTCCCGCCAGCGCGCGCCGGTGGTACAGGTGCATGTCGTGCTCCCAGGTGAATCCGATGCCGCCGTGCACCTGGATTGCCTCCGACGTGACGTTCTTCGCCATGTCCGATGCGTACGCTTTCGCCATCGGCACGGCAGTCGCCGCTTCGGCACCGCGTGTATCGACGGTCCAGCATGCGTAGTAGGTCAGCGAACGCGCGTTCTCGACCGCGACCATCATGTCGACGCACTTGTGCTTGACGGCCTGGAACGATCCGATCGGCTTGCCGAACTGCACGCGCGTCTTGGCGTATTCGACCGACATGTCGAGCGCCTTCTGCGCTGTCCCGACCATCTCGGCCGCAAGCCCCGCGGTCGCGATGTCGAGCGTGCGCCGCAGGATCGGCCATCCCTCGCCTTCCTTGCCGACAAGTTCCGAGGTCTTCACATTGTCGAACTTCACGTGGCACAGCCGCCGCGTCATATCGACAGTCTTGAGCTGAGTGATCGTGACGCCCTTCGTCTTCGAATTGAGGGCCAGGATCGTGATTCCCTTTTCGCCGCTGCCGCCGGTGCGGACCGCAACCGCCATCCCGTTGGCGACGTGGGCGTCGGGCACGAAAAACTTCTCGCCAGTGATCGTGTATTCGTTGCCGCTCTTGGTCGCCTTGAGCTGGATTCCGTCGGCGTCGAAGCGGCCCGCGGCTTCGGCGATCGCGACGGTGCCGATAAACTCGCCCTTCGCCATCCGCGGCAGCAGATCTTTCTTTTGCTGGTCCGAGCCGCCCTCGATTAGCAGCGGCGCCGCGAGCAGCGCGGAAGTGAAGAAGGGCCCCGGCACGAGAGCCTTACCGGCCTCTTCGACAATCACCGTCATGTCGAGGAAACTGCCGCCTTGGCCGCCGTAGCTCTCCGGGATGAGCAGCCCGGGCCATCCGAGATCGACCAGCTTCTTCCAGAAAGCGGCGTCGTGTGCGGTCGCGTCCGCCATCATCTGGCGGACAAACTTGGTCGGGCAGTTGTCGGCCAGAAAGCGCTTGGCCGCGTCCCGGAGCATCTCTTGTTCCTCAGAAAATCCGAAATCCAACTTGCGTTCCTCCGTTTTTTCGATGGGGAATCCTGCGGCTTGAAACCGCTCGAATCCATGTTTCAGGTACCATTAAGGCTTTCAGGCGTGCAAGCGCCGGAAATCCCGCAAGGCGCGGGTTGCGCGCTTGATTCGCGCGCGGGAACCGCGAGAATAGGCGACTCGGACCGCTCCTATGGAACACAAAGATCTCGTGCGCGAAGAGTTCACCCGGCAGGCCAACGACTACGCAACGGCGCCCGCCATCCTCGACGCGGAGCATCTGCGCAAGCTGGTCGAGCTTGTCGCCCCGCCGCGCGATGCGCGCGTGCTGGAAGTCGCGACCGGACCGGGGCACGTCGCGATGACGTTTGCGCGGGTGTGCCGTGAAGTCGTGGGAATCGATCTGACTGACGCGCCGCTCAAGATTGCCGAGAAGATGCGCGCGGAGCGGGGAATCGCCAACGTCCGTTTCCAGAAGGGCGATGTCGAGTCGCGCCTGCCGTTCAACGACGGGGAATTCGACGTCGTCGTGTGCCGGTTCGCGGTTCATCATTTTGCCGCGCCGGAAAAAGTGATCGCCGAGATGGCGCGAGTGTGCCGCGCCGACGGACTGGTGGCAATCGAGGATTTGATTGCCAGCGAACAGCCGGCGCGTGCGGCGTACTACAACCAATTCGAGCGGCTGCGCGACACCTCGCACACCAACGCGCTTGCGATGAGCGAACTGATCCGAATGATGGGCGCGGCCGGCCTCGAGATAGTCAGGTTCGCGTCGCACGGGTACCGCACCGCGGTATCGCAATGGATCAAGGCTGCGCATGCGTCGCCGGAGCGCGCGGCCAAGGCGATCGCGATGGTCGAGCGCGATGCGGACGAGGATCTAAGCGGCGCGCGTCCGCTCCGAATCGATGGCGAGCTGTATTTCACCTACCGGATCGCGATGCTGGTGACGCGCAAGCTGGCGTCACGCGCGGCTTAGGATTTCCTTCCCGAGATCAGTGCGAGGACGCCCGAGTATTGGAGCAGAGAAGTCTGCTCCGCGAGCGAGCTGATTTCGAAACCGGTGAAGAAGCCGGCGATCGGAACAGGTCCGAGGTAGCGCCTGATGTACGCGGAATCGTGACCGGGGATGTTGTAGAGGCCGGCGCCGCGCGAGACGCAATCGAAGTACAGGCCGAACGCGGGCGGCGCGTCCAGGCGGTCGCTTAATTCTTGCAGCGTTGCCTTCAAGTCCTCGCGCGAGCGTTCGGCGTCGCGCAGCACGAACCCGACCGTGTCGCCCACTTTGGGCTGGAACGCGACCGCGATAACGCCGTGCTCCTCGCTGGCGCCGACGATATTGCGCACAACGAACTGTCCCCGCTCGATCGTCTGCGTGTTCTCGTACACGGGAACCGCAACGAAGACGTAGGCCAGCGCGCGCCGCAGATCGGCAGCCAGGGGTCCGGCGGCCTCGGCGAAGACTTCGTAGGCCGGCCGGCCGTCGAGCTCGATCACGATATTGTCGCGCGCGGCGGTCACGCGATGCGCCGTTCCGATCAGGCCGCATGCGATCGAATTCGCCAGCGTCAGGTCGAAGTCGCCCGCCAGCAGCATCCCGGAGACCGCATTCGAGCTGATCGTGTCGCCGCAGAAAACAAACGTCTCGCCAATTGAGCCGTCCTCGCTGGCGCCGCCGCCCGCGATCTTCACGCCGGGCAATTCAGTCCGGAGAGCCTCGAGCGTGGCCTCGGCTTCGAAGTTGTAAGTGTCGGCAAAAAGAATCAGCAGGTTCGTTTTGCCGAGATTGGAGCGCACCGCCGACGCCACGTCAGCGGCGACGCCCGCGGCCCGGCCGCGCAGCGTCGGCGCGAAGAATCGAGTCGCGTGAATGTCTTCGCCGCCGAACACCATCACGGCGAGCGCGTGTCCGGACTCGATTTCGGTCTCGCCGGCGATGACGCCCATGCTCGAGCATCCCGCGACTTCGCGCGTATGCGCTTCGGAAGCCACCGCGCGCAGAATCATCGGGTAAGCCGCGCCGTACGCGGGAGTTGCGAAACAGAGTGCGCCCTTCGCGCGGCTGAGCCCCGCCTGCGCCATCGCGGCGGCGGCTGCCTCGGCGGCGGCGATCCGCGGATTCAGCGCGGCCGAGAAACCGACGCCCGCTCGAATCATTGCATCACCTATTGGCGGCCTCCGAAAATCTTGAGCAACTCTACCATCCGTTGAATTCCGTCGGCGAGTTCCTTGACGCCGATTCGCTCGTTGATCCCGTGAACGCCCTTAGCCTCGACGGGAAGCACTTCGATTGGGATGAAGCCGTAGGAGACGATTTTCTTCTGGCGGAAGTAATGGCTGTCGGTGAACCCGATGATCATCGAGGGCACGACGCTGGCCTGGTCGTGGTCTTTGGCCAGCCTCGCAATCGCGGTCATCAACGGCGAGCGCGACGGCGACGAGATCGGCGGGAAGTTCAGCATCACGTCGATCTTGATGGTATCGTCGCCGATCACTTTTTTGATGTCGCTCATGACCTTCTTGGGATCGCTGCCCGGCAGCAGCCGGCAATCGATTTCGGCGTACGCGGTCTCGGAAATCACGTTGGTCTTGGGGCTGGCGGACAGCACCGTGGGCGTGATGGTGTCGCGCACCCGCGCGTTCTGGCCTGGATCGGAGAGAAACGTCTTGAGATAGGCGGGACTCTTCAGCGCGGCGGCGAGATCGAGAAACGGCCGGGGGCCATTATCGAGCTCGGCCATCGCGTGAAAGTAATCCTGTACCGGGCCGACGACGTGGATCGGCGTTTTGTAGTCGATCAATTTATCCAGCGCCCGAACCAGGCGCGTGACCGCGGTTTCCGGCGGCGGATCGGAGGCGTGCCCGGCCGGGCCGCTGGCCGTAAGCTTGAGCCACAGCGGCGTTTTTTCGGTGACTGACACCACGTAGGCTTTGCGGTTGCCGGTCAGCCCGCGAATTCCGCCGCCTTCGTTGAGCAGGTAGCCGGCGTCGGAGAAGACGTTGGCCTCGTGATCGACGAACCATCCCGCGCCATTCTTACCCCCCTCTTCTTCGTCGCCGGTAGCGACAAACAGCACGTCGCGATCGAGCAGGATGCCCGCGCGCTTGATCGCGAGCATCGCCATCAACTCGATCACGCCGGGGCCCTTGTCGTCGATCGAGCCGCGTCCCCAGATTTTTCCATCCTTGACGGCGCCCGAGAACGGCGGCACCTCCCATTCCTTGGGATTGGCCGGCACCACGTCCATGTGGCTCAGCAGGATGATCGACTCGGTATGCTTGCCGATGCCGCGCAAACGCGCGGCGACAATTCCGCGTCCGTGCTGCGGCTCCCAGGTTGTAGCGGGAATTCCGTCGGTCAGAAATTTCTCCTTGAGCATCCGCGCCGCGCCCAGCTCGTTGCCGGGCGGATTGGTCGTGTCGATCTGGATATACTTCGACAGCAGGTCGGTCGCTTCCTGCGTGACTTTGTCCCAGTTGATCGGCTGAGGGGGCGGCGCCTTGGACACGCTCTTGGACTCAGCGGGCAGAACGTTCGAAGTGGCCGCCGGAGAGGCGGCGAAGGCAGACCCGTAAGTCGCGAGACAGGCCAGCATACAGGCGGCGGCAATCGCGATCGCGCGGCATCGCGCGAAATTTACGATTTCGGTCACGCCATGAAAGAACTACGGCGCGAGCGCGCCGTCAACCGCTCGACGGTCGAAAGTGCGGCTGAAGCGAACGCCTCAATCACAAGGCGCGCGTTAATTGACCGCATACCGGGATTCGGTATATACGATTAAACGTTGTGATTCGTTCCTTCGGCGATGAGCAAACCAGGGTATTATTCGCCGATCGCTTCGTGCGCCAGTTCCAGGGCGTGGCCCGTCGTGCGAAGCGCAAGCTGGAGGCCCTGAATGCGGCGGGTCGGCTTGAAGATCTAAGGGTGCCTCCTTCGAATCGGCTGGAAAAGCTGAAAGGCGAACTGAAAGACTTCTACTCGATTCGAGTGAACGATCAGTGGCGCGTGATTTTCAAGTGGAGCGATGGTGACGCCGAGGAGGTAGAGTCGTTGACTACCACTAGGAGAGTTTCGATGAAGAATGAATTTGCGCCCGTCACTCCCGGCGAGATGTTGAAGGAGGAATTCCTGGCCGAATATGGGCTGTCGCAAAATCAGCTTGCGAAGGCAATTGGCATTTCTCCGAATCGGATCGCCGAGATCGTGAACAACCGTCGCCGGATAACCGCTGACACGGCGCTGCGATTGGGATTGTATTTCGGTAACAGTCCGGAGTTCTGGCTGAATCTTCAGACCCACTACGATCTCAAGATGGCGCGCAAGAATCTCAGGCCCGAGGCCGTGAAGCGGAGCGCGCAGCCTGAACGACCTAGCTGAGATTGATTCGACAGATCGACAGATGGCATCGGCTAAGAAAACCGAAACGTCGCGGAGTCCGACGACGCGGCGGGCGCCGCTTGATGCGCGCATGGTGAGTCGCGTGCTGCGCGTGCTCAGGCGCGAGGCGCCGAAGTGGAACGCGCCGATCGTGAGCTTCATCGCGGTGCAGCATCGCGATCCGTTCCGCACGCTCATCTCGTGCATCCTGAGTCTGCGCACCAAGGACGCGACGACGGCGGCGGCGTCGACTCGATTGTTCGCAAGAGCGCATACGCCCGAAGCGATACTTTCGCTGGCGCCCAAGACGCTCGAGCGGCTTATCTTTCCGGTGGGCTTCTATCGCACCAAGGCGCGCGTCATCCGCGGAATATGCCGCGACCTGATCGAAAAATTCGGCGGCCGCGTGCCCGACGAAATCGACGCGCTGCTGACGCTCAAAGGCGTCGGGCGCAAGACCGCCAACCTGGTCGTGACCGAGGCGTACGCCAAGCCGGGCATCTGCGTCGATACTCACGTGCATCGAATTTCGAATCGGTGGGGCCTGGTGCGCACCAAGACTCCCGACAAGACCGAGATTGCGCTGCGCGCGGTGCTGCCGTTGCGGCATTGGATTGAGTACAACGGGATCCTGGTGGCGTTCGGCCAGACGATTTGTCATCCGACGTCGCCGTGGTGCTCGCGATGCAAAATCGCGTCGCTGTGCCCGCGGATCGGAGTCGTACATTCGCGCTGACCCCGAAGTCGCCGCGTAGTCGAATTCATTGCGACAGGCGGGCCGAGTGATAGCCTGAATTTTATGACACATAAGATCGGATTTGTCGGACTGGGCGCGATGGGTCTGCCGATGGCGGCGAACCTGCTGGCCGCGGGATACCATCTGACGGTTTACAACCGCACCGCGTCGAAGGCGGAGCCTCTCGTTGCCAAGGGGGCGCATCGCGCAGCCCGAGCGGGCGACGTCGCGCATTCGGGGGGTGTCGTGGTTTCGATGCTTGCGGATGATGCGTCGGTCAAGGCGCTGGTGACAGGCGAGGATGCGCTCGCCGAGCATCTGGCGCCTGACGGGATTCATATCTCGATGAGCACGGTGTCACCGGCGACTACGCGGGAACTCGCCGCATATCATGCGTCGCGCGGGAGCGTGATGTTGGCGGCGCCGGTGTTCGGGCGGCCGAACGCTGCACAGGCGAAGCAGTTGCGGATCTGCGTTTCGGGGCCGGCTGACGCGAAGGCCAAGGTGAAACCGCTCCTCGATGCGATGGGGCAGGAGGTCTTCGACTTTGGCGACAATCCCGGCGCGGCGAACGTGGTAAAGCTCGCGGGCAACTTCATGATCGCGGCCGCGCTCGAGTCGATGGGCGAGGCGGTCGCTATGATGCGCAAGAGCGGCGTCGATCCGGCGGCGGCGCTCGAGATGCTGGCGAAAACGATCTTTGCGGCGCCGGTGTACCAGGGCTACGGCCCAATCATCGCTCATGGGCGGTTCACGCCGGCGGGGTTTCGGCTGCCGCTCGGACTCAAGGATATCGACCTCGTGCTGCAGACCGCATTTGCGGCGAACGTGCCGATGCCGACGGCAAGCCTGCTGCGGGATCGATTCGTCTCGGCGATTGCCAAGGGGCGCGCCGATCTGGACTGGTCCGCGATCGCTTTGGGAGCGGCCGACGACGCCGGACTCAAGGAACCGCGTTAGAGGACTTCATCCGAGACGCCGGTGGCGAAGTACGTCCGTCATATTTTTGCGCTCGCGCTGTGCCTCGTCGCGATGCTCGCGGTTGCGCGTCCGTCGCACGCGATCGACTTCTATGAAATTCAGATTTACGACACGGATACTGCGCCGGTCGGTCACCTGACGCTTGAATTGCATTCAAACACGACCTCGACGGCGACCGGGCAGTTGGCGAAAAGCCAGACGGATGTTTACCAGGTGCACGAGACGGTCGAGGGCACCTACGGAGTCGTCCGCTGGCTGGAGGTCGGCCAGTATTTCTGCACCGCGAAGCTATCCAACGGCGGCTACGAATACTCGGGGTCGCGCACGAAAGTTCATTTCGGAATCCCGCAGACGTTCGAGTGGCCGGTGCAATTCGGCGGCAATATCGAGCTCGACTACATGCGGCACGCGGCCGAGGAAAATCCGACGACGCTCGAGCTGCGGCCGATCGCCGGCGCGAGCTACAAGGGATTTCGGCTGGTCGGGAACTTCGCCTTCGAGGATCCGTTCAGCGGTCCGGGGGCGCATCGCGGAATGCAATTCGATCCGTCGGGCATGCTGGTTTACAAGCTCAACGACTGGCTTTCGCCGGCGCTCGAATACTACGGCGACATGGGCTCGATTCAGCCGCTGGCAAAGGTGCAGGAGCAGCAGCACTTCATCGTGCCGGCCCTGAATTTTGATTTCATTCCGCAACTCGAGCTGAACCTGGGCGTGGGCATCGGAGTGACTCGCGCGAGTAACGGGCTATTTCTTAAATCGATCGTAGGCTGGACGTTTTAGATTCATCGTTGCGTGACCGGCGGAGCTAAACTATCCTCGATCCACGCGCTTGGCGCCTTCGATGTCGTTCTCCTCACAAGACAGGCGAGCTGACGAGAAACTCGGGTTAATCCTGGGTAAAGTCGGTTCCGTACGCACGCGACTGAACTCGCTGGCAATCCAGCATGCGATTTTCTACACCCTCGCGATCGCGATCGCAGGCGGCGCCGTCATATTTGCCGGCGCGTCCTTGCTGTCGCCGCTCCCGTTCCTGATTGGCAGCTCGGTGCTGGTGGTTATCGCAGCCGTCGGCATTGTGGGCGCGATCGGCGCAGGCTGGAAAATGCGCGCCAGCGCGGTGCGCGCCGCGGCGGTGGCCGACGATCGCGCCGAGCTGAAGGGCCGTCTCTCGACAATCGTCGCGCTCGAGCGCAGCGAGGGCCGTGGCCCGCTGTGGCCATACCTGGTTGAGGATACGCTTGCCTGCCAGGACCAATTCGAGGCTGCGCGGATCGAACGGCGCCGAGTCTCGCGCGCGATCTATCCTCTGGCTGGAGCAATCGTGCTGGCGGCGCTCGCGCTTCCGATTTCGAGGATCAAGCGCGCGCCACAAATCATCCCGGGCGACGGGCAGAACGACGTGACGGTCGATCTGGACGACCTGCATTTGCGGCCGGCCGAACCGGGCGATGGATCGGGAATGCAGGTCACGGCCAACGCCGCGACCATGCGCCGGCTCGAGGACAAATTGGCGCGCGAGGGCGCCGCGAATGGCGACGCCGGCGGCAATTCGCTGAACCAACTGGTGAATCGTGCGCGCGACATGGCCGCGAACTTACAGAGCAAGCTGACCGGACAGCGGGCGCCCTCCAAGCAGCGCCTGACCTTGCGGCTGGCCGACGCCGGCAACGATCAGGATCGGAACGAAATTCATCGTGCGCCCGATTCGCAGACGAATCGGCACAGCGACGTTGCGGGACAGTTCAAACAGGAACAGCCAAGTTCCAACCACGAAATCGATCTGCCCAAGCAGGACGATTCGCGTCAGCCGAATTCGGAGCCGTCGCCCGGCGGCAACGGTGAGGCGAGCGTAGAGTCCGACGCCGGCAACAACAATCCCAATCAGGACGAGAGTGCGACCGATCGCAGCGTCCAGCAAAGCGGCGAGAACAGCAGCAACGGCGGCTCGGCGCATGGAATCGGGGCCGATCCCGACAGCCTGTTCGGCGCGCCCGCAGCGGCGAAACTCGGCAGCGAGGGTTTCGAGATCGCAATCGAAGCGCGACCGGTCGATCGCGGCGCGAAGGGCGCCGGCCGCGCCTACGTTCCTCCCAAAGTGCGCACGCCGCTCAGCCTGAACCAGGAGCCGGACGAGCCGGTGGCGCGCGCCGCGGTGCCGGCCGACGATCGAACCACTATCAAGCGGGTATTCGAAAGATGAGCGAGGTGCAGGCGGAAACGCCAACGGTGGCGGATTTCGCCCGGACGTTTCGGCGCATCCAGGCCGAGATCCACAAGACGATCATCGGGCACGAGCAGGCCGTCGAGGAGTTGTTGTCGGCGCTGTTTGCGGGCGGCCACGTGCTGATCGAAGGCGTGCCCGGCACCGGCAAGACGACCCTGGTCAAGACACTGGGGCTGGCGCTCAACCTGAGCTTCAACCGAATTCAGTTCACCGTCGATCTGATGCCGGCCGATATAACCGGCACGCGCGTGATTTTGTCGGGCGAGGACGGGCGGCGCGAATTCACCTTTCAGCCGGGGCCCGCGTTCTGCCACATCCTGCTGGGTGACGAAATAAATCGCGCGACGCCCAAGACGCAGTCCGCCCTGCTCGAGGCGATGGCGGAGTTGCAGGTGACCGTATCGGGCACGACTTACCGCCTCAAACCGCCGTACTTCGTGATGGCGACGCTCAATCCGATCGAGATGGAGGGCACTTATCCGCTGCCGGAAGCGCAGCTCGATCGCTTCCTGTTCAAAGTCCGCTTGAACTATCCGGACGAAGGCGAACTGACTCGAATCATCTCGTCGACCACCGGGCCCGAAGAAGCGGGAATCCAGCCGATTTTCCACGCCGACGAAGCGGCCGAGCGAGTCGAGGCGCTGAAACGGCTGGTGCGCGAGGTGATCGCGGCGCCGGCGATGGAGATATACGCGGCGCGGCTGGTGCGAGCGACGCAGCCGCAGAACTCGCGCTTCGTGACCGACGAAGCCCGGGCCGTGCACGACGAGATGGTCAATCGCTACGTGATGTTCGGCTCGAGCCCGCGCGGTGCGCAGGCGCTTATCCTGGGCGCCAAGGTGCGGGCGCTGCTCGACGGGCGCGCCAATATCGCGCATGAAGACATCGAGCAGGTGGCGGTTGCCGCGCTGACCCATCGCATCATGCTCAACTACGCCGCGCTGTCCGACGGAATCGACGCCGCGCATATTGTCGAGCGCGTCGTCAAGTCGGTTCGCGCTGCGAAGTTGTAGGCGGTCGACAATGCTCGAGGTGCGCGCATTCGAGCCGGAGTTTTTGCGCAAGCTCGACCGCCTGGTGCTGGGCATCAAGCGTGCCCGCACGGTGCGCGCGGGCCAGCGTGCGCTGGGCAGAGTCCAGGGACTCGGAATCGAACCGGAAAATTTCAAGGAGTACGCGCTCGGCGACGATTTGCGGTTTCTCGATTGGAACGCGTTCGCGCGGCTTGACGAATTGATGCTGCGGACCTACCGCGCCGATCGCCAGATCGAGGTCACCTCGCTGGTCGATGCGAGCGCGTCGATGGGTTTGCCCGAGCGCGACGACAAGCTGGGGCTCGCGCTGGCCATTGGCGCGTCGCTCGCCTACATCGGGATGGCCGACAACGACGCGGTTCGCATCGGCACGTTCTCGATGCACCGCGGCGCGATGAAGTTCGAAGCGACGCCGTTCCATCGCCGCCGCGAGTCGTACCTCAACTTCAAGCCGTTCGTCACGTCGGTGAAAGCGGGCGGCGAGACCCGCCTCGGCGCGGCGGTCGATCAGTTGCTCCTGCAGCGCCGGCCGGCAGGAACGGTGGTGGTCATTTCAGATTTCCTGGCGAGCGAAAGCGACATCGAAGACGCGCTCAAGCGGATGGTGGCGGCCCGCTGCGACGTAAAGGTTATCCACGTGATGGGTGAGCAGGAGAGCACTGCTGCGTATCCGCCGGGAATGTTCCGCGTGCGCGACGCGGAGACCGGCGAAGTCCGCGAGACCGTGCTGGGGCCGGCTGCGGTCGCCGCGCTGCGGCGCAAGGTCGAGAAGATCGCCGCACGCATACGCGAGATTTGCACCGCGCACGCGATTACCTATGCGCAGGCGTTCGGCGCGGGCAATCTGGACAGTTTTATGGAACGCGAACTCCCGCTGCTGGGAATCGTGAGATAGCCGTGGGCCTGCTCAACCCGCGCAACCTCGCTTATGGACTCAGCCTCGCGCTGTTGGTGCTGATTTACCTGCGCTCGCGCTCGCGTCCGACGATCGAAGTGTCGAGCCTGATGCTGTTTGACGAAGCGCCCGCGCCGGTCGCGAGCGTCCGTCACGTGCGGCTCGATCCGCTGTTCTGGCTCGAGATGGCGACGCTGTCCGCGCTGACGCTTGCGATTGCGGGACTGTACGTGATGAGCGCGCCCGCACCGGGTCACGGCCGCAGCCATGCGCTGGTGTTCGATCTCGGCGCCGGGATGAGCGCGCGCGACAGCGCCGGCACAAGACTGGAGCAGGCCCGGCGCGATGCAATGGATATAATCGATCAAGCGCCGGTTGGAGACGAGTTCAGCGTTATCGCGTACGCGCTGGAGGCGCAGGTGCGTCATCCGCAGACGGCGAACCGGGCCGATTTGCGCAAAGCGCTTGGCGAGCTGATTCCGATGGCGGTGCCTGCACGCACGGCGGCTCTGAGAGCCGCGCTGATTCGCGCGCGCGGCACGTCGGAAATCGATCTGTTCGCCGATCGGCCGCCCGCGCCGACGCTCCTTGCCGACGCCGGCTCGATCGCACGCATAAATTTCCACCAGGTCGGCTCCGGCGACTCGAACCTGGCGATCGTATCGCTCGATCCCGGCGTGCCGGGCTCGACGCGTGGCCGCGCTGTGATTCGCAATTTCTCTGCCCGGCCTCATCCTGCCGAACTGGCCATCGACCTCGGCAACAGCGAAGTGTTTCATCAGACCCTGATGCTCGCGCCGCGTGAACAGGTGGTGGTGGGGTTTGGACCGCTCCCGACCGGGGGTCTGCTGCACGCGCGAATCCTGACTCCTGATGCGATCGAAGCTGACAACAGCCGATACGCCTACGCGCCGTCCGAGCAGGCGGCTCGGGCGCTGGTGCTCTCCCCCGACCCCGCGGTGCGCGACGACATCGCGCGCGTGCTGCTTGCGGTAAACGGGAATTTCCAGATCGAGGCCGCCGATCCCGCCACGTATCTGGCGCAGGCAAATTCATCCGGCGCGAACGCGAAGCCGTTTGACCTGGTTGTAATGCACGATTGCTATGCGCCAGTGGCAGGGGCCGGGTCGATGCTGCTCATCTATCCGCCGCAAAACGTGAAGAATTCTCCGTACGCTGGCGTCGGAATCTCCGTCAATGGAACGATGGCGAGCGCGGATATTCGCGGTGACCAGATGGATGAATCGGCGGGAATCGAATCGCTGGCGCTGGGCCCGACGCGAATTGTCGCGCTCCCCGAATGGATGGATCTGCTTGCGACCGCTACCGGCCCCGGTCAGTCGTCGATTCCTCTGGCCGCGGTCGGACGCGCCGCGGGCGGTCCCGTCGGCGTACTGGCATTCGACGTGCGCGATCATCTTCTGCTTGCGCCCGATCATCTCGACGCGCTGGTGCTGACGGTCAATCTGATCAAACAACTGACCGCGCCGCGCGACATCTTGATCGTGCCAACCGGCGCCGATGTGAGCGTACCCGCAACTGGAACCGCGCGAATCACCCAGCCTGACGCAAGCGTACGCACCATCACAGCCGACAAATGGGGCCGTGTGCGAATCCGTCCGCTGCAGGCCGGTCGCTACGCCGTCGAGTCGGGCGGCGCGACGACGCAGGTGCTCGCCAACTATTACGACGCCGCCGAGTCCGACCTCGGTGCGAAACCGCAGGCCGAAGCGAACGCGCCTGCGGCAAAGACCGCGGCCGCATCGAGCGCGCCGTCGGCCAAGGAAGTGCAGCCGCTGGTTTTCATTTTGATCGCGCTGGTGCTGCTCGCCTTGACCGTTGAATCCGCGATGCTGATTAGCCACGCCGGCCGCTGGGGGATGCGCCATGTTTGATCGGCCGTATCTGCTCTGGCTGCTGGTGCTCGTGCCGCTGGCCGCGACGCCGGGAATTCTCGCGATGCGCGCCGGATTGCGTCTGGCGGGCGCTGCGGCTGCGACCCTTCGCGCGGCGTGCGTCGTAGCTCTGGTCGCGATGCTCGCGGGGCTGCGCATTCCGGGACGAATCGCTGCGCGGAGCGTCGTGGTAGTCGCGGCGCTCGACGAGTCGCGTTCGGTGTCGCCCGATCAACAGGATTGGATGCGCAGCCAGATCGAACGGCTGAAGTCCTCGATGGCTCCGACCGACCGGCTTGCGATTGTCGGCTTTGGCCGCGACGCGCGGCTGCTGGCGCCGTTGACCGATCCCCGGCTGTTGGGTCACTTCGGCGACGGTGTCGATGGGGGAGCCACCAACATTGCCGGCGCGCTTACCGCGGCTGAGAGCCTTTTCCCGTCGGAGGCGGACAAGCGAATCGTGTTGCTGAGCGACGGCAACGAGACCGAGGATTCCGCGATGACGGAAGTTCCTGCGATGCTCGAGGATGATGTGCGAATCTTCGCCGCCGCGCCGCCGCCATCGGCGAGCGAGAGAATCGCGGTCACCAATTTCTATTCCCCGGACACGGTCCGCGCCGATCAGCAGTTTGCATTCAGAATCGACGTTGAAAGTGAATCGCAGTCTCCCGTTGTCGCCCTGCTCAAGCTCGACCGCGATGGCGTCGCGGTCGGCGGTGAATCGATTACGCTCAAGCCGGGGCTGAACCGCTTCGAGCTGCCGTATCGGCTGGCGCGCCCGGGCGCATACCTGATGAGCGCGGAAGTGTCGATTGCTGCGCCGCGGGTGGCGCTGAATCCGCGGGTCGAGGCCGCGATTTCGGTGACCGGCGCGCCGCGGATTCTCATCGCCTCGGCCACGCCGCCGGAAAGCCTCGTGACCGCGCTCAGGATGCGCAACTACCGGATAGATTTCGTGTCGCCACGCAGCCTGAGCGAGCACCCGGCGGACTACCTGCCTTATCAACTGGTGATCCTCGACGATGTACCCGAGGGCTCACTGACGCCCGCGGCGCAGCACGCCCTGAATCGCTACGTTGCCGACTACGGCGGCGGACTGGTCGCCACGGGCGACACCTTGCGCGACGACAAACTAGCCGGCGGCGAGCTGGAAAAAGCATTGCCGGTGAAGTTCGTGCCGCAGCCGCCGCCCCCGTCGCGCGAGCCGATCGCCGTTTATCTATGCATCGATCGCTCGAACTCGATGAGCTACGACTCGCGCTATCCGGCGGTGCGCGATGGCGAGCGTATCCGCTACGCCAAGCAAGCGGCCATCGCCTTGCTGCGCCAGCTCGACGACACCGACTTCGCCGGCGTGATCGCCTTCGATTCGCAGCCGTACGTGCTCGCGCATCTGCAGCCGCTCGGCGACGATCGCGGCGAGCTCGAGAACCGCATCGACCGCCTGCAACCCGGCGGCGGCACCGACTTCAAGGAAGCGCTCGAAATCGCGGAACGTGAGATTCTGCAAAGCGGCATCCCGGTGCGCCAGGTGATTCTGCTCACCGACGGCGACACCAACCGCCAGTACCACGACCACGACGATCTGATCGCCGAATTCGCCCGCCAGCACATCCCGGTCTCGACCATCCGCATCGGCCCCGACCTCGCCAATCTGCAACTGCTGCAGGACTTCGCGCAGGCGACCGGCGGCATCTTCTATCGCGTGCAGGATATCGAGAAGCTGCCGCTGCTGCTGGTCGGGCTCACGCGCGAGGCGATGAACCGGCGCAAGCAGGATCGCACTACCGTCGAGGCCGGCCAGGCGTCCGCGATGCTCTCCGGCATTACCATCAAGGAGATTCCGCCGATCGATTTTTTCGCCGCGGCCGAGCCCAAGGACGGTGCGCAAGTCGCGCTCAAGATCGTGCGCGCCGACAAAACTGCACCGCTGCTCGCGTCGTGGCAATATGGACTCGGCCGCACCGCGATTTTCGCCGCCGATCCCGATTCGCTCGGCACGCTTAGCTGGATTCGATGGAACCGCTACGCGGAATTCTGGTCGCAGATGGCGGGCTGGACGATGCGCCAGGGCGACTCCGGGATGTTCACGATGCGCGCCCACGGCGCACCTGACGGCTCGATCAGCGTCGAGGCTGAGAAGGCCGATCCCAATCCCGCGAGCAACCTGGTCTGCCGGATCACAGGACCGCGGCGGGCCGTCGATGTTGCGATGACCGAGACCGACGCCTCGGTCTATCGCGGCGAAGTCGGGCCGCTGCCACGCGGCAAGTACGTCGCGACGCTGATGTTCAAGGCGGGCGATTCCGAAAAAGTCCTCGAGCAGCGCGAATTCGCCGCCGCCGGATCGATTCCAGCCGACGGCGCCGAGTTGCGCATCAAGCCGCCCAATCTCGAACTCTTGCGCCGGCTATCGACCGCGACGCACGGCGCGTTCGACGCTCCCGCCGCGACGATTGCCCGCCACAGCGGTCGGACCGTGGCATTTCGCCATAGCGCGAATTCGTGGCTGATTCCAATTGTCATTATGCTGTTCCTGGGAGAAGTTTTCGTGCGACGCCGCTATCTCGAAAATTGACGATTGAGCAGATCATGAAAATTTCCGCCGCCGATCTTCCTCATCTTCTCGCGGCTGCCGTTCTCATGGCCGCCGTGGCCGTGCCCGCCGCGACCGCCCGCGCGGCCACGTCAGCTCGCGACGCCGACGCCCTGGCCAAGGCCACTTACATCTATATTGCGACGGTCCGCAAAGACGGCAACCAGAGCAAAGCCGCGCCGGTCTGGTTCATCACGACCGCCGACAACCAGGTCCTGATCGAAACCTCGCCGACCAGTTGGAAAGCCAAACGAATCAAGCGCGGCAGCCCGGCGCTCATCTGGATCGGCTCGAGCACCGGCCCGGCGTTAATCGGCAAAGCGGAAATCGTCCAGGACGAGACGCTGCAGGACGAGGTGATCGAGCAGTATCCCAAGAAATACCTGCTCGCGCGAATCGGTTTTGCGCGTCCCTCACGCGCCAAGCTGGATTCGGGCCAAATAGTCGTGATCCGAATTTCGCCGGCGCGCGATTTGCCCGACGGATTTCAGTCCACGCCTGGCACTCCTGCGCCCCTCCTTGACGAGAAGCCAAAGCCCGCTACCGCCCAATAGAGCGCGTCTTGAAATTGGCTTCCTATTAGGCCAGCATCCTGCCTATGCGTTCAGTTCGACTGGGTATGGCTTTGGTCGTCATCGCGTTGCTAACCAGCACGACCGGCTTTGCGGAGGACTTCGGATCGCTGCGGGTGTCGGAGGCCGATTTGCTTACACCCGCGCAGCATCAATTCGACGTCGAGGTTGGCGACACCTATCAGTTCCTGGTTGGCAACAACACGCTCCGCCGCCGCATCAACTCGTTTCCCGACAGCGCGATCAGTTTGCAGCACGATCAGGGCGTCTCGCAGATGCAGGTGCCCGAAGTGCTGGCCACATTCTGGTTCGACGACGTCAACGCGGCGCAGTTCCAGTTCAGATACTTCGGCATCTACGGCAGCAAATTTGAAACTCAGCCGCTCGCGTTTGGCGGGACGATTATCTCCCCGAATCAGAAGCTGAATCCCGGCGGCACGCGCTGGTACACGTTCGGTGGATACTACGAGCGCCGCCTGACGCCGCTGTATCAGGATCGCGAAGATGGATTGCCGCAGTTTCTGCAGGGATGGGACTCGCGCGCAAAGCTCGGCCTCGAGTTCACCTACAACGATTATCGAATCAACGACGGGTCGCCGAACTTCAGCCAATTCTCGCAGTACGAAGCCCGAATCCGTTTCCACGACAAGGGACTGCCGATTCCGGTGATCGGTATCGAGGAGCGGCATTGGCTGGGGGCCAACTTCGCGTTCGAGGTGACCGCGCAAGGCTATTGGGCCAACGGAATTCAGGCCGCAGCGAGGGCGGCACGGTCTACGACTCCCAATCGGGTTTCGAGACTCACTGGCGCGTCATTTACTCAAACCGGGAGTGGCGCGGCTTCGCCCCATTTGCCGGCCTGAATTACTACTACTCGAAGTACACGCAGACGTCGTCGGGGGTGGGCAACTTCCTGCGCGTGCAGATGTACGGTCCTGAAGTCGGCTTCAACTGGAGCATCTGATCCCCGCGCGAAATAGTGGCTGGCCTCATACGCGCCGCGGAGTAAGATCAGGATCGTGGCGAATGATTCCGCATACGCGCTGATCAAGTGCGCGCTCAATTGCCGATGTCCGCTCTGCCGTAATGGCGCGATTTTCCGCTCGCACTTCACAATGAATCGCGAATGCCCGCGATGCCACGCCGTGTTCTGGAAAGATCCGGGAGAGACCTTGGGCGCGATGTATCTCGACTTCGCCGTGGCCGCCGGCTCGTTCCTGGCGTGCTGGGCGCTCCTCGCCCTCGCCACGCACCTTTCTGACGTCGTCGAAATTTTCATTCTGTGCGCCATCGCATGCGGCAGCGTGCTGCTCTGCTACCCGCTCACCCGCAGCGCCTGGACCGTGCTGGTCTATTTATCGGGCGGCATCGAGCGCCCGCCCTTGCGCACTATCCAGGGCGGCAAGAAATCGGCCTGATCATTCTGTTTCCTCTCCCTGCAAGGGAGAGGATGACGGTGAGGGTACAGCGCGCATTTTTCCGCACGATTCAAGCTTCTGCGTATCTTACGAATTTTTCCTGCTCTCGAATTTCGAACGCGCTGCCAGTTTCTCCTGCAGATGGCTCAGCCGCTCGGCCGCTGCCGCAATCGTCTCGTCGCTTTTCGAAAACGTGAATCGAATCTTCCGATGCCCTAATTCCGCCCGATGGTAAAAGCTTGAACCGGGCACTGCGGCGACTCCCACTTGGTCGAGCAGGAAGTCTGCTGCCGCAAAATCGTCTTTGAATCCTAGCCCGCCGATCTCCGCCACGATGTAGTACGCGCCGTCGGGCTTGCTGCATTCCAGGCCCGCCCGCGTGAGCGCCGCGTACAGCGCGCCGCGTTTGCGCTCGTACATCGCGGTCAGCGCCGCGTAAAACGATTCCGGCAGGCGCAGCGCGACGGCGCCGGCTTCCTGCAGCGGATGCGGCGCGCCGACGGTCAAAAAGTCGTGCACCTTGCGAATCGCCGCTGTGATTCTTTCGCTGGCGATCGCGTACGCCAGCCGCCATCCCGTGATCGAATAGGTCTTCGACAGCCCGCTGATCGTCACCGTCCGCTCGGCCATTCCCGCAAGGCTCGCGATCGAGATGTGGCGCGCGCCGCCGTAAATGATGTGCTCGTAAATTTCGTCCGTGATCGCCAGCGTGTCATGGCGTTGGCATAACGCGGCGATCGTTTCGAGCTCGGCGCGGGTGAACACCTTGCCGCTCGGATTGTGCGGAGTGTTGATCACGATTGCCTTGGTGCGCGGCCCGAACGCCGCTTCGAGCTCGGCGCGATCGATCGAAAAATCCGGGTCGCGCAGCACCACGTAGCGCGGCGTCGCACCGGCCAGGATCACGTCGGGGCCGTAGTTCTCGTAGAACGGCTCGAAGATGATCACCTCGTCGCCCGGGTTGATCACCGCCAGCATCGTCGCGATCATCGCCTCGGTCGCGCCGCAGGTCACCGTGATGTTGCGGTCGGGATCGCACGCGATGCCGTTGTAGCTGCGCACCTTGTCCGCGATGGCGCGCCGGAAATTCGGCGAGCCGTGCGTGATCGCGTACTGATTGTATTCCTCGTCGATCGCGCGCTTGGCCGCTTCCTTGATTTCGGCCGGCGCCGCGAAGTCGGGAAATCCCTGCGCCAGGTTCACCGCGCCGCAGTTGAGCGCCCGCCGCGTCATCTCGCGGATTACAGATTCGGTAAACAGCCGGGTCTTGGCGGAAATGTCAGTCGGCATGAGTCAGTTGTCGCAGTCTAACCGCGCATGCGTGCGCGCGACAACTTGCGCGAGATGAGCTTGAAATCGAAAACTAACTGCGGACTACGATTCGTGAAAAAATTACGCTCGTGAAAGCCCGCTAATCGGCCGCTTCTTCTTCCAGCACGCCGGGCCCCTGCCGAAGCCGCCACTCATCGATTACCTCGACGTTGAAGCGCCAGTCGCTTCCGATCTTGAAACCGGGCAACTGGCCCTTCTTTAGCAGACGATAGATTGTCGAGCGATGCACTCGCAGATATTCGGCTAGCTCGTTGACTGTTAGGACTTTCGTCGAGGATGGCATCCGTTCATTTCCTCTTTAATGGGCCTATCCGTCCCTAGGCTGGCAAATAGACTATCATAAAAGTTGAACTGCGCTATAGACCCTCTTATTGGACTATTTCCTGCATAAAATCAAGCCCCAGGTAGAATTTACAAAGCCCGTTTGCACTATTCGGCACAGAATCGCGCGCTTTTTCGTGCTTTGGGAACGATCTAGCCGAACAGTCGGTTGGCGGCTTCCCTCAGCTCCGCGCGATGATCCGGGTGAGCAATCGCGATCAGTTCGGCGGCGCGCTCGCGATGGTTCTTGCCGAGCAGCCGCGCGATTCCGAATTCCGTAACCACCGTGTCGGCGAAATAGCGCGGCACTGTTACCAGCGCGCCGGCTTCGAGTTGCGGCACGACGCGCGAGATCGCGCCGCCGACCGCGGTCGATTGCAGCAGCGTAATGGCGCGGCCGCCGGGGCATAGAAACGCGCCGATATGAGTTTCCGGCTGTCCTCCCGTCCCGTTCATCATTCGCGCGCCGAGCACGCTCTCCGAATTGATCTGTCCGGTCAGATCGATCGCGAGCGCATTGTTGATCGACGTCTGCCGGTAATTCGCGGACAGCGTCGCGATCTTGAGCACGTACTCGGGATCGTAAAGCTCGAACGCCGGGTTGTCGTCGATTATGCGCAAGTCGTCGGGATCCGAGCCCGACCACGCGACCGCCACCGCCTTGCCGCGATGGCTCGTCTTGCGCCGCCCGTTGATGATTCCCGCGTCAACCAGTCGCGCGATTCCCGGCGCGACCATTTCGGTGTGAAGCCCCAGGTCGTGCTTGGTGTCGAACGCGCCCAGCCGCGGCATCTGCGAGCTGGGGTCTCCGACTCCGATCTGGATCGTCGCGCCGTCTTCGAGGAGTTCGCTCAGGTATCCCGCTATCGCCTTGAACTCCGCGGGCGGTGGCGTAAGGCCGAGCAACACGCGCAAATTCGCAAGTGGAGTGCGTTGCAGATACTGGACCAGCGGCCAGATCCGTTCGACGCCCACTTCCGCGATTACCGCGCGGATGCCTTCGCGCTTGTCGGCGTCCATTGCCGCCAGCGCATTCTCGATCGCATTCAGGTCGGGCGGTGGCGGAGTTCCCTCGACGAAATAATTGAACTCCGAGACATGCATGTAAACGTCGCCGTAGGTGCGCGTCATGCTCGCGTCAACTTCGGCGATCGCGTGGCGCGCGCGCCGCGCGTACATCCGCTTGTTCCACTGATGCGGCCCGAAGCTGACGAAGCCCTTGGCATTGGGCGTGGTAACGTTGACGAACGTGAAATCCACCGGCTTGTCTTCGGCGGGCCGCTCGTCGTGCGGCTTGAAACCGGTCGAAAATAAATTGGGCAGGTAGGTGGCCGCATTTCGGTCGTGCACCGGACGTCCCATATTGCCGATAAACAGCTCGAACTCGATCTTGAAATGCGCCGCGGCTTCTCCGCCGAGCCATCCCGGATCGATCAGCGGTGACGACATCCTGAGATCAACCACGCCGCCTATTTGCCTGCCCCGCGCCGCCAGCGCGCGCTGCATCACGGTGCCCGCCGCGAGCGGGAAAACCACTCGCATCCCCGTTTTTACCATCGCGGCCGCTTCCTCGGCCGCAATCGTGCGCGATCGGTAGTACTCCTGCCAGTTCATTTGTGCATTCCATTTTTTGACGATCAGCGTCTTCGAGCCGACACAATGGCCCAAACCTGCCGACGCTGGCAAACTTGTCCGCCTCCACCCGAGCGGTTAGCTTTCGAGCATGCTCATTGCCGACGGCGAATTCCGCTACGACATCCGCCGTGCCGGCGAGGTGATAGCCGTTGAAACTGAAACCCTGGCCGCGGGACGGATTCACGGCCTTCGGCATCCGGCGAGCGGCTCCAACGTTTACGAAGTCGAAGCCGAGCTCGACGACACCGCGCTTGTCCGCCGCTTGGTCGTTAGCTACAGCCGCGGCCCCTTCACTCGCAACGCGACCTACGAATCAGCCGACGGTTTTCTGCGCGGCAACGTCAGCGCGGGGGGCAGCCGCAACGACTTGACCACCAAGCTCGGGCGCTACGGCGAAGTGGACGCTGACCTGGTCATCTTCCGCGCCCTGACCATCGCGCATGTCCGCGAACGGGGGCAGACACGATGGACCGGGCGGGTGGCGGCGATCGATCCGAATACGCTCGTCGCCGCGACCAGCAAGCAATCGTGCCGGCAGCGTGGCAACGATCCGTACGTGTGGATTTTCGAGCCGCGGATGGGCGACTCCGAGGAAATTGAGATTGACGACGCGGGACACGTGCTACGACGCCGTGATTCACGCGGCATCGAAACCGTGCTGGTCTCGACGTCTCCCTGCTAGGCGCCCCTCACGCCGCCAGCTTCTTCGTCGGCATCTTGCAATCGCCGTCGAACTGCGCGCCCTCGTTGAGCACCAGGCTCGGCGTGCTGATCGTGCATTGCACTCGCGCCGTCGCCATCAACTCTACGCGTTCGCGCGCCGTCACTTCGCCGCTGAAGGCGCCCGCAATCGTCACCTTGCTCGCGGAAATCCGCGCGCTCACCACCGCGCCGGCCGCGATTACAACTTCCTCTCCGGTGATCTCGCCTTCCGCTTCGCCTTCGATTTTCACCGGGCCGCGAAAATTGAGTTTGCCCGAAGCCTTGGTGCCTTTTCCGATTCGTGATTCGAATTCTTCGTTGAGCGCCATATGCTGATTGCCTTTCCCGGTTGGGGGTTTCACTATTGCGGGAATGAGCAAGCACACGCAATCCTTCCTGGCCGGATCGCAAATGTGAATGAAACATTAAGTAGTGCGCCGTAAGTCGCTTGCACGCGTCATGTCGCGCAGCGCAATGTTTTTCAACAAGGAGACTCTGCTTCAAATGAATCGCGAATCCGACCAACGGCGCGAGCATGGACCTGAACGCCGCGGCGGCCAGGGACTCGATCCGCATCAGTACGATTCCGGCGACACGACGATCCTTGGGCTGCTCGCTGAGACTCCGGCTGCCGACCACGTCGATCTCGTGATCACGTGGCGCGCCGACGCGTACGAAGTGTGGTCGCGGCGCGGCATGATTCGATTCAAGCGCTTAGCCGACGAACGCGGTGCGCTGTCATTCAAGGTCGTCGAGCAAATCGGCGAGAACCCGATCGCAAATCAGGATCCGTTCATCGTCTCGACGATCGGCGAGGAACTCGACGCCGCCGCCCGCAGCGGCAATCGCACCGACGATCCGAATCACGCGTACTTTGAGCCGCACGTGATGAGCCACCCTTATGCGTACGAGCGAATCGCGCAGCTCTTCGACAGTCCGCGCGCGCCCGACCTGATCGTCAGCCCCAAAGCCTACGCCTACGGAATTCAGCCGGGGCAGCACGGCGCGCTCGACGTGGTGCAATGCCGCGCGCCGCTGGTCTTCAGCGGCCCGGGCGTTCGCCGCGGACTCTTCAAGCTGAACGCCCGCCAGGTCGACGTCGCGCCCACGATCGCGCGCATCGCGGGACTCGCGAAAACCGCCGGCCTCGACGCGTCGGGCTCAAGCGCCCAGGTCTATCTGAAGCGACAGGACGGACGTCCGCTCGACGAAATCATCGATGACAAGGCGGACCGCCCCAAGCGCGTGTACATGATTCTCCTCGACGGCCTGTCGCATTCGGAACTGCGCCATCAGCTCGACAACAGTCCCGGCGCCATTCCAAACATCGCCGGCCTCGTCGAGCGCGGCGCGATGCTATCGCACGGCTCGATCGTCAACTTCCCCAGCATCACGTGGCCGAGCCACTCGACGATTCTGACCGGCGCGTGGTGCGGGCATCACGACGTCGTCAATCCCACTTTCCACCTGCGCGAGCATCGCGAGACCGTGCCGATCCAGGGCAACATCTTCGAGACCGAGCGCTATCTGAGTCACGACGTCGAGACGCTCTACGAGGCCTTCAAGCGCGCCGGCGGCCCCGGCGCGATCACCGCCTCGATCCATGAGCCGCAGGGGCGCGGCGCCGATCACGCGGTGTTCGAGCGGCGGATCGTCGGCGACAAGGCGCGTCTCAAGACGCTCACCGCCGAGATGGTTTCCGACGTGAGCCCGCGATGGGCGGCGGACAACATTCCCGCAATGACCCGCGAAGAGATCGTAGACATCCGCGGCATGGCGCAAGTGATCAATCTCTTCGACCATTGCACCGGCGACGCGCCCGTGTTTGTCGCGCACGAGTTCGTGCTGACCGACGGCGCCGGTCATGACTACGGCCCGCATCACGAGGGGCTGCGCGAGGCGCTCTATCGCACCGACAAACGAATCGGCGCGGTGCTCGAGTTGTTCCGCGCGCGCGGCTTGCTCGAATCCACACTGTTCGTCGTCACTTCCGACCACGGGATGGCGGCGCAGCGCGTCGAGCTGAAGGCGAATCCGGCGCGCGAAGCCGAGCGCGCTGGTATCCAGGGCGTGTTTGCCGAGCCTATGATCTATCTGCGCGACCTGCGCGTCGAGGTCGAACGTGCGCGCGACCTGCGTAGCATCCGGGTCACCGTGCTCGACAACGATCACCTGCCCGACGGCGAGCATCCGCCGGTCGCAGGCGCGCGCGTAACGCTGCACGGCCGCGGCGATGCCGTCATCGGGGAAGCCCGCACGCCGGAGAGCGGCCAAGTCGCGTTCGCGACCCCAGCCGACGCCTCCGACGCGGAGCTGACGATCGGCGTCGAGCTGAAGGGCTTCAACTCGCGCAAGCTGCGCGCCGACGGCACGTCGCTCGCCAAAGACATCCGGAAAATTCTCTACGCGAACTTGAGCTCATAACCTCATGGGCGACCTCGACGGAAAAATCGCACTGGTGACCGGCGGCACGCGCGGGCTCGGCCGCGCGATCGCGCTCCGAATGGCGCGGATGGGCGCGACGGTCGCGATGAACTATCGGCGCGACGAAGCAAGCGCGGCGAAAACGTTCGTCGAGGTCCGCGCGATCGCACCGCGCTCGATCCTCGTCAAGGCCGACCTCGAAGACGAAGCCCAAGTCCGCGCGATGGTCACGCGCGTCGCCTCTGAGCTGGGTGGCCTCGACATTTTGATCGCGAACGCGGCTGCAACCGCATTCAAGCCGCTGCTGGAGGCCAAGTCGCACAACCTCGTGCGGACCTTTGCGCTATCGGTCAATGGATTCGTCGCTATGGTGCAGGAGGCAAATAAGGTGATGCGCGCCGGCGGGCGCGTGTTGATGATCTCCGGGATCGACTCGATTCGCAATCTCCCCGGCCACGGCGTGCTTGGCGCCGCGAAGGCCGCGCTCGAGAGCATGGTGCGCGACTTCGCCTTCGAGCTCGGCCCGCGCGGCATCACGGTCAACGGTCTCAATGTCGGTTACATCGACACCGACTCGGCGCGCTTCTACGCGAATTATCTCGGCGACAATTACGAAGATTTTCAGCGCCGATGCGCCGAGCGCTCCGCGCTCAAGCGGCTGCCAACCCTCGACGAGATTGCAGCGGTCGCGTGCCTGATCTGCTCGCCCGCCGCCAGCTACCTGACCGCGCAAACAATCATGGTCGACGGCGGCTTCACGCTGAGCTTCCCCGGCGCGATGTAATTTCGTCCCACTGAATTGTTTCTCTCGCGGGAAGCGAGAAGAGTCGTGCTGACGAGCGGACCGCGAGGGATACGACGAACACTCCCGACATCACGTAGTAGATGGGCGCGGGGTGGGTGGGGCCCTTCAGGCGGCCGAGATAGGTGAGCAGAAAAATCAGCCAGATGTAGTAGATGCCGAACGAGTGCAGGTGCTTCCAGTTTCGGCCGAGCGTACGCACTGCCCGATCGTTCGACGTAATCGCCATGAGCGCGATCAGCAGGTAGCCAACGCCACCGAGGATTGGGACAAAGATCGGCGGCTTTATGCCGCCCTTTGCGAAGTAGGTAAGGATCGCCGCCAAATGAACGGTGTGTGCGCCGGTAAACCCGAGACCGATACCGCGCCGCTCACGCAGCACAGCAACTGCGGTTGCGGACGGCAGTATTCGCGCCAACGGTCGAGCGAGAAACGCGCTCAAAAATAGGCAGGCAGAAAAACGCGCCGTCAACTGCGTGGCACGATGCCAGCCTTCAACTCCCGTTCCTTTGGCGAGGATGCTCGCGGCAAGGAGCAGGGCATTCGCCCAGGTCCCCGTCGCCAGGAGCAAGCCGCTGTGGCGGTGGGCAGATGCCATTACCCTTTGAAAGATTGGTCGTAGCGGCGCTGCATCTCTTTCGGGCTCACCGACTCCCTGCGCGTAGCCAGAAACCATTGGTGGCCGAAGGGGTCGGCGATCATGCCGGAGCGGTCGCCGTAGAACTGATCCGCAGCGGGGCGCAGCACGGTTGCGCCCGCC
The DNA here is from genome assembly GCA_963842085.1 of uncultured delta proteobacterium. Lineage (GTDB taxonomy): Bacteria > Desulfobacterota > Binatia > Binatales > Binataceae > Binatus. The sequence continues at coordinate 2,730,006 of CAWJET010000001.1, forward strand.
GCTGCGGCCTTCTTGATGACCGCATCGACGTCGGCCACGTAAAGGTGCAGCCGCGTGGGTGAGCCGCCGATGGTCGGCGGCGCCAGCGCGCCAAACTCGGGCGATTCGTCGTTGAGATAGATTTCGCCGTCGCCGATCTTGAGTTCCGCGTGGCCGACGTGTCCGGTGGGAGCGGTCAGGCGGAACACCTCGACCGCGTCGAAGACCCTTTTGTAGAAGGCGATCGCGCTGGCGGCGCCCTTCACCGTGATGTGCGGGGTCAGGCTCATTGGACCTTTGCGCGGCTGATTTGTCTTCATGGCAATTGCCTTTTCCGGTTGAATTGATACGATACGTACCGTAACGTAATTAATGTGTCAAGCATGTCTGCCGAAACCAAATCCCACCCGCGGCGCGGACGGCCGCGCGATCCGAAAGCGCGAAAAAAGATTCTCGCGGCCGCGTCCGCGTTGCTAAACGAGGGCGGTATCGGTGCGGTGACGATGGAGGCGATTGCCGAACGCGCCGGCGTCGGCAAACCGACCATCTATCGCGAATGGCCGAACGCGCCGGCGGTCGCGATGGCCGCCTTTCTGGAATCGACCAGGCCGCTGGCTCCAGCCGCGCGCAAGGGCAGCGTACTCGACGCGCTGCGCGTTCATCTGCGGAAGGTGGCCGAAACGTTCGCGACGCGGGCGGGCCGCAACACCGCCCTGATGATCGCGGCGGCGCAGAACGACAGCGAGCTTGCGAAGGTCTTCCGAAATCATTTCATCATGAAGAGCCGCGAAGACGGCCGGGCGCTGCTCGAACGGGCGATTGCGAGCCGGCAGTTGCGGAGCGATCTCGATATCGAAGCGGCGTTAGACCTGCTTTACGCGCCGCTCTATTTTCGTTTGCTGATCGGACACGGCCTGCTCGACGCGAACTTCACCGACGCGATCGTCGACGCCGCCCTCAACGGCCTCAAGCGCCGCCGCCGAACCTAGCTGCAGACCGACGGGGCTTTACGCGGACATTCCCCGACGCGAAGTGCTTTGCGGCTATTCGTATTCCTTTCTCAGTTTCCTGAGCGCTTTGCCTAGCGTGCGGTCGTCGCAATCCGGATGTTGCCCCATTTGCCGACCGCGCCCTGGCCGTGGCATGAGATGCTGCCCTTGCCCGGCACGATGTCTTTTTCGCTCATCAGGCCGAGCGCGAGCGTGCACGGTCCGAGTTTGAACGGGACGTTGGAATACTGGCGCACCTGCGTGCCGTCAACCGAGAAAGTCACGCGGTCGGCGGCGGAGTCGTAGGCGATTTCAAAATGATGGAGCTGGCCGGGCGCGGTCGCGTCGCGAATCTCCTCGAACAGGCAGAAATGGCGCGGGCCGTGCGCGGGCTCGACGAGCGGCACGCCGGGAAATGGCAGTTTGCCGTATACCGTCGCGATCGTCTTGTTGCCGACGAAGAAGTCGAGCGCGGCGCCGGTCGAGAAATCGAGCACGTTGAACGACACGAAGCCGTCGTAGAGGTCGCCGGGCGCGCCGGCGATAATCGTGGCGGCGAGGTCGATCGCAAACGTAATCGTGCCGCCGTCCGGGCATGCGAAGGTGCGCGTGCTGAAGTACATGTGCTTGGCGTTGTCGAGGAATTGGATGGTGTCGTGGCCGCGCGTGTAGGGGACGGCGGCGACGCGCAGAAACCCGTCCTGCACGATGACGACGGCGTCGGGTTCGCGATACTGCCAGAAACCGCCGTCGGGCAGCGGGAAGCCGGCAGGCATCCAGTCGCCCTCTCCGGTGACGACCGAGGCGAAGTTCGAGTATTCGGTAATCTGCGGTACTGCGGGCTTGCTCATGTGGGGAGAAGATACTGGATACCGAATGATGAATCACCTTCGCGGTGGGCGGCAAGGGGTGACCCCTTGCAACCCGGTGACTTTGCGAAGGATGCGGTGCTGGGCGCCTGTTAGCGCTTTTCGTTGTGGTCATTGGGTGCAGGGCTCAGCCCGCCGCCCCACCGCGCAGGTGATTGCGCGGATTTCCCGGCGGCGAAAGAATGGTTTATTGGGTCTGGGTCAAGGACAGTCGCGGAGGTTCGCAATGGCGCCACAGACTAAAGATTCGGATCGCGCGCGGCAGGCCGATCAGGAAAAGCATCAGGCAAGGCATCCGCATCACGAAAATTTTCTGGCCCAAGGCGGATTGATCGCGGTCGATGTCGGCGCAGAGATTGCGCGGCTCAAGCGCGAGCCCGCGTGGGCAGGCAACGATCGGCATGGCAGCTCGCTCGTCAAAGGAGACGGGATCAACGTGGCGCTGATGATGCTGAAGAAGGGCGCCAGGCTGCAGGAGCATCACACGCGGGCGCCGATCACCGTGCAGGTAATCGAGGGGCGGATCAATTTTGTCACGAAGGGCAGGACGCAGCTGCTGACGCCGGGAATGATTGCCGCGCTGGATCGCGCAATCGAACATTCGGTCGAGGCGCTCGAGGAAAGCGCGATCGTGCTGACCGTTGGCGGCGAGCAGATGTAGCCGCAATGGCTTTGTACGACCGGATTGGAGTGGGATACGACACCACGCGGCGGGCCGATCCGTACCTGCTGTCGCGGCTGCTCCATCATCTGCGTCCGCGCACGAGCGGCCGTTACATCGACATCGGATCGGGAACGGGGAATTACACGATCGCGATGCATCAGGCGGGCGTGCCGATACGCGGGCTCGAGCTTTCGGCGACGATGCTTGAGCGGGCGAAGGAGAAAGCCCCGGCGATCGCGTGGCACAACGGCCGTGCCGAGGCGCTCCCGTTTGGGTCGAGCAGTTTCGACGGCGCGACCTGCACCTTCGTGCATCATCACATGGCGGACCCGGTCGCGGCGTTCAAGGAGGTTCATCGCGTGCTGAAGCCGGGCGCGCGGTTCGTGATTCTCAACGGCACGGCCGAGCAGATGCGGCATTACTGGCTGAACGAATATTTCCCTCGCATGATGGAAAAGGCGACGGCGCCGTACCGGCGATTCGTCACGATCGACCTGCTCGAGTCGGCCGGTTTCCGAATCGAGTGCGAGGAAAAATACGACGTCACTCCCGACCTGAAGGATCTTTTTCTCTGTTGCGGGAAGCATCAGCCTGAGCGGTATCTCGACCCGCGCATCAGGAGCGGCATCTCGAGTTTCGCCGACGCTCCCGACCAGGACGAAATTGCGCGCGGAGTGCAGCGCATCGCCGATGACATCGAGTCAGGGCGCATCAACAACGTGATCCGCAGGTTCGCCTACGACGGCGGCGATTACATGCTCACCGTCGCGGAACGCTAGCGCGAATCTTCACACGCGGGCGCGCAGGGCGCCGTCGACTGCGATCGATTCGCCTGTCACGAAGCCTGCCGCGGGCGACACCAGGTAGAGCAGGGCACCGCCGAGTTCCTCGGGCTTAATGAGGCGATTGTCGGGCAGGTACTTGAGCAGGTTCTTGCTGAACTCATCGTCCTTGTTGGCCGGACTCGATTCGTCGTCGAGCCATCCGGCCTGGATCGCGTTGACGCGGATCCCCTTGCGCGCCCATTCGAGCGCGAGCGCACGCGTCAGGTTCAACACCGCAGCCTTGGCCGCGCAGTAGAGCGCGGCGTTGGGGACGCCGCGCTCGGCGAGGATAGAAGTGACGTTGACGATGACGCCGCCGCCTTGCCGGAGCATCACGCGCGCGCCCTCCTGGCACGACATCCAGACCGTCTTGAGATTGTTCTCCATGATTCTGTCGAAGGCGGTGTCGTCGCCGGCTTCGGCCGGTCCGAAGGCGGGGGCGTCGAGCGCGTTGACGAGAATGTGCAAGCCTCCGAGCTGCTTGGCGGCCAGGTCGGCGGTGGCGGACAGATCCGCGCGCAAGGCCGCGCTCTGCACGCGAACGACGGGCTTGATGCCGGCGGCGGTCACCAGCCTGGCGACATCCTTGAGTTGCTTGTCGGTGCCGGGCTCCTGCGACGCGAGCAGAATTTTTGCGCCGGCTTCGGCGAGCGTGACGGCCGCGGCGCGGCCGATGGCATGCTCGGCGCCGACGATCAGCGCGCTTTTGCCTTCGAGCGAGAAGTCATTCGACGGGTTGGAGGAGGCCATGTTAGCTCCGCTGTTGTCAGTTTTGACCGGCGCCTAGCTGGAACTCTGAGGCGATACTCCGGTCGGCGCGATGCCGCCGGCCAAGCCGCCGCCGTCGATCGCGATCAGTTCGCCGTTGACGTGATTGGACGCGTCGGAGGCGAGGAACACGGCGAGCGGACCGAGTTCGCTGTCGTCGCCGACGCGCCCGATCGGAATAAACTTGCCGCCCTTGAAAAACTGCATCATCTCTTCGTTGTGCGGGAAGATGCCGGGAACGATGCAGTTGGTCTGGATGTTGAACTGCGCGTAGGTCAGCGCCATCGAGCGCGTCAACTGGATGGTGCCGCCCTTGGCGCAGGCGTACATGAAATTGTGCTTGCCGCCGCGAAGGCCGTAGCCCGACGCGACGTTGATAATCTTGCCGCGCTGTTGCTTGACCATCTGCGGGATCACCGCGCGGCATCCGTAGAACTGGCTGCTCAAGTTGGTGTCGATGCCGCGGCGCCACTCGTCGTCGGTGATTTCCGGGAGCTGCTTGCCTCGGCTGCCGTCGCCGCCGCCGGCGTTGTTAACCAGGATGTCGATTTTGCCGAACTCCTTGAGGGTCGCCTGGGCCAGCGCGTTGACTTGCACCGAAACGGTGACGTCGGTCGGCACGATCAGGCATTTGCGTCCGGTTTTTTTGACCGCGTCGGCGGTCTCGTCGAGCTGCGACTGGGTGCGTGCGGCGGCGACGACATCGGCGCCCACTTCGGCAAACTTCACTGCCATCGCGCGGCCGAGACCGCGGCCGGCGCCGGTGATGATGGCAACTTTGCCGTCGAGCTTGAGCGAATCGAGAATCATGGGCGTCACCTCAATCGAAATCGCGCGCGGTGGCTCTGCCAGCTAATTAACATAGCTGCGGCGTTGCGGAAAATGACCGATAGCCACGGCGTGCACAGGCCTTTTGACCGCGCTCCAGAGCGAGTCCTATATTCAACGGAAGAGGATGGTTACATGGCGCTGAAGATCGTGATGTTCTCGGACTACATCTGTCCGTTCTGCTACGTTGGCTTCGAAACGATACGAAAGCTGAAGCCGGAGTTCGATTTCCAGCTCCAATGGCGCGGCTTTCAGATTCATCCCGACTGGCCGGTCGAAGGAATCCCGACCGACAAGTTACTCGAGGCGGGTGACGGCGCGTCGCGTCAGGCGCTCTGGAAGCGGATCAGCGCGATGGCCGAGGCGGTTGGATTTTCGATGAAGCCGCCCGCCGTGCTGACCAACTCGCGCGCCGCGCTGGCGGCTACCGAGTTTGCGCGCGAGTCGGGCGGCGACGAAGCGCTCGAAGAGCGAATCTACCGGGCGTACTTCAACGACGGCGAGAATATCGGCGACGCGGAAGTCGTCGTGCGGCTGGCGGGAGAAGCGGGGCTGGACGCGGGCGCGGTTGCGGACGCGATAAAATCGCCCAAGTACGAGATGCGGCTGAAGAACAATTCGCTGGCGGCGCATCAGCGCGGCGTCACCGGCGTGCCGACGTTTTTCATCGGCGAATTTCCGCTGGTGGGGGCGCAGAGCCTGGATGCGATGCGCGCGATTCTCAAGCGCGCGACCGAGCGGTTCGCGAGCTGACACGGCCGGACTTGTTCGTTCAACGTGAAACCCACCGTAGGTTTCACGTTTCCTCGGGGTCACCCTTGCCGTGCGATATAAAGGCCACGGCCCATCAGGCCCTCGGTGTCGTAACGCACTTCCATATTCGCCGACTCGAACGCACGCGTCATCTCGTCGCGCGTGAACAGTCCGAGCTCGAGGCGCTCGCTGTAGTGCTCGATGCCGTCGGGCCTACCCCTTAGATAGTGCAGCGACAAGACGGACAGGTTGCCTTCCTGGCCGCTGTGGCTCATGCGGCAGACTTTGTCGGCGCCGATTTCACCCGCATGAATGAAGGTTGCGCCGGGCTTCCAGTCATCCGGAGTGAGCCAGGGCTCGACGATGAGCACGCCGCCGGGCTTTACGTGACGCGCCATGCATGCGACGGCGCGATTCATGCGGTCGACGGTGCGGACGTAGCCGATTGCGCTGAACAGGCACGTCACCGCGTCGTAGGTCGTCGCCAAATCGAAGTCGGTCATGTCGGCGCGTATGTAGCGGCCGGCGGGATTCTTCACGCGCGCGGCGTGCAGATAATTTTCGTTGAGATCTATGCCGTCGACCGCGTAGCGCTCCTTCAGAAACTTATCGTGTTCTCCCGTGCCGCACGCGACGTCGAGAATCGTGCGCGCGCCAGGCGTGGCTACCGCGATCACGGCGCGCAAAACCTCGCACTCGCGCGCGTAGTTCTTGAAGTGATAGATGGCGTCGTAAAGCTCGGAACTTTCGAGGAACATCGGCCAAGCTTATCGATTCCGCGCGGCGGATTCACGGGCGCGCGATATGGTAAGAATCATGCAGGCATGGAAGCGCGCGGCAAAGCTTCGGTTGTTCGCCTCGATCTGCGAGGCGTCAAGTGTCCGCTCAACTGGGCGCGCGCGAAGGTGCGGCTCGAGCAGATGGCGCGTGGCGAGGTCCTGGAACTGACGCTCGACGATCCGCGCGGTGCTCGCGACATCCCGGATGCGGCAGAGGCGGAGGGCTACGTGATGCTCGAATCCAGCGTGCGCGGCGGCATCTTCCACTTACGCATCGAGCGCTAGCGGCAAGCTCGTTTGCACAGCGCGGTCCGTTCGCGTTAGAAATCACGCCGATGCGCGTAAACATTGGCGATGTGCGGTTGTTCTTCGACGTTGAGGGCGCGAAGCTGCGGCCCGACGGCGCGAAGATGCGCGAGGTGCCGACGCTCGTCCTGCTGCACGGCGGCCCCGGCTTCGATCATTCGAGCTTCAAGCCCGACTTCTCGCGCCTGGCGGAGATCGCACAGGTTGTATATCTCGACCATCGCGGCAATGGGCGCAGCGATCGCGGCGATCCGGCGAAATGGAATCTCCCGCAATGGGGTGACGACGTGCGCGCGTTTTGCGAAGCGCTGGAAATCGAGCGCCCGATTGTGATGGGCTTATCGTTCGGCGGCATGCTTGCGATGTCGTACGCAACGCGCCATCCCGAGCATCCTGGCAAGCTGGTGCTGAGCAGCACGGCGGCGCTGACGCGGCAGGATCGATCGCTGGCAATGTTCGAGCGGCTGGGCGGGGCGGAAGTGCGTGAAGTGGCGCGGCGATTCTTCGAGAATCCCGGGCCGGAAGCAATGGCCGACTATCAGAAAAAGTGTCTTCCCCTTTACAACCGGACGCCATCGGGGCCCGAGCTCATCCAGCGCTCGGTGATGAATCCCAAGTTGATGGCGGATTTTTTCCTGCACGAAGCGCACACCTTCAACTTCATCCCGGATCTTGTGCGGATAAAATGCCCGACGTTGATTGCCGCGGGCGAACTCGATCCGATCCTGCCGGTTGCCGACTCGAAGGACATCGCCGCGGCGATGGCGCCGGGCGTGGCGCGGCTCGAAGTATTCGAGAATGCCGGCCACGGGGCGCATCGCGACCAACCGGAGCGCTTCTTCAAAGTTCTGAACGAATTTATCCTGGCCTGAAGCGCAAGCGATGGCACGACGCTACTTCAGTCCGCGATTTTTCGAATTTTTCGAGGAGCTGAGCCGCAACAACAATCGCGATTGGTTCCAGCAGAACAAGCCGCGCTACGAGCACGACGTGCGCGAGCCGATGCTCGCGTTCATCGCGGACTTCGCGCCGCGGCTCAAAAAGATCAGCGCGCACTACGAGGCGGATCCGCGCCCGACCGGCGGCTCGATGATGCGCATCTATCGCAATCTGCGCTTCTCGCGCGACAAGACGCCGTATCATACCAACGCGTCCGCCGCGTTCGGTCATCGCGACGGGGCACACTTCAACTCGCCGTCGTTCTATCTGTCGCTGTCGCCGGCCGAGGCTTTCGCCGGCGTTGGCGTGTGGCATCCGCAGGGCGACACCGTCGCAAAGATTCGCGATGCGATCGTCGCGCGGCCCGCGAAATGGAAGAGCGCGGTCAACGATCGAAAATTCAGGGCGCGATTCGAAATGATGGGCGACATGCTGTCGCGTCCGCCTAAGGGCTACAGTCCCACTCATCCGTTGATCGAAGATCTTAAGCGCAAGGACTTTATCGGTGGCACGGAGTTCACGCGCAAGGAAGTCTGCTCGGCGGAGTTCCTGGATTTGTTTTCCCGCGTGTGCGCCGCGTCCGCGCCCTTCATGAAGTTTCTCACCGAGGCGATGGGCCTCAAGTGGTGAGCGCGGAAACGGTCTCTTAGCTCCTCTTCCTGCGGTTAGGCCAAAGGGGGCCGTCGAGATAAAATCAAGCGCGATGCGATGCTCGAGTTGCGGCACGGAAAATCCGGCTGGGATGAAGTTCTGCGGCAATTGCGCGGCGGCGCTTCGCAACAAATGTCCGCGCTGCGGATTGGAAAATCCTCTCGGCTTCAAATTTTGCGGCGAATGCGGCGCGGCGCTGACGCCGGTTCCAGGAGCCAGCGCGAACGCCAGACCTTCTGTGTCGGTCGCGGAACCATCGGTACGGGTGCGATTAGACGAGGCCGCCGCGAACGAGCCAGGCGGCGAGCGCAAGACCGTGACCGCGCTGTTCGCCGACATCAAGGGCTCGATGGACCTGATGGAAGGACTCGATCCCGAAGAGGCGCGCGCAATTGTCGATCCGGCGCTGAAGCTGATGATCGACGCCGTGCATCGCTACGACGGTTACATCGTGCAATCGACCGGCGATGGAGTCTTCGCGTTGTTCGGCGCTCCGGTCGCGCACGAAGACCATGCCCAGCGCGGACTCTATGCGGCGCTGCGCGTGCAGGAGGAGATGAAAAAGTATTCGGCCGGCCTGCGCGCGGCGGGAAATCCGCCGGTCGAAGTCCGGGTCGGACTCAACACCGGCGAGGTGGTGGTGCGCTCGATTCGAACCGGCGACGCGCATACCGAGTACACGCCGATCGGGCACTCGATGAGTCTGGCGGCGCGAATGCAGATGCTTGCACCGACCGGGTCGATCGTCATCACGGAGCAGACCCAAAAACTCACGGCCGGCTACTTCGACTTGAAACCGCTCGGCCCGGCGCGAATCAAGGGCGTCAGCGAACCGGTCAACGTGTACGAGGTGATTGGGATCGGCCCGCTCAGGACACGGCTTCAGATGTCGGCGTCGCGCGGGCTGTCAAAGTTCGTGGGCCGGCGCGCGGAGCTTGAGCAGCTCGACAAGGCGCTCGAGCTGGCGCGCGCCGGACACGGTCAGATCGTCGCGGCGATGGCCGAAGCTGGAGTCGGCAAGTCGCGCCTGTCTTACGAATTCAAGATGCGCAAGCAGAGCGAGGCGCTCGTGCTCGAAGCGTTCTCGTTCTCGCACGGCAAAGCGTCGGCATATCTACCGGTGGTCGATTTGCTCAAAACCTATTTCCGAATTGCCGATCGCGACGACGAGCGGACCCGACGCGAAAAGGTCACCGGCAAGGTGCTGGCGTTGGACCGCGCGCTGGAAGATACGCTGCCGCATCTGTTCGCGCTGCTCGGGATTCCGGTTGGCGACGCCCGGCTCGACGAGATGGATCCTTCGATTCGACGCCGCCGCACGCGCGAGGCGGTCAAGAGTCTCATCGTGCGCGAGAGCCTCAATCAGCCGTTGATTGTCATCTTCGAGGACCTTCACTGGATCGACGCCGAGTCCGAAGCGCTGCTGAACCTGATTGCCGACTCGCTCGGCACCGCGCGAATCCTAATGATGGTCAACTACCGGCCCGAGTACCGGCACAACTGGGGCAGCAAGACCTGCTACACGCAGATACGGCTCGATCCGCTGGGCGCCGAGAATACCGCCGAACTGCTGTCGGCGATGTTGGGCGACGAACGCGCGCTCGCTCCGCTGAAGGCGACGATCATCGAGCGCACTCAGGGCAATCCATTTTTTATCGAGGAGATGGTGCAAGTGCTCTTTGACCAGGGCGTGCTGGTGCGCGACGGCCCGGTGTCGCTGGCCAAGCCGCTTACGTCGATCGAGATACCCTCGACCGTCAAGGGCATCCTGGCCGCGCGAATCGACAAGCTCGCGCCGGCCGACAAGGATTTGCTGCAGTCGCTCGCCGTGATCGGCAAGGAATTTCCGATTGGCCTGATACGGCGCGTGGTCGGCAGGTCAGATGACGAACTCGCTCCCATGCTATCGAACTTGCAGGCCGCCGAGTTCATCTACGAACAACCGGCGTTTCCCGAAAACGAGTACACCTTCAAGCACGCGCTGACGCAGGAAGTCGCTTACGGCTCCGTGCTGATGGAGCGGCGCAGAATTCTTCATGAGCGCACGGCGGCGGCGCTCGAAGCGATGTTCGCGGCGACGCTGGACGATCACCTGGCGGAGCTTGCGCATCATTATGGCCGCAGCGCCAACGTGCCCAAGGCGATCGAATACCTGCGCCGCGCGGCGGAGCAGGCGGGCGCGCGTTCGGCATATAACGACGCCATCGGGTACGGGCGCGAGGCGTTGCGCTTGATCGGGATGATGCCGGAATCGCTCGAGCGCGATCAACGCGAGCTGAAGATCCAGATGATGCTGGGTCCTCTGCTCGTCGCGGTCCAGGGATTTTCGTCGCCGGAGACCGCAGGCAATGTCGTGCGCACGCAGGAACTTTGCCGCCGCGCGGGTGAGACGCCCGAGGTCTTCGGCATGCTGTTTCAGCTGTGGAGCTTCGATCATGCCAGCGGGAAATTGCGCGAGAGCCGGGTGATAGCGGAGCAGTTGCTCGGTATGGCTGGACGCATGAACAGCGACATCGCGACGGCGGCCGCGCACAACGCGATGGGATCGACGCAGCTTGAGATGGGCGAATTTTCAGCGGCGCGCGAGCACCAGGAGATAGTCGCCGAAATCTACAACCGCGACATTCCGCGCTATCTGCCGTCGATGCAGGCGCCGGTGATACCGTCGCGGTGCCATCTCGCGTGGGCGCTGCATATAGGCGGGGATCCGGAGCAGGCGAGACAGCGGATGCGCGAGGCAAACGCGCTTGCGGCGCAGCTCCGCCGTCCCTTCAGCCTTGCGTTTGTTCACCTGTACGCGATCGTGCTGAGTCATTTCCGGCACGAGTACGCGGAAGTGCGTGCCCGGTCGGAAACACTAATCGAAATTTCGACCGAATATGGATTTCCGTATTGGCTGGCGGCGGGGAAAATGTGTCTCGCGCGCACGATCGCCGGCGAAGGCTACGCCCGGGGCGACGAAAGCGCTCTGATGACCGGACTCACGATGATGAAAGAGGCCGCCGAGCACCTGGCCGTCAGCAACGCCGACCTGATCTATTCGTTCTCATTTGTCCTGCTCGCGGAACTGTACCTTATGATGAAGCGTCCCGATGAATGTCTTCGAGAGCTCGAGCAGGCGACTCAGCGGGCCGAGCAAATGGACCATCGATTACTCGAAGCAGAAGTTCACCGGCTCCGCGGCGAGACGATGCTCACCATTCCGAACGGCGACGACGAAGCCGAGCGATGCTTTCGGCATGCGATCGAGATCGCACGGCGGCAACACGCGCGCTCGTGGGAGTTGCGCGCCGCGGCGAGCCTGGCGCGGCTGTTGGAGCGCACCGGTAGACGCGACGAGGCTCGCGCAACCCTGGCGCCGGTATTCGCGCAATTCACCGAAGGGTTCGATACGATCGATCTGCGCGACGCGAAGGCACTGCTCGAGCAATTGGACGCGTAAGGCGCGGCGCCTAGAGCATGCGGCCGATCTTCTGACGCAGGCGGCCGAAGAATCCCGCGCGAGTAACGCCCGCTTTGCTGACTATCGGAATGGTTGCTTGTGGCTTGCCGTCGAGTAGAACCGCCAGATCGCCGACCTGATCTCCCGGGTGGACCGGCGCTTCCAGATATCTCACTGCGGGCTCGAATTGGACCGTCACCTTGCTCTCTTCGCCCCGCCCGAGCGTGAACACTGCATCGCCGTTGGGTCCGATGGCGACGGTCTCGGCGACGCCGTCGTGCACGGGTATCGCCGCGGGCATCGCTTTCTTCAAATCGGGCCGGTAGCTGACAAAAGTCCGAAACGCCCACTCGATTAATTTTTCGGTTTCAGTGCGGCGCCGCTCCGCGCTCGGCGCACCCATCACGGCCGACAGCAGATTCATCCCGTTCGACGATGCCGACGCGACCAGATGATAGCCCGCTTCCTCGACATGCCCGGTCTTTATCCCGTTCACGCGCTTGTCGTAGAACAGCAGCGTATTGAAGTTGGGTTGCTTGATCTTGTCGAAAGCGAATTCCTTGTCCGAAGTGTACGTGAGCGCCTCCGGATGATGGTTCACGAGCGAGCGCGCAAGCGCGACCATATCCGCCGCGGTTGTGAATTCGCCTTCCTCGGGCAGTCCATCGGGGTTGTCGAAGTGAGTCTCCTTGAGCCCGATTTCTTTGGCCTTGTCGTTCATCATCTGCGTGAACGCGTCGGTGCTGCCGCCGAGGTATTCGGCGAGCGCCACGGCGGCGTCGTTGCCCGACGATACCATCAGGCCATACAAGAGATCGTTCACGGCGACCTTTTGTCCGACGCCGAGAAACATCCGCGAGACGGTGTCGTCCATGGACAGCCGCCAGGCCTTTTCGCTGATCGTGACGTCGGTAGAAGAAGCGATCTTGCCCGCCTTCAGCGCGTCGAGAGCCAGGTAGAACGTCATGATCTTGGCGAGGCTGGCGGGCGGCATCTTCTCATGCTCGTTGTACGCGTACAGCACCGCGCCGGTATCGGCGTCGATCATCATGGCGGCCTTTGCGTCGAGGGCAAACGGCGCCGGCCTGTCTCCGAGCACATGGATGGCGGTCAGCGGGACCGCCGGAGCTTCTTCCTGCGCGGCGTGCTTCGATTCGACCGGATGGCGGTGAATCACCCGCGCAAATAACGGAGTGGAACTAGCTGCCAGAAGACAGATCGCTGCAAGCGCAATAGTTTTCGACATTAATTTCTTCCGCACGCCCGTTTCCCCATCCCCCTCATGATGTTACACCGCAAGCGCCCCGGGCGCGACGTTCCCAATTCGGCATATTCCCTTTTCTCTCGTTCGAGCATAAAGGAAACTGAGCCCGCATGGACGTGTCCGTAATTCTACCGGTCGTGAACGAGGCCGAAAACCTGAGGATCCTGATCCCCAGGCTCATCGCGCTGTTTGACCGCGAGCGGCTGAGTTACGAGATCGTCGTGGTCGATGGCGGGTCAACCGACGGCACTCGCGAAACGGCGGCGGCGCTCGGCGCGCGAGTCGTCGGGGAACGCCGGCGCGGATTCGCGGGCGCGATGGAGACGGGCATCGCTGAGGCGCGCGGCGACTACGTGCTTACGCTCGACGCCGACCAGTCGCACGATCCCGATTTCATCGTCAAGATGTGGCGGGCCCGAACGCGCGCTGACATCGTGGTCGCGTCCCGCTACGCGCTCGGCGGCGTCGCTTACTCAGATTTCATCCGCCGCTCGACGAGTTGGCTGCTGAACCTGGTGCTGCGGCGGATTCTCTCGATGCCGGTGCGCGACGTGTCCAGCGGATATCGCCTGTACCGGCGTGAGGCGTTGGCGAACCTCGAACTCACATCGTCGAATTTCGAGGTGCAGGAGGAAATCCTGGTCAAAGCCTACGCCAGCGGGTTCAGCGTCGTCGAAGTTCCGTTCACTTATTTCCCGCGCGGGGCGGGCCGCTCGCACGCCAAGCTGATCAGCTTCGGCTGGAAGATATTCCGTTCTTCTCTGTCGCTGTGGAAAATCCGCAACTCGCTCGCGTCCGCCGACTACGACGAACGCGCCTTCTACAGCCTGATTCCGCCGCAGCGCTACTGGCAACGCCGCCGCCATCGCATCACGGTGTTATGGGCGCGCGGCGCGGAACGCGTGCTGGATGCAGGATGCGGTTCCAGCCTGATCGTGCAGAGCCTCAACAACGTCATCGGCATGGATTTCAACTACGCCAAGCTCCGCTTCCTGCGCCGCTACGAAATCCCGCTGGTCAACGGCTCCGCCTTCGCACTGCCATTCAAGGATGGTTCGTTCGACTGCGTGATCAGTTCGCAGGTCATCGAACATATTCGATACGACGAGTCGCTCTTCAGTGAGATGCGCCGGGTGCTCCGGACCGGCGGCACACTGATCCTCGGAACGCCCGACTACTCGACGATCGGCTGGCGCGTTATCGAACCGATTTACGGTTTCCTGATGCCCGGCGGATACAAGGACGAGCACATCACGCATTACACGCTGGACCAGCTTCGGGAGATACTTGCCCGCTACGGAATTACGATCGAGGATGTTGCCTACATCGCGCGCAGCGAGCTTATCCTTCGATGTCGCAAGGATGAACTCGAGGTTCGCGCCGGCGTCAAGGTCGACGCGGTCGCCTCGACGGCGGTCTGAATCCGCACGAGTCCTGATGATGGCAGCACCCTGCATACCGAGATTTGCCGGGACCGCGGCGCTGGCCATCCTGGTGGCGATCGCGACTTGCACCGCGTCGTGCTCGAGCAACAAGCCGCCATCGGGAACGGACTTGGCAAACATGCAAATAGCGCCCGCGACAACCGAATCCTGCGAGATCGATGCGGTGAAGATGTGCCAGGCCACTGGAGGGCCGGCGCTGGCACAGTCGTCGCAGTCCGCGACGACACCGATGCCTGGTTCATACGCGCCGCCGAGCGCTCCCGAGTCCGTCGAATTCCAGATCCCTGCGGGGCAAGCCATCAAGCTGATGTGCTATTACAATCCGCAGCACAGCTCGGTCTACCGGGCCGACGCTACGGCAGAGTCCCCGCTGACCGGGAACTCCGTCGAGTACATGAAGAAGCAGGGATTCTGCACTAACAAATAGAGTGGACGGCCGTCGGCGCAGCCCGCAGAGGAAATCGAAATGCCAAAGATTCAAGTCGGCGAAGTGAACCTCAACTACGACGTTGCCGGGAAGGGCGAGCCGCTCCTGATGATCATGGGTCTGGGTGCCAGCTCGGCGGCATGGGATCCCGAGCTGATAGTCGAACTCGCACGCACGTTTCGCGTGATCACTTTCGACAATCGCGGCACTGGGCAGAGCGACAAGCCTGACGCTCCATATTCGATCGAGATGTTTGCCGATGACACGGCGGGGCTGCTCGGGAAGCTCGACGTTTCGCGGGCGCACATCTTTGGCGTCTCGATGGGCGGAATGATCGCGCAGGAGTTCGCGCTGCGGCATCCAGCTCGAACGGCGACGCTCACGCTGGGATGCACCACCGCGGGTGGCACGCACTCCGTGCCGCCGCCGCCCGAATCGCTGAAAATTCTGACCGCGCCGCGTGTAGGTGTTTCGCCGGAGGACGTGATTCGCCGCGGATGGCCGCTTGCGTACACGCCAAAATACATCGCCGAGAATCGTGCGGTGCTCGAAGCCGGGATCCCGCGCCTGCTGAAGTATCCAACGCCGCCGTTTGCGTTCCAGCGCCAACTCGAAGGGACCTACACGCTGAAGACTTTCGACCGCCTGCCGCAAATCAAGGCGCCGACGTTGGTCATCACGGGTGCCGAGGACGTGCTGCTCCCGGCGAGGAACTCCGAGATAATCGCGGCTCAGATACCCGGCGCGAAATTGCACATCATCCCCGGCGTCGGACACGCGTTCATGGCCGAAGGCCGCGATGCATTCCTGAAAGTATTTCTGCCGTTCGTAAAATCGCATCCAATGGGCGCGTAGGCGCCGATCCGCGCGGCGCTTGCCATGCAGGCATATTTTCGCTATATCTTCGCCTATGAGCGAGGGCGACATTCGAGTGATCAAGACGCCTTCTGCCACTCATTCTTATCTTATATTCTCTTAGTTCGTGCCAAAGGCAAAAAAGAAGCGGCGGCGGCAGCGGCGGATTGACGGGCGCCTTCGACCCGAAATTATCTTCGGATTGGTCGCCGCAATCGGCACCCCGATCGATCTCTTCACGGAAACATTATCAGAAGCGCTATCCGTGAGGGGTTACAGGAGCGAAACGGTACCCCTGAGCTACTTCGCAAGGGGCATCCGAATGGAAACTGCACCGCCGCCGGAAGGAGCCGCAGAATATGAGCGCTTGGACAGTCTGATAAAACTGAACAACGAGCTGCGAGAGAAAACCGGCCGAGGCGATATTCTTGCCCGCTTCGCTGCCGCGAGCATAGGCGCAAAGAGATCCGGGCCGACAGCAGCGATCAGGGATACCGCGTTCATTCTTCGTCAACTCAAACATCCGCACGAAGTCCAACTTTTGCGCGAGATATACGGTGAAAGATTTTACCTCATCGGTCTGTATTGCGGCCGCGACGAGCGAGAGAACACTCTCCACGTTCACGGTAAAATGAAACTGGAACAGGCTCAAGAATTGATAGAGCGAGATCAGTATGAGCCACCGAAATTCGGGCAGAAGTTCCGGGACACATTTCATCGCGCGGACGTGTTTGTTCCGTTTTCTCAATCCTCCGATGTGCAGGAAAGGCAGCGAAAGCAAGTCGAACGATTTCTAGCGCTAGTTTTCGACGAGGATCTGCTGACGCCCACGAGAGATGAATACGGGATGTTTATGGCATTTGCTGCGTCGCTCCGCTCGGCGCAGCGGTCTCGTCAGGTAGGAGCGTCGATATTATCTGATAGGGGTGAGGTCTTAAGCGTTGGCACCAATGAAGTCCCGAAGTTTGGGGGCGGCGAATACTGGGAAGGAGACGATCCAGATCAACGCGACCATAAACGCGGAGAAGACTCTTCCGAGAAAATGAGAAACAGTATTCTTAATGAAGTTTTCCAGGTTCTCCGTCCCGAATGGAACTCGCTAAGCGAATCTGATCGCTCAAAAATCGTCGCTGATACTCGCGAGAAATTAGAGTCCGCCGATGCCCGGATCATGAAACTCACCGAATTTGGTCGCGCTGTACATGCCGAAATGGCGGCCATTGTGGGGGCTGCGCGCGTGGGGATGTCTGTCTCCGGCGCTACGCTTTATACCACCACCTTCCCATGTCATGTTTGTGCGAAACACATCATAGATGCGGGCCTGAAGAGGGTTGTGTACATCGAACCATACCCTAAGAGTTTGGCCGGAGAGCTTCATGAAGACTCTTTGTCGATCGACGAATTCGCTGGTGCAGGCAAGATTGCCTGCGAACCTTTCTTGGGAATAGCCCCAAGACGTTACGTGGATTTCTATTCAATGACGACGAGAGAGGGGCTGTTGAAAATAAGCGGCGAGCGCTCTGGAAGTGCGCAAGAAGGCCAGCTAGCCTCCGAAGTCGCGGCGGCAGAATTATCATACGTTCAAAGGGAACGCCTTGCAGCTAAGTTACTGCAATCGATCTTGCCGAGCGGAACGGGAGGAGGATGATGGTAGACCTAGTTCGTGAAGATTCGACGAAAGAAGGTCGTAGGATCTGGAAACTAGTCGAGAAGGTTGCGGCAGGAGCTCCAAAGGATGCGGCGCTGCAGAGCGATCAATTGGAGATAGGCGAGTTCGCTCGCACCCCTTCCGCAAAGGAACAAAGATCTGTCAAGCGCCGGCGCGGTCGCTGATTATGCGCTAAATCCCTTTCAGCTCGTAGATCAAAGGCCCTCTGCTCTACCTAGAAGCATAGGCCCTCGGTCCCAATCGGGGGGAGGCGCTAGCTTGCGGCGCTTGCGCGAGGCGTCGCGGGCGGCATTAATCTCGTACGTGCCCTCGTTTTACGACTTCGCAATCGTCTGCCAGTCGCTCAGCCAGACCCAGAGCCGGATTCAGATGGCCGAGACGGTGGGCTCGTTCCTCGCCTCGCTCGATGTCGATGAAGCGGAGATCGCGGCGCGATTCATAGTCGGCCGCGCGGTCGAGCAGGGCGAGGAGAAGCGCCTCCAGATAAGCGGCCGCGCGATCTGGAAAATCGTTGCGGAGATGACGGACAGCGCCGATCAGGGCGAGGACATCTTCATCGCCGCCGAAGACTTCGGCGAGGCGGTCGAGATGACGCTCAAGCTTCGCGCCGCCGACCCCGAACCGACGCTCACGATTCGCGAGCTCAACGAAAAATTCGCCGCGATTGCCGCGATCGAGGGGCGCCACGCACGCAAGCGCAAGCTCGACGCGCTGCGCGAGCTGTTCACGCGCGCGTCGGCATTCGAGGCCAGGTACATCGCGAAAATTCTGATTGGCGAGATGCGCCATGGGGTGAGCGAGGGCTTGATGCTCGAGGCGATTGCCCGGATGGGCGGGCGGCCGGTCAGCGAAGTTCGCCGGATTCACATGCTGGAGGCCGACCTCGGCCGCGTGGTGCGAATCATGCGCTCGCCGGGCGCGGAAAAGTCTGTCGCGGAGAAACCTCTGGCGGACGGGGTCGCCCCTCGCACGCGCGCGGTCAAGCCGCTCAAGCCGATGCTTGCGTTTCCGATCGCGGACGTTGCGGAAGCGTTCGCTACGCTCGGCCCGGAACTATCATTCGAGCACAAGTTCGACGGCGCGCGCGTGCAGATACATCACGCGGGCGACGGCGGCGTGCGAATTTTCTCGCGCAGGCTGAACGAGATTACCGAGAGCATTCCCGACGTGGTCGAGGTTGTGAATCGAATCGGCGCGCGCCACGCGATTCTCGACGGTGAAGTGATCGGCGTCGACGCGTCGGGGCGGCCGGCCGCATTTCAGGATCTGATGCGGCGCTTTGGACGCACGCGCGGCGTCGAGCAGGCACGCGCCGAGCAGGCGCTTAAACTCTACGTGTTCGACCTGCTCGCGCTCGACGGCGCGTTGACGATCGATCGCCCGTGGACGGAGAGAATTTCCATGCTCGAGGAACTGCGGTCGTCAGCCGGACTGGAGATTGTCGAGCGCATCATCAAGCCGAATCTCGCCGATGCCGAAAAATTCTACGCCGACGCAGTCGCCGCCGGATACGAAGGCGTGATGGCGAAGTCGCTCGCGAGCGCGTACACGCCGGGCGCGCGCGGCCGCGGATGGCTCAAGATAAAGCACACGCACACGCTGGATCTGGTGATCGTCGCGGCCGAGTGGGGCTACGGCCGCCGCCACGGCTGGCTTTCCAACTACCATCTGGCGGCGCGCGACAAGAGGGGAGGGTTCGCGATGCTCGGCAAGACTTTCAAGGGGCTCAGCGACGAGCAATTCCGCGCGATGACCGAACGGCTGCTCGCGCTCAAGACCGCCGAGTCGCAAGGCGTCGTGACGGTTCGTCCCGAGGTCGTCGTCGAGGTTGCGTACAATGATATCCAGCGCAGTCCGAACTACGATGCCGGAATGGCGTTGCGATTTGCGCGCATCGTGCGCATCCGCGACGACAAATCACCCGAGCAGGCGGATTCAATCGATACTGTGACTGCGAACTACCAGCGGCAGGCAATAAGGCCGCAAGCGGACAAAGCCTGAAGTTCGGCGCGCCGCGAATCAGTGGTGATGATGCTGGACGTGGTTGGGCTCGTGCGCGTCGCTCAGCGCCATCCCGATAGCTTCGATCTCCGATTGGCCGAAATCCTCGAGCACGAACGCCTCGATGCCGGCGTCGGTTTCGACTCGCTCGTAAAGGTCGCAACACCACCAGTCGGGACTCAATTGGCGCGTCCGAAGGACGAAAACGTTACCACCAACCACTTCAACCCGTTCCATAAAAGCCACCTCCTCGGTCTTGGAATGGCTGCAGGTGCCGGGGTACCAGGATAAATAAATTAGCAGAATTTCATCTATATTGCTAATGCCCGAAGTGTGAAAAGTTAGCTTGATCGGCGAAGTTTTCAGGTAAATTCGAGGCGCAGATCCTTAGCGCTCGGAACGAGTCGAGGCGACCCAGGCAGTCAAGGCATCCGTCGTTGTCGGGAAGGCGAGGTCGTGCCATGGGATGTCGTCGGGCGCGAAGTAGCGGATCTCGGTTGCCTCGTCGGAGAGCGCTGGTGCGTCGAGCCCTGGTTCGGCGAGATAGACGACGACGGTCAGCGATGGGTTCATCGAGTCAGTAAACACTCCCAGCAGCGCCCCGAGCGCGACGCGCATTCCGACTTCTTCACGCGTCTCGCGAACGGCGGCGTCGGCGGAGTTCTCGCCGAAATCGACGTAGCCGCCCGGGAACGTCCACTTGCCCACGGCAGGCTCGATGCCGCGGCGGAGCAACAGCACGCGCCCGGTGTCGATGATGAAGCATCCGGCGACCAGCTTGGGTCCGGGGAAGAGCACGAAGCCGCATCGCGTACAGGCCTTGCGCTCCACGTTCTCGGGCATCAGCATTCGAGGCGCCATCGCGTCGCCGCACAGCGGACAGAATTTCACCTTGGCGGGATAGTCGCGCTGCACGCGATGGTTGGCGTGAACCGGGCCGCGTTTCATCGCACTACGCAGTGAGGCGCCGGACCAGCGCTTCGCCAATAAGCAATATCATCGCGGCGACGAGCAGGTACGGATTCATCGAGACACGGCGCTCGAGCGTGGCGCGCTCGGTCGAGACCTCGGCCGTCGATGGATTGAGACGCCCGCCGGTCGCGGACGCGAGCTTTTCGAGCAGTCCGTAGTTCGGCTCCGGGCGCGGCAGTTCAGCGTTGACGGACGGGCTGACCGTGAACGCGAGCGGCGGGAACTTCTTGTCCTTGCCGGCCGGCGAACGCACTTCGAAGTAGTAATTGCCGGGCGCGGGCGCGTCGATCGACCCCGACAGCTCGCCCACGACTTCTTCGGTGAGCGCGGTCTCGGTCGTGGTCCCGTCGGGCCGCGTCACCAGCACCGTCACGAGGCGGGCCGCATTGCCGGGCTCGGCGCTGTAATCGGTGAGCTTGATGTTGATGCGCCCGGCGTTGTAGCCGAGTGCGACGTCAATCTTCGGCTCCGCGGGCATCTCCGGCGTCATCCACGCGAGCAGGCGATCCCAGAGCGGCTGAAAGACATTCGCGGTGACCCACGTTCCGGACCATCGACCGCTCGCGTCCGTCGTCACCGCCATCACCTTGCCCGCGCCGTACCTCCAGCTCGCGATGACGGGTTCGCGCGTGCCGCCACGCTCGACGTACATGTCCATCGTGGCGCGCGGCTTGATCTCGGTGGAGACGTAGCCCCTGAGCGGCGGCATCTGCCGCGCCGCGAGATCTTTCAGAATCGCGTCGGGGCTTTCGGAGCGCGGTGTGAATTCCTTTTCGACCATCGTGATCTCGCCGCCGTGCGCGCGAAAATCCTCGACGAAAAGCTGCGGCAGATTGGTCGGGCTGTCGGTCTGATAGTAGGAACCGCCGCCGTACTTCGCGATCGCCTGGAGCAGGTCCACGTTGGCGTCCCGGCCGACCGCGATCGTCGAGATCGTCGTGTCTCCATCATGATGCATCCGCGAGACGAGGTCGTAGTACATCTCGGCGGTGCCGCCGGTCTCGCCGTCGGTGAGGATTACGACGTGCTTGACCTGTGTGCCGCTGTTGCCGAGCGTGCGTTCGGCCTCGCGCAGCGCGGGAATCAGGAAGGTCTGGCCGTGAGCTGAGAGCCGGTTGATCATCTGATCGAAATACGGCCGGCTCTGCGCAACCGACTGCAGCGGGATGACGACAAACGGTTGCGAGTCGAACCCGATGACGCCGATCAAGTCGTTGTCCTTGAGCGTTTTGGTGACGGTCTCGGCGGCGGCCTTGGCATAAGTGAGTTTGTCGTTGCGGCCCATCGAGCCCGACTTGTCGATGATCAAAACCAGCGCGCGTTTCTTTTCCTTGTGCTGCGGAGGCTTCATCGTAACCGGCATGACGGCGGCAAGTGGACTGTCCGAATAGCCGCCAAGGCCGAAACTCGAATCGCCGCCGACCATCGCGAGCGAACCGCCGCGACTCACGTACGCCGCCATCGCGTTCTGCGCGGCCGGCGCGATCCGTTCGCTCGGCACGTTGTTGATCAATACCGCGTCGTAACCCGCGACGGAGCCGTTCCACGTCCCGCCGGTGACGGGCACGACGGTCGGCTCGAGTCCCATCCGGTTGACGACGGTCCCGAGATAGCTCGCGTCGCGGGCGCTGTCGGTCAGAATCAGAACTTTGCGCCGCGCGCCCACTCCCACCCATCCTTTGAGCGAGTCGTCCTCGGGGTACGCGTCGAAAGCCGGATTGTCGGGCTTGTAGGTGGCGGAGTAGGAAGCCAGGCCGACGGTTTCGGTGTGGACCGGGAAGTCGAGGCGCTGCGAGCCGCGCGCCAGCGTCACTTTGCGCTCATCGATTTGTGCGCCGTCGCGCTCGATTGTGATGGTGCCGGCCACCGGCGCGTCGTTGAGATTTTCCAGCGTGACGCCGAGCGCGAACGGCGCGGCTTTCTCGAGCGCGGGCGGCAGCGCGAGCGCCGTCATCGCGACGTTGGGAATCGAGCGCGCGCCGGGGGGCGTGAAGATGTCGAGGCGAATCTCGGCGTTGACAATCGCGCTGATCGCGCGCTCGGCGTCGCCGCGATTCTGCCAGCCGTCGGTCACCATTACGGCCGGCCCGCCGTGCGCGTCGGGGTCGGCGGCGATACGGTAGAGCGCGCTCTCGAGGTTGGTCGCACCGGGCCCGCATTCGGCGCATCCGGCGCCGTTGGCGAAGGCCGTTTCGACGGCGCCGATCGATTGCGGAGCGACGTCCGCCGCGAACATGTAGGCTGGATCTCCAGCGCGCAGCCCCAGGTCGTCGCGCAATAGCTTGAGCGTCCAGGCGCGCATGGCAGGCGTGATACTGGCGCTCGCATCGACGATTGCGGGCCGCGCCGCGCCCTCGGAATGCATCACCTGCTGCGGATTTGCGAGCGCGACGACGAACAGCGCGAGCACTATCGCGCGCATCAGCGGCGCAAACGCGCGGCGAAGTTCGCGCGCGTTGACCAGACCCCAGAGCAGAACGAGCGCGGGGATCGCGAGCAGGTACAGCAACTCGCGATGCGCGAAGGTCAAGTCGTGAGGCAGGCCTGCGGGAATCATGGCGCGGCCTCGAAGATGCGCCGGCGCCGATAGACGATGAGAGCTTCCAGAGCGGTCAGCGCGATAATCGCGAAAAGCAGGTAGTCGCTCAGCGAGGATTTTTCCATCACCGGCTCGGCGGCGGAACCCGATTTTGCGGCTTCGACTTTAAGCAGCGGCGAGCTGGAGAGATCCGACTCGCTCAGGTCGGCCAGGTTCACGGCGCGCGGCGTCTTCGCGCCGCCGGGACCGACCAGCTCGTACACTCCCTGCTCTGAAACGTCGGTAAAAAGCGTGCCCGGATGGGCAGCGACTTTTCTTCCTGACGGCAGTATCACGTGCTCGACCCCGGCGGGCACCAGCCACGGCTGTCCGGTCCGGTAGCCGCCGCTGCTCGCGCCAAGTCCGGCGAGATAACTGATCGCGTTGAGCGTCAGCACCGACATCGGAAGGTTGCGGCGCCCCAGATACGGGAAGGGATTGAAGCCGGTCGCGACGAAACGATGACCCCCGCGGTCGCCCTTTAGCAGCAGCGCGCCGCCGTCGCCACCGACCACCTGGCTCATCCACGGATGACTGCCGAAGTACTCGCCGCCGCGAAGACTGAGCAGGCGGAAATTCACCGAGTCGGTGAGGGTGTCGGTCGTGCGCCATCCGGCAATCTGGACTCTCGCGGTCGGCGTCACCGTCAATCCGAAGACGGGATCGCCCGGCGGCGGCATCACGAGCATTGTGTTCACGCCGGGGATTTCCTTGGGCGTGGCGTATTCAAAGATGGCGAGATCGAAGTTGCCGAGATCGTCGGGCGCGTAGGAGTCGGGGGTGCGCGCGGTGACCTGGACGCCGGGAATCGAATTCAGTCCCTCGGCGTCGGCGGGAGTCGGGCTGATGAAGAGAATCGACACGTTCTTGACGGAGCCGGCGGTTGCGTAAGCGACGTTGTCGAGTGCGAGCGCGTCGTCGGGCGCGAGGTTTGCCTGGTAGCTTCGCGCGGGCGGGATCGCGGGGAACTCCAGCGTGGCGGTCTCGCGCGCGCCGAGAGCTTCTTTGGCGCGGGCCACCTCCTTGCCGTCGCCCGTCACGACGAGTTCGAGCGTGCGGGTTTCCGGGCTGAAGTTGGCGATCGTGAGACTTGCGTGAAGGGCTTCCGCGCCAAGGACTTCGCGCCGCAGCGTGAACGAGCCAATCGCGGCGTTGGCGACCGCGTCGCTCACCGCGATCGGATGAATTCGCGCCGGCACCGGCGCAGCCAGCGCGTTGGCGCCCGCGAAAATCACCTTGGCGACGCGCGCTTCCGAGGCGAGGTTGGAGAGGAAGTTCTCCAGCGTCGTTTGATCGTTGGGCGCATCGGTTGGCTTGATTCGCCCGAGCGCCAGGCGCGCCGCAGTCAGCGTGTTGAACGGCGGCGCGACGCGGCGCGGCTGCGGCGCGGTGACGTAAACCGAAATTTCGCCGCCGCCATCTTCGGCGGACAATTCGGCGTCCAGCTTTTCGCGCGCGACGTCGAAACGGCTCTTGCCCGATGGCGTCAGCGCCTGCATCGCGGCGGAATTGTCGATCACGACGGCGAGCGGAGCGGTTCGTTTCCAGATGAACGGACCCGCCAGCGCGAGCACCACCAGGCTCAGGATCAAAACCTCGGCGAAGAACATCCAATCCAGCCGCGGCCATCCACCGAAACGCTCGCGCCGAAAACCGCGTAGCGCGCGAAACGCCAGCACGCTCGAGACCGTCACGCGCGACGGCCGCTCCTTGGCGAGGTACGCCAGCACCAGCACCGGGATGAGGGCGAAAAATGCGAGTGCGCCGGGATAGAGGAGTCCCATCGGATAACTCTTCAGTGCGCCAGGCCGAGGTCGCGCACCGCGCGGACGAAGAATTGCTGGAAGTCCTGGTCGGTCGTGTAGAGCGCGTAATGCAGCCCGCGCTTGAAGCAGAACGATTTTATTTCGCGCGTGAGACGCACCATCGTCTCGCGATACTGCGTGCGTTCGCGCTCGCCGATCGAGACCCGCAGCCGCTCGCCCGACTCGGAATCGACGACCTCGACGTCGCCATCGAGACCCTGGCCGTTGAGTTCGCGACCGCCAAGAATCTGCACCGCCGTCAGGTCCATCGAGGCCGCCGTGAACATCCCAAGTCCGCGCGTGACCGAGTTGAGCAGCATCAGGAAGTCGGAAACGATAAACACCTTGCCGGCGCGCCGAATCGCAAGCAGCTCGGTCGCCAGCGAGGTCGCGAAATCGAACTGCCCGCCCGGCCTCAGATCGTGCAGGCGTCGCGCAAGCTCGACGATTCGATGACGGCCGTTGACGAACGACGGATCGACCTTCGCGCCCTTGCCGCCCAGCACGCGCAGCATCACCCGATCGCCGCTGGCGAGCGCGACGTAGGCGAGCGCGAGCGCGGTCAGCATCGCGGATTCGAACTTGCGATCGCCTGCTGGATATCCCATCGACGCGCTCGCATCGACGAAGATATACGTGAGCAGGTCTTCCTCTTCCTGGAAAAGCTTGATGTAGAGTTTGTCGCTGCGGCCGTACAGTCCCCAGTCGATGTAGCGGAAGTCGTCGCCGGGCGAGTAATGGCGGTAGTCGTTGAACTCGAGCGACGAGCCGCGCTTGGGCGACAAGTGCATGCCCCGGCCCACCCCGGCGTAGCGCTGGCGGGTCCTGATCCTGAGCTTTTCGAGCCGGGCAAGAAAACCCGGCGTGAATTCGTCCGGCAGTCCGAACATCGCTACGTGCGCGGCTTCTTGAGCCGCTTTATCACCTGCTCGAGGATCGATTCCGAGGAAACACTCTCGGCCTCCGCCTGGAAGTTGAGCAGCAAGCGATGGCGCAGGCACGGGATGACGGCGTCGTCGATATCGTCGTAACTCACGCTCACGCGGCCCGCCAGCAATGCGTTAACCTTCGCGCACAGAATCAGCGCCTGCGCGCCGCGCGGGCTCGGCCCAAAGCGCAGATATTGCGAGACCTCGGGGATGGCGCCGGGACCGCCGGGCGTGCATCCGCCGATCACACTGATGATGTAACGCTCGAGCGGCTCGGCCACCATCACCTCGCGCACCAGCGCCTTGAGCTCCTCGATCGCCCGCGGCGCGCGCGCCGGTTCGAACAGCGGCTGAATCTTGTTGTGCGCCGTGCCGGTGGTGCGGTCGAGGATTTCGCGCAACTCGTCGGGCTTGGGCGAGCCCATCACGACTTTGAAGATGAACCGATCCATCTGCGCTTCGGGCAGCGGATAGGTTCCTTCGAGCTCGATTGGATTTTGCGTGGCGAGAACTATGTACGGCGGATCGAGAACGTAGGTAGTGCCGAAGACGGTCACCTGATGCTCTTCCATCGCCTCGAGCACGGCCGACTGCGTCTTGGGCGTGGCGCGATTGATCTCGTCGCCCAGCACCATGTGCGCGAAGATCGGGCCGGGCTTGAACTGGAACTCGCGATGGCCGTCGGACTCAGTCAGCACCTGCGTGCCGATGATGTCCGAGGGCATCAGGTCGGGCGTGAACTGGATTCGTTTGAAGCTGAGTCCGAGCGTCTCGCTGGCCGCCTTGACCATCAGCGTTTTGCCCAGCCCGGGCACGCCTTCGATCAAAATATGGCCGCCGCAAAACAGCGCGGTCAGCATCTTTCGTACGACCTCTCGATGGCCGACGATCACGCGCGCAACTTCGCTCTCGGCACGCGAGAAAATCTTGCGAAAATCCGCGACCCGCTGGTCGGGTGAAACCTGTTGAGGAGCCGCTCCCATCCGTTGTCCTTCCTTGTCCTGAAGCTAATGAATCATGTCGCGATAGCGCGGCGGCACCAGTTGTCGTTCGTCGGGCGGCGCGTCGTCGCTGGTCGGCGCCAATGGGGCATTGACGTAAGCCGTCGTCGCCTTCGGCCGATCGGTGTCAAGTACCGTTTTCCCGCCGCTACCGGAAGAGGGCGCGCCCGGCAGCCGGAACATAACGTAACGCGCGTCCTTGATGTCGAGCGCGGCGCCCTTCTCGCCGGGCTTCAGGAAGCGCTGCGCGTTGGTTGAGGTCGGCATCTCGCCGAGATGCGTATCGCCGAGGTTCGAGCCCATGTCCTTATTGTTTTTCGGATTGCCGCCGGCGCTGGGGACATTACGATCGCCGTTGGCGCCCGGCTTGGGAATCTCGCCCGGGTGATTGAGATCGGGCTGGCTGCCGCTCTTATTCTGATCGATCTTGTCGCCGGGCTTGTTGGCGCCGCCTTGATTCTTGTCGTTGCCGGGCTGGTTGTCGGGGCCGGGATTTCTCGCGTTGGCGGTCTCAACCTGCGCTTCGGCTTTGGCGAGTTCGTTGCGGAGTTCGATGTTCGATTGGTCGCCCTTGTTCTGATCGTTCTTTGCCGACCCCTTTCCGCCTTCGTTCTTGCCCGAATTATTGGCGTTGCCACCTTTGCCCGAGCCCGCGTTGTTGCCGCCGAGGTTCTGGCCGGCGCCGGTGCCGCTCTGGCCCTCGCCGCTGCCCGCTCCCGCGGAATTGCCCTGGCCCTGGCTCTTGCCGTTGCCATTGCCGTTTCCGTTTTGTGCGTTCGACTTGCCGGTGCCCTGATTCTTTCCCGACTGGCTGTTGTTGCGCTTTTGAGCGGCCTTGTCGGCTTGCCGCATCGCATCCTCGATACGCGTCTTTTTTACTTCGGGCGGCAGCTTGGAATTTTCCAGCGCGTCGGCGGCGGCGCGAATCTTGTCGGCCAGGGCGGTATCGTCGGAACTGGTCGCCGTTTCGGCGATTTCCTCGGCGATCGCGCGCAGCTTGGCGGCTTCTCTATTCTCCGGCGTCGGCGCGCGCACCAATCCCAACGTCGCAAGCACCATCGCGAGCGCGACCGCGCCCGCAAAAATCGACGAACGCTTGAGCGGCTCGCCGACTTCGAGCCTGAATTCCCGGCGCACGTCGAGGCCACCGAACAATGCGATCGCGCGCCGCCACAGAATCGGGAACAGCGGTGTGCGTCGCGCACGGCTGCTCTCCGGCGTCGACGGATTGGCCAGTGTGGCGAATGTCACGATCTCCTGGTTGCCCTCCAGCAGGTCGTCGAGCTCGGCGGCGGCTGCAACAAAGTCGTTGGCGCGGCGATACGCGCGAAATGCCGTGACCAATCCGGCGGCCAGCACCACGAGGCCCGCGCCAATCAACCCGAGGCTGAGCACGGTGGCGCGGTCGGGCGCCATCGAGTAGCCCAGTCGCCTCCAGGTCAGGTCGCCGATCGGCTCGAGCAACACTCCCAGCGCGATCGCGGTGAGCGCCGGCGCCACCGCCGATAGCATCACGCGGATTGCGGCCAGCCGCGCGATTCGCGCGCTGGCGGTGCCGATGGTCTCGACCGGATTGTCCACAGGATGAAATTACAGACTACTTGAGACAGATGCGACCGTCCAATCGGCGGCCCGAACTGCCTTATCTTGCCGGCTTTACGGCCGGTTTGCCCGCCTCCGCTTTCCGCTCGAGTGCGATCGCGCGCCGATGCTCGTCGAACGTTCTGGAAAAGACGTGAGTGCCGCCTTCGCGCGCGACAAAATAGAGAAAATCGGTCTGCGTCGGGTATAGCGCTGCTTCGATTGATTTGAGCCCCGGATTAGCGATCGGCCCCGGCGGCAGGCCGGTAAAGTCGTAGGTGTTGAAAGCCGACGCCGTGTGGACCGCGCTCGCGGCCGGTTCCTTGCTGCCGTCGAGCTCGTACTCGGCCGTCGGATCGGATTGCAGGGGCATTCCGAGCCGCAGCCGATTGTAGAAAACACCTGCGATTAGAGGGCGCTCGCCGGCCGCTTTCGCCTCCTTCTCGACGATCGAGGCCATCGTGACCAGCCGGCGCGCGTCGAGGCCGACCGCGAACATCCGCTCTTCAACCTGCGGCGTCAGGACCTGGTAGAACCGCGCGAGCATGGCGGCGAGCACGTCGTTGGTCTTCGCGTGCGGCGAGAACCTGTAGGTCGCGGGGAACAGGTAGCCTTCCGCGCCGAGCGGCATCAGGCCAAGCGCGCGGACTATCGCGCCGTGGCGCGCGGCATCTTCGAACTGGTCCTCGCAGACCAGGCCCGTCTCGGCCAGCTTTTCTGCGATCTGATGGACGGTCAAGCCTTCGGGAATGGTGACCGTCACGACGATAAAATCACCCCTGACCAAATGGCCCATCACGTCGGGAATCCGCTCGCCGCCGTGGAAAGCATAGTCGCCCGGCTTGATTTCGCGCGCGGTCTGGCTCATCTGGCCGTACAATCGGAGCGCGAGTTCGCTTCGAACGACGCCGGCGTCGGCCAGCGCCCGCGCGATTTGGCGAAAGGACTCGCCCTTTTCAATCGTGAGCTCGCGCGGCGGTGAGAATCTTTCGGTAGGACTGAGCCAGAAGTACGAAAGCGCGGCGTACGAAGCGCCCAAGACGATCGCGATAACGAGAACTGTCGCCGCAAGCTTCATCCAATTCGAGGATATATTTCGCGCCGTAATTTTTCATTAGCAGCGGTCGCCGCGCGGAATTTTGTCCGGATCCGCCTGCATCCAGCCTTCGACCCCCAAGCCGTGATCGAACGGGCTATTTTCCTTTTATGGCATCTAATGCCATAATACCTTATGCGCCGCTGATTCTTGAGACGCGAGATGTAATTGGAGGCGGGCGTTTTCTGCAGGAAGTTGGAATTTCGAGTTTCGCGCCCACTCGCGAGCTGCACGAAGGAATCCGGTACTCTCTTTGTCTCGTGGAGCTTGAGAGCGGCAACGTGGTTTTGCTCTACGATGTTCATCGGGGTAAGTCGCATCACCGACACTTGCGCGGCAAAGAGACCGTTACAAGTTCGTCAACGAGGACACGTTGCTCGACGATTTCTTGCGTGACGTGAATCTGCTCCTGGAGGGTAAGTTATGAGCGCACGGCGGCTTTACATCGGTATCCGCGCGAGTGCTGAGCGATCCAAAGCGCTTCGCGAAGCGATTCGGCGAGTCGCGCGCGGTGACCGCGCCTCGCAGGGGGCGGGGCTATATTTCGAAACCGTCGAGGAGCTTCGGCAGATTCTGACCGAGAAGCGGCTGGAACTGTTGCTCGCGATCACGCGCTACCGGCCGGCGTCGGTCCACGAACTCGCCGGGCTGCTCGAGCGTGACTACAAGAACGTGAGCACTGACATCACGCTGCTCGAACGGCTGGGACTGGTAAAGCTGGGCGCTAAGGGCGGCAAGGGAAGAGCGCAGACGCCGACTGTCCCGTATGACGAGATTCAGGTAACCATCGATCTGCGACAACCGCGCGCGGCACATGCCGCTTGACAGCGCTGCATCCCGGCGATCGCCTTGAGGTCTGTTTTGAGCGCGTGCCGCTCGACGATTGCCGTGGATGCGCTCCCCATCGAGGCCGCGTCGGTGACTCGATCGGCGACACCCTGTTACCTTCGGAACCACCCTGATCTCGTAGGCACGCGCGGCACGCATCGCGGCGTGGGCTGAAGATCCAATCACTACCGATTCATTTTTCTTTTGATTTCTTTAGCGGCCGGCGATGCGCTTGGCGTGGCTCTTGCGTCTTTGAATTCGCAAGAAAAAGAGTTGAATCGAGCGCTCGCGGACCGATCACGAGCGGGCGGCGCAATGCTCGCCGCCAAGAAGGCAGTCATGGCGCCATCCAAAGAATCTTTCCGGCTGAGCACCCAAGACGCGTCGTTCCTCTATGGTGAGGCGGCTAATGGACCGTTGAATATGGCGATGCTTGGCACGTTCCGCAGCCATATCGACTTCAAGAGCCTGCGCGCGTACGTGGATGCGCGGATGCATCTGCTGCCCCGCTATCGTCAGCGGCTCGTGTTCGCGCCGCTCAACCTTGCCCATCCGAGCCTCGAAGACGACCCCGGCTTCGACCTCGCCAATCACATGTTCTGCCATGAGCTGCCGCTCGATTCGTCGGAAGCGGTGCTGATGAAGGCGGTGATGCAGGTCTACGAAAAGCCGCTCGATCGCGGCAAGCCGTTGTGGGAACTCCACTTGTTCACCGGCCTGAGGGGTGGACACAGCGCGATCCTTACCAAGATTCATCATTGCCTTGCCGATGGGATTTCAGGAATGGAACTGCTCGCCGCGACGACGAGCACCCGCCCGGACGCTCCCGCGCCGACGCCTCCAGATGAGCCCTGGAGGGCGGCGCCGACTCCGGGGCGCGTGGAACGGGTTGCGTCTGCGCTCACCGACCTCGCGCGCTCGCGAATCGAGTTGGCGCGCCGCGCAGCCGACGCGATCACGAATTTGCGCGATTTGGACGAGCAGGCGTCCGCGCCGGCGGCGGTCGTGCAGACAATCCGGCGAATGGGTCAGCCGATCGTAGCGGCCCCGTGGAACGCCGCGACGGTGACGGCTGCGCGCACAGTGGCGTGGCTGCGATGCCCGCTTCACGACGTCGCCCGCATACGCACCACCTTCGGCGGGACCATCAACGACGTGGTGCTGGCCATCCTGAGCGAAGGGGCCGCGCGCTACCTGGCGTTTCACGGCTGCCCCACCGAGGGGCGTCCTATCCGAATCGGATGTCCGGTGAACGTCCGCGCGAAAGACGAATATGGGAAGCTCGGCAACCGCGTCTCGATGATGTTCCCCGAGTTCGACGCCCGGACGATGAACACCGTCGATCGACTGAAGGCGGTCATCGAGGAGACCTCGCGGATCAAGGCCGCCAAAGAGGCGCTCGCGTTCGAGAACCTGATGTCTGCGCTCGACTACGTCCCGCCGGCAGCACTCGGGCTGGCGTCGCGGCTGCTGACCTCGGCGATCGAAGTGGGAGGACGGCTCGCCGGCGCGGCGCCACGGCTGGCGCGGCGTGCGCCGATGCTCGGCACGGGCATCAGCTTCATCGCGACCAACATCCCGGGCTCGCCGGTGCCGGTCTATCTCGCGGGCCATCAGTTGGTCGATACGGTTGGCATGGTTCCGCTCACCGCGACGCTCGGCTATGGCGTTACGATCCTGAGCTACAACCGCAACCTCTATTTGGCGCTGACGGCGGAGCCGAACCTGATGCCGGACGTGGGCTTCATGAAGTCGCGAATCAAGGAGACGCTGCGCGAGTTGATTGCGCGGGTACCGAAGGAGATCGTGCCGGCCGCGCCGTCTGCTGTGCCGGCCTCTGCCGCGATTCGCGAGGTCGCCTGAGCCGCGAGCGCTTGCTCCGGTTGCGCGTCCGCGACGAAAGTCCCCCGCTAACTGCGAGCGTGGGGGACTTTGTCCGGATGCGCTTGCATCCATCCTTCCAGGATGACGACTGCCGCAAGGGCGTCGACGCCGCTCTTGCGCGTGCCCTTCCTCGCCGGCATATCCGCCAGACGATCGCGGGCTTCGAAGCTTGTCAGCCGCTCGTCGAATAACTCGACGGTGACGCGCAGCTCGAGCGCGAGGTGCGCGGCGAACTTGCGCGCGGAGCGGGCCGCAGGGCCTTCGCTGCCATCCATGTTGAGCGGCAGGCCGACGACGATCATGCTCACGCGGCGGTCACCAAGCATCTCGGCGATTGCGTCGAGGTCGCGCTTGAGTGCGCGCCGTTCGACGATTCCCAGCGGATACGCACCCATCGAGGCCGCGTCGGTGACAGCAACCCCGATTCGACGGCTGCCGAGATCAAGCGCTGCTATTGGCATCCGCGTCCCTCTCCAATCGCGTCGGGTGCGCTTGATACTCACGATTCATAGATGATCTCCCTCGTCTGGCGGGACAGTAACAATTTTTATGGCCGCTGATACTATAGGTGCCGCATGCGTTCCCCGGCGCTTTGTTTTGCGAATGTCGTATTGGCGGTGCTGCTCTGCCCTGCATCGGCGTGGGCCTGGGGAAATGACGGGCACGAAATCGTTGCAGTCATCGCGGCTGATAATCTCACGCCGGCGGCGGCGAGCCACGTGGCAAACATCCTGGACGTGCCCGCGAATAAAAGAGCAATTGCAACCGCGATGGAGGCGTCTTCGATCCGTCCGGATACCGAATTCCGCGATGAAGATAAATCGACCGCCTCGTGGCATTTTATCGACATTTGTCTGCAGGACCGGCGAACCGACGTTCCGGCGCGATGCCCCGGCGGCAACTGCATAACCCGGAAAATTGACGAATACTCCAAGCGCTTGAAAGAGGGGAAGTACGACCGATGGGGTGCGGCCGATGATTTGGCGTTCCTGATTCATTTTGTCGGTGACATCCACCAACCGTTGCACGCCGCGAATGACGAAGACCGCGGCGGCAATTGCGTGACCGTCGATTCGCGTTATCGAGAAACGAATCTTCACGCCATTTGGGACACCACTGTCGTGCGCCGCCTCGAATACGATATCGATTCCGGAAGGCCCGAGACTACAGCCCACAAGTTGGAACGAACATATGCGGATGAGAAAGAGGCCGATTCGTGGATTCCTGCAGACGATATCGCATGGGGATCGAATCAAATTGCGCGTTCCGACATCTACGCCGCGCTGCAAATCCGGATCGAACCCTGCCAACCCACAGCCGATGTATGCCGCAATCCCTTAGGCCATCCCGTTGAGCTCAACGCTGCTTACCTGGACCACGCTGACGCGGTCGCGGGTCATCAGCTTGCGAAAGCGGGATTCAGGCTGGCGAGCCTCTTGAATGAGATCTGGACACAGCCCGTTCGTCCGAACGATGCGACGGGTGCCGCGAAAGCCAATTCGGCCCCGGCGGAAGTTCCTCCGTCGGATACCGCATTGGGCCAAATCGTCGGTAATCGACGAAGCAAGATTTACGCGTGGCCGGGGTGCGGAAGCTACGACAAGATGGCGCCTGGGAATCGAGTCGTGTTTCCCAGTCGTGGAGCGGCGGAACAGGCGGGGTTTCGGGCGGCTCGGAATTGTCCTTAACGGTGCCAATCTAACGACGGATGCGTGAATTGGTGTCGCTGCCGTAACCGGAACATCAAATATCTGACATGTTGGGGTTGCGTTGAGTCGCCAAATCACTTACGTTCGCTAAACGATGGCGGCTCGGGGGAGAAGCTTCGCGGGATATCCACGCGCGTTGGTGGGGTTGGTCGTTGCCCTGGTCGCGACCACCACCGCTCTGTTTCTTTTTTTTCAAACAAATCCGCAGGTTTTTTCCTCGCCGCTCGACACGCTCAGCTCCGAAATGGACGCCGGCAAGGAGATTCCTGACGTAGTCGAACAATCCGAATCCGCCCAGCCCGCTCCTCCATCGATCACAATCAGCACGACGCTCGATCGTACCGCGCCCATCGAGAGCTACCTGCGCGAAGCCGGGATGGAGCCGGCCGACGCGCACCAGTGGGCGTCGTACCTCCAGCGCATCCTCGCGAACCGGTATTTTCACAGCGGGCATCCGCTGACGCTATACAAGGATCCCGAGACCGGCGAGATGCGCGGGCTCAAATACGATCTTGACGAAAAGACCGCGGTGACCGCGGCGAGCCTCGGCGCAGGCGTGCTGAAGGCCGGGCTGCGGCCCATCGAATATTTCATTCGGCCGATCAAGATGACGTTCGGGGTCAAGGACAGCTTTCAGCATGCGGCCGCTGAGAACGGGATACCCAAGCCAATTGTTGAATCGCTGCAGGACGCCTTCTCGGACCGCCACGATCTCAACCGGCTGGCGCCCGGGTCGGCGGTCAAGTTGATTTACGACGAAAAGGTGAGCCGCGACGGCTCGTACACGCTGGTCGGCGGCGTGCAGGCGGCGCAAATCCGGTTTGGCAGCCGCACGTTGACGGCGATCTCGTTTGCGGACGAGCAGGGCCGCCCGCATTTGTATGACGAACAAGGACATGCGCTCGGTCCGCAGTCGCTGAAGTTTCCGCTCAATTTTGAGTACATATCTTCCGGCTTCACGTTCCATCGCTATCATCCGATTCTGCACGAGTTCCGCCCGCATTTCGGTGTCGACCTGGTGGCGAAATACGGCGAGCCGGTCAAAGCCGTTGCCGATGGCCAGGTTATAAGCGCCGGATGGCAGGGCGAGCTCGGCAATTGCATCCGCCTCCAGCATCAGCATGAGATGGTCAGCCTTTACGGTCATCTGTCGAAGATTAGTCCCGAGGTGAGGCCGGGCGCCTACGTCCATGTCGGGCAGGTGATTGGCAATGTCGGTTCGACCGGCCTGTCGACCGGGCCGCATCTCCACTTCGGGATGGAAAAAGCGGGAATGTGGGTCAATCCCCTGACCGAGAAACTCGGCGAGAATCACCAGGTGTCGCCGCGGATGAAGGCGCTGTTCGACGACATCAAGGACCAATACCAATCCGCGCTGGCCGAACTTCCCGACCTCGGCAGCCACTTCATCGCGTCCGGAGAGCGCAAGCCCGCAATCTCGAAGTTCGCCGACATGTACCACGTGACGCTCGGCCGCAGCTTGGGCAGGAGCAGGCATCTGCGGGGACAGAGAATTTCGAGCCTCCGCAGCGGCCGGGCGCTCGGAGCCGCACAGTCCGACGGCGCTCTTTGATCTGAACGTCCCTACGTTTTCGCTCCAATCTTCCGCCGCCGTTGCCAGTTCGCGGTTTCCCGGCTACTGCTGAGAGCGCGACGCGTCGCATCTGAAAATGCGCGAGCATCCGAATACCGACTTCTTCACGCCCGCGGCGCCGCGCGTTTTTGGGCATCGCGGTTCCGCCGGCACGCATCCCGAGAATACGCTCGAATCGTTTGGGGCCGCCGCCGCGAGCGGCGCCGAGTATCTCGAATTCGACATCCACATGACGCGCGACGGCGAAGTCGTTGTCAGTCACGACGACCATCTGGAGCGCACCTGCGGACGCACCGGCGTCATCCGCGAGATGACATACGCCGAGCTCGCGGCGGCGGACGCGGGCCGGACGTTCACGCTCGACAGCGCAACATTTCCATTCAGGGACAAGGGCATCCGCGTGCCGCGCCTGGCCGAGGTCCTGGCGGCTTTTCCAAAAATGCGGATGATAGTGGAGGTCAAGCAGATAGCACCAAGCGTGGTCGCCCCGATGCTCGACGTGATCGATCGCGCCGGGATGCGCCGCAACGTGCTCGTCGCCAGCGAGCATCAGCAGCCGCTCGACGAGGTCCGGATGCTGGCGCCGGAAATTCCGACAAACTTTTCGTATCTCGAAGCGGGCGGATTCTTTCAGGCGATGGTGAGCCGCGACAACTATCGGCCGCCCGGCGACGCACTTCAAATCTCGCACTTTTACGAGAACTGGGAACTGGTCACTCGCCAGAGTGTCGAATTCGCGCACAGCGTTGGAATCGAAATGCACGTCTGGACGGTGAACGAGGAAGCCGAGATGCGGCAACTGCTCGACATGGGCGTCGACGGCCTGATCAGCGACTATCCACGCCGCGCGCTCGATGTGATTCGCCGGCGCGCATCTGCACAGCGCTGAGCGCGCTTTTCTATCTGCCGCCGGCTTTGCCAGTTTGGCGCGGGCTTTGTTACGATTTCGCCCGCTCATCGAAGATTTACGCGGGAGAAAATTATGAAACTCGATACCGGTCTCTCGACGCGCAATTTGCGCGATGTTCCGGCCGCCGCGCGCGCGGCAGAAGCGGCTGGATTCGATGCGATCTGGATCCCCGAGGCCGGCAACGACGGTTTCCTCCCCGCCGCGCTGATCGCGGAGCATACCAGGCGAATCAAAATGGGGACGTCGGTTGCGATTGCGTTTCCGCGCAGCCCGATGATTACCGCGGCGACTGCGTGGGATCTCGCCGGACTTTCGGAGGGCCGGTTCATCCTCGGGCTCGGCACCCAGGTGAAGGGCCATATCGAGCGGCGCTACAGCACCAAGTGGGAAGCGCCGGTGCCGCGCCTGCGCGAGTACCTGCTGTCGCTTCGTGCGATTTTCAAATGCTGGTCGGAGGGCGGCGCGAAGCTTTCGTTCCAGGGCAAGTACTACAACTTCTCGCTGATGACGCCGTTCTTCACTCCCGCCAGGCACAACTTTCCCAACGTGCCGATTCACATCGCGGGCGTCAACGAACATGTCATCCGGCTCGCCGGCGAACTGTGCGAGGGCCTGCATGCGCATCCGTTCAACTCGCCCAAGTACCTGCGCGAATTCGTACTGCCGAACGTCGAGAAGGGGCTAAAAAAGGCGGGGCGTGCGCGCAAGGACTTCGAAATCCAATCGACGGCGTTCGTGATCACCGGGCGCAACCAGGACGAAATAAAAAAAGCGCGCGAAGCGGTCCGGCAGCAGATCTCGTTCTACGCCTCAACGCGCACCTACAAGGTCGTGCTCGACATGCATGGATGGGGCGACGTCGCGCAGCGGCTGAACGAAAAGGCGGCCAAGGGCGAGTGGGTCGCGATGGCCAAAGAGATCACGGACGAGATGCTCGACGTGTACACGGTCGCGGGCACCTACGACGAAATCGCGGACAAGGTGATGCAGCGTTACGGCGGGCTGCTCGACCGGGTCGCGTTTTACCTCCCGTATCGCGCGGGAACCGACGACGCCGAGTGGGCAAAGCTTGCGAAGCGATTCAATGGCTGAGTCTCACCATCGTCGTGACAGATTTTCTTGAATCGGCTTAACAAGGAGAGAACTTCGATGAGCAAGGCAAGGTTGAAAACGATGGCCGCGATTGCGGCCGTGGCGGCGTTGATGCTCCCGAGCGTTAGCCGAATCGCAATGGCGCAGGGCGCAGCTCCCTCAGCCGCCGCGGCGCCCGCGATGGAAGAACCCGGCACGAGGAGCTTCAAGCTCGTCTCAGTCGAGGTGGATGGCGCGAAAATCTGGCTGCCCAGCGTGATCGCGGTCGAGCAGGGCGACAAGGTAAAGCTCACGCTCGAGAACCTGGTGCCGGGCGCGTCGAATCAGCACGGCTTTACGATTCCGGCATACAACATCACGGAAGTCGTGACCCGCGGCGAACCCAAGACGGTCACGTTCGTCGCCGACAAGCCGGGCGTATACCAGTACTTCTGTCAGTTGCATCCC
This sequence comes from uncultured delta proteobacterium, assembly GCA_963842085.1. GTDB lineage: Bacteria > Desulfobacterota > Binatia > Binatales > Binataceae > Binatus. The sequence goes on from CAWJET010000001.1 coordinate 2,767,884, forward strand.
GCGCACATCGGCGGTTCGCTAATCGTCGAACCCGGGAAGTAGCAGGCGCGGGAGCTTGGGTTGCGTCTCGCCGGCGCGTCCCCGATGCCATCGGCGCGCGAAAGGGCTAGGCTTGATCGCACATGCGCACGGTAGTCCTCTATGCGCGCTCGCCGGATTGGCGCGCAGTGGTCGAGCGCGCCGACCAGTTGATGGCGTCGCCGGATTTTCGCGTGCTCAAGACTGAAGGACGGACGCGCGCGGGATTTCTCGACGTTCCCGGCGCGGGGACCGCGTTTATAAAGCGCGTCGAGGTTCCGTCATGGAGCCGCGGCGTGTACGCGCGACTTCGGGGATCTCGCGCCAGGCGATCGCTCGCGGGCGCGTTGATGCTCGAGGCGCACGGGATCGCGCATCCGCAGCCGCTGGCGGCGATGGATTTGTATCAAGCGGGTGCGATTCGAGCCTCGTATGTCGTCAGCCGCGCGCTCGTCAACGCCGACTCTCTGAGCCGCTTCATGCTCGGGCCGGGAGAAATCAAGGGGCGCAACGTGCATCGGCGTAAACAAATCTCCGACGCGGTGGCCGCGCAAATTCGGCGCCTCCACGAGTCCGGGCTTTACACGCGCGATCTGCAAGAGACCAACATCATGGTCGAGGAAAACGAGGCTGGCGGCTTCAACGTGTACTTCATCGACCTCGAGGATTTCCGCCGCGCCGCCAACGTCTCGTGGGACCGCAGAGTTACGAACCTGGTGCATCTCGATCGCAGCATCGGGCGATTTCTCTGCCGCGCGGCGCGCCTCGATTTTCTGTACTCCTACCTGGGGCATCGGCCCGACCGCGCGGCCGCGCGCAGGATGGTTGCCGAAGTCAAGGCGACGCGCGAGTCGATCGATCGCCGCAAGCGCCGCGGCGCGCCGGCTGCCGAGCGGGTCGTGGCGCCGCTTGCTGGAGGAACAAAGTAGTGGCTTTTTCGATCCTCAGCCGCGAGTACGACCATCACACCGAGCAGGTCCACGCCGCCGGCGGAAGCTGGGTGCGCGACTTGATGCTGGGGCTGAACGACGGATTGGTCGCGTCGTTCGCGGTCACCTCCGGCGTGGCGGGCGCATTCGTGACCGGCAACGCGGCGATGATGGCGGGGCTGTCGGAGATGCTCGGCGGCGCGGTCGCGATGGGGCTCGCGGCATTCATCTCGGCGCGCTCGCAGATCGAATTCTACAAGAGCGAGATAGAACGCGAGCACGACGAAATCCGCCGATGGCCCGAACGCGAGCGCGAAGAGATCAGCACCATCTATCGAAAAAAAGGATTCGCGGGGCCGCTGCTGGATCAGATTGTCGCGCACATCACTTCAGATCCCCAGCGCTGGAGCAACGTCATGATGCGCGAGGAGCTGGGCTTCAACGAAGAATCGTTCGACAACCCGATCCGCTCCGCGTTTGCCGTCGGCTTGTCATATCTCACCGGCGCGGCAGTGCCGGTGTGGGCGTATATTTTCTTTGAGCCGGGCCAGGCGCTGAAAGTGTCGGCCATCTCGACGGTCGCGGTGCTGTTCGCGGTCGGCGCGCTCAAGACGATCATCACCAGCCGTTCATGGTGGCGCAGCGGACTTGAAAGCATGTTGGTCGGAGTAGCAGCGGCGGGTGCGACTTACGCCGCGGGCCGCATGTTTGCCGCGCGCTGAGTCTCCGCGCGGTGCGCGCGTTACGCTTCGACGAGAATGTCGTCGCCGTCGGCCTTCACCGCGTAACATCCGAGCTTGACGCTCGGGTCGTCGAGGTTCGCGCCAGTCGTGACGTCGTACTCCCATCCGTGCCACGGGCAGGTGACGGTGGTGCCGTCGAGCTCGCCCTCGGCGAGCGGGCCGCCGCGATGCTTGCAGGTGTTGTCGATCGCGTAGAATTTCCCGCCCGCGTTGAACAGCGCGATCTGTTTGCCCGCGGCTTCGACAAGTTTGGCGCTGCCCTCGGGCAGGTCAGCCACCTTTGCAACTTTGATGAAGCTTGCCATCCGGATTTGCCTCCGCTCAGGTCGTATATTCCGCGTTGATTCGCACGTAATCGTAGCTCAGGTCGCAAGTCAGAATAGTGGCGGTTGATTTCCCCAACCGCAGATCGAGGCGCACCGCGAATTCGCGCGCCTTCATCGCGGCCCCCGCGCCGGGCAGCGCCTCGGTCAGCAGCCGGCCGTGCGCGGCGACCTTCACTCCGCCGATCGACAGTACCAGCTTGTCGGACTCGACGTAGGCGCCCGACGAGCCCGCGGCCATCAGTATTCGGCCGACATTCGGATCGCATCCGAAGAACGCCGTCTTGACCAGCGGCGAGTTGGCGATTTGCCGGGCCGCCCGCTCAGCGTCGGCGGGAGTGCGAGCGCCGCGCACCTCGACGGTGACGAGCTTGGTAGCGCCCTCGCCGTCGCGCACGAGTTCGCGCGCGAGCGCCGCCGAGATTTCCGCGACCGCGCTATCGAACGCAGCCTGATCGCGCGCGCCGAACGCGCGATTTTCCGCGGCGCCGCTCGCCATGATTATCACGGTGTCATTGGTCGACATGTCGCCGTCCACGGTGATCGCGTTGAAGCTCTTGGGCAGCGCGGCCTTGAGCGATTTTTTCAGGAAAGAGGGAGCGATCATCGCGTCTGTGACCAGATACCCGAGCATCGTCGCCATCTTCGGCGAGATCATGCCGACGCCCTTCACTGCGCCGGCGAGCGTGATGGTCGAGCCTCCGGCCGTGAAAGTTGTCGAGGCGGTCTTGGCGCGCGTGTCGGTCGTCATGATCGCGTGCGCGAAGTCGGCGAGCCCGTCTTCGCGCAGCGCTCGTACGGCATCGGCGGCGCCGCTTTTGAATTTCGCGAGGTCGTAGAGATGGCCGATCACGCCGGTCGAGGATGGCGCGACGAGTTGCGGCGCGCATCCGAGCAGTCGCGCTACGTGCGCGCATGAATCGCGCGCGAGCCGCGTTCCCGCTTCGCCGGTGAAACTGTTGGCGCATCCCGAGTTCGCGACCACCGCCTGCAAGCGGCCCGCCTTGACGCGCTCCGCCGTCACATAGACCGGTGCGGCTTTCACGCGATTGGCGCTGAACACCGCGGCTGCGGCGGCCGGGCGATCGGCTGCGATGATGCCCAGGTCCAGCGCGCCGGCCGTGGTCTTGAGGCCCGCGCTGACGCCGGCGAATCGAAATCCGCGCACGGCGGCGGGCTCGAGTGCGACTTTCATCCGGCAGGAATCCTCCGTGCGCCGAACTATACGCGGACCGAGGGTGGGTGCAAATGGAAGACTGCCGGGACCCTTCTCGGCGTCACTTGCCGTGGCAGCGTTTGTATTTTTTGCCCGAGCCGCACGGGCACGGATCGTTGCGGCCGACTTTTTCCACTTCGCGCCTGACGGGCGTCGCCGCCGCCGGTTCCTCGCTTTCGCCGCCGTGGCTCATGACGACGCGCTGCGGCTTGGGCTGCTGAATCTGCTGGACGTCTTGCTGGCGCTGCACCTGGACCGAAAAAACTTTCTCGACCACGTCCTGCTGCATCACCGCCATCAGCGCCTCGAACATCGTGAACCCTTCTTTCTGATATTCAGTCAACGGATTGACCTGCGCATAGCCGCGCAGCCCGATCCCTTCCTTCAGATGGTCCATCGCGAGCAGATGGTCTTTCCAGAGCGAATCGAGCGTCTGCAGCATCACGATCTTTTCGATCTGACGCATCACCGGCTCGGTGAATTCCGCCTCGCGCTGATCGTAGAGCTGATGCACGCGCTCGGAACCGATCTCGATCAGATCGTCAGACCCGTGCAGCGGATTGCCGCCGATTTCGGTCTGGGCATTGAAGCCGGGGCGGAACTTGAACTGCTTGAAGAAGGCGTCGTCGATCGCCTTCCAGTCCCATTCCGCGGGATCGATTTCGTCGTCCGCGTGCGCGCCCGCGATCTCCTCGATCAGCGCGTCGCACATGTCGAGCACGTCGTCCTTGAGCGACGTGCCGCTGAGCAGTTCGCGCCGGCGATGGTAAACCACCTCGCGCTGCTTGTTCATGACGTCGTCGTATTCGAGCAAGTGCTTGCGGATGTCGAAGTTGTGCGCCTCGACTTTCTTCTGGGCGTTTTCGATCGCTTTCGAAATCCATCGATGCTCGATGGGCTCGTTGTCCTCCATCCCAATTCGGCCCATCAGGCCCTTGAGCCGGTCGGCGCCGAAGATCCGGAGCAAGTCGTCCTCGAGCGACATGTAGAATCGCGACGAGCCCGGGTCGCCCTGGCGTCCCGACCGGCCGCGGAGCTGGTTGTCGATGCGGCGCGACTCGTGGCGCTCGGTGCCGAGGATGTGCAAGCCGCCGGCCTCGAGCACCTTCTCGCGCTCGGCCTTGCACTGTTCGACGTACTTCGCGAGCGCAGCCTGGTAATTCGGATCGGCCGGGTCCTTGGTGCCGGCTTCGGCCGCCGCCATGAACTCGGGATTTCCGCCGAGCACGATATCGGTGCCGCGGCCGGCCATGTTGGTCGAAATCGTGACCGCGCCGAAGCGGCCGGCCTGCGCGACGATTTCCGCTTCGCGCTCGTGGTTCTTGGCGTTCAGCACGTAATGTTTGATGTCGGTTTTTTTGAGCTTGTCGGCGACGCGCTCGGACTTTTCGATCGAGACCGTGCCGACCAGCACCGGCTGTCCGCGTTCGTGGCAGTCGCTGATTTCCTCGATCACGGCGTCGAACTTCTCGTCTTCGGTTTTGTAAACGACGTCGTGATTGTCGATGCGGATCATCGGCATGTTGGTCGGAATCACGACCACGTCGAGCCCGTAAATTTCCTTGAACTCGACCGATTCCGTGTCGGCCGTGCCGGTCATCCCGGACAGCTTCTTGTACATGCGGAAGTAGTTCTGAAACGTGATCGTCGCGAGCGTCTGGTTCTCGGACTCGATCTTGACGTTCTCCTTCGCCTCGACCGCCTGATGCAGCCCGTCGCTCCATCGCCGTCCCGGCATCAGCCGCCCGGTGAATTCGTCGACGATGATCACCTCGCCATCTTTTACAACGTAATCGACGTCGCGCTTGAACAGCGCGTGCGCGCGAAGTCCCTGGTTGGCATGATGCAGCAGCAGGATGTTGCGCGGGTCGTACAGGTTCTCGACGCCGAGCAGTTGCTCGACGCGCGTCACGCCCTCCTCGGTCAGCGCCACGGTGCGCATCTTCTCGTCGATGGTGTAGTGCTCTTCGGGCTTGAGCCGCGGGATGACCCGGTCCACGACATAGTAGGTGTCGGTGGATTCCTCGGAGGCGCCGGAAATGATCAGCGGCGTGCGCGCCTCGTCGATCAGGATCGAGTCGACTTCGTCCACGATCGCGAAGTTGTGCTCGCGCTGGACGTAGTCCTCGATGTTGAATTTCATGTTGTCGCGCAGGTAGTCGAAGCCGAACTCGTTGTTCTGGCCGTAGGTAATGTCGGCGCGGTAGGCGGTCTTGCGCTCCTGGTCGGTCAGGCCGTGGACCACGACGCCCACGCTCAGGCCCAAAAAGCCGTAGATGCGCCCCATCCATTCGGAGTCGCGCCGCGCCAGGTAGTCGTTGACGGTGACGACGTGCACGCCGCGTCCCGACATCGCGTTGAGCACGGCCGGCAGCGTGGCGACGAGAGTTTTGCCCTCGCCGGTTTTCATTTCGGCGATTCGGCCCTGGTGCAGGATCATCCCGCCGATCAGCTGCACATCGAAGTGGCGCTGGCCGATGGTCCGCTTCGATGCCTCGCGCACGACGGCAAAGACTTGCGGCAGGATTTCGAGCATCGCATCCTCGCGCTGCTCGCGTTCTTCGATCGCGCTGATGTTCGCCTTCCATTCGGCGATCTTGGCGCGCAGCTGGTCGTCGCTCAGCGCCGAGATCTCGGGCTCGAGGCGGTTGATCTCGTCCACGTCGGGACGCAGCCGTTTGATTTCGCGTTCGTTCTTCGAGCCGAAGATTTTTCGCGCAACGAGGGAAATAGCTGAAGCCATCTTATCTGAGCGATTTATCCGGCAAGTTTGAAGGTTGTGAGCGCGCCAAATCGATGCGGCGTACAAAGTTTAGCTGGAAATCATCTTATCGTGAAATCGGAAGATTGGAGAGAGGGGCTTGCTAACGTTCGATGCGGACGGCGGATTCGACTTGCGGGCCGAGAAATCTGCGGCCGACGCGGACGAAGCGGTCCGGCGTCTCGGTGACGCGAAATATCACGCGCGTTTCCGCTGCACCGCGTCTTCCAGCGCCTGCCGGATGAAGCGCTGATAGGGAACTCCTGCCCTGGCCGCGGAGGCTCTCACTGCGTCGAGCAGCAGCCGTGGCAGGCGCATGTTCACCCGCTCGCTCTTGGGCTGAAACTCGAAACGGATTGGCCGCATGCCGGACAGATCGTATTCAGTCAGGTCGGCCTTCTCGACAAACTCCTCGGCGCTTTTATCGCTTTTGAAGCGTGGCAGTTTCTTTTTCATAGTGCTCTACCTCCTTATTGTGCATGAAGCGCGCGCTGATTGGTCGCACGAGTCGCTTGCCCCGTCGCGTCCGCAGAGCGAACACGAGGAAGATCCAGCGATCGTCGTTGCTCTTGCCAATTGCCTTGAACCGTTCCTCGGACTTCGAGTGGAGAGGGTCGGGCAGCACGGCGATTGAGCCGCGGAAGACGGACTCGATCGCGGCCTGAGAGACGCCGTGCTTTTGGCACTTGGACCGGTTGCCATCGTCCCAATCAAAGCCGGCTATCTCCATCGGAGCGCTAACCAAAAGGCGTAATTAAGTATGGACCGTTGTACAGCCATTCGTCAACCGTGAACCGTGCGTACGATTCGTCGACGATCGCTATCTAGCGCTCGATCCTCACCGCGGATTCGACTTGCGGGCCGAGAAATCTGCGGCCGACGCGGACGAAGCGGTCCGGCGTCTCGGTGACGAAGAAACTCTGGCTGCCATCGCCGCCGCGCCGAGCGAGCTTGAGCGTCCGCAGCCGTTCGCGCACTTCGGCTGCGGTCGCCGTCGCCGAGTCCACGATCTTCACGCGGGGCCCAAGGATTAGCGCGAACATATCGCGCAGCAGCGGGTAGTGCGTGCATCCCAATAGTAACGTGTCGATGCCGCTCTGCTTGAGACTCTCCAGGTAGTGGGCGACGGTCAGTTCCGCGACCGCATTGTCGGTCCATCCTTCTTCGGCCAGCGGCACCAGCAGCGGGCATGCGCGCGTGTAGATTTCGGCGCGTGCGCTGAGCCGCTGGATCGCGCGGGTGTAGGCGCCTGACGCGATCGTCGCCTCGGTGCCGATCACGCCGATCTTGCCGATGCGCGAGGCCCGGGCCGCCGCGCGTGCGCCCGGCTCGATCACACCGATAACCGGGACCATCGTGTCAGAGGCGATCGCGTCGAGCGCGACTGCGCTGGAGGTGTTGCAGGCGACCACCAGCATTTTGATTCCCTTGGCGAGCAGGAATCCGGTGTTCTCTTTCGAGTAACGGACGATGACCTCGTTGGATTTCGTGCCGTACGGCAGGCGCGCCGTGTCGCCGAGGTAGATGAAGTCTTCGTTGGGCAGGGCCGCGGTCAGCGCTTTCAGGACCGTGAGTCCGCCGATGCCCGAATCGAACACGCCGATCGGCCGGTCGATTGCCGCGCGTGCGCCGCGCAGAAGTCCGTTCGAAGCGGCGATCGAATTTGATCGAGTTTTTCTGCGCGTAGGCATCTTATCCGCGCGCTAGCGCTGGCCGATTGTAGCCGCTCGCGCTGGCTCTGCGCCAAAGACGTGTTGGTGGACGCTGGCCGGTTCCATGCACAGGTAGGCGGGAATTTCCGCGCCGGCTTTTTTGAAACGATCCGCAAGCGTGCGGTAAAGACTTAAGCGCAGCGGAGTAAAGGCCCGAAAACGGCCGTCGGCGGCGAGTACGTCCTCGCCGCATAGCATCGGATCGTCGGGGAAACGGCCGCGCGCGATGCCGCGCAATCGCGGCGTCATCCGGAGCCCGCCCATGCTGATGAACGAGATCTGTTTCGCCGGAATAATGTCGAGCAGCTCGTCGATCAAGCGCAAATAGTCGCGCTCCGCCCCGGGATAGGCGATCAGCGGATCAAAATGGAACGCGACGCGGTAGCCGGCGTCGAGCACGGCGCGCGCCGCCGCGATTCGCGCAGAGGGCGCGGCGGTAAGATGCTCCGAGCTGCGGTATACGGCGTCGGGCGACAAGGTCCACGAGACAAGCACGCGGCCGCGCGGGTCCATGCTGAGAAGATTTTCGATTTCGTCGGTCTTGGTCTTGAGCTCGAGCGTGAGATTTTCGCGGGCGGCAAAGAAATCGATCAGATCCCGGCTGACCGAGGTAATCGAGTCGAACGCGAGCGAATCCGCCAGCTCGCCGGTGCCGACGCGGAAGCTGCGCCCACGCGCGTTGTGGCAGAGCCGGTCGAGCTCGTCGAACGAGTCGGCGAAATTCGCATAAACCTGGAAGGCGGGATTGTCCGCGAGATATTCCTGCAGAAAGCAGTACGTGCAATCCATCGGGCAGTTAGACGCCAGCGTGAGCACCAGGTATCCGCAGCAGGCGAATTTCGAGGAACCCGCCGGACACGGCATCAGGAACGGGGTCTTGCGGCGCGCGATCACGAGGCGGCGCTTGCCTGCCCCGAACGGATCGGGCACGCCGGATGCGGGCCGGGCGGCCTCTCGCGTGTCGTTGTCGGCGAGATGCGTCACGGGCACCTCGCGCGGAAGCGCGCGCAGGATGCGAGTCGCCAGCGTGGAGTTGGCGCATCCGTGTTCGACGAAAACGGCGTCGAGATCGAATTTCATTTTTTCACTCTTTTATTCTTTCACGCTTCACTTCTTACCGCCCAGCATTCCAATAATCCGCGTCAATCCCGGGCGCGAGCGATCGAGTGCGTCGAGCAGATGCGCCAGTTCGGCGCTGCTTCGCACCCGAAGCGAAACCGTGAGCTCATCAGAGCCAAGCTCTTTGGGCAAGTCCAGCGAAATCCCGCGCGGTAGCTTCAGCGCGGAAATCTCAGAGCGCAACTGCTCCTGCATTTTTTTTAAGAGAGGGTAGCGAAGCGTTCGCAGCGCCTCCAGGAGTGCGCTGGCACGCGACGGGGCGGAACCGGGGCCGCCAGCAATACGCCGGATTTCGGGGCGGTCGAGAACGGCGGCTACTGTGACATGCTCGCGCACGGCGATTTCCTCGAGTGTGTCGAGGGCCGTTACCAATTGACCGGTGCGCAGACGCAGTACGCGCGCGATATGGAGCAGCGCGCCGCGCGATGAGATATCCATCGCGAGCCATCGCGCAAGATGGCTCGGCGGCAGCCGCCGCCCGGCAGCGAGCATCCGAATCTGTGCGTCGACCTCGTCAGCATTCATGTGAAATTTCGCGAAGCATGGAGCGCATCGACTCGATCGCGCATCCGATTTCAGGAACAGCGCCAGTGTCCCAGCCGCGCGCACGATCGGCGACCCATTCGTACCGCCGAGCTTCTTTGATTCTGCCTCGTCGCACGAGGCCGCCCGCGTAGATGCGGCACTTCTCGGCGAGCACTTCGACGACCGCAGTTCGGCGCGCCGGCGAAAGCCGATCGTCCGCGAGCAATTTCGTTAGCGCGAGGATGCGGAAGCGATCGAGCGCGGGAGTCGTCGCCGAGGTTTGATCGTGATGCCCGCCGCGGCGCGTCACCAGCGGCTCGTCGAGCAGGTAGGCTTCGTGGTCGATTAGAATTCGCAGCCACAAGTCGTAGTCCTCGGCGGCGGTCATGATCTCGTCGAAGCCGCCGAGCGAGCGGAACAGCTCGGTGCGCATCATCACCGACGACATGCTGATCAGGCAGGTGCGGAGCGAGTCGATGAAAATATCGCCGGCGCGCTTGCGATGGCGCAATCCGGGATTCACGCGGCGTCCGTTGCGGATCCAGATTTCGTTGGTTTGCGAGATCGCGCAGCCGGGATTCGCGCGCATGAACGCGAACTGGCGTTCGAGCTTGGTCGGCGACCAGAGATCGTCGGAATCGAGGAACGCAATCAGCGGCCCGCGCGCAATTGCGACGCCACGGTTTCGCGCCGCCGCAGGACCGCGATGCTCGATGCGCTCGATCCGGATCGTTTTGTCGAAGCGCGTCAGTTGCTCGGCCGTTCCATCGGTCGAGCCGTCGTCGACGACGATCAACTCGAACGCGCGGGACGTCTGCGCGAGCACGGAGTCGATCGCCTCGCGCAGCATCGCGCATCGATTATACGTCGGGATGATTACTGAGACTTCGGGAGTCATCGCGCCTCCGCGCGTTTGACGTGGTCGGCGTGATCGACAGCAAGGATTCGCCGGCGCAGCTCGTCGATTCCCTCGCCGGAAGTTGCCGAGGATAAAATCGGCGCCACGCGCATCGCGTCGAAGCGTTTGAGCGCGGCAGCGCGCTCCGAGCGGCGCAACTTGTCGCACTTGGTCGCGACCGGAATCACTTCGATGTCGCGCTCCATAGCCATCGCCGCCAGCTCTAGTTCGTCGTGGTGAGGCCCGCGGCGGCAATCGATCAGAATCGCGATAGCGGCAAGATTGACGCGCTCGTGGATGTATTCGTGCATCATCGACGCGATTTTCGCGGCGTCCTCGTGACTCATTTTCGCGTAGCCGAAACCCGGGAGATCGCACAGCGCGAGCGTGTCGCCGACCGCGAAGAAGTTGAGGCATCGCGTGCGGCCCGGAGTTTTGCTCGTGCGCGCGAGACCCTTAACTCCGGCGAGCGCGTTGAGCAACGAGCTCTTGCCGACGTTGGAGCGGCCAGCGAGCGCGACCTCCGCCCGTTTCCATCGCGGGCATCCGTCGAGCGCGAATGCGGACGTTACGAACTCTGCCGTGAAGCGAATCATGTCGAGCGGCGGTTCAGCCGGCGAGCTCGATACGCGGCGAGACGACCGTGGTCGCCTGAGAATCGAGACGCGCCAGTTCTGCCGTGAGTGCGCTGCGAAACTCGCGCAACTTGATGCCGCGATGGCGGTCGGGATAGCGCGCGAGGAATTTCAGCGCGGCGCGCAGATGCAATCGAGCGCTGGACAGTTCGCCGTCGCGAAGCTTGTGATTGGCGACCGACGCGCGCAACAGGCCGAGGCAGAAATCCCAATCGCCGGTATCATCATTGAGCAGGTTCATCGCATCTTCCATCGCTTCATGCGCTTCGAAAAACTCGCCGCGATTGAACAGCTCGACGCCGAGGGCGAGCTGCGCGTCAATTTCGTTCATGCTGATGCTCGCGCCGCAACTGCCGCCGCCGCTCAAGGCTCGTCGTCGCTGTCGGCCTGGTCGGCGGTCTTGATGTTGAGCGCGCTCTTCAAGCTTTCGAGCTGTGCGACAAAAATGCTGCGAATGACCTGCTTGATGATGCCGTCGGGGACGGGAATCGACTGCAGCATATGGGTGGTCTGGTGGTAGTCGATAAACGTGCTCGCGCCTTCATCGCTGAGCTGGTACGCGGCCTGAGTATCGAGCATCGGATTGTTGACCGTGTGATAGACGATCTTCTTGTCGTCGGGCAGGTACTCGAACGCGAGCTCGGTGGTGATCGTTTGTCCGCCTGGTCCCGCGATATCCATGTCGACGGTCTTTTCATTTCCGCTCTGGGACACGACGCGCACCGACTTGACCTGGGCGTTGTGCGTGTTTTCGACATTGCGAATCGTGTCGAACACAGTTTGCTCCGGCGCCGGAATGCGCGCGGTGAAATCGGCCTTCCACACATCGCCGTCGTGCGTGATGTTCTCCGTCAGCAGGCCGGCCTGCCGCGCACGACGCAACTGATAGTAGTGCCATCCGACGATCGCAACGACCGCGATGACGATCACTCCAGCCAGGATTCTGACAACCGTCTTCATCGATGAACCGTTTTCACCTTATCGTTGGAACGTGCCGACCAATTCCGCGGTGGCGATCACGTGACCCTTCATCGCGGACCGCACGGCGTCAGCGTCGGCATTGTCACCGGGAGTCAGCATCGAGTCGAGCGCGTAGAGATGAAAATGATAGTGATGCGTCTTCCCCGGCGGCGGACACGGTCCATTGTAGCCGATATGATCGAAGGCGTTGATTCCGTTTTTTCCGCCACCTGCGATTTCCTCGGTTTGTGGCAAGCCTGAGGGCAGCGAAGTTACCTGAGGCGGAATATTGTACGCTACCCAATGAATAAATGTTCCACCGGGTGCGTCGGGATCATCAACGACGAGAGCAAACGATTTCGTCGATTGCGGCGGGTTGCTCCATTGGAGCGCGGGAGAACGATCGGCGCCGGTGCAAGTGAAATCATCGGCAATTGTGGCTCCGGGAGCGAACGACGGACTGGTCAGGGTTAATTGGGCTTGGGCCGGACGGGCATAAAGGACTAAAATACAGCTTAGCGCAATTGAAATTCGGTGGAGATTTGGCATACTTATGATCATTTCAAGGCTCACAGGCGCTGTTTAGAGCTTTGACGTGCATTTTGTATCGAAATCTCTGCTAAATTGAGTGACTTCGGACATAATCAAATCGTAAAAAATGGCGGAAAGTATCAGGAATCCTCTTAGGTTGCTCTTGACCTTCGGCGACGATTTTGAGACCTTCAAAGAGACTCATGGTGGGCGTAAGGGGCGGATGTACCATCATTTGAACGATGCGAAAAAAGGCATCAAATCCAGGGAGTAGGCGGCAGACGGGACTTACGTTACCGGGAGATATCATGGCTAGTGAAACAAAGTATAGCTTGCCGCGCGTGATGACGGTCAAGGAATTGTCCGAATACCTGCGCGTGCATCCATCGACAATCTACAAGCTGCTCCGTCGTGGAGAGCTGCCGGGCTTCAGGATCGGCACCGACTGGCGTTTCAACGCCGAGGTGATCGACCGTTGGTGTCTGGAGCGAAACATGAAAGCTCCCGACGGCTCGTCCAGCCAGAACTGACACACGCGAACATAAAGTCGCCTGCGCTTCGGAGGCGGCCCGGCACGAATGCGGAGCAGTCTCCGCTGCCTGACACACGCGCTTCAATCGACGCGCGCAACAATCGGCTCGCGCTTCATCTCGCCCTTGACCTGGGCACCCGCGGTGCCTCACCATACCGATCGTTCAGATGATATCACCAGTTCGCAAGAACGCGACGCCGGCACCGCAGCAGACGCGCCGGCGCGGCTCGCTCGACCAGGTGTTGATCGACGCGGCGATGGATCTGTTCGCATCGTACGGATACCGCGGCACCTCGCTGGCGCGAATTGCGCGCGCGGCGGGCGTCACCAAGGGTGCGCTGTATTGGCATTTCACCGACAAGGAAGAATTTTTCATCGCGGTCGTGGCCAAGGTGCTCGGCGAATGGGAGCTGATATTCGAGAAATCGGCGCATGCCTCCAACGCGGTCGAGTTCCGCGCGGAGTTCGGTCGGATGTTCGACACGATGGCTGCGCTCAACGAGAAAAATCCTTGGGTCAGCCGGCTGCTGCTGATCATCGCGCTCGAGTCGCACAAGATCGGGCCGCGGGTGCTGCGCTCGATGCGCAAGGCGAACCTGCATGGAATCGCGAGCTTTCGCGAGCTGGTCGAGCACGGGCAGCGGTTGGGGATTTTTGACGCGGAGCTCGATCCGGGCTGGGCGGCGACCCAGATTTTCTCGAGCTACCTGGGACTCGCGATGCTCTGGTATCTGCACGGGCCGCGCTTCGATTTGCGCCGCTCGCTGCGCCGCCAGGCGCGCGAGTTCATGCGCCAATGGAGCATCGCCAAATGAAGGCGGGACTCATCTACGAAATCGAGTCGGTCAAGCCGCATGCCGCCGATCACGAATATCGCGTGTTCTGGGACACGATGGAGCAGATCGAGCTAGCCGATCGGCTCGGCTTCGACTCGGTGTGGACCGTCGAGCATCATTTCCTGAACGAATTTTCGTACTGCTCGGCGCCGGAGGTTTTTCTCGCCTGCGTTACGCAGCGCACCAGGCAGATTCGCGTCGGCCACGGCGTCGTGGTGCTGCCGTTCAACCATCCAATCCACGTCGCGGAACGGATCGCTGTGCTCGACATCATGTCGAACGGACGCGTCGAATTCGGCACCGGGCGCGCGACCACGATGGACGAGCTGCTCGGCTTCGGTGTGCGTCCCGAAGAGACGCGGCCGCGATGGGCCGAGGCGGTCGAGGCGATCCCGCGGATGTGGCGCGAGGATCCGTTCACGATGCGCGGCAAGTACTGGACCGTCGATCCGCCGGTCTCCGTGATTCCCAAGCCCATTCAGCAACCGCATCCTCCCATGTGGGTGGCCGCGACTAATCCGACCACGTTCGGGCTGGCCGCGGAGCGCGGTCTTGGCGTGCTTTGCTTCACGCTCGGCGTCGAGCTGGCGCAGGTGGCGGAGCGAATCAATATCTATCGCGAGGGAATCAAAAGCGCTCGGCCGGTCGGGCAGACGGTAAACAACCAGGTCTCGATGAACATCATGGGGCTGGTCGGCGACGACCCCTACGAGGCCGAGCATATCGCGCGCGAAGCCGTGTTGTGGTACGTGCGCAGGGGCTTCGAGCTGGTTTCCAGTATCGCGGCGGCGAGCCAGAGCGACGATTCGTACAAATATCTGAAGACCGCGTCCAAGTTCGATCCCGCCAAGTTCACGCTCGACTACTACGACTTTTTGAAGGACGGCGACCTGATCGCGGTCGGCGCGCCGGACGAGGCCGTGCGCGTCGCGCGCCGCTATCGCGAGCTCGGCGCAGACCAGGTGTTATTTTTTCTGCAGTACGGCGGCATTGCGCACGATCGCATCATGAAGTCGATCGAGCTTATTGGCCGTCATGCACTTGGCGAAATTCATTCGTGGAAAACGCCGGGCGGAATAACTGCCGCACAACCCGCCGCGCGCCCGGACGCGACGCATGCCTGACAAACCGACGGAGGACTGAGTTGATGGAATTTGCGCTGCAATACGAGATCCAGCGGAGCCGGCCGCATTACCCCGGCTTCATGTACGACATCTACCATCAGGCGACCGAGCAGGTGAAACTTGCGGACCGGCTCGGCTACCACTCGGTCTGGACGGTCGAGCATCACTTCTTGAGCGAATGGTCGTACTCGTCTGCGCCCGAGGTCTGGTACGGCGCGCTCAGCCAGGTGACGAGCCGGATTCGGCTCGGCCACGGCATCGTGTTGCTGCCGATTCCGTTCAACCATCCCGCGCGCGTGGCCGAGCGAATCGCGGTGCTCGACATCATGTCGAACGGGCGCGTGGAATTCGGCTCGGGCCGCTCGATCACCGAGCAGGAACTGGGCGGCTTCCAGGTCAACCCGGAGGACTCGCGTGCGATGTGGGAAGAGGCGGTCGCCGCGATTCCGAAGATGTGGATGAATGAGACGTTCAGCCACGACGGCAGGTTTTTCAAGATGCCGGAGCGCGAGGTGATTCCGAAACCGATCCAGAAACCGCATCCGCCGATGTGGGTGGCGGCGACGCAGCCTGCGACGTGGGAAATCGCGGGTCAGAAAGGAATCGGCGCGCTCGGCTTCGGAATCTCCGAGCCGGGAATGCTCGACAAGCTGATCGCGATTTACAAGAAAGCGATCAGCACCTGCGAGCCGGTCGGAGCATTCGTGAACGATCGCACGGCCGCGGCGACGATATGCGTATGCGCGCCCGCGCGCGAGGAAGCCAAGCTGATCGCGAAGGACGCGATCGATTTTACCACGCGCAAAGCCGCCGAGCTGTTCACGCCCTTCGCCAAGCAGGAAGTGAAGGGCTACGAGTACTACAAGAAGATGGCGGAGCAGGCGGTCGCAATCGGCGACTACCGCCTCTCGATGGCGGACCTGGACAAACGAATCGAAGCAGGTGCCGTGATGGTCGGCGATCCCGAGGACTGCCTGAAGGTCGCGAAAATTTACGAGTCGGCGGGAGTCGATTTGATCCTGATGCTGGTGCAGGTCGGCGCGGTCCCGCACGAGAAGGTGATGCAGACGATCGACCTGATCGGCAAGCACGTGATGCCGAAGTTGAGCGCGAGCTCGAAGGCGTTCCAGGCGGAATCCGCAGCAGCCGGCGCCCGCTGATCCAGATCTCTGAAGCTGGGCCTACAGAGCGGCGCGGTCCGAGCATTTACCTCGCTCGCTCCTCCCTCATTCTGAGCGGTCGGAATACTTACCTTCTCGAGCCGGGGGCGGGGCGGGGTTCCACGATCTGGCGGCCGGTGGGGCGCACCTCTAGCGCGCAGCCAAAGAGCGAGTCGTCGCGCACGAGGCTCACCACCGCGTCCGCGATTTCTTCGGGCTGGATTATTTTTGATGGCATCCAGCTCTTGATGCCGTGTTGCGCCGCCAGCTCGAGGCCTCTGCGCACCAGCGGCGTATCGACGATTCCCGGGCAGATGCAGTTGACGCGGATTTTCCGTTCCGCCGCCCAGAACGCCAGCGAATGAGTGAAGTTCACAACGCCGCCCTTGGCCGCGCCGTAAACCGCGTCCTGGCGATGCGGATACAAACCCGCCATCGAGGCGGTGTTGATGATGGTGCCGCCGCCGTTCTTTTGCATCAGCGGCGCCGCGAGACCGGTGCCGAGAACTACCGCCTGCAGATCGATCTCGATCACAAGGTGCCATCGCTCCGGCGGCGCGTCGGGAAAGCCGGGCGCGCCGACGCCGATGCCGGCGTTGTTGTGCAGAATGTCGAGGCGGCCGAACTTCGAGACCGCCGTGTCGAGCATCCGGCGCGCGTCGTCGAGCCGGGTGACGTCCGCCTTGACAAAGACGGCGCGGCCGCCCGCGCTCTCGATTCGCTTGACGGTCTCGGCGCCGCCGGCTTCGTCGAGATCGGCGACCACGATCGCGGCGCCTTCCTTGGCCAATCGCTCCGACGTTGCACGTCCGATTCCCGACGAACCGCCGGTGATGACGCCGACCTTTCCTTTAATCTCCATTGCGCGATCCTCCGTCAGAATGCCAGTCGATCATTAACCAATACTGCCCACCAGCACGCCAACGATCAGTCCTGCGAGCACGTAAGCAGTGAAAGCGACATAGGTGTAGTCGCGTTCCGTGATGAAGAGGAAGAAGCAGAACGCGACCCGCGCCAGCGGAACCAGCGTCAGCACGAACAGCCCGATTGTCAGAACCGCATGCGGATTGCCGGTCCGAACTCTGTCGAACAACAGGGCGAACTTTTCTCTGCCGAGCAACTGACCGTGTTGCGCCGCCTGGTAGCGCTCGACGTAGTAGTCGGGTGCCGAGGTGTAGGTCAGGAAAAGTCCGGTAACTAGCGTGATCATCGCAGCGATCAGAATCGTGCGCAGCAGAATCGGCGTCCACACCCTGAGTATTCGATCTTCTTCCTGTTTCGGCATCGCTTAGATTCCCGACAACGCGCGCCAACCCATCTCGGCTGCGATCAGCAAAAGAATTATCACGAAAGTGGTTCTGAGATACTCGACCTTGACGTACGGCAGGAGGCGGCTGCCGGTCAACGCTCCTGCCGTCACTCCTATCGCCACCGGGGCCGCGATAGTGGTGGCAACGTCGCCACGCGCCAGGAACACGAGCGCGCCGGCCCCGGCGGTGACGCCAATCATGAAGTTGCTGGTCGCGCTTGAGACCTTGAGCGGCAGGTGCATGATGTAGTCCATCGCCAGAACTTTGAGCGCGCCCGCTCCGATCCCAAGCATCCCGGACATGAGCCCCGCGACGACCATCAGAGCGCCGCCCTGTTGTACTTTCACGACTTCATAA
Organism: uncultured delta proteobacterium; assembly: GCA_963842085.1. GTDB lineage: Bacteria > Desulfobacterota > Binatia > Binatales > Binataceae > Binatus. Next base: position 2,785,573 of record CAWJET010000001.1, read on the forward strand.
TGAACCGCGTTGCCGCTGAGATCGGGCACCTCGCCGGCAAGTTCCAGCCGCACGGCGAGCGGGTCGCCCTTGGTGAGGATGTCGTCGCCGCGCTTGGTAACCGTGAAGTACGCGGACTGTAGCATCATGGCGGCGAACAGCAATTCGAGCACCACCGTGGGCACGACGCCGGCGAGATAGGCGCCGATCACTGCACCGGTGACGGTCGCGCATTCGAGCACCATCGCGACTTTCAGGTTGGTCCATCCGTCGCGCACAAAGGCGACGCTGGCGCCGGCGCTGGTCGCAACGACGGAGATAAGGCTCGCACCAACGGCGACTTTCATCGGCATGTGCGCGAAAATAACCAGGCCGGGCACGATGAAAACGCCGCCACCGAGGCCGGAGAGCGCACCGATGAATCCGGCTCCGATTGAAAGCGCGAACAGGTTGATCAGGATTTCGAGCAAGTACCGGCTCCGAGTCCAGGCATTTCGCGCAATCGTAGTTTGCTTCGAATCAGAAAGACAAACGCGGACAAAACGAACGCAGACTATACGGGACGGGGGTTGAGAATTTCAAACGTGCGCCGGGGACTGTTGCGCAAGCCACGCTCGATGTCGTCGGTAATCTCGCGCACGGCGCGCAGCGGCTCGGCCGCGCGCCAGATCGGACTGCCGACGACGACATAGTCGGCGCCCGCGCGGATGGCGTCGGCGGCGGTGATCGCATGCGAGGCCGAATTGGCGATCTCGCGCAGCCGCACGCCCGACGTCACGATAATGAATCGGCGTCCGCAAGTGTTGCGCACGCGCGTTACTTCATGCGGCCAGGTGACGACGCCGTCGAGCGAGGCGTCGGCGGCGAAGCGCGCGATCTCCGTGACCCGGTCGGGTGACTCCGGCGTGCGCCGGATTGAATTCGCGGACTTCATTTCGGCGAGCGTCGCCACCGCCAGGATACTCGGGCGACGCAGACCTTCGGTCCTGCAAATGCGCGCGACCTCGACGCGCGTCCGGGTCATCATCTCGGTCGAGCCGCAGGTCGAACCGTAGGGGTGGATGTCGAACATCTTGACGCCGAGCCGGGTGGCCTCGACCGCGGCGCGGAGCACCTTTTGCGGGCTGTCGTGGAATTTGAGGTCGAGAAAAACTTCGGCGCCGCGCCGGCGAATCTCACGAACGAACTCAGGGCCGCCACCGATGAACAGCGCGCGCCCGACTCTGAACATCCCGACCACTCGGGCCAGACGGTCCACCAGCTTGAGCGCGTCCTCCCGGTCGCGCAGGTCCAGCGACACGATCAGCCGCTCGCGCAGCGCGCCTTGTCGCATCAGGCCCGAAAATGGCCAGTACTGGGTCATCGAATCCTTCTGTCGCGGACACGAACCGGCTTCATTCATGAAAATAGGCCGATCACGGTCGAAGTCAAGGAACTGCGGAAGTGGCGCGGCGGTTCAACCTCGATGCAGTACAGAGACTGCATTGCGGCTACTGCACTGGGCCGTGGCGCACACGCGGATGATCATTGGAAGGCGCACGAATACACTGGTTTTTGAGGGATCAGGGCTCGGCATCGGCTTTGCAGTTAGAGGCCAGGACTCGAAAATGGCATCGATTGTCTTAGTTCTGGCGATTAACGATAGTTCAGTTACACGGACCGGCATTTCCGGCCCCAGGTGAGGCAGGATGTTCGGCATCTTTCTAATAGCACTGATCATTTACGCCGTCGTGCAACATCGAAAGCGCAACCGCATCCGCTGGATGAAGTACGGCGACTGGTCGAAGTACGACTGGTCCAAGCACGACTGGTCGCAGTACGGCAACTACTCGAAGTGGTCGCGTGACTGGTCGAAGTGGACCGAGCACGCGAAGGCGTCCACGACGGCGTCTGCCGAGCGCTTCGCAAGCGACCTGCACGCCAAGATAAAGCGCGACTTCGACAGCAAGATGGCGCGCAAGTTCGAGGCCAAGGCCGAGAAATTCGAGCGCAAGCTCAAGGCGCGATTCGATCGTCAGACGCAGAAGTACAGCGGCGTCAGCGCGGATCCAGCGCAGGATTTGCCGCCGCCACCGCAGTTCAAGAACGACGCCGAGCGCCAGACCTACGAGCGCGCGCGCAAACGCGCCCAGGCCGAGGCCGGCTTCTTCATCCACCTGATGTGGTACGGCATCATCATCGGCTTCCTGTTCATCATCAATCTGATGACGGGCGGGTTTGGCGGATATCCGTGGTTCCTGTGGCCGGCGCTCGCCTGGGGATTCGGAATCGCAAGCCACTTCGCGGCGGTGTACGGCTGGCGCTGGGTTCACGACCGGGTTTTCCAGCCTACGATCGCGCGCGAAGTTCAGCGCGAAGTTTTGCAGGAGAAGGAGCAGTTGCGGACCGAGAAGCAGGCGTCGCTCGACGAGCTGACCGCAACCTTCGCCCACGAAATCCGAAACCCGATCGCGGCGGCCAAGAGCCTGGTGCAGCAGATGGGCGAGGATCCCACTTCGCACGAGAACGTCGAATACGCCAAGGTCGCGCTCGACGAGCTCGCACGGGTCGAGCGCAGCGTGTCGCATCTGCTGAAATACGCGAAAGAAGAAGACTACAAGTTCGAAGACGTGAATCTCGCCTCGGTGGTCGACGGCGCCCTGACGCAGATGCGCGGCAAGCTGGAGGCAAACTCGGTTATGGTGTCGCGCGCCTACCTGAGCGGTCCCACGGTGCGCGCCGACGCCGACAAGCTGCGGCAGGTGTTCTCGAACATCATCGACAACGCGATCGACGCGATGGAATCGACGACCGGCGAGCGGCGGCTCGAGTTCGCGATCCAGAACAACGGCGCGGGAATGGCGGCGGTCAGGATTCGCGACAACGGCTGCGGGATTCCGGACGACAAGATCGCGAAGATTTTTAATCCGTTCTACACGTCGAAGACCAACGGCACCGGGCTCGGCCTGGGGGTCGCGAAAAAAGTGATCGACTCGCATCGTGGAACGATCGAGGTGCATAGCAAGGTTGGGCAGGGCACTGAATTCGTGCTGTCGATTCCCCTCAGCGATGCGGTGCGCGAGAGCGCCGATCAATCGAGCGAGGAAGCATCAAGCGACGTGGTCGGAGCATCGGCAGAACCGGCATCGCAAAGCAGCGGCCGCGGTGCGGCTGAAACGACGCCGATCGTTGCGCTGGCCGCCGGCGCGCAGACCACTGAAAGTTCGAGGACACGCAATTGAAAGGCCGATTGCTGGTAGTTGACGACGAGCGCGGAATCGTCATCGCGCTCAAAGGGCTCTTCACCAAGGAGGGCTACGAAGTCGAGACCGCGGAGTCGGGCGAGGAAGCGCTGGAGAAGGTCAAGGCGGGCCTGTTCCACGTCATCATCACCGATCTCAGCATGAAGGGAATGAGCGGGCTCGAATTGCTCAAGCAGGTCCGCGAACTCGATCCCGCGTGCGCCGTGCTGATGATCACGGCGTTCGGCACGCAGCGGATCGCGGTCGAGGCGATGAAGGCCGGCGCCGAGGACTACCTGCCCAAGCCGTTCGACAACGACGAGCTGCGCCTGAAAGTGCGCAAGGTGATGGAGACGCAACTGCTCAAGCGCGAGCATAACCAGTTGCTCGAGCAGGTGCGCCTCGAGACCGGGGTTTTCGAGAATATGGTCGGGCGCTCGCGCGCGATGATGCGTGTGTTCGAGACGATTGACAAGGTTGCGCCGACCGACGTCACGGTTTTAATCCGCGGCGAATCGGGCACCGGCAAGGAGCTGGTCGCACGCGCGATCCATTTTCGGAGCCCGCGCGCCCGCAAGCCGTTCATCGCGGTGAATTGCGCGGCGTTCTCGCGCGAATTGGTCGAGAGCGAGCTGTTCGGCCACGAGAAGGGCGCGTTCACCGGCGCCGTCGCCCGCCGTGAAGGAAAATTCGAAGCGGCCAACGGCGGCACGTTGTTCCTCGACGAGATTGGCGACATGGCGCTCGAGACGCAGGCCAAATTGCTGCGCGTGCTGCAGGAGCAGGTGTTTGAGCGCATCGGCGGGAATCAGCCGCTGAGCGTGGACGTACGGATAATCGCGGCGACCAATCAGGACCTCGAAGCGATGATAGCTCTGGGCAAGTTTCGCGAGGATCTCTACTACCGCCTGAAGGTCGTCGAGATTCGCGTGCCGCCCGTGCGCGAGCGGCGCGAAGATATCCCGCTGATGGTCCAGCACTTCATCGCGGAGGCATGCCAGCGTTTCTCCGCGCCGGAAAAGCAGCTCACGCCGGAGGCTATGCGCGCGTGTGTCGAGGCGCCCTGGAAAGGCAACGCGCGTTCGCTCAAGGCAGCAATCGAGCAGGCGGTGATCCTGGCGCCAGGCGCGGAGATTACCGCGGAAGATCTTTTTGCCGGCTCCGAGCCGGACAGCGAGCACGCCAGCTCGCCGGCGACGAACGCGTCGAATCATGCCGCGGCGTCCAATGATACCGGCGAATCCACGATGACGTTTCGCGAGGCGAAGGAGAAATTCGTCGGCGATTGGGAGCGCGATTTTTTCGTCCGCGCGCTGCGGGCGACCGGGGGCAATATTTCGCGCGCCGCGGAGCGGACCGGGATGTACCGCCAGAGCTTTCAACAGAAAATGCGCGAACTCGGAATCACACTCGCGGATATCGGGCTCGCGCCCAAGAGTGACTCCAACTGATTTCGCGCCGCCGCGGAGACGATAAGCTATGAACTCCACCGAACCTCAGGCCCCGAGCACCACGCTCACCACGATGAAGATTCACCCGCCGCTGCTGGCGGGAGCGCTGTTGCTGGTCACGCTGCTGCTGCATTTCATGCTGCCCGAAGAGCGCTCCGTGGGATGGTACCAAGTGATCGGCCTGCTCGTGGTCGCGGCCGGCGAGGGTGTGTGCTGTTTCGCAGCCGCGATTTTCCAGGCGCGCGAGACCACCCGGAAGCCCTGGGGCGAGCCGACTCAGTTCGTCGTGCAATCGCCGTACACGTGGACGCGAAATCCCATGTACCTCGGCGTCGTAACGGTGTTGATGGGACTGGCGATTTTCTTCTCTTCGATCGCGATGCTGCTGGCGCCGGCCGTGTTCTTTGCGGTGATCGATCGGATGGTGATTCCGCGCGAAGAGGAAACGATGGAGCGGCTCTTCGGCCAGGACTACGTGGCTTACAAGGGTCGCGTCCGGCGTTGGATCTGAAAATTTTAGCAACTGTCGGCCGCGCGAGCGGATCACCTCGCGGCCCAAAGGAGAACGAAAGTGCTATCAAGATTTTTCAAATTGCTCGGAGGCAAGTTCAGCCGCTGGATTAAAGCGCGCGAGGCGCGCGACCCCGAGGCGGTGTACGAGTCCGCAATCTCGGACCGCGTGCGCCGCTATCATCAGCTCAAGACCGCGGCGGCCGGCGTCATCTACATGCGCAACAAGCTCGAGCGCGAGCTGCGTGGAAAGCTCGCCGAGATGAAGGAAGTCGACGAAGAAGCGGGGCAGGCCGCCGACATGAATGAGGATCAATGCGCGCTGATCCTGATTCAGCGCAAGCACATCCTCGACGGCGACTGCACGCGCCTGCGCGAAGAACTCGGCGAGCTGACTACAGAGGCCGAGGACGCGAAGAAGAATTTGATCGCGTTCAAGGGCGAGATCGAGAAGCTCAAGGTCGAAAAAGTGCGAATGATCGCGCGGCTGAAGAATGCGCAGGCGCGCGTGCGAATCCAGCGCGCGCTCGAGGAGATTTCGTACGACGACGACGTCCGCGCGCTTGAAGAAGTGCGCGAGTCGATTCAGCGGATGCTCGCGCAGGCGGGCGTCAATCACGAAATCGCCGGCTCCGAACTCGGCGACAAGCTCGAGGCAATCCGCCAGCGCAACGCCGAGGCCAAGGCCCAGGCCGAGCTCGCGGACTTGAAGCGCAAACGCCGCCCGCCGCTGGCGCCGATGGATATCTTCACGGCCGCCGCCAGCGCCGCGGCCAACGGCGACGTCAAGCACGCGAACTGAGACGGAGACGCGAACGATGCGGCCCATAGTTATTGTGCTGGCGTTGTGTGCCTTGATCGCGAGCGCAGGGTGCGCTCGTGGGCCGTATCCCGAGCCTACGCAGCGTCCGGGCGAACCTGGCGCGGCGGCGAATGAACCGCGCGGCATATGGGCAAACAGCGTATTTGGTGGTGTCAGTGTAAGCGCGACGACCGATGTCTGCGCCGGACGCGTGCAACTCGCTCAAGGCGCCGCGACGGCCAACGATACGTGCTTCACCGGCGACACCAACGTCGTGCTGTGCACCGACACGTCATCGGCTAACGCGGTCCAATGCGCCGCGGCGAACGGGAAGCTTGTGCTGGCCGGGACCGGGAGCGATCTGATCAACTACGCCCGCGTCAGATGAGAGCTAGCGGCGGAACAGCGTCGAGTCCGCGATCGGCAGGCCGAGCGCGTATCGCCGCAACCAGTCGAGCGCGACCTGCGAGGTGATCAGCTTCACCCAGTCGCGAGTGCCGCGGAACTGGTATCGCCGCGTAAAGCTCTGATCGTCGGCGGACAGCGCGATGCACACGGTGCCGACCGGCTTGTCCGGCGTGCCGCCGTCGGGGCCCGCGATTCCCGAGGTGGCGACCGACACGCTCGCCCCCGTGCGTTTTCGCACGCCCGCCGCCATCTCGCGCACGCATTCCTCGCTCACGGCGCCGTGCGCTTTCAGCGTCTCCTCCGAAACGCCGAGCACGCCGGACTTCACGTCGTTGGAGTAGGTGACCAGGTCGCTTTTGAAATATCGCGAGCAGCCGGGAACGTTGGTGATGCGATGTCCGATCAGTCCGCCGGTGCATGACTCGGCGACCGCCAGCGTGAATTTCTTCTCGACGAACAGGCGTCCGACGACTTCTTCCATCGAGGTGTCGCCCTCGGCGTAGACGAACTGCGAGATTTTCTCGCGCACCCGATGCGACAGCTCTTCGGCCCTGCGCTCGACTTCGCCAGGTTGTCCTTCGACTCTGATCTTGAGCGAAATCTGCGGGAAGCTCGCGCGGAACGAGACCTTCGCCTCTTCCGGCTTGATCAATCCCGCCACCGCCTCGTCGAGCGCCGACTCGCTCATCCCGAAAGTCTGGAAGATGCGCACCGCGTAAACCTTGTCGGTGCCGCGATTCGCCGCGATCCACGGTATGACCGTGTTTTCCATCATCGGTTTCATCTCACGCGGCACGCCGGGCAGGACGATCAGATGCGCGGTGTGGCCGTGCATCGTCACCGGCATCCTGAAGCCGGGCGCGGTGCCGAGCGGATTCTGGATGACCGTCGCGCCTTCGGGAAAGAGCGCTTGCTTAAGATTGTTCTCCGGCATCGGGCGGCCGATCGTCGCGAACAGGCGCTTCATGTGCTCGACGGTGGCCTCGTCGCGCCACAACTTCACCCCCGCGACCCGCGCAATCGTTTCGGTGGTCAGGTCGTCGGCGGTTGGCCCGATGCCGCCGGTTGAAATCACCACATCGCCCATCCCGATCGCCGTGCGCCACGCCCATTCCAGCCGGTCGGGAACGTCGCCGACCGTAAGCACCGCAACCAGATCGATTCCAATTTCCGCGAGCTTGTCGGAAAGGTAGTTGGCGTTGGTGTCGACGACCTTGCCGGTGGTGATTTCGTCGCCGGTGGAAAGAATCACAGCGTTCTGAATCATCGAGAACTCCTTGCGGGCGCGTGCGTTCAGAGCACGCGCACGATCACCTGCAGCACAATATTCGCATAAATCGCGGCAGCCAAATCATCCAGCATGACGCCCGCGCCGTTGCGCATGCGGCGGTCGATCAGGCTCGCCGGCCACGGTTTGATCACGTCGGCCACTCGAAACAGGAGGAATCCGAGCATCAGCCAGCCGAACGCGATCGGATTGCCGAACATGGTCGCGGCCATGCCGAGCACTTCATCGATCACGATCCGCGAATCGTCGTGATTGTCGAAAATCTTCTCGGCGCGATCCGAAATCCAGCACGCGATCGCAAACGCGATCGCGAACACCATCAAGCATAGCGCCGGCGAATGCATCCAAAGCGGGCCGAACCCGAGCCACACGACTGCCAGCCCGACCACCGAGCCCGCCGTTCCCGGCGCAATCGGAACGTAACCGGAATAGATTCCGGTGGCGAAGAAGATGATGAGCGAACGCATCCGGGGGCAGTCAGCTGGTAGTCAGCGTTATCGGATCTTCTTCGGCGCCGACTTCGACCGATGCGACTCCTTCAATCGTTCGCGCGACTCCGATCACGAGCTCGTCCCACGGCGGCACCAGTCCCGGACCGCTCACGCGCACGCATCCCGCCGAGCAGTTGACCGACATCTGCGCGTCGCGAATTTTCGGATGCGCCATCAGCGCCGCGTGCACCTGCGCGCCGATCGCGGTGTCGCGCATCAGTTTCGTTCGCTCCGGGTTGCCCTCGCTGTCGATATTAGTCGCGAGCGCCGCAAGAGTGTTCGCGTGCGACGCCAGCGGCAGCCGCGCGGTGTTGATCACCAGGTCGTAAATCGCGGGGTCGTCCAGATCTTTCCCGAACAAACTCAGCGTGCGTGCCCTTACTTCGGTGTCGAAGTCGCGAACCCGTTTCTCCGCCGCCGCCGGCGCGAGTTTCTCGTCCTTCGCCACCTGCTTGATGCGCTCGGCAATTGGAGCCATCGCGCGCACTCGAATGCCGCATCCGCCGTCGGGGAGAAAATGCGCCGACCCGCGCCCAGCGAAGACGATCCGATCTTGCGCCGCCTCCTGCAGGAACACGGCCCGGTAGTAGCCGGCGAACCGGCTGCTGTCGGTCTTCCGCTCCCAGAAGTGCGGGTTGTGAACGTCAAACCATTTCACCTGCTCGGCGCTGACGTTGAAGCGCCTGGCAGTTTCGGCAATCAATTGCTCGCCGGTCTGGAAGCGATAACCGAGTTCCCGCGCCGCGAGTTCGCCGAGTTCGATACCCCGGCTGCCAATCTGTTGACTGATCGCAATAACCGCCATCGATGCTCCCCAAGGCGGGCGAATTTTTTCGATCGCCGAGGCCATCTTAGGTTGATGGCCGCCGAAACATCAAACCATCCATTCTGAGAGTCCGTCTTTTGTGTCATTCAGAGCCGTCGCGGCGAGGAATCCCGAATTGACGGCAGCACTTCTGAGCGGTCGATTCGCCGGAAAAATGACAAATTACACAATTGGTTGTGGTTTCTGGATGACGGCCCTCTACCGGTAGCTTCGTTCCGTCAAATTTTGTTTTTCTTCGAAGCGTTATCGCACGCGCCGGTCGTGAGGATTTCTGGGCAGGCTCGCGAACGTGTAGCGCCGAGGTCGTTGACCATATCGATTACGTAACACGGTGCGCAGCATGAGTGTAAGGCTGAGAAGTTCATCCTGAACTATTCCGGCCTAGCGCGCTTCGCCGGCTCTATTCGGCAGATGGAATCGCCGCCCAGGTGCAGATAGGATTTCCGCGACTGACGGGCCTGGAACAATGCAAGAATCGATGACACTCAAACGCGGCGCGAAAACGCCCGCTAATGATCTGACGCGCGAGTTGGCGCTCGCGAAGAAGGCGGCGCGTGTTGCGGGCGAGATTCTTCGCGGCTATTGGAAGCGCGAAGGGCTCAAAGTCGGCTCCAAGGGACACGACAATCCAGTCACGGCCGCCGACCTCGAAGCCGATCGCGCAATCAAGAAGTTGCTCCGCGATCCGTTCCCCGCCTACGGCTGGCTCTCCGAGGAGACCGCCGACAATGACGACCGCCTGAAATGCCGGCGCGTGTGGATCGTCGATCCGCTCGACGGCACCAAGGAGTTCATCAACGGCATTCCCGAGTTCGCGGTCGCGATCGCGCTGATCGAAGACGGAGTGCCGGTGCTTGGCGTCACCTATAACCCAATCAAGCGCGAGATGTACTGGTCGGCGCGCGGCGTTGGATGTCACCTGAACACGCGTCGGGTGCGGGTCACGCGTACGCGAACGCTCGAGCGCGCCAGGGTCCTTGCCAGCCGCAGCGAAACCGCGCGCGGGGAATGGCAGGTGTTCCACGGGACGATGAAAGTGAGCCCGACCGGCAGCGTCGCGTACAAGCTCGCGATGGTGGCGGCGGGCAAGGCCGACGCGACATTCACGCGCTCGCCCAAAAGCGAATGGGACATCGCGTCGGGCGCGGCGCTGGTGGCCGAGGCCGGCGGCACGATCACCGACATCAGGGGCCGCGCGCTTCGTTTCAATCAGCGCGATGTGAAGCTCGAGGGGCTGATCGCGGACAACACGATCCTGCACGCGGCGTTGATGAAAGTGGCGGTGAAGCCCGGCGCTGAAGGCTCAGGAACCTAGCCCCTAACCCCTTCCCATAGGGGGAAGGGGAACCAGAGGCGGAATCGCGGACGATGCGTGCATCCTAACCCCTAGCCCCTTCCCGAAAACGGGAAGGGGGACAAGAACAAGACGCGGAGGCGGAATCTTGAATCGCGCGCGAGAGAAGTCGCGCGCTGAATAAGGACCCTCACCTTCGATCCTCTCCCTTGGAGGGAGAGGGGAACGATTCGCCGCGCGGCGGCTCTGAATGACAAAGGGAACTACGAGGCGGAGGCGGCGGCAATCTGGTAGCGCGTGCGGCCGGGACCCGTCTCCGGCAGGAAGTACATCGTCACGATCGGCAGGAACTGGAAAACCAGGAAGCCGAGCATCACGGTCCGCAGCCCGATATGCGCCGCGAGCGCGCCGCCCAGGAACGGCGAGATGAACGCGCCGAAGTAGCCGATCGCCCATACGAAGCCCATTGCGGCGCCTACGCGCGTCGGATTCATGCCCGGCAATTCCATCAACAGCGTAGTGATCGCGGCGAGCGAGCCCGCCGCCCCGATCCCGACCAGCACCAGCGACAGCCTGATCCATATCGGATCGGGCAGCGTAATCGCGCCGGCGCATCCGAACAGCGTTGCGAACGCGATCGGCCACGTGAACGGCTTGCGCAGTCCCGACATCCCCGTGCCGATTCCGCCGCCCAACGCCGCGAACAGGCCGGTGAACGGCAGCACCTGCGTCATCAGCGACGCTTCCGACAGCGACATGCCGCGGTAAGTGCGGAAGAACTCGGGGAGAAACGCGGTGTAAATCTGGAACACCCACATCCCGCCGAACAGCCCCGCCGCGATCAACAGCACGTTGCGCATCTTTGCGACTTCCATCAGCGCCGACCCGCGCTCGGCCGGCGCTTCGATTGGGCCGGGCGTGGGCGGGGGCACGCTGTATCGGCCCTGATGCTCGCGGCCGAAGAGCGTCCACAGCAGCGCGACTCCCGCCGACCCGACGCCGTACCACATCAGAGTCATCCGCCACGACCCGACCGCGGCGAACAGCGCCGGCGTCGCGCGGAACACGAGCGTAAGTCCCACGTAGCCGAACGAGAAGTTGACCATGTTGATGTACGGCCATTCGCCTTCGCCGAACCATTGCATTACGAGTGTGCCTGGCGGCGCGATCACGAGTCCGTAGCCGACTCCCTCCAGCACGCGGCACGCGAGTAGCGCAGCGAAATTCGGCGCGTAGCCGCTGGCGAGCTGTCCGATCGCCATCAGCCAGATTCCAATGATCAACGCGCGCAGCGCCCCGATCCGCTCGGCAACCACGGCGCCCAGCAGTGAGAAGATGCCGATGCAGAGCGCGATGATCGAGATGATCAGGCCGGCACTACTGAGCGAGATTCCGAGCCCGTTCTTTATTTCCTGGAGTATGGGCGCCGGCGCGAGCCAGGCGAACGACTGCGCCGTCAGCAACAGCAGCAGCAGGACCTCGACAATCCATCGGTAGGACGAGAGTTTGCTCGCTTGGCTCATCGACGAATCACGCTTCTGCTCCTCTCACCGTATATCCCGACTCGCGACCACCGCGCCAACGGAAACCCGGGTCGCATCGCGCGCGAGATTTCAAATCCTCTGATCGCCGCTCGCCCATCGCAGGTAGAAAAACATCCCGACGGCATAGACGGCCGCTATCAGGAAGAAGACCGCGCTGAAGGACTTCGTCGCCTGCACGATCAACCCCGCGGCCGCGACGCCGATGATGCCGGGGAGGGTCGCGAAGGTGTTCGAGATTCCCATCAGGATTCCGGCATAAGTCGGGGCGACGTCAAGATGATTCACTCCGAAGGCGGCGGAGCCGATGCCATTGGACGAGGCCGCCACTGTCAGCAGTGCCACCGCCATCGCCGCCGAACCCGCTGCGGGCACGACCAGCAGCGAGATCGCGCCGAGCGCAAATGCCGCGCTCTGCATCGACTTGCGCACGGTGCCGACCGCGAGGCCGCTCTCGATAAGGGTATCCGCCAGCCAGCCCGAGAAAGTTATCGTGAAGAACGTCACGATCCACGGAATGATCGAGAACACGCCGACGCGTTCCAGCGGCACGCTGAAGGTGTGATGCAGGTAGGTCGGCATCCAGAGCAGCAGGATGTTGAATCCGAAGTTGCTGCAGAAATGCGCGACGACGATCGCCCATACCGCTTTCTCTCGCGCGATTGCCGCCCACGGCACCCGGAGCGCGCGCGGCTCGGCCGTGCGCAACGACACGATCAATTCGAGTTCGGCGGCGCTGACGCGGGTCGAGGTCTCGGGCCGGTCGGCGGCCAGATACAGCCAGACCGCGACCCACACCGCGCCGAGCGCGCCTGAAATGTAGAACAACGCGGGCCATCCGAATGCCTTGATAATCGCCGGGCTCGCGCCGAGCGCCGCGACCGTGCCCACGTACATCCCGCTGTAGTTCACCGACAACACGCGCGCGCGCTCGGACGGCAGCGTCCAGCGCGAAGTCAGGCTGTGAATCGATGGGAAGTTCACGCCCTCGCCCAGCCCGAGCAGCACGCGAGCGGCGAGCAGCGCGGAAAACGTCGCGGCGGCGGCGAGCGGGGTGACGAAGGTTGCCAGCGACCAGATCGCGACGCCGCCCGCCAGCACGCGATGGCCACCGAATCGATCGGCCATCCATCCGCCGACGAGCTGCGTCCACAGGTATCCCCAGAACACCGCCGACAGCACCAGTCCCTGCGCGGCGGAGTCGTAGCCGAATTGGCGGGCGAGCGGGATTATCGCGACCGAGATGCTGATGCGGTCGATGTAGCAAAGCGCGGTGCCGAGAAAGAACAGCGCAACGACCGTGTAGCGTTGCGGCCATCGCGAAATTCCTGAGGCGGCATCGCGCGCTGGTGCGGGCTCGCCCATGATGCGGTGGAGCTTAGGCTCGGCGATGTAACGTTGACCAGACCGGCCATTTGGAAAGCGCAACAAAAAGACGCGGGAGGCAATCCTCCCGCGTCTTCAAGAAAGCAGGTGCGTTTGCGGATGCTTCCTATCTTCCGACTGCGTGGCGCACGGTATTCAGGATGTAGATGAAATCGCGCGTTGAACGCACGTCGCCGAGCAGCGCGACTCGCGAAAGCATCTCCATCTCGTCGTTCGTGATGTTGTGAACGCGCCGCAGTTGCTCGTTCTTCCTGAAATCATCCCAGGCCGAATCGGGCGCCGCCGCAACTTCGGGATTCAGCAGCGCCTGCGCGCGAGGATTGGCGAGGAAAAACAGTTGGCGGCTATCGAGTCCAAGCACTTCCCCCAGGCGCGTCACAATCTTGTCGGAAGGATGGCGTTTACCTGATTCCAGGTGGCCGACGTAGGGCGTGGAGGTCTTGATGCGACGGGCCACTTCCTCCTGGGTGAGGTCGAGTTGCCGTCTGCGCTCGCGAATAACGTGTCCGAAAGTCCGTTCCTTGATGCGTGCCATTGATCCTCTTCCCCTTGTTTTGTGCCGAGTTCATGCGGCGATGCGACCGCACGTCACCAAAATGATATTATTCGACACTTACAGTTAGTACCATCAAAACAACTTAAAGGCAACCATACTGCCGGTGGATTTGTCGCGACGCCTTCAACCGCGCCAAACATACGCCGACTCATTATCCTACAAACTGTGTAGACTTAACGACTTTCGAAATATTCAATGAAAAGCAACTTATTTTGTAAATAAGTTATATTCAGGCCAAGGAGGGGTGGTTCCGGTCAATTTCCGTAGGGATTTCGACCGTGATTGAGATAAATGGAAAAATCCGCGACGCCAAGGTCGGGACGCGGTGAACTTCTGAAATGAGTGACGGCGCCGCCACGGAGGCCGTCTATCGATACGACATCCTTACCGCTGGCGCGCCCGTCGCGGTCGAAATAATGGATCTCCACCTGGAAAGGGCCGGTGTCGTTGCCCGTGTTGCGAACCTCGCCTTCGACCGACACCTGGCCGCCGCTTCGCACCATGCGAGTATCGGCCACCTTCACCGGTTCTGTGCTGACGAGCGAGTAGAATACGTAGCCCGCGAAGCATAGCCCGCCGAGCAGAACGATGAGCGCGCCTTTACGCATGGGGAGGCTGGTACGACCGTGGCAGGCCTGGGACGTTCACCTGCCGGACGATTTCGTCATGTGCTTCGGTCAATTCAAAATTCATATTCAACCCATCTCAGAATGAAGTGTTGACGCGTTCTGCGCGAGGCACCGACGCGTGCTTGACGAACCAACTTCCATCTGGTTAATCACGCGGCAAATGCATCATATACGGGCATCACCAATGGTTATCACAGGTCGAAATTCCTTGCGAACACAAGGGATTTTCGACGCGGCTCAATTATTACTCCGGTATGAATCTTGTTACCAAGCCAGCCGGTTTTCACAACCGCAGCCCGCTACGTGTGGGCGCAGGAAGCCGCGACCTAGCGTCGCGCATCTCGGAGGGAGGAGATAGTGAACAGAAGGAGAACGACCCGGGGCGTTGCCTGGATTCACCTGGTTGCCGGCGTCGCAGTGATTGGATTGCTGTGCAATGTTGCCTGGGCGGCAGATCCGGCAGATCCAGCGACGACGAGGAGACATCACCACCACGTGGTCACCACGACCACAACCACTACTGCCATCGGCCCCAGCGAGGAGCAGCGGCTTAACGCGCTGTCTGGCCAGGTGAGCAATCTGCAGAAGCAGTCCGACGACACAACCAGCGAGGTCAAAAAGATAGAGGCGGCGATGACGGTCACGGTGCCGGCACAGGCCGATGCGAAGCCGGCGACGATTGGCGAGCACGTAGGCCTGGTCGAAAAGGACGTCGGCGATATCAAGAAGAATCTGTCGGACAACCTTGGTATCAGCGTCCACGCCATGGTTGATGCGGGCTACGAGCATAACTTCAATCAGCCGGTCAACAACATCAATGCCATTCGCGTCTTCGACGAGGATGGATTCCAGCTCACGCAGGGCAACCTGCACATCGAGCGCGATGGAACCGTTGGATTCGTGACCGACCTCAACTTCGGCCAGGTTGCGAACACGCTTTCGGGCGCCACTCGCTACTCGAACATCAACCACGTCGGCCCGGAATGGTTCGATCCGACGCAGTACTATCTGACCTATACCGCGCCGGTCGGTTCGGGCATCAGCTTCCAGGCGGGCCGCTTCGTGACGTTGCTGGGCGCAGAAACGATCAACACCTACAACAATCTGAACTTCAACGAAACCAAGAGCATCCTCTTCGGCTATGCGATCCCATTCACGCACACCGGAGTCCGGGCATCGTACACCTTCAACGACTACGTTGCGTTCACCGGTGGGCTGAACAACGGATGGGACAATCCCGCCAGCGCCAACAATGGCGGTCCCAACTATGAAGGCGAGTTGGCGCTCAACAACAAGGACAAGTCGATCAGCCTGCTGATCAACGGCATCTGGGGTCCGAATCTGGTGAATCCGACGACCGGGTTGGGCCAGGGCAACTCGAATCTCGGCGCGATCAATCCGGTCTGGACCTGGAAGCCGTCGTTCGTGCCCAATCTGACGCTTCAGGGTGATTATGTGTACGGAACCCAAAGCGGGCCGGTAGTCAACGGGCATAGCGGCTCGTGGAGCGGCTATGCGCAGTACCTGGTGTACGATTGGACGCCCTCGATCGAGACGGCGACGCGCGGCGAAGTCTTCGACGACAAGGACGGATCGCGCACCGGAACTGCCCAGACGCTGTGGGAAATTACCCAGACGCTGTCCTACAAGATACCCGAAGTGACGGGGCTGCTCGCCCGGCTGGAGTACCGGCATGACAATTCCAGCCAGAACTATTTCTTCAACAACAATTTCATCGACCCGACGACCGGCGCGCAGCATCTGTGGCACGGCCAGGACACTTTGAGCGCGAACGTAATTTACGCCTTCTAACGCTCGGCAGAGGAGTTAACGAGTCAGTCGCGCAGCGATGCGCCAAGCGGCGGGTCCGAAGCAGCGGACCCGCCGCTTCTCTTTTGATAACGCTGCCCTGGCTCGACCGGGTCTTCAGGCGCCTGCGCACGCGAATGTCGCGACCCCTTTGGAGTGCCGATGGGTATGGTCGTGCTAGGCATTTGTTTTGCTGTAATAAAAATTTATGGGCTGATTCAGGGAAAAAATAAGCCCCGTTGCACCGGATCATTAACCGAGCCGCAAGTCTTTGTGCAGGGAAAGCTGCTTGAATATGCGTCAAATGCCCGTTGGATGGGCGTTGCGTTATCGGGGCTTTCATGACAGAAAACGGGATTCAGGGATCGATTAACCACTACGAATACGCCGCCCCGTTAAGCGGCCAGGAGGGTTACGGGTTCGATGACGCCTAAACAAGTTCTCCAAATGATCAAGGACAAGGGCGTGGTGATGGTCGATATCAAGTTCATCGACCTGCTCGGCACGTGGCAGCATTTCACTGCCCCGATTTCCGAGTTCAAGGATGAAGCGCCGTTCGATGAGGGCCTCGGCTTCGACGGCTCGTCGATTCGCGGCTGGCAGGCGATCGACAACAGCGACATGCTGGTGATCCCCGATCCGGAGACGGCAGTTATGGATCCTTTCACCAAGGATCCCACGCTGAGCATGATCGCCAACATCTCCGATCCTATTACACGCGCCGACTATACGCGCGACCCGCGCAACATCTCGCGCAAGGCCGAGGCGTACTTGAAGACCACTGGTATCGGCGACTCGGCATTCTTCGGCCCCGAGCCGGAGTTTTTCATCTTCGACTCGCTGCGCTACGACACGACGCAGAATTCGAGCTACTACTACATTGATTCGAACGAAGGTAACTGGAACAGCGGGCGCGAGGGCGCGGTCAAGGAAGGCGCGAATCTCGGTTTCAAAGTCAAGAACAAGGCCGGCTACTTCCCGGTCCCGCCGGTGGACACCCTGCAGGACATCCGCACCGAGATGGTGCTCGAGATGGAGCGGGTAGGGATCCGGGTCGAGAAACAGCATCACGAAGTTGCCACCGCCGGCCAGGCTGAAATCGACATGCGCTTTCAGACGCTGACCAGGATGGCCGACTGGCTGACCTGGTACAAATACATCGTCAAGAACGTCGCGGTGCGTCACGGGATGACGGCGACCTTCATGCCCAAGCCGATCTTCGGCGACAACGGCACCGGCATGCACACCCATCAGAGCATCTGGAAGGGCGAGACGCCGCTGTTCGCGGGCAACGGCTACGCCGGGATGTCGGAAACGGCGATGCACTACATCGCGGGCATCCTGCATCACGCGCCGACGATCGCGGCGTTTACCAATCCGGGGACGAACTCGTACCGCCGGCTGGTGCCGGGGTTCGAGGCGCCGATCAACCTGGCATACTCGTCGCGCAACCGCTCGGCGTCGGTGCGAATCCCGATGTATTCGCCGTCGCCAAAGGCCAAGCGAATCGAAGTGCGGTTCCCCGACCCGACCTGCAATCCGTACCTCGCGTTCTCGGCGATGCTGATGGCGGGAATCGACGGAATTCAGCGCCGGCTCGATCCGGGCCAGCCGCTCGACAAGGACATCTACGCACTCACGCCGGCCGAGCTGGCCGAGGTGCCGAGCATGCCCGCGTCGCTCGAGGAATCACTGGGCAACCTCAAGAAGGATCACGAGTTCCTGCTGAAGGGCGACGTGTTCACGGAGGACCTGATCGAGACGTGGATTGAGTACAAGATGGCGAACGAAGTCAGCGCGATTCGGTTGCGGCCCCATCCGTACGAATTCGCGCTCTATTACGACGCGTAAGCACACCACTGCGCGCCGACAAAACGAAGTGGCGGGCCAAATGGCCCGCCGCTTTTTTTCTGTCTCGGACAGAATTGCCGGCGTGATGCTTTGTCATCCTGACGAAGCGAGCGAACGCGAGCGGCAGGAAGGATCTCGGACAGCTGCGCGTAAGCGCAGCCGGTACCGGTTTTGAAATCGCGAAGCGGTCCTTACGACGCCGTGACCGGGCTCAGACCGAGTTGTCGCGTGCGAGCGCTTCGACCTTTTCGAGCCGCTCCTGCAACTTCTTATTGTCCTCGCGAAGCTTGTCGAGGTCTTCGCGGAGTCTCTGGCCCTCCTCGACGCGGCTGCGGCCCTCGCCGATCGACGCGATCGCGTCGTTCGCATGGCGCTGCACGCGGCCGTCGAGATCGCGATCAGCCAGCCGTCGCAGGGCGGGCAGCGCGCGCGGGTCGCCAATCTCGGCAAAGGCGGACGGGATACGCATCCGCACCATGAATTCGCGATCGTCGACGAGCGGAGTCATGAAATCGAGAATTTCGATGCGCCGGTTGTCTTTGAGCGCCGCAAATCGCGCCAGCGCACCCACCGCGGCCACGCGAGCCCGCGGCGGTTGGCCGTAAGCCGAGCAATCGCGGGCGACGTCGATCGCGCGCTCGTCGCGCAGCTCGGCCATCCCGGACAACGCGTGCGTTCGTATCACATCGAGATACGAGTCGCGCCCGAGGGCTTCGGTCAGATGGACGAATGCGCGTTCGTCACGCGTCTTGCCGAGTGCGAGGACCGCCTCGGCCTCGACGAAGTAGCTTTCGTCGCCGGCCGCGACGACGCCGGCCAGCGCCGACGCCGCTCGCGCGTCGCCGCGGAAATTGCCGAGTGCGCGCACGACGGCGCGGCGCGCCTTCGGATGCGGCAGCTTGAGTCCTTCGAGCAGTGCGTCGAGCGCGGCGGTCGTTCGAATCGCGCCGAGCGCGGTCGCCGCGTCTGCCTGCACGCCCCAGAACTTGTCGGTGAGCATCGTGTCGCGCAGAGCCGCGGTGGCCTGCGGGCTACCCTCGGTACCGAGCTCGCGCGCGGCTGCGGCGCGGCCGATCGCTTCAGGAGCATGGCGCATTTCGGTTTCGAGCGCCTCGCGTCCGCGCTTGTGCTTGAGGGTCTTCAGGATGTCGTGTTCGGGATCGAAGCGCACCGCCTTGGGCGCCTTGTCCATCACAAAATTAAAGCCCTGCTCGCGGTCCTTGATTTCGACGCGATGGCGGGTCTCATGACCGTCGGCATCCATCAGCGCAATCGTGACGGGAAAGCTGAACGCGGAAACAATCGCGTCGCCCGTCTTATGCGTCTGCTTGACCGTGACGCTGAGCAGTTTTTTCTTGTCGTCGAAGGAACTGGAAACCTCGATTTCAGGATGCCCTTCCTTGTACACCCACTGGTCGAAGAAAAAATCGAGGTTGCGGCCGGTCGTGTCCTCGAACGCGCGCTGCAAGTCCTGCGTGATCACGTTGGCGCCGCGATGCCGCGTGCAATAGAGGTTGAGCGACTTGAAGAACAGATCGTCGCCGGTGACGCGACGCAGCATGTGCAGGACCAGGCTGCCTTTTTCGTAGAGATGACGATCGAACAATTCGATCGGCGTGCGATAGCGGTTGCATACGATCGGGCGGCGGTAGCGATTCGCGTCCTCGTCGAGGTAGCCTTCGCGATCCTGCCGGACATTCCACGCGAACTCGTCGGCGCCGAGATTTTCCTCGCACCAGAGCGCCTCGAAATATGTCGCGAAGCCCTCGTTGAGCCACGCGTGCGCCCAATCGCGGCAGGTCAGCAGATCGCCCCACCATTGATGAGCGAGCTCGTGCGCGACCAGCGGATCGCTCTTGACGTCGAGATGCGCGCGCGCGTCGTGCAGGGTGTCGGCGGTTTGCGTGGTCGCTGAGGTGTTTTCCATCCCGCCGAAAATAAAATCGTTGACCGCCACCTGCGCATACTTGGCGTACGGATAGGGCACGCCGATCGCACGCTCGAAGAACTGGATCATCTTGGGTGTGTTGCCAAACGCGCGGCGCGCGTCGTCATCGCGCCCGGGCGCAACGTAGTAGGTGACGGGGACGTTGCCGGCGCGTTCCTCAATCATCGTGAACTCGCCGGCGGCCAGCGTGATCAGATATGACGAGTGCGGCACGTCATGACGCCAGTGGAAGGTGCGGGTCTTCGCCGCGGCATTGGATGACGTGCCGACCAAGGCGCCGTTGGAAACCGCCGTGAACTTTTCGGGCACAGTTGCGATGATCTCGCTGGTGGTTCGATTGTTCGGATAGTCGTAGCAGGGGAACCAGTAGCGCGAGTCCTCGTCTTCGCCCTGCGTCCAGGCTTGCGGCGGCTTGTTCGGATAGCCGGCATCAGGGCCGACAAAATATAGTCCGCGCCGCGGCTGGCCCGCGTAGTCGATCGCGATTTCGATTTCTTCGCCGGCGCCGAGCGCGCGCGGCAGCGCGATCCGCAGCTTGCCGTCGGCGGTCTCGAATGTGGCGGGTTCGCCACCCTCGCGCACCGCGCGAATATCGAGTTCGGCGGCGTCGAATTCGAGACGCTCGAGCGGACCGGCGATCGCGGACAGCCGATGGGTCGCGGTGCCGGCGATTTTTTTCGCGTCGAAGTCGAGCGTGACTTCGAGCTTGATATGCTTGATGTTGGCGGCGCGATCGCGCGCCCATTTTGCCTCGACGTGCTCGGGCTGAAACGCGCGGCGTCCACGGGCGAAGGCGACGGTAAAGGCCTCGCGATCGCCAAGCTCCATCGCCAATTGGTCGAGAAATCGCGGCTTGTGCATGGCCGTGATGTTATGAACCGCGCTGCCCGCGCGCAAACGCGAAAGTTCAGTTTTTCACTTCGTCTCGATGATGATGGCTTCGTTCGGCGCGAGCGTTAGTGGAGATTTCGTCGCGCCGGCTGAACGCGCGGCGATCGTGCTCAGCAGGATTCTGCCGGCAGGCATCGCGATCTCGCGCGGCTCGGCGGTGAAATTCAGCGCGACGATCAGATGCTGCGCGGGCGTATCGCGATGGAACACCAGGCAATCTTCGCGCGCGCCGTCGAAAGCGCGATAGCTGCCCTCGACCATCGCCGGCGTTGATTTGCGGATTTGGATGAGCCGGCGATAGAGCGAGAGCATCGAGTGCGGATCGTTCAACTGGCGCGCGACATTGACGCCCTTGAAGTCCCCGCATGGCAGCCAGGTTTTAGCGCTTGCCGAGAACCCGCCGTTACGGGCGTCGGACCATTGCATCGGTGAGCGGCAACCGTCGCGCCCGACCGGATCGCGTTTGCGAGCGGCGGGAATTTTCGCATCGCGCATTCCGATTTCCTCGCCGTAGTAAACGAAGGGTGTGCCGCGGAATGCGAAAAGCATCACGGCCGCGACGCGCGCACGCGCATCACCGTCGCCGTCGCGCGAGTAGCGCGAGATGTGCCGCGGAAAATCGTGATTCGACAGCGTCCAGGTGGGCCACGCGCCGGGTCCGAAGGATTTTTCAGTCAGCTCGATCGCGGCGCGGAAGCGGCGCGCGTCGTAGCGCGCGAGCAGAAAGCGGAAGTTGAACGCGAGCTGCAGTTCGTCGGGACGCAGATAGTCGGCCAGCCGCGCCTGCTCGCGCGGCCACGTCTCGCCCACCAGTATGCGATCCCTGTAACTGTCCGAGACGCGACGGAACCCGCGAATGATGTCATGCACCTCGGGACGGTCATGGCTGTAGAGCGGATCCTGCGTGCCCTTCGCGTACCACGGGATATCAGGGTCGCTGGCAGTGCGGACCGGATTGTCACGAAACTCGGCGTCCTTGATAAGACCGGCGATCACGTCGACCCGAAAACCGTCGGCGCCGCGCTCGAGCCAGAAGCGGATGACGTCGTGCATTGCCTCGCCCACTTCGGCATTTCGAAAATTCAGGTCGGGCTGCTGCTCGAGGAACATGTGCAGGTACCATGCCGCGGTCGCGCGATCGTACTGCCACGCCCGACCGCCGAAGTTGCTTTGCCAATTGTTGGGCGGGCGATCCGGCGCGCCGGCAATCCAGATGTACCAGTCGCGTTTCGGATTGCCCTGCGACGCTCGCGACTCGATGAACCATGGATGCTCGTGCGAGGTATGGTTTGGCACCAGGTCGACGATCACGCGGATGCCACGGCGGTGCGCCTCGGCGACCAGGCGGTCGAACGCCGCGAGGTCGCCAAGCTCCGGATGGATGCCGCAGTAGTCGCTGACGTCGTAGCCCCAGTCGTAGAGCGGCGAAGGGTTGATCGGGTTCAGCCAGATGGCGTCGATGCCGAGCGAGTTCGGCGTGCCGTCATTGAGGTAGTCGAGGTGTGCGGTGATACCGTCGAGATCGCCGATGCCATCGCCGTTCGAGTCGGCAAAGGAGCGCGGGTAGATTTGATAGAAGACGGCGCGCTGCCACCATTGAAGAGCCATCGCACGGTTCGCGGCGGCGCGATCAGGCGCAGCGCGAGCCCATCATGTCGGCGAAGTTGGTGGCGTAGAATTTTTCCTTGGCGTCCTCCGAGAGATTCGGCGTCGACAGCGCGAAGCGCTTGAGCGGATTGCGCCCGCCCTCGATGTGCGGGTAGTCCGACGAAAACATGCACAGCTCCGGGCCCGCCTGCTCGACGATCCATCCCACGGGCTCGTGCGGATAGGGCGTAAAGCGCAGATTGCGCCGCACGTAGTCCGACGCCTTCATCGGCAAGCGCAGATATCTTTCCGACTTCACGAAAGTCTCCTGTGAGATGTCGAGCCGCCGCAGCCACGGCCCGATCCACATCGCGCCCTGCTCGATGCATCCGCCGCGCAGCCGCGGGAACTGCTCGAACATGCCGTCGAGCACCATCGTCGAGAGAAAGATCTCCGGCATCACGTGGATCGCCATGAAATCTTTGGACCGGATGTTCTCGCCGCCGCCCAGGAAGTCGGTCACCGGGCGATCGTTGTTGTGAAATGCGCGGGGGATCGTGCGGCCGCCGCCGCCAATGTGCAGCACGAAGGGAACGTCGGCGTCCTGCAGGCGCCCCCATACGCCGTTGTAGTCGGGGTGAGTCGGAGACTTCTTGCCGGGCGGTAGCGAGGGGATGTGGATTGCGGCGCATCCCAACCGAATCGCCTCGTCGATCTCCTTTTCGGCAAGCTCGGGAAGGTCCAGCGGCACGAAGCCGACCGCGAGCAGCCGCTTGTCACCGCGGCAGAAGTCGGCGATGGCGCGGTTGTGCGCGCGCGTGCCGCCGTAGAGGACCTCGGGCGTCGAACGGACCTGGTCGAACTCACCCCAGAAATGCGTGGTGGCGAAGGTGGTGAAAACCAACTGCGAGCTGAAGCCGAGCAGATCGAGCGCGCGGCTGCGTTCGTCGGGGTCGAAAGCGCCGAGCGCTTCCCATCCCTTGCGCAGCATCAGGTTCTGCTCCGCGTCGGCGACGGCGGCGGGATCGTTGTGGCGGTCGGTGGCATGCGCGATCGCCTTCTCGACCAGCCGGCCGCCCGAGCCGATCGCGAGCGGATGCAGCTTCGCGCGGATGTCGGGGTCGGCGTAGGAAATCATCCAGTCCCGGGTCTCCATGATGTGGCTGTCGGCGTCGTTGAAGATTCGGCCTTCGGCGTATGGCATCGCGATAACCTCGGCGCGCGTCGAATTCGCGCGGCGGCCCGCCTGCGCGTTTCGGCTTCAAGATAATGGAGGAAACGTGTGTCGTACAGAGGCGAGGGCGACGCTCACTTCTGCGTGAAGCCGAGATCGTTCAGGCGGTCGCGCGCGTCCTTGGCGGCGTCGCGATGAACCATCAAGCGCGTCGGCACGGCGGCAGTCGTGCCGAGCAGCCGCGACGAGGCCGCGTCGAAGACGAACGACTCGATGCCGGCTTCGTTCAGGTAATCATGCGCCATCCGGACCGGGGTCGGGTCGATGCTGGCGAATATTTCCTCGAGTTCGGATGGGTCGGGCGTTTCTTTGTCGGGCATTCGGTTCTGTGCCTGCTCGCGAAGCTGTCAATTGGCGGAGGTCGATGCTGACGTCATTCCCTTCACCCGATTATAGATGAGGGCGGCGGCGCCGACTACCAACAGTATCGCGATCAGTGCGTCGAAGCGATGAAAATACGGCGCGAGGTCCTTCCACTGCTGCCCGAGTTTCATCCCGCCGTACGCCAGCGCGAGACACCATATGTACGACCCGATCAGCGTGTAGATGGTGAACGGGAGAAGTCTCATCCGCGACACGCCCGCCGGAAACGCGATGAAGGTGCGCACCACCGGCAACATCCGGCTCCAGAAAACGGTGTGCGAACCCCATCGCTCGAAAAAGCGGTCGGCGATTTCGAGTTCGTGCTCGGCGATGAGGACATACTTGCCGTAGCGCTCGATGAACGGGCGTCCGCCCCGGGAGCCGACGAAATATGCGACGTATGAGCCGAGCAGGCATCCCACGGCGCCCGCGATCGCGACCATATTCAGACCGAAGCGGCCGGTCGCGACCAGGTAGCCCGAGAACGGCATGATTATTTCGGAGGGCAGCGGGATGCATGCGCTTTCGATCGCCATCATCAGGACGACACCGCCATAGCCGAGCGCGGAAATCGTCGCGATGATGAGGGCAGAGAGCCCGGAAATGATTTTATCGATCATTTATTCGATGCGCTCTTCTTACGAAAGCGCAAGCGCACACAGTGGCATGGTGCGAGGCTGGTTGCGAGACGGCGAACGGCTCAAGCAACACGTGCGCGGGCTTGAACATAAAATGTCGCATACTGTAGATATGTTGAACGCAAACGTCACCAACCAGTCGAGGAAACTTCGATGGCAAATAACACGCTGACCATCACCGACAATCGCACCGGCAAAAAATACGAGCTGCCGATCGAAGAGGGCGGGGTGATTCGCGCCGCCGATTTGCGCCAGATTAGAACCGGCGCCGACGACTTCGGCCTGATGTCCTACGATCCGGCGTTCACCAACACCGCCTCCTGCCGCAGCCGCATCACCTTCATCGACGGCGACAAGGGAATCCTGCGCTACCGCGGATATCCGATCGAAGAACTCGCCGAGAAAAGCAACTACCTCGAGACCGCGTACCTGATCGTCAAGGGCGAGCTGCCGGACAAGGAGCACTACGCGCGCTGGGAAA
The DNA here is from genome assembly GCA_963842085.1 of uncultured delta proteobacterium. Classification (GTDB taxonomy): domain Bacteria; phylum Desulfobacterota; class Binatia; order Binatales; family Binataceae; genus Binatus. Next base: position 2,810,757 of record CAWJET010000001.1, read on the forward strand.
ACAACATCACGATTCACACGATGGTGCACGAGAATATCAAGAAGTTCATGGAGGGCTACCGCTACGACGCGCATCCGATGGGCATGCTGCTCGGTACGGTCGGCGCGCTCTCGACCTTTTATCCCGACGCGAGCGATATTCACGACCTCGAATCGCGCCGGCTGCAGACCCGCCGGCTGATCGGCAAAATGCCCACGCTGGCGGCGTTCGCCTATCGGCATACGCGTGGGCTGCCCTACGTCTATCCCGACAACGAGCTCAGCTATACCGGCAACCTGCTCGCGATGCTGTTCAAAATGACGGAGCTCAAGTACCAGCCGAACCCGGTGCTCGAGCGCGCGCTTGACGTGCTGTTCATCCTGCACGCCGATCACGAGCAGAACTGCTCCGCCAATGCGATGCGCGCGGTGGGCAGCTCGCAGCCCGATCCGTATGCCTGCGCGGCGGCGGCGATCGCCGCGCTTTACGGCCCTCTGCATGGTGGCGCGAACGAAGCCGCCATCCGGATGCTGATGGAAATCGGTTCGGTCTCAAATGTCCCCGCGATGATCAGGAAGGTGAAAGAGGGCGAGCGCCGGCTGATGGGTTTTGGGCATCGCGTGTACAAGAATTACGATCCGCGCGCGAAGATTCTCAAGGAGATGGCGGCGCAGGTATTCGCGGTGACGGGGCGCAACCCGCTGATCGATATTGCGATCGAGCTGGAACGAATCGCCCTGCAGGACGACTACTTCATCATGCACAAACTGTATCCCAACGTCGATTTCTACTCGGGGATAATTTACCAGGCGATGGGTTTCCCGATGACGATGTTTCCCGTGCTGTTCGCGATTCCGCGGACTTCGGGATGGATGGCGCAGTGGGCGGAGATGGTGCGCGATTCCGAACAAAAGATCGCCCGCCCGCGTCAGGTTTACGTCGGCGAATCGACCCGGCACTACACCCCGGTAGAATCGCGCCCCAAGCCAACGCAGCGCGAAGATGCGGTGAGCGAAGCAATCTAACGATAGTTAGATAATTTCAAAAGCGTCGCGCGGCCGCTGTTGGCAACTGCGCAATCCAAGGTTGGCCTAAGGCGCAATTCCCTGCTATGAGTAGTGGAGGCGCTTCGATGAACTTCAGGGGCGCCAAATCAAGAAGGACGGCGGTGCTGCGATGGGAAAAAACGGCGGCAAGCCAGCTGATACCATCCTGACGCTTGAAGAAGCGCTTATGCGCTTCAAGCGCAAGAGGGAAGCTGGCGCAGAAACCAGGAGCGAGGCGGTCCCGGACTCCAACGTCTATCAGGCTGACTTTTCTGCCACGGTCAAGCGTGAGGACCAGGAGATTCCGGCGGGCAGCCTTAAGGCGGCAGATGACAGCGCGAGTGCGAGTGCTTCCGCTCAGCACGACGAACCGAACGCCGCGATGCCGGCGGGCGAAGATATCGTCGCGGTGATCGAAGGCATTCCGCGCACGCTCGAGGAACTCGAGCGAATCGCGGCTGCTGAACAGGCTTACGAGCAGGACTTTCCCGAGACAGCGCTCGTGAGTGCCGAGGTCGAAGACGACGCAGAGCTTGGCGCGATGGACGGCGTGGCGCTCGCCGATCGCGGCGCCCTTATTCGCGACTACGCGTTCACCGCGATGGGCACGGCATTGATGGTGTTGGTCGCGTTCCTGATGACGCGCGTGCCAATCGTCAATAACCGGCCAACGTTGGTCGCGCAGAGCATCGCGACGCCGGCGCTCAAGGCATCCGAGCCGATGAGCGCGGAGGACCTGATAGCGACCTGGGTCATAATCCCGGATTCCGACGTGCAACTGGCGTCGGCTTCGCACCGGCTCAAATCCGACGAGCTCGAGGCCCGGATCAAGGACACGCTCAAATCGGTTGCCTTCCCGGATATCGGCGTATCTGTGTCAAAGCACGGCGACGCGTACCTGGCGGGCGAAGTCTACAGCCTTGACGAGGCGCGCAGGATCAGCCAAATCGTGCACCGGGTAAACGGTGTGAACCGGGTTCACTTTCTGCATCCCGATGTTCGAGTCCCGGTGGGTCCCGCTTACTTTGGCGTGACGACGGCGTGGGCCCCCGACGTCTGGGGGGCGAAGGTGCGGGCCGTGTTCATCGGGTCGCCGGCGGACAAGGCCGGCATCCAGCCGGGCGACGTCATCAGCGAGTTTGACGGCCAGACGATCCCCGATGGGAAAACACTTAGTCATCTGCTCGCGCAGTATTCTCCCGGGCAGCGCGTGCAATTCCGGGTATGGCATGACGGCCAGCCCGAGTACCTGGTAGCGCGGATGGGCGAGCTGGCGACGGTGGCAAGCCGGTAAAGCAGCGGCGCTTTTCTTGTGAGTGATTCAGGGGCGGTCTATCGACCGCCCCTTTTCTTGTCAGGCGCGCGGGGCGAAGCGCGGCTTGCGCTTCTCCAGGAACGCGCGGGCCCCTTCCTCGATGTAGCCGGCGCGAACGCAGAGCACCTGGTTGCGATCCTCGATGGCGAGCGCCTGCTCCAGGCTGCCGGCGTCGATGCTCATCGAGAGGCATTCCTTCGTCAGGCGCAGCCCCAACGGCGAAGTTTCCGTCATCTCGAGCGCCAGCTTGGCCGCCGTCGCCTCGAGCTCCGCATCCGGCACCAATTCCGAAACCAGGCCCGTGGCGAATGCGCGCTGCGCATTGATGAACCGTCCCGTCAGCATCAGCTCGGACGCAACCGAGCTGCCCACTGCCCGCGGCAGAAAATAGCTGACGCCCATGTCGCACGCGCTCAGCCCGATGCGGATGAATGCGGCGTTGAAGCGGGCCGACTCACCTGCGATGCGCACGTCGCAGGCGAGCGCCAGTGCAAAGCCGCCGCCCGCCGCGGGTCCGCGGACCGCCGCGATGAACGGCTGCGGTGCGCGGCGAATCGCGACGACCAGCTCGCTCATCCGGCGCTGGCTTTCCACGGTGTCGGTGGTTGAAGCGCCCAAACCGGTACCGCCGCGGTTCTGTTCCTTGAGATCGAGCCCGGCGCAAAAAGCGCGTCCCGCACCCTTCATCACGACCACGCGCGTCTCAGTCTGTGTCGGCAGCCCATGCAGGAAGTCCTCGAGCTCGGCGACCATCTGCGCGCTGAGCGCGTTGAGATTGTGCGGACGGTTAAGTGTCAGCCACACCACTGCGCCGTCTCTTTTGATTTCAATATCTTGATATGTCATCGCAAGTCGGCTCCTTGACGCGCGGCATTCTTTTCTTTTGCCCGTCTTTCGCAAACCATAACGCAACATGACGCACATTCGCCAAGCCTCTCAACCTCTGACAGGCGTGAATGGTCAGTATTGACTTAACCGTGGCACGGTTAGAGGCTGAATATTGGGCTTTTGTGCGACATCGAGCGATACGGCTCGTTTAAGGGGGAACCGGTAAAATCTCCCCGCGGGGAGGTTGGACTACAATGGCGTCCTCAATGGCATCCTCGGAAGAAATCCTCACCATCTCGGAGTTGTCGGAGCATCTGCGCGTCCATCCGACTACGATTTACCGGTTGCTCCGCGAAGGACGAATACCCGGCTTCCGCGTCGGCAGCGCGTGGCGATTCAGCCGTGCGGCGATCGAAATATGGGAGCACGGGCAAATCGATCCAATCGACGAAGATTCCGCGCGCACGCGCAAAGCCAAAGGCCGCAAGCCTCGCAAGTAGCCCGCGCAGTATTCACGGCGCGCTTGTTTTTCTGTCATTCTCGACAGGTGGACTCCAACGAAGGCGAGCCCGCGCGGCATCGCCCACATTCACAAATAGCAGCGTACTTCGTCCGTTTAGCCGACACTTACGGTGACGGCGCATACTACGGAAATCGGCGGCGCGCAGTGCTCGAGTCGATCGCGGGCGAAGTGGCGCAGGCGCGCGACGTGCTCGACGTCGGATGCGGCAACGGCGCGTATCTCGCGAACTTTGCGCAGGTGCCTGGAAATCGCCGGGTGACCGGCGCCGACATGTCAATCGACATGCTGTTGTCAGCGCGCAATCGGGTCGGTGCGAAATGCCGCCTGCTCCGCGCGGACGCGTCGCGACTGCCGTTCAAGCCGGAGTCGTTCGATTTGGTCTTCGCGAGCCACGTGCTTCAGTTCGTTGCCGATACCGATCTCGATGGCGTCGTGGCGGAGATCGCGCGATGCCTGCAGCATCCCGGGGTGCTAATCGCGACCGGGCAGCGTGACGACAGCGTTCGGCAGATGCTGAGCGCGATCGTCGGGCCGGAGCGCTGGCGCGAATATCGCGAGGTAATCTTCCGGCGCGCGCCGCGCCGCGAAGCCGATGCGCGTCCCAAGGATCGCTACCAGCAGGCGTTCGCCAAGGCCGGTCTGCGCGTCGAGGAACGTGCCGCGCGGTTTACGGTCACGTGGCCGGATATCGCAGAGTGGATCCGGCTCAGATGGATCGCACTGATCCCCGACGCCGAGCGTGATCGGGCCGATGCGATGCTGGTGGAACTCGCGAAGGCGGGTGCGCCGCGGAGTTTGACCCTGCACGAGCCGCTGATCCTCGGCCGGCGGGATAGCTGAGCGCGCGGCCGTTTGACAAGCGCGCGGTCAACCTAATACCTAACCCTCAAAAGCACATGGCGGAGAGTTTCGCGCCGATGCCAACGCAAACGAAATACACCGAGGTTAAGGGATACGCGACTTACTATTACTACAGCGGCGCGACGACGCTGCCGGACGTGGTGCCGGACTTCTCGCGCGGCCGCAAAATTTTGTTCGTCCACGGCGCGGGCTCGAACGGCCACACGTGGCATCGGCAGATCGACGCGTTCGGCGGCAAGCACAGTCCGATCGCGCTCGACCTGCCCGGGCATGGCCGTTCGGCGGGCGTCGAGGGGCTGCGCACGGTTCACGACTACGCCGATTTCGTCGCCGCGTTTCTCGATGCGCTGAAGATCAAGTCGGCGGTGATACTGGGGCACTCGATGGGCGGCGCGATCGCGATGGATCTCGCGCTGCGGCATGCCGCGCGCGTCGAGGCCCTGATTCTCAGTTGCACGGCGGCGAAGTTTAACCTCACGCCCGATCGAATCGAGGCGCTGCGGGCGATCACGATGGGCCGTGCGCCGCAGGCCTTCAACACCGACGGCTACTCGCCCAAGACGGTGAAAGAAAACTTCGACGTCGTGCGCGAAGGCTGGATGGAGCAAATCAAGACCGACCCGCGCGTGCGCTATACCGACATCCTGGCGTGCTCGCAGGTCGATTTGCGCGACGCAATCGCGAAAATCGACAAGCCGGCGCTGGTGCTCGCGGGCGCCGACGACAAGGGCACCACGCCGACCGACGCGGAGTTTATCGCGGGCAAAATTCGCGGCGCGACCGCCAGGATTATCGCGGACGCCGGCCATCTCATCCCGCGCGAGCGTCCCGCCGAGTACAACGCCGCCATCGAACAGTTCATCACCGGACTGAAGTAGGAATTCGAGATGAGTTTAAGCCGCAAGACCGCAGTCGCCGGAGTATTCGAGCATCCCACCCGCTTCGCGCCGGACAAAAGCCTGTTTCAGATAATGGCGGAGAGCGTGCGTGGCGCGCTGGACGACGCCGGCTTGACGATCAAGGACGTGAACGGGTTGTGCACGACCGGAATCGGCTTGAGTGGGATGGGAATCGTCGGCTTCTGCGACTACCTGAACCTGACGCCGAACTTCGTTGACTCGACTTCTATAGGCGGGTCGTCGTTCGTCGCGCACACCGCTCACGCCGCCGCCGCGATCCACGCCGGGATGTGCGATGTATGCCTCGTGGTCTATGGCTCGACGGCGGCCTCGTCGCGGTTCGCGATTGGCACGGGCGGCGGGGGCGGCGGCGGAGGCGATCCGTGCGACCAGTACGAGATTCCGTTCGGCCCGACTACGGTTGGGTCGTACGCGATGGTCGCGCAGCGGCATATGCATGACTACGGCACGACCTCCGAGCAGCTCGCCGAGATAGCAGTCACGATGCGGCTGCATGCGTCGATGAATCCGGCCGCGAAGTATCGCGACCCGATCACGGTGGAAGATGTGCTCGCGTCGCGAATCATCTCGTCGCCGCTGCATCTGCTCGATTGCTGCATCATCAGCGACGGCGGTGGCGCGCTGGTGATCACCTCGGCGGAGCGGGCACGCGACCTGAAGAAGAAGCCGGTCTACATCCTCGGCACAGGCGAGACGGTGCGGCACGCGGCGCGTGGGCAGCGCGACTTTCTGGAGATCGCGGCGGCGCAATCGGGGCGGCTGGCGTTCGAGCGCGCGGGCGTAGCGCACAAAGACATCGACATGGCGATGATCTACGACTCGTTTACGATCACCGTGCTGTCCACGCTGGAGAATCTCGGCTTCTGCAAGCGCGGCGAGGGCGGGACGTTCGTGTCGGGCGGGCGGCTGCGCTTCGACGGCGAGTTTCCGATCAACACCGACGGCGGCGGTCTGTCGTCGAACCATCCAGGGATGCGCGGAATCTTCCTGGTGATCGAGGCGACCAGGCAACTGCGCGGCGAATGCGGGCCGCGGCAGGTCAAGGACTGCAAAATCGCGCTCGCGCACGGCACCGGCGGCACGCTCGGCACCCGGCATTCGGGCGCGACGCTTATCCTCAGCAATCAGTAACTCGAGGGCGGACGAAAAATCATGGCGGAACAGACCCCAGCGAAGAAATACTCGAAGCCACTACCGCATCTCGACGAAGAAAACCGCCCCTGGTGGGAGGCTCTTCAGCGGCACGAACTGTACATCCAGAAATGCCGCAAGTGCGGCGACGTTCGCTACTATCCGCGCGCGTTATGCACCAACTGCCTGTCGTCGGATACGCAATGGATCAAGTGCAGCGGGCGCGGCAAGCTCTATACCTTCACCACGACCTATCAGAACCAGGCGCCGGGCTTTCGCGAATCGCTGCCTTACATCATGGCCTATGTCGAATTGGACGAGGGCGTGAAAATGCTCACGAACATTGTCGACTGCGCGCCGGATCAGGTTAAAATAGGCATGCCTGTCGAGGTCGTATACGAGGATGTCACGCCCGCGGTGACGCTCGCGAAATTTCGCCCGGCGAGGTGAGGGCTCAATCCTGGTGAGTACAATCCTTGATCTGCACTCGCATAGCGAAGCATCGGAAGACAGCCGCGCACCGGTAGAGGCGTACCTCAACTGGATCAAGCTGCGTGCGACCGAGCGGCCGGTCGACGGAATCGTCTTGACCGAGCATCGCCAGTTCAATCGCGACGCCGACTACCGCGCGCTCGAGGACAAGTTCGGCACACTCGTGCTGCGCGCGTCGGAAGTCGAGACCAACTACGGACACATGCTGGTGTTCGGCGTGAACGACGACATGGTCAAGCGATTCGATTTTGCCGACGTGCGGCTCGACGCGCAGACACTGATCAACGAAGTGGCGCGGATGGGCGGAATCGTCGTCCCGTGTCATCCGGGGCGCCCCAATATCGGGCTCTACGAGCATTACCAGAGCAAAGGGCCCCTGGAGAATGTAGTCGCGGTCGAGGCGCTGAACGGCGGATCGCGCAAAGGCGAGGACGAGCGCAGCGCGGAACTGATCGCGAAGTACGGGTTTGCCGCGACCGGCGGCTCCGACAGCCACCTGGTCAGCCTGATCGGACTGTGCGCGACGAAGTTCAGCGCCGACATCAAGACGATCGACGACCTGGTGCGGGAATTGAAAACCCGCAACTACGAACCGGTCGATTTCCGGCCGCGGCGCAAAGCCGTGCCGCACGCGGTCGCGATGGAAACCAGGTAATAGCGAGACGATAACGATGGCAGTCGATTACGATCCAGCCCTGATCAACAAGGTCTTCGAAGTGACCGAGCCCGTCGAGGTCAAGGCCGACAAGATCAAACGGTACTGCGCGGCGCTTGGCGAGACCAATCCGATCTACACGGACGAGGAAGCGGCGAAGAAGGGGCCGTACGGGGGAATCGTCGCACCGCCGTCGTTCGCGGTCACGTTTCGCAACGGGCGGCATTTCTTCGAGAACGTGCCGCGCTTCGGACGCCGCGGTTTCGACGCCGGCAAGGACGTCGAGTTCGTGTCGCCGATAAGGCCGGGCGACAAGGTGACGCTGAGCTCGCACGTGAAGGAAATTTACGAGAAGACCGGACGGACCGGCACGATGGTGTTCGTCGTAATCCGCTCGACGCTGAAGAACCAGAAGGACGAAGTGCTGGCCCATATCGACCATCGCTTCATGAACCGCACTTGAACAGTTTCGAAGAGATCAAGATCGGCGACACGCTCGGCCCGCTCGAGCTGTTCGTGAGCAAGGATCAGTGCCGCGCGTACGCGAAAACGATGGGCATGGGCGAGGGCGCGGGCCGCTTCACCGACGACGAAGCGGCGAAGAAAGAAGGGCTGCCCGGGATGATCATTCCGGGCAACATGAGCCTGGGCCTGCTCTCGAAGCTGGTGACGGATTGGATCGGGTCGAACAACGCGTGGCTGACGCAGATGAGCACGACCTACCGGGTGCCGGTGCAGCCCGATCACACGATCACGATTCACGGCTTTATCACCAACAAGAATCCCGCAGCTCGCACCGCCGAGATCGACGTGTGGATAGAGAACGAGGAAGCGGAGCGCCTCGTCACCGGGACCGCAACCGTCGAGTTCAGAAAGTAGCCGGCAGGATCGCGCGCTACCGCATCCCCCCTATCAGCAATGGGCCGTGGCCCGGAGTCTGGAGCGGCAGCGCCGGGTTTCTCGGATACGGCGTAGTGTCTTCCTGCATCTCGGGATTCGTCGGGGCATTCGATTCCAATCCGTAGGGAGCTGCTCCCAGCGGCTTGGTCTGCGCCATCTGCATACACCACGGGTGCGGATTGCCGGCAGCGCACGCCTGAACCTGCTGCACGGTCTGATTGCCGGGCGTGCATCCGGTTGCGATCAGCAGGATCGACAGCGCGATTGTGGTCAATGCCAGCTTCTGCATCGGTTCACCTTTCTCGACTGGGAACGTCTGTCGGGACCGGCGCGGAGGACTCGGACACGATCACAACTATTAGTGTGCCTGCGAGGACGCAAGCAGGAATTTGCGGCGAGGGGGGAATTGATTTTAGGGAATTTAACTTTCCGCAGACGAAGCGATCCGCTCTAGAGCCAGAATCAACGGCGGCAAGTCGTGGCTGACGATCTGCCATAGGATTTCGAAGTCCACCGAGTCGTAGCCGTGAATCAGCCGGTTGCGCAGTCCTACAATCTGGGCCCACGGTATGTCGCTGAGTGCGCTCGTCCAGCGGCGTCCTGCTCGCAGCTTCTCCTACGATTTCCAACAATCGGACAAGGGCGAGGTTCAGCATGCGATTGGTGCGGAGATCGTCGCGCGTCTTCCCCTTCGCCATCGCAACCGCTTCGCGCGCGTGATCGAGCATGTGCCGAAGTCGCACCACGCTTTCATCGTGCGACATATTGGACCTCGGCGTCGGCGAGAACTCGGTCGCGGAAGTGTCTGCTCAAAAATTCGGGAGTGTTAAGGTCGACGGTCCGACCCAAAATACCCGACAATTCGTCCTGCATCGCGAAGAAGTCCAAGCCGGGAACGTGTCCGGACTCGAATTCCACGATCACGTCCACGTCGCTATCTGGGAGAAAATCGTCGCGCAGAACCGAGCCAAAGAGCGCGAGCCTGCGGATGTGGTGGCGTCGGCAGAAACTGCGAACCCGTTCCGCAGGTACGTCAATTTTCGCGCGTCCCATCTCCAATATCCCGCGCTGAAGGCAGATTAACTCGCTTAAATCTCCCAAACACATGCTATCGATTTCGACTACTGATCGCTATCGAAGAAGTGAAACTTCAGACGGCGCGGAGTTCGGTTGAGATGTCGCCGCGGGTGGCGAGAGCTGCCGGGATGAAGCCGCTGGCCGCTCCGATCGCGGCGGCTATCAGAAAGCTGTAGGCGATGATTCGCGGTTCCAGCGTCATGGCGAGCGCCAGCGGGCCGAGCGCTCCGGCGACGTGCGGCAACAGGTCGAAGCCGCAGTACGCCAGGGCGCATCCGAGCACGCCGCCGGTCACGCCTACTATCAGTCCCTCGACCAGGACTCGCGCAACGATCGAGTTGCGCGTGAATCCAATCGCGCGCATCACTGCCATTTCGTGCCGCCGCTCCCGCACCCCCATCGCGGCCGTGTTGGCGGCGACCAGCGCGATCGTGAACATGACGATCGCCGCGAGAAATTTTGCGCCGTTAAGCATGAGGCTCAGGTTGCTGCCGATTTCGTTCTTGATCAGCGCGACTTCAGTTTCGGTGGCCGTCTCGTTCGCCGAATTGGCGAACATTTCGTCGATTGCCGCGATCACCTCGGGCGCCGATTGAGAGCGGTCTATTTTCACCCAGAACAGGTTGGCGGTGCCGGGTCTGCCCAGCAGTTCTTCCATGTAGTCGCGCCGGAAAATAATGCGGGGGCCGGCGGCTTCCTCGTTCAGCACGCCGACGATTGTCAGCTGCAGATCGACCGGATACATCGTGCCGCGCAGCATGATCGTCTGGCCGACTTTCCAGTCATAGACCTTCATCAGGTTGGTGGCGACGAGAGCCGCCGTGCGCAGGCTTTCGAATTCGTGTTCGGTTTCCGCGTTAACATCCCAATCGGGAAAGATGTCGCGGATGTGGTCGTCGTCCACCGCGAGAACGCCGAGCTGCTGGTTGGGGTCCTGGTAGGTTGCCATGAAGACGCTGTAGGCCGCGACCGCCTGGACGTGCGGCAGGGTTTCGATGCGCCGGCGGTAAGACTCGGGCAGCATGTAGAGGAGGCTGGCTTTGCTGTGGCAGATGAGGCGCAGCGAGTTGGCACGGTCGCGCAAGACCTGGTTGAGCAGCCCGGGCAAGCTGATCAACGACGCGAAGATGAACACCGAGACGGTGATCGACAGGGTGGTGAGAATGGTGCGGCGCTTGTTGCGAGTGAGGTTTCGGAGCACGAGGGACAGGTAGTTCATGGCGCGAACTTAATTGTAGTGAAAGCCGCCGTAGGTTTGCAGGGGTGACCCTGCACCCAACGCTAAGAAAATTGGCACCTCTGCGGGATCAGGACGGGGAGAGGCTACACCAGGAGGGAGCCGCGGAAGGGTTCGTCCCTTGGCGGGGGGAATTGGAGCAGGTTGATGGCCCATTTGCGGGCCTGGCGCAGCGCGTCCTCGGCGCGACGGAAGATTCGCTCGCGATACATCACCGACCACACGTAGGCGTCGACGGAGGGCTCGTCGCCGAGCGTTATGTCGAGCATCCAGTCCTGGAGTTGCGGTCCGCAGATTAGCAGGCGCACTACGCGGCCGTGATCGATCACGATTCCGCGCGCCTCGCGCGGGATGCGAAACTCGTCCTTGACGCGCTTGATGACATTGGCCGGGGCGTGCTGCTCGGTCATCGCGACGTAGGCCCAATCGCCCTGCGGAGGATTGGCCGCGCGCGCGATGCGGAGGTTGTTGTCGGTCAAGTCTTCCTTGGCGCGATCCTGGTCGTAATCGCGCGCGACCTGGTAAAAGGCCATCGCGACCGGCAACTGCGGCATCTCGGTTTCCGACTTGGCCCGCTTGGGTTTCTTGAAGGTGGTTTCGACCCACCAGCGGTTTTCGACGTTGGGCTTCTGCGGCATCAGGCGACCCGGCGAGCTTTGCGGCTGGCGCCACGGGCGGAGCGCCGCGATTTTCGCGCGATCGAAATACGCGGGCGGCGCCTGCGGATACGATTTGCGGCGCGGCGCGTGCTCGAGATTCCCGTGCGGGCCCGCGAGCGCGCGACACGCCGGCGGACGCGACCCCTAAGCCCGGTTACCATCCGGCGCGAGAACAAGTCCGCCTTGCGCTCGGGGTCGCTCCAGAGCAGGAAGTGGCCCATCTCGTGGTAGATCATCTGAATCCACTTGCGCTCGGTGAAATAAATGCGTCCGCGTTTCCAGTTTTCGGGATGCACGAGATGGATGCGGCCGTCTTCGTAAGTGCGACCGGCGGTCTTGCCCCAATCGATGTACTCGAACCATTGTATGCGCGGGCGGCGCAGTTTGAAGTACCGGCACATCGTGGAGATGGCGCGGTTGAAATGTGCGGCGCGATGGCCGCGAAAAAATTCGGCAAGGTTGCGATCAATTTCGCGGCGATGAGCGACAGGAGGAACAATCATTCGCACGAGCAGGCGACCTCCGGGAGACAGGTGACCAGGATCATACGGAGGCGCGTCGATCAGAGTCAAACCAAGCCGGTGAAATGCCGGTTTATACCGACGTTTGATTGCTCCGAAAGTTCAAAATCGCCTGTCAGGAACCGGTTTGATGCGTTTCGGCAATTTGACGCTAACCGAGTGTCCCCGAGACTTTGAGACGCGCGATCTCGTCCCAGGTCAGGCCCATTTCGAGCGCAACTTCCTCGGTATGCTGGCCGAGTTCGGGCGCGGCGCGATGCGGTTGCAAAGGGGTGTCGCCAAACTCGACAGGGCTGTTCACGACGCGGCATCCAGGAATGTTCGGATGGTCAACAGGCGCGAAAGCGCCGATGGCGGCGGCCTGGGGATCGTCGAGCACTTCGGCGTCGGTGCGGACGGGCGCCCAGACGAGATTGTAGCGGTCGAAAATCGGCGCCCACTCGTCGGAGGTTCGCGCGGCAACGGCGCGATCGATCTCGCCGGTGAGCGCGGCGCAGTTTTGCACGCGAGCGGTCGAGTCCTTGAAGCGCGGATCGTCGAGCCACTCCGGTTTGCCGAGCGCGCGGCAGAAATCCGGCCAGTGCCGATCGCTCTGGATCATCACGAAGTAAATCCATCGCGCGTCGGCGCATCGATAGGAACTCCACAGCGGATTCACTCGCTGCGTGCGCGACTCGGATTGGGGCGAGCGGCCGGTCATGAGGCCGACGGTGAGATCGGACGCGTTCATCCAGAGGCCCATCGAGAACAGCGAGATGTTGACCTCGCGGCCGCGGCCGGTGCGCTCGCGCGCGAGCAGCGCGGCAGAGATTGCGCCCGCAAGGCCGAGGCCGACGGCGTGATCGATCATCGCGGGACGCTGCGCGGGCGGCGACTGTCCGGGCTCGGCGATCGTCGCCATCAGGCCGGAACGCGCCCACGCGGCGGCGTAGTCGTAGGCGGAGCGATTGCGGTCGGGGCCGCGATGCCCATAGCCGTTGATCGACGCATAGACGAGGCGAGGATTCTTCGCGGATAGAGTTGCGTAGTCGAGTTTCATCCGCTCGATGGCGTCGAGGCGCAGGCTGGTGACGAAGACGTCGGCGTGTTCGATGAGCTTGAGCGCGAAGCTGTGGCCGTCTGCCGTGCGCAAGTCGACGGCGACGGAGCGTTTGTTGCGATTGTCGAGCTCGAACGGCGGACGGATGCGGGCGTTGGGGTCGCCCATCGTGCGCGTGACAAAGCCGCGAATCGGATCGCCGGCAGTAGGGTCTTCGAGCTTGATGACATCGGCGCCCCAGTCGCCGAGCACGGCGGTGGTGGACGGGCCGGCGACCCACATCGCAACTTCGACGACCCTGACGCCCTGCAGCGGACGCTCCATCGCATCGGTCTCCTTCGCCTGCATGAGACCAAATTGGTATCAGGAGTGGGCGAAGGAATGAAACAGTGCGCGGACGTGTCCGCGCGCGGATCGAGCAGGCGATTGGATGAGAGCGCTAGCGGGCGCGGGTGGCGCGGTGCATCTTGCGCGGATCACGCCGGCGCACGCGATTGACGGTCAGGCGTTGCATCCGGCTCGCCTCCTTCAGGCGCAGGCGCATCGGATCGCCGCCGCGTCCTGCGACCAGCTCCGAAAGGCGCCAGCGCAAGCCCTGGGCGTCGATGCCGAGCGCGTCGCATACGTTGTCAAACGACAGCGGACAAGTGACGCCTTTGGTGAAAAACCAGTTCCAGGCTTCGTGGAACGAGTTGCGTTTGCGCAGGCTGTTCGAGCCGCCGAATTCCTGCACGATGTTGATCGCGTCGGCCAGCACCGCGAGCATCAGGCGCTGCTCGCTGGAAAGCGATCGCGTGCCGACCATCTCGAAGAACTGGCTGCGAAGTATAACGTCGGGAAAGGGGCGTGGATCGGCGGCGGCGATAGTGGGGACGACGGTACTCATTGTTCAGCTTCCTCCCTCCCCCGAGCGAAGAGCTTGAACCTGAAAAATTTGAGGCACGAGATGGATCAACAGCAACATCTCTTATGCGACGCCCCTTTCCGTCTAATAAACGGTGACGGAGAGCAAGAAACTTAGTGAGAACGGTGACTCATTGCAAGAGAAAAGTCAGAGCGTAAATTCGCCGTTGCGAGCTTTGGATAAGCAAAATTTGTCCGGCGATAATGCCAAAATTAGCGTAAGAGCGACGCTGAGCATCGCCACAAGGTCGCCGGACGATCGTGCGCAACCGCGCGAAGTGGCCTTGTTATCGATACCAGCGAGCGGTCTGCTATAGTTGCATTTACGACAACCAGCAGCAGCGACAGGAGCATCGACGATGGCTGATTTCTACGGCAAGGAAACCTCGAAGTATCTCCGCAACCTGCGCCAGAATGCGCCCGACCAGTTCAAGGGCTTCCTGGACTTCGACAAGGAAGTCTTCAAGGACGGCGCGATTCCGAGCAAGACCAAAGAGCTGATGGCGATTACGGCGGCGCATGTTACGCAATGCCCGTGGTGTATCGAGGCGCACGTCGCGCGCGCGAAAGAGAAAGGATGCACCGACCAGGAGATAGCGGAGGCGGTGTGGGTTGCGGCGGCGATGCGCGCGGGCGCGGCGTTCAGTCATGGCGCGATCGCGATGGCGGTGGCGGAAGAGCACAAGCACTAGCAAGCGTCGCACGCATTCGGCAGCATAGGTGGAATGGATCAAGCGCGAAAAGATCGGAAGACACGGCAGATAGCGATCGGCAGCACCAAGGTTGGCGGCGACGCGCCGGTGGTGGTGCAATCGATGTGCGCGACGCGGACGATCGACGTCGACGAGACCGTCGCGCAGGCGCATCAGCTGGCGAATGCGGGCGCGGGAATCGTCCGGATCGCGATGGACAGCGAGAAGGAACTCCCGGCGCTGAAGGAAATCCGCAAACAGACGAAGGGAGTCGTGCTGTCGGTCGATTTGCAGGAGAACTACAAAATCGCAGACCGCGTCGCGCCCCACGTCGACAAGATTCGCTACAACCCGGGCCATCTGCACCATATCGAGAAGTCGAAGACGATCGAGCAGAAGGTGAAATGGCTGGTCGATGTGGCGCGGGACAACGACGTCGCGATCCGGATCGGCGTCAACTGCGGGTCGGTGGCGCCGGCATTCCTGGACAAGTACCCCGGCGATCAACTCGCTGCGATCGTCGAGTCGGCCGCGTACCATTGCGCCCTGATGGACGAGCTCGGCTTCACGCGCTTCGTCGTGTCGCTGAAGGATTCCGATCCGATCAAGGTGATGGACGTGAACCGGCGCTTCTCGAAACGGCGCCCTGACGTGCCGATTCACCTGGGCGTCACCGAGGCGGGATTGCCGCCCGACGGAATCATCAAGACGCGGATAGCGTTCGAGAAGCTGCTCGCGCAGAGTATCGGCGATACGATCCGCGTCTCGCTGACGTTGCCCAACGAGCGCAAGCACGAGGAAGTGCTCGTCGGGCATAAGATTATCGAGGACGTCGCGGCGGGCAGGTTCATCTCGGTGCCCGACTTCGGTGCGGGGCTGAATATCATCTCGTGTCCGTCGTGCTCCCGCGTCGAGAACATGAAGTTCGTCGAGCTGGCGCAGCAGGTCAAGGAACTCACGACCTACGCCGAGAAGTACAAGATCACGATTGCGATCATGGGATGCCGGGTGAACGGGCCGGGCGAGACCGACGACGCCGACCTTGGGTTGTGGTGCGGTCCGACGACGGTGAATCTCAAGAAGAAGGATCACAAGCTGGGTTACTTCGGCTACGAAGAAGTGCTGCCCAAGCTCCGCGCCGAACTGGACCGGCTGATCGCCGAGCGCAGTTCGGCTTCTACCGCCAGCTAAGCGCCCTCAATTCAGCAAGACGACAGGAAGTCCGCGATCTCACGATCGCTGGTCAATCTGCGGACGGGGACGTTCGGCCCATATTTGATTCGCTGCGCTTCGATCTGCGGACGGTTGAGTCGGTCGAAACTCCGGATGAAGCGCAGCACCTTGGACAAGTCCCCAATTCGATGGTGCTCGCCGGGCTGAAACACGCGAGTGATCGCGCGCGCGGCGCAGAACAGCTTTGGGCGGTCGAGCCAGATCACGAGAGTGGCGCGAGTTAGACGGATGTCGAAGGTCGCGGCTGCAAAGTTACCGTCGCTGATCCACGTTTCCCCGGCGTGAGCTTCCTTGATCAATGTGCGGAAAGTGAGGACGTCACCTTTGGTCCAATTCGGCTGCCAGATTTCGTCGAGGCAAATCACGGGCGCACCAGTGCGCGCGCTGAGCCGTCGCGCGAAGGTAGTTTTGCCGCTGCCGGCGCGGCCGAGGATCACGATTCGCGACATTAGAGATTGGGCTCACATCGCGGAACCCTCACCGCTGACCGCGTTGCGGTCAGCCGCCTCTGCCGTGAAATAACGGGTGAGGTGAAGACGCGGAACAAGAATCTTGAATCGCGCGCGGAAGGAATCGCGCGCTGAATAATGACCCTCACCTTCATCCTCTCCCTTGCAGGGAGAGGGGAAAAGTGCGAGCCAAATCCTGCCGCAGAAAGAGTTCTCAGATCTTCTGGTTGGTTTTGCGCCAGTCGGCGAGGAAACGCTCTAGGCCTAGATCTGTCAGTGGGTGATGAAGCGTCTGTTTGAGCACTGCGAACGGGACGGTTGCGATGTCGGCGCCGACCGCGGCTGCGCGCAGCAGGTGCGACGTGTTGCGCACCGACGCTACCAGCACTTCGGCCGGGTAGTCGTAGTTCGACAGTATCTGCACCATATCCTCGACGATAGCGAAGCCATCCTGTCCGATGTCATCGAGGCGTCCGATAAACGGCGACAGGAATGAGGCGCCGACCTTGGCCGCCGCCAGCGCCTGCAACGGCGTGAAGATGAGTGTAACGTTGACGCGGATGCCGCGTTTGGCGAGCGCGTGGGTCGCTTTCAGCCCTTCGATGATCATCGGGCACTTGACGACGATGTTCTTGTGGACCTTGGCGAGTTTCTCGCCTTCTTCGATCATGGCGGATGCTTCAGTGGCGACGACTTCGGCGCTGATCGGGCCGTCGACGATTTCGCAAATCTCGCGCAGCACGTCGTGGTACGGGCGGCCGGTTTTCGCCATCAGCGACGGATTGGTGGTGACGCCGTCGATGATTCCCCAACTGGCGGCCTCGCGAATCTCGGCGACTTCCGCGGTATCGATAAAATATTTCATCGGGATGCCTCTTTTTTGGATGGTTGCGGCCTCAGCAGGTCTGCTCTTGCAAGAGTAACACGAAACGGCGACTTAAGTCCCGCGAGCATTTCGGAAATCGAGGCGTTGAGCTTGGGATGAATCAGCGCGGGCGCCAGCTCGCTCATCGGAGCGAGCACGAAGCGGCGCTCATGCAGTCGCGGATGCGGCACTTTAAGGATCCGCGTGTCGATCATTTCTTTGTTGAAGAACAGCAGATCGAGGTCGATGATCCGCGCCCGGTATTTGCCGCGGGTCTGCTTGCGGCCCTTGACGCGCTTACGGCCCATGATTCGCTCGATCGCGAGCAGCCGGCGCATCAGGACTTCGGCCGGGAGCTCGGTCTCGACCTCGATAACGCCGTTGAGAAATGCGCCCTTGAGATCGCCCATCGGTTCGGTCTCGTAGATCGAGGATTGGCGCACGACCCTCGTGTCCGGGATCGCAGCGATCCGTTGAATCGCCTCGCGATAATTGGCGGCTCGATCGCCTAGATTACTGCCGATTCCGATGAAAGCCCGATGGGGCATCCTCGCCGTTACAACCGCAGCGCTTTTAGCCGGTCCACCGCCTCGACCAACCGTCCGCTCGTAAGTGAAAAGCGGACGTATCCCTCACCACCCTTGCCGAATCCGGAGCCGGGCGTGATTGCGACGCCGGCTTCCTTCAACACGCGCTCGGTAAATGAAACCGAGGTGTAACCACGCGGAGCTCTGGTCCAGACGTAAAAGGTTGCGCGCGGCTTTTCGCATTCAAGGCCAAGCGCACGGAGCGAGCCGACCAGCAAGTCGCGGCGTTCCTTGTAGATTGCGCAATATTCGGCGAGCTTGTCGCCGTCGCCCCCTTCCAGCCCGGTGATGGCGGCTTCCTGCACGGCCTGGAAAACGCCCGAATCCATATTGGTCTTGACCCTGCCGAGCGCGCCGATCAACTGCGCGTTGCCGATGGCGAAGCCGACGCGCCATCCAGTCATCGAGAAGGTCTTGGACAGCGAGTGGAATTCGATTGCGCAATCGCGCGAGCCCTCGGCCTCGAACACGCTCGGGGCGCGATAGCCGTCGTAGGCAATTTCGGAGTAGGCGCTGTCGTGGGCCAGGATGACGTCGTGCTTGAGGCAGAATTTGACCGCGTCCTGGAAGAACGAGAGGTCAACCGTCGCGGCGGTTGGATTGTTGGGATAGTTCAGCCACAGCATCTTCGCGCGGCGCGCGATTTCAGCGGGAATCGAGGCGAGGTCGGGAACGAATCCGTTTTCCTTTCTGAGCGGCAGGAAATACGGTTCGCCGCCATTGAAGACGCATCCCGAGTAGTACACCGGGTAGCCGGGATCGGGAATCAGTACGATGTCGCCCGGATCGACGACGGCGGTCGCGAAGTTCGCGATGCCTTCCTTGGAGCCGATCAGGGCGCAGACCTCGCGCTGAGGGTCGAAGCTGACGCCGAAACGCCGCTGGTACCATTGCGCGGAGGCCTGACGAAATTGCGGCAGGCCTTCGTAGTCCGGATAGCGGTGATTTATCGGGTCGTCGGCGGCGCGCTTGAGACTCTCGACGATGTGACGCGGCGTGGGCAGGTCGGGATCGCCGATCGAGAGACTGATGACGTCAACGCCTCTGCTTGCGACCTCCTTCTTCAGGCGGTCAAGTTCGGCGAAAAGGTAGGGCGGCAAAAGACCCAGTCGAGAAGCAGTCTTGATTTGCACCTGTCGAAACAGCCTTTAGACCACAGTGACCAAGACGTAAGTAACATACTTTCCGAGGCGTCGGAACTACCTGTTGCGATAAATCGGCTTTCTCGCACAATGGAAATCCACAGGTGGGCGCGACGATTCCAAGATTCAGCACGGCAAGCAACATTAATTTTGCTTGATTCAGAACGACCTTATTGTTAGAAATTTTTAATTCCCGAACGATGGCGCAGTGGCGCGGTTTGGGATTATTCAGTGAGAAACGCGTTTGCCTGGTTGAGTGGCATTGCCTTTTCTTAGGATACGGTTGGTTGTTCGACGATGAGTTCCGACTTGCCTGGCGTTTCATCGTTGAATCGCACTGAGCGGTCGTAGCCTCAGGGCCTGATCGTCAGCATGAACCGGATATTGCTTGTACTTGCCCTGTCGACGGTCCTTTTTGGCGGGGCCGTGATCGCGCTGTCGGAGCGGCCATGGGCGCCGCGCGCTGACGTAGTCCAGCCGATCCCGTTCAGCCATCGGATACACGCCGGGGAGAACAAGATTCCCTGTCAGTACTGTCATGCCGACGCCAGCCGCTCGTCCGAACCGGGGATTCCGGCGGTTAGAAGGTGCGTGGGATGCCATGGCGACCGCCTTGTGGGCGGCGGCGGAATCGAGCCGGTGACGCGGCCGTGGACGGACGACACGCCGGCGGCGTTCGAGATTCAGTGGAATCGCGTTTACACACTGCCCGATTTCGTGCGGTTTACCCATCGGCCGCATATTCACGCCAAGGTGCAATGCCAGACTTGTCACGGCCCGGTGCAAACGATGGATCGGGTGGTGCCGGCGTTTGAAATCAACATGGGCTTCTGCGTGGACTGTCACACGAAAAAGAAAGCGACGCTCGACTGTGTGGACTGTCATCACTGAGTGAGGAATCAGATGCGCGAGGGACCGTCGATTTCCAGGCGATCATTCATCAAGCTGGCCGCAACTGCGGGCGCGGCGGCGGCGATCCCTGGCTGCGAGCCGGCCGCGCGCAAGCTGATCCCATACGTGGTGCCCGATGAGAACGTAGTCCCCGGGGTCCCGAGTTTTTTTGCGACGACGTGTGCGGAGTGCCCGGCGGGATGCGGCGTGGTGGCGCGAATCCGGGAAGGGCGGGTCGTCAAACTCGAGGGAAACCCCGCCGATCCGATCGGCCAAGGCACGTTGTGCGCGCGGGGGCAGGCGGCGCTGCAAGGCTTGTACAATCCGGACCGCCTGGCGCATCCGCAAATTCGCGGCGACAACGGCGCGCTGCGGACCGTGTCGTGGGACGAAGCGGAGAAAATGCTTGGTGACCGGCTGGCGGCGGCGTCGAAGGCGGGCAAGGATCGCGTCGCCTTCTTCGGTTCGCCGCATGGCCCGACTTTCAGGAAGATCGCACTTGCGGTGGTGGGCGCTTACGGTTCATCGCGCGCGATATTTTACGAGGCGGTCAATAATGAACCGGCGCGGGTCGCGGCGAAGACCCTCTTTGGCCGGCGCGATCTGCCGGCCTATCGAATCGATCAGGCCGAAGTGCTGATTTCGTTCGGTGCGGATTTCCTCGAGACCTGGCAATCGCCGGTGGAACTGGCGCGCCAGTACGCGCTGTTCCGCGCGCCGCAGAAGCGGCGCGGCACGCTGACTATCGGCCGCGCGACCTACGTTGGCCCGCGGCTCAGCATGACGGCGTCCAAGTGCGACGACTGGATCGCGACGGCTCCGGGGGTGCAGGCCGACGTTGCGTGGAGTGTGCTCAACGTCCTGGTCAAGCAGCGTTGGATTTCGCAGAACTCGGGCTTCGATCTCGACGCGCTGACCAGGGCGGTCGCGAATTTCGATCCGGCCGCCACCAGCACACGAACCGGCGTGCCGGTCGAGACTATTACCCGGCTGGGCGAGATGTTCGGCAAGGCGGACGGCGCATTGGCGATTGCGGGCACCGACGATTCGTCGGCTCATCTGGCGGCGATGATCCTCAATGCGGTCACCGGCAACTTTGGCAGGACCGTAATGTTTTTCGAAGGCTCGCCGGCCGAAGAGACCAGCACGCCGGACGACGTGGACGCGGTGGTTGACGCGATGCGCGACGGCAATATCGATGTGGCATTGGTCGCGGGCGGGAATCCGGTCTTCACGATGCCGCCGTCGGCGCGAATGGCCGAAGCGCTACAGAAAGTTCCATTCGTCGTGTGGGCGGGAGGCGTGCCGGACGAGACTGCGGCGATGGCGAATCTCATTTTGCCGGCGCATCATCCGCTCGAATCATGGCGCGACACTGCGCCGCGCGCGGGAATCCGGGGGCTGGGTCAGCCGGTGATGCAGCCGGTGTTCGAGAGCAAGGCGGTCGGCGACATCCTGCTGGCGGCGGCGGCGAAATCGTTGAGCGCGAAGCTTCCGTGGGCGACTACGGCGGAAGCGGTCAAAGCTGAGTGGCTCGCGTTGGCTCCCAAAGCGGACAAGGCGGATCCCGAAGATTTCTGGGTGAAGGTGCGGCGCGAAGGCGGCCTGTTCGAGGAACAGCATCTTTCGGCGCTCAGCCTCGACACGTCTGCGTTCAAGGCGCCGGTGCCGACGGCGGCCCAGTCCGAACTTTCCGTTTACGCCTACCCGCACATCTTCCTTTACGACGGGCGCGGCGCGGACAAGCCGTGGCTGCAGGAATTGCCCGAGCCGGTCACCCAGATCGTGTGGGACAGCTGGGCCGAGATCCATCCGGAGACCGCGCGCCAGCTCGGCGTCGCCAAGGACGACATTATCGAGATCAAAACGGAGCACGGCGCGATCGAGGCGCCGGTGCTGGTCGAGAGCACGGTGCGTCCCGGCGTGATCGCGGTTCCGCTCGGGCAGGGGCATCGCGCGTACGGCCGCTATGCAAAAGACGTCGGCGCAAATGCGTGGGCGATAATGGCGGAGGGTGCGACCTATGCCGCCGCGACCGCGCGCGCGACCGGCAAGACGCGCACGCTCGTTTCGCCGCTCGGCAAGAGCGAGATGATGGGCCGTTCGATCATCGAGGCGATGAGTATCGAGCAGTTGGCGAACGGGGTGGTTCCCAAGAGCGAGGCGCAAGAGGTTACCGGGCCGTTCGAAATGTACCCGCGGTGGAAATATCCCACGCACAAGTGGGGCATGACCATCGACGTCAATGCGTGCACCGGTTGCAGCGCGTGCGTGACCGCGTGCTACGCGGAGAACAATGTTCCGTTTGTG
Source organism: uncultured delta proteobacterium (assembly GCA_963842085.1). GTDB lineage: Bacteria > Desulfobacterota > Binatia > Binatales > Binataceae > Binatus. The sequence goes on from CAWJET010000001.1 coordinate 2,833,012, forward strand.
GGCAAGCAAGGGGTTGATAACGGCCGAATCATGTCGTGGATCCGCATCGAGCGTTATTTCCCGGACGAAAAGGGCGCGGCGGAAGCGCCGCAACTCTACCTAGCGCCGATGCTGTGCCAGCAGTGCAATCACGCGCCGTGCGAGCCGGTCTGCCCGGTGTTCGCGTCGTATCACACCCGGGAAGGCCTCAATGGCCAGATTTACAATCGATGCGTCGGTACGCGCTATTGCGAAAACAACTGTCCGTACAAGGTGCGCCGATTCAACTGGTTCGTGCCGGAGTGGCCCGCGCCGCTCAACCTGCAACTCAATCCCGACGTGACGGTGCGCGGCGCCGGGGTGATGGAGAAATGCACGTTCTGCATCCAGCGCATTCAGTTCGGCGAGCTCAACGCGAAGACCGAGGATCGCCAGTTGCGCGACGGCGAGATCCTGACCGCGTGCCAGCAGACCTGCCCGACACGGGCAATCACGTTCGGCGACAGCGACGATCCCGGCAGCGCAATGATGCGCCGGCGCGACGACAACAAGCTGCGCACCTATCGCGCGCTGGAAGAACTCAACACGCAACCGGCGATCACGTATCTGCGCTCTCTATCGCGAGAAAGGAAAGGCCTGAAGTGGCGGCGGCGCCGAAGGTAATCGCAGAGCCGACGTTCCGCGACATCGACCGCAGCGTGCGGCGAGTGATGGAACCGGCGGGCCTCGCGTACTGGGCGTGGATCGGCTTCTGCTTCACGCTGGTGGCGATCGCGGCGGCTTTGTGGTTGCGGCAGATCTATACCGGGCTGGGCGTGACGGGTCTTCGCCAGCCGGTGATGTGGGCGATCTACATTACCAACTTCGTTTTCTGGGTCGGGATCGCGCATTCGGGAACGTTGATCTCCGCGATTTTGTTCCTGTTCCGCACCAAGTGGCGCACCGCGGTTTATCGCGCCGCGGAGACGATGACGATATTCGCGGTCGCGACGGCGGGACTGTTCCCATTAGTCCATCTTGGCCGCGTGTGGTTTTTCTACTGGTTATTGCCATACCCCAATGAGCGATCGCTGCAACCCGATTTCCGCTCGCCATTGGTATGGGACGCTTTCGCAGTTAGTACCTATCTGACTATCAGCGCGCTGTTCTGGACGATGGGACTGATTCCCGACATCGCCAACGCGCGCGAGGCCGCGACCGGATGGCGCAAGAAGTTCTACACGGTGCTGGCGATGGGCTGGCAGGGAACCGACCGGCAGTGGCGGCATTACTCGATGGCGTACCTGCTGATGGCGGGCCTGGCGACTCCGCTGGTGATCTCGGTTCACTCGGTGGTGTCGTGGGACTTCGCGATGGCGCAACTGCCGGGCTGGCACAGCACGATCTTCGCGCCATACTTTGTCGCCGGCGCGATCTTTTCCGGCGTCGCGATGGTTATCACGCTGCTGGTCCCGATGCGCAAGCTGCTGGGCATCGAGGACCTGCTGACCGAGTGGCATTTCGACAATCTGGCGAAGGTCATCCTGCTGACCTCGCTGATCGTTTCGTACTCGTACATTACTGAAACGTTCATGGCCTGGTACTCGGGCGACAAGATCGAGCAGATGACGTTTCACATGCGCTACTTCGGGCCGTGGGGTCCGCTGTTCTGGGTAATGGTTTTGTGCAACTGCCTGATACCACTGTTGCTATTTTCACCGCGCATCCGGGTTAACCTGACGGCGCTCTGGATAATCTCAATTTTCGTGAACATCGGGATGTGGCTCGAGCGCTTCGTGATCATCGCGGGCTCGCTCCGGGTGAACTTCGAGCCTTCGCAGTGGGGCCCCTACCATCCGTCGATCACTGAAATCATGATCACGGTCGGCAGCTTCGCGTGGTTCGTGGGGCTGTTCTCTCTGTTCTCCAGGTTCCTGCCGATCTTCTCGATGACGGAACTCAAGGAAGGAATCGTCTGGCTGCGGAAGGCGCTGAAGATGGATCGGGTCAAAGCCGCATGAGCACGGTTGCGATCATAAGTTCGTTCGCGGATGACGCTCAATGCGCGCAAGCGATCGAGGAGCTGCGCGCGGCGCAGGTTGGCGACTTCAATACCTTCTCGCCGATACCGAGCCATCGGATCGAGCATGCAATCGGCCGGAAAAAGAGCCCGGTGCGGTGGCTGGTGCTGGCGGGTGGAATTTCAGGCGTTCTGACCGGGCTCGCGATCACGATTGGAACGACTTACGAGTGGCGCCTCAATGCGGGCGGCAAGCCGCTGCTGTCGTGGCCGCCGTTCATCGTGATCTGCTTCGAATTGATGGTCCTGCTGGGCGGAATCTTCGGCTTCTTCGGAGTGCTGGGGCTTGCGGGTGTGCCCACGACCGAGTCGGCGCCAGGCTACGAGGGGCGCTTCGGCGAGGATCGATTCGGGATCGTGGTTCGATGCGACGAGGCGGAAGCGGAGCGCGTCGAGTCGATGCTGAAGGAATCGGGTGCGGAAGAGGTCATGCGTGAAGGTGTCCGGTAAACCGCGATGAGCACTAATCTTCAACCGGCGCATCGCGAGCGCGCAGAGACGAAGCCGCGGCCGGTGGAGTCGGTGGCCGGCGCGACAATGCAGACAGTCGCGGCCGCGATGATCGCGCTGGGTGCGATCGCGTTTGCGTTGGCGCTGACGCGGGGCGGCGCCGCTGTCGCATGGGAAGCCTATCTCGTCAACTTGCTGTTCTTCCTCGGCGTCGCGCAGGGTGCGCTGGTCGCATCCGCGGCGTTCTACCTGACGCAGGCGAAGTGGGGCGGTTCGACGCCGTATCGGCTCGGCGAGGCGTTCGCGCCATTTCTGTGGGTCGGATTTTTTCTGTTTTTTGGATTGTACTTCGGCCGCAGCCTGATTTTTCCGTGGGTGACGCATCCGATTCCGCAGAAGGCCGCGTGGCTGAACACTCCGTTTCTCTTCGCGCGCGATGGAATCGGGCTCGGCGCCATGGCTGCGGCGAGCTTCGCGTTTGTCCGCGTCTCGCGTGGCGATGACGCACGGGCGTGGACGACTGCGACCGCCGACATCGAGTTGCCGCCGCATTCGATACGGGTGCTCGCTCCGCTGGTCGCGGTCCTGTTCGCGGTGGTCTACTCGCTGATCGCATTCGATCTGGTCATGTCGCTCGCGCCGGTGTGGCGCAGCACACTTTTCGGCTGGTACTTTTTCGCCGGCGCATTCTGGAGCGGATTGACCGCGATGGCTCTCACAGCGGTCGTGTTGCGCGGCCGCCTGGGCGAGAACAACCTGTTCACCAATCCCGTCGTCATGCACGACTTCGGCAAGATGGTCTTCGCGTTCTCCGTGTTCTGGATATACCTGATGTTCGCGCAGTACATCGTGATCTGGTACGGCGACATCCCGGTCGAAACTTTCTTCATCGTTCAGCGGGTACATCATATGCCGTGGTCGCCGCTATCGGTGGCGTGCCTGGTGCTGATCTGGCTGATTCCGTTTACCGTGCTGATGAGCGTGCGGGCCAAGAAGGCGCCGGCGATTCTCGGCACAGTGGCCGGGCTGGGGCTGGTCGGGATGTGGCTCGAGCGTTACGTGCTGGTGGTGCCGTCGCTGTCGCTCGACGCGATCCCGTTTGGGCCGACGCAATTTCTGATCACGCTTGGTTTTTTGGGCGCATTTCTCATTTCGGCAGTGCCGGGACTGAACCGCGTCGCGCAGGCCGCGACCTCGGGCGAACCCGTCGGAGATGATCCGGAATGATCCGGCGCGGTTCAAACAAGTATTCGATCGCCTCAGTAGCTATGCGAGTGGCTATTGCACTGACTATTGCGGGATGCTCGGCGACGGACCGTCCGATGACAACGCTGGCGCCGAAATCGGACCTGGCGCAGTGGATTCACAGTCTCTTCATAGATGTGACGATCTGGGACGGGATCATCCTGGCGATCGTGGTCGCCGCATTCATCCTCGCGGTGTTCGTCTTTTCTTCTCGCGTAGGCGAAGCGGCGCCACCCTCGACCGCGTCGTCCGACCTCGGCCTGGAAATAGCGTGGACGGTGGGCCCCGCGCTGGTGTTGTTGATGATCTCGGTGCCGACGATACGGACGATCTTTCGCTCGCAGCCGGCGGTTGCGCCTGCTGGAGCGCTGGAGATCAAAGTAGTCGCGCATCAATGGTGGTGGGAGTTCGACTATCCGGACGGCGTGAAGACCGGTAACGAACTGCATATCGCCGTCAACCGGCCGATTCGCCTGTCACTGGAATCGGCCGACATCATCCACAGCTTCTGGGTGCCGCAACTGGGCGGCAAACGCGACGTGGTGCCGGGCCAAATCAATGAGCTGACATTCGTCGCGACGGTAACCGGAATGTATCCGGGGCAATGTGCCGAGTTTTGCGGCCTGTCGCATGCGAACATGCGCTTTCGAGTGTTCGTCGATTCGCCGGAAGGGTTCGCGATGTGGGACAAGGCGCAACTTGCCGGCCCGGTCGCGCCACCGGCGAGCGATCAGTTGGCGTCGGACGGCGCGAAGATTTTCGCCGACAGTCCGTGCACGACCTGCCACATGATCAAGGGCGTCTCGAAGGGATATATCGGCCCTGACCTGACGCATTTCGGCAGCCGCACAACGCTGGCCGCCGGAGTGCTGAAGAACACGCCCGAGAACGTCGCCCAGTGGATCCAGGATCCGCAGGAAATCAAGCCGGGCGCGAATATGCCGGCGCTGCTGTTGCCAGGGCCAAAGATGAACGCCCTGGTCGCGTATCTCGAGAGTCTCAAATAGGGAGCGTCCAATGGCCGCCCAGCCGAAACCATTGCCAGTGCGTCAGCCGAGCTACCTCGAAGGTGGCGGAATACTCGGATGGCTGACGACGATCGATCACAAGCGCGTCGCGGTCATGTACCTCGCCAGCGCGCTGTTCTTCATGGCGTTCGGCGGACTCGAAGCGATGGCGATTCGCGTACAGTTGTGGCGTCCCGACAATCACGCGCTGTCGGCGGCGACCTACAACGCATTTTTCACGATGCACGGGACGACGATGGTCTTCCTGGTCGTCATGCCGCTGCTGCTCGGCTTCATGGGCAACTTCCTGATCCCGCTGCAGATCGGCGCGCGCGACGTGGCGTTTCCGCGGCTCAACGCGCTGAGCTTCTGGCTCGCCCTGAGCGGAGGCATACTGCTCCATCTCGGCTGGATTCGCGGCGGACTTCCCGATGCGGGATGGTTCGGTTATGCGAACCTGACCGAACGGTACTTCACGCCGGGCCTGGCGATCGACTGGTGGGTGATCGGGCTGCTGGTGTTAGGCACTTCGACCGTCCTTACGGGCCTGAACTTCCTGACGACGATCATTGCGATGCGCGCGCCGGGCATGACGTACATGCGGATGCCGATGTTCATCTGGGCGCAATTGGTGACGTCGATCCTGATCTTGATCGCGTTTCCCCCGCTCACGATCGGGCTGATCTTTCTGCTCTTCGATCGCTTCTTCGGCACGCATTTCTACATCGCGACGGCGGGCGCCACGCCCATCCTGTGGCAGCATCTGTTCTGGCTGTTCGGTCATCCCGAAGTGTACATCATGGCGCTGCCGGCCTTTGGAGTCATCTCGGAAGTCATTCCGGCGTTTTCGCGCAAGCCGCTGTTCGGCTATCCGATGATGGCCTATTCGATTTGCCTGATCGCATTTCTGTCGTACGGCGTGTGGGGCCATCACATGTTCGCGACCGGGATGGGCCCGGTTGCGGACTCGGCATTCGCGATCACCTCGATGCTCATCGCGATCCCGACCGGGGTGAAAATTTTCAGCTGGATCGCGACGGTCTGGGGCGGCTCGCTGCGCATGACGACCGCATTCTATTTCGCGCTTGGGATGATCCTCGAGTTCACGATCGGCGGACTCAGCGGAATCATGCACGCGTCGGCGCCGATCGATCTTCAGCAGACGGACTCGTACTTTGTCGTCGCGCACTTTCACTACGTGCTGTTCGGCGGGGTGATGTTCGCGATCCTGGCGGGGTTCTATTACTGGTGGCCGAAGATAACCGGCCGCATGCTCGGCGAGCGGCTTGGCAAGTGGCAGTTCTGGGTAACGGTAGTCGGATTCAACCTTACGTTTTTCCCGATGCATTTTCTCGGGATGTGGGGGATGCCGCGGCGCACCTACACCTACGGCGCCGACCTGGGCTGGACGCAGCTCAACCAGCTCGAGACGATCGGCGCGTTCATTCTCGGCATCGCGTTCCTGCTTTTCTACTTCAATATTTTCAGGAGTCTCGCCAGTGGAGAGCAGGCGCCCGCGGATCCATGGGACGGACGCAGCCTCGAATGGTCCACGCCGTCGCCGCCGCCGGCGTACAACTTCGCGACCCTTCCGCAAATCCGCGGCCGCGACGCGTGGTGGGTTCTCAAGTACGGGCGCGCCGGCTCGCGCGGCGTTGCCGCCTACATGTCGGGGCAGGCGCCGTCGCAACCGCGGTCGGGCGAGCCGCCCTCCGTCGAGCACATCCACATGCCGGCGCCTTCGATCTTCCCGCTGGTACTGAGTCTTGGCGTCGGGATGATGGGCCTTGGTCTCATCATCGACTGGTACCGCATCGTGCTCATCGGCGCGGCGGACGTGGTCCTGTCGATTATCGGGATGGGATTCGAGTACGCGAACTTCGGCGAAGAATCGCACGACCCCGAGCACGCGCCCTCGTCTGGTGGAATCGACGTGCGCAAGATCGGCATCTGGTCGTTCATCGGCTCGGAGTGCGTGTTCTTCGCCAGCCTGATCTCGACCTTCATCGTTTACAAATCGCGCAGCGTTACCGGGCCGGGGCCGGAAATCCTCAACATCCCGCTGACTTCGTTCAGCACCTTCATCCTGCTGATGAGTTCACTGCTGATGGTGCTGGCGCTGGCGGCCACCCAGCGCGGCGACAAGCTATGGACGCGAATCTGGCTCGGCGGCACGGTCACGTTCGGGCTGATTTTTCTTTGCGGGCAGGTTTACGAGTTCACCAGCTTCTACCGCGAAGGCATGGGACTGACGACCAACCTGTTCTCGCAGTCGTTCTTCGTCCTGGTCGGATTTCACGGTGCGCACGTTGCGATCGGAGTGATGTGGCTGTCGGTCCTGTTGATCGCGGCGATGACGGGCAAGCTCGGCAAGTCGCGCGCGCTGTCGGTCGAGCTCGCGGGACTTTACTGGCATTTCGTCGACGTCGTGTGGATCATCATATTTACTCTCGTCTATCTGATGCAGGCGGTGCCCGGAGCATGAGCGAGATTGCAGATACCCACGGCGGGCAGGTTCATCATCCCGGCGCGGCGACGTATCTGATCATCGCCGCGTTCCTGGTGGTGTTGACGGCGATGGAGGTCACCGTGTTCTACCTGCACGCACTGCGTCCCGTGCTGGTGCCGGTATTGATCGTTCTGGCCGCGGCCAAGTTCGCATTGGTCGCGATGTTCTATATGCACTTGAAGTACGACGGATGGCTGCTGACGGGCGTGTTCATCTTCCCGCTGATGATGGCGACGCTCCTGCTGATCTCGCTGATCCTGCTCTTCGCGTATTTGTTGCATCACATGGCGCCGATCGGATAGGGCAGTTTTGGCGATGGACATTCTGGGAGAACATCCGAGCATACCGATAGGCGTCGCGTTTCTGATCGCGATTTACCTCGGCGCGTGCCGCGCGGCCGGCCGCAGACCGACGCGGCGTCAGGCGATGTGGTTCGCGTTGGCGATGGGCGCGATTCTATTCACGCACACTGAGCTCGACGAACTCGCGGACGCGCGAATCTTTTCGATGCACATGCTGCAGCATCTGATGCAGACCCTTGTGATTCCGCCGCTGCTGCTGATGGGTACGCCGGGCTGGATGCTGAGGCCCTGGCTCCTCAGCCGGCCGCTCAAGCCGATCGCGCGCCTGCTCACGCAACCGGTGGTGGCGTTCCTGATTTTTTCGGCGGTGTTCGTCAGCGCGCACTTTCCGCCGATCTTCGATCGGATGTGCCGCGACGAGGACTTTCACATTTTCCTGCACCTGCTGTTCATGGCCTCCGGCGTGCTGCTATGGTTCCCGATACTGAGTCCGCTGCCCGAGCTGCCGCGGCTCTCGTACCCGGCGCAAATCCTTTACCTGTTCCTGCTGATGATCCCGATGACTGCGGTGGCCGCGCCGATCACGCTCGCGACCCGCGTGATTTATCCATGGTATACCGAGGGCGCGCACGGATGGGGCCTCAAGCCGATCGACGACCAGGTGCTGGGCGGGCTGATCATGTGGATCGGGCAGGGCACGTATCTGATGTTCATTTTCACATTCATCTTCTACAAGTGGCAGCAGCGCGAAGACCGCGACATCCCGGTTCTGCCCGCATCGACGACGCCGGAGCTGCGCGTGCTGCGAGCCCGCTCGTGACGCTTGCCGGGTCCGGATCTTCTGGGCTACTAGTTGCGTAGTCGCGCGCCTGATTTTGGCCCGCCGGGGCCGGCTGCGTGACGAGGAAGATGCAGCATTCGAGGGCGCGGATCATCATCGATGGAGCGGTTGCCGGGATCATCGGCGCCCTGGTTGTCGCCCTCTGGTTTCTGATCTTCGACGTAATTCGCGGTCACGCGCTTGAGACGCCGGCCCTGCTGGCGGCCACGATTCTGCACGGCTCGCACAATTACGAAGTCCTTCACGGGCTGAAGCTGCTGGCGCTGGAATACTCGCTGCTCCACTTCGCCGCCTTCATCGCGTTCGGCATCGCCGGAGGATTGCTGCTCGAAGCGTGCGAGAGCGAGTCGTCGCTGCTCTTTTCGCTGGCGATCTTTTTCGTCGCCTTCGAAGTTTTCTTTATCGCGGTCGTGCTGTTCCTGGGGCCGAACGTGATGGCGGAGCTGACCTGGTGGGGTATCATCGTCGGCAACCTGCTCGCCACGGCCGCGATGCTGTCGTATTTCTTCTGGCGGCATCCTGCCCTCGCGTTCAATCTGCTGGGCGGCTGGATTACGGTCGCGCGCGAAGGCGTGACCGCCGGACTGGTGGGCGGCGTCGTCGTCGCCATCTGGTTCATGTGCTACGACTTCGCCGCGGGCAATTCGTTTCACACGCCGGCGATTCTTGGTGCGATGGTCTTTGGCAGCGCGAGCGTAACCAGTGGCATCCACGCGACGCTGCCGCTGGTGCTCGGCTACTCGATCCTGCATTTCTTTGCGTTCGTCGTGTTCGGGCTGGCGCTGGCGGTTTTGCTTGCTGCATCGGAATGGGAACCGTTCATGCTCCTCGGCGCGCTGCTGCTGCTTGCAGTGTTCGAGGTATTCTTTGTCGGATTCGTTTCGCTGATCGATGCGTCAGCGCTCGAAGCCCTGGGATGGTGGAAAATCGTAGCGGGAAACATCCTGGCGCTGATCGCGATGGCGACGTACTTCATCCGCGGCCATCACGGACTCGGTATCAAACTGGTTGAGCGATGGGCGATGCTCGACCACGAGGGCGCCGAGATGGGCGATCTGCCGCCCGCGCCGTCCAACCACGAGCCCGACAATCATCCATCGCATCTTTGAGAGCCGGTTAAATTCCAAGCACGTCGCGCATCGTGTAGAGCCCCGGCTTGCGGCTTACCAGCCAGCCTGCCGCACGCAGCGCGCCGCGTGCGAGCGAGTCGCGGCTCTGCGCGCGATGAATCAGCTCGAGGCGCTCGCCCTGACCGCCGAAAATCACGGTGTGATCGCCGACCGCGTCGCCCGCGCGCATCGCGAGCACCGCAATCTTGCCGTCGGGCCTGATGCCCGTGATTCCTTCGCGGCCGTAGACCGCGTTGGAGGCGAACTCCACGCCGCGTGCCGACGCGATCGCCTTGCCGAGCGACAGCGCGGTGCCGCTGGGCGCGTCGATCTTGGTGCGATGATGAATCTCGAGGACTTCGGCGTCGAAGTCGGGAAGGATCGCGGCGACTTCGGCGACGATCTTGGCAAGCACGTTGACTCCGATGCTCATGTTGGGCGCGATCACGGTGCGCGTCTTCTGCGCCAGTTCGCGCGCGCGGGTTTCCATCGCGGGTGTAAAGCCGGTCGAGCCGATCACGATCGCGGCTCCGGCTTTCGACGCAATTTCGAGATGCTCCAACGAGGCGGCGGCGTTCGTGAAGTCCAGCGTGACAGTGTCGGGCTTTGCGAGCGACGCGTAGTCGTCGGTGATTTTCACACCGAGCGTGCCCACGCCGGCGAGCTCGCCGGCGTCGGCTCCGATCGCGCCGATGCCGTGCGCTTCGAGCGCGCCGACTATTTTATGCGCCGGCTCGCGCGACGCGAGCGCGACCAGCAGCCGGCCCATCCGGCCCGCTGCTCCAGCCACGATTAGATTAGCCATCGCAATTCACTCTGCCCGCGTTACGCGGGCGCGATGCGGACGCTATTGCTGTATCAGGAAGCCGGAGCCTCGGCCGCCGCCGCTTCAGCCGCGGGCGCTGCCGCCGCTTCTGCCGCCTTGCCGTGCTTGGCCTTGAAGTGTTCGTCGCACAGGCTCGAGGTGCCGTGGCGATGCTTGCGGCATTTCTCGAAGGTGCACGTTTTGTAGCGCGCCTTGGGCATCTCGCCGGCTTTCCAAAGCCGAAAATGCTGTCGGCAGTAACCCTTGCCGACCGCCTCGCGCGCGCAATCTTTCGCTTTGCAGTTTCCCTTGTTCGCCATGAATCCCTTCTTGGAAGCCGCTTCCCGACGCAAGCGCCGAAAATCGCGGCCGAGCAATTCATCTACAATAGTGTGTGCCGCCGGTGCTTCATAGAGGGTGGGAATCAATCATTCGCAGTGAAAGTGCCAACGCTGCCATTGCGAGCGTGGCTGTCAGCGCGACCTCCATGCTTGCGCGCGGGCTTACGTCGGCGATCGCATGGCCCATTATCCAGGGCGCGACGATCCCGCCGAGCGCGCCGCCCGCCACTACGATCGCAGTCATCCTGCCGACCTCGGCCGGGAAGCTGGCGGCGCCAATCGCGATCATGTTGGGGAAGACGGGGCCGTAGCCGAAGCCGATCAGAAACACAGCCGATGCCGCAAGGCCGCCGGCCGTGGGCGCCGCGATCAACATCACCAGCGCAGCGGAAGATAGCATAGAAGCCAGCATCGTGAATTGCGGCAATGCGATGCGATGCCCCAATCGTCCGCCAAACGCCCGCCCGCACACCAATCCCAGCCAATAGAGCGAGACGCCCGACGACGCGAGCATCGGGCCGAGCGCGCCCGCCGTGCGCAAGTAGAGAAAGAGCCACGCGCCAATCCCGATTTCGGCGCCGACGTACAGGAACATCACTGCGCTGATCGCCCAAATCAGCGGTCGCGATAGCATCTTCAGAAATCCGTGGCCGATGACCGGCGCCGTTCGGACTTCGATTGCTGCGCTAAGGCCTAAGCGAAACGCGATTGCGGCACACATGATCGCGCCGCCGCCGAACACCCACCAGTACGGCACCCGGGCTGCGAAGGCGGCGCTGACCATCAGCGGCCCGAGCAGCGCGCCGACGCCGAACAGCACGTGCAGGTAGTTGAGCGCGGAGGCGAGCCGCTCGCGATTCAGCTCTACGATGAGCGCATTGGCGCCGATGTCGATGCCGCCATTGGCGACGCCGATCACAAATCCGGCCGATAGCAGTCCAGTAAGGCCACGAGCCACTGCGAGCCTCGTCAGCCCGGCCGTGAACAGCGCCATCGCACCGACGAGGATCTTCTGCGCGCTCATTTGTTGATTGATCTCGCCGGCGATCAGCACCGATATGAAATAACCGGCCGACGCGGCGCTGACGATCAATCCGGCGCGCTCGATCGGCAGATGCGTGGTACGAGAAATCTGGGGGATAAAGGGGCCGAGCCAGCCACTATTGATGCCCACCATCAGCAGGCACGAATACGCCAGCCGGGTGATCGTTCGCTCGCGGCTCATCAACCGGCCGCCATCCAATGTCCCGACGTGCAACGTCACGACGCGACCGAGCGGAGCACGCGGTAGAGCGGTTCGAGCTCGCGAAACGCGTCGAGTACTTCGGCGCGATCGACGGTCAGCGCGTCGCGCACAGGCCATCCGAAGCCGACGTCGATGCCGCCGGTCTTTTTCTCGAGCGCGTCCCCGAGTCCGTCGAAGAAATCGGCGCCGGCCGCACGCGAGCTCGGCAATTCGCGACAGTCCCAGTTTTGGTACTGTTGAATCTTTGTGCCGCGAAAAGATTTTTCCAGCTCCACTGACTTCGACTTGATCAGCCGCCCCATCTGGGACCGCTGGTCGGCGTCGGATTTCACGATCGCGCGCGCGTGGATGCCCACGCCGGAGATGCATAGCGCGAGATATCCGTAGCGCTTGTATCCGGCGCGCGACGGCCCGAACGCCGCCCACGTCTCATCGGGAGCATTCGCGGTGATGCGCATATGCTTGGCGACATGCGGAAAGAACTCCATGCGCAGTGTTCGCGACAGTTCCGGCGCCAGTTCGATCCCGAGCCGCATCAGGCGCGGCCTGATGTGCTCGTCGATCTTCGCCATGCGAGCGTTGAAACCTTCGATCGCGAACACGTCGAAATCGCGGCGCGAAAACCCCAGCGTCGCCATCAAGCTGACTCCGGACTCACTTCGCGACTCGGTTGCGCTCGCGCTCCTGAAAGGCCTTCTCCCAGTTGCGCCCGTCGAAATGGGTGTGCTCGAGCTTGCTGGCATTCACACCTTCGAGGCATCGCACGTTGACGTCGAACGCGTCGGGATCGGAGCGTGGGATGTAGAATGGTGCGACGCCGCAATTCGGACAGAAGAGATGCCGGGCGGTTTTCGTATTGAACGCGTACGACGCGATATCGTCGGACTTCGTCAGCAGCCGGAACGCGCTGCGCGGAACGATCCAGTGCACGTAGCCCTTCTTCGTGCAGATCGAGCAGTTGCATTCCGAGACGCGGTCGAGCGCGCCCCTCACCTCGAAGCGGATGCGCCCGCAATGGCATCCGCCGCGGTAGGTCCGTTCGAACGGTTTCTTCTTCTCGGGCTCTTTTCTTGCGGGCAGTTTCTTTGCGGTCGCTTTTTTCTTCATAGACGCTTTGTTTAGTCGAACGCCTTTGGCAAGGAAACGGGCGAGCGTGAGAGCGTTGGACCATTGAGATTTGCCGATGACGATTGCGCGATGCGCGTGTTACAATCACTTGATGGCCGCGACGTCAGAATCAGTCTCCAGTCCGCCCTTCGATGCGACGCTTGCGCGTCACGGGATTCGCGGGCTCACCCGCAAATCGCCCACGACCATCCAGGTAAACGTCGGCAAGTTGTGCAACCAGGCGTGCCATCATTGCCACGTCGACGCGGGCCCGCGGCGGACCGAACGGATGACGCGAGCGACGGCGGAGCGCGTGCTCGAAGTGCTCGCGGCAAGTCCGCGGATCGAGGCGCTCGATATCACCGGCGGTGCGCCGGAGCTGAACCCGAACTTTGCGATGCTGGTTGAGCGGGCGCGCGCGCTCGGCCGCAGGGTGATCGTTCGATGCAATCTGACGGTGACGCAGGAACCCGGGATGGAATGGCTGGTGGAATTCTACCGGCGCTCGGGCGTTGAGCTGGTTTGTTCGCTCCCGTGCTACACGGCCGCGAACACTGATCGTCAGCGCGGCGCGGGAGTGTTCGACAAAAGCATCGCGGCGTTGCGGCAACTGAATAGCGCAGGATTCGGGCGCGGCGAGCTGCGGCTGGATCTCGTGTACAACCCGATTGGAGCGTCGCTGCCGCCGCCGCAGGCGGAGCTCGAGGCGCAGTATCGCGACGAACTCGGGCGCAATTTCGGGATCATGTTCGATCGCCTGCTGACGATCACGAACATGCCGATCGCGCGCTTCGCCAACCAGTTGAGCGCCACCGGCAGCCATTCGGCGTACATGAGCCTGCTGGTGAATCACTTCAACCGGGCGACCGTGGACGCTCTGATGTGCCGCGACCTGGTGAGCGTCGGATGGAACGGGCGGCTCTACGACTGCGACTTCAACCAGATGCTGGAAATCCCGCTCGGCGCCAGCGCCGCACAGACAATCTGGGACATCGACGACATCGGCGGACTCGCCGGCGCGCGCATCGCGACCGGCTCGCATTGCTTCGGATGCACCGCGGGCGCCGGCTCGAGCTGCGGCGGCGCGATCGCCATGTGAAACCCGAGGTGGTTTCACACTTCCTTCGGCAGGGGTGACCCCTGCCCCCAGTGAAAAGAAAAGATGAGGGACTTCGTCCGTGTCAGAACTATTTAGCGGAGAGCGCGAGATTTTTTCTCCTCGATTGTTCCCGCGCGGTGTTAGAAGGTCATCGGCAGAGACTGCAGGCCGCGCAGACTCATCGCGGGCCGCCATTTCGGGTTCGGGTCGGCGAGCGCCAGCTTGGGCATCCGGCGAAGAATCGTTTCGAATGCGATGCGCCCTTCCGCTTTTGCGAGCACTTCGCCGATGCATCGATGGGGTCCGGCGGCGAATGACAGGTGATAGTTGTCGGGACGCGTGATGTCGAGCTTGTCAGGTTCCGGAAATCGCTCCGGGTCGCGATTGGCAGCGCCCAGGAACACGACCACGTGCTCGCCGCGCGGAATCGTCCTGCCAGCGAGTTCGATGTCTTCGCTGGCGGTGCGGAAAGTCACCTGCACCGGGCTGTCGAAACGCAGGAACTCATCGAGCGCGGACTCGATTAGTGACGGGTCGGATCTCAGGCGCGCTAAAGCGTCGGGATTGCGGAACAGCGCCAGCATCCCGTTGCCGATCATGTTCATCGTGGTTTCGTGGCCGGCCAGCAGCGTGAACATCGCGCTGAACACTAGTTCCTCCTCGGTCTTTAGTTCGCCGCGGCCTTCGGCGGCCACCATGATGCTGATCAAATCCTCGCGCGGATGCTTGCGGCGGTCGGCGGCCAGATCCGTGAAATAGCGGCGCACATCCGCGATCGCCTGGCGCACTTCCACGCCCGGGTCGTTCGCACTGATAACGGGGTCGAGCGGCACGCCGAGCGTGCGCATCCAGTCGCGAAACATCGGCTTGTCCGCGTCAGTGGCGCCCATCACCTCGGCGAGCACGTCGATCGGAAATGGAAACGCGACGTCCTTGATCAAATCCATCGAGCCGCGCGCCTGGACCGCGTCGAGCAGGTAATCGACGATGTTCTGAATCCGGGGCTGCAGTCCGTCCACGACGGGCGGCGAAAAAAAAGTGTTCATCAGCTTGCGCAGACGCGTGTGGTCGGGAGGATTGCGAAAAACGATCGCATGCTGCAGCGCCTCGCGCATCGACTTGAGGCCGTCGTCGGGCGGGAAGGCGTCGAGCGCGTTGAGATCGAAGGCGAGGAAGCGCTTGTCGCGCAGAACGTCGAGGCAGTTGTCGTAGCGCGTAGAAAGCCAGAATCCAATCGGGGTCCGCAGGAGAGGGTGGCGCGTGCGCAGGAATCTGTAGAGCGGATAAGGATTGGCCGAGAAGAGACGGCCGTACATCCGGCTGGCAACGCGGCTAACGCGGGCAAAGGTAGTCGAGGAGGCCATTAGTTATGCGTCCGGCAGTATATTTGCACGCGCTATTGATTGGAACTGCGGTAGATTCCGGTGGGTGGATCGGGCGGGGAAAGGGCATTTTATACCACCTGTTGTGGTTCACTGAAAGGCCAACCACCATCGGTAGCTTCGTTCCGTCAAAATTAATATTTCTGAAGCGGAAGTTGCCTGATGGTGAAGCATGGGCAGCGGCGAGGAAGTTTTCGTGAGAGTGGCGTCCATACGCATTGATAGCACGTCGGGCGCGGCGCGGTCAGGCTGAATAGTTCATCGCTGAACTGGGGGGGCTCACAGGGGGAAGAGAAGATGCGGATTCTCTGCCGCTCAGCTTGAACACGGCTGGTTACCCGAAGCTCAATCGCGCGGCACAGTTGTCTCTCACGCTATCCCTCTCCCAACGAACGGGCGAGAGAACCGGACGGCAGCGGCCAGCCAGTTCCGACTTGGTAGCGATCTGGATTGCGTGGTATGGGGTGAGTCGAAACGCGATACGAGGAGATAGATATGTCGGTGAAGATCGAAGGTACGTGCGAGCCGCGGTTTAACAGCGTGCGTGACATTTTTGCGAATAGCTTTGAACATGACCTCGAAGTGGGGGCGGCGGTTGCTGCCGTCGTGGATGGGAAACCGATCTTCGATTTGTGGGGCGGGTTCGCCGACAAGGCTAAGACCAAGCCCTGGACGCGCGATACGCTCGTCAACGTTTACTCGACGACCAAGGGGATTACGTCGATTTGTGCGCATCGGCTGGTCGATCAAGGCAAGCTCGATCTTGACGCGCCGGTGTCGAAGTACTGGCCCGAGTTTGCGCAGGCCGGCAAGGAAAAGATCCCCGTAAATTATCTGCTGAGTCATCGCGCGGGACTGCCCGCCGTAAGAAAGCAGTTACCGATGGACGCTTATACGAACTGGCCCGTGATGTGTGCGGCGCTGGCGGCGCAGGAGCCGTGGTGGGAGCCGGGCACTGCGCACGGCTATCACGCGATCACATTCGGCTACCTGGTCGGCGAAGTGATTCGGCGGATCACGGGCAAGACGCCGGGAACTTACCTGCGCGAGGAAATCGCGGGGCCGCTCAAGCTCGATATCCATATCGGCGTGGATGCGAGTTTCGACCCGCGAATCGCGGAGCTGATTGGTGCCCCGCCGCCACCGCCGGGCAAGCCCGATCAGATCGCGGCGATGAGCGCCGATCCGGAATCGATGACCTACAAGGCGATCGCGAATCCACGGCCGGTGGTCGATCCCGCGCTGGTGAACAGCCGCGCGTGGCGCGGTGCTGAAGTTCCGGCCGCAAATGGGCATGCTACTGCGAGAGCGCTCGCGGCATTGTACGGCGCGCTTGCGACCGGCGGCGAACTCAACGGTTATCGCGTGCTGACGCCGGCGAGTATCAAGCGCGCGCATACGGAACAGGCCAACGGCCCCGATCTTATTCTCGGGGTTGTATCGCGATGGGGTTTGGGGTTTCAGCTCAATCAGCCGGTGGCGCCGCTCGGGCCGAATCCGCGGACGTTTGGACATTCGGGGGCTGGCGGCTCGATTGGATTTGCCGATCCGGACGCGCGCGTCGGTTTTGGCTACACGATGAATCAGATGGGCTCCGACCCGCTGATCGACGGGCGCGCGGCGGCGCTGTTCAACGCGATGTTCGCGGCGTTGTAGAACATTCTTCGGCGCGCTAGCGCCGGAGAATAAATCCGCTTTTATCTTAAGTGAAACCCGCCTTGGGTTTCGCACTTCCTTGGGCAGGGGTGACCCGGGATTATCCCTGCACCCAAGGTTAAATAGCGGAAGATGCGGGCTCCAGATAAAACGATGCCGCCCGTCTTACTTCGGCGGGCGGCCGTTTTGTCCCTCTTTGTCTGAGTTCAGACTCCGGCCGACTTGTATAGCGCGCAGCGCAACTTGAAGAAGTGCGCCATCGAGGTGAGGTAGCGGACGCGCCATGCCGCCGCCATCTTGCCCTTGCTGAGATCGAGGCCGTGGCGCGGTCCGATCATGTCGTAGGCCATCTTTATCCGGTGGAACAGATCGTCCGAGGAACCCGGGTCGGGCTGCGTAACGCCGCCGATCAGTTTGATCGATTCCGGGCTGTAGGCTGCCAGCGCGACCAGGCTGTCGGCAAACAGCTCGTCCTCTTCCGCCAGGTGATTGGCGAACGCCCCTTCCATGAAGGCCGTGTGGTCGGCTTTCTCTCCGACCAGCGAGCCGTAAATGTAGTGGCCCAGTTCATGGCCGAGAGTCGCTGCCACGGCGCCGGGATGATGGGCCGTGTTGACGAAGATCACGAACTTGCTTTTCTCGCCGACGTCGGCGCGGCAGTAAAATCCACGCAGCGACAGCCCCGCGCCCGTGCGATATGGCTCGGCACGCAGTTCGAGCTCGCGCGGACCGAACAATTTGCCGAGATGACCGAGCAGCTGCGGGCTGCCGAGATCCGCCAGGCTCCCGTATGTCGGTGTGTGCTGCTTGATGTCATTCTCGACGATCTGCGCCAATTCCTTGGCCAGAGGCTTGGACGGAAGCGCGGGCACATCCACGTAATCGGCGGAGAGAATCTTTTTCAGGTCGGAAAGCTGATGGAGGACCCGGGTCCCGAGCGAGTTGAACGGAACCTTGATCTCGCCGAGCAGCTTGGAAACGAGATGGTCAACTTCACGAGTTACCAGCGCGTCCGGTTCTCGCGACGATATCCGTCTCGCCAGGGCTGGCGATGAGGCCAATGCTGCGCTCATAAAACGACCATCGGGACGACCTTACAAGCCCGTCGGCATGATCGGCACGCTATACTAAATGACTGGTACTGCTTTTCAAAACCCATCTAACTCGCGTTAATTGAGCAAATCGTATGCCACACTACCTATAGATAGTGCGATTAAATGCCATACCAGTAATGGCGTGGAGAACTTCGTTATGCGGCGTTTCTGCAACCCAACAAGGGCACTTTTGAACCAAAGGCTCGACGGGGAGCCAGCCGGAGGTGTCCGAATGCTCCGGCCGCTCGCACCGCCGCAGATAGGCGTCGAGGGCGACGCCGAGGCATGCTTCGACCGCGCCGGGGTCCAATCCGGCATCGCCGAAGTGATCTGACTCTCCCGCATCATCGCGCCCGTGGCGCTTTGCAGCGCGAATTTGCTTTGCCCGACGCGGCCATGAGCCACATTGTCTAACCGGTTACCTACAACCAGTCAAGCCCTTCACTACGAACTGTAGGACAGTTTTAATAACCATTTTGATGCAGTCGGAACCCGGCGGCGTTATTCGCCGGCCGTTATCCGACCCACGAAAGCGCCCACAAATCGCAACGGTTGCCACGATCGTTGCGGCTTGCCATTAGTGTTCAGTTTCAAAATGCCGAAAACCAGATTTCGAACCCTGCCCGGCGCGCCTTATCCGCTCGGCGCTACCTGCGACGACGCCGGGGCGAACTTTTCGATCTTTTCCGAGCACGCGACCGGCGCGGCGCTGTGCCTGTTTGGCGGCGTCGGCGGTAATACGGAGGTCGCGCGAATTCCGATGGTCGAGCGCACGGAACATATCTGGCACGCCTATGTTCGCGGCGTTCGCGCCGGTCAGCGTTATGGCTATCGCCTCAGCGGTCCGTACGATCCTCCCGCCGGGCATCGCTTCAACCCGGCCAAGCTGCTGCTCGATCCGTACGCGCGCGCGCTCGATCGCATGCCTCGATGGCACGATTCGATGATGGGTTATCGCTCGATCGGCGCCGGCATCGTGCCTCGTCTGGACATGCGCGACAGTGCGCGCGCGATGCCCAAGTGCGTGGTGGTCGACTCGGCGTACGACTGGGAGGGCGAGCGCAAGCCGGCGATCGCGTGGGGGGACCTGGTTATCTACGAGGCGCACGTAAAAGGGATGACAGCGATAAATCCTGGAGTGCCGCGCAAGATTCGAGGCAGCTTTGCGGGGCTCGCGTCGCCCGCCGTTATCCGGCACTTGACCTCGCTCGGCGTGAACGCGATCGAATTGATGCCGGTGCATCAGACGGCGCCCGAAGGCCATATGGTCAAACTCGGGCTGACTAACTACTGGGGCTACAATTCAATTGGCTATTTTGCGCCGGACATCCGCTTCGCATCCGGCAGCGCGTCGGGCAGTTCGGTCACGGAATTCAAGACGATGGTGAAGGCGTTCCACCGCGCCGGAATCGAGGTGATCCTCGACGTGGTTTACAACCATACGGGCGAAGGGGACGAGAACGGACCGACGCTGTGTTTTCGCGGCATCGACAACGCCAATTACTACCGGCTGCGCACCGATGGTAGCGGCCGCTGCGAAGATTTCACGGGCACCGGCAATTCGCTCGACCTGACGCATTGGCGGGTGCTCCAGATGGTGATGGACAGCCTGCGCTACTGGATACTCGAGATGCAGGTGGACGGGTTCCGCTTCGACCTGGCGACCACGCTGGCGCGCGGCCCGCGCGGCGAATTCGGCGCCAGCCCGTTTTTCGCGGCGATTGCGCAGGATCCGGTGATTTCGACGGCCAAGCTGATTGCGGAGCCGTGGGACGTGGGCGAAGGCGGCTACCGCGTCGGGGATTTTCCGGTCCACTGGAAGGAGTGGAACGGCAGATACCGCGACGGCGTGCGCGATTTCTGGCGCGGTGCGAACAACTCGATGGGCGAGTTTGCGTCGCGCGTCACCGGCAGTTCGGATCTGTATCGCGCAGGCGGGCGCGCGCCGCTCGCGGGCATCAACTTCGTCACCTCGCACGACGGCTTCACGCTGGCCGATCTCGTTTCGTACAACGACAAGCATAACGAGGCGAACGGTGAAGAGAACCGCGACGGCGAGAATAACAATCGCTCGTGGAATTGCGGCGTCGAAGGACCGACCGGCGATTCGGCGATTCGCGCGATTCGCGATCAACAAAAGCGCAACTTCCTGGCGACCCTGTTGCTGTCGGAGGGCGTGCCGATGCTCCTGGCCGGCGACGAGCTCGGACGCACGCAGCGCGGCAACAACAACGCCTACTGCCAGGACAATCCAATTTCGTGGATCGATTGGCACAACGCCGACGCGGCGCTGCTCGATTTCACCCGGCGGCTGATCCAGCTCCGCCGCCGGCATCCGATCTTTCGGCGCCGGGGATGGTTCACCGGCAGCCCGGCCAGGCGCAACCGGTTGAAAGATCTCGAATGGTTTCGGCCCGACGGCGCCGAGATGACCGCCGCCGACTGGGGCGTGGGCTACGCGAAAACGCTCGGCGCGTTCGTGAACGGAGACGCGATGACCGAGCGCGATCGCGCCGGCGGCCGGATCGCGGATGACAGCTTCTTTCTGATGTTCAACTCGTATCGCGAGCCGATGGAATTCAAGCTGCCGCCGAAAAAATGGGGGCGGGAGTGGGCGATCGTTCTCGACACCGCTGCCGCGGCTGCGCCGAGCGGCGCAAGCTCGCATTCATTCGAAGAGCGGGTTCACGTCGCGGGACACGCGATGGTCGTGCTCAGGCGCGTAGCGTGACGAGATCTGATTGTTGAATCAGGGGGACTCGCACGGTCTATACTGCAACACAGGCAGCTGTTCCAGGCGGGAGAATCTCGGGATGATCGACTTTCGAACCGAACCGTCCGCATACCGGCATTGGCGCTTGAGCTTCGCCGGGCCGGTCGCGACGCTGGCGATGGACGTGGACGAAAAGGGCGGCCTTGCGCCGGGCTACGAGCTCAAGCTCAACTCCTATGACCTCGGCGTCGATATCGAGCTCAACGACGCCGTGAATCGGCTTCGCTTCGAGCATCCCGAAATAAAATGCGTGATCGTCACGTCGGGCAAAGAGCGCGTGTTCTGCGCCGGCGCGAACATCAGGATGCTCGGCCTGTCGAGCCATCCGTTCAAAGTGAATTTCTGCAAGTTTACCAACGAGACGCGCAATGCGATCGAAGACGCGACGCTCAACTCGGACCAGTACTACATGACTGCGATCGGCGGGGCGTGCGCCGGCGGCGGCTACGAACTCGCGCTCGCGACCGACTATATAATGATGGCGGACGATGGTTCGACCAGCGTTTCGCTGCCGGAGGTCGCATTGCTCGGCGTGCTGCCGGGCACCGGCGGACTGACCAGGCTGGTCGACAAGCGCCGCGTCAGGCGCGACCGCGCGGATTTTTTCTGCACAACAGAGGAAGGACTGAGGGGCAAGCGGGCGGTGGATTGGCATTTGGTGGACGAAGTCGTACCGCGCTCGCAACTCATGGAGTGGGCGTCGCAGAGAGCGCTCGAATTCGCGGCGCGTTCAGCGGGTTCTACGCCTCCGCGTGGGATATCGCTCGGCCGGCTCTCGCGCGAGGTCGCGGAGCGACGGATTAAGTATGCGCACTTGACGATCGACATCGATCGCGACAATTCCACTGCGGCGTTCACTGTCGAGGGTCCGGAGAACCAGGCCCCGCGCCGGGTCGAAGATGCTCGCGCGATTGGAGCGGACTTCTGGCCGTTGGCGATTGCGCGCGAACTCGAAGACGCGATCCTGCATCTGCGCTTCAATCAGGAGACTGTCAGGACTTGGATCTTTCGCACGCGAGGCGATCCGGTGCTGGTGCAGTCGCACGACGCATTCCTCGACGCCAACGCTGATGACCGGCTGATCCGTGAAATCCGGCTCTACCTGAAGCGCACGCTGAAACGGCTCGATGTCAGCTCGCGCTCCGTCTTCGCGTTGATCGAGCCGGGTTCGTGCTTTTGCGGAACTCTGCTGGAGCTGGCGCTGGCGTCGGACCGCGCGTACATGCTGCGCGGACTGCGGGAAGGTGACGAGTCGATGCCGGCGAGCATCGGCCTCACGGAAATGAACTTTGGCGCGACGCCGATGTGCAACGGCTTGACGCGGCTGGAGAGCAGATTCCAAGGCACGCCCGAGCGCGTCGAGGAGCTGCGCGGCAGGATTGGCGAGCAGATCGATGCATCGTTGGCAGAGCAACTGGGACTGGTTACGTTCACGCCCGACGATATCGACTGGGACGACGAGGTCCGCATTGCGCTCGAAGAACGCGCGGCGTTCTCGTCGGACGCGCTGACCGGGATGGAGGCTTCGCTCCGATTCGGCGGGCCGGAGACGCTCGAGTCAAAAATATTTGCGCGTCTGTCGGCGTGGCAGAACTGGATCTTTCAGCGCCCGAACGCGGTCGGTGAAAAAGGCGCGCTGAAACTCTATGGCACCGGAGCGCGGCCGGAATTCGATCCGAGGAGGGTCTGATGCCGATCAACTATTCCGAGCGAATTCCCAACAACGTGAATCTCACCGACGACCGCCGCCTGCAGCGCGCGCTCGAAGCGTGGCAGCCCGGCTTTTTGCAATGGTGGAGCGAGATGGGACCCGAGAATTTTCAGGGCTGCGACGTGTATCTGCGGACTGCGACTTCGACCGACGCGCAGGGCTGGGCGACATTCGGATACGTCAAGATGCCGGACTATCGATGGGGGATTTTTCTGGCTGACCCCGAACCCGATCGCCGGATTCCGTTCGGAGAGCATAAGGGAGAGCCGGTCTGGCGCGAGGTGCCGGGTGAACATCGGGGCGTCCTGCGCCGCCTTATCGTCACGCAGGGCGACACCGAACCCGCGTCGGTCGAGCAACAGCGGCACCTCGGCAGGACATGCCCGTCGCTCTACGACCTGCGCAATCTTTTCCAGGTCAACGTGGAAGAAGGGCGCCATCTATGGGCGATGGTCTATCTGCTGCAGGCCTACTTCGGACGCGATGGCCGCGAAGAGGCCGAGGCCTTGCTCCGGCGCCGGTCGGGGAACGCCGACAACCCTCGCATCCTCGGCGCGTTCAACGAGAAGACGCCAGACTGGCTGTCGTACTTCATGTTCACGCATTTCACCGACCGTGACGGCAAGTATCAGCTCGCGAGCCTGGCCGAATCGGGATTCGATCCGCTGGCGCGCACCTGCCGCTTTATGCTGACCGAGGAGGCGCATCACCTGTTCGTTGGCGAATCGGGAGTGAGCCGGGTAATCAGCCGCACCTGCCAACTGATGAAAGAGCATAACACTGGGGTAGTAAGTGAGTACGGTGGGATCGACCTCGCAGTTATTCAAAAGTATATAAACTTTCATTACTCAGTCTCGCTTGATCTGTTCGGCTCGGAATTATCGACTAATGCAGCCAATTACTACAGCGCAGGTCTGAAAGGGCGCTTCAAGGAAACCGACAGAGACGACGACCATCAACTCAAGCGAAGCGGTTACTCGGTATCGAAGCCGGTCAATGGAGTAATCATTCAGACCGAGCAGCCTGCGCTGATTGCGTTGAATGAAACTCTTCGCGACTCCTACATTGCCGACTGCGAGCGGGCGCTGGCGCGATGGAACAAGATTATTCGCGCGGCGGCGATTGGCTTCGAGCTCAAGCTGCCGCATCGGGGATTTCGGCGCTCGATAGGCGAATTCGCGGGCGTCAATGTGACGCCGGACGGAAAGATAATCACCGAGACGGAATGGCAACAGCGCAAATCGGAGTGGATACCGACCCAGGCCGACCGCGAATTCGTGGCATCGCTCATGCAGCCTTTCACCGCGCCCGGTCAATTCGCGGGCTGGATCGCGCCGCCCGCGCGCGGCATCAACCATCAAGCGCTCGACTTCGAGTACGTGACCGCATTGCCAACAGAAGCGAATTGATCGACACGCTTGACTCTGGACTATGGTCAAGGGTCTATCGTGAGGCACAAATGACGATTGGCCGAGTAGCTAATGCGGCGGGAGTGAGCATAGACACGATCCGCTTCTACGAGCGGCGGGGTTTGATAGCAGGACCGCGGCGGAGCGTTTCGGGTTACAGGAACTTTTCCGAAGACGTGCTCGATCGCCTGCGTTTCATCGGCGATGCGAAGCGGCTCGGATTTACCCTGAAGGAAATCCGGGAGTTGCTGTCGCTGGGCGTGAAATCGACGACCGAATGCGGCCCGGTCACGCGAAAAGCGGAAGCGAAGTTAGCGGAGATGAACCAGGAAATCGGCCGCCTGCAGCGCCTGCGGCTCACGCTGCGCCAGATGATCGAGGAGTGCGGCGGGAATTGTGCAGCGTCGTATAGGTCGGTTGGAGAAGCTCCCAGAAGCAGAATCTTAAATCGCGCGAAAAACGCGCGCTGAGTAAGGACCCTCACCTTCATCCTCTCCCTTGCAGGGAGAGGGGAAGAGAAGCGGCCCGGCCGCAGATCGGAGTGCGAGAGGAGACGCGCATGGAAGTTGTTATTTACACGAATGCAGGGTGCTCGGCCTGCGCTCAGGCGAAAGAGTTTCTCACGCGGCACAACGTCAGCTACATCGAAAAGAGCATCGCCAAAGATCCCTCGCTTATCGATGAGCTGGCCAGCCTTGGTTTTCGCGCGGTTCCCGTTATCCGCGTCGGCAACGAAACGATGCTGGGATTCAGCGCGGTGAAGTTGAGGAGGATGCTCGGACTGTGAGGGACTGCGGCTCGAGCGCGAGCGGTTGCGCGGCCGCAGTCGCTTGCTGAATCGCGGAGACGGGATGGGCGCAGTCGGTCGCGAACCAATACGCTGCGATGTATCCGGTCAGCAGAGCGATGAAGCTGGTTTCCTCGAGCGCGCGCGCCAGCCATGGGAAGTCGAGCTGAAACCCGGTCGGCGGCGGCACCAGGAAGCGGTTGAAGACGCGCAGCGAAACCGCGCTGAGCATGTAGCACAACGCCGCCATCCAGACGGCCCGCGAGCCGGACCGTCCATCGGCCTCGGATGTGACCATTTGCACGAACGGAAGAGTCAGTAGCAGTAGATAGTGATGCCATCCGACAGGTGACAGCATGATCGCCGTCGCAATCCACAGTGAGTATATTCTCCAGTCAGAATCGCCGCGGTTCGTATCGGACAGCGTCGCACGAATAGTCACTCCAAATACTATTAAGTCTGCGACGGCGATGCAGGTGCGTCTGACCCAATCGGCCGGCGAGCCGGCGGCGGTACCAGTAATCGCCCAGAACATCCGCGACACGAATGGCGCGAGCGAAAGATTGTCCACCCGCTTCATCATTGAATAGTCAGTGACCCACGCCGCGCCGTGAACGAAGCTGAGAGATTGCGCGAGCCCCAACGTCGCGACGGTCACGACTACCCCTGCCGCGACTCCGCACGTCGCAAACGCAACCGCCCGCCATTTCCGACGAATCGCAAAATAGCCGACGAGCAAAAGCGGATAGGCCCGCAACAGCCCGGCCGACGCGATTAACAAGCCCGCGGCGCCGTCGCGCCGGCGTTCCATCGCGCGCATTGCGCCGGCCATCAGCAGCAGGATTATGAGCTGCGACTGCCCCCAGTAAAGATTCAAATTCACCGGCGCCGACATCAAAATGAGTCCCGCCAGCAACCACGCCGTGCGCCCGGAAAGCCCGCGCCGATATGCCAGCAACAGGTACATCGCGGCTGCCAATGCCGAAAAGTTGATTGCGGACCAGAGCCAGAATGCGAACCGTGGCCGCAACCAGGTTAGTGGCTCGAAGCAGACCAGAAACGTCGGCGTGTCGGAGGCGTAAATCAGACCGCCGGTCTCAAGGCCGAGCCGGGCGGCGATCGGCGTCAAATCGGAACGGTAAGGGTCGATTCCATGCCGGAGCGCCCACGCCGATTCGTACTTGTCCGAGAAGTCGCGGCCACGCCATTGTGCGCGCATTTTCGTCAAGGTGCCGGTCAGGATCAGGAGCGCGCAGAGCCAGACGACAGCCAGGATCGCTGGCTGACGCATCGCGGCAGCGATTCGTTCACCGTTCACGCCCAAGTATGGGCAAACCGCGGCGCGCGAGACTACAAAAGTGCTGAGCCCTCTGCGTTACCTGGAGAACTCAAAATCGTTCGCTATCGGGTGTAACCGATGAGTAGCGACGCTTTTGTCGCAAAACCATGACTGCTTAATCCGTTCGGTTGCCAATAGATGACGCTAGTCTGGCGACTCGTCGACGGTGCGCTGCTCGATCGCAATGGTGGTCTCGTAGGCGGAGGACAGTTCGATCACTCGGCTGTGAAATTTGCGCAGACTTTGTCGGTGTCCGATGCTGATGAACGCAGTCGGCGAGTTCGCGAGCAGTGAGTACAGGCTTTCCTCGGCAGCCATATCGAGCGCGCTGGTGGCTTCGTCGAGAAAGGCGAAGCGAGGACGATTGAGCAGGAGGCGTGCGAACACAAGCCGCTGTTGTTCGCCGCCCGACAGCACGTCTGCCCAGTGAAGTTCGGCATCCAGACCTCCGAACTGATCGGGCAGATGCGCGAGACCGACCATGCGCAACACCTCGAGCAGCTCGTCGTCGCTTACTTCGCTTGCGCGCGGATATTGGAGCTGTTGGCGAAGCGAGCCGAGTATCAAGTACGGCTTCTGCGGCATGAACATGATCTGCTCGGTCGGAGGCCGCAAGATCCGGCCGCTGCCGAAATTCCAAATGCCGGCGACTGCCCTCATCAGCGAGGTTTTGCCCGCGCCACTCGGTCCCGTGAGCAGCAGCGTGTCGCCGTACTTCACCTCGACGGACAGATTGCGCTGCAACTCCCGCTTCCAATCGGGCGTCATCAGGCTCACGTTGTCGAGTGAAACTCGTCCGTCCGCTTCGCCGACTTCGATGTGCGCGCCACCGTCCGCATTCTCGCTGCCGGCGTCGTCGCAACGCTCTTCGAACGCGGCGAGACGATTGACCACCGAGGCGTAGTCGGTGAGCCCCTGGAATTGATCGACCACGAGCGAGAGCGATCCCTGCAAAACCGAAAATGCGTACGCGGCCTGTGTGAATTCGCCCAGTTCGAACCGCCCCGAAAAGTACGCGCCGGCAAGCACAAAATAGGGCACCAGGCCGGCCGCGTTGTCGTAAGCTGCGGTGAAGAACGTCAGATGGCGCTGCCAGAGAATCAGCAGTTTGAAATTTCTGATCACGTTGGCGAACCGCCGCCGCAGTTGATGCGCCTCGTCGCGCGCGCCGTCGTACAAGGCGATCGCTTCGGCGTTATCGCGCGCGTGGACCAACGCGAAGCGGTAATCAGCCTCGAATCGTTGCTGATTGAAGTTGATTACCACCAGGCGGCGTCCGATCACCGCGGCGAGCCAGGTGCCGATAAGCGCATAGCCGATCAGACACACCGCGAGCCGTCGCGAGATCAACCACAGGATTCCGAAAAATGTCACCGCGGTTACGACCGCCTGCAAGGCGGTCATGGAATAGTTGAGCGCGCCGCCGGTGAAGCTGTTGATGTCTTCGCTGATGCGCTGGTCCGGATTGTCGACCGAGTGATCGCGCATGATGTGGTAGAGCGCGTTTCGATGCAGCATGCGGTGAACGAACAATTCGGTCATCCAGTCGCGCCAATCGATTCGGAGCAGTCCGCTGAGGTAGGGATAGAAGGCGGCGATCGGCACGAACAACACGACCCAGGTCGCGAACAACACCATCAAGTGGTAGAAGCGCGCAGAGTCTTTGTTCTGCAGCGAGTTCATGATGTCACGGGATACATAACTGAAGATAGCTTGCATCCCAATCGTGCCCAGGCTCAGCACGATCAGCACACCGATAAGCAGGAGTGCTGTCCCGCGCCGCTCCGAACTCCAGTAAGGACCTGCGAGCCGCCACAGGCGCTTCCAAAATAGCCGATCGAAGCGATCTGAAGTGGCGCGGGCAAGGTCGCCGTTATCTGACGAGTCATTTCCGTTCATGTCTTGTTAGACGTTAGCAACGAGCGAAGTGATTCCGATCTTGCCTCTGCAGCGCGCCTGAATTAGTTCGCCGAGGTTGAAGAATCAGGGCAATTTAACGGTTGAATTCCGGAACTTCCTGCATCGTCAACAAGATTAAAGAGACCTGGTTGGCCACCAACAC
This sequence comes from uncultured delta proteobacterium, assembly GCA_963842085.1. GTDB lineage: Bacteria > Desulfobacterota > Binatia > Binatales > Binataceae > Binatus. Next base: position 2,861,324 of record CAWJET010000001.1, read on the forward strand.
GACCAGCCGTAACTGGTTCAGCGGGGCGATCGGACACTCTATACGGTGATCAATCCAGTTGCGTAGCCGCACTCTGTCTACCAGATGCGCTCGAGGGAATGTAAGGATTATGAAAAAGACTATGAAAAAGATGCACTTGCTCGGCGGCAGCTTCCTCCTCGTCACTGCGTTGACGCTGGGCTTCGCAATGCCAGCATTCGCGGAAACCGTGGTGGTGAAGATGTTCGACACACCATCCAAATTCGTTCCGAACCCGGTGAAGATCAAAGTCGGCGATACTGTAGAGTGGGAAAATAAGGGTGAAACCATCCATACTGCCACCACCGATCCGTCCCAGGCGCCCGACAAAAGCTGGGCGTCCGTGCCGCCCGGGGCGGAGACCTGGGACTCCGGTTACATGAACTCGGGGGACACCTGGAGCTACACGTTCAAGGTTCCCGGAGTTTACCACTACTTCTGCACGACGCACGTAAAAGAAGGAATGAAGGGCGAAATTGACGTAGAGAAATAGGCACTCGGGGCGCGACTGCTACCGTGGAGACCGACGATAGCAAACCGCAACCAGCCTGATCTTTGAATGCGCAGCGAAGAGCGAAGGTGCCGACGCCGAAACCGACGGCCTAAAGTCCGCCCACGGCGGTGAGTCCATAGAGCGAGCGCGGTTGCCCCACACATCCTGGTATTTTTCAATATGCCGAGGGCGGGACTTGAACCCGCACGTGGTTGCCCACGGAGGATTTTGAGTCCTCTGCGTCTGCCATTCCGCCACCTCGGCACTCGAAGAAGCTTGCAGACTCAGCCGGGTCATCTTAGCAAAGGTAGCGCGGCCGGCAATGGCGACGGATAGGGCCAACTCACGTATTGGTCGCGACCCCAGCATTGATCGCTTGTTTGGTCTCGGGTGGCGCGACGCGGCGACCTCGATAGACAATCGACGGCGACTGCCGCACTAGCGTGATAGTCAAAAGGTAGTATAGAACTGAATAGCAAGTACAATACTCACTTGTATCTTGCGATTGTTTGCTTAGTATAGTGTAGCGAGCGCACTATGTATTCATGGAAGCGGTCGCCGTTGGCATTCCCGCACCGGTCCCGGTTGCGCAACCGCGCGTCACACTCGCAGGCCTGAAGCATGCCCTTGGCGATTGTCTGCTGGCCGCGTCGTTCTTGCTCGCGACGTTGCCGGCCGGACGCGAGCTCAGCTTTACTCTGGCGGGAGCGGCGAACGTGGTATGGCTGGCGGGCGCCGCGATCATGGCCGTCATGTCGCTCGCGCGATTTGCCCCGCGCACGGCCAGCGTAAATCTGCGCACGCTGACCGCGTCGGGCGGCATGCTGATCCTCCCGTGTTTCATGCGGCCGAGCGACCTTGCCACCGGCGCGCTGGCGACCACCGGACTTCTTTTCGAGTTGTTCGGCGTAGTGCTGACCCAGGTCGCGCGCGTCTATATGGGTCGCAGCTTCGGTGTGCTGCCCGCGAACCGCGGCATCGTGTCGAAGGGGCCGTTTCGATGGGTTCGTCATCCCATATATTTCGGATGGCTGATGCTTTCGATTGGCTACGCGATGTCCTACGCGAACGGTCGCAATATCATGCTGGTCGTGGTGACGCTTCCGTTCATGGTCTGGCGAATCGAGCAGGAAGAAGTGCATTTGAGGGCGGATCCCGCATACCGCCGCTACATGGATCGAGTCCGGTACCGTTTGTGCCCGGGAGTTGTCTGAGCCGAATTGGCTGCCGCAGGCGCGGACGCCTTCCAGCTACTCCCGCGGCGAACGAGCTTCGGTGCGGCCGCTGCCGCGCGTGCCCATCAGGTAGATTCCACCCGCGAGCGGGCTCGAAAGAATCATCGCGAACGCCAGTCCGCCGATCACGGCGATTGCCAGCGGTTGCTGAACCTTGGCGCCCGCACCGTAGCCGAGCGCGAGCGGTAACAGCCCCGCCGCCGTGGCGAGCGTGGTCATGATGATCGGGCGCAGCCGCACCGTCGCCGCCTCGAATAGCGCCGCGCCCGGTCGTACGCCCGCGCCGACTTCGCGCTCGGCATGGTCGAGCAGCAGGATGCCGTTCTTGGCGGTGATTCCCGCGACCATGATGATGCCCATGAACGATGAGATGTTGAGCGTCATGCCGGTCACGGCGAGCGCGATGAAACTGCCCGCGAGACACGACATCGCGGCCACCAGGCATGCAACCGCGGGCGCGAGCCGCGCGAACTCCCAGACCAGGATCAGGAACATCATGATCGTACCCGCCACCAGCACCAGCGCGAGCTCGTGAAAGGCCCGCTGCTGCTGCGCGTAAAGCCCGCCGTATTCGAGCGACACGCCGGCCGCCAGCGGCATCCGCGACAGGCTCTGCTTGACCTGGCTGACGGCAGTGCCGAGGTCGATACCCTCCAGCCGCGCCGTGACGTGCACGACGGACCGCTGGCGCTCGCGCGCGATCTCGCTGGTCTCGCCGAGAAAGTCGATCTTCGTGACCGCCGACAGCGGCACACGCGCATTCGTGCTCGACTTGAGAATCACTTCCGACAGAGTCCCGAGATCTTCGTGGAATGCGTCCGGGTATCGCACCCGCACGCCGACCAGCCGATCGCCCGACAGGACGTTGGTGGCGACCGTCCCTTGAATCACCGAATCGAGCGCGGTGCGGATGTCATCGGCGCTCAGTCCGTAGTGCGCGGCCGAAGTGTTGTCGACGACGACCGCCTGCTCCGGGATGCTCTCGACGATTCCGTCGAACACGTCCACCAGGCCGTGAATCGAGCGCATCCGATCAGCCACTTGCCGCGCCGTCGCCTCGATCGTCTTCTGGTCGGGGCCGAAGACCTTGACCTCGATCGGCTCCGGCACGCCTGAAAGATCGCCGATCAGGTCCTGCAACACCTGCGAGAACTCGATCGATACTCCCGGCACCGAGCTCAGGATGCGTTCGCGGATGGAATCGATGACCGTATCGATGTCGCGTTTGCGGTCCGGTTTCAGCCGCACGGACATGTCTCCGCGATTCGATTCGGTCAGAAAAAATCCAAGCTGCGTGCCGGTGCGGCGGCTGAACGCAACGACTTCGGGCGTCGTTTTCAGAATCGACTGAATCGAGTCGAGCAACGCAGTCGTGTCGGCCATCGTGCTCTGCGGCGGCGTTAGGTAGTCGAGGACAAACGCGCCTTCGTCGAGCGGCGGCAGATAGTCGGTGCCGATACTGTTGTAAACGAAGTACGCGACCAACATCGAAACCGCAGCACCAAGGATTGCCAGCGCGGGAATCCGGATGATCGGCCGGATCGCAGTCAGAAACAGCGTCTGCACGCCGCGATAGATTCGTCCCGCCGCGCGCGCGCGCCCGCGAAACCGCGCCATCGCAAGTTCTATCGCGGGCGTGAAGTAGATGGCGAGTATCAGCGAAATCGCCAGTCCTCCGCCCAGCGTCGCCGCCAGTGAGCGGAAGAAAACGCCGGTCACACCCGAAATAAAAACCAGCGGCCCGAATACGACGATCACCGTCATGGTCGCGGCGAACAGCGGGCGCCGGAGACGCTTGAGCGCTTCGGCCACTGCCGTACCAGCGGATTGACCCGACGCGAGTTCGCGATGAATCGCTTCGATCATTACGATCGCGTCGTCGATGAAAAGTCCGATTCCGGCCGCCAGCCCGCCCAGCGTCATCATGTTGAAGGTCAGTCCCGCGGCTTTCATCACGATGAATGTGATCGCAACCGTGCACGGCACCACCGTCGCCGCAACCAGCGCGCTGAGCGGACTCATCGTGAACACCAGCACCACCAGCACCGCCAGCGCGAGGCCGAGCAGGATCGCGTCGCGCACGCTGTTGAACGATTCGCTGACCAGTTCCGACTGATCGTACGAAACCGAAAACTGAACGTCGGGATAACGCTGGCGAAACTCCGCGAGGATCTGCCGCGCCTCGGCCGCGATCGTCACCGTATTGCCGCTCGGCCGCCGCGAGATTCCGACCAGCACCGCCGCGCCGTTCTCGGACGCGGCCCTGATGTAGTCTTCGCGGATTCCCAATTCGACCGAACCCACGTCGCTGACGCGCACCGGTTGACCGCCAATAGCCGACAGCGGCACCGCGGCAATCTGGCCGGCCTGGTGCAGATCGCTGGTCACCACCGTCAGCAGCATCCGGTGCGATTCGTTCATCCGGCCCGCCGACGCGATGACGTTATTGTGCGCCAGGCCCGCGACGACCTGGGCCGGCGACATGTCATGCTGCAGCATCCGCGCCGGATCGAGCCGCACCACGAATTCGCGGTACTTGCCGCCGATTACGCCGACCCGGTAGGTGCCCTCGATGCGATGCAGGCTCGGAACGAGATCGTAGTTCGCGATGTCGGTCAGTTCGGGCAGGCTGCGAATCTTCGAGCTCAGGCTGAGATCGACGATCGGAAAGGTGCCGGTCGTCAGCAACAGCGCGTCGAGCGTCGTATCGTTCGGGAGCTGCGCGCGCGTATGCGCGACTGCGGCGTTCAGCATCTGGTAGCTGGTTTGTGGGTCGGCGTCTTCGCCGAACGTAACGTCTATCTCGGCGCTGCCGCGGGTCGTCGTCGATCGAACCAGTTCCACACCGGGCACGGTGTATGCGCTTTCCTCCAGCGGCCGCGTTACCGACGCGAGCATCTGTTCCGCCGGCAGATCGCCGCTGTCGGCGAGAATCGTCGCGCGGCGAAACGTCATCTCGGGAAATACCGCGCTCGGAATCGTTCGCGCCAGGATGACCCCGAGCACGCTCGCTGCCAGCACCGACAGCACCGCCAGCGTCGAGCTGCTGCGCGTCATTGGTTTCCCTGCGCGACGCGAACGTGCAGGCCGTCGGACAGCGCATACCCGCCCGAAGTCACGACCAGTTCACCCGCTTTGATGCCGGCAGTCACCTGGACCAGATCGCGCTGGCGAAGTCCGACCGTTATATCCGTGCGATGCGCGCGGCCGTCGGCGCCGACCACAAACACGTGGTAACGATCCACGCCTTGGTCCTGAAACAGTGCCGGCGCGGGAATCACGATCGCGTCGGGGACGCTCGCGGTCTCGATCCGCACTTCGACTGGAGCGCCTGCCTCCGCGATACGCTCCGGGCCGGTGAAGTCCGTCCGCACCGACGAGGTCGCGCTCGATGCGTCAAAACTTGGCAGGATCGCCGCGATGCGCGCGGGAAACTCAACCCCGGGACGAAACGGCGTCGTCACCGTCGCGGCCATCCCGGGCCTCAACAATGAGAGCTGGTTCACCGGGACCGAGGTATCGACGTAGAGGCTTGCCGGATCGATTAGATCGACCAGCGTGTCGAGGTCGGCAACCATCTGGCCGCTGGTGACCGGCGGTTGCGAGACGATTCCCGATTCCGGCGCGACCACCGGTATTCCCGCGCTGTGACTGTAGCGCTTGACGGACGCACTCAGCGCCGGCGCGTCCTGGGGATCGATCCTGCGCGCGACCGCGAGCCCGGCCTCCGCCGCTTCGATCTCGCGATTGACGACACGCGCGACGATCTGCCCCTTGCGCACGAAATCGCCGCTCGCCAGTTTCAGTCCCGTCACTCGGCCCGCCGTTGGCGCGCGGATGATCACGTGCCGCGTCGCGACGGTTTTGCCGAGCAGCCGAAGCTCGCTTGTCATCGGATGCACTTCGGCCCTTGCCGCGCTCACCAGCAGGACGGGCTCGGGCTGCGCCGCGATTTCGCCGCCGCCTTCTTTCGCGCCGCCGCATCCTGCGAGCAGCGCCGTCGCCACTGCCGCCGCGAAGATCGCGATGGCGCGGCGGTTCGAGCCCGCGCGCCTTATCATTGGATACGGCCGAGGAGCAGGTTCGTCTCCGCCACCGCCTCGCGCGCGTTGAACTCCTGGTCGTGCCGCTGCAGCCGCAATTGCTCGGCCTGCTGATACGCATCCAGCACTTCGAGCATCGTCACGGCGCCGCCGCCGAGGAAGCGCGTCCACGTCAGCGCGAAGTTATCGTCCGCGGTTGGCTGCGCGCGCGACAGGATGTCGAGTTGCCGATTCGCCTGGTCGTAACGAATCGACGCGTCCGCGATTCGCCGCTTCAGAATGTACTCGGCCTGCCGCGCCTGCGCTGTGGCCGAATGCTCTTTCGCCTTCGCCTGGTCGATGTGCGATGAAATCAGTCCGCCGTCGAACAGCGGTACCGACACGACGCCGTCGTATGAGCCGCCAAAGTTGTGCGAAATCGTCGCCGGCGGATCGATGCCGACAAATCCGGTCGTGAACGCGACCTGGAACGTCGGCAGACGCTCGGCCTTGGCCGCCTTGATTTGCGATTCTGCCGACGCGATCGCGCGCTGCGCCGCCTGCATTACGGGGCTCTGCGCAAGATCGCCCGACGGCTTCGGCGGAACGCCGGCGAGGCTCGCGATTTCGAGGTCGGGCTGATTCGGCTCGCCGATCAAAATGCCCAGCGCCGCGGTCGCGCGCTCGCTATTGCCGCGCGCCGCGTCGAGCGCAATCTCAGTACTGTCGCGCGCGGTGCGGAACTTCAGCACGTCATTGGTGATGACGCGTCCGCTTTTTTCGAGCGCCTCGATCGTAGTTACGTAGCGCGTCAAGCGTTCCAGGCTGGCCTGCAAATCGTGTTGCGCCCCCCGCGCGCGAAGCACATCGAAGTAGGCGATCGACGTATCGAAAACAATTTGCGCCCGCGCCGCAGCGACTCCCAGCCGCGAGGCTTCGTTGACGTACTCGGCCGCACGCAGCCGCGCCTGTCGCCGTCCCCAGTCCCACGCCGTGTAGTCGAGCGTCAGCAGACCGGCCGATAGTCCGCGGTTCGAAATGACCTCATTGTAACCCGGCGCCTGGTAGTACTCCGCGCCCGCCCCGACGGTCGGAAACAGCGGAGCACGCTGCTCGCGCACGTGTGCGACGCTCATGTCGCTCGCCGCGGCGGCGACGTCCACCGAAGGCGCCAGGTGCAAGGCGCGATCGATCGCGTCAGACAGAGTAATGGTCGCGGCGGGCGCCACCGAAGCCCAACTCAAGAGCGCGGCAGCGAGCGCCGCCCTGAAGAGGTTGCGGCTAGTCTGCTCCATTCGCGAAAGAGTAACAGTGGTCCGCCGACCGGCCAAATTAATGGACGTTAAGCTGATTAATGAGCGGCGGCTATCGCAGCGGGACGGTCGCTCGGTGCGGATCTTCTTTGTGGAGCGCCAGCGTCACGACGAACGCGGATCCTCCCGTCGGAAGATTCGCGGCGGCGATGTCGCCACCATGCGCCCGCGCAATTTCCCGGCACAGGCTCAAGCCCAGCCCACTGCCTTCGCCGGGCGACCCTGCGCCGCGAAAAAATCGATCGAAAATGTGCGGCAGCTCAGCTGGATGGATTCCCTCGCCGGTGTCGGCGACGCGGATAATCGCGCGATTCGCGTCGCTCTTCAGCCCAACCTCGATCGAGCCGCCGGCCGGCGTGAACTTGAGCGCGTTGTCGAGCAGGTTAACGATCAGGCGGCGCAAGTGCGCCTCGTTGCCATTGACGAAAACGTCCGCGGGCGCATTGACCGTCAGTTTTAGCTCGCGCGCCTGCGCCAGCGGTCCGACCGTCGCGCCTATCTCGCTCAACAGTGCGCGAAGATTCAGCTTCTGCCGATCCACCATTACTTCGCCATTGAGCCGCGACAGCATCAGCAGTTCGTCGGCAATCCTGCACAGCGACAGCGCCTCGCGATGCGCCGCGCCAAGGGCAGCGCGATTTTCCTCGGCCGTGCGATCGCGCGCGAGCGCTACTTCCAGCCCCGTGCGCAGCACCGCCAGCGGTGTCCGCAGCTCATGCGCCGCATCGGACGCGAACCGGCGCTCCGTAGCCGACGCGCGCTCCAGGCGCTCCAGCAATGCATTGATGACCGCGCTGAGCCGCGCGACTTCATCAGCCACCGGCGGGACCGTCAGCCGCGAGCTCAGATTGGTCGGCCCGATCGCGTCGAGCTCCGCCGTCACCGATTCGATCGGCCGTAGCGCCCGGGCCGCCAGCAGGTATCCGCCCCCGACGCAAAGCAGGAGCACGATCGGCACCATCAGCAGTAGCAGGTTGCGCAGGCTGCTCACCGATTCCTCAACCAGGCCCGCCTGCACTCCGCTTTGCAGGTACGCGAGCTCGCCGTTGTACATCATCGGAACGACCGCGAACCTGAAGGCTTGGTTGCCGACGATCGCCGGGTGCGTGGGGAGCGAGGGATCGAACGGGGGCGGGATCGTGTGGACAGCGCCGAAGTTCCCCACCTCGCCATGCGCCGTGACGATTCGCACGCGCCGGCCGGGCCCGATATCGGTCTCTAGGCTCAGCCGCTGCAGGATTCCAATCGCGCTTGACGAGCCGCTGCGCTGGATCTGATCGGCGGTGTTCTCGGCCTCCTCCAGCAGCGCCGCGTCCAGCGCGCTGAACTGCTGGCGCGCGAAAAGTTTCACCGCGGCGATCGCCGCGACCAGCAAAATCGCCGCCAGCACCGCGGCCCAGTAAATGGTCAGCCTGAGTCTGATCGTCATCGGCGGCCAGCGTGCGGCGGCTGCGGCGTCATTCCGCGCGCATCGTGTATCCGACTCCGCGCACGGTGACTATCAGCGAGCGATCGGCGCGCGGATCGATCTTCTGCCGCAATCGATTGACGAAAACTTCGATCAGGTTGGTCAGCGCGTTGTAGTTCGAATCCCAGACGGTCTCCGCGATCATGTCGCGCGTCACCACCTGTCCGGCGTTTCGCATCAGCAATTCGAGCAGCATCTTTTCCTTCGGCGACAGGTTCAGATTGTGCTCGCCGATTTTCGCGCGCCGCTTAACGGTGTCGAATTCCAGGTCACCGACCTTGAGAATCGGCGATGCAGGGGTCCGCGGACGCCGCGCCAACGCCTTGATTCTCGCCACCAGCTCGGCAAACGCGAACGGCTTGACCAGGTAGTCGTCGCCGCCCGTGTCGAGTCCGGCCACGCGTTCCTCCAACGCGCCGCGCGCGGTCAGGATCAATACCGGCGTCTGATTGCCCGCCGCGCGCATCTCGCGCAGCAGGTCCAGCCCGTTTTTCCCAGGCAACCCCACGTCCAGTACGATTAGATCGAGCGCGCCGCGCGCGACTATCGGCTCGGCCTCCTCCGCACTCCCTGCCAGTTCGACCGCGAAGCCGTCCTCGACGAGTCCTTGCTTGACCGCGGTGGCCAGCCGAGTCTCGTCCTCGATCACCAGTATCCGAAGCGCATTCATACCCCCCGATGCTGGCACGCCGCCGCCTCCAAAAAAAGCGTGCGCCCACCCCGTCAGATCGCCAGCGAGAGTACTCCGGCTGCCACCAGCGCGCCTGCCCAGATTGTGTCCAGGTTGATCCAGGCGCTGCGCAGGATCGCCAGCCCGACCCACTCATAAACCAGGATCGCGATTACCCCGGTCACCGCGATCATTGCGCCCGTATGCACCAGCACTACCGCTAATGCCTGCGCGACGGTATGCGCGTGAGCCGCAGTCATGTGATGCGCGTGCGGAGAATTCGGCGTCATCCCGATCAATATCGGGAACAGCATCAGGCCCGCGCCATGCGCCGACGCCATCAGGAACGACCACAGCGCGAGCTCCGCCGCGTTCACCCGCATCGCAACCCAGCGCGGATGCGCGCGCGGCCAGAAAAAGCGGAACAGCCCGAACAGGATCAGCGCGGTCGCGCCGATTGGGCGAAGAAGATCGATGGCGAAGAACAGCCGCAGTCCGCCGATTATCGCAACGACGGCTGCGATGGACACGAGATGTCCCAGCGCGATTGGACCAAGCGCCCAAATGACCTTCGAGCGCCGCCGCTCCTGCAGCCCAAGCGCCACCGCGAACAGCCAGCCCATCGACGGATCGACGCCGTGATACGCGCCGAGCGCCGCGACCGCGATCCACGGCCAAGCCGGCGTCACGGATAGCAGAACGAGTCGGACGACGAATCGCCGCCCTCGAGGCGAATCTGATGCGCCCGCTCGCCATCGAAGGTCGTGAAGAAGTTCGGATCGATCGTCATCCCGCCCGCCGGCGCGCAATCGATCTTCGCGACCCAGCCGCGCACACCCTCGGGATAGAACTGCGCGTCCCACGCCCCGTACAGCGAGTTCGACAGGTAAACGCGCCGCCCGTCGCGGCTCAGCTCGATCATCTGCGACGCGCCGTTGAGCGGCCCGCTCTTCGGATGCTTGCCGTGCGACACGATTCCGCCCAGCCGCACCGTGCCCGTCAGCTTGGGCTTGAACGGGTCGCTCACGTCGTATTGCTTCAGGTCGCCGGTGCCGAAGCACGCGACGTACAGGAACTTGTCGTCGAGACTCAGGTTGATGTCGGTGATAAGCGGCGGCACCGCCTTGAACGGTTTGAGCGCCGGCGGCAACTGGCTCTCGTCAGCGGGCTCGGCGGGAATTTCGATCACCTTGCGGACTTTCCAGTCGCCGCCGTCGCGATGCCACAGCCAGATCGACGCCGACAAGTCCTTGGTCGAGATCACCACGCCGACGAAGCCGTAGGTCTTGGTCGGATCGTGCGATGGGCGCAGCTCGAGCACCAGTTGATGCTCGGCGCCGAGGTCGAGCGCCTTCAGATGGCGGCGGTTGCGCAGATTCCAGATATGAATCGCATGTCCGTACTTGTTCCCGAGCAGCAGTTCGGGCACCACGCCGTTTTCGATCATGTTCGGCGTGCCCCATTCGCTGGTGATGGCCACGTCCCAGCCGAGATGCCACCAGAAATCGTAAGCGAACCACTGCGGCCCGCGCTCGACTTCCCATCGCCCGAGCACGTCGAAGCTTTCGTGGTCGAGCAGGAAAATTCCGCCAGGCCCGTCGCCCTTCGGATTGCCCAGCGCGCTCACGTAAATCGCGTCGGGTCCGCAATGCACCGTATGCGGCCGGCTGTAGCCCGCGCGCGCCGCGATCTCCTCGGCCTCGATCGTCTTCACCAGCTTCGGCTTGCGCGCGTCGGGCTTGGTGTCGAAAACGTAAATCCGCGACGAGCGCAGTCCCGGCACCAGCAGGTAGCGCCGCTCTATATGCGGATGCGGCGCATACGGACACAGCGCCGCGCTGCACGCGTTCCAGCCAAAGTGATGCAGCTCGTCGCCGGCGTTCGGCACTTCGGAGCGCCCGACCACGTGCGAGTAGGTCTTCGATTTCGGGTCGAGATCGAGCACGCACAGCGCGTCATGCTTGCCGTTGGCGGGCGTCGGGTTGAACGCCACGACGTAGCCGAGCTGCTCGCGCGGCGCCTGCATCGCCATTCGCGCCGAAGGATAAAACGTCTGATCGGGTTTCCATAGCGCCATGTATTCGCACCGCCTTCCGGATGATGCTTCCGACCGTAGCCAACCCGCCGAGTCTCAGGCAAGCCTTACCACCAACACCGATGCGCGAAATCGTTGCCCTACGCGCCGTTGCTTGATGTAACATCGCGATGGCGCCGGCACGGCGACTACCCAATCGGGATGCAACGAAAAATGCCGATGGAAGACAAAACCGTTCTCTACGAGAAGCACGACCGCATTGCCAAAGTCATCCTCAACCGCCCGCGCTACAAGAACGCGCAATCGCGGCGCCTGCTTGAGGAAATGGACGCCGCCTTCGCCGAGGCCAACGCCGACGACGACGTCCGCGTCATCATTCTCGCCGGCGCCGGCGACAATTTCTGCTCCGGCCACGACCTCGGGACGCCCGAGGAAAAAGAGGATCAGGCGCGCCGCCCGTTTCCCAAGGGCGTGCGCGGCGAGTACGCCCGCTCGCGCCAGATGTTCCTCGACAACACGCTGCGATGGCGCGATCTGGACAAGCCCACCATTGCCCAGGTCCAGGGCTTGTGCATCTTCGGCGGCTGGATGTTCGCGGCCGCGATGGATCTCATCGTCGCTTCCGACGACGCGAAGTTCCTGCCCGCGCTCCTGCAATACTTCTCCATCCCGTGGGACATTCCGCCGCGCAAGGCCAAGGAAATCCTTTTCCAGAGCCGCTTCGTCGACGCCGAAGAGGCCGCCCGCCTCGGCTTTGTCAACATGGTGGTGCCGCGCGCCCAACTCGAGGCTGAAACGATGGCGCTCGCGAATCGAATTGCGGAGAGCGACCGCTTCACGCTCCGCATGGTCAAGTGGGCGGTGAATTCCGCGCAGGACGCGATGGGCTTCAGCACCGCGATTCGTAACGCCCATTCGCATCACATGATTCTCGGCATCGGCGGCCTGATTCAGGCCAAAATGCAGGGCAAGGAGCTGCCCAAGCGGATGCCGGGGGTCGAGCAGGCGCTCAAGAAAGTACGGAGGTAGGGCGCCGATCCCGGCGCTTGGCTCGCTTACGGGAACTTGCTAGACTTTAGCGTCGCTGGAATGGACAGTCTGTTCCGTACTCGCGGGGATTAGTGGAAGTTTCGCGGCGTAGCTTTCTGAGAATGGGCGCGATTGCCGCTGCACAACTCGTTGTGCCAGCGGCCGCGCTTGCGCGCACGACCGTCCAGCTTCGTCGCCGTTCGCTCAAGTTCCACGCCCTGCACACCGGCGAGAGTCTGACCACGACCTACTGGGAGAACGGCCGCTACGTCCCGGAAGAACTCGACCGAATCAACTACATCCTGCGCGATTTCCGCGCCAACGAAATAAAACCGATCGATCCCGCGCTGCTCGATCTGCTGACCCGGATCCAGTATGGATTAAGCACCAACGAGCCGTTCCAGGTGATTTCCGGATACCGCTCGCCGGTGACCAACGCGATGCTCCATGCGAACAGCGAAGGCGTCGCCGTCCACAGCCTTCACATCGAAGGCAAGGCGATCGATATTTCCGTCCCGGGGCGCACCCTCGAACAGCTCCGCGGCGCCGCTCTGGCGCAGCGCTCCGGCGGCGTCGGCTACTACCCGCGCACCGGCTTCGTCCACGTCGACACCGGCCGCGTCCGCTTCTGGTAACCATCTATTTTGGTTCCACTTCCACCTGGGGAAGGGGTTTAGGGTTAGGTTCCTACTTCGTCGCGACCGCTACCAGCCGCTCCGCGCGATTGTCGTACGGCGAACCGCTCAAGCTGCCGAATAGTTCAACTTCGCGGAATCCCGCCTGCTTCAACACTTCCCTGATCTCGGCGCCCGAGTAAGGCCGGCACGAGAACGTCAGCTCCATCCGCCTCTTTCGCCCGATCATCGTCCAATGACTCTCGAGCCAATCCCATCCGCTCCTGAGTTTGCGTTCCTGCAGCAGGATCGCGCCGTCGGGCAATCGCTCCCAGGTCCGCTCGTTAAAGTTGCGCGCCAAGACTTCCTTGCCCATCATTTCGATCACAAGGCGCGCGTTGGCTTTCAACGCATCATGAAGGTTCCGTGCGACCAGCAAGTCTTCGGCCTGGTCGGCAAAGTAGCCGAACGAGGTCACGCAGTTGATTGCGCCGTCGAAGGCGTTCGTCCGCCTGAACGTGCGCATGTCCTCCTGCACCCATTCGACGGTCACGCCTTCCTTGCGGGCGCTGGCTTCCGCGCGATCGAGAAATGCCCGTGTGCGATCGACTCCGGTTATGGCCAGCCCGCGCCGCGCCAGCGCGATCGAATGCCGACCGATACCGCAGCACAGATCGAGCACGCTCTGGCCGGGCGCGACGCCGAGCAGTTTGATTAGTCCGTCGGCCTGCGCGCCGGAACTCTCGACCCGCTCAGGCGTGAAGAAGAAGGGTGCGAAGCTCTCCCAGAATTCGTCGTCTTCGTACCACTCGGGCATTGCGCGCTACAGCGTCCGCCGCAGAAAATCGAACATCTTGTCGAGTCCTTGCCGGCAGCCCGACAGCACGTCCATCTGCAGAAAGCCGTGCGGCATATCCTCGAAGATTGCCACTTCGTGCCGGATATCGGCGCGCTTGAGCGCGTCCGCCATCGCATGCGCCTCCGGCAACAGCGTGTCAGCGGTGCCGCATATGATGAAGCTCGGCGGCATCGCGCCCGGCTTCACCGCGCGTAGCGGGCTGACTCGAGGGTCCTCGAGAATCGCGGGATAACCCGTGCCCGCGTACGCCTTTGCCATTCCCTCGAACGCGGCATTGCTGTCGCGTTTGAGTGCCGCGGGAAAATCGAACACCCCATAAATCAGCAGCGCCGCCTTCGGCTTCGGACCGGCGTATTTCTCCGCTGCAATCGACGTAAGCGCCGCCGCGGCAAGATTGCCGCCCGCGGAATCGCCGCCGACCGCCAGCCGCGAACCGTCGCCGTTCCATCGCTTCGCGTTTTCACCCGTCCACTTCACCGCGTACACGCAATCGTCGAGACCCGCGGGAAATGGATGCTCGGGCGCGAGGCGGTAATCGACATTGATCGTCAGGCATCCGGCTTCGGCGAATTGCATCCCGAGCTTGCGATGCGTCTTAGGGCTGCCTCCGATCCATCCGCCGCCGTGCAGATATACGACCACGGGATACGGTCCCGCTCCCTTGGGCACCGCAACATCAGCGGTGAGCCCCGGCCGGAGTTCGACGCCCTCGTGAAGTGCGCCAATCTCAGGAGGATTCGAATTCATCAGCGGCGCGAAAGTATCCATCGCCGCGCGCAGGCCCTTAACATCGGTCGGAATCGGAGCCTTGGCGATAGCATCAAGAAAAGCGCGTTCCTGTTCGGTAAGCATGAGGGCCTCCGTCTGTGGTCCCTCGCCCGTTACTTCACGGGAGAGGTTGGGTGAAGGGTTTGCGGCTCAGTTCGCCGCTGGCGGCTACTGCTGCGCGCCCGCCCCGAGCGCCGCCTTCACCATCGGCTCGAGTTCGCCGGTCTCGTGCAGCTCGCGAATGATGTCGCAGCCGCCGACGAACTTGCCGTCGATATAAACCTGCGGAATCGTCGGCCAGTTGCTGTAGCGCTTGATCGCGTCGCGCAACTCCGGATCGCTCAACACGTCCGCCGTCGCGTACGGCACGCCCAGCTCGTCGAAGATCGCCACTGTCGCGGCAGAGAAACCGCATTGCGGAAAGCTGCGGTTGCCCTTCATAAAAATCATGATCTTGTTTTCTTTGACTGCCGATTCGATCTTTTCGATTATGTCCGCCATTTTGATTCTGCTACCTCCGGTTCTGATACTGTGCCGGCGTCAACGTCTTGAGCGTCAGCGCATGCACCTGCGCCCGCATCGCATCACCCAGCGCCTTGTAGACCAGCTGATGCCGTTCGATTAGACCCTTGCCCTCGAAACTCGCGCTCACGACGAGCGCCTCGAAATGGTCTCCGCCACCGGTGTAGTCGCGCACGTCGACCTGTGCGTCGGGAATCCCGCGCGCAATCATCGTCTCGATTTCCTTGGGGTCCATCGCTGAACCGGCATCTTAACCCGCATCCCGCCCGGGAATCCACACGGCAGGGGATCGGCCCGGCTCGCTCACTTAAAATTAATGTTCTCGACGTGGCCGCTTTTCTCTTCCGGCTTCGATGGCGCGCCGCTGCCCTTGACGCCGTCGAGCAGTTGCTTGGCGCTCGCGGTTATTTCGCCCGCGTGGCCCGCGCCTACTATTCGCGAAACTATTTTGCCGTCGGGTCCGAGGAACAGCGTTGTCGGTATCGCGTCGATCCCCAGGCTGTCGGTTAGCCGCTCGTCGGCCAGCGCGATGGGATAGTTGATCCGGAACTCTTCGACGAATGGCGCGACCGCCTTCACCCCGTCGCCCTGGATCAGGTCGCACGAGACCCCGATGATCACCAAGCCGCGCGACTTGTTGTACTTGTTGTAGAGCGCGACCAGTTCGGGAATCTGCTTGCGGCACGGGCGGCACCAGGTTGCCCAGAAATCGACGATCACCGGATGGCCGCGGTAATGGCTCAGGTCGATTTGTTTGCCGTCGAGGCCGGGCGCGCTGAAGTCCAGGCCCTCGTCCGCCGGCGACGCGGCCGCTTGCGGCGTATCGAGCCGCAGCAGCGGCTTGGGCTTCTCGCCGAACAGGGAGTTGAAGTTGAAGAATGCGCCAGCGATCAGCGCCAGGGAGATCACGATCGCGAGCGCGCGCAGTCCCTGCCGGTTGCTCATACCTGCTCGATTACCGTCGCGATACCCTGGCCGATGCCGATACACATCGTCGCCACCCCGAGGGGGACTCCGCGCCGGCGCATCTCATGCGTCAGCGTCACGACCAGCCGCGCCCCGGAGCATCCGAGCGGATGCCCGAGTGCGACTGCGCCGCCGTTCACGTTGAGCCGCTCTTGGTCGATCTTGAGGTCGGTGTTGCAGGCCAGGACTTGCGCCGCGAACGCCTCGTTGATTTCCCACAGGTCGATGTCGCCGATTTTGAGTCCCGCACGCGCCAGTGCTTTGCGCGTCGAAGGCACCGGACCCCATCCCATAATTTCCGGACGGACTCCCGCGACCGCGGTCGCGCGAATCTTCGCCATCGGCTTTATTCCGAGCGCGCGCGCCCGCTCCGCGCTCATCAGCAGCACGGCGGCCGCGCCGTCGCTTATCTGCGACGAGTTGCCTGCGGTCACCTGGCCGTCGGGCTTGAATGAAGGCTTCAACGCGGCCAGTTTTTCTATCGTGGTTTCGGCGCGCGGTCCCTGGTCGATATCGACGACCTGTCCGTCGGGCAACTTGACCGGAACGATTTCCTGCTTGAAGCGCTCGCGCGCTGCCACTGCACGCATATTCGAGCGCAGCGAGAACGCATCGGATTGCTCGCGCGTGATCTGGTACATGTCGGCCAGCCGCTCGGCCGTCATTCCCATGAAGAACATGTCGCGCGGGAACATCTCGACCAGCTTGGGATTGGGCAGTATGCCCGAGCCCATCGCGACGTGCGTCATATGCTCGACGCCGCCGGCGATTGCGACCTCGCCCGCACCGGTCATTATTTCCTGCGCCGCGAAGTTTACCGCCTGCAGGCTCGACCCGCATTGGCGATCGACCGTCGTGCCCGCCGCCTCCACCGGCAGTCCGGATAACAGTCCGATCATTCGACCGACGTTGAGGCCCTGCTCGCCGGTCTGGTTCGCACATCCCCAGACCACGTCCTCGATCTCTTTGGGGTCGAGTTTCGGATTTTTTTCGAGCAGGCGCCGCACGCAGAACACGCCCAGGTCGTCGGCGCGGATGTCCTTGTAGTAGCCCTTGTCCTTGCCGGCCTTGCCAATCGGCACCCTGACTCCATCGACGATAACAACTTCGCGCACGCTGCTCTCCTTTGGCGGTCGTGCGTCATTTCCGGGTGCGCGGCCGCAAATCGTTAGCGTTAGATGATACTACGCCGCCGCAGTTCTGACAGCCGCGAAGTATCGTATCCCAGCACGCTCGACAGCACCTCGTCGGTGCCCTCGCCCAGCCGCGGCGCGCGCGTCGACGGGACATCGGTATCGCCAGTGCTCTTGAGCGGCGAGCCCGGCACGATCAGGCCGTCGAACTCCGGATGCTCCGCGTGCAGGATCATGTTGCGCGCTGCCAGATGCGGATCGCGGGTGACTTCCTCGACGTTGGCGATCGGTGCGCACGGCACCGACGCGTCGGCCAGCACGCGCAGCCAATGATCGCGTGGCCGCGTTGCGAAGATGCGCGCGAGTATTGCCTCGAGTTCCGGATGGTGCGCGGTGCGATTTGCGTTGGTGAGAAATCGCGGGTCGTCCTTGAGCTGCGGCATCGCGATGGCGTCGCAGAAGCGCCGCCAGATCGCCTCGTTGCCCGCGCCCATCACAAAGTAGTCGTCGGCCGCGTGAAACTGCTGAAACGGCGTGATCGACGGATGCCGCGTGCCGAGCCGCCCCGGAATTCTGCCCGACACCGAGTAGCGCGCGAGCGCGTCCTCGAGCATCGCGACCTGGCAATCGAGCATCGCGATATCCAGGTGATTGCCGAGGCCGTCGCGGTCGCGCACCCGCAAAGCCGACATGATCGCAATCACCCCGTACAGCGCCGCCGACAGGTCGCCGATCGACACGCCGCATCGCACCGGCTCGCCGCCCGGATTGCCGGTGATGCTCATGGTGCCGCCGAGCGCTTGCGCCACGATGTCGTAGGCGGGCGCGGAAGTGTTGGGCCCGCTCTGTCCGAAGCCCGAAATCGAGCACAAAATGATCTTCGGATTGGCGGCCTTAAGCCGCGCATAGCCGAGCTTGAAACGATCCATCGTGCCCGGCGAGAAATTCTCAACCACTACATCCGATTTTGCCGCCAGCTCGAGAAAGACCGCCGCCCCCGCTTCGATCCGCAGGTCGAGCGTGATACTGCGCTTGCCGCGATTGACGCTGTAGAAGTAGCCGGAGTCGCCCGACGGCATCATCGGCGCGAAACCGCGCGAGTCGTCGCCGCGGCCTGGTAGCTCGACTTTGATCACCTCGGCGCCCAGGTCCGCCAGGTTCATCGTGCAGAACGGACCCGCCAAAACGCGCGTCAGATCCAGCACGCGGACCCCGCGCAGCGGCTGTTGATCGATCATCGATGGTTATCCTCGTGCAAGGCTTGCCCGGCCCGGCTGAATGTTAAAGCTATACTTTAAGTGGAGCGTCAATTTCCGGCGCGGCCGATCTGGACGCATCGTAGCCGACTGAGGTTACCGAGAGAAACCCTTCGAGTGCGGCTAGCGGCGGCGGGTTCGTGCTTCGCGGGCTCGCATCGCCTCGGCCGGTGTCATTATCAGGCGCGGTTCTTCCTCGGCCTTCTGCTGCTCGGCCGCAGCGACCGTGCCGAGCTGGGTGCGGATGAAGGCCTGAAAGAAAAGTACCTTGGTCACGTCGATTCCGTCGCGAAGACGCGCCGCTGCCGCCGCGGCCCATCCGGCCTGCGTGCGGCGTCCAACCCGCGCGAGATAGTACGCGATATCCTCGAGCCGTCGCCGGATTCGCCGGCCGTTGTCGCCCGACAACAGCTCGGCGGTCGCGCGATCGATTACGGCGTTCACGCGCTCCTGCTTGTGGAGCGGACTCATGACGATCACGCTTTCACCGGCGCGTGCAATCTCGTCGACGTAGGGTTTGAGGAGCATGTCGGGGATGCGCCATTCGAGCAATTCCGGCTCCTTGAGCAGCTCGACCGACGGCTCGCCGGCGGTCTCGGCGGCAAGCTCGTCATAGATGGGATGGAGCAGCTCGGTCGGCGGTGGCGATGCGATCAACTCGGAGCGCAACGTGAGAAAGTTTCCGACCTGGCCGCGGCGCGAGTCGGGGGTGTTGCGCCAGGCCTCGCACGCGATGAAGTCCGCGACCCGCCAATCGGCATCGACCAGCTTGACCTGCGCGCGGCGCTCGAGTTCGTCGCGTTCGGATTTCAGTTCGCGGCGCGACAGCCCGGTGTTCTGCGCGCCGACGAGGCCGTCGCGCTCGGAGATGAGCGCCCACATCCGGATTACGCCGCCCTGCACGCGCGGCTTGACGAGCCAGACGATGCGCGCGCCTTCGCCGTCGATCGGCGACAGCATCGCAGTTATTTCACTTTTTTCAGTGGCGTTGTCGTGCGGGGTATGTGCCACTTGAGCACTGGATTCGGGCGCTTCGATGCCGTGATGCTTCAGCTTGTAGAGCGCGCGGCGGACTTCACGACGAAGTGCGCCGGCCGCGCCAGCTTCCATTTGAGCGAGCATCGCAGCGGCGCGCGCATCCGCAATGTTGCCGAGGGCGCGCGCGATTGCGAGATCAGTGATGCCGGGCTTTCCCTTGAGCTCGCGCAGTTTCGCAATCGCGTCGCCGGGCGCGAGTGAAGGATCGAAGCCTGCCTCGAGCAGCTTCGTGTCGTCCGGATTCGTGTCGGGTGAACTGCTCAAATTCGATGCCGTGCGAAATCGTGGGAGCCTATGCGCGCGCTTAGCGAAGTGTCAAGTTTTTCACGGTAAGGCCGTCGCGATCAACGAAACATGAAGAACCTCGAAGCGAAGTTCCGGCTCGCCAATCATGCCGACGCCCAGGCGCGGGCGACCGCGCTCGGATACTCGCGGCGCGCGCTACTAAATCAGCGTGACACATTTTTTCGCGTCGCCAACGGCAAGCTGAAGCTTCGCGAGGAAAATGGCAGCGCCGTTCTAATCTACTATCGGCGGGTCGAAAGCGGGTCGCTGATGCTGAGCAACTACGAGATTCTGCCGGTCGCAGACCCGGTGCGCACACTGCGAATGCTCGAACATGCGCTCGGCACGCTCGCCGTGGTCGAGAAAGTGCGGACCCTGATGACGCGCGACAACGTGCGGCTGCATCTCGATCGCGTCGCGAGGCTCGGAGACTTCGGCGAGATCGAGGCGGTGATAGCCGACGGCGACGACCCCGAGCGAAGCCGCGATGCGGTGGACGAAATCCTCGCGGTGCTCGGAGTGACGCAACCCGATCTGATCGACGTGTCGTACTTCGAGATGCTGGCAAAGCGTTAGGCGCGTATCCAAGGCGCGACGGCTTCGCTCGCCGCGAACGAATAGAGCGGCGGGCTAGCTGGTGCGGTAGCTGGGCGACGAATGGTTGTGCCGGTTCAACATCGACTTGATCCGCTGCCAGGTCATGCTGCTGCGCGTGCGAGCATCCGGTGAATCCGATTCGATCAGGTTCGCCAGGGCCGTGCGGCGCAGAATATCGACGCTCTCGCCGATGTCCGGGTTGCCTGCTTGCCGCTCCTTGGGTTTCGTGGCTTCGCGAATCTGGCGCAAGAGGAACAGCACGTCCTCCTTGCAAGTCAAAGTTCCAAGCAGAGATCCGCGGGCCAATTCGAGGAGCTCACGTGCCGTCACGCCGAGGGCCTCGACAGTCTTGCGGTCGGCACAAAACTCTTCGAAAACTTTACCCTGAGTCGAGCGACGGGTGTGAAGTCTCCTGGTCCCTGATTTCCTGGCGAATTCAAGTACTGGCATCTGCTTCCGATCCTATTAACTCAAATTGTGAATTTTTAACTACTTCTAGTTATATAGCATCTACACATGTTGAACATCTGTCAAGCATAACACGCCATCTTCATTTAATCTTAGCTATCACTATTAGGCATTTGACGCGGAAATCAAAGCGATGGTCTGTAGGCGCTTAAAGAAGCGCAAAAGCAGCTATAGCGACACCCCGGTAAGCGGCAACCTGCTCGCATGCCAAGTGAACGGGTCGCAGGCTGACCCTTCGCCGGCTGAACGCAAGCAGCAAACTGGGAAACCTCGGCGACTCGGGTCCGGTGATATCGCGACGACCTGAGTCAGCGTGGCGCGGTGGACGAAATCCTGGTGGCGCTCCTGATCAACGTTTCGTACTTCGAGATGCTGGCGAAGTAGACGCTCCCCGACACACCTAGAACATTGAGCCCGGCTGGACCCAGATCATGTTGTTGATTTGTTTGTTGGGATAAACCGACGAAGCGACGTTGGCAGCGCGATCCTTGTCGGCTTGGCCGGTGACCTGGCCCGAGAGATAAACGTAAGGACCGACCACTTTCACCTGCACGTCGTTGAAGCCGTTACTCTGAAGCTGCAGCTCGATACGCTCCTCTTCTTGGTACCACTTGCCGGTCTTGGTGCGCAGGTTGTCGACCACTGAACTGACGCCGGGCACTCCGTTTGCAACCTGCTCCGCCAGCGCACGATCCCTATCGTCGAAGACCGCGCCGTAAAGCACGACCACACCTTCCGCCGCCGTGTATGCCTTTGCGCCGGTGAGCCGGTCATTGCTTCGCAGGACGGCGTTCACCCGGTTCATCAGCGCCGCCTCGCCCTCAGCCCGCGCCATCGATGCGACGCCGGTTATGGTCACAATCAAAACGGCAATTGCCAGGAATGTTCTTGATTCGAGGCGCGGCTGCCTCATCCACTTGGCTCCCATCATCGGGAATTTCCAAAGCACGGGCGTATCAGCTACCCAGTCGCGCAGGTTGGATCAAGATCGATGAAGCGCTCACAATCTCGCGGCTCACTTGTCGCCGCCCACCTTTTGCACGACAGGGGCGGCAGGGCTCTCGGACGCTACTTGCTCAGCTCGTCGAGCAGGGCCTTGGCGTCTTTCAGGTCGGGGGTGTCGAAGCCCTCGGTAAACCAGTTGTAGATGTCGGCGAGCATCGCGCGCGCCTCGTCGCGCTTGCCTTGCTGGTCGAGTAATCGCACGAGGCTGGCAGTCGCGCGGAGTTCCCACGATTTCGCTTTCTGTCGGCGCGCAATTTCGATCGCGGTGCGGAAGGATTGCTCGGCTTGCGCGGCATTCGATGCGTCCTGCGCCAGAATCAGTTCGCCATTGAGCCGATGCACTTCGGCTTCATAATACCGTTGGCCGGTTCGCTCGATTAGTCGCACTGACTCGTCGATTGTGCGAAGACCCTCATCGAATCGCCCTATTCGGCCCAAGGCGGTCGCAATGAGGGCGAGATAATGGTCGCAAAAGATCTCGTAGCCGGCGGCCAGCGCTTTCGATGTATGGTCTCTGATCCGGGCGACGCCGCTCTCAAGGTTGCCGGCCATTGCATCTGCCCAACCAAGGTAAATTGTGGAGTGGGGATCGTACTCCCTCGACTCGGTCGATAGTTTCAACGCTGCTTCTGCCTGCTCTCTCATTTGCTCAAAGTCACGGCGAAATTCAAAAAACGTGGCGGCAAAGTTGTGTCCCACTTTCACGATCGTCTTGAACCCGGATTCGCGCGCGATCTCAGTCGCAATGCTTACTTGCTCCAGTGCCCGGTCCGGGTAGCCCAGGAACCACTGGTCCCATGCCGTTATGATTCCGGTGGTCACTTGATCATAGAGCAGCATCCAACTCTTGGCTTGAGGCAGCTTCGCGACGGAGTCCAGCAGCGCCATCGCCCGGCCCTGGTCTGGGGCGGCGAGCTCGAAATCGCCCGAGAGGATCCTCGCAAAGCCCGATGAGCCGATCGCATCCGCAATAAGCAGTGGATTGCCGGATTCCTCGGCCACTGCAATCATCTCGGGTGCTATCTCGCACGCCTTGCGCACGTCTCCACGGACAATCCGCACTTGGTAGAATCCAGTGAGCGCCCCCCATCTCTTTTCCGAGTTGATTCCGGGCCGTCGGCAAAGCTCAACCGCGCGCATATACGACTGTTCCATTTCGAGTGAGGCCGCGCCCTCTATGGCAAACAATGCCTCGAAGGCTGCGTTCCTGAGGTCCAACTCCAGTTCGGCGCGTTGGTCGTCATCGGGGAGCTTCTGCAACTGTTCTAGTCCGGTCTCGAACTGCGCGAGCGCTTCGGCCCTGGCCCCGCGGACGGCGCACTGCTGAACCGTGCGCAGGCAGTAATGAACAGCCTTGCGGGGATTGCCGCTGCGCGCGTAGTGATGCGCCAGCTCGGCGACGTGGTCGTCGAGGCTCTCGGCATAGATCGACTCCATCGCGGTGCCGATACGCTCGTGCAACTGCTTGCGCCGCTCCGTCAGCACCGAGTTGTAGGCGACGTCATGGGTCAGCGCGTGCTTGAAGGTGTACTCGATGTCGCCGACTGCTGGTTGCTCGTAGATAAACTCGCCGAGCTGGAGTTGGGAGAGCATCGGCTCCAACTCCGGTCCGGGCTTCGCCGCCACTTTACGCACCAGCTCGAGTTTGAACTCTGTGCCGATGATAGCCAGCGTCTGGAGCAGGTCTTTGTGGTCGGACGCGAGCCGGTCGATGCGCGCGGCGAGAATCGCCTGCACCGTAGGCGGGATCTTGAGTTCGTTGAGAGCCTTGGTAAGCCTTACCGTTCCGTTGCGCTTAAGCGCCCCGTCGTCGAACAGCACCAGGACCGTCTCTTCCATGAAGAATGGATTGCCCTCCGTGCGCTCGATGATCAGGCGCTTGAGTGGCGCCAGATCCTTGCCGTCACCGAGCAGCGCGGTCAGCATCTCGCCAGCGCTCTCCTTGCCGAGCGGGTCGAGCCGCAACTGCGTGTAGTAAGTCTTGCTATTCCACTGATGCGAGTATTCGGGCCGATAGTTAACCAGCAGCAGAATCTTCGCGGTGCCGATTGAGTCGGCGAGCAGATTGAGCAATGCCTGGGTGCCCTCGTCGATCCAGTGGAGGTCCTCAAAGATAATCATCAGCGGCTGGTTAAGGCTCTCCCGCAAAATGATGCGTTTGATCGCGTCGAGCGTGCCGCGCCTGCGGGTTTGTGGGTCCATTTGCGCGAGCGGGTCCGGCGCGTCTGCGATTCCGAGCAGGCTATAGAGGTAGGGAATCGTGCCCTCGAGCTCGCGATCGAGAATCGCGATTCGGCCAGCAATTTTCTCGCGGCGGGTGCGCTGGTCATCCTGCGACGCAATCTTGAAGTAGCTGTGCAGCAGGTCAATCACCGGAAAGTAGGACGACGCCTTGCCGTGGGAGACCGAGAAGGCCTCGAGCACCATCCAGCCCGCAGCGCCGGTGGCCTTGAATTCGAACATCAGGCGCGACTTGCCGACCCCGGCCTCGGCCATTGCGGCCACGATCTGCCCGCGCCCGGCCTTGGCTTGCTCCGCCGCGGCCTTCATCGCAGGGTCAAGGGCGTCAGCGAGCCGGTCAACGTTTATGAAGTGACGGGACTTGGTCCGCTGCGCACGCGCCTGCAAAGATCGGCGGGACGCGGGCTGACTAAGTTCGTCGGCCGCCAACGCGAGATGGACGCGGTCGGCGCGAGCGCCTGCATCCGCGAGGCCAGATTGGTGGTGTGCCCGATCGGCGTGTATTCAGTGTGTCCCTCGCCGGTTGCGATCGATCGAACGACCACCTCGCCGGTGTTCACGCCGACCCGCACTTCGAGCGGCAAGTTGCCAGTCTCGCGCAATCGCGCCGAGTAGCGCTTCAGTTCATCTTGCATGCGCAGCGCCGCGTACAGTGCGCGCTGCGGATGGTCCTCGTGCGCGACCGGGGCGCCGAACAGGGCGAAGATGCCGTCGCCGGTCGATTGCACGATGTATCCGTCGTACCGGCGAACCGCGTCGATCATCAGCTTCAATGCCGGATCGACAATCGCGCCCGCTTCTTCGGGGTCGAGGTCCTGCTCCAGCTCGGTCGAGCCCTTGATGTCCGCGAACAGCGCCGTGACCGTCTTGCGCTCGCCCTCGAGCGCGGCGGAGTCGGCTATGGCTTGTTCCGGCGCGACACGAACGCGATCGGGCGAGATGGGTGATGTCGAAGCATTGGAGGCGGCCGCGCCGCGCGCACCGAGTGCAGTGGCACATTGCGCGCAGAATTTCGCATCAGGCGCGTTAAGATGAGCGCACTTCGGACAGGCCAGACTCAGTGGCGTCGCGCACTGATTGCAGAAACGCGAGCCCGCGGCGTTGTCCGTACCGCACTTCGTGCAACGCATCGTTTTGCCTCTCTTTGATGGAGCGCGACCACTCTCTCCTTTATCATCGGGGTTCGCCAGCGACCAACAAGAGCCAGGCGAGGAGGCGCACTCAGATGGAAGCGCGGAAGATAGCGTCGGCGCCGGTGGATTTGAGCGCCGAGTCCACGAATTCACGATCGGCGGAGCTTAGAGCCTCGCGATCTTCGCGCAGCCATTGCAGACATTTGCCCTGGTAGGGGAAAGGCTGCTGCACCCACCCGCGGCCGTCGATCTCGCATCGCACTTCGCTTGCATGGCTCGCGAGCGCATGGGCGTTGGCGAGCAGAAAGGGAGCATAGACGCGGCCTACCTCGATCAGGAACGGGCGCAGCGTGACGACGGCATCCTCGCGCCGGAGCCATCCGGCGTCTTCGACTTCGAGCGACGAGAGGTCGTCGAGATGCGAGACCCAGGAGACGACGCGCGGATGCTCGGCGGCGGCAATTGCGGCGGGCGTGGGATCGAAATGGGCAAGCTGGCTCAACTGCCCGAAGAAGCCGAAGTCGCTCGCGCCCGGCCGCGCGCCCATGAGGAATCGATGCCCGGCGACCAGATGCGAATCAAGCAGGCCGAGGATGCGGCGGTAGCTGGCCTCGATGACGGGCGTCGTCACCTCGTTCGAGCCGACCACGCGCAGTCGTTCGATTTGACGATCGGCAATGTAGCTGGACATCTTCGCCAGCGTCTCGCGACTCATGAGCGGATTGCGGTCGAGCGCGAGCACGTGCGAGGCCTTGTGGATGTCGGCCGCGTATTTCCATCGGTAGTGGAACATCGGCTTGGTGAGCCATTCGTCAGCGTAGTCCTCGAGCAGTGCGTCGAGAAACGCGAGCGCGGGATCAGGCGGGACGATGGAACGCGCGGCGAACATCTTTTCGAGCCGCCTGATTTGAAACGTCGAGTCGATCATCGCGTCGTCGGTGCGCCCACCCTCGCCGGGGAAGACGAGCACGGGGATTAACGCGACAGGAACGTCAGGAATGCCGAGGTCCTCCGGCGAGCCGCGCATTATCCACGTGAATGTGATCCGCCGAAAGCGCAACACGGCGCGCATCTTGCGCGAGTAGGGCGAGCCGAATCCGCCGACCAGCTTCAATGGGGTCATCGTTTGCGTCAAGTAGTCACCCGTGCGCGTCAGGCGGGGGCGTCCACTGGGAGTTTTGGATTTCGCTCCGGCGGAAGGTTGTCGTAGAGGTCGGCGCGCAAGTCGGATTTCAGCTTTGCGTAGGCGGGATCGTTCCATAGATTGCGCCATTGCATCGGGTCCTCGCGCAGATTGTAGAGCTCGCCCTCGGTACCGTCGTAGCGGATATCGGCAATCGGACCGCGCGGCGCCAGCATCGGGGGAATCTTGGCCAGGTCGAAGCCGTAGTCGCGGGTCGATTTCTCGTAAACCGTGAGCGTGTAACCGTCGCGATAGATACTGCGCAGATGCATCCCGATGGCCGCGAACTGGCTGTCCCATTCGGTGATGACGCGCTCGCGGCCGGAGCCGGGCGCGGTCGGCAGCGGCTTGCCCTGCATCCAGTCGGGAACCGGGACGCCGGCGATTTGGCAGAACGTCGGCGCGAGATCGAGTTGCCCGACCGGATCCGCGATTTCGCTGTGCGCCACATTCGCAGACGGCGCCGGGCGCCAGATCATGGGCAGGCGCATCAGCGCGTCGACGTGATACGGGCCCTTGTAGAGCAGGCCGAAGTCGCCTTGCAGCTCGCCATGGTCGGTGGTGAAGAATACGTCGGTGCGCGGTTCCCATCCGCGCTCGGCGATGCGCGCCAGCACGCGGCCGCATGCCTGGTCGATCAATTCGTTCTCGACGTGGGTCATCGCGTTGACTTCGCGAATCTGATCCTCGGTGAGCTGGCACGGGACGAAGCTGGCGGGGCCGCCCTCGAAGTTGCCGAAGCGCCCCTGGTACCAATCGAGCCAATGGCGCGGTTTGCCGGCGAGTATTTTTTCGATTTTGTCGCGCGAGCCGGGATAGCCGGCGGGCAGATCGAGATCGCGCCAGTTGATTCGGCGCGCCTCGTCCTGCGGCGGATCCCACGGATGATGCGGATCGGGGAAGCTCATCCAGACGAACCAGTTGTCGTCGGGAGCGAGCGAGTCGAGGTATGCGATCGTACGCGCGGCGACCCAGTCGGTGTGGTAATGCTCGCGCGGAACCGGATTGTACTTCACTTCGGGCGCGCCGGTATCGCCGCCGGGGAGAGCGCTAAGAATCGGCGCGAAGCCGGCGATCTCGTCGGGATGGTTTTTCTGCAGCCACAGCGAATAATGCCATCCGCCGATCGGAGAGTGCATCGCTAGTTCCATCCGGTCGAAGCCGCGATACGGGCCGGTCGAGTCTTTGCGCGCCATCTGGTTCTCGAACCATCGCCCCTGCAAATCGAAGGCGGGCTCGAAATGCGCCTTGCCCAAAAGCGCGGTGCGGTAACCGGCCTTCTCGTGGAGATAAGCGGCGACGCTCGGCGAATCGGGCGGCAGCGCAACACCGTTGGCGACGACGCCGTGGGTGCGCACGTACTGGCCGGTAATCATGGTCGAGCGCGCCGGCATGCAGACGACATTTTGATTGTGCGCGCGGCGATAGTTGATTCCGCTGCTGGCGAGCCGGTCGGCGACCGGAGTCTTCGCGATCTTGCCGCCGTTGCATCCGAGCGAGTCGTAGCGTTGCTGATCGGTGGTGATGAAAAGAATGTTGCGTCCCATCTTCGGCTCCCGTTTGGAAATTCTACCTTGTCAGTTTGTGAGCAGCGCGCGCACCGTCGTCGCCATCACGGCGCGCGCCTCGGTTTCGGAAGGTCCTTCAGGTCCTGGGATCGATCAGATCGAGCAGGTTCAGCGTGATGCGCAGCGTGAGGCCCCAGATCACCTGGCCGCCGTAGAGAATTGCCGGAAACTTCGCGGAGCGGCTGGCAGGGCCATCGCTCTGCCATTCGTAGTCGCCGCGATACTTGGGGTCGCGGAGCGCCGTCAGAGGCACGTCAAAAATTTGCGCGACCTCGGAGAGTTGCGGCCTCAGCGGCGCGTCGGACGGGATGACGCCGACGAATGGCGCGACGACAATTCCGCTGGTCGTCGTTTGCATCGTGGGGAAGGCGCCGATCACCTCCACGGTGGAAGGATGGATGCCGACCTCTTCGTGCGCCTCGCGCAGAGCGGCGTCCAGCAGGGTCGCGTCGATGGCGTCGACGCGTCCGCCGGGAAACGCGACCTGCCCGCGATGGCTCGCGACGTGGTCAGAGCGGCGGATGTAGACGACGTGAAGGTCGCCGCCGCGCTCGAACAGCGGCATCAGCACTGCGGCGGCGTTCGATTTGTTGGCCAGCGCCTCGCGCGGCGGGGGAGTGACGGTGGAGAGCTTGCGCCGAATGCGCTCGACGTGGCGGGTAAAGCTAGCGGCGTCGCTCATGACTACAGATAATCGCGCGCAACGCCCATCTTGCAAGCGCGGCGCCCGTATTCAATGCAAGCGGCGCATGGGTTAACCTCAGTCCGGCGGCTGCACGCGAGCGACTTCATCACATGCGATATTTGATTGGCAGGTACCACGAGATCGCGCTCAAGGGGCGCAATCAGTGGCGATTTGTCGATCAAGTGAAGCAGAATCTGCGCGATATATTCGGCGACTACCGGCTGGGCAATATGCGCAGCGTCGGGCCGCGCCTGCTGGTGCAATTACCCGAGGAGCTTAGCGACGAAACCGCAGCTGAGCGCGCGGCCCTGATTTTCGGGCTGCAGAACTTTTCGATCAGCTATTCGACGCCGCGCGATATCGAATCGATCGCGCGCGAAGCGATCAAACGCGCGACCGGAAGCAAGGCGCGCACTTTTGCGGTGCGGACCAAGCGCGAGGACAAGCGGTTCGCGATGAACTCGGTGGAAATAGATCGCGCGGTTGGCGGTGAAGTGCAGGAGGCGCTCGGCTTCGACGTCGATTTGAGCGCGCCTGAGCTCACGATATCGATCGAGATAATGAACGACGCCGCGTACGTGTCGGCCGGCAAGATGCCGGGTGCGGGCGGGTTGCCGGTGGGCGTCACGGGCCGCGGGATGGCGCTGCTTTCGGGAGGGATCGACTCGCCGGTTGCAGCATATCGAATGATGAGGCGCGGGCTCAGGCTGGACTTCGTACATTTCCACGCGCATCCGATTGTTTCTGCGGCGAGCAAAGAGAAGGCGGCCGAGCTGGCGGCTCATCTGACGCGATGGCAGGCGCGCTCGACGTTGATGCTGGTGCCGTTCGGGAATTTGCAGCGCGAGATCGTGGCGAACACTCTGCGCCCGCTGCGCGTGGTGCTGTACCGGCGCTTCATGCTGCGGATCGCGAGTGCGCTTGCGGAGCGGTCGCAGGCCACCGTGCTGGTGACGGGCGAGAGCCTGGGGCAGGTGGCGTCGCAGACGTTGGAAAACATGGCAGTGATCGAGAAAGCGGCGGCGTTCCCGGTAATGCGGCCGCTGGTCGGGATGGACAAAAACGAGATCATCGAGCAGGCGCGCCGGCTGGGCACGTTCGAGACGTCGATAATCCCCGACCAGGACTGCTGCACGCTCTTTGTGCCGGCGCATCCCGAGACGCGGGCGCGAATCGAGGAAGTCGAGGCGGCGGAATCGCGCTTCGATATTGCGCGGATGATCGAAGAAGCGGTGGCCGCCACCGAAGTCGAGCGGTTCCGGTTTCCGCCGCGAGCCCCGCAGGCGGCTAGCGCCAGAGCGCGAGAATCGCAGTATTGATCGTCAGTGTGAGCAGCGTGATTGGCACGCCGACACGCAGGTAATCAGCGAAGGTCAGGTTAATCTTCCGAAGCCGAGCATTCTCGACCACGATCAGATTGGCGAGCGAGCCGACCACCGTAAGATTTCCCGCGTAGGTACTCGCGCTCGCGATCAACAGCGCCACCGCGCGGCCGCCACCCAGCATCGGGTAGAGCGGACGGAACAGCAGGACGGCGGGCACGTTGCTCACCAGGTTGGAGAGTATCGCGACGACGATCGTCAGCGTGACCGGATGCGTCAACCGCCGAACGCCGATCAGGCGAACCACGTCGGTTTGGAAGCCGGTAGTTTCGAAGCCGGCCACGACGATGAAGAGTCCGGTGAACATCGCGAGCATGGTCCAGTCGATCAACCGGTACACGCGCTGCGGCTTCACTCGCCGCGTGAACAGCAGGACGACCCCGCCACCCATCGCGACCAGGTGCGTGGGATAACCCGCGACGAACATCGCCAACACGCCGAGTGCGGCGAACGACGATTTGATCATCAGCGGGCGGGCGACGCGAATCGTGCGCGGAGCGGGCATGTTGCTCGCCGGAAGCGGCGCGCCGAGCGATCTTCGGTAAACCGCCGCAATCACAAAAAAATCAATCGCGAGACCAATGATCGCGGCGGGCGCCAGGTGGAGTGCGAAGCTGGAGTACCCGAGATGGGCGAAACCGGCGACGATCATGTTCTGCGGGTTGCCGGTGATGGTCGCGGCGCTGCCGATGTTGCTGGCCGTCGCCAGACCCAGCAGGAGCGGGATCGGATCGACGCCCGCAATTTCGGCCGCGTCGATTATCAGAGGCGTGAGCGCAAGACATACGACATCGTTTATGAAAAACGCGGCGAGCAGGCCCGACGCCGCAACGGTCATCGCAAGCATCCCGAAGCCGGACCGCGCGCGGCTGAGCAACGCGCGCGCGAAAAACCCAAACGCTCCCGACAGGCGCAGGTTCGCCACGACAATCATCATCCCGAGCAGCAGCGCAATCGTATGGAAGTCGATTGCGTGCTCGGCCGCCGCTTCGCTGAGCGCGCCAGTCACGACCATCGCGACCGCGCCCGCCAACGCCGCGCCGGTGCGATCGATGCGCAGCCACGGAATTTCGCCGAGCGCTATCACCGCGTAGGTCAGCGCGAATATGAGGAGGGTCAGGAGGTGGCCAGGAAGCATGGCAGATTAGTCGGGCCGCCAGGGTGTTGGCAGTGTCGGGCTCAAAGGTATAGTCCCAGAGCATCGATATGGAAATTCCACTCAAGGTCGTGGAACTCGATCACGTCGTGCTGCGATGCCGCGATCAGGATAAAGCTTACGACTTCTACACGCGCATCCTGGGGCTTAGCGAAGAGCGGCGCATTGCACAGATTGGATTGATCCAGCTGCGCGCTGGTCGCAGCATGATCGATTTGGTTCCGGCTGGCGGTCCACGCGTCGAGACGGGACTCAACGTCGATCACGTATGCATTGCAGTCGAGGCTCGCGACCTGAACGAGGTCGCGCGCTACCTACGCGAACAATCGGTCGAGGTGATGGGCGAGCCGGCAATGCGTTATGGGGCGCATGGCGCGGGTCTTTCGATCTATGTGAAGGATCCCGAGGGCAACGTCATCGAGCTCAAGCAGATGCCAACAACGCCGTGAGCGGCGGATGGGTGGCGGGTCGCCTAGCGCGGCTTTTTTCTGATAAGCAGGACTGTCGGCTACCACGACGGCGGCCAACGGGTGGAAACTGCCCCTTGGCCGAGCTTGTTTTTGGTGGAAGCGACATTAGAATCGAACCGCTTGCGGTTTGCGCGAAGAGGGATTTCGACGATGACGACAATCAGGATTCAGGCCAAGGGCGCGATGCTCGCGGCCGTGACGATTTGCGCGTTGCTGGTGGCTGGATGCCAGGGTCATACGCCGCAGCGCGCGGCTGAGAACTATCTGGATAACCTGAAACTTTACAATTATCCGGCGGTCTACGAGGCGCTGTCACATCAGGACCAGGTCGATCGCACAATGGATCAGTTCCTGACCGAGATCCCGATGGCGCCCGATGTAAGCAAGGACTGGTTCAAGGGCATCCTGCGCACTTACGATTACAAGGTCGGCGACACGAAGATGGACGGCGACAAGGCAATAGTCACCGTCACGGTGACGCGCCCCGATCTCGCGCTGTGGGAGCGGACGGTCGATGCTTCACTTAGCGGAGACGAGACGCCCGACTCGATCGCGCAAAAGGACTTGACCAACAACAGCTACCCGAAGGTCACCTACGACGATGACATCGTGATGGTTAATCAGGGCGGTGAATGGCGGCTGTTCGTCGACTTCCCGTTCAAGGAAAACATCCTCAAGGAACACGCGGCCGCGGTCGATCTCTACCACAAGCACGACTACGACAAGGCGATCGGCGCCTATCAGAAAATTCTCGAGGAACTGGACAAGGAGCAGGCGACCGGCACTGCGGGCCTCAAGTTCCAGTATGGGCGCGAGTTGGCGGAAATCCAAAACGCGCAGAAGCAGATCCCCGACGCGCAGGCCTACGTCCCTAAGATCGTGCTGACCGATGTGGACATGAAGATGTCAGCGTCGCGAGTGCCGGGAATTTTCGGCAAGATGACCAACAGCGGCGACAAAGCGATTGACGAAGTCCAGTTTACGGTCACGTATTACGAGGGCAAAGGGAAAAACAAGAAGGCAGTTTTCTCCGAGGTTCACGAGCCGATCGCGACGCCGCTCGAGTTCACCAACTTCGGGCGTCCGGTGCTGCCGTTCGTGCCGGGCGAGACGCGCAACTTCGGTTTCCGTCTCACGGCGCCGCCCGAAATCCAGCAAAAGGCGACGCCCGACCTGAACGTCACCTCGCTGGTGTTTACGCAATCGGGCGCGCCGCTGCCCAAGCCCCCGACGCCAACGCCGTCGCCGGGAGCTTCGCCCGCCGCGGCTGCTT
This sequence comes from uncultured delta proteobacterium, assembly GCA_963842085.1. Taxonomy (GTDB): domain Bacteria; phylum Desulfobacterota; class Binatia; order Binatales; family Binataceae; genus Binatus. The sequence continues at coordinate 2,894,209 of CAWJET010000001.1, forward strand.
CAGCAGCCGCGCCTGCTGCGGCGCCGGCGCCCAAGAACTGACGCGGCGTATCGCCGCGCAAGCCGAACTGCTCCTCGCACCGGTCATCCGGTGCGAGGCGCAGTTCGGCTATTATGCATATGCGGCGCGGTGAGCGAATTCTCCCGCCGCCGCCCATGACAGCAGTGGCAGTCAAACTCACAATCGCGATCCCCACGCACAACCGCGCCGCCCTGGTGCGCGACACTCTGGCGAGTGTCGCGTCGCTCGCGATACCGGCGAATGTCGAGGCAGACTGCCTCGTCGTTGACAATGGATCGACTGACGATACCGCCGCGACCGTCGATGACTTCGAGCGCGGCGGCGCGCTCCCGATGCGGCGCGTGTTCGAGCCGCGCCTGGGCTCGAGCTTTGCGCGAAATCGCGCGGTGGACGAAGCTGCGTCGGACTTCATCTTCTTTATCGACGACGACGCAGTGGCCGAGCGCGATTGGGCCGCCGAACTGCTGGAGGACATGCGGCGGCGCAATTTGGATGCCGCGTGCGGGATGGTTCTACCGCGCTGGTCGTCGCCGCCGCCCAAGTGGCTCGGGCCGAGCCTGTGGGTCAAGCTCGCGGTTCACGACCGTCGCACGATCGAGTCGGCGCCAACCTCATCCGCCGAGCGGCTGGATAACTATTTCAGCGCCAATGTCGGATTCAAACGTTCCGCGTTCGCGCGCTTCGGGAAATTTCGCGAGGACCTCGGCGTGGTCGGCGGCAATCCGATCTCAGGCGAGGACACCGAACTGTTCGCGCGGATATTGGCGCGTGGCGGGACTATGGGCTTTGCACCGCGCGCGATCGTGCATCACATGATCCCGCCTGAGCGGATGACGCTCGCCTATTTGCGGCGCAAGAGCTTCGCGTTCGGGATGGGCACCGCGTTTGCCGGACTGCAAAACCACAATCGGCTCGACAAGCTGGTCCGCAACGGCGTGAGAATGGCAGCCGCGGCGATGCGCGGGGATCCGGAGCGGGCGATCTATCACGAGCTCGAATGCGCCAATTTCCTCGGCTACTGGCGCGGCCGTTTGATCGCGAGATAGCGCCGCAACTGGCCGATCACTTCACGTAACTCAACATACGGCGCTTCAAAATCGCCGCGAGATAGGGAATCAGCTCGAGGCTCGCAAGCTCAGCCGGCGTGACCCATCGATGCTCGACGTGCTCGTCGGGCCGCAACCGCACGTTCTGAAAGACTGTCAGCCGGCACGCGTAGAGCGCCTGCAGATAGGGCTCTGAAACCATGCTGTGCAATCCGAGCAAGCGGTCGATTGCAACATCGAGCGCGGTTTCCTCCTTCACCTCGCGCAACAGGCAATCCTCAAAACTCTCGCCGAGCGCAAGATGGCCGCCGGGAAGGTCCGAGCTTCCAGGGCGATACGCCATCACGGGCGCGCGCTTCAGCACGAGCATCCGCCCGCGGCTGGCGACGACGCCGTGGATGCCAACGTAGAATTGCTGCTCGGCCATCGTGCTCAAGCTAGCGGTCCGTTCGCCGACGCGCCACTTCCGTGTTTGTCGCAAGCGACTCGCTCGAAGTACGATGCCTACGCCTGGGAGGAAGAGCGCATGGAAAAATCTGAGTTCTATCGCGACGCGCGGCGCGATTTGACTGGTCCGCTCGACGGCGTCCGCGTGATCGACGCCACCACGAGTTGGGCGGGGCCGATGTGCGCGTGCCTCCTGGCCGATCTCGGGGCCGACGTCATCAAGGTCGAGGCACGCGAGGGTGAAGTCGCGCGGCGCATACCGCCGGCGCTGCCCGGCCACGAGCAGCAAATCGGCTTCGCGCAGGCAACGGTGAATCGAAACAAGCGCAGTCTGACGCTCGATCTTCGCCGCGACGAAGGCCGCGAGATTTTTCTGAAACTTGCGAAGCGCTCCGACGTCATCGTGCAGAATTTTCGTCCCGGGACTTTCGACAAATGGGGCGTCGGTTACGATCACGTTCGCGCCGTGAAGCCCGAAATCATCTACGTGTCGATCAGCGGCTACGGGCAATTTGGTCCGATTCACGATCGCGTCGCGTACGATCCACTCGCGCAGGCGATGAGCGGTTTCATTTCACTTAACGGCACTCCCGACGGACCCCCGACCAAGGCGCCGACCTGGCTGTGCGACGACCTTGGCGGATTGCACGGTGCGATCGGAGCGCTCGCGGCGCTGCGGCATCGCGATCGCACGGGCGAAGGGCAGCATATCGACGTCGCGATGCTCGACGCGATGCTGTTTCAGTCCGATGGATACCTGACGCTTGGCGCGATGGACCTGGAACTCAAGCGATGGGGCAACGAATTTCCGTTCTCGGTTCCAACCAACACTTACAAGTGTCGCGACGGCGGGCTCGTGATGGCCGGTGTGCTGCTCGATACACACTGGAAAGTGATGGCGCGGATGGCGGGGCGCCACGATCTCGCCGACGATGCCGGCTGCTCGACGATTCCAGGCAGGATGAACCATCGGATAGAGTGCGACGCGATGCTTGCCAAGTGGTGCGAGGCGCGCACCGTTGACCAAGCCGTCAATGAGTGCGCCAAAGAAGGCATCCCGTGCGCGAAGGTGAGAACTTACGCGGAGGCGGCGCGCGATCCCCACACTCTCGAGCGCGACATGCTCCAGCAGGTGCCGCAGGAAGACGGCAAGCTCGCACCGATCACTGGTCCGGCGGCGAAGTTCTCGCGCACGCCGACTCGGATACGAAGCGGCGCGCCGGCTCTGGGAGCGCATACGGAAGAAATCCTGGCGGAACTCGGAATCGACGCCGAGGCGCGCAAGCGCTTGCGCGAGAGCGGCGTCTTCTAGCGACGGCCCCAGCCGCCGCCGCCGGGCGTCTCGATTCGAATGCGCTCGCCGGCTTTGAGATCGATATTCGTTTTGCCGGGGAGCCTGCTTCGTCGCGTGCCGCGAACGAGAATGTTTTTGCCCGTCGCGCCCGGTCCTCCACCGGCAAGGCCGTATGGCGCGATCGTCCGCCGCTCGGTCAGCAGGCTCACGTTTGAATCGACTAGACACTCGAGTTCGCGAACCAGTCCGTCGCCGCCACGCGCACGCCCGCGGCCGCCCGAGCCGCGCCGGATTCTATATTCGGTGATCCGCATCGGGTAGTAAGCCTCGAGCGCCTCGATCGGCGTGTTGAGCGTGTTGGTCATGTGAGTGTGGATGCCCGACGCTCCGGGCCGGCCGCTCGCGGCGCCCGCGCCGCCGGCGATGGTTTCGTAGTAAGAAAAATACCGGTCGCGAAATCGATCGAAGCCGCCCACCGTAAGATTCGACATCGAGCCCGAACTCGCCGCTGGGATGCGATTCGGCGCCGCCTTGGCGAGCGTGCGAAAGAGCACATCGACAATCCGTTGCGAGGTCTCGACGTTTCCGCCCGCGACCGCTGCCGGAGCCAACGCGTTGACGATCGAACCCGGCGGCGCGATGAGCCTGATTGGCCGCATCAGGCCTTCGTTGGCGGGCACTGCCTCCGCCGCGAGGCATTTCATGACGTAGAAAGTCGCCGACAGCGTGATCGCGAAATTTGCGTTGACTGAGCCGCGCACCTGCGGCGCGGAGCCGGTGAAATCGACGAGCGCCAGACCGCCGCCGATTTTGATCGCGGCGCGAATTGGAATCGGACCCGTGCCGAATCCGTCGTCGTCAAGGAAATCCACCGCTCGGTAGGTGCCGGGCCGAAGGTCGCCGAGCGCCGCGCTCATCAGGCGCTCCGCGTAATCCTTGAGCCCGTCCATCGCAGCCTCGACCGTTTTGCGCCCCGACGTTTTTACGATCGCCCGCAACCGCTCCGCCCCGACCGACAGCGCGGCAATCTGCGCGCGCAGGTCGCCCTCACGCTCCTCGCGAACTCGCGTGTTGGCGAGGAACAGCGTCATCACGTCGCGAGCGATCTCGCCACCCGTGACAATTTTGACCGGCGGCAATCGGAAACCTTCCTGGTAAATCTCGGTCGCCAGCGCCATCGAGCCCGGCGCGATTCCGCCGATGTCCGCGTGATGCGCGCGGTTGGCGGCGTAGGCGAACGGGCGGCGTTCGACCCCGATGAACACGGGCGCGACCAGCGTCAAGTCGGGCAGATGGGTGCCGCCGGCGAACGGATCGTTCAGCGCGGCGACGTCGCCGCGTTCGAGATCGAGGTTCGCGATCGCCGCGCGCACCGAGAGCGGCGTCGAGCCGAGATGCACCGGAATATGAGCCGCCTGCGCAACCAGCTCGCCGCGTGCGTCGAAAATCGCGCACGAAAAATCGTGCCGCTCCTTGATGTTGGGCGAAAACGCCGTCTGCCCGAGCACCACGCCCATCTCGTCGGCAATCGCCGCAAGGCGATTGTTCATCACGGCCAGCGTGATTGAATCGAGTTTCATCGCGTTGCCTCCAGCTGGAGATTGCCGAAGTCGTCCACGCGCAACGTGAATTCCGGTGCGACGTACGCGGTGGAACTAAGCTCGACAACGACAATCGGCCCGCGCACGCGCGCACCCGCGCCAAGCGAGTCTCGATCGTAAATCGGGACCGTACGTTCGCGGCCGCCGACCAGCACTCGTCCGTTCGAGACCGGCGCCGGCTTCCCGGCCTGGCGTGCGATTCGTTTTGGCGGCGCCGCCAATTCCTCGCCCGTTGCGCGGATGCGAAGGTTGACGACTTCGACGGCGGCGCTCGCGGAGGAATGGCCGAAAGTTTTGTGATGGGTCGAATGAAAGTCGGCGATGAATCGCGGTGTCAATGCGATTTCGAGTTCGTACGACTGTCCGCGATAGCGCATGTCGGCCCACAGTTCGTGACGAATCGCGCGCACTCCTTCAGCGGCGAGTTCGGCGCGCGCGCGGCGCACCAGCCCCGAGGCTCGCGCGAGCAGGCCTCGATAGTTCGGGTCCGTCTCGCGCACCGTGAGCGAATACTCGCGGCCCAGAGGAGCGCTCGACGCTCCCCACGCACACAGCAGTCCTGGATTTCGCGGCATCACGATTCGCCGGATACCCAAATCCAGCGCCAGCTCGCACGCGTGCATCGGGCCGGCGCCGCCGAACGCGAGCAGCGCGAAGTCGCGCGGATCGTAGCCGCGCTCGACTGTGATCACGCGAATCGCACGCTCCATATTCGCGTTGACGACGCGGATGATGCCGCGCGCCGCCGCCGGCAAATTGGTTCTCATCTCGCGCGCGAGCCGTGACACCGCGCGCTCCGCACGTTCCGGGTAGAGCTTCATCTGGCCGCCGAGGAAGTTCCCCGCGACCAGTCGGCCCGCGACCAGGTCGGCGTCGGTAACGGTGCACGACTCGCCGCGTCCGTAGCATGCGGGTCCGGGAGCGGCGCCCGCGCTGTCCGGCCCGACCCGGAGCGAACCGCCGGCGTCAAGCCGCGCGATCGAGCCGCCGCCGGCGCCGACGGTGTGAATGTCGATCACGGGCGTGCGCACCGCGTAGCCGTCGGGATGGCTCAGCGTGCGGATTCGCGCGTGGCGATCGAACAGCGACACGTCGGTCGAGGTCCCGCCCATGTCGAACGTGATGAACCGATCGGTGCCGAATGCACGCGCCAGGCTTGCCGCTCCAATCACGCCGGCCGCTGGACCGGAGAGAATCGTTCGCACCGGTTCTGCGCGCGCGAGCGCGGTGCCGATCGCGCTGCCATTGGATTGCATGACGCGCAGGCGCGCCCCTTCGAGCCGGCGCTCCAGGGTTTCCAGATGCGACGACATCCGCGGCGCGACGTACGCATTCACCACCGCGGTCGAGAAGCGCTCGTATTCGCGATACTCGGCGAGAATCCGATGCGAGACCGAGAGCGGCCGGCCCAGGGGCTTGAGCGCGCGCGCGATCGACTCCTCGCCCTTAGGGTTGGCGTACGAATGAAGCAGGCAGACGGCAAATGCGTCGGCGCCGCTGCGTGCCGCGAGCCGCCGGATTCGCGCGAGCTCGCCGCGGCTGAGCGACTTGATGACGCTGCCGTTGAACAGCGTGCGCTCGGCCACTCCAAAGCGCATCGCGCGGGCGACGAGCGGCTCGGGCCGCGACGGCGCCAGCGCGTACAGGTCGTCGCGGTTCTGGCGGCCGATCTCGATCAGGTCCTCGAACCCGGCGTTGGTAAACAACGCGACGCGCGCGCCTTTCTTCTCGAGCAGCGCGTTGGTCGCAACGGTGGAGCTGTAGGTGACGGACTCCGGCCCCGCGTCGTTGCCCGCCAGCATCTCGCGCAGGCCGCGGATGACGGCGTCGGCCGGGTCGGCCGGCGTCGAGAGCACTTTGTGCACGCGGATTTCGCTGCCGATGATCGCGACGAGGTCGGTGAACGTGCCGCCCGTGTCGATTCCAACCAGTGTTGGGCCGCCGCGCCGCCGGTTCACTGCGCTCTCAGCAATATTTTGAAATTGAGAGGATTTTTCGCGGCTTCGAAACCGGCGACGCCGTCGTCGAGCGTGAAGGTGCCATCGATCAGCGGGCGCGGATCGATTTTGCCTGCTGCGAGTGCATCGAGCACGGGCTGAAAGCGGCCGCATCGCGAGCCGATCACGCTGATTTCATTCACCACGATTGGCGCCAGGTTGATTTCGGCCGCCGCCGCCGCGGTGCTCTTCAATATGATCTTTCCGCGCGGCCGGACCAGTTCGACTGCGCGCCGAAAGCCCGATCCACTTCCGCTGCATTCGATCACGACGTCGAATTTGTCGCTCAGCGAGGATTCCTCGGCGGTCTCGAGTCCGAGGCCGGCCAGCCGCGCCAGTTTCTCCCGATGATGGCCCGCGACAATCGGCAGATACTTCTCGCCCTTAAGCGCCAGCGCGACGAGTGCGCCGAGCCTGCCGTCGCCGAGCACTACTATCGTCCGATTCCGCGCCGGATGGACCTGCTCGAAGATTTCGTAAGCCGCGGCGAGCGGCTCGACGAATACCGCGACATCGTCGGGAATCGAATCGGGAAGCGGAATCAGGTTGATGTCGGGCAGGCGAAGGAATTCCGCAAAAGCGCCGTCGCGGCCGAGGATTCCGAGCACTGTGCGATTTGGACAGTGGCGCGCGAGACCGGAATCGCACATCGCGCACCGGCCGCATCCCGCGTTGATCTCGCCAACGACGCGTTTGCCGCGCAGCGCGGCGCTTTGCGATTCGACCACGCGGCCAGCGAATTCATGACCCGGCACTCCGCGATATTGCATGTAACCGCGCGCGATCTCGAGGTCGGTCCCGCACACGCCGGCGACCGAAACGCCGATGATGCTCTCACCCGGCGCAGCGACGGGATCGGGATAGTCGCGGCGAAACTCAAGCTTGCGATCGAAAACCAACGCGCGCATAAGGTGCGACCGATTTTAGTGAAACCCACCGGGGGTTTCACGCTTCCCTGGGCAGGGGGTGACCCCTGCACCCAATATTAGTGGGATGAAGGGAACGGGTCGCTAAGGAAGATTAATCGGCGGCTTTGCTGACGCTGATTTTTCGGACGACGATTTGGAGCGCGAGGACGTTTTGGATTCAGATGATGACGACTTGGATTCCGTGGCCGGCTTTGATTCGGTTGCGGGCTTCGACGATGAGTCGCTCGACGACGCTGTGGCGCCGTTGGTCGCGGGCGTTGCCGGCGTCGATGCTGAATCCGACTCGGTGCTGCTCGGGGTGCTCTTTTTGGCGTAGTCGGTCGCGTACCATCCGCTCCCTTTCAGGATGAAGGAGCCGCGCGAAATCTGGCGCTCAACCTTGCCTTTGCAGGTGGGGCACTTCCTGAGAGGCGCTTCCTTGATGCCCTGCATCGCCTCGAAGACGCCGCACCTGTTGCACTTGTATTCGTAGATTGGCATCGCAAAACCGAGACTGCTAATCCAAAGACCCGCGCCTCGCTACACTCTAGGTAACCACCAAACGCAAAGCAGTCAACCGAAGCCCCGATTTTTCGCCTTCGATTCGCCCTTCACACATTGGCGGTCGCTACTTTGGTCTGCTGATTTGCCTTAACCGGGATGCAACCTTGACGGGTTCGTGGGTTACGATGCGGATCGTCTTGCGGCGCGCGGTTTCGCCGCGAACTATCATCAGCGCCGAGCGCGGTACGCGCATTTCGCCGGCGAGATACTCGATCAGTTCTTCATTTGCTTTACCCTTTTGTGGCCCCGAGTGGACGCCGATGACGAGACGTTCTCCAGTCACGCCGATGACGCCGCGGCGCGACGCGCCTGGCCGGGCGGTGATCTCGATTACCACCTCGTCGATGAACACTCGCATCCATGGGAGCGAATCAGGCGGCTGATTGCCGGCCGGACTCACGCGTAGGAGGGGATCAGCGCGTGCACGGCGCTCGGAATGAGGACGCGCTGGATGAGCTGAATGACGATAATCACGAGGATTGGCGAAAAATCGAGCCCGCCCAAGACCACCGGGACGTGCTCGCGGAACCATTCAAAGACCGGTTCAGTGATCGAATAAATGAAGCGGACGATCGGATTGTACGGATTCGGCTCGATCCATGTCATTACTGCCGAAATGATCACGACATACAAATAGAGCGTCAGCAGACTGTCGAGGGTCTGCGCGATGAAGATGATCAGGTTGGTCCAGGCGTACACGCGATAGCGCTCTCGCTAGTTGAGTCCGCGGCCAAGTTCGCGTGAGCGATCGCTGGCGGCGTGCAATGCGGCGGCCACCATATCAGAAAAACCATCCTCGGCGAACCGGCGCAGCGCGGCCTCGGTGGTGCCGCCGGGCGAAGCGACCGCGCGGATCAAATCGGTGACGTCGCGCTTTGACTCGCGCATCAGGTGCTCAGCGCCGCGAATCGTCTTCAGCGCCATGCGGAGTGCCAGCTCGTGCGGGATGCCCTCGCTCACTGCGGCATCCGCCATCGCCTTGGCGAACAGGTAAACGTAGGCGGGACCGCTGCCCGAGAGGGCAGTGACCACATCGAGAAGTTTCTCGTCCTTGAGCGCGACGGCGTCGCCGACCGCCCGGAAAATTCTAAGCGCGAACGCCTCGTCGGCGGGCGAGGCGCCTCGCGCACGCACCATCGCCGCCATGCCATGACCCACCATCGCGGGCGCATTCGGCATCACGCGGATCACGCGCGCGCGCTTGCCAAGGCCGCGAGTCAGCCGCGCGAGCGTTACGCCGGCGGCGATCGAAATGAACAGCTTGCCTTTGGCTGCAGCTTTTCGGCTCGGGCCGGCGAGTTCGGCCGCGACCTCCGCCATCACGGCGTCGATCGTCTGCGGCTTGACGGCGAGCAGGACGGCGCCGGCCTCGCGCACGACCTCGGCATTGTCGTCGGTCGTTGCGACTTTGAGTGTGCGCGCGAGCTTACGCCGGCGCTCCGGCGCGACGTCGGACACGATAATTTGAGCGGGCTTGAAAACCTTGTGCAGGATAAGGCCGTGGGCGAGCGCCTCGGCCATGTTGCCGCCGCCGATGAATCCGAGTTTTTTCACTTTTTCACTGGTCACGGTTCACGTGATGCGTTCGCCGAAGACCGCGCGCCCGATCCTCACGATCGTCGCGCCTTCCTCGATAGCGACTTCGAAGTCGTCGGTCATACCCATCGAGAGTTCGCTTAGCGCATAGCCGGATTGTGTCGCAAGGCGATCGCGCATCTGGCGCAGCCGCGCGAACCAGGGCCGCGCGGCGTCGGCGCTCGGGGCCGGCGGCGGGATCGTCATAAGGCCTTCGATTTCGATTTTTTCACGGGCAGCATCTAAAATGGGGGGGACATCGTCGGGCGCGGCGCCGCTCTTGCTCGCCTCTCCGCCGAGATTTACTTCAATGAGCGCGTGGACGCGCCGGGCAGGTTTCGCGCGCGCCAGGGCTCCGGCGAGGCGGATGGAATCGACAGTGTGAATCAGCGCGAATGCGCCGGCGGCAGTCTTGGCCTTGTTGGTTTGCAGGTGACCGATCAGATGCCATCGAATTTCGGTCAGGTCCGCCAGCTCGGCGCGCTTCGCAATTGCCTCCTGGACGTAGTTTTCGCCGAAATCGCGCGCGCCAGCCCGGGCTGCGGCCCGAATCGCGTCACTCGGCTGCGTCTTGCTCGCGAGCACGAGCCGAATTGAGGCGGGATCGCGTCCGGCGCGATGGGCGGCCGCGCCGATCCGCGCTCGCACGAGCTCCAGCCGTTCTTCGATTTCATATCGAGTCGACATTTGCGCTAAACCCGCTGCACGCCCCAGCGCGCGAGGGCCGCGACCACGCGCTCTGTTGGGAGGCCCATCACGTTGTCGCGCGAGCCTTCGACGTGCGAGATGAATCCACCGCCGACGCCCTGGATTCCGTAGGCGCCGGCCTTGTCGAACGGCTCTTCGGTGGCGACGTAGTCGTCGATTTCAGCCGCGGCCAGTTTGCGAAACGTGACGCGGCTCTCGACCGGCGAACTCTCGAGGATCTTTCCGCCGCGCGCCAATGCAAAGGCGGTCACGACGGTGTGGGTTCGCCCGGAGAGCGTCGCGAGCATCCGGCGCGCGTCGTCAGCGTCGGTGGGCTTTTCGAGAATTTGGTTCTCGCACACGACGATAGTGTCGGCGGCGAGCACAATCGCGTCTGGGAACCGCGACGAAACCGTGGCGGCCTTGTCGCGCGCCATCCTGAGGGCGTAGTCGCGCGGCGGCTCGCCCGCGATGTGCTGCTCGTGAACCAGGCTTTCGATCGCCTCGAACTCAATTCCTTTTGCACCCAACAGTTGATGGCGGCGCGGCGACGCCGAGGCAAGAATCACTTTGATTGGATCGCTCATCGCGTTCCCGACTGTTGCCAGACGCCGGACGGTCCCGCAAGTCTCGCCAGAGACGGCCCCCCAATTGAAGCCGCGTCGAGCATGCGCTAACCAAGATCAGATGACAGCGAGATGGTGGCGCGAGGGCGCGCTGATGATTGTATGCGCGACGCTGCTCGCGGGGTGCGCGTCGGCGTCCGCGCGGGCGGATTCAGCGGCCGCGTCGGCACAAGCTGAACAGCCGGCGCAAACCCCTGCGCCGCTGCCGGCCGCTCCCACAGCCGCTCCCATAGCGCCGTCCTCCGACGCGCAGACGGCGTTCGTCGACGGCTACCGCGCGTATCAGAACCACGACAACGCGCGCGCGATCGAGCGTCTCAAGTTCGCTGCGGACAATTTCCCGGCGCTCGGCGATTACGCGCTCTACTACCTGGCACTCGCGCAGCACGACCAGGGCGATCTCACCGCCTCGGCAGACACGCTCGAGCGCCTGGTCCGGTCGTATCCGGATAGCGTGATGATCGATCAAGGCGAGGCGAAGCTCGCGGACAATCTGCTGAAGCTTGGCCGCAACGCCGAGGCCTCCGAGGTCGCGTCGCGCCTGATCGCGCGGGGGCCGGCAGCGTCGATAGAGCAGGGCGCACGCATAACAGAGGCCCGGGCGCTCATCGCGCTCGGCAATCCAAAGGCAGCGTATGCACAGTTGATGGAGCTGCGGGACAAGTATCCGCGCTCCGATCCGGATGCAGAAGCGCGCGCGCTGGTTCGTTCGATTCTCGCGTCGAATCCCGAGGTGGCCGACACCAGTTCGCTCGCGTACCATCGCGACGAATCCGAGTTGCTGCTGCGCGAGGGCGATTTGTCGGGGGCCAACGAGCAGGCCAGCGCGGGACTCGCGCTGGAGCCCGAGCCATCGGTTCGCGCGGAACTGGTTTGGGTTACGGCGCGAGCGCTCAAGCCGGAACCCGAGCGCGCCAGGCGCGCCCTCCTCGAGTATCTGCGAATCGCGCCGCGCGGGCCGGACGCGGCGGCGGCGCTTGAGGCGCTGGCGCTGATCTACTGGCACGACGATCAATATGATCTCGCCCGCGCGACGTTGAACAGGCTGGTCGCGAATTTTCCCGCCAGCGAGCTTGCGCCAGGCGCGATGCTTCGCGTCGGTAGAATCTTCGAAGAACAGCGTCAGCTCGATTCCGCTCGCGCGCAATATCGACGCCTGGCCGCGCGCTATCCCGCCAGCGACGCCGCCGAGGATGCGCGCTTTCGGATCCCGTGGACGCTGTATACGGCGCGCGATTACCGCGTTGCGGCGGCAGGATTTCAGAGCGCAGGCGCGCGCGCGAAGGATGCAACCAATCGTGATATGTGCGAGTACTGGCGTGCGCGCGCGTTGGAAAACGCGGGCGATTCGAACGATGCTCGCGCGATTTTCGAAAAGCTCGCGGAGAGCACCGACACCAACTACTATCCCGAGCTGGCCAGCCGCCGCGTCGCGGCCGCCCGACCGGATCTTCCCGCCGCGTCGGCGCCGGATCCGGAATACGGCGCGGCGCCCGCGGTCGCAGGAGTCGCCGAGTATCACATGGCGCGGCTGCAAACGATCCGCGCGCTCGGCCTCAAGGAGCTCGAGCCGGGAGAGTTGAAGGCGCTGGAGGAATACGCCGGCGGCACAATCGAGATGCGGCGGTTCGTGCTGGCCGGATTCGCCAGCGCCGGCGCGTGGTACGACGCGATCGTGGCCGCGACGCACATGGAGAAAAATGGCCAGATGAGCGCTGCGGTGGCCGAGCGAGTGCGCTATCCGCGCGCGTACTGGGATCTTTTTCAGCCGGCGTCCACCCGGCTCGCGCTCGACCCTTACCTGGTGCTCGCGTTGGCTCGGCAGGAGAGCCTGTTCAACCCGAATGCCACGTCGAGTTCCAACGCGCGCGGCCTGATGCAGTTGATTCCGTCGACGGCGAAGAAGATGGCGTCCGAGCATGGAATCGATCCCGAGGCGGTTCGTCTTTACGATCCGTCGGTTAACGTCGAGCTGGGGACGGCGTATTTGAAAAATTTGATGGAGATGTTCAACGGCGACGCGTTCAGGGCGGTCGCGGCGTACAACGCGGGCGAGAACGCGGTGTCGAAGTGGGTGGCGGAATTTTCCGGCCCGGATGACGAGTGGGTCGAGAATATCGAGTACAAAGAAACGCGCGACTACGTGAAGAAAGTGATCGGAGGGCGGCGCGAGTATCTGCTGCTGTATCAGCCGAATTCCTAGCAGCCGCGCTTGACAGCCCGTTCGGCATCTCTACACACTCCGGTTGGGAAGCACGAGGAATTTTTCGTTGGCATCGCGCGAATTCAAGGCGGTCTTTTTCGATCTCGACGGCACGCTGGTCGATATCCACGGGCCGTTGTACATCGCCGCGAAGAACGCGCTCGACGAGCTCGGCCATGATCCGCCACTCACCCACGAGCGGTTTCGCGAAGCGCTTTCCGCCGACGACGTGTGGCTCGGAGTGCCGGAGCATCTGCGGCCTGAGTACGCGAAGCTCGCGTACGCATACTTCCTGGCCGAGATCGACAAAACCGAGCGGCTCGAGGTGCTGCCGCACGTGCAGGATACGCTGGCCGAACTGAAGCGGCGCGGCTATGCGACCGGCGTCATCACGAGCCGCCCGGGTGATTCGCAGCGGCTGGTCGAGAAGCTCGCGATGGTCGGGCTTGCGTCGTATCTGGACCAGGTCGTCACGCAAACGACGACCTCGCTGCGCGCGCTCGACAAGACGGAGAGCCTCAAGCAGACGGCGCTCAAGGCAGCGGTACTTCCGCACGCGTGTATGTACGTTGGCGACGAGCCGCGCGACGTCATGGCGGCGCTCGCGGCGGGCTACGGCGCGTCGGTCGCAGTGGCCACCGGCGCGGCGTCGTTCAAATATTTGCAGACGCATCCGCAATTCAAACCCGACTACGTAATCCGCTCGATGGCGGAGTTGATCGACCTGATCGACAACATGAAGACGGAACGGATCGAGTAGCGATGGCGCGCTTCGAGGATTGCCAGCAACCGCCGCGCGCGCTCGAAGGCTTGAAGGTTGTCGAGTTGCCGTGTCTCGACACGATGCCGTTCATGGCGGCGACGATGGTGGCGAAGTCGTTCGCGGATTTCGGCGCCGAGGTGGTCAAGGTCGAGCCGCCGCGAACGGGAGCGCAGGAGCGCGCGCTCGGCCCGTTTCGCGACGAGCTGCCCGACCCCGAAACCGGCGGGCTGCATCTTTTTCTCAACACCAACAAGCTCGGGGTTACGATCGACCTGGAGAATCCGCGCGAGCGCGAGCTCGTGTTCAATTTGCTGGCATCCGCCGACATTGTGTTCAATCCGAATCGTCCGGAAGTGAACGAAAAGCTTGGGCTCGACTGGCGCACGCTGACGGCGCGATTTCCGAAGCTGATCGTCGTGTCGATAACTTTTTTTGGCGCCGAGACGGAATACCGGAACCTGCGCGGCGGAGACCTGGTCGCCACGCACATGAGCGGCGTCGGCTACGAAACGCCGTGGCATCAGGTGACCGATCCCGAGAATCAGCCGCCGCTGAAGCTCGGCGGCAGGCAGTCTGACTATTTGACTGGCTATACAGCGGCGGCCGCCGCGATGTGTGCACTGTATAGTCGAAAGAGTAATGGCGCGGGGCAGCATGTCGATGTCGGACAGTGGCCCTCGATGATCAGCATGATTCGCCCCAACCTCGGCTTTTACTCGCACGAGGCGCCCGATTCCGCCTCGTTCCAGCGGCTCTTCACCCGCCTCAAAAAGGCCGCGCAGTGGGTTTATCCGTGCAAGGACGGATGGGTGAGCTTCAGCGCCGGCACCGATCGCTTCTGGCGCGGCGCGAAGAACGCGATGGGGCATCCGGAGTGGATGGACAGCGAGCTGTTCGACACGATTTTTGGACGCGCTGCGAATATCGACGCGATCGAGGCCGGAGTAATCGACTGGCTATCTACCCAGACGCGAACCGAGGCGTTCGAGAAGGCGCAGGCGCAGCACGTGCCGTGCTTCCCGGTGCATTCGCCGGCCGAAGTCGCGGGCAACGAGCAATACAAGGCGCGCAAGTTTTTTGTCGACCTGGACCATCCCGCGGCCCGCGACGTTCGGATGCCTGGCGCGCCGTGCAAGTTCACGCGGACGCCGTGGCGAATCGTGCGCGGAGCGCCGCGGCTCGGTGAGCACAATCAAAAGGTACTTCAGAAGCGGACGGTCGCAGGCGAAACTCGCAGCGAACGCCGCGGCGGAGATCGTGCGAGGGGAACCCGTCCGCTGCAAGGAATTCGAGTCGCGGATTTCGGATGGATCTACGCGGTTCCGCACGCGACCGCATGGCTGGGCGCTCTGGGAGCCGACGTAATCAGGATCGAGAGCTCGGGCGCGCCCGACCTGGTGCGGTTTCTGACCGGCACCGACGGGTCGATCGGCGCCAACCGCAGCGGAGTTTTCCATGCGATCAATTCGTCGCGCCGCAGTCTCGCGCTGAACCTGGCGATGCCCGAGGCGCAGGAAATCGCGCGCAAGATTATCCGACAGAGTGATTTTGTCACCGAGAATTTCACGGTCGGCAACATGGCGAAGTACGGTCTCGGCTATGACGATCTCATCAAGATCAAACCCGACATCATCATGTTAAGCGGTACGCCGCTGGGACAGGACGGTCCGCTCGCGCGAACCGTGGGCTTCGGACCGACGACGCAGGCCTTTGCCGGACTGTGCCATATCACCGGCTATCCCGATTCGTTTCCGTGCGGGATCGGCGGCACCTGGCCGGACTTCGCGGTCGGCACCGGCATGGTGTTCTTTCTGCTCGCGGCGCTGCACTATCGCGACCGGACAGGACAGGGGCAGTATCTCGACCTGTCGATGTCCGAGATGGTTACGACGATGATGCCCGAAGCGATGATGGATTTCCTGATGAACGGGCGCGACCTGGCGGGAATCGGGAATCGTGACGAGTCGATGGCGCCGCATGGCGTGTTCCCGGCGGCGGGCGACGACCAGTGGATCGCGATTGCGATTGCCACCGACGACGAATTCGCAAAGCTGTGCGAGGCGCTCGGCCTGACTTCGATGGCGTCCGACCCGAAGTTCGCGCGATTGTACGGCCGCCTGGCGAATGTCGAGGAGCTCGAGCGCGAAGTCGCGGCGCGCACGCGGGTCTATCCGCGCGACGAACTGGTTACGAAGCTTCGCGCGCGCGGTCTCGCCGCGGGTCCGGTCTACAACACTCCCGAATTGATGAAGGACCCCGTCTTCTCCGAGTCGAGCATGCTGGTGAAGTTGAAGCATGGCGAAGTCGGCGAGCGTGTCGTGCCGGGGCTTCCAGTGCAGTTCGGAGCGATCGCTCTCGAATATCGCGGCGCGCCGATGATAGGCGAGCATACCGATGAAGTGATGAGCGAGTTGCTCGGGTACAGCGCGGAAGAAATCGCGCGGCTGAAACAAGCAAACGTTTTGAGTTAGGCAGGAGGCGGCAAGACAGGGGATATTGGACCCCCGGCCCCTTCCGCGAGGGAAGGCGAACAATCGCGCCCGCCGGCGATTACGGCGAGATGGCCGGGGTGACGCCGGTCCTTGAAGCGCCGAGCGCGCTCGACGAGTCCGCCAATCCGCTGCCGCCCGTTGCAGGTCCCGCCGAGACTTTGCCGGCGCCGGGATCGAGCGGCGTTACGGCGCCGCTGCCCGCCGCAGGCCCGGGCGTGACGAAGTGACCTGATGACGCCGAGTATGAGGGAGCGCTGGCCGCAGTCGTGGACGGCGCCGTCGAGTTCATCGAGGTTGGCCCGATCTCGGTGGTATTGAACGGCGTCTCGCCGCTGCTGGACGGTATGGACTCGGTCGCGCCCGGATTTTCGGGTCCCGGAGGCGCGGCCGGGCCGCCGTAGGGTGCGTTCAGGTCGGCCGCGGGCGAGACAGGAATCGAGAAGCTCGGCTTGTAGATCTCGCGAATTTGCGAGACCGGCATATCGTGGATTTCCTTGCGCCCGAGCGAATTGACGAACTTCTGGCGTTCGTCCAGGGCAAGGTCGCGCAGCTCGCTCTTGTTGCGAAC
This sequence comes from uncultured delta proteobacterium, assembly GCA_963842085.1. Lineage (GTDB taxonomy): Bacteria > Desulfobacterota > Binatia > Binatales > Binataceae > Binatus. The sequence continues at coordinate 2,911,001 of CAWJET010000001.1, forward strand.
GATATGCGGCGTCAGGAAGACGATCAGGTTGTCCTTCTGCTTGTCGCTCGACTTGCTGCTGAACAGGTTGCCGATTACCGGGATGTCGGAGACGAACGGTACGCCCTGATTCGAGATCTGATCCTGGCTGGCGAGCAGGCCGCCGATTACCGCGGTGCGATGGTTCTGGATCAGCACGCTGGTCGAGGCGGACCGGATCGTCGTCGTAGGGCCGAGCGTCGCGTTCTGGGTGCCGTTGACCACGTTGGAAACTTCCTCATAGAGGTCGAGTTTCACGTAGTCGCCCTCGGAGACCTGGGGCACGATATCGAGCGTGATGCCGACGTTCTGGCGCTCGACCGAGTTGAAGATTTGCCCGGGCAAGCCGGCGTTGGCCGCAGCGGAGCCGACGAAGGGCAGGTTCTGGCCGACGACGATCATCGCTTCTTCATTGTCGGCGGTGAGCAGGGTCGGTGCTGAGAGCACGTTGGCGTGAGTGTCGGTTTCAAGCGCCATGATGAGCGCGACATCGCAGGGCACGCTCAAGTTGGTGCTGGTGCTGGTGGTCGTGCCAGTGGCGGCGCCAGCCGCAGCCAGGGCCGCAGAAGAGATGGTACACGTGCTTTTCGAGGCGAGACCGAGGCCCAGGCCGGTCAATCCGAGCGGGTCGCTGAGCGTACTTTCAAGCTGTCCGAAGTTAAGCGAGCCGACGCCGAGCGTGCTGCCGCTGATACTCGTGGAGGCATTGAAATTGACGCCCAACTCGCGCTGGCGCTCGGCGGAGACCTCGACGATGACGGCCTGGACGAAGATCTGGACCCGCGGAGTATCGAGGTCGTCGATAATCTGCTTGAGGGTCTGCCAATCCTGCGGTGACGCGCTGATAACCATCGCGTTGGTCGCGGGATCGGCGGTGATATTTACCGGGTAGGAGAAATCGATGTTCTTGCCGGCCGAGCTGGCTGACGCCGGACCGGTGTTGGACGAGCTGCGACTGATCATCCCGCTGCCGCCGCCGAAGCCGCCGGAGCCGTTGGTACCGCCGCCGAGACCGCCGCCGCCCATCGAACCGCCGAAACTGGCGCTACTGGCCATTCCGCCGTAACCACCGCCGCCGCCGAAGCCGTTCATCCCGCCGAAGCCCGAGGTACCGCCATTGGCGGCCTCGTTGAAGCTCGAGCGGCCGAGCGATCCCTTGCCGGTGGTGGGCGACAGGGTGGTTGGGCCGCTGCCGCCGTTGAGCAGGTTGTTGAGCACTTGCACCATCTCGAGCGCCTGCGCGTTCTTGAGACGATAGACGTGGATGCGCGAGGTCGTGAGCGGCGGATTGACGTCGAGCTTTTGGACGATCTCCTGGATCTCGCGCATCTGGAGCGGCGGCGCCATCACGATAAGGCAATTGGTGCGCTCGTCAGGGATAACCTTGTAACCCGTGCCGGGGCCGGTCGCCGAAGGCGCGACGCCCATCTGGGGCCGGATCATCATCTCCGGCCTGCCGGGGGTGCCGGGCGCGGCCTTGGCGGCCATGAGCTGATCGATTTCGGGTGCGAGTTCAGTGGCAAAGGCAAGCTTGAGCGGAATGACCACAATCGACTGCTGCTCGCCGCGCACATCCAGGGCGCCGATTATCTGGAGCAAGCGCTCGACGTTGTAGGCGTCGTCGGTGACGATGACGGTGTTGTCATTCGGGAATGCTGCCACCAGGCCGTCGTGCGAGACCATCGGCTGGATGACGCCGATGACGGAAGCGGCGTCGATATTCCTAAGCCGGATCATCCGGGTGACGTACTCGTCGCCCTTTGACTCGGCCGGAACCTGCGACTCGGTAAGCGCGGCGGAGGAACGCACGTTGCGCGCGGGGACTATCTTGATAACCTTGCCGGCCTGGACGGTGGTGAAACCTTTCACCTGCAGAACGGATTGAAAGATCGAGTAGGCTTGCTCGGGAGTGACCTTGCTCGGCGAGATGATGGTGACCTTGCCGCGCACGGATTCGTCGATGATGAAGTTACGGCCGGTGATCTCGCTGATGAACTTGGCCAGCACGGGAATATCCACGTTCTGGAAATTCATCGTGATGGTATTCTGGGGAGGCAGCCCTGCGGATTCGGCGGCGAAGGCGGCGGATGGGAGGTTGGAAGAGACGAACAACAGAGCGGCGGTAAGCGCCCCAAGCAAAAAACGGCTCATGCGAGCATCCTCCGCATTTCGAGTCGAAACGCCGTGAGCATATTTCACCGACGCTGCACAGCGCAACCCGGAATTGTTGCAAATCTCCCAATGCTCGGCGACTATGACGATTACCGACCCGATTTGATTCAATCCAGGACCAGAAAAAGGGCAGATTCGGGCGCATCGACGGAATGTGCGCGGGCAGTCCGGGCCGGGATATAAGGTGAAGATTTGCGCTACGAATTCCTGATTGGACTCAGATATCTGCGGGCGCGGCGGCGCGAGCGTTTCGTGTCGCTGATCGCGATTATCTCGCTGGCCGGAATCGCAATAGGGACGTTCACGCTGTCGGTCGCGCTGTCGGTGATGAGCGGATTCGAGAAAGATCTTCGCGCGCGGCTGCTCGCGTTTACGCCGCAGGTAACCATCGAGCGCAGCGACGGCGGGGTCTGGAACCCGGCCGCGCTCGAGCAGAAGATCGCTGCGATGCCGGAGGTGGCGGCGTCGGCGCCATTTATCACGTCGCAGGTGATGGCGGTGTCGAGCACGGACTCGGGTGCGCCGGGGCTGGTGGCGGGCGGAATCCTCCGCGGGGTCGAGCCGCATGACAATCCGGTGCTCAAGGAATTGAAAGAGACGCTGGAGAACGGCTCGCTCGCTGACCTCGAGACCGTGCATCCCGTGACGATCGCGGACAAGGGCAAAAAGCGAGTGGTCGAGCTGCCCGGCGCGATCATCGGCAAGTCGCTGGCCTTCGACCTGGGGGTGAGGCCGGGCGACGCAGTGATCCTGATTTCGCCGGCGAGCATGGGGGCGGGAATCGGGCCTCCGCGCCTCAAGCGATTCGTGGTGACGGGATTCTTTCACTCGGGCATGTACGACTTCGACTCGACGCTGTTGTTTGTCGCGCTGAAGGATGGGCGCGCGCTGCTGGCCGACGATCCGCAGCTCGAGAGCGGGCTCGAACTGCGCCTTCACAACATGTTCGATGCGCCGGCGGTACGTGACCGGATCGCGGCGATGGCGGGGCCTGAGTTCGAGGTGCAGGACTGGACCACGGCCAACGCGCCGCTGTTCGTCGCGCTCAAGCTGGAGAAATTCACCTACTTCATGGTGCTGCTGCTGATCGTGCTGGTGGCGGCGTTCAACATAATTGCGACGCTGGTGATGGTGGTGATGGAGCGGCGCAAGGAGATTGCGATCGTGCGCACGATGGGCGCGCGGGCGGCGTCGGTGGCGTCGATCTTTCTGAGCGAAGGCGCGGCGCTCGGCGTGATCGGCACGGTGCTGGGCGTGGGCGCAGGCTTCGTGACCTCGTACCTGATCGGCAAATATCACTTGATTCATCTGCCGGCCGACATGTTCATGGTGAGCGCGGTACCGGTGATGATCAATCCATGGAACTTCGTCGTGGTCGCGGCGGCGACGATCGTGCTGTGCCTCGCAGCGGCAATCTACCCGGCATTGCAAGCGGCAAGGCTCTCGCCAGTCGAGGTGATCCGCTATGAGTGAGGCGCGCGCGGCGGCGACCAAAGCGAAACCGAAAACTGCGACCGGGCGTCTTATCGAGTTGCGCAGCCTCGACAAGACATTCTACGACGCCGATCGCGAAATCCGCGTGCTGCGCAACCTTGACTTGAACGTTGAGACGGGCGAGGAAGTCGCGGTGGTCGGGCAATCGGGTACCGGCAAGTCCACCCTGTTGCACATTATCGGGAGTCTCGAGGAGCCGACCGCCGGCAAGGTCTATTTCGAGGGCGAGGATTTGTTCGCGCTCGACGAGAAGTCGCTGGCGGAGTTTCGCAACTCGAAGCTGGGGTTCGTGTTCCAGTTCCATTATCTGCTGGCGGACTTCACGGCGCTGGAAAACGTCATGATGCCGGCGCTGATCGGCCGCATCGACGACGGCGAAGCGAGCCGGCGTGCGACCGAGATGCTGGAAATCGTCGGCTTGGGCGACAAGCTCGGCCGCCGGCCGGCGGAGCTGTCGGGCGGTGAGCAGCAACGCGTCGCCGTGGCGCGCGCGGTGGTGCTGCGGCCCAAGCTGCTGCTGGCGGACGAGCCCACGGGCAATCTCGATCCACATACGGCGGGTGGAGTGCACGAGCTGTTTCACAAGCTCAATCGCGAGCTGGGAATCACGATGGTGATCGCGACGCATAACGAGCAGTTAACGCGCAGCATGGGGCGTGCGCTGCGGCTGAGCGAGGGCAAGCTGATCGACGAGCGTCGCTGAACTCCCAGCGCGGGTTCAACGAGAACGCCGCCCAGAACCCTCAGCCAACCGCTCCCGTCAGATAACGGCCGAGGGATCAAGCGGGTGTTTGGTTTACACGGCGGAGGCGATTGGCTAGTTTGGTCGCCGTTTTTGGTGTGTTTGAGTGACATCGGGAAAGTTCAACGCGCGCAAGCCGCGCGTGTCGTCATTGTGCGGGCCGCGCCGTCCGCATCGCGAGCTATGGCCGGCGAACATTGCGCTGTTGCTGGTGACGATTGCGGTGCTGCTCGCGGCCGCGGTCGCGCGCGCGCAAGGCCCGGCAGCGATAATCTCCAGGATTCAGATCGCCGGTAACCAACGCGTCGAGGAAGACGCGATCAGAATCCACATCACGCAGCAGGTCGGCCAACCGCTCGATCAGACGGCAGTGGATAATGACATCAAGTCGATCTACCGCATGGGGTTTTTCGACTCGGTGACCGCGCGCGTCGAGCAGCAGGGCGGCAGCAACGTGCTGGTGTACCGGGTGAAGGAGCGCCCGCAGATAACCGACGTCAAGTTTTACGGGATGAAGGCGATCCGGTCGAACGACGACAAGATAGTGGCGGCGGTGAAGGTGCATCCGGGCACGATACTCGATCCGATCGCGGTCAAGGAGACCATCAACGGCGTTGAGCAGGTGTACGCGGACAAGGGCTACACCGACGCCAAGGTGACCTTCAAGCCGATCCCGCAACCCGACAACACCGCGTTCGGCGAATTCGACGTGGTTGAGGGGCCGAAGGTCGAGATTACGGAGATCAAATTCGTAGGCAACCACGCGTTTTCATCGTCGGTTCTGAGCGCCAACATGGAAACCCATACCTACAGCAGATTGCTGAGCTGGTTCACGGGATGGGGCGCGCTCGATCAGAAGAAACTGCAGGAAGACGTCGATCGGCTGACGGCGTTCTACTACGACAACGGCTACCTGAACGTGTCGATTGCGCCACCGCAGGTAGTCCGCAGTGGCGGGAAGATTACGATCATCGTAACCATCGATGAGGGCACCCCGTACCGCGTCGGCCGCATCAACATCCAAGGCAACCTGAAATTTCCGCGCCACGAGCTGCGCCGGCTGCTGACGATGAAGAGCGGGCAACTGTTCCGCGGCTCGGCCCTGCAGCGCCAAGTGCTGGCGCTGTCCGATTTCTATTCGAACCGCGGCTACGCTTACGTCAACGTCGATCCGCGCACGCAGTTGGTCCACACCACCAAGCGGGTCAACGTGGTGTTCCTGATCAATCCGGGTCATGAAGTGCTTATCGACCGCATCAACATCAGCGGCAACACCAAGACCTCGGACAAGGTAATTCGCCGCGAGATCCAGGTGCAGGAGCAGGAGCCGTACAGCGCCGAGGAGATCCGCGATTCCAAGGTGCGGCTGGACCGGCTGGGATTCTTCTCCGACACGCGTATCACGACCGCGCCCGCGGCGCAGCCCGACAAGATCAACCTCGACGTGAACGTGACCGAGGCCAATACCGCGTCGTTCCAGGTGGCGGGCGGGTTCGACAGCTATCAATCGCTGTTCGGCAACTTTACGCTGGGCAACACCAACCTCTTCGGCGGCGGCGAATCGCTGATCCTCAACGCGCAGGTGGGTTTCCTGTTCCAGAACTACAGCATCAGTTATACCGAGCCGTGGTTTTTGGACATCCCGCTAAGCGTGGGGATGCAGCTGTTCGACAACAAAACCTACCTGCTGAGCTTCAACCAGTCATCGGCGGGCTTCACCTTGACGACGACCTATCCGCTGACCGAACTCGGCTTCAAGAAGCTGGGGCCGTTCTCGCTCAAAGACATCACGGCGGGACTCGGCTACTCGTTTCAGAGCATCGGCATAACAGGGCTGAATCAGTTCACGACTTACCAAATCGCGCGCTACAAGGGCTACACGCAAACCTCGGAATTTACCCCGACGATTCGGCGCTTCACGGTGGACAATCCAATCGACCCGCGCACCGGCACCGTCGAGAGTCTCAGCATGCAGTTCGGCGGACTCGGCGGCACCAATTCATTCATCAAGGGCGTCGCGCATTTTCGCTATTTCTACCCGTTCCTGAAGAGCCAGTCGCTGGGGACGTTCGTAGTGTCGCAGGGAATCACGTTCGGCATCGGGACCAACCTGGAAAGCGGGACGGGCGGCGAGTTGCCGCTGTATGAGCGCTTCTTCCCGGGCGGAGTCGGCGGACCGGGCGACGTGCGCGGCTATCAGCTCTATTCGTTGGGGCCGCAGGTGACGATCTACAACCAGGGCGGGGCGCCGCTGAGCGTGCAGGACGTCGGCGGCAGCAAGGAATTGCTGTTGAGCAACGAGATCACCTTCCCGATCCTGTCGGGCTTGGGAATCCGCGGGGTGGTATTCAGCGACGCGGGGCAATCGTTCCTGCTCAAGGACTCGCTTTCCATCGACCAGCTTCAGGCCTCGTTCGGAATCGGCGTGCGCTGGAAGTCGCCGTTCGGGCCGCTGGCGGTGGATATCGCGTTTCCGATCAACCCGCGGCCGGCCGACCAGAGCACGGTATTCGAGGTCGGCGCCGGCTCGCCGCTGTAACGTCAGAGACCCCCGTGGGCAACTGGATTTGATGCTCGACGAAGTACTATTGTGTATATTTCTTCGTGCGGGAAGAGGCGCGCCGTGGGGACGTGGTTCGCTGTTTCAGATAGGTAGTCAACAGGAGGCTTTCCAGACTGTATGAGGCAACGGTTGTTCATCGGTGCGATGTTCGGTGCGTTACTTGCGGTGACGTCCGCGGCAGCTCCCGCGCACGCCGAACTCAAGTTCGCCTATGTTGACGTGCAGCGGGCGCTCAATGAGTGCGACGCCGGCAAGCGGGCCAAGGCCGATTTCCAGGGCAAGGTCACCTCGCTCGAAGCGCGCCTGCAGCGGCAGCAAAACGAGGTCCAGGCGCTCAAGGACGAGATGGAAAAAAAGGGCATGCTGATGAACACCGATCAGCGCCAGGCCCTGCAGGACCAGTACATGGAGAAGCTCAAGAACTTCGAGCGCGACTACAAGGACTCGAAGGACGAGCTGCAGGCGAAGGACCAGGAGATCACCGCGAAAATCGTGCACGACCTCGCGCAAGTCATCCGCACGCTCGGCGAGCGTGACAACTACACGATGGTGTTCGAGAAGGGATCGATCCTGTGGGGCACCCCGGGCATCGACATCACCGACCAGGTTATCCGCAATTACAATGCGATGCATGTGGCGATCGGCACCGTCGGCGAAGGGCCCGGCGGCGGCGTGAGGCCGGCGAGCATTCAGAGCGAGCAGGCGGGCGCGCCCGAGCCGTCGGAATTCGGCACGCAGGCGGCCAAAAAGTCGACCATCTCGAAGTAGGCCGCCCGGCAACGTGCGCGAAGTAATTCCCGGTGCCTGACGACCACGAAACGAAAGTCTCGGAACTCGAGCGGGTGCTGGGGCTGCTGCCCCATCGCTATCCCTTTCTGCTGGTCGATCGGATCGTCGAACTTGGCAAGGGACGCGTCGTAACGATCAAGAACGTCAGCTTCAACGAACCCTACTTCGCCGGCCATTTTCCGGGGCATCCGGTGATGCCGGGGGTGTTGATCGTCGAGGCGCTCGCGCAGTCGGGCGCGATCCTCGCGCTCAATGAAGTGGGCGGCGACCCGACGCGCCTCTTCGTGCTGACGGGACTGGACAAAGTGCGCTTTCGGCGCCGTGTGATCCCGGGCGATCAGCTGCGGATGGAAGTGAAAATCGTAAAATTCCATCGTCCGTTGTGGCGGATGCAGGCGGCGGCGCGCGTCGGCGACGAGTTGGCGGCCGAGGCGGAATTGTCCGCGATGGAAGTCGAGGAGCAAGTTCGATAGCGGGCCGAATCCATTCCTCCGCGGTCATCGACCGGCGGGCCGAACTCGACCCGAGCGTTGAAGTCGGCCCGGGCGCGGTGATCGGACCGGGGGTGAAGATTGGCGCGGGCACGGTGATCGGCCCGTGCGCGATGATCGAGCGCAACACCACGATCGGCAAGCGCAATCGCATCTGGCAGTTCGCCGCCATCGGCGCGGAACCGCAGGACCTGAAATTCAAGGGCGAACCGTCGGTAGTCGAAATCGGCGACGACAACATGATTCGCGAGTTCGCGACCATTCACCGCGGCACCGAAGGCGGCGGCATGCTCACGAAAATCGGCAGTCACGCGCTGGTGATGACCTACGCGCACGTCGCGCACGACTGCCTCATCGGCGACCATGTGATCCTGGCGGCGTCCACCGGGCTGGCGGGCCACTGCGTGATCGAAGAGTACGCGATTTGCGAGGGCCAGGTCGGGGTGCATCAGTTCACCCGCATCGGCACTCACGCGATCGTGGCGGCGGGCGCGAAGGTGGCGCAGGACGTGCCGCCGTACTCGATGGTGGCGGGGACCGAGCGCGCGCGGCTGGCTGGCGTCAACGAGATTGGCCTGCAGCGGCGCGGCTTCAAGCCGGAAACGATTGCGGCGCTGAAGTCGGCGATTCGTACGCTGTTTTTCTCGAAGCTGCTGCGCGAGGAAGCGATTGCCAAGACCCTCGAGGAATACGGCGAGCTGGCCGAGGTGCGCCGGCTGGTTGATTTCATAAACAACTCGAAGCGCGGAGTCGTTGGCCGCGAGCGTGAATAAGCTCGGGCTCATCGCGGGCAACGGCGTCTTTCCGCTCGAAGTAGCGCGCGCCGCGCGCGAGCGCGGAATAAAAATCGTCGCGGTCGCGCACCTGGATGAAAGCGAGCGCGCGCTCGACTCGGTGGCCGGCGAAGTCACGTGGATCAAAGTCGGCGAGTTGCAAAAAATAATCGACGTGTTCAAAACCGCCGGTGTGTCGGAAGCCGCGATGGCCGGCGGCATCGCGCGCGCGCGGCTGAAAGATTCCTTCGCACCCGACGCGCGCGCGCTCAAGATGCTCGCGGGAATCGGGCGCTTCAGCGATGACGCCGTTCTGCGCGGCGTCGCGCGTGAAGTCGAGGCTGAAGGAATCAAAATGATCGACCCGGTGCCGATGATCGAGCATTGGCTCGCGCGCCCCGGCGTCGGCGCGGGTCCCGAGCCGGCTCCCGCGCAAATGCGCGATCTCGATCTCGCATTCGCGGTCGCGCGCCGGCTTGGCAGCTACGATATAGGCCAGACGGTCGCGGTCCGCGACGGAATGGTCGCCGCCGTGGAAGCGCTGGAAGGTACCGACGCCGCCGTGCGTCGCGCAGCCGCGCTGGTGGGCGCGGGCCTGGTGGTGGCCAAGGCGGCGAAGCCCGGGCAAGACATGCGGTTCGACCGCCCCGCAATTGGCCCGGCTACTGTGGAATTGCTGGCCGAGATTGGCGCGGCGATGATCGGCGTCGAAGCGGGAGTTGCGCTGATTCTCGAACGCGATCGCACGCTCGCGCTCGCGCGCGCGAAAAACGTGACGTTGTACGGTTATGCGCAAGCCGGCGTTTGAGCTGCGCGCCGCGGTGATCGGCGCGGGGCGGCTGGGCACTCTGCACGCGCGCAAGTACGCCGCGATTGCGGGAATCAAGCTCGCGCACGTCGTCGATCTCGACGCCGCGCGGGCGCAGGCCCTGGCGGCGGAAGTTGGCGCGGCGCCGCTGGCCGATTACCGGATGCTCGCGGGAAAGGTGGACCTGGTGACGGTCGCGTCGCCCGGTGTGACGCATCATGAGATCGCGTCGGCGATGCTGAAAGCGGGCATCGACGTGCTGCTGGAAAAGCCGATGGCCGAGACGCTGGCGCAGGCACGTGAGCTGGCCGGGCTGGCGTCGGAATCCGGGCGCATTCTTCAGATCGGTCACCTCGAGCGGTTCAATCCGGCGGTCGTTCATCTGCATTCAATCGTAAAAAATCCGCGGTTCGTGGAATGCCATCGGCTCGCGCCGTTCACCGAGCGCGGCACCGATGTGGACGTGGTGCTCGATCTGATGGTGCATGACCTGGACGTGATCCTGTCGGTGGCGCCGTCGGAAGTGGCGTCGCTGGAGGCGGTGGGCGTCGCGATCCTGACCGATCGAATCGATCTGGCCAACGCGCGCATCCGCTTCCAGAGCGGTCTCATCGCAAATCTCGTCTCCAGCCGCGTGTCGGCGCGGCGCGAGCGCAAGATTCGCTTCTTCCAGCCCGATGCGTACATTTCAGTCGATTACGAAGCGCGCAGCATCCAGATATTTCGCCGGACACCGCCGGTGCGAGGCGCGCAGTTTCCCACAATTTCGGCCGAGCAGATCGATTTCGGCGAAGGCGATCCTCTCGCCGACGAAGTCAATGCGTTCGTCGGCGCCGTTCGCAACCGGTCCACGCCGGCGGTCAGCGCCGACGACGGACTTCGGGTGATGGAACTGACCGAGAGAATCAAGGACGTGATGCTGACGGACTCGGTCGCGTCTTGACGCCTGTAGTCCGCTGCGACAGAATCGAACGCAATGAGTCCGGGCAGGATCAGAATGCTCAAAATTCTCGGCGGACTCGTGCTGGGCGCGGGCGCCGCGTTTCTCATCTTCACCGCTGCCGCGGACTGCACGCCGGTGACCGGCAGCGACGCCGTGGCCGTCAACGTGTCCGCGCTGCGCCCCGGCGGCGCGCGGCTTTTCTGTTACAGAGATGACGCCGGCAGGCGGCTCCGCTTCGTGCTCGCGCGCGGCCACGATGGCAAAGTGCGCTCGGTGTTCGACGCATGCCGCCAGTGCTTCGCGTACCATCGCGGCTACCGGATAGCTGGCGGCGAACTGATTTGCCGGGTGTGCGGAAATCACTACCCGATCGATCGAATGACTGAAGGCAAAGCGTCGTGCGTGCCCGTCAGCCTTGCGCACGAGGAAGATTCAGGGATCGTGCATATCAAAACGGCGGATCTCAAAGCGGGCCGCGCGTTGTTCTGACTATCCGGAGTAGCCGTAGCAAGATGACGGTTGATATTCGCACCATCAGACACTACCGCCGCGTGCTGGTGATATTCAGTCTCGCAGCGCTTCTTACTCTATCGGCCTGCGGCAATCGCGAAGCGAGAGGTGACTATCCGGCGGCTAACGGGAACAATTGCCTGCCGGACGTGAGCCTGATCGATCAGCACGGGAGCACGGTCTCGCTCGAGTCGTTAAAGGGCAAGCCGGTGCTGATCGATTTCATTTACACCTCGTGCGCTTCGACCTGCCCGCTGCTCACGGCAAAGATGGCGGCGATCGCACACGTGCTTGGTCCCGCGCTGGGAGCCGACGTCAGGATCGTCTCGATCACGCTCGATCCCGAGCACGACAGCCCCGCGGCGCTGGCAACGTACGCTCAGAGCCACGACGCAAATGCGAGCGGCTGGCTCTTTTTGACCGGGCCGCCCGCCAAAATCGACCAGGTCCTGGCGTTGTTCAAGCTGCGCCGGACGCGTGAGAGCGATGGATCGATCATGCATTCCATATCCGCCTTCCTGCTCGGTCCCGACGGCCATCAGATTCGGCAGTACAACGCGCTCGATGTGAGCCCCGACGCGGTAGTCGCGGACGTTGATCGCGCGCGCAGCAAAGGCTAAGAGCGAAGTGTCGGAATAAACCGCGATGGCAACCTCACTGACGATCGATCGCGCTTCGATGCGGCAGTTCGCCGCTGCGATGGCGTTGGTCATGATAATGGCGAGCCTGCCGTCGATCGGCGTGATCGTCATTTCCGATCGTTCCGGGCCGAACATCTCGCTCGACATCTGCCATCCGCTGCAGTCGCTGGACAGCTCGCCCGGCATCGCGCAGATCGCACGTCCGGCGCAGCCTGAAATTGGAGCGAAGATTGTTTCGCACGAATTGGTTGCTCAATTCGTTCCGATTCTGAAGCATAGATTCGCCGAAGCACCCGATCCGCCTCCGCCCAAGCTGTTCTGCTAAACAGGGCGGTTTCAGCTTTTCGCTTATCGTTAATGGACGATTGCTCGTGGGCCTTGATGGTTCGCGCGCCGAAGGTGCGGCTCCGGTGGGCCGGGATGGATGCTTATGCGGAGGAATCTTATGTCACGGCGTCAGGCTTTCTCTAAGACAGCCAGACGCGTGTTGGTAGCGGCGATTTTCGCGATCGGGCTAACGCCGAGCCTCGTCTGGGCCTGCGCCTGCGGGTGTGGTGTTTTCGAGGTAGGAACCGCATCACTGTTTCCTCAGGGGTCCGGAGGCCAGGTGTGGCTGCAATATGAGTACATGGATCAGTCCATAAACTTCCACGCGACCCAGCCAGCTTCCGCCTTCTACAACAACGACAAGTACATCCGGACAGACTTCATCGAAGCGGGCGTACAGTACATGTTCAATCGGGACTGGGGCGTGATGCTCGAGGTGCCCTATTGGGTGCGCGATTACAAGGGTGCTTATGACGGCAACAACAGCGACATCCATTGGTACCAGAACAACTCCATCGGCGATGTCCGGATCCAGGCGATGTACACGGGTCTGTCGGAGGACATGTCGACCGGGCTCCTGATGGGGGTCAAGCCCCCGAGCGGCCAGTGGACCTATCCACCTTACGATCGGGACACGCAGATTGGCACGGGAAGCACCGACCTTCTGATGGGGGCTTACCACCTCGGAACATTCCCGACCAAGTTGGGAACGTTGCCGTTGACCCTCATGGAGCGGCCCTTCAACTACTTCGTGCAGGTCAACTACGACTTGCCGCTCTGGGAACAGGACCAGTACACGCCCGGCAGGGAAGTCGATGGTGCGGTGGGAGCCTACTACGACTTCGGCAAAGTCGGTCTTCTCAGCGAGCTCGCTCCGATGCTCACCTTTCTCGCCTCTGACCGCACGCGGGATACAGGAAATAACGCAAATCCCGCGAACAGCGGCTACACCCGTCTTATCGTTGCTCCGGGAGGCGAGATCAAACTCGGGATCATCCGGGCTTACGCAGACATAGAGGTCCCAATTTTTCAAAACATGAGGGGCTATCAGATCACCGCGCCCTTCGCGACCAAGCTGATTTTGAGTTACAGCTTCTGAAGCGAGGAAAAGCAACCGTGAGGCGAACGACATGGTGGTCTGCCGGAGCGGGAGTTGCCGCGCTCATCTGTGCGGCTACGTTAGCGTTCGCCTACGCGACTGTCGGTCAAACAGCACCGGCGCTGATCGTGCCGGAACTGGCTGGTGGCACGTTCGATCTTGCCGCCGAGCGTGGCAAGGTTGTGATCGTGAATTTTTGGGCCACCTGGTGTCCGCCCTGTCGCGAGGAGATGCCGGCTCTCGACGCTTTCTACCGGCGCTATCATGGCCAGGGGCTCGAGATGATCGGCGTGAGCGCTGATCGCCCGCACGATCGATCCGATGTGATCAAGGTCATGCAATCGTTCAGTTATCCGGCGGCGATACTTGGAGATGCCCAAACCAATGGATTCGGCGATCCCGCCGAGTTGCCCGAGACCTTTGTTGTGGACCGCTCAGGAGTTGTGCGCGATTGGTTTACGCCCGATAAAACAGCGGTCACGGAGAAGAGTCTTTCGGACGCGGTGCTCCCGCTGCTTTCACCAAGTTCCGCGGCGCAGGCATCAGCGAATCCCCGCGGACCTAACGCCAAGCCTTGACCCCATCAGGAGCAATCCTCGTTGCAATCGCGTCAAACGAACAAGCTCGCGTTAGTCGCAATCATCCTGCTGGCTGGATGCGCTTCTACGAACCCCCGGACGGGCGATCCGAATCCGAGGCTCGCGCAGTTGGAAAAAAAGAGACAGGCTCTCAACGAGAGCGAGAAACAGTGCGTCGACGAAACACTGAACCGGTGCCGCGATGAAACGGAGCGCATACTTGCAACTCCAGACGCTTCCGTTGAATCGCGAATACAGCAGGAAGCCGACGAGCGCGATCGGGAACTCTCGGAATGCCGTGCCACAGCGGACGAGGAAAACGCGGAAATCGCTGAGCGAGAGCGCAACGAATATGAACTCGAGGCGCAGCAAGAGCGTGATCGCGCCTCGCTGATGGCGATTCTAACAGCCTCCCGGATGCACTGAAGTTTATGCATGGAAGCACGATGCATTCTGCGCGAACCATTTCCTCGATCACGAAGAGTTTATTTCTGACGATGGTGGTGGTCTTCACGGGAGTGCTGTCGCTGACTGGTTGCCGCCGGCCGGCTGCAAATGTCGGCGAGCGCGGAGGATCCGCGGTGCGCGACGCCTCCGACTGCTTGCCCGATATCACCTTGGTCGATCAGTACGGCCGGAAAGTTTCCCTGGCCTCGCTGAAGGGCAAACCGGTGCTGTTCGATTTCATCTACACCACCTGTCCAGGACCGTGTCTGCTCCTCACGGCGCGGATGAAAAAGATCGCCGATCGACTCGGGCCCAAGCTCGGAACGGACGCCCGCATCGTCTCGATCACGGTCGATCCCGAACACGATCACCCCGAGCAGCTTCGCGCATATGCCAGTGCGCAGGGCGCCGACCTTAACGGCTGGCTGTTTTTAACTGGGACGCCCAAACAAATCGACGCTGTGATGGCGCGATTCAAGTTGTTCCGCCATCGCGAAGCCGATGGAGGAGTCGATCATTTTCTCCTGTTCTGTCTGGTTGACGCGAACGGCCGTGCATTGGTCCAGTACCTGGGCGAAGATGCCCAACCGGAGCGCGTCGCGAGCGACATCGAGCGGGCCGCAGCGCACAAGCCGATGGCGGCTGGCGACGGCGCGACCTAGCCTTTTTGGAAGTGAGCAGGTGAAATCGCTAACGGACAAACAATTGGTAAGAGATAGATATATGAGTACTCATCGAAATCTCAGATCGCTCGTCATCGTGGTAGCGATGACGTCGAGCCTGTTCGCGGCTGCTGGATGCAATCGCAACACCGAGGGCAGCGTGGGCGCCACCAACGTTCTCACCGATACCAAGCTCGTCGATCAGTATGGCGACACCGTCTCGCTGACGTCGCTAAAGGGCAAGCCGCTGGTGGTGGATTTTATCTACACGTCGTGTCCGGGGTCGTGCCTGATGGAGACGGCGAAGTTGGCGAATGTCGCGCTGCGGCTGGGCAACGATCTTGGCTCGAAAGTGACGATCGTTTCGATCAGCGTCGATCCCGAGCATGACGGTCCCAAACAGTTGCTCGACTACTCGCGCCAGCAGGGGGCGGACGAAAAGGGGTGGTATTTTCTGACCGGCGGTCCCGCGGACGTCGATCGAGCGCTGGCGGGCTTCAAGCTCAGCCGGCAAATCATGCCCGATGGTTCGGTCGGCCACCTGGTCGATATGATGCTGGTAGGACCGGATGGCCGGTTGGTGCGCGAATACAACGGCGAAATTGTCAAGGCGCAGGACATCGTCGACGACGTCAAAAAAACCCTGAGCAAGGGTTGAGGTGCCGCATGAGACGAGCAATTGTTTTCGGCTCCTCGTTTGCGGCGATTCTGGCGCTGGCCTATCTGTGGCCAACGTTCGGCGCCTCATCATCGGAGAACGGCGGTGCGCGCGGAGCAATGTGCATAGCCGGTCATTGCTGCTGCACGAGACTGGCGGAGGCAGAGACCGTCGCCGCCAACGGGGCGCAGGGGCGTTTGACGCTCGATCCGAACCAGTTCGTTGGTCCGGCCAAGCAAGCCTATCAAGTTGCGGAGAAAGATCCGGCGCTGCTGGCGCGGCTGCATTGCTATTGCGGATGTGACAGGCTGTACGGCCATCAGAATCTGCTCGATTGTTATCGAGGCGAGCACGGCTCGAAATGCGAAATCTGCATCGGCGAGGCGTTGTTGGCGGAGCGGATGTCGGAGCAGGGCTCGCCGGTCGATCAGATACGCGACGCTATCCGCAGGAATTTCGCGCCTGACAATTGAACGCGCCGCGAAGGTCCCTGGACTCAAAACCGGGCTCGAACCTCGCGTTTGCAGACCGCGTGGCCTTGGCGCTACTCTGAATCCGGCTTCAAAACGGAATTTCCCGCCTAATTTCGTGCCATTGCGGACCTAGCTATATGGCGTCAGACCGCCTCATGAGGTTGCCCGAGTTCATCGGGCTCGGCCCTCCCCGCACGGGTACAACCTGGCTGCATCGCATGCTCGAGGGCCACGTCGATCTGCCCTACGGAGTCAAGGAAACGCAGTTTTTCACCACCTTCTACTCGAAGGGAATCGATTGGTACGCTCACCATTTCCGCTACGCGACCGGTGACCGCAAGGTGGCGGAGATTTGTCCGTACTTCGACGCGAAGAAGGCACCTGCGCGCATTCATCGCCATCTTCCGGACTGCAAATTCCTCGTGACGCTCCGCAATCCCGTCGATCATGCTTACTCGACTTACAAAATGCTGCTTCGCGGCGCGTTCGTGCGTGGAACGTTCGACGAGGTGCTCAACACGCGCCCCCACATCGACGACAGCAACCGTTACGCGAAGCATCTGACGACATGGTTTGACTATTTCGGCCGCGAGCGTTTTCTGGTCATGCGTTATGAAGAGCTGCGCGACGATCCCCAAGGCTATCTGGACCGGGTGTGCGACTTTATTGGGACGGCGCGAATCCAGATTCCCGATCACGTCCGCGGGCAACGGCGGGTTAATTTGATCGAGCGCGCCCCGAAGAGCCGCAAGCTCGCCCAGAATGCGCGGCATCTCCGCTATTGGCTCAAAAGGCGTCATGCCTACGGCGTGATGAGAGCGCTCGGAAGCACCGGCATCTGGGAATTCTGCAACGGCCGCGGCGAAATATTCCCGACCCTTTCGCCCGAGCAAAACGCGATCTTGACCGAGCGCTATCTACCCGAGGTCGAGGCGCTCGAGGAGCTGCTCAAGATCGATTTTTCGGAATGGAAAAAGTCCGACGCTGTGCCGCGCCAAGCGGCGGCGATCGGTGCCAGGCAGGGCTGACATGGATGCGACGGCACTAAAGTTGGTGGATTTCAGGACCGGTACCACTTGGCTGACCAATCGTCGCTGATATACCGGTTGAATCGGGCCAGCGAGGCCATTTGCGGCGCCATGTTTTTCAATCACAATCCCTTCAATGCCGTTGAATGCCGAAGCGCCGCCGCCGCTCGATGAACGCCTGAAAGAGACCGCGCACAAGTGCCGCGTCATGATCGTTGCCGGCGAGGCGTCGGGCGATCTTCATGGCGGCGATCTGGCGCGGGAGATTCTCGCGCGCGACCCGTCGTGCGAACTGTTCGGAATCGCGGGCGAGAAAATGCGCGCGGCCGGGGTGCGCGCGATCGTCAGGACCGAGGACATTCACGGGCTCGGACTTTCGGAGCTGGCCTCGACGATCGGGCGCACGATTGGCGCGTTTCGCGCGCTGCGCCGAATCATCCGGCGCGAGCAGCCGGACCTCGTGCTCCTGATCGACTACGCGGAGTTCAATCTGATACTTTCCGGCACGGCCCGGCGCAACGGAGTGCCGGTGCTCTACTACATCACGCCGCAAGTGTGGGCGTGGCGGCGCGGCCGAATCGACAAGCTGGTCGAGCGCGCGGATCGGCTGGCGGTGGTGCTGCCGTTCGAGGCCGAACTGTTCCATCGCGCAGGCGAGCGCGTTTCGTTCGTGGGGCATCCGCTGCTCGATCGGATCGCCACGATCCAGAACCGGGACGAGACGCTGAAGCGTCATGGCTTCCCGCCCCGCGCGCGAATCATCTCGATCCTGCCAGGCAGCCGGCGCGCCGAAGTTCGCTACCTGCTGGATCCGATGGTCAAGGCGGCGCGGATTATCGCGCGCGATCATGGCCTTGAAATAGCGCTCGCGCTGGCGCCGACGCTGACACCGGCTGAACTTGTCGAGGTGGGACGCGCGGACCTGGCGGGAATCAGGATTGTCGAGAACGACACATACAACATAGTCGCGTCGAGCGAGCTCGCGCTGGTCGCGTCGGGCACTGCCACGCTGGAGACGGCGCTGCTCGGATGCCCCGAAGTCATCGCCTACAAAGTGTCGCCGCTTACCTATATTCTAGGGCGGATGCTCGTGACGGGGGTGGATTTTATAGGGATGCCGAACATTCTTGCGGGCCGGCAAATTGCGCCGGAACTGATCCAGGGCGACGTGACCGTCGAGAAGTTGGTGCGAGCTGCCGAGCCGCTGTTAAGCGAGACAATCCACACCGACACGGTCGCCGCGCTGAAGGCATTGCGCGAGAAGCTCGGCTCACCGGGCGCGGCGGGACGAGTCGCGACGCTCGCGCTCGAGATGATCGCGTCCAGGTCGAAGGCATGAAGCTGCTTACCCCAATGGAATGGCGGCTGTACGGCTACCTCCGCCGATACATGTTCCCGTTCGTGTTGTTGCTGGGTGTGGCAATGGCCCTGCTGTCGGCGGCCAGCGCTGGAATCCCGCTCATCATCAAGATGGTGGTCGATATGGTCACCAATCTCAAAATCGCTCATCAGCTCGACGCGCACGGCGCCCTGGAGCTGCGTAAATACTCGCTGATGCTCGCCGGATTATTTTTGCTCCGCGCGCTCGCCAATTTTTCCGACGACTATTTGAGCGCGTACATATCGCAGAAGCTGGTGATGGACATCCGCGGCGATCTCAACGAGAGCCTGCAACGCCAATCGTTGAGTTTCTTCAACCGCACGCCGACCGGCGTGATGGTTTCGCGAATCATCAGCGACGTCGGCATGGTGGTCTCCAGCCTGACCGGCGGCGTGTTTTCGATTTTCGGCGACGGCATGTCGCTGATCGCGTTGCTGGTGACGGCCTTCTACCTCGATTGGCAGCTCGCCATCATCGCCTTCATCGGTTTTCCGATCGTCGTTCTGCCGATCGCAGGTCTTTCGAAGAAAGTCCGTCGCGAGACCAAGAACCAGCAAAAGCAGTTGAGCGGCTTGCAGTCGCTGCTGGTCGAAACCTTCCAGGGCAACCGCGTCGTGAAGGCGTTCGGGATGGAAGATTACGAGCGCGCCCGCTTCAATCGCGAGCTCAAGCGGCTGTTTAGGATTTTCATGCGGGTGGCGCGGATCAAGGCGTTTACCGGGCCGCTGATCGAGGCGCTGGGCGCGATTGCGGTCGTCGTGGTGGTCTGGTGGGCGGTGGGCTCGCTGCAAGCGGGCACGCGCACACTGGGTCAATTCGCCGGATTCTTTACCACCATGATTCTCGTTTACCGTCCATTCAAGGCGCTCGGCAAAACCAACAACACAATCCAGCAAGGGCTTGCCGCGGCCGAACGGGTCTTCGAGATGATGGATCAGCCGAGCGAGGTTCCCGACGACCCCGACGGAATCGAGCTGCATCCCGGCCCGCACAGCGTCGCCTTCGAGCACGTCAGTTTCCGCTACGGCGACGAGTGGGTGCTGCACGACATCAACCTGGAGATTGGCGCGGGCAAGGTCGTGGCGCTGGTCGGGATGAGCGGCGGCGGCAAGTCCACGATGGCAGATTTGATTCCGCGTTTTTATGACGTGCAGCAAGGACGCGTCACGGTCGATGGAATCGACGTGCGCCGGCTGCGGCTCAAGTCGCTGCGCGCGGAAATCGGCCTGGTCACTCAGACTACCTTTCTGTTCGACGACACGATTCGCGCCAATATCGCGTACGGCAGCAGCGACAAACATCTCGAGCGCGTAGTCGCGGCCGCCAAGCTCGCCAACGCTCACGACTTTATCTCGCGGCTGCCCAACGGCTACGACACGATGGTGGGCGAACTCGGCGTGCGCATCTCGGGCGGCGAGCGCCAGCGAATCGCGATCGCGCGGGCGCTGCTCAAGGACGCGCCGATTCTGATCCTGGACGAGGCCACCTCGTCACTGGACTCCGCCGCCGAGCGCTCGGTGCAGGAAGCGCTTGATCACCTGATGGCCAACCGCACCACGCTGGTGATAGCGCATCGGCTGTCCACCGTGCGCCGCGCCGACCGGATCGTGGTAGTCGTTCACGGCCGTATCGTCGAGGATGGTACGCACGACGAATTGTTTGCGCGCGGGCAGGAGTACCGAAAGCTCTACGACCTGCAATTCATGTCGCCCGAAGATCTGGCCGGCAACGGCGGTCTCATCAACTGAGAATCGCCGGTCGTAAGTTCGACTCGTCAGGTGTGCCGATCGGCGAGGCTTCGATGCTAAGCGCGCTGTACAATTTGCTGTGGTATCCGGCCCTGCCGTTTGCGCTGCTGGCCACGCATCCGGCGAATATGCGCGACTATCGCGAGCGCATGGGCCACTGTGATTTTCCGGATACCGCGGGCGCGCCGCGAATCTGGGTGCATGCGGCGTCGGTCGGCGAGATCGAGGCGATTCGGCCGGTCGCCAACGGTCTGCTCGAACTTCATCCGGGCGCGTTCATGGCAATCACCACGATGACGGCGGCGGGACGCGAGGCGGCCGAGCGCCGAATCCCGGGCGCCGCGGCGTGGATGCTGGCGCCGCTGGACAATCGGCGCGCGGTGCGCTCGTTCCTGGAGCGCATCCGGCCGAGGCTTGTGCTGATCACCGAAACTGAAATCTGGCCCAACTACTTCATCGAATCCGCGCGGGCGGGCGCAACGGTTGCTGTTGTCAACGGCCGGATGTCCGAGCGCTCGTTGCGCCGTTACTTGCGCGCGCGCGGCCTGTTCGAATACGCGCTTGGCCAGGCGACCCTGATTCTGACGCAGAGCCATGAAGACGCGCAGCGTTACGCGAGGTTCGAGCTCGCGCCAAAGGTGATCGTCACCGGCAATACCAAGATCGAAGCGGCGTACGCGGATCCGGCAAACGAAGAACCGATTCGTCCCGCGCTGCTGGCGTTTGCCCCCGGGCGGAAAATTTTTATCGCGGGCTCAACGGCGGCAGGCGAAGACGCCGTCATTGCAGACGCCTACCGCGAATTGCGCAAGGACTTCCCGCAGCTCGCGCTGTCGATAGCGCCGCGTCATCTCGATCGCACGCCGCAGGTCGAAAACGCGCTGCGTGCGGCATCGCTCGAATATGTTAAAGCGTCGGAACTCAATTTATCGACCGCCGCGCGCGACGCGGACGTGCTGATTCTCGACACGATGGGCGAGCTGCGCAGCTTCTATCGCCGCGGCTCGATCGCGTTCGTCGGCGGCAGCCTCGCGCAGGGGCGTGGTGGGCAAAATCCGGCCGAGCCGGCGTTGGCCGAAGTGCCGGTCCTGATCGGCCCGTATCACGAGAACCAGCAGCAGACAGTGGCGTCGCTGGTTGGTTCGGGCGGCGCGCGAATTGTCAAGGACGCGCGCGACATAGTCCGCGAAACTTCGAGCTGGCTCGGCGACGACGCCGCGCGGCAGGATGCAGGCCGGCGCGCACGCGCGTCCGTGAGCGCAGGGGCGGGCGGCGCGCAGCTCGCCTTGAAGCAGCTCGAAGCGCTCATTAGTCTCGGCTGACCGATGCCCCCGAGCCAGCCGAGTCCGAATCGCCCGCGAATCGAGCGATTGTGGCAGCGCGATCTCCCCGTTCGCATGCTTCCGGCGTGGGCCGGGCTCGCGGCTGCGGCGGGATTGTACCGAGTCGGCGTCGGCGCACGTCATCTCTACTGGCGCATGATGAAGCGGCGGTCACCGGTGCTGACCGTGAGCGTGGGCAATCTGAGCGTCGGCGGAACCGGCAAGACCCCTTTCACGTTGTTTCTCGCCAGGCGCTTGCAGAGCCACGGCCTGCGCGTCGCAATCGTGAGCCGGGGCTACCATCGCGCGCGATCCAGGGCGCGCGCCGAGCTGGTGGCTGACGGCGGCAGTCTGAAAGTCTCGCCGGAAGATGCAGGCGACGAACCGGCGATGATGGCAAAGTCGTTCACCGGTCCGATTGCGGTTGCGCGCCGGCGGCTCGACGGGATCGAGCTGCTGCGCAAGCTCGGCCCGCTCGACGCGGTGATCCTTGACGATGCCTTTCAGCACGTGCGTCTGAGTCGCGACGTGGATCTCGTCCTGGTGAGCAACGAACTTGGCTTTGGCAATGGCTGGATGCTCCCGGCCGGGCCGATGCGCGAATCGCTCCGCGCGGCCGCTCGCGCGGACGCGATCATCGTAATGCGCTCAGGTTCCGGCGCGTCGGCAATTCGGCCGTCGCAAATGAAGAAACTGACCGCGCGCAAGTTGCTGCATGCGTCAGTGCGGCCGCGCGCGTTCATTGTCACCGAAAACGGTGTGTGGCGCGAAACCCCGCTGGGACTGGGCGGACGGCGCGTACTGGCGGTCAGCGGCCTGGCGGATTCAAGCGCGTTCTACGCGATGCTGCGCGAACTCGACGCGGAGCTGGTCGGCGTTTTCGACTATCCGGACCATCACGCCTACACCAACGCCGACTGGCAGGCTATCGTGAATGCGATGCGCGACACCGGCCTGGTCATTACGACTGAGAAGGACCTGGTCAAGCTGGAGCGGTTTCCGTTCCCGCGCGATTCGCTATACGCTCTCAGGCTCGAAGTGACGATGGATGCCGCTGATGCGCGCGCGCTCGACGAGTTGATACTGGGGCGCATGACCGCGGCGGCGACGGCGGCTGATGCATAGCAGGGAAAATAAAGTGCTTGGAGGATTTCGGCGATGGCGCTGAGTCAGGAATTGCTCGACATCCTGGCGTGCCCGAAATGCAAGGGCGAGCTGCATCTCAACGACAAGCAGGACGGCCTGGTCTGCGGCGCTTGCAGACTCGAGTATCCGGTGCGCGATGACATTCCAATCATGCTGATCGAGGAAGCCAAACCGATCGCGTAACCTCGCCGCGGCGCGCGGCCAGCCTGCCTTCCGCAACGAAAAAATGAAAAAGCTCGACGTGACGCGCGCCCGCCAGCTCGCATGGCTCGCGCTCGGCGCGTACCTCGTCGGGCTCGGCGTCTCGGCAACGCTTCGGTCGCAGGGCGACTTCAACGTCTACTATCGCGCCGGACATCGCGTCCTTCACGGCCGCGCGATCTATCCGCCCGGCGATTCCGATCGATTCCTCTACGCGCCGGTCTTCGCGATCGGGTTCGCACCGCTCGCGGCGCTGCCACACCATCTTGCGCAACTTGTCTTCTTCGCGGTCAACGCATTTTCGCTGATTGAATTTATTTCAGGCTCGGGCGTGATTCTGTTCGGCCGTGAACGGCAACTGCCGGCCGCGCTGCTCGTCGTCCCCGTGCTGCTGTCATTCCGATTCATCGACAACAACATCGAGCACGGCCAGATAAATCTCCCGACGCTGGCGCTGCTCGTGTGGGCGATCATTTACGCCGACGAGTCTCGCGATGCGTGGGCGGGCCTGATGCTGGCGGCGGCGATCCTCATCAAGCCGTTCGGATTGCTGGCCGCGCTTCATCTCGCGCTTCGCCGGCGCTTTGCTGCGCTGGGATGGGCTGTGGCGTCGGGAGTCGCCCTGATGGTCGTGCCAATCGTGATCTTCGGGCCGCGCGGATGGCTCGATCAGACCGGCGCATACGCGGCCGCAATCGCTTCGATGACGAATCGATATCGCACGATGCTCACGAATCAATCGGCCGTATCTGCGGTCGCGCGGCTGATGAGTCTTCGCGTCGGGATTGACGCGGAAACGTCGGCAACCGCCGTGATTGTCGGCATGGGATTCGAGATAGTGCTCGTCGCCGCGGTGTCGCTGTGGGATTGGATGAGCAATGAGCACAGGCGCGGAAACTTCGCAAGCCGCCTCGCGCTCTGCGGCTTGTTCTGCCTGATGCCCTCGTTCATGCCGATTTCGTGGAAAAGCTACTACGCGGCGATGCTCGTCCCGTACATGGCTCTGACCGCGGCGCTGTGGACCGATCGTGCGGCCGGCGAGAGCCCGTTGATTTCGGTGTGGACGCTATTCGCGCTTTCCGTTCTGCTCAATCTCGCGACCGGCAACTACTTGAACCGCGTCGCCCTCTTTTACTCGGCGCATTTCCTTTCGTCGTTGCTCGCCCTCGCTGCTCTTTTCGTTTTGTGGCTTCGAACTGTTGACGAGGCAGTCCAGGCGTGAGACCGCCTTCGCAAATGAAGTGGCGCGTTGCTCCGGACTTCGCGGCGTTCAGGATTGGACGCCGCGAACTCGTGATTCATCGCGACCTTGCACCTCATGCCGCGCAAATCGTCCAGCAGCTCGGCGCGCTCACG
The DNA here is from genome assembly GCA_963842085.1 of uncultured delta proteobacterium. GTDB lineage: Bacteria > Desulfobacterota > Binatia > Binatales > Binataceae > Binatus. Next base: position 2,935,371 of record CAWJET010000001.1, read on the forward strand.
TCCGCTGTGGAAGCGGGTGCGGGAAATCGAGGAAGCGCATTTCGGCTGGACCTCGGCGGCGGGCTCGAGCTGTTCGTGCGCCACGGCCGGCGCGGCGGAATGATCGCATCGATCCTTAGCGACATTTACGTGGGCACGACGCCGCGCCCCCTGACCGAAATTGCCGTGACGATCGAAGCGATGCGCCGGGGAGTTCCCGTCGCTGAGCCGATGGGCGCGATGGTCGAATGGATCGGCCCCGCTCTCTATCGTGGATTTTTTCTGACTCGTGCGGTGCGCGGAATGACGCTATGGGAATTCGTGAAGACCGACGACGATCCAACGGTTCGCGGTCACGTTCTCGCGCAGGCGCGCGCGGCGATCGATACGATGCACCAAAAGGGGCTCTTTCACGCCGATCTCAACCTGCACAACTTGCTGGTGACGCAAGCGCGCGAGAGTTTTACCGTGATTATCATCGACCTCGACAAGGCTCGCCTCTTCGACGCGCCGTTGTCGCCTGCGATGCGCCGCGCGAACTTGGCGCGCTTGATACGGTCTGCGCGCAAGCTCGATCCGTCCGGGCAATTTCTCGACGCATCCGCGCTGTCGATTCTGCAGGGGTGACCCCTGCACCCAGTGTTAAGACAAAGAGATGCAGGACTTCGTCCCTGTTAGACGGGGTTGATCAAGAAAGCGCCAGCAGTGGTGCAGGAGGTCATGGCAGATTCTGGAAAAGGCTGACGGAGGCTTTGTTCTAAGGATTTTGCAGGCGGCCTGCTTGACCGCGGCGTTTAAACATTGTAGATACGTATCTATGCAAACGATTTCGAAGTGGGGCAATAGCCTTGCGGTGCGCATCCCTGCCGTGTTTGCGGAAACGGCCGGGCTTGAGGAGGGTACCGTGGTCGATCTGAAGGTTCGACGCGGCCGGCTGCTGGTAATTCCTGCTGAATCGCCCGCATACGATCTGCATCAACTCGTCAAGCGGCTTACGCCAAAGAACCGCCACCGATTGGTCGATTGGGGCAAGCCGATCGGCAAGGAAGCCTGGTAATCAGCCACGGCGAGATACGTTCCAGAACGCGGCGATTTTGTCGATTTGGATTTCGATCCCGCACTGGGACGAGAGCAGGCCGGCGCGCGTCCCGCCCTTGTACTGACTGAGGCTGCGTTCAACGCGAAAACAGATCTGGCGGTGGTGTGCCCGATCACGAGCAAAATAAAAGGTTATCCCTTTGAGGTCGTGATTCCGGTCGGATTGCCGGTCAATGGCGCGATCCTGGTCGATCAATTGAAAACCGTCGATTGGAAAAGCCGCACGGCAAGACATCTCGGAAAATGTCCGAAGAACGCTGTTGCCGAAGTGGCGGCCAAACTTCGGGCGCTGCTCGGCCTGTAATGCAATGGCGCGGTTCAAAAGACCCTGGCCATTCCGAATCTGGAATGATCCCGCTTCCCGCGAGCACGAATTCAGTTTTCAGTCACGCTTCAGCGCGAGCGCGTCTATCTCGATTCGCGCGCCGCGCGGCAGCGCCGCCACCTGCACCGTCGAGCGCGCCGGATACGGCGGGTCGAAGTGCTCGCCGTACACGCGGTTCACGATTTCAAATTCGGCGAGATCGACCATGAAGATTGTCGTCTTGACGACATCGACGAAATCCAGCCCGGCGGCGGCGAGCACCTCGCCAAGGTTCTGCAGCACGCGCCGGGTCTCGAATTCGATTCCGCCTTCGACGATCTTCCCCGACGCCGGGTCGAGCGCGATTTGTCCCGAGCAGAAGACGATGCCGTTTTGCTCGACCGCCTGCGAATACGGACCAATCGCGGCCGGCGCATTCCTGGTGTGAATCGAATTTTTCATCAATAGCGATTGCCGTTTTGCTGGCCGAGACGCGAGACGCGCATGACGCCGTCGATCGCGCCGATCGAGTTCATCAGGTTGTTCAATTGGCGGGCGCTGGTCACGCTGACCTCGAAGACCGCGAGCGCACGCCCGTCGGCGCCGTGAGTCTTCACTTCGGCGGTCGATATATTCACGCCCGCCGAGGCGATCGCCTTGGTCATCGCGGCGAGTAGGCCCGGCTGATCGGCGCATAGCACTTCGAGCCGAATCGGCCGCGGCGCTTCCTCGCCGTCCTTCCACACCACCGGCACGCGCCGCTGCGGATCGGTGTTGAGCGCATGCGGGCATCCAGCGACGTGCACCGTAACGCCGCGTCCGCGCGTGATGAAGCCGGTGATCGCCTCGCCCGGGAGCGGATTGCAGCATCGCGCGAATCGCACCAGCATGTCGCCGACGCCCGAGACCACCACCGCGCCGCTGGCGGACTTGCGCGCTTCCTTGGCGGCGCGTTCTCGCTGCGCCGGTCCCAGGGGAGTGGGCGGTTTCTCGGGACGATAGAGTTTCAGCTCGTCGGGGGTGAGAAGTTTCCCGAGCAACTGCGCAGGCGTGATTATTCCATAGCCGACTGCGGCCAGCAGGCCGTCGACGTCGCGCTGCGAGAACTCCCCCAGGACGCCGTCGAGCCGCTTGTTCGATCGAAGCTGCGTGACGCTGAGCTTGACCGGTTCGAGCTCGCGATCGATGAGCGATATTCCGAGGTCGCGCGAGCGTTCCGCCTGTTGATTGCGCAGCCATTGCCGGATGCGCGATTTCGCGCGCGCAGTGGCCGCGTAGTTCGTCCAGTCCTTGCCCGGCACCTGCTTTTCGGATGTCAGCACCTCGACCGTATCGCCCGAGCGCAGCCGGTAGCGCAGCGGCACCATCCGCCCGTTGACGCGCGCGCCCGCCAGATGGTTGCCGACCTGCGAATGGATCCGGTACGCGAAGTCGATCACCGTCGAGCCGAGCGGAAAATCGAACACGTCGCCCTTGGGCGTGAAGACGAAAACTTCCTCGGGAAACAGGTCGTCCTTGACCGTGGACAGAAATTCCTGCGGGTCCTTGAGATTCTGCTGCCATTCGATCAGCCGCCGCAGCCATGCAAACCGTCCCGTGTCCTTGAGCTCCTTGGGGTTGCCGTCCTTGTAACTCCAGTGCGCCGCGATTCCTTCCTCGGCCACCTTGTGCATCTCGCGCGTGCGAATCTGCACTTCCATCCGCTGGCCGCGCGGGCCGATCACGGTGGTGTGCAGCGACTGGTACATGTTGGCCTTGGGCAGCGCGATGTAATCCTTGAAGCGGCCGGGAACCGGCTTCCAGTTGGCGTGCACTACCCCAAGCGCCTCGTAACATTCGCGCACCGTGTCCACGATGATGCGGAACGCGACCAGGTCATAGATCTCCTCGAAGCTCAGCCCCAGCTCCTGCATCTTGGAGTGAATCGAATAGAAATGTTTGGGCCGGCCCGTGACCTCGGCCGTCACCCCGCCGTCGGACAGGCGGCGCGAGAGAATCTCGATGACGTTGGCGATGTACTCTTCGCGCTCTTTGCGCTTGGCCGCGACAAACGCCTTGAGCGTCTGGTACGCGGTCGGATTCAGGTAGCGAAACGACAGGTCCTCGAGCTCCGACTTGAGCCAGTAGATTCCGAGGCGATGCGCGATCGGCGCGTAAATCTCCATCGTCTCGCGCGCGATTTCCTGCTGCCGCTCGGCGGCGAGATGATCGAGCGTGCGCATGTTGTGCAGCCGGTCGGCGAGCTTGATCAGCACGACCCGGATGTCGTTCGCCATCGCGATGATCATCTTGCGGAAATTCTCGGCCTGCTTTTCCTCGCGGCTCTGGAACGTGATCTTCGAGACCTTGGTCACGCCGTCAACCAGTTGCGCGACCTCGGGACCGAATGCCATCTGCACCTCCGCCAGCGACGCCTGCGTATCCTCGACGACGTCATGCAGCAGGCCCGTGACGATCGACGGCACGTCGAGCTTGAGCTGCGCGATGATCATCGCGACGTTGAGCGGATGGGTGACGTAGGGCTCGCCCGATTCGCGCTTCTGATGGAGATGCATCCGCGCCGAGTAATCGTACGCGCGCCGGATAAGGCCAATGTCGGCCTGCGGGTTATAGGTTTGCACCCGCCCGACCAGGCCGGCCAGTTGGTCGGGAGTACTGCTTTGCGCTAGCTCTTCCACGGCGCGAATTCGCCGCGCAGGCGGCCGACCCTCAGCCGCTCCGCGTTTACGATCGTTTCGAGCCGCGCGACCGATTTGGAAATCTCGGCGTTGACTATCAGGTAGTCGTATTCGGGATAGGCCCGGGCTTCGACGCGGGCCTGGTCAAGACGGTGCTGGATCTTCGATTCTTCCTCGGTGGCGCGCCCGCGCAGACGCCCTTCGAGTTCGGCGAGCGTGGGGGGCAGCACAAATATGCCGACCGCGTCGCGCGGATAGTTTGCCCGAATCTGCCGTGCGCCCTGAATGTCGATATCGAGCAGGATGTCGCGCCCCGCTCCGATCGCGGCGTCGAGCGGTGCCCGCGGCGTGCCGTACGAGGACTCGAACACACGCGCCCATTCGGCAAGTTCGCCGGATGATTGCCTGCGTTTGAACTCTTCTTCGCTCACGAACCTGTAGTCGACTCCGTCCGCCTCGCCTTCTCGCGGCGCGCGCGTGGTCAACGACACCGAAAACTCCAGCCCCGCGATCGCGTTGAGCGCCGCGCGATAAATCGTGGTCTTGCCCGCGCCCGAAGGCGCCGAGAGGATGAAGATTATACCGCGCCTCGGCGGCAAAGAATCATCTGATTGCAAGGGTATCGAAGCCATTAGCCGGGTGCAAAGGCCCTTCTACTATACCTTATTCGACGTTCTGGACCTGCTCGCGCATCTTTTCCGCCTCCGCCTTAACTTCAACCGTTACTTGAGATAACGCCGCGTTCTGCGACTTCGACCCCATCGTATTTACTTCGCGGTTGATTTCCTGCAGCAGAAATTCAATCGATTTCCCCACCTGCCCCTTGCGCTTGAGCAGCGTCTTGAGGCCGTCGAGATGCGTCCGCAGACGCGTGATTTCTTCACTGATATCGCCGTGCTGCGACGCCGCCGACGCCTCCTCGTAGAGGCGCTTCTCGTTGACCGGCAAGTCTTCCAGGAGTTCGCGGATGCGCTTGTGAAAATTTTCCATGATTTCCGCGCGCGTCTGCTCGGCCAGCCGTTCTATCTTCGGTACCGCCGCTTCGATCTTGCGAACCCGCGCCGCGAAATCGTTGTGCAGGCTGCGGCCTTCGCGCACGCGCTCGGCCTCCAGCGCTTTCAACGCGCCAACCAGCGCCTTGTGGCCGAGGGCGAACGCCGCTCGCGAGTCGTGTTCTTCCTCGACGACGTGAAAGATTTCAGGCCGATTCAAGATCGATCCAATTTCCGGATCGCCCCCCAGACGAAGCTGCTTGCCCAGGCGGCGCAGTTCGGCAACGTACAAATTCGCCAGCCGGTCGTTCACCTCGAGCCGCACCGGCGGAGGCTTCAGCGCGACCGACTTGATAAAAATTTCGACTCGCCCGCGCGCCACGACGTTCTGCACCGTCTTGCGAATCTCCGCCTCATGCTCGCCCCATCCGCGCGGCACTGCCAGCTTCAGTTCGAAAAATCGCTGGTTGAGTGCGCGCACTTCGGCAATCACGCGAGTGCCGTCATGCTCGGCGATCGCCCGGCCGAACCCGGTCATGCTTTTCATGTAACCTCGCCTTTCTCTCCCCGCGTTTTTCTCACACACGCGCGATAGAGCGCGAGCGTCCGCGCCGTCATCTTCTGCATCGAGTAATTATCCACGACGCGCGCCCGCGCCGCCGCGCCCATCTGTGATCTGAACTGCGCCGATTCCGTCATCCTGCCAATCGCCGACGCAATTTCTTGAGGGCGCGCCGGCGGCACGATGATTCCGGTGCGCTCGTTTAGCACCACTTCACGCAGCCCGCCAACGTCGCTCGCGATCACGGGAAGCGCGCTCGCCATGGCTTCCAGGGCGGCCACCCCGAGTCCCTCCTTCAGCGACGGCATCGCGAAGACGTCGGACGCCCACAGCAGTTCGCACGCGTCGTCGATTCTGCCGAGCAGCGTGACGCGTTCGGCGCACCCAGCTTTCGCGATTTCGCGTTCGAGCTCTCCGCGAATCGATCCGTGGCCGGCAATGAAACATTTCAGCTTGATCGACGACCCCGTTGCCGCAAGCTGCGCAATCGCTTCGATGAGATAACGGTGGCCCTTGCGCGGCTCGAGCGCGCCAACGGCCGATATCACGAACTCGCCAGACGAAATTCCGAGCGCTATCCGCGCATGGACGCGTTCCTCCGCCGTTGGCGGGCGGTAGCGGTTGCAGTCCACGCCGCTTTGAACCACGGTAACGCGCCCGCGATCTACGCCCGCGGCCGCAAGCGAATCGGCAACGCCGCCCGAGATCGCGATCACACCGTCGACCACGCGATTGAACAGGTACGGCGCGAACACGCGATTGGGCCGGTAGTCCATCCGCCGCGTGACGACCAGCGCGCTGCCGAAGCCGCGCGCAAACGGCGCCATCGAATGCGCGCGCGAGGTGTGGAAATGAACGACGTCGTAGCGTTCACGTTTTAGAATCGCGCGCAGGCGGATGCCGGCTGCCAGATCGACCGCGTTGCGGATGCGGATCGGATGACACCTGATTCCCGCGGCGTTCGCTTGCTCCCAGAGCCGCCCCGCGGGATCGCAAATCAGCTCCGCGCGATGACCGCCTGAGGCCAGCGCCCGCGTCAATCCCAACACCTGCGTCTCGCCCCCGGCGAAGCCGAGCTCGGGATCGACGCCCACCACGCTCAGCTTCAGGGCGTCAACCGTGTTTCTATCGGTAGGCACTTGGATGGTGTCGTCGTGTTGAACTACCTGCGTCATATTACAGTTTGATCGCATCAATCGAAAAATCTGTAATACAAGATTGCGCACACCGCGGTCAGCGCGTCGCGAATGCCGATCTTCTTGCCCTCTTCGTAAGTTCGCCCCGAGTACGACACCGGCACTTCGTAGATTCGCCATCGCGCGCGCGCCGCCTTGGCGGTGATCTCGGGCTCGAAGGTGAAGCGGTTGGCGCTGAGCTTGAGCGTCATCAACTTCTCGCGCACGAAACCCTTCATCCCCGTTTCCATGTCGGTTAGGTTGAGATCGCTCACCATGTCGGACAGCAGCGTCACCGCGCGATTGGCCACGTAATGCCAGAAGAACATCACGCGATGCGGTCCGGAGAGAAAGCGCGAGCCGTAAACCATGTCGGCGCGCCCGTCGAGCAGCGGCCCGATCATCGCGGAATAGTCCCGCGGATCGTATTCGAGGTCGGCGTCCTGCACGAACACGTAAGGATTTTTCGCCGCCGCAAAGCCGAGCCGCAGCGCGGCGCCTTTGCCGCGATTGACGGCGTGAAAAAAACATTGCACGCGTGGATGGCTGAACTCGCGCAGAAACCTGGTGGTGCCGTCCGTCGAAGCGTCGTCGACCACGATGATCTCGGGGTCCAGGCCGCAATCCAGCACTCGCTCGATGACCCGCCCGATCGTCCCGACTTCGTTGTATACCGGAATCACCACGGAAATTTTCGTCCGCTCCGCCATCAGCCTCCGCTCGCCTCCCGATGCTGCCCGAGCGACGACGCGGCGCCGGCCGCCTTTGCGGCGTCCTTGCGTGCGAGCGCCATTCTGGCCGCCAGCATCGCGGCGACGCGGCGGCGTTCAGCCCGCCGGCCTTGCGCGGACAACTGCGCGGAGTAGCCGCACCACACGCGCATCCGATCCGTATTCGTGACGCCGCCGACCTCGAGATGCCCCAGTTGAACGAGATTGCGCATCCGCGGCCGCTCGAAGCGGCTAAGGATGGTGCGGCGGGTGCGTTCATGATCGATGAAAACGAATTGGGGCGGCTCCAGTCCGGTGACGAAGATATTGTACGGCGTCAGGTCGCCGTGGATGTAGCCCGCGCGATGCAGGCGCGCGACCTCGGCGCCGAGCGCGCGCAACACGGCGCGCCTGGCTGCGAGCTTCGCCCGCTTCAGATGGCGCACAACGTTAAAACCCTCGACCCGCGCGGTCACTATGATCTCGCGGCCGCCGCGACGTTCGGCGCCGAGCAGCAGAATCTCCGCTACTCCCAGTCCGTCGGCCCGCAAATGCTCCGAGATTGACGCTACATGCGCGGCGCGCCTGCGCTTGAATATCCACCGGATTCGATTCAGCCCGCGGATCGGGTCGAGCACCTTGAAGTAGGCGTCCGGACCCCCGGCATCTGCGAAATGCTCGAACCACGTCTCGGCGTGACGCGAACGCCGTACGCGAGTCGCCAACGTGCCGTCGATTGCGCCAAACGCGGAATCGATCAGCTTCTCGCGCTGCTCCTCTGAAAATCGCGCGTCGTAGCCCGGGATGAAGAAGCTCCATCCGCCGCGCGTCAACGGCACTCCGTCCAGGCCCGCCGTCCACCAGCTCATCGCGGCGCCTCACGCATCGCGAGCGCCCGCCTCACGGTCACGCTCACTTCCTCGGGTGATATTCGCCGCATGCATTCGCGCCCGATCGGGCATTGACGAAGATAGCAGGGATGGCACGGGATCGCGCCGCTGATTGCGAGCTCGGCGAAGCCCCACGGCGCGGAGCGCTCTGCCGCGGTGGCGCCCCACAGCGACACCACCGGGCATCCCACGGCGGCCGCGATATGCATCGGGCCGGAGTCCGGTCCGAACGCGACCGCGCATTCGGCAAAGATCGCGATCAGATCGCGGATCGAGGTGCGTCCGGCCAGGTTGAGCGCTGGCACGCCGTCGAGGTGGCGCATGACTTCGGCGGCAAGTTTGGTTTCGTCGGGACCGCCGAGCAACACGGGGAAAAGCGCGGGACTGCCGGCGTCCGGGCACATGACTCTGCGAATTACCGCGGCCGTCGATTCGGGAAAGTAGATGCGGCTCGGCCACGACGAGCCAAGAATCACCGCCAGAAGAGGACGCGGCGCATCGCGCAGCATCTCGAGCGCGCGGGCGCGTTCATCGTCCGCCGCGGCGAGCCCGAATTCGATCGGCGATCGCGCCAGGCCGAGCGCGTCGCCGAACGCCTGGTACTGCTCGAGCTTCAGGCGCATGTTTGGCTGTGGTGCGATCCGATGATTCGAAAAAAGATAGTTGAACTCCTTGGTGTTCGGCGCGGCGAAGCCAAAACGATTGCGGGCGCCCGAGGCCAGCGACGTGAATCCGCTTTTGAGATGACGCTGAAGATCCAGCACCAGGTCGAAGTGCCCTTTGCGAATCCGCCACAGAAACGGAAGGAACGTCCACGGCGCGTGCGCGCGCTCGTACACGATGATTTCATCGAGCCAGCGCTGGCGCTCGAGTACCGCCTTCGACTTGGGTTCCACCGCCCATGCGATGTGCGCGTCGGGCCACGCGCTGCGAATTCGCCCGAGCAATGGCAACGCGCGAACCACGTCGCCGATCGCGCCCAGCAGCACGATCAACACTCGATGCGGCGGCGCGATTTGCGGGCCGATGGCTTCAGGAGAGGACATCTTGCGACTGGTCGTGGCCGGCTTCAGCTCCAGTGCTCGATGATAACGACGCGCACCGGCGCCGCAAAGAGCGTCCGCGCAATTGTTCGCGGCCGCGACGGCGTAACCGTAGCGGAGGCGTCAGGAAGACCTACGCCTCAATCGTCATCCTGACGACCCGAGCAACGCGAACGGCAAGCTGTCACCCTGACCGAAGGAAGCAACGCGACCGGAGGGTAGGGTCTCGGACAGCTTCGCGCCAGCGAAGCCGGTACCGGTCTCTTAGTCGCCGCTTCCGTCCTTCGATTCGGCGACGCTGGTACGAAAGACGTTTGCAATCGGCGGCGAGCAGGTGACCTGCCGCTAGCGGTCGCACTCTCCGCCGATCATGTTGATCATCCCGAAGGTCGTGATGATGTCCGCGATCATGCGGCCGATGAGCATCTTGTTGAGCGCGCCCATGCCGAGAAAGCATGGCGGCCGCACCCGCACCCGATACGGCCGCCCGCTGCCGTCGCTCACGACGTAAAAGCCCAACTCGCCGTTGGCGCCCTCGACCGCCTGGTACACCTCGCCGGCGGGCACGTGGATGCCCTCCATGATCAGCTTGAAGTGGTTCATCAAGCCTTCGATCGAGTTGTACACCTTCTCTTTCGCAGGCAGCACGACTTTGGGATCGGTGATCGTGACTGGCCCTTCGGGCAGCGCCGCGAGCGCCTGCTCGATGATTCGCTTCGACTGGTACATCTCCTGGAAGCGCACGTTGAAGCGATCGTAGTTGTCACCGCGGTCGCCCGTCGGCACCTCGAACTCCATCCTGTCGTACACCAGGTACGGATGCGCCTTGCGAACGTCGTACGACACGCCCGACGCGCGCAGCAGCGGACCGGTCAGCCCGTATGAGATTGCCTGTTCCTTCGGGAAGCTCCCGACTCCTGCCATCCGGTCGATGAACACCCGGTTGCGCGACAGCAGCTTGTCGCAGTCGCTGAGCACCTGCTCGAGCCGCGCGAACGACGCCTTCATCCGCTCCGCGAAGTCCGCGGGCAGGTCATGCGTCATGCCGCCGACGCGGCACCATGTCACAGTGAGCCGCGCTCCCGTCACCGCCTCGATCAGATCGTAGAGAAACTCGCGCGCTTCCAGCATGTAGAACGCAACCGTCGTCGCGCCGACCTCGCTTGCCGCCATCCCCAGGCACGTCAGGTGGTCGGCGATGCGCGCGACTTCGCTCATGATCATCCGCACGTACTTGCATCGCTCGGTCGTGTCGATGCCGAGCAGGCGCTCGACCGCGAGCGCGAAGCCGACGTTGTTGATGCACGGCGACGCGTAATTCAGCCGGTCGGTGTACGGAAAGCATTGCGTCCAGGTCCCCTGCTCGCACATCTTTTCGAATCCGCGATGCAGGAAGCCGACTTCGACGTCGCAATCGACGATCCGCTCGCCGTCGAGCTTGAGGTTGAACTTGATGGTGCCGTGCGACGCCGGATGCGACGGCCCCATCTGCAGTTCCATAATCTCGTCGGACGCATCCGACGGTACGATTTTGTCCTTCCAGCGCGCCGGTAGTGCCATGGCTGGTATCGCGTCGTGTCCCTTAGCGCGAGGAGCGAATCGGATGCACGACCGGGTCGATCTCCGCGACGATTGGTTGGCGTTTGTTGTAGAGGTAGTCCTTGCGCAGCGGATGACCCTCGAACGAATCGTACATGAGGATGCGCCGCAAATCGGGATGCCCCTTGAACACAATCCCGAACATGTCGAAGCATTCGCGCTCGAGCCAGTCCGCCGCGCCCCACAGTCCCACCACGCTGTGCACCCACGGCTCGGCGCCGTCCACGCCAATCTTGACGCGGAGGCGATGGCCGCGCGTGAGCGAGTTCAACTGATAGACGACGTCGAAGCGCGGCGTGCGCTCCAGCCAATCGACGGCCGTCAAATCGGTCAGAACATTGAATTCGAAGTCCGGTTCGTCGCGTAGCGCGCGAAAGAAATCTTGGGCGCCTTCGCGCTCGATGGTGACAGTTTCCTCGTCGCGCTCATTCTGCGCGCTGACAATTTCGCCGCCGAAGCGTGCTCTCAGTTTTTCTATCAGCATCGCTCGCCGCTAGTCCCAATCGAGCGCGCCGCGCTGCCATGCGTACAGCAGCCCGACGCAGAGAATCGCAATGAAGATGAACGCCTCGACGAAGCCGAACATTCCGAGGTACCGCAACTCGACCGCCCACGGATACAGAAAAATCACCTCGACGTCGAACAGCAGAAACAGGATTGCGGTCAGGTAAAAGCGCACCGAGAACCGCCCCCACGCCGAGCCGCTCGGCGGGTTGCCGCATTCGAAGGCTTCGCTCTTGATCTCGCCGGGACGCTTCGGCCCAATCAGCATGTTGATCGTGCACATCACGCCCACGATCGCGCCGGCAACAATCAGCGTCACAGCCACCGGAAACCAGGTTGTCATTCTCGCTCCACCCTGCAAGTGCTTCTTATCTTCATATGAATACCCGATGAGCGTGTCTTTTGGAACGGTCGCGATTTTCGCGTGCTGGTTTGGGGCTGAACTATTCAGCCTGACGCCGGCGGATTTGGCGTGCTATGCGTATGGTATGTGCGACCATCACGATGTTCCATGCTCGATTGGGCTCGCCAGAAATCGGGCGACCCCCAGTCTCTGGCAGAAACAATTTTTGACGGAACGAAGCTAGCCTTGGTATCGGAGCCGTCCCAAAACCACAACGGAGGGTATGAATTGCTCTTTCCGCCTGCATTCGATCGGTCAGAATCGCGCCAACCGCTTGTCCGAAGTGCCTGCGAATGCCTCCGGTTGCCCCTTCGGAGGATTAGTTCAACGCTTCGCTAGCCTGAATTGGCGGCGTTGAATAGCCCTGAACGATCGTTTAATTCCGGTCATGCGGTCACAAAATGGCGAAATTCTTCAGACAAATGCTGCAACTTCAGCCGCGGCCGTTTTTCGATTATTATTGCTATTGACCATTTCAAGCCGTCGGGCTAATGACCAACGGTAGAGTGTTAAGGGATTGTTGCGGGACCTAATTCCAGACGCCGGCAGATATTTGCCGAAAGAAGGAGCGAACATGAATCGCGCAATCGGATGGGGAAGATGGTGCCTCGGAACTCTCGGTGCGTTGCTGCTGGTGATGGCGATTTCCAACGCGCCGGCATCGGCTCAGGTAAAACCGGGTGATTTCATTACCCCTGACAACGCTTCCACAGTGAAGGACCTCCTTTCCCCGGGACAGTACCTGCGAGTGCTCCACGGAATGACCATCAAGGTCGTGCCAACCGAGCGTATCGATTGGCCGCCCCCTTACAAGGATGCAACCGAGAAGTACTCGAGCCAGGTCCGGCTGACCCCCGACCATCGCAGCCTGGTTGGCTACGTCGCCGGCGAGCCGTTCCCAATCGTTGACACCAACGATCCCGACGCCGGCACCAAGGTGATGTGGAACGTGGCGTTCCGTCCGATCTCCAGCGACGAGTACGATCTGCGTTGGTTTGACTGCGACAGCGTGTACTGGGGCAAAAACGCGCCGTTCCGTGAAATCACCGACATCGAAATCGGCCACTACGCCGGCTACAACGAAGTCGGACGCACCGAAGTCGATCCGCTGCCGATCGATCCCGACTTCAAAGTTACCGGCCGCTATTTTCTCGGGCTGCTCTACCCTGTGCTCGCGCCGCAGTCTGACCGTGGGACAGGAATAATCAAGTTCCGCTACGCCAATCCGAATGTCGACGACGCCGCCTGGACTTGGACGCCCGGCGCTCGCCGTGTCCGCCGCCTGAACTACGCTATTCTCGACACGGCCAGCGGACCGCAGGCCTACGACCCTAATCATTACGAAGGCTTCAGCGGCAAGAACGAGAACTACGACTGGAAGTTGCTCGGCGAGAAGACGATGCTCGGCGCAATCAACGTCGCAACCGTGCCCGACATTCGCTGTCCGACCGACGGCGGCGCCAGCCACTGCCCCGACAAGTGGCAGCTCCGTCACGATTTCATCATCGAGGGTCGTCCGCGTCCCGGCCGCTTCAACTCGATCTATAGTCACGAAATCATGTACATCGATTCCGAAGCGGACTTCGTGATGTCCAACGACATGTACGATCGCGGCGGCGAGTTGTTCAACAACTACACGTCGTGGATGCACTATGCCGACCGCGCCGAGCCGGATGCCAGAATCGCGATCTATCCGTTCAAGCGCGAGTTCCAGGTCGGTTCCTCGACCGTCAACGTGCAGAGCGGCTTCTCGAGCGTTTGCTATCATCCTTCGATGAATGCGCCGTCGCACGACTCATGGTTTATCAACATGGGCTCGGTCGATCGCAGCTGGTTCACTTCCGAGCAAATGGCGCGCGCGGCCGAAGGCGGACACGCAATCTCGGGCGACTGAGCTTTCGCACGACTCAGCCACGAAATGAACCGGTGCGGCCAGCGATGGCCGCGCCGGTTTTCTTTTTTCACTTGCGCTCGTCGTATCGCGCCACCGCCGCAGCGCCGCTAGAATCCACCTTCGATGGATGACGGTGCGTTCGCAACCTGGGCGGCGGAGGCGCTCGCGCGGCGATGGCCGCGCGCGCGCGTCGACAACATCGCCGCTCTCCGCGGCGACCTCTCGACTCGGCGTTTCTGGCGCGTCGCTATCGCGCCGCATGGCGAACGCACCGCGCCGTCCTCTGCCATCCTCGTCGATCTCGGCCCCGACGACCTGCCCCGCTACGTCCGCGCACTGAACTTTCTCCCGGCGCCTGTCACCGAGCCGCCGTGGATCAATGTGCATCGGTTTCTCGAGTCGATCGGCACTCCCGTTCCTGCGCTCTATGACGCCGACCCCGCGCGGCGCGCGATGCTGGTGGAAGACGTCGGCCAACTCTCGCTGCTCGACGCTGTCCGCCGTCCTGGCGCCGACGCCGCCGATCTGTTCCGGCTGGCCGCCACCGAACTGCTTCGCCTTCATGTCGACGGCACCGCTCGAATCGATCATCGATGCATCGCGCGGCAGATTGCGTACACCGGCCGGCTGTTCGAATGGGAGCTCAAGGAGTTCGTGGAAGTCGGTCTTTCCGCCGTCGCACCAGGCGCCGACTTTTCTCCGATCGCGCCCGAGCTCGCGATGCTGGCCGCGCGACTCGATCGGTTCCCACGCGTGTTCTCGCATCGCGACTACCATCGCGAAAACCTGTTCATCCAGAACGGCCGGCGCATTCGCATCATAGACTTCCAGGACGCCCTGATGGCGCCCGCGGCGCAGGACCTCGCCGTGCTCCTGACCACGCGCGACACGGGCGAGATGATCTCGCCCGCCATCGAGCGCCGTATCCTCGACTTCTACTGCGCCGGCCTCGCGCGGCGCGGCGCGCCCGTGCTCGACGCCGCCGAATTCATGTCAAGCTATCGCCTGTGCGTTCTGCAACACGCGCTCAAAATGATCGGGCGCTTCGAAATGTTCGAGCGGAGCGGCAAGACCGGGTACCGTCCCTACATTCCGCACGTGCTCGCACAGGCGCGCCGGATGCTCGCCGAAATGCGCCCCGACTTTCCCAAACTGTGCTCTGCGCTGACGCCATGAAAGCATTGGTACTTGCAGCCGGGATTGGTGAGCGGCTTCGGCCGCTGACCGACGCGACGCCCAAGCCGATGCTCGAGCTCGGCGGCCGGCCGCTGATCCATTATCCGCTCGCGATGCTAAAGCGGGGCGGCATCACTCAGGTTGCAATCAATGTCCATCACCTGGCTTCGGTCGTTGAGCGCGGACTCGGCGACGGGTCGCAGTTGGGACTGCGCATCACCTATGCGCCCGAACCTGTCTTGCTCGGCACCGGCGGCCCGCTCAACGGCCTGCGCGATTTTCTGGCGAGCGAGGAAAACACATTCGTAATCGCCAACAGTGACACGATCCTCGATCTCGATCTGTCTGCGATGCTCGCGTTCCATCGCACGCACTCCGCCCTCGCGACCATCGCGCTGTTCCACCCCTCCAATCTCGACTACTACAGCCGCCTGGAGATCGATTCCGGCCACAGACTCTGCCGGATGCGCCTGCTGGCCCGCCGCAACCCGCTCAAATACCACGACTATCCGGCGGACCTCGACGACACCGTCGCGCGATCGCTCTCATCCTTCATGTACTGCGGCGTGATAGTCGCGGACGTCGCGGTGTTAGACCTGATTCCGCCGAAGCCGCCGTGGAGCCTGATGTCCGGCTTGTTTGCCCCGATGGTAGCGAGCGCACGGGCGGTGTTCGGCTACGTCCATAGCGGCTACTTCCGCACGATTGACGATCTGAAGAGCTACACTGCCCTGAAATCCGAGTTCGCCTCGTCGCCACCACCGGGAAT
This sequence comes from uncultured delta proteobacterium, assembly GCA_963842085.1. Taxonomy (GTDB): domain Bacteria; phylum Desulfobacterota; class Binatia; order Binatales; family Binataceae; genus Binatus. The sequence continues at coordinate 2,951,147 of CAWJET010000001.1, forward strand.
TCTCGCGTGTTGAACTTCACCAGCCGAGCGCCTCGCGTATCTCGGCGCCTGCCGCTCCGCAACTCGTGTCAACTGTGCGCGAGACTCCGAGACGCTTGATTCCGATGAGACCGCCTAGCAGAAACACCAGGTTGAGCGCGTTGATCATCCAGAACACGATCATCGCGACCCAATACGCGGCCGCCAATCTGTCCCGCACCAGCATTGCCGCCAGATAGGCACCGAGCGGCGAACCCACCGCGCCCGACAGATGCAGCGCGATTCGCGCCCACCGCGGCTGCGCGAGGTAGCTGCCGTATTCCATCTTGAAGCGCGGCTCGCCATTCGCCAGGTACGCGTAATCGTACTCCACGCCCAAAGCGGTTCCTGTCACTACTTTGACGAGCGGCTGAAGCGCCGACACCCACACCGCCATGCCGGCGATCGCCGCGACGTTCGACGACGCGTAGGCGCCAAGCGCCAGGAGAAAGTCGCCCAGCCCGATCGCCGCTATCTCGAGCATCACTCCGGTCTGCGACTTGACGGTCTTTCGCGCGCGGCGCAGATGAAGCTTGCGGCTTACTCGCGTCACGTCCGCAGCGATCGCGCGACGATCCGCTGCCGACGCCGCGCGCGCCCGCGTCAACAGTCGCGCCCACGGACCGGCACGATATACGCCGGTGTCAATCGCGCGCTCGATCTCGGCAATCTCGGCGCGCAACTCCCCCGCCTTCGCAACGGCGGAACTTGCCTGCGGGCTCTTCATCACCGCCCGGCAAACGCAGCAACCAAAAACGCCGCAATCATCAACAACCCAAACTCCATGTGGAGCTGGATCGACCGAAACAACCCAAGGTTGAGTTTCTTCGGCTCATTCTCCCGCGTCATGATCCTGATCTGATCGAGCGCCCGCGGGATCGTGATAGCCACGACCAGCGCAATCCACGGAATCGCGTGCAACACAATCGCCGTGATCGTAGCCGCGTAAGCCGCGACATCCAGCGCGATCAATTCATAGTTCGCACCCGCGCGCCCCAGCATCGTCGCCAGCGTCCGCTTGCCGTGACGCGTGTCGCTCTCGATATCGCGGATATTGTTGGCGTGCAGAATCCCCGCCACCAGGAAGCCCAGCGGTATCGACGTCCACAGCGCCGCCCGCGAGAAATGCATCGCCATGACGAAGTAGGAGCCCATCACGATCGCCGGGCCCATGAAGATGAACACCGTCAACTCGCCCAGCGCCACGTAGGCCAGCGACACCGGACTGGCGGTGTAAAAGTATCCGGCCGCGACGCTCGGGATTCCGATCGCCAGAATCGGCCACCCGCACAGGTAAACGAGAACCAGGCCCATCACCGCTCCGATCGCAAACGCCGCGATTCCGCCGCGCCAGACCTGCTCGGCGCTCAGCAGGCCGCGCTGAATCACCATGCTCGGCCCGAGCGATTGCTCGCTGTCCGCGCCGCTGCGGAAATCGTAGTAGTCGTTGATCAGATTGGTGCCGGCCTGGATCGCCATCGCACCAACCAGCGCCAGAATCATCCGCCCCAGCGAGAAAAATCCCGCCCGCGCCGCAACCGCGACGCCCAGCAGCACCGGAATCGCCGCGGCGCTCAGCGACGGCGCCCGAATCGCCTGCATCCACACCGCCAACGCTCCAGGCCGCGTGCCGCCACCGTGAGCAATAGCTTCATCCATGATGGTCCTCTACCTGTCCGTGACCGCCCTCTTCGACGAACGTTATCCTGAGCGCATCGCAGGCTCAGAACAAACCCGATTGTTCCGTGCACCAACAACAAATGGGAAGAGGTCAGGTCTGCCCGGCGTCCACCTCGCCGCCGACGCTTGCACGCCGTCGTCCTCTCTGAACATTCTCGATCCTCGATGGCCAGGCAAATCGGTCCCGTCAAAGCCCGCATCGAATACACGGGCATAACCGCTGTGACCGCGGCGTTGCGCGCGATGCCATTGGAACGTGCGGTGCGTGCGGGCGCGCGGCTGGGAGGATGGGCGATGAATTTCGATCGTCCCAACCGGCCGATCGCGCTCAAGAACCTCGAAATCGCTTTTCCCGAGATGACCCCCGCGGCCCGCCTCAGCATTCTGCGCAAGATGTATCGCAGTTGGGGCCGCGTGCTGGCCGAATGGACCCACGTGCCCGAGCTCAGCCGCGCCAATGTCGAGCGGGTCGCCACCTACGAGGGCAAGGAAAATTGGGACGAGGCGGAGCGCCGCTCCAACGGCCGCGGCATATTGGTGCTGACCGCACACTTCGGAAACTTCGAGCTCCTGCCGATTGCCCACTCCATCTACGGCTACCGCCTCGCCATCGTGCATCGCGCGCTGCGCAATCCACTCGTCGACGCCGCGATCTGCGCCGAGCGCGTCCGCTACGGCAACCGCATCATCGAGCGCAAGGCCGGCGGGCGCGAGATCATGCGGATGCTGCGGCAGAACTGGATGATCGCGGTGGCGCTCGATCTCGACGTGCGCAAGGGCGTGTTCGTCGATTTCTTCGGGATGCCCGCCTCGACCAGCGACGGCGTTGCGCGGCTGTCGATCGCCACCGGTGCGCCGGTGATGCCGGCGTTCATGGTGCGCCAAGGCGACACGATTCATCACAAGATAACGATTCTGCCCGCCTTCTACCCCGAGAAGACCCGCAACCGCGAGGCCGCCGTGCGCGAGTACACGCAGCTCTACTCCAACACGATCGAGCAAATGATCCGCGAGCATCCCGATCACTGGAACTGGATCCACCGCCGCTGGAAAACCCGCCCCTCCGGCGAAGCCCGCTTTTACTAGATCGTCGTACCGGGAGAACTCGTCAGTAAGGCGTGGCGCAGCAACCGGCGGACGTAGGCACGCATGTCTTTGCGATTCTTGTGACCCGGACGAATCAGCAGGTGATACATGATCGCGCCTCCGAGCATGTCCTGCAAAATTTCCGGATCGGCTGCTTGGGCCACCAGGCCTCGCGCGCGCGCTCGATCGATAGTCTTGGCGACGAGCCTGCGCCGCGGGAGCAAATAGGTGTTCCAATAAACCAACATCAGCTTCGGAGAATCCGGTAACGAGCCGACCAGTTTTGCGACCGTCCTCAGATAGCCCCGCCTGGTAACCGTCTCGGAAAGCGCGTTGGTCAGTTCGTCCGCCATTCGCTTCGGCGAAACGCGGGCCGCCGTCAAGGTTCGCTCGGGCGCTTTCCTGGACATGTCCATCGCGTGGGCGAGCAGATCTTCCCGCGACGACCATCGACGGTAGATGGTGGTGCGCGCGACGCCGGCGCGTCGGGCAATCTGCTCGAAGCTCGCACCCTCGAGGCCGTGCTCGACAAAGAGTTCGAGCGCCGCGCGAAGCACTGCTGCATCGGCGGCCGGATCGCGCGGCCGCCCACGGCCGGCCTTCGCATGAGGTTTCGCGGTCATATCGCTCAGGCGTTGATCCGGAGCTTGCGAAACATCCTCATCCGGCGAAGGCTGATCCAATAGATCAGGCCTGGGAGCGCGCGATTAATTCGCCAGATCCATCGAACTGCCGCAGGAAAGACGATCAGAGCCTGGTTGCGGGACACGCCGCGCAGGATTTCGCGCGCGGCAGCTTCGGCGCTTATCTGGCGGATTGGAAAATGAGAACGCCGGCTTACCCGGACCACCTCATCGTGCGGCATATTCATTACGACCATGTTCTCATAGACGCTCGTCTTCATGTCACCCGGACAAACCGCGCTCACCTTCACGCCCAGGTCAGCTCCTTCAAATCGCAGCGAGAGCGAGAGCCCGATAATCCCGTGCTTGCAGGTGCAATAGGATGCATTGCCGGGCTGCGGAGTCAGGCCGCTGGCGGAGGAAACGTTGACGATGTGCCCGTGTCCCTGTTTGACCATCACCCGATACGCGTCGATCGTCCCGTAGATGACGCCGTGCAGGTTCACCGCGAGCACGCGGTCCCACTGTTCGATCGAGACGTCGCGCGCGTCGCCGCCGATAAAGATCGCCGCGTTGTTGAAGATGTAATCGAGGTGTCCGAACTCGGAGACCGTGGTTTCAATCAGGCGCGCAACGTCCTCCTGCTTCGAAACGTCAACCGTTACCGCGCGAGCGCGTCCGCCGCCCTGCGCAATGCGGGACGTCACCTGTCCGGCGGCGTTACCGTCGATATCGGCGACCACGACGACGGCTCCTCGGCGCGCCAGCTCCTGGCACAGGGCCTGTCCCAGGCCCATGCCGCCACCCGTGACGATCGCGACTTTGTTCTCAAACTGTTCCATCCTGTAAATACGATACAGACCTGTATCGTATTTGTCCAGCTTCGTGCATATATCCGGCTCGAGTCAACCGCGCCCGGGCAGCTCAGTTCATCTGCAGATGACTTGCTAGTTCGGTGACGCGAGCCGGATCGATTATGACTATTGCGGCGGCGCCGACGGCGAACATGATCGCGAACCCAGCCATCAGGCGCAGGTAGAAGGCCGGCTGATGGCTGGTCTCGGCCACAGCCGACTTGAAGATCGCGTTCACTCCGGCCGCCAGCGTCAGCCCGATTACCGCGTCGCGCGCCGCGCTGGTGCCGGCTTGCACGAAACCAGACAGTGTCAGCGAGATCGCATCGACGTCCACCAGCCCGCTGATCGCCGACACCACCATCTGGCCGCTGTATCCCGCGTAAGCCTTGGCGACGCGGGTAACCAGCAGCACCACGGTGAAGACCACGCCGAACTCGAGTGCGGGGCGGATCGAGAACGGGTTGCGGAAGGTGGTATCTGGCACTTGGTGGCCTTTTTTCGCAGCCGCCGGCGCGAGCACCACGGCCGCGGCGAACCCCGCGATCATCATCGCGGCGAACGCGGGGCTGGCCGCGAGCGCGAGCGTCGGGCTCACCAGGACGACCAGCAGCAGCATCCGCGGGAACAGTATCGCATTGGCGATTATCGAGTAGCGGGCCGCCGAGACTGCGGACTCCGGCGCGTCGGCAACTGCCCGCGAGATCCCGGTGGTATAGGCAGTAGTCGAGGCGATCGCGCCGACGATCGCGGTGAGCAATGCGCCGCGCTGCTCGCCGGTAAACTTGGTCAGGAAGTAGCCTAGATACGAGACTCCGGATACGAGGATTACGAACAGCCAGATCCTGCGGGGCTCGAAAAATCCAAATGGTCCGTAACGGCCGCTTGGCAGCAGCGGGTAGATGATGAAGATCAGGGCGAGAAAACTCAGCGTGTCGATGTATTCGCGATCGGAGATCGCGTCGCGCACAAAATGACGGAGCTGGTCGCGCTCGGCCAGGATCGCGGCAAGCACGATCCCCAGCCCGGCGCCGAACTGACGATCCGCGGTCAGGCAGAGACCGGCCAGCACGAAGGTCGCCAGCGCTGCCAGCTCGGTGGTGATTCCGTTGCGCTCCGGATGCTGCGCGCGCATCACGAGCACCGCGCCGATGGTGCCGGCGAACAAGGCGATGGTGATCGCCGCGCTGCCGGAGTGTCCCGCGACCGCGCCGAGCAGCGCGATTATCAGGAAATCGCGCATCCCGGGGCGCGGCGTGCCGTGCAGGACGGGTTCCCGGGTGCGGCCGACGAGGAATCCGATCGTCAGCGCGAGCAGGAATCCCACGGCGGGTGAGTTGGGGCCGGTCAGCTCGGACATCGAGAGCGGAATGTTACCGGATTGTTACGACAAATGCTTGCCGCCTTGGGCCGCATCGTAGATCGCACGCAGCAGGGTCGCCTTGGTGATCGGCTTGCCCAGGTGCGCGTCGCATCCCGCTTCCCGCGCGAGGCGGATCGCTTCGGGGAAGACTGACGCGGTCAGCGCGATTATCGGGGTGTGCGCGCGATTGTGCTCGCGCTCCCAGGCGCGAATCGCGCGCGTCGCCGCGTACCCGTCCACTTCGGGCATCTGGATGTCCATCAGCACCAGGTCGTAGCCGCCGGCGGCGATGAAGCCATCGATCGCCTGCCTGCCATTTTCGACTTCGTCGAGATGATAGGGCGTTTTTTTCAAAAAAGCGCGGATCAGTGTCCGGTTGTCGGTCGAATCGTCGGCGAACAGAATTTTGAGGGCTCGATTGATGATCGGCAGCGGCTGCGCATCGCTCGCGAGCCGGCGATGGTCCGGTGGCGTTTCATCGGTGTCGCCAGTATCGCCCATGATCGCGTGCCGAATCTCTTTGGCAAGTTCGCGCATGCCGATCGGCTTGACCAGGTAGGTTCCCAACTTCAGAGATTTCAGCCGCGAAATATCGGCGGCCAGGTTGTCGCAATGGATCATCGCGATGATCGATGCGCCGCACCGCGACGCCGCCGCGATCAACTGCTCGATCTCGTGGACCTCGGGCGAGGCGCCCCGAGCGTCCAGCAGCACGATGCGTGGCGGCTGACCCTCGCTGACGGCCTGCCTGATTGCCGCTGTGCCCGCCTCATACGACGCGGCTTCCGTCACGCTTGCGTCGCGCCCACTCAGCGTCTGCCGCAGGACCGTGCGCTCGGTGCGGTTGCCATCGACGATCAACACCGGCGTCCGGGCGAGGTCCGGCCACGACGGCGCGGCGGCGGGAGCGTCGGCCTGCAACTCGAACGGCGAAGTGAAGCTGAAGAGGCTGCCCTTGCCGAGTTCGCTCTCTATCGCAACTTCGCCCCGCATCAGATTGACCAGCCGTTTGACGATGGCAAGTCCGAGGCCGCTGCCGCCGTACTTGCGCGCGGTCGAGGTGTCGGCCTGCGAGAACGCGGCAAACAAGGCAGGAAGCTTGTCCCTGGCAATTCCAATTCCGGTGTCATGCACGCTGAACTTCAAGCGCAGAGGCTCGCCCGGCGCGGATTCGCGCTCGACGGACACCAGCACCTCGCCCCGCTCGGTAAACTTGATTGCGTTGCCGATCAGATTGATCAGCACCTGTCCGAGCCGCAGCGGATCGCTCAGCAGCGCGGTCGGCACATCGGGCGCGATGCTGACGATCAGCTCCAGCCTCTTGGCGTGCGCGCGGATCGCGAGCGTCTGCGCCGACTTTTCCACTACCTCGCTCAGGTCGAAGCCGATGTGCTCGAGCGTCAGCCGGCCGCTCTCGATCTTGGCAAGATCGAGGATGCTGTTAATCAGGTCGAGCAGCGAATGGCCGTTGTTGCACAGGATCTCGATATAGCGGCGCTGCTCGGTATTGAGCTTGCCCTCGCTCAGCAGCTCAGCCATCCCCAGGATCGCGGTCATCGGCGTGCGGATCTCATGCGACATTGTGGACAGGAATTCCGATTTGGCCTGCGACGCGGCCAGCGCCGCTTCGCGCGCGGCGACCAGCGCGCGCTCGGTCTGCTTCAGCGCCGTGATGTCGCGCCCGATGCCGGCCACGCTGCTGACCCTGCCGGCTGCGTCGAGGATCGGAAAAATATTGACTGCGGAAACGAACGGAGTGCCGTCCCTTTTGCGGGCATGTTGTTCCCAGGATTGCGGCTGGCCGGTCTCAACGACGCGCCGGGTTCTTTCCATCGTTTCCTGAAGTTCGTCGGGGGGAACGAATATCTCCACGCCCTTTCCAATTGCCTCCTCGGCGGTGTAGCCGTACACGGTTTCGGCCGCCGGGTTCCAAGTGGTGATCTTCGCCTCCGGCGACACGTTTATTATCGCGTCGCGCGAAGCATTAACGATCGTGGCGAGCAACGTCGCCTCGCGCTCGGCGCGGATGCGTTCGGTGATGTCACGTTGGATGGCGGAGATGCCGACGACTTTTCCCTCGCGATCGCGAATCGCGAAACAGACGGTGGACACCTCGACCAGCGTGCCGTCTCTTCTCAGATTGACCCCCTCGGATCGAATAACCTCGTCCGGCTGCGCCATGAGCCGCTCAACTATTCCCCGCGTGTCGGCATGGCGCTCCTCCGGAATATGCAGAGTGAACGGCTGCCCGATCGCCTCCGCCGCTGTGAAGCCGAACATCTTCTCGGCGCCGCGGTTCCAGTAGGTGATGCGAAAATCCGCGGCGACGCTGCTGATCGCGTCGTCGGAGGACTCGACGATCGCCGCGACCGCTGCGCTTTCCCGCTCGACGCGTTTGCGTTCCGTTATGTCGTGTCCGATGCGGGCGCCGCCGATGATGTTTCCCTGGTGGTCGCGAATCGGAAAGATATTCACCAGCGATGTGAATGACGAACCGTCCTTGCGCTGCGAGACCTGCTCGAATGTCTGCGGAACTCCGGTCTCCAGCAGACGTCGGTCCGCCGCGAGCGCGCGTGAGAGTTGATCAGCGGACACGAACAGGTCAAAGCCGCGTCCTATCGCCTCACCGGCCGAATAGCCATAGAGGTGCTCTGCCGCCGGATTCCAACTGGTTATCCGGAGGTCCTTCGAAAATCCGATAATGGCGCCGCTCGACGCGTTGACGATCACCGCCAGCATCGCCTGCTCACGTTCCGCGCGCTTGCGCTCGGTAACGTCGCGCATGATCGTCGACAGGCCGATCAGCCTTCCATTCGAGTCGTGGATTCCGCAACCGACGATTGTCGTATCGAGAATGGCGCCGTCTTTTCTCCGCACTGACAGTTCGAGTTGGCGCATCGCCTCGGGGTTTTCTCTGATCATCGCGAGGTCGCGAATCATCCTCGCCTGATCCGCCGCGCGGCCCGCGGGCGGAATGTAAAGCTCGAACGGCCGTTTGCCCAAAGCCTCTTGCGCCGTGTAGCCGAGCAGTCTTTCTGCACCCCGGTTCCAGCTCGTTATCCGGAAGTCGGTCGAGTGGCTGATGATAGCGTCCTCCGAGCTTTTGACCAGCGCCGCCAGCAGCGCCTGCTCCCGATCCAGGTGTTTACGCTCGGTGAGATCGCGATGGATCGCCGAGATGCCGATCAGTTTTCCGCCGCGATCGCGGATTCCGCCAACGACTGTCCACGCGTCAAACCGCGTGCCGTCCTTGCGGATGCACGGTACTTCGAAGCTCTCTGCGCCATCGACCCGGCTCTTCACGTCGTCGAGAAAACGCTCGCCCCATGCTCTCCACTCTGGCGGCATGTAGAGGCTGGCGTGCTGCCCGATCGCTTCCTCCGCCGTGTAGCCAAACAGCCGCTGTGCGCCTTTGTTCCAGGTCATGATGCGCTGGTCGAGTGAATTGCTCACGATGGCGTCGTCGGAGGACTCGACGATTGCCGCCAGCAGCGCGTGCTCGCGGTCGATTCGCTTTCGCTCGCTGATATCGCGCGTGCTGGTCAACACGAGCGGTTTGCCCTCAGGATCGGTGACAACCCTGCCGGAACCCTCGCATGGGCACCACGTGCCGTCCTTGCGCCGCACGCGGACCTCGATAAGGAGGCTGGAAGAATCCGCGGCTTTGCTGAACCGTTCCATCGCCAGCACGAGATCGCCTCTATGAACAAACGAGAGTGTCTCCTTTCCGATCACCTCGTCCGGCGTGTAACCCAGGATCCTTTGGATCGAATCGCTTGCGAAACGCACCGTGCCGGACTGATCGGTCACGGTGATGAGATCCGAGGATCCGTGCAGCAGCGACTTGTAGTACTCCTCGCTCTTCTGCAGTCGTACCTGGAGCCGTTTGCGTTCCGTGATGTCGCGCGAGTAGGCGGCGACAATCGTCTTGCCATCGAGCCCAACGATGGCCTTGCCCCTCATTTCCGCCCACATCCAGGTCCCGTCCCGCTTGCGGACTCTCGCCTCGATTGTCGTAGGCACGCCCGCAAGGTCTTGCTTGATCGCTTGCACAACTACCGGTTGGTCGTCGGGATGGATGATTTCGAGAGCATTCCGGCCGACGACCTCTCCGGGCGCGTAGCCGAGCGAACTCGGTTCCGCCATCGTCGCGCTCGCGTAGAGAATGGTTCCGTCGGGCGCGATCAGCGTGGTCACGTCGGCGGCGCCTTCGATTATGTTCCGGTAGAACGCCTCTTGCGCGCGAAGTTGGTCCTCGACGCTCGTGCCGTCAGCTACGGGCGCGGCGCCCATGGGCAAGGCGTCATGGCCGTGACCATCCGCAGGAGTCTTTGCACGATTGTTGTCAGTTGCGATATCGGCCTGAGCGTCGTTCACGCCATCGTGGTTTGCTTGAGGGGGTTCTTGCATGGCTTAGAACCGAAATGAGCCGGTCAGCCAGAGCGCATTGCCAGTCGATCGATTTTGCGCGGCGAATTCGAAGTCGTACTTGAAAGAAAAACTGATCGGTACTCTCAGGATCGGGACCGTCGCTCCGAGCAGCGGTCCCAGCCCAATCACGCGCCCTTTGAATGCGCCCAGCGTCGCACCGCTGCCTGAGTCGGGCGTCGTCTGCTGAACGGCGTAGCCGGCCACTCCGGCAATCAATCCGTGCGGCAAATGCTGCGCGAGTACGAAGTCCGCGTGAAACTCCTGGCCGCTCAGGTAATGCGTCGAAGGATTTTCAGCGTTAACGGTGTAGCCGGCGAACAACGACGCGTGCCGGCCCGTCTCTTCGTCCAGCCAGGTCACGCCGACGTCGGGCTCCACCGCCCATCGATTGAGCCCGATGTCGATAACGCGGCGCCGGTCGTAACTGCCCGTCGGCGCATAGAACATCAGCGCACTGACCAGGTGAAACTTCGAAAAGTTCCAGTTCAACATCAACGGCGACACGATCAGATCGCCAAATCCCCCAACCGTCGAGCGCTGACTCGAGCTAGGCCCGCCAATCACCGTGGTCCGCAACGTCTGATCGGCAATTCGCGTCTGCGCCAGCGTCGCCACTCCCCAGTTTGCGCCGAAAATCCGCCACGGCGTCGTGTAGATCACAAACGTCGCGTCGGTGTAAGTGATCGTATGCGTATGCAATCGCACCGGCGCGTTCTGCGGCTGCGCGGTAAGACTCGCGTCCTGAAATAGAAAATAATTTTTCACCAACACGCCGCCAGGCGCCGGCAACATTCCGGCAAACAGATCGACCTGCCCTGGCCGATAAGTGCCGACTCCGTACTCCGACGCGTGCAGGACGCCGGCGGCCAGCATCACCGCCACGACGACCGCGCCGCTAATCAAGCGCAGTTGGCTCGCAGCGCTGCCACGATATGACCGTGCGCACTTCCACGACGGCATCGCGCCGCGCGCGGGCACTCCTGCCCGCATGATGGGGAAGGATCCCACATCACTATAGTTGCAAGCGGGATGCCACGCTCTTTGCTAACTGGAAGTCACCGAATCGCTCCAATTGCCCGCGCCAGCCAAGCAAAGACGACGGTCATCGCAACCGCGCGTCACATTGGAACAGCAGATGGCACGGTCCCTTCTTCTCTTTTGTCGTTGTCCGTATCCCAACCTCTCCTCGGACAACGACTATGGAATGCGGTCGGTCGCTTTGGCGGGAATGCGCGGGCAGCTGAGTCTCTGCGTCCAGCTACGACTTCGCTTTCTTGAAGTTTGGCTTGCGCTTCTCCAGGAACGCCGCGACGTATTCCTTGTGCTCGGGGCTTACGTAGCATTTCTCGAGCGCGAATCCCTCGAACGCCATCGCGGTCTCGAGCGTGCCCTCGAGCCCCTGGTACAGCGCCCTGCGCGTGAACGCCAGCGACGTCGGCGAGCATTGCAGCATCTCGCCCGCAAGCGCGCGCGCCGCCGCGGGCAACTCGGCGAGCGGCACGACGCGGCTCACCAGTCCCATCGCAAGGCATTCGGACGCTGCGTATTGCCTGCCCGTCAGCATCATCTCGGCGGTGCGCGAAAGCCCGATCAGCCGCGGCATCAGGTAGCTTGATCCGAGCTCGCTCATCAGGCCCACGCGCGGAAAGATGACGCCCATCTTCGCGTTGTCTGACGCGATTCGCACGTCGAACAGCAGCGGAATCGTGCATCCCACCCCGAGCGCGTAGCCATTGATGGCGGCAATCGTCGGCTTGAATAGGTTGCGCATCACCTGCGGCAGCGACGCGACCGCGCGCGCTCGACGCTCGGTCGGGGCAGGCTTGTCTTTTGCTTCGCGCGTCTTGATTTCGGCCGCGAACATCGACATGTCGGCGCCCGCGCAGAACGCGCGGTCGCCCGCGCCGGTCATGATGACGACGCGCACGCTGTCGTCGGCATCGGCGCGCAGCATCGCGTCGGTGATCTCCGCGCCCATCGTGGCCGTGTACGCGTTCATCTTGGCGGGACGATTGAGCGTAACCGTCGCAACTTCGTCCGCCACGTCATAGAGGATCGTTTCGTATTCCATCGCTGACCCCAATTTTGTCATTCTGACCGAAGCGAGCAACGCGAGCGCAGTGGAAGAATCTCGGACAGCTTCGCGCCGGCCAAGCCGGTACCGGTTCCGAGTCGCTGCGTCCAGCTGCCTGTGCGTATTCCATCCCTGACTCCAATTTTGTCATTCTGACCGAAGCGAACGACGCGAGCGCAGTGGAAGAATCTCGGACAGCTTCGCGCCAGCGAAGCCGGTACCGGTTCCGAGTCGCTGAGCTCCCTACCGCTTTTTCCGGCCCTTCTTGCGCGCCTCCCTGGTCTTCGCCTGCATTCTCGATTTTTTCCGTTTGCGCCGCCGCTTGATTTCTTTTTGCCGTTCGCTTGCCATCTAACCTCTCTTCTTTTCTTCTTTAGTCCAGCGGGACCGTCCGTTCCACCTTTGCGCCCGAGTCGAGATGGATTCCAGCCGATGTCACATAGGGCTTGCCCTTGCCCGAAGTATTTTCCACATAAGCGTCGTAATCGCCCGGGTCCAGTTTGAAGCGATGCTCGCTGCCCGGCTCGCTCTCCGCGACTTTGGTCTGTGTGCCCGCGCGCAGGATCACCACGCGCGTCGAGTTGTCGATCGGAATTTTCGACATCACCGGCTGCACCACCAGCTCGGCCTTCACGACTTCGTCGAGCGTCAGCAGCGCACGATGGCCGGGGGCGAGCGCCACCGCGTGCCAGTCGTAGCCTTGCGGCGGCGCATCGACGTGCACGTCGACCTGGCTCGGCGCGAACAGGTACTTGTCGCCCGTAATGAAGCTCGCGACCTTCGCGTGCGGCGAGTCGGTCGTAGTGACGGTCACGCCGAAGCCGGGGTCATTGCCGCTCTTGTCCTTGACGCTGACCTGCATCACCGCGACGTTTGCAATCATCACGGTGTGCGTGCGCCCGGCCTCGATCTGCACGCCGTCCTTCACGATCTGCCCGCCGACGATCGGCAGCACGAGTTTGTACTCGCCCGGCGGCAAGGCCACCGACGAGCCCGCCGTAACCTGGCCGGCCTCCTTCCCGTCCGCCGCTATCACATGCGCCGGATTCTTCGCCCCCGCCCCCTCGTCCCCCATCACGTCGAGCTTTAGATTCCCGGTTTGCGCCGCGCCCACAATCGAGACGGCTGCGAGCAAGGCAGTAGCGGCAAGCAGTCGAATCGATCTCATTTCTGTCCCAACTCCCCGTAAGAAGAACTTTGCATAACCTGGCTCGCAATTCTTCCCCTCCGCCGACAAGGGAGAGAATGAAGGTGAGTATCTTTCCTTGGTCAGCCTGACGAAGCGAGCAACGCGAGCGGCATGAAGGATCTCCGACAGCGGCGCGTAAGTGCCGCCGGTTCCGGTTCCGCGTCGGCGCATCCAATGAGAAATCCGCACGCCTGCGCCCCGGCCCCGGGAGATGAACTTTTCACCCTGACCAAGCTGGATTCGACGTGCTACTCATACTGCATGGACAACCGTTTGGATTCCCCGTACTCGCCAAATCCCGCCCAAAATCGAGCGCCAACAGCCTCCGACAAAAACAAAATTTTGACGGAACGAACCCACCGATGGTAGTGACATCGTCCCAAAACCACAAGGGATGGTATGAATTGTCTTTTTCGGCTCCATTCGGTCAGGCGGACATCGCGCCCTTTACCCTTAATGATGCTCGCGCGCCCTCCGTTTCCACTTATCGATGCGTCGCGTTAGGTTGTCACCATGCCCTCATCGAGCGCGCGCGTTGAAGCATGGAAGTCCGCGTGGGAAAGCCGCGACCCGGCGCGCGTCGTTGCGCTTTACACTCGCGACGCGACCCATCAGAGCGCGCTCATCGCAAAAATCTATCCGGAGCTGGGCAGGCTCGCGCTGAATGGCCATCATGAAATCGGCGTGTACGCGCGCCGCGGCCTCGAGCGCTACACCGACCTTAGCTTCGAAATCATTACGGTCACCGAATCCGGCGATCGCGCCGCTGTCGAATACCGGCGCCATTCGAATCTCGATGGCGCCAATCCCGCGCACGTGCTCGAGCTGATCGAATGGCGCGACGCCCTGATCAGCGCGGTTCGCGTCTTTCATTTTGGCGGATAGCCGCAGGATGAAGCTCTCGACGCGACTGCTCGGCAAGTCCTACCGCTTCCGTTCCATCAAGGAACTGCTCGCACGCGCTAACGAAGCGCGCTCGGGCGATGAACTGGCTGGAATCGCGGCGCGCTCCGAGCAGGAACGCATCGCGGCCAAGGCGGTGCTCGCCGATCTCACGTTGAACGACCTGCGCGAGAACCCGGTCGTTGCCTACGATCGCGACGAGGTGACCCGCGTTATCGACGACGCGCTCGACCGCGACGCATTTGCCGCCGTGCGCAATCAAACGCTTGGCGAGTTTCGCGAATGGCTGCTCAACGACGCGACCACCGGCGACGCGCTCCTCGCGACCGGCCGCGGAATCACCGCCGAGATTGCCGCCGCGGTCGCCAAGCTGTGCACCAATCTCGACCTGATCGTGATCGCGTCGAAAATTCGTGTCGTCACCCACGCGCGCACCACGCTTGGCCTTCCGGGGCGCCTCTCGACGCGCCTGCAGCCCAACCATCCGCGCGACGATCTCACCGGGATCGCGGCCGCAATCTACGAGGGCCTCGCCTACGCAACCGGCGACGCGCTCATCGGAATCAACCCATGCATCGACGAACCCGACAACATCCGCCGGCTGCTCGAACTCACCGCCGACATCATCGAGCGCACCGGAGTGCCGGCGCAGAACTGCGTGCTCGGCCACATAACGACGCAGATGCGCGCGCTCGAAGCCGGCGCGCCGATGGACATCATGTTCCAGAGCCTGGCCGGCACCGAGAAGGGCAACGCTGGTTTCGGCATCACGGTCGCGATGCTCGACGACGGCTATGCGATGATTCGCGAGACGGGCCGCCTGCGCTCAGCGAAACCGAACCTGATGTACTTCGAGACGGGGCAGGGCTCCGAGCTGTCGGCCGGCGCGCACGAGGGCGCCGACCAGGTCACCCTCGAAGCACGATGCTACGGTCTCGCGCGCCGCTACTCGCCGCTGCTGGTCAACACGGTGGTGGGATTCATCGGGCCTGAGTATCTGTACGACGCGAAGCAAATCACGCGCGCCGGCCTCGAGGATCACCTGATGGGCAAGCTGCTCGGCGTCCCGCACGGCGCCGACGCGTGCTACACCAATCACGCGCGCGCCGATCAGAATGACTGCGAGAATCTCGCCGTGCTGCTCGCCGCCGCGGGATGTAACTACTTTATGGGGGTGCCGATGGGCGACGACGTGATGCTCTCATACCAATCCACCAGCTATCACGACGCCGCCGCGCTGCGCGCCGTGCTCAAGCTGCGTCTCGCGCCCGAGTTCGAAGATTGGTGCGAGACTCGCGGAATCATCCGCGACGGCCGACTCACCGCACGCGCGGGCGACGCGCGAATCTTGATGGACCAACAATGAAAAAACCTGGCCCGGATTCCGATTTCGACGCGATGCGCAAATCTACGCCTGCGCGCCTTGGTCTTGGACGCGCCGGTCCGCGCTACACTACGGCCGCGATGCTCTCATTGCGCGCGGATCACGCGCGCGCTGTCGATGCGGTCATGACACAGGTCGCGCAGGACTGGCCGCGGCGCAACAGCTTGCTCGAGGTTCACTCTCAGGCGCTCACGCGCGAGGACTACATCCGCCATCCCGAGCGCGGCCGGCGTCTCGACGCCGCCGATGCAAAGCGCGTCGCGCGGCTCAAGCTGCGTGGCCGCGGCAAATCGCCGATGCCGAGCGTATTGCTATGCATTGGCGACGGACTTTCATCGGCTGCCGTCGAAAAGAATGCGGCGCCGCTGCTCCGCGCGCTCACGCGGCTGCTCGCGCCGCGATACCGGCTCCTGAAGCCAATCTTCATTCGCAACGCGCGCGTCAGAATCGAGGACCATCTCGGCGAAATCCTGCGCCCCGACGTAGTATGCATGATCGTCGGCGAGCGTCCCGGCCTCGTCACCGCGGAGAGCTTGAGCGCCTACCTGATTTACCGGCCCACGCTCAAATCGATCGAGCCCGACCGCACCGTCATTTCGAACATCCATCGCCGCGGCATTCCAATTGCGCAAGCCGCCCGCAAAATCGCAACGCTGCTCGAAGATGTTATCAAGTTTCAAGCCTCCGGCGCCCCCCTGGCCAGGAAAACTTCCGATTCCCTCCCACGTTCGTCGGGAGAGGGTTAGGGTGGGGGACCTCTTGCGGCGCGATTGCCCGATGCGCCGCAATCTCCCTGCGCTGGCGCCTGCTCATCCGAAAAACTACGCTGAAAACTGCCATGTCCGATCGCGAATCAGCGCTCGCCGCCAACCGCGCCTTTTACGACGCCTTCGAAAGCCTCGACGCGGAAAAGATGGAAGCGGTCTGGCTTAAAGACCCGCGCATCATTTGCATCCATCCCGGATGGCGCAAACTTTCGGGATGGGGTCCGATCATGTCGAGCTGGGAGCGCATCCTCGACAACGTGTTCGAGATGAAGTTCGAGCTCGGCGAGATCGAAGTGATGATCAGCGGCGACCTGGCGATCGTCGTGGTCGAGGAAAACCTCACCCAGCGCGGCTACGACGGCACCCAGCGCTCGAACGTGCTCGCCACCAACGTCTTCGAGCGGGTCGGCACTGCATGGTTCATGGTGATGCATCATGGCTCGCCGGTGATCGCGCCGCCCGACGACGAGCCGCCGCTGCAATAATGCGAGGACAACAGTTCGACGATGCTCAAGCGCGTTGACAGAATTCAGATTGGAGTCGCGGACCGCAATGCGGCCGAGCGGGTCGTCGCGGAAGTCTTCGGCGCGGAACTGATTCGCCGCGACAAGGCGGCGCCGCTGGCCGCCAGGCGAACTACGATGCAGGCGGGGACGAGCTTCGTCGAAATTCTCGAACCCGATGGCGCCGGCGCGGTCCAGGATTTCGTCGCCAAATGGGGCAGCGGACTTTTCGGCGCGGGATTTTCGGTGGATGACCACGCCGCGGCCGCGCGTCATCTCGCGAAATGCGGCGTCAACTTCGAGCAATCCGCGGGACAACTGTATCTCGACGCTGCCGCAACGTTCGGGATGCGCACTGTCATCTCGCAGCATCACGAGCGCGCGCCCGTCGGCGCGATCGAGTGGGCCTACGAAGTCACCAACGTCGTTGGCGATTGGCGGGCGGCGTCGGAGCGCTATGCGCGCATCTTCGGTCTCGACCCGGCGAAGTTCAGTCCAATCGAGAGCAAGCAGTTCGGCTACACCGGCACGCTCACGCTGTTCGAGCCTCCCGCGCGGCTGGACCGAATCGAGATCGCGCAAATCACGGAGCCCAGCCTTGCGATGGGCCGCTTCCACCAGCGCCGCGGCGACTCGCTGTACATGTTTTTCGTCGAGACCGACGACGTCGGCGCGCTCGAACAGCGCCTGCAGGCGCGCGGCGCGCGTTTCGCAGCGCAACGACGCGACGAGGCGGGACTGGCGGAGTTGTTCATCCATCCCTCGGCATTTCTCGGCGTGCTGGTCGGCGTCAGCCGCACCGAGCACGCCTGGCTGTGGTCCGGCGACCCCGAGCGCGCGAAGCGCGCCGCCAACGAGCGCGCGCTGAAAGTCTAGCGCCCCGGAATTGGGTGCAGTGGTCACCCCTGCCCAAGGAAGTGTGAAACCCACGGTAGGTTTCACTACGATTAGGTTCTTACTTGGTCTCGCGCATTGCGCGCACCAGAATCGCCGCGAGCTCCGGGCGCGTGAATTCCGGCGGCGGCGCTTCCCCCGCGCGCAGCATCTCGCGGACTTTCGTGCCCGACAGTATCAAACGGTCCGCGTCGGTATGCGGGCAGGTCTTGAACGACGCCATCGCGTTGCATCGCTTGCAGTAAAAGGTGTTCTCGAACATCAGCGGCGTGATCCCGAGTTCCGCCGGCGCGAAGCGCTCGAAGATCTTCTGCGCGTCGTAGCTGCCGTAGTAACTGCCGACGCCGGCGTGGTCGCGCCCCACGATGAAATGCGTGCAGCCGTAGTTGCGCCGCGCGATGGCGTGCAGGATCGCCTCGCGCGGGCCGCCGTAGCGCATGTGCGCCGGGAACACGCCGATCATCGCGCGATTCTTCGGGTAGTACAGGTCGAGCAGCACCTTGTAGGTCTCCATCCTGACCGCGGCGGGCACGTCGTCGCCCTTGGTCTCGCCGACCAGCGGATGGATCATCAGGCCGTCGCAGATTTCCAGCGCCGCTTTCTGGATATACTCGTGCGCGCGATGGGTCGGGTTGCGGGTCTGGAAGGCGACGATCTTCTTCCAGCCACGCTCGCGGAACGCCGCGCGCGTCTGCCGCGGCTCGCGCGGAAATTCCAGGAACGTGCGCCCCGGTATCTCCTCGACCAGCGTGACCTTGCCCGCAATGCAGTACGGCGGCATCGAGGTGACGTTCTTCGCCCCCGGATGCGCATCCTCGGCAGTGCCGAACACGTTTTGCGCTTCTAGTTTGCGATCGACTTTGTAAATTTCCGCGAGCTTGAGAATCGCCAGCCGCTTGCCGTCTTCGGTCGCCAGCGCGATCTCATTGCCCGTCTTCAGAGACTTCGCTGTCGCCTCATCGACGCCCAGCGTGATTGGAATCGACCACGGTGCTCCCGACGCAAGGCGCATCTCGTCGCGCGAGCGTGTGTAATCGGCCTCGCCCATGAAGCCCGTCAGCGGCGAGAACGCGCCCGTCGCGAGCATCTCGAGGTCGGCCAGGTCGCGCGCGTTGAGCGTGACGCTCGCGAGCTTCGCGGCATGCGCCGCCAGCGCAGCGCGCTCGGAGGCCGGCGCTTTCAGATCGACCAGCTCGCCGCCGCCGTGCGCCCCGATTGCGTCGTCGCGCACGCTCATCGCCGTCCTCCCCGGTTGATGTAGCTCAGCTCCTCGAGCCGCCCGATCAACTTGCCCAGGCTCTGGTCGACGGTTTCCACGCTGCTGTCGACGACCAGCTCGGGCTTCAGCGGCTCTTCGTACGGGTCCGACACGCCGGTGAAAGATTTGATCTCGCCGGCCAGCGCCTTCTTGTAGAGCCCCTTGACGTCGCGCTCGACGAGCTTGTCGATCGTGCAGCGCACGTACACTTCGAAGAAGCGGTCGTGCTTGCGGCGCACCTCGTCGCGAATCTCCCGGTAGGGCGAAATCGCCGCCGAAATCGCGATCACGCCGTTGCGCGACAGCAGATGGCACACGTAGCCGATCCGCCGGATGTTAATGTCGCGATCCTCCTTGGAAAAGCCGAGTCCCTTGGAAAGATTGGTGCGGACTTCGTCGCCGTCGAGGATTTCGACGCGATGCGCCCGACTGCGCAGTTCTTCGGCCGCCAGATTCGCAAGCGTGGATTTCCCCGCCCCGGACAGTCCCGTAAACCACAAGGTAAAGCCTTGATCCATCGGCAAAAACTGATGCTCCTCAATAATAGATTACTTACTGAACTCTTCAAGTTACTTAATATTATTGGAGGAAACAAGGCTGCAACAAAGGACCCCTTCGCGAATTCTAAACCGGAACCGGCTTCGCTGGCCCGAAGCTGTCCGAGATCCTTGCGCTGCGCTCGCGATGCTCGCAGCGTTCAGGATGACAAGCCAGCGGGCAGGTTCAGTTGAATCGCAAGCGCGGCCGGTGAGCCGAAGATTTCGGCGGCGCCCGCCGCCAACAGTCGATCCCGCGCGCTATCGGTAGGCGCGATTCCGTAAAACCTCACGCCGCAACTTTGCGCGGCGCGAAGGTCGGCTTCGCTGTCGCCGACGAATGCGGCCTCCGATCGATCGATGGAAAATACTTCGAGCGCGCGAATCAGCATGTCGGGCGCCGGCTTGAGTCCGAGCAGTGTGTCGCGCCCGACGATGGCATCGACGCATGGGTGCCCATTTCTGTCGAACCAGCGCGCGACCGTTCTCGAGGAGTTGGACGTCACGATCGCGACTGCGGCGCCGCTTTGTTTCAATGCCGCCAGTGTTTCGACTGCTCCTTCGAGCGGCTGTGCGCGATCGACTCCCGCAAGCTCGATCTTCTCGATTATCTCAGAAGCATGCCGCAGTCGTTCGATGACCTCAGCTCCGTTGGCTTGTGCGAGCATGAGGGTGCGGTAGGCATCGTAGAGCGGGAGGTTGCCGCGCGGGATTCGCGCGAACAGTTCGTCGGGCGCGCCGATCGAGCGCAGGTAGGGCTCGAGGATGAGCCGGCCGCCCGCCCAATCGACCTCGGGCTCGAGCCGCGCGATCGTGTTGTCGAAGTCGAACATCCAGAGCTTGTACATCACGGATCGACGCGAACCCTGGTCTCATAGCCGTCGAACTCGATTGTCGCGCGCGACGGATTTTCCGCGTATCCGGCGAGCAGCTTGAATGCTTCCGCCGTCGCGAGCATCGCGATAAAATCCGCGGCCTCCGAACGCGTGCCGACCGATGCAGGCATCGACGCGTCGACGGTTCGCCCGCCCTGGGTTCGGGGGATGACGATAATTTTTCCCGGCGCGTCGAGACGCGCGATCACCAATGCTGGCACATCTCGATTGTTCGCGATCTCATGTGCAACCTTCCGAGCCGAATCACTTCCGACAATCACGAATGCCAAATTAATGCGTCCTCGTGGTTCATTCGCGACGGTGACGGATACGTCGGCATTCAGTGCGCGCGCTTGTGCGATCTTCTCGGCGAATCCGGCTTCGTTGCCGGCTACTCGAACGCCTATCGCTCCAACTCCCGCACCGACCAGGTACGCGAGCGGCGCTTCGATATCGCGCGCGTCTCCCGCCAGCAGCATCCGTGCGGCGAGCAAGCGTTCCTGGCCGCGGCCGCCGACGCGCGGCACGATGATTTGCCGGCTGTAGCGATCGATTTGCGCGTCAGTCAGGGTCATCGCACACGCGCACGGTCACTCGATCACGTTCTTTTCGATTGGCTCGACGGTGACTCCGGTGCTGCGCAACCAGGTCAGCGCGCGTTCGATCTGATCCGAGCTGCCTTCGAATTCGACGGCGACGAGTCCCATCTCCTCGGACACGCTCGCGCCCCGAATATTGAAAACGAGGTCGAACTTCTTCACCAGCTGGTAAAGGATCGGCTCCTTGATCAGCGTGCGCGGATAGCTCAGGTAGTAGCGTTCGTGGATACGTTCCATTTGCGGGTTACTTCTTCTTCCACTTGGCGATGACTTGTTGCAGGCGCTCGCGACGCCATTCCTGCCATCCGATCCACAAATTCGTCGACAGATATTTGTCGCCGAAGTCGGCGAACACGGTGACTATCGTGCCTTCGCGAATTGAGCGCGCGACCCTGAGCGCTGCGATCATCGCGGCCCCCGACGATTGGCCGACCAGGATGCCTTCGGTCTGCCCGAGCGCGTACACCATCTCGTACGCTTCTTCGGTGCCGACCGGGATTTTGTCGTCGAGCTGTTTTTCGTGATAGATGCCGGGTACGATCGAGCTCGCCATGTGCTTGAGGCCCTCGAGCCCGTGCATCGCGTCGTCCGGCTCGACCGCAATCACTTTGAGCGCGCGGTTCTTCGCTTTGAGAAACCTGCCCGTGCCCATCACCGTGCCGCCGGTGCCGATCGCCGCAACGAAATGGGTCACCTGGCCGCGCGTCTGGCGCCAGATTTCCGGGCCGGTGGTCTCGAAATGCGCAATCGAGTTGGCCTCGTTGTTGTACTGGTCGGGCTTGAAGTAGCGCCCGGGGTTGTCCTCGATAAGGCGGCGGCACATGACGATCGCGCCGTCGGAACCTTCCATCGGATCCGAGAAATGAATTTTTGCGCCGTAAGCCTCGACGATTTTCTTGCGCTCGCGGCTCACGTTCGACGGCATCACCAGCTCGACCGGGTAGCCGAGCGTCGCACCAAGCATCGCCAGCGCGATTCCGGTGTTGCCCGAGGTCGAATCCAGGATCACCTTGCCTGGTTTCAGCTTGCCTTCGTTGATTCCCACCTCGAGCATTTTCTTCGCCGGCCGATCCTTGACCGAGCCGCCGGGGTTGAAGCCCTCGAGCTTGGCGAAAATCCGCACGCCCGCGGGGATCAACCCCGCCGTCAGCCGGGTGATCTCCAGCAGCGGAGTATTGCCGACGAGATCGAGCACGCTGTTCGCGCGCCCAACCGGGACGATCTCGCGGAGCGGCGCGACACGGCTGCCCGCGCTGTCGCGAGCGCCGGCGTCAGCGTCCGCCGGCAATCGCGGGAACGATTGAGATGTCGTCGCCATCCTTTACCTTGGAATTGATCGCATCGAGGAAGCGGACGTCGTCGCCGTTGAGATAAATGTTGACGAAGCGGCGGATGTCGCCTTTTTCATCGAGCAGCCGCTCGCGTATTCCCGGATGGCGCCGATCGAGGTCTTCGATCACCGCCTTGATCGAAGCGCCGTCGGCCGGAACTTCGTCGACACCCGCGGTGAACCTTCGAAGTGGAGTTGGAACTCTGACGCGTACTGCCATGATTGGGGACTTGCCTCCTGATTGAATTGCTACACTTATGCCCGCCGCATAGTCCAAACAAGCGCCGCCGTTACGCCGCGCTGTCTGCGGTGCGTTTCCCATTGGTGAGCCGGTCGAACAACGCGTCGAAATCCTTCAGCCGCGCGTCGATGATCGACGGCTGCTCGATCGCGTTGGCAACCGCCTCGAGCGTCTTGTAGCCGTTGCCGGTTATCGACACGACCACGGTTTCGTCGGCCTTGATGCGTCCCTGTTTGACCAGCTTGAGCGTGACCGCGAGCGTGGTGCCGCCGGCGGGCTCGGCGAAAATTCCCTCGGTGCGCGCGAGCAACTTGATCGCGTCGATGATCTCCGGGTCGGTGGCGACGTCGCCCCATCCGCCGGAATCGCGCACCGCCTTGAGCACATAGAAGCCGTCGGCCGGATTTCCGATCGCGATCGATTTCGCGATCGTGTCGGGCTTCACCGGCGTTATCAGGTCAGTGCCCTTGTGCAGCGCGTGGATAACCGGCGCGGAGCCGGCCGCCTGCGCGGAATGAATCTTGAACTCGCCGCTCTTGATTAGCCCGACCTCCTTCAGCTCCTTAAATGCCTTCGCGACTTTCGGCAGAATCGTCCCGCCCGCGGTTGGCACCACGATATGGTCCGGCAGCCGCCAGCCGAGCTGCTCGGCGACTTCGAAGCCGAAAGTCTTTGCACCCTCGGTGTAGAACGGACGCAGGTTGATATTGACGAAGGCCCACCCGTACTTGTCCGCGATCTCGCTGCACAGCCGGTTGACGTCGTCGTAGTTGCCCCGAATCGTGATCACGCGCGCGCCGTAAATCGTCGAGCCGACGATTTTTCCCGACTCCACGCCTTCGGGCATGAAGATGTAGCATTGCAGTCCCGCGCGCGCCGCGTGCGCCGCCACCGCCGTCGCCAGGTTGCCGGTCGACGCGCAGGATACGGTGGTGAAGCCGAACTCGCGCGCCTTGGTGATTGCCACCGACACGACGCGGTCCTTGTACGACAGGGTCGGATGGTTGACGGTGTCGTCCTTGACGTAGAGATGCTCGAGCCCGAGATCCGCGCCCAGCCGCTTGCAATGCAGCAGTGGGGTGAAGCCGGAGTTGGGGCCGACGACCTCGTTCTCGTTGAAATCGACCGGCAGCAATTCGCGATAGCGCCACAGATTGTGCGGACGTCTCTCGATTATCGAGCGCGAGAGCGCCGCGCGAATCCGCGCGTAGTCGTAGGTGACCTCGAGCGGACCGAAGCACGTCTCGCAGACGTGGAGCGGGCTTATCGGATACTCCTGGCCGCATTCGCGACACTTCAAATTGGTGATGTAGCTCATCGTTTCCTCGATTCCTGTTACTTGCCCGGCGCTTGCGCCTCGCGACGGTCGGGCTTCCACGCGCCGCAGCCGCATCCACGGCGCGGACTAACCGCCGCGATTCGCACCCGGGCCGGGCCGGACGCGTCGTACGTGAGAATTTTTCCTGAGAGCAACGGTGTTTGCGCGCGCATCGCGCGCATCGCCTCGGACGCCTGTATCTCGCCAATCGCGCCCGCGACCGGCCCGGCGATCCCAGCCTCGCGGCAACTCTGGATTTCGTCCTCATCGGGCGCCGTCTCGAACACGCAGCGGATACACGCCGTCTCGCCCGGGATCACCGTCATCGCCTGCCCGGTCATCCCGACCACGCCGCCATAAACGAAGGGCGTCCGCGCCGCGATACACGTGTCGTTGATCAAAAGTTTCGCGGCCGGACTGTCCGTCGCGTCGATAACAAAGTCGTGTGCGGCGACCAGACGCGCCGCGTTGGACGCGTCGAGCGCAACCGCATGCCGCTTGACGTTGAGGTCAGGAAACCGCTCGGCGAGCCATCGTGCGGCAGCGTCGACCTTGGGCGTGCCGATATCGACGGGACGATAAATCACCTGGCGCGCGAGATTAGACAGCTCGACCGGGTCCGGGTCGACCAGTGTCATCCCCCGAGCACCGGCGCGCCCGAGCGCCCACGATGCGGGGACGCCAAGTCCTCCCAAGCCAACGATCAGTATTCGTTCCGTTGCCACGTCAGTCGCGCCTCTCCCGTCTTGTCGAGAGCCGCAACGCCGTCAGTGCCTATGGGAAGCCGGTGAAAATCCTGCGATGGCGATAAGACGAGGGCTTAATACACTCGCCTTATCTTCCAGGAGACTCTCGCGCGGAGAACCCCTGCAGGAGTTAGCACCAGCACCCATCACGGGCCGGTTGCTGCGGCATCAGCGGGCCAGTCCCTCCGCCGCTCTCGATAAGGCTGCAATCGATGCAGTCGCCTAACGGTAATATGCGGGCGCAGGCGTTGTCAATCGACAAACCAATCGGTCAGCCGTATGCCGAATTCGTTTGCTACTTGGCGCGCATTTTGTCCATGTTCGCCCCAACCTTTTGGGGGCCCTTTTGCGGGGAATCAAATCTCGCAGAGCCGGTGCTGCGGATTTTGCGATAAAAGGGCAGAGGAGATCGACTATGACCTCTCGATGGGCGGGGCTGGCCGTTTGCCTGCTAATCGCGATTGCAGGGTTCTCTCTCAGTACTGGATGCGACCCGTGCTCCTCTTGTTCGACTACTCGCAAGAAACCCACTGCTTCACCTACGCCGGCGCCCAACGCATGCTTGCCGTCGAGTTCCTTGGCGATACTGGTCCAGGGGAAGAATGCAACTGCTTATCTTCCGCAGGGAAGCTGGGGCGGAGATGCGAACAGCGTTAACGTCGTACCGATTGAAACCAGCAGTGGCCTTGGTACGGGTGGTGCGCCGACTTTAATTGCGACGCCGAACACTCCAAACTCTTGCTCCTCCAACTCCAATACCGGCGAGACGGTATGCGTCGCCAACAACACCGATGTTTACCTGATTAACGGCACGACGCTAACCAGCACGCTGACCAGCGGCGCGACCGCCGATCAGTTCTTTTCTGGCGGTAGCTGTATGAACTGTGGCGTAGTGGTGGACTCAACGACCAACAAGGCATTGATCACGATTGGACTCGACAGCGGTGGTCCTGGTGGATACCAATTTCTCGATTTGGGCGGCTCGCCAACTTTTGAAACACCCATTCCCGCCGGAGTGGGGACTTCAGAAGACGTTTCGATCGACCCGGTCCGCCACCTGATATTGTCGCCAAACGAATCCTTTCGAAAACGAAGGTCAATCGGATTACCAGATCGTTAATATCAGCACCTCGACGCCGGCACTGTTCAACAACGACCTGTCGGACTTGGGGCCCCAGTCGTGGGACTCGGCAGGCGAAGACTGCACCACCGGCATCGCGCCGGCTACGGATGAGGGCACCGGAGATCTGTTCATCGCCGATCTGACCCAGGCGGTCTTTACGCCGGGATCGCCCGCAGGCACGTGGACCGACGCCGCCAGCCAGCTTCAGAACTTCCCCGAGTTTGAAGGGCTCGCGGCCGGCACCTGTGGTATTGCCGTCGCACCGGGCACGCATCTTGGCATAGTGACGGGTGAGTTTGGCGGCGATCTCGAGGGCGTGATCGAGCTGCCGGCCACTTCGGGAAGCGGAACGCCCGCAGTCGTCGACTATGTGGCGTTTAACGTACCCAGTCCCCCGACCGAGGAAGGTTGGTCGCAGGGTTTCGATCCTCACACGGTAACGGCTTACGTCAGCCCTAACAGCAAAAAGGCATACGCGGTGTTGGAGAACGGCGACTTCAGTTATGTGGCAATCGTCGACCTGCAGGGGATGCTGAGCGCGCCACGAACGGGAGCGCACACGGCGACCAACCCGCTACCGCCCGGCCTGGTGACATTCGTCGCGGAGTAGCGGCTAGCGGCTACTGATGAGCAGTTCCGCGATCTGAACGCCGTTTAGCGCCGCGCCCTTGCGCAACTGGTCGCCCACGACCCAGAAGTTCAGCGCGTTGGGGCGGCTCAGGTCCTCGCGGACTCGCCCGACGAAGCAATCGTCCTGTCCCTCGACGAGGATCGGCATCGGGTAGCGGTTTTGCGCGGGATCGTCGAACAGCCGAAGTCCCGGGAAGTGCGCGAACGCCTCGCGCGCGTCGGAGGCCGCAATCTTCGTCTCGGTCTCGGCGTTGACCGAAATCGAATGCGCGGTGAAGACCGGCACGCGCACCGTAGTCGGCGAAATCGGCAACTCGGGCTGGTCGAGGATCTTGCGGATCTCGTTGACCAGCTTGATTTCCTCGTCGGTATATCCGCCCTCGACAAATTTGCCTGCGGGAATCAGGTTGAACGCAATCTGATGCGGGAAAAATTTCGGCTTGATTGACTCGCCCTTCGCCCACGCCATCGTCTGCTCGCGCAACTCCGCGATACCGTTGACGCCTGCGCCCGAGACCGCCTGGAAACTCGTCGCAACCACGCGTTTCAAACGGCCGAGGTCATGGATCGGCTTGAGCGGCATCACGGTGACGATCGTCGTGCAGTTCGGACACGCGACGATTCCCTTGTGATTGCGCGCCGCGGCGCCGTTGATCTCGGGCACCACCAGCGGCACGTTGGGGTCCATGCGGAACGCGCTCGACTTGTCGACGACGATCGCGCCCGCCTTGACTGCAATCGGTGCGAACTCGCGCGACTGCTCCGAGCCGGCCGAGAACAGCGCGATATCGATTCCCTTGAACGAGTTGGCGTCGAGCTTTTGCACCGTTATCGGCTCGCCGGCGAAGGTCACGGTCTTGCCCGCCGATCGCTCCGACGCATACGCGCGCAGCTCGCGCACCGGGAACATCCGCTGCTCGAGAATTTTCAGCGTGGTCTGGCCGACGGCCCCCGTCGCACCCACCACCGCAATTCTCTGTCCACTAGCCATCGCGCGATTCTATCGTGACGTAGCTATTCGAGTGAATAGCCGCCTCGGTTCTCAAACCTTTTGCATTAGCCAGTCGCTGACCAGATCGAATACTTCGTCGTCCGCTTCGGCCAGTCCGTGTCCGACGCCGGGTAAAATCCTGAGCGTCTTGGGCTCGCCCGCGCGATCGTAAAGCGCCTGCGAACTCTCGTGCGAAAGAATCGTGTCCGCGCCGCCGTGAATCAGCAACAGCGGCTTGGGCGCCAGCTCGCCCGCCACGTGCGCGCCGGCGAGCTGGCTCGACAGCGCGATCACGGTGGTGACGATCGGGCTCAGAGTTCCCGCATTGATCGCGACTGCGCCGCCGAACGAATGCCCAATCAGCGCGACGCGCCGGTTGCCGATCCCGCCCAGGAACGTCAGCGCCGCCATCGCGTCGACCAGACATTCGCCGAAGTCGTTGGGCGCGCGATAGTCGAGCCGCGCCATCGTGAGTCCGCGCCGGGGCATCTCCAGTCCCAGCCGCGGATAGAGCATCGAGGGACCGTCGAACCCGCCCATCGCGCCGCTGACGCAGAGCACAGCGCGTCCCTTTTCCGCCGCCGAATGCACGACCAGCGGGATCGCGCCGCGCGTCGTCGCGATCGTCACCTTGCGCGCGCCCGCGATCTCGTCGCCCGGCGCGACCCCGGTGATTCTCAGCGTCAGCTCTTCGTCCACCGTCATCCGCCCGCGTTCGATTGGGCGTCGGCCGGCTCGCCGAGCATTCGCATTCCGTAGCGAATCATCGCCGCCAGCCGTTCGACCCGCGTCAGGAGTTCCGCCTGCTCATTGCGCGGCGCGTCGGCCAGCTCGGCGGCGACGGCGGCCAGGTTCTCGCGCATCAGTTGCACCGCGCGCTCGAGGTTTTCGCGCTCGGGTACGCGCGCGCGGGCTTTGCGCCGCGCCTCCTGGATTTCCGCAAAATCGATTATCTCGGCCATCGGTGATTCACGCTTCGCGCGAGCCAACGCGATTATCGCTCATCATGCGGGTGCGTGGAAACAACGGGAAATTTACCTCACCTTCCTGCCCGCGCGACGCTTCTCCGCGAGCGTCTGATGCCCGCCCTCGGCGACCCATCGCATCTGCCGCGCCATCCCGTTGAGAATCTCGACCTCGCGCGCCGTCAATCCGCTCCTTCCGAAAATCTCGCGTAGCGCGAACATGATATGGTCCGGGTTGTCGTCGGGAATAAAGCCGATCGATACCAGCGCCTCCGCCATTCGCTCGAGCATCGGGTCGCTCACCGACGCTTCCACGAAATGCGGCGTGCGCGCGGCCTCGACCGCCGCCGCCGATTCGTTTGCGGCCATCATCAACTCGTACGCGACGACCATCACCGCCTGCGCCAGGTTGAGCGACGGATATTCGGGCGCGGTCGGGATCGTGACCAGCCGATGGCATAGCTTGAGCTCGCGATTAGTCAGCCCGCGATCTTCGCGGCCGAAGACGATCGCGATTTTGTTCGAACCGGCCAGCGCGTCGAGTTCCGCCGCCGCCGGGCGAAGCGCGGTCGCGCGACTGCGATAGCCGCCGCGGCGGCTGGTGGTGCCGACCGCGACCGAGCAATCAGCCAGCGCCGCCGGCAGGTCGGGATAGACCGTCGCGTGCGCCAGCACGTCGTCGGCATGCACCGCCATCGCGACGGCCTCGCGGCTCTTCAGCGTGCCGGGTGCGACCAGGCGAAGATCGTCGAAGCCCATGTTCTTGAGCGCCCGCGCCGCCGCGCCGATATTGCCCGCCGACTGCGGCCGGAACAGCACGAACGCGAATTGGTCGCGCGATGGCATCTTCTTCTTATCCGGTTCCCGCTGTCGCAAGGGAAGAGCGGCGTCCGCATCCGCGGCGGTGCCGATCTTCTTAGTACTGGGTGCAGCGGTTGATCGAAGTTCTACTTCTTTTCCCGCGGTGCCTTGCCGGTACCGGACAACGCCACACTCTGCGGTGTCCCAACCACATTATCCAGGATCATGAGGTGTCCGGTCTGCTCCGTTGTGTCGGGAGGCGTGAACGTTACCGCGACTTTGCAGCTCCTTCCCGGCAAAAGCGTCTGATCGCATTGCGATTTGACCGCATACACGCTTGGAGGCAACGCGTTCTCTGTTCCCACGGACACAGCTAGCCCCGTTTTCTTTTTGCCGGCGTTTTTTATCGTCACTGTTTTGGCCTTGCTGGTCGTTCCAACTACGACTTTGTTTCCAAAGGCCAGGCTGCGGGGCGAAATCTCTAACCTCTCTTCGACTAGAGGAAGCGCGATCACGAACGGCGACAGACTTGTGACGTTACCGCAGATTATGCCTTGTTGAGTGTCGTTGCTGGTCGTGACATTGACCCACCCACTCACCTCGAAGTGCAGCAGAGTGAGCTGGCTCGCATCGAATACCTGGCCTGGATTGTAGTTCAGGCATACGGTTATCGCCCCGCTGTACGACGCAGTTGTCATGATATCCGAGTACTGCGACACAGGATTATATCCCGAAGGAGGATTTGGATTGGTGTCGCTGGTCGTCGCCGAAGTGGTACCCGGTGATGAGACGTTAGAGAAGGTCAGGCTCGTCCCGCCGTTGGGTGCAACCGTCTGGTTGCTGCCGCTGGGGGTGCTCGTTTGGGAGATGTTGGCCGCGAAGCCGCTCAGCTGCGCCGTCGAGGTCTGCTGGTATGCTCCCATGGTGGTTGGGAAGTCGTGCGCATAGGTACCTCCGGCGAGGTAAATTGAGCCGCTACTGGACACGTTGAGCCCCAGGGCGAAGCCTGCTTCGCTGCCACCGAACAGACTCGAGAATAGGAGTTGCGATCCGTCGGAACTTATCTCCGAAATCGTTGCGGTAGTGTCCATATACAGTGAAGCGAAAATACCGAGGGGTGAACCCGGGATCGATCGCGATTGAGGTAATAGGAGGATTGTCGTTGGCAAGGCCGCTATTCACAAATGTTTTGCCGCCATCTGAGCTTTTGTACACCCCTTGGGAAGTTCCAGTGTAAAGGGTTGCCGGCGTGGTCGTGCGGTCCAGGTCCAGCGCTTGCGCGTTGCCGAAGTACAGATTCAGGGGAAAGTTGAGCTGTTGATTAAAGCCGTCAGTACTGGAAATCACACCGTAATAAGCAACGCCTGCGTATTCTGTGGAAGGATTGGTGCTGCTATCGACGATCACCTGGTATGCAGGCGAAAAATTCATGTTCGTCTGCACGAATGCGCCGCCGCTTGAACTGGCTAGAACTCCCTGGTTGCTTCCAAGGTATAAGGTGTTGGTGTTTGGATCGTTGGCGATGGAATAGGCCTCTGCACCTGCCGGTAGTGCGATAGTCGTCGGGAAAGTGTTCCCGCCGTCCGTCGAAATTTGTACGTACCCGGGCTTTGAGTCCTCCCACACGTAGATTGGTCGTGGGCTGATTGTGTTGTCGATGCCGAGCAATGCTACATTGTCGGTAATGTAAGTAGACGAGAGGCCTTGCCCTTGCGAGTACGCCTGATAGAGCCCAGTTGGCGATCCGAAAAAGACCGTCGCGGGCGAAGTACTTGTGTCCAGGTACGCGTCATACATCGCTCCGGTAAGACTAGCCCGAGCGAAGGTAGAGCCGCCGTCAGTACTAACAAACATGCCTTCGCGGTACGTCCCGACATAGATTGTGTGAGGCGTCGTGGAGGAATCGACCAGAATGTCATGACTGCCCGCGGAGCCCACGTCTGTCGGGAAGTTCGAGTTCTGGAACGTGACGCCGCCGTCAGAGCTGTGCAGTACGACACGGCCGGTGGAGGTTCCGTTTGGACGGGATTAGCTGTCTGATAAGTATCCGGTGTGTTGGTCCATCCGGCCGCATACACGTTATCCGACCCGTCCACGGCGACTACCTGCGATGGCTGACTGGCGAGATTTCCGAGATAGGTTGAGAACACGAAGCCACCGGTCGGGTTGAGCTTGGTAAGCCAGCCGCTCACATACAGTGGCGAACTTGTTTCCACGACCGTCCCGACGACAGGGAAATCGATTGAATACGTGTATCCAACCACGTAGGCGTTGCCTGAGTTGTCGATCGCGATACCTTGCCCCACATCAAAGCCGCTGCCGCCCAGGAAGGTTGAATACAGCATCTGCGATCCACTGCTGTTAAGCTTCACCACCCAGCCATCACAGGTCCCGCCGAAAGTCGGCTGCGCAGCGCCCGCGGAGGTCGGGAGACTTGCGGGACCGGCGAAGGCGTTGGACCCGCCAGTGACGAACGCCTCGCCAGCCGAATCCACAGCAATGGCGGCAGCGCTGTCGCCGCCCTGGCCTCCGAGGTAGGTCGAATAAACCAAACCGGAGCCGGCAGGGTTCACTTCGGTGACGTATGCATCGAAATAGTTGTTCGTAAGCGTGCTTGCGCATCCTGTTCCCGAACTCGTGTATCCCGCGTTTTTCGGCTGAACGGGGGTGCCGGCCGTCGGAAAATCGCAGGTCGGAGTCTGCCCGACGACGAACGCGTCGCAGTTCGAGACGCATCCCTGTGGCACGGCGACACCGAAGGCGCGATCCTGCTGCCCGGCAAAGGGCACTTGGCTGCCCCCCAGGTAGCTTGAGTAAATTAACGAAGTGCCGTCACTGCCTAGCTTTGCGACAAATCCTTCGACCGGTAGCCCGGGGTCGGACGGTAGGAAAGCCGTCGGAGTAGTCGGAAACTCGCCCGCGGTCTCCCCAACCACGTAAGCTGCTCCCGAACCGTCTACCGTAATCCCGTTGCCCTCATCGAAAAGACCGCCACCCAGGAACGTCGAGTACACAAGTTCGGTTCCGGACGGGTTCAGCTCGGTTACAAACGCGTCGCAATTGCCGGCGTAACTGGACTGATAGACTCCAGCCGTGGTGGGAAAATCGCTTGAGCACGCGAGCCCCGTCAGATACTGGTCGCCCGCGTTATCGAGCGCGGACGCATTAACCAGATCGTAGCCGGTTCCGCTCAAGTACGTCGCATATGTGACGGTCGGGTCAATTATCAGCGGCCGCGATCGATCATAATTGGCGATCTGCACGCCCACCTCGTCGTCCGGCAGGCGCTTGAAGCCGCCGGCAATCGATCTTCGACTTGAGCCGGCTAGTTGGTAGATGATCGGCTTGTGCAGCACGATCCGTTCGCTGCTCACGGAGGCAACAATGTCGCCGTCAGCGTTTAGATCGAGCGCACGGGCGCCTTCGAACCGCAACCGGATCCGACCTGGGTCGGCCCCCGGCGAAACGATCAAATCGTATTCGAGCGCTCCTTCTGAACCATAAAAAGCGAGGTCGATTCCGGGATAGAGCGATCGGTAACGTACCTTGCGGTAGGTCGGGATCCTGGTCCGCCAGTTCCGCGGGTCCGCGCCGATAAAGTAATTCGTTGTGCCCGTCAGGCGATCCTCGGCCTTGAGGGTGACGGTCCTAGAGGCTCCCTCGAAGACTATCCTGAGCGCGGATGACTTGAGTTGTTTCGTCAACTCAGAGTCTGGTTTCAAGCCTGGCACGCCCGGAATGGGCTGTTGCGTGTGAAGACCCGGAACTCTGGTGACAACGATCGTCGCGCCGGTCGAAGTGAGGAAGAGCGTCGAGTTGCGGTCGTGCGAGATGTAGCGCGCAACCGGGTTAGCCTGACCTCGGTTGGCCTCGAACCGGATCCGGAGCCGGGAATCATGAGTCGCTCGTTTGTCGAGGTCATTCGCGCGCCCCACGCCCGCGCAACTCAGGCCCACGATAACCAGAACGCAGAAGCCAACCACGCAGCTAAAGCGGCGCCTCATGACAGCCTCCCTTGGGGGGGCGCTCCGCTCCCTCGCCCCGAGCCTCTCAGCGCTCAGGGTTCGAAAACCTTTTTGCCAACAGAAGAAACCGCAGTTGGCGGGCGCCCCCACGCGGAACCGTTAAGCGACACCGAATTTTGCCAATTTCCGTTCAAAATTGTCAAGATTCAGAGCGCCGCCGCGCCGATATTGCCCGCCGACTGCGGCCGGAACAGCACGAATGCGAATTGGTCGCGCGATGGCATCTTCTTCTTATCCGGTTCCCGCTCTCGCAAGGGAAGCGGTCGCTGAGTCTCGCCTCGTGTCATTCTGAGCGCAGCGAAGAATCCCGGATCCTCTTCTTCGCACCCGCAGTTTTCCGGGATTCTTCGCTGCGCTCAGAATGACACAAAAAAAGAGCAACCGGATGAAACCAAAAAAAGTTCGAACAGGGACGAAGTCCCGCATCCTCTCTTAATACTAAGGTGCAGGGGTTACCCCTGCCGAAGGAAGCGTGAAACCCACGGTGGGTTTCACTAAGATTAAGTGGATTCACTCCTATGAAGATCATCTCCTTCGGCGACGTTCATATGGCGACCCGCAATCTCGGCCGGATGGGCGAGGTGATGCGCGATTGCGACCTGGTAATCGTGTCCGGCGATCTCACCAACTTCGGCGGCGTCGACGACGCGCGCAAAGTCCTGACCGACGTCCGCCGCGCATGCCCCGCGGTCCTTGCGCTGCCCGGCAATCTCGACCGGCGCGAGGTGATCCCGTTTCTCGAAGAAGACGGAATCGCGCTGCACGGCAAGGGCCTCGTCACCGGCGGCGTCGGGATCTTCGGATGCGGCGGCTCGAACATCACGCCGTTCGGCACGCCGATCGAACTCAGCGAAGACGAAATCTACGCGACCCTGCGCGCCGGCTACGATTTCGTGCGCGACGTGCGTCCGTTGCTGATGGTTTGTCACACGCCGCCGTTCGACACCAAATGCGATCGAATCCTCAGCGGCAAGCCGGTCGGCAGCACGGCCGCGCGCCGGTTCATCGAAGAGGTGAAGCCCGACGTCTGCATCTCGGGGCACATCCACGAATCCGCCGGCGTCGATCGGATCGGTCCGACCCAGGTTTTCAATGCGGGCCCGTTCAAGGGCGGCGGCTATATCGTTGTCCGCACGATCGAGGGCGGCGATGGGCGGCTGGACGCGAGGCTCGAATTTCTTTGACGTGCCGGCGATGTCGCGCGCCGATCAATCGCTTCGCATGTACGCCGGGAAAATCGCCAACGGATGGCCGCTGGTGCTCCGCAACTCGTTCCGGCTACTCTGGCGCTTCCGGCCCGGACGCTCCGCGAAATAGGGCGCACACTTTTGTCGAAGGGAGAATTGCTTGAGCATGGCTGCGACTCACGATGTTCGCCTGAAGTTTGATCATGTTTCGATCGCGGTGAAGTCGATCGACCGCGCCTACGATTTTTTCTCGAAATATTTTCCGATCAAGTTGCGCAGCGCCAAATCGCTCGACGAGCAGGTCAGCGGGTCATTCTATTGGCAGGATTTCCATCTCGGCGGTTTCGTCGTCGAGCTGATCGAGGACCCGCCGGGCAAGCCCGGCTTCGTGACGAAGTTCATCGAACGGCACGGCGAGGGGATGCATCACTTGTCGATCGAGACCGACGGTCTCGACGCGCTCGTCGCCAATCTGAAGGCCGGCGGCGTGCGCGTGGTCGACGAGCAGAAGTACGATTCGGGCTCCGCGACCGCGTTCATCTCGCCGCGCTCCGCCTTCGGCGCGCTGATCCAGTTCTGGCACACGCCGAATTGGGAGCAGGCGCATCCCCAGCCGGCGCCCGACGGTCTGGCGCACTTCGATCACGTCTCGCTCGCCGTCAAGGACATCGCCGCGGCGTACAGCTTCTTCACGCGCTATTTTCCCGGTACGAAAATTACCCACGAGATTCATACCAGCAATTCCGAGGGCAACTTCGCGCTCGGCCACATCGAGGTCGCCGGCTTCAAGCTGGAATTCATCCAGAGCCCGCCGCACAAGACCGACAACGACTTCGTCGGCAAGTTCATCGCGCGCTTCGGCGAGGGGCTGCATCATATTTCGATCGACCTCAAGGACTTCGACGAGACCCGCGAGAAGCTCAAGCGCGGCGGTGTCCGCGTGGTGGACGAGAAACGAAACTGGCGCGGCGAGCGCCAATACTTCATCTCGCCGCAGTCGGCCTTCGGCGTGCTGATCCAGGTCTGGGACGGCTTGCAGTGATCGGTTAGGATTTCCCCGCGATGCCCGCCAACGACAAACCCGCCGCGCCGGATTCCATGCCTCCCGCGAACCACGTCGAACCGCCCAAAATCTATCTCGCCGCGTGCGGCGCGCTGTGCGACATCTTCTGGTGGGCTCGCCGCAATCCTCCTGGCGATGAGCGCGACACGGCCGGTAAGCGTTGAAGAACGAAACTCCGTGAGGTGTCGCTTTCCTTGATTCGCGTCGCCTTTTTCGACGCCGCCGGCACGCTGTTCGAGGCGCGCGAGCCCATCGGACGCACCTACGCCCGCCTCGCGCGGCAATTCGGCCTCGACGCCCCCGAAGATGCTGTCGCTGCCAGTTTTCGCCGTGCTTTCGGTGCGGCGCCCGGCCTGGCCTTCGGACTGGGGCTTCGGCACGACGAGCTGCGCCGCCTCGAGCGCGAATGGTGGCGGCGCCGCGTCGGCGAGACGTTTGCCCCTTTGGGCAAATTTTCCGACTTCGACGCCAACTTCGACGCCCTGTTTGCCTACTTCGCCAACCCCGCTCATTGGATCGTCGATCTTGAAGCGGCGCCGACGCTGCAACGTCTAAAAGCTGATGGACTCAAACTGGGCGTGATCTCCAACTTCGACTATCGCCTCTATCGAATTCTCGACGGTCTCGACCTGAGCCGTTACTTCGATTCGATTACCATTTCCTCCGAAGCCGGCTATGCCAAGCCGCGGCGCGAGGTTTACCAGGCCGCTCTCTCAGACACTGGCGCGTCCGCGCACGACGCGATGCATATCGGCGACTCGGAGGATCTCGATTTCGCGCCGGCGGCGGCGCTCGGGATGGCCGCCGTGCTCATCGAACGCGGCGGGGATAAGCAGGCCGCGCCGTCAATTGCGGGCCGCAGGGCTAGAATACGCTCGCTCGCCAGCGTACCCGAGGTTGCACAGGTGTTTTGACCAGCTTGACGTTATCGGTGCGTTATCCTTATCTAAAGCAGATTTTCCGGGGAACAGTAATTTGGGGATTAGACAAATGAACCGTCCGTATTTTTCGCATCGCCTGATCGCGATGCTAACCGCGTTTTTCACGCTGGCTCTTACCGCCGGTATCGCCGCCGCGCAGGGTGCTGGACAGCTCGAGAGCGAGTTGTCGAGCGTCTCCGGCCAAATGTCGTCGGCCGAGAACAACGAAGCGACCGCCGACCAGGTGATCAACCACCTTGACGCCGCCGAGTCGACCTTCGCCAAGCTCACGTCGAGCGGCAAGGTGGACAAGGGCGCGCTGATTCCGCTCTACCGTCAGCTCGAGGGGATGCTCGATCGGATGCAGACGGTCTATTCGAAGAAGAAGGACGATTGCATCGCGCAGATCGACAACGGCGGGCAATGCGACTACGACAAGCCCGAGCAGTTCGCGTTGCGCGCCGCCTATCCGCTGGCCTGGCTGCGTTTCACAGCCGCGACCACGCTGTTCGACGATAACGCCGACCAATCCAAGAAACTGCTCAACGAGGCGATCGACGGCTTCACTGCCAGCATGCTGGCGATGCCCGATCCCAACCTGGTGCGCGAAAATACGCTGGGCCGCGCCTACTGCGAACGCGAGTTGGGCAAGTTCGATCACTCCCAATACGCACTCGCCGTCACCGACTTCAAGAAAATAATGGACGACGGCACCGGCACCCAGCAATACGCCGCCGCGCGCGAGGGACTCTCAACCACCTACGCCAAGATGGGTGAGGCCGATAAGGCCGCGGCTCTCCTCGGCGGGGCCAGCGCGAAAGTCGGCTCCGGCCAGTACATGCTTCAGTTGCAGACCCTGTTCAGCGCCGAACGTGCCACCAGCGACCCCGTCAAGAAGGCCGCGTACCACAAGCAAATCATCGATCTGATGAAGTCCAAGGAGAACGACAAGGAAGGATGGGCGATCGACGTCGCCGCGGCGTCCAAGTTCCCGAGTAACGTCGTCGAGGAATTCGGCAACTCGAGCGATCCGTTCGAGAAATGGCTGCTCGCCAACGTTCTGCTGTCGCGCAAGGACGAGGCCGGCGCCGCCAAGTACTATGCCGAGGCCGGCGCCAGCGGCAAGTACCCCAAGGCCTACAAGTTCGCCGCCGATATCTATCTGCGCGAGAAGCGCTACGACCTGGTCGAGGCGATGCTCAACAAGATTGCATCCAGCGGCGGCGGCGACGCCCAATGGGCCGAGTACGTGAGCTTCAGCCTGGCGCACAGCCGATGGGAGCAGGGCGGTTCGAAGGATACCGCGCTGGAAGACCAGTGGGTTAAGAGCGCGCAGAACTATCTGCAGAAATATCCCAGTGGCGAGCACTCCGCCGAGATGCGCGTGCGGCTGGGCGACCGCCTCGAGCGGCAGAATAAATTCGCCGAAGCCGCCCAGATGTTTTCCGAGGCCAAGGGCGACCCCGAATTCGCCTTTACCGCCAGGTTCAGAGCCGCGGAGTGCTACTACAAGGAACTCCAGAACGCCACCGCCAAGGACAACAAGGGCCCCAAGGTTGATACCGAGCAGCTGACAAAATTGGCGGTTGAAAATCTGAACGAGGCGATCAAGATGGCTCCGGAGGCGGAGCGGACCGCCCCCGGACCCGCCAAGAAGGCGGTTCGCGAGATTCACGGCGAAGCGGTCTATATGCTCGCCTCGATCATGGAAGAAGACCCGGAAAAAGTCGATTACGCGCAGGTCGCGCCGCTCCTTGCCGGCTACGAATCGCAATATCCGACCATGAGCGGAAAGTTCCAGGACGTCGCCGAATGGCGCATCACGGCGCTCGATCATCTCGGCAAGTACGACGAGGTTAACAGCGATGTCGCCGCACTGGTCGAACGCAGCAAGGGCAACGTCGCCAAGGGCGATTTCATCAAGGGACTCGGCATCGACTTCTGGAATGCCGCCAAAGAAGCCAAAGCCGGCGGCGATCAGAAGGCATACCTCGCCAACGCGAAGCTGACCGAGACCGCCTACAGCTTTTTCGACGAGATGGTGGCGTCCGGTAAAATCCCGGTCAAGAATCTGACCGGCACCCTGTCAATCCTGGCGCAGGCTCAGCAGGCTTTGGGCCAGGAAGCCAAAGCTGAAACCATCTACAAGGAGGTCGTGAAGGCCGACCCGGCATCGCCGGATGCGAATGCAGGATTGGCCCGTATCGCGCAGTCCAAGAAGGACTGGAAGGATGCGGTGACGCTGTGGACCACCGTCGAGAGCACGGCAGCCGAGTCCGACCCGCTGTGGTACGAGGCCAAGTACAACATCGCGGTGGTTTACAACGAGCAGGGCAATACCCAGGGCGCGTGCAGCAAGCTGGCGCAGACGCGCGCCGAGCATCCTACCCTCGGTTCGCCCGTGATGAAGACGCAGTGGGACGCGCTGCAGCGCAGGATCTGCCTCGATCACCAGCGCTAGCGCCGCGATGCTCAAGAAGATTCATCACGTCGGCGTGGTCGTGCCGAGTCTCGACGCGGGCTTGAGATTCTGGCGCGACACGCTCGGACTGCATTTCACCAGGAGCGCCACGATTGAAGAGCAGGGCGTCCGCGCGGCTTTGCTCAAGGCCGGCGACAGCGAGATCGAACTGCTCGAGCCACTCGACGCCGGCAACGCGGTCGGCAAGTTTCTGGCGCGGCGCGGCGGCGGCCTGCATCACGTATGCTTCCAGACCGACGACGTCGCACGCGAGCTAGAGGCGGCGCGCGGCAAGGGAATCCAGCTGATCGATCAGAAGCCGCGCCACGGCCTGGCGGGCATGATCTGCTTTCTGCATCCCAAGGCCACGCGCGGCGTGCTGGTCGAGTACGCTCAGCCGCCCGCCGAGTAAAGGAACGCATGCCGATCTACGAATACCGATGTGCCCACTGCGACCGCTCGTTCGAGGCGTTCGTGCGCCCCGGCGACGGCGGCGCGCAATGCCCGGATTGTCATGGGTCCAGGCTGACGCGCGAGATGTCGACGTTTGCGGCGCGCGCCGGCAACGGCGACACCGCCGCTGCGGTCGCGTCCGCGATGGCCCATTCGGGCGCATCGACCGGCGGCAGATTCTCAGGCGGCGGATGCTGCGGCGGCGCCTGCGGCTGCCACTAGCATCTCCCCTGTCATTCAGACCGCTGCAGGTGCCTGTCCGGCTATCTTAGTTCAGGGATGAACTGTTCAGCCTGCCCGCGCCGCTTACTTGCGTGCTATTCGATCAACCATGGCCAGCAGTCATGGATGTTCGAAGTCACCGAGCGCGCCTAATCTCAGCAGAGACGACTCGACGTCGTTCGTCCGCCCTCCGAAAATTAAATTTGACGGAACGAACCCACCGATGGTGGTCGTTCGTCGCCAAACCACGACTAATGGTATAAATTGCCTGTTTGCGGCCGATCGAACATTCCGAATTTGGCCCAAATGCCTACAGATTCGACCACAAAACCCGCCCGACTCAGCTCTCCCTGCGCGCTTCGAACTCCTTCTTCGCCGACGCGAGCAGCTCAGGCTCCGCCAGCAGGTCGTACCCCGTCATCGCCATCGCCTTCGCCACCCGGATCATCGCGTCGTAGCCGCGCTGCGAGTCGGCGTGCGCGACGAACGCGTCTTCGTGGCAGTTGCCTTCGCCGTGGCGCGCAATCGCAAACGACGGATGTATCGCCGGCATCACGTGACTGACGTCGCCCATGTCGGTGCTGCCGGTGGGCGTGTTCTCAGGCGCCTCGACGGACTTTGCGCCGAGCGCTTCGCTGTGCGCGGCGTATCGATGCGCCATGCTCAGATTGTTGATCAGATTTTTGTAGCCGCCTTCGACCACG
The DNA here is from genome assembly GCA_963842085.1 of uncultured delta proteobacterium. Lineage (GTDB taxonomy): Bacteria > Desulfobacterota > Binatia > Binatales > Binataceae > Binatus. Next base: position 2,991,364 of record CAWJET010000001.1, read on the forward strand.
TGCTCGACGCGCGTCCCGGTCGCCATCGCGGCGCCCTCGGCGCATCGGACCACCCGCTCGCCGATTTCTTTCGCGTAGCGGCTGGTCTTGGCGCGGGCCAGGAACAGGCACTCGGTCCGCTCCGGGATGATATTAACCGCCTGGCCGCCGTTGGTGATGATGCCGTGGATGCGCGAGCCGTCGCGCAGGTGCAGTCGCATCGCATCGACGCTCTGGAAAGTCTGGATCACCGCGGCCAGCGCGCTCGATCCGTCCCATGGCGCCAGCGCCGCATGTGCGCCGTGCCCATGAAACGTCAGCTTGAGATGCTGCGTGGCGAGCGCGGGCATCGTGCAGAATTCCGCGTCGGTCGGATGCGCCATCATGGCCGCATCGACGCCGCGCAGCGCGCCCTTGTCGAGCAGGATTATTTTTCCGCCGCCGCCTTCCTCGGCCGGAGTGCCGAGAAAAACAACTCGTCCCGGAAGTTGGCTCGCGATGCTCTTCAAGCCCGCCACAGCGCTGAGCGCCGCACCGGCGATCAGGTTGTGCCCGCACGAATGTCCGTTAGGCAGCGCGTCGTACTCGGCGAGAATCGCGACCGCCGGACCCTTGGTGCCGAACTCCGCGCGAAACGCGGTCTTGAGTCCGCCGACTTCGCGCTCGACCGCGAGCCCCAGTTCAGTCGCGGCCCTGGTCAGGATGCCGGCGGCGAAGTGCTCCTGAAACCTGAGCTCGGGATGCTCGTGGATTTCGTGGCTGAGCGCGACCACCTTCTCGCGGTAATTGTCGATCGCGCGTGCTATTTCGGCATGAGCGTCCATCGCAGTGCTCCTCTCGATGCGGTCAGCATTGTGAGTAGCACCGACGACTCGGACTATCCAACGCTGCTCTCCGACGCATCCCGCAGCGCGAAGCCCGTGCGCATCACCTGTGCCGCGCGCCAGGCATCGTCGCTCATGCTAGGGGCGGACGCGCGTCAGCGGCTGCAGCGTCATTTCCGGCACCGGCTCGCCTTTCTCGACCTTATGCTGCGCGTAGTCCTGCATCGCGGTTATGATTCCCGCCACCGCTTTGCCGAACATCAGGTCGCGATTCTCGCGCGCCCAGTCATTCGAGTACTTCACCCCCGCGGCGACCTGGCCCTGAAACTGCGGTGCGACGTAGCGTGCGAACAGCTCGTACGAGTGCAGCGTCTTTTCGCGCGTGGTCCATTCGTGCGCGAGCCCGAGGATGCCGCCGAAGCCGCCGGTCGCCTGCTGCAGTTCCTTGATCCTCGCGATCGCGTCGTCGGGCGTGCCGACGATAATTCCGCCGCGCCCGTTCATCCGATCGATGTTCATCTCCTCGAGCGGCTGATTCGGATATTCCTCGAACTGCACGCGCGTGCCGAGGGTGTCGATGAAGTACTCGCGAATCCAGCGGTTGGCGCCGTCGCGAATATCGTTCATCGCATCCTCGCGCGTCTCGGCGAGATGAATCGGGAAAACCATCCGCCAGTTCTTGCGGTCAACGGTCTTGCCGTTTTCGGCCGCCGACTCTTCCGCCATCGCCCAGCGCTTCGTCAGATCGTCCAGGCCGCCCGGCGCGTACGAGGCGACCGACAGCACGCCGCATCCGAGCTGTCCCGCCGCCACCATCCCCGACGGCGACACTGTGCTCGCGACGAAGATCGGCATGTGCGGCTGCTGGAACGGTTTCACCTGCAGGTGCGCATCGACCAGCTTGAAGTACGAGCCGTCGATCGAAATTTTGCCCTGCTCGGTGAACAGGCGAAGGATCGCCTGGACGCCCTCGACCATCCGCTTGCGCTGCGTGGTCGTTTCGATGCCGAGCATGTGCGCGTCGGCGGCCAGCGCGCCGGGACCGCATCCGAGCATCACGCGGCCATGAGTCAGTTGGTCCAGCAGGGCGAAGCGGTTGGCGACGTTGAACGGGTGATGGTACGGGATGCTGACGACGCCGGAGCCCAGCATGATGCGCCGGGTGCGCGTCGCGGCTACCGCCATGAAAATTTCAGGCGACGAGATTATTTCCCATCCCGACGAATGATGCTCGCCGATAAACGCCTCGTCGAAGCCGAGCTGGTCGAGCCATTCGATCAACTGCATGTCGCGCTCAAAGCAGAGTGTTGGGTTTTCACCGACGCGGTGGAACGGGGCCATGAAAATTCCGAACTTCATCGCTTCTCCTTGGATGAGCGGGGTCTGAAAGCGGCGCCTTGAGCTACGGCAGACTTATCACGTTACGACGAAATCGGAACGTGAAACAAGAAACCCGCGACCGTGAATTAAACGATCGTTCAGCAAAAATGTTGATGCAAATTGGCATGAAATTCGGCAAGCGCTTCGTCTCTGAAACGTTGATTGCGCGAATTCGTCAAGAGTAACAGAGGATCGGAGATCAACATCCCGGAAAAACTGAGCGGCTTGCCCAACGAAGGAGCAAATAGGATCATAATATAAGAACGCCGCTGCTGCGGCGGAGTGTTGGATCGCGATGACTAAGATTCCTGGAATAGCGCGCAACTCGATTTCCGTGCTCACGGCCGCGGCGGTTGCGCTGGCGATAATAGTCGGCGGAGTTATACCAGCCGCGGCGCAGCAGGGTTCGTCGGCTCCTCAGTCGCTCCTCATACCCCAGAGTCAGCGCAAGGAAACCTCGACACTCGAGCTGCCGTCGATGCCTGCGAAGCAGGGCGCCGACTCGCTCAACATCCCGCCACAGGCTCCACAGACCGGCCAGGAGCTGGTGCTGCCCACCCGCGAGTTGCGCCAGCAGCCGGGCTACGAACAAGTCACGGTGACGGTGACCGAGCCGAGCGGCACCTACGTCACCGGGTTGCAAAAAAGCGATTTCAAACTCTACATGGACGGGCAGCAGCGTCCGATAGAATTCTTTCGCCAGGACCTGAACACTCCCGTCTCGGTCGGCATCCTGGTGGACACCTCGGGCAGCATGACGCCCAAGATTCCGCAGGCGCGCGCCGCGATCGCGGAGTTCCTGCGCGATCTGAATGACAAGGACGACGTGTTCCTGTTCGCGTTCTCCAGCCATCCGTTCCTGCTCCAGCCGTTCACGACCAATCACGATCTCGTGATGCGCCGGCTCGCATTGCTGCACGCCTACGGGCAGACGGCCTTGTTCGACGTGATCATGCAGGGGCTGCAGATGGTGCAGCGCGGGCGCTACGACAAAAAAGCGCTGCTGGTCGTCACCGACGGCATGGACAACACCAGCGCGGCGACAGTGAATGACGTGGTCGCCCAGGCGCGGCGCATGGGCGTGCTGGTGTACTCGATTGGCATCGGCGATCCCAACGGCGGCAGCGGTGGAGTTTCCGTCTCGATCGGTCCGTTCGTGCTGGGCGGCGACGACAGCGAGCACGTTGACGCCGAGACCCTGCACACGCTGTCGACCGAAACCGGCGCCAAGACCTACATCATCCGCGAAGCCGGGGACGGAGAGGCGCTGCGTCGCGCGTGCGAGAACATCAGTCTCGAACTGCGCGAGCAATACACAATTGGATTTCTGGCGCCTGATCCCACCGCCGGCGGATACCGCAGCCTGAGAGTGGACGTTCCCGGCAAAGAGGGAGCGGACGTTCGCGTCCGCAAGGGAATCGAAGTCGGCGCGGCCGGCTCGACCGCGCCCGCGCTCGATCCGTCGGTCGCCGGCGGGCCCTGATTCGACAGCGGCCCGCTATTGCCGCGGCGCCTGTACCGGGCGCACGATTTCGCCCTCGCGCGCGGTCTGCCCCAGGTTCAGCGCTACCATCTCATTGCCCGTCAGCCCCTCGACGATCTGGCACTTCATTCCATCGTCGAAGCCAAGCGTGACCGGCTCGAGATGAATGCGGTTGGCGTTCACGATCGGAACGAAGATCTTGTCGCCGTTGAAAATCAACGCTTCGTCCGGCACCAGCGGCGCCGACGAATTTCCCGTCAGCGAAATCTTCACGTGCGCGTACATTCCCGGCAGCAACAGCAAGTCGTTGTTGGGTAGATCGACTTCGACCAGCATCGTGCGTGTCTGCGACGTGAGCGCGCTCGGATGGCGCGTGACAGTCCCGGTGAACTGCTTGCGGGGAAGCTGCGTGATCGTGACGACGGCCGGGTCGCCATCGTTGATGAACGCGGCGTCGTCCTGCGCCATCTGCAGATAGACGCGCACCGGCTTGAGCGTCGCCATCGAATAGATCGGCTGGGTCGAGGTCGCCGTGGCAGTCGCCGACCCGATCAGCGCTCCCGGATCGACATTGCGCTCCGTGATCACGCCGTCGTACGGCGACACCACGCGCTCGTAGGCCTGCTGCGCCCGCAGCGACGCCCACGCCGCGCGCGCTTCGAGCATCGCCGCATGCGACTCGTCGGCGGTCTGCTGCGGAATTACCTGCTGACGAAGCAGAGCTTGATTGCGCCGATCGGTGATCGCGTTGATCTCGTAAGTCGCCTTGGCGTCGTTCACCTGATGGTCCAGTTCGGGCGATTCCAGCACCGCGAGCAACTGCCCCTTCTTCACCACCGCCCCCTTGTCCACCAGCATCGTCTTCACGTAGCCGGGAATCTTCGCGTAGATCGGGCTCTCGAAATAGCCGTGAACATCGCCGGGCAGCGACAGCATCCGCTTTTCCGCCGAATGCGACAGCGGCACCACGATGACTGTCGGTCCCTCCTGCTCCTGCTCTTCGAGCACGCTGGTCTGGCGGCGAATCCATACGTCTCGCGCGAGCACCAGGCCGCCCAGTGCGATCAGCACGACGACTACCGCGCCGATCCATCCGACAATGAACAGCGGTCCCGATTTGATTGCCGCCGATTTCGGATTCTCACCCGCCATGCTTCAATCCTTCTCCGACTGTTCGACCAGCTCGGCAACCTCGGCGTCGCGTTCGCGCTTTCCGACCCGCTTGAGAGTGAAAAGCGAATAGACCGCCGGCACCACCAGCAGCGTCATCACGGTCGCGGCGAGCAGGCCACCGATGACTGCCCGGCCGAGCGGTGCGTTCTGCTCGCCGCCAGCTCCCAGAGCCAGTGACATCGGCAGCATGCCGAGGATCATCGCGAGCGCGGTCATGATGACCGGACGCAAGCGCGTGACGCCTGCCTGGATCGCCGCCGAAATCGGGTCGTGGCCCTGCTCGCGCAGATCGTTGGCGAACGTGATCAGCAGGTTGCCGTTGGCGACCCCGACGCCCACCGCCATGATCGCGCCCATCATCGATTCAACGTTCAGCGTCGTCCGCGTGAACACCAGCATCCAGAGCACGCCGGCCAGCGCCCCGGGCACCGCCATCATGATGATCATCGGATCGAGCCACGACTGAAAGTTGGTCGCCATCAGCAGGTACACCAGGATGATCGCGAGAATCAGGCCGCTGCCCATGCTGGAAAACGACTGCCGCATCGCATCGCTCTCGCCCTGAATGCTGATCCTGGTGCCGGGCGGGAGATTCGTGAGTGCGTTGATCTTCTCCTGTACTGCGGTCGTTACGCTGCCGAGATCCGCGCCCTCGACTCCGCAATCCACGTCAACCACGCGCTGCACCGTGTAATGGTTGATGCCCTGCGCCTGGACCTCGTGGCTGATCGACGCGACGTTGGTCAAGAACTGGGGCGGCGGCGCTGTGCCGTCGATCTGCGAAGCTGTCAAGGGCGTCCGCCCAATAGCCTGTATCGAATTGACTATATGCTGCGGCGTCTGCACGGCCACGCTGTAGCTAACGCCGTTTGTATAGTCGAGCCACTGACTGGGTGAAAAAATGAGGCTCGAGCTGAGCGAAGTGAGTATGCTCGTTGTGACGTCTCGCTCGGTGATTCCGAGCTGAAGCGCCTTGTCGCGATCGACTTTCACCCGCAGTGTCGGGTAGTCGAGCACTTGCGGAATTCGTACGTCAGCCGCGCCGGGAACGGTTTCCATCTCCGCCTTGAGCTTTTCCGCGATGCGGAAGTCGGAATCAAGATCGTTCCCCACGATCTGCACGTCGATGGGCGCGGACAAACCGAAACTGAGTACTTGACTGATTATATCCGCAGCCTGCGGATAAATAGTCACTCCCGGGAACTGAGTATGTACTGCGGAACGGATTTTCTTGATGTATTCCTCGGTCGGGTGATGCTTCTTTTTCAGTTGGATCTGCAGGTCGGCATCCTGCGGGCCCAGGCTGTCGGTCTGGTAAAACAACAACGCCCAATAGACCGGCAACCCGATGTGATCGGTCATCAGCTCGAACTCGTCGGCCGGGATCAATCCGCGAATCGTGCGCTCGACGCCGTCCAGAATGCGCGAGCTTTCCTCCAGTCGCGTGCCGACCGGCACGCGAACGTGCAGTCGGATCATCCCGGTATCCACGTTCGGGAAAAAATCCTCGCCCGCCACCCGCACCAGCATCATCGACGCGAGGACCATGACGCCGATCGCTCCCAGCACGAATCCGCGATGCGCCATGACGCGGCTTAAGAGTCCTTCGTAACGGGTGCGCTGGCGGTCGAACCATCGCTCGAATGCACCGGTTATTTTCCCCAGCCAGCCGCCGGATTTGTGGCCCTCGGGCTCCGCTGCGAGCAGATGAATCGCCATGCTCGGTACCAGCGTGCGCGACAGCAGGTACGACGTCAGCATCGCGTACACCACCGCGAGCGCCAGCGGCAGGAACAGGTATTTGGCGACACCGGTCAGCGCGATGACGGGAGAGAAGACGATGCAAATCGACAGCGTGCCGACGAACGCCGGCACCGCGATCTGTCGCGCGCCGTCCAGGATCGCGACGCCAAGCTGTTTGCCCATCGCGTGGTTGCGATGGATGTTCTCAACTTCCACCGTCGCGTCGTCGACCAGCATGCCGACCGCAAGCGCGAGTCCGCCAAGCGTCATGATGTTGATGGTCTGGCCGGAGAGCTTGAGCCCGATTATCGACGTCAGGATCGCCAGCGGAATCGACGTGACGACGATCAGCGTGCTCCTGAGTGAACCCAGGAACAGCAGCACCATCAGCCCAACCAGCGCCGCGGCGATCACGCCCTCCTGCATGACGTCGTAGAGCGACTCGCGCACGAAGATCGACTGATCGAAAGCGAGTGTCGCCTTCAGGCCCTTGGGCGCGATCGCCAGCATCTTCGGCAACACGCCTTTGACGGCGTCGACGACTGTCATCGTCGAGGCCGCGGGATGCTTCAGGATGAGCATGTAGGTTGCGAGCCGGCCGTTGACCCTAACCAGGTCGGTCTGCACCGCGGAGCTGTCGCTGACCTTCGCCACGTCCTCCACGTAAACCGGCGAAGTGCCCTGGTACTTGATCGGCAGACGATTCAAGTCTTCGGAGTGCAGCGGGCTGCCGTTGATCACTACGTCGTATTCAGTGTTGCCGATTTTCGCGGTGCCACCCGGAATGATTACATTCTGCTGCTGCAAGGCGTTGACGACGTCTTCCGGCGAAACGCCGCGCGCATACATCAGCGACGGGTCGATATTCACCATCACCTCGCGCGACGCGCCGCCAAACGGAGCGGGGGTCGACAATCCGGGAATGGTAAACAGGAATATTCGCGCGAAGTTGTAGCCGAAGTCATATACTTTGCTCTGCGGCAAAGTTTCGCTCGACAATAGCAAGTAGCTAATCGGAACCTCGGTCGCGTTATAGTCAATTACGCTCGGCGGATTGATCCCGGGCGGCAGGATGTTCTTGATAGCTTCTGACACAGATACTAATTGCGAGATAGCCAGTCCGGTGTCTGCGCCGTGCTGAAAATAGAACTTCAGCAGGCCGATGCCGTTGAGCGAGATCGATTCGATGTGATCGACGCCGTTGACGGTCGTCGACGCGGCGCGCTCGCTAATGTTTACGACCCGTTGCTCCATTTCCTGCGCCGACAGGCCCGGGTAGTTCCAGACCAGGTCGACGACCGGTATGTCGATTGCCGGAAAGATGTCGAAATTCATCGACGACAGAGAAACGATGCCGAGCAGCAGCATCAACGCCGCCATCACGGCCACGGTAACCGGGCGACGGAGCGCGAGTTGGACGATCCACATAAGGTGGTCTCCTGTTTATTCCGGGTCGCCGCTAGGGCGACTCGCGCTTTTTCGATATGAATGGCGCGACAAACGCGCGTTCCGGGTCCGGCAACAGGTTCAGGAATTTCATTTCAGCGAAATCGCCGATTAGTTGGAAGCCTGAGAAGGCCGCGTTGTCAACCCGGATCCGCCGGAAATGCGCAAGTTCGAGCCGCATAAAATGGCACAAAACGGTGCGGATGATGTCGCCGTGAGAGACGAACAGAATCCGCCGCCCGCTATGCTCTGCAATCGCGCGCCGCACCGCCTCGACGCCTCGCGATTGCACTTGGACTATCGTCTCGCCGCCGGGTGTGGACGCGTCCAGCGGATGCTCGCGGTAGTTCAGATAGTCGGCATCCTCGATCAAATCGTCGTACACCATCCCTTCCCAGCGCCCGTACTGGACTTCCGACAGTTGCGGATCTTCGGTCACCGGGATGCCGCCGATGCCGGCCGCGATAATCTCCGCCGACTGCCGCGCGCGCGCCAGTGGGCTGGTGACGATCAACTCGGGCTTTATCTCGCGAGCGAAGGGAATTGCGGCTTCAACCTGCGCGCGTCCGCCCTCATCGAGTTCGATTGGATTGCGGCCCATCACGCGGCCTTCGCGGTTCCACGCGGTCTCGCCGTGGCGCATCAAGAGCGCGATTCCTCTCACGCCGTTGCGACCTTTCAATTTGTCCGCGACGTAAAATGGTCCCAGCGCCATCGAAAATCGCCTCGGTAGTTGAATGCCAGCCCAAAAAAGGCGGCAGCGCCTCGCTGGGCGCCCGCCGCAATCAAACCAGATTTTCGGCCGTTGAGACGGGCGCGCGAATGTTAGCGCGCGGACGCCGCCGCGCTCGTATGTGACGTTTGTTCTGCATGCGCAGTTCCGTTTGCAGCCGCACCCAGACCGCAGAATGCTTCGTAATCTATGAGCGTGGTTTGGGTGGGATGCTCGCTGCAGACGGGGCACTTCGGATCTTTGCGGATCTTCAGAATTCGCACGTAGTCCTTGTCCGACAGCGTGTCGAAATAAACCATCTTGCCAATCAGAGGAGACCCCGCGCCAAGAATCAGCTTGATCGCCTCGAGCGCTTCGATCGATCCGATCAATCCCGGCAATGCGCCGAGCACACCGGCTTCCGCGCACGACGGCGCCATGTCCGGCGGCGCCGGCTCGGGATACAGGCATCGGTAGCACGGTCCGCCCTTGGCCGGGTAGAAAACCGTGGTGTTGCCTTCGAAGCGGAAAATCGCGCCGTCCACCAGCGGCTTCTTCGAGAACACGCACGCGTCATTGATCAGGTATCGAGTCGGGAAATTATCTCCGCAGTTCACGACGACGTCGTAGTCCTTGATGATGTCCATCGCGTTCTCGGACGTCAGTCGCACGTCGTGACGAATCACCTTTATGCCCGGATTCAGCGCGTTGATTGATTTCTGCGCCGACTCCGTCTTGGGCATCCCGACGCGCTCGGTCGTGTGGATGATCTGCCGCTGAAGATTCGACATGTCGACCACGTCGAAATCCACCAGGCCGATCGTGCCGACTCCCGCCGCCGCGAGATACAGCGCCGACGGTGAGCCGAGCGCGCCGGTGCCGAGCAGCAGCACCTTGGCGTCGAGCAGTTTGGCCTGTCCCTTTTCGCCGACTTCGGGGATTACGAAATGTCGCGAATAGCGCGTCAGCTCCTCGGCCGTGAACGCGCGATCCGCCACCCATGGCAGGCCGCGATCCTTCCACGCGTTGAAGCCGCCCATCAAGTTGTACACATTTTCGTAGCCGAGCTCGCGCAGTGTGCGCGCCGCCAGCAGCGAGCGCGTGCCCGACGCGCACTGCAGAATGACCGGCGTCTTGTGGTCGGGGACTTTCTCCTCGATTCTGAGTTCCAGGAATCCGCGCGGAATCGCGACCGCCTGCGGAATATGGCCCTGCCGCCATTCGTCGCTTTCGCGCACGTCAACCAGCACCGTGCCGGGCTTGTCGATCATCCGGCGCGCTTCGTCGATATCGACTTGCTTAATCGTCGAGCGCGCTTCGTCGAGAATATTCTTCGAGGTTTTCGCCATAAATTTCCCCGTCCGATCCGTCGGCGGAGTCAGTTTCAATATACAACTATAACCACGCGCGCGAGTCACGCCCGACGGCGCCGCGGTCGGCTATCCGCCAATCATTCGATGCGATTCGACCAGCGTACGCATGAAATTGAGCACCTGCGCCGCATGTCCGCGCGGCATCACATCATGAAAGGCGCGGCGTACGCGAAGCTCGCCATCGAGCACGAAGGTCGAGCGCGCGGCTACCTTGCCATTGAGCACGCCCAACGCGGCGGCCAACTTTCCGTCTTCGTCCGCGAGCAACATGAACGGAAGCGCGTGCTTCTCAGCGAACGCGCGATGACGCTCGACCGAATCCGTGCTCACGCCGACAACGACGCAATCCAGCGCATGGAACTGTTCCAAACTGTCGCGAAATTCCTTGCCCTCGACCGTGCAACCGGGCGTGTCGTCCTTTGGGTAAAAATAAACGACGAGGTTGTGGCCGCGAAAATCCTTCAGCCGGCGCATCTCGCCGCGAGCGTCCGGCAGCGAGAGCTCGAGCGCCGTCGAAAGATCCGGGATGCTGTTCGCGTCAGCCAGCGGCATGCGCTTCGGCCTCGGCCAGCGATCGCCGCTTGCTGAACTTGATCGCCGCGTTGTCGATGTTGATCGAGCACAGCGACCCGCACATCGTGCATACGTTGGAACCCGCCGCCTCGCTTTCTTCCTTGTAGCGGCGCGCCTTGTCCGGGTCCATCGCCATCGCGTACATGCCTTCCCAGTTGAGCGCCTTGCGGTATCGCGACATCTGGTCGTTCCAGACTTTCGCCGCGCGCACGCCTTTGACCAGGTCGCCCGAGTGAGCCGCGATTCGCGTCGCGATCACGCCTTCGCGCACGTCGTCGATATCGGGCAGCCGCAAATGCTCGGCCGGCGTCACGTAGCAGAGAAAATCGGTGCCCGCCGCCGACGCGATCGCTCCGCCAATCGCGCCGGTGATGTGGTCGTAGCCCGGCGCGACGTCGCAGGTCAGCGGCCCGAGCACGTAAAACGGCGCGCCTCCGCAGACTCGCTTCTCGAGCTTCACGTTGGCCTCGATTTGATCGAGCGGCACATGGCCGGGACCCTCGATCATCACCTGCACGCCCATCGCCCGCGCGCGCTCGGTCAACTCGCCCATCAGCAACAACTCCGCGATTTGCCCGCGGTCGGTCGCGTCGCCCGTGGCGCCCGGCCGCAGCCCGTCGCCGATCGAGATCGTCACGTCATGCTCGCGCAGCACCGCGCAGACTTCGTCGAAATGCTCGTAGAGCGGATTTTCGTTGCCGGTGCGCTCGACCCACGCCGCCAGCATCGAACCGCCGCGCGAGACGATGCCCTCGATTCGCTGATGCCCGCGCAGCCGCTTCACGCTTTCGCGCGTGACGCCGCAGTGCAGCGTCATGTAGTCGACGCCCTGGCGCGCCTGCCGCTCGATAACGTCGAGAAAGTACTCGGCCTCCATCTCCATGATCGAGCGCTCGGAGCCGAGCTGGTAGATCGGCACCGTGCCCAGTATCACCGGGCATCGCGACAGAATCTCCGCGCGGATTTTGTCGAGGTCGGTGCCGGTCGAAAGGTCCATCACTGAGTCGGCACCGAAGCGGACCGCGGTGTAAAGTTTCCCGACTTCCTCTTCGATCAGCTGATGGAAGTTCGACGCACCGATATTGGCGTTGACCTTGGTGCGCAGGCTTTTGCCGATTCCGATCGCCCTGAAATCGTGATGAATATTGTGCGGGATCACGACCTCGCCGGTCGCGACCAGCGCGCGAATCTCTTCGGCGGTGAAACCTTCGTCCTCGGCAACTTCGGTCATCTGCCGGGTGATTATGTTTTTGCGGGCGGCTTCAATTTGCGTCATGGTCTCACCTCCGCGGCCGCGCTCGACGCTCGGCCTTGGATTTTAAGTATAGCTCAATCCTCGCCGTACTCGATGCCGTTCTTCTCGCACAGCGCGCGCAGTTCCTGGATCATGCGCTCGGCGCGCGCCAGGTGCGCTACCGCGATAAAGTTGGCCAGCGCCACGAGAGTCAGCGCGCCCGTCGCCCAGTACATGTGGCTCAGCACGGCGGCGACGTGGTCCGCTTGCGGGGCGTGGATCGCACCCACACCTTTCGCGTAGGCGATGAACAAAACGATCAGCCCCGCCAGGGTCAGGCCAATAGTTACTCGGGTCATCTGGCTATTTGCCGTTGCGCGCCGGATGCCGATCGATCGCGGTGAGATCGTCGATACGGTCCGGTGCCTCCGCGTAATGCTTGGGCGCTTGGCGATTGGTGTAGGTTTTCATCTCGGGCCGCTGCGGATCGTAAACCGCGGCGTCCTGCTCGCGGTACCACTCCAGCATCTCGTTCATGTTGCCGTCGCGGCCTTTCTCGGCCAGCACGCGCGACCGATGCATCAGCAGTTCCTTGGTCTCGACGAAATCCTTGCGGTCGAAACCCCAGATGCGTGGATGCACGTAGGTGTCCATCCGAATCGCGTCGCACGGGCATGCCTCGACGCACAGACCGCAGTAGATGCAGCGGAGAGTGTCGATCTCGTAGCGCACCGGGAATTTCTCGACGTGCGGATCGGGCGACTCGCCCGCCTCGATATATATGCACTGCGCCGGACACGCGGTCGCGCACAGAAAGCACGCGGTGCATCGCACGGAAGAATCTTCGCGCAGCGTCAGCCGATGACTGCCGCGAAAATTGTCGGGATAGCGCTTGCGCTCCTCGGGATATTGCGTCGTCGCGGTCGCGTTGACTCCCTTCTTCATCCCGAACAGATGCGCGGTATGCAGCGCGAGGTTGCGCACAAAGTGGTAGTTGGTGATCGCAAGACCTCGCAGGATTTCGGGGATATAAATCCGCTCCCAGAAGGTCATTTGCTCGCTTCTCTGCATTTCTAAACCAGCGCCAAATCCATTGTCTGAACGGGGGTTTCTGCGTTCACCGCAGACTTCGCCGGGCTCCGGAACTAGACTATAAGGAGTCCTCGGAATTGCAGTCAAGTTCGATGGATTCGCTGCGCGTCCGCCTCTACTTCAGCCGCGGATACAGCCGCGTCGGATTCTCGTGCAGGATTTTTTTGGGCACGTCCGCAGCGAACTCCTTGCGTCCCGCAGTCAGGCTCACGGTATGCGGGAATCGGCCGTCGAAATGCGGATAGTCTGACGCATACAGAATGTGCTCTGCGCCAACCGTTTCGACCACGAACGGCAGCGTCTCCTCGTCGGGATCGCACGAAATGAAAAAGTTCTCGCTGCGAATCACGTCCGACGGCTTGCGATGGAGAAACGGCACGTACTCCGGCATCAGTTCGTAGTGCTCGTCGAGCCGCTCCATCCAGAACGGCAGCCAGCCCGCGCCTGCTTCCAGAAAAGCAACGCGCAATTTCGGAAAAATGTCGAGCACGCCGCCGCCGACCAGCGCCGCGATCCCGCGCATCACCTCGAACGGATTCGTCGCCGAATGCTGGATGAATAGATTGTTGCCCATCTCGAACGTGCCCATTCCATATGGCGGGCGCGCCGTGCCGCCGTGAAAGCACGCCGGCAGATCGGTCTCGACGCACGCCTTCCAAATCGGATGGAACGCCGGATGGTCCAGCAGCTTGTCCTCCATGTGAGCAGACAGGTAGATGCCGACGCACCACGGTTCGTTCGCGACCCGCCGGATTTCCTCGGCCGCGCGCTCGGGCGCGCGCATCGGCACGACCGCGACACCCTTCAAGCGATTGGGATAGGCAGCGCAGTAGTCGGCGAGCCATCGATGGTACGCGCGGATCATCGCGACTTCGAAATCAACGCTCTCGAGTGAGCAGAAGCTCGACACCACCGTCGCGAACAGCACGGCGACGTCGATACCCTCGCGCGCCATATCCTTGATGCGTACATGCGGATCGAATCCACCGCGGAGATCCGGCCGTTCGCCGTGCGGTTTGCGCCCGGTCCGGGTCAGCGGCTTGTCCGGCTGTGCGATACCCAGCGGGCGCCCGGTGTTTAACTGATGGAAGTAGCCGAAGAAATATTTCGTCGTGCGCGTTGACGCGATCTTCTTCAGTTGGTCGAGCTGCGGCTTGAACTTCTGATCGAGGTATTCGTCGTAGAGCTCGTTAGGCTCCATCACATGCCCGTCGGCGTCGATTACTTTGTTGCCGTTGAACATATGATCCACTTATCGCGCCTGCAGTTGCCAAACTCAAGCTGCCTCGTCCGTCATCCTGACGATGCGAGCAACAACGAAAACGAGCTGAGGAACGGAGCTCGGACAGCTTGGCGCCAGCGGAGCCGGTACCGGTTTTGGGTCGCAGCATCCAATGACAAATCGCATCAGTTCGATTAATCATCACACGCCATGGATTCCCGCGCCGCCACGCTCGAGCCGGTCCACGCGATCACTTCCGCCGAGGCGGCGCACACCCTGCTCGCGACTTTTCTGGGCTGGACGCTCGACGCATTCGATTTCTTCATCCTGATTTTCGTGATGCCCGCGGTCGCGCGCGAATTCCATCGCCCCATCTCGCACATTGCATTCACGATCACCGCGACGCTTGCGCTCCGTCCAGTCGGCGCTCTGATCTTCGGCTGGCTCGCCGACCGTTACGGCCGACGCATCCCGCTGATGGTCGATGTCATCTTCTATTCAATTGTCGAAGTGCTGAGCGGCCTCGCGCCGACGTACGGATGGTTCCTGTTCATGCGCGCGCTGTATGGCATCGGGATGGGCGGCGAGTGGGGCGTGGGCGCGTCGCTCGCGATGGAAGCGGTCTCGCCGCGATGGCGCGGATTCTTCTCCGGCCTGCTGCAGGAAGGTTATGCGGTCGGCTATCTGCTCGCGGCGGCCGCGTTCTTCTTCGTCTTCCCGCTCTCCGGGTGGCGCGCGATGTTTTTTCTCGGCGGCGCGCCAGCGCTGCTGACCATCTATATCCGCACCAAGGTTCCGGAGTCCGAGGCATGGCAGCGCACGCGTCCCGACATGTCGAAGATTCGCAACGCGATTCGCGCCAACTGGAAATTGTTCGCCTACCTGTGCGCGCTGATGACGATGATGAACTTCGTCTCGCACGGCACCCAGGACATGTACCCCACCTTTCTGGAAAAGACTCGCGGCTTTGACACCCGTACCGTCGCGACCATCGCGCTCATCTATAATGTAGGCGCTCTGCTGGGCGGCCTGACCTTCGGCTACCTATCCGATGGCTGGGGACGGCGCCGCACGATGGCGACTGCGGTGATCTGCGCGGGCCTGCTGATACCGTTGTGGATCTACCCGAGCACGCTCGTGGTGCTGACGCTCGGCGCGTTTCTCATGCAGTTCATGGTGCAGGGCGCATGGGGCGTCATCCCGGCGCATCTGACCGAGCTCTCGCCGCCGGAAGTTCGCGGCCTGTTCTCGGGCCTTGCGTATCAAACCGGGGTTTTGCTGGCTTCTGGAGCGGCCTTCAGCCAGGCTATCCTCGCCGAGCGATTCGGTTACGCCGCGACGCTCGCGAGCGTCGCCGCAATCGTAATGCTCGCCGCGGCCATCGTCATCCTGCTCGGCCGCGAGCGCATGGGCCGCGAGCTCAATTCGTCCGCGGCATGAGTCACGCATCAACTCAACCCGATTGTTCCCCTTGCCACGTGAGAGGAGTTTAGGGGTTGGGTCGTCTGCATGCCTCGTCCCGCGAGCTATCCCGCAAGCCTTTCCGATCCACCGCTCCCGAACAACCGGGGCAGGTGGCGCCGCACCTGCGCCTCCATCTCCTGGTCCGAGATCGACGTGGTCCGGCCATCGTCATACTGCGCATCGACCCACTTCGCGATCTCGAGCACCTCGGGCGACCGCTTTTCGACTTGCTCGCCGTACGCGAGGCCGAAGTACGAATTGATCCACCACGCGATCCCGGCCACGCCCGAAGTTTTGTCGACCGCCACGCGCGGCGGCCGTCCGAGAATCTTCGCCGTGTCGAAGACGTTGTAGATTTCCTCGTCCTTCAGCAGCCCATCGGCATGGATCCCCGCGCGCGTCACGTTGAAGTCGCGCCCCACGAACGGATAATTGGCGGGAATCCGGTAGCCAGCTTCGCGCTCGAAGTACTCCGCGATTTCGGTGATCACCGACAAGTCCATTCCGTTCGCGCCGCCCTTGAGCGACACGTAGTCCATCACCAGCCCTTCCAAGGGAGGATTTCCGGTGCGCTCGCCGTAGCCGAGGATCGTGCCGTTGGCGTACATAATTCCTAAAGCCACGCGGCCGTCGCGTTGGCCAGCACCTTGTGAAAATCATTGTGCCCGTGCCATTCCAGTTGCTCCGGCTTCACGCCGCATTCCCGGCGCAGCCCCAAAATGAGCTTCGGCACGCTGCGCGGGAGCGCGACTCCCGGGTAGGGCACGCCGAATCCGAGCGTGTCGCAGACGCGAATCTTGACGGGAATTCCAGCCGCCTCGCCCAGTTCCATCAGCTTCGACACGAACGGCACGACGAAACCGTAAAAGTCCGCGCGCGTCGCGTCCTCGAGATGGCAGCGGATTCTCAAGCCCGCATCCAGCGCCGCGTTCACTATCTTCAGGTAGTCGTCCATCGCCGCGCGCCGCGTTTTCTTGAGCTTGTTGAAAATGTGATAGTCCGAGGCCGACGTCAGAATTCCGGTCTCGCGCAGGCCCATTTCCTTCACCAGCTTGAAGTCCGCTTTCACCGCGCGAATCCATCCGGTCACCTCGGGGAATTCGTAGCCGCGCACGACGCACCGATTCACCGCCTCGCGATCGACCTTCGAGTACAGGAAAAACTCCGTCTGCCGGATTACGCCGTTGGGACCGCCGAGCCGATGCAGCATGTCGAACATCGCGACGATTTGCCCGGCGGTGTACGGCGGACGCGCCTGTTGTCCGTCGCGGAAGGTCGTATCGGTGATGAACAAGTCAGGCGCCGGCTCGGGCTGCTCGAACTGGCGGTCGAAGATAATTCGCGGCACCGCGTCGTAGGGGAACTGCTCGCGCAAAAGGTTCGGCTCGGCCACGTCGACGAGTTCGTGTTTCATATCGGAGGTCCTCGACTCCGATCTAAACCGCATGAATCAACATATGTCAAGCTATATACAGCACCATTTATGCTGCACGAGGAATTGAGGTGGTACGTCCGCCGCAGAACCCTCGCCTGCCGGCCGCGCCGCGGCCGGCGCCTCTCCCGTGAAATAACGGGCGAGGTAAGAAGGAGCCGGGATTCTTCGCTACAGCAACTTTCGCTCTAGAATGACGCAAAGATGAAATGACGGAAAAGAGAGATCAGCTTCCGCCCCGAACGAGTTCTAACAGGGGCGAAGTCCCGCATCTTCTCTTAACGTTGGGTGCAGGGGTCACCCCTGCCCAAGGAGGTGCGGAACCCACGGTGGGTTCCGCATTCAATAAAGTGATTTACCCTTCCCACTCGCGGGACTTTCGATCTCCCCGCGATTGCGCTAAACGAACGGTATGCTGGAGGTAAAGCCATGAAATTTGGCCTCTTCTATGAAATCTCGGTACCGCGACCATGGGGGCGCGAAACCGAAAAAACCGTTTACGACAACTGCCTCGAGCAGGTCGCCCTCGCCGAGTCCCTCGGCTTCGACTCCGTGTGGGCCGTCGAGCATCACTTCCTCGAAGAGTATTCGCACTGCCCCGCGCCCGAACTGTTCCTGACCGCGTGCGCGATGAAGACCAAAAAAATGCGCGTCGGTCACGGCATCGTCGTGTGCGTGCCCGAGTTCAATCATCCGATCAAAATCGCCGAGCGCACCGCCGTCCTCGACATTCTCTCCGGCGGTCGTCTCGACGTCGGCACCGGCCGTTCCGCGACCTGGACCGAGCTCGCGGGCTTTCGCGCCAGCCCCGACGAGACCAAGAAAACCTGGGACGAGTTCGTCCATTGCCTGCCCAAGATGTGGACGCAGGAGCGCTTTTCCTACCAGGGACGCTCGTGGTCGATGCCCCAGCGCACGATCGTTCCCAAGCCCTACCAGAAGCCGCATCCTCCGCTGTGGGTCGCGGTCACCAGTCCCGGCACCGAGATCGACGCGGCCGAGCGCGGCATGGGCAGCCTCGGACTGACCTTCGGCGGATTCGCCGAGCAGGACGAGAAGGTCAAGCGCTATCGCAAGATCATCCGCAATTGCACTCCGGTCGGCGAGGTCGTCAACGAAGCCGTCTCGACCGTGAACTTTCTCTATTGCCATGAGGACGACGCCGAGGGCGTCAAGGTCGGCCGCCGTCTCACCGGTACCTTCAACTATCTCGCCGCCCAGTTGCTCGCCGCGCGCGAGGCGTATCCGAGCAAATCGTATCCGTCGCTCGGCCTGCTGCCTTCGCTGCGTCAGGAGGCGTCGGGCCCCGGCGACGCTTCCGGCGCGCCCGAGGGTATCGCGATCGGAAATCCCGCGCGCATTACGCGCGAGATGAAGAAGTGGGAGGCCGTGGGCGTCGATCGCGTCAACTTCCTGCTGAACGCGCTCGAGACCGTGCCGCAGCAAAAGGTGCTCGACTCACTCCGCCTGTTCGCCAAGGAAGTGATGCCTCATTTTCAAGGTGCGAGCGATTCCGCTTCCGCCGCCGCAGGAGGTCGCTGATGCCGCCGCGCTACGGAAAGCTCGATCTCGCCGCATGGGCCAAGTCGGTGCCGACAATCAACGGTCTCAAAACCGAGCCGTGGACCCTGAAGGGCGCTAAAATCCTCTCGATCAATATCGAGGTCGACGACGACCCCGCGGACTTCCTGCTGCCGGCCACGATGCATCCGTCGATTCCCGAGTACGCGATCTTCAACGTCACCTCGTATCCCGACAGCCCCGTCGGCGCATTCTCGATTGCCGAGGTCCGACTCTCGGGCCGCACCGGCGTCCGTCCGCGCGGCTTCGTGCTCCGCAGTTATTGCGACAACGAAGATGCGCGCCGCGAGCTGGCCGCGCGATGGGGTTATCCAACCGTCGCCGGCGAGGTTAAGCTCGACATCCGCCACGACCGCGTCGTCGGCCGCGTCAGCGCCGGTGGCAAGCCGGTGCTCGAATGCGAGCTGCTCGATCGCGACATGATCTCCGGCGGCGATATCCAGTACATCGCGAGCATGCATCTGGCCCGCAACAAGGACGACGGCAAGCTGGTGCTCGTGCAAGTCGATCCCGAGTTCGTTTTCTCCAAAGCGGAGCGCGGCAAGCCGCGGATTATCCTGCTCGACAACGACGCGTTCGGCGCCGGCAACTACCTCCGCCTCGCCAATCCCATCTCGGCCACTTTCACAACCGCCGACGTAACGCTGCCGAAGATCCGCTACATCTGCAATCCAGAGTTGCCGGCGATGCAGGGCACGACGAAGGTCGCCGCCTGATCGGGTCGCGGAGTCGCAGTCTGCATCCTGAGCGCAGCGAGCAAGGCGCACCTTCTATCATCCTGACGATGCGAGCAACAACGAAAACGAGCTGAGGAACGGATCTCGGACAGCTTCGCGCCAGCGAAGCCGGCTCCGGTTTCGTGATGCGCGTTAGCTCCTCCTTAATAATGCTGGACGTAAGAACGTCGATCCAGATTCTTCGCCGCGGCGGCTCAGAATGACGGAAGGAAAATGCCCGACCCCTGGCACTTCGAACGAATCAAACTCAAAAGCGGACTCACCCTCCGCATTGCACGCGCCGGCGGCGGACCTCCCGTCATCATGCTGCACGGCTTCCCGGAATGCTGGTACTCGTGGCGTCATCAAATGCGCGCGCTGTGCGACCGCTACGATTGCGTCGCGCCCGAGATGCGCGGTTATGGCGAGTCCGACGCACCGATCGGCGTCGGCTACTACACGCTCGACAAGCTGGTCGGCGACGTCGCCGATCTGATCGAGGCGCTCGGCCACAAGCGCGCCACGGTGATTGGCCACGATTGGGGCGGCGCCGTAGCCTGGGCGACCGCGCTGATGCGTCCCGACGTTGTCGATCGTCTGATCGTCATGAACTGTCCTCATCTCGAGCGGATGAGCCGCGCGCTGCGCCGCAATCCGCGCCAGATGCTTCGCAGTTGGTACATGCTCTTCTTCCAGATTCCCGGTATTCCCGAGTGGCTGTTCCGCCGGCGCAACTATCAAGCGCTCGTCGATGCGCTGAGCAATGGCACTTTTCAAAAGAACGTCTTCACCGACAGTGATCTCGACTACTTTCGCGCCGCATTTCGCAATCCATATTCGATTACCGCCGCGATTAACTACTACCGCGCCAACTTCCGCTCCGGCTTTATGGCCCGTCCCGGCTCCAGCCCATGGATCGATCGCAAGATTTCAGCGCCCACGCTTCTCATCTGGGGCGAGCAGGATTTCGCACTCGGCAAGGAGCTCACCTACGGAATGGAGGGCCTGTTCACCGGGCCCTTCGCGATCAAGTACATCCCGGACAGCGGGCATTGGGTGCAGCAGGAAAAGCCCGACCTCGTGAACCAGTACGTCCGCGAGTTCCTCGATTCCCATCCGCCCGCGTAGTTCGCCGACGCATTTCCCGCCGCGACTTTACTCCGCTTCGCGCCGCGCTTATCCTTTAGGTCAGGATCGAAACGCCTCGGACGCCGCCTTTCTCACGAATCCCGGCCAAATTCCGGATCGTCGTCTGTATAGGAGCTTCCCGGCAAATTCAGAAGGAGGGGCTTTTATGCCCACTAAGTTGTATGTAGGCAACCTCGCCTACGCGGTTACGCAGGAAGACCTGGCAGAGCTCTTTGCACAGGCCGGGAAGGTCGAGAGCGCGGTAGTAGTCACCGACAAATTCTCGGGGCAGTCGCGCGGCTTCGGTTTCGTCGAGATGGCGGAGGCGGCCGACGCGGCCACCGCAATCTCGACCCTTAATGACACCGACCTGAAGGGCCGGCGAATCAAGATTGACGAGGCGCGCGCCAGCACCGGCGGTCCGCGCGGCGGCGGCGGCGGTGGAGATCGCCGACGCGGCGGCGGCGGTGGCGGCAGAGAGGGCGGTGGCGGCGGCGGAAATCGCAATCGCTGGTAGCGCTTCGCGCCAGTGAAATAGTTTAACGATTGAATTGGCGGCGCGGTTGGAGCGAACAGCTCCCGCTGCGCCGCTCGGGTTTCTACGTTTCGACGGCTTGCGAGCCCCTCCCACACGGGCGCTCTTCTGCTATCGTTATGCGCCGAAACTGAACTGAGCCAACCCACAAACTTCTGGATGAATCCGATCGAATGAGAAAAGCCACACTGTCGACTGCGGCGGCGGCCGTCGCGCTCGCGTCCATTCTCGCCATGACCCCGCGCCCGTGCCGCGCCGACGACACCGGCACCGTCCCTTCCGGAACGCTGCGCAACGTCGCCGGCATCGTGACTCACAGCGGCGGGCGCGTCGTGCAGGTCGGCACCGCATTTTTCGTCGCCGTGCCCAGCTCGGTGTTTCCCGGCCGCTCGTTCGTCTACCTGGTGACGGCCCATCACAACCTGCTCGACGACAGCGGCAATCCGCGCGCCGGCCTCCTGCTCACGCTCGAGGACGCCAAGACCGGCGCGATGCGCGAGGAGCCGCTACCGCCTGAAACCCGCTGGGTGCTCGATCCGAATGAAGAAAAGGCCGACGTTGCCGCGATTCCCTTGACTCCGCAGGGCGCGAGCATCGCGCCGATCGCGCTTGCTTCGTTGCTTGGCAGCGACGACCCGCTCGCCCGCCCCGAAACCGGCGCGCAGGTGTACTATCTCACCGCCGCAACTGTCGGCGTCAACCAGCGTCGCTTCGAGGCGCTCGCCCGTTTCGGCCACGTCTCGGTTGCGGAGCCCGCCGACACCGAAGTCATCGGCGCGGGCCTGCAGCGGCTCAGCTACCTCGACGGCGGCGGCGCGCCCGGATTTTCCAGCGGGGCCCCGGTTTTCGTCAGCGCCGGGCTTCGCTTTGCGCTATGGGGAATACTAGAGGCCAACACTTCGCTCAACACCGATCCGGTTTTTTCCGGCCTGGCAGGCGTTCTGCCAGCCAAGTTCGTCGCCGAGACGTGCAAGGCGATGGGCGCGGTGCAGGACAAGACGCTGCAAGGCGCCAAGCTGCCCCAGTGACCTCGGGCCGGCGCGATGCGGATTTGATTTGATTCGTACTGCCCGTCTCCAGCTATAATGGCGAGCGCTGTCAGTTGAATGCTTGATTTCACGTCGATGCGCGTATATCGAGAGTAGTTCCGGCTTCGCGTAAAGGCCGAACCCAGTAAAATATTCCCCGGTAGCTCAGTCGGTAGAGCGGACGGCTGTTAACCGTCATGTCGCTGGTTCGAATCCGGCCCGGGGAGCCACTCCTAAAGTGGCGAACTTCAAGGCTTTTTCATTGTTCCGAGCCAAACCAGTGGAGAAGTGAGCAGGCGACTGTGGGGACTTTTGTGGGGACCCGCTCCTCGGGCCGGAATGATCCGCCGGTATGTCGGGTTCAAGCGCGGCGATCGCATCGCGGCGCGCCTGCGCGCGAATGTGGGCGTACCGCGCGAGCATTCGCGGACTGACGTGCCCCGCCAGTTGACGGATGGTTTCCTCCGAGACCGTCGGATTCTCTGCGAGCCGGGTAACGAACGTATGGCGGGCGTCGTAAAAACGGATGTTGACGCCAGCCTTCGTGCGAGCGGTATCGAACGCCGTCCTGTAGCTCGAATAGCTCATCGGTCGGTCGGCATTTACGCCATAGATGTGCGGGATACGGTCGTTTCCTGCGATCGCGACATGATGGAACGGGAACACAAACGATTCTGCATTGCCGTCCGGAAAACGCGACAGCCAGACCGTGAGCGCAGCACAAGCTCGTCGGGTCAGTGGGATCATGCGGCCGGTTCCCGCATCCGTCTTCGAGCGTCCCACTACAATTTCGCCCTTTACGATCGCGCCGTCACGCCATTCAAGCAGAAGATTCGAGCGGCGCAGCGCGCGAGTCTCGGACGGCCGCAGGCCGGCGTCGATCGAAAGAACGAAGAAAGGATATAGAGAAGGCGAGCGGCTCTCCCTGATTGCATCAAGAAGCCGCTGCTCGTCTTCTCGGCTAAGTGCCTGGCCCACGTCCGATCGCTGACGCAGCATCTTGACGCGGCCAGAGATGTGCGGCCAGATACCGAAGTGGCGAAGTATCGCGCGAAGGGTCCCAACTTCGGCATTGATCTGGCGCCCGGAAAGCCCCTCAGCTTGGCGTTTGCGCTGAAGGTCCGCAACGTCATCAGCCGAAAAGTCGGTAACCAGCCGGCTCCCGAACTCGCGTGAAAGCTTTGTGATGTATTGCCGGTAATAACGTTCCCCGAGCGGTGAGAGGCCGGTCTTCGATTGAAACCACTGGCGCGCTGCCGTCGGGAAGAGCGGCCGTTCCCGTTTCGTGAGACCGTTGACACCGAGTTCGAGATCGCGTCGGCGGGCAAGCTCCGCCTGACGGGCAATTGTTTTCGAGTCGGTACGTGTGCTCTCTCGAATTCGAGCACCGTCGAATTCAAACTCGAACCACCAAATCTTTCCTCGTTTGTAGAGCATGGCGTCACCTGTTTTTCGCGATCCGGGGGAATAGCTCCGCCCTGAAATCACGGAAATGTTAGATTGAAGGAAAATGATTTTCGGCGAACACGGGTCAAACCATCTCGATTAGTCGACGCTGCTTGCTTCTGCGAGGTAGCGGCGGACTTCGGGATCCAGCACGACGACTCGACGGCCAAAATGGGCGGCTCGGAGGCGGCCGCGCTTGATCTCAAGACGAAGGAAGGGAACGGAGACGCTCAGGCTATGAGCTAGATCGTTGAGGGTCCACCCCAGTTTCGGAGCAACGTGCCGGGCGCCTTCGGAATTGGATGGGATTAGAGAATTGGCATGAGCTAACATGATGACGAAAACCTCGGACAGATTCGCCGAACAAAGAGCGGTTCGGCTGTTACTAGCTACATAGCTATATGCATAAGCTGTGTCAAGGCCCGCTGCACCACGAGGCATCGCGCGTGTAGAACGCGACGGAAGAAGAACGTGACTTCCGCGCCCGCGTGCCCGAAGGACCAGGGCGTGCTGATGCCTGGTTGATTCCGCAGCATTTTGAAGGCGCCGTTCTCTCAACCAAGTCTGGAGGGCGGCGCTGGATTCTGAGATGCGTGTGGTGGAGCGCTGCAACCGTGCCGAGCGAAGCGTCTGGCACGTGAGTGCCGGCGGCGCGGTTGCCCGCGGAGCGAGCGCCACCTTCACAGCGGCGCGAAGCGGAGCGCGAGCGGCGCCTTGCGCCACGTGGCCGAGCGGCGAAGCTTGCGAAGCCCGAGTGCCCGCGCTCATAGCACAGTGCCGCTGAGGGGTAGGCCGGGGCCGGAATCATCGCCGCATCCCATAGCTGTGCCCACGAGCGCGGTGCGGTTGGTCGTGAACCAGCGCTAGCTCGTGTCGAGCCGTTAGAGGCAGTCGCTCCAACGCGACCGACTTTTCGAGATTGCGCCCTGCGGCAAGATCGAGCCGCGCGCGATCGTCAGTGTAAAGGGTCACGTTGTGCCGCGCGCGGCTGATCGAGACATAGAACTGCTTGCGGTTAACGAGTTCTGCCGAGCGGAGCGTATCGATATTGGCGATCACACGATCAACCGTGGCGCCCTGGCTTGAGTGGGAGGTCGAGGCGTAGCCGTAGTCGAGGTGCTTCAGACGTTCGATTGCCGCGCTGATCTCGCGCCCGTTGTCGATGCGCAGCCGCGCTCTTTGATCGTCGATGGCAATGATTGTCGCAAACTCCCCGTTGGCAACACCGAGCGCAGGATCCGGCGCGCGGAATTGAATCCGATCGCCGGCGCCGACCAGGCGTCCCTCCTGATGGAAGACTTCGACCCCGGACAGGCGCGAGGGATCGTAACTGATGGCCTTCACTCTTTCATCCCGCACTATGATTCGGTTCCGTTCCGGATCGATTGCTTCGATCCGGGCGTAACTTCCGCGGTCGATACCGAGCCGCGAACTCCCACGTCGGAAACGGAGCACATCGCCAACCTCGTAACTCTGCGCTCGTTTGCGCTGAGGCAGGGTCAGATCGCGATTGACGAGCACGATCTGTTCTCGTCCGTCGGAGCTGATGTGCCCGCGTTCCTTGAGGGCCGCGCGAATTGCGGCGTTCAGCTGTCGGCGCTCGTCGTTGGCCGGGCTGACGACGAGAACCTTTTCACCTGCTTCGTGCGCAGCAAGGTATTCGCGTGCAATCGCTGCGTTGCGCTCATTCGCATCTACGATCTCGCGTATGCGGCTCTGCCGCTCGAGGAGTGCGATTGCCTGTCCGACCTCTCCACGTGAGGCGAACGTGACTGCTTCCCGCAGTCCGGAATCAAGTTGGCGACGGATAGTGTCCAATCGCGCGACGGTCATGCCCGCTTGCTGCATCTGTTGGATGGGTCGGCCGGCCTCGATGGCGTGGTGCTGGCGCTGGTCGCCGACGAAGACGACCCGACCGGCCCCGGCCTCTCGCGCCTTGTGCAGCAGGGCATTCATCTGGCGAGTGCCGAGCAGGCTCGACTCGTCTACGATCCACAGTTCATTTCGCGCGCGGCCGGGTAGCGGGCTGGCGAGCAGACTCGCCACAGTCCGGGATTCGATTCCGGCTTCGGAGAGCGCTTTCACGGCGCGCGTGGTAGGAGCGAAGCCCCGTACAGTGTAACCAGTGCTTTGAGCGAACTCGTTGAGCGCTCCGACCGTGGTGGTCTTCGCTGCGCCTGCGCGCCCTTCGATCGAGGTAAGCCAATCGGTAGCAGTCAGCGTCAGCGCTGCGGCCGTTGCCTGCTCGGCGGATAGCGAGCGCGCGGCTGCCCAACTGCGCGCGTCTTGTTCACTGGCGATTGCTTGGGAGTTCCCTCTGCCGACGCGCATGAGTTCGAGATTCTCGCGCTCCAACGCCACCATCTCCGGGGTGGTGTAGACGACCCCCGGAAACGAAGGGGAGACAGCGAGGGCGATTAGATCGCCGCGTGATTCCCGAACGCCGGTCTCGCGCCGCACGCTCTCGAGATCGGCGATTCCCATCGCGTACTGAAGAGCGGTGCGTTCCAGAGCGCGCCGGTCGGTAACGGCTTCGCGTTCGGTGTTGTGAGCTACGCTGAATCTGACCGCTTCCTCTGTCGCGGCCGGAGAAATTGCCTGCGAGGGGCCGCGTGCGAGCGCGCGTTCCGAAATCTCGGCGAGAGCAATTCGATTGTCATGAGCGCGCGCCTTCCATTCCGCGCGCAGCTCGTTTTCGTCGCGCTTTTCTTTGGCAAGCCGGCTCTGATGGGCGGCGATCTGGGCCGCCGCGGCTCCGGTCGAGTTTTGGCGGTTCAGAAGTGCTTCGATGTCCTGGCGTCTGCGCGAGAACGCCATCACCTGTTCGCGAGTGTATCCTTGCAGCTCCCAGCGTCCGTCGGCCGCGGTCACGCTGATTCGATACCCAAACGCTTGGACCTCGCGGCCAAGTTCCGAGCGGTAAACCGCGGTAGCGAAGCTCTGGCTCCGATAGATCTCGACCGGGTCGAGACTCCGCCACATGCCGTCCGGCCGAAGGGTCATGTTCGCGATCACGACGTGGGTGTGGAGGTGAGGGTCGGGGCCGTAGCCGTCCTGGGTCCCGGTCTCCGATGGTCGCGCGGCGATGTGTTCGAAGCGGGCCGCAACGAAGTTACCGGTGGTAACCCACTCCTGTCCGCGGTGGCGGCGCGCCTGGGCGAACTTTTCAAGTTCCAAGAGGGCGCGCTCGACCGCATGCCGATGCGCCGCTAGTAGCCGCGAATCGTCACCAACCAGCGCTTGGATGCTGACTGACTTGGGCGCGTTGAAGGTCGCGTCCCAGCCTGCGCGGCGCTCATCGCGGCCGACGGCGGCGCTGACGAGCACTTCGCCGCTACCGGGTCTCGTTCCGCGCAAGATCGCTCGAAAGTCTTCCTCGCTGACTGCGCCGCTCAGCCCGAGGGTCTCGGACGCTTTCCCATACCACTCGCCGGTGACGCGGTGGGACTCGGTATAATAGTCGTCCTCGGAGTACTTCTCCTGATAGTAGGTCTCGGCCTGGCATACACTGAGCGCGCCTTTCGACATTACCAGCATGGCTCAGATCCGTTTCCTTCGTTTGCTCGCGGCTGCGGGATACAGCGGGATCGCCTGCGCCCGTCGCGGTGGCTTCACCGGCGCAGGCAGATTGACGCGCGGGATGAAACCTTCCTGTCGGACTTGGGGCGCGAGATAGTCGAAGCGCACGAATGAGCGGTGATGACCGGTGATGCAGAGGTAGCCCGACAGCGGCTGGAGCAGCTGCATCTGGGCAGGCATCACCGCCGGTTCCGTCGTTCGCTCTTCGCGAATACCGAACGAGTATCGCTCTCCGTGACTCGCGTTAGCGCTCAGATGGCCGCGCTCAACTTCGCGCTCGCCGATCTGCGCGCTGCACCATTGGGCTGTCTCAGGCTCTCCGGTTCTCAGAATCAGCTTGGTGGCGGGCGAGGCGACCAGCGTGGCGGCCTGATTCGCGCCGTAAATGGTTCGCAGTTGCGTGATGGCCTGAAAGCCGAGCACGACCGCCAAGCCGCGCTTGCGCCCGCGGACGACCAGATCCTCGAGCTTCGCCTGGCGTCTCAGCACCGCAAGCTCGTCGGCCACGATCCAGATTTGCTCACGTCTGCGTGGACCAAGTTCGCTGCTCATCAGGCGGTGGATGATGCAGTCGAGCCAGACGCTTTGCAACTGCAGAGCGGCGTCCTTTGATTCTTCCGACGAGGTCAGGAACAGCCAGCCCTGGCGCTCCGCTGACCACTCCAGTGCGCTCCATCTTCGCGACGCCTGGACGGGCAGGTACTGGAACGGCTTCGTCGCGTTTGCGGCGGTGGCGACAATGCCGGCACCCTGCTCGTGCGCTCCGGGATCGATGAGCGCTTCGGCTGGCGTCCCTGCCAGCGCCTGTCTGAGTTCGGCTCGCGGCAGGGTCAGCAGGCGCGGAATCGAGGCCGCTTCCTTCGGCTCGGCGATCCGGAAGATGCTTGTCAGCAGCGTCCGGCTGCTCTGACGGAAGAAGAAGCTCGCCCCGCCCTCGTGGTAAGCGTCGGGTGGATCAGGGAGCAGCGAGGCGGCTAACGCCTCGCAGTCTGCTTCGTGACTTTCATCGCGGAGCTCATACCATGGCGACCAGCGCGGACAGCGGGCGTCGAGCGGATTCAGGATGAAGTCGCCGCGACCGGGCTGATAGAACTCCGAGACGAACTCGCACTCCGGGTCTACGACGACCGCGGTGTCTCCTCGCTCCTTGATCTGTCGGAGCAGCGAACGTATAGCGACCGACTTGCCGGAGCCGGTCGAGCCAGTGATGAGAAAGTGCTGGCACCCCAACGCTCGCGGTATCCTAACGCCGGCCACCCGAATGCCTGCGCGACTGCCCAGCTTGCGGGCGAGTTTGCGCGCCGAAACCAGCGTGATGCCCCGCACATGTCTGGTCTCCGGCGGAGCTTCGAATGTCTGAAGGACCGCCAGCAGACCCGCCTCGATCAGACCGGTGAGTACCGCGCCCCAGGGCGCGTAATGCCAATACCATGAAGCGAACGAGCCGCCGAGGTAATACTTGTAATTGAGAAAGGCGTACATGCTGCTGATGGTGTAGCGCCCGCCGCGATAGGGGAGCGACGCGAAGGTCAGCGGAATTTCCTGGGTCAGGAGCCACGCCAGAAACCAGCGGATGAAATAGCGGTGCGCGGCGGGACCGCCATAATGGCCGGTCCAGTGCCAGACCAAGCACACGGTCATCTCGACCCAGATCACCGCAGTCAGGAGGAGGTAACGGAGCGCCTCTCTGAGTCTGAACTCCAGCGAAGCACGGAGAGTGTGTTCGTGAATTGCCTGACGAATCGCGGGAGTCATGATTGGATCTCCTTGCTCTTGAGCACCTGCCCAACGTGTTCCTTGGCGGTCTGCTCGGCGGCGTCGATGATCTCGTCGACCAC
The DNA here is from genome assembly GCA_963842085.1 of uncultured delta proteobacterium. GTDB lineage: Bacteria > Desulfobacterota > Binatia > Binatales > Binataceae > Binatus. Next base: position 3,020,345 of record CAWJET010000001.1, read on the forward strand.
GTCGGCTCCGAGCGTGTGGTCAAGCGAATGCAGGATGACGGAGCGGGTCTTGGAGATCTCGAAGATGAGCTGCGCGTACCCATCCACCAGTTCGCCTTGCGGCTGGCGTTCAGTCGTTGCCGGACCGGCGCCGAGGTAGCGCACGACGAGAATCTCGCGGATGAGATCGCTCTCGGTGACGCTTCGGCGGCGCGCTTCGGCTGCGAGGAGATCGGCAATTTCCTGCGGGACTCGGGTTGAGATCGATCGGGTGCTCATGTCTGCTTCTCCAAAGGGTTCTGTAGACGGGTGTTTACGATGATTTGGCGGAGGCTTGGACGGCTTCGCACGTGTTCCTGCAGACAGCGTCTACGCAATGTTTACGGGCACTTGCACAAATCGCGTTCATCCAGGCGATGAGTGACGTGTCAAATGCAGACACGTGCGAAGCACGGCATCGGGGTTTGCATTGAAGGCAGTCACGGTTGTGCCTTGGTGCTGACATCGTTTGAAGGCGGAGTTGGGGCGTGGCGCTGCTGACTGTGAGCGCCAGAGCGCGACCATAACTGGAACTCACGGTCAGCTTGCAGGAAGGCACTGAGAATCTCCGGAATCAGCGCCTTCGAATCCACAGGATCGCTATGAACGTGTTCGTAGTAGCGCGCGTAGCTCTCGAGCGCAGCGTTCAGGTCGCCGGCCAGCGTCACGCGTACCTGTAGGGAACGAAGCGGCTTTGCAATGCGTGCGAGTTTCATATCGGACCTCCACCAATGGTCGCTTGGAATGGACTGCTCAGAAGGGCGAGAGGAAAATCAGCAAATGGACAGCTATCAGCGCGGCGCAAGCTGCCAATCCGCCAGCCAATAAGTGGCCTGCTCGCTGATGGCTGCCGACCGCGTACAGGATCGCAGAGAAGACGAAGTTCAGCGCGATTACGGTGTGAGCCACGGGACCGACCAGAATGTCCTGAAGCGCGCCAAGCGTCTGGTCCCAAGGCAGGGCGCCGGCGTATTGCGCGGCCGGCGACGGCCCGGCTCGAAGCGCGAAGAGGGCGGCGGTGCAGGCGGCGATGAGCCATCGGACGTTCGATTTCGGCGCTTGATTTACTGTGATTGGCATCACGAACAGTCTGCTTGGTTACAGCTACATGACTAACTTGCTATGTAGCGACATTCGAGGCGAGAGTCAAGCGTGGAGATCGGTCTGCGCGAAACGGTCGGGAGTCTTGTTGGCTGGCTATTCGGTCAGATAGCCGAGCTGGGAGAGGCGCACGGCGGCGGCCTCGACCGAGACATCGAACGCGAGGGAAATACGCTGGCAGAGCACTGACGCTTCTGGCGATTCCTTGGCAACCGGCGGACGCTCAGAGCGGTTCTGGAAGTACGCTGTGACCGTGCGCCGCGCGAAGCTCTCCGGCATCAGCAAGGCACCCGAGGCGTAGCCCGCCTGCCACTCAAACCAGTCGAACACCCGCTCGGTTGGAAGCAGGCTCTGCCAGTAACAGCGGTGCGGACCGCGGGCAACGCCGTACTTGTCGTACAGCCACGTGTGCAGCATCACGTGGCCATATTCGTGGGTCAGCGTCGTGCGCAATCGATTGTTACGATGCCGTTGCTCCCACAGTTCCCGCGCGATTTTGACCGTTGGCTTGTGGCCGCGCTCAAACTGGGTGAATCCAAAGACCTCGTGAACGTCATCGGAAAGATTCGTGGCCAAGTCGAGGTCGGCGGCGTCACGCTCGATCAGCATCGTGACCGCCTCGGTCGGCACCGGGATGCGCTCAAACCCGAAGTGCTGGCGCAGAAAGGAGGTAATGGTCTCCTCGCACATCTGCTCAAGCTCGCGGATCTCCCAGTGTGGGCGCTCCGGAAAGCGCCCGGTCCTATCCGGTATCATCTTCACGGCTTCTTCTTGCGCTTTACTTCGCGCCGGAACGCCTTCCAGCCCGCGGCGAGCTCCTGCGCACTGTTGACGGTTGTCGCGCTGAGGTCGGCTGGAAACCGTCCTGCCAGAAAGTAGAGCACATCGGAATCAACCTTGAGAACCTTGGCCAGTTGTTCAAGGACTTCGTCGGAAGGCTTGCGGCGGTCGTGTTCCAGGTCGACCAGGAACGGAATCGAGATCGGCTTGCCATCGGAGTTGCGCACCTCCGCCACCACCTCGCGTCCCGCCAACCCCAACTCCTTGCGCCGCTCAACGATAAACTGCCCGAGTGTCTTCATGACTAAGCTATGTAGCATAGAAGCGACGGGTACGTAATCCTCGACCTATGCCAAACTCGAAAATCGTGTTGGGAGGGCTTGAGTGAGCTGCTCCTGTCAGTCCGCTAGCTGAACCTTGGCTGTCACAATCAGCCATCGAAAGCCGATATGATTGGCGCCGGAGTCACTCTCGCCCTTTCCGCGTGAGCCGAACACGACGACTTTTGGCGCGCCGTCGGGGGGCCGAAGTGGCTTAATCCGCAGAAACTTGGCGTCGCGCGCGTCGAGCTGTCAAGGCCGGACGAAAAGTTGGAGTGCGGCCCTTTATCATAGGTCCTTTCTAAGAGCTGCCGAGGCATATGTCGAAAAGCTGCTGCTACGTGCCGGCCTCACGGAGCGTGGCTATAGCATCGTTCTGCGCAGCGGGCTGTCCACCCGGAATTGATTTTAGCGCCCGACTGGGAAGAGGAACGTTACGCTCACGCGGGCAATCCATTGCGGGGCGCCATCGGGACGCCTTAGAAGGTCGTAGGCGCCGACCTGCAGACTCAAACTCTGGGAGCCTATCTTGAATGCCTTACCGATGTCCGCGCCCATCGGGACAGTCCACGCATCGGCGGTATCCGCTGTCCAATCGTACGTAATCGACGGTTCGCACTGGACATACCAGCCGCTTTCGAAGTTATAGCTGACATCGGGCTCGATGAAAGTCTGATTCACACTGCCGCGCTCGCGATTCCCCGCAAACGACATGAGCTGGTACGCCAGGACGCCGTTGAACCACGGCCCCTCCGAGTAGATGAGCGCGGCGGTTGGTCCGGCCGACCAGAGGCCGGTGCCCAATTCCGAGCTGCTGGCAGTGGGGAATTGAAATATCGGACCCACGCCCCAGATCCAAGTGCTCGCGTTAGCGGGCGTCAAAAAAAAAGAAGTCTGCAAGTCTTGCAGCCCGGATTGTTCCTGGGGAGTGGGCGAGTATGTGATGGTCAAGCTCGGTTGTGCGATTAGGTCCCAATCCGAGTTCAGCGAGAACGGCACTACCGGTTCGATGTTCACACTATCTCCGACCTTATGATCGCGACCCAGTTGAAATCCGGTCGTCGACTGAATCGGAACTTTGACGAAATCCGCAAACGGGTTATGAACGCTCTTCGCGAGCTCCTGATTGCTAAGGATGACAGGCGGCGATTGTGTTGGCGTCGAGGCTTGTTGCGCCCGTGCGGTGACCGCCAGAATAGCGCTCAGCAGCAAACCCAGGAGCGAAGCGGACGACGCGAGTTGCAGCAAGCATCTCCGTGCTGAATTCCAATTCAGGCGCCAGTTCGGGTCTGAAATATGTCCTTGTCTCTTGTTGATATCCAAACCAGAAGTACCGTCAGGATCGCGTGCAGGACGACCGAGGGCCACAGGAGTATGCCGGTCAAACGGCCCATTAAAGCCGACGTAAGCGAAATACAGCGTCACGACCCCGCTGTACGTCAACATGCCGACCAGCGGCGGGCCCGGCCAGCAAGCGATGCTCAATCCGATCAAAGCGATACCCGTAACGCGCGCTACCGGTATCGCAACGCCGGTAAGTTCCTCACCGAACAGCAGCCGCCCGACGAGCGACGGGACCATTAGCAATGCCATGCCGGTCGCGGCTTCGCCAACAGCGGCAAGAAAAAGCCCGCTCTTCATAGCGCCTGACGCCAGCTAGTCTTTTGCACGGGCGACCGCGTCTTCGATGGCCGGCATGTTCTTGCGATCCTGATCCGTGTACTGAGCCGGGCCGAGATTGAAGGTCACCTTGTCAATCTTGCCCGTGAACTTGAACGGACAATCATAACGATACTCGACGAGTGCGACGCCGGTGCGGGTATCCAGCCCGACGTCGAAGTCTTCGTCTTCGGGGAACGTGATGGGAGTGGTGTGATCCATGTGCTTCCTGTCCACTTCCTTGCCGTCCACCGAGAGCACGCCGGTGCCGCCTTTGCCGAGGCCGGGGCCGTCGAGCTTGAAGTCGAACACGATGGTGTGTTTGCCGGCGCTCAGTTCCGGTCCTTCCCAAATCGTGCGCTTGAGATCGAGCAGATTGTAAAGAAACACGACCTTGCCGTGGCGGACTCCCAACTCGCCTTTGGAGAGGAACAAGCCGTAGCCGCCAAAGCGACCGCCCTCGGTGACGATCATGCCTTCGCCGCCGCCTTCAGGAATATCGACGTTGGCGGTGATGGTGTAGTCCTTGTCGAGGATGTTAGGCGCGGTGCTGGGCGGCACGCCGCTCAATTCACCCGAATAGGTGAATGTGGTCCGTCCCGCTGTGGCGCTCGGACGCTGCGTGAGGAAGCGTGCAAGCGTCGAGTTGTCGAGTGGCAGCACGTCGTATTTCTTCGCCTGCTCGTAAAAGACATCCTGCAATTGCTTGAGCTTGTCCGGCATCTTGTCGGCAAGGTCGTTGTACTCGGTGACGTCTTCATTGAGGTTGTACAGTTCCCACTTGTAACCGGTAATCACGTCGGGCGGCGTGGCGGTGCTCAGCTCCCATGGAAGACTTACCGGCGTCGTGACCGCCATCCAACCGTCCAGGTAAATGGCGCGGTTGCCGAGCATCTCAAAGTACTGTGTCGTGTGCCGCGTCGGTACATCGGCGTTCTTCTTGTCCCACGTGTACACCATACTAACGCCTTCAATCGGGCGCTGCTTGATGCCGTTGATCGTGTCGGGAGCTGGGATGCCGGTCGCATCAAGGATCGTCGGGACGATGTCGATGACGTGATGGAACTGATGGCGGATGCCACCCCCGTCCGTGATGTGGCCGGGCCATGACATGGCCATACCATTGGCCGTCCCGCCGCGATGCGACGCCACCTGCTTTACCCACTTGAACGGGGTATCCATCGCCCACGCCCAGGCGGCCGCATAGTGCGGAAAGGTCCGATCCGATCCCCAGAAGGGATACCAGAGAAATTGATCCTTGACCGGCACGGCGACGCCATTGAAGGTTGTGAACTCGTTCGGCGTGCCGTTGAGCATGCCCTCCGCGCTCGCGCCGTTGTCGCCGCTTATGTAGATGATCAACGTGTTGTCGAGTTCGCCCATGTCGTCGACGGCCTGGATGACCCGGCCGATTTCGTGGTCGGTGTAGGCTAGGAACGCGCCGTACACGTCGGCCTGCTTGATGTAGAGTTTTTTCTGCTCGAAACTCAGGGTATCCCACTCCGGCAGTTCCTTCGGCCACGGCGTCAGCTTCGCATCGGCGGGCATGATGCCGAGACGTTTCTGGTTGGCAAAGATGGTATCGCGCAATTTGTTCCATCCGCCGTCGAACAAGTGCTGGTCGCCGATTTTCTTGATCCACTCGGGCGTCGGATGATGAGGCGCGTGAGTACCGCCGGGAACGTAGTAGACAAAGAACGGCTTGCCGGGCGCGATCTCCTTGAGCTGCGTCATGTAGTGGATGGCGTCGTCAGCCATCGCGGTGGTGAGGTTCCATCCGGGATGGCCATCGAAGGGGTAGATGGCCGTCGTGTTGCGGAACAGGTTCGGCTGCCACTGGCTCGTATCGCCGCCGACGAAGCCGTAGAAATACTCGAAGCCCATCCCGACGGGCCATTGATCGAATGGCCCGGCCTGGCTCGCCTGGTAGAAAGGCGTGTTGTGGTCCTTGCCGAACCAAGCAGTCGCGTACCCGTTCTCCTTGAGGATCTCGCCGATGGTGCCGGTGTCCTTCCTGATTATCGAATCGTACCCCGGGAACCCCGTCGCAGCTTCCCCCACAACCCCAAAGCCGGCCACGTGATGGTTTCGTCCCGTGATCAAGGCGGCGCGCGTGGGTGAGCATAACGAAGTGGTATGGAACTGCGTGTACCGCAGCCCGTTTTTCGCGATGCGATCCAACGCCGGTGTCTCGACAACGCCGCCAAACGTGCTGGGCGCACCGAACCCCTCGTCGTCCGTCATGATGAGCAGAATGTTGGGCGCACCCTTGGGCGGTACGATGCGCGGCGGCCACCAAGGCGTCGACTCCGAGGCTTTCTCCTTGATGACGCCGCCAAAATTCGGATCAGGCGGCGGAAGCTGATTTCCGGGGATGGTGGTGGTGGCGTTAGGTGCGCCCAACTCGCCGGTGACTTGCTGCGCGATGCAGGAGGACGAGGGGAGCGCAAATGCGAGGGCGCAGAGCGCAATCGCGACAACATGTTTGATTCGGTTCATACGAAGATTATCCTTTAAGACTTGGCAAATCTTTCCGTGGACAGTTATGGTCGTCTTTCCTTCCGGACGACTTCTGGAAGATCCGAAGTGTACGGTTCAGGTAGTCGAGCAGATTTGAGCCAGCGCCAAGCTTTGGAGGGCAAATTGTATCTGCGGCCGATGCTTTCGCGTTCCCAGCACAGTCGGCTTTACTGCTTCATCACGATTACGTTTCCGTCCTGGTCCAGCTTGACGCAATCAACCTGTTGCCCCGAGTAGTATGGCCCGCAGATCGATTTGTCCACATTCGGGCATTTGTATAGATTGGTGCCAATCTGCTGGCATTGCGTAACGTCGAAATGCAGTCGGGTCTGCAGTTTCTCTTGGGACGCCTGCGAGGGCGGAAAGATGTAGCATCCCGACAACGCGATCATCGTCGCCAATACCGTGAATGCCCCCACTTTTAACGAGCGCCGGTGGATAGTGCCTGCCTCATTGTTTTTCATAGTTTTGATCCTCCTCGTTTCAAAGACCTAGCGCGCTTTTGATGAGCTTTTCAGGCTAGCACGACTACCATTGCAACCTCGCTGGAGCCAACCACAAAATTCGAAGCTCGTTTTGTGCACTCGTATCCACCCTCTGCCCCAGACTGACCACCCTATGGCAATCGTCATGGCTGCGAAACTATGTAGACGACCTGACTACCGCTATAAAACGGCTTGTAGTAAACCCCATTTGCGCTGTAGTAAGTGCTTCCATTGATAGTCGTAGGGAACGCACCTGCGGGAAGCGAATACACCGTGGAGCCCACCGCCGGAGTACCATATGAAGCTGGCTGATATCCGTACGGTGGATTGTTCTCGATGATCGTCGTCGACGGAGTCTGGCTCTGCGCATTGGCTGTCATCATCGAGCCGACTGCCATGCCGCCCACTGCTCCCAACGCAGCCGCGCCCAATGCCTCGCCGGTGCTCGAGCCGCCGTCACCGTCGCTGCAGCAGTCGTTATACGGACCATAGGAGCCGCCGCCGTAGTAGTTGGTGTCGCCTGCATTGTTGTTGATCGTGGCATCTTGTTTGTTCTGTAGCTGCTTTTCGGTGTTTTCGTTGTTCTTCTGAAGAGTATTAGCTTCGTTGTACTGGGCCTGCTTCTGGGCCGTCTGATTGGTATCGTAGGTATTGTAAGCGTTGCCATTGCCCTTCTGATATTCGCTTGACGATTGCGAGCTGCTGTTGGGGTGGTACTCGTTTGACGATGACCGAGAACCGCTATTCTGGTGCTGCCACGAACTGGCACCACCATTTGAATGATCCTTAGACGAGCTACCGCTATGGCCGAAGCTTCCGCCGCCGAAACCATCGCCACCAAATCCTTTGAAGCCGCCGCCCCCTCCACCACCGAAGCTGTGCCCCCCTCCGCCGCCTCCGCCACCGCCAAAGCCGTGGAATCCCCCACCCCCGCCCCCGCCAAAGCGTCCTCCACCGCCGCCACCGCCAAATCTTGCCGATGCTTGCGGAATGGCGACGAGGGAGATCGCAATCGCCAACATCGTTGTAAGTGTAAACACGCGAGCGAATCGGACATTGCCTCTCGTAATCATGGCTTCGACTCCTTAACCGTCATGAACTCGATCCGCTTGAAGTCCTTGGGCACAGCTGGCCGAAAACGGCTGGCCGGTAGTTTTTGCGGAAACTTCCAATCTGAAAGCAACGCAATGTATTCAGGCGATCCCGGCAAGTTCCTATAGTTGATCACGACCTTGCGAGGGATTGGCTTTCCCGAGCGATCGAGCCAGAGTTGGAAATCGGCTTTTGGCGATGAAAAAGCGATGTGATCGCATTCGACACCGTTGACGTCTCCTGGTCCGACGTACCCGCCATAGGTGATCTCTTTGCGGAGTAACTTGCATGTATCGCTCGCTGCGAAGTCGGACAGAGGAATCGTGAGGTTCATGTCCGCTACGCGATCCAGCATCCCGTCGATGACTGAAGGCACCGCAACGGTCGCATAGACCATGCGCGAGGGGTCGAGGATGGTTAGAGTACCGTCGCTGTACCAAAGCTCCTTTGCCCCGAGGTCGCTCTGGTAGTCGACGGCGAGTTCGTCCGGTCGCTGAACCGAGAAGTCCATGGCGCCCGCGAACTGAACCTTCACGTCGGGAGGCAGCACCTGATCGAACATTATCTCGGCGTGGAAGCTGAACGCGTCGGCCGAACTGAGCGTCTGGCATGCTTTGGTCAACAGTTTGTCAGCGTATGGGGCGATGCCGCTCGGGGGCGCGGTGGAGGTCGACGCCGGTTCGGCAGCGAATGTAACGCAAATGGTGCCGAGAACTATGCCGAGAAAAAGCCCGAGGTTAACGATCAAATCTTTGCTTCGCATTGTTCGCCTCTGTACCTATAAAATCCGATCTCGGTTTCGCACGTCGTCTGCAAATATCTCAAATTACACAATCCGCGGATATTGGACTTTGGTCTAACGCGGACACCTATGGCTTCCGGTACCAGCGCAGGCGCCCATAGCGTTCGAAACATTAGAAACAAGTGTTACGTGTGGTTGTGGCCTGTATGCATGTCTCTGCGTTCTCCTTTTCTGCTTTGCCTCACATGTCGTGCTTAGGAACTTTCGCTGCCTCCCGGAATCCAGATCTAAACTTTCCAGATTACATTGAGCGCGACGAAGTTCAGATAGTCGGTCGAGTAGTGCCCCTGCAATGTCCCTGCGAGCGATCCGCGGCGAGCACTGAAAGGAGCGGGGCCTGCGTCCACGAACTCCCACGCAACGCCGGCGGTTACGTCGCGATTAATCTGATATTGGATGCCAGTGCCATATCGTAACTGGCGATCGATGGGTAGGGTGGGCACGCGGTTCGCTCGCGATACCGGCGAACTGTCATATGCAAATCCCGCCGACCAGAGCCACTTTTCACCGATCCGTAACTGCTGCCCAATCGCGAGCTGAAAGGTGTCGGAGAAATTCAGGTTGACGTCAACGGTCCGCTGCTTTCTCGCGGAGATTCCGATCGGGAACTCTCCGAACGCAGACCAGTTCTGCCAGCCAACGTTGCCCATCAGGCTCCAGTTCGAGGTGACTTCGTAAAGTCCACTCAGCATTACCTGCTGCGGCACTTCCATCGGGATATTGATCTTTGCTCCACCGACTCTGTTGCGAACACGGTTGAGGGCGGGACCGAGACCCGTGAGATGCGGTCGAAAGCCGAACTTGTAATCGACCGGCGATTGATAGGTCAGTCCGACGCGAAGTTTCTTGATAGGTCTTAGCAGAATGCCGACGTTACCTCCGAATGCCTCATCCCAGGACTCGATCGAGAGGCCACCGTCCGGCACACGCGGAAGTGCGTTGTTGATCTTCGATTGGAAAGCAGACGCCCGACTGAAAAGCTAAATCCCGCTCCCACTGAGAGCCAGTCATTCACCATATAGGCGATTGACGGATTGACTTGACCGGTGATAAGTGGCTCCTGCGTTACGTAGTATCGTCCCGTCCATTTCTTTCCGTAGTTGAATGCTGCTACGAAATCGGAATCGGCAGCCACACCGAGCCGAACCTGCTCCGATAGCCTGTACACGTAGAAGAAACCTCCGACAGGTAGGAAGACTCCGGCATTGCCGCCGCCTCCGCCGGGTGTTGTCGTTTCCGGGGCGATATCGAAGTTGGTCGAAGGAAGGAGCGCTCCAGAAGCACCTAGCAGCTGCGAGCGGTCTAGTAGCGTCATTCCGGCTGGATTGGCGGCGGCAGTCGAGGCATCTGCAGCCATCGCGGCTCGTCCGGCGCTTGCAGTTCCGAGGTCGGGCGCTCCGGTCTCATACAGCAGCAAGCCGGCGCCGCGCGCTGACGTGGCAACTGTCATCAAGATGGCTGTCGCAAGCGAGACAGTCCTGCGAACCCTGCGCGACGGGGATTGCTTGCAGAGCAATGCGGCGACCACCCGCCCTGCAAATCCACTTTTCATCTACAACTCGCTCCCCGCGTCGTGTGTTCGTTTGGGTCGATTGTAATCAGCGCCGTGCTCAGGAACTCCATCCCTGTCGATTGTAGTAGTTGACTACCTGCTGAACGATCTGGTCGGTGGTCTTATCTACGAGATAACCGGTTGAAGAGGTAATGTTCTTCACGCCTCCGGCTGCGAGGTTTACGCCGAGCGACGCGGCCGCTGTGGCGCCGCCCGCAGCTGCTCCAGCTGGTCCGGTGATTCCGGCACCGGGCATGTAGCCGCTATCAGCGTTGGTAGCGAAGTCGATTATCTCGGTCGAGCCTTGATCGGTCTTCTGAATAACCTGGACCACTGTATCCACCTTCGATGCGCCTGCGCCAAGGCCGATAACCATTCGACGCAACCGGTTTCCTTGGCTAATGTCGGTAAACTGACCATCGAGGATGAGCACGTTGTTACCGGTCGGAGCCACACCGCGCTGCAGGCAGGTAGTATTGATGCCCTTTCCCGTTAAGTCCGCCGCGACCTGGACGCAGATATTTTGCGCAGTCTGGCGAGCGATCTGGAGCTGCTCAGCATCGTCGTTCGCGTCAGTCATGTTGCGGTAGGCTACCTGAAAGATACCAGAGTTAAGGGATACATCGGATGCGCTTGCAGCGAACGGATAAACGACCACTGCGGTGGGTGGTGTGGCCGATATGGGCGCCGCGGAACTCGATTGCGTGACATGCGCACCCGCGCAGCCGAAGGTCGCGACCGCTAAAACCGCGTAGATTCTCTTCAATACTTTGGACTTCATGATTCATCTCCTTTAATCTTAGTTGATTCCTTCTAACTCTTACCTTTATCTCAGGTTTTTGCATATTGGACTTTGGTCCAACTCGCCGGCTTGGAACGGAATTGCCTTAACCTCATAGCTCTAATTTGGGTAACAGCAGACTCACTCCAAATCTCAGCGTTAATTGCTCAGTCTGAAGGTCAAACTGTCGATAGACCATCCATTCAGCGGAGAACGACGTGTCCATTGCGTAGCCTTCACCGAACTTCCAGACTTTCCCAAATCCGGCACTGAGTGGTATTTCGGTGGAAGTGTGGTGACGGTAATTGATCTTCCAAGTGGCGTCGGCAGATTTCAGATACCATCCGCGATCTAGCTGATAGGTAAGGATCGGTTGGATCTGGAGCGAGCTGACCGGAACCGAATGCGACGATGTGTACGCGAACGACGTCGCCTGCTGAAAGAGACCCGCAATCTGTAACCGCGGAATTCCTCGATAGCCGAAAGCCCAGGCCGGCCCCACCTGCCACGCACCCTTGCCGGTGAACTGACTGGTGGACGTCGGGAATACGAAATACGGCCCGATCCCCCAGCGAAAGCGCGTTTCCTTCGCGTCCGGCCAGGGCATCACGAACAGGTCCAGAAGTTGGAAGTCGTCGAGAGCAGTGGTCGTTGAGGCGCCTTTGTTACGAGGAACTGTCACGACTTGAATACTCGGACGGATGAGCTGCTCCAGTGGAGCGAACAATTCTGGGCGCACCGCAAAGAGTGGCCGGAACTGCAGTGTGTTCGGCTGCGCATTCGTACCGAACTCCGCCGGCGTGTAAATGTCCTGGATCTTGAACTGAGTCAGACTCGCGGTCGGATCGTTTACCTTCTCCGCCAGGGATTCATCCGGGGCGCTGGCGGACGTGGTCTGCTGCGCGCGAGCGGGTGAAGAGCCGGCCGACAGGATGAACAGCGCGATACTGAGGACGGCGCACGATCGACATGGGTGTCGCGCGGCATCGCAAGCAACGACTCCGCCTGTGAGATCGCTCACAGCGTTATTGAGCTGCCGGCGTACGCCCCTGGAGCTCGAGCAGGCGGCTCGTTATCCGCTCTGCCCAGTAGTCCATCGCGGCTTTGGCGTCGCCCCATTCCCATGTCGCAGCCTGGCTGATTGCCATACCACCGCTGCGCTTGTCGACGGCGCCGGCGATAAACTGGTTAGTCGCGCCATCGGTCGCCATCATCTCGGCTTCAGCCGAACCAGCGAAAGCGTAACTCCCGGTCGCCAGCGACTGGATTCCGTTGAGAGCTCGGGCCTGCGGAATAACGACCGATACTGTGCGCAAAACGGGAGTCGCAGTGGTGGCGTTGACGATCGCGACTCGCAGCACCAGCACGCCCGGTCCGGGCTGGTCGACGAGCGTGAAATCCTTTGACAGATCTTCCTTGAGCTTATTGTGGAAGTAGTCCCCCAGCATCTGCTGATCCGACGCCGACACTGTAGTGCTTGGGTCGTCCCAGAATTCAACTGGCTGCAGGAAAATCTTGTTGTACTGGCTCCATTGTGCGTTCGGATTGGTGTACACCATTGCCGCCTGGCTCCCCGTGCCGGGTTGCAGCAACGATGCACCCTGCCCGAAGAATCCACTGATCACCGGAGCTGGCGTGGCGCCTTCAACTTGTTGCATGACTGCCGGTTTGCTTTCCACGGTTTGAGCACATCCAGACATGAGCAGACCGCAGAACAGAGTGGCAACTGCAGGCGCTACAATTGAGACTTTCATAAAGCGCTACCTCCCGCACGGTTTCGTTCGGCGGCAAACCTTGGTGGCTCCACCCGGAATCACTTTTGCGTGTCTTCCGTATGCAAGTAAATTGGACTTTGGTCCAATAGAAGCGCGAAGGCATCTTTCTCCTTGTTCTGAACGCGATGCTGTCCTTTCTCTACTGAAGAAGAAGTGCGATCGGAATCGGTGGCAAACGGCCCCGAGCGCCAAAAGCAGACCGAGTTGCGGGCGCGCGGAGCGTTACGAGGACAACTTGCCTTTTGCTTTGGAGAAGTCGGTTCCCGTCGGACGAACACCAAGACGCTCCGCCATCACGACGAGATGAGCAAGCGACTCCGCTCTCATCTTTTCCATCACCCGCGCTCGATGAACCTTGATTGTCTTTTCGCCCGTTCCGAGCTCGTGACCGATCTGCTTGTTGAGCAAACCACTGGTCACCAGCACTAACACTTCCCGCTCGCGGGGAGTCAGAAACTCGTATCGACGACGAAGTTCTTCGAGTTCACCGTACGAGGTTTTCTGCTTGCGGCTGCGTTCGGCGGAACGCCGAATTGCCGCGATGAGAGCTTTGTCATCGACTGGCTTCTCCAGGAAGTCCACCGCGCCAGCCCGGATCGCGTTGACCGTCATGGGAATATCGCCGTGGCCCGTTATGAAGACGACGGAAAGGTAGGGCAAGGTTTCAGCGAGAGTCTCCTGCAGCTTGAAGCCATCAATTCCGGGCATGCGGACGTCTGTCACGGCACAATCGAACTGATCGCGCTTTAAGCTTCCGAGAAACTCGTTTGCTGAAGAAAAAGTAACTACCTGGATTCCGGCCGTTTTGATCAGCCGTGCCAATGAGGTCCGCGCTGATTCGTCATCATCGATTAGGGCGATTTTGATCGAGGCAGGCATCGTGCCGGCGCTGTCCGAATTACGCGTTGCTCCCAATACTCGATTCAATCGGCAACGCAAACTCCATTGTTGCGCCACGGTCGGGATTCTGCCTCGCCCAGACTCGGCCGCGATGGTTCTCGATGATTGCGCGAACGATGGCGAGCCCCATTCCCATTCCGGTCGACTTGGTCGTGAAGAAGGGGTCGAACAGACGAGGCATAACTTTGGGATCGATGCCCCTGCCCGAATCGCGGACCGAGATATGCACATGGCCCGGTTCGGTTAAACCAGCACAAATGACGACCTCGCGCGCCCCCCCGGCCTCGCACACAGAATCGAATGCGTTGAGGACCAAATTCAAGACGGCTTGCGTCAATTGGGTCTTGTCGCCCAGCACCGTTGGCAGCGAATCGGGCACTTCAATCGACAAAGAGATGTCTTTCATTCTCGCGTCGGCGCTCAGGATGCGATTGACGTCCAGCAGGAGCTCTCTGACATCGACGGGAGATGTTTTCGCTTCACCTCGTCGAAAAGTCGCGCGAACATTTCGGACGATTTCGACCGCTCTGGCATCGTCGCGGACGATATCGTCCAGCGCGCTATCGACTTCGGCCAGATCTGGAGTTTTGGAAGCGAGGAGTCGCCGCGCGGCCCTCGCATTGTTCAGGATTGCTCCGAGCGGTTGGTTCAACTCGTGCGCCAGGGAGGCGGTCAGCTCTCCCATGGTCACAACTTGTGAAACCTGACGCAATTCCTCCTCCAGGCGGCGATGCTTCGCGAAGGCGCGCTTTCGCTCCAGCGCGTTTCCAACGATCTCGGCGACCAGTTTCAGACGCTGGACATCTTTCTGAATCCACGCTCTTTCCACCCAACTGGTGAACGACACGGAGCCAATGACCGCTCCGTTAATCTTCAAGGGGATGCTCACGTGAGCCTTGATACCATGAAGACGCGCTGTCGCCAGGTCTTTGGGAGCTTCAGGTGGAAGCTCCTCGACCCGCGAGAATAATACAATTTCGCCCGAAAGGACCTTGTTGGCGAGCCAAGGAAACGACTGAGTGCTGTTAACCCTCGTCCCCAAGAACGGTGTCGTACCTCCGTTTCGCGCCGCCTGATGCGTGATGTACAAAGCACCGTCGGCCGGGTCCAGCTGGGTCACTATGCCCCGATCTACCTGCATCGCAAGCACAATCAGGCGGAGCCATCGCTCTATTTCGTCATCGATCTCTTCAACCGGTATGCGAATGAAAGTAGCGGACAAATCACCCAGAAGGTTCTCGAAATCCGCGGCTTCCGAGGTTCCAAGGATGTAGGCGGGCGAAGCAGCGGTTGAAACCGCGCGGCCGTTTTCCTCTTCGGGGCGACTAGCCATGATCGTTCGGCGCGGGTCGGAAAGCTGACGCGGGGCAGACCCAGATGACACTTCAGGTTTCGTCCTTATACGCCAGATCCACCTCTTGTGGATAGAGCAAGCGCACGAGCGATTGCGTCTAGCAGGGGCTCTTCGTCGAACGGCTTGAAGAGCACGGCGACCGCATCCGATTGCGCTGCCAGCGAGCGAATCTTGCTGTCGGTTCGGCCGGTGATTAGTATCGCAGGCAGGCCGCGTCCTGCTCGTTTCAGAACCTCACACATCTCGATTCCGTTCATTTCGGGCATATCAATATCAACCACCATGCACGCGTTCGATCTTGGTGTCTCACATGCTAGCAATTCAGATGGCCGGTCGAAGGTTTTGACCTCAAAGCCAGAAGCAGAAATCAGGCGCCTCAACGAGCGAAGGACGGACGGATCGTCGTCCACCACAAGCACCCTTGCCCGGGTCCCCGTATCAATTGTTTTTGCCTCTCCAGCCATTGACTTGACACGTTTGTACTTTCGCCCAGCTCGGGTGGCGGCCACCTTCCTCGCCGAACTCTCTGCAGTTCTCATTTCAGATTTATTTGGGACTCCTCTTGAGGCAGGACGCATTGTAGAGCGCGACATGCTACCCGCTTTCATTGTGTTACGAACTGTGAAATAGCGCAATTGGACCAAAGTCCAATACGATTGTCGCGATTCGCCACGAAAGTTTCGGGTCGGGGGCTGGTACCTTACGACCCAGGCACTCGAGGTCTCACGCTAAATGCACCTCCCAGGCTACTGCGACGGTACTTCGCCTGACGTTAAGTGAACTTCACGCTCATCCAAGATGGCGTGGACGGCGGCCGTTTGGGGGAGGTTGACAGCCGCCGTCTCGCCATTAGCAGCCTCGGTGGGGCTGCCCAAGATCGCCAGATTCTCGCGCGCTGGCTCGTAGTCCGGAACGTCGCGCACGAGATCACGCCAGACCTCCGACGCGCTGGCAGTCTTTCCCTCCTGCGCGTAGATGAAGCCCAGTAGGTTGCGCGCGTCGGGTTGCTGAGCATTCAGGCGCAGCGTTGCCAGCGTCTGGTGCTCCGCATCGGCAAGCATTCCGCGCTCGACGTCTACGAGGGCAAGATTGTAATGCGATTCGCAATGATCCCCGCCGAGGAAAACTGCGCGTCGAAGGCTCTCCGTCGCTGCGTCCAGGTCAGCGCTTTCGAGTTGTGCCAGTCCTAGGTTTAGAAATAAGTCCCAACTTCTATGCCCAAGCGCTTCTGCTCGCTGATACTCTCTGACTTCCGCTGTCCTGTCGCCGACCATTCCCTCGGCAAACCCCAGATGATAATGCGCGAGCGCGTTGGTCGGATGCTCGCGTATGACTTCTATGTGAAGACGAATCGCCTTCGAGTAATCTTCGACGCCGAGGAAATAATCGGCGCTGACATCACAGACTTGCTGTTCGGCCCCGCCCTCGATTGCATCGTTCGCAATCCAAACTGAGAGCAGCAAAACAGGCGCTGCGATCATTACTAACGAGATACTTCTCACGGTTACGCTCCTCGGATTATCAGCCACCCGACAGTGCGCCAAATCGAAGTGTAGTTCTATTGGACTATGGTCTAATTCACCTTGGTCCAATGGACCAAGGTCCAATTGCGGCAGTTTCGCTCGTGGCGCAAAGTCGGTGAATGAAACTTCCGTGCAATCGAAACGGGCGATTGTTAACAGCGAGAACGGAGCACATTCTGATGACTAGGACCTTTGGATTTCTGGCGCTCGCGATAGCGCTTGCAGGGTGTTCGGAGGTCACGGTCCGGCCGCAGCAGGGCTGCGATCTGATGACCGCGGAGATTTGTTCACATGCTGCCGACGCGCAATTAAATAGCGGGGCGCTAGCTGTTAGCTATGCATTCGAGCCGGAGGATGCCCGAGTCGTACCCTTTGTCGTACCCGTGCTTAGACCGGACGGTGCGCTCGCTGCGGAAGTAGACTGCTACGCCAATACTGATTCTCACTCCTACTCGATAATTCGATCAGACCTCGCGATTCCGCCCGAATCTGAGCAGTCAGTTGACTTCCTGCGCGAGCGACACTTGTGCGCGGATGAGGGGTCTTACGTACAAGCGGGGCATCAGCGAGTCCAGACTGCATCAGCACTGCCACTACTCTCGCGATGAATGGTTGCAGAGAGGACAGCTTCAGTGGTTACAACACCCATATAGGCGAGATAAACCGCTTAATCGGGTAAACAGCCGGGAGGGATGGTAATGAGGTCAAGACTTTGTTCCGCGAGAACGCGACTGACAGGCGCAGGGTTGACCGTCGCGCTCATGTTGATAGTGGGCGCGCCCGCCCCCTCGATGGCGCAGGAGGGCTTCAGCAAGGATTTGGGGATCGTCCGAGCATGCGGCGGCGACATCTGGAGTCTCTGCTCGGACGTGCTGCCCGATGTCGGACGCATCAAGAGTTGTGTACAGAACAAGATGGGCCAGCTCTCCAAAGGTTGCCTCGATAAGCTTCTCGACGCGATGGCCGGCGCGCAATTCAAGATCTGCAAGGATCAGACTTACGCGCTTTGCGCCGCGGCGCGCTGCAATGTGTTCGACGGCGTTGCCTACTGCCAGTGCGACGTGAAGCACGGTGATAGCATCAGCCTGCCGTTTCCGATGGGCAAGGATGAGGACGTCTGTTCGGTCAACGCCGCGGGCGCAGCAAACAAATACATGGTCAGCACCTACAGCCTACCTGAGTCGATCGCCTCTCCGCAGGGAGGTGGCGCGGTCTACACCTGCCAGGGCGAGGAGGGCGGCGCTTACGCTCAGTGCGACGGCGGACTTTGCTTCAGAAGCACCGAGGTGACGACGTTCCCGGGCTTCGACCAACCGGTGCCGAAAGGACAGATCATCTGCTCCTGCCCAATCACCCAGTCCACTGGCGACAACGCCCAAAGCTACCAGATCCTAGGGCCTTACCCATGCGATAAGTCCTTCTTCAAATATTGCAAAGGCGCCACCGCGACTAGCAAAACGGGTTCGACGATCTACGTCGGCGCCCCTGTAGGCACGGCTGCTGCGCTGGCTGTCCAGCTCAACGGAAAGGTCCCGCCCCTCAACCAGTGCTCGCCGTGAAGCGGTACAAAACGATATCGATAGCGGTCGCTGCCGCTATCGAAGCGGGCACTGCGCTCGTTCTGATAAGCTTCCCGTCGCTTTTCGTTCGGCTCCTGCTAGGTGTCGAACTCTCCGAACCGGGGCAGGTTGTCGGTCGGCTCGCCGGATTCGCCCTCCTCGCTTTGGTGTTGGCATGTTGGCCTGGCGCGGGGACGGAAAGCAAAGCCGCCTCGTCACTTCGAGCGCTGCTGGTCTTCAGCGTGCTCGTTGCGTTCTACCTAGTTTATCTGGGGCTCCGCGGTGGCCTAGAGGGGCCGCTGCTCTGGCCCGCGGCGATCCTTCATTCAGTCGTGGCGATATTCCTTGCTCGAGCGTGGGTCAACAATTCACTAGACAGAGGAGAAATATCAGACGAAGCAGGCTCGCCTTCTAAGGAACTGTTTGACCGACATACATGAAGCGGAACAGTAGCTGATTGGACCAAAGTCCAACTTACAGTCTGTGCAGAAAAGTGATATTCGAATCTCTGTTGGCTGGCAAAAGAGGATCATCGCAAACGTGGAAACGCGAAACTGTAATGGAGGCACTTCAATGGTAAAGCAAGATTTGAGCGGAAAGGCAGATCAGGCGCGAAAGCTGCGACGTTCGACGATAGCAATGCTGCTACTCGGTGGCTGCTCATCATCCGAACCATCGTCGGCGCAACAAGCATCATTGGCAAAGACCGAGCTACATTTCGATATCAACGCTTGCCAGCAGATCGAGCCGGGCTGGTACAAGTGCCCGGCCGCTGACAAGCCGATCTGCAACGCCGACTACAACGGACAAGCCGAATGTGTCCGAATCGGACCGAAAGGCAGTGTGTTCGTCCAGAGTGGTTTTGCCAACTGATCGGCGTTGCCGCTATAGCTTCGCACTGACATGGAAGTAGGAACCCCGAATGAGAGTGATCATAACTGTAACTATCGGCCTCGTGCTGCTCGCGTCCGGGTCTGTCCGCGCGCAAGGCGTCGTGCTGCCGCTGCCGGCTCAGGATCAGCAGAAGATAACCGCCCAGCTCGGACCGGGTGTCGTGGGCATCGCATTACCCAGCCAGCCAATCAGCGATCCCAGAGTCTTCTTTCCACTCCAAAACAAGTCCTTGACCTACCAGGTCATGGCTGGCCCGAACGCTGGCAAATCGCAGTCTCTGGAACTCGTGAAGACGCGGCGTCCGAGCGGGGCCTCGGCGTGGCGCTTTCAACTTTCGCCGTCGCTCGCGGGGTTCCTTCGTCAGACGGCGGAGGGCGATATCATAATGCCTGCCCTGAGCGACGCGGGCGAAGGTGTAGTTGTGGTGACTACGCCTGCCAATCCCTTCGTGCCCAAGGGTATGCAGCCGGGCGAGACACGGACCTATTCGCAGCAAGTGTCGGTAAACTATCTCGACGATCCGTCGGACCAGAAATATTCCGGCTCGGTTACTGGCAATTACACCTACGTCGGCACCTATCAGGTTACCGTACCCGCGGGCACTTTCCCAGCTGTGCTGTTCCGCGTCTATTGCGATGGCAAGGTTGGCCCTGCTCATACGGTGAACACCGGTTACAACTTTTTCGCACCTGGCGTCGGCATGGTCGCGATGATTCTGCAGGAAGACGTGACGGCTTTCTGGCTCTTCAACATCGACACCACGACAGGCAAGGTTCTGATGTCGAACTGAAAATGTGGTTGCGCATCAAGTCCAATTGCGGCAATTTGCTGAAAGCGAAAAGGCGGCCGGCGCCAAGGTCGCTGTCGCGCGGTCTTGAATCGCGCGGTCAAGGCCAATCGGCTGGTGATTCTCGATGAGACGCTTCCGGCTCGTGCAGGCGGTATAAACTTTCGATCCGGGACAAAAGTGAATCCAACGAACGTCGGCACATGGATCGACGACTGGGCTTGGAGCTTACCTTTGATTGTGGTGACCGTGGTGACTCACGTCTGCGGTCTCGCTCTCATCGGTGGAAAATTCGTGGCTGTTCTCAGCGAACCATTGGATCGTCGCAGCTTTATCCCCAGATTCGGAGTGGTGATTGGCGGTACAGCTTTGCTGGCCACCCTTCTCCACGGAATCGAGGGGGCCATTTGGGCTACTGCGTACCGGATTCTCGGCGCGCTGCCAGACAACCGATCCGCGATGCTTTATTCGCTCAGCGCGATGACTAGCTACGGTCACGCGAACTTGTTTCTGAAGGATCGCTGGCAGTTGATGGGCGCTTTGGAGGCGCTAAATGGGATGCTGCTATTCGGATTAACGACGGCCTTTCTGTTCGGCATGATCCAGAGGGTGTGGCCGCTCGGTACCAGAGAACGGCACCGGAGCCTGTAGCACACCAAAATCTTCGCTACAAAGCAATCTCCTTCAGGCGTCGGCCTGCTTATAAGAGTTGCGACATTAGAAACTACCTCACACTTCGCGGTTCAGATCATGCTGACAGCGCAAACAGAATTGTACTCGTTACGGAGTCTGGTCTTGGATCGCTATGTTGATACGGCGATTCTGGGCACGCCCTTCCGGCGTGTCATTTGGCCCGATAGGACGATATTGACCGAATGCCACCGCAGAAAGCTGATTCGGATCGAGACCCTGAGCCACCAGGAAGCGAACCACTGAGATCGCGCGCGCGGCAGAGAGGTCCCAGTTGGTCGGGAAACGCCCAGAGAGCGGTGGCAGTATTGGCAGGTTGTCGGTGTAGCCCTCGATGACGATCTGTTTGCCGGCTACTCCCTGTAAGGCAGGGACGATTTTGTTCAACTCCTGCTGTCCCTGCTGATGTAGCTCCCATCCGCCCTCTGGGAACAGAATAGCATTGACCATCGTCACCTCTAATCGGTTCTGCAACTGTCTGACCTTTACCTGATCGGAATTAACTTCAGTCTGCAGACTCTGATTGAGTTGCTGATAGGTCGAATTCATGTATTGGAGCTGCTGAACCTGTTGGACCTCCTGATTATATTGTTGTTGTGGAACGCACCCAGCGAATGACAGCGCCCCGATCATTATAATTACTCTCGTCCTGGTCAATGTGGCTCTCCTTCGATTTATTTGTGGAGCGAAATCT
The DNA here is from genome assembly GCA_963842085.1 of uncultured delta proteobacterium. Classification (GTDB taxonomy): domain Bacteria; phylum Desulfobacterota; class Binatia; order Binatales; family Binataceae; genus Binatus. The sequence continues at coordinate 3,041,631 of CAWJET010000001.1, forward strand.
CCTTCCGCATAGTGCCATAGGCAGGCATCGGAGGAAATTGGACCTTGGTCCAATCTCCAGAGGCAGCACATCCAGCCAAGCTAGGCACTAACATCACCAATATTGGGAATTCGAACTCGGCGCGGTTGCTGATGGTGTTCATCACCCTGCTGGAAAGTCTCCCGCCGGAAGCTCCTCTTAGACCTTCAACGCACCAGATGATCACCTCCCAATTCCGAGAGCCTTTACCAAGAAGACAGGAATGCTTGAAGGCAGCTGATTCGATAGCATGGACATTGACGACACTCAGGACCTGTCGCCGTCTCTGACCGATACTAACTCCTACGCCCGATTTATCGCCTTCGGAGTTTCGGTTTGACTAAGCAAAACCCTAGGTTAGGCGCTCGGCCTCCGCGTCAATCCGGGGAGTCTCTTTGCATTTCGTCATCGCTATGCGTCGACCCAACTCCGGTCGCGCGGAACAATAGCTTGGCGGAGAAGAGCTTTTCGCTAATGCGTCCTTGGGATTTGAGTTGGCCGCCACGCCGTTTGCAATGCGGACATGTCATTGGATCGCCCAGGAGGCTCGCGTTTTCGGGCGTTATTTTGAGGTCAAACTGGAACCCGCAGCCCGGATTCCGACAAACCGTGCGGTACACGATTCCCTGGCTGTCGGTTGCTCGAGATTCATGTCTGCTCACCGTTGATTGCATTTTTCTATCCTCCTCCGTCGGGTGATTCTGCTTGAGAGTCGCTTTGGACTAAACACATTTCTATCGACTTGGCCTACTACTCATTGACCGGACTCTTCGCCCACTACGTGCGATCGCGCGCCTCATTGCGAGAGCACGCAAGCAAGACATTGGCTCGCTCCGGATTTCTGATAAGTCTCATGCAGCGAGTTTGCGCCACTAATATTAACGAGCGCAATTGGACCTTGGTCCATTGGACTAAGGTGCATGAGACTATGGTCTAATGGAACTACCCGTTGGATTTGGGATAGCGTTCAGAGGCTACTCGGATTGCCAACGATGGGGCCGTTTTTCGCGGGTCACATCTTCAACCTGGAGGAAGATTGCTATGAAGGGATTTGTGACATTGATTGCAACTGGCATCTTGATGGCCTCGGTGAGTACAGGATTCACGAAAGATCTCAGCACGGTTGGGATTGAAGAGGCGTTCATCGACGCAGTCGGGACTTGCGGCCCTTCGAGTCACGTCGCCGGTTCACTAGGCAAGAGCGAAGACCCGCAGGTAAAGATCGAACTGCGCGACGCATTGATTACCGAAGCTGCCGACGATGCCGCAGGAGTCGCCGGATCGAACAAAGCGCACAGCGAGTGCATGAAGAAAGATTTGTCGGCGCGCGGATACAGCGAAACTGATATGGCTGCGCTGCCCTATTGCGTCAAACACGACTGGCCGGATCCGTTCACCAGCCTTGGCCAATGTGTGAAGAGTCACAGCCGCCTCGAAGGCGCCATCAAGAAGTAGCCGTGTAGAGCGCTTGCTTGCATACCGGCCGTCCCGGAGCGCCTCGCCCGCCCTTGTCAGCTATTAACTGGTGATAGATCTCGGCCGTGAAGAAGCGGGTCTTTGGGCACTCCTGCAGGAGGCAGTCGAGAATCGACTTCGGCGAAGCGCGGGGAGTGATCGGCGGAGTGGAGCGGAAGACCCACTTCTTCGCGATGGATCTGCCGCACAGCGACGGCTGCCTGGTGCAGACCTGCCCGGTCGAGAGAGGCGAAGCCTTCTGCGAGGGACATCGCGTCGGCTTCGAGTTCTTCGGCGGCGTGCCGCGTTCGATCGTGTACGACAACCTCAAGCTGGCGGTGGCGCGCATTTTGGGGGACGGCCGGCGGCTCAGGGATCCGGTCTTCAGCGAGTCGCAGTCGCACTACCTGTTCGCCGATCGCTTCTTACGACCCCGGAAGGGCAACGACAAGGGCAAGGTCAAGGATTGGTGGGCGCGCGGTGCAACTTCATGGTGCCGATCCCTAACGCGACCAGCTTCGATCACCAGCTCGTGGACGTAACCGCGTACCAGCACTCGCGGTGGCCGTAAGCGGTGGGCACCGAATAGTCTTTGCCCGTAGCGTACCAGAGAGAGCGAGCTGACCCAGACTGCTCTTTTCTCGCAAGCTTCATAGGGAGTGGCCGGCAACGGTAGGAAGGCCCCGCGGTCTCGCACCAAGCGCTTGCCGATGGTCTCATCATGGCCGCGCAGCCGGTCGTTCAATCGGCGCCGTCAGCGGTTCGCAGCGAACAACTCTGTTTTGTGCCGCCCCGTGGCGCCCAAAAGCGTCTTTGCAATACATTCCTTCTACAATCTCAGGAAGACATGAGGTCGGAACGCGACTGTGGGGGAATTTGTGGGGACCCTCGGTCACATTCGATACCACTGGGTAGCAGCAGTCGTCCTTTTCAAAATACCGGAGAACCCTTCGCGCACAATGACTTCATACCTATCTGGTGATACTGAGCAATACCCGTGAAAACCTGCCCTCAACGACTGTTAACCGTCATGTCGCTGGTTCGAATCCGGCCCGAGGAGCCACTCTTAGAGTGGCTAATACCAAGGCTTTTTCATCGAGCTCGAATGACGGCCAGCACATCCACCTGTTGCCGTAGGTTGTTGCGAGCGGACTGCTCGCCCGGCTACTCGCGAATTCGCAGAGCTTTCGAAGGACAGGCCGCCACTGTGGTCCGCACCTCTGCCTCGCTCGCTGCGCCGGGATCGATAACGAATTTGCCGTTCTCGATCTTGAAGACCTGCGGCAAAGTCTTCACGCAATTTCCTGAGTGGATGCAGATCTTTGAGTCCCAGATTACTTGCAAAGCCATCGTCCTTGACCTCCGAGGCAGCATTTATCGCGCCGACGACGGTCCGTCCGGCGCAGCCACCATATTTCGTTTCGCACGGCGGAAGGAATCCAAAATGCCGCAAGCTAGATGACTTTCTCTGCCTCCAGGCGCCGCATCTCTTCGTCACTGATGCCGAGCAGTCCTTGGTAGACGCGCCGGTTGTCGTGGCCTACTCTCACGCAGCCGCGCCAGATCTTCCCTGGGGTCCGCGAGAACTTGGGAATTACTCCGATTCCTTTCACGCGCCCTACCAAGTCGTCGTCCCATTCCGTGTGTACATCGCGCGCCTTGTAGTGGGGATCCTCGGCCAAGTCCTTGCTGTTCATGATCGGGGTACAGGCAACTTCTGCGTCGTTCATCAGTTTGACGACTTCGGCGACACTCCGTTCACATACCCATCCGCGGAAGATGGCGTCGAACTCGATTCCTTCCATCGACTCGACTTCAAACTGTGCCTTGCGCCACTTGGGATCGTTGCTGTCCAACCCCACCACCCGCAGTACGCGCTCGAACACCGGCCAACTCACGGCACCGATGGCCACCCATCCATCAGTTGCGGCAAAAGTGTCATAGGGTTGGAAGGCGGTTGCCTTGTTGCCTGAGCGTTCCCGAATCACCTGCTTGTGAAAATACTCAATCATCGTGCCGCCCAGGGTATGATGGATTGCCTCGAATTGCGCGACATCGATTACCTGGCCCTGGCCCGTGGAGCGCGCGTAGAGCAGGCCCGCCATCGCCATGCCGAAACACATGTACGCGGTAAGGTAGTCTCCGGTCCACGGAGCGGCGCGCGTGGGTGGATTATCCGGGAATCCGGTCTGGTTCATCATGCCGCCGAACGCCTGGCCAATAAAATCGTAGGAAGCACGACCAATGTAGCCGGGCGCGCCCGTTTGGCCGTAGCCCGACACGTGAGCAATCACCAGGCGGCGGTTCGCCTTCTGGAGAGCGAGATCGTCGAGATTCCACTTTCGATAGGTCCCCGGCTTGGAACTCTCCATCAAAAGATCCGCGCGGCTCACCAGGCGCAGAAAGATCTCACGCCCTCGCGCCTTAGACAGGTCCAGACTGATACAAAAGACGTTGCGCCGCTCCTGAATCCACGTGGCTGAAACTGGCGGGCCCCCGTCGCGAGCCTCGAGGCGGACGCCGATGGTCCTCCACGCGGCGTCACCTTCGCCCGGTTGCTCGATCTGCAGGACTTCAGCTCCGAGTTCGGCTGCCAGCTCGGCCGCGAACGGTTGCGCGACAATTCTGCCGGTCGAGATGATTCTCACTCCCTGCAGAGGCCCAAACGGTTCCCCCACCAATGTCTCCTGTCCCATTATTGCTTCGGCCTCCCGGTTCATGATGCTCGGCCACGAGGATTACTCGGGCGCCCACACCTATCCGCTTGACGATTTTTTCTGCGTTCCCCTGTCGCGACTACGCGCGGCCAGACGTTCAAAGATGCGCAAGGGCGTAATCGGCAATTCACCAAGTTCGATACCCAGCGGCGACAGCGCGTCGTTGATCGCATTGGCGACCGCCGCCGGCGCGCCAATCGTGCCAGATTCACCTACTCCGCGGAATCCGCCCAGCGAAGTCGGCGATGGAATATCCAGATGGCAGACCTCGATAGGCGGGATATCGGTCGCCGTCGCAACTAGATAATCCATCAGGCTTCCCGTAATCAGTTGACCGCTCGGATCATAAACGACTTCCTCGAGCAGCGCCCCTCCAAGTCCCTGCGCCACACCGCCGCAGACCTGCCCGTCGACAATGAGAGGGTTGATCATCCGCCCGCAATCATCAGCCACGACATAACGCAAAACTGTTATGCGGAAGGTATCTGGATCGACTTCGACGACGGCGCCGTGAGTGGCGTAGCTCGCGGTGCCGTAATACGGATCGTAAAAGCAAGTCGCCTCGAGGCCCGGTTCCATTCCCTTCGGCAACCTTTTGAGCCCTGCGTACGCGGCCTTCGCGATTTCCTTTAGGCCGGCGCGCGGCCCCGTACGGTCGCCGATCACCGGCCGCGGCTCCGTGGCGCTGCTCATGGGCGATGCCGTCTCGAGGAGATGCGCCGCTATCCTCCGTACCTTTTCTCCGACAGCACGCGAGGCCATGATCGCGGCCCCGCCTCCCATCACAGCGCCGCGGCTTGCATAACTGCCGGTCCCGTATGGCGCAACGTCGGTATCGCCCCATAAGACCCTCACCTCTTCGAGCGCGACTCCCAACTCTTCGGCCACGATCTGACCGAGAGTCGTTTCCAGACCCTGACCGTGTGCGGCAACTCCAAAGATTGCGGTTATCGTTCCCGATGGGTCGACCCGCACAGTGGCGGCCTCCGTGCCGGCAGGGAGCTGCATGCCGGGAGCGGCGGACGTAGCCGAGCCGATTCCCGTGAGCTCGACGAACGACGCGAAGCCAATCCCTACCAGCCGTCCCCGCTGACGCGCTTGCGCCTGCTGTTCGCGCCACATGACGTAATCGAGCAGGTCTCTCGCCTTGAGGAGTGAGCCCGCGAAGTCGGCCAGGTCCCAAACGATCCCGGTCGGCGCCTTGTACGGGAACTCGCCGATGCGGATGTAGTTGCGCAGGCGGATCTCGATCGGATCGATTCCGAGGCGGCGCGCAGCGCGCTCGATCAACCCCTCCATCACGAAGGTCGAGATAGGACGACCCACACCTCTATACGGGCCGGTCGGAGCCTTGCACGTCGCAACCGCGCGGGCGCGCGCCCAATAGTTCGGCACGTGATACGGTCCGGGGAGAAAGCTCACCGTCTGCACGGGCTCGATACCCGCCGTCCACGGATAGACGGAGTAGGCGCCGACATCGGCGAGCACCTCGGCTTTGAGTTCAACGATCACCCCGTCACGCTTGACGGTAAGCTCGGCGTCGATGACCTCATCCCACGCCTGCGAGGTCGCCATCAGATCCTCACGCCGGTCGCCGGTCCACTTGACCGGCCGGCAAAGCATCCGGGCGAGCGCGCAAATCGTGACTTCCTCGGGATAGACGGACGACTTGGCGCCGAATCCGCCGCCCACGTCAATCGAGATGACCCGGACCCGGTGCTCAGCCATCCCCAATAACTCCGCCACCGCCGTACGCACCACCCCTGGGCATTGGGTTGTCGAGTGGAGCGTGAGCGAGTCTTCGGCGGGATTGAACTCAGCAATGTAGCTTCGCGGCTCGATGCATACGGCCGCATGGCGGCGGAACCTGAAACGATCGCGGAGCGTGAGCGTCCCAGCGGCATCGGGGCCCGCAGGGGGACTTGGCTCATGGTCAACGGCGTCTGCGCGCGACAGGCAGGATATTGCGGAGCCGTGTGAAAACTCACGCGAGAGCAGCACGTTGCTTTCCGCTGCTTCGTGCACGAGCGGAGCCTCGGGCTCAGCGGCCTCTTCAACATTGAAAACAGGCCCGAGCGGTTCGTAATCGATGCCAATTAGTTCCGCGGCGTCCTCGGCGATGTAACGAGTTTGCGCAACGACTGCTGCGACTGCCTCACCCACGTAGCGTACCTTGGCGACCGCGAGCACGGGCCAGTCGGTCACCCGATAGCCGGGTGTGGTCGAGATCGCTCGCATCGGCTGCACAGACCGCGCAAGCTCCTCTCCTGTCACGACCGCAACCACGCCAGAGACGGCGCAAGCCTGAACGGTGTCGATCTGAACTATCCGCGCGTGAGCGTACGGTGCCCTCAAGAAGGCCACGTGAAGCAGACCTGGCGGCCGGTAGTCGTCGGTGAAGGAGCCGCGCCCGGTCAGAAGACGGCGATCCTCGACCCGCTTTACCCGTGCGCCAACCAGCTCGGCGCGTTGCGAATCGAGAGAAGGATGTATTGACTCAGACACGCCGCTTCTCGACACCTTCAGTAATCACCGCTCATCCAGGGGCAGACTCTATCTCAACGGGAGGGCCGAAGACGGGTGGCCGCTGCGTCAACCGCCTCTACGATGCTCTGGTAGCCGGTGCATCGGCATAAGACCGCCGATAGCGCGTGTCGGATTTCCTCTTCATTAGGGGACTGGGTCGTGCGCAGCAGATCCAGTGCGACAATCAGCATGCCCGGTGTGCAAAATCCGCATTGCAGCGCATGATGTTCCCAGAATGCCTGCTGCAACGGGTGCAGCTTGCCCTCGTGGGCAAGACCCTCGACGGTGAGCAATTCCGCGTCGTTGGCCTGCACCGCGAGCATCAGGCAGGAACGCACGGCCTCGCCGTTGAACAAGATGGTGCACGCGCCGCATATCCCGTGTTCGCAGCCCGTATGGGTGCCGGTCAGGCCGAGGTCGTCGCGGATAAAGTCGACGAGTAGCCGGCGCGGCTCGGCCCATCCCTCGCGCAGTTCGCCGTTGACTTTCAGCTGGATCTTTCTGTGCTCCGCCATCTACCTTCCCCCGGCGCGATCAGTGGCGCGCACGAGGGCGCGTCGCGTCAGTACGCGCGTAAGATGCCGTCGAAAGTCGGCGGAGGCGTGAAGGTCGCCCGCTGGGTCGACGATTTCCGCCGCGCTTGCGGCCGCATTATTGATAGCCTGCTCGCTGAGTCCTTCGCGTTCAAGAATTTCCTCCGCCGCCCGCAGTCTCATCGGAATCGGTCCGACCCCGGCGGCGGCGAGTCTCGCCGCCCGGCATCGAGCGCCGTCTACTACCACCATGGCGGCGACCGCTACAATCGCGAAGTCACCATGGCGGCGGCTGAATTCCTCAAATGCCCAACCGCTGTTGGGAGGTGCGTCCTGGAGCCGCACCTCGACGAGGATCTCATCGGGACCGAGCGCGGTGCTCATGACTCCCTGGAAGAAGTCATGCGCGCGAACGACCCGGTCACCCAGAGATCCTCGAATCACTAATTCTCCGTCCAGCGCAGTGATAACAGTCGGATACTCCGCGGCTGGATCGGCATGGGCGAGGCTGCCCCCGATAGTGCCCCTGGTGCGCGTCGGAAGATGCCCCACCAGGCGTGTTGCCTCGGCCAGCAGCGGCAGACGCTGGAGTACCACCGGAGAAAATTCGATCGCGCGCTGGCGGAGCATCGAGCCGAATCGGAGCGTGCCGTTTTCTTGCCTGAGGTACGACAGTTCGGCCACCCGATTCAGGTCTATGAGCGCGGCCGGGGCGCTCAGGCGGAAGTTCAGCAACGCGATCAGGCTCTGGCCGCCAGCCAGGATTTTCGCTTCCGGGCCGTAGCGCCGTAGCAACTCGAGCGCCTCGTCGACCGTGGTAGGATCGTGATACTCGAATGGCGAAGGTTTCATCGCGCAGTTTCCCGCGAGGCTTCCATGAGATGCCATAGCCGGCTCGGGGTGATGGGCAATTCGTCGATCTGGATACCCAGCGGTTTCAGTGCGTCACTGACGGCGTTGGCGAGCACCGCGGGCACAGTCATCGAGCTGGCCTCGCCAAGTCCTTTCGCGCCGAGCGTGGTAAACGGCGATGGCGACTCCATGTGTGCGATCTCGATGGTCGGGGCCTCGCTGGCAGTAGGGACCAGGTAGTCCATAAAGCTGCCGGTCAGCAACTGGCCTTGCTCATCATAGACGAGCTCTTCGTAAAGCGCTCCGCCCAGTCCGTGTAGCGCGCCGCCGTAAATTTGGCCTTTCACGATCATGGGATTGATGATGGTCCCGGCGTCGTGCACCGTCGCGTACCGCAAAATCTTGATCGCCGCGGTTTCAGGATCAATTTCCACCGCCATCACTTCCGCGATGAAGCCGTAGGTGTTCGACGCATTTACCCGGTCCTGCAGGTCGGGCGCCTTTGACTCGGGGAACGCGAACACCGCCGTCGCTTCGAGCGACGGCTCCATTCCTTTTGGGAACGAATCCGGGTTCCAGTGCGCCTGCCCGGCCAGCTCTCGCAGCGAAAGTGGGCGGCCTTGGCCCGATTGCGTGCGCACCATGCCGGCGCTGTAGTTCAGGCTCTCTCTGGGAACTTCCATCAGGCGGGAAGCGTAGTCTATGAGCTTCTCTTTGAGTTTCCGTGCGGCCAGCGCCGCGGCGCTGGTGCCGACGGATGCGAAGCGGCTCGAGTAGGTGCCCGATGACACACTCCACAGCCTGGTGAAGGTGTCCATGTCGTCGATCACCGCAATCTCCTCCGGAGCGATCGCCAGTTCGTCGGCGACCACTTGCGCTACCACCGTCCGATGGCCCTGGCCCTGAGGTGCGGAGCCCATGACCACCGTCACCTTGCCGAGCGGACCGACTTTGACTGTCGCCGACTCGAGCGCCCCAGACTTGGGATGATAATCGGGACGGCCGCGCACTTCGGGATCGAGTGCCACCGTTATGTAGCCCATGTTCGATACGGATGGATCGACGGCTACCGCGAGGCCGATCCCAAACAGCCGCCCCTGGGTGCGTGCGCGAACCTGCTCCTCCCGCAATTCATCGTAACGTGCGGTCTCGATCGCCTTTTCGAATGCCAGTGGGTAATTGCCGGAATCGTACAGTCCGCCGGTCGGTGTGCGATATGGGAATTCGTCGGCTTGGATGAAATTCCGTCGCCGCACTTCCGCCGGATCCATCGCGAGCTTCTCCGCCAGCAGGTCAACCATACGCTCCATTTCAAAGTACAGGTGCCCGCACCCGTATCCCCGGTTCGGCCCGGTCAGACTCTTGTTCGTCATGACCACCGAAGCGTCCGCCTCAAGATTCTGGAATCGGTACGGGCCAACCCAGTTGCTGATCGGGCGGAACGCGCATCCGGGCTCGGGGCTGCGTATATAGGCGCCGACGTTGTCGAGCCATCGCGAGCGCATCGCCAGGATCGTCCCGTCCTTGCGCGCCGCAAGTTCCCTGTACGCGATGCGGTCGGTCCCGCTCGAAGATGCCATCAGATGCTCGCGTCGATCTTCGAGCCAGCGGACCGGGACTCCCGTGTTCATTGCTGCCAGGCCAATCAGCGCGATGTAAGGGTAGACACCGGTCTTGATCCCGAAGCTGCCACCGATGTCAGGCGGAGCTACGAAGCGCAACCGGTTCTCGGCAAGATTGAGCGCGCGCGCCACAATCGAGTGCATTACGAACGGGCCCATGAAATTCGACCACACGCTGAGCACCCCGGTGGTCGGTTCATAGGACGCAATCACGCCGTAGGTTTCAATCGGTGTAGAAGAGTACTTCGGAAAGCGGAAGCGCCCGCGGATCACGACATCGGCCTCCAAGAAGGCGCGCTCGGGATCGCCGTAACGCAGCTTGCGATGACACGCCAGGTTGGAGCCAACTGCCTCGTGAAGCAGCGGCGCACCGGACTGCAGCGCAAGCTCCGGATCCACCACCGCCTCGAGCGGTTCATATTCAACCTCGATGAGATCCAGCGCGTCTTCGGCCAAATAGCGGTCTCGTGCCACTACTACGGCTACTGGTTCGCCGACATAGCGGACCTTGTCGACCGCCATGCAGTAGTACTTGACGGAAGCTTCCACGCCGACCGCGAAGGGACCTGTCAGGCGGGCGGCGTCGGCACCGGTTACGATTCCCAGTACGCCCGGCGCGCGCAATGCTTGCGCAGTATCAACGTTGCGAATCCGCGCGTGTGCGTGCGGGCTTCGCAAAATCGCGGCGTGACACAAGTTCGAAAAGGGAAGGTCGGCCACAAACGAGCCGCACCCCGTCAGGAGGGTTGGGTCCTCCGTTCGCTTGAGCGGCTGGCCTACCCAATTCTGCGAAGCCATCAACGCCCCTCAAACTTGGGCTTGCGCCGTTGCTTGAAAGACTCGACGCCCTCAGCGAAATCGTAGGTGCCGCGCAGCCGGCCGTAAGCTTGGCCCTCGAGCTCTATTCCAGCGTGCAACGTGGCGTCCTGCGCGGCGTTGATCACGCTCTTGGCAGTTCGCTGAGCAAGCGGCGAGAAAAACTTGAGTTCCTCGACCAGGCTCGCGACCGCCCCATCGAGTTGGTCGTCCGGAACCACCGATACCGCGATGCCCCAAGCGAATGCTTCCTCACCCGAGATCCGCCGCGAGCGCATCACGATGTCCTTTGCGCGACCGATGCCGATCATGTGGAGCAGACGAGCCGACCCGCCTGAACCGGGAATCATCCCGATCCGCTGCTCCGGGAAGCCCAGCAAGGCTGACTGCGTGACGATTCGGAAATCGCACGCGAGCGCCAGTTCAAACGCAACTCCAAAGCAGTAGCCGCGAATAGCCCCGATCACCGGCTTGTGGCAACGCTCGGGAGCGGCCACGTTTCGCGCAAGCTCGGAGAGCCGCTCGGGGGTCTGGGTCATGAAACCGGGGATATCGCCGCCGCTGGAAAAGTTCTCGCCCGCTCCGCGGAGCACTATCACGCGCAACGCGGGATCGCCGTCCAGCTCGGCAAAGACCGCGGAGAGCTGGTCGCGCTGCCTCATCGTTATTACGTTCAAGGGCGGATTTTCGAGCACGATGTCGGCCCTTTGTTTTTCCGCGTCGATTTCCACGCGAAAGCCGTCCAGGGACTCGAGCAGCTCCGGCAGTGTCGTTGAAAATCGTTGAGCCACGGCTTTTCTCACCTCCGTCTGCGGTTCACGTCTCGCCGTTGGCGGCCCCCCACCGATGTAAGACTGCTGTTCAGTGCGAGTCTGAATCAGGATTCAAAATGGAAATACCGCTTGAACCGGAATTTCCGCTTTGACTTAAGAGCGGCAAATGAAAGCGTCGCGCTTCGACGCTTTTCGATTGCCTGACTACCCTAGCGCACCCCACTTTTTCCAAGTGTCCATGGGTCCGTGATCGGGAGTCGTCATCTTCTGATAGTTCGGGCTAGTAGGATTGTTGCACCATCCCAGCCCGGTGACAGTAATCGTCTTTCCGTCCGATGAGATTCGTCGCGGCCCGCCCCAGAATTCGCAGGTACCACAGTGTTTGCTCATTCCGGTCGACATCACATAGCCGTCCGCTTCGCCGTGACCCATCGCCCCCATGGACTCCTGCCCCCGCGCAATCGAACCCAGGGTTGCCGAGGCGAGTACGGATCCGACAACCACGGCTGTGCTCTTGACCAGGAAGCCTCTGCGATTCACATTGACTTCGTTCATTTTCTCTTCCTCCATTGTCGTCGCGTGGGCGACTATATTACTGTTAGCGCGAAACTTAAAGTGAAGACCGGCTGCCAAGCCGCGTTGGAAAGCCTCAGAAGAGGAAATGATCGCGACGGTGAAAACGTCGGAGTCTGGCACGTCCGCCCGGGTCGTCCTCGAATACTCGCGCGAACGCCGCCGACTGGAGACGGTCGGCGTCGCCATCGTCGTCATACTCGCGGCCATGAACGCCACGAAAGTCGTTTTCACGATTCACGAGCACCGCGCCGTGCCTTGGCCGTGGCTTGCGGTTCTAGGCGGATGGCTCGCAGCGGACTTTGTTTCCGGCTTCGTCCACTGGCTGGGCGATACCTGGGGACGCGAGGATTGGCCCCTGGTTGGCACCAGCTTGATCCGCGGCTTCCGGGAGCACCACCTGGATCCGGTGGCGATCACGAGGCACGATTTTGTCGAGACGAACGGCTCGATCTCGCTACCGCTCGTTCCCGTGTTACTGGTGGCGCTACTCGCGCCGCGCGAGGCGATGCGCGGAGGGATCGCGGTGATCTTCCTTACGATCTTCTCGATCGCGATGTTGCTCACGAATGAGATCCACAAATCGGCGCATCGCGAGAAGGTCTGCCGTCCAGTCGCATGGCTGCAGCGCGCAGGCCTGATTCTCAGCCCCGCGCACCATGCGTTGCATCACGCCGCGCCGTTCGACCGCTGCTACTGTATCAGTGCGGGTTGGTTGAACCCGCTCCTCGACGCGGCAGGCTTTTTCCGCACGCTCGAACGCTCTATCACCTTCGTCACCGGGTCCGAGCCTCGCAGCTAGGCCTCGAAAGCGACGGGCTTCTCCGCGAACACGAAAACGTATTCCAGAAGTCCGCGCTGGAACAGGCGGTACGTGAAGTAATCGATCCAAAGGCTCGCCTGTGTGACCCAAAAGCCGCGGATTGCGCGCATGCGCCGCACGTTGGCGGGCTTGCGTCCTTCCTCGAAATAGCCGGGGATGGTGTTCTCGCCGGCCTCCTCGATGCGCACGTCGCGGAACCCGACTCGCTCGAGGGTCCGCGCCAGCTCGCTCGAAGTACACACATTCGCTCTTGGAACGTGCCACATTCGTCGGACCAATTCAGCAAGCGTGACCTCCGGCCAGCGACGCGGCAGCCGCTTGGCCGTATAATCGGCGAGGCCGATGCGCCCGCCGGGCTGCAGCACGCGAAACGCCTCGCGCAGGAACTTCTCGCGCGTATTGAAGTGCTCACCGCCCTCGATGCAGATGATGTGGGTGAAGGAGAGGTCAGGAAACGGCAGCGCAATCGCGGTCCCGTGCTGGAACTCGAGACGGTTGTCGAGGTTCGCCCGGCGCGCTCGCTCGCGCGCGACCATCACGTGCTTCCACGTGACGTCGAGGCCGGTGATCGAACGGCACTCAGTTTCCTCGGCAAGGACCACGTCCTGCGCTCCCATGCCGCAAGCGACGTCTAGGAGACGACTCTGCGGACCGAGGACGATCGATTGCGCCATGTGGCGGACAAGATTTCTCGATGCGGTGAGGTAGTCACTGGCCCCGTCCTTCCATAGACCGAAGTTCAGCATCCCGCCGTGATAATCGCCGTATGCCTCTATCCCGTGCTGATAGAATGACTCGACACTTCGTTCCTGAGATCCGCGAGGCCAGAGGAATCTTCCGCCTTGGTCCGATGGAACCGTTGTCTTCACGCGTCCTCTACGGCGCCGATCATTCGCGAACGGCGCCGACCGCGCAACACACCGGAACACTCGGCCGGGGCACGTGCACGAAAGTCAGCGATCCGGGCTCGCCAAACCACCGAGTCTCTCTTCGTGCTACATCGCCATCGGCGCTTTCTTGCCGACGTGACCGCCCTTGGCCTCACAGGATTTGGCGTCGGCCGTGATGATGTAGCCTTTACCTGCGCACGAATTCTTGCCTTGGCAATCGTTTGTGGCTGTCTTGCACGCGCTCTGCCCTTTGCACGCATTCGCGCCCAGGCACTTGATTTGCGCCGCCTGGGCCGACGGGCTCGGCGCGTCCGCTGCATTCACTGCGATCCCGGTGAATGCCAATGCGACCGCTGTCGCGAGCATTGCTCCTGCTACCGTCGCTGTCTTCATCGCGTTAGGTCTCCTTTCGAGTTGTGCGGATCTCCGACCCCGTCAGATTTACGCACCTCCTTTCCAAACTTGAAGAGGTGAGCAAGAACCTACCGAACCTGGTGAGTCCTAAGCAAGCCCGCAGGTACGGTACTAAGGACTCCGCACCGAGCGAATAGGATACACGATTCGTTGCCATATCCTCGCCGAGGAGATGGATGATGCGTTCGCCGATGCGAATGCCGAGGACTGCGTGCGGCTCTGGCGCCGCAAGCGCGAGACCGCGATTAGGATGGCTTTGCCATCGCTGGAGCATTTCCCAATCACCCGAACCTTCGCGATCGACGTCGAGCGTTCCATAGGCCCTAGCTTTTGCCTCGGATTCAGAGTTTTAAATCGTTAGGAACAGGCCTGATTCCACGACTTGGAGATTGGGAGACGTGAAAAGAACGTTGCTCTATATAATCATGTTGACTGCCGCCGAAGTGATCGGCGCGTTGATGGTGACACTCTTCGCTCTGCCATCGATGAACTGGAGCGCGACGAATAGGCCCGGTACGCTTGAAACCAGAATTGCAAATTATGCAATCTCGCACTGGGTGCGCCGGAACGCCAACAATCAGTCAAATCCGTTGCCGGACACTTCTGAAAATCTAAAAACGGCAAAGGCCGAATTCAGCGAGCACTGCGCGACATGCCACGGACTGGACGGCAGCGGCGCAAACAGAATCGAAGCGGACTTTTACCCACCGGTGCCGAAACTCACCGGCAAAATTCAGTCGTGGTCTGACGCCCAAATCTACTATGTGATTGCCAACGGGATCGCATTGTCGGCAATGCCGGGGTTCTCGAAAAATCATGAATCCCAGGACATTTGGGACACTGTGCTATGGATTCGCCACCTCGCAAAGCTCACGCCGGACGAAAGGGCTCAACTGGAAAACGAGATGAAAGCAGAATCCGAGGAGCACGAGCGTACAATGCACGGCAACGGCGAGAACTGATTACGATCCACGCTGCTCCCCGGCCAGTCTCTCTGAGCGGCGGCATGCGCGTTCTAGCAGGTTGCGGAAAAAGGGTTTTTGACTCCTGATGACATTGATCCAAGACGCATTCTCGTGATCGTAGTAATGCTTACTCTTCGCCGAAATCGTCTTTCATTGAGTTTTTCCGCAACCTGCTAGGCGCGGTACGCTTTGAACTCAGATTTTAAGAAGTCGACCAGGCTCTTCGTCTTCGCGGCAAGGTAATTTCGATGCGGAAAGACTGCTGCGATGACTCCCTTCTTGAGTTGCCAATCTCGCAGCACCTGCACAAGGCGCCCGGCCTTTAGTTCCCGCTTCACGGCGTAGTCGGGTAATAAGCCGATGCCGGCGCCCAGCATAACCAGCTCGCACGCCGCGATGCCGGTGTTGGTCTTGATCGACGGACGCAGCCGCACGGTGCGCCGCCGGCCGTCGTGATGCTGCATGGTAATCCGCTCGGGATGGGGAAGCTGCGAAATGCTTATCCATGGATGATCGATCAAATGTTCCGGCTCCTTGGGCTGTGCTCGCTTCGAGAAATACTTCGGTGCGCCGCACACAATCATTTCGAGCGGTGCGAGCGCAATCGCATGCAACCGGCTATCCACTAGCCAGCCGGCCCGCAGGGCGAGGTCGAAGCCTTCCTCGACAATGTTCACAATCGAGTCTTCCAGGACCAGGTCGAAGTCGACTCCTGGGTTGAGCTCCCTGAACTTGCCCAGCGCAGGCAGGAGAAAAGTGAGGCCCAGATTGTAAGGCGCGGTGAGTCGAATGGTGCCGCGAGGCTGCGTCTTGTGTTCGTCGATGTCAAAGTGAGCCGCCTCCGCTTCGTGAACGACGCGAAGACAGGGCTCATAGAACCTTTGGCCTTCCTCGGTCAGGGACAACGAACGCGTGCTGCGGTTAAGCAGGCGCGTTCCAAGGCTTTGCTCGAGCGCCTGAACGTGGTGGCTGACAACTGATTTTCCCAACCCGAGCGCGACCGAGGCAGCCGAAAAGGAACCGCATTCGACTACCTTGGCAAAGATCGCCATGCGGTAGAGATCTTTCAGCATCATTGTCCAATATTATCGCACAGAGTTTATTGAGCAACGATATTGTCCTCTTGCACCGAACTGCCTAGATTACTTGGCCACAGACCCTTTCGCGGTTGTGGAATTGGTCGAACCTCGAAGGGTAAGTTCGCTCAGCTTCAATCGCGGCTGGAGGAGCACGATGCGCGGACCTCTGGATGGTTATCGAATTCTCGATACCACCACCATGCTGTCCGGTCCTTGGGCGACGATGATCCTGGCGGACCAGGGCGCCGATGTAATCAAGATCGAGGCGCCCGAGCGTGGCGATCACGTCCGCCATCTCGGCAACCGCCGCGGGGGGATGTCCGCGATGTTCCTGAACATCAATCGCAACAAGCGCTCGGTCGCGATTGACCTCAAGACCCGGGACGGAGTCGCGTTGCTGAAGCGAATCGCTATCAGTGCCGACGTCTTCGTGCAGAACTTCCGGCCGGGAGTCGTTGAACGGCTCGGGATTGGAGAGCGTGACCTTCGCAAAGTCGCGCCTGAAATCATCTACGTCTCGATCAGCGGTTTCGGCGAAAACGGGCCTTGGGCTCATAAGCCCGCCTACGATCCGATCATACAGGCGCTGTCGGGTCTTACCACTGTCCAGGGCGGCTCCGACGCCGAGCGCCCGCGTCTGATTCGCACCGTGTTGGCGGACAAGCTCAGCGCAGTGGTTGCGTCACAAGCGATTACCGCCGCGCTGGTCGCGCGAGAGCGAACTGGTAAGGGGCAGCACGTCAGGGTCTCGATGCTGGACGCGATGCTCTACTTCCTTTGGGCGTCGGACATGAGCATGCAGACCTACCCGGATAATCGTCAGGGGTCTCAAGCGGCGGCGAGCTTCATCGATCTCATTTACGAGACCAGAGACGGTTACATGACCGTAGCGGTAATGAGCGACAAGGAATGGGCCGGGCTGACCCGCGCGCTGGAGCGCCGTGAATGGCTCGACGATCCGCGGTTCGCAACACCCGTCGCGCGCGACAAAAATGTCGACGAGCGCCTGCACCTGACCCAGGAAGTGCTGCGCACGCGCACCACCGCCGAATGGATGGAACGCCTCGAGGCTCAGGACGTGCCGTGTGCGCCCGTGTTGACCCGCGACGCAGTGACCCGACATCCGCAAGTAATTGCCAGCGACATCGTGGTCGAGCTCGATCACCCAGCTGCCGGGCGTCTCAGGCAAACCCGCGCCCCGGCACGATTCGACAAGACGCCAGCCTCGATTCGGTTTGGCGCGCCACAGCTCGGCCAGCACACGCGCGAAGTTCTAACCGAGCTTGGGCTGACCGCCCCGGAGGTTCGTGATCTGGAACTCAAAGGAGTAATCGGCGTCGCCGAGGCGTTAACAAATTCCGAGACCACTACGACTGCGGATTAGAGTCCGCGGCCCACGGGCCGGTCGGAACGAGCGTGAGGAGGAACGCCAGTGAGCACAGTACTTGTTGTCGGTGCCGACCGGGGTATTGCGCACGCGATTTGCCTGCAACTGAAGGAGCGCGGAGACGACCTTATCGCGGCGTGTCTCGGCGAAGGTGCGGACTTGCGCGCGCGCGGCATTCGGGTCGAACCGCAGGTGGATGTTACTTCGGATTCGGCCGTTCGGCGCTTGGCCGACAGGCTCACGGCTGGGAAAATTCATCTGGATGTGGTGTTTCACGTGGCCGGCGTGCTCGGCCTGGACGAGCTCGGCAAAATCGACTTCGATGACGTCCGCCGTCAGTTCGAGATCAACACGCTTGGACCCCTGCGGCTGGTGCAGGCAGTGCTTGGTTGTCTCGGGCCCGGTTCCAAGGTGGGTATCGTGACCAGCCGCGTCGGCTCGCTCGGTGACAATACGTCGGGCGGCATGTATGCGTACCGAATCTCCAAGGCCGGGGCGAACATGGTAGGCCGCAACTTGTATCACGATCTGAAGAAGAAAGGCGTGGCTGTTCTGTTGCTCCATCCAGGTATGGTGAACACCGATCTTACCAGGGGTATTCCCGGCAAATACATTCAGCCCGAAGAGGCGGCGGCGGGATTGATCAAGAGAATGGACGAACTCACGGTCGAGACTGGCGGCGTGTTCCGGCATGCGAACGGTGAATTACTACCTTGGTAGCCATTTCGTTACACGGGGGATATTAGGATGATTACTATCTATCAATACATTCCTGGCTGGAATGTACCCTGCATTAGTCCTTTCGTCACCAAAACTATTTACTACATGAGGATGGCTGGCATACCGCATGAAGTTAAGCGGCAGGATCTCAGCCGGCTGCAGCAGGATGCGCCGTACGGAAAGCTGCCTTTTATTGATGACAACGGCGTCAAGGTCGCGGACTCTACCGCGATCATTGACTATCTGAGGAAATACGCCGACCTGGACAGCGATGCCACTGCAACCGAAAGGGCGCAGATGCTGGCGTGGAACCGGATGATCGATGAGCATACCTACTGGTGCGCGGTGATTCAGCCCCGCTGGCGCGAAGAAGCCAATTGGGAAATTTATTTGCCGATCATTTTCGGTGCGAGCCCGGTTCCTCCCGAGGTGCGCCAAACGCTGGAGGAGTTTCGCAAGCTTATTCTATCGGAGTTTCTCGGTCACGGCGTCGGACGTCTGCCGGACAACGTCGTCTATGAGCGCGCGCGAGCCGATATCGATGCAATCTCCGACTTTCTGGACTCAAAGCCTTACTTCATGGGCGAAAAGTTGCGCTCGATCGATGCGAATTTGCTATCGATGCTCGATCACATCATCTATACGCCATTCAAGTTTGACACCAAGGACTACGCGCTCGGCAAGAAAAACCTGGTGGACTACAGCCAGCGCATGAACAAGCGCTTCGGGAAACCCGAAGCTCGGTGAGCTCGTCATTCGGCTCGAGTGGGTTGCGGTAGCGTCCTATTGGGTTCGCGATCGCAAAGTCGGCGGGGGATCATCCCGGGGTCCGCACGCTTGACGGGTACGTTTAGACTCCATTATAGGGAAGATAAGGTGCCCTACTGTGTCAGAGACTTTTGCGCGAGGTGATCCTCGTGCGTGGCTAGTATCGCCTTCTGTACGCGATACGTTGGCCCAAATTGCTCGGCAGCGAGATCAATTTCTCTGCGACCTGCCCACCGATGGCTTGCGGCCTTTGATACGCGACCGATGGAACTTGTGCAAATCAGTCGGAATCGATCCGCATTCTGCGCGTGCGCCTGACGGCCTCACGCGAGAACACATCGAAGAAATCCTTCGGGTTGATGATTTTGGACACATCGGCAGGCAAGTCGCTGACGACTTTGCGCGCGTGATCAGCGGCTCGGGACACTATCTGGTATTGGCTGATCGATCCGGTCGAATCTTTTACGCGGTGGGAGATGATCGCGTGAAGGCGGGCTTGGAGGGGGTTAATTTCATTCCGGGCGGCCTTTGGACGGAGGAGGCAGTGGGGCCGAATGGAGTGGGAACCGCGTTGGCGACCGCTGCGCCGGTATTCGTGTGGGGTCCCGAGCATTTCTGCGAAGGCTGGCAACCCTGGATTTGCTACGGAAGCCCGGTGCGCGACCCTGTCTCCGGTCGCGTGACAGGCGCAGTTGATATTTCGGGCCCGGCTCCAACTAGAAGCGAGATGGCCTTCAATCTGACCGTAACCGTGGCTCGAACGATCGAGCGTTCGCTGGGCGCAAGAGCGTTGCAACGGCAGCAAGCGCTGATCGCGGAATTTCTCGCGGCAACCAAACGCTGGCCGAACGATGGCATAATCCTGGTGGACGAAAACGGGCGAATATTGGAACTCAATCCCAGGGGCATGGCGCTCCTCAAGCGCGATGTGCGCACCCTGATGGGGTATCCTTTGAAAGACGCTTCGCCAGAGCTCGACGAGTTCGTTCAACATTGCTGGAAAAATGGCGAGACCCTCGAACGAACAACAGAGCGACATGCTACCCAGATTCACGTGCATTGCAGCTTGACGATAGTTGATAGAAAGGCTTCAGGATGTTTGTTGATTTTGCGGTCAGTTGAGCCTTCCCGGCCTCACGCTTCTCCTCGAGCCGCGAGCGCGATGGCCGTGGAACCGGCAGTGACATTCGCGGACATCAAGGGTCGCGACCCTGCTCTGGTGGCAGCTCTGCACAAGTCGAGAACGGCCGCGGGAAACGACAAGACGGTGCTGCTCACGGGAGAGACCGGGACCGGTAAGGATCTCTTCGCGCAAGCAATCCATGGTGCGAGCAGACGCGCCGGCGGTCCATTCGTCGCAATAAACTGCGCGGCGCTGCCGAGCGAGTTGTGCGCGAGCGAGCTTTTCGGATATGCGCGCGGAGCGTTCACCGGAGCAAAAGCGCACGGCAGTCTGGGTAAATTCGCCCAAGCCAGCGGTGGCACTTTATTTCTCGACGAAATCTCCTCGATGCCATTTGATTTGCAAGCGACGCTGCTTCGGGCGATCGAGACAAAGAGCGTGACACCGCTGGGATCATCTCGCAGCCAAGCGGTGGACGTCAGAGTCATTGCCGCGGCTAACGAAGAGCTCTCAACCTTGGTGAACCGTGAGCGGTTTCGAGCGGACCTTTACTACCGTCTCAATGTCATCTCCATCCGATGCCCACCGTTGCGCGGGCGCGCCGAAGACATACTTCTTTTAGCAAGCGGCTTTCTCAATCAAGGGTGTGGGGAAGTAGGCCGTACGCCTTTGATACTGTCAGAAGAAGTGAAAGATATCCTGGTCCAACATTCCTGGCCTGGGAACGTACGAGAACTCCAGAATCTGTGTGCCAGATGGATCGAAGAGGTGGAAGCCGACGTTGTATCCTTCTCCGATCTTCCCCCCGAGATGCAACCAGAGTCTCCTGCAGTGGCCGCCAAGGAAGTGTCTCTGGCAGACGCAGAAGCTGAATTGATAGTGCGAACAATTAGGGAGTGCAACAACAATATCAGTATGGTGGCTCGCCGCCTCGGTGTTTCCAGAGCCACCATTTACAACAAGCTCCGCGTTATACAAGGCGGCAGTGTGAAGAACGGCAACTGACGACGCGATGCGTATGAAAGGCAATCTGTCGAGCGCGTCTTGCTAGACGGTCGCAAAACAATCGACCTCTTGCGTTTTTCTTCGAGTTACAGCTTCATCCAATTGAACGTTAGCGCTGCGGGCATTGGGTTCAGAGCCTGACTTTCGGCCTGGAACGTCCCGGCAATGCCCCTTTCCCGTCGGCTTCGAGTTCCGCCGGCTTCTGTTGTTGTTCGCTACCTGCCCGGACACGTAGATGTGTAAATGTTCAAAACAGCTGTGAAGGCAGACCGTCAAAAAGCTGGACACTTTGGATCACAATGCGAACTGATTAAGCCACCATTGCATAGACAGTCACTTCGGCATGACTTTTGCGGTGTCGAACCTGCCGAGGAGATTTCAGGCGACGGAGATTCTCGCCTCACATTTAGCGGGCGCGGTCTTCGATGTCAGTCGCCAGTGGATAGACGCGACAGCTGAAACATAAGGAGTTGAAGGCAGATGGGAGTGACAGTCTCGGAGGAAAAGAAAGCTGGTGGAGCGGCACCAGCAGCGATCAGCAACTTACTGAACTCGCCAAGGCGTCTGTTAATAGGGGGCAAGTGGGTCGCGGCCAAATCCGGCAAAACCTTTGAGACCCTCGATCCCGCCACTGAAGAAGTTCTTGCTCAAGTGGCCGAAGGAGACAGACTCGACGTAGATGAAGCTGTCAAGGCAGCTCGCTGTGCGCTCGACGACGGCGCTTGGCCAAAACTTTCCCCATCCGAGCGCGGACGGCTCATCTGGAAGCTTGGCGATTTGGTTGAGAAGCACGGCGCGGAATTGGCCCAGTTGGAAAGCCTCGATAACGGCAAGCCGGTCGCAGTGGCCCAGGGGGCTGATGTTCCGCTTTCCGCAGACACTCTCCGCTACATGGCTGGATGGGCGACGAAGATCGAGGGAAACACGATACCTCTCTCCGTTCCCTACACGCCCGGAGCCCGTTACCTGGCGTACACGGTTCGCGAACCGGTCGGCGTTGTAGGACAGATCATTCCCTGGAATTTTCCCTTACTCATGGCCGCATGGAAACTAGGACCAGCTTTGGCCGCGGGATGCACCGTAGTACTGAAACCCGCGGAGCAAACCCCGTTGACGGCTCTGCGTCTGGGCGAACTTATCATGGAAGCGGGGTTCCCTGATGGCGTCGTAAACATTGTGACCGGATACGGCGAAACGGCCGGCGCGGCGCTGGCAGCCCACCCCGGAGTCGACAAGGTGGCATTCACCGGTTCGACCGAGGTCGGAAAGTTAATCCTGAAAGCGGCGGCGGGAAACCTGAAAAAAGTCACGCTGGAGCTCGGCGGAAAGTCGCCCAACGTGGTCTATGCAGACGCCGATCCGGAGTTGGCAATTGCTGGAGCCTCAAGCGCAATTTTCTTCAATCACGGCCAGTGCTGCTGTGCCGGCTCGCGGCTCTACGTGCAGGAGCAGGCCTTTGATCAAGTTGTTGACGGAGTCTCGAGAGAAGCCAAACGCATCAAGCTGGGCCGCGGTCTCGACCCGGAGACGCAGATGGGTCCTCTAGTGTCGGACGAACAATTGAAGCGGGTGACCGGGTATATTGCATCCGGACTGGAACAAGGTGCGAAGGCGGTAACCGGCGGAGGCCGGATCGGACGCTCGGGCTATTTTGTTGAACCCACGGTGTTGGTGAACACGCGAGCCGACATGAAGGTTGTCCAGGAGGAAATCTTTGGGCCGGTGGTATGCGCTATCCCATTCAAGAGCGAAGAAGAGATCGTTCAGGCTGCGAACGATACGATCTACGGGCTCGCCGCCGGAATATGGACCCGCGATGTAGGTAAAGCGCATTCTCTGGCCGCGAAACTGCGCGCGGGCACCGTCTGGGTCAACTGCTACAACATTTTCGATGCAGCAATGCCGTTCGGGGGCTACAAGCAATCCGGATGGGGCCGGGAGCAGGGTCACGAAGTGCTTGAACATTACACTGAGAGCAAGTCGGTCTGCGTCCGGATCGACTAGCGTCACTAGAACTTGGGGATTCATTTCGATTGGTCATTCGGCATCCCCAGAAGGGCTGCGGTCACCGGAGTCAAGAAGCTGAAACCCGGGTATAGAGCTTTGGGCAAACTTTCTTCAGAGCTGCGAATCGTAGTAGCCGCGTACCGTACGGTCGGGAAGTTCAACCACTGGATGGGCGCACAGCGCACCCAGCGTCATCGCGGAATCAAATCGATCGATGTGGTACTGGCAGATCATTGCGACCTGCGGATATTTGTCTGCCAAGCGGTTGAGCCGTCGTTCGTAGTCAAGAATCCCCGATACCCCATTTGCACCCGAGCAGTACCAGGACATCTCGCCCGTAATCAGCGCCTTGCTTTTGCCTCCCGACAGCATTTCCTGGACGGATTTCTCGACGAACGCGAGCATCGCGTCCGCACAGAAGCCGCCGTCGCGCAGATAGGCTTCGGAGGAGGGCACCGCTCGCAACACACCTCGGCG
Source organism: uncultured delta proteobacterium (assembly GCA_963842085.1). Lineage (GTDB taxonomy): Bacteria > Desulfobacterota > Binatia > Binatales > Binataceae > Binatus. Next base: position 3,065,174 of record CAWJET010000001.1, read on the forward strand.
AGTCAGCTCGTCGGGGTCCGTCCCTTCCGAACGCAACAGGCTCATCAGGCGTGCGCGGGGAGTGCTGTCGTAGATATAGAGAATCGGCGCTCCAAGGCGCACGTACTTAAGCAGGTACGGGCGGAACATCCGGAACTGCTCTTCCTCACTAGAGTAATGCAGACTGATGTGGCTGTCGTTGCTCGGCTGCTGCAAGCCAACCTGCGGCCGAGGCCCGTCGATGGCGACGGTGGGCGTCGTCGATTGACCACAATTGGCGCCTCCGGGGGCCAAAAAAGCTTCCAATTCGGCCTTTGCGAAGCGCCTTTCGCCGCGGAGGCCGACTCGAAAGCATCGCAGGCGGCCAGTGTTGGTCCAACGGCGCAACGAGATCTTACTCACTTTCAGAAAGCGCGCGGCTTCTTCGATGGTCAGTATGTTCGAATCTTCCAGCATCTCGATCACACAAGCTCTGCTAATAACGACATTGGAGCAATTTAACCCGAACTGCTAACCTCAAGCAAACTGCGAATGACCAAATTCAGCAAGAATAAGCAAGATGATGCAATCGCATGTTTGACATTTCGTCGAAAGACGGAGTATGAACATTAAGATTCATCGAGATTAATCAAGATAGCCCATGTTATATCATCGGTAGTTCGTGAGGCAAGAAGAAGAAGGCAGCACCCGGGGAAAGCGACTTTGAGACTGCAGGGAGGGACGAACTTGATGAAGACGACGCTACGGCAGGTTCAGATTTCGTGGCTGGCTGCAACACTCTTAATCGGGTGTTTGCTTTTCCCGACGGGAGCACGCGCCGGCAGCGCCGCAGGGGATCCGAGTGTGAAGCAAATGCTGCGGCAGGTGGAGCAAAGGCTCGACACAGTGGAGCAGGAGAATCAGTCCCTTCGGCAGCAGGTCCTCGAATTACGGCAGCAGGTCAATACGCAGGCTCCCACTGTCTCCGCGATGCAGCAACATATGACGCAGGTAATGCCTCAGACAGAACAGCGTGTCGCCAACATGGAGAGAGAGCAGGAAGCTTCGGACCAGCAAGTTGCGAGTCTGAAGCAGAAGGTTGAATCGCCGTTCAAAGGCAGCGCGCTCGGGTTTAGGGCCGGATGGTCAGAAGTACCATTCGACCTGCCCGGCGGTTTCTTTTGGGACATGCATCTCGGCCATCGATTATTCGAGCAGCGGGACGGAATCCCGTTTGGCGATATCAATGGCGAGCTCGCGATCGGCCTGATTCAGGGCAATCATGAGCCGATAACACTGAGCACGCTTGCCGGCACCCCTCTTGCGCATCCCGTGAATACTCAAGCTGATGTGTCGCTGGTTACCGTCGCTCCGACCGTTCGGTACACGCTCAGGGCCTTGGAGCCATTTGAACCTACCGTGTTTGCTGGTCCTGAAATCCTTATCAATCTGTTCGAATTCAGCCCGCTAAATGCGGGTCAGCTGCCGATACCGCCCCAACTCAGTCAGAGGGGTATCCCTACTATCGGTAGCGGGCACGTTTTTGCGGGTGCGGTATTCGGCGCGGATCTTCAGTACCGGCTGTCTGATATCGCTTCTGCGCTGAATATTCCAGCGTCTGAGCGGTTTTTCTCGAAAATCACGGTGGGGCCGGAATGGCGGTACCACGCAATGGAGAATGGCGAGAACTTCCAATCTTACAGCGGTGAGATTACCATTGGTTTTTGAGCAAGATTTGTGATGGACCCCGTAAACGGGCAGAACGGTAGATAAGCATTGGTAACCCGGGGAACATTAGGAATGATGAATCGTTGGTTAAGTAGCGCTAAAAAGGTTAGATTAAATCAACACCGGAGCGTGAGGGACAATTGATTGCCGGCCCGGATGGGCTCGAAAGCAGAAGATGTTAAATCGCCGCCGCAGACTGACCATTCCGTCGGTCTCTGGGTGGCGGATTGAAGACGAGAATTTTTCGCGAGCTAAGGAGGCTAAACGAAAATGGCGACTGAATCGGCAAGAGCGGAACTAACCGAAGTTAAGAAGAGTGACAAACTGTCCTGGAACTGGATTAACCCGAAAATCATGATCGTGGGCGTCGCAGCGCTCACCGTGTTCTATGTTTCACTGCGGCTTTACCAGCAGAAGTTTGCATGGAGCATGGGACTGGACTCGACCTCACCTGAGTTCAAGACCTACTGGATGAATCTGCAGTACGCGCTTTGGGCGTTTGAGATGCTCTTGGCGGCGTCACTGTGGAGCTGGGTATGGTTGACTCGCCCTAACGATCTAGATCGGCTCGAGCCCAAGGAAGAGATGCGGCGGCTGGGCGTATTGATAGCGATTATCGCTGTGTATGTGTTCGCGGTGTTCTGGGCCGGCAGCTTCTTCGCCGAAGAGGACGCGGTCTGGCATCAGACCGTTGTTCGCGACACCTCGTTCACGCCCAACCATATAATCCTCTTTTATACCACCTTCCAAGTTTATATCGCTATCGGCGTGACGGCTTACCTGTACGCGAGGACGCGGTTGCCGCGTTTCGCGGCCCGGCATTCAATTCCGTTTGTAATCGCTGTTGCTGGACCTTTCATGCTGCTGCCGGTCGTCGGCTACAACGAGTGGATGCATTCCTTCGTTATTCTCGAGGAGCGTTTTACGGCTCCGGTGCACTACGGGTTCGTACTTTTCGGGTGGACGGGGTTCGGTCTTGGTGGTCTGCTTCTTCAGATCTGCGACTACATCTATGAGCTGACCACCGGAAAGGCGCAGACCTACAACAAGGGCGAACCGGCATCCGATCCGGCGCTCGATTTCGAGACCGATGTTCCAAAGGTTGCTTAAAGGCGGTTTCAACTGATCTGAGCACCACTGATTGATTTTGGGTCCGGGCCGATACTGGTCCGGACCCCAGCAGACGCGAACGGTTTGGCTCTTCGAACACACGAGATTTGACTCGGGAGGAATAATCATGGCGGCTGGACTTCAGGCTCGCACAAAGACGGCATTCGACACGCCTGAGGAGATGCGGAAAGCGTATCGCCAGTTCGACTTGGTCGTGGCGGTCATCCTCTTCTTCCTGTTCATAGCGCTTTACCACATAACGGCGATGCTGACGATCGGTGACTGGGATTTTTGGGCGGATTGGAAAGACCGGCGGTGGTGGATCACTGTGACGCCGACTCTTCTAATCGCCATGCCCGCAGCAGCTCAGTACATCTTCTGGGGCAAGTTCCGTCTCCCGTTTGCTGCTACGCTTCTGACCTTCTGCCTGGTCAGTGCCGAATGGCTGAACCGGGTGGCCAACATGCACGGTTGGGCGTACTTCCCCATCGATTTCGTATGGCCGGCGACGCTGATTCCGTCGGGAATAGCACTTGACTGTGTCCTGATGTTGACCGGCAGTTACGTGATGACGGCGATAATCGGGGGTGGGATTTGGTCGTTTTTGTTTTACCCAACGAACTGGGTGATGCTGGCGCGGTACATGCAGCCTACCAACATGCACGGGTTCCTGATGTCGCTGGCCGACGTAATGGGCTATCAGTTTGTGAGAACCGGAACCCCCGAATATTTGCGCTACATCGACCGCGGGACGCTGCGCTCGTTTGGCGAGGATCCGATCTATATATCTATGGCCTTCGCGGCGTTTGCCTGCATGCTCATTTACATGATCTTCGTCGGCGTGGGATATCTTTTTACGAGAAGTCAGTTCAGTTGGCTTAAGCGCATATAACCTATCGATCAACATCGCGAAGCGGCCATCAACTTCAGAGAAGCGCGGTTAATCAAATGCATTCGAAAAGGTTAGGTTGGAAAGCTTTGGCGGTAAGCGCCTCAGCACTGTCCTTTATCCTGGCACTGAGCATGGCAGTCGTGGCGGTGCCTGGAACGGCTGCTGCACACGGCGAGCGCGCTGAGCCTCCGTTTCTCAGGATGTCCACCATCCAATGGTACGATACGCACTGGTCCTCGACCCACGTCAAAGTGAACGAGGAGATGACCATAACCGGGCGTTTTCACGTCGTGAAGAACTGGTCTTTCGCGATCGCCGCGCCCGACCTGGCGTTTCTGAACGTGGACGTGCCCGGGCCGGTTATGGTCCGCATGGCCAGCACCATTGACGGGGTCAACGGCGCCGCTTCGACGCCGCTCGAACTCGGCAGGGACTACGAATATACGATCGTCCTTCGCGGCAGGATCCCGGGACGCTACCATGTTCATCCGATGTTGGACGTGCGCGACGCCGGTCCGCTTCTGGGTCCGGGTGATTGGGTCACAGTTGACGGAGATGCGGCGACTTTCACAGACCCGATTACGACGCTCACGGGTGAAAAGCTGGACTTGGCGCACTACGGGATGAGTGGCGTCGTGAGCTGGCACGTGCTGTGGGGATTGATGGCGGTGGCATGGCTGCTGTACTGGATTGCCAAACCGTTGTTGATGCCCAGATACGAAGCTCTGCAGCACGGCGAGGGTGAGAAACTGGTAACCCTTACCGATAGGATCGTGGCTGTTGGGTTTCTCGGCGCGACAATATTGATCGTACTCTTCGGCGCGATGGTCACCCGCGTGTGGTATCCAGTGACCATCCCATTGCAGTCCACTTGGCTGCGGATTCCTCCTTTGCCCAAGCAGCCGGATACCATTACCATGACTTCGGATAGCGTGATCTACTACATTCCCGGCCGCACCGTGGAATTCTCGGTAAAAGTCACTAACAATGGCACCAAGCCGGTACAGATCGGCGAGTTCACCACGGCGGCGGTGAGATTTCTGAATTCATCGATCCGCCAGCCCGAACCTGACTATCCTCCAGAACTGATTGCCCCGGCCGGCCTGGTGGTCGAGCCGAATGAACCGATTCAGCCGGGAGAGACCAAGGCGCTTCATATCCTGGCCAGCAGCCCGGTCTGGGAAACCGATCGACTGGCGTTGCTGATAGCCGATCCGACCAGCCGAATCGGCGGGCTGTTCATGTTCTTTGATCCGGACAACAACCGCACTATGGTGGAGTTCGACAGCGAGATTATGCCGACCTTCGTCCGTCCACCGGCTGCGGCGGCGACGACGAGCTAGGGGTCAGAGTGCTGATCGATCCAGGGAGGCAACGGTGAGCCGCAAAATCAGTTTGGTCGCGGGTTTGCTGTTAGGCTTGGCGTACGCTGGATCGGCGTGGGCGCACGGCGGTGGCCCTGGACTCAGCTACGACCCCTGCGCGCAGCGGGTCGGCTTGTACTACGTCCACATGGCGGTCTACCAGCCGCAGGTTGACAGTAGTCAGGAATACTGCGGCAAGATACCGCGTGGTGGCGACACTCTCATGGTATTCGACCTGGTGGGAACCGAGATGCGCCACACACCGGTAGCAGTTAATATACTCGAAACTGGCGGGCGCTCGGGAAGCTACGTGGTGGCCTCGGTTCCCGAGGGCGAACATGTATCCGGCGTCATCGACATCAACCTTCCGCTGCAAGCAGGGCACAGTTATCAGGCGGTCGTCACGGTGGGTGAGGCGCCGGCGAATTACACTATTACCTTTCCAATCAGCGTCAACGCCTGGTGGAACGGGCTTGAACTGCCGGGGCTGCTGGTTCTCGTCGTACTCGGGGGTTCGATCTTTTACGGTCTCAGGCTCCGACGGGAGCATTTGGTCACGCAGCGCAAGGCCGAGATGCGCACCCGTATTCGCGCTGTCGGCAGCGGCTGAGAGCTGTTCAATTGATTCTTTTGGACGATCGGACGACCAGGACGGTTTTTATGTCAGAACGAGTTGTTTACATCGAATCATTGTTGTCTGTGTTGAGGCCACGGATGGCAAATGCTCTAGCGCTTGCAATTCTGCTGTGTTGCGCCGCTTGCTCTCCTCCTCCAACGGACTCGGCGGCGCCGCTGGGGCCGGGCCTGTCCGGCGTGTCGCCGAAGCTGTTGCTCTACAACCAGAACGCGCAACCGGTGGAAGCGGGATCAATGACGGGACGCCCCATAATAATCGCGTTCATCGATACATCTTGCACGGGAATGTGTCGGCTTACCACGAACAAACTACGCCGGGTGGCAGACGACCTCGGAGCGGAGCAGAAGCAGAAAGTTCAATTTGTGCTGGTAACTTATAACCCGGTATTCGACGGTCCCAAGCGTCTCAGACAGTACGCGCAGGACATGCACCTCGATACCCCGCACTGGATGCTGTTGACAGGCACGCCTGCCAATATTGACTGGATGCTTGGGCGCTTCGGGTTGCCGGCGGTCGGGAATTTTGAGGAGCCGGCGCAACTGATGGACGCACTTGACTACGTGTTCCTGGTCGCGCCTGACGGCAAGATCGTGAAGAAGTACAAAGGCGGGGATTTCGTAACCACCGCAGTTGCGCAGGACGCGCGCCAGGTACTGAACAAAGGCGCCTCATAGAAGCGCATCTCACTACTCAGTACTTCTTTAAGAATGGCTATTCTGATTGGCTAGTGCATCTGACTCATCTGATACTCACAACACGAATCCTAACGAAAATGGGTGACTAATTATGAAAGCGGCAGTAATTAAAACATTCGGCAAGCCACTAACTATCGAGGATCTCCCGAAGCCACAACCCGGCCCCGGCCAGGTGGTGGTCAAGATTGAGACTTCCGGCCTTTGCCATACCGATATCCACGCCGCCCACGGCGACTGGCCCGTGAAGCCCAAGCTCCCGCTGGTGCCGGGGCATGAAGGCGTTGGAATCGTTGAGCGGCTTGGCCCCGGGGTTTCGGAGGTGAAGGAAGGAGATCGCGTCGCGATTCCGTGGTTGGGCTACGCGTGCGGCGCATGTGAGTACTGTGGGTCGGGTCGGGAGACGCTGTGCGAGCAGCAACTATGCACTGGCTATTTCATTGATGGTAGCTACGCCGAATACGCGCTGGCTTATGGGAAATACGTCTGCAAGGTGCCCAAGGGAGTAGATCCGTGGGTGGCGGCTCCGCTCACATGTGCCGGTGTCACCACCTACAAGGCGGTGAAGGTGGCCGGTGCCAGATCGTCCGACCTGGTCGCCATTTTCGGTATCGGCGGGCTGGGGCATTTGGCGCTTCAGTATGCGCGGATTGCGGGCGCGACGGTGGTGGCGGTGGATGTTCTCGACGATAAACTTGAACTCGCCAAGGAACTCGGCGCGCGTTACACGATCAATGCGCGCAACGAAGATCCAGCGGAGGCGCTCAAGAAGCTCGGCGGCGCCGACAGCGCAGTGGTGGTCGCAGTGTCGCCACAAGCCTACACCAGCGCCTACCAGGGACTCCGTCGCGGCGGCAAGCTGGTGTTCGTCGGACTGCCGGCGGACAACTCCGTGCAGATCCCGATCTTCGAGACCGTGCTCAATGGGATCTCGATCGCCGGCTCGGTAGTCGGTACGCGGGTAGATCTCGCGGAGACCTTCGAGCTGCAAGCCTCGGGCATGACCAAGGTTATCTACGAAAAGCGCAAACTCGAGCAGGTCAACGAGGCGTTCAACGAAGTTGAGGATGGTCGCGTGCGCGCCCGCCTCGTGTTTGGGATGAACTGAAGATTGCACCTTGACGCGGCCCGCGGGCGCCTCAGCCGGGCCGCGTCCGGTTAAAATCTCGATCGCTTTACGGCCCGGTCCAAGGGAGAACTCCTCCCGATAGCAAGGCTTTGCGGCGAGTGTTTACCCGGTAAAAGGCCAGCGCTGATTCCACGGAGCGACATAGATATGCAGCTCACTATCACGATCAACGGGAAGCGCCGCAGTGACGAGGTCGACCCTCGGATGCTACTCGTGCATTACCTCCGCGATGTTGCGCAACTGACCGGGACGCATGTTGGGTGCGAGACTTCGCTGTGCGGCGCGTGCACGGTGCTGATGAACGGAAGCGCGATCAAGTCGTGCACGACATTCGCCGTGCAGGCCGAGGGCTGCCAAATCACGACGGTCGAGGGCCTCGCCAAAGACGGCAAGATGCACCCCCTTCAGGAAGGTTTCTGGGAGGAGCACGGTCTTCAATGTGGCTACTGCACGCCGGGCATGATCATGACCGCGACTGACTTGCTCAGCCGCAACGCCAATCCTTCCGAGGCGCAAATCCGCGAGGCGCTGGAAGGCAACCTGTGCCGATGCACCGGATATCAACACATTATCAAGGCGATCCAGTACGCCGCTGAAAAGATGCGCTCCGCCAAAGGCGCCTGAACGACTTCCAAGGAGAGACCGATGGCCGTCATTCCCAAATTCGTGGGCGAGCGAATCAAGCGGCGTGAAGATCCGCGCCTGGTCTCCGGCCAAGGCATCTACGTTGACGACGTGCGGCTGCCGGGCATGCTATCAGCCGTTATCCTGCGAAGTCCCTATGCGCACGCGAAGTTGAGCTCGATCGACGTTAGCAAGGCGCGCGCACTGCCGGGCGTCATTGCGGTGCTGACCGGGAACGACCTCAAGGACAAGATGGGCTCGCTGCCATGTGTCGCTCCGGCCGACCACGTCCCGTTCCATCCCGTGCTAGCCCAAGCCAAGGTGCGCTACGTCGGCGAGGGCGTGGCGGTCGCGGTCGCGACCGATTCATACATCGCGCAGGACGCAATCGACCTCATCGAAATCGACTACGATCCGCTCGACGCCGTCGTCGATCCCGAAAAGGCGCTCGCACCCGGCGCGCCGATTATTCACGACGAGTTCGGTACCAACTCGGTCACCTTCGCGGAGGTGCCGAACCCGGCAGTGGACGAGGCGATGCGCAAGGCGGACAAGATCATAAAGTTTCGCATCGTGAACCAGCGCCTCGCGCCGGTTCCGATGGAGGCGCGCGGCGTCGTCGTCAAGTGGGAGGCCGGATACAAACAGCTGACATTATGGTCCTCGACGCAGATTCCTCACCTGTTACGATCGCAACTCGCCGAGATGCTAAGGCTAGGCGAGAACAAGATTCGAGTGATCGCGCCGGAAGTCGGCGGCGGCTTTGGATGCAAGCTGAACGTGTATGCTGAGGAAGCGTTAACGGCGCACTTGGCGATGACGCTCGAGCGGCCGGTCAAGTGGATCGAGCGCCGGCGCGAAAACCTGTCGGGCACCACGCACGGCCGCGACCAGATTACCTACCTCGAGATCGCCGCGCAGAAGGATGGCACCGTGCTCGCGATGAAAGGCCGTTTCATTTGCGACATGGGCGCCTATATGCACCTGCTGACGCCGGCGATCCCCGGCTTCTCAGGCCTGATGATGACGGGCTGTTACAAGATTCCGGCGCTCGCGTTCGAGCAACAAATGGTCTTCACCAACAAGATGGCGACCGATGCGTATCGCGGCGCGGGACGCCCCGAGGCCTGCTATATCGCGGAACGCACGATGGAGATGGTCGCTGCGGAGTTCGGACTCGATCCGACTGACGTCCGGCGCATGAACTTCATCCCCAAGGAAACGTTCCCGGCTTCTACCGCCGGCGGACTCGTCTATGATTCCGGCGACTACAATCTCACGCTCGACAAGGCGCTCCGGGCAATTGACTACAAAAAGGTTCGCGCCGAGCAAGCGCAAGCGCTCAAGCAGGGCCGCTATATCGGCATCGGGATCGCCTCTTACGTCGAGATTTGCGGACTCGGGCCGTCCGTTCTGCTGCCGCCGAAGCTCAAGGGTGGGGGATGGGAGAGCGCGACGGTCAGGATTGAGCCTGACAGCAAGGTGACTGTGCTCACCGGCATTTCTCCGCACGGCCAGGGACAGGAGACAACCTTCGCGCAACTCGTGGCCGACGCGTTGGGCATCGATATCGACGACATCAACGTCGTCCATGGCGACACCGCGATGGTGCAGTACGGCATCGGGACGTTCGGCAGCCGCGGCACCACGGTCGGTGGACCGGCGCTGATGATCACGGTGGCCAAGCTGCAGGACAAGATGAAGAAGATCGCTTCCACTATGATGGAGGTGCCGCCGGACCAGCTCACTTTCGTCAACCGGACGATCGCGATGGCGAGCGACGCGTCGAAGTCGATTCCGTTGCAGCAGGTCGTCGACGCCGCCTACGGATACAAGCAGCCAATTCCCGGCGTCGAGCCGGGCCTCGATGCGACGAGCTTTTACGAGCCGTCGGCGTGCACGTTCCCGTTCGGCACGCATGTCGCCGTGGTCGAGGTTGACCCGGAAACGGGCGTCGTCAAGTTCCTCCGCTACGTGGCGGTCGACGACTGCGGCAAAATAATCAGCCCGCTGCTGGTCGAGGGCCAGATCCACGGAGGAATCGCGCAGGGGATCGCGCAGGCTCTGTACGAGGAGGTGGTGTACGACGAGAACGGCCAGCTCATCACCGCATCGCTGATGGACTACGCGGTGCCCAAGGCGCACATGCTGCCGCATTACGAGCTGGAGTCCACGGTCACGCCGTCACCGGTCAACATCCTGGGCGTCAAGGGCGTGGGCGAAGCGGGCACAATCGGATCGACGCCCTGCGTGGTCAACGCCGTGCTCGATGCGCTAAAGCCGCTCGGCATCCGTGAGCTTGACATGCCGCTCAAGCCGGAGAAGGTCTGGCGCGCAATTCAGGAAGCAAGGGGAGGTTGACGCAATGTATCCCGCGTCATTCGAATATCACCGCGCGGCCTCCGTGAAGGACGCGCTTGCGATGCTCACCAGGTTCGGCGACGACGCAAAACTGCTTGCCGGCGGGCACAGCCTGATCCCGATGATGAAGCTGCGCCTGGCGCAGCCAGCGCATCTGATCGACATCGGTGGAATTCGCGACTTGGCGCAGGTCCGGGAGGAGGGCGGCAAGATCGTGATCGGCGGACTCGCGACCCATCACCAGGTCGAGACTTCGGCAATCGTCAGAGGCAAGCTGGGAATGCTAGCGGAGTGCGCCGCGTTGATCGGAGACGTCCAGGTGCGCAACCGCGGTACCATCGGCGGCAGCCTGGCGCATTCGGATCCGGCGGCCGATTATCCGGCTGCGGTCCTCGCGCTGGAGGCCGAGATGCGCGTCGAGAGCAGCGGCGGCGCACGCACGATCAAGGCGGAAGAGTTCTTTATCGACCTGATGACGACCGCCGTGCAACACGGCCAGATCCTGACGCATGTATCGATTGCGCCAATCGCGGCGAGTACCGGCGGCGCGTACTTGAAACATCGCCAACCCGCCTCCGGCTTCGCGACTGTCGGGGTGGCAGCGCTGGTCACGCTTGATCCAAACGGCAACTGCGCGCGGGTGAGGGTGGGAATCACGGGACTCGGGCCGAAGGCATTTCGGGCCAAAGCGGTCGAAGCGGCGCTCACTGGAAAGGCGCCCGCCGCGATCAAAGATGCTGCGGCGCATGCTGCGGATGGTATCGACGCCCTGTCTGATATCCATGCTGCGGCCGACTTCCGTGCTGAGCTCGCGCGCGTCTACACGCGCCGGGCCCTCGAGCAGGCGGTCGCGCGTGCGAAGGCGTAAACGCCGGCTTGCGCCGCTCAGGAATTGGCGTTACGCCAATCGCCGATGAAGATTGCAGGCGAAACAACGTTGCCGGTGCCGCGCGAACGCGTGTGGGCCTTATTCAACAATCCCGAGCGACTTTCGAAGCTGATTCCCGGATGCGAAAAGCTCGCAGCCCTGGGCCCCGATGAATATGCAGGTACCATCGTGGTCGGCATCGCCGCGGTCAAGGGCACTTACGACGGCAAGCTCAAGATCGAAGAGCAGCGCCCGCCCGAGCATTATCGGATAGTAGTCGACGGCAAGGGCAAGCAGGGATTCCTGAAGGGATCCGGCACCCTCGACCTCGCTGCGCGAGACGCGCGGACCACACTGGTGAAATACGCGGGCGACGTGCAGGTCGGCGGTCCGCTGATACAGGTTGGGCAGCGGATGATCGACAGCGCCGCCAAGATGATGCTGGGACAGTTCTTTGCGGCGGCCGAAGCCGAACTCAAGGCCGAGCTGCGCGGAACTGTCGCACGCCAGGGACTCCTAATCAACTTCTGGCGCTATCTTGTGCGCCTGTTCCGCGCGGCGTTCGGGCGCAACTGAAGGCCAATCGGCAAGACCTCCTGGGAGCGGTTGTCGCACGGGCCCAGCTTCCGCAGACAATCCCTGCGTGGTAGGTTGCAGGCTGCAACGGCAGTAGGGGCAACCTCTTTTTCGGGAGCTAACATGCCACTGCATATGGACGTCCACGAGCTCCAGGGAACAACCGCGGCGCAGGTTGACCAAGCGCACGCGGCCGACCTCGCGGAGCAGGGGAAGTACGGCGTCAAGTATATCAAGTACTGGTTCAACGAGAGCCACGGCAAGGCTTTCTGCCTCGTCGATGCGCCCAGTCCGGAGGCGGCGCAGTTAGTGCACCGTGAAGCGCACGGGCAAATCGCACAAAGAATTCTCGAGGTCCAGCCCGAGCTTGCAGAGGCATTTCTCGGCGGAGGTGAAACCGATTCGTCGGGAGCGGTCCTGGCCCCTAGTGGCGCCGGCAACGAGCGGGACTCCGCAATCCGGACCATTCTCTTCACGAGTTATGCGTCGGAAAGGGCCTGCCCTTCAAAGACCTAGGAGATGTTTCCCTAAAGGGTTTCAGTTGCCCGATCCGAGTTCACGCTGTCGAATGGCCCGCTGCGACGTAACGCTGCGCGAAATCCCATAAAACCCCGCTATGTCACATCGGCGCGAACCGGTGTGCCACGTTTCACACGCCCTCTTCTCAGCCAAGGGTAATAGAGAGTCAGGAGAATAATGAGAATCGACGCCCAGACCAAATCGGCCACGAACCCCTGTGGATCGCTCAAGTCCGCCGGGTCGGTCCGCTTGGTCTCGAAGATTCGGTCCAACCATCCGACGACGTACGACGCGGTGCGCTTCGAACCGACGATTGAAACGTGGCTCTCGCCTTGGATCTCTACTTCGGATATCGCGGTACCGGAATGAAAGTCGCCATAGACCTCGCTCAATCGTGGATGATCGATGCCGCTGAGGCTCTTCAACACCTCATGGCATGAATTTCGGAATTCTTCAGGATCCTGGGAGGTGAAGACGAAAAGGGCGTCGGGCAGCCGTTCCCCTGCGTTGAGATAGCATCCGCCGGAAATCAGGATTACACCGCCAATCGCGCGATCGCGAGTTGCATAGACCGTCACGGCCCCGGCACCCGCCGAATGACCGATCAAGACCGCGCGGGAGCCATCGACTAACTTCGACGCTCGCGCATAGTCCACGGCGGCAGCGATGTCTTCGTAGACTTCATTTCCCGTAGAGGCGAAATGAGCCAGCGGAATTCCGATCGCGAGCGAAGCGTAGCCGTTGTGCGCTAGTCGGCGCGCCAGGCTCGCCATCGTCAAAGGACCGGCACCGAGACCCGAGACCAGGATGGCGAAGGGCAAGCGCTTCGACGCCTGCGCGTTCGCAGTCGCAGTTGAGTTCTGCGCTGGATACGGCAGATACAGGATTGCGACTCGGCCGTCGGCCAGCCGAACGTCAATTCGGCGCGGCCCGTTTGTATCGACTTCTACGAGCCAAACTGCAAGTCCTGCCAAGATCGCCAACTCGACGCAGACAACGAGGAGAATCCTGGACCGGACCACAGCGCTCTAGCGACGCGTCTCGGTCGAGCGACAATTCAAGGGAGAGAGCGCGCTTCTCACGAGGCTCAGCGCTGGATTCCAGGATAAGTCACACTCGCAATCCCGTGCGCCGCCCGCCGCTACCGGTTGAAACGGTCGGCTGTCAGTATGGAGCGCCAACATCCTCAGCCTGGCATTTTGTCGAAGTTCTGCAACCCGGGAGTAAGAGTCGCCCACGGAGGCGCGCTGGACGTATAGATATTCATCGTTGGCTTGAAGCGCGCGGGTTCGTCCAGGCTCCCGGCTTTGACCACCATCACGTCCGGCATCGCCCCCAGCTGTGTGGTAACAGGTGCGCCGCAGGACGTGCAGAAGCCGCGGTCTACTTTGTTGCCACTTTCCCCGACGACCGAGTGGTATTTAAGAGCGCCCTTGGTCAGACGAAACGCCGCTTTCGGCACGACCATAACGGAGGCCATCGCACCGCCGGTCGATCTCTGGCAATCGCGGCAGTAGCAATTTGCAGACATCACTGGGTCAGCCGAAATTTCGTATCTGACAGCTCCGCAAGCGCATCCACCCGTTGAAATGTTTTCCATAGCCAATATCTCCTTGGTTCCCACTTATAGCACCGAGCGCGGCAGAAGTCGTGTTTGCTTCCAGCAGATTTCGCTCGCACGCGCGCGCGGAAGTACGGCACGCGGTTGGATTGCAGTAAAACGACGCGTGCTGACCTCCTGACTCGTTTCGACTTGGCTCCTTGTCTTTCGAGCCATCTTCACTTGTAAAAAGTACACTTCCCCGCGCCGCGCAAGATTACGAAACCGCAAGCTTTTGCAACGAGGCGCTCGCGTCATTCGTATTCCAGAGTGAATACATCGTCGAGGTTTGAGAACATGAATTCAAATCATCTGGATATTGGCGCCCGGCGAAATTTGCGGACCGCGATTATCGCGCTCGCCAGCGCACTTGCTCTAATGACGATGACCGGTTGCTTCGCCAGCCCTCGCGCGAACGACACCCTTGGCGGCGCTGCCCTCGGCGCCGGCGCGGGAGCACTGCTTGGCAGCTCGGAAGGTTCACCGGCAACAGGTGCGCTGATTGGTGGTCTTGGCGGCGGTGCCGTCGGCTACATTGTCGGCACCGAGATGCAGCATCGCGGATACTACGGCCCTTACGAGGGACCCGGATACTATTACTGATTCTGATCGTCGCCCAGTGCCGAGACACCAGTCCCAACCATATCGGGAGTCTGCCTGATCGCTCAGTTCACGAAGATCAGGCGAGAATCCTGCGGTCCGCTCAGGCCCGTCCCATATCCCTTATCGGGCCATCAACAACCAGGCTCGGGAGGAACTTTGGCGGCTGTGGCGCGAAAGCACCCAGCGAAACTTTCCAAGAATGGTGCCGTTCGCTACACACCTGATCTCAATTTGATCGCGAATCGCGCGATTCGCGCACTGGCACAACGAATGCTCTGTCTTACAGATGCTTATGAATCCAATGGCTGCGAAACGCTTTTGGCCGATCGCCGTCTCGATCCTCGTCGTTGCCGCGGGTTCGTACTACTACCTTCACAGCGGGACGGCTCAACCGCGGTACACGACTGCGCGGGTTGACCGGGGTTCTGTGGTTCGCGCGGTCACCGCGACCGGCACCGTCAATCCGGTCATAACGGTGCAGGTCGGCACCTACGATTCAGGCCCGATTATCGCGATCTACGCTGATTTCAACACGCCGGTTAAGGCGGGCCAGCTGATCGCCAAGATCGATCCGCGTCCCTTTCAGGTCAAGGTGGACCAGGCTGCGGCTGCGCTCGCCAACGCCAAGGCCCAACTCGTCAAGGACCAGGCTGACATGGTCTATAAGGATCTTACGCTGAAGCGCGACAGGCAGTTGCTCGAAGCGGATGCGATTTCGCAAGACACGGTTGATAGCGCGCGCAGTGCTTACGATCAGGACGCCGCCCAGGTCGCACTTGATCGAGCCAATATCCAGCAGCAGCAGGCCAACCTGGAGGAGGCGCAAGTCAATCTGAACTACACGAATATCATCTCCCCCGTCGACGGCACCGTCGTATCGCGCAATGTCGATGTCGGGCAGACGGTCGCCGCGAGTTTTCAGACGCCGACATTGTTTCTGATCGCGAAGGATCTGACGCAGATGCAGGTGGACACAAACGTCAGCGAATCGGACATCGGCAACTTGCGCACCGGCCAGCCCGCCGACTTCAGCGTCGATGCGTTTCCAGACCGCCAGTTCGAGGGCACCGTTGGCCAGGTACGCAAGGCGCCGATCACGGTGCAGAATGTCGTCACCTACGACGTGGTGGTCAACGTGCCGAACCCGGAGTTCCTGCTCGCGCCGGGGATGACCGCCAACGTGACGATCGTCACAGCCCGACGCGACGACGTGCTGCGGATTCCGGTCCAGGCGCTGAGGTTCACGCCGGGCAAGGAAAAAGGCGAACCTGCGAACCAGACCGTTGCCAACAAGTCTGCGCGGCAGAGGCGCGTATGGCTCGCCGATCGCGGGATGCTCAAAGCCGTCTTTGTCGTTACCGGCCTCGACGATGGCAACTACGTCGAAGTTTCAAGCGGAGACCTGAAGGTGGGCGATATGGTCGTGACCAACAAGGTCTCTGACACCGCATCCAGCTCCTCCGCTTCTTCCACGTCGCTTCGGCTTTCGCTGAGGTGAGGAACGGTATGGCGCCGGTTATCGAGATCGTAAACCTGCACAAGGTTTTCCGCATGGGCGAGATCGAGCTACAAGCGCTATGCGGCGTCAACCTTGATATCGAGCGCGGCGAGTTCGTCGCGATCATGGGTGCTTCGGGTTCGGGCAAATCGACCTTGATGAATATCCTTGGATGCCTGGACCGGCCGACGAGCGGCCGCTACCTGCTGGAGAGCATCGATACCGCCTCGCTCAAGGAAGAAGAGTTGGCCGCCATCCGCAGCCGCCGAATCGGGTTCATTTTTCAGACCTTCAATCTGCTGTCGCGAACAACCGCGCTGGAAAATGTCGAATTGCCGCTCTTCTATTCGCAATGGAACCAGGAGGGCGAGCAACGCGCCCGGCAACTGCTGGCGCAGGTCGGGCTCCAGGGACGGGAGCAGAACAACCCGAATCAGCTTTCTGGCGGCCAGCAGCAGCGCGTCGCCATCGCTCGCGCGCTGGTCAACGATCCCGCGATCCTGCTGGCCGACGAGCCGACTGGAAATCTCGATTCGAAAAACTCGGCCGAGATCATGGAGATCATCAGTCGCCTCAACCGCGAGCATGGGCTCACCGTCCTGGTCGTGACCCACGATTCGGATGTTGCTGCTTACACCGATCGGGTGGTGACTTTTCGCGACGGGGCGATTATCTCCGATGTCCGCACGCGCCAGGCGCCGGCAGTGCCCAGCGCCGCAAGGATCGCTGCCCCTGCTACGGCGTCCGCTCGATTGCGGACTGAAAAACCCTGGAGATTCGGCGGGATGGCTCTGAGTGCGGCCGGGCGGGCGCTCAGGCGCAACAAGACCCGGGCCGCGCTCACCATGCTCGGTATTTTCATCGGCGTGGCCGCGGTAATTGCGATGGTCGCGGTAGGCGATGGTGCGCGCTATTCGGTGCAACAGCAGATCCAGAGCCTCGGCACCAACTTGCTCGTGGTGTTGCCCGGTGCGACCACCTCCAGCGGCGTACGCATCGGCACCGGGAGCACCTCGACACTGACGGTGGCGGACGCCGATGCGATCGAGAAGGAAGTGAGCACGATTTCTGCCGTGAGTTACACGGACCGGCAGATCGGGCAAGTCGTCCACGCGAACCAGAATTGGAGCACCAGCGTGGCCGGCGTCACCACCGCCTACTTCGTGATTCGTGACTGGCCGGTGGCAGAAGGGCGCAGCTTCACCGACGAAGAGCAGCGCAGCGCCGCGCCGGTGTGCCTGCTCGGCAGAACAGTGGCCAACAATCTCTACGGCGAGGATGAGGATCCGATAGGGACAACCGTTCGCGTCAAGAACTTTCCCCTGCGCGTGATCGGCGTGCTGGCGGTCAAAGGTCAATCCAACTTCGGCACCGACCAGGACGACGTCGTGCTCATGCCGTTCAATACCGCCGAGCGAAAAGTGCTTGGCACGTCACAGGTGACTGCGGCTGCACTGTCGAGCACCACCGGATCGACCAATCCCGTCCTGAATCCCTATCTGAGCGTTCCAGTCACGAGCGCCTCCAGCCCGGTGTACGCATCGGACACCGCAATCATGAGCCCGTTCGGCAGCCCGCCCAAAATCTCAGGCGTGGTGAATATGGTGTTCGTCCAGGCGCGCGATGCCGAAGATGTCGACGCGGCGCAAAACGACGTCCAGCAACTGCTCCATCGCCGCCATCACGTCGGTCCCGGGCAGGACGATGACTTCACGGTGCGGAGTCTCAACGAAATTGCGCAGGCCTCCGAAAGCTCGAGCCGGGTCATGACCCTGCTGCTGGCCGCGGTCGCGTCGATTTCATTGCTGGTCGGCGGGATCGGGATCATGAATATCATGCTGGTTTCGGTGACCGAGCGTACGCGCGAGATCGGGATCAGGATGGCGATAGGGGCGCGTCGCCGGCAGATTCTGCTGCAATTTTTAGTGGAGTCGGCACTGCTCAGCATCATGGGTGGGCTGGCCGGAGCGGTTCTTGGAATAGTCGCTTCGAAGGTGCTGTCGGCGCTGGCGCAATGGCCGACGCTGATTTCGCCGACGGCGGTGTTAGGTGGATTTGGCTTCGCGGCGGCTGTCGGCGTGTTCTTCGGCTGGTATCCCGCACGCAAAGCTTCGCTGCTCGATCCGATCGAGGCTCTCCGCTACGAATGAACTGACGGCGTCGGGGAGATCGAATCGGCCGGACCGCTATCGTTTGGGTCGCGCAGCCTCCAAAAATGATCGCAGCACGTGTCCGAATCGTTCGAACGACAACGGCTTCGAAACGTAGTAGTGGGCGCCGTTGGTGCGCGCGCGCTTCTCGTTGGCGTCGCTATGGCTGCCCGCGACGTAGAGCAGGGAGATCCCGGAGAAGTGCTCGCGAATCTGCGCGAGCACCCAGCCGAGATCATCTTCGGCGAGCGCTTGATCGTCGAGTATGGCCAGTCGCACATTCGGCTGAGCGAACATCTCGCGACTCACGAATTTGTCGCTTCGATGGTGAATCAGCTTCCAGGGGCGCTTGACGATTCCGAACGCCAGGTCCGCCAACGCCTGATCGTCAGAGAGCAGCAGCGCGGTGGGCGCAAGGCGTGTTTTTTTCAAATCTCGCTTCACTTCAGGCAAGCGCGCTGTTGGCCGCGTGGAATTAATCCGAGAGCGTGATACTATTGCGGTGTTTTCGCGCTACACGATTGTGGAGGAGCAGCAAGCATGCCAAGCATGCTGCCCGTTTCAGACACTACCGGGAGCGCGAAAGGAGGCAATTTCGCCCCGTATGTCTCCATCGGCGCCAGCACAAAAGGGACAAGCGAACAGGATCTACGCTCCAGAAGGTGGACCACGCCACTACCACCTCCTGTGGGACGAGGAGCTTGAGGCGCTGCGGCCGGTGCTCACGCTTGTGCTCGAGCACCTCGACGGAGTCGTGGAGCATTGGTATCAGCTCTATGCTCTGCACTTTGGCGATAAGCGGAGTCTGTCGGAGCCCGAGTTTCGCGACCTCTTCCACAACGTGCTTTCGCGAAACACCAAGGACCTGCTCGAAGGAGACATGGATCGTTACGCAATCGATACGATCCGGACCGGCGAGTTATTGTGCGAGCGCAACGTGCCGTTTGCGGAGATCGTCGCGTCGCTTCATCTGTACGAGGAAAGCGCCTACACGGCCTTCCCGAAGAATCCGGCGCCGCCGCTGGAGATCTACACGGCGTTCGACAAGCTGAGTCACATTCGCATGATCCTGCTGGCCGACGCGTACTTTCGCTCCGCGTCGGCAAGCGCGGGCGCACGCATCCAGGCGCTCGAACGGCAGGCAACCCTGCTGGCGCGGGAGAAGCGCAGCATCTTTCACGGCCTGGTAGGCTCCAGTGCCGCGATGCGCCGCCTTTACGAGCGAATCGAGGCGGCGGCGCAGACACGAGGCACGATCTTGATCGTCGGAGAAAGTGGGACCGGGAAGGAACTGGTGGCGCGCTCGATTCACGAGTGCGGCGCGGAACCGGCGGCCCCGTTCGTCGCGCTCAATTGTGCCGCGATTCCAAAGGACCTGATCGAGAGCGAGCTGTTCGGATACAAGAAAGGCGCGTTCAGCGGTGCGAATGCCGACTACCTGGGACTGTTCCGGGCGGGCGAGGGCGGCACGCTGTTTCTGGACGAAGTTACCGAGATGGCGCCGCAGACGCAGAGCAAGCTGTTGCGCACCGTGCAGGAGCGGATGGTGCGGCCGGTAGGCTCGACCAAGGAGATCCCCGTCAATGTGCGCCTGGTCGCGTCGACCAACCGGGATCCCGAGGAGGCTGTCCGCGCCGGGAGCCTGCGGGAGGATCTCTACTACCGATTGCAGGCCGGGGTCCTTAGCGTATCGCCGCTGCGAGAGCGCCCCGACGATATTCCGCTGCTGATCGAGCATTTCATCGAGCTCTTCAATGAGAAGCTTCAACCGCGAATTCCGGTGCGCGGTGCTGAGGAAGATGCGATCGCCGCGATGGTGGAATACTCCTGGCCGGGGAATGTCCGTGAACTGTCCAACACTATCGAAGGTGCGTTCACTTTCGGCCGCTCACCCATGATCCGGCTGCAAGACTTGCCAGCCGGAGTCGCCGGGAGCCGGCTGGAACGGGCCTCGCGGCGTGCGGAGGGCGCCTCGCGAGAAGCTTCCAATGACCTGCCGATTGTCACTTTCGCCGAGGCTGAGCGCGAGCTAATCGCCCGAGCTCTCAGGAGCACCGACGGCAACAAAGTGCAGGCCGCGACTCTGCTGCGAATCTCGCGCAAGAAGCTCTACGCCAAGATCGAAAAATACAGTCTATAGCAACGGCTACACCTGCATCGTATCGACCCGATCAAATAATCTGCTAAGTTATCCCCCGGGAGCATGATCGACAGCACGATGAAGCGAATCCTGACCGTTGCGATCCTGGCTGCCGCCGCCGGTCTCTACGGATGCGCGTCATCCGCAACCAATCAGACCGCTTCCATGAGTGCCACGTGTCAGGCCCCGACGGACTGCGAAGCCCGAGACCATGCCCGACAGATTCGTGACGAGGCCGACTACCAGGATGAACCGGCGTTGGGATACCTGCAGTCGCCGCCGGGATTGCTGCCAGTACCGCTGACCTCGCGAAATACATCCTCCAACTAATCGATAGAGCACGGTCCGCTCAGAGGCATGGACGTCGTGTCGATGTGTGGCATCGTCGCACGGTCCGTTTTCTGGTTGCTTCGAGTTGGTCTTCTTGTTGCGTGGCATTGTATCCGCGCGTTCACTTTCGCAACGCTGAATTGCACGAAAATATCAAGCCGATAGGGCTCTTTCACTCCTTATTGACAGCCCTAATGCCGAGGGCAAGAATGCTACACTAAGCCGCATCTGCCCCTCAAAGAGATGTGGCGATTTGGGATGAGCGTGCAGGATCGCAACGTACAGAACAAGGCGCGGGTTCTGATTGTCGATGACGAGTTCCATGTTGCACGTGGTGCCGCGACGGTCCTTTCACAGGCTGGTTACGAATGCGAAACATGCCCCACGGTCGAAGCAGCCTTGAAGATGCTTGAACGTAAGGGCGCAGACGTAATCATCGCAGACATGAGGATGCCGGGGATGGATGGGATGGATTTACTGAAGAAAGTGCAAACCAAGGATCCGGACATGGCGGTCGTGATGAGCGTTCCGCTGCCAGCAGCGGAGTCGGCCAAGGAGGCATTGCGCGGCGGCGCGTTCGACTGTGTGACGAAGCCGTTCGACAGCGATGAGCTCAACGCGGTCGTCACTCGGGCGGTCGAGATGAGCGCGCTGCAACGCGAGAACCGGAAGCTGCGCGAGCAGCTCGATGTCGCCAGCATCGCCGCGGGTTTCATCGCAGAAGCGCCCAAGAGCCGCGAGCTCGTCGCCATGATTCGACGGGTTGCGCCGTCGCGTACGACCGCGCTGGTCGAAGGCGAGACCGGTACCGGCAAGGAGCTGGTGGCGCGGATGCTTCACTACTGGAGCAATCGCGCCGACGGACCGTTCCTCGCGATCAACTGCAAGGCGCTCGCCGATGGCGTGGTCGAGAGCGAGCTGTTCGGTCACGAAAAGGGATCGTTCACCGGGGCCATCCGGGATCGTGCGGGATGCTTCGAGCGCGCCTCCGGCGGCACGCTGTTTCTCGATGAGATTGGAGAGGCGGGCCCGGACTTCCAGGCCAAGCTGCTGCGCGTGCTTGAGGACGGCGAGGTGCTTCGCGTCGGCGGGTCGAAACCGCGCAAGGTGGATGTCCGAATAATCGCGGCGACCAATCGCAAGCTGCGGAGCGAAGTCGCCGCCGGCCGCTTCCGCGCCGACCTGTATTTCCGCCTCAGCGTGATTCCCCTCAGGATCGCGCCGCTGCGCGAGCGCCGCGAAGACATCCTGCCCCTGGCGCGTCATTTCCTTGCCTTTCATTCCACCGACGCAGGCCGTCCGCTGATGCTTTCCCCGCAGGCCGAAGAAGCGCTGCTCAATTACTCGTGGCCGGGCAATGTTCGCGAGCTTGAAAACGTGATCGAGCGCGCGGTCGTGATGAGTGGGCAGGAGACGTTGATGCCTGAAGCGTTTGCTTTCGACGACGACGCCTCCGACGAGGACCTCGACCTTGGTGCCGGCGTCGCCAAACCGTCAGGGGCTGATTCAGTGCTGGATTCGAACCACGCGCAGCGCGCCGCGCAGTCCGCCGAGAGTCAGGAGGAGGGTACGCTGCAAGCAACCCTTGATCGCGCGGCGACGGTGCGAATCAAGGCGGCACTCGCCGCCGCCGGCGGAAACCGGGTTGACGCGGCGGCTGCGCTCGGAGTCGATCGGACGACGCTGTACAGATTGATGAAACGTCTCAGTCTTTAGCGTCGGACGCTCGCCGCGGTGCAGGACACCGTCGGGAGCGATTTGAAATCATATCGAGCGGCCGCGGCGCCAATCCCCGGCCGCTTTTTCTTTGTTCCCACGTCAAGCGAAAGGCGCTACCGGGGACGCGGGCGCACTAAACAAACAGGCCCCGGACCGACGCGCCGGCGCGTCAGGTCCGAGGCCCCCTGGGAGAGGCTGAAATCAACTACCTGACAGCGTATGGAGGATCGAGATCATCGCCGGTCCGATGATTACCGCGATCATCGCGGGCAATACGAAGATAACCAGCGGGAACAGAATCTTAATCGATGCCTTCTGTGCGTCTTCCTCGGCACGCAGCCGGCGACGCGTGCGCAACGCGTCGGAACTGGCTCGCAATGCCGGTGCTATCTGGGCGCCAAGCTGTTCACTCTGAATCAGGGTTGCGGCGAGCGGCTTGATGTCTTCAATCGTGGTCCGATCGGCCAACCCGCGCAAGGCCTGTCCAAGCGTCGCCCCCGCGGAAATATCGGTTGAAACGAGGTTCAACTCGGTGCCGATTTCCTGTCCATGACGATCGCATTCCGCGCCGACGATCCGAATCGCCTCGTACAGTCCGAGGCCCGCTTCGACGCATACCACCAGCAGGTCGAGCACGTCCGAGAGCTGCCGTGAGATGTTACTCTGGCGTATTCGCGCACGCCGTCCCAGGTAGTAGCTGGGCACGAAAATCCCGATCCCGATACCGCCTAATCCCAGCAGCAGCGGTGTGGCTGCCGACGGATGAAAGACAGCCCCGACCAACAGACCCAAAACTCCACCCGCGACCGCCAGCAGCACGCGGATGACCTGATAAGTCTGCGGCGCGCTGGACTTTAGAAATCCTGCCTGTGCCAGAGTCTGCTGCAGCTTCTCGCCGGTCGGGGAGTCCATGTTTGGCGGCGGGACGCGCTTGGCGGCCCATCGGAAAAGCATGCGCAGCACGTTGTCGTCCTGGAGGTCACCCTCGAGTGCGCCCTGCGAGGCCCGCATCCTGACAGCCAGGTCTGCGAATCGTTCGTCGACCGCACGGTTCGGCGGCGAAATGGCCAAGTAAAGGGCCACACACGCTGCGCCAGCAAGGAAGAAGACCGCTATGCCAACGATGAATGGACTCATATTAGTAGTTCACTCGCAGTAGTCGCCTGATGGTGAGAATGGCGAGAGTGTCCGCTCCGATCGCGAATTTCAAAATTTTCTGACCGGTCGGATCGTGGAACAATTTATCGGTGTACCCCGGCTGAATGAAGGTGAATATAATCAGCATCAAGATTGGCAGGCAGCCGACAACGAGTCCGCCCATGCGCGATTGCGCGGTCAGCGCTTTGATCTGCATGCGCAAGCGCTGGCGGGTTCGCACGATTTCTGAAAGCCGCCCGACAATCTGGGCCAGGCTCGATCCCACTTCCGTTTGCACGCGGACGGCTACGACCAGCAGCCGGAGGTCGTCTTCCGGAATCCGCTTCAGCATATCTTCGAGCGCGCGCGGGAGCGGCAGTCCGATCCGATTCTGCTCGAGCACGGTGCGGAACTCGCTGCCCAGAGGATCGGCAAACTCGCTGACCAGAACCTGCAGCGCGCGCTGCAGCGAATGTCCCGCTTCGAGCGACGATTTGATCAGGTCAAGCGCGAACGGCAACTGAGCGCCAAAGGCCTTCAGGCGTCGCTTCCTGCGAAATTGGATGTAGGCCAGCGGCATGGCCGCCAGCACCAGCCCGCTGCCGAACGCAAACCACATGTCGTGGAAGATGAGATTGCCGCCGAACAAACCCGCGCCGAACATCAGCACGATGATCAGCAAGATGTCGACGACCCTCATGTACATGCCCGCCTGCCACATCGCCTCTTCGAGGCTGCGCAGCAGGTTCATTTTGTACAGCGCGCTCAGCAGCACTCCCTCCTGGGGGCGGCGCTTGCGCATCACGTCGATATCGATCTCGTCGGGGGGGCGCGTGAGGCGCCGAGCCACCTCGCGCTGTTGCTCGACTTCGGTGCCGCGAGTGCTGGTAAAGACCAGCACGCCCACGAAGACGAGCGCGAATATGCCGCTTGCCATCAAAAAATCCATGGTATTTATCCGACTGTGTTGCGGAAGATTTTGCCGTCGAGTTTGTAACCCGCAGTCTCGAGCCGCTGCGAGTAGGTTGACCGAATCCCGGTGGCCACAAACTGGCCGAGCACCTCGCCACCCGCTCCGATTCCAGTGCGTTTGAATTCGAACAAATCCTGCATCATCACCATCTCGCCTTCCATTCCGCTGATCTCTGAGATTTTTAGAATTTTGCGCGAGCCGTCGGAGAGGCGCGCGACGTGAACGATGATGTTGAGCGCCGCCGCGATTTGCTGGCGCATCGCGCGCTGCGGAACCGACACGCCTGACAGCAGCATCATCATCTCAAGGCGGCCCAAGCTGTCGCGCGGAGTGTTGGCGTGGATGGTGGCGATCGAGCCGTCATGGCCGGTCGACATCGCCTGCAACATGTCGAACACTTCGCCGCCGCGGACCTCGCCGACGATGATGCGGTCGGGACGCATACGCAGCGAGTTCCTCACCAGGTCGCGCTGGCTGACTTCGCCCTTGCCTTCCACGTTGGGCGGCCGGGTCTCGAGCCTCACCACGTGCGGCTGCTGGAGCATCAATTCGGCCGAGTCCTCGATCGTGACGATTCGCTCGTCGGCCGGGATGAACAGCGACATGCAGTTGAGCATCGTCGTTTTGCCCGAGCCGGTGCCGCCGCAAATCAAGATGTTGAGGCGCGCGCGCACGATGGTGCGCAGGAACTCGACGATTTCGGGCACGAGAGTCTTCTTCTCGACCAGGTCGTCGATGCTGTAGCGCTTGCGGCCGAATCGGCGAATCGAGAGCGACGGGCCGTCGAGCGCCAGCGGCGGGATGATCGCGTTGATACGCGAACCGTCGGGCAACCGCGCGTCAACCATCGGCGATGCTTCGTCAACCCGGCGTCCGACCTGCGACACGATTCGATCGATGATCAGCATCAAGTGCTGATCGTCCTGGAACTTGACCTCGGTGGCGTGGAGCTTGCCGCGCTTTTCGACGTAAACCTGGTTGTGTCCGTTGACCAGGATGTCGGTGATTTCATCGTCCCACAGAAGCGGCTCCAGCGGCCCGAGTCCCAGCAGCTCGTTCTTAATCTCTTCTATGAGGTGAGTCTTGTCGGTGTCGGTGAGCAGCCGTCCCTCGTCGTCAAGAATGGCGGAGATCGCCTCGGTGACTTTCTGTGCCGCCAGGACCGGCTCGAGACTTTCAAGCCGCGTAACGTCCAGCGTCTCGAACAGACGATTGTGCACCGCCAGCTTGAGCTGCTGAAAACCCTCGGCCTGCACGTCCCTGACCGGACGCTTTCCATTGCCGCCACCCATCAGCGAGCGCTGAAACGGGACCGGGGTTGCGCTGCTCTGCTGCGAAATTCGCTCAACCAGCTTCATTTGGGGTACCTCAACTGCGCGCGCCGATAACATTCAACAGGCGCGAGACTAATGAATTTTGGGAATCGCCCTCGGTGGTTTCGTTGCCCACCTCGAGCCGTCGCGCCAGGTCTTCGATGCTCTTGGCCAGCGGCGAGTTCGGCGCCACCTGCCACAAATCCTGCGCGCTCAATTGCACCCGCTCGAGAACTTTTTCATCGCGCGGAATCCGAGTATGAATCGGCTGCGCCAGCGTGTGGCTCAGCTGATCTTCAGTTATCGGGTGACCCTGCACGAAACGGCTCAGTATGAAGCTGGGTTCGACCCCCGTCAGTCCCAGCCGTCCCACCAGGTCAACGAATCGCCACGCGCATCTTGCCGCGCCGATCGACTGGTCGAGTACGTAAAACAAATGATTCGAGCGCTCCCAGGCCGCGACCGTGTTCGCGTCGATGTGCGTACCGCAATCCACGATCACAAAATCGAACAGTTGCCGCATCAGGTCTAGAGTCGCACCGACTGTCACGTCGCTGACCAACTCGCTGTCCTCGATCCGCTTGGGCGCCGCAAGCAGGTAGATTCCCGACGCATGCTTGCTCAGCGACGATTCGAGTTGAATCGAATCGAGCTTTCGCGTTCCCTCGGTCAGCGTCATGATCGTGCGCTCGGGCTCGAGATTCAGGAACACCGACAGCCCACCGGTCTGTAGGTCGAGATCGACTACTGAAACTCGTTTGTCAAATGCGTAGCGCAGCGCCAGCGCGAGGTTGGCAGCCAGGCTCGTCACTCCGGTGCCGCCTATCAGGCTCACCAGCGAAACGATCATGCCGCCGCCGACGTGTACTTCTTCGCGCCGGCGACTCTCGCTGATCTTAAGCAGTGCGCGCGTCGCGTCTCCGGGATCCAGAGGCAGGAACAGAAGCTCATCGGCTCCGGCCCGGAGCACCCGCTTCATCAAGTCCGGCGACCGATCATGCAGCAGCGCAAAAAGAGCCGGGCGGGGCTCTTGCCCCGCCCGAGCGTTGAGATAACGCAGAGACAGTTCGTCATTACCGTTGAACACCACCATCGCGACGTCGAACGAGTCGTCGGTGGCGTCTGTAGTTGCATCCGGATCCGGGTCCGGCTCGAGTTCCTCGATATTCAGCACGGGGTCGCCCAAGGCGGCCAGAGCATCCCTGACTTCTGTACGATGCTCGTCACCTTGGCCAACCAGTTGGACACGCAGTCCACCACGCTTTCCGTCATTTTTTTTACCGAGCGATGACACTTCACATTCTCCCTGGTTCAGCTATGCGGTGTCATATCATGCACTAAATACTCGGCTATGTCTTGTCCTCCGTCCAACTAAAATCTGGGCCGCGTCACATCGGGTTGCGCCAAACGACGGGTCTCGATCTGTTGAGTAGTCAGCTCAGGCACCGTAGTCGGGTTGTAAACCGCAGCGCCATCGGGCAGCGGCTGCACGATCTGTGGGGTGACGCTCATGACCAGGTCGGTTTCAGTGTTTGAATAGTTGGTGGTGCGGAACAATCCGCCGAGATACGGGACGTCGCCCAGGTATGGGACCTTTTGGATCTGCGTCTTCTTCTCATGCAGGATCAGTCCCGCGATGATCAGCGTCTGATTGTCTTTCATCTGCACCAGGGTCTCCGCGCGCCGAGTCACGAATGCCGGCACGCTGAAGCCGAACAACTGCACGCCATGGGCATAGTCAGGCTCCGATACTTCGGGCTTCACCAGCAACTCGACATCATTGCGGCCGACAACGGTCGGAACGAATTCAACCGAAGTACCGAACTGCTTGAAGACGATCGTGGTATTCAGCGCCTGGGCGATGACGATAGGAATTTCGCCGCCCGACAGGAACTTGGCCTCTTCACCGGAATTGGCCAGCAGATGCGGCTGCGCGAGAATCTTCGCGAGCTGGTGGTTCTCGAGATACTGGAAGAATCCCTGGAGCGCGTAATCATTGTTCCCCGCCGCCAAACCATAAGTCAGTCCCTGCGAAAGGATCAAATCGGTAAGGGCTCCACCCGGTTCCAGCGATTGATTGACTGACGTAACGGTGCCCGAGGGGGTTGTGATGCTTGACGTGGGGGAAAAGGGCGTCGCTACTGCACCCGGCAAACCGACCAGCGACACTCCGGCATGGCTCAGCGCCGCCGCAAGGTTGGTGCCCTGGTTCTCGATGGAGCTGCGGTCAAGTTCCGCCACCATCGTGTTGAGCAATACCTGCTGCTTACCGTTGGGATCGATTCGCACCGGACGCTCTTGGTACTGTCCTTGCTGGTCCCAAACCGCCAGAGTGGTGAAGCCCGGCTTATGGCCTATCAGGTTAACCTGGAACGGATTGATCACCTGGATATCCGCGACCGTAGTATCCGCTATCGACACGCGGCGCAGCTTGGTTGCAAAGTCGATAATTTCCGACGATCCCGTCTGCAGCCGCACTACATCCTCGGGCAGATAATGCCGTCCCCCTGAAACCGCACCCGAGTGCAGTTCGCCGCCGTTTAGACTGACCGACGGATCGACCCGGTACCGCTCGTTCGACAGCGACGCTGAGGCCGTCTGGCTGGAGGGTGCCGGAGAGGCGTAGGAAGCAGCCGGGATCGAAGGACTGAAATCAAAGCTCGAGTGACTGACAGGAGCCGGCGCGACCGCTGGCGATGCCGCCGCCGGCGCAGCTGCGGGCGCGGTTGCGCTTGGCGATGCGGCCGCGACCGTTTCCGTCGTGGACGCAAAGGTTCCCGGCGATGAAGATGAAGACGAGGCAGATGACGAAGCTACCGGGCCTGCGCCTTTATCTAGCGTCGCGGTTACTGGCGCCGCAGTGCCAGCGGATGCGCCGGTGCCAGTGATTGGTCCCGGGCTGGTGCCAGGATGATTGATGTCGTTGATGTTAGCGACTGATTTGACCGTGACGTCATACTTGACAGTGCCGCCATCCGCCGTTTTGACCGAGACCGTCCATTCGCCGGCTTCTGCGCCCAGCAGCACCACCTTGCCCGGCTCATCGTTACGAATCACCAGCGCGTGCGGATTGGTGATCACGTTCACCGCTGGCGTCTCGCCGGGGCTGACGTTGTTGATTACGTAGCTCTCACCCGCGTTCAGGGCGAGAGACATTTCCGTGCCGTCGCTATCGGCAGCAAACAGCAGGCCGGGCTGGAGCATGAGCATGCTGATAGCTGCAACTAGCCACGGAAGCAGTCCACATCCTCTTTTCGCTTTCATCTTCTTCACCTCACCCTCTTCGCGGCTTGCTTATGGTATGTCGATTGTCTTGGGAGTCGGCACGTGATCCGCCGTCCCGTTGGGTATGCCGGCTGCGACGGCCGGAGCAACCCCAGTGTTCACAGGCGCCGAAACGAGGTCGTGATGTTCTGGCACCAGCGGCGACACGAGGTCGTGATGGTCGGGTTCAGGAGCGCTCGCCACGGTCGTTGAAGCTGGCGCAGCGCCGTCTGCGTCGGCGTCATTGTCATCTTCCGCTGTTCGTGCCGCAGCCTTGCGCGCATGGCTCGACGACTTGGTCGAATCCTCGAAGTTCGCTGCCGCTTCATTCACGAACGAAACTGATTCGGACGACTTGCCGTTGCGAAGAATCTCGATCTCGATCGGCTTGGGCCGGTGCGGTGCCGCTGCCAGATGACGAGGCGCGGGCTGAACGGCCATTACCGGAACGTCGGGCGCCAGGCTGTACGCCCGCAGCATCTGGGCAACGTCGCTGCCGCTGGTCAGAACGATTTTGTTATCATTGTAGTTACGCATCGCCAGTCGCAGCGTTCCGGTGTGACTGGCCAGGGCCAGCCGCTCGGACTCCTGCGGCGTGACCAGCAGCGTGACCACCTTCACGACGGTCGGCTCGTCCTTCTTTTCCTCGACTTCCTGCGCTACCGCGAGCACTTCGACGTTCTGCAGAATTACCTTCGAGAACGCCTTTTCTCCGCCGCCTTCGCCACCCTGGGTCGCGACCAGCACGTCCACCCGGGTATGCGGCAGGACGAAGCCCGCGACATCGCTGACCTCGTCCACCGGAACCGACACGGCGCGCATCCCGAATGGAATCAGCAGCGGCATCACACCCGCCGTCTTGTCCCCGGTGAACAGTTTAGCCTGCACGACCGGCTCGTTGGCCACAAACGAGTTCTTCACGTAGCTGCCGATCACCTGTTTGGGATCGGTGTAAGCTCCTTCCGGAATACTGTCGGCCGACCAGCGCGCCATCTTTACTTCGCCCGGTTCAATCTTGGTGCCGAGCGGAAGATCGTACGCCGCGACCACGACCTCTACGTTGTGAGCCATCGCGTTCTGTACTTCGGCTTCCCGCCGCTTCAAGGCGGAGTACACCATTACCGAAGCCAGCATCGCCGCCAACCCCGCCAGTAAGACGAATACCATTGGTCGTCTCATATCGCCCCTCCCCTCCGGCCGCTTTGTGGCAGACCGGCTATCTTCAAGTGGTTGAGCATACTAGCATTCCGTAATTCTAAAATGGAGATTCGGTGCTAATCAGGTCGGTGGGAAAATTGACTACTGAATCTGAGCCAGGGACAGTCAAAGGCTTGAAGGAGGCAGCCGAAACGTTGCGCTTACTGCCAAGTATTGAATCTACCGGCATGATAAGTTTCCCAAAAACTTTGCGGGTTTCTGGCTAAAAGAGCCCATTCACGGTAATAAGCATTGTATCGACGATATTACTACCCAAAAAGTTATATAGAGCTGCGCATAACACGAATACCGCTCCGAGTACTAGCGCATACTCGGCCATCGTCTGACCGCGCGAACTCGCTGTCAACCGGTAAACACTCTTCTGTCGGATCATTGACTTCCCCTCCCAGGGCGGTCGCACGTTCCGGAGTTCCATCTCTTAGCGGGGGCTGGTTGGAGCTCCCGCTAAGAGATCACTCCTGACGACCATCAGGCGATCGACAGTCTGCGGTTGCGCGATAGTCTCTGATGTGGGGTGGCGGATGGGTTAGTCCGCCACCCCCGAGATTTCACCCTTCTCGCCTAGAGGCTGGTGTTCACGCTACTCAGCACGCTGCTGACACTCGTGCCCACCGCGTCATAGGCGACGATGCATACGACCGCGATTGCGGCGAGGATCAACGCGTATTCTGCCATCGTCTGACCGCGCTGATACTCACGCACCTTCACAAACATCCTCGTGATCTTGTCCATAGTCCCGTGTCCTCCTTCAGTCTGCTTTTCGGCCGAAATTGGCCATTGTCCCCGTTAGTAAATTTGACCCATTCTCACTATTGCGCACTCGAATGGCACACGTTGAGCCTCGATTGACTGCTCCTGTCGAACAGGCCTTCGCCTCTGGCAACTTACTCTGCCGCAAGCGAGACATATCGTGAGCATCTCTCGTGCCACTTCGGAGTATTCAGCAATTCCTTCGACTTTTTGATTTTATGCGCGACTACGATAGGCGCAATGATGCAACTGTCGGTTGCGAAGCCGCAACAGATAAGCCTCAAAAAAGCGTTTCGCTGGAAATTTAGGATTCGTCAAAAGTATTTTGGCTAAATATGGACTAATTAAAGATCAGGAATTGGTAGTCTACTCGAAGCTGACAACAAATAGTGTATATAGCGTTCGATGTCAACATGGCCATGATCCAGCGGCTAGTCGACAGGCTCGAAGGCGATCTGGTCGCCCGCCTGGGTCGAACTCTCGTCCGCTGCGCCCGCCGAAAGTTCGCGCTCTTCGCTCTCCAAATACTATCGAGGAGACCCGCCATGTGGGATGGCGGGTGGGTTAGTCAGCCATCCCCGGAGATTTCACCCTTGTGGGGTGGCGGATGGGTTAGTCCGCCACCCCCGAGATTTCACCCTTCTTGGCTAGAGGCTGGTGTTCACGCTACTCAGCACGCTGCTGACACTCGTGCCCACCGCGTCATAGGCGACGATGCATACGACCGCGATTGCGGCCAGGATCAGCGCGTATTCTGCCATCGTCTGACCGCGCTGATACTCACGCACCTTCACAAACATCCTCGTGATCTTGTCCATTATTGTCCCGTGTCCTCCTTCAGTCTGTTTTTCGGCCGAAATTGTCCATTCCCCGTCACTAAATGACCCGTTCTCACTATTGCGCACTCTAATGGCGCAGGTTGAGCCTCGATTGACTGTTCCTGTCGAACAGGGCTTCGCGTGTGGCAACTCTTACTCTGCCGCGAGCGAGACATATCGTGAGCATCTCTCATGCCACTTCGGACTATTCAGCAATTCCTTCGACTTTTTCATTTTACGCGCTACTACGCTAGGCGCAATGATGCAACTGTCGGTTGCGAGGCCGCAACAGATAGCCTCAAAAAGCGCTTCGCTGGAAATTTAGGATGGTCAAAAGTCTTTTGGCTAAATATAGACTAATTAAAGGATAGGAGTTAGCACTCCGCTCGAAGCTGGCGACAATTAGCGTTTATAGCGTTCGATGTCAAGATGGCCGTGCTCCAGCGGCTAGTCGACAGGCTCGAAGGCGATCTGGTCGCCCACCTGGGTCGAACTCTCGTCCGCTGCGCCGGCCGAAAGTTCGAGCGCTCTTCGCGCTCCAAATACTATCGAGGAGACCCGCCACGGCCTGAGGCGCCGATTGATCCTGATGACCGTGTTGCCACGCCCCAGAAAGACGATATCGATCGCAAAGCGCATGAAGAACATGTGCATCCACATGAAGGGCATGAGACGCCCGTTTTCGAAAAGCATCCCCCTTCCGGGCTCGAGGCCGTCGCGACCCAGCAGACCGCGGCCCTGGCCGGCCAGACCCCCGGCGTTCTCGAGCCGTTCGCATAGCACGGTGCCGCGGGATTGATTGATTGCCCGGACTGGCGATTGCCGGGTCGATGTTGTCGGTGCATCAGGTGTTTGGGACTGTCTCATTCAATCATCATGTAATAAACTCGCGTAAGTTTCATGGCATACATTCCGATATTTATCGACGTGACCGGCCGCGAATGTATCGTAGTCGGCGGCGGTGAGGTTGCCGCGCGCAAAGTCGAGTCGCTGATTGAGGCTGGTGCTCACGTAACCGTCGTCAGTCCGCGCGTATCGCCGTCGATTGAGGCAATCGTTGCCCGCGGGCTTGCGGTTCACATCGCCCGCGATTACCAGCCCGGTGATCTCCGCGGAAGCGTCCTGATGTACGCCGCGACTGATGATCCGAAACTCCATCGTGAGCTTGCCGCCGAGGCGCGCGCGCTTGGAATCCCGATAAACGTCGTCGACGTGCCCGAGCTGTGCACGTTCATTGCGCCGGCGGCGATGAAACGCGGCGCGCTTCAGATCGCGATCTCGACCGCGGGTGCGTCGCCCGCATTTGCGGCCCGGCTGCGACGCGAGTTGGAGGACCAGTTCGGGACCGAGTACGCGCTCACGCTCGAAGTGCTGCGCGCCGCGCGCCGACGGCTGCACGCCGACCAAATCGATCCAGCCGAGCGTATGCGGCGGTTAAGAGATCTCGCCAACTCAACCCTGCCCAACGCGATTGCGGCTGGCGATCTGGCCGCGATCGAGCGGATACTTGCCATTCATCTTGGTGACGGGGTTGGCTTGGCGCAGCTTGGAATCGACCCGGCCGCGCTTGGCTTCACGCGGGCAATGGAAATTCCGGACTGAGCAGTTTGCCGATGGACACCTTGTGGCTACTGCCTGCGCTTGCTTGTTACGCACTCTCGGCCGCGCTGTTTGTGTTCGATCGTTCGTCGGGCCGCACGCGCGCGACCGGCTACGCGGTTGCGATCCTCGGCGCGGGTGCGATCTTTCATGCGCTTGACCTGACGGCGCGCGGTCTGCAGGCCGGCAATTTCCCGGTTGCCAATTTTGCGCAGGCGCTGTCGTTTCTTGCGTGGCTGACTGCCTTGGCGGGGTTGCTGATGATCGTGCGCCTCAGGCTGGCGGTGATTGGCGCGTTCGTGGCGCCGGCGGTGACTCTGGCTTTGGGCGCCGCTTCGCTCACGACCAGCAGCGGGCGCCTGGTCCTGCCGGAGACGCTGCGCAGCGTATGGCTGCCGATCCACGTCACGCTGGCGATCCTCGGCTACACGATGTTCGTGCTGGCGGCGAGCGTGAGTATCGTCTATCTCGCTTACGAGTCGCGCCTCAAATCCAAGCGCGCGCTCGGCCCCGGCAACCAGGACGCGCCGAGTCTGGAAAAGCTCGACCGAATCAACTATCACCTGCTGGGATGGGGCTTCATGATGCTGAGCCTGGCGATCGTGAGCGGCGCGATTTGGGCCGACGCGACGTGGGGACATTTCTGGTCGTGGGATCCCAAGGAATCGTGGTCGCTGGTGATTTGGATACTGTACGCGGGTCTGCTCGAATCCCGCCTTACAATCGGATGGCGCGGGCGGCGCGCTGCGGCGCTCACGATCGTGCTACTGGGAGTGTTGGTGGGTTCGTTCGTGGGCGTTAACCTGATTTTCCCGGGCAAGCACTCGGGCAGTTTCGGCTGAAGTGGAACAGTCTTTATTTATTGTCGGGATCAACCATCGCAGCGCGGCCGTCGCGTTGCGTGAGCGCCTGGCGTTTGCCGACGACGAGATCGTGGCTGCGTTGGACCGGCTGCGCGAATCGTCGCCCGCGGTCGCCGAGGCGGCGTTGATTTCGACCTGCAATCGTGTCGAGGTGGTGGGCGTCGCCGCCGACCCGGCGCGCGCCGCGGATCAGACGCTGAAATTTCTGGCCGCGGATCGAAGCGTCGCGCGAGCCGAGTTCGCCGACGCGGTCTACAGCTTTGCCGGCCGCGACGCCGCGCGCCATCTGTTCCGCGTCGGCGCGAGTCTCGATTCGATGGTGGTCGGCGAGCCGCAGATATTGGGCCAGCTCAAGCTTGCCTACGCGCACGCATCCAAGGCGCGCAGCGTCGGCCTGATTTTGCATCGCGCGTTCCACAAGGCGTTCACTGTCGCCAAGCGCGTGCGCAAGGGTACGCTTATCGGTCATGGTTCGGCCTCCGTCAGCTCGGCGGCGGTCGCACTCGCGGGCCAGATTTTCGACACCCTGAAGGACAAGACCGTGATGCTGATGGGGGCGGGCAAGATGGCGGAGGCGACCGCCCGCCAGTTGAGCGCGCTCGGCATCGAGTCGATGCTGATAACCTCGCGCACTTTCGACCGCGCGGTCGCGCTGGCGCGGGAACTTGGCGGCACCGCGGTGCCGTACGACAACTACAAGCCGTACCTCAAGATGGTGGACGTGCTGATCGGTTCGGTCGCGGCGGCCAAGCCCATTTTGGGGCCCGACGAATTCGAGTCAGTGGTGCGCGAGCGCCGCTACCGTCCGATGTTTCTGATCGACATGGGCGTGCCGCGCAATTTCGACGAGCGGCTGAACACGCTGGAAAACGTCTATTTGTACGATATCGACGATCTGGGCGCGCTGGTGCAGCGCTCGCTTGGCGACCGCGAGCGCGAAGCCGAAAAGGCCGAACAGATCGTCGAGCTCGAACTCGAATCGTTCCTGAAATGGCTCGCGGGCCTCGATCTCACGCCCACCATCAAGGACATCCGCTACAGTGTCGAGCGGCTGCGCGACGACGAACTGGGGCGGGCCCGTGGATGGCTGGCGCAACTCGAGCCCGCCGCGCGCGAGCGAGTCGAATTGCTGACCCGCGGCCTGACCAACAAATTGCTTCATCGTATTTTGTCGGGGCTCAAGCAGCGCGACGACAAAACGCTCGACGCCGCGTTTGCCGCCGAGGTCGCGCGGCGCCTGCTCGGCGCTGAATTCGACGACGACGACCTTGATGACGGCGACGACATCGACACCGATATCGAGTGACCGCCGCCGCGCTGATTCCCGATGGCGCTCAAAATCAGAATCGGTTCGCGGCCAAGCAAGCTGGCGCTGGCGCAGGCGTCGATCGTGCGCGAGCGGCTCGCGGCGCAAATTTCCGGCATTGAGATTGAAATCGTCGAGATCCGCACCAGCGGCGACAAGCTGACGTCGGCCTCGCTCGCTGACGTCGGCGGCAAGGGGCTATTCATAAAGGAGTTGGAGCAGGCGCTCGCCGAGCGCACGATCGACGTGGCGGTCCATTCGATGAAGGATCTTCCGGCCGTTCTCCCCGAGCAGTTTCGCGTGGCCGCGGTGCCGGGGCGCGAGAATACGGCGGATATCCTGGTGACGCGCGACGGCTCCGCGTTGTCGGCGATGCCGGCGGGCGCACGGCTGGGCACGTCGTCGGCGCGCCGGCGCTTCCAGGCTCTGCGGATGAATCGCGGACTTGCGATCCAGCCGCTGCGCGGCAACGTCGACACTCGTTTGAAGCGCGTCGACGACGGCAGCCTGGACGCGATCATAATCGCGATGGCGGGGTTGAAGCGGCTCGGGCGCGCGCGCGATGTGAAGTTCGTCGAGCTTGATTCCGGCGATTTTATTCCGGCGGGCGGACAGGGCGCGCTTGCGCTCGAAACGCTTTCAGTTGCCGAGCGCGACGCAAGTGCGCTTGATCGCGCGCTCCTGGCGATCAACGACGCGCCCGCATTCTATGAAACCGCGGCCGAGCGAGCGTTCCTCGCCGCAATTGACGCGTCATGCACGACGCCCGTCGGAGTGCGGGCGAGGATCGCGGGCGACAGGCTCGCGCTGGCGGCAATGCTGTTCAGTCCCGATGGCGCGCGCGAGTTGTCGGAGACGATGGAAGAGCGATTGGCGTCCGATCTTGCGCCGTCCGCCGCGGAAAATTCCGGCAGGCGACTCGCGGAAAAAATGCTCGCGCGCGGCGCCGCCGCGATTCTTGGGCATTGATGAGCCCGCGCGCGAGCAAACTTAAACGCGGTCGAGTGTTCCTGGTCGGCGCGGGTCCCGGCGCCTCCGATCTGATCACGCTTCGCGGTGCTGACGTTTTGAGTCGCGCCGGCGTTGTTATCTACGACCACCTGGTTAGTCCGGAACTGATCCGGCTGGCGCCGCCTGAAGCCGAGTTGATTTACGCCGGCAAAAGGGGCGGCTCGGGAAAGAGTATCGAGCAGTCCGAGTTGAACGCGATGCTGATCCAGCACGCGCGCAAGGGACGCGTGGTCGTGCGGCTCAAGGGCGGCGACCCGTTTATCTTCGGGCGCGGTGGCGAAGAGGCCGAGGCGCTGGCGCGCGCGCGGGTCGAGTTCGAGGTGGTGCCTGGCGTCACCTCGGCGATCGCGGGTCCGGCTTACGCGGGCATTCCGCTGACGCATCGCGAGCACGGCTCGTTCGTTGCGTTCGTCACCGGCCATGAGGACGAAAGCAAGGGCGCGCGCTCGTCGGTGCCGTGGGACGAACTGGTCGCGGCGGCGCGCAACCGCGGCACTATGGTGATCCTGATGGCGACGGCGCGGATGCGCGCCACGCTCGAGCGAATCCGCGCGGCCGGACTTCCTGCGCAAACTCCGGCGGTCGCCGTGCAATGGGCGACGACTGCGGCGCAGAAAACGGTTAGCGCAACGCTGGCGACGCTCGCCGACGAATCGGCGCGCGCAGGAATCGGCGCGCCTGCCGTAATCGTGGTTGGCGAATGCGCGGGCCTGCGCGAACAGCTCAAGTGGGTCGAGCGCTCGCCGCTGTTCGGGCGCACGATCGTGGTAACACGCTCGCGCGCGGCTGCGCCCGAGTTTGCGGCGGCCCTGCGAAGGCTCGGCGCGGAGGTGGTGGAATTCTCCACGATCGAAACCGCGCCGCCGCGAAGCTATGCGGTGTTGGACCGTGCGATCAAACGCATCAATTCCTTCGACTGGATAATTTTCACCAGTGCGATGGGAGTCGAGAGATTTATCGATCGGCTGAAGTCGCGCGGCAGCGATATTCGCGAGCTCGGGCGCGCGTCGCTCGCGGCGATCGGGCCGGCCACCGCGGCGCGCCTCGCCGACTATGCACTACGCGTCACCGCGGTTCCCGACGAATATCGCGCCGAGCAGATCGTTACCGCGATCGGGATCAAGCGGATTCGCGGCAAACGATTCCTGATTCCGCGCGCGGAAGTTGCCCGCGAGGCGCTGCCCGAAATTCTGCGCGCCAAGGGCGCCAAAGAAGTCGTGGTCGCGCCGGCGTATCGAACCGTCAAGCCCAAGGGCGCGCAGATCGATCGCATGCGTGAGCTGCTCGCGTCCGCGGCGATCGATCTGGTGACGTTTACCAGTTCGAGCACTGTCACAAATTTTTGCGAGCTGATTGGCACGTCAGGAAAAGGAGTCCGAGCGGCGGCGCTCGGGCCGATCACGGCGGCGACTGCGCGGGAGCGTGGATTCGAGGTGGTGGTGAGGCCGGCCAGGTATACGATCGAGGGGTTGACCGAGGCGATTGCCAACTACTACGGGTCAGCGAGCGAACAACTTAATCGGACAAGGAGAGGTTAGGGTCATCTCGCGACAAGGAGCGGCCGGGGTTCGTGCTCAGGCGCGGAGTTTGCGGGCTACTTCCTTGGCGAAATAGGTCAGGATCAAATCGGCGCCGGCCCGCTTGATCGATGTCAGCACTTCCAGCGTCGCGCGCTCCTCGTCGATCCATCCGTTGATGCCGGCTGCGCGGATCATCGCGTACTCGCCTGAGACGTTGTAGGCCGCTACCGGTGCATTGAACTCGTGTTTCACGCGCCAGATCAAATCCAGGTAGGGCAGCGCGGGCTTTACCATCACGATGTCCGCGCCTTCTTCCAGGTCGAGCGCGACTTCGCGCATCGCCTCGTCGCCGTTGGGCGGGTCCATCTGGTACGAGCGGCGATCGCCGAATTTCGGCGCCGACTCGGCCGCCTCGCGAAATGGGCCGTAAAATGCGGACGCGAACTTGGCCGAGTACGCCATGATCGCGACGTGGCTGAAGCCGTTGCTGTCGAGCGCGGAGCGGATCGCGCCCACCCGCCCGTCCATCATGTCCGACGGCGCGACGATATCGGCGCCCGCGCGCGCGTGCGACAGCGCGGAGCGCGTCAGCAGTTCCAGCGTCGCGTCGTTGTCGACGTCGTTGCCGGCGAGCGCGCCGCAATGGCCGTGGTCGGTGTACTCGCACATGCATACGTCGGTGATCACCGCGAGTCCGGGCACGCGTTCCTTGATCTCGCGGATCGCGCGCTGCACTTCGCCGTAGTCGTTCCAGGCTTCGCTGCCGTGCGCGTCCTTGCGTTCGGGAATTCCAAACAAAATGACGGCCGGGACGCCGGCGGCCCAGGTCTCGCGCGCTTCAGCGACGATGTTGTCCACCGACATTTGCGCTACCCCGGGCATCGACTCGACCGCTTTCTTCACGCCGCGTCCCGGGCACACGAACATCGGGAGGATGAGGTCGTCGGGCGACAACCGCGTCTCGCGGATCATGCGGCGGATTGTTTCGGTGCGTCGCAGGCGGCGCGGGCGATTGATTGGAAAGGGCATCGTTCTGCTCGGGGTGGATTATATAGGTATATACGCGGTCTGACAGGGGGCGCGGAAACCTAATGGTCGCGCTTCAAATGGGCTTCGTAGTACGGGCGCATCGAGCGCAGCGCGCGCATCTGATGGTAGGCCAGTTCGTCGTCCGGGTAGCGATGTTCGGGGCCGAGTACGCATCCCGCGCGCGCGTGGCATCGCGGGGCACAGTCCGGCTCTACTTCGACGCGATGAGTGAGGCATTTGGGGATGTCCCATCCGGATTCGATGCTTACCGCGTTGACCGGGCAGGCCGGGATGCACGTGCGCGCGGTGCATTGCGGGCACGGATCGAAACCGAGCGCGTCGCCGGGTGAATCCAGCTCTTCGTCGAGCAGGAGCGCGGCGCGAAATGCGATCCAGGGTCCATATAAAGGATGCACCGTGACGCCGAGGATGCTCGGCCCGGCGATTCCCGCGATCTTGCCGAGCTCGATGAAGTTCAGCGTCGGGCCGCCGCGCATGAACGGATATACGGTTGTGCATCGAGCACCCGATGCGCGGATGGGGCCGGCGATGGCGCCCTCGACAACTTCGTGAGTGAAGTCGTCGAGCGGATTGTCGCGCTGCCACCATCCGGGGTGGTGGGCCGCGTGCGCTTTGAGCGCGACCCAGAGCGCGCCGCCACCGTTGCCGATGACGACGATCGAGCGTGATTGGCGATCGATCGACGAGGCGCGCGAAATTTCCCTGACGGCGTTGTCGTAGCGCGCGACGGGAGTCGCCGCCACCAGGTTTAGTCCGTGCGGCACGGCGGCGCGGCGGATTTTATCGAGCGTCGATGACACGCGAAGCTCAACCCGACGGCAACGTGATCGCGAAGATTGCGCCGTCGCCGCACAGCCCGCCCTTCTCGGTCATGCCGTAGAGCGTGTTGTCGAGAAGAATCACGTTGTCGATCGGGTTCTTGGCGTCGGTCCCGTTCTGGAAGTCGTAAATTCGCGTGTAGTTATTGCCGTCGGTGCCGATCTGAAAGACGGTGCCATTGTTCTTGCTGCCGCCCGTCTGGGTAGTGCCATAGAGCGTGGTGCCGTTCAGCAGCAGCGAGCCATACGGGTTGATGCCGTCGTTGGTCCCGGGCTTGCCGAAGCTCTGCAGGACCTTGAAGTGCTTGCCGTTGGTGTAGATCGAAAACAGTGTGCCGTTGCCGTACTTGCCGCCGTAGGTGGTCAGGCCGAACAGTGTCGAGTTGTATTGCATCAGCGTGCCGTGGTCAGTCGTGGCGCCGTCGCTCTTGTCGATGCAGTCGGGTGTGCTGCTACCGGGGCAGCTGAAGTTGTGGAGCACTTTTAATTTTTTCGTAGTTGTGTCGAAGGAGAAGATGACGCCGACGTGGTCCTTGCCGCCGGCCCGCGTCATCCCGTAAAGCGTCGTGCCGTTGGGATCGAGAATCAGCTGGCCGTGCGGATCGGCGCCGTGCTTGCCGTCGAAGGAGAACAGCCGGGAGTAGGTGTTGCTGGAAGTGTCGAAGGAGAAGATTGTCCCGTCGCCGGTCGAGCCGCCTTTCTTGCCGCCCTGCGAGGTCATCCCGTAGAGCACGCTGCCGGCGGCAACGAAGCAACTGTGCGGCTGATCGCCGTCGTTGTTCTTGGCGCTCTTGGCGAAGTCGTAGACGGGCGGCGTCGAGTAGCTGCTGCTGCTGCCGTCGTCGTCGATGCTGAAGATGGTGCCGTTGTCATGCTGGCCGCCGGTGAGGGTTGTGCCGTAGAGGACGGTTCCGACCAGGGTCATCGCGTTGTGGCGCGGATTGTTGCCGTCGGTCTGGGCGCCGGTGAAGAAGTGATCGACCATGTAGCCGGTGCCGTCGGGCATGATTTGGAAAATCGTGCCGTCGCCCTGCGCGGTGGTGGTCGAAGTGCGGCCGAAGAGCAGGCCCGTGGCGGACACATAGGTCAACGAGCCCTTGGGGTCGGCGCCGTCTTCGGCTTTGGTGCAGGTGCTGCCAGTCGGACCGACGCCGAAGGAGTAGAGCACGGTCTCGGTTCCGGTCGGCATCGCGTCGGGAGCATCGTCGCCGGCGCGAGCCGCACGAGCCAGCGTAAGCGTCAGCGATAGCGCGGCGGTGACAATCGCGAGCGCGCTGAAGATAAATTTGCGATCGAATCGAATGCTGGAAAACATATTCCCCATCCCTTCCACATGCGCTTTGTGAAAAATTGACTGCGCTCCATTGTAAGCGAGCCGGTTGTACTAATCGATGCGTGCGCGTCAGGCGATACTGTAG
Source organism: uncultured delta proteobacterium (assembly GCA_963842085.1). GTDB lineage: Bacteria > Desulfobacterota > Binatia > Binatales > Binataceae > Binatus. The sequence continues at coordinate 3,106,730 of CAWJET010000001.1, forward strand.
GTAACGAGCGCGTCGGCGATTAGAGCGCCGGACGCGTCGATGATCTCCACGCTGAGGCTCGCGATGCGCTTGCCGGCGCGCTTCACGCGCGCGTGGGCGATCAGATCGGAATTCACGGCGAAGCCCGTGTAGTTCACGGCTATCGAGATCGTCGCGCTGCGCACGGTCGCGGTCAGGCTCCATACCGCGGCGCATGCGGCGACGTCGGCGAGCGCGGCAATCGCGCCGCCGTGAATCGGCGCGGCAGGGCCGCCCTCGTTGAGAATGCGCAAGTCGAACGGCATCCGCACGGTCGCGGCGCCGTTGGCGGCGGATTCGATCTTCAGCCCGAGCATCGCCGAGAACGGCGCTCGTTCCAGCGCCTGGATAAAGCGGCTTCGATCCTCGGCTGCCATTCAATTTCTCCGTCGCGAATTTGACGCCGCGAGCTTGAGCGCCAGCGCAACCGCTTCGGCGGCAGTGTCGGCGCGGCTCAGTCCGTCGATTTCCGGCCACGAATCGAGCGCGACGATGGGCTTGCCGAATTTCTTCGCGAAGCCGATCTCGGCCAGGGTGCCGCCCTCGCCGGCCAGCGCGATTACCGCGTCGGCGCTCGCGATAATCACGGCGTTGCGCGCCTCGCCGATGCCGGTGGCAATCGCTAATTCGATATGCGGATTCGCCGCACGGCGATCGTATCCCGGTAAAATTCCAATCGTATGACCGCCCTCCTTGCGCGCGCCCGCCGCCGCCGATTCCATCACGCCCGTGCGACCGCCGTTCAGCAGCACGGCGCCGCGGCGCGCGATCTCGCGGCCGAGCGCGTACGCTAGCCTGGCCACGGCGCGCGGCGCGTCACCCGCGCCGATGACCGCCACAACTTGCCGCCGTTTCATTTTTTCGCGCCAGCCGCCGCCTGAATTATTCCTGCAAGCCGAGCGCCGCCGGCAGTTCCGCGAGGTCGGAGATGACGATGTCCGGCGCCGGGATTCCCTCGGGCAGCTCGCGGCCGCGCCTGCGAATCCACGCCGAATGCATCCCGACGCCCTTGCTGCCAAGCACGTCGTCGAGCGGAGTGTCGCCGACGAACAGGATGTCGGCCGGTTCGAGGCGCATCGCGTCGAGAATTTTTTTGAAGATGAGCGGATTGGGTTTTCGATAGCCGGTGTCGGCCGAGATAATCACCGGGTCGAACAGCTCGCGGATGCCGGTATCGTCCATGATGAGGTGGCCGGTCTCCGAATCGTCGAAGTTGGAGATCAAGCCGACGCGGTGGTGTTTGGCGATTCGTTTCATCGCGTCGATACGTGCAGCCGGCGCCCTGGTCACCGCGCGCACGCGCGCCATGTGGATTCGGCGCAGATTTTCGGCCAGCGCTGCGGCTTGATCTTCGTCGACATCGAGCAGTTTCAGCGTGCGCGAGAAGCGCTCGAGGCAGGTGATCTCGATCGCGTCGGGCTTTGATCGCTCGGTGAATATCTCGCTGTAGACCGCCGCGTGCGCCTCGGAGAATTTTTCCGGGTCGAAGCGCTCGCCGAGCGCGGCTTCCAGCGTGTCATAGAGCAGGGGAGTCGTGCTGCGAATTTCGCGCCCGCGAAATTGCATCAGCGGCAGACCGTCGGGATTCCAGTTGACGAGCGTATCGAACAAATCGATCACGACCGCCTTGTAGCTATGCTCAGCCACGCCCGGTCAGCGCTCCCGCGGTGCCGACGACTGCGGCAAGATTCAGCAGCAGCACGGCGCCGTTGAGGGTCACCGACATGCCGTGCAGGCGGTCGAACTCCGCCTTGCGCGCAGGATCGGGATTCGGTTCTTCGTTGACGGTGCGGATAGCGTCGGCGCGCGGCAGAATGACGGTGCCGGCATAGAAGCTGATTGCGAGCGCGATCGCCAGCACCAGCGTCGTGATGCCCCACCACATCCGCGGGCCGCGCACCGCGGTCAAATAGATCGCGAGCACCAGGCTCACAGTTCCCGCGATGTAGCCCAGCATGTAGTAGCGCGGGAAGATTGTGCTGATCAGTTGACCCGCCTCCGGTCGCGGCAGGACCGTGAAAACGGCCGGCGCCGTGAAAAACGAGAAAAACACAATTCCGCCTAGCCAGCATCCGAGCGCCGCCAGGTAAATCGACAAGACTATGATCATTTTCTTCAGTGACCGGAGACCGGCATCGCGATCAGTTGAGCCATCGGTTGGGCGCGCCGGGCAGCGGCTGGCGCCCGGAGAATCCACTGTCCACGCTGTGCCATGCGACGACGCGCGGCTCGCCGAACTGCCAGCACAGAAAAACGACTTCGTCGCCCGCGTCGTACGGGAAATCGATCAGGCCGAGGTCGATGTCCTTGAGGATGCATCCGAACGCCTCGATTTGAGCGGCGGCGTCGGCCATGTTGGTCGCGAACGAGCGCAACTCCGGGTAGCGCCCGACGATTTCGCTCATCGCCGAGTGCAAAATCGAGGGATCGGCCACCGACAGTTCCTCGACGCGCGCGCGCAACGACGTCGCCTGCATCTGGAGCTGGCGCATCAAAATTTCCAGCCGTGGAATCAGCTCGTTGGCTTCTTCCTCGCTGAATAACTTATCAAATCCAATATTGGGCAACGTTTCCTCGTCAGTGGCGCGGGCCGCTCCCCGTGATTAGCTTCTTACCCAAGAGGTAACCTTGTCTGCCCCACCTCCGTATATTACGGTGAAATTTGGGTTGCGTGGAAGCGTGGCGAGCGCGGGCGCGGCGGGGTCCCTCCTTACGAGGTTCGATTGACCTATGGCAGACAAACCCAAAGGGGAAAAACGCTTCGAGATTGAAGAGGACCTGAGCAAGGCCGAGATTCCCGAGGTCCTGCCGGTGCTGCCGTTGCGCGGCATCGTAATTTTCCCGAGTCAGATACATCCGTTCCTGGTTTCGCGGCCGTCGTCGCTCAAGTTGATCGAGGAGTGTGGCGAGACCTCAAAGGTGATCGCGCTGGCGGCGCAGAAAAACCCGGAAGACGAGCAGCCGGCGCCGGAAGGCTTGTTCCAGCGCGGCACCGCGGTGCGCATCCTCAAGATGTTGCGCTACCCGGATCAGAGCGTGCGCGTGCTGGTGCAGGGATTGGCGCGAGTCGAACTCGGCCAGTTCACGCAGCGCGAGCCGTACTTCCTGGCGCACGCCAAGCGGCTCAACGAGCAGGAGTCTTCCGACAAGGAAATCGACGCGCTGCATGCGCACCTGGTGAGCCAGTTTTCCAAGTTTGTTTCGCTCGTGCCCTACCTGCCCGACGAACTGCAGGTGATGGCGATGCAGGTGAAGGAGGCCGGCCGGCTGGCCGACATGGTCGCCTCATACCTGAAGATACCGATCGAAGAGGCGCAAGACCTGCTGTCAACGATCGACGTTCGCGCGCGGCTGGAAAAGCTGATCGCGATCTTAGGCCGCGAGATCGAGATGCTCGAACTCGGGCACAAGATCCAGTCGCAGGTACAGACCGAGCTCAACAAAAATCAGCGCGAGTACTACCTGCGCCAGCAGCTCAAGGCGATTCAGAAGGAGCTGGGCGAGGGCGACGCGCGCAGCTCCGAAGTCGACGAGATCGAGAAGAAGATCGAAGAGGCGAAGATGTCGCCCGAGGCGCGCAAAGTCGCGGACAAGGAACTCGAACGCCTCAAGATGATCCCGCCGGAGTCGGCCGAGCACACCGTCGTGCGCACCTACCTCGACTGGCTGGTCAGCCTGCCGTGGGGCGTGTCGACCGAGGACAACCTCGACATCCGGCACGCGCGCGCGGTGCTCGACGAGGATCATTACGACCTCGAAAAAATCAAGGAGCGCATCCTCGAATTTCTCGCGGTGCGCAAGCTTAAGAACGACACCAAGGGCCCCATCCTGTGCTTCGTCGGGCCTCCGGGCACCGGCAAAACTTCGCTGGGCAAGTCGATTGCGCGCGCCCTCGGGCGCAAATTCGTGCGCCTGTCGCTCGGCGGCATCCGCGACGAGGCCGAGATCCGCGGCCATCGCCGCACTTACATCGGCTCGCTGCCGGGCCGAATCATCCAGGGGCTGCGCAACGCCGGCTCGAACAACCCGCTGTTCATACTCGACGAGGTCGACAAGCTCGGCATGGACTTCCGCGGCGACCCCGCGTCGGCGCTGCTCGAGGTGCTCGATCCGGAGCAGAACAACACCTTCTCGGACCATTACCTCGACGTGCCGTTCGATCTTTCGAAAGTGCTGTTCCTGACCACCGCCAACATGCTCGACCCGGTGCCGCACGCGCTGCGCGACCGGATGGAAGTGCTCGAGCTGCCGGGATACACCGAGGAAGAGAAGCTGCAAATCGTGCAGCGTCACCTGATTCCCAAGCAACTCAACGAGAACGGACTCGGCGATCAGAAAATCGAATTCTCGGAGGAGGCGCTGCGGGAGATAATCCACAGCTACACGCGCGAGGCCGGGCTCAGAAATCTCGAGCGCGAGATCGCACGCGTCTGCCGCAAGATCGCGCGTTCGATAACCGAGGGCGAAACGGCGCCGGCCGTCGTCAGCGCAGCCGACGTGCAAAAGTACCTCGGCGCGCCGCGCTTCTTTTCCGAGGTCGCCGAGCGCACCCAGGAGCCGGGGGTCGCGACCGGACTGGCATGGACGCCCAACGGCGGCGAGATAATGTTCATCGAGAGCACCCGGATGAACGGGCAGAAAGGCCTCAACCTTACCGGCTCGCTCGGCGACGTGATGAAGGAATCGGCGCAGGCGGCGCTGTCCTATGTGCGCACTCATGCCGCGGCGTTTGGAATCGCGCCGGATTTTTACGACAAGTCCGACATCCACGTCCACGTTCCCGCCGGAGCGATTCCCAAGGATGGGCCGTCGGCCGGGGTGACAATCGCCGCGTCGCTGGCGTCGTTGCTCAGCGGCCGGGCGGTGCGCTCGGACATCGCGATGACCGGCGAGATAACCCTGCGCGGCAAGGTCCTGCCGGTCGGCGGCATCAAGGAAAAAGTGCTCGCGGCCAAGCGCGCCGGGATCAAGACGATCATTTTGCCGCGCCGCAATGAGCGCGACCTCGAGGACATCCAGCCCGAAGTGCGCAAGGAGCTCGAGATGATTTTCGTCGACACTGTCGATGAAGTAATTCGGCACGCGCTGCGCGACGGCGACGCCCTGCAGCCCGGCGCAGAGGCCGTAACACCAACGCCGGCAGCGGCGCGCACCGAGAGGACCGTGCTGAACTAGCCCTCTGTCTCCTCTCCCTATAAGGGAGAGGATGAAGGTGAGCGTCCTTTTCCAGCGCGCTAGTTCGCGCGAGATTCAGGATTCCGACTCTGCGCAGACCAGGTTTCCTGCATTGAAGATCACCATCGTTGCGGCGGAAGCCGCTCCCTATGCGAAAGCCGGCGGCCTCGCCGACGTGATCGGCTCATTGCCGGGCGCATTTAAGGAGGTGGGCGAGGAACCGTCGCTGATCGTGCCCGGCTACGCTTCGATTGTGAAGAGCGTCGAGATTGCTCCGGTCCTGCGCGATATCTCGATTCGATTCGGCACCGGCGTCGAACGTTTCTCGGTATTGCGCGCGACCGACCCGCATGGTGTGCCGATGTATCTTATCGACCATCCCGGATTGTTCGGGCGGCGCGGAGTGTACGGCGAGAACGGCAAGGACTATCCCGACAACATGCGGCGCTTTGCCTTCTTCGGCCGCGCGGCCGCCTTTGCAGCCGCGGAGATAGTCGCGCCGGACGTCGTACATGCGCACGATTGGCATTCGGCGCCATTGACGATCGCGATGCGCGCCGACAACACGCTGCGGCCAAGGTTCAAGCGGGCGCTCTCGATCTTCACGATTCACAATCTTGCCTTCCAGGGTATCGGCAAACGCGAGGACTTCGCGCTGCTCAACCTCGACGCGCCATATTATTCGGTCGATTACCTTGAATTTTACGGCCACCTGAACCTGATGAAGGGCGCGATCGTTCTGTCCGACGGCGCGTCAACCGTCAGCCCCACCTACGCGCACGAAATTACGACCGACCCGGAACTCGGCTTTGGACTCGAGGGGGTGCTGCGCGACAAGGGCCCGAATTTCGTCGGCATCCTCAACGGCGCCGACTACCACGAGTGGGATCCCGCCAACGACCGCGAAATCGCCGCGAGGTACACGCCCGCGAAGCCCGACGGCAAGCGTGCCTGCACGCGCGCGCTGCGCGATTCGCTCGGTCTGCCGAACCGCGAGGACTGGCCGGTAGTCGGCATGGTCACGCGCATGACCGGGCAGAAAGGCGTCGACCTGCTTAAGGAGGCGCTCGACGCCGTTATGGACCTGGATTTGCAGCTCGTCATGCTGGCGAGCGGCGATGCGGTGCTCGAGGAATTTTTCAAAGACGCGGAGTCGCGCTACCCGGAGAAACTTCGCGCGATAATCGAGTTCAACAACGCGATGGCGCATCGAATCCAGGCCGGCAGCGACGCCTTCCTGATGCCGTCGCGATTCGAACCGTGCGGACTCACGCAGATGTACGCGCTGCGCTACGGCACCGCGCCCGTGGTGCGCGCCACCGGCGGACTGCGCGACACCGTCATTGAGTTCGATCCCACCGCCGCGACCGGCAACGGCTTCGCATTCGACCAGTTCGACGCGGCGGAAATGGTCGCGGCGCTGGAGCGGATGGTGGCGACGTTCAGGCAGCGCCCGCGGTGGCGGCGGCTGATGGCTAATTGCTTCGCCTCGGATTTTTCGTGGGAGCGCGCCGCTCGGCAATACGTCGAGTGGTTCACGCGGCTGCGAAAGGCTCGCGGCCTCAGCTAGGATGAAACCTCATAACCCCAGGGTCATTAGGTTCGAATCCTGTCCCCAAGACCAGAAATTAGCCGTCAGTAGGAACGAGTCATAAAATTGTGAAGTAAAGGAGAAGTCGCGATGCGTGTATTTGTCACCGGTGCTACAGGCTTTATCGGTACCGCGGTTATTCCGGAGCTTATCAACGCCGGCCATAAGGTGATCGGTCTTGCGCGCTCGGATGCGGCCGCCAACAAGTCTCTGGTCGAGGCTGGCGCGCAGGTGCATCGCGGTGATCTTGAAGACCTCGAAAGCCTGCGCAGTGGAGCTGCCATGTCGGATGGCGTGATTCACCTCGCCTTCAATCACGACTTCTCGAAGTACATGGATAACTGTCAGGCAGACAGGCGCGCTATCGAGGCTCTTGGCTCCGCGCTTGCCGGATCGGACAGGCCCCTGATCGTCATCTCGGGGACCGCTATGGCCCTCACGCCGGGCCGCGCCGCAACCGAAGACGATCCGCCCACTCCCAGCTCGATGAGCCCCCGCAGCGCGTCGGAAGAGGCTACAATTGAGATGGTGTCGCGGGGCGTGCGCGCATCGGTGGTGCGCCTCCCGCAGGTCCACGACCGAGTCAAGCAAGGCCTCATCACCTACGTGATCGACATAGCTCGCGAGAAGGGTATGTCGGCGTTCGTCGGCGACGGGCTCTACCGCTGGCCCGCGGTGCACCTGCTCGACACTGCCCGGCTCTACAGACTGGCGCTTGAAAAGGGTGATGGGGGAGCCAGGTACCACGCGGTCGCCGAAGAGGGCGTGCCGTTTCGAGACATCGCCGACATAGTCGGCCGTGGCCTGAATGTGCCGGTCGTCGCCAAGTCCTCCGAGGAGGCAGCCGACCACTTTGGTTGGCTCGGATTCTTCATGGGTATCGACTGCCCAGCTTCCAGCGCGCAAACGCAGGAGCGGCTGGGATGGCGTCCAACACAGCCTGGTCTCATCACCGATCTCGAACATGCGAAGGCTTTCGAAGCCTAAGCAAAAGCCTCCACGTCGAGTGGTTCACGCGGCTGCGAAAGGCTCGCGGCCTCAGCTAGAATCCAGCCGTGGCATCTGGAAATCGCGAATATCTCGTTTATGCCGACGGCTCCTGCATCGGCAACCCCGGGCCGGGCGGATGGGGCGTCGTGATCCGCGATCCCGGCGGTACCGTGAGCGAACTCAACGGTCACAGCGATTCAACCACCAACAATCGGATGGAACTGACCGCCGCAATCGAAGGCCTGCGCGCGACCCAGCGCGGCGCCGAGGTCATTCTGCGCAGTGACAGCAAGTATGTCGTGGATTCGATGCGGCTCAATTACAAGCGCAACAAGAATCACGATTTGTGGGAACTACTCGACGCTGAAGTGGCGGCGCGTCGCGTGCGATTCGAGTGGGTCCGCGGGCATGGCAGCGATGCGACTAACAATCGCGCCGACGAACTCGCCCTGATGGGTGCGAATGGCAGGCTGCTTGCCGAGGGAGCGACGGCAGGGGAACGAAAAACGCGCGCATCGAACAGCGACGACTCAGTCCTAGAGTCGGAGCTGACGGTGCTGCTGAAGCCGGGCGAATCGATTCGCGAATGCGCGAGATGCGGCGCGAAGTTTGTCAGCCGCCGCGACGGCGACAACTTCTGCTCGCATCTGCGCTGCCAGCTCGACGCGCGCAACCGCTAAAGCTACCAGATTGCCGGGACCAATGCGTCCGTCTCGCGCACGTAGGCGTCGTACTCTTCGCCAAAGCGCGCGCGCATCGCGGCCTCTTCGGACTTCATTCGTCGATTCGCGAAAATTGCTCCGACGATTAGCGTCAGGATCGCGGTGACAGGCGCCCCGTAAATCAGCGGCCATCCGAACGTGACCAAAAAGGTTCCCGCATAAATCGGATGCCTGATGTGCCGATAGAAGCCGCGCTTGACGAGGACCGGACGCTCTCCAGTCCGGCCCGAAGTGAAAAATCCGAGCTGAATGCGTGCGCCAAGCGCCAGCCACATCCCTAGCAGCTCAAGTAACAGTCCGAGCGCCTTGACGAACGCCGGCGCCGCGCCGCCGTAAACATAGGTGCGTTCGAACGGCGCGGCCGCAAACGTCACGAGCAGCGGCAGCTGCGCGGCGATCCGCCGGCTGAGCTCCTCGCGCGGCGGACTGTCCTCGGCATCTTCGCGCACAATCAAATCGGCAAAGCGAAAGCCCGCATAGGCAGCCAGGTAGGCGAGCACATACTGATGCTCGCCGAAGTAGTCGGTGATTCCGAGTCCCAGCGCGATCGCCCCGACCACGGCGAGCAGGAAGATCGCGGTCTCTGCAAAGCGCAGCGACAGACGGCGGATGAAATGCGGATGCTCGCCGGGCGCGGCGGCGTCGGCGGCGAGCATCGCCGTTGCCGGCTTCAATCCTCCGGTCGCTTTGGTGTCGGATTGGGGCGCGTCCTGGTTGATTTCGCTGGCCATCTTTCCACTTTTGCAGATGCGTTGAGGTTGATCAAAGAGCGCCGGGCGACCATCGATCCGCAGCATAATAGCTGCGGGCGGCTGATTGCATTGATTCGCGAAACAAGAAATTTACCGCGAAAATAGAAAACTGATTCATTTGATGTCGCATTCTGCGAGTTTAACTAACTTATTGATTTTATTCGTATTTCCTTGATTGATGATCAATATAGGGGCATCGCTTGCCGAAGAAGTTGTTGTTAAATCGAGAGTTTTAGTGATGGCATGCGGCTTGCTGTACTCCTGTAAGTCATTCAACACGGAGGACCTCAAAATGAACGCTACAACCAACCAAGTAAGACTCGCGGCAATCGCCAATACCAACGAAGCGGCGGAAGCCACCGCAGGAACCCGGCTCGCGCAGAACAGCCTGCTCAGCGAACTGCCCGGCGTCGTGTTCGGCTTGATCACGCTCGGATACATCGTCAGCTCGCTGCTGGCGTTGGCCTGAAATCGTCCGAAGAACATTACGGGAGGAAGTTGAAATGAACGCAACCACTACTCAGCCCAGGCTCGCAGGACTCGCTTCGATCAATCACGCGGCGGAAGTCACCGACGCGACGCGGCTCGCGCAGTACAACATGCTGAACGAAATCCCGGGCGCGCTTTTCGGCTTGATCACCGTCGCCTACATCGTCGGCTCGCTGCTCGCGCTCGCGCATTAAGTCATGTCATCGCGCGCGGCCAACATCGCAAACGTGACCGGGTGCGCGAGTACCCGAGCGGCGCGACCCGATGCGGCGCGCGCGGAGATGTGTGACGCGGTGACAGGCTCATCGACTGCCGCCGCCCGCGCTACCATGGTGAGAGACACCCAGATGACTGCGGCTGCCAGCACGATCGTGAACCACGCCATCGCGCGGATTCGCCGCAGCATCGAGTTGAGCTGTTCGACGGTGAACGGCTCGCCGTCGCCGTGTGCGGCCACCTCTTCCTGGCGGCCGATTCTGAACGCCAGCCCGAACGTAATGTAGGTCTGGATGAAGATGAGAACGAAGGCCAGCGCCAGTTTCAGTTCGAGTGCGGAACCGATCCGCGCGAAGTAGTCGAACTTCATCGACGCCTTCAGGTCCGTCAGGCGCATCGCGCCGCTAATCACAATAATTCCCAGCACGCCGATCGTGAACGGGTTGTAGAACTTGAAACCCGCGATCAGGCTCGCGCGCCGCGCGGCCTCGTTGGGGGCGGTCTCGGCGGCCGGGATCAGCATAAATATGACCGCGAACTGCGCGCCGACGTATGACGCCATCGCGCACAGATGCAGCCACATCAGGAATTCGCCGCCGCTCATCGCGGCAACTCAGCAGCGTGTTTAAAGACGACTAACGACAACTGCACTCCGAATTCCATTCCAACAACCGTAATTCTGCAGCCCACTGGATAGCTGTCATGAAGAAAGCGACAACGGAGCGGGCACGTGCAGAAACCAAGAGTATTGGGTGCAGGGGTCACCCCTGCTCAAACGACCGGGTCGAAATCCAGCGCGCCGGTGCGCGCGAGGCGCGAGTACCAGTGGCCGCTTTCCTTGACGATTCTCTGCTGCGTGCTGAAGTCGCAATACACGATTCCGAAGCGCTGCTGAAAGCCCTCGGCCCATTCGAAGTTGTCGGTAAAGGTCCACAGAAAATAACCGCGCACGTCGGCGCCCGCCTTCATCGCGTGCCCGACCTCGGCGATGTAACGGCGGATGAAGCTGACGCGGCGCTGGTCGTTGACCTTGCCGTCGGCGCCCGGGCCGTCGCCATATGAGCATCCGTTCTCGGTCACGTAGATCGGGACACCGGGGTAGTCTTTCGTGACGCGCAGGATCATTTCGGACAGCGCCTGCGGACTCACTGCCCAGCCGAAGTCCGTGACTTCTTCGCCCCGGGGCCTGACCTGCTTCACGCCCATGTAGCGATCGTGCGAATCGTGAGCGACCACCGCACGCGTATAGAGGTTGATCCCGATGAAGTCGAGCGGAGCCTTGATCAGGTCCATGTCGCCGGCGCGAATCTCGACGTGATCCTCGACCGATCCGTGCAGGTAGGCCTGGGGATACTTGCCGCGCATGACGGTATCCAGAAACCACATATTATAAAACCGATGCCATCGCTCGGCCGCCGTGCGATCCTCGAGCGAGCCGGTTTCCGGATGCACCGGCGACATGCTGAAGGCAGTGCCGACCGCCTCGGGATGGTTCTTCGATTCGCGGATCGCCCGGACGGCCATGCCCTGCGCGAGATTGACAGTGTGCGTCGCCTTGAGCGCATTGTCTGTTTCGTGGCGTCCCGGCGCGTGCATGCCGATCGCGTAGCCGAGCATCGTGAAGATCCACGGCTCGTTGAATACCATCCAATGCTTCACGCGATCGCCTAGCGCGTCCGCGACGGTGACGGCGTAGTCGCAAAAATATTCGGCCAGGTCGCGATTCGGCCATCCGCCGGCGTCCTCGAGCGCCTGCGGCAGATCCCAATGATAGAGCGTGACCCACGGCTGGATGTTGCGCTCGAGCATTTGGTCCACCACGCGGCGGTAGAAGTCGAGGCCCTTCTGATTCACCGGGCCCTTGCCGGTGGGCATGATGCGCGGCCATGCGATCGAGATGCGCGCGGCGTTGAGGCCGAGCTGCTCCATCAGCGCGATGTCGTCCGCGTACCGATGGTAGAAATCGCACGCCAAGTCGCCGGTGTCGCCGTGCTTAATCTTGCCGGGTGTGTGCGCGAAGCGATCCCAGATGGACTCGCCCTTGCCGTCTTCGTTGCAGCCGCCCTCGATTTGGTACGACGCGCTGGCGGTGCCCCACAGAAAATCTTTTGGGAAAGATGTTGGCGCCATAGGCCGCTTTGTTATCACAGGGGTCGCCGCTTGGCGACCCCGCCCTGCTCACTGTCGCGCTGGAACGTACACAAAAAAAGGGAGATGCGGACCCCTACGTCATCCTGACGATGCGAGCATCGCGAGCTTTTGTGCGGCGCGATTGCCTGGTGCGCCGCACTCCCTCCGTCATCCTGACGATGCGAGCATCGCGAGCTGAGGAAGGGATCTCGGACAGCTTCGCGCGCCGCGAAACCGGTACCGGTTCCTAGTCGGCCGCAGGCCCACAACTTCTCTCCCCCTCTCCCTGTCAGGGAGCCCTTGCATAATTGCGCGCCGCCTCATTCCCCTCTCCCTGACCGGGCGAGGGGAAGATCGGAACCGGGATTCTTCGCTTCGCTCTGAATGACACGAAGACCAGAAATCGCAGAATAATCTTGAATCGTGCGCGCAGGAAATCGCGACCTTATGTGGCCATCAGCTTTCTGACCGCTGCTGCCACCGCTCGTTGCTCGGCCGCCGTGAGGACTCCTGCCTTGTGCACTATCAGGCGGTTGTCCAGGGTGAACAGTTTCAGTCTAACCTTCGACGCCGCGCGGAGTCCCGCCTTTGCGGAATCGATAGCCACGTCCATCGGCCACGGCGGATTTGCCGCGCTCGTGATCATCGCCAGCAGCGTGTGGCCGTTCTCGTGACTGAAGCTTTCCGATGAGAGAGCGAGCGCCGGGCGTCGCTTGACGGTGCGACTGTTTGTGAACGGAAACGGCACGACGACGACGTCGTTTCGCCTACAGATCACCGTAAGCCTTTTCGTCGTTGTCCGAATTCCATTCCGAGAGAGTCTTCTCCAGCGCCGAAAGGAACTCGAGGTCCAGAGGCTCGGCCTTGCGGAGGCGTACCGTTCCGGCTTGCGACTCCTCGAATACCAGCGTGTCCCCGGGTTCCAGATTCAGCTTTTTACGAACCGGCAGCGGCACGGTAGCTTGGCCCTTGCTGGTCAGTCTGCTGCTTGCGATTGCGCGAACTGCAGAACGTTTGGAAGCCGTCATTGCCAATTGCCTCGGTATTACCTCCTTAGCATATTACTGGTCGATGGTTGATTGCAATTGTCCATGTGCGGCGCAACGGACAACAGGGTGCACGGCGTGAGCGGAGCCGAAGGGATCCTCCTTGACAACCGCTACTCGCCCTTTGCTTCGAGCCAGCGCTCGGCGTCGATTGCGGCCATGCATCCGGTGCCGGCGGCGGTGACTGCCTGACGATAGACGCTGTCGGCGACGTCGCCGGCGGCGAACACGCCTTCGACGTTGGTATAGGTCGAGCCCGGCTTCACCTTCAGGTAGCCGAGCTGGTCCATCTCGAGCTGGCCCGTGAATAGCGCGGTGTTCGGTTGATGACCGATCGCGACGAACACGGCGTCGGTCTTCATATTGGAGACGTTGCCGGTCTTGAGATTTTTCAGCTTGACGGCGCTGACGCCGCCTTTCTGCTCGCCGATGATTTCCTCGACTGCGGAATCCCAGACGAATGCGATCTTCGGATTCTTGCGCGCGCGATCCTGCATGATCTTCGACGCGCGCAGCGCGTCGCGGCGATGCACGACGGTGGCCCTGGTGACGAACCTGGTCAGGAAGTTCGCTTCCTCCATCGCAGTGTCGCCGCCGCCGACCACGATCGTTTCCTTGTCCTTGAAGAAAGCGCCGTCGCAGGTGGCGCATGCACTCACGCCGTAACCCATCAGGCGTTTCTCCGATTCGATGCCGAGCAGCTTGGCCGACGCGCCGGTCGCAATGATCACGGCGTCGGCCTTGATCAGTTTGCCGTCGGCGACCAGCTCAAACGGACGCTTGCCGAAGCGCACCTCCGTAACTGCGCCGCTCAGGAAGCGGGTGCCGAAGCGCGTCACCTGGCGCCGGAACACGTCCATCATCTCGGGGCCCTGGATGCCATGCTCGAAGCCGGGATAATTCTCGACTTCAGTGGTGATAGTGAGTTGGCCGCCGGGTTCATTTCCTTCGATCAGCAGCGGACTCAGATTGGCGCGGGCCGTATAGAGTGCCGCGGTCAGTCCGGCAGGGCCGGAGCCGAGGATTACGACCTTGTTGATTTGCAGGGCCGGCCCTGCACCCAGTGATTCTGTAGTCATGCTCTGGCGTGGCGCTCCTTCGTCGCGCTACGAACCTTTTTCAACAGGATAGTCACGGACCAGGGGAGATTTCGGACGGCCGCCAAGAGTTGCAGAATGCGGGTTATGGAAATGTCTCCTCTGAACCATGTTCGGCAGAACCGAGAATCAAGAGTTTATTGTATCTGCGCGGGCGGTCAACATAAGGCAGGGCCGGCGACTCCGCTCAGAGTTTGTGAGTTTTTCTGATATTCACAAACTACGACGTTCTCCGCGATTGTTCGCAAGGACTGCTTCGCGATTTCAAAACCGGTACCGGCTTCGCTGGCGCGAAGCTCTCCGAGGTCCCTCCTCCCGTCGCTAACGCTTCCGTCGTCGGCATGACCAACTGTGGCGCGTTGCTGGTTTCATGCTAGAGCATTCCTTTGATGGCGGGCAAAACAAAATCGCGAGCGCCGCGCGCGCGCCTGACGCATCTTGATGATCGGGGGCGAATCCGGATGGTCGATGTCGGCGCGAAGCCGGTCACGCGGCGCGAGGCGATCGCGCGCGGCGAGGTCCGGATGGCACCGGCGACATTGCGGGCGATCGTCGTCGGTAAGCTCAAAAAAGGCGAGGCGCTGGCAGCGGCTCGCCTGGCGGGAATCATGGCGGCGAAACGCACGCATGAGATGATTCCGCTCTGCCATCAGATCCCGCTCGAAGTCGTCGAAATTGATTTCACGCCGGATCCAGAGAGCTTCTCGATCCAAATCCAGGCTCGCGCCGTGACCGACGCGCGCACCGGCGTCGAGATGGAAGCGATGGTCGCGGTGAGTGCGGCAGCGCTGACGATTTACGATATGGCCAAGGCAATCGATCGCGCGATGGAGATCGGGGCGATTCGACTGGTGGCGAAACGCGGCGGCCGCAGCGGCACTTTCGCCCGCGCCGGCAAGCCGCCATGGCCCTCTCCTTGAACGCGCCCGAGCTTGCGCGCGTAATCCTCAAGCGCGGCAGGGAAGGACCGGTTCGCGGCGGCAATCCGTGGATCTTCTCGCAAGCAATCGAGCGGATTGAACCGCCATCGCCTGAAGCCGGCGCGCTAGTCACGGTGCATGATGCTTCGGGCGCGCTCCTTGGCATGGGCTACTGCAACCCTGCGACTACGATCGCAATCCGGATGCTTGCATGGGGAGAGGCGCCCGCAATCGAGGAGTTGGTCGCGCGCCGACTGAAGAGCGCGCTCGAACTGCGCAGGCGGTTCATCGGCGACGATACGAATGCGTACCGCCTCGTCAACGGCGACGGCGACGGGCTGTCGGGCGTGGTGGTCGATCGGTTCGGCGACGTGCTCGTGGTGCAAATCCTGACCGCGGGCGCCGAGCGGATGCGCGCGACAATCGTTGCCGCGCTGAACGAGCTGCTTCATCCGCGCTCGATCCTCGAGCGCAGCCACGGCGCAGTGAGAAAGCAGGAAGGGCTTGACGACCGCACTGCGGTTCTCGCCGGCGAAGTGCTGACGGGGACGATTGCGGTCGAGCGCGGAATCAAGATCAAGCTTGATTTCGAGCACGGACAGAAGACCGGCCATTTTCTGGATCAACGCGACAACCGCGCGATGGCCGGCGCGATCGCGTCGGGCGCGCGGGTGCTCGACGCTTTCTGCTACCAGGGCGGATTCTCGCTCGCTGCGCTGGCGGGCGGCGCCGGCAAGGTCGTCGCGGTCGACACGTCGGCGCGGGCGCTCGAGGTGGCGCGGCAAAATCTCGAACTGAACGAGTATGCCGCGGGCGCCGTCGAGTTCGTTCACGGCGAAGCCGGCAAGTTGATGTCCGAGACGGCGAATCGCTTCGACCTGATTGTCCTCGACCCGCCGCCGCTGGCGCGCAGCCGTGGGGACGCGGAGCGCGCGGGACGCCTTTACGTCGAACTCAACTCGGTTGCGATGCGGGCGCTGGCGCCGGGGGGACGGCTGATGACGTTTTCGTGCTCGACGCATTTCCGCGCCGACGATTTCATCCGCGCCGTGCGATTCGCCGCGTCCAACGCCGGCCGCAATTTCCGGTTGATTGCGCATCTCGGCCCCGGCCCGGACCATCCGGTGCTGCTCGGTCACGGCGAGGGCGAATACCTGACGGGACTGTTGCTGGCGGAGCTGTAGTTTTCGGGCCGATTTTCGCGCGCAAAATATGGCTTGCCAAGCTTGCGGGATTGCTTGAGTATAGAGCAAATTTTTAATGGGATCGGCCGAATGGAGCGAAACCGCCGCGCATACAGCCTAAGCAAGACGCTTTTTGTTCTGATCGCGCTCGCGACCTCCGCCTGTCATCGCGAAGTTGCACTGCCGCCGTTGCCGCTTCGCAATATCACGCTGACCGACAAGTTTTTCGATGTATGGCCGACCAGCCCGACGCGTGCCTTTATCGTCGGCGATCGGGGCAAGGTGCTACTGACCGAGGACGGCGGCCGCCACTTCAAGCGGATAAACATCGGCACCAACCTCGGCATCTTCGGAATCCAGATGGCTGACGAGCAGAACGGCTATCTGTGCGGGCAGGACGGGCTCGTAATGAAAACGCGCGACGGCGGCAAGACGTGGGAGCGTCTCAACTCGCGGACGCACCTGTTCATTTTCGCGCTGTCGTTTCCCGACGCGAATCACGGCTTCCTGGTTGGCGATCGCGCGCTGATGCTGAGCACGACCAACGGCGGCGAGAGTTTCATCAAGCGCCAGTTGCAGCGGCTGTTTCCGCCGGACCTGGCCGACTACGCGCTGCCGTACGAGGAGCCGGTGCTTTACAGTGCGAGCTTCCTCGACGTCGATCACGGCTGGGTAGTCGGCGAGCTGGGGCGAATCTGGGCGACTGAAAATGGCGGCAAGAGCTGGCAGGAGCAGCAGCAATCGCTGGTGCCGCAGTGGAAACGTCCGCTGGGACCCAACGACGATCCGCGCTTCGCGGATTTTCTGCTGCCGACTTTTTTCGGTGTCTCGTTCCGCGATCTAAAGCATGGTGCGGCGTGCGGACTCGAGGGCTGGGTGATTGAGACCGACGACGGCGGCCAGACCTGGCGCTTTGTCCATCAGGCCGACAAGCCGGGCGCCGCGCCTGACACGCTGGTCCCGGGAGCGATCCAGATTCCGGCGCGCGATCCGCTGTTCTCGATCGATTTGTTCGGCGGCGACCAGGGAATCACCACCGGACTGACGGGCACGGTGCTGCGTCTTCAGCCCAACGGCGCGTGGGCGCACGATCCGTCCGTGCCCGCGGTGCCGTTCCCGCTGAGCCAGGCGCGGTTCTTCGACGCGCAGCACGGATGGATCGTCGGCTACGGCACCATTCTCTACACCGAGGACGGCGGCAAGACCTGGCGCTTCTGTCAGGGTTGAGCGCGAACGCGCGAGCACGGGGACTTCGGAGAACGCGATGAGCTGGTACCGCTTGGGCCAATGGATTCTGCGCCGGCGCTTTCTGGTGTTGGGCGTGGTCGGCGCGCTCACCGCATTTTTCGGCTACTACGCGGCGCAAACCCAGCTGGTCACCAGCTTCGGCGACCTGCTGCCGCAGAATCATCCGTTCATCAAGGTCGCACACAAGTACGACCAGTACTTCGGCAGCGTCAACAACGTCACGATTATGATCGAGGCGAAAGAGGGCACGATCTACACTCCCGGGATCATCAAGAAGATCGTGCAGATGACGCGCGACCTTGATCTGGTTTACGGCATCCAGCACGGCTCGGTGCGCTCGATTGCGACGGCCAGCTATTTTCGCCCGCTGGCCGGCGGCGTGATTCTCAATACGCCGGTGCTGCCCAACGGCGAAATTCCCACGATCGCAGGCGAGCTTGAAGAACTCGAGAGCAACGTCCACAAAAATCCCGGGGTGATCTTCGGCCGCTTCGTCTCGCTCGACGACCGGGCGGCGGTGATCGAGGGCAGCTTCCTGGAATCGCGGCTCGACTACACCCGCATCTTCGATGAGATCAGGCGCATCGTGGTTGAGCCGGAGCGCGACTCGACGGTGCACATCTACGTCGGCGGGCAGCCGATCCTCTACGGATGGGTGTATCACTACACCCCGGAATTTCTGTGGATCTTTGTCGCCACGGTGCTGGCGGTCTGGATGCTGCTCTATTTTTATTTCCGCGATTGGCGGGGTGCGCTGCGGCCGACGATCTCCGGCGTCATTTGCGCCATCTGGGGCCTCGGCTTCATCCGGCTGCTGGGCTTCGGGCTCGATCCGCTGGTGCTGGTCATCCCGTTCCTGATAACGGCTCGCGCGGTGAGCCATTCGGTGCAGATGCACGATCGGTACTACGAGGAGTTTTACCGGCTGCGCGACAAGGAAAGGGCCATCCTGTCGTCGTTCTCCGAGCTGTTCGTGCCGTCGCTGTCGGGAATTCTGGCCGACGCCTTCGGCGTGCTGATCATCCTGCTGGTACCGGTTCTGTTTCTGCAGAAACTCGCGATCACCGCGAGCTTCTGGATCGCCGCGATCATCGTGAGCGAGCTGATACTCAATCCGATCGTGTACTACTACCTCGAGCCGCCGCGCATCGAGGTGATCGAGCGGCGCGAGCATGGCCTGTTCAAACGCATGCTGCAGGCGATGGCCAAATGGATGCTGGAGCGATCGGGGCGCATCGCCACCTTCGCCGCCACGGCAGCGGTGATTGCGCTGTGCGCGTTCTTCTGGACCGGCCTCAAGGTCGGGGACCCGTCGTCTTCATCGCCCATCCTGTGGCCCAACTCGGCGTACAACCGCTCGATGGCCGCGATCCAGGACGAGTTCGGCGCGATCGAGCAGTTCGTGGTCGTCGCGGAACTTGCCAAGCGCGACTCGCTCAACGATCCCAGGCTCTACCATGTCATGGACGAGTACGAGCGCTACATGGAGCGCGATCCGGCGGTGGGGCGGACCTTCTCGGTGGCCGATCTGCTGTCGAACGGCGGCTCCGCGCTCAGAGAGTTTCAGCCCAAGTGGAACGTGCTGCCGACCACCAGGCGCGGTACCGGACAACTGCTCGGCGGATTGCTGGCGGGAGCGTCGCCGCTCTCGACCGCCTACATCATCACGCCGCGCCGCGACGCGACCCAGATGACGGTGTATTGCAAGGATCGCCAGGGCGAAAACGTCCAGCGAGTCGTGCTGCGCACGCAGCGATTCTTCGCTGAGCCGCAGCATCATGTGCCCGGCGTCACGTTTGCGCTGGCCGCGGGAATAATCGGCGAGCTGGCCGCCGCCAATCAGGAGATCATCGACAATGATGTTTTGCTCAACGTCCTCGCGTTCGCCACGATCTACATAATAATCCTGGTTACGTACCGCTCGTTTATGGCGGGACTGTACTTGCTATTCCCCCTGGCGCTGGCCAACGCCGCGATCAACGCCTACATGGGCGCGCACGACATAGGTATCAACATTAATACTCTGCCGGTAGTCACTGTCGGAGTCGGATTCGGGATTGACTATTCTATTTACGTAGTAAGCCGGATTATCGAGGAACTTGCCGAGGGCCACGATCTCAAAGAAAGTACCTATACCGCCCTGGTCACTTCGGGAAAGGCCGTCGCCTTCACTGCGCTGACGCTGGTCGCGTCGGTTCTGTTCTGGTACTGGTCGAGCATCCGCTTCGACGCGGAGATGGGCCTGTTGCTTGCGGTCTGGATGTTCGTTTCGATGCTTGGCGCGATGACGATTCTGCCGGTCATGATCGTGACTTTCGATCCCGCATTCATCCGGCACGAGAAGAAACGTTTGATCGGATCGAAGGCGCTCGAACTCGAGGGTCATACGGTGGCCGCATCTTCCTAATCATCGACTCTCGTGGATAATCTGATCCGGTGCCCGCGATGAAACTCCAGCGGCTGGATCATTTCGGTATCGAGGTGGCGGACCTCGCGCGCGCGGAACGCTTCTATGCGGGCGTCCTCGGCCTTCAAGTGGTCAACCGTTTCGGCGATCAGATCTTGCTCGATTGCGGTGGACAGAATCTTGCGCTGTTCGAGGTGCCGCGGCCGCCGCTCGACACCGCCGCGCGCCAATCGATCATCGGCCACCCGCTCGGCCGCGGTCATCACGCGTTCAAGGTGAAGGCGACCGATTTTGCCGGCGCACGCGAGCGCCTGTCGGCGGCCGGGGTCGAGAGCGCCGCGCCGATCGACTGGGGCGATCACGACTGCATCTACTTTCTTGACCCCGACGGCAATCTGCTCGAGATGGTGAGTTACCGCTGAATGCCGGGCTGAAATGCCGCGCGTGCCTGGTTCGTCGCCAATGAACTCGGGCCCCATGATCCGCGCGGAGGATCTGCGCAAGCGCTACGGCCAGCGCGTCGCGCTCGACGGCGTATCGTTCGCTGTGAACGCCGGTGAGATCGTCGGCCTGCTCGGGCCCAACGGCGCCGGCAAGACCACCACCCTCTCGATCCTGTCGGGCGTGATCGCCCCGGACTCCGGCCACGCCTCGATTGCGGCGCACGACCTCGCCACCGAGCCGCGCCTGGCGCGCAGAAGCCTCGGCTTGGTGCCGCAATCGCTCGCGCTGTACCCCACGCTGACCGCGCTGGAAAACCTGCTGTTCTTCGGACGGATGCAGGGGATGGCTGCGCGCGACGCGCTCAGCCGCGCCCGCAGTCTGCTCGACGAAGTCGGCCTGGGCGATCGCGCCGGCGACGTGGTAAACGAATTTTCCGGCGGCATGATGCGCCGGCTGAACATCGCGTGCGGAATGATGCACTCCCCGGCGGCGATCATGCTCGACGAGCCAACCGTCGGCGTCGATCCGCAATCGCGCGGACGCATCTTTGCCGTGGTCGAGGCGGCCGCGCAAGCCGGCGGCGCCATCCTCTACAGCACGCACTACATGGAAGAAGCCGAACGGCTGTGCGATCGGATCGTGCTGATCGATCACGGGAAAATAGTTGCGCAGGGCACTGACCGGGAGCTGATCGCATTGGCGGGAAGCGAGCCGCGGATCGAAATCATGACGAAAAAAGCGCTCCCGCGCGGATGGTCCGACGGCATCGCGGGCGTCAGCGAACTGCCGTGGGAAGTCATCGACGGCTTTGCGGCCGCGGCCACGCTGCGCACACTCGAGCAGGTGCCCGACGTAATTAGCCGGGCCGCCAAGGCCGGCGACGAGGTCATCGAATTCCACGTCCATCGCCCCAATCTCCAGGACGCATTCCTGAGACTCACCGGCCATGCGCTGCGCGACACACCATGAACCTCACGCGTTGCACGACTGACGGCCGGGTTTTGCCGAGGCGCTGATGACGCTGCTGGCGGTGTGGCTGACGATCGGCAAGGAATTCCTGCTTATCCGGCGCGATCGGGTCGGCCTGTTCATGCTGCTGGTCGCGCCAATTGCGGTCATCGCGGCCGCCGGTTTCTCGCTGGCGAAAGTGTACGGCGGTCGAAGAGCGCCGCGCGGTGAATATGCGGTGGCGGTTGTCGACGAAGACCACGGCGCCGTCGCGCGCGCCATCCTCGACGCGCTCGCGCATCGGCGGGAGCTCTCCGTCATTCACTGTGTGAGCCGCGCCGACGCTGAGCAGACTGTGCGCGAGCGAAAACTGGCGGTGGTTGGAATAGTCATTCCGCCCGGAACGACCGATGCGATCGAACACGGCCGCGGCGCGCAGCTCATTCTCTACACGGATCCGGTCAAGTACCTGCAGAGCGTAAAGATCGAGCTGGCGCTTTCGGAGTTGTGCAGCAAGGTCAGCGCCGGCGCGGCCGCCCAGGCGCGCAGTCAAACCGCCGAACGAACCCGCGACTTTACCCGCCAGCTCGAACAGGCGCGCGCATCCGCCGCGCAGGCGCGGACCGAAGCCGCTCGCCTGGCGACGGAAGCCGAGGCGTCGCGCGCTGCGCTCGCGCCGCGCATTCACGCGCGCATCGAGACCGCCTTGACCGCTGCGCGCGATCAAACCCGGCGCGCGCTCGACACCGAGTTGGATCGCATCCAGCGCAAGCTCGACGCCGACACCGCTGCGCAGCAGGCGAAGCTGGACGCGCTCAAGGATTATCTGAACCGCCTCGAAATAGCGCGCGGGCGCTTCGAGACCTGGTTCGCGCAACTGCAGCAACTCGCCGGCAGCCATGCCGCCGACATCCCGGCGCCGCCGGCCATCCCGAGCTTGCCGCCCGATCTGGATCTCGGAGCGATCAAACTGCAACCCGCCGCGGAGCTCAAGGACGCCCGGGCCGGGCTCGAAAACGCGCTCACGATTCCGCCGATCGATCTCAGTCTGCCCGCGCTGCCGGCGATGCCAAAAATTCCGCCGGTCAAAATTCCCAGCATTCCCGCGATCGATGCGAGCCTCGCGATTCCGGGCACGCTCGGACTCACCGAGGTCGATTCGAGCGGCAGGGAAATCGGCGCAGTCGCCGGATTCAACGCGTTCGATCTCCAGGTGCCGGGGTTCGCGGTAACCTTTCTTTTGATCGGGATGCTGATGGGCGTGTCGCTGGCGCTGATCGATGAGCAGGATTGGGGCACGCTCGAACGCTTGCGCTCGGCGGCGGCGCCGCTGTGGACCACGCTTACCGGAAAGTTGCTCGCCCGCTTCGTCGTCGGCTTCATCCAGATGGCGGTGCTGTTCGCGGCCGGCTACGTGCTGTTCGGAATTTCGCTCGGCCGCACGCCGGTGGCGCTGGTGATGCCGGCCGCGGCGATCGCTTTCGCCGGCGCGGCATTCGGCTTGATCGTGGCCGGGGTGGGGCGGACGCGCGATGCGGTTCTGCCCGTGGGTGCAATCGTGATCATGACGATGGCGGCGATTGGCGGCTGCTGGTGGCCAATCGACTTCGAACCCGCCTGGATGCAGCATCTTGCGCTCGCGTTGCCGACCACGTGGGCGATGCGCGCGTTCAACGACTTGATGATTCGCAACCTGGCCGCCTCGAGCGCGTTGTTTCCGGCCGCTGTCAATTTCGGATTCGGAATTCTTTATACCGTTATTGGGGTCGCGATCGCGCGCCGCCGTTTCGGCTGAGAGATGGAGCACTCGCCAAATTGACAAAATCCGCCAATGAATTTCGCGGCGTCCTCCGGCACGCCTTGATTGCGCTCGGCGGCGCACTCGCGCTGATGGTCTTCGCGCCGCACGCGGCCGGCGCGGCCACGATGCGGTTCAAGGTCGACGCCGACCGCAGCACGGTGAGCGTAGCGGTCGCGGAGCCGGCCGCCTTCATCCGCGGCAGCGCCATCGGCACGTTCCGGATAATCGACGGCGCGGTGAGCGGCGACCCCGCCAACATCCCGGGCACCGCCAAGGTGCGAATCCTGATCGACGCCGGCAGCTACAGCAGCGACAGTGCGACGCGCGATCGAGTAGTTACCGAAAAATCGCTCGAGGCGGACAAATATCCGACCGTCGGGTTCGAGAGCAGCAGCGTCGTCGGGGTCGTGATGACCGGTCCCCGGGAAGGCACCGCGATCGTGACCGGATTCCTGACCCTCCACGGCGAAACGCATGCCATGACCATGACTGTCCACGCGACGCTCGGCGCGGACGGCGTGTTCACAGGTGACGGTGAAGTTAAATTCAACTACGACGAGTTCGGCGTCAAAGTTCCCGGCCTTCTGTTTGGCGCGATTCTGGCCGGCGACGAGGCGACGGTTCGCTTTCGCATCGTCGCGGTCAACGCCGCCGCGCCCGCTCCGAACGCGGCTCCCTCCGCGGCAGGCGCGCCACCGCATTGACGGCGGTAAAGGCGGTTGTCCGCGAGGCGGTCCATCAACTAGAAGCTTGAGCATGGTGGAATTAGCGACTTCTCCGCGCGGCGCAAAACTCCCGGCCGCGGTCACCGAGTTGGCAGCAACGATCGAAGCCGACGGCGGTGCGGCGCTCGCCGCCTATCAAGAGCCGATCGGCGAGCACTGGCAGTTGTTCGCGCTGCTGCCGATTGCGAAAGTGGAGGCGACGCCGTATCAGCGCGACCTCTCGCCCGCGCATCTGAAGCGAATGATCGAAGTGATGAAGAAGCTCGACCGGTTTACCGAGCCGATCGTCGCCGTTCACACGGCCGGCACCTACTGGACTCCCAACGGCAACCATCGCCGCGCTGCCGCGGTGAAGTCCGGGGCCAAGACGATTCCGGCGATTGTGATACCGGATCCCGAGGTCGCCTTTCAGATCCTTGCGCTGAACACCGAGAAGGCGCACAACCTGCGCGACAAGGCGCTCGAGGTTATCCGGATGTATCGCGCGCGTCTGGGGGAGCGGCCCAAATCCGCCGAGAAAGACTTCGCCTTCGAGTTCGAGCGCGCCCATTACATCACGCTCGGGCTGCTTTATGAAACAAAGCCGCGATTTTCGGGCGGCGTGTTCGCGCCCCTGCTGAGCCGCGTGGACACATTCCTTACCAAGCCGCTCAAGGACGCGATCGAAGATCGCCGGGAGCGCGCGGCCCAGGTCGAGCGCGCCGACGAGTTGGCGGTTGAACTGGTAGCCGCGGGCAAGAAGCGCGGCCTGATGCATCCTTATCTGAAGAATTTTATCGTCGCGCGATGCAATCCGCTGACGCGTGCGCGAAAAAATCTTCCGACCTGCAAGGCGGCGCTGGCAAGCATGATCAAGGCGCTCGAGGAATTCGATCTCGGCAAAATTCATTTCGGCCAGATTCGCGACGCGGCGCAGATCGCCGCCGCCACCTCGGTGGCCGAGCCCAACTGAAAAAAGATGGATATACGACATGGCTGATCAAATCGTACTGTACGAAGCGCGCTACCCGGCCGCGATAATCACGCTCAACAACCCGGACCATCGCAACGCACTCAGCGCCGCGATGATCGACGCGCTGATGGCCGCGATTGCGCGCGCCGAAGCGGATCCGCGCGTGCGTGCGCTGATCTTCACCGGCGCCGGTCACGCATTTTCCGCCGGGATGGACCTCGGCGAGCTGCGGGCAATCCTCGACCGGCTACCGGTCGACGGAGCGGGATCGGTCTGGGACGGTGCGCTGCGCGGCGAGGCGTTGATCGAGCGCGTCTATCGGCTGGGCAAACCTTCGATCGCCGCCGTCAATGGGGTCGCAGTCGGTAACGGCGCGGGATTCCTCAGCGCCTGCGACCTGGCGGTCGCCGCGGAGAACGCGCAGATCGGATACACGGAAATGAAACATGGCATTCAGGCGGGGATGGTGATCCTCCACCTGATGCGTCTGGTCGGCGAGCGCGTCGCGAGATATCTGCTGTTAACGGGCGAACTGATGACCGCCGAGCAGGCGATGGCGCTCGGACTGGTCAACAAGGTGGTACCGCCGGGCGAGCTGATGGCCTGCGCGCTTGGGTGGGCAGATGCGATCGCGATGAATGCGCCGAAAGCGGAAGCGACTACCAAGTCATTGATGTGCAAATTTTCCGGCCAGGCGATAGCTATGAGCATGACCGAATACATCGCCGCGCCGCACATCACCGACGAAACCCGTTCGGGGCTAGAGTCCTTCTTTGACAAGAAGCCGGTGCCGTGGTCGCTCAAACCGTCATGATTTGCGGCCTTTGGCCCGCGCGCGATTGGATCGCATGAAGAAGTCGTTGATGGCGCCGAGCTGCTTTTCGTCGTAGGCGGCGAAGACGCGGTCCATGCGGGCGAGGATCGGCTTGTAAAACCTGGCAATCCTCTTTTTCGGCGCCGCAGCGAATCGCACGATGACGCTGCGGCGGTCGCGCGGATTGCGCTCCCGCTCGACGTAGTGCGCCCGTTCCAGCCGATCAAGAACGACCGTCATGCAGCCGCTGCTGAAGCCCGCAAGCTTCGCCAGATTGCCGGGCGTGGCGGGCCCGAAGAGGCCGAGCCACCGCGCTCATCATCGATCTCCGCAAAGACGTGTCGAAGGAGGCCATCGACGCCGAGGTCGTGAAGCTCAAGCAGAGCGCGGTGAACGCCTTCTTTACGCGGTGGGCCTTTCGCCTGATGCTCATTCGGCGCGCCTACACCAGGGATCAGTTCGTGGATTTCATCCGGCAAACCCGGTTCACCAAGACCGACATCATGGAGACACCAATCGGCTTCGAGATTTCTCTGGTCAAGTGATTGGCGCGGGTCCGGAGTAAACGCGCGGCTAGGCGGCGGCCGGGGCGCGGGCGAGTTCGAACGCGCCGAGCTCGAGGCCGTCGTTCGAGCGCAGCACGATCTTGGTCGAGAGCCGCTGCTCGAGCGTCTCGAGATCCTTCGCGCCGTGGTCGTAGAGATAGCGCGCGACTTCTGGATTGAGCTTGACGATGAGCATATCGCCGGCGGCCTTGGGAACCGCCTCGCGCTGAATCCCGCGCAGCACCTCGGCGGCGAGGGTCGGCACCGATTTGACGACACGGCGCCCGTCGCATCGCGGACAGGTGTCGGTCAGCAGCTTCTCCAGGCTTTCGCGCGTGCGCTTGCGCGTCATCTGGACGAGCCCCAGCTCGGAAATTTTGAGCGCCGAGGTCCGCGCCTTGTCGCGCTTGAGCGCAATCGCCAGCGCGTCGCTGACTTTCTTGCGATCGCTCTCGCGCGCCATGTCGATGAAATCGACGATGATGATGCCGCCGATGTTGCGCAGCCGCAGTTGGTTTACTACTTCCTCGACTGCTTCGAGGTTGGTCTTGAAGATGGTGTCGTCCTGGCTGCGCTTGCCGACGAAGCGGCCGGTGTTCACGTCGATTGCGGTCAGCGCTTCAGCTTGATCGAAAACCAGGTAGCCGCCCGACTTGAGCCACACCTTGCGGTCAAGCGCGCGCTCGATCTGCGGTTCGATGTTGAAACGATCGAACAACGGCTGCGGCCCGTCGTGCAGCGCCACGCGCGCGCGCAGCCGCGGCATATAGTTCTGTACGAACTGCACGATCCGGCTGTAGGTCGTCGGATCGTCGCACCATAGCCGGTCCACCTCGCTGGAAAAGAGGTCGCGCACGATTCGGAGCGCCACGTCGAGGTCGCTGTAAAGGATCGATGCGGGCGGCATGCTCTCTTTCTTGCGCAGGATCGAGCTCCACAGCTTGGTCAGAAAGGCGACGTCGCGCTGGATTTCGCGCCGGCTGACGCCCTCGCAAGCGGTCCGCACGATGAAACCGCCTTGCGGCGGCCTGAGTTCTCCCACGTCGGCACGCAGCCGCGCCCGTTCTTCGGCGCTCGCGATTCGCCGCGACACTCCGATGTGATTGCTGGTTGGCGTGTAGACGAGATGGCGCCCCGGCAGCGAAATCGACGACGTCAGCCGCGCGCCCTTGGTGCCCATCGGCTCCTTCGCGATCTGAACGATGATGTCCTGGCCGCGACGCAACTGCTGCTCGATGGGGAGCCGCGAGCGATTCGGCGCCTGGTTGCGCCGCCCTCGGCCGCGACGCCGCCCGCGCGACGGCCGTGGCGCACTTCCGTCGCCGTTGCCGCCGGCTTCGTCAGCGACGCTCGTCTCCGCATCGCCAAACTCGTTGTCGACGATCGGCTCGGTCTCGACATCTTCTTCGCCGAGCACTTCCGCCACCGTGTTGAGCGCGGAGACTCCGTCGTGAAAATCGGAGACATGCAGGAAGCCCGCTTTCGCGAGGCCAATATCGACGAACGCCGCCTGCATCCCGGGAAGCACGCGCGTGACCTTGCCCTTATAGATGTTGCCCGCCAACCCAACCTGGCGATTGCGCTCGAGGTAGAACTCGGCAAGGTTGCTGTCTTCAAGCAGCGCGACTCGCACCTCCAGTGCGGACGCGTTAATGGCGATTTCTCGTTTCACCGATGGACTCTCTATTCCGGCAAATTCGACATGATTGCGAGTGGAAGGGCGAAGCGCCGGGAATCGTTGCGCGGGCGTCGCGAGCAATCAGAAAAACACCCGCATCCGCTGGTACATCGTTTTACCCTGTGCCTCGACAACTTGGACAGGATCATACGAGGCACGCCCGAGCTCCGCAAGCAAGCTTTGATTAGCGCATCAATAACGGGCTTTTAATCCAAGCTATCTTGACATGGTATCTGGGGGCCGATACTCGTCATGTGGATGTCTGTTGCGGCCGAAATGGTTGCGCCGAGTCTTCCGGGAGCAGGCCTGCTCAACAGCAAGGTCCTGGTTCTCAATCGCTCATACCTCCCGGTTCACGTTACGTCGGTAAAACGCGCGTTTGCCCTGCTTTATCAGGGCGTTGCGAAGGCCGTCGATGAGCAGTATCACACCTTCGACTTCGACAGCTGGCGCGACTTGTCGATTGAGGTGCAGCATGAGCGCCTCGGAATCGTAAACGGCTTCATCCGCGTGCCGCGGGTCCTGCTCTTGACGGCGTACGAGCGCGTGCCCAAGCGCCACGTGCGATTCTCGCGCTTCAACATCTTCGCCCGCGACGGCAACACCTGCCAGTATTGCCACAAGAAATTGCCGCGCACCGAGCTCAACCTCGACCACGTCATTCCGCGCTCGCGCGGCGGGATGTCCACGTGGGAGAACATCGTATGCTCGTGCCATCACTGCAATCGGCGCAAGGGTGGCCGCACGCCCGACGAAGCCGGGATGCATCTGTTCCGCAGGCCGCGACGCCCCGAATGGACGCCGTTTTCGTCCGAGATGTTTAGCCTGCGGCGATACCGCGAATGGATGCCGTACCTGTCGCAGGTCGACAGCGCTTACTGGAATACGGAGCTCATCCAGGATTAGCCTTTTAGCTGTTTGTAATTCGGCCGTCCCCAAGCCGAGATCCACAACTTGATGGGGCTACCCTTTCTGCGGCACACGATATGTTGGGGTGCTCTTGACCCTCTGAGGGTACTTTAGTGTAAGCTTCTGGGCTGTGGTGGTGCGGTGGAGGCGGAGACAGCATGCGTCTTAAAAGCCTTGAATTACTTGGCTTCAAGTCCTTTCTCGATTCGACGACGATAAGTTTCGCGCCGGGGATGACCGCGGTGGTCGGTCCCAATGGATGCGGCAAGTCGAACGTCGTTGACGCGATCCGATGGGTGCTCGGCGAGCAGGCGCCGACGCGGCTTCGCGGCAAGAGCATCGAGGATCTCATCTACGCGGGCAACGAGTCGAATCCCGCGGCCGGGATGGCCGAGGTCTCGCTCGTGCTCGAGGCGGAAGAAGGCAGCCAGCTTCCAGAGCCGTACTCGGCGTTGAGCGAGGTCGCGGTGACGCGGCGGGCCTATCGCTCGGGCGAGTCGGAATACCTGCTCAACAAGATTCCATGCCGGCTGAAGGACATCACCGAGTTCTTCATGGCGGCGCAGATTCACAGCCGCGGCTACTCGCTGGTCGAGCAGGGCCGTATCGAGGAAATTATCCAGGCCAAGCCGCACGAGTTGCGCACGCTGGTCGAAGAAGCGGCCGGCCTGTCGCTGTTCAAGGGCCGTCGCGAGATGAGCGAGCGCAAGCTCGAGCGCGTCAAAGAAAATCTCGCGCGCGTCGACGACGTGCTGAGCGAAATCGAGCGGCAGTTAAGCTTCGCGCGCCGGCAGGCCAGGAAAGCCGAGACCTACAAGGTCGT
The DNA here is from genome assembly GCA_963842085.1 of uncultured delta proteobacterium. Lineage (GTDB taxonomy): Bacteria > Desulfobacterota > Binatia > Binatales > Binataceae > Binatus. The sequence goes on from CAWJET010000001.1 coordinate 3,136,354, forward strand.
CAAGGCGGAACTGGGCGAGCTGGAACGCTACGCGGCGGCACGGCGGCTGCTCGATCAGCGCGAAGAGCTCGCTGTCCAGACCGGCCGCGACGCGGAGTTGAAGCGCGCGCTCGACGGCGCGCGCGCGGGCGCCGCTGCGATTCGCGAGCAGGTCGAGGCGGCAGCATCGGCCGCGCAGTCGGCGCGGTCGGAGCTGGGCGGCGCTCAACGCGAACTCGAGAATCTTCATTCCGGCGCGAATGAACGCGCGCGTGCGCGAGGATTCTTGCAGCGGCGGCTCGACGCCACCGCGCAGCTCGAAGTCGAGCTGGGCGCACGGCTGGTCGAGCTGGAAGCGAAGGCGACGCTCGCCCGCGCGAATCGTGCCGAGGCGGGCGCGACCCTCGCGCGCGAACTCGCGGCGGGCGGTGGCGACGCCGACGCGGCGCTCAAGGAAATCTCGCTCAAGCACGACACCGCCAACAACGAACTCAAGCTGGCCGAGCGCCGCGGCGAAGAATACAAGGACGACCTGTCCGACGTCGTGCGCGAGGCCGCGGTGATTCGCGGCCGGCTCGGCGATCTGGCCGGCGAGCGCGCGGAACTCGAAAAGCGGCTCGAAGCAACGACGCTGGAGACGCCGACGGTCGCGGCCGCGCTCGAATCTGCACGCGAATCGATGCGCGACGCGGAAGCCGACCTGGAAGCGTCGCGCGCGGCGGCGGCAGAACTTGAAGGCAGGCGGCGCGAGGCAGCCGAGCGCGAGATCGAGGCGCGCACCGCGCTCGACCATCTGACGGCGCGCGTCAATTCACTGCGCGGTGTGCTAAGCGCGCGCGGCGAACTTCAATCCGATCATTCGGCCAACGGCGTCGATCTGAGACTTCGCACGATCCTCGAATCGCTCAACGGCGATCGTCCCGCCACCGATCCTTCGATCCTCAAGCAGGTCGTGCGCGCGCCGCTAGGGCTGGAGCCGGCTCTCAAAGCGGTGCTCGGCGACCAGATGGACGCGGTGATAGTCGAGTCGCCGCAGTTCGCTTTGCGCGCAATCGAGATCCTCAAAGAGAATCGCGCGGGCCGGATGGACTTTGTGCAGGAACCCGACGCCGCAATCGCGGCGCATCCGGCGATCGACGCGCCCGGCATCGCGGGACGGCTGGTCGAGATGCTCGAAATCGAGCAGCGTTTCTCGCCGGTCGCCGAAGCGATGCTCGGTCACGTGATGCTGGCCGACGACCTGCATTCCGCGCTGGCGGCGTCGAACCTCAACGGTCACGGGACCGTTTTTGTAACGCGCGATGGCGACCTGGTGATGCCGGGCCGGATGATCAGCGGCGGCAGCGCCGAAGACAGTCACGCCGCCATTGACGTCGCCGCAATCGAAGCAGAGACGCGCGAACTGGCGCGCGCGGAAGAAGAGCATCGCACGCGAGTCGGCCAATTCGCCGCGGTTCGCGCCGAGCGCGAGCGCGCCGACGCTGAGCTCGAGCAAGGCCGGAGCAAAGCGCGCGAGGCGGAGCGAGTCGCAATCGAGCGTCGCGGCGCGCTGGCCCGCGCCGAACAAGCGGTCGCGCTCGCGGAAGCGCACGGCGGTAATTCGCGCCGCCGGCTGAGCGAGCTGGCGGAACTGGTGATCACTTCGAACGCGCGCCTCGAGGAGCTCGCGAAAATCGAGCAGGAGGCGCGTGCGCGCTTAAGCGTGATGGCCGGCGAGATCGCATCGCTACGAGCGGCGGCGGAAGAGATCGGCGCCGTAATGCTGGAGGTCGCCTCCAAAGTCGAGGCGCGCAAGTCGCGGCTCGATGCGCTCGAAAGAGAACTGGCGCATGCGCGGCGCGAAGCGGACTCGTTCGAATCCCAGTTCGAAGAGAATCGCGCAAACCTGGAACGCGCGCATGCCGAACGCGCAGAGTTCGAGCGCGAACTCGAGACTCTTTCGGCGCAGGACGTAGCAGCGCGCGCTCGCGAGACCGAACTCGAAGCGGAACTCTCTCGTATGCGAGCGCAATGCGACGCGTCGGAGCATGAACTGGAAGCGCGCCGCGTCGATTACAAGAACGCGCAAGAGGCGCTGACGGCTCTGGAAGCCGAAGCCACCGACTGCGGCCTCAAGCGCGAACGCGCTCGCGCGCTCAGCGAGGAATTGGCGCGCGCGTTTATCGAAAAATTCGGCGCCGAGTTCGACGCGATGGCGGCGGAGATAATTCCCGCGCTCGACGGCAGAGTTGCGGCGGATGATGATGCGCGAATTGTCGAATTGCGCGCCAAGATGGAGCGAATCGGCGAGGTGAACCTGGCGGCCGACAGCGAAGTCAAGGAGCTCGAGGAACGCGCGGGAGTGCTCGGCACCGAACGCGCCGATTTGCAGAGTGCGCTCGACGACCTGACCCGGACGATCACGCACCTGAATCGCGAGGCGCGCAAACGCTTCGCCGAGACGTTCGAGGGCGCGGCGAAAAACTTTGCCGAGCTGTTCCCAAAGCTCTTGCGCGGCGGCAAGGGACGGCTTGAGCTGACCGACGCCGGCGACGTGCTCGAGGCGGGCGTCAACGTGCTCGTGCAGCCGCCCGGCAAGAAGGTCAAGGAAATAGGGCTGCTCTCAGGCGGCGAGAAGGCGCTGTCCGCGATGGCGCTGATTTTCTCGCTGTTCCTGCTCAACCCCAGCCCGTTCTGCGTGATGGACGAAGTTGACGCGCCGCTCGACGAGTTCAGCCTCGCCGCGTTCACGACGCTGATGGAGGAGCTGAAGCTGCGCTCGCAGTTCATCGTGATCACTCACAACCAGCGCACGATGCAGCGCGCCGATCAAATCCACGGCGTGACAATGGATCGCCCAGGCGTGTCGCGAATCATCTCGCTGCGAATCCCGCAAGCCGCGTAAGAAAAGACAGAAATGAAGCGGCGCGGCGATCGTACGATCGCTGCGCCGCTTTTTGGCGGTCAAAATCGCGACTAGATCAAGCTGTAGCCGCTGCCTTTGCGATCGAATCCGATGCCGACGCTGTTCACCTTGTGCCCGTACTGCTTCAGCAACGGCTGGCTGTAGGTCACCAGTCCCGTCACTTTGTCGATTGGTTCCGTTGCTAGAATCAGCGCCGACTCAGCCATCCATTCCGGCGGCTCGCCGCTCGGGTCGTCTTTGCCTCTGACCAGATGATGATGCACCGTGCCCGGCGTGACGACGACCTGGGACGGCGATACGCACGTCACCGAGATTCCATAGTCGTAAACTTCCTCGGCGAGTCCTTGCGTGAAGCGCTCGAGCGCAGCCTTCTCGGCCCCATAGCATACGCCGCCGCGGAATACCGTCGCGTTCTTGTACGGTCCGCGGCCGGGCCCGATCGCGGCGCCCGACGAAATGTTGACGATCGATCCCGACTTGCGCGGGATCATGTCCTTGAGCACCAGGTGCGCCAGCATGAACGGGCCGTGAACGTTGACGGCGAACGAGCGCATCCATCGCTTGGGCGGGAAATCCTTGACCTGGATGAAGTAGGTCAGCGCCGCGTTGTTCACCAGCACGTCAACCGGTCCGTAGAGCTTGTGCGTTTCCGCCACGAGTTTTTCGCAGTCGGCTTCCGACGAGACGTCGCAGGTGACGGCCGAGGCTTCGCCGCCCGCCTTCCTGATGCCGGCGACGGTGGTCTCGAGCGAGCCTTCCAGCGGATGCTCGCCCTCTTTGAGCGTGCGCGCGGAGCACACGACCTTCGCGCCTTCTTTGGCGAACAGTTCCGCGATTGCCTTGCCGATGCCGCGGCTGGCACCGGTTACGATTGCGACTTTGCCTCTGAGCTTGGCCATCTAGAGATCTCCCTTCGTCCCGGGTCCGCGTGAATTTGCGCTCCCGTCGCGGCCCGACACTTCTTATAGCGAGAACGATGCGGATTCGGAAAGCAGAGCTTCGCCTCTGTCGTCATTCTGAGCCGCCGCCGCGAAGAATCTCGACGGACGTTCCTGCGTCCGGCGTTGAAAAGGAGGCGCTTACGCGCATCGCAGAACCGGAACCGGCTTCGCATGGCGCGAAGCTGTCCGAGATCCTTCCTGCCGCTCGCGTTGCTCGCTTGGTCAGGATGACGGATGCAGCATTGCGGCTTTAAGGGGCAGAATGACGGCAAGGGTGTGCGCGCTGGTTTCGGAGCGGGACCGCGACTGTTATTCTTGGCATCGAAGTTTTTTCAGGATTGTTTTCCGGACGACGAAGCCCGTGACTCCTTTCGACATCGCATCCATTCTGATTATTGCGGCCGGCGGCGCCGCGGGCCTGGTTTTCATTGGAATCCTGATTCAGTGGAGCCTGCGCAAGGCGCGCCCGTCGCGTCCGCCGCAAGTTGAAGCCGCGCCTGAAGTCGAGTTGGCGCTGCCTGAAGAGGTCATCGCCGAGCCGACGCCCAAAATCGCCGAGCCTCCAGCGCCCGAGCCTGAGCAACTCGTAGCGCCGCCTCAGCCCGTTCGCGAACCCGTTAGAATCGGTTTGGGGCTGCGCAAGACGCGCGAAAACTTCCTCGCGCGCATCAGGGCGGCACTGACCGGCAGCGCAAAGATCGACGACATATACGAGGGCCTCGAGGAAGCGCTGATCGCGGCCGACGTTGGCGTCGAGGCGAGCATGAAGATTACCTCCGCAGTGCGCGCCAAGTTGGGCAACGACAACCGCCCCGACGCTATCCGCGATGCGCTCAAGGCCGAAATCGCGACTATAATGATGTCCGCTAATCGCCAGCCCGCCGACTCGGGCGATGTGCCGCTGGTGATCATGCTGGTCGGCGTCAACGGCGTCGGCAAAACGACGACGGTCGCGAAGCTCGCGGCGCGGCTCAAGGCCGAGCGCGGCAGCGTGATCGTAGCGGCGGCGGACACGTTTCGCGCCGCTGCAATCGAGCAGCTCGAGGTATGGTGCGAGCGCGCCGGCGCCGACATCATCAAGCAATCGCAAGGCTCGGATCCCGCGGCGGTGGCCTTCGACGCGGTCAAGGCGGCGGTTGCGCGCAAGACGCGCACGGTGCTGATCGACACGGCCGGGCGCCTGCAAACCAAGGTCAACCTGATGGAGGAACTCAAGAAGATTGCCCGCGTGGTCGCGCGCGAGTTGCCCGGCGCGCCGCACGAGACGTGGCTCGTGCTCGACGCCAACACGGGTCAGAATGCGCTCAGCCAGGCGTCGATTTTTGGCGACGCGGTGCCGCTGACAGGAGTGGTGCTGGCCAAGCTCGACAGCACGGCGAAGGGCGGAGTGGTGGTTGCAGTGGCGGAGCGGCTCAAGATTCCGGTGCGATTCGTCGGCGTGGGCGAGGCGCTCGAGGATTTGCGCGAGTTCGACGCGCGCGAGTTTGTCGATGCGCTGTTTGCAACTGACGACGGAGGGGAGCAGAGTGCGAGCGGTTCTTATGCAGCTTGACAGCGCAGTTTATAGAAAATTAAACTAAAGGTAGAAGATTTTTTTCATGGCGACAGATGTCTTAAAGCAATTAGACGAGCGAATTCAGGCTTCGGTGGCGCGTATCCAGCAATTGCGCAAGGAAAATGAGCAACTCGCTCAGAAACTCGCGGAAATGGAAAAACGCTACGCCGACGCGGCCGGCCAGGTGAAGCAGTTGAGCGCCGAGCGTCAGCAGCATGAAAACGAGCGCAATGACGTGAGAAACCGGATCGAAAAAATTCTCACCCGCTTCGACGGGATCGATCTTGGCTAGATGATGAAGGGCGTCAGCGTCCAGATCATGGGACAAAGCCTGACCGTCGCCAGCGACGCGGGCGACGACTGGGTCAGGTCCCTGGCCGAGACGGTGGACGAAAAGATCAGGGATATCCGCGCCGGGAGCCAGACGATCAATTCAGTGAACCTGGCAATCCTGGCTGCGTTAAATTTCGCCGAGGAGCTCGAACACCTGCGCCGGGAGCATCAGGAGCTGGTGGATCGGATCGCGGCGATGAATAAACGGCTGTCCGCGGCTATCGACGGCGATTGACGATGAGAGTGAATCGTCGCGACGGCGCGCGGCATCCGAGAGGTAAGCAGTTTCGGACGGGAGCGGGAATTGGAATTGTGGATCTCGAGAGCAGCCTAAACGCGGTGCTTACAAGCATGAGGCCCGTGCAAAATTTTTCAACCGCAACGAAGGCTTCCGCGACGGGACGTTTCGCGGATACAGGCCGGCTGTCAGCCGGTTCGAGAATTACAACGACATGCGCGCGTGACGGCAGCGAAAGCGCGCAATCGAGCAGTTAAACCCGCTCCCGCCATGGCAACGACTGTGGCGGACGAAAAGAAAAATCTACGCGCGATCATGATCGCGTGCCGCGATGCGCTCCCCGGCGAGCGCGCGGCGGCATGGTCGGAAAGCGTCGAGCGTCAGGTGATCGCGAGCGAGTTCTACCGCGACGCATCCGCAATCGTCCTCTACAAAGCTCACGGCAACGAAGTCTCGACCGATCGCATATTGGCTGACGCGCTGGCGTCGGGCCGCGCCATTTTCTACCCGCGCGTCGATACGGTGACGGGCACTATCGTCGCGCGAAGGATTCGCGATTGTTCCGAGCTTGCGCGCGGCGCGTATGGAATCCTGGAGCCGGCCGCGTCGTCCGAGCCTCTCGACAGCAAAAGTTTCGCGAAAATTCTGGTCTGTGTTCCCGGCGTTGCCTTCGGTGTCGAAGGACAGCGACTGGGTCGTGGCGGGGGTCATTATGATCGTTTCATCGGCCAACTCGGCGGCGAAGCGATCACTGTGGGGCTCGCTCATTCATTCCAGCTGCTCGATCGAATCCCCGAAACGGGACTAGACCGGCGGCTCAACTTCATTGTGACCGAGTCCGCCGTTCATCGAGCCTGCGAAGCGCCACTGCCAGCTCGCGGAACGCGGACCAAGGAGGTAAACCCGGGTGGCACTAATCACCGCAATCCTGGGATTCATAGTTGGTGGCGCGGTCTTTTTCATTTGGGGAATAACGAAACAGCGTAAGGACGCCGTTAACCTGGAGGCCGCGCGCGCTCAGGCCGAGGAAATAACCAAGGAGGCTCAAACACGAAGCCAGCTGGCAGTAAAGGAGGCTGAACTCAAGGCCAAGGACATGGTGGTCGGCGCCAAGGCCGACGCCGAACGCGAAATCCGCGATCGCAGGCGCGAGATTGTCGCGATCGAACAGAAACTCGAAGCACGCGAAGAGACTTTCGAAAAGCGCCAGGAAGCATTCGAGCGGCGCGAAGCCGATCTGAACCGGCGCGATCAAAGCCTGCGCTCGCGCGAGAAAAGTCTCACCGACAAGGAAGAAGTCCTGCAGGCGCATATCGACGAGGCGCGCACCAAGCTCGAAGCCGTCGCCGGTCTGACGCGCGAGGAAGCCAAGCACTCGCTGATGGACGAGATGATCGGCCAGGCGCGCACCGACGCCGCCAAGCACATCCGCATCGTCGAGGAAGAGGCGCGCGAGGAGGCCGACCGCCGCGCCAAGCGGGTCGTCGCGATCGCGATCGAGCGGCTGGCCGGCGAGTTCGTGGCCGAGCGCACGGTCTCGGTGATCGCGCTGCCCAACGACGAGATGAAGGGCCGCATCATCGGCCGCGAAGGACGCAACATCCGCGCGATCGAGGCGGCCACCGGCGTCGACATAATTATCGACGACACCCCCGAGGCAGTCGTAATTTCGTGCCACAATCCGATTCGCCGCGAGATCGCGCGAGTCGCCCTCCAGCAGCTCATCTCGGACGGCCGCATTCATCCCGGACGGATTGAGGAAGTCGTGCGCAAGGCCGAGCAGCAGGTCGAGGAATCGATTCGCGAGGCCGGTCAGCGCGCGATAATCGAAGTCGGCGTGCACGGAATCCATCCCGAACTGGTCAAGCTGCTCGGGATGCTCAAGTATCGCTACAGCTACGCGCAGAACGTGCTGATGCATTCGATCGAAGCCGCGTTCATCTGCGGCGCGATGGCGGCCGAGCTGGGGCTCAACGAAAAGCAGGCTCGCCGCGCCGCCCTGCTGCATGATATCGGCAAGGCGCTGACGCATGAGGTCGAAGGCTCGCACGCGTTGATCGGCGGCGAGATCGCGCGCAAGTACGGCGAGTCGGCGAAGATCGTAAACGCAATCGCGGCGCATCATGAGGAAGTCAAAGCCGAGACGATTCTCGCGCCGCTGGTCGATGCGGCAGATGCGCTCTCGGGCGCGCGTCCGGGAGCGCGGCGCGAGGTGCTCGAGAGCTACGTCAAGCGGCTCGAGGATCTCGAGACGATCGCGAAGTCGTTCAAGGGCGTCGAGAAATGCTTCGCCGTGCAGGCCGGGCGTGAGATGCGCGTGATCGTCGAGCCGACCCAGATCTCGGACGAGGACACTTCGATGCTGGCGCGCGACGTGGCGCGCAAAATCGAAACCGACATGACCTATCCCGGACAGATTCGGGTCACCGTGATTCGCGAGACGCGCGCCACCGAGCTCGCGAAATAGCACTACGCAATTCCAGCCGAAGGCCCGATCGCTTTAGTGTGGTCGGGCCTTCGTGCGTTAAAGCGACGCTTCCGTTACGTTCTCTATGTCGCAATGTTTGAAGCAGAACGGATCGCCGGGACTGATTTCGAACCAAATCGCCTGCGCGAGTATCTCCGGCCGCCATTTCGCAAGTTCGAATTCTCGACGCCGATGAGCGTTGGCCATGCCACCAGGGTCCTCCAGGAGATCGTCGAACCGCCGCGGAAGTGGGGATGGCGCACTTCTACCAAGCGCGGATTTTTCGAGGGCAAAGTCGCGGGAAGCCGCTTCAAAATTAATCGCATCGCCGGTTACCAGAACGCATTCTTGCCGATAATCGAAGGGAACTTCCGGCGCGACGGCTTGAGGACCATCGTCACTCTCAACATGCGCTTGGTGTGGCCTGCTGTGCCCTTCTGGATCGGCGTAATAGTGTTCCTGGGGTGGAGTTCCGTGGCGGTCGATTCGCGCGTGGCCGGTCCCTTTGGCGCTCGAATGGCCGTGCTCGGGATGACGCTGGTCATTTATCTTGTCGCGACTGTCCCTTTCGCTATCGAGGTGCGAATCGCGATGAAGCGCCTGCTGGAACTGCTGCGGTCGGGCCCCGCTCCTTTGTCATCCTGAACGCAGCGAGCAACGCGAGATAGTTTGTCATCCTGACAAAGCGAGCAACGCGAGCGGCAGGAAGGATCTCGGACAGCTTCGCGTAAGCGAAGCCGGTACCGGTTTCTGAGATCGCGAAAGCGCTCCTTGGCGCCAAGCCATCAGTGCCGCGTTCGCGCTTTACCGCGCGGGAAGGCAGAAGCTATCATCCATCCACGATGCCCACGACGCGTGAAGTTCTCGATGCGACGATCGCATTGGAAAAACAGAGCATGGCTTTGTACGCGCGCTTCGCGAAGATCTTTGCGAACGAGCCGACTCTGCAGGATTTTTGGTTCGGAATGGCGCGTGACGAAGCGCGGCATGTCGGCGCATTGGACCTGGTGACGACCGTGCTTGATCAGGAAGAGATGCTCGATAAGCCCAGTCCAATTTCGCTCGAAGACGCCACCATCGTGCGGCTGCGGACCTTGCTCGAAAAATCTCAGGCCGATGCAACGCCGGGAATCAAACTCGATCGCGCGCTCGAGATCGCACTCGAAGTCGAGGAAACCGAACTTGAGGATCTCGTCTCGGATCTGCTGAAGGCCTTGCAGGCGCCCGACGAGTACGAACGATGCCTGCGACTGCTCATCCACGACCTCGGCGAGCTGAGCTACATGATCGAGCGCCACTCGGCCAATCCCGCACTGCTGTCGCGATGCGACGCGCTGGTCAATCGCCACGCCGAGACGCTGCGCCACACGGCAATCAGGTAGCGTCGCGCGCCGACGCGGTGGCGCGCGTGATGGCCGTTGGTTATATTTCAGGGCTGCGCTGAGGAGTGGCCAAATTGGTAAGGCACCTGACTCTGGATCAGGCGATTGCAGGTTCGAGTCCTGCCTCCTCAGCCAACGATTCCGCAGGCGCGCCGACGATGACGCGCGACGATGGTCCCATCGTCTAGTGGTTAGGACACCGGCCTCTCACGTCGGGAACGCGGGTTCGACTCCCGCTGGGATCACCAAACAAATCAAAGGGTTGTAAGCGATGCTCAGATTGCGCCTGAGGCTGGTGCCAAATAGGTGCCGTCTTTTCCCCGTTTTGAGGCATTAACAATCAAACATACGATCGCGCACTGTAAACGTAGGACACCTTAAGGTCCGTTGAGACCCGCGTCCGATAGTCGAGCGCGATTGACGCGAACGACGGCACGCCGCTAGAAGCCAAGCCATGAAGCTTCGCCATGCTGCCGCACTCGCGATTGCGGGATTAAGGTAAGCGGCTCGCTCGATGCCCGTTCTTTCGACTCGTCGTGTCCAGCTCGCCGCGGTCGTGGTGCTCGCGTTTATCCTTCGCGCGATATGGCTCGTGCGATCCGGTTCCGGTTGGGCGGTCGGCGCCGACTCACATCTGTATCTCGCGCTCGCTCGGGGACTCAGAGCCGGCTGCGGCTTCGCGCCGTACATCGAGCGCTGCGGCGCTCCCGAGCTGATGCGCACGCCGGGATATCCGGTCTTTCTAATTTCGTTTCTCACTCATCTTCGTTTAGCGATTGTGATACAAGCCGCGCTTGGTGCGCTGGTATGCTTCATGGTCGCTAATTTTGCCGGACGCCGCGGCAGCCCGATCGCTGGGATTCTCGCTGCGGCGATCGTCGCGGTTGATGTTCCAACGATCCTGAATAGCAAGGAGCTCATCACCGAAGCGCTTTTCCAGGCGGTATTGACCCCTGCTATCTTCGCCGCGCTCGAGGGTAACCCGTTCCTTGCCGGCGCGACGCTCGGCCTTGCCGCCATGATTCGCCCTGTGGCCGAAGTGCTCGTCCCGCTCGTGGCGATGCCATTTATCGCGAATCGAAGTTGGCGCGGCGCTGTCACTGCTCTGTCGGTAGCAATTTTGATCATCGCTGCGTGGGCGGTTCGCAATGATCGCGTGGCCGGCGTCTTTACCTTGACCGTCGAAGGTCCGCTCAATCTCTATTTGTACACGGCGCCTGCGGTTATCGCGCGTCACGATGGAGTGCCGCTTGAAAATGTCAAGCTTTCGTTCGCCCGCGATGCCGCGGTGCTCGTTCCCGCGCGACAAACCCGCGGCGATGCTCAATTCGAGGAGCTCTATGGCTCCGACCCGACTATCTCAGCGCTCGAAACCGATCCTGCACTTTCAAATTTCATGCTTTCCAGGTCGGTAGCGGTAATTCTTGCGCATCCAGTCGACTTCGCGATCAATACGCTCGAGGGATTCATCAAACTCGCGATTGAGCCGTACGAGCTGCAAACAGGTTGGCAGGGATTGATCACGAACCCTCGCGCATTGGTGGCGATTCGATTTACCGCGACTGCGTTCCAGTGCGTCATGCTCGCCGTGATATGGATCGGAGTATTTCGCACGCTATGGCGTCGGCCGCGAGATTGGCAGCAATGGATACTCCTCGGCGCGGCGCTGATGCTGATACTGCCGGCCTCGATCTACGCCGACGCGATCTCGATGCGATATCGCTCGCCGGCAATTCCTTTCCTCGCCGTGCTGGCCGGTATCGGCTGGTTTCCCGCAACCAGTTCCGGCGTTTGTAATCAGTCTGGCAGTAATCGGGTTGGCGGCGGCGACACTGGTTTCGACCCCCCGTGAAGGTCGCATCTGATTTTCCGGTAGGATAGTTCCCGCGAATGACGAAGAGTTCCACACCTGATCCGGCAGTCGCGGCTGTGGCAACACCGCACCGCCGGTATCCAGAGACCGCCGGGCTTTTGCTGCTCGCGCTGGCGCTGCTCTTCAACGCAATTCTGCTCGCGCCCGAGCTACGTATCGAGCGTGCTCCGGTGAACGATCTGCCATTTCATATCGCGGCCTCCCAAGTCCTTGGCCACAGCATCGCGCACCGCGAACCGTTCCTGGATCCGTGGGTCTCGCAATGGTCACTCGGGTTTCCACTGTGGCGCATCTATCAGCCGCTGCCCCACCTCGTCGCTGCGGCGGTAATCGCGCTCTGCCGCCCGTTCGCTTCGCCGGACTCAAGCTTCGCCGCCTTCTACTACCTGTTGTTGGTGTTGGTTCCTGCCAGCGTCTATCTCGGCGCGCGGCTGATGGGCCTCAACCCACTTGCCGCCGGGCTCGCCTCGATCCTGGTCCTGATGCCAAACGAGGGGGGAGACTTCGGACGCTATGGACTCAGCTACGGCGCCTACGTGTGGCGAGGTTCAGGTCTCTACACGGAATTGTTTGCTATTGAGGTGATGCTGCCGACGCTCGGCCTGGCGGCACGAGCGATCGACTCTGGCAGAAGGCAGACCATTGCCGCCGTCGGCCTCGCACTGACCGCTCTCTCGCACATATTTTTCGGCTACGTCGCCTTCGTATCGACCGCAGTTTGGGCGGTGGTAAGCCCGCGCGATGGCCGCTCGCAACGCATCGCCCGTGCAGCTTCGATAACGGTGATGGCGATGCTGCTGCTGGCGTGGTTTATCATCCCGATGCTCCTGGCTGGCGGCGAAGTCAACCGCAGCAGGTGGGACCCTGCCTACAAGTTCGATTCGTATGGCGCGCCGATCATTCTGCGCGAGCTTTTTTCCGGGCGCTTGCTCGATTTCGGCCGTGTCCCGGTGCTTTCATTGATGGTCGCGCTTGGAACCTTGATTGCCGCGTTTAATTTCAAGGATTCGCTGGCGCGGCGCTTGCTGGTTCTGACCGCCGTATGGCTCGGGCTCTTCTTTGGGCGCGAGACCTGGGGCCACCTCCTGGTACTCGCTGGAATTCCAAGCCAGTTCCATCTGCATCGGCTGCAGGCCGCCTTCGAGTTGTTCGCGGTGTTGCTGGCCGCATGGGGACTAGAGCGAGCGATCTCCGCGGCGATGCGCGCTCCACGGCTCGTCACGATTGCGGCAGGCGCGGCGCTGGGTGCGGCAATCCTGCTGCTCGCGCTCGACCGTGCAGAGTTCCTCAGACTCAATACGACGTGGGGCGAGGCCAATTTGGCTGCCTTCGACCGCGAGCGTGGTGATTTGGACGCCGCTCTGATCGATGTACGCGCGATTCTCGCCGACCGCCCCGGCCGGGTGTCTGCCGGGAAAGCGGCGGACTGGGGCGGAACATTCAAGATTGGCGAGGCTCACGTTTACTCGTTCCTCAGCAGAGACGGATTCGATGAGGCCAGCTTCCTCTACCACACAATTTCGCGGACTTCTGACTACATGGTGCTGCGCGACGAGAACGATCCCGTGGAGGAGGATCTCTTCGGCATCAGGGCGGTGGTGGCTCCGGCCACTCTGAAAATGCCGTCCTATTTTCGCCGACGCTCGGTGCATGGCCGCTTCGCCGTGTACGAGGCCTCGCCGGAAGGTTACTTCAGTCTCGTCGATATCGGCGCCAGTTACGATGGGCCGCCCGCAACCTGGTACGACCCGATTTCCACATGGCTGCGGAGTTTGATGCTTCGCGCGGGCGAGGTCATCGCGCTTGATTCGGGGACTTTCTCCGGAGTCCCGGTCATCGGCCGCTGGCAGGCGCTGCCCAAACCCGACACCCGGTTCATCAGCCCGCGCGGTCAGATCCTCGCCGAATCGAAGGTCGATGAGACCTATCGAGCGACCATCGACGTTCAACGTCCCTGCTATGCGCTCGTCAAGATCACCTACTTCCCGAGCCTGGCGGCAACCGTCGACGGCAAGCGCGAACGTCTCATCCGGGTTTCCCCCGACTTCGGCGCCATCGCGCTTACTCCGGGACATCATGAGGTCGAGGTCAGCTACCAACCCGGCCCTTTGAAGCCTCTTCTGTTCGTCGCCGGGATCTTGATGTTCGCACTCGTCGCGCTGCCGTCATTCGGCGCGTATCGCGAGCGAGCTCAGAGTTGGCTGGCGGAGCGGCTCGGGCTGCTGGGCGAATGGCTTACGACCGACCGCGTGAAGATTGCCATCGCACTGGCATTGTTGATCCTGCTGTTCACCCGCGCGCTTTTCAGGGGCCAACTGGTCGCCGGCCACGATTCGCTGGCATATCCGCCGCGCCTGGCCGAATTCGCGAAGATAATTGGCGATCATCAATTCCCGCCCATCTGGGCCCCGGATCTCAGCAGTGGACACGGCCAGCCGTTGTTCGAATTCTCGCCGCCGCTGATCTACGCGGCGGCATTGCCGTTCTTCAAATGCGGGATGGGGCTGGCGGATTCCCTCCAGTTCGGGTTGATCGTGCTCTTCGCGATCGGGACGGTTTCCGTCTATTTGATCGGGAGAAAAATGTCATTTTCACGAGTCGCCTCGGTGGGCGGGGCGGCGGCGTGGCTGTTCGCGCCTTACCAGGCGCTTGATATGTATGTGTCGGTCCGAATGGCCGAGGCCTCGGCGCTCTGCGTCGCGCCACTCGCATTGCTTGGACTCATGACGGTGTTGGAGCGCCCGACGCTGCTGAGCATCGTGCTCGGCGCGGCCGCGCTCGCATTGGTGCCGCTCGCGCATAGTGCGGTCGCGCTGCTGATGTTCCCGATTTTCGCAGTGATCGTTCTGGTCCGCGCCGCCATCTCCAGGAGCCCTATTCGGACGGGCGTCGCCGGGCTTGCGGCGCTCGCGGGTGGACTCGGACTCAGCGCGTTTTTCTGGCTTCCCGCCGTACTCGAAAAGGATTTCGTAAAGACCGACCTTTTGCTAACCGGCTTTTTCAATTGGCGTATCCACATAATCGCGCCATGGCAGTTGCTGTGGGGACACTGGGGCTTCGGCTACTCCGTAGCGGGCCCCAACGACGGCATTTCGTTCTCGCTCGGCCTGCCTCATATCGCGCTTGCAATTGTGGGATTTCTCATCGGGGTCCGGGCGCTCAGCTGTCAAATGAAATCTTTGGTTAGTTTTAACGCCAAAACGAATTTTATTTTGTCAAATTTATAGGTTTATTTGTCAATTTGTAGGATTTCGGAGGTTCCAGTGAGGCGACTGGCCTTTACGAAAGATGAATCCATTCAGGTTTATTGACAGACGCGGGGATTAGCGCTAGAAAATAATGAATGGATTCAGTTTCAATATCTAACCAGCCGCCAGGACTCCGCCACCGTCAGAAGCGGGAGCGCGAGCGCCGCATCGTTCAGGCCGCCGAAAAACTGTTCGCGAGCAAGGGTTACCCCGAGGCCGCGATGGAAGATGTCGCGGCGCACGCGGGCCTTGCGGTCGGCACGATCTACAACTACTTCTCGTCCAAGTCCGCGCTGCTGCTGGCGATCGTCAGGCGCGAAACCGAGGCGCTGCTCGCGCGCGGGCAGAAGATCCTTGACGACCCCGCGCGCGACCCGGCCGCGGCGGTGTCAGCGTTCACCGAGATTTTTCTCGACGACTTCACGCGTGACGACCGGCGGCTATGGCGCGAATTGTTCGGCGCGGCGATCGCCGAGCCGTCCACGGTCGGGCGGCGCCTGTTTGAAGCCGACACGCAACTGGTAACGCAACTCGCGTCGCTGCTCGATCGATACCGGAGCGACGGCGTTCTCGCATCCGAGGTAGAGCCGATGCCCGCGGCGACGGTGCTCTACAGCGTGTGCTTCACCTGGATGACCGCGTACCTGATGAATGACGCGATCAGCGCCGAGATGGTGCGCCACGAAATCCGGCGCGGCGTCGCGATTGCGATGCGCGGAATGTTTCCCCGCACCGGCGCGATCTCAACTGCCACAGGAGGACAGGAACCATGATCGAAATTATCGAAGGCCTTCCCGACAATGTAGTGGGACTCGTGGCCAGGGGCGAGGTAACGAGAAACGATTACCGCGAGGTGGTGATTCCGGCCATAGGCAAGGCGCTGAAGCGCAACGCCAAGCTGCGGCTTTATTACGATCTGGGTTCGCAATTCACCGGGATCGATCTCGGCGCCGAATGGGAAGATTTCAAACTCGGATTTGAGCATCTTTCACGCTGGGAACGGATGGCCGTCGTGACCGACGTCGCCTGGATCCGGCATCTGGTCGGCGCTTTCCGCTTTCTGATGCCCGGAGAACTGCGAGTCTTCGCGACCGCGCAGGCATCGGAGGCGCGGAAATGGATTGTCGCGGCCTAGCCTGACGCCGCGATCTGAGCTCGAAGGAGGAGGCGCGGGTATCGAGTCGAGCGCCAGGCGGCGTTAAGCCTGGAGTTGGCAACGAGTTTAGACCCCCCCTATCTTTGCTGTTCAAAGTAGCGTATCCTCACAGCCTAACGCTCGGATTGTTCCATTCTCTAAGCCCGGGAATTGGCCCGGGTTTTCTGTACGAGAGCTTCCCGGCAAATACTTACGGAGGGCAAAAATGCCCAGCAAATTGTACGTAGGCAATCTGGCCTACTCGGTGTCCAACAGCGATCTGGAGGAACTGTTTTCACAAGCAGGCCAGGTCCAAAGCGTGGCGGTAATCACGGATAAATTTTCCGGCCAATCGAAGGGCTTCGGCTTCGTCGAGATGGCGAATGCGGAAGAGGCTTCCAAGGCAATTCAGACCCTGAATGACACGGAACTGAAGGGCAGAAACATCAAGGTTAGCGAGGCCAAGCCCCGCGAATCGAGCTTCGGCGGCGGCGGTGGCAACCGGCGCGGCGGCGGCGACAATCGCGGCGGCGGAGGCGGCGGCCGCTGGTAAATTGATCTGAGGCTGGGCGGGCACCCAATGCCCGCTCAGTCGTTTTCAGGGGTCGCGTGGACTCTGAGTCCCGCTGCCTCGCCAATTCAAATTGTCTTCGAGCTCCCGTCCCGGGAAATGGCAGGAGTTCGCACGTCGTACGAGGAGGTTCGGTGCCCAGAATATATGTAGGAAATCTCGCCGAGTCAGTTACGCGCGACGATCTGCGGGCGCTATTCTCCAAAATCGGCCGGGTAAGCGGCGCGCTGGTGATCACCGACCGGGTTACCGGCAAATCAAGGGGCTTCGGCTTCGTCGAGATGGTCGAAGTCGATGATGCGATTAACGCGGCCGTCTACTTCAGCGGCACCGAGCTCGAAGGCCGCAAGATTCACGTCGATCCATACCGTCCGCAGGAACCCGGCGCGCAAAAGTATCGCGGCGAACGCAAGCGGCGCGCGCCCGTCAAGCGCAGCAGCAACGGCGCCGGCTAGCAGAGCAGCATCGGAGTTGGACAGTTCAAGCAGGAGGCTATATGCGCGATGAAGGGTTGACGCCGTGGCGAACGCACGACTGGAAGGTTCGCACCATCGAATCGATTGCCCCGGGAGGCGGTTCGCGGCTCGCCTTTACCTGCAGGAGCTGCGGCCGGGTGTTCAATCAAACTACGATCAACAGCCGGACCTGGGCGGTTGATGCGGGCGGCGTTGCGCTGTCCGATACGGTTACGACGCGATGGCTCGCGGAAAGCTGCCCGCGTCGCCCGGCAGACGGCGACGAGGACGACCGCAAGCAATTCAAGAACGGTCCCACGCTTCAAAACTGACAATTTTTCGAACGGTGACGCGATTGAAATTGAATTTACCAACAGTCGCGCTCGGCGCGCTGATTTTATGTGCGACTACCGCTCCCGCGTTTGCGCAAGCCCTGGCGCAGGCATCTGTTCCACCCGACGCGACGGATTCGGTGAAATCGATCATCGACCAGTCAATCGTCGTCTTCAAGGACACCCACATTCCCACGGCTGAGCGCGAGCAGAAACTTCGCGCGATTGCCGAGAGCCACTTCGATTTTGCCGAGATGTCGCAATCGGCGATCGGCTACCACTGGAAGACTTTCACTCCCGCGCAAAAGAGCGAGTTCGTGCCGTTGTTCACGGCGTTTATCGAAGACGCGTATTTGTCGCGGATCGAATCGTATTCGGTCGAGAAGATTAACCAGCAGATACAATCCTCGATAATTCAATTCACCCGGCAAACCAACGACGGCCCCGACTACGCCGAAGTTTACAGCACGGTCGTGTTGAAGGATCAAAAGGATCCGATTCCCGTCAACTACCTGATGCGCCGCGACGCGGACGAGTGGAAGATTTACGACATCACGATCGACGCGATCAGCGTGATCGCCAACTACCGCAACCAGTTCAATCGCGTGCTCAACAACGACGGCTACGACAAACTCGTAAGCCTGATCCGCCAGAAGACCGCAGGCCTCCAGCGCAACTAGCGAAGCGGCGCGACAGTGTCGATGCGCGCCTGCGTTATTGCTTGCCCTCTTGTCATCTCCTAATCGGGCGAGACCAGGGAGGGGCGCATCGACGGCGGCTACGGCTTCAGTGCTATATGGATCGCTTCTTCGCCGGGGACCTTTCCGGCCAGCATGTTGATCGCGCGTTCCGCCTGTTCGAGCGGGAGCGTGTGAGTGTGCATCTTTTCGAGCGGATAGCGCCCCGACTCGATGATCCGAATCGCGGGACCATAGCCGCGAAAGTCGACCCCTAGCGCGCCTTGCACCCGGATCTCCTTGAAGATGATCTTGTCGCTCGCCAGTTCCGGGACGGGCTTGGTCTTTACGCCTGCCAGTATCACCGTGCCGCCACGTTTCACCATGTCGATCGCCTGAACGACCGTGCTGGTCGAGTACGCGGCCACGTCCACGACCACATCTGCGCCCTTGCCGCCGGTGATCTCGCGCACGGCCTTCACCGGGTCATCCGCGTCGACGTTGATGGTGTGCGTGGCGCCGAATTCGGAAGCGAGCGCGAGCTTGCGCTTGTCCCGCGCGAGTCCGGTCACAATGATTTTTCCGGCGCCCGCCTCCTTGCAGGCAATCACGCTGGCGAGTCCGCGCTGCCCCGGTCCCAGGATCGCGACCGTGTCACCGATACTGGTGCCGGGCATCTGCACGGCCCAGCGAATTCCCGCGCCGAGCGGATTAAACATCACCGCCAACTCCGCGGGTATCGATTTGGAGACTTTGTGCAGGACGGTATGCGGGTCCAGGTACATGTACTGCGCATAGCCGCCCCACAGCGCGGGCTTCACGTCGATCGGCGTGTAGCCATACGCGGACATCCGGCCCTTGCCGGTGCAGAGCCGGTACGCGCCCGACAAGCACTGCGTGCAGTACCCGCACGGCAGCAGCACTTCGACGGCGACGCGGTCGCCTTCGGCGACACCCCATCGTTTGGCCGCGAGCGGACCGATCTTTTCGATGATACCCAGCGGTTCGTGTCCGGGGATTACCGGTGACGAGATCGCGATGCCGCCCTCGTATTGCTCGTAGTCGCTGCCGCAGATTCCGCAGACCTCGAGCTTCAGGAGTGCGTCGTCGGCGGCGATCTCGGGCAGCGGGAATTCGCGCATCTCGAGCTTGCGGGCACCGGTCTGAACAATCGCCATACTGCTGGCGGCCATGACGTCCTCCTATTCCGGCAGCACGATTCTGTAGATCACCGAGCCGAACGCGATGGTACGTGGTCGGGCGTCAGCACGTCGACCCGATTGAAGAATATCTCCTTGCGGCGGCCGACCGTGTGCGCATATGCGATCGCGTCTTTGCCGGCCGGAGACGAGCAGAAGCTCGCGTCGATCGAAACGGTCGAGACCTTCATTCCCGGCTTCGGCCGGACGTTGGACCACGCGGCGAGCGCACCGGCGGTGTCGATCAGCGCGCCGAGCGCGCCCTCATGGATCGAACCGTCGCTCGCGCGGATATCGTCGCGCACCGGCATGGTCAACTTGGAGTGGCCGTCCATGAAACGATCGAGCCGGATGCCCAGTGCGCTGATGAACGGTGCACTGGCGAGCGCGCGCGCGATCGAAGGCATCTCGCCTTGCTGCGCCAGTCCACGCTCGGCGGCGACCCGGGCCGGCGACGGGTCTTCGGAAGGGACGGTGCGAAACACGACCATCGCGGATGCCAGCGCCTTGCCGTCGGCCGAGATGAGCGAGCAGCGCACGTGAGTCAGTTCCTTGCCGCGCCGCGCGACCTGGCCCTCGGCGAGCATTCCTTCGCCGACGGCCGACGACAGATAGGTCACGTTGAGCTCGACGCTGCCCGCTGAGAACGGCGCCGCGAGCTCGCACACCGAGAGCGCGGCCACGCGGCCGGCGATACCCAGCATCGACGACATCACGCCGCCACGCACCTGGCGGCCGGGATTGCTGACCTCGTCGCGATAGGGAAGCTCGAGTCGCGCGGAGCCAGACTCGACGCCGAGCGCCCGCACGCCGAGAAATCGGCAGTACGGTTCATTCAGCGCGGCGTCGACCAGGTTGCGAGCGTTGGCGGCAATTGGCATGCAAATCGTACCTCGGCTAGATCCTGGCGCGCGGCGCCTGGCCCTCGGGCCAACCGGGCACGCCGCTGTCGAGCGGGACCGCAGCCGCCTTCAGATAGAGCGCGAAGAATCTCCAGTTCGCGGTCACCGCCAGCAACTCGATTAACTGCGGCGTGTCGAACGCCTTGGCGAGCGTGTCCCAGGTCGCGGGGGAGATCTCGGTTCCGCGCATCAGCTCGTCCGTGAGCCTGAGCACTGCGCGATCGGTCTCATTGTACGACTTGCACGACTCGGGATCGCGCACGCCCAGAATGTCTTCGTCGGGGATCTTGAGGCGCCGTGCCACCGCGGCGTGCTGGCAGAACTCGTACTCGGAACCGCTGAGCCATCCGGTGCGCAGGATTACCAGCTCGCGCACGCGCGGGTCCAATGAGCCTTCGAACAGCAGCGTGACAAGCAGCTTCCCCACTGCGCCCGCCGTCTTGGGATTGTTGAGCAACGAACGGAACGCGTTGACGCCGGCGAGGTCCGGGCGGATTCCCACCTCCGCGGCGCGTCGTTTGGATTCGTCGGGCGCAAGCAATGGAATCATGACCACATCCTCTTACATGTCGCGATGCGAGCAACGAGCACTGGAATCGTCACGACACTAAACCCTGGCCGATGGTTTTCCAAGAAGTGATTTTCTGCCGCCGCGCCAGCAGTTCGTGATGATGTGTGCGAGAGCGAAGCGTTGCTACAATCAATTTTCCTCTTAAAATGCACGGCGAAATGAGGTTACGCGATGATTCTGAAAGTTGCCCGTCTCGGATTCCCGTCGCTTCGGACCGTTGCCAGCCCGGTGCCGGCCGATCGGATCAAGAGCAAAGAGTTCCAGCGGCTGATCGACGACATGATCGAGACGATGTACGAGTACAGCGGCGTCGGCCTCGCCGCCCCGCAGGTGCATCTGCCGATCCAACTGGCGGTGCTCGAAGTGCATGACCATCCGCGATACCCCGACATGTCGGAGGTGCCGCTGACGGTGCTCGTCAACCCGGTGGTGACGATTCTGGACCGGACGTTCGTCGAGGACTGGGAAGGATGTCTGAGCGTGCCGGAGCTTCGGGGGCGCGTGCCGCGATTCAAGCAGCTACGCGTGACAGCGCTGGGGCGCGACGCAGAGCCGATGGAGATTGTCGCGTCGGATTTTCACGCGCGCGTAATACAGCATGAGACGGATCATCTGAAGGGCGAAATTTACCTGGACCGGATGCCGGATATGCGAGCGCGGGGGTTTTTGCAGGAATGGCAGAGATACATGCTGAAGGAGGAGGGGGAGAAGAAGGAGTAAAGGGGCCGAACGCGACTACTTCGGCGGCGGGGGAACCACTGGCATCTTGCCGGTGGCCTTGAAGGTTGCGATCGCCTTGCGCATCTCTTCGTTCTGCGCGGCGAGAATGTTTTGCTCGTTCTGGACTTTCGAGAGTTCGGCTTTGAGCTGCTCGTTTTCATTTTGCAGCTTGAGCAGCGCGTCATTCAGCTGCGAGATCTGCTGGGTCTGCGCCTCGATGCGCGTGCGATAACTGCTCGAGTAGAAAAAGAACAGCAGCGCCGCGACTATCGCGACGATCAATCCGCCTATGAACAATCGTGCCATCTACGCACCGTCCCTTGGAGGTGTCGAGCCGGTTCAGCCGGCGCGCGCATCGGGAAACATTAGCTCATCGGCAAGCAGAAAAACTGAATTGACTTCCCTGGCCGGCCATTCCTAAAATAACTGGATCGTACTTCTGGCCGGCCGCCGTTGGCACCACCTTGAGAATTATGCACACACCGCGGCGCCGATAACCTCGGGGTCGCTGAACTTCGCACACCGGCTTAAAGCAGGCTTTCATGATAGAGGTCCAGGAGTTAACCAAATATTTCGGCGCCACGCTTGCCGTAAACCACGTTTCGTTCAAGGTCGAGAAGGGCGAGATCATCGGATTGCTGGGTCCCAACGGGTCGGGCAAGACGACGATCATGCGGATACTGACCGGATTTTTTCCGGCCACTTCCGGACGCGCGCTGATCGGCGGGCTTGACGTCGCCGAGCATTCGCTCGAGACGCGGCGGCGCGTCGGCTACCTGCCGGAAAACATGGTGCTGTACCCGGATCTCAGCGTCGATGCGCTGCTCGAATTCGGCGCGCGCGTGCGCGAAATCGATCCGAGGACGACGCGCGATCGAATCGAATATTCGCTCGAGACCTGCGGGCTGAAGGACGTGCGGCGCAAGCTTATCGGCAAGCTGTCGAAGGGTTACCGGCAGCGCGTCGGAATCGCGCAGGCAATCCTGAGCGATCCCGAAGTGCTGATTCTCGACGAGCCGACGGTCGGGCTCGATCCACGGCAAGTGGTGGAAATCCGCGACCTGATACGGTCGCTGGCGGGACATTCTACCGTGCTGCTCTCGACCCACATCCTGCCCGAGGTCAACATGACGTGCCGGCGCGTCGTGATTATCGATCGCGGACGAATCGTCGCGCAGGACACGCCCGAGCACCTTACGGCGAAACTGCAGGGCACCGACCAGACGCTGATCACGGTGACCGGCCCGTCGCCGGCGGTGCGCGAGGCGCTGACCGCCGTCAAGTTCGTGCAGCGGCTCGAAGACCGTCCGGTCGACGGCGGCTCGAACGGCGTGTGCTCGTTCGTGGCGTACTCGAGCGGGCATGGCGAAGAAGTCCGCTCGGCGCTGGCGGCGTGCGTCGTGCAGCACGGATGGGGTCTGCTCGAAATCAAACCGATGGCGCTCAGTCTTGAAGATTTGTTCATGCGGCTCGTCACTAAGGAAGAGCGGGTCTAGGCGCGTCGTGCGCGAAGGATCAACGTTGGTTGAGGTAGTCGATGTCTGACGGTGCAGCCACGCTTGAAGTGGCGGGTTCCGCCGCCGAGACCCGCCGTGCCGCGATTCGCGCCGCGGGGACGGGCTTTTCGGTGGGCCGGATGCTCGCGGTGACGCGCAAGGAATTGCGCTCGTATTTCGCCTTTCCGCTGGTCTACGTGTTGTCGGGCGTGTTCCTGGTGCTGGCGGGATACTACGCGTACACCGACATGGTGTTCTTCGTCACGATCGCGTTCGCCCGCGACATCATCCAGAACTACTGGCAGTTGCTGTTCTCGGACATCCGGCTGTGCCTGCTGCTGACGCTGCCGTTTATCACGATGCGGTTGTTTGCGGAGGAGCGGAAGCTCGGCACGATCGAATTGCTCTACACGTATCCGCTGCGCGATGGCGAGATACTTGGCGGCAAGTACCTGGCGTCGGTCGCGATCTTCATCATGATGCTGGTGCTGACGGTGCTGTACCCGGTTTACGTTTACGGCATCCACTCGTTCCCGCTGTTTCCGCTGGTCGCCGGCTACCTGGGCTTGCTGCTGATCGGGTGCGCGTTTATCGCGTGCGGCGTGTTCATTTCGTCGCTGTGCGAGAGCCAGGTGATGGCGGGGATGGGCACGATCACGCTGTTGCTGTTCTTCTGGATTCTCAACTGGAACGAGGCCGCGTTCACCAGCTCGTGGCTGCAACCGATGCGCGCGTTCTCGCTGTTCGATCAGTTCGGCGGCTTCGCCAAGGGCGTGATCGATCTCGATCACGTAACCTACTTCATTTTCTTCGTCATCTTTTTTCTGTTTCTCACGCAGCGCTCGATGGAGGCACGCAAGTGGACGGGCCGGCGCTAAAGGAATCGACCACGGCCGGGCGCCGCTCGATCTGGATGAACTACGCGGTGCTGCTTTACACCGCGATCGCGTTCGGCGCCGTGCTGATCGTCGCCAACGGGATAATCTCCACGCGCAACGTCCGCTGGGATCTGACGCCGCAGAAACAATTTTCGCTCTCGGACTTCGACAAGCGCGTGCTCGGCGGACTGACGCACAACGTCAAGGTGATGGCGTTCGTGCGGACCGAGGATCCCGCCTACCTGGAGCTCGCGGACCTGCTGTTCCAGGCGGCCGCGTTCACGCCGCGCGTCACCTACCAGGTGATCGACGTCAACAAGGCGCCGGGGCTGGCGCGCGAGTACGGCGTGTCGAGTTACGGCGAGGTGGTGGTGGAATCGCAGGGGCGGCGCCGCGACTTCGACAACGCGCGCTCGGACGAGCTGATCCCGGCGATCCTGCAGATTTCCTCGGACGCCAACAAGCACATCTACTTCACCGTCGGGCATGGCGAGCGCGACCTGTTCAATACCGATCGCAGCCTGGGCTACTCGGAATGGCGCGGGCTGCTCGAACAGAACAACTATCAGATCGATAACGTCTCGCTGTTCGCCAGCGGCGTGCCCGACGACGCGAAGGTGGTGGTGTCGCTTGGGCCGCAAAAGGATTTTCTGCCCGAGGAATTGGCGGCGCTCGCCAAGTACCTGGGCCACGGCGGCCATTACATCGCGATCATCGATCCCTATGGATCGCCATCGCTGGTCGAGTTCCTGAAAAAGTACTACCTCGATTTCATTCCGCAGGTCGTCGTTGATCCCGCGTATCGCCTGACCGCGGGCGAAATTCTCACGACGCAGATTCCGCTGCGCTCGGAAGATAATGCGATGAGCCGTTCGATGAGCGCGCCGGCGGTGTTCTCACTGGCGCGCGGCGTGATGATCGCCGGTGCGGTCGGCGCCATCGCGCCCGACGACTTGAAGGTCGCGGAAGAGAGCAAGTTCCTTTCGTCGTCGCATGAGAGCTGGGCGTCGGGCGATCCCAACGCGTTGACGACCGGAATCACCGAGTACAAGGCCGGCCGCGATATCAAGGGGCCGATTCCGGTGGCCTCCGAGCTGGATTTCGCGCCGGCGTCGAATCCGCACATCCCGGTGCAGCAGATGACGCGGCTGGTGGGGATCGGCAGCTCCGCCTTCGCCTCGAACCAGTTTATCGAGATGCTCGGGAATCGCGATCTCGCGGTGAGCCTGATCAATGAGATGGCAGGCGATGAGATGCTGATCGCGAGCCGCGAACGGCTCAACAAGAGCGAAACCGCCGCCTTCTACATCAGCGATCAAGAGTCGCGGCACCTGCTGTTTTTCGGATCGGTGGTCGAACCGGCGATCCTCTTTCTGATCGCGATCACGGTCCTGGTGCGGCGGAGGTTTTTTGCGTGAGCGTGCGCCCGGCAATCTTCTACACGATCGTTTTTTTCATCCTGCTGCCGATTTACTTCTGGATTCAGCCGAGCATAAAGCCGGCGAGTGCGCTGGAGGAGACACAGGAGAGCCTGCTGAAGCTTGACGAGGGGATCGACGCGATCAGCCTTTCGAGCGGAGCGGAATCGCTGCGTTTCCAGAAGGCCAAGGACGGCAAGTTCTACGAGCTCGTAACCCCGCCGGGAAAATTTATCCCGCGTGACCTGATGGCAGCGATGGTCTCGCTGCTGACCGGTGCGAAATCAGTCGAAGTGGTGGCGGACAATTCAAGTGACCTCGCGCAATTCGGACTCGACCATCCAAAGTCCGTGATGAGCATCGAGGCGCCCGGCAAGCCGCAGCCGATCAAGATCGCGTTCGGCAATGAAAACCCGACGCATACCGCGGTCTACGCGCAGATCGAGGGACTACCGAAAGTGTTTCTGCTCGGCGAGAACATCGAGTACTACCAATCGCTGATGTTCCAGTGGATCGAGGGCAAGCAGGGCAAGAACGCGTAAACGTAATAAGCTTCGTAGATGACTTAGTCGCGATCGCTGCGATCGGCCAGTGACCCGTCAGCGCGCTTGTGCGGACTGTGAAACGCAACCAATCGAGCGTCTGTGTAAGCGACCGTCCCGTGGTGGTTGTAAACGAAGCTAGTGATCCCGACGCCTGGCACGATGCGGAAAGTCATATCGTCGGGTCCAGTGTGCTGGAAGATCTCCCATCCGCGTCCGCTCGACCCCTTCACCTCTTTGCTCACAAACCAGCAATACATATGTGCCGCGAGCAATTCGGGGCTGTCAGTGCCTTCCGCGGCGACGCAGTCGCCAACGTGAACAGGAAATTTCAGGAGTAGTTCCCCCACTTCCTGGCCGCGGCTCGCCTTCGCCGCGAGCGTTTCGCCTTCAGCTTCACTATCGGCATCGGCTTCGAACAGGCCCTTGCCATTTTCGACCAGAACGGTGAAGCCGGGCGTGGTCTTGGGGTTGTACCAGGCGAGTTCAAATGGAAAGCCTTTAATCACAGCCGCTGTCAAACCCGGCGCGGAAAAAGTTTTCACGATCTCCGTAGTCCACCGAAGATTGCCGCTACGAACTCCAGGAACATCAGTATTCATCCACTTTGCGCGACCTGCATAGCTCCAAGTCGTTCCCTCACTTAAAGGGTAGATCGGATCGCGCTGGGCCGCCGATGCAAGCGCCGCAAAGGTGACTAGCGCGGCGATACTGCAGACGACCCGACAGGCGGCTTTTGTCCGACAAGCGAAGGGACGCGACATCCCACCGGTCCGCATTTCGCTACTTTTCACTGAACAACGATTCGCTTTTCCTCGACGATGTGTTCCAGCGCGCGCAGGAAATGCTCGTAGTACTCGCCGTGATCCGAAGTGCCATCGCGGGCGCGGATTCGGTCTGACGCGCGGACTTCGGCAATCAGTCGATCGCGAAATTCATCCCAGGTGAAATGACCGGACTCTGAGAGTTTCAGCGCGATTGCAAATGCCCGCGCCTCCCAAGGCGCGCTGAAAACCTGGCCGGGGTCAAGGCGCGCTCCCTCGATCAAGTTGTCCAGCGCAGTGCTCATGCGTGCGGCGCGTCGACCTTCGCCACTCCGACCATCGAGTCCCGCGTCACGAGCGCGGCGAGGTCGTCCTCACTCATCCTCGCGGTTCCCTTTGGCCGCTGCGGAATGACGAGGTAGCGGATCTCCGCGCTCGAATCCCACACCCGTACTTCGACGTCGCTCGCCAGCTCGAGTCCGAAGTCCTTGAGCACGCCGCGCGGATCGCTGACAGCCCGCGAGCGGTAGGCGAAGCTCTTGTACCATACGGGCGGCAAGCCCAGCACCGGCCACGGGTAGCATGAGCACAAAGTGCAGACGACCAGATTGTGGACGCGAGCGGTATTCTCGACGGCGACCAGATGGCCGCCTTCGGGACCTGCATACCCCAGTTCCGCCACGGCGGCGGTCGCGTCCGCCAGCAGGCGCTTGCGATACGCGGGATCGGTCCACGCCTTCGCGACGACGCGTGCGCCGTTGCGCGGACCGACGCGGGTCTCGTAGGTGTCGACGATCGCGTCGATGGCGGCGGGATCGATCAGCCTCTTCTCCGTGAGCAGCGCTTCCAGAGCCTTCACGCGCGCGGCTGGTCCGGTGTCGTCGGTATTATGATGATCCCCGCTCATCGTTTCACCTTCTACCCGGGCGGCGCGGTGTCTTGCGCTTCGAAGTTTTAGGCCTGGATTTCGACGCGAGCGGTTCCAGGTAGTCTTCCCACAAATCTACATACACCCGCTCCCGGCTGTTCGCTTTCGCTGATTTGCCCCACAGCTCGCGCGCATCGAACGAGACCGAATAGCAATGTTGCGGCTTGGTCCCGGCGTGATGAGCGTTGGTATCGGGGAAGACGAACACGCCCCAGTCGCGCGCGATGACGCCGGCTTTGCCGCGCACGTAACGCGGCAGACGCGTGTGTCCGGAAGGATTCAGATTGCGCGCGCGCACGCGATCGCCTTTGGCATAGCGGACGCGCGGCGGCTTCGCGCCGGGTTTCTCTCTGACGGGAGCCGGACCTCGCGTCGTGACCGCGTTCGCGATCAGACTCGGATCGATCGCCGAGTCTTCTTTCGCGAGCAGTCCTTCGCGCGTCACGACGCCATGCTCGACGAGCAAAGTCTCGATCGCCGCGAGCCATCGTTCGTAGTAACTCGATGCGAGGTATCGCGCGGGTGGAATCCGCTCGATGGCGTGACGATGCTCGTCGATATTGAACCCCGCCGAGCCCACCACGAGGCTCGCCAGCGCATACATTCGCCCCTCCCAGGCGGCGTGAAAGACTGGCTCGTTCTGTTCGCGGAGGACCGGCCCGAAACCGTCCATCCCGCCCATGCCATGGACCCCGTTCATCGCGGTGATTATCGTGGAGACTTGCCCATACGGGCAAGCGCGTTGCTGCGAATCGCGTCGCTGGGTGGTAATTTAGCTACTCTTGTGAAGTCTAGCATAGCTCTGATAGGCTCCAAACGACCGATGGAAACTGATCGCCAATCACGTCAACCGCAAGTTGCATGGCCCTTCGATCTTCGGGTCTTCGCCGTCATGGCGGGGCTATGGGCGCTGTGTCTGGCGATTAGCGCGTTCGTCCGCATTGGCGACGTGGACGTGGTCGATCCAATCGAAACCATTTTCGCCGGGGTGCGATTCAACGGCGAAGACGCGCGCCTGGTGCTGATCGTCGAGGCGGGAATATTCGCAGCGATGGCGGTTGGAGTTTTTGCGCATCGCCGATGGGGTTTGTTGCTGGCGCTTTGCTACATGGCCCAGCTCGTGATGAGCCATCTCGCATTTGCGATCGCGTACCTGCCAGTTCGATCGGAATGGATGAATGTGCGTGCGGCCGCGTCGCAGGGGCCGATGTTGGTGCTGATCACGCTGTTCCTTTGGATTCGCGCGTACGATTTGATTTTCGATTCGCCGCCGGCGGATGCGCGCCCGCGGCCGGCATCCGACGCTGATCATCGGGCGGCGGTTTGCGCGGATTCCGGCGCCCGCGATGCCGCCGCTATGGCGAAGTGAATGTCCGATTTGTCGAAGGCTCTGCTAGAATTGCAATCGCTCAGTCGCATGTTGAGCGTTATGGTAATGCAGATGCCAGACCCTTCAGCAATAGATTCACGGTTGGGTTGGGCCGTGCGTTTGCTGCAGCCTATCAATAAGGCTGTACACGGCTCCTATAGTGGCATGGCTTGTGCCGCGGTCGCACGCCGCCTTCCGTCGCTCTGACACGGCTGGATGAATGAGATTTCTGTAGTCCTTTGCGTCGAGGCAGCGGCCGTACAGTGGGTCGCCGATTTCTTTGAGGTCAGCGGCCACATGAACATAGTCGTGAAATCTCCAAGCGCTCGCGGTCAAATCGTCCGGTGGGGCGTTGCGACGCACACTCTTTGATTGGTCGACCGTCGCCAACGCCACGCTGATATCTGAAACCGAATGCTGTTGAAGCGTCCACAAAAGGAGCGCTTCGATGATGGACCCAGAGAGAACCGTGCATGCTTTCCAATCTCCGGCATTCAGCGCGCTCTCGGCAGAAGCCAGATCGATAAGAAGCGCCTCGCGTGATTCCGCATCAGAAATGAATGTCAGCCCCTTCGTCGATTTCGATGGCGCTTGATCCGGGCACGTCGAGAGAGCGTCCTTCACAAATACCAAGCAATCTTCTTGTTCTGACTGTCCGGGAACTACAATCATCGGCCAATTAAATCTGTCCTCATGGTCTTTTCCCCGAGCGACGGCAACTTCCAGAGCTGCGATCGCCATAGTGAACAGCCCATACCTTACCGAGTCGAACGTAAGTAAATCTTCTGGAACTCCTTCGATCATTTTCAGGATGCCGGGCACGGCGTTCATGGCGTACCAACGCATCTCATTCTTCTTCGTTCCCTGAGCGCGCCAGTTGCCCCGAGTCCACGGAAACTGTCCTTCGATAACCTTCACCACATCGCTGGGCAAAACAGCACGCATTGATCTACCTCGCCCCAGTGGATAACTCTGCGCTCTGAAACCATAGCAGATCCGTAATCCGCGGAGGCGCAGCCGCAGCCGACGTCAGATGCGAATCTTCGCGTCCTGACGCGGCCGCAATCGCGAATGAGTTTTCAGAATGGTGGCGACGGTAGGAGTTGAACCTACGACACTGCGGATATGAGCCGCATGCTCTGGCCAGCTGAGCTACGTCGCCACCGGGAATCGTCAAATGTAGCGTGAGCGCGCAAGGCGCGAAAGACCGCAAACAACGAACAGTTCGTTCAGCGCAGCGGGATGCTGCGGGTTTTGACCGCGCGATGCCCGCGCTGGACCTGGTAGAGCACGCCCTCGTTGAACTCGACGCAGGTCAGCTTGCCGCCGTACACCAGGCCGGTGTCGATGCCCAGTTTATACGGCAGATCGATCATCACGCCGCGCATCGGAGTATGGCCGAAGACGACGGTGGCGTCGATTTTGTGCGGATTGAAAATGAACTCCTGCCGAATCCACAGCATGTCCTCGGTCTGCTGCTCCTCGAGCTGGCGGGTCGGCATGATGCCGGCGTGGACGAACAGGTAGGGCGGTCGGAGGTAGCTGGTGGCGAGGCGATTGAGGAAGCCCAGGTGCGCGTCGGGCAGGCGCGCGAAGGCGTCCTCGAGGTCTTCCTCGTGCACGCCGTAGCTGTCGAGCGTCGCGATGCCGCCGTTGAACAGGAACGACTCGCCGTAATTTCCGGGCATGCCGAGGAACGACATCATCATGTCCTCGTGATTGCCCTTCAGGAACACGCATTCCGCATCGCCGCGTTCAAGGTCCAGCGCGAGCTCGATAACCTCGCGCGCCGACGGCCCGCGATCGACGTAATCGCCGACGAACACCACGGTGTCGCCGGCGGCGGGCGCGATCGTCTTGAGCATCGCGGCCAGTTCGTCGGGGCATCCATGGATGTCGCCGATAGCGAACAGGCGTCCTTCGGTCTTCGATTTTTTGTTGGCGGTCATGGAGACGCGAGGTTGATGTCAGTCGGCGCCCGGCTTCGAGCTGCCGTTGTGGAGCAAATCGAGCAACGACTTGCGGTCTTCAATAATACGACGTGCGGCGCTGTAAGGATTCAGCTTGCCCGCGCGAACTTCGCCGAGCACGCCCGGCGCGCCGCCGTCGGCGACGGCGCGAGCGGCGCGCTCCTCGAGTTCCGCGGACAGCACTTCGACGAACTCGCGGGTGCGGCGCTCGGACTCGCGCGCCGCGTCGACATGCTCGCGCAAGTACGCGCCGTGCCTGGCGATCGCGGCGACCGCCGCGTCAACGCCTTTGTCGATCGCGGCTTGCGTCAGCAGCACCGGCGGACGCCATCCGCCGCCCGAGCGCAGGTGCACGCTGAGTTCCAGCTCGGCCTTGACCCGGTCGGCGCCTTCGCGGTCGGCCTTGTTGACGACGAAGATGTCGGCGATTTCGTTCAACCCGGCCTTCATCGCCTGCACGCCGTCGCCGGCCTCGGGCACGGTAACGACCACCGTGGTGTCGGCCAGATCCATGATCGAAAGTTCGGTCTGTCCCACGCCGACGGTCTCGATGATTATGACGTCGGAGCCGTAAGCGTCGAGCAGTTTGACGATTTCGCGCGCGGCGCGGCTGAGTCCGCCGTGGCTGCCGCGCGATGCGAGGCTGCGGATGTATACGCCGGTGTCCTTGTAATGGTCGGTCATGCGGACGCGATCGCCGAGCACGGCGCCGCCGGAAAACGGGCTCGACGGGTCGATCGCGAGAATGGCGATGGTTTTTCCGAGCGCGCGATACTTCGCAATCAAGCGATTGACCAGCGTCGATTTTCCGGCGCCCGGCGGCCCGGTTATTCCGACCACCTGCGCGCGGCCGGTTTTCGGGTAGATTCGCTCGATGATCGCGCTCGACTCGGGCGCACGATTCTCGACCATCGTGATCAGCTGGGCGAGCGCGCGCATCTCGCCCGCCTCGAAGCGCCTGAGCAGGGCGTCCAGCCGCGCGCCTTTGGCCTTGGAGTTCGCGGCCGGCGCGGCCGGATGATGTGGGGATTCAGCAGGCATACGAGGTTGTTCAGTCATGATAGCGGCTTGCGATCGGACGGCGCAACAAAACCCTGCGCCGGTGAATAAATCGCGCGACGCGGCATTGTTTTCCCTGCACGAGCGCCCTAGTCTCGGATCTCGGAATGAAGCTTCCTGACATCTATACCGACTGGAAAATCGTGATCGGCCTGGGGCTTATCCTGCTGGGCGCCGCCAACTGGATCATCGGGGTGGAACGGACGCAGATTTACAGCCGCATAATCGTCGCGCACGAGCAGCAACCGGCCGCCGCCGCGACGGACTATCGGAGTTTCGACGAACTCGATGCGGGTGCGGGGGGCGCGGTGCTCGAACCGCTCACGGCCGAGCAGCGGCAGGCTTCGTACGCGACGGCGCGGATGGATTTTTATCACGCTGCGTTCCTGGCGGGTCGCGCGATGGTGTTGCTCGGGTTGCTGCTCACTTTGTTGGGCTTTATCAGCGTGATTCAGCAGGACTCCCGCCGCGCGTTTCGCCGTCCCGAGGAAGACGCTCCGCTGCCGCGCGGATTGCCGCGGGCGCCTCAATAGAATTTCCACAATGGCAACGGAGCTATGCGGGCGCGCGTGCGCGAAGATCAATTTGTTCCTGCGCGTGACCGGGCGCCGCGCCGACGGCTATCACGAACTCGACTCGGTGTTTATCCCGATCTCGCTCGCCGACGAAATCCGCGTCGAAGTCCGCTCTGCGGCTGAATCTTCGGTCGCCGTCAAATGCAACATCCAGGAACTCGCGAGGAGCCAGAACAACCTGGCGGCGCGGGCTGCGCGCGCATTCTTGAGCGAATTCGATTTGATCGGCGAAGTGTTGATCGACCTGGAGAAACACATCCCGGTCGGCGCCGGCCTCGGCGGCGGCTCGAGCGACGCCGCCACGGTCTTGTACATGATGGCGGCAGCAGCGCAGCTCAACGACGAAACCGCGGCGAGCAGGCTGCGTCGAATCGCGCCGTCGCTCGGCGCCGACGTGCCATTTTTTCTCGATCCGCGCCCGTCGCGGGTGACGGGAATCGGCGAGCGAATCGTCGCGATCGAAGGCGTCCCGCGTATGCCCATAGTGATCGCAGTGCCGCCGTTCGAGGTTTCGACCGCCGCGATCTTTCGCGCGCTCGAGCCCGCGGGTTGGAGCGGCGCTGCGCCGGACGCGCATATCGAAGCGATCGCGCGCGGCGACATCTCGCCGGAGTTGGCGGTAAACGATCTGGCGGCGGTGGCGATCGCGCAATTTCCGGAGATTCGCCGCCTTAAAGGATTACTTGAGAATTCTGGCGCGCGCACGGCGCAGATGTCCGGCAGCGGCGGCGCGGTGTTTGGCGTGTTCGATTCGATCGACGAGGCCGAGAGTGTGGCGGCAAAAATCGCGCGGCGTGCGCCGTTCGCGACGGTGATTGCGGCCACCACGCTCGATGGCGAACCCGATGACGAAGTAGCCTGAAATCTGCAAACGCGACGGGGCTGTGCAAGATTGCGGAAGCGGCGGATTGACAGCGAAAAACCGCATCAATAACATCGCAATTCCTGCGCACCGGCTGCTAAACTCGAAAGTCCGGGCAGGTCCGCTACGACACTCGAGCGGTGCAGTGTCGCGACGGTTCGGTCCGTAAAGATTGGATTGCTCGATTCGCCGGCTGAACGCCCCACATGGCGTTTCGCCGGTTGTCAGTTTTGACGGGTCGATTGGGAGACGCGGGCCCTGAGCCTTTGAATCCAAATGCGCTGGGCGGTCGCCAAGCTGGTAAGGCACCAGGCTTTGGACCTGGCATTCGAAGGTTCGAATCCTTCCCGCCCAGCCAAGCTGACGGTGATTTGCGACAATTGAAGAATCGCATGACGATCGCGACGCAAGGAAATTAAAGATGTCGGACAGGGTCAAGGACCAACTCGAAGTTTTCACCGGGAACTCCAATCCCGAGCTGGCGCGCGAGGTGACTCAGCATCTCGGCGTGAAGATGGGTGAAGCCGAGGTTGGCCGCTTTCCCGACGGCGAAGTGATGATCGAGATCCGCGAGAACGTGCGCGGCGGCGATTGCTTCATCATCCAATCGATATGCACTCCGCCCAACGAGAACCTGATGGAGCTGCTCCTGCTCACCGATGCGCTGCGGCGCGCGTCGGCCGGGCGTATCACGGCGGTGATCCCGTACTTCGGCTACTCGCGGCAGGATCGCAAGGTCGCGCCGCGCGTGCCGATCAGCGCAAAGCTGGTAGCCGACCTGATCACGACGGCCGGCGTGAATCGCGTGCTGACGGTGGACCTCCACGCCGGGCAGATCCAGGGCTTCTTCAACATCCCGGTGGATAATCTGTACGCGATGCCGGTGTTGATTACCTACCTGCGCAAGCGAATCGACGGCAAGAAGGTTTCGGTGGTGTCGCCCGACGCGGGCGGGGTCGAACGCGCGCGCGCCTACGCGCGGCGGCTCAACGCGAACCTCGCGATCATCGACAAGCGGCGCCGGCGTGCGAGCGAAGTCGCCGAGATGCAGCTGGTCGGCGAAGTGAAGGACTCGATCGCGCTGCTGGTCGACGACATGATCGATACCGCCGGCACCATCACCGAGGCGGCCAAGGTCGTCGTCAACGCCGGCGCGACGGAAGTGATCGCGGTCGCGACGCATCCGATACTGTCGGATCCGGCGTGCGATCGCCTGAACAAATCGAACATCACAGAAATTGTTACGACCAACACGATTCCGCTGCGCGCCAAGGCCCAGGCCGAGCTCACCAAGCTGCACGGGCTGTCGGTCGCGAGCCTGCTGGCGGAAGCGATGAAGCGAATTCATAATGAGGAGTCGGTAAGCTCGCTCTTTTCATGAGCGCGCGAACCATCAAGCGAGGACACAATGGAGACCGGTGAACTAGCCTGCGAGAAACGAGCGACCCGACCCAAGGGTCGCAACAACGCGCTGCGGCGCAATGGCCGCGTACCCGCGATATTGTACGGACCCAAGACTGCGCCGACGGCGCTGGCGATCGATCGTCTGGAATTGAAGGCCAGGATTTCGGCGGCCGCGCACACCCGTATCATCAGGCTCAAGTCGAGCACCGCGGAACTCGACGGCAAGCACGTGATCTTCAAGGATGTGCAGCGCGCGCCGGTGTCGGGCGAAATCCTGCACGCGGATCTGTACGAGGTCGATCTCAACCGGCCGATTCGCGTCGAAGTGGCGTTCAAGTTCAACGGCAAGGCCAAGGGCGTCGCCAACGGCGGAATCCTGGCGCCGCTCGAGCGCACCGCGACGGTCGAGTGCCTGCCGCTGGAAATTCCCGATTCGATCGAGGTTGACGTATCCGACGTCGATATTCACGACGTCATTCACGTGTCGGCGGTCAAGTTCCCCGACAAGGTAAGGGCGATCTTCGATACCGACTATCCAGTGGTCACCGTGCTGCCGCCGACCGTTGCGGAAGTCGCTGTCGTTGCGGCTGCGGAGCCGGTCGAAGGCGCGGTTGTCGAAGGTGCTGCGCCTGCGGAAGGCGCCGCCGCGGCCGCTCCCGCCGAGGGCGCGCCGGCCAAAGAAGGTGGCGACAAGGACAAGGCTGCCAAGAAGCCAGAGGCGGCCGAAAAGAAGAAGTAGTAGAGTTTTCGTTTTTCGTTGTGCTCGCGCGCGTCGCCATGCAATCGCCGGCCGGCGACGCGCGCGGGCAATATAGATGTGAGGGGAACGGGCGGGCAGTGCAGCTGCAAGTCCGGTGCAGGAGGAGGGGCCGCTATGAGTTTCGTCCATCTTCACGTCCACACGCAGTACAGCCTCCTCGACGGCGCCAACAAAATCGGGCCGCTCATCGACCACGCCAAGGCGTCGGGGATGGAAGCGATCGCGATGACCGACCACGGCAACATGTTCGGCGCGGTCGAGTTCTATCAGAAGGCGAGGGCGGCTGGGGTCAAACCGATCATCGGATGCGAGGTCTACCTTGCGCCGGGCAAGCGCACCGACCGCACGCAGGTTCCACGCAGTGACGACTTCGACGGCGGCGGCAATTTTCACCTGATACTGCTCGCGCAGAATCGCGAAGGTTACCGCAATCTGTGCAAGCTGCTCACGACCGCGTACCAGGACGGTCTCTACTACAAACCGCGCATCGACAAGGAAGTCCTCGGCGAGCTGTCCGGCGGCTTGATCGTGCTGTCAGGATGCCTGTCGGGTGAGCTCGCGCGATGGCTGCGGCAGGATCGCATGGACAAGGCGCGCGAGACGGCCGAGTCGTACGCGATGATGTTTCCCGGCCGCTACTATCTCGAACTCCAGGACAACAAACTGCATTCGCCGTACAACGAGGCGCTGCGAGAGATCGGCAAGCAGGTCGGGCTGCCGCTGGTGGCGACCAACGACTGCCACTACCTGCATCGCGACGACGCCAAGGCGCACGAGGTCCTGCTGTGCATCCAGACCGGCAAGACGATGGCCGACGAGACGCGATGGCGCTTCGACACCGACGAACTTTACGTCAAGACGCCCGACGAGATGGCGAGCGCATTCGGCGCCGACTCCGAAGAGCTGCGCAACAGCGTGGAGATAGCGCGGCGAATCGATTTCGAGTTCGAATTCGGCAAGTTTCATTTTCCTGTTTACAAATCGGGTCCGGGCGTCGACCTCGACGCCGAGATGGAGACACGGGCGCGCGACGGGTTGACCGCGCGGCTGGCGGAGATTCGCGCGCGGCGTGCCGACGTCGACGAGTCGCAGTACCAGGAGCGAATCGATCGCGAGCTCCCGGTCATCCGCGACATGGGCTTCTCGGGCTACATGCTGATCGTCGCCGATTTCACTGGCTACGCGCGCGGGCTTGGAATTCCGGTAGGTCCGGGCCGCGGCTCGGTGGTCGGCAGCCTGGTTTCGTACGCGCTGGGAATCACCGAGGTCGATCCGGTCGAGCATCGGCTGCTGTTCGAGCGATGGCTCAACCCGGGGCGCAAGTCGATGCCGGATATCGACGTGGATTTTTGCTTCGAGCGGCGCGACGAGGTGCTTGAGTACGTGCGCAAGAAGTATGGCGACGATCGCGTCGCGCAGATAATCACGTTCGGCACGATCAAGGGCAAGCAGGCGATCCGCGACGTCGGCCGCGTGCTCGGGCTGTCGTTCGCCGAGACCGACAAGATCGTCAAGCTGTATCCGGCGCCCAAGCAGGGCCGCGATTTTCCGCTGGCCGACGCGCTCGAGATGGAGCCGCGGCTCAAGGCCGAGCGCAAACTGCATCCCGATCTTTTCAACTACGCGTTCAAGCTCGAAGGCCTGCTGCGCCACGCGTCGCGCCATGCGGCGGGCGTCGTCATTTCCGATCAGCCGCTCACCGACCTGGTGCCGTTGTACGTCGACAAGGAGCGCGACGAGGCGGCGCTTTCGATCACGCAGTATTCGATGAAGGGCGTCGAAGAGATCGGCCTTATCAAGTTCGACTTCCTGGCGCTCAAGAACCTGACGCTGATCACCGACACGCTTGCGCTGATCAAGGCCGGCGGTAAGGAGGCGCCCGACCTGAACCGCCTGCGGCTCGACGACGCCGACACTTACAGGATGCTCTCGCGCGGCGACACGGTAGGAGTGTTCCAGCTCGAAAGCTCGGGCATGCGCCGGTTCATCACCGAGCTCAAGCCGACCTGCTTCGACGACGTGATCGCGGCAGGCTCGTTGTTTCGTCCCGGCCCGCTAGACGCGATCCAGGACGGCAAGACGATGGTCCAGCATTACGTCGATCGCAAGCACGGCAAGGAGCCGGTCGAGTACGATCATCCGCTGCTGGAGCCGGTGCTGCGCGATACCTATGGCGTGATCGTGTACCAGGAGCAGGTGATGCGCGCGGCGCAGGCGCTGGCGGGATATTCGCTCGAGCAGGCCGACATCCTGCGCGCGGCGATGGGCAAGAAGAACCACGCCGTGATGGAAAAAGAGCGTGTGCGGTTTATCGACGGCGCGAAGAAAAACGGCGTCAACCCCACGCTCGCCACTTCGATCTTCGAGAAGATCGAAACCTTCGCGTCGTACGGATTCAACCGGTCGCACGCCGCCGCGTATGCGCTGACCACCTACACGACCGCATACTTGAAGGCGCACCATCCGCACGAGTTCATGGCGGCGCTGATGTCGCTCGACATGGACGACGTCGACAAGACCTACAAGAATATCGCGGCGCTGCGCGACATGAAGATTGCGATCCTGCCGCCGGACGTGAACCAGAGCCGGGTGAAATTCACGGTCACGGACGGCGCGATTCGCTTCGGCCTGGCCGCGATTCGCGGCGTTGGCAGCAAGCCGGCGGAGGCAATTATCGCGGAGCGCGAGGCCAACGGCCCGTTCGAGAGCATGGCCGATTTCTGCATGCGCGTTGGCGCGCAACTGATCAGCCGCCGCGTGCTCGACGCATTGATCAAGTGCGGCGCGTTCGATTCTGTGAGCGCAGTGCGTGCTGCGCTGATGGCTGAGGCTGAGCAGGCAATCAAACTCGCGCAGAAGGCGCAGAGCGATGCCGAGAAAAATCAGATTGGCCTGTTCGGCGGCGCGGTCAAGGTACCCAAGCTGGCGGCGCGCGAGCCGATCCCCGAATGGGACGCCAGGGAGAAGCTTAAATTCGAAAAAGAAGCGCTCGGCTTCTACATCACGGCTCATCCGCTGGACAAGTACGAACGCGAACTCGCGCGAATCAGCAAGCTGACGACCGCCGACCTTTCTTCCGCTCCCGACGGTAGCCCGGTGCAGATTGCCGGCGTGATCCACGCGGTCAAACTGAAGAACAACAAGTCGGGCAAGCGCTACGCGACTTTCTCGCTCGAGGATCGCGAAGGCGCGGTCGAGGCGATCGCATGGTCGGAGACCTACCAGAAGTTCGAGGCGATCATCATGGGCGACGAGCCGGTGGTCGCGCGCGGCAAGCTGGACGTTGACGACGAGCGCGCGCAGATTATTTTAGAAAACTTGACGCCTCTCGATTCTGCTCTGCTCGACTCGATTCGCGAGGTGCGGATCACGGCGCCGATGAAACGTCTGGAGAACGGCGGCCTCGACGCGCTGAAGGCGATGCTCGCGCGGTATCGCGGCAAGTCGATGACGTACCTGCATCTCGGCCTCGACGACGGCCGCGAGGCGGTGATGCTGCTGGGCGACAGCTATCGGGTGACACCGACGGAGACGTTCGTCGCCGAGGTGGAGGAGATCTTGGCGCCCGGTGCGGTGGAGTTGAGATAGGACGGGATTCAGTTGATCTAATGTGAAACCGACCGTGGGTTTCAGCAGGGTGACCCCCGCACCCAATGTTGTGAAGAGAGAGGTGAGCGCTCTTGCCTAACCGCTTCTTCTCCGAGGAGAGGCTAGGAGGTGGCGTACCTCGGGTTGGTGGTATCTGATAGCATTGGGTAAAGGTTTTTCTGCGATTGAGGT
Organism: uncultured delta proteobacterium; assembly: GCA_963842085.1. Classification (GTDB taxonomy): domain Bacteria; phylum Desulfobacterota; class Binatia; order Binatales; family Binataceae; genus Binatus. Next base: position 3,175,642 of record CAWJET010000001.1, read on the forward strand.
AAAAATCTGGCTAAGTCGTACGACGTTGCCCACGAGCATCACGAGAGCGCTGTCCTGGTCGGGATTGATCTCGGTGCCGACAACAAAGCGGGGATTGGCAGCGAAGAATCGCTCGACGAACTCAAAGCCCTGACTGAAAGCGCCGGCGCGGGAGTTGCCGGAGTTGTTCGGCAGCGCTTGAAGGCGCCTGATCCGCGCACGTTTGTCGGCAAGGGCAAAGCGGCCGAAGTGCGCGAACTGGCGCATGCGAAGGGCGCGTCGCTGGCGATTTTCGACGACGCGCTCAGCCCCGCGCAGGCGCGCAATCTCGAAAACGAACTGAAGATTCGCGTGATCGATCGCAGCCAGTTGATTCTCGACATTTTCGCGCAGCGCGCGCATACGCTCGAGGGCAAGCTGCAGGTCGAGATCGCGCAGCTCAGCTACCTGCAGCCGCGGCTGACGCGCCAGTGGTCGCATCTTTCGCGCGTTCGCGGCGGTGGCGCGGGCGGCGGCGGCGTGGGCACGCGCGGACCCGGCGAAACGCAGCTTGAAGTTGACCGGCGGCGGTTGCGCGAGCGGCTCACCCGGCTCAAAGCGCGGCTGGGCGAGGTCGAGCGCACGCGCACGATTCAGCGCCGGCGCCGTCTCGAGGTTCCATTTCCGACCGTCGCGCTGGTGGGTTACACGAACTCGGGCAAGTCGACGCTGATGAATGCGCTGACGGCAGCCGGCGTCGAAGTCGCCGATCGCCCGTTCTCGACGCTCGATCCCACGATTCGGCGCCTAAAGCTGCCCGGCGGTATGAACGTCATGCTCGTCGATACGGTCGGATTTATCCATCGCCTGCCTCATATGCTGATCGACGCGTTCAAGGCCACGCTCGAGGAGGTGCGCACGGCGACGATGCTGCTGCACGTCGTCGATGCGAGCTCGCCGCTGGCGGCCGAAAGGATGACGATTGTCGACGAAGTGCTGCAGGAAATCGGCGCGGGCGCCGCGCCGCGTATCGTCGTCATGAACAAAACTGACCTCGCCGAGCACGGATCGAATCGTAACGGCGCGCATGACGCGGTCTCGATCTCGGCGCTGGAAGGCGAGGGCCTTGACGAGTTGCTCGACGCGATCGAACGCCATCTAGGCGGCTCGCGCGAGGAAGTATCCGTCACCTTTCCGGCCCGGCGCGGGGACCTGGTGGCAATGGCGCGACGCGATGGAGAAGTGCTAAGCGAGGAATACCGAGACGGCCTGGTTTCGGTGCGGGCCCGCGTCAGCGCGCCCGTTGCCGGGCGCCTGCGCAAGGCTGCGCACGCCGCAATCTGAGCTCGGGTTGAAGCCGATTGACAATGGCAGCGCCTTCACATAGTCGCCTTCAAGCGCATCATGGCGCCGAGCCCGCGGTTTCGTACGGCCATCTGCTGAATCTGCCGAACTTCCTGACCCTGTGCCGGCTCGGCTCGATTCCGATCTTCCTGATATTTCTAACCCGCCAACGCTACACGGAGGCGCTATACGTTTTTGCGGCGGCTGCGGTGACCGACGGACTGGACGGCGCGGTCGCCAGATGGTTCGACTCGCGCACCGAATTGGGTGCGTTTCTCGATCCGTTCGCGGACAAGCTGATGCTGGTGTCGGCGTTCGTCGTGCTGACGATCGACGGCGACTTGCCCGGATACCTGCTGAGTGTGGTCTTGATCCGCGACATCGTAATTGTTGTCGGCTACCTGATGATTTCGTTTTTCACCGGCGAACGGGTGCCGGTCCGGCCGAGCTATCTAGGCAAAATCAGCACGTTCATGCAGCTCGCGTGCGTAATTGCGGTGCTGGCGCGGGCCGGACACTACTGGCCGGGCGATTTCGACGCGCTGCTGGTGGCGACGGTCGCGGTCACTGCGGCGTCGTTCGTACATTACATGTATCGCGGGCTGGTGTGGCTGCGCTCGCGGGAGCCAGAGATGTTCGCGTAGCAGGGGTGACCCCTGCACCCAATGAAAAGAAAAGATGCGGGACTTCGTCCCCGTCAGAACTCTGTGGGGCTGAAAGGCGGGCTCAGACAATCACTTTGGCGGCGCGGAGTTCTTCTACCTGGGTGCGTTCGATTCCGGCTTCGCGCAGGATTTCGTCGGTGTGTTCGCCGAGCTTTGGCGGCACGCGCCACATCTTCATCGGCGTTTCCGAAAATCGAGCGCCGGGATTCACCGCGCGCACGCGGCCCGCGCTCGGATGTTCGTAGACCGAGAAGCTCTCGTTCTCGACGATTTCCGGATCCTTCAGCAGGGTTTCGTAGTTGTGGACCGGGCCGCATGGAATGTCGGCCTGCTCGAGTACGGGCAGCCATTCGGCGGTGGTTTTTTCCGGGAAGAGCCTGGCCAGGCCGCGCATGAGATTGCGTCCACGCTCGGCGCGCTCGGTGCGATCCGAGGTCTCGGGCCACCATTCGGGATGCCCGACCGCCTCGGCCAGCCGCTTTGACTGCGCGTCGGTGAACGGAGCGATCGTGAGCCATCCGTCCTTCGTCTTGAAAGGATCGAGTGTGGTGCTCTTGGGTGCGAGATGCTTGAACTCGTCCTCGGGCAGCAGCGTGTAGCCGTAGATCGAATCGTTGGCGGTGAATGCCATCATCGCCTCGAGCATCGGGACCTTGATGTACTGGCCGACGCCGCGGGCGCGCGCCGCGTGCAGCGCACTAACCACGGACAGCGCCGCGGTCATCCCGCTTACTTTGTCCGCCAGCGCCATCTTGACCGCCGTCGGCTGGCCGGCTTTGAGGCCCTGAACGTAGGCCATGCCGGAGTAGCCCTGGATGACGGGATCGTAGGCCGGGAAATTTGCGAGGCGGCCCTTGGGCGGAAAGCCGCAAATCGAACAATAGACAACCTTGGGGTTGGCGCGGCGGATGTCGGCGTAGCCGATTCCGAGACGGTCGGCGACGCCGGGGCGATTGTTCTCGACCAGGGCGTCGGCCTTGACCGCGAGCCGGCGGACGAGGTCGCGGCCGTGCTCCTTCTTGATGTCGATGACGATGCTGCGCTTGTTGCGATTGAAGTTGAGGTACGCGGCAGTGAGGCCGCCGCGCTGTGGGCCGACGTTCCGGCGCATCGAGTCGCCCTCGGGCGGTTCGATTTTGATGACGTCGGCGCCGAGGTCGCCCAGCAACTGAGTGCAGAACGGCCCCGAAATGACGGCGGTCAAATCAAGGATGCGAAAACCAACCAGCGGTCCATCAGCCATGATGAAAATCCTTCAAGCGCGAGCAACGGACGCTTGGGCGTCAGAGATACTAGCCGCGATGAAGCGGTGAGTCACGGAGCGCGGAGTCAAATGCGGTTTTGGTCAACTATCGAGCCGAAATTCCATCCGCCGCCGCAGTTCCGCTGTTTACCCGTCGCAGTTCGTCAGATCATGACGCGAAGCCTGCTTAACCCGCGCGGGCGGGCGGCGTCAAGGCGTTTTTCAGGGAACTGGCGGCCTCAGTTGGCGGGAGGTTTCGGCACGCTCATGCCGAATGCCACTTTCAAGTCGTCGCCGTTGAACGGATAAACGTGGACCATCCAGCCGAACGCCTGCTTGAGGAAGTGGCCGCCCGCGGCTTCGCACGCGGAGGCGTCGGCGATTTTGCCGGTGAAACCGAAACGCCCATCGGCCAGGAAACCAAGGCGCTGGTTGATTGCCGGTGCGGAGGGGCTGGACGACACCGGCAGCATGCCGGGCATGTCGAGATGCGACGCGCCGACGTCGCCGCGCAGGACGTCGCCCAGCGTAATGCCGTTGGGCAGGCAGATATTGGTGTGAGCGTGCCAGTGCGCCACGCTCAGCGGAATTATCGCGTCGAGCCGATCGAAGGTGTAGTCGGCAGGCGCGCTGTACATCGCGCCAACCAGCACGTAATCGCCGCTCGAATTTTTTAAGTAAAGGATCGAGCCCGGACGGGTCAGATCGGAATGGCCGATGTATTCCTCTTGCGACGCGCTGTAGTCGGTAAAATGGTAAACCTCCTGCGGAACTGTCGGCAGAAAAATCCGGAAGCCTTCCGCTAATGCTACGCGGGGATCGTGATACTTGACCAGCGCGCGGCGAAGCGTGGCAATCACGTTGCGCGCGCGCTCGATGTCTTGCGGCGTTTGCGGACGCGACGGCGTCATCACCATGTGCGCGCCCATGCCCATCTGCCCGCCCATCGCGTTGGGGGCACCGTCGTGGCCGTCCATGTCAGCCATCGCGGCCATCTCGTGCGCGAAGGCAGGTGCGTTGATCGAAAGAGCGAGCGCGACGATTAGAAGAATGAGCTTGTTCATGCGATACGCCGACCTACAGCTTCACTCGCGATCGCCCCGCAGACGTGCGTGTTTCAACGCCGGCAGTTCGCGCCGTACGCGCTCCTGATATTCGAGATCGATTGGCGCAACGACGACGCCTTCCTGATCCGCCGCGCGCGCAATGACGCGTCCCCAGGGGTCGATGATCATTGAATTGCCGTAGTCGCTGTAGCCGTAAATGTTGGGACCGAACTGCGCGGGCGCGATCACGTACGCCTGGTTCTCGATCGCGCGGGCGCGGAGCAGCGGCTCCCAGTGCGCCTCGCCTGTGGGGAAGGTGAACGCGCTCGGCACGGCGATAATTTGTGTGCCGGCAAAAGCCAGGCGGCGATAGAGTTCCGGGAAACGGAGGTCGTAACAGATGCTGAGCCCGATTGCGCCGAGCGGAGTCGCGGCGGTGACGACCTCCGCGCCGGCGAGCTTCGCATCCGACTCGCGCACCGTCACGCGGCCCGCAAGATCGACGTCGAAGAGGTGAATCTTGCGATAGGCAGCGATCTGGCCGCCGTCGGGGCCGAGCAGCACAGAGGTGTTGTAGCATCGCGAATCGCCGGTGACCTGCTCGGTGATCGATCCGGCGATGAGGTGGATTCCCAGCTCGCGCGCGAGCCGCGACATCAGCGCCAGCGATTGACCGTCGAGCGTTTCCGCCGCCGCCGCCTGCTCATTGCGTTTGCCGCGCCAGTTGAAGACTTCGGGCAGCGCGACCAGGTTTGCACCGCGAGCAGCGCCGACGCGGACGAGCCGTTCGGCGCGTTCCAGGTTTGCCGCTTTGTCGGAGCCGGCGCTCATCTGGATTGCGGCTGCCAGGTAGGTCATCGCGGGATTTCCCTTCGGCATTATTGCGCGTTGAGCGTCGGGTTAGTAGCGCGGCGTCGCCGGATCCGCGGTCTCGGACCATGCGTCGATTCCGCCTGACAGATTGAGCACGTGCGCGAAACCCATCCGCAGAAGGTACATCGCGACCTGCGCGCTGCGGACGCCGTGATGGCATACGACGACGGTCTCGCGGTCGGGATCGAGCTCGGTCAGGCGCGAGGGAATGTCGCCCATCGGGATGTGACTCGCGCCGGGGAATGGCGCCAGCGAAACTTCAAATGGCTCGCGCACGTCGAGGATGAAGATACGCTCGCCTTGATCGAGGCGGGCCTTGAGCGCCGCCGGTTCGATTGCGCCGATGTCAGGCATCAGGCGACCGGGGCGCGCGCCGCGCTACTCTTTGATGTCGTTTGAAAACAGCTCGACCTTCGAGAACACCGGCAGCTCGGTGCATGAAATCGAAAATCCGAACGTGTCGCTCTGACCCGGCTGGATCGGATCGAAATGCGGCTTCTCGTTCAGGATTTTCTGTATATAGGGGTCATCAGCCAGGCTCTCGGCATGATGGTTGTAAAGGCTCTCGCCGTGAAGCACCTTGCCGTCCTGATCCTCGAACGCGAAGTGCAGGCGGACATAGTCTATCGGCCGACCGCTGACGTTGGTTATTTTGCCCGCGATTACCAGGCTCGGCGGCATGCAGCACGAATGCATAATCACGTCGCGCGTGATTACAACTTTAAGCTGGTCGTTGGGAACGACCTGGGTCTTGGGATGATCGTAGCGAGCGTGCATGTCCGCTTCCGCTGCGGCATCCTCGCTATTCTTGAACTGGACGTGAGTGGCGGCAAAGGTAGCGCTGGCCACAGCGAAGACCAGAAAAGTCGCGATTGCGATTGGCTTTTTCATGTCCTTGACCCCTGTCAGCCGATCTTGGTGCGGGGCTTCGCCAATGTCAATCTGCTAATTGAAGGCTAGTGTAGCCGTGGCAAGAATCACATGAGGGCCGCTGAACACCTGCAGTTTATGGCCAAGGCTATTGCTGAAGCCCGTCGCGCTGACGCCGAGGGTGAAGTTCCGGTCGGCGCGATCGCGGTCGCGAATGGGCAAATAGTCGGCGCAGGGCACAACCGGCCGATCGGGCTTGGCGACCCGACGGCGCATGCGGAAATTCTGGCAATCCGCGCGGCCGCCTCGACGCTCAAAACGTACCGGCTTACCGCCGTGTCGATATACGTCACGCTCGAGCCGTGCGTCATGTGCGTCGGTGCGATGCTGAATGCGCGAATTGCGCGAGTGGTGTACGGGGCGCGCGACGACAAGGCAGGCGCGCTCGGCTCGGTGTACGATATCGGCCGAGACGGCAGGTTGAACCATCGATTGGAAGTCGTCGGCGGGGTGATGGAGTCCGAGTGCGCGGAGCTGATGCGCGGATTTTTTCGCGCGCGGCGCGGTGCGAAGAGCGCCGATTAAGAGAAGCGGGCGGGGCAATGGGCAACTTCAGATTCTATCGGCGCGTCTCGATCTTTCCGGGACTGTCGGTCAACGTCTCGAAATCGGGACCGAGCGTGACGGTCGGGATGCGCGGCGCGCACTTCACGTTTGGCAGCAAGGGAATTCGCAGGACGGTCGGCATCCCGGGCACCGGCATCTACTATACGTCGCACAGCGGATACCATTCGGGGGTGCATTCGGCGCACGTCGAGCAACCGATTTCTGAAAGTCAGCAGACGACGGCGCACGGGATCGCGCAGTTGATCGGGTTGATGGTCATCATCGGCGCCGTGGCGTTTGCAATCGCGCTGGTCGGCTCGATCGCCGGCCGCAAGTGATTCCGGGTGCGATCCCGAAATCTCGTCCATTCGGGAAAGCTACAGCGTCAGGCCGCCGTCTACGACTAATTCCGCGCCCGTGATGTATTGCGCCTCATCGGAGGCGAGAAAGAGCGCCGCGTGCGCTGCGTCCCAGGCAGTGCCCTGGCGGCCCATCGGGCAGTGCGCATCGCGCTGGTGCATGATCTTGGCGACTTCGTCGGGCGGCAGGTCGCGGTAATAGGTGCGGATGTGCGGCGTATCCATCATGCCGAGCAGGATCACGTTGCAGCGGATTTTCTTTGCGGCGTACTGGCGCGCAATGACGCGGGTCATGTGATTCAGCGCGGCCTTGGAGGTGTGATACGAGAAGTACGGCACCGGGCTCCATCTGATACTGGCGACGGAGGAGACGTTGATGATCGCGCCGCCGCGCGCCTCCATGTGCGGAATCGCATACTTGCACATCATGAAGACGCTCTTGAGATTGACCGCGTGTACGCGATCCCAGTCCTCCTCGGTGGTTGAAACGGGATCGCCGGCGATCTCGATTCCCACGTTGTTGTGAATGACGTCGATGCGGCCGAAGCGCGCAATGGTTTGATCGACAATCGCGCGGACGTCTTCCGAGCGGCTGACGTCGGCGGCGATCGCGATTGCGCGTCCGCCCTCCGCTTCAATCGCGCGCACGGTTTCCTGCGCCGCCGCGAGATTCTGGTCCACCGCGACGATCGAGGCGCCTTCGCGCGCGAACAACATCGCGGCCGCCTTGCCGTTGCCCATGCCGTCGCCGGAGGTGCCGGCGCCGGTAACAATCGACACTCTGTCCTTGAGGCGCGTGCCCATAGCCTTTCTCCGATCGATATTTGTTCAGGCCGTGCCCGCCGGCCGCAATCCCAAAAGCCGGTCGGGCGCCTGCGGTATGGTCTTCCAAAGGTCCGGGTCGTGTCCCGTGATGATCATCGCGCCGCCGTCGCGCAGCGCGCGCAGGCGCCGTATCGACTCGAGCATCTGCTCGCGATTGTACATCGCGGTTGGCAGATGGAAGTTGTCGAGCGTGCGGCGCAGGTAGCAGGCGTCGCCGGTCATCACTATTTCTTCGGAGCCGATTCGCACGCGCAGAGATTGATGGCCAGGAGTGTGGCCGGGCGTGGGGATGCACACGACCGAACCGTCGCCGAAGACGTCGTGCTCGCCGTCGATCATTTTCACTTTGTGCCCGTGGTCGTAGTCGTGCGGATCGTAGTAAACGCTTTCGATCAGCTCGGCATTGTGGCCGGCCTCCCACTCGCGGCGCTGAATCAGCAAGGTCGCGTTAGGCAATTGCTCGTTGCCGCCGCAGTGGTCGAAATGGAGATGCGAATTGATGATGAAATCGATCTTCGACAGCGCCATGCCGAGCGACTCGAGACGCGCCGCGATCTCCTCGCCGGGCTTGAATCCCACCGTGTGATAAGGGGCGAGCCGTCCGAGGCGGCGATTCGGATCGGTTTGCGTCTCGAGGTGGAGGCCGCTGTCGAAGATCGCACGCCCTTTCGGATGCTCGATCAGATATGCAGGCACGGGCACCGTGAGGCTTCCCTTTTCGCCCGCGAGCAGAAGCGCGGCCGGAAGAGTCAACCATCCGCACGTGAACGCATAGACGTTGAGCGACATATAAACCTCGTCTGCGAATGCCGGCGCGCGCCGGACGAGCCGATTTACAGTCTGGCAAATTTCCCTTACACCAAACAGCGGCCCCGCGCGATCAACAGCGCCGGCGCCTAACGCTCTCGCAGGAGGTTGTCATGAGCCTGGTCGCGTATCCCGATATTGCGAGCCTGCCCGAAGAAGTGCGCACTGCTATTGCGCGGGCTCCCGTTCAGCTCAACATCTTCAAGATGATGGCGAACGCCGAGACCTGTTTCATCCCGCTGACCCGGCTGGGCGGCACGATTCTCAGCCGCCAGCAGCTCGACGCGAAGTTGCGCGAGCTGGCCATCCTGATGGTCGCGAAGATCGAAGGCGGCGAGTACGAATGGATTCAGCACGTGCCAATCGCGATTTCCGTCGGCGCGACGCCGGCGCAGGTCGATGCGCTCGAGCACGACGCGATCGATTCGCCATGCTTCAGCGAGGTCGAGCGCGCGGCGCTGCGCTTCACCGAAGAAGTCGTAAATCGCGTCAAGGCTGACGAGGGGACAGTCAGGGAACTGACGAAATTTCTGTCGCCGCGCGAAATCGTCGAACTGATCCTCGCGATCGGATTCTACATGACGATGGCGCGGCTTACGGAGACGACGCGCACCGATCTCGATCCGTCGGCCGGCACCAAAATCGTGGATGCAATCCGCCGATGACGGAGCGTGAACTCCTGCGCGGCGCCGTATAGTTCGTCCATCGCTCGCGAGCGTGTTACATATTGAGCAGTGAGCACAACGGATTCGATCGTCATCGATTGCGACTCGCATGTGATGGAGCCGCCGGACCTCTGGGAGAAGTACCTCGAGTCGAAGTTTCGCGATCGCGCCATCCGGATCGTCAAAGATCCCGGTGACGGGCTCGAGGTCCTGATGGTCGACAATCAACCGCTCCTGAAAGGGATGCTCGCCGGACTTGGCGGCGCCAATCAGCCGCGCCAGGAACTTTTCATCCCGGGCCGGCTCGGCTACCTCGATGGATGCCCGCCCGCGAGCTATCTCCCCGCCGAGCGGGTCAAGCTGCTCGACGAATGGGGCGTGAACGCTGGCGTGCTGTTCCCGACGGTCGGAATTCTTTGGGATGTCGCGGACCACGAACTGGCGGCGGCCTACGCGCGCGCCTACAACAACTGGGTCAACGACTTCGCCAGCTCGGTGCGCAGCCGCGTAATTCCGATCGCGCACATCGCGTTGCAGGACGTCGATGCGGCGCTGGTCGAGCTCAAGCGATGCCTCAAGCTGGGATTCAAGGGGATCTTCCTCGCGCCTGAAAATGTAGCTGGACGACGCTTCTCTCATCCTGACTTCGATCCGATCTGGCGCGAGTGCGAGGAAGCGGGAATCCCCGCCTGCCTGCATGTGATCGTGCGCTTCAACCGCCCGCCGGGAATTATCGGGCAGTTCTACCAGCCCGGCGAGTTTCGCACCGTGTTCGGATTCGCGCTCGGCGGGTTTGCGCAGGTAGTGCCAGCCGCGATGACGATGGTTGCCGACGGTCTGTTCGATCGCTTTCCCCGCCTCAAGGTCCTGTGCGTCGAGGCGGGATGCGGTTGGGCGCCCTACATCATGGACCGGATGGATCAGAAGTATGAGTTGCTCGGGTGGACCTATCCGACCAGGTTGAAGCCTTCGGACTACTTCCGGCGCAACCTGTGGGTGGTTGCAGAGCCCGAGGAGCGCACCATCGGTGCTGTGATGGATTTGCTCGGCGAAGATCGCGTGCTCTGGGGCTCGGATTTTCCGCACGTCGATTCCAACCTCGAAGCGCCGCAGCTGATTCGAAATTCAATCTCGAATTTGAGCGTATCCCGGCAACGCAAGCTGCTCGGCGAGAACGCGCGCATCGTGTTCCCGGCATAGCTAGACATCGGGGTAGGAATGAAATGACATCTTCAGAACCGTGGTGCGGACGCGATGCCGAGTGACAAGGCCAAGGCAAACAAGGCGCTGACCGCGACCTGCGTCGCGTGCAAGAAATCCGTATCAACGGAGAGCGCGGTCGCGCTGACGGGCGTCGAGGACGGACACCGCCAGCAGTACGTCGTGTGCAACGCATGCGCGAACGGCGGATGGCGTCCGCCGGGCTTCGTCGGCTTGTATGCGTTCCGCCGCGAGTAGCGAGCGAGAGCTAAACTTTGTACAGGCGTTTGGCTTCCGCTCGTAGTTCCGATCTGAAGTCGGGATGCGCGATCGAGACCAATTCGTCGATGCGTTGACGAATCGATTTGCCCTTCAGAGTCGCGATGCCGTATTCGGTCACCACATGATGCACGAAGCCGCGCGGCGACGTCACCACGCTGCCCGCGTCGAGCACCGGCACGATGCGCGATACGCGCTTGCCATTGACCGTCGAGCTCGACGGCACCACGATTACCGTCTTGCCGCCCGCCAGGCACGCGGCGACGACGAAGGCCGTCTGCCCACCGGTGCCGGTGTACATCAGCGGTCCGATCGACTCGCCGTTGGTCTGCCCGGTCAAATCTACCGCCAGCGCGTTGTTGACCGAGATGAGCCCTTCTTCTTGCGCGACGAAACGGATGTCGTCGGTGGTGTTGAAATCGTAGAGCGCGAACGCGGGATTGCCGTCGATGAAATCCAGCTCTTCGCGCGGTGTCAGCGGCGCGAAACCGGCGCCGACCACCAATCCCGGAAATAGCTTCTTGTGCTTGCCGGTCAGCACGCCCGCCTCCACCAGCGGCGCAGTGTGCAGCGGAATAATCTCGGTCTGCATCCCGAGCTCGTGATGATTGAGGAGATGCTGGCACAGCTTGCCGGACATCGAGCCGACGCCAATTTGCAGCGTCGCGCGATCGGGGATCAGTTCCTTGGCGACCGTCGCGCAGACCGTCGCGATATTTCGCGCTTCCTCTTCACCGGGCTCGGGCAGGTTGATCGCCGGCAGCTCGACGGTGCGCTCGACGAAGTAGTCTATTTCCGAAATATGGATCGAGTTGTCGCCGCCGACGCGAATCGAATTCTTGTCGATCTCCGCAATCACCAGGTTGGCGTTGCGCGCGAGCAGCTTCGACATGATCTGCGCTTCGCCGAAGTTGCAGTAGCCATGCTCGTCGGGCGGCGACACGGTCATCAGGTACACATTGAAATTGTCCAGCGCGGGCGGCAGATGCCCGGCGCGATAGTACTGAATCGGCGTGAAGTCTGCCGCGCCGCGATGGTAAATCGCGCGGTCGTACGGCGACAGGTACATCGACTCGAGGCGGAAGCGCTCGCCCAGCCCGGGCAAATCCCAGTTCATCACGGCGGCGCCGTGATTGACAACGACGTTATCCAACTCCATCAAGCGCCCCGCGAGCGCGGGGCAGAGCTCGAACGGCGTCGCCTGCGCGATCGACAGACACACCCGGTCGCCCGACTTGATCTGCGCGACAGCTTCGTCCGCCGCGACCAGCCGCGCACCTAGTTGTGCGCGCCAATCGCTCCCGGATTTTTGGCCGCGATGCTGGCTCGATGCGGTCGCCATCTCAGGCGGCAGCAGCGAGCGTGGGGTTGATTCCCATCTCGCGCATGAAGGCTGAAGTGCGCTCGTTCAGCAACCCCACCTTTTGCATGTTACTGACGACGGTCTGATGCATCTCGCGGCGGAAAAGTTTACGGAACAATGCGTATTCGCTGCCGAGCGCGATTTCCTTACGCGCCTTGCGGACGGCTTCGATATCGGCTGCGCTCATGCCGATCGTTTCGTAGGCTTCGCGTGGAAATTGCCCGGTCATAACGAGCACCAGCGCCTCGCGCGTGAAGTCCTCGAGTTCGTGCAGGTCACCGGGGCTGAGGCCGCGAATCTCGTCGGGCAGGCTCAGGATCGAGAAGCCCATGTGGCGCGATTCGTCAGCCAGGATGCGCCGGCAAATTTCGCGCAGCAGCGGATCCTTTGCGGTTTCCATCAGCATCCGGAACAGCGCCACCGCAAACGTCTCGGCCAGCAATTGCAGACCGACCGTTTTGATGAACCATTTGCCATTGCCGAGGATGTAGTCGAACAGCGTCTTGATATTCCCGGTTATCGGATAAATCCGGCCGCCGCACTTCTCGAGCAGGTAGCGGCTCAGCACTTCGGCGTGCCGCGCTTCATCGACGACCTGCGTCGCCTGGAAAAACTTCGCGTCGTTGCCCGGCACCATGTCGACCAGTTGGCTGCACGCGAGCATCGCGCCTTCCTCGCCATGGAGCAGTTGCGACAGCCGCCAGCATGAGAACTCGACGTTGAGCCGCTGGAACTCGCGCGGTTCGAGGCGCTCGAGCGTGGGAGTGCCGTGGCCGTCGACCAACTCGTCGGCGAAGATGCCGTGCTCCGGGTCGACTTCGAGTTTCCAATCGATGTCGCTCGACGCGTTCCACTGGTCGCGCTTGGCATTTTCGTAGAGACGGCGGAGGTCGGGAGCCTCGACCGCGTAGTAGCGCTGGAAGGTGGTGTCGAATGAAGTCGGGATTCGGTCGGCGATCGAATTCGATGACATAAGAACGCGCTCCTGGGCTCGCTTGAGAAACCTCATCAACGCTAGCAAATTCCAGCATGATCGGAAAATCGGCGGCAACGCGGCTAATCGGCGCATCGAAATCAAGGCGACGCAGGTCAGCTTGACTGCGCCGGAGCAAACATCGATGCTCGTCTGTCGCGGAGAGGTTCGGGAGTCTGGTTTAACCGGCCTGACTCGAAATCAGGTGAGCCTAACGGCTCCGGGGGTTCGAATCCCTCCCTCTCCGCCACACAGTTGGTAGTGTTTAGCTACAGCCCGGAGATGGCGACAAATTCGCGCGTGGGCGGGCCGATTCGCGCAGCTCGTGGCACCGGAGAGCGCGACCAATCTTGCAAATCGCCAATTCGCCGCGATTCCTCTCTGTTCCGAAGAGATTCGGTGCCACGAGCGGATTCTGTGCGATCGCCCCTTGACGCTTCTCGCTTCGCTAGATCGATTGGTCCTTAGTGGGTAAGTAGCAGAGAGGCCCGGCCCTCTAATCCGCAAGGAGCCGCTGCTGCGCGTCCCATTCGATCGGAAGACCGGCCTGAGTCTTGAGACGCTCGGCAGAGAGACAGACCCCTTGCCGCCCCGCGCAGATGGATTCCACGACTGCTGGAGCGAGCAGGGCTAGCGGCACCATATGACGCACATAGCTTTCGCTCACACCTTCTCGAATGGCGATCTGACTGGTTAAAGTGGCAGTTCCTGCCGCGAGTTCGCCGAACCACTGGTACCCGCGGGCCAATGCTCGAAGCAGGGCAGGATCTGTCCGCGGAGCTACGACCGCTTCGCTTGGGAGCACCAGCGCGTTTCCACGCCACGACGCCTCATCTGCAGCGGAACAAGACGGGTCATTCGGAGGTTGGCTCCGCCGGCGGGGAACCGATCGGGTGGCAGAAGCGCTCGTAGATTGAGTGTGATCTGCATTCCGTCCCGCCTTAGCTCGACTCGCTCTATGAGCGTCCCCGTATCCTCTGCCGTCTCGACCCGCTGATGAGATTTGACCTTCGAATCGATTGCCCCGACCGCCTGCTTGAGTTCTGCAGCAGCGAAGCCAAAAGCTCTGAGGGTTGAGGCCAGCGCCCCGCGATCCGAGAGCATTGGTCTTGTGCCGGCCATTACCGCCAGTTCAGTTCGTTCGGCAGGCAGGCGCCACCCACGTTCATCCGGCTTCGCGGTTCCCCTGACCAGCCTCTTCGAGACGAAGTACCTGTAGCGCCGCTGTCCTTTTTTCGCCCAGCAGGAATACAGCGGCTCGCCGCTCTGATCGAAGAGTTTGCCCATGAGGAGGCCAGGGCTTCTTCTGACCGTTCGTCCCCGAGGGTGAGCGGCTTTCTGGCTCAGCATCTCCTGAACCTGCTGCCAAGTCACTCTTTCGATTATCGCTTCGTGCTGACCCGGGTAGGTGACATTCTTGTGCCGGATCTCGCCCACGTAGACCGGATTGGCGAGCAGGTGATAGAGCGCGCAGCGTCCGAAAGGGAAACCGCCGTGCCGTACACTACCTCTCGACACCCGTTGCTTGGAGAGAATCGACCTGCGGTCCAGTTCTTTTTTGACCCTACGCAAGGTCTTGAATTCGAGATAGAGCTTAAAGATCAATTGCACCGTCTTAGCTTCGGCTTCGTTTACCACTAGCAGGCTGCGGAAAAAGTCCGGTTAGTTATGAATTTGTCCACTCCGGGTAGTTGTTAGTGTTATTGAGCGAGCATCTAAGGGCCAGCGCAGTGGAGCGCCGACAGGTTCTGGTGTTCGCTTCAGGTGGCGATTGGCAAGAGGTTGCGCATCCTCACCAAGTTGTAGGCGGCGGCCGCGAAGGTAAACACCCAACCGACCCGGGCGGCACCCCGATGCCGGGTTTTGCGCAAGCCGCCGATGGTCTTCATCCAACCGAAGATCTCTTCCACCCGTTTGCGCTTGATCTGACTGATGGCGTAACCCGGATGGCGAGTTGTGCGGTGGTCGATGGCGCTGTGCACTTTGCGCGCGACGTGCGGAGTAACCTGATGCGCGCGCAACTCACGCACCAATTCCTTCTGATCGTAACCCTTATCGGCGCCCAGCGTGACTCGATGCTGGCCCGCGATCTGGGCCGCCATCGCGAGGGCCGCCTCGGGTTCGGCGCTGCCGCTGGCCTGAGTCAGCCGGGTGTTGACCACCAAGCCATGGCGATTGTCCATCTGCACGTGCCCGGCGTAACAGAGCTTGGCCTCTTTGCCCGACCCTTTGCGGGCCAGCCGTGCCTGGGGATCGGTGGTCGATTGGTGCGTGGCGTTGGTGCGTCGCTCACCATGGAAGTCCACGCTCGGGTTACCGGGATCATCGGGCGGGGTTTGCTGGTCGTCTCCTTTGCGCTTGAAACTCTTGTGTCCGGCCCAGGCCTCGATCAGGGTGCCGTCGACGGTAAAATGCTCGTTGGAGAGCAGGTCTTGGGCACGCGCTTGCTCGAGCACTGCGTTGAAAAAGCCCTGCGCTACCTCGGCCACCAGCAAGCGCTCGCGGTTCTTGGTGAAGACGGTCACGTCCCATACTGGGTCGTCGATGTTGAGCCCCACAAACCAGCGAAACAGGAAGTTGTAATCGAGCTGCTCCATCAAAAGTCGCTCACTGCGCACCGTGTAGAGCACCTGCAAGAGCAGCGCCCGCAGCAGCTTTTCGGGCGCGATCGACGGCCGCCCGCAGTTCGCGTAGACCGCGTCGAAGCGCCACGACGACTCCTTAAGGGCGGCGTCCACCATTACCCGAATCGCTCGCAACGGATGATCCTTGGGTACTCGCCGCTCCGCCGATATGTAACTGAACATTCCGCTCTGCTGATGGTCCACCCCACGCATCACCGTCACCTCCTCCTACAACCTCTTCCTACTCCACTATATCCGATCGAGCGGAAAACTCCTCGTTTTTCCACAGCCTGCTAGACGACGATCGCGCAGGTCGTAGCCCAGCGGCGGCGTGCCTCCCATCCACATCCCTTTCTGCTTGGACGCCGCGATCTTGTCGCGGATGCGCTCGCCGGTCACCTCGCGTTCGAACTGTGCAAATGAGAGCAGCACGTTCAGGGTTAATCGGCCCATCGACGTGGTGGTGTTGAACTGCTGCGTGACCGTGACAAACGACACGCCGTGGGTATCGAAGACTTCCACGATCTTGGCGAAGTCGGCCAGAGAGCGGGTCAGGCGGTCTACCTTATAGACCACGACCACGTCGATCCGCTTTTCCTTGACGTGGGCGAGCAGGGCTTTCAGGGCCGGTCGCTCCATCGTCGCGCCGGAAAATCCGCCGTCGTCGTAACCCGTTTTAATCAGACGCCAGCCCTCGCCGGTCTGACTTTTGACGAATGCTTCGCAGGCCTGACGCTGTGCGTGCAGGGAGTTGAAGTTCTGCTCGAGCCCTTCTTCCGAGGACTTGCGCGTGTAGACTGCGCAGCGTTTGGGAGCGCCGTCACTTCGAGCCATGACTCGCCTCCCGTCGCTTGCTGCGCAGACCGAAGAACTGTGGCCCGTTCCAGTGCGCGCTGGTGATTACCTTGGCGACCTCGGTGAGTGACCGGTAGCGCTTTCGTTTGTACAGCACTCCCTGATCAAGCACTCGCACTTCGTGCGTCACGCCGTGCCACCCGCGCATCAGGACTGTTCCTGCAGGCGCTGCTGCGGCCGGCTCAAGTTTAAGGGGCTGTCCTGACCGTGCGTCGTTGGCGAGGCGAATCAGCAGTCTTCGGGTGGAGGGTCTGAGTCCTCCGTGGAGTTGCTCCTGAATTCGATACGCCACGGCACGGGTCAGCAGTTTGCGGCTGATGCGAAGCGGCGGCTCGGAGTTGTAGAGCGCCCGCCACTGCTGCTTAAGCTCGGCGATCGCAGACGATTTCAAGAAAGCAACTCGCTGCGGGATCATCTCCGCCGATTTAGTAAATCTCTGGTCCTCCATGTGTGCCCGGCCTCCTGGCGGGCAGACACACACATTGCTCTGGTTCGCCACCGAAGCCAGTCGACGTGTTCATGCCCATTCGCCTTCCCATCGCCTTCCGGGTCTCACTAAATGAGCGCTCATCGCTCGCTTCGTGCGCGCAACAGAGCAAGCATCCGAGGCCAGCCGTTATGGCTGAAGGAGAGCAAGAGAATGGAACGCGCGAAATTGACAAACGGTGAAAAGATTGAGCCGGTAAACATCAAGTCTGCACGAGCGCCACGGGAGAAGACCGAGCGTAAGCCCAAAGCGGAGAAGCTCGTGTGCCGCTACTGCGGGAGCGACGATCTGGCCCCGAGCTTTATCAAGCGACGCGATCGCCGTTGCCGGAAGTGTTTCAGCAAACGCTATGGATCGGCGGCGCGCGGGAAGAAAGCAACCGCAAAAAAGTAGCTGCACTACCACAAGATCAGAGACCGCGCCCGAAAGGGCGCGCTCTCTTTTTTCGTTGTTACGCTGTGCCCCGACACCGTCTGTTCCAGGGCTCCTACAGAAGTCGCCTGATGGGATGGACCCAGCCCTCACTTTTCAGTGCGGCCTCTGGATGGGCCAGTATTTACGGCTGGCCGAGATCAATCGCTAGACTTTTCAACGGTTTCGGAGTTTTAGTGGGGACAGGGATGATGCGGCGCTATTTCGAGGTTCGCATGCAATCGTGCTGACGTGAGGATGTCTGGCAATGGCTGAAACAGCGATCAACGATGACGGCGATTTTTTTCGGGTGCCCGCCAACGAGGCGTGGACTCTTCTGCAGTTCACCACGCTGCTGTACTACCTGCACGAAACCAATCCAGACAACCTACTGGTCCGCGACAAGACTGACCCGAAGACCCCGGTAAGTATTGCGGCCGTCGGAATGGCATTGGCCACGATCCCGGTGATTGTCGAGCGCGGCGTCTTCATCCGCGAATTCGCGGCCAAGCACACCTTGAAACAACTGCGATACCTGCTGCAATGCCCGCAGGGTCCCGAGCCCGAGGCCTCCGGCTACAACGGCTTCTTCTATCATTTTCTGGACATCGAAACAGGCCGGCGCGTTTGGCAGTGTGAGCTGTCGACCATCGATTCGGCCTTTCTGTTCGCGGGCGCGTTGACGGTCGCCACCTATTTTGACCGCGGCACCGCCGACGAGGCCGAGATCCGCAGGCTCGCCGATGCGCTCTACCAGCGCGCCGATTGGAACTGGGCTCGCGATGGCGCAGCCACACTCACGCACGGCTGGCGGCCGGAGAGCGGATTCATCCCACACCGGTGGCAAGGCTACGACGAAGGCCTGCTGCTCTACATCTTGGGGCTGGGCTCGCCCACACATCCATTGCCGCCGGAGAGTTATCGCGCCTACTGCGCAACCTACCAATGGAAAAGCATCTACGCCCGCGAGTTGCTCTACTCGGGCCCGCTATTTACCCATCAACTGTCACACATGTGGATCGACTTTCGCGACATTCGTGACGAATTCATGAGACAGCATAGCAGCGACTACTTCAAGAACAGCCGTCAGGCGACCTTTGTGCAGCAAGAGTACGCAGTTCGCAACCCCATGAACTTCGCCGGCTACGGGAAAGACTGCTGGGGATTCACGGCATGCGATGGACCGGGATGGATCAAACGAGTCGTCAACGGTGTTGAGCGCCAGTTCTTCGACTACACCGCTCGCGGCGCCCCCTTCGGTCCCGATGACGGCACCGTCGCACCCTGGGTGGTCGTCGCCTCCCTGCCTTTCGCTCCGGAGATTGTCATACCGGCTGTGCGCAATTTTGCCCAACTGGATTTGGGCATGATAAGAAAATACGGATTCTTGCCTTCGTTCAATCAATCGTTCGCCGTAGAAGGCAGTCCGACCGGCTGGTGGGTTTCGCCGTATCACTTCGGTGTCGATCAAGGTCCGGTGGTGCTGATGATCGAGAATCATCGCACCGGGTTGTTGTGGGAGATCATGCGCCGTTGCTCGCCAATCTTGACCGGTTTGCGTCGGGCAGGCTTTACCGGAGGCTGGTTGTAGTTCGGTGATCCGGGCGCCTACAGTCAGAGGAGCCTTGATATCTTTATCTTTAGGGGCACCTCGTTGCGTTCGGGCCCATGCACCGCCAAGGCCCATGGCGTCCTTCCAGAAGAATGCGGGCTTGGAGTACTCATTGAGCGAACACCCTGCACCGTTCAAACACCAGACTATTCCCCTGTTCGTCCTCAAAACTTGGTCCGCACGAATTCGTTGATGGTAGTGTTTGACTCAATTGGTTGGACCACTGTATAAGTGGACCACCGAATGACCTCTGTCGTGAAAATCGTTGACTTCCGGCCCGCCGTGCGCCGCCGCGTCCATGAGGATATCGCCGAGCAACTTCGCGACGCGATTCTCGACGGGCGCTTTCCCGCCGGAAGCAAACTGCCGCCTGAGCGCGAGCTGGCGACTGAATTCAGGGTGAATCGCACGTCCATCCGCGACGCCATCAAAGTTCTCGAAGGACTAAGTCTAATACGCGTACGGCAGGGCGACGGGGCGACGGTGCAGCCGCTGGTTGACGCCTCGTTCGATCTGCTGCCGGCTATGATCTTTCACGGCGGACGCCTTGATGTTCGTGTGCTACTCGAGCTGCTGGAAGTTACAAGGCCGCTTTTGTTCGAGATGGCCAAGCTCGGACTGGAGCGATCAACGGACGCGCAAATTGAAGGTCTGTGCGCCTTGAGCGATCAGATGGCTGACGAGGATTTGAAAGACGAGGAGCGCGCAGCCGCAGGACGCGAGCTGCTGGTCGCGATCGCGGATATGACGGGAAATCGCGTCTGGCGGATGCTTGCGCGTCGCTTGCGCGCTCTGCTCGCTTCCGATCCTTTGCAGGAGGCCAGGCGCAGAGTCCGCAAGGACCATGGACGTCTCGCCGCCTTTGTCAACGATTCGATCAGGCATCACAAGGCGGGCCGTCAAGAAAAGGCGCTGGCAGCGCTTCGTCGCGCGCTCGAAGTTCTCGGTCAAGGGTTCAACGATTACGCGCAAATCAGACCCGCGAAGGGCAAGCAATGATCCATTCATAAGCAGCAAGCACATTCCAGGAACTCAACCAACAAGATGGAAATTCCACACAGCTGAAGGAGGCTTCATGAGCACCAATTCCGATAGCAACCCCGCCGGACTGTACCCTTGGCAGGAGCTTGCCGGATACGAGACTGCGATGGACGTCGCCTGGAACTTTTCTTACGAGATCGACAGCGAAAAGCTGCGCAACCTTTACTCGAAGGCGAAGCAAAACCAGTGGGACGCCGAGACTCAGCTCGACTGGTCGATCGAGATCGACCCGTCAAAGCCGATCGTCGGCGAGGGTCGCTTTCCGTTCCTGAGGGTGCCGTTCTTCCAGAAGTTGTCGAAGACCACGCGCGAGACGTTCGTCGCGCATGCGACCTGCCAGTTGCTGTCGCAGTTTTTGCACGGCGAGCAGGGGGCGCTGATGACCGCCGCCGCCGTGACGCACGCCGCGCCCGACTATGAGGCCAAGCTCTATTCCGCCAGCCAGACCTTCGATGAGGCTCGCCACGTTGAGGTCTACGATGCCTACATCAGGAAGCTGGGACTGGTGTATCCGATCTCCGTCTGGCTGAAGGAGCTGATCGACGCGACGCTGCAGTCGCACAGCTTTGCCAAGACGATGGTCGGCATGAACATGATTGTTGAGGGGCTCGCCCTCGCCGCATTCCACAATATGCGCAAGCAGGCGTCTTGTCCGTTGCTGCGCTCGCTGACGGAGTACGTTCTGCGCGACGAATCGCGTCACGTGGCCTTCGGCAACGTTTACCTGCGAAAGACGATTGCCGACATGCACCCTGATGATCGCGAGGATGTCGCCCAGTTCGCATTCGACGCGGTCAAGGCGATGGCGGACGCTACCGGCGGCGCCGATGGGAAGGGTATGCCCAAGCCGGACCCGGGTTTTCAGCTCGTCCTCGAGCGCAGCGGTATTGCCCTCGAAGACTTTCTCAAGGGACTGATGGAAGCGGGCGGCGCGGGTTTCGCCGCTCATCTGCCGCCGGGGCATATCCACGCCTTCCGCGATCTGATGATGCCCGCGCTTGTGCGTGTAGGTGCCGTGACCGAGCGAACACGCGAGCTCTACAAGAACGCCGACATCCCGGTGTGGGACGATGTCCGCGTGCTCGAGTCGATGGAGGATGCCACCACCGGCGACATCCAGATGCCAAACTGATCTGAAGAGGGGCGGCACGATCGAAGAGGCGCGGTGTCACCGCTCCGGCCTCGTCGCTGAGAGTCTGAGCTGGCGTGCCCGATGACGGTGAGCCACAAGGGACCATCACCGCCTGGGATGGCTCGCGGTTGCCGCTGGCTCGACTAGAGCCGCGACCGACCCCATTTCAGAAAGGCGATGGATGAGCGAATTTTGCTCGAAGCGTGAAGCGAACCGGCTTTTCTGCGCCTGGAGACAAACCCGAGAAATTCGCCGAATCGGCTGCAGGACTCGCGCTCTCCGGTTCGCATCGAGCGCACACGCGCCGCGTCACGCGGGGATTTTCCGCTCACTCCAGATTGTGGGGAAGCACTACAGACTGTGTGGCGGAGCGAGGCGGATTCGAACTGTGCCTTCTCAAAACTTAATCTGCAGTGATTGATTGGCGATTTCAAACGCCTGGCGATAGCCTGCCTGCAGGACAATGCCGACCGCCGACGCGCGTAACGAGCCTCGAACTCATACCGATCTGGTCCTGGAAGCGATTGCGCTGCGCCATCAGATTGCGGTGCTGAAGCGAAGCGGAACCCGCCGCCCCTGTTTCCGTCTTTGGGATCGATTGTTTTGGATCTTTCTGTCGTGGTGGTGGCCGAACTGGCACGAGAGCCTGCTGATCGTACAACCGGCAACGGTGCAGCGCTGGCGGTGTAATGGCTGGTCAGGGCTCTGGAGATACCGTTCACGCGGTCGCTGGCGAGGCGGGCGCCCGAGAGTATCTCGGGAAGTACGTTGCTTGATCACCCGGATGGCCCGCGAGAACTTTCTGTGGGGCGCACCACGGATCCACGGCGAGCTTCTCATGCTCGGGTTCCAAGTCTCTCAAGCAACGGTTTCGCGCTACCTGTCGACTTCAGGCCGGAGCACGGGCCAGTCGTGGCGAACGTTTATTCGCAATCAGGCGATTGCCTTCAGCGACAAGGACATCACGGAGCACGAATACGGTGCAGAAGACCTGGGTTTGTCGGAGCATTTTGGTGGCGGCAGACCCATGCACTTTGGTGCAGGGATTGCGAGATTAGAGGCTGCCCCTTGGATCTCGCATGAGCCGATAAGACCTAGGCGGCATGCGGAAGGACTCACCGAGCGTCCTGGATGGCGCGCACGAGGTGCTCTGGTCCCCGTCCAGCGCTTGGGCTCCCCGTCTGGTCGCACGCTCAATTCTCATCTGAATCCTTTTCTAACCGAGGTTCAGATGCGAGGTCCTCCTCATCACGCATGGGCGTCATCCAAGCTGCAGTAACGCTCGAATCGACAGGGTCGGTCTTTTGTGCGGACCAAGTTTTGAGGAGCGACAGCCCCACCGTAAGTGGCTCACGCAGCAACGGGTTTTCCTTGAGGTACAGCATTCCGAGGCACAGATAGAGGCTGGCGCGCCAGTAGGCGTCGATGTCGCGCAGCTCGTCCGGGCTGAGCGGCGTCCCTTTGATCGTCGAGCGGGCGGGACCATACGCCGATATCGTAGATGTCTTTTCGTCGTAAGGGACGGCCTCCGACTTTCTTGCGACTGTGGTCATGGCCCGCACCTTCTCCTTTGAGCCCCGTGAAGCGAGGTAAGCACCCCTACAGGACAAATTCGGGCTGCGACGTACCCAACAGATATCCGCCCACCGCCTTTGCGAGCGGATCCGGAGACAGGTAGGCGTGCGCCATCGCCGCCTCGATGTCTTGAAAGCGCTGTTGTAGCGGGTGATCGACGAACACCGCGCGTCCAGTTGACGCCCGAAACAGATCGTTGATCGCCTGTGCGACCAAGTCGCATCCGTGGTTCATGTTCCAGCGCACCTGCGCCTTGAGTTGCATCGGAACCGGCGCGCGGTCCTGCGCCATCTGCCACAATTCCGCTATGTCGGCTCGCAGTTGCCCGATCGTGACGTCGATAAGCCAGATCGCCTCGGCGAGCCGCCGCTGCATGAGAGCATCGTCGGCCGCCCTTCCGCCCAAGCTCAACTTGCGCTCGCGCGTCTGCGAAATCCACGCATCGACGAACCCGCGTGAAGCGCCCAGCATCGAAGCAACCAGCGCCGTGTTAAAGACTACCGACCAGGGTAGCCGATAAAGCGGACCGCTGTTGCGCTCTTGCCCCGGCAGCGGCGCATTCATCGCGTAATCGATGAGAGACTGAGATCGATAATCAGGTACGAAAGCGCTTTCGACAATGATGTCTTTGCTGCCGGTGCCCTTGAGTCCGGCAACGTGCCAGTTGTCGTCGATGCGATATTGATCGCCCAACAAGAGAAAAGACCTGAAGTCCGGCACTGGTCTGCCCAGCACCTCGCGCGTGCCGCAAATCGCTCCCAGCATCACGCCGTGACAATGATCGCATCCGGACGAGAACGACCATCGCCCCGAAAGCTTGTAGCCGCCGGCCACCTTCTCCGCCTTGCCGGTAGGATTGTAAGACGAGGAGTGCATCAGGGCGGGGTCCTTACCCCACATCTCCTGCTGCGCTCTTTCATCAAAGAGAGCGAGCTGCCAGGGATGTAGCCCGATTACGCCGGCGATCCATGCAGCGGAAGGCGAAACGCGCGCGAGCTCGATCGTGGCGTCGACAAATTCCATCAGCGGTACTTCGCCGCCGCCCCATCGCGCCGGCTGTAGCGATCGCAAAAAGCCGTTGTCCATCAGGATATTCCAAGTGCGATCGCTGAGCCTCCGGAGTGCGTTGTCCTCGGCGGCGGTCTCGCCAAGCTCCGGCGCGATCCGTCTTGCGGTCTCTACGAGTTCGTTCGTCATTGACTATTACCTCCAGGATGAAGCGGCTTGGCTGGCACGCTCAGGCTGCATTTCAGCCTCGATGGATCCGATGCGGTCTATCTCGACACGCACCTTGTCGCCTGCCTTGAGCCACTGCGGCGGCTGCATCGCAAGCCCGACGCCACCTGGAGTTCCCGTAAAGATTATGTCGCCGGGTTCCAGCGTCATGGCGCGGCTCAGGTGCGCGATCTGATCGTACACGTTGAACACGAGGTTCTGGGTATTCGAATTCTGGCGCCGCTCGCCATTGACGAAACATCGGATGCCCATCGTGTGGGGATCGCCAATCTCCCCCGCGGTAACAATCCAGGGGCCGATCGGCGCGTGCGTATCGAACGACTTGCCCAGCACCCATTGCGTGGTCTGCATCTGCCAGTCGCGCACCGATACGTCGTTGCCGGCGCAATAGCCGAATACAACATCGGCTGCGCTCTCCTTCGGAACGTGCTTGCAGCGCTTGCCGACAATCACCACCAGCTCCGCCTCGTAATCAACCTGCGCGGAAGCAATCGGTAGCTCGATGGGATCAAACGGTCCGTTGATCGAGGTCACCGCCTTGGTGAACCAGATTTGATGCGGCGGCATCTTTTGACCTGTCTCTCTGATGTGGTCCGCGTAGTTGAGACCGATCGCCATGATCTTGCCGGGTCGCGCTACCGGGGCGAGCAGCCGCACGTTTGCCAAAGCTGCATCCGGCGCACTGTCTGAAACGATCTTCTCCAGTTGGGGCTTAGCTTGGCTCCACTGTTGGATGAGCTCGATTGCTTTGTCGGACAGAGAAGGGAATCGGCGGGTTAGATCGATGACGCCGTCGCCTTTAACTGCTCCGAGTTTGACGCCGGTTTCATCCTTGTATCTGGCTATCTTCATGATAGCTCCTTATGATCCCATAGTGCTGGGAGCCATCGACCCCCATTGGGTACCGACCACTTCCTGAATTGAGGAAACGCGCGAGCCCCACGCCGCGTCGAGCAGATCGCCATCGGTCCAATGCTCCAGCGTGTGTCCCCAAGGGTCACGCCAATAATCGAAGATTTGGCTCCCAAGCAGATGGCGCCCGACGCCCCATTCGTGACGGCGTCCCTTCTGTTTGAGCCAGTCATGACCGCACATCAGATCGTCGAAATCCGCTACTTCAAAAGCGGCATGATTGAATCCGGGCTTGCCGGTTCCCAGCAGAAACATTGTGTGATGGTCGCTCGGGATCGGGCCGCGATCGCATCGCAGGAATGCGCCGAGTGCCTGCTCGGGAGATCCGAGATTGATTTCGTCGGAAGTAATCAGCCCTAAGCGCGACTTGTACCAGGCTTCCGACTCGCGGAAGTTCTTCACATTAAGCACGCAATGGCCGAGACGCTTCACATGCGAGGGTCCTTTTGCGAGGCGCTTGAGCGCGTTGAGCCGTGGCGTTGCATAGGCGTCGTTGAGGGGAGCTCGCGCAGGTGGCTCGATTCGCGCAGCCGGTGCACGTGCCGCGACTACTTCTATTTGGAAGCCGTTGGGATCCGTTAGCTTTAGTAGAGCACCGCCGCCGGGACCATCCAGACGATCGAGCGACGCATTTTCTTCTCGCGCGAGCGCTTCGAGGTCTTGCATTGATACGGCTTCGAATCCAGCTGCGACAAATCGCGGCTCGCCCTTGTGCGTCACATGAAGAAATGCATCTCCGTCGAGGCCGCGCATGTAAAGCGTGTCACCAGTTCGGTCTGCACGGACCATCCCGAACTCGGTTAGAAAAGCTTCCATCTGGTCCAGGTCCGGTGCGCTGAATCTTACGTATGCGATATCTTGAATCTTGATTCCCATGAAGTACTCCTTACTCCCGTGGGAGAATTGCTTCGATCGCGTCACGCATGATGCGCTCCGCCTCCGCGCGTTTGAGGCCAAGCCCATGAAGCAGAATTGTGCCAAGTCCCTGTACGAATTCGCGTACACGGCCCGCCGGTAGGTCGAGCGCGCGGTTCAATCCGGCCGTGAAAACGCCCATTACGCACGCGACCACGGCATCCTCGGAGGTCGCGACGATCCGGCCTTGAGTCATGCCTTCCGCGGCATCGCGACGTACGCCGGAGTTGATGGGCGCCGCCGGATCGGTCGCGCGCGGGAAGAGCCGCATCATCGCGGTAGCCTGCTGCGGTACGCTGATGCCGAGTTGTAGCAGGCTCAGGAATGCACGTGCGATTCGCTCCGGAGGATCGATGACTCCCTCGTTCACGCGCGCGATCTCACCTTCAATCCGCGCACGCGACTGCGATGCGAGTTCGCGTTCGAGGGCTTCCTTGTCGGCGAAGTAGTTGTAGAAGGTTCCATGGGCCACGTCCGCGCGCTCTACGATTTCGTCGACGCCCAGCGCATCCATGCTGCGTGACACGAGCAGCGACCGCGCTGCGTCCAACAGAGCGTCGCGAGTCGCAAGCTTGCGCCTCTCGCGGCGGTTGGACAACGCCGGCGGTTTTGCATGGCGAACTTGGCCTTCTTCTCTCATGTGTCTTCACTGACTATCTTGCTCATAGTTGACATTAACGTCATATTTAGACACGATTGTCAAGAGGGTGGCTCGGAGTAAAGATGGTAACTATCGGTCGGTCAGAGGATCGAATTCGATGGGAAGCCGATTGATCATCGTACCGGAATGGCGGGAAATCCTTCATGGTCGCACTGAAGTCGTCCTCTACTTTCGCGACCTTCTTCGAACCCGCAGACCGAATAAGAACCCCTTCTACACCAAATCGGGACCGCAAGATAACGACTCTTGAGGTGGATTACCTTAACTTCCCTACCATGCAAGGAGACAAACAACTGTCGTGCAACCACTTCGCTACGTCGGCTCTGCGTATGAAACTATACCGGGAGCGAAAGACGGTTCGTGCGTTGCAGGCAGCGCGTGAACTCATGCGCGGAGAGCCGGACTATGAACGGCTTTTCGCGCGAATCTGGCAAACCTCGCTCGCCCAAAGCGAGGTTGTCAGAGGCGAGACGGCGGCCGTTGCCCTCCCCCCGACGGCCGCCGTCAAAGCCAGAGTTTCGCGCTTGCTTAACCAGGCGCAAGCGCTGAACTTCAGTAGGCCAAAGAGGAGAAGTGAGATGAGAGCAACTCCGCAAGGAATGGTCCGCGATCCTCGGACCGGCGAAGTGCACATGCCACACAAGGCGCTCTCAATTATACGGACCATGGAGAATCTCGACCGCACGCTGATCAAAATAAAATGGCAGGCGGGCGCTGAATCGGTTCTCCTTCCCGACGACATCGATTGGTATGAAGGCAGGTGAGCCAATGGCGAATACTATTCCCCAATTCAAGGTGACAGATCCGGCCGATTACGAGCTCTCATTTCGATCCGACGCCGTTCTGCCCGCGCAGTTCTTTCACGAGCGGCAAGGCGGCGGAGCGCTCAAGCCATTCTCGCGCCTTATGCACGCAATTCTGATCGATGCAGTGCGATGCTATCAGATGAATTTCGACGCTCGCCGCCCGTCGAAGAAGCAGCAATTTTCGGAAGCCCGGGGCTGGCTTTTTCATGACGAGGACAGTGGACCTTTCTCGTTCCGTAAGGTGTGCGACGCGTTGGAAATCGATCCGGATCATGTCCGCCGTGGTCTCATTAGTTGGAAGGTAAAAGGACTCGCTGGCGAAAAGGTAGCTGCGATCAGGCGTTCGCCAGTCCCTATAGCTGGCCGCATTTCCCAACCACGGTCCGGCGAGCCACGCCCCGACCTCGTCCGCCAATCGGGCGAGAAACGCAACGGTCAAGACTCAATTGAACCAGATTAGGTTTACAGGGCTAGCGCTCGCCGCGATCGCACTTGCGGGATGCTCCGACCAGACTCTTACGGCGAGCCGCGAACAGCCGCGCTGCGAGCTTATGGTTTCGGATATCTGCTCAATGGCTATGCAGACGCGGATGCTTGAAGGAGTGGTGAATGCCAGCGATACCTCGAAACCCGACGAAGCACATCTGGAGGCATTCGTAATCCCGCTGTTACTCGCAAACGGACGCCCCGCCGCGATAGTTGACTGCTACGTAAACACCAATATGCACATGTTTTCGTTAGTTCATTCTGAGCTCTCAATTCCCGCTCGATCGAAAGACGCGATTGACTATCTTCGCAATCAGCACTTATGTGCCGACCAGGGATCCTATCCGGAGGACAAGCACACTCGCTTCGAGACGGCGTCAAGATTTCCATCTTCTAGAGGCCCAGCCGTAGCGGGTGTCTTAGATGAGAGACGTTACTCACAGTGAACCGACGCGCATACTCGTCCCGTCGAAACCCGGACCCGGAATGGTAGTTCTTATGTTCAGCAACCGAAACTCCCGATCTCAGCTGGCACTACTTGCCCTGGCTATCTTGCTGCTCCTGCTGCTGCGGATTGGGGGTAACGCAATCGCGGGCGGAACTGAGGAACAAGTTTGTGATGTCGGCGCGGACTATTCCCTCGCGGTCGAAGACTATGCAGAGACGATTCGTCGTCACGTCGAAGCCCTGCGAGAGCATCCGGACAACGCGCTCGCCCATTATCATCTGGGATTTGCCCTGGGGATGCTTGGCGAAAGGATGGCGGAGATCAAAGAATATCAGCGAGCCGCAGCGCTTGGGTTGAGAAATTGGGACTTATTCCTGAACTTGGGGCTGGCTCAGCTCGAGAATGGCGACCTCGACGCAGCGGCGGACAGTCTGCGAAGGGCGGTTCTCCTCGGTGAAAAACACTCTGAATCACATTTCAACCTCGCGCTCGTAGATCAGCGGCGTGGAATGCTGGCGGATGCGGAGCAAGAAACACTCGCGTCGCTGCAGTTGAATCCCAGGCAAGCGGACGCGCGCAACCTCCTGGGCGTGATCTACGCCCAGGAGGGAAAGACTGTCCGCGCGTCGCTGGTGTGGCGTCAGCTCGTGCGCGACGTGCCGGACTATGAGCCAGCGCGCACTAATCTGACAATTCTGGGCAGCCAAAAAGAGGTTGCTCTTGGCGAGGCGGCGGCCGTTGCCCTCCCCACCCCAGCGGCCCCCGTCAAAGCCCAAAAAAATGAGCACAAAACGACACTCGCGGACATGCAAAATACGCCTGAGCCCGAGATCCGCGAGACAACCGGAGGTGAAAACCGTGGGCGCATTAGTTCAAATTGAGTCCTCGCGCTTCGCATCACTCAAGGCGATCGTAGTGCCGCCACGACCTTGGATCGTGCCGGTTAGCCCGGTTCACGTTCGCGAACCACGTGAGTTTCCTGAGGCGTCCATACCTCCAGCGCTTCCTATGACAATCCGCGACGAAATGCTGGAATTTTACGCGTTCGTATTCTGTCAGGGCGGCTTTCGCCAAGTGGGTATGACCTTCGAACAATTCCTGCTTGTCGCCGCTGCAATCAAGCCGGCGGATCTGCCGGCGACCCGAGAGGAAACACGGACTCGGACGTTTGAACTCATCCCACTCGATGCCGCATGAGCCGACTATAGGAAATTCCTACGATGAGCACTGGACTGCACAGCTTCAACAACGGCTCCAGCAGCAGAGGCGGCGTTGCTTGTTCTGAGCGATGCGAGTTGTCCAGGATACAGACAGCCGCACTCTACGCGATGCTATATTGGACGGCGATTGCATTGGGTATCTGGGCAGGATTGAAGGTATCGGCCCGGCCTGCGCACAGCATTACATCTGTTGTGCGCCGAACCGGACCGCTTTCATGCCGCAGTGTGAGAGAGATCGTCGCTGGGGCTCCTGTGCCGGCCGATTACATACCGATCGGCCTTCTTGAAATCGACGACAGTTGCTTCGCCATCCTTGCTAAGCAAGCTGGGCCTTTGCCCGGGAAGGACACAGTGTCGGGCGGCGGCTCTGCAGACGTGTTTGATCGCCAAGGGCATCTGGTCCGGCGCTACATCGCCACCGAGCATACCAACAACTCATGGGAACTCACGGAACTGATAGCACTACCGTCCGCAAGCGCGACCGGACTATAGGAGCTTCCTTACTATGAGCACCGAACTTCTCAATTTCAAGAGCGGCTCCAGAGTATGG
Organism: uncultured delta proteobacterium; assembly: GCA_963842085.1. Lineage (GTDB taxonomy): Bacteria > Desulfobacterota > Binatia > Binatales > Binataceae > Binatus. Next base: position 3,205,689 of record CAWJET010000001.1, read on the forward strand.
GTGTGGGATTCGACTTGGTTGCCAGCGATCGTCGTTCACCGTGCCCAGACCGATTGCTTGTTGGTCAGGCTCGCGCATGGAGTTACTTTCAGCGTACCCCCTGCCGTTCTCCGGCCGCGCGACCCCGCTTGCCGAGGCGGCGACGTCCCTTCAGCAGATACGCGTCACTGGATCACAATTGGACACCAACAAAGAGGAGCTAAAGAACATGAACCGCGAAGAGTGTAGAGAAATCCTATCCTTGGCACGCTTTGACTATCGCTACTTTCGGCGGCATCGTCGTTCGTTGCTGGCAGTGTTCCAAGCTTTGCACCGAATACCGGGAACCATCTCAGAGATCCAACGGCGCAGAGTCTTAGCGGTCGAAGTAGGAGCGACAAGCGTAGAATCACGACCAAGGCTTTAGTGTCCTGAGTCCTTGAATTCCTTATTATGAGCGCTGATATCCAAACCGCAAATCTTCCTCCCTTCCCGCTGGATTATCGTGCCTGTGGCGTGCTCGAGCACGTCACTTCCCTGCCCTCGCCATACGGCATCGGGGATTTGGGTCCTGCCGCCTTTGCGTGGATTGACCGCCTTTGCGAAGCGGGCCAGACGTGGTGGCAAGCACTCCCCGGGGGCCCCACCGGATATGCCAACTCACCATACCAATCTCTATCTTCCTTCGCCGGCAACTGGCTACTGATAAGCCCGGCCCGCTTGATAGAAGACGGTCTGCTGCATAAGAGCGACTGCGAAGGTCAGTCATTTCCGGCAACTGTTGTCGACTACGAGGCTGTCATCAGGTTCAAACACCGGCTGCTCGATATCGCCTGGGTCAGTTTCGTTAGTGGTGAACGACGGGACTTGGGAACGGCCTACGAGACTTTCTGCCGTGACCAGGCTCGCTGGCTAAGCGACTACGCCTTGTTCCGGGCGCTAAAAGCAAAGTACAACGGCACCTATTACCTTGATTGGCCGATTGAGGTGGTCGAGCGCAGACCGTCAGCCCTAGCCCAAGCCCGTCGAGAACTGACGCGCGAGATTGGCAAGATTTGCTTTGCACAATTCCTGTTGTTCCGGCAAGCGGATCAACTTAAGCGATATGCGCACGCCAAGGGCGTCCGCTTGATTGGAGACTTGCCTTTTTTTGTTTCCCCCGATTCGAGCGACGTATGGAGCGACCCAGAGCTCTTCATCCTGGATGAGCGGCGCAGACCGAGTTTCGTTGCAGGCGTACCTCCTGACTATTTCAGTGCGGATGGACAGCGCTGGGGGAACCCGGTTTATGATTGGGAAGCCCTTCGGCGGACCGGCTATCAATGGTGCGTTGACCGCTTGCGCGCCCTGCTCGCGCACGTGGATGTGATCCGCCTGGATCATTTCCGTGCTTTCGCTGCGGCCTGGCATATCCCGGAGGCTGCATCGACCGCCCAAGCCGGGCATTGGGTGCCGGGCCCGGGCGCGGAGTTCTTCAGCACGGTGCAAAGAGAACTGGGCGGACTGCCATTTATCGCCGAGGATTTGGGACTGAGCACGCCTGACGTCCGGAGGCTTCGAGATCAATTCCATCTGCCCGGAACAAAAGTTCTCCAGTTCGCGTTTGACGGCCATTCAGACAATCCGTATCTTCCCGAGAACTACGGTGCCAACACCGTCGCCTACACGGGAACCCATGACAACGATACGACACGTGGCTGGTTCGAGGCTTTACCGCAGAACCAACGGGAAAAAGTCTGGAATTATCTAAAGCGCAGACCCGGTGAGAGCAGTGAAATCGCTTGGGAATTGATCCGCCTTGCATGGTCGTCCGTGGCGGCACTCGCGATGGCTCCGCTCCAGGATGTGCTGAACCTCGGGACGGAGGCCCGAATGAACTTGCCCGGTCGCGTCGAGGGCAACTGGCGCTGGCGTTGCCCGGAAGACATGCTGCCCGAGCCAGCCCTTCGACGCCTTCGCGAGCTGACAGCGACCTCCAACCGGGTACGCTAATTTGGTCAAACTGTCTGATGGAGACGCACTGCTTCGCGCCAACATCGTCTTTTGCCTCGAGTTTCTCGACCCCACATCTCCAATAGGAACCCTTTTTACACCGAAACAGGACTTCAAGATAACGACTCTGAACCCGAATTACCTTTACCTTTGCTACGGAACCACGAGAGAATGTCATTCAAAGCACTGATAATCAACGGGTCCGTGACCCAAGGAGATTATTAACCATGGCCACGCTCGCGAGAACGTCTGAGACGGTTCGCGCTGATGAAAACATCTCCGCGTATGGTAAGGCTCGCTCGACGGTTAAGGGAACGCCGCTCAGTCCCGATGAATTACGCAAGATCGACGCATACTGGCGAGCCACCCTGTATTTGAGCCTGGGGATGCTCTATCTGAAGGAAAATCCCTTGCTGCGCGAACCGCTAAAGCTCGAGCAAACCAAACCGCGCCTGCTGGGCCACTGGGGCTCGGACGCCGGGCAGAGCTTCACCTACATTCACTTTAACAGGTTGATAAAAAAGTATGACCTCAGTGCGATCTATGTCTCTGGCCCCGGACACGGCGCGCCTGCTGTATTGTCGAACGCATACCTTGAGGGAACGTACTCCGAAATCTATCCCGAAAAGAGTGAAGATCTTGCCGGTATGCAGCGCTTCTTCAAGCAGTTCAGCTTTCCGGGCGGTATCGGCAGCCATGCGACTCCCGAAACGCCTGGCAGTATCCACGAGGGCGGAGAACTCGGCTACAGCATCTCGCACGCCTACGGGACGGTCTACGACCATCCAGACCTGATCACGCTCGTTATGGTGGGTGACGGCGAGTCCGAGACCGGCCCGCTCGCGACAAGCTGGCATAGCAACAAGTTTCTCAACCCTATAGTTGATGGCGCGGTGCTGCCGGTCCTACACTTGAACGGCTACAAGATCAACAATCCCACCCTACTGGCTCGAATCAGCCACGAAGAGCTGGAGGCGCTGTTCGTCGGATACGGATACACGCCTTGCTTCGTCGAGGGCAGCGATCCGCAGAGCATGCACCAGGCGATGGCTGCGACCATGGAGCATTGCGTACTCGAGATTCGCAAAATCCAGGACGAAGCGAGGCGGACCGGGAAGGCGACCCGGCCGCGATGGCCGATGATCGTCTTGCGCAGCCCCAAGGGGTGGACAGCGCCGCGGCAGGTCGATGAGCACTACCTGGAGGGATTCTGGCGAGCGCATCAGATCCCGATTACCGACATCGCTACGAATCCAAAACATCTGAAAATCCTTGAAAGCTGGATGCGTAGTTACAAGCCCGAAGAGCTCTTCGACGACGAAGGTCGGTTGATCGCCGAGTTGAAGGCCTTGGCTCCCAAAGGAAATCGGCGGATGAGTGCAAACCCGATCGCTAATGGCGGTCTGGTTCGCAAGCCGCTCGATATGCCCGATTTTCGGAATTCGGCAGTTGAGGTCAAAAAGCCGGGCGCGACTTCAGCCGGGAACGTTCCAACCCTCGGCAATTACCTGCGGGAAGTGATGCGGCGGAACATGGATCGCTTCCGTGTGTTCGGTCCGGATGAAACGCAATCCAACCGACTCGAGGCAATTTACGAAGTGGCAAAGAAGGTCTGGCTAGGAGAGTACTTCCCCGAAGACGCTGACGGCGGCGAGCTTGCTCCAAACGGACGCGTGATGGAGATGCTGAGCGAGCATACCGTCGAAGGATGGCTGGAAGGTTACCTCTTGAGCGGGCGGCACGGCTTACTCAATAGCTACGAGCCGTTCATACATGTAGTCGACTCGATGTTTAACCAGCACGCCAAGTGGCTGGAAAAGTGCAACGAACTCCCGTGGCGGGCCAAGGTGTCGTCACTGAACCTGCTGATAACCGCTTTGGTCTGGCGGCAGGATCACAATGGCTTCACGCATCAAGACCCCGGTTTCCTCGACGTGGTCGCCAACAAGAGTCCCAGTGTCGTCCGCATCTACCTGCCGCCAGACGCTAACTGTCTGCTATCGGTCGCCGATCACTGCTTGCAGAGCGTCAATTACGTGAACGTCATCGTCGCCGACAAACAAGTGCATCTGCAGTACCTGGACATGGAAGCGGCGATCGAGCACTGCACTAAGGGCGTCGGCATCTGGAATTGGGCCAGCAACGATCAGGGCGCGGAGCCCGATGTAGTCATGGCGAGTTGTGGCGATTGCCCAACAATGGAGTCGTTGGCCGCTACGGCTCTGCTTCGCCAGCACATACCCGACGTGAAGGTGAGATTCGTCAACGTGGTCGATCTGGCTCGACTGGTTCCCAGCAGCGAACATCCTCATGGTATGACGGATCGTGAGTTCGAGGCTATCTTCACACCGAACAAGCCGGTCATCTTCAACTTTCATTCCTATCCATGGTTGATTCACCGCCTTACGTATCGCCGTCCTGGCCAACACAACATTCACGTGCGCGGCTACAAGGAAAAGGGAAACATCAACACGCCGCTGGAATTGGCTATCCAGAACCAAACCGATCGCTTCAGCATCGCAATTGACGCAATCGATCGAATGCCGCGTTTCCAGGTCACGGGAGCCGGGGTGCGCGAGGCGCTGCTCAATCATCAGATAGCAGCCAAGAGCTACGCTCACGAGTTCGGCATCGATCAGCAGGACATCACGAATTGGCAGTGGCCATTCTGACGATCGAAGGAACTGTAGTCATGCTGCCTGTCGTTTACCTCGCAAGGCACGGTGAGACTGCATGGAGTCTCTCGGGCCAGCACACTGGACTTACCGATTTGCCATTGACCGATCGCGGCGAAAGCAATGCACGACGTCTTGGTGAACGTTTGACCGGACTGAGTTTCAGCAAAGTCTTTACCAGTCCATTGCAGCGCGCGAGGAGGACTTGTGAATTGGCGGGCTTTGGTCGCCGAGCCGAAGTCGATCGCGACCTGCTTGAATGGAATTACGGCGAATACGAAGGCCGCCGCACAGAAGAAATCCATGCAGAGCGCCCGGACTGGCAACTGTTTCGCGACGGCTGTCCCGGAGGCGAGTCACCGGGGCAGGTGGGCGAACGTGCTGATCGAGTGGTGAGGCGAGTGCGCGAGATTCAAGGTAACGTGCTGATTTTCTCAAGCGGTCACATTTTGCTAGTACTCGCCGCGCGCTGGCTAGGGCTGGAACCAATCGCCGGTAAGTACTTCCTGCTGAGCACTGCGAGCTTGAGCGCGCTTGGCTACGAATACAACTTGTCCCGGCCAGTAATACAACTGTGGAACGACACAAATCACGTGAGCTCCTGATCGATAACAGGAAGAAAACGATGGCAGCATCTCCCAAGACACCAACCTTCGATCTTATTTCGAAACTAATCGCGCAATACGGATGCGGCCCGATTAAATTCAGCGGCACCGATGAAGCGCTTTACGAGCGCCATCTGCTGTTCGACAACATCGTCGATGCCAGCGATGTCACGTTGCGGGAGCGATATGAAGCCGTCGCCCGATCGGTGCGGGACGTCCTCTCTCAGCGATGGATACATACTGAGCAAACTTACGAGCGCGAGAATCCCAAACGCGTTTACTATCTCTCGATAGAATTCCTACTGGGTCGCTCGCTTGCGAACAACATCAATAATCTCCTGCTCGATCCTATCGCGGCGCACCTTATCAAGGAGAAGAACGTCGACTGGCTAGGTCTGCTCGAGCAGGAGCCTGACCCTGGTCTGGGTAATGGTGGGCTTGGGCGTTTGGCGGCCTGCTTTTTGGATTCGATGGCGACGATGCAACTGCCCGCGATGGGCTACGGGCTGCGTTACGAATACGGTATGTTTAAGCAGTCCATTAAAGATGGCTGGCAGGAAGAGCGGCCGGACCATTGGCTGCGCCACCCCGATCCTTGGCAGATATTGCGGCCACGGGAAAGCGTAGAAGTGAAGCTGAACCGCTCCTTCCAGATAGCCGGCGGAAGCTTGCACGCCCAGCCCGGAAAGCCCACCAAGTTATTCGGCATCCCTCGCGATCTCCCAATAGTCGGATATGGCGGCCGAACCATCAATTCACTGCGACTGTGGGCCGCGGCCGCACCGGATTACTTCGACTTCCAGGAATTCAGCCACGGCGATTTCGTCGGTGCACTTGCTGAGAAGCTGGCGGCCGAAACGCTGACGAGAGTCCTGTATCCCGACGATTCGACCAGCTTGGGGCAGAGCTTGCGCTTCGTGCAGGAGTATTTTCTCGTGGCATGCTCGCTCGCCGATATTGTACGGCGGTTTCGTCGCAGCAACCCAGATTGGAGCACGCTTCCCGACAAGGTTGCGATCCAGCTCAACGATACGCATCCAACGATGGCGGTGTCCGAGTTGATGCGGATTTTGCTCGACGAGGCGAAGCTCGGATGGGACGAAGCGTGGGACCTAACGCGAAGAACGCTGGCGTACACCAACCATACGCTGCTGCCTGAAGCACTCGAGAAATGGCCGGTTGCGTGGTTTGAGACGATGATGCCGCGGAACCTGGAGATCATTTTCGAAATCAATCGCCGGTTAGTCGATGACGTTCGCGTGCGGTTCCCAAGCGACGAAGGTCGGATTGCGCGCGTGAGCCTGATCGAGGAAGGCCCAATCAAGCACGTGCGTATGGCCAACCTGGCCATCGTCGGATCGCACAGTACGAACGGTGTAGCCGCGATTCACTCCGAGTTGCTACGCACGACCACGGTCAAAGACCTGGCCGAGATGTTTCCAGAACGCTTCAACAATAAGACCAACGGTGTCACGCCGCGCCGCTGGCTGCTGCTGGCCAATCCGACGCTCGCTCGCACAATCAGCGACGCGATCGGTGAGGGCTGGATTACCGATCTCAGCCAACTGAGCAAGCTTAGGCCGCTTGCCGATAACAAAGCCTTTCGCGACAACTTCCGCGTAGCAACTCGCGAGACGAAGGCCCGCTTTGCCAACTGGCTCAAATCGAAGACCGGACAAACGATAGATCCGGACACCATTTTTGATTGCCAAGTCAAGCGCATCCACGAATACAAGCGTCAACTGCTGAACGCGCTGCGAATCGTCATTCTCTACAATCGCGTCAGGCAAACCCCCAACCTTGAGATGTCTCCGCGAACATTCCTGTTTTCTGGTAAGGCGGCGCCTGCCTACCATCTGGCCAAGCTCATCATAAAGTTCATCAACAATCTGGCCAGTACGATCGATGGCGATCCCACGGTGCGCGGCCAGCTCAAGGTACTCTTCATCCCTGAGTACGACGTAACACTTGCCGAGCAGCTGATTCCTGCCAGTGATGTATCCAATCAGATTTCAACCGCGGGCTATGAGGCGAGCGGCACAAGCAACATGAAGTTCATGATGAACGGGGCGTTGACTATCGGCACGCGCGACGGAGCAACCATCGAGATGGCGCAGGAGGCGGGCGAGGAAAATTTCTTCTTGTTCGGGTTGACTGCGCAACAAGTCGCGGATAGCCGGGGCTGGTACGACCCGCATTGGCACTATGAGCACGAGCCTGCGACGCGAGCGGCGCTGGACCTGATCTTTTCGGACCACTTCAGCCGCCACGAACCCGGCATCTTCGAACCGCTGCGCGACACGCTCCTGACACATGGTGACTACTACATGCATCTCGCGGATCTCACGTCCTATCTGGACGCCGACCGCAGGCTGATTGAACTATACGCGAAACCCGAAGAATGGACGCGTAAGGCGATCCTGAATGTCGCCGGCTCTGGAAAATTCTCGAGCGACCGCACCATTGCGCAGTATGCAGCCGAGATCTGGAACGCCAAGCCGTGTCGCGTCGGTTAGTGTCGATTGCAGGTTCTTCGGAGAGCAAACAATGGAAGTGAGTCCACTCGCGGGTAAGCCCGCTGACCCTTCGATTCTCATCGATGTTTCCAAGTTGGTGTCTGCCTATTACAGCGAGCAACCAGATCCGTCCCTGCCTGCGCAGAGGGTCGCCTTCGGGACCTCCGGGCATCGCGGCTGCTCGCTCGACAACTCGTTCAACGAAGCGCATATCCTCGCGATAACCCAGGCGATATGTCTTTACCGCAAACAGCAGAGCATCGATGGCCCGCTTTACATCGGTTTCGATACGCACGCGCTCTCGGAGCCGGCTTTTAGAAGTGCATTGGAAGTGCTGGCGGGCAACGGCGTCGATGTAATGGTCGATGCGGCCAATAGTTACACTCCCACCCCGGTTATCTCGCATGCGATCCTCAGCTACAACCGGGGCCGCAAGCGCGGCGGCGCCGACGGTATCGTCATCACACCATCGCACAATCCGCCTCGATTCGGCGGCTTCAAGTATGATCCTCCGCATGGAGGACCTGCGGACACTCATGTAACCGAATGGATCCAGGAGCGTGCCAACGCCTTGATCGCGGACGGCCTCCGTGGAATTGCGAGGATGCCGCTCGAGCGAGCGCGCACAGCTTCGACGACTCATAAGCACGAGTACCTGGACTTCTATGTGAACGATCTTTCCTCGGTGGTCGACCTGCAGGGGATCAAGGAGAGCAACGTGCGTATCGGCGTCGATCCCCTAGGCGGCGCCAGCGTGGGTTACTGGGATGCCATCGGCGATCGCTACGGCTTGAACCTCAAGGTTGTTAATCACACCGTGGACCCGACCTTCCGGTTCATGACCGTCGACTGGGACGGCCAAATCAGAATGGACCCTTCATCGCCGTACGCGATGGCGCGCATGGTCGGCCTGAAGGATCGGTTCGATGTCGCGTTCGCAAGCGATACCGATGCCGATCGCCACGGAATCGTCAGCCACAGCCAAGGATTGCTCGATCCAAATCATTATCTCTCTGTGGCGATTTCATACCTATTCGCAAACCGCCCGCAATGGTCCCAGACGGTCGCCGTCGGCAAGACCGTGGTCAGCAGCAGCATGATCGATCGAGCGACGTCGCGCCTGAAACGTCAACTCTTCGAAGTGCCAGTGGGCTTCAAGTGGTTCGTCGAGGGACTTATTGATGGCAGCGTCGGGTTTTGCGGCGAGGAGAGTTCGGGTGCGACATTTCTGCGGCGCGACGGCACTGTTTGGACGACGGACAAAGACGGAATCGTTCCCAACCTGTTGGCTGCAGAGATCACCGCTCGGACTGGCAGTGACCCGGGTGAGCATTACCGCAAACTTACTGCGGCGCTGGGCGAATCTTACTACGAGCGCGTGGACGCACCTGCAACGGCAGAACAGAAGGAGAGGCTCGAGAGTCTATCTCCTGAAGCAATCTCCGCATCGAACCTCGCAGGCGAACGGATTACCGCCAAGCTGAACAAGGCGCCTGGCAACCATGCTCCTATAGGCGGTGTCAAAGTGACTACCATCAATGGCTGGTTCGCTGCTCGCCCCTCTGGAACCGAAAGCATCTACAAGATCTACGCGGAAAGTTTCAAGGACCGCGCTCACCTTGACGCTATACTTCGCGAAGCCCAGGAGATCGTGAACAAAGCTCTGGAGGTGAAATCATGAAGGCTACTCAATGGCTCCACAATTTGGGGCAAAGCATCTGGCTCGATAACATCACGCGCGACCTGCTCGACAGCGGCACCCTCAAGCGCTACATCGATGATCTCTCGGTCACCGGGTTGACCTCTAATCCGACGATCTTCGATCACGCTATCACTCACAGCAAATCGTACGATTCTGAAATTCGCCGACTCATGGGGACCGGCCTCTCCGGTGAGGCATTGTTCTTTGAGCTGGCGGTGCAGGACCTGACGCGAGCCGCCGATCTGTTTGCTCCGATCAACGAACGCAGCGCCGGCGTAGACGGCTTCGTATCGCTGGAAGTGTCGCCGCTGCTCGCGTACGACGCAAAGAATACGGTCGCGCAGGCCAAAGCGCTTCACAAAAGGGCCAATCGATGCAACCTATTCATCAAGATTCCGGGCACCAAGGAAGGAGCGCCTGCGATCGAAGAAGCGATCTTTTCGGGCGTGCCGGTGAATGTGACTCTGCTCTTCTCTCGTGAGCATTACGTCGACGCGGCCGAGGCTTATATGCGCGGACTGGAGCGGCGCATCGCGGCCGGTATGAGTCCAGACGTCCGTTCGGTGGCGTCGCTCTTCATCAGCCGCTGGGACAAAGCGACGATGGATAAAGTGCCCGAGCGCGATCGCGACAAACTGGGAGTCGCAATCGGCCAGCAGACTTACAGGGCGTACCGCGACGTACTCCAGTCGGATCGATGGCAGCGGCTGGCGAACTGCGGTGCTCGCTCGCAAAGGTTGCTGTTCGCAAGCACCGGCACCAAGGATCCTAAGGCCTCCGATGTCCTTTATATAGGCGCGCTGGCCGCCCCCAACACAATCAACACTATGCCGGAGGAGACCTTGCTCGCGTTCGGTGAGCACGGTCGGGTAACCGGCGTCATTCCGCGCGACGGCGCGGATTGTGAACAAGTCCTCGCAGAGTTCGGTCGGGTCGGAATTGACGTGGCAAAGCTCGGCGCCGATCTGCAGACGGAGGGAGCCAAATCCTTCGACGACTCCTGGAAGGATCTGTTAAACGCAATCGAGGCCAAGAGCAAAGCGCTGAAGTAATCAAGACGATTGACTCGCTCGCTTTTTTTCGACCGACCATTCGAGGAGAACTAGCATGACGCGCGGATATGATCTGCCACTGTACGTCCTGCCTTTCGATCATCGAGCATCTTTTGAGACGGGGATGTTCGGATGGAAAGGCGAATTGACCCCCGAACAGACCGCTCAGATCGCCGAGGCAAAACGGGTGATCTACGACGGTTTGAAGGCGGCAATCGCCTCCGGAGTGCCGAAGCAGAAAGCAGCTATCCTGGTGGACGAGCAATTCGGGGCAGCCATTCTGCGCGACGCCAAGGCGGACGGCTACATGATCGCGTGTCCGGTTGAGAAAAGCGGACAGGACGAGTTCGATTTCGAGTACGGCGAAGCCTTCCACAACCACATCGAGGCCTTCCAGCCAACATTCTGCAAAGTCCTGGTGCGATACAACCCGGAGGGCGACCAAGCTCTGAACCGGAGACAAACGAAGCGTCTCACGCGGTTGTCCTATTACCTGCATAACTCGAAACCTAGACTTTTCATGTTTGAGCTCCTGGTTCCGGCAGAGAAAGCACAACTGGAAAAGGTCAAGGGCGACAAGAATGCGTACGACCTGGAGATTCGTCCTCGGCTAATGGTCCAGACCATCGAAGAGCTGCAGGACGCGCATGTCGAACCAGACGTTTGGAAGATCGAAGGCCTTGACCGCAGAGAGGATTGCGAGCGCGTTGTGGCGGCGGCTCGCTACGGGGGCCGCGACAAAGTCGGTTGCATCGTTCTGGGTCGCGGCGAGAACGACAAGAATGTGCGCGAATGGCTGACAACCGCGGCAACCGTGCCGGGCTTCATCGGATTCGCCGTCGGTCGCACGGACTTCTGGGAACCTCTGGTCGGGTGGCGGGAGAAGAAAACCACGCGCGAAGCTGCGGTTGATGAAGTTGCCCGGCGGTATCGTGAATTCGTCGACATTTTTGAGAAAGCACGCGCCCAATAGACGCCGAATAACCAATTGCGCCGTGCCGGGTGAGCAGTCGCATCGAGAATTCGGTGGAGGCAAACGTCAAATGGCTTCTCACGTCATACTATGCGTGAACAGCGGATCCTCTTCGCTCAAATTCGCACTCTACCGAATCGGTCATGGTGAAGAACTCCTGCTCGCGCAAGGTGCGGCCGAGCTCAACGATGGGCAAATCACTCGGCTTTGGATTCACAGCGCGCACGAGAAAGTCGAGAAAACGGGCAGCGAAATTTCTTCTGCGTCAACACCGCTGCACGCACTTGCCGTCGAGTTGAAGCGGTTGCGGCTCCCGCATCCCGACGCAGTCGGTCATAGACTGGTACACGGCGGCCGGCACCATGGCAGCCCGGAACGGATCACTGATACGCTCTTCAATGAACTGGGCAGTTTGATCCCCTTTGCACCGCTGCATCTACCCAACGAGATTGCCGGCATTGAGGCGGTCACTTCGAACTTCCCGAGCCTGCCGCAGGTCGCCTGCTTCGACACTGCTTTTCACCGCTCGATGCCGGAAGTTGCGCAGCGCTTCGCATTGCCGTGTGCGCTCTGGAACGAAGGCATTCGCCGCTACGGGTTTCACGGAATTTCCTACGAATACATCGTGCGGACTTTGGGTGTTAATCTGCCCTCCCGCCTAATTATCGCTCATCTCGGTAACGGCGCGAGCATGGCGGCAGTGAAAGACGGAAACCCGCTCGACACCACGATGGGATTCACTCCGGCTGGGGGCTTCATGATGGGAACGCGCAGCGGAGATCTGGACCCCGGAATCTTTCTCTACCTATTAAACCAGAGGCATTTCGACGCACACAAACTCGCCGATCTTGTGAACCATAAATCCGGATTACTCGGCGTATCAGGCATCTCCGATATGAGGATGCTGCTCGAACGAAGAGATACCGCACCAGATGCTGCGCTGGCGGTGCACATGGTTTGCTATCAGCTCCGAAAGCAGATCGGCGCCTTCACCGCCGCGCTGGGCGGACTCGATCTTCTGGTTTTTACGGGCGGCATTGGCGAACGAGCCGCTCCTGTGCGATGGGAGACGTGTAATGGTTTGGAGCACCTCGGCATCAACCTCGAACGCGAACGAAATCAGGCCAACGCCGACACGATTAGCAGCGATGACAGCCGCTGTCTCGTTCGCGTAATTCCAACGAATGAGGACCTGATGATAGCCCGTCATACCTACGAACTTGTCTTCTAGGCGCGGTAGATCCATGGCTAACTGGTCGCAAATCGAAGGTTCGCCACAGCCTCTTGGCGCTACTTGGCTCAAAGAGGAAAAGAGCTACAACTTCGCGCTGTACTCCAGGCATGCTACCGGCGTGACACTCTTGCTGTACACGGCGCGCGATTTGGTTAACCCGGTTCTTCGTATCTCGCTCAATTATTTGACTCACAAATCAGGACGAATCTCGCATTGCCGCCTCAAAGCGGACGAGGTCGCCAATGCCTCTTACTACGCGTACTCGGTCGAAGGTCCGAGTAGCGCACTGGGGGAGGTCCACTTTTTCGATCCGGACAAAGTCCTTCTCGATCCTTACGCAAGGTCGCTCTTCTTTCCACCGGATTTTCGGCGTAGTGCTTCGATCGGACGGGGATCGAATGCCGGAAGAACGCCTCTTGGCGCGCTGCCAGTCAACATTCCAGAGTTTGACTGGGGCGGCGAATCCAACCCGTTTGACTGGGGCGGCGAATCCAACTCCCGCCACACGTCAGACACCATCATCTATGAAATGCACGTCAGAGGTTTTACCAACAGAGACAATTCCGGAGTGTCCGCGGACAAGCGAGGAACATTTGCAGGAGTTGTTGAGAAAATTCCCTATCTCAAAGAGCTTGGAGTTACCGCGCTCGAGTTGATGCCGGTATTTCAGTACGACCCGGACGAAGGCAATTACTGGGGATACATGCCGCTGAACTTTTTCTCTCCGCATGAGGCTTACGCGGCGAATTTACCCGTCGCAGAAGCTGCAGCCGACTTCAAGGCGATGGTGAAAGAACTCCATTGCGCCGGGATCGAAGTAATTCTGGACGTGGTCTACAACCACACCACCGAAGCAGGCGCTGACGGGCCTACCTATAGCTATCGGGGCATTTGCAATAGCACCTACTACCTTCTCGACGAAAGCATGACGCACTATCGGAACGATACCGGGACAGGCAATGTCTTGCGAGCGGCACATCCGACGGTGCGCAAGATGATAATCGACAGTCTCCGTTTCTGGATACTTGAGATGCATGTCGACGGTTTCAGATTCGATCTCGCTTCCATCTTCAGCCGTAATGTCGACGGCTCGATCAACCTGAAAGACCCTCCATTGATTTCCGAGATAACGGGCGGCGCAGAATATGCTGATGTCCGGCTGATCGCCGAGGCATGGGATCCGGCCAGTTACGAACTAGGTCGCAGCTTCCCCGGTCAAACATGGAGCCAGTGGAATGGCAGGTTTCGAGATGATGTTCGCGAATTCGTCAAAAGCGATCCCGGAAAAGTTGGCGACCTCATGACCCGGCTCTATGGCAGCAGCGATTTGTTTCCGGATGATCTCGACGACGCCTACCATCCTGCTCAAAGCATTAACTACGTCACTTCGCACGACGGCTTTTGTCTCTATGATCTGGTCGCGTACAACGACAAGCATAATTTGGCTAATGGCCAGAACAATACTGATGGGACCGACAACAATCTGAGCTGGAACTGCGGATGGGAGGGCGATGAGAATGTGCCAGCGGAAGTGATGCGATTGCGAAAGCAGCAAATCAAGAATTTCTTTGCGATTTTGATGGTCTCGAACGGAACCCCGATGTTCTGTGCCGGCGATGAATTCATGAATACGCAGCGCGGCAACAACAATCCCTGGAACCAGGATAACGAAACGACCTGGCTCGACTGGGATTTGCTCGAAAAGAACGGCGACATGTTCCGCTTCTTCAAAGGAATGATCGCTTTTCGCAAAGCGCACCCATCTTTGGCTCGCAGCCGATTCTGGCGTGATGACGTTAGCTGGTACGGTGTGAACGGTCAGGTGGATCTTGGCTATCTGTCGCATAGCCTCGCGTTCTGTTTGCATGGTTCTTCGCAACAGGATCGAGACATCTACGTGATGATAAACGCATACTGGCAGGATCTCAATTTCAAAATACAAGAGGGAAAGGCCGGCGACTGGAACTGTGTAGCAGATACAGGGATGTCGAGCCCGTCCGATTTTTTCGAGGTCGGGGAGCAAAAGGCTCTGACCTCATTGAGCTATGAGGTCAAAGCCAGATCGGTTGTAGTTCTGCTGCGCACGGCCTGAGCTCGCAGCGCACAGAGCCTTTTATCTCGCTTTGAGAGTCACTGGCGAGTGATTCCCGCAGCATTTTACTTGCTTTTGACGCCAGCAGCGATATCTAATCGTCTACGGATCTCGGCAAGCATATTCTGATCAATCCACGCGCCGTGGCGGTTGGGGCAGGCCATCCCAGCCAATCCTGCCTCACCAGGCGCGACCGCAGCTTTGGCTTGAAGCCGAGTGCCACATTCGGGGCAATCGATTTCCGTCGGATGCTTGTGACGTAGATCTTCGACAAGTTCACCAACTTGGACAAAGGCTTTTTCGCCGAGGGACTCATGGTGAATCGCTGCCGCGTTCTTGAGGCGGGCGGCGATTTGCATCAGCGCTTCCTCGTCGCACCATGCACCGTGGTGAATAGGGCAAGCCATACCGCCAACGCCGATCGCCACCCTTGCATCAAGATTCTTGCTACACTGCGGACAATGAATCGGCTTGACGTACTTCTGCCGGAGCTTTTCAATTATCTCAGTATCGCGTTGACGCGCCCACTGATCCTCGCGGGCCCGCTCCGCTTGGTGGAGTTTGTCACCTAGCCGGTCCTTTTCGTCAGCCATGACTCCCAACTTATGGTCGTTTTCTGGACAGTTTCCCGTGTTGATCGTTAGGCTCGTCGAGCGTCATACAGAAGTGCGCTAATTTTACTTCGATGCCTCGACGTAAAGTGTGATCCGTCCTATACCTTTGGAAACTGATCGCGATGGTTAGCCGGACGGATTGTATCCAAGGAAGTACTCGACTGCGACGACAGTGTAAGAATCCCAATCTCTCGGACCCTTAAGGGGGATGAAAATGCGCTCTCCCGTCCGCGGAACGAACTTGATTTCCGTCAAGGGTGCTTTTGCGACCTTCTCTTTCCTGGCGAGATCATACAGCTCAAGGTAGCTCTCTTGTTCTTTGTTTGACGCCATACCACTGTTCTCCGAGTTTGCCCAAGTCCGGGGCTCTTAGCAACGGTATATTTCTAGCTGCCGCCCTGGGCCGGCGTATTTCGAAAAAAAGCGAAAAATTGCGGATTTCTATGAAATAACATTCAGGTCAAGGAAGAGATGATCTTTTGCCTACTATTTTGACTCGTTTACTCGTAGTCCTTGAGCGCGCACCATTAGTAGGTTCGCCGGTCTCGAGCAATTTGCGAACCGACGGTGCCGAGAGGAAAATCTTACGAAGCGGCTCGTCAGCCGGCATGGAATCAGCCAGTTTGAGAATCGTTGCTCGGCTAAGCTCGCGGTGATGTTCGGCCTCCTTGCTCTTTTCGCTGCCTCGACAAAGCTCGGCAGCTGTTGCGTGGACTCTCCAGGCAGCCAGCGGAACCTCGAAGCCTTGCATCGTTGACAAGGCATTCGTGATGCATTCGTGCGCGCGCTCGAGATCGCGCTGCGCCATCGCGACACGTGCGTTCGCCTCCCAAGCCACCGCCTGCCAAGTGCGCTCGGCAGTCACGAGAGTGACTTCGAGAAACCTCTCCGCCTCGGTTCGAGCCTGCTTCAAATCCCCCTTCGCCAGCCATAGTTCTGTAAGACTCGACTGGAGCTGCATGCGCCAGTACCAGTCTACTATGACCATCTGCTGGTTCATCGCGTTTCGAGCAGTCGACAGATGCTCGAGCGCGAGATCATAATTTCCCAAACCTAATTCTGCTGAGCCTTGTATGATCAGACTGATGCGAGCGTCCTCTGGAAGCGGGCTTGAGGAACCGGACTCCGCGCTCAGTACAGAATTTTCGGGATGAGAAAAAGACGATTCACAGATCTTCAACGCGCCCTCAAAGTCCATGGCGTGGAGATGTGCCCATGCCGGATAGAGCATCAAGGCGCTCGCGCGATACTGTTCACCATTCTTGTCCAGCATTGCGATTCCGGATCTATATTCGCGTAAGGCTTCTCCCCACTCTCCCAAAAAGAGAAGGCTTGAGGAGCCGAAGAGCTGATATACCCAGACGGCAAGGCTCAGATTTAGATAGTTCTCTTCGACGGTCTCGAACATCTTGTTGGATACAGTCCCGGACAAGTTGCGGTGAGCATCGCGGTATTCGGAGGAAAGCCACTGTATCAAGCTGTATTGCGCCAAATGGTAGGAAAAGGTCACTGGGTCGCCGACCTCACGAATTTCATTCAGCGCAATTCGACACTCTTCCGCGTCCTGCGAATTCCATCCGCCTGCCCAAATTCGATAGAAGAAGCAGTTCATTCGGAAACTTGCCCGCAGCAGCTGAACACTCTGGCTATTGCTAAGGAGTAGAGCCCGTTCCAGTACTTTGAGGCACCGATCGGAACTGATCCACATCAGGGGATATGCCAATCCGATCAGGGCGCGCGCCTCAACATCAATCAAGCCGAGGTGAGCGGCCCGCGATGCCATCGCTTCATAGTTGTCAATTGCCCGACGGTCATATTCGAGAGAGTAGATCATCCCCAGCTTCTCAAGAATTTCGATCTCGCTGACCGCACGCTTCTCCTCCGGAAGTTTGCTCGATAGTTCGAGTGCGCGCTGCAAACTGGCCATAGCTTCCTGACTGGCAAAACGGTGTCTGGCGGTTTCAGCCGCGACGCGAAGATATTTGACTGCGCGCTGCCAGTCCGAAGCCTGCTCGAAGTGATGCGCCAATTCGGGCGCTGCCTCGCTCAAACGATCCGAGAAGAGTGTTTCCATCTCCTCTCCGATCCGCTGATGCAGCCTGGCCGCACGCCCCGATGCCAGCCTGCGATAGAGAACCTCTCGATAGAGTGCATGCACAAATTCGTAGCGCGCAGAGACGGTTCCGTCCGGCGATCGCTCCGAACCTGCCGAACGCACTATGTGATGCCGGCGTGAGAGTTCTTCGCAGAAGTCTTCAAAGTCTTCTTGATCAACACCGGCTGCCGCCGCGCAGACCCTTGCTGAGAAGGCAACTCCAGCCACGCTTGCCACGTCCAGGGCGTGCCGCTGTTCGTCTGAAAGGTTGTCAATCTGCGCTTCGATCATGCGCCGCAACTTCTCTGGCGCGGCGAGAGCGACTTGCTCCAGGGGGACCCGGAGCTTCCATGCCCCGCGCTCCTGGAAAACGAGGCCCTGCTCGGTCAGGTGGTCAAGCATCGCCACAACGAACAAGGGATTCCCCTCCGTGTGGTGATAGATCAACTTGGCCAAGCCCTCGGTAAGTTTGTCGCCCGACGACTCCGCCTCAAGATATTCAGCGACTTCTGCTTCGCTCAGTGGCTCCAAGTTGATCTGGCGACATAGCTGATGCAGCAGCAGGTCCTGCTTCAGCGCCTTCAACGGATGTTCCGGAATCACCATGTCCACCGGTCGCTTGGTCGCGACCAGCATCAGTTTGGCCGGCGCCCGTCGGCGCGCCAGCGCCGAGATGAGATCGACCGTCGAGGGATCCACCCACTGTAAATCCTCAAACAGCAAGAGCATGGGACTTGCCGAAGTGATGGCCTCCAGAGCATCGCCGATCTCGCGCAACATGCGCTCCCGTGTCGAGCCTAGAATCTCTCGCTGCAGCATCTCGCGCTGTTCGCGTTTCACCAACGCAGGAAACTGGACCAGCCAAGTTGGTGCCTGCGCGGCGAGTATTTGGACGACCGAGTCTCCACCGGCGCCGCGGCATAACTGACCAAGAGTTTCAAGCATCGGGTAATAGGCTTCTTTGCCGCCGTAGCCCTCGACGCATTGGCCGCGCGCAATCCGAAGGCCCGGTGCCTCGACCGCCGCTTGGCGCTGGAACGCCTCGGCCAGCGCGGTTTTGCCGATGCCCGGCTCCCCCGTGATGAACACGATCTGCCGCTCGCCCCTTAACGCTTTCCCAAGGCAATCGCCCAGCTCGCTCAACTCTCGTTCTCTTCCGACCAGTTTGCCTCGCGCCGGCTGTGCTGGAACGGCCTGCAGAGCAGCCGTGCCCTCGCTCACTGCAGCGATAAACCGGTATCCCCGGCGATGCAGAGTTTCGATAAAGAGAGGGTTATTCGCCTGGTCGCCCAGCGCGCCTCTGAGGTCGAGGACGAGCTTTTTTATGGCCTGCGGTTGAATGTGGGTGTTTGGCCACACCGCATCGAGGAGCTCATCATGCGTCACCAGACGTCCGGCTTGTTCCACCAGATGGTGCAGCACTGCGAACGCCTTGGGCGTCAACAGGATGCGCTCGTCGGCACCCTTCGTCCTGCGGCGCCACAGACACTGGTTGACGGTGTCGAGCCGGAATGGCGGAAACTCCTTCATAATCGCGCCTCGCGACTCCCAGTTTCCACGAACCGAACAGGAACTCTTTTTACACCAAAACGGGACTACAAGATAACGACTCTAAACCCGGATTACCTTTATTTTCAGACGTGCGAAGAGAGCGATCAACGCCAACGAAACGTCGAGGGGATAGTCGTGAGAATAGGCATCGGTTCGGACAGCAGCGGTTTCCAGTTCAAGGAAAATCTGAAGGCCAGACTCAGAGCCCGAAGTCATGCGGTCGAAGATGTGTGCGCTTCTGATGTCACTCCAAGCGCGTGTCACGCTGCGACCGATCGACTCGCATCTGCCATCGGCCGTGGTCGTGTCGAACGGGGTATACTGATTTGCTCTGGCGCTATTGGCGCGTCGATTGCCGCTAAGAAACATCCCCGAGTTCGCGCAGCCTTTTGCCACGAAGTGCGCTCAGTTCAACGCGGCGTGCAGGACGACAACATGAATTTTCTGGTCCTGGAAACGCAGGCTGTCACGCATGATTTTGCCTGCAAGTTGGCTGATATTTTCATAAACGCCTCCTGTTCTTCACGCGACAATACGTTCGGCATTCCTCCTCTCCGCTTGGCGCGCGTAGTTGAACGAATCAGAAGGAATCTGGATAAGCCGCTTGAGGTTGGCGAACTGTCGGGGCTAGCCGAGATGAGCCAGTCGCACTTTTCCAAGTTGTTCAAGCATAGCAGTGATCTGACCCCACATCAGTTCATCCTCCGTGAACGCATCAATCGTTCCAAGGAACTTTTGCGTCAAGGCAAGACAAAGATTGTGGACATCGCGCTCGAGGTTGGATTCCAGAGTCAGGCTCACTTCACAACGGTTTTCGGAAGTCTCGTCGGCATGACGCCGCGACAATTCCAGCGTTCTTGCTGTTACGGCATGCCGGTGGCGTATCCAAAAGCGCTGCCAGTTTTAAACCACCAGCAAGACGGTGTTCTTTCCTCGTTGGCTTCAACGTGAAGGAGGATTCGATGGCTAGTCCAGGTACCAATTTCATAAGGGAATCTGAAGGGCAGCCCGATCATCGGGGTGTTTGTGCCTACCGTTCCGATCTTCGGCCCCAACTGATTCGATCAGCACACTTCCGCGGAAAACGGCTAGGGGAAAATAAGACCGAACCGCTTCGTCGCCTGATGGCCGCTGTTCTTTGTGAAGCGGTCAACCGCTTTCAGAGAAACCTGTTTCACACCTCTCTCTACGGAAGGTGCGAATTTGTCGAGGCCGAGTTCTGGTTGTTCAGGGACCAGAGCAAAGCCCTCTTTTCCTTCAACAACGTGTGCGATTTTCTCTCCCTTGATCCACAGCACATAAGACGGCGGCTCTGCGATTGGCGGCGGAGCCAGGTACGAGCCGCTAGTTCGACTGAAACCACTATGAAGGACCCCGAAAGAGATCTGAGTGGTGAGCGTCCTTCCCCCTGTGGATAAAATGGAGGACTCGGCAAGTGAAAATTCATTCTAGGTTTGAAAAATGCAGCGAGGCCAAGTCCGTTTCACGCATGTTGGTCGCGAGCGTCATGATTGCGGTCGCGACTTCTGCTTGGGGCTGCTCGTCGCGCGTTGAATCACGTGTCGAATCCTCCGATGACTGGGATTCCAGCTCCTACGCGTCGTTCCCCTACTCACCCGGAAATATTTCAGATGCATCAGCTTCGGTCGCCCATGTCCATTTGGGAGACGATTCTGCTGCAGGCGCGCGGTCCGGGTATACAGATCCTCGCTGGGAACGTGCAGAGACCAATTGGGAGCGCGGCGGTGAAGTTCTTTCTCCCGCCACCAACAATCGAGTGCTCGAAGTTCCGCAGATGCTAGATGGGGATAATACCGCCGCGACTATACCGATCCCGGGAGAAGGCGATTAACACTTCAGCGCGAGGCAGCGAATGGATTCCCGGAGCCTCGGCGGGTCGCGCGACAATCATCGAAGTTTCTTCTCTCGTGGGGCTTCACTGACCATTGTGTTCATATTTGACAATAACGTCAATATTAGACATACTTGTCAGGGGGGCCCGGAGTGCGCGTTGCTAACTACCAGCCGGTCGGAGGATCGAATTCGATGAGAAGCCGATTGATCATCGTAAGCGTGTCTATCATCGTGGCAACCATAGCCGGTGTATGGGTCGGCAAAAGATCGTAATGACAACTCTGCGAGAACGGATTAACTTTCAGACGGCCAGTGGCAGCATCTGACTATGAACTCAGAATACTTTGCGGCGTCGGCCGCGCTCGCTGGATCAGCGATCGTCGGGTTGACGATCGGTCATGATGATCGGTTATAAGTAGGGGGATAGTAACGTGGTTCAGAAACCCCAGCCATGTTTTTCGGCTTCAAGAGCGAAGCCGACCGCGCCCGCTGGCATCGCCGCCGGGATTTTGATGGTAGCAATGGCCCTTTTTGCGTCGGGCTGCAAAAAGCCGGCACTGACCGCCGCGCCACTCGTCCCCGAAGTCGCTGTCACCGAAGTCATCCAGAAGGACGTAACTTTGTACTCGGATTTTGTCGGCACCACCGTTGGGTTCGTCAACGCGGAGATCTATCCAAAAGTCTCCGGCTATCTACTGAAGCAGGATTACCGAGACGGCTCGCACGTGCACTCCAATCAACTGCTGTTTGAAATAGACGATCGCCCGTATAAGGCCGCGCTCGACCAGGCGCTCGGCACGCTCGCCGAGGAACAAGCCACCCTAAAACAAAATCAACAGGACCTTGACCGCGATACCATACTTTATCAAAAACAGGTGATTCCCAAGGAGACTTTCGACCACATCACCCAGGCGTTTAAGGGGAGTGCGGCGCAAGTGCAAGCGGCGCAGGCTGCGGTCGAGAACGCCAAGCTCAACCTCGGATGGACCAAGGTCTACTCGCCGATAGATGGCGTCGCGGCAATCGCACAGGCCCAGGTCGGCGACCTGCTCAGCACCACGACTCTGCTGACGACAGTCTCGCAGCTCGACCCCATCAAAGTCACATTCCCAATTCCCGAGAAGGAGTACATGCACTTCGCGGCACAGATTAACGCGGTGGAGAACGGAGTTACGTTGCCGCCGCTGCCATTCCAAATGATCCTGGACAATGGCGAGACCTACCAACATCTAGGCCAGTTTTACGCTGCTAATCGGCAGGTTGACATCCAGACCGGTACGATTCAGATTCAGGCAACTTTTCCGAACCCCGACAATATTCTGCGCCCTGGTCAGTACGCGAAGATCCGCGTCGCCGCCAGCGTCGTGCATAACGCGCTGCTCGTTCCGCAGGACGCCGTGCTCGAGACCCAAGGGCAATACCAAGTCGCCGTCGTGGGCTCGGACAACAAGGTGACGATGCGCACCGTCGAGCTCGGCCAGCAGGCAGGCGGTCTTCAACTCATCAAGAAGGGGATCTCGCCCGGCGAGCGTGTCGTCACCGAGGGATTGCAGATGGTTCACGACGGGATGGAAGTGAAACCGCGCGTTGTACCGGCCCAGCCTGCGCCGGAGGCTACACCTGGATCTGCCGGCGAAGCGCCCTCGCCCGGCGCGACCTCACGCAGCCAGAGCTAGAGCAGTGTCGAAGTTTTTCATCAATCACCCGATCGTTGCGGTCGTTATCGCGATCTTCTTCGTCATCGCCGGTGCAGTGATGGCACTTCGGCTTCCGATCGCGCAGTTCCCCGACATCGTGCCGCCTCAGATCCAGACCACCGCCGTCTATACCGGCGCCGATGCGCTCACCGTCGAGGCTTCGGTCGCCACTCCGATCGAGGAGCAGGTCAACGGCGCCAAGCGCATGATCTACATGCAGTCGATCAACGGCAACGACGGGTCGATGACGCTGCAGGTCAGTTTCGAGACTGGCAGTGATGTCGATATCGACCAGGTCCAAGTCCAGAACCGGCTCTCCCAAGCGACCGCGAGCCTGCCTGCACAGGTCAACAGCTATGGGCTGACGACGCAGCAGACGGTCGGCATCCCATTGCTGGTGTTTACGATAAGTTCGCCGAACAGGACCTGGGACGCAACATTTTTGGCCAACTACGTTGCAATCAATATCGAAGACGAGCTTGCCCGGATTCCCGGCATCGGCCAGGTCAAGCTGTATGGAGCGTCCAACTATGCGATGCGGATTTGGGTCGCACCAGATGTCCTCTCCAAGCTTCAGTTGACGGTTGCAGACCTTGAGAATGCGATCGCGGCCCAGAATGTGGTCAATCCCGTGGGCCAGATCGGAGGTGAACCAGCCCCGCCGGGCCAGCAACTCACCTACACCGTGCGTGCCAAGGGACGCCTGATGAACGCGGAGGAGTTCGGGGAAATTATTATTCGCGCCAACCCGGACGGATCGCTGGTACGGCTAAAGGATGTCGCTCGGATTGATCTCGGCGCGGAAACCTACACGGAGCAGGCATCTTTCAACGGAGCGCCGGCTGCGATCGTCGGCCTTTTCCAGAACCCCGCCTCCAATGCGCTCGCCGCCGCCAACCTGGCGAAGGCCAAAATGGCCGAACTCGAGCGTCATTTTCCGGCAGACATGAAAGCCAATCTGACGTTGGACACGACTATCCCCGTCACCGAGGGCGCCTTGGAGATCGTGAAGACCCTGCTCGAAGCAATCGCCCTCGTGATCCTGGTGGTCTTCATCTTTTTGCAAAGCTGGCGGGCGACGTTGATCCCGCTGCTTACTATTCCCGTCTCGCTGGTAGGAGCTTTCATGTTCTTCCCGGCGGTCGGGTTCACGGTCAACACGCTTGCGCTTTTGGGGCTGGTGCTGGCGGTAGGCTTGGTGGTGGACGACGCTATCGTCGTGGTCGAAGCGATCCAGGCAAAGATCGAGCAGGGACGCTCGCCGAGGGACGCTGCCTTGGAAGCTATGGACGAGGTCGGCGGGGCGCTGGTCGGAATCGCCCTGGTGCTCTCCGCCGTCTTTATCCCGGCCGGATTCATGGCGGGAATAACGGGCTCGCTTTACCGCCAGTTCGCACTGACGATCGCATTTTCCGTGCTGCTCTCGTGCTTCAACGCTCTCACGCTGAGCCCGGCGCTCGGCGCAATTCTGCTGCGTCCAAAAAGCACCGGCACCGGCCGCGGACCACTCGCGCGCTTCTTCGCACTGTTCAACGCGGGGTTTGCGCGCGCGCAAAACGGCTACATCCGAACCTGCGATCTGCTCATCCGTAAGGTTGTGGTGGCGATCCTTGCGCTGCTGGGTTTTGCGGTATTTGCCGGCGGCTTGGGAAAGAATCTGCCGCAATCATTCCTGCCCGACGAAGACCAGGGCTGGTTTCTAATTCAGGTCCAGCTTCCCGCGGCCGCGTCGCTGCAGCGGACTAACGCCGCGATGAAGCAAATCGATCAAATCATCAGGAGCGAACCTGCGATCCTCTACTATAGCTCGAGCTCCGGCTTAAACTTCCTCACGCAGTTGAGCAGCCCCCGGAGCGGAGCCTATTTCTGCCAACTCCAGCCCTATGGCGAGCGAGGGACCGCTGCTCAGCAATCGCCAGCGATCGTAGCTGACCTCAACCGCAAGCTGGCGGCGCTTCCCCAGGTGCAAGCTTTTGCATACTTGCCGCCGCCGATTCCCGGCATCGGCGAGGCTAGCGGTATCGATTTCTTCGTTCAGGATCGGGCTGGCAAAACCGTCGATTATCTATGGGATAATACTCGGAAGTTCCTTGCCGCGGCGAAAAAACGGCCGGAGATTGGGCCTGTGTTCCTCCTGTTCGACCCAGCGGTTCCGCAGATGTTCGCCGCGGTTGACAAGGACAAGGTGTTCAAGCTCGGCGTTCCTATCGAAGACGTGTACAGCGCATTGCAGACCCTGCTTGGTGGCTATTACGTCAACCAGTTCAACCGCTTCGGGCGCGTGTGGAAGGTGTTCGTCGAAGCGGAGCCGCAGTACCGAGTCAGCGCGACTGACATCGGCCAGTTTTACGTCCGCAACAATCAGGGTTCGATGGTTCCGTTGTCGACGCTGATCGACATGAAGCGGGCGTTCGGCCCCGAATATACAACCCGCTTCAACGAGTACCGCGGCATCGAGATATTCGCAGTCCCTGCTCCCGGTTACAGCACCGGCCAGGCGATGAACGCGGTGGGCGAGGTCGCAAACCAGGTTCTCCCCCGTGATATGGGATATGCTTGGAACGGAATCTCTTACCAGCAGGCTGTCGCCGGCGGTGGGGCTCAAGTCTTCGCGCTGTCGCTGGTATTTGTATTTCTGATCCTGGCTGCTCTCTATGAGAGCTGGTCGCTGCCCTTCAGCGTGCTACTGAGCGTGCCGGTCGCCGTATGTGGCGCTTTCTTCGGCCTGTGGTCACGCCATCTCGACAACGACGTCTATGCCCAGGTCGGTCTCATAATGCTGATCGGTCTGTCGGCCAAGAATGCGATCTTAATAGTTGAGTTTGCCAAAGCCGAGCTCGAGAAGGGCGAGTCGATAGTCTCGGCGGCGCTCAAGGGCGCCCGCGTGCGTCTGCGGCCGATCCTGATGACTTCCTTCGCGTTCATCATCGGCCTGTCTCCTTTATGGATCGCTTTGGGTGCTGGCGGGCAAGCCCGCCGTCTGATCGGGACGGTGACCATAACCGGCATGTTCTTCTCCACCGCCTTCGCCATCTTCCTCATTCCGGCGCTGTTCGTCGTTGTCGAGCGGATGTCGCATGGCATTAAGGGTAAGCCGCTTGAGCCGTCGGCAACTCAGCGGCGGGCTTCCGCGCAGGTGCGTCTACTTCGCGAGCCGGATAAAGGGCCGCTGCGCTGAGCGGGCGTTTAAAGATGGCAGGCTACCAGCCAAATTACGCCATTTCGCGGGCCATGTCCGGGAAAGCTCGCGTAGTGCCCGTTCACCGATTTCGCTATCGTCGATTGTTAAAATGGGGAACTTTGTACAGATGTTGCAATACAGTTTGGAGGACGCCACATGGCAACTGACAACGAGACCTACCTGGAGTTATTGGACGTTTCCACAAAGACGCAAGTAGGCAAAGCGCCCCTTGCCTCGATTAGATTTATGCCGCGAGTAGGTGAGCGCATTTTCCTTCCGCTCGACGAACCGGGACATTGGGATTCCTACACCGTGGTGTCGGTTGAGTACTTTCTCGGTGGCCGGTCTCCGTCAGGGCGTATGGACCGGGTGACTCTCTACGTCGAGGAGTCAAAATAGAATTGC
Source organism: uncultured delta proteobacterium (assembly GCA_963842085.1). Lineage (GTDB taxonomy): Bacteria > Desulfobacterota > Binatia > Binatales > Binataceae > Binatus. The sequence goes on from CAWJET010000001.1 coordinate 3,231,906, forward strand.
GGGTCTGTGGTCGAAAAGATCCTTGACCGTCGGGGAGACGCATAGTCTGTATCTGTGTCCCTCATCTGCGACTGCGGGGCGGTTAGATTTGAAACCCAAGATCGGCGTCGAAATAAACGGTCGGCCGTAAGTCTATCGAATCTACGATTAGCCGCAAAAGGGGTACTTGGAGTGTCGGGTGCGGGTTCGTTGGCGCTGTTGGCGGGCGGAGTGGCGATATATCTCTCTTCGATCATCTCCTTGAGCATAATGATCATTACGCAGGTCAGCTCGATGTCGTGGTTTGCACTTTTGGTACTCCCGGTCTTCGTCATTCTGACTCTCCTGAGCAGGACGACACCGCTAGAGATTATGCCCGTGACGTTGCAGCGAATAATGCAATTCTCACCCTCGACTCGCTTTGCTAGCTTCGCCCAGGACGTGCTCTATCGTGGAGCGGGATTCGACGTTGTATCGTGGGACTGCGCCATAATCACAGCCCTCCGACTCCTCTTCTTGGGGGTAGCTTTGATGCGTTTCCGGCGGATGCTCTTTCAGATCCAGGCTTGATGGTTATGGCCGCTCCTTCCGCCCAGGACGTCGCAATTGGCCTGCCGCTGGTCATTTCTCTGGTCACGATCTTGGTCACGATAGTGATCCACGCGCTCGCGCTGCTGGGCATCTTCCATTTCGTTCGCCGCGAGCACCTGCTCCGGCGCAGCGGCGTCCGATTCTGGAGAGACCTAGCAATTGTATCCGGTGCAACCCTGCTGGCGGGTGTGGCCCACCTCGTGGAGGTATTCATCTGGGCAGTGGTGTTCGTTTTGTGCGGTGAGTTCCGCCGACTCGCTCCCGCCTTTTACTGTTCCGCTAACCTCTACACAACCCTAGGCTACGGTGACGCAGTCATGTCGTCGTCATGGAAAATGTTGGGGCCGTTCGAGACAGCCGATGCGATGCTAATGTTCGGCCTGTCTACTGCTATCGCGATTTCGGTAATACAGTTGATAGTTCGGACGCGGTTCCATGATCTTCCCAATTTATAGGAGCGATGTACCTCCATCACTCTTGCGCTAGTCCTCCGCGGACGGTGACTTCAGCGAATTGGTCCGCCAATTCACAAGTGCTTTCAAATCTTCCGCTTCGCCATTGGGCGCAACCGCCTTATCTCGAAGAATACTTTGGTTTATCCCGCACGGCGGCTCGGCGAGGAACGACTGATGTTAATTCAGATGTTCCTCAGTCAGAAAGTGCTGTAGAATCACGGCAGATTGGTGCACCCTCCGATGAGTCTTCGGAAAAGCCGAGGTTGCGAAGGCGCTTGGAGAAACGCGCGTACTCGGCGCAACCACGACTGGGCCAGGGCACTTTCCGCATTCTCGTCACGGACGTCTACCACCGACACTGCGCCATGACCGGAGAGAAAGTGCTGCCCGTCCTCGAGGCCGCACATATCCGGCCGTATGCCGAAGGCGGCGAACACCGCATCTAAAGTAAGATGGCGATCGCGGATTGTTTAAACTACAGCTCGCCCTGATTTGCTCTCGCGACGAAGCCTTCGAGCGTCAAGATGTCAACCGTATCAGCGTCTACAAGATACGACTTCAAACCCCCTCCGACAAAAAAATTTCGCAGCTTCCAGCCCTCTCCCCCGAGCGTTCCGCCAACCGCAAGCATCGGGACCGAATTACTCGCCCGCGGAGAGAAAATCGAAGTGAGGCGGCACAGCTCACCATTCGAGCGCTCTCCGGTCCCGATGGCGCGTGCGCATCGCCACTGCACGCGCGCAGTTTGCGCACTTCCCCAGAGAATCCCTCAAACCTGAGACTCGCTGGCGGAGGGAAGTGAATTCGAACTGACGGTACCGATTCGGAACTTTCAGACGACGGCCCTAAGTGATGGTTTTCGGAAACTGCTCGACGAGCGGCCGGTACGCACTTTCCTCAACATGAGATAGATTCAATGTAGCCGCGCTCCGATCGTCCTAGCCCCAGCCGACATCCATGCTCGTGATTGAGCCGTCACACGACAAACGCGCACTGCTCCTGGGGTGTCCGAGTATCCATGTTCCGCCCCCGATTTAGGTGGTCATCGATCTCTGCGGCAGCGCCGATCATGCGGCCATAAAGGAACACATTGAAGGCAGCTGTCTCCAGGTCCTTTTCGGTCAGCGCCCCCGACCGATAGTCCTTCCAGAGGACCGCGAGAAGCAGAGCAGCAATGATTGCATCGACATTGACGCAGAAGACATACCGCGAAGCGCCGGCGTCATAGAGCGCCTGCACGAGTTCACGGTAGAATGCGTGGAAGACATTGTAGTCCCCACGGTTTTCCATGAACTCCGCAATGAACCGCTCGCGCGGATCGTAGTTTACCGGCTTGCCCTTGAAGATCGGGTGATGAACACCCGGCAACGCGCGTGGCCCCTCGAAGCCGGCTTCCTTCGATTGAGACTTCTCGTCCCTGTACACATCGGCAAACCTCATGGCCATCGCCTTCAGATCAAGGCCGTGCTCGCGATCGCTTGGGTTCTCGAGGTCGACGCCCTTGAACTGCTCCAGGAGAAAGGCCATGGCCTCAAATCCATTGCCGCCGTGGCTGTAGCCGCTGTGCGTCAGGAAGCCGACCATCGCCTTGTTGATCTGCACCCGACCCGGCGTCTGCGGGCCGTCGGCCGCAACCGCTCCCTTGGCGCCCTGCGCCGTGATCGAGCCCGGACCGTTCGAGATCAGCAGCCCGATCAGGATTTGCAGCGGCCGCGCCTCTATCTCGGTCGGCTTCTTGCCGGTTAAAGCCAGAAACAGGAATTCTGCCATAGTCCACCGGCCGAAGCGTTCGTCGCGGAGGATGCCCCGAAGACTGCCATGTTGGTGATACTTGCCGGGGATCGAGGCGCCGATCATCACTCCGTATAGGCGCAGATACCACGGCAGCGTCTCCGCAGTGAGCCGCGAAATCCGCTTGCGCATCAACGGCCCCCACGCGATCGTCATTGCAATGGCAGCCAGGATCGCGTCGCGCGAAAGCCGTCCGTCCAGCGACTCCAGAAACTTGAGAAACAGCGATTTGCCGCCGCGATCACGGACTGCCTTAAGCATTGCCTCGGGACGCGGGTCGTTCGCCTCGGCGGCTGTGGCCAGGAACAGCGTGCGAGCCTTCTCGTCAACTTCGATCACGCTGAAGTCCATGCCCTCGTCATGAGAATCGAGCCGCCCGGAATGCGCGAACAGGTCGATGAGCCGCTTGGAGCAGAGCAGCGCGCGTTCGACGCGCTTCGGACCGATGAGCGCTGCTGCAGCCGCCATTACCGTGTTGGGCGAGTTTCCCGCCTCGCGCGCCGCGTCCGCTGCGGCCAGCGCCGCGTCGCCGACGAGGTTGATCTCCGCCGCGACGGCAATATCGAGCAGGGCCCAATCGTTCTCCGAGGCGATCTCGTGCACCAGCGGCAGCGCGAAATTGGCTTCGAGCGGCAGCAGCGCAAGATCGAGCAGGGAATGGCCGTGCACGCTCGTCACCTGCGTTCGCGGATCCATGACCGTGGCGCCGGACTTGTCCTTCATGGTCTGGCGCGGAACGACTGCACCGATCTGGTCGCCGAGTGAGCTGATCTGGCTGTTGTACGGCGGCAGGGCTTCGACCGTTTCCAGCGCGAGCGCCTGCGGCAATTTCAGGCCCTGGTCATTGGCGATCCACGGCTTGAGTAGAAGGCTGCCGCGCCGCGGTAAATCCGGCCTTGCCCCGTTGAGTTTCATTACGGCGCTCAGCGCAAGCGGGATATGCGCGATATTGGTCACGACCGCGCCTCTCGCGGAGACAACCGGCTTCTCGGGCGTGAATAGTCCATCCACGCCGAACGCTTCCATGAACCATCGCTCTTTGTCCTCGGCCTTGTCGCCGGAGCCCGCCATGGCGCCGGCATGTCCCACGGCTCGCGTCAGTTTGGATTTCCACCGGCCGACGACGCATGCCACGACCGGCTTATGGAAGTCGACGCCCTGCTCGTAGTAGCCGCCGGGCTCCGCATAGAGCACGGCCGCCTTGCTGCGCGGATCGTTCTTGAGCGCGTGGGCAAAGTCGCGAGCGGCATAATGGATGTAGACGTCCTTGCCGGACGAGATGAGCGTCGTGGTACCCCAGCCCTCGGTTGTGAGATACTGGGCAATGGTGGTGGTGAATCCGCCGGAGTTGGAGAATATCGCGACCGAGCCTTTGAGCAGGACCTCCTCGGGATTGTCGCCGCCGAGCGCGCCGCCGATCCGCACGCGGTTCCAGGAATCGGCCACGCCAAGGCAGTTGGCGCCAAAGATGTCGATGCCGTTGGCCTGGCCGAGCGCCCGGATCTCGCGGGCATCGTGCACCGAGACCTTCTCGGTTATCATGACGATCTTCTCAAGATCCGGATTCACCCGGATCAGCTCGGCAACGCCGTCGCGGACCCCCGATGGCGGCAGGTAGACCACGCCGGTGTTGAACGAAAGCCCCTCGTCGAGCCCTTCGCGGACATTGTTGTAGACGGGAATGTCGCCGACCGGTGTCGGCAGCACCTGCCCGCGCCGACCCGGCGATGTACCGAACGCGACGTTACCGCTAGAAAATGCGTGGCTGACCGGCGTCACCTGGCGAGACTCAGCGCCCAGGATATTGAGAACGCAAACGCGATCGTCGCGCGTAGCCACCTTGTCGAGCGCGTCGATGCCCAGATAGTACGGGAAGCCCTCGATGCCTCTCTTGAACATGCGCCGGTCCTATCGCCTGCTGTCCATCAGGCCGCATTCTTCAAGCCGAGGTGCGCCGCGATCTGCGCCCGGCCCCCAGCCTTCATCCACTCGTCGATCTTCTTGGCGTAGTTGACGACCTCCGAGATCGCGCTGTCGAAACCGAAGAAGCGATAGGGAAGGTTGAGGGAGTCGCAGGTCTCGGCGAGCGCGCCCATCCCGCGCACGAGGTTAGGTCCTCCGCGGCCGACCACGACGTAGAACGGGGTTGCGCCATGGCTGCTGAAATGCTCGCGCAGCGCGTCACCCATCGCGCGGAAGGTCTCGTAGATGTCGGTATTGTTCGACTTTCCGCCGATGATGAATAGCACATTGGCCTGTTTGAGCCAGTGTTTGTAGCAGATGCGCGCAACCTCCTTCATCTTCTCGTACGGGGGATTGCCGCCGAAGTCCGACGAGATGATCGCCGCCTCGCCCAGAACTTCCGTCACCAATGAATTCGCGCCGCCGCCGAAGGTCGGCGCAAGGATCGTTCCTTTATCGTTGATGACGAAGACGTCCGACTGGCCTTGGTGGGTACGCAACTGGTTCACCTCATGCTCGAAGTCCGACGTGTCCGCCGTGAACAGGTGATCCGGAAGCCCCAGGCGTTGCCAGCGCGGATCGTCGCGATCGAAGCCGCACTTGAAATCGCAGGCGACCGGAATTAGCCGTCCCTCGCCGCCGGGGCGCATCCGGATCGGATTCAATTCCAGCGTGGTCATGCCGTAGTGATGCATCAGCTCCCACAGTTTCGGCAGGTGCTGAACCAGCGGCGAGATAATCTCCTTCGGTGCGCCGATATCGGTCAGCGCGTTGGCAACGACGAAGGCCTTCAGGCCGGTCAAGGCCTCGAAGGGCACTTGCGCGACCTCCTTCTTGTCGAGCTCCTCGATGTCGACGCCGCCCCGGTGCGTCAGCGTCATCGTCGGTGCGCGGAACTCCGTCGCGTCGGTGATAGCAAAATAGACCTCATGCTCTGCCGGCACTCCGCCTTCGAAGGTAACGCCGTTGGACTTTGCAACTATATTCCCGTGCCGGTGCTCGGCGAAATACAGCCGCTCCTTCTCCTTGAGCGCCGTCTTGAGATCGGCCGCCTTGCCGATTAGGCCGGCTTTGCCCTTCTTGCCGATGCCGCCCCGGAACAACGGCTTGATGAAAATGAGCTTGTGTCGATCGATCAGGCCTTGGATCTCGTCTTCCGTCGCGCCCGGACCCAAGATCTCGGCCGCCGGAAACTCGACGTGCTCGAGCAGGCGGGCCCCATACAGCATCCCTGTGATCTGCATCCTAGCCTCCGAGCTGGGATTTCAGCTTTGACTCTCCGATTCCAACTCCCGTATAGGCGGGACGACCTCTCTCTGCAAGGTTTTAGCCGGTATTGGTCCACGGCGTTTCCAGCGGCGCCGGGAGGGGCCGGTTTCGCATCTGTTGGGCACACAACGCCGGGAAATCCCCCGGGAGCCTGCTCAAGCACGGCGTGATCGGCACGTATCACATCGTGAGCCGCAAGTACTTGCCGCTGTACCTTAACGAGTTTTCCTTCCGCTTCAACTATCGCAAGAATGCGCGACATCTTCGGGAGCGCCATAGCAGGATGCTGAAGCACCCGAACCGGCGGTTGCTTCAGCATACGCATCGAGACGGCCTGTCTGTGGCGAATTACTGTTTTTCCCAGAATCAGCAATTCGCCACACACACCCCGGCTGCCGCCTGAATTGGGATTCGCCACAGACAAGTTCGCATTGCCGCTCGCACAGTTCGATCTGGCGGATGTGGCGGCGCGCGCCGTCAAGTCGAAATGAGGGCGACCGCGAGTGCAACCGCCCTCGTCACCATCAAGCGTGAGCGCGAAATTACGGAGTGGCAGGAGCCGGGCCAGCACCGCCAGAATCGCCACCTGCCGCCGGCGCCGCTTCAGGAGCGGCTGCCGCTGCATGGTGATGATGGCGACGACGCATCGGATGCTGCTCGGCCATCGCCCTACTCGCGATCGCCTCTGCACGATCCGCGGCCGCCTTGGCATCGCTGGCCGCCTGCGCTACGCGACTCGCTGCCGCCTGAGCCTGCGCCGCCGATGCTGCCGATTTCTGGGCAGCCGCATCAGCGCGGGCCGCAGCCTGATCGGCCTGGTTCGCCGCGTTGGTGGCGCGCTGTTCTGGAGTCGGCTCATTCGACGAACATCCTGCAAGCAGCGAGAGGGCTAATATAGCCCCGGCAAGACCGACAACCATTGAAGATTTTCTCATTAGCCGTTCCATGTCTTCCCTCCTAAAGAGCGCGGCAGGAGGATTATCAAGTGGTTCGCGGACTCCTCCGTTAATCTTTCTCACGAACTCCCAGCCCTATGCAAGCCAAGACGTTGGTCGTGTGAATTGCCCGCTAGAATGCCATTTGAAAGTTGCCAGTGAACTAGCAAGCAGCAGAGCCCGGTATTTATTGCGTCGAACGCCATCCAAGAAACTGGACGCCATCATGGGGAATTGTGCCAAAGCTAACAAAGGAAGCTGTTGATCATCGTCGTCGCTTCATTTCCCGCGGCGCTAGCTCGGGCCATTTCCACGTCCAGCTCAGACGGAAACGTAAGAATCCTTCCTCGTACAACATGACTCTAACAGCCACCATCAGGAGCGCGGCAGCGTCGCGCGAGTTCATGCTCATCCGCCTACCTTTCCTGTCCTATGTCATTCGAGCGCACGCATCGCGTGTTCTTATTTTTCCCTTCGATTATGGTTTCGATCATCGAAGGGGGAACCTTGTTAGACGCTTCAGAGAAGGTATCTGACCAGGCTTTTAGGTAGCTATCTCGATAGCGATTGCACTGTCGCATGTCGGCGAACTCTTGCTTGGAGACTTTCCAACGATTGATAGGGAGATCGGAACGAACTTTGCCGTCAATCACAGGCGGAGAAATCATATACCAGCCCGCAAGCACGAGCGCGGCGGTGTGGCAGAGGTTCATTTCGAGAACGATTTACCAGACAGCCGCGCGACGGGCAAATGGCGGCAGGTATTTCCGCGAAGCGGACCGCGAGTTTGTGCCTGCTTGCTGGAACTAGGGAGATTAGAAACCTCGGTGTCGCGAGCATTCGAGGTTCTGCGCCGCGTGAATCGGCCTCTCTCGCAATGCTACGAAGGCCGGGTCGGGGCGAATCGCAACTCGAATCAGTTTGACAGCGCGCTTGATCCAGTCATCGGGTGCGCATGTGCTAGCAGTACTTCCGGAATCACGCGCACTGAACCGGCGCCCCCAACCATCCCATCGACGACTGCTCGGTGAAAGATGGTCTTCGGGGTAGTATCGTTTCCCGCTCGACTGGAGCCCCGTGCGTGCGAAATCGCGGAGCGAAAGGAACTCGAGTTTCTGGTACGGCTTGCATAACGCCAGCATAAGAGCCTCGGCGCGGTCGGGTTGTGCAAGCACCCGTGAAAGCCACTGAGGGGAAGCGCGTGACGTGCATCGCCCCGCGTGAAAGCTTGCCAGCGACGCACAACGGTATCGACGTACAGCGGATCGATCTCGAGCCCGTAGCAACGCCGCCCAGTGCGTTCCGCCGCGATCACGGTGGTGCCGCTGCCGAGAAACGTATAATTGTCAATGATATATCGTTGATTGGTGGACGAACATGGCACGACTTGATTCCGACGGTGGATTCATCAAACGGCTGGAAGAAATCGTCGGCGAGTTTCCGAGCAGAGCGGCCTTGGCCAAAAAGGCCGATCTGCCGCCAAGTTCGTTGCAGAGCTATATTGAAGGCGCCGTTCCGACCCGGCCGGCGCTCGTGGCATTGGCGAGAGCCGCCGAAGTCTCTCTCGAATGGCTCGCCGACAATCGCGGCTACAAGAAGCCTCATCCGCCGGTGCCAGATGGCTACGCCGAGATCCCCGTCTACGACGTTCGTAAATCGGGCGGTTACGTTTATCCGCTGGTGATGGAAGAGATCGCGTCCTGGATCTACTTGAAGCTGGACTTGTTCAAGTACCCGCGAATGCAACCGGCCAAATTATTTGTGGTTGAAGCGCTTGGGTCGCGGGCGCCAGAAATCGCGGATGGAGATTTGTTGGTGGTCGATTCGTCTTGGCGCACGAGATTCGTCGATACAAGCACAACTATACCGCCGGGTAATTACCTGGTTTCGCGGCAGGCGAGATTGTCAATTCGTCAGGCGACAGGCGTTCACGATGATGTTGTCGAGTTCCTCATGCCCGATGCCCCAGGTCGAAAGGAAGCTTTCCGCCTCGGCGAGGACGGGTTTGTTGTTCACGGCAGGATAATCTGGTACGGGCGGGCGCTGCCAACTGCTGGTACCGTCAAACCCGACGACGCGTTTCGCATCACGAACAGGAGAAAAACCCGTTGACCGAATTTCTCTGCGGTGCCTGGATTTAGGGACCCTGATGGGATGGACCGCTCCCTGCTGGATAACGGCCTCAGTGGGCCAAGGTGGTACGCTCGACCACCAACAATCGAAGTGGGGAGGGTCCGAAAATGCAGGTTACTATTGTTGGAATCGATTTGGCAAAGAACGTGTTTTGTCTTCATGGCTGCGACACGAACGGGAAGCCGGTGTTGCGCAAGCAACTCGCGCGGCGGCAGCTGCTGAGCTTCGTCGCCATTCTGCCGCGGTGCCTGGTTGCGATGGAGGCATGTGCGAGCGCGCACTACTGGGCGCGCGAGATTGAGAAGCTCGGTCACCAGGTGCGGCTCATCAGTCCCAGGTTCGTAAAGCCTTACGTCAAAGCCAACAAGAACGACGCCAGCGACGCCGAGGCGATCTGCGAGGCGGCGGGCCGGCCGACGATGCGCTTCGTCGCGGTCAAGAGTACCGCGCAGCAGGAGGTGCAGGCGGTCCATCGGGTGCGCCAACAGCTGGTGAAAACCCGAACTGCCCTGGTCAACCAGGCGCGCGGACTGCTGGAATTCGGCATCGTGGTCGCGCAGGGAGTTGGGCGCCTGCGCCGCGCCCTACCGACGATCCTCGAGGATCGGGAAAACGGACTCAGCGGAGTGATGCGCGAGCTGCTCGGAGAGATCGGCGAACGTCTGAGCTTCATCGATGATCGCCTGCACAAGTATGACCTGACCATCCAGCGGCTCTTCCGCCAGGATGAACGCTGCCAGCGAGTGGCCGCAGTTGAAGGCGTGGGTCCGCTGGTCGCCACTGCCCTGGTCGCTGCGGTGGGCAACGCCACCGACTTCAGAAGCGGGCGCGAACTGGCGGCCTATCTCGGACTGGTTCCGCGCCATCGCGCCAGCGGTGGGCGCACGGTGCTGCTCGGGATCAGCAAGCGTGGCGATCGTTACCTGCGCACGCTGCTGATTCACGGTGCGCGCTCGGCCCTGCTCCGGATCGAGCGGCAACGCAGTGCGCGCGCCATCTGGGCCGCGCGGCTCAAGCTTCGCCGTGGATCTAATGTGGCGGCGGTTGCGTTGGCGAACAAGAATGCGCGAGTGCTGTGGGCGCTGCTCAACCGACACCAGAGCTATCAACCAGCGCCGTTTCCCGCCCGCGTCCCCCAAAGTGGTTGAGGGAACGGCGGGCGGAAAATGGCTTTACCAGCCCTGAGATTGCGCAGGCTGTAGCGGAGAGCATGATGGCGAACCGGTCGGAACCGGCACCTTCTCGAACCTGGCCACACACAAGGCCTTCGAGGCCGTGAACCTGATCAGGCGAAGGTGCGCGAACTTCCATCTGGGCCCGGGGCACAAAATGACGCCCCACTCAACGAGGCCGAATATATGACTGCAACCGGATCATCGCTCATCAAACTCCACAAACAGTCTTGCGCCCGGGAGCGGTCCATATATGTGTGTGGCGAATTACTGATTTCCCCAGAATCAGCAATTCGCCACACACAGGCTGACCTTCGTCTGGCTACATGTCTAACCCGGTGCCGCTGGTTTCTGAGGGGGATGCTTAGGCGTTCTCCGTGACGTCACTCCGAGCCACGGCCTCTTTTGCGTGTGCGGCTGTTACGGCGGGTTCGTGTCGTGACGTTTTGCGTCAGCCGAACTTTGTGGGGTTGCCCTCCAAGCTGCCAGTCCGGCTTTACGTTGTTCACGGCGTTCTCCGTCTTGATGGCCTCGATCAAGACGAACAAGGCCTGAGGGTGCACGGCATCCGCGCGATAGATCATTCCCTCGGCGGTCGGGACTGGAAAACCCTTTAGAGGGATGGTCACCAGAGTGCCGCTTTCCAGTTCCTGCCGGACCACGCAGCGCGGAAGAATCGTCAGGAACTCGCCTTCGCAGAGCACTGCCTTGAGAAAACTCATGGACCCGGAGGTGATCATCGGCTTTGGTGGCTCTGCACCGGCGGTGCGAAACGCGTATTCGAACCACTCGACGACCTGCTGCGGGCGGTTCGGCACTATCCAGCGCTGCTTTGCTATGAGCGGTAGAGATTTCCGTCTCTCCGCCAGGATTGGATGATCTGGGCGACACACCACCGCAAACTCTCCCGCTACGAGTTCCTCGTGCACGAGCTCCTCCGCCCGATGCATCATAGGGAAGCCGCTCGCAACGGCATCCAGTACGCCTTCTCGGACCAGCGCCGTCAGGCCTTCGTAGGTTCCATCGACGATGTCGAACGACAGCCCCGGCGTGGTCGCGAGTAGTTGCGCGATCACCCGCGGCAGGAACGAGATCGAAAAGTTCGCCACGCCGAGCCGCAGATGACCGACGTGCCCGGCCTTCACGGCTTGGATCTCAGCGACTGCCCGTTCGCCCTTATTGAGCAGCAGCCGCGCGTGGCGCAGCAGGATCTCTCCGTAGATCGTGGGTGCCACGCCGCGCGGCCCGCGCGTGAACAATTGCACGCCCAGATCATCCTCGAGATGGTGGATGCTCTTCGTCAGTGCCGGCTGCGAGAGGTGGATGTGATCGGCAGCGCGCCGCACGTTGCCGTGCTCCACCACTGCCATGAATTGCCGAAGCTGTCGCATGTCCATTCGCGTAACCTTTCGCCGCGTGGGATATAGCTAGTTAAGATATAGCCGAAAGGAATCAGGTGATGAAAATATACTATTGGACGACTATCGCGGCTGGGCCTATTGTCTTATTTATCGAGGGAGGGAAACCTAATGCAAACGACGAAGACTCAATCATCCCGCAACGGCGCGGCCGCGCCGACGCACGCCGAACTTTTTCAGCCCATCCGGATCGGGAATTGCAAGATCAAGAACCGCATTGCCATGGCGCCGATGAACACGGTCTTCTCGATGGACAACCGGGGCTATCCGAACGAACAGATCATGGCCTACTATGCCGCGCGCGCGAAAGGTGGCACGGGGCTGATAATCACCGAGTGCGTCCTCGGGACCCGACTGGCCTCGCGCTTCCCGTACACGTCCAACCTGCACTTGTTCAACGGAACACACCTGCCCGGTCTCGAAGAGCTGGTCGAGACGATCCACGCTTTTGACGCCAAGGTCTTTATCCAGCTGTCGATCGGCTTCGGCCGCCAGGGCCACAGCCACGACCACGAGGCGCCGCCCGCGCCGTCGGCGGGGATTCCGTATCAGACCGATCCCGAGATGTTGCCGGCGAAGATGCGCAAGCTCGTCGAGAAGAGCGGGTTCTTCATGAACCCGAAGATCCCGACGATGATCATGGCCCACATGCCGCGGGAGATGACGCGCGAAGAGATCAAGAGCGAGATCGCGGAGTTCGGCCACTCGTGTGTCCTTGCCGTGATGGCGGG
>CAWJET010000002.1:0-1686506 GCA_963842085.1 uncultured delta proteobacterium
CGCCCCATGTGAGCGTTAGCGAAGAAGACATTCGAAGGACGCATCCTTGGGACTATGGTGGAGTCGACGGTGAGACGACGGTATCGAGATTTCAAAATCGACTCGAAATACCACAGTCTCAACAAAAGCCGCTGATCGCGAATGCTGCGTGAAAAATCGCGATACCTAGACCCCGGGAATTCCTAGAGGAGCGCGAAAAAGGATTGACAATCCGAATATCATTCAAGTATTTGATTAGCACTACACCAAGAAATAAGAGAGGTCTCACAAGGTACAAAAGTCGAGAAATACGATCGGAATGGTGTGCCTCGAAGAAGGGCGGCGAAAAAGTCAGGCGTTGGCACTTCTACCGAGGATGTAGTCGGCTGCATGCTGCGTGCGCGGCGGCGTCCACCAGGAGCCTACGATTATCGCGGAAGTTTTGGAGCCAGCCGGCCACGTACGCCGCCTGATTCTCGATGACTGCGGTTGAGATTCCGGCTTCGGCGCGCAAAGGTAGGCGGCTCCCATTTCCGCGCACAATTCTTCTTTTGAGTAGACCGCGGAACCGAACGGAGCGACTTCGCAAATGCCTTCTCGCGCAAGGCGCTTCTGATGACCGGGCGCGGCGGTCATGCAGCGCTGTGGCGTAGTATTCTTCAGCGCTCGCGAAAAGCTCGCGCGGTGGCAGAGTGATTCGATCGGTGATTGGGCTGTAGAATGCTTTGAGCCGCGTGCTGAATCTCCGGCGGGTTGGCATTGCGGCGATGATTCGCTCGGCCGCTTCGATCGGATCGTGCTCGTGCGTCTCGACCTTCGGCAGCTTGTCGAGGACTGCCTGCGGAAGCTCGCATTGTTCGAGGTCGAAAAGACGGGGCCTATAGTATCTAAGCAAGAACCTGTTCTCGGCGCGCCTTCGCGTCGGCCGTCTCGTTGTCGAGGTCTTCCGTGCTCTGCTTCGCATCGTCAACCTTCCAGAAAACGACGACCGTGCTTTCCTCACCACGCAACGGGAGAGCCGCGAAAGCGGTTCTCCCTCGACTATCGCAAATCACAATCGGAGACTACGGAAATGGACATCGCTACGCAACGTGACCGACAAGATAATCAATCTACTTGAACAAGGCGTTGTGCCTTGGCGCAAGCCGTGGACCTCGGCCGGACTGCCGCGCAACCTTGTGAGCAAGAAGCCATATAGAGGCATCAATCACTTTCTGCTTTCCGCATCGAAATATGTTTCACCGTTCTGGCTGACGATGCGCCAGGCCAACGAATTGGGCGGACACGTCCGCAAGGGCGAGGAAAGCACGGTCGTCGTTTTCTGGAAGGTTGACGATGCGAAGCAGAGCACGGAAGACCTCGACAACGAGACGGCCGACGCGAAGGCGCGCCGACGGTTCTTGCTTAGATATTATCGCGTCTTCAACCTCGAACAATGCCAGCTTCCGCAGGCAGCCCTCGACAAGCTGCCGAAGGTCGAGACGCATGAGCACGATCCGATCGAAGCGGCCGAGCGGATCATCGCCGCAATGCCCAACCAGCCAGAGATTCAGCACGCAGGCTCAAAAGCGTTCTACAGCCCAATCACAGATCGAATCACTCTGCCGCCGCGCGAACTTTTCGCGAGCGCTGAAGAATACTACGCCACAGCGCTGCACGAGACCGTCCACAGCACCGGCCACCAGAAGCGCCTTGCGCGAGAAGGCATTTGCGAAGTCGCTCCGTTCGGTTCCGCTGTCTACTCAAAAGAAGAATTGTGCGCGGAAATGGGAGCCGCTTACCTTTGCGCCGAAGCAGGAATCTCAACCGCGGTAATCAACAACCAAGCGGCCTACGTGGCCGGCTGGCTCAAAAAACTTCGCGATGATCGCAAGCTGCTGATTCACGCCGCCGCGCAGGCGCAGCATGCGGCCGACTACATCCTCGGTAGAAGTGCCAACGCCTGACTTTTTCGCCGCCCTCTTCGAGGCACACCATTCCGATCGTGTTCTTCGACTTTGTACCTTGTAGAGCCTCTCTTATTTCTTGGTGTAGTGCTGATCAAATACTTGAATGATATTCGGATTGTAGAAATCCTTTTTCGCGCTCCTCGGATTGCCGGGGTCTAGGTATCGCGATTTTACCAGCGCGGCGTTCGCGATCAGCGGCTTTCTGAGACTGTGGTATTTCGAGTCGATTTTGAAATCTCGATACCGTCGGACAAGTCTCGCCGTCAACTCCGCATAGTCCCAAGGATACGTCCTTCGAATGTCTTCTTCGCTAACGCTCACATGGGGCGCTGCAGGATCGTCTGTGACAAACACAGCTGCGGCCGCGTCGATCTTCGAGCGTTGAAAGGACAAGTTTACATTAAGTGAAACGTGATAGTCGGGAGGATCGGCGTCAATCCCTTGTTGCGCTAGCGTAGTCAGAAATCCGACTAGGTTCTTTTCGTCGCGACTTGTCGCCAACGCGGTGGCGGTTGTCGCATGACCCAGAAAGCCCAGAGGCATCAGAAAGAGACTATAGTGCGAAAGGTCGCGTTTGAACCATTTGATTGTGAGAGTCATGTAGTTCCGGACCGCCGCTGTCCCGATCTCCAGAACCTGCTTTGCTAGTTGCGCGCCGGCGTTAAGATAATGCGCCGCGTTGTCGCGAATCTCGATTAGGGCATCTAGATTCGCCTTGATTGCAGCATCCAGTCGTGATGCGGCACTCGCATCAAGCAAGACGATCGCCTGTCCCAAAGATATTGTTACAGCGTTACCTGAACGGTTCTTCTTGATGTATTCTTTGCTTGAAAGCGTGCCGTCGCGTTTCGGACGTTTCTCGCGTACAAAAATAGCCTTCGTGTCGTTGCCGGCGTCTGCCAGTACCTTCGCCTTGAGGAGGAGTTCCCACGCGTTTAGCGCCAGTAGTGCAAATGTCTCTTCTCGGTATTTAAAGTCCGGCTTGTTATAGATCTCAATCGCCGAGATCATCGCCGCCTCGGACTTCTCCACTAGGTTTATGTATCGATTGCGCAAAGATTATGGTCAGGTTTTAACATGAATCACCCCTCTTCCCATACAGGATGCCCGCCACGGCTAGTGTCCGATAAGGGATACGTATCGGACCCCAACGCCATTCGGACAGCAGCCTACCTGTAACTTTGGAAATTATCTGGCGTAAAACTTTGCGCGCTATTTGGCACGGGTGATCCTCTTCAAAGGCAGTCGCCCCCCATCTGAGTCCCAACTTCCAGTTATGCCGACAATCCGGACACAGATACCCCAGAAGCAGGGAAGACAGTCAAGCGGATGTCGCTGTCCGTTCTCTTGGAAAGCAGCGCCAAATCCTGAGAGACCAGGTCGAGCGGGGCAGTGTTAAACGTCGTATGCCAGGGAATAGTCAGCAGGATGGATGACGATGACGCGGTCCCATTCCGGGTGTGATAGCTTTAGAGTCTGATCGTCTGCAGGCCTGCCGTCAATGATGAAATCGACGAGAACGAGCCACCATTTCGGGTACTTTGATTTGTACCGTGCGATCTTCGTGGTTTTCTCAGCGATGCAGAGCGAGATGTTCTTCTCCAGTTCCTCGTTCACCCATCCGCCCCGGTCGTCGTCAGAGTCGCCGATCTGCACGAACGTCTTGGGGCCGGGCTTGCTCATCCGAGTGAACTCAATACGAAAGTGAGCGTGTAGGACGACCTCGTGTTTCCTGTCCGCGATTGATCCCGACTGAAGCTTCAGCAACTCATTCTTGACAGTCGGTTCCCACTTCATCGATGGAAACGGTCTCTTAATTCTCGCGAATACCATCCAACTGACTCCGTTGCTCGGCGCTCCGAATGAATCGAGAAGTCCTGTCAATCTCTTCGCGACCGGGACTTCTGCGGCCTCCAGGGGGATCTCATCTCCCGCTGGCGATGTCCAATGCTGGTTAAGCCGTCGGACTTCAATGGCAATCGTCTTCTGCACCAGAAAATCCGGTGGAACGCTGCCGTCAGGCTCAAAGTTGATTTCGTGCGCCGGATAGCCGCAATGCTTGAGGTAGTTTTCCGCCATTACCTCTTCTTCCTTCATCTTCCGACTGCTCATCAGGACATCGTCTCCTGCACCGCTTTGTTGCCACCCATCGTACTATGCGTTCGTCGTTATGCCGACGCCCCAAATCCCGGCTGGATGGGTGTAATTTTGATCACTATTTGGCGCTGAATTTTGGGCGCTATTTGGCGAATACCTGCCCACACGCTACCGGCCCGAATCTCTGAAATTGTCGCTCCGGAGGTTTAAATTTTAAACGGCACTTGGACCCGAAACGCAAGGATTACGGATCGCTCCGCGCGGGTCACCGCGATTGACGTTCACCCTGCTCGGGTGATTTTGCGTGCTTCTTTGTCTGCCTGCAATGCTACGAATCTCGCGTGACGGAGGTGGTTATCGAGGGTCCATTCAAGGAACTCGATCGCCGCGACCAGTTGCGGCTTGAGCCAGCGGCATCTCTTCATGTCGTCGGCGGTTAGCCCGTCGCCCCATCTGCCCTTTCCGGATTCGGGAAGATTCCGAAACGGGCATTTGGAGATCGACAGACCCTCGAAATTCGAGAATACCGTCCGACGCGAAGCTGGTGTGAAGCCGTTCCGAATTCGGCCCGCATACATCAGCTCGCTTCCCTCGTAATATCCGACCAGGATCGAATCAAAGGTTGTCGAGCCAGGAATGTATCCACCGATCACCAGTTCCTGAACTCCGATTCGCGCGTACCTTCACCCAGGCTCCGGACCGATCTCCGGGCTTGTATGAGCTGTCGCGGCGCTTTGCCACGACGCCCTCGAGTCCATTGGAGCGAACTGCCGCCATCAGTTCCGCTGCTGAAGCGTCGAAGGTCTCGGAGAAGCGAATCGTGTCAGGCAACTTTGAAATCAGCTCGCGAAGCATCTCGCGACGCGTCGCCAGAGGCTTGCTGCGCAAGTCCGCGCCGGCGAGCACCGGCGCATCGAAAGCGTAGAAGAGAATCGCCGCGGCGCCGTCTCCGAAATTCTGGAGCGAGCTGAACGACAGGCTGCCCATCGCCGTTTACAGCGACGATTTCCCCGTCGAGAACAGTCTCGACCGGCAACGCTTCGAGGGCGCGCGCGACGTTCGGAAAACGGCGCGAGAAGTCCCGCTTGTTTCGCGACCAGAGTTCGACGCCAGCTTTCGTCCGAACTCCGATGGCTCGATAGCCGTCGAGCTTTACCTCGTACTGCCAGGCCGGACCTTCCGGCAGCTTCGCCACCGCGAGGCAAAGCATCGGCTCAACAAATTCGGCCGCCGCTGTGGACGAACTCACATTAGCGTTTTTCCCGTTCTTCGTTTTGACCGCCCCTCCGAAAGAGTATCCGAGCCCGCCGATTCTGGTCACTCGATCCAGTCTTCTTAGTTCGGGCCCGGTTGACTACCACTCAATTGAGTGGTAACTATCTGCTTGGCCGTCGATGGAGGGACTTACTCGAATGCAGGAGCTCGTGCTGGGCGCCTTACGGCAACGGGTCGAGCGGAGTGATCCGCCTCCGACCTATCGCGAACTCTGTCGGGAGTTCGGTTGGAGATCGACCGGCACCATACGCGATCATCTTCGAGCGCTCGCTCGCAAAGGTTTCGTGCAGCTTACTGCCAGACATCGGGGTGTCCGCCTCCGTGAGGACCCACCCTCGGCCGGTTTCGTGCCACTAGTAGGGCGCGTGGTCGCCGGTGTGCCCGTCATCTCAGAGCAAAACATTGAGCAACGGCTCGCCGTGCCCAAGGAGTGGACGAAACGAGGCAGTCCGTTCGCTTTACGGGTGGTGGGCGACAGCATGCGCGATGCCGGGATTACTGAAGGCGACCAAGTGATCGTTCGTCAAACCTCTACTGCCCAAGATGGCGATATAGTGGTTGCGACTATCAACGGCGAGACAACGATAAAACGCATTCGATTGCGAAAAGGGCGCGCTACGCTGTTCGCAGAGAATCCAGCTTATCGACCAATCGAGGTCCCGGCTGGCGATACGGTAATTCAGGGCGTCGTCGTCGGACTGCTGCGCTCATACCAGGAAAATGCTCATGGACGCACCTCGAGGCGCGGTTCATAAAGTGTGCTCACCAAGGTGACCCGGCGTGAGTCCGCGAAAAAAAATTGAGAAAGGCCACTCTTTCGGAGGGCCTTGGACGACCGCGAAACTCAGTGTGATCGCGGAATACCTCAAGAGTTACACCACCGCACTGAAGGACAAGCCCTCGAAGGATCGTCCGTTCAAAAAGGCATATATCGACGCGTTCGCAGGAACCGGTTATCGCGACGTTCATCGAGAGGACGCTGGCCAGAAATCGCAGAGTCTGCTGCTTCCGGATCTCGCCGAGCGAGAGCCTCAGGAATTGCTTGATGGCTCCGCCCGATTGGCCCTCAAGACCGAGCCCCGGTTCGACAGCTATGTGTTTATTGAGCGGAGCCCAATGCGAACGGCGCAGCTTGAGGCCCTTAAATCTGAATTTCCGGATCTGGCAAGCCGCATTGAGATCCGACAAGGCGATGCAAATCTGGAAATTCAGAAACTATGCCGGAAAGACTGGAGTTCACACCGCGCCGTCTTGTTTCTCGATCCATACGGAATGCAGGTTGACTGGAAGACCATCGAAGCGGTCGCGGGAACCAAAGCGATCGATCTATGGATACTCTTTCCGCTTGGCATCGGAGTGAACCGCCTACTCACCAGGTCTGGAGATATTCCGGAGTCGTGGCGGAAACGCCTCAACCTCCTCCTCGGAACGGAGAGTTGGTACGAGGAATTTTATCGCGTTGAGCGAGAGTCCACTCTATTTGGTGAGGCCGACCACATAGTCAAGGCGACAACCGAAACCATCGGTCGCTATTTCAACGAACGCCTCAAGGGGATTTTCGCCGGCGTTGCGGACCAACCGAAGGTCCTCCGGAACAAGAACTGTCCTCTGTATCTCCTTTGTTTTGCGGTCGGCAACAAAAACGGCGCTCCAATCGCGCTGCGTATAGCAAATCATTTGCTCAGAGAGGCAGTGCGCTGATGGCTCAAGGTTCTGGGATAGAATGGACGGAATCCACATGGAACCCCGTGACTGGTTGTACCAAGGTCAGTCCGGGCTGCAAGCACTGTTACGCAGAACGGATGGCCGAAAGGCTTCTGGCGATGGGCCAGGAGAATTATCGAAACGGGTTCAGGCTGACCTTACAGCCACACATGTTGGACGTACCGCTGCGATGGAAGAAGCCGCAAACTATTTTCGTCAATTCGATGAGCGACCTCTTTCATAGGGACGTACCGATCGATTACATCGTTCGCATCTTCGATGTGATGCGGCGCGCGCACTGGCATCGCTTTCAGATCCTGACGAAGCGATCCGATCGTCTTCTCCAACTCAGCCCGCTGCTCGATTGGACGCCCAACATCTGGATGGGCGTGAGCGTTGAAAACGACGAATATCGTGGGCGAATGAACGATCTCCGCAAGAGCGGAGCGCTCCTCAAATTCCTCTCACTTGAGCCGCTTCTCGGCCCTTTGTACAACCTGGACCTCCGCGGGATCGACTGGGTGATTGTCGGTGGCGAGTCTGGCTGGGGAGCCCGAGCACTCGATCCGGCCTGGGTAGTCGATCTGCGGAATCAGTGCCTAGATTCTGGAGTGCCCTTCTTCTTCAAACAATGGGGCGGCAGGAACAAAAAGAAGGCCGGCAGACTGCTCGATGGCAAGACTTGGGATCAGATGCCGGCCACTGCGATGTTTGCGTAAGCGAGACCATTCGCGGGTATCACCACATTCGCGATAGCGCCAATAAATCCGGAAATAGTTGGTATCCAAGTTGGGCGGATCTATTTCTTCGCGAAATGTCGGTTTCGCCTATGTGGAAAACGCGCGAAGATCTGCGTCCGACCGATAGACCGCATCGGCTGGCCCGCTCATCACGATCTCCTGGTTTGCGACGCACACTCCGAGCGGCTCATAGCACGGGCTAGGGTCCAAACAGCTCGACGTTTCGATTCGGGACTAAAGGCACCCGCAATTAGGGGGGTGCGAGCGCATCTCTATGCCGCCTCGAGAACACCGGTCTTGCTGCTAGGAATTCAACAGCCGCTCAAGTCGTTCTACGCGAACATGCGGTGGCAGCAGGATTCTATTCTCAAGCAGGCACCTTTCGGCATGGCCTCCGTACTCGATTCTGTAACGCCGCCATCCGCGGAGCTCGCTGGGGAGAGCATCGGGGTTCATGATGAGTTCTTCGGTCACGTCAACGTAGAGTCGGTTCTTAGGTTCTTTCCGCAGAGAGCTGGCTTTCCGCTTTGCCTTTTTCATCTCGGGACCCCACTTCGCAACATCTCCGGAGAGTCGCTATTGTAGCATCGCACTCCCGGTCCTGTGGGCTACTCAGCGGCGCGAGCTTTCAGCCGGCTCTGGATCGGGTTACTTTGGAATCGGCAAACGAGCGCGAACACAAATCAGAACGGAGATGAATCGTGAAGAGCATGCGCAGGCCACGTGCAATTATCCTGGACACGACTGATAGAAACGGGTTTTTCGATCCCGAGAAGGTAGCGGACCTGCTCGATTGGACCCCAGACGAAGTGCGCCAATATCTCGACCAACAGCCGTTAAGCATCCCGAAGCGTGTCACAGTCTCGGCGACCCATGTGAGGCTGCATTCTCTCGCTACGCTCATTCAGGAGGTCTTCGAACTCATGCGCGAGGATATCTACGAGATGCGCGCATGGTTCCAAGCTCCAATCAAAGCGCTGGACGGTCGGTCGCCTCGGGACATGATTCTCGCTGGCGAGTTAGAGCGAGTCTCCGCTTTGGTTGACGAGACTGCTGGCGGGTTCGCCCTCTAGCGGCGAACCTTCCTCCGGCACAGCAGCGCCCGGCTATTTCCATCGGGCGCGGTCGTGAGGACGCGGCCAGACACCGCGCCTGTTCAATTCCTCAATTTCTAGATACTACCCGACCTGCCACGCGCGGCGAACAATCTTAAGTCTGTCCAGCCAGTGATGGGCTCAAGATTTCTGAAAGAAATCCGCGACCTGCACATCGAGAGCTCGGGCGAGTTTCACGATTGTGGTCAGCGAGGGGCTGCGTTTGCCGCGGAGAATCTGCGACAGGTGCCCTTTCGAGAAGTCGGTTTCCAGGTAGAAGCGGTCCAGCGAGCCGTATTTCTGGATCACGATCTCGCGTAGCCTTCGACGGAATAGAGCCTCCTCGTTTGCCACACCGCGCGTGTAGCAAAAGAGCGTCGGCCTGGCGTTTGCAATTGCAAACGCTCAGTGATGGATGGAACGATCAGTGGCCCCGCGACGCGAGGCGAAGTTTCTTCACGAGCTACCATTGCGGCCGTTACGATAAGGGCGGCCGTTGGAATGACCATTCGTCTCGTGCACGCTGTAGCGTTCGGGTTGCTTGTATAGAGTTCGCCGTCCGACACCGAGGATTTGTGCGGCCCGCGACTTGTTGCCACCGGCAAATGGTATCGTTCGGGCAATCAACTCGTTTTCGACCTCCTCCAACGTGGAGCCAAGCCGAACCGTGAAGCCCAGCCTCGGCCCCGGTTGAGAGGAAAGCTCTTTCGGCAGATCACCAATCGACAGCATCGGCGACTTGGACATGATCACGGCGCGCTCGATCGCGTTGCGCAACTCGCGCACGTTGCCCGGCCAGGAATGAGCCTTGAGCGCGTCCAGGCAATCCGGAGCGATCCCCTCGAACTGCCTTGCCGATGCTCCCGGTTAAATGCGCGGATGAACTCTTCGGCCAATAACGGCACATCCTCGAGCCGGTCGCGCAACGGAGGAAGTTCGAGCGACACAACGTTCAGCCGGTAGTACAGGTCAGCGCGCAGTCGGCCCTCGCGGATGGCGCGCTGAAGCGCGACGATTGGAGGCGGCCAGAATCCGCACATCGACCGCAACCTCCCCGGAGCCTCCAAGCCGCGAAATCTTCTTATCTTCGAGAACGCGAAGCAGTTTGGCCTGCATCTCCGGCCGCATCTCTGTGATCTCGTCGAGCAGAAGGGTTCCGCCGTTCGCGCGTTCGAAACAGCCTTCGCGACGGCGATCCGCGCCCGTGAAGGCGCCGCGCTCGTGGCCAAACAGTTCGCTTTCGATCAGGGTCTCAGGAACGGCCGCGCAATTGATGGGGACGAAGGGCCGGCTACGGCGCGGCGATTTGTCGTGGATTGCGCGTGCGGCCAGCTCCTTCCCCGTACCGCTCTCGCCAGTAATGATCACCGGCGCGCTCGTGGGAGCGGCTTCTTCGATCAGGCGTATGGCCCGGCGTATCGCTAGCGACTGACCAACCAATTTTCGCTCGCGAGTAAAAAATCAAACCCCGCCTCCTCCGCACAGCCGAGGCGTACACATAGTAGGACTGTGGATAACCTGTCAACAGATCGGTTCTTGTTTCTGTCCGGCTGTTAACAAAATCTTAACGACCTCGCGGAAAGACGTTCTAGCGTGGCTCTGCCGCGTTCGTCTGATCTCAAACGCCGAACCAAGAAGAGCGATTGCGCGCTGGGCGAGAGCGAGCGAGGAGGCGACTCGCGCCTCGACCAACAGCGGGCGTTCGTGTGCGAGTCCTCCAGGCCGCAGTGTGCCGATTTTGCACACTGCATCGGCGAAATCGCCGAATCAGCTAAGCTTCTCGGGCGCTTTTCGCCAAGTGTGCAGAAAGTGCACAGGCACACTTTCTCTTCCGCCAAATGATCGCCAAATTCCTCTGCGCGAGCGCGTGTCCAGAACCGCGTCGCCTCTGGTTGGTCACCGTTCAGGCGCGGATCGAGAAACGGCATCGCCGTTGCTCAATGAGTCCTCGGATGAGTGTGGGGTTGCGGGGATCTTTCGATGCCGGGGGTCTTCTATGTCGTACCAACTGCCACACCCAGTCACGCCGCGGACACCCCTGTCGTCCGCAACGATCGACGAGCTTGTCTCCGATCCATCGCGCGCAAAAGGTCTGGTTCTCGAATCCGTTCCAGAACTCTTGACCCAGGTCGCGTCGCGCGTCGCCGCGCTCAAGACGCTCGAAGGCGCGCTGCTCTCCCTCATGCTGAGCCAGCGTATCGCGGCTCGAAGCTTCAGCAACACGAGTGCACTGTTGGCTGCGCCCGAACTCGCCAAGCTCTTCGGCGTCCCGGAATCGTGGGTCAGAGAACAGGCTCGCCTCGGCAACCTTCCATCGCTCAAACTCGGCCACTACGTTCGCTTCCGGATTGAAGAAGTCGAACGCTACCTCACAGAACGCGCCAATCAAGCCGCTTGACTTCCGTTCGGTCGTGCTATACGCTACGTATAGTATGACTGCGGTGGAAATCCGTGCGCTCAGGGGAAAACTGGGCTGGACTCAGATGGCCTTGGCCGAGGCCGTAGGAGTAACCTCGAACACCGTGGCTCGCTGGGAGCGCGGCGAAATGGCGATCTCCGAACCGGCCTCCAGACTGCTCCAGAAAATCGCCGCCGAAGAAAAGTTGCGGATTGGGAAGAGGTGAGGGCGCCATGGCTTCAATCAAACGGTTCCATCGAGAACGGATGTAAGGGCGAGAATTGCGAATGCGCGTGGCGGCTTGACTACCGGCCTCTCGGAACCAGGGGGCCACGCAAGCGGCTTTATTTTCCGACCAAGAAGGCGGCTGAGAAGCATCTTGCCCAGACATCCATAAAGGTCACGCGCGGCGAGTATCTCGACCGCAGGCAAGTTCCCACATTCGCCGTCACAGCGGGGCAATGGCTCGAGTCCAAGATGGACCGCAGGCCCAGCTACACCGAGGCGCTGCGCGCCCGCCTCAACATTTATCTTCTGCCGCGCTTCGGCCCTCTGCGTCTCGACCAAGTTTCCGTCGCACCCATCGAAAAGATGCGCGACGACATGCGCGAGCTCGGCCGCTCCACGATTACGATCAACGCCACCATCCGAATGATTGGCGGCATTTATCAAATGGCAATCCGCCGCGGCCTCTGCACAGCCAATCCCGCCGACCGCGTCGAACGCGCCTTCGCGGGAGACCGAGAACTCAACGGCGGCGAAGATATCCAAGCCGACCAGGCAACCCCTGAGACGGTTCTATCGCCGGAAGAAATCAGCGTCATGCTCGGCAACGCCGATCCCGGCCTCTACAAAACTCTGCTCACGTTTCTTGCCGCAACGGGCCTGCGCTCCGGGGAGGCGCTGGCCCTGCGCTGGTCCGATTGCCAGCTCGGCGGACCCGAGCCAAAGATTTTCGTCCGGCGCTCCCTCTCTTGGACGCGCGTTCATGGCGAGGACGTGCGCGCGCGCTTCTATCCACCGAAAACAAAATCCGGCCACCGAGTGATCACCATCCCGCCGGAACTCGCGACGGTCCTCAAAAAATGGCAGCTACAGTGCCCTCCGGGAGAACATGAGCTTGTCTTCCCAAATCCCGAAGGGAAGCCCCTGAGGCGGTCTGTCGCCCTCCGGCGCGGCCTCTGGCCGGCGCTTCGTAGGGCAGGGCTCCGGCGCGTCAATATCCACAGCCTACGGCATTCGTTCGCATCCGCCCTGATCGCGGCAGGCAGCCCCGTCACAGAAGTACAATCCATCCTTGGTCACAGCTCGCCGGCGATCACCCTAAACGTCTACGCGCATTGGTTCCGCGCGACCAAGACGACGGCTATGGCGAGCGTCGTCCGAAACCTGCTTAAGACCGGACCGAAAAAAAGTGGGCAAAAAGTGGACAAAAATAGAGTGCCGAGCATCGCGCCCGGCGAGGGGCGCCTCGCCCAGATTTCTCGAAAACCCTTATAATACTTGGTCTAAAAGAGATGGTGCGAGAGGGGGGACTTGAACCCCCACGCCTTGCGGCACCGGATCCTAAGTCCGGCGCGTCTGCCGTTCCGCCACTCTCGCGTGCAGAGAAAGTCCTTGAAGATACTACGCTTTCCTGAGACAGGACAGTCATTGGGCCGCTACCAAGGGGCTGACTTTAGCGTGACTTTGGCGTTTCTGGGAATTTTCGGCCGAATGGAACGCTGAAAGCTTGAGTGCGGCTTCCTGAAGCATCGCTGAATCCACGATGGCATATCGCCGGTACACAGCCTCGGTCTTGTGACCTGTCATCTTCATCGCGGCCGAGCGGGGAATACCTGCGCGTTCCAGATTCCTCACCGCGGTCCTGCGGAAGTCGTGCACGAGGCGCCCAGGTATCCCGGCATCCTTGCACGCACTCTTCCAGGCGCCGCGAAAGTCTTTGATGCGGCTGCCCGCGGCAGAGCGCCCACCGCCCGGCGGATGCACGAACACCCATGGAATGATCTGGCCGATCGCCCGTTCAATTTCACTGACGCGTTCCCGCTGCGCTTCCAGGATCGTTCGCAGTTCGGCTGTGAAGGGGAAATCGCGGCCCTCGCCGTTCTTTGACTCGCCGGGCTCGAGCCGCACCCATCCGCCACTGAAATCTACGTGGCGCCACTGCCGGGTGAGTAATTCCGACTTTGTGCGCCATCCGGTGATATACGCGACGGCCGCAACGGGCTGCAGGTACTCGGGAAGGTGCGTCTGGATGGCGCGGTGCTGTTCCAGCTCGAAGAAGCCCTTGCGTGCGTTATCGACGTGGAGCATTGAGAACTCAGGGCGCGCGCCAACCTTGCCGTCTTTGGCCGCCAGCTGAAATCCGCGGCGCAGGATGGCCATCTCGTAGTTCACGGTTGATGGCTTGGCGCCGGCGGTGAGCCGATGCGCGCGATAGGCCGTGACTCTGCTGGTCGTGATGTCGCGGGCCTTGCGCAAGCCTTGAAAAAATTCCCGCAGATGAGTCGCCGCATACGCTACCCGGTCGCCGCTGCGCTGGGAGTTCGCCTTGTAGTCGTCGCCGACCATCTTGAGCAGGTCATCGAGCGTCGTCTTGTCGAGGGTCGGACCGACCGGCAGGCCGCATGCCGCATCGCCGGTCTTCTTTTTCAGCAGCCGGAGCGCATCCGCCCGGTTCTCAGAGTGCGCGTTCTCCGACATGCGCTTGCCGTTGACGTGGTAGACGATCCACCAGGTCGCGCAGGTTCTACTCGCTTGCTTGCGCGCCTCTTCAGCCGATAGGCCATCGGCCAGGTATTTCGCGAGGGCTCGCTTGTCTACGTATTTCGGCTGATAGACGTTGCCGAGTCCGCGTGCGGCCTTCATGATTTTTCCCCTTCCCGCGCAACCGGCGTCTTAAGATAGGCTTCGAGCGCGGTAGTGGTAACGTCCTGAAGCGTTCGCCGCTCTTTGATGGCGCGGATCTTCGCGCGCTCGATCAGATTCTCCGGTAGTCGCAAGGTCGTCTTTGACATTGGCTGAGTCTCCCGCTGTGTTTTCATATATGGGATACTGCCATATAGCCACACTACCGTCAAGCCCTCTGAGTCTCGCGCCAGCGACGGACCTCGGTTGCCGAAGCGGTCAGGGACTTGCGGGATGTCCGGCGAATGAAGCTCAGCTTCTTGGCGTGCCGAAATACCCAGCGCCGCGTCTGCCCCAGCTCGGCCGCGATTTCCTCCGCGTTCAAGGTGCGGTCCGGTTGGGCCGAATCGGGCTTCGCCTTGGTGGTCGTTACCGGAGTCGTCACCAGCCGCGCCCAACACAACGCCTTCAACTGCTCAAGCTGGCCGATGAGCGACGCGAGCTCTTGCGGGTTCAGCTCTGCGATCAGCGCCGGTGGCGGTAGGTAGCTCGCGAGTTCTGTGCCGTTGCCGTTCAGGCTCAAGTCGGTCCTATGTGCACCTCGACGAGTCCGGGGGCCAGCGCGATGCGCGGCGAAGGAGTAGCAACTCCGCGCGATCTACGCGTCGCGTGGACGAGACGCGCTGCCAGCCCCCGGGGTGGGAAACACCACATTCATTCGCCCGCGACCGACGCCGCGACCCAGCCGTGCTCCAGGAACGCGCGGACGTCCTTTTCGTCGTTTATGACCAGGTAGCCGCCAGCGGACGGCGTATATGTCGCGCCGCTCGCGCCCTGGTACACGGTCGCCAAGCTCAGCCCGGTGGGCGGACTTAATGTAAAGGTTGCCATTGTCGTTTCTCCCATTATGTTATGCGCCGAGCGCTCGCGCCGTCCGCACGCGCGCCGCCGCCAGCTCGGCATTCATAGGTTTGATAGCTTGCGCCATCGCGGCCTTGACGAGGCTGACGATGGCCGCGGCGTTGGTGAAGTTGCCAGCGCGCCCATCGGGAGCAACGCCATAGCTATCGGTCGAAGTGCTAAGCCTTCTGCCCGGATTTGCGGCAACGATCCGATAAGTGTTCGTCGCCAAGTCCCGCATCCGCGACTGCTGGTCGATCGTCAGCGGCGCGACGACCTCTTGCTCCAGCGTCTGCACGTCGGCATCGCTAAGTCCCGGCGAAGTCCGCGGCCGGCCAAACGGTGCGACCTGCGGCGTGCCGCCGAGCATCTCCTCGGGCGTGATCGGCGTCAGATCGGCGGCGCGCTTCATCAGGTGGCGGCCCGCCAAGTGTGTGCGAACAAGATCGAGTCCGCGCGAGCCTTTCTGGAAGCGCTCCAGATCGGGTTCTAGCGACCAGCGGCCGTCGCTGCCCATTACGAGCTTCTGCCCTTTGCTGATTTCGGGAATCGCCTTGCTGGTTGGCAGCAGGTTCAGGCGCCGTAGAGCGTCTTCTGTTGTACTCACTTTCTTGTCCTCCGTCGTTTGTGACACATAAAAAATTAAAGAGTTTCCACCGCATCGCGGGCGGCGAGTAGGCGCAGAACGTCGCCCTTCTTTTCTGTCAGCACGCGCCGCTCGAGGATGCTGAGCGAGCCGCTGGGCCGGCAATCTATTCCACCGGCTGAGTTTGCCGTGACGATCACGCCGCGCGCGGCCAGGGCGTTCAGGACGTCTTCGACGGAAGTGTTGGCGACTTGGTCGGCCACGCGCGCAGCAGCTTGCGCCTCCCGCTGCGCAGCTTCTTGAGCGCGACGCGCGGCTTCGGCTTTCTGCAGCGACCGCGCATGATCCGCGACGGTCTCAATTACATCTTTCAAGGCGGCCCGCCCCGTCGGGCTGTCGAGCAACACGGTCAGCATTTCGGAGAATGCCCGCTGCGCCAGGTCGTACAGCGGCCCGCGTTGCGTAACGTGCGCGGCAAGATCGATTGCGGCCTCAACGTCAACAGCGTGGCCCTTCAGTTGCTCGAACGATGCGTGATTGCGCTCAAGGATGCCGGCGTCGGCCCCATTAAATCGGGCGCTTTGATCAATCGCCGAGAGCCATGCCGTAGGGCTGGCGTTTCGCCAACGGTTGCGCCACTGCGCGATCTCATTCAATAGCGCCAGGTTTGCCGGTACTGGTTTCTCTTCCATCACTCAGTCTCCTTCGTTGCTCACCGACAGAAATTTTTCCAGCTCTTGTCTAGGCACCAGTCGGCGCCGACCTGCGTGTACGGATCGCAGCTCGCCTGATTGCAACATGAGCCTAATTTTGCCCGGACTTAGGCCGAGCGCCGCCGCGGATTCGAGCATCGAGAAGGCCAGCCGCTCAACGCTGGGGGCTTCGCCGTGGATGCCTTTGTGTGGGTTCACTTTTATCGCCATGTCTCTAAGTGTTCGCTCTGGCAAATTGAGGCTCAAGCCCCAGAAACTTTTTTCTTCGTTAGTGGAACGCAGGCTCCCCATCGCTTTCCTCGCGGTGGCCAGTCTCGATCTCGATGAAGTTGACGCCCTTATGCTGCTGAATGACCAAGTTCCAGACGTGCCCGCAAGATTCGCCGTCGATAACGATGACCACAGCGCTGCGGCGCCATCCAGAGGAGACCTCCTTTGCGTGCGTTCCCGGGTACACGCGCGCCTCGTGTTCATCGCAGCCCATGCGGGTGAAGATTTCGCGGATATGTGAACAGTCGTCGCCACACACCGGGCACGCGAGGGTGACGTGGTCGGTGTAGGCTTCCCCGCCGCTTAACCAACGGATTGTTTGATCGCGAGTTACTTTTTTACGTCCGTGCATGGTTGATCTCCTTGTACACCGGTAGTTCTTGCAGCCTTCCAAATACATCAATAAAACAAACAACTATTACTATGTAAAAAATAGAATCTATTTTTGCACTCTTGCAGAGTTGGAAGGGCAAGAATGCAACAATGCAAGAATGCAGAGGTATAGAGAGATCTTGCAGCCTTGGACCTCATTCGGGGGGCGTTCTCCTGTCGGCCGGCGGTAGGCTCAGCCACCATTTGCCATCCTCTTTGCTAGACCGGACGCACAGATCCTTCCTCGCGGTGTTCAAGGTTCGAATCGAAATGCCGGCCGCAACGGCCGCTGCATCGACTTCTTTCGATAGCACCGGGCCTTCGCCTAGCATCTCCACGAGAAGCTGGCGCGCATCGTCGCGCTCTCGTGACGGTCGACCGCGGCCGCGGCTCTCGCCATCCTGTTCGCGTTCGCGTGCGAGGATTCCCTTCAGGTCGTCGTCAATCGCGCCCTTGACCCAGACCAGGCTTCCGCGGTCCTCGTTCTCTAGTCCCACGACTCGATAGGCCAATCCCGACATAGTCGGTCCCACGTTGCACTTGCCGAAAACCATGAACACGCGACCGTTGCGCATCTCTTGCCAGTCGGGATCTTCGGGATCCTTCACGAAGCCCCAAACGGCGCGAGCCGCTGCCGGGAATGCGATCGAGCCGCTTACCTTATCCAGTGCATTGCCGCTGTTGCCGCTGCCCTTGTTAAAGTGGGTCACCGCCAAAATCGCGACACCCCGTCGCTCGGCTAACTCAGCCAAGGGGTCGAGCACTTCTGACCGCATCTCGGCGTTGTTATAGGTATCGCGGGCGCGCGACATGTAGCCGGACACCGGATCGATTAGCACCATTTTCGTGTTCAGATACTTATCCAGCAGTCGTTCAAGCTGAGGCAGGTCTCGTAGCAGGCTGAAACTCCGGCGCACGATCTCACCGGCCTCGTTCGCCTCGCGGATTCGCTTGACTACTTTGACGCGAGTCAGGTCTGCGCCGAGAAGACGAAGGCGAGGCACGATAGTGCTATCCATTGTATCCTCGGCCGAGAACACGATGCTGTCGACCTTTAGGTCATTAGGACTTCCGTCAGGCCATTCAGACCCATTGCTTAGCCGGGCCACGACGTCGAGAGCCGCGAAGCTCTTTCCTACACCGGGGATACCGACGAACAGGGTCAACATGTCGAGGGGAATCCTGTGATGCCAGAGCCATTCAACGGGCCTCTCTTTAACCAATGAGGCGTCGAACACCTCGAGTCCAACGAGCGGCAGCTCGACCTTGCGCGCTACCATCACCAGTGCGCCCCATTCGCTCTCGAAGCCGCCGGGATCGCCGAGGCACCTTAGGTGAAGCTCATTCGCGTCTTTGACCGCGGCTCCCGCCATCTCGACAACGCGGACCTCGCCGCCGTATTCGATCTGCGCTAGCCGGCCAATGCAGCCCTTCTCGAAGGTCTCACCGCCAGGATCATTCTCGCGAACGATGTAAACTTTCGAGAAGTCTTGAATGTGCGCAGCCTGCAATATTTTCGTGTTCTCAACACCCGGGATGCCGACCGCAGCGATGCCGTGCAACCAGAGGCTGAGGGCATCGGACTCACCTTCGACGAGCACCAACTCGCGCACATCGGCCTTGTGCCAGCCGGCTATGCGCCAAATTCCGTAGGCTGAGATGGGCCCGTCGCCCTTGCTCCAGATAAACCGTGGCATCGCACCCTTCTCCATCGTGAGCCGGATGTGCTGGCGCGCAGCCTTCTGCCCATTCATTAGGAAGTGATGAAACGTGAGTGCGCCGTTACTCTCGGTCACGCCGTGCTGTAATAGGAAGTCGAGCTCTAGGCCCTTGGCCTTCGCGAATGCCTCGAGTGTTAAGCTCGGCCTCGGCTTTGGCGCCGTTGGCGCTGTGCCGTTGCCCTTGCCGCGCTGCTCGTAGAACAGATCTGCGAGTTTCAATCCCAACGCCGCCGTGATCGTCTCGGCCGTGCAGTTCGCGCCCTTGCAGTTCACAAGAATGCGATCATCGCCCCGGCTCACCGATAATGCCGGCGTTTTCGTATTGTCGTGCGCGGGACAGAACGCTAGCACTCCATTTCCTGCTCGCTGCTTGCGGCCTGGAAGCTTGTCAACAAAGGTTTCAAACCTCACCGCCCGCACCTCGCATCGTCACCGTGAGACCGGCCTGGCTCAGGGTGAAGGAAATCTGAAGGAGCAAGTCGCAGTCGCACGCGCGCGCACCGCACTCGGAGCACAGCAGGTATGCGGTATCGACGAACGGCAAGGATGGCTGAGCTATCTCACGGAGAGTGGCCTGTTCAGTGGTGGTCGCTGCCGCCCGTTTCAACGTGATCGCTCCGCGGCGGATGCGCGCTCATCGAGCCACTTTGTGAGCGTCGAAAGCCGCCAGCCGATCGCGGTGCCACTATTGGAGAGTTTGAAGGGGGCTGGAAATTCGCCCTTTTTGATCCAATCGAGCAGGGTCATCCGGTGGACGCCGGCGAAGCGCTCGACTTCGGGGAAGCGAACTATCCGGTCCGTTTCGGGGATCGTGAGTTTTCTCATCGCGCTACCTCTTTGCTTCGGCAGCGCGATCCAAAAAAAAACCGAGCGACCGAAGCGATAAAAATCAATCGCCTCAAAGCCCGCTCGATTTATTCGATACGGCCGAGTCCTTGCGGATCTCGGTCAGGGGCGCCCTTAACTGGGTTCGCCCTGATATGTTCTTACAAGATTAAGCTCTAGGAAATTGACACGCAAGACGGTGGCGGGGCGCAATCCACGCTGCACGCCAAGAGCACGAACGCGCTGTGCCCCAAGGGTTTCAGCACTTCTCCCTAACGACCGTTAGGCTTCGTCTTTTTTGGCTTTCGCGAGGATCTCGCGCACGCAGGCAGCGATAAGCTTCGGCGGCGTCGTCTCGCGCTCAGCCGCCAGGATTCTCAGTTGCCTTCGGTAAATCCCGGTCCCATGGCTGTGGACCGCGTGGCCGTGAGTCAATGGCGAGTAGCCGCGCCCGGAAGCGTTAACGTTTCGGATGCGCCGCTCGGCCAATTCATCGCGAAGGCATCCGCAACTCTGGGTTTTCCCGCGCGCCAAGCGTGAACCCGGAACGATTACGACCTTCCCGCATTCGCATCGACACCGCCATCGCGCGGGGCCGGTCTTGTCGTCGGCCCCGCGACCGGTAACTGTTAGTCGCCCATAGGTCTTGTCGGCACAATCGATGAACTTTCCCCTCACTCCCCATTACCTCCAAAAGGTTTTTCCATCGTCACCCCTAGCCAAATATACCATCGTAGTCCCCAATCGTCGCGCGCTCACGCAGCGCCGACATGTGTCCCTGCGCCCGTCCGGCTCAGAGCGCAGGTGCCCGAACAGGATCAGCGCCTTCATCTGTCCGCACTCGCGGCAGCGCTTGGTTACTAACGTCACACGCTCACTGCATCGGTCCTTCTGGGCTTCGCGAAAGAATCAACTGCGCTATTCGCGGCAGGCGCGTCGGCTCGGGATGCGCCGCCCTGCAGGGACCGCAGAGCGTGGCCAGGAAGTTCTCGTCGCTGAGAACGATCACCCAATCGCGAACGGCATGATTGACGTCAGAATCAGGCAGCCAGCGCGCCGCGCAGTTGTCGCACACCATGAAACCGGCTTGGCCCTTCGCGGCCGCCTTCTCGAATGCGAGGCGCAGACCGCTGGCCCGCGCCTCAGGCTCGTCAGCGCAGCTAGCGCAGAACCTTTGCCGCCACAATTTATCGAAGCGGTTAAGTTCGTCGAGCACGCTACGAAGTTCGATCATGACTTCACCGCTACATTCACCGTAATCCGTTCGTAGCAGT
Source organism: uncultured delta proteobacterium (assembly GCA_963842085.1). GTDB lineage: Bacteria > Desulfobacterota > Binatia > Binatales > Binataceae > Binatus. The sequence continues at coordinate 20,745 of CAWJET010000002.1, forward strand.
CGCGATGAAATCTCTTGCGGCCCTCGTCAACGCCGGTGCCAATGACCTCACGGCGACACACGGCACAAAGGTTCCGCAACCTGCGCCTTTCGTTGTCGTACTCGTCCTGCCAGGTGGTATCCGGCGGGCGTTCCGGCAGGCCGAGTGCTGCTCGTTCAGCGGCTTGACGAGTGAACTCGCGCACGCCCCAGCCGGCTCGTTCGTGATGCACCGCGGCCAGTGCGCTCATCGCCAGCGCGACCACCAGATCGATTTTCTTTCCGACACTCGGCTTGCCGATCTTGAAACCGCGCGGCGACTCGATGCCGACCGCGTTGCGAAGCGACTGGGCTAAATCAGGGTCCTCGTAGATCTCAATGTTCCGGTCCTTGAACAAGCCCAGGAGATTTTCGCCCATCGCCGACAGGTTGCCGAGGGTTTGCGGAAATTCCTGCATGTCCACGCCGGCGTCCGTCAGTCGCTGGGCCAGCGCACTTAACTGCCACGGATCGTAGTTGACGCTCTGGAGCCAGAAACGATCCTTCAGCTCGAGCACGGCGCGCTCGATCGTGTTAGTGAAATCCAGCGGCTGACCCGGCGTGGGCTTCCATAGATAGTGCTTCACCAGCCGAACCTTCTGCCTTTCGTCGTCATAACTGGTCGCGACCACGGCGCACCAGTCGTGCTTCGTCGACGCATCCACGCCGACAAAGACAGGCAGATTCGAATCGCCAAGACACGGCCGCAATTCAGGATTGGTGCACGCCTCGATCCATTCGTCTTGCAGGAAGTCGCCCTCGCCGCGGACCCATTTGTTCTCGATCATGCGGGCGAACTGATTGGGCCGTAGCGCCTGGCGCATCTCGCCGATCCAGCGCTCGCTCTGCCACGGCGCCCGGCATAGGTGCGTCCAGTAACAGAGCAGGCCATCGCTCCGGTAAAGGTCTGGACTGACTTCCTCGCCCGCGATCCCGCGCAGATAAAGCGACTCCAGAAGGTCCGACTCGTCCGTAAAGCCGGCATAGCTGACGGTCAACCTCGCCGACACCTTGCGAACCGGCGAGGGTACGGCTTCATCCCACAGCCGGCGCGAACGCTCGGATACATATCCCCAGAGTTCGTCGAATATGCACAACGAGGGGTTGGCGCCCGCGAATGACGCGTAGTCGCTGGCCACCGCCTGGATGAAGGAACCCGTCGATCGAAATTCGATTCTACCGGCGGTGATCTTCGCGCTATGACGTAGCAGTGGCGATCCCTCGATGATGCGCCGCGCACTCTCGAACACCCGGCCGACGCTTTGCTCATAGTCGTTGCTGAGACAGTAGATTTCAGCCAGTGGGCCGCCGAGAACGACCGCCACGTAGATCGCAATCATGCTGCCCAGCGCGCTTTTGCCGCCTTTTTTCGGACACGAGAAGATAAGTTCGGGGAACGGCAGCCTGCCATCCGCCGTCGGCGTCAGCGCGCGGCGTAGAAACTCGACCTGAGCCTCATACAACTCGAATGGCTTGCCGTTCTCTGGATTGATCAGAACATCGCGAATGAACGCGACCGGGTCAGCCTTCCATTCCTTCAGCTTGGCCCTCATGGTCGTCGCGCCTCTGCAGCCGTCTGCCGCTGGAATCGCCGCTGTTCTTCCTTGGCTCGACGGCGCTGGCTTTCGGCTCTTTTGCGCTTTCGGTGTTGGCTCGGTTTCTCGTAGAAAACATGGCGTTTCCACTCTCGAAAAATGCCTTCGTTCGCGAGCTTGCGCTTCAAAAGCAACAGCGCGCGATCGATTCCGCGTGCGCTGTAGTCCGTGACCGTGACTTCCACGCCTCCACCTCCACAACCTTGGAAATTCCAAAAAGGATCCGGCTCCGGCGTGCTCGCACGTTCGATGCAACACAGCGCGGGGGTATTGCCGCGGCCCGAACGCCCGGATCCCGTTTTTCTATGCCTTCTATCGTTTGTCGCGCTTAGCCTGCCTGCGCGCTTCCTTACGGCGGCGCTTTTCTTCCTGCCGCTCACGCCGCGCTTTCTCGCGTGCCTTAGCCTCGACGTTCATGCCAGCCGATTCCCGTTCGTGTCGTTCACAGTTTCGACGGTCGGATCGAGCAGCTTGACCAGCGCCGCAGTTGCCTCGCTGAGCGTGCGACCGTGAGCGATCGGATTGTCGAGTCCGCGCGCCATCACATCACCCAAACGCCAGCGCCCTTGAGCGAGCGAACCTCGAATCGAACCTGATCGACATTCAAGCCAAGCGCGCGAAGCCCGGTCAGCCGTCGGGTTGAAGTAAACACGCCTCGGGCGCCGCTTGAGACTTCAACCGGCCAACCTATCGAGCGCGTGCGTCTAGCTGCGCCCCCCAGATGGCCCATTTTGCCGCCGTCCTGCGATTCTGGCCGTTCATAACGGGCGATCGAGCTAGTCGTCGTGTCATTCATCGGGTTTAATCTCCTGGGCACGTTGTGCGCGCTCTGCGGCCTTTACTTCCTTGCCGCCCGTTTCAACCGTTTCGGCATCCTCCGCAGTCGCCGCTATCGCGCCTGGCAGATCGAATGCGGTCCTTGAGCCGGTCGCCTTGATCGCCATCCTGCTGGCCGGCGTCATTCCAAGTTCACGACTGTAGACGGCTTGAGCCAATCTCAACTTGCGATAGTCGTCGAGCAGGCGCTTGCCGTCGCCAGCGGCGTTCACGACGCTTCCAGCACGCAACACCGCGAAGACTTGCGTGGCTAAGACCTCAAGCTCGGCCCACGCCCTAACGGCCGGATAATCGCTAGGTTCAAGCCAAGTCAAAACGCTGCGAACCTTTCGGGCCAGCCGCTCGGTTTTCTTGTCCCTGAGCCGGTAGCCCGCAGAGGCCCGCACATAAAGGCCGGTGCTCGCGTGCTTCGACGCCGTCAGCTCTTTGCCGTTCTCGCTCATGTCCGGCTGGCTCATCGCGCCTCGCTCTCCGCGAAAGCCGCGCTAAAGTCGTTCATTTCGTCCAATGAAATCAGGGACTTTAGCACACGCGCTGGATGTAGAATCCTGCGAACAAGGTAGGGCAGGGCGCCCGGCGACTTTAGCGTGACTTTAGCGGAACTATCGGCAAGAACGGGACGCAGGTGCACTATCGAGACTGCCCGATGGCGCAAAAGCCCAAGGATAGAGCCGATTGGGCAGGTCTTGGGGGTTGATTGTGCAGATGGCGACAGCGCTGGATTGAATCCTAAGTCCGGCGCGTCTGCCGTTCCGCCACTCTCGCGTATCGGTAAAGCATAAGAGTTTTGCGGCTCGGCGCAACCGTCCTTTGACGGGCGACTACATTGCGCGGCCTACGTGAGACGCGTTCCTTATCGATTTACCAACCTTCGAGAATATTTCTGCTGACCAGTTTCGGGATGACCGGCGTGATCGCGAACTGGAGATTCCACTTCTGACCAAAGACGTCAGGGTGGACCGGCATGTATTGTCCTTGCACTTGAAACTTCACCGGGAGTGGGCCGACCTTGACGACCTTGCTGACATTGAGGCCGACAGGAACCGTGACCATGTTGCCACTTTTGTTGGCGTACCAGTTGACGAGCATGTTTGGGGACGTGCCTATTCCCCAACCACCGCCCGGTAGATAGACAAAGAAGTATTGAAGGTTCATCTGGCTAACAGTCTGCGAGCCCGGCCCGCCAGTCGAGAACCACTGCTGGGGAAACACTCCAGCCAGCCATTTGCCACCCAGGTAGCCGAAGACCCCCGCGGGTCCGAGTTGCCACTTGTTCTGCCCGAGCCTCGAGTTGCTCGCGGTAGGGAAGATGAAACTGGGACCTGCCCCCAGCAGCCAAGGACCGGCAAGCTTCGGGCTGGGCGAGAGCAACGTCGCGAGGATGGTGTCGCCGAAGCCGGTGACGCGATGAAGATGGAGGCTCTCGTTCACGTATGGCGTCGAGTTCATCACCTGGAACACGGGGCGCGTGATCAAATTCCAGTCGTCGGTCAATGCCAGTGGGAGAACGGGCTGGAACTGCATGTTCACGACATTGCGATCGGGCTTGTTGAGCCAGTAGGTATTTTCTTGAAGCTGAAGCGCCCAGATGCTTGAAATCGGGTTCGACAGTTCCTTGTTGACCTCGTCGAGCGATTTGCTATCCGCCGTTTGCGCATATGCACTCGCGACGACGAACAAACAAAAGATTCCGATCAGGGGCAATCACCCGAGTGTATTGATGCTCCAAATCTGCGCCTCCCCATCTAACCTCGCTTGTCTAGAACCCGCGTGCTGGGCCGATCTGCGGCGAGCGCACCGGCTTCGCCAGGCCGTAAAAGACCGTCATTCCCTGACCGCCGCAACGAGTCGAGACACCCTCATCCGGTTGGCCGTAGCAAGAAGAGGGATCCTGCCAGTTGTTCGACACCCAAACGTTGCCTGCCGGATCGATAGAAGCATCGACCAGCATCTGCATACCACCACCCTTGTACCCTCCGGGCGGAGAAATCGGATCGCCGGTCTTCATGCCGGGCGGACAGGTCTCGGGCCGTGCGCCACATAACTCCGTGACGCCGCCGCCGGGTGCAAAGTTGGAAACCCAGACATGGTCGTTGCCGTCGATCGACACGGCCCATGCACCCCAGATGCTGCCGGTGGAGTTGAACGGTGACCCGGGAGCTGGCGTGCCGTCGGGGCGCAGCATGGATACGCTACCCAGGCCGGGATGAGACAGCAGATCTTTGAGAGCAATCTGATCCATCCCAGTTGCCGTACCACCGGTCAACTTGAGCTTAAGCAGACGCAGCTTGGTTCCCAGAGTCATTCCCGCGCCCATGGTGTTGGTGATCCAGACATTGCCCTTACTGTCGATAGCCATACCCTTGCCGCTGTGGCCACCGGTGGGAAACACTTCGACCTTGCTCGGGTCGCTCGCTGGGAAGCGCGTGACCGAGCCACCGATCGCGTTATCGATCCAGATCCGGTCCTGCTGATCGATCGCAATGCCGAACGGGGCATTCAGCTTGCACGGGCTGTCCTTGTTGGGTTTGCCATCGGTGGACTCGCAATAGAACTTGGCCTTGTCGGGGTCGCCCTTGGGCAAATAGACAACCCTGTCGTTGGTGAAATCGACCGCCCAGACATCGCCACTGGGCGTGACGATGATGCCCTGCATGTAACCGAGTTTACCGCCAAAGTTGTAGCCCTCGGGCGGTGATAGCGGCTTGCCGTTGTGGTCGAACAGCGAGATCGTTTTGCCGCTGGTACTGTCGATCCAAATGCGATCATTGGCGTCGATCGCGGTGCCGAATCCCGGGCCTTGGAGGCCGCCGCCGGCAAATCCGGTGGTCATCGGCGCGAGCGGCCGGCCGTTGGGCGCAAACTCTGAAAGATTGCCGTCCCACAAAGCATCTTTCCCTTGCGACCCAACAATGAAATTTGCGCCGCTCCACGCGTTGCCCTCGCTGTCGAACATCACTTTGGCGCCGCCGCTGTAACCACCGCCGGTGAACTTGAGCGGCAAGACCCATGCGCTGGGCGCGAAGCTGAGATAGGGCAGGAACGGCGTCGAACGCAGTTTCTTGCCCTCGGGAATTGGATAGAAGGCACTCAGCAGGGCAAACATCCTGGCGGGCTTGTACGCGGAATTCAGCGCGACCAACTCGGCCGCGGTCAGCGTATCGGTCGGAGCTGTTCCGCTCGGAGGCGTCGCGGCGCCCAAGAGGCTGTTGCACGCATCGGCGTTCACGCGGGTCACACATCCCGCCAGTACATTGGCGAGCGTGGCGAAGTTCGCCATCGTTGGAGTCTGAGTGCTATTGAGCGGGTCCTGAATCATCGTGCCGTAGCCGCCGGTTTCGAGATCGACGAAGTTGGGCACGTTGCCCGCGGCGATACGGAGTCCCAATGCGTTACCCTTGAGCGCGGTACCGTCGAGGAACTGCGCGTTGGTCCATACCGATGCCACGGTCGTGAACTCGTTGACGACCACATGTGCCGGAGGCTTGTTGCCGATCACAGAGATGAGCGCGATCGCGGAATTGTCGCCGCCTCCCTTGTTGGCAGTGGGTTCGCCACCTTTGGCAACTATATAGAGGATGCTGTCCGGCGATCCTTCAGCGCTCAAAGTGAACCGGCCGTCGTCGCCGGTCTGAGTCTGAGCTAACTGCTTGGGCGCGTCGGCGCTTGCGGACCATAAAGTCACCGTCGATTTGGCGATCGGGGCGCCGGCGCCAAGGACCTGACCTTCAATGCTATCGGCAGCGAAGGCGGGCGCAACCGCGATCAAGGCTAAGACGGCGAGCGAGGCGATAAATGAGTGACCCGCTGCGCATACGTTGCGAGCATTCAACATTGGATTCATTTCCTTCTTCTTGAAAGTCACTTCACTTTCGCGAAAATTGTTTTTCCCGTCGTTCTTCTCACCGATCATGTTTCGGCTCTTGAACCCCCGCCCCTCTAATCGCTGCTCTGTGGCTTCGTCATCATTTGCAACGCTTCACCGACAGTGAAGCTGCCCGGCTTCTGCCGCGGGGGAAAATCGCGGAAGGTCTGTATATACCGCCCGACGATTGCCTGCGCGGGAACCATCACGAATATGTGCTCGACGAACCACTTGGTGTAGTCGCCGGCCTCATCTTCCGCGCGCTCGAACGGGTCGGAGCGCAGGTTAAACAGCTTGGGCGCGCGCAGCGGGACCATCGGTTGTAGCCAGACCTCCAGGCCATGCGCCTTCTGCTCCATGAACACGGCCTTGTACTGGTCGTAACGGAGGCCTGCCAGGTCGCCGTCATCGGTCCAATAGAAGAACTCGTGACGCTTGTCGGGAGCTTTGCCCGCAAGCAGGTCGCGCTGGTCGTAGCCGTCGAGGTGCACCTTGTAGGTCTTGTCACCGATGGTCATTCCCTTCAGCAGCTCGTCCTGGACGTTCGGGTCGCCTGCCGCTCCCATCAGGGTCTGCACCCAGTCCTCAGCCGAGACGATGTCATTGATTTCCGTGTGAGGTTTGACGAGCTTGGGCCATCGCACGAGCGCCGGCACGCGGTAGCTCCCCTCCCAGTTGGTGTTCTTCTCGCCGCGGAACGGCGTGGTGCCGCCGTCGGGCCAGGTAAAAGTCTCGGCGCCGTTGTCGGTCGTGTAGATGACGATAGTGTTGTCGGCGATGCCAAGGTCGTCGAGTTTTTTCAGGAGCTGCCCGACTTGCGCGTCATGCTCCACCATCCCGTCCGGATAGATACCGAGACCGGTTTTCCCTTGAGACTCGGGCTTGAGGCGAGTCCAAATGTGCATGCGGCTTGAATTAAACCATGCGAAGAACGGCTTCTTCTGATTGTTCGCGCGATCGATGAAGTCGAGCGTTGCGCTCAGGAACTCCTGGTCCACGGTCTCCATCCGCTTTTTGGTAAGCGGCCCGGTGTCCGTGCAGCTCTGCTTGCCCCACTTGCCGAAGCGGGGGTCTTCCCCCGGAGTCTCGGTAGTCGTCGCAGTGCATCGCAAGACGCCGCGCGGACCGAAGCGCAGCTTGAATTCGGTATTCTTGGGATAATCGGGATGTTCCGGCTCGTCTTCGGCATTCAAATGGTAGAGGTTGCCGAAGAATTCGTCGAAGCCGTGAACTGTCGGCAGATATTCGTTGCGATCGCCGAGATGGTTCTTGCCGAATTGTCCAGTCATGTAGCCAAGCGGCTTGAGCAACTCGGCCAGCGTAGGATCCTTGTCCGACAATCCCTCTTTCGCGCCCGGCAATCCCACTTTCAGCAGACCGGTACGTATCGGGCTCTGGCCGGTGATGAACGCCGCGCGGCCGGCGGTACAGGATTGCTGTCCGTAGTAGTCAGTGAGAATCGCGCCCTCGTTGGCGATGCGATCGATATTGGGCGTGCGGTATCCCATCATGCCCCGGTTGTAAGCGCTGATATTCCAGTAGCCGATGTCGTCGCCCATTATGACGAGGATGTTGGGTTTGTCGGCCGCTCGCGCTGGAACGGCGGCGATCAGGCTGATTAGCAGCGCAATTGCCAGGCAGTTGAATTTCCACTTAGTCGTCGAATTCCATGCTCGATTCATTTTTTCCTTCCTTTCGGACCGTTTGCAGATTCGTCAATTTTTCGTGAGAGAGATATTGTACTTTGGTACAATAGCCGCATCCGGATCGCGCGATGCAGAATGCGCTATCAATCAGTTTGCGCTTAACCTGGGAGGAACTACTGATGAGGAAAGATCTCATTCGAAGCGTGGCGACAGGTATCGCGGCTGCGGCCCTGGCATGCGTCGTAGCGCTGGCGGGCTGCTCGACCACCGTCCAGAGTACACCCGAAGCCGCCAAGGCGCTGGAGTCGGGTGCGGCACTGCCGCCGGCAGTTACGGGATTCTTCGGAGACGACGCGTCGAAACTGGCGCCCGGACCCGAAGGCGGTGCGGCCCTCGTCTACATCAACCCGAATGCTCAATGGAGCAAGTACACCAAGATCCAGCTTGTGCCGGTTGAGTTCTGGGCCGGTGCCGACACCAAGGTTTCGTCCGCTGACCAGCAGACACTGACCGAATATTTCTACAACAAATTGACAGAGGACCTGGGGAAAAACTTCACCCTCGTCAATCAACCCGGACCCGACGTTCTAACCCTGCGCGTGGCCCTGATGGATGCGACCACCGCCGTCCCGGGATTGCGCAGCATCTCGGTTATCGTCCCGCAGGCGCGCGTCCTGAACGGGGTACAATCCCTGGCAACTGGCAGCTACGCCTTCGTCGGCTCGGCCGAGGCCGAAATGAAAGCCACTGACTCGACCACTGGCGAGTTGCTGGCGGGCGCGGTCGATCAGCGTGCTGGCGGCATGGGGATCAAGGGGGCGGCATCATTTCAGTGGGGCGACGCCGAGAACGTGATGGACTACTGGGCGCAGAAGATCGACAGCCGCATCCTGCAATTGCAGGGCAAAGCACCCGCGCAGAGCTGAATCAAAGGCAATCTGCGCGCGGGGGCGGTGGTTGTACCGGCGCGATGGCAGCGTACAGCGGCCTTAGTGGCGACGAGGCGGTCCGGCGTCTAAAGCTCTACGGGCCGAACCGCCTCGTGCGCGAATCGCGCGGCGCGGCGCTGCTGGCATTCATCAGAACGACCGCCGACCCGATGGCCGTCATGCTGGCGGCGGCGGCCGCGGTCTACTACGCGCTGGGCGAGTGGACGGACGCCTACGTCCTGTTTGCGGCGATCGTTCCGGTGTTGGCCGTCGACGTGATCCTGGAGGCGCGCTCGCGCACCGCGCTGGAGAAGCTGGCGGGGGTCGTCGCTCCGCGCGCGCGGGTGTTTCGCGACGGCGTGCAGAGCGGGATTCCGACCGAAGATATTGTTCCCGGCGATCTTTTGCTCCTGAAAGAGGGCGACATCGTTCACGCCGATGCCGTTGTGCGCTCGAGTTCCAATCTCGCGCTCGACGAATCGCAGCTCACCGGCGAAGCCGAGCCCGTCGCGAAACGGCCGTGCGAAATTTCCGGAGATACGGCAGAAGCGCCGGAGGATAGCCGCGTGTATGCGGGCTCGCGCGTGCTCGAAGGCCACGGCGCTGCCGAAGTAACCGCGACCGGGGAGCGCACCCGCTATGGCGATCTGGCGCGGCTGGTTGCCGAAGTCGGCCCGCGTCCGACGCCGCTGGAGCGCAAGACGGCGCGGATGGTGCGCTGGATGGTCGGCCTGGCGGTCAGCGTTTCGGTTCTGCTGTTCGTCTTGCGGATTCTCGGCGGTGCGGGCGCCGGTCAGGCGTTTCTGTACGCGATCAGTCTCGCGATGTCCGCGGTCGGCGAAGAATTCCTGCTGGTGCTGACGATGTTTCTGAGTCTCGGCGCGTACCGCCTGAGCAAGCACGGAGTCCTGGTGCGCCGACTGGCGAGTGTCGAGACGCTCGGCTCAACCACGGTCATCTGCCTCGACAAGACCGGCACGTTAACGGCCGGCGAGTTCGTGCTCGAGGAGAATGTGCCGCTGGGGCCGGAGATTTCGGAGGACGCGCTGCTCGAGGCGGCCGCGCTCGCATGCGAGCCGCAGGCCGCCGATACGATGGAGAGGATGATCCTTGCGCATTGCACGGAGCATGGGATCGACGTCGATGCGCTTCATTCGCGATGGCGCCTGATACACGACTACGCGTTCGACCCGGTTGGCAAACACATGTCGCACGTATGGAGCAGCGCGCAAGGGGGCCTGCAGCGAATCGTGGCCAAGGGCGCGCTCGAGGGTGTCGTCGAGCATTGCGGCCTGGCGCCGGCTGATTTGGATCGCGCCGAAAAGGCGAACGCCGAAATGGCGGGGCGTGGAATGCGGGTGTTGGCCGTCGCCGGACGCGATGTGGAGCGGGGCGGATTTACCGGGACGCGCGCGTCGGACGAGCGCGGGTTTCGTCTTTTCGGCCTGCTCGGGTTTCGCGATCCTTTGAGGCCCGCGGTTCCGGACGCGGTGGCGCAATGCCAGCGCGCAGGGGTGAAGCTCAAGCTGATTACCGGTGACCACGCGCTCACCGCGCATGCGATCGCCGAGGCGGCCGGAATCGAGCACAGCGACGACGGCATCGTCACCGGCGCGCAGCTCGACAGCGCTGACAAGGCGGCCTTCGAACGGCTGGTCCGCAGGTGCAGCATCTTCGCGCGCATCCGGCCGGAGCAAAAGTATGCGATCGTCGAGGCGCTCAGGCGGGCGGGCGAAGTTGTCGCGATGACCGGCGATGGAATAAACGACGCGCCGGCGCTGCGGCGGGCGGATATCGGCGTCGCGATGGGCCGGCGCGGGACCGAGGTCGCGCGCGCGGCCGCGGATATCGTGCTGCTGGACGACGATTTTTCGGCGATGGTCGCGACGATTCGCGAAGGCCGCATCCTGCTCGACAACCTCCAGCGCGCCTTCCTCTACCTGGTCGGCTTCAAGGTGATGCTGGTGTCGATGACCCTGTTGGCTCCGGTCTTTGGCCTGCCGCTGCTGCTGCTGCCGGTGAACCTGGTCTGGCTCGAGATGATCGTGCATCCGGTGTCCGCGCTCGCTTTTGAGGGCGAACCTCCGCTCGACGACGTGATGCGACGGCCGCCCCGTCCGCCGGCCGCGCCGATCATCGAGCAGCCGGCCGCCATCCGCGCAGCCCTGTCCGGGGCGCTGCTGACGGCAGTGGCGCTCGCACTGTTCGCGCTGCGACTCGGTGAAGGTGAGAATTACGCGCGCAGCGTCGCGATGGTTGTCGCGGTGGTCGGAAGCCTGTTTCTCGTTTGGGCGGAGTACGCCGGGACGCGTCGATGGTGGCGGGTACGCGCGCCGGACCAGCTCAGATTTTGGGTTGTGATCTTTGCCGTAGCCGTCAGTCTGCCGATATTCATGCTGACGGCGCCGATTGCCAGGCTGCTGATGATTAGCCCGATCGCGCCCGCTGATTGGGGCATCGCAATTTTCGGCGCGACGGCCGCCGTGTGCTGGCGCGCCTTCGGCTCGAGCCGCGTCAGCCCTTGGGTGGGCCCAGCGCGCGCCCGCCTATGATGCTCTGCCTATAGTGCCTTAGCTGGCAGGCTTGAGCTTGTAGTTGATCGGCATGTGCTTGATGCCGCCGACGAAGCTCGACCGCAGCCGCTCAACCGGTCCCGCCAATTCGGCGTACTCGAGGCGTTTGGCGAGCTCGCGGAATATCACTTCGAGTTCGAGCCGCGCCAGGTTCGAGCCGAGACAGAAATGCTCTCCAATACCGAACGCGAGGTGAGGATTCGGATTGCGGCCGATGTCGAACTTGAACGGCTCGTCGAAAACGTCCTCGTCGCGGTTCGCGGACGGGTAGAACAGGCACACCGACTCGCCGGCGCGAATCTTCTGTCCGCGCACAACCGCGTCGCTCGCGGCGGTGCGCGTGAACTGGATCACCGGAGAAGTCCAGCGCACGATTTCCTCGACCGCGGTTTTGATCAACGCTGGATCGGACTTGAGCCGCCGGAATTGCTCGGGGTTTTCGATCAGCGCGAGCAGACCGCCGCTGGTCGCATTGCGGGTGGTCTCGTTGCCCGCGACCACGAGCACCAGCAGGTAGGAGAGAAGTTCCAGGGCGGGGATGGGCGCGCCGTTTATTTCCGCATTGGCGATGATGCTGGTGACGTCGTTGGTGGGATGCTTGCGGCGCTGGTCGACCAAATTGGTGAAGTACTCGAACACCTCCATGCGCGCCTGGGCGAAGGTTTCGTTGGCGTCTTTGCCGCGCTGAAACTCAGGATCGCCGCCGCCGATGATTTCGTTGGTCCATCGGAACAATCGCGGCCAATCCGGACGCGGCACGCCCAGCATTTCCGCAATCACGGCCACCGGCACCTTTGACGAGATCTCGGTGACGAAGTCGCATTGCTCCCGATCCATCACGTCGTCGAGAATTTTCGCGGTTATGTTCGCGACCTCGGGCTCGAGCGCGCGAACCGAACGCGGGGTGAAATAGCGGCTCAGGATCGTCCGATACTCGCCGTGCTGCGGCGGATCCATATTAAGGAGATGCTTCAGTGGCAGCTCGGGCGGCAAGCCAGTGTCGCCCTCGTCCAGCACAAACACCGCGAGCCGCGGTCCATTGAGCCACAACCGCGGCTGAACGCTGATCTCCTTGATGTCGGCCGCCTTGGTGATTGCCCAAAACGGATCGACTCGCGGACGCTGCACGTAAAACACGGGGTGGTGCTTGCGCAAGTACGTCCACTCCGCGTGCGGGTAGCCGTTTTTCTGGTAGTGGTCGGGGCTGATCACATCGATCGTGTCGAGCGAGAATTCGGGGGCGCTCGCGACGCGAGTGCTTGCGGCCTGGGTTTCCATGGGTCACTCCTGCTGGTATTGCTTATTTTCGCGCGCCTACGCGAACATCATCTTTCTGAGCGCCGGCAGCAGGCGCATTTCCTCGCTGTCGATCAAATCGTCGAGCTTGACCGCGAGCAGGCATAGAGCCTTGCCGGCGGCGGCGACGACCTTGTCGGGATCCTGCTCGAACGAGACTCCGACCAGCTTGGCGATCAGCGCGCGCAATTCACGGTGGCTCTTCTTGATTCGATCGATCACCGCGGGAGAAAGTCTGCCCGCACCCTCAGCCCAGGGCAGCACGGTTTCATCTTCGCTGAGCAGATGCTGATTGAGCTGCGGCTTCAGAGCTTCCCAGCATCGTTGCGCCTGCGCGCGCATCTCGCGATCCGACGGCTTGAAGCCGAGGATGACGCCCGCGACGGCCGCGTCGAGCAATGGTATCCCGAGCTGGTATTCGTTGCGGCTGAGCTCTTCTGTGAGGTTTCTGATCTTGCGCGTGTCGGCGAGCTTTTCGGGTCGCATCGCTGACGGTTTCTTTGCGGTCGGCATGTTCGTCGTCCCCATTGGCTTGCCTACGATACCACGCTTCCGGCGCCGAGGCGCGTGTCGGCCGAGGGGTTACGGCGAAAATAGATTTCCCGCCCGTCGAGAGTTTCCAGAAAGCCGTAACCATCGGGCGGAAAGATGGTGGTAACGCGAACGTCAGGAGAACGTCCCTGGGTTATCGCGTCATGGCGCAGCCGGTGGACGTATTCCTCGAGCTTGATTCGCGTCGCGGCGAAAGCCTCGCTTATAGCTTGCGACAGGTCGATGCTGTTTTGCTTGTCGATCGTGAGCTCACCGCCGGGAATGTCGAGATGAATTCGAACGCGGCCGGCCTTTGCGATGACGATGAACCGCAGGTGCTGCAGGCATCTCGTGCAGCCGGTCAGGCCGTTGACGTAATCCTCGAGCGCTTTGACCTGCCGGCTGATCTCGGTCTCAACCGCTTCGGCCATCGCCGGTTCGGATGGATTTATCTGAATCTGCATTGTCGTCCTCCGAATCCAGAATCGTTCACACCGCCGTCATTCCAATTCATTCTTCGTGCCGAGCTTCCAGGGCTGTGCGAGGCCTGATATGAGGCGAATTCCGGCGGCAGCCCGCGCGTTTGTATCATTTGGACACAGGACACTGCTCCCCTTGGCAACACAAACGAAGCTTAGATGAGGCGGCGATTGCAGATGACCGGACGAAGCGGCGCGAGCGTCATGTCCTCAGGGGATATTCAGCCATCTCGTATGCGATCGGGCCCATTCTTTTTGACAATTTGATCATTTTGCGCAAGGTTTCCCCGAGCAGTCGGCCGGGTGCCTCGCAGTTCATTACGAGACGGTCGATAAATGAATTGTGGAGGTAGTTACAGATCTGGATGCTGGACGGATCAGAAGTTTTGGTTCCTGGGGCACAAAATGTTGCTGACGAATGCGCCGAGGTTTTGGCGCCGATTCGGGGAAAGCTATGTCAACTGGACGAATTTTCTCGATGTCTCTGTGCACACTTGGTGTCGTGACGTTATTGCTGGGGGGACTGGCGCGCGCGGCTGACAGCGACGGCAGCGACGCCGCCGCTCTAAAGGAGATCAGAAGCGAGATGCGCCAACTGCGGGAAGATCGCAAGCGTGACCGCGCGGTGATCCGCTCGCTCGAGATCAAGGTGCAGCAACTCGAGACCAAAGATCAAAAGGTCGAGAGCACTACGCAGCAACTGCAGAACACCGATCAGAAGCTCAAGGAGACAACGCTCGAGCTGCAGCAGACCAACCAGCAGGTGAAGACCCTGCAGACGAAGGTCGATGCGCCGATCGCCGAGTCGCAGTTTGGCGACGCCGTCCAGCGATACCTCGGATCGCACTCGTTCACGGTGACCGGGGCGGCCGGCGGCAACTTCATCTATGACCAGCAAAGCGGCGCACTCGACGACCTGCATCACGCGTCGCAGAACTCGTTCTTCTTCGACTGGGAGCCGATGATCCTGTATCGCCCGGCTGACTGGATCCTGTTCCAAGGGGTGTTCAGCGCGGGGTTTGGTGCAACCGGGACGGGAACCGACCTGTCCACGGCAGATTTCCAGATTTTTCTCAACAAGTACATGACGGTCGTGGCCGGGCTTTTCGATCAGCCATTCGGCGACTGGTACGAGGCCCAGAGCCCGATGTGGGTGAACCGGTTTGTCACGGCGCCGCTGCCGTTCGGAGTCGAGCCGGTAGTGCCGCCAGGCGAGCTTGGACTCCAGCTTCGCGGCGGCATGCAGTTCGGCCAGCTCGGTCAGGATTTCGACTACACGGTCTGGGGTGGAAACGGCCCCAGCTACAGCTCGGATGTCCTTGGCGCCACGGTTTCGAGCCCGTCCTCGGTCGCGTCCACCGAGACCAACGGCAAGTCGATCGGCGCGCGCTTTCGCATCTATCCGCTCCCGGTCGATACGGAGTGGGGGCGGCTCGAGCTCGGCGCGTCCACCTACAACGGCAAGTGGGCGAACGGAAACTGGTTCAACTCGTGGGGCGTCGATTTCAACTACTTCGTAGGCAACCTGCAGACCCGCGGTGAATGGATGCAATCGTACCGCCAGATGCCCGATGGGCAGGCCTCCGACAATCGCCAGGGATGGTACGTGCAAGCCGGCTACTTCCTGACCGGGCTCAAAGTCCCGGGTCTGCCCGACGTGATCAATAACTACCTCCGTCGATTCGAGCCGTTGGTGCGTTACTCGGGAGTTAACCAGCGCGGTGTTTCAACCGACGATATCGAGGGCGCCACCGGCGTCGGTTTGGGCGGCACGCAGGTGGGACTGGTTCCCGATTTCGGCATCAACGGGTCGCCGGCGACGTACGCACCGCATTCGCGCGAAGTGGCGCTGGGACTCGACTATTGGATCGCGCCGTCGATCGTCTGGCAGAACGAATTCGACATCGAGCTGCCGCATGCGGGAGGAGTATTCGTGTCGTCAACCGGCGCGGAGACGCCCGCGGGTTCAATTCCGAACGATCACGCGTTCCTTAGCCAATTCACGATTGGATTCTGAGGGAGTCACGATGATGAAAAAAATATTCGTGGCAATCGCATTCGCGGCTCTCTTGATTGGAGCGGCGCACGCTCCCGTTTCGGCGCAGCAGCAGGACAATATGTCCCCGGCCGAGCACAAACGACTGTTCCGGGAGGGTGCGAAGCTCTGGCCGATATACTGCAATACTTGTCACAACGCGCGCCCCGGGTCCGAGAAGGCTCCGTATGAGTGGAACCTGATCATCATGCACATGCGTACGCTCGCAAACTTCCCGCAAGACGACACCCAGGCGATATTGGAATACCTTAAGGGCCGCTGAAGCGGGGTGTGGCGCGCAAAAATTGAAACGGAGGACGACGTGAACCGACTTATCTCCAGCCTTGGCGCATGCGTAATAATCGCATGCGCGTTTGTGCCCGTGCGCGCGGCCGACATGGCCGCCGCCAAGCAGAACTACGACACGTTTTGCGTGAAGTGCCACGGCCCCGGCGGCAAGGGCGACGGTCCGGCCGCGGCGACCCTCTCCACCAGCCCGCGCAATTTCACCGATTGCGCCGCGATGGGCAAAATTTCCGACGAGACATTGTTCAACGTGATCAAAAACGGCGGCGCCTCGGCCGGTCTCAGCAAGGACATGCAGGCGTGGAGCTCCGGGTTCGAGGACGACGAGATTCACGACCTCGTCGCCTACGTCAGGACCTTCTGCAAGAAGTAAGCGCGCCTGCAATGAGCGATGGAAGTTCGATCGACGCGACTCCGCGCGACCTGTGGTGGTTTCGCAAGAACGTGCCGTGCCTTGACGCGTGCCCGGTCAAGACCGACGCCGGCCGCTATGTTCAACTGATCGCCGAAGGACGGCTGGCGGAAGCATATCGCGTCGCGCGCTCGCCCAATCCGATCGCATCGATCTGCGGGCGCGCTTGCGGCGCTCCATGCGAGGATGCGTGCCGCCGCGGCAAGATCGATGCGCCGGTGACGATTCGCGCACTCAAGCGTTTCCTCACGGAGCAATTCGGCCCCGAAGCGCTCTCCGCCAGGGGAATCCGCGACATGATAGCCGGACCATCGGGCGGTGGCAGTGTCACTCCGGGTCATCTCGATATTCTTGGCACAGGGTCCGAGGCGGGGTCATCGAAGCGCAAAGTCGCAATCGTCGGCGCCGGGCCGGCCGGACTGGCATGCGCAAACGATCTGGCTGTGATGGGCTACAGCGTGACGGTTTTCGAGGCGATGCCGCATCCGGGCGGAATGCTTCGATACGGAATTCCAGCCTACCGCTTGCCGCGCGACGTGATCGACTGCCAGGTCGGCGAGATCGAAGCGCTCGGTGTCGAGTTTCGGTACTCAACGCCGCTTCGACCCGGTTTCGGAGTTCAGGAACTGAAAGAGCAGGGTTATGAGGCTATTTTTCTCGCCGTGGGCGCGTCGCGCGGCCGCGCAGTGCCGATCGAGGGGAGCGATGCCGACGGGGTGATCAAGGCCATCGACTACTTGCTCAATATCCATCGCGGCTTCCGCGTCCCGCTGGGCGGCAAGGTTGTCGTGATCGGCGGCGGCCTGGTCGCGATCGATGCGGCCCGAACCGCGGTTCGCACCCTGCTGCCGGGTCTGGTCATGTCGGAAGAGGAGGAGCAGGGCGTCGAGGCCGGCACGATGCGCGTGGCGCTGGATGCGGCGCGTGAGGCGGCGCGGCGCGGCGCGCTGGAAGTCACGGTCGCGAGTCTCGAGTCCGAACCTGAGATGCCGGCGATGAAATCCGCGCAGGGCCGCGAGGAACTCGACATCGCGCGCGACGAGGGGGTCTCTTTTTTGCCCGGCTGGGGCCCGAAGCGAGTCGTCGTCCGCGACGGCCACGCGGTCGGAATCGAACTGGTAAAATGCGTCAAGGTATTCGACGAAGCGGGCCGCTTTCGGCCGCAGTTCGACGAGAACGATCGCCGTGTCGTTGACGCCGACGGGGTGATCCTTGCCATCGGGCAAGCGCCCGACCTTTCGTTCGTCAGGCCCGAAGACGGGATCACGATCACGCCGGCGGGAACGCTCAAGATCGATCCACTCACGCTCGAAACCGGCATTGCGGGCGTATTCGCGGGCGGCGACGCGGCCTTTCCGCCGTCGCTTCTGATCACATGCGCCCAGCATGGCAAGATCGCCGCGCGCGGCATCGACGCGTACCTCCGGGGCAAGCCGCTCGGCCAGCCGCGGATGCACGTCACCATCGAGGAGCTGCCGACTGACACGTACACGATGGTCGATCGCTACGAGCAGAAGCGCCGCGAGATCCCGCTGGTTCCACTGTCGCGCCGCACCGGAATCACGGAAGTCGAGTCCACGTTAACCCCGGGCGACGCGCGCGAGCAGGCCGAGCGATGCCTCTACTGCCATATCCATCCGATCTACGACGGCGCGAAATGCATCCTGTGCAATCGATGCGTGGACATTTGCCCCGAGCATTGCCTGCATTTCACACTCACGGGTGAGATCGCCGACCAGGAGCGGGTCGCCGGCGTGATGGCGGAAGCGGATACGCGCAGCGCGTTTCTCTACGACGAGGCTAAATGCATCCGCTGCGGCCTGTGCGCGATCAGGTGCCCGACCTCGGCGATCACGATGGAGCGTTTTCAGTTCGAAGAGACGGCGGGCTGATGGACGGCGAGCGGCGAAAGATACTGCGCTTCATCGGCAAGGGCTCGGTGTTGGCGGCTTTCCTTGCGCAAATAGGCGCGGCCGGGCGCGCGTTCTTTCCCAACGTGCTCTACGAGCCGCCGAGCCGTTTCAAGCTCAAGCGTCCCGAGGAATACCCCGACGGCTATACCCTCGACGAGGCGCACCGGCTGTACGTGATTCGTCAAAAGGATTCGTTCCACGTCATTTCCGCGATCTGCACGCACCTGGGATGCACCGTGCAGTGGCGCGACGCCGAGTTCGATTGCCCGTGCCACGGCAGCCGCTTTCGTCCCGACGGCACGGTGATTTCAGGACCTGCGCCGCGTCCGCTCGATTGGTTCGCAACGACAGTTTCGCCCGACGGATTCCTCGAAGTCGACAGCGCAACCGACGTTGCGCGCAACTTCAGACTGATCATCGGCGGCAAAGGCAAGGCATGAGCGGTGGGCGATAAGATCAGCGCGCTGTGGCGCAAGATTTCGTGGGCATGGTCGCCCGAGAGCGAGCGCGAGTCGTCGGAAGCGATCGTCAAGAACTTCTGGCTCCATTGGTTCCCCGCCAAAGTCGCGCGCGCGAGCATGGACTGGAACTACTCGTTTTGGCTCGGCACGGCGTCGGCGTCGCTGCTGCTGATCCTGACCGTCACGGGCGTGATGCTGATGTTCTTCTACGTGCCGTCGACCGAGCGCGCCTACGGGAGCATCAAGGATCTGGAGTACGCCGTCAGCTTCGGCCGGCTGCTCAGAAATCAGCATCGATGGGCGGCGGAAGGGATGGTCGCCGTCGTGTACATCCACATGGCGCGAGTGTTCTTCAGCGGCGCGTACCGCGGCGACCGGGCAGTCAACTGGGTGGTCGGGGTAATTCTTTTCCTGGCGACTTTGCTGCTGTCCTTCACCGGTTACCTGCTGCCGTGGGACCAGCTGGCGTTCTGGGCAATCACGGTGGGGACCAGTATCGCGAAGCAGGCGCCGGTAGTCGGGCCGACGATCCAATTTCTTCTGCTCGGCGGTCATGAAATTGGACAGCAGACGTTGCTGCGCTTTTACGTGCTGCACGTTTTCTTCCTGCCGGTCTTCGTGATGGCGCTGTTCGCTTATCACATGTGGCGCATTCGCAAGGACGGCGGGCTGGCGGCGATCGAGCGCGTCCGCCTCGAGCGCACGATGACGCCGAAGGCGACGCCGAAGACCAAGAGCTACTCGCTGTTTGGAATCACGCCGGGCACCTCCGTGCAGGTGATGAGCTCGACCGGACTCGAAGAGTCCGACCAGGTTTTCTCCTCGCCGAATATGTCGCGGCGAATCGTGCTGGTCTTCCTGGTCGTGTTCAACATCACGCTGCTGGCCGCGCTGCTGTTCAACGCACCGCTGGAGGGTCTCGCCAATCCGTCGGTGACGCCCAATCCGGCGAAAGCGCCGTGGTATTTCGTCTGGCTGCAGGAACTGGTCGCGTCGACGACGGTCCGGTTCGGCGGCTTCACCGTCAGCGGCGCGTTGCTGGGCGGAATACTGCTGCCGGGATTTCTGCTCGGCGTGCTGACGCTGTGGCCGTGGCTGGATCGTTCACCGTCGCGGACCGAGGGGCAATGGCTCGCGCCTGAGCGCAAGCGTCAGAACGCGACCTTCGCCATCGCGACACTCGTGATCATCCTGCTGATCCTGGTCGGGGTTTACCTGCGCGGTCCCTACTGGCGGATCTACTGGCCCGGCCAGCCGCGGCCCGAGACACCGCGGCTCTACTGACATGGCCGACAAGAACGAATCGTTCGAGACGAAGGACTTCGGCTGGATGGTCGCGATGTCGGTCCTGTTCCTGGTGCTGGTCGTGGTCTGCTTCTGGCGCGAGTTCAGCACCGAATGGGGAACGTATCAGGCGGAGTTTCCGCAACTGCTCGGCCACTACGGCAAAGTCGAAGACGCGCGCGACTTCCGCACGGGTATCAAACAGATCTGGATACCCAAGATCGGCGTGACCGACCGCTGCATCACGTGCCATCTTGGCTACGAATGGACTTCGGTTCTGCCCGCCACGATTGCCGAGCCGCTGACACCGCATCCGATGAACGATTGGCTCGTCAAGCATGAGTTCGCACGGTTCGGATGCACGCCGTGCCACGGTGGCGACGGATCGGCGACGACCGTCGCAGGGGCTCATTTGGGCGGCAGGGGATGGGAGGATCCGATGCTCTCGCCCGCCCTGGCGGGACGATACGGGCTCACGATTAACGAGATGATCCAGATGCGATGCAATTTTTGCCATCGCCACGATGTAGCGACGCCCGGCATGGACGAGATCAATCTCGCCAAGCAGTTGTTCAAGAAGAAAAAGTGCCTGCTCTGCCACGTCGTCGAAGGGCGCGGCGGCGTCACCGGACCCGAGCTGACCTATGAGGGCGATCGCAATCCCGAACTGCTGATTTTCACGCACGTGACCGGCGAACACACGATGTTTAACTGGAACGTGCAGCATCTGACGAAGGCGAGCGCGGTTTCGCCGAACACGGCGATGCCCGATTTCAACTTCAAGCCCGAGGAAGCGCGAGCGCTGACCCTCCTCGTGATGAGTTGGCGGCATCTTGCGTATCCACCCGAATACATTCCGGATCCCGAAGCGGCCGCGGCGGCGATGCAGCCCTCGCCAACGCCGGCGGCGACTCCATCTCCAGCCGCGACGCCCGTTGCGCGCTGAGCACGGTTACACTCAAGTTCCGAGCACGGTCGTGCCCAATGCTTTCGCGGCCTTGATCAGATCCTCGTCCAGGGTGGCGAGTGGCAGTTTCCTGCGCTGCGCAAGTTCCAGATAGGCAGCGTCGTACACGCTGAGCCGGTGGCGTTCAGCCAGCCGGGCCGTAGCCGTCCATGCCTGGTCCGCGGTCTCTGCATCTAAGGTGACGGGCAGGGCGCGCAAAAGACCCGCAAGACGCTGTCGCCGCCTGGCGTCAACACGCCTTCTGCGCTCGGCCATCAGAAGCCCGTTCAAGGCCTCAAGTGGCCAGAGTGACGGAGCAAAGGCGCCGGTTTCAGCGACGCGATCCAGCAGATCCATTAGCGGCTGGGTGTGCTGATCTTCGAAGCACCACGCGAGCGCTACGGAATTATCGATGACGAAGCTCACGGGCGCCCTTCATTGATCAGGTCCTTGATTTTGAGGCCACGGAGCCTGATCCCCTTGCTGGCGTCGCGCAGACCGGCGGCGGCGCGTTTTGCCTTGTTGCGGTCGAATCCCGGCTGCGCGGGCACGAGCTTGGCAACGGCTTTCCCGCGGCGGGTTATTACTACTTCCGCGCCGTGCTCGACCTGGTCGAGGAGCGCGCTCAACTTGTTCTTTGCCTCGAACGATCCGACTTCTCGCATAGTATTTCCAGCTAGCTTACAATCTAGCTTAATCTGTCAGCAGAATGAAACGCGCGAACTATTAAGCCGGAAGCGTTCTTTTGCGCGGGCCGTCGCGCCGGCCTTTGCCCACGCCACGTTGACCGGCCAATCGCCGGGTGTTAGCCGAAATAGAGAGGCTGCGTGTATCGGACGGCACTGTGATGCGCGGCTTCGCATTTCAGCAAACCTTCGTTGGCGCCAATGCCGGAGGTGCTTCATGAACCGCGCGCTTTCATTAGCAATCGCCATGATAACGATTCTGTACGGCGTCACAGGCGCGAGCGCCGCCGCGGTCAAGCCTGGCGACGTTATCACCAAGGAGAACGCCGGCGAGGTCGCCGGACTGCTCAGTCCGGGCAACTACGTGCTGGCGCGCCAGGGCATGGAGATGAAGATCGTTCCGACCAGGGACTATGACTGGCCGCCGCCCTACAAGAGCTCGACCGAACAATACTCGCCGCAGGTTCGGCTCGGTCCGAACGGCGAGTTGCAAAACTACCGGGGAGGATTGCCGTTCCTCGTGCTTGATCCCAACGACCCGAAAGTCGCGCAGAAAATCATGTGGAACTTCGAGTTTGGGCCGTCGTACACCGACGATCTCGATTCGCAAGACGACGAAATAGCCTCCTATGCGCCCGGGCGGTCGGAGCCGTGGTCCGTCTATCCTGTCGGGCACCTGGCGGTCTATCGCAACGTCGGGCGCGAGGAAGTCGCCCCCATTACCACCGACGACGAGGGCTCGGGAATCATGCAGCGGGTAGCGCTGGGCGCCATTATCGTCCCGATCGAGCCGCCGTTCTGGCAGCACCCGTGGGATTTTATGGTGCGTTACCGCTACTCGGACCCGCAGCGAGCGGATCTCGTTTGGTCGGGACTATCCAACTGGGGATGGTGGAACGAGGACCATCGGGGCATGGGGCCGACGAGTTATCTGGTCGGGACCTCGTTCTTCGGTAACCTCGACATGGATTCGTTGTTCGGCTTTTCGGGTCGGTTTACAGACTTTGATTTCAAATATCTTGGCGAGAAAGAGATGCTGGCGGTGGTGCACGCAAAGAGTCTTCCAGCCAGATCATGCGCGGCCGATGGCGGCCGTACCATATGTCCCGAGGACTGGGAGTTGCGCCATGTTTACGTGATCGAGGCGGATGCGCGCAGGTCCGGCAGATTTGGCGATATTCCTCCGATCGCAAAGCGGATTCTGTACATCGATTCTCAGGGATGGTTTATCACAGCTTCGGATCAATACGACCACGGCGGAAATCTATGGAAGACGCTGGCGGTCTTCAACACGGTGCGTGACCGCGAGTATCCGGATTCGAGAGCCGCGGTCTATTCCTTCAACCGCGTGTTCCAGACCGCGATGGTCGATGAGGACGTGCAGAGCGGGTATTCGACGATTCTCTTCACCCCCAGCCCGGACCGGCCCCGACACGACACATGGTTCATCAACCAGGGCGTGATTTCGCCGCACTGGATAATCCCGAATCGGTTTACGACCTACCGGTCATATTTCTATTTAGGGGAGCGTCATCGCCGAGCGATGTGCAGGAGGACGCAGTATGCGCGCGGGTGGCCGATGCTTGAGTCGACGCCTATCGCGCGTCGAGTATTTCGACTTAAATAGCAAATCGATGAAGCCAAAACCTTTTGCGTCTATCGTTGCGTTGGGCATCGCACTCGTGTTCTCACAGCCTGCTCTGTCCGCCGGCAACGACGTGGCCGACGGGCATCATTATTTCATGCGCTTCTGCGCGTCGTGCCATGGCATCGACGGTCTCGGAGACGGTCCGGTGGCCAAGAGCCTGGTTACGCCGCCGGCAAATCTGCGCAAGCTCGGCGATAAATACGGCATGCCACTGCCGGCCCATCGCATAGCCGAGCTGATAGACGGCCGTGATACCCCCAGAGCCCATGGAACTCACGAGATGCCCGTATGGGGGGAGAAGCTTTACGAGGTCGGCGAAGGCGAAAGGGGCGAGTACGGGATCGGCGAGCTGATCGGCAAGATAATCGCCTACCTCGACACGATCCAGGATCGGCGGACCGCGATGCGATAATCCGATCATGATCATGCTCGGATGGACGACGGGCAGGCAGTACTCCCGACGCGAGCTTTCGGACATGCTGCGAGAGGCGGGCTTCAAAGATATCAGGGTCAAACCGACGTTCGGCTATATGAGCACGTCACCGGCGTGAAACCATAGCCCGCAGGGGGCGCCCTGCGCACGCGCGGTCTCACGAGAGCGCCTGAGTTGCGATGCTCGCGGAAACCGCATGCGCCAGGCGCTCGAGTGCGTCCTCGATTTCGGCGATGACGCGTTCGCGCTGCTGGCTGGTGTCGATGCGCAGGTGGCTTTGCGGCGAGATTTTGCCAATCGGCTCGAACTCGGCGCGCTGCCTGCGGTACACCTCCGGCGTGGCGTCCGACACTTCATTTTCCATCGATGCGCGCCGCTCGAGCCGGCGTATCGCTTCGTCTTCGCTGACCACGCATTCGACAAAGAGCACCGGCACCTTGCACCGCGCAGCCAGCGCCAGTGCGAGCTGCCGGTCGGCAGAGGCTTTGAACGTAGCGTCGAGAATCGCTCCGCGCCCTTCGCTGAGCAGGCTCTCCGCCTCGGCCAGCATCGTGTCATAGGCGAGCTTCGTAAACCGGTCCGAATATATGTTCACCCCGTAATCGGTGCGGACGTGCTGATGCGGCGAGATCGACGCCAGCCGCTTGCGGACGCGGTCGGAGTTGATTGCCTTGAAGCCTTTGCGATGCTGCAGCACGCGGGCGACGGTCGATTTGCCCGTACCCGAAAGCCCGCATACTATTATCAGCGCGGGCGACGCACCGCGGGCATAGCGCGACGCCAGCGCGAAATAGCTGCTCGCCAGCTGGCTGGCACCCTTGCGCTCGGCATCGCCAACCTCGCGCTCCAGGCTGCGCAGGCTCTCGACCTTGCCGCGCACGCACGCCCGGTAGCATTTGTAGAACGGGACGAACACCGCAAGCTCCTCGTCGCCGGCGAACTCGGCGTAAGCCTCGACCAACTCATCGGCGAGCCCGGGCGCGCCGAGTCGATCGAGGTCCATCGCCAGGAATGCGACCTCGGAAGCAACGTCGCCATAGCGCAAGCGCTCGCTGAACTCGACGCAATCGATCACGTCAATCTCGTTGCCCAACAGGCAGATGTGCTCGGCGCGCAAGTCGCCGTGCCCTTCGCGGACGCGGCCCTCGAGCGCGCGGTCATTCAAGGGCCGCCAGTGAGCGGTGAGAAAGGCGCGGCAGAAAGCTTCGATCGAATTGAACTGGTCTTGGCCAAGCGTGTGACCGACGAAAGCCTCGTTCTGCGCGATCTCGTCCGTCACGCTGCGCCAGATCGCGGCGGCCGAACCGTAGACCCATCCATGATTTGAGTGGGCGCTGGCGTGAAACTCCGCGATGCGCGCCGCAATCGCGCGAATCGCGGCGTTGTCTATCTGGCCCGCGGCCAGCAGCCGGTCGAGCATCCGGTCTTCGGGCAGCCGGCGCATCTTGACCGCGTACTCGACGGCTTCGGGATGCCGCGCATGCACCTCGGGTCCGAGCGCGAAGGAGTCTCCGCGCCCAAGAATCGCGCACACGCCGAGGTACACCCGCGGGGAAAGGCGCGCGTTGAGCCGCACCTCCTCGCAGCAGTAGTGGAACCGATCCGCAAGCCTGGAACAGTCCAGGAATGCGAAATGGGCCGGCTTCTTTACCTTGTAAACGAAGTCGCCGGCGAGGAACACGTAGGAAATATGCGTCTGCTTCAACTCGACGCGCGCGGGCGAATCCGGGTAGAACCCCGTCCGCATCATTGCCTCGACCAGCGGCGGCACATAGCCGGCCGAACGACCAGCGGGCATCGACATTCCGCGTGCGTCAGTGATTTCTACTGCGGGGTCCACGCGCCACTCCTGCTCACTGGCCGTGCTCAGCCCCGTGCGTCAGCGCCTCGAGCACGTCGCAGGTGGTTATCACGCCGGCCAGCTTGCCATCCTCGATCACCGGCAGCGCTCCGATCTTGCGCTCGCGCAGCAAGCGCGCAGCCTCCCGAATATCGGTCGCCGGGGTCACGGTTATCAGCGCTTCGCTCATCGCCTTGAACGCCTCGGTTTGATCGAGGTAACCGGTGCGCTGGCGGATGTCGCGGTCGGTCACAATTCCGACCGGGGCGCCCTCACACACGATCGGCACGCTTCGAAAGCCGCCTGCGTGCATCTTTGCCGCGATGGAGGAGAGCTTTTCCTGCGGAGTCGCGGTAACGGGATTCTTCGTCATCCAGGTGCCGACCAGATCGCTTTGAACCGGGGTGCATCGCACGGTCAGGACCGGGCAGGTCGATTCGCGCAGTACGAGTTCGGCTATGCTGCCAAGGAAAAAGCGCTTGAAGCCGCGCCGTCCGTGCGTGGCCATTACCACCACGTCGGCGTTGGTCCTCTTTTCGGCGTTCAAGATGGTACCGGCGGGCTCGCCCGTATGGATCAGGAGTTCGTACTTGATCCCGGCGAGCCGCTTGTGCGCAATCTCGAGCAGCTTGGTGCGAGCAGTCTCTTCCTGGCCCTTGTAGAGGTCCACATAAACCGGCATTCCGGTTGGCGCGAGGATCATCGGAACCACGTGCAGGACGAATACGATTCCATCGCTCTCGCGAGCGAGATTCGCCGCGGTATCGAGCGCTTGCATCGAGTTGTCGTCGAAATCGACCGGGCAAAGAATTCTGCTGAATTGCCGTGCCATAAAATTTTCCTCCATACGCAGTAGCGCTCATTTGTATTAGCCAATGCTGTGCCATCGTCGTGGCCTCGATTTCTCGCGGATATAAAGGCTCGCTGGATACGATGTCCTACGACTCTGTATCCGATCGCACCACTTACAAATTGTAGATGGAGCTAAATCGGCCTATTGACGCGTAATCTTGGTGGCAAGCGAATTGCTCCTAATTCAAGTGAATGACCTGGAGGAACAAACCATGCAGATTGTCAACTTGATGACTTCGGATCCGGTGACGATCGGTCCGCAAGATACGCTGGCGAAGGCCAAGACGATCATGGACGCCGGTCGCTTCAGGCGCGTGCCGGTAATGGATGACGGGCGGCTGGTCGGCATCGTGACTGAACGCGACCTGCGCGAATACACCGGTTACCTGGAATCAACGCGGGTCAACGCGGCGATGCGCACCGCGCTGGTCACGGTCACGCCATACAACACAGTGGAAGACGCGGCGCGCCTGATGCTGAAGCACAAGATCGGCGGACTGCCGATTGTCGCCAACGGCACCCTGGTCGGCATCGTCACCACGAGCGATCTGCTCAGGGCATTTTTGCTCGTCGTGGCCGGAACCCGCCAGATCATGAACCCCTAACTGCATGCAAGCGGAAGAAAAAGGAAAGGGAATCCAATGAAGCAGCAGACCACTAGCAACACCAGCAAGGGCCTCGCCCGCAGCCTCGACCGCCGCGGCACACGTTCCGACATGAGCCCGCCGGTCGCACAGAAAGGGCGCGCACCCGAAGATCCGTCCGTCTGCGACATCTGTGGCAGCGTCTATACAGCCAAGACCTGGCGGCGCGACCGGCCACTGCCGGCGAAACTCCTGAACGCGGCGGCATGGACGATTTGCCCGGCGTGCAAGCAAGCGAAGAGTGGCAGGTACTTCGGGCGCGTACTGGTGCGCGGTTCGAGTGCCCTTTCAAACCTGGAGGCGATTCGCGCGCGGATTGCCAACGTCGAGCGGCGCGCCGAATTCACGCAGCCCGAGCGGCGCATTATCGCCAGCAACTGGAACGGGGAAACGCTCGAGGTGCTGACCACGTCGCAAAAGCTGGCGCATCGGATTGCCCGCGAACTGCAGAAGGCGTTCGGCGGACGCGCGCGTTACACCTGGTCCGAGCACGACGGCGCGCTGACCGCCGTCTGGCAGAGCGAGACGGGTCTTACCGGCGCGTGATCATTCGATGCCGTACTTGGCGATCTTGGCGTAGAGCTTTTTGCGCGAGATCTTGAGCAGCTTGGCGGCTTGGAGCTTGTTGCCCTCGGTCGCCTCGAGCGCGCCGCGGATAAGGTCTTGTTCGGCATCGGCGAAACTGCCCACCGGAATTCTTCTGCCGATGGGCGCGCTTTGGCCCGCGCTCAAACCGGAGATCGACGCCGGCAGGTCCGGCAATCGGATCACGGGCGAGCGGCTGAAGGTGAATGCGGTCTCGATCGCATTGGCAAGTTCGCGGACGTTGCCCGGCCACGAATAGCGCCGCATCGCTTCGAGCGCTTCGTTTTCGATCCCGGTGACGGGGACCGCCCGCATCTGCCGCGCGTTGAACAGCTCGATGAAATGTTCGACCAGCAGCGCCACGTCCTCGGCGCGCTCCCGCAGCGGCGGTATGTGAATGACGCCCGCCTGGAGACGGTAGTAGAGGTCGTCGCGAAGCCGCCCCGCCTCGACCGCTTCCTGCGGCTCGCGGTTGGTCGAGGCGATCAGGCGCACGTCCACCGCAATCTCTTTGGTCGAGCCTACCGGACGCACCGTGCGCTCCTGCAGAGCGCGCAGCAGCTTGCTCTGCGTATCGGCGCTCATCTCCGTTACTTCGTCGAGGAACAGAGTCCCGCCCTCAGCCGCGCGGAACAGCCCCAGGTACTCGGTGTTCGCTCCGCTGAATGCGCCGCGCTTGTATCCGAACAGCTCGCTCTCGATCAGGTCCCTCGGTATAGCCGCGCAGTTGAGCGCGACGAACGGCGCCGCCGGTTGCGGGCCGCATTCGTGAATGGCGTGCGCCACCAGTTCCTTGCCCGTGCCGCTTTCGCCGACAATTAGAATCGTGCCGCGCGTGGCGCCTGCCGATTCCACCCGGTCGTACAACTGCCGCATTGCCGCACTGGCGCCGACCAGGCCATGGAAACGGCTGCGGGATTGATTTGGCATCCCGCCGGCCTCGCGTTCGAGCGCCAGGATTCGCGCTCCGGAGACGGCGGTCTTCGACCGGAAATAGGTATCTGCGAGCACGATCATTCGTATGTGGCTCAGTTTGTCGAACGAGTGGTAGGTCCGTGGCATCACCGGCGGAAACGATGGAAACGCGGTGGCCGCGCTCTCTTCGAACAGATGTATCGAGACGATCAGCTCTGAGAAGGGGACGCCGCGCTCGGCGAGATCCTCCGCAACTCGGGCGATGTCGGCGGCGAAGCGGTCCATGTCTTTGTCGAGCAGATCCTTCAGCGTGGCATCGAGCTCGCCGCCGAAGATCGCCATGAATTCCACCCTGGTCAGCGCGCGTGTGTCGGCAAAGTGCAGCACGTAGAGCTGGTACCAGTGTTCCAGCACGCGGTCGCGATTTTTCTGGACGGACTCCAGGACCGGACGAAGGTCGTCGAGCTCCGCGTCCCACAGTAAGTGAAAATAGCGGGGCGTTCCGCTTGGCAGTGAAGCAGGAGGCGCTGAGGTGGTGTTGGGTTTCATTCCTTGAGGATTGGCTCGAAAGGCGTCAGTCGTGTGAAAAACCGCTACATGCGGGGACAAACCTCTTTAACATATGTTCCCCCGAAAACCAAAATTGCGTGTATTTCAGCGGCGTTTCGGCGGAACAGCTGCGCTGGCATGCTTCAAGCAATAACCAAGCTCAGATTGCCGAATAGCGTGGAATCAATGCTTGAGCCGTACAATCAGCTTAAACCGGGACCAGACCGCCGCGGCAGAGGAAGCCGCAATTTCGCTCCTCGGGTGGCGCTTGCGCAAGCGGCGGACTCGGCTGGAACCGGCGCCGGCCCGCGGGTTATAGCGGTTTTTTCGCGCGACCAATCGATCGTTCGGATGATCGCCGAGGCGCTGAACGATTCGTGGGTCATGGTCAACTTTACCAATCCGCAGGAGGCGCGCGCCTCGCTGCTGAAGCCGGGCATCAAGATAGTCGTAATCGACGACGAGGTGCTCGAGGAATCCAGCCGTGGCTGGCTGCTCGACCAGGTGCGGAAGTGGGCGCCCCACGCACTTGTCGCCTACATCGCGGCGATTCACAGTCACGCCACGGAGCGGCGCGCGCGTAGATATCGCGTCCAGTACTACACCTCGAAACCGATGGATCGAGAACGCACTCTCAGGGTCTTGCATTCGTTCGAGCGCGCGGCCCGTTAGCCGCCAGGCGTGCGCTACTTCTGCTGCAGGCTCTCGACGTATCGCGCCATAGACTCGATTCTTCGTTTCACTGCGGCATTGCTTTCCGGAGTGAACTCCTCGCCCGGTTTTTGCAGGGTTGTCCCCAGGAAGGGCATCTGGATGCGCTCGTGAGACGGAACAACTTTGCGGCCGTCGATCGTATCCACGACCTCCTGGAAAGGAAACTTGCCGCCATTTTCCCTGGTCAGCAGAGTAAGGTCGGACGGTGGCGGAGTCATTGGAATGGTCGAGACTGAGGGGCCGTTACCTTTGCCGTCGGGCCCGTGGCATTCGGCGCAGTAACTATCGTAATCCTGCTTTCCGGACTGAGCTACGGCAGGCCCGGCGGTAAGCGCGAGCGCTACCATCAGCAGCAGCAATGCGGTCGCCCTCTGCATAGTGAGCACTATGCCGACCAGGGGAATCGCGATGCCATCATGTTGATTTGTCACTGTGCGGGTCCTTCGTAGTGATTCCGTTGGCGCCATGACTGGAGCGATCGGCTACATGGTGCGCCAGTTCGCGAGCGTCACTGGATGACGCGAATGGTTGGCGTCGCCACCGGCTTCGGAGTTGACCGGATATGCTCGAATACGGTCTTGTTGGCGGTGGCTAGTTGACCCACGGCGGCCAGGATTCTATCCGACATCTCGCCGGTGGCGTCCTTGCCGACTCTAAACACGGAAGAATCTTCGTACACTTCGCCCGGCAGTCGGTCGGCATAGATGGTGAACGCGACCGACACCGCAGACATTGTGCCAGTGAGCTTGCTGTCGATGCCCGGAAGTCCCGTGAACAAATCCATGCACCAGAGATGCACTCCGATGCCGTATTTGTCGGTGTGATCGACGAGCATATATGCGGTCGAGTCTTTGACTTTGTCCTTGAAGGCGGAGCAAAAGTCTCCGCCGACCTGATCGGAGCAGTGACAATCGACGAAGACGCTCAAACGGTTGTCGTTTTCGTTGCCGGCCGCCCGGCCATTTGTGGGCGAGACAAGCAGCAGCAGGGCCAGCATTCCTAGCGAGGCTGCGAGATTCGTTTTCAAAGTAAGTGGCAGGGTAGCGGAGTGACGGCGATCCGGGCAAATGCTTCGTTTCACGCATCGCGACATCGCTCTCGCCGCATGATAGCATTTCAGGGTTATTTTGAACGAGGGAGTTTGAACATTATCCGATGTTATTGAATATGAGTGACGCAGGGCGCCGCCCTCAATCCGTGCGGCGTGTCGTTTTCGTTGTTGCCGCCGTCGCATTTGTGTTCGCAATCACCTCCGTGCCTCACGCATGGGCCGACGATCCCAACGCGGTTGTCGCCACCGTCGGCGATCATAAGATCAGCGAGAAGGACCTCGATGCGAAGGTCAAACCGCAGCTCGAGCAGATGCGTGCGGCGCTCGAGAAGCGCGTCGATCAACTGATCGCCGATAAGACCTTCGATCTCAGGCGCCAGACGCTCGAGTCGATGACCGATGACTATCTGATCGAGCAGGCCGCCCAGCGCGACAAGCTGAGCGTCAATGACTACCTCAAGCAAGAGTACTCCGGCAAATCGGCGGTGACCGAAGCCGCCGCGAAGAAGTTTTACGATCAGAACAAGGGCGCCGGTACCGCGCCGTTCGACCAGATCAAGCCGCAGCTGATGCAGATGTTGAACCGCCAGGCGCTGCTCCAACGCCTGCGCAAGGATGAGCCGGTCAAGATTTTGCTCGAGCCTCAGCGCGTAGCGGTGAACAGCAGCGGGCATCCGGTGCTCGGCGCCAAGGATGCGCCCGTCACCATCGTCGAGTTCACCGACTTCCAGTGTCCGTTTTGCAAGGCGACCGAAGCCACTCTGAAGCAGTTGCGCGAGAAATATGGCGACAAGATTCGCCTCGTGCATATGGACTTCCCACTGCCGTTCCATTCGCATGCGCTTGACGCCGCGAAGGCCGCGCGATGCGCCAACGAGCAGGGCAAGTTCTGGCCCTACCGCGACGCGCTGTTCGCCAATCAAGGCAAGCTGGCGCCCGCCGACCTGAAGGCTACGGCCAAGACGCTCGGCATGAATACCACTGAGTTCGACGCGTGCTTTGACAAGGCGAAGTACGACAGCCAGATCAAGAGCGATCAGGCTGCCGGCGAGAAAGCCGGCGTGGACGGGACCCCGGCGTTCTTCATTGATGGCCGGCCTCTGACCGGGGCGCAGCCCATTCCCAAGTTCGAAGAGCTGATCAACGACGAGCTGGCTAACGGCGGCGCCACCAAGCAGGCGTCGGCACGTTAGATTTTTCTCGACCTGCAGTTACTTATGTTTTCCGGCGCCGACTTCGAGCCGGCGCCGGATTTTCTTTTGGCGTGCGCAGGGCCAAAATGACCCGCGCTTCCAACTTAAACGATGGTCGGCTTGCCTTCCTCAGTCGTTTAACCTTAAATTCATTCAGCATTGATCAATTTATTGGGAGGCCGGTGGGTTCATCGATTTTATGGCGATTAGCTTTCCTTCGACCGAATATTTCGAGGCGCTTAAGGCGCAGATGGCCGCGAACGAGGAAAAGTTCCGGCGCTTGGGGTTTATCGACACGACCTTCGGCGTCAGCGTCGGCCTCAACGGCAAGGCGCGCAACTTCGTGCTCGAGTTCGAGGTCTTCGACCTCAAGAACATCAGCGAAGTGCCGGCGATCGATCTCAAGAAAGTCGACTTCAAGATCGAGGGCGACTCGCGCGTGTGGCGCGAGATGATCGAGAACATCCGGCGCAACGGCGAGGCGGATTCCTCGCACGACATCAATACGCTGGCGCATTTCGGCGAGCGTCTGAAGATTGTCTATGACGATCCCGACGGTCACGACAAACTTTACCGGTTCATGGAATCGATCCAGGAATTTTTTGACCTGTCGAGCAAGCTCGAAGTGAGTTTCAACTAGCAAGCGCGGAGGCGCGGCGACGATGGCATACCTTTCGACCACGGATTTCAGCCAGGACAAGGACTTCATCGACAAGTGGCTCTATACGATAAGGACCGGCGAGATGGACCTGTCGTGGATGAAGTCGGCGACCGAGAAAGTAAGTCCCGAAGAAGCCAACCCGCGCCGCGGGTTGACCTATCGCGATCTTAACCTCGGAACCTATGGCTACACCGACATACCCGAAAAGGTCCGCTCGAATCGATCCTATGCGCCGCGCGGCGCCGAGATTCCCGAGGGCGTGCCCGATGCGCAGCCGTGGGTCTCGCGCAAGAGCGAGCTATGGGCGTTCAACACCGAGAGCTATTACGAGGAAGCGGTGTCGCGCCAGTGGAATGCTACCACCGACATTCCGTGGGACCGCCTGGACGGGGTCGAGCTGCCCGAGGTGACGGGCAAGGCGCTGTCGCAGTTGATGACGTTTCTGACCGAAGTGGAAATGATCGCGACCGACACGCCGGCGATGTGGCTGCCGCGGCTGAATCCCGACTTTATCGAGGTGCGCTCCTTTATCGCGGCGCAGGCGATGGACGAGGCGCGTCACGCGGAGGTGTTCCGCAAGCGCGCGCTCACCACCGGCTGGGGCCTGATGCAGGCGAGCCCGATCAACGAGATGGCGCTGAAGCATCTGCGCGACGCCGATTCGTTCAGCGAGATGTCGGTGGCGCTGCACCTGGTGGCGGAGGGCAACGTGCTGACGCTGTTCCGCTTCAGCGAATACCTGTCGCCGACCGATGTTGACAAGAAAATTTTCAGGCTCGTGATGCAGGACGAAGCGCGGCACGTCGGCTACGGCATGCAGCATTTCAAATACGTGCTCGAGCACTTTCCCGAGAAGCGCGAAGTGCTGCACGCGCATCTGGACGAAGCCGAAAACATTTCGTTTGCCGGCGCGGCCGCGACCGAACTGACCGAGGCGTTTATTATTCTGGCCGGCGGCGGGCTCAAGAAGGAAAATATCGAACAAGGCATTCGCGTCACTACCCAGTTCAATCTCAAGCAGATGCAGGAGCATTTCGAGCGCCTGGATAAGTGCGGGATGCCGGAGCGCCGGGAGCGTTCGAAGCTCTTTATGATGTACGAGATGGGACGCGCCGCGGCCGAAGCTGCGGGAATCAAGCTGAACTAGATCTTTGACTCCGGTTCCCCTTCCCGCGTGGGAAAGGGTCAGGGGTTAGGCTAGCCAGACCTGCAGCGCATTCTGAGGAAGTTCTAACGAGGCAGCTTAAGTGGCATTTTACGCTGACAAGGATTACACAGTCGATGAGACGGTCCTCCAAGCCGCGCAGAAGGTGATGGAGGGGCACTTGGGCCTGCATTGGTACGATGCCAAGACCGAACACATAGCGGGGCACGCGTCGGACCCAAAGCGGGGACTTACCTACCAGGACCTCGACATCGGCAGCTACGGCTACACCAGCATTCCTGAGGACGTCCGCACCAGCCAGTCGATGGTGTCGCGCGGGAGTGAGAAGGTCGGCAAGCTGCCCGACATGGGCTACGTCGTGAATCGCAAATCGGATGTATGGTCCGACAACGTCGCCGAGCTTTACGAAGAGGACAAGGCTCGGCGATGGGTCCCGGCGATCGACATCCCATGGACCGAACTGCATGCGCATCCGCTGGCGCCCGAACTCGAGAAGGCGTGCGCGCAGCTATACACGTTTCTGCAGGAATGCCAGATCGTGTCGATGGACTTCCCCTCGAAGTGGGTGGCGCTGATCAACCAGGACTTCCTCGAGCTGAAGAGCTGGATGTGCGCGCAGATGCTCGACGCGTCGCGGCTGTTCGAGGTGTTTCGCAAGCGCGCGCTCTTCGGCGGGGCCGGACTCGGGCGCGCCAGTGCGACGGCGGAGCAGGGACTCAAGGAATGGCTGTGGGCGGATCAGTTTCCGCAGGGCTCCGTTTCGATCAACTTGTCGCTCGCGGGATTCCTGCTGGTCGTATATCGGCAGATCGCCGCATTTGCGCCGACTAACGTCGATCGCAGGATCATGCGCTACGCGATGCAGGACGCGGCACGGCAGACCGCGTATGGACTTGGACAACTGCGCTACCATTTGAAGCATCGCCCGCTCGAAGCGAGCGCGATTGAGGGCTATCTCGATCACACCGAGCACGCGCTGCTCGGACTGATTGGGAGTCCCGAACTGCTGGAGCCGATGATCATCGTCTGCGGCGGCGGACTCGAAAAGGCGCAGGTCGATAAGGGCCGCGTCGCGACCGCGAAGTTCATCAAGCTGGTCGTACGCGAGTACATGGAGCGAATCGCGGCGGCGGGCCTGGCAGGACACGCCAAGCGCAGCAAGATCCCCACCCTCGTAGATCGCATCGCCGCCGCATAGGTTTTCCCCTCTCTGTTTCTTCCCCTCTCCCTGCGATTGATCTCGACAGGGTTCTTAACAGTCGCGATGCGTGTTTTCTGGCTTATGCGCGACTGCTAAAGTCTTTGGCATGCCAAATCGTGGTTCTGTTATGATTGCCGGCGCGCCGGAGACGGCGGATTGTTCCCTTGGGGAGCAGACCGGCGCTCCCGACGACCCCGACCAACCTGGCCGCGGCTTTTTCGAGCGCCTCTTTGATCGCTTCGTTCCGCGAACTGCCCTGGCGCGCTTCCTCGGTTACGTGCGGCCGCATCTGTGGCTGGTGGCGGGCGGCTCCGTCATGGGCATCCTGAAATTCACGCTGCCGCTCGCGTTTCCGCTCGCCTTCAAATACGTGTTCGACGTTTTACTGGTTCCGGAGGCGCATCCTGAGCGTTTGAACTCGATGATCGACGGGTGGTGCCGCGCAATTGCCGCGACGCTGCATCTGGGCGTGGGCTCTGCTGCCAAGCTCGAAGCTTTGACCGTTGCGATGTTCGCGCTGTTCCTCGTCCAGGCGATCGCGACCTACTATCGCAATTACTGGGCGAGCATGGCGGGGCATCGCTTGATCTTCGACCTGCGCTACGCGCTGTACAAGCACATGCAGCGCCTATCGCATTCGTTTTTCGATCGCACGACGTCGGGTGCAGTGGTCGCGCGGTTCATCTCCGACATCTCGATGGCGCAGAACTTCGTCGGCTCGGCGATGATCAACATCTGGATGGACGGCGTGTCGCTGGGTTTCGTGATTTGGCTGCTGTTCTCTCTGAACGTGCGGCTGGCGTGGATTTCGCTGATCATCGTTCCATTTTATGTCGCGGTGATCAGGATTCTGTCGCCGAAGATCAAGGAGACGAGTCACGACCTGCAGGAAGTGGTCGAGGAGTTTTCGGGCGAGTTGCAGGAGCGTGTCGCTGGCATCTCGACCGTCAAATCGTTCGCGCGCGAAGCCGACGAGGCGCGCCGGTTCCATCAGCGCACAACCGAAATGTACGACCTGACGATCGAGAGCGTGAAGCTTTCGTCAACCCATCAGATGTTCACCGAGTTCATCTCGCGCGGCGCTCCGCTGATCGTGATCTGGGCCGGCGCGCTGATGATCATGCACGGCAAAATGACCATCGGCACCGTGGTCGCGTTCTTCGGCCTTCTCCCAGCGCTCTACCTGCCGCTGCAGCGCTTCTCGGAGTTGTCGGTGATTGTGGCGACAGCCCTGGCGGCCA
The DNA here is from genome assembly GCA_963842085.1 of uncultured delta proteobacterium. GTDB lineage: Bacteria > Desulfobacterota > Binatia > Binatales > Binataceae > Binatus. The sequence continues at coordinate 57,248 of CAWJET010000002.1, forward strand.
TCGAGCGGATCTTCGCGTTCTTCGACGAGACGCCCGAGGTGCATGACCGGTCCGGCGCGTCAGCGCTGAAAGTGAAGCGCGGACTGGTCGAGATCGAGCATCTGCGCTTTGGCTACAAGCCGCTCGACGGCGGGCCGCTGCGCATCACGCTGGACGACGTGAACCTTGCCGTGCCCGCAGGGACAACGGTGGCGCTGGTTGGGCGTTCGGGGGCCGGCAAGACCACGCTCGCCAGCCTGATTCCGCGATTTTACGAGCTCGCCGCCGGCCGCATTCTGATCGACGGCACCGACATTTCGACGGTGACACTGAAGTCGTTGCGCGATTCGATCGGGATCGTGCCGCAGGACGCGATCCTGTTCAGCGCGTCGATTCGCGAGAACGTGCAATACGGGCAGCCCGGCGCGCCCGATGGGAACATCTGGCGAGCGCTCGAGCAGGCCAACATCCGCGACTTCGTCGAGTCGCTGCCCGACAGGCTCGACACGATGATAGGCGAGGGCGGAGTGCGGCCTTCGACCGGCCAGCGGCAGCGCCTGGCGCTCGCGCGCGTGTTTCTGAAAAACCCGCCGATTTTGATTCTCGACGAAGCGACGTCGGGACTCGACTCGGAAGTCGAAAACCTGATTCACGACGCGGTGCGCCGCCTGATGAAGGGACGGACGTCGTTCGTGATTGCGCATCGGCTCGCCAGCGCCGTCGATGCGGACGTGATCGTGGTGCTCGATCGCGGGAAGATCGTCGAGGTCGGCTCGCATGCGGAGCTGGTGAAGCGCGCCGGCGTCTATTCACAACTCTTCAACGAGCAGACTCGCAAGCTGCGCCTGACGCCCGAGCATATCGCGCGTGCGCCTGGCTCGTTGAGTCCTGCGCCGGTTGCAGAAGATCGTACTGACTAGGAGTCGCGGACAGCGGGTTCGGCCCGGCGGCTAGAGTTCCGTAATCACGTAAGCGAACAGCGCGAAGAACGCCGCCCCTACGATCGCGTACTCCATGACTTTTCCCGTCGCGACCCTCGGCGGAGCAAACGACTTATCGTGAGTCTGGTATTTCACAACGACAGGTCCGCCTGGTCGGTGCAGCGTCGTGCCAAACACCGTGGGAGAATTGGCGATCGACAGCACGTTGATCCGCCCGTTGGCGTGCTTCAGCCAGTCTTCATAGTCGTCGGCGTCCGAGAACTGCTTGGTGAAAATAGCCATTGTAGCCACCTGATAGAGCTCAATAGGCTTGGACATGACAAAAGTAGGCAGAGCGTCGAGCTAAATCAATCCAAGTGATTCAACAACTATCTAACTTCGCCTATCGATATGGATAAAAAACGTAAAATAGAGCCGACAAAATGCATAAAATCCACAATCCGGCGTGAATCTCGCGATAGTGCCCGGCGGCCAGCTTGAAAAGGGGATAAAGAACCAGCCCGGCCGTGATGCCGACGCCGATGTTGTAGGTGAAGCTCATCAGGGCAATCACTGTGAATGCGGGAATCAGTTCGGTGTAATCGTCGAAGTCGATTTTGACCACCGGCGCGACCATCATGGCGCCGACTACAATCAACGCCGGTGCGTAGGCGGCGGCCGGGATAGCGGCGACCAGCGGCGCGAAGAACAGCGACATCGCGAACAGTGCGGCGACCACCACTGCCGTCAGGCCGGTGCGTCCGCCGACATGGACGCCCGCGGCTGACTCGATGTACGCGCCGGCGGTGGTGGTGCCCACCAGGCCCGCGAACATCGTGGCAATTGCGTCGGCAAGCATCGGGCGTTCGATCTGCGGCAACGTGCCGTCGGCGTCGAGAAATCCGGCGCGCGCGGAGACTCCGATCAGCGAGCCCATCGTGTCGATCAGCGCCATCACGAATATCGTCAGCAGGACGCCGAAAAATCCGACGCTCAACGCGCCGCGCAGATTGATTTGCAGCATGATCGGCGCGGGATTCGGCGGCATGCTGACCCATTGTGACGGCGGCTTCGCGACGCCCGTGACGAATGCGATCGCGGCCGAGATCAAAATCCCGAGCAGGATCGCGCCCGGCACGCGGCGGACTATCAGTATCGCGATCAGAACGAAGCTCAGAATCGCGATCTCGACCGACGGCGTCGCAAGGTTGCCGAGCCTTACCGGTGCGCCCGGCACGCCAATCGACACGATGCCGGATTCGTTGAGTCCGATGAAAGTGAGGAACAGGCCGATTCCCACGCCGAAGCTGTAGGAGAGGCCGGGCGGAAGCGCCTCGACTATCCAGGCTCGCACGCGCGCGACCGTCAACAGCGTGAACATCACACCCGCCAGGAACACCGCAGCCATCGCGGTTTGCCAGCTGTAGCCGAGCACCTTTACGACCGTGTATGCGACGAATGCGTTCTCGCCCATGTAAGGCGCGATCGCGAACGGGCGATTGGCGTACAAGCCCATCACGAGCGTTCCGACCACCGCGGTCATCACGGTCGCGACCATCGAGGGTCGTTCGGGGATGCCCGCGGCTTTCAGAATCGCTGGATTGACCGCGATTATGTACGACATCGTGACGAAGGTGGTGACGCCGGCGAGCACCTCGCGTCGAAACGTGGTGCCGGCGAGTTCCAGGCCGAAGTAATCTGCTATTCGCGATCCCAATAGAAACCCGCCTCCGGTCCGCGCGCGAGGCCTGAATTACCACGGCGCGCCGAGTACATGCCACAAGAATGCGCGTAAACGCGGTTTGGTATATAAGGAACGAATCGCAAGGACGGACTCACGTGCGTCGCCGCCAGGGTTCCTTCAATCGCAGAGTGAACAGATGAAAGAAGAACAAGCTCAGAAGATCCCCGCGGCAAAACCAATCGCGGACGGGCCCGCACCAACGAAGCCGCCCGCGCCCGCGACGCCGCCGGCGCCCAAGTCGATAACCACACTCGCCGTGGACGTCGGCGGTACTGGGATCAAGGCAGCCGCGCTCGACGAAAAAGGCAAGATGATAACCGAGCGGCAAAAGATCAAGACGCCGCGTAACGCGACGCCGAAGAAAGTGATCGCAATTATCGCAGAGCTCGCGAAGATGGCCGGCGCGTTCGACCGGGTGTCGGTGGGATTCCCCGGCGTCATCAAAAATGGTGTCGTCTACACGGCGCCGAACCTTGGCAAAGGATGGAAGAACTTTCCCCTCGAGGCGGCGCTGAAGAAGAAGCTCAGGCGACCGCTGCGAATCGCCAATGACGCCGACGTACAGGGTCTCGGATGCGCGACCGGCCGCGGCGACGAGCTGGTGATCACGCTGGGCACTGGATTCGGATCGGTGCTGTTCGTCGATGGGCATCGGATTCATCTCGAGCTGGGGCATCATCCGTTTCGCAACGGCAAGACCTACGAAGACGAGCTCGGCAACCGGGCGTTCCTGAAGAAGGGCAAGAAGAAGTGGAACAAGCACCTGCGCGAAGCGATTGACGAGATGGCCAAGACGTTCAACTACGACCGGCTGTACATCGGCGGCGGCAATGCGGAGACGATCAACTTCAAGCTGCCGCCGAACGTCAAGGTGGTAAGCAATACCGAGGGCCTGCTCGGCGGTATCAAGCTGTGGCAGGATCAAGCTGTCACGAAGAGGGCGCCGCAGCGCGCGGGGTAAACGGGAGATGCGATGAGAGTCATGCTGGCGGGCGCGACGGGCGCGATCGGTCGGCCGCTGATCGGTTGCTTGAGAGAAGCCGGTCACACTGTGTTTGGGCTGGCGCGTTCGCCGGAATCGGCGCGTGCGCTGGCCGAGGCAGGTGCCGGGGTGGTCATGGCGGATGCGCTGGAAGCGGCCGCTGTAAGAGCGGCGATTGCACGCGTTCAGCCGCACGCGGTCATCAACGAGCTGACCTCGCTGCCCGCGCACTACACGCCGGCGGAAATGAAAGCCGCGGCCGAGCGCGATCGCAAAGTTAGAATCGAAGGCAACGCAAACCTGCTGGCGGCGCTCCACGATGCGGGTGTGCGCCGCTACATTCTGCAATCGTCGGGATTTTGGTACGCGCCAGGCGCGGGGCTGGCCGATGAGTCGGCGCCGTTTGCACTTGACGCATCGCCGGCGGTGGCAGCCGGCGCTCACACCTATGCCGAACTGGAATCGTTGGCATCGCGAACGCCGGGTATAGAGTGGGTTGCCCTGCGCTACGGATTTTTCTATGGGCCGGGCACCTGGTATTGCAGCGAAGGCGACATGGGCGATCAGGTACGACAACAGTGGATCCCGGTCATCGGCGCTGGCGAAGGTGTGTGGAGCTGGGTGCACATCGAGGACGCCGCCGCAGCCACGGTCGCGGCACTTGACTGCGCTCCGGGCGCGTACAACGTCGTGGACAGTGAACCGACGCCCCAGCGCGAATGGCTGCCCGCCTTTGCTCGGGCCGTCGGCGCGCCGCCGCCTCCCACCGTAACAGAGCAGCAAGCTCTGGACACATTTGGAGCGGATACCGTCTATTACGCGACGCGGCTGCGCGGGGCGTCAAACGACAAGGCCAGACGCGAGCTGCACTTTCGCCCACGCCCGCTCGAGTGGCTCCAGCCCGTCCCGTGAACTGCGCGGACACTCAGCTAGTCGCCCCGCCACCGCGAATGCGATAAATGCTTAAGCCCTGGAGGGGTGGCCGAGTGGTTGAAGGCACCGGTCTTGAAAACCGGCAGGGATGAAAGTCCCTCGTGGGTTCGAATCCCACCCCCTCCGCCAGGGAGTCCTCGAAACTGCAATTCCCGACAATCTCAGGTGGGTCTGCGCCGGCAGGGCGAGTCACGAGTGGGTCTTTTGGATGCATGATCGACTTTGGCAAATATATCCACGACTCAAATCTCCTCTCTCGGTCTGCCCTTTTTGTGACGCCGAGCTTGGCAGCAACCTTGCTTCTGATTCGCAGCCTGTCTGCGAGGTCGAGGTAAGGCAGATGCTATACATGATCGGCGGTGCCCCGCGTTCCGGCAAAACCACGCTTGCGCGGCGGATGCTCGCCGAGCACGGGGTCCCGTACTTCTCGATTGACACTCTGATCGCCAGTCTTGCGAGCGCGGCGCCTCAACTCGGAATGCGGGTGAGCGATCCAGCGCTCAAGCGGATGGAAGTAGTCTGGCCGACGATTCGCAAGGTCGCGAGCGACATATTGCAGAGCGGCGACGATCTCCTGCTGGAAGGCGATGTGCTTTTACCCAAGCATCTAATGGAATTAGGTCAAGGTGCTCACGCCGGCATCAAGGCATGCTTCATCGGCTATGCGGACGCGGACCCCGTACAGAAACTGCGCGCGATTCGGGAGCATGCCGCGGACGGAACCGACTGGACCGAGGAACTCGACGATGCCCGTCTGCTTAGCTTGATTGGCGAGCTTCGCACTTTCAGCCAATATCTGCGACGCGAATGCTGCCACCACAAGATTCCGTACTTCGACGGGTCTACGTGCTTTGCGGGAGCGATCCGCGACGCCAAAAACTATCTGCACTCCGGCGCGTGGCCCGATCACCTGCACGCGCCGCAATCTCAATCCAGCTTGCGCTTGCCGTAGTAGGGCAGGGTAGTTTCGCCACTCGCGTCGGGGTTTGGCTTTTCCTTCGGGAGACTGGCAAGGCCGGCGCTGTACATCGCGAGAGTGCTCGGCTCGATTATGTCGCGGTCGGTGACGATGTTCAGGCAAGCAGGCCGTCCCGACGCGAGCGCCCGCTTGAGCGCAGGCGCGATATCCGCCGCGCGCTCGACCAGTTCGCCCTGTGCGCCGAGCCCCTCGGCGGCGCGCTCGTAGTGTACCATCCCGAGTTCGGTGGCTATGCTGCGGCCTTTGCCCCACATCAGCTCCTGCCCATGCTTCGACATCCCCCACTGCTGGTCGTTGTTGATTACGACGGTGATCGGCAGGTTGTTCTTCGCAGAGGTATGAAATTCCGAGAAATTGAGCCCGGCCGATCCGTCGCCAACGATGCAGAAGACCTGCTTGTCGGGATGCGCCGCCTTGGCTGCGAGTGCGAACGGCAGACCGGTCCCAAGGCATCCGAGATAACCATGTGACAGGAATCGTCCCGGATACCGCGCCGTCCACGCATTGGACATCCAGGCGGCGGTCTCGCCGCCGTCGGCGACCACGATCGCGTCGGGGCTCAGGGTCTTTGCGATCTCGTGCACCATCCGCGCCGGATGAATCGGGCCGGGCCGGTCTTTGAGCGCGTCGTCGAAGCGATGGCTCGTCGCGCTGCGGATCGCGCCCAACCGCTCGAGCCATTCCGCATGAGGGTCGAATTTCTCGTCCTTCGCCGCTGCGCAGGCCTGGCGCAGGAATTCGCCGCAATCGGAAACGATGCCGAGTTCGATATTGCGGTTGCGCCCAATCTCCTCGGGCTCGATATCAACCTGGATTACGCGCGCGTCGCCCGGAATCACCGAGTTGCGCCCGCCGGTGAACAGCCCAATTCGCGTGCCGAGCAGGATTACGAGATCGGTGTTGCCGCCGCTGGCCGCATGGATCGCAGGATGAATCGCGCCGAAGCTCCCGAAGCATAGCGGATGCTCCTCGGAGATCGAGCCGCGCGCCTTGGCGTTGGTCATTACCGGCGTGTTGGTAAGCTCGGCAAAGCGCGTCAGCTCCGCCGCAGCCTGCGCGAACCATACCCCGCCGCCGGCGAGGATGGCGGGGCGCTTGGCCTCGCGCAGCCAGTTGAGCGCCTGCGCGAGTGCAGCGCGGCCAGGCCCAGCAGCCTCCCTGGGCCGATAATCTTTGGGAAACTCGACTCGGTCTTCATCGGCGCGTGCGAAGAGCACGTCGATCGGCAGCTCCAGGAACACCGGCCCGGGGCGGCCCGAGGTCGCATGGCGGAATGCGGCCGCCAGGTATTCCGGGATCCGTTCGGTATGCGTGACGCTGCGCGCCCATTTGGTGATTGGGCGCAGGATACCCATCTGATCGACCGCTTGCAGCGGCAGCTTGTCATCGTCGGCGAGCGGGCTTCGTCCGCCGATCAGAATCATCGGGATCGAATCCATGAACGCGTTGGCGACCCCGGTGACTGCGTCCGTGACTCCCGGCCCCGCCGTCACGACCGCGACGCCGGGGCGCCCCGTCGTGCGCGCCCATCCGTCGGCCATGTGCGCCGCTGCCTGCTCGTGACGCGTGTCGATCACGCGGAAGGCGTGTGCGCGGCAAGCTGCATAGATCGCGTCGAGATGGCCGCCGTGGAGGGTGAAAATCTCGCGTACGCCCTCGTGCTCGAGCGTCCGTACCAGCATCTCTCCGCCGTCGATTTTTGCCATTGGAGAATCTCCCTCTGCTGTGCGAAGATCGGTTTGCGCAATCGCAGGCAAGTACCGTCCGCGCTCTTCTGTTCCAACTTATAGACCCGCGCCGCGTATTCGCCTAGCCGCGCGTTGCCATTTGAGTTGAGCCGAAAGGAATCATTGACGCGATCGGATACAGCTGAAATGAATGAAACTCGTAATTGAACGATCGTTCATTTCAGGCACGAGGTATGCACAGCACTTACCGCGACACAGCGCCAATCTCGGAGCAAAAATGGACACCTACCGCGAGCTAAACGTCGAATTTCCCAAGGATGTCGATTCAATCAAAGGAACCGTTCACCGCTTCGCCAAGGAGGTCCTTCGCCCGGCAGGGGTGATGCTTGACCGGATGGCAGACCCGCGCGAGGTGATCGCGCTCGATTCTCCGCTCAGGAAGGTTTTCAAACAGGCATATCAGCTCGGATACCACGTGGCCGGCCTTCCTGTAGAAATCGGCGGAATGGGCCTGCATGGGCTGGGACTGCACGTGATGATTGAGGAGATGTCGTGGGGCTCGGTGGATCTTGGGCTGGGCCTGCTCTGTGCGGGGTTCCCGTTTAGCGCCGCCGCCGCGAGCGGCAATCCGGAGCTCTACGAAAATTTCGTCAAGCCTTTTGTCGCCGACCGCGAGGGCAGTCTCATCGGATGCTGGGCGATCACCGAGCCTCAGCATGGCTCCGACACCCTGGTGCCGGGGACGCCCCAGTTCCACAATCCGCGCGTGTCGGGCCAAGTCGTCGCCCGCGCCGAAGGCGACTCGTATGTGATCAACGGGCAGAAGGCGGCGTGGGTCTCGAACGGGACGATCGCTACTCATGCGGCGTTGTACCTGACGACCGAGCGCAAGGCCGGCATGGCCGGCGGCGGTATCGCGTTCGTCCCGCTCAACCTGCCGGGCGTGACAAAAGGCAAGCCGCTCAACAAGCTCGGCCAGCGTGCGCTCAACCAGGGCGAAATTTATTTCGACAATGTGAGGATTCCGCGCAGCTGGATGCTGACCAAGAGCGAGGGCTACGAGCTCGAGCTCGAACGAACCCTCACATTTGCCAACTCGGCGATGGCGACTGCGTTCACGGGTGTGGCGCGCGCTGCTTTCGAGGAAGCGCTCGAGTACTCGAGGCAGCGCGTGCAGGGCGGGCAGGCGATCTGCGAGCATCAACTGGTCCAGAAGCATCTGTTCGAGATGTTCACCAAGGTCGAGGCATGCCGGGCGCTGTCGCGGGCCGTGATGATCTACAATCAGACCTCGACGACGCCGTCGCTGGAGCATGCGATCGCGGCCAAGACCTTCTGCACGCAGGCGGCGTTCGAGGTCACGAGCGACGCGCTCCAGGTATTCGGCGGCAACGGCCTCAGCAAGGAGTACGGAATCGAAAAACTCTTCCGCGACGCGCGCGCCTCATTGATCGAGGACGGCACAACCGACGTCCTGAGCCTCGCGGGCGCACGCCAGATTCTGAGTCGCAACGGTGTAGCCGGAGAGCCGATGGCGCAGTAGCCTTGCGCCGGGATCGCAGAGGAATTGAGATGGCGCGTCTTCAGGGACCGATCGAGCAACTGATCAGGCATCGCGTCGCCGAGCATCCGGGCGAAGTCTGGCTCAAATTCAAGGACGAGCGTTTCACCTGGGAACAGGTGCTCGACAATATCCAACGCGCCGCCAACGGTCTGCTCGAACTGGGGATCCGTCCGGGAGAGCGGGTTGCGATAATGATGGGCAACCGGCCGGAATTTCTCTGGCTGCATTTCGCCATCGGATTCATCGGCGCCGTCAGCGTGCCGGTTAACACCTCGCAACGCGGCGCCACGCTGCATCACATTCTCGCGGATTCGGATTCAACCGCGGTCATTTTCGAAGAACCGCTCAGGGAAGCGGTAATGGCGGTCAAGGCTACCGTGCCGAGTCTCAGGCGCACGGTGGTCGCGGACGGCAAGGCGGGAGGCGGAGTCGATTGGACCCTCGAGCGACTGCTCGCTCATTCCGCTCGCGAGCCGCAAGTGGAGGTCGGCCAACACGCGGGCGGCGGCGGGATGATGTACACGTCCGGGACCACCGGACCGCCGAAGGGCGTCGTCGCCAGTGGCTCCGACGGCTACTCTCTTGCTGCCGTCCTCGCCGCCACAGGGGTCAAGCCGGGCGAGACGATGTACACCGCGCTGCCGCTGTTTCACGGCAATGCGCTGATGATCTCGGGCTTCGGCTCGATGACGCTGGACGCGAAATTCGCGCTGGGCGAGCGCTTCAGCGCGTCGCGGTTCTGGGACGACTGCCGCAAATTCGACGCGGTGGAATTCAATACGCTTGGCGGAATGCTCTCGATCCTGCTCAAACAAGCGGCGCGGCTCGATGATCGAGAGCACAAGGTGCGAGTGGTGCTCTCGGCCGCATGCCCTCCAAGCGCGTGGAAGGAATTCGAAGATCGCTTTGGCGTGAGGATCGTCGAGTTCTACGGAATGGTGGATTCGCCCGGACTCCTGCTCAACGACGTCGGTCGGGTCGGGTCGATGGGCAGGCCGGTCGGTGGAGTGGATTTCAAGGTCGTCGATGACGACGACAATCCACTTCCGGCCGGCAAGGTGGGCGAACTGGTATTCCGCCATCCCAAGGGCCAGCTCAGCCAATATCACAAGCTACCCGACGCCACCGCCGAGGCCTATCGAGGCGGATGGTTTCATTCCGGCGACCTCGCCAGGACCGACAACGACGGGTTCTTCTACTTCTGTGGGCGCAAGAAGGCGTCGATTCGCCGGCGCGGCGAGAACATTTCGGCGTGGGAAATCGAAACCGTCGTCAACGAGCATCCCGCGGTGCTCGAATCGGCCGCCTACGCGGTGCCTTCCGAGCTCGGCGAGGATGAAGTCAAAGTCGCAGTCGTGCTAAAGGACGGTGCGCGCTTCAGTCCCGAAGAACTGATCGAGTTCTGTCGCGGGCGAATGGCCTACTACGCCATCCCTCGATACGTCGAGGTGGTCGACGAGCTTCCCAAGACCGGTACGCAACGAATCCAGTACGCCGCGCTCAAACAGCGCGGAATCGGCAACGCGTGGGATCGAGAAAAAGCGGGGATCAGCGTCGCCCGCACATGACAGGGAGAATCGTTATGCCCAACAGAGAACGTGTGACAGTCGCCGGCGTCGGGATGACACGCTTCGGCAAGTACTCCGAGCGCGGCGTTCGTTCGCTGGCCGAAGAGGCGGTGGGCGATGCGCTCAAGGACGCCGGTATCGTGCCGAAGGACGTCGAGGCGGTGTTCTTTTCCAATGCGATTGCCGGATTGATCACCGGCCAGGAAATGATCCGCGGCCAGGTCGCGCTTCGGAACACCGGAATCCTCGGGGTCCCGCTGTTCAACGTGGAAAACGCGTGCGCGTCGGCTTCGTCCGCGTTCCATCTCGCGTGGATGGCGATTCAATCGGGACTCTACGACGTCACGCTGGCTGTCGGCGCGGAGAAGATGACGCATCCCGACAAAGCGGTCACGTTCAGGGCGATCGGAACCGCCGTCGATCTGGAGCAGCTTCGCGAACTCAAGGCGCGGATGAGCGTCGGCGACAAGAAGCCGGGAATCGAGGAGGGCGGCGAAAAGAAATCGTTCTTCATGGACATCTACGCGGCTTCCACGCGCGAATACATGAAGATCAGCGGCGCGACCGCAGACACCTTTGCCGATATCGCCGTCAAGAGTCACGCCTTTGGCGCGCTCAATCCCAAGGCACAGTTCCACGACCGCGTCACGCGCGAGCAGGTGCTTGACGCGCGCGAGGTCTCGCCGCCATTGACCGTGTTGATGTGCTCGCCGATCGGCGACGGGGCGGCCGCGGCAGTGCTCATGTCGGAGAAGTATGCGCGGCGAATGGGCATCGCGACGCCGGTCGAAGTGCGCGCGTCGGTGATCTACTCGGGACGCGATCGCGCAGCCGACGAACCGACCGCGCTCGAGCGCGTGGCCAAGCGCGCTTACGAAATCGCCGGCGTCGGGCCGTCGGAGATCAACGTGCTCGAGGTACACGACGCAGCCGCGCCGGCGGAACTGATCGCATGCGAGGAACTAGGACTCTGCGGCAGAGGCGAGGGTCCGGAGTTTCTGGCGCGAGGGGCGATGGAACTCGGCGGAGCCCACGTCGTCAATCCCAGCGGCGGACTGCTCTCGAAGGGCCACCCGATTGGCGCCACCGGAATCGCACAGATCGTGGAAATCGTCGATCAGCTGCGCGGGCGATGCGGCGCGCGGCAGGTGAACGGCGCGCGCGTGGGGCTCACCGAAAACGGCGGCGGCTTTTTGGGACGCGATGCCGCCGCGATGTCGGTGCACATTTTCTCGACCTAGCAGAGGCGCGATGGAGTACCATGCTTAACCTTGCGGAGCAGCGACGATGACCGAGCAAGCGATCGAAGCGTACGAGTCAGTCAGAACCTGGCGGCGCGATCTGAGCGATCAGTGGGGCGGCGACCCGATCGCCGAGGAACCCGACAAGCTGCTAGCGCTCGCGCGATTCTGTGAATTCGTGGGCGAAGATCCCGACGCGATCATTGCGCGATGCTTTCGGATCAGGAAGTCAGACGGTGAGCAGGTGATCAGCGCCAAATGGCGCGCCCACTACGCCCAGAAGATTCGCGAGTTTCGCGAAAAGAACCCGGACCCGGAGTCGCAACGCCTTGGCGCCAACGTGTTGAGCTTTTTGATCCACAACGGCGTGCTGGTCCAGGTCTAGGGGCAAGAGCTATTTGGCCCGGCTTGCCGCGTACTGTTCGGCGCGCCGCGACGCGTCCTGCCTACGGATGGCGCGCGCGCCCAGAAATGGCACGTCACGGCCGCGCAGCATCAGGTTCCAATACAGCCACGGCAACCCGTAGCGCTTCAAAAGCCAGGTGTCGTAGCGCTCCGCGGCGGTGTTGATGAAGGGAATGGTCGGAGTCGGCTTGCCGGTGTAATCGAATTCACAGAGCAGCAGCTTGCCGTAGGCGGTCGTGATCGGACACGCGACGTAGCCGTTGTATTTCGCCGTCGGTAACGCTCCACGCATCACCTTTAGCAGATTGCTGACGACGACCGGGGCCTGTTTGATCGCCGCTGCGCCGGTCTTGGCGTTGGGCGAACTCGCCACGTCGCCCAAAGCGAATACATTTGGATACCGCTTGTGTTGAAGCGTGTATTGATCGACCTCGACCCAGCCCAGTCCAGGCTCGCCTTGCGCGGGTAGTGCGCTGTTGCGGATGAACTCCGGAGCGATCTGCGGCGGCGCGACGTGCATGATGTCGTAGCCAATCGTCACCCGTGCGCTGGAGGGATCGTCCTTGCGGACGAATACCGCTTCCCTTTTGTCTGGTCGAATTTCCACCAGGTCATGACTGAACCGCGCGTCAATCTCGTAGCGCCGAACCACCGTGTCGAGGACCGCCGCGTACTCCTTGACGCCATAAATCGTGGGAGTGGCGGAGCCATAGATGACGTTGGCGGAGATCTTTTTCCTGCGAAAGTGATCCGCCGCGAGGTACATGATTTTCTGCGGCGCGCCCGGGCATTTTATGGGCGTCCCCGGCATATGGAACAGCGCGGTGCCGCCCTTGAAGTCGCGAATCAGGTCCCACGTTTGGGGCGCGTTTTCGTAAGTATAGTTGGTCGATACCGAACCATTCCCGACCGCCTCGCGAAGGCCCGCAATCGCGCCCCAGTTGAGCTCGAGACCCGGCGCGACGATCAGGAAGTCGTACGAGATACGCCCGCCCGAACGAGTCGTGACACATTTGGACTCGGGAGAAATCTCGCACGCCCAGTCTTTGATCCATGTCACTCCCGCCGCGATGTAATCGCGCTCCGAGCGCGCGGTCGCCTCTCTGCGGACCGCACCCGCGCCGACCAGGGTCCACAGCGGCTGGTAGAAATGCTTCTCCGACGGCTCGATGACTGCGAGGTCCGATTCACCCGCGCGTCTGAGCCGCGCCGCAACAGTGAGACCAGCGGTGCCACCACCAATGATGAGGATTTTATGACGGCTGTTTTGAGCCATGCTTGACCCTATCAGGACCGTCCTGTTCTCGCAGCAGCCGCCGTCACTTCACGCCCATCCTGAGCCGGTAGCTCCAGAACCACTGCACGATCGAGTCGCCTAGAGCGCGGCGCGCCGTCTCGCGCAACGCCGTGATCCCGATCTCATCCTCGCCGATGCCGTGCTTGAGCAGCGTAGCGATCTCGCCCTGGCTTAGCGCGAGCCCGACCAGCCGCTCTGCGCCTCCCCTCTCGACGTGATGCAGCCCGATCTCCTTTACATAACGGAACCGCCCGCTCTGCCTGATCCTTTCCAGATGCCCGCCTTTGTTCCATTGATGAACCTCCGGCGTGAGGCGGATCGAGCGCTCGAGCGCCTCCGCTTTGGCTCGACATGCGTTGTAAGCCTGCTCAGCCTCGGCGTTGAGCGTCGGCGGCCAGTCGCAGTCGTAAGCGGCGAACACGCCGCCGTCGCGCAAGATGCGCGCAACCTCGGCGAAGGTGCCGTCCGGCTCCATCCAATGCAGCGACTGCGAGCAGGTCACGATGTCGGCGCATTGGTCGGGGAGGCCGGTCGCGGTCGAGAGCCCCTCGACAAACCGGACGGTGTTCGCACTGGCGTCGGCCGCGCGCCGCTCGGCCTGCGCGCGCATGTCGGCATTCGGCTCGACTCCGACGACCTCGGCTGCGCGGCGCGTCCACAGCAGGGTCGAAAGTCCCGTGCCGCTGCCGAGATCGACGACCACGGGCCGTTGCTTTGCGGCCAGTTGCGTCAGGAGATCCACGATGACTTCAGGCAGCCTCGGCCGGTGCATGTCGTAGAGTTCGGCGAAACCCGAGAAACGATCGGCATTTGCCGCGACGTGCGCGCGATCGGAGCTCATGACGGGAACCTCGGCATCGGGAGAAGGATGATGGGTGCGCTCGTCCAGGACGAACGCATTTTGCAGAACACTCAATCCCAAATCGGCGGCTTGCGGCCGAGCCACGGCTGCGCCTGTTCGAGCTGACCGGCGAGCTGAATCAGGGTCGCTTCGTCGCCGTAGCGCGCGCCGAACATTACTCCGATTGGCAAGCCCTCGCGATTCCAATGGAGCGGCAACGAGATCGCCGGTTGTCCCGTGATGTTGTAGACGGGGCATGCAACCGCGAAGTTCGTCAGTTTTTCGTCGAGCAGCGCCGTCGCCGGACTCATGAAGTCGATAGCGCCGATTCGGAGCGGCGGCTGGCCCAGTGTGGGCATCAGGAACAGATCATGCGATTCGAAGAATGCCGCAAACTGACGGGCAGCCTGTTGCAGCAGCGCCTGCGCAATCAGATATTGCGGCGCCGACACGCTTCGGCCGCGCTGGTACATGTTCCACGTGAAGGTCTCGAACTTGTTGGGCGCCGGCTCGGCGCCGGTCAGCATGCGCGTCGCCTCGATCGAGAGTGCAACTCCCGCCGAATAGACAGTTTCGAAGAGTTGCGCGAGCATCTGGTAGTTGAGTTGGGGCGCCGCCTCTTCGACCTCGTGTCCAAGTTCCGCGCAGAGCTTCGCCGCTCGCTGTGCCGCCTCGACGCAGTCCGGATGAATCTTGCCGCCCAGGGGATTCTCCGTCGAGAACGCGATACGAAGCCGCTTCGGCGGCGACGACGCTTCGTGCAGATAGGGCCGGATAGGAGGCGGCGGGAAGTATGGATCGCCGGGCATCGGACCTGCGGTCGCGTCGAGGGCCGCCGCGCTGTCGCGGACGGTTCTGCTCAACACGTGCTCGACCACGAAGCCGCCGAGGACGTCGCCGAGATTCGGCGCGAGCGAAATGCGTCCGCGCGTCGGCTTGAGGCCGACTAGGCCGCAGCACGCCGCGGGGATTCGAATCGAGCCGCCGCCGTCGTTGCCGTGCGCCACCGGCACGATCCCCGCCGCGACCGCCGCGGCCGAGCCGCCGCTGGAGCCGCCCGGCGTATGCTCGAGGTTCCACGGGTTGTGCGCCGGCCCGTAAAGGCGCGACTCGGTCACCGGCGGGATTCCCAATTCGGGTGCGTTGGTCTTGGCGAACGGGATGAAGCCCGCGCGCTTGTAGCGGGCCACCACCTCCGAGTCCGCCGCCATCGGCGTGGCCGGAACGAACGCGCACGCCGAGCGCGTCGGCATCCCCGCGCAGTCGCCCATGATGTCCTTGAGCAGCATCGGCACACCCGCGAACGGCGCATCGCCGGCCTTGTACGACTGCGCGGTGGCGCGCGCGCGATCGTAATCCTTGAAAACGATCGCATTGAGCTTCGAGTTGTGTTTTTCCGTGCGCGCAATCGCCTCGTCCATCAGCTCAGCGGGCGTGATCTGGCGCTCACGCACCATGCTGCCCAGGGCCAGGCCGTCGAAGGAAGAGTATTCGTTGAATGCCATGATGGATCGGCTCGCGGCTATTTGTAACACCTTGCAATCGGCTGCCATAGTGCCACCGCGGTTGCGCCTACCGTCTTCCTGCGCCAGGAAGTTCAGTTTTCGTCCGGCATCAGGTAAATCAACCGCGAGCGGAATTCACAGATGCCATCCTCCACGCCACTGAAATACGTGCTGGCCATCGACATGGGCTCCGGCAGCACAAAGGTTGCCGTCGTCTCGAGCGCGGGCGAGGTCGTTGCATCGGCAATGCGCCATACGACCACGAAGTTCATGGCGGGTGGAGCGGTCGAGCAGGATCCCGAGGAATGGTGGCGCTCCGTGTGCGACGCCGCGAAGGAGGCGATCGCAGCCTCGCACGTGCCGGCGGATCAAATCATCGCCATTGCATGCACCACGCTGTGGGCTGTGACGGTGGCCGTTGACGAGGGCGGCACCGCAATCGGCAACGCGATCTCGTGGATGGACACGCGGGGTGCGAAATACAATCGTGCGATCGCGGGCGGATGGCCGCGAATCCAGGGTTACGGCCTGTTCAAGGTGCTCAAGTGGCTGCGCTTCACGGGCGGCGCGCCGGTTCAATCGGGGGTCGACGGCCTCGGGCACATCCTGTTCATCAAGCATGAGCGTCCCGAGGTATATGCGCGGACCTTCAAGTTTCTCGAGCCGATGGATTACCTCAACCTGCGGCTCACCGGGCAATTCGCGGCCTCGTACGCGACGATGTTCACCTATTGGCTGACCGATATTCGCAACCCTAACCGGATTGACTACGTGCCTGAGTTGCTTGCGATGGCCGGCGTCGATCGCGCCAAGTTGCCGGACTTGCGGCCAGTCAACACTGTGCTCGGCACCGTCAAGCCCGAAGTCGCAGCGGACCTGGGCCTGGCGCCGTCCACTCGCGTCGTGATGGGCTCCTGCGACGGACATGCTGCGACTTTGGGCGCGGGGACCGTGCGCGACTACGAGGGCTACTTCTATATCGGCACCACGGCGTGGATGAGTTGCCACGTGCTGGCGAAGAAGACCGATCCGATCCACATGCTGACCGCGATGCCGGCCGCGCTGCCGGGCCGTTACATGGTCGGCGCGGAACAAGGCGCGGCGGGACGCAGTCTCGAATTTCTGAAAGACATCCTGTATCCGGCGGGAAGCGCGAATTCCCCCGCCGACGTTTACGCCGACATGAATCGGCTCGCGGCGGAGGTCGCGCCGGGGAGCGACGGCTTGATCTTCACGCCATGGATCAACGGCGTGCTCGCGCCGCACGAGGATGCGTCGACGCGCAGCGCCTTCTTCAATCAGACCGCGCGCACCAGCCGCGGCCATTACGTCCGGGCGGTTATGGAAGGCGTCGCGTACAACCTGCGATGGCTCAAGGGCCACGTCGAGAAGTTCATCGGGCGGCCGTTCGAGCAGCTCAATTTCATCGGCGGTGGCGCGAGCTCCGACCTATGGTGCCAGATCCAGGCCGACGTGCTCGGATGCCCGGTCCGGCAGGTCGCCAATCCGCGCAATGCCAACGCGGTGGGCGCCGCGATGGCGGCGTTTGCCGCGCTCGGCGAGGTCGCGATCGAGGACATCTCCGCACGGGTGAAGATCGCCGCCGAGTATCGGTCAATCGAGAGCAACCGGCGAATCTACGATCGCCAGTTCCGCGAGTTCCTGGAGTTCTACAAGCGCAACCGCGCGATCTACCGCCGCCTCAACCCGGTCGCGCGCGCGTCGGATTAAACCTGGCGATGGACTAGTATTCAAATCGACGAGAGATCTCTCCAAGGAGTCGTACCATGCCCAAGGCAGCGAAGAAGCAGCAAGAGCCCTCCGGACCTTTCGGAGATATGTTCCCCTATCGCGAAACCTTCGAGACCTGGCGCGAGCTGCCCAGCAAGAGCCGCCGGCCCGAGGACGTCATGCGCGAGCTGCGCAGCATCGCGCGCGAGGAAAACGCGCGCTGGCAGACCGGCCAGATCTCCGGCACCTACTACCACGGCGGCATGGAGCATTACGCTTACCTCAACCGCGTGTTCTCGCTCTTCTCGCACGTCAACCTGCTGCAGCGCGACATGTGCCCGAGCGGCACCAAGTTCGAGGGCGAGATAATCGCGATGACGGCGCGGATGCTCGGCGCGGAGCTGGCGCGCGAGAACGATCCGCAGGCCGACGTCTGCGGGGCGATCACCTCGGGCGGCACCGAGAGCATCATCCTGCCGATGCTGGCGTATCGGGAGAAAGCCAAGGCCGAGCGCGCAATCACGGCGCCCGAGATGGTGGTGCCGGAGACGATTCACCCGGCATTTTCCAAGGGCGCGCACTTTTTCGGAATCAAGTTGGTTCGCGTGCCGGTCGGCCCCGACTACCTGGCCGATGTGGACGCGATGCGGCGCGCGATCGGGCCCAACACCATCGCGCTCGCCGGCTCGGCGGCCAACTATCCGCACGGGCTGATCGATCCGATCGAGAAGTTGTCCGACCTCGCGCTTGAAGCCGGCGTCGGGCTGCACGTCGATAGCTGCTTCGGCGGTTTCATCCTGCCGTGGATCGCAAAGCTCGGATATGACATTCCGCCGTTCGATTTCCGCCTGCCCGGCGTCACCTCGATGTCCTGCGATACGCACAAATGGGGCTACGGGCTGAAGGGCGCGTCGGTCGTGCTCTATCGCAATGGCGGGTTACGCCGGCGCATGTATTTTTCGATGACCGACTGGCAGGGCGGGTTGTATGCGTCGCCGACCGTCGCGGGCAGCCGCTCGGAGGGTATCAGCGCATCGACCTGGGCCGCGATGGTCACGCTCGGCGAGGAGGGCTACCTGAAAGCGACCCGCCGGATCATGAAGGCAGCAGACACGATCACGTCGGGAGTCGCGAAAATCCCGGAGCTCAAGATTATCGGCAAGCCGACCTACTGCATCGCGTTCACCTCCGACAAGGTCGACATCTACCACGTTAACGATTATCTCGCGGAGCGTGGATGGCGCCTCAACGGGCTTCAGAAGCCCGCGGGCTTTCATCTATGCGTCACCTTGCCGCAGACGCTGCCGGGAGTGGCGACGCGTTTCGTCAGGGACATCGCGGCCGGCGTCGAATACGCGAAGAATCCGCCGGCGACGCCCGCACGCAGCGGCGCTGTGTACGGTGGCGGCGCGGCCTCGCTCGAGCCGTCGATGGTGAATGAACTGATGCTCGCGTGGCTCGACGCCAGCACCGAAGTCCCGTGACCGGTTCTTTTCCCGGTGAGACCAGCCGATGACGATGGACGATCGCGCGCTCGGGGAGAACATCGCCTTCGCCTGCCATCTGGCGGACCTCGCGGGACGCACGATCCTGCCGTATTTTCGCGTGCGCCTCGCGGTCGAGAATAAGACTGCCGGTCGTGGCTACGATCCGGTGACGCTCGCCGATCGTGCGGCGGAGCAGGCGATTCGTGATGAGATTCAGCGCGTCCATCCCGGCCACGGAATCCTCGGCGAGGAGCATGGCTTTGCCGCCGGGACCGACGGGCTGACGTGGATCATCGATCCGATCGACGGCACGCGCGCCTTCATTATCGGACAACTGCATTGGGGCGTATTGATCGCGCTCAACGACGGCGCGCGTCCGGTGATTGGCGTGATGCATCAGCCATACACCGGCGAGACGTTCGTCGGTTCACGCCTGGGCGCAGAACTGAGGCGTAGCGGTACGAGCAATTCGATTCGGGTGCGCGAATGCAGGCGGCTCGAAGACGCGATCGTCTGTGCGACCGATCCGGCGATGTTCTCCGGTCCGGGCGAGCGCGACGCGTTCCGCCAGCTCGCCTCGAAGGCACGGATGAGACGCTACGGCGGCGATTGTTATTCGTACTGCCTGCTCGCCGCGGGCTTAATCGACTTGGTCATTGAATCGGGGCTGCAGCCTTACGATATCCAGCCGCTCATCCCGATCATCGACGCCGCAGGTGGAGTCGTGACGAGTTGGGCGGGCGGCTCGCCGTACGATGGCGGGCAGATCATCGCCGCCGGCGATCGCGAGCTGCACAAAATCGCGCTCGCGATGCTCGCACCCGCCGCGCGATAACTAATCCGGTCGCGTCGGTCCCTCTCTGGCCTTTTCAGGCCACGGAGTCGCCTTCCAGCCGGAATCCGATGCGCACCTCCACCTGGAAAGTCGGAGCGCCGGCTCTGTTCACCGCGCCGCGAATATTTCCCACCTCGAACCAGTCGATATTCCGGATCGTCTGGCGGGCCTTGGTTATGGCGTTGCGCACCGCTTGCTGGATGCTGTCCTCGGACACGCCGACGACCTCGATTATCTTGTACGTCTTATCCGGCATCGGACTCTCCTTTGCGTGAGAGACACATCGCGGATGCGCGACGCCTCCGCTGGCATCTGGCTCTCCTGCTGCTCTATTCCGAATATCCGGCGGCGCGCAAGCCTGTCGCCGTCCGCGAATTTGACTGACGCGAAAATATAGGCCCGGCAGGGCTGGCGCCGCAAAGCGGGGGAGGCGCTGCGGCTACCAACCCTGCCGGGAGGGGGGAGGCTTAGTTATCGATCACCTGCTATCGAGCAATCCTGATGCCACCAAGCTCGACAGGAATTTCGCACGGCCCACGTGTTTTTTTGCCGTTTAAGGGCCGTTCGCGAGTGAGAACTGTGTAATAGCTACCCGGAAGTGAGCTGAATTGCAGGTCGAAGAGCTGGAACAGCGGCTATCCGCGGGCGCGCTAAGGTGTGGACGGAATAGCGGAGTCGGCGAGTTTGGGGAGCGGTTCGAGCAGGGTTGAGGCTTTGGTGGCGAGACTCATCGCGGCGACGCTGTCGCGCTCGGTGAGAGCCTCCTTGGCATCCTGCAACAGCCGCTGGGCGAGAATATCGCGTTGAGAATAGTCGCTGCTCAAATTATTGCGGTCGACTCGTTTTTCGATTCTGTCGATGTCCTCGATCATTTTCGCCGCCTTGGCGGGATTGGCGTCGCCCGGCGCCCCGGATGCTTCCGACGCCGGCGGACTCAGCGTCGGTGTTCCCGC
The DNA here is from genome assembly GCA_963842085.1 of uncultured delta proteobacterium. Lineage (GTDB taxonomy): Bacteria > Desulfobacterota > Binatia > Binatales > Binataceae > Binatus. Next base: position 77,900 of record CAWJET010000002.1, read on the forward strand.
TTCAGGCGCGATGCTCGCGGCTGACGCCGCCGCTGCCGGAGTTGCGCGAGCGCCGGCTGGCGTTGCGCCCGGATTGTTCTCCAGACTCACGTCGGGGTTCGCGCCGGAGGTCTTGACCTGGTTGGACGTATTGGGCGGCTGCTTCGACGTAGTCGCGGCTCGCCTGCCAGTTTTCCTGCTCTCGTGTTCCTTGTTGATTTCTTCCGCCTCCGGAGTTGCCGAAGGAGGCGCAACTGTCGGCGGAGTCGGAGTAGCGGTCGGCGTCGGAGATTGGGCAGGCGATGATCTGGTAAAGAAATTCGTGATTTGCGCCATGCTCGGCGTGCCGCCAGAGCATCCGGCCAGAAACATCAATAGGAACGAAAGTGCGACGAGGATCGGCAGAATGAGCGGCCGATTGATTCGCTCAGGCAGCGCTGGGAACCGCTGATTTGGCAGGCGCATTGGCTGCAATCGGAATCGTAACCTTGCACACCGTACCTTGACCCAATTCCGACTCGATCGCTATCTTCCCGCCGTTTAGTTCGATCGCCCGCATCGCGAACGGCAGGCCGAGCCCACTCCCGCCGGCTTTGGTGGTGAAATACAAGTCGAAGATCCGGTCCAGCTGCTCCTTGCTCATGCCCGGACCGCGGTCGGCGATTGTGACTTCGACTGCCGGGCCCTGCGACCGGCTGGCAAGCGTCAACCCTCCGCCGTCGGGCATCGCCTGTTCGGCGTTGGTTATCAAATTGGTCAGCGCTTCGTAAATCAGGCCGCGATCCGCTTGCACCGACGGCAGCGCGGGGTCGAGCTGGTACTCGACCTTGATCCGCTCGCTGTTGACGCGCGCGCCGAGTTCCTTGAGTAACGCGTTCATGTCGAAGTCGCTCAGCTTCAGTTGCTCGGGCCGCATGAACCGCAGCAGCGCCTCGACCGCTTCGTCGAGGCGGGTCACCTCATGGCGCAGCTTGTCGATGTGCTTGGCGCCCGCGTCGCCGGCTTCGCGGCGCAGCAGCTCGAGCCGCATGTTCATCCCGTTGAGCGGGCTGCGCAGTTGATGGGCCAGGCCGGAGATCAGCGTCCCCAGACGCGCGAGCCGATTCGACGAATCGAGCGCGGTTTCGAGTTCGATCACCGGCGCCAAGTCTCTGAGCACGATCAGCAGGCCGGCTGGAACCCGTTCGCGGCCCAGGCGAAAAAACGAAACCAGGTAGGTGCCGCCCGCCGGCAGCGCCAGCGGCACGTCGTGCGCTTCGGTGCCGGCCACCGTGGATTGCACCAGCGCCAGCAGCGGATGCCCGGGGTCGAGCGCCGAGGCGAGCGAGGCGCCCTCGAGCGCGCTGTTTTTCGGCGCCAGCCGCTCCTGCGCTTCCTTGTTCGCGAACAGCACCACGCCGTTGGCGTCGAGCAGCACCACCGCGTCCTGGATCGAACGGACCACGTCAAACAGATGCGCCTGATCGCTGTCCAGCCGCGACCGATCCTCCCGTACCTGGCGCGACAGTTCATTGAACTTCTCGGCCAGCGTGCTCAACTCGCCGGTTCCCGAGACCCTCATCTCCGAGGGACTCTTGCCGGCCGCCAGCTGCTCGAACCCGCGCGTCAGGACTGCGAGTTGTTCGAGAATCCGGTTGGCGATGAGCAACACCACGAGCATCGCGGCCGCGATCACCAGCGCCGCGGTGGCCACGATCACCACCAGCAGACGGCGGGCCTGGTCGGCAATCAGCGCCGTCGTCACTCCGATCGAGATTGTCACCGCCGGCCGGTTGTTGATGTCCACCTGGCGCCGCGCCTCGTAAACCTTGGCTGTCAGCAGACTGGGCAGCGACATGAACAGCAGCCATCGCGAGGCCTGGTCGTCCAGCTCCCTGACCGACGGCAGAGTGAGCGCGGGCTTGCCCTCGCCGTCGCCGTTGGCCGCCACGATTACGGTGCCGTCGTTGCCGACGATCTGCGCGGACACCACCGCCGGACCAAAGGCAACCGTCGAGTCGAGCAGCCTGCGCAGCGGTTCGCTGCCGCGCAGCGCGGCCGGAACGTCGCCTTCGCCCTGGGAGAGAGCGAGGCGCACCTGTTCGAAGATCTGCGCGATCATGAAGTCGGCCGAGCGCGACATGCCGTCGACCATTGTGTTGACGCGGGAGTCGAGCGAGATGATGCTCAGCGCGACGGTCGGAACCAGCATCAGCATGAGAGCAATAAGGGCCAGTCTTGCTCGCAGTTGCATGGTCTCCCCGCACGCTCAGCCGGTAGGGTAACTCCGCGATCTTACATCGCGGTCGCTTGGGCCACCTAGGACCGGTCGGAGGCGAAGCGCTCGAGCTTGTTGTACAGAGTTTTGGGGCTGACTCCAAGGATTTCGGCGGCACGGGTCTTGTTGCCGGCGGTGTACTCGATGGTGCGCGCGATCATCTCCTGCTCGACCGCATCGAGCGAGCTGCCCAGCGGGATCTTGATGAAACCGCCGCCGTCGCCGCCGCCGGTGGCGCGGAAGTCGTCGGGCAGGTCGGGCTTGCGGATGGTGCGGCCCTCGCACACGATCAGCGCGCGCTCGATGACGTTGCGCAACTGGCGCACGTTGCCCGGCCAGGGATGTGCCGCCAGCGCCTTCATGCATTCCTCGTCGATCCCCGTCACGTTTTTTTTGTTCTGCGCCGCGTAATGGTTGACGAACATCTGCACCAGTTGCGGCAGGTCGTCGATCCGCTCGCGCAGCGGCGGCAGCGCAATCGTGAACACGTTTAAGCGGTAGAACAGGTCCGAGCGCAGCTTGCCCTCGCGCACCGCCTGCTCGACGTCGCGGTTGGACGACGCCAGCACCCGCACGTCCAGCGCGATCTCGGCGGTGCCGCCCACCCGGCGCAGCCGCTGCTCCTCGATCACGCGCAAAAGCTTGGGCTGCAGCTCGGGCTTCATCTCGGTCAACTCGTCGAGCAGCAAGGTGCCGCCGTTGGCCACCTCGAAGCAGCCCTCCTTGCGCCGGTCGGCACCGGTAAACGAGCCGCGCTCATGCCCGAATAGCTCGCTCTCCATCAGGGTCTCGGGAATCGCCGCGCAGTTGACCGGCACGTAGGCCGCGTCGCGGCGCGGCGACAGCTCGTGTATGGTGCGCGCCACCAGCTCCTTGCCGGTGCCGCTCTCGCCCGTGATCACCACCGACGCCGACGACTGCGCCAGCCGCTCGATGGCCGTGATCACTTTGCGCATCGGCAGCGACCGCCCGAACAGCGGCCCCAGTTCGCCGACCTCGGCCAGACGTCGCCGCAGCGTGGAGTTCTCCTCGCGGATAATGATGTTGTCGGCGATGTTTTTGAGCACCCGCTGTATATGAGCCGGGTCAACCGGCTTGCGCAGGTAATCGAGCGCGCCCAGCTTGAGCGCCTCGACCGCGTCGGGTATCTCGCCCTGTCCCGAAATCATGATGGTCGGCAGGTTGATCCCCAGCTCGCGGATGTCGCGCAACAGCGCCAGCCCGTCCTTGCGCGGCATCTTCAGGTCCGACAGCAGAATGTGCGGGTTGAAGCTCGCGATCAGCTCCAGCGCCCGCACCCCGTCCTCCGCGATCTCGCCGCGAAACCCCCACAGAGCCAGCGACTCCCGCCACTCGTCGTGGGTGTTCACGTCGTCTTCCGCGATCAATACTCGTATCTCGTGGGCCATAGATCTCCGCGAATTGTCAATGACTTGTGATGTGCAATAACCGTGCACACGTTGCGTTCCGAAAATCCCATAATTTATCGACTGTTTTGGCTCAGAGCCCCGAGCCTGGCATCTGTAAGATTTACCGATATCGGCGCGTTCCACCTTCCTAGCTGGTTTACACTATTGACTCAACGCGCAGATCGATGAGCTGCAGGACCTTCAACCTGCATGAGATTGTGGGCAGTGTTGACCAACGAGACATGCGTGAAGGCTTGCGGAAAATTACCGAGCTGGCGTTTGAGAACGGGATCGTATTCCTCGGACAGCAGGCCCACGTCATTGCGTAAATCGAGCAGACGCTCGAACAGCGCGCGCGCCTCCTGATCACGGCCAGCGAGTGCAAGGTTGTCCGCGAGCCAGAACGTGCACGGCAGGAACGCCCCTTCGCCCGGCGGAAGTCCGTCGACGGCGGTCTCGGTCGGGTACCTGAGCACCAAACCGTGATAGATCAGCTCACGTTGAATTGCGTGGACAGTTGAGATTACGCGCGGATCGTTGGCCGGCAGAAAGCCGACCAGCGGAATCATCAGCACTGACGCGTCGAGCGATTTTGAACCGTAGTACTGGACGAAGGCATTGCGCTCGGTGTCGAAGCCACGCTCGCAAACGTCGCGATGGATCTCGTCGCGCAAGGCAAGCCAGCGGTCCAAAGGCCCCTCGCCATAACCTCGGCGAATATCCTTGACCGAGCGATCGACCGCTACCCACGCCATCACCTTGGAATGCGTGAAATCGCGCCGCGGACCGCGCACCTCCCAGATTCCCTCATCCGCCTGCTTCCAGCCCGACTCGAGGAAGTCCATCAGCGTGCTTTGAAGGCGCCAGGCGTCATCGTTACGCTCCAGTTTGTACTTGCGTGCGACGTGGAGCGTGTCGATCACTTCGCCGTATACGTCGAGTTGAAATTGCTCATGCGCGGCGTTGCCGATGCGCACCGGAGCGCTATTCTCATAGCCGGGCAGCCATGGAAGCTCTGACTCGGTAAGCATCCGCTCGCCCGCAACTCCATACATAATCTGGGTATCTTGCGGATGGCCTGCTATCGCTCTGAGCAGCCATTCCCGCCACGCACGCGCCTCATCCGTATAGCCGGAAATCAGCAATGCATAGAGCGTAAAGGTCGAGTCGCGCAGCCAGCTATAGCGATAGTCCCAGTTGCGCGGACCGCCCAGACTTTCGGGAAGAGAAGTAGTCGGCGCGGCGACAATCCCTCCCGTCGGCGCGTAGGTGAGAGCCTTCAGCGTGATAAGGGAGCGTACGACGGTGTCGCGCCATTCGCCCCGGCAACCGCAGCGGCCGGCCCAGTCGCGCCACCATTGTTCGGTGGCTGAGAGCATGCGGAGCGGATCGTCTTCGCCCGGCTCGGCTTGATTGGACGGATACCAGGTCAGCCTGAACGGCACGGATTGACCTTCGGCGACAGTGAATTCCGCGAAGGTAGTATAATCCTCGCTGCGCAGTGGGACCGCCGTTCGCAGCGCGATCGCGTTGGGTCCCGAGACCGCGCTGAGGCCGTAGTCGCGTCTTCGAACCCATGGGATCGTGCGTCCGTAGTCGAAACGGAAGTTCAGTTCCGCTCGCATCGCAACGCTCCCGCGGATGCCCTGCACGACTCGAACGACATCGACTTGCTCGGGCCCCTCGGCGATCGGCATGAAGTCGACGACCGTGGCGACGCCGCCGTCGGTCTCGAACTCGGTTTCGAGCAAGAGCGTATCATCGCGATACCGGCGCCGGACCTGCCTGACCTCGCTCTGCGGCGCCAGGAGCCAACGTCCGTTCTTCTCGTCGCCGAGGATCGAAGCGAAGCACGCGCCGGAATCAAACCGAGGCAAACATAGCCAGTCGATCGAGCCGGTACGGCTGACGAGCGCCGCCGTGCAGAGGTTTCCAATCAGCGCGTAGTCCTCGATCGGCCGGCTCATTTGAAAGCTCCCGTTGAATGACCGCCGTCATTCCACTTCAAGATTGCGACAGAGACCGGCGGCAATTCAATCGCGCGGCCCGAGCCGTCAGGCGCATTAGCTCGGCTCTGAGCGGTCCTCGCTCACCGTCTCCATCGCCGGCGATTGGACGACTGGATAGCGCTCAATTAGAGTGGGTGGCGGCACGGCTCAGGACTCCTGGCAGATGGAATCGCCGCTCAACGTATTGTTCATAACGGCCGACCAATGGCGCGGCGACTGCCTTTCTGCGCTGGATCATCCCGTCGTTCGCACGCCGAATCTCGACGCGCTGGCGGCCGAGGGCGTACTTTTCCGGCGTCACTTCGCCAACGCTGTTCCGTGCGGCCCCAGCCGAGCGTCGCTTCACACCGGGATGTATCTGCAGAATCATCGCTCCGGGACCAACGGCACTCCGCTCGATGCGCGGCACACCAACTGGGCCAAAGAGGCCGCATCGCACGGCTACGATCCGGTGCTGTTCGGTTATACCGACACCAGCCAGGATCCCCGCATGCTCGATGCTGGCGATCCGTGGCTCAAGTCGTACGAAGGGCCTCTGCCTGGCATCCGGCCCGTATGCCTGATGATCGGCACGCCGACGCCGTGGACCGATTGGCTCAAGGCTCGCGGTTTCGAAGTGCCGGCGGATATTCGGTTCGCCTATGGCTATCGTGCCGATGGGCCGGACTACGAAGACGGCGCGGCGCATCCCAAGCCGCTCAAGTATCCGGCGGAATTCGACGACACCGCGTTCCTGGTCGGCCAAACGATCGATTACATCAAAAGCGCGCACGGTCCGTTCGTCGCGCACTTGTCAATTCTGCGGCCGCATCCGCCCTTCATCGCGCCCGAGCCTTACAACGCGATGTACGATCCCGCGCGAGTGCCGGGATTCACGCGTCTGGCGACACCCGAAGAGGAGGCGCGTCAGCATCCGTGGCTCGCGCATCAGCTGACGCGCCGAATTTTCAGGGCCACCGACAATGAGAAGAGACTTCGGCGGCTGAAGGCCGTTTACTACGGACTCATGAGCCGGGTTGACGCGGAGATTGGAAGGCTGGTCCGGTTTCTCAAGGAGTCGGGGCGATGGGATTCGACGTTCATCATCTTTACTTCCGATCACGGTGAGCAGATCGGCGACCACTGGCTCATCGGCAAGTGCGGCTATTTCGACGGCTCCTACCACATACCGCTAATCGTCCGCGATCCGCGGCCGCAAGCCGATTCCGCGCGCGGCGCGGTGATTTCGGACTTCACCGAAAACGTCGATATCATGCCGACGATGCTGCAAGCGATCGGCGCCGAAATTCCAGTGCAATGCGACGGGCTATCGCTCGCGCCGTTCCTCGAAGGCGCGAGCCGCCCCGACCAATGGCGGAGCGAAGCGCATTGGGAGTTCGACTTTCGCGATCCCGCCGACGACTCCGCGGAGCGCGCTCTCGGCCTCACGATGCATCAATGCACGATGAACGTCGTCCGGGGCGAGCGCTACAAATATGTTCATTTCACGAATCTTCCGCCATTGTTTTTTGATTTGAAGAACGACCCGGGCGAGTTCGTGAATCTGGCGGGTGACGCTGCGTACGCGCCGCTGGTACTCGAGTACGCGCAGAAGCTCCTGTCATGGCGCATGAACCATGATGAGCAAACACTGACGCATATAATGCTCAGTGACGGCGGCCCGATCGCGCGCCGCGCACCGCGCTACTGAGAAATTTCTGTCTCCTCGCCCTGCGTGCGGATTGCGCAAAGCGCACCCGCTACGGGCGCTCGCCGTTGCGGATGCGCGCCTCGATCTCGTCGAGAGCAGGCTCTAAATCCGCCACCGCGTCGATTACCTGATGCGCGCCGGCTGTGGACAGCGCGATCCGCGCGTGCTCGAGCCGCGTCGCTTGCTCTGCCGGTGTGAGTGCCGCGAAATCTTCCGCGGGCAGCCCGATCATGTTGCCGGTGCGGGCGACGCCGATCGTCCACACGCCTGCGCGCAATCCCTCTTCGATATCGACGGGTGTGTCACCGACTTTCACGATCGCTTCGAGCGGCTCGACCTGCAGACGTATGGCGTTGGCGAAGATCATCCACGGATGCGGGCGTCCGGCGCCGACGTCATCCGGAGTGATGGCGCAGTCGGGCTGGTACCCATGCTCGGCGGCTGGCCGGAGGATCTTGTCGAGCATCGCGCGCGTGTATCCGGTGGTGCTTCCTATTTTGATTCCGCGTTTGCGGATGCGCACGACGGTTTCCGCGACTCCGTCGATCACGGTTGAGTATTTCAGCAGGCATTCGAGCTGCAGCGGCACGAAGTTCGCGAACAGGCTCTCGACGTCCGCTTCGCTCGGCTCATGCCCAACGGCGTCGCGCCATCGGGCAGAGACGTTTGGCCCGAACAGTATCTTTCTGATGTGGTCCTTTTTGAGGACGCCCATGTCGCGCCGCGCTTGCGCTTCCGAGATGGGAACGCCGCGCTCGGCAAACACCTGTTGCAGAACGCGGACCGGAGCGAGGCTGCCGTGATCGACCGTCGTGCCCGCCCAATCCAGAATGACGGCCTTCACCGGCCCCGAATATGATTGCTTCATTATATGTCCATCTCGCGAATCATCTGTTCGGCCAGGCCGAACGACAGCGTCATCCCGGAGCCGCCGACTGCCGTCACGATGCGCACGCCGGGCGCGGCGTCCATCGCGACCCAGGACTTGTCGGGATGCTTTGCGTAGACGCCGTACCATCGCTGCGCGATCGAAAGGTCCGGCGCGATCAGGAATTCGCGCACGTTTTTCATCACGAGTTCGTCGATTTCGGTTTTGTTGAACACATCGACCGCGAGGCCGTACTCGTGCGAATCGCCAAGCGTCAGCGCGCCGTCGGCAGTCTGCGAGACCAGCGTGTGAATGGCGAAGCGATCGTAGTCGGCCAGTTCGCGTGCGACGCGCTCCTTGTATTTCGGTAACGTCGCCGTGCAGATTTCAAACGCGGGATAAAAGCGCAGCGTGAGGCCAGCGGCGAGCGACGGGCCAAGTTGCCAGCCGGCTTTCTGCGGAGCGGTGCGCATCATCTGCAGCTTGCATCGATCGATCGCGCTGGCGGCGAACAATTCCGGGTAGAGCGTTTCGAAATCGTCGCCGCCGCAGACAACCGCGTGCGCGGCCTGCCAGACTTCCGTGCCGGCTTCGATACGCGGCAACTGGATCGATCGCACTGCGGTCCCGAAGCGGAACTGCACGCCGAATTTCTCAGTCAGAAAGGCCGGCAGCTTCGCAAGGATCTGCCGCGGATCGACGGTGAGCTCGGTCGGACTCCAGATACCGCCTAGAAGTCCATCGGGATTAACGGCCTGGCTCTTCTTCGCTACGTCGGCGGGCGAAAGCCACGTGCACGTATAGCCGACGCCCGGCGCGCGCTCGGCGAACTCGCGCGCCACGTCCGCTTCGTCCTGATGATAAGCAACGTGCAGCGAGCCGGTCGGACGATACGGCAATCCGGCGGCCTCGAGAATCTCATTCCAGATCTGGCGGCTGCGCAGCGCCATCTGATGAACCGCGCCAGCGCGTTGCCCGATCGGCCAGATCATGCCGAAGTTACGCACCGACGCGCCCTGCGCTCTGGGAGTGCGCTCGAACACGACGACCGAGCGCCCGCGTTTCGCGGCAAAGTACGCATGGGCGAGCCCGAGGATGCCGGCGCCGACGATTGCCACGTCCGCTTTTCGATTTGCGCTCATCGCGTGCTTTGCCGGAGTCTCCACAGCAATAGCACTTGACGCAACCGTGATCAGCGTCCCGGCGTTGAACGCCGGTTCGAGTTGACGCTATGTACATGACAGTATGCGGGGATTTAGCATCAAGCGCCGTGGACGCGCGCTCGCGGGCATCCTGATCGCGGCGCTGATTGCGGCCTTGGCGACCGCGCCGAACGCGCGGAGCACGGACCTGACGACGCCTTCATTTCTGGTCGCCACCCGCGACCTGCAGGATCCATTATTTCAGCACTCCGTGGTCCTGATGGTGCCGTCAACGGAGCCGCCGCTGCTGGCCGGCCTCATAATCAACAATCCCGCCAGAGAGCGGGTGCGAGATATGTTCCCGCAAGCGCGCCAGTTGAACGGCGCGGATGAATCGATCTACACGGGCGGTCCGGTGGAACCGGACGAGGCGTCGGTGATCTTTCGGGCGTCGTCGGCAATCGGATCGGCGGTCAGGGTTTTCGATGATACTTACGTTGCGACCGGCCACGACGCGATAGCCGCGGTCCTGAAAGACCCGCGAGTCGCCGACCGGCGCGTCATCCTGGGCAAGGCTCAGTGGTTGCACGATCAGCTCTACAGCGAAGTCATGGCGGGCGCGTGGTACGTGGTCCCGGCGAAGACCGACCTGGTTTTCAGCGATCCCAGGGATTTGTGGTCGATCCTGGTGAAGGGCGGCGATATGGAGGAGGCCGAAGCCGCCCCGGCCTCCGCGCTGAATTTGCCTTACAGGCGCTTGGATGCTACAAACTGGCAGCGTCGAATCTTACCCAATTGATACGGAACGCGGTTGATCCCACGCCGCGCAGGACTTCTCAAGGGGACACCGACAATGGCACGGACCAAGGAACGCAGTTTCGGTCAAGTACTTCGCGATCGCCGCCGGCAGCTCGACCTGACCCAGGAAGAGGTCGCGCGACGCATCAAGACCTCCACTCCTTACATCGGGCACCTCGAATCGGCCAAACGCCACCCGTCGGACAAGATCGTCACCCGGCTTGCCGAAGTGCTCGGGCTCGATCGGCGCGAACTGTTCTTCCTGGCCAATCCGCGCGCTCAGGCTATCCTCAGCCCCGAGCCGGAGGGCGACGCCAAGTCGGCGTGGGAAGATTTTCGCAAGGACGAGCAACTCAGGCGCATTCACAACATCTCGGGCGACGAGATGGAAATGCTCGCACGCGTGGCGCTGCTGGGTGACGTGAAATCGCCGCGCGACTTCATCTATATTCTCAATACGGTCCGCCACGCGGTCGGCCGATAGCAGGTTCAGATCGTCTTTCGAAAGGCGTCGGCTGGCGTCACCCGCAACGCGCCCATCACGGGAATTACCGCGCTCAGGATACTGATCGCGATCGCTGCAAGCAGCGCCTCGAGCGCCGCGCCGTAGGTTACCGTCAGATAGCCGGCACTCTCCAGCACCGAGCGCAGCGTGGTGCCGCTGCCGAACTGCCACAATGCCAGCGCGCATCCAAACGCGCCGCCGACGGCGCCGATCAGAGCGCACTCGCCGAGCAGCAGGCGCGCAACGTACGGCGGGTTGAATCCGAGCGCGCGCAAGACCGCCACGTCGCGCAATCGTTCGCGCACCGTCATCGACATCGAGTTGGCCGCGATGAGAAAAATCGTCAGCGCGATCACCGCGGAGACGGCCGAGACGATGCCGCGGATGTCGCCGACCGTGGACATCAGCCCCGAGACCGCCTCGCTTTCGGTCATCGACGCGGTCTCGAAATCCGAGTTGTGAAAGGTGCGGTCGATTTCATGAATGACCGCGGGAACGTGAGCCGCCGAATCGACCCGGGTCACCAGGAATCCCGCGGGATGCTTTTGTTCGGGGATGCCGATCGCCTTTTCCGCTTCGACCAGGTAATCGCGCCGAAACATGAAAAAATTTGGATAGTTGTCGGCCGGGATCTCGCCGACCATCTTGAACTTGATGTCGAGCCGGTTCGAATCGCCGCGCAGCATGACCACGTCGCCGACTTTCCAGCCATGCTTGCGCATCAGGAGGCGTCCCGCGACCGCGGCGTCGCGGTTGCTCGTAAACTGCTCGAGCACCTCCGGCGGAAGATTGTAGTCGAGATACATCAGCGCGACTTTGTCCGCGTCCAGCGCGAACGCCTGCACGGTTTCCGACGCGTTCTGGTAAGTCGCGCGCAGCACGACCATCGGCATGCAGGCGACCACGCCGGGTATCTTTTCGATCGTCCTGCAATCGCGCGCCGGCACGCCAAGGTAGCGCCCGTCGGCGTTGTAGGAATACACGCGCAGAGTCTCCGCGGTCTTCTTCAGAATCATGTCGATCGAACCGGGTATCGCGGCGAGCACCGTGAAGATGAACGTTGCGACCGCGAACGTCAGCATCGTCAGGATCGCGCGCCGCGGCTGGCGGATGACGTAGCGGAAGACCAGATGGAGCGTTCGCACGCGCCTCACGCCTCGCGCAGCGACTCAATGATCGGCAGACGAGACGCGCGCCAGGCCGGCATCAGGCCGCCGGCAATGCCAATCAGCAGCGCGGCGGCGATTCCGCCCAGGAGCGCGCCCACGGTGAAGGACGACGAAAAGACCACGGCGCCGACGCTCATCAGCCGGTGATTCAGCCCGGCCGCCACGCCCAGGAATATCGCCAGCAGATCGCCGATCACGCCGCCGGCCGCCGCCAGAATCACGCTTTCAACCATAAAGCTCGTCAGCACCGAGCCCCGGCTGAAGCCCAGCGTGCGCAACACTCCCACTTCCCGCGTGCGGCGGGCGACCGCGGCGTACATCGTATTCATGCCACCGAAGGCCGCGCCCGTTCCCACGATCAGCCCGACCAGCAGCACCAGCTGGCGCAGCCGGTCGGCGACCTTGGCCTGCTCCGCAAAGAAATCCCGCTCGCTAACCGCGTCAACCGTCAATCGCGCATCTTCGGTGAGCGCGTTGCGAAAGGTGTCCTCGGTGCCGGGCTTCAGCACGACGTGAAACGACGAATACCCATTCTCGAACCGCGCATCCTGCTGCAGGACGTCGATGTCGGTCCAGAATTCGGACTCGAGCGCGCTGCCTCGATCGGCAAAAATCCCGACGATCGTCCAGGTGCGGCGGCCGTATCTGAAGCTCGTGCCCACGCCCAGCTCGGGGAATCGCGCTGCCTGCTTCACCCCGATCACCATCTCATCGCGACCCTGCGCCGGCCATCGCCCCGCCACCAGCTTGAGTCCTCGGCGCATCCGATACGCCACCGGCGAGACCCCGCGCAGCGACGCCGGCCGAAACTGGTTGGCCGGCCGGTCCAACGCGGCATTGAACGGTACCACCATCTCGGGAGAAAAGAGCGCCGCGCCCGACGAGTTGGTGGCGATCTCGGGCCGGGTCCGCAGGATGTCCGCCTGCTCGCGCGGAATGTAGCTCTCGCCCTCGGAACTCGTACCGCGGCTGAGAATGATCCAGTGTCCCGGCTCGCCCGCCAGTTCCAGGCTTTGCCGCAAGCCGCTCACGAAGCTGAGCAGGATCACCACCACCATCACGACCAGCGCTATGCCAAGCGCGGTCATCAGCGAGGTAGTCCGCCGGACCATCAGGCTTCTAAGGTTGTAGGTTATCGGAATAACAGCCATTCACAGACCGGGTAAAATCCGCCGCCGGACGGAGTCCTCCCCTGTCCTGGCCGTCGCTGCCGGTTCTCGCGCCTGGCGCAACTCTACAAGTCCGCGCCCGTGATGTGCAAACAGGCAGACATGCGTGTGACTACAGAAAGTTGTGCTGCGGCCGTATCAGCCCGTCAACCGGTGGCCTCCGCGACGTGCGGGATACGCCCGAGCTTCGCGCCGTCCTCTGCGCCAATCTTGCCGCGACGCGCCGGCGTGCGGCCGACCGCTTCCTCCAGCACGCCCCGGTAGCTACTCGTGATGTGAGCGCCTTCGCGAAACTCCGGCTTCGACATCAGGATCGCGTGGAGCTCGGGCAGGCGATAGAAGGGCACGCTCGGAAAAAAGTGATGCTCGATATGGTAGTTGACGTTTTTCGGCGCCAGAAAAATCCGCTCCAGCCAGCTCGCGTGCGTGGTCCGCGTCAGCGGGTACGCACTGTCCCCCGGCTCGATCGCGTGATGCTCGGCGATGCTGCGGATGCGCATGATCAATACCAGCCACGTGAACATCGGCACCAGCCAGTACAGCGCGAAACCCTCGAGCGCGCCGGCGTACGCGATCGCGCCCAGGGCCGCCGCGTAAAATCCATAGCGCGCGACGAGGAACCCCGTCGGCACCGTGTCCGCCGACGCCACCGACGCCGCCAGCTTCAGCAGCGCCAGCGCGTTCAACCCGGTCACGTCGCGCAACAGCAGTTTCGCCATCCCCGGCGTCGCCTGCGGAAATACCCACGCCGCGTCGCCTGCCCGCCGCCGCAAGTCCGGATCGTCCGGCGTGTTCAGGTACCGGTGATGCGCAAAATGGTTCTTGCGGTACTGCCGCGCCGCAACCAGATGCGGCCACGCCAGGACTACTTCCGACATCCAGTCGTTCAACCGGCGATTGCGCAGCAGCCGGTAATGCACGCCGTCGTGCATCAGGACCAGCAGCGCATGCTGGCGCGCGCCGATGAATGCGACCGCGAAGACGTACAGCATCGGATGCCAGAACCGCTGGCACAGCCAGATGGTCGCCACGATCAGTCCCCACTCGGCGCCGACGTGAAGGCAGCCGAGCCACGAATTGACGGTGGAAAGCTCCCGCAGTTCCTTCCTGGTTAGTTTGACCGGAATGTTCGTGCCGATGTCGCCGAAGCGGCCCGCCTCGGGCGACGACGCTGTTGCAGATCCGTGATTCATTTCTCCCCTCGTTCGAGCGCTCGAACCCTCGCTTGAAATCGGCGTCATTGCATTTGCGCCGCGCTGTCTTCCTGCATCGGCCGCGAGCCCGCCATCATCGGTGCGTCCCCGTCGGCGAACGCCGGACGGCCACCCGCGGATTTTCCCTTCAGGAAATTTCGGAAGCGCAGGACCTGGTTGTCGTCGCGGGCCTCGGTGATCAATTGCGCAAACACCCGGGTCAGCTTCCCGAGCGATTCGCCCGCCAGGATCATCGGTTGCGCCCAAATCGCTTCGCCCTTCAGCGTTTCCAGGTACGGATACTCGACCGCTTCGCCCGCCTCGACGAAGCCCGCCGCGCGGTAAAATGGAGTGCCGTCAAACGGCTTGACCCCCAGGTACGCCAGGATCGCGCGCGCCCCCAGCCGCCCCGCCAGGATCGCCGCTCCCGCCCGCGCCAGCGCGCCCGCCCCGATCGCGCACGACCACAGTTCGCTGACCTCCAGCACCGTTCGCGGCGGCAGATGCGACAGATCCGGCTTGGGGCAGGTCTGCGGAAACATTTCGAGGTCGTGCATCACCAGGCCGGCGATCATTCGCTCGGCCGGGTCGTCGTCGTTTTCAAACAGCGCGTAGAGATTGCCGAAGGTCAGGTGAATTCTGGCCAGTCGCGAGCGCGGGCGTTCCTTGAAGCCGACTCCATGCTTGGCACGAATCTGTTCCGTGCGCGCGGCGAAAATCCTTCGTTCGCTTTCGGTTGACAGTAAACGCAGTTCCATGAATGCTCCTTCCCTCAGTTGAAATTCGTCGCGATTTCTCATGTCGGATTTGGAGATGCGGCTCCTGAGCTTGCCTGCCGCATCGCGGGGGTGAACGCTGCACTCTGAATTGCCGAAGAGGCCGACAAGTCTTCGTGCGGGCCGCGCTGCCGGTTTGAAAAGCGGTCGTCAAAATCTAAACACTCAGCTTAGAAATACGTCATTTTGTTATATACTGGCGGTTAATACACAGTCCCGACTCCGGAACGCAACGTGATTTGCACCAAAAAGAGCTGAAATAGCGCGGTTGTTGCCTATCTAGCATTAAATCCGTACTTTTGGTTATAATTTGGCTCTAAGGACGGCCTCTAAATGGGCGTGAAGAAAAAAATCTCTCGCATGGTCGGGCTCACAGCCGACATCGTTAGAAGTACTCAAACTGCTTCAAGCGTAAACGTGAGTGCACCTACCGCCGGTTCTGACGAAATTTCGCGTCTCTGGAACTATGAATACGGACCTGCTCTGCGCGCCTGCCTTAGCCACGCTGAAGTGCTCGAGATTATCGGCGAAGCCAAACGCAAGGCGTGGCCGCGGCTGAACCAGGATGCGGCTCGGCTCGGCTCCCTGCGTCAATTCGCCGAACGCGCGTCCCAGCTGGGTGCGGACTTTCGAATCGCCAGCATGCCGTGGCCGACGGGCCTCGCCGTGATGGGCTTCTACCTCGGCAAGGATTCCGGTTTGGAGAAACGTCCGCTCATCTGCGTCAACGGAGCCCATCACCCGGCCGCTGTCGCCACTGCGTTCCTGCACGAACTTGGGCATCACGTCACTGCCGATCTCTTCTCCATGCGCAACGACATGGTTCAGCTTTCGCGGCAGACCGGCTATGAGGGGCACCTCAAAGCTCCGCGCGAACTCGCTGCCGATGTGCTCGTGAGCCTCGGCCTCTATCCGCAAGGCTTGGCCGTTAAATTGTTCGATATGGGAGCGGCTCGGAGGACCGCGGCTGGACTCGCGGAGTCGCCGGCCGCCGAGGCGGTGCTCGGCACGGCTCGCCGTTACGGCCTCGACTTCGACAGCCAGCCGCTGCAGAAGAGGCTCCAGTATCAGGCTGGCCTCATCCATTTTACGAGACTGCGCCAAACCCTCCTCGAGGAGTACGGCTTGTAGCGCGATCCTCCCACGGCCTCGCGTAAGACGGTCTTCTCTTTTTTCCGGAGCGCAGCTGACCGTCCCGGCCCCCCCAACGCTCGCCGGCCCGCAGCATCGCAGAATTGCGCACCTGCGGGAAGAGTTGCGATGTTCTGCTTTACGCAGATTTGACGAAAATCGCGTAAAGATTTTTCTCTCTGACTCCGCGAACTCGTCAATCCCAGCGCGACGCGCAGCTCCGATGGCCGCGCTCGCGCGTTCGCCGGTTGGCTCGACGCGACCGCTCTGGAACAGCGGAGCGCAGCACCGCTCTCTGACTGGCCGCAAAAAGTACGCGACCGTGATTGCGACGGCCTGCGCCGCACCTCACCCGTCGCTCACTTTCAGCGCGCGGCCGACCCCTCCTCGGACAAGGAGAAGTAGCAGCAGGCATCTTTTTTTTTAACACTGGGTGCAGCGGCTGGCCCCTGCCCAGGGAAGTGTCAAACCCTCGGCGGGTTTCACATACGATTAAGTTCCTTAGCTTTCCGAACCGCTGAGTCCCAGCGCGGCGCGCAGCTTGCCCTTGAGCAACTGGATCAGCTCGACCTCCCAGCAGACGTAGTTGTCGGGAACGTCCAGCACCACGACTTTTCCCGCGTGCGCTTCGCCGAAGCGGTCACGGATATGCCGCCGATGCGCCTCTTCCATCACGCAAATCACGTCCGCTTCCTCGACCAGTTCCAGGCTGACCCGGTTCTTCGCCCACGGCTCTGTACCTGCCGACGTAACCCACATCGGCGCGCACATTTCCGCCAGCACCATCGCGGCCGTCGGACTGCGATCCATGTTGCCGGTGCAAACCATCAGCACCTTCTTCATGATCGAAAGGCTACGCCAGCCCCAGTTCTTTCAGCGGCCCGCGATCGGATACCGGACGGCGCGCGGTTCCCGACGTCAGCTTGATCGACCCGGGCGTACGCTTGAGCGCGTCGACCAGGTCGATCGACTTCGCATGTTCTTTCAGCGCCGGAATTACCTCCTGCGCGATCAGCCGCATGCTGGTCTGCCGATCCTGGTTCGGCACCGGCCCCTGCACGCTGAAGATCACCAGCGACCCCGGCCGCAGCACGGTCAGGATAGCCTTCAACTTCGGGATCACCGACTTGGGAGTGCCGATCACCAGTTGTATCGCCTTCTGCGCTTTCTGATAGCCGGGAATCAGCTTCGCTCTGATAGCCGCCGGATCGATTTCGACGTCCTCGGTGTGCCCGCGCATTTTGTCGCCGCTGATTCCGAGCCAGCTCCCTTGCGGCTGATGCGCGAGTTTTCGAATCGCCTCCTTCGAGTTGTAGCCGGGCGGCAGCGTATGCTCGACGCGCGCGAATGAGTTCTGGCCGCCGCCGAACAGAAAATTCTTGCCCAGCTCCTGCGCCTTGTCTTCGGTCTCGGCCACGAAGGTCGGCAGCACGTAGCCGAAATTTTCCGAACCCGCTTCGTATCCGTGCCTGGCCGCTTCGTCCGCGTAGTAATCCCACAAATCGCAGGTCGGCCCGAGCGAGGTTCCCAAACCAAAATATGGATAGGCCTTTTCCGCGCACCATCGCACCGTCTCCGGGCTGAGCGTTCCCGGAATCCACATGGGCGGATGCGGTTTCTGATAGGGCAGGGCCCACGGATTCACGTGGCGGTAGTGAAAATGCTTGCCCTCGTAGCGCCACGGCCCCGGCCTGGTCCACGCCTGCACGATAAAATCATGCGCCTCCTCGAACAGCTCGCGGTTGTACGCGGGATTGGCGTTGTTGAAGAACTGCTCGCTGCCCGCGCCTCGCACCCATCCTGAGATCAGTCGCCCGCGCGAGATCAAATCGATCTCGGCCAGCTCCTCGGCCATGCGCAGCGGATGCTTGATCACCGGCAGCGGGTTGCCGATCAGCAGTATCCGCGCTTTCTTGCTGAGCCGCGCCAGGATGGCAGCCTCGACGTTCATCACGCTCCCCATGCAGAACGGATTACCGTGATGCTCATTCAACGCGATGATGTCGAATCCCAGTTCTTCGGCGTACAGGTTCTCATCGATGTAGTAGTTATAGTCTTCGGCCGCCCGCTCGCGATCGAAGTAGCTATTCGAGACCGCGAAATGTCCGCCGTTGCGCAGTATCACTTCCTCGGGAATCCAGCGCACGGGACGTTCGGTGAAATATCCAACTTTCATGATGACTCCTATCCCCTCTCCCGGTAAGGGAGAGGATGAAGGTGAGGGTCCTTATGCAGCGCGCTCCTTTGCGCGCGATTCGAGATTCTGGTTCTGCCTGAATCTGTCCCGCCGAGGTTGTTGCAAAGCTCTCATCCGTTCAGGAAGCGACTGACTACTCGCACGAACTCGGTCGAGTTTTCAATTTCGGGCCGATGGCCGGCGTTTTCGATCGTCGCGACGTGCGCTCCCGCTATCGCCCGCTGGTACGCGTCGATGCATCCGCGAGGCACGACGCGGTCGCGCGTTCCCCACACCAGCAAAGTGGGCGTTGTGGTCCCGCGCAACAGGTACGGCAGCGCCGGATTGTGCATGTAAGGCTCCCATCCGATTCGCGCCGTCTCCGCGCGCGCGTCCTCGAACGCTTCGAATTGCTCGGGCGTCATCTCGCCGCCGTACAATTTCAGAAACTCGGGCGTGCCTGCCGGATCGGATACCGTCGCCCGCAAATGCGTGCGCATGGTGATCGGAAAGATATCCATGATCTCGCCCTCGGCCGGCTTAATCCCCATGGGCGCGACCAGGATCATCTTCGAAAAAATTCGTGGATCAGCCGCAACCATCTCAGCCGCAATAAACCCGCCCGCCGAATACCCGATGACATCGACCGGATCGAGCTTCAACTCCCTCACCACCTGCGAATAGAAGCCTGCCAGGTCGCGGTAAGTGCGCACCCATTCAAGCCGCGGCGTCTTGCCGAAACCCGGTTGCAACGGGATGAGCAGCGTGCGCTCGTGCGCGAGCGTCTCGTTCCACGTCATCCAGCCGGGATACCCAAGCTCGTCGTGAAAAATCAGGAGCGGCTTGCCCGTCCCCGCCTTGAGCATAACCAACGTCTCGCCCGCAACGTTCAATGTCTCTTCCGACGCCTTAATCACATCATCTCTCCTGGCAACTCACCCCGCTAAGAATGGTTCTGCTAAACGGAGATCGCGCTCAACTCTTTGCCTCCAGTTCCCCTTCCCGTTTCCGTCATCCTGACGACCCGAGCAACGCGAGGGGAGGAAGGATCTCGGACAGCTTCGCGCCACGCGAAGCCGGTTCCGGTCTCTTAATCGCGCGCCCCGCGCGCGATTCAAGATTCTGTCTCCGCCCCTGAACCCCCGCGGAGGTTATGCAACGGCCCCACTCGAATTGGATACCGCAGTGCGTATCACCTGTACAAACCTACCAGCTATCGATGTAGCGATGTTTCTTGTCGGTGCGCGGCTCCGGCGGCGCGCTCGCCTTCAATCCCGCCGCGATCCATCTTCGCGAATCGGCAGGATCGATCACGTCGTCGACTCCGAAATGCGACGCGTTGTTAATCGCTTTCCCGCGCTGATACATCGTCGCGACCATCTCGTCGAAACGCTTCCTGCGCGCCGCGGAATCGCTGATCGCTGCGAGTTCGTTGCGGTAGCCCAGCTTCACCGCGCCCTCGAGTCCCATCGGCCCGAACTCGCCCGTCGGCCACGCCACCGTGAATAGCGGCGCGTCGTAACTCCCGCCGGCCATCGCGATCCCGCCGAGTCCGTACGCCTTGCGCAGCACGATCGTAAAAAACGGGACGCTCGCATTCGCCGCCGCCAGAAACATCCGCGACGAGTGCCGCACCAGCGCTGTCTTCTCGACTTCCGGGCCGACCATGATTCCGGGAGTGTCGCACAAAAACAAGATCGGAATGTCGAACGCATCGCACAACTGGACGAAGCGCGCGCCCTTGTCGGCCCCGTCGCTGTCGATCGCTCCCGCCAGATGCCTGGGATTGTTAGCCACCACGCCGAACGGATGCCCCTCGATCCTGATAAACGCCGCGATCATCGTCGGGCCGAAGTCGCGCCGAATCTCGAGCACCGACCCCGTATCCGCCATCGTCTCGATAATCGTCCGCACGTCGTAAACGCGCAGCCGGTTCTCGGGGATGATGCTGCGCAGCAAACGCTGGTCCGCGCACGTCCACTCGCTCACCGCGCCCTGGAAGTACGAGAGATATTTACGCGCCACCTGCACCGCTTCCGACTCGTCGGCGACCGCAATATCGACGACGCCGTTGGGCACCTGCACCTCCATCGGCCCGATCTCGTCGGGACGGAAAATGCCCAGGCCGCCGCCCTCGATCATCGCGGGACCGCCCATCCCGATGTTCGAGCGCGCCGTCGCGATTACCACGTCGCAGCATCCCAGCAACGACGCGTTGCCCGCGAAGCACCGGCCCGACGTGATGCCGACCAGCGGCACCAGCCCGCTCAACTTCGGAAAATCGTGGAACGATCGCGAATTGTGAAAGCCGCCGTCAGTGTCGCCCGGCCGCCCGCCGCCGCCTTCGGCGAACAGCACCAGCGGCAATCGCAGCTCCCGCGCGATCTGGAACATCCGATCTTTTTTGCGATGGTTCTGATGCCCCTGCGTGCCGGCCAGCACCGTGTAGTCATACGACATCACGACGCAGCGCGCCTTCTCGGCGCCGAACAAATTTCCATTGACCGTCGCGAGCCCCGTGACCAGCCCGTCGGCGGGCGTATTCCGGATCAGGTCGTCCATTTCGCGCCGCCGGCGCTGCGCGGCCACGACGATCGGCCCGTACTCGACGAACGTGCCCGGATCGCACAACTCGTCGATATTCTCGCGCGCCGTGCGCTGCCCCGTCTTGCGCCGCCGCGCCACTGCGTCGGGACGCGCCGCGTCGAGCCCGACCTCGTGCCGCTCGAGGACCTCCGCCAGATCGGCCCGCACAGTCTCACGGTCCTTGGTTCGCAACCTCATGCTCGCAGCATAGTCCGGAACCGCGAAAAGAGAAAAACTCCGCCGCCGATACTAATTGCCGCGATTCACACGCGCCCGCCAATCCAGATCACTCGCCCGATGATTTTCACGTTGGATACCACCATCGCCTCGTATTTCGGATTGTCGCTGCGCACCAGCACCTTCCCGTCTGGACGCCGCTGGACTCGCTTCACCGTAAGCCCGCCGTCATGCCGCAACAGGTAAATCCCGTCCTGCCGAAAGCGCGGCTCCGCCAGATTGGCCAGGATCAAGTCCGAATCCTTCACCGTCGGTGCCATCGAATCGCCCGCCGCCTCGATCAGGATCAGGTCGCGCGGCTCCGCATTGAGCGTCTGCTTGACCCACGCCGCACGAAACGCGATCGAATCGACCACCTGCTCGCTGCTCAGTGTCCCGTCGCGCCCGCCCGAGAATCGGATCCGGTTGCGCGGCATGAAGATGAAGTCGCCATGCTCCCGCGCGCGCGCGCCCGCCCGCGAACTCGGCGACGCCTCGGCCCCCGTCGCCAGCCACTCCACCGTCACCCGCCCCGCTCGCGCCAGCGCCACCAGGTTCGCCACGCTCGGTTGCCCCCGCCCCGACAGCCATTTGTAGATCGCGTTGTCCGACACTCCCACCGCCGCCGCCAGCGCGGCCACCGCGCCGTACGCGTGGATCACCTGGGTCAGGCGGGAGCGGAAAGCTGCTTCGTCAACTACTGTAGTTGACATAAACCTCCTAGTGTGTAATAAAATTCATAAAGCGCATGATCCTGCCACCAGCAAATCACGCCCAACTCAAACCAAAGCCCCCGCCACCCCCGCGAGCGCTCTCGCGCTCCTGCCGTCTCCGCGCCATCCCTCTCTCCGCCCATCCCCCAACGCTCGCCGACGATCGATCTTACCGCCTATACATTTTTAAACTAGTTCGCGCCCTCGCGCCCGTGGTGCCGATGACGCTTCCTTTCGCTTTGACTGTCCCTTCCGCTCAAGGCCCGCTCGTTCCCTTCATTTCAAATTGTCCGATGCCGGATCAACTCGCGTGGAGGATTTATGGAACCCGCGAACTCTCTGGTTCGTCCCACCGTCTTTAGTCGCGCCGCCGACTGTATGTGGTGTCATGAAACCACTACCCACGCCGACGTAACCCGCCACCACGGCCTGTGCCGCAACTGCGTCCACGACAATGTCGAAATCAGTTGGCGCCTGGTTTACGACCGCGATCGCAACATCGGCTCGATTCCTTCCAATCTTCGGCTTGCGTACGGCTTATGAACGCCGCCTTCAGCCGGATGCCCGCGCTCGACCGCGCTCCGTCGCCGCGCTTCAGTCCGTTCGCGCCCGTCGCGCGCGCCACGCTTTACGATCAGATCGGCCATTCGATCGGTGACGACGCCGCCGACAAGCTAATCGCGGATTTCGGCGGTCGCCGCCTGTATATCCCGATGGCGCCCGCGCCCGGCGATTCGATCGCGCGCTCGATTGGACTGGCGGCGGCGCGGGCGATGGCGCGCGCGTTCGGTGGCGATCGCATCCTGGTTCCGATCACCAGCAAATTTAACCGCCGGCGCGTGCGAATCGTCGCGATGCGCGCCGACCACGTCAGCGTCTCGCGCATCGCGCACGAACTCCGCTGCACCGAGCGCTACGTGTACAAGGTGCTTGCGCTGAACCGCGCGCCCGATCCGCCCGCCGCCAACCCCGTTGCGCCAACGTCCGCGCCGCTCGCCGAGCGATTGAAACGTGGACGGATCAATCAGCGCTCCTGACGCCTACACCCCCGAATTCCTGACCGCGGTCCAGCGCGTGCTCGCCAACGAGGGCGGCTATTCGTCGAATCCGGCCGACCCCGGCGGCGCCACCAAGTTCGGAATTTCGGCGCGCGCGCATCCCGGACTCGACATCGCGACGCTCACGCGCGAGGCGGCGGTGGAAATCTACTGGCGCGAATGGTGGCTGCGCTTCGGCTTTGCGCAATTGCCGGCCGCGACCGCCGCCAAGACCTTCGATCTCGCCGTCAACATCGGCGCCGTCCATGCGATCCAATGTCTTCAACGCGCGCTGCGCGCGTGCGGCGTGCCGGTCGCGGAAGACGGCGTGCTCGGCCCGGCCACCGCGCTCGCAGCCGGGCGCGCCGACTCCGCCGCGCTGACCGCTGCGCTGCGCTCCGAGGCCGCCGGCTATTACCGCGTGACCGCCGCGCTCGCCCGCGGCCAACGCAGGGACGACGACCGCGAATTTCTCAAGGGATGGCTGAACCGCGCGTACGCGTGACCGAGCTTTTGGTTTTTCACGCCCGCGCCAGAGGCCGTGCAGGAAATGAAAAAGTGAAAAAGGCATTTCACAAATCCAAGGCGTTTTACGGCTGCGTCAGCACGCTCGTTCTGATCGCCGGCGACATCGCGGCCAACGGCGCGACGCTCGGCAACATGACCGCGCTGCTGACTGCCGGACTTGCGCTGTACGGCCGGATCGTCGCGACCGCGCCGCTCGGCGTGAGCGACCAATCCGAGGCCGACGTCGAGGATGCAAAAGCAGATGTTCGAAGAAGCAAGATTTCTGTCGACGCGGACCATGGCAATTAGCCGCTTTACTGCGGTGCAGGGCTTGGCCCTGCCGCGGAAGGGCGAAATCCGCGCAGGGTTTCGCGCATTTGGCTTTGTGCTTCTGTCCGCTTGCCTGTTTGCGGCGTGCGCGCCGACGTACGCGCCGCATATCGACGCGCCCGCGATGCCTGCATTGGATTCGGCCCAGCGCGCGACCCGATGCGCCGGCGCTGAAAAAATCGCGCCGCTCGATCCGCCCCCGCAGTTGCCGGACGCGGAGCAAGCGCCGTGTCCGCGCGGCTCGGGGCTGGCGGCGTGCTTCACGGCGGACCAGGACGCCGTCCGCCAGCAGCGTTTCAAAATTCTTCACGACGATCGCGACTATTGCCGCGACGCGTATAACCGGGCGGTGAACCGTGTCTTTCAGTAAAGGGTTTCACGCATCGTTGTTGCTGCTTGCGCTGGCGGCGCTGACGGCCTCGGCGGGATGCGCGCAGGTGCACGAGAAGATGTTTACGCTCGACTGCGCGGCCGGCCGCGCGCCGCTGCCGGGCGAGCTGGCGCCGGGCACTGCGATGGCGCTTGACGTTTCGACCAGTCCGATCCCGCTGCTCTTTCCGCCCCATCGCGCGATCGCGCGATGCGACAACGCGGGCGTGGTGGCGATGAATATCGAGGAGCCGGTGGACACCGGGCTGAACCAGCTATCGACGCCGCTCAGCACCGCTGCCAGCCATGTGACGTACGCGCCGTGATGAAAACAAGTTACGCGGCAATTTCGCCGCCTCAAAAAAGAGAGAGGAGATACTCGCTATGAGTTCGAAGCCTGGAAAATTGGCTCGCCTGTTTTCCCTGATGCTTTGCGCGCTCGCGTCCGTGTTAGCTGGATGCGGCGCGCCGCTGCAGGCGCAGCAAGGTGGCGGCTTGAAGGAGCCGACCATCCAGAGCCAGCTCGGCCATAACAATATCGTGCCGTCGGCTCCCGCGCTTACCCTGCAAACGACCAATTTCTGCAACGCGCAAGCGCAAGTGGACTACGGCTACGCGGTATTGTTCTGCGAGAACAAGCTGGCTTCGCTGCCGGTCTCCTTCACCACCACCTACGGAGCGCAGGTGAACGCCGACTGGTGCTACACGAACCAGTACACCAACGCCAGCGGCCAGCTCTCCGTGCCCAAGGACGCTGCCGGCAATCCTATAATTCCGACCCTGGGCAATTGTCCTTCCGGCACCGCACCCGCACCGGTGACCGCGCCGTCGGGAGCATCGGCAACCAAAACTTCCGCGCTCGCGCGCAACCTCGGCGCGCGCGCTTAATCCTGAAAAAAATGGGCAGCACTGCAGCATTGGCTATCGTCTCAAAGCTCGCGCCGCTCATCATCGACGCGATGGCGCCGGAGGTTCAGAGCCTTCTCAAGTCGCTGCCGGGCGGACTGCTCAAGCTCGCGCCGCCGCCGCTGGACGTCGAAGTCGCAGTCGCCGCCAATATCGCCAAAGCGATGCCGGCGGTCACCGCCGCGACGCTCGCCACGCTCAGGAACAAGATCGGCGCCGCGGTTGCGATCTATGCGACGGAGCATCCGGGCGACAACCTGGAGTCGCAAGCCTGCTGGGTTGACATCGCGGCCGCGGCCAGCGCCGGAATTGCGGCCGAAGGACTCGAGCCGGCGCAAATCCCCAGCAGCACTTACTGGCAGATGATTCTTTCCGGCCTCGAGCTGTACCGCGCCGGCCTCGGCGCCCGCGCGCTGACGGTGGCCGCGTGAAAGGGGCGGCCTGAGTGGGATTGGGCGACGCCGCGGGATGGGCCGCCGCACTGATCGCGTTGGTCGCGGTCAACGCCAGCACCATTCAATGGCTGCTGAAGCGGCGCGACGAACAGCATCAGCGCGACTCCGGCCGGACCGACAATCTGGAAGACGAGTTTACCGATATGCGCGTGAATCTGCCGCTGGAGTACGTGCGGCGCGAGGACTGGATCAGGTTCAGCGGGACGCTCGACGCCAAGCTGGACGCGATGCGCGAAGAAATGCGCGAAGAAATCGCAGAGGTAAAGGAAAGGCTCTATGCCGGACGGAATTGATCTCGAACAGAAGAATCGCGAGGAAGCGCGCTGGCGGATGCTGCGGGTGGTCGATGCGGGACGGCCGATAGCGGTCTCCGAGCAGATAATCTGGCGCGTGCTCGCCGATATCAAGCTTGCGCTGTCGCTCAACGCCGTGCGTCGCGAACTCGTTTACCTGCGCGACCTGGGCTTGCTCGAACTCGAATGCGAGGACACGGAAACCTGGTTCGCGAAACTCACGGCCAACGGCGTCGACGTGGTCGAGTACAACTTTCCGTCACCCGCCGGAGTCGCGCGCCCGCGCAAGTACTGGTGAGCGGCGGGATGAAGGGAGAAAAGGGCGCGAAGAAAAGCGACCCCGGCGGCAAACCGAAACGAGTGCCGTATCGGCCGGTGCCGGCCAGGACCTGGAAGATCAAGCGGATGCCCAGGGATTTGAAGGAGCAGCTCGATAAGCTGCTCAGCGAAAGCAAGATGCATACCTCGCGGCAACTGAGTAAATGGCTGGGCGACAATGGCTTCGAGATCTCTCACCGCTGCATCGACGAATACCGGCACAACTTCGAGCGCCGCCTCGACGCGGTCCGGATGGCCACCGAGCGGGCGCGAATCGTCTGCGAGCAATTCAAAGATGATGACACGCAAATGCAGAGCGCGCTGATGAGGCTGGTGCAAACCCGCCTGTTCGAAGTTTTGGTCGTCGCTAACGAAAAAGAAACTAACCGCAGGAAACGGACCAGCCCGGTCGCCGCCGTGAATATCGCAGCGCTCGCGCGCACCGTGTCGGGCCTGGTGAAGGCGGAATCCGACCATCAGAAGTGGGCCGAGCGCATGCGCGCGGGAGTGGCGGCGGTGGGGAAGAAGATCGAGGAGGCACGGGCGAAGGGGCTGAGCAAGGACGCGGCGGATCAGATCAAGGCAGTGCTGCTGGAGATTTAGCGGAGTGAGTTGTTTTCAGAAGGAAAGAATCCTGAATCGCGCGCTGAAAAAAGCGCGCTGGAAGCGGACCCTCACCTTCATCCTCTCCCTTGCAGGGAGAGGAGACAGAAGGACAGCCAGAAAACTTCGTCGATATCGGCGAGCGCCTGGTTGTTTGCAGTTGATTGTTCTGTATCTGTTTCCTCTCCGTTTAGAGAGAGCTTTGCCCAACCTGGCGCGCAGTTCTTCCCCTCTCCCTGCAAGGGAGAGGATGAAGGTGAGGGTCCTTATACAGCGCGCATTTTTCGCGCGCGAGTCACGATTCCTTCCTTCTTTAATCTGCCTTCGAACCGCTGAGAAACCGGGCAATTGCGGCCAGAACTTCCTCAACATTCTCGAGCACTTGGTTGTTCCAGAATCGAAGGACCCGGTAGCCCCGCGAACTCAGAAACAAGGTCCGGCTTTCGTCTTCCTGCGATCGCTCTGCATGTTGCGCGCCGTCGAGTTCGATGATGAGCCGCCGTTCAATCGAACAGAAGTCAGCGAAGTACGGCCCAATCGGGAACTGACGGCGAAACTTGGCGTCGCGCATCTGGCGGTCTCGCAGATGATGCCAGAGTATCCGTTCCGCGTCAGTTTGTTCGCGACGCAGCCGCCGCGCATTCTGCTGGGGCGATACGATCAAGGTCATCGTGAAAAATTGTTGCAATTTTGAAACGAAAAACAAGATACGCAGAGAACAGAATCCTGAATCGCGCGCTAAAAAAAGCGCGCTGGACAATCCCCCTCACCCGCGTCTTCGGCGCGGCCTCTCCCGCAACCAAGCGGGCGAGGCAGGTATTCAGTGGCGGGGAACGCGACGCCCTAACTCGACCCTCACCTGTCTCCTCTCCCTTACAGGGAGAGGAGACAGACTAGTGGCTATTAGCTAATGAATGAACCACTCTCAATACTACTTCCATATCAACGCCGATGGCTCGCCGACCAATCGCAAGTCAAGGTCAGCGAGAAGTCGCGCCGAATCGGGATTACCTGGACCGAAGCCGCCGACCGCGCGCTTGCGGCTGCCACCGGCGGACGCGCTGGCATAGACGGCTGGTATATCGGCTACAACAAGGACATGGCGCTCGAGTTCGTCGAGGCGGCGGCGCGATGGGCGCGGCGCTTCAACCGTGCAGCGGAGGCGGTCGAAGAGATCGTGCTCGCGGACGAGCGCGCCGATATCCTGGCGTACCGGATCCGCTTCGCCTCGGGGCATAAGATCGTGGCGCTGTCGTCGCGGCCGTCGAATCTGCGCGGCAAGGACGGCTGCGCGGTGATCGACGAGGCCGCGTTCCACGAGGACCTGCCGGGGCTGCTGAAAGCAGCGCTCGCGTTCACCATGTGGGGCGGCCTGGTGCGGATAATCAGTACTCACAACGGCGCGCAAAATGCCTTCAATGAACTAGTCAGTGAGATTCGCGCGGGTAGAAGGCCATACTCACTCCATCGTACTACTTTCGACGACGCGTTAGCCGACGGGCTATACAAAAAGATCTGCGAGCAGGGCGAAACCGAGTGGAGCGAGGAGAAACAGCGCGAGTGGCGCCAGCAGATTATCGACTACTACGGCGACAACGTCGGCGAGGAGCTGTTCTGCATCCCGCGCGCGGCGTCGGGGGCGTACCTTAGCTCGGTGCTGATCGAGGCGCGGATGAAGGCCGGGATCCCGATCCTGCGCTGGGAGATGCCGGCGGAATTTTCGGGGCGTCCGGAAGCGCAGCGTTATTCGGAAACCGAGGCGTGGTGCGAGGATAACATTGGTCCCGCATTAGCCGCGCTCGAGCCGACGCTGGCAAGTTTCTTCGGCGAGGATTTCGGGCGCTCGGGAGACCTGACGGTCATCTGGCCCTTGCAAATCGCGCCCAACCTGACGCGGCGGACGCCGTTCGTGGTCGAGCTGCGCAATATCCCGTTTCGAAACCAGGAGCAGGTGCTGTTTTATATTGTCGACCGGCTGCCGCGCTTCACTACCGGCGCGATGGACGCGCGCGGCAACGGACAATACCTGGCGGAGACGGCGGCGCAGCGCTACGGCGCGCGAATCGTGCAAGTGATGCTGTCGGAGTCGTGGTACCGCGAAAATATGCCGCGCTACAAGGCGGCGTTCGAGGACGGCACGCTCGAAATTCCGAAAGACGCCGACGTGCTCGCGGACCATCGCGCGATCGTGCTCGAGCAGGGCGTGGCGAAGGTGTCGGAGCGGCGGGCGGGGAGCGACGGCAAGGGACGGCATGGCGACTCGGCGATGGCGGCGGCGCTGGCGTTCTTCGCGTCGCGCGCGGACGCCGGGAAGATCGCGTACATCCCGGCGCGCACGTCGTGGATGAGCGGAGGGCTCGAGGGGCGTGGGAATCCGTTCGGGGCGCCGCCGATGGAGGAGGATTCATTGGGGGGACGAATGCGTGGATTTTAGGAACGTAATCTTATGTGAAACCCGCGGTGGGTTTCACGCTTCCTTCGGCAGGGGTGACCCCTGCACCCGTCCTTCTCTCTTCCGTGAAATAACGGGCGAGGCAAGAAAAAGATGAATAGCTACTGGAGATGGAAATGCGAGGAGTGCGGGTACGAGTTTATTCTCGCGCTCGTTCGGCTGCCGCAACCCTGCCATCGATGCGGGAGCGAGTGGTTTTTGAAGATTGGCGAGGCCGCATCGAAGGAACATACAACTGACTAATCATCCGGAGAGCAACCATGAAACTTTACGATGCTTACGGTCGCGAAGTAGATACCGGGATGCTGCGGGAAGAGCAGGCGGCGCCGACGATGGCAGGTGTGCGAAACATATATTCCGTGATGCATCCGTCGATCGGACTGACGCCGGAACGATTGACGGGAATTCTCCAGCAAGCCGAGTTTGGAGATCCGTATCTGTATCTCGAACTGGCCGAGGAGGTCGAGGAGAAGGATCTACATTACCTGGCCGTGCTGGGGACGCGGAAGAACGCGGTCGCGCAACTGGACCTGGTGGTGCGGGCGGCGTCGAGCGGGGCTGACGATCAGCGCGCGGCGACGATGGTGCGCGAGATGCTGGTCGAGGGACCGATACAGCTCGACAGCGTGCTGTTCGACGTGCTCGACGCGGTGGGCAAGGGATTCTCGGCGACCGAGATAATGTGGGATACGACAGGGCGCGAATGGTTTCCGGCACAGTTGAAATGGCGCGACCCGCGCTGGTTCGCGTTCGACTGGATCTCGGGCGAGGAGATCCTGGTGCGGACGCTGAAGGGCGAGATAATCCCGGTCGAGAGCGACGCGCAGGTGCGGCAACCGACGCATTTCGGCGGCAACGGATTGTACGCGTCGATGAG
The DNA here is from genome assembly GCA_963842085.1 of uncultured delta proteobacterium. Taxonomy (GTDB): domain Bacteria; phylum Desulfobacterota; class Binatia; order Binatales; family Binataceae; genus Binatus. The sequence goes on from CAWJET010000002.1 coordinate 107,833, forward strand.
GCCGGGAATTGGAATACAGCCGATGACGGCGCCGCTGGCGCCGTACAAGTTCATCACTCATTTCGCGAAGGCGAAAGCCGGCCTGCCGATACGCGGCGGACTGGCGCGCGCGGCCGGGTGGGCCTACCTGTTCAAGAACTACGTACTAAAGGACTGGGTAACGTTCACCGAGGTATTCGGGCAGCCGCTGAGAGTCGGCAAATACCATCCGGGGGCGTCGGAACAGGACAAGCAGGAATTACTCACTGCAGTGTCGCGAATAGGCACTGACGCGGCGGCGATAATGCCGGAGTCGATGGTAATAGAGTTTACCGAGGCGCATCAGAATGGCAGTTCGGAACTATATCAGAGCTTTTGCGAATACCTAGATGCGCAGGTGAGTAAGGCAGTGCTCGGGCAGACATTGACTACTGAAATGCCTAAGTCAGGAGGGTCGCGAGCCGCCGCGCAAGTGCATGATGCGGTCCGCCGCGACATCCTGAGCGCGGATGCGCGGCGATTGGCGGCGACGCTCGCGCGCGATCTGGTACGGCCGATCGTCGAACTGAACATGGGGCCGCAAAAGCGTTATCCAACGATCGAGCTGGGACTGCCGGATGATAGCGATGTGAAAGTGTTCGCGGAGATCGTCGCGATGCTGGCGGATCGGGGACTGAGAGTCGGGCAGAAGACGATACTCGACAAGTTGGGAATCGCAGAGGCGGGGAAGGGAGAGGCGGTGCTGGGGGCGATCAAGAGGACGGAGGAACTCAATTAAATGTGAAACCGTACGCCGGTTTCACGCTTCCGCGGCAGGGGTGACCCCTGCACCCAGTATTGAGAAGGATGCGGGGCTTCGCCCCTGTAAGAAGTGGGTTGGGGGATGTTTCCCGCGGCTGGCGTCATTTGTCGCCAGCCGCTGACGTGTTGGGGATTCAACGTTTTGTGCGGAGGCGGTCCTTGATTTGTTTAACGGCGGCGCGGCGGGCGCGGCGGCGGTGTTTCATCTCGAGGAAGATGTCGTCGTAGATTAGTTTGCGGATGGCGAAGCCGGAGTTGGGGAATTTGATGGCGGCGTCGCCGGGACGTCGGCGATAGCGGAAGACCTGGACGCCGTTCCACCAGGTGGGCGAGTGATTGCGCGGCGTGCGCAAATCCAAAACAAGTTCGAAACCAGGCAGGGCGCGCGCGACGAGGTTATTGGCGGAGCGGGCGGCGCGCTTGTTGGTGTCGTCGATGATGACTACTGCGTCGTCGGCGAGGTGCGGGATGGCGAGGGCGACGCCGTCGTACTGATCGCGAAAGGAGTGGCCGCCGTCGTAGAAGTAGGCGCCGACGCGCGCGGGGGTCCACGGCGCGGCGGCGAGGAAGGTGCGGAAGTCCATGTCGAGGAAGGTGACCTGGGCGGGCGCGGTGTGCGCGTCGAGCGTGCGGCGAAGCGCGTCGGCGGCGCCGTCGAACTGCGAGAAATTGTCGCATGCGAAGATGCGCGCGTGCGGGTTGGAGGCGGCGGCGCCGACCAGGCTGGCACCTTTGTAGCATCCCACCTCGACGTAAACTTCGCTTTCGTTGTCGAGCGAGGCGACAGCGCAATTGAGCAGGCGGAGCTTGTTCTCGGTGGCCATCCCGGGAATTTCGACGAGGATGCGCGAGAGCGAGCGATCGGCGGGGTGAGTCGAGCGGGCGAGGCGGCGCGGGTCGGCAAACTCGGGCCACTGCGCGCGGCATCGCTCGAGGAAAGCGTCAAAGTGCATTTTTTTAGAAAGGTGTGTCGATCAATGCGACGAGCAGCGCGGTGAGCGTCACCAGTACATCGCAGGGCCCATCGGACCGACGAGGCCCATGCCGTATGGATTGAACATCTCCGCCTGCATGTCCATCTCTTCCATCTGCTGGGCTTCGAGGTTCTGCCGGGAGATCTCGCCTTCCTTTGCCTGGAACTGCTCGTTGAGTTTCAACTTCTCATACTTCTGATAATCCTGCTCGCTGCCGATGTACATACATTTACAGTAATCCGGATCGGCCATGTAGTAGTGCAGGTTGCCGGTCTTGCCGACATAGTAACTCACCTGGAGCGGAGCCAGCGACTGCAGTTGCTGTTGACGCTGGGGAGTGTCGGCGGGGAGCATCCGGAAGCCGGCCGCGGAGAGCATCGGCTCGAGCTGCTCGGCCTGCTGCTCGGGAGTCGGCGGTTGGGGCTGGAGCGAACCGCATCCGAAGAGTGCGGACGAGAACGCGGCAATCAGGCAGGCGAGGGCGATTGAAGTGGAGGGGTGTTGCGGCATTAGTTCCTTTGGTCGATGCGGAGAAAAGAGGGGCGGCCGCTGCGGGCCGCCCCTGGAGCCAATCAGGGGACCGAGTTGGCGGTGTTTCCGTTGGCGTCGAACAACGTCAGCGCGCCGGCGCCGTCCGCATTCAGCGTGAGCGAGGCGCGCGTCTTGCCGTCGGCGCCAAGCAATGCGAGGCCGGGCAATCCGTCGGGCGTCACGTCGAGACCGACGCGCGCGCGATGCGGGTCGGCAAGGCGCAGCGTGGGAGAGCCGTTGGAAGCCACGATGATCGAGGCGCGCGGATTGCCTTCCCGGTCCATCAGGCCGAGGCCGGACTGGCCGTCGGGCGCGACGCCGAGCGTGGCTTGCGGCTTGGCGTCGGCGTCGAAGAGCACGACGCGGGCGACGCCGCCGGTGAGTCCGACTTCGGCGCGCGGCTTGCCGTCATCGCCATAGATGCCGAGAGCAGGGGCGCCACGGGAGGCGACGCCAAGACCGGCGCGCAAGGTGCCGCTGCCATCGAAGATGGCGATTTGCGCGACGTTTTTGCGGGTGACGCTGAACTCGCCGCGGGTCTTGCCGTGGGCATCCACCAGCATGAACTTCTGCGCGGTGACGAGCCTGGGAGCGGAGGCGGCGTCGACGGTGCGGGCGGCAAAGATATGGCCGGATACGGCGCCTCCGACGAGCGCGGCGGCGAGAGTTAGGGTGACAAACCCGATTCGCTCTTTGACTGTCATGATCGCGGTCTCCTTTCCGGTACCGATGGTTAGGCGATTTTCGGGGTGAAGATTAGCAGGCTTGGTGGGGAGGTTACAAAACGTGCGGGTCGGGGGCGAGGGCGGTGGAGAGTGGCAGAGGAAAGGGGAAATCAATTGAATGTGAAACCCGCAGTGGGTTTCACGCTTCCTTCGGCAGGGGTGACCCCTGCACCCAATTACTAAAGACAGGATGTGACTTCGCCCTGGCCACGGTGGGCAATCGCCCGACGGTCTTCCGTCGTGGAGGCCGGTCTGAAGAGAGCGATCCACGATAGCGCATAGAAGAGCGCGACCAATATCAATATCGATTTCATTCCGGTCCACATCGAAATCGATTCGAGCATCCCGCCCAAGAGCGCGCCCAGGAGATTCGAACCGAGTGCGTCGCTGCTAAATTCGATTTGGAGAAATTCCGAAGGGCGATCAAGCCACTTACGCGACGAAGAAGCGCTAAGCAGTTTTACGCGCAGCCTGTTTACCAAGCTTCTTTTTGATTTCACGCGACCGCGACGAAATAATATCGCGAACCAACGCCGAGTCAAAAGGATCGATCCCTTCAATCTTCACTTTGGCCAGTAGTCCATCCTCACCATACAGTTTGGCGAGCATACCGAAGGATTCGTCAAAAAATGATACGGAGGTAATCTGCATCCCCGTAAAATCTACGATAACTGGAAGCGAGTCATGAGCGATCGCTTCCTCAATCAAGATTCGCATCTTCTGGCCATGTTCTCGCGAAACCACGTCATCGCCCAATTGTGTTTTAACTTCAATACGTTTCATTGCCATTGTCCTCATCCCCCAGAACATACAATCCTCTCTGGGTAGGAACGAGCGAAAGAAAAACTGCTGTACCGGGAAATATTCCATCGATCTTGTCTGTCTTCGGTCGGCGGTCTGGTCGAAAACGAACTCTACCCTTACCTGATATTATAGTCATTGTACCGCCGTTGACACGGACGAAGCGACGAATAACGTCCAAACCCCGACCACGATTGGTGGCGACCGCAGAAACCCCCGGCTCTGTCGCTAATTCGATGAGGTGCGGATCGCTTCTCATGCGACGATACCTTTCCACGCCACGCAAACTCGTCGGTATTCCCTTCCCTAAATCGAGCAGACAGAGCGTTATTCGATTTCGATATTTGTGGCCAGAGACCCAGGCCCCCGTCCCCGAGCCAGAATGTTCGGCGAAATTTTGCACCAATTCAAGAAGCGACATTCGCATCGAAGGCTTTAGACCCGGAGCAAACGGCTGCAACGATTCGAGGAAATTTAAGAGACCGTCTATGAACAGCGGTTCGAGTTCCTGTATGTGAACCAAATCAACGCGATTTCGGTCCGGTTGTCTGGGCCTGAACTGATCTCCCAAGCCGATAGATTCGTAGAAGCCAGCATTCTGCAAATATGCATGTACATTCGCCCTGGTTGGTGGGCGAACCAAAATCTTTGTGATGGCCTCCTGACCGCTGCATCGATCCAAACAAGCCGCAAGATACGTCAAGCCGAAGGAATCCAAAAACTCCACCGAGGACAAATCAACCAAAAGTTCCCGTGGCATTTCTGGCGCAAGCAGCGGCAACGTCTGGCGCAGAAGCGGGTTTGCCCAACCAATGGTGGAAAGTCTGTAGAACGGGAACCGAGGCGGTCCCATTAATATTTCCGTGCCAAGTCCCATGCGAGAGGGACATTAAACACTGGAACGCGCACCGATGCCAAGTCACTGCGCCAACGGTAATGTCACGTTGCCGTAATCGGTTCGCAGTTGGTTAAAATGCGGACCGCCCGCGATCACGTCGCGCACCATCGTCGAAATCACATCGATTCCCTTGTTGAACACGTCTAGCGCGTCATCCTCTTCCAGCTTGACGATTTCAGGATGCGACAGCGGGTTCCGATAGATTTCGCAGAGCGCCGCGAGCGTCGGCGCAATCAGTGGAAGTTTACCTACCGGAGTGTGGGCGCTTTTCAGTTTGGGCAACAGTTCATTCAGCTTGAATGCGATCTCGCCCAAAGCAAGATACCGTCGTTTGTTGTCAGATCGCGTACCAGCCGCTGGATTCCCTGTCACCAACTCAAAATATCTACGTGATGTATCTTCGACGGCTCGCATAGTGTGGAACCCACTCGAAGTAAAGTGATCGAACGCGAGCGCCGCGCTTGCATCTTGAAGATTGCTGACAGTGAAATCTGAAAGATATGGGAACACGCGAGCGGGTATAAGTTTGTTGATGGCGTTAATCAGTGTCGATGGCGAATACCCATGCTTTTCTTCGAGAATGAAGACGTGCGCTTTCCCCAGTTCCTGCGCTAGTAGAGTCTGAAATCGATTGGTCCAGTGGACGATTGCCATGCGAACAGCAATGGTCGTCACAGTATTCGGGTTTTCCCGGTAGCCATTTCTGATCACTTCCAACACATTGATCAGAGCAGTGGCACCTTCAACAGAATCAGGAAGATTACGGATATTTTGCTCCGCATCCCTGAAATTCGTGAGCAACTGAATCGCTTTACTGATGTTCGGATCATAGATAGAGAACAGATAGCCGTCGGCCATCGCGAAGAGACTTGCGATCGATCCCAAGTTGTAAAGAAAGTACCCGTTTACTGGTTGCATGGATTCCCCTTTGCGTCGCTCGCCAAACAGCCAAGGGGAGCATAGTAGATCGCTCGCGTTCGTCGGAACTTGAATTTTGTAGTCGTACTGTTCCCCGTCAGCACAAGTTGGACAATTCGAGGCGATTGAGGAAGAGAGGGTTTTTGGCTCATCTTTAACCGCGGAAGGAGCGGTAGATGAGATCGAAAATCGATGCGCAGTCGGATGGGGCGGAAAAGGCGGTACGCGACATAAGGCGGGCGACCCGCCGGCACTTCTCGGCTGAGGACAAGGTCCGGATCGTGATCGCCGGCCTGCGCGGCGAGGATAGCGTGGCCGAGTTGTGCCGCAAGGAAGGGATCAACCAGAACCTCTACTATCGCTGGTCCAAGGACTTCCTGGAGGCGGGCAAGAGGCGGCTGGCCGGCGATACCGCGCGTGAAGCGACCAGCGATGAAGTCAAGGAGCTGCGGGCGGAGAGCCATCAGCTCAAGGAACTGCTGGCCGAACTGATGATGGAGAACCGCCTGCTCAAAAAAAGCGTGCTGGCGGATGGGGAGTCCGATATATGAGGTACGCGGCCGCCGAGAAGCTGGAGATCATCCGGCTGGTCGAGCAGTCGTCGCTGCCGGTGCGGCGCACCCTGGAGCAGATCGGCATCCCACGGTCCACCTTCTATTGCTGGTACGATCGCTATCGAACTCGCGATGATGAAGGGCTGGAGGATCGCACGCCGGCGCCGCGGCGGGTGTGGAACAAGCTCCCAGCTGCAGTTACTCAGGCCGTGCTCGAGCTTGCGCTCAAAGAACCGCAGCTATCGCCGCGGGAGTTGGCGGTCTCGTTCGTCGACCAGCAGCAGTACTTCGTCTCGGAAGCCTCAGTTTATCGGCTGCTGAAGGCGCACGACCTGATCACCAGCCCGGCCTTCATCTTGATGAAGGCAGCCGACAGCTTCGCCCATCCAACCACCGCACCCAATCAACTCTGGCAGACCGACTTTACCTACCTGCGGGTGATCGGCTGGGGCTGGTTCTATCTGTCGACTGTCCTTGATGACTTCTCGCGCTATATCCTGGCCTGGAAGCTGTGTACCACCATGACTGCCACCGATGTCTCCGACACCCTCGCGATGGCGCTGCGCAACTCCGGGTTGGAGCGCGTCCGCGTCCGGCACCGGCCGCGCCTGCTGAGCGACAACGGACCGTCGTACGTGTCGGCCCAGCTTGGCTCCTGGCTCGCGGAGCATGGCATGATGCATACCCGCGGCAAGCCCTATCACCCGATGACCCAGGGTAAGATCGAACGTTACCATCGTTCGATGAAGAACCAGATCCTGCTCGAGAACTACTACCTGCCCGGTCAGCTCGAAGCGCGCCTGGCCGAGTTCGTCGACTACTACAACTCGCGCCGCTACCACGAAAGTCTCAACAACCTGACCCCGGCCGACGTCTACTTCGGCCGAGGTCCCGCGATTCTGTCACGGAGGAAAAATGCCAAACTGAAAACCATCGAAGCCAGACGCCGGCTGCATCATTCGTTCGCAGCCAAAGGTTCAACTCAGATGGACCAGATCCTCTCTTAATTCCTGTGCCAACTTGTCCAATAGGTTCTGACGACGTACAGTCGTACCCCCCGCCTGTTGGTCAGGCGGGAAGGTGATCTATGCTGGTGCTGCCCCCTATTTGGAGTCAACAGAAACACAATCACCACAACGAGGGGGGCGAGAGTTGGATCTCCTATCAGGAGAGTTCGGACAATCTCCGATTCCGTTTAGGGCAGAGGCGGAAACTTGAGTCGCACGCGAAAAGAGTCGCGCGCTGTGTAAGGACCTGCACCCTTCGGCAAACTCAGGGCAGGCTCTTCATCCTCTCCCTTGCAGGGCGAGGAGACAGAAGGTTGCATCCGGACAGTTCGTTAAGGTTCTGCAGTGCCTCGACATCTTGAACGTACGTTAACCTGCGCTCTCCCTGCCACATTTGGGTATTTCTTTGTCCGGATTGGTTCATTGCAAAATTTGCCGATTCCGTTGTTGCCGGTGGTTTGGTTCTTTTCGATCGTGAGGGCCGAAGGCTTTTGCAGGGCTTTTCGAGGTCGAGAGGATTGGCATCTTTGATGCTCTACCTGTTGGGTAGAGGTGACTGACAATGAAACTCAGAACGAATCTAATGACGGGGTTGATTGGGCTTGCGATGCTTGCGGCGCCGATCACAGCCGCTGCCAAAGATAATGATAGCGGCAATATCAGCTCGCATCAGGCGCAGGTGGAATCGGCTGCAAAGGAATCGCGCTCCAATGTTTCGGTGCGCAATGCCGCGCCGGCGACTCGTAAAGAGTCCCGCGATCAGCGCGATGCCCGGAGCTTTAATACGGGGCCGGTAGTTACGGAGCATCGTGACGTGCGGACCGATCGCGACCACGACGGCGATCGATGGAAGCATGACGGATCGCGCGACTACCGGAACTATGGCGATCGTGACTACAACGGTCCTTACGCCGTTGAGGCTCCTTACTATGTGATGCCGCGCGGGTATGTTGGCGGCGCGTGCGGCTGGGCACGGCATCTGCGTACCGTTTACGAGCAAGACCGCAACACCGGGCATCCGGCGGCCGCGGCCGACCTGCTGCCGCAACTGCGTAAGGCGGAGCGAGACTGCGGTGGAGTCCCTTACAGCTACTTTCGCTAGAGCTCGCGATTCCTGTTGGTCCTGACGACCGAGCGCGCGCCCCGTCTCCTCCCGGCGGGGCGCGCGCACCTCGATCGTAGTCAAACTGCGGTGGGTTTCACGCTGCACCCGATGGTAGTAGGAGGATGCGGGACTTCACTGGGAGTTTGTGAGCGAATTGAACAATGGCAGAAGCGGAGCGCGCGCAGCTGCGCGAACCAGGAGACCGGAACCGGCTTCGCGTGGCGCGAAGCTGTCCGAGGTCCCTCCTCCCGTCGCTAAGGCTCCCGTTGTCGGGATGACAAGCCGTGGCGCGTCGGTCGCTTGGTAAGAGCGATGACTTGGAGCCGGCGCTCCGATAACGAACCAATTTCCTCACAAACTCTGGGGCACGGGATCGGACGAAAGTGTGCTTTGCGGAACTTCGGTGGCGTTCAAGGCGACGCCACTTGGAGCTATGCTCGGCTTGACAAGTAGTTAACACGCAACCTGACTACGCCTTCCGTGTAGGCTCCACACAGTCGCACACATTCGGAAGTCGCACCTCCAGGTGGGCGAAGGAGGGCGCGTGCGCCCGGGTCCCAGGACTGGCTGGATCGTATTGCTGGCGCTGATGGCGGCCGCGCTGGCGCAGACGGCGGTGCGTGGGATTTTGCGCGCGGGAGTCGGCGCGCTCAGCGCCGACCGCGTGCTCGGGCGGGCCGACTTTATCAAGAACGCGGTGAACTATGTTGACCCGATCGGAATGAATGTGCCGGCCGGCGTCGCGATCGACCGGACTGCCGGCCACGTGCTGGTCGCGGACTCGCAGAACAATCGGGTGCTGGGCTGGAAGAGCGAGTCGGCGTTTGCATCGGGCGGCGCGGCGGACCTGGTGATCGGGCAGCCGGATTTCAATTCATCGGGATGCAATCAGAATGCGGCGGCGCCGGACGCGACGCGGCTGTGCCAGCCGATCGGAGTGGCGGTTGACGGGGCGCATCGCGTGTACGTCGGCGATGCGCAAAACAACCGGGTGCTGGTGTTTGAAGATCCGTTCGCGGCGCTTGTCGCCAACGATCAGACCAGCGACTTCGCGGCCGACGTGGTATTCGGGCAGGCTGGGAGCTTCGTCACGAACACGGCCAATGAGAGCGGGCTGAGCGCCGACAGTCTGAACAGTCCGCAGGGGGTGGCGGTCGATGCGAACGGCAACCTGTTCGTGGCCGACGTGAATAACAATCGCGCGCTGGTCTTTTTCTCCCCGATTCTGATGACGATGATTAAGGGGCCGCCCGGGAATTTCGGCGACGCGACGGCGGACGTGGCGGTTGGACAGCCGGACCTGGTCAGCGGAGCCTGCAACCAGGGGGGAAGCGCGACGCTCGCGAGCTTGTGCATGGCGCCGTTTTACGGGGTCGGGATAGCGGTCGATGGCGGCGACAATCTTTATGTCGCCGATACGAAGAACAATCGGGCGCTCGAGTACAACGGTCCGTTCGGCTACGGGCAGACCAACAATGTCACGGCCGACCTGGTATTCGAGGGCAACAACCTGGCGCTGCCGTCGGGGGTCGCGGCCGACTCGAACGAGAACTTTTACGTTTCATCGGAGCAGCACAACCAGGTGTACGAGTACACGCAGCCGGTTCCGCTGATGAGGTCGGACCTGCTCAACCTGATGATCGGGCCCGGGGCGCAGAATCCGAACGCCGCGTCGCTGCAATTCCCGATGGGCCTCGCGATCGACGCGGTCAACAATCTCTACGTTGCCGACCAGGCGAACAATCGCGTGCTCGAGTTCAACGAGGGCAGCTCGCCGAGCAACAAGGTGGCTAACGGCGCGGGCGGACAAATCGATCGGGCGCACAACGGGCCAAACCTGGTCGACGCGATCGGCGAGCGCACGGCGGGCGGAATCGCGGTGGACGCGACGTCGCAGCCGCCGCATCGCCATCTGTATGTGGCCGACACCATCAACAATCGCGTGCTCGGATGGAATGACGTGTCGTCGTCGGTGGCGGCGCAGCCGGCGAATATCGTCTTTGGACAGCCCGACCTCTTTTCGTACAAGTGCAACAACGGCGTCGCGGGCGGCGACGTCGGCGGGCTCGGGGCGGACAGCCTGTGCGGTCCGGCGCGGATGGCGGTCGATCAGAACGGAAATCTGTATGTGGCGGACGCGGGCAACAATCGCGTGCTGGTGTACAACACGCCGTTCAACGCGGGCAGCGGCGAGCCGGGCGCGGGCGACACGTCGGCGGATTTCGTTTACGGACAGGGGGGAGCGTTCACGACGCGGAGCTGCAATCCGGGCGGCGCGAGTGCGACGAGCTTGTGCAATCCGGCGGCGGTGGCGTTCGACAGCGCGGGCAACATCTATATAGCCGACGCGGGGAACAACCGCGTGCTCGAGTTCGCCAAGGCGGGCAATCCGCCGGTGGCGTCGGATGCGATCGCCAGTCGAGCATACGGGCAGGGGGCGGTCGCGGATTTCTCGGACACGCTATGCGCCGACGGCGTTGGCGGGGATCCGGCGCCGAGCGAGCACGGGATGTGCAATCCGGGCGGGGTCGCGCTTGACGGGTCGGGGAACCTGCTGGTGGCGGACTCGGGCAACGACCGGGTGCTCGAAATCGACGCGCCGCTTTCGGGCACGCAGGATGCGACGCGGGTCTTCGGCCAGGGCGGCGACTTCGCGGCGTCGGGATGCAATCGGGGCGCGACGGCGCCGGGCGCGTCAACCTTATGCGCACCGGCGGGCCTGATGCTCGACGTGCTCGGCAACCTGTGGGTGGCCGACGCGAACAACGATCGCGTGCTCGAGTACCAAGCGCCGTTCGATTCGGACACTGCCGCGGCGAAGGCGATAGGCCAGGGCGACGGGGACAGTTTCACGACCTCGGGATGCAATCGGGGAATCGCACCGGGCGACTTGTACGGACTTGGCGCGGACAGCTTGTGCGCGCCGTCGGCGGTCGCGGTCGATTCGAATATCGACCTGTACGTGGCGGACACGGGCAACAACCGCTCGATGGTCTACGACGGAATAGTCGCGACGCCCACGCCCACGGCGACGCCGACCGCGTCGGCTACCGGTACGCCTTCGCCGACCGCAACTGCGACAACGACCGCGACCGCATCGGCGACGGCGACTGCGTCGGCGACCGCAACCGCGACGACGACTGCGACGCCGTCCCCCACGCCGACGCCGGCGCCGGGCGGCAAACTGAAGCTGAGTCCGAAGTCGATCAAGTTCGGCAAGGTCGCGGTCGGAAGCCATTCAACCTCACGCGCGATCCAGATCAGTAACGCCGGGACGGCGACGCTGGTGGCCGCGGTACCGACGCAGGGCGCGCCGTTCGTGGTGAACGGAGGAGAATTCACGGTCAGTCCACATGGCTCGACGGCGGTGACGATTGAGTTTTCGCCGACCGCGAAGGGGAAGGCGCACGAGGTGCTCGAAATAACCAGCAGCGACCCGAAGCATCGAACGGTGACGGTGAAGGTCAGCGGCACGGGCATGTGAGTGAGGAGGGAAGGGAAACTTAATCTAAGGTGAAACCTGCCCGGGTTTCACGCTTCCTAGGGCAGGAGTGACCCCTGCACCCGATACTATGGCGGCTTCGCCCTGTTAGAAGCCTTCATGAGGAAGGTGTTTGCTATCCGGAGAATCCCTTCCACGATGGCACGCCAGATGCTCCCCCTTCGCCTTGTGAAGGTAAGACAACGCGCGCGATCAAGCGGCGGGTCGTCGGACTCGCCGCTTTCATTTTGGCGATTAGCTAGTCGGGATTGACTATCTTCAGATTACTATTCCGCGATGGGGCCGCACCGAGAGTGAGTATCTGCCGCGCGCGCGCGTGAGCCGCACCGGCGCCGCGAACGCGCTCGACAGCGTCGCGGAAGTGAGCACGCGCGCGCGCGGTCCGGCGGCGAGCACGCGGCCCGCCTTGAGCACCAGCACGTGCGAGAAGATCGCGACGATCTCTTCGACGTGATGGGTGACCAGCACCATCGTCGGCGCGCCACGGGCGCGCGCGAGGCGGCCGAGGAACTGCAGAAAATGCTCGCGGGCGACGGGGTCGAGACCGGCGCACGGCTCGTCGAGGATCATGAGCCGCGGCGAGGCCATCAGCGCCCGCCCGATGAGCACGCGCTGGCGCTCGCCCTGGGACAGAAATCGCCACGGACGATCGCGCAGCGCGCGGGCCTCGATCCGGCGCAGGATTGCGCCGGCGGCGCGCAGTTCGTCGGGGCGCATCGCGCCCCAGTAGCCGATCCGTGCGGAGCGTCCGCTGATGATGGCTTTGAGAGCCGTCTCGCTGTCTTCCATCATCTGGTGCACGCTCGAGCTGACCAGCCCGATCCGCGTCCTCAGATCGCGCCAGTCAAAGCGTCCGTAGGTCTCGCCGAGCACCCGAATTTCGCCGGCGGTGGGCGGCAGGTAGCCGGTCAGCGCGCGTAGCAGCGAGGTCTTGCCCGAGCCGTTGGCGCCGAGAATCGCCCAATGCTCGCCGCGTTCGACGCGCCAATCGATCGATTCGAGGATGACGGCCTCGCGCTCGACCCGCAGCGCGCTCACCTCGATCACAGGTGAAACGGATTTCATGGTGCGGCAATTTCTAACAGGCCGGCGCGGGTGAATGCGAGGCGGGTGATTGGCAGGAAAGTTCAGGGCTGAACTGTTCAGCCTTATGCAAATTCGAAACGCGATGCACAATGCGCCTCGATGGACAACCTCACTACACGCACCGGCGGTGAAAACGAAATGGGGGCGGGCAAACTGATTCCTTCGTTCGTGATCGATACCGCCGGTGCGCCCGCCTCTGCGCCAGCAGCGGGAGATGGAGCGGCGGCGGCGCCGGAATGGATCGAGCTGCTGCCGGCGGGGGTGTTCTACGGCCGCGACGGGCGCGGGCCGTTTCGGCTCGACGATCCGGCGGCGGTGATCGAGTCGACGATCGCGATGCAGATGAACGCGGGCATCCCGATCGACTACGACCATGCCACCGATTTCGGCGCGCCCGAAGGACGGCCCGCTCCGGCGGCGGGATGGATCCGCGAACTCGAAGTGCGCGGCGGCGCGGTGTGGGGGCGGGTGGAATGGACGGCGCGCGCGGCCGATTCGATTGTGGCGCGCGAGTACCGCTACGTCTCGCCCGTGTTCCAGTTCGATCCGAAGGACGGCAGTGTGACCCGGCTGTTGCGCGCCGGCCTCACCAACAATCCAAACCTTCACCTGACCGCGATTGCGGCGTCGCGTACGGCGGCCGCCGAAACGAGGGACGAACGCATGGAATTCCCAACTCAAGAGTTGCGCGAACTGCTGAATCTTGACGCCGACGCGACGGCGGCGGAGGTGGTCGCAAGAGTGCGCGAACTGCGGGCGGCAAAAGACGCGACCGGCGCGCATGCGCACGACCCGGCACGTTACGTGGCGATCGGCGAGTTCGAGCGGGCGCTCACCGAGCTCAATGCGCTCAAGGCCGAGCGCGCACGCGAGCGCGCGGCGCATACGGTGGAAGAGGCGATTCGCGCGGGCAAAATCGTGCCGGCGCAGCGCGAGTGGGCGATCGCGTACTGCGTAGCGGACGCGCGCGGCTTCCAGGCGTTCGCGGCCAAGCAGCCGTCGATCGTCGGCGGGGACCTGGGGCTGGCGGGAGAGCCGCCGGCGGACAGGCGAGCGGGCGGCGGGCTTAACGCGGCGGAGCTCGCGATCTGCGCGCAGCTCGGCCTCAAGCATTCGGAGTTCATCCGGCGCAAGCGCGGACGCGCGGACTTCCTGAGTCTCGAACGCGCCGACGCCGAGCTCAGAAACGCGGAAATCCGCAACGCTGATTTTCGAAACAACCAGGACTAACTCGCGCCTCACGCGGCGCGCATCAACAAGGGTGAAAAGATGGCGGCTCTAACCAATGCGCGAAACACGCCCGAGATGGCCGATGGCGGCAGGATGCGGGTCTACCCGGTCGAAGCGAACACCAACGTTTACCTGGGCGGGATGGTCGCGCTGAACGCGGCGGGCAACGCGGTGCCGGCGTCGGCGACGACGACGGTCGCGAATGCACTCAAGGTCGTGGGGCGCGCCGAATACGTGAGCAACGGAATCCCGGGGCAGAACGCGATCAACAACCCCGGCGCCGCGGGCGCGATTTCGATCACGGCGCGCAAGGGAGTCTTCCTCTATGCGACGGACGGATCGGTTGGTGCGGCGCAGGTCGGACTCGTGTGCTTTGCGCTCGACGACAACAACGTCACGGCAGCCGACCGTGCAAGCGGGGCGGGGGTGCAGCAATACGCGGCGGCCGGGACGGTGGTGGCGATCGATCCGAGCGGGCAGGTGTGGGTGGATTTCTGGCATCAGTCGGCGGCCGCAGCGTGACGATGACGCTCAGCAAAAAATGAAGACGAGGAAGAATTAGATGGAAATCAGCGCAGCGAATCTGACCGCATTGTTCACCGGCTTCGACGTCGTCTTCCAGCGCGGGTTCGAGAAGCCGCCGTCATATTACGAGCAGATCACCAGCGTGGTGCGTTCGGCGTCGCGCCAGACCACCTATCCGTGGCTTGGACGCACTACCAAGTTTCGCGAGTGGCTGGGCGACAGAGTAATCCAGGCGCTCGAGACGCATGAATACACAATAGTCAATCGGAACTTCGAGGATACGGTCGCGATCGATCGCAACGATATCGAGGACGACACCTATGGCGCTTACGAGCCGATCATCGAGCAGCTCGGGTGGGACACGAAGGTGCATCCGGACATGCTGTTGTTCGCGATGATCAAGGACGCGGTGGCGAATCCGAGCGACGTCGTCGGCTTCGACGGGGTGCCATTTTTTTCGGCGAGTCATCCGGTCGGTCCGACGGGCCAGGCCGGGACCACGGCGGCGAACATCAACTCGAGCGGATCGGGTGCGTACTGGTACCTGATCGATGCGTCGCGGGTGATTCGTCCGTTCATCTTTCAGCTCCGGCGCGAATACGCGGTGACGCGAATGACTAATGTCGCGGACGAGGCGGTGTTCAACCGGCGCGAGTTTCGCTACGGGGTGGACGGGCGGGCGAACACCGGGGTCGGGCTGTGGCAGTTGGCCTATGCCAGCAACACAGACCTGAGCAATCCGACCAACTACGGAGCGGCGCGCGCAGCGATGCGAGCGTTCAAAACCGATGCGGGACAGCCGTTTGGCGCGTTGTCGAGCCGCAGCGGCGTGTACCTGCTGGTGCCGCCGACGCTCGAAGAGGTTGCGCGTCAACTGCTGAACTCCGAGTTCATGGCCGGCGCCGGGGCGAGTGCGAATGTGGCGACTTCGAACATCTGGCGCAACAGCGCCGACCTCATCGTCAGTGAGTTCCTGGCGTAAGGACGGGGCGATGAAACCAGTTTTCCTGGGCCGGCGTATCGCGGGTTCCCCTCCTGCCCGCGGCGCTGGAATGCGCGGCCACTCTCCGCGGGCGCAGGCCAGTTGCCTGACGCCCGCGAAGAGACCTATCGGGGGAATAGTTACTTCGGATGCAATGAGGTTACGACAGTGAGTTACGCGACCGCGCAAGACGTGATCAATCGATATCCCAATCGAGACCTGGTCCAACTGACTAATGAAGATCCGACGGCGACCACGGTAAATGACGCGCCGATCACGCAGGCCCTGGCCGACGCTTCCGCGGAAATCGATGGCTATATCGAAGGACGCTTCGCGCTGCCGCTGACTGATCCGCCGGCAATTCTAAACCGTCTCACGACAGATATCGCGATGTACCGGCTGCAATCGCTGCGGCCGCTGCACGACCTCGCGGACGCGCGCAAACGTTATGAAGACGCGGTCGCGATGCTGACGAAGGTCGCGGCGGGCGAGCTGACGCTCGGACTGTCGGCAGACGGACAGGAACCGCCGGTGGCAGCAGCGGCGGTGGAAACAGTGCCGGGGTCGGAGCGTGTTTTCAACCGCGGGAATTTGAAGGGCTACTGAGATGGGTGCCATGCTCGACGCGCCATGGAACGGCGCGGTGTTCACGCCCCCAACGGCGATCGATATCGCGACGATCGAAGACGCAATCGTCAGCCAGCTACAATCGCAAATCAACTCGATCGAAATCGCGCACTATCCGGATCGGCCCGAGAGCTGGCGCCTGACGCATCGCGTAGGCGCGGCGCTGGTAATGTACAAGGGCGCGCAATACGGCGAGCTGCTCGACACCGCGGCGATAATCCAGGAACGCAAACTCGAGTTCGAGATAGCGATAATTATGCGCGACCTGGGGTGGGCGGTCGGCGGCGACCCGTCGGGGCCGAGTCCCGGGGCGTACGCAATCATTGAAGGCGTTCGCGCAGCGCTGACCGGGTATCTGATTCCGGGTTGCCGCAAGATGTACCCGGTGCGCGAGAAGTTCGTAAAGCGCGACAAGCAGGGGGGCGTGTGGACCTACGCGTCGACGTTTGCGCTGAGCACGATGGCAGTCGAAGCCTCGCAGCCGAACGACTACCCGCTCTTCATCAAGGGCGTGGCGCTGGAAGAAGGCGCACAGACTTCAATCACGGTCGGCGCGGCGGCGTACACATTCGGCTCCAACCTGCAGGTCCAGCTTCCGCAGGGCAACGTGTTTGCGGTGAGCGTGACGGGTCCCGGTGGAGCAGCGCTGATCGAGGGCACGGACTTTTCGGTCGATCGCGCGAACGGAATCATCGCGGCAATACAAGGCGGTGCAATAACCGCCGGCGAAACCGTGCAGATTGCATACGCATACGCCGAAGAGGCTATTGCGACAGCGGGCCAGAGCGAGCCGACTAACTAATGCGGTTGAATAGTAATTCGAATCAACTGAGTAACAGGTGATACATGCCAGCCAGTTTTCTGCACGGAGTTGAGGTAATCGAAGTGCCTAACGGGCCGGTTCCGGTCACTGTCGTCAAGTCGGCAGTGATTGGACTGGTGGGAACGGCGCCGACGTGGGCGGTGGCGTCGCCGACGGTCGCAGCAGCGCTCAACACGCCGACGCTGGTTTCGTCGGCGCTCGATGCGGCGCAGCTCGGACCCCTGGTTCGCGGATACACCGTTCCGTACGCATTAGCGGCGATCCAGGCGCAGGGAGCAGGACAGGCGATCGTGGTCAACGTGTTCGATCCCAGCAGACATTTCACCGCGATAGCGGCGACCGCATTCACCTTCAATACGCAAGGAGCCATTAACCTCGGACACATGGGCGTGTCGAACGTGGTAGTCACTAGTAATCCGGCGGGTACTACCTATGTTGCGGGCACTGACTATACGATCGACGCGGTGAACGGCGCGATTGTGGTAGTGCCAGCAGGATCGGGAGGACATATCAGCGCCGGCGCCAGCGTATTGATCGCATTTGACTATGCGGATCCGTCGAAGGTGGCGGACGCAGACGTGATCGGAGCAATCACGGGCGGCGTTTACACGGGGATGCAGGCATTCCAGACGACCTACGGGACGATGGGATTCTTCCCCAAGATACTAATTGCTCCCGGCTACTCACAGGACGCGAGCGTCGGGACTGCGCTCGACGCGATGGCGAGGAAGATTCGCGCGATAGCGCTGGTAGATTCGCCGCCGGGGACCTCGGCGACGACCGCGATAACGAATCGGGGAGTCGTGGGCAACGGCTTCGCAACGTCGAGCAGCCGGACAGTTCTCTGCTATCCGCAGGAGACGTTTTTCGACACGGGAGTGGTGCCGACGGGAGTAACGCTCAACGCGTCGGGAACGCCGATACCGTCGCAATTCAACGCAAATGCGGTGGCGCCATATTCGCACTGGGTGGCAGGAGCGATAGCGGCGAAAGACCTGGCGCAAGGGTACTGGTGGTCGCCGTCCAACACGCAGGTCGATGGAATGCTCGGGCCGGACGTTCAGCTGTACGCGTCCATTCTGGACGCGTCGTCCGACGTGAACAACCTGAATGGGGCGGGAATCGTGACAGTGTTCAATGCATTCGGCACCGGCCTGCGGGTGTGGGGGAACAGGAGCGCGGCGTACCCGACGTCTACCGCGCCGGACAACTTTATCTCGGTGCGGCGCACGATGGACGCAATCGAGGAATCGGTGGAACTCGCGATGCTGCAGTTTATCGATCAACCGATCTCGAACGCGCTGATCGACGCGATCCTGGCCAGCGCGAACGCGTTCATCAGGTCGCTCATTCAGCGCGGCGCACTGGTAGCCGGCGCAGCAAGCTTCGACCCGGCGGAGAATCCAGCCGCGCAGATCGCGGCCGGGCAGCTGGTGTTCGACATCGACGTGATGCCTCCGCCGCCCGCGGAACGAATCACCTTTGAAGCATTCATAGATGCTGCGTTGCTGCAGCAACTCGGACAGACGAGTCCGATAACCGTAGCGGCCGGAGCGACGGCGTAATTCGGCCTACTCTAGGGGAACAGGATGAATATCCAGATCAACTCACTGACTAATGCAAATATATACATCGACGGCATCGGACTGCTCGGGCGGGCCGAAGAGATAGAGATCGCCAACCCCAAGCACAAGATGATCGACTACAAGGACCTGGGGATGGCGGGAACGGCCGAGTTGTGGGCGGGAGTGGAGAAGCTCGAGTCGAAGATCAAGTGGGCGTCGTTCGACGCGGATACGCTTACGCTGTCGACCAGTCCTTTCCAGACGCATTCCTTCCAGGCGCGAGGCAAACCTGGAGCAGTACACCAGCCAGGGCCGAACTGCACAGCTGCCGGTGGTGTACCTGATGACGGGAATCTTCAAGGATGCCGGCAGTCCGACTTTCCGCCAGCATCAGATGGTCGAAACCACGTCGGTAGTAAGTATCTATCACTGCGAGCTATTCGTGGCCGGAGTTCAAATATACTTGTACGACGTATTCGCCAATATCTACGTGGTCGGCGGCGTCGATCAACTGAGTACTTTCCGATCGAACCTTGGCGGCTGACGGAGCACAGCAGTGAAGCCGAAAGACGGGAGCGATGACTAATGAAGAGCGACGAGATTACGGTGCCGGCGCAACGACCGCGAGTGTCGCAGCCGCGGCCACGGCCCCAGGAGCGAGCGCGAATGGCTACCTGGCGGGGCAGGTCAGCGTCCAGCTAAATCCGAATGCCTTGATCGCGAGCGTGACCAACACGAGCACGACCACCGGCGGATCCGCGCCGGAAACGGACGACCATCTGCGCACGCGCATCCAGGCCGCGCCCAATCAGTTCAGCGTCGCCGGGCCGACGGGAGCGTACCGGTTCTATGCGATCGGCGCCGATCCATCGATTGTCGATGCGCAAATCGTCAGTCCCGCGCCCGGAGCGGTGAACGCGTACGTGCTGACCGGGCCGGTGACCGTGCAGCCGGCGGCGGCGCCAAACAGTGCGGGAGTCGCCAACTCGGCGCTGCTGGGGAAAGTCGCCGCGGTGCTGAATGCCGACACCGTGCGTCCGCTCACCGACACCGTAAATGTGCTCGCGGTGACCGAGGTGGATTACCAGATCACCGCGACCGTGACGCTTTACTCGGACGCGGATCCGACCGCGACGATCACTGCGGCGACCGCCGCCGCGCAGGAGCTCGCGCTGGAGCTCGCGGCCAAGATTCAGCGCGACATCGTGCCGAGCCAGATAATAGCTGCGCTATCGGTCGCCGGCGTTTATGGCGTGACGCTCACGTCGCCGGTGCTGACCCCGCTTACGGCAGGGCAGTGGGCGAACTGCACGATGATCTCGCTGACGACGGCGTTCAGCACGGAGCACAGCTGATGCCCGAGCTTTCGGCCGCGCCGTCGATCAACGATACCCGCACGCAAGCCTTGCTGGTGCTGATCGCGCGGCTCGCGGCGCTCGACCTCTCGACGCTGCTCGTTTACCGGATCGACTCGGTGGTGGAAGAGGCGTTGCCGTTCCTGGCGTGGCAATTCGACATCCTGTCTCCCCTGTGGCAATTGGTCGCGCCGGTGTCGCTCGGAGTTGACGCGCTTACCAACATCGATTTGCTGATCGACGTCGACAACCTGATCGAGTCCGGCGGCTTGGTCTCGGCGCAGGCTCTGACGGAAGCGGGCGAGCGCGAGCTGCTCAAGAGTGCGGTCGCGCTGCATCGCTTTCGCGGCACGCCGTGGGCGGTGAAGCAGGCGCTCGCGTCTTTGGGATGGACGCAGGTCACCCTGCTCGAAGGACAATTGAGCTGGGGTGGCGACGCGTATCCGCCGAACCAGGGATGGGCGGCGTTCCGCGTGATGATCGATCTGGCGGCCGGACAGGGCGTATCGATTGGCGCGGCCTCGACGGCCTCGGCAGCGGTAAATTTCTTCAAACCGGCACGCGCGTGGCTGGACTCGTTATGGTTTGCGGTGCCGGCGATTTCCGACGTGGGGCCCGCGCCATCAGACCGGTTGACGCTCGGCGGAATTGCCGAGTACCAGCTCGACGCGGCGCCCGCGCCGAGCGACAACGCGCTGGCGCTTGCAGTGGCGACGGCGTCGCTGACCGATGCGTACGGTCCGATTGTACCCGCTTACGACGGTCACTATCTGCACAGCGGGATTACTTACGGCGTCAACGAACCCGCGGTTGCAGACTCGGCGCTGATCGTCAGCGGCGCAGCCGTATTGCACGGAGGTTAAAATGAGCAGGCCGATTGGAATCGTGCGAGTCCGCCTGGTCGAGCGCGGCCGTATCGTATGGGCATACGAGGGCCGCAATCTTTTCGTGAACGCCGGGCTGCCGGCGCTCGCAGCGCTGCTCGGCGGCGATACCACCGGCGAATTCGCAGCTGCGGTCGGATTCGGCTCGGGAACGAACGTGCCGACGGTGGCCGACACGGCGCTGACCGCGCCCGCATATTACAAGGCGCTCGACGGCCACAGCGAAGACGGCAACGGCAGCGTGACCTTCAACTGGTCGCTGACGACGGGCGATACGGGCGCGCAGGGGATCACCATTCAGGAGCTGGCGATCTTCGCCAATCATGCCAGCGCGGCACTGCCCGGAACGACCGCGCCGACCCCGATGCTCGCGCGCAAGACGATCGCGCCAATAGTATTTGGCGCAGGAATGAGTATTAGCGGCACGTGGACGCTTACTTTCTGAGGTAGTCAATGGCTACACTAATCGACGCAGCCGAGTACACCTCGAATGAGGTGTATCAGATTCAAGCAACCGATCCGGTCGAAGGCGCTGCCAGCGGCGCGAGTTTCAGCGGCACCGGCATCTCGAATCAACCGCATCAGCAACTGGCTAATCGCACCGCATTTCTGAAACAGCGGCAGGACGTAAATATCTCGAATATCGGAGTATTGCAGGCGTTCCAGGCATTGTTTACCGGCCTGATGGCGCAAAATGGCTACTTGAAGATTCCCGTCGCGGACATAAATCGCGGGCTCGTCCAGTATATTATCCAGTGGGGTCTTGGGAACTGGGGCAGCAAGCAGAGCGAGGGACTCTATGGGCCTTATTCCTTCCCGATTGCCTTCCCCAACGCGTGCGAAGTGTTCATGCCGGTGACATTGACGCCGGAGTCGCCCGGCCATGCAGGCGCCGGCGATAACGTCCTGATGATCAGCGCCAGCTACCTCCCGACCACCTCACAGTTCTGGGTCTGGAACAACAGTCCTGGTCCCGACTCGACTGATGCTTCGCAAGGCTTTTACTGGTTCGCGATCGGATTCTGAGGCTATCAAGAAAGCTTGCGATGGGTGGATGGAGATGAATTTGAGACGGACGATTTCGCCAGCGGTCGCAGCCGTGATGTTCGCCGCGACGATCCTGCTGTCTATGAGTTCCGGGGCGCTGGCGCAGAATCTGCCGCCGCCCGGAGCTTATCAGCCGATACCGAACTTCACGGGTGTGGGCGCGGGGTTGCAGTTCCGCGAAGCGATCAACCAGCGATTTTCCGGCAGCCAGCCGATCTCACCCGCGATAGTCACGCCGACCTTTGCCAATCTGCCAGCTGAGCAGGATGGGATGTTGCTCTTCTGCAAGGACTGCAGGAGTGCGACGCCGTGCGTGAGCGGCGGAGCCGGTGCGTGGGCCCTGGGTACTCGAGGACAATGGGCATGCGCAGGCGCCGCGCTGGAAGCGAGCCTCAACGCGAATGGCAACAAGGTATCGAACCTCGCCAGCGCGACCGTCAATGGCGACGCGCTCGCGTTCGGACAGACGGGCGCGCAGCTCAACACGCTGTCGGGCTCGAAGCTCGACGGCAGCGACGCAATCGCCAATGTCAGCGTAAATGGCGCGCGCAACGCGGCGGATTATGGCGTCGTTTCCGGCTCGCAGAACACGGGCAGCGTCACAATCTCAGCCGGCTCGACGTCCGCGACGCTCGCGGCGGCTGGCGACTGGGAAAACGGCGAGCGTATCGCGGTTCCGGGCGCTGGCCCAACGCCGTCGATTGCGACGCCCACGGCGCCGACCGTCGCCGCGACGTGCTCAGGTACGTGTGCAACGGGCTATACCTACAAAGTTGCCGCGCTCGACGGAAAGTGCGGTGAGACCGCGGCTAGTGTTGCGAGCACAAGCGTAAATAATGCGGTCACTCTGACCGAAGCAAAGTTCAACATGCTCACGATACCGACAGCGGCAGGTTACACTGCATTCGTCGTTTATCGCGGTACGTCGCCAATCGCGATCATTCCTGCGTCGGAAGAGAACGCCAGCAACGTCAGCCCGGCGACCTACTATCGCGACATCGGTGGAAGTGCCATCACGATTGTCAGCCCGTGCCTTTCGGCGACGCCGCCAAGCAGCGCCGGTGCGGATGCGCTCTACACGACGATCTCAAGCGGCGGCGGCACGACGATTCTGACCTTGGCGAACGCGGCGACCACCAGCGTTACGTCCGCGACCAGCTATCATGACGACTCTGTGGCTATTGCGACCGCCGCGACGCCCACGAGCTACGCGACGGGTGTGCGCGTTGCGCTGCCGCCCAATGTGAGGTTTGCGGTGAGTCAGCCGATTGTGGTCGGCGGCGTGCCCGGTGCTTCCAGCAATACATGGGCTGGCATTCAGCTAACCGGCGGTTCGTACACGTCGATTGCGACTACGCCGATGATGCAGGGGATGAGCGTCATCAAGGGCGTCAATACTTTTCAGATGGCGACGGATGACATCGACATTGACGAGAGCAACGGATCGGCGCTCTGCGCGGTCGAGCATAATGTAAACAACCCTGTAGGCGGAATCGGTGGCGCATACGTCGGCGAGAGTCAGGACACCAACCTGAATTTCTCGACCGGCCAGCCATACTATGGGATCTGCTACACGGCCGCGGCGGGCTACGACCAGAACAATTCAGAGAACTTCATTCGTGCACTGCAAGGCTCGGCCGTTAACGCAGCAGTCTTAATTGGACACTCGCAGTCGCTTCAAAACACTATCTACGGCGGCAACTTTGCGGGCGTTGGCGAGGGCGCGATAGAGTTGCATGGCGGCTCGTTTCACATGCTTGGCGGTATCTCTAGCTCGAATGTGTGGATGTTCGACTTCGAGGCTGGTGGCTACGACCATCAGAGTAGTGCGACCGGAGTTACTGTCGAGATCGGGCCTGCGACTCTCTATGCTGCTGCGGCTGCGACTTTTTACGGTAGTAACAACGGTATGTCTATTACGAACTCCGATCTAGGTATGCAGTCCACCAGCACGGGCGGGCTAGCGGTTGACGTCGAGAACACGGGTTTTGTGCTGCACGTCAGCAATTCTCGCTGGCAAGATGGGGGTGCTGCCGAAAACATCACCTTCAAGGGCTCCTTGGCAACTATTACTGATAGCTGGTCAGGCGCGGGCGCAATTATCAACGGTAGCGGTATAATGAACATTTGGCGCACAGAGTTCGCCAGTGGCGCTCCCACCATTACCAACGGCGGCACCTTTTGCGGGCAGCAGAATATCCCCATAGGTGTTCTTCCAGGTTCTCCGCTCAATGCACGCCCTCAAAGCGCTCCGTGGGATTCCGCGGTCGTTCAAACAGTAATTACCGGCGTGACGGCGGGCACAGCGGTTTGCTCTCAGCCATTCGCAGGCCCCAGCTATGTTAAAGCGATTTGTTACTTGAACGGCTACGAGAACACGACCGGCACGGCGCAGACCTATACGTATCCACATTCCTTTATTCAGAATCCCTATCTCGCGCACGACGATTCAGGCGGCTCAACCGCCAATACTACGACGCTGACCTTTCCAGCGACCATGAGCAGCACCAAGACTGGCTGGGTGGTGGTCGAGGGCTATTAACGACACGTAGCTAAGCGTCAACCGAGCCTCTCGATGACGCGTTCCATCGCGATTCCGCGCGAACCCTTGACCAGCAACACGTCGCCGGGCCGGAGCAGACCGGCAACTATGCGTGCTGCGGCGACACTGTCCGGCGCGGCGAGCACTTCGATCGTACTCGAGTCGCGAGACACGACTTCGCGCGCCGAGTTCATCTCGGGGCCGACGGCGACGAAGGCGGCGGGATGCGAGCGCATCACATCGCGAATCGCTTCCTGATGCGCGGCCGCCGACTGCTCGCCCAGTTCGAGCATATCGCCCATCGCGATCACGAGGCGGGCGCCGAGACCGTCGGCAACCTCGCGCGCGGCCGCCAGCGCGGCCCGAATCGAGCGAGGATTCGAGTTGTAAGTATCGTCGATCACGAAGATGCCGTTGATCGACGCGTTGGCGAGCCGGCCGGCTACCGGCAGGACGCCGGCAAGCGCGCCGGCGATAGCAGCGAGCTCGCGCGATTCGAGCGGCGCCGCACGCATCGCGGCCACGCCGGCGATCGCGGCGGCGCAGTTGAGAGCCGCGGCCTCGCCCAGCAGCGCGATTTCAGTTTCGATGAAAGGCCCGGCTCCGGCGGCGAGAAGGTCGCGGGCGATTTCGATTCTGATGCGCGAGCGGGCGCCGGCGCTGCGGCTGACGAGCCGGAGATGAGCGCCGGGCGATTTACCAAATGTGATTCGCCGCAGACGTTTCGGAATCCGCGCCAGCACCATCGGTTCGTCGGCCGACGCGACCGCATACTGCGTGGCAGTCGAAAACAGCGCAGCTTCCTCGTCGGCGATATCGTCCAGGGTGCCGAGACCTTCGCTGTGTTCGAGGTCGACGTTCAGGACCATCGCGACTTGAGGCTCAACGATTTGCGCCAGTTTCGGAATTTCGCCGCGCGTGTTGGTACCGCACTCGAGGACGGCCGCTCGATGTTCGCCGGTGAGCGTGAAAATCGTCATTGGCACGCCGATCAGATTGTTCAGATTGCCGGGCGTGGAAAGCGTGGATCCGAACATCGCAGCGGCGACGGCGGCGGTGAGTTCCTTGGTGGTGGTCTTGCCGACGGCGCCGCCGATTGCGATGAGCGGAAGCGCGCGGGCCGCGCGGGTGCGCGTGAGATGATGGTGCGCGAGCCTGCCGAGAGCGGCGAGGGTGTCCTCGACCTCGATGCAATCGAGAGCAGGGTGACGCCGGCCATTCGCGACGATTGCGGCAGCGGCGCCGCGCACGGCGGCTTGCGCGAGATAATCATGACCGTCGGACGCCGCGCCGCGCAACGCGACGAACATGGCGCGGAGCTCGATCGAGCGGGTATCGATGCTGACGCCGCGGATGCCATCGCCGGCAGCAACCGTCGAAGTGGCGCGGACCAGCGTACCTGCCGTAGCCTCGACAACTTCGGCGGGTGTGAACTGGCACTGATTGCCGGGAATCGGCGTCGCCATCGCGAATACATTGTGCCGAAATATCCGCGGCGCTCATACCGCTGCCGCTTGACATGGGAGCAGGCGCGAATCAGCCTGCTGCGTACGAGGGACCACGATGGCGGACAGCAAGGCGCCGATTGTCGGCGTGATTATGGGCAGCAAGAGCGACTGGGAGTACATGTCGGCGGCGGCCGAGGTCATGGAAGAACTTCAAGTGTCGCATGAAGTTCGGGTCATGTCGGCGCATAGAACGCCCGACCTCACTTCGGAATATGCGGCGAAGGCGGCGGGCCGCGGAATCCGCGCGATCATCGCCGGCGCCGGCGGCGCGGCGCATCTTGCGGGCGTGGTCGCGTCGAAAACGATGCTCCCGGTGATTGGCGTGCCGATGCCGACGACGCCGCTCAATGGAATCGATTCGCTGCTGTCGATCGTGCAGATGCCCAAGGGGGTGCCGGTCGCGACGATGGCGATTGGCAAAGCCGGCGCGGCGAATGCGGGGTTGCTGGCGGCGCAAATAATCGCGCTCGGCGACGCGAAGCTCGGCGAGCGGTTGGTAAAATGGCGCGCCGCGCGGGCGCAGGAACTGTTGCAGCAGAAGATTCCCTAGCATTCGGTGCGGCTCCGATTCAGCTCGCGCGCAGGCACTCGGACTGCGTGTCGTGCTAGAATTTGTGCGATGACGAAACGGGACATCGACACGCCCGCATTGATTCTCGACCTCGACGCGGTCGAGGAAAATATCCGAACGATGGGGGAATACTTTGCCGCACGGCCGCAAAAACTCCGGCCGCATTTCAAGACGCCGAAGACGCCGGAAGTCGCGCGGCGGCAGCTCGCGGCCGGCGCGATCGGAATAACGGCGTCGAAGCTCGGCGAGGTCGAGGTGTTGGCGCGCGCCGGGCTCGGTCCGGTTCTGCTCGCGAATCAGATCGCGGGACCGGCCAAGATCGATCGGTTTTTCAAAGCCGCGGCGCAGATCGGTTTGATCGGAACAATCGAGAGCGAGTTCAACGTGCGCGAGCTCGAGGCGGGTGCGGCGCGGGCCGGCCGCGCGGCCGACGTGATAATCGAAGTCGATACGGGGATGCATCGATGCGGCACCGAGACGCCCGAAGAGACGGTCGAGCTTGCGCGGCGCGCGAAGCGGGCAGGGCTCAAGTACCGCGGAGTGATGGGCTATGAAGGCCACGCCGTGCTCGTACCGGATCGGGAGAAGCGAATCGCAACGGCGCGTGAGGCGTTGACCACGCTCAGCCGCCACGTCGAGGCGCTGCGGGCGGCGGGGCTCGCGCCCGAGATAGTGAGCGCGGGCGGGACCGGCACCTACGACATCGCGGGCAACTGGCCCGACGTAACCGAAGTGCAGGCCGGTTCGTACGTTTTCATGGACGGCGCCTATCGGACAGTGCGGCCGGATCTGGGGCGTCCGGCGCTGACGCTGCTTGCGACGGTAATTTCGCGGCGCGGCAATCGTGCGATAATCGACGCGGGGATGAAATCGCTGACCAACGAATTCGGTCCGCCGACGGTCAAGGATACCGCGCTCAAAGTAGTGCACCTGTCCGAGGAACACGGCGGTGTTGCGGCTGGGGAAAGCAGCCTCGAGCCGGGATCGAAAATCGAGATAATACCGAGCCATAATGACACGACGATCAATCTGCATAGTGAGTATTACGTGGTGAGGGGCGACGAGGTAATCGCAACCTGGCCGATAGAGGCAGCGCGCGCGTACCGGTGAGTAGTCAGTGCGTCGAATTGGATATCACGCGATCGCCGCAGTAGCTGTCTCAGTAGCTATTGCCGTGGCTATTGGCGGATACGCACAAGCAGCCGATATCAGGACGGCCGGCAAGCTGACTCCGCCTGCAAACGCCAGCGTGGTTGCGATTTGCACCGATCCAGTAGTGCAGAATGTGCTGAACGAAGATCTGCGGGCGGCGCGGCATGGTCAGCCGTCCAATCCGGACAGTTCGGTGACGCTGACCGTGACGGTGAGTCAGCAAATGCTGGCGCCGGGAGTGTCGTTGAATCAGATGTTCCCGGGCGATCCATCGATGGTTGAATTGCTGAAAGAGGCCGGCGCTGAGTCGCCGCCACTGGGCGACAGCGGTAATCAGCCGATCGATCCGTTCGCGCAGCAGGCCCGCCGTCAGGCACTGTCCCCGGACGATCCGATGACGGAGCAGTTCAAAGCCTACGAGGCGAGCCGACAGGCCCTGGGCAATGCGCCGACGCCCTATGACAGTATCCCGAAGAACCAGATTTACGACACGGTGATCGTCGCGCGCGCGTCGTTGGAAGGCGCGCCCGATGAGCTAAAGGTGGTCGCGGTCGTGCACTCGGGCGACGACGCGCGGCGGGCCAAGGAGCTAGTCGCCGAAGAGATCGCCAACGCGGTGCTGCACTAGTAATCAGTCGTCTGTAGCCGCCCGCGGAAGCGGCCGTGGCGGGGCAGAACGATTAGCCGGGGACGGGACGCTCGCAGCGGGCGGAGCGCCCGCAGCGCCGGTCGAGACGCCGTTGCGAAGCGGTGGCGCGGCGGGTGCGGGCGCCTCGGGATTCGTCACGATCGTCGCCGGCGGCAGTGTTTCGTTTGGCGTCTCGGCCTTGGGCGCCGTCTCTGCCTGCGCTGGCGCCATCGCAGCCGTCGCCACCGGGGCGGGCGAGGAGGCAGGAGCCGGCCTGGCTGCCTCGTGTTCCACAAACCGGCGCCATGCGAAGTCTGCCATCAAGACCAGCACAGCGGCGACCAATACCGCGAACGCGATTCGGGTTGCGGCGCCGGACTTCTTCGTGACCACCGTGATCTCTTGCGAGATGCGCACGACGTTGGCCTCGGCGTGTTGGACGTCGGTGACGAAGCGGGAGGCAATTTCCTCGGCGTCGAGACCCAGGAATACTGCGTAGCGGCGGAGGAACGGGACCAGGTAGAGCCGATCCGAAATCATGTCGTAGCTGTCGGTCTCGATCATCTTGACGTAATGCGGGGGCAGATGAGCCTCGTTGGCGACTTGCTCGCAGGTCATGCCCTTGCGTTCGCGGGTTTCCGTGATCAAGTGACCGAGCGAAGGTTGCGACCCAGCGCCCTCGGCGCCGGGATCGGCAGCTTGCAGTTTGCGTTTGGATGTCTTGTCAGCCACCTGCGATCAATCGCTCCCGCAAGAAAGCTACAGTCGAACGCGTCTGAATCCAAGTCCTCGGGACGAGGACGGCTACTTTCCCGCTTCCGATTTGAGACAATCGGCCGCGGCCGGCGGCGGCGCGAGGGCGCCATTGTAGAGAGCGAACTTTTTTCCCTCGCATCCGACGATCACGGGCGCCGGCTTCAGCGAATCCCGGAGCGCATCCAGGTCGCGACGGTTCGCGATCAGAACCATGCACGAGCCCGACGACCAGACTTGGCCCAGGCGTGCATCGGAGCCGATGAGGAACGGCGACTTGACAGAAGCCGGCGGCGAGACTTCGGAAAGCTCGCCCCAGTACTCGACCCGGGTCTCGCGCCTGCGAGTGTAGAACGGGAGCGACTGGACGTAGTGGCGATACGAGGCGAGCGTGCAGTCGCCGGCAAGATAGGGCCGAACCGCATTCGCGAGGCCGCGATAAGTGGAAATCGAAGACGCGTCTTGGCGAACGCGCGCGGCAAGCGGCACCGTCGCGACCATCGCCAGCGCGAGCGCGCCGATCGCGTACGGAGCGCGCGACGCTATGCGCCCGAAGGAGTACGTCGCAATCGCGCCGGCCGCCAGGACAGCGCCGAGCAGCAACCCGTCGAAGCCCAACGCGGGATTTATTGCGGCGAGCGCGAGTTCGAAAAATACGGCCAGAGCTGCCGCGAGTACCAGGTTCGCTGCCGCGACTGCCGCGAGGATACGGCGCCGATATGTGGCGTCGAGGGCGGATAATCGCGCGAGCCCGTAGCCCGCGACGATCGCCAATGGAGGAAGCGCGGGCAGGATATAACTGCCGAGCTTGGAGCGCGGAATCGAGAAAAACACGAAGATGAACGCGAACCAGATGGCGAGAAAGCTCGCGGCGGAGCGGCGGCCGGAGGTGTCCGCTACGCCGGCGGACGAGGCGTCGACGGCGCGCATCGCGGACCATCCGCGCGGGACGAAAAAAATCCAGGGCCACGCTCCTCCAATCACGATCGAGATGAAGAACCAGGGGCCCCATCCGTGTTCGTTCGACGCGACGTAGCGTTCGAGATGTTCGTGGATGAAGAAGAAACGCAGAAACCCGGGATTTCGCATCTCCACGAGGATGAACCACGGCGCGACGATCGCCGCGTAGATGACGCCGCACCAGACCAGCGGCATTCGGCGGATCTCGGCGAGTCGTCTCCCGGATGCGAGCCATATGAAAGCGATCGCGCCGCCAAGAAGCAGCGCGACCGGCCCCTTGGCGAGAGTGCCAAGGGCAAGCATCGCGGCGGAAATCAACATCCATCGGCGAGACGACGGGCGTGAGAGCGAATCGTCACGCGCGGCGACGTAAAGGGCGCCGAGCGCCGCGGTAAGAAAGAACGCCAGCGCGGGATCGAGCGTCGCGAATCGCGCGAAGCCGAAGAACAACGGGCTCAGCGCGAGCGCGAGCGCGGCGAAGAATCCTGCCGATACGCCGAGCATCACCTCGGCCAACGCGGCGGTGACGACGACCTGTCCGATGCTGAAAAGCGCGGCGGGCAATCGCACCGCGAATTCATTGACGCCAAAAGCGTGGATAGACGCCGCCTCGGCCCAATAGACCAGCGGCGGTTTCTCGAAATACAGTTCGAAGTCGTCGCGCGGCGTGACGTAGTCGCCCGAGACAACCATCTCGCGCGCAATTTCGGCGTAGCGGCCCTCGTCGGGCTCCCAAAGCGCGGGCCTGCCGAGACCCGGAAGGTAGAGAATCGCCGCGAACAGTGCGTAGAGGGTTAGTCGAACGGGTCGGTTGGCGGCGAGCATGGTCGATGCAGTCTCGCGAGGCGATCACGCGCGGTCAACCGGGAGGTGGCGCCGCTGTCTTTAATTCCCCGGGGCTGTCTGCAAGAATCACCTCACGCGACGGCGCCTTCCGGCGTGCAGGTCGCGCACGTGGCTTGAGCTTCCCGGGCAAAATATCACCGATTCGAGGCACTTCGGCCGTGTCGCGCGCGGCGGGCGGACTGGTGTCGATCGTGGTGCCGGTGTTCAACGAATCGGCGAACCTGGCGTCGCTCTGGTCGCGCCTCAAGCCGGTGCTCGGCGGCCTGGGCCGTCCATGGGAGACGGTCTTCATAGACGACGGCTCGCGGGACGACTCGCTCGCTATTCTTCGCGAAATTGCCGCAGGCGAAGAAGGTCGCGTGCGGGTCGTGGAGCTGGCGCGCAACTTCGGACAGCATTCGGCGATTCTCGCGGGCTTCAAGCAATCGCGCGGAGAGATAGTCGTCACGCTCGACGCAGACCTTCAAAATCCACCCGAGGAAATTCCGCGGCTGATCGCGGCGATCGACGAAGGCAACGACGTCGTGGGCGGATGGCGCGAGGAGCGTCACGACCAGGCGTATCGGCGTTACGCGTCGCGGCTGCACAACCGGCTGACGTCGTTGATCGTCGGCGTGCCGATGCACGACTACGGATGCATGCTGCGGGCGTACCGGCGGCACATCGTCGACACGGTGGTCGATTGCGACGAGAAGGCGGCGTTCGTGCCGGCGCTGGCCAACTCGTTCGCCAAGCGTGTCGCGGAAATCCCGGTCGGCCACGACGATCGCGCCAGCGGCAAGTCAAAGTACAACCTGTTCGGACTTGCAAAGCTCAGTCTTAATCTGATTACCGGATTCTCGCTGGCTCCGATCCAGCTGCTGAGCATGACCGGGATCGGAATTTCAGTGCTGGCCGTGATGATGGCGTTTGTGCTCCTCGCGCATCGCGTGATCTACGGACCGCAGGAAGAAGGCGCGCTGTGGACGCTGTTTGCGGTCCTGTTCTTTTTCATCGGGATGATCTTTCTGGCGCTCGGCCTGATCGGCGAATACGCGGGGCGCATCTATATAGAAGTGCGCCGGCGTCCGACTTACATCGTGCGCGCGGTGCATGGAGTGGAAGGCAAGCCGGGCGATTCGCAAGCCGACTGAATATCGACCGTGGAGTCCAACGTCTCGAGCGCCGTATCCGGCGCGACCGTGAAATCGGCCCGATGCGTGCTGTTCGCGTACCATGAGATGGGTTACGCGTGCATGGAGGCGTTGCTGAAAATGGGCGCGCCAATCGCAGCACTGTTCACGCATCGCGACGATCCGCACGAAGAGATTTGGTGGCGATCGTGTGCCGAACTGTCCGCACGCCACGGTATCCCGGTGCACTTTGACGAAACCCTCGAGGCCGTCGGCGCGAAGATCGGTACATTGAAGCCGGCAGTGATCTATTCTTTCTCCTACCGGCATCTGATTCCCGAGAGCGTGCTTGGACTGGCTCCGCTGGGTGCCTTCAATCTGCACCCGTCGTTGCTGCCGGCGTATCGGGGTCGTGCGCCGGTGAACTGGATGCTCGTGAATGGCGAGCGTGCGGCGGGCGTCACGTTGCATCATATGGTTGCGCGCGCGGACGCGGGAGATATCGTCGGGCAGCGGGCGGTTGCGATCGAGGACAGCGACAACGCGCTGACGCTATACCGCAAGCTGGTGCCGCTGGGCGTCGAGCTTATAGACGAGATGCATCCGAAGATCGTCGCGGGCACAGCGCCGCGGCAAAAAATGGATATCGCGAAGGGAAGTTACTTCGGGCGCAGAAAACCGGAGGACGGGCGGATAGACTGGCGATGGCCGGCGCGAAGAATCTTCAACCTCGTGCGGGCGGTGACGCATCCATATCCCGGCGCGTTCTGTTTCGTCGGCGGACGAAGGCTGCTGGTATGGGAAGCGAAGATTGGCGCCGAAGACGGGACGCGCGGTGAGCCGGGACGGCTGGTGCGCGAAACGGCCGACGGCGCTGTTGAAGTTGCAGCCGGCGAAGGCAGCGTGATCGTGAAGACCGCGCAATTCGAGGGTGAGGTCGAAGGCATTGCGCGCGAGGCTCTTTCGCAAGCTGGGCCAGTCAAAGATACTATTCAATTCGACTAGTTTCGTGGAGGTCACATGCGGGTTCTGATCACCGGCGGCGCCGGATTTCTCGGATCACATCTTTCGGATGCGTTCATCGCACGCGGCGACGAGGTCTTTGTGCTCGACACCGGCTCCATCGCCAAGGTGCGTCACCTGCTCAACAATCCGCGCTTTCACTACGTGCACGATTCGGTCTTCAACCTCGAGTTGATCGACAGCCTGGTCTCGAAGGTCGATCTCATCTACCATCTCGCGGCCGTGGTCGGCGTCGAGCACTACGTCGCCGATCCCTACGAGACGCTGAACGTAAACGTGAACGGCACGCAGAACGTGCTGAAGGCCGCCTACAAGCACAACAAGCGGGTCGTGTTCAGCTCGACCTCCGAGGTGTACGGGCGCAATCCCAAGGTGCCGTGGCGCGAGGACGACGATCGCGTGCTCGGCGCGACCAGCATCGATCGCTGGTGCTACTCGACGTCGAAAGCCGTCGGCGAGCATTTCTGTTTTGCGTATCACAAGCTCGGCCTGCCGGTGACGATCGTGCGCTATTTCAACGCGTACGGTCCGCGGCTGGACAAGGTCGACGTGGGCCGCCTGTTTACGATCTTCATGGGACAGCTGCTGCGCGGCGCCGACTTGACGGTGGTCGGCGACGGCTTGCAGACGCGATGCTTCACCTACGTGACCGACGCGATCGAGGCGACCGTGCAGGCCGGAGTGAATCCTGCAGCGGACGGGCAGGCAATTAACATCGGCGTCGATGTCGAGACGACCGTGCTCGAGTTCGCCCAGCTGATGCTCGAGTTGTTTGGGCCAACGAAATCGAAGATCAAGTTCGTGACGCAGGAGGAAGTGTACGGCAACAGCTACGAGGACATCCCGCGCCGGGTTCCGGACAACACGAAGATGCGCACGTTGCTGCGGGTCACGCCGAAAGTGAACCTGCGTGACGGCGTGAAAATCTCGATGGACTGGTTCCGGCAAGAGATGGCTTCTTAAGCGCGCATTCATTCCTGGCGTGGAAGTCGCACTAAAGATCGACGTCGATACCCATCAGGGGCTCGAACTGGGGGTGCCGCGACTGGCCTCGATGCTCGAGCGCGAGGGCGTCGCCGCGAGCTTCTATATCGCGATGGGCCCCGACAATTCCGGGCGCGCAATCCTGCGCGTGTTTCGAAACCGCGGGTTCCTGTCGAAGATGTTCCGCACCAAAGCCGTCTCGATGTACGGCACGCGCACGATTCTCTCAGGCACGCTGCTGCCGTCGCGGCCGATTGCATTGTCGTTTCCCGGAATCATTCGCGACCTGAAGGCGCGCGGCTTCGAGGTTGGCGTGCATGGCTATGATCACGTGCGCTGGCAGGATCATCTCGATGACATCGGCGAGGCCGGTGTGCGCAACGAACTCGGCGACGCGTTCGAGGCATACCGCGCGATCCTTGGCGAAGCGCCACGCAGCTTCGCAGCGCCGGGATGGCGCACTAACAATGCGGCCCTGGTCGCACTCGACGCGATGGGTCTCGACTATCGCAGCGACACGCGGGGCATCGCGCCCTACCGCTGCGTCGTCGATGGCCGGGTCCTCGCGACGCCGGAGATTCCGACGACGTTGCCGACGCTCGACGAGGTGATGGGACGGCGAGACCTGCCCGACGACAGCGCGGTGCGCGATTTCTATCTCGGCTTGTGCAAGCTTGACGCGCTCAACGTGCACACGATTCATGCCGAGACCGAAGGGATGGGACAGCTCCTGAGCTTCACCGCGCTGGTCCGCGCGCTCAAGGAGCGGGGCGCAAAGTTCGTGCAACTGCGCGAGGCCGCGTCGCGGCTGAATCGCACGGAATTGCCGGTATGCGAGGTTGTTCGCACTACGCTGCCGGGCAGGGCAGGCTGGGTTTCGGCGCAAGGCCCGGCGCAGATCGCTGCCGAATGACGAATCGGCGGTGGTGTGTTATATCCCGAAAGCTACAATTCTACTCGCAGGGGGTTCCCGCAATGCCCACGCAAGGTCATTTTGCTGATAGTCCACGCGAAGTAGGTCTCGATCCCGCGAAAGTCGAGGCACTTTTCAATCGCGCCGAACGCGAAATCAAAGACGGGCTGCTGCCATCGAGCCAAATCGCGATTGCCCGCAATGGGAAGATCGGCGCGATGCGCACAGTTGGACGCGCAGTCCAGGGTGGAAGTGAAAGGCCCGCGACCAACGACACGCTCTACGTGATCTTCTCGTGCACCAAGGCGATCATGTCGGCGGCGTCGTGGATTCTGATCGGCGAGGGCAAGCTGAGTCCGAACGAGCGCGTCGCGGAGATCATTCCCGAGTTCGGCACCAACGGTAAGGATAAGATTACTGTCGAGCAGATCCTGCTGCACGTTGGAGGATTCCCGAACGCGCCATATGCGCAGGACGATTGGCTGGACAAGCGCAAGCGGCTCGAGCGATTCGCGAAGTGGCGGTTGGAATGGCCGGTAGGCAGCAAGTACGAATACCATCCAACCTCGGGCTTCTGGGTAATCGCGGAGATAATCGAGCGCCGCACTGGCAAGGACTTCCGTCAGTTCGTGCACGAACGGATTTCGACGCCGCTCGGACTGCCGGAACTGCGGGTCGGGTTGCCGCGCGAACATCAACAACGCGTCGCGCAGCTTTGCTATGTCGGGGAGCCGCTGTCGGACGAAGAGCGAAAGAAACTCGGCCTGCCGGCGATGCCTGAAACCGAAGTTACCGAAGAAGCGATCCTCGGCTTCAACCGGCCCAACGTGTTGGAAGCTGGCGTTCCGGGCGGCGGCGGCGTGATGACGGCGGGCGACCTGGCGCTGTTCTACCAGGGCTTGCTGCACAATCGCGGCATCAACGGCGCGCCGATCATCCAGCCCGAGGCGCTCAAGGATGCGCTGCGGGTGCGCTCGGGCGACTACAAGGATCCGATTTTCGGCATCAAGGTGAATCGCGCGCTGGGCGTCGTCGTGGCTGGAGGCGACGGGCTCGCGAACTATCGCGGCTTCGGCAAAACGAACTCGGCGCTGGCATTCGGTCACGGCGGCGCTGGCGGACAGATCGGATGGGCCGATCCGGCGACGGGAATTTCGCTCGGCTACACAACCAACGGCTTCGATCGCAACGACGTGCGCTTGGGCCGTCGCGGCGTCGGGATCTCAAGCCTCGCAGCAGTCTGCGCAGGGTAGGACGCACGCATCGAGCTAGTCGGCGAACGGGTTGCGCACCACGATGGTTGCTTCGCGCTCCTTGCCGACGCCGACCATCGCAATTGGCACTCCCGCCAGCTCGCTGATTCTTTCGATGTAGCGGCGCACGCTCGAAGGCAATTCGGCGAGGGTGCGCGCGCCGGCCGGACTCTCGCTCCATCCCGGCATCTCTTCGAAGATCGGCTTGGCGTTGATCAGCATCCGATGCGACGGCGGCATGTCGTCGTAGCGCTTCCCCTTTACAACGTAGCCGACGCAAATCTTCACAGGGTCGATTCCGGTCAGAACGTCGAGTTTGGTTAGCGCGAGCGCCCACATCCCGTTGACGCGAGCGGTGTAGCGGGCGAGCACCGCGTCGAACCATCCGATCCGCCGCGGACGTCCCGTGGCGCTGCCGAACTCGTCGCCCTCTTCGCGCAGTGAATCTGCCAGATAGCCGGTGAACTCGCTCGGGAGGGGGCCGGCGCCGACTCGCGTCGTGTAGCCCTTGCTGATGCCGAGCACCGCGTCGAGGTTGCCCGGCCCGATGCCGGTGCCGCTGAAGACTGCGCTCGCGACGCAACTCGAGGAGGTCACATAGGGGTAGGTGCCGTGGTCGATGTCGAGCATGGTGCCGTGCGCGCCTTCGAACAGGACGCGTTTGCCGGAATCGATCGCGTCGCTAACGAACGCGCCCGTGTCGCACAGATATGGGAGCAGCCGGCGCCGCGCTTTTTTCATCGCCTCGATCGTTTCGTCGGCCTTGATCGGCTTGGTCTTTAGCAATGCTTTCAAATAGGCGTTCTTCTCGACAATGTTGCGGCGGAGCTTCTCGGTGAAGAATTTGAAGTCGAGCAAATCTTCGAAGCGCAATCCCACCCGCGCCATCTTGTCTTCGTAGGCCGGCCCGATGCCGAATCCGGTCGTGCCGATTGCGCGCTTGCCCAGGCGTGCCTCGCGAGCGCGATCGATCGCGAGATGATAGGGCATCACCAGGTGCGCTTCGTAGCTGATCTTGAACAGACTATCGTCGGCCAGATGGCCGCTGCGCTTGAGATCCGCGATCTCGGCCAGCAGCGCGATTGGATTGACGACCAGGCCGTTACCGATTACGCAGGCCTTGCCGGGATGGAGCGCACCGGCCGGCACCAGCCGCAGCACGAACTTCTTGCCGCCGACCACCAGCGTGTGAGCCGCGTTATTTCCGCCCTGGAAGCGGACGACCGCGTCGGCGTCGGCCGCGAGCATATCGACGATTTTGCCTTTGCCCTCATCGCCCCACTGCGTGCCGACCACGGCAACTGTCTTCATGTCTTTTCCCCGGCTGGCGTCAATTTCGCCGGCCTCCGCGCGCACCTGTCGGGCTCAAATTTTCTAGGCGCAAATTAAGTTCAGAGCTTGAGCAGCGACGCCGCCGTAATTGCGGGAATCGTCTTGAGCTTATCCAGGACGGCGCCCGGAACGGGCTCATCCACTTCGAAGATGCTGAGCGCGGTTCCGCCCACGCGATCGCGGCCGAGTTCCAGCCCACCGATATTTATTCCAGCCTGCCCGAGCATCGTGCCCACCGCGCCGACCACCCCGGGAACGTCGCGATTATGCAGCATGAGGAAGAAGCCCTCGGGCACCGCCTCGACGCGGTAGCCGTCGATGCGGGTGAGGCGCAGCGCGCGATTTCCCAGCACGGCGCCAGAGACTTCATGCTCACCGGCGCCGGTACGAACCCTGAGCGTCAAGGTGTTGACGTAGTCGGTGACTTCGCGGGAGCGCGTTTCGACAATGCTGATCCCGCGTTCGCGCGCGATGAACGGCGCGTTGACGTAGTTCAAATCCTCGTCGAGGAAGCCGCTCATCAATCCCTTCAGAACCGCGGCGGTAATGGCGTCGGGCTTGAGATTCGCGGCTTCGCCGCCGAACGCGAGCGTCAGCTGGGTGGGCGCGTCGGTGATCAGTTGCGCGGCGAGTCTGCCCAGCTTTTCGCCGAGCGTCAAATGAGGTCCGAGTATTTCGAGCTCCTTGGTGGACAGCGCCGGGATGTTGACCGCCTGCCTAATCGTGCCGTCGATCAAAAACTCGGCGACCTGATGCGCGATATCGACTGAGACCTGGACTTGCGCCTCGTCGGTGGCGGCGCCGAGGTGCGGAGTGACGATCACGTTGTCGAACTGGAGCAGCGGATGGTTGGCGGGCGGCGGCTCCTCGACGAACACGTCGAGCGCGGCGCCGGCGACCTTGCCGGATTTCAGCGCCTCGACCAGCGCGGCTTCATCGACTATTCCGCCGCGCGCGCAGTTGATGATTCGCACGCCCTTCTTCATTTTCGCGAACGCCGCGGCGCCAACCAGTCCCTTCGTGTCGTCGGTCAGCGGGGTATGGACGGTGATGAAATCGGCGCGTGAAAAGAGTTCGTCGAGGCTGACCAGCTGAACGCCGATCCGCCCGGCAGCCTCCGCCGTCAGGATCGGATCGTAGCCGATCACTTTCATCTTGAGCCCAAGAGCGCGGTCGGCGACGATCCGGCCGATATTGCCGAGGCCGACCACGCCAAGTGTTTTGTTGCATATCTCGGCGCCGGTGAATTTGCCGCGCTCCCATTTGCCGGCCCGGATCGAGGCGTTGGCGGCCGGAATGTGCCGCGCCAGCGCCATCATCATGGTGACTGCGTGCTCGGCGGTCGTGACGCTGTTGCCGGTCGGACTGTTCATCACGACGATTCCGCGGCGTGTAGCCGCTTCGATGTCGACGTTGTCCACCCCGACGCCGGCGCGCCCGATCACTTTGAGCGACGTGGCCGCGTCGATCACTTCGCGGGTGACCTTGGTGCCGCTGCGGATCAGCAGCGCGTCGTAGGGCGCGATTATTTTCGCCAGCTCGTCGGGCTTGAGTCCGGTTTTGACGTCGAACTGGATCTGCGGGAAGCGCTTGAGGACTTCGATCCCCTGCGCCGCCAGCGAGTCGCTTAGAAGGACGCGGAAAGTTTCCGCCATGTTGCTTTCAGATGCTCCGTGCCAGGCGTGCCTGAACCGCGGCCACGCCGGCGCCAAGTTGAATGTTTGCGCCGATCTGCTTGAGTCCCATCTCGAGCGCGCCGACCGCGATCAGCGTGTCGAACGGGCTCAGATGACCCATGTGTCCGATGCGCACGAGCTTGCCCTTCATCTGATCCTGGCCGCCCTGCACCGACACGCCCAGGCTGTCGCGCAGGAACTTGACCAGTTTGCCGCCGTCGAGACCTTCGGGCATCAGGATTCCGGTGACGCCGGGAGCGGGGTTGTCCGGCGACAGCAGCTTCAGCCCAAGCGCAGCGGCAGCGTCGCGAGTCGCCTCTGCCATCAGCGCGTGACGCGCGTAAACCTGCGGCAGGCCTTCAGCGTGAATCAGTTCGAGCGATTTGTTGAGGCCGAAGATCAGCGAAACGGCCGCGGTCCATGCGGTGGTATGCTCGTCGCGCTGCGCCTTCAATTCTTTGAGCAAATCAAAATAGAAGCGTGGCGTCTTGTTCTTCTGCGCGACCTCGATCGCGCGCGCCGACAGCGCGACCATTCCGAGTCCCGGCGGCAGCATGAGCGCCTTCTGGCTGCCCGTGACGAACGCGTCAACGCCCCATTCGTCCATCTTCTGTTCGAACACGCCGACCGACGTGATTCCATCCACGATCAGCATCGCGCCGCGCTTGCGACTGACCTCGCCGATCGCGGCCACCGGATGCACCGCGCAGGTGGACGTTTCGCTGGCCTGCACCAGCACGGCGCGCGACTCGGGATACGCCTTGAACGCATCCTCGATTTGCCCCGGCCGCGCGGCGCGGCCCCATTCGACGCGCACCTCGTGCCCAATCATGCCGAAGGCCGCGAGCAACTTGCCCCAGCGCTCGCCGAACTTGCCGCCGTTGACGTAAATCGCATGCTCGCCCGGCTGCAGCAGGTTGATCACCGCCGCTTCCATCGCCCCGGTGCCGGTTGAGGCGAGCAGGATTACCTCGCTCGAGGTGCCATAGAGCGGCTTCATCCGATCGCGCGCTTGATCGAGAGCGGCGCTGAACTCGGGCGTGCGATGGTGAATGATCGGACGCGCCATCTCGAGCAAGACCTCGGGCGGCACCGGCGCCGGCCCGGGCGTGAACAGGTATTTCTTCATTTGCGGCATTTTTGACTATTCAATTTTTCACTGGGACACGGGCGATTTGCGCTGACAGCCAAAAAAAAGGCTGGTACCCGCGGATGCGGATTGCCAGGCCCCGATGTGTCCCGGCGTTGCCGGGCCCCCGTCCTCACCACTTGGGATAACGGAGCCGATAGGCAGAGTCAAGTTGACCCGCGGCGCGCGACAATTTTCAGCCGACGTTGTAATGGCGCTGTGGCAATTGTTAAAGGTGATCACGTTCCGATGCCGATAGAATGCGAAATCCGCGACGGTTCCCTGGTCTGGATCAAAAATCCGATCACCGGGGTGATTTCATACGTTGTCGATGTTCGCGGCAAGAGCTTCGCGTTCACGCTCGGCGGCCGCGAAAGCGGCGATCCCGAGGCTCGGCACCTGAGCGCCGAGGCGATTCATCAGGCGACCGAGTTGTGTCCCTTCTGTCCGGGCAACGAGAATCTTACGACGCGCGAGGTCTTTCGGCTTACACGCGCCGAAATGCCCGAATGGACCGGCGCGAGGACGGCCGATGGCGCGGATTGGGTCGTGCGCGTCATCAACAACCTTTTCCCGCGAATTCCCGGTGAGCTTACTGGAAATCGCAACGAGTCGTACATCGTGGTCGAGGATCCGCGTCATTTTATCGATGCGCCCCGATCGCAGGCCGATTTGATGTTTACCGGCGCGCTGGGCGGCGCTCATTTCCTGCACTTGATCCAGGCCGATGCGCGCGTGATGCGGCTGGCGTTGCAGAATCCGGACGTGTGCTCGGTCGTGATCCGCAAGAACCAGGGGCGTGAGTCGGGCGCCTCGCAGCCGCATTTGCATCAGCAGATCATCGCGGCGCCGGAGCCGTTTCCGGTGGTACTCGCAGAGGCGCGCGCCGAGCGCGAGAATCCTCACCTGTGGCACGAGCTGGTCGCGCTGATGGAGCGGCTCAAGCTGGTGATCGATCGCGGTGACTCGGTGGTCAGCTATGCGAGCCCGATCGGCTTGTTCCCGCGCAGCTACGACGTCGTGATGCCAAACCATCGGGGACTGCTATCGGAGCTGGCGCCTGAGCAGATGCGGCATTTCGCAAATGCGATCTATCGCATCCTGATGATCCTCGGGCCATTGCCGCTCGACTATGAAATTCACCAGGGCGAGGGGCTGCCGCTGCACGCGCATCTCAACGCGCGGCTGTACCCATATTCAAATGTCGCGGGAACGTTGAACTTGCCGAGCACGTTGCTGCAGAGCGCCGCCGCGATCCGCAACGCACTGGGCCGGCATTCGGAGTGATCGCGCGGCGTTGGACCGGAGCAGAATCCTGAGTCGCGCGCGAAAGAATCGCGCGCTGAATAAGGACCCTCACCTTGATCCTCTCCCTGACAGGGAGAGGGGAAGAAAGCAGCGGCGCTCTTTAGTTTGTCATCCTGACGGAGCGAGCGACGCGAGCGGAAGGAAGGATCTCGGACAGCTTCGGGCCAGCGAAGCCGGTACCGGTTCCCAATCGGCGCTACTGCGCCTTCCACACCGGCTTGCGCTTTTCCAGGAACGCGCGCACGCCTTCCTTGGCGTCGCTGCTCTCGCGCACGGAGCGCGCCATCTGCAGCATGTCGTCGTGCCACGCGTCGAACGTCTCGCTCATGCATCGGCGCACCGTCGCCTTCATCGCGCGCAGAGAGAGCGGGGCGTTGGCGGCGATCTTCTCGGCCAGCGCGGTCGTCGCCTCGCCGAGCTTCGCGTCGGCGACGACGTCATGAACGATATTCATGTGGCGGCTGCGCTCGGCGTCGAGCAGGTCCGCGGTGTAGAGAATCCAGGCGGTGTTGGCGGAGCCGCAAACCTCGATCAGCTTGCGCGTGAAATCGTACGGCACCATCAAGCCGACGCGTCCGAGCGTCATCCCAAGTTTCGCATTGTCCGAGGCGATTCGAAGGTCGCAATGGAGCGCCAGTTCGAGTCCGCCGGCGAGCGCGGCGCCCTGGATAGCCGCGATGGTCGGCACGGGAAAGCGCTCCAATCGCCCGAAGACAGACTCGAGCGAAGTCGGGTTGTGACCGCCGGCCGCCTCGTCCACTTCTTTCAGATCGATCCCCGCGCAAAAGCTCCCGCCTTCGCCGCGGATGAGCAGCGCGCGGATCTCGCGGTCACTCTCGAACTTGCGGAGTGCCTGGTCGAGCGCCTCGATCAACGGCTGATTGAGGGCGTTGCGCTTCTCGGGACGATTGAGCGTCAGCACCGCGTAGTTCGGCTGGCGTGTGACTTTGAGAACTTCCTCGGCCATGTCGTTCGCTCCTCGTTTGTCAGAATGCGTGTATCCGGGACGGAGCATCGCACGGGCCGCGCTCGTCCATCAAGGTTCCGCGCGCTCAGGGTCTCGGTACAATCCTGTTTATGCCCGTTCGGTGTTGATGTAGGCTGAGTCCATTGAGCACACGGAAGGGAGTTCTTCATGCAGAATCGCTTCAACGTTCAAGTGACTTGGGATTCAGATGCTGAGATGTGGGTGGCAGACAGCGACGATATTCCTGGTTTAGCCGCGGAAGCTCCCGATGACAAGGCGCTTTGGAGGAAACTCGAAACCCTGATTCCCGAGCTGCTTATTCTCAATCGCGTTCGCCTGAAGCCCAAGAAGGATATTGAGATCGTGCTCAGGTTCCATCCTCGGAAGGCGCGAATTCAGTCACCGAAAGCTGCGTAAATGTCCAGCTACACGCCGCGCCTTAAGAAAATTCTTAAGCGTCACGGTTGTAGATACGATAGGCCGGGGAAAGGTGACCATGAAATCTGGTACAGCCCTATCAATGGTCACAAGTTTCCCGTCGATTCCAAAATCCGCTCGCGCGATATGGCAAATGTCGTCCTCAAGCAGGCTGGCATAAAAGAGCGGCTCGATTGAATTTTGGTTTCCTGAGCCACTGCAACACGTCCGTCGCGCGTCCTTCAAGTGGCGCAGCGAATTCGCGTTTAATCGCGAATAACCACTGTGGTTGCTGGGGTTTTAGACGCGAATGTTTCACGTGAAACGTTCGCCTTTTACAGGAAAGCGCCCCCAATTGCTGGCGTTTAAAGCGAAAATGTTTCACGTGAAACGTTTTGTTGGGGCAATAGAGTTCAGGAGAAAGGAACGCGAAACAATTTGTTAACAAGGAGGTCCGGTCACTCTCGCGCTTTCGTCCTTCACGGTTCGTGGCGAGCGACACGCTACGCGACGATGCTGAGCATTTTGTCTTTGATGAAGATGAACTTCTTGGGAGCGTTGCCGGCCAGGTGACGTTTGACTGCGTCGCTCTTTAGAGCGAGAGCGCGCACTTCGGATTCTGAGGTGCCGGCGGGGACCTCGAAGCGGTCGCGGACTTTGCCGTTTACCTGGATCACTACTGTCACCATTTCGTCGAGCACTAGTTTCGGATCGAACTTGGGCCACGTGTCTAAGTGAATCGAAGAGGAGTGGCCGAGGGCGCGCCAGATTTCTTCGGTGACGTGCGGGGCCATTGGGGCTAGCAGAAGGATAAAAGATTCCGCGGGGAAACGGCCCAGCTCTTCGGGCTTTAGTTTTGCGAGGTGGTTCAGGTGATCCATCATCGCGGCTAGCGCGGTGTTGAAGCGTAGGCGCTCGATATGATCGGTAACCAACTGGATTGTTTTGTGCGTGCGCTTGAGTGTTTCTTCGGTGGGGTTGCCGATGGGGGAACCGGCCTCGACGTAGCGGCGCATCATCGTCCATACGCGCTGGATGAATCTCAGCGTGCCGGCGACGCCGCTTTCGTTCCAGTTGGTCGATTCGTCGAAGGGGCTCATGAACAGCTCCCAGAGCCGAAGCGCGTCCGCGCCGTACTTTTCGATCATCGCGTCGGGCGTGACGACGTTGCCCTTGCTTTTCGACATCCGCTGGCCGTCACTCGCCCACACGACGCCCTGGTTGCGCAAGGCGGGGAACGGTTCGGCGAAACTGATCAGCTCGGAATCGAACATGACCTTGGTCCACATCCGCGCGTATAGCAGATGCATCACGGCGTGCTCGGCGCCGCCGACGTAGAGATCGACCGGCAGCCAGTAATCGACGGCGCGGCGATCGAACGGGCGCGTGTCTTCATGCGGCGACGCGAAGCGCAGGAAGTACCATGACGAGCAGGCGAAGCCGTCGAGCGTGTCGGTCTCGCGCTCGGCCGGGCCGCCGCATTTGGGGCAGGTCGTGTTGACGAACGACGGCACGTTGGCGAGCGGAGAGCGGCCAGTGCCCGACGGCAGGTAGTCTTT
The DNA here is from genome assembly GCA_963842085.1 of uncultured delta proteobacterium. Taxonomy (GTDB): domain Bacteria; phylum Desulfobacterota; class Binatia; order Binatales; family Binataceae; genus Binatus. The sequence goes on from CAWJET010000002.1 coordinate 152,385, forward strand.
CATGGGAGGAAGCAGCACGGGCAGTTGGTCTTCAGGCACCGGGACGATGCCGTCGGTCTTGCAGTAGACGATCGGAATCGGGCATCCCCAGTAGCGCTGACGCGAGATTAGCCAGTCGCGCATCCGGTAGTTGATAGTCGCGCGTCCGATTTTGTTCTGCTCAGCGTACTTTGCGACGGCCGCGATCGCTTCCGCCGTGGTCTTGCCGTTGATGAAGCCGGAGTTGATCGCGATGCCGGGCTCGCTGAATGCGCGATCAGGCGGTGGAGTGCTGCCGTCGGCGGGTGCGGTAACGCGCGGAATTTCGAGGCCATATTTCGTAGCGAATTCGAAATCGCGCTGATCCTCGCCGGGCGCGGCCATGATTGCGCCGGTGCCGTAGCCCATCAGGACGTAGTCGGCGATCCAGATTGGAATGTCCTTGTCGGTGAAGACGTTGTGTGCGTAGGCGCCGGTGAAGACGCCGGATTTCTCCTTCACCGTGGACATGCGCTCGATTTCGGTCTGGCGGCGCGCCTCGGCGACGTAGGCGTCGATCTTCGTGCGCTGAGCCGCGCTGGTTATTTCGGCGACGAGCGGATGCTCGGGCGCGAGCACCATGAACGATACGCCGAAGACGGTGTCGGGCCGCGTCGTGAAGAAGCGGACTTCCTTATCGGCGTGACCTGTGACCGGGAAGGCGAGTTCCGCGCCTTCGCTGCGGCCGATCCAGTTGCGTTGCATCAGCTTGATCGGTTCGGGCCAGTCGATGCCGTCGAGGTCGGCGAGCAGTCGATCGGCGTAGTCGGTGATCTTGATGTACCACTGCTCGAGATCTTTCTTGCCGACCGGATTGTCGGTATGCCGCCAACAGCATCCGTTGACGACCTGTTCGTTGGCGAGCACGGTGCCGCACTTGTCGCACCACCATTGCGAGCCGGTCGCGCGGTAGGCGAGGCCGCGCTTGAGGAGCATCAGGAAGAACCACTGCGTCCACTTGTAGTACTCGGGCGAGGACGAATTGATCTCGCGCGACCAGTCGTAGGCGCATCCGGAGATCGTCAGTTGGCGTTTGAAGTTGGCGGCGTAGCGCGGGACGGTTTCGGTGGGATGCGAGCCTTTGAGGACCGCCTCGTTTTCCGCGGGCAGTCCGAACGCGTCCCATCCCATCGGGTGCAGAACGTTGAAGCCCGCCATCCGCTTGTAGCGGCCGACGACGTCGCACGGAACGTAGTTGTGCAGATGGCCGACGCTGAGGCCGGCGCCGGACGGGTAGGGGAACATCTCGAGGATGTAGAATTTGGGGCGGCCGGGGTCCTCGCGAGTAAGGTAGAGACTGGTGCGTTGCCAATCGGCCTGCCAGAAGGGTTCGATTTTTTTCGGATCGTAGCGTTCGTCCATGCGGATGATCTCAGTCAGGCAAGTCTAGCGTGATGGTGGGAGGACAGGAAGGAAATCACTTAATCTAACGTGAAACCCACCGTGGGTTTCACGCTTCCTTGGGCAGGGGTGATCGCCCCCGGCGCATCCCCTGCACCCAGTACCAGGAAAAAAGATGCGGGACTTCGTCTCTGTTAGGAGGGTTTTTGGCTGAAGGCGCCGGCGTCGAGGGTGTAGAGGACGTGGGGGAGGTTGGCGTGCACGATGTCGCGATCGTAGGTGAACCCGCAACGCTCCATCACGGCGCGCGACGCCTTGTTGTGCGGCAGGGTGAAGGCGACGATTCGGTCGAGGTGCATCTCGTCGAAGCCGAGCTTCAACGCGGCGATTGAGATTTCGGTGGCGAAGCCTTTGCCCCAATAGCCGGACCTGATCGCGTACGCGAGCTCGATCACGTCGCGGCCCTCGACCTCGGCGTGCTTGATTCCGCCGTAGCCGGCGAAGTCGCCGCCGGCTTGCTCGCGGAAGACCCAGAGGCCGAAGCCGTGCGATTTCCAGTGCTCGCCGGCGCTTTCCAGAAACGCGCGGCTCTGCTCTTCGCTGAAAGTCTGTCCATCGGCGGACAACGTGGCCATCACGCGCGGGTCGGCATGCAGACGGCGAATATCGGCGAAATCGCCTGGACCGGCGGGCGTACCGATCAAGCGAGGAGTGCGGAGTTCGTTCACGCGGACCGCGCGGCTACTTCTTGCGCACGATGGTGAGGCCGTCGGCGATGCCGAGCATCACGGCCTCGACGCGCGTGTCGCTGGCGATGAAATCATTGAGCTTGCGAAGCGCCAGCGTGTCCGCTTCCTGCTTCGTTTCGTCGATGATCGCGCCGTTCCACAGCACGTTGTCGATGAGGATGAGTCCGCTCGGGCGCAGCCGCTTCAGAATTTCCTCGTAGTAGATCGCGTAGCTGGTCTTGTCGGCGTCGATAAAGGCGAAGTCAAAGGTATGCGAAGCGGGTAGCGCCTTCAGCGTGTCGGCGGCCGGCCCCAACTTGAGCGTGATCTTGTTCGCGACGCCCGCCCGCTCCCAGTAGCGGTGCCCGACGCTGGTCCATTGTTCGTTCACGTCGCAGCACAGCAGCCGGCCGTCGGCGGGCAACGCGCGCGCCACGCAGAGGGCGCTGTAGCCGGTAAATGTGCCGACCTCGACCGCGGAGCGCGCACCGATCGCGCCGGCGAGGATCGCCATGAGGGTGCCCTGCTCGGCGGCAATCTGCATTGCGCTGATCCATCCCAATTTTGCGGTTTCAGCGGCCAATTCGGCGCGGAGCGGATCGCCGTTGTGCCCGTGCGCAACCAGATAATCGTAGAGTTTGGGAGTGAGGGTGATGAATTTAGGATGTTCTGCCATGCCCCTAAAATGGCAGGAAGCGAGCGGGCAGAAAAGCGTGGTTCGACTCCCGGGAAGCGCGGGACGCCGAGACGCCCTATCGATGGAAGATCTTCTTAGCGGCCGCCGAGATACGCGAAGTCGCCGTGTTGATTTACCGTCAGGGTGCCGGTGAAGATCGATGGATGCTTCTGCGCGCGCGTCGCGATTCGGTAAATGAATTCCGAGTCGCCGACCTCGAAGAACGCATCGTCAGGCGATAGTACGTAAAGCTTTTCGTGATCGTCGGAATCGGTGGCGCCAACGAACATAGCGCCGGAAGCCGTCAGCACCGGGTCGCCCAGCGACTCCAGTTCGGTGCCGAAGGGAGTCAGCTGTCCGCGCTCGATCCGCAGATCGAGGCGCTGCCGGCTAAGGCGAAAGATGGCGGGTATGCGCGCGCATCCGGCGAGCACCGCGGTCGTCCCGTCAGCCATCAAACCCGGCCGCCCGGCCGACAGATACGTCACCGGGCCGATGGAAGTTAAAGTGCCGGTTGGCAGTATCCGGGCCGTCGAACCGCCGCTGTACAGGAACAGCGCCGCACCGCTGGGTGTCTTGGCCGTGAACGCGACCATTATCCCAAGCGGAGTTGGCAGCGCGGCCGGCAGTCCGAACGGGCGCTGATAGAGCGTGTGATTAGGTCCGTAGTCGCCTTCGACCGCAAGCTCGGTAACGCCGCGGGCAGGGGAAGCAAGCAGGAGCGCCTGACGATGTCCAGCAGGTTTCGCGCTGTCGCCGAGAAACCCGGTGAAGGCGACCTGACCGTCGTCGCCCATTTGCTCGCTGCCGAAGCTAAGCACTGCGATCTCGTGCCCTTCGTTGGTTTTGTCACCGGCCTTCACCATGCAAGTGAGCTTGCCGCCAGAATAAAAGAACAGCGCATCGCGGCCGTGCGGCACCGCTGAAATGAAGGCAATATCTTCCTCCATATCCGCGACGGGATAGGGATCACCCTTGAAGGACGGCGTGCAATCGCCGGTCAGGGCCTTGGGGTTGAGGGCGGCGATAATGCGATGGCTCGGTACGGCGTCGGCGTTGCCGATGAAAATATTCCAGCGGGGTTTGATATTGGCGTCTTTGGGTTGCGTCTCGGCGCCAAAGATCACGCGTCCATCCGGCATCATCGACGGCACGCCGACTTCGGTTACTACGCCGCCGCCGGGGGCCGGCATTCCAATTCCAGTGATCAGCATGGGTACGCCGTTGCTGTCGCTGGCATAGACTGCCTGCGTATTGTCCATCTGCAAATCTGCACTGCTTCCGTTGAGCGTCAGCGAAACCGCGTGCGCGCTTAACGGGGTCAGGAGCAGAAGCGCGAACGCAGATGGCAACAGCCTGAAATTAAACATTTTTCCTAAAGCCACAAATGAGCAACTCGAATTTGAGATCCCCCAAAAACTTATAGTCGCCTGAGCTCACCTGATGCAATGCAAAGAAAGAGCCATCTCCCGACGGTGTGGTCAGCGTCAGAACGCGATTGAATCCAACATCGCATGCATTCGCGCCGGGTGCGTCTCGGGCCAGTAAATCCGGCCGCATCCTCCGCACTCGGCAAATCGATCATGGCTGGCAAAGACGTAAGGCGGCACGCGGCGCGAGACCAGTTCACGCGCAACCGGCGTCAGCACGACGTTGCATCGCGAGCATCGCGTGAGCGCGATCGCTCGCGGGTCGAGACCGAAGCGTCCGACAACCTCGCGCAACTGGCTTCTGATAGCGTTGCCCTCGACGAAAAAGACATCGGGCGCGGTTCGCAGGCGTTTGTCGCGCGTAACCAGGACCCTGTTGTCCGCACGAGCAATCTTCAGAAGGTCGGCGCCGGTAAGCGAGGCGTCCGCAATGACGTCCGCACCGAGCAATCGCAGCCATCGCGCCAATCGCAGCAGCATCCGGTCAACGGCGAGTCGGGGAGTTTTATCCATCGCGATGGATTGTAGTATACCACCGTTCGACGAAACCGCAGTTGGCAAAAATATAAAGCGACGGTTTAAGTTTCGAGGAACGTGCGATGGAGGAAACTCAGGTCTCGTTTCGATCCGGCGACTTGACCCTGGAAGGTCTGCTTGCCAATCCCGGCGGCAACGCGCCCGCGGCCGTGGTCTGTCATCCGCATCCGCTCTATGGCGGCTCGATGTCCAACAACGTGGTCGATGCGATCCTCGCGGCGATGTGGCAAGCCGGATATGCGACCTTGCGCTTCAACTTTCGCGGCGTCGGCGCCAGCGAGGGTGAGCATGACGGCGGTCCCGGCGAAGTCGATGATGCGGTCGCGGCGATGGCGTTTATCCTCGCGCAGCCCGGCGTGCGCAAAGAGGGTGCCGTGATGGCGGGATATTCGTTCGGCGCGATGGTCGCGGTGAGCGCGGGGTACGAACGCGCGGAGATCGCGCGAATCGTGCCGTCGCGCTGCCGCTTGCGATGGCTGACGCGCGCATTCCTGATGGCGCATCGAAGCCCGTACTGCTGGTTTCGGGCGATCACGATTCGTACTCGCCCGCGGCGGGGCTGCAAGCGCTCAAGTCGAAGATCGGTGACTCGGCGCGACTCGAGTTCGTCGCCGGCGCGGATCATTTCTTTGGCGGCCGCGAAGCGGAGCTGTCGCGCGCGGTCGCCGCCACACTGGCAGCCTAGCGGCTGGCGGAAATCGCGGGAGCCCCGCGGGTCGCTTGCCAGATGGCGTAGAAAGGATCGTCGCGATGCGCCTTGGCGAGCGAAATGATCTGCGCGATGGTCGCGCGCAAGTCGCCGTGATTGATCCGATCGAGCGCGGCGAAGTTGTCGAGCTCGTGAAAGTAGATCAGGTAATTCACCATCACGGCGTTGTTCAGCGGCTGCTTGTCGAGGTCGAAGCGCTCGAGTCCCGATAGCGACGGCGCCAGCGCGGCGTAGTCGGCTTTGATCGCAACGAAGGCGGCCCCGCGCCGCTGGTCGAGCTCCTCTTTCGGCAGATTCGCCGTATAAATCCGGAGCAGTCGCGCCTGCTCCTGGAGCAGAAAGCGCGCAAATTTCATGTCGCTCTCCAGGATGCCGCGCGCCGCAATCGTCGTGGGCGCGGACTCGCCGTCGGTCGCCGCAAAAAAAGCGACCGCGCCCGCACTGCCGACGTAGTTGGCGGCCGATTCGTCGAACATCGCGTCGCCGGCCAGGTAGTATGTGCGATGGAATAGTTCGTGAATCAGCACGCCGGCCAGTTCGACGCGGTCCAGCTTGAGCAGATTCGTCAGCAGCGGGTCGGCGAAAAATCCGAGACTCGAAAACGCGACCGACGGCCGCACCATCGTGTCGAGTCCTTGCGCCCCGAGCGCTGCCGCCTCGGCCATCGCATCGCTCTGGTCGAAATAGCCGCGATAGGGAACGCTGCCGACAATTGGGAACCACCAGGTGTACGGCTTAAGCGAGTCGCGCGGCGCCGCCATCACGACATACACGACCGCGTTCTGATCCACGGGGGCAATGCTTTCATACGCACCACCGACATTCTCGCCGAGTTTTTCGTCGGCGAACTTGCGCACCGCGAGCACGGTCTCGAGCTTCGCGCGAACGTCGGCCGGAAGATCGGCACGCGCCAGCTCGTCGTCGATCGGCTTGCGGTTCCACAGGATGCGGCCTTCCTCGTACGCGGCACGCGCGATGTAACATCCGCCCAGGAGAATCGGTGCGAAGATTATCGCCGTAAGGCGCAGCAGGTATCTCGCGCGAAGTTGTGTCCGCACCGGCCGCCGCGTCATGACAGACACTTCTGCACGGGCGGCGTCAGCCGGCGACAAGGCGGTCGCTGTTTGCCATCGCGGCGTACTGCAGTTCGAAGAGCCGGTAGTAAAGTCCGCGCTGGGCGAGCAGTTCGTCATGCGTGCCGCTTTCGCGCAGCACGCCTCCGCCCAGCACCATGATCCGATCGGCGCGCTCGATGGTGGACAGCCGATGCGCGATCACGACGGCCGTGCGCTCCGCCAGCAACTCGTTCAGCGCCAGTTGGATCAGGCGCTCGGTCTCGCTGTCCACGCTCGAAGTCGCTTCATCCATCACCAGGATTCGCGGGTTGTACGCGAGCGCGCGCGCGAACGACAGCAGTTGGCGCTGGCCCGCCGAGAGGTTCGCGCCGCGCTCGCGAATCTGCTCGCCCAGCCCGTCGGGCAGCCGCTCGACGAATCGCAGCGCCTGCGCGCGCCGCAGCGCATCGCGCACTTCGGATTCGCTCAGATCGAGCCCGAGCTGGATATTCTCCATCACGTCGCCGGCGAACAGGAACACGTCCTGCTGCACCAGCCCGATCGTGCGGCGCAAGGCGCGCAGGTCCCACTCGCGCACGTCGATTCCATCGACCAGGATTCGTCCGCTCTGTACGTCGTAGAAGCGGTTGAGCAACTTGATGATGGTAGTTTTTCCGGAGCCGGTCGGCCCCACGATCGCAATTTTCTGCCCCGGCTCGACCGTGAAGCTCAAGTCGTTCAGTACCGGTTCGTGCGGGCGGTATTCGAAGCGGACGTGATCGAACACGATCGCCCCGCGCGAGACCGGCGGCAGCTTCGGCATCGCGGGGCTCGACACGATGAGCGGTTCTTCCATCAACTGCTCGATTCGCTCCGCCGCCGCGAGCGCCGATTGCATTGCCGTGTACTTGTTCGAAATTTCCCGCAGCGGCATGAAGAACATCTGCGCGTACTGCATGAAACCGACGAGCGTGCCGATCGTGATCGCGCGATGGAGCGCTTCGCCGCCGCCGGCCCACAGAATCACGCCGATCGTGATCGACGCGACCGTATCGACCGCCGCAAAAAGTCCGGTCTCGTAGATGTTTGCCATCATCTGCGCGTCGCGGCTGCGCATGTTCAGCACATCGAATTCATCGCGGCTGGTGCGCTCGCGCGTGAACAGCTGGATTACCGTCATCCCAGCCAGCGACTCCGAAAGGTACGCGTTCACCGCCGCCAGCCGCTCGCGAATCTGCCGGTACACGAGGCGCGCCCGTACCCGGAAAATGTTGATGAACAGCAACAGCGGCGGAATCGCGATCAACGCCCACAGCGCTAGATGCGGGCTCTTGGCCCACATGATGATCACGATTCCCGTCATCGTCATCACGTCCACGAACACCGTCAGCGAGCCCGACGCGAACATGTCGTTGATCGCGTCGATATCCGTGGTCATGCGGCTGACCAGCCGGCCCACCGGCGTGCGATCGAAGAACGACATCGGCAGCCGCTCGACGTGGTTGAACACCGCCAGCCGCAAATCCGAGAGCGAATACTGCGCGACCATCACCGTCAGGTAGAACTGTCCATAGAACGTCGCGAACTCTCCCGCGACCAGCAGCAGGTAAATCGGACCCATCGTCATCAGGCTTGCATGGCCGGTCGCCCGAAAAATCGCCGCCAGCCACGCCGGCGGAGCCACCTTATGATGAGCCAGGAACAGATCGATGATGAGCTGGATGATGTACGGCTGGGCAAGTGCGAAGGCCGAGTTGAGCGGCATCAGGATGACGGACAGGAAGAACAGCCGCCGGTACGGACGCACGTACGTCCACACGAACTTGAGCAGCGCGTAATCGCGCGCACGGCCGAGCTGTTTTTCCTCACCCTGCTGCATCGCTAGTACCGCGCCAGTTCCTCTTCCATCAGTTGGCGATGGAACAGTTCGGCGTAGATTCCATGACGCGCCATCAATTGCTCGTGCGTTCCGTGCTCGGCGATCTGGCCGTCTTCGAGCACGACGATCTCGTCCGAGTCGCGCACCGTGGACGCGCGATGCGCCACCACTATGGTCGTCCGTCCGCTGACCGATTTTTCCAGCCCGTCAAGCACCGACTTCTCAGTTTCGGTGTCGACGCTCGAAAGCGCGTCGTCGAGCACCACCACCACCGGCCGGTAGGTCAGCAAACGCGCGATCGTCGCACGCTGCTTCTGCCCGCCCGACAGCGACATACCGCGCTCGCCGACCACGGTGTCGAGCCCATGCGGCAGCACCGCGATGTCCGCTTCGAGGCCCGCCACGCGCGCGGCGTTTTGGATTTCATCGATGGACGCATCGGGCCGGCCGAACGCGATGTTGCGCGCGAGCGTATCGGAGAACAGGATCGGCTCCTGCGGCACCACGCCCAGCGTCTTGCGCAGCGAGCGCAGCGGCAGGTCGCGAATATCCTTGCCGTCGAGCAGCACTCGTCCGTCGGTCGGCTCGATAAGCCGCGTGAGCAGCTTTACCATCGTCGATTTTCCCGAACCGGTGCGTCCCACGATCGCCAGTTTGCCGCCCGCCGGCACGCGCACCGTCACGTCCTTGAGCGCGTAGCGGTAATGCCCATTGATCGGGCCGCCGTTAGATTCCGCGACCGCGCCCGCCACGCCGTCGCGGATAAAATAGCTGAACGACACGTGGTCCCATTCGACCGCGCCCTGCACGTCCAGGCGCACTCCGCCCTCTTCGAGTTCGCCGGCCTGCGGCGGCGCTGAAAAAATTTCGTTCAGACGTTTCATCGCCGCCTTCGCGCGCTGATAGATCGAGATCATCCAGCCCATCGACGTCACCGGCCACGCCAGTCGCGCCAGGTAACCCATGAACGCGACCAGGTCGCCGATCTGCAAAATTCCGCGCGTCACCAGCGACCCGCCGTAAACCAGCACCACCATCACCGCGACCGTCGACGTGCCCCGAATCATCGGAAACATCGCTCCGCGCAACCGCGCCAGCGCCAGGCCGAGGTCGTTGTAGTCGTCGTTGGTTTTGCGAAACAGCGCCGACTCGTGCTCCTCCAGCGCGTACGCCTTCACCACGTGAATCCCGGCCAGGCTCTCCTGCACCTTGCCTTCAATTCCGCCGAGACCCTCCTGCACGCGCAGGTTGCGCACCATCAGCGAACGTGAGAGCCGCTTGATTCCGATGAGCAGCAGCACGTACGGCGCCAGCACCGCCAGCGTCAGTCTCAGGCTCACGTGCAGCATGAAGATGAGCGCGAAGGTGAGAGTCGCCGGCGCGTCGGCAAACGTCACCACGCCCATGCCGACCATCATCCGCACTGCGGTCAAGTCGTTGACCAGCCGCGACATCAGGTCGCCGACCTTGTGCTTGTCGTAAAAGTCGCCGCCGAGATGGGTCAGGTGGACGAACAGATCGTTACGCAAGTCGTACTCGATATCGCGCCCAGTGTTGAAAATCGTGAACCGCGAAAGCCATCTCGCGAAGCCGCCCAAAAGCGCCACGCCGCAGAGCATCAACACTATCCGGTTGAGCGACTCCTGCGCGGGCAGCCCGAGCTTTGCCAGCGGGCCGAAGGTCTGCGCGTGATGGGCCTGGACGGCGCTTATCGCGGCGCCGCTCAGATATGCGACCGTCATCCCGCACGCCGACGCGACCAGCGTGCACAGCATTCCGAGTCCGTACCAGGTCCAATACCGGCGTACGTAGAAGAACAGTCGTTTCATGGGCTGTCGGTTAAATTATCAGGTCTGCGGCGCGATAGAAGTGGCTGTCCGCCGAAGTTTCAACCGCTTCGGCCCGCTGGCGGCTTACAAGCCGGTGCGCGATTTCAGCCGGCGCTCGTAGAGCTTCGCGTATTTGAGAAATACGTAGAACGCCGCCGTCATCGCCGCGTACAATCCGCGTCCGCCGTCGCGAAACCCGCCGCGGAGAATATAGAAGTTGAAAAAACGCCACGCCGGATTCGCTATCATCTTAAATGGCGTGAGTGCGTTCGGCTCCTGCTCCATCGCCGCCCGCGAGCTGAACCGGTTAATGGTCGCCACGTGATCGGCGATGTCGCGGTAGCTGAAATGCAGAATCGGCTGGTCGAGCCGCTCGATTCGTCCCTCGACTACGACCTTGTCATGCGGATCGCGGCCGCCGATGTGCCCGCGCTCGCGCCGGAAGAACCGCACCGGCGTGTCGGGGTAAATTGCGTGCGAGTAGTAATGCCCCAGGTGGTACAGGATGCGCCGAATCCGGTAGCCGTCCGCTGCGGCCGGCGACGACACCACGCGCAGAATTTCCTCGCCAAGGTCGTGCGTCGCCTGCTCGTCCGCGTCCATCAGCAGCACCCAGTCGCCGGTCGCGCGATCGAGCGCCGTCTGCTTCTGCTTCACGTAGTTGGTGAACTCATGCTGCACGACGTCGGCGCCAAGGCCGCGCGCGATCTCGACTGTCTTGTCGGTCGAAAACGAATCGATGATGATTTTCTCGTCGCAGAACCACGCGCTCTTCAGGCACTGGCCGATCAGCGCCTCTTCGTCGCGCGTAATCGTGATCAGCGAAATCTTTGGCCGCTCTGACATCGGCTAAGTGGGGAATTTAATGCCTGCTGCCGCCCATTTTTTTGCTGGTGTAGGGAACACCGTGGATCGACCGAGTTCGTTTAACTTCTGATCCTCCTCAAGCGTGATTACAGCAAGTTCGTAAATCGCTCAACTAACTTGTTCATCGTCTCGGTGTTCAATTGATGTCTTTTCTCGAGTTCGCGAATCTTGCGCGCGAACCCGCGTCGCGGCATACCGTGCTCTACTCGAAAATAATCTCTTGGTTTAGCATCCGGCTTCGCGTCTAGTAAATTTCTTGCTTTAATTGACCATAATTTAACCTGATTTACGTTGTTAGGCCCCGTCTTCTTTAATTTTTTCAATTTTGCGTACTTATCGGCGAATAATTCTAACGTTCTGATTGCTAGGTTTTCTCTTACACCAGCATGAATCATCTCATTAACATGACGGCATGCGAGTTTTAGTTGATCAATCGTAATGGAATTTTTAGACATGGTATCCCCCCTTGGCGCGAAGGCAAAGTTACCTAAGAAGCGTGCTGCGCTTGGGAACGATCGAGTCCTTCGATCACTTTCGATGCAATCGACTTGAACGCCGCGCTTACCGGATGCGCCGGGTTGGCGGCGACGATCGGGCTCGCATGGTCTCCGCCTTCGCGCAGCTCGCGAACCAGCGGCAGCTCGCCCAGGAACGGCACGTTGAGCGAATGCGCTAGCGCGGCACCGCCGCCGTGCGCGAAAATTTCGTGGCGACGGTTGCACTTGCGGCACACGTAGTAGCTCATGTTCTCGACTACGCCGAGAACAGGCACGTGAACCTCCTCGAACATCGAGACCCCGCGCTTGACGTCGAGCAGCGCGATCTCCTGCGGCGTCGTCACGATCACGCCGCCGTCAAGCGCCACGCGCTGCGTAATCGTCAGTTGCGCGTCGCCCGTGCCGGGCGGCAGATCGAGCACCAGGCAATCCAGCTCGCCCCACTCGACGTTGAACAGAAATTCCGTCTCGAGCTTGGTGACCATCGGCCCGCGCCAGATGACTGCCGTCTCGTCGTTGATGAACAGCGCCATCGAGATGTAGCGGATGCCGTATCGTTCGAGCGGGATGATGCGCCGCTCCGGCGTGAGCGTGACCGCCTTCTCGACTCCGACCATCGTCGCCACGCTCGGCCCATACACGTCGGCGTCCATCAAGCCGACCCGCCATCCGAGCGCGTGCATTGCGAGCGCCAGGTTCACCGCGACCGTCGATTTGCCGACCCCGCCCTTGCCGCTGGCGACCGCGACAATATGCTTGACGCCCGCGATCGTCCGGGGCTGAGGCATCCCGGCCGCGGCCCTCGGCGCAGTCTGCGCGGGCTGCTCGACCTGGACGTTGACGGCGGGCACGCCCGGCATCGCCGCAACCGTCGTCTTCACGTCGGCCACAATTTTTTCGACGACTTCGGGTTTGGCCGACGCCATCGTCAGCGACACGGTCACGCCCGCGTACGCAACTTCGATATCCTTGATGATCCCGAACGACACGATGTCGCGGGTGAAGCCGGGGTATTTTACTTTCTTGAGTTCGGCAAGAATTTCATTTGGACTCGGCATTGGGCGGATCAGGACCTGTCGGTGGTTTCGATTAAGATGCGGGCCGCGCTATCAAAGCGTGGCGCTCATGTTATCATTCCGGAACCGCCGGAAAAAACGACGGTCGAACGCGTCGGGAGATCGATACTAATGAGCAGAGTAGGCGTCGCCTCACCGCGAGTCCGCTTCGGCGCCGCCGCCGGCGAAGTTGGATCGCTGGCCGCGCGCGATCTGTCGAGCGGACTCGCAGCGATGCTCAGAACCGAAGTGGTGTCGTCCGCCGACGCGTCGCTAGCCCCGGCCGAAATCATAATCGACCTCGGCGATGCCGCATCTGCCGCGCAGCGGTCTTCAATCGCGCTCGAAGGCGACAGCTTCGACGTCTCGCGCGCCGCTGAATCGATAGTAATTCGCGCCGGAACCGAGCGCGGACTGATCCACGCGGCGTCGAACCTGTTCGAAAAGCTCGGCGCGCAGTTCCCTCCGGGCGTCGCGCCATTGTATCCGCGAATCGAGAGTGCCCGCCTCGCCGCGCTCGAACCCTGGAGCGTCACGCCCGCCTTCAACCGCCGCGCATTCGTCTCCGACATCATGACCTGGAACTACAACTTCCCCGACCGCCTCGATTTGCACCTCCGCCACGACCACGAATTCATCCCGTGGATGGCGCGCCGGGGCATCAACGCGTTCTCGTACATCCGCCACGCGCATGACACGCGCCTCAAGATCGACGAAATCTCGCCGCTTCTGCGTGCGCACGGAATCGGCGTCGAATACGGCGGTCACGTCCTGCAACTTCTGCTGCCGCGCGATCTTTTCGCCGAGCATCCCGAGTATTTTCCGGCTGGTGAAGACGGCGTTCGCGCCGCGCACGGCAATCTCTGCGTCTCCAATCCCGACGCTGTCGCTCTGGTCCGCGCGGGCGCGGTCGCCTACGTTCACGACCATCCCGAAAACGAGCTGCTGCACATCTGGGGCGCCGACGTACGGCGTGGCGCGTGGTGCCGATGCGGTCGGTGCCGCGAACTCCCGCCGCAGCTCCAGTACATGGATGTCGTCAATGCCATCGCCGGCGAACTCGGCGCCGATTACAAAGCTCCGTCAGTCGCCTATCTCGCCTATCACGACACCATCGAGCCTCATCCCGGCCTGAAGCCGCTCGACAACGTGTGGTTCGAATGGGCGCCGCGCGAGCGATGCTACAGTCACGCGATCGACGACGCGGATTGCGAGATCAACCCGCGCTACCTCGAGTCGCTCAAACGCTACATCGAGATTTTCGACGGTCGCGGCCACGTCTTCGAATATTACGCTGACGCGATCCTGTTCGGCGGTTTGGGCCTCGCGACGCCCGCGATAGTCGCGCGCGACTTGCGCGCATATAAGCAGTTGGGATTGAGGAGCATTTCGTGCCTGACTTTTGGCGCCTACAGCGTGATGGCGTATCCAGTGAATCTGGAGGCGTTCGTTCGCGGATCGCGAGATCCCAATTTCGAGCCCGATAGCAGTTTGCTTGACACGTCGGCCGGCCGGCATCCGCGATGCGCCCCGGAGATGGATGCTGCCTACCGCGCCGTCGAGCGCGCGTCGAAGCTGTACCTCGATTATGCCGACGTGATGAGCCCGGTGATGCCGCCGGAAAAGGCCGCGCGCAAGCGCGGTGAGTTGCGAGAAGGCGCGCTGACGTTCAACGAGGCGATCGCCGCGGCCGACGAGATTGCGCGAAGTGTCGATACTCCCCTGGCGGATGCCGAGAAGGATCTTTGGCGCTACAGCAGCGACGTGCTCGCAGGATTGTCCGAATATCTCGGCGCGCTGGTCGAGTCCGGCGCCGAGCGCCACAAACTCGGCGAAGCCGCCATCGCGAAAGTCGCGGGTGCGATCGAGCGCATCCGTGAGATCGATCCCAAAATCAAGGGGACCTGGGGCGCGTATGATCTCGAATGGATTCGTGAGATTTGGCTCAGCGCACTTCGGCGCGGCCTCGATGGAGACGGGAAACCGGCGGAGGAACTGTTCTGATGGAAACTGACAACGGATTCGTGCTGTCGCCGGAACTGCGGGCGCTTCGCGACCAGGTGGGGAAAATAATTCGCGAGGAAATTATCCCGATCGAGGCGCGGTGCGATCCCGACGCGCCTGAGATTCCCGAGGACGAGTACTGGCGGATCGCGCGCAAGGCGCAAGCCGCCGGCATGTGGTGCATGGGTGCGCCGCGCGAGTACGGCGGCGGCGGCCTCGGCACGTTCGAGATGTGCGTGCTTATGGAGGAAATGGCACAGCATCGCATGGGACTCTACAACCCCGGATGCGGGGTGTTCGGACGCACGCCGCCGCCGGTCATCTACGCGGGCAGCGAGGAGCAGAAGCGCATCTACGCCGGCGGCACGATCAAGAATGCGTGGCACACCTTCTTCGCGATCACCGAGCCGTCGGGCGGCTCCGATCCGGCCGGCGCGATCCAGTGCAAGGCGGTTCGCCAGGGCGATACCTACGTTCTCAACGGCACCAAGATTTTCATTTCGCATGCGCATGAGGCGGAGTGGGGCGTCGTGTTCACCCGCACCGACGCCAAGGCCGGGCGCAAGGGGATCACCTGCTTCATAATCAAAAAGGGCACGCCGGGATTCACGCCGCGTCCGATTCGCACGCTGCGTACGTCGGCCTTACCCAACGAGGTCCAGTTCGAAGATTGCGTCGTCCCGATCGAGCAGCGCCTCGGGCCCGAAGGCGAGGGATTGAACCTGTGCTTGGATCTGCTGACTCGGCTGCGCTTTCCGTACTCGGCGTGCAATGTCGGAGTGGGAGTGGCTGCGCTCAGGATGGCGATCGATCACGCCAAGCAGCGCAGCACGTTCGGCGAGCTGCTCTCGAAGCGGCAGGCCATCCAGTGGATGCTCGCGGATTCGGAGGTCGAGCTGCGCGCTGCGCGATGGCTGACGTGGGAAGGCGCGTGGAAGGCCGACCGCGGCGAGGACTTCCGCACCGAGGCGTCGATCGCAAAGCTCTACTCGAGCGAGGTGCTCGGCCGCGTGATCGATCGCGCCGTGCAGATCCATGGCGGCTACGGCGTCAGCAAGGAGTTTCCAATCGAGCGCTGGTACCGCGAGGCGCGAATTCGCCGGATCGGCGAAGGCCCCAGCGAAGTGCATCGGATGGTGATCGCGCGCTCGCTTCTGCGATGAGGATCCAACGATGAGTCTGCCGCTTGATGGAATCCGCGTGATCGACCTGGGCCAGGTGTATGCGGCGCCGTACTGCACGCTGCAACTGGCCGCGATGGGCGCCGATATCATCAAGATCGAGCCGCCCGTTACCGGCGAGGTGCTGCGGCGGCCGGAACTGCCGCCGGGCGGCGCCGGCTACTCGTTCCTGATGCTGAATGCGAACAAGCGCTCCGTCACGATCAATCTGAAAGATCGGCGCGGCCAGCAAATCGTGCTCAAGCTGCTCGAGGACGCCGACGTGCTGGTCGAGAATTATCTTGACGGCGTCATGGAGTCGTTCGGCCTCGGCTACGATCAGATCGCCGCGCGGTTTCCGCGGCTAATTTACGCCTCGGGCAAGGGTTACGGCTCCGACAGCAGGTACGCGAAACTTGGCTCGATGGACAACACGATCCAGGCGTCGTCGGGATTCATCAGTGTCACCGGATTCCCCGACCATCCCGTAAAGACCTCGGCCACTTTTATCGACATGGGCACCGGCAGTCACATGGTGAGCGGAATCCTGGCCGCGCTGATCCACCGCGGGCGGACCGGCCGCGGACAGCATGTCGAGGTGGCGATGCTCGACGTCGCGATACCCGCGCTGACCAGCGCGGTCGCGCCCGCGCTGCAAGGGATGAAGTTCAAGCGGCTGGGAAATCGTCATTGGGGCGCATGCCCGACCAACGTCTATCCCGCGCGCGACGGCGAGGTCCTGATCTTCTGCCTCACGGAAGCGCATTGGCGCACGCTGGCGAAATTGATGGGACGTGAAGAACTGATCGCCGATCCCCGATGCAGGAATCATGGCGCGCGGCTGAAAATCGCCGACGAACTCGACGCGATAGTTTCCGATTGGACGAAAGAGCAGCCGCGCGATGCGATGGTCGAGGGACTGATTGAAGCGGGCATTCCATGCGCGCCCGTTCGGACGGTCGAGGAAGTGGTCGCTGATCCCGAAACCGCGAAGCGCCGGATGCTGATCGACAGTGACTATCCAACCCGCGGTAAGATTCGCGTAGCCGGCACTCCTATAAAGATGTCGGACGCGCCCGAAGGCGACCGGCCGATGAGGCGTCCACCCGAACTGGGCGAACACAACGCCGAGGTGCTTGGCTCGATCGGAATCGGCGCGGATGAGCTGGAGCGCCTCAAGCGCGAGGGAGTTGTCTGAGGCAGGTGTGACCCCTGCACCCAATACCAGGAAACGACACGAGACTTCTTCGCGGTTGAAAGTGGCAATGGTAGAGGCGGTGGGGGTTGCTCGCGCAAACTTTTGCGCGGCGGTGCGGCGCGCGGGCGCGGCCGCGATGGCGCTTGCGATCGCGAGCGCGTTGGTCGCTTGCGGGCCGATGCAATCGACTTACTATCCGCTGAACCAGACGGGTACTCCGGCTGAGGTTGGGAAGCGGCCGCTTGAGTTGTCCTCGTCGGAGTTTGCCGCCGACCTGGTTACGCCTGCGGGAATTCGCGTCAAGACCAACGGCCAGTACAAGACGGAGGCATCACGGAAGGCGGCGGCGCTTGCGATCGATCGCTACTGGGGCGAAGTTCGCGCCTGTGCGGTTGGCGTCGAGCCGCCGGGAGATACGGATGTCGGTGACCTGATCGAGGAGTTCCCGCGTCATCTGGCGGTTGAGATTGCCAATAACTGGAAGGTCGTCGAGGGTCCCGCGACGCATCGCATGATGCAGGCGTTCCCGTCGCTCGCGCATCCGGGCTCGTGGTCGACGGCGCGGCGGCAGGAGGACGCGCTCTATATCGTGGTGGTCCCGGAGCTGAACGGACTTGGTCAGCAGATGGTCAATGAGCTGAATCTGTGGCTGGACAAGAACGCGAACGTGCCGCCGACGGCGGACCTGGTGAGTGCATGCGCGTCGGTCGCATGCGTGAGATTCAGCTACAACAACGCGCCGTCGCAGGCGTGGAATCAGTGCTTGGAGTAGCAGGGATGACCCCTGCACCCAGTATTAGGATTCGGTACCTCGTTCCTGTTAGAACACTAGCGGGGAAGAAATCCTATCCTCTCCTCGGAGCCGGAGAAGAAGAAATTACTTCGCCGCACGCGGGCTGAACGCTGGTCTTGAACGATCGTTCTGGGGGCTTTGACTCTTGATTTGGCCGTGGTACTAGTCAGTTGACGGCGGTTTTCGAATACCGAAAGGAGGCTTGGCCATGAAGCGCACGGGCGTCCATCATCTGGGGCTGGCGACTCTCGATATCGAGCGCACGATCGAGTTCTACACGACGAAGCTCGGCTGGGAAGTCGCGTGGTCGGATATTATCGAGCCGGACCAGGGCGGCAAGATCAAGCACGTGTTCCTGAACACCGGCGACGGCAGCATGGTGGCGTTCATGTGTCCGGAAAAAGTGCCGGGCGTGCCGACGGAGTGGGCGACCGATATCAACAGCGCGCAGGGACTGCCGGGCGCGTTCTACCATTTCGCGTTCAACTGCGACGATGTGAAAGAACTCGAAGCCAAACGCGAGCAGCTGATCGGGCGCGGCGTCGAGGTGACGCCGGTGGTCGATCACGAATGGTGCCGCTCGATCTACTTCCGCGATCCCAACGGCCTGCTGCTCGAGTACTGCGCGACCGTCCGGGCGTTCACGGAAGACGACAAGGTGATGAAGCATCACGATCAGCCGGGACCGATGGTGACGGATCCGGACGATGCGAAAAAAGTCTACAAGATGCTGATGGGTCCGCAGTCCTCGCCGAAGGCGAATCGCACGCCAGTGTGAACGGGCGCGAGCGCGCGGCTGATTGACGACTCAAAGTAGAGCGGCCGGCGATCGATTGCGATCGCATGGCCGCTTTCTCTTTTATTTCTTCACCGGGGTAGGCATTCTCCCGGCTGACCACAAATCCGAATCAGGAGCTTTGACGATGGCAGAAATCGGACTTTTCGAGGCAATTTACTCGGCGCGCTCGCTCAGGCGATTCAAGCCCGACCCGGTTCCCGACGATGTGATCACCAAGGTGCTCGACGCAGCGATTCGCGCGCCGTCGGGCAGCAACCAGCAGAGTTGGGAGTTCGTCGTGGTCAAGGACGCGGCGCAGCGCAAGAAGATTGGCGCGGTGTACCAAAAGGGCGGCGCAATTTTGAAGGCACTCTATGCGGATCGCGTCAAACCGGAGCACATGAGCGAGGACACCTATAGAAAACTGACGGCGTCGGCGTACCACCTGATCGATCACATGGCGGACGCACCGGTGCTGCTGCTCGCATGCCTGAAGCGGACGCCGCCCGCGACACCGCCGCCCACGCTTCCGCCCGAGGTGGCGGCGGGCCTCCGGAGCCAGGCGCGGATCTCAGGCTCGAGCATCTATCCTGCCGTGCAGAATATTATCCTGGCGTGTCGCGGGCTGGGTCTCGGCACGGTGCTGACGACAATTCACACGTTCTTCGAGGACGAGGTGAAGGCGATATTGGGCCTGCCGCCCGAAGTGCTGACGTATGCGCTGATGCCGATCGGATATCCGGATGGAAAGTTCGGACCGATCAAGCGCCGGCCGGTGAGCGAGGTCGCCTACCTGGACCGATACGGCACGCATTGGAAAGGGTGAGCATCAGTCGGGTTCGCTTCGCAGATCCTCGGTGACTTTGCCGGCGAGGTGGCGGACCTGGTCGTGCTGCGAGAGCAATGAAGCGAGCACGGCGGGGTCGCGCTTGCCGGCGAGCCGGTACTCGTCGGCGGCGTGCGCGAATTTCTCGTAAGCGTTCAGCAGTTTCACGAAATCGCGATGCGACGGGCGGGACGACTCGCGCGGCGTCGATGACGAGAAGGCGTTGGCCTTGTTGAAGGCGTAGTAAAATTCGCCCATCTCCTCGGACGACAGTTGGCGATCGTCGAGCTTGAAATCGGTGCGGCAGTAATCGGCCAGCTTGTCCGACATATCGGAGAGCAGCGACACGTTTGCCGCCATTGTGCGGCGGTAGTCGGAGGAGTAGCAGGCGCTGGCCGCGGCGATGGCGACGGTAATCGCGAGAAAAAAGACGGGACGGCGAAGACCGGCCCGCCGAAGTGAGTACAACAAGGCGCGACCACGCCGTCTCAGCCGAGATATTCTTTGAAGAACGCGATGGTCCTGGTCCACGCCTCCTTGGAATGCACGGGGTGGAACGACGGACGATCGTCGCACATGAAACCGTGATCGGCGTCGGGGTAAAAGACCACCTCGGCTGGCTTGCCGGCCTTCTTCAGGGCGTCGCGAAATTCGTCCACTTCGGAAATCGGGATAAAGGCGTCCTTGCCGCCGAAGAAGGCCAGCACCGGTGCCTTCAGCCCGTCGACGTATTCAATTGTCGGCTTCACGCCGGGCTGGCGCGACTTGACTATCCCGCCGCCGTAGTACGGTGCGGTGGCTCTGACAGCGGGATTGCGGCATGCGGTCATGAAGGCGACGCGTCCGCCCATGCAGAAGCCGACGGTGCCGAACGCGGGCTTGACTTCGGTCATGGCCTTGAGGTGATCGATCGCGGCGCCCATGTCGGCGACGATTTGATCGTCGTTGACCGAGCCCATCAGGCGAAAGGCGCCGGGCAGATCGTTGTAGCCGACGACGTTGTTGGGTTGGCGAAAATAAAGATTCGGGGCGATCGCGACGAAGCCTTCCGAGGCGAACTGATTGGTGATGCGCTTGATCTGATCGTTGAGGCCGAACGCTTCCATCACGACCACCAGCGCGGGATACGGACCTCCGGACGCGGGACGCGCGAGATGCGCCGGCATCTTCTCGGCGCCGGTGCGGACGGATACTTCATTCGAGACGACTTCCATGACTGAAACCTCCCTCAAGAGATTCGCGTCCGCCGACAAGCGGGTCGCGCGATCACGGATCGCGTTTGACGGGAACGCGATCCGGCGACCTTTCTCGCATACAACGCGCTCCCGCTCAAGTGAGAAGTTTCGACCAGGCGCTCGCATAAGAAATTTTTTCTTCGACGACCACGCCGTCTCGCGCGGACCCGCCGCGCGCCGGTAGTATTGCTCGGCCGGTCGATCAATCCGCGTGCCGGCCCGACGTTCCTATGATCCCGCTTCGCGATAACGCCGCGCCGCGCCGCCTGACTCCAATCAACAGTGCCCTTCTGGCTGCGAACGTCGCGGTGTTCGTCTACGAAGTGGCGCTCGGCGCGCGCGTGGCGGCCTTCGTCGAGAGATTCGCGATGGTGCCGGCTGCGGTGACGCGAGCGCTTTCGACCGACGCGCTAGCGTGGCACGGGCACGGGGCGCATCGCAGCCTCGGCACGCTCGCGCCGTTGATGACGACCGTCACATCGATGTTCATCCACGGCGGTTTCTGGCACGTCGCCGGCAACATGCTGTATCTGTTCATCTTTGGCGCGGCCGTCGAGTATCGGATGGGCGCGGCGCGCTACCTGATTTTTTATTTCGCCGCGGGAATCGCGGCGGCGCTCGCGACGGTGTGGATCGCGCCCGCGTCGAGCGTGCCGGTGATCGGCGCCAGCGGTGCGATCGCGGGCGTGCTCGGCGCGTACTTCATCCTGTACCCGCGCGGACGCATCCTGACGATTATCCCGATTTTCGTTTTCATCCAGTTCGTCGAAATACCGGCGGTCATCTACCTGCTGGTCTGGTTCGCGGTGCAGCTCTACGCGGGACTCGAAGAAGGGGGGCGGGCGGCGGCGATGGGAGGAGTGGCATGGTGGGCGCACGTGGGCGGCTTCATGTTCGGCGTAGCGCTTGGGCCGATGCTCGCGGTGAATCGTCCGCGCCGGCGTCGATAGCGCCGGCCGACTGTGCATCGGCTGTGGACGGCGTGGTGACAACCGTTGGCTTGCGGCTGGGGTAATAGTTGTAAGCGGTCATCGCATGGGAAATAATTTGCGCTCCTGGAATTCAGCGCGCGCGGTCGGGAGGTGGTGGTGAGGTGGCGGTATCGTCGGACGATATTCTGAAGCGCGTTCCTCCGCAGAATCTCGAAGCAGAGCAGTCGGTGCTGGGCGCCATCCTGCTCGACAACGACGCGATCAACCACGCGCTCGAAATCCTGTCGGATGAGGACTTCTACCGCGAGTCGCATCGCCAGATTTTCCGCGCGATGGCGGAGCTTACCGACCACAGCCAGCCGGTCGACGCGATCACGCTGACCGACGCGCTGCGCACCAGGGGCGTGCTCGAGCAGATCGGCGGCCCGGCGTACATCGCGGAGCTGGCTTCGATCGTGCCGACCGCCGCGAACGTCGCGCACTACGCGCGAATCGTGCACGACAAGGCGGTGCTGCGCAGCCTCGGCTCGATCGCGACCGACATCGCGAGCTCGTCGTACGAGGCGCCGTCGGACGTGGACGGTTTCCTGGACGAAGCCGAGCATCGCATCTTCGAGATTTCCGAGCGGCGGATTAGGCCGGCGTTCCACACGATGCCGGAGTTGACGCGCGAGTCGCTGAAGATCCTCGAGCGGCTGTACGAAAACCGCGAGATGATCACCGGCGTGCCGAGCGGATTCATCGATCTCGACCGCATCACGGCGGGCTTCCAGCCGTCGGACCTGGTCATCATTGCGGCCCGTCCGAGCATGGGCAAAACGGCGCTCGCGCTGAACATTGCGGCCTACGCGGCGATGGACGCGGACCCGCCCGTGGGAGTCGCGTTTTTTTCGCTGGAAATGTCGAAGGAACAGCTCGTGCTGCGCATGCTGTGCTCGGAAGCGCGGGTGGACAGCGCGCGTGCGCGCCAGGGATTCCTGGGCGAGCGTGATTTCCCGAAGCTGGCGCAGGCCGCGGCGCGCCTGTCGGAGTCGAACATCTATATAGATGACTCGTCGGACACGACCTCGATCACGCTCAAGGCGAAATGCCGGCGGCTCAAGCGCGAACGCGCCAAGAATCTCGGCCTGATAATCGTCGACTATATTCAGTTGATGAGATCGGCGCGGCCCGGCGAAAATCGCGAAAAAGAGATCGCGGAAATCTCGCGCTCGCTCAAAGCGCTGGCGAAAGAACTGAAGGTCCCGGTGATTGCGCTGTCGCAGCTCAACCGGCAGGTCGAGTCGCGCGAGAATCGCCGCCCGATGCTGGCCGACTTGCGCGAGTCGGGCGCGATCGAGCAGGACGCCGACGTGATCGCGTTCATCTACCGCGAAGAAATGTACAAGGGCAAAGAGAGCAAGGAGCCGGGCGTCGCCGAGATTATCGTCGCCAAGCAGCGCAACGGTCCCACCGACACGGCGAAGCTCACCTACATCAACAACTACACGCGCTTTGAGAACTACACGCCGGAGACGGGCGTGTTCGAGGATACCGGCGTCTAGAACGAGTCCAGCTCGTCTTCCATCGGCTCTTGCTTGATCATCGGATGCGACGACTTGACGGTGAGCGCCGGCTTCGGTGATTTGTCGAGCTTGTAGTCGTCGAGCGTGTACCGATCGATCGCGAACGGCAGTCCCTCCGAGGCCGGGAACGACGGCGCGTCGCAGACCTGGAAATGCAAGTGCGGCTCCGATGAATTGCCGGTATTGCCGAGATGCGCGAGCACGTCGCCGGCGTGAACGGTGTCGCCCACCTTCACCTTGAGTGTGCCCGGCCGCAGATGCGCGTATGCGGCGAAGTGCCCGTCGCTCAGCTCCTGGATGACGTGATTGCCGGCGAGAGTTTCGTACGTAATCGGCACGGCGATTTTGCCGCTGTTGGGGACGTTCTCGGGGATGCCGTCCTTCACCTCGACGATCTTTCCGTCGCCGACCGCGTGAATCTCCTGATCCCATGCGTGATAGCTGCTGTTCTTGTGCTCGTCTCCGGTGAACGATTTGCCGTCGTCGCCGAGCTGAATCCAGTCGATCGCGTAGCGCTGTCCGATGTGCGGCTGACCGTTCACCGGCAGCATCGCACGGCGATGCGCCGAGGTGTTGGAGGGGCCGTTGGCAGCGAGCCAGTTAGTCCCGCGGAGCGGAGAATGAATCACGATCGGGTCGTCCGAGTTTATTTCGAGCCCGGCGGCGTGAATGGTTCCGGAGCCGCTGCGCTCGCCGTGCTGTTCGATCGTAATGGCGGTATTGAAAGTGTCCGGATCGTCCTGGTCGGGAAGCCAGTCGGCAAAAACAAAAAAGACGCCGGTCTCGCCCGGCTTGAGACTCGGATCGTTGGGCTTGCTGAGGTCGCCGCCCGTGGCCGGCACGAACATCGCGGCCAGTTGTTTGCCGCTCGCCGACTGCGTGACGACAACCTTGTCGTCGTCTTTTCCATTCACGTCGAGCCTGGCGACTTTGAGCGGCGTCCTGCCGAAATTCGTGACGTATAACTCGTAGGCCGAATGCCGGTGACCGGCGCCGTCGAGGATTTGCGCCTCGGGCGGCCACGGCGTTGCGACGACGCGCATGTAGAGCGGGTCGTTTTCGGGCGCTGGCGGCGACTTTTGCTCGGCGAACGACGACCGCGCGAACGCGAACGAAGTCAGCGCTACGAGCACAAGCAGTCGCGAGCGATACATCGTCAGTCTCTTCCGTCAGTGCGTGCTCTTGTCGTCGTCGGATGTCTCGGCCCCCGGCTCGGCCGGTTCTTCTGCTGACGGCTCCGCAATCGCGGCGGAGTCCTCGGGATGAGTCTCGATGCCTTCGACCGGCCCGGTGTTCACCTGCTCGACGGCGCGCTCGATCTCGCGGAACTCCGACAGGTCGGGCAGGCTTTCAAGGTCCTTGAGGCCGAACAATTCGAGGAACTCGCCGGTAGTTTCATAGACCATCGGGCGTCCGGGTGCGTCCTTGCGCCCGGCAATCTTGACGAGCCGCTTTTCGAGCAGCGTTTCGAGCACGCCGCCCGTGTCGACGCCGCGCAACTGTTCGATCTCCGGGCGAGTGATCGGCTGCCGATAGGCGATAATCGCGACGGTCTCCATCAGCGGGCGGCTGAGGCGCGGCGGCCTGGCGGCAAGCAGCTTGCGGACGTAGCCGGCGTGGTCCTTGGGCGTGCGCATCTGGTAGCCGCCGGCGACTTCGTCGATGACGATGCCGCGGTTTTCGGCGGCGTACTCGGCCGCCATCGCGGCGAGCGCTTTTTGCACGGTCGCGCGCGGGACGTCGTCGAAGACCGCGGCCAGCCGTGCGAGCGAGACCGGCTCGCCGGCCGCGAACAGCAGGCTCGCGAGAACTGATTTCAATCGCTCTTCTTCCACTCAGCCTCCGCTCATGCCGCGGCGCCGCGCTCGAGAAAAATCGGGCCGAAGCGCACTTCCTGAAACGCGCGAACTTCGCGCCGGCGTATCAGTTCGAGCAGCGCCATAAACGTTGCAATTACCAGCGATCGATCGCCCGCATCCTCGAACAGCGCGGCGAACTGGATCCGGCCCGCGCCTTCCAGCGCACGCATTATCCGCGGGATACATTCCGCCACCGGGATGTCGCGCAGCTCAATTGCGCGCGGCGTCTTGTCGGCGACGCGCTTGAGCACTGCGCCAATCGCCTCGACCAGATCGAAAATCGAAACAGTGTACTGACTGGCGCTCGCGTCTTCGGGCGCGACTTCGCCGGGCGTGGTGAACACGTCGCGGCCCAGGATCGCGCGCTCGGCGAGTTTTTCAGCCGCCTCGCGATAGCGCTGATATTCGAGCAGCCGTTCGACCAGGTCGCGCTTGAGCTCCTCGGCTTCCTCGGTGTCGGCGAGCTCCGGATGCGGCAGCATCGCGAACGACTTGATCAACAGCAGCGTCGCCGCCATCACGAGGTACTCGCCCGCCACGTCGAGATTCAACTGATCGAGCAACTCGAGCCATGCCAGGTACTGCTCGGTGATCACGCTGGCGGTGACCTCGTGCGGGTCGAGCTCGGCGCGCTTGAGCAGATGCAGCAGCAGGTCGAGCGGGCCTTCGTAAATCGGGAGACGGAAGCGAACGCCGGCGTCGGCACCGAGCCTGGGCGGCATGCTGGATTCGTTTTCGTTGCTCACAGCTGCACCATCCACGAGATCGCGCCCAGCGCCATATTCATGACCGGATAGATCGCGACATCCAGCCAATGCGTATACAGCAGCAGCAGCAGTATAAGGAAGCCGTAACGCTCGGTGTGCGCGTAGGCGCGTGCGGCCGTGATCGGCAGGACACTGAACAACACGCGCCCGCCGTCCAGCGGCAGCACGGGAAAGAGGTTGAAGACTCCCAGTTCGACGTTGACGATCACCGACGCCTGCAACATCCGCGCGAGCGGTAGTGCGACCGTCGGACCGAACGATCCGTGCAGAAAGAGCGGTGCTGCTCGCAGCAGCAGTCCACTGACGATTGCCAGCACGAAGTTCGTCAACGGCCCGGCGGCCGCCACTTTCAACATGCCGGTCCGTCCGCCGCGCAGCACGCGGAAATCGACGGGGACCGGCTTGGCGTAGCCGAGCACGGGCAGATTAAAGAGATACAGCGCGAACGGCAGGATAATCGTCCCAAAAAGATCGATGTGCGAAATCGGATTGAGCGTGAGCCGTCCCGCGCGACGCGCGGTTTCGTCGCCAAGGCGCAGCGCCACCACGCCGTGCATGATCTCGTGCGCGATGATTGCGAACATGATCGGCGGCGCGACGATGCAGATGGTCGCGATCGTTTCGTTCAGATCGCCCAAGTCAGTCCGAGCCTTCCGCCGCGCTCGCGCGGGTCGCGCGCGGATGAAACGTGCGATGGACCTTGCGCAAGTGGCTCTTTGAGAGATGGGTGTAGATTTGCGTGGTCGAGATGTCGCTGTGGCCGAGCATCTCCTGCACGGCGCGCAGATCGGCGCCGCCCTCGAGCAGATGCGTGGCGAAGCAATGCCGCAAAGTATGCGGGCTGATCCATGCGAGTCGCGGCTCGGCGGCGGCCCATCCCTTGAGCGCCTTGAAAAATCCCTGGCGGGTCATCGCGCGGCCGAGCCTTGTGATGAAAACCGCGGAGACGCGCCGCGGAACTTTCTTCGAGCCGCACTTGCCGTCCTCGGGCGGATTCAGGATCTCGTCACGGCGCTCCAGGTAGGCCTTCAGCGCGCGAATCGCGGCACCGCCCATCGGCACCATCCGCTCCTTGCCGCCCTTGCCCAGCACAACTACGGCGCCGGCCGCGAGATTCACCTGATGCAGTTGCAAGCCGACCAGCTCCGAAACGCGCAGGCCGCATCCATAGGCCATTTCGAGCATCGCGCGATCGCGCAGTCCGCGGGCGTCGTGCGCATCGATCGCAGCGATAAGATTTTCGATGTCGCCGGGCGACAGCGTGCGCGGGAGTTTGCGCGGATGCGGGCGGAGTTTCACCGACGGCGCGGGATCGCGCTCAATGATCTTCTCGTCCACCAGCTCGCGCGCGAGCCCGCGCAGGCTGGCGAGATGGCGGCGCTGCGAACTGACGGCGAATCCATTGTCGGCGAGCGCTTCGAGGTACGCGGTCAGAGCGGCGGCGTCGAGCTGCGCGGGCGCCAGGCCGGCCGCGCGGCACCACGATTGGAAAAGGCTGAGGTCGTGCGCGTATGCCTCCATCGAATGGCGGCTGAGCCCGCGCTCGACCGCCTGGCGCGACAAATGGCGATCGATCAGCTCGTCCCAGCTGGGGACGCTCACGCGGATGCTCCTGCGCCGGGATTCTGTTCGACCTGTTCGAGCAAGGCAGCGCGCAACTCGCGCATCCGATCGAGATCCGTGATTTTTCCGCCCGCTTGATCGCTCACGTAAAAGACGTCGAGCGCCTGATCGGCGTTGGTCGAAATGCGCGCGAGGTGAATCCGCAGGCCCAGGCGGTAGAGCGTGTGGGTGATCGCGAACAGCAGGCCGACGCGGTCCTGGGTGAAAACGTCGATGACGGTGAACTGCTCGGAGGTGCGATTGTCCACGGTGACTTCGGTCGGCACATGGCGCACGAACTTGCGGCCGGCGCTCTGCACGTGATGCGCGGCAGCGACCAGCGCCGCGATATCCTGCCGGCCGGTGATGACGCGCTCGAGGTCGTGCTCGACCCGCAGCCAGCGGTCGTCTTCCAGCGCCATCGAGCCGGCGCCCATCTGATGCGAGACGCGAAACACGTCCATCGCGACGCCGTTGGTGCGCGTGGTGATGCGGGCTGACAGGATGTTGAGATTGTTGGCGGTCAGCGCGCCCGCGATCATCGAGAACAGTCCCTGTCGGTCGCGCGTGACGACGATGAATTCGCTGAACTCCAGTTCGGGGAAATGCCTGATGCGGCAGACCAGCGGGCGGTCGGCGAGCGAGCGCATCAGGTCGAAGTGCAGGGGAATGTCGGCCTCGGGCACGGTGAAGAAGTAGCGATCGGGCATCTCGTCGAGGAACGCGGCAACATCCGCTTCAGGAGCCGCCGCGGCGAGCAGGGTTTCGCGGACGGCAGCCTTGACGGTCGCGAGCCGGCGCGCGGGATCGACGGCCTCGCGATCTCCCTGCTCGAGCACCTTGAGCGCGCGCATGTAGAGATCGCTCAGCAGCATGTCGCGCCAGTTGTTGTAGACCTTCGGCGCAACCGCGCGCATGTCGGCGTAGGTGAGCAGGTAGAGCGCCTTGAGCCGATCGATCGAGCCGGCGGTGCGGGCAAATTCCTCGACCGTGGTTTGATCGTCGAGGTCGCCCTTCTGCGCGACCTGCGACATCATTAGATGGTTGCGAACGAGGAACACGACCAGGTCGATCTCCTCGCTGTTGAGTCCGAGGCGCTGGGACACTTCCGCGGTCAGGCCGGCGCCGCGCTCATGGTGGTCGTGGCCGTGGCCCTTGCCGATGTCGTGGAGCAGCAGCGCAAGGAACACGAGCGGCAGATGGTCGAGTTCGCGCGCGACCTCGGTGAGCAGCGGTGTGGGCTCTTTGAACTCGCCCGTGCGCAGGCGTTCGAGCTCACGCACGGCAACCAGCGAATGCCGGTCGACGGTATAGATGTGGTAGAGGTCGTGCAGGACGCGCGCGTAGAGGTTGCCGAACTCGGGGATGATCGCGCCGAGCACGCCCGACAGATGCATCGCCTCGAGGGTTTCGGCGACGCGCTGGCGCGCTGACAGAATCGTCATCAGCGCTTGGGCGACGCGCGGGTCTTTGCGCATGTCATCGTCGATCAATTCAAGATTGTCGCGCACCAGCTGGTAGGTGCTGCCCGAGAGACTGACGTTCTGCGCCTGGCAGTCCGCGTAGATCTTGATCAGCTCGAGCGGATCGCGCTTGAAAAAATCGAGCTCGGCAATGCTCAGCAGATTGCCTTGAACGATTACGCCGGGGCGAATTTTGCGGGTCGGCGTGCGGCGAAAAAATCGTCCGCTGGCACTGTTCTCGGTAACGCGCGCGATCAGCCCTTCGGCGAAACGATGGATCGTCGAGGCGTGCTGGTAGTACGCGCGCATCAAGGCCGAACCTGCGGCCTGTCCTTCCTCGGGCTTGAAGCCCAACATCGGCTCGATCCGTTCCTGCATCTCGAAGGTGATCTGATCGAAGTGGCGCCCGGTCAGGAAGTGCAGAGAATTGCGCACGCGCCAGAGAAAGTCGCGCGCCTCGATCACTTCGGCCGCTTCGGGCTCGGTGATGACGGCCTTCTGCACCAGCTCCTCGAGCGAATGGACCTTGTATTTGACCTTGGCCAGCCACATCGCGGTGTGAAGATCGCGCAGCCCGCCTTCGCCTTCCTTGATCTGAGGCTCGAGCAGGTAGATCGAATCGCCATACTGGGCGTGGCGTTTGCGGCTTTCTTCGAGCTTGGTGGCGAAGAACCTGTCCTGGTTGCGATTTAGGACCTCGGCGATGAGCAGCTTGTCGAGCTCGGCGTAAAGCTTTTCGTCGCCGCACAGGAAGCGCGCGTCGAGGATCGCGGTTTTTTCCTTCAGGTCGTCGTTCGCCAGCCGCACACTGTCCTTGGCCGTGCGAACTCCGTGTCCGACGGTCAGGCCCGCGTCCCACAGCGCATGCAACATTATCTCGGTGACGATTTCGGCGTACGGGCCGCGCTTGTAGTCGTGCAGGAACAACAGGTCAACGTCGGATTGCGGATTCAGCTCGCCGCGTCCGTAGCCACCGCGCGCGACCACTGAAAGTTTCTGGTTGAGCTTGGGCGCGCGCCGGCCGTGTTCCGCGTCCGCGTAGTCGAAGAGCGCGCGCAGCAAATCGTCCATCGCCGACGTCATCGCGGCCACGATCTCGCTGCCGCTCGCGCCGGCGAAATGGCGCTCGGCAAGCTCGGCGCGAACGGATTCCAGATAGGCGCGCGCATTGACGCCGGGAGTCTTGCTCGCGACGAATTGCGCGAGCAGGGCGTCCCGGCCGCGCGGCGATGATACGGCAGCCGGAACAGGCGCGGCGCGATTCGCGCCCGTGACGAGACTCACAGATTTCCTACTGCGAGATCGGCGTTGAAGTAGTGCACGACGGCCGTGGCGATCGCGCCCGCCAGCAGGTCCTGGTATTGCGCCGACTCCAGCCGCGCGGCTTCGGCGGCGTTCGACATGAAGCCGCATTCAACCAGCACCGCCGGCATATGCGCGCCGACCAGCACGTAGAATGGTCCCATCTTCGCTCCCAGCGCGTTCACGTTCAGTCCGAGTCCGGCATCGAGGTCGGCGACCGTCTGCGCGTCGATCATCCGGGCCAGCGAGGCCGCTTCTATCGCCTTATAGTTCTGGCGCAGGTCGGTCAGAATGTAGTTTAAGTTGGCGTCGTTCGGCGTGCCATAGCCGTCGGCGCCGCCGTTCTCCATCCGCGCCAGCCGAATCGTCGCGCGGTCGGTGGTGTTGTTCAGGTAATAGACTTCGATTCCGGTGGTGTCGTTGTTCGGACTCGAATTGAGGTGGATCGAAACGAACAGATCCGCGCCGGCCCGATTCGCGATTTGGGTGCGCTCGGCGAGGCTGATGAAAACGTCGGTCGAGCGCGTGAGTTCGGCGCGGATGCCGCGGGCTTCCAGAGCGGCTTTCAGGCGCGTCGCGATCTGCAGCGCGAAGTCCTTCTCCATCGCGCCGGCCGACGATTGCGTGCCGGGGTCGTAGCCCCCGTGGCCCGGATCGATCATCACGAGAAAACGACCTGGCTGACGATTGTCTTCATTCAAGGCGATGGGTGCGGACGCGATCGGCGGTGCAGTAGAGACGGGACGCGGATTCTCCGCCGTGGCGAACGCGACAGGACGCGCGACGGATGGGGCAGGGCGCCGCGGTGCGTTGTGAACGATGATCGGTGCGGCGATATTCGGATCAGCGCCGGTCGCTGCGACCCGCAACACTATTTCGTTGCGGTCGCGAAGCCGCGCGATCGCGTAGTCCGATTTGCCGATCACCTCGACGACGACTCGCGAGCCGCTGTCCGACTGGATCGCGCGGACGCTTAAGATAGGCGCCGTCTCATAGCCGAACAACGGCCGCGGCGGAATCCCGATATGAGTTCGCCCAAGATCGATCCACAGTTCACTGCCATGCGTGCCGAGATTCAGCCGTGGAACAGATCCGGTGAATCCGAAATGGATTTCGAGCGTCTGCCCGCGATGCTCGATTCGCGCGGAAGTCAGAATCGACCCGGGAACGCTGGCGCGAACGGGCGCAACAACAGCGCCGATCGTCGCCGTCACCACCGCAACCGCCATCAATCTCCGCATCACCGCAAACTACCCACAGCATCCAAGGATAGCCGCCGTTTAGACCGATCGCCACGCCCCCTGGTCAGCGCGCTTGTTTCGTGTTTTGTTCTCCTGAACTGAAAAACGTTTCACGTGAAACATTTTTGTGAAAAGCGCAGCCAACATAAGGCGTATTCGGCCACCTGCCTAAATTTTGATTGCCACCAGAGCGATCGGAGGCGCCTATTTCTCCTGCTTGAGGCGGGCGGCTAGGCGCGCCAAGGCGTTCAGCGCGTCCATCGGGGTCATTCGCTCGACGTCGAGCGAGAGCAGTTCATCGATGACGCGTTCGTCCCGCGGCGAGAACAAACCAAGCTGAGGAGGCGGGGTCGTGGCGCGGCGGTCGCGGGCGATTCGCGGCATCCCGGCTTCGTCCAGTTCGCCCTGCTCGAGGTTGGCAAGAATTTCGCGCGCGCGGCTGATGATCGAATCGGGCAGGCCTGCCAGGCGCGCCACTTCGATGCCGTAACTTCGCGACGACGGCTGCTCGATAACGCGGCGCAGGAAAATCACCTCGTCGCCCCATTCGCGCACCGCCATGCTCAAATTCCTGACCCGCGGACGCTCGCGCGCGAGATCGGTCAGTTCGTGGAAGTGGGTTGCGAACAGCACCTTGGCGCGCGTCTGATCGTGCAGGTACTCGGCCACCGCCCACGCGATCGCGAGCCCGTCAAAGGTGCTGGTGCCGCGGCCGACCTCGTCGAGCAGCAGCAGGCTGCGCTCCGAAAGCCCCTCGAGCAGGCGCGCCGTCTCGCTCATCTCGACCATGAAGGTGGACTCGCCGCGACGAAGTTCGTCGCGCGCGCCGATTCGCGTCAGCACGCGATCGATTAGCCCGATGGTCGCCTCGGCGGCGGGAACGAAGCTGCCGATTTGCGCCATGATCGCAATCAGCGCGACCTGGCGCAGGTAGGTCGATTTGCCGGCCATGTTGGGTCCGGTGATCAGCAGGATTTGGCGCGTTTCGGGCTCCGCGTCGAGGTCGTTGGGCACGAACTCGCCCGAGCGCATCCCGGCTTCGAGCACCGGATGGCGTCCGTCGCGCACGCGAAACCGCAGGCCGGTGTTGATGGTTGGGCGCACATAGCCGCGATGCCGCGCGACTTTCGCCAGCGACATGATCGCGTCGAATTCGCCCACGGCGCGAGCGGTTTCGAGGATCGTGCCGGCGTGCGTCTGCAAGTCGCGCAGCAGCTTGGTGAAGATCTGGAGTTCGAGTTCCTTGAGCGCCGATTCCGCCGTCAGGATTTTGCGCTCGAGCTCCTTGAGCGCGGGCGTGGTGAAGCGCTCGGCGCTGATCAGCGTTTGCTTGCGCTCATAGTCGGCGGGCACGCGCTCGAGGTTGGGCTTGGTGACCTCGATGTAATAGCCGAAGATATTGTTGTAGCGGACCTTGAGCGACGGAATTCCAGTGCGCTCGCGCTCGGTCGCTTCCAGCTTTGCGATCACGCCGCGCGCGCCCGACGCCAGGCTGCGCAACTCGTCGACCTCAGCGCTGAGCCCCGCGCGAATTACGTTACCGTCGCGCGGATTGACGGGAGGCTCGTCGGACAGCGTCGCCGCGATTTGCGCCACAATCGTGGGCATCGGCGACATCCGCGCGGCGTGCTCGCGGATAAGTGGACTCTTGAGCGCGCCCATCGCTTGCTTGAGTGAGTCCGCGGCGCGGAGCGCGTCGCCCAGGCGCAGACAGTCGCGCGGCGACGCGCGCATCGCGCCGATTCGTCCCGCGAGCCGCTCGAGATCGCCGATTCGCTTCAGGGATTCGGCGAGCGCGCCGCCCAGGTCCGCATCGAAGAGTTCTTCCACCGCGTCGTGGCGCACGCGGATCGCGTCGAGTGCGAGCAGCGGGTAGGTGATCCAGTTGGCGAGCGTGCGCGCGCCGACCGCGGTCAAGGTCTCGTCGAGGATGGAGAGCAACGAGCCCTTGCGGGCGCCGTCGGTCGAGGCGATCAGCTCGAGATGACGCCGCGTGGTCTCGTCCACCAGCATGTACTCGGCGATGCGGTAAAGACGCGGCGCCGCGATATGCGCGAGGTCGTGGCCGAAAGTGTCCTCGACATAGAGCAGCGCCATTCCCGCGGCATGCACGATCGATTCGTGGAGCTCCGCGGATGCCGTCGCGAAACGATTCGAGAATGCCGCCGTGGCGCGCTCGACGCTGAACGATTCGTGATCGAGCGTCGTCACGGGACAGTTCAAATCGCTCAGGAGTTTGCCCAACTCGCCGTCATTCCCGGCTACCACGATTTCGCGCGGCGCGATTCGCGCGATTTCCTCGCGCAGTGCGGAGGCCTCGCGCGCCTGGGTGGCGAGAAATTCGCCGGTCGAGACGTCGAGCGCCACCAGCGCGAACCCGGTGGCTTCGGCGCCCGTGACAGCGACCAGGTAACTCTTCTCCGCCGCGGTCAGCACCATCTCTTCGCCGACGGTGCCGGGCGTGATCACGCGGACGATTTGCCGCGGCATCAGCTTGGGCGTCTTGGGGTCGGGCGTGCCTTGCTCGCAGATCGCGACTTTGTGGCCGGCCTTCAGCAGCTTGGCGATGTACGGTTCCGCGGAATGGTAGGGCACGCCGCACAGCGGCACGCCGTCCTTGTTGCGCGAGGTGAGCTGGATGTCGAGCACGCGCGCGCCGACTTCGGCATCCTCGAAGAACATCTCGTAGAAGTCGCCGAGGCGGAAGAACAGGATCGCGTCGGGAACGCGCTGCTTGACGCTGAGGTATTGCGCGATGAGGGGTGTTTGCTTGACTGCCACTGACGCGATTGCGAACCACAATAGCCGTGGCTGACGAAATGGGCAAAACAGCATGCGCGGCGCGTTGGTCGCGGGCGCAATAGCAAGAGGCGGGCAGCGGTTTTCGCTTTGCCGAATGCGTCTCGATTTACTAGAGTTCGAGTGTTAGTCAGGCCTTATACCGATCGCCTTGTCCGATTCCGCGGAGCAGCTTCGCGGCGGCGCATAGCGACACATCAGCGACAGGAGATTAGGAAAAATGGCATCAGCATCAGCGTCATTGGAATCGGCGACTCGCGGCGCCAAGTCGAGCGCAGCGCTTGAGTTCCTCAAGAGCTCGCCCAAGAAACTTCTTATCAACGGCAAATGGGTGCCGTCGAAGTCAGGCAAAACATTCGAGACCCTCAACCCGGCCAACGAGCAGGTGCTGGCGCTCGTCGCCGAGGGCGACAAGGCCGACGTGGACGAGGCGGTCAAGCACGCGCGCAAGGCCTTCGAGGAAGGAAAATGGCCGACGCTGAGCCCGCATGCGCGCACGCACTTCCTGCTGAAGATCGCGGAGCTGATCGACAAGCATGCCGACGAGCTAGCCGAGCTCGAGACGCTCGACAACGGCAAGCCGCTGTTCGAGTCCAAGAACATCGACATCCCCGGCGCGGCCGAGACCTTTCGCTACTACGCGGGCTTCGCCACCAAGATTTACGGCGAGACCAACCCGTCGGATCCTTCGACGTTCAACTACACGCTGCGCGAGCCGGTCGGCGTGTGCGGACAGATCATCCCGTGGAATTTTCCGCTGCTGATGGCGTCGTGGAAGATTGCGCCGGCGCTTGCGTGCGGCAACGTCGTCATCCTGAAGCCTGCGGAGCAGACTCCGCTAACGGCGATTCGCCTCGGCGAGCTTATCTGCGAGGCCGGCCTGCCGGAAGGCGTCGTGCAAATCATCACGGGCTTCGGCCCCGGCGCGGGCAGCTCGATCGCGGAGCATCCCGATATCGACAAGGTCGCGTTCACCGGTTCGACCGAGGTCGGCAAGTTGATCCTGCAGGCGTCGACCGGCAACCTGAAGCGGGTATCGCTCGAGCTCGGCGGCAAGTCGCCCAACATCATTTTCCCCGACGCTGACATGCCGGCGGCGGTGTTCGGCTCTGCGCTCGGCATCTTCATGAACCAGGGACAGGTCTGCTGCGCCGGCTCGCGCGTGTTCGTGCAAGAGAGCGTGTACGACCAGTTCACCGATTCGCTGTCGCAGATGGCCAAGGGCCTGACGCTCGGCAATCCGCTGGATCCGAACACCCGCATGGGTCCGCTGGTTTCCAAGGAGCAGCACGATCGCGTCAAGGGCTATCTGAAAGCCGGCAAGGCGGAGGGCGCCAAGGCCAAGACGGGCGGGGAACCGGGTAAGCAGGAGTCCGGCTACTTCATCGAGCCGACGGTTTTCACCGGCGTGAACAACCAGATGAAGATCGCGCGCGAGGAGATCTTCGGGCCGGTCGCGTCGGCGATCCCGTTCAAGGACGAGACCGATGTCGTCATTCAGGGCAATGACACGACGTACGGCTTGGCTGCCGGCGTATGGACCAAGGACATCAACCGTGCGCTCACGGTCGCGCGCAGGCTCAAGGCCGGCACGGTCTGGATCAACACCTACGGCATGATCGATCCGATGTCTCCGTTCGGCGGCTACAAGCAGTCGGGCTTCGGCCGCGAGCTGGGCAAGTACGCGATCGAGCTGTACACGCAGATCAAGTCGGTTTACGCGAAGATCGGCTAGTTTCGACAGCACTTCGACTCGCAGGCAAGGGCGTCCAACCGGGCGCCCTTTCTTTTGCCAGCTCGTGGACCGATGCTCCGCGCTCCGGAGATATGTGAAAAAATCACGTTTGAAGGGCCTAAACATGTTTCGCTTTACCCGTCGATTCCCTATTATTGGCGGCACTGAAACAACGGGTGGTTGATGGCATGCCGCACTTGATCGATTGCGGCGCACGTCTTACGGCGTGAAGACGAGCCGTCCTGGGGGACGGCAGTAAGTTGGGTGGTGTGAAATCGGCGTCGCCGGGAGTCCGACGGCGCGGCGGGGTTCACTGATGGCGGCCGAGAAGAACGACGATCCGATCGAGGCGATGATCTTGTCGCGAGCGTCTCGTCGCACGCATCCGGCGACCGACCCCGCAAGTCTGGTCGAGACCCCTGACGAACACCCGGCTGCCGAAGAGCAGCCTCCGGCAGAAAGGCCCCGGCCCGAACCACGCGAGCCTCAATCTCCTCCGCTGCGTCCGCCGCCGCATTCGGCACTCGCAGCGCGGCTTGAAGTTCGTCCGATAGGTACGCCGATGGGCTTGCGCGAGCTGGCCGCGCTCCACAAGCGAACCTGGAAGATGCTGAACGTGCAGGAAAAGAGGGTGCACGTGCTGCTATGGCCGCTCGCGATCCATTTTGGCCTGTACGAGGTGAGCCCGGGGAGCGAGCGGCGCCGGCCACCGCTGATTGGCGCATTCTGGGCGCGATGCCTGGCGGACGCGCCGCTGACGCTGGGCCATCTGTATCCCGCGCAGTTGTTCAAGGGGATGCTCGCCTCGGAAGTGTTCGAGTTCGGCGGGATGGTGATCGACCCGAACTACCAGGGCAAGGGCCTGGTCAAGATGATGTCGGACACGGCGCGATTGTTTGTTTTCTCGCGCCGCCCCAAGCTGCTGATCACGAATCCGGTCGAGCCGCTTTACGAGATGTACAAACAGCTCGGGCTCAAAACGGTGGGCCGCGAGCCGGTCGAGCATCCGCATGCCTTCAACGTGAAGGTGTGGCTGATGTACGGCAGATTCGACGAGATGTCGAAGCCATACTTCATGTAGGATTTTACTACACCTACGATTTCGCCTTGTGCTCCGGTTTGCTGCCTGATGAGGCGGCAATCGCGCTCATAACTCGAAGGCGCGAATATCTATCAGTATGTGGGCAAGAACGCAGGCCGGCAGGTTTCGGCGCCAGAGATAGAGCGCGACGAACAGCAGCAGTATTGGGCCTTTTATCAGCATACCATACAGTCCCCAAACCGGCGCGTGGACCAGCACGTTGACGATAAACGGCACTGATGCGCCTAACATCTTGCTCCCTGTCAGTTCTTCGATTCGCTCGATCGCATAGCCACGAAAGCCGACCTCTTCAGCGATTCCGTTAGCTAGCAGCCCCGATAGATCAAGCCACTTCGGCAACGAAGCATACATAGCGCCGCCTACCGTCAACTCCACTGCAAGGGCCGGTATTCTATCCGCCATCGAGAGCAGGCGTGGACTGATTTGAAGATAGGCTAACAATACTAATATCGCACTTAACAAATCCCCCAAGGAGGGAGCGCGGATCCCGATCGATGCGAGTGGCCTCCGTTCCCAACAGACGACCAGTAAGGGCAGGGCGATGGTCACCGCTATCTTGAAGACCAGACCGATAGACTCCCAAGCAGAAATCCAGGATAGCCCCCAGACTTTCATAATCAGGTGAAGAAAAGGTTCCCTGTAAGGAGGTATAGGAAGAAGCAAAGCTATAGCAAGGCCTACCAGCGTGGCGGGACTCAACGCCTCGCTGGAGGATCTCGATCTTTCTTGAGCAGGCAGAATCAACCCTAACTATATCTCCCTTGACCGAATTGTCTGACTATACCGTCTACGGCGTCTTAATTTTTTGGATTTCCACGGTGTGTTCGCGACTCGTATTACCCCGCGGCACTTGGCACATAATCAACCCGGACCGATCGTTCCGATCAAGTTTAGGCTAGCACATGCTGTGAACAGTAGCGTTGGTCAGACCATGCCGGCTGATCAACCCTCGCGTACAAGGACCGGTACTATGATGGCGAGCGATTGCGAGGCACACTTAAGAGGCCGTAAAACTCTTCTCTGGCGGTCCAAGAACCTTCCTTCCAAGCGCGGCGTCAAGTCTATCCTGAGGTCGCGCCTGCACAAATGACGCCATCAACATGGGACGTTATTACCGTCATCCAGTTGACCTCGGACACCGGTAGTGTTTCGGGGAGTATTTACCTTGTGCCCGCCCGGATTAATGACATTATCTATAATCCATTGTTTAAACTGTTCCCAGTTAGAGGGAGAAGGAGGACTTGGTGGCGCAGGCGTCGGTGTCGGCGTACTTGTCGGTGTCGACGTAAAGTCCTGACCAAGGCCCAGCGGGCGAGCGCTGGAGGGTTGCGGGTCCCCGCATATCTTTAGACCCGCGGACCCCATGGTCGGAATCAGCCCGTCGGAGACACCCAGTATGACCGGATACAGCGGGTGGCGGCCGTGGAGCAACTGGCGCGGTGTTGGCGGGGCGCTGCTGCCGCCG
The DNA here is from genome assembly GCA_963842085.1 of uncultured delta proteobacterium. Lineage (GTDB taxonomy): Bacteria > Desulfobacterota > Binatia > Binatales > Binataceae > Binatus. Next base: position 190,832 of record CAWJET010000002.1, read on the forward strand.
CCAAAGAGGTCCTCGAAAAAGCTGACTGCGGCGCCGATAGCGCCGCCTATCACCGCACCCGCAAACCAGCCGGGTGGTCCGAATTCACTTAAGGCGAGCGACCCCGCGAGAGCACCTGCGGCGGCGCCCCCTCCTATGTCTTCGGCGCCCGTCGCATAGTTTGCAGGGCTAAAGAACCCCGGTGCCGGCGCGCCGGAGGGCGCGGCATCTGCGGACTGTAGAACTGACCGCTGCCGGTATAGTAGTACGGCGCGTCGAGAGGTTCCTGCTCCATGCCGCCATACAGGAACGGCCAAAGGGTCGTAGCGCCGCTCAGCGTCCGCGTCCCCGACGGATCGTAGGTGTATGTCGTCGCCGGCTGCGACTGAGTCGAGGCTGCATTGACCAGCGCGATGGTCGAGCCCGACGCATCGATCAGCGGCACTATTTCGGCTTCAATCGCGTATCGTCGCTGGAGATGCACTTTGAACCTAAGGCGGCCAAGCCGAACGTCCGCTGCACTGTGCTGCTCTGTGAAGGCATCTCCTCGACGCCCGAAGGCGCGTCGGCCAGCAATCTCTTCCTTACGTCGGCAATAGTTTCTGAGCGGTAGTCTTCGCAATCGGCCCTCGTCGGGAATGCCCCCGATTCGCCTACCTTCTCTCCTCTCATAGCCTGCCACTGGCTAATCGGAGCAGTCAGGTCGGGTCCAATTAGTGGTATTCCCGAACGCTCTGCCTGCGGCGGGAACATGAGGAACCACGACAGAAGGAGCGGCAAGGAGTGAACACTTAGCGATGTGTGGCCGCATGCGTTCATGGTGGCCTAGGGTTCAGAACGTCGCGTCAGCCTTAACCGATCGAGTGGCACCATAACCGTTCTCTCCTTCTCGCTTTCATGGTCGATAATTCTCAGGACGAGTTTGATATCAAAGGGAGGCGAAATCTTCGCGTCAATTTTGCCGATCTCGACAAAGTTATTGAAATAGCGTGCACCCTCGGCTTCGAAAGCCGACGATTCGACTATCGCGTCAGCCTTCAATTGGGAGCGTCCGCCGTCCGCGTTGTCCACGCTGACGTTCCACTGAAAAGGCACCTTCATGCTCAGAATCACAGCGCCAACAGTGTCGAGCGTGAAGCCATTGATGCCCTCAGTGGAGCGCAGCTCGATCTGCGGCGCAGTGACACCGTAGTACTCAGAAAATGTGCTGTTCTCGAAATTACCCGACCCAGAAGCGGGCATCGCGAGAATCCCTAGGAGCGCTACCAGCAGTCCTTTCGTGAAATTCATATCGCTGATTCTCTCATTGCAGAGGAGGCTGAGGCCCTGCGGGAAGCGTAACCGTTACGGGGATGTGCCCCTCACTCAGACTGCCGCCTGTAAGCGCCTTGAACGCACCGGGCGACAGGTCTATGATTCGATTCTTTCCCTTCGCGTACGGCCCGTGATCGATAACTTTCACCGTAATGGTTTTCGGAACGTTAGAACCAGGCTTCAGATAGGTAACATTAGCTTCTGTTCCGCACGGGAAGGTTCCGTTCGGACCGACTATCTTCGGACTCATCGCAGCGGTGAAGCCCTCAGGGTCTGAGTACACGTAATTGGAGCAACCCGTGTGCCCTGTAGGGTAGTAAAAGCTAGCCTCGCCGCTGATGGTCATCGGGTCCGCAGACCCTTGCGCGGCAGAAGCCTCGTCCGGGATCAGACCATCCTGAATTCCCAAGATGACCGGATACAGCGGGTGGCGGCCGTGGCGCAACTGGCGCGGAATCGGAGGGGCACTGCTGCCGCCAAACAACCAGTCGAAGATGTCCTGGAAACAATTCACCGTTAGCCGCCGTCTCTGAGGAACGCCTGGATCCCAAACACAGTTGCGGCAGCCAGAGAGATAACCGCAGCGACCAGCAGCCCGAGGCCGATCATCGCATCCGCCAGGAAGGGGATTATCGTGATGGGGTGCCACGTGACCAACACGGACGCTGCTGTCAGCAGGATCGCAAGGACCATAAGCCCGAAGGGCCTTCGGCCTGTGCGCCATCCCGCACCCAATACCACGAGCGCGCCCACGGCTGGGAGGCCGTAATCCTGGAGGATCCAGCCAGCGGTCTGGGGAAAAAGTGCCCACAATACCGCAAGTACGGTCGCAATAGGAAAAATGATCCAAAATACCCGCTGTTTATAGGATCGCATCGGATGCTCCTCCATCAATTCCCGTGCCCGCAATTGAGGAACTGCGCAACGCAGTTCGCATAGCGAGCTGCGGTGATACCGCCGCAAACGGTGAGAGCTCCGCTCACTGCAAAACCGGTTGCGCCTTCACAGCCGGCCAAGGTCTCGGGGAATGCCGGTCCGGTAGCCGCAGATATAGGGAAGCATCCGGCAGCGAGCCCCGCGCCGAATTCCAGAACACGCTTTGCGCACTCAGGGTTCGCGAAGACGGGCTTCACGCAGGCTTCGTATTGCTCAAAACACATAGCCTGGTTATCGCTATTGGGCTTGGGCTGCAGCGGGGGGTCAGGACAAAGGTCGGGGTCTCCGCAGACTGGTGGCTTGCCCGCGGACTCCATGGTCGGAATCAGGCCGTCGGAAAAACCCAAAATCAGCGGATACAGTGGATGGCGGCCGTGGCGCAACTGGCGCGGAATCGGAGGGGTGTCGCTGCCGCCCCCGCCGAAGAGGTCGTCGAACAACTCAAACAGCCCTTCCGCTATCAACCCTATAACAACGGCCGGCGTCGCAACACCTAGAGAAACGCCTTCAGCACCGACTGGAAATGCGTTGAAAGCGCTGATGGCCCCGGCCGTTAGGATTTTACTACACCTACGATTTCGTCTTGTGCTCCGGTTTGCCGCCGCCCATGAGCGTGCCCGCGCCCTGCATCAGCCGGGTGCCGACGCTCAGCAGCGCGTCGGTGACGCCGGGGAACAGCGACGCGAGTTTTTCCGCGACCGCGGCGCCGGGAGGAACGTCCACCTCGGTCAGCCCGAACGCGGCCGCGGCCAGCACCGCCCACGTCACCCATCGCGGCGGCATCGCCGCCAACGCCGACACGGCATGGAGCGGATCGTGCTTGAGCGCGTTGCGCGCCATCGGCGTGTCGATCACCCCGGGCATCACGAGCGATACCTTGATGCCGGTATTGAACAACTCGACGCGCAGTGCTTCGGTCAGTCCCACCAGCGCAAACTTGGTCGAGCTGTAGCCGCCGAGCGGGCTGACTCCCCGGCGTCCCGCCAGCGACGAGATGTTCACGATGTTGCCCGACCTGGCTTTGCGCATCACGGGCAGCACGGCTTGCATCGCGTGGAGTGCGCCGAAGACATTTACCGCCATCATCTTTTCGAGGTCTTCGGGGCGCATCTGCTCGACCGTATCGGTGATCAGCAATCCCGCCGAGTTGATCAGGATGTCGAGTTTGCCGAAGGCTTCCTTGACCTGCTCTACCGCCCAGAACACGCGCGCGCGATCGGTCACGTCGCAATCGAGCGCGAGCGCCTTGCCGCCGGCCTTGTTGATTTTGTCCGCGAGTTCGTCAAGCTGCGCGCGCCGGCGCGCGAGCAGCGCAACCTGCGCGCCCTGTTGGCCAAAGGCGAGCGCGACGTCGTGGCCGATGCCACTCGAGGCGCCGGTTATGACCACCGATTTGTCGAAGAAGTAACCGCGCACCGGTCCTTTGGATTGCCGCTTGGGTTCGCTCATTGCCGTCACCTCGATTGGGCGCCGTGGCACGGAACTGATGGCGGGGGCGTCGTTTCAGGCATTGTGCGCCGGTCCCCCGCGCATGCGCAAACCGGCGCTCAGGCGGGTTGCCGAGGGGACCGGGCGTGGTTAACAATCAATCGAGGGAGCCGTGTGAGATGCGGGAGCGCGAATTATAGTGAACTCGAGAACTGTCATTACTGAAATCGCCGCGGCAGGCGTATTGCTCGGCTCGTATCCGCTCGATTGGCTGGTCAAGAGAAGCGAGCCGTACTTCTGCGCGCCGTCCAGCGAGCCCGTCATTCTGCTTCACGGCTTCGGCGGCAGCCGATCCAACCTGCTGGCGCTGGGGGCGTATTTGCGGCTGGCGGGCTTCGACAACGTGTCGTTCTTCGAGTACCCGCGATGGCAAACGCTGAGCGACTCCGCCGCGCAACTCGGACGCGTCGCAGAGGAAAAATCCGGCGGCGGCGTGCATCTGATCGGCCACAGCCTGGGCGGCACCGTGGCGCGGCGTTACGCGGCTGGCGCGCCAAAACGCGCGGTGCGCTCGCTGATCACGCTTGGCTCGCCATATTCGTACGCCCAGTGGAGCCCGAGAGAGCTCGGGATTTTCGGCGACGACGACCCGATCGTGCCGGCGCCGATCGAGGCGCTTGTGAATAGCGCCGCATTCGGACGGATCGTGTCGCTGCACGACGTCGGACATCTGGCACTGATCTTTCATCCCGAGGCGCTGCGCATCGTAGGCACCGAACTGCGCGCGAATCGCGCGCCCGAGAACAAAGTCGCAGTGCAATAGGGCACCGATGCCGCGATAGACTCCGCGCCATGAGTACGATGATTGCCGCCAGCGCGATCGTCCTGGCAGGCGGGCGCAGCTCGCGGATGGGGCGGCCGAAGGCCTCGCTCGATTTTGGCGGCGTCCCGTTGCTGACCCGGATCGTCTCCGAGCTGAAGCGGCGCTTCGCGGAAATCGTAGTCGTCGCCGCGCCTGAGTCCGAAGACTCGCTTCCGCTGGATCTCCCCGCGACAAAAGTACTACGCGACGGCGCCCCATTTCTGGGGCCCTCAGAAGCGCTCCGGCTCGGACTAGATGCTGTTACCAACGAGATGGCGTTCGCATGCTCGTGCGATCTGCCGCTGTTGAATTCCGACGTTGCTGCGGCGATCGTCGCGATGCTCGGTGATTTCGACTCGGCGATTCCAATCGTTGGTGAGAAGCTGCAACCGCTGCACGCCGCGTATCGCAAGCGATGCGCCGGCGTGCTCGCAGCGCTCGCCGCGCGACCCGAGTCGCGCCTGAGTGCGATCGCGGACGCGGTCAATACGATCAGGGTCAGCGAAGATCAGCTCAGAAGGATCGATCCGCAGCTCAGGAGTTTTTTCAACGTGAACACGCCAGAGGACTATCGGCGCGCACTCGAGCTCGCCCGTAGGTCAGCGAAATAAGGGCCGCTTCGCGATTTCAAAAACGGTACCGGCTTCGCTGACGCGAAGCTGTCCGAGATCCTTCCTTGCGCTCGCGTTGCTCGCTTCAATCAGGATGACACAAAAAGTGATCACGCGGGTATCGTGCGGGAGGCCAAGCATGATCCATCGCTAAGCCTTCTTCTCCCACCGCAGAATCGGGCGGCGTGCGGCGAGCGCTTCATCCACGCGCGAGACCGGCAAGGTCTGCGGCGCGTTCTTGACGCGCTGGGGATCGTTCAGCGCTTCGTCGTAAATCCGTTCCATCGCATCGACGAAGCTGTCCAGGATTTGCTTGCTCTCGGTCTCGGTCGGCTCGATCATCAGCGCGCCCGGGACCACCAGCGGGAAATAGATCGTCGGGGGATGGATGCCGAAGTCGAGCAGGCGCTTGGCGATCTCGAGCGTGCTCACGTCGGCGCGCTTTTCGAGGTCGTGCGAGAGCACGCATTCATGCATCGACCATTCCGTCGTCGCGCTGGGGAAGTGCGCCTCAAGGCGTTTGCGAACGTAGTTCGCGCCGAGGATCGCGAGGCGGCTGGCAGTCGCGAGCCCGTCGCCGCCGAGGGCCAGGATGTAGGCGTAGGCGCGCACGATCATTCCGAAATTGTTGTGATAGGAACGCATCCGGCCGATGGAATCGGGCCGCTCGCGATCGAATTCGTAGCCGGCGCTGGTGCGCTTCAGCCGCGGCATCGGCAGGAACGGCTCCAGATGCTTCTTCACCGCGACCGGGCCGGCGCCCGGCCCGCCGCCGCCATGAGGTGTCGAGAAAGTCTTGTGCAGATTGAGCTGCACGATATCTGCGCCCATGTGCCCGGGCTTGGCGACGCCGAGCAGGGCGTTCATGTTGGCGCCGTCCAGGTAGAGTATCGCGCCGCGGTCGTGCAGGGCGGCCGCGATCTCCTGGATTTCCGGCTCGAAGATCCCAAGCGTGTTGGGGTTGGTGATCATCATGGCGGCGACGTCGTCGCTGAGCAGGTGCTTCACCTCCGCCGCCTCGAGGTATTCGCGCCGGTTCGATTTCGCGACCACCACCTCGAAGCCGGCGAGCGTGCAGCTCGCGGGATTGGTGCCGTGGGCAGTGTCGGGGATGATCACCTTGTGGCGGGTCTCGCCGCGCTTGCGATGATACCCGCGGACCATCAGGAGCCCCGTCAGCTCGCCCTGCGCGCCGGCGGCAGGATGCAACGATACGGCGTCCATGCCAGTGATCTCGGCGAGCGCGGCTTCCATTCGCGCGATCAGTTCGAGCGCGCCCTGCGCCAGATGCGCCGGCGTCGCGGGATGGAGTCCCGCAAGGCCGGGCAGAGCCGCCAACTCGTCGTTCACGACCGGGTTGTACTTCATCGTGCACGAGCCGAGCGGGTAGAACTCGAGCGCCTGGGCGAAGTTGAGCTGGGAGAGGCGCAAAAAATGCCGCAGCACCTGCGGCTCGCTGAGCTCGGGGAAGCCGGGGAGATCCTCGCGGCAAAGCTCGGCGCCGATCAGCTCGGCGCCGCGGCGCTCGCCGGCGGTGCGTGGCGCGAGATCAGTTCCGCGGCGGCCTTCGGATGAAAGTTCGAAAATGAGCGGCACGCCCGCCACCGGCTCGATTCGATCGACGGTCGAAGGAGTTTCAGGGGCCGGGACTGGTCCGATTCTGCCCGCACTCGCCATCACCGCACCTCCGCAATTGCCGCCGCAAGCCGGCTGAACTCTTCGCCGCGATTCATCTCGGTGACTGAAAGCAGGAGCGCGTCGGAAAGTTCGGGATAGTCGCCGCCGAGGGCGACTCCTGCCAGGATTTGCTTGCGCTCAGCCGCTTCCAGAGCGGCCGCGGGGTTCGCAAGCTTCAACGCGAACTCGTTGAAGAACGGTCCCGAAAAACGCCGGCCGATGCCCGCAGCCTCGAGCACCGCGGCCGCCTGATGCGCCAGCTCGACGTTTCGCTCCGCCAGCTCGCGGAGTCCAGCCCGGCCCATCAACGAGAGATAGACCGTGGCGGCGAGCGCGCACAGGGAGTGATTGGTGCAGATGTTGGAGGTCGCCCGTTCGCGGCGGATATGCTGCTCGCGGGTATTGAGCGTCAGGCAAAACGCGCGGCGACCGTCGCGATCGCGAGTCTGTCCGACTAAGCGGCCCGGCATCTGGCGGATATGGGTCATCCGCGCCGCCATGAAGCCAACGCCGGGTCCGCCGTATTGAAGCGACAGCCCGAAACTTTGACCCTCGCCGACGGCAATGTCGACGCCGAGCTCGCCCGGCGCGCGCAGCAGACCAAGCGCGATACCCTCGGCAGTGGCGGAGATGGCGAGTGCGCCCGCGCGATGCGTCAGCTCGGAAATCGCGCCGAGCGGTTCGATTACGCCGAGTGCGTTGGGATAGCCGGTGACCGTGCAGAGCAGGCGATCGTTGGCGATTCGATCGAGCGCGGCGGCGTCGGTCGCGCCGGTCGCGTCGTCAAACGGAACTTCGACGATCTCGATTCCCTTGAGCGCGCTCAGGTAGGTGCGAATGGTCGCGCGATAGTCCGGCCAGAGCGCTCGCGAAAGTGCGACGACCGGCCGCTTGGGCATCAGCCGCCGTGCCATCAGAACGGCCTCGGCGGCGGCGGACGCACCGTCGTACATGCTGGCGTTGGCGACTTCCAGCGCGGTGAGTTGCGTGATCAGCGTCTGAAACTCGAAAATCGCTTGCGTGGTTCCCTGGCTCGCCTCGGCCTGGTACGGCGTATAGCTGGTGGCGAACTCGGCGCGCGCGATGACGGCGCGCACCGCGGCCGGCACGTAATGGCGATAGTAACCGGCGCCGAGGAAACTGACGAAACCCGAGGCGCCCGTATTGCGAGCCGCGAGCGCTGAAATCTCCCGGACGACATCCGCTTCGCTGCAGCCGGGGTCGAGGTTGATCGCCGCGCTCGCGCGCAGGTTCGCCGGCACGTGCGCGATCAGGTCGTCGAGATGCTTTGCTCCGATCGTTTCGAGCATCGCGGCGACATCGCTCTCTGTATGTGGCATGAATCTCATGGAATCAACTTGTCCTCCGCCCGGCTCCGCCGCCACTTAACCCGTAATTCAATCATACGCGCGCAGTTGATGCCGCAAATGGCTCAGCGTGCCTGTAGAACGGGCGCGGCACGATGGTCGCGCGGGTTTTGCGCTCGCGAATTTCAACTTCGAGCGACTCGCCCACGCTCGGATTCTTCGCACCTTCGACCGCGAGATACGCCATCGCGATCGGTCGTTGAAGCGACGGCGCGAACGTCCCGCTCGTCACGACGCCGGCCTCGTTGCCTTTCCGAAATACGCGGTAGCCCTGGCGTGCGACCATCCGGCCGTCGTCGGTCTGCAGCCCGACCAAGGTTTTCTTCAATCCTTGTTCGCGTTGCGCGGTAAGCGCCGCTGCGCCGATAAACGGACGCCCCAGCCTGACGAAAGCCCCCAGGCCCGCCTCGAGCGGCGACGAGTTGCGATCGAGTTCGTGGCCATAGAGCGCCAGGCCTGCTTCGAGCCGCAGCGTGTCGCGCGCGCCCAGCCCGACCGGCTTGGCATCGGCGGCAGCGCCGGCGTCCAGAATAGCCTCGAACAAATCGCGCGCGCCGTCGTTTTCCACGAACAACTCGAAGCCGTCTTCGCCGGTGTAACCCGTGCGGGCAGCAACGCAGCTGATTCCCGCGACCGTTCCTTCCGCGACGCCGAAGCGCGCGACGTCGGCGATAGGAAAATCCGCCAGCGTCGCCAATATCGCGACTGCCACCGGCCCCTGGACTGCGACCAGCGCAGTGGCGTCGCTCACGTCCTCGAACTTCGCGCGCCCGCCGTTGAGTTGCGCGAGCCATTCGCGATCCGTCTCGATGTTGGATGCGTTGACGCAGAGCATGTAGCGTTCCGGGCCGAGGCGATAAACGATCAGGTCGTCGATAGTGCCGCCGTCGTCCGCGCACATGATCGTGTACTGCGCGTGGCCAAGCTTGAGCCGCGACGCGGAATTGGTGAACACGCGCTCGAGCGTCGCGAGTGCGTGCGGCCCACTGATTTCAAACTCGCCCATGTGACTCAGATCGAAAATTCCCGCCGAATTGCGGACCGCAAGATGCTCCTCGATGATCCCGCCGTAACTGACGGGCATCTCGAAATCACCGAAGACCGTCATCCGCGCGCCGAGTTTCTGGTGAAGGTCGAACAGGACAGTGCGCTTGGGCGCATTCATCAGCGGCAAGATTGTAACAGACCGTTTTGGGCCGAACGAGACGACCGCGCGCGATCTGCCAACAACCGCCCGGCTTCTGTCCACAGCGCCTTGCTCGCCGCGACCCGGTGCTATAATCGACTGATACCCGATGGCTGCGATCATCATGGATGGCCGGGCGCTGAGCGCGCATCTGATGCCGGAGTTGCGCGCCAACGTTGACGAGCTCAAGAGCGAATTCGGATGCACGCCGTCGCTGGCGGCGATCCTGGTCGGTGACGATCCCGCGTCGCGTCAATACGTAAAGAATAAGCAGCGCATGGCTGGCGAACTTGGGTGCGACAGCCGCACGCTGCGGATGCCGTCGTCGCAAGCGACCACCGATGCGTTGCTCGGCGTGATCGAGGAACTCAATGCCGACGCGCGCGTCAATGCGGTATTGCTACAGGTGCCGCTGCCCGATTCCGTCGATCGCTTTCGCCTGTTCGACGCTATCGCGCCCGAGAAGGATCTCGACGCCATCGGCTCAGCCAGCGTCGGCGGCTTTTACCGCGGTCAGTGGGGACGCTTTATTCCGTGCACTCCGCGCGGTGTGCTCACGCTGCTCGACTACTACCGGGTGCCCGTCGACGGTGCGCGCGCCGTGGTTATCGGGCGCAGCGACGTTGCCGGCAAGCCGACCGCGCTGATTCTCGGCGGTCGGCTGCGCAATGCGACCGTTACGTGGTGCCATCGCCACACCCGCGATCTCGCCGCGATATGCCGCGAGGCCGACCTGCTCATTCCGTGCGTCGGCGCCGACACCGGCCGGCCCTATCTGATAACCGCGGATATGGTGAAGCCGGGTGCATGCGTGATTGACGTCGGTTTCAGGCGGGTCGGTCCCGGCAGGTTCATCGGCGATGTGGATTTCGAGGCCGTCAAGGAAGTCGCCGGGTGGCTTACGCTCAATCCCGGTGGCACCGGTCCCATGACCGTGCTTGCCCTGATGCAGAACCTGATTGACGCCACCCGCTACCAGCTGGGACTACAGCGCGCCGTTTATTCCGTCTGAAACGTCCGGCGAGAGCGCGGTCGTATTGCTTTGCGCAATCTCTGACTTTCCCGTAGATTTGCAAATTGCAGTAAATAGACCGTCCGCGCACTCGAATGGCATCACCCACAAGCGGCTCGAAGACCACCAGCTCGAACGGAGAAAGATCGGGCAAGCGGACGCTCAGCGACGTGCTTATCGGGCCGCCGCGAGACGTGCGCGATCCCAAGATCTTCCACAGTCTTTCTCTGGTCGCATTCCTGGCGTGGGTAGGCTTGGGCTCTGACGGCTTGAGTTCGTCGTGCTACGGTCCCGAGGAAGCGTTCCTCGCGCTCGGTCACCATCAGTACCTGGCCGTGTTCCTGGCGATGCTGATGGCGCTGACCGTCTTCATTATCTCGGCGTCATATTCGCAGACGATCGACCTGTTTCCGACCGGTGGCGGCGGTTACCTGGTTGCAACCAAGCTGCTCGGCAAGTACTTCGGCCTGGTTTCCGGATCGGCGCTGGTCGTCGACTACGTGCTGACTATTTCGATTTCAATCGCGAGCGGCGCCGACGCGATTTTCAGTTTCCTGCCCATCTCGTGGCTACCCTTCAAATTCTGGCTGTGCCTTCTGGTCGTGGTGTTGATGGTGCTGATGAACCTGCGCGGGGTGAAGGAGTCGGTACTATCGCTGCTGCCGATCTTCCTGGCGTTCATCGTGATGCACGTGTGGCTGGTCGGCTATGCGATTCTCAGCCGCGCGCCGGAGCTGCCGTCAATCGTCGGCGACGCCGTCCGCGAGGTCCACACCAGCTCCCAGAGCCTCGGGATGTTAGCGCTCGCGGTGATTTTCTTCCGCGCCTACAGCCTTGGCGGCGGCACCTACACGGGAATCGAGGCGGTCAGCAACGGTCTGCCAATTCTGCGCGAGCCGCGCACGGTGACCGGCAAGCGCACCATGATCTACATGGCGATATCGCTCGCCTTCGTAGCGGGCGGAATTCTGCTCGGCTACCTGCTGCTCAACGTCGAGGCTGAGACTGGCAAGACCCTTAATGCCGTCATGTTCGGTCGGCTGGCTGACAACTGGCAGATATTCGGGTGGCAGGTCGGGCCATGGATAGTCACCTTCGCGCTGATAACCGAGGGCGCTCTGCTGTTCGTCGCCGCGCAGACTGGTTTCGTGGACGGACCGCGCGTGCTGGCCACAATGGCGTCCGATCGATGGCTGCCACGACGGTTCGCAAACCTGAGCGCGCGACTGGTGACGCAGGACGGCGTCATCACAATCGGGCTCGCCGCCATCATGATTCTGATCGGCACCGAGGCGAAGGTCGAGGTGCTGGTCGTCCTGTATGCGATCAACGTCTTCGTGACGTTCACGCTCTCGCAGCTCGGAATGACGACGCACTGGTGGCTCGAGCGCAAGAACGAAAAGCGATGGCTCCGCAAGTTGATCATCAATGGCGTCGGCACGCTCTTCACCGCGACGATCCTGGTGATCACGCTGACCCTCAAGTTCTACGAGGGGGGATGGATAACGGTGGTTATCACCGGCGGCCTGATCGCGCTGTGTTTCATGGTGAGGCGGCACTACGAACAGGTTTCGAAGGCGATCGAACAGCTCGAGGCCGACATCCTGCCGAAACTGTACGCGGTCACAAAACTCGAACCGGCCAAGCGCGATCCGGACGCGCCGACCGCCGCCATCCTGGTCAGCGGCTACAACGGTCTCGGGCTGGCGACGCTCATCGCGGTTACCCAGTTGTTCAAGGGCGAGTTCCACAACGTGGTCTTCATCGGCGTCGGTGAAGTGGATGCGGCGCTGCTCAAGGGTCCCGAAGAAGTGCACGAGCTCGAGACGCGGATGGTGGAAGACCTGAACGAGTACTGCCAGTTTGCCGCCGACCTCGGGATTCATCCAGAACTGCGCGCCGGTCTGGCGCCAGACGTCGTCGCCGAGTTGCGCCGGCTATGCCTCGAAGTCGCGCATGAATTCCCGCACGTCGTGTTCTTCGCCGGCAAGCTCATCTTCTCCGACGAGCTCGAGGGATTTATCGGCCGCTTCCTGCACAATCACACTTCGGTCGAGCTCCAGAACTGGCTGCAGCTCTACGGATACAGTCTGGTGATTCTGCCGATCCGCGTCGGCGCGGGCTCGATGGCGATTCCGGCCACCTCGCAGGCAGCATAATCGCGGCGGTCATTTGACCGTCGGCGTGATCCGGTAGAACGCGAGACGTTCGGAGCGGTATTTCTCGACCACTCTAAAGCGCTTTGGGTCGGGGAGTTCGGAGTTTACCGCGTAGCCTTCCTTCCAACTGACCAGCCATCCGCCGCCGGCCGATGACACCCGTTCCTCAATAGTCTTTCGCGCGACCGCGGGATCGAATCCCGGAATAGCTATTCGCGGATTGGCTCCCTTGAAGTAGTAGTTGAAAGCAATCGAGTAGTAACCGAACGGAAAGCCCCCATTTGGGACGTTCGCCGTGCTTGCGTTGGAAACGAAGCCAGCTTCGAAGAAGACCGGATCTGATGCCCCTCCGGCCGTTACCTGCGCGGCCAGATCTCGCCATGGCTGAGGCTGAGGCCGGTCGAACGGCAGGACAATCAGGCATGCCAGCACCAAGCCGGCGGCCAGGAGATTGCGCCACTTCGTGCTCCAGGCGCCGACCGACGCCGCAATCAACAACGACGATGCCGCGATCCCCGGCGCAAGGTAGCGCGGATTGAACATCGGGTGCAGGATCACCGACCCGAGGATGAATGCCAGCGCCGGCAATCCGATCCATGCCACCAGCAGCCGAATCGGTTCGTTGTCATCGCGTTCCACAGCGCGGCCGAATACCAGCCACAAAGTTACCAAAGCCGCGGCTAGCGCGGCTGCCATTTTAAGCGCAAGCGGGTAGTTGTGAGCCGGACCCAGGTAGTCCAACCATTGCCCATAAATCATTTGCTGGCTTTGTCGAATGGCGTAGGGCAGGTAGGGAACGAACAAGACACCGGCGAAAATCAGCGCCATCCACGCCATGACATCGCGTCTGCCGCGCGCCAGATCGCGCAGCAGTATTGCGGTCTCCGCACCCAGGATCATCAACCCGGCCATGTGCGTATAGGGCATCGCGGCGCCGAGAATCCCGCAGACCACCGCGCTCCCGACACCGGGCCGGGACCGCACTCGCAGCAGCATCAGCAGATGTGCGAGCGCGAGCGCGATGAACATCGGGTACATTCGCGCCGTATGCGCGAACACCACCGCGAGCGGGTTGAATGCCCACATCGCGGCCGCCGCCAGTGCCGTGCTCTCATCGAACATTTCGCGTCCGAGCAGGAACACCAGCATCAGCGCCGCCAGCGAAAGGGCAACCGACATCGAGCGCAGTGCAATCTCACTCAGCCCGAAAATCCTGGTGTAGTAGTGCAGTGCGCCGTAGTAGAACAGAAATTTTCCGGGCTCTTGCAGCACCGGCGTTCGCAGGATTGCGCCGATTCCAGGCTTCGCCGCCGACCATGCGCTGAACGCCTCGCTCGCACCGAGCGCGTCGGTACCAAGTCGAAACGAGTATATGAGTGCCGCGAAAACAAAGACCGCTGCGAACAGTTGTATCGGCCGCCGCGACCACAACCCCCGCCGCGACGGTTCTGCCCGCGGTGACGATTCGAAGGTAGCCGAATCTGCCTGCCTCATCTCCACCCCGCTTCGCGCAACGACATACTAGCGAATTTTGCGTGTGCGATCGTCATCTGTTTACGCGCGCTTGAGCGCGGTCCATTGACTATCACTCTTCGTGCTGGCGTAAGTGTTCAGAGTCATGTCCGAGTTTCTCGAGGCGGCTCCCGACGTCGGTGCGCGGAGCGGGGTCGCGATGACCCTGCCACCGATCGAACAGATCCGCTTCGAGGTATGGGCCCTCGCGTGGCCGGTGATTCTGTCGTTCGGGCTCGATTCGATTCTCGGTCTCGCTTCGATGCTGATGGTGGGACGGCTCGGCGCTGACGCGGTTGGCGCGGTCGGACTCGCCACGCAAATCCTCGGTGCGGTGCGCGCCGGTATCGCGGCGGTTGGAACCGGCACGGTCGCGCTGGTTGCGCGTTATATTGGTGCGAACGATCGCGACAGTGCCGAGCACGTGCTGAAGCAGTCCGTCGTTTTCGGCGTGTTGGTTTCGACGGTCATCGCCATCCCGGTGATAATGTTCGCGCATCCGCTGATGGGCTTGTTCCAGGTCAGAGGCGAGATGGCCGACATGGGCGCGCGCTACCTGCAGGTCGTGATGCTTTCGGAGCCGTTCCAGGGAATCTTCCTGATGTGTGCGGCGGCGTTGCGCGGCGCTGGTGATACACGAACGCCGCTCTGGATCGGCGGTATTATCGACGTGCTCGCCATCTTCCTCAACTACGTGCTCATCTTCGGCAAACTCGGGTGTCCTGCGCTGGGGGTGGACGGCTCGGCCGTGGCGACTTTGCTCGCGATCGCCTTCGGCGGGGTGTTATTCTTCTACGCGCTGTCGATCGAAGGGATGGTGCTCAATTTACGCTGGCAGCGGCTATGGCCTGACTTCGGCCTCGGTCGGCGAATTCTCAGCGTCGGCAACCCCGCCGCCATCGAACAACTGCTGATCCAGTTCGGCTTTGTCGCCTACGTCGGCTTCGTCGCGCGTTACGGCGCCAAGGAGATCGCCGCATATTTCATCGGTGTACGAATCCTGTCGCTGTCATTTCTACCCGGCTTCGGGTTCTCGGCCGCTTCCGCGACTCTGGTCGGCCAGGGCCTCGGCGCGCGCGACCCGAAGTTCTCGCGCAAGGCCGGATGGGAATCGACCGGGATGGCGATAGTGCTGATGACCGCATTGGGCGTGGTGTTCATCGTCTTCGCGCATTGGATCGCAGCGCTCTTCATCGACGACAAACAGGTCATCGAATACACCGTGCAATTCATGTACGCGCTCGCGGCCGCGCAACCGCTGATGGCGATCGATTGGACGATCACCGGCGCACTGCGCGGCGCGGGCGACTCGCAGTTTCCGCTCTACGGTTCGCTCGCGGGCTTCTACGGGATGCGGCTCTTTCTGACGATTCTAATTTGGTACCACAGCGGCAGCATCATTTATATCTGGTGGTCTCTGCTCGCCGACTACGTCGTCCGCTCGATGGTAAAAGTCTGGCGCTTCCAGACCGGCCACTGGGAAACGATCGAAGTCTGAAATTTATGTGCGCGGTAAAAATGCATGCCGACGAGGTCCCTACCGACGCATCGCTCGTCCGCCGGATGCTCGCGGCGCAGTTTCCGCGTTGGGCAGACCTTCCCATCGCGCCAGTCCAGTCCGCCGGAACCGACAACGCAATCTATCGGCTCGGCGACGACATGGCCGTGCGAATGCCGCGCATCCACGCGACCGCCGCGCAGGTGGACAAGGAGCATCAGTGGCTGCCGAGACTTGCCCCGCACCTGCCGCTGGCGATCCCGCTGCCGCTCGCGAAAGGGATGCCCGCCGAGGGTTTCCCTTGGCGCTGGTCCGTCTGCAGGTGGCTCGCCGGCGAGAACGCTAGCGTCGAGCGCATCGCCGATCTACGCGAGGCGGCGATCGACCTGGCGCGTTTCGTAACCGCCCTTCAGCGGATCGATCCCGCCGGCGGCCCGCCGCCCGGAAGGCACAACTTTGGCCGCGGCGCGCCGCTGGCGATGCGAGACGCTGCGACGCGGAACGCGATTGCAAGCTTGAGAGGCATGCTCGATATCGACGCATTGACGACGGCGTGGGACGCGGCCCTCGAAGCACCGCAGTGGGATGGCCGGCCCGTGTGGATTCACGGAGACCTCTTGCCCGGGAACCTGCTGGTCGAAGGGGGCCTACTGAGTGGCGTCATCGACTTCGGGGGTCTGGGCGTGGGCGATCCCGCATGCGACGTGATGGCCGCGTGGACGCTTTTCGCCGGCGAAAGCCGAGACGTGTTCCGCGCAGTGTTATCGGTCGACGACGCGACGTGGGCGCGAGGTCTCGGCTGGGCGCTGTCCTGGGCGCTTATCTTCATCCCGTCCTACTTGGACTCCAACCCCGTGGGCGTCAGCACTGCTCGGCAGACAATCGATGAAGTCCTCGCCGATCGCGAAGTCTGAGAGTTGGTTCGCCGCCTGTTGACGCTCGCGTCGCTATCAACTGGACGCGGCGCCCGCCGCGCGTAATCCTCTTTCCGTGGCGCAACCGGTTCAAGCGAATGAGACGCTGGAGGGAATCCTCGACCAAGTCCTGTTCGTCAATGATAACAACGGCTACTCAGTCGCGGTCGTGGTTGTGCCCCGGGAGCATGGCGACTTTCGCCGCGTCACAGTCGTTGGCAATCTCGCCGGTCTGGAAGTTGGCTCGACCATTCGCGCTCAAGGCGGCTTCGAGCAGCACCCGCGCTTTGGCGAGCAGTTCCACGTCGTGGACTTTGAAACGCTGCGGCCGGCCGGGGCGGTTGCGATCGAACGCTACCTTGCTTCGGAAATAAAAGGCATCGGGCCCAGGCTCGCGCGGCGAATCTCCGAGCACTTTGGCGAAACGCTCGGCGAAGTGCTCGACAACGCCCCGGAACGCATGCGCGAAGTTCCCGGCATAGGCGCTGCGGTCGCGCGGACCATCGCGGCCGCATGGCGCGACGCGTCGGGCCTGCGCGAACTGACGGTATTTCTGCGCGGGCACGGGTTGGCGGCGTCGCACGCGCGGCGCATCCACAAGTTCTACGGCAAGGACGCGCTCGAGGTCGTGCGGCGCGATCCATACGTGCTCGCGCGCACGATTCATGGCATCGGATTTCGCACCGCCGACGCGATCGCCGAGAAACTCGGCATCCCGCGCAACTCGATCCAGCGTGCTCGCGCCGCGGTGCTGTACATCCTCGAGCGCATGTCCGATGAGGGCCATGTCTACTCGCCGTTCGAGTATCTCGAAGGCCAGTTCCGCACCGCGCTAGAGATGGAGCCCGATCTGGCCCACGACGCCGTCAACGAACTCGCCGCCAGTGGGGAGGTGATTGCCGAAGAGGCGGACGATCACATTGCCATTTATCTCGCACGCCTGCACGAGGCCGAAGTGAACGTCGCCACTCGAATCGCGGAATTGAACGCAGGCCGCGCGATTAACAAGGAGCTGATCGATCGCGCGGTGGCGGCCGCGGTCAAGTCATCGGAGCTCGAGCTCTCAGCCGAACAAAAGAGCGCCCTTCGATGCGCCCTCGCAAGCCGCGTGACGGTCATCACCGGCGGTCCCGGCACCGGCAAGACGACCTTGCTGCGCTCGCTGCTGGTGGCGCTCGCCGACGTTGGTTTGAAGCCGACCCTTGCCGCGCCGACCGGACGCGCGGCTCGCCGGCTCCAGGATGCTGCGGGCCGCGACGCGAAGACCATTCATCGGCTGCTCGAATACGCGCCCGAGAGTGGCGGGTTTCTCCGCAACAGGAATTTTCCGTTGCGCACCAACTATCTGATCGTCGATGAAGCCTCGATGATGGACGTCGAGCTGGCGTCCAGCCTGCTCTCCGCGCTGATGCCGAACTGCTCGCTGTTGCTGGTCGGCGACAAAGATCAACTCCCGTCGGTTGGCCCCGGCAGCGTGCTCAAGGACGTGATCGCGTCCGACTTCGTGCCGGTGGTGCAACTAAAGGAGGTTTATCGTCAGGCGCGCCGCAGCATGATCGTCGCCAACGCGCATCGTTTGAATCGGGGCGAGTTCCCGCAAATTTCCAACGATGCCGAAGGCGACTTTTTTTTCTTCGAGCGCAACGCCGCGGAAGACGTACTCGCCACGATCAAGCAGCTCGTTCAGCAGCGGCTGATCGGTCGATTCGGAATTCACGACCCGCGCGAAATCCAGGTGCTGACGCCGATGAATCGCGGTCCGCTCGGCACGCACCTTCTCAATCGCGAGCTGCAAAGCCTGCTGAATCCGTCGGGACGCGAAATTCGCGCCGGCGATCGCATCTTTCGGGAGGGCGATCGCGTGATCCAGTTGCTCAACAACTACGACAAGGGCGTGTTCAACGGCTCGATCGGCAGGATCCTTGCCATCAACACGCAAAAGGCGCGCCTGAGCGTCGCCTTTGAAGAGGCCCACGCCGAATACGACCTCTCGGAGCTCGACGAACTGGCGCTGGCCTACGCGATCTCGGTGCATAAGAGCCAGGGCAGCCAGTATCCCGCGATCGTGATGCCGATACATTCGAGTCACTACCTGATGCTCCGCCGCAATCTGCTCTATACGGCGATCACGCGCGCCGAGCGGGTATGCGTGCTGGTCGGCACCAGGAGCGCGTTGCAGCAGGCGGTGCGCAACCAGGACGAGCGTCTTCGCTTCTCGCGCCTGGCCGCGCGACTGCACGTGAACTGATCGATCAGTGATGTCCGATTAGATGACTGATTAAGAAAACAAAGAAACCGATGGTCGCGACGGCAATAAGCCCCGGAATCAGAGCCGCGGCCAGCGTGCGCCACGCCGAGAATCGATGCACCTCGCCGATGCACTTCAGCCCGACGATGGCGCCCCAGATACCGAGCACACCCTCGACCACCATGATCTTGTAAAACGCAGGATCGATATGGGGCAACGTCCCCGCCGTCGTTTGCGGTGTCGGCACGCCCAGCAGGACGGCGATCAGCAAGACGATTGTAGCGGCGATCCCAGGTATCTGCGCCCACGCCATCGCGGCTCGAACTTCGACCCGGCTTGCAACGCCGCCGAGCAGGCCTCCCGACCATCTTAAGATGACGGCACCAATGAAGAGTCCGATAACTCCCACAGCCGCTTGAACCGCAACGTCTACCGCAACCCACAGCGGCCACAACACAGAAAGGTTGGCGGTGTTGCTCATCGCCTTCGACCACTGAGTCGCCAGTGCGTTGATCGCGGGCCCGGCCGCCGCGAGCGCGACTACGTTGCGCGTCGGGTCGGTCTCGACGATGCGCCGAATCGTCGCGCGCGGTTCAGTCCATATCGTGAAGAAAGGTGTGATCGAGTCGCCAGCCCCGTTCGCCATCGAAGCCCCCGTCCCGCTGCGAATTTCGCCACGCTAGCATCTTGGTGCATCACGCAACAGTGCGATTGACTCAATTTCGCGATGCGAACTACCATCGCTCCGATGAAGGAGATCAACTCGATCGTTCTGGCCGCGTTGCTCGCGGGATGCGTACAGGCTTACGGATGCGTCTTCGTTCAATCGAGTGCGGTCTCCGATCGCGCTGGCCTGGGCAATCCAATCAGCGCGAGCGCCAGCGATCTCGGATACCTGCATCTGATCGCCCCGCAGGGACTCACGCAGACCGCGCTTGCGAACCTGCTGAGCAACTGCGCCACCGGCAAAGTATCGGGAGTGACGACCGAGCTCACGATGCGCGATTTCATTATCGTGCAGTCGTACAACGTGTCGGTCAGCGGTACCTGCAGCTAAGTCCTAGCGAATCTTGACGGCGGGCCGCTCCGCCGGCGGACGGCTGCGCTTGCCACGCACCGGCCGTAGCGCGCGAAGGAAGCTCAGCACGGCCTCGGCTTCAGATCGCACTGCGTCGGGATCGTGCCCGGCCTGCTCGAGCTCCTTCTCGACCTCCGCGACTGTCTTCGCCCAGTTGTTTTTGTACTTGCGATTGAGTTCCTTCCACGCCACTCCCGCCAGCGCGTCGGTCACGTTCGCCGGCGGACGGTAGAATCCGCGCGCGAGCAGCACCGCGATCGCAGGATAGCCGACGTAGCCCTGCCAGTAAGACGCGTTGTCGTTTGACGCGATCTCGCGCCCGTCCGCCGACGTCTCCACTTCGTAAGTCTTCGACCCGTCCGACGAGGTCACCGTTGCCCGCCGCTCGTCCTCGATTCGCACACGGCCGTCGCCAATCGCACCCAGCGCTTCGTACACTTTCACGAGCGGCGGCATTTTCCATTGCGTCGCTGGCATAGCCATCTCTATTCGATCATATTCGACATCACGTCAATCAAGCTGGAGATTGCGGCGATGGCTAATCCACCAATCGGCAAACTCGACCATATCGGGATCGCGGTTAAGAGCGTCGCCGAGGCGCGCAAGTTTTTCGAGGACGTTCTGGGCGCCAGCTTTATGTTTGAGGCCGCCAATGAGGCGGCCGGCTACAAGCTTGCCGCGTTCGATCTGAGCGGGCTGTCAATCGAGCTGCTGGAGCCGCTCGGCGCGAATTCGTTCCTGCACAAGTTCCTCGAAAAGCGCGGCGAAGGGATGCATCATCTGACGTTCAACGTCCCCGACTGCAAAGCGAAAACTGCCGAGCTGAAAGAGCAGGGCGTCCGAATCGTCGACGAAACCCAATGGTCGCCCACCAGTTTCGAGTGCTTCATCTCGCCGCGCGCCGCGCATGGCGTGTTGATCCAGCTGGGCTCCGGCTATCCAACGCTCAACAGCGATCCTGCCTGGACCAGAAAAAAGAATTAGGCCTCTCCCACCAAAAAGTTCTAACAGGGACGAAGTCCCGCATCTTTTCTTTTTAATGCTGGGTGCAGGGGTCACTCGTGCCCCAAGGAAGCGTGAAACCCACGGTGGGTTTCACATTCAATAACGTGACTCACCCGCGCCGCCTTAACATGACCGCGTCTATCTGACACGATTGCTGCACGGACCCGCGACTTCACCGATGAAAGAACTGATCGTCTCCATCCTTCGTGACGCGATCGAGCGGGCGCGCGCCGCGGGTCAGTTGTCCGCCGAAACTCCGTCGATCGGAATCGAAGCGCCGCGCGACTCCGCGCACGGCGACATCGCCTCGAACATCGCGCTGACTCTTGCGAAACCGGAGCGCAAACCGCCGCGCGCGATCGCCGAGATTATCAAGTCGCGCGTCACGTTGCCCGCGGAAGTGAGCGAAGTCTCGGTCGCCGGTCCCGGCTTCATCAATTTCAAGATGTCGCCCGCGTACTGGCAGTCCGAGATGCGCCGCGCCGCGAGCGCAGGCCGGGCCTTCTGGAAGCCGCGCGCATGGGAGCTACGTCCAGGCGCCAGTGAAGAGAAAAAAGTCCAGGTCGAGTTTCTTTCCGCCAATCCCACCGGCCCGCTGACTGTCGGCCACGGGCGCAACGCCGTGCTCGGCGACACAATCGCGCGCCTCTACGAAGCTGCGGGCTTCGACGTCACGCGCGAATACTACTTCAACGACGGCGGCCGCCAGATGAAGCTGCTCGGCGAATCCGTCCGCGTGCGCTACCTGCAGGCGCACGGCATCGACGCGACGATGCCCGAAGACGGCTACCAGGGCGAGTACATCATAGACATCGCGCGCGCTCTGAAAGCCGAGCGCGGCGACGCGCTGGTGCCCGTTACCGACCTCGAGATTTTCCGCGCGGTGGCCGTCAAAGCCATCTTCGCCGACATCAGCCAGACTTGCACGCGACTCGGAATCCGCTTCGGTGTCTTCACCAACGAGCTGGATCTCTTCAACGCGGGCCTGGTTGACGCTGTCCTCAAGGCTCTGCACGACGCCGGCCTCACCTTCGAGCAGGACGGCGCCGTCTGGCTGCGCGGCGAGCCATTGGGACTTCCCAAGGACGCCGTGCTGGTGCGCTCTGGCCCCGACCGCCAGCCCACCTATCGCACGCCCGACATCGCCTATCATATCGAGAAGCTCAAGCGCGGCTTCGACTTGATCGTGGACGTGTTCGGCGCCGATCATATTGCCGAGCATCAGGAAGTCGTCGCCGCCGTCAAGGCGCTCGGCTACGACACGACTCGCATCCGCGCGATCATCTATCAATTCGTGACTCTGACGCGCGGTGGTGAAAAGGTCAAAATGTCCACGCGCAAGGCGACATACGTCACGCTCGACGAGTTGGTTGACGAGGTCGGCGCCGATGTGGTGCGATTTTTTTTCCTGTTTCGCAAGTCCGACAGCCAGCTCGATTTCGATCTCGAGCTCGCCAAAAAACAGGCGCCCGAAAATCCCGTCTTCTACGTCCAGTACGCGCACGCACGCCTGGCCAGCATCTTTCGCGAAGGCGCGGCGAAAGACTTGACGCTGCCCGTGGAGACGTCGGCCATCGATCTGAATCTGCTCGGCGCCGAGGAATTCGACCTCGCCAAGCGCGCGGTTGGACTCCCCGACGTCATGTCCGCGGCGGCTGAGGCGCTCGAGCCGCATCGGATTCCCTTCTACCTGCTCGAGCTGGCGGGCGAGTTCCATCGCTACTACAACAAGCCCGCGAATCGTATAATCGGTCCGGATCGCGAGCTCAGTTTGGCGCGGATGTTCATGGCGCGGATTCTGAAAGATGCGATTGCGGGCGGACTCGAATTGCTCGGGGTAAGCGCTCCAGAGCGGATGTGAGGGTGGGATGCGATTCGAAATCAGGGCGGGCGGCGGATTTCTAATCTTACTCGGTTTGGTCGGGCTGTCGGGCGCGGTCTTCGCGCTCGGATTGGTCGCGGGCTACGAGATGGCCCGGCAGAACCAACCCGACTTGAGTCAAATCTCCTCGACCTACCCGCTGCCGAATCTGCCTGAAAAGCCGGCCCCGGTATCCGAGATGTCGCCTGCGGCCGTCGCGTCGCCAGCGGTTGCGTCTGCGTCGACGGCGCCTGCCCTCCCGGTCAAATCGCCTGCGCCTGCTATCGGCGAAGCAGAAGCACCGCCGGCTGCGCGCACGTCACCCGCCACCGTCGCGCGCCTGAGGCCACCCGCTGAAGCGCCTGCGGTCAATCGTCCCGCGCCTGACGAAGAATCTGACGAGGACACGGAGACCGCTTCGGCTCCCGCCGCGCCGGCCCACGCCCTTGCTCCCGGCTCGCGGCCCTACAACATCCAGATCGAAGCCGTGATGGACAAAAGCGGGGCGGACGAGATGGTCTCGCGGCTGAAGACGCTCGGTTACAACGCGCAGGAAGTGAAA
The DNA here is from genome assembly GCA_963842085.1 of uncultured delta proteobacterium. Classification (GTDB taxonomy): domain Bacteria; phylum Desulfobacterota; class Binatia; order Binatales; family Binataceae; genus Binatus. The sequence continues at coordinate 214,041 of CAWJET010000002.1, forward strand.
GTCGCGCTTAACGGAGAAACCTGGTACCGTGTGCGCGTCGGACCTTACGCCAGCGCCGAAGAAGCGACCGCCGCGCAGAACAAACTCCGCGAGCAATACCGCCAAGCCTACACGACCTCGCACTGAGGCAGGGGCCAGCCCTTGCCGGTTGACAATTACACGCCTCGCATGGATCATTAACCTGAAGATGAATCTCATGAGCCGGAATACTTGCGCGGGATGGTGGGGTTGGCACGTCGATGCACCCGCCTGCGCGCCGGCTTTGTAATTCATCGCAAAACCGATTTCTTAAAAGGGCCGCGGGCGAAAACCCTGCGGCCCTTTTCTTTTTTGGAGCGGCGGTATCGGAAGTAAGAGAGAGGAAACGAGATGTTACAACCGAGTGAAAACGAATTCGAACAACTGGCGGCGAAGGGATTCAACCTCATCCCCGTCTTCGAGGAGGTCGCCGCCGACCTCGAGACTCCGGTCGCCGCCTTCCTCAAGGTTGCGCGCGACGACTACGCCTTCCTGCTCGAAAGCGTCCGCGGCGGCGAGAAATGGGGCCGCTACACTTTTCTCGGCTCCGAGCCTTCCGTCGTGATGCGCGCGCGCAAAAATCGCATGGACATCATCCGCCCCGGCCGCGGCGTCGAGGTCCGCTCGGTCGCCAACTCCTTCGAAGAGTTGCGCGCCGAGGTCAAGCGCTTCCGCGCCCCCGAGCTGCCCAGCCTGCCGCGCTTCTTCGGCGGCGCGGTCGGATTTCTCGCTTACGACATTGTGCGATGCTTCGAGAAGATCCCCGAGACCGCCAACGACGACCTCGGCACGCCCGATTTCCACCTGATGTTCACCGACACGGTGCTGTGCTTCGACAACGTCCGCCAGACGCTCAAGATTATCGCCAACGTGCCGGTCGAGGAGTTCGCCTCGACCAAAATGGCGTATCAAAGTGCGCGCGTTAAGATCGACGAGATAATCGAGCGCCTGAAACGTCCCGCGGTGCCGCCGTTCCTCGAAGGTGCGAGCAACGTCGCAATCAACGACGCGTCCATCACCTCGAACATGACGCGCGAGGGATACATGGCGATGGTTTCCGCGGCCAAGGAATATATCGCGGCCGGCGACGTTATCCAGGTCGTTCCGTCGCAGCGCTTCGAGGCGCCCCTGACCGCGCATCCGTTCAACATCTACCGCAGTCTGCGCACGATTAACCCGTCGCCCTATATGTTCTACCTGCGCCTGGGCGATCACACGCTGGTCGGCGCGTCGCCCGAAGTGATGGTCCGGGTCGAGGGTCGCGAGATCACGCTGCGGCCAATCGCGGGAACTCGCCGCCGCGGCGTGACCGAAGCAGAGGACCGCGAACTCGAAGCCGAGTTGCTCGCCGATCCCAAGGAACGCGCCGAGCATGTGATGCTGGTCGATCTCGGGCGCAACGACGTCGGCCGCGTCTCCGAAATCGGCTCGGTGAAAGTGACGGAGTTGATGGTAGTGGAGCGCTATTCGCACGTGATGCACATAGTCTCGAACGTCACTGGCGTGCTGCGCGAAGGATGCGACGCGTTCGACGCGTTCGCGGCGACTTTTCCGCAGGGCACAGTCTCGGGTGCGCCGAAAATCCGCGCGATGGAAATTATCGACGAGCTCGAGTCGGTGCGTCGCGGCGTCTACGCCGGCGCGGTCGGCTATTTCAGCTACACCGGCAACACCGACACCGCGATCGCGCTGCGCACGCTGCTGATCAAGAAGGACCGCGTGTACATCCAGGCGGGCGGCGGCGTCGTCGCCGACTCGGACCCTGGCGGCGAGTTCGAGGAATCGGTCAACAAGGCTCGCGCGATGGTGCGGGCGCTTCAGGCCGCGCGCGATTTTGAAACCGCGGCCAGGAGGTAAGTCGCATGGCGGCCAATAGGAACGTTCGAGTCCTGATGATCGACAACTACGACTCGTTTACCTACAACCTCGTGCAGTACCTTGGCGAGCTCGGTGCCGACGTCACGGTCAAGCGCAACGACGCCATCGACGTCGCCGGCATCCGCGCGTTTCATCCCGCCGCAATTGTCATCTCGCCCGGACCGTGCACTCCCACCGAGGCCGGAATCTCGCTGACTCTTCTGCGCGAGATGGCGGGCGAAGTTCCGATGCTCGGCGTGTGCCTCGGCCTGCAATGCATCGGGGAGGCGTTCGGCGGCAAGGTCGTGCGCGCGGATCGCCTGATGCACGGCAAGACCTCGCCGATAATTCACGACGGCAAGACGATTTTCGCGGGCATCCCCAGTCCGTTCGACGCGATGCGCTATCATTCGCTGGTGGTCGACGCGGCGTCGATTCCGACGGCGCTGGAGGTCAGCGCCCGTACGGCGGAAAACGAAATCATGGGGCTGCGCCACGAACAGCACGCTGTCGAAGGCGTGCAGTTTCATCCCGAATCGATTCTGACCTTCGAGGGCAAGCATCTGCTGAAAAACTTTCTCGATCGCATCGATCAGGACGCAACCACGCGATGAGCGGGCTCCACGACGCGCTACAAGGCCTCATCGACGGGCGCTCGCTCTCCGACGCCGAGGCCGAACTCGCGATCGGCGAGATCATGGACGGCGGTGCGCACGACGCCGTCGTCGGCGCGTTCCTGGTGGCGCTGAAAATCAAAGGTGCAGAGGCCGATGAGCTGGCAGGCGCAGTGCGCGCGATGCTGAAGCGCGCGCGGCCGCTCAATCTTCGCAATGGCGACGTGCTCGACACCTGCGGCACCGGCGGCGACGGCGCCAGCACCTTCAACATCTCGACCGGCGCCGCGCTGATCGCCGCAGCCGCGGGCGTGCCGGTCGCCAAGCATGGAAATCGGGCGATCAGCGGCACAGTCGGCACCGCCGACGTGCTCGAAGCGATGGGCGTGAAGATCGATTGCGATCCGGACGGGCTGAAACGCTGCCTGGACGCGGCCGGATGCTGCCACATCTTTGCTCAGGCGTATCATCCCGCGTTCAAGAGGATTGCACCGCTCAGACGCGAGCTTCGAATCCGCACCATCTTCAACTTGATGGGCCCGATCGGCAGTCCCGCGCGTCCGCACTTCCATCTATTGGGCGTCGCCGAAGAGAATTTGATGCGGCCAATGGTTAACGCGCTCAAGACGCTCGGTACGCGGCGTTCAATGGTGGTACATGGCGGCGGCGGAATCGATGAAATCGCAATCAGCGGCCCGACCAGAGTCGCGGAACTTCGCGACGGTGAGTTGACGGAATATGAAATCACGCCGGAAAGCCTCGGCGTGTCGCGCGGCGACCATCGCGCGCTGGTGATCGGGAATCTCGACGATGCTGTGCGCGTATTGCACGGCGCGCTTGATGGCGGCGCGGGCCCGGCGCAAGATGTGCTCGCGCTGAACGGCGGCGCCGCAATCTACGTCGGCGGCAAGGCCGCGTCGCTGAAAGAAGGCGTCGAGGCAGCGTGCGAAATTATCGCCTCGAGCCGCGCCCTGGAAGTCCTCGACAAGATGCGGCGCGCCAGCAGCGGAATACAATGACCTCAATCCTCGACAATATTTACGCCGCCAAACGCATCGAAGTGCGCGCTCGACGCGCGGTCGTGTCGCCGATGGCGATTGCTGCCGAGGCGGGGCGAGCGCCCAAGCCGCGCGATTTTGCTGCAGCGTTGCGCATTAGGCGTCCCGCGATAATCGCGGAGATCAAGCGCGCTTCGCCGAGCAAGGGCGACATCATGCCGGGACTCGATCCGGCCAACGTTGCTCGCGAGTATATCGCCGCCGGCGCCGCCGCGATCTCCGTTCTGACTGACGTCCATTTCAAGGGCACGCTCGACGACTTGTGTGCCGTCCGCGCCGCCGTCGATGTTCCGCTGCTACGCAAAGATTTCATCTTCGAGCCGTACCAGGTTTACGAGGCGCGCGCGGCTGGCGCGGATTGCATTCTGTTGATCGCCGCGATGCTGAAGGAAGGCGAGCTGCGATCGCTGGCAGCCCTCGCGCGTGAGCTTGGGATGGCGACGCTGGTCGAATCGCACGACGCCGCGGAGTTAGCGCTCGCGGAGAAAATCGGCGCGGGTTTGATCGGCATCAATAACCGCGACTTGCATACTTTCGTTACCAACATCGCGGTGACCGAGCGCCTGCTCGCGGGTTACAAGGGCGACGCAGTGATTGTTACGGAAAGCGGAATCGATACGCCCGGCGATATTCGCCGGCTCGACGCGGCGGGTGCGCGCGCGTTTCTAATCGGCGAGAGCCTGCTGAAGGGCGGTACGCCGGGCGTGAAGCTAGGGGAGTTGATGCGCGCACTATGACAGTCCGCGTGAAAATTTGCGGCATCACGCGCGTCGAAGACGCGCACGCGGCGATCGCAGCCGGCGCCGATATGATTGGCCTGAATTTCTACGCGCAGAGTCCGCGTTACATCGAGGTTGATCGCGCTATCGAGATTCGCGCGGCGATTGGCTCGCGCGCCACGATTGTCGGAGTGTTCGTGAATGCGGAGCGCGCCTACATAGCTGAGCGATTGCGCTCTGTTTCGCTCGATATGATCCAGTTCTCCGGCGACGAAGATGAGCCGGCGCTCGCGGGCTGGCCGGTACCGTCAATTGTCACGCGGCGGCTGAAGCCTGATGAAGCGATGAACGTAAGTCCTTACCGCGCGGACTATGTGCTGTTCGACGCCTTCGACACGAAGCTCCACGGCGGCACTGGGAGCCGTATTCCGCTGGCTCAACTTCGCCGGCTTGACCTGAGCCGTGCGTTCGTCGCCGGCGGATTGAGTCCTGACAACGTTGCCGAGGTGGCCGCGCTCGAACCTTACGCGGTCGATTGCGCCAGCGGCGTGGAGTCGGCACCGGGCGTAAAGGACCACAATAAACTCAGGAGGTTCGTCAACAATGCAAAACGTTCCCGATAGCCGCGGTCATTTCGGCCAGTTCGGCGGAAAGTACGTCGCCGAAACCCTGATGCCCGCGCTGTTCGAGCTTGAGAGCGCTTACAAGCAGGCACGCCGCGATCCGACGTTTCGCGACGAGCTCGAGCGGCGCTCGCGCGAGTTCGTCGGACGTCCGACTCCGCTCTACCTGTGCGAAAATCTCACGGCTCGGCTCGGCGGCGCAAAGATTTATTTGAAGCGCGAGGACCTCTGCCACACCGGCGCGCACAAGGTGAACAACACGCTCGGGCAGGCGCTGCTGGCGGTGCGCATGAACAAGTCGCGCATCACCGCCGAGACCGGCGCGGGGCAGCACGGCGTCGCGACGGCGACGATGGCGGCGCTGTTTCGCCGCGAATGCGAAGTCTTCATGGGGTCGGTGGACGTCGAGCGTCAATCGCTTAACGTCTTTCGGATGAAGCTGCTCGGCGCGAAGGTCACGCCCGTCGAGGGCGGCAGCAAGAGCCTCAAGGACGCAATGAACGAGGCGCTGCGCGACTGGATCGCGACCGTGCGCAACACTTACTATCTGATTGGGACGACGGCGGGGCCGCATCCGTACCCGATGATCGTGCGCGACTTCCAGGCAGTCATCGGGCGCGAGGCTCGCCGCCAGATTCTCAAACACGAAGGGCGCCTGCCCGACGTGCTGGTCGCGTGCGTCAACGGCGGCTCGAACGCGATTGGGCTGTTCTACCCGTTTATCAAAGATACCAATGTGAAGATGATTGGCGTCGAGGCCGCCGGTCTCGGCATCAGCGGACCGCATCATGCGGCCACGATCACGGCGGGCAGCGTCGGCGTTCTGCACGGCAACAAAACCTACCTGCTGCAGGACGAGCTCGGGCAGATTCGCGAGACGCATTCGATCGCCGCGGGACTCGATTACCCGGGCGTCGGCCCCGAGCATTCGTGGCTGAACGACGTGGGCCGCGCCGAGTATACGTCGGTGACCGACGCCGAGGCGCTCGACGCGTTGAAGACGCTGTCGGAGACCGAGGGAATTATCCCGGCGCTCGAGAGTTCGCATGCGGTCGCGCACGCAATCAAGCTGGCGCCGCAAATGGCGAAGGAACAAATCATGATCGTGAATCTGTCGGGGCGCGGCGACAAGGACATGCAAACGGTCGCCAAGGCGTTCGGAGTGACGGTGTAAGCCATGACAGCGGCGCGCAGAATCAAACGTAAATTTCGTGAGTTGCGCGCGCGCGGCGAGGCGGCGCTGATCCCGTTCATCGTTGCGGGCGATCCCGATATGGAGACGACGCGCAGGCTGGTGCTCGAACTCGAGGCTCGCGGCGCTGACTTGATCGAGCTGGGCGTGCCGTTTTCCGATCCGATGGCCGACGGACCCGCCAACCAGCGCGCGCTGGCGCGCGGACTGGGCGCGGGCGCGTCGCTGGCGGCGATTCTCTCGATGGTGAGCGAGCTGCGCGCGCAGACGCAGATTCCGCTGATCCTGTTCGGGTACTTCAACCCGATCTTTCATTACGGATGCGAGCGGTTGTGCGCGGACGCCGCGCGCGCGGGTATCGACGCGTTGCTGGTGATCGATCTGCCGCCCGAGGAAGCCGGCGAGCTCAAGCGCCCCGCCCGCGCCAACGGTCTCGACCTCATCTACCTGCTCGCGCCGACGACGCCGCTGGACCGGAGCCGCGCGATCGCGCGCTCGGCCAGCGGCTTCCTCTACTATGTTTCGGTGACGGGAGTGACCGGCGCGCGCGCGCATCTCGACACGGGCATCGCCGAGCACATGCGCGAGCTGCGCAGCGTGACCGATCTGCCAATCGGCGTTGGCTTTGGCATCTCAACGCCCGAGCAGGCGGCCAAAGTTGCGACGATGGCGGACGCGGTCGTCGTCGGCAGCGCCATATCGTTGTTGATCGAGGCGCACATCGCATCGGGCGACGTGCCGGAGGCGGTGGGCGGGATGGTCGAGGCGATGAAGGACGCGATGAAGTCGGCGCATCGCACCGAGCGCGCGCCGGCCGCGGGGTAATGCGAATGGCCGAGCGCGAACAGATTACCGCACCGACGCAGTCCCCGTCCGACGACATCTGGTCGAAGTGCCCGTCGTGCAAGGAGATGGCGTTCCGCAAGGAAGTCGAACGCAATCTGAACGTGTGCCCCAAGTGCGGACATCACTTCCGTCTCACCGTTGCGCAGCGGCTGTCGATCAGCGTCGATCGCGGCACATGGCGCGAGCTGATGGCCGAGATGGCGATCGGCGATCCGCTCGGCTTCGTCGATTCCAAGCCCTATCCGAAGCGGATGAAACAGGCGCGGGCGAGCAGCGGCCGCAACGACGCGGTGGTGGTCGGGCTCGGCAAAATCGAGAATCGGCCGGTGGCTATCGGCGTGATGGATTTCGAGTTCATGGGCGGCAGCATGGGCGTGGTGGTGGGCGAGAAGCTCGCGCGGCTGTTCGACATCGCGGGCGAGCGCAAGCTGCCGGTCGTCGTGTTCGTCGCGTCGGGGGGCGCGCGGATGCAGGAAGGCGTGCTTTCACTGATGCAGATGGCGAAAGTGTCCGGCGCGATCGCGCGATTTCGCGACGCGCGCCTGCCGTACATTTCCGTGCTGTGCGATCCGACCACGGGCGGCGTGGCCGCGTCGTTTGCGATGCTCGGCGATTTGAATATCTCGGAGCCGGGCGCACTGATAGGCTTTGCCGGCCGTCGGGTCACCGAACAGACCAGCAATCAGCAGCTCCCGGACGATTTTCAGCGCGCCGAGTTCCTGCTCGCGCACGGGATGCTTGACGCGATCGTCCCGCGCCACCAGATGCGCTTCACGCTGGCGCGAATCCTCGCGATGTTGACGAAGCCGCGCGGCAACCGCGGCGCCGGACCCGCGGCAGGTAGAGGGAAGGGCAGGCGCGCTCCCCGGTAGTGGCCTGATTTCGGGAACGCGGCCTCTCGCTGACAGGCGCAATAGAAGCTGCAGCGTCGTTTCAAAGGTTACTGGAGCCGCCCGCAGAACCCCTCACTTGCCGGCCGCGTTGCGGCCGACAGCCTCTTCGGTGAAGTAACGGGCGAAGTAAGATTCGGACGCGGCGGCTCGCGAAATCTTCCGTGATCGGATGGTTGCCGGTAAACTCCGCCTAGGCATGGACCAGCTGAGCATCACTATCGACTGGCTTTATTCGCTGGAATCTCGCGGGGAGATTTACAAACTCGAGCGGATGGAGGCTGCGCTTGAGGTCATTGGCAATCCGCATCGCAGGATTCGGACAGTGCATATCGCGGGCACGAAGGGTAAGGGTTCGGTCGCCGCTATGCTCGACAGTTGCCTGCGGCAAGCGGGGTGCCGGACCGGGCTTTATACCAAGCCGCATTTGGTAAATCTGGCGGAGCGGACGCGAATCTCCGGGGCTGAAATTCCGGCGGCGCAGATGCTCGACTATATCGAGCGGCTGCGTGCGATTTACGACCGTGCGGGCCTGGCGCTCACGTTTTTCGAGTTCACGGTCGCGATGATGTTTCTGTACTTCGCGGAGGAGAACGTCGATGTCGCGGTGGTCGAGACGGGACTCGGCGGGCGGCTGGATTCGACCAACGTCGTGACGCCGATTTTGAGCGTGATCACACCGATCGGTTTCGATCACATGGAATATCTCGGCTACACCATTGCGGCTATTGCGGGTGAGAAGGGCGGGATAATCAAAAACGATGTTCCCGTCGTGATCGGCGCGCGCGACCCCGAAGCGCGGCTGGCGCTGACCTCTATTGCCGCGCAACGGCGAAGCGCCATGCGGTTGATCGATCGAGACTTCTCGTACCAGTCGCACGCGCCCGCGCATCGATTGGACTACCACGGCCTTGGCCTGGAGCTGTGCGATCTCGAGCTTGGACTGGCGGGTCCGTTTCAGCATGAGAACGCCGCGATTGCGGTGGCGACGCTCGAGGCGATGCGGGCGCAGGGCTGGCAAATAGACGAAGACGCAATCCGGCGAGGTTTGCGCGACATCTACTGGCCTGGACGTTTCGATGCCGTATCGAAGCGGCCGCTGGTTATCCTGGATTGCGCGCATAACGAGATGAGCATCGCGGCGCTGCTGGAGACGATGAGCGTCGAGCTCGGGCCCGGCGTGAAACCGCGCCTGATATTTGGCTGCCAGTCGGCCAAGGAATGGCCGAGGATGGCGGCGATGCTCGGTCCGCGCGTGCGCGACGTCATGTTGACGCAGGCCAAGCCCAAGAACCCGCTCGAGCCGGCGGAACTGGTGGCGCATTTCGCGGCGCACTGTCCCGCGCGCGTCGAGCGCGATCCGATGCGCGCGATCGAGCGGGTGCTTTCAGAATTGGGGCCGGATGACGTGGCGCTGGTCACGGGATCCGTGTATCTTATCGGCGAAGTTTACCCGTATTTTCTGACCCGCGAGGGGCGAATTGGGTTGTTTCCTGAAGCCGGCGCTTAAAAGAATCGCGATTGCGGCGGTGTGGGCTGCGATGCTCTCGCCGGCTATCGCCATCGCGGATACGCCGACTCCTCCGCCCGCGCCCGCGCAAAAGAAAGGGTTTCAAGTTCCCACCCCGGTCCGCGCCGGACATGAAGAGCCGGTCACCGTCACCGGCCAGGAAACCATCTACGACTCGAAGACCGACACGTTCGTGGTAAAGGGCGACGCCGTCATGATCCAGGGCGGAAGCGTGCTCAAGGCCGACGAGATCGACATCATGCGCCGTGAGCGCAAGGCGCACGCGATCGGCCACGTGCATTTGATCGATCCGGAAGTCGAAATGTGGGCGACCGACGCGACGATCGACGTTACCAACGAGACCATGGTGCTTTACAACGCCAAGGTGTTGGCGAAACAGAAGATTTACCATCTTGAAGGCAAGCAGATCATAAAGCTCGAGGGGCAGAACTACGAGGTCAAGAACGGATTCTTTACGACTTGCGGCTGCGAAAAAGGCACGCCCTCGTGGTCGATAAACGCGGATCATATGGTCGTGAACATGGGACACACCGGCAACGCGACCAACGCCACCTTTGACGTGGCTGGTATCCCGGTAATGAGGACGCCGTACCTGGTTTTCCCGGCTGATACCGATCGGCACAGCGGTCTGCTGAGCGGGCGCGAGGGTGAATCCGGACTGCGCGGCTTTCAGTGGCTTCAGCCGTATTATATCGCGATTAATAAAAGTTCCGATGCAACGGTGGCACTGGACGTCGAGACCTCGCAGCGAGTGGGCGGGCTGGCCGAGTATCGATTGACCAATGGAAAGGACGATTATTTGTGGGCGGACGGCGCGTTCTACAACGAGTCGATCCGGTCGAATGCGAATCGCCTGGACGACACGGTGGACAACCAAATCGCCGATCCGCACATCCCGGTCGATCGCTACGGGATTATCGGGATGACGCGGCAGCATCTCACAAGCGACCTGATCGCATACGCCGAAACGGTTTCCGTCAGCGACAGTCTGTACTTGCGTGAGATGAATACCTGGACGTTGTCACGCGGTTTTGGCACCAACTTCGGCTCGATGCGAAATGCGCTGTCGGATTTCGGATTGCTGGATCGATTCGAAAACGCGTTCGTGCAGTTGCAGGGGACGTGGAACCAGGACCTGATTCAGCCGCAAGAATTCGCGTTGCAGCGGCTGCCCGATCTGACCGTGACCGGGCGCCAGGAATTGTTCAACAACCTCATGTTTGCGGATTACGACGCGGAGGCGGTCAACTTTTACCGCTACAAAGGGATCGATGGATTGCGGCTGGACGCCAATCCTCGAGTAACGCTGCCGTGGCGTTTGGGTGACTACCTGCAAGGCTACGGGGAGATCGGTTCGCAGACGGCGTTCTATGACACCTCCGGACACAACATCAAAATCATCCCGGTCGGAACCTCACCCTCCGCGCCCAACCCCACTTGCGCCAACAACGGAGGTACTCAGCTCGTTTGGAACAGTTGTGCTGCGCTGAGCCCGTTTACCGCCGAAGGGACAACTGCGCGAATCATTCCATACGCAAAAGTCGGAATCTCAACGGTTCTCGATCGCGTTTACGATGTCGAAGGGAAGTCGATCGAGAAGATCAAAAATGTAATCCAGCCGTTTGCCGACTATTACTACGTGCCGAACATCTACCAGGGCAACATGCCTTTGTTCGATAGCTTCGACCGTCTGAACTCGCGGAGCATGTTCACCTACGGGGTCACGACGCGCTTCTTCACCAAGAGCAGGGAGGAGGCTCCGGAGGAGGAGACAACGACAACCGAAGCGACTCCGACCGAAGGATTATCCGATAGTGATTCGACCGTCGGGCCATTCCACGAAGAGGCCCTCGCGCCGGATTCGTTGGTGCCGCACCCCGGAACTATCGTCCGCGACGGCGAGCATTCCCAGCAAATTGGCTCGTTGACGGTACAGCAGGCCTACGACATCGGGCATCAAGTGGCCAATGGATCGGACATGTCGGACATCGAGGCGTTGATGCACATCTATGCCACCCAGCTTGCAACCTTCAGCTCGCAGGTTGACTACAGTCCGCGTTCGCATGCCGGGGTCACGTTTGCCAATGCGTCGGTGAGTATTCAGCCGCCGTGGTCAACCGCGGGTTCGGCTATGTACATGGGCAAGGCGCTGCAAGGTTCGTTCATCCAGGTCGGATACAATTACGCCAATCGTCGCGACACGGTTTTCCCGTCGACGAACAAGAATGCTGCGGAGTTCATACAGGGGCGAGCGTACACCGAGGTATTCGATCGGTTGGGCCTGTACCTCGCGCCCAGCTACGATATCGCGTCGAATCAAATGCTGGAGATCGAATATGGTGCGCGGCTGAAATCGCCGTGCGATTGTTGGGCGGCGGACGTCGGAGTCACCGATTCGTACAATCCTAATGACGTGCAGATCCAGTTCCAGATAACGCTCGGCGGTCTGGGCTCGTTCGGGCAGAGACCATTCGGGACTAATCCGTTCCAGCGCGCCGGCATGGTCGGCTCGCCGACCGGAGTTCTGCCGGGTTATTGAAGTTTCGAGTGTTTTTGTGCCGACCCGACGGAGAACCGGTCGATTGCGGGGGCGTGAAAATCCCCTTGCACTCAAAAACCGAGCTCGAAGTTTGCTCTTGCAAACCGCCTGGTGCCGCGGCTAGCCCCAGTCAGGATTCAACATAGAAATTCCGGCTCAGCAGCGGCTTCGGATTATCAAGGCTGGCGCGGCGATCCTCGCGCTCGTCGCGACGCTCTCGCTAGCCCAGCACCTGCGCTCGGCCTCGCATCGATACGACCAGTTCGATTTCACGGTCTTCTACGGCTGGTGGACCGATTATTCGAGCGGCGGCGACCCGTGGATGGACCAGCGTGGATTGATGCGCGGTTGCAACTATACGCCGGCCTTCGTCGAGATATTTTCGCCGCTCGCCCGGCTCGACCAGAAAACCGCGTTTTGGATTTGGCAGGCCGCGCAACTGCTATGCCTGGTCACCGCCGTGCTACTGCTGGCGCGTGGGAACGCTTCGCCGCTCGGCGCCGCGGCGACGGTTATCGTGCTTTCACTGGTGCTGCTATCGCGCCCGTTCATGGGCGCGCTGGTATGGAGCCAGGTCGCGCCGATGCTGTTGGCGCTGCTGTCCGCAGCATGGTTCTGCGCGCGGCGGGAGCGCCCGGTTACCGCTGGACTGTGGCTGGCGCTAGCGGCCTTGCTGAAGCTTTTTCCCGCTGCGGCTGCCGGATATTTTTTGTTTGACCGCCGTTGGCGTGCACTTGGCTGGACGATCGGCTTTTTTGCCGCCGGCGTACTGCTGACGAATCCCGCCCATTGGATCGAGCTGGTGACGCGGGGACTTCCCATCTCATATCACGTCAAGGGGGGGCATGCCGGGCTTACCGTACTTGCTTTTGTGCGAGAGAGCGTAGCGCGCTTCGCTGGTATCAAGATCGCTGCGGAGCCGCTCTTCGCCGTCTGGGGTTTCACCACGCTCATCGACCTCACGCTGCTCGCAATCGCCGCTGCGGCCACGATAACAGGCCGCGGACGCGCCGATCTCGACGGTCTCCTGTTCGGGCTGTGGGTCGCGCTGGCGCTTCTGATGTCGCCGCTTGCGTGGGAACAGGACACCCTGCTGCTGCTGCCCGCGTACTTGTTCGGGCTGTTCGCCGCCCGGGATGGTGTCCAGCCGCGCGAAGCAGACCGGCAGATCGGGTTGATAGTCGGCGCCACGACGCTCGCGGCCTGCATCGTGACCGCCCTGATCAAGGCAGCGCCCCATCCGGGATTTCTGGTGTCGTTGGCTGCATACCTCGGCGCCGCGCTAATCGTCCGGGCGAGGACGCGCTCGGAATGGCCGCGCCCTGAAGCTCGGCCGCTCGCGAACGTTGATCCTAGAAATACAACAACGCGATATCCATAAGAATCCATAGCGCGACCGTGAGCATCAGAGGCCGATCGTGGAGCAGCGCGCTGGCGGGGTCGCCGCCTTCGTTGCGCTCATCGATCAGATACAGGTAGCGCAGGATTCCGAATACGACGAACGGCACCGTCAGATAGAGATGCCGGGTGCCGAGCTTGGCTTCGACCTCGGCCGACGCAGTGTAAATCATGTAGCTGACGAGAGTCGCGCCCGCGACGATCGAGATCATCTGATCGACCAGTCGGACGCTGTAATCCGAGAGCGCACTGCGATGCGCGACGGCGTCGTCGCCCAGCGCGATCAGTTCATGGCGTCTGCGCGACAGCACCAGGAACAGCGCCAACACGAACGTGATGAAGACCAGCCACGGCGATACCTCGACGTGGATCGCGACGCCGCCCGCAAATGCGCGCAGCACGAAGCCAATCGCAACCGCGATCACGTCGACGATCACCTGATGCTTGGCCCACAGCGAATACACAAGCTGAAGCACAGCGTACAGCACCGCGATTCCGACAAACGCCCGGCCCAAAGCGATGCTCAACACCACCGCAATCGCGCCGAGCGCGAGCGCCTCTCTGCTTGCCTGGGCCACAGTGAGATCGCCGCGCGCCAGCGGGCGGTCGCACTTTTCGGGATTCAGCCGGTCCGCGTCGCGGTCGGCGATGTCATTCAGCACGTAGCCGGCGCTCGAAAGCGCGCAGAACGCGACGAATGCGACGCCCGCAAGAACGACATCGTGCAAAACAAGCAGGCGTTGACCGAATATCAACGCCGCCAATACCAGCGTGTTCTTGATCCATTGATGAGGCCGTGCGAGCCGGAGCATCGCGGCCAACTGGCCGTTGCTCTGGCGGTCATTCAACTCGGGCGCGGCATTCACTGCAGTTCTTTGTATAGGTCAGCGCTTTGCCGTCGCAAGACGGCGGCGACGCTTGACCGCGAGCCGTGTTTGCGAAAACAGTACGGCTCGATGAGCACTTTGACCCAGGAAAAGACCGGGCCATCCGCCACGGTGGATCTCACCGGCCTGGCGCGGTTCCTCGATGAGCAAAAGCTTGGCGACACCAGCGCACTCAGGTCGGAAAATATCTCGTTCGGACACTCCAACGAGGTTCACCTGATTCATTTCGACGGCCATTCATGGGCGCTGCGACGACCTCCGCGCGGACCGCTGCTCCCGACCGCACACGACGTGATACGCGAATATCGCGTGCTCAAGGCTCTCCAGGACTCGGCCGTGCCGGTGCCGCGCGTGTACGCCGCGTGCGAAGACCCGTCGTACATCGGCGCGCCGTTTTACCTGATGGAGTATATGCGGGGCGAGGTCGTGCGAGCCGACAACAAGCACTTCGCTCAAACGCCCGAGTTGCGCCGCCAGGTCAGCGAGCAGATGGTGGACGTACTCGTTGCGCTGCAGGAAGTCGATTGGCGCGCGGCCAGTCTCGAGGGGTTCGGACGCCCTGACGGCTACCTCGAGCGTCAACTCAAACGATGGACCGATCAGCTCGAGCGCACGATTCCGCACACCCGTCCGCTCCCTGTGATGGAGAACGTCAAGGACTGGCTGCGCGCCCGGATCCCCGCGTCGCCGCCGCCGACGATTGTCCACGGCGATTACAAGCTCGACAACGTGATGTTCGACCCCAAAAGCGCCCGCGCAATTGCCGTGCTCGATTGGGAAATGTCCACGATTGGCGACCCGCTCGCGGATTTCGGCTGGATGCTCACCTATTGGCCCGACCCAACTGACCGCGCGTCGGGCGGCGTGATTGCCAGCATGAACGCCGCTGATGGATGGCTGACGCGGCGCGAGATGATCGATCGATACGAGCGTCGCACCGGGCGCGCGATGCGCGATTTTCCCTTCTACCAGGCGTTCGCGCTGTTCAAGCTCGCGATTATAATGGAGGGCAGCTATGCCCGATTCGTCCGCGGCCAGGCGGACGATCCTCTCTTCGCCGGCATGAAGGAGCGGGTTCCCGCGCTTGCCGACGCTGCCTGGGCGGTCTGCCGCTCCGCGCCCAGTCGCTAGCGAGCGGCGCGGAAGATCGATCGCAACCAACCACGCGCTTCGGGATACTGGTCAGCGTCGAGTACGAACTCCTGGCCGCGACCGACGGACTGCAGGCGCATCGAGGTCTTGCAGTTAGTCCAGCGCCCCGGGTTGCCGTGATACGAGAGGGGAGAGCGGCCGGCTGGATCGAACCATCGCGGCAGCCGCCACTTCGAACATCCCATGTACGGATCGGTCTGCGAGAGGATCAGTGCGGGTCTGAGCCGGTCGAAGGTTCCGGCGCCGCTCGCGTCCATGCCAATCGACGAGAGCCGGTCGCACGCGAAATAGAGGGTGTTGTTTGTGTATCGATCGGGCGCGACGAGATGCGGATGTCGGTCGGCCCATGGGATTTCAGCGGCGAGGCCATTGGTCGCTTGGGCTACTCTGCCGACCTGGAGCCATCCGAAGATAACGTGAAGTTTTGGCGCGCCGCGGACGAAACGGAACTCGCCTCCAACCTGCTCGGCGCACCGAAAGCATCCGAAGAACAGGAACAGATCGCCGCGGCCTATCCGGTGGCGGGCGAGATGACTCTGCGCGGCACCAGCCTGCCCGAAAATCGGACGCCATCCCGCGGCGCGCGCAATCGCATCGCAGCGCAAATCCGGATCGAGATGCGCGCCGTCGCCTTGGCCGACGCGGCCGCCCGTCAGGTCTTTGACAAACTGAGCGATTGACGAACCGTTGAACGGAGAGATTTCCGCGTAGGTGGTCGGCGCGCCTGAATCCGGAATGGGAAGTGAGTACAGGCGGTCATCCAGGATTGGACTCGGGCATCCGCCGTGCGCCGAGTCGAATCCCTTGCGGCTGAGGATGAGCTTCATCGACTTATGTTCTTTGCGCTCCGGGTCATTCTGACAGAATGACCCGGAAGGCTTCGCCTCGAGTCACCATGCCATATTTCTGCGCGAACTCACGACAAGGGAAATTCCGCTTGCCGCCGGCTTCTTCCCGCTCGACCGTTTGCCGGAGCCGATGCATGGGCTCGAGCCCGGGAGTTCCACTTCGACGGCCGCGTGACGGCGTACTTCGATCCGTTGTGAAGGTCCGGGGTGGCTAGCGGGTATTCGCTTCGGTCGGGGTGCCTGCTACCTGCGCCTGCGCCGGCGGCTGCGAGCCGCCGGTGCTCGCACCAATCGAGATGATCATCATCCCCTGTTCGTAGCGCGGTCCGCCGACAATCAGCGTTCCGTTGTTCCTAAGCTTGAGATCGGTGGTCATCATCGGGCGCGTGCCGTCGAACAGCACAATCTCCATCGCGATCATGTCGCCGTCGATGGCGCGCGGCTGCACGTGGAGAATCTTGCCGCCGGGCAGCGTGAACGCAATCATCTTGCCGCAGGAAGTTTGCCCCTCGTTGTGACCGATCAAGTTGTAAGTCGAAAAGCCGAACAAGCGTCGCAACTTCTGGTTCATCGGACCCAGCCGCGGGTCGGTTCCCTCGTTGGTGTCAGCCGCCATCACCGAGTCAATATAAACGGTCACCTGCCTGGGCGCCTTCTGGGCGTAAGCAATGCTTTGCACTCCGAAGGCCGTGATTGCGATGATGAGGAAGGCGAGACTACCGGGGCGCAAAGTCATGGCGACCTAGGGCTGATCCGGTAGCCAAATGACCGTCGTGTCCTCGCGAGGTTCGCTCCAGACTGCGACCGAGCCATTCTCCGACTCGAGTCGCGAGATGTCGGCATGAGAATCGTTGTCCGCCATCGTCGGCTCGTCGGCCGTTGCGATTTGGTTTGCTCCCGGGACGGCTCCCTGCTCTGCCGCGGCCATCGAAGGAGTCGAATGCGGCCCTCGATTGGCAAACTGCTCGGCGTACGGCGTCATCAGGATTATCGTCAAGACGGCGACTGCCGCGACTGCACCGCCCCACGCAAGGCCCGAACCGACAGAATCCACCTGCCGCCTGAAGAACCGCGCGATTCTCGTCGGCACCGGCTGCGGCAGACGATCAATGCGAGCAACTACCGCGCTCGAGAAGCTCGCCAGTGCGGGCTCGGTCGCAACCGCTCTGAGCTCGCGTCCGAGCGTTGAGTAATCGGCCAGGATGCCGGTGCAGGACTCGCATCGCGCCAGGTGAAAGGCGACTTCCTGCATCTCGTTGGGCTCGAGTTCGGAATCCTCGAACGCGCCGAGCATCATACTTATTTCGCCGCATTCAGCCATTTCTTGCTCAGCTCCCGGCCAGGTCCTTCAGGATGTTACGCAGATGCGTTCGTGCGTAGTGCAGCCTGCTCATGACCGTACCTCTTGGACACTGCAGAACCTCGCTAATTTCGTCGTACGACATCCCTTCGACTTCGCGTAAAAGTATCACTGCACGATGTTCTGGCGTCAACTCCTCCAGCGCTTGCTTTAGCCGTGCTGAGAGTTCACTGCGGCTGACTTCCTTGAACGAGTCTCCGTGGCTGGTCGGCAGCTTGCCAATTTCGCTGTCGGCATCGTCTCCATGCAGGACCACATGGCGTCCCTCGCGGCGCCAGAAATCAATCGCGAGGTTGGCCGCGATTCGATAGAGCCAGGTCGAGAAGCTCGAGCGCGATTCGAACTTCGACAGGTTCTCGAACGCGCGAACAAATGTCTCCTGCGCCAGTTCAATCGCGTCATCCTGGTTATGTACCACCGCCAGCGCCACGCCGACGACCCGGCGCTGGTAACGTTCCACCAAAACGCCAAATGCCGCCGAGTCGCCCTTACGGGAGCGCTCGATTAGCTCGGCTTCATCACCGTCCTGGCGGCCTGGTGTTCTCAACTTGAGTAGACGGAGGGGCGGGGGACTAAATTCAGCGAATTTTTCATACCGCGCTGCTCATCTCGGCCCAGTTTGGACCGGATTTCAGCTCCACCTTCAGCGGAATTTTGAGTTCGGCCACCCCCTCCATTTCGCGTTTTGCCAGCGCCGCCGCCTCTTGCCACTCCTCTTTCGGCGCTTCCAGTAGTAGCTCGTCATGCACCTGGAGAATCATCTGTGCGCCGAGCGGCCGCGCTCGTAGCGCCCTATCTAACCTTATCATAGCGAGCTTTATCAGGTCCGCCGCGGTGCCCTGAATGGGTGTATTGATTGCGATTCGCTCCGCCTGCGCCCGGGCCCCACCCGGCTGCGCGTTGAGTTCGGGCAGATAACGGCGCCGCCCGTACATCGTCGTCACGTAGCCCGTCGTACGCGCGATGCGTACCGTCTCGTCCAGCCATGCGCGCACGCCCGGCAGCCGCTCGAAGTAGCGCTTGATGTAGTCCGAGGCTTCCGTCAGCGCAATCCCGAGCTCGCCGGCCAGCCGCTGCGGGCCCATTCCGTAGATGATCCCGAAGTTTATCACCTTGGCCAGCCGCCGCGCCTCGGCATTGACCTTGTCCGGCGTGATTCCCAGCACCTCGGTCGCGGTCCGGATGTGAATGTCCTCGCCGGTCTTGAACGCATCGACCAGCGTCTTGTCGCCCGACAAATGAGCCAGCACGCGCAGATCGATCTGGGAATAGTCGGCGGACACGAAGATGCATCCCGGCTTTGGCACGAACGCCCGGCGAATCCGCCGTCCTTCGACGCTGCGGGTCGGGATGTTCTGCAGATTCGGATCGCTCGAGCTGACGCGCCCGGTCGGCACCAGCGCCTGATGCCAGGTTGTGTGGATGCGCCCGGTGCCCGAGCGGATCACCTCGGCCAACGCGTCGGCGTAAGTGGATTTCAATTTCGAAATGGTGCGGTACTCGATCAGCTTGCGCGGCAGTGGATGCACCGCCGCGAGCTTTTCGAGCGTATCGGCATCGGTCGAAAATCCGCTCTTGGTTTTTTTCAGACCCTTGGCCGACAGCTTCAGGCCGGTGAACAGCACCTCGCGCAACTGCGTCGGCGAGTTGAGGTTGAACTCGTGGCCCGCCAACTCGTAACACTCGCGTTCCAGCCGATTCATCTGCTCGGCAAATTCCTTCGAGATGACCTTGAGCGCGTCGCCGTCGATCCCGATTCCCACGGCTTCCATCGCGGCCAGGATCGGTGCGATGGGCATCTCGATCTCGTTGTACATCGAAGTGAGGCCATCGGCTTCCAGACGGGTCGCCAGAGCTTCGCGAAGATTTCTCACCAGGTCCGCGTTGGTACCCGGCGGACCGCTTGCGCCCAGCGGCGCCAGGTATTCGTGATACAGATCGGTCAGCGACGGCTCCCCTTGTCCCGAATTGATCAGAAAGCCCGCCAGCATCGTGTCGAAGTCGACGCCTGTGAGCGTGATTCCGTGCCGCGCGAACGCCGCGATTTGATTCTTCAGATCGTGGCACGACTTGGGCGGCCGCTCGGAGCTGAGTAGAGGCGCCGCGCTTGCAATCGCGTCGTGCTCGACAACGATGGTTTGGTCGGCGCCGGCGAGCTGCAACGTGTCCCGGCCAGCGTCAGACGTGGTGAGATCGACTGCGATTCGAGTCGCGGTTGCAAAAGTCTTCAACGCCTCCGCGAGATCGTTTCCGCTGACGACGGGCGCGGGCTTAGCATCCGCCGCGAGGCCGGGCAGGTCCACCTGCGACGGCGAGATCTCGCGCAGGATCGAATGGAACTCCAGCTCGCGCAGCAGTTCCGCGGCGGCGCGCTCGTCCACGCCCTGCCACGCGAATTCGTCGGGCTCGACTCTCAGCGGCACGTCGGTCTCGATGCGCACCAATTTTCGCGCCAGATCTGCGGCCGCGCGATGCTCGGCGAGCAGGCCCGCGACCTTCTTCGCGCCGCGAATCCCGGCTTCCTCGATATGATCGAGGTTCTCATAAATTCCTTTTACACTGCCGAACTTCTGAACCAGCGCCGCCGCCGTTTTCTCGCCGACACCCGGCACACCTTTGATGTTGTCGATCGTGTCCCCCGTGAGCGCCTGGATATCGACCAGCGCGGCCGGCTCGACGCCGAAGCGCTCGCGCACCTCGCGCACCCCGATTCGCCGATCGCGCATCGTGTCCCACAGCGTGACGTGCGGGCCGACCAACTGCATGAAGTCCTTGTCCGCCGTAACGATCGTGACGATGAAATGTTCGTGCGCCGCGCGTTTGGCCAGCGTGCCGATCACGTCGTCGGCCTCGAATCCGTCGAGCATCAGCGACTTGATCCGAAACGCTTCGACCGCGCGATGGATATACGGAATCTGCACGATCAGATCGTTGGGCGCCTCGGCGCGATTGGCCTTGTATTCGGCAAACAGGTCGTCGCGAAAAGTTTTCTTCGGCGAGTCGAAGACGATCGCGATATGCGATGGGCGCACGTCCTTCAGCAGCTTCAACAGCATCCGGATGAAGCCGTACACCGCGTGGGTCGGCAGCCCGCGCGACGTATTCATCGGCGGCAGCGCATGAAACGCGCGGAAGATGTACCCGGAGCCGTCGACGAGGATCAGTTGTTTGCGTTCTGCGGCCATCAGTCGAAGCTATCCGATACGGTTCTCAAAGCGAAAGCACCGAGAAAGCAAACCGAAAAACATGCCCGATGTCCGGCCGTCGTATTGACAGCATCCCCTGGCGTGTTTAATTAGTCGGTTGCTCTTTGATTGATCGAATTGCCGGGCAGGTCACTTCGTCAATTGAAACTGAACCCGCCATGCCATCTTGGTGCCTCTGGAATCGGACGGTGTGAATGATTGAGGTTAAGAACCTAACCAAAGCCTACGGCAACTTTGTCGCGGTAAAAGACGTATCGTTCAAAGCCGAGAACGGTTCCATCCTCGGCTTTCTCGGCCCCAACGGCGCCGGCAAGACCACCACGATGCGCATCATCACCGGCTATATGCCGGCGACCGCGGGCACCGTGCTGATTGACGGACTCGACATCTTTTCGCAGTCGCTCGAGGCGCGCCGCAAAATCGGCTACCTGCCCGAAAATCCGCCGCTTTATCCCGACATGCGCGTCGAGGCCTACCTGAAGTTTGTCGCCAAACTCCGCGGCGTCTCGCGCGCGAAGATCGAGTCGGCGCTCGAGCACGTGCTCGAAGTTTGCGGCCTCGCCGACATGTCGCATCGGATTTGCGGACAGCTTTCCAAGGGCTATCGCCAGCGCGTCGGGCTGGCGCAGGCGTTGATTCACGATCCGCCCGTGCTGGTGCTGGACGAACCGACGATCGGCCTCGACCCGCGGCAGATTCACGAAATTCGCGATCTCATTCACCATCTCGCGGGCAACAGAACGGTCGTGCTTTCGACCCACATCCTGCCCGAGGTCTCGCAGATCTGCGACAAGGTCGTGATAATTGCCGACGGCCGCGTGGTGCTCGAGGAGTACCTGAAGAAGCTGCCGGCCGGGACCTCGCTCGAAGATATTTTCCTGAACGCTATCACCAAGGAGCGTCACGCCGACGCCGCGAGTGCCGAGGAAACGCTGGAGGAGGTTGGAGCGGGGCATACCTGAGATACCCGTACCGCTCGAATGAAGAATTCTCTGACAATCGCGGGCAAGGAGCTTGCGGGCTATTTTCTGCAGCCGGTCGCCTACGTCGTGATGACGGTGTTCCTGCTGCTGGGCGGCTTCTTCTTCTTTGCGCTGCTGCGCTATTTCGATGTGATGCTGACCGCCTATGCCGCGATGCAGAATCCCGAGGTCTTGCAGCACCTCAATCTCAACCAGCGGGTAATCGAACCGATGCTGCACAACCTGGCGATTGTGCTCGTCATCCTGGTGCCGGCGATCACGATGCGAAGCTTTGCCGAGGAGAAGCGCACCGGCACCTACGAACTTCTGCTGACCGCACCCATCCGGACCGGCGAGATCGTCGCGGGAAAGTTTATCGCGGCCGCGGCTTTCGTGCTGATCATGATCGGCCTGGCCGGCATGTTTCCGTTGATCCTCGTGGCCTTCGGCAACCCGGAGGTCGGCGTGATGTTCTCCGGCTACCTCGGGCTGGCGTTCGTGGCGGTCTCGTTCGTTTCGATAGGATTATTCACCAGCTCGCTGACCCAGAATCAAATCATCGCGGCGATCAGTTGCTTCGGCCTGCTGCTGCTGCTGTTCGTCATCTCGTGGCCGGCGCAGGCCGGCGGGACGTCGCTGGTGGGCCTGATGCGCTATTTATCGCTGCCGGATCATTTCGCCCAGATGGTCACCGGCATCATCGATACGCGCGACATCGTTTATTTCCTGAGTCTCATTTTCGTGGCGCTGTTTCTGACCCAACGCTCGGTCGAGTCGGCGCGCTGGCGGTGAGGTAGAGGGGCGGATGCGGCGATCGGCGACGCTTTACGGACTTCTCGGCCTGGTCCTGCTGTCATTCGGGCTGGTTGACTATTTCATCTCGAGCGGCTTTCGGCTGTTCGTGTGGGTCAACCTGGCCGGCGGCATCTTCGCGATTGTCCTGTGGATCACGTCGAGCCGCTCCGAACTTTCCTTGATCGCGAGCGGACGCTCGGCGCGCTACGGCGCCAACGCCGCCATCTACTCGGTTGGATTCGTCGGGCTACTGGTCGCGATTAACTATATCTCGACGCTGCACCATACGCGGCTGGACCTGACGGCCGAGAAAGTCTACAGCCTGTCGAGCCAGTCGGTGAAGGTGGTCAAGGGACTGCAGAAGCCGCTCAAGTTGTACGGCTTCTTCCAGGGCGGCGATAATCCCGCCGCGCGCGAGCTCTACGACACTTACGCCTACTACTCGCCCAAGCTCACTTACGAGATGGTCGATCCCGACAAGCATCCCGAGCTTGCCGAGCGTTTCAAGGTCTCGGTGATGGGCACCACGCATCTGCAGTACGGCGGCGACAACGGTGAAGGCATCAACGTCACCGAGCTGGGCGAGGAAGCGCTGACCAACGCGATCATTCGCGTGACCAAAAGCAGCAAGAAGGTGATCGAGTTCCTCGACGGGCACGGCGAGGCCGATCCCGACGATGCCGAAAACCCGACCGGCTACGGCATCATCAAGAAGGACTTGGAAGGCGAGGGCTACGAGGTGCGCAAGCTCGAGCTCGCGCAACTGCCCAAGGTGCCCGATGACGCGAACCTGGTCGTGATCGCGGGACCGATCAAGCCGCTCGGCCAGCACGAGATCGACGCGTTGAACGACTACCTCAAGCATGGCGGGCGCATGATCGCGATGTACCGGCCGCAGCGCCCCGACAATCCAATCGACGAAGACGCGATGGTGAAGCTGGCGGCCGACTGGGGGGTCAAGGTCGGCAACGATATCGTGGTCGACCAGGTGGTGCGGCTGTTCGAAGGTCCCGCGCTCGGGCTCAATCCTATAGTGCAGACTTACGGCGAGAGTCCGATCACCAAGGATTTCAAGCAGCGCACAGTATTCCCGATGACGCGATCGCTCAGCGCCGAACCCAATCTGAAAGCGGGACTGGCGGTCACGCCGGTGGCGAAGACCAGCGATACGTCGTGGGCGGAGGTCGATCTCGACACGCTGTTCCGGCAGCAGAAGGCCGAGCTGACCGCCAAGGACACCCGCGGGCCGATCACGGTGGTGATGGCGGTGGACGGCAACCTCGAGCAACTCGGCTGGGGCAAGGGCGACGCGCGGATCGTGGTGTACGGCAGCACCGAGTTTGCCGACAATCAGTACGCGAGCACGTTTTTCAACCGCGACTTTTTCGTCAACAGCGCAGACTGGCTGACCGGCGAGGAAAATTCGATCTCGATCAGGCCGCGGTCGCTGCGGGCGTCGCGCTTTCGCCTGACCGAGGGGCAGTTCTCGATCGTATTTGCGTTCTCGGTGCTGCTGCTGCCGGAGATGCTGCTGATTGCGGGGATCGTTGTGTGGTGGGAACGGCGCAACTGAGGCGTCGCGCGACTGCGACTTGAGCTCCGATGCGGCTGCGTAACACCATTATCGTTCTGGTCCTGTTCGCGATCGTGGGCGGCTACGCCTTTATCGTCGGCCGTTATTCCGAGCCGGAGGCGAAGCAGAAGCTGATCGACGTCAAGCAGGACGACATCGCGAAAATCGAACTCCGCTATTCCGACCGCGACATCGTGCTCGAGCGCGACAAGAGCAAGCCGTGGCGGCTGGTCAAGCCTATCGGCGCCGACGCCGACCAGACGCAAGCCAACAACCTCGCGCGCGCGATTGCCGACGGCGTGATGGTCCGCACGGTGGATGGGAAGCCGGCCGATCTGGCGCCATTCGGGCTCAAGACGCCGACCACCACCGTCACGGTCACGACCTTCGACAAGAAAACATTGCCCTCGATCGAAGTTGGGAAATCGACGCCGATCGGGTTCAACGCATACGTCCGGCTCAGCAACAGTCCGGCGGTGCTGCTGACCGAAGGCGTGTTCTCGGCCGGGATGAACAAGACGGTCAACGACCTGCGCGCGCGCGACCTGATGGCATTCAAGATCGACGACGTCAAAAAGCTGATCATCGCCCGCGAGAACGGGCAGACGATGGAAATCGATCGCGACGGCGACAATTGGAAAATGGTCAAGCCCGGCCCGTACCTGGCCGACGACACGGCGGTGCGGTCGGCGTTGAGCACGCTGGTCAACGCAAGGGCGACCGACTTCGTGTCGGACGCGCCCAGCAGCGTCGCGCAATACGGGCTCGAGAAGCCGCATCTGACGGCGACGGTGGTGCTCAACAACGGCGGGCAGCAATCGATGCTGTTCGGCTTCAAGCAGAACGGGGAGGGCAAGAGCGGAATTTACGTGCGCCGCGGAGAGCGCGCGCCGGTTTACGCCGTGGCCGAATACGTGATGACCAGCCTGGACAAGTCGCCGCTGGATTTTCGCGACAAGACGATCGTGAAGGTCGAGCCGGAGTCGGTCGAGACGGTCAAGGTCAAAACCAGCGAGGGCGAGTTCACGCTCAAGCGCGCTCCGGTCGGCAAATGGGACGTGGTAGTTGACGGCAAGACGTCGGCGGGGGATGTGCTGGTGGTCGAGCGGCTGCTCCAGCAGTTCCGCGATCTCAAAGGCAACTCGATAGTCGCCGATCCGATGCCAAGCGCTCAGCCGTTCGGGCTGGACAATCCGGCGGTCGAAATTACCCTGACCGGCAAGGACGGCAAGGAGCTGGGCGCGGTCAAGCTCGGCAAGATCAGCATCAAGGAGACGACCCCGCCGATCCCCGGCGAGCCGGCGGGACCGCGGACGGAGTACTATGCGGCGTCAGGCGCGGGCAAAGCGGTGTACTCGATGAGCGATTTCAGTTTCGCGCAATTGAACCGGCCCGCGCTGCTGTACATGGCAAAGCCGCCCGCCGCGGCGCCGTCGTCGTCGTCGCCAGCGAAGTAGCGGGTGTCAGGTTTCGGCGATTACGTGGGCGATTGCCTGGGCGGCGGTATGGGTGATGCTCAGGTGAAAGCGCGTGATCTGTTTGCGCTGCGCGAAGGCGGCGGCCTTGCCCGATAGCGCGATGGTCGGCGCTTTGCCGCGCTCGCGCACGACCTCTATCTCGCTCCATCCGACGTTGCGGTTCCATCCCGTGCCGAGCGCTTTCATGGTCGCTTCCTTGGCGGCGAAGCGCGCGGCGTAGCTCTGGTAGCGGGGACGGCCGCGCGACTCGCAGTACTTGACCTCGCCCGCGGTGAAGACGCGTGCGCGGAAACGATTGCCGGTTAAGGGCCGCGTGAGGGCGCGCTCGATGCGCTCGACCTCGATGACGTCGATCCCGGTGCCTGCGATCTGGCCCATCGCGAATGAGTATTAGCCGCGGTGCGAGCGGATTCAATTGCGCGCGCAATACAGAGCGATTGAATGCTTGCGGGGCGCAGAGTGCGGATTCTATTCTTCATCAGCGGAACGGAGGTAGCGATGGCGAAGCTTTCGATCACAGTGAACAAGACGCGATGCATCGGCAGCGGCGACTGCGTGGAGACAGCGCCTGCCGTGTTTCAACTCGGCGCAGACGGCAAGTCCGAGGTCGTCAACGCGTCGGGGGCCGGCGACTCGATAATTGTCTCGGCGGCGCGTTCGTGTCCGGTCAAGGCGATCACGGTGGTTGACGAAGCCGGGGTGCAGCTCTTTCCGCCGCCGAAGAAGTAGCGCGCAGATTGCGCCATGACGATACGCAGGCATCGCGCGGGCGAACTCGTAATCGAGCAGACACGCGACCTCGCGCGGGTGCGCAAGCTGCTTGCGCGGGCCGGGATGATGACGGCGGGAATCGAATGGCCGGCCGCCTGTTACATCGTCGCGTACGTCGGCGACGAGGCAGTCGGAATGATAGGAGTCGAGTCGAAGATCGACGCGGCGTTGATACGCTCGCTGTACGTGGATGAATCCATGCGCCGGCGCGGAATCGGCGGCGCGTTGGTCGCGGCGGCGCGCAAGGCTGCGCATACGCGCGGCGCGCGGCATCTGTACTTGTTCAGCACCGACGCGGGTGAGTTCTTCGCGCGGCACGGTTTCACGGCGGTCGCGGTTGTCGATGTTATCGCGGCAATTCCGGGTGTGCCTCAGGTCGAATACTATCGCGCGCGGCCCGAGGAGCTTGCGCGCGAGGCCGCGTACCATCTGGATATCTCGGGCGATGGAGTGATCGAGAGGTAACTTAACTTGCGTCGAGGGAGGTGAACAGTCGAGTTTTGGGTGGATGCGCGGCAGAACCCTCACCTAACCTCTCCCGTGAAGTAACGGGCGAGGGACCGGGTCGTAGCGGCCGAGGTATTTGCCCGTCGCGGTTGTCACTATCAGATAGGGACTTGAAGCCAGCAGTTTCGCGGCGAGACGCGGGGTCATGTCGGGGCGGATGGTTTGTGGAGCGCGCTTCATGGCATCGAGCGCGCGCGGTGCGGCGTCGGATTGTTCGATCGCGCCGAGCAGGACTCCTTCGGAATTGAGCACGACGGCGCGCGGGGCTGGTGAATCGGGAGAAGCCGGCGAAACGGAGTCTTCGGGGCCGAGGCGGACGAGGTCGTCGCGCATGAACTCAGCAACACGGACGCGGTCGGAGTAGCGAATCCAGAAAGAGCGGAGACCGGGCACGAGATTGTTGACGAAATAGGGAAGCGCGCGTATCCGCTCCGAGAGCGGCGCGGGCGGATCGGTAGGCAATCCGCGGACAAGCCAATCGGCTTTGCCGCAGAAGTAGTGAAGAACGTAGGTGAAGCCCAGTATCTCGAGCTGCGCCGCAGCTCGCGCGCTAAGGTCTCACAGGGAGTCGCGGCAATAGACGACGACCGGGCGCTTGCGGTCGAGCGAAGCAGGTGCGTCGCGGATAATGTGGCGCAGTGGAATGTGAATAGCGCCGCTGATGTGAGCGGTATCGTACTCATGCGACGGAAGAACGTCGACGATTTGCGCGCCGAACGAGCGCATCTGGGCGAGTTCGCGATGGCGAATCTCGCGCACGACTACGCGCGCATCGCAGCCAGCGCGGAGAGGGCGGTGTCGACGATCGTCTCACCGCTGCCGGCGGCGATTCGCGCGGTATCGACTTCGTAACCGCCCTCGGCATACGCGGCGCGGGTGGGAATGTAGCCGATCAGATCGTTGCAGTAGCCGGCGACAAAGGTCTGCGCGAAGTACGGGTTTGCCCTTAGCGCGAGGCCCAGCTCGACGAAGAGCTCACCGGGGATGCCGACGATCGCGAGATCGCCAAGCGCGAGGATGGTCATCGCGGTGGCAAGTTCGCGGCGCGCAATATCGACGCGGCGGTCGCGGCGATTTTGCTCCTCGAGGGCTTCCAGAGCGCTCAACGCCGAGAGCGATTGCGCGTGATGGTCGCGCAGGCGCTTCAACTGGTTGCCGTCGCCGCCGCGATGATTGTCGAGCGAGGCCTGGGTCTGGGCGGCGCAATCACGCGCGACGGCGAGGTCGGCGCTGAAGTCTTTGAGTTTGAGGTTGAGCGCGATCCTGCGCGCGGCGATGCGAGCGCCGGCAATCGAAGGCGCGCGCGAGAGCGCGTCGAACGCCGCGCGGCCCATCGCGCGGCCGTGTTGCTCGGCGACTGCGAAGTTGCCGCGGCTGCGCGGATCGATGTTGCCGGTCGCGCCCTGGATGAAAATCGAAATTGGGCGCGGGCCGTTTGCGGAGGCGGTCGCGCTTTCTATTTCGTCCATCGCGAAGCCGGGCCAGTCGCGCGAGTAGTGCAGATTGTCTTCGCACAGCACGACGCCGTGGCATGGGTAGTTCATCAGGAATGCGAGGGGAATTCCGTCCGAGCGATAGGCGCCGAGGGCCTGGACTTCAGTATCGGCCGGACCGGAGCGATTTGCGGCAAGCTGAATTTGACGCTGCGGACGCATCAGGCGGCGATTGATTCCGAGCGTGAACGGGGCGCTGGCGGCGCGGAGGATCGCAGGCTCGAGATTTTCGTTGGCCTGAATAATGGCCGAGGCGATCTTTCCGGGCAGCGCCCGTTCCCATTCGAGGTCGCGGCCGTCCGCGGGTTTCGCGTCGGCGCGCGGAGTCGCGAAGATGTTGAAGGCGGGGGCGGAATGAGTGTGAGTAGCGCAAACGAGGATCGAATCGGCGGGGATTCCGGTGATTGCGGCGGCGCGCTCGCGAATGTCGTCGGCGATGCGAACCCCGAGCGCGAGAAGATCAACACCGACGATGGCGACCCTGGTGGCGCCGTCGTGGAGCACGAGGGCTTGCGCGGCGAGGTCGTCGTGCACGCCCTGGTTGCGGCCGATGCGGCTGCCGTAACCGAGCATCGCAAGGCCGGCGGGCGGATCGAGTTTTACGCGCGCAGCGCCGGCGTGGAAGGAGCTCATTTCAGTCTGGCTCCAGCGAGTTCGGTGGCTCTGGAAGCCACTTTGGCCGCTGCGGCGACGATGTCGTCGAGGTCGCGGTCGTCGCCCAGCAGGCATTCGTGCGGGATCGAAACGAGCGCGTGCTCGAAGAGGCGTTCGGCGACGGGGCAATCGATCGCGGTATCAGGATTGGCGCCGGCAAGCTCGCAGGCTTTGCGATAGGCGGCGGACTCGCGCGGGAACAGTGCGGAGCGATAGACAGGATCGTTGGCGACGCCGCATGGAATGCCTTCGGCGCGAAGTGCGCGGACGAATCGATTACGCGACGCGCCAAGCGCGGATTCGTCGATGAGAAAAACGAATGCGTAGATGACTTCGCGCGTGACGCGTGGATCGCGCGCGACCGGCGTCAGTCCCCTGACGGCGGCGAGTCCTTCGCGCAGGCGGGCGGCGGCGCGGCTCTTGTGCTCGATCTGTTCGGGGATGCGCGCGAGCTGCGCGAGCAGGATGCCGCATTGCCATTCGGTCATGCGGTAGTTCGCGCCCATCAGCGGACCTTCGAAGTGATCGCCGGGGCGGCGCCGTCCACAATTGATCAGCGACTGGCATCGCTGCTCGAGATCGGGGTCGTCGGTTACGATCATCCCGCCTTCGCCCGCAGTCATCGGCTTGGAGGACTGGAAACTGAAGCATCCGAGAGCGCCGTGAGTGCCGACGCCGCGATCGCGGAATCGAGCGCCGGGGACGTGAGCGCAATCCTCGACCAGTGGAATCGAATTCGCGCGCGAAATTTCGGCGAGCGCGTCGAGGTCGGCGAGTGACGCGCCGTAATGGACCGGAATGATGGCCTTGGTGCGGCGCGTGATGAGGCGCTTGACGGATTCGGGATCGATGCATGCGTTGGCGGCGCT
This sequence comes from uncultured delta proteobacterium, assembly GCA_963842085.1. Classification (GTDB taxonomy): domain Bacteria; phylum Desulfobacterota; class Binatia; order Binatales; family Binataceae; genus Binatus. Next base: position 243,881 of record CAWJET010000002.1, read on the forward strand.
GACGTCGGCGAAGACGGGACGCGCCATGCATGCGACGGCGGCGTAAGGGGTCGCGGCGAAAGTGATCGCGGGGACGATGACCTCGTCACCGGCGCCGATGCCGAGCGCTTTGAGGGCGACCTCGAGTGCGCTGGTGCCGGAAGTGGTCGGGATGGCGAAGCGAGCGCCCTGATACGCGGCGAAGGCCGCGGCGAACCCGGCGGCCTTGCGATTGGGGCTGGGGTAGCCGCCCCAGCTTGACGAGGTAAGGACGTCCTCGAGTTGCGCGCGTTCGCGGGCGTCGAAGACTGGCCACGGCGGGAAGGGGCGGGTGCGAAGGGGCTGTCCGCCGAGGATTGCGAGGGTGGAGGGCATCGAGGTTAATCTAAACTATTACTTTAAGCACAAAAAGTCGTTGGCATGTGGGCGAATCGCACCTCCGTCAGATCGAAACCGGCGCGATTCTGATTCATCGAGTTCAGGCGAAAACGGCGATTTTATACCATATGTTGTGGTTTTGGGACGGCTGCGGTCTATCGGTGGGTTCGTTCCGTCAAAAAGTGATTTCCGTGCGGAGAACCGGCGTCGCTCCAGTTCGGGCGACGCCGGGATTTGATGACGCCTATCCACACCTTACTCGTATCACAGAAAATCCGACTCGGTCAGGCTGAATGGTTCATCCCCAACCGTTCTCGCCATCGATGCTACTTGCGGGCGACTTCGGTGAGTACCGCGATTTCGGGGCGGCCGGCCAGCAGGGCGCCGATTTTCCCGCCGAAGGCTTTCATGTGATCGGTCTTGCCGTGCGCGTCGAGCGCGGCCTGGTCCTGGTAAACCTCGTAGTAGATGAATTCGGTTGGGTCCTTGGTATTTTTGTGGAGGACATAGGCGAGGGTGCCGGGCTCGGCGGTTTTCACCGTCGCGATCATTTCCCTGCCCGCGGCTTCGAATGCGGCTTCGCTGCCGGGCTTCACTTTCAGTTTCGCGATCACGGTAATCGGCATCGTGGGTCTCCTTGAAGAATCAGATTCATCTACCGTGGTATCCGCACGCGCGCGGTTTTTCAAGGCAAATCGGCAGGGCACGCCCTGCACCGAGTGGTTCTTGGATTGTTCTCCCGTCTCGTGCTCCTTCGTCGCACTGCATTGTCTGCCACCCCAAAGGGGTGCGACGGCGCCGTACGGTCCCAGAATCCAGAGCGCGGCGGCTCTTTCATTGCATCGCGCGGTCGGTTAACACCAGTTGCTGCGAGCTGAAGATCGATAGCGGGAGAATATCACGATGCTTGGTTTCGATTTGACCGACGAACAGCGCGAACTGAAAGAGCTGGCGCATAAGTTTGCCGAGCAGGAAATAATACCGCGCGCACGCGAATACGACGAGAAGGAAATTTTTCCGGTGGACGTGTGCGAGAAGGCGTTCGCAGCGGGGCTGATGAATTTCGGCGTGCCGAAGGAGCTGGGCGGGCCGGGACTCGGCGTGCTCGACACGAGCCTGATCGTCGAAGAGCTGAACTACGGATGCGCGGGAATCTCGAACGCGGTGGGAGCCAACGACCTGGCGACGCTGCCGATTCTGATCGCGGGCAACGAGGCGCAGAAGCGGACCTACCTGGGGCAGTTGGTCAAGAAGCTGACGTTCTGCGCGTTCGCGATCACGGAACCGGGCGCGGGCTCGGACGTCGCCGCGATGAGCACGGCGTACCGGCGCGAGGGCGACGAGTTCGTCCTCAACGGCACCAAGCATTTCATCTCGAACGGGTCGCGCGCGGACTGGTACGTCACCTTCGCGACCTCGGACAAGCGGCTCAAGCACAAGGGCATCTCGTGCTTCGTGTTTCCGTCGAGCGTGTCGGGAATCACGCGCAACCGGATGCATGGAAAGCTCGGGCAACGCGCGGCCGACACCGGCGAAATCTTTTACGAGGACGTGCGAATCCCGGCCAGCGCGCTGGTCGGGCGCGAGGGCGAGGGTTTCAAGTATGCGATGGCGACGTTCGATCACAGCCGGCCGGAGATTGGCGCGATCGCAATCGGGATCGCGCAGCGCGCGCTCGACGAATGCCTGAAGTACTCGAAGCAACGCAACGCTTTCGGGCAGCCGATCGCAAACTTCCAGGCGATCCAGTTCATGATGGCGGACATGGCGATCGAAATCGAAGCGATGCGGCTGCTGACCTACAAGGCGGCGTGGCTGGTCGATCGCGGCGAGGGCGCCAACACGATTTCAGCCTATGCGAAGGCATTCAGCGCCGACGCGACGATGCGGATCACGACCGACGCGGTGCAGATTTTCGGCGGCTACGGCTACATGAAGGAATACCCGGTCGAGAAGCTGATGCGCGACGCGAAGCTGCTGCAGATTTACGAAGGCACGTCGCAGATCCAGCGCGTCGTGATCGCGCGGAATTTGTTGAAGGAGTGAACCAGCAACTTTATTGTAACGAAACCCGCCGTGGGTTTCGTGCTTCCTTGGGCAGGGCTGTCGCCACCGGCGCGGACCCCTGCACCTTGGTATCAAGAGGGTAGCGCGTCAGTCCGCAGGCGTCGCGACAGGATGCGGGATCGGCGGGTCTTCGTCGGCAGGCTCGTTGCCGGTGATAGAGCCGACGTAACCGCCCTCGTGATAGACGTCGACCTGGCCGGTGGTCGGGTCGGGCAGCAGGTTCCATTCGTCGGGGGGCGGCTGATCGGTGGAGGGCGGCATATAGACGATCGGCTCAGGTGCGGGAGCAGGGGGCGGCGGCGGAGTCGCGGAGCATGCCGCGATCGCGATGGACAAAAGCAGAGGGAACGCGGCTCGCGAAATCCTTTGATTCATGGTGCGTCGGTAATTCGCGCAGAGAAGAATCTAGAGATTATCTTGTCGCCAGATTGCACGAATCGCAAGTGGCGCGGCGCCAACGACGGCGAGCGCTATTTGTACGGGAGGCCCAGCACTTCGCGGAAGTGGTGGATAGTTTTTTCGAGACCCGGGCGAAGCGCGGTGTGCGGCTGCCATCCGAGGACTTTTTTTGCGAGTTCAATGCTTGGTTTGCGGCGGATAGGATCGTCGGGACGCGGCGGCTTGATGACCACCTTCGATGAACTGCCCGATAGCTCGATGGCGAGCCGGGCCAGTTCCGCGATCGTGAATTCGTCGGGGTTGCCGATATTGACGGGGCCGATGTGCGTGTCCTGGTTCATCATGCGCACGAGCGCGTCGATGATGTCGTCAACGTAGGCGAACGAGCGGGTCGAATTGCCGTCGCCGTAGATCTCGAGGTCTTCGCCGCGCAGCGCGGCGACGCAGAAGTTGGAGACCACGCGGCCGTCGTTGATGGCCATGCGCGGGCCGTAGGTGTTGAAGATGCGCACGATGCGGGTGTCGACGTTGTTCTGCCGGTGATAGTCCATCATGAGGCATTCGGCGACGCGCTTGCCCTCGTCGTAGCAGGAGCGCACGCCGATCGGGTTGACGTGGCCCCAATACGATTCGGTTTGCGGATGCTCCTCGGGGTCGCCGTAAACCTCGCTGGTCGAGGTGAGCAGGATGCGCGCGCGCACGCGTTTGGCCAGCCCGAGCATGTTGATCGTGCCCATCACGGAGGTCTTGATGGTCTTGACCGGGTTGTACTGGTAATGCACGGGCGAGGCGGGACAGGCGAGGCTGAAGATGCGATCGACTTCGAGCAGGATTGGCTCGACGACGTCATGACGGATGAATTCGAAATTGCGGTTGCCGAGCAGATGCATGATGTTGGCGCGCTTGCCGCTGAAGAAGTTGTCGAGGCAGATGACTTCGTGGCCGTCGCTGAGCAGGCGTTCGCATAGATGAGAGCCGAGGAATCCCGCGCCGCCGGTTACCAGTGCTCGCACAGTAGTTATCCCGGGTCAGCGGCGGTTTTCGCGCACGATGGCGCGGACGGTTTCGATCACGTAGGCGACGTCGTCGTCGGTCATCGCGGCGTAGATGGGGAGCGACAGGCAGCGGCTGAAAATGTCTTCGGCGACGGGAAAGTCGCCGTCGCGGTAGCCGTAAGTGCGCTGATAGTAGTGCATCGTGTGCAGCGGGATGCAGTGCACGGAGCATCCGACGCCGCGCTCGCGCAGCATCTCGACGAACTGATTGCGGCCGAGCTTGAGGCGTTCGGGGCGCAGCCGCAGCACGTAGAGATGCCAGGCGTGCTCGATGCCGGGCTCGGAGTACGCGGGCTGCAGGGCGTCGTCGGCGCGGAAGGCCTGGTTGTAGGCGAGCGCGATTTCGTTGCGCCGGCGCATGAAGCCGTCGGCGCGCTTGAGCTGGGCCAAGCCGATGGCGGCGTGCACGTCGGACAGGTTGTACTTGAAGCCCATGTCGTGGATCTCGTAGTACCACGAGCCGCTCTTGTCGTAGCGCTTCCACGCGTCCTTGTTCATTCCGTGCAGGCTGGCAATCGCGATTTTTTCGGCGAGTGCGTCGTCGGCGGTGGTGATCATGCCGCCCTCAGCGGTGGTGAAATTTTTGGTGGCGTAGAAGCTGAAGCAGGTGAGGTCGCCGATGGCGCCGATTTTCGCCACCCCGCGTCCGTCCATGTGGCGCGCGGAGCCGGCGGCGTGGGCGGCGTCCTCGACGACTTTCAGATTGTAGGTGCGCGCGATGTTGAGAATGCGATCCATGTCGCAAGCGTGGCCGGCGAAGTGCACGGGCAGGATCGCGCGGACGCGCCGGTGGGCGCCGCTTTCCAGCGCCTCCTCGATGCGGGCGGGGTTGATGTTGAAGGTGCCGGGATCGACGTCGACGAACACCGGGCGCGCGCCGAGGTAGCCGAGAATCTCGGCGGTCGCGGTGAAGGTGAACGGGGTGGTGATAACCTCGTCGCCGGGGCCGATGCCGAGCGCCCATAGCGAAAGATGGAGCGCGCCGGTGCAATGCGCGACGGCGAGCGCGTGCTTCGCGCCGACGTATTCCGCGAACTCACTCTCGAAGCGCTTGGCCTTGGGGCCGGTGGTGATCCATCCGGAGCGCAGCGTGTCGAGCACCTCGCGCTCCTCGTCGGGTCCAATCGACGGACGATGGAATGCTACTTGTCGCATCATGTGTGATTCGGTTGAATTCGGCGCAACCCGTTTGCCGGGTTAGCTTCGGAGTATAAGGGATAGGTCAAAAGCGGAGCAAGGCGGAAGTCGATGAGGCGCGCAGGATGGGCCGCGGCAGCGGCGGTGGTCGGATGGTATGTGTTTGCGCTTTGGGTATTGCATCCGCTGACCGACGCGCCGGTGGTGGATAGCTGGCTGTATGGCTCGGCCGTGCGGCGCTTTCTGCGCACGGGCGAGATCAGGTTTGCCGGCTATACGCAGGCGATGCCGATAGCGCAGGTCGTCTACGGCGTAGCGTGGGCGCACGCGTTCGGCGGGAACTCGGTGTCGCTGGAGCTTTCGACAGTGACGCTGGCGGTGCTGTGCGGAGTGATGTTCCATGCGCTGGCGCTCCGATGCGGCGCGCCGCGATGGCAGGCGCTGGCGGCGACGGGGCTGCTGATCTGCAATCCTTGCTTCACCTTCCTGAGCTTTTCGTTCATGACCGAAATTCCGTTCCTGACGGCGATGGTCGCGGCGCACCTGGCGTTCGCCAAAGCGGAAGGACCGCGCGAGCGGTTGTGGCTGTGGCTGTCGGCGGCGATGGCGGTGATCGCTTTCCTGATCCGGCCGTTCGGCGCGATGGCGATTGCCGGGTGCGTCGGCGCGATGATCCTTTACGACGCGGGGCCGCGAGGACCGAATCGCTGGAATCGGGCGCAGGCGATCAGGATGATGGCGCCGTTCGGCGCGGCGCTGGCAATTTGCGCGGGGCTGTGGATTTGGCTGACGGTCCTGGGCCCGAAACCGTGGGACCTGCAGCTCAACGAAATGCATCTCCGCTACCTTTTTCAGGTGCCGCTGGCCAATTACCTCCGCGCGGGTGTGCTCGGCCCGGCGCTTTATCTGGGCACGGTGCTGTCGCCGCTTGCAATTTTACAATTCACGATGCCACGCTGGCGGCGGGTGGTAATGGGCGCCGGGGTAATTTTCGCCTCCGCACTGATCCTGATGGAGCTAGACGATCTGCTGCCGGTGACGCCCGAGTACAGTTGCTTTGGCGGATGGCACAACGTGCTGATACTGCGCGGGGGCTCGAATCGATTTTTATGGGAGGACGATTGGCAATACGCGTTCCTGGCGCTGGCGAGCGTGGGTGCCGCGGGATTTTTCGCCGCCTTTGCGGAAATCTTCAGAACTTTGGGACGAGCGGCTGCGGCGCTCGTGATGGCGGCGACAATTTACTGGGCCTCGACGATACCGCTGTGGTTTTACAACGACCGCTACTACCTGGTGCTGGTCCCGGCCGGCGCGCTCGTACTTGCGCTCGCGCCGATCCCGCGAAGCAGGCTGGTGCAGGCCGCGGCATTTGCGATGACGCTGGCGATGGGCCTGATGTCGCTCGGCGGGACCTATGCGTATCAGCGCGGGCTGGCGGTGATCCTGGCGACGCGCAACGAACTGGAACGCGAGGGCGTTGCACGCTCAGCGATCGACGCCGGCTACGCACTCAACGGCGAGGATCTTTACCGGTATCCCAAGCATGGGATTGAAACGATGCAGCTCGAAGCTGGAATCCCGATGATCACGTCGCAGAAAGCGGGTGAATACACGATCACGAGCCAGCCTGGCGCCGGCGTCGATGTTATGCGGCGGCTCAAGTGGCCGGGACCGTTCGGGCTGGGCCATCGGTACTTATACCTGGTGAGGAACCACGTCGCAGGCGGCGGCAATCCGCCGAAGGCGTTACCGGCGGGGCCGCCGCGGAACTAGCTGGCGCTGCCGGGGGCGGGGCCCGGCATCACGTAGGTCGGGACGCCGCTCTTCTGCTCGACGGCCTTTTCGAGCTTCTGCATATCGATCTGATCGGTAAATCCCTGCCGATCCGCTTCCTTCTGTGCGTAGGCCCACAGGCCGGCGTACTTGCCATAGAGATCTTCGTGGACTTCGACGTAAAGCGAGTCGCCGCGCCATCCGAACTTCACCGGCTGATAGACGAACATCCCCGGCGTGCCGATTTTCACCTTGTTGAAGAGCCGTTCGATGTCCTCGGGATAAAGCCGGATGCATCCATGGCTGACTTCCATGCCGACGCCCCACGGTACGTTGGTGCCATGCAGCGCGTACTCGGGCAGAGTCAGTTCGATCCGGTAATGGCCGAGCGGATTGTCGGGATCGTCGCCCGAGACCATGTGCTCGGCTTCACCGTCACGCTCGAGATGTTCTTCGTAGATGTCCTCGGGCACGACCCAGGTCGGATTGCGAGTCTTGCCGCGGACCCTGAAATCTCCGACCGGGGTTTTCCAATCGAAACGCCCGAGGCCGACGGGGAATGTGTAGACAACAGACGGCGTGACTCCGCCCGCGTGCTTTTTGCCGGATTCGAACTTGGCAGGTGTGACTTTACCTTTGCTGTGGAGCGGTCCGGTCGGCGACGGAAAATAATAGTAGATCCGCATCTCGGGGATGTTCAGGACGATCCCGACGTGAGGGGTGTCGGGCAGAATGTGCTCGTCGGGCAGAATGATCACCCTGCCGGCCGGGGGCGCCCACCAGTCGACTCCGGCGTTGGCGTTGGAAATTTCCTTGGCGGTCACGCCGAACCATCGCCCGACGTCGAGCAGCGTGTCGCCTTTCTGGATCTGATAGGTGATTAGATTGCCGATGATGTTGTTCTTGCCGTGCGGGAGCGGGAAAGCGTAAAGCGGACGTTTCTCGAATTCAGCTTCGGTCCACGCGCCGTTGGCGGCGGGAATCGCGACCAACGCAACCAGCAGCAGGGCGGGGAAAAATCGAATCGCGATGTTAATCAAGCGCTTCATGAAACTTCCGGGTAGCTTGAGAGAATTCATGCGAACGATCCAGGTGCGGACGGCGTCGTAGCATTCACAGAAATGATAGCGGCGCGATCAGTCTGCAATCAACCTCAGGTTTGCGAATTTCAGCACGAGCAGCTTGATCCCGCCGCGCTCGAAATTTACCCACGCCTTGGCGCCGTCGCCTCGACCCTCACGGCGGCGAACGATCCCGCGCCCGAAGGTCGGATGTATAACGCGCGCGCCGATGGACAAGCCGCCGCCGCCGGGCCCCGGCTCGTCGTCGGGCAACTGGCTGTCGGCGAAATCGACGTAGGAGTCGCGCGGCGACAGCGGGCGTACCGGCGAGGTTTCGCGGGCGGGGGCGATACGGCGAATCAAACCGGGCTCGACCTCGCGCAGGAATCGCGACTGACGCGACTCCTGGCGCACACCGTAGATTTCGCGCGACAGCGTGTTGGTAAGGTAGAGCAACTTGCGCGCGCGGGTCATGCCGACGTAGCAGAGACGGCGCTCCTCCTCGATTTCCTCGTCGATTTCGCCCGAGCGGCTGTGCGGGAACAGGCCTTCCTCCATCCCGGCGATAAACACGATGGGGTACTCGAGGCCCTTGGAAGTGTGCAGCGTCATTAGCGCGGCGCGTCCGCCGCCGGCATCGATCTGCTCGCTGTCGCTGACGAGGGCGACTCGTTCGAGGAACTCGGACAAACCGCCGGCGGACTTTTCGGCGTCGAAGGCGCTGGCCGCGGAGAGCATCTCGGCCAGATTCTGCTTGCGGGCGGGCGCGTCATCGAGCGTGTCGAGGTAGGGCTCGAAGCCGCTGCGCGCCACGACTTCCTCGACAATCCCGCGGACGCTCATGTCGGATAAGCGGGCTGCGAGATCGTGCATCCACGAATAGAGCATCCCGGCCTGCTTGGCGATCCTGAGCGCGACTCTGGAGTAAGTCTCAAGCCGGCCCATCGCCTCGAACGCCGAAATGCGCTCGCGGGCGGCCAGTTCGGCGATCGCCTCGAACGACTTGGCGCCAATCCCGCGCGGCGGCGTACCGACCATCCGTTCCAGGCTGACGGCGTCGGCCGGGTTGGCGAGCACGCGCAGGTAGGCGAGCAGATCCTTGACGTCGCGCTGTTCGTAGAAGCGCACGCCGCCGACGACGTAGTAGGGGATGCGCCGGCGCACGAGCGCCTCTTCGATCGCGCGCGACTGGGCGTTGACGCGGTAGAAAACGACGACGTCGGCGGACCTGAATCCGCCCGAGCCCGTCAGCCGCGCGATTTCGAGCGCGATAAAATCAGCCTCGTCGCGTTCGGTGACGCCGGTGTAGTAGGTGACCGGCTCGCCGGCGCTGTTCTCGGTCCACAGGTTTTTGACCTTGCGTTCGGTGTTGTTGCGGATGACGGCGCCGGCGGCGGCGAGGATGGTCTTGGTCGAGCGGTAATTTTGTTCCAGCTTGAAGATTTGCGCGGCCGGGTAGTCGCGCTCGAAATCGAGGATGTTGCGAATGTCGGCGCCCCGCCAGCGGTAGATGGATTGATCCTCGTCGCCGACCACGCACAGATTTCCCGAGCGCGCGGCGAGCGCCTTGACGATCAGATACTGGACGCGATTGGTGTCCTGGTATTCGTCAACCAGCAGATGCGCCGCGCGCCGCTGCCATCGCTCGAGTACTTCGGGAAAGCGCTCGAACAGCAGCCACGTTTGCAATTGCAAATCGCTGAAGTCCATCACATTCATCGCGCGCATCCGCTCCTGGTAGAGCCGGTAGATCTGCGCGATGGAGGCCTCGCGCCCGGGCCGGGCGCGCGCGAGCATCTCTTCGGGTGCGATCGCCTCGTTCTTGGCCTGCTCGATTCGCGCGCGGGCAAGTTCGAGCGGCGGCGAGTCGGCCAGCGCGGCGTCGTCGAGCACTCGGCGAATAGTGGTGAGCGAATCGGCTTCGTCGAGGATCGAAAAATTTCGGTCGTAGCCGAGCGCATGGCCTTCCTGGCGCAGGATTCGCGCGCAGGCGGAATGAAAGGTGCTGACCCATGGCAGGCGCGGGTCGTTGTCGTTGCCGACCAGCGACGCGACCCGCTCGCGCATCTCGTTGGCGGCCTTGTTGGTGAAGGTGACCGCCAGCATCTCGAAGGGCGCCGCCTTGCGCTCGGCCAGGATGTGGGCGATACGGTAGGTCAGCACGCGGGTCTTGCCCGAGCCTGCGCCGGCGAGGATGAGAATCGGGCCGTCGGGCGCGAGCACAGCGGCGCGCTGTTCGGGATTCAAATCGTCGAGCTTCACGGTGACCGTCGCAGTTTCAAAACTTCCGGGCGCAGACTTTCAAGATAGCCGCTCCAGCGCGCGGGGCAAAGCGAGTGCGCGTCGAGGCGCCTGAATTGTGGCGACTTACGAACCACACGACAAATTTTACCGCAAGGCGCGCGCGCGAGGATTGCCGTCGCGGGCGGCCTTCAAGATCGAGGAAATAATTGCGCGCAACCGGCTCGTCGGCAGGGGCGCGCGAATCGTCGACCTGGGATGCGCGCCCGGCGGATGGCTGGCCATCCTGGTGGCGGCGGCGGGCGCGAGCGGACGCGTGGTGGGAGTCGATCTCGCGCAGGTGAAGAACCCGCCGGCCGGTGCGATCACGATCGCCGGGGACATCCTCGATCCCACTGTCGCCGCGCGCGTGCAAAGCGAGCTTGGCGGACGGGCCGACCTGGTGACGAGCGACCTTGCGCCGAAACTGTCCGGGATTGGCGCGCGGGACGAGGCACGTTCGGGGGAGCTGATCGATTGCGCGCTAGGCTTTGCGACGGCGGTGCTGAAGCCGGGCGGCGCGATGGTCGCCAAGCTGTTCATGGGCGCGCAATTCAAGGACATAGTCGATTCGTTCAAGCGGCATTTCGGAAGTGTCGAGGTGACGCGGACCAAGGCCAGCCGCCCGGGATCATCGGAACTGTACATTGTGGCGCGCCAGTTCCGCGGCTGACGGGTGCTTGGCATCAAGCGCACGACGCGCGTAAGGTTTGAGCATGAAAGCTGTAGGCGGACGGCATCTCTGCCTGCTGCTTATGGCAGCCGTGGTGGCGGCCTGCTCGTGCAGCCGCTCGCCAGCCAGCCCGTCCGCAGCGGCGGAAGTTTCGCCCGACGACGTCAGAGTCCAGGTCGCGCGCGTCGGCTTTGACGACGAGACCGGCTCGAACTACGTGCTGCTGCTCGACCAGAGCGAGTCGCGCGAATTGCCAATCATGATTGGCGAGAGCGAGGCGCAGGCGATCCTGCTCGCGCTGCGCGGAATCAAGCCGGAGCGGCCGTTCACGCACGATTTGATCCGCTCGATCATCGGGCAGACCGGGAACAGCGTCGATCGAATCGTGATCGGTGACATGCGCGACGAGATCTATTACGCGACGATTTACATGGACGGCGGCCGCTACTCGATCGACAGCCGCCCGAGCGACGCGATCGCGCTGGCTATGGGCATGAACGTGCCCATCTACGTCAACAACAAACTCTTCGAATCGGCATCCACAACGGGCCTTGGCCCCGGCGGGAAAATTCCCAACACTGCGCGGGCGCTGGGACTGACCGTGGAGCAACTGACTCCCGAGCTGGCGAGCGCGTTCGGCCAAGCCAACGGGCGCGGCGTGCTGGTGTCGGACGCCGATTCGTCGGCCAGGAAGGCAGGCGTCGCGCGCGGCGATATCGTCGTCAAGCTGGGAGATCGCGACGTCAAGGCGCTCGACGACTTCAGCCAGGACGCTTCACAGCTCAAGACCGGGACCGTGACGTTGACGCTGAACCGCGACGGCGCAAGCCGCAGCGTCAGGCTGGAAAGTTCGCCCGCCGCGGGCGCGCCGAAACCCTAGCCCTGGCGCACCAGCACGCTTTCAATGAAGCGCGGATCGATCTCGCGCTCGCCGCCCAGGTTGGCGAACTCCTCTTCCAGCAGGTTCAGGCAGGAATTCAGGAAATCGGCGGTGCGGCGCCGCGCCGCGTCGTCCATCCGCTGGGCCAGCGCCTGATGAACTTTGGTGCGAAACTCGTCGCTGAGCGTGCCCGGCTGTCCGGTCATGATCGCCGTGCGCATCGCGGTCAGCCGGCTGCCTTCGATCGGATCGAGCGCAAGGCGGTCGTCCAGCGCCAGGCGCGCCAGTCCGGTCAGCACCAGCTGGCTGAGGCGGATTTCGCGCGCGGCCATCTGGGCGCGGAAGTTTGGCGACGCGATATCGATCGCGAACATCGCACGGAACAACTCGGCGGCCGAATCGATCTGGTCGAGAATCGCGTAGCTGAGATGCAAATCGCGCATGCTGCTGAAATCGCGCATCTCGACCGCGCCGCCACCGTCCAGCCCGCTATAGAATCGCGGCTGCCGCGCCATGAAGCCCGCCAGCGCCTCGCGATAGGGCGAGTCGAGGTATGAAAGCTCGCGCACCTTGACGCTCGAGAGGCCGAGTTTCCTGAGCGTCGCCTCGGTGCTCGTGCGCAGATCGATCGTCAAGCTGACGCCGAGGCGAAAGAGCAGTTTCAGCGGCGTATCGCGCAGATGCTCGATCGCAGTCTGCAGGTCGCCGCCCGCCAGATGCTCGAGCGCCAGGTTCAGGTAGTGATGCGTCATCTCGACCGCGACGCGCACCGCCTCCAGATCGCCGAAGTCCACCGCGCGGGCGATCAGCACCTGGTTGCTGACCATCGCCATCTCGCTGCGGAGCTGGCGTTTGCCTTGCGCCGCGAAGCCGGCGGTGAGCGCGGTGTTGAACAGCGAGGCGTCGCCGTCGGCGATCGCGGGCGCGATCTCGGGCGCAATCACTTCGGTATCGTCGGGCAGATCGGCGCGGCTTGGCGGTTCGTACTCCGCGCGAACTTTGAGAAACTGCTGGGGCTTGAGGTACGCGAACACGCTCTGCGCCTCGAAGAAATCGGGAAAGCCGCGGTCGCTCAGGCGCGCGCGCCGGAACTGGTAGGCCTCTTCCTCGAGCTCGGCTTCGACGCCCCAATAGATTTCCTCCATCAGGCCGGCGAAGTAGTTGTAGTCGCGTTCGAACGCCTCTTCGATGAAATCCGAGATGTGCTGCGAGATTGCGTCGTGGCGGATGAACTCGATCAGGTAATTTTCGTCGTACTGCGCAAAGCGATTCGCGGTGGCGTCGGGCGAGGACGCCGCATCGTCGATGCGATGCACTTTTATGTAGCCGCGCAGCAGGAGCGACATCATCTCCATGTCGAGCCCCATCAGCGCGTCGGCCAGCTTGCGCCGTCCGCCGTCGGCCATCGCCTCGATCCATTCGCGCATGCGATGCACGTTGGGCCGATCGCGGTTCCAGCAATCGAGATCGAACAGCGACTTGACCTGCTCGGGCATCGCGAGGCTGAGCAGGTCGCCGGCGTCGGCGCTGCCGATTTCCTTGAGCGTGTAGAAAAGCGTCTCGGGCGAAAACGATTGCACCAGGCGCTCGGCCTCGGGCGCGGAGAGAATCAGGTCGCGCTTCTGGCGCGCGGGAAGGCCGTACAGGAACTCCAGCTTTTCCTGGAACGGAAGGTTGAGAAATTCCGATTCGCCTCTTACTGCCATATGCCTCGCCGCAACAGTTGCACCTCAACGGCAAAGTATCGCGCGCTTCCACGATCGATCAACTAAGCGTGGAGCTTTCGCTTAACCGCGCCGTTAGATAGGATCTTTACAACGCATCAGAGCCTATTTCTTGGCCTCTCCCAACTCGAAACATCCGGTTGCACTGACCGTCGCGGGCAGCGACCCCGGTGGCGGCGCAGGACTGCAGGCCGACCTCAAGACTTTCGCCGCGCTTGGCGTGTACGGCTATTCGGTCATCACCGAAGTGATCGCGCAGAACAGCCGGCGGGTCGCGAATGTCGAAGCCGTGTCGCCCGAGATGGTGGAGGCGCAGCTCGATACGCTGGCCTTGGAATGCGCTCCGCGCGCGGTCAAGACGGGAGCGCTGGCCAACACGGCGATCGTCAAGGTGGTGGCGCGCGCGATCGAACGGCTCAAATTGCCGGCGCCGGTGGTCGATCCGGTGATCGTGTCGAGCAGCGGCGCGCTACTGATTGGCCCGAAAGGGGAGCGCGCGATTCGAAAACGCCTGATTCCCATCGCGCGCATCGTCACGCCCAACATTCCCGAGGCCGAAGTGCTCGCGCGCATCCGAATCGACTCCGAGGCGGCGATTCGCGAGGCCGCAATCAAGATAATCAAGCTCGGCGCGCGCGCGGTCGTAATCAAGGGCGGGCATCGCAAGGACAAGAGATCTGCGACGGATTTTTTCTACGACGGCCGTAATTTCATCGAGCTCAGGGGCCCGCGGATAGCAGGCGGCGGTGCGCATGGCACAGGATGCGCGTTCTCGGCGGCGATCGCGGCCCATCTGGCGCGCGGGATGAGCCTCGAAGATGCGGTCCGCGGCGCGAAACGCTTCGTGACGGCGGCGCTCAGGCTCAGTTTCAAATTGGGGAGGGGGAGGGCGCTCCTCGATCACTTCGCGCGCGGCTGACCGGCCTGCGCGGTCGGCGGCACCGCAAACTCCTTCAACGCGGCGGCGAGATTGTGGCTCGGCGTTTCCGCGTCGCCCATCTTCATCAGCGCGAATCGTTCGTCTCCGTCGAGCCGTGACCAGGCAGCGCCGCTCAGAGCGTAGCCCGCCGCGCGTGCGTGCGCGACGACCCGCGCCGGCGGCGACGCGGGCGGCTCCGCCGACGCTCTTTGCGCATCGGTCAGGCTTTTCGGCTCGACGCCGAATCGTCGCTTGATCGCCTCGCGGATGAACAGCCCGAGTCCATCGCATTCCTCGGCGGAATCGATGGGGAAATGGCAGATTGCCAGCCGTTCGCCGCCGCCGAGCGATTTCCATTGTTCGAGCCCGATTTTCAGCCCGACGCGATCGAGCTTGCGCCGCACCGCCATCGGGACGCATTGCAGACTTTCGTGCATCGCTTCTTCAAATTTGAATTTGCGGATCATTTGGACCTCGCAATTGTCAGGTTGCAATGTGCAACCGGCCGGATCAAGATCGCCAGCATCAATCGTGGTATAGCGATTTGTTAGGGCAGCGATGGACGCGCGGAATTCCAGAAATGGCGGCGCAAGTTGGGACGCGCGGATGATTGACGAAATCGTCGCCGATCTGGCCGACAAGCCCGGTGCGCTGATGCCGGTGCTGCACGCGGTGAATGAGCGCGTCGGCTACATCCCGCCCGAGGCGGTTCCGGCGATCGCGCGGGCGCTGAACCTTTCGCGTGCCGAGGTGCACGGAGTCATCAGCTTCTATCACGATTTTCGCACCGCGCGGCCCGGCCGAAAAATCATTCGCGTGTGCCGCGCCGAATCGTGCCAGGCGATGGGCGCGGTCGCGCTCGCAGCGCACATTCAAGCACGCCTTGGAATTAATTTCGGACAGACCAGCGACGACGGTGATTTCACGCTCGAGCCGGTTTACTGTCTGGGCAACTGCGCGTGCTCGCCGGCGATCGTCGTCGGCGAGGATCTTTACGGCCGCGTCAGTCCTGAACGCTTCGACGAAATTTTTTCCAGTGTCACGTCATCGAGGTCGTCGCGATGACGACGGTAGTGTACGTTCCGCGCGATTCGAGCGCGGTCTCGCTCGGTGCGGACGCGGTGGCCGAGGCGATTGTGGGAGAGGTGGCGTCGCGCAAGCTGGACGTAAGGATCGTGCGCAACGGTTCGCGCGGCATGTTCTCGCATGAGCCGATGGTCGAAGTCGCGACCAGCGGCGGGCGGATCGCCTACGGACCGGTCGCGACGCGTGACGTCGCGTCGCTCTTCGATTCGAATTTTCTCGACGGTCGCGCGCATCGCCTGCGTCTCGGCGTCGCCGAGGAAATAGCCTGGCTCAAGTCGCAGACTCGGCTGACGTTCGCACGCGCGGGCGTGACCGACCCCGTATCGCTCGAGGACTACGCCGCGCACGGTGGATACCGCGGACTGGCACGCGCGATCGAGCTCGGCGCCGACGCGGTGATTGCCGAGGTCACCAAGTCAGGTCTTCGCGGCCGTGGCGGCGCGGGATTTCCCACCGGCACAAAGTGGAAGACCGCGGCTGATGCGCCGGCGACGCCAAAATATGTCGTCTGCAATGCTGACGAAGGCGACTCCGGCACCTTTTCCGACCGCATGATCATGGAGGGCGATCCCTTCGTGCTGATCGAAGGGATGACGATCGCGGCGCTCGCCGTCGGCGCGGCGCAAGGTTACATCTACCTGCGCTCTGAGTATCCGCACGCACGCCGCGCTCTCAGCGGAGCGATCGCGACCGCCTATTCGACCGGCTATTTGGGCGCGAACATCCTCGGCTCCGGCAAATCGTTCGAGTTGGAGATCAGGCTGGGCGCCGGCGCGTACATCTGCGGCGAGGAAACAGCGATGCTCGAAAGCATCGAGGGTCGCCGCGGGATGGTTCGCTTCAAGCCCCCGGTTCCCGCGCTGGAAGGGCTGTTCGGCAAACCGACCGTGATTAACAACGTAGTCTCGCTCGCGACGGTGCCGATCATCATCGAGCGCGGCGCAGAGTGTTTTCGCGACTACGGTACCGGCAACTCGCGCGGCACGATGCCGTTTCAACTCGCCGGCAACGCCAAACGTCCGGGGCTGATCGAAACGTCGATGGGCGTGACGCTGCGCGAAATCGTTTACGACTACGGCGGCGGCACCGCCAGCGGCAGGCCGGTTCGCGCGGTGCAGGTCGGAGGTCCGCTGGGCACTTATTTCACGGAATCGATGCTCGACGTGGCGCTGGACTTTGAGTCAGTCGCGGCGCGCGGCGGAATCCTCGGCCATGGCGGAATCGTCGTGTTTGACGACACGGTCGACATGGCGCGGATGGCGCGCTACGCGATGGAGTTTTGCGCGATCGAATCCTGCGGCAAATGCACGCCGTGCCGAATCGGATCGATTCGCGGTGTCGAGGTGATCGACGACCTCGTCAATCGCCGCCATCCACGCGAGAATCTCGAAGTGATCCGCGATCTGTGCGACACGATGAAGTACGGCTCGCTGTGCGTGCTCGGCGGCCTTACGCCGTTGCCGGTGTTGAGTGCGCTCAAATATTTTCCGGGGGATTTCGGCCTGACGCCGCGCGACGTGGACTTCATCGGCGCCGACCTCACAATTTCGACCTCAGGAGCTGCGAGTACTCATGCGATCGCGCAGCGATAGCGATTTCGGCACACCGCTTCGCTCCGGCGCGCGGACGATCGCGCTGGAGGTCGACGGGCGCGCCGTAGCCGTACCCGAAGGGACCTCAGTGATTCGCGCGGCCGCGGAAGCCGGAATCCACGTCCCCAAACTCTGTGCGACGGATTCGCTGGAGCCGTTCGGCTCGTGCCGTTTGTGCCTGGTCGAGATCGATGGCCAGCGCGGCTACCCGGCCTCGTGCACGACTCCGGTGCGTGCCGGGATGAAGGTGCGCACCGAGAGTCCCGCGCTCGCGCGGCTGCGGCGCGGCGTGATGGAGCTGTACATTTCCGATCATCCGCTCGACTGCCTGACCTGTCCGGCCAACGGCAATTGCGAGCTGCAGGACATGGCCGGCGCGGTTGGCCTGCGCGAGGTGCGCTACCGGAGCGGCGGCGCCAACCACCTGCACGCGGAGAAGGACCAATCGAATCCGTATTTCACTTTCGATCCGTCGAAGTGCATTGTGTGTTCGCGATGTGTCCGCGCGTGCGAAGAGGTGCAGGGCACGTTCGCGCTGACGCTTGACGGGCGCGGATTTTCGTCGGTGATTTCGCCGGGACAAAACGGTCCGTTCTCGGCGTCCGAGTGCGTTTCGTGCGGCGCCTGCGTGCAGGCCTGTCCAACCGCGACCTTGATCGAGAAATCCATCGTCGAACTCGGGCAGCCGGAGCATAGCGTCGTCACGACCTGCGGATACTGCGGCGTCGGATGCTCGTTCAGGGCCGAGATGAAGGGCGACCACGTCGCGCGGATGGTTCCCAACCCCGACGGTCACGCCAATCACGGGCACTCGTGCGTCAAGGGCCGCTTCGCGTGGGGCTACACCACGCATCCGGACCGGGTCACGCGGCCGATGATTCGCAAGTCGATCGACCAGCCGTGGCGCGAGGTTTCGTGGGATGACGCGATCGAATACGCCGCGTCGGAGTTCAAGCGCATCCAGCAGGAGCACGGGCGCGGCGCAGTCGGTGCGATTACGTCCTCGCGATGCACCAACGAAGAGACTTTTCTCGTGCAGAAACTGGTGCGCGCCGCGTTCGGCAACAACAACGTCGACACCTGCGCGCGAGTTTGTCATTCGCCGACCGGTTACGGACTCAAGACCGCGTTCGGGACCTCGGCGACGACGCAGGATTTCGACTCCGTGATGCAGGCCGATGTGATCATGGTGATCGGCGCCAACGTCACCGAGGGGCATCCGGTGTTCGCGGCGCAGATGAAGCGCCGAATCCGGCAGGGCGCCAGGCTGATCGTCGTGGATCCGCGCGTCACCGAAATCGTGCGGCTGCCGCACGTACAGGCGTCGTACCATATGCAACTGCGGCCGGGCACCAACGTCGCGCTTATCAATGCGCTCGCGCACGTGGTCGTGACCGAGGGACTGACCGATGAAGCGTTCGCGGCCGCACGATGCGACCCGCACGAATTCGAGGCTTGGAAAAAGTTCGTCGCGGAGCCGCGCAATTCGCCGGAGTCGATGGAGAAGATCACAGGCGTGCCTGCAGACAAGGTGCGCGCGGCGGCCCGCTTGTACGCCACCGCGCCCAACAGTGCGATCTATTACGGCCTGGGAGTCACCGAGCACAGCCAGGGCAGCACGATGGTGCTGGGAATCGCGAATCTTGCGATGGCGACCGGCAATCTCGGGCGGCCGGGCGTCGGCGTGAATCCCCTGCGTGGACAGAACAACGTGCAAGGCTCGTGCGACATGGGCTCGTTCCCGCACGAGTTCAGCGGCTATCGCCACATTTCCGACGAAGCGGTGCGCGTGACTTTCGACGCCGCGTGGGGCGTACGCGTCGATCCCGAACCGGGCCTGCGCATTCCCAACATGTTCGATGCTGCGCTGGAGGGCAGCTTCAAGGGCCTCTACGTCGAGGGCGAAGACGTCGCGCAGTCCGAGCCGAATGGCCAGCACGTGGCGGCGGCGCTGCGCGCAATGGAGTGCGTCGTGGTGCAGGACTTGTTCCTCAACGAAACCGCAAAATACGCGCACGTCTTCTTGCCCGGCTCGTCATTCCTCGAAAAGAACGGCACCTTTACCAACAGCGAGCGGCGAATCTCGATGGTGCGCAAGGTCGTCGCGCCGATCGCCGGCAAGGAAGACTGGGAAATCACGTGCGAGCTTGCGACGGCACTCGGTTATCCGATGAAGTATTCGCATCCGTCGGAAATCATGGACGAGATTGCGCGTCTGACGCCCACCTTCTCCGGCGTCAGCTACGAGACGCTCGAGCGGCTCGGCTCGGTGCAATGGCCGTGCAACGACAGCGCGCCCGCCGGCACTGCCACCATGCACTCCGGCCACTTTGTGCGCGGCAAAGGTAAGTTCACTATTACCGAGTATGTACCCACTGAGGAACGCACCAACTCCGAGTATCCGCTGATACTGACTACTGGGCGAATACTCACTCAATATAATGTTGGTACGCAGACACGGCGTACGTTGAATGCCGCGATGCATGCGGAGGATCGCCTCGAGATGCATCCGAGCGACGCCGAGTTGCGCGGCATCCGCGACGGCGACTGGCTCCAGGTGCGGGCGCGGCGCGGCGAGACGCGCTTGCGTGCGCTGGTGACGGAGCGCGTCCAACCCGGTGTCGTGTACACCACGTTTCATCATCCGGAATCGCGCACCAATGACCTGATGACCGATCGTTCCGATTGGGCGACCAATTGTCCTGAGTTCAAGGTCACCGCAGTTGAGGTCGCCCCGGAAGCCGGATCGGTGCGCGCTCGCGCTGCTAACGGCGGTTCGGACGGGGGGAAGCGAGCAGCTACTCAAGACGCGCACGCAATGGATATTCATCGCCTGGTGGTAATGGCCAATGACGTCGGTGAGTACTTCGCCGGCTATCCAGGTCATGACGAAGCCGTCGACGGAATCGCGAACCATCTTCGCAATTTCTGGGAGGCGCGGATGCGCCGCGAGATTGTCGATTACGTCGCAAACGGCGGTGCCGAGTTGAAGCCACTCGTACGCGAAGCTGTTCTCAGCATGAGGAGCAAGCCGCTGGACACTTCGGAAGACGTTGGCGAAGGGTGACAACCGATTACACTGCCGGTGTGTCTGCGGTGGAGGCCGGCGACGCCAGTCGCGACGAAGTCCGCGAGCATCGCGCGCTCAGATGGCACGGTGGCGCAACTTCCGAGCGCACCGAAAAGCTCGCGGTCGAGGAACCGCTGGAGATTCGGCTAGCCGGCCGCCGCTTCACGCTCACGATGCGCACCCCCGGGCATGACGAGGAATTGGCGGCCGGATTTCTTTTCGCCGAGGGCTTCATAAACAAAACGGCCGAACTGGGCGAGGTTCGGCGCGTGCGCGGACGCAAGGGCGCGCCCGAACCCAACGCCATCGACGTCGTGCTGAACGTGCCCGCCGGCGGACTGCGCAGCCGTCTCAAGCGCAACTTCGTGATGAGCTCGAGCTGCGGCGTATGCGGCAAAACCAGCATCGACTCGATTCGCCGCCGCGTCGCTCCCGCGTCGGATTCGGCACGCGTCGCGCCCGCGACCCTGCTCGCACTGCCGGACAAGCTGCGCGCCGGCCAGCGTGTGTTTGCCGCGACGGGAGGCCTGCACGGCGTCGCCATCTTCGAGCTTGACGGCACGATGCTCGCGATACGCGAGGACGTGGGGCGTCATAACGCGGTCGACAAAGTGATCGGATATGCGCTGACGAATGCGATGGTCCCGATGGCGCGTCATCTGATGATGGT
The DNA here is from genome assembly GCA_963842085.1 of uncultured delta proteobacterium. Classification (GTDB taxonomy): domain Bacteria; phylum Desulfobacterota; class Binatia; order Binatales; family Binataceae; genus Binatus. The sequence goes on from CAWJET010000002.1 coordinate 264,624, forward strand.
CAGCGGGCGGCTCAGCTTCGAGATCGTGCAGAAGGCCGCGGCCGCCGGGGTGCCGATTCTCGCCGCCGTCTCGGCGCCGTCGTCACTCGCAGTCGAACTGGCCGAAGAGCTCGGCACGACGCTGGTCGGCTTCCTGCGCGACGGCAGCTTCAACATTTACACGCGCCCTGACCGGATTGTGCAGTGATGCATTCGCGCCCGTGAGCGAAGCCGACAAGTACGACTTGACCATTTACGAAGGGACCGCGTGGTACTACGCGCGCTATCGCCCGGTGTATCCGCCGTCGCTGGTCAGGGTTCTGCGCGAGCGGTTCGGACTCGACGGCACCGGCAGGCTGCTCGATCTCGGCTGCGGCCCGGGTCCCGTCGCGATCGCGTTGGCGCATCTCTTTGAAGAAGTTGTCGCGATGGATCCCGATGACGCCATGCGGGCCGAGGGCGAGCGCATCGCACGCGAACGCGGAGTCAGCAATATCGAGTGGAGATTCGGCGGCTCGAAGGATTTGTCGCCGGCGCTCGGACAGTTCCGCCTCGTCACGATGGGTAACTCGTTCCACTGGATGGATCGCGCGCGCACGCTCGATGCGCTCTACGATCCGACGGCGGCGGCGTCGCGGTGGTGGGTGAGGGTGCTCCGATTCCGCCGCCGCCGATGACGCCGTGGCGCGCGGCGATTAACGTCGTGCTCAAACGCTATCTGGGCGAGCGAGACCGGTTCTGGGAGGATCCGGCGCCCGAAGAGCGTCACGAGGCGTACATCGCGCGTTCGCGGTTCAGATATCTCGCCGCCTATCAGGAATCCTTCGACGTCGAATGGACCATCGACTCGATGATCGGGAATCTCTACTCGACGTCGTTCTGCAGCCGGCGGGTGCTGGGCGACCACGTCGACGCCTTCGAGCGCGACCTGCGCGCGGCGATTCTGGCCGTCGAGCCGTCGGGCATTCTTAAGGGAGAACCGCCGGAATTTTTCGCGTATATGGCGTGGAAGCGCTGAGCCCCAGTGGCTCCGACGCTCCTCTTGAGCGTGCCATCGGCGCGGCGATACTCTGTATGATCATGTCGGAGCCGGCGAATGTATCCGCGTAAGCGCGCGCTCGAGCGCATCGCGCGCGAAAAAGTGCTCTACCCGCGCCACCCCGGCGGCGACATCTCGGTCTGCGTCATCTATCCCAACACCTACCGGCTTGGCATGGCCAACCTCGGCTTCCAGGCCGTGTTCCGCATCTTCGAATCCGATCCATCGGTCGCCGCCGATCGCGCATTTCTCCCCGACGCCGACGAGCGCGACACCTTCCGCGCCGGCGGCGAGCGCCTCGTTTCTTTTGAGCGCGGCCGCCCGCTGTCCGACTTCGACATCCTGGCGTTTTCGATTTCCTTCGAGACTGATTATCTTAACGTCCTGAGCGTGCTGCGGATGGCCGGTATTCCGGCTCGCCGCGCCGATCGCGCGGGCCGCAATTTCCCGCTGATCGTCGCCGGCGGCTCCGCCGTTTTTCTCAATCCCGAACCGATCGCGGATTTCATCGATCTGTTTCTGGTCGGCGAGGGCGAGGAGATGGTCCCGGAGTTCATCGAGTGCTGGGACGCGACGCGCGGCTCGCCGAATCAACTGCGCGAACTCGCGTCCGTCGAGGGCGCGTACCTGCCCGATTTCTACTCGCCCGTTTACGACGACGCCGGCCGTCTCGCCGCAGTGAATTACAACGGCCCCGGCGTCGCGCAGGTGAATCGCCGCCTGATCCGGGACCTCAACCGCTTCACTACTTCGTCGCTGATTCTCACCGAGGAATCCGTCTTCGGCGACATGTTCCTGGTCGAGGCGAGCCGCGGATGCCAGTGGGGATGCCGCTTCTGCGCGGCCGGGTTCATGTATCGGCCGATCCGTTATCGCGCCCCCGAAACTCTCATCGCCGAGGCCGAGCGCGGTCTTGGCGAGCGCAAGGTAATAGGCCTGGTCGGCGCCGAGATGGCGAGCGTGCCCGGCGTCGCCGGGATCGCATCGGCGGTCGCTGATCGCGGCGGGCGGCTGTCGCCCTCGTCACTGAAGGCCGATTGCATTTCGCCCGCGCTCGCGTCGGCGTTGGCGCGCGGCGGAAATCAAAGCGTAACCGTTGCGCCAGAGGCCGGCAGCGAGCGGATGCGCAAGGTCATCAACAAGAATCTTACTGAAGCCGAAATTCTGGGCGCGGCCGATATGATGCTGGGCGAGGGCGTCGGCAACCTGAAATTCTATTTCATGATCGGTTTGCCCGAGGAGCGCGACGAAGACGTGCTTGCGATTGCCGAGCTCGTGGCCAAGGTGCTCGAGCGCGCCCGCACGCGCCGCACCCGCATCGGCTCGGTGACCGTGTCGCTCAATCCGTTTGTGCCCAAGCCGTGGACGCCGTTTCAATGGGATCCGATGCAGGACGCACGCTCGATCAAGCGCAAGGTCGCGATGCTGCGCCGATGCCTCACGCGCCTGGGCCAGGTCGAACTCGACGCGGAATCGCCGCGCGAGGCGTACTTCCAGACGATGGTCTCGCGAGGCGATCGCCGCGTCGGCGGCATCCTCGAACGGCTGGAAGCGGCGGGATGCGACAGCGCCGGACCCATCTGGCACGAGCTATCGAAGATTCATCGCGAGGTCCGGTCGGGAGAGACATCATCGCTGCCCGATCCCGATATCTTCGTCACCCGCCATTACGGCCACGACGAGCTGCTGCCGTGGGACTTTATCGATCATCACATTCATAAGTGGTTTCTGCTCGCCGAACGAAAGAAGGCGCACCACGAGCACCAGAGCCCCCCGTGCGACGTGGAGCGATGCACCGTGTGCGGAGCCTGCTAGAATAGGCGCGTAAGTAGAGGAGGGGAGGAGAGGAAGATGGTTCATCGTGATTTTCGTTCAGCGCGGATGACGGCTCTGTTGGCCGCGGCCGTGGCGCTGCTCGCGTGGTCGGCGCCGTCCTTCGCGGCAGGAATCGGCGAGGAAGATGTTCCCGCGACCACGATTGTCCCCGCCGGCGGCGGGAGCGCACCCGCGACAGTCAATTCTCCAGCTCCGGCCACGACGCCATCGGCGCCAGCCGAATCCGGCGTAACGTCGATGCCCGGGCCGAAGCCGAAATCCACCACGCATCACGCGTCGAGCAGAAACACTATCCGCGAACCGGAAATCGAACCGGCGGATGCGCGGCTGAAAGTGCTCCAGGTGTGGCCGGTCTATTCGGCGCCCGCAAAAAGCAGCAAGCATATCGAGCAACTGACGCCCGACAAATTCGTCGTCGTGACGGGCTCCACCCACTATTATCTGCAGGTCAAGCTGAAGAGCGGGCAGACCGGCTACATCGAGCCGTCAGCGGTCGAATTGGTCAAGCCGGTCGACAAGGTCTTCATGCTCACTCACGACGCCGGCGTGCTGGAAAAGCCGAATCGATGGAGCAAGAAACTGTCCGAGGTTCACCAGGGCCACAACGTTCACGTCGTCGGCCTCGCGCTGAACTACATGCAAATCCGCATGAAGAGCGGACTCGAAGGCTTCATCCCGATGACCGCGTTGGAATAGTCGCCGACGCCATCGGCTGCGCGCACCGCTCGAGCTTTTCGCACTCGACGCTCCGCCGTCGTGTCGCTATAAGTCTCAGCGAGGGAGCATCTGATGACGCAGCGGGAACGGCAAGGTTGGATCATCGTCGCGAGCCTCTTTGTCGTGCTGATGTTCGTTTTCGGCTCGGGTTATAACACCGGCGGTCTGTTCTTTCCGCATCTGCTGAAACATTTCGGATGGCCGCGCGCACAACTCTCGACGCTCCAGGGCGCCGCGCTGCCGTTGTCCGCCGGGCTTAGCGCTCCGCTGATCGGATGGCTGCTCGATCGCGTCGAGGCGCGAATCGTGATGGTGGCCGGGGCGATCATGACGGGCGTATCTTTTCTCATCGCGAGCCGCGTCGATTCGTTCGGCCCGCTGTTCGGCGCCTACGTCCTGCTTGGCGTCGGCATCGGCGCATCGACGCTGTTGCCGTGCTCGCTCGTGATCGCCAACTGGTTCGGCGCGCGGCGTGGGCTTGCGATGGGCCTGACGTTCGCCGGCACCTCGCTCGGCGGTGCGGCGATGACGATGGTCGGCAACTTCGCGATTCTGCGGGGCGGATGGCGCGCGGGTTACGTCGCGCTGGCGATTCCGATGTTCGTCGTTGTCGTCCCGCTGATAATCATCGTCGTGCGGACCCGACCGCCGCAGGACGAGGGTGTCACCTTTGCGCAGGCCAGCGACGCGTTGCCCGGCTTCGAACTGCGCGAAGCGTTGCGCTCGCGTTCGTTCTGGATGATTTCCGCGGCGCAGTTCTTCTTCGCCGCGGTCGCGGCCGGCGCGGGCTTACATCTGATCACTTATCTCACCGAGCTCGGCTACTCGCCGTCGTTCTCGGCCGGCATGATGAGCCTGGTGCTCGTGTTCGCGGCCTTCGGCAAGCTGGGGATGGGCCTGTTTGCCGATCGCGTGAGCGCGAGAATCGCGCTGAGCTTCAACTTTCTCGCCGCGTGTGTCGGGATGATCCTGATATTCGGCGCGGCGCGAACCGCCCTGCTGATTCCTTTCGTGCTGGTTTTCGGATTGTCGCTCGGCGCGCCGTTGGTGCTGGTTCCGATGCTGGTGGCGGAGTCGCTCGGGCTCAAGCGCTTCGGCTCCATCGGCGGCATCGCGGGCATCTTCAACACGATCGGCGCGTTCGTCGGCCCGGTCGGCGCGGGCAAGATTTACGATCTGACTGGCAGCTACGCGCCCGCCTTCAAAGTATTCGTTGTGATGTGCCTGCTCGGCGCGGCGGTAAGCTATTCGTGTCGATCGCTGGAGTCGGAGCAAGCCCGACAGCCCTCCGCACCCGTTCCTGCTACGGCAGGCGCGCGGTAATTCACGACGTCCGCGGAAGCCGGTCCGGTGAGGGCCGCTTGAAGAAGAGCCGGTACAGCGCGCCCTCGCCCATCGCTCTCTCGATCTCCTGCATCACCAGATAGACGAAAACGACCAGGCTGATAAGCAGCACCAGGCCCATGAAGCGGTCAACATTCGCGTTGGCGATCAGATTGGAAACCGCTTCGCCCAGACTCCCGGCCTCGCGATACGCGTGGAAGATCTTCTCGCCTATCCCCAACACGATCACGACCAATGCGTAAAGAAACGTCTTGCATGCGACCACGACGATGCGCCGATGGGTGTTATCAGCATTGTGCCCGGATTCCGCCCAGTTAAGCAGCGCGACCACTTTGCCGATAATCAGCGCAGCCACGGCGGCCTTGGCGAAGGCGGAGAATTCGATCTCGTATTGCGAGACGAAGAGTTTGAACATCAGGCCGATCAGCAGGAACGCGATGAAGAAGAAAAGGACCACCGGCGCCATCTCGCGGAATAAGCCGACAAAGAACCGCTTGATCGATTGCATAATTGCTTCTCGCGAGTGCTCCTATTCAGCGAGCAGGTCTAGCGCACTAACGGCCGGCCGTTGGGTCCACCACTCGGAGGCCCGAAAAATATCGACGGTAGAAACCCCGATCGCGGGTAAGGAGACGGTCGGCGGTGACCAGGGCGTGCGCGCCGATCAGAAAATCGGCAGCAATCCGGTCGCGCCGGCCTCCGCCTGCCCGGTACCGGCGCCAAGCCTGCGCCGCTCTAGTCGCCGCCGCCTCCGTCATGGGTGAGAACGCGGCCGGCAGCTTCTTCATCGCCTCCCGAAAACGTCCCGCGTCGCCAAACACAGTGGCCGTCTCGGCCCATACCAGCTCGGAAGCGACCAGTGCGCCCTGCCTCAAGCATTCTCGCAGAGCCTCAGACGAGGCCGGTGCAAATTTTGGGTCGGCGCCAAACACATCCAGCAGGACATTGGTATCGACGGCGGTGATCACGGACGCCCGCGAAGCTGCGCCATTACGGCGTCAGTGTTGAGTCTCCTGCCCAGACATCCGTACACCTCTTTAACCGGATCGATGCCGCCGGTTTTGACCGCGACCAGTCTTCCGTGTTCTTCGCTGAACTCGAGTACCGTCCCGGGTTTTACTCCCAGCCTTTCCCGCAGCCGTTTCGGAATCGTCACCTGGCCGCGTTCCGCGACACGCGCTTTCATACTTTTCACGTATGAAAGTATGAAATATATTCACGAATTATTCAAGCGAGTCAGGGCGAGAATCGAGCGGACTTTGGCGCTGATGTCGGGGGCGCTCACCACGTCGGTGATAATCGCGGCGGCGTCGGCGCCGGCGGCGAGAGTCTCGGCGACGCGCGCTTCGGTGATCCCGCCGATCGCGACGATTGGAATCTTCACCGCGGCGCGGATCGCGCGAAGGTTGTCGAGGCCCTGCCCACTGGCGATGTGTTTGAGGCCGCCTGCGTACATCGGGCCGAATCCGATGTAATCCGCGCCGCCGCTTTCGGCTGCGCGCGCCTGCTCGACGGTGTGGGTCGAGATGCCGATTATCATGCCGGGGCCGATTCGCCGCGCCGCCTCGAGCGGGAGATCTTGCTGCCCTAGATGCACTCCGTGGGCGCCGGCGAGAATCGCGATATCGACCCGGTCGTTGACGATCAGAATGGCGCCGCGCTTGCGGCACATCTCGGCAATCGCACGCGCGGTCGCCAGGAAGTCGCGCCCGGGCGCACCCTTCAGGCGCAACTGCATGATTCGCGCGCCCGCCTGGAGCAAGGTCTCGGCCAGTGAAACCGGCTCGTGCCCGCCGGCGGGATCTACCATCGCGTAAAAATGCGAGGGGAGCCGCGTCATCCGGCGGGGAATTTGGTCAGCACGATCTTGTGGTCGGTGATCTTCTTGCGCAGCGTGTTGCGGTTGAGTCCGAGCATCCGCGCCGCCCGCACCTGGTTGCCGCCGGCGCGCTTGAGCGCAAGCTCGACCAGCGGGCGCTCGATTTCCGCGACCAGCCGATGGTAGAGGTCGCGCGGCTCTTCGCCGCCGGGCGAATCGAACCATCCCGCGATGCGCCCCGAAATGATGTCGCCGAGGGCGGAGTCGTCGGCAGACGAGGATGCCCCAGCGCCGGCGGCGCCGGGGCGCGCGAGCTCGATATCTTCGGCGCGAATCGTAGTGCCGGGCGCGAGCAGGGCGGCGCGCATCACGGCATTTTCGAGTTCGCGCACGTTGCCCGGCCAATCGGCGGACTCCAGCTTGGCGCGCGCTTCGGGGCTGATCGTGGTGGCGCGCGCGCCCATCTCCTGGACGGCCTTGGAGACGAAATAATCGGTCAACTCGGCGATATCCTCGCGCCGTTCGCGCAACGCCGGCATCTGAATCGGAATCACGCGCAGGCGAAAGTACAGGTCCTCGCGGAATTTGCGCGCCGCCACCAGCGTCTCGAGGTTCTGGTTGGTTGCCGCGATCACGCGTGCCTTGAGCTTGAGCGTTTCGACGCTGCCGACGCGGTTGAACTCGCGCTCCTGCAGCACGCGCAGCAGCTTGGGCTGCAACTCGACCGGCAGGTCGCCGATTTCGTCGAGGAAGATAGTGCCGGTGTCGGCCATCTCGAATTTGCCGGCGCGCCGCTCGGACGCGCCGGTGAACGAGCCGCGCTCATGCCCGAACAGCTCGCTCTCGAGCAGGCCGTGCGGAATAGCGGAGCAGTTGACGGCGACGAACGGCGAGCGCCAGCGCGCTGACTTGAAATGGATCGCGCGCGCCACCAGCTCCTTGCCGGTGCCGCTCTCGCCGCTGAGCAGAACGGTTGCGTCGTTGGTGACGACGCGCCCGATCAGCTTGTAAACTTCCTGCATCGCAGCGCTGCGGCCGATTATCTCGCCGCCGACGAGCTGGCGATTCACCTCGTCCTTGAGGCGGTTGAGGTCCGCGGCCTGCGCGCCGACTTCCAACGCGCGCTTGATGGCGGCTGCGACCAGGTCGAGATTGGCGAACGGCTTGGTCAGGTAGTCGTGAGCGCCGCGCTTCATCGCCTCGACCGCGTTGTTCATCGTGCTGGCGGCAGTGATCACGATGATCAGCGTGCGGACGGCTTCGCCGTGCGCGGCCGACAGCACGTCGAGCCCGCCGGTGCCGGGCATGATGATGTCGAGCAGCGCGACGTCGAATCGATTGCTGCGCAGAGCAGCCAGCGCGGCGGCGCTGTCGATTGCCTCCTCGACGCGAAGGCCGTCGGCTTCGAGCCGATGGCGCAAGACGAGGCGGATGGCGGGATCGTCGTCGGCGATCAGAACGGCCGCGCCGGTACCGAGATCTTTCATGCGTTCAACGAAATTTTGACTAGAAGCGCCAGCGCCCATGGTGGTCGTGCTCACGGGCTACAATCGTAACAGTAAGTTCGATCTTGTCGCCAATGGCGTGAGGATCGCCCAAAATATAAGCATTAGGCCGCGGTTACGAGTGGAAGCGGGCAATTTTGACCGGTCGATTAACCGGAAATTGGGAAAACATACAATACATTGTGGTCTAAGGACGACTGCGGTCTACGGGTGGGTTCGTTCCGTCAAAATTAATATTTCGCGCGGCGAGGGCGTCGTGTCGCCGCTGGTGAGTCATCGCGGGGCTTTTCGGGCGAATGGCGAGCGTGTGGCATCGTGGTTGTTGACCGTAAGCGATGGTGGCACGGGGGGCGCTCCGGCGTAAGGCTGAACAGTTCATGCCTGAACATTCGCGGACCTCGGCTGCGCCGAAAACTTGGCCTGGAGGCGAGCTTTAACCTCCGGGCGTGATCGCAGAGGCAGAATCTTGAATCGCGCGCGAAAAAAATCACGCGCTGCGTAAGGACCCTCACCTTCATCCTTCCCTTGCAGGGCGAGGAAACAGCAGGGGAACAATCGCGTGCCCTCTGGCGAGCGAGTGATAACCGGTACCGGCTTCGCTTACGCGAAGCTGTCCGAGATCCTTCCTCAGCTCGCGTCGCTCGCGTCGTCAGGATGACAGATGGGCGTTGCTCGCGTTGGTCAGGATGACAGATGGGCGTTGCTCGCTTCGGTCAGGATGACAAGGATGGGGAGGCAGCGACTCAAAACCGGTACCGGCTTCGCTTACGCGAAGCTGTCCGAGATCCTTCCTCAGCTCGCGTTGCTCGCGTCGTCAGGATGACAGATGGGCGTTGCTCGCGTCGTCAGGATGACAGATGGGCGTTGCTCGCGTTGGTCAGGATGACAGATGGCGGTTGCTCGCTTCGGTCAGGATGACAAGGATGGGAGGCAGCGACTCAAAACCGGTACCGGCTTCGCTTACGCGAAGCTGTCCGAGATCCTTCCTCAGCTCGCGTTGCTCGCGTCGTCAGGATGACAAGATGGGCGTTGCTCGCGTCGTCAGGATGACAAGATGGGCGTTGCTCGCGTCGTCAGGATGACAGATAGGCGTTGCTCGGTTCGGTCAGGATGACGTTCAAATGAAACGAGTTTGCATTCCGTTTGCCGCAGCATTATTGCGCCAGTATATTTGCGCTGGGATTTCGCGGATGGGCGGGGATGGGATTCTGATGAAGTGTGCGCGCCGAAGGCGGCGCGATTACCCGATCAGCACACTCCTCGCCGGGCCAATACTGGCGGGTGTTGCGGTTCTCCTGATTGCTTCGAGCGCATCGGCGCATCCGTTTCGGTACGTAACGCATCCCAAGGGCTTGGTCGATTACTGGCCGCGGTGGTCGCCGGACGGGAAGACCATTCTTTTCAGCCGCTGCGATATCTCCACCGGATGTGCCGGAGGGGCAGCGGCGGGATTCTGGAAACTGTTCACAGTTCCAGCAAATGGCAGCGGCCATCCGACCGAGTTCCTTGAAATCGAGGATGTCTCGGCGACGCGGTCGAATTGGCTGTGGACCTCCGATGTTGCTACGCCGATCGCGTTCACTGGCGTTAAGTCCGGGCCGGCCGGCATGAGCGGCGTCTATCTTGTCGATAGCGATGGCAGCGGGCCGACGCCGCTGCCGACCGCGGACTCGATTCCCAACGGTTATCCTTCGTGGTTTCCCGACGGTTCCGCGCTCGCGGTCGAGGGCTCAAGCCCGCCGTTTATCGATCTGGTCGGCGTGCCCGATGGGACGCTGTTGCAGACCGAGACTTCAACCGACCAGATCTGGACCGGCGAATCCGCGATATCGCGCGACGGAGCCGAGATTGCCTTCGCGGGGCAGATGCCCGAAGCGGGCAGTCAGTACGATGACGATCAGAATCAGATTTGGCTCCAGGCGCTCATCCCGGCCAACCCTCCGTCGGACTTCGATACGGGACTGCATCAGCTCGATCCGCTGCAGGCGCGCACTCCCGATTGGTCGCCGAACGATCGCTTCCTGACGTTTGAGTCAAGGCGCGGATGCGTCAACGGCAACTACGCGATTTTCATCGAAGCGGCCACGACCGGCAAAGCCGTGCAGGTGACCGATTGCCGGCTGAACGCCAATCACGCGGTGTGGGCGCCGGATGGTCGGCGCTTCGCATTCTCGGCGGAATATTTCTCGCCGAAGTCGTCGTGTGGGATGGGATGCCGAGGAATCGCGATCGCGCCGGTGCCGAACAAGATTTTGAAGATTGGGACCGCGGACTAGTCGCGAGCGGTAAGAACCGGAACCGGCTTCGCTTGCGCGAAGCTGTCCGAGATCCTTCCTCAGCTCGCGTTGCTCGCTTCGGTCTGGATGACAAGATAGGAGGCAGCGACTCAGAACCGGAACCGGCTTCGCTTACGCGAAGCTGTCCGAGATCCTTCCTCAGCTCGCGTCGCTCGCGTCGTCAGGATGACAGATGGGCGTTGCTCGCTTCGGTCGGGACGACAGATGGCGGTTGCTCGCGTCGTCAGGATGACAGATGGACGTTGCTCGGTTCGTTCAGGATGACAGGGCTAGCTTCTCAGTTGGAGCGGTTTACGGACGACGTCATCGGGAGCGTCACCTTGAAGGTCATCCCATGGGAGGCCGCTGTGCCCTTGGCGCGATCGACGCCGCCGCGTTGGGCCCACAGCCTGCCGCCGTGCAGCGCGATGATTCGCTGGCATAGCACGAGGCCGAGGCCGGTTCCCGCGGGCTTGGTGGTGAAGAATGGCGTGAACAGTTGCGCGAGCTGATCCTCGGCGATGCCGACGCCGCTGTCGCTGACCTCGACCCGCAGGAACTGGCGCCGCCGCCCCTCCGCCGACATCCTGAACTCGGTTTCGATTCGGGTATGCAGCCGAATTGTGCCCGACGAGCCGATTGCTTCCGCCGCGTTCTTGATCAGATTCAGGAAGGTACGTTCCAGCGCGCTCGCGTCGCCAACCACGTCCGGCAGGCTGGGATCGAAATCCTGGAGCACCTCGACACCCTCGGGCGGATCCGGATACAGCCCCGCCATGCGCATCGCCTGGTGGAGCACCATGTGTATGTTGACCGGCTCCTGCGCCAGGCGTTGCGGTCCGCTGACCATCAGCACTTGCTCGACCAGCGAGGCGATCCGGTTGACGCCATCGAGGATCACGCCGCAGTACTGCTGCGCGCGTCCATCATCGGGAAACATCCCGGCCATCAACTCCGCCGCTCCCTTGATTCCGGTCAGTGGATTCTTGACCTCATGAGCCAGACCCGCCGGCGACAGCCGCAGGCTCAAGTCACCGGTGGTGGCGGCCTCGGCCGCGCCTTTTTCGTGAGACAGGTCGTGAAGCAGGATGATGACGCCCCCGGGCCGTCCCTCGGCGTTCAGCAGGGGCGATACCTCGGCGCGGACGGCCAGTTCCCGGGGCCCCGTCGTCAGGACTGTTTCCATGTCACCGAGGGCTTGGCCGCTTTCCAGGCACGCGCCCATCATCCGCCCCAACCAGTCGTTCTGGCGCACCAGGTCAGCCATGGTCGCGGCGCTCACCTGCGAAACCCCAAGCATCGTCTCTGCGGCCGGATTAACGACCTGCGGCTCCATCGCAGGCGAAAGCACGATGATCGCATCGGTCAGACTGTCGATAATGTCGTGCCAGAGATTCAAATTAATCCCCGGTCAGTCGCCTAGGGCCGGCCCGGTAATCGACGGTAACACAAAGAACTCGATCGGCTGAAACTTGACGTAGCGACTATTGCCGCCTTCCAGCGCCAAGATTGATGCGCATTTGCAAGGATTTATTAAACATTAGGCTCTTCGAGATTAGATTTTTTAATAGTTTATCCACTGCGATTCGGTTGATCCCGGTCGTATCGGTCGGTACGGTTGGGGTCAACTTCTCGGGGGAGAATGCTGCCGACTAAGACTATCTATCGAGTGTTGGTTGCCCTGATGGCGGCCCTGGTTGTCGCCGGATGGGCGTCCACTCATGCATTCGCAGAGGATTTTGACGGAACCGCTCTGTCCGGGGTAAATGCGTCGTCGTCGCGCCTGACCGGAGAAAGCAACGGCTTTGACCTTGAGACCCCTGCGGAAGCCGGCGCCAAGCCGATTACCTCGCCATACGTTCTGCCGCTGCCTCAGCCGGTTCCGCCTTTCCCAATTCTCCTGAACCAGTCCGTGCGCCGCTATCTATCGGACTTCCTGAGTTCCCCCGACCATCTGCAGGATACCTTCGACCGCAGCCACCCCTACCTGAAGGATATGGTTCGCGTGCTGAGAAGCTACGGCCTTCCCGACGATCTGGTCTATCTGGCTTTCGCCGAAAGCGAATTCTCCAAGCGCGGCAGGGGACCCTGGCAGTTCAATTCCGATACTGCGCGGCGCTTCGGCCTGCATATCGACAGCTACGTCGACGAGCGGCGCGACCCCGTTTTGTCCACTAAGGCGGCGGCTGAGTATCTGGCCACCCTGCACGACGAGGCCGGCGACGATTGGCCGATGACGCTGGTCGCCTGGAATAACGGCGACAGTGCAATCAATCGCTATTGGTCGTTGCGCGGCCCCAAGATGGAGAAGTTCGGCTATCGCCTGCCGCGCAGAACTCGCGGGCTGCTGGGACGTTTCATGGCCGTCGCGTATATCGCGCATCATGCTGACAGCTACGGAATCACGCCGATCAAGGTCGACGACGATCCACCGGTCTACCAGATGCTGCGGGTTCGAGGTGGCACTTCGCTGAGCCGGGTCGCGCTTAATCACGGGACGACGCTGGAGCGCCTGCACGACCTCAACCCGGCGCTGCTGCGCGACGTCGTTCCTCCCTACGAGCGCTCGTACAGCGTCCGCGTTCCGCTGAATACCCACGCCAGCGCAGAACACGTCGAGTTCTAGCGGAGCGCGCGCAGCGCTCGAACAAGAGACCGGAACCGGCTCCGCGTGGCGCGAAGCTGTCCGAGATGCTTCGTTCCGCCCGCGCTGCTCGCTTTGTCAGCATGACAGCCCAGGACGTTCAATCGCGAGGCTGAGGCGCGTATTCTTTCTGGCATGATCAGCGCCGACCAGGCCCTGCAAATCGTTCTTGAAAACGTGGATCCGCTCGGCGTCGAGCGGATTCCGATCCTCGAGGCGCTTGGCCGCGTGCTCGCCGAAAATATCAGCTCGCCGCGCGATATCCCGGGCTTCGACAATTCCGCGATGGACGGTTATGCCGTGCGCGCCGCCGACCTTGCCAGGGCGTCGGAGGCGAGCCCGGTCAAGCTGGCGGTCGTCGAGACGGTTGGCGCCGGGATGATGCCGACCCGCGGCGTGAGCGCAGGCCAGGCGGTTCGCACGATGACCGGCGCGCCGATCGCCGAAGGCGCAGACGCGATCGTTCCGGTCGAACGCACGCGCGGCATCGGCGATTCGGTCGAATTTCTCGTTGCCGCGGAGAAGGGCGCATTCGTTCGGCCGCGCGGCGAGGATCTGCGTATCGGCGAACTCGTGATGTCTGCCGGCAAGACGCTCACGCCGGCCGACCTAGGGATGCTGGCGTCGGTGAATCGCGCGATGGTCGAGGTCATTCGGCGACCGCGCGTCGCAATCGTTGCCACCGGCGACGAGCTCGTGGACGTCGATCAAGCGCCCGTCGGCGCGCAGGTCGTCAACTCCAGCGCCTACGCACTGGCCGGTGCAATTCGCGAAGCGGGCGCCGAGGCCGTCATCCTCAAGGTGGCGCGCGACGACGCGCGCGAGATTCGCCAGCGCCTGGCCGAGGCGATGACCTTCGACGCGGTGCTATCGACCGGCGGCGTCTCGGTGGGACAATTCGATCACGTTAAGGGCGCGCTCGACGAACTCGGGATGCGCCAGCTATTTCACGGCGTCGCGCAGAAGCCGGGGCGTCCGCTCAAGTTCGGCACCGTCGGCTACCGCCCGATCTTCGGCCTGCCGGGCAATCCCGTATCGACGCTGGTCTGCTTCTACCTGTACGCGCGCCCCGCGCTCCGTAAGATGTCCGGGAGGCGGCGCGTCGGTTTACCGCGCGTCTGGGCGCGATGCGCGGTCGATATCAAAATCGCCAAAGACCTGACCGAGTTCGTGCGGGTCAAACTCGAGCGCGATCGGGTCGCCACCGGCGCGGACGGCTGGCTCGCGACTCCCACCGGCAACCAGGGCTCGGGGATTCTAAGCTCGCTCTCACGGGCGGACGGTCTGCTGATCGGTCCGTCAGCCGAAACGCTGTTGAAGGCTGGCGCTCAGGCGACCGTGCTGCTCCTGGAGCCGGACGACGCAGCTGCGGACGATGAACTGTTTGAGGGTCGGCGCCATAGCCACTGAATCACGAGGGTCGCGACTGCGCCGAAAATCGCGGCGCCGATTATCACGGCCGAGAGTCTGAGCTGAAGTTTCAGAATGTTGAAGGGCAGCAGGTAAAAGGTCACCATCTCGATCTGAAAGTTTGCGTAAATGACATACGCCACCCACAGGATCACGAGCGCACCGATGATGAATTTCGGGTTCTTGGCAAATGCGGGCATCGGGGACGATCCTCCTGACGGGCGATGAGGAAAAGCTTGGCGACTGAAATAGCGATTGTCAACGCAGTCGGGCGCAGTGCAAATGATGCGCTCGCGGGATTCATCCGCGCACGAGGGTTAGACGAATGGCGACGCGTTTTCGCGTAGGCAACGGATTCGATTTCCATCCGCTGGAGGCGGGCCGCCGGCTGGTGCTCGGCGGCGTCGAGATCAAGCACGGCAAGGGACTCCGCGGGCATTCGGACGCCGACGTCGCGGCGCATGCGCTGGCCAACGCGATCCTCGGCGCGATCGGCGCCGGCGACCTCGGCCGGCATTTCGCGGATACCGATCCACGCTACAAGGATGCTGACTCGCTCGAACTTCTTGCCGATGTATGGAAGCTTGCGAGCGCTCGCGCATGGCGGCTGTGCAATGCCGACCTGACAATTTTCGCCGAGGCGCCCAAGCTGAGGCCGTATGTCGACGCGATGCGTGAGCGGCTGGCTGCCGCGCTCGACGCTGATCAATGGCGCATCAATGTTAAAGCGTCGAGCCCCGAGGGGATAGGCGCACTGGGTCGCAGCGAAGGGATGGCGGCGGCAGCGATCGTGATGCTCGAAGCCGACTAGAACACAGGGAAGCGCCCTCTACCCATCGTCGTCGCCACCCGATTCGTCCCCCAAGTCACCACCGCTTTCCAATTCCTCGACCGCCTCGTCGAATTCGGGTCCGTTGAACTCGTCGCCCATCTCCTTGCCCATCCGCTTCATCATGCGCGCGACGCTCTTGGGGTCGTTCTCGTCGACGTCGCCCATCCGCGACGGGTCGGCGAGCGACTCCATTCGAGATTCCTCGCTCCGCGGCATCGCGAACCGCGACATCAGGCGGCGCATCTTTTTTCCGCCGCAATGCGTGCAGACTGGCTCGACCTTTTCGCTGACGCGGGTCGTTAAGACACTGGTCGTCCGCCGGCACTTCTCGCATCGATATTCGTAGATCGGCATGTCGACGTATTGTATACGCAGCCCGCACCGATTTCACGGAATTCGAAACAGCGCGCGCGCGTTGGCCGTCGTCGCCGCGGCGATTTCCTCGAACGTGGCGCATCGCAGATGCGCAATCGCGGCGACCACTTCCTTGACCATCGCCGGTTCGGTCAACCGCCCGGCGAACTGGCCGCCGTACTGCCACGGGCCGTCGGTCTCTACCAATATCCTGTTGGATGGCAGCATCCGCGCGAGATCCTGATCGCGCGCCCGGTAGGCGACCTCGGGGGTCAGCGAAATGA
Source organism: uncultured delta proteobacterium (assembly GCA_963842085.1). Lineage (GTDB taxonomy): Bacteria > Desulfobacterota > Binatia > Binatales > Binataceae > Binatus. The sequence goes on from CAWJET010000002.1 coordinate 280,663, forward strand.
AATATCCGGCGTTGATAATCGCGCGCGTCGTTTGCTCGTCGGACTTATGCCAGTGAAAGACCGCGCGCGTCACTCCCGCCTCGCGAATTATCGCGAGCGCCTCGCCCGCGCGCGCGTGCGGCGCATGCAATATCAGCGGCAGATCGAGTGCGACGGCGGCACGCGCGAAGCGTGCGAGCGTCTGCTTCGCCGCGTCGAGCACGGCCGCGTCCTGCGCGCGCTCGCCGTACCACGGCAGCCCGACTTCGCCGATCGCGCAAATCGAATCGCGCTCGCGCGTGATCGTATCGAGCACAGTGCGCACGTCATCTTCACTATGTTCAAATCGCTCGGGATGAAATCCTAAGGCGGGAAAAATGACGCCGGGATATTTCTTCGCCAGTTCGAGCACAGCGCGATTAGACGCGGGTCCGACTCCCGGCACGACCATCGCCGATACTCCCGCATCGTGCCCGCGCTTGATTGCGCCGGAAGGGTCGGGATACTGGTCAGCGTCGAGATGAACGTGGCTGTCGATCACTTCATTCGTATAGCAGGCATGCGCCGCGGGCGCATCGTAGCGCGCGTGCTGCGATGAGCGAGCTCCGCCTGATGTGGCGCAACACGCGGATGGTCGTGTTGTGCGCGATCTCCGCCGCGCTGTACGCTGCGGTGCTGGTGCCGTTCAAGGTCGTCCCGCTTATTCCGGGCGTCACCGAACTGCGTCCCGCCAACGCGATTCCAGTTGTGTGCTCGTTCCTGTTCGGTCCCGCCGCCGCGTGGGGTTCGGCGATCGGCAACATGATCGGCGATTTTTTTGGTGGAGTCTCGCCGGGAGATATCGCGGGATTTTTGGCGAACCTCGCGTACGGGTGGATTCCCTACAAAGTCTGGGAATTGATCGGCCGCGGCCAGAGTCCCATCAGCCGCTCCCCGCTTGGAATCCTCAAGTACGTCATCGCATGCCTGGCCGCGAGCGTGCTGTGCGCCGACTTGGTCGGATGGGCCGACAACGTGCTCGTCATCCGGCCGTTCGCGATGCTCGGCAACGTGATCATCTTCAACAACATGGTGTCGGCACTCGCGCTCTCGCCGTTCATCCTGGCCGCGGTCTATCCGCGGGTCAAAAAGGGCCGGATGCTTTACACCGACGTGATGCCGGAGGTGAAACTGAAGCCGGTGCCGATTCGAGCGTCCGGTTTCGCGCTGCTGATCGCGGGCGAGGGCGGCGCCTGGATTTTTGGAAATCTGCTTTCGACCGGGTATTGGGCGCCAAAGTTCCTGCCGGCGTGGATGATCGTCGCCCCGTACGATAAGCCGGTCTTAATAATTGTCGGCCCGTTTCTGCTGTTGGCGTTCGCGGGGCTGTTCATGATGTGAAAACCGACGCGCAACTTGTGTCAGCGACTCCGGGCCCGCACGCAGTTTGGGTCGAGCGAGTTACGTTCACCTATCACGGCGCCGACCGCCCGGCGCTTCGAGCGGTAAGCTTCGTGCAGGCGGCGGGCGAGACGATCGGCGTGATGGGTGCGTCGGGCGCGGGCAAGTCCACGCTCGCGAAATGCCTCAATCGCATCATCCCGGCATTCGAGGACGGCGACTTTCGCGGCGCGATCCGCATTGCAGGCGAGCCGCTCGAGCATCTTCAGGTATGCGAGGTCGCGCCGAAAGTCGGCATGGTCTTCCAGGATTTCGAGTCGCAGTTGTTCTCGACCAATGTCGCGCACGAAGTCGCGTTCGCGATGGAACAAGTCGGCATGGATCGCGCCGAGATGGACCGCCGAATCATCCCCGCGCTCGAGGCCGTCGGACTGCGCGGCTTCGAGCATCGCGATCCAATGTCGCTGTCGGGCGGCGAGAAGCAGCGCCTGGCGATCGCGTCGGTGCTGGCGCTGCGCCCGTCGGTCATCGTGCTCGACGAGCCGACCACCGATCTGGATCCCGAGGGCAGGGCCGAAGTGTTCGAGTTGATCGCCAGGCTCCGCGCGCAAGGCCTGAGCCTGATCGTAATCGAGCACGAGTCCGAGGAACTGCGCGCCGCCGATCGGATAATGGTTTTGCGCGAGGGCGAAATCGCAGCCGACGGTTCGCCTTCCGAGGTATTCGCGCGCACCGAACTGCTCCGGCAATGCGGGGTACGCCCGCCGGGACTGGGCCACGCACTCGCACTGCTCGGAATCGACGCACAAGCGAAAAATGTCGAGCAGGCTTACGACGCGATCATGCGGATGTTTCCGCGTCTCGCGGCAATGGACGTCGAGGACGGCGCCGATTCACAGTCCGAGCCCCAGCCCGCGATGGGCCCCGCATTTATCGGAATCGAAAACGTGAGCTTCAGCTACGCGGGCGGGCCGCGCGTGCTCGATTCGATCGAGCTCAAAGTCGAAGCCGGCGAATTTCTCGCGATCGTCGGGCAAAACGGTTCCGGCAAAACCACTCTGGCCAAGCACGTCGTCGGCCTGCTCCAGCCGAGTGCGGGCCGCGTGACGATCGATGGCAAGGACCGCGCGCAGATGCGTCCAGCGGAGATGGCGCGCGAGGTTGCGTACGTTTTCCAGAATCCGGACCATCAGATTTTCGCCGCGACGGTCGAAGAGGAAGTCGCGTTCGGCCCACGCAACTTCGGCCTGCCGGATGACGAGATTCGGCGGCGATGCGACGAAGCGCTCGAAGCGGTCGGCCTCCAGAACGAGCGCCAGAGCGACCCGTTCCTGCTCAGCAAGGGCGAACGCCAGCGCCTGGCGGTCGCGAGCGTGCTGGTGCTCAGGCCGCGGATGTTAATTCTCGACGAACCGACCACGGGCCTGGACCATCGCGAGCAGCTTCGCATGATGGCGCTGGTGCGCGACCTCAACCGCGCCGGAATTGCGATCGTGATTATCACGCATACGCCGTGGCTGGTCGCGGAGTATGCGCGGCGCGTCGTGCTGCTGCGCAAGGGTGCGAAAATTTTCGACGGGGGCGTGCGCGAGTTTTTCATGCAGGACGAGCTACTGCGGTCGTCATCGTTTCGGGCGCCGGAAATCACCGAACTCAGCCGCCGCTTCGGCACGCTGGCGCTGACCACGGACGAATTCGTCGCGTGGGTGAAGGGGCGCGCCTGATGCCGATTTACCTGTACATAGATCGCGGCACGTTCGTTCATCGGCTGCATCCGACGGTCAAGGTGTTCGCGCTCTTCATCATGTTCTGGTCGGTGTACTGGGTGGACAATCCGATCGCGCTGCTGGTCCCGATCGGCGTGCTGATGCTGTGGGTCGCGCAGCTGACGGACTCGTGGCCGAACTTCTATCGGTTGCGATGGTTGTTCGCGATCCTGGTTTTCACCACGACGATTGCGTGGATGGTCTTCTACCGGCGGGGTGCGGTGCTGGTGAACGTGCCGATTTTTCACGTCAGCAGGTTGTCGATAGTGTTTGGCTTGGGGCGCGGGATCAAGCTGGCGGAGTTGCTGGCGGCGTCGGTGCTGTTTCTTTCGACCACCAAGATAGAGGAGTTCACATATGGACTGCAGCGGATGCGGGTGCCGTATCGCGTGGGATTTGCGATCTCGCTTTCGTTTCGGCTGGTGCCGCTGTTTATCGACTCGGCCGTGACGATCGTCGATGCGCAGCGGCTGCGCGGCTACGACTTCAACCAGGGCGGGCCGCTGGAGCGCGTGCGGCGCTACGTGCCGGTCGTGATTCCGGTCTTCATGGGTGCACTGCGCAAGGCCAATAACATGGCGATGGCTCTGGAAGCGCGCGGCTTCGGCTTCAGTCACGAGCCAACGACGTTTATCGATTATCCGGTGACGGGAGCGGATGTAACGGCGTTCGCGCTTTTGATCGGGCTCGGTGCATTGTACTTCATGCTCTACTGGACGGGGCTGGGCGGAATCGGTCCCTTGAAGTAGCGTACAACCTGGCCGATGCGTACTATCGGCAATAATTCGCAACAATCGCGGGGCTAGCAATGAGTATCAAGTCGGAATTTCTCAAACGGCCGATCGAACACGTCGATATCACGCGCGAAAGCGTGGTGCCGCTGGTCGAGGCGATGGGGCAGATGGCCTACAGCGCCCGCGACCTGCATCGCGCGGCCACGATTTACGATCGGATGCTGCGCGATCGCGACTGCGGCATCATCCTGTGCCTGGCGGGATCGCTTATCAGCGCGGGGCTGAAGCGCGTCTTCGCCGACATGATTCGCAATCACATGGTCGATGCGGTCGTGAGCACCGGCGCGAATATCGTCGATCAGGATTTTTTCGAGGCACTCGGCTTCAAGCATTGGATGGCCGAGGACCGCTTCAAGTACGGGCTCGACGACGACAAGCTGCGTGAACTGCACATCGATCGAATCTACGACACGCTGATCGACGAAGACGAACTGCGCGTGTGCGACGAGACGATTCACAAAATCACCGACAGCCTTGAACCGCGGCCGTATTCGTCGCGCGAATTCGTCGGCGAGATGGGCAAGTACCTGGCCGAGACGGGCGCGAAGAACGGCGCCAGTATCGTGCTCGAGGCCTATCGCGAAGACGTGCCGATTTTCTGCCCGGCGTTCAGCGACTGCTCGGCCGGATTCGGACTGGTGGCGCATCAGGCGGCGCGCCACGGCAAGGCCAAGGTCTCGCTCGACAGCGCAAAAGATTTTTACGAGCTTACGCGCCTCAAGGTGAGGAACGAGAGCACCGGACTGTTCATGATTGGCGGCGGCGTGCCGAAAAATTTCGCGCAGGATATCGTGGTCGCGGCGGAAGTGCTGGGGCATGACGTGCCGATGCACAAGTACGCGATTCAGATCACGGTGGCCGACGTGCGCGACGGCGCGCTCTCGGGCAGCACGCTCAAAGAGGCGAGCAGCTGGGGCAAGGTCGATACGACCTACGAGCAGATGGTGTATTGCGAGGCGACGATCGCAGTGCCGCTGATAGTCGGCTACGCGTACCACAAACGCGGCTGGGAAGGCCGCACGTCGCGCAAGTGGAGCTCGGCGTTGGATAAGGATCAAGTCTAAGGGAAGGGTAAAATCACTCAATTCAATGTGAAACCCGCGATGAATTTCTCACTTCCTTTGGCAGGGCTAAGCCCTGCACCTTAGTGAAAGGAGATTTTGCCGAAATGGGGTGGGCCGTGCTAATTATCACGGGCTTATTCCGGCGTATTTTTTCTGAAGGACGATGCGATGCTGTACGTGATTATCGGCCATGACGGACCCGAAGCCGCTGCCTTGCGGCCGAAGGTGCGGCCGGCGCATCTCGAGAATCTGCGGCCGCTGATTAGGGCCGGGAAGGTGAAGATCGCGGGGCCGTTCACCGATGGCAGCGGGAGTCTTATCATCGTGGAGATGGAGAGCGAGGCGGACGCGGTCGCGTTTGCGAATAGCGATCCTTATGTGACCAATGGCGTATTCGCGCGCGTTGAGGTGAAGCCGTTCCGGCAGGTGTTTCCGGACTGACCAAACCTCCGGTCCCTTGCCTCGAGGGAAGGGGAGCAATTGAGAAAGCTTCCAGCGAATAGTGAATAGCTATCTCAGATAGATAGTCAGATTAGGTAGATGGAGCATCGATGGCGGGAGCTTTATCCAGTCTAAGAGTCATCGAAGTTGGCGAATTGGTGTCGGCGCCGTATTGCAGCAAGCTGCTGGCGGACATGGGCGCCGAGGTCGTCAAGGTCGAGCGGCCGGGGGTTGGCGATCGCGCGCGCACGCGCGGGCCATTCCCCGGTGACAAACCGAATCCCGAGACGAGCGGGCTGTTCCTTTATCTCAATACCAACAAGCGCGGCGTCACGCTCGATATCGCCAAGCCCGAGGGCTTCGAGATTCTGGAGAAGCTGGTTGCGCGCGCCGATATCCTGGTTCATAACGTCACCCCGCCCGAGATGGATCGTGTCGGCCTTACCTACGAGCGGATGCGCCGCGCGAATCCGAAATTGATCATGACGTCGATACTGCCGTTCGGGTTGAGCGGTCCGTATCGCGACTACCGCGCCGAGGATTTAACGATCTGGTGCGCGGGCGGAGTGTGCGTGCTGAACGGCGCAGGTCCGGAGCATCCGGAGCTGCCGCCGCTCAAGACCGCGGGGCATCAAGCGGGATACCAGGGCGGAGTGCATGGCGCGACCGCGACGGTCGCGGCGGCGTTCGCGCAGCTTCGCGACGGCGCGGGGCAGCATATCGAGGTGTCGGTGCAGGAATCGATCGCGTCGATCCTCGAGATGACGTTCGAGTACTGGCCGTACATGAAGATGATCGCGACGCGCCTTGGGCAGAAGCCGCTGCAGCCGGTCGAGACGATGCAGTGCAAGGACGGGTACATCTACCTGTGCTGCATCGAGGAGCATCAGTGGCGCAATTTCGTCGAAATCATGGGAAATCCCGAATGGGCGAACGAAGAGATTTTCAAGGACCGGCTGGTGCGCGCGCTCAACTGGGACGCGCTGAAAGTTTTGCTCGAAGAATGGGTCAGCCAGCAGACGGTGCTCGATCTGTATCAAAAGGCTCAGGCCAAGCGGGTGCCGTTTGCGCCGGTGTCGACGATGGGCGACCTGCTAAACTCGGAGCATCTGAAGGCGCGCGGATTTTTCGTCGAGATCGCGCAGCCGGTGGCCGGCACCCACAAGTATCCGGGCGCGCCGCTGAAGTTCGAGCGCACGCCGTGGGAAATTCGGCGGCCGGCGCCGACGCTGGGACAGCATAATGCGGAAGTATTCGGCGAACTCGGACTTTCGCCGGCGCGGCTCGACGAACTCAAGCGCAAGGGTGTGATTTAGCGATGGCTACGAAACCGCCGCTGTTGGGAATTCGAGTCTGCGATTTTACCTGGGTGTGGGCGGGACCTTACTGCACCCTGCAACTGGCGCATCTTGGGGCCGAAGTGATCAGGATCGAAACCAAGACGCGGCCGTGCGTGACGCGGATGCTGCCGCCGTGGCCCGACGGCGTGTTCAAGAGCCTCAACCAGTCGGGCTACTTCAATCAGTACAATCAGGGCAAGAAGTCGCTGTCGCTGAATTTCAAGCATCCCGAGGCGAAGGAAGCGGCGTGGCGGCTAATCATGCAGAGCGACGTCGTGATTAACAACTTCGCGGCGGGCGTGCTCGAGAAGATGGGATTCGGCTACGAAGAGGTCAAGAAGGTAAATCCGAATGTAGTAATGATTACTCTGTCGGGTTACGGCGACACCGGACCGTATAGTCATTACGTGGCGTACGGGCCGGCGCAGGTGCCGCTGTCGGGGCTGTCGGCGCTGACTGGCTACAAGGGATTCCCGCCGATGCACGCGGGATTCAGCTACGCCGACCCCAACGCGGGAGTGCATGGCGCGTTCGCGGTGATCAGCGCGCTGTTCCATCGCGCGAAAACCGGCGAAGGACAATATATCGACATGAGCCAGTGGGAATGCGCGATGGACCTTCTGGCAGAAGGGATTCTTGAGTATACGATGAACGGGCGCGAGCCCGAGCGCGTCGGGAACCGCGATCCGCTGATGGCGCCGCACGGACTTTTCAAGTGCGTCGACTTGCCGGAGAAAATCCTCGACGTCACGATCGATCAATGGGTCGCAATAGTCTGTGCCGACGACTCGGAATGGGCGCGGCTGGCGCGTGCAATAGGTAAACCCGAACTAGTCAATGACTCGCGATTCGCGACGCTCGCGGCGCGCAAGCAGAACGAAGATGCGCTCGAAGCAATAGTCAGTGAGTGGACGGCGACGCGGAGGGTCGCGTACGTGGTGGAGACGCTGCAAGCGGCGGGAGTCGCGGCGGGCGCCTGCGCAGATAGCAAGTACCTGTCGGAGGACCCACATCTCACGAAGCGCGAATACTTCATATATCGCGAGCATCCTGAAGTGGGTAAACGGCAGCATTGCGGAATCCCGTGGCGGATGAGCGGGACGCCGTGCGCGGTGAAGTCGGCGGCGCCGCTACTCGGGCAGCATACTGACGAGGTGATGACCGGGTTGCTCGGCTATAGCGCGGTGGAGGTCGAGGCGATGCGGGCGAAGGGCGCGCTGGATTAAGCAGGCGAGGAACTTGATTGAATGTGAAACCCGCGGTGGGTTTCACGCTTCCTTCTGCAGAGGTGACCCCTGCACGTTAGCATTTGGATAAGAGAGGATGCGGGCTTCGCGCTGTTAGAACGGTGAAAGGGAAGATAGCGATGCGGACGCTGAAGGTTTTAATCGACGGGCTGGCGTTTCCCGAAGGGCCGCGATGGCATGACGGGAGATTCCACTTTTCCGACATGCATGCGCATCAGGTGGTCGCGGTCGATATGGCCGGTAAGCGCGAGATTGTGTGCGACGTGCCGGGGCGGCCGTCGGGGCTGGGTTGGCTGCCGGATGGACGGATGCTCGTGGTGTCGATGACGGATAGGAAGCTGATGCGCCTCGATCGCGACGGGCTGAAGACCGTCGCGGATATGAGCAAGCTCGCGCCGTTCGATTGCAACGACATGGTGGTGGATGCGCACGGGCGCGCGTACGTCGGCAACTTTGGATTCGATCTGCACGCGGGCGAGACGCCGCGCGGAACTACGCTGGTGATGGTGGCGCCCGACGGCGTCGCGCGCGTCGTGGCCGAGGACATGATGTTCCCGAACGGGATGGTGATTACGCCGGATGGTAAGACGCTGATCGTCGCCGAGACGTTCGGGCGGCGATTGACGGCGTTCGATATCGGCGCGGATGGAGCGCTCTCGAATCGGCGCGCGTGGGCGGATTTGGGGAGTAGCCTGCCCGATGGAATCTGCCTGGATAGCGAGAATGCGATCTGGGTGGCGTGTCCCACGGCGTCGGAAGCGATCCGGGTGAAGCAGGGCGGCGAGGTCGTCGAGCGGATCAAGGTGGAGACGGATGCGTTCGCATGCATGCTCGGCGGTCCTGACGGGCGGACGCTGTTTGTCGCGACGGCGCCGAATTCCGATCCGGAGAAGTGTCGCGCGACGCGAGGCGGAAGAATCGAAACGACGCGAGTGGAAGTGCCGCGCGCGGGCCTGCCGTGAGCTCTGGCATGAGCGGAGACGGCGTGGCGTAATGAATTGCGATGGGCGTTGATGGGCACGGCGAGAATTTTCGCGCGCGGCGCAAGCGCATGATGGAGGCGATCGCGCCCGGCGCAACTGCGATCATACCAAGCGCGCCGGTGGCGATTCGCTCGGGCGACGTCGAGTTCGTATATCGGCAGGACAGCGACTTCTACTACCTGACGGGCTTCGCCGAACCGGAATCGGTGGCGGTGCTTTCGCCGGGGCATCCGGACGGCGAGTTCGTGATGTTCGTGCGGCCGCGCGACAAGGAGCGCGAGACGTGGACGGGCAGGCGCGCGGGAATCGAGGGCGCCATCATCGAGTACGGGGCCGACAAGGCATACGTAATCGACGAGCTCGAAAAGATACTGCCGCGCTACCTGGAAAAGAGCGACCGCGTGCATTACCCGCTCGGGCTCAATGAGAAGATGGATGAGCGGGTGCTGAAACTGATTCGATGGGCGCAGTCGATGCGACCGCGAATCGGGGTGGGGCCCTCGTCGATAATCGATCCGCGCGACATCATCCACGAGGCGCGCCTGAAGAAGGAGCCGGTGGAGCTCGACGCGATGCGGCGCGCGATGGCGATTTCAGCGGACGCGCATAGACGCGCAATGATGAAGGCGCGCGGCGGGATGAAGGAGTGGCAAATCGAGGCGGAGGTCGATTACGCATTTCGCTCGCAGGGCGCAACCGGACCGAGCTATCCGTCGATTATCGCGTCGGGTCCGAACGCGGCGACGCTGCATTACATCAACAACGATCGCGAGATGCGCACGGGCGAGCTGATCCTGATCGATGCGGGCGCTGAGTACGATTTCTACGCGGCCGATATCACGCGCACGTCGCCGATCGGCGCGCGCTTCACGGGCTTGCAGCGCAGCCTGTACGAAGTGGTACTCGACGCGCAGCTCAAGGCGATCGATACGATCGAGCCGGGCGCACATTTCGACCAGCCGCACGAAGTGGCTCTGCGCGTGCTGGTTGACGGCATGCGTCAGCTCGGAATCCTGCATGGCTCGGCCGACGAGATAATCGAGAAGGGCGCGTATCGGCGCTACTACATGCATCGCACGAGCCACTGGCTCGGCATGGACGTGCACGACGTCGGGCTGTACCGGGTGGACGGGGTGTCGCGAGTGCTCGAGCCCGGGATGGTACTTACGGTCGAGCCGGGTCTGTATATCAGTCCCGACGACGATGAAGTTCCGGACAGTTTTCGCGGTATCGGGATTCGAATCGAGGACGACGTGCTGGTGACCGAAGGCGGCCACGAAGTGATGACGGCGGCGACGCCGAAGTCGATCGCGGACGTCGAAGCGCTGACTACGGCGCAGTAGTCAATTCAGTAGTACAACCACGAGTGACAAGTGCTGCGGTCGGCCTCGCAAGCCGACGTGCAATTACCTATTTGATTGCGGCAATAGAATTCGTCATTACCATGTAGTTCGCAGACTTGGTAATCGCGATTGCACTGATACTGGCATCTCGTCTGCATATAGTCGCATCGGTTCGCGCATCCCGCGGCGAACAGAGATGCGACAGCGGTGATGAGCAAAACCTTTGCGCTCACGAGCGGAGTCGGCGCTACAGTTCGAGCGCACTGGCGCTGCCGACGATGGTTTTAGTACCGTCGGCCTTGTCGCACCAGACTTCGACTTCGGCGCGTGTGCGGGCGCCTTCGGGGTGGCGCTCGACGATCAAGCCTTTCGGTCCGGTGACGTCGTTGCCCCACAGCACGTTGACCAGCCGCAGATCCATCTTGCCGCCGTAGAGGAAGCCGAGTCCGAAACGCCGCGTCATCATTTCGGCGACGAGGCATATTGAGAGCATTCCCTGCACGACGATTTCCGGGAATCCCAGCTCGACTGCTTTCTGCCTATCGTTATGGTAATTGCGGACAGGCCCTGAAAAAGCCATGCACTTTTCTTCGGTGATCTTGCGCATCGGAGAGTCGATGGGATCGCCGCCGCGCTCGCCGATTTTGAATGAGCGCGACGAGTCTTTCTCGCGCGCGCGATCGACGACGAAGCCATGCCTGGTCTGCTCGGGGAGCAGGAAGCTCTGATGGGTGCGGCTGCGCGAGACGATTTGCCCCGACGCGTTGCTGACCAGGACTTCGTTCACCACGTACTCGCGGTCGCGCTTGACGTAACGGTCGACGATGACGGCGCGAGTCGTGAGGCGCTCGCCAACCATTACGGGTGCGAACAGGCTCCATTCCTGGCGCGCATGGAGGTTGCCGTAAATGTTCGGCAGGTACCATCCGAGCGTGTGGTAAACGGCGCTGTGGAGAATCAGCGCGGGAGCGATGGGGCCGCCGAGCGGAGAGTCGCCGCGGTACCACGGATTGTCGTCGCCGGTGCCGGCGACGTAGGTCGCGACCAGAGCGGGCGTGATGTCGTAGGTCATGCCGCCGAAGTCGCGGCCGACGTACACTTCCTTGCGGTCGAAAATTTCGTTGGCCATCGTGGTGTCCTGCGGGCGCTAGTTTTTCTGCTTGGTTTTGATCCGATCGTTGAACTTGGCAGCGTCGATTACGGCGCGCCGATGGCTCCCGGAGCCGATCTGCTCGACGTCGTCGAAAGCGCGCACGGCAAACTCGAGGCGGCGGCCTTCGACCCTGGTCACTTCGGCTTCGGCGCGAGCGCGATGGCCAGGCGGCGTCGCCGCGGTGTGACTGACTTCGATCGACATGCCGACGGAACTCTCGCCCGCGTCGAGAAACGGGCGGATGGCCTCGATGGCGGCCTGCTCCATCATCGCGACCATCGTGGGCGTGGACAGAACCGCGGCCAGCGATGGATCGAGATGGCTGGCGAGGTCGGCTGCGGCGACAGTCTTCGCGTAGCTTCCGATGGTTCCGATCGGAATTGCTTTCATCGCGCTACAGTACTGCAATCAAAATTTGGATCGAGAGTGCGAAGCATGCCGCTACTCCCAAGGCGTAAGAGAGCGTTCGCCATGGTTGCAGGCTGTTCAGGTACATGATCGTGTGCAGAATCCTCGCGACGACAAAGATGCTGAAGTAGATGAACGCGCCCACCGGCCAGCATCCCAGGGTGACGTAAATCATCGCGAGGAACAGGAAGATCGGAATGTTCTCCAAATCGTTGCGCCAGGCCATCGCGGCGCGCTTGACGATCGGTAATTCGTCCGAAGCAAGTGCGGCGCCGAAGAAGCGAGCGTCTTCCGGCGTCACGAAGGTTTTCGTGCTCGTTCGGGCGCGAGCCTGAACGATCGAGACCGCGAGCATCTTGAAAAACAGAATGACGGTTATCAGTGCATAGAACTGGTACTCGGTCATCGGCGTCTATCTCCTCAGCCCCATGGCGTCGAGCTTCCTGACGACCCACTCGATGCGATCGTTGCCCCAAAACGGTTCGCCGTCGACAATGAAAGTTGGCACACCGAAGACGCCGTCGCGATCGCCGGCGGCGAATGCCTCGGACAGTTCGCGGGGACCGTCGTGGAGCGTGTAGCGATGGAACGCGTCGGCGTCGAGGCCGGTTTCCTTCATTACGACGGCGAGCGCGGCTGCGTTTTCAATGTCGAGTTCGCGTTTGAAGAAGCGCGCGAAGACACGGTCGGAGTATGGGCGGAAGAGGCCGTGCTTGTCGGCCCACAGGCCGGACATCAGAGCGAGCTTCGAGTCGAAGATTTTCTGCGGTCCGCGGATGATCATGCCGCGCGCGTTCGCGTAGCGGCGCGCGTCGAGGTACATGTAGCGGACTTTGCGCCAATCGCGCTCGGGGCGCTGGTCGAGGTCGCCACCGAAGGCGCCGCGGATGTCGAGTTCGTGCGGGATGTAATGCAGGCGGACGCGATGCGATTCCATCAGCGCGTACGCGGGGGCCATCGCAAGATACGCGAAGGGGCTCTTGTAGTCGTAGTAGAGCTTGATGGTCAGGAGTTCGTCGGCCATACGTGAGGATTTAGCATCACGGGGGGAGAGAATTCGAGCGGCCAGCGGCTCAATCTGAATTGCGCATCCAGTCGGCGACGCGCTCTCCGATCATGATGCAGGTCAGGTTGGTGTTCGCGCGCACAATGTTCGGCATTATCGACGCGTCGACGACGCGCAGTCCTTCGACGCCGCGCACGCGGCAGTACTGATCGACCACTGCCATCGGATCGCTCTCGGGGCCCATCTTCGCGGTGCCGACCGGATGGAAGATCGTCGTGCAGTTGTCGCGCAGAAAGGTTTCGAGCGCGGAGTCCGAGTTCACGACCTCCGCAGTCAGGTTCACGAACTCCTTGAGCATCGGCGCTAACGGGCCCTCGTGCATCAAGCGCCATGCGATGCGCACGCCGTCGGCCATCCGGCGCATGTCTTCGGGATCGTCCAGATAGTTGAGATCGATGAGCGGCGGGACGTCCGGATTGGCGCTGCGCAGGCGCAGTCGTCCGCGCGAACGGGGGCGCTGCAGACCGGGCACAAGAGCGACGCTCGGGACAGGCAGGCCGAGCGCAAGTCCCGGCGACACACTCGAGTCGAACAGCTCGAACACGTACATCTGCATGTCGTTGAACTCGGCGGAGCCCGAAGCGGTGTAGCGAATACCGATGGGATTGGTGACCTGCGGGTCGTGCGGAATTCCCGCGACCGGAGTCGCGACGACGAAAGCCATGGGATGGTCGATCAGATTGCGGCCGACGCCCGGCAAGTTCACCTGGCATTTGATGCCCAGCGCCGCCAGCACGTCGCGCGCGCCGACTCCCGAGCGCATCAACAGAGCGGGGGATTGTATGGCGCCCGCGGAGAGCGTTACGCGACGGCCGCGCACTTGCTGGAGCGTGCCGGCGCACTCGATTTCGACACCGGCGGCGCGGCCGTTCTCGATGATAACGCGGTGCGCGTTGATGCCGGGCCGAATCGTGAGATTCAGGCGATGACGCGCGGGCGCAAGATAGCCGATGGCGGTCGAGATGCGTACCCCTTCGCGACGGTTGCGCGGCCATGGCCCGATGCCGGTGGACTCGGGATCGTTATGGTCCCAGACTTCGGCGAATCCTGCCGCGCGCGCGGCGTCAAAGAAGGCGCGATTGAGCGGCTGCCAGGTCTCGGGGCGCGGCCGCTGGATCCAGATCGGTCCGCCGACTCCGTGGAAATCGCCGCGCGCGTCGCGATCGTCTTCGAGCTTGCGATGAAACGGCAGGACCTTCTCGAAGCTCCATTCGCGATTGCCCCACGCCGCCCATTCGTCGAAGTCCTGGGGAGTGCCGCGCAGCGCGATATGGCCGTTGACGGCGGAACTGCCGCCAGTCACCTTGCCGCGCGGGTACGCGATTTCCCGGGTGGGCGTGGCCTGCGCAACCAAGCCCCAGTCATGAGGTCCGGCGGAGACCCAGGTGGTCAGCAAATCCGCGGGAGTCTGTTCAACGGCCGAGTAGTCGGGACCCGCTTCGAGCAGCAGGACGGCGCGATTCGGATCCTCGCTGAGCCGGGCAGCCAGCGCGGCGCCCGCAGAGCCCGCACCAACAACGATGTCGTCGTATTCCATCGATCGCTGACACTGATGTAACCAGCCGTGACTGTCAACGCCCGCGCGCCGCAAGAGCAGTTACGATATGCGCTAACCTCAACTCCGAGGAGGCGAAGCGCGCGTGGCGAATTGCTCAAGTCAGAGGTTCGTGGATTGCTTCGGCGGCTTCGGACGCGGGGTGCTTGCGATGCGGGTCGGTGCCGAGGACGAGGGCCAGTACGCCGCTCACTGAAATCAGGATGCCGACGACCTCGCGGGTCGTTGCGCGCTCGCCGAGAAACATTACGGCGAACAGAATCGAGAGGATCGGGATGCCGGGCACGACCAGCGCCGTCGTCCATGCCAACGACAGCCGGTTGATCGCGCCGTACCACGTGAGCCCGCTCATAAAATAGACGAAAAACCCGGTCACCATGATGACGCCGAGCGAAGTTGGGTCGGCGAGCTGCACGAGCGAGTCGCGGCGCAACAGCAGGAGCATCGCGGTCAGAACGAGCGACGCGTAGAAAAACCGGCCGCCGGTCATCGAGGTCGGCGTCAGCGGTGGCATCAGCTTCAGACCCATCACGTGCGACGTCTGCCAGAACAGCGGAGTGGTGAAGATGATGGCCGAGGCCCATAGCGGTGAAAATGAGCCGCCGCCGGCGAACACCGAAGCGATGCCGACGAGGACGGTGGCGGTCGCGAGCATCTGGCGGGCGGACGGGCGCTCGCCGACGAAAATCGTAGAGAGCACCAGCGAATAGACCGGCTCGGTTTGCAGGAGCAACACTCCCGCGACGGCGCCGATACGGGTCAGCCCGTAGGTGAGGGTGAGGCTCGTCATCACCGTTCCCGCCGTCGCCACCCAGAACAGGCGGTCGCGATAGCGCGGGTCAACGATCATCTTCAACTCGCCGGTGAACTGCAGAACCGGGAGCGTGCAGAGGGTGGCGAAGACGACGGCGCCGGTGCAGAAGAGCAGCGGATCGAGGTGCACGGCACCCCATCGCGTTATCACGGGCTGGCCGGCGCCGATGATCGTGTTGATGATGCATAGCGTCAGGCCGACCTGGAAGGCGCGGGCGCGGCGAGCCGTTTCGTTGCCTCTCTCGTTGGCGACAGGCGGCATGGAACCCGCCGAGGGGTCGGTGGACATCGACTATGGCCGCGCCAGCGCGACCGCGACGACAACTGCAGCCAGCACGATTCGATAGATCGCGAAGGAGCGGTAGCTGTGGGTTCGTACGAAGTGCAGCAGGCCGACGATCGCGAGCAGCCCGAAGACCGCAGAAGCCGTAAAGCCCCATCCGAGTTGGGCGGTGAGGCCCGAGTGGAATAGCTTGCGCGTCTCTATCAGGCCGGCGCCGGCGATGATTGGTGTCGCCATGAGGAAAGAGAAATTGGCGGCGTCGGCGCGTTCGATACCGAGGATGCGGGCGGTGGTAATCGTAGCGCCGGAGCGCGAGACGCCGGGGATTATCGCGAGCGCTTGGCTCAGCCCAATCAGAACGGCGTCGAGGATGGTGAGGTTGTCTATTTTGCGCTTTTCCGACCCCACTGCGTCAGCGGCCCACAGAAGAAGCCCCAGGATGGCCATCGCGGGAGCGATCACCCACAGCGGGGAACGTAAAGTCGTCTCGGCTTGCTTCTCGAGCAGGACGCCGATGATGGCGCCGGGAACCGACGCGACTATCAACAGAAACAGCAACCGGCGCTGGCTACGGTCGCCATTGGCGAGCGATGAGGCCATTTCGAGCCATTCGCGCCAGTAGAAGACCACCAGCGCCAATAGCGTTCCAAGGTGAAGGACGACATCGAAGGCAAGCCCCGGATCCTCCTGCCATCGGAACAGCCAGGGGACCAATATCAGATGTGCCGAACTGGAGACAGGGAGAAACTCGGTCAAGCCCTGGATGGCGCCGAGGACGATAGCCTGAAACACAGAAAACATAATATTTTCAGATACTTAGAGAAGAAGGAGCGTTTCGGATGCGATTGCGCCGAGCCGCGGCGATGACCACAAAAAGCGGCGATAGGGTGAATTCATGTCGAACTTGCTCCTTGACCGGCTGGCTACTTGGCTTAGAATTGGTTCATTATTATATGGGCCTAGAAGAAGAGGGTACCTCAGGAGGCTCTGTTGCCTATGAATAAGCTTGCGAGAGGCAAAGTAATTCCGTTGCGGGAAATGAGTATAGTCGAGTCCGACGGAGCACCGGACCAGTCTGCGGTGTGGGATCACGTCAATCCGGGCGAACCTCATCCATTTCCGGTTGTTTCAACTCTGCCACGTTTGCCGGTAATGATCCCTGACGAGATACTGGACTACTACGGATGGGTCTTCTGCCAAGGCGGGTTTCTCAATCTCCAGATGACGTTCGAACAATTTCTGGCCGTAGTCGCGGCGGTGAGTCCGGCCGGGTTGAGCCCCGAATACGACGCGAGCGAGGCATCCTACCCCAACGACTGATTCCCAAGATAGTGCGAGACCGTCGTTTCGATGCCCGCCCGGGCGCACTCGGGCGGGCATCGACTTTCGTGACATTCGATTCTCATGATTTTGGCTGGAGGAGCGCCGTGGGTTCAGTTGCCCCCGGAGGAACCTTTTTTCGGCTCGCTCAGCAGGGTGTTCCTGATCCAGACGCTGGTCAGACTGTCCGCGTCGGGCGATTTGAGACCATTATCCTGCGCGATTTGCCGCCAGTTGTCCTCGTTGCCCGTCGCCCGCTTGGCGAGAGCCTTCAAGTCCTCGTTAGGCAGCAGGGCGTAGTTGACGCCGCCCTCCTTGGGTGTGCCGCCCGACGGTGGGAATTGCGCGGCCAGTTGATCTATCTTACCGAACAGGTTCAGGCGCGTGGTGGCCTGGTACTTGGAGATGTCCTGGTCGGGAATGTCCTCGGCGCGGACATTGACGATAACGCGGGAGCTGCGGGCGGTAAGCGGCACGACTTCAATCTCGTAGCGGTATTGCGGATGCATACCGACGAGACTGCCGAGAATGCCGGGGCCGGTGTCGGCGTCCTTCCACAGCGTGACGAGCTTGTCGTCGGGCTTGACCTCAAACAGGACGCCCTCGCCGCGCAGCACATCCTGGGTCAGAACGAAGGTGTCATTCACGGTGTAGGGGACGTCGTGTTGCTGGCCCTCGGCGGCATCGGTGCCGCCGCCTGCGGCGCGGTTGGCGAAAAATGGAGCGTAGTAGCATCCCGCGCAGAGCAGGATCGAAGAGACGATCGCGATCTTTCGAAATTGCCGGAACACAGCCCGCACCACACTGATCACAACCGCTAAAGAAACCATGACAGTTTCATGCGCGCAAGACGAACCAGCGGGGCTTTCTGCCCCAACGGCATCGCATGGGTCTGAGATTGCGCGACCGGCCCGCAGACGCTAATCAAATATACCCTCATGGCGGACACAGAAAAGAATTCATCGCGCCACGTGATTGCCGTGGTTGGAGCCGCGACGGCGGGCTCGGAAATCGCGCGGATCCTGGCGGAGCATGGCGTGCTGGTGATCGTGTTCGAGCAGAATTCGCGTCCTTACGGAAAAATCGAAGACGGCTTGCCGCGATGGCACGTCAAGCAGCGCCTGGATGAGTACGAGGAAATCAACAAGCGCCTCGATCATCCGAACGTCGAATACGTGCCGATGACGCGGATGGGGCGCGAGCTCGATTTCGAAGACCTGCGGACTGCGTGGGGGCTCAGTGCAATCGTGCTGACGCACGGCGCATGGCGGGATCGTCCGTTTCCGGTCGAGGGCGCCGACCAGTTCATCGATCGCGGCCTCGTCTACCAGAACAAGCTGATCTACTGGTTCAATCACTACCCGCAAAAGAACTACGACGGCCCGCGCTATGAGCTGACTCCGGGAACCATCGTCGTGGGCGGCGGACTCGCGTCGATCGACGTGGTCAAGGTCCTGCAAATCGAGACGACGCTCGCGGCGCTTACGGCGCGCGGCATCGCCAGCGACATGCTCGCGCTCGAGCGCGAGGGAATCGAGCCAGTGCTGAATGCGAGCGGGCTGAAGTACGCCGACCTCGGCGTCGCACCCTGCAAGCTGTACTATCGCCGCCGCGTGCTCGACATGCCGCTGTCGGACATTCCCGCCGACGCGCCGGCCAAGCGCGCCGACGCGCTCAGGCAGGCGCGCGCGAAGATCCTGGAGAAGGCGCAGCGCAAGTTCCTATTCGAGTTCCAGGAATTGCGTGCGCCGAGCGGGTTGCTCGTAGAGAACGCCTTGATGGTCGGGGTGAACTTCAGCCGCACGGAGGTCGCCGACGGGCAGGTGCGCGTCGTCCAGGCGGGTGTGGAGTCCGCGCGCGCGAAGCTGACGATAAGCTCGATCGGGAGCATCCCGGAACCAATTCCCGGCATCCCGCAGAAGGGCGAGGTTTATACTTACGTCGATCAGAAGATCGGCCTGCTGATGGATGGTCCGACCGCGGTGTTTGCGGCCGGCAACGTGCTGACGGGCAAGGGCAATATCAAGGACTCGCTCGAAAGCGGCACCGAGATTGGAACGCTGGTGGCCGAGGCGTACCTGGGATTGTCGGATGAGAAATTGAATATCGCGGAGGGCGCGCGCCAAGCAGCAGCGGCCGCGGGCGAGAAGATTGCGGGCGCAATGAGCGTGCGGCAAAAAATCGCGCCGGATCACGTGGTGAGACTGATCGGGCACGTGCACAAACGCCAGCGTGCGGTCGGTTACGACGGCAACTATCGCGCATGGATCGCGAAGGTCACGCCGCCCGACTTGCGCTAGAATTTTCGCGCGCGGCCCGGCGCCTGCTTCATCCCGACTTCTTCTTCGAGTTTTGCCTCGTTGCGTTCGCGACTATAGGCTCATCGGATGACGGCAAAGGAGGTGCGGTGTGGACGAACTCAAGCGAACTGACCCGGAAATTTATCAGCTCATCAAGGAAGAAGAGCGGTACGAGATCGATTCGGTCCGGCTGATCGCGTCGGAGAATTACGTTTCCAAGGCCGTGCTGGAGGCGACCGGCTCGATTCTCACCAACAAATATTCCGAAGGCTATCCGGGACGCCGCTACTACGAGGGTCAGCGCAACATCGATCAGATCGAAGAGCTGGCGGTAGCGCGCGCGCGGGCGCTGTTCAAAGTCGATCACGCAAACGTCCAGCCGTACTCGGGCTCGCCGGCGAATCTCGCAGTCTATTTCGGGCTGCTCAAGCCGGGCGACACGATCATGGGCCTGGCGCTGCCGCACGGCGGGCATCTGACGCACGGATGGCCGGTGAGCATCACGGGCACTTTCTGGCGTTCCGCGCAGTACGTGGTGGATCGCGAGAGTCACGTCGTGGACTTCGACCAGGTCCGCGCGATGGCGCGCAAGGAGCGGCCGAAAATCATCGTGACCGGGGGCACGGCGTATCCGCGGCTGTGGGACTTCAAGAGTTTCAGCGAGGTCGCCAAGGAAGTCGGCGCGTTGCTGCTCGCCGACATTTCGCATGTCGCGGGACTGATCGTTGGCGGCGTGCATCCGGATCCCGCGCCCTACGCCGACGTGATTACGACCACCACCCACAAGACGCTGCGCGGTCCGCGCGGTGCGATGATCATGTGCCGCAACGAATACGCCGAGGCGATCGACAAGGCAGTTTTTCCCGGCTTGCAGGGCGGTCCGCACAATCATACGACGGCGGCGATCGCGGTGGCGCTGAAGGAAGCATCGACGCCGGAGTTCAAGACGTACGCAAAAAAAGTAGTGAGCAACGCCAAGACGCTCGCCGACGAATTGCTCGCGCGCGGATTCAGCCTGGTCTCGGGCGGCACCGACAATCATCTGATCCTGGTCGATTTGACGAACAAGAAAGTGATCGCCAAGAAAGGCGCGAAGGCGCTCGACGCGGCCGGCATCGTTTGCAACTACAACACCGTCCCGTACGATCCGCGCAAGCCGTTCAGCCCGAGCGGGCTTCGCCTCGGCACGCCGGCAGTAACCTCGCGCGGAATGGGTGACGCCGAGATGCGGCAGATCGCGAAGTTCATGGACGAGGCGATCGCGCACGCGGGCGACGAGGCGGCGCTGCGGCGCATCGCAGCCGCCGTCACCGAGATGTGCCGCAGCTTCCCCGCGCCGGGAATTGCGATCAATTAGCCGGCAACCTCGAATACGTGTTATCAGTGGGTGCAGGGGTCACCCCTGTCATGGCAAAAATAAAAGTTGAACGTGGCCTTAATCTTGGGACCCCGTACACGCCTGACATGCAGGATGGCGGGAAACGCCCCGAGCCGACGTGGAGCACGATTCGCGACCAGGTGCGCGAGGCCGATGCGCTCGGATACGACACGATTGTCGCGGTGGAAACGCAGCACGACCCGTATCTTGAACTCGCAGTGGCGGCGCAGGAACCGTCGAAGGTCGAGCTGGCGACCGGGATCGCGCTTGCATTCACCAAGAGTCCGGTCGCGACCGCGTACACCGCCTGGGATTTGCAACGCATGAGTGGCGGGCGGCTGGTGCTCGGACTCGGCTCGCAGGTCAAAGGCCACGTGATGCGACGCTTCGGGATGCCGTGGTCGAAGCCCGCGCAGCGGATGAAGGACTACGTCGGTGCGATGCGCGCGTGCTGGCGCACCTGGCAGACTCGCGAGCCGTTCAACTTTCAGAGCGAGCACTACAATCTCTCGCTGATGACGCCGAACTTCGCGCCACCGCCGCAGTCGAATCCGAATATCCCGGTGCTGATCGCCGCGGTGCAGGAGCGGATGCTGCAAGTCGCGGGTGAAGTGTGCGAGGGCGTGCGACTGCACGGGATCGTCACGCGTAAATATCTCGATCAGATCGCGTTCCCGAATCTGAAGAAGGGCTTCGACAAGTCCGGCAAGCGCGCTGCGGAATGGAGCAATTTTCAGATTGGCGGCGGCGGCTTTCTATGCGCCGGAAAAGACCGGGACTCGCTCGCGCGTGCGGTCAGCGGAATGAAATCGACGATCGCGTTTTACGGCTCGACGCGCTCGTATCGTTCCAGCTTTGAAATAGACGGATGGGGCGACGCGGCCGACCAGTTGCACAAATTATCCGTGCAACAGAAGTGGCCCGAGATGGCAAAGCTGGTGACCGACGAGATGGTGCACGCGTTCGCGGCGGTCGGAACCTATGACGAGATCGCGGGAGTGATGAAGAAGCGCTTTGCCGGGGTGAACCGGCTCTCGTTCGACATGCCGGTGAAGAACGATCACGATCGCGGCGTGCTTAAAGAGATCATCCAGGACCTGCGGCGGCAGTAGCCGAGTTCATGCGAGCGGCGGGTTGATGTCGGACCAGAGGCGGCGCATCAACTCGATATGAGTCTCGACGGCCCATAGCGTCTCGGCCGCGGCGCTCTCGGGTATCGCGCGGAAGATCGAACCGGCGCTCGAGTCGCCGTGATCCTTGTCAACCTTGACGTGAACGCTGAAGAACAGCAGCGCGTCGTCGGAGAGCTGGTAGTGGCGGCGGAGTCCGTCGATCACGCGGACGTAGGCGTCGGGGTTGAAAAGCTCGGAGCCGAGGCTGATCCCGGCGAGCGTGACGTACCACGGTTTCGACTCGGCCAGCCAGTACATCCAATGCATCATCGCGGTCGCGTCGGCGGTCATGCGGGCGTTCAGCAATTGTGCGCGCGAGATTCCGATCGCCTCGCCGAATTCGAGGTAGAGTTCGGGATGCGATCGATTGGCGCCGGAGACGCGGCCGAGTTCCTCTTCGATTAGATTTTCGACGATCGCTTTGCGCGCTGGGAAATCGTCGCATTTCGCATAGATGAGGCCGAGGATGTTGGCGTTGTGCGCCTTGTTACCGATGAAGAGTTGCGTTGCCCAATGGCGAAGCTGGGGCATCGACAATTCGCCGCGCTCAATCTTCTCGATGGTCGGGTGCGAGCGCAGCGTGCGATTGTTGCGCTCGAGTTTTTCGATCAAGGTTTTCAGCTGGCGCGTTCCTTTTTCGACATCCATGATCAAGTTCCTCGTGGCGCGGCCGGTCCGGAAGCCAACGGGACGCGTTCAGCGGCGAGTTTGCCGGCAATCTCGCGGCGCAGCTCCGCTTTCCTGATCTTGCCGACGTTGGTAAGCGGCAGTTCGCGCAGGATTTCGATTCGTTCGGGCCATTTGAATTGCGAGACGCCGCGGGCCGCAAGAAATTCGCGCACCGCGGAGAGCGCCAGAGTCTCTCCATCACGCAGAGATAAGTAGGCGCACACCTTTTCACCGAGAACGGGATCGGGCATTGCCACTACCGCGGCCACGCTGACCGCAGGATGCGCGATCAAGTGCGCTTCGATTTCCTCGGCGTTGATCTTCTCGCCGCCGCGATTGATCAGGTCCTTGATTCTTCCCTCGACGACGAGATTTCCGGACGGACCGAGCCGCACCAGGTCACCAGTGCGGTAGAATCCGTCGGGAGTAAACGCCTCGCGGTTGCGTTCCGGCGCGCGGAAGTAGCCACGAATCGTGTACGGGCCGCGGCACCATAATTCGCCGACCGCACCGGTCGCCACCTCTGTTCCGTCAGTATCGACGATCCGGATCTCGTCGGCCGGTGAAAGTGGGCGGCCTTGTGTCGTGAATGCGACGTCGTCGCGTTCGTCCAGGCGCGTGTAGCACAACAATCCTTCAGACATGCCGAGCACCTGCTGTACGACGAGATGCGGGAAGGCGCTCTTGAGAGCGCGTGCGGCCGGCTCCTGGAGCCGTTGACCGCCAACCGTGATGACGCGCAGCGAGGCAAAACTGGCGCGTGAAGAGTGCGGGAGATCGAGGATTGCGATTGCAACCGCCGGAACGCATGGCAGGTGAGTAATCCGTTCACGCTCGATTATGCTCGCGAGCTCCTCGGCCTTGGTGGATTGACTGAAGAACGTGCGCCCGCCGGTGAGCAGCGCGCCGAGCAATCCGGGGCATGCCAGGGGAAAGTTGTGCTCGGCGGGAAGCGCAATCAGGATGCGCGATTCGGATGTGAGGCCCGATGCGGCGGCGGACTCGCGCGCGTTATACAAATAATCCGCGTGAGTGCGCGGTATGAGCTTCGGCATTCCGGTGGTACCGCCGGAAAGCAGGAACAATGCAACGTCGAATGGATCGCCGGCCGATGAACCAATGGCGCGCGACGAACCGTCATCCGCACGCAGCCGGACGCATCCATCAGCCGGAGCCGTCGAAAGAATGGACTTCAGAACCGGTAACCGACTTTTGAGTTCGCGCGCGAGCGCGACGTGATCGAAGCCGCGATACTCGGGTGCGATCGCGATCGCCTTGGCGTCCGAGAACGACACCAGATACTCGAGTTCGGCTCTGCGAAAGGCCGGCAGCGCCATCACGGGAAGCGCGCCGATTTCAAGACATGCGATAGTCAACGCCGCGAATTCGATGCCATTTGGTAGTTGAATAACGACGCGATCGTTGCGCGCGATTCCGCAGCTGGAAAGGAGGGCCGCGAGCCGTCCCGCTTCACCGAGAAGTTGCGAGTAGGTGAGACTTCCAGTCGCGTCGCCGACTGCGGTTGAGTCGGGGCGCTCGCACGCAGTCCTGGCGATAGCCTGGGGGATGGTTTCGCCGCGCCAGACTCCCGCGCGAACGTATCGCTCGGCAAAGTCTGCGGGGAATGGTGTACATCCTTCGAGCATTGTCGTGGTGCGGCGGCGTCCGTCGGCTCAGCGGACCGTCAGAGTCCCCGCAATCATGCGGAAACATTCGTCCATTATGCGGCCGCGCTGCTCGTAATCGCGCGCCGGCTCGTACCAGGTATAAAACCAGTTCATCGCACCGAACAGCAGCGAAGTGAGGATTCGCGCCTGCTCGCGGTCCAGGGTCTTGTTGCGATGCGCGGCGTAGCCTTCGAGCAATCGGCGGCAGATACGGGAGTACTCGCGCTTGAGCCGCGTGATGTCGGCGGCGTAGCGGCCGGTCAGCGAGTCAGCCTCGCGCACCAGTACCTTCATCTCGGCGAGATTGCCCATGTGGTATTCGAGATGACTTCGGATGAAGAGCCGCAGGCGCTCTTCGGGATCGTCGGTCTCCGACATTCGCGATTCCGCGAGCGAGACCAGCTGTTCGAACGCGCGCCGCGAGATGAGGTAGAGCAGCTCTTCCTTGTTGCGGAGGTAGTAGTAGATGCGTGGAAAGGAAATTCGTGCGCGCGCGGCGATGTCGCGAATGGACGCGAGGCCGAAACTCTTCTCGGCAAAGACGGCGGCAGCGGAGCGTAAAATGTGATCGATGTTTGCATCGTAGCGCTCGTCGGGCGCCATCGCGCGCGCGGCCGGCTTGATTCGCGCGACCCGCCGAGGCGCTCCATCGAGATTCGACTTCTTCAATTCATCACCTCAACTGAAACGGCGGCCAGCCGCCGGATCGGGAATGGGAATCTCGAGCTTGGTCAGCAGATTGTTGACCTCGGCGGTGAATTCATCGCGCATCTGCCCGTTGCTGCGGCGTCGCAGGCCCCATCGAACATAATCGAACTGCCGCCTGGATCCCGATTTTCCGAACATATCGAGCCCCGCGGGGTACCACTTTGCCAGATGCTTGATCAACAGGTCGCGTCCGCGATCACCCTCACGCTGCAGGTACCTCCGGATCAGCCGATAGCCGAAGGCCGCATGGCCGAGCTCCTCTTTATGCACGCGCTCTGCGATTCGCGCGAGCGGCTCGTAGCTGCACCCGACCCACTCGTATCCCATATAGGCCCCTTGCCGGTCGGCGAAGAAACTGAAGAGGCCATATTCGAGCCAGTCCACGGCTTCGTCGCGCATTTCGAAAATGTAGATCGGCATTGGCGACGCCATGAACTTGCTGTCAACCTGGACGCCGAGATCGTCGAGCAGCTTCATCCAATAGCTCGCGTGGCGAACTTCGTCGGACCAGAACGCCGCGTACTCGGCCTTGTCCTCAGCGGTAGGCGCCAGCGCGAGCGGCTTCAGGAGCGTGCGTTCAGGAGCGAGCATGTATTCGGACTCGATGCGCGATTGGATCGACAGCATCCGGATTAGAAGATCCCGGTACTCGGCGGGAAGGCCGTCAGGTCCCGGGAAGTGGAGCTCGCTCGCGGGTGATGTGTTGCTCATTCGATTGTTCCGGTCCTGTCCTGGTGTTCTGAACGATAGTTCAGATACCATCGCGACCACCGGCGGTCAACCCGCCATGGTCAGGCCGCCGCTCACGCTGAGCACCTGGCCGGTGACAAAGTCGGAATCGGAACTCGCGAAGAATGCGACGGCGCCCGCCACGTCGGCCGGTTGCCCGAGGCGGCGAAAAGGGATGCCACGCGCCATCGCTTCGAGAACTTTCTCGCGTCCCGCCATCGCGCTCTTGAGCAGCGCGGTGTCGGTTGGTCCGGGGCACACGACGTTGACGTTGATGTGGTTTGCCGCCAGCTCGCGCGCCAGCGTTTTCGAGAAACCGATGATAGCGGCTTTGCATCCCGCGTAGACCGCTTCGCCGCTCGAGCCAACGCGCGCGGCATCGGAAGAGATCGAGATGATTTTGCCGGTACCGCGCGATTGCATCCGGGGCGCAATGGCTTTGCAGCAGTTGAGCATGCCGCGATAGTTGATCGCGATTACTTTGTCCCAGAAGTCGGGAGTGCTCTCGACAAATGGCATAACGATGTCCCATCCGGCATTGTTCACCAGGATGTCGATTGGCCCGAGTTCGCGCTCGACGCGATCAGCCGCCGCGATTGCATCGTCAATTCTGGTGACGTCAAGCGCGACCGCGATCGCGGATTTACCGTGGCCGCGAATTTCCGCCGCTGCGCGCTCGGCGGAATCGTGCTGGATATCTGCCATCGCCACCTTGGCGCCCTCGTCGGCCAGGCGCGACGCGATCGCGCACCCGATTCCCTGGGCGGCGCCGGTCACGATTGCGACTTTTCCGGTCAGGCGGGACATGGCGATCCTTCAACTCGCGATCCAACCGCCGTCGATAATGAATGGCGCTCCGGTTGCGAAGGGCGCCTCGTCGCTGGCGAGGAACAGCGCGGTGTGCGCGATTTCGTCGGCGCTGCCGACGCGGCCCAGCACCGAGCTGCGCTGGATGAACTTCGGCTGCAATCCCTCGGGCCCGGTGATTCGATCCACCATCGGGGTGTGGATTACTCCCGGGCAGATGCAGTTGACGCGAACGTTATAGCGCCCGTACTCGAGCGCCGCGACCCGTGTCAGCGAAATCACGCCGGCTTTGGCCGCGCAGTATGCGCTCGCGCCCTTGAGCCCGACGATTCCCGCGACTGACGCGGTGTTGATCACGGCGCCGCCGCTGCGTTCGACGATCCTGGGCAGTCCGTATTTCATTCCGAGCCATACGCCGCGCAGGTTGATTGCTATCACGCGGTCGAATGCCTCTTCGCTGAGCTGCGCGAGGAAGCCCGACTCGCCTTCGATTCCCGCGTTGTTGTAGAGCACGTCGAGCCCGCCGAACGCGCGGACTGTCTCCTCGACCATCGCGCGCGCATCCTCCGAGTCGGACACGTCGGCGCGCAACGAGATCGCTTCGCCGCCGGCCGCTTTGATCATCCGCGCGGTCTCGGCCGCGGACGTCTCCGTTACGTCGATCGCCGCGACTTTTGCGCCTTCGCGTGCGAACAACACGGAGGCCGCTCGTCCCATTCCAGAGCCAGCGCCGGTGATCAGCGCAACTTTTCCCTGAAGTCTCATTGGATGCTCCCGAAGACCATTTGCTCCGAGATTAGCGCATTTCTGCGCGATGCAGTTAGTTGTCCCGGATCACTTTATTTGATGTGAAACCCACCCTGGGTCTCACGCGTCCTGGGGCAGAGGTGACCCCTGCACCCAGTGTTAGGACGGGATGCGGGACGTCGTCGCTGTTTGGAAGTTCACGGGGGGAGCTGGAAATGCGAGACGGAGTCGCAGCCTGGTGGCCACGACTCCGCCTGGTTGATGGAGTTGCCGAACTAAAGTTCTACTCTGTCGGTGCTGAATCGCTGGGGCTGTTGCCTTGCGCGAACAGGGCGTGCAGCTCGGCGTGAATCTGGTCGAGCTTGGCCTTGGTCGCGGCGATTTGCGTGAGCTGAGCCGGCGTCAGCACGTTGCGGATGGCGATCGCGTCCTGAATCTGCTCGTTCGTCATCTGGCTCTGTATCTGGGTGAGCTGCGAAACCGGGCTGGACAAGTCGGCCGCGGCTACCGCGCCGGTTGACGTGAACTTGGCCGCGATTGCTTCCTTGGCGGTCTTGAGCTGCTGGTACTCTGCTTTCCGCGAAGCCCATCGGGCCTTGAAGATCGCATGAATCTGCTGCCTCTGCGCGTCAGTCAGGTTGGCGGTTTTCAGCAAGAGCGGAAGCGGGAGGCCGAGCGCGTCCATGCCGCCGTGCATGCCGTGAAAACCGCGATGCCCCATCGGGCCGCCCATACCGCCCGAGTTCGATGAAGCGACATGTGCGACCGCAGCGACCAGCAGGACTGCCATAACTACGGGGACGATACCGCGAGAGAACTTCGAAACCATATAAACTCCTTGGATGTGGAACACCACCTTCATTGGCGGCGCTCGCTCTTATTCTTAATGTACGTTAACCGAAAAATCCGGTTACGCGCCGGGTTTCCCGCGCCGACTGACTTCGGCGGCTTGCCATCAGTCGGTTCTCATCGGCGAACGTGATGCCGCCCTCCTCCAACATCGATTGGTACGTGAAATCGCGCGCTTAACGAAAATCGTGCGAGGGCGGGACCGTGCCGGGAATCTTAATCTCCTCGAAGCGCCGCGCGCGAATCGCGGTCACGCCGTCGACCCTTTGCAGTACGCCCTCGGCCAGCAGGATTCCGGCGCTGCGCAGCAGCAGGCGATGTTTCTGAAACAAGTCGGGCGTGACGATCAGGTTGGCGATTCCGGTTTCGTCCTCTAGCGTGATGAACAGAAAGCCCTTGGCCGTGCCGGGGCGTTGGCGCACGATTACGACGCCGGCGGTCTTCACCCACGACTGATGATTGGCGCGCGTGAGCGCGTCGGCGCTCAGGATTCCGCGCGCGGTCAAATCTCCGCGCAGATAGGTCATCAGATGAGGCCCCGTCGTGAGGCCGGTCGCCGCGTAATCTGCGAGCGTCTCATCGATCGGCGCCATCGTTGCCAGCGGAACTTCACCATCGCGCGGCCTCACACCCGCCAGCAGACTCTTTGGATCACGCTCGACGGCGGCCGCATTCCACATCGCGTCGCGCCGCGCCAGGCCGAAGGATGCGAACGCGCCTGCGTAGGCAAGCGCATCGAGCTCGCGCCGGTTCGGTCCGACGCGCGCGGTGAGATCGGCAATCGAATCGAACTGTCGCCGCGCGCGCTCGCTTTCGATTTGAAGTCCGACTTCCTCGCGCAGGCCGGTGACGTATCGCAGTCCCATGCGCGTCGCGGGATGGCCATCAATAACTTCGATGATGCATTTCCAGCTCGAGCGGGTCACGTCGATTGGCAGCACGACGACAGCGTGACGCGCGGCATCTTTCACCAGCGTCGAGGGATGGTAGAAGCCGAGCGGGTAGCAATTCAGCATCGCGGCCAGGAACGCCGCCGGATGATGGTACTTCAGGTACGCCGACGCGTACGCGATCAGCGCGAAGCTCGCGGCGTGCGATTCGGGGAATCCATACAGCGCAAACGACGTGATCGAGCGCACGATGTCGTCGGCGACGTTGCCTTGCAGGCCGTTGCGCAACATCCCGGCGCGCAGCCGCGCTTCGATTTTCTCCATCCGCTCGGCAGAGCGCTTGAATCCCATCGCGCGGCGCAGTTCCTCGGCCTCGCCGCCGCTGAATCCCGCCACCGTCATCGCCATTCGCAACAACTGCTCCTGGAAAAGCGGGACGCCGAGCGTGCGCTTCAGGATCGGCTCGAGCGAAGGATGCGGATACTCGACGGGCGCGCGACCGTTGCGGCGATCGAGATAGGGATGCACCATTTTGCCGACGATGGGGCCGGGGCGGATGATCGCGACCTCGACCACCAAATCGTAAAATCGCTCCGGCTTCATCCGCGGCAGCGTCGCCATCTGCGCGCGGCTCTCGACCTGGAAAACGCCGACGGTATCGGCGCGCCGCAGCATCGCATACACGCCGGGATCGTCGGGCGGAATATGCGCGAGATCGATTTCGACGCCCTCGTGCGCTCGGATCATCGGAATCGCCTCTTTCAGCGCGGCCAGCATCCCGAGTCCGAGCAGATCGATCTTGATTATGCCAAGATCGGCGCAGTCGTCCTTGTCCCATTGAATCACCACGCGGCCGGGCATCGAGGCCGGCTCGAGCGGCACGATTTCGTCGAGCGGCTGCGCGGCGATCACCATGCCGCCGCTATGCTGCCCGAGATGGCGCGGCACGCTCTGAATCTTGCGCACCAGCTCGACCAGCATCCTGATTCGCGGCGCTTCCGCATCGACGCCGCCGCGCTTGAGCAGCGACACGAGATCGTCATGATGGTCGCGGAACTCGTACACCTGGTTGAGCTTGGCCAGCCGGTCAACCTGTTCGGGCGAAAAGCCGAGGGTCTTGCCGACTTCGCGCACCGCGCTTTTGGTGCGATAGGTGATCACGTTCGCGGTCATCGCGGCCCCACGTTCGCCGTAGCGGCGATAAACGTATTGAATCGCCATCTCGCGATCGTCGCCGCTGGGCAGATCAAGATCGATGTCGGGCCATTCGCCGCGCTCTTCGGAAAGAAAGCGCTCGAACAGGAGTTCCATCTTGACCGCGTCCACCGCCGTGATCCCGAGCGCATAGCACACCGCGCTGTTGGCCGCGGAGCCGCGTCCCTGCACCATGATCCGATTTTCGCGGCAGAACTGGACAATGTCCCATACGATCAGGAAGTAGCCGGCGAGCTTGAGCCGCTCGATGACCGCGAGCTCATGTTCGAGCTGGCGGTGCGTGCGAGCGTCGATCGCGCCGCGCCATCGCTCTCTCGCGCCGGCATAGGTGAGAACCCGCAAATAGCTGTCGGGCGTTTCTCCCGGTGGGAGCGGATAGTCGGGAAAGCGATAGCCCATGTCGCAGAGCTGGAAAGCGCATCGCTCGGCTATCGCGCGCGAGGTGGCGACGGCGCCGGGCAGCTCGCGAAACAGCGCGGCCATCTCAGCCGGCGATTTCAGATGGCGCTGGCTGTTGATCCAGAGCGCGCGGCCGGCTTCCTCGAGCGTGGTCTTGAGCCGGATGCAGGTCAGCACGTCGAGCAATTTGCGATCCGAGCCGCCGTGGCATACGTCGTTGGTCGCGACCACCGGGATTCGCGCCGCGCCCGCAAGCGCTGCGAACTTGCGGTTAAGGCGCTCCTCGCCGGCGTCGAGATGCCGCTGCAAATCGATGTAGAAATTTCCCGCGCCGAAAATCCTCTCGAGCCGCCGGCTCAGCTCGACGGGATCCTCGCCGCGAACGAGCATGCGTGACAGCGGGCTCATCGCGCCGCCGGCAAGGCAGATGAGTCCGCGGCCGTAGCGTTCGAGTTCGTCCAGCGTAATGTGGCTCTCGCCTTTCGCGGGATAAACCGGCGGAGCAACAGAGCCGTCGCGTGCGAGCGCGCCGGGATTCAGGACGCGCATCTTCGCGTCGGTGATCATGCGGCAGAGATTCTGGTAGCGCTGGCGATCGGGCACGAGGACGTAGAGCCGCGAGTCGTCGTCCAGCGTCAGTTCCGCGCCCACGATTTGCCGGATTCCCGCGGCCTTCGCGGCCTGATAAAAGCGCGGTGCGCCGTAAAGTCCGTCGCGATCGCCAAGCGCCATCGCGCCATAGCCAAGTTCGGCCGCGCGCGCCGCGAGATCCTCGGGCGTACTCGCACCTTCAAGAAAGCTGAACGCGCTGCGCGCGCGCAGCTCGATGTAATCGGAGTTCATGCTGATGCGTTCGAGGCAACGCCCTTATCGATCAGCCTGGGTATTATTTGCCTGAGTGGTGAGCGCGTCCTTGGCCTGAGCGAGGTGCTTTTCGCGGCCGGAGTGATGCTTCGAGGGTCTGCCGGATGTAGCGCTGGTACGGGATACCGCGGCGATGCGCGACGGCACGGACCGCGTTCAGGAGTTCTTCAGAGATTCGAAGATTGACCGACTTTTGTTTGGGCCTGAACTCGAACTGAAATGGCGCGAAGTTTTCGGCGCTGATGTAGTCGGACAAATCCTGGTCAAGGAAGTTTTCCGCTTCCCTATCGGTTTTGAACACGGGCAATTTCTTGTTCATATTTTTTAATCTCCTTCCTATGCATGTAGCGTGCGCTTATGGGCCGTATGAAGATTCCGCCGCGTGTTTGCCTCGGCGTGAAAACGACAAAGGCGTATCGCCCTTCTTCCGTCCGCCCGATCGCCAAAAAACGCGGCTCCGCGCGCGAATTCTTGAGGTCGGGCACAATCAGGGTCGCCGCGTGAACGAGAACGTGCTCCACTTCAGCGACCGAAACGCCATGTTTCTGACACTTCGAGCGGTT
This sequence comes from uncultured delta proteobacterium, assembly GCA_963842085.1. GTDB lineage: Bacteria > Desulfobacterota > Binatia > Binatales > Binataceae > Binatus. The sequence continues at coordinate 312,555 of CAWJET010000002.1, forward strand.
GGCGTTGTCCCATGCAAATCCTGAAAAAGTGACCTTCTGCATCCGTTGGTCTCAGTGTAGGCTAATGCCTATACAAATGCCAATGCACCTTGGCGACAATCAGTCGTAGGCGCCGTCGAGAAACCACTTGTGCGAGTGCAGGTCGCGGAAGACGCGGTATACGCCGCCGTCTTCGAGCGCGAGTTCGTAGTAATCGCGGATGAAGCCGCATTTATCCGCGCCATTTATTTCAATTCTCGCAGCGCTTCCGTTTGCGCCATTGAGATGCGGGGCGGGCGAGGGCGCCGGCATGAGCGCGGACAGTGCCTTCAGATTTTCTGCGGATACCTGGCGCGGATGTGCTCCGAACATGCGCCCGTCATGTAGCTCCAGCCCCCGCTGCGGTGCGGAATTTTGTTTATCGGATGAATCCGCGTGCGCATCCGCGTCAGCGGTGCATCCAAGCCACCATTCGCCGTCGCGCCGCCACGGCCCGGCGATGGAGATGACGCGCGCGCCAAGATTATCGCCGCGGACGAACTCCGGAATCTCCCGCGAGCACATCACCTCGATCTCGCGCGCCGGACGAATCGCGCGTATCACGAGCTGCGTCACATTCTTCGCCGCCGCATTTTCGGGGAGTGGCGGCGCGGCGGGCGGTGCGAATGGATCGAGCCGCGTCGCTTCGGGCCGATGCGAATTTTCCGCCCTCAGCATGCCGACGTTGCCGGGGCCGCATAGCGCCGCCAGCCGTGCAATCGTGGTCTGCAGCTTGTCAGGCGCCGGACAGGGAGGCAGGAACATGTCGGTCTGCGCTGGTCGTGGGACGCGCGGTGCGATCTCGATTCGAATCGATTCGACGGCGGCCTCGGGCGGCTCCGCTTCAAGACTCAGGTTGATGAGCGTGAGAATCGCGCGGACGTCGTTGGACGGCGCCGCCACCGCGACCCGCCGATTGAAACTGCGATGACCGCTCATCCCGAATGCGAGCGTGATATCGCCGGCGACCATGCCGCGTAGCGAAAGCCGCTCGGCCAGCCGCTCGAGCATCGCGCGCATGACGAATCCCAGCGCCTCCAGGAGCTCGATGCCGTATTCAAGCTCGACGGTCTCGACAAACAACTCGGTGCGGCGGCGCGGTACGAGCGGCGCATGGCTTCCACCGCGCGCAAGGCGGACCAGCTCGACGCCGCGCCGTCCCAGCCGCGTGCCGACCGCGTCGGGATTGAGGCGCGCCAGCTCGCCCAGGCGCCGCATCCCCCACCGCGCGAGCGTGGTCTCCAGGTCGTCGCCGCGATCCGATTTCCCGAGGCTAAGCATGTCGAGCGGCAGCCAGTTCAGGAATTCGCGCTCGCGACCGGTTTCGATCACGCGCACGCCGCCGCATCGCGCGGCCAGATGTGCCAGTTCCTTGTTGGCCGCGACGCCGGCGGCGGGCTCCATCCCGACTCGGCGCACGCATCGCACCAGCTCGGCGGTGATCTCTTCTTCGCCATTGTAGATGCGATGCAGGCCGGCGAGATCTACCCACACGCATCCCGGCGCGCCCGACTCGACGACCGGCGAAACCGATTCGACCGCATCGAGCAGGGCGGAATGCGCCGAGCTTTCCGCGGCGGGCGAGCGATGGACCACGACCAGGTCCGACGAGATCGCCCGCGCCTGCGCGATCGTCATGCCGGGGCGGATTCCAAGTTCACGCGCGCGCGGCGAAATGGCGTCGAGCTCGGCATGCGGCGCGAGGCTGCGGCCGATAGCCAGCACCTTGTCCGCGAGCGCGGGATTCGAGCGCACGAGCGCCGCAATAGAAAAGTCGGCGACCATGATGCACGCGATACGAGCCATCGGGACACCGTGCTAGCTGCTTGCGGAAACTCGAACCTGCGGAGTTCCTTTTGTCATTCTGAGCGCAGCGAAGAATCCCGGATCGCGGTGCTCGTCTATGCACTCCTGCCGGGGGTTTTCGCTGCGCAGGGAATTTGGAGCTTGAATTGGATCGACGAGCGCGCGAACGCGAACGCGCCGCCCCGTCCCGCCCATCTTGTTGCGCGCGACCATCGCGTCCACCGCCAGTCCGTCGAACATCACCGGTGAGCCGGGAGCGAGCCGGCTGAACGACGTCTCAGCGCGGCTGGCGGACAGGCTCAGCGCGGCGAACGTCCCGCACATCCGCCACGGCGCGATCGCGATCACGGCGGCGCCGCTGCGTTCGGCCGCGCGCGCGATTCGCAGCGCCAACGCCTGAGCGAGTGCGCGGGGCGCCTCGCCGAAATCGACGACGACCAGGCCAAAGCCGCCGGCCTCGAGCACGAGTTCCGCGGCTTTGACGATTGCGGATTGACGGCGCGCGAGCGGGCCAACTGCGACGCGGGCGTGCGGGAGAGTCACACGCGTAATCCGCGACGCTGTCGTCGTCTTCATCGACGCCCACAGCATCCGGCGAAGCTCGACTCCGGCAGCCGCCATGCTCTCGGGGTCGAAGGCGCTCGAGGCGTCGAGCCATGCGGCGACCTCGCCGCGACGGGTAGCGAATGCGGCGAACGATGCGGCAATCGAGGTCTTGCCCGAACCGGCGCGGCCCGTAATTTCGCTGATTCGCCCGCGCGGAATCCCGCCGTCAATCAGGGCGTCGAGCTGTGCGAGTCCGGAGCTTAGGCGGCGGTCCTTGCGAGTGAGTTCATAGCCACGAAAAACCCCTGAAAATTCAAGCAGTTGTGGCCGTCTGACGACCTGAATCAGGTTTGAAGAGTCGCTCCATGAGGAAGGTTTTGGAAGAGCAGCCACAAGATACGTTTTCGCTCTTTCTTCGCCATAAGTCAACGGGGATTATCCGGTGTTTGACACCGGCCTTCTCAAAATCCCCAAGTCAACTACTCGACAATCACCATAGCGTACGCATAGCAAGCCAAATCCCGCGGGGTCAGGCTGAATAGTTCCAAACCCTTTCATCGAAACTGAATCAGTGCCGACAAGACGTTTACTGCTCGATCACGCCGGGCTGAAATTCACGGGAGCGAGCGGGCGAGCTCGCGATAGACCGCCGGATTGTAAACCAGGCCCGAGTGCGTGCCCGTCACCTCGACGTTGCGCGCGCCGGTCACGATTGACGCTTGCGGCGGAACGATCGGATCCTCGCGGCTGTAGATCGAAAGCACCGTCGTCTCCGGAGCGAGCGAAGCGCGCACGTTATCGACGAATTCGCATCCGCAATCCGGGAAGTTGCATTGAGGATCGAGAATCCGGCGCGCGGTGTTGCTCGCCTGCGCAATCCTGCTCATCGTTGGATGCACGATTGGCGGGACGTTTCCGTGCTGCGCGAACGCCGATGCGAGCCCCACCGGCGATCCGAGCGTGATGAGATGTGACACCCGGCGCCCAAGCCGCACGGCCAGCGCTCGCGCAAGCAGGCCTCCGCGGCTATGACCGATCAGCACGAGAGGTCGATCGTGCTGCGGCTGTTGGCGTTCGATCCATTTCTCGATGTCTGACGTGAGCCGGTCGGGACATCCCGCGTTGAGCCACAGTCCGGAGGTGCTCGCGCGAAAGCCGATGCGAGAAATCCATCGCCGCAAGGGCCAGAGATAGAAGTCGCTGCCGAAAAGTCCGGGAATGATTACGACGAGGCGTCCGTCGCCGCGCGGCACGCCCTCGCCGCGATAGATTGGATCGCTGCGCAGCGAGGCGATCTCTCTGAAGGCGAACGCCTCGCTCGCCATCACTTGCCATCGCGATTGTTCCGCTGGCGGATGATTTTCCATACTGGCTATTCCCTGCGCACGATGCTCGTGCGGCGTTTTGCCGGACTTGGCCGCCTTCCAGCGTTCCGTTTCATCGAGACTGAACCAGTGCCATATTTTCCGTCAAGGCTGACATAATCCCCATGTCAGCCGGGGAGGAAGACGATTACTGCTCCATCACGACGCGGGTGACGCCGTTCAGGAACGGATCGAATTGGCGTGCGAGATAGCCGGCGAGGAACATTTTCGCGAACGCGATCATCGGGGTGCTGACGATGACGCGGCTGAGGAGTGAGTTCGACAGTAGAAAGCGCGGCCCGATCTGCTGCATGTCCTGGATCTTTACGATCTCGGGCCATCGCTCGGCCTGGATGTTACGCGCGGCGAAATCGAGCATGGCCTCATCGGAGTGCATTATGAGCGCGCGACCGAGATGGTTGGCCGCGACGACCGCGTCGCGCAGTGCGACGTTGATTCCCTGTCCTCCCACGGGCGACATCGGATGGGCAGCGTCGCCGATCAGCAGCAGCCCGGGCGCCGTCCATTCGCGCAGCCGATCGCAGATGACGTCGAGCAGGAATGGATGCGCCAAGCCGGTCTTGTTCGCGACGAGAAAATTCCGCAGGTCGGGTGACACGTGCGGCGCGATCTCGTCAATCCATCCGTCGGCACCCATCTTCCTGATGTCGCCGAAGGTGCCCTTGTCGATCACCCATCCGATCTGCATGTGCCCTTCGGGCGAAGGATAGATGATGAGCAGGTGGCCGTTGCCGATGTAGCCGCGCGCGGTGCGGCCGTCGAGAAAATGGCCGGCGACGTGGCCCCAGACGACATCGAAGCCCTGCATGATGCGGTCTTCGGCGAGGGCGGCGCGTTTCCGAATGGCAGATGCGCGGCCGTCGCATGCGATCACGAAGTCGCCGCGAAAATCGCGCGGACCATCGAGCGTGTCGGCATGAACGCCCACCACGCGATCTTTTTCATAGATTAGGTCGCGCACGGTTACGCCGCGCTCGAGCTTGAAGCCGGGGAATTTCGCTTTTGTTGCCTCGGCTACAATCATCTCGAGCATCGCGGGCTGCGGCACGACGCGCGGCGGCGGGTCGAGACGGTCGAGTTGAATTGCAGCCACGCGCCGCGCGCCGCGAAAGAGCTCGACCGTTCGCATCGATAAATTTGGCAAGGCGTCGAATGGTTGACGAAGGCCGGCCTCGTGGAGCGCCGCGATTCCCGACGGCATCAGAATCTCGCCGCGGAACTCGCGCGAAAAGTCAGTCTGTCGTTCGAGCAGCGTCACCGGCACGCCGCGGCGCGCGAGCAGGTAGGCAAGCAGGGCGCCCGCCGGTCCGGCGCCTGCGACGATTGCATTCAGCATCTCAGACTTCGCGGGAGATTTGGTCGTCGATCAACGTGGCCAGGCCGTCGCGGTAGAGCGACGGTTCGAGCTGGCCGACCATCGACCGCGCGATCGCGACCTGCTCCGCGGCCAGGCGGCGTGCGGGAGCGATGATTTCCGGATCGCGCAGCAGGCCGAGTGCGCGTTCGAGTACCGCCCCTTCCATTTTCGTCCCGTTCTGAAAGAGCGCACGTAGCTCGGCGCTGCGCTCGACGCCGAGCACGACCGGCAGCGACGGGATGCCGGCGCGCAAATCGGAGCCGACCGGTTTGCCGATTTTTTCTTCCGGCCCCAGGATGTCGAGCAGGTCGTCGACCATCTGGAAGGCCAGGCCCATCGCGGTGCCGAGTTTCGCCATCGCGTCGATCGTGCGCGCCGAGGTGCCCGCGAGGTCCGCTGCGACCTTGCCGCCGGCGTGGAACAGCGACGCCGTCTTGCGATCGATCACTCCGATATAGTCGGCCAGGGTAGCGGCCGCATTGTGACGGAATCTGCCCTCCATCACTTCGCCCTCGGTGAGGTGAATGCACGCCTGCGCCGCGGTGCGTACGAGATGCTCCTCGAAACGGCCGCATACCTCGAAGGCGCGGCAGAACAGGTAGTCGCCCGCGATCAGCGACGGGCCAAATCCGTAGCGCGCGAACGCCGACGGCTTGCCGCGGCGCAGCAGTCCGCGGTCGATGATGTCGTCGTGGAGCAAGGTCGCGGAATGGATCAGCTCGAGCGCGATTGCCGCGTCGATCGCGTCTGCGACTTTCGCCTCAGTTCCGCCGCATGCGCGGTACACCAGCATGATGAACGTCGGCCGCAGACGCTTGCCGCCCGCGTCGACCAGATAATGGCAGATTTCCGCGATGGTCGGTTCGTTCGAGTCGAGCAGGCGCGAGAGTTTTGCTTCGGCTGCCGCCAGGTCGGCTTCGACCAGGCGCGCCGGGTTCAACGCCTCGGGCGTCGACGCGGCAGCGAGTTGGGTGGCCTTGGCTCTTTTCACTTTTTCACAGAAATCGTATTAGCGGAATAAATCGGCTTCGGCAGGACGAATCAATATCTTCGCGCTGCCTTCGAACGGTTCGTATTTGTATCCGCGCACGACGACTGCCGGAGTGGCGCCCGCCTTTTCCATCAGGAGACCGGCGGCAGAAGCGAGCTCGTCGGCGATGGCGACGACGGTGTGATGCAATTCGCGGCCACCCAAGTCGTTGGTGCCGCGCAAGTCGAGGATCGGATTCATGCCGGCGATGCCGAGGCAGACTTCAGTAAGGCCGTCGCGCCACGGACGGCCGAAGGTGTCGGTGACCAGCACCGCGACCGTAACGCCCAGGCGGCGGCGAATCTCGTCGCGGAGACGGCGTGCGGACGCGTCGGGATCTTCGGGCAACAGTATTGCGCGCTCGTCTTCGAGGCTGTTGGATTCGTCGACGCCGGCATTGGCGCAGACCCATCCGGGTCCGGTCTCAACGATCAGCACGCCGCGATCGTTGCGGACGATTCTGCTGGTCTGGCGCAGCACGATTTCAATCGCGCGCGGATCCTTCTCCCATCGCTTGGCGTAGGCCTTGGCGAATTCGGAGGGCTCGAAATCCTTCAAATCCACGACGCGACCCTCGGCCTTCGAGACTACCTTCTGGCAAACGACAAGAATATCGCCGGCTTCGAGCCTGAAGCCGGTGTGGTCGAGTCCCCTTGCGATCAGCGCGGCGAGATCGTCGCCCGCCCTCACCATCGGGATGCCCTCGATCGCTGTGAGACTTATCGTGCGCATCGGCGGCAACAGCCTACTATACCTCAAGCGCCCGCAGAACCACTTCAGCCAAAGCGGCGGCGCGCTCGGGCGTGGTCATGATCGTGTCGGTCGCAATCGCGCGCATCCCAAGCCGTTCGATCGATTCGAGGTAGCGGCGATCGGTGTTGTCCAGGACGAACAGCCCGGCGATGTCGCGATAGAGCCGGGCGACTCCGAGCGGCGAGACTTCCAATCCGAGTCCTCGGAGCATTTTATCGGCGGGGCCTTTGATCGTTTTGCCGCCGACGATCGGGCTGATGGCCGCGACGCGCGATTTCACGCGGCGCAGCGCATCTCGCACGCCGCTCAAGTGCAAAATCGGCCCGAGCGACACGAATGGATTCGATGGCGCCAGGATGACGGCGCTGGATTTGCGAATCGCCGTGAGTACCGCGAGCGTAGGACGCGCGCTGCTGATTCCACGCAGCTCGATCTTTTCGACGGCGCCGCGTGCGCGTCCGCGCACGAAATATTCCTGGAACGGGATTGCGCGCCGTCCGCGCAATTTTACGAACGTCCGCACGCGGTCGTCGCTCATCGGCAGGATCCGCGACTTGACCCCGAACGCGTGCGCGATTTCCGCGGTGACGCGGCTGAGCGACACGCCGCGGCGCATCCGCTCGGTGCGATACAGATGAGTGGCGAGATCGCGATCGCCAAGTCCGAACCACGGCTTTCCGTAGAAACGCTCGAGCGCCGGCAGCACGTTGAACGATTCGCCGTCGAGTCCCCAGCCTTGCGCGCGATTCACCACGCCGGCGAGCGTATAGGTGACCGTGTCGATATCGGGTGAGACGTGAAGCCCGTAAAAGGTTTCGTCGTCGCCGGTGTTAACGACGACGGTCAGCCGTGCGGGATCGATACGCCGAACCAGTCCCCGGATGAACTTAGCCGCACCCACTCCCCCCGCAAGCGTGGTTATCTGCCGGGGCGGGAGAGGTCGCGATTGGCCGCGCGCCATTGGGTGCCTTTCTTCCGTAGAGCTTCTTGTAGAGCGTGGTGCGTTCGACCGCGACGCGGCCCATCTCGCGCGCTTTTTCCTCGAACAGATCGACCGGCACGAACTCGCCCGAGTCGCCGCCGGCCTGCGCAGTGATGCTTTCCTCCATCAGTGTGCCCGACAGATCGTTGCATCCGGCCTTGAGCGTAAGCGCCGCGAGATCGACGCCGCACTTCACCCACGAGGTCTGGATATTGTCGATCTGCCCGCGCAGGAACAGGCGCGAGAACGCGTACATCTGGAAATCCAGTTGGCCGCGCTCGACCGGCGACACCAGGCCCTTGCGATAGAGCATCGTGTTCTGATGGATGAACCTAAGCGGCACGAACTCGGTGAAGCCATGTGTCTGTTTCTGGATCGTGCGGATCAAATCGAGATGATTCACGACATGGTGCGGACTTTCGACGTGGCCGTACATCACAGTTGAGGTTGTCGGCACGCCGACCGCGTGCGCGGTGGTGATTATCTCGACCCACGCGGCGACGTCGACTTTCTTGTGACTCAGGATCTCGCGCACGCCGTCGTCAAGGATTTCCGCGGCGGTGCCCGGAATCGAGCCGAGTCCGTGCTCCTTGAGCATCGTGATGTATTCCGGGTAGTCCATCCGCACACGCTTGGCGCCGTACATTATTTCCATCGGCGAGAACGCGTGGATGTGGATCTCGGGGAACGCACCCTTCATCGCGTCGAGCAGGTCGCGATACTTGAACGGCGGCATATCGGGGTTGATTCCGCCCTGCATGCAGATCTCGGTCGCACCGCGCGCGACCGCGTCTGCCACTTTGCGCACGATCGTTTCGTCGGAATGGTCGTAGGCGTCGGCCTCCCAGCGCTGACGCTTGAAGCCGCAGAACTGGCATCCCACGAAACAGATATTGGTGAAGTTGATATTGCGATTGACGACGTAGGTAACTTCGTCGCCGATGTCCTCGGCGCGCGCGAGGTCCGCGCATTTGATTGTCGCGCGCAGGTCGTCACCCTCGGCGGTGTAGAGCAGCAGCCCTTCGTCGGGCGTCAGCTCTCTTTTCAGAAGAGCGTGTTCAAGCGCGGTGCGCACTGCGGGCGACGCCTTGCCGAGCAGGGCATCGACGGGAGTCGCCTCGATTTCGTCGACGTAAGTGCGCCAGTACTCCAGGTTCATGATTGGCCTCCGACAGGTCGATCCCATATCGCGCGCACTTTAGTCGCGACCGCCGGGTCGAGCCATTCATCATTGATGTATTCGTTATAAATTGCGAGCCTTTCACCAAGCGCGAAACCGGCTCGCGCGCATTGCTCGCCGAGCCTTTCGATATGCGGCCACGGCGCCTCGGGGTTCACGTAGTCCTTGCTGAGCGGCGAAATCCCGCCCCAGTCGTTGATTCCGGCGTTGAGGAACAACTCGATCTGACGCGGCGACAAGTTGGGCGGCGCCTGCACGTTCATCGACGGGCCGAGCACCAACCGCGCAGTCGCGATCGCACGCGCCATGTCGTAAGCGTCAGGCTCCGGCGCGTCGGCCATCGCGATTTCAGGCTTGGCGCGGAAGTTCTGGATGATCACTTCCTGGATGTGACCGTGACGCTCATGCGTATCGCGAATCGCCGTCAGGCTCAGCGCGCGCTCAGCCGGAGTCTCGCCGATTCCGAGCAGGATTCCGGTGGTGAACGGAATCCGCAGCGCGCCTGCCTCTTCGATCATCTTGATACGCAGCGCGGGATCCTTGTCCGGCGCGGCCTGATGCACTCCGCCGCGCGCGCGCAATCGCTTCGAGATATTCTCGAGCATCAGACCCATGCTCGCGTTGAGCGGACGCAGCGCGCGCATCTCGTCGGACGTCATCAGGCCGGCGTTGGTATGCGGCAGCAGTCTCTCGGTTAGCGCGATTTCGCACGCGCGTCCGACGTATTCGATCGTCGTGCGGACGCCGAGCGTCGCCAAAGTCTCGCGATACTCCTTGAACGCGACCTCGGGCTTGTCGCCGAGGCACATCAGCGCCTCTTTGCATCCGAGCTCGGCGCCGCGGCGCGACCACTGGGCGACCTCGTCGGGCATCATCGTCCACGCGCCGGGGTCGCCGGGGTCCTTGCGGAACGTGCAGTAAGTACAACGATCGTGACAAAGATTGGTTATCGGTAAAAAGACTTTGCGCGAGTAGGTCACGGCGCGCCCCTTGCCGCGATCGCGGAGTTCGGCCGCCGCGGAGAGCATCGCGTCGAGGTCGCTGTCGGGACATTCGATTAGCGCGATCGCGTCGGCGTCGCTAAGCCGCGCGCCCGCCAGGGCTCGATCGAGGATTTCGCGAATCGGGGCGTCTTCGCGGTGGTCGGGAGCGAGCGATGAATGTAGCGACGGCATCAATCGCGTTTATAAGCCATCAGGTACGAGGAGGCAACCTAGTTGCAAAAGAAAACTGCCAACATTGCCTTTGGCGGCAAACGCAGGCTCCTAGATTCCAGAAAAGTAAATCAGCACCGCCGCCAGGGCGAGCGCGATTACTATGATCGGCACGTAGTGACTCTCCTCGACCTTCGGCCACCACGGGAACCACGGGAACGGGTTCGTCTTCATTCTTCAACCTTACGCTTGCGCAGGTTGATGCGCGAATTCCGGTGGCGATTTCGCGGACGCGATATCACAATCATTTCGACTCGCAGGAGGACACGAGATGAACCCGACCGCCGATCCGCTCGTTCATACTTACTCGATCGTCGCGCGCGATCCCGACACCGGACAGCTCGGCGTCGCCGTGCAGTCGCATTACTTCTCCGTCGGCTCGGTGGTCACTTGGGCCGAAGCGGGCGTCGGCGCCGTCGCGTCGCAAGCGTTCTCCGATCCCGCGTATGGGAAGCTCGGACTCGACTTGATGCGTGCCCGGAAGAGCGCGCCTCGCGCGCTCGCAGGTCTGGTGGCCTCGGATCCGATGAAGGAAGTTCGGCAGGTGGCGATGGTCGATGCGCTGGGCCGGGTCGCGGCGCATACCGGTTCGTCGACGATTGCCGAAGCGGGGCACATCGTCGGCGAGGGATTTTCGGTGCAGGCCAACATGATGCTCAAGAACTCGGTGTGGCCCGCGATGGCGGAGGCATACCGCGGCGCCAAGGGTACCCTGGTCGATAGATTCCTCGCGGTGCTCGACGCGGCCGAGGCTGAAGGCGGCGACATCCGTGGTCGGCAATCGGCGGCGATATTGATTGTCGAGGCGAAGAGCACCGGCCGTCCGTGGTACGACACCATCTTCGATCTTCGCGTTGACGATGCGCCGGAGCCGCTCGTCGAGATTCGTCGCCTCGTCGCGGTCCGCCGCGCGTACATTCATATGCGGCTTGGCGACGAAGCGGCGTCGCGCGGCGATCTGGATGCCACCGAGCGCGAGTTCGCGGAGGCCGAGCGGCTGATCGGCGACAATCCCGAAATGCGCTACTGGCACGCGATTGCGTTGCTCGGTCTTGGCAAGATCGACGACGGTCTTGCGATATTGCGGGACGTCGGGCGCCGCGATCGCAACTGGATCGAGCTTACGCTGCGACTGCCTGCGGCCATGCTGCCGCGCGATGTTTCGCTCACTGAAAAAATTCGGAAACTGCTGGAGTGACTGTCGCATCGGAGACAAAAGCGTTTTGCCCCGCCCATCCGCAGGAGTTAGTGTGAGTTGTATAGGCAAAGCCGGAGTACCCAGATGCCCGAAACCAATGTTGCGCGCGGTTCTGTCGAGCCCGCCCCACGCGTCGAGTACGAGTTGCAGCTCTACTACTGGATGAAGCTGATTCGCGCGTTCGAGGAGCGCGTCTCGCGCCTGCATCGGCAGAACAAAATCCTCGGCGGCGTATACTCCGGCGCCGGCCAGGAGGCGATCGTCACCGGGATTTGCGCACCGCTGCACGACGGCGACTTCGTCGCGCCGCTCCATCGCGACATGGGCGTGTTCATCATGCGCGGCGTCGAGCCGGGCCGCCTGATGGCGCAGTTGATGGGCAAGGAGACGGGCCTGTCGCGCGGCAAGGACTCGTTTCTGCACGGCGGCGACCTGGAGCACGGCGTTTTCGGATCGACCTCGATGCTTGGTTCGTCGCTGCCCGTCGCAGTCGGCGCGGCGCTCAAATTCAAAATGAAAAAGAACCCTAACGTCGCGGTTGCGTTCTTCGGCGAGGGCGCGTCCTCGCGCGGCGACGTGCATGAGGCGATGAACTTTGCCGGCGTGCACAAGCTGCCGGTCGTGTTCGTGTGCGAAAACAACCGTTACGCGTATTCGACGCCGCTCGAAAAGCAAATGGCGATCGAAGACGTCGCGGACCGCGCGCTGGCCTACGGCTTCAAGGGTTACACCTGCTCGGGCAACGATCTGCTGTTGGTGCTCGAGCTGAGCGAGCGCCTGATCGCGCGCACCCGCGCGGGCGAAGGTCCGGTGCTGATCGAATGCAAGACGTATCGCTACCGCGGGCATAGCGAGCACGACGCGGCGCTCTACCGCGACCAGGAAGAGCTGATCGAGTGGCAAAGCCGCGATCCGATCCCGCGCTTCGAGTTTTACCTCGAAAAGAAAGGCCACGACATCAAGCGCATCCGCGAGCAGATCGACGAGCGGGCGAACAAGACGGTGCAGGCCGCGGTGGATTTCGCCGAAAGCAGCCCGCTGCCAGAACCTAAAGAAGCACTTGAAGATATTTACGCGCCTTCCGGCGCGCCGACTTCGACCAGTTCGCCAAACCCTTCGTCCAACGGCAACCGCTAAATGGAAGTCACCTACATCAAGGCGATCAATTCCGCGCTGCACGAAGAGATGCGCCGCGACGAGAACGTCTTTGTCATGGGCGAGGACGTCGCGGAGCTGGGCGGCGCGTTCAAGGCCACCGAAGGGTTGCTCGACGCGTTCGGCGAGGAGCGCGTCATCGACACGCCCATCTCGGAGGCGTTGATCGTCGGCGCGGGAATCGGCGCGGCGGTGCTCGGGATGCGCCCGGTGGTCGAAATGCAGTTCGCGGATTTTATCTCGTGCGGCTTCGATCAGATCGTCAACACCGCCGCGACGCTGCGCTACCGTCACGGCGGCAAGGCCGCGTGTCCGCTGGTGATACGCGCGCCGTCGGGCGCGGGCGTTCACGGCGCGCTGTTCCATTCGCAAAATCCCGAGGCGTGGTTCACGCGCGTGCCCGGACTCAAGGTGGTCGCACCCGCAACACCGTACGACGCGAAGGGAATTTTGAAGAGCGCGATTCGCGACGGCAATCCGGTCGTCTACTTCGAGCACAAGCGGCTCTATCGCAGCATCAAGGAAGACCTGCCTGAGGGCGATTTCACCGTGCCGATCGGAGTCGCGGAGCTTCGCAAGGAAGGGGGCGACGTTTCGATAATCACTTACGGCGGCACGCTCGGGCAGTCGCTCGATGCGGCGCGAATCGTCGAGAAGGAAGACGGGCTCTCGGTCGAGGTGCTCGACTTGCGCACGCTGCTGCCGCTGGATCGCGAGGCGATACTCGCGACCGCGCGCAAGACCGGCAAAGTGCTGGTGGTGCACGAGGATCGCCTCACCGGCGGAATCGGCGGCGAGGTTTCCGCGATCATAATGGAGAACGCGTTCGAATATCTCGACGGTCCGGTTCGCCGGGTCGCGGCCGCCGACGCGCACGTCGCGTTCAGCCCGCCGCTCGAGGATTTCATCCTGCCGAGCACCAACAAAATCGTCAACGCGATCCGCAGCCTGGCGGCTTACTGAAATGGCGATCGACGTAACGATGCCGCAGATGGGCGAGAGTGTCGTCGAAGGCACGATCGCAAAGTGGCTGGTCAAGGAAGGCGACGTCGTCACAGAAGATCAGCCGCTCGTCGAGATTTCAACCGACAAGGTAGACACCGAGATTCCGTCGCCCGGCGCGGGACGAATCGCGAAGATTGTCGCCGCGGAGGGACAGACGCTGCCGGTTGGCGCGACGCTCGCCGTCATCGAACCGGCCGGCGCCGAGGCTCCGGCAAAACTGCAAGTCGTCGCGCCCAAAGCCGCGTCGAAGCCGGAACCAGCGCCGGCGCAGGTGAAGCCTGCACCGCTGCCGCGGCCCGCGCCGTCACCACAGCCGATGCAAGCGGCGGGCGCTGGCCTTCGTGAAGCAGAACCCGAAGCGGGAGGTCCGCGGCGCTTCTCTCCAGTCGTGCTGAAAATCGCGGCGGAAGAGGGCATCGATCTGAGCCGCGTGCCGGGAACCGGAATCGGCGGACGAGTGAGCAAGCGCGACCTGCAGCGTTACCTCGATACGCTGCGCAAAGGCGGAGCACCCGGCGCCGCGCCGCAGCCGCAGACCAACGGAGCGGCGCAGAGCAGCGCGCGTCCGGCGACGACTGCTCCCACGACAACGCAACCGCAGCAATTGGGCACGGTCTTTCGGCCGCCCGTCTATCAGCCTGTCGAGGGCGACGTCGTCGAGCCGTTCACGCGCCGGCGCAAACTTATCGCCGAGCACATGGTGTACTCGAAGACGCATTCGCCGCACGTAGGCACCGTCGCGGAAGTCGACGTCACCAAGGCGATGCGGCTGCGCGAAGCGCACAAAGACGAGTTCGCGCGGCGCGAAGGATTCAGTCTCACCTTTCTGCCGATTGCAGCGGCGGCGACCGTTCGAGCGCTCAAGGAATTTCCGCGAATGAACGCGTCGGTGGTGGGCGACTCCGTCGTGACGCGCCGCGAAATCAATCTTGGCATCGCGATGGATACCGACGAAGGCCTGCTGGTCCCCGTGATCAAGGCGGCGGAAGGGATGTCGCTGGTTGGAATTGCGCGCGCGATCGAAAGTCTGCGGCGCAAAGTCGCCGAGAAGAAGATCACCGCCGACGACCTCGCGGGCGGCAGCTTTACCGTCTCCAATCCGGGGAGAGAGGGGAATCTGTACGGATTTGCGATCATCAATCAGCCGCAGGTCGGCATCCTGCGGATGGGCGAGGTGAAGAAGCGGCCGGTGGTCGTCGAAGTTGACGGCGCCGACGCGATCGCGATTCGCACCATGATGTATCTCGCGCTGTCGTACGACCATCGCGTCGTCGACGGCGTGCTGGGCAACAGCTTCCTCTACCGCACCGCGCGCATCCTCGAAGAAGCCGAGTTCGAACTCTGAGCCGCTCCGCTCCAACATCGTCAGCTAAGCGAAGAATCTCGCGCATAGCGCGCCTTGTAGAGCCTGGCGCACGGCCTCGGGCGAGATTTTTCGCTGCCGCGGCCTTCGCTCAGAATGATGGAGTGGTTCGGTCCCTACGGCCAGCGTCAGGCTGGGTGCGCGGGTTGTTGCGCGCGGAGTTGTTGCAGCATGTTTGCGATCTGGCCGCTCAGGTCGCCGATGGTGCGGCTTAGCGCTGCGGCGGCGTCGGTTTCGTCGCCGGGTTTGGAGGGTTGGGTCAGATTGGATTCGACGGTGTAGAGGATGTTCTTGCCGGTTGAGTCGAGGATCGTCCATTTCGCCGACAGCGTCGCGGTGCCCTGGCCGTCGGTCTCGAAGCGATAGACGTCGATCTCGACCTGCAAATCGATATGCGTGGTGTTGTACCACGGGAAGACGATGATGCGCCCGGGGCCGGCTTGTGCGGCGAGGTCGCGCTCCATCGCGCTGGTGAAACCGTTCTGCAGCGACTCGCCCCATCGATCCTCTTTCGAGAGCTCGAGACGATTGGGCGCCATGCGCGTCACTATTTCCGGGCGATCGAGGTACGGGGGCAGTTTGATCGGCCCAAGTCCGATCGTGAAATCACCGCCGGCGCTCTTGGCTGCCGCCGATGCCGGCGCCGCGGTGTCCGCAGTTGGCGTGAGGAGATAAAACTTCGAGATATCTTTCTGCGGGGCGAGAATCGCTTTGGCGAGGTATGAACAGCCCGCGAGGGAGATCGCGAGCGCGCCAGCCACGCAGGTTTTCAGGAGCACTCTGGTCAAGGTCATCGATTAGTCCTGGCTGAAATCGCGCCCGCGAACGATCGCGCTTGGGTTACGCTGCAGGTAGTCCGCCAGCTCCTTGATCGAGTGCGCGGCGGCGGAGACGTCCTGCAGCGTCTGCAGCGCCTGGTAGTTGATCGGAGAGTTCGGCTCGATCGTCGTTTGCACGGTGCCGAGCGTCACCCGCGCCTGCCTGGCGGCGGCGTCCGCCGAATTTGAGGTTTTCTGCAAGGAGTTCGAGAGCGGGGGCACCTGGCTGTTCACTGTACTGAGCGTCTGCTGCGCTCCGGCCAGCGCATGGTCGAGTTGCTCGCGGGTTTTCTCGGAATTGGCCACCACCTGCTTGATCGCGGGCGAGGTGGTGATTTGCCTGATGGACTCCAGCATCGCGGTCATCTCGGTGAACACGGCGTTGAAGTCCACCTTGTCGAGCCTTTCGAAAATCCGCACGGCCACGGCCTGGGCCTGTTCGAGGGTGTTGGGAACGGCGGGGATTTCCTGGAGCGGAGAGCCGGGCGCCGCGACCATTGTAATCGGCGTATTCGGTAGGATGTCCAGCGCCACGTACAACAGGCCGGTCACGAAGCTGTCCAGGCCCAGTTGCGCGCGCATGCCTTCGCGAATCAGGTTGGGAACCGTGTGCGGGTCGCTCAGGTCGATGGCGGTGCCGCCGTGGGAAACGATCTTTTCCTCATCGAGCTCGATGATCACCGGAATGCGCACGTCGGCCCGCAGCCGGCCGGTCTGGGAGTTCACCTCCTGCCCCAGGCGCAGCATAATCCGCTTGACCTGGCCTATCTCGACGCCCTTGAACTTGACCGGCGCGCCGGTCCTCAGGCCGTTGATGTCGCCGGGGAAGTAAATGACGAATTCGTGCGTTTTGCGGAACAGGTTGCCCGAGCCGAAGACCACTATCGCGGCCAGGATCAGGCCAATCGCGCCCAGAACGAACGCACCCACGGTCGCCGGATTGATTCGCTTACCCATGATCCCTCGCTGATTTTTCCGATTTGTTGTCTTCCGCGCCGCGCGTCAGGAAAGTGCGCACGCGCTCGTCGGTGCAATGCGCCAGCAGGTCCTTGGGGTCGCCGTGCGCGATCATCGTCCTGCTCTCCGCGTCGAGAAAGACGCTGTTGTTGCCGATTGCAAAAATGCTGGCCAGCTCGTGAGTCACGACGACTACCGTGGCGCCGAGGTTGTCGCGCAGCTCCAGGATCAGGTCGTCGAGCAGCCGCGAACTGATCGGATCGAGGCCGGCCGACGGCTCGTCGAAGAAAAGTATTTCCGGGTCCAGCGCGATCGCGCGCGCCAGGCCCGCCCGCTTCTGCATCCCGCCGCTGATCTGGCTGGGGTAATAGCCCTCGAAGCCCTTGAGCCCGACCAGAGCCAGCTTCAGCGCCGCGACCTCTTGAATTTCTTCGTCCGACAGATCGGTGAATTCGCCGAGCGGCAGTCCCACGTTTTCCGCCAGCGTCATCGAGCTCCAGAGCGCGCCGCCCTGGTACAAGACGCCGAAATGACGGAGCATCTCCTCGCGCTCGAGCGGCTCAGCCCCGGTGAAATTGAAATCGCCGTACCAGACCTCGCCCTTGGCGGGCTCGATCAATCCGAGCATGTGGCGGAGCAGGGTGCTTTTGCCGCTGCCGCTGCCGCCCATGATTACGAAAATATCGCCGTGATTGACGGTGAAGTTTATGTCCTTCATCAGCACGAAGGTTCCGTACGCCATCGTGAGATTCTTGACTGTGATTGGCGGAGGACCGTCCTTGGGAAACCTCGTCACAGAGACCGGTTTGCCGTCGGCAGGCTTGAGCGATGAGTGCGTGGTGGCCATTTCAGTGATTCACTGCGCCGGGCTGTCCGGTTTGATTCTCACTCGCGGTCAAAAAGCTAAATTCCAATCACGTTGAAGACGAAGGCGAAGATTCCGCACGCGACGATCACGTAAACGATTCCCGTAACCACCGCCTCGGTCGCCGCATCGCCGACCGCCGACGAGCTGTCGCCGCACTGAAACCCGCGCAGGCATCCGGCGACCGCGATAATTATGCCGTAAACAGCGGCCTTGAATACGCCGCCGAAGATGTCGGTAAGTGTGACCGCTGCCTGGGTTTCGCGAAGATACGAGGCGAGCGGGATATGCAGCATCGTCGCGCTGACGAACGCGCCCCCAGCCACACCCAGGCAATCGGCGTAAACGCATAGCAGCGGGATCATCAGGAACAGCGCCAGCACGCGCGGCAACACCAGGAATTCGAGCGGCGAGATTCCCATCGTGGTCAGCGCGTCGATTTCCTGGGTCACTTTCATCGAGCCAAGCTGAGCGGCGAACGCGGCGCCGGTGCGGCCCGCCATGATGATCGCGGCCATCATCGCGCCCATGTCGCGGCTCATCGCGATTCCAACCAGGTCGGCGACGAAGATTGACGCGCCGAACTGTTGCAGCTGTACCGCGCCCTCGAACGCGAGGATCACGCCGACCAGGAATGTGACCAACGTGACAATGCCGAACGCGCGGGCGCCGCAATCCTGGATCACGATCATCAGATCGACCTTGCGAAAACGCGCCTTGCCCACAGCCAGCTTGGCGAACGCGATCGCAACTTCGCCCAAGAAGCGCAGAAAATCATCCAATGCCTGCGCATACGATATCGCTTCGCGGCCAAGCTGTTCGATGAACGAAGAATGCGAGACCTCGGCGCGGGCGCCGGTCTTCTCCGGCACCGCCTCCGCCAGTTGAATCAGGCCCCGCGCGCCCTCGGGGAGCGGGACCCAATCCGCGGGCAGCTTGCGCTTGTGGCAGATCTCGCTGACGCCTATCAGGAACGTGAGCAGGCCGCTGTCCCAGTCACCGAGCTCAGCGGCGTCAAAGGTCAGGCTGGTGGGCTTCGGCGCGGTGTCGAGCTGTTGCTCCACGAGCTGGGGCGAAGGCAGGCCGTGACGGAGATGCCAATCGCCGGCGAGCCGGACAACCAGCGTAGTCTTATCGGCGCGCGCAAACGAAAGTTCGCCCGACTGTTCGGATTGTTTGTGCGCCTGCATCCGTGCGGCTCAATAGAGCACGCCGATAAACGCTAGCACAATTCTTCGCCGTTATGGTTTAAGGGTCTTTGCGCAAGCCAATCGCCGGCCCACGACATATAATATCTTGAATGAAGGCGATGGTGGTCGAAAAACCCGCGCCGATCGAGTCGGAGCCGCTGCACGCTATCGACGTGCCGGTTCCCGAGGCGGGGCCGGGCGAAATTCTCGTGCGCGTGCGCACTTGCGGCGTGTGCCGGACCGATCTTCACGTTGCCGAGGGCGACCTGTCGCCGCGCCATCCGCGAATCATTCCGGGTCATGAAGTAGTAGGCGTCGTGGACAAGCGCGGCGTCGGTGCGGCGCGCTTCAAGCAGGGCGAGCGGGTCGGGATCGCGTGGCTGCGCGAGACCTGCGGCGTATGCGTCTATTGCCGCCGCGGGCGCGAAAATCTCTGCCCGAACGCGCGCTTCACCGGCTACGACCACGACGGCGGCTACTGCGAATGGGCCGTCGTGCGAGAGGATTTCGCCTATGCTCTCCCCGACTCGCTCGGCGATGAGGAAGCGGCGCCGTTGTTGTGTGCGGGAATTATAGGGTTCCGCGCAATCAAGCGCGCCGAGGTCAGGCCCGGCGCGACGGTCGGACTCTACGGCTTCGGCGGTTCGGCTCATCTTGCCATCCAGGTGCTGCGCCACTGGGGATGCCGTGTGTTTGTCATGAGCCGTGGTGGGCCGCATCGCGATCTGGCGAAGGACCTCGGCGCCGAATGGATCGGCAATGCGGAAGATGCGCCGCCCGCGCCGCTCGATGCGGCGATTCTGTTTGCCCCGGCGGGAAATCTGGTGCCGCCGGCTCTGCAAGCGCTCGATCGCGGTGGCATCCTGGCGGTCGCGGGAATTTATCTAAGTCCAGTCCCGGTCCTCGACTACGAGAAACATTTGTTCTACGAAAAAGAACTTCGCAGTGTGACCGCAAACACCCGCGCCGATGGCGAGGAGTTCCTGAAGCTCGCGGGCGAGATACCGATTCGCACGAGCACGGTGGCTTTCGGCCTGGCCGAGGCCAACGTGGCGCTCAAGATGCTTAAGCACGACGAGATCAAAGGCGCCGGCGTGCTCAGGATTTCGTGAGCACGGTTGACCCCTGCACCCGGTGTTAAGGGTCGGGGCGCCGAGGCGCGGGACTGTTCCGTTTTTGTGTCATTCAGAGCGAAGCGAAGAATCCCGGCCGCATCCTGGCCGCCGCAGTGCAAGTTTTGCTTCACTCAGAGCGCTTGTTTCATTAGTCTTCGTTGACGCGCCGGCGCGATGCTTGCTACCCTTCAAGTGTAACGATCTAACGTATATATCAACCGCCAGAGGCAACAATGGCATTAGCTAAAAGCGGACTCGAATCTTCCAAGGGCGATGAGATTCTGCTCGGCGACACCGCCGTTCTGACCCGGCTCGACAAGGCGCTCGGCTGGGCGCGAAAATTTTCGATCTTTCCCTATCCGTTCGCGACCGCGTGCTGCGCGATGGAATATATGTCGCTCTCGATGACCCCCTACGACATCGACCGGTTCGGCGCGCTGCTGCCGCGTTTCACTCCGCGCCAGGCAGACCTGCTGATGGTCATCGGCACCGTGACAGTTCGACAGGGGCCGATTCTGCGCCGCGTTTACGATCAGATGGCCGAGCCGAAGTGGGTGATGGCGTTTGGCGCGTGCGCCTCGACCGGCGGCTTCTACGACAATTATGCGACCTTGCCCGGCATCGACAGGATCGTCCCGGTTGATGTCTACGTTCCCGGATGCCCGCCGCGGCCCGAAGGCGTGCTCGACGGGCTGATGGCGCTGCAGCGTAAAATCCAGGGCCAGAAGCAGAAACTGATGGCGCTCAGCGAAAAGCATCCCGCCTGAACCACACGACGAACGCACCGGGATTCACATGGAACGGATACTGACTCGCTGGCTGGATATCCCTGACCTTCGCAAGCTCGAGGTGTACGCCGGCAACGGCGGATACAAGGCGCTGCGCAAGGCGCTGTTCGAGATGAAGCCCGAGGAGATTATCAACGAGGTCAAGAACTCGAATCTCCGCGGGCGCGGCGGCGCGGCGTTTCCGACCGGCGTCAAGTGGAGCTTCATCCCCAAGGACTCGAAGAAGCCGATTTATTTATGTTGCAACGCCGACGAGAGCGAGCCCGGCACCTTCGCCAATCGCTACGAACTCGAGTTCGATCCCCACGGCATCATCGAGGGTATCGCGATCGCGTGCCGCGCGGTCGGCGCGCATACTGCCTACACTTACCTGCGCGGCGAGTTCACGATGCAGAAGAGAATCCTCGACGCCGCAATCGCCGAAGCTTACACGAACAACTACCTCGGTAAAAATATCCTCGGCTCCGGCTTCGACCTCGACGTGTTCACGC
The DNA here is from genome assembly GCA_963842085.1 of uncultured delta proteobacterium. Taxonomy (GTDB): domain Bacteria; phylum Desulfobacterota; class Binatia; order Binatales; family Binataceae; genus Binatus. The sequence continues at coordinate 333,771 of CAWJET010000002.1, forward strand.
ATCGCGGCGCCGGCGCGTACATCTGCGGCGAGGAAAGCGGCCTGCTGGAATCGCTCGAAGGCAAGCGGGGTTATCCACGCAACCGTCCCCCGTTTCCCGCGATCCAGGGCGCGTTTCAATGCCCGACGGTAGTGAACAACGTCGAGACGTTGTCGAACGTCCCGCATATCATCAATCGCGGCGCCGATTGGTACAAATCGATCGGTCCCGAAAAAAGTCCCGGGCCCAAACTTTTCTGCCTCTCCGGCCACATCAACAAGCCGGGCCTGTACGAATTGCCGATGGGCTTTCCGCTGAAGGATCTCATCTACGATGTCGGCGGCGGAATTCTCGGCGGCAAGGCACTCAAGGGCGTGATCCCCGGCGGCTCGTCGTTTCCGGTCTTCACCGCGGATGAGGCTGTCAAGGTGAACATGGACTTCGATTCGGTGCGCGCGGCGGGCTCGCTGATGGGGACAGCAGGCGTGATGGTGATGAACGAAGACACCTGCATGGTCGACGCGCTCAAGACGATCGCGCATTTTTATCATCACGAGTCATGCGGACAGTGCACGCCGTGCCGCGAAGGATGCGGCTGGATCGAAAAGTTGCTCATCGAACTCGAAGCAGGCCGCGGCAAGATGGAAGATCTCAAGGTAATGATCGACGCCGCCAGCAACATGGAAGGCAACACCATTTGCGTGCTCGCCGACAGCCTCTCGATGCCGGTGAAGAGCTTCGTGCCCAAGTATCGCGACGAATTCGAAGCGCACATCAAGCTCGGGCGATGTCCGTTCAAGACTGCGTCTGCCCAGCAGGCTGCTTGACATGCCGAAGCTCACCATCGACGGCAAGGAAGTTGAGGCTGGCGCCAACCTGAATGTGATCCAGGCTGCTGAGCTGGTTGGCATCGAGATACCGCATTACTGCTTCCATCCCGGCTTGTCGATCCCCGGCAACTGCCGCATGTGCCTGGTCGAGATCGAAAAAGCGCCGAAGCTGCAAATTGCCTGCAACACGCGCGTCGCCGACGGGATGGTCGTGCACACCACAAGCGACAAGGCCAAGGCCGCGCAGAAGGCGGTGCTCGAATTCCTGCTCATCAACCATCCGATCGATTGTCCCGTTTGCGATCAGGCCGGCGAGTGCAAGCTGCAAGACTACTACATGGATTACGATCAGCAGCCGTCGCGCTTTCCGCTGCCCGAGAAAAATCACAAGGGCAAGGCGATTGACATCGGCTTGGGCGTGATGCTCGACCAGGAGCGATGCATCCTGTGCGCGCGCTGCACGCGCTTCTTCGACGAAGTGACAAAGACCTCCGAGCTCGCGATTTTCGGGCGCGGCGACCACAACCGCATCGACATCAATCCCGGCCAGCCGGTCAACAACAAATACGCCGGCAACGTCGTGGACATCTGCCCGGTCGGCGCGCTCACCGAAAAGGAATTTCGCTTCAGGATGCGCGTCTGGTACCTGCATCGCACGGCGTCGGTGTGCGGCGGATGCGAGCGCGGATGCACGATCGACATCCATCACCATCGCGGCCGCATCTACCGCTTCAAGCCGCGCTTCAACCCCGGCGTCAACAGCTACTGGATGTGCGACGAGGGCCGGCACGGTTTTCCCGCGCTGCAGACCGAGAATCGGCTCACCTCGCCGCTCGTGCAATCGAAGGATCAGCTCGTGGTCGAGCCCTGGGGCGAAGGCGTCAGGCGCGCAGCGTCGATCATCGCCGACTACAAACGCACGTACGGCCCCAATTCGATCGCGGCGGTCGTCGACGCGACCGCTACCAACGAAGAAGCGTTCGCGCTTAAGCAATTGATGAAGACCGCGATCGGCTCGGATCGAATCGCGACGCTCAACTGGTCGCCGCCAGGCGCCAGCGGCGACGACGACTTGCTGATCCGCGCCAATAAGAATCCCAACACGCGCGGACTCGCGGCGCTGGCACTCTCGCCCGACGGCCTCGACGGGCTTGCAGCGGCAGTCGCGTCGGGCGAACTCAAGATGCTCATCGTTGTGCGCGCCGACATGGTTCGCGCACTCGGTGAAGAGGAGTTCGTCAGGCGCTTCGGCGCGCTCGACTACATGCTGGTGCTATCGACGGATGCCAACGAGACCTGCCAGATGGCCAACCAGGTCTGGCCGATCGCCGCGTATCCCGAAATCGACGGCAGCTTTACCAACTTCCAGGGCCGTGTGCAGCGAATCAACGCGGCGTTCCCGCCGCCTGGAAACGCAATCGCGGGCGTCGAGGCAATCGCGCGCCTCGGCCACGCGCTCGACGGCATCGATCGTCCGCACACGGCGGACGCGGTGTTTGCCGCGATGGCCGACGCGGAGCCGGCCTTCAAGGGCCTCAGCCTCGCGACCCTCGGCGAGCACGGCGCCGACCTCGTCACAAGCTGAGCTCGCCGCTCCCGGCTGGCATACTTTCCTTTCTGTTTCTCCCGTCTGTCTTTGTGTCATCCCGAGCGAAGCCGAGGGACCCCGGATCCGGGATCAGCCGTGGCAGTTGAAGCGGAAGCTCGACTCGCCGCTGTGAATCTGCGCGATTCGAGTTTTGATCTTCGGCGTGATTGGCAAGTCCGGGAACGCATCGGCGAACGCCAGCAGTCCCGCCGCGGTTTTTTCCGCGTTCTCGCAGGTGCAGATTCCCGAGAGCAGTTCCGACTCGAGGCTGTCGATTTCGCCTTGCGCCTCTGAGGCGTAGTCGTCGGGGTACATGGTGCGGAATGTGATCCATCCGCGGTAGAGAGCGACCATCAGCTTTCCGTCGAAACGCGTGCATCCCGTTTCATCGCTCTGCTGCCGGATATAGGCGGGGAACGGGCCGTTGCCGTCGGGTTCCGTGCGGGCGTAGATGGCGAAAAATGCGCGGTCCGCCTTGCTGCCCTGTTTGCGCGCGAGGCTTTTGAAGTAGTCGACGCTCGGACGCACGATTGTCTTCTCGTGCCGCACCACGATGAACCCCTGCATCTGGCGTTGGAGTTCTTGATACTGCGATTCGCTGAGATCGGGCAGGAGTGCTTGCAGCTCAGGACTGGCCTTCATGCCAGCCTCGAAGACCGGCTCGATCGGATGCTTGCCGCGCGAGCTGCGCAAGTCGTCCATCGCCGACGCATAAGCGCCCACCGAGGCCGGTATCTCGACGCCTGCGGCGCTTACCTGGATGGCGAAGCACGAAATGAAAATCGCGGCGGCAAGTCGCACGCGGAAGAGGGCGGGAGATGGATTGATCGACGTGAACAAGCGGTCTCGATCGCTAGCATCGCGATCGCTCCGTGCGCAAGCACGGCTGCGCCGATGACGCGGCCGCGCTAGTCCTTGGACGGATGGAAGACGATCTCGATACGGTCCAGGTAGTCGAGCAGTTGGCGCGCGAGCGTGGTGACGGCGCCGTCGTCGCGGGTCGCCGCCGCATGCTCGAGCGAGCGGCCCATCTCCGTCATCGAATCGAATCCGTAACTGGCGCCTTCGCCCTTGATCCGATGCGCGATGCGGCTGATTGCCGCGTAGTCGCGGCGCGCGACCGCCTCGAAAATCGACATGACATCGGCACGCTTGTGCGTCAGAAAACCCGGGATCAGGTCGCTCAGATCCTCGTCCACTTCCACGATTACTCGGTCCGGCATGTTTCCTCCTCGAGTTCGGTGGCATGCGCCGCACTCAACCGCGACAACGGCGTAATGCTCGCGTCCACACCCCAATAGCAAGTCCAATGCCCTCATCGGGGCACAATTACGATTTGCTATTGCAGGCTGAGATGGCTTTCTGTCGGCGAATTTCTATGGTGTCGCGGCGGGTGTCCCGAAATGCGTTGGTCGCGGCCAGAAATCGCGCGGCCGCAGCGGACTCAGGGGAGTCGAGCGCGGCCGCGCCCGGTCAATGCACTGTTACGGTGCAGCTCTGACCATTGAATCGGTGGTAAAGAAGTTACGATCGACTGCGCCCATATTGATGTACCAGCATTCGCGCTCGGGCGTATTCTGTCCCGGCAAATAACACATTGTGCTCATGCCCGATTGCACGTCGGTCGCAGCAGCGCCGACGACGAACTCGCGTTTGAACGGATAGATCGCGACCCGCGCGTCCGGCACCGGCCGGTCCCTGTAGGTCAGCCAGTAGATATGGTTCTGCCACAGCTCGCCGTTGGCGTCATATTCGTCGACGTACGGCTCGAACCACATCTCGTTATCGATGTACAAAATCGACTTGGCGTGCAGCGCCTGCGTATTGACGGAGTTCCATCGCGGCTTGGTCTGCACGATGTACATCGAACGCAGCTCCCAGTTCTCGGGACATGCGCTCGCACCGCCGTCGGTGGCGCAGGTTATCTCCGGCGAGTGTTTGGCGTGAACCGACGCCAGCATCGTCTTCTGTCCGAGCAGCTTGTAGTCGTATTCCTCGACCTTGGCGTTGAAGCCTGAATAGTGATCGGGATCGAACGCGGTCGGATTGCCGCCGCCCACCACTGCGTCGCTCATGATGCCCTCGTCGAGCCGGCGCAGCCGGCGCGTGCCCGGCGTCCACTGCCAGATGTCGTCGCCCTTGGTGGGATTGGCATAGCGATACCGGATGAAGCCGCCACCGCGCAGATTCTCAGGCGCCAGGATCGGATACAGCGCGAACATCCAGTAGCGGTTGGTCTTCTTGAAGTCCGGATCGATCGGTATCGGATCGACCTCGGTCCGCCCGACCTCGTCGTAACCCGCGTAGTGGCCGATCTGGAAATAGTCAATTACGTGGTACGGCTTATTCAGTCCGGTATACTCATCGTCGCAATCGTAGTAGCGCAGATCGTAGTCATCGGACGTGATCGGGCGGAAGGCAGCATCCCACATTATCTTGGTCGCGACGCGCGGGTCGTTCGGATCGAGAAACGGAAACGGCTGTCCCGCTACGTAGTCGATCATCGTGCGGCCGTCAGGCGAAAGCCGCACTTGTTCGCCGTACTTTTCAGTGGCGTCGCGGTACGGCGGCGGCCACTGAATCATCGACGTCGGCACGATGTCCATCGTCATCCCGTGCAATACCTTGTAGTAGACGCCAGGCGATACCAGGTTCTTTACCTTGTAGGCATTCTGCACGGTAATGAAGTCGCCCGGTTTCACAGTCGGGGGTGGCGCCGTCGCCGCATCCGCTGAGGGCGGCGCCAGTGCAAATGCAATAGCAACTCCCATCAGGATCGCGAGCATTGGCGCCACGCGACGACTAGTCACACGACCTCCACTAGGCATGGTATCCTCCTCTTGATGAAGCCGAGCTTCGTCTTGGTTATGATGCCCCAAGCGAGCCACCACGGGTCGCTCCGGAAGGGGAGTGATCAGCAGAGCGCGACTCGTCGCGAACTCTGCGTGGGCATCTTACTCTTGGACGCGGTATTTGTGCGGTATATTCAGCCGCAGCGAACTAGCGCCGATAAGAAAATCTAAAATCGATAAGCGTGCATCTAATCGACGCGTCCTGAAGAATCATCCGTCAGCCAGCGCCGTCTCAAAATCCTCGAGCAGATCGTCGCTCGACTCCAGCCCGACCGACACGCGCACGAGCCCGTCGCCAATTCCCGCCCGCGCGCGCTCGGCGGCCGACATTCCCGAATGCGAAGTCGTCGCCGGTCGCGTGATCAAACTCTCGACGCCGCCCAGGCTCGGCGCGCTGATCGGTATCGTCACGCGATTCATGAAACGCCGCGCCGCCTCGACGCCACCCTCGAGCTCGAAACTCAGAACGCCGCCGAAGCCGTCGAACAGCTCGCACGCGCGCAGGTGATTCGAATGGCTTTCGAGCCCGGGGTAATTCACCCGCGCGACCGCGCGATGCTGCTCCAGCCAGCGCGCGATCTTGAGTGCGCTCTCGTTCTGATGGCGCACGCGCACCGCCAGCGTCTTGATTCCGCGATGCAGCAGGAAGCACGCGTGCGGATCGAGGATCCCGCCAAGATGGTTCAGGGTATGCGTCACGCTCGCGACCAGTTCCGCCCGCCCGATCACCGCGCCCGCCACAATGTCCGTGTGCCCGTTGAGATACTTGGTGCCGCTATGCAGCGAGAGGTCGAAGCCGATTTCCGCGGGCCTAAAATTGATCGGGCTCGCGAAGGTATTGTCGATTATCGACACCAGCCCGTTCTCGGCTGCGAAATCCACCGCTGCCTGCAAGTCGCTCACCTGCAGCAACGGATTCGACATTGCCTCCACGTAGATGGCCTTGGTGTTCGGGCGAAGCGCCTCGCGCCAGGTCGCCGGCTCGTCGCCATCGACGAAGTCCACCTCCATCCCGTAGCGCGGGAAATCCTCGACGAACAGGTCATGGGTGCCGCCGTACACGCAGTCCTGCGCAATCAGATGCCCTCCGCCGGCCAGTACCGTGAAGAGCGCTGTCGAAATCGCCGCCATCCCGCTGCCCGCGACCAGCGCCGCCTCAGCGTTCTCCAGCGCCGCCAGCTTGGCGTGCAGCACCGCATGATTCGGGGTGTTGCTCAGCCGGATGTAACGCAGGTCGTGGTAACTGGTCTGCCCGGCATATTCAAACGTCGACGACTGAAAGATCGGCATCGTCACCGCCCCGCCGATAAGCGGCTCCGGCTCGCCGGCGTGAACCAGCTTGGTGTCGAGCCCTTTGATAAGTCGCGCCATGCGGCCTCCATCGACACGACATTTATCACCCGGCGCGTCAGGGAAAATAGGTGTCTGCGACTTTGCCGTTGCTGCCAGCCACGTTGCCGACCACGGGTCCCTCGCCGGGCAACGCGTTGCGCCCGAAGAGCGCCGCGGTTTGATCGCTGTACAGCAGATGCCAGCGCGGGTCCTGCCGGACGATATCGGCGCCCTTGGTATGCACGCCCATCAGCACGTAGTCATGCGGATAAGCGTCGAGCAGGCGAGCCGCGCCGTCTTGTCCGTTGAAAAAAATCGCGTAATCGCGCTCCTGCTTGTCCGTATAGACGAGCTCGCCGCGTGGGTCGATATAAACTTTGAACGCATCCCTCATGTGCCAGAGCAGATACGAGCCCCATTCGAACTCACAAAGCACGTTCCCGTGAAGTCCGTGCTGCTTCATGAATGCGAGCGCACCGGTCGGCATCGGCTTCCAGGTTATGAGGCGATTGGAAAAAGTTCCACCCACCAGCACCAGCGCCAACGCGCAAATCGCCACCATCGCCGCCGGCGGTTCGTCGCTGACCGCAGGCTGCACGCCCATCTTGATCTCGGCGCTGCGTTCCAATGCCAAGCTCGCATGGCGCGCCAGCGGAATCGCGACCGCGATCACCCCGACCGCTACGTTGCGTGTTGCGTAGAAGGCCGCGCCGATAAAGATCGTGGCGACGGCGAGCAGGGCTGCATCCTCGAGGTCCGGGGCTATCGCAACCGCCGCGACAAACCCGGCAAACATCAACAGCGGCGCCACATCCTGCAGCAATTGCACCTTGGATTCCCGCCACATGTGCAGCATCATCGTCGGCAGTGGCACCCAGTCGGCGATTACCTGCCGAATCACCGGATCGCCGACCGAATGGGCCACTCCCGTCCACAGGCCCACTCCGAACGGATTGATAATCGTGGCCGCCGCGCATCCGAAGGTCACCAGTGCCAGCCGCCACGCCGACGCGATGCGGCCCGCGTCGCCAAACCATCCTTGGACGAACATGACCGCCGACGCGACGCCCATAGCGCCAAGTCCGACGATGTAGCCGCCGTGAAAATTGGCCCACAGCGCGAACATCGGGATCAGCGGCCACCACGTCGCATCGCGCCGGTAAACCTCGAGCGCGAGCGACATCATCACCACGCTGATCATCATGAAGGTGAAGAGTTGCGGCCGAAATTGCATCTGGGTCGAGATCGCAACGGCGCTGAGAATCAGGGTCAGCCTTTGTACTCGGGCGGCGGCACCGGTCGCGGAAATCCCGATCGCCAACGCGACTATCAAGATGGTCGAGACGGCAAGTTTCAGGAGCTTGAGGCCGAATACTCCGAGGTGCGCGTAGCAGAAGGCCAGGGCCACCTGGGACAGCCATTCGTGATTGTGCCACGGCATTCCCGCCGCGCTGTAGGAGTAGGTATCAAACCGCGGAATATGGCCGGTACGGAGCGTCGTCTGACCGGTCAGCATGTGTATCCACAGATCCGGCTCGGCGAAGTTGTCAGCCGTCGCTATCGCTATCGAAAGGATCACCGTCCATCGCGACGCGGACAGTAGCGAATAGCGTGGCAGCTCAAACTCCTTCGGGTCACGCTCGGAGGACAAAATCCGCCAACCTCAACATCGGTCCCGACCTCCGCCTTCCCCAAGTCTTTTGCGCTAAGCCGGATGGAGCGCCCGTGCGCGACTCCGCGGCCGCATCTTTGCACGATCGCGATAGAGACAGCTGCAAACCACGGCGCTACTATACATCGACTAAGTAATGATGTCCTGCAAATGGAATAGCTACTAGCATCAGTGCATTCAAAATCGCAATCGGCACAAAGCTTCGCAACGGTGGACGGCCGACTTATGGCGGAGCCCGAATTGCCGCCGTCTAACTGATGAAACGAAGCCGCGGCTCGGCTAAGTTGGGGCGCATTGCGAGGCGGGATGACAGCATGACGGGGTGGGGGAAACCCGCATTGGCGAGCATGGGGCAACGTCCGGACGCCGAGCCGGGCGAGCGGTCAGCGAGCGCCGCGCAGGCGCCCGACACGCGCTCACTCCTCAGGTATGCACCGGTCTTCGTGCTGCTTGCGGCGGTCGTGGCGGACAGCATTCAGCAGGCCGATCCTGATCTGTGGATGCATGTCCGTTTCGGTCAAATCGCGCTCCACACCGGCCGCCTGCTGCGCTGCGATATCTTTTCCTACTCGGCGCCCGGGGCGCCGTGGTTTAACCACGAGTGGCTCGCGGACGTCGTGATGGCGCTATTCTACGAAGCCGGGGGCGTGGTCGGGCTCAAGCTGATGAAGTTCTTGTGCGCGGCGGCGATCATGGTGCTGCTCGCGCTGGGCACGGCCGAAACCGGCGCGGAGTATCGGGCGCAGTTTGCCGCTCTTCTGCTGGCGGCGCTGGGACTGCGGCTCCAGATTCAGTTCCGGCCGCAGTTGTTCGATTACATCTTCCTGAGTGCGCTACTCGTGATGCTCGCCCGCGAAAGCCGCGGCCGCCGAGCGCACTTGTGGCTGGCGGTCCCGATGATGGCCTTATGGGTGAATCTGCACGGCGGATTTTTCATAGGGCTGGCCGTGCTCGGCCTTTACGCCGCGGTGGCGGGCGCGCAGGACCGGCTGGCCGGGCGCGGATGGCGGCGCGCAATTAAGCTTGCCGCGCTAACCTTGGCCGCGCTGATCGCGACGCTGGTCAACCCCTTCGGCATCCGCGAATGGTATGTCGTGGTTGGCAAGTTCAGCGAACCGATCGTGGCCCTGAATCGGAACGTCGAGTTCCAGAGCCTTTTTCATCAACTGGCGACGGGCGGCAGCAGGATCGGCATGTTCTATCTCTGCGTCTTTCCCTTCGCGATAACGGCGGCTGCTGTGATCGCCTTTGCGCTCGCGCCGCGCCGCGAGGATTTCGCGCTGATGGCGGTGGCCGTGCTGATGATCTGCGCATGGCTCTATGCCATGCGCAACATGGCGTTCGCCGTGATCGCCTGCACCGCGCCGCTGGCGCGCCCTCCGGCGCTCGTCATTGCCTCGGCGAAAGGCGCGCCCGAGCGGCCGCCGCAGGATGCGGCTGCGCGCGCTCCGGGCGGGGTCCGGCTGCTCGTGTTGGTGGCGGTCGTATTCATCGCCGCGTTCGGGAAAATTTTTTCCCCGCCGCTGCCGATCTACATGGATTATCCGGTAGGGGCAGTCGCGTTCATGCAACGCAACCGCCTGTACGGCAACATCCTGTCCACCTACGAGTGGGGCGGTTACATCGTCTGGCACGAGGTGCCGCCCTCGAAGGTGTTTTTCGACAGTTTCGACGAGCGCTATCCGCAAAGCGTGCAGTACGACTACCTGCACTTCATATCGGGCGGCTCTGCCGCCGCGCAAGTGCTCGAGCGCTATCCTCACGACTACGTGCTCGTCCCCGGCTCTTCCGGTCTGTACCTCTTGATGGCGAAGCGCAACGACTGGGCGCTCATTTACCGCGATTCGGTATGCGCGCTGTTCGCGCGCGCCGGTTCGGCGCCGGCGCCCATGCCGGTCACGGCGCCCGCCCCACCGAGCGATTTCCCATAAACGCGGCGCTGCCGCCGGCGAGGATCTTCGGCGTCCGTTTCGGACGCGCGGAAGAATCACCGCGCTTGCCGCGCAGACTCGTGTGCCAGTGGCACCTTCTCGGACAAGGAGAGGGTATTAGATTTGAGCGGCTTCGATTTATATCCTCAGTAACAGCGGGTTGGCGCAAACCTAAGCCCTGACTCCTTCCAATGAGTCCGCGCCTGAGCTCTCCATCACTTCGCCATCGGCGATTTCGAAGCGTATCAATTGACTGCCGGGTTGCATCGACCGCAACAAACTCTGCTGGCTCGCCCGCGCTTTCGCCGCCTCCGACGCGCCGGTAATCTGGTTGCGTGAAAGCTCTCGTAATCGGCGGCGGCATAATCGGCAGCTCGGTCGCATGGCGCCTCGCGTCCGACGGCGTCGCGGTCTCCGTCTTCGAGCGCGGCCGGCTCGGGCTTGAAGCCTCATGGGCGGCGGCCGGACTCATCGGCCCGCAGGCCGAGGCGCACGAACCCGGCGCCTTCTTCGACCTGGCGCTCGCCGGCAAGCGCTCCTTCGACGCCATCGTCGAGCGCCTCGCTGCCGAGAGCGGCGTCGATCCCGAGTACGATCCTCACGGCGTTCTCTACGTCGCCTTCGACGATGCCGCCCGCGCCGAGCTGCAGTCGCGCGCGCGATGGCAGCGCGCGGCCGGCGGCGAGGTCGAGGAATTGTCCCCGCGCGAAGCCTTCAAGCTCGCGCCCGTACTCTCGGAAAAAATCATCTTCGCGCTCCACCTGCCCAATAACCGGCGCGTCGAGAATCGCAAGCTCACCCTGGCCTACATCAACGCCGCGACTCACGCCGGCGCCGATTTCCACGAGGGCGCCCGCGTCTATTCCATCGCGGTCGAGGGCGGGCGCGCCACCGGTCTGCGGCTGGCAGACGGCTCGGTCGAGACCGGCGACATCATCATCAACGCAGCCGGCGCGTGGGCCGGCGACATCCGCGGCCTCGAGGACGATCGCATCCATTTCTACCCGGTGCGCGGGCAGATTCTATGCTTCGACGCGCGCCCCGGCCTGGTCGGCCCTTCGATTTTCTCAGGCACTGGAATCTTGGTGCCGCGGCGCGACGGCCGCATCCTGGCCGGCTCGATCTTCGAGGACGCTGGCTTCAACAAGTCCGTCACCCTCGACGGGATGGAACGAATCCTGCGCGCGGTGCGCGCGATGGTTCCCTCGATCGCCTCGGTTCCCTTTCGGGAAGCATGGGCCGGCCTGCGCCCCGCCAGCGACGACTTGCTCCCCGTGCTCGGCCCGTCGCCGACGGTCGCAAACGTGCTCTACGCCGCCGGCCACTTCCGCAGCGGCATCCTGCTCTCCGCCATCACCGGCGAAGTGATCGCCGACATGGTCAAAGGCCGCCGGCCTCCGATCGACCTTGCGCCGTTTTCCCCATCCCGCTTCCGCAACGGCACCGCCCGCTTGGTAAAACTCGCCGACATGATATGAGCAGGACAATCGCACTCGGATTAATCCGCGACTTGTTCTTCCGCGCGAAGATCGACGCGGTCGCCCACGCCGTCGGCGCCGAGGTTGAGTACGCGTCGTCGCTCGACGCCGTAGCCTCGCGATGCGCCGCGATGCAACCCTCGATTGTTTTTACGGATCTCTCCGACGCCGCGTTCCCAGCGCTCGACACGCTGAAAAAAATCCGCGCCGCTGCCCCAAGCGCTCGCGTGATAGGCTTCGCCTCGCACGTAGATCTGAAACCGCTGAAAGCGGCGCGCGAAGCAGGCTACGAGCGAACGCTCTCGCGCAGCGAGTTCACCGCCCAACTTCCCGACTTGCTACGTCGATCGCCGCGCTGACTGAACACCCTTCGCGCTTCAGCCGCGGACGCGCTCGCGGGCGAAGATGGCGCGCTCTTCGGCCGTCATCTTCTCGCGGATGCGCGAGCCCTTGCCGAGATGCCGATACAGTCCGCCTTCCGAGAAATATTCCTCGTAGGGCTGCGCCGGGATCGGCTCCGGCGGAGCCGTGTCGGTGATCTTCACGCCCAACACCTCCTCGACCAGGTTGCTGTCGTACATCCTGACGGCATCGTAGTCCGTCAGCAGCGCGCATACTTCGACGCAGATATAACACCCGATACATTCCTGGAAGCGGTCCTGCACCGGCTGCACGCCGCGCCCCGGAACCGAGCCGGGCGCCAGGTACTCGATGCACTGAACGGGGCAGAACTCGGGGCATTTGCCGCACGGGAAGCACAGGTTCACGTCCATAAACGCGACTTCGCGCGGGCGCTTCTTCTTTTGTCCGACTTCTTCGGGAGTCTCGGGGATGCGGTCTTCCTTCAGACGGCGCTTGATGATGTCGATGGCGCTCATGCTTATATAGTCACGCTATTTGAGCGCGGCTGGTCAAGCGGCTGGGAATCGCTGCTACCTGACTGCGAAGATGCGGCCGGTTGAGGTGCCGACGTAGAGCATCCCCGACCGTGACGATGCGGCGGTTGTGATCTTGCCGAAGCTGCGCGTCGTCCAGACGTAACTGCCGTCGCCCGTGATTACCGCGCCCACGTCTCCCGTCGCGGCGTCGAACACGCCGTCGTAGCCGAGCGCAGTCAGTCCGGCCTCGCCCGGTTTGAGCGTCGGATCTTTCCATCGGAGCTGTCCCTCGACGGAGACGCCGTAGATCGTGTCGGCGCCGGCGAAGATGGTTCCCGATGGAGCGACCGCCGGTCCCGCGGTTACCGCATGCGCGGCGTTGACGTGCCAGATCGGATTGCCGGTGCGCAAATCGATCGCATACAAGCCGCCGGCGGCCGAGCCTGCGTAAACGACGTCGTCCGCATAGGCAACGGCTCCCGTAAATCCGCCGTCAGGCTGGAAGGTCCAAACCACGGAGCCGTCCGACGCAAGCGCCGCGACCGCGCCGTGCGCCGTCGCCACTACGATTCCGTCCGGCGTCGTCGCAACGGTAGTCACCGGTCCGGCATTCACACGCCAGTTGAGAGATCCGGAGGGGCTGACCGAGACGAGGTCGTCACCCGCCGATGCGTAAATCGCGCGATCGGTCGCGGCGAGCGGTCCCACGCTCTGGCCAATCTCGAGATGCCAGAGAATTGCGCCATCGGGAGCAAAGGCCGCCAACTCCGACTTCGACGACATCGCGACCACGGTCCCGTCGGGCAATACTGCCGGCGACGAGCCGTCGGCCTCGCGGCGCATCACTTCCTTGCCCGCGGAATTCAGCTCGTGCAGCACGCCGTCACGCGTGATGAAGGATATCGAGCCGTCGTCGCCGGCCGCGATTCGCCCGCGCAGCTCCGCGCCAGGATCGAAGGTCCACATCAGAACTCCGGCACTCCGTGCCGACGCGGCGGGCGTACTCAACGCGCCGGGCACTAAGGCGCCTTTCGGCGTCGATGTCGGAGTAGGGAGGGGCGTCGGGCATAAGAAGGCCGTATTGCTGGGCCCGCAGGTGTTGACGTCCATGTAGACGCCGACGCCAACCGGCTGACTGATCACTCCCGAACTGCTGGCGTTGACGCAGACGCATCCGGCAAATCCCGTCGTGTACATGCCGCCCTGGGGCCCGGGCGGAGGCGCTTGCAGCACGGTGTTGTCGGTCGAGGTCCAAAGTGTAGACGAGGCCGTCGTAATGTCCTGATACTCACTCCTAGATTTCTTCTGGAGTGTACCGATTGCATTGAACGCGACCGTCCCGCCGGTCGGCACGGCGTCCGGGCCGGTGCTCGACAAGGTCGTGCTGGTTGCGGCGGGCCGCGGCGTCAGCGTGGGCGTCGGTGTCTTGGCGGGCTTCGGCGTCTTGGTCGAGGGCGGCGTCGGGGTGAACGTGGGCGAGGGCGGTGCGCCGGTTGAGATCGTGATCGAATCGAGCGAAAAGCCCGGACCGGGGGTTGCCGCGGGTGTTCCGCCGCCGCTGCCGCCGCAACTGCTCAGCAAAATCGCTCCGAAGACGAACATTACAACCGGCGCGACCACCAGCCATCTGAGCCACCGCGACAACATCGAGTGATGAGCTATGACGATGCCAGCGCGCGGTGTCAAGTTGAGGCGCGAGCTGCGTGCTAAATTTACGAGTCGCTCTCAGCTCGCTCGGGTGCGGTCCCGGATATTCTCGACGATGGAGATTTGTGAAATAAAAAAATGGCGGGCATCTGAAGAGGGGGGGACTCTCCAATGCCCGCCTGTTCGTAGCGGCCGTCCGCGTACGCTGCGGACGGAACCCGGTTAGTTGGGAGGAACTAACTAACCGGGAGGGTGCCAGAGCCGTTTGCACCCAAATATTGAGACGATTCATCTCAGCGATTATTCAAAGTCGAAAAGTTTTCATTTGCACGCGCTGAGCGTCTGGCTAAACTTGCCTGTGGAGGATTCGAAAAAGCCATGGAATATCGGCGATTAGGTAGAACCGGACTGAAAGTTTCGGAACTTTGCCTTGGATGCATGACCTTTGGCCGCGAAACCGATGAAGCAACGGCGGGAAAGATTTTCGACCGGTTCATCGAGGTCGGCGGCAATTTCATTGATACTGCGAACGTTTATGCGGCGGGAGCGTCGGAGGAAATTCTCGGAAGAATTGTCGGCCAGCGGCGAAAAGACCTGATTGTCGCAACAAAAGTCCGCTTCAACGCGAACATTTTCATGGGCAAGCCGGTGGGGCCCAATCAAATTGGCCTCTCGCGCGGGCATATCATGTCGGAGGTCGAGGCCAGTTTGCGGCGGCTGAAGATGGATTACATCGATCTTTACCAGGTGCATTCGTGGGACTTCGAGACGCCGATAGAGGAGACGATGCGTGCGCTCGACGACCTCGTGCGTCACGGCAAAGTCAGATATATCGGCGCGTCCAATTTTACGGCCTGGCAACTGATGAAGAGTCTGTGGGTCAGCGATAAACATGATTTCGCGCATTTTGACAGCCTGCAGCCGCAATACAGCCTGATCTCGCGCGAGATCGAGCGCGAGATTCTGCCGCTGTGCCGCTACGAGAGCGTCGGCGTGATTCCGTGGAGTCCGCTCGGTGGCGGCTTCCTGACCGGCAAGTATCGCTCGGGTCAGCGCCCGCCCGAGGACAGCCGCCTGGCCAGGATGGATATGTGGAATCGGCTGGCTGACGAGCGGAACTACTCGACGCTCGAAGCCGTCGAGCAAGTCGCAAAAGAACGGGGTCGTGCGATCTCGCAGGTCGCGCTCGCATGGGTGAATCAGCAGCCCGGTGTCAGCTCGGTGATTTACGGCGCCCGAACCGAAGAACAGAATGAGCAGAACCTCGGCGCTATCGGATTTCGGCTCGAGGCAGCGGAGCTCGCGGCACTCGACAAGGCAAGCGCATTGCCGGTCGAGTATCCCAACGCGATGCAGGCGCGGCTGCCCGGCTATTCGCGGCAGTAATGCAGAGAGCCTAAGCGAGGCGCGCCCGGTCGGACGCGCATCGTTCTCTCATCCTTGAAATGACGGTCCGATGAAGCCGCGGGGCGCTATCGCCGACGGCGACGAACTCTCGCCGTCGCGGGGCGAGAACTGGCTGCCGACGGTCAGTCCGCCGTCCACGATCATCGCCTGCCCGGTAACGAATTCCGAATCGTCGCTGGCAAGATACAGCGCCATCCCGGCGATGTCCTCGGGATGGCCCGCGCGCGGAATCGGTTGAACCTTCGCCATCCATTGTTCCATCGCTTCTTTCACGCCGGGCTGATTGCGATGCAGGATCGGCGTGTTGATTCCGCCGGGGCAGATGCAATTGACGCGGATTTTATCCTTGGCGAATTCCAGCGCGGCCGAACGTGTCAGGTTGACCACGCCGGCCTTGGCCGCGCAGTAGGCATGCAGTCCGTTGAAGCCGCGGATACCGGCGACGGACGCGGTCGAGATTATCGAGCCGCCGCCCGCTTTGCGCATCTCGGGTACGGCGTGTTTCATTCCGAGGAAGACTCCGCGCAGCAAAACTGCCTGGCTTCTGTCCCAATCCTCGACCGAGATTTGTTCGAGCGGTCCGACCGCGCCGCCGATGCCGGCATTGTTATAGATGACGTCGAGACGGCCGAATTCCTTAATCGCGCGCGCGATGAGCGCTTTGATTTCGGCTTCGGCGGAGACGTCGGTCTTCTGGAATACCGCGCGCCCGGCGTTCTCCTTGCAATCGCGGACGGCCGATTCGCCGCCTTCGACGTTGAGGTCTGCGATCACAACCGCCGCGCCTTCGCCCGCGAACTTGATTGCGGTCGCGCGTCCGATTCCGCTCGCCGCGCCCGTGATGACCGCCACTTTGCCCTTGAGCCTGTCCATTTCAGATTTCCCTCTGCATGAAAGATTGCGGTGGTACGCATCGCGCGCGACCGCATCGAACTAAGTAGCAGACTGCGACTTGAAGCGGATAGCGCCGCCGATCACATCTCGAATGACGGGCCGGAGAAGCCGCTGTCGGGCAGGCCCGCCAGGCGAAAGCGCGCGTTGCCGGTGTTGATGCCGCCGTCGACGACCATCGCGCTGCCGGTGATCCACTCGGCTTCGTCGCTGGCCAGGAACAGCGCCATCGCGGCGATGTCGTCGGGTTTGCCCGCGCGCGGAATTGGCTGCATTCTCGCCATCGACTTCTCCGAGCGTTCCTCGCCGCCGGGAATCCCGCGATGTATCAGCGGCGTGTTGACACCGCCGGGGCAGATGCAGTTGACGCGAATCCGGTCGTGGCCGACTTCGATCGCGACCGCCTGCGTCAGGTTGACGATCGCAGCCTTGGCCGCGCTGTACGCGGCCAGATAGCCGACGCCGCGGAGGCCGGCGACCGACGCGGTCGAGATAATTGAGCCGCCGCCCGCCTTGCGCATCTCGGGGATCGAGTACTTCATCCCCAGGAACGCCGCGCGCAGCAGCACTGCGATGGTGCGGTCCCAGTCGGCGGATTCCACCTTCTCGATCGGCCCGACCGCGCCCGCGACGCCCGCGTTGTTGAAGATGATATCGAGGCGGCCGTATTCTTTGACCGCGCGCGCGACCGCGGCCTTGATGTCCTGCTCGCTGGTGACGTCGGTGCGCTGAAAGACTGCGCGTCCGCCGGCGGCGGCGCATTCGGCGACCGCGGTCTCTCCGCCCTGCGCGTTCAAATCGGTAAGGACCACGCTCGCGCCTTCTTTGGCGAAGCGGAGCGCCGTCGCCCGGCCCATCCCGCTGGCGGCGCCGGTAATCACTGCGACTTTTCCCTGGATTCTGCCCATTGCTGTTCTCCTGCGCGCATCGGTCGCGCGGTGTTCTTATGTGAATCGCAAAGTGTCAATAGCAATGATTCAGGCAAGTCGGGTAGCCCGCGCATGAGGGACGGCAACGCAAGCACGGTCTCTGTCACCCTGACCGAAGCGATCATTGCGAGCACAGCCTCGGTCATCCTGACGAAGCGAGCGACAGCGAGCGGATGGAAGGATCTCGGACAGCTTCGCCTCAGCGAAGCCGGTACCGCTTTCGAGTCGCTGCGTCCCCTCTGTAATCCTGACCGAAGCGATCATTGCGAGCACAGCCTCTGTCATCCTGACGAAGCGAGCAACGCGAGCGGCAGGAAGGATCTCGGACAGCTTCGCGCCAGCGAAGCCGGTACCGGTTTCGAGTCTCCGCGTCCAACGTTTTTCCGCTCCGAGTCGGGGATGAACTATTCAGCCTGACCCCGGCGGATTTTCTGTGCTACGCATACCGCATGACGAATAAGTCAGGCTCTCCGACGGTCGCCGCCTTCAATCCAAACATCGAGCGACGCACGCCGCCGGAAAAGCTTAATTTTGACGGAACGAAGCCAGCCCTAGTGGGCAACAGTCTCAAAACCACCACATATGGTATGAATTGCCATTTCCCGTCCCCAGCACTAGCAGGGAAACGGATCCCAGCGGCGCGATGATATAATACATGTGGCGATGTTTCCTGAAGATCCCAACGAAAAACACGGTACGGACGAGACTCCGCCAGAACCAGCCGCCAGCGAGCCTACCGGCCCTCAGTATGGCTCTTTGATCGACTATCCCAAGGGCGCGCCCGCGTACAGCGACGCTAGTCCCGAGGCGCTTGTGCTGGACGACGAGTCGGCGTCCGTCGATCAGAAGTTGGCCGCTACTTCGACCGACCCGGGCATCTACCTGCTGCGCGACCGCGCGGGCAAGGTGCTTTATGTCGGCAAGGCCAAGTCTCTGCGCTCGCGCGTGCGCGCCTACTTCCGCGAGGGGGGAGACGGGCGCTTCCAGGTGCGGTTCCTGATGAAGCGGGTGCGCGACTTCGACACGATCGTTACCGCGAGCGAAAAGGAGGCGCTGATCCTCGAGAACAACCTGATCAAGCAGTACAAGCCCAGGTACAACATCCGTCTCAAGGACGACAAATCTTACCTGAGCGCGAAGATCACCAATCACGCGTGGCCGCGAATCACCGTCACGCGCAAAATTGTAAAAGATGGCGGCCGCTACTTCGGCCCGTTCGGCTCGGCCGACGGTCTGCGCGAGACGATCGACGTTATCCGCAAAGTCTTTCCGCTGCGCACCTGCACCGACGCGGTGTTTCGCAATCGCTCGCGGCCGTGCCTCGAATATCAGATCAAGCGATGCCTCGGGCCGTGCTGCTTGCCGGTCGATCGCGACGAGTACGGGCGCCATCTGCACGCGGCGCAGATGCTGCTCGAAGGGAAAAACCTCGAGTTGCTGCGCGAGATGCGCGATCAGATGAAGGAGCATGCGTCGCGGCTCGAGTTCGAGCAGGCCGCGCGGATTCGCGACCGCGTGCGCGCGATCGAAAAAACCGTCGAGCGGCAGACCGTCCTGCATCATTGGGGAATCGACGAGGACGTGTTCGGAATCTACCGCGAGGGCGGCTTTATCGAGGCGATCGTGCTGATCGTGCGCGGCGGCAAGCTGACCAGCACACAAGGATGGAGCTTCCAGGACCTGGAATTTCCGGTGCACGAAATTCTGTCCGACCTGCTCACCCAGTACTACTCGGGCGCGCGCAATATTCCCGACGAAGTGATCGTGCCGGTCGAGCTGGAGGACGCCGCCGTGCGCGCGGAGCTGCTCTCGGAGCGGCGCGGAAAGAAATGCGAAATGTTCCAGCCGCAGCGCGGCGAGAAGCTGCGCCTGCTCGAAATGGCGATGGACAACGCGCGCCAGAGCTTTGCCTCGCGCCGCGACAACGAAAAGACCCGCGAGCGGATGCTCGAGGATCTGCGCGTCAAGCTCGGCCTGCGTAACACGCCCAAGCGGATGGAGTGCTACGACATCTCGAATCTGCAAGGCTCGATGGTGGTCGGCTCGCAGGTGACGTTCGACGAAGGCGAGCCGCAAAAGAATCTCTACCGCCGCTACCGGATTCGCAGCTTCGAGGGCCAGGATGATTTCGCCAGCATGTACGAAGTCCTCAAACGGCGCCTCGAACGCGCGGTGCGCGAGCACGAGTATCCGGATTTGTGGGTGATTGACGGCGGCAAGGGACAACTGAACGTCGCGCTCGCGGTGCTGCGCGAGTTCAGGCTGCTCGATCAGATCGATTGCGTGTCGCTCGCCAAGCAGCACGTGCTGAACGACCGGCGCGAGAAGGAAGTGACCAAATCCGAGGAGCGCGTCTTCATTCCGCGGCGCAAGGATCCGCTCGTGCTGCCGAAGAATTCGACGGCGCTGTTCCTGCTGGTGCGGATTCGCGACGAGGCGCATCGATTCGCGATCACCTACAACCGCGAACTGAGGCGTCGCGCACGGCTGCGTTCGGTGCTGGACGATATCGAGGGCGTCGGCCCGGTGCGCCGGCGCGCGATGCTCCGTCATTTCGGGAGTCTCAAGCGGATTCGCGAGGCGACCGTCGATGAGATCGCGGCGGTTAAGGGACTCAACCGCGAACTCGCCGCCGAAATTCGCCGGCATCTCGACGAAATGACGGCGCTGCTCGACGTCGAAGAATCCGCCGACTCCGCGGATCAGCTGGCTCTTCCGCTCGATTCATCGGCGGTTCCCGCCGACAACGCCGGCGCGAGAGTCAATGACACGCCCGCACGTGATTGACGCTAGAGTTCCCTGGAGCACATATCATTCGTCGCGTTATCTGCCTGTGTCAGCGCATAATCTTTCAGTCAACATTGACCGCACGCCGCCATTGACGCTCACAGGAGGGCGTACCTATCGCCGCGGGAGCACTTTCCGTAAGACGCGCCGTCTTGCGACCGGTCGGGCGCGAGCCGGGCAGGTCCCGCGATATCCTGCCTCCGCTCCCGGCGGTCAGCCTGGTCGAACGGTTTGCGCCGATCTACGTGGTCGCGTTGGCGGTGGCCGGCGGAGACGCGCTTGGCAATTTTCACGTCGCGATTCCGCTGTGGCTCGCGTCGACGCTTGCCCTGATCGCGCTCGGCGCGTTTCTCAACTCTCGAAGGACGCTAGGTCTCGGGGCCGCATACCTGGCGATCGCGATGACCGCGAACGTTGCTGCGGCGAACGTACTCCAGAAGCCGCACGAGCCTCATGGCGTTGCGACGATGGCGGACGGCTCGCGCGTCACCATCGGAGGACGCCTGTATCGCGAGACCGAGCACGAGCCCTACGGCGAGCGGCTGTACGTTGCGGTCGAACGAGCCGCCAAGCAGGGCGGCACGATGTCGGCGTCGAGCGGCAACGTCCGAGTCGCGGTGGTCGGTGGCGGTGAGTTCAAGCTGGGTGACGAGATCAGGCTGACTGCGCGGATTCGCTTTCCGCGCAACTACGGCAATCCCGGCGAGTTCGATTACGCGGGCCTGATGGCGCGCGACGGCATCGACGCGACGATGACCGCGCCGAAGGACTCGCTCGGTTCACCGAGGTTTCAGATTATCGGGCATCGTTCGAGCTTTCCTGCAAGCCAGATTGAATCGATACGAACCCACATCGGCGAGTTCTTCGATCGGAACCTCGCTTATCCTGAAAACGCCGAAATGCGCGCGCTCGTGATCGGCGATCAGGGCGAAATCGGCGAGCCGCTTCGGCAGACGTTCGCGCGCACCGGGATGGCGCATCTGCTAGTCATCTCCGGACTGCACCTGAGCATCGTGGCGGCCGCGATGTTTGCGGTAACGCGGCTTGCGATGATGCTGTTGCCGGGGTTCGCGAACCGCGGTTACGCGAACAAGGTCGCCGCGCTTGCCGCGATGCTCGCGGTAGGCGCGTACGCCTTGATCGCCGGGCATCGCGTGTCGACGGTGCGCGCGCTGGTGATGGTGCTCGCGTACATGCTGGCCGTGGCAATCGATAGATCGCGCGAGGCGATCGCGTCGCTGGCGCTCGCCGCAATCGTGATTTGCATCGCGCTTCCCGGTTCGACCGCCGACATCGGGTTTCAGCTTTCGTTCGCGTCGGTGATTGCGATCGTGCTCGGCATGCGCCGGTTTGCCGCGTGGTTCGCGCGCCGCAAGCGCCTGGGCAGGCTTCGCGGCGAACCCGCTTCGTCACGGTGGCGGTTTATTGAAGTTCCAGCCGGCTACCTCGCGGTCTCGTTCTGGGCGATGGTCGGGACGGCGCCCCTCACCGCGTACCACTTCAACCAGTTTGCTGTGGTCGGCGTGGTCGCCAACGCCGTAGTGGTGCCGATCATGGCGTTTGGCGCGACGGTCAGCGGACTCGTTGCCGCCGCGATGAGTTTCTTGTCGGAGCCGTTCGCGCGCCGGATACTGCTGTTGGGCGCGAACGCGCTCGCAGCCGGCAACTGGCTGGCGGCATGGTTTGTCGATTGGCCGTTGGCGTGGTTCCGTATCTTCACCCCGACAATTCTCGAACTCGGAATCGCCTATGCGTTGCTGATGATCTGGTTGCTCGCCCCGCTCGCCGCCGCGATAACCGCGAACCGAACGCGCGACGAGATCGCGGACGACACGACAAGCGCGCTCAGATTCGGATGGCGTGCGCGATGCGCCGGTGCGCTGGCTGTCGTGCTGACGGTTGACGCTGGATACTGGACCTACGACCGGTTCTTCAATCCCGACGTGCGCGTAACGTTCCTGTCGGTCGGGGAGGGCGACGGCGCGGTGGTGCGATTTCCCGGCTCGCGCGTGATGGTGATCGATGCCGGTGGCTCCTATGGAGGCTTCGACGCGGGCGAGCGAATTGTCGCACCGTATTTGTGGTCGCAAAAAATCATCCGCGTCGACTATCTCGCGCTGAGTCATCCCGACCTCGACCATTTCGGCGGCCTCGATTTTATCGCGATGAACTTCGCGCCCCGGGCGTTCTGGACTACCGGCGTGCCGAGCCTCGACGTCAGCTACGCACGCTTTGTGGGCGACCTCGAGCGCGCCCGGATTCCGATGGTGCAGGTGCGCGATGCGGCTCCGGTCGCGTCGATCGGCGGCGTTGCAATCGCGTCGCTCAACGGCGACACCGGCATCGCGAGGACGCACAACAACAGCTCGATGGTGTTGCGATTCAGTTTCGGCAGCGCGTCATTGCTGTTCACCGGCGATATCGAGTCGGCCGGCGAGCGCGCGATGATCGGGAACCGCGGCGATCTTCGTGCGACGATACTCAAGGTGCCGCATCACGGCAGCGCTACTTCCTCAACGGCGGCGTTCATTGCGGCGGTGCATCCGGAGGCCGCGGTAATCTCGGACGGATATTTGAATAAATTTCATTTTCCCGCCGATGCTGTCGTCGAGCGTTACGCCGACGAGGGCGCATTCTTGTTGCGCACCGACCTCGACGGCGCCGTGACGGTGGATGCCACGCCCGAGCGGATGACGGTGCGGACGTTTCGAGGGCGCCGCGGCGGTTCAATTTTCCTGATGCCGGCAGCTGTTGCCGCTGCCCGGCGCTAGCTGCTGGAGCGCTTAGTCAGAGCGCGGTGTAAAATCAGCGCGCGTTTCTATCGACCCCGCCCATCACTCTAAGCTACATATGGAGCGAGATGGATCTCGAACTCACTGCAGCGCAACGCGGCGCCCGCGACGTTGCTCGCCGCTTTGCCCGCGAAAAGCTGGGACCGATCGGCGTCGAGGCCGACCGCTCGCATCGCTATCCCGCCGCAGCGATCGACGAACTCGCCCGGCTCGGCATGCTCGGCATCTTCCTTCCGGAACAGTATGGCGGCGCGGGTCTCGATCACGTTGCGTATTCGCTGGTGCTCGAGGAAGTCGCAGTCGAATGCGCTTCGACGGCGGTGATCATGTCGGCGCATTGTTCGCTCGCGTCGTGGCCGATTCTCGGCCTCGGCACCGCGAAGCAGCAGAGCCATTTTCTGCCGAAGATGGCGACAGGAAATTGGCTCGGATGCTTTGCCCTGACTGAACCGCAGGCCGGTTCGGACGCCGCCGGCCAGAAGACGCGCGCGGTGCTGGACGGCGACTCGTACGTGATCAACGGGACCAAGAATTTCATCACCAACGCGCCGCAATCGAAGGTGGCGATCGTGTTTGCGATGACGCAGCCCGACAAAGGCCACCACGGGATCAGCGCGTTCGCGATCGAGACCGGCACGCCGGGATGGGCGGTCACGCGAGTCGAAGACAAGATGGGAATTCACGGCGCGCATTCTGCGCAACTGAGTTTTTCGGACATGCGCGTGCCGCGCGAGAACCTGCTGCTCGAGGAAGGGCAGGGGTTCAAGGTGGCGATGAAAACGCTGGACGGCGGCCGGATCGGAATTGCGTCGCAGGCGCTCGGAATCGCGCGCGCGTCGCTCGAGGCGTCGTTGAAATACGCGCAGGAGCGCCTGACCTTCGGCAAGCCGATCGCGCAGTACCAGGCAATTCAGTGGAAGCTGGCCGACATGGCGGTCGAGATCGACGCCGCTCGTTTGTTGACGCATCGCGCAGCCACGCTGAAAGATCGCGGCGAGTCATGCACCAAGGAATCCGCGATGGCGAAATTGTTCGCCGCTGAAACCGCGATGAAGGCGGCGACCGAAGCGGTGCAGATTCACGGCGGCTACGGTTACACCAAGGAGTTCAAGGTCGAACGCTTTTTCCGCGACGCCAAGATCACCGAGATCTACGAGGGAACCTCCGAGATTCAGCGCCTGGTAATCGCAGGTAGCGTGCTCGATAACCGGTGAGGCAAAAATCGGTGAGGACTGTACTGTGAGCAAGAAGGAGAAATGGCTTGCGACGACCTACAAGCAGGCAAGCGAGCGCCCGGTCCGCTTCTCGACCGTGTCCGACATGGAGCTCGCCCCGCTCTACACGCCCGACGACCTAACCGGCTCGTACGACGCCGCGCTCGGTAACCCGGGCGAGTTTCCGTACACGCGCGGTGTGTACGGCTCGATGTATCGCGGACGCTTGTGGACGATGCGCCAGTTCGCCGGGTTCGGGCTCGCCGAAGACACCAACGCGCGCTTTCACTTCCTGCTCGGCCAGGGCCAGGACGGACTCTCCACCGCGTTCGACATGCCGACGCTGATGGGCTACGACGCGGACCACGAACGCGCGCTCGGCGAAGTGGGACGCGAGGGCGTGTCGGTCTCGACGGTCCACGACATGGCGGCGCTGTTCGATCGAATCCCGCTCGACCGGGTCACCACCTCGATGACGGTGAACTGCTCGGCGTCGATCCTGCTCGCGATGTACCTGGTGGTGGCCGAGCGCAACGGAATTCCGTGGGAGCGCGTCGGTGGCACCATTCAGAACGACATGCTCAAGGAGTACATCGCGCAGAAGGAATGGATTTGCCCGCCGCGCCCGGCGCTGAGAATCGTCACCGACATGATCGAGTTCTGCGCGCGCAAAGTCCCGCGCTGGCACGCGGTGTCGATCTCCGGCTACCACATCCGCGAGGCCGGCTCGACCGCCGTGCAGGAGCTCGCCTTCACGATTGCCGACGGCATCTGCTACGTCGATGAAGCGGTCAAGCGCGGGATCGCCGTCGACGACTTCGCTCAGCGGCTCTCGTTTTTCTGGAATCTGCACAACGATTTTCTCGAAGAGGTCGCCAAGCTCCGCGCCGCGCGCCGGATGTGGGCGCGAATCATAAAGGTTCGTTTTGGCGCGAAGAATCCGAAATCGATGATGCTGCGCACGCATGCGCAAACCGCCGGCGCGTCGCTGACGGCGCAGCAGCCGATCAACAACGTGGTTCGCGTGGCGATCCAGGCGCTGGCGGGTGTGCTCGGCGGAATCCAGTCGTTGCACACCAATTCGATGGACGAGACGCTCGCGCTACCGACCGAGCAGTCCGTCATGGTCGCGCTGCGCACCCAGCAAATCATCGCGGAAGAAACCGGCGTCACGAACACGATCGATCCGTTCGGCGGCAGCTACGCGGTCGAAGCGCTGACGGACAGGATGGAACGCGAGGCGAACGACTATATCCGGCGCATCGACGAGATGGGCGGGATGGTCAAGGCAATCGAGACCGGCTATCCACAGCGCGAGATCGCCGAGGCCGCGTTTCACTTTCAGCGCCAACTCGAGCAGCGAATCAAGACAGTGGTCGGCGTCAACAAGTATTCAATCCCCGAAGAGATTCCGATCGCGACGCTCAGGATCGATCCGGCGATCGAAGAGCGGCAGATTCAGCGCGTGCGCAAGGTCAAGCGCGAGCGCAATTCCGTCGCGGTCAAGGAAGCGCTCGCGCGAGTCGCCGAGGCGTGCCGCTCCGGCGAAAACCTGATGGAACCGATTTGCGAGGCGGTGCGCCGCGACGCGACCGTGGGCGAAGTTTCGGATATCTTTCGTGCCGAGTTCGGTGTGTACACGGACCCGGGCTGGATTTAGGCGATGGCGGAAAAGAGACTCAGAATTCTGGTCGCAAAGCCCGGACTCGACGGTCACGATCGCGGCGCTAAAATTATTGCGCGCGCGCTACGCGACGGCGGTTTCGAGGTCATCTACACCGGGCTGCATCAGACGCCCGAAATGATCGCCGAGGCTGCCGTGCAGGAAGACGCCGATGCGGTCGGGCTCAGCGTGCTGTCGGGCGCGCACATGACGCTGTTTCCCGAGGTGATGCGCCTGCTGAAGGAGCGCGGCGCCGGCGACGTCGCGGTTTTCGGCGGCGGGATCATTCCCGACGACGACGCGGTCAAGCTCAAGGAGATGGGCGTGCGGCAAATCTTCACCCCCGGCGCATCGACGGAAGACATCGTCAAATGGGTGCGCGAGAATGTCGCGGCCCGCACTTAGGTTCAAATGAACTTCGATCTGACCGAAGAGCAGCGCCGCATCCGCGAAACGCTGACCGACTTCGCCGAGCGCGAGATCAAGCCGCACTCGACAAAGTGGGACAAGGAGGAGACCTTCCCGCGGCATATCGTCGAGCAGCTCGGCCAGCTCGGCTTTCTCGGGGTCGCGTTTCCGGAAAAATTCGGCGGCGGCGGCGCGGACACCCTGTCACAGGTGCTTGTCGTCGAGGGGCTCTCGCGCTACGACGCGTCGATCGGGCTGACCTGCGCGGCGCACATGTCGCTCTCGACCGGGCATATCGCGGGGTTCGCATCCGACGAGCAGCGCGAACACTACGTTCCCGCCATGCTCCAGGCGAAGAAGCTCGGCGCGTGGTGCCTGACCGAGCCGAGCTCCGGTTCGGATGCGGCCGCGATGCGCACGAAGGCGACGCGGGTCGGCGACAACTATTCGATCACCGGCTCCAAAATGTTTATCACCAACGGCACGGTCGCCGATGTGTACGTCGTGATGGCGATCACCGATCAGGCGCGCGGGCGCGACGGCGTGTCAGCATTCATCGTGGATCGCGGCACGGCGGGACTCTCGAACGGAAAGAAAATCGAGAAGCTGGGGCTGCGCGCGTCCGACACCGCCGAAGTTATCTTCGAAAACGTCACGGTCCCGGCGCGCAACCTGGTCGGCGAGCTGGGCGCGGGATACAGGCAGACGCTCAAGGTGCTCGAAGCGGGGCGAATCGGAATCGCTGGGTTCGCGGCGGGAATCGCGCGCGGCGGCTTCGAGGAAGCGCGCGCATACGCGCTCGAACGCGCGCAGTTCGGCAAGAAGATTGCCGAGTTCCAGGCGATTCAATGGATGTTCGCCGACATGGCGACTCGAATCGACGCGGCATGGGTACTCATCTGCCGGGCCGCCGCGCTCAGAGATGCGGGCAAGCCGTTCGCGCGCGAGGCGGCGATGGCGAAGCTGTTCGCGTCCGAGACCGCGATGTGGTCGACGATCAAAGCTGTGCAGATTCACGGCGGCTACGGCTACGTCACCGACTTCCCCGTCGAGCGCTACATGCGCGACGCCAAGCTCTCCGAAATCGGCGAGGGCACCAGCGAAGTGCAGCGGATGATCATTGCCAAGTCGCTGCTGCGCGACGGCTACCTGCCCGCTTGATTGGTCAATCTTCCAGAAGATCTTCGCGTATGATCGCCAGCTCGGCGGCGTTGAGGCCGATCACTTCGCGCATGAAGCCTTCGATGCCGCCGTTTTCGTCGATTAGTTCGAAGACTGGATCGAGTTGCTCCGCCGCCAGCGGGATCTTGCTGAAGACCACGTTGCTTTCGAGGAAATCGGCGACGATTCGATCGCGTTCGACCCCGAGCATCGACAGCAGCATCGCGGCGCCGACTCCGGTGCGGTCGCGGCCGGCGGAACAGTGAAAAAGCAGGGGGTAAACGTCGCGCTCGGCGAGCAGCTTGAAGAAGCGGCGCCAGTCGTGCCGGAAGTGCATCACGAGCGCCAGGTGTTCGCGGCCGGGTTCCGGGGCTACGCGCGTGTAGCCCTGGTCGTTGAACCATTCGTCGCCCATCGGAATGTGTTCCCATCGCACGCCGCGGCGCGCGGCCGGCTGGGGCGCGCCAAGGTGTTTGACTTCGGCGCGGCTCTGGAGGGTGACGAGGGTGCGAAGTCTGAGCTGGCTGATGGGACTCTCGGGCGGTACTTCGGCGAGATGCGACGAGCGGAATACCAACCCGCTGCGGACACGGCGGCGATTGGCGACGGGATGTCCTCCGAGGTCGCGGAAATTTTGCGCGGCGAAACTGCGGAGCAGCTCGAAGTCGACGACGACCCGCGGCTTTTCGGGTGCGTCTTCGGTCCTGTTCCTATTCTTCGGCAAGAGAGTTTCAGTTTAACAGGGCTCGCGGCCTCGACCAAAAGAAAGCCGCGTGAGGTTCCACGGCTTTGCTCGCGCTGACGAAAGAGGTAGGAACGAATTTAATGACGGCGAACACTCATGCGATTGTTATTGGCGGGAGCATGGCGGGGCTTTGCGCTGCGCGCGTCCTCAGCAAGTTTTACGACAAAGTCACCGTGATCGATCGCGATGCTTATCCGGCCGGGGCGCATGAGCGGCCCGGCGTTCCGCAGAGCAGGCATGTTCATGCGCTGCTGATGCGCGGGCGGCTCGAGCTCGACCGCCTGTTCCCGGGTTTCGAGAAGACGATGCTGGAGCGCGGCGCGCTCGAGATAAATTTTGGCCGCGACTTCGCTGCGCTCAGACCGGACGGATGGGCCGAGCGGCGTCCGAACTCGATAACGACGCTGTTCGCGAGCCGCGTGCTGATCGAGGCGACGGTGCGCGAGCTGATTCGCCGAATTCCAAACGTCGAGCTGATCGAACGGGCCGAAGCGGTCGGCTTCGAGACGGTGCGCGGCGATTCGATTCGGGTCAGCGGAGTAAAGGTGAATCCGCGCGACGGCGGCGCAGCGTTCACGCTGAGCGGCGACCTGGTCGTCGATGCGAGCGGGCGCGCAACCAAAATTCCGTCGTGGATCGACGCGATGGGCTTGCCGACGCCGCCCGAGACCGTGGTCGATTCGCATACCGGGTACGCGTCGCGATGGTACAAGGTGAATCCCGAGCGGCGCCCGAAGGATTGGTGGTGGAAAGGAATCTGGATCGATCCGATCGCGGAGGATTTCCTGACCGCCGGCGTGGTGTTTCCGGTCGAGCACAATCGAATGATCGTGACGATGGCGGGAATCGGCGGCCATTATCCGCCGAGCGACGAGGACGGGTTCACCGCGCAACTCGCGCAACTGCGCTCGCCGATTATCGCCGAGGAAGTCGCGCTGGCGGAACCGATGTCGCAGGTTTATTCGTACCGGCAGATGGCGAACCGCTGGCGGCATTACGAGAAATGGGGCGCGCGGCTCGACGGCTTCGTCGCGCTCGGCGACTCGTCGTGCGCGTTCAATCCCGTTTACGGCCAGGGGATGACGTCGGGCGCGTTGTCGGCACTGATACTCGGCGAGTGCCTCGAAAACAACGGCATCAACGACGCCGAGTTCCCGCGAAAATTCTTCACGGCGCAGGCGCGCTTCCAGGCCGAGCCATGGGGACTCGCGACGGGCTCCGACTTCAGAGTTCCGGGCACCGAAGGCAAACGTCCAATGATCAGCCGCGTGACGGCTCCGCTGCTGGGAAAAATGTTCGAGGTGGCCGGCGACGATCCCGCGATCGGCGACCGGATCGGCGAAGTGATCAACATGGTGAAGCCGCCGTCGGCGCTGTTCGAGCCGTCGTTGCTGATGCTGATCGCGAAGGCGTGGTCGCGGCGGCTGATCAAGGGGCGAAGGCGGGAGAAGGAGGCGACGGCGATGCCGCCGCTGGCGCTGGGGGCCGAGGGGTAGGAAAGGGGAAGGGTAGATCACTTTATTTAACGGGAGTGTACGCTTTTGGACTTGATACAGTCCAAAAGCGTACACTTCCGTTATTTAATGTGAAACCCATCCCGGGTTTCACGCTTCCTTGGGCAGGGTGACCCCTGCACCCGGTGTAAAGAAAGAATAGATACGGGACTTCGTCCTGTTAAAACCAGGATGAGCTTCGTGCGATTGTGGTTGCTCCAACAAGAGCTCAACTCGACCCACCGCGGATTTCGGCGGATAGTGACTCGGTGAAGCAGTAGACTGTCGAGGCGCTAGCGCCGTGGAGATATAAGTCGTGCAAGAGAAAATTAAAGTTGGATTCCAGGCTTTCACTTCCGACGGAGGCGAGGAGTTCGGCGCCGTTCGGCAGGTTGCTCCGGGCGGACGGCCCGAGCTGGTGATCTACGTCGAGAATGCCGGCGATTTCACGGTCCCGCTCAGCGCGGTGGAAGCGGTGCATTCGGAGAAAGTTGTGTTCAACTGCGCGAAGCTCGATCGCATGCTACGGCAGGCGATCGGGCATGCGCATGACGCGGAAAAGCCGGGCGCTTAAAAACCTGGGGCCATTTAGGCGCGGCGGCGGGAGGTGCGGCTTTCGACGAGGCGGCGGGCGGCTTCGCCGATTGCGCCTGCGCGATGCCATCGCGAGTACTCTTCGACCGTCAGGCCGTGGGCCAGTTCCAGGGCGACCGACAGTCCCGCGAGCACGAAGACTTCGCCGAGAACGCTGATGCGCGGTGCGAGCCCCAAGCCGCCGCCCTCGTTGCGGACCGGGACGTGGATGACGAGGTCGGCGAGCTGGGCGAGGCTCGAATCCTTGTTGCCGGTGATTGCGATCAGTTGCGCGCCCTGCTCGCGAATGGCGGTCGCGGTGGAGAGCAATTCGTCGGTGCTGCCGCTGTTGGAGATCGCGATTACGACGTCGCGCGGATGCACCTGGCCGAGGCTGCCGTGCAGTGTTTCAGTCGCGTGCAGAAAAGTCGCGGGCGTGCCGACCGAGCAGAACACGCTCGCGGCGTAGCGGGCGACGTGCTCGGGCTTGCCGACTCCCGTCACGTGGACGCGCCCGCCGCGGCCAAGGGCGGTGCGGATAGTCTCGACGGCGCGCGAGATGGCGGCGATGTTCAAGCCGCCGCGCAGCGCGGCAAGCTCGGCGAGGGCGAGGTCGAAAAATTTTTCGACTTCGCTGGTCGAGTCGCCAATCGCGGCCTCGCGCGGCTCGGCGTCGAGCCGCGGCGTCGGCAGCGCGAGCGGTTCGGCATAAAGGTCGAGAATTTCCTCGCGCACTTCGAAGCCCGATGGGAACGCGCCCAGGCGCGTGACCGCGACCGCGCCGGCCGCATTTGCGAGCCGCCCGATCTTGTCCCACGGCATCCCGAGGCGAAGGCCGGCAAAGACGCCGGCGAGGAACGCGTCGCCTGCGCCGGTGGAGTCGACCTGCTTGACCTTGAAGGCGGGCACGCGAACGGAAGTGTCGCGGGCCGCGATCGAGCATCCCTTGTCGCCCTCGGTAATGATGACGGCGCGATTGCCGTAGCGGGCGCGAATCGCCTCCGCCATCTTCAGCGTGTCGCGGCCGTTGCCCGTGACGATTTGTCGAGCGGCTGCTTTCGAGGGCCTGAGCCAGGTCGCGAGTTTCAACGCGCGCTCGAGTTCGGCGCGCGTGCCGAGCGATCCGATAGCGTCGGAGGGCGGCACGTCAACGTCGAGAATCGTCGGGATGGAATGGGTGCGCGCGAAAAGCAGAATCGCGAGCACGGTGCGCAGCGGGAGCTGCGAAATTTCAGTCGAGACGAGGTTGGCGCGGCGGATGAACGCGCCGTGGCGGCTGCGGACCTCGGCGGGAGTGAGCTCGCCGGTCGCGCCGCGCGCCATGTAGATGGCGCGGTCGCCGGCGGCGTCGACGAAGATGGTCGCGAACGCGCTGGCGGTGCCGTCGAAGGTCAGGTGATGGCGGATGCCGAGGCGATCCATGCCGTCGCGGAGGAACTCGCCGTTGCGATCGTCGCCCATCTTGCCGAAGATGCCGGTCTTGAGGCCGAGGATTCGGCCCCATCCGAGATGGTTCAGGACGAGGCCGCCGACCTGGGTGCGTTCGATGGCGGCGCTGGCGGTATGCGGGCGGAGCAGGATTTTTTCGTCGGCGCGGATAATCCGCGGCGTGCGGTAGAACAGGTCGACGACCATGCTGCCGCATCCGACGACGTCGAGTTTTTCTTCAGCCATTGCGCCCCGCAGATTGTCGTTCCGCTGCCGGCGCGCGTCCGGCGGGCGAATCGTATTCGCTGACCCATCCGCGCTCAAGCATCTCGGCGTTGCGCTCGCGCAGCGCGGCGAACCGTGTAGAGAATTCGCGGCGCTCGAAGTCGCTCAGCGGCGGCGTGCCCGCCGCTACTGCGTCGCTGTCGATGACGCCGAGTTCCTTGAGCGACGCCTTGAGCGTTGCGATGGTCGGCCGATAGGCCTTAGCACCGCGCTTGAACGTGCACGCGATGCGAAATTCCTCGATCGCGCCGGCGTACAAGCGCATCAACTCGACGTCGCCCGAGCGGCAGACCTGCCATGCGCGCTGCCATTCGCGGGGCATCGCGTTGGCCGGCCCGGCGACGACGCCGTAGGGGCGCGTGCGCTGAGTGAGGTAGCGGTTCCAATAATGGCGCATGCGATCGCCGACGCCTTCAGGCGGGGCGAACAAGTCGAAGATGAGGTAGGCGTTGCCGGCGTAGATGGCGAATTCGTGGCCCGCCTTGAAGTGCGACGCGGCGCGCGTGTAGTTGCCGATGACGGTTTTGCTCGCAGTGACTTTTATTCCGCGCACGTACGGCAGCCGGGCCATCGCCTTGACGTCGCGCGTGTGCAGGTGCGGTGCCTTGCCGGGCGCGGCGATGTCGGCGTTGTCGTAGAGGAACAGCGGGAGCATGCGGCCCGCGCGGTTGAAGACGGCGCCGATATCGCGCTCGACGAATTCGGCGGGATGCTCGACGTCGTTAATCGAGAGCGGCGCGAGGACGGCCGCGTCGGCGCCGGCGTGGAGCGCGTGAGTGAGATTGTCGAGCGTGTCGGCGCGCGTGTGGGCGGTAATGCCGGCCCATGCTTCGATTTTTTTGGCGGCGGACGCGCGCGCGCGGCGGCATTCCTCGATCGCGATGCGTGCGACCGCCTGGCGGCGCGGGTTGTCGATGCGATCCCATTCGCCGGTGGTGCCGGCCGCAAAGATGATGTCGGCGCCGGCTCCGTCCTGGAGCGCATAGCGAACGACGGCGCGCTGCTGGTCTTCGAGGATGCGGCCGCGAGCGTCGAGAATCGCGACGATCGGGACCGAAAGCCCCGGGCGCGGGATGTAGTCGTCGAGCGAATTCACGGCGGCGATCCTAGCAGAAGCGGCGGAGGGCTGCTGCCCGCATGGTTCGCGGTACCGGCTGTTTGCCAAGCTGACAAACTGAGCTGGTGGTGAACATCACGCAATTGGTTTCCGTCGGCATGCGGCCAGCGAAAGTCGATAGAAACGCGCTCCGGCCGGGTTCCGCCGCGGGCGCGATTGTGACTGATCGAAAAGACCGAAACAGGAAAATCATACCATATGTGGTGGTTTTGGGGCGGCACCCTACCATCGGTGGGTTCGTTCCGTCAAAAAATATTCTTGTCGGAGCCGGGAGCCGCCCGATTTCTGGCGAGCGCGGCGCGTATGGAACATCATTACCCATACGGTATGCGTAGCATATAAGGTCCGACCCGGTCAGGCTGAATAGTTCAGCCCTCCCCAAATAGGGTGCCGGTCTGGGCGCGGCGCGGCTAGCCGATGCCGAGGCCGAGATCGGTGATGAAGCTCCAATGACGCTCGTCGAGCGAGGCGAAGTTCTCGAGCTTCAGCTTGATCGTCAGCTTGTAAGTACCGTCGTCGGAAAGGGCGCCGGTGGGAGGATTCTCGTACCAGATGCTCTTTTTGCAGACGTCGAGCATCATCTGATCGATTTTAGCCTTGCCGGAGTGCTGCTCGAGGATGAGTTCGGTGAGCTTGCCGCTTTTGTCCATGATGGCGGTGATGACGACGGCTTTGAGTTCGGTGGGCAGCCTGGTTCGCGAGATTTCCTCGCTCCTCTCGGCGACAATGAGTCGCGCATATATGCGATCGAGAATTACGGCGGCAAAATTGCCGAACTTGGCCGCCTTCTCGTTCAGCAGCCGCACGGTGGCGGGATTTCGTTCGGTGCCGACTTCGCGCGAGATGCCGGGTTCGGCCTCGAAAGTGCGGGGCCCGGCCGAGACGTCGCCGGAATCGTGCAGCAGTCCTTCGCCGCGGGCGGGAACCGCATTGACGGCGGCCAACGAATCGACGGGGGCGTCGGAGACGGTTGACAAATCGCTCAGCAATTTCGGCTGCGGGCCGGCGCCGGGGGCAGCGGGCGGCGGCTGGTCATTGGCCGCGCATCCGGCGGCGAGAATTGCGACGGCCAGGAGCAGTGCCGTGAAAAACCGTTTCCGCGGTGGGTATCTCATTTGGATTTATCCCGCTGACGATCCTTAGCTGAATCCAAAGCGATGATCGCCGGACGCGCATCATTGTAGTCGGCGACGAAAGCGTCGAAAAGTTCCTCGCCGAATGCGCGCTCCTCGGCGCGAACCTTGTCGTTGTGTTCCTGCGCGATCGCGTCGCCGATGCGCGCGAGCAGCTCGAGCGTGGGCGAGTAATTCAACCGGGCCGTCACACCGCCGGCGAATTCGTAAGTGCCGTTGGGCAGCTGGCGCGAGCTGAGCTTTGCGTTCATGCCGCCATTGCCGGTCGCCAGCACGCGCAGAAACTCGCCCGCAATCAGGTCCAGCATCTGATGTACTCCGGGCGGCGCGATGAGTTGCGGGACCGCGTCCATCCGGTTGACGAACGTGACGGTGCCGGAATCGCGGCGGTAGTCAGTGGCGAAACCCACGTTGGCCAGGCCGAAATTCATCTTGAGACTGGTGATATGCCCCGAGGCGAGAGTGCGGTAGCTGCCGTGCGAGATTTCATTGAGCGCGATGCTGTCGCCCGCAGGTTGCATCGCGGAGTTGAAAGGGGTGAGCAGGCCGTTGCGCAGCATGATGATGAAGTGGATGTGGCCGCGGTCGAACGCCTCGCGCATCCAGTAATTTCCGTGCGAATCGAGAATCTCGGAGGTCGCCGTCACGGCGGGCACGAGCTTGCGGTAGAAGTCGTAGAGCAGCGGATATTTTTTGAGCGCGTCCTGGCGAACCTCCGCATCGACATTGAACAGCACGATTGGACCCGCACTCGAGGAGAATTCGTCGAGCAGGTTGTTGAATTTGAAATAGTGATCGAACTTCGCCGCCAGATGCGGCATCTGGCGATGGAACCGGTCGAGCGCGGCGCGGTCATGATGGTTGAACGCGCCGGGCGCGGAATCCCACGGCGGTTTCAGATCGCCGTGAACCTCGCGCAACGCTTCGGATGACGCGTCGACCAGCGCGCCGATGCCGTAGGTGTCGATCAACAACTCGCCCGCGAGCGTGCCGGTCACGCTGGAAATGTTGTCGGGAGTCGAACCGGGCGCGGGCTTCAGGCCGAAGACGCCCGAGAAACGGTCAGGCTCCTCGGGACTGCGCCACTCTTTGACGAGCGTGTACAAATAGTCGGCGTCGTCGGGCCGTCCCGTGACGCAAATCTCGTGCGTGCCGTCGGGCTGATCGTGCCACGGGATTTCAGGCTTCGAGTAGAGAGCGGCGGCGCGGATCATTGTCGATTGGCGCGGCGGAAGCTGATCGACGACATCCTGGAGCGAGGGGCCGAGCTTGGGATGGAACGAGATCTTGCGCTGGAAGTCGAGCTGGCGATCGAGGATGGCGATCGCACGCGACGCGCGTGCGGGACCGGGCGGTGCGAGATAGATGATTGGCGCGAAGAGGGTTTGACTGTCGGGCGCGAAGCCCTCGCCGGCGGGAACTTTGGGAGAGGTCAACGCCGGCGGAGGCTTGGCAGGTTGAGAGTTTCGAGCTGGTGCCGGCGCAGAGCCGGACGCGACGGAGGTGGCAATCGCGCAGATCGTGATTAAAATTGCTGCGAACAAGGTGGCGATAGCGATCCGAAAAGCCCGAAACGGCGGTTGCAGCGGGCGAATTGTGCGAGATACCTTGCGATGGTATCCTGCAACGCAATAGGCAAAAGAGTTCGAGAAGTAAAAATGAAACTTGGAATCCATCCCGAATACCGTCGCTGCACCGTTATCTGCGCGTGCGGCAACACCTTCGAAACGCGCTCGACGCTCAAGGAGCTTCACGTCGAGGTCTGCTCGAAATGCCATCCTTTTTACACTGGCACGCAACGCCTGGTCGATACCGCGGGGCGGGTCGAGCGGTTCAATCGCAAGTACGGCATCAAGAAGCCGGCGGAAAAGACGGCGGAAACCGCCGCCGAGAAGTAGCATAGCAACTCCCGCCGCCTGCGGTGCTCGATGCACCCGGGTGCGCGGGGGAGAATCGATCGGCACGGCCATCGCGGCCGCGCCGTTTTTGTTTCCGGGCGAATTTTCGGAGCCGTGCACGAAGGGCGATGCTGGATAAGGCAAGTGCAATAGAAGAGCGGGTCGCGGAACTCGAGCGCAAGCTCAGCGATCCGGCCACGCTCGGCAATCAGCGCGAATATGCGCGGCTCGCCAAGGAGCGCTCGCAGCTGTCCGAAGCGGCGCATTGCGCGCGCGAATATATACGCGTTGCGGACGAGATCGCGGGGCACAAGGCGATACTCGACGGCGACGACGCCGAGCTGCGCGAACTTGCCAAGGCCGAGATGCCGGCGCTGCAGAAAAATCTCGCCGCGCTCGAAGACAAGCTCAAGGAACTGCTGACGCCGCGCGATCCCAACGACGAGAAGAACGTGATTCTCGAAATCCGCGCCGGCACCGGCGGCGAAGAGGCGTCGCTGTTTGCCGGCGACCTGTACCGGATGTACACGCGCTACGCCGAGCGGCATGGATTCAAGATCGAGGCGCTCAGCCTGAGCGAGACCGGGCTTGGCGGAATCAAGGAAGTTATCGCGCTCGTCAGCGGCCGCGGGGCATACTCGCGGCTCAAGTACGAAGGCGGGGTGCATCGCGTGCAGCGGGTGCCCGAGACCGAAGGGTCGGGGCGCATCCACACCTCGGCCGTCACGGTGGCGGTGATGCCGGAAGCCGACGACGTCGAAGTCAACATCAACGAGGCCAAGGACCTCCGGATCGATGTAATGCGCGCGTCGGGACCGGGCGGGCAGAGCGTCAACACGACGGACTCGGCGGTGCGAATCACGCATATTCCGAGCGGGATGGTGATAATCTGCCGCGACGAAAAATCGCAGCACAAGAACAAGGCGCGCGCGCTGAAGATCCTCCGCGCGCGGCTGCTGGAGCAGGCGCAGGCCGAGCAGCAGGCGAAAATCGCGCAGACGCGGCGCTCGATGGTCGGGACGGGTGACCGCTCGGAGCGCATCCGCACCTACAATTTTCCGCAATCGCGGGTGACCGACCATCGCGTCAACCTGACGATTCATCAGCTCGACAGTTTTCTCGACGGCGATATCGATCCGATCATCAACGCGCTGGCGGCCTACGACCAGGAGCAGGCGCTCAGCGCGTGAGCGCGGTCATGAAGCGCGTAGCACGGTTATGAGAGAAGTGCTCGCGCGGCGCGCGTTGGAGGCGATCGACAAGGCGTCGCGCCGGCTCGCCGACGCCGGCATCGAATCGTCGCGGCTGGACGCGGAGCTCCTGATGGCGGCGGCGGCGGGGGTCACGCGCGAAGCGGCTGTCACGGGTTCGATCGATCTCTCACCCACCGCGCTGAACGACTTCGACGCGCTGATCGCGCGGCGCGAAAAACGCGAACCGGTCGCGTACATCGTCGGTCACAAGGAATTCTATTCGCTCGATTTCGAGGTGAGTCCGGCGGTACTGATTCCGCGGCCGGAGAGCGAGCTCGTCGTTGCCGCGGCGCTCGAGTTTATCGCGCGGCGGCCGGCGGCGCGCGTACTCGACATCGGCACCGGTTCCGGCGCGATTGCGATCGCGATTGCGGTCAACGCGCCGCACACTCGGGTGACCGGCGTGGACATTTCCGCCGCCGCGATTGCGGTGGCGTCGCGCAACGCCCGTCGTCATCGAATCGAGGAGCGAGTCACGCTGCGGCGCGCCGACTGCTTTGAGGTTCTGGATGGAGGACCGGCGCTTGGAATTTTTGAAGTGATAGCCTCCAACCCGCCTTATCTGGATGATGCAGAGATCGCCGCGCTGGAGCCCGAGGTGCGTGCGTACGAGCCGCGCGCCGCGATGAGCGCCGGAGCGGGAGGGCTCGATATCCTGCGCAGGATTGCGGCGGGGGCGGCGCAGCATCTCGAGCGCAACGGCGAGCTGATGGTGGAAGTGGCGGCGGGACAGGCGGCGGCGGTCGCGAAACTTGTGGAGGAGACGGGCTTGCAGGTTGTCACTGTGATAAACGATTTCGCGGGGCATCCGCGCGTCGTGTGCGCGCGAAGAAGCGGGTAGCGATGGAAAAAATGATAATTCATGGCGGGACTCCGCTGCGCGGCACCGTCACGCTCAGCGGCAGCAAGAACGCCGCGCTACCGATCATGATGGCGTCGCTGCTGACGCCGGAGCCGCTGCGACTCAGCAACGTGCCGCGCCTTCGCGACGTGAAAACCGCGATGGATTTGCTCACCCAGCTCGGGGTGCACGCGCGCTGGACCGACGAGCATTGCGTCGAGCTGCGCGCCGCCAACGTTACCTCGCACGAGGCGTCGTACGAACTGGTCAAGACCATGCGCGCATCGTTCGTCGTGCTCGGGCCGCTGCTGGCGCGGACGGGTCGCGCCCGCGTCTCGACTCCGGGAGGATGCGCGATCGGCGCGCGCCCGGTGAATCTGCATATCGCGGGGATTCGCGCGCTCGGCAGCAAGATCCAGTTTCGTCACGGTTACGTCGAAGCGCATGCCGAGAAATTGACCGGCGGGCGGATCTGGCTCGATTCTCCATCAGTCGGAGCAACCGAGAACATTCTGATGGCGGCGGCGACGGCGCGTGGACGTACCGTGATCGAAAACGCCGCACGCGAGCCCGAGGTGCAGGACTTGGCGCGAGTGCTGGTCAAGATGGGCGCGAAGATCAACGGCGCCGGCACGCACGTGCTGGAAATCGAGGGCGTCGAGCGGCTGCATGGCGCGGAGCACGAAGTGATACCCGACCGAATCGAGGCTGGGTCCATGATGGCGGCGGCGGCGATCACCGGCGGCGACATTACGATTACGAACGCGCCGATGGAGCATCTCGACGCGGTTGCGGCCAAGCTGCGCGAGTCGGGTGTCGTGGTCGAGGCTAACGGCAAGGGCATCCGCGTCGCGCGCGCCAACGGACTCAGGTCGGTCGAGCTGCGCACGCTGCCGTACCCGGGGTTTCCGACCGACCTGCAGGCGCAGATGATGGCGATGCTGACGCAGGCCGACGGCACCTCGGTCATCACCGAGACGATATTCGAAAACCGGTTCATGCATGCGCAGGAACTGGCGCGGATGGGCGCCGACATCCTGATGAAGGGTCCCACCGCCGTGGTGCGCGGGCCGTCGAAGCTGTGCGGCGCGCCGGTGATGGCGACCGACCTGCGCGCCAGCATGGGCTTGATAATCGCCGGCCTTGCCGCCGAAAACACGACCGAGCTCAGCCGCATCTACCATCTGGATCGCGGCTACGAGGCGCTCGACGCGAAGCTGTCGGGTCTCGGCGCGCGAATCGAGCGCGCGCAAGAATAATGAGGCCCCGGGTTCTCAGGTCGCGGACGCCGGAGTTCAGAAAATTTCTGGCCGCGATACTCGCGCGGCCCGGCGGCGACAGCACGGCCGTGGATCGGGCGGTGTCGAAGATTATCGCCGACGTGCGAAAGCGCGGCGATCGGGCGCTGATCGAGCTGACGGCCAGGTTTGACGGCGTGAAACTCACTCCAGCCACGCTCCGCGTGACGCCTGCCGAGCGCCATTCGGCGATCAACCGAATCCCGGCCGACGATCGCCGTGCGCTGGAGCTGGCGGCCGAGCGAATCGCGGAGTTCCATCGCCGCACGATGGACAAGTCGTTCATCTATCGCGACAAGTCCGGGATGCGGCTCGGCCAGATGGTCCAGCCGATGCGTCGCGTGGGGATATACGTGCCCGGCGGGCTCGGCGCGTATCCGTCGTCGCTGCTGATGAACGCGATTCCGGCCAAGGTCGCCGGCGTCGCCGAAATCGTGATGGTTTCGCCGCCGTCGGCGGAAGGTGAGCGGCTCGCCGTGCTGGCGGCCGCGGAAATCGCCGGCGTCGACGAGTTCTACCGCGTCGGCGGAGCGCAGGCGGTCGCCGCGCTTGCCTACGGCACGGAAACAATCAGGCCGGTGGACAAGATCGTCGGTCCCGGCAACGCGTTCGTGCAGGCCGCCAAGCGGATGGTCTATGGCGTCGTCGATATCGACAAGATGGCGGGGCCGAGTGAGGTGCTGGTGATAGCAGACGACCGCGCGCGTCCCGAATGGATCGCTGCCGACCTGATCGCGCAGGCCGAGCACGGCTCCGGTGACGAGGCGGCCGTGCTGCTGACGACTTCGGCGAGCGTTGCGAATCGAGCGGCGGCGGCGGTGGAAATCGCGCTGAAGAGCCTGCCGCGCGCCCGCCAGGTCGAGGCGGTATTGGTCAAGCGCGGCGCGGTGGTCATCGTCAACGATTTGAACGAGGCGTTCGAGCTGGCCAATGAGATCGGGCCGGAGCATCTAGAGCTCGACGTGCGCAATCCGTCGCGGTGGCTGGCGCAGGTAAAGGCTGCGGGCGCGGTCTTTCTGGGGCCGCTCACTCCCGCGCCGCTTGGCGACTACCTTGCGGGTCCGAATCACGTTCTGCCGACCGGGGGCGCCGCGCGCTTTGCGTCGCCTCTGGGTGCATACGATTTCCTGAAACGAACCAGTATAATCGAGGCATCGACGGGTGCGATTGCGGCGCTCGGACCGGCAGTGGCGCATCTGGCGCGGATGGAAGGGTTCGAGGGGCACGCGCGCGCGATGGAACTTCGGGCCGCGACGGCAGGGGTGACCGCTGCACCCAGCATTAAGAAAAAGATGCGGGCCGCGCGCGTTAGAAATTGCGAGTGAAGGGTGAAGGGGCAGGCGGAATGCAAAACAGACGCAAAGTCAGTGTGCAAAACAAAGGCAAGACCACGGGGCCGGTCGCGCGGCTGGCGCCGGCCAAGGCGAAGCGCAGCGCCGAAGTCGAGCGCAAGACGCGCGAGACTTCCGTCACGGTCGCGCTCAAGCTCGATGGCGCAGGGCGCGGCGAGGCAAAGACCGGCGTTCCGTTCCTCGATCACATGCTCGAAAGCTTCGCCCGCCACGGATTCTTCGATCTGAAGGTCGAGGCCACCGGCGACTTGCATATAGATGACCATCACACGGTCGAAGACGTCGGAATCGTCGTGGGCCGAGCGTTTCGCGAAGCGCTCGGCGATCGCGCAGGAATCAAGCGCTTTGGCGAGGCGACGGTGCCGCTGGACGAGGCGGTCTGCACGGCGATTGTCGATATCAGCGGTCGCGCATACCTGGGTTACAACGTCCCGATCAGCCAGGAGCGCGTCGGCAACTTCCAGACCGAGCTGGTGCACGATTTCATGAAGGCGCTGACGGACGAGGTCGGGATGAACCTCCACCTCAACCTGGTTAGCGGTCGCAACCCGCATCACATCATCGAGGCGACGTTCAAGGCGTTGGCGCGCGCGATGGATCA
Source organism: uncultured delta proteobacterium (assembly GCA_963842085.1). Taxonomy (GTDB): domain Bacteria; phylum Desulfobacterota; class Binatia; order Binatales; family Binataceae; genus Binatus. Next base: position 375,227 of record CAWJET010000002.1, read on the forward strand.
TGCGACGACGCGCGAGCCGCGGCTGTCCGGCGTGCTTTCGACCAAGGGCACGCTCAGCTAGATCGCTGATTAGAATAGTTCGCTTGTTCGAGAAGTTCACCGTTATTCCCGCAATTGACCTGAAGGGCGGCCGGGTCGTGCGCCTGCTCCGCGGCGACATGAACCGGGCGACCGTCTACGGCGGCGAGCCCGGAGATGCGGCGCGTCGCTTCGAGGATGAGGGTGCGGAGCTGATTCACGTCGTCGATCTGGACGGCGCGATCGCGGGGGAGCCACGAAATGTCGCGGCGATCGCGCAAATTCGAGCCGCCGTGAAATGTGCTATCGACGTGAGCGGCGGGCTGCGCACGATCGAAGCGGTACGCGCGACGTTCGCGGCCGGTGCGGACCGGGTCTCGATTGGTTCGGCCGCATTGCTCAATCCAGAGCTGGTTCAGCGCGCCTGCGCCGAGTTCCCCGGCCGGGTGTTCGGGTCGATCGACATTCGAGACGGCCGGCTCGCCGTCAAGGGATGGGTCGAGACCAGCCAACTCACGCTCGCCGAAGCAGCGGAACGGTTTCGCGTCGCGGGAGTTGCCGCCGCAATCGTGACCGACATCGCCCGCGATGGGGCGCAGGTCGGCGTAGATGCGGTCGGAATGGAAGAAGTCGCGCGCGCGGTTCGCATCCCGGTCATTGCGTCGGGTGGTGTCGCGAGCCTCGATGACATTCGCGGTCTTCGAAGGCTGTTCGGCACCGGGGTGGTGGGAGTGGTCGTCGGACGGGCGCTTTATTCAGGGAATTTCGGCTTGAAAGACGCGTTGGCAGCGGCTATCAGCTAAACAACATCCGGTCGCTCACCCGGTCAGCTTGCGTCAGACCGCAGCCTCACCTGTGGATTCGCGCAGCATCGCGGCACGCGCCCGGCGAACACGTCGATAATATTGTCCACCGCTATCGCGCTCATCCGCGCCCGCGTCGCAATGCTGGCGCTGCCGATGTGCGGCGTGATTACGACATTGGCGAGTCGAAGGATTGGATCACGCGGCGCAATCGGCTCGGGATCGGTTACGTCGAGGCCTGCGCCGGCCAAGCGCCCTGATTTCAGCGCCGCGAGCATCGCGGTTTGATCGACGATCGCTCCGCGCGCGGTATTGATTAGAATCGCGCCGCGCTTCATCAGCGCGAACTCGCGCGCCCCTATCATGTGACGTGTCTTTGGTGTCAGCGGTACGTGAATCGACACAAAATCTGACTGTGCCAGCAGGCGGGGCAGGCTGACACCGACGGCGCCCATGAGGCGCGCGTCGTTTCGAGGCAGCTTTCGCCTGCTCGACGGATGGTTGAGATAGAGCACGCGCATCCCGAAGCCCGTCGCGCGGCGCGCCATTGCCCGGCCAATTGCGCCGAATCCAACCAGCCCGAGCGTGCTCGAGTGCACGTCGCGGCCGAGCATCGTCATCGGCCCCCACGTGCGCCACTTGCCCGCGCGCACGTGACGGTCGGCCTCGGCGATTCGCCGCGCCGCGGCCATCAGCAGGCCGAAGGCAAGGTCGGCGGTGGCCTCGGTCAGGACTCCGGGGGTGTGACCGACGGCGATTCCGGCGCGGGTGGCGGCGTCGAGGTCGATATTGTCGACGCCGACGGCCAGGTTGCTGATGACGCGAAGCCGCGGCGCGCTCACGATCGCGCGCTCGTCGATCTTGTCGGTGAGCATCGAGAGCACTGCGTCGGCGTCCGCCAGTGCGGATCTCAGAGCCGGCGCCGGCGGCGGTGTCTCGCCTTGCCACACCGTAACCGCGGCGGCGGCGCGGAGACGGTCGAGCGCGGCGCGCTCGATCGCGCGGGTGACGAAGACTTTTCTGCGTCGGCGTGCCGGACGCGGCATGCGGCTAAGCTCCCGGTGGTTCAAATAGTTCTTTGGCTCTGCTATACGCGACAAGCGTGGCTGACTCCATCGTTTCATCGGTAATATCGTCGGCTCGTTCGAGTGGACGGTCGGTTCTCACGGAAATCGAGAGCAAGCGAATCATGCATTCGCTCGGCCTGCCGGTCGTGGTGCCGGAGGCTGCGTCAACGGCTGACGACGCCGTCCGGGCGGCGGCCCGGATCGGATTCCCGGTGGTGCTGAAAGTGCTGTCACTGCAGGTGAGTCACAAGAGCGACGTCGGCGGCGTCGCGCTGAATCTCGACAATGAAGCCGCTGTGCGCGATGCGTTCGAGCGAATCCGCAGCAATCTGGCCGCAGGCGCCGCCGACGCGCGCTTCGAAGGGGTTGCGGTGCAGCCGATGGCGAAGCCGGGCGTTGAGCTGCTCGCCGGGACGTTCCACGACGATCGATTCGGCGCGATGGTGATGGTGGGGCTGGGCGGCGTGTTCGTCGAGGTGCTGAAAGACACCGCGCTGGCGCTTGCGCCGATTGGCGGGCGCGAAGCGTCGGCGATGCTCGCGCGGCTTCGCGGCGCGCAGATTCTGCGCGGCGTCCGCGGTCAGCCTGGCGTTGATATCGACGCGCTCGTTTCGCTGCTCGAGACCGTCTCGGGAATCGCCGCGACGCATCCGGATATTGCCGAGATGGATCTCAATCCGGTCGTTGCGTACGAGGACGGTCTCGCGATCCTGGATGCGCGAATCGTGCTCGCGGCGGCCAAGACCGAGACACCGCCGCCGGACCCGCATCGCGCGGCGCGGCTCAAAAATCTCGCGCGCGCTTTCAACCCGCGCACGGTTGCCGTCATCGGCGACAAGCGGATGAGCGGGTACATGTGGATCCGCGCGATGGCGCATCTCAAGGGCAAGCTCTACTCGGTGCAAATCGATCCCAACGAGATACCGGGCATCGAAGCGATGGGCGTGGAGAACCGCAAGAGCCTGGCCGAAATCACGGAGCCGGTCGATTACGCGGTCAGCGCCGTGCCGCGCCAGATCGCACCGCGAATTTTGAAGGATTGCGTCGCCAACCACGTCGGCTCGATCGGATTTTTCACGTCGGGATTTTCGGAGACCTCGGAGGAGCTGGGAATCCGGCTCGAAGCCGAGCTGCGCGACATCGCGCTCAACTCGGAGATCGCGCTGGTCGGTCCCAATTGCATGGGGCTGTACAGCCCGGCGGCGGGCCTCTGCAATTTTCCCGAAGAAAATGTGGGAGACGGCGGCGACGTCTGCTTCATCTCGCAAAGCGGCACGCACACCATCAACTTTTGCCTGCAGGCGCCCACCCACGGCAACAAGGTCAACAAGGCGGCGTCGATCGGCAACGTGCTGGTGCTCGAGGCGGCGGACTATATCGACCTGATGACGGCCGATCCGGCGACCCGCGTGATTGGGATGTATATCGAAGGCGTGCGCGACGGGCGCCGGTTCTTTGACAGCGTCCGGCACGCGGCCGAGCGTCATCCGGTGGTCATCTGGAAGGGCGGGGTGACCGAGGCGGGCGCGCGCGCCACATTCTCGCATACCGGGTCGCTCGCGACTGCCGAGGCGACCTGGCGCGCCGTGGTGCGGCAGAGTGGCGCGGTCGAAGTGGCGAGCCTCGATGCGATGCTCGACGCGGTCGAGCTGTTCGCGCGCGCCAAGCGTATCGGCGGCAAGCGGATGGGTCTGGTTGCGATGACCGGCGGCCAGTCCGTGGTGATCACCGACACGTTTGCGACGGCGGGGCTCGAAATTCCCGCGCTATCGGAGTCGTCGTACGACGAGCTGAAGACGTTTTTTAATATAATCGGAGGCAGCTACCGCAATCCGCTCGATGCGGGCGGTACGATCGGCGCGGCGCACCATCAGGGCAATCTCGATCGCATCCTCGAGATTCTCGAACGCGACCCGGTCATCGACGCGATCGTGCTGGAGGTCGGCACCGGATTGCGTGCGGCACGATGGGCCACGCACGAGGATGAGATCACGGGCCTGCTCGACAAGCTGGCGGATTTTGCCGGGCGCTCGACCAAGCCGTTCGCTATCGTGATGCATCCTGCGCACGTCGAGGCGATCGTCGCGCGGGGCAAGGAGCTTGCGCGAGCGCGCGGGGTGGTCGTGTTCGACAGTTTCGAGCGCGCCGCCGCCGCATTCAGGACCGCGTCGGACTACTGGGCAAATCGCTCGCGGCTGGGCAGCTAGAGTCAAGCAGTCCAGGTTGACTCAGCGGCGTTCGGCTCTGAGACTCAACTTCTGGAGGTGCTGAATATGGAGCAGCTCGTATCGGAACAAGCCCGACCTTATTTCGAGAAGGTGCAGAAGATTGCAGCGATAATTCGCGAGCATGCCGATCGCGCCGAGTGCGAGGCGCAGATGCCGCGCGAGGTTGCCGATGCGTTCCACGAGACCGGGCTGTTTAAGGTTTTCCTGCCGCGCAATATGGGCGGCGGCGAGCTGACGATTCCCGATTCGCTGCGGCTATGCGAGGAAATTTCGCGCATCGACGCGTCCACGGGCTGGAACTTCGCGATCTGTTCCGGCGGCCCACTGTTCGGACACAACCTCTCGCGTGCGGCGTTCGAAAAGATCTACGGCGATCCGCGAGGCGTCAGCGCCGGATCGCTGAATCCGATGACCACGCAGGCGGTTTCGGTGGAGGGCGGATGGCGACTCAGCGGGAAGGCCCAATATGCCAGCGGTTCAGGGCACGCGACCTATCTGTTGGCGGCCGGACTTGTTTTGCGCGATGGTGCGCCGCAATTCGTCAACGAGGTTCCTGTGCTGCGTGCGGGGCTGTTTCCGATCGAGCATGCGAAAATCCTGAACACCTGGTCGACCGCTGGAATGAGAGGCACCGGCAGCAACGATTGCGTGTTCGAAAATGTTTTTGTGCCGGATGAATTCACTTTCGATTGGCTGGACGCGAAATCGCCGTGGCAGCGCGGTCCGTTCGGCAACATTCCATTACACGTGCAAATCTCGGGCGGCCTCGCGCCTGTGATCCTTGGCGCCGCACGCCACGCGCTCGATACGCTGAATGAGCTTGCACGCGCCAAGGTGCCGGCAGCAACTCGGGCTACGTTGCGCGAGCGCCCGATCGCACAAATCCAGTTCGCGCAGGCGGAGGGTCTGCTGCAGGCGGCGCGCTCCTACCTGTACAGTTCGCAAGATGAGGTGTGGCGCAAGGGCGAGGCGGGCGAGAGCTTCACCGTTCAGGATCTGGCGCATATTCGGCTCGCAATCGTCACCGCTATGAAGCTGGGGCTGCAGGCGGTCGATCTGGTCGCGGACGCGGCCGGGATGAACTCGGCGCAGAAGTCGTGTCCGATCGAGCGATGCTGGCGCGATGCGCATACGGCATCGCAGCACGTGTTGGTAAACACGGCGCGCTTCGAGGTGGTAGGCCGCGTGCTGTTCGGACTGGATCCAGGCTCGCCGGTAATCTGAAACGATGATATCTACCGCGGCGGTTCGATTACCGTCATCACCGTGCCTGCCGTTGCGTCGCCGTCGAGAAACGCCAGCCATCGGCCCCTCAGCGACCAGCTCATCGTAACGGTGCCGCGGGCCGGACCTTCGGCGAGCAGAAACGCGCTATCGTAGTGGAGAGAATAGGTGACGATCTTCCGCCACGGCACCGGCAGACTCGGCGCATAGATTTGCATCGCCGCCTCGTCCGCATCTTTCGAATACTCCATCGTGCTGCGCGCCAGCATCTCAGGCACGCTCTGGAAGCCCAGCGATTTCACATCAACCTGGCCCTGTTCGGATTGCGCTACCGCGATTTGCGCGAGCACCGGCGCTTCGGGATGCTCGATCGCTCGCGCGAAAGTAAGCCCCTGGTTGCCAAGCGTGACGGTGTCGCCACCGGCGGCAAAGGACGCGGCGCCCGTCGATACCCCCATCAAACGTTCCGCGCCGGTCGCAATGTCGTACTTGAATACGCCGATCGTGCGGTGTGTGGGGTCGGGCCCGACATACAGGAACGACCCTTCGTCATCCTTGTCCCAGTCGAGCACGTGAATCGGCTCGCGTACGTGAAACCTGGTGCAGGTGGAGTTGCGCCGATCGAGGATGACCGGGGGCGCGGCCGCGTCGCCCTGGCCGACCGCATAGACGCCGTGTGCGCTCCAACTGAGCGCCGACATCGGGCATGAGAACTTCAGCGGCAGGACCGAACCAGCGCCAGTGACGACGATCATCTGCAAGCCGTCGGCGGGATTTGGCGGTGGCTCGGCGGAAGACTCGGTCGAATCGGGCGGCGGTGATTCGACGCCGGCGCCGGATTCCTCGGGCGGTTCGGGATGCCGTCGCAGCGCAAGCGCGATCGTCGCGTCGTTGAGCCAGCTCATCGAGATGGAGTCGAACCGGCCATTGAAGCTCGCGAGCACGTTGCCCGCGCCGCTGGCGATCAGGTCGCGAATGATCACATCGACCCGGTTGCCGCCCGGCGCGACCATCGCGGTCGCGAGCGTCAGCCCGTTGGGACTCGCGGCGACGTCAGCGATGGTTCCCTCCTCGGCTGCGTCCGGTCCCGTCTCCGCCGCGAGGATACGGCCGGTCCGCCACCCGGCGCCGCTGAGGCCATACATGATCGTGTGCCCAGTCTGAGTCCCGACGACACCGATTTCCGCGCTGTTCTGCAGCCAGATGGGAGAACGCGCGGCAATCGGCGCGAAGCCTTGCGGCATCGCGACGTTGGTCAGCACCTTGATGCCGTTGGTGACCTCCAGGGTGGTGGAATGGCCGACAAACGGCGGCGGCCCGGGCTTGGGCGCCTTGGCAGTCGAGCATGACGCAACGCTCACGGCAGTCAGAGCAAGGATCAAGATGAGGACAGACCTGGGCATCGAAAAGCGGTAGTGTATTTGGACCGATCAAAAAAGGCGACCGATTCAGAGAATGAAGAACCCGTTTATTGAACGACTGTGGATAAGCCGCGAGGTTCGACTCGCAATCATTGTCGCGATTTTGTGCGCCATCGGCGCGGTTGCCTGCGCCGCCGGCGACTGGAAGGCGGGAATAACCGCTCTTGGAGTCGCGGCGGCGATGGTGGCGGCATTCTATTTCGCTGTGGTCAGGCCCGCGCGAATCCCGCGAGACGCCGTCCTGATGGTTCGACTGGCGGGTCCGATCGAAGAAGACGTGACACGCTCGCCACTCGATCAGCTCATGCGCCGCGGCGCGCTGAGCCTCGACCATCTGCGCTATGCGCTCGAGTCGGCAGCAATTGACGACGACGTTCGCGCGATCGTGGTGGAGGTCGCGGGATTAGGCGCCGGCCTGGCGACCGCGCACGAAGTCCATCGCCTGATGCGCGCTGCGCAGGCGGGCGGCAAGCGCGTGATCGCGCTGCTGCGCGGCGACAGCGCGGGGTTGCGCGAATACCTGGTCGCGGCAGGCGCGGGCGAGATCGTCGCCAATCCGGACACGATGCTGACGATGCTCGGCGTCGCGACCGGCGGCGTTTTTCTGAAGAACGCGCTCGACAAGCTGAAGATCCAGGCGCAAACCCTGCAGTGGAAAGAGTACAAGGGCGCCGCCGAGACGCTCGGCCGCGACACGATGTCGCCGGCGGTGCGCGAGAGCATGGAGGCGATCGTCGCGGACTGGGAGAAAATCCTCGTCGAAGCGATCGCGTCGGCGCGGAAGATGACCCCGGAACGCGCGCGCGAGCTGATCGCGGCGGGCTTCGTCAGCGCGAAGTTCGCCGTCGAGAATCATCTGATCGATCGCGAAGGCTACATCGAGGACATCCGCGCTGAACTCGATCCCAATGCGAAGCGCAAAGCGTTCGTCAGCCTCGCGCGATACCGGCGTCACGCAATCTTCACCCGCGAGCGCGGGCGGCGCGCGCGGATCGCACTCGTGCACGCCAGCGGACCGGTAGTCTCCGGCGAGGCGCCGCCGACCGGCGAATTTATCAGCGGCGTCGCGACGGCCGCGCAAATCGATCGCGCGTCGCGCGACGAGCGCGTCAGCGCAATCGTATTTCGCGTGAATTCACCCGGCGGCTCCGCGGTCGGCTCCGACCTGGTGTGGCGCGCCGTGCGCGAGGCGCAGGGACGTGGCAAGCCGGTCGTTGTCTCGATGGGCGACGTGGCGGGCTCGGGCGGCTATTACGTCGCGGCGGGCGCCGACGCTATCGTCGCGGAGCCGGCGACGATTACCGGTTCCATCGGCGTCGTGTACGCCAAGTTCAATCTCGGCAATCTGCTCGGCGAGCTCGGCGTCCATTTCGATTTCGTGAAAAGCGCGCCCATCAGCGATGCGATGTCTTTTGCGCGCGCGATGACCGACGACGAGCTCGCACAGCTCAACGAAACAGTCGGGCATCTGTACTCGGCGTTCACCGCGAAGGTTGCGCAAGGCCGGCGGCTAAGTCCCGAGCAGGCTGAAGCCGTCGCCAAGGGGCGCATCTGGAGCGGTCTCGCGGCGAAGGAGCGTGGACTCATCGACGAAGTCGGCGGACTGTCAACCGCGGTGGCAATCGCGCGGGACCGAGCGCGCATCGCCGAGCATCGGCGCCATCAGCTCGTGACCTACCGCGCCGAGCGCCGATGGCTGGATCTTCGCGGCGGCAGCGCGGAAGTCTCAACGCCGTGGGCGATTCGCGCAGCAGCGGGCGTGCTCGGCATTCCCAGCCGTTGGGCGCCCGCGATGCTCGAGATGCACGTGCGCGGCGGCGTGATGCTGCTCTGTCCGTTCATCGAGCTGTAGCGACGACCCTAGAGCGGCGAGCGCTCCAGTTCCTCGCGGATCGAGTACATCTTCTGGCGCGCTTCGGTGATGTAGGCGTCGAGGTTGCGGCGATGGTTCGCGAAAAGTCCGTCGGGCGAACCGTTCATGACAATTAACGGCTTCATGACGGCGGCCTTGCCGAGCGCGTCGATCGATTCCTCGAACAGCGTCTTCAGCACGGGGTCGTCCTTGATTTGCCCCGCGTATTCGCGCTCGAGCGCCTGCATCATGTGGTACATCACGTGCGCGTAACCTTGCGAGTGATAGAAATAGTGGTTGCAGTCCCAGCTATGAACCGGGCTGCCGTCGTCCTTGGTGGACCGGTACAGATTCGCATGCGCGTCGCCGAGCAGGTCGGTCCACGTCTGGATCAAGCGGACCAGCTCGACGGCGCGAGTGTTAAGCTCGCGCGACGACGGCGGCGTGGTGTGCAACCCCGCAATGTACATCCGCAGATGTTTGACGCCGTCGTCGTACTTGCTTTCCGCTGACGGCAGGATCCATCGCTCGGCGTCGTTGCGGAAATCGGTGTCGGCGATTACCAGGTTCGGATCGTACTGGTTCGAGGAAACCTTGGTCAGATGATCCTTAAGAACGCGCGTGGTTTCGCGGACGGCCATGATGATGCCGAGCTGGCGATCGGAGTTGTTGTCCGGCCCGACTTTCGGCCCCCACAGGAAGAAGTCGTTGGGACGCCAGCCGAAGCCCGTGTGCAGCTCATGGTCCATGATTGCAGCCAGTGTCGAGGCGTAGATCTCGCCGGGCGGGAACGGCTTGTCGGGCGGAAAGATTGCGCTGATGTCGTAGTCGAGATGATTGTGGTGAATCTGGCCGAAATGAAGCGCCAGGTTGCCGCCGATCCAGATTACAAGAAGGGCCGCAGCCCCATAGAGAAGTCGGTTCCGGTTCATCCCGAAGGAGCAGGCATCGAGCAGCGATTCTGCCGGACGAGACTATAACACGATTGCTGCTATGCCGCGCGCAGTGGAACTGCTGCGGCGGTGGCGCGCTTGAGTTCGTCGCGGCTGGTGCCCAACTGCTTGAGCAACGGAAACAGCGCCCGCGTCAGGAACACGCGTGGACTGATGCCGCCGCCGCCGGTCCGAAGTTTCTCGCGATAGTTCGGAATCAGCCCGTCGCCCGGCATCTTGAAATGGGCGATCACGTGCGCGAGGTCCGCCAGCGTGCCGACGCGATCTTCCGCCATCTCGATCTCGACCATCGCGCGGTAAAAGCCGGCGTGGGCGGCCTCGTCGCGGCTGACCAGGAAGAAGATTGCCTCGAGGGTCGGGTCACTCTCGAGTTCGGCGCGATCCTTTTGCGCGCGATACGCTAGATAGGTCGCTGATTCCTGCAGCGCGCCATAGCAGCTCATCCGGCGGCGCGTCGCGAACGGAACTCTCCACGAACGCGAAAACACATCTGTCTCGAACCTGTCGAATTGCGCCGGCGTGCGCAGCCCGGAGCGAAGCAGGTACTCGCGAAAGACCAGTCCGTGACGCGATTCCTCGTAGCTCCACGCGTTCTGAAACCATGCGAGGCCGAACACGCCGCGCAACAACTCATTACCGGCTGCGGTGTAATCCGGCAGGTACATTTCTTCGGCGCAATACGTCTCGATGCGAATCGCGCGTTCCTCGGTATTGGCGCGCGGCGACAGCTTGTCCCACGGGACATCTTCGAAGATATTCCAGCGGCGCTTGCGCTCCGCAGTCTCGAAATAATCCATGTACGCGCGGTGAAACTTCTCTTTTGCAGTCATCAGACAGAAACTGACGAAGGAAGCAGGCGGGGCTATGCTTACAAGAGTATCACGGGGCAGCGTGGTCTCCTAATCGAAAATGTCTTCTGGAGAACAATCTGCGATAACAGCTGCTCAGAAAATACTTAATAAACGTTTAGTTAGCGAACTACTCTTGCCGACATCCGAAGCTGCGAGGATCGGGATCGTAGTGACCTGTTTACCGCCCGCGGTCACGTTGGCCGTTCCAATCTGCTGGCCAGCCTTGAGCGGCGCCGCGATCGACGGCGGCAGGTTATAATCGATTTTGATCGCGTTGTGTGCGTCGTCCCGCTTGACGAACACGCCTGCGTCGGCGCCCCAAACCGGCTTGATACTGCCAATGTCCGCGTCGGTCACGGCGACGGATTGCCCGATCGGAGCGCCTTTCTTTGCGACCGAATGCATTTCGTAGTTGAGAAATCCCTGCGAGAGCATCTCGGACGCTTCCTTGAAGTTCGTCAACTTGTGCTGGCTGCCGAGCACCACCGCGACCAGCCGCAGCTCGCCGCGTTTAGCCGTCGCGACCACGTTGAATCCCGATTTGTCGTAGAAGCCCGTCTTGAGGCCGTCGCATCCTGAATATGTCCGCACCATGTGATTGGTGTTGCGCAAAATGAATGTGCCGCCGCGAAACGGCGCCGTGTCGATCGACGACCATCGGTGCACGTCGGGATATTTCACCAGCGCGCGCGCGAGAATCGCCTGATCGTACGCGCTGGCGACGTCGGGCGATTGTCCCTTCGCGGGCGGCAGACCGTGAACCGAATAGTAGTGGGTGTCCTTCATCCCCAGCGCGGCGGCTTTCCGGTTCATCATCACCACGAATGCTTCGGTCGATCCCGCGATATACTCCGCGACCGCCACCGACGCGTCGTTGGCCGAATGCACGACCACGGCCTTCATCATGTCGTCGAGCGAAAACGTTTCGCCCTCCTTGAGATAGACTTGCGATCCGCCCATCTCGGCGGCGTTGCGCGAGGTCGTTATCTGGTCGGTGAGCATGAGCGAGCGGTCGTGAATTTTCTCGGCGACGATCAACATCAGCATCATCTTGGCCAGCGACGCGGTCGGCCACGGCGTGTGGTCGTTGGCCTCGAAGATGACGGTGCCGGTCGTCGGTTCGAGCACGCACGCCTCGGTGTATGGACCCAGCGCGGCACTCGACGCGCTGGCGGTGCTTTCCTCCTGGGCAGCGGGCGCGGCATTCGCCGTCGCATGATGACGACGCGCGGCTAGAGCAGTATGCGACGGCACTATCGCGGCGAGCGCGACGGTCAAAGCGATAAATGCAAATTTTCGGATAACCGGAAGTTCGGCGATGGATTCGCCGCCCGCTGACAGAACTTTCATCACGCACCACCTCCGCAACACATCGAAACAACACAAGGATAGTAGCCAACAACTCGACCGTCGGCGAGCGCTCGCGCACTCCGCGGGTAGGGATTGTCTAAAAGCGGTCGGCGGTCCAGTACACTGATCGCGAATCGGCGAAGAGTTCGAACGCGTGCGCCGCGGCTGCTTCGGGGGCCATCGCGAACCGCTGCGCCAGCTTGTCGGGCGCGAGAACTCGCCACATGTAGTTGTTGTCGATGTGGTGCGCGACGGGACAGCCCGCGCCGTCCAGCGCTCTTTCGAGTGCCCGATCGTGCGCCGTATGCGTGACGAGCACCGACGGTTCGGCCGGCTTCGACGCACCGTGGAGCAGGGCGGCGCGGCGATGCTCCCCGATGCTTCTTACGGTGACCGGCACGCCGGCAGCCGATTGGCCGAGGTACTTGAACGTCGCGAGCATCGCCTCAATCCCGGCCGCGCCGGCATCGTAGCCGTACTCCATCACCATCGAGACGCCGTGGAAGCGCGTGACCCTCGCGTACGCCGCAATTCGCGCGCCGTCGCGGCACACGACGAAATATTCCTCTGAGCCTTCGCCGGGATGGAGCGGCTGATTGCCGGCAAATTTGAGGTTCGCGCGCCACGCGCCGTCGTCGCGGATGGCGGTGACATTGAAGCGTCCGCTGTAAGCGCGATGAAGCGCGGCAATTTCAGCAAGGTCGCGCTCGGTCTCGAAGCTGTCGATCACGAAACCATCGCGCGCGTTGATTGAAGCGGCGCTCGCCAGGATGCTGAACTTGCGCTCGAGCTCGCGCCATCCGAACTGGTCGTAGAAAGTGAGCCGCTCCGCGAACAGCAGCGATACTTCGAAGCCCTCGCGCACCATCGTATCGACCGCCAGACGCATCAGCGCCGACGCGACGCCCTTGTGCCGGTACTCCTCGAGCGTGAAGACGGAGCCGATACCGCCCATCGGCACCGATTGCCCTTCGAGATTGACGGCGCGATCGAAAATCTGGACGGTCGAAACCAGTCGTCCGCCGTCGCGCGCAACCAGACAGAGCGCGTCCCGAAAGCGCGGATCGTTACGGTTGTAGCGGGCGAAAAACTCGCCCCGGTCGTTGTACCAATGCCCCAGCAGGTCGAGGACTTCGTCCCGCTCGCCGTGGTGAGCAGATCGGACTTCCATCGTTCAGGCTTTGTAACTTACTCCAGCTGGCACTGCTATAGGAGCAAGGGGAACAATCGTCGGAGGGTTATCGAAGGTCCAGATGAACCGTGGTTGGCTGGCCGCCGCGATTCACCACCAGGTCGATTGCCGAGGCGGTTTTCATCGCTTGCATCAGGCCCAGCGCCTGCATCGGATTGGTTACGGGCTGTCCGTTGATATTCGTCAGCAGGTCGCCGTTTTGCAGACCGATTTGCTCGAACACCGAGCCCGGCGCGACCTCGGAGATCGAGAAGCCGTCGGTCTTGCCATTGACGAAATGGGGCAGCGCGCGCATCTGCGAGAAGAACTGCGCCGGATTCTCCATCGTCTGCTGAACTTCGGCGCGGCTGACCTCGAACTTTCCGGGGCCGAGTTTCTTCAGTTCAAGTTTGCTGCTGCTGTTGTCGTCGCTATCGTCGCTGTCGTTGCTGTTATCGTTGTCGTCGTTATCGTTCGCCGCCGCACCAGGACGACCAAACCCGCGCAGTCGGTGCCGCATCGCAGCGGGCAGACCCCTGAGCATTGGTGCCGGGACAATTCCGCCGCCCAACTGGGACGGCGGCACTTCGGGCATGTCGGAGGACGGAATCTTAAGCGCTACGCGATGACCGCCGCGGTCGATGATCGCGCGGTTGGTTTCGACGCTGACAAGCTTGCCCGCGTCCGGGATGTTCTCTCCCACCTGATAAAGCGACTCGTTGCCGGCTGGATCTTCGATTATGGCGTAAGGCTTCGATCTGCTGACCAGCGAGGTGCCGATCAGTTTCAGGTGCAGGTCCTCCTCGACCACCGGCGCAGACCCGGTGTCCTGCGGAACTTCGTTGAAAATGTCGCGCTTGACGATTAGGTCGTAGTAAGCGCGCGTCCGTACGCCGGTTGCGAGCTTGCGCGCGGACGACGAGGTGGGAAGAGCGTCGGTTTCGCTGGAAGTGGCGCGCACAATGATGTCGCGCACGCACATGGCCGAGACGATCGCCAGTGCCGCGACCAGGACGAAGTTCAGAATCGTGACGTGGATCTGTGAAAACCTGAGTTGCATTTACAGGATCGATTCAGCCTCGTACGCGCATCCCTTCACTAGACGGCCCACGTCGTAGTTCCATTCACCCTTCCAGCGGCTGATTACAAAACTCGCCTGGCTGTGACCGCCCCGGACCAGGTCCATCAGGCGCAGCAGGTAGATGCTCTCATCCTGACCGAGATTGTTCAACGCCCGCTCGCGCTCGAGTCCCCGGGCCGCTATTTGCATCAGCTCGTAGCCCAATTCCTGCAGTTTAATTTTTCCGGCGCGGGCGTCAAGGCCGTTCTTGTGCGCGGCGTCCGCGATTGCGAGCCGCTCGCGATAGCTCCATCCCTTGACCAGGTCCCACGCCGCCGCGATGCAATCGTCGTTGTAAAGCGTGCCCTTGAGCAGTGCCGGCAGCGCGAGCATGAACTGCGGCGGCTGGCTGTCGGCGGTGCGCACCTCGACGTAGCGCTTGAGGCGGACCTCGGTGAAAATCGTGGTCAGGTGATTGGTCCAGTCCTGGACGGTGGCGCGTTCGCGGCCGTAACCGCTTGCGAGATACTGGCGGAATGTAAGGCCCGGCGGCCGGGTGAGATCGATATAGTCGTGGTTGCGAATCAGGAAGTACATCGGTACGTCGAGCGCGTACTCGGCGTAGTCCTCGAACGAACAATCGTCGCGGAACACGAACTCCGGAACGCCGCTGCGTTCGTTGTCGGTGTCGGTCCAGATATGCCCGCGGAAGCTCTGGTAGCCGTTGAGCCCGCCGTCGCTCAGCGGGGAGTTGGCGAAAATCGCGTACAGGATCGGCACGATACCCATGCTCACGCGCAGCTTGCGCATCGCGTCCGCCTCGTCGCTGTAGTCGAGGTTGGCCTGCACGCCCGCGGTCTGCTTCATCATGCGCTGGCCGAGTTTTCCCTTGCGCGCCATGTACGGGTACATGATGTGGTAGCGGGCCTTGGGCAAGAGTTCGATCTGGTCGATGCGGCTGACGGGTTGCATCCCGAGTCCTAACACCGTTGCGCCGATCTTGCTGGTGATTTCGATCAACTGTCGTACGTGGGTCGCAAACTCGGCGTGCGCGCAGTGGATAGTCTCGCATTGCTCGCCGGACAGCTCGATCTGACCGCCCGGCTCGAGCGTGATTGCGGCGCGCTCGCCCTTGAGCGCCAGGATGTGTCCGTGTTCTTCCTCGGGCTCGAAGCCGTAGTCCGCCGCCATCCGTCGCAGCAGGTCTTCGACGCCGCCGGCGCCTGAATAGGGAATAGCGGTACCGTCAGCAGAGCGGACGACGACCTTTTCGTACTCGGTGCCGATTCGCCAATCCGCGCGGGGCTTACCGCCTTCCTGGAAGTAGCGGACCAGGTCGTCTTTCTTTTCGAGCAACTCACTCATGAATCAAATCCAATCGCGACTCTTTTTATCCCTCTCCCTGCAAGGGAGAGGACTAAGGTGAGGGTCCTTGTTCAGCGCGCGATTCTTTTCGCGCGCGATTCAAGATTCCGCCTCCGGAAGCAGTTAGGCAGCTCTTCTCAAAAAAGGCTCCGTCAAGCGCGCCTATAATGGCCCCGCCAAACATGCGAGGCAAGCCGCGAGCGGAGTCTCTGCTGCGACGCGCTTTTTCACCTCCCTGTGTCAGAGTGGCGGTCGATGCGCGCCGAAGGAGGCGCGGAGGGAGAGGTGCAACGCTCGCCCTAATACGACCTTGAAATCATTTGGCCGCAAACTC
Organism: uncultured delta proteobacterium; assembly: GCA_963842085.1. GTDB lineage: Bacteria > Desulfobacterota > Binatia > Binatales > Binataceae > Binatus. The sequence continues at coordinate 390,924 of CAWJET010000002.1, forward strand.
ATGCAACGGGGTTCTCACCTCTCACGACGCGAGTACGCGCGGTTGTCCGTCATCCTGACGAAGCGAGCAACGCGAGCGGCAGGAAGGATCTCGGACAGCTTCGCGCCAGCGAAGCCGGTTCCGGTTCTTTATCGGCCGTAGGCCCTCCTCGCTGCCACCAAAGTCCAAATGACATTCATGTCGTCGGACGGGTGAGGGCGACCGCATTCAGCGTGATGCGGGCGCCATCCCTCTTGCCCGTTCCCTCTTGTTCCGTATTCGAGGCTGCCGTTCGAGCGCGTATCGGAGGGCTCACAGCGAGTTTCAGGCCTATAACCCGTTCCATGGGTGGTAGTCGATCCTTTGGTCGGACACGACGGGCATGCAGCACCTATTCGAGCCGAGGGAGATAACGACAGCGGCAGGATCTCTTGAGCAACAAGGAGAAGGCGACGCAAACGGTGATCGCAGCCTTCGTGTTTTGTTCTCCTGAACTAAAGTAGGGGATTATCCGGGTCTTGACTAACACGCGCACACGCGCTAATGTCTGATGCATGACGAAAACAGACAAGCACCAGCCGCGTTTTGTGCGACAGATGACCCTCAGCGAGTTCGACGCGCTGTTCCCTAATGAGAACGCATGTCGCACTTATCTGCTCTTGCGGCGCTGGCCCGCTGGCCCGAAGTGTCCGCGCTGTCAGAATGATCACGTCTACGAAAGCACTGCGCGTCCGTGGCACTGGCAGTGCATGAAGTGTGGACCTAAGCCGCGCTCGCCCTATCGCTTCGCACTCACGACCGGAACGATCTTCGAGGAATCGAAGAAGCCGCTGATCATGTGGTTCAAGGTTCTGCATCTGATGGTTACGTCGAAGAAGGGAATCAGCGCACTCCAGATTCATCGCATGCTTGGAACCGGCTCGTATCAGACCGCGTGGTATATGTGCATGCGTCTGCGCGCCGGAATGAAAGACCCGGAGTTCCGGCAACTGATGGGGATCGTTGAAGTCGACGAAACGTTCATAGGCGGACTCAATAAAAATCGCCATCGAAAAGATCGGATCAAGGGTGCTGGCGGTCCGGGGTCCGGTAAGATCACTGTAGTCGGCGCAATCGCTCGCAAGGGCAACCTCGTCTGCAAGATGGTTGAGCGCACGGACACGGAATCCCTCACTGGATTCGTCCGCGAAGTTACCAAGGCGCACGCCACGCTGGTCATCACGGACGAATGGCGCGGCTACGACGCGATCAGTATTTACAATCGCGAGCATCAGTTCGTCCGGCATACCGCTGGCGAGTACGTGCGCGGCAACATCCATACGCAGAGCATTGAGTCGTTCTGGTCGCTGCTCAAGCGCGGCGTGATCGGAACGTACCATCACGTCAGCAAGAAATATCTGCCACTCTACCTGAATGAGTTTCAGTTCCGATTTAACAACCGAAACGAAGCCGATATTTTCGGCAAGGCGATAGCAGGATGCTGAGACACGAACACTGGCGAATGTCTCAGCTATCTGAGAACGTCGCCAGCGAGCCGATTCAATTGGAGTTTGCATTTCCGGTCAAAAGACTGCCTCTACGGTTACAACTGTCCCTACGATTGGACCGTCGAACACGATGAGCGCACTGCGCGAGTTTTTGTCTTTGATTTCGTGCATGGGGAGCATTGCCCCATTCCCGTCTATGCGAAAATCCTTAACCGCGATGGCTTTGTCGAAGACCACAAAGAGATATACGGCATTGCTAAACACTTGATTGGAAATGGGCCGACCCTGCGAATCCTTCATCGTGGCCCGACTTATCGAATTTATTGAGACGTAATTCGCAACGTTTAATTTTGTAATGGGTTGGGAATTGCCTAATTCGTTATACTGAATTTGAAGTTTGGTCGGCGTGTTACCGGCAAGTCCGTCGGATGGGGGCGCAAAGTACGGTTGCACCCAAATAGCGACCGCAAGGATCGCCATCACAGTCATCGGCCAGTATCGAACCGCACTTCGCAACCTGCCCTGCCAATTAATCGGCGGCACGGCTGGTCCCTGTTGGGCAAAAATTCGATTGCCCTGCCAAAGCAGGTAAAGCGTCGCCGCATCTACTATGTAACGCTCGATATCCATCGATCCCTCTCAGGGTGGGATTTCCCCTTGAGGCAGCGTAGTGTGCTTGACGGCACGCGGCCAGCCGCGCAGACTGACGGCATGAGCAGTCCTTACGCTCAAAAGATTCTGTTCTTTTTCTGTCGCAAGTGCGGCGACTACCACGAGAAAACACACCCACACTACAAGGCGCAGAAGCAGCGTTCCTATCGTCGCCGCAAGGCGAAAGAAAAAAGCGCCAACGCAGTAGGAGAGGGGGCAACCAACCACGCTGGCGCGGAACCCGGAGGATTCCATCCCGACCATAAGTCGCAACCGCACTTGTAGCAAGCCTAATCTGACGCGCTCGTAGCGGAGGTTCGTCCAGCTCTGGCCCACTATCCGAATCATGGCCGGGATCGTTACATAATCCCGTCTGATAGTCTAGAGCCGGATAATCCCCCAAAAGTACTGTTTCACGTGAAACACTTTCGCTTTAAACCACAATAACTAGGCGGTGTTTTTTCGAAAACAGGCGAAACTGTGACGCCATTCGGTTGCTGCAATTGCCGGAAAATCGTGCGGCGGCGAGCAAAGCACCGGGTTTCTTCGCTGCGCTCTGAATGACACAAAGACGGACGTCTGACCTCAATCCCCGAGGAACCTGAGAGCGAAATGTCGTCCTCGACATTTCGCGATTAGCATTCTTTCTCACTAAGGCGCAGGTTTGACAGTGCTCTTTTCGCTGGGTGCAGGGGTCACCCCTGCCCAAGGAAGCGTGAAACCCACGGCGGGTTTCGCATTCAATCGTTTGTTCAGCTGTACTCGTTATCCACCTGAAATAAAGAACGTTTCACGTGAAACATTTTCGCTTTAAATCGCAACAACCTGGCGGTGTTTTTCGAAAACAGGCGAAACTGTGACGCCATTCGGTTGCTGCAATTGCGAGAAAATCGTGCGGGCATCGAGCGAAGCACCGGGTTTCTTCGCTGTGCTCTGAATGACACAAAGACGGACGTCTGATCTCAATCCCCGAGGAACCTGAGAGCGAAATGTCGTCCTCGACATTTCGCGATTGGCGCTCTCCCTCACTAAGGCGCAGAGCCTGTCTTGGGCGGAGCCCAAGGAGGTTACCCTTGCTCTTTTCACTGGGTGCAGGGGTCACCCCTGCCCAAGGAAGCGTGAAACCCACGGTGGGTTTCATATCGAATCCGGTCCCTCGACTTTGCGCAAAAACGTGTCAGATTGGCGCGGGAGAAAAACGGCGATGCCTCAACTGATACTTGCCATCGACCAGGGAACTACCGGCACGACGGTTTTCGTCGTCGATGCGCGCGGGCGAATCCGCGGCCGCGCTTACGCCGAGATACGGCAGTTCTATCCCAAGCCCGGATGGGTCGAGCATGACCCCGAGGAGATCTACCGCTCGGTCGTCACGCTATCGAAAAAAGCGATCGCCGCGGCGAAGATTTCGGCTTCCTCGGTCGCCGGAATCGGGATCACCAATCAGCGCGAGACGTTCGTGGTATGGGAGCGGCGCAGCGGCCGCCCCGTCTATCGCGCGATCGTGTGGCAATGCCGCCGCAGCGCGTCGATCTGCGATGCGTTGCGCGAGCGCGAGCCCGAGGTCGCGCGCCGCACGGGACTGCTCGTCGATCCTTACTTCTCGGGAACCAAACTCAAGTGGCTGCTCGACGAGAAACCCGAACTGCGCGCGCGCGGCCAGCGCGGCGAGCTGTGCTTCGGCACGATCGACACGTGGCTGGTGTATAAACTGTCGCGCGGCGCAGAGTTCGTGACCGATTACACCAACGCGTCCAGAACGATGATGTTCAACCTGGCGCGCCGCGAATGGGACGACGAGATGCTCGCGATGCTGGGGGTTCCGCGCGAGATGCTGCCGCGGGCAGCGAGCTCGCGCGGGCCGCTGGCCGAGACGGCGCCGGGCACACTCGCGCCGCACGCGATTCCAATCGCGGCGGTGATCGGCGATCAGCAATCTGCACTGTATGGACAGGGCGCGGTCGAATCGGGCGACTCGAAGGCGACTTACGGGACGGGCGCGTTCCTGCTGATGAACACCGGCGACACGATGGTGCCGTCGGAGAATCGATTGCTCACGACCGCGGCGCTTGGGCCCGCCGGCGAGCCTGCCTATGCGCTCGAGGGTTCGGTGTTTATCGCGGGCGCGGCCGTGCAATGGCTTCGCGACGGGCTGAAGCTGGTGCGCAAAGCTTCGGATACCTACGCCGAAGCGCGCGCCAGTCTCGCGAAAAATAAGGATCGCACGCAGCCTTACGTGGTGCCCGCGTTCGTTGGACTTGGCGCACCGCATTGGGACGCAAAAGCGCGCGGCGCGATCGTGGGAATCACCCGCGGCACGACCCGCGCCGACATAATCCGCGCGACGCTCGACAGCATCGCCTACCAGGTGCGCGACGTGATCGTTGCGATGGAATCCGACACCGGCCATCCGATGAGCGAGCTGCGGGCCGACGGCGGCGCCACCGCCAATCGCTACCTGATGCAGTTTCAGGCCGATATCCTTGGCAAGCCGGTGCGGCGCGCGAAGATAGCGGAGAGGACTGCGATGGGCGCGGCGATGCTCGCGGGCCTGGCGATGGGAGTGTGGAAGTCGCCTGGTGAAATGCACGCGATCGTCAAGGGCGCGGACGTGTTCAAGCCGAAAATGCAAACCGCAGAGCGTGAACGATTGCTTGCCGGATGGCATGACGCGGTCTCGCGCACGCTCACCAAGCCGTCTGATTGAATCGAGGTAGCGAAAAAAATGACCGTAAATGGAAAGCCGATCGTTACCGTCCTGTACCCCGAACAGCACGACCAGGCCGCGGACTCGCTGGGGCGCGCGTTCATCAACGATCCTACCTTCAAGTCGATAGTTCCGGATGTCACCGATCCCGCCGAGCGCGCCAGGCGTCTTCCGGACTTGTTCCGCGCGATGCTGGCGATAGAGCGCCGCAGCGGACAGCCGGTGTTCGGCGTGATTGATGACAATGGACGCGTCGTTGCGGCGGCGATGACCGAAGGCGTCGGGCATCCTGGCACGCTCGGTTTGCTCGCGACCGGTCTCGGCCAGATGCCGCGGCTGATTCGAGCGCTCGGGTGGGGCGGGCTTATCCGCGCGCTGAATCTATTCAGCGTACTGGCCGCCAATCATCCCAAGGAGCCGCATCTGTACCTGCAGGTGCTTGGATGCGATCCGCCGTTTCAGGGCAAGGGCTACGGCAAGGCGTTGCTCGATCGGCTTGCGCTCGAGGCAAGGGCGCGGCCCCAGATAGCCGGCGTTTACCTCGAGACTGCGACCGAGGCCAACGTCGCCTTCTACAGCTCGAGGGGCTACGAAATTTTGGGCGAGCTGTACCCGCTGGGCGTGCGGACGTGGCGGATGTACCAGCGCAGGCGGCAGGGGTGACCCCTGCACCCGGTATTAAGAATAGAAGGTAAAGGCGCGCCCTCTCCGTGGCTGGTTCTCCCTTCCGCGCGGGAAGGGGAACCGTTACGACGCGGCAGTGCGCGGACGTAGCGTAGTCACGCGCAGTCCCTTGGAGGTCCATCCGACGTCGAAGCCGACGATGTCGCCCTCGCGAATCAGATCGATCCCCGGCATCGCGCCGCCGATTGGAGCACCCGCCACGGCCACGAATGGAAACTCGAAGGGGATTTCCTTGCCGCTATGCGAGCGCACGATGCCGCGTCCGCGGGCGCGGTCGAGCTTGAGGATCATGCCCTGGTAGAAGTTTCCGGGAAAGCGCTCGCTGTCGTAGTCATCGGCCACGATCTAAGGGAGTAGCACCCCAGGGCGCTGCGGAAAAGCGGCAGATGAAAAAGCCGGCGATGATTGCGTCATCGCCGGCTCGAATCGCGGCTCGATTCGCGCGAGGAAACGATCAGGTACCCAGTTTGTAATCGATCACCGTGGCCGATTCCACCAGCAGCTTTCCATTCCACATTTTCTTGGTCTCTTCCTTGACCAAACCGCCTTGGACGTCATCCGACAGCCAGTCCTTGGCCCAGGATACCTCGGGTCCGGTCTTGATCGTGGTCTCGATCCAATGAGTCTTGATCTTATTGCCCATTACAGTCAGGTCCTCGTCGCCTTGGGTCTCCTTGACCGTCTGCTGCTTGGGAGGCTTTTCCCACAGCGAGTCGCTTGCGTTGCTGACCTCGCCGTTGGCGAAGAGTGTCACCTTGTCGGCAGGCATCTCGGTTTCGCTGCCGTCGCCCAGATCGATCCTGGTCTCCTCGAGGACGGCTTTGTCCTTGTTGAGATCGATCAGCTTGGAGTTGATGCGCATGACTGCGGCGTGGGGCGGATGCGCCATCGCTTCTACGACGCCGACATTGTTCTCACGATGTTCGAAGACTTTCCGCTCGATGGTAACGTAAGTGCCGGGTTTGAAGTGAGCCCATTGCGCGTACTCCGGATTAGCCGGCTCCGGTGGGTGCGAATCGTCAGCGGCCATCAGAAAGAGGCTTGCGCACAAAACACTGGAGACCAGGATCGCCGCGGAGAGTGTCGGCCGGAACCTCATGGTGGACCTCCTGAAATGACGTAGGTAGAAGCCGATAAGTTATAGTCGAGCTATGCGCGGGATCCTACTGAAACAAAATTGTCGATGTCAACCGTAACCGGCCGGGCGCTGCGCGCGTGCGCCAGGCTCGGTTGACATTGGACTTCAGGATTCGTTAGATGGGAGCACTGACTCAGGGATTTCGACGATTAACGGATACGACCGGGAGTGAGTTCCCATCAGGAGGAACCGTGGAATCCGACAACCCCGCCATCCGCAACAGACTTAAGGAACGCCTTCGCACGCTTATCGGCACGGGCGCCAGCACTATCGTGCTCGCGACAACGATACTTAGCGGGCTCCCTGCCGACGCCAATGTCGCGGACACCAGTCCGGCGGATACTCTCCAGAATCGCGTCGAGAAAGTGCGCCCCCAGGTTCAGGACGCGAACGCCAACCTGCAGCAGCAGGGCGATTCGAAAATCCAGCTGGCGTGGTGGCGCAATTGGCGCAACGGCGGTTGGCGCGGATGGGGCTGGCCGAACTGGCACAACTGGCGTAACTGGGGCAACTGGTAAAATTTTCCCAACTACGCAGCGCGGCATCGGGCAGTACTCGAGATGGCTGCGGTCAATAGATGGCGAATCGCCGGGCCGCTCGAGCTGCTGGTACTGCAGCCCACTCCGTTCTGCAATCTCGATTGCACATACTGCTACCTTCCTGAGCGCGACTCGAAACGCAGGATGTCCGATGCGACCCTGAATCGGGTTTTTGAATTCGTCTTTTCAAGCGGAATAGTTGAGCAGGGTTTCACCGTGGTGTGGCACGCGGGCGAGCCGATGGTCCTGCCGATTGCCTATTACGAACGCGCGATCGAAATTGTCAGCGCGCATAATCCCGGCGGCTTGCAGGTTGGGCATTCGTTCCAGACCAATGGCGTGCTGATAGACGACGCGTGGTGCGAATTTTTCAAAGCGCATCGCGTCAACGTCGGAGTCAGCGTTGACGGGCCCGCGTTTCTTCACGATCGCAATCGAAAAACGCGCAAGGGCGGCGGGACTCATCATCGAGTGATGGAAGGGATCCGAAGACTGCAGAGCAACGAGGTGCCGTTCCACGTGATCTCCGTGCTGACGGGAGAGTCACTCGACTACGCCGACGAGCTGTTCGATTTCTACATCGAGAACGAGATCCGGGAGATTGCGTTCAACATCGAGGAGATCGAAGGACCGCACGCCGGGTCGACGCTCGTCGGCGCGGGCGTCGACGATAGATTCCGCCGCTTTATCGGCAGAGTTTTTGAGCTGGTCGCGCGCGACGACTCGGCCATCAGCGTACGCGAGTTTGATTCGCTCATTCCGATGATTCTTGGCAGTGGCGGCAAGGACAACGACTTTCCGCCAACCCAGGAAAACGCACCTTGCGCGATATTGAGCGTGGACTGCGAAGGCAACTTCACTACTTACTCGCCGGAACTGCTCGGCCTCAAGAGTAGTCACTATGGCGATTTTGCAATAGGCAATGTGAATACAGATACGCTCGCGTCTGCGATTAATTCCGAGAAATTTCAGCGTATGAGTAGTGATATCGCGCGCGGACTGAGTAAGTGCCGCGAGACATGTGAGTATTATAGTTTGTGCGGCGGCGGCGCGCCGGTGAATAAGTACTTCGAGAATGGCTCGTTCGATTCGACCGAGACCATGTTCTGCCGTTTGAATCGCAAGGCAATCGTCGATGTGATTGTCGCGAAGCTGCAACATCCGATTGGCGCCGTGACCGACGCGGCCTGACGCGAAATTCAGTGAAAATTCGTGACGCGCCGCGGTACCAGAGCCGGCTGACGCCGGCCGAACGTGTGCAGGTGTTCGACTCCAGCAAATGGAAGCCGGCAAGCGCGGACGAGCTGGCGGCATGGACCGGCAATCGTGAGCCGTCCGCTGACGACGTGTTGGTGATCGGCATCCCCCGGCACTTGCTTAAGCGCTGGTGGAGTCTGGCTGAATCGGACCATATAACCAAGGGGTTTGAGGGCTATGGGCGCGAGGTCGCCGAGTATTTCGAGTACAAGAAGTGGCGCTGGCCGGTCCTTGCTTTGCTGGAGGTGGTGGCTGCCGGCGGCAAGGGCGATAGAGCGCTGGTACCGAGTAACCCGATGCGGTTCGGCAACGGAGTAGGGACACTGTTCGCGTGCATCAACCTGGGCGAGGAGAATGCTGCGATCGCGATCGACGCGGGGTCGGGGCGGATTCGCGTCATCCTCGAGCCCGGCGAGGGTGTGATGCTGCCGGAGAGCGGTATCCGCTGGAATCGATCGGCGCTCGGCGGCTCGGACGTTGCGATTACGATGCTGATCGGAGAGCTCTCAACTGAATAGTCACTCGCTACGGCATCGACATGCAGGTTTGTAGTTCGCCGAGGGCGTTGTCGATGTATCCGATCGCGTTGGCCTTATGCCCGTGATAGTCATTCGCGGCTTTGGCCTGTAGTACGTAGCGCGCGTGCTGCAGCTCGTTCATTGCTTGTGAGATTTCAGGATGGCCGCCCGGTGGAGGTCCGCCGTAGTAGCCAGGGCCTTCAGGGGGCGGACCGTAAGGACCGCTGCTGTAAGCGGGGCCCTGCGAACACGCGGCACAGGCCAGCACGATCCCGAAGATGACGCCGCTGGCGAAACACAATCCTTTGACCATAGAAATCCTCCTTTCATGGAAAGTGGCGATCGATATAGGTAAGCGCGGACTCGAGGTCAGGCAATATCTTGGTGCAAAAACGGACCATCCACGGCGAGCATTCCGCAAAACTGAACGGGCTGAACGCGATCACGAACTTGCCGAGATCGTGTCCGGCGTAGAAGACCTCCATCGCGGTACCGAGCGAGGGCTTACAGTAGTTCACCAGCAGCAGGTCGGCGTCGCGAACGTCCTGCAAATCGAACTCGACGATTTCATTGGCCGAATCGATCTCGCGGTCGCGAAAGTTGCGCCGCATCGGATCGAGCAGGATGAATCTTCCGGCCAGGCGTTCCTTGGCGCGCGTGCGCCAGTCCTTGGCCGAGCGCTCGGACTCCGCATCCATGATTGGACCGCAGAGGTAGATTTTTCGGACGCCGTCCGCCATCGCGGCGCAATCTACCATATCCGGGTCAAAGCCGATAAGTTCTACGATGGCCGCGCCAGCGGCGTTCCAAATCCCGGTCAAAGCCGATAAGTTTTACGCCGAATGCGCTGCACACAATGCTCAGCCGAAAATCCCGAGGGAGCGAAGTTCTGCAGCGAATGCGCTTCTCCGTTGGCGGCGAAGTGTCCGCGGTGCGGCGCAACGAACAAACCCGGAGCCAAGTTTTGTAACGAATGCGCGGCATCGCTTGCGGGCGCGCGCCCGAAATCGATTGCGCAGCCTGAATCGACGCCTTCGGTGCGCGTATCACTGGAAGAAGCCGCGGCGGCCGTTGCTGAGGGCGAGCGCAAGATCGTCACCGCGCTGTTCGCCGATATCAAGGGCTCGACCGAGCTGGAGCAGGACCTCGACCCCGAGGAAGCGCGCGCGATTGTAGACCCCGCACTGAAGCTGATGATCGACGCGGTGCGTCGTTACGACGGGTACGTGGTGCAATCGACCGGCGATGGAATATTCGCGCTGTTCGGGGCGCCGGTTGCTCATGAGGACCATCCGCAGCGCACGCTCTATGCGGCCATCCGCATGCAGGAAGAGTTGCGCCGATACTCGACGAAGCTCGTCGCCGACGGAGGCAATCCGCTCCAATGCCGAGTCGGCGTCAACACCGGTGAGGTTGTCGTGCGATCGATCTCGACCGGTGGCGGGCATGTCGAGTACACGCCCATCGGGCATACCACCAACCTTGCGTCCCGGATGCAGGCAGTGGCGCCGGTAGGTTCGATCGCAGTCGCAGAGCCCACGCGCAAGCTCTGCGAGGGCTATTTCGCGCTCCAGCCGCTCGGACCGACCAAGGTCAAAGGCGTCAGCGAGCCGGTCAACGTTTACGAAGTGACCGGCCTCGGTCCGCTGCGGACGCGCCTGCAGCGCTCGGCGGGCCGCGGGCTCTCGAAGTTCGTCGGCCGCGAGCGTGAGATGGAGGCGCTCAAGCGCTCGTCGGAGCAGGCGCGAGCGGGCCGCGGGCAGATTGTCGCGGCGATGGCCGAGGCGGGCACCGGCAAGTCGCGGCTGTTCTTCGAGTTCAAGGCCAAGAACCAGTCCGGCTGGATGGTGCTGGAGACGTTCTCGGTCTCGCACGGCAAGGCGGCGGCGTATTTTCCAGTGATCGACCTGCTGCACAACTATTTCCGCATCACCTCGGATGACGACGCGCGCGCAAGGCGCGAGAAGGTCGCCGGCAAGATCGCAATCCTGGATCGATCGCTGGAGGACGCTCTGCCGTACCTGTTCGGCTTGCTGGGCATCGTCGAGGGCGACGATCCGATTGCGCAGATGGACGGGCAGGTGAAGAAGCGGCGCACGCTCGAAGCGATCAAGCGGATATTGTCGCGCGAATCGATGAACCAGCCGCTGATGGTTATCTTCGAGGACTTGCACTGGATCGATGACGAAACGCAGGCGTTCCTGAATTTGCTGGCCGACTCGATCGGCACCGGGAAAATTTTGCTGCTGGTGAACTACCGGCCCGAGTACTCGCATCAGTGGAACAGCCGGACTTACTACACACAGTTGCGGCTCGACCCGCTCGGCAAAGAGTCGGCCGACGAGATGCTCTCCGCGCTGCTCGGCGATGGTGCGGAGCTGGCAGCGCTCAAGAAACTCATCATTGAAAAAACGGAAGGCAATCCCTTCTTCATGGAAGAGACGGTGCAGGTCCTGCTCGACGAAGGCGCGCTGGTGCGCGACGGCAGCGCTGCGCGGCTCACGCGGCCGCTGGGCGAGCTCAAGATCCCGCCGACTGTGCAGGGCATCCTCGCCGCGCGCATCGACCGGTTACCGCCTGAGTCAAAGGACCTGCTGCAAGCGCTGGCCGTAATCGGGCGTGAATTTCCGCTGTCGCTGATTCGTGCGGTGGTGCCGAAATCCGATGATGAACTCAACCGCCTGCTTAGTGACCTGCAGTTGGGCGAGTTCATCTACGAGCAGCCGGCGGTGGGCGACGTCGAGTACACTTTCAAGCACGGCCTGACCCAGGAGGTCGCGTTTGGATCGGTGCTGACAGACCGGCGCAAGGAGCTTCATCGACGCACCGCGGTTGCAATCGAGTCTCTATACGCGGATCGCCTGGAAGACCGTTACGCCGAGCTGGCGCATCACTATGGCCGTGCGGGCGACGCCGCCAAAGCGGCGCACTACCTCCGTCTTGCGGGCGTACAGGCGCGCGCGCGGTCGGCCTTCAGCGAGGCGCTCGCACATCTGACTGCCGGACTGGAATTTCTCAATACTATTCCCCAGAGTCCGGCCCGCGACGTACACGAGTTGCAGTTGCAGTTGGACCTGGCCGATGCCTCTACGACCGTGTATGGTCCCGCTTCCGATGTACCCGAAGCGGCCTTTTCGCGAGCCTACGAGCTTTGCCGTCGCGGCGGCGAAAGTGTTGACCTCCTGCGAGCATTGGACGGGATTAGAAATGTGCATAACACCAGAGGAGCAGTGCACAAAGCGTACAAAGTGGCTCAAGAGATCCTGGAGATAGCTCGCAGAATCAACGATCCAACTCGGGTTGCGCTCGCCCAAACAGCCTTGGGCATGTCTCTGAGTACTCTGGCCGAACTGGCTCAAGCACGTGAGATGATGGAAGAGTCGCTGGCGCCGCTGGGATCTCTGCCGGATCTTCCGAACCTGCAAACTGCCCGGGTAATTCTGCCTCTCTTGCTCGGTCGCACACTATGGCTGCTTGGCTTCCCGGACCAGGGGCTCAAGCGGATGCGCGAGGCTGAAATCGCCGGGAATCGGAGCGCCAACCCCATTGCGAAGGCTTTTGCCTTGCAACCGAGCGAAGTGCACACCTGGTGTGGCAATTTTGAAGTGGTTCGAGAAAACTCGCAAAAGCTGTTGCAGGCACCCTGGCTGGTAGAACTAAACCCTCTCTTCGCCGCTCGAGCAGACGTCTCTCTAGGCTGGTTGCTGGCCAGAACAGGAAAGCTCGACGGGATAGCGATGATACGCGACGCGATGGCAAGGATAACTGCGACCCGCTTCGGGCTATCCCGGTCGCTGTTCGGCTCGATGCTGGCGGAAGCATGCGCATCCGTCGGCCAAATCGATGAAGCCGTGAGCGTGCTGGATGAGACACTTCCGTTCGCGCAGACCGAGGAGCGCTACTACGAAGCCGAGTTGAATCGCCAGCGCGGAGAATTGCTCTTGATGCGCGGGAGCACGGAAAGTGGAGCGGCCGAAGATTGCTTTCGCGAGGCGATCAAAATCGCCCGGCGCCAAAGCGCCAAGTCGTGGGAACTGCGCGCGACGACCAGCCTTGCGCGGTTGCTCGCGAAGCAGGGCAAGCGCGACGAGGCGCGTGCGATACTCGCGGAAATCTACAACTGGTTCACCGAGGGCTTCAGCACCGCCGACCTGAAGGACGCGAAGGCCTTGCTCGATGAGTTGAGTGGATAGTCGCTTATGGCGCGAGTTGAAACTCTAAAGCCGGGCGAGATTGGCGATGCGGCGGACAAGGCCGAAACGCTCGCGCTCCGCGGCGAAGGCCTGACCAAGGTTTACGGCGGCCGCGCCGTGGTCGACAACGTAAACGTAGTCGTCCGGCCGGGCGAGGTGGTGGGATTCCTAGGCCCCAACGGCGCCGGCAAAACCACCACCTTCTACATGCTGGTGGGACTGCTCAAGCCCGACCAGGGGCGAATCATGTTCAGCGGCGAGGATATTACGACGCTGCCGCTCTACCAGCGCGCGCGCCGCGGGATTTCGTACCTGCCGCAGGAGCCGAGCGTCTTCCGCAAGCTGACGGTCGAGCAAAATCTGCTGGCGGTGCTCGAAACGCTGCCGCTCAACGAAGAGGAGCGTTACGCGCGCCTGCAATCGCTGCTCGACGAGCTCGGGATCTCGAAACTGGCGAAGTCCAAGGCGGGCGTGCTGTCCGGCGGCGAACGGCGGCGCGTGGAGATCACGCGCGCGCTGGTGCTCGATCCGGTGTACCTTTGCCTCGACGAGCCGTTCGCGGGAATCGATCCGATCACCGTGGTCGAGATTCAGCGCGTCGTGTCGTATCTTAAGGAGCGCGGCATCGGGGTGCTGATGTCGGATCACAACGTGCATGCGACGCTGTCGATCATCGATCGCGCGTATATCATTCACGCGGGCAAAATTCTGTTCGAGGGCAAGCCGCGCGAAATCGTCGCGAGCGAGGCAGTGCGCCAGGTGTTCCTGGGCGAGCGGTTCAAGCTGGCGAGATAGCGGGACCGATCAAGCGCAGGCGCGCACGAATCGAATCAGTAGGGGACTCCGGACGCGCTGAATCCGGAGTTTGGCATCGGCGGCGGATAGGTCGGATACCCGTAGCTGCCATAGCCCGGCGCGTAGCCGGAACCGAATCCACCGTAACCTCCGCCATAGCCCCCGTAGCCACCGCTGCCCAACGACATGCCGCCCCCCAGCAGCATCGGGAGCAGCGTGGTCAACATGCTCGGCGGGGCGCTGTTGTACTGCTGATACTGCTGGTACTGCGGCGCTCCCTGCGCCTGGTAAGCCTGTACGCCGGGTGGCTCGTTGTTCTGATAATTCTGGATCGAACCGGTCGCGGCGTAAGGATCGTAGCCGCTGGATGCATTGGCCGAGGGAACTCCATTGACCGTCGATCCGGAAGCGTCTCTGCCGTTGGCAAGTTCGGGACTGATCTTGATCCGGTTGTCGACGACCAGCGTTGGATCCTTCAGATAGTGGCGAGCCTTCTCCTCAGCGTCGGTCTTGCCAAAGTCGCTGGCGACGAAGCCGAACAGGATTACCTGCTTGCCGCCGCTGGGACTGGTGACGACTTGCGCGCCAACCAGCGGCAGCGAGTGATGCTTCAAATAATCGGTGAGGCCCTGGCTCTGCGGAGAGTCGATCGTGCCGCCCGCCACCGTGCCGGCCGCCGAGGGCGGCGGCAGACTCGAAGTCGAATCGAAGCTGTTCGAAGTGCCGAGCTGCGCACCTTTCGTTGCACCGGTCGTCCCGTAGGGATTCTGCACCGGCTCGCATGAGGTCAAACCGGCGAGAGCGACCGCCAACCCGAAGGCCGCCACGGCATTTCCGATACGACGCATAAGAGGATTATAGACCTGTGTCATCCACCTAACAATTCGACGAACTCAGGGCAATTTCGTTTCATTTCGCGAGGACGAGTTCGCGTTGCGAGAATGCGTTACTCATTGTGCGAGAGGGGCTGCGTCGAATCTACGCTTTTCGCTGGCACATTCGATGCAACCTTGGGTAGCTGTCGGGATGGGTAACCAAAGGAACCGCAATGTTGACTAACAAACCGGGCCTCGCTCGGCCCGAACGGAGTCCAATTACAGCGCGCGTCGCAGCGGCGCTTTCGCGGCTGAGTCTTGAAGATTCAAAGCTCGGCGAACGCCTGCTCAGCGCGGCGGTCGCCGGTGCGGTGGTCGCGCGCCAGCCGGCCGATACGATCCTGCGGGCGGAAGCGGCGGAAGCGTGGAACTCGATTAAAACGGTGATCGCGCATCACCTTGCCAGTGAGGAAGATATCGTTCTGCCCTGGATGAAGTCGCGGGAAGACTTCCCGCCCGATCTGATCTTGCGCACTTGCGAACAGCATCGGCGGTTGCGGGAGCTTGCACGAGTGGTCGAAGCCACCTCATTCGTCACGGGCTCCGATGAAGAAGTGACGAAAGCGGGAACCGCGCTGACCGCTTTCGCAGTATGTCTGGACGATCTGATCGACGGCGAGGAACGCGACTTGTTTCCGATGATTCAACGCAGCTTGTACGCGGAAGCCACCAGTCCCGCGGCCGCTTGAAGCAAGGCGGATCGCCGGCTACTTCGGATAGCCGATCTCGGCGAGGAAATCGCGCACCAGTTGATTGAAGACGGTGGCGTTCTCGAAATAGATCGAATGGCCGCTGCCGGGCACCGTGCGCAGGCGCGAATTTGGCAGCGCCGACGCCAGCGCCTTTACGATGTCGGGCCTGATTAGGGTGTCCTCTTCGCCAACCATGCACAGTATCGGCATCGTCAGGCGCTGCTTCACGGCAGCCAGGTCGTAGCGCAGGCCGATTATCCGCGCGCCGGCGTCGGCGGGCGGGCGCGCGCCGTGAACCCGGATTTCGTCGTAGAGAAACGCCATCTCGGGGCGCCGCGCAAAGTAATCGGCGGCATAGGTCGGCAACGATCCGATCGGCGGGGTCGCATCGACGGGCAGCGGCGCCCGCGGCGGTGCGAATTTCATCTCGGGCGTGAAGATTCCGCCCGGCGTGTCCGCCATCACCATCGCGGCAACTCGTTGGGGATGCTCGAGCGCGTAGCCGACGATCGTCCATCCACCCATCGATTGCCCGACCAGCACGGCCTTGTCGATCTTCAGATGGTCGAGCAGGGCGCCGAGGTCGCTCGCGTGTGCGCGATTGAACAAGCCGTCGGGATCGGGCGAGAGGCCGAAGCCACGCTGATCAACCGTGACGCACTCGAACGAGCGCATGAAGTACGGGACCTGCTGCCACCACGAGAGATGGTTGCCGCCAAGGCCGTGCAGGAAGACGAGCGGCGCGCCCGCGCCGACGCGCTCGTAGTAGAGCGAGAACTTGCCGATTTCCAATCTGCCAGGCGTGATTCGATATTCCATTGGCGATACTCCGCGTGCGAGCAGTCTTACGACTCGCCCTTTGGTTTGTCGATGCGCAGGCCCGAGAGCAGTTGCGCGACGTTTTCGCCGACTTCGCGGCGAGCGGCGGGCTTGTCGTCCGCGTGCGCGATAAAAATTGCGGCCTCGGTCAATGCGCCGATCAGCAGATGAGCCAATGAATCGATCGGCCCGGGCGCGATGATGCCCTGGTTGCAGCGCGGCGGTGACCAGCCGCAGATTGTACTTGGTGTCGATCTCGCGCCAGCGCTCCCATCCCAGGACGGCCAGCGCGTCGATCAGCACGACGCGTTGCACGGCGGGGTCGAGGCACGCGTCGAGGAAGGCGTTGCAGCCGGCGAGCGGCGGGCTTGTCGTCTGCAAGACGGCGGAGAACAGCTGATGAGCGTGCTGCTGCAGGAATTTTGGCGCTCCGAGTCGGACAACGGAGGCGCAACTGCCTAGCGAGAGCGCCGGATCTGTCTGATTTTAACGGGACGCGAACCTCTACGGGATCTGACGTAAGTCAATGCCACCATGACCGCCACGAACAGAAGTTCCCACCAGAACAAAACGCTGAACCGGTCGAGTTGGCTGTACCACGTATCCGCGGCCGGAGCAGCGCTGGTGGCCGTCCCGAAAGTGGTCGACAGGTTGCCCCGCCAACGTGACATTACAACAATGCCATTCCACACGAGCCCTCCGACCAGCACCACCGCCCAGAAAAGAACGCCGAATTGTTCGGGTCGGCGGCGCCGAACGATACTGTCAAGCGAACCGGGCTCAGGAATGATCGTGGGGGTGGAGCGAACCGGGCGGCGGGGCAACTCCGGGCCGGGCTCTTCTTGGTCTTCCTCGAGCGCAGCCGGCTGAGGGACGAGCGCTACCGGATCAATTGAGGTGACGCCCGCCTCGCGAATCTGGCGCAGGATGAAAAGCATATCCTGCTTGCAGGTCAGAGTTCCCAACAGCGCGCATTTCGACAGCGCCTCGAGTTCCTTTGGGGTAATCCTGAGGCGCGCGATAAGATCGCGGTCGTTGCGAATCTCATCCAGAATCGCGCGCTCCTGGCGCGGCGCGAGGTCCAAATGGTTTTGGGTATCGGATTTCATAGGAAAGCATTCTGACGCCGAACACGACTCAAAGCAAGACTAAACATGACATGAGCCGCATAGAGCATTATAACATCTTTAAGAGACGCAATAGGACTCAATAGATAAAGCGTACAGTAAGATTTATCTACCTACTGTATGTGTAGATAGCGAAAGTGTAGCGAACCTCTACTCTTCGTACGGTGCGGTTGAACGGATTTGTCGCGATGCGTGTCGGGGCCCGCAATGGCGCCGCCGCACGTCCCTTGGGGCTCCAACTCGCGCCGATTCCGCGCCTTTCGCGAACGTCGGAAAAGAGGGTAAATGCACCTGAGAGTGGTGAGGCAGCGCCCATGCATGGCTTGAGATCGCTTCTGAGACCGGCGCCTGATTACCGCGCCGTTGTCTTTGTTCGCGTAGCAGTCGGGTCGATTTTCTTCAGCCAGGGGATCCTGAAGTACATCGATCCGCACATGGGTGTGCTGCGGTTTGCCCGCATCGGGTTCCCGATGCCCGAGTTTACCGCTCACTTCGTTGGCGCCGTCGAGATTGTATGTGGGTTCCTGGTCCTGGTCGGTCTGCTCACCAGGCTTGCGAGCATACCGCTCTTGATCGTGATCGTAACGGCGATTGCGACGACCAAGATCCCGGAACTGTTTCACCCCAACCAGGGCTTCTGGTTCATGGTGAGCGACGCGAGGACGGACTCTGCGATGACGATGAGCTTGCTGTTACTGATCGCCGCCGGCGGCGGATCATGGTCCCTCGACGCGCGGATCTGGAGGGAAGACGCGCGACGCCCAGGCTGAACGCCCCGCGATCATTTCGGTCTTGATTTCTCGCTAGTGAGTGCGCGAGCGCAGGTAGGCAACGCAGCCGCTTAAGCTGGTCATTTTGGGATAGTCCGCCTCCGGAATATCGACTCCGGTCGCTTCGTGAATAGCGATCGCGAGGTTCAGGATGTCCATCGAGTCGAGGTCGACTTGTTCGCGCAGATCGACCGCCGGGTCGATTTCGCTCAGCTCGACCTCGGGTGCGATCTTGTGCAGCTCGCGCAGGTAGAGCGCTTTTATCTCGTCGTCGGTCACAGCTTCTCCGGCTCCTGCAATAGACGCTCGATGGCGGCCAGGAACAATGCGCCGCGATGACCGTCGCTCGCGCGATGGTCACCCGACAAGCTCGCCATCACGACGGGCCGCGCGCCGACCATTCCGCCGCTTGCCCACGGGCGCTCAACAATCTTGCCGAAACCGACCAGCGCAACCTGCGGCGGATAGATGGCTCCGAAGACGGTTTCGACGCCCTCGTCGCCGAGACTGGTAACGGTGATTGTTGCATCGGCGATCTCGGAACTGCGAAGCATGCCGGCGCGCACGCGCTTTACCAGATCGCGCAGACTCACCATGATCTCGCTGAGGCTCTTCTGGTCAACATCGTGAATCGCCGGCGCGATAAGGCCGCCTTGCCGGATCGATATCGCGACGCCGACGTGAACCGCCGCGCTCGGCTTGAACGCACCATCGATCCAGAAGCCGTTCATCTCCGGTATCTCATGAACGGCGACTGCGACGGCCTTCAGCAGAAGCACGGAGTAGAGCAGCCTCTCCGTCACCGGCCGCCTAAGGTTTTCCGCCTGCAGCCACCCCATCGCCTTGCTCATGTCGATGTGCGTGCCGAGATAGTAATGGGGTATCTCGCGCTTCGAACGCGCCATCGCCGCCGCGATCACTTTGCGCATCGCCGCACGATGATCGATCGCTGCAACGGCGGGTTTGGGCGGCGCCGCTGTCACCGGCTCCTCAATTGGCGCGGCGACCGGAGCTGCAGGAGTTGGCGGCGGCGGGGCCTTCGCGGCGCGCTCGACGTCGGCCTTGGTGACAGCGCCTTCGGGACCGGTGCCCTTGACGGTTGCGAGATCCACCTTGAGTTCCATCGCGACGCGCATCGCGAGCGGAGAGATACGCGCGCGATGGGGCGCGGCAGGCCTCGGCGCCGGCTTGGCCACGACGCGCGCAGCCGCAGGCGGGGTCGGAGCCGGCGCGATAACTGCCGGCGCGCGCTCGGCGGGTTTCGGCTTCGCCTCGGGAGCGGCCGCGACAGCCTCACCATTTGTGACAAGCACGGCCAGCAGCGTACCGACGGGGACCTTTTCTCCTTCGGGGACGACGATCTTCTGGATGACACCGGTCTGGAAAATTTCCACCTCGATAGTGGCCTTTTCGGTATCCACCACCGCAACGATATCGCCGCGCTTAACCTTGTCGCCCGGCTTCACCAGCCATTGCAGCACGGTGCCGACTTCCATGTCGGCGCCAAGCGAGGGCATCAGGAAATCAGCCATGACCGCCCATCATCCGCGTCACGGTTGCGACGATCGTCGAGGCTTGCGGCAGCGCGGCATCTTCGAGGTGCTTGGCGTAAGGCATCGGAACCTCGGCGCTGCAGATGCGCTCCACCGGCAGGTCGAGTTCGTAGAACGCTCCCTCCATAATGCGCGCGCTGATCTCGGCCGAGATGCTGCCGCTGCGCCATCCTTCGTCGATAATCACGGCGCGATGCGTGCGCTCGACCGAATCGAGAATCGTCTCGCTGTCGAGCGGCCGCAGCGTGCGCAGATCCACGACCTCCGCCTCGATCCCCGATGCAGCAAGTTGCTCGGCAGCTTGAATCGTCCTGCCGAGCGTGCCGCCGTAAGTGATCAGGCTTACGTCCGTGCCCGCGCGTCGTATCGCAGCCTTCGAGATCTCAACCGCGCCCGCATCGGCGGCCATCTCACCCTCCATGTTGTACAGCGTGCCGTGCTCGAAGATGAGCACCGGGTCGGGATCCTCGAGCGCCGTCCACAGCATGCCGCGCGCGTCTTCCAGAGTGGCCGGCGCGAGCACCTTGATGCCCGGAATATGCGCGTACCATCCCTCGAGGCTATGCGAATGCTGAGCGCCGAGCTGGCGCCCGGCGCCGGTGGTCATCCTGATCACGAGCGGGATGTTGATCTGACCGCCCGACATATAGAGGATTGTCGCCGCGTTGTTCACGATTTGGTCGAGCGCCAGCAGGCTGAAATTGACCGTCATGATTTCGACGATGGGCCGCATGCCGTTCATCGCCGCACCGATTCCCGCGCCGACAAACGCGGATTCGGAAAGCGGTGTGTCGCGGATGCGCTCGGGGCCGAATTCCTCGAGCAATCCCTTGCTCACGGCGTAGCAGCCGCCGTAGGCGCCGACATCTTCGCCCATCAGAAAGACGCGCGGATCGCGGATGAGCGCGTCGCGGATCGCCTGGCGCATCGCCTCGCGATAAGTGATCTTCGCTTTCTGCGCGTCGGGACTCACGCCGGCGGCTCCCCTGAGTACGAGAAGCGCGTCAGCTCTTCGATCGGCTCCCAAGTGCCGGCCTCGGCGAAAGCGACAGCCTTTTCGATCTCCGCTGCGGCCTCGTCTTCGATGCTCTTCAATTTCGCGTCATCGAGAACGCCTTGCGCTGTCAGGCGATTCTGAAAGGTTGCGATCGGATCGCGTTTCTTCCATTCCTCGACTTCGCGCTTGTCGCGATAGAGCTGCGGATCGTACATCGAGTGCGCGCGAAAGCGATAAGTCCGGAATTCCAGGAAGCACGGTCCCTCGCCGGAGCGCACCGCGAGCGCGGCCCGCTGCGCGGCTTCCTCGCACGCGACGACGTCCATCCCATCGACCGGCCACGACGCCATTTCGTATGCCGCCGCCTTAAGGCTCAGATCGGTTTGCGACTGCGCGCGCTTGAGCGCCGTGCCCATCGCGTAAAGATTGTTCTCGCAACACAGCAGCACCGGGAGCTTCCACAACGCCGCCAGGTTCATGCATTCGTGAAACTCGCCCTCGGCCACCGCGCCGTCACCGAAGAAGCATGCGGTGACGCGAGCGCGATGTTGCAGCTTGTCGGCCAGCGCGAAACCGATCGCGAGCGGCAGCCCGCCACCGACGATTGCGTTACCGCCATAGAATCGCGCCGCCGCGTCAAACAGATGCATCGAGCCGCCGCGCCCGCGGCTGCATCCTTCCTGCTTGCCGTACATCTCGGCCAGGATCGAGTCGGCCGAAACGCCGCGCAGCAGCGCGTGTCCGTGCTCGCGATAGGTCGCGACGACCGAGTCTTCCGGCGTCAACGCGCGCATCGCGCCGACCGCAACGGCTTCCTCGCCGATATAGAGATGGAGAAATCCGCGGATTTTGGCCGCGCTGTAAAGCTCGGCGGCTTTTTCTTCGAAGCGGCGGACGCGGACCATGTCGCGCAGCAGCGCCAGCGCGTGCGCGGCGTCAACATTTTGGGTCGCGATGGTTGGTTGTAGCGCCATGTTCTACGAACTCTCCAGCGTTGAGATGTCGCCCTCGGGCAGGCCGAGCTCGCGCGCCTTGAGCAGCCTGCGCATGATTTTTCCGCTGCGGGTCTTGGGCACGCTGGCGATGCAATCGATTTCCTTGGGCGCGACCACCGCGCCCAACCGCTTGCGCGCGAAGCCAAGCAGTTCGCTGCGAAGATCGTCGCTCCAGACGAACGACGGCTTGAGCGAGACGAATGCCTTGACGATTTCACCGGCCATCGGGTCCGGCTTGCCGATGACCCCCGCCTCCGCGACCGCAGCATGCTCCAGGAGGGTGCTCTCGACTTCGAACGGCCCGATCAGATGACCCGACGATTTGATCACATCGTCGGCACGCCCAACGAACCAGTAGTAGCCATCGGCGTCGCGCCGCGCGAGGTCGCCAGTGAGATACCATCCGCCCAGGAAGCATTTGCGATAGCGCTCGTCTTCATTCAGGTACCCGCGGAACATCGACGGCCAACCGGGCCGCAGCGCAAGTTCGCCCTCGACTCCAGCTTCGCGAATTTCCTCGACGGTGCCGTCCTTGAGGCGGCGAACGACGCCTGCCTCGATACCAGGAAGCGGGCGGCCCATCGAGCCCGGGCGAATGTCCATGGCGGCGAAGTTTGAAATCATAATGCCGCCGGTTTCCGTTTGCCACCAATTGTCGTGAATCGGAAGGCCGAACGCTTCCTGTCCCCATACCACCGCCTCGGGATTGAGCGGCTCGCCGACGCTGGCGATGAAGCGCAGATGGCGAAGATCGTATTTGCGGATCACCCCGGTCCCGATTTTCATCATCATGCGGACCGCGGTCGGCGCGGTGTACCAGTTAGTGACCTTCTGCTGTTGCAGCAACGCGTACCATCGCTCCGCATCGAATTCCGCCTCGTCGATGATGCTGGTGATGCCATTGGTGAGCGGCGCGATGATTCCGTACGACGTACCCGTGATCCATCCGGGATCGGCCGTGCACCAGAAAATATCGTCGGGATGAAAATCGAGCGCGAAGCGGCCGGTCACGTGATGCGCGACGACGGCCTGATGCACGTGCATCGCACCTTTGGGCTTGCCGGTGGTTCCGCTGGTGAAATGAAGCAGAGCGAGATCCTCGGGATCGGTCGGCGGGATGTCGAAATCGTTGCTCGCGTTGTCCATCAACTGGTGGAAATTCTCGGTATTTGGAATCTTGCGAATCTCTTCGGGACTGCCAATCAGCAGCACGTGCCTGAGCCCGGGGAGCGAGGCGCGCAAGTCGGCGACTTTGCGTTTGTACAGCGCGACGGTGGTTACCAGCACGCGGCCGTCGCCGATGCCGATGCGTTGACGAATCGGTTCCGGACCGAAGGCGGAGAAGAGGGGGCAAAAGACGTTGCCATTTTTCAGCGTCCCGAGCGCGCTGATATAGAGTTCGGGAATACGCCCAGACAGAAGAAACACCCGCTCGGCTTTGCTGAGACCGAGACCTCGCAGCACGTTCGCAAAGCGGTTGGTGAGGATGCGCAGGTCGGCATAAGTGAAATCGCGCGTGTCGCCCGCCTTGCCGATCCATCGCAATGCCAAATGATTGCGGAGGGTACCGGCCGCGTGACGATCGATCGCCTCGTACGCGATGTTCAGCCCGCGGCCGCCGGGCAGGCCGTCGAGTTCGCGCCGTGCCGCATCCCACGAAAATCCTGCGCAAACTTTCTCGTAGTCGAGGAGATTCGGGGCGACCGCCCATCCGCCTTTTGGCTTTTCGATGGTCCTATAGATCATTCGAAAGACTAAGCTAGGAATGTGCCAGCCCCGCGTTGAGGATTTGGTCGTTCATAGAGGCGTGTAAGGAGCTTGGAGGTCGGTGTTGTACGCGAACGCAGCCCCGAACGACTGTGAAGCTCCGGCGTCGCGGCCTTTTAGATCACTTCTGTATCCTTCGGAGACAGCTTATGTGAGGCGTAAGGCGACAGGTGCCCCGCATTTCCTTTGATCGGTCGCGACTGAGAAAGCCCCCGGAAATATTATGACAGACAGCTCAGATCGTTAGTGCCGAGATTGGCATCTCCAAAACCAGCACGCCTGATGCTCTGCCAAAAGATCAAATGCCGATCGCGGGTGAGCTCACATGATAGAGCGCGGATTGACCTGGCGTCACCTCGGCAGCAATCGCGAATTCAGAGCTTGCTCGCGATGTAGCCAGTCACATCGACCAGGCGGTTCGCATAGCCCCACTCATTGTCGTACCAGGCGAACACCTTGGCGAGGCGCCCTCCGATCACCTTGGTCAAAGGCGAGTCGAGAATCGAAGAGCTGGGGTTGCCGTTGAAATCGCTCGATACCAGCGGCTCCTCGCAATACTCCAGGATTCCCTTTAGCTCTCCTTCCGCCGCTGTCTTCATCGCGAGGTTAATCGCCTTGCTGTCGGCATCGCGTTCGAGCAATGCACAGAGATCGACCAGCGACACGTTTGGGGTCGGCACTCGCACCGCGATTCCGTCCAGCTTCCCTTTCAGCGCGGGGATGACCAACCCGATCGCGCGCGCGGCCCCGGTCGAAGTCGGTATCATCGACATCGCGGCGGCGCGCGCCCTGCGCGGATCCTTGTGCGGCGCGTCGAGCAATTTCTGATCGTTCGTATAGGCGTGCACCGTGGTCATCAGTCCATGCACGATGCCGAAATTCTCGTGCAGAACCTTTGCGATGGGGGCCAGGCAGTTGGTCGTACACGATGCATTCGAGACGATCTCATGCTTCTTGGGGTCATAGTCGCGCTGGTTAACCCCCATGCAGAGTGTCGCGTCCGCCCCCTCGCCGGGCGCGCTCAGGACGACCTTTTTCGCGCCGGCACTCAGATGTGCCGCCGCCTTGTCCCGCGAGGTGAAATGTCCGCTCGACTCGACCACCAGCTGTACGCCGAGCCGCGACCATGGCAACCGCGCCGGATCATGCTATGAGAGCGCTTCGAACGAGTGCCCGTTCACCATCACGTGCGAACCCTCGACCTTGACTTGCTCCGAAAGCGTTCCATGCACGGAATCGTATTTGAGCAAACGGCTCAGGTTTTCAGCGCTGGTCACGTCATTGACCGCCACGATTTCAAACGAAGCACGTTTCTGAATCGCCGCGCGATAAAACATCCTGCCCGTGCGGCCGAAGCCGTTGATCCCAACTCGAATTGCCATAGTACACCTCCAAAATGATGCGAACTGAAAGAGCATTGAATATGCCAGTCGTGTTTGAGAGGGCATCTTCTGGTCCTGCCTGGGGATTTCTGCTGCATGGGTTTTGCTTCGTGACCGGGGTAGGACGGCCATCGGCAACTGCACCAATGGCACTTTCGGACGTTCACTGAGTCGATACGCAGCATAGGTGATGAGGCCCGTGGTGCGATCGGCTACACCTCTTGGCGGTGTTTAAGTCTCTGTCGCGTGAAATTGGATGGCCCATTGCTTGCTGCAAGAAGACGTGAAGATCGAAACAGGCTATGTTCGGGAGTGGCTGGACGAATAATGCGAGACGAAATCGGAGAGTGGGGAAGATGATTCGCGAACTAAATTCCTACCATGCGGAAGGCCGTGAAAGCCTTCGAGAAATGCTGACCCGGCTCCAGAAGGAAACCTATCAGAGAATAGAAGAGCTCCGACGAGATCAGCAGCAGGAGGCCGATTCAGAGCCGGCCGACGTGGAGGATTCGGCGCGTACAAGCGAAGAGATCGAAACTCATGCAGGACTAATCGCGCGCGCGGAAGAGAAACTCAGGTACCTCGATGAAGCGGTCACACGCCTTGATGCCGGCAAGTACGGCCGATGCCTCAAATGCAAAGACCTGATTCCGATCGAGCGTCTGATGGCGATTCCCTTCGCATCGTACTGTGTCGACTGCCAGCAACAACTCCATCGCGCGAGGGGCGGCTGGGGCGAAGGAACGACGATTGCGCCGTTCGATCAGCAATGGACCCTGCCTGAAGAAATGGAGGCCCCGACGGAACGCCAATATCAGACCACCGATCCCGAAGAACAGTTGACGATTTCTGCGCGTGAACCACTCGCATCGGGCGAGCCTGAGAACCAGGCGAAGCGCAAGTCGTCGCGGAATAAGCGGACCCCCGAGCGCAAGAGATAGGCCCAGCATTTCATCCCGATGATGGAAGTGGGGGCGAGGGCGTTCTGTTGCTGTCGCTATTTCACTCTAGTGTTGCTCAGCGGAGCCGCACGTCGCGGGCCTGATATTCTGCCCCGGCCGGGAATCGAACCCGGACCTGAGGTTCCGGAGACCTCCGTGATGTCCTTTTCACTACCGGGGCGACGGATGCGGCAAAAGACAGAACTATATGAGCAACAGGCGGCGGACAAGGCGAGCGATCGTTGATCGCTGCGTCGCGCACGCGCCAACATTGTCGCGATGACCGCGAGCGATATTTCCGATTCCGCGCGGCTTCTGCGCGAGCAATACAAGGACGGCTCCAACCTCTCGGCTCGCATCCGGCTCCATCAGCGCTTCAGCACCAATCGCTACGGGCTGATGCGCTGGATGTTCGATCGGGTTCGGCTTCCTGAAAACGCGAATGTGCTCGAGCTCGGCTGCGGCACCGGCATATTGTGGCGCAGCTCGGTGCAGGTTCCCGACGGCTGGCGCGTGAATTTGACCGATATGTCGGGCGGGATGCTGCGCGAAACGCGCGCCAATCTCGCGCGGCTGGGCCGTTCGTTCGCCTACATGCAGGCCGACGCGCAGGCGCTACCGTTTCGCGACGAATCGTTCGACGCGGTGATCGCGAATCACATGCTCTATCACGTGCGCGATATTCCGGCCGCGCTGGCCGAAGCTCGGCGCGTGCTAAAGCCCGGGGGTTTCTGCTACGCGGCGACGATGGGACACGCGAACATGCGCGAGCTGGACGATCTCGCGGCGCGCCTTTTCTCGCTCCCGCGATTGACGGAATCGGCTGCGCGGTTTGGCCTCGAGAGTGGCGAGGTCTACATGCGCCGCACCTTCAGCGAGGTCAAGCTCGAACGCTACCCCGATTCGCTGGTCGTAACCGAAGCCGTGCCGCTGATGGACTACATCTGCTCGATGCGCGTGCGGAGCCGCGTCACCGACGAACAGATTGCGGCACTGCGCACGCACATCGAAAACGAAATCGCGGCGCGCGGCGAACTTCGAATCACCAAGGATTCGGGGATGTTCATCGCGCGGCGCTAGTCAGTACAGAATCGACGGGATGAACGGGAAGCGCGGTTCGTTGTAGAGGCCGACGGTCATCAGCGTCATCTGCTGCATCAGGCGCAGGCCTTTACCGTAGCACCATCGCAGCAAGTCACCGTTGCGCGACGGGATCAGGGGGCCGCAGCCGAGAAATTCCGGCGCCGCCGAAATCAGCGCTTTGAGTTCTTCATTCGATTCGCCGACCGCATGGCCTGCGTATCCGATCGCGGTCGCATAGCCGGTGATGCGGCCGAGATGCTCGACGACGTTCGCCGTCCGAGCCGCGATGCCGTCGCGCAATTCGCGGCCGCGATCGTGTCCATGCACCGCGAAGTGGAGCCGGTTACATGCGGCGAGATCGGCGTCGGTGGCGGCGCGAACCTTGTAGCCGGGGATCGATTCGTTGATCGGCGGCCCGACCATCACAGACAGCGGCTCGCGGATTTCGAAGCCGAGCTTGGCGTAGAGGCTGAAGGATCGATTGTGATAGGCCGACTGCACCAGCCGGATGCCGGGGTACCGATTGGCGGCGGCGCGATCGAGCAGGTGCTGCATCATTACGCGGCCGGCGCCGCTGTTCTGCACGTCGGGATCGACGCTAATCGGACCGACGCCGGTGATCGGCGCGCGCTCATCGAGGAAGTTGCTGCCGGCGATGCGTCCGTTGAGCTCGGTGACGATTCCATAGAAGCCGGGGTTGGAAATCATGCCGCCGATCATGCCGGTGGCGGCGGCGACGTCGGGAAACTCGTGCGGGAAGTTGTACTGGTCGGCGACGGCGCAGAACGCGCGGTGGCAAATCTCGCCGCAGATCTCGATATCTTCGCGATTGGCGCGTCGAATCTGTACGTCCATTGGGCATCCTCCCAGAATCGAGTTGGACTTCTATGCGGAGGCCTTGGTCTCGCGCAACATCTCGGCGTGGCGGCGGTCGGCCTCGGGCCGGGTCTGTGCGATCGTTTCGACCAGCTCGTTGTGGAGCCGCCCGTTGGTCGCCACGATATTCGCGCCGCCAAGGTCGAGCTCGGAGCCGTCCATGTTGGACGCGCGCCCGCGTGCTTCCTCGACGATCAATGCGCCCGCCGCCACGTCCCAGGGGCGAAGCCCGAATTCCCAGAATCCGTCGGTGCGGCCGGCTGCGACGTAGGCGAGGTCGAGCGCGGCTGACCCTGTTCGCCGCACGCCTTGTGAGCGCATCACGAGCTCTTCCCAAAAGCACAGGTAGAAGCGCCGGCGCTCGCGCCGGTCGTACGCGAATCCGGTGCAGAGCAGGGCGGAGCAGAGGTTCGGTGTCGCGCTCACGTGAATCGGCTTGCCGTTG
This sequence comes from uncultured delta proteobacterium, assembly GCA_963842085.1. Taxonomy (GTDB): domain Bacteria; phylum Desulfobacterota; class Binatia; order Binatales; family Binataceae; genus Binatus. The sequence goes on from CAWJET010000002.1 coordinate 419,194, forward strand.
AGGCGCGCGCCCTGTCCGCGATGGGCGATGAACGTTTCTTTTTTGAGCGCGTCGAAGACCACGCCGAACTGCACGCGGCCGCGCCGCTCGTACGCGATCGACACACAGAATTGCGGATAGCCGTGCGCGAAGTTGGTGGTGCCGTCGAGCGGGTCGATGATCCATCGATGGTCGCTTTGATGCACGCTGGCGCCGCTTTCCTCGGCAAGGATCGCGTGGGTCGGAAATGCGCGATGGATCACTTCGATGATCGCCGCTTCCGATTCGCGGTCGGCTTCGGTCACGAGATCGATCGAGTTCGACTTGCGGTTGATGGTTATGCGGCTGAGCCGTTTGAGATGGATTCTGCCGGCGGCACGCGCAGCGCGGAGCGCAACCTGTTCGATTTCATTGATCACGATTCAGGAAACTATTACTCGGGGGGAGAGTCGTCCAGCGCCGAGCGCAGATCAATCGACAATCGACGCGGCTCGACCCCATCTCGCCGTCTTACCAGCGCGGCGTCTCGGCCAGGCCGATGCCGAGCGCGACCTTGCCGAGCAGCTCGCGTGCGCGCGCGTTGGACAGGGGATGATTGGGGCCGGCGCGGACGTCGCGGTAGTAGCGCTCCATCGGAAATTTTTTCAGCATCCCGTGCGCGCCGACCACCTCCATGCAGTAATCGACCGCGCGGATCGCGTTGTTGGTCGCGACATATTTCGGCATCACGACGCGCGCCAGTCCCGCTTCGCCCTTGAATGAATCGCGTTCGCGAAGGTAGTCGCGGGCGACGCCCAGATAGAGCGCGCGCGATTGCGCGATCAGTGCTTCGGCCTCGGCGATGGCGAATTGAATGCCGGGAAGATATTTGATCGTGCGCGGCTGCGTGAGCGGTTTCAGGCGGCCGGCAAACTCCTTGGCGAACTTCAGCGCCGCGATCGCCACGCCGGTGTAGGTCGCGGCGACGGAAATGCCGAACCATGCGAACAGCGAAATCGCCTGGTCGTTGACCGGGCCGATAGGCCGCGACTCGGCCATCGCGATCGCCGGCACGCGGACGTCTTTGATCACCAGGTCGTGGCTGGCAGTCGCCCGCATCCCCATCGCGTCCCAGGTCTCGACCAGCTCGAAGCCGGGAGTGCCGCGCGGCACGACGAAGGTGGCCGAGGCGGGCGGATTCGAGCCCTCGATCGTCGCCATCACCATGAACAGATCGATCACGGGCGAGAGGCTGGTGAAGGTTTTGCGGCCGTTGAGAACGTAGGTCTCGCCGTCGCGGCGCGCGCGGGTCGCAAAGTAGCCCCAATCGCCGCCGGTCTCGGGTTCGCTGATGCCGCCGCCGAGGATTTGGTGGCCGCGCCCGATTACGTCGAAGAACAATTCCTCCTGCGGGCGGCCGGTGGCGCGCTCGACCATGCTGCCGATGCCGAACAGGTGCATGTTGATTGCGATCGTGGTCGCGGCGCAGCCCTGCGCGAGCTGCTCCTGGCAGAGCGCAAAATCCTCGAGGTCGGCGCCGAGCCCGCCGAATCTTTCGGGAACGACGAGCGCGGTGTATCCAGCCGCCTTCATTTTGTCGACGTTTTCGACCGGGAATGAATTGGCGCGGTCGTGTTCGCCGGCGCGCGTGGCAAAGTCGGCTGCCAGCTCCGCCGCGAGCGGCACAAGTTTATTGCTTCGATCAGACATCAGATGGACTCCGCATCGAAAATTGCACGGGCAAACAGTGCCATGAAAGAGGCGCGCGAAGAAACCAGCGAAAAGACTACTTGCCGGCCGGAGTATCGGCGGGAGCGTCAGCCGACACGGGGGTTGGTTGCGCCATCATGAGGCGCTGTGCGTACGGCATGATCGTCGTGAAGAGATCGACCTGCGAGTCGAGCGATTTGCCGAGTCCGCTCAGCAGGCCCATCATGCGGCCGACCAACAGCACGTCGGCGGGAACTTCGACCACGGGGTTGGCGCGAATCGCGCGCGGAAGCTCTTCCGAGAACTGCTCGACCAGGTCCTTGTCGGCGTAAGCCTTCTTCGACTTGAGCGTGCTGCCGAGGAACAAGTCGGAGAGCGCCAGCAGTGTGTCGGGATTGCCGTTGCGGGTGCGAAAGCCCAGCTCTTTGAACGCGGCGATGATGCCGTCGCGATTAGAACTAAGGATCGAAAACGTCAGCCGCACGATGCCGTCGCGGAACGTGGGCGGGAAATCCTTGGCCAGGCCGAAATCGAGCAGCACGATTTTGGGGCCGGGCTGAACGAGGATGTTGCCGGGATGGGGATCGGCGTGGAAAAACCCGTCGCGCAGGACCTGGTCGCAGAAAATCTCGATCAGCTTCTGCGCGACGGCGTGTTTGTTGATGCCTGCCCGCTCGAGCGCGTCGATGTCGGTGACCTTGATCCCCTCGAGCAGTTCCATCGTAAGCACGCGCCGCGTGGTGAACTCGCGATAGACCTCAGGAACGATCACGGCGGGATCCGTGGCGAAGTTGCGACGCATCGTGGCGGAGTTGTCGGCCTCGTGAATGAAATCCAACTCCATCGGGATGTACTTGAGCGCCTCACGCATCAGGATCCGATAGTCGAGGTCGCGCTCGAGCTTCGCGAGCCAGTAGAGCACCAGGGTCAAGTTGCGCAGATCGGCGCGCACGATGCCGTCGATTCCGGGGTACTGCACCTTCACCGCGCATCGACGGCCGTCGTGCAGGCGCGCCCGATGCACCTGCGCGAGCGATGCCGACGCCAGCGGCGCGGCGTCGAACTCGGCGTAAACGGCCTCGAGCGGGCGGCGGAGTTCGCGCTCGATCTGTTCGCGGATCATCGCAAAGGGCCGCGGCGGGACGCGATCGTGCAAGCCGGACAGCGTCGATACCCACTCATCGGGAAGCACGTCGGCGCGAGTCGCGATAAACTGGCATGCCTTGATCAGCAAACCTTCGAGCCGGATCGCAGTGCGGTTGAGGGCTTGCGCGGCGCGAAGATCCTGGCGGCGATAGAGCTCGGCTTTGTCGAGATCGCTAATGTAGCGCGTCCAGAGTTGGGTGCTTTTGTAGCCCGCGTACACGTACACCGCGAGCCAAACCACGTTCGAAAAACGCCACGCGCGGGTGGCGAGTCCAGGCTCGGGTACGTCGGCGGGAAAATCGAAGCTGCGGTCGAGGCTCAGGTTGCTCATGCGAAGAGTTCGTATCATTAAATGCTACGTTATACGTGCGACTCTGAGAACCAGACGGCCTGTTTTAGCCTCAGTGAAGGCGCTTGACTAATCGCCGGTCGGTCGACTAATCTAACGCCATGAAGCCGAGTTGTAATGTACGTCGAGTCCCCAATTCAATGAAGGTCCTCCTGAATTGAGACGGACATTGATACTTGGCTCTAAAAAGCCCCGGGCGCTTGCGAGCCCCGGGGCTTTTGCTTTTCGCGCAGCAGACTGGGTGGGGAAATTTCGGTGGATATCGCACGGCCGCATGCTCCGACGATTCGCGACATCACTCGCCGGTACTACACGGTGTGGGGACTGTACTCGTTCGCCGGCGGATTTCTGTTCGGCGTCTATCCTATCTTCCTGCGCTCGCGCGGGCTCGACCAGTTTCAGATAAACAGCGTACTGGCGACGTACTTCGTCGTGCTGTTTCTGACCGACGTGCCCACCGGTGCGTTCGCCGACCTGCTCGGCCGGCGCCGCTCCTACGTGCTGGGCGCGGCGCTGCGGGTCTGCGCGTTCATCCTGTATTTCGTGGCGCATCATTATTACGTGTTCCTGATCGCCGAGAGCATCGACGGTATCGGCACGACCTTCGGCAATGGCGCGATTGACGCGTGGGGCGTCGACGCGCTCGACGACGCCGGCTACGACGGGCTCAAGGACCGGCTGTTCTCGCGCATCTCGCAACTGACGACGATTGGCTTTATGGGCTCGGCGATGATCGGCGCGTACGTGGCCGACGTCAACATCGCATGGCCGTGGCTGCTCGGCGCAGGCGGCTACGTCGTCGCCGGCACGGTCGGCGCGTCGCTGATGCACGACGAGCGCGCGCGCACCACGACAGTAGGAATCGCGACGATTCCGCGCAAAGTCGCAGCGCACGTCGGCAATGGCATCCGCGCCGGACTGGCCGCGTATACCGTCCTCATGCTGAGTGTCGCGAACGCGATCACCGTTGCCGCATGGGCGCCGTACTGGATCTCATGGCCGATAATGTTCAACGAGAGCCTGGCGGTCGGCGTGTGGATTATCGGATGGATCTATTGCGGGCTGTCTGCCGCGCGACTGGTCGGTGCGGAGATAAGCGCCCGTCTTCAGGGCGACGAAACGCAGCGCGCCGCGCGCGTGAGCATGCTGGTTATCGGCGCGAGCGCGATGCTGTTCCTGGCGGGGTTGTTCGGGGGGCGGCCGGTGGTCTCGCTCGCGATGCTGTTCGTGATGAACCTGTTCACGGGCGCGATGATGCCGCTGGTGCAGAGCTGGTTCAACGAGCAGATCGAATCCGGCAATCGCGCGACGCTGCTGTCGTTCAACTCGACGTTCCAGACGATGGGCGGTGCGGTCGGCCTGCTGTTTGCCGGACGAATCGTGGACACCGCGGGCATCCCGTTCGAATGGCAAATCGCGGGGCTGATCTCGGTGTGCGCGGCGCCGGTCTATTGGGCGACGCGTCGGCGCGAGAGCGCGGAAGTCGCGCTGGCAGGTTCCGCGAAGTAACCGGTCGAGCCGTGAAGCGGAGGCAACTCGACTATGGGTAGAAGAAGGTTTTATCTGGCAACCGTCGCGGTTGTCTTCATCGCTTCGGTGACTGCTGGAGCCGACACGCCGCCGAAAGCTGGCGACACCGTCACTGCACTGCATTGCGGGCACCTTATCGATACTCAGGCCGGCAAGCTCCTTGGTGAGACGACTGTCGTGGTCGAGGACAAGCGCATCCGCGATGTGGTTTCGGGGCACCAGGTGCCGGCCGGCGCTGCGGAAATCGACCTGGCCGCACAAACCTGCATGCCGGGACTAATCGACAGCCATACGCATCTAACGTTCGAAACGAGCCCGACCTTCTATACCGACGAGTTCCGTTGGAACACCGCCGACTTTGCGATCCGCTCGACGGTGTACGCGCAACGCACCCTGCTGGCCGGCTTCACGACGGTGCGCAATGTCGGTGATGGAAACAACGAGTCGATCGCGCTGCGCAACGCGATCAATGCTGGCGTCGTGCCGGGACCGCGAATCTTTACCGCGGGCATGATGATCGGCTCGACCGGTGGCCACGCCGATCCAACTGACGGTTATCGCGCAGACCTCGCCGGAGACCCTGGTTCCAAAGACGGCATCATCAACAGCCCAGCGGATGCCTGGAAGGCGGTACGCCAGCACTATAAGGACGGCGTAGACCTCATCAAGATTATGCCCTCCGGCGGAGTACTGGACGAAAGTAGCAGTGTCGACAACCCACAGCTCACCCTCGAGGAGATCACGGCTGTGGTTGCCGCCGCGCACGACTACGGTTTCACGGTGGCCGCGCACGCACATGGCGCCGAAGCCATCCGCCGAGCGGTTCTCGGCGGCGTCGATTCGATCGAACACGGCACCTTTATGAACGACGCGGACATAGCACTGATGAAGAAGCACGGCACCTGGTACGTTCCGACTATAATCGCCGGCGAATTCGTCACGGAAAAGGCCAAAGTGCCTGGCTATTATCCGCCAGAAGTCGCCGCAAAGGCTGCGACGGTGGGTCCTATCATTCAAGCTACGGCAGGCAAGGCCTACAAGGCCGGCGTGAAGATCGCCTTCGGCACCGACGCTTCTGTGTATCCACACGGCGAGAACGCGAAAGAGTTCGGCTACATGGTCAAAGTCGGTATGCCGCCGATGTACGCTATCCAGGCCGCGACTATGCACGCAGCTGAGTTGCTCAAGCACGACAAGGATCTCGGCAGCGTCACGGCGGGCAAGTTCGCCAATGTCGTCGCGGTGCCGGGGAACCCGCTCGACGACATCACTCTGATGACCAAGGTGAGTTTTGTGATGAAGGAAGGTGTCGTCTACAAACGGCCATAACTGCACTCCGGCGCGAAGGCCGCGGACGTCGCGCTGGCAGGCACCGCGAAGTGAGGTGCTCATCGCGACCGGCGCGAGCGACGCGCGGGACTCGTCTGTCATCCTGACGATGCGAGCAACGCGAGCTGAGGAAGGACCTCGGACAGCGGCGCATACGCGCCGCCGGTCCCGGTTCAGCAATCGCGAAGCGCTCCTTTGGCTTTTTCCGTCGCGAAAGCGTTCAGCATTCTTATTGGATGCAGCGAGTCAAAACCGGTACCGGCTTCGCTGGCGCGAAGCTGTCCGAGATCCTTCCCTGCGCTCCCGTTGCTAGCTTCGGTCAGGATGACAAATAATCCAATGCTGACCGCCTACTAGCGGCGTGGGCGGGGGTCCGTTAAAACTTATAGCTCGCGCAATTGGCGGACGCGTATCGTCGCCAGCGCAAGAGCAAAATGGATTTCCCACGAATCAAGCGCCTGCCACCCTACGTCTTCAACGCGATCGGAGATTTGTGCCAAAAGGCGCGGCGCGCCGGCGAGGACATAATCGATTTCGGGATGGGAAATCCCGACGAGGCGACCCCGCCGCATATCGTGGCGAAGCTCATCGAGGCGGCCGCCAAGAACGCCAACCATCGCTACTCGGTCTCGCGCGGCGTGTACAAGCTGCGGCTGGCGATCTGCGACTGGTACAAGCGGCGCTACGGCGTCGAGCTGGATCCCGATTCGGAAGCGATCGTCACGATTGGATCGAAGGAAGGCATCGCGCACCTGGCGCTGGCGATTCTCGACCAGGGTGACGTGGTGCTCGCACCGACGCCGACCTACCCGATTCATCAGTACGGATGCATCATTGCGGGCGCGCAGGTGCAGGGCGTGCCGATTCGGCGCGGCGAGGAATTTTTCGACGAATTGATGGCGACGGTGAATCGATGCTGGCCGCGGCCGAAGTTCCTCATCATGAACTTCCCGCATAACCCGACCACCGCGACCGTCGACTTGCACTTCATGAATCGGGTGGTCGAGTTCGCGCGCGAGAACGACATCATGGTCGCGCAGGATTTCGCATACGCGGACCTGTGCTTCGACGGCTACAAGGCGCCGTCGATGATGCAGGTGGCGGGCGCGAAAGATATCGGCGTCGAGTTCTTCACCCTGTCGAAGAGTTACAACATGCCGGGCTGGCGGGTGGGATTCGCAGTCGGCAATCGCGAGATGATCGCGGCGCTGGCGCGGCTGAAATCGTACTTCGACTACGGGATGTTTGCGCCGGTGCAGGTCGCGGCGATCGCGGCGCTCAACGGACCGCAGGAGTGCGTCGGCGAGATCAACGCGACTTACAGGCGGCGGCGCGACGTGCTGGTCGACGGACTCAACCGCGCCGGATGGCCGGTCGAGAAGCCAAAGGCGACGATGTTCGTGTGGGCGCCGATTCCGGAGCCGTTCCGCGCGATGGGTTCGCTGGAGTTCGCCAAGTTTCTGCTCGCCGAGGCCAAGGTCGCGGTTTCGCCGGGAGTCGGCTTCGGCCAGGACGGTGACGGCTTCGTGCGCTTCGCGCTAATCGAGAACGAGCATCGCACGCGCCAGGCGCTTCGCGGAATTCGTCACGCGCTGCGGGCCGGCCACGCCGAAATTCCCGCGAGCGCGGCCAGCGGCTCCTGAGCGCAATCGCAAAAGAGTCGGGGACAAATTGAAACCGGTACGGATTGCCCTGCTCGGATGCGGTACCGTCGGCGGCGGCGTGGTGAAACTGCTGCTGCGCAACCCCGACAAATACCAACGGATTCTTGGCGCGCCGCTCGAGCTGGCGGCCGTAGCGGATCGAAGCCTCAGGCCCGACGACGTGCCCGGACTGCCGGCGAAGCTGATCACGCGCGACGCGGCTGCGGTGGTAACGCGTCCCAACATCGATATTGTGGTCGAGTTGTTCGGCGGTCACGAACCGGCGCGCGCATTGATCATGAAGGCGCTCGCCGCAGGCAAGGACGTCGTTACCGGCAACAAGGCTTTGCTCGCGGAACATGGCGGCGAGATTTTTCGGTTGGCCGCCAAGCGCGGCCTGGCGGTCGGCTTCGAGGCCAGCGTCGGCGGCGGCGTGCCGATCATCCGCACGCTGCGCGAGGCGCTGGCGGGAGATCGCCAGCGCGCGGTTTACGGAATCGTCAACGGCACCTGCAATTCCATCCTCACCACGATGTCGGAGAACGGCGTCGAGTTCAGCGCCGCGCTGGCCGACGCGCAGGCCAAGGGCCTGGCTGAGGCGAATCCGGCCGTCGATGTCGAGGGGCATGACTCGGCGCACAAGCTTTGCCTGCTGGTGACGCTGGCGTTTGGCGTGCTGGTGAAACCGGCGCAGATTTATACCGAAGGGATAACCCGAATCACGCAGGCGGATATCGCGTACGCGCGCGAACTCGGCTACGCCATCAAGCTGCTGGCGATCGGCAAAGACGACGACGGCGCAATCGAGGCGCGGGTGCATCCGACGATGATCCCGCAGCGCCATATGCTGGCGGGAGTCGGCGGCGCGTTCAACGCGATCTATATCCACGGCGACGCGCTTGGCGCGACAATGTATTCGGGGCTCGGCGCAGGCGAGATGCCGTCGGCGACGGCGGTGATGGCCGATATACTGGAAATCGCGCGGCATCGCATGGCCGAAGGCTCGGCGCGAACGCACGCGTTCGGTTTTCCGATTCACCTGATGAAGAGCGCCAGTGTCAAGCCGATGGACGCCGTGGTATGCGAGTATTATCTGCGGTTCATGGCGCGGGACAGGCCTGGGGTGCTCGGCGCAATCGCGTCGGTGCTGGGCAAACATGGGCTGTCGATCGCGTCGGTGATCCAGAAGGATCGCGGGACGGCGCGGACGGTGCCGGTTATTATGCGGACGCATGACGCGCCCGAACGCAGCCTGCAACGCGCGCTGGCGGAGATTCGAAGGAAGAAAATCGTGCAGTCGGCCCCCGCATTTATCCGGATCGAGGAGAGGCTTTAGCGATGGCGTCGGACTCGAAGAGCGGATCCAAACAGCAACGGTTGTCTTACTGGCCGGGACTCATCGAGCACTACCGGCGCTTCCTGCCGGTGACGGATTCGACGCCGGTTGTGACGCTTAACGAGGGCAACACGCCGCTTATCGAGGTACCCGCAATCGCGGACCGGCTCGGGCTAAATATCAAGGTTTACTTTAAGTTCGAAGGCGCCAACCCGACCGGTTCATTCAAGGATCGCGGCATGACCGTGGCGATCTCGAAGGCGCTGGGCGAGGGCGCTCGCGCCGTAATATGCGCCTCGACCGGCAACACGGCGGCGTCCGCGGCGGCGTACGCGGGACGCGCCGGGCTGAAGGCGTTCGTGCTGATTCCCAAGGGCGCGGTCGCGCTTGGCAAGCTGTCGCAAAGCGTGATGCATGGCGCGCGCGTGCTCGAGGTGATCGGCAACTTCGACATCTGCCTGAAGGTGGTGCGCGATGTCGCGGAGCGCGACCCGTTGGCGATTCGGCTGGTCAACAGCGTGAATCCCGATCGAATCGCTGGACAGAAGACCGCGGCGTTCGAGATTTGCGATCAACTTGGCGACGCGCCGACGCATCATTTTCTGCCGGTCGGCAACGCCGGAAACATCACTGCCTACTGGGCGGGCTACCAGGAATATAAATCGGCGGGGTTGAGTGAGCGGATTCCGAAGATGATGGGCTACCAGGCGGCAGAGTCGGCGCCGATTGTTGTCGGACATCCGATTGACGATCCGCATACGGTGGCGACCGCGATCAAAATCGGCAATCCCGCGAGCTGGAAGGGCGCGACCAGCGCGCGCGACGAGTCGGGCGGGATTATCGACATCGTCACGGACTCGGAGATCCTCGCGGCATATCGGCTGATCGCGGCGGGCGGCGTATTCGCGGAGCCGGCGTCGGCGGCGTCCGTCGCGGGGCTGCTGAAATACGCAGGCGCAGGAATGCTGAAGCCGGGTTCGGTCGTCGTGTGTACGCTCACGGGTCACGGCCTGAAGGATCCCGACACCGCGCTGAAAAACCTGAGTAACACTATCGTGGTCGAACCGGACATCGCGAAAGTGCTGAAAATCCTGGAGCGCGAGTAAGCAACGAAGAACGAGGCGCGATGAAGTACGTCATCATACACGGCGACGGGATGGCGGATTGGGCGTGCGAGGAACTCGGCGGTAAGACGCCGCTGGCGGCGGCGCACAAGCCCAACATGGACTTGCTCGCGACGCGCGGGACGCTCGGGATGGTCGCGACGATTCCCAAGGGCATGCCGTCGGGCAGCGACGTCGGCACGATGACGATGCTCGGCTACGACCCGGCGCGGTATCACACCGGGCGCGCGCCGATCGAAGCAGCCAGCCAGGGAATCGAGATGGGACCGCGCGACGTGGTGTTTCGCATGAATCTCGTGTCGCTGAAGCCGGGCGACGGCGGCGCGATGATCATGAACGACTTCACGTCGGGCCATATTACGAGCGAGGAAGCCGCGCAGATCGTCGCGGACCTGCGCAAGGAACTGGCGGGCGACGGTATCGAGTTTTTCAACGGCGTCAGCTATCGGCATCTTATGATGTGGCGCGGCGGCGTGGCGACGACGCATCTCACGCCGCCGCACGACATCACCGGCAAGCCCGTCGAGGAGCATCTGCCCAAGGGCGCAGGCGCGGATTTGCTGCGCGACATGACGCGGCGGTCGGTGGCGATTTTACGAGAGCATCCGGTGAACAAGGCGCGCCGCGCCGCCGGCAAGACCGAGGCAACTTCGGTGTGGTTCTGGGGACAGGGCACGCGGCCCGCGGTGCCGACGCTGAAGGAGCGGTTCGGCGTCGAAGGCTCGGTGATCTCGGCCGTCGATCTGGTCAATGGGCTGGGACGGTTGGCCGGACTGGACCTGATTAAGGTCCCTGGGGCGACCGGATTTCTCGATACCGACTACGCCGCGAAGGCCCGCTACGGCCTCGAATCGCTCAAGTCGCGCGACTTCCTGCTGCTGCATATCGAGGCGCCCGACGAGGCCGGCCACATGGGCCGCGCCGATCTGAAGAAGGAAGCGATCGAGCACATCGACGAGTTGATTATCGGGCCGATGCTCGCGGGGCTTGAAGGGCTTGGCGACTTCGCGATCCTGCTGATGCCCGATCACGCGACGCCGAGCCAGCTCAAGACTCATTCACCGGAGCCCGTGCCGTTCGCGCTGATGACGTCGGCGCAGTTCAACTCGGGCGGCGGGGTGTCGCGCCGCTACACCGAAAGCGATGGCGCCGCGACGGGCCTGCTCGTCGGTGACGGCTATCACCTGATAGAATCACTGTTCGGGAGCACCTTGAAGAACACATTGAGCTGACCGCGGAGGCCTTGGATGGAACGGAATCTTGCCCTCGAAGTGGTACGCGCGACGGAAGCCGCGGCGCTGGCGGCGGCGCGTTTCATCGGCAAAGGCGACGAGCGAATGGCGGATCGGGCGGCGTGCGACGCGATGCGCAAGACGCTGAACTCGGTCGCGATGGACGGCAAGATAGTCATCGGCGAGGGCCAGGAGGGCGACGCCGAGTTTCTGTACCAGGGCGAAATCGTCGGCACCGGCGCGGGAACGGAAATCGACGTCGCGCTCGACGCGATTGAAGGTCCGATCATCTGCGCAACCGGCGGGCCAAACGCGCTGTCGTGCGTGGCGCTGGCCGAGCGCGGGCGAATCCTGCGATGCCCCGACACCTACATGGACAAGGTCGCGTGCGGGCCGGCGGGGCGCGGCGTGATCGATATCGACCGGTCGCCGACCGACAATCTCAAGGCACTTGCCGAAGCCAAGAAAGTTTACGTCGAGGACTTGCGGATCGCGATCCTCGATCGCCCGCGCCATGAAAAGTTGATCAACGAAGTGCGCCGCGCCGGCGCCGGCATCAAGATGATCTCGGCCGGTGACCTGTCCGCCGCTATCGCAACCACGCGGCCGGAGAGCGAAATCGACATGCTGATCGGCATCGGCGGAGCGCATCAGGGCGTGCTGGCCGGCGCCGCGATTCGTTCCGCCGGCGGCGAGATGCAATGCCGGTTCGTGCCGCGCAATTCCGAGGAAGCCGAGGCGTGCCTGGCGATGGGGATCATGGACCTCAAGCATCGCTACACGCTGGAGGAGCTGGCGGGAGAGAACGTGATGTTCGCGGCGACGGGCGTGACCACCGGCGACTATTTGCGCGGCGTACGGTTTTTCTCCGGCGGCGCGAATACCAACAGCGTCGTGATGCGCTCGAAGACGCGCACCATTCGCTTCATCGAGGCGATTCATCATTTCGATTTCAAGCCCGAGTACTAAACCGGCTTGCAGGAAGGTGGCGGGAAATGTGGCTGCGCGTGACTATGAAAGACAGGCCGTTGATGATTAACGGCGATCAGGTGTTGAAGATCGTGGAGAGCCCCGGCGGCGCGGAAGGGCGCCGAGGATGCCACGTGTATCTCTCGCTCACCGAGTATGTGGAAGTCGATCAATCCCTGCACGAGATGATGATTTCGCTCGGCTTCGAAGAGCGGCAGTAATCGTTACATCATCTGTAAAGCCTGGCAGGTGCGCGAGTCCGGCTTGAACTTGCCAGCCAGACACGACAGCTTGGCCGCGTCGATCAGTGCTGGCTCGTCCCATTTCGTAGGCCACGAACCGGTGTTGACGGCGCCGCACGCCTGATGGTTGCCCATCGCGCACCACGCGCTCAGCTCACTGTGGAGCACGGCGAGCTGCTGGCATGCGTCCTGTTTGCCGGCGTTGCAGGCGGGCGTTTCGGTCTCGAGCGGCGTCGTGGATTCCATCAGGACCCTGGTGTCGCTCACCTGTTGCACGATGACATCGCAGGCGACCTTGTTGCCTTGGTTGCACTTCTCGGTTGCGTCAGCCTGAATCTTGTTGACAAAGTCCGTCGCCGGCGAGCTGCATCCGGCGGAAACGAGCAGGGTGACTGCGAGCGCGAACAAGCTGGAATGCGTTCTGGACCGGGCGAGCACGAGCGCATTCTTTCGCCCACGATGAGTCTCACGCAAGCGCTGGCGCGAGCATTTACGGTCCGACCGCGAGGCCGGCAGGTTTCCCCAGGCCCGTGAGCGACCCGCTAATCGTCGCGATCGGCTTGGCATCGCCGCTGCTGCCGGGCGCATACACGGTTACGGTATCGACGCCTTCGTTGTCGCTGCCGTCGTTGCTGACGTAAATCTTTCCATCTGAATCGATACCGATGCCGTGCGGCGAATTCAGTCCGGTATGCGGTCCGGAGATGATCGCCTTTGGCGCAACATCGCCGAACTTGGCCGCGGCGTAAATCGTGACGGTGTCGTTACTGTTGTTGGTAACGTATATATCGCCGGCGGAATCGAGCGCCATACCAGCTGGCTGATGGAACTGCGTGCGCTTGTCTTTGGCTTCGTTTGCGATGATCGCTTTCGGCGCAACGTTCCCGTTGGCTGTAGATGGGTACACCGTCACGCTGCCTTTGTTGTCAGGACCTCCGCTGGCGTTCATTACATAGATGTTGTCCGCGGTATCGAGCGCGAGACCAACGGGATCGTTCAGACCGGTGTTATCAATTGTCTTGGTACCGACGATAGTCGCAATCGGCGCAACGTTGCCTTTGCTGCCAGCGGGAAAGATGGCTACGCGGCCGTTACTGATGTCACCAGCTCCACGTCCGCCTTGGTCGGCCACGTAGATTTTGCCATGAGTATCGACTGCGATCGCTTCCGCGAAGGTGAGGCCGGGCTTGTCGCTCACGCCATCGGCGCTGATCGTCGCAATCTCGGCCACATTGGCGTAGCTCCCCGGCGGGTAGACCGTGATGCTAGCCGATTCCGTGCGTGGGTCTTCCTGGCCGCCTCCGTTCGCCACGTAAATCTGCCCCTTGGAATCAACCGTTACACTGGATGGACTGGAGATGCTGGTCGGACTCTCGATCGTGACCGAGGGCGCCACGTTGCCGTTGGCGCCGGCGCTGAAGACGCCGATTCTGTTCGACGTGTCGGAATTGGTAACGTACATGTTGCCATCGGGATCGACCGCAATCCCGCCAGGGTCAGATATTCCGGTCTTCTTGCCGGCGATGTTCGATATCGGCGTCAGGCACTGACCTGTGTAACCCTCGGTCGTCGGTGGACCTGTCGGGTGATGCACCACAATTGGTTCCAGGTTCAGGTGATCGCCGGTTCCCTGGTCTTGCTGAGTAAAGACCGCTACGCCTGCGGTGCCGGTATCGAAATTCCAGCGGGTTGTCACGTACACGTTTCCTTTCGAGTCGAGCGTTATTGCTCCCGGCGTATGGATTTTCGCGCAATCGCAGTCGATCGATGCGAATGGAGCGACATTGCCGCTGCTGCCGGGCGCAAAGATCAGGACAGCGGCGCTGGGAGATTGGGGTGCTCCGGCTGCGCTACTCGAGACAAATAACCTTCCGCTCGAATCGACCGCGACTCCCTCCGGCGCCGACAGCAAGCTGGCGGGACCCGAGATAACGCGGGCAGGAGCGACGTTGCCATTGCTGCCGGGGGAATACACCGTGATGGTGTCGGGCTTTTCGTCCTGGCTCTGATTGGAGACGTAGATGTAGCCCTGCGAGTCTAGGGCCAGCGCTTGAGAATAACTCAGCCTCGTCTTCGGGCCGCTGATCCTCGCCATCGGTGCTTCATCGCCGTTGCTACCGGCGCGATAAATCGTGACGCTCGGCGGATCGGAACTCTGATCGCCAGACAGGATGCCTTCGTTAACGACATAGATGTTACCGGCGGAATCCAGCGCGACACCTTGCGGGATAATGAGTTGCCCACCGCTAATCGTGAAAATTGGAGCCGGCCTCCTGCCGCCGCTCACTGGATACGCCGTGATTGAGTAGCCGTCCTCCGCTCCACCAGAGTTGGTAACGTAGAGATTTCCCTCCCAGTAAGCGATGCCGGAGGGCTGGGATAGAAAGGTCCGTGTAAAAAGAGACGGCACGTTGCCGTTGTTCCCAATTGGAAACACACTTAGGGAATCGAGCGTTGGATTCGCCACAAAGATAGCGGGAGCGGGCTTGTGGCTGGTCGTCGAAGTAGCGGCCGGCGTTGATTCCTCAGCCTTGGAGGTGCGACCGCAGATGACGACGAGCACGATCGCGAGCGCGAACAGACAGACGGGGCGCGCTCCGGGTTTCACAGTCACATTGTTTCGCTCGCGATAACTGTTACGCAAGCGCCGGCCTGAAACGCGCGGGGGTTGACACTGAAAGGGATGAGGGCGGAATTTGAAGCGTGGATCTCAAAAATATAATTTTCGACAAAGCCGCAATTGCGACGCTGACCGTGAACCGGCCGGCTGCGCTCAACGCGTTGAATCGCGAGGTGCTCGAGGAAATGGCGCGCGTCATTCGCGAGGTGCGTCACGACTCGTCGGTGCGCGTGCTGATCGTCACGGGCGCCGGCGATCGGGCGTTCGTCGCCGGCGCGGACATCGCGGCGATGGCGAAAATGTCAGCGGTTGACGGGCTCGATTTTTCGCGCCTGGGCCATCGGGTGATGGAAAGTTTCGAGGACCTGCCGATCCCCGTCATCGCCGCGGTCAACGGGTTCGCGCTCGGCGGCGGTCTGGAGCTTGCGCTCGCATGCGACCTGATCGTCGCCAGCGAAAAAGCGCGTTTCGGTCAGCCCGAGATAAATCTCGGACTAATCCCGGGCTTTGGCGGAACGCAACGCCTGCCGCATCGAATCGGCCATAACAAGGCGCGCGAGCTGATCATGACGGGCGAGATGTTCGATGCGAAGACCGCGCTGGAACTGGGCCTCGTCAACCAGGTCGTGGCGCCCGCCGACCTTGCCGAAACCGCGCGCAAGCTGGCCGAGAAACTCGCAGGCAAATCCGCCGTCGCGCTCCGTCAGGCGAAAGCCGCGCTGCGGGCCTCGTTCACAATGGAAGAGGGCGCGGGGCTCCGATTCGAGCGGGAGGCGTTCGGCGTGGTCTTCGGCAGCGCGGACCGCGTCGAGGGTACGACCGCATTCGTCGAGAAACGCCCGCCGAAGTGGCAGCACAAGTAGCAGGGGTGACCCCTGCTTGACGACTTCCGGCACCTGTGGGAAACTCCGGCCAGAGAAGAAGACGGCGCCGCCGCACGGGCGGCGTTAGTCATTCTGACCCATCATCGAATCGTTCGGAGGATCTTCATGGCTGAGCAGGCTCAAGCTACTGACACGGGACCGCGCCCAATCGTTCCATGGCTGAAACTGGCGCCCAAACCCCATCTCGAAGGTATCAAGTGCGCGTGCGGAGCAATCTATCTCGATCCCAAGCGCGTCGCCTGTTCGAAGTGCGGCGAGACCGACAAGTTCAAGCCGCTGACGCTGTCCGACAAGGGCAAGGTGTACGTGTTCTCGGTCGTGCATCAGTCGTTTCCGGGAATCAAGACGCCGTATGTGACGGCGATTGTCGATCTGCCCGAGGGTATCAGCGTCCGCGCGAATCTGACGGGTGTCGATCCCGAGCAGGCGCAGAAAGAACCCAACAAGATTTTCAATCTGCCGGTCGAATTGGTAACCGGCGTTGCGGCCAAGGATCGCGAAGGGCACGACGTAGTGGCTTTTTCGTTCCAGCCGAGTAAAAATTAGGCGCCCGGCAAGCGCCAGCGCGGCGAACAACTTTACGACGGACCTGAGCTTTGGGCCGGGCCGCCAGGAGGAATCAAGATGCGAAATGTTTATGTTCTCGGAACCGGGATGATCAAGTTTGGACGCTATCCCGAGAAGACCGTTCCGGAACTCGGCGGCCAGGCGGCGATCCTCGCGCTCAAGGATGCCGGAATCGGAATCAAGGACGTTGAGATGTTCGCCTGCGGAAATCTCTACCAGTCCAACGCCATGGTCGGGCAGAGAATCCTGCAGCAAATAGGCCAGACCGGAATCCCGGTGATCAACGTCGCTAACGCATGCGCCACCGGCTCGACGGCGTTTCGCGAGGCGTACATGTCGGTAGCGGCCGGGATGTACGACATCGCGATGGCGGTCGGTGTCGAGCAGATGGGCAAGGCGGGATTGCTCGGCGGCGGCGGCGGCGGCGGCGATCCCGCGTACCTGACCGAGGGCAAGGTCGGCTCGGGCCTGATGCCCGCCGTGTTCGGCCAGGCGGGCATCGAGCACATGCGCAAGTACGGCACCAAGCTGGAGCACTTCGCGAAGATCTCGGTGAAGTCGCACAAGCATGCAACCAAGAATCCGTTCTCGCAGTATCGCAACGAAGTCTCGCTCGAAGACGTGATGAATGCGCGCATGGTCGCCTATCCCAACACCCTTTATATGTGTTGCCCGACAGGTGACGGCGCGGCGGCGGCGATCCTGGTCAGCGAGGACAAGCTGAAACAGCTCGCCGGCGGACGCAAGCGCGCGAAAGTGGCGGCCTCCGTGTTGACCTCCGATCCTTGGACCGATCGCGACCTCACGCTGCCCGACGTCAGCACGCTCACGCGGCGCGCGTCGAAGCAGGCCTACGAGAAGGCCGGCATCGGGCCCAAGGATATGGCCCTTACCGAATTGCATGACTGCTTCGCCACGGCAGAACTGGTGCATTACGAGAACCTCGGACTGTGCGGCGATGGCGAAGCCGGCAAGTTCATCGACTCGGGCGGCGGCATGCATCCGAGCCTGGGCGGCCATGACCCGGTCAACGTTTCGGGCGGATTGCTCTCGAAGGGTCATCCTCTCGGCGCGACCGGCGTCGCGAATATCTGCGAGGTGGTCTGGCACCTGACCCAGGACGATCGCGCGAAAGATCGCCAAGTGCCTAACGCCAAGGCGGGCCAGGCCCACGTAATCGGGCTGGGTTCCGCCTGCACGATCCACATCCTGACCGTATAATTCAGGAACCAACGCCTAATCGGCACTTCGAGAGAGGGCCGCCCAAACAGGCGGCCCTTTTTCTTTCCCGGTTGGGCCGATAAATTTGACGGACCGGAAGAACGAACAACCAAAATGGCGAATCAGGAAATATCGACGGCTGAACGACTCGGCTACGCGGCGGACGCGCGCGTGCTCATCCTCAATGCGGACGATTTCGGCATGTGCCACGATCAGAACGAAGGCGTCATCACCGGCCTGAAGGCGGGCGTGTTCACCTCGTCGACGATCCTCGTGACGTGTCCGTGGTTCGAGGAGGCAGCAGAGTTCGCGCGCAATAATCCCGGCGCCGACCTGGGCGTGCATCTCACGCTTACCGCGGAATGGGACAGCTACAAGTGGGGACCCGTATCGGCACGGCACGCAGTGCCGACGCTCGTCGACGAGCGCGGCTACCTGTGGCAGACCGTCGCGCAGGTCTACGAGCATGCGCGCCTCGCCGAGGCGGAGGCTGAGCTCCGCGCGCAGATCGAAAAGGCGCTGGCGGCGGGAATCGACGTGACTCATCTCGATTCGCACATGGGCACCCTGCAACTGCGCGCCGACTATCACGAGATTTACGCGCGCCTGGCCGACGAGTATCGCGTGCCGATCAGGCTGGCGTCGCGCAGCTGGATGCGCACCGAAGAGATGGGGATGGGCGCGATTCTCGATCAGCTCGACACAGCCGGCGTGGTCACGCCCGATCACCTCGTGTTCAACGGGCCAGAGTCGGTGGCGGAGACCGAGTCCTACTGGTCGAATCTTATTCGCACGCTGAAGCCGGGGGTGACCGAGATTCTGTGCCATCCGGCGTTCGCGCGCGACGAACTGAAGAGTTGCGCGCGCGACGCTTTCCAGCGCGAAGCTGATTTCCGCTACTTCACTTCGGACGAAGCGCGCAAACTGCTCGGGGATGAGGGCGTCGAACTCGCCGGCTTCCGCAAACTGCGCGACCTGCAGCGCGCCAAGAATTGAACGCGTGTAACAAGGTGGAACTGACACGACTTAGAGGATTTCGAGATATCATCGGCGCCGACGCGCGTGCGCTGAGCCTCATCGAGGAGCGGGCGCGCGCGTTGGTCGAGCGCTACTCGATGAAAGAGATCCGCGTTCCGGTGCTGGAGCGCACCCAACTCTACCTGCGCTCGACCGGCGAAACCTCGGACATCGTCGAAAAGCAGATGTACACGTTCACCGATCGCGACGAAGGCGAAACGGTCGTCGCGCTCCGGCCCGAAGGTACGCCCGGCGTGGTGCGCGCCTACCTCGAGGCCGGGTTCGATCGCACCGAGCCCGAGCAGAGGCTGTTCTATTCGGGTCCGATGTTCCGCCGCGAACGTCCGCAGAAGGGCCGCTATCGCCAGTTCTATCAGTTCGGCGTCGAGGTTTTCGGCCGTCCCGACGCAGCCTGCGACGCCGAGTTGCTGATGATGATCGATGAACTTTGTCGCGGGCTGAAAGTTCCGTTCACGATGGAAATCAATTCGATCGGCGACCAGAAGTGCCGGCCGGCCTTTCGCAGTGCGCTCGTCGAATGGGGTCGCGCGCACTGGGACCAGCTCTGCGACGACTGCCACAGCCGCATCGACCGTAATCCGCTGCGCCTGCTCGACTGCAAAATTGACGCGAAGCTCGCGGAGTCGGCGCCCAACAGCCTCGATTACCTGTGCCAGGAATGCCGCGCGCACTTCGACACCGTCAAGGATCTGCTCTCCGCCGCTAACGTGCGGTTCATCGTCAATCCACGGATGGTGCGGGGCCTGGACTACTACACGCGCACCGCGTTCGAGGTGATGGCGGGGGGGCTCGGCGCCCAGAGCACGGTCGTGGCGGGCGGGCGCTACGATGGACTGGTCGAGACGATGGGCGGCGCGGCGGTTGCGGGAATCGGTTTTGCGATCGGTGTCGATCGAATGGCGCTGGCTCTGGAAGCGGCTGGTGTGCTGCCAGCCGTAACCCCCGATGCCGTCGTCATCGCGATGGGACCCGCGGCGATGCGCAAGGCGATCGTCGTCGCACGCGATTTGCGCGCCCTGGGCTTCAATGTCGAGGTGCTTTCGCCGGAGCGAAAAATGAAGGCGTTGCTCGGACGCGCATCGAAGCTCGGCGCGCGGTTCGCAGTTATCATTGGCGAAGACGAATTGTCACGGGGAATCGTGCAACTCCGCGACCTCGAACAAAGCATCCAGCGCGAATATGAGCTTGCGGCTGCGTTTGAGCTGATCGCGGGAGCTAAACCCAAGTGACTGTTTCTTGCGCCTTCAGGCACAGGTATTCTTCGACCACAAGCGGCCTTCAACTGTGAACAGGTAATGCCGAAAACTGAGCAATATTCTCCGCTGCCGCCGTGGCCTCGAACTGATTACTGCGGCGCGCTTCGCGCCACCGACGTCGGCCGCGAAGTTGCGCTGTGGGGGTGGGTCCAGACCCGGCGCGATCACGGCGGCCTTATTTTCATCGATCTTCGCGACCGCGACGGAATCGTGCAGCTGGTACTGAATCCCGCGCACAGCGCCGCTGCGCACGCGGCCGCCGGCGAGACGCGGTCCGAGTTTTACGTCGCGGTCAAGGGCAAGGTCGTGCGGCGTGCGGAGGGCACGGTCAACGCCGAGCTTCCGACCGGCGAAATCGAGGTGCTGGCCAGTGCGTTCGAGACTCTGAGCGCGTCGGCGCCGATGCCGTTTCAGATTGCCGACGGCGACGCGACCGCCGAGGAAATCCGCCTCAAGTACCGCTATCTCGATCTGCGCCGTCCCGAGATGCAGCGTAATTTGCGCCGGCGTCATCAGGCGTTGCAGGCCGTCCGCAGCCATCTCGATCAAAACGGGTTCATCGAGGTCGAGACGCCGATCCTTTTCAAATCGACGCCCGAGGGCGCGCGCGACTACCTGGTGCCGAGCCGCGTGAACCCCGGAAAGTTCTACGCGCTGCCGCAATCTCCGCAGTTGCTGAAGCAGATCCTGATGATCGGCGGACTCGATCGCTACTATCAGATAGCGCGTTGTTTCCGCGACGAGGATTTGCGCGCGAATCGTCAGCCCGAGTTCAGCCAGATCGATATCGAGATGACATGCCCGCGGCCCGAAGATATCCAATCGGTCGCGGAGGGGATGATCGCGTCGGTTTATAGGAGCGTGCTCGATATCGGTGTTAAGCCGCCGTTTCCGCGGATGCCGTATGCAGAGGCGATGGAACGGTTCGGTGTCGACCGGCCCGACCTGCGCTTTGCGATGGAGCTGAAAAATCTGACCGCCGCATTCGCCGGGACTTCGTTCAAGGTGTTTGCTGAAATTCTCGCGCGCGGCGAGTCCGTCTATGGAATCAACGTCACGGCCGATCACGCGCTGAGCCGCCGCGAGCTCGACGAGCTCACCGAGTCGGTGAAATCGCGCCATGCGATCGGCCTGGCGTGGATAAAAGCAGGCGCGGGCGGGTGGCAGGGCCCGATCGCGAAGTATTTGAGCGACGCCGAGAGAGCTGCGGCGACTGCCACGGCTGCTCTGAAAGCCGGTGATACGTTGTTGATGGTGGCCGGGGCGCCTGACAAAGTGCGGCCCGTTCTCGGCGATATCCGTTTGCAGCTCGCCGCGAAATTCGGTCTCGACCAAGCCGATGAACTGAAGTTTTTGTGGGTCGTCGACTTTCCCCTCTTCGACTACAGCGCCGACGACAAGCGAATGGTCTCAGTGAACCATCCATTCACGGCGCCGAATCCGAACGACCTTGCGATGCTCGACTCCGCGCCGCTCAAGGCGCGCGCCCTCGCCTACGACATGGTGCTCAACGGCGAAGAACTCGGCGGCGGCTCGATTCGTATCCATAGCCGCGAGCTGCAATTAAAGGTATTTGAGTTGTTGGGGCTGACGCGCGAGGAGGCGATCGACCGCTTCGGCTTTTTGCTCGACGCGCTCAAGTACGGCGCGCCGCCCCATGGCGGAATCGCTTTTGGTGTCGATCGGATTTGCATGATGCTTTGCGGCACCGACTCGCTGCGCGACGTGATCGCGTTTCCCAAGACGCAAAAGGCGGTTGACCCGATGAGCGGCGCGCCGTCGGACGTGGATCCGCGTCAGCTGAGGGAACTGTCGATCAAGGTGACGTCATGAAAGCGGCTTGGGCGAGGGCGGCGGCGCGGCTGGCGCTGGTGTGCGCGGCGCTCTCGCTGGCGGCGGGATGCACCGCGATCGCGGCGGACGCGGTTAACTCCACTACCGGGGCGGTAAGCGACGCAATCAACCAGCGCGACGTGAAGGCGCATGCGGTGCGCTCGATCAAAACCGTCGCCATCAATCGTATCGCTGTGATGCCGCTGGTCGATGCGGCCCCGGGCGGTGGCGAGCCACTGGCTCCAGGAGCCTCTGAGGCGGTTAGCGCCGAGCTTTACGGCCAGGTCGCGCTGGCCGGTGGATGGGATACGATCCCCGAGCAGGACGTCGACAATGCGATGCAGAAGATGCCGCCGACCACGCTCGGCAACCTCGATGAAAATGCGCTCAGGCTGGGCCATGACGTGTCGGCCGACGGCGTAATCTACGGCACGGTCGAGCGTTACAAGGAACGCGTCGGGATGGATTACTCGGCGGCAAGTCCGGCGTCGGTGGCGTTCACGCTCAAGTTCGTCGATCTGAAGAGCAAGCAAATCGTCTGGACCGCAAAGTTTGCCAAGTCGCAAGCGGCGTTGAGCCAGAATCTTTTCGACCTCGCCAATTTCGTGCAACGTTCCGGACGCTGGGTGCGCGCCAATGAAATCGCCCAGGAAGGCGTCAAGGAAGCGGTCGCCGATCTTCACGGCGATCTCAATCTGAGCCAGAACGTCAAGCGCTTCGAAACCGGCACCTACGGCGAACTCAAGTCCGGGCAGCAGCGCTACAACACGGGGCCCAACGGGATGTATTAGGCTATTCCCAGGGCGAGTGCGGCTTCATCTTGAGCGCTTGCGCCACTGCCGGATGCACGATGTGGCCGTCGAAGGTGTTCAGTCCGTGGCGAATAGCCTGGCTGTGCAGCCCGGCTTCGAGAATCCCGCGATCCGCAATCTCGAGCGCATAGGTCAGCGTCGCATTGGTGAGCGCGTAGGTTGAAGTGTGCGGCACCATCGCCGGCATGTTCGTGACGCAGTAGTGCACGACCCCGTTGCGAATGAAGGTTGGTCGCGCGTGCGTGGTCGGCGCGGAGGTCTCCGCGATGCCGCCCTGGTCGATCGATAAATCTACGATCGCCGCGCCGCGCCGCATCCGCCCAACCATCTTTGCGCTGAGCAGCCGCGGCGTACGCGCGCCCGGGACCAGCACCGCGCCAATCAACAGGTCGCAGTTGGTGACTTCCTCGTCCAGCGTCGCGCGATTCGACATCACGGTGGTCACGCGCCCGCCCAGCAGGTCGCTTAGATAGCGCAGTCTGGTTGGATTGATATCCAGGATCGTCACCTCGGCACCGATGCCGGCCGCCACCCGGCATGCGTTCAGCCCGGAGATTCCCCCGCCGACAACGACGACCTTGCCGGGCCGCACACCCGGCGCTCCGCTGAGCAGCACGCCGCGGCCGCCGCTGCGCGCCTGCAGGCACCAGGAGCCGGCCTGGATCGCAAGCCGGCCCGCGACCTCGCTCATCGGCGCGAGCAGCGGCAGGCTCGAGTCCTCGAGCTGGATCGTTTCGTACCCAACCGCTGTCACGCGCCGGCGAATCAGCTCGCGCGAAAGACGCGAGTCCGCAGCGAGATGAAGATAGGTAAAAACGATCAAGCCCGGACGCATCAGCGAATATTCCCGCGGTTGCGGTTCCTTGACCTTCAGGATCATCTCGGTGCGGCGCCACACCCCGGCCGCGCCGGTTACGATCGATGCGCCGGCCTTGCGGTAGTCGCTGTCGGCAAATCCGCTGCCGACGCCGGCGCCGGCCTGGACCACCACACGATGCCCGTGCGTGCGCAGCGCGGCCACTCCCGCCGGCGTCAACGAGACGCGCCGCTCGTCGGATTTAATTTCGGTGGGAATTCCGACATTCATGCTGATGGGTCCTCCGCCGCTACCTGAACAATCTTTTGGTCGCGCCCGGTCTCGACGATACGGCGCGTGCCGAGCCGCTGGCAATCGCGGCCCGACGAGCCCGCTAACGCCATCGACGCGCGACAGTCAAGAGTCAATCACCTGATCGATGCTGATGATGGTGCGCTCCGGAACTTGACAAGACTAACTCCACCGCGCTTCATGAGCATTGATGTGATCGTGATCGGGTCTGGCGCGCGGCGGCCGCAAAAAGCGCGACGCTCACGATTTCGGGAGGAGTCATGGAGATCCCGCAGGGGTTCAAATATTCGAAGGAGCATGAATGGGTCGTGACCGAAGACAGCGTTGCGACCGTTGGAATCACCGATCACGCGCAGGACCAGTTGGGCGAGATCGTTTACATCGAATTGCCTGCAGTCGGGGACAAGATCAGCAAGGACGACCCGTTCGGCGTGGTCGAGTCGGTCAAGGCGGTCTCGGATATCTACGCGCCCGTCACCGGCACCGTCATCGAGATCAACGAAGACCTGCCCGAGAGTCCCGAAACGGTCAACGAAGATCCGTACGGCGATGGGTGGCTGATCAAGGTGAAGATCACCGACATGAGCGACCTCGAAGACCTGATGGACGCCGACGAATACGCGGAACTGCTCGCGCGCGAGAAGGAATAATCGCCGCGGCTGCGATTCAGCCCGGCGGTATCGAAGGGGCGCCGGGATCGGGAGCGCTCGCCGCCGCCACGGCCTTCGACACCGAGATTCTGATTTTGCCGGCGCCCGCGGGAGGATTGATGAATACCATCAGGAACGGCGCGGAGGCCGACGGATTCATCGCGAACGCCTTCTGCGGACTCAACCCCTGAGAGAATTCGATTTCGCGCGGCGTCATCTCGCCGAGCATCTTGGCCGAGAGCTCGTTGCCGCAATAGACGCTCTGGCGGTCGAGTGGATGCGCGCCGTCGCCGATCAGATCGGCGTCGATCTGGACCAGGTGCAGCGGGCGGGTCCCGACGTTTTCCGCATTACCGGTTACCACCAACGCGATGTGGCCATCCTTGAGCGTGTAATACTCCGAGCGGACGCCGTGCAGCGCCACCAGCATCGCGGGTACAATTGGCCGCGCGAAGTAACCGCCGATTCGCGGCGCCTGGCTGAGAATGCGCGCGCTGGCGGCGGGCGCGTCGCAGATGAGCGCGCTCGCACCGAGAAAGACTGCCGCAATGAAGAAAAACATCGCGAGAAAGAATCCCGACGCATGAGTCCCGCCGGCTGCCGCCGTATCGACCCTGTCGTCACCGGCCTGACCCAGTTGGAATCCCGCGGCTTTCGCCCGCGGTGCGAATCGAGGCGCCGGAGCGCGCAGCGGCGCAGCTACACGGGGCACCGGAGTGGCCGCCGGGGGCGGAGCGGGTTCCGGCTCATCGATCAACCTCGGCGCCTGGCGAAGCGGTGCGGATTCGAACTCAGCCGCCGTATCGCCCACCTGCCATCCGCCGTCGTCGGGCTCGAGGCGCTCGACGAGCTCGCGCTCCGGCGCCGCGTCGGCGATTTCAGCGCGTTCGTCGCTGAAATCGAATCTCAGGTTTTCTCCAGTGTCAGCTTTCTGCTCGCGATCGCCGAAGGTGCGGTCGAGCGGATCGTCGGCCTTCGGTTCGTTCCGTTCGTTTTCGGATCGAGCCTGGGGCTGTTGCGGCGGCGGCTCGGGTATGCTGCGCTCGATGGACTCGTGTTGCTCCGCGGCCGAGGGTTGGGCGCGAAGTTCCGGTTCGGCCGCGATCGTGGGCCGCGGCTCCGCGCTGTGCTCGCGTTTGACTACGTCGCTTTCGACCGGCGACTTGAGCGCGCCCGGACGCGGGCGCGCCGCGCGGATTGTGCGCAGCGGCGGCGATTCGCTCTCGGTGGCTGGTGGAGCCGGTTTGCGCACTCTGGCTGGAACCGGGGCGGCGTTGAACACGTGGCCGCATCGCGAGCACTTGAAGGTCGGTGTATCGTCGGGCAGGACCCGCTCATCGATCCGGTAACGGGTGTGGCAACTGGTGCATTGAATTTCGATCATTCCCCCACCTCACATCCCACCCAAAAAATTATCACACGGCAAAGGGTCGCGCATCTTTGGTGCGCGCCGCGCCAAATCCTTCCGACGCCGGTTCCACGGAGCGTCATTCAATGCGAATAGCGATTCTCGCGCGCCGTTTCGATAGCGCCGGCGGCGGCACCGAGCGCGATCTGATCGTTACGGCGCAGTGCCTGCGCGCGGCGGGGCATCAAATTACGATTTTCGCTGACGAGCTCCGCGGCGCGACCGGCGACTGGGACGTTCGTTGCGTCGGCGTGGGCCCAAGGCTGGGACGCGCGCTGTCCCTGATGCGATTCGCATGGACTGCGGCGCCCGCGGCGCGCCGCGCGGGAGCCGACCTGGTGCTGAGCTTCGCCCGATGCGTTGGTGCGGACGTGATTCGCTCCGGCGGCGGCGCGCATGCCAGTTACCTCCGCGCGGCGCGAAAATGGCGCGGCGCGGTCGGCGCGTCCGCGATGCGCCTCAGCCCGTATCATCAGGTGCAGATGCTCGTCGAGCGCCAGGCCTTCCGCAGTCCCGGGCTCAGGCGCGCGGTCGCGGTGTCGAATTTCGTTCGCGACGATCTGATCCGGGAATTCGGCCTCGCGCCCGAAAAAACGATCACGATTTACAACGGCGTCGATCTCGACCGCTTCCGGCCCGCGTCCGATCCGTCGGAGCGCGCGGCTATCCGCCGGAAGTTTGTCGTTCCGGCCGGCGCGCGTGTAATCGCTTTCGTCGGCAACGGCTTCGCGCGCAAGGGGCTGGGATTTCTCCTCGAAGCATGGCCGTTGGTCGCCGGCGGCGCGTTTCTGCTGGTGGTTGGCGCGGATAGACAGACCGACAAATTCGCGCGCCGGGCAAATGCTCTCAATGTTGGCGCCCGAGTAGTCTTCACGGGTCCGCAACCCGACGTTGCGGCGATCTTCCACGCGGCGGACGCTTTTGCGATGCCGTCGCTGTTCGAGCCGTTCGGCAACGTCGTGATGGAAGCGATGGCGAGTGGATTGCCCGCGATGACCAGCGCATTCTCGGGTGTTGCGGAGTTGCTCCCGCCCTCGATGCGTGGGTTTCGAGTCGAGAACCCCGACGATGTGGGCGAGGTCGCGCTTCGTCTCGGCGCCTTGTTCGACGCACCTGCAAGTCTTGGCCGCGAGGCCCGCGCGACGGCCGAGAAATTCACCTGGACACGCTATGCAGAAGAATTGAACGCGCTGCTTGAATCAATAGGCTAGGGCGCGCGGCGCGCTTCTAGCCGCCGAGACCGTCCAACATTCCGCGCGCGATTGCGAGCCTGCGTTCCTCGCGCGCGATTCGCGGCAGGCCGGCGCGCGTAAGCTGCGCGATTCGGAGCCGCGCCAGCGCGATCGCATTTTTTATAATCACGTCGGCAGTGGAATGCTTCTCGTGCAGCATCCGGCACCGCCCGCGCTCGCGCGCAATCCTGATGAATCGTTCGCGATTCGCGCGCGCGGCATCCACTTCGTGATAGAC
Organism: uncultured delta proteobacterium; assembly: GCA_963842085.1. Classification (GTDB taxonomy): domain Bacteria; phylum Desulfobacterota; class Binatia; order Binatales; family Binataceae; genus Binatus. The sequence goes on from CAWJET010000002.1 coordinate 446,629, forward strand.
GAGCGCCCTTGGCGCGTATCCGATTCGAAAGCCCGCACGACGCAACCGCTGCGACATCTCGGTTTCCTCCTCATGCCCGCCGGCGCCCGGACCAAGGCGCTCGTCGAACGGCCCGACTTGCCGCAGCGCGTCCGCGCGAAAAGCCATATTCGCGCCAAGCACTCCTCGCACCTCGACTACTTGGTCGCCGTGGTCGGCGATCGGCAGGTCCAGGTACGCGGCCATCGGCCCGATTTTTTTTTCGGGATCTTCGGCCGGAAGGATTCGCCCCTTCATCGCGGCGAACTCGCGATGGGCGTCAAAGAACTGCTCGACCGCTGCCAGATAGCCCGGCGCCACGACAAGATCGTCGTCGAGGAAAACCAGGATTTCGCCGTTCGCATCGGCGATGGCGCGATTCTGAATGCGGCATTTCCCCGCGCGAGGTTCGTGCAGATGCTTGAGCGGCGCGCCTTCGAGCGTAAGCTGCATCGGGGCCGGCGTGCCATTCTCGGCGATGATTATCTCGCGCGCGCCGGTTGCGAGTTCGGGCGCCAGGCTCGCCACCAGCCGCCGAAGCGAGTCGGCCCGGTTGTGAGTCGCGACGATGACGGACGTCTTCAATGCTCTTCGACTTTGCGAAATCGCATGATGATGTTTTCATCCATCAGCAGGCTGGCGCTGGTCATGAAGCCGAGCAACTCGCGATTGATTTTGCGTTGCGCCGGATCTTTCACGCGCCCATATAGCATCCACGAAAAGCCCGCGATCAGCGGCCACAAGATCGGCGCAAAGATTCGCGAGCGTAACTTGCGCCGGCTGCGCCCGAGCGCGTCCATCCGCAATCCCGCGCCCCACGCGATCCAATGCAGGTCGTTGAGGCCCATCACGTGCCAGTTGCGGCCGTCCGCGACCCGGTAGCGGTACGCCAGCGGCGCGCGCCGTCCCTTGTAGTAGCCGCTCAGCAGGTAATGTATTCGCGAGCTGACGTTCAGGCGATTGGGCGTCGTGACAATCGCGACCGCGCCGGGCCGCAGCACGCGCGCTATCTCTTCGAGCGCTTGCGGGACGTCGGCGAGATGCTCGATCACTTCGAGCATCATCACCAGGTCGAAGCGCGCCGGCCGAAACGGGAGATCGTGATTGAGGTTGACCGCAACCCAGCCGGGCTTGCGGGTCCGATACTCGGTCGATATGACGCGCCATCCGCGCTCCGCAAGGAGACGGCTCGAAAGGCCGTCGCCCGCGCTCAAGTCCAGCGCAAGCGACGACGGCCCCGGCGCCGGCGCAAGCGCGATCGCGCCGCGAACCCGTTCACTCATCGTAACCGGAGATTGTGTTTCAATAGCGCCGCGCGCTCAAGCCAGCCGCGAGAGGATCGGAAACCCGTGCACGGCGCCGATGCGGTGAGCTGGATATGCGATGCCGATGCTGTGGCGTGTTCAGGTTTCAAAACGTGTGTGACTCGCTCGGCATTGACGCGGAGCGATTGCGCGCGGCTGACCGAGCAACGACGGGCGGCGTGAGCCGAACAACGCCGGTCGTTTCCTCAATCGACGGCGTGAAAAAAATCTAAAGTCTTATTACTGCCAAATCGAATCCAGCGCGGGCCAGATATGATAGGCAAAGCCATACATCAACGTCGTGAGAAACCAGCCTGCGGCAAATCCGATATAGAGACCTTCTGCGAACGTATGATTCTTCATCATGAATACTCACCTACTTCGTCGACGCTTTTACCGCGCTCCGCTTCTCCTTGGTTGATTGCGCTGCCTTCTTTTTCGCCGCCACGCCCGCGCAGGTTTCTCTACCGCGGATGCCTTGCGCACTTCAATCGACGATCCCCCAAGCTGCCGCTGCCAGCCTGCCGCGTCGGACCAGAATTTCCGAACCTTGAGGATTTCGCCCTTGCGCACGACGTAATAGACTTTGCCTTCTTTCGCAACCGGATGTTCGGTCTTTTCGATTTTTTTCATCGCTCGTCCTCCGAGGTTCGTCGCGCTTGCTCGATGAAGATCACCAGCGCAGTCAGGGTATTGCGGACGGTGTAGCAGCGTTCGGCGCTCGCCTAGAGTAGTAACTGGAGCACTCAGTGGCTAATCGAAGCGGTGCCGAATGGCTATTGGGGCGAGCGGCGCCGAGGATCGAATTGTGAACAGCGCAACCTTGGATATTTCCGGCGCGCCCGCTTCGAGTGTAGAATCTCAGCGCAATGAGCCTAATCTGTCCCAGATGCCGTACCACGATTCCTTTGAGGCCAAAGAGAGGCCAAGGCCATGTCTTTACCGCGCGTGGTGTCGCGATCCACGGAAACGTGGATTACGACAAGGGAGAAGCTCACATGGGTGACGCTCCATTCAAAGCTTACTATCCGTTGTTTGGAGAGACTTACGGGGTCGCGCTCTGTGACGAATGCAGTAATGAGTATGTGGTCATTATCTCCGGCCCTCCGAGGATCGTCTGGCCGCTACCGGGGGTAGAAGTCCCAAAACAGATTCCAGGAGAAGTGAGTCGTCCGCTGATAGAAGCGAAAAAGGCGCACGGCGTCAGCGCTGAAACGGCCGCTCTACTTGCGGCTCGTACGGCATTAGTCCGGATGCAAAGACAGCAAAAGATCTCCAAGATTGATGACCTGATAGAGCAAGGAGTAATCACCCCTGTGCTAGCGGGCCAGGCGCATGAAGTGAGATTATGGGCGAACGCGACCGGACACGAAGATTTGACAACGGATCCCTCTGGCGACGACGTTGAGCATCTGATCGCATACATCGACCTGTTGTTTGAAACGATCTATGTCCACCCGGAAAGGCTCGCTGCACTTAAGAAGAAACGGGGCAAAATGAAAGGCGAATAGACCCTCCCATCGCCGAGAAGGTTGACGGCGCGGGCCGTCACTCGCTTTTCTAAATTCAGTCACTCATTGTCAAATTAAGTCAGTACCCGAAAGGTCCGTTCACTTGTGACAACGTACCAGGTTGTAGTATTCCTGCGTCTGGAGTTGTTAACTCGTAGGGGGATCATGAGAAGACTCGCCGTCTATACCGTTGCAGTTTGCTCTTTGATTGGCACTTCATGCGCCACGATGCTGAAGGGTACCAAGGACGAAATCACCGTAGTTTCGGATCCGGCCGGCGCCCAGGTGACCGCCAACGAAACTCAGGAGGGACCGACTCCTGTCTCGTTCACCGTCCCTCGAAACAGGATCTCAACATCACGGTTTCGAAGGCAGGCTACCAGCCGCAAGATCTGCAAGATCCGGTCAGCTTTCGCTGGGGCTATGAGGCTTGGGCGTTCCTCGCCTACATAATCCCGATGGTTGTTGATTTGTCGGACGGCGCGGCCTGGGGTCATGACCACCTGACGTTGACTGCGCATCTTGAACCAAACACCCAACCGACTTCCGCCGCAGGAGGAACGCCACCGGCTGCGAGCGCTGCCTCCGAGACCCAGGTGTCGCCTCTCGCAGCCCCTTCGCCGGCTCCACAGATCGAAAGTAGTGCTGGTGCGCCTGTTCCGTCGCCTGCCGCAGCTTCATCGGCCTCCGCCGCGAGGCAACCTGCGGCCAGCGAGGCACCATCGTCGCACGTGCCTTCCTTGCCTGAATAACGCGGCGGAGAGTGTACATCTCAGTCCGTCGAACCTCCGCCACATCGAACTGTGCACGCTGCACTGCCAAATCGTCATCGAGCGCGAGCGTGGTCGCGGGCTTTGAGATCAGCGATCGGCGGGAGGGCCCCTTAACCAATTCATTCTGCGCTCAAATTAACCAAGGAGGAGAAAAAGTGATCAAGACGATCAGAGCGAGAGCGATCTGCACGCGGTGCAAAATGATGCTCGTCGATCCGAGCGATGCAGAGAACCTAACGCATGGCATTCGCGGCGCAATGATCCTCGATCCGAACGACGAAAAGGACCGAACGCACCGCACCCGAAAAGACGGCACGCCGTGCGGTGGTCCCATCGCGATGTCGCAGTCGCGCCCCAAGACGCCACTGGAGGAACGGATCGATCGCGTGGTCGAAAAGCAGATGGAGCGACGCACGCTCGAAAAGCTGACGCTCGACAAATCTCTCGCAGGGAGGACTAGAAAATGAAACTCGCACTCACTCAACAGAAACGTCGCGAACCATCCCGCGCCCGCCCGGCACTGCCAAATCGTCATCGAGCGCGAGCGGGATCGCGGGCTTGAGGTCAGCGATCGCCCCGCGCGCCGTTGATCGCAACGAAATCGCAATCTGTGTGGCGCAGCACCTCGCCACACAATGTCCGAGATTATCTAGTCAACTCAGTTGGTTAGCGAACCATGCAGAAACTCGCGATAAAAACGCAGATTGTGTTTCAATAGCGCCGCGCGCTCAACCCAGCCGCGTGAAGATCGAAAACCCGTCTTGAATTGGAATCATCAGCCGGTTAGACCCTATACTCTTGCCCTCGCCCGCGAGAGTGGCGGAATGGCAGACGCGCAAGGCTCAGGACCTTGTGAGCGCAAGCTCGTAGGGGTTCAAGTCCCCTCTCTCGCACCAATTTTAATCGTGCGGTGCGGTCGCGTTGCGGCTCAATAGGGCGCAGGAACCGCGTCAGAGGCCTTGTTGCCCGACGTTTCCGGACCATGGCATTTTGCGACGTCCGCTTCGCTGGCGCCGATGGCAGACGCTATTTCAGCATCGGAGCGGCCGGATTCCGCCTGCAGCTTTACCACGTTGCAGTCGACGTGATCTGTGGAGATCGAGCTGCAGCCCGCCACTCCGGCAACAAGCAACGTTCCAAGCGCGGCAGCCATAGTCAGTTTGCGAAACGCGTGAGCCATCGAAATATCCCCTCCGGAGTCGAATACGGCCCGTCCCCCGCCACGAGCATGCGCACGATATTATTAACCGGCTCGATTTTACAAGCTGTAGATCGAACGGACGCCCTGCCGAAAGCCGATCGTGCTTGAGAGGCGACCGGCGGGACAATATGATTTGAGCGAAGGGCGCGCCGCGCCCTTTTTTCGACGGAGCGACTGCGGTGGATTTGCCCAAAACATTCGATTCCAAGTCCGCTGAAGAACGATGGTTTCAAAAGTGGATTGACCTCGGCTACTTCAAAGCCGATCCCGCGCGCCCGGGCAAAGTCTTCTCGGTCGTGATTCCGCCGCCCAACGTCACCGGCCAGCTCCATCTCGGCCATGCGCTCAACGTCTCGCTGCAGGACATCATCGTGCGCACGCGCCGGATGCAGGGTTACAACACGCTGTGGCTGCCCGGCACCGATCACGCGGGAATCGCGACGCAGAACGCGGTCGAGAAGGATCTCGCGAAGGAAGGCAAGGACCGCCATCTGCTCGGCCGCGACGCGTTCGTCGCTCGCGTCTGGGAGTGGCGCGAGACCTACGGCGACCGCATCCTGCACCAGTTGCGCCGGCTGGGCGCGTCATGCGACTGGAGCCGCGAGCGCTTCACGCTGGACCCCGGCCTTTCGCGCGCTGTTACCAAAGTTTTTGTCGATCTCTACAACAAGGGTCTCATCTATCGCGCCAACCGGCTGATCAACTGGTGCCCGCGATGCGAAACGGCGCTGTCCGATCTCGAAGTCGATCACAAAGACGTGCAGGGGAGTCTCTGGTACATCCGCTACCCGCTCGCCGACGGATCCGGCGCAATCACGATCGCGACGACGCGGCCGGAGACCATGCTTGGCGACACGGGTGTTGGTGTGAACCCGGATGACGATCGCTACAGATCGTTGGTTGTTGAAGATGGGCGGCCGGTTCGTAAGATTATTCGTCTGCCGTTGCTTGGTCGTGAGATTCCGCTCTTTGGGAACGAATTTGTGGATCGCAGGTTTGGAACAGGCGCCTTGAAAGTCACGCCTGCACACGACCCTCTCGATTTTAGGCTCGGCCAAATGGAGAAACTCGAATTCATTTCGATTTTCGACGGCACCGCGCATATCAACGAAAACGGCGGCGCGTATCGCGGGCTGTCGCGCGAGGATGCGCGCAAGCAAATCGTCAAGGACCTCGAAAAGGCCGGCCTGCTCGAAAAGATCGAGCCGCATTCGCACGCGGTCGGCGTGTGCTCGCGATGCGACACCGTCGTCGAGCCGATGCTCTCCGAGCAGTGGTTCCTGCGGATGCGCGAGATGGCCGATCGCGCGATCGAGGCCGTGCGCAAGGGTGACACGACCTTCCATCCGAGGTTCTGGGAGAACACGTTTTTCAACTGGCTCGAGAACATCCACGACTGGTGTATCTCGCGCCAGCTATGGTGGGGCCATCGCATTCCCGCCTACCGATGCGTGCGATGTGACCACCTGATCGTCGCAGCGGAGCGCCCCTCGCGATGCCCCGAGTGCGACGGCTCCGACATCATCCAGGACGACGACGTGCTGGACACCTGGTTCAGCTCGGGCCTGTGGCCGATGTCCACGCTCGGCTGGCCGGAGTACACGCCCGACTTCGAGCGCTACTACCCGACCAGCCTGCTGCTGACGGGATTCGACATCATTTTTTTCTGGGTCGCGCGCATGATGATGTTCGGGCTCGAGGTAACGGACAAGGTGCCGTTCAGGGACGTGTACATCACGCCGTTGGTGCGCGACGAACTCGGCAAGAAGATGACCAAGTCGAAGGGCAACGTCGTTGACCCGCTCGATTTGATGGACCAGTACGGCGCCGACGCGGTGCGCTTTACGCTCGCGCAGTTGGCCGCGCAAGGCCGTGACGTAATCCTGTCGCAGGACAGGTTCGCCGCAGCGCGCGCATTCGCAAACAAAATCTGGAACGCCGCGCGCTTCGTGATGATGAATCTCGATGGCGCGCCGCAACCCATCCCGAAAGTAGAAGTCGCGAAGCTGGGCTTGGCCGAGCGATGGATTCTGTCGCGGCTCGACGACACGATTCGCGATGTCACCCGCTCGATCGACGCTTACGAATTCAACGTCGCGGCGATGAAGCTGTACCAGTTCATCTGGCACGAGTTCTGCGACTGGTACATCGAGCTGTCCAAGGAGCCGCTCAAGGCCGGCGGAGAACGGCAGGCTGCGGCGCGCTGGGTGCTGGTGAACGTATTCGACAAGATGCTGCGCCTGCTGCATCCGTTCATGCCGTTCGTCTCGGAAGAAATCTGGCAGGTGATTCGCCTGTATCTCGACGAGCCGAATCTCGCCGCGCATCTGCCGATTGCGAAGTATCCAGAGCCGTCGGCAACGAATCCGCTGTCACCGGCGGAAGAGCTCGCGATGAATCACTGCATCGAGGCGACCGAAGCGATCAACTCGCTGCGCTCGCTGCTCGGCTGGCATCCAAGCCAGCGCGTGGACGGTGTGATCATGCAACGCGGGCCTCTTGACGAAACTTATATGTGGATCAAGTACGCCAAGGTCTTGGGTAAACTAGGGAATGTTGAGAAGGAGCCAAATTCGCGACAGCGGATCGTCCTCATCAACCTACCTTGGGCAGATATAGGAATTAGAGTACCTCCTGAATTCGACTACCAACGGACAAGGCAGAAGCTTCAGAAGGATCTCGCAGACGTTTTGAAACACGCGACACAACATGAAGCGCGACTCAACGATTCACAATTCATGCAGAAGGCCGACGCCGAGACTGTAGAAAATGTCAGCGCGCGCTTTAAGGAGCTACAGGCTCAACGCGTCCTACTGCAACGACAGATCCAACAATTGGATGCGGCAGTGGACTAGTGGAACTGTTCAAGCAATTCGATCCCACCGATCTCATCAAGCGCGCGCTCGCTGAGGACGTGGGGCAGGGCGATATCACCACCGCCGCGACTGTTGTCCCCGGCGCGATGGGGCGCGCGAGGATCATCGTTAAGGAACCGCGGATGATTCTCGCCGGCGGCATCCTGATTGAGCCCGTGATGCGTCAGACAGGCGCCGAGCCTCGAATGCTCAAGCTCGCGCCTGAAGGGGCTGAGCTGAAGGCGGGCGATGTGCTCGCGGAGGTCGAGGGCAAGCTCGCGGGACTGCTGATCGGCGAACGCACCGCGCTCAACTTCGTGCAATTGCTCTCAGGAATCGCGACCACGACGCGCGCATTCGTCGATGCCATAGCGGGCACGCGTGCGAAGATCATCGACACGCGCAAGACGCATCCCGGCTTGCGCGTCGTCGAGAAGTACGCGGTCCGCGTCGGCGGCGGGCACAACCATCGCCTGGGCCTCGACAGCGGCGTGCTGATCAAGGAAAACCACATCGCGGCGGCGGGCACGGTGACGAAAGCGATCGAAGGCGCGCGCCGGGTCGCACCGCATACGCTCAAAATCGAAATTGAGTGCGAGACGCTCGCGCAAGTTGAAGAAGCACTTAAAGCCGGCGCCGATGCGATCCTGCTCGACAACATGACGCTCGGCAATATCCGCAAAGCGCGCGCGTTGGCCGGATCAAAAGTTCAGCTCGAGGTTTCCGGCGGCGTGACGCTCGAGACCGTTCGCGCAATCGCCGAGGCGGGCGTCGATCTGATCTCCGTCGGCGCGCTGACGCATTCAGCGCGCTTCCTCGACATCAGCATGAGAATCGACGCGGTCTGATTGGCGGGCGCCGCCGCGCGCCCGACCCAACGCCTGGGCGGATTCACTGAAAAAAATGCCTCAGAATCCATATCTTGCTATCGAACGAGGCGCGCCCGGCCGCATCGGCTGGCGAATCCATTATTTCGACGAGCTCGACTCCACCCAGGAAGCCGCGCGCCCGCTGGCCGCCAGCGGCGCCGACCAGGGCACCGTGGTAATCGCCGAGCGACAGACCGCCGGCCGGGGCAGGATGGGCCGCACGTGGCATTCGCCGTCCGGCGTCAACCTGTACACGACGATAATCCTCCGCCCGCCGATTCCGCTCGCCGACGTCCCGCGCATGAGCCTGGTCGCCGGCGTCGCTGCGGCCGAGGCGCTTGAGCGCGAGGCGCCGGGTATCGTCGCGCTCAAATGGCCCAACGACGTATGGCTGCGCGGACGCAAGGCCGGCGGCATAATCGCCGAGGCGGTCACCGACGCTCGACAGAATCTCGACTGCGTGCTGCTCGGCATCGGCATCAACGTAAATCTCGCCGCCGACGACATCCCGCCCGACCTGCGCGACAGGGCGACCTCGATGCGTATCGCGACCGGCCACGCGTGCGACCGGATTGCCATCGCGGATTCGCTTTTTAATCTGCTCGACTCCCGCTATATGGAAACCCTGACGCGCGGCTTCGAGTCGATTCGCCCCGCGTGGGAACGCTTCTCCGCTCTGACCGGCAAGCGCATCGCGATCGCGGACGGCGGGCGGCGTCAGTCGGGAGTGGTGAAGGGAATCGACGGGACCGGTGCACTGCTGCTAGACATCGGAGACCGGGTCGAGCGAATCGTCGCGGGTGAGGTGAGCGTGGAGGGCGCGTACGAGTAGGCTTATGTGATTAGCGCGAAATAACTGCATCGCTCGGGGCGTGGCGCTCTGAAATCGGCGCTGTCCCGGCGCGCAGGTTGAGAGGTAAGCTCCATGGCAGTGGAGGAAATCGGACGGCTTAGAACTATCGCAATCGTGGGCCAGGGCGGGACCGGCAAGACCCAGGCCGCGGACGCGATGCTCTTTACGGCGGGTGCGGCGCCACGACTGGGGCGGCCCGACGACGGCTCGGCGGCGATGGACTTCGAGCCGGAAGAAACCAGGCATCACATTTCGATTAGTTCCTCGTTCAATCATCTCAACTGGAAAAAGACCGAAGTAATTTTCGCCGACACCCCCGGCTACACCGCCTTCCTGCCCGAGACGATCACCACGCTGCGTGCGGTCGACGGCGTCGTCATGCTGATAAGTCCGGGCGCAGACACCAAGATCGAATCCGAAAAAATCTGGGCCGCGACCGCCGATCTCAAACTGCCGCGAATCGCCTTCGTGTCGCGGCTCGATCGCGAGCGCACCAGCTTCGACGCCGCGATGAAGGACCTCGAAAAGGTGCTCGGCGCGCGCGCGGTCGCGCTGACGATCCCGATTGGCGAGGAGCTGGGCTTCAAGGGCGTCGTCGATGTGCTCGCGATGAAGGCGCTCACTTACGCCGACACCAGCGGCAAATCCAGGGAAGAGGAATTATCGGCTGAGCTGAAGACACGCGCGGAAGCGGCGCGCACGGCGCTGTTCGAAGCGGTCGCCGAGACCGACGACACGCTGCTCGAAAAATATCTCGACCAGGGCACTCTCGACGACGCCGAAGTTCGCACCGCCCTGCACGCGGCCGTCGTCGAGCGCAAAATCACGCCCGTCTTCTGCGGCTCGGGCGCGAAAAATATCGGCATCGGGCCGCTGCTCGACGCCGTGACGACCTTTTTGCCGGCGCCCAACGAACGCCCGCCGGTCGAATGCCAGAATCCCGCCACCGGCGAGCCCGTAAGCCGTCCGGCAGATCCGACTGCGCCGTTCGCCGCGCTGGTCTTCAAGACGATAATCGATCCGTTCGCCGGCAAGCTCTCGATCTTCCGCATCGTTTCGGGCCGCGCGCAAAGCGATGCGGGCGTGCTCAACTCGACCAGGGAATCGAAGGAACGCTTCGGCCAGTTGCTGCGGCTCGAAGGCAAGAAGCAAGCGCCGATTGCCGGCGCAATCGCCGGCGAAATCGTCGCCGTCGCCAAGCTCAAGGACACCACCACCGGCGACACGCTATGCGACGAGAAAGCGCCGGTGCTCGTGATGCCGCCGCTCACGCGTCCGGCCGGTGTGATGTCGTTCGCAATTCGTCCCAAGAGCAAGGGCGATGAGGAGAAGGCGTCGTCCGCGCTGCAAAAGCTGATCGAGGAGGACCTCGCGCTCGAGATGCATCGCGATCCGCAGACCCACGACATCATTTTGTCCGGCACCGGCCAGATGCATATCGAAATCACGGTCGAGAAGCTGCGCCGCAAATTCAACGTCGACGTCGAGCTTCAGGCGCCCAAGGTCCCTTACAAGGAAACCATCAAGGGACGCGCCGAAGCGCAGGGCAAGTACAAGCGCCAGTCCGGCGGTCGCGGGCAATACGGCGATTGCTGGCTCAAGATCGAGCCGATGCCGCGCGGCAAGGGCTTCGAGTTCGTCGACAATATCGTCGGCGGCGTGATCCCGCGCAACTTCATACCGTCGGTCGAAAAAGGCGTGCGCAACACGCTGGTCGAAGGATTCCTGGCCGGCTATCCGATGGTCGACGTCAGGGTCACCGTATTCGACGGCAGCTATCACGACGTCGACTCGTCGGATATGGCGTTTCAAATCGCGGCCTCGATGGGCTTCAAGGCGGCGCTAGAAAAAGCCAGACCGATCATCCTCGAACCGATCGTCGCGCTCGAAGTTGCGTGTCCCGATGAATGCATGGGCGACGTGATCGGCGACCTCAACTCGCGCCGCGGCAAAGTGCTCGGGATGGACAGCAAGGGCAACGGCCAGGTGATCAAGGCGCAGGTGCCGATGGCAGAGGTGCTGAAGTATGCGCCCGACCTGCGCTCAATTACGTCGGGCCGCGGTTCCTTCGAGCAACACTTTTCGCACTATGAAGAGGCGCCGGCTCCAGTCGCTGAAAAGATCATCAAGGAGACGCTCGCCGCGCGCGAGGCCGCCGGCGCCAAATCGCACGCCCACGCCCACGCCTAGAGCGCGGGGCAGGGCAGGGCGGCCTTGTATTGCAAGGGCCGCCCGTCTTGTACAATCGGTGCGGTGGCAGCTAGCCGATGGCGCCGATAGGAAAGAGCCTGGTCTTCGCCGGTATCGCGATTGCGGTCGTGGGACTGGCGCTGTGGGGATTGTCGTCGGTGCCGTACGTCGGCAGGCTGCCGGGCGACATCTACGTCCGCCGCGGCAACTTCACCTTCTATTTTCCGCTCGCGACCTGCATTCTTGTAAGCATCATTGCGACTATACTGTTCTCGCTGACGAGGCATTGACGAATTGGCAACGGAAAAATCCGCAAGCCTGCATCGGCTCGCAGAGCGCAAGCGGCGCCGCCGCGAGCTGATCGCCGTCGGTGTGGCCGGCGCGACTCTGGTCGCATTCGTGCTCGCCCAGACCGAGTTGCCGCCGCTCACGCGTCACACCTCGCTGGCTTCGAACCTGGCGGTCATCTCGCTCTTCAACCTGAGCTTTTTGCTGCTCGGCTTGATGCTGTTCCTGGTCGGACGCAACCTGGCCAAGGTCATCTTCGAGCGCCGCCGCGGATTGATCGGCTCCAAATTCCAGGTCCGGCTGGTGGCGGGATTCATCGCGGTCGCCCTGATCCCGAGCGCGTTCCTGCTGTACGTGTCGGGCGTGTTTCTGCACGCCGACATCAATAGCTGGTTCAATCCCGAGTACCAGCAGATTCTCGATGACTCGCTCGAGATCGCGAGGACCTATTATCTGAATTCGGCCAACAACGCGTCGCATTTCGCGCGCGTGCTGGCAGAGGAGATCTCGGCGCGCGGCCTGCTCGCGCCGCAAAAGCGCGACGATCTCAAGGCGTTCATCAATCAGCGCCAGGAGGAATACAACCTCGGCACCATCGAGGTGTTCTCCGCCGATCGCAAGCTGCTGCTGATCGACCTCAGTCCCAAGACGCCCACCGGCATCGGCGCGTCGCCCGATTCGCCGATCATCTCGCAAACGCTGAAGGGACAGGCCCTCACGCGCACCGACCGCCTCGGCAACGCCGACGTAATCCGCGGCTCCGCGCCGATTTACGTCTCGAGCGAGACCGACAACGTGCTCGGCGCCGTGCTGGTCGACTACTATCTCCCGCAGAGCCTGGCGACGCGCGCGACCAACATTTCGCGCGTATCCGAGGACTACTTCCAACTCCGAATCCTGCGCCAGCCCATCATGAACAGTTACCTGCTGACGCTGGTGCTGATCGGGCTGGTGGTGGTGACGCTGGCGAGCTGGTTCGGCATATTTCTTTCGCGCGGAATCACCGGCCCGATCAAGCTGCTCGCGCGCGGCACGCAGGCGATCGCGGGCGGCGACCTCCATTACCGCATCCCCGCCGTGGGCGACGACGAGCTCGGCCAGCTGGTCGATTCCTTCAACCAGATGACCGCCGATCTGCGCGCTTCCGCCGCTGAGCTCGAGCGCCGGCGCCATTACACCGAGACCCTGCTGCGCAATGTGTCGGCGGGCGTCGTCGGGCTGGACCACGACGGCGTCGTCACCACCATCAATCCGTGCGCCGAGCGGCTGCTCGATCTGAGCGCCGCCGCCGTCATCGGCCGCAACTACCAGGGCGCGTTCCCGCCCGCGCTGGCCCGCGTGCTCGACGACATATTCGCTTTCGCCACGCGCCCGCGCGAAGCCCGCTCGACCGTCAAGCTCGAAGTCGCGAGCGGCGAGACCGAGCTGATGATGACCGCGAGCCCGCTGGGCGACACTCCCGGCGAACCCGCCGGAACCGTGCTGTTCTTCGAGGACGTCAGCCAGATTGCGAAGGTCGAGCGGATGGAGGCGTGGCGCGAAGTTGCGCGCCGCATCGCGCACGAGATCAAGAATCCGCTGACCCCGATTCAGCTTTCGGCCGAACGGCTCCGGCGCCAGCTCGGCGCGCGCCCGGGTATCGAGTCCACGCTGGTCGAGGAATGCACGCGCACGATTATCGGCGAAGTCGAGGACCTCAAGCGGCTGGTGAATGAGTTTTCGGCGTTCGCGCGGATGCCGCATCTGAATCCGGTTCCGGGCGACATCAACGCGCTCGCCGGCGAGACCGTCGCGAATTTCCGCGAGGCGAATCCCAGGGTCGAGTTTGCGCTCGCGCTCGACCCCGCGATCCCGCTGATTCCGATCGATCGCGACGCGCTGAAACGCGCGCTGGTCAACCTGCTCGACAACGCGGTCGCCGCCGTGACCGCCATCAATCATAACGGCGCCGGCCCCAGGATCGAGGTGCGTAGCTATCGGCGCCCCGACAACTCGCTCGTAACCCTCGAAGTCGCGGACAACGGCCCGGGCATCGATCCGCGCCTGCGCACCCGCATCTTCGAGCCGTACTATTCGGGCAAAAAGGGCGGTACCGGACTCGGCCTCGCGATCGTCTCCGCGGTCGTAACCGACCATCACGGCTTCGTCCGCGTAACCGACAACCCGCCGCGCGGAAGTAGATTTGTGCTAGAATTTCCTATAAAACACCTACAATTCGCAAAGGCAACCGGCTGATGCGATTCTTGCCGCGCCGCGACGAAGCGCGCTCCCCGGAGAAAATTTGACGTGAACGAGACCGTGCTGGTGGTGGATGACGAGGAGCGGATTCGGTCGTCTTTGCGTGGAATCTTGAGCGATGAAGGCTTTCGCGTCGTCGAGACCGGCGACGCCCCGGGCGTGATGGACCTGATTGCGCGCGAGAGTCCCGCCCTCGTTCTGCTCGACGTCTGGATGCCCGAAATGGACGGCATCGAGTTGCTGCGGCGAATCAAGTTCGAGCAGCCCCAGGTCCCGGTCATCATGATTTCCGGCCACGCCAATATCCAGAGCGCGGTCGCTGCCACCAAGCTCGGCGCCGCCGATTTCATTCAGAAGCCGTTCTCGGTCAGCGGATTGCTCGCGTCGATCGCGCGGGCGCTCGAGGGCGACTCCGCCGGTCCTGATCCATCCAGCGCGCGCGGCATGAGCGCCGAGGTCCGCGCTGCCGGCCGCAAGGCAATCCGCGCCGGCGCGATTCCGCAGCGCACCGTCGCGCGCTCGATCGTGACCGGCGGGCAGGGGCTTCACACCGGCCTCAAGACCGGCGTCATCCTCCATCCCGCGCCCGCAGGATTTGGAATCGTGTTCACCTCGCTCGCCGACGAGACTTCCATTCCGGTCCGCTTCGAGAACGTCACCGACACCGGCTACAACACCACCCTCGCCAGCGGCGGCCGCTCGGTCCGCACCGTCGAGCACCTGCTGTCTGCGCTCCACGCCTTCGGCATCACCAACCTCCTCGTCAAGACCGACGACGAAGTACCCGCGCTCGACGGTTCGGCGCTTGAGTTTTGCAAACAGATTGCCGAAGCCGGGCTCACCACGCAGGACGCAACCGTCGAACCGATCAAACTTACCCACCAGCTCGTGATCGGCGATGAAGGCGAGGGCCGCGAGTTTATCAAGGCCGAGCCCGCCGACCACCTGATCATTGATTACACGCTCGACTACCCCAAACCGATCGGCATCCAGCAACTGCACTTCGAGCTGACTTCGCCCGACGCCTACACCCGCGAAATTGCGCCGGCGCGCACCTTTGGCTTCGTTTGGGAGTTTCGCAAGCTCGCCGAGCTCGGCCTCGGCAGCGGCGCGCGCATCGACAACGCCATCTTGGTCGACGACGACAAGGTCGTGAACACCACGCTGCGCTTCCCCGACGAATTCGCGCGCCACAAGGTCCTCGATCTGATCGGCGACCTCTACCTGCTCGGCCGTCCGCTGCATGCGCACATCACCGCGTCGAAGACCGGCCACTCCGACAACCTGGCCCTGGTCAAGGCAATCCACGCGTCGCTCCAAAGCTGAACGGTTTGTCTTTCTCGCTTGTTCCCCTTCCCACATGCGAAGGGGTTAGGGGTTAGGTTAATCGAGGCGCGCGCAGTTCCCTCAGTCCTGACGGCTTAAACTCGACATGGATCTCAGAGGAAAAGTCGCGTTGGTAACCGGCGCAAGCCGCCGCGTCGGACGCGCCATCGCGCTGAAATTCGCCGGCCACGGCGCCACGGTCGCAGTTCACTATCATGGCTCGCACGCCGAGGCGGACGCAGTCGTCGCCGAGATCGCGCGCAAGCGTGGCAAGGCTCGGGCATTTTGCGCCAACCTTGAGCGCGTCGGTGAGATTGAGGCGATGGTCGCCGGCGTGCTCGACGCGTTCGGCCGAATCGACATCCTCGTCAATTCCGCTTCGGTCTTCGCGCGCACGCCGCTCGCCGAACTCACCGAGCGCGACTGGGACGCGAACCTCGATACCAACCTGAAGGCGCCGTTTTTTCTGTCGAAGTTCGCGGGCGCAGCGATGCGCCGGCAGGGCGCGGGCAAAATCGTCAACCTCGGCGATTGGGCCGGGCTGCGTCCGTACAAGGACTACCTGCCGTACTCAGTGTCCAAGAGCGGCCTGATAGGCTTGACCAAGGCGCTCGCCAAAGAACTGGCGCCCGAAGTGCAGGTCAACTGCATAGCGCTGGGCATGGTGATGCCGCCCGAAAGCTATACCAGGGAAGAAGTGGAGCGCCTCGTCAATCGCACGCTAACCAAAAAAATGGGCTCCGCCGAAGACGTCGCCCGCGCCGTGATCTTCTTCTGCGAAACAGACTTCGCCACCGGCGCAACCCTCGAACTGGAAGGCGGTCGCCTGCTCGTTTAGCTCTTCTCCGTCGGCGCCTTCTTGAACTCGATCTTCGCGCTCTTCGCAATTTTCTTGAGCAGCGCCTTTACGACCGTGTCTTCGTTCTCGTCGAGCAAAAACATCGCAATCTTCGCCTTCACTTCCGACAGGGGCGAGATCGTCTCGCCGCGCCGCGAAAGCACCTTGATAAAGCTGAAGCCGAGATTCGACTCGACGATTTGCGTCAGCTGCCCGACCGGCGTCGCGAACACCAGCTTGTCCACCACCGGCGGCAACTGCCCGGGCCGAAAGTAACCGAGGTTGCCCCCCTTCGCCGCCGATTCCGCGTCCTCGGAGTTCTGCTTGGCGAGCGCCGCGAAGTCCTTGCTCTTGAGCGCCTCCTTGTACAGCTTGATGATTTTTTCGCTCGCCGCCTTCTTCTGCGCGTCGGTCGGGTTGGGCGGGAGCTTCACCGCGATGTGCGCGATTTCCGCCTCGCCGGGATCCTTGACGAACAGGTCGCGATGCTCGTCGTAGTATTGCTGGATCTGCGCGTCGGTGGGCTGCACGTGATGCGCCCGGAATTCGTCGTCGAGCATTTTCTCGATCACCATCGACCCGCGCACCGCGTTCATCAGTTGCGCATCCGGAGCGCCGGTCGTCGCGACGGTCTGGCCGCCCGCGCCGGCAATCTGGAACTCGCGCGCACGCTGCGCCACTTCGGGGTCGGAGACCGTGATCTTGCGCTTCTCGGCCTCCTGCAGCAGCAATTGCCGGTTGATTAGATTTTCGCTCGCGTCGCGAAACACCGCCCTCGATTCTTCGGTGCTGGTCGCGTTGATCATCCGCGCTTCGGTCTTCGCATAGTCGGTTATCTCCGCCGCGGTGATCGGAGCGCCGTTGACCGTCACCACCACCGGATCTTTCGGATTGGGTTTGACCAGCGGGAGGATTCCGAGGAAGCGTTGTTGCCAGTCGAGTCCCGCCTCACCAAGTTGCGCGCAGACTGGATACGCGGTTGCAACCGCGACAGCAATCGCGACAATCAAACCGGCGAGCGGCGTTCGGCTAATGCGCATCAATTCAAAACCCCCAATCGGTCTGCGTGCGGCGCCCCGCACGATGAACCCACGGCGTATACTCGGATGCGATTCGGCGTCAAGGGGGTCGCCTCGATGCGGGCGGCTGGGAGATTTGCGATGGCGCAACTGCGCACCGTGAGCATGGTCTTCGCGATAGTCGCGAGCGTAGTCGCGATTGTCGCCGGCTTCATCCTGTTTTTTGTGATCGAGCAGCCGTTCCTGGCGTCGATTTTTCTCGCCTCCGCGCTAATCGCTATCGGATGCTTCGTGCTCACGGGCATCGCCGCCTACTTCGGTCCCTGAACTAGCCTCGCAACTTGTTCTAACAGGGACGAAGTCCCGCATCTTTTCTTGGTACTGGGTGCAGGGGTCACCCCTGCCCAGGGAAGCGTGAAACCCACGGTGGGTTTCACATTCAATTAAGTGTATTCCCCCCTGCTGCCACGCGGCACGAGTGCCGGCGCGTACGCCGTTCTGCACGGCGGCCCCGGCGCGAAGTAGTGCACGACTTCCGGCGTGTTGCTGCGCATGAAGATCAAGCTCGACGACCGCGTCCCATAGTTCTCCAGATGCAGGCACAGCGCATTCGGCCGTCCCGTGCGCGAATCGAGCTGCGTATTATGGTCGGCCAGCAACGCCCCCAGCTCTGCGCGCTGCCCCACGGGGTCGCGCTGGAAATCCGCACGATTCCCAAGCTCCGCGAACTTGCCATACGACGCGCTTATCTTGGGACACTCGAAATCGTTCACGTCGAGATTGGACAGCAGATGCAGCCCGGGCTTCAGCGCGACCACCTCGATCAAAGCGCCGCGATTATACGCGACGAACGCCTCGGTCCGCGAGACCATCAGCAGATTGAATGGATTGTAGTCCGACCCACGCTCGCGCGCCGCGAACTCCGCCGCCTCCGCCGCCGTCCGGCGCCGAAGCGCATCGAGGCATAGCAACCCGCGCGACCGCGCATTCGGATTGGCGCCGTTCTCCGCGCGCCGATTTAGCAGCCCCGCCACAATTCCATGCTCGCTGATGCCAAGCCACGTCCCGCCCGCCTTCAGGTCCTTGCCGCCAACCACGTGCGGCTCCTCGAGCAGGGTAGTAGGGTCAACCGCCGGCCGCTCGAGAAACTCATCACGATTGGCCGCAATCACCACCGGACAGTCGCGCGTCGCCTGAAAGTAAATCGCCAGCGTGCACATCCATACAAAGTTGGCAGCCCGCCGCCCCCCCGCACAAGCCCCACATTTCTTATTACTGGGTGCAGGGGTCACCCCTGCCCAAGGAAGCGTGAAACCCACGGCGGGTTTCACTACGATGAAGTGTGTTCGTGTTTTGTTCTCCTGAACTAAAAACGTTTCACGTGAAACATTTTTGTGAAAACCTCAACAACAGAGCACCAAATTCGACCACCTGCCACGAATTCGACTGCCATTTGCGCGCGCGTCCCTCAACGAAACGATTTTGATAGAATCGATGCGTGAGAGCAGGCAGCGAAAGGCGATTCGACGTGATTGTCATCGGCGCGGGCGTCGTCGGCAGCTCGGTTGCTCTCGGCTTGGCCGAGCGCGGGCTCAAAACGCTCGCCGTCGACATCGATCTCAGCGGACGCCTCAGCTCCAGCGAGAAGAACGCCGGCGGCGTGCGCGCCACCTGGTGGCAGCGGGTCAATATCGCGCTCTGCCGCGCGTCCATCGAATACTACGAGCGCGTGCGCGACGAAGTCGGCTTTCGCCAGAAGGGTTACCTCTGGCTCTACGACCAGGACACGTTCGCACGCGCCGTCGAGCATATCCCGCTCCAGCGCGAACTCGGCCATCGGATCGAGGCGCTGACTCCAGCCGAGGTAAATCGCCGCATGCCCGAGATCGACAAGCTCGACGGGATTGCAGGCGCCACGTTCTCGCCCGCCGACGGGCTTATCAACCCGAACCTGCTCAAGGAGCACTATCGCGCCCGCGCGCTGAAACTCGGCGCTCAGTTTCTCGATCGCACCTACGTCGTCGCGCTCGACGCGGCTGCATCGGGCGCGCGCGTCCAATGCTGGCAGTCCGACGAGCCGCACACCGACGAAGGCCTCGTCCGCATGATGACGCAGGACGGCCCCGGTGAAGCCGAGACCGGCCGCGTCTTCGAGCTGACAGCAGACGCGATCGTAGTCGCCGGCGGTGCATGGTCGCCGAGTGCGATGAAGCTGCTCCGGCTGCGCAACTGGACGCAACCGATTCGCCGCCAGGTCTGTATCGTGGACAATCGCGTCACGAATCTCGCGAACTACGGCATGATCGTCGACACCTCCGGCGTGTATTTCCACCACGAAGGCGCGCATATCCTGGCTGGATACTCGCCGCCCGACGAGCCGCCCGGTTATCATTTCAACTACGACGGTGAACCGTTTTTCCTGAACGAGATTTGGCCGCGGATGTTCGCGCGGATGTCCTCGATGGAACGCCTGCGCCACGTCACCGGATGGGCCGGACTGTACGAAGTCAGTTCCGACCGCAGCGCGATTGTCGGCCGCGCCGCGCCACACGTCTACGAGGCGCACTCATTCAGCGGCCGCGGCGTGATGCAATCCTACGGGGCAGGGCAGGCGCTCGCCGAGCTAATCGCCGACGGCCACTACACCAACTTCGACGCCTCGGCACTGTCGCGCGATCGCTTCGATCGCGGCGAGCAAGTCTTCGAGGAACTCCATATCTGAACTGACTGCCGAATGGGTGGCGGTCTACCGTGGGTTTCCTCGCCTTAACTTGGCGTGATATTTAATCTAATCCGCGCGGGGCTTGCCCCTTCGGCTTCCGCTGTCGAGGAGGATGGATGTTTTCATCGATCGAGGACGTAATCGAGCGATTCGCCAAAAGCAATTATATCGCCAGCCGGCGAATCGCGACCGTCATCTACCTGGCAAGCGAGCTGCGCAAACCCATCCTGGTCGAAGGCCCCGCCGGCGTCGGCAAGACCGACCTGGCCAAGGTGCTCGCCGCCTCGCTGGGCTTCGAGATGATCCGCCTACAGTGTTACGAAGGCCTCGACGAGGGCAAGGCGCTCTACGAATGGGAGTACGCCAAGCAGCTCCTCTACACGCAGATTCTCAAGGACAAGATCAGCGAGGTGCTGGTCGGCGCAAAAGGCTTGACCGAGGCGGTCGATCGAATCGCCGCGCAGGACGAAGTATTTTTCTCCGAGCGCTTCGTGCTGCCGCGCCCGCTGCTCAAAGCGATTTCCAGCGAACAGCCGTCGGTCCTGCTGATCGACGAGATCGACAAGGCCGACGCCGAGTTCGAGGCCTTCCTGCTCGAATTGCTGTCCGATTTCCAGGTGACCGTGCCCGAGCTCGGCACGCTCAAGGCCAAGCACATCCCGCTGGTCGTGCTGACCTCGAACAACGCGCGCGAAATGTCCGACGCGCTTAAGCGCCGATGCCTGCATCTCTACATCGACTTTCCCGATCGTGCGCAGGAACTCGCGATCGTCAAGCTCAAGGTGCCCGAGGCCGCCGACAAGCTCGCCCAGGAAGTCGTCACCGTCGTGCAATCGCTGCGCAAGCTCGACCTCAAGAAAACGCCGGGCATCAGCGAGACGCTCGATTGGGTCAAGGCGCTGACTCTGCTCAACGTGACCAGCCTCGACCAGGAACTGGTCACCGAGACGCTCGACACGATCGTCAAATACGAAGGCGACGTGCGCAAGGCGCAGGAAGAACTCAAGGATTACGTGCGCCGCGTGCGCGCGCGCCGCGGCACCGAAGCCGGCAGCGACAAGGACCTGCTCAATTGACCGCGAGAAAGTCTGAACGAGAAGCAGGGTAGGGCACCACGACACCATGCAAGAGAAGCTCGTAGAATTCGCGAACCTGCTGCGCGAGAACGGCGTGCGCGTCTCGCTGGCGGAGACGCTCGACGCGTTCAGCGCTTGCGAAGTCACGGGCCTGAACGAGCGCGACGCGTTCCGCGCCGCGCTGCGCGCCACGATGGTCAAGCGGGCCAGCGAATTGCCGACCTTCGAAGAACTGTTCGATATCTACTTCTCGGGCCTCGGCGAAATCATCAAGCAGGCCAGCCAGGCCGTGCAGAACGCGCTCTCGATGTCCGATCAGGAGTTTCAGAAATTCCTCGATCAGATCGAGAAGATGCTCAAGCAAGAGGGCAAGAACCTTTCCGAGCTCGCCAAGCAACTGCTGCAGAACAACTCGGGCGAGATGGAGCGCAAGATCCGCGACGCCGCGCGCGCCGTCAAGCTGCAGGGCATCGAGCGCACGATCGAGGAGAACTACTTCGCGCGCGCGCTCGCCCGCCAGCTCGGGCTGGACAAGATCGAAGCCGAGATCAAGGAACTGCGCGAGCAGCTCGAGAAGATGGATATCGGCTCCGAGCTGAAAGCAAAGATGGAAGAGTACCTCGAGCGCCGGCTCAAGGCGCTCGACGACATCATCCGCCGCTACGTCCGGATGGAGCGCGAGAAGCGCGACATCAAGCAGAAGGAAGATCAGCGGCTCAACCAAATCGGCGAGAAGAGTTTCTACTACCTGACCGAAGAAGAACTGCGGAAAATGAACGAGGCGGTGACGCGCCTCGCGCAGCGCCTGAAGAACGTCATCACCGTGCGCCGCAAGCGCTCGAAGAAGGGCCGCTTCGACATCAAGCGCACGCTGCGCCAGAACCTCGAGTACGGCGGGGTGCCGTTCAAGCTCCGCTTCGAGAAGCGCAAGAAGGAAAAGCCGCAGGTCGTAATCCTGTGCGACGTTTCGGATTCGGTGCGCAACGCGTCGCGCTTCATGCTGCAGTTCGTGTATTCGCTGCAGGATCTCTACTCGCGCGTGCGCAGTTTCATCTTCGTCGCCGATATCGGCGAAGTGACCGAGTGCTTTCGCAACAACGACGCCAAGGAAGCGCTCGACGTTGCGCTCAAGGGCGATATAATCAACGTGTATGCCCACTCGAATTTCGGCTACGCGTTCCGCAACTTCGTGACCGATCACATCGGCTCGGTCAACAAGCGCACCACTGTGATCGTGCTCGGCGACGCGCGCAACAATTACAATCTGCCGCACGATTGGTGCTTGCGTGAAATCCGCCAGCGCGCCAAAAAAGTGATCTGGCTTAATCCTGAGAGCCGCAACACGTGGGGCTTCGGCGACAGCGAAATGGATCGCTACGCCCCGCACTGCGACCTGGTGGAAGAGTGCCGCAATCTCAACCAGCTTTATCGGGTGGTCGATCGCTTGGTCGCCGGCTGACGGACTCGATCCGCGCGGCTGCGCAGCTTGTTCGGTTGACCACACGGCGTCTTTGGGCCAAGATAGTTTCACCAGGTGATGAGCACGGTTTTCACTCGAATTCGCGTGCGCTTGAAGAAAAACGGTTGAAGAGCCCGTCTATGGCTGGTCACAGGGAAGACTTCATTTTGATGATCGTAGGCGGGATCACGCTCGACCCGTCCACCAAGATGCCGATCGTCGTGCTCAAGGATCCCGACAACAAGCTCAACCTGCATATCTGGATCGGTCCGCTCGAGGCGACCGCGATGGCCACCGAGCTCGAAGGGATCAAACCGCAGCGCCCGATGACGCACGACCTGCTGCGCAACCTGATGACCGAGTTTGGCGCGACGGTCGAGTCGGCCGAGATTACCGAGTTGCGCGAGAACACGTACTTCGCACGGATCCAGGTCAAGACGCGCGACGGCAAGGCGCTCGAAATAGATTCACGGCCGAGCGACGCGATCGCGCTGGCGTTGCGCACCAAGTCGCCGATCTACGTCGCCAAGAAAGTGCTCGAAGCGAGCAGCGAGCTCCACGAATCCCAGGGCGAACCGCAGACTTCGGATCAGAACCTCGCCGGCGTGTCGCGCGACAAATGGTCCGAGATCCTCGAGCGGATGTCGCCCGAGGATTTCAAATACAAGATGTAAGGCGCGTGCGCGCTAGTTCCTCTGGTCCTCTGCCGGGCGGCGCCCGCTGGAGCATTCGATGCCGCCGACTACTCATCGCCGCAAACTGACTCAAAAAGAACTCAGGGCGCCCGACGAGTTCACGACGCTGGTCGAGAACGCGCGCGACTTCTTCGTCAACAACCTCACCCAGGTGATTGTCTCGACCGCGGTCGTCGTGCTTGCCGGCGCGATCGTGATTGGCGTGTACTACTACGAGCGCCATCGCGACAACCTTGCGGCGGCCCGATTCTACGATGCGATCACCGCGCTCAACGCCGGACACAACAAGGCCGCCGAGACGCAGTTCAAGCAGCTCGCCGAGCAAGAGCCCGGGCGGCGGCTGGGACAGCTGGCGCGTTTCTACCTGGCGAGCGCCTACATTGCCGACGGCGACCTGCCGGACGCGCGCGATTCGCTGGTCGCGTTTCTGGCCGAGGAGCGCGACCCGTTGTTCCGCAGCCTGGCGCTGTCCAACCTCGCGGTGGTTTACGAGCGAATGTCGGACTGGAAGAAAGCGGCCGGCGCTTATCAGCAGGCGGCTGCCGATCCGGGGCCGGAGCAGGCGAGGGCAGAACTGGGTGCGGCGCGGATGCTGGCGAAGGCGGGCGACAAGCAGGGCGCGATCGCGGCCTATCGCGGCTTCCTCGCCGCCCATCCGTACGCGCAGCAGCGCCAGGACGTAATGGAATCGTTGGCGCTGCTCGGCGCACCGGCCGAGATTGCGCCGCCGTCGTCAGCCGCAGCGGCCGGCCCGCAGCCCGTCGTCATTCATTAGTCGCCGACGCCGACGCCGACGGCGACTTCGCGGCGAGTTCCGAGTTAATCACGAAGTCCAGAATTTTTCCGTCGGGCAGCCCCACTACCGGTATCCCGTTGACGAAGAAGGTTGGCGTCGACGAGACTCGAATCGAGTTGCCGTCCAATTGATCCTGCTTCACGCGAGCCTCGGTCTGCGGACTGTCCATGCACGCCTTCAGTGAAGGCTGGTCGAGCTTCTGCGCCTTCGCCAGCTTGTCCACATTGTCCTGCAGGTTCTTGGCGTTGATCGTTCCCTGGTTGGAGTAGAAGTAGCGCGCGAAGTCCCAGAACGCGGCCGGGTTCTGCAGCCGCGCGCACTCGGCCGCTTCCGCGGCCTTCATCGCCCACGGATGCACGTTGAGCGGGTAATTTTTGAAAATCAGCTTCACCTTGCCCTTGTAAGTCGTGTTGACCAGGGTCTCGAGCACGCTGAACGCGTGTGCGCAGAACGGGCATTCGAAGTCGGCAAATTCCACGATCGTCACCGGGGCGTCCGGCGGTCCCTGCATCGGCCGATCGTTCAGGCTAACGGCGCCCATGTTGACCCGTCCCCAGGGCTCTGTGCTGGTGTCGATATACTGTCCGATGATCGCCTTGCTCTCGTCCTTGTCGAAAAAGATTGTGGTAACGACTCTCTGACCCGCTTCATTGCCCACGATCAGCTGGCGCGCGAGCAGTCCGTCGATTGGCGTCTTGAATGCGGGTCCGAGCTTGATCAGGTCGGCACTGGGAATCTTGAAGTGCTTCTGCAGATAGGACCTGAGCGCCGCGTCCTTCGCGGGATCCGTGGCAACCGCCGCCGCCATGGCAGGGGAGGCCCCTTCCGCGTCCTGGGCGAGGGCCAAGCCACCTGTGCTCAACAGCATCGCGCCAACGAGCGCGCAAATGCCCGCTATCTTTTTACCGTAGGAGAACTTCGCATAAGAAGTATTATGTAAACTACGAAGTGGTATCGAAAATCGAAAAAGGCCTGAAATCATTAACTCTCCATGCTCCCCGGTTCGAGTATTTTATCCGCTTCAGATAACGTGATGCTCTTCGGTGATGAAGAAGGCGAAGTCGGCACAGTTCTAGCTAATCGCGACGGCTCCGTACAGCGCCCGGTTCCTTGCCGGGTTTCGTTGTCGCCGGCTCGCGGCCCAGCGCGCGCAACGCCCGGCGCGCCACGAAATTGCGCGGCGCGAGCTTCAGCGCTTCCTCGTAGTACGCAACCGCATTCGGCGCGCGCTCCAAAGCCGCCGCGCATTGTCCCATCGCAACGAGGAGTTCGACGCCGCCGGCGCCGAACTCGCGCGCGCGTTTGAGCGCGGCGAACGCGTCGGCGAATTTTTCCTGCTCGGCGAGTGCCAGGCCGAGTCGCAAAATCGCCTCCGCGTTAAGCGGGTCGAGTTCGAGCGCGTCGCGATACATCGACAGCGCCGCGCGCTTCGCGCCCTTCTGGTACAGGTCGCGCGCCGCGGCGGCCATCCGCGCACCCTCCTCGGCCCATCCGCGCGATTCGACGTCGACCGCTATCTCGCCGTGCGAGACTTCCACCTTGACGAGCTTGAGCTTGTCGCCCAGGTATTCGCGGATCCGATCGAGCACGGCGTCGGCGTTGGTTTCCGGCGACTCGAGAAATGCGAGACCCACGGGATCGCCGACGTGATCGATCCGCCGGATGACGACCGAGCGCCGCACGCGGGTCGTTCTCGCCGCCTGCCTGTCAGACGCGCTCATTGGGATCGAAAAGTTTGCGGTACTCGTCGAGCGCGAAGCGGTCGGTCATCCCTGCGATGTAGTCCGCCACCGCCCGCGAGATCGGCTCGCCGTATCGTTCCGCACGCGCGACGACGTGCTCGGGCATCTGGCGCGGCTCGGTCATGTAGGTCTGGAACAGCGCCGCCAGCACCCTGCCCGCTTTCTCGGTCATCCGGCTGACGCGGTAGTGCCGATACAATCGCTCGCGCATCACTTGCTTGATTTCGCCGACCTTCGCGCCGGTCGCGGGGCTGAACGACGCCAGCGCCCTACCCGCCTTGCGCACGTCCTCGACGCTGTGGACCCTGTTATGCTCCAGCTCGGCGGCGAGATTGGTCATCAGGTCGGTGGACATCGCGTCGATCATCCTGATGACCGTCTGGTAGCGGAGCACGCGCATCTCGGCGGCCGGAGACGCGTCGCGCGCCGCTGCCGCTGATTCCCTAAACAGCGCAGACGCATTGAGCTCCTCGACCGTCAGCATCTGCGCCTTCAGCCCGTCGTCAACGTCGTGCGCCAGGTAGGCGATCTCGTCCGCCAGATCGACGATTTGCGCTTCCAAGCAAGGATACGTGCTCGTGTCGAACTCCTGCGCGGCCGGACGATCCTGAAAATGCGAGTGCTTGACGATTCCCTCGCGCACCTCGAAGCTCAGATTGAGTCCGCGAAAGTTCGGGTAGCGAATCTCGATCCAGTCCACCGTGCGCAGGCTCTGCGCGTTGTGATCGAAGCCGCCGTACGGCGTCATCAGCTCGTTGAGCACTTTCTCGCCGGCGTGGCCGAAAGGGGTATGCCCCAGGTCGTGCGCGAGCGCCACCGCCTCCGCAAGCTCCTCGTTGAGGCCGAGCGCCCGCGCGACGGTGCGCGCGATTTGTGCGGCTTCGAGCGTATGCGTCAGGCGAGTGCGGTAGTAATCGCCCTCGTGATTGACGAAAACCTGGGTCTTGTATTCGAGGCGTCGAAACGCAGCCGAGTGGATAACGCGATCGCGATCGCGCTGAAAGACGGTGCGAATCCGATGCTCGGGTTCGGGAAACCGCCGCCCGCGACTGGCCCGCGACGCCATCGCATACGGCGCCAGCGTGCGCGCCTCTATTTCTTCGAGCTCCTGCCTCGTCCGCAGCATCGCGGCCCTATCCAGCGGTTGCGCTCACATCCGAGATGCTACCACGCTATCGCCGGCTCTCGAAGCGCCTCGGTCGACTGCGGTCAACATGGTGTAGTCTTAAGCGCGATGCGGGGATTCTATAATTGCACTGGTTTTGTTGACGTGCGTCGCCTTCGGACCCATGACGCCATCGGGCGGATTGCCTTGATGCTCGCGGCGAGCGCGCTGTTCGCCGCCTGCGCGACGTCGCGTCCAGACCAGCTACCGCCGCCCGCGCCGCCCGTCCCGGTGCCGCAGCCAACGCCGACGCCGCAGGTGGTCGGGATGGCGTCGTGGTACGGCCCGGGATTCCACGGCCGCAAGGACGCGTCGGGCAGGTACTACGACCAGGAGGATCTCACCGCGGCCTCGATCGCGTTTCCATTGGGCAGCCGCGTGATGGTCACCAATCTCGACAACGGGCGCTCGGTCGAAGTGACGATTACCGACCGCGGACCGTTCAAGAAGGGGCGCAAGATCGATCTGTCGCACAAAGCGGCGGGCATGATCGGGATGCTCGACAATGGCACCGCGCGCGTTCGCATCGCGCTCATCAGCAAGCCGCCGGGAACTCGCGACGTGGGCGCGCCGCTGCGCTACTGGGTTCAGGTGGGTTCTTTCTCGGAGCAGCAGAACGCCGAGCAAGTGCGGAAAAAGTTGGCCGCGTACTATGCCGACGTTCACATCGAGCAGCTTGATGCTGACCACCACCGCTATTACCGTGTACGCATGGGCGCTTTCGCAACGCGCTCCGCCGCCGAGGCGCGCGCATCCGACTCCGCCAGATTTGGACTTCCAATCGTGATCGTCACCGAATGACCAGCCGCACCATCTTCGCACGACGGCTCTGGTGGCAAATCTGCGCTGTCGCCGCCCTGGTACTGCTCGGTGGATGCGCCTACTCGCTGGTCAACGGCGACCGGATCAACCCGCAACAGGCGGCAAAGATCGAGGCCGGCATCCAGGACATCCGCCAGCTTCGCTTCAAGCAGCCGGTGCCGCTCGTCGTCAAGACCCCGGACCAGGCCGAGGCTATGATGGAGGCCGAGCTGATGCGCGACTACACCGATAACCAGCTCGAGGTTGACACCGTCGCCGGCGCGCTCACCGGTCTCTATCCGACGGGGCTCGATCTCAAGGCGGCGTCGCTCAAGCTGCTCAAGAGCCAGGTCGCGGGCTTTTACGATCCGCATGGCAAGGAAATGGTACTGGTCGAGGGTGGCGCCGATCTTGGTCTCTGGAACAGCGCCGCGCAATTCATGATTCAGCGCGACGTCGTCGGCGAGATGCTGCTCGCGCACGAGCTGACGCACGCCCTTCAGGATCAGAACTTCGACCTCGAATCGAGCCTCGACAAGGTGAAGGACGACGACGATCGCGGGCTGGCGCTCAAGTCGGTCGCGGAAGGCGACGCGACCATCGCCGGATTCGCGTACGCGGTCGGCCGCATGGACGACAGCACGGCGGACGCGCTCGCCGACAATCTCAAGCAGCTCCCGCAGGCTCTGGCAGCCGAAGCGCCTAACACGCCCGAAGGCCTCAGCGCGCCGCTCCTGTTCCAGTATTCCGACGGTGTCCGCTTCGTCGCCGAGGCTTACCACCGCGGTGGATGGCCTGCGGTTGACGCGCTCTATCGCCACCCTCCGCAGTCCAGCCACCAGATTCTGCATCCCGCGCTCTACTTCGACAACAGCGCGCCTCAGCCGCGCATCGAGCTCGCCGGCTACGACCGAATCATGCGCGGATGGAAAAAAGCCGACGATGACACTTACGGCGAACTGCTCATCCGCGTGATCCTGGAGCGCAATCTCGGCAAACAGTCCACCGAACTCGGCCTCGCCTCGCGATGGACCGCGGATCGCATGATCATCCTGCAGCAGAGCCGCGGGGTGAATGTGATCTGGATGCTCGCGTTTAGCGACCAGCAAACCGCCAGCCACTTTGCCGTCGTGTATCAGACCCTGCTCGATCGCCTGCTCGGCGACTCCACTCCGCATCGCATCGATACCCGTTCGAACGCGGTGCTGGTCGTCATCGGACAGGGCGCGGATTATTTCGACACGCTCGCGCCCGCCATCTGGAACGCAAGCACGATCGAATCCGGCGGCGTTACCGCGCGCATCGAGCCGTCCGCCAATTCATTGATTCAATAGGGCGGCGCCCTACCCTACATCGCCGAGACTGAAACCGAGCGCCAGCATTTTACGCACCGCCGCGCGCGCTCCCTCCGATTCCCGGCTGGCCAACGACGGATCGCGCGCGATCCACTCGTCCGCCAGCTTGCGCGCGCGTTCGATCGAGCGATGGTCGCGAATCAGATGCACGAACCGCAGCGGCAGCGCCCCGGTCTGGCGCGCGCCGAGCAAGTCGCCCGGACCGCGCAACCGCAGATCGGCCTCCGCGACTTCCGCGCCGGTTGTGCGATCGCGCATGACGGCCAGGCGCTCCTGCGCGGCACTGTCCGCGGTGCTCGACGCCACCAGGCAGCAGCGCGAGGGTTTCTCACCGCGCCCGACCCTGCCGCGCAGTTGATGCAATTGCGCAAGCCCATAGCGCTCTGCTGCGACCACCACAATTATCGTCGCCTCCGGCACGTCGATTCCGACTTCGACCACGGTAGTGCAGACCAGCACGTCGAGCGCGCCGTCGCGAAATTCGCGCATTGCGCGATCTTTTTCCGCCGCGCCCATCCTGCCGTGCATCGTGCCGATTCTTGCGCCGCGCAATGCCCCCCGCTTGAGGCGCGCCGCCGTGGCGGACACCGACCTGGCTTCGTCTTCGTCGCCGTCGATGAACGGCACGACGTAGTACGCGCGCCCGCCGCTATCGATCTCGGCGCGCACGATGTCGTGCACGCGCGGGATGTCGTCCTCGGTGTAAATCTCGGTCGCGATCGGCGTGCGCCCTGCCGGCAGCTCGTCGAGAAACGAGACGTCGAGGTTCGCGAACAGGCTCATCGCCAGACTTCTCGGAATCGGCGTTGCCGTCATCATCAGCAGATTCGCCCTCGGCCCCAAGGCCTTCATCTTTGCGCGATCGAAAACGCCGAATCGATGCTGCTCGTCGATCACGCCGAGCGCGAGTCCGCGCATTCGCACCCGCTCCTGTATCAGCGCATGCGTTCCGAACACCGCCCCGATTTCCCCGCTCGCAAGCCCCCGCAAGATCTGGTTGCGCGCCGCACCCGTCACGCTGCCGGTGAGTAGCGCGTGCCTTGCTCCAAGCGGCCCGCACGCGCGCGCGAATCCTCTATAGTGCTGCTCAGCGAGCAGCTCCGTCGGCGCCATCATCGCCGCCTGATATCCACATTCGATTGCGCGAATCATCGCCCAGAACGCGACAATCGTCTTGCCGCTGCCCACGTCGCCCATCAGCATCCGGTTCATCTGGTTAGGCTGCGCGAGATCGGCGCCGATTTCTTCAATCGCGCGCGATTGCGATCCGGTCAGCGCAAAGGGCAGCTCATCGGTCATCCGTGCGCTAAGGCTTTGTGAGCCATCGAGCGCGATTCCAGCGCGGCGCGTGCTGCGCAGGCGTTCAATCGACAGTGCCAGCTCGAACGCGAACAATTCATCGAAGGCGAGCGCAAGATGACCGCGCGATTCGCCGTTCACCAATGCGTCGAAGTCGGCGTCGGGCGGCGGATCGTGAAGGTACCGCAACGCCTGGGGAACCGACGGTATCTCGCCGCGCAATCTTTCCGGCAATGCGCCCTGAATCGTATCGCTCACCTGGGCCAGCGCGCGCGCCACCAAACTCGCGAACAGGCGCTGCCCGACAATTGAAGGCAAACGGTAAACCGGTCGAATCGCCTTGGGCTCACCGTCCGACAGCCGATGGACCTCCGGCTGCACGAGCTCGATTCCGCCATCGGCCCCTGCCGCAACTCGCCCGCGGACCAATACGCGCTCGCCGCCTGGAAGATAACCGCGCATGTAAGCAGGCAGGTTGAACCACACAACCCGGAGCCGCCGGCCGCCAGCGTCAAGCCATCCCGAAGCGAGCCGCCGCCACCGCGAGCCGCGCATGGGCCGCTCGGAAATCCTGCCCAGGGCGCCTTCCACGACGACGACGCTCCCAATGCGCAGATCTTTCGCTGACGAGCGCTCGCGCCAATCCTGGTAACGCACGGGCAAATGGAACACGAGATCAGCTGCACTGGCGATCCCGCGCGCTTGCAGAGCCGCCGCCCGCTTTGGCCCAATACCCGCCATCGCAGCAACCGGGCTGTCAATCCCGATCGCCCCGCCATCCGATCCCGCGCCGATTACTTTACGGGAGAGGTTAGGTGAGGGTTCCGGGCTCATCGATGTGGAGCGTTGCCCTTCCAAATGACCTCTCTTCGGCCGAAAGTCCTACCCTCTCCCCGGACAAGAAGAGATTAAGAGCCGGTGAAGTTGAGTGAATGCTCCGCGCGTGTGGGGGCCGCTACTCCCGATGATAATCCTGCAGCGCGCGCACCTCGAACGGTTGATGCTTCAGCGCGTAGATTCCCTCGACGGCAGCCTTCGCACCCGCCATCGTCGTGAAGTACGGCAGCCGAAGCTCCAGCGCCGTGCGCCGAATCGAGAACGAATCTTTCGTGCCGCTCGCGTCCGGCGTGTTGACGACCATCGCGACCCGCCCGTCCTTCATCGCGTCCACTATATGCGGGCTGCCTTCGAGCACCTTGTTGACGCGCTCGCACCTGAGCCCGAGATTTCGAATGTGAGTCGCGGTCCCGCGCGTCGCGATCAGCTCGAATCCCATCGCAACCAGCCCGCGCGCTATCGGCTCGAGGTAGCGCTTGTCTTCATCGCGGACGCTGATGAACACCAGCCCGGCGTCCGGCAGATTCGATGACGCCGCCAGCTCGGCCTTTGCAAACGCCATCGCAAAAGTCCTGTCGATGCCCATCACCTCGCCGGTCGATTTCATCTCCGGTCCCAGGATTGTGTCGACGCCCGGGAATCGCCCGAACGGAAACACCGACTCCTTGACCGCGACATGCGCCGGCACGCGCTCGGTCGTAAACCCGAGCTCGCTGAGCTTCTTCCCCGCCATTACAGTCGCCGCGTACTTGGCCAGCGGCACTCCGATCGCCTTGCTCACGAACGGAACCGTGCGCGACGCGCGTGGATTCACTTCCAGGATATAAACCTCGCCGCCATAAATTGCGTACTGAATGTTAATCAGCCCGATCACGCCGAGTTCGCGCGCCAGCATCCTGGTCTGCGCGATCAGCTCCTGCTGCAGCGCGGCGCTCAGCGTCGTCGGCGGAAGCGCGCACGCGCTGTCACCCGAATGGATTCCGGCGTGCTCGACGTGCTCCATTATTCCGCCGACCACGACTGTGTCGCCGTCGGCGATCGCGTCCACATCGACTTCGATCGCGCCCTGCAGGTAGCGATCGATCAACAGCGGATGCCGCTCGGAGGCTTGCAGAGCCTGCGTCACGTATCGGCGCAGCTCCTCCTCGTTGGGAATCACTTCCATCGCGCGCCCGCCCAGCACGTACGACGGACGGATCAGCACTGGGTACCCAACCTTCGCCGCTCCCGCCACTGCGTCTTCGAGCCCGCGCGCGAGCACACCCTCGGGCTGCCTGAGCCCGAGTCGCGCGACCATCGCGTTAAATCGCTCGCGATCCTCCGCGCGATCGATCGCATCGGGACTCGTCCCCAGTATCGGCACGCCCGCACGCGCCAGCGGCACCGCGAGCTTCAGCGGCGTCTGCCCGCCGAACTGCACGATCACGCCGACCGGCCGCTCGCGCTCGGCAATCGCCATCACGTCCTCGAACGTCAGCGGCTCGAAGTACAGGCGATCCGAGATGTCGTAATCGGTCGATACCGTCTCCGGGTTGCAGTTCACCATGATCGTTTCGAAGCCGGCGTCCTTGAGCGCGATGCTCGCGTGGACGCAGCAGTAGTCGAACTCGATCCCCTGCCCTATCCGGTTCGGGCCGCCGCCCAGTATGATCACTTTCTTGCGTGCGGTCGGCGGCGCCTCGTCCTCTCCCTCGTAAGTCGAGTAGAGGTAAGGCGTGAACGCTTCGAACTCCGCGCCACAGGTGTCCACTGATTTGAAAACCGGTGTCACTCCCGCCTCGCGCCGCGCCGACGCCACGGCAGGTTCATCGATCCCGCGCAGCTCCGCGATTCGTCGATCGGAAAATCCCATCGGCTTGAACTCGCGGAAGTACGCCGTGCCAAGCGGCTCGCGCGCGACGCGCTTTTCCTCCTCGACCAGCTTTGCGACCGCGTCGATAAACCACCGATCGATTTTGCTCAGCGCGTAAACTTCCGCCGGCGTGATCCCCAGCCGCAACGCGTCCGCCAGATGGTACAGCCGATGGCTGCTCGCGGTTGCAACCTGCGCGCGAATCCGCGCCGCGTGAGCGCTCGACGGCTCTGCGAGCCCGCTCTCAAGCCCATGCGATCCGATTTCGAGCGAGCGCAGCGCCTTCTGCAGCGACTCCTTGAAGGTCCGCCCGATCGCCATCGCCTCGCCGACCGACTTCATCTGCGGGCCCAGCTCGTCGGCCGCGCCGCGAAACTTCTCGAACGCAAAGCGCGGAATCTTGGTCACCACATAGTCGATTGTCGGTTCGAAGCACGACGGCGTCATGCGCGTGATGTCGTTGGGTATCTCGTCGAGCCGGTAGCCGACCGCCAGCCGCGCCGCGATCTTGGCGATCGGAAAACCGGTCGCCTTCGACGCCAGCGCCGAGCTCCGCGACACGCGCGGGTTCATCTCGATCACGACCATCCGGCCCGTGTCGGGCTCGATCGCAAACTGGATATTCGAGCCGCCGGTGTCGACGCCGATTTCGCGGATGATCCGAATCGCCGCGTCGCGCATGAGCTGGTACTCCTTGTCGGTCAGCGTCTGCGCGGGCGCGACCGTTATCGAATCGCCGGTATGCACGCCCATCGGATCCAGGTTCTCGATTGAGCAGATGATCACGACGTTGTCAGCCATGTCGCGCATCACCTCGAGCTCGAATTCTTTCCAGCCTTCGACCGATTGCTCGATCAGCACTTCATGGCTGGGCGACTGTTCGAGGCCATGGGCCACCTTGGCGCGATAGTCGTCTAGTTCGCGCGCAATCGAGCCGCCGGTCCCGCCGAGGGTTCGCGACGGCCGAATGATCACCGGCAGGCCCAGCTCGCCCAGCACCCGCTCCGCGTCCGCCGCCGAACGCGCAATCGCGGAAAGCGGCACTTCGAGCCCGATTTTCAACATCGCCTGCTTGAACAGGTCGCGATCCTCGGCCTTCTTGATCGCGCCGAGCTTCGCGCCGATTAGTTCGCACTTGAATCGATCGAGCACGTCCGCCTCGGCCAGCTCGATCGCCAGGTTCAGCGCGGTCTGCCCGCCGACCGTCGGCAGAAGAGCGTCCGGACGCTCGCGCTCGATAATCTTGGTCAACACCGCCACGGTCATCGGCTCTATATAGGTGCGATCGGCCAGTTCCGGATCGGTCATTATCGTCGCCGGATTCGAATTGACGAGAATCAGGCGGAGCCCCTCTTCGCGCAGCGCCTTGACCGCCTGCGTGCCCGAGTAATCGAACTCGCAGGCCTGCCCGATCACGATTGGCCCCGAGCCAATCAGCAACACCGATTTCAGATCTTTACGAAGCGGCAAGTTGGTGATCCCAGGATTTCGGATTTCTTGTCATGTCGTTTGCGCCGATGCCTCGGCCGCGATGATTCGCTCCAGCGCTTCGGCGCCATAACGCGGGAACGTATCGACCAGTTTCCGAAATCGCGCAAACAGGTAGCTCGAATCGTGCGGTCCCGGCGATGCTTCGGGATGGTACTGCACGGAAAAGAAGGGCACTCCGGTTCCTTGCAGTCCTTCGACAGTGTTGTCGTTCAGGTTCAGATGCGAAAGCTTCGCGCGGCTTTTCAAGGACTCGTCATTGACCGCGAAGCCATGGTTTTGCGACGTGATCTCGACCCGCCGCGTGCGCAAATCCATCACCGGATGATTGGCGCCGTGATGGCCGAAGTCGAGCTTGTAGGTCTTGCCGCCCAGCGCCAGCCCCAACAACTGATGCCCCAGGCAGATGCCGAACACCGGCTTCTTGCCCAGAACGCCTGCGATGGCTCTGTAAGCGTACGGCAGCGCCGCAGGGTCGCCGGGTCCGTTGGATAGAAAAACGCCATCGGGATTGTGCGCGAGTATCTGCTCGGAGGTGGAAGCCGCCGGAATCACCTTGACGCGAAAGCCGGTCGCGACCAGCCGGTGCAAAATGTTGAGCTTGATTCCGTAGTCGAGCGCCACAATCGATGGCGCGTCGCGCATCGCTTCGTGGCTCGCGCGGACATGCCCGCGGCCCAATTTCCAATCACCGAAGTCCCAGTCGTAAGGCTTGTCGGAGGTAACCTCTTTCACAAGATCGCGGCCGACTAACCCGGGCGACGCCTTGGCCTTGCGCACCAACGAGTCGGCGTCCAGGTCGATGCTCGAGATCACCGCCTCCTGCGCACCGCGCGTGCGCAAGTGTCGCACCAGCGCGCGCGTGTCGATACCCTCAACGCCGACCACGCCGGCGGCTTCCAGGTACTTTCCAAGCGGCATCTCCGAGCGCCAGTTCGACGGCCGTTCCCAATATTCCTTGACGATGAAGCCTTCGACGTACACGCGCCGCGACTCCGCGTCCTCGGCGTTGATTCCGACGTTACCGATTTCCGGGTAAGTCATGCAGACCAGTTGGCCCTTGTACGACGGGTCGGTCAGCACTTCCTGGTATCCGGTCATCGCGGTGTTGAACACCGCTTCGCCCACGGCCTCGCCCACCGCGCCGAATGCGCGGCCGCGGAAAATTCGACCGTCGGCCAGCGCCAGTATCGCTTCGCGCCCCTTGCTCATCGCTCCGCTACGCCTTTCTCCCGTCGTAAACGATCTCGCCCGCAACCATAGTCAGCAGCGCCTTGCCCTTCAGCCGCATCCCAGCGAACGGAGTGTTACGGCTCTTTGACAGGAATTTTTCCGGCGCAACCGTCCACTCGAGATTGGGATCGATCACCGTGATGTCCGCGAGCGCACCCTCCGCGAGCGTCCCGGCCTCCAGCCGCAGCAAGGCCGCCGGATTGACCGACATCATCTGAACCAGCCGGGCCGGTTCGATCAACGATCGATGCACCAACTCGAGCGCCAGTCCGAGCGACGTCTCAAGCCCCACGACTCCGTTTGCGGCGTGCGCGAATATCTCCGCGGTGTCGTGCTCGAGGCGCGCCGCCACGTGCCCGGGGCCGAAAAACGCGGCAAGCTGCTCCATCCGCTTGGACTTTGGATCATGCGGTGCATGGTCGCTCGCGATCATGTCGATAGTGCCGTCGCAAATCGCAGCGTGGAGCGCTTCCACATCGTCGCGACTCCGCAGCGGAGGATTCATCTTCGCGTTCGGTCCCCAGGTAATCGCGGCGCTTTCGTCCAGCGTGAAATGGTGCGGCGCCGCTTCACAGGTGACCTGCGCGCCATGCCGCCGCGCGGCGCGGATCAGTTCGAGCGACTCGGCCGTGGACACGTGGCACACATGAACCGCCGCACCCGAGCCAATCGCAATCGCGAGGTCGCGGCGCACGCGCTCCGACTCGGCCGAATCGGTATAGCCGCTGACGCCCAGATGTTCTGCTATCGCGCCTGCGTTCAACGCTCCATTGCATGACAGCGCGCGATCCTCTTCGTGCAGCGCAACTGCGTAGCCGAGCCGCCTGGTTTCGTCCAATGCGCGCGACAGTACCATCGCATCGTCGATGGGAATTCCGTCGTCCGAGAACAATCGCGCACCCGCATCGACCATCGCGGCGAAATCAACCGGCTCAGTTCCGCGGAGGCCTTGCGTGACGGCGGAGACTGGCACCATCCGCGCCGAGTGAGCATCTTTGGCGCGCTCGAGCATGTAGCGTGTAATCGCGGGGTTGTCGTTCACGGGTGACGTGTTCGCCATTGCTGCGACAGTAGTGAAGCCGCCTGCCGCCGCGGCCCGCAGGCCCGTCAGGATCGTTTCCTTTTCGGGGAAACCGGGATCGCGCAGATGTACGTGCGGATCGATCAGGCCAGGCACGATCCAGCATCCACTCACGTCGACTAGGGTTACCGCCTGCAAATTTATCCCGGTCCGGTCGCTTTCGAGCGCTGCGATTTTGCCGTCGCGCACCAACACTTCAAAAAATCCGTCGAGCGCCCTCGCCGGATCGATTACCCGGCCTCCTCTGAACAGGATCGAGTTCAATGCACCGCCTCGGGTTCTTTCAGCGGTTCGACGATTGAATAGATCGTTACATGGTCGTGCGACTTGGCCTTTGGATCCGCGCCGGCCGTCGCGAGGCGCACCTGCACGCGCTCGGTGCGCGAGGTCGGGATGTTCTTGCCGACGTAGTTTGGCCGAATCGGGACGGCGCGGTGTCCGCGATCGATCAACACCGCCAGCTTGACCGCGGCCGGACGTCCGCCCTGCCAGATCGTCGCCATCGCGCGCTGCACGGTCCAGCCACTGTTAATCACGTCGTCGACGAGGATGATGGTGCGGTCTTCGACGTTGAAATTCTCGGCGCCATCGATCGGCTGCAAGGCGTCGGCCGGTTTGTACACGTCGAGCGCCGCGCATGGCGGGAGAACGCCGGTCTTCGATCCGATGAGGTCGCGCAGCCTCAGCGCGAGCATCGCGCCGCGACTTACGACGCCCACTATCGACACGCCCGGCATATCGTGAATGTCGGCAATCACCTGGTCGGCGAGAGATTCGATCGCGCGAACGACCTCGTCTTCATTCATGACTTCGCGCTGCGGGCCGCGCTTGTAAGGTTCGTAGCCGCCTTCCTCGGCCTGCTTCACGCTGTCGAACACGGCCAGCGAGCCTTCTTCGATCCATTGGTGAACGTAGCCTTGCAGGTTTTCGTCGAAGCGATAGTAGCGATGCGAGCGCGCGTGGCCGACGTATTCGGTCTTCAGTTCGCGCTCGCAGAAGGCGCACTTAAGCGCGAGCACGCCGGCATCCGCGCTGCGGCCGAGGGTGAACCGCGGCGCCAGGTAGGCGCCTTCGAATCGCGTGATGCAGTTCAGATTTGAGCAGCGCGGCGGCGGTTCGGCCTTGAAGCGAATCGGCTCGGCCTCCGGCCGCGGACCGGCAGATACGCTGCCCGCCTTCTCCATCAGCCACGCGATCAATGCCATCCGGACCGGCACGCCGGCGGCGGCCTGCTCGAAGTACACCGCGCGCGGATCGGTATCGAGCTCGTAAGCGAGTTCGCTCGTGCGCGGCAGCGGATGCATCACCACGGCTTCATGCGTGCGCGAGGTGCGAAGCGCGCGCGCGTCGAAGCGGACGTAGTCGGCGGCACCGGATTCTTTGCCCGACATACGCTCCTTCTGCAACCGCGTTACGTAAAATGCGTCGAGCGCGGCCGGAGGCTCGCCCGCAGGAATTTTTCGAAGCGCCTCGTCGCCGGTGAAGAGCGCCATCTGATGCGGCGCGCTCGGAGTCAGATAAAGAGCGTCGAGCCCGCCCGCCAGCGACTTGAGCTCATCCATCGTGACAGTCGAGAAGCTGTAGTTGCGTTCGGCGGCCAGCCGCTCGAGCACGTAGTCGGGAACGTCCATGCCGCTGGTCGGCACGGCGACGATGTTCGCCCCGAAACGCGCGAGCGCGTAGATCAGCGAATGAACAGTGCGGCCAAATTTCAGGTCGCCGCATAGTGCGACGGTGAGTCCCTTCAGGTGGCCCTTTTTCTTGCGCAAAATGTAGAGATCGCAAAGCGTTTGCGTTGGATGCTCGCGGCTGCCGTCGCCGGCGTTGAGAACAGGGCATGGCGCGTACTCGGCGGCGACGTGCGCCGCGCCGTCATGAGGATGCCGCAGCACGATCAGGTCGGCATAGCCGGCGACGACGCGCACTGTATCGGCCAGGCTCTCGCCCTTGGCGGCTGAGCTGGCGTGCATGTCGGCTGAGCTGATCACGGCGCCGCCGAGGCGATGCATCGAGGACTCGAAGCTGAGGCGCGTACGGGTCGAGGGCTCGTAGAACAGTGTCGCCATGATGAGGCCGGCGGCGATCGTGATCTGGTCGCCTCGCTCGAGCTGAGCAGCAAAGCCGTCGGCGAGCGCAAACACGCGTTCGATGTCGGAGGTGTCGAGATCCTCGATCGAAACGACGTCAAATTTTGCCAGCCGTGACACTTTAGTGTTCGCCGCGCATCGAGCGCGCACGTTCGACCTCATTTTCCGTTTGCGTTTCCAATCACGACCGCGTCCGTGCCGTCTATTTCAGCGAGCCGCACATAAACGCGCTGGCCACGCGGGGCCTGGATATTCTTACCCACGTAGTCGGCGCGGATCGGAAGCTCGCGTTCGCCGCGATCGACCAGCACCGCGAGCTGAACAGATTCCGCGCGGCCCAGGTCGGAGATCGCGTCGAGGGCGGCGCGCACGGTTCGCCCGGTATAGAGCACGTCGTCGACGAGCACGACACGCTTGGCGTCGAGCGAAAACGGGATGTCGCGGCCGATCAGCCGGGGGTCGCCGGGCGCGCCCTTGCCGTCGTCGCGGTAGGATGAGATGTCCAGCGTGCCGACGGGGACCTCGCGCTTGCCGTTGGCGCGCAACTCGCCGGCAATTCGTTCGGCGAGCGTGGCGCCGCGGCGGACGATTCCGACCAGCACGACGTTGTCGGCGCCGCCGTTGCGCTCGGCAATCTCCATCGCGATCCGCTTGACGGAGCGCCCGACCTGGGTGGCGTCGAGGGCCAGGTTGGATGCGGCGCTCATCGCGCGGGCCAAAAAAAATCCCGGCTGCAAAAACAGCCGGGTCCGAAAATATGCACTCTCATTGTCGTTCCTTTTCGCTATCTCAGTAGCGGATTAAAGGTGACTAGAATTTATGATCGCAAGAGATCTGCGTCAACCCCGCGCGACCGAGACATTAGCGCGATTTCTCGAATGCCTCTTCCATTGCGGCGGCTTCGAGCGACAGGCCGCGCGTTTCGGGTAGGAGCAGTGCCACGATGATCGAGTTGGGTATCGCGAGCAGGCTCAGGTAGCCGACCACGATCGACAGACCGCCGAGGCGCGCGGCGAGAAGCGCGATCAAGGTCTGGGCGGAGACCGCGGCGGCCGCACCGATCAGCGCGAACCACCCCATCATCGCGCCCCGGATCGCAGTCGGGAAAAGTTCCGTCGCGATCGAATTACCGCCGACCTGCCCCGCGCTCAGGCCAGCGGTGAAACAGCAATAGGTGACCTCGATCCATAGCCAGCGAACGGCCAGATGCGCCGGAGGACCCCAATAGAAGGCGAGCGCGCCGAAACCGGTCATCATGCCCGCAACGAAGATCGTGGGGATGCGACCGTAACGCTCGCAGCCTCGCGCGCCGAGCGGGAAACCGAGCATCCCCACGCCGCCTCCGACCAGCATCAGGACGCTGGCGGCGCCCGGCGCCAATTTCACGACCGAGACCAGGTGGAAGTACGCCCAACTGCTGGCCGCGACCCCCGCGATGTTGGCCAGCAACGCGCAGAACAGAATCGTGACCGCGCGGCGTCGATAGAGCTGCCCGAACGCGTCGTAGAAGCTGCTGGCTGAAGTCGTGCCGCTCGCGGCGGCGCGTTGCCAGCGGCCGCTTTCCGGGATGACCCTGGCCGCCCTACATAGCGCGGCGACTCCCATTGCCGAAGCCAGCACCAGCATCCATCTCCACGAGTGACGACTCGCCACCATCGGCATCACGATCAGGCACAGTCCGCCACCGAGACCCAGCCCCAGCCCGCCCCAGCTCTGCCCCCGTGCGCGCTCTTCGATCGCGAGTTCCTCGGCCAGGATCACGATACCGCCGGAGATTGTCGCGCCAATGAAGGCGTAGAGCGCGATCTCGCACAGCGCGAAGGCCGCGTAGTTGGTCGCGAAAGCAGCGGCGAGCGCGCCAACGGAGGTGCCGGCCATGCACACGAGTACCATTCGGCGACGTCCCAGCCGATCGATCATCAGCGAAAGTCCAAGCGCGCCAATCGCCGAGAGCGAAATCCATGCGAACAGGCC
Organism: uncultured delta proteobacterium; assembly: GCA_963842085.1. GTDB lineage: Bacteria > Desulfobacterota > Binatia > Binatales > Binataceae > Binatus. The sequence goes on from CAWJET010000002.1 coordinate 487,574, forward strand.
CGCGATTCCCGACTCGCCGAGGTGAAAGCTCTTCGCGATCCAGGGTGAGCCGATGCCGTTGATCGACATCGTGAAACCTTCGAAGGCGAGCGCGCTCGCGATCGAGCGGACCAGCCGGCGATTCGTGAGCGCGGACTCCTGCTCGCCAATATGCTGCGGATCGACCAAGAAGAACGACGCGAACTATGCGCCGCGCTTGCGCTCGAGTTTTCTTAAGCGCTGATCCTGGTCGCGGGTTTGAACTGTGATGCGGTCGTCGAAGCGGTCGAATTTGCGGGCGAGATTGGCGAGCGATTTGCTGGTTTGCTTTAGCTCGGCGCCGAGTTTCTTTGCGGCCATCTCGGCTGACGCAGCGATCTCGCGCTTGAGAATCTTCGCGGTATCGCCGCCTGAATCGGCAACCTGCCGGCCGGTGGACGCGACTGCACGCGCGGCTTGTTCGCGGAATTCGAGCGCGCGCGTGGAAAATTCTCCGCGAAGTCCTTTCTCGGCGGCGGCCAGTTCGTCGCGGAATTCGATGCGTGCTTTGCCGAGCGCCTCGCCCAACCGCACGATCTCGGCGCCGAGATCGTCGCGCGCGGCGGTAATACCGCGCCGATTTTCGGCAATCTGCTCGGATAGAAAGCGAATCTGTCCGCCGACTTCCGCGAACTGTCCAAAGATCTCGTCGCGCAGCGTGTCCAGGCGTCCGCCGAAACCAGACACCGCTTCGACCACGAGATCGAACCGGGCGCCCAGCTCCTCGAGGATCGCGCCAATCCTGTTCAGCGCTTCGTCCGCCACCTGGCCCTTCCTTTTCGGGTTAATGCACGATCATCCCGAGCCGATCCCATCTGACGTACTCGAACCAGAGCAGGACTTCGCTCAGCGTCGACGCGCCGTCCGCTTTCTCCTCATTCCAGGGCAGGTAGATGATTGTGGCGCGCCCTTCGACATCGTTGAGGTCGACGAAGCCCCAGAAGCGGCTGTCGTAGCTGCGATCGCGATTATCGCCCATCATGAACAGCTTGCCCGGCGGAACAGTCACGGGTCCGAAGTTGTCGCGCGGCGAGACGGGAGAGCGATCCTGCGCGGCGACCTCGAGATGCGCGTGCGGATCCGGCATCGGTGAGCCGTTGAGCCATACGACGCCGTTCTTCACGGCAATCGTGTCGCCGGCGACGCCGATCACGCGCTTGATGAAATCCTTGGTGCGATCAGGCGGGAAGACGAACACCACGACATCGCCGCGATGAACCGGTTCGAGATGGAAAACGTACTGGCCCAGCGGCAGGCCGGGGATGTCGAGGCCGAAAATCGAGTCGGGCATCCGCAGCCCGTAGATGATCTTGTTGACCAGGATGTGGTCGCCGATGAGCAGCGTCGGTTCCATCGAGCCCGACGGAATCTTGTACGCCTGTAGGAAGAATGTGCGGATGAAGATCGCGAGCACGAGCGCGATGAACATCGCCTCGCCGTATTCGCGCGCGACGGATTTCTGCACGGGCGCGTGAGTTGCGGGCTCGCGGGAAGCTTGCTGCTGCGCCTTGGGAAGATTACGCGCTGGTTCGGCCACGGCTACCCTACTCCCCGACCTTGAGCAGGGCCAGGAAAGCCTCTTGCGGAATCTCGACGCGCCCGACCTGTTTCATCCGCTTCTTGCCTTCCTTTTGCTTCTCGAGCAGCTTTCGTTTGCGCGTGATATCGCCGCCGTAACACTTGGCGGTGACATTCTTGCGCAGCGCCTTGACGGATTCCCGAGCGATGATCTTGGCGCCGATCGCGGCCTGAATCGCGACTTCGAACATCTGGCGCGGAATCAACTCGCGCATCTTTTCGCACAACGCCCGGCCCCGTTCGTAAGCCTTGTCGCGATGCACGATAATCGAAAGCGCGTCCACCACCTCGCCGTTTATCCGAATATCCAATTTAACCAGAGGCCCGGCCCGGAAGTCCAGAAACTCGTAGTCCAGCGAGGCATAGCCGCGGCTCACCGATTTCAGCCGATCGTAAAAGTCGAAGACGATCTCGGCCAGCGGCAGTTCGTAGTGCAGGATGACGCGCTTCTCGCCGAGGAAGCGCAAGTCGCGCTGGATCCCACGGCGATCCTCGCACAGCTTCATCACGGCGCCCAGGTACTCCTCGGGCATGTGGATAGATGCGAGGATGAACGGCTCCTCGATCGCCTCGATCGTGTTCTCGTCGGGCAGCAGCGACGGATTGTCCACCGTCGTCAGCGCGCCCGAAACGGTGCGCACCTGGTAGGCGACGGTCGGCGCAGTCACGATCAGGCTGATCCCGAATTCGCGCTCGAGACGCTCCTGCGCGATCTCCATGTGCAGCAGACCCAGGAACCCGGCGCGAAAGCCGAAGCCGAGCGCCTGCGAGGTCTCGGGCTCGCAGATGAGGCTCGCGTCGTTGAGCCGCAGCTTTTCGATCGCGTCGCGCAGCGCGCCGTACTGATTCGCCTCGGTCGGATAAAGGCCCGCGAATACCATCGGCTTCAGTTCCTTGAAGCCCGGCAGCGGCGCGACGGCGGGATTGTCCGCGTCGGTGATCGTGTCGCCCACGCGCATGTCCGCGACGGTTTTGATCCCTGCCACGACGAAGCCAACCTCGCCCGGGCCGAGCGCGTCTGCGGGCCGCTCGTGCGGAGTGAAATGCCCCAGGCGCATCACCTCGCCCAGCTTGTCGGTGCCCATCAGCCGCACTTTCATCCCGACGCGAAGTCCACCGCCGAAGACGCGGACCAGGCCAATCACGCCTTCGTACACGTCGTACCAACTGTCGAAGATAAGCGCGCGAACGGCATTTTCGCCGGTGGGTTTGGGCGCGGGAATGCGCGCGACGATCGCTTCGAGAACATCGTCGATGCCGACGCCTTCCTTGGCGCTGGTGAGAATCGCCTCGGAAGCGTCGAGCCCGATAATTTCCTCGATTTGCTGGCGGGTGCGTTCGATGTCGGCGCCGGGCAGATCGATCTTGTTGATCACGGGAATAATTTCCAGCCCGTGATCGAGCGCGAGATAGACGTTGGCGAGCGTTTGCGCCTCGACGCCCTGGCTCGCGTCGACGATCAGGAGCGCGCCCTCGCACGCAGCCAGGCTGCGCGAAACTTCGTAGGCAAAATCGACGTGCCCCGGGGTGTCGATCAAGTTGAGGACGTACCCTTTGCCGTCTTTGGCGGTGTAGTTGAGGCGGACCGAGCGCGCCTTGATCGTGATGCCGCGCTCGCGCTCGAGGTCCATCGAGTCCAGGAACTGATCCTTCGACTCGCGCATCGTGAGCGCGCCGGTGCGCTCGAGGATTCGATCGGCAAGCGTGGACTTGCCGTGATCGATATGCGCGATGATCGAAAAGTTGCGAATCGAGGCGGCTTCGGTCATTTCAACTCGAACGGGCGCGTTGCTGCTTGAAATATTTGAACGTCTCTTCGAGTCCGTCGGCGAGCTTCTTTTCGGGCCGCCAGCCAAGTTCCTTTTCCGCGCGCGCCGGCGAGATGACCGAGCGCTTCTGTTCGCCGGGGCGGGCAGCGGCGTGCTCCGCCTTGGTCGGGAAGTCGGCGATTCCCGCGAGCGTGGAATAAAGATCGTTCACGTTAGTCTCGATGCCGGTGCCGATATTTAGCGCGATTCCCGAGGTGCTCGATTTACCCGCCGCGAGCACGGCCCTGACCACGTCGCCGACGTAAACGTAGTCGCGCGTCTGCGTGCCGTCGCCGTAAATCGTAACGGGGGTGCCGTCGAGGATTCGTCCGCAGAAGATCGCAACGACGCCGGCCTCGCCGTGCGGATCCTGGCGCGGGCCGTACACGTTGCCGAATCGCAGCGCCAGGTAATCGATTCCGTACTCGACCTTGTAAAAAAAGAGATAGGCTTCGGTCGCGAGCTTGGCAACGCCGTACGGACTCACCGGGCGTTTCGGATGGTCCTCATTGCAGGGAAACTCGTCCTGCTCGCCGTAAATCGCGCCGCCCGTGGAGGAAAAAACCACGCGCTTGAGGCCGTGTTTGCGCGCCGATTCGATCAGGTTGAGGAATCCGACCAGGTTCACCTGCGCGTCGAATGCGGGATCGGCGACCGAGCGCCGCACGTCCATCTGCGCCGCGAGGTGGAAAATAATCTCGGGCCGCACTTTCTCGACAACGGACGTAACCGCGGCGGCGTCGCGCAGATCGGTCTGATAGAGCGTCGCTTTCGCGTTCACCTGATGGCGCTTGCCGGTGGAAAAATCGTCCAGCACCGACACTTCACCCGCACCGGAGGCAACGAGCGCATCCACGATGTGCGAGCCGATAAAGCCGGCGCCGCCGGTCACCATAATTCTCATCGAAGTGTCCTTGTCCTAAACCGGGTGGCGCCCGACCGAGTAGTACCGGAGTTCGAGCGCCTTCATCAGATCCGGATCATACAGGTTCCGGCCGTCGAATATCACCGGCTCCTTAAGCTCGGCCTTGATCCGCTGGAAGTTGGGATGCCGGAACTCGTTCCACTCGGTCAGAATCAACAGCGCGTCGGCACCCTGGAGCGCCTCGTAGTTGGTCTTGTGGTAGGTGACGCGATCGCCGAAAATCTTGCGCGCATTTTCCAGCGCTTCGGGGTCGTGCACGCGGCACTTCGCACCGGCCTGCAGGAGTTCCTCGATCACGACCTGCGCCGGCGCCTCGCGCATGTCGTCGGTGCGCGGTTTGAACGCGAGCCCCCAGATCGCAAGCGTGCGGCCGGTCAGGTTTTCTCCGAAATGCTGTTTCACGCGGGCGGGAATCAGCCGCTTCTGGCGGGAGTTCACCGACTCCGCGGCCCGCAGAAGCGCGAAATCGAGATTATGCTCGCTGGCAGTATGAATCATCGCCTGCACATCCTTGGGAAAGCATGAACCGCCGTAACCGACTCCCGGGAACAGGAACGACGAACCGATGCGCTTGTCGGTGCCGAGTCCGCGGCGGACGGCGTTGATGTCGGCGCCCACAGCGTCGCACAGGTTCGCCATCTCGTTGATGAACGAGATGCGCATCGCGAGCATCGCGTTGGACGCATACTTGGTCAGCTCCGCCGAGCGCGGATCCATCACGAGGATCGGATTGTCGGTGCGCACGAACGGGTTGTGAATCTCCTTGAGGATAGCCGTCGCTTGCTCGCTCAGGCTTCCGATCACGACCCGGTCCGGCCGCATGAAGTCCTCTATCGCGGAGCCTTCCTTGAGAAACTCCGGAACCGAGCACACGTCCGCCCGATGCTTGGCAAATTTACCGACAATTTCCCGCACTCGATCGTTGGTGCCAACCGGGACGGTGCTCTTGATTGCCACGATATGATAGCCGGTGATCGCCTTTGCGATATCCTCGGCGGCCTGGAAAATCGCGCTCAAATCCGCCGCGCCTGACGCGCTCATCGGAGTGCCTACGGCGATATATGAGACCATCGACTGTTTGATCGCCTCGGCGATGTCGGTGGTGAAGTGAAGCCGGCCTTCCTTCAGATTGCGCCGCACCAGTTCTTCGAGTCCCGGCTCGTAAATCGGAATCTTGCCCTCACAAAGCTGCGCGATTCGCTGCTGGTCGATGTCGACGCAGAATACTTCGTTGCCGCTTTCGGCATAGCAAGTGCCGCTCACGAGTCCGACGTATCCGCTCCCCACGACTGCGATGTTCATCGATAGCCTCTAGAATTCTTCCCTGATTACGTAGATCGGCTTTCCCTGCGATTCGTGATAGGTACGCGCGAGCATCTCGCCAAGCAATCCTATACTCACAAACTGCACTCCGACGACTACTAACAATACTGCCAATAACAGCGCCGGCCGATTACCCAGTTCACGTCCAAGTAGTATTTTTTCCAGCACCAGTATGAAGGTCCATAGCCCGCCGAGTCCGCTCAGCACCATTCCGATCAAGCCGAACACCTGTATCGGCGCCGTAGAATAGCCGGATAGAAATTTGACGGTGATTAGGTCAAGCAACGTGCGCACGATGCGCCACAGACCGTACTTCGAGATGCCGGCATGGCGCGGCCGAAAGCCGATTTCGACTTCTGCGATTCGCGCGCCCTGCTCCGCCGCTATCGCGGGCACAAATCGATGCATCTCGCCGTAGAGCTGCAGGCTCCGTGCCAGGTCGCGGCGGTATGCCTTGAAGGTGCAGCCGTAATCGTGAAGCTTGACGCCGGTCATCGCGGAAATCAACGAATTTGCCGCCATTGAAGGCAGCCGGCGCGTCAGCCGTTCCTCCTGCCACCGCTCGGTCCGCCAGCCGCTGGCGAGGTCGTAGCCCTCGTCGAGCTTGGCCAGCAGCCGCGGGATGTCAGCGGGATCGTTTTGTCCGTCACCGTCCATCGCGATGACGACGTCGCCCGTGGCGTGCGAGAAGCCGCACGCCAGCGCGGCCGTCTGCCCCGAGTTGCGCGCCAGGGAGATTACGCGCACATTCTCGTCCGCTGACTTAATCTTACGCAGTGCGTCGAGACTGCCGTCGGTACTGCCGTCGTCCACGAAGATCAATTCGTAAGCCCGGCCAAGACTCTGCATCACGCGGCTCAACTCTGCATGCAGCGGGGCGAGATTATCCCGCTCGTTGTAGAGCGGAATAACTACTGAGTAGTCCATCTCGAGTGGTGAGAGTCTATCAGATCGATAAACTCTCTATAGCGATTGTCTATCTGCTCCCAGCTCAGATCCAATAGCCTCTCCAGCGAGTAGCGCTCGACCACGAACGACGCCATCACGCTGCCGTACACGACCGCCGTGCGCAGCGACGATTCTGTCACGCGCCCGTGACGCGCCAAAAATCCCATCATGCCGCCGGCGAACGTATCGCCCGCTCCGGTTGGATCGACCACCTCCTCCAATGGATACGCCGGTACTGCGAACATTCCTTCTTCGCTGAACTGAAGCACGCCATACTCACCGCGCTTGATCAGAACCGTCGCCGGGCCCATCTTCAGGATCGCGCGTCCCGCCTTCACCAGGTTGTGCTCGCCCGTAAGCACGCGCGCCTCATTGTCGCTGCAAAGGAGGATGTGGATTCGCTCGAGGACTTTGGCGAGACCCGGGCGTGTATTCTCGATCCAATAGTCATAGAGATCGGCCACGACCACTTTGGGACTGAGCACCTGGTCCAGCACGTGCTCCTGAAGCTCGGGATCGTTCGGCGCCAGATAGAGATAGTCAGCGCGGCGCTGGTCGGGCAGCAATTCCGGGGTGAAGTTCTCCAGAACGTTGAGCGAAAGCGCGACTGTGTCGCGCACGTTCATGTCTTCGTGGTAACGGCCGTGCCACCGGGTAGTCTTGCCCTCGCGTTTCGCAACTCCGCGCACGTCGATATTCCGATCCGTGAACAACTGCAAATCCTCGGCCTTGTAATCCGTGCCGACCACCGCGACGATGCTGACCGGAGAAAAAAATCGCGCTGCTATCGCAAAGTAGCTGGCGCCGCCGCCGATCACTTCCTCCACTTTGCCATTGGGTGTCTCGACCGTGTCATAGGCCAGAAACCCGACTACAACGATACTCATCTATTGCACCAGCGCTCCCAAAATTTGGACTGTCCTAGAGATACTTGCCGACCAGCGGACGCAAGTCGTCGATCAAGCGCTGCGGGATCGCCGCGTGCTCGGTAATGATCGTGTTCTTGAGCGCGTCCTTGCACGCGCAGGTCCGCGGCCGGTGGCCGAGCGTGTGCGCGAGCGCCGACACCGCGCTTTGCGCCTTGTCCACGTTGAGTTTCATCACGCGCAGGATCTCGCCGATATCCACCGCCGCGGCCGTTTCACGCCAGCAATCGTAGTCGGTCACCAGCACCAGCGCCGCGTAACACATCTCCGCCTCGCGCGCGAGCCGCGCTTCCTGCATTGCGGTCATGCTGATCACGCTCGCCCCCCAGCTTCGGTAGAGATTCGACTCGGCACGCGTCGAGAATTGCGGACCTTCCATGCACAGATAAGTCCCGCTGTCGTGAATCACCGCGCCGCCCGCGCGCGCCGCGCCGGTCAAATCGCTCGCGAGATTTGCACACACCGGATCGGCGAGTGAAACGTGCACCACCAACCCGTCGCCGAAAAATGTCTCGGGGCGTTTGAATGTACGATCGATAAACTGATCGGGAACCACCAGTTCGCCCGGACGAATTTCCTCTTTGAGGCTGCCCGCCGTAGACACCGAAACCAGATGGGTCACACCGAGCTGCTTCATCCCGAAAACATTGGCGCGAAAATTTATTTCGGACGGCAGCAATCGATGGCCGCGACCGTGTCGCGAAAGAAAAACGACCTCGATGTCCCCGATTCGCCCCTGGTAAAATGGATCCGACGGCCGGCCGAACGGCGTCTCGAGCTCCATCAGCTCGACCTTGTCCAGGCCCTTCATCTGGTAGAAGCCGCTGCCTCCGATCACCCCAAGTACGTTGTGCGACATTTTCTTCTGGCGCTTATCAGGCCGGGTTGTGCTGTTCGGCGTAGAGCTGACCGCATGCCGCCGCAATATCGAGCCCCCGGCTTTCGCGGATTGTAGCGGTCAAATTACCGTTCCTGAGGATCGCTTGAAAGGCCTCCACCGCTGCGCGCGAGCTGGTCCGAAGGGGAGAATCCGGCAGCGGATTGAAAAAGATCAAATTCACCTTGGCGCGCAAAGGCGCGAGCAGCTTCACCAGACGACGAGCGTCCGCGATCGAATCGTTCACCCCCGCCAGCATCACGTACTCGAAGGTGATCCGGCTGCGCCGCTTTAGCGGCAGCTTGCGGCATGCGTCGAGCAGGGCTTCCAGCGGATAGCGCCGGTTGATCGGCGCGAGGCGATCGCGAAGCTCATTGGTCGTCGCGTGCAGCGATACCGCCAGATTAACCGGCGTCTCGCTCAGCAGTCGCTCCATCATCGGGACCAAGCCGACGGTCGAGAGCGTGATCCGTCGCGGCGAGATACCCATTCCCCACTCCGAAGTCATTATCGCCAGCGTACGGACTAATCGCGGATAGTTGGCGAGCGGCTCACCCATTCCCATGAAGACAAAATTCGTCAGCTCTTCGCCCGCGCTCAGCTCGCGCCGAGTGGCGAAGATCTGCGCCAGCATCTCGGAGCTGGTGAGGTTGCGATGCAATCCCATGCGCGCCGTTGCGCAGAATTCGCATGCCATGGCGCATCCCACCTGGCTCGACATGCAAAGCGTGACCCGCTTTTCGGTCGGGATGATCACCGATTCGATTTCTTCGCCGTCGTCGAGGTGGATGAGCAGCTTTCGGGTGCCATCGGACGAACGCGAGACGAACGACGACACCGGATGTCCAATCGTGAAGTTTTGCTTCAGATAGTTGCGCAGCGAAGACGGCAGATCGCGCATCTCATCGAACGACTCGGCGCCGCGAGCGTGCACCCAATGCAGAATCTGGCGGGCACGATATGAGCGCTCGCCTGCGTTCGCGACAAGCTGCTCGACTTCGTCGAGCGTCAGGTCGCGGAAATCGGCGCGCGTGGGCGCCAGCTCGTCCAGAGTTTGGCGATTCGCGTTCACGGCCCGTTATTCTAATCGAAACGCCGCCGTGAAAGCAGGACGGTCTCTTTTCTAGGCCAGGATTTCTCGGGCGGGGAAGAAAAACGCGATTTCATTCGCCGCGGTTTCGGGCGCATCGGAACCGTGCGTGGCGTTTTGCTCGACGTCGATTCCGAAGTCCTTGCGAATCGTGCCGGCATCGGCCTTTTTCGGATCGGTGGCGCCCATCAACTGACGCCACTTGCCGATGGCGCCCTCGCCTTGCAGCACCGCGATGACCACCGGGCCGGAAGTCATGTAGTCGCACAGCCCGCTGAAGAACGGCCGCGCTTTGTGCACGTCGTAAAACTTCTCGGCGTCGGCGCGCGAGAGACGAATCTTGCGCAGCGCCACGATCGTCAGCCCCGACGCTTCGATTCGCTTGAGTATGTCGCCGGTGAGTCCGCGCCGGACCGCGTCGGGCTTGACGATCGCCAAAGTTTGTTCCATGGAATTATTTCTTGCCCTCGAGCACCGATTTCATCGTCGAGCCGAGGTCGGCCGGGCTCGACGCCACTGTGATTCCTGCCGCCTTGAGCGCCGCGATTTTGTCGGCCGCGGTGCCGCGCCCGCCGGAGATAATCGCGCCGGCGTGGCCCATGCGCCGTCCCTTTGGCGCGGTCTGGCCGGCGATAAACGCGACCACCGGTTTCTTAAAGTATTGCTTTATATATTCCGCGGCCTCTTCCTCCGCCGTCCCGCCGATTTCACCAATCATGATAACTGCGCGCGTCTTGGGATCTTCGTTGAACAGCTTGAGCGCGTCGATATGCGATGTGCCGACAATCGGGTCGCCGCCGATTCCGATGCACGTCGATTGCCCGATTCCGAGCTGCGTCAGTTGATACACCGCTTCGTACGTCAGCGTGCCCGAGCGCGACACGACGCCGATGTCGCCCGGCTTGTGGATGTACCCGGGCATAATGCCGATTTTGCATTCGCCCGGCGTGATGATTCCGGGGCAGTTGGGGCCAATCAGGCGCGACTTGGTGCCCGCCATGTACGCTTTCACCTTGACCATGTCGAGGACGGGAACGCCTTCGGTGATGCAGATGATCAGCTCGATTCCTGCGGCGACCGCCTCGAGCATCGCGTCGGCGGCGAACGCCGGCGGCACGTAGATCACGGTCGCGTTGCAGCCGGTCGCTCGGCGAGCCTGCTCGACGGTGTCGAAAATCGGGATGCCCTCGAAGTCGGTGCCACCCTTGCCCGGCACCACGCCACCGACCATCTTCGTGCCGTATTCTTTGCACGCGCGCGTATGGAGCTGGCCCGTCGCGCCGGTAATTCCCTGCGTCAGCACGCGCGTGTTCTTGTCGACTAGAATGCTCATCTAAAAACTTTAAGCCCCGATTTCTTTCACGATGCGCTTGGCGGCATCGGCCATATCGCTGGCGCTGATCACCTTGATGCCGGACTCGGCCAGGATTCTCTTGCCCTCGACGACGTTGGTGCCTTCCATCCTGACGACCAACGGCACGCTGAGCTTGACCTGCTTGGCCGCCTCGACGACGCCCTGCGCCAGCACGTCGCATCGCATGATGCCGCCGAAGATGTTGATGAGCACGCCTTTGACGCGCTTGTCCTCGAGCAGGATGCGAAATGCCGCCGCGACCTTCTCGGTGCTCGCGCCGCCGCCGACGTCGAGGAAGTTGGCCGGCTCGGCGCCGTAAATTTTGACAATGTCCATCGTCGCCATCGCGAGACCCGCGCCGTTGACCATGCATCCGATGTTGCCGTCGAGATGCACGTAGCTGAGGTCGTACTTCGCCGCCTCGGTCTCGGCGGGATCTTCTTCGTTGGCGTCGCGGAGCTCGCGGATATCCGGATGGCGGAACAGGGCGTTGTCGTCAAACGACATTTTCGCGTCGAGGCAGATGACGCGCCCGTCCTTGGTGACGACCAGCGGATTGATCTCGATGAGTGACGCATCGGTTTCGACAAACGCCCGGTAGATCCCCGCGAGCAGGGTTGCGAACTGGCCGACCTGCTTGTCCTTGAGGCCCAGTGAAAAAGCAATTTTGCGCGCCTGGAAGCCCGCGACTCCGAGCAAGGGGTTGATCTGTTCGGTGAGAATTTTGTCGGGCGTCTTGGCGGCGACTTCCTCGATATCCATGCCGCCCTCGGTGCTCGCGATCACGGAAACGGTTCCCGCCTTTCGATCGACCAGCATCCCAAGATACAGCTCGCGGGCAACGTCGCTCGCTTCCTCTATATAGACGCGGCGCACTACGCGGCCCTCGGGTCCCGTCTGATGCGTCACCAGCGGCTTGCCGAGGAGCTTGGCAGCGAAGTCGCGCACCTCGGACGCAACCGTCAGCAGTTTGACGCCGCCGGCCTTGCCCCGGCCACCCGCATGAATCTGCGCCTTGACCACAGCCTTGGGTTGGCCGAGCGCCGTGAACGCGGCCGCCGCCTCGTCAGGCGTGGTGGCGAACTGCCCCTTGGGAACGGGAACGCCGAAGCGCCCAAGTATCTGCTTGGCTTGATGTTCGTGGATGTTCATTCAGTTACCCGGCGCCAACTCACTTCATAAATAAATCGCGGAGCCATTTGATCGACGTCTGGCGTCCGACCGCGCCGATTGCCGTCGTGAGCGGAATTTCCTTGGGGCAGACCTCGACGCAGTTCTGCGCGTTGCCGCAGTCGGCCACTCCACCTTCCGACATCATCGCGTTGAGCCGCTCCTCGTGATTCATCTTGCCGGTCTGATGCTGGCTCATCAGGTACACCTGGCCGATCACCGCGGCGCCCATGAACTTCGAATGCGAGTTAACCTGCGGGCATGCCTCGAGGCAGCATCCACACGTCATGCATCGCGAGAACAGGTACGCAAACTCCTGCACGCTGGGCGCCATCCGCGGACCCGGACCCAGGTCGTAAGTCCCGTCGATCGGAATCCACGCGTGCGCCTTCTTCAGGTAGTCGAACATTCTGGATCGATCGACCCACAGATCGCGGATCACCGGGAATTTCGACATCGGCTCAACTGTCACCGGCCCATTGAGCTTGTCCGCAAGCTGCGAGCACGCCTGGCGCACGCGTCCGTTGATCACCATCGTGCAGGAGCCGCAGACTTCTTCGAGACAGTTGGCGTCGAACACGACCGGCGCGACGCGCTTGCCCTGGCGAGTGATCGGGTTGCGCCGAATCTCCATCAGCATCGAGATGATGTTGTGATGCGGCAGATACGGAATCTCGAACTCCTCATAATAGGGCTCGGAGTTCGGCGATTCCTGGCGCTTGATTCGCAAGACTTGCGTCTGTTCCGGCACTGGGATGCTCCTGCGGGCTAGGCCGCCTTCGGCTCGCTGGCAGACTTATCGACGTCGTAGCGTCGCGGCCGCGGCTTGATAAGGCTCACGTCAACCGGCTCCCAGCTGAAACGCGGGCCGTCCGACGACCACGCCGCCATCGTGGTCTTCAGGAATTTCTCATCGTCGCGGTCAGGAAAATCGGGCTTGTAATGCGCGCCGCGCGATTCATTGCGATTGAGCGCGCCGAGGGTGATTGGCCGCGCCAGCTCGAGCATGTTCCATAGCTGGCGCACGAACAGCACTTCCTGGTTCGCCCACCTGCCCTTGTCGTTGAGCCCGATCCGGCCCCATCGATCCTTGAACTCGATTAGTTTGTCGTCGGTCTTTTTGAGCTTGTCGTTGTGGCGCACGACGGTGACGTTCTCGGTCATGATCTCGCCGAGCTCGCGCCACAACCCAAACGCATTCTCCGAACCGTTCATCTTGAAGATCTTGTCGAACGATTCGCGCTGCAGCTTCAGCTCCTGATCGAAAATCTGCGAACTGGCTGCGCTCTTGTGCGACTTGGCGTAGCCGATCATCGCCGGCTCGGCGATATTTCCGCCATGCACGCACGACAGCAGCGAGTTGGCGCCGAGCCGGTTGGCGCCGTGATATTGGAACTCGCACTCGCCCGCCGCGAACAGTCCCGGCACGTTGGTCTGCTGATGGTAATCGACCCACAGGCCGCCCATCGAGTAGTGCATCGCGGGGAAAATCTTCATCGGGACCTTGCGCGGATCCTGGCCGGCAAACTTCTCGTAGATTTCGAGCACGCCCGCGACCTTGCGATTGAGTTCCTCGGGATCGAGATGGCTCACGTCGAGGTAAACCAGCGGGTTGCCGTCGATGCCAAGCTTCATCTCGAACACGACCTTGTGAATCGCGCGCGTCGCGATGTCGCGCGGCACCAGGTTGCCGTACGCCGGATACATCTCTTCGAGGAAGTACCACGGCTTGCCGTCGCGGTAGGTCCACACGCGGCCGCCCTCGCCGCGGATGGATTCCGAGATGAGGCGAAATTTGTCCTCACCTTGCATCGCGGTGGGATGCACCTGGATGAACTCGCCGTTGGCATAGGTCGCGCCGGCCTGATAGCAGGCGCTGGTTGCCGATCCCGTATTCGCCAGCGACTGCGTCGAGCGGCCGTAGATGAGGCCCGGGCCGCCGGTCGCTATCAGCGTCGTGTCGGCGGGAAATGCGCGCATCTCGAGCGAGCGCGTGTCGATCGCGACGATGCCGCGGCAGTCGCCCGATTCGTCCTGCACGAGGCTCAGCATCTCCCAGCCTTCGAACTTGCGCACGAGCCCGGCCGCCTCGTAGCGGCGAACTTGCTCGTCCAGTGCGTACAGGAGCTGCTGCCCGGTGGTGGCGCCCGCGAATGCGGTGCGGTGATGCTTGGTGCCGCCGAACCGGCGAAAGTCGAGCAGGCCTTCGGGCGTGCGATTGAACATCACGCCCATCCGGTCGAACAGGTAGATGATCGCCGGCGCCGCCTCGCACATCGCCTTGACCGGCGGCTGATGCGCCAGAAAGTCGCCGCCGTAAATCGTGTCGTCAAAGTGAATCATCGGCGAGTCGCCCTCGCCTTTCGTATTGACCGCGCCGTTGATTCCGCCCTGCGCGCACACCGAATGCGACCGCTTGACGGGCACGATCGAGAACAGATCGACTTGCTCGCCCTGCTCCGCCAGCTTCATCGCCGCGGTCAAACCAGCCAGCCCGCCGCCTACGATTATGTGATGCCCTGGCATTGGTTGTTCTCCTCAGGCGGGTGCGCGAAATGCGATCAGAATCGAGACGCTGACGATAGCCAGCACGACGAACAGCGCAACGCACGCGCGGTTCACCAGCGTTTGCGCCCTGGCGCCGACCGCAATTCCCCAGGTGATCGTGAATGTGAAAATGCCGTTGGTGAGGTGATAGACGCACGCCAGCGTGCCGACGATATAGGTGGTGAGAATCAGCGGATTCATCATGAAGGCATGCATCCGCGCATAATCCGTCTCGACGCCCGTGGCGTAAAAGTACGCGCGCGTCGAAAGGACGTGAAAGCCGATAAACAAGAACGCGAGTATCCCCGTGATGCGCTGCAAGGTGTACTGGTAGTTGCGCTCGTAGGGGTAATCGTTGGGCTGCGCGGTGGCCGTGATGACCAAGCCGTAAATCGCGTGGTAGAGAATCGGAATCCACAGCACCAAGGCTTCGACCGCGATCTGAAACGGAATGTTGCGCGTGAACTCCGTTTCCTTCCACCACATCGCGCCGCCCTTCAGCACGAAGGCGTTTTCGAACAGATGGAAAAATAGAAATCCGCCGATCGGAATGATCCCCGACAGCGAGTGCAATCTGCGCAGCAGCCAGTGCCGCTCGTCCGCCGTCATCCCGGCCGCAATCGCGGGCGCCGCAACTGCTTCTGCTTCAGCCATAAGCCTTTCCTGAATCGCGCGTTCTAGTTTCCGGCCGCGATTACTTTGTCCATCGCCTCGACCAGTTCGCGCACGTGCGCCACCGAACTGTCGAAGGCGGTCTTTTCGGCGGCGGTGAGCTGGATTTCGACGACCCGCTCGACACCGCCCGCGCCAATCACGACCGGTACTCCCGCAAAGAGTCCCTTCACGCCGTATTCACCGTCAAGGTACGCAGCGCCCGGCAGCACCTGTTTTCGATCGAGCATGTATGCCTCGACCATTTTGTAAACCGCGGTTCCCGCCGCGTAGTACGACGACGTCTTCATCAGCTCGACGATCTCGCCGCCGCCGGTGCGCGTGCGCTTCTCGATTTCCTCCAGCCGCTTCGCCGCGATCAGCCGTTCGATCGGCTGGCCGCCGACCGTCGTGTAGCTGCGAATCGGCACCATGTCGTCGCCATGCCCGCCCAGCACCATCGCGGAAACACTCTCGACCGACACGCCGAGCTCCGACGCCAGAAAGGTGCGATAGCGCGCGGAGTCGAGCACGCCAGCCTGCCCAACAATGCGACCTTTCGCGAAACCGGTCACGCGCTTGAGCTGCGTAACCATCGCGTCGAGCGGATTGGTCACCGCGATCACGAAAGCGCCGGGCGCGTGCTGCTTGATCGCGGTGCCGACGTCGGTCATCACCTTGGCGTTTATCTTGAGCAGGTCGTCGCGGCTCATGCCGGGTTTGCGCGGCGAGCCCGACGTGACGACGCAGCAATCGGCACCCTCGATCAGCTTGATGTCGGTGCCGCCCGATACGTTGAGGTCGAGGCCAAGCACGGGCGCGGACTCCAGCATGTCCAGCGCCTTGCCCTGCGGCAGTCCTTCGATGATGTCGTAAAGCACGACATCGCCGAGCCCGCGCAGGAAGCACAGATGGGCGCAGGTTGCGCCGACATTACCAGCCCCGATGAATGCGATTTTCTTCCGAGCCACGCTTTGCTCCCAGCTCCCGGTCGTTGTCTGCCTGAAGCCTACCTTATATTCGTGTTTCTGTTAATGAGCAATGCTTAAGTATGTCGGCGCGCCCGGCGCCGCCCGTCCTCGCACCTATCATGCAGCCAAACGTGCGATAGATAGCAGCGTTGGCTGGCGTTGTGAAGCAATCGAACCGTGCCGCAGATGATTTTTGGGGTCGCGCCGTCCTCAAGCGTGGCGGAGCCATCGCCCGACTTCGCGCAGCGTCGGCCGCTTGCCGTACATCAGAATTCCGGTCCGGTAGATTCGTGCGCTGACGAACATAGCCGCGCCAATCGTCGCGACCAGCAAAACAAAAGACAGCGCGACTTGCCAGACCGGCGGCTGGTGGACCGCCAGGCGCTCGAACATCAGGATCGGCGAGCAGAACGGAAACAGCGAAGCCGCCACCGAGATTGGCGCATCCGACGATGCCGCCACCGGCAGAATCATTGCCGACGCTGCAATCAGCGGCAGGATCACCACGAAGTTCCACTGCTGCGCCTCGTCAACCGAATTGAAGATCGCGCCGACGCTGGCGAAGATGGTGCTGTATAGCAGGTAGCCCAGGATGTAGAAGGCGACGAAATAGACAAGCACCGACGGACCCACGTCTAACATCGTCATCGCGCTGCGCAGGTACATGCTGCGCGACGCACCATACGCCGCCATCGCAAACCAGACTGCGATCTGTGTCAGGCCGACGCTGCCGGTGCCGACAATCTTGGCGATCATCAGTTCCTGCGCGCTCGCCGCACACAACAGGACCTCGGTGACGCGTGAGTTTTTCTCGTCCAGGACCGACCGCATCACCATCACACCGTACGACAGCAGCGAAAAAAGCATCACGAACAGGAAAATGAACACGACCACGGCGCCGCGGACCGCGTTGAACACCGCCGAGGTATTACCTGCGCGGACCGTGGTGAGATCGACCGGCGCCAGCGTCGCGGCCACGTCGCCGGCGCTGCTGCCCCGCTTCACCATGCGCTGCGCGGCAAACGCGTAAGACAACGCGTCGTCGAGCCGGCCTTGAAGAATGAAATCGCCCATCCGGCGCGTCGTGAAGACGACGTGGCGCGAAGCGAATGCCGGGCCGTCGAGCCACACATAACCCTCGAGCGCGCTGTCGTTGAGCTTCTTGTCGAGTTGCTCGTGCTCGGCCGGCGTGGCGGGCGAAACGACTGAAGCCTCGTAGCGCGTGCCATTACGGCGCATCAATTCGCCGCGCACAAGTTCGGCCAGAGCGCGATCGTCGGAGGCGATCACGACTCGCGCCGGGCGCTCGCTGTCGCGCATGATGCCCTGGGCCGTCGAGCTGCTGATCAGCGTGGGCAGGATCAGAAATAACCCCATCAACAGCGGCGTCGCGAACGTCGAGAGAATAAACGAACGCGTTCTGACCCGTTCGAGATATTCCCGTGTCGCGATGATCCAGACTTTGTGAAGCGAGAACTCAGTCATCGCGGTTGGCGACGCGCTCAATGAAGATCTGCTCGAGTGACGGGTCCATCACCTGGAATCGGATGACGCGCAACCCGCGCATCGCGGTCCGGAGCAGTTCCTGGGTGTCGGCGCCTGGCTTGAGGCGCAGTTCGACGTGATTGCCGTAGTCATTCAACGAATCGATGAGCGGATTGCCGGCCAGGCACGCACCGTCGCCTTCGTAATCGATTTGCACGAAGCGCCGGCCGTTGCTGGCTTTGACTTCGCTCAGGCTGCCTTGCAGCACCGCCTTGCCGCGATTGATCAGGCAGATCGAGTCGCAGAGCTTTTCCACCTGGTCCATCCGATGGGTCGAGAACAGGATCGACTTTCCCGCCGCGCGCAGACCGACCAGTACGTCCTTGAGCTGCATCGTGTTGACCGGATCGAGGCCGGCGAACGGCTCGTCCATCACGATCAGGTCGGGATCGTGCAACAGCGCTGCGATGAACTGGATCTTCTGCTGCATCCCTTTCGACAACTCCTCGACGCGGCGGTCGACCCAGTCCGCAATCTCGAGACGTTTCGTCCATGCGTCGATTCGTTGCTTCGCCGCGGCGACCGATAGCCCCGCCAGCCGTCCGAGAAAAACCAGATTGGCGCCCACGCTCATCCGGCGGTATAGCCCACGCTCCTCCGGCAGATAGCCGACCCGGCGCAGCGCGCGGCGGCGCAGCGGCTCGCCAAAGAGCCGCACGATGCCCGCATCGGGCCAGGTGATGCCGATCATCATGCGGATGGTGCTGGTCTTGCCGGCGCCGTTGGGTCCGAGCAAGCCAAAGATGTGCGCTGGCGGTATCGAGAACGAGAGGCCGTCAACGGCCGCGTAGCCGCTGTACGATTTTCGGACTCCGAGCAGTTCTACCGTCGGCGTCACCGCAGGCTAGTGCGCCCACACGAGTTGCGGGTTGGTCTCCCATGGATAGACGTGAACCATCCAGCCAAACACCTGCGGGAAGAAGCGGCCGCCGGCTGCGTCGCAGGCTTCCTTGGTCGCGATCGAGCCGTTGAAGCCGAACTTGGTCCAGTCGGCAGTCTTGATGTCGGTGCCTTTGGGCGGGAAGCACAGGTTGATGTGCCGATGCCATCGCGCGACGCTCAGCGGGACGCGCTCGTCGAGCTGATCCTCGGTGGCGCCCTTGTGGTCAGTGTACATCGCGCCGATAAGCTTGTAGCCGCCGTCCTCTGTGCGCTGGTAGAGCAGCGAGGTCGGCTCGGTCGGGTTGAACTCGAACGCGGCTTTGAGGGCGTACCAGTACCTGGTGAAATGCACCACCCTTTGTTTGAATTCGGGACGAAACGGCTTGAAGCCGTCGGCCTCGGCAACGCGATAGTCCTTGTACTTGGCGAGCGCATGCTGAAGATCGGTCACCAGGACGGCAGCGCGCGCTTTGTCGGTGGCGCTCGGGGGACGCAGGTCGGTGTACGCCATGTGCAGCGACATATTTTTCATGTCGCCGTTGGCCATGTGCATGTCGTGCTCCATTTCCGGTCCGTCTGACATGGACTCCATCTCGCCCTCTTTCATGTTCCCGGGATCGGGCTGCCCAGTGCCCGACATCTGCGACATTCCATGCCCGCCCATGTCCATGCCCTTAATGCCCTGTGCAAGGGCGGGAGCTGACATCGCAAGGGTTAGCGCGAGCACGGCGGCGACTATAGCAGCCGCAATTCGTAGCAGCATTGCCTGTTTTCTCCGCGAATGAGTCTATGCTGCGGACCGAGTGCAGCCAATGAGCGAACATTCAGGCCGCATCTGCTCAAAAACCGGTCGTCCTGACTGTGGGTCCGATCATTTTGAGGCAAGTCAGAATTCGCGTTCTGGCGGGAACCAGGTTCCCAGTCGAGATGTCCATTTTTTAGAGTTCTACAATTAGTTTCGTGTTCTGGTTCGTGGTAGTCTCAGGCGATAGGCGCGGATCGCGCTCGTCGGAGGGGGAGTATGTTGAGTGGGGAGCGGTATTCGGTGCAACGCCCGATACCGAAGTTTGGTCTGTCGGCGGCATTCGCCGCGATGCTTGCCGGGGCGCTGGCGGTCGGCACCTCCGGATGCGCCGTGCTGCCGTTCCTTTCAGTCATTCCGTCGGTAATCAGCTTTGCGTACAACGCTTCCACTAAGAAGAGTGATAGCGATACCGATACGGCAGCGAAAGATCAGGACGCCGAGACGTCCACTGCGGAGACCGACACCGACTCGAACAAGCCGCCGCCCAAGCTAACCTCCGAAAATGTCTGCCACCTGCTCGCGCTGGCGCGGCCCGACCTGATGGTGGTTGAGTTGCGCAAGAACACGTCGGGCGCTCCCGAGTACCGCGAACTGCGTCTGCAGCCTGGCTCCACGGACGGCGCGCGCTGGAATCCGGTGGTCGACAACGATACCGGGCCGAACGGATGGCGTCCGGCGGTGAACTTTCTCAAGATGGGGTTCAACCCCCCGCTGAGCGATGTAATTCCCGACAACGGGACCTGCTACCTTGCGTATGCTCCAGTTTCTGCGGGGCCAGACGGTCTCAATCAGGTTGCGGAATTCAAGTCTGATTCTGGAGATGCGGCGGGAGCCTTCTCGTGGGACGGACGAGCCTATCAATACAAGGTGGCGCGCACCCTGCCCTGCCTTTCTCCGTCCTCCTAGCGCCCCGCTAGAACTTACATATTGTCGACGATCGCTTTGCCAAACTCCGAGCACTTCAGCAGCTTCGCACCGGTCATCAGCCGCTCGAAATCGTAGGTAACCTCTTTCTTGCCGATCGTTTTCTCAAGCCCCCGAATGATCCCGTCGGCAACTTCCTGCCATCCCATGTGCTCGAACATCAGCACGCCCGAAAGGATAACCGAGCCCGGGTTCACCTTGTCCTGATTGGCGTACTTGGGCGCGGTGCCGTGGGTCGCCTCGAAGATCGCGTGGCCGGTCAGGTAGTTGATGTTCGCGCCGGGAGCGATCCCGATGCCGCCGACCTGCGCCGCGAGCGCGTCGGAGATGTAGTCGCCGTTCAGGTTCATCGTAGCGACGACGTCGAACTCGTCGGGACGCGTCAGCACCTGCTGCAGGGTGATGTCGGCGATCGCGTCCTTGACCAGCAACTCACCGGCAGGCGGCTTGCCGTTGCAATCGTCCCATCCCACCGCCTTGCCCTTGTATTCGCGGCGCACGAGTTCGTAGCCCCAATCGCGGAACGCGCCCTCCGTGAACTTCATGATGTTGCCCTTGTGGACGAAGGTCACACTCTTGCGCTTGTGGCGAATCGCGTAGTCGAGCGCGGCGCGGATGAGCCGCTCGCTGCCCTCGCGCGAGACGGGCTTGATGCCGATTCCCGAGGTGTTGGGGAAGCGGATTTTCTTGACGCCCATCTCGTCCTGCAGGAATTTGATCAGCTTCTTCGCCTCGGGCGACTCCGCCGGCCATTCGATTCCCGCGTAGATGTCTTCGGTGTTCTCGCGGAATATCACGACGTTGAGCTTCTCGGGATGCTTGACCGGGCTCGGCACGCCGGCGAAGTAGCGCACCGGGCGCAGGCATACGTAGAGATCGAGCATCTGGCGCAACGCGACGTTGAGCGAGGTGATTCCGCCGCCGATGGGGGTCGTCAGGGGACCCTTGATGCCCACCAGGAATTCGCGGAACGCCTCGACGGTTTCGTCGGGCAGCCACGTGTTCCAGTTCTTGAACGACTTGTCTCCCGCGAATACTTCCATCCAAGCGATCTGGCGCTTGCCGCCGTAGGTTTTCTTGACCGCGTTATCGAAGACGTACTGCGACGCGCGCCAGATGTCGGGGCCGGTGCCGTCGCCTTCGATAAACGGAATGATCGGGCGGTCGGGAACTTTCAGGGTGTGATTGGCGCCAAGGGTAATCTTTTCGCCGTTACTGGGAACCTTGATGTGCTCGTATGCCATCGGTGTCGCAATTCGCCTCTTGTTTGAATGATAGAGCGCAGACGCGACGCGCGTTTCGATGTTTCACGGCGTCCCGCAGCACTCAGCGTATGCGGTTATCATATAGCAAAGAATTCGTGACGCCAGTATCGACGATCGCGTTTCGTTAACGCGAATCCGCCGATCGCGCTATACTCGCGCCGATAAATCGCAGCGGAGCAACCGATGGATTTTACCTACACGCCGGAACAGGAAAAATTCCGCGCTGAAATCGCGGGGTGGCTCGAGAAGAACTCCGCCGAAGCTTTCGGGCGCAAGGGCGAAGGTCTCGGCGGCTCGACTGCCAGCCTGCTCGACGTTCGCGACGACGGACGCTGGAATCAGCTCCTCGACTACCATCGCCGGCTCTACAAGGCCGGTTACGTCGCGCTGCATTGGCCCAAGGAATGGGGCGGCGGCGGCGCGAGCATGATCAAACAGGCAATCTACCAGGACGAAGTGCTGCGGCTCGGGCTGCCCCTCTACGGCGCCAACCAGCTCGCGATCGATCGAATCGGCCCGACCGTCATGCACCTCGGCACCGAGCAGCAGAAAAAGCGCTACCTGCTCAAGATGCTGACCGGCGAGGAAATCTGGTGCCAAGGTTATTCGGAACCCGGCGCGGGCTCCGACCTGGCGGGCCTGCAGACGCGCGCGGTGCTCGACGGCGACACCTTCGTGATCAACGGGCAGAAAGTGTGGACCAGTCTCGCGCATCGCGCGGACTGGCAGGTGCTGCTCGTGCGCACCGACCCGGCGGCGCCCAAGCATAAGGGGATTTCGTACCTGCTCGTCGATATGCACAGCCCTGGAATCACGGTGCGTCCGCTCGTCCAGATCACCGGCGACGCCGGCTTCAACGAGGTCTTTTACGACAACGTGCGCGTGCCCAAGGAAAACCTGGTCGGCGAGCTGAACGCCGGATGGCAGGTGTCGATCGCAACGCTCATGTACGAGCGCGTCTCCGGCGGCACGCGGCATCCGGTGGAACGGACAATCGGCGAGCTAATCGAGCTCGCGAAGAAAGTGGATTTCGACGGCGGACCAGCGTGGAAGCATCCGTATGTGCGGCAGAAGCTCGCGCAGTTCGCGACCGAGGCGCGATGCCTGCGCCTGTCGCGTTACCGCTCGCTGTCGGCACAGCTCAAGGGCAAGGTGCCGGGCGCGGAAAGTTCATTCGGCAAGCTGTTCGCCACCGAGCTGAACCTGCGCGTGGCGATGTTCGCCGACGAGATGCTTGGCGCGTTCGCCAACGTCGAAGGCGGCAGCGTCGGTGCGGTCGAAGGCGGCCGCTGGATGCATCGGACGCTCGCGGCGCGCGGGCTCACGATCGCGGCGGGCTCGAGCGAAATTCAGCACAACATCATCGGCGAGCGGGTCCTCAAGCTGCCCAAGGGTTAGAACCGAAGAACTTTATCTCATGTGAAACCCGCCGTGGTTTCACGCTTCCTCGGGCAGGGGTGACCCCTGCACCCAATGATAGGCGCGAAATGTTGAGGACAACCTTTCGCTCTCAGGTTCTGTCCGTGTGTCATTCTAGAGCGAAGCGAAGAATCCCGGACCTGTCTAGTGCGCCGAATCGAGCAGCTCCTGCAGATTGCTGGTGTCGCCACGCTCGCTCGCCGTCTCACCGGCGCGGTCGTAGAGCACATTGCCGGCGCGATCGACAACGGCAATCGTTGGGATGTAGCCGTGGTAGTAGCGCGCGATCAAAACTTGCTGCGCGAGCGACGGATTCCGCAGGTCGACCACGACGAACCGAATCTTGTCCTTGTATCGGGGATAGACTTGCACCAGGCGTTCGGCCTCGCGCGCGGTGTTCCAGCAGTTCGCGGTGCCGAAAAAGATCACGGTCGCATGGTCGGCGGCGAGCGAACCGTTGGACAGGTTTTTACCCTCGATGGGAAAGTTGGGACTCGAATCGTCCGAAAAGGAAAGGCCGGGCGCCAGTTTCAAGTCGCTGGCCGACGGACCCTGAACTTCCGCCGCGAATGCGATGGCGAAAATCAGACTTACAACGACGGAAACAGAAATCGCGAGCGCCTTGATACTCAGCTTCATATCACAATAACCGAGCTGCGGGGTTGAATAGTTCCGAGGATGCCCGATGCGAGCTCGAAATAACAGTTCACAAAATTCATCGTACGGTCCGCGCGGCTATGGCGCCGAAATCGCGTACGTGGCCACGGATTCGACGCTCGGGCGCCTGCTGGTGGCCGGCACGCGTCGCGGGATCTGCTTCGCCGCAATGGGTGATTCGGATCGGATGCTGGTCGCGGAGCTGCGCGGCGACTATCCGCTCGCGACGATTCGGATCTGCGAGCCGAATCGACGCGAGGATTTGCGCATCGGCCAATGGGCCTATGCGCTCGCGGACTACATAGCAGGCCGCGGGAACCTGCCGACGCCGCCGATGGATATCCGCGGGACTGCATTTCAGTTCGCTGTGTGGGAGCAGCTTCGCGCGATTCCGGCAGGCGAGACGTGCTCGTATTCCGACATCGCGCGGCGAATCGGACGGCCGCGCGCCGTCCGCGCGGTCGGCACCGCCAACGGCGCAAACCCGGTAGCGATTGTCATCCCGTGTCATCGCGCGATTCGTGCGTCCGGGCATCTCGGCGGATACCGATGGGGGTTGAAGCGGAAGCGGCTGCTGCTCGAGATGGAAAGAAGGTGCCAGCCCCTGCGGATGAGCCAGGGAGGAAAGATAGATGCAGACGAGGCGTCAAACCGCCCAGCGTGCATCCGGAGCCCGAAGGTCCAAATCCTTCCCGGGTGGTGAACCCACGCACTGAAGGTCCAAAACCTTCCGAGCGTGAAGCCACGCACTACGGTGCACGCTGGCCGTGGCCTTTAACTATCACGAGAAATGTTGCTACTGCAAATCCTCGTCCTTCAGCGGACTTGATCGGGCGAGCTAATCCCTCAGCGCGTCCGGCAGTACGCGTCAGATGCCCTGAATCGGAGATGACCAGCGTGAGAATACCGTGTCCGAGATCTTTTCCAGCGACGGTAGGAACTCGGCCGCCTCAGCGATCATTCGATCGGCGGCGATATTCTCGCGGACTAATTCTTTTGCGAACGCGTTGGCCATCGCGGCTACACCCTCGCGCGTCACCTCGAAATGAAACTGGAAGCCGTAGGCTTTGTCGCCGTGGCGAAACGCCTGGCACGGCGTCTGGTCCGACGATGCGAGTGAGACCGCGCCCGGCGGCAGATCGAAGATGTCGCCGTGCCAATGGAACGGCGTCATCGTCGCGGGCAAGCCGCGCATCAGGCGATCATCCTTAGCCGAATCGTGCAGGCGAATCGGATGCCAGCCGATTTCCTTGCCGGCGGGGTTGCGATCGACCTTTGCGCCGAGTGCGGCCGCGAGAATCTGCGCGCCCAGGCATACGCCGAGCATCGGCAGATTCGATTTCATCGCGTCTTCGATCAGGCGCATCTCGTCGCGCAGCCACGGATAGCGGTCGGTCTGATAGACGCCCATCGGCCCGCCCATGATGACGAGGCCGCCGGCCCCCTTCATGTTCGCGGGCACGGGCTGGCCGTCGTGAATGCGCACGTATTGCCAGGCGAGCGCGGCGCCCTCGAGCGCGTCGGCGATGGTGCCGAGGTTCTCGACCGGGTGATGCTGGAGGACGTAAACCTTCGCCATAGACGCTAGAGCAACGTGCCGTGGCGGACGCGGCCGAGATGCGCATAGGCGCGCTGGGTGGCGACGCGGCCGCGCGACGTGCGCGCCAGGAATCCCTCCTGCAGCAGGTAGGGTTCGTAAACTTCTTCGATGGTGTCGGACTCCTCGCCGACCGCCGCGGCAAGGCTCTCGACGCCGACGGGACCGCCGTCGAACTTGTCGATGATCGCGCCGAGTATCGCGCGGTCCATCTTGTCGAAACCGGCGGTGTCGATTTCGAGGAGCTCGAGCGCGGCCAGCGCGATTTCGCGGGTGACGACCGGCGCTTCGTTGACCTGCGCGAAATCGCGCACGCGGCGCAGCAGGCGGTTGGCGATTCGCGGCGTGCCGCGCGAGCGCGATGCGAGTTCATGCGCCCCAGCCTCGTCGATTTCTACGTTCAACAGCGCCGCGGAGCGGCGGACAATCTCGCCCAGCTCGGCGTGATTGTAAAAGTCCAGATGGAAATGCTGTCCGAAGCGGTCGCGCAGCGGCGAGCTGAGCAGGCCCGAGCGCGTGGTCGCGCCGACCAGCGTGAACGGATTCACCGACAGCTTCATCGTGCGCGCGCCCATCCCCTCGCCCACCACGATGTGAAATTCGAAATCCTCCATCGCGGAGTAAAGCCGCTCCTCGACGACGCGCTGCAGGCGATGAATCTCGTCGATAAAGAGCACGTCGTGCTCTTCTAGGTTGTTCACGATCGCGGCGAGGTCGGCCGCGCGCTCGATCGCGGGACCGGAGGTGACGTGGACGTTGACGCCGAGCTCGCGCGCGATGATGTGCGCGAGCGAGGTCTTGCCGAGGCCGGGCGGTCCCGCGAACAGCACGTGATCGAGCACCTCGGCGCGGCCGCGGGCCGCGGTGATCGACATGCCGAGAATTTTCTTGGTGCGCTCCTGTCCGATGAACTCGGCGAGCGCGCGCGGTCGCAGCGCGAGATCGAGCCGACGATCGTCCTCGTGGCCGACGCGCGCGGCGAGCCGTCCTTCCGCGGCAGGCGCTTCCGCACGGGCATCTTCGCGAGAGTTATTTTTCGCCAAGCAGCACCGCCAATGACTTGCGGATTATCACTTCGGGATTCTCCGCGGCGCCGGCGTCCGCGGCAATGACCGCATCCACGGTGCGCTTCGCTTCAACCGGCTTCATGCCGAGATTCACGAGCGCGGAGACTGCTTCGTCCGCAGGACCCGCCGGTCGTCCATTGCCGTCAGGCACGGGGCGCAGATGACCGTTGGAAGCGCTAGTGGACGGTGCCGCCATTTTGAGTTCGGCGACTTTGTCGCGCAGTTCGCGCACGACCCGCTCCGCCACCTTGGGACCGACGCCGGGCACCGCGTCGATTCGCTCGATGTCGCCCTTGCCGATTGCGGCGACCAGTTCTTCGGGCGCGAGCACCGAGAGGATCGCGAGCGCCAGCTTGGGCCCGACGTGTTGCACGCTCATCAGCAGGTCGAAGGCGCGCTTTTCGGTTGCGCTGGAAAAGCCGTAGAGCGTGAGCGCGTCCTCGCGCACGACCTGGCGAATTTCGAGCGCGACGCGCTCGCCGATACCGGGCAAGCGGTAGTAGGTGCTCAGCGGGATCAGCACTTCGTAGCCGACGCCGCCGGTCTCGACCACGATGCGGCCCGCGTCGCGAGCAACCAGCGTGCCTGAGAGCGACGCAATCATTGCGGCACCATCCGGGGTTTGCGCGGACGCGTCGCAGGCGGACGAAAGCGTTCGACCGCGTCGACGAGATTGGGGATGCGTCCGCGGCCGAGATGACACAGCGCGAGCGCGAGCGCGTCGGCGGCGTCGTCGGCGAGATCGATGCCAGGATCGAGCTTCAGCGTCTTGCGCACCATGTACTTCACCTGCGCCTTGTCGGCGTGTCCATGGCCGGCGACGCAGAGCTTAACTTCGTTGGGCGGATATTCGTACATCGCGAGGCCGCGCTCCGCCGCCGCTAGCATCGCCATCGCCCGCGCCTCGCCGAGGCGAAACGCACTTTGCACGTTGGCGGCGACAAAGTGGCGTTCGAGGCTTAGCGCTGTGGGCGAGAACTCGTCGATGACGGCGAGCAGAGCTTGGTGGATGCGGTGCAATCGCGCGGCCCCCGGCGCGAGCGACGCGCATCGAATCGTCCCCGCGGTCACGTAGTGTGCGCCTCCGTCCGGGCCTTGCACGACGCCGAAACCGCATACCGCACTCCCGGGATCCACCCCGAGTATCCGCATACCCCACCTCCACTTGCAGAACCCGCGCGGACTACGCCGCCGAGAACTGCGCCATCTCTTCATCGCTGATGTCGAAGTTGGCGGCGACGTGTTGCACGTCGTCGTGATCCTCGAGTTCTTCCATCAGCTTGAGCACCTGCCCAGCCGCGTGGCCGGAAACTGCGACCGTATTTTCGGGAATCCGCGCTTGCTCCGAATGCGCGATCGCGAGTCCGGCTTTCTCCAGCGCGTCGCGCACGGCGTTCAGTTTGTCCGGCGAAGTGAGGACCTGGAACATGTCGCCGTCGCTGGTGACGTCGTCGGCGCCGGCGTCGAGCGCGAGTTCGAGCAGCTTGTCTTCGTCGATGGCGGATTTTTCGATTCCGATCACGCCGCGCTTCTTGAACATCCAGCCGACGCATCCGGCCTCGCCCAGGTTGCCGCCATGCCGCGAGAAGATGAAGCGCATTTCCGCGACGGTGCGATTGCGATTGTCCGAGAGCACGTCGACCATGATCGCGACGCCGCCGGGGCCGTAGCCTTCGTAGGTGATTTCCTCGAGCGATGCGCCGCCGATTTCGCCGGTGCCCTTCTTGATCGCGCGATCGATGTTGTCGTTGGGCATCGACTGTTTCTTGGCGACCGTCACTGCGGTGCGCAGGCGCGGGTTGGAATTGATATCGCCGCCGCCGAGCCGCGCCGCGATCGTGATTTCCTTGATCAGCTTGGTGAAGACGCGGCCGCGCTTCGAGTCGGTGATCGCCTTCTTATGCTTGATCGAGCTCCATTTCGAATGACCCGACATGGCAACTACCCTCGAACGGGACAACCCTGCAGGCGGGTCCCTGACGCAGACGAGATTACCATAAAGATCCGTAGAAGGGGGAATGGCTTGGAGGCGATAGCGTTGCCACGGGCGAGTGTGAAAAACTTGGACTTGCCCCGCTCCGCATCTGTTATCACGCGGTCGCGAACGATCCGACGAACGGGGCGATGTGTGCAGTGAAACTTTCGATTCCAGGCCTGATTGCGCTGCTGTTTGTCGCTGGATGCTTCTATCCGCCGGTTACGCAGCCGCCGCCCGACGCACAGCAGCAAGTGGTGATTCCGCTGCCGTACGATCTGGCGTGGGACGCGGTGAACGGCGTTATCACACAGAATTCGTTCCACGTGCAGGCGCAGGACATGACCAACGGGATCATCGAAGCGGTCGGCCCGCGCTTCACGTTGCGCGACGCCGACTGCGGAAAGATAAAGAGCATCGCCGGCGCCTACACCGCCGAACCGGAGCCGGACTCCTCGTCGGTGTACAACTTCCTGGTGAGGCCGCGGGGACCGGAGGCGAGCCTGGTCGAGGTGCGCGCCACGTTCAACTCGGCGGTCAAGGTCCCGCTGCACCCGGCCACCGACGTCGATTGCGTGTCGCATGGAATCCAGGAGTCGAATCTGCTCCGCGAAGTGCTGGTCCAGGCGAAGAAGACGCATCGCCCGGTATTCGCCAAGCCGAGCGGCTCGCCGCAACAGGCAGCGTCGTCGGCGAGCATCCAACCGTCGGCGCCGGCGACGGGGCAGAATAGAGCCGGGCCGCCGTCGTCGATTGACAGAACTGAATCGCCCGCGAACATATCGACTTCGATGCATGGATTTTCGCTTGGCGGGAATCTTAATCTGCCGGCGCCTCCGCCGCAGTAAACCAGGACACTTGCGGGCTTGACATTTCTTTCGTCCGGGGTGAAACCGGGGGCAGGGGCCAGCCCCTGCACCCAAGTCAGGAGTCGGCTCCGTTGTCGCCGACGTTTGCTTGCGGATCTGATCGTTTCTACTGAGAGGAATGCTATGAAAGGTCGCGTCGCGTTTATCCCCGCTGCACACAAAATTGAATTTCACGAGTACGACGTGCCGGCGCCTGCGACTGGCGGACTGGTCGCGTCGGTCACGCAGACCAACGTGTGCGGTTCCGAAGTGCATATGTGGAAGGGCGAGTTCGGGCGCCGGGGCGTGATGCCGGGGCATGAGATGAGCGGGCGAATCGAGGCGCTGGGCGCGGGTGTGCGAACGGATTGGGCGGGCGTGCCGGTCACGGAGGGCGATCGAATCGCGCCGGTTTACTACACGGTCTGCAATCGATGCGCGAACTGCGTGAGCGGGAATCATGCGGCATGCACCGCCAAGACGCTCGGCGCGCGGCATCCCGACGAGCCGCCGCATTTCACGGCCACCTTCGCGACGCATTACGTGGTGAAGCCCGAGCAGCACTTTTATCGCGTGCCCGACAACGTGCCGGACCTGGTCGCGTCCTCGGCGAATTGCGCGATGTCGCAGGTGTTCTGGAGTCTCGATCGAGCGCGTCTGGCTTACGGCGAGACGTTGATGGTGCTCGGCGCCGGAGGACTCGGGCTGCATGCGATGGCGATCGCGAAGGCGCGCGGCGCGCGCGTGATCGCGGTCGACGGCGTGGATTTGCGGCTGCGCGAGGCGCGGCGATTCGGGGCCGACGAGACCGTCGATATGCGCGAGCACCCCGACGCCGAAGCTCGCGACAAGCGCGTGCGCGAGCTATGCGCCGGATGGCCCGACGTAGTGCTGGAAGTGGCGGGAGTGCCCGAGGCGTTCAGCGAAGCGCTCCGGATGGTGCGCATAGGAGGGCGCGTGATCGAAGTCGGGAACATCTCGTCGGGCTTGACCCTGCAACTGGCGCCGTCCGTGATCACGTTCAAGTCGTTGGAAATTATTGGCGTGGCGACCTATCCGCCGCACTACCTGAAGAAGTCGCTGGACTTCCTGGCCGCGAATATTGACCGCCTGCCCTACCGCGAGATGTGCGACGCGACGTTCCCGCTCTCACGAGCAGCGGAGGCGCTGGATAAAAGTGAGCGCCGCGAAGTCACGCGCGCAGGATTGCTGCCTGAACGCGATTAGCCATTTCCCCCTCTCCCTGCAAGAACCTTGGCATAACAAGCGCGCGACGCTTTCTTCCCCTCTCCCTTCATGGGAGAGGGGAAGAAAGGATGGAGAACGGAGAAACGGATCCGGGATTCTACGGCTGATCGCCTTCAGAATGACAAAATCAACGCGACCAGAGCGACGGCGCGACGCCTTCAGAATGACAAAGGATGATCCCGCCTAGCCGGCGTGGTCGGGGATTAGTGCTTCGGCGGGGACGATTTCGTTGTCCGAGGCGCCGGGGAGTTTCCAGTAGAGGTGCAGGTAGGAGCCGCCGCCGATGTTTCGCTCGCCAACCTCGATGCGATGCGGGCCTTCGGTGAGGTGGATGCGGCCGGCGTCGTGGCTCTTGTTGATCAGGCCGGGATCGCGAATCACCTGCGTGTCGTCGACGGTGACCCATCCGGAGTCGTCAACGTCGATGGTGAACTCGTAGTCGCCGGTTTTTGGCGCGAGCAGAGTGCCGCGCCAGATGTCGCACGACGGAAACGGCATCGCGCCCATCTCGGCAATATCATTGAAGTTCAGTTGCGGGTCGACTCGCACGATATGTGGCGCGGTCTCGCCGCATTGGTCGCCGACGTAGTATCTGCCGAGCAAGCCATGTCGACCGCACTGCACAAACGGCTGCATGATTCGCTGATTCATCGAGAGCAGGAAGACCGACGCGATCCCCGCCGTCACGGCGGTTTGCGTCAGGCGGCGCGACACGCCATCGCCCCAGAGCCCGAGAGTTTCCGACAGATCGAACGAGCCGAAAATCCAGAACACCGCCAGCGGCCAGAGCTGGAATGGGCCGGGCAGTCCGACGAGCTTGCCGAGGTTGAAGGCGACGGAGTCGCCGACGATCATGCCGCCGCCGAAGAATGCGTCGCGGTTGGTGGCGAAGTCGCCGCGCATGAATTGTTGCAGCGCAAAGTCGCGCACCGGGTTGTCATATTCGTAGGGAAAATGCGGATTGGTCGCGGTCGCCATCAGCATGATCGCGGCCGACAGCGCGCCGGTCGCACCCAGCAGCCAGTTGCAGGCGGCGGGAAGAAAAGCGAGCGCCAGGACCATGAATGGAACCGAGGCGACGATTTGCCGCGGGCCGGTCGCGGTGCCGCCGCCCCACGATACGATCGATTCGCCGTATGAGGCGTTGAACAGGAACAACACGACGAACGAATAGACCGTGACGACGAATTCGGCGCGCCATCGCTTGAGCCGCGCGAAATAGCCGACGCCGACAATCGACAGCAGCAGAACCGGATTGCAGAAGAACAACCCCGTTGCGGATCGAGCAGTACGTTCCACAGAATCCGCATCTTCGGATAGGTCAAGCCGACGAAGCCGACCGCCTGCTCCGGGAATTGGCGATTCTCGGCGGGCGAGAGCTTGAATGCCTGATAACTGAAGAAGAACGGATTGCCGAAGGCGCCCCAGTTGTAGGCGAGCATGATCGCGACTGTGATTGCGGCGCCGGCCGAAAACGCCGCCAGGCTCGTCGAATCGCGCAGCTTAAACAGAGCGTAAACGCCGATCGCCGCGGCGACCAGCAGGACCGGATAATCGTTGAGCACGGCCCATCCCGCCAGAAAGCCGGCGGCAAACGCGCGCGCCGGCGACGGGCGGGTGTCGAAGGTCGCCAGCAGGTAGAACGCGCTGAAGACGCATACCGCGGCGACCGGTTCGCCGGTGAGCTCGGTCGCGTACGGAAACGCGATCGTCGCAAGCCCGAGAATCAGCGCGACGCCGGACGCGCGGCCCTCCGACGCGCCCAGGAATCGCGCGAAGCGAAACATGACGACGCACAGCGCCGAGACAAGCAACCCGGTCGTGAACACCGTCGTCAGGTATGTGACAAACGCCCAGTACAGCGGCTCATGAGCCGCGCTCATCGGCAGCAGCGCGATTCGGAAAACCACCCACGGGATCAACGCGGTATAGGACGTGCCGGGCGCCTTGACGGAATAAATGTGGCCGTGAAGGGTGACGATGTCGCGGTGTTGAAGCCGCAAAAATCGTTGATCCACAGCGCTCCCTTCTCGATCATCGAGCGCATCAGGTCGAAGCGGCACGCGACGCTCTGGTCGGCGGCCTGGTAAAAGTAGGCGTAGGTGATGAACGGGATGAGGAAGAGCGCCGCCTCTATTTGCCGGATGCGATCCTCGGGAGCAGGCGCGCGGCGGGAATTCGGAGCGGCCCACTTCATCGTTTGTGCGAACGCCCCGACATGGCGGCGCGAAGCGGATTGAAGATGCGAAAGTCGTCGTCGCCGAATATGCGCCAACCCACCCACGCGGTCCCTGCCAGCGCCGCGAACGTGAACACCAGCGAGATTGGCGAGCCGATCGGCTTGGGAGCACCCTGTTGCCGAATCGCCATCAAGTCGTAAGTGGGAGTCGCGCTCGGCGGCGGGGCGTCAATCTTCACCAGCGACGCATTTCTGAAAAATGCTTTGCCGGTGTTGAGGCTGCCGAATCCCCCCACCCGCAGCGCTACGTCGATGTCGGCGCCGTGTCCGCCGACCTTGAGATACAGCGTCACACGCTGCCAGTCGGTGGTGCCGTGGATATCGGCGGACATGATGCCGTCTTCCATGACCGAGATCGACGCGCCGGATTCCTTGGCGCCGACGTTTTCAGTGCGGAGATCGACGCTGAGTTGATACCATCCGGGCGCCAGGGTAAGCGGCTGCATCCAGCGCCCGTCGTTGGCCTGAAGGTTGTCAACCTCGAGTTCGCAGGGCTTATCGGTGTACGAATGCCAATGGGTCTGGAACGCTTCGGGATTGTTAATCCAGGCCTCGGTACGCCACGAATCCGGCTGATCTTCGGAGCCCTTGGCGAAGTCGCCGTTGAGCAGCAGGTTTTTTTGCTCGGCGGCGGCGCGACAGGGCGTGGATGCGGCGGCCAGTATCGCGCAAAGAAAAACTGCGCAGAGCAGGCTCGCGTGGCGACGCGAACGCGGGCAGGCAATCATATCCAATTGTGCAGCCCCGAGCCTTGCAGCCACATCCGAGCGTAGTATCCGCTGCGGCTGATCGGCATGCCGACCCAAATCGGGAAGTAGTACACGAACAGAATCAGCGCCGTGACTAAGAACACACTGGCTACGTAGCGGCCCGAGTAGCGAGTCCACAGCAGAAAAAAGCAGTAGGCGCCCACCACCACGAGGAACGTGAGCCATCCCCACGTCGGCGGCAGGCCGAGGAAAAACACCGGCGTCATCGTCAGCAACAGCGCCAGATGCTCCCACGGCTCGGCGCGTTCCTTGAAACATTCGGCGAGCAGAATCGCCAGCGCCAGGTAGCCGAAATAAACCGACGCCATGTAATGGTAGAGGAAGAGCGTGCGGCCGATCCAGGACCATATCAGCCAGTAGCTGAGATAGCCGATGACGAGAAACGAGCGGGTCAGGGTCGGGCGCTCGATCGCATTGACGGCGGTGATCGTGATCGCGGTCAGCGCGCCCCACCATAGGACCGGATTGCCGCCGCCCCACACCGTCTGTACGTCGCCGGTCTTGGGGAAGCTCTGCCAGTACGCGATCGGACGCAGCATCAGCGGCCAGCTCCACCAGGGCGACGCGTATGGATGGGTGGCGGACGCGACGCTCTTCTCGTACCAGATGACGTCGCTGTAGTAGTGAAGCAAATCAGCAATGCCGCCCCACCAACCGAGCCAGTAATGCGGGATGAACACCGCCAAGTAGGCAAACGCGGCGACAGAGCCTACCAGCACGAGCGCGCCGACGCTCGTCGGTTCGAGCACGCTCGACAGCGACGGCATCGGCAGCGACGGCGTCGCCGATGAGGTGCGCCGCCGCAACCAAATCTCCGCACCGCGCAGCGCCAAAAATGCGAAAACGATCAGCAGGCTGTAAGCGAGCGTCGCGCCGCTCAGGAAAAGCAGCAAGCCGAGGACGATACAGGTCACGGAAATGAACAGCGCCGAGGTCTGATCGAAAAGGTCGATTCCGAGCGAGACCGGCGCAGGCACCTTGATTTTCGTCGGCTTGGAATCGAGCGGCGCCTTTGATTCCACCGGCGGCGGCGCCGGCGCGGGTTCGGGGCGCTCCTTCGCAAGCACGTAGAGAATGAATCCCATCACCAGCAAAAAGGTTATCGCCGGGATGTAAAGCTTGCTGGCCAGGCACAAGCCCAAGGCAAGGCCGATCCACGGCAGGATGCGCCGGCGCGCACCCGCGTCGGGCGTCTGCGCGAATCTGAAAAAGAGCAGGTACGCGACCGCCGCGCAGGTTAGATAGACGATGTCGATGACGGCGTAGTGCGAGTCGACCAGGTACATCCCGTCACACAGGAGAATCCCGCCTGCCAGCGCACCGGCCAGCCGCGAGCCCGATATCCGGCGCCCGAGCAGGTACGTGATTCCTACCAGCGCGGTGCCGATTGTCGCGTTGCCGACTCGCCAACCAAACGGGTGATCGCCAAAGAGCAGGATGCCCAGAGCGATCACCAGCTTGGCCAGCGGCGGATGAGGATCGAGGAACGACTCGCCGTGCAGATAGTGCCGGCCTTGCGCGACAAAATGGACCTCGTCGAAAACGATCTCGGCGGGATGCCCCAGGTGCCAGAAGCGCGTGACCGCGGCGGCGATCAACAGCGCCGAGATGATGAGCGTATCGGCGGCGAGCCACGGGGGCGCCGAGGCCGGCGGCTCTTCGACGGATTCCTCGACCGGCCGGGGCGTCGCGAACCGGGCGAAGAACTCGCCGACGACACTGCTGGCGCCGCTTCGCTCCTGCATCCGCGCCGCGCCGTAATAAACCGCCAGCCCGAGCGCGGCCACGTTGAGCGCCGAGGTCGCCATCGCCAGCCCGTCGCGCGCGTCAAGGAACACCACGGTCTTAAGCGTGTGCAGAACGTAGACCAGATTGATCAAACAGGTGAGCGAAACCATTACGAACACCGCGAGCATCTCGGGCGCTTCCAGAGCCAACGGCACCGCGAGTGTGATCGCCGGATAGAGGTACCGCTCGTGCATTCGCGGCGCAACCATGAAGAATCCAAAAATCGCGATGAACGACGCGAACAGCAGGCGCGCGGGCGTGCGGCCGCGCCATAAAATCCACGCAACATAGGCGTAGAGCGGCGCCAGCAGGCTCATGCCGAGCGTGAAGTATGAGATTCCCGCCAACGTGTTCGAATCCGGCTGGCGCAGCCCGCCAAGCAGCGCCACCAGGTTGAATGCGTTGACGGAAGTCTCGTGGTAGTACGCCGCGGTGGAAGTATAGAGCTTGATAATCCAGTTCCACTCGTGGCCAATTTGGAACGGCGCAATTCCGATGATTGCGACCGCGAGCAGCGCGACACCCGACCTGAGCCAGGTTGCAAAGTCGGTCTCGAGCATCGTCCATACGCCGAGCACGGGCAGCATCATCAAACCTTGCGGCTTGACCAGCACCGCGATTGCGGCAAGTCCCCATGCGATTTCGTACTCCTCAACAAGAATCGACACGATGCTGAGCAGCGTGACGAACGCCATCACTGAATCGCTTTGACCCCACACGACGGTGTCGAACAGCAGCGCCGGATTCAGCGCGACCATCAGCATCGCGGCAAAGGCCCACTGTGGCCGGCTGCCACGCCGCACGAACGCGTACATGAGAAGCGCAAGCGTAAAGTCGGCGACGATCGCGGGACTCTCGATTATGACTCGGTAGAAATCTCCCGACGCGCCTATGGCATGCGCGATGATCCCCACGACCCACAGCGCGTACAGGTAGCCGGGCGGGTAGTCGAGGAAGAATCCTTGCTGGTACGTATGCGCGGGACCGAACGTCGCGATTTGGCTCGCCCACGCCTGGTAGTCGCCGACGTCGGGGCCAAAGCCCGGAAAGTACGGCATCACCACGAGCTTCAAGGCGGCCAAAAACCCGAGCGCGAGCAGCGCGACAGTGAGCTGGGAATCGCGCTCGTCGAAGAGCGGTCGCAGGTAGTCGATAAAGGCGTAGGCGACCAGCGCGATCAGAATCGCGCCCCCGATCAATCCCGGCAATTTCCCGCTGGACGTTTCGGTACCCGATGCCGCAGCGATCGAAAATATCGCCAGTGCAGCAACGCCCCAATCCAACAATGGCGCCCGCGCAATCGACCGCCGCGGCCTGTCCCCCGCAACCTTCAATACTCGATCATCCTGCTATTGCCCACATCGCGCGCCGCTAAGATAGCGGTTATTGGACCTGCGATGAACAGTCGCGGCTTCAAGCCGCGACGGCCAACGGCACCCTGCCCGCGCGAGCCGGCTGGCGAGGCCGCTCGCGCGCAGTCTATTATGCGGCATTGCCGCCAAGGAGAGCGCTTCGATGCGACTGATACATACCGTCTATGAGCCCGCGGGCGAAGGACCCCATCCGACGCTGATTGCGATGCACGGGTTCGGCGCCAACGCGCTCGATCTCCTTGGACTCGCGCCGTATATCGCCGACGGCCGCTTCATGGTGATTTGTCCACAGGGTCCGATGGAAGTGCCGATCGGTCCCACGCGCGGCTACGCATGGTTTCCGATTCGGATGGGCGCTTCACCCGATCGCGGCGCAATCGACGACGCCAACAAAATGGTGACCGAGTTTCTCAACGCGGCGCTGCAGAAGTATCCGGTCGATCGAAAAAAACTGGTGGTGCTCGGTTTCAGCCAGGGCGGCATGATGGCGTATCGGCTCGCGATGAGAAATCCTTCGAAGTTCGCCGCGCTGGTGGCGCTCTCGACCTACTTTCCGCCTGACTTGAAGGACGAGGTCAACGACGCCGCCGCGCTCGAAGCGCTGCCGACGCTGGTTCAGCACGGCCGCGCCGACGAGATGATCGAAATAACGCGGGCGCGGGCGTCGGTGGAATCGCTGCGCGCCCTCAAGGTGCCGCTGACCTACCGCGAGTACGATTGCGGTCACGAGATAACCGCCGAGGGCCTGAATGATCTCTCGAACTTCCTGACCGAGAAGGTGCTCGACCCAATCGTCAAGCCGTGATTTCTTCGCCTCTCCCTTCAAGGAAGAGGACGAAGGCGAGAGTCTTTATACAGCGCGCATTTTCCGCGCGCGATTCAGGATTCTGCTTCTGCGCCCTACTTGTCTTCGACGATCGCGACCGGACGCACCCATCCCGCACTGCCGCCGGTGATTTTGATCGGCAGCGCACTCACCTTAAATCCGAACGGCCGCGGAATCGCGCCAAGGTTGGCGAGTTTTTCCATGTGCAGATGCTCCCGCTCACGGCCGACGAAATGCGCCGGGAAAAGTGCGTCGGCCTGACCCTCGCGCAACCCGCGGGCCATCGTGGCGAACGACACGTCCATCGCAATCGCGTCGATCCCGATCAGCTTCACGCCCTGGTCGAGAATATAGTTCTGTCCCGCCACCGAGAGTCCCGCCTGCCGCCGTACGTAGTCATCGACGTTGTCGAGATACTGGTCGCTGCCGGTCCACAGCAGCACGATATCGAGCGGCTTCAGAGCGTAGTCGATTCGCGCGAGCTCGCCCCTGATGTCCTCGACGCTGATGTCCTCGCCCTCGCGATGACGAAAATCGAGGCGGACGCCGTCGCCATAACACCACTCCAGCGGAATTTGGTCGATCGTGCGCGCGGGCTTGCCCTCGCACATCGGCCCGAAATGCCAGGGCGCGTCGATGTGATTGCCGGCATGCCCGGTCAGCGTGATCGTTTCCCATCCGAGCGCCATCGACTCCGGGTAGTCGCCGACATCGGAACCCTTGAACAGGCGCAGCATCGCGCGCGCCCTCATCGTGGCTGACGCGTTTGAAGCGATAGTTCCACGGCGGATACGGCGCGGCGTCGAGCGGAACCCCGATGTCGATAATTTTCACGCATGAGATTCTAACGCCCGCGTCTCATTCTGTCATTCAGAGCCGCCGCGGCGACTATCCGGATCTTTGCCGAAACAAAGCATGCTAGGATCGCGGTTATGAGCGATGACACCAATGCCGCAAAGGCATTTACCAGATTGCTCGCGGTCCTTACGGAACTGCGCGCGCGATGCCCGTGGGATCGCGAACAGAAACTCGCCGACACTCGGCGCCACCTGATCGAGGAAGCATACGAGGTGGCCGACGCAATCGCGCGCGGCAATCCATCCGACGTCGCGGAGGAACTCGGCGATGTGGCGGCTCAATTCCTGTTCGCCGGAGTCATTCTCGCCGAGCAGTCGGAGTTCGATCTCGCGACTGTCATAAATAACGCTGCGCAAAAACTCATTCGGCGGCATCCGCACATTTACGGCGATACGCGGGCCGATACGACTGAGCGGGTTCTCGAAAATTGGGAGCGGATCAAACAACAGGAGCGCGAGAGCAAGAACCCGCACGGCGCGAAGAGTCTCGCCCACGTCGGCCGCGGCCTGCCCTCGATGATGCGCGCGGAGAAGCTCGGCGAGAAGGCGCGCCGTGCCGGCATGGATTGGGCAGACGTTCGCGAGGTGCTGGCCAAGGCCCGCGAGGAACTCGACGAGGTCGAACGCGCACTCGATCGTGGCGACACCGCCGGCGCCTCCGAGGAGATTGGCGATCTAATGCTCGCGGTTGCCAACGCGCCCCGCTTCATCGGCAAGGACGCCGAGCAGACGTTGCGTGCCGCCTGCGACAAGTTCGTCACCCGCTTCGACCAGGTCACGCGCCTCGCGGCCTCGCGCGGATTAGATCTCAAGGCCATGACGCCGTCAGAAATCGACGCCCTGTGGAACGAAGCCAAAGCCGCGTCGCGCGCCGGCGAGCAATGAAGCAATTAATCGGAGCGGTGTATTGCCCACGCGCTCGCGCACTGTTAGAAATGACTGGTTATGCCTCATATTCCCGTTCACCCATCTGCGCAGAAGCGCCATCGCCAAAGCCTTAAGCGCGCCAAGCGCAACCGCGTCGTCAGGACGCGCGCTCGCACGTTGGCCAAGACCGCGGCGGAAACCATCGCGTCGAGCAGCGACGAAGCCGCGGCGCGCGAGGCGCTCAAGCAGGCCACCAAGGTTTTGTACAAGGCGATCAGCCGCGGCACGATGCATCGCAATACCGTCCGCCGCAAAGTTGCGCGGCTGTCGGCCAGCCTGCATCGCAAATTCGGCAAGAAAGCGTAAGCTGCCCGCGCTAGGCAGCGGTCTTCAGTCGGGCGCGCTCATTAAATCGAGCAGCAAACCGGCCAGCGCTTCTTCGCGCTCCTTGATCGTCCCGTTCTTGAATCCCGCATCCATCGCGCACGCGCGCCAGTAAGCGCGTTCCAGGCGCGCCAACCCGAAGCGCCGCGCCCCTTCGATTGCGCGGGTTGCCAGGCCGCTCTGCGGCGGCAGTCCCAGCGCGCCGGCGACATCGCCGGCGCTTCTGCGGCTTGAGATCATCGAGGCCGCGATCATCATCCGCCGCATCATCGGTATGATCTCGACCGCGAGAATCTCGAAAACCTCGCGCCCGAGCGCAAGCGCGCGGCCCAACTGCGCCATCGCCGCCGAGACCCGGCCGCGCGCGACGCTCTCCGCGAGCTCGAATGTCTCCGGCATCCGCCTCGCGCTTTCGTCCAGATCGCCCGGCTGCACCGCTGCGCCCGGTTCGACGAAGATGGTGACTTTGGCGAGCGTGTTGGCGACGGCGGCCAGATCTCCGCCGTGGCGCGAAATAATCAGGTCGATTGCGGGCGCCGACAGTTTTAATCCAAGCGAGTGCGCAAACGCATTGACGTACTGCTCGATCTGATTGTCGAACGGACGCATGCAATTGACGAGCAGCGCAGACTTTTCGGCCGCGCGGCGGATCTTCGCCGGCGCGTTGTCTTTTTCGTAGAGCAGGATGAGGTGGCCGGGGCCGCGCGCGGTCTCGACTGCCGCCGCCAGCGCCGCCTCCGAGCCGCCGCTGCCCGACGCGCGCGCCTCGCCGCCTTCAGCGTCCGCGCCGGCAGACTCCGCCCTGTCCCGGCGCGATTTGAGAATTCGGCATCCGAGCGCACGCCTGGGTGCGAACAAATCGGGCGCGCGGAGCTCGTTCAGCACGGCGCCGTAATCGTCACCCGCGCCGACCTGAAAGCCGCGATACTCGCAGCCGTCGGCGGCCAGCTTGCGGACGATCGAATCGAGAACATATTCGCGCAGGAACGCGTGCGGGCCGAAGATCACAACAACCGGAGGGATTCGCCGTTCCCCTCCTCGAAGGTACGCCAGCGCGGTTTCAAGCGGCATGCGATGGCGTCCCGGCGCGCGGCTAGAAGCCTTCCGCCATCTCGGTGTACAGGTTCGCCGCGAGTCCCTGCATCATCAGGTCGAGCGCCGACGCCGTTTGGGTTTGCGCAACCTGGAGATCGGTCAGGTGCGCGATATCGGAGCCGCGCAGGTTCTGCTGCAAAAAACTTGGCGTCGTGCTCACAGTCGTCTGCCCAACGACGGGAGCCTGTTGCGCGCTGCCGAGGTTGTGCGTGCTCCAGATCGCCTTCTTCGTGTGCAGGTCTTTTAGCATTGCCGAGATTGTCATACTCTCGCTGTAAGTGGTCGGCTCAAGCGCGCTGTTGAAGTTTACCGGCGTTTGAACAAAGAGCCTGACCTCGCCCGACAGCTCGAGATCAGCCGCGTCCGGACTATCCACGACTGTGAGCCTGCGATGCATGGCGATTTCATCTTTAACGTAGCGCATAAATTGGTCGTTGAGTCCGGTTATGCGGGTGGCGTTGTCGAATCGCGCGACGTAAATCGTCTGGGCATTTTGCGGCAGCGCATCGCCGGACGCCGCGAAGTGATAGCCGCACCCCGAGATAACCAGGCCGGCGGCGATCGCGAGGCCGAGCAGTAGCCTACTCGGCCTTGGATAGCGTGACTTCCTCACCCTTCTGCTTGAGCCCTAACCGTCCTGCAATTTCGTCCAGCACGCCGTTGACGAAGCGCCCCGACTCGATGTCGCCGTAGCATTTCGCCAGCTCGATCGCTTCATCAATCGTAACGCGCGCGGGGATGTCCTCCATCCTGAGGAGTTCGTAAAGCGCGATTCGCATGACGTTGTGATCAACCCGCGACAGCCGCTTGACCGACCAATGTTCTAGTGCATCCGCCAGGTGCTGGTCGAGCGCCGGCTGCTCGCGGCGCACTCCTTCCATCAACTGGACGGCAAAGTTGCGCGCGCTCTGCTCCGCCGGAAAACTTTCGAACAGCGCGGTCAGGTCGTCGTTGCTGGCGCCACCACAGATATCAATCCGGTATAGCGCCTTGAGCGCAAGCTCGCGCCCCTGATGTCTTAGTCCCATTGCAATTCCACAGTCGCGGGCAGCGCAGCATGCGTCGGCGCAGCGGCGGCCTACGCTCTCAAGTAATCAGCTTCAGCTCCGAAAACAGGTGGCCGAGTTTTTCCTTCTTGGTTTTCAGGTATTCGATGTTCCCCGCATGCGGCGTGACCTCGATCGGCACGCGCGAAACGCTTACCCCATAGCGGCGCAGGCTCTCAATCTTGTGCGGATTGTTGGTCAGCAACTGCACCTCGCCGACGCCGAGGTCGCGCAGAATCTGCGCGCCGATTCCGTAGTCACGCAAGTCCTCGTCGAAACCGAGATGCAGGTTCGCTTCAACGGTGTCCATCCCCTGGTCCTGCAGCGCGTAGGCGCGAATCTTGTTCCCGAGCCCGATTCCGCGCCCCTCCTGGTGGAGATAGATCACCACGCCGCGATCCGTCGACATGATTCGTTCGAGCGCCTCCTGCAGTTGCTCACCGCAGTCGCATCGCGCCGACGCGAACACGTCGCCGGTCAGGCACTCCGAATGGAGCCGCACCAGCGCGGAGCGCCCGCCGCCGACCTGGCCCTTGACCAGCGCCAGATGCTCGCGGCCGTCGACGATGTTGCGGAAGACGACGGCATTCAGCAGACCGCCGTCGACCGGAAACGGCTGCTCGGAAACGCGCTGGACCAGGACTTCATTGGTCAGCCGATATGAAACGAGTTCCTTGACGTAAACTATCGGCAGCGAATGCCGGGCCGCGAACTCCCGCAGTTCCTTGAGCCGTGCCGCCTCGCCGTCCTCGCGCAGGATAGTGCACAGCGCCGCGACCGGGCCCATCCCCGCCGAGCGCATCAGGTCCACCGCGCCTTCGGCGCGCCCGATCCGCACCATCACGCCGCCGCTCAGCGCCATCAGCGGCAAGATATGGCCGGGCATGACGATATCGTGATGGCGGGATTCGTCGAACGCAACCACCGAAATCACCCGCGCGCGGTCGCTCGCGGAAATGCCGGTCGTGGCGCCTTCGCGCGCGTCGATCAGCACTCCCGCCTGCTGATTCGAGTCGCCGTTGTCGGTCGAAGGCTGAAGCGGAATCCCCAGGGCGCGGAAACGCTTCTCGGGAATCGCCACGGAGATCACGCCGCGGGCCTCGCGCGCCATGAAATTGATGGCGTCGGGGGTGATTTTCTCAGCCGCCATCACCAGGTCGCCCTCGGCGTCCTCGCGCTCCTCCGCAATCATCACGACCATCTTGCCGTCGCGCAGCGTGGAGAAAATTTCTTCTAAAGAAGCCGATGCCATCTGATTCAGTTCGACGATGGCGATATTATCACCGGCTCGACAACCTAACCAGTGCGCTCGTTGCGCGCGTTGACGCGACCCTCAATCAACCAGTCATCGCCGACCGGGCGCGCCGACAGATCTGTGAGCGCGAGCGCATCGCGCACACGCGTCGATTTCATTCCGTCAATCGCGGACCGACCCGCCCCAAGAATTTTCGGCGCGACGAAGAATGCAACCCGATCCACGATACCCGCGCTCAGCGCCGAACCGGCGAGCGTCGCGCCACCTTCGATCAGTACGCGGCACCACCCGCGATGCCCGAACTCGAGCATCAACCGA
Organism: uncultured delta proteobacterium; assembly: GCA_963842085.1. Taxonomy (GTDB): domain Bacteria; phylum Desulfobacterota; class Binatia; order Binatales; family Binataceae; genus Binatus. Next base: position 530,810 of record CAWJET010000002.1, read on the forward strand.
TCCAGTTCGATCCTGCCGTCATGAGTCGCCACCGCGAGCACTTCGACGCCGCGCCTTTCATATCTTCGGCGCGCCCGAGCAAGATTAGCGGGCGTGGTCACCAGTATGGTGCCCGCGCTCGACCGCTGCCGAAAAACACGCGCCGCGGGCGGCGTGCGGAGCTGCGCGTCGACGACGACGCGCACGGGATCGCGCCCGCCCGCGATTCTGCACGTGAGCCGCGGATTGTCCGCGATCACGGTGCCGGCGCCGACTATCACGGCGTCGCATTCGCGGCGCCATCGATGGACCAGTTCGCGCGACGCGCGCGAACTGATCCATCGCGAATCGCCGCTGGCCGCGGCGATTCGCCCGTCCATCGACATCGCAAGCTTGAGTATTCCCATCGGCCGCCCGCGGCTCAGCCGCGTGATGAAGCCTTCATTCAGGCGCAGCGCTTCGTCTTCGAGCACTCCGGCTACGACCTCGATCTTCGCGCGCTTGAGGATTGCGATTCCGCGCCCCCGAACGCGCGGATCGGGATCGACGCATCCGATGACGGCGCGCTTGACGCCCGCCGCAACCAGCGCGTTCGCGCATGGCGGCGTTTCTCCGAAATGGGCGCACGGCTCGAACGAGACGTACGCCGTCGCGCCGCGCGCGAGCGCGCCCGCATCGGCGAGCGCTTGCGTCTCGCCGTGCGGACGCCCGCCCACCCCAGTGACGCAGCGCCCGACGACTTTCCCGCCGCGCACGATCACGCATCCCACTGTCGGATTTGGACTGGTCAGGCCCAGGCGGCCCTGCGCGAGCGCGAGCGCCTCGCCCATGAAGTGCCGGTCCCGAACCGCGGCCGAATCAGGAGGCGCCGCCGCCTTTCTTCTCACCGGCGGCGCGAGCTGCGGGCGCTTGCTTGCGTTGATTGATGAGATCTTCGAGCTCGTGCATGAACTCGTCGATGTCTTTGAACGAGCGATAGACCGACGCGAAGCGCACGTACGCGACCTGGTCGATCTTGTGCAGCTCGTTCATGACCGCCAAGCCGATCGCGCTGCTGGCGACCTCGCGCTCGCCCTGCTCAGCCAGCGTGGCCTCGATGCGGTTGGCGATCTGCTCGATCGTTTCCATCGAGACCGGCCGCTTTTCGCACGCTCGCTTGAGGCCGGCGATTATCTTGGCGCGGTCGAACGGCTCGCGGCGGCCGTCCTTTTTGACCACCATCGGGGCCGCTTCCTCGACCCGCTCGTAGGTGGTGAAGCGCCGCTTGCATGATGAGCACATGCGGCGGCGCCGAATCATCGTGCCGTCGCTCGCGAGCCTCGAATCGACTACGCGGTTTCCGCGATGGCGGCAGAACGGGCACCGCATGGTCTAGCTCCGCAGCGCCCGGACGAGGCGCCGCGGGCGCGGCGATTTGTCACGGGCGAGTATTGTGTCGCGCGGTTTCAGCTCTTGTGAGCCTCGATATAGGTGACGACGTCTTTGACGGTGCGGATCTTCTCGGCGTCCTCGTCGGAAATTTCGATGTTGAACTCCTCTTCCAGCGCCATGACCAGCTCGACGATGTCGAGCGAGTCCGCGCCGAGGTCCTCGATGAACGAGGCCTCCGGAGTTACTTCGTCGGCGGCCACACCCAGTTGCTCGCTTATCTTCTCGCGAACCTTGGTTTCGATGTCTTGAGCCATCGTGCTCTCGTTCCTCCTGGCAGCAAGCCGTGATTAGGCCGCCGATCAATATTCCAACATTATCCCACTGCCGCGAAGACCAGAAGGCAACGGTCAGGGGCTCGGGTTCAAGTTATCAGGGCAGCATAAGGACTGAAAGGAGCGGACGCAAGGCGGCGCTCACGCTTTGGCGGCTGCGGCAGGCTGCGCGACGGCCTTCAACGACGCGAGATCTTCGAGCGGGCGCACGCGAATCGTCCTGTACATCCGACGCATCAGGCCCATCAGCACGCGCCCGCAGCCAAATTCGATCGCGTCGGTAACGCCGCTGCGGGCCACGACACCCATCGATTCTTCCCATCTTACCGGCGCGGTTATCTGCTCGAGCAGCAGCGGCACGACGCGGGCGGGATCGCGATTCACTTCGGCGGTGACATTCGCGATCACGCCGAACTTAAACTCGCCGACCTTGAGTGCGCGCAGCACCGGTTCCATCCCATCGCGCGCGGGTTGCATCAGCGGACAATGAAACGGCGCGCTGACCTTCAACTCGACAGACATCGACGCACCCCACTCTTTGGCAATTTCCAGCGCGCGGCGGACTGGCGCCGCATGTCCGGCGATGACGACCTGGCCGGGCGCGTTGAGATTCGCGGGCACGGCGAGTTTGCCGCCGCCGGTGACTTCCGCGCAGATGTCCTGCACCTGCTGCAGCTCGAGGCCTATCAGCGCCGCCATCGCACCCTGCCCCGGCGGCACGGCCTCCTGCATCAGGCGTCCACGCTCGCGCACCGCACGGATCGCGTCGGCAAACCCAATCGCGCCGGCCGCGACCAACGCGCTGTATTCGCCAAGACTATGGCCCGCCGCGATTTCCGGTTCGCCGCCGATTTCATTGCGATAGACGCGCAGCGCCGCTATCGAAGCTGCCACGATCGCGGGCTGAGTATTGGCCGTCAGCCGCAATTCTTCTTCGGGACCTTCGAAGCAGAGCCTGGAGAGCGGAAACCCCAGCGTGTCGTCGGCTTCCTTGAAGGTGTCGCGCGCGGCGGCGAAGTTATCCGCGAGCTCCTTGCCCATCCCGACCCGCTGCGATCCCTGCCCGGGAAAAAGAAACGCCAGCTTCATCTAGCGCCGGCGCCTCACGAATCGCTCTTCGGACGATCCGGCGAATGAGTGCCCGCGTCGGATTCGTCGCGCGTGTGCAATTCGCCGGATTTGTGCGTTCTGTCGCCGGCAGCCGTGCCGTTCGTCGACGTTGTCGCCGCGCCGGCGTCAGGGGATTCGGCCCGCGCTGCATCCTTCAACGCGCCACTGCCGCGCGAGCGAGAGTGCGTGGATTCGTAGTTGGCGCGCTCGATTTTGGGATCGGCGAGATAGTCCGCCGCGTGCGGCGGCGGCTCCCGCAGCGTGCCGGTATCGCCCGCCGGCGCGGGACGCGAGTCGTCGCGCCTGGCCGCCTCGCCTTCCTTGTCGCGGCGATGCAACCGTTCGCGCATTTTGCCGAACAGCGCGCGGATTCCCTTGCCGGCAGCCGGCTTCACCGGCCCGACCGGCTGAATCTTGGCAAGGATTTCCAGAATCTCGGCGTTCACGTTATGCACGAGTTGTTCGTTCGCCGCGGCTCGAATCGCATTTCGGATCGCCTTGGGATTCGACGAACCGTGCGCGATGATCGACACGCCACTGACGCCGAGCAGTGGTGCGCCGCCGTATTCCGACGGATCGAGCCGCTCGCGCATCGCGCTCAGATTCTTTCTCACCAGCAGGTACGCCAGCCGTGTGCGCCACTTTCCGCCGAACATCTCGCGCAGGCTGCCGAGCAGGAACGCGGAGAACCCTTCCATCGTCTTGAGCGCGACGTTGCCGGTGAATCCGTCGGTGACGACGACGTCCGCCTTGCCGCGGTTGATGTCGCGCCCCTCGACGTACCCGATGTAATGCACGTAGGTCGGCATCTGCTCGAGCATCGCGGCCGCGGCGCGCGTGATGTCGGTGCCTTTCGAGCGCTCCTCGCCGTTGGAGAGAATCCCGACGCGCGGCCGCGAGACGTTGCGCACGTAACGCCAGTACACGCTCCCCATCACGGCGAATTGCACGAGGTTAACCGGCTTCACGTCGGTATTGGCGCCCGCGTCGATCAGCAGGCTGAAACCCTCGCTGGTCGGCACCAGCGACGCGATCGCGGGCCGATCGACGTGCATGAGGTTGCCAAGGATCATCATCGACGCCGTCATCACGGCACCCGAATTTCCGGCGCTGACAAACGCGCTGGCGTCGCCGCGCTTGACCAGGTCGAGTCCGACGTGAATCGAGGAGCGCGGCTTGGACAGCACCGATTCGAGCGGCGAGTCGTCCATCAGAACGACTTCGGGCGCGTGCTCGATTCGGATTGGCAGGTTGGCGGCTTCGTGGTCGGCGAGCTCGCGCGCGAGGACCTCGCCGTCGCCCACCATCACGACCTCGATGCCGAAGTCGCGCGCTGCCAGGACGGCGCCCTCAACGGTCGCCTTGGGAGCGAGATCGCCCCCCATCGCGTCGAGCGCGATTTTCACGGTCGTACTCCGCCGCGCCTATTCCTTTATCTCCGCGAGCTGGCGGCCGCGGTAGGCGCCGCAATGGCGGCAGATGCGATGCGGCATCACGGGCTCGCCGCACGCCGCGCAGATGCCGGGGTTGACGGCCCGCAGCGCATCATGCGCGCGGCGCATGTTTTTCTTCGAGTGCGAAGTTCGGCGTTTGGGTGCTTGCATGACGAATTACTTCCTGGTGTTGAGCTTATCAGGTGCGCGGCAGTTTAAGCGACCGGATTGCTTCCAGCCGCGGATCGAGGGTTTCCACGCGGCATTCGCAGGCGCTGCGATTCAGATTCACCCCGCAATGCGGGCACAGGCCGCGGCAGTCCTCCTGGCACAGCGGACGCGTGGGCAAGGCCAGCAGCACTTGCTCGCGAATCAGCGGGCTCAAGTCCACCTCGTCGCCCTCGTACAGCGAAAATTCCAGGTCCTCCGCACGAAGATTGTCGTCGTCATAGCCGATCGCCTTGGGCGACAGCACGAAACGAAACGGCCGGTCGCCGTCTGCGTCGAAATCCTCGGCGCATCGCGCGCACACGGCCCGAGTCCTGGTCTTCAGGTCGCCCGCGAAGAACAGTTCCGTCCCCGCGCGATAATAGGACACCGACACGTCAACCGGCCCTTCCAGGTGATATTCGCGGATCGGCCCGTCGCCCAGGATACGGTTGATTTCCTGCTCCGGCTCGGCAAACGCCATCTCTTTGGCATCCGCCGTTATGTCCTCGATTCGGATTTTCACTTTTCACGGCTCACGTGACGCGTTGGACGGGATTGGTGGGACAAGAATTATTGCATTTCGAGCGCGATGTTCAAATATGCCGGTTGGCGCAGCCGCGGCTTTCGCTGTAGCGTCGGGAATAATTTCGTCGTCGAGGTGCTTTTGCGATGGCTACCGACCGCTTCACCTTTCCCCCGAATTTTCTCTGGGGAACCGCCACTGCCGCCCACCAGGTCGAGGGCAACAACGTCAACTGCGACTACTGGCTGCTCGAGCACGCGCCCGGCTCGCCGTTCGTCGAGCCGTCGGGCGACGCGTGCGACCAGTACCATCTCTACGCCGACGACATCGCGATGCTCGCGCGGCTCGGCTTCAATGCCTATCGCTTCTCGATCGAATGGGCCCGCATCGAGCCCGAGCCCGGCGAGTTCTCGCGCGCCGCCCTCGACCATTACCGGCGCGTGCTCGGCTGCTGCCACGAGCACAAGATCACGCCGGTCGTGACGTTTCATCATTTCACTTCGCCGCGATGGGTTACCGGCGACGGCGGATGGGAAGACAAAAAAACCGCCGAGCTATTCGCGAGATACTGCGAGCGCGCGGCCGCGCATCTTGGCGACCTGATCGGCGTCGCATGTACGATCAACGAGGCTAATCTGAGTGCCTACCAATATTTGATCGGCACGATGCCGCTGAAGCTCGACCCGTCGCGCCTGAACTGGCTCTCAGAGGCGGCGCGGCGCATCGGCGCCGATCCGAATCGCTTCGCCCCGTACCTGATGTGCGATCAGATGAAGGCGCGCGATGTGATGCTCGAGGCGCATCGCCTCGCCGCCGCCGCGCTCAAATCGTCACGGGGCAAATATCCGGTGGGAATCTGCCTCGCGCTCGGCGATCTCCAGGCCGCGCCCGGCGGCGAGGTTCGACGCGATCGCATCAAGGCCGAATGCCAGGACATTTTTTACGAGGCGGCGCGCGGCGACGACTACATCGGCGTCCAGACCTACACGCGCAATCGCATCGGCGCCGAGGGCACCCTGCGCCCGGAAGCCGGCGTCGAGACCACGATGATGGGTTACGAGTTCTTGCCCGAAGCGCTCGAAGCGACGATCCGCCAGGCCAGCGCAATAGCAAAAGTTCCGGTCATCGTCACCGAAAATGGCATTGGCACCGACAAGGACGATCGCCGGATCGAGTACGTGCGGCGCGCCCTGAACGGCGTCGCGCGATGCATCCGCGACGGCATCGACGTCCGCGGCTACTGCTACTGGTCGCTGCTCGACAACTTCGAGTGGAACTCAGGCTACCGCCCAACCTTCGGCCTGGTCGCCGTAGATCGCCAAACCCAGACGCGCTCGCTCAAACCAAGCGCACAATGGCTCGGCAACCTAGCCCGCGCCAACGCTATGGACATCGCAGGCGACTGAGAAGGTCCCTGCCCTCTTTTGTGTCATTCTGAGCGAAGCGAAGAATCTCGGCGGACGCTCCTGCGACCGGCCCCAGCGCGCACCCTCCCCACTCCAATCCTCGGGCAATCCGCGACGATTGCACAAACCTCGCACAGCGGCTTGCGCGCGAGGCAAATCTGGCGCCCATGCAGAATCAGGCGCATCGAGAACGGCGTCCAATCTCGCGCCGGCAGAATCTTCTGCATGTCGATTTCAATCCTCGCGGGATCCGTATTCTTCGTGAATCCCAGCCGATACGTCAGCCGCCGCACATGCGTGTCCACGACGAACCCGGGCTTGCCGAAGATATGCCCGAGAATCACGTTCGCAGTCTTGCGCCCGACGCCCGGAATCTTCACCAGCGCGTCCATCTCGGACGGAACCTCGCCGCCGTAGTCCTCGACGATCTTCCGCGCCGCGCCCATCAGCGAGCGCGTTTTCTGGCGAAAGAACCCGGTCTTGACGATTAACTCTTCGACGTGGCGCGGATCCGCCGCCGCCATCGCGCGCGCGTCGGGGTACTCGCGGAACAGCCTCGGCGTTACGCGATTGACGCCCGCGTCGGTGGACTGCGCCGACAGGATCGTCGCCGCCAGGCATTGCCACGGCGTTTCGAAATCAAGGCTGATGCGCGCTTGGGGATACAGCTTCGCAAGCGCGCGTGACACTCGGCCCGCGCGTTTCTTCAACTCCGCGACCGATTCGCGTGCCGCCATGACCGCTCACGCCACGACGCGCCGGCTCTGCTGCTCATGCGTGAAGCGCGCGACTTCGCCGTCCTCGCGCGCGCGGTCCCATCCGAGCTCGGCCGCCATGATTCGCGCGACGGCGGGTGCCGCCGCCTCCGCCTCGACCGGCGAGCGCCACGACAGCGACGTGCGCCGAATCAGAAAATCTGCCACCGAATGCGCCATCTCGCTGCTGACCGCATTTACGACTTCGGCGCCAATCGCAGGACAGTTGCGCGATAGCGGCTCGGCGAGTTCGGGCCGGCGCGATGCTATCCGCGCGACGATCGGCGCGCGCGTCCCGTAACGCGCCTTCAGAATTTCAGCCGCCGCGGCCGGGATACTTCGCATCGCCGCGCCGCCGCCTGACTCATCGCCCACAGCCAACGGCCGCGCGCCGGGAAACGGCGTCGCGAGCGTCGGACAGATTCCTGCCGGCCGGCCGAGCCTCTTCATCACGAGATCGACGAGCTTCTGCGCGATCTCGCGATGCGTCGTGAACTTGCCGCCCGCCACCGTGATCATGCCCGACGCGCTCTCGAGGATCACTTCCTCGCGCGGCACCGCTGACGGCGCCGCGCCGTCCTTCTCCCGGATAAGCGCACGCAGTCCGGCAAAGCTCGTCGCCACGTCGGCGTTCATCAGCTTGATTCCCGGCAGACTCTCGGCCAGCACCGCGAGCAGATATTCGACATCGCCAATCTCGGTCCTGACGCTTGCCGGGTCGCCCGCAAAATCCGTGTCGGTCGTGCCGACCAGTACGTAGCGGTCATGCGGCATCACGAACACGATCCGGCCGCGCTCGTCGGCGAGCACCAGCGATTCCCGCACCGGCAAAATCGTTCGCGCGAACACCAGGTGCACGCCCTTGGTCAAGCGCACGCACGGCTTCGCCGCGGGATCGTCCATCCGCCGTATCTCGTCCACCCACGGCCCGCCGGCGTTCAGGAACTTCTTCGCGCGAACCTCGCCGACGGCTCCGCCGAGCAGATCGCGCAAGCTCGCCGACGCGATCCTGCCGCCGGCCATGTTGAACTTCTCGACCGCCATGTAATTCGCCACTGCCGCGTCGTGCAAGTCCGCGTCGAGCACGTTCTCGAACGTGACCCGCGCGTCGTCGGCCCACGCGTCGAAGTACATCGCGCCGCCCGTCAAGCCGTCGCGGCTGAGTGCGGGCTCCGTCTCGCGCACCTCGGCCGCATTGAGACTCGAGTGCCACTCCTTGAACGGAATCCGCGCGAACAGGTCGTACAGCGTCAGTCCCATCGCCATCGTGAAACGATTGAAGCCGCGGCGCCGATAAACAGGGAAAAGAAATTGAATCGGATGCACCAGATGCGGCGCGGTGCGATGACGCAGGCGCTCGCGCTCGCGCAGCGCCTCGTACACGAGCTTGAACTGTCCCTGCGGTAGATAGCGAAAGCCGCCGTGAATCAGCTTCGATGATCGCGACGAGGTGGCGCCCGCGAAATCGCCGCGCTCGATCAGCGCGACCCGCAAGCCGCGCATCGACGCGTCGCGCGCGACGGCCGCGCCATTGATACCCGCGCCGATTACCGCGAGGTCGAATTCCTCGTCGCGAAATCGCGCCAAGCTCTTTTGACGGTTCAGGGTCGAGGCCAACGCATTCGACCGTCAGTCTTCCGGGTCTTCCTGGAACGAGTAGCGCTCCTCGGTCCACGGGTGGGCATGGTTGTGATAGCCGCGCACTTCCCAGAAGCCGCGCCGGTCGATATCGGCAAACTCTATTGCACGCACCCACTTGGCGCTCTTCCATCCGTACAACTTCGGCACCACCAGCCGCAGCGGAAACCCGTGATCGGGTTCGAGCTCGCGCCCGTCATGCCGATACGCCAGCATCACGTCCTCATCGATAAATTCGTTCAGCGGCAGATTGGTCGTGTAGCCGCCGTCGCAATGGATTATCACGTGGCGCGCTTCGGGACTGAGCTTCACCAGCTTGATCAGGTCCGCGACCCGGACGCCCTCCCACGCATTGTCGAGCCGCGACCACGTCGTCACGCAATGAAAATCCGAAACCTGGTGCGACTGCGGCAGCGCGCGGAATTCCTCGTACGAAAATCGCAGCGGCTTCTCGACCAGGCCCACAACCTTGAAATCCCACGTCCTGGGATCGAAGCGCGGCGTTGGTCCGTAGCTCAGGACGGGAAATTTGTCAGTCAGGACCTGTCCCGGCGGGACCCGCGCGGCAACGTCCTGCGCGATGCGCGGCTTTGCCATACGCGTGACTATTATCCGACCGGTAGATCTGGCGAAAGAGTCGAGCGCAGCTTGAATCGCACGCACGCGCGAGGAATCTAACCCCTGGCCCCTTCCCGCGCAGGAAGGCGAACCAGACGCGCAGAAGCGCCGTCACATTTACCCTTCCATCATCCCCGCGACATCGCGCGCACGATCGCCGCCGTCACCTCCTGCGTCGAAGCTTTGCCGCCTACGTCGCGCGTCAACACCTTGCCCGACCGCAGCACCGACGCCGTCGCGGCGCGAATCTTCTCGCCGGCTGCGCGATAGCCGAGGTAGTCCAGCATCATCGCGCTCGACAGGATCATCGCTATCGGATTGGCGACGCCCTTGCCCGCGATATCCGGCGCCGTCCCGTGCACCGCTTCGAAGATCGCGCCCTTGTCGCCGTAATTCGCGCCCGGCACCAGCCCCAATCCTCCGACCAGCCCGGCGCACAGGTCCGAAACGATGTCGCCGTAGAGATTTTCCAGCAGCAGCACGTCGAACGATTCGGGATGCGTCACCAGCCGCATGCAGGCCGCGTCGACGATCTGTTCCTGGTAGCGAATCGACGGATAGCCCGCCGACACCGCGCGCGCGCATTTCAGGAACAGGCCGTCCGACAGCTTCATGATGTTGGCTTTGTGAATCGCCGTGATCGATAGCCGCCGATGCTGCCGCGCATAGTCGAACGCGAACTTCGCGATCCGTCGCGACGCGCGCGCCGTGATCACCTTGATACTCTCGACCACGCCCGGCGCGATCTCGTGCTCGATTCCCGAGTACAAATCTTCCGTGTTCTCGCGCACCACGATCAGATTCACGTTGCGAAACGGCGTCTGCACGCCGGCAAAGCTCATCGTCGGACGCACGTTGGCGTAGAGGTCGAACGTGCGCCGCAGATGCACGTTGATCGAGCGCCATCCTTCCGCTACGCGCGTCTCGAGCGGCCCCTTGAGCGCCACCCCGGTGCGCTTGAGCGATTTGATCAGCGCGTCCGGCACCGGAGTGCCGAAGCGTCGGAACGCGTTCATTCCCGCCGCCTGCCGATCCCATGCGAGGTTGATTCCAGTCGCCTCGATCACTGTGAGCGCCGCGCTCACCACTTCCGGCCCGACACCGTCGCCCGGAATCAACGTGACTGCGCGACCCGGTTGCGGCCTGGCGCGTCGCGACGTCGACGCGATCGACCCCAACGAGGTCGGGATTGATGCGGTTGCAGCGGATTTTTCGGTCACGGTATTCCGGTCTAAGTGATCGGAGCGTGCCAATCAACGATTGAAGACTCGAACGACAGACAGTGAAAGATTGAAAAAACGAAGCCCGGCCGGTCGTCGAGACCGCCGGGCTTCATATCTGGCTCAGGTTTCGCGTCGAGCCGCTTGCGGTGGCTCGCCACGTCACAAACTACGGGCAGGTCACTGTCAGATGAAATGAACCATCCGCTGCAACACCGGCTGCGCTGAAGGTTGAGACGGTGACATCGTCCGGGCTGTCTCCATCCGTATCGCCCGTAACGGTAATCTCGCCCGCAGGTGCCGCCACCGTTCCTGTCCCGCCGAGTGTGGCCTGATAGGCGCACTTGCTCACATCTTTCCCGAAATTGACCTCGTATATGCCTGAGTCGGTGACATGCGAATCACCCTCGACTACCGAGGCGCTGCTGGCGCGCGCGATGCTGCCGTCCGAATTGACCACCGCCCAGTTGTTCTGACCTTGCAGATCGGCGACGTCGCCCCTGCAGCGTTGTCACCTCGCCCATCAGCGTGGCTACCTAGGCTTGCAGCGTGACGATCAAGGCCTCATCAGCCTCGACTCGATCCTCCAATCCCGGAAGCCCGCCCTTCTGCGACTCTCCGGGATCACCGCCTTTATTTTTACCGTTGCCATTTCCGGCCCATGCCGGCGAGCTGAGCGCGACTGCGAGCAGGATGCTTCCCAGGGCTGCGCTTCATTGTGTTTCCTCCGTTGTCTAGATGAGTGTTTAGTGCAACCACCTTAAATGCTAGTCAAAATAGTTTTTCGAGACAAATTTTAAGCGTTGGCCAAATCAATCTTTATGATGCTTAGGCTCGTTCTTGCTAACCGCTTGAGACGCGCTGAACGCGCTGATGGCGCCGGGCTGCCCTGCTTAGTAATTCACGAGCCCGACGAAAACGTCGCTGACGTTGGTCCCCGTCGGCCCCGCGACGAACAGCCCGCCCGACGCCTTGAAGAAGTTGTACGAGTCGTTGCGGCTCAACGCGGTCGCGGCGCTCACTCCGGCGCCTTCGCCGTCCGCGACCGTGCCCGGCGACGCGAACGCGCCAGCCGCGTCGGTCGGTCCGTCAATTCCGTCGGTGCCGGCGAACAGCGCCGCGATTCGGCGCCCGCGGCCGATTTGCGACAGCTCGATTCCCATCGCCAGCGCGCATTGCTGGGCGCGTCCGCCCTTCCCGCCTCCGCGCACCGTCACCACCGGCTCGCCGCCTGCCAGGACGCACACCCGCTCGCGCTCGATCTCGCACATGTATTCCGCGAGCGCGCGCGCGAGGTCGTTGGCCTCGCCATGCAGCGGCTTCCATCGCTGCGGATGATACCCCAGCGCCGCCGCTGCGCGCTCGGCGCCTTCCAGGGCCAGGTTGTTGTCGCCGATGATCACGTTGGTCACGCGCTCGAGAATCGGATCTCCCGTCTTTACCAGCGCACCGACTTCGCCTGCCACCGCCCGCTCCAGGTACGAGCGCACTGCCTCGGGCGCGCGCCCCCACACGCTGCGCCGTTTCAGCACCGCGACGACGTCGCCGAAACTGCTCCAGTCACCGGCGGTCAGGCCCGAGCCAATCGTCGCCAAATCGTTGCCCGGCACGTCGGACAGGATCAGGCCGAGCACGCGCGCGCCGCCGCAATGGTGCAGCAGCCGTCCGCCTTTCACGGCCGAGAGATGCTTGCGCACGATATTCAGCTCGCGGATCGACGCGCCGGCTTTGAGCAATGCCACGTTGACTGCGATCTTGTCCGCCAGCGTGAGTCCCTCGGCTGGCCGCGTGAACATTGCCGACGCGCCTCCGCTCAGCGCAACGATCACCAGGTCATCGGCCGTGGTCCCGTGCAGCATCTCGCACGCCAGGTGCGCGGCTTCCTCCGACGACTCGTCGGGCACCGGATGGCTCGCCGCGACGACTCGGACCTTCGAGCCCGGCGAGACAGTGGTCGTCCCGGCTTCGTACTGAACTTTGGGAATTACGGCGATCGCATCGGCGAGCTTGTCGCCGATGCGACGTTCGATCTCGCGCGCCATCCCGAGCGCCGCCTTGCCCACCGCCAGCATCAGGACCCGCGACGCGCCCGCGATCAAATCGGGTACCTGCTCCGCGCCCGGGCAGCCGCCGTCCATCGCCAGCCCGACCAGCCGCGCCGGCTCGACCGCCGCAACCGCAGCGCGATAAATCTTTTCGAGGTCGGCCCTCTCCGGTCTTTGCATCATTCTGAGAGTCTGCGAGGTTTTGGCGGGTTTGTCATCCTGACCGAAGCCCAGTAGCGCGGCTCATTTGTCATCCTGACCGAAGCGAGCAACGCGCAGCTCGTTTGTCATCCTGACCGAACCAAGCAACGCGAGCGGCAGGAAGGATCTCGGACAGCTTCGCGCCAGCGAAGCCGGTACCGATTTTGAAATCGCGAAGCGGTCCTTTGGTATTCCTATCGGATGCGACGACGCAAAACCGGAACGGGCGGCGCTTACGCGCCGCTGTCCGAGATCCTTCGCTCCGCTCGCCTTGCCCACTTCGCTCAGGATGACAAACCAACCAGACACACTGTCAACCCTTCAGGGCGCGAATTTTTCCCGACGCCTCCGCCACCAGCACTACATCCGCCATCGCGATGAACAACCCGGTGCCGACCACGCCCGGAATCGCGAGCAGCTCGCGCTCCAGCCGCGCCGGATTCGCAATCTTCTTCACCGCGCAATCGAGAATCAAGTTGCCGTTGTCGGTCACGAACTGTTCACCATAGTCTTCGCGAACGCGAGGCTTCATCCCCATCGCTCTGATCTTCGCACTTACAAGCGGCACCCCAAACGGCACCACCTCGACCGGGATGCTCCCGCGGTCTCCTAATTTCTTCACCAGCTTCTCGTAGCCGACCAGCACGACGAACCGCCGCGACGACGCCGCGACGATTTTCTCGCGCACCAGCGCCCCGCCGTATCCCTTGATCAGATTAAGCCGCGGATCGACCTCGTCAGCGCCGTCGAAGTCGGTGTCGATCTTCCCCGCTTCCGCCAGCGTGACGATCGGTATCCCCACCGAGCGCCCCAACTCCTCGCTGGCCTTCGAGGTAGGCACGCCGCGCACGTCGATCCTGCTGGCTCCCAGAGCCCGAATGAACGCACTGGCCGCCCGCCCCGTCCCAAGCCCAACCGTATGCCCCGGCTTGACGTAGCGAAGCGCATATTGCCCCAGAGCCTCCAGCGCCGCATCGTCAGCCGCCATCAGAATTGTTCCTTGGAGCGTGCATCACCAACGCACGGACGCAGCCCGCTTCGACTTCGCTTAGGGCGCGCTGCGCCGAGTTGCTCGGATTCGCGTTTCGTTCTCCTGAACTAAAGTACCGTTTCACGTGAAACATTTTCGCCAGGAAAGCCCAGCAAATGAAACCTGTTTTCAAAGAAAAAAGCGAAACTCGCGGCGCATTACGGCTTGCCATTGCGCAGCAATTGCATGAATTCCTGGCGCGTCTCCGTGTTGGTGCGGAACACGCCCAGCATCGCCGACGTCGTGACGTAGGAATTCTGCTTCTCGACTCCGCGCATCCGCATGCACAGATGCTCGGCCTCGAGCACCACCGCGACTCCGAGCGGATCGATCTCCGACATCAACGTCTGCGCTATCTGCGTCGTCAGCCGCTCCTGTACTTGCAGGCGCCGCGCGTAGATCTCGACCATCCGCGCCAGCTTCGAGATTCCGACAATCTTGCGATTAGGCAGGTACGCAACGTGCGCCTTGCCCATGAACGGCAGCAGATGGTGCTCGCACAGCGAGTAGAAATCCAAATCCTTGCACAGGATCATTTCCTGGTAGTCTTCTTCGGCAAACAGCGCGCCGTTGATCGCTTCCTTGGGATCCTTGGCGTAGCCGCTGGTCAGGAACTCGTACGCGCCGGCGACTCGCGCCGGCGTGCGCTTCAGGCCGTCGCGCTCCGGGTCCTCGCCGATATGGCGCAGGATAACGCGGACCGCTTCTTCGACTTTGCCGCGGCCATTGGCTTTGTCGCGGGCGCTCGTTTCGACCCCCGCTTTTTGAGCGACCCGCTCTGCGCCGTTCTTGGAACCATTTGCCTGCGTTCGGTTCATGTACCGGTCTCCTTGCGCCAGCGGCTGAACTGAAGCGCCAGCTCGATTGCGAGCGACGGGCCGCCGCCGCTCATGATGATGAACCCCGCCGCGTCGCGAGCCAACGACTTCATCAGCGCCAGGTTCTCGCGGAGCGAGACCGCGCGCACCTCTTCTTCGCTCATCCCGCCGAATCTGTCCAGATGGCTCCGCGCGCCGCTGAGATCCTTCACCCGGTCGATCAGGTAGGTGGCCATCGCCGCGCGCTTGACCGGCAGGATTCCGAGCATCGTTCTGATTCCCAGGCTGTTGGCCTTCGCGATAAAGCGCCGCCCGGTCTCGGCGTCGAACACCGGCTGCGTGATCACGAAGCGCGCGCCGGCGGCAGCCTTGCGCGCGAGCAGCTCGAACTCGCGCTCGATATTCTTTCGATTTGGATTCGCGACCGCACCGGCGACGATTGACGGGAGTGTCTTGAGCAGCGCCTTGCCCTCGCCCGTGTCACCGCGATTCAAGGCGCCGACTATCGCGAGCAATCCGTAGGCGTCGATATCGTGCGAGACAACGACGTTGCCGTCGGCGCCGGGGGGAAGCTTGTCGCCGTTGAGCGCGACTATCGCGTCGATTTCAATCGCCGCCGCGCCGAGCAGATCGGATTTCAGCGCGAAGCGGTTGCGGTCGCGGCACGACATATTCAGCACGACCGGGATTTTCAAGCGCTCCTTGATCGCCGCGCCGAAAACCAGCCCCGACATTTTCACCTTGCCCAGCGCGTTGTCGGTCAGGTTGATCGCGTCGACCTGCCCCTTAAGCGCGCCAAGGCGGCGAATCAGCGGCGCCGGATTGATTCCGCGCGGGGGCGAGACTTCGAGCCACAGCGCGGGCGCGGCGGCGTTGAGGCTGTCGAGGATTGAAGGCAACGGATTGCTCCGCGGATGCGCGGGTCAGGCGGCGAACTCACGCCTGGCGGCGCTCGGTCGCTTTGACCTTCTGGTATTTGCGGTAGTCGTATCCCGTCGCCATCGCCATCAGCAGCGGCTCCATTCCGCCCTCGCGCTCGCGGCGCAGCACCCGCAGCCGGTCGAAGAACTCGCGGAAGTCCTTGTCCACGCGATTCTTCCCGTCCACCGGCGACAGAAAGAAATCGTGCAGGCGCGTCACCGTGAAGCGCAGCGACGAAAACCGCAGCTCGTTGGGAAACGCGTCCCACTCCGCCAGCGACAGCGTCCGCACCGACTCGTAGCCCGACAGCAGGTAGCGGAACCGGTCGAGCGAGTACGCGCCATCGACGAAGCAGAGCGCGTTGACCGCGGTCGCGATATCGAAAATGAACTTGCCGCGGCAGGCGGCGTCGAAATCCAGCATCGCCGTCAGCTTCTCGCCGCGGAACAGCAGGTTGTCCGCGAAGATGTCGCCGTGGATCACGCCCTTGGGCAGCTTGCCCTCGAGGTAGCGCGTCAGGTACTCGACCTCGTCGTCGAGCGTGCGGCAAATCTTGCGGAAGTAGTTCGGCAGCCGGTTGCGCACGGTCAGGTACAGGTCGGCGATTCGCTCGAAGCTGAACCGGTTGTCAATTCCCTTCTTGTAGGCCTTGCCGATCACGTGCAGGTCGCCGAGGGCGCGGCCGATCGTTTCGAGCTGGCTCGGCTTCAGGCGCGCCGGCGCCAGCACCTTGCCCTCCTGGTACTTGAACAGCGACACGCACCGGTTGTTGAAGTTGCGGTAGAAGCGGCCCATCCGATCCTGCATCGGATGCGGGCACGGGAAGGCGTGCTTGCGCAGAAACGACAGCAAATCGATCTCGCGCTTCAGCTCGTTCTCGCTCTTGACCTCGTCCACCCTGAGCAGGAATTTGCCCTTGGCCGCCTCCAGCACGTAGTTGGTGTTGACCGATCCTTCCGGAATTCCGGTCGCGCTGCTGACGCGGCCGAGACCGTAGTCGTCGGCGAGTTCCTTGAGAAACGGTTTGCTTAACTCGGTGTAAACGGCCATGGGGACGTGCAATCGATCGAGAGGACTGTCAGCCCGCCAAGTCTAGGGCGTGACTGGCACCTCGTCAACTAGGGGTGACGAAACCCTTGTAAAATAGGGGTTTCGTGAATTCGCAAAATTCTCGCGCGGCGGCCGAATTTGCTTCAAGCATCGGCCACGACTAAATGAATCCCATGCCGACATCTAAAAAAAATGCCGCCAAAACTCCGAAGAAGCCCGCAACCTCGCCCTCCAGCAGCGCCAGCGCCGCGCTCGAAGGAAAGAAGGCGCCCGCCTTCGAGCTGTTCGACCCCGGCGGAAAAACCGTCGCGCTCAAGGATCTGATCGGCGCGAACAATCTCGTGCTGTACTTCTATCCCAAGGACATGACCCCCGGATGCACGATCGAGGCGTGCAGCTTCCGCGACAACATCGCGCCAATCAAAAAGCTCGGCGCCAAAGTCGTCGGCATCAGCGCCGACTCGACCGATTCGCACGGCAAGTTCATCGCCAGGCACGAGCTCAACTTCCCGCTGCTCGCCGATCCCGGCAACAAGGTCTGCAAGCTCTACGGCGTGTACAAGATGAAGTCGCTGTACGGGCGCCAGTTCATGGGCACCGAGCGCACCACGTTCATCATCGACAAGGCGGGCGTCGTGCGCCGCGTCTTCCCCAAGGTGAAGGTAAGCGGCCACACCCAAGAAGTGCTCGAGGCGCTGAAGGAGATCGCGTAGCCGCTTACGATGCGGCGGCGCTGTTCGTACCGAGCAGGTTGTCGCGTAGAAATGCGCGCAGTTCGGGCTCGACGCGTTTGCCGAGATCGTGCGACGCCAGCGGGAAATAGCGGGTCTCGACTTTCGCGCCGCGCTCGCGCAATGCGTCCGCGAGTTTCACCGCCTGCTCGACCGGAATCCGATTGTCCTGCTGGCCGTGCATGATCAGCACGCTGCATTCGAGCTTCGGCGGCAGATGCGCGATCACGCTGCGCTCCTTCAGGATGCGCTTGCTCGGCCATACTTCGCGCAGGATCGACAGCTTGGTGCGCAGCGGCGCTTCCGGCCACAGCGACAGCGGGTCGTAGCATCCCGATTCCAGGATCAGCGCGCGCGGGCGCGAGTCGTAGTCCATCAGCAGGCCCGCCGCGACTGCGCCGCGCCCAAGTCCCCACACCGCCAGCCGGGTCGCATCGACGTCCGCGCGCCCCGCCAGGATGTCCAGCGCACGGCGCGACGCCACCACCGACGGCTGCCCCACGAAGCGGCTCGGCCCCGACGAATTGCCGTAGCCGGGAATACTCACGCACGCGACCTGGATGCCCATCGCGGCGATTCCCTGGCTCATCTGCACGCACCGGTCCACGTTGCCCTCGCCGCCGTTGAGCACCAGCAGCCCGGGCCGCCGTCCATTCTCAGCGCTGCGCGTCAGGTAGCCCTCGATATGGTAATTCTTCGGGCCGACCGCCACATCGAAGTTGAATTGATCGACGTTCTTGTAGTTCGACGCGATCGATTTACCGGGAATCCGGCAGGCGATAAGCGACGTCGCGAGCACAAGCGCGACAATCCAAACTCTGTCAAATGGTTTTGTCGGGAGCGGATGCATCTTTGAAATTGAGCGAGCGGATGGGCCGGCCAGGGCCTCTGACATCGCCCCGTAATCTACACGCGTTGTCGCCAATTGAAAACAGTTTGCCAATCCGAGGCGACCCCGTGGCGAACCTGCACGTTGAATCGCGCCCGGGTTTCGCCGATACTTCTTGATTCACAAGCGCAATTTGTTTTCACGGGCGCAAATTGAATTTTCGATGGCGGCGACGGCAATGCAGGCAGACAAGGCGGCTCAAGCTTCGGCGGCAATTGATTTCGACAAAAGCGGCGGCGTCGTCGCCGCGATCGCCGTCGACCACCTGAGTCATCGCGTGCTGATGGTCGCCTATATGAACCGCGAAGCCTTCGACGAGACGGTCGCCACCGGCCGCGCCTGCTACTTCTCGCGCTCGCGCAACCAGCTCTGGCGCAAGGGCGAGGAGTCGGGAAATTTTCAAATCGTGCACGAGATTCGTCTCGATTGCGACGGCGACGCAATCGTGGTCGCCGTCGAGCAGCGCGGCGACGGGGCCGCATGCCACGAGGGCTACGAGTCGTGCTTCTTCCGCAAGCTCGATGCCGGCGCATGGAAAATCGTCGAGCAGCGCAAGGTCGATCCCGCCAAGTACGGCCCCAACTACGGGCATCAGCCGAAGAAGCCGGCCGGTTAATCGCACATGGCTGATCGAGTTCTGAAATTCGGCATCCCCAAGGGCAGCCTCGAGGAGCAGACCCTCGAGCTGATGCGCAAGTCCGGCTGGCGCATCACGGTCGGCTCGCGCTCTTACATCCCGACCACCGACGACGCGACGCTGAGCTGCCGCATCCTGCGCCCGCAGGAAATGCCGCGCTATATCGCCGACGGCTCGCTCGACGCGGGCATCACGGGCAGCGACTGGATCGTCGAGAACCACGTGACGCTGCAGCCGGTCGAGAGCTTCATCTACGCCAAGGCGACGCTGACGCCCTCGCGATGGGTGCTATGCGTGCGCAACGACTCGCCGGTCAAGCGGCTCGAGGATCTCGAGGGCAAGCGCATCGCGACCGAGCTGGTGCAGTTCGTCACGCGAATTCTGGCCGAGCGCAAAGTCAAAGCGGAAGTCGAATTCTCATGGGGCGCGACCGAGGCCAAGGTCGCCGAAGGCATCATCGACGCCGCCATCGACGTGACCGAGACCGGCTCGTCGCTGCGCGCCAACGGACTGCGCATCGTCGAGGAGTTGCTGGTCTCGAATCCGGTGCTGGTGGCCAATCCGGCAGCATGGGCCGACCCGTGGAAGCAGGCCAAGATTCGCCAGCTCGGGATCCTGATTCGGGGCGCGCTCGACGCCGAAAATCGCGTCGGTATCAAGATGAACGTGGCCAAGGACAACCTCGAAAAAGTAATCGCGCTGCTGCCGTCGATCACCGCGCCGACCATTTCGCACCTCTACCAGAGCCCCGCGCTGAAAGGCGTCGAATGGCTGGCGGTCGAGACCGTAATCGCCGAGCACACCGTGCGCGAACTGTTCCCCAAGCTGCTGGAAGCAGGCGCCGTAGGCATCGTCGAGTTCCCGCTGAACAAGATCATCGGCTAGGCGAGTCGCCGAAAGCGCCCGCTTTATTTTGTCATCCTGAGGAGGGCGAGCAAGGCGAGCCGAGGAAGGACCTCGGACAGCTTCGCGCTGGCGAAGCCGGTACCGGTTTTGCGTTGCTGCATCCGATCAGAATACCGAAGGACAGCTTCGCGATTTCGAAACCGGAACCGGCGGCGCTTACGCCCCGCTGTCCGAGATCCTTCGCTCCGCTCGCGCTGCTCGCTTCGTTCAGGATGACAGATATGCGTTGCCCGCTTGGCTCAGGAGTACACAATTTCGGTCTCTGGTTCTCGCCTCAACATTGTGGCACAACACAGTTACCCCACACGGAGGTTGCGATCATGGGTCTGCCCAACGGAGTGCATCACCTCGCTATCTGCACCAAGGACATCAAAAAGCAAATCGACTACTTCTCTCAAGTCGTGGGAATGGAACTGGTCGCGCTCTACTGGATGCATGGCGTGGACAACACCTTCCACGGCTTCATGAAGCTGAGCGACAGCTCCTCGATCGCATTCGTGCAGCATCCCGAGGTCGCGAAGATTCAGCCGATCAAAGGCGTTTCGCATGCGGGGCACACCACGCAGAACGTCGCACCCGGCGCGATGCAACATCTGGCGCTCAACGTCGACACCTACGCGGACCTGATGGCGATTCGCGACCGCGTCCGCTCGCACGGGCACTGGGTGATGGGCCCGCTCGATCACGGTTTTTGCAAGTCGATCTACCTGGCTGCGCCGGAGGGAATCATGCTCGAGTTCTCGACCTCCGAGGGCGGCTCGATCGACGCCGAGTCATGGATCGATCCCGAAGTGCAGGCGCTGGCCGGAATCAGCGCGCACGAAGTCGAGAAGTACAAGCATCCCGCACCATTCGAATCGAAGGGCGGCAAGGTCGCGCAGCCCAAGCCGGATCCGTCGAAGCCGCTGATGGATTTTCCGCCCGACGATCGCATCTGGGCGATGAGCGACGAGGAAGTGACGCGGCGGATGAGCAATACGACGCCGCCGGTGCAGAAGAAACCGAAGGCCGCGTAGTCGAGTTTTGCGGGCGCGCTTTGTCCTGCTCCTAACCTCTCCTTGGACAAGAGAGCTTTGCATAACCTCGGCGCAGGCGTTCGGAGCAGAGGCAGAACTTTGAGTCGCGCGCGAAAAATGCGCGCTGGATAAGGACCCTCACCTTCATCCTCTCCCTTGCAGGGAGAGGGGAAGAACCGCGAGCTGGGCTATGTAAAGCTCTCTTGGACTTGGACAAGGAGAGGGCACTGGATTCGGATCAATCATGCTCTAGGCGCCCTGTTCGCTTCGCAGACTCTGCTGCTATATGCGATTCCCATGAAGACGCTCCGCACTGAGACGCGCAACGGCGTCGGCATCATCACTCTCACCCGCGCCGCCGAGTACAACACTATCACGCCCGAACTGCGCGACGAGCTTGGTGCCGCCATCGATCGCGCCGACGCCGACCGCGACGTCCACGTGATCCTGCTGCGCGCGGAAGGCCCGGCGTTCTGCGCCGGCTACGCACTGGAAAGCTCCACGCGTGCGCAAGCCGGTGAAGGTTCGCGCCGCCGCGTGTGGGACTCGGTCGCCGACTACGGCATGATCTCGCAATACGTCAACGTGTATATGAAGCTCTGGTACGCGCGAAAACCCACCATCGCCGCGGTCCACGGCTGGTGCATCGGCGGCGGCACCGACATGGTGCTATGCGCCGATCTGATAATCGCCGCCGAGTCGGCGTCGTTCGGCTATCCGCCGTCGCGCGTGTGGGGCACGCCGACCACTGCGATGTGGGTCTATCGGATGGGGCTCGAGCGCGCCAAGCGTTTCTTACTGACCGGTGATGAAATTCCCGCTGTGGAGGCGGCCAGGATCGGACTGATTCTCGAAACGGCACCCGACAACGAACTCGACGCGCGCGCGACTGCGCTGGCCGAGCGGATGGCGCAAGTGCCGACGAATCAGCTTCAGATGCTCAAGCTGCTGTGCAATCACACCGCCGAGAACATGGGCCTGGCGACGTCGCGGCTGATCGGCTCGCTGTTCGACGGAATCGCGCGGCATACGCAGGAAGGCCTCGATTTCGTCGCGCGCGCGCAGGCCGCAGGCTTTCGACAAGCAGTCCGCGAGCGCGACGATCCATTCGGCGACTACGGCTCCGGCCCGCGCTCGAAGAATCGAAAGAAGAAAAATGGCAAAAAGAAGACTTAACTTGAATCGAAACCCACGGAGGGTTTCAAACTTCCTTCGGCAGGGGTGTCGCCACCGGCGCGGACCCCTGCACCCGGTGTTAAGAAAAATTTCTATGAGGCCCGTCGATGACCACCGCTGATATTACCTTTCCTGCCAACGGGGGACGGCCCATGCGCGCTGCGTATGCGGCGCCGTCCGATTCGCAGAAGCATCCCGGTGTGATCGTGATCCACGAAATTTTCGGACTCAACGACGACATCCGCCGCATTACCGGGATGGTTGCCGACCTCGGTTACGCCGCGCTCGCGCCCGACCTCTACGATCGCGACGGGATGCGCCTCATCTGTATCGCGCGCACCCTGATGACGCTCAGTCGCGGCGAGGGCGACGCCTTCAAGGACCTCGACGCGGCGCGCAAGTTCCTGCAGCAGCAGCCGGGCGTCGACGCGGCGCGCATCGGAGTCATCGGCTTCTGCATGGGCGGCGGATTCGCGCTGATGTACGCGGCGCGCGCTCCGCTGGGTGTGGCCGCGACGTTTTACGGCGACGTGCCGAAGAATAGCGACCCGTTGCGCGGAGTGTGTCCCGTGCTGGGCGGTTACGGCGGCAAGGATCGGATGTTCGCGGCGCAGGGCCGGAGGCTCGAACAGTTGCTCACGGAGTTGGGCGTCGATCACGACGTCAAGCTCTACGACGACGCGGGCCACAGCTTCATGAGCCGCAACAGCGGATTTCTTCCGTGGATTGGAAAAATCGGCCCGATGAAAGCCGCTTACAATCCCGAGGCCGCCGAAGACAGTTGGAAGCGTATCGAAGCGTTCTTCGGCCGCCACCTCGGGCATTAGGCAGGCTAGGCGCTTCTCGGCTTGCTTAGTCCCGAAATCTCGCGTTAGTTAAAGTGTTCGTTCCAACAGCGGCGTGGCGGCGCGATGCGCGACGGGTTGGACCGCTGGGAAAATTGATGCAGTGCTCGATCTGCGCGTCGGACAATCCCGAGGGGAGCAAGTTCTGCGTGCAATGCGGTGCGCCATTCAAGCGCCGCTGTGCGAAGTGTGGATTTGAAAATTCGCGCGCCGCGCGATTCTGCGCCGAGTGCGGATCGCCAGTAAGCGCCCCGGACACCTCACCCGTTTCGGAGGCGGCTGCGCCCGACGGCGAGCGGCGCCATCTCACGGTTCTCTTCTGCGACCTCGTGAGCTCGACCGAGATCGCCGCGCGTCTCGATCCCGAGGACTGGCGCGACATCGCCGCCGCCTATCAGCGCTGCGCGGCGGAAGCGGTGACGCGCTTCGGCGGACATGTCGCAAAATATCTCGGCGACGGAGTGGTCGTGTACTTCGGCTTCCCCGAGGCGCACGAGGACGACGGTGAACGCGCGGTTCGCGCCGGACTGGCGATCGTCGACGCGGTCGCCGCGCTGAACACAGACCTCGCCGCCAGGCAGAACGTGAAGCTCGCGGTCCGGGTCGGAATCCACACCGGCTCGGTGGTGGTAGGTCGTGGCGGCGGCACGGAAGCCGACGTGTTCGGCGATGCACCCAATATCGCCTCGCGCGTGCAGACGGCCGCCGAGCCAGATTCGGTCCTGATCACCGCCGCCGTGCACGAGCTGGTCTCGGGTCTGTTTATCGTCGAGGACCGCGGCGCGCAGCCGCTCAAGGGTATCGAGCATCCAGTCCAGCTCTATCGCGTCATCCAGCCCATCGCCGTCCGCCGGCGCAGGCATGACTCCGCCGTCCGCGCGCTGACTCCCTTCGTCGGGCGCGACGACGAAATCCGCCTGGTGCTGGGCAGATGGGAGAGCGCGCGCGAGGGCGCGGGCCAGCTCGTGCTCGTGATGGGCGAACCGGGAATCGGCAAATCGCGCCTGGTCGAAGAGTTCCGCGCGCGCATCAAGGACGATCCCCACCTCTGGATCGAAAGCGCCGGCGAGCAGTTCTTCGAAAGCACTCCGTTCCACGCGGTGACTCAGATACTCGATCAGGGTCTCGGCTGGAGCGGCGATGAAAGCACGGAGGAGCGCACGAGTCAGCTCGAGCGCTCGCTGGAGCTGGCCGGAATGAAGCTCGTCGAGGCGGTGCCGCTGATTGCGGAGATGCTGAATCTTCCGATCCCGCAGAAGTATCCTCCGCTGCTCTTTGCGCCCGATCAGAAGCGCAAACGGCTGCTGGCAAACCTGGCGACATGGGTGCTCAATGCCGCACGGCTCCAGCCGATCGTTATCGCGATCGAGGACCTGCACTGGGTCGATCCCTCGACGCTGGAACTTATGCAGACGCTGGCCGAGCAGGCGGCCACGGCGCCTCTGCTGCTGCTCTGTACCGTGCGGCCGGGGTTCCAAGCGCCATGGCCGCCGCGGGCCCATCATGCGCAGATCACGCTGCGCCGCCTGAACGACCGCCAGACGCGCGAGATGGTCGCGGGCGTCGCCGCGCGCATAGGGCTGGCCAAAGAGCTGATCGAAAACGTGGTCAGGCGCACCGACGGCGTGCCGCTGTTTGCCGAGGAACTGACCCGCCTGCTCATGGAGGGCGAGGGGCACTCCGCGGCGCGCGAGATTCCAGCCACGTTGCACGACTCGCTGACGGCGCGGCTCGACCGCCTTGGCACGGCCAAAGAGGTCGCGCAGGTCGCCGCTGTGATCGGACGCGAATTCTCTTACGAGTTGCTGGCGGCGGTGTCGCCAACACCTGAATACGAATTGCAATCCGCCCTCACCAAGCTGGCCGACGCGGAACTGATCTTCACGCGCGGCATTCCGCCCGAGGCGACCTACCAGTTCAAGCACGCGCTCATCCAGGACGCCGCCTACGAAGCCCTGCTCAAGAGTCGGCGCAAGGAGATGCATCGCCGCGTCGCCGAGACAATCAGCCAGAAATTCCCCGGGATAGCCGAGGCGCAGCCCGAAGTCGTCGCCCGCCACTGGACCGAGGCAGGCGAGGCGGAGCCGGCCATCGCGGCATGGAAGAAAGCCGCGGGCGCAGCTTACGGACGGCGGGCATTTAAGGAAGCCGAAGAGGACTACCAGCAAGCTCTCGCGATGCTTGCGACACTGCCCGAATCAGCGGAGCGCGATACGCGCGAGCTCGAGTATGCGAGCATACTCAGCGCGCTCTTCATCACCACACACGGCTTCACCGCGCCGGCCACCGTCGAGATGGCCGGGCGTGCACGTGCGCTCGCCGAGAGGAGTGGCAACCTGCCTCTGCTCGTTATGCAGGAAATCTTCAATTGGAGCACCGTTCTGGTCTCCGGTGACCATCCCGCCGCCACCGCGCTTGCCGATAGGGTACTGACCCTCTCCGAGCGTGAAGGCAGCGAGGTGAATCTCGGATTCGCTCAGGTCGCTCAGGTGCATGTGCGCTACTATCGCGGGGACCTGGTCGGAGTCAGAGAGCATTTCGCGCAGCTAACCCCCTACTTCGAGGCGATCCGCCGAAGTGGGCGCCCGGGAACCCCGAATGCAGAAGGTTTCGCGAGCGTCACCGAGTGGGCCCTGGGCTATGCCGATCGCGCCCGCGCGCATGCCGCCCATGCCATGGAATTTGTGCACGACGGCCAGAATCTGCACGACATCGCGTTCGCGCACTACATGGCCGCGTGGCTGTACCGGTTTACCAGAGATCCGCGGCACGTCGAGGAGGCCGCCACGCAAGCGTTAGCAATTTCCGAACAGCTAGGCTTTTCTTACGTCAGCAATCTGGCGCGCCAGTATCTCGGATGGGCGCGCGCGCACCTCGGCAGTACGGCAGACGGCGTCTCGCTCGTCCGCCAGGGTTTGTCCGAGATGGTGGCCTCCGGTTCGCGAGCTGGTATCAGCGAATTCCTATCTCTGCTGGGAGAAGCTCAGGTCCTCGACGGCAAGCTCGACGAGGCCCTTGGTACATTCGAGAACGCTCTCCAGGCGAACCCCGAGGAAATCATCTTCCGACCGCATATTCTGACCTGTCGCGGGGAACTGCGACTCAAGCTCGGCCAGACCGAACCGGCAGAAGCCGATTTCCGCGAAGCTATCGCGCTTGCGCAAAAGATGAGCGCGAAGGCGTTCGAACTCCGCGCCGCAACCAGTCGCGCCCGCCTGCTAACCAAGCAAGGCAAGCGCGACGAGGCTCGCGCCTTGCTCACCGAAATCTACAACTGGTTCACCGAAGGCTTTGACACCGCCGACCTGAAGGACGCCAAAGCATTGCTCGACGAATCGCCCGCCTGACGCCGGCGTTCGTCAACTGGAACGCGCTATTTGCTCAAGCCGACGGCTTGCCGCGATTTCGCGATTCGCTCGCGCGAGGCTACCAGCGCTTCGACGTTCTTCGCGCCGCGGTAGCCCATCTGATCGGCCAGGTACTCGGCGAGCTTGCGCTCCGAGATATTCGGCCTTTGCTTGCGTTTGTCCTCGGCCAGCTCGGCGAGCGTGGTCCGCAGGGTTTCCTCGGAGTCCCTGAGCGTCTCGAAAATCGGGGAGGGAATCACAGAATTACTCGCCATGCATGTCACCTATGGATTTATCATAGCACAACCGGGCCAAACCTCGTGCATGCCATATGTCAAACGAAAACAACCGAATTCGCTCAAACTTTTTTGTTCCCCACGCGACAATTTTATTCGGAAAGACGATAGCTAACTCTGCGGATCCTTCAGATGGGGGCGGGTGGCGTAGAAGTATTCCATTCCGGGGACGCCACGCGGCGTTTCGTCGTCAAATAACACCGACACTACGCCGTAGAATGCTACTATCGTCCAGAACGCGCCGGTGCTTACCGGCGGCAACGCCGCCGTCGTCGCGCCCATAACCAGCGTCGCGATTGCGTCGCGCAGTAGCCAGAGTTCATTCATCGGTATCGCAACTTCGGACTCAAAACCGGTACCGGCTTCGCTCGCGCGAAGCTGTCCGAGATCCTTCCTGCCGCTCGCGTTGCTCGCTTCGTCAGGATGACAGAACGGGCTCGCATCGCTCGCTTCGTCAGGATGACAGAACGGGCGCGCATCGCTCGTTTAGCTCACGATGACAGAGCGGCGTACGTGTCGCGAACCGCCCTACTCTCCCGTCCAGTTGGGCTTGCGCTTCTGCGAAAACGCCAGCGGACCTTCGACCGCGTCCTTCGAGCGAAACAGCTTCGACTGCAAATCGTAATGCTTGGCGAGCGCCGCTTCGACCGTCATTCCAAGGCCGGTCATCGCCGCTTCCTTGGTCGCCTGCACCGACAACGGTGAGCATTCCATGATCTCGCCCGCCCACTTCTCGGCCGTCGGGATGAGATCCTTGAGCGGCACCACCTCGTTGGCGATTCCGTAGCGCAGCGCGTCGGCGGCCGTGATGTGCTTGCCCGTCAGCATCATGCCCATCGCAATCTTGAGTGGGATGTGGCGCGGCAGTCGATGCACTCCTCCCGCCGCCGCCATCAGGCCGACGCGCGGTTCCGGCAATCCGAAACGCGCGTGCTCGGCCGCAATGATGATATCGCAAGAGAGCGCTATCTCGAATCCGCCGCCGAGCGCGAATCCGTTCACCGCCGCGATGATCGGCTTGTAGATGTCGTAGCGCGCAGTGATTCCGGCGAAGCCGCCCTTGCTGCGAAGACCCTCCATCACTTGCCCGCGATTCTCCGCCGTCCAGCGCAAATCGTTGCCGGCCGAGAACCCCTTGTCGCCGGCGCCCGTCACGATTGCGACCCACGCCGACTTGTCCGCGACGAAGTCGTCCCACACGCTGTCCATCTCGACGTGACACGGCGGATGCAGCGCGTTCATCCGCTCGGGCCGGTTGAACGTGATGTACGCGATATGGTTGCGCTTCTCGTACTTGATGAATTTCAGATCCATTTCGCCTTAACTCCCTCGCTGGTTGTATTTACTGCTCGTCGAGCAGTTCGAAAAACGCGTCGATACTTTGCATCAACTGCCGCCTGATTTGCACGCGGTTGCCTTCGATCAGATGCATCGTGACTCGCCCGCTGGTGCCGTCGGCCAGGCTGACCCGCGCGTCCTCGACGCCGGCGACGACTCCCTGATCGAAAATCCGCATCCCGTACACTAGCGAGCCGCGCTGCGACGCACCTTTCACCAGAGTCAGCTTACGCGCCATCGGGGGTCTCCCTCGTTCATATCTGTCGCTCTATAGCATATCGTTGACAATCAAGGATGGCGCCCACAAAATCGCGCCGATGAATCGAATGCGTATTCCCCGATCTCGGGTGCTCGCGATAATTTGCGCCGTGTTCATTTGCTCTGGATGCGGCCTCGCCTACCAGGCCGGCACGCGAATCAAGGCCACGCGGATGTCGGATTCGCTGCAAGTAGGCCAGACCTCGCCCGAGGTGCATCATTCGTGGGGCGAGCCCGACATTCGGACCTACCTGCCGGGCGATACCGAGGTCTGGAGCTATCCCTACAAGCCCAACAGCAACGACCTCACGGCGGCGCTGCTGTACACCTCGTCCAAGGACGGCGACAAGGGCACGTTTTTGGATTTGAAGTTTGTTGGGGGCAAACTCGTCTCATGGCAGGAAGCTGAGCATACGCTGCCGCTTAAGGGACATACGGGCATCGGCCTGGGGATCAACCAAGGGCCGATTGGGAACGGAACCCAGACGCAGCCCGGAGCTGTGCATTACTAGTCGTAGCCAAGGGCTGCGCAACCGGTCAGTGCCGTGGGGAAGGCATACTTGCAACCAGCCAGAACCATCGTGTCTAATTGAGCCCGAACGGGGGGAATGGTGGTAAGTTCGGTGTGGCGGCATTGCTGTTGAAGATGACTCGATATGACCTGAATCGACGCGGCTTGGCGCCGGCCGGCGGGCCTGCCTGATGGCGACCGCGCGCAAAAGCTTCGAGGCAATCCTGCTCGACCGCTCGTGGGTCTCGGCGCAGGACCTTGACAAGGCGCGCCAGCGCAAAAAGCCCGGCCAGGAGCTGGCCGACGTGCTGGTCGAGATGGGCGCGTTGGAACCTCAGCGGCTGGCCCGCGCGCTCGCGCAGGAGTACCGGCTGCCGTTCCAGGCCCATATCGACGAGCATTCGCTTGACCCGGCTCTAGTTTCGAAAATTCCGATCAACTACGCCAAGAAGAACCGCCTGCTGCCGCTCTCGAGCGCCGACGGCACGGTGACCGTGGCGATCGCCGACCCGGCCAACTACGAGCCGCTCGACGACTTGCGAATCCTGTACGGCGCGCAGATACAACCGCTGGTCGCGCCGGCCGAAGTAATCGCGGAGGCAATCAACCGCGCGTACGACCAGGCGTCGGCTACCACGGCCGAAGACTTGATGATCGATCTCGAGGAAGAGCGGCTGGACGTGGTTGCCAGCGAGCTCGCGTCGGAGCCGCTGGACCTGCTGGAATCCGACGATTCAGCGCCGATTATCAAGCTCGTCAATGGCATCCTGTCGCAGGCGGTCAAGGACCGCGCGAGCGACATTCATATTGAAGTATTCGAAAAGGAAATGGTGGTGCGCTTTCGCGTGGACGGGATGATGTACGACGTGTTGTCGCCGCCCAAGCGTTTTCAGCCAGCGATAACCTCGCGCGTCAAGGTCATGGCGGGCCTCAACATCGCCGAGAAGCGCCTGCCGCAGGACGGCAGAATCCGGCTGCGCATCGCGGGCCGCGATATCGACTTGCGCGTGTCGTCGATACCGACCGCATTCGGCGAGCGAATCGTGCTCCGCCTATTGGACCGCGCGCAGGCCGTCGAAGCCATCAATCTCGACCATCTTGGATTTTCCGGCGACAACCTCAATCGCCTGGACCGCCTGATCCGGCAGAGCCACGGGATCATCCTGGCCACCGGACCCACGGGCTCGGGCAAATCGACGACGCTGTATGCGTGTCTCAGCCGCATCAACTCGCCCGAAAAGAACATCATCACGATCGAGGATCCGATCGAGTACCAGCTCCGCGGCGTCGGCCAGATGCAGGTGAATCCGAAGATCGAGTTGACCTTCGCCAGCGGGCTGCGCTCGATCCTGCGCCAGGACCCCGACGTGATCATGGTCGGCGAAATCCGCGACAGCGAAACTGCTGAAATAGCGATCCAGGCCGCCTTGACCGGCCACCTGGTGTTTTCGACGCTCCACACCAACGATTCCTTCGGCGCAGTGACGCGGCTGGTGGACATGGGGATCGAGCCGTTCCTGGTTTCATCGTCAATTCTCGCCGTGCTGGCGCAGCGCCTGGTGCGCAAGCTCTGCGTTGATTGCCGCGAGCCCTACCGCCCCAGCGACACCGAACTCGCGCGGATCGGACTCAAGGGCGTGGATACTACCGGCAAGATTTGCCGACCCAAGGGCTGCCGCAATTGCCGCAACACCGGCTACCGCGGCCGCATGGCAATCCAGGAACTGATGATCATGGACGACCAAATCCGATCGCTCGTGATGCAGAACGCCGACGCCGCCACGCTGCGCCGCCACTGCACCGCCAATGGGATGACGCTGCTGCGCCAGGACGGCGCGGGCCGCGTGCTGCGCGGCGAGACCTCGATCGAGGAGCTGCTGCGGGTCACCCAGGAAGATATCGACTAGCGCACCCGCACGTAAGTTTTTTTCACCGATGCCGGTATTTGCTTATCGAGGACTTGGCGCCGACGGCCGCACCGTCAACGGCGTGGTTGACGCCGACAGCGCGCGGACCGCGCGCGGCAAGCTGCGCGCGTCGGGCATTTTCCCGACCGACCTCAACGAGGAGTCCACCGCCGCCGAGCGCCTGGAGGCTAAGCGCGAGTGGCTG
This sequence comes from uncultured delta proteobacterium, assembly GCA_963842085.1. Taxonomy (GTDB): domain Bacteria; phylum Desulfobacterota; class Binatia; order Binatales; family Binataceae; genus Binatus. The sequence continues at coordinate 561,532 of CAWJET010000002.1, forward strand.
CCCTCGCTGTGGCGGCGCAAAATGCCCGCGGCGGACCTGGCTCTGCTGACACGCCAGCTAAGCGCGCTGCTCGGCGCCGGAGTGCAGTTGGTCGATGCGCTGAGCGCGCTCGCCGATCAATCGACGCGCGCCGCGACCAAGCGGATGCTCTCGCAGGTGCGCGAACGCGTGCGCGAGGGCTCGTCGCTGGCCGACGCGCTGACCAATCATCGCGACACCTTCTCCGAACTCTACATCGGGATGGTGCGCGCCGGTGAGCAGGCCGCGGCGCTCGAGGCGGTGCTGGACCGGCTGGCCGAGTACAGCGAGCGCCAGAATGAATTCGTCACCAAGGTCCGCGGCGCGCTGACCTATCCGATCATCATGATGTGCGTGGGCACGGCGATCATGGCGTTCCTGGTGACGTACGTGGTGCCGCAGGTCGCGACGATCTTCGAGCAGCAGCATGCGGCATTGCCGCTGGCGACGCGCATCCTGATTTCATTCTCGGCGCTCGTCACCGGCTACTGGATCCCGCTGGCGCTGCTGATCGTCGGGACGGTGGCGGGAATCACCGCCGCGCTGGCGACGCCGCGCGGCCGGCGCATGTACGACACCGCAATCCTGAAAGTCTATTACATCGGGCCCACGCTGATTCGAATCATCTGCGCGCGCTTTGCGCGGACGCTGGCTACCCTGCTCGCCAGCGGCGTCCAACTGCTGCCGGCGCTCGACGCGGTCAAAGGCGTGGTGACCAACGGTCTGCTGAAGGACGCCGTCGAGCAGAGCCGCGAAAGTATCCGCGAGGGTCATGGCATGGGCCAGACGCTGGCGCGCAGCGGGCTCTTTCCGCCACTGCTGATCGAGATGATTCGCGTCGGCGAACGTTCCGGCGAACTGGAGCGGATGCTCGAGCGGGTCGCCGACAACTACGAACGTGAAGTGGCGCATTCGCTGAGCCAGATGACCACCGTGCTCGAGCCCGTGATGACGCTGGCGATGGCGGCTGTTATCGTGTTCATGATGCTGGCGGTGCTGATGCCAATCTTCCAGCTCAACCAGCTGATGCAATGACTAATGCTGCGGAGGCAACTGCGATGAAGTCACGCCGATACAACCAGGATGGATTCACCCTGATTGAAATCATGGTGGTGATCCTGATTTTGGGCCTGCTCGCGACGATCGTCGTACAGAGTCTGCGCGGCGCCGCCGACAAGGCCAAAAAGACCAAGGCTCAGGCCGACCTCGCCGAGATCAAGACCGCGCTCGATCGCTACTACCTCGACAACGGCTACTACCCGACCACCGACCAGGGTTTGAACGCGCTGGTCTCGCCGCCGACCAACGGCCGCGTGCCCGCCAATTACGAAAGCGGCGGCTATATCGAGCGCCTGCCGAATGATCCGTGGGGCACGCCCTACTTTTACCAGAGCGACGGAAACTCGTACGTTCTGAAATCGTTCGGCCCCGACGGCGTCGAAAGCTCGGATGATATAGACGCCAGCCAATCGTCGTGATGGCGCAATGAAATCGGGAACCGTTTCAGCTTCCCGACCCGCCGCAGCGACGGCGCGCATGCGGCCGGCCGCGCCGCTGAAATCCTCGGCGCCGGGCTTCACGCTGCTCGAACTCGCGGTTGTAATCTTTATCATGGGCCTGATGCTGACGCTGGCGCTGCCGTATCTCGGCGGATTTCGCCAGGCCGCGCTGCGCAGCCAGGCGCGCCGGCTTGCGGGCCGCGCGACTTTTATGTTCGACGAGGCCACCGGCCACAAGCTGGTGCTGCGGCTTATCTTCGATTTGGACAATAACGGCTACGCGGCGGCGCAGCTCGATCCCTATGCCGTCAAGCCGGTGTTCGCGCCGGACACCAGCATGTCAGGACGGCCGGTAATGATGCCGGCGGCGATTCGGATTCGCGACGTAACCGTCGAGGGAATCGGCACCGTCAATCGCGGCGTCATCGCGACCAACTTCTATCCCGAAGGCTACGTCGATGCGACCGTGGTGCATCTCGAAGACGCCTCGGGCGACGTGATGACGCTGGAATTTTCTCCGTTGACGGGCCAGGTCGCGATCGTCAGCGGCGACGTGATGCCGGCCGGGATGAGGTTGCCGCAGTGAGCCGGCTCACGAGGCGCGCGCCCGCGTTTACCCTGCTCGAGGTGATGGTCGCGATTGCGATCCTCGGCATCGCACTGCTCGGCCTGCTCGGCCTGCATCATCAGAGTATCCAGTCCGTCATCCGCGCGCAGCAGACGACGCGCGCCTCGATGCTGGCGCAGGCAGTGATGACGGAGGCCGAGATCGAGCGATTTCCGGACCTCGGCCTCACCCGCGGCAATTTCGAAGCGTCATTTCCCGGCGAGTTCCAGGACTTCCGATGGCAGCGCGACGTCGAGGCGTCGGGCATGTTTCCCGACGTTCGCAAAGTCCGGGTTCTGATCCAGTACGGTCCCGGGTTCACGCAAAACTTCTCGCTGGTCGAGTACCTGCATTCGCCGATTCCGCCCGACCCGAGCCAGCTGCAGGCGCCGACGCCATGAGCCGGCGGCATATCGGGGCCGGTCGCGCGCCGCGCGGCTTCACGCTCATCGAGATGATGCTGGCGATTGGCGTGCTGGCGCTGATCCTCGCGATGCTGGCCAGCTCGTTCAACGCCATCGCGCACAGCAAGGTGCACGCCGAGGGACGGCTGATGGTCGATCGCGAGGGGCGCGCGCTGCTGTGGCAATTGAGCAAGGAAGTGCGCAATGTCGTGCAGACTCCGTACGCGCCCAGCAATGTTGCCCTGTTTGGCAACGGCCGCATGGGCAACGGTCTGCCGATCGATACCATCACGATGTCCACCTTCAGCGGAGGCCATCGCCGCGCGCTCATCGGGATGATGCCCGAGACGATCGTCACCTACAATTTGACTCCGAATCCGGACCAGCCTGGCTGGTACCTGCTGCAACGGTCGCAGCAAAGCGGATTGCTGACGAGTACCGCCGCCCTGCAGTCGATGGTGCTCGCGGACAATGTGCTGTCGCTTCATTTCCGTTATTTCGACGGCCAGAAATGGGCCGAAAGCTGGGATTCGTCGAGTATGCCGCGCGGAGTCCAGTTGCCGGTCGCGGTGGCCATCCAGATTCAGATGGCGGCGCCGGGCGGCCACGTGATGGACTTCGCGACCCAAGTCACCGTGCCGATGGCGATACAGCAATGGTAACGCACCGGCGCAAGAGCGAGCGCGGCGTGGCGCTGCTGGCGGTGCTGCTGGGAGTCGCGCTGATGACGTTAATCGTCGTGGATTTCGCGATGACCTCCGGACTCGGATTCGTGTCGGCGGCGAACCAGGCCAACGAGCTGCGCGCCGGTTTCCTGGCGCGGTCGGGAGTCAATATCGGTCTCGCGCTGCTGGCGGCGGACGCGCGCTCTGACGCGCAATCCAAGGTTCCGATCGACACCTTGAGCGATGTCTGGGCGGTGCCGTTTCCGCCGATGGCACTGGAGGGGGGTAATGTCTCGTTGTCGATCGTGGACGAAGCCCGCAAGCTGCCAATCAATGCGATGATCCAGAATGGCGGTCCCAACCAGGCTGCGATTCTAAAGATCGAGCGGTTATTCACCATCCTCGACGTGAACCCGGACCTGGTTCAGGGTATCATCCAGTGGATTACGCCGGGTGGCGCCAATGCGCCGGGCGGTGGCATCGGGGACTATTACATGGGGCTGAAGCCGCCGTATCAACCGCGCTACGGCCCGATGCCGACGCTGGGGGACTTGCAGATGGTACAGGGGTTCAACGAGGCGATTTTCAACCGGGTGAGCCCGTTTCTGACCGTGATGCCCGAGCCGGCGGTGAACGCCAACACCGCGTCGCCGCAAGTGCTGGCCGCGCTGGAGCCCGAATTGACGGAGGATCAGAAATTGGTTCAGGAGATTATCGAGGCCCGCACGATACGGCCGTTCTCCCAACCCACCGACCTCATGAACCTCCCCGACCTCAGCGCGGTCGCGCAACTCCTGTCGAAAGACGTCGTCATGCGCAGCCAATTTTTCACGATTAACGGGATGGGAACTTACGCCGGCGCCCGCAAAATCATTACCGCAACCTTCCATCGCGAAGCCAGCGGCATCGGCACGCTGGCAGCGTGGCACGAGGACTAGGCTCCAGGGCGCTTAATGGCTCAACGAATACTGGCGCTGGAGCTGATGGGCGACCGCGTGCGCGCGGCGGTCGCGGAGCGCTCGTGGAATTCGTTCACTCTCGCCGGCGTGTACGACAAGGTTCGCGCCGACGACGAGGCCGACCTCAGTGGCGCGCTCTCGCGCCTGGTGGTCGAGACCGGCCAGCCTGACATCGTGATCTCCGCGCTGCCGGCCGACCGCGTGGTCAAACGGCTGCTCGAGCTGCCGTTCAAGGACGCGCGCCGGCTGCACCAGGTGGTTCCCTTCGCGCTGGAAGAGCATCTACCCTTCCCGGTTGACGACGGCGCGGTAGCGTTTACCCGCGTGGGACGCGCGGGTGACCATACGCTGGTCATGGCCGCGATGGTGCGCAAGACCGACCTGCAGCATCATCTCGATTTGCTGCAGAAGGCGGGACTCGATCCCAAGACCGTCACGCTGGCGCCGCTGGCGCTGGCCGCGATGTTCACGCGCGCGCAGAACGGCGCCAAGCCGATGGCGCACCTGGTGGTCGAAGGCGACGAGGAGTCCACCTCGGTCGTGCTGACCGACCTGGGCGGAACGCCGCGCGCACTGCGTTCGATGCGGGGCGGCCTGATGATGTCCGACGGGTCGGCGGTCTCGCCCGACGCAGCCGCCCCGATTCTCAACTCGGTGCGTCAGACCCTGCTCGGACACGGCGAGGAAACCGAGGTAATCGTCGCGGGTGCGGCGGCGGCGCATCCGAAAGTGCGCGGGCTGCTGGCTGATTCGCTGGCCATGTCGGTGCGCGACGGCGGCGCGTTCGACTACAGCGGGATTTTCGAAGGCTCGGTGCCGCACACCGGCAAGTATTCATCGTGCGTTGCGATGTTGCTGGGCGAGTCGCCGAGCAAGCCGCTCGACCTGATCAATTTCCGCCAGGGCGAATTCCTTTTCCGCGGACGCGTCCGCGGCGACTTGAGCCCCTTCTACACCTCGGGCATCCTCGCCGCCGCGCTGCTGGCCGTGACCATATTTCATTTCGCGCTGGGCGTGTCCGCCAATCTCCATCGGCTCCATCAGCTCAACGCCGAAATCTCCGCCGTCGCCGGACCGGTCCTTGGCGAAACCGACCCCGCCAACGCCAGGGCGCAGCTGAAGATCGGAATCGCGAAGATGAATAAACGGCTGAGTCTGATCGGCGGCAACCTTACGCACTCGCCGCTCGACACGCTGGTGGCGGTGTCAAGCGCGCTGCCGTCGCGATTTCCGGTCCAGATGGCCGACGTTCAGATCGACTCCAACGGCTTGCGCGTTACTGGCCAGGCGGATTCGTTCGCGACGGTCGATCAGGCCAAAAGAGCGCTCGACGCAAGCGGTTACTTCGGCTCGATCGAAGTTGCGCATGCCAAGGCCGGCTCGGATCCGAGCAAAGTGGATTTTCGGATGGACGCAAACTTCAAGGACGCGACCCCGGCGACCGAGCGCGACGAAGCGCCGGATGAGCGCGACGAATAGCTGCCATGCTTAGAGAATGGATTGAAAGTTTGCGCGCGCGAGCGATGGATTTGCTCCGCCCCTACCTCAAGCAGGCCGCGGCGCGCGTCGACCCGCTGATCGCGCAGGCGCGCGGCCGCTACCAGAAACTCGAACCGCGCGAACGCATCCTGGTGCAAATCGCCGCCGGCCTGTTCGGCGTCTTTCTCCTTTACAACCTGATCTACACCCCCATCGTGGATCTGAGCTCGGGGCTGCAGGACAGGATTGTGCAGCGGCAACAGGATCTGGTAGAAATCCGCCGGCTCGCCACGACCTATGCGCAGCTCAAGGAGGACCTCGCCAAAGCCGAGCGGCATACGGTTCCACTGGGCAAGGATTTCTCGCTGTTCTCCGTGATCGAAGCGTCGATGACCAAGAGCGTCGGGCGCGCGAAGATCGGCTCGATCACACCCGGCTCCGATCGCAAGCTTGCCGACGGGTTCACCGAGTACAGCGTGCAGTTGAAGCTCGACAACGTAAATCTCACGCAGTTGGTTGACGCGCTCTACGGCATCAACTCTCTGCCGATGCCGGTCGGCGTCTCGAATATTCGCATCCAGCGCCGCACCCAGGATACTCATTCGTACGACGTTGACCTCACCTGTGTTGCGCTCGCCAAGAACACCTGACGCGTCCGCGCCATACCGGGGAACACGCCTCGTTCGAGTCGGCTATGCGGTCGTCGGGCTGGCGCTGTTCGCGGCGTACCTGATTTGGACCTTTCCCTACTCCACCACCCTCACGGAGGTCCTCGCGCCGATGGGCCTCGAAGTTTCCAGCACGAGTCAGAGCGCCAGCTTTCCGTTCGGGGCGCGGCTGGCGGGCGTGCGCCTGAGCTCGACCCGGCCCGCGTCCGCCGGTCTGCTGCTCGAGAGCCCGGCGGTCACGATCGCTCCCGCGTTTCTCTCGATGCTCACGTTGCATCCCGGCGTTCGCGTCAAAGCCACGCTTTACGACGGCATGGTGAACCTCATGCTGAGGCCAAGCGGCGGCGGCACCGCCATAACCTACGACCTCGACTCGGTCGAGCTCGCCCGTCAGCGCCTGTTCACGATTCCCGGCGCGAGTGCCACCGGCGCGCTTTCCGGAAGCGGCAATCTGTTGCTCTCTTCCAGCGACGTCGCGGAGAGCGGCGACGGTGCCTTGAGCGCGGCGGGATTGACGTTTACGTCACCGTTCGCGAACTCACCGATCCGTCTCGGCCGCGGACATTCAAAGTTCAAACTGGATCAAGGAACGCTGACGATCGAGGAATTCACGACCAGCGGCGGCGATTTGATACTCACCGCCACCGGGACGGTCCAGCTCGCGCCCAACCCGGGCGAAAGCGTGCTCGCGCTCCAATTCACTCTCTCCACGGCTCCCGCCGCCGCCTCGCGATTGGCAGTCCTGCTCGCGATGCTGCCGCATCCACCCGGCCCGCAGCCCTATCGCTTGACCGGCACGCTCAACGCTCCGCGAATTAGTTGATCGATCACGCCGGCGCGGACTTGAAAAATTCCAGCACCGCATCCTTGTAAAGTTTGTCGCCAGGAGCGCTCAAATGATCGCGTCCTTCGAGCATCACGAGCTTGCTGCCCGGAATCGCGTCGTGCAGCAGCTTGGGATTTCCGACCAGCAGGTCCTTGGTCCCGATAACAATCATGACCGGCACTCGAATCTTCGCCGCCGCGATGCGCTCGGCGGTGAAATCTTCGCGATTCGACCCCATGCACGCCGCCAATGCCTTCAGGTCGTTGCCGGTGATCTCCGCGAATTGACGAAACTCTCGCGCCCGCTGATCGGTAACTCCCGAGATACTCTCGGCTAGCAGCGCATCGACGATCGGTTTGCGATCGAAAGACGGCGCCGTCGCTGACGCCGCCCCGATTCCGCCAAGCACTGCCGCGCGCAGACGCTCCGGATGCAACATCAGCAGGCCTGTCACTATTCGCCCGCCCATCGAATAGCCCATGATCAACGTGCGCTTGATTCCCAAGTGATCCATCAGCCGGATCACGTCGTCGCCCATCGTCTCGCCGCCGTACGCCGCCGGATCGTGCGGCTTGCCGCTCTTGCCGTGACCGCGGCAATCGAGCGCAACGACGCGGTAGTGCGGCGCGAGCGTGGTGAACCAGTTCATCGCGCCCCAGTTATGCTCCGCGCGCGACGCAAAGCCGTGCACCAGCACCACAGGCTCGCCACTGCCATGCTCCTCGAAATAAATCTGCACGCCGTTGGAATCGAAGTAAGCCATAGTTCAACACTCCTGCTTCTTGTCGCCATAATCGAACAGCCGCACGATCTGCGCAAACCAAACTCGCACGTCTGTCATCCTGATCGAAGTGATCGTTCGCGATCTTTTCTCTGTCATTCTGACCGAAGCGAGCAACCGCCATCTGTCATCCTGACGACGCGAGCAACGCGAGCGGCAGGAAGGATCTCGGACAGCTTCGCGCCAGCGAAGCCGGTACCGGTTTTGAGTCGCTGCCTCCCATCCTTGTCATCCTGACGACGCGAGCGACGCGAGCGGCAGGAAGGATCTCGGACAGCTTCACGCCAGCGAAGCCGGTACCGGTTTTGACTCAATTCTGCGGATGAACTGTTCAGCCTGACCCCGACGGATTTTCTGTGCTAAACGTACGGCATGGACGATCCGACAGGATGCCCCACGCTCGTTGTCTTCGGGGCGAAGATCCGGCGACATCCGCTTGGGGGCGAAAACAATTTTTGACGGAACGAACCCACCGATGGTGATGGAGCCGTCGCAAAACCACAACATATGGTATACACCTCCCCTTTCGGCTCCTACTACTAGTTCAGCTTTAAGGTGAATCAGGACGGACTTCCAGATGCCATCAAATCAAAAGCTCGGACTTCAGACCTCGGTTGGCGTCGGCGCCGACGCGCTGGCCGGCCGCCTCGCTCTCATCCGCGAGGCCGAGGACCTCGGCTACACCTCCCTGTGGATCGCGGAGGTCAGCGGACCCGACGCGTTCGTCAGTCTCGCCGCGCTCGCGCTCAACACGCGCAAAGCCGAACTGGCCACCGGAGTCATACCGATTCAGATTCGCACGCCGGGCGCGATGGCGATGGGATTCCTCACCATCAACGAGCTCTCCGGCGGCCGCGCGATTGCGGGTCTGGGCGTGTCGAGTCCGATCATCGTCGAGCGATGGCACGGCGCGGCGTATCGCAAACCGGTCACCGCGATGCGCGAATGCGTCGCGATTATGCGCCAGTTGTTCACCGAGGGACGCTCGAAGTTCCAGGGCGAGGTGTACAAGTCCGATTTCAGGCTGGGCATGCGCATCACGGCGCCGCATCCGCCGAAGATTTATCTGGCAGGGCTGAATGCCCCGATGCTTCGACTCGCCGGCGAAGTTGCCGACGGTGTGTTGATGAACTACTCACCGCCCGAGGCAATCGCGCCGATGGTGCAGCACATCAGTGAAGGCGCCAAGGCCGCGGGGCGCGATCCGTCCGCCGTCGATGTCGGCATCTACATCCGCATGTGCATCACCGAGGACGAGGACAAGGCCGTCGATTCATTCCGGCGCGAGCTCGCGGGCTACGCATTCGTGGACAGCTACAACAAGATGTTCGCGCGCTATGGACTCGCAGCGGAGTTCGACGAGGTGCGCGCGCTGTGGAAGGACGGCAAGCGCGATGAGGCTCCCAGAGCCATCTCGGAAGCGTCATGCCGCAAGATCTCGGTGTTCGGTCCTGCCAAGGCTGGCCGCGATTTCGTCGCGCGATTCCGCGCCGCCGGCGTGACCCATCCCGTGGTCTTTCCGATCGGCCCGGCCGCCACCGCGTCGCGCGATTATCCCAACACGATGCGCGCGCTGGTGGGAGCCTGACATCTGCCGCCAACTACCTGCCCTTGTAGTTCGGCTTGCGCTTCTCCATGAACGAGCGCGGGCCTTCCTTCGCGTCCTCGGACTTCATCACTTCGCGCGCAATTTCGTTTTCGATCTTGAAGGCCTCTTCGTACGGACGCCCCGACGTTCGCCGCACCGCCTCTTTGATCTTCCGCACCGCCAACGGACCATTTTGGGCGATCGTCGCCGCCAGTTCCTCCGCCTTCGCGATCAATTGGTCCTGCGGCACGACGTAGTTGACCAGCCCCAACCGCCATGCCTCCTGCGCATCGATCCGGTTGCCGGTCAGCAGAATCTCCATCGCCTTACAGTACGGAATCTGGCGTTGCAGCCGCGCCAGCGAGCCGGCGGCCGGGATGATCGCCCACTTCACTTCCTGCAAGCCGAAGCTCGCGTTCTCCGACGCAACCCGAAGATCGGTGCCCTGGATGAATTCCATTCCGCCCGCGATGCAAAATCCGTTGACCGCGGAAATAACCGGCTTGTCCATATCGTAGCCGCGCAGCAGCGCGATGTCGCCCAGCTTGCGGTCGGCGAGCAGCTTGCTGTCCCACTCGTCCTCGGGCTTTCGCGCGCCAGTGAACAGCGGAATCAGCCGCCCCAGGTCGGCGCCGGCCGAGAATGCGACATTGCCCGCGCCGGTCACGATTGTTGCGCGAATCGCGTCGTCGGCATCGATCTCCTTCCACGCGGCCGCCAGGCTGACGAGCATCTCGGGATTCAGCGAATTGTGGACCTCAGGCCGGTTGAGTGTGAGGTAAGCGACGTGATTCCGTTTTTCGAATATCAACGCGGGCATGATTCGCTCCTTTTGCTTGCTGTGCGAATGGTTCCAGTCAGCGCGCAGCGGCCTCGCGAAGTTACCATCAAAGCGTGTTCGCGAGCCATGCCCGTGCCTTTACCCGCCGCTTCGCCGGTCGTTATGATCTTATGAGACTCGCGGCCTCGCACCCGTCAAAGGAGGAGTCATGAAGCTACTCGTCGCATCGATCATAACGCCGCTTTGTCTTTCCATCCTTACGCCCGCATTCGCAATCGAAACCCCGCGTATCGTCCCGAGGATGCAGGAGATACCGAGACCCGTAGACGAAGTCTTCGCCGCCCTGAAAAGATACTTCAATGACTCGCAACTGAGCAGTTTCCAGCTCGTCCGCGAGGATAAGCGAACCCACACCCTCGTCGCCAAGCAGTCGGGCATCGCCGACGAATCGTGGAACAAGTGGGCTTTCTGCGAGACTGGCCCCGTTCAGATGATCTACAAGCTGGAAGACGGCACGGTAACCGTAACCGTCAAGCTCGAGAAAGCGACCCCGCATTCCACGCTCGTCTCCGTGTCGGCGGACTTCCAGGGCACCTACGGGCTCGGCGCCAATCAAAACAAAGTAGCTTGCACGTCGAAATTCGTTCTCGAGGACAACATACTGGCCGCGGCGGGCGCCGCGCCCGCAAAGTGAGCCGGCGCGATTTGATTGAACGCTGAATCGACAATCGCCGCGCCCCCTGCTGCAACCGAGTTGGCGTTTCCCGACGCGCGCAGCTTGCGCTCCCGCGACGTGTTCCGGCTGGTCGCGCGCGTGTGGCCGTTCATTCGCCCCTACCGGCGCCATCTCGTGTATCTGTTCGTGGCCACGCTGCCGGCTCTCCTCGGCGGACTCATTGGGCTCAACCTCATCCGTGTTTTCTTCGACGTCGTCGGTCACGGCGCCGCCTTGACGCCCGCGCAGGCGTGGATGCTCCGCGTGCCGCTGCATGCCGATCGGCGGATCGTCCTCGCTCACGCATGCGTCGTCGGCGGGATCGCGTCGGTTGGCGCCCTGATCGTTGTCGCATTTCTTTTCGGCTATGCGATCTGGATTCTGCAGCGCATCAGCAACCTCTTCCGCGTCAATCTTTACACCCGGATGCAGGAACTGAGCGTCCGCTTTCACTCTGAAGAGAAGATCGGCGACGCGATCTTCCGGATGTTCCAGGACTCCGCCGCGATTCCGAGTGTCATCGACGGCCTGATCGTTCGGCCGCTGATTTTCATTCCCGCCGCCATCGCCACGCTGCTCTATCTGGTTTGGTACGACTACCGGATGGCGCTGATCGCGGCCCTGCTGATGCCCGCGAACTTCATACTGGCATGGAGGTTCGCCGATTCGATGCGTACCGCGTTCATCGCCGAGCGCGAAACCACGGCGCGTGCGACAACCCGCATCGAGGAAACGCTCGCATCGATCAAAACCGTCAAGGCGTTTGGTACTGAAGCGATCGAAACCGAGAACTACGCGCGCGAGAACTGGGACGCATTCCTGGCCGGCCGCCGCGCGCGCCTGATGCTCGCGCGATACCGCGTCACGACCAACACCGTCCGCGGTCTCGCCTATGTTGCCGCGTTGTACGTCGGCGCGACCGAAGTGATGGCGGGCGGAACCGCGGGCCTTGCGCACGTCGCCGTTTCGCTGGGACTGTTCCAGGGCTCGCTGGTGCTGGTCGGGCACGTCAGTGCGCGCACGCGAAATCTCACCAACCTTTGGGGCAGCATGCAGGATGTGATCGTCGCGATCTCGCGGGTGCTCGAGATGCTTGGTCAAACGCCCGAGCAAGGCGTCGCCGCTGGCCATCGAATCCCGCCGCGTACGGCGACGGTCCTGGCCTTCGACGACGTGGCGTTCGGTTACGACCCGCGCACGCCCGTCCTCACCGGCGTGAATCTCGAGGGCCGCGTCGGTGAAATTACCGCGATCGCCGGCCCCAGCGGCTCCGGCAAGAGCACCATCGTCTCTCTGATCGTGAGATTTTTCGATCCCACAGCCGGCCGTGTCCTGCTCGACGCCCAACCGATTGCCGGCTTCGATCTTCCCGCCTGGCGCGGGATGCTCTCCGTCGCGCTGCAGGAAAATCCGCTCTTCACCGCGACTCTGCGCGACAACGTAGCGTACGGCCGCCCGAACGCCTCGACGGCCGAAGTCGTCGAAGCGCTCCACCGCGCCGGTCTCGGCGACTTCGTTGGCTCGCTTCCGGCCGGCCTCGACACCGTGCTCGGCGAAAAGGGCGCGAAGCTTTCTGCCGGGCAGGCGCAGCGCCTGGGCCTCGCGCGAGCGATTTTGCGCGACGCACCGATTCTTCTGCTCGACGAACCGACCTCGGCGCTCGATGTGGCCACCGAAGACACGGTGATGGCCGGCTTGCGCGAATGGGTGAACGAGGAGCCCAAGCGCCGGATGGTCATTCTCGCGACCCATCGGCTCACCACCGCGTCACGCGCCGATCGAATCTACCAGATTGCCGGCGGCCGGCTCGTTGCCGACGACGAATCAGCCGCCGACGTCCCGATTCGCGAGGTGAGCAATGCCTGACGTCGCTGCGCAACGCGACTCGCGCGCGAATCTTCTTTATGCCGGCGAACAGGCGCCGCTCACGTGGCGCGAGGCCTGGCGCCTGCTGGTCAAGAGCTGGCCCTTCGTCAGCCGCTATCGCCGGCTCGTCGCGATCAAGTGCGCGCTGGTTTTCATCTCGCTGACCTTTTTTCTGATGACGCCGTGGCCCCTGAAAATCGTCATCGACAACGTGATCGACGGCCACCCGCTGACCGGCATTCCTGCCGCGATTCTGACGCCGCTGGCCGGCGCCAGCCGCACTGGGCTGCTCGTTGCGGTCACGATGTTCCTGGCGATTGCCGTAGTTCTCATCGGGATGGTTGCCGGCGACGCGCAGTCGCTCGGCACCAACGTGAACAGCGGCGGGCTCGACCAGGCCGGCCTCACCGCCAACGACGCCAACGACGGCGGCAGCCTGTGGAACGGCCTGTTCGGCTACCTTGAGGCGCGCGTTACGATCGATCTCACGCAGCGGATGAACCAATCGCTCCGCACCGCAATCTACGAGCGCTTCCTGCGCTCGCCGCTGGCGCTTTACGCCGACCAGAAAATCGGCGACGCCGTTTTCCGCGTGATGTACGACAGCGCGTCGATCGGCCCGGTATTCTATCGCGGCGTGCTGGCGCCAATCATGTCGATGTTCATGTTCGTGATGGCGCTGATCGTGCTCTCCGCACAATTCAGCAACCAGCCGGTGATCATCGGCGTCGCGATTCTGTTTCTGCCCGTGGTCGCCATCGGCAGCAGCCTTTTCGGTCGCGCGATTCGCGATCAGAGCCAGTCGATGCGCGAAAGCGGCAGCCACGTGATGGCCGCGTTCGAGGAGCGCATTGCCCAGGTCCAGCTAATCAAGGCATTCGGACAGGAGTCGCGCGAGACCGCCGCGGTCGACGCCGCCAGCTGGCAGTCCTACCGCGCGACGCTCCGCATGCTCGCGATCATCTTAGTGCTCGCGATCGTGCTCGCGCCCGCGTGCAGCGCGCTGATCGGATACTGCATCTACTATCTGATGATGCAGGTGATTGCGGGCCGGATGACGCTCGGCGATATCGTCCTGCTTGCGGCCTACGGCTCGATGCTCGCGAATCCGATGGCTATCATCGGCGGCACGTGGGCCTCGGTGCAGGCGTCGGTCGCGGGACTCCGGCGCGTGCATAGCGTGCTCGACAACCTCCCTGAGCCGGTCGCCGACGGCCGCCGCGACGGACTCGACGGGCGCGTCAGCAGGCTGGAATTCAGCGGCGTCGCAATCGGCTATGGCGCCGCAGCGGTGCTCAGCGGCGTCACGATGTCGATGCGCGCCGGTGAGATGGTTGCGCTGGCGGGACCGAGCGGGTGCGGCAAGACCACGCTCATCCATTCGATCCCGCGCTTCGTCGAGCCGTCAGCGGGGACGATCGCCTTCGATGGCGTCGATTCGCGCGTCGTCGCGCCTGACACAATTCGCGCGCGCGTTGGATTCGTATTTCAGAATGAGGCGCTGTTCTCGACCTCTATCGAGGACAACATCCGTTATGGCAGCGCCGGCGCGTCGAAGGCCGACGTTCGCCAAGCAGCGGCGATGGCTGGGGCGGCGGAATTTATCGAGCGGCTACCGGACGGTTACTCTACTGTGCTCGGGCGGCGTGGCGCGCGCCTCTCGGTCGGACAGAAACAGCGAATTGCCATCGCACGCGCCCTGCTTCGACGCCCGGAAATCATCGTCCTCGACGAGCCGGCTGCGCCGCTCGATCCCGCCACGGAATCTGATCTCATAAAAACGCTGGCCGCGCTCGCTCGCGATCGAATCGTCATCATCGTCGCCCATCGCGCCAGCACGCTGGCCGCATGCAACCGCGTCATTTTCATCGACGGCGGTACGATTACCGCCTCCGGCACGCATGCTCACCTGCTCGCGACGAACCTCCGCTACCAGGCCTACCTGGCGCAGACTGCCGCCGAAATTCCCGCCTGATTGTGGCCCGTTGATTGCTCTTCAAATAACGCCGACCGTGCTGCCGATGCTGAATTCCGCGTCAGTTACGGCGGTGAGGTGATCTGTCATGACTTCGACTGTTTCCGAAACAGGCAGGGCGGTGCCCGTTTGGGCGGCGTACAAGCCGGACACGAGCGCTTTCGACGAGATGCTTGATCTCTCGAGCCATCCGCGCGCTGGATGCGAGGCCGTCATCGACACGTTGTTCGCTATGCCGCCCGCGCAGTTCACCGAAATCTGTGCGCGCGCCGACCGAATGTTCCGCCGCATGGGCGTGACCTTCAACGTTTACGGCGCCGCCGACGGCTCCGAGCGCATCTTTCCGTTCGATCCCATTCCGCGCGTGATCGACGCCGCCACGTGGGCCACGCTCGAGGCCGGCCTGATTCAACGTGTGCGCGCGCTCAACGCGTTCGTCGCCGACGTCTACGGTGACGGATGCATCCTCGCCGACGAAGTGGTGCCGCGCGAGCTCGTCCTCGGATGCCCGCAGTTTCGCCGTGCCGCCGTCGGCATCAAGCCTCCGCTGGGCAACTTCGTCACCGTCGCGGGAATCGATTTGGTGCGCGGCGTAGACGGCCGCTTTTACGTGCTCGAGGACAACCTCCGCACTCCAAGCGGCGTTTCTTACGTGATCGAAAATCGCGTCGTCATGACGCGCCTGGTCCCCACGCTGATGCGCGCATCGCGCGTTCGCTCGGTGGAGCGCTACCCCGCCGACCTGCTGCAATGCCTGATGGAGATGTCGCCGGCCGGCAAATCCAATCCCACCATCGCACTGCTCACGCCCGGCCCCTACAACTCCGCGTTCTTCGAGCACGTCTTTCTGTCGCAGCAGATGGGCATCGAGCTGGTCGAGGGCCAGGACCTGGTCTGCGTCGATCGCAAGCTCTACATGAAGGACGTTCACGGGCTGCGCCAAATCGACGTCCTCTACCGGCGCATCGACGACGACTTCCTCGACCCGCTCGTATTCCGCCCCGATTCTCTCCTCGGCGTCGCGGGCCTGACCGCGGTTCTGCGCTCCGGCAATGCCGCCATCGCCAACGGCGTCGGCACGGGAGTCGCCGACGACAAGGCCGTCTATGCCTACACGCCCGCGATGATTCGCTACTATCTTGCCGAGGAGCCGATTCTCCCCATCGTCGAGACCTATCTGCTGCGCGACCCCGAGATTCGGGAGCAGGTGCTCAAAAATCTCGAACGCTACGTGGTCAAGCCGACCGGCGCGTCCGGCGGATACGGCGTCGTCATCGGTCCCAAGGCCGACGAAGCTGAGCTCGCCGCCACCCGCGAACGAATTCTCAACGATCCATCCGCCTTCATCGCGCAGCCCGTCATCGCGCTCTCAGTCCATCCCACGATCATTCACAACGGCTCTGAGAGCGGCATGAAGCTGATGCCGCGGCACATCGACTTTCGCCCCTTCGTGCTGCTCGGCGCCAAGCCGCGCGTGCTGGCGGGCGGTCTGACGCGGGTCGCGCTGCGCGAGGGCTCGTTGATCGTGAATTCATCCCAGGGCGGAGGCAGCAAGGACACCTGGGTGCTCGAGGCCTGATGCTCCGGCGAATCGCGAGTCATCTTTTCTGGACTGCGCGCAATTTGGAACGAGCCGAGTGGCGCGCGCGGCTGCTCGACGTCAACTACCATCTCCTGATCGAGAGTCCGCCGCGCGACGCGCAACCGTGGGCACCCCTGCTAGCGATTTTCGGCGAGCGCGAACTGTTTACCGAGTCCTACGCCACCGCCGACGACGCCTCCATCCTCAACTTTTTCGCGCTCGATACCGCCAATCCCAATTCGATTCGCAGTTGCATCAACACCGCCCGCAACAACGCCATCTCGCTGCGCCATTACATCTCGTCCGAACTGTGGCTCGACCTCAACACGCTCTACCTGACCGCCCAGGAATGGACGCCCGAACTTTTCGTCTGGCCCGGCGTGTTCGCGTTCTTCGCCGATCTCAAGGACAGCTTCTATCGCCTGTCCGGCATTCGCCAGAGCACCATCCCGCGCGACATCGCTTACGACTTCATGCAACTCGGCATCATGCTCGAGCGGACCGAGGACGTCTCCCGGCTGCTCGACGTCAAGTACCATTTCCTGCTGCCGCGGTTGGAAGACGTCGGCGGGTCGCTCGACATCCTGCAATGGGCGGCGGTACTGCGCAGCGCGTCGGGACTCGAGGCCTACCGCAAGCGCTTCGGAAACTCGATCAGAATCGACAACGTTGTCGAGATCCTGCTGTTCGATCCGACCTTCCCGCGCTCGGCGCGATTCGCGCTCGCGATGCTCGAAACCTCACTCAACCGCATCAAGAGCCAGGCGCCTGAGCCCTCGCCGCCCTACTCGCAGCTCGAGGACCTGCTGGCGCTGATGCGCTCGGAGCGCTCGCTGGAGGTGATCAAGTCCGGCCTGCATCAGTTCCTCATTCAGATTCAGGACGGATGCGCCGCGCTGGGCGACGAGGTCTTTCAACGCTACCTCAAGACCGATTGAATTGACGCGATGCTGCTGCGGATCTGCCACACCACCCGCTTCGAGTACCAGATGCTGGCCTACGATTCGCACAACGAGGCGCGAATGAAGCCGCTTGAAGGTGCCCATCAGCGCTGCCTGGAGTTCGAATTGATGATCAGGCCCGAGGCGTCCGCGTTTGAATACGACGACTACTACGGCAATCGCGTGCACGCCTTTTCGATCCATGTCCCGCATCCCGCGCTCATCGTGGCGGCGAAATCTCTGGTCGAGTGCATGCCCGGCCCGCGGCCCACCGCCACGTCGATGCCGTTCGGGGAGTACCTGCTCGACGACCATATACGCAATCGGACCGAATACGATTTCCTCAACGCCAGCCGCCACGTTCCGTTCAGTGAGCCGATGCGGAAATTTTTCTGGCTGACCAAACCCGATCCCGCCGAGGACGTGATTGCCTACGCGAACCGCGTCGTCGCCTTTGTCCGCGACCAGTTCATTTACGAGCCCGGAATGACCAAGGTGCATTCGACCGCCGACGAAATTCTCACCGTCGGCGGCGGCGTATGCCAGGACTTTGCGCATCTAACCATCGGCGTGCTCCGCCTGGCCGGCGTTCCCGCGCGCTACGTCTCCGGCTACCTGGCGCCTGCCGCCAAATCCACGGTCGAGAGCGTAGGCGCACAAGCCAGCCACGCATGGCTCGAAGCGCAGCTACCCGGTATGGGATGGACGGGATTCGATCCAACCAACGGATGCATGGTGGACGAGCGTCACATCCGCGTAGCCGTAGGACGCGACTACTCCGACGTTCCCCCCTTGCGCGGCGTCTATAGAAGCCAGGGCGGCAAGCAAGTGATGTCGGTGGAACTGGAGATAGAGCCGCAGCCCGATCCGCACGGGTCCGACTCGGGCAATAACGCCAACCAACAAAACCAGCAGTAACTCTTGCCCGCAGCAGTGGCCGCGCGCGACAACGGAGCGCGGCCTTAACACTGGGTGCAGGGGTCACCCCTGCTACTTGCCCTGGAACTTCGGCGCGCGCTTTTGCTGAAAGGCGGTGATGCCTTCCTTGTAATCCGCCGTTCGACCCGCCGCGCCTTGTGCCTGCGCCTCGCACTTCAGAACCGCGAACAGGCCCATCGCCTCTTCGTCGATCCTGCGCACCAGGTGCTTCGAATGCATGAACGCCGCGGTCGGACCCTGCGCAACCTGCGCTGCAACCTTCCGCGTCTCCGCGGTGAGCGAGTCCTTCGGCATGCTCCGATTCACGAGTCCAAGCTGCGCCGCTTCCGCACCAGAGAGCAATCGGCCCGTGTAGATCAGCTCGAGCGCGCGATGCGTCCCGAGGCGCGAGACGAAAAACGAATGCCCGCCCGAGTCGAGCACCGCGCCGATTCGCGCGAACGGCGATCCGATCCTGGCGTCGTCGGCGACATAGACCACGTCGCATCCCAGCGCGAGCCCCAGCCCGACTCCCAGGCACGCGCCATGCACCGCGGCAAAAGTCGGCGCCGGGAACGCGACGATTCGCTTGATCAGCGGATTGAAGGTGCTCTCGATTATCGCTTCGGCGTCCTCGGTTCCAGGATGCGCATCCGCGAGGTCGCGGCCGGCCGAGAACGCAGGACCTTCGCCGCGAATCATCATCGCACGGACGCCCTGCGACGCCGCGCGCTCGAGGCATCCGTTGAGCTCGGCCACCATCGCGTCGTTCAACGCGTTCATCTTGTCGGCCCGGTTGAGAACGATTTCAGCAAGACCGCCTTCGACCGACAAATCGACGCTCATATTGGTGGCCTCAGAGTTTTTCAGAACACCGGGATAATGTCCTCGGCGGTGATATCGCCGACGTCAACTCCCTCAATATCAAGTTCGGGAATCGCGGGGAACTGGATGTCCCATTTTTCGACCAGCTTGCGCACGCGCGCGATCGCCAGCCGCCAGTTGTCCGCTTGCTGCTCGTACGTCAGAATTCCGAGCCCCGCCTCGCGCGCCACACCAAGCAGGACTCTCTGGTTATGGAGAAAATAGCCGGGCAAATCCCAGAACTGCGCCGGCGGCTCCCACAGCACCATCGACAGGAACACGAATCCGGCCCGAAGCTGCTTGGTGATGAACGTTTTGTGCTCATCGGTGAGTCCGGGCCACTCCTTCTCGAGCAGGTTGATGCAGATCTGGAGATGACGCGCCTCGTCGCGTCCGATTTTCGTGAAGATGTCGCGGAACACCGGATGCGTCGTGGCGTGCGCCATGCCGTGGAACAGCGTCGACGATGCCACCTCACCCATCATGAACGAGGTGAAGATGACAGCGAGGGGATAACGATCGATCGCGCGGTTGTACCCGGTCCAATAGCGGCCGCCGTTATGGTAGAGCCAGCCGATATTGTTGAGTGCGACGCGCTGCAGCTCGCTGGTGGGCGTGAAGCCTTGCGGCCCGTTGGGCACCAAACGCTGGATAACGCGCTGGCAGGTCTCCTCGTGATTGGTCTCGTCGCGGGTAATGGAAAAGAAGCATTTGCGGACCGGGTCTTCCTCGTGCATCTCCCACGCATGAATCGTCGCGCGCGCGAACACCGCCGGCCCCGACGAATCGAAGTTGGACAGGAGCGCCCACCAGTACATGATCGCAACCTTCTCGTCGTCGCTCCACGCCTCGGGCGAAAGCTCGCTCCAGTTGATATCGGCGGGATTGAAGCCCTCGCGCTTGGCGCGTTCGTAAATTTCCGCGAGCTTCGGCGTCTCGCACCGCCATTCGATCGGAAAGATATTAGGCTGCGCGACGGCCGGCGTCTCGACCAGGCCGCCCGCCGGAATTTCGAATTCGGTCATCGGCGTTTGTCTCCCGATCTAAATTTACCTACCATTCGGTTGATTTGTCAAAACGCGGCGGCCCGCGCCCCGCCCCATCCCCTCGAACGCAACCCGAAAGATCGCCTCGGCCACCTCCGGCGCGTCGAGCCCGCCCCCCGGCCGGTACCATTCAGTAACGGAGTTGAGCATTCCGAACAGCAGCCGCGTCGCCAGCCGCGGCTCGACGTCCGCGCGCAAATCGCCCTGGCGCTGCGCATTGCGCATCACCCGGGCAATCAGATGGTCGAACGCGCGGCGCCGCTCCATGATCCGCCGCTCGACCGGAGTGTTACCGCGCACGCGCAGCAACAGCGCCACCTCGGGCAATTGATCTACGGTGATTTCGATGGTGCGATGCACGATATACTTGAGCCGCGCCGCCGCGCGGCCCCGCTTTGCGGGCCGCTCGTCGAGCACCGCGAACAGCGCGTCGAGCGCGCGTCCAACGCCACGTGCCAGCAGCTCCTCCTTGCCGCGAACGTGATAGTAGATGCTGGCCTTGGTGATTCCCGCTGCCCGCGCGATGTCGTCGAGCGAGCTGCCGTCGTACCCGCGTCTGAGAAACACGCGCACCGCCACGTCCAGGATGGCCTCTAGGTTGTAGGGCTTGCGCTGCTTCGCCGATGGACGGCCCACGCGTCTGTCACCTCCAGAGGCCGAGTAGTTTGACTGGATGCGCGCGCGCTTGCCAGTCTTCTTTCACCGTCAGTGATGTCGCCGGGGAAACCACGATGAAATTTGCAGTCGCAATCCGCAACATGGGGCCGCAATCCGATCGCTCGACGATTCGCGCCTGTGCACGAATCGCAGAGCAAGCCGGCTTCGACGCGCTCTTCGTCTCCGACCATTTGTGCATTCCGCCCGACCAGACCGAAGGTTCCGGCGGGCGCTATCTCGACGTGCTCGCCACGCTGGCCTTCATCGCCGGCGCGACCGAGAAAATCCGGCTCGGTGTTTCGGTGCTGGTCGTCCCCTACCGGCCCGCCGTATTGACAGCGAAGCAGGTCGCGACGATCCAGGAATTGTCCGGCGAGCGAATGATCCTCGGCGTGGGTGTCGGATGGATGAAGCCGGAGTTCGCCGCTCTCGGCGCCGACATCCGGCAGCGCGGCGCCGTTACCGACGAAACGTTGAGCGTGATTCATCATCTGTTCAGCGCCGATGTACCCGGCGCGTACGACGGCCCGCTCGTGAAGTTTCCGTCCTTCGTGTTCCTGCCAAGACCCAAGTGCCCGCCGATTTGGATCGGCGGCAACGGTGCGGCGGCGATAAATCGTGCGCTGAAATTCGGCGACGGCTGGCATCCGATGCTGCCCGCATCGGAACTTAAAGCAAAAGTTGAAGAATTGCTTGCGCGCTCACGGGCGACGGGTCGCGCGCTGCCTGAAATTATCGTCCGGCGAGGGCTACGGCTCGACGATATCGCCGGGGCGCGCGCGAAAGTCGCGGCTGAGCGGGAAGCCGGCGCGACCTATTTCATCCTGGACCTGGGGCGCTATCCGAACGAGCAATCGTTCGGCGCATCGGTCGAGACTTTCATGGCGAAAGTCGCGAACTAGATAATTTTGTCGCGGCGGAGCGACTCGAAATCGTCTGGGCGGACGCCGAGCATCTCGCGATAGACGCGATCGTTGTCGTATCCGACCGGCACCGACCCGCGAACGATTTTCCCGGGCGTCAGTGAAAACTTTGGCACGACGCCGATGCCCTTCACCTTGCCCACCTGCTCGTCTTGCCATTCGACGTGCATCCCGCGCGCGCGGTATTGCGGGTCCTCGGCGATGTCCTTGCTGGTCATGATTGGCGAGCACGGCACGTTGGCATTCGCCATCGCCGCAACGACTTCCTTCACGGTGCGCTCGGAAATCCATCCGCGCAGGAGCGCGTCGAACTCGATTCCTTCGATCGATTCGAGTTGGGTGCGCGCCGTCTCCCATTTCGGGTCGGCGGAATCGAGCCCGATCACGCGCAGCAGCCGTCCGTACACGTCGCCGATCGCGCCCATCACGACCCATCCGTCGCTGGCCTGGAACGAATCGAGCGGCTGGAATCCCTGCGCGCGATTTCCGGAGCGCTCGCGCACGATGCCGTTCTGGAAGTATTCGACCATCGTGCCGCCCAATGTCTTGTGAATCGCCTCGTACTGCGCGACATCGATCGACTGACCCTTGCCGGTCGCGCGCGCATAAGTCAGGCCGGCAAGCGAGGACCACATCGCGAACAGCGCGGTCAGGTAGTCGCCCGTCCACGGCGCGGCGCGTGTCGGTGGAGTGGGGTCGGGGAAGCCGGTCTGGTACATCATGCCACCGGCGGCCTGCCCTACCACGTCATACGACGCGCGATGCACGTAATCGGGATCCCCGCTTTGCCCGAAGCCCGACACGTGAGTGATTACCAACTTCGGATTGACCGTCCAAATCGCCGCGTCGTCGAGGCCCCATTTTGGGTAGGTGCCCGGCCTTGAGCTTTCCATCAAGATGTCGGCGCGCGCGATGAGTTTCAAAAAGATTTCGCGGCCGCGCGGCTTCGACAAATCGAGCGAGACGCAGAACACGTTGCGCCGTTCCTGGATCCAGGTAGTCGCGACGGCGGAGTTGCCGTCCTTGGTCTTGAGCCTGATGCCGATATTGCGCCATCCGACGTCGCCTATTCCCGGCCGCTCGATCTGGATCACTTCCGCGCCCATTTCAGCCGCCAGCTCGGCAGCGAACGGTTGCGCAATCAACGTCCCGGTTGAGACGATCTTTACACCCTGCAGCGGCCCGAATTTTTCAGTAACCAGGTTCTCGATGCTCATGCATTCTCCGGTCGGAGGACGAAAAATCTTGCGCGATGATGCCTGTTTTTGTCCGGAGGGGGCAATATGAGCGCTGCAGCCGGTCGATTGCATGCCGTTTGCGGAGAGCGTTTTCCATCGACTCGTTGCGGGCTATTATATTTACAAGCGGGATGATTGTGCCGAGGGCGGCGTGAATTCACCTCTGACTCTACTGAAAAGCGACTCTCTAAACCGGCGCGAACTGACGTTCAAGGCTCTTGCGGGCTTGGTCGGCGGCGCGATCGGATGGCTGCCCGTCGAGCTGGCCTCGCACAACTCTCATCTCGGCGAAGTGCAGACGACGGGCGCGCTGGTCGCGTATTACATCTCGGCGGCGATGGCTGCGGGCGCGATCGGGGCGTTCATAACGGCGGTGGATACATCCGACGTTCGCGTGACGCCGGAGACCAAGCGCCGCTTCATTCGCGGTTTCGTGATCTGCGCGCTGCTCTCGCTGCTCTCCACTTACTTCGGAAATTATGTGTTCAACGCGGTTCTCCAGGCCGGCGGAGTCGGCTTCAGTCCAAATGGCGAGCTGGTTTCGGGGTCGATTATAACGCTCGTGATCGCAAGGCTCCTGGGATGGGCCATCGACGGAGCGCTGGTGGGCGCCGGCGTGGGACTGGCGACGCTGACGATGGAGAACGTGCCCAAGGGAGCGGTGGGCGGACTGGTGGGCGGTGCGGTCGGCGGTATCGGCTTCGATTTGATCGGCTGGATCGTCGGCGGCGGCCTGGCGTCGCGGTTCTTCGGCGAAGCCGTCACCGGCCTTGCGATCGGGTTGTTCATCGGGCTGGTCCAGGAGCTGACCAAGGCCGCGTGGGTCACCGTCGAGCAGGGCCGGCTGCGCGGACGCCAGTACCGGATCGAAGGCGCGCGCGCAACGATTGGGCGCGCCGAGGAAAATCCGGTCGGCCTGTTCGGCGATCCGCTGGTGCAACAGCGGCACGCGGTGATCGAACGGCGCGGCGCCGACTACGTGATTAGAAATCTCGCGATCCAGGACGGCACCTTCGTCAACGGCCAGCGAATCGAGAGCGTTGACCTGCACGACGGCGATCGAATCAACATCGGCGGCTACGAAATGATGTTCCACCTGCGCGGGACGTCGGCGCCGGCGCGGCAACAGGCGTCGCTGGCGGCAGATGCGGTGAATCCCGCGCATGTCGCCACGCGGCTGGCCGGCCCAAAGGCGAAGGTCGACGGCCCGAGCCTGGTCGATGTGTCGGGGCAGCCCTACCCGGTCGTGGCCGGCGCGGTTACTCGCGTCGGGCGCGCCCTCGACAATGAAATCGTGGTCAGCCATTCCTCGGTCTCGCGCCATCACGCGAGCATCGAAAATTCCAACGGCGCCTTCGTGGTGCGCGACCTCAACAGCCAGAACGGAACGTTCGTCGGCAACCGGCGCGTGACCGAGCCAACGCGCGTGAGCGACGGCGACAGCGTAAGGTTCGGCGACGCGCAGTTTACCTTCCGTGGCTGACGCGGAGTTCGAGAAGCCGAGGTTCTGCTCGCGATGCGGGCAGCCGATCATCGTCGCCGAGGCAAGCTTCTGCAAATCGTGCGGCGCGCCGGTGACTCGTTTCCCGCTGCTGCGTCAAAATCCGGGGTTCAGCCCGGTGCTCGCGCTCGTGTTGAGCATCGTTCCCGGCGTCGGCCACATTTACCGGGGCAAACCCTTCAAGGGAATTATGTGGTTTTTTTTCGTATCGATAGCGTACGGCATGGGGCCGCCGCTCGGCGTCCTCATTCACATCATATGCGCGGCCAATGCGGCCTTCTCGGGCGCGCTACGCGAGGACATGCTGGCGAGATAAGCATAAGACTCCCGCCGGCTGCCAAAAAATCGAAGTGATGGTTAGAATCCTATTAAAGCCATGATTGCGGCCAACACCATCGTTGGCGGCCGTTACCGGGTGACGAAGCCGCTGGGCGGGGGCGGGATGAAACTCGTCTACCTGGCCGAAGATCTGCGGCTTGCGGCGCGGCCGTGTGCGCTGGCCGAGATGGTCGACAGTTTCACCAGCCCGGATACACAGAGGCAGGCGGTCGCTGCGTTTCAGCGTGAGGCCGACATGCTCGCGCAACTCAGCAACGAGCATATTCCGCGCGTATTCGATCGCTTCAGCGACCAAAACCGTCACTACCTGGTGATGGAGTTCATCGACGGGATCACGCTTGAGCAGAAACTCAAAGACAGCGGCGGCAAGCTTGCTGAAGGCGAAGTGATCGAGGTGGCGCTGCAAGTGCTCGACACGCTCGAGTACCTGCATAACCTGGAACCGCCGGTGATCTATCGCGACCTGAAGCCGTCGAACGTAATGCTGACGCCGTCGGGGCAAGTCAAGCTGATCGATTTCGGAATCGCGCGCCTGTTCCAGCCGCTCAGCAACGCGACGATGATCGGCACGCAGGGCTACGCGCCGCCCGAGCAATATCGCGGCAAGGTCGAGTTCCGCTCGGACCTGTACGCGCTGGGCGCCACGATGCATCATGCGCTGTCGGGACGCGACCCGGCGCTCGAGCCGCCCTTCAGCTTTCCGGCGTTGCACTCGCTATGCCCTGACGTCACCCCCGCCCTCTGCGAGTTGGTCGATCAGGCGCTCAAATACGACGTGGTCCTGCGCATGGCCGATGCCGCGGAATTCAGGCAGCGGCTGATGGCAATCAAGTCGGGCGCTCCGGTCACGATGCCACAGCGCAATTCGTCAACGGCGGCGGGGGCACGTCCGCAACTAAAGCTGCCGCTCAGCGGCGTCAAGTCCAAAGAGCAGAATGCGTCGGCGCCGACGATGCTGAGCAGCCAGATCGACTCGGAATGTCCGCGATGCGGCCGCAGCATTCCGATGGACTCGAATTACTGCTCGTTCTGCGCGGCGGACGTGACCGGGCGATTGTCGGCGCTCGATCGCGGCGCGACGCCCGAGGGGCAACCGATCGTGCTCGACGACGTTGCTCCGCCGGGCGGATATCCGGGTCCGATTTTTCATCCCCGCCATCGTAGGCGGCATCGCGCGCGGATGCTGGCGCTGGTGGTCGGCGGATTTTTTCTCATTGGGTACCTTATGTTCCATTCGTCGCAACCGCAGCCTTCCGACGGCTACCCGGGACCCGACTACGGCGGCGTCCCATCGGTGCCGAATGGCGGCGCGCCCGAGCCGGGGGAACCGGTGCATACCGATCCGCGGGAGGTCGCGCTGCGCCACGCGCTCGACGCGCAGGGCTACACCTCGGTGCATTTCAAGATGGAGGGCGACACGATCATTTTGTGGGGCACGGTGCCGACCGAGGCCGATCGTCTGATGATCCAGACGCAGGTTTTCCTGGTCGCGCGAATTTTCTCGATCGAGGACCATCTCCAGGTGCGCGATACGTTCGCCGAGCCATAGCATCCACTTCATGATCGTCGACCTGCACGTCCACACGCGGCTTTCGTCCGACTCCAACGTCGCGCCGGAACAGTATCTCGAATTCGCGAAAAGCTCGGGCCGCGGACTCGGCGCGATCTGCTTCACCGAGCATCGCCTGTTCCCCGCTGACGCCGAAGTCGACCGGCTCTACGCGGAACTCGCGGAGCGATTTCAGATTGCGATTTTCAAGGGAATCGAGGCCGACACCGACCTCGGTCACCTGCTGCTTCTCGGCGTCACCAGCGAAGTGACGCGGCGATTCGATCTGACGGCGCGGATGCTCAAGAGTGACAGCCTGATCGAGGTGATTCATCATGAAGGCGGCGTCGCGATACCCGCGCATCCGTTTCGCGACTCCGGCTATGGCTCGCGGCTGGACGCACTGCTCAGCCGTCATGGTGCGGCGATTGGCGCGGTCGAAGTGCTTAACGGCCAGAACTCGAGCGAGGAGAACCGGCGCGCGGAGGATGCGGCGCTCAAGCTCGGGCTGACGGCGGTCGGCGGCAGCGATGCTCATTTCGCGACTGCGAAATGGTTCATGACGGTCGCGACGGAGTTCGAACGCGAGGTAAACACGGTCGAGCAGATGTGCGCGGAAATCCGCGCCGGACGCGCGCGTCCCTATGTCTTTACGGGTTCGGACTGAGCTGCGGCGCGCGCGGCGCCGGCTGGTTCCCCGTTTTCCAGCTCGTGCGCGAATTGCCGGATGTCTTGCGGACGCCCCGCGGTGATCAACTCGTCGCCTTCTTTCAGCGGGCGATCGGGCGTCATGGGCGCGAAGCCGCCATCCGGCTTGTTCGCCTCCTGAACGGCAAGCACGGTGACGCTGAATCGCGCGCGCGGATCGAGTTGACGCACCGTTCTTCCCGCCGCGTTGGCGGGGACGGTCACCCGCGTCACGCGATAACCGGTCGCCCAGTAGATATTCGGATCGCGCGTCGCGAGGGTCGAGAGCGAGACCGATACACGGTTCAGCGCTTGCGCAATCTGCCGGCTGGTGACGAGCCCGAGGAACCCTTGCGTGGCGCGGTCGACGACCGGAATCTCGTCGAGGCCGTCGTGCTCCATCAACTGGCTGGCCTCATCGAGATTCGCATCGAGCGGCACGGTCGGACCATGCGCATTGCAGATGTCGAATGCGTTGACCAGCGGACCGAGTTCCTGGCCGGCGCTGATTACGGACAACAAATCCCGCACTACGATTGTCCCGGCGAGTTCGCCCTCGCTGCTGACCACCGGCAGGGTGGATTGCTCAGTCTCGCCCGCGGTGCGCAGCACCTCGGACAGCGAGGTGTTCTCGCTCACCATGGTGACGTTTTTGGTGACCACCGCGCTGACCGGTATGAGCGCGAGCGCCAGGCGCTCGCGGCCGATTTGCAGCGTCTTGCCCTCGCGCGCCAGGCGGAACTCGTCGATCGATTCGGTTTCGATCGCGCGTGCCACGACCACCGCCGTGATCGTCGCGATCATCGACGGCAGCGCAATCGTGTCGCTATGCGTCATTTCCCAGAGCAGGAACAACGCGGTCAGCGGTGCGTGCGTGGTGCCGGCCAGAAACGCACCGAGCCCGATGAGCGCGTACGATCCGCGCGGGCCAGTCAGGTGTGGAATCAGCATCGAGGACACGCGCTGGAACAATCCGCCCGCCATCGTGCCGATGAAAAAAGTCGGGCCAAAGGAACCTCCCGGCGCACCGCATCCGAGCGACACGCTGCTGGCGAAAAGCTTCGCGCAGGTCAGCGCCGCCAGCATTCCGATGCCGAACTCGCCCGCCATCGCGCGGTTGATCACCGGATAGCCGTCGGAGAGATTTTGCGGCAGCCAGATTGCGATCACGCCGACCGCCGCCAATCCCATCCCGAGCTTGGCCCAAACCGGGAGATTGAGCCGGCGAAACCACACCTCGGTCGCGTTGAAGAACCGGATGTAACCCGCGGCAAGGGCGCCGAGCGCCGCGCCCATGAGCGCATACGTCGCCATCTCCCAGTAGCTGCGCAGCAGGAATTCAGGCGCGGCGAAGACCACCGCGTTGCCCAGGATCGCGCGCGAGGTAATCACCGCCGTAAAGGTGGCGATGATCAGCAACGTGAGGTTGGCGATTTCGGTGTGGCCGAGCAGGACGATTTCCTGCGCGAACATCAGACCGCCGATCGGCGCGTTGAAAGTCGTCGCGATACCCGCGCCCGCTCCTGCTGCGACCAGCACCTTGGCGCGATCGGGCGACAATTTTCTGAGCTGCGCGATAGTCGAGCCGATGGCGCCTCCAATTTGCGCGATCGGACCTTCGCGGCCGACCGACGCGCCTGCCCCCAGCGAAAGTGCGGCGCCCGCACCCTTGACGAAGATCCAGCGCCGCTTCACTCTCGCGGTGCCGAGGTTGACCATCTCCAGAAAATTCGGAAAGCCATACCCGAGCACGTCTCCGGGAAAGATCCGGTCGAGCAGCAGAATCGCGACGCCGCCGCTCAGCAGGATCACTGGAATGAGGGCGCGATGGAGGCCGCCGAGCTCGATTCGGAGCGCGTTCCATTCGAGCCCGCGAAACAGCCACGAGAAAAAATCGATCAGTTGGCGAAAGCCGAGGTTCCCGAGCGCGGCGAGCACGCCCACGGTCACGGCCAGCAGAATCAGCTGTACGTATTCGAACTGGTCAACGCGCAGCGCAAAAGAAGGTCGTCGCATCAGCAAACCCGTCCAGTGAGCGCGCTATCTGCCACCACTTATACGCCAAGGAAGCGGTGCGCGACCGCCAGGAATTGGTCGAGCCGGTCGTGATGCACCCAATGGCCGGCTTTGTCGATCGTCACTGATTCTGCGTGCTTGAACGCCTGGATGCGCCCGTCTTTGACCCAGTCGCCCGCCCACGATTCGGTGCCGCGAATCAGCAAGGTCGGACACGTGATGCGGCCCCAGATTTCGCGCGCGTCGCGGTTGTTGAACATGTACGGGGAGGTGGCGTGAACGTAGTTGTCGAACTTCCAGGAGTAAGTGCCATTCTCGTTGCGGCGAATCCCCCAAATCGTGAGATGGCGCGCCTGCTCGCGGCTCAGGTGCGAATTGGCCTCGATCATGCGCGCGAGCGCCTCCTCGATCGACGGATACTCGCGCACCTTGCGCCGCGCCAGCGTTTGCATCTGGCCGATCCAGTTGTTCATGCGCTCGTGGGCGGGCGTGTCCTTGATCATCCCGGGCGGCGGACCCATTCCCTCGATCGAAACAACGCGCTTGACCGCGTCCGGATGCGTGCCGGTGTATTGCAAAACGATGCCGCCGCCGAGCGAGTGGCCGATGAGTGTCACCGGTTCGTTGCATACCGCGCTCATGAGCTGCGCGAGGTCGAGCACGTAATCGATCATCGAATAACCGCTGCCGACGGCCCAGTCGGAGTCGCCGTGGCCACGGAGGTCGGGCGCGATGACGTGATAGTGCTCGCGCAGATCCAGCGCGACCCAATCCCAGTTGCGGCAATGGTCGCGGCCGCCATGCACCAGCACGAGCAGCGGCTTGTCGGGATTGCCCCAGTCGACGTAGTGCAGTTTCAGGCGTTGCGAATAAAAGTAGTGCGAAGTCGGCCCGATGATGCTATCGGCCATGTGCCGGTCTCTCCACGATCTTAGACTGCGTCAAACGCTACAGGTTAGGCTGGATCTCGTCGAGAGCCTCGCGCGCCGTGCGAGTGATGAACTCGATTTCGGCGTCACCGATGATGAACGGCGGCGTAATCATCATCGCGTCGCCGCCCGCCTTGCCCGCCATCCCGGTCGCCGGATAAAAGAACATCCCTTTTCGCACCGCCGCGCCAAGCACTCGATTGGTCACCTTCTTATCAGGAGAGTACGGCATGCGGGTCGCCTTGTCCTGCACCAGTTCGATCCCCCAGAACATCCCGGTACCGCGAATGTCGCCAACCATCGGATGCCCCGACAGCTCTTCCTTCAAGCTCGAGCCGAGCCGCGCACCGACTTCGGCCGAGCGTTCCACCAGCCGCTCGCGATCCATGATCGCCAGCACCTCGTCGGCAACCGCGCAGGCGACGGGATGCGAGCTGTAGGTGTAGAACATGAAGTCGGCCTTGGCGCGCTCGAGTTCCTCGACGAGCGATTCCTTGACCGCGATCATGCCCATCGGCATGTACCCGCCGGTGAGTCCTTTGCCGCCGACCAGGATGTCGGGCACGACGCCCCAATGATCGACACCGAAGCGCCGTCCGGTGCGGCCGAAGCCGGTCATCACTTCGTCGGCTATCAGCAGCACGCCGTAGCGCGTGCAGATCTCGCGAATTTTCGGCCAGTATTCCCTGACCGGAGGGACCACCCCACCGCTCGAGCCCATCATCGGCTCCGCGATAAACGCGGCGATCGAGTCGGCGCCATGCTTGAGGATCTCTTTCTCGAGCGCGGCCGCGCAGTCGAGCTCGCATGATGGATAGGTTTTGCCCCACGGGCATCGGTAACAGTAGGTGGGGTCGATCTTCGGCCAGTCCAGCAGAATGTGTTCGTAGTCGGCACGCCGCCCACTCCCACCCGCCGACAACGCCGCGATAGTGTTGCCGTGATAAGAGAAGCGGCGCCCGATGATCTTGCTCTTCGATTGTTTGCCGCGCGTTTTGTTGTACAGAATCGCGAACTTCAGCGCCGCCTCAACCGACTCCGATCCTCCGCTGGTGAAAAAGAACCGCGTCAGTCCCGGCGGAGTCCACTGTGACAGACGCTCGACCAGCCGCTCGCGCTCAGGCGTAGTCCAGACCGGCACGATATAATCGAGGTTCGCGATCGTGCGCGCGGCCACCTCCGCGATTTCCCGGCGCCCCTGGCCGATGTTCACCACGACGGCGCCGGCGCCCGCGTCGAGGATCTTGCGGCCGTCGGAGGCGTAAAGCCAGGGGCCTTCGGCGCGCTCGATACGCAGCGGATCGTGCGGGCCGCGCATAAACATCGGAGGTGGCTGTGGCATAGCCGAATCTTAACCGTGATTCGATGCCGCGGGCAACGCGACGAAAAATCATGCTGCTGCCGGATGATGCGTTACTTGATCGCGCCTGCTTCGCGCCAGCGGTCAAGCTCGTCCTTGCCGTAGCCAAGCTCGCCGAGGATTTGGTCGGTATGCTGGCCGAGTTGCGGCGCGAGTGACCTTATCGATCCGGGCGTATCCGAGAACTTCGCCGACATGCCCACCTGCTTGACCTGCTTGCCGCCGGGAGCTTCGACCTCGACGATCATGTTGCGCGCGAGCACTTGCGGATCGTTCGGCACTTCGTCGAGCGTGAGCATCCGGCCGGCGCAGATGTCGCTCTTGCTCAAAATCTCGAACCATTCATCGCGCGTTTTGGTTTTGAACGTCTCGGTGAACGCGCGTGCGATCTCCGCGCGTTTGCTAGAGTCATACTCGTGCGGAATAAAATCCGCGCGGCCCAGCGCACGGCAAAGGTTGGCGAAGAACCAGGGCTCGATCGCCGCGATCGTAATGTATTTGTCGTCCTTCGTAAGATAGACGTTGTAGTTTGGGATGCCGCCGTCGTTTATCGTCTCGCCGCGCCGCGGCACTTTGTGGTTCGCGAAAAATGTCGAGAACGCCTGCGCCAGCAGCGCCAGGCTGCCGTCCATCATCGAGATGTCTACATACTGTCCCCGCCCGGTCTGGTTGCGCGCGACCAATGCGGCGAGCACTCCGATCGCGCCATGCATCCCGCCGCCGGCGTAGTCCGCGACCACATTGTGCGGAATTGTCGGCGGCTGGCCGGGACGCCCGAACAGCGACAGCACGCCGGCCGTCGCGATGTAGTTGATGTCGTGGCCGACGAGATCGCGGTACGGCCCGGTCTGTCCGTAGCCGGTGATGGCGCAATAGATTAGCCGCGGATTGCGCGAAGCGAGTTTCTCGTAATCGATCCCGAGCCGCTTGGCGACGCCCGGCCGGTATTCCTCGACGATCACGTCGGCGCGCTGCGCGAGGCGACAGTAGATCTCCTTGCCGGCGCCGCTCTTGAGATTGATCCCAATCGACTTCTTGTTGCGCGCGAGCGCGTTGTACGGCGAGCTGCTGAAGCTATTTCCCGCAGCGCGCGTGCCGGCGGCGCCCGCCTGCTGTGCGCGTCTTCCGGTGGGAGGTCCCGGCTCTTCGATCCTGATCACGTCCGCGCCAAGGTCCGCCAGGATCATCGTGCAAAACGGTCCCGGTGCGAGCTTGGTCAGGTCAAGTACTTTGATTCCGTCGAGTGGTCCAGGCATCGTCGGTCCCCCGGAAGAACTGTTGAATGAGTAAGCGAGCGATTCGGGCGAGGCTATTGATATGGATTCACCGGCTGCGGCTGCGGATACCCATTCATCTGCGGTGCCTGTTGCGCATCGCCTGGATCGGTGTCGGGCGCGTCCGCCTGCGGCACAGTGGCCTGATCGTTGCCGGCCGCATTTTGATCGGTCTGGTTGCCGTCGGCGTTCTGATTCTGGTCGGCACTATTGTTGGAATCGCTGTCGCTGTCGCTGCTGTTATCGTTGTCGTTATCGCTGTCGGTAGTGCCGACGCTCGGCTGATCCTCCTGGGCGACGACCGTGCCGCGCGGCGACGCTTGCGCCTGGCGGGTCGTCGGCGCCCGATTCGCAGTGTCGCGAGTCGAAGCGCACGCCATCGGCGGCGCAACTATCAGAAGAAACGCGGCTGTCAGGCTGACTTTTGAGAACATACTAATCTCCGTTCACTGCGCTCGACCGCACGGCGTCGTTGCGCACGGCTGGATTATAGAACTGCCGCGCGTACCCGCGCCATTCTTTCCGCCAGCGATTTGAGTCCCCCCACCATGTGAACGCCGTACCAATGCAGGTCGCGGCCGCTGACCAGCAGCACGCGGCGGCTGAGCGCGGGCGGCAGCATGGTCTTCAACTCGGCGACGTCGGACTCGTCGAATTCATAGGGCTCGTCGGGAAGTATAACGATATCAGGGCGGCGTTCGAGCGCCTCTTCGAGCGTCGTCATGGGATAGCGCTCACCCACTGACGCAAAAATATTGTTGTAGCCGAGCATCCGCAGCACGTCATGCGCATAGGTGTCGGCGTTGAACGACATCCACGGGTTCTTCCATATCGGGCAGAAAACGCGGAGCCGCAGTTTGCTCCATACCCCGAGCGCCGCCTCGATTCCGCTCACGCTGAGCGTTATCTCCTTGGCCAGCGCGGCGGCAGCCGGCTCGCGCCCGAGCACGCGGCCCATCCGTAAGATCGATTCGACCGCGCCCGGCACCGTGCGCGGATAGGTCGTAAACACCGGGATCCCCGCCGCGCGCAGCCGTTCCACGTCCTCGCGCCGGTTCTCCTCGGCGTTCGCGATCACCAGCTCGGGTTCGAGCTTGACGATTGCGCGAATGTCGGGGTTCTTGGTCCCGCCAACTTTTGGAATCGACGCTACCGCCGCAACCGGTTCGACGCAGAATTTCGTCACGCCCACGACCTCGGAATTGAAGCCCAGCGCGAACAGGGTCTCCGTCCAGCTCGGCACCAACGACACAATCCGCGCCGGCGGCCGCTCGAGCTCGACGCGAAAGCCCATGTCGTCGGGTATTTGCATCGAGGCCGCCATCTAAGCGTTGGTCACTTGGCCTTGCCCTTGATGATCGCGTCCAGCTCGCCGCGATCGCTGGGCGTCAGTTGCTCTGAGCCGGATTGCGCGCCGGCATTTGATTTCGCATTCGCCGCAGACGAGTCATTCGCCCCGCCCTGCCCTTCGGTTGCAGCAGGAGGATTTGCTTCTTTCATCGGTTGCGACTGATCGGGTGGCCGATATGCGAGGTAGTGGACCGCCGACGGGATCATGATTCGTTTCGCCAAAAATCCCAAAATCAGCGCCGCCAGCCCGGCCAGCGCGAGCACTCCCAGCCGCCGCGTCCGCTTCTTTTTCGCCGGTCGTTTCGCCCTTGCGCGCTTTCGCGCCGGCGCCACTCGTGCTCGATCCGCCACCTGCTTCCTCTCCACCGCGAGCAACCTCAGATGCTATCGCACAGACTCACCTAATAGAACCGCGCGAGCCCATCGAGCGATGAGGCGTCGAGTCGGTACTTCGTCGAGGTGCCGCGCGCCGTTGTACCAATCCACGCCGATTTCCTGTGCGCGGCGGCTGATGCGCGCGAGCCGGAAGAAGAGCCTGTTGTGCGGACCGTAAAAGTGGCGTGCCGCAAACGCGAGCTTGCTCAGCTTCGCGCCCACCGCACCTTCATGCAGCGCGCGATCGTAAGCCTGCAGCGCGCCACGGTCGCCGTCCAGAAAATTGCGGATTGCATTCGCCGCCAGCTTGCCGTGCTCGAACGCGCACGAGATTCCTTCGCCCATCAGCGGATCGACGCCAGCCGCATCGCCGGCGAGAATCACGCGTCCGCGAGTGTAGCGGTCCCTGGCGTCGAACCATCGAATCGGGAACGAATGCCATCGCTTCGCATGCCGCTTCAGCCCGTCGAGCGGAAGTTCGGGGAAGGCCGCGACGAGTTCCGCTATCATCCGCGATTGTTCGCCGCCGTTTTCAGCCAATTCGCGCGGGCGCTGATCGTAAATGCCTACATTAAGATGCGGTGCGTCGCCGATCAGGCATGGAAACGACCAGCTATAGCCGTTGATGCCCCCGCTCACGCAGCGGAAGTCGAACCTATAGCGTTTCTCGATAAATTCCGGTGCGCGCTCGGGATCGACCGCGATGTCCGTCATCAATGCGCGCCCGATCGTCTCCTTGCCAGCGCCAAATATGGCTCGACGGACCCGGCTGCCCGAGCCGTCGGCTCCGACGAGCACCTGGCTCTCGAACATGCCGCGCTCCGTGCTGACGCGCACACCGCCAGCGTCCTGAGCAACGTCGAGCACACGAGTGCGCTCGACTAGTTCGACTCCGGCGTCGCGCGCGGCCCGTGCCAGCATCGCGTCGAACCGGTCGCGGCGAATCACGGTGCAGAGCACGTCGCCGACGCGCGACAAATCGACGCGGCCAGCGGGAGTCACGGCTTCACCGCGAATCACTTCGACAGCGGGAGCGTTCAGCACAATTCCAAGTTCGTCGAGCGCCAGGAGCGTTTTGGGAATCAGCCCGCCGGCGCATACTTTGAATCGCGGATGCGCTGATTTCTCGAGCGCGACGATTCGACTGGCCAGGCTGGGCCGATTCTTAACGAGAAAAAGCGCGGTCGCCAGTCCAGCGGGACCGGCGCCGGCAATTAACACGTCACATTTTCGCGGAGATTCCATCGCGCGCTTCCACGCCTAGCATCCGGGCTCACCGCGCGAAAGCACCATGACGTCGAACTCCAAAAACAAGCGCGGCGCATCGACTTCCTCGATGCGCCGCGCATTGGCTATATGGTGGCTTATTTCCCGCTCAGTCCTGCGCCTCGCCCGCCGGCTTGATCACCGTGTACAGCGTCGCGCCGCCGCGTTGGACCAACAACAGCGCCGGCTTCTTGTTGGTCTGCGCTTCTTTTGCCTTGGCGACGAAATCCGAAACCGCGGCGACCTTGTCGTGATTGATTTCGAGCACGACGTCGCCGGGCTCCAGGCCGGCCTCCGCCGAAGGGCTGTCCGGCGCGACCTTCTGAATCACCACGCCCTTGGTGCCCTCCAGATGGAACTGCTGCGCGATCTCCGGCGTGATGTCCCCGACCTGCATCCCCCAGTTGCCACCCGGCTCCTCGGACTTGGCCGACGCCACCTGCGGCTCCTTGCGCTCGCCGATTGTCACATCGAGCGTCAGGTGCTTGCCGTTACGCACCACTTCGACCGGCACCGTCTTGTTGATCGGCGTCAGCGCGACCAGCGCCGGCAGCTCATGCTCGTCGTTGAGCGGATGACCGTTGAAGCTGAGCACGATATCGCCGCGCTCGATTCCCGCCTTGCCTGCCGGCCCGTCCTTGTCCGCACTGGCGACCAGCGCGCCTTCGGGCTTCGGCAATCCGAACGATTGCGCGAGGTCCGGCGTGACTTCCTGGATCTCCACGCCGAGCCATCCGCGGATCACGCGCCCATGCGCCTTCAGCTGATCCATCACATTGCGCGCCATGTCGATTGGAATGGCGAAGCCGATGCCATTGTTGGCGCCGGTGCGGCTGTAGATCGCGGTGTTGATACCGATGACCTCGCCTTTCGTATTGATGAGCGGCCCGCCTGAGTTGCCTGGGTTAATCGACGCATCGGTCTGGATGAAGTCGTCGTAGTCGCCGCCGAGGATTCGGCCCTTGGCGCTGACGATTCCCGCGGTCACAGTCATGCCGACGTTGAACGGGTTGCCAATCGCGATCACCCAGTCGCCGACGTCGGTGGAATTGGAATCGCCCAGTGGCGCAACCGGCAAGGCGTCCTTGGTGTCGATTTTGATCAACCCGAGATCGGTCTTGGCGTCCTTGCCGATTACCTTGGCGGTAAACTCCCGCTTGTCCTGCAGCGTAACGTGAATTTCCTCTGCGTTGCCGACCACGTGATTGTTGGTCAGGATGTAGCCGTCGGCTGACACGATCACGCCCGAGCCCAGCCCGTGCTGTTTGAATTCGTGCTGACCGCCCTGGCCGAAGTAGCGGCGGAGCTGGTCGAACGGATCTTGCGGCATCTGTCCGCCACCACTGTCGCCGCCGCCGCCGTTGTCATTATCGCCGCCGTTATCATCGCCGCCTTCGCCCGGCGCCATGAAAAACGGCATACCCGAAACTTTCACATCTTGAACGACGTTGACGCTGACCACCGCCGGGATGATTTTCTTTACCAGCGGCGCGAAGGTGGTAATTACTCCAACCTTTTCGTTCGGCTCAGGCGTATTTGGCGCCGCCGGCGCCACATGCACCCCCGGCACAGGAGGGGCAGGTAACAAGGGCGCCGGGGCAACCTGCGCTTGCTCTGCGGGTGGCGTCTTGGCAGCGCCGGAGTCGGAACTCCAGAACGGGAACGCGCCGACGCGCGCAAACGCAATAACCAGACCGATGAAAACGCCGCCGGCTACGGCGGCGATCTTCTTAAGCATGCATTCCTCCTGGAATGTGGCGAAACTCTTGCGTCATGAGGCCGGGCAAGTGGCGGATCATCTAGTTATCGGACGATAAATCTCGACCGAAATTCAACTGCCCGCCTGACCACGTGCGGCCCGCGCCGCCGGGTCAAAGCCCTTTTCCACTAGTTCATCAAATCAAATTCCCAGTGAAAATAAAACATTACCGTGACCGGTCCCGCTCCAGCACGTTCCGCTCGCAGCTTTCTGAGCTGGGCGCGATGCCCGCGCGCCGGTGGCGATAGCCCCGGCTCAGCCCTTCTGCATAGCCTTGATATCCTCGAGCAGCACCTTCTCGTGGCCCTGTGGATTCACTTTTTCATAAACCTTGCGCAGGACGCCCTTGGGATCGATCACGAAGCTGGTCCGGTTCCAGTACTTGGTCCCGTTATAGTCGGTCTGCCCGACGCCAGCCGCCTTGAGCAGCTCGGTGTTGGTATCCGCGAGCAGATCGATCGTGAACGCAAACTTGTTGCAGAAGTTCTTGTGCGACGCGACGTCGTCCGCGCTGACGCCGACCACCTTGATTCCGGCCGCGTCGAAGTCAGCCTTGGTCGCCGTGAACGACTTCCCCTGGATTGTGCAGCCGGGAGTGTCGTCCTTGGGATAGACGTACACCACCAGCCATTTGCCGGCGAAATCGCCGAGCTTCATCTGCTTGCCGTCCTGGTTCGGCAAAGCGAAATTGACAAACGGTTTTCCTGTTTCGAGCATGATTCTTTTCCTTTCGTCGAAATACGACGGGTTTAATCGCGATGAAGGGCAGACCGAGTTATCTGCTCGACCAAGCCTAGCACGCACGCGCTCGTTGCTAGAACATGAAAGTGATCGGGCATGCCGCCGCGATCACGAATGCGAACCACAGCGTTTCAAGCGTCGCGATCAGCGTCAGATTGCGCGACGCACTGTAGGCCGCCGCCGAGAATATTTCGAACATCACGAAATTCAGCACGATGATCGGCAGGATCAGCATCAGCACGAACGGCAGCACGCGCACGCTCACTCCCACCGCCATCAGAATCACGATCAGGATCCGCCCGAGCACCGCCCACATCGTCGAAATCGCCGGTCCTCCACGCCGCACCAGCCACTCGAAACTCATCCAGAACGGAAACAGCAGAACCGTCGCCATCGTCATCACCATTAGCCGCTCGGGTGACAATGCCAGGTAGTGGAACGCCGGCGACATCGCGACCAGGCACACGTACGCCACCGCGAAAGCTCCCGCTCCGGCGAGCATCGCGGCGCTCGCGCCGTCGCGGATACGCTGCCAATCCAGCAGGTGCCAGAGCGCGAGCACGCCCGCGATCATCAGCCCCGCGACCCCGAACCATGAAAGCTGGATGTCGCCGACCACCACCGGCACGAACGCTGCCGGGTTCCCAGCCGCAAGCGGCATCGCCGCAATCAGCGCGCCGCCCAGGATCAGTACTCCGAGCCATCCGCTCGGTCCGGGCCGCTCAGCAGCCCAGTTCGGCGCCATCGAGCCGCAGACCCTGCCCAGCGGTGCCAGCAGAATCACGAAAATCAGCAGCGCAAAGCCCGCCGTTGCCCGCCGCGGATCCCTGAGCTCAATCGCTCCAGTGCGCGCGGTTCCAAACGTACTGTCGAGCCACTTTACGATCGTGCTCGCCGCCTGTGCCGAATAAAGGATCGTCAGGTGATCGACCCGCGGGATCTGGATCGCCTCGACCGCGTTGCCCTGAGTGAAGTCGCCGTAGGTCTTGCCGAGCTCGATTTGCGGCACGTCCGCCAGATGCGCCGCCAGCGCGGTTGACGTTTCCTGGATCATCTCGACCGGATCGTTCTGCGCAAAAATGAACAGCGCGTTCTTCGGCCGCTGTGGACCGAGCGTCCAGCCGCCGGAAATCATCACCG
Source organism: uncultured delta proteobacterium (assembly GCA_963842085.1). Classification (GTDB taxonomy): domain Bacteria; phylum Desulfobacterota; class Binatia; order Binatales; family Binataceae; genus Binatus. Next base: position 600,818 of record CAWJET010000002.1, read on the forward strand.
CGCCCTTGAGACCGGGATCGTGCGTCGCGTAATCGAGCGCCGCGCCCGCACCCATCGAATGCCCCATCACTACGATTCGCGATCCATCAACAAGGTCGCTGCGGCGAAGATAATCGACGGCCTGCTTCACATCCTCGTGCAGGCTGCTGCTATCGGCTTCTCCGGCGCTGAACGCATTGCGATTCTCGCCGTGTCCGTTGACGTCGATCGCCAGCACCGCGTAACCGTTTTCCGCCATCCGCCGCGCCAGTGTGCTCATCAGCCTGCGATCCGCCATGAAGCCGTGAATCAGCACGACCACCGGCGGACGCGCGGCCGCAGGTTTCGGAAATTGCGTATAGAACGGATTTCCCGGGCCCGGCATGTACATCGTCGCCGGCTCCTGCCCGGGCAGCACTACGAAAACATGCGGTGGGCCGCCGTTTTCCAAACGCACCAGCCGCGCGATCACCAGGATGAACACGACCAGCAAGCCGATCACGATGATGCGAGCAGTTTTCATCTTGACTCCGATTTCAATTTTCCAGGCTAACCTACCGATTTGAGAAAGTGCTACAAAAACTCAGATGGATGCGGACTTTTATGCTACTGGGCTGGTGCGGAGGAGTTGCTTCTGGTTGGTGGTACCGATGCTTGCTGCCGTTTTGCCGCTGCTCTTCCTCTTGCTGAAAATTGGCGTAGCGCAGGACGCTGAAGCGATGGCCGAATGAGCTATCGCCGGCCGCTCGACGAAGGCGGCGCCGGACCAGCGCTGACGACCGAATCGTCGACGCCATCCGAGCTCACGCCGCCGCTCGGCATTTCGTGGCTCAATCGCGACCTGATCTGGCTGTTCGTGCTGCGTGTGCTGCGCAGCTTGTCGCAGGGCTACCTGGGGATCATCCTGCCGCTCTACCTGGTGGCCCTGGGCTACGGCGCCGAAGCGTTGGGCGTGTTGCTGGCAGTGTCAGCGGTGGAGGCGGCCGCCGTCTCAACCGTGATCGGAGTGCTGGCGGACCGCTTCGGGCGCAAACTGTTCCTGGTGGTAATATCGCTGCTGCTCGCGTTCGGCGCGTTCGGATTCAGCCTGGCGCACAGCTTCGTGTGGATCGTGGTATTCGCGGCGATTGGCTCGATCGGCCGCGGCGGAGCGCTGGCTGGCGGTGCATGGGGGCCGTTTTATCCCGCCGTGCAGGCGCTGGTGGCGGAGCACAGCTCGGACGAAAACCGGACCACCGTCTTCGGCGCCTTCTCATTCGTCGGCGTGATGGCCGGGGCGGCGGGTTCGGCGCTGGCGGCATTGCCGTCCCTGCTGCGGCATTTTACCGGGCTCGACGAGTTGATCGGTTACCGGATTTTGTTCGTGGCAACAGGCGTGCTCAACGTTGCGATGGCGCTGGCGGTCTTTCCGATCAACGAGAACCGCGCGCTCGAGCTTGAACTCGCCGATGAACTGGCGCGCCAACGGCAGCGCGAACGACGCGAACGCCCGCGCGAGGGCCTGACGCTCGGGCTCTCGTCCAATTCATGGCGGCTGGTGACCCGCTTCATGATCACCAACGCGACCAACGGGCTCGCGATCGGGATGCTCGGGCCGATCGTGGTGTACTGGTTCTACCGCCGCTTCGGAGTGAATTCGGCGCAGTTGGCCGGGGTGTTCTTCGCGATGAACCTGGTTACCGCGATCCCCTACCTGATGGCGGGACGGCTCGCGCTGTGGCTGGGTTCGGTGCGCTCGGTGGTTGCCACGCGCGCCGTCTCAAGCGTGCTGATGTTCGCGGTCGTGGTGATGCCGACCTTCGGTCTGGCAGCGCTGGTCTACGGCATCCGCGCCGTATTCAACGTGCTTTCGATCCCGGTGCGGCAATCCTACCTGATGGGTGTGATCGACCCGGCCGAGCGTTCGAGCGCATCAGGCTTTGCCAACTTCCCATCGCAAGTCACTTCGGCGTTGGGACCATACATGGCCGGCTACTTCATGGAGCATCTGATGCTATCGCTGCCGCTGGAGTTCGCGGCCGTGATGCAGGGTCTGAACACCGTGCTCTATTACCTGTTCTTTCGGAACGTCTTCCCGCCAGAGGAATTGGACGCCGCGGAAGCCCGCAAGAAAGAGTAGGCGCAGAGGTCCCGCCCGGATCTTTTCTGTCTCGTCTCCCGGCGAGGGAGAGAATAAGGTGAGGGTCGCGCGTTTTTCGCGCGCGATTCAAGATTCCCCCCCCGCTCCCAAATTGCCGCGCGGTCAGGGAGAGTATTGCTACACCTGTAGTGCTCCAGGGATGGCCCGGGAAATCGTCACGGTGAATTCGCCGCGCGGCTTGCGCGAAGCTTCTCGACTTCCTCGACCGACACGTCGCGCTTGTGAGTCGCGATCATCCAGATATGCCCAAAGGGATCTGTCAACGAACCAATCCTGTCGCCCCATTCCTTGTCCGCCACCGGCTCCATCGCTTTCGCGCCCGCCGCGATCGCGCGTTTGAACACGGCGTCCGAGTCCTCGACGTAAACATAAAAGTGCACCGGCGTGCCGCCCAGCGATTGCGGGCTGCGCGACCAGCCCTTCGCCACCCACTCTGCCGCGTGCTTCGAGCTGTCGTCCGATAACCTTACGATCGAATCGCCGATCTTCAGCACAGCGTGAGTAACCTTACCGTCCGGCTCCGCTATCCGCTCCAGCTCGGTCGCGCCGAACACCTTGCGATAGAACTCGACCGCTCGCCCCGCGTTCTTGACACACAGGAACGGAGTTACGCTATGCCAACCGTCGGGAACCGCCTTCACCTTGCTCGCCATAATTTTTCTCCGCGTTGCCTATTTTTGATTCTTCGTGGGCAGATCTTTTATCGGCGTCCCCACCCACCACACGTGACCGTACGGATCTTCGATACCTGCCGTCCGGTCGCCCCAGTCGCGGTTCTCCGCCAAGTCGATGACTTTCGCGCCAGCCTCGATCGCGCGCCTGAACACCTCGTCCACATCCGCAACGTAAATATACAGATGTACCGGCGAACCGCCGTACGAGCGCGGCGTGCGCGACAACCCATGGGTGTCATTCTGCCGCACATCCGCCGACGTGGGATCCGAAAGCATAACGGTAGTGTCGCCCATCCTGAGCATCGCATGGCTGACGACTCCGCCCGGCTCCTCCTCGCGCATCAACACGTTGGCGCCAAACACGTTCCTGTAGAATTCCACCGCGCTCGCCGCGCCCTCGATATACAGGAACGGCATGATGCTGCGTGAAACGCCGGCGCCTGCTGCATGTGGTGCCGTTGCGCCGGCGACAACGACGCGAGGATCGTCCGCGAACGAGACCTCGCTCGTCTCGATTGGCGTCCCATAGAGCATCGACACCGATTTCGCCGCGCGCTGGCGATGCCACAATCCTTGCGGACACACGAACACCTCGCCCGCGCGCAATTTCCTGCTCACCGGCCCCTCGTCCGTCAGCACCGTCACCTCGACCTCGCCGTCAAGCGCCAGCAGCAACTCATCGCCGTCGGGATGCCGCTCCCAGGGCGTCAGCCCCGTGTAGCTCATCACGCCCAGCGTCAGCTTCCCGATCTTCGCGACATTGTTCACGGCAGCGTCAGCGTCGTCGCCGGTCGTCTTGTCGGTGATCGTCAGGTGCGGCACCTCGCGCAGCGCCGCCCGCAGATCGCGCTCCACCAGCTGCGCGTCGCCTCGACCGCGCGAGTCTTTACGTCCACGCCCCGCCTTCTTGGGAGTGCGCTCACTTTTGGGCCGAGGGTCTTTCGCGTCCGAGCCCTCGGTACGGCTAGGAGTCAGGTAGAACGCCGACACGGACGGCCGCGGCGTCAGCCGATGCCACAATCCCTCCGGGCAGACAAACAACGACCCCGCGTGAATCTTCGACTTCACCGGCCCGTCATCGGTCAGGGTGACGATCTCGGTCTCCCCGTCCATCACGTAGATCATCTCGTCGGACCCGAGATGGCGCTCCCAATGCGTCCGCCGGGTGCCGCGCGACACGACCAGAAGGTGGTCGTTCATCGAGTCGAGGAATCGCATCGACATGTCGGGCAAATCGCTCAGCGCCGCGCGCACGTCATGCACGATGAACTTCGGCTGCTCGGCCAGCTCCTCGAGCCGCTCTTCTATATCCGCAGGAGTGATCAGCGGCTTGCCGACCGCGGTGCCGCCAACTGCGGTTGATCCAAGTTCCTTCGATTGCGCAACCAGCTCCGCCTTGAGGCGGCTTTTGAAATCGGCGCGCGGCAAATCGCGCAACTCGCCCGCGATCCGCAAAATCGCCGACAGCCGCGCATCTGATGTAGGCAGCGGTGCATCCGGCTTGGCCGCAAGAGCCTCCACCGCATGGTCCAGTTGTTCGATTAGTTTCCCCTTAGCCATTCGTATCACCCAACCGCACCCGCAAGTTCTGCATGGCGCGGAATTGAAGCTGCTTGATACTGCCCTCCGTGCGTCCGAGCGCGGCCGCGATTTCCCGAATCGATTTATCCTCCGCGAACCGCATCGCGATCACCCGCGATTGATCCCGCGGCAACCCCTCGACCAGCTTGAACAACCGCGCCCGCCGCTCAGCTTCCTCGAAGCTGGCCGTGACCCCGGCATCGTCATCTCTCTCCTGAAAGACGCCCTCGCGCTCATGCGTGCGGCGCTTGGCGATGCTTTTCGATCGATCGGCTATTTCATTCGATGCGATCCTGAACAGCCAGGCCGCAAAAGGCACGCCCCGCCATTCAAATCGCGGCAAATTTTTCAGTGCGAGATGAAAAACATCGGCGGTCAGATCCTGCGCCTCGTCGCGATCCCGCACCCGCCGCGCAACAAAAGCATAAACCCGCTCGAAATTGGCCTCGTACAAATCAGCAAACCGGTTACGATCCCGCTGCGCCGCCTCGACAAGCGTCCGCTCGGCCATCTCGCCGCTGTCGGCGTCGGCCCCAACCTTGGATACCGCCCGCGCCTTCAATCCGCCCTCCTCGCTGTCGCGAGCGCTGCTGTGAAGATGTTCGCGTGCAGCTTTGCGCGCAGGCAGTGATGCAGCCCGTCCAGACACATCGGCCTCTATTTATAAGAACCCGCAACGTTCCGAAAAGGTTACGCTCTCGCACGTCGCGAGGACTGCTCACTATCCGCCGCATTTACCCCATCCCAGCTCGCCCGGGCTCGGCGTCGACACCGGTCTATTAGGCAGGCCAAATCCAACACCGGTTCAAGACCGATGCAATCCAATTGCTGCGTTGCCAACGCGGACCTGCCGACCTACGATCGTTCTCGATGCTTGTCGATGCGCTCCTGTTCGCGGCCGGGCTGTTCGCGTGGACGCTGGTCGAGTACGTCATCCATGGCGTGCTCGGCCATGCGCATCGCACCTTCGTGACGCCGCTGCATGACGTGCATCATCGCGACCCGCGCGCGGTGTTTGCGCTCGGCGCGTGGATTCCGGTGGCGCTCGTACTGGTTGGCGCGCTCGTCTCGTTTGGTTTGGCGCCTGCGGTGATCCTCTATTGCGGAGTCGTGGCTGGCTTCGCCGCGTATGAGTTCGTGCATTACCGGATTCATTTCGCCAATCCGTCGTGCGCGGTCGAGGCGCGGTTGCGGGCGCGCCATCTCGCGCATCATACCAGGGAGCCGGACGCCATTTTCGGGGTGACGACACGACTCTGGGACGTGATGTTCGGCAGCGAGCCGGGGCCGGAGCGGATGCGCGAGCTGGCGGCGGCGGGCGCGCGACTCGCGCCGCTTGCGGGTTCGACCAATCTTGGCCGGGTGATCCGCAGTCGCATCGCTGCATCGTGATTCCCGCGAACCATGTTGACTCATAGCTCAAGTCGAGCTATTGGCTCGATAGGTATGCTTGAGGTGCCGACAGTATCAGAACTTAACGGAACGCGAAGCTATCGCCCCGGCGCGCAGTTGTTTCCGGCCAGGTCGGCATTTTTGGAATTCAACAAGACGCCGCCGCGGATGGACGTCAAGTTCCCGATCCTGGGGTTCCTGATGGAGGCGGAGGCTACCGGCTACGACCTGAAGCAGCGGTTCCAGGACCCGGTCGGATTTTTCTACCGGGTCAGCGACGGCTCGATTTATCCGGCTCTCAAGAAGCTCGCGGGCGACGGGCTGGTCAAGCTGCGGACGGAGCGCCGCGGCCGGCGCGCGCGGAAGATTTATGCGATCACGCCGCGCGGGCGCGCCTATTTTATGCGGATGCTGCGCGAGCCCGCGCAGCCGCTGTTCGTGTTCGACGAGTCGCAGGTGAAGATCTATTTCGCCGACCGCGAGCCGGAAATCGCGCTCGAGCATATGGAGCGCTCGCGCCGCGACGATGAAGCGCGCACCGCGATCCTGGCCGCGATGGTGGCCGAGATGCGCCGCGCCGGCGCGAGCCCGGTGCGAACCGCGGTGATCGAGCTCGGGCGCGCGATCACGGAGGCCAAGGCGCGCGCGCTGGCAAGGCTTTGCTCGCAACTGAGGCGTGAAATACAAATGAAACGACGCGCTACATCGCGGCTCAAACAATCCCGCTTTGCCGCGGCGGGGAAGTGACCCGAGATCGGGTCCAAAGGGCAGGACGGTCATGGATGAAAAGTTCGCAATCGATCTCGAACATGTGACCCGAATCTATAAGCGCGACGAGTTCGAGGTCCGCGCGCTCGACGATGTCACGGTGCAGATCCCGGCCGGACGCTTCGTGGCGATCATGGGGCCGTCGGGCTCGGGCAAGACCACGATGCTCAACCTGATCGCGGGAATCGATCACGCAACCACCGGCCGCGTGGCGGTCGGCGGCGAGGAAATCACCGGGATGAAGGAGCGCGAACTGGCGGGCTGGCGCGCACGCCACATCGGGCTGGTGTTCCAGTTCTACAACCTGATCCCGGTGCTGACGGCGTTCGAGAACGTCGAGTTGCCGCTGCTGCTCACGAGTCTCAGCAAGGCCGAGCGCCGCGAGCATGTCGAGACGGCACTCAGGGTAGTGGGTCTGGCGGACAGGATGGACCACTATCCGCGCCAGTTGTCGGGCGGGCAGGAGCAGCGGGTTGCGATTGCGCGCGCCATCGTGGCCGATCCGACCATCATTGTTGCCGACGAGCCGACCGGAGATCTCGATGCGAAGTCGGCTGAGGAAATTTTGGGCTTGCTGGTCGATATGAATCGGCAGTTTCAGAAGACGATCGTTATGGTCACGCACGACCCGCGCGCCGAGCGATATGTCGATACGGTTTATCGGCTCGACAAGGGCGTGCTGGCTGGAGTCGAGCCGGGCAAGAGAGGAGCGAAGGCGGAAGCGGTCGCGCATGGGTGAGTCGCGCTCTGCAACCTAACCCCTAACCCTTTCCCAGGTGGGAAGGGGAACAGGTCCGGGAGTTCGCATGAAGTACACGGCGCTGGTTTTTAAGAATCTGGTGCGGAGCAAAAGGCGGACTTTTTTGACCGTGCTGTCGATTGCCGTCTCGCTGTTTATTTTTTCGGCGTTGGTAAGTATCCCCACCGTGGCCAATGAGATACTTGGCAACTCGGCGTCGTCGACGCGGGTTGCGACTCATAACAAGGCCGGGCTGGCCTATCCGATTCCTGAGGCCTACAAGCAGCGAATCCTGAGCGTCCCGCATGTCGAGGTGGTGGTGCCGGAGAGCTGGTTCGGGGGCGTGTATCACGAGGTCTACGATCAGTTTCCGAACCTGGCGGCCGATCCCGAAGAGGTCGATAAGATGTGGCCCGATTGGGGAATCAGCCCCGAGCAGTTCGCGCAGTTCAAGAAAATCCGCACCGCGTGCCTGGTCGGCGCCGATACGATGAAGCGGTTCCATCTGCACGTCGGGCAGCAGATCCAGCTGCGCGGGACGCTCTACCCCTTCAATGTGACGCTGACTATCGTCGGCACCATCGGCGGCAAAGCGCCGCCCAGCTTCCTGCTGTTCCGGCGCGACTACCTGGAGGAGGCGGCCGGCCGCCCCGGCATGGTCGATAACATCTGGGTCAAGGTCGACAAGCCGGAGAACGTGCCGCAGGTGATCGCGGCGATTGACGAAGGGTTTGCCAACTCGTCGGCGGAGACCTTGTCGGAGTCGGAGGCTTCGTTTATCGGCGGTTTCATGGAGCAGTACCGCACGTTTTTCAGGATGGCGGAGCTGCTGGGATTTATCGTGGTGCTGACGATCGGACTGGTGGCGGCCAACACGGCGGCGATGTCGATCCGCGAGCGGCGCGGCGAGATTGCGGTGATGCGCTCGCTGGGATTTCCCGCGCGCACGATCCTGTCGCTGCTGCTGGCCGAGTCGATCCTCATCGGCCTGATTGGAGGAATTATCGGATGCGGGTCGGCGTATGTCGTGCTCAAGATTTTCTCGGTTGGCAACGTCGGCGGACCGCTGGGAACGATCCGGATGCCGCCGGTGATACTGGCCGAGACCCTGGTGATAGCCGTGTTGATTGGACTGTTCAGCGCGATGGTGCCGGCCAGCTCGGCGGCGCGGCGCAGTATCGTTGACGCGCTAAGGACGGTTGCCTGAGATGGCGATTCCGCTGAAGTACAACGTGCGCTCGCTCCTGGTGCGGCGCGTCTCGACCGCGATGACCGGCGGCGGTATCGCGCTGGTGGTGTGCGTGTTCGTGATCGTAATGGCGCTGGTGGCGGGATTGAACTCGGCTATTTCCGACACTGGCGACCCCGACAACATTATCGTGCTGCGTAAGGGCGCGACCACCGAGACCTACTCAGCAATCCAGCTCGATCAGTTCGACGCGCTGAAGTTCCTGCCGCAGATCAGGCGCGAGCCCGACGGCGAGGTCGACGCTTCGCCGGAACTGCCGGTGCAGGCGCTGATGGAACGTATCGGCGGCGGGCGCGACAATATCGTGGTGCGCGGAGTGCTGCCGATCGCGCTCAAGGTCCATCCAAAGGTAAAGATTATCGAGGGCCGGATGTTCAACCCGTCGGTCAACGAAGTGATCGTCGGCAAGGGCCTGCAGGGGCATTACGCCAACATGCAGCTCGGCTCGACCCTTCACTTCGGGCGCGGCGACTGGAAGGTGGTGGGGATAATGGCGGCCGACGGCGGCTCGTTCGAGTCCGAGGTCTGGGGTGATATCCATAACGTGCAGGACGACGCGCAGCGGGGCGCATACTACGCCGACGTGCGCCTGAAGCTGGCGCCCGGGGCGGACGCCGACGCGCTGATCAGGCGGATAGCGGACGACCCGCGAATCAACCTGCAAGCGGAAACGGAGACCGACTACTACAAGGACCAGGCGGTGGTCGCCAACCAGATGCGGGTGCTGGGGATGATCGTCGCGGTGATCATGGCGGTGGGCGCGATTTTCGGCGCGATGAACACGATGTACGCGGCGGTCTCGTCGCGGACGACCGAGATCGGCACGCTGCGCGCGCTCGGTTTCGCGCCGATGGCGGTGATGACGTCGTTCCTGCTGGAGTCGCTGGTGCTGGCGGTCGCGGCGGGCGCGATTGGGATCGTACTGGCGATGCCGATCAACGGACTGTCCACGACCTTTGGCAACTTCGTGACGTTCTCGACGCTGGCGTTCAGCTTCCGCGTGACGTTTGCGATCGTGATCGAGGCGCTGATTTTCGCCGCCGTGATGGGTGTGGTCGGGGGCTGGCTGCCGGCGCGGCAGGCGATGAAAATGTCGGTCGTCGATGCGCTGAGGAGCGTGTGACCTTGTCCACCGAAGCGCCCAAGGGACCGAATATCCGCGAGCTCGAGTCGCTCCGGATTGCGCGCGCGGCGCAGCCCAAGAAGCCGAGCCGGCTTATCCCGGCTGCGATCACCCTTGGGATTCTGGCCGTGGTCGGCGCGGCGGGATACGTGGTCTATCAGCGGACGCTCGGCCGTCCGCCCGAAGTGCAGACTGCGTTTGTCACGGTGAAACAGGCGGGACAGGCGGGAACGGTGTTGACCGGCAGCGGCTATATCGTCACGGACCACAAGTATATCGTGATCGGCACCAAGATTCTCGGCCAGATAGTCGAAGAGCCGATCGAGGAAGGGCAGCGGGTCAAGAAGGGCGACCTGCTGGCGCGAATCGACGATCGCGACTACCAGGCGCAACTGAAGCAGGCCTACGCGGATCGCGACCTGGCGGCGGCCAACCTGGTGCTGAAGAAGGCGCGCGCGGAGCGCCTGCGCGCGCTCTACCAGCAGGGCGTTGAATCGAAGGACTCGCTCGACGACGCCGAGAATCAGCTCGCGGTGGCGGAGGCGGATCTCAAGAAGTCCGACGGCGAGATCGAATTCGCGAAGTTCAACGTGAGCCAGACCGTGATCACGTCGCCAATCAACGGCGTGGTGCTGCAGAAGTATCGCGAACTGGGCGACACGATAAACTACGGCGGTGAAATCCAGGCCGGCGGCGGCGCCACTGATATCGCGCAGCTCGCGGACTTGAGCGACCTCCGCTGCGAGGTCGATATCAACGAAAGCGATATCGCCAAGGTCAACATGGGAACGCCGGCAACCGTGATCCTTGACGCGTACCCCGATGATCCGTTTCCCGCGCAGGTGGTGAAGATTTATCCGGAGGCCGACCGCCAGAAAGGCACGGTGAAAGTCGAGGTCCGGATCCTGCAGCCGGATCTCAAAGTTATCAAGCCGGAAATGAGCGCCAAGGTCACCTTCCAGTCGATCTTGACGCAGACCGCCGCAGCGCCGATGGTGCTGGTGCCGAAGAAAGCGATCGTTACCGAAGGCAGCGCCAGCTCGGTGTGGGTCGTGCGCGGCGACACTGCGCATCTGATGCCAGTGGTGATCGGGCGCGAGTTCCAGGAAGGCGTCGAAGTGAAGCAGGGACTGAGCGGCGGCGAGATGGTGATCGTGGTGCCGCCCGCGACGATCAGGGACGGGCAGGAAGTTACGCCGGTCGCGTCTTAGGGCTAAGGGTAAATCACGTTATGGCGGAGACCTTCGTATTGGTGCATGGCGCCTGGCATGGCGGATGGTGCTGGGCGGCGGTAATCAATCAACTCGAGAAATTGGGCGACACCGCTTACGCGGTCGATTTGCCGGGGCATGGAATGAACCGGGCGGATCGCTCGAAGGTTACACTCGACAGCTACGTCAATAGCGTCGTGGAGTTTATCGAGCGGCACGACCTGAAAAGCGTCGTGCTCGCCGGGCATAGTCTTGGCGGGCTCACGATACCCGGCGTCGCGGCGACGATTCCGTCGCGGATGAAGCGCGTGGTCTGGGTCACGGCGCTGGTGCCGCTCGACGGGCAGTCAATCGTGGACCCGGCGACGTCGCCGCTGGCGGCGGCGGCAGACACCGTGGCGGATCGATCGATTGCGATAGAGATGATGGGCAAGGAATTTCTCGACGGGCTTACCAACGACATGGCGACGGCGGTGAAGGAATACGTCCTGTCGGCGCTGGGTCCGCAGCCGATCGCACCCCTGCTCGGGCCGGTTGCGATGGCGCCCTACTTCGCTACCGGAATTCCGAGCAGCTATGTCGTTTGCGAAGACGACCAGACACCGGTCGCGGGCGCGCCGAACTGGCATCCGCACTTTTCGAGCCGGCTCAGGAATCCAACGCTCAAGTTCGTGAAGAGCGGGCATGAGGTGATGTTTACGCATCCGGTGGAATGCGCGCTGGCACTGCACGAGTTGGCGGTGGAGTAGCTTCGCTCTCTTATCATTCTGAGCGAAAGCTGCTGTAGCGAAGAGTCTCGACGGACGCTCCCTCCCGGTGTCTGCAAAGGACGCGCTAAGGCGCATCGCAGAACCGGAACCGGCTTCGCTGGCGCGAAGCGATCCGAGATCCTTCCACTCCGCTCGCATCGCTCGCTTTGGTCAGGATGACAGAGGCCGCGCACGGGAAGCTCAGGTCGGATACCTGCTCAACAGGCCGCGGGCTATTACCAGCGCCTGGATTTCGTTGGTCCCTTCGCCGATCATCATCAGCGGCGCGTCGCGGTAGAATCTTTCGACCGGGAAATCCGCCATGAAGCCGTAGCCGCCGAGCACGCGCATCGCGTCGAGCGATATTTTGGCGCAGGCTTCCGAGGCGAACAGTTTCGCCATCCCGGCCTCGACGTCGCTTCTTTCGTTTGCATCTTTTTTGCGCGCGGCATTCGCGACCATCAGGCGTGCGGCTTCTACGCGCGTGCCCATGTCGGCCAGCATCAGCTGTACCGCCTGGTGTTGGCAGATGGGTTTGCCGAAGGCGGTGCGCTGTTGCGCGTAGCGGATGGCGGTTTCGAACGCGGCCTGCCCTACTCCGACCGCGCGCGCGGCGACGTTGATGCGTCCGACCTCCAGCGCGCTCATCACTTGCTTGAATCCCGCGCCCTCGACCCCACCGATCAGATTAGCGGCGGGGACGGCTAAGTCCTCGAACAGAACTTCGCAGGTGTCGATGCCCTTGTAGCCAAGCTTGTCGAGATTGCGGCTGACGGCCGGACCGCGCTCGCTCTTCTCGACGGCGAACATGCTGATGCCGGCGTAAGCGGGCTTGGCGTGCGGATCGGTCTTCGCTGCGACGGCGAGCATCGTGCCGTGACGCGCATTCGTGATGAACATCTTGGCGCCGGCGAGGATGTAGTCGTCGCCGCGGCGGATGGCGGTGGTGCGAATCGATTGCACGTCGCTGCCGGCATGCGGCTCCGTGAGCGCGAGGCCTCCACGCTTGTCGCCGCAGGCCATCGCGGGCAGGAAATATTTTTTCTGCGCGTCGGTGCCGTGATTCGCTATGACGTAGGCCATGATGAGATGGCTGTTGATAACGCCGGCCAGGCTCATCCATCCGCGCGACAGCTCTTCCATCACGCGCGCGTACGTAGTGAAGCTCAGGCCGAGGCCGCCGAACTCGGCGGGGATGGTGGCGCCGAAAAGCCCCAGCTCGCGCATTGTGGCGACCATCGCATGCGGGTACTCGTCGCGATGCTCGAGCGCGGACGCGTTGGGGATGACGTCGCGCTCGACGAAGCGGCGGACAGCGGCGACAATCTCGCGCTCCAATACTTCATCCATTGCTTTAACTCCTGAAAATGCTGCACGCGTTCACATTGGCATTCGATTTACCAGAGGAGGAAACGGCTTGCATAGCAGGCGCCGACGGCCTAGAGTAAGTGTCAGATTGACGCAAAGTAACCAGAGAAGAGGATTGACGGTGAACGAAGCTGCGGAAACGGCGATTGACGCGGGCGCGCTGCGCGACAAGCTGGCGGTGCTCGGCAACGATAGCTACACGGCTGAGACGTGCGAGCGCTACGCGGGAATGATCGCGGAGATCAAGGAGCTGAAAAAGTCGCGGCGCGCGGTCGTGCTGGCGCATAACTACCAGCGGCCGGAAATTTTCGAGGTCGCGGACTTTATCGGCGACTCGCTGGAGCTGGCGCGCAACGCTCGCGACGTGCGCGACGCGGACGTGATCGTCTTTTGCGGCGTCCATTTCATGGCCGAGACGGCCAAGGTCTTCAACCCCGAGCGCAAAGTGTTGCTGCCGGACTTGAAGGCGGGATGCTCGCTGGCCGACAGCGTGACGGCCGAGGCGCTGGCCGAGCGCAAGGAAGAGTTGCTCAAGATTTATCCCGACCTGAAGGTGGTGTCGTACGTCAATTGCACGGCGGACGTAAAGGCGCTGTCGGACGCGTGCTGCACGTCGGCGAACGCGACCAAGATCGTCGAGCGGATCGACTCGGATAATATTCTGTTCGTGCCGGATCAGAATCTCGCGAACTACGTGCAGGGGAATACGCGCAAACGCGTGATTTCGTGGGACGGCAACTGCTACGTGCACCATCAGATAACCCCGGACGAGGTGAACAAGGTCAAGCAGGCGATTCCCGGGATCAAGGTGATTGCGCATCCGGAGTGCCGGCGCGACGTGCTCGCGATTGCCGACGCGGTGCTGTCTACCAGCGCGATGGTCAGGTATGCGCGGAGCAGCGACGCGGACAAGTTCCTGGTGGTGACGGAATGCGGGCTGTCGGATCGGCTGCTGATGGAGATTCCCGACAAGCACTTCTACAAGGCGTGCAAGCTATGCCGGTTCATGAAGATGATCACGCTCGAGGGGACGCTCGATGCGCTCCGCCACCTGCGCTACGAAATCGAACTTACCGAGGACGTGCGCGCGGGCGCGAAGCGGGCCCTGGAGCGCATGCTCGAGCTGAGCGCCTGAGCGCGAATGCACAGGGCGTCGCGACGGGCACCGTCGCGCGCGGTGAGCGGCTGGCGCGGCCGATGGTCGCGGTCGATACGGTGCTGTTTGCGATCAACGGCGGGCGCCTGCAGACCTACCTGGTCGAGCTGCGGCGCGGGCCGGGCCGCGGGCGGTGGGCGTTTCCGGGCGGACTGGTGCGGGTAGGCGAGCTGCTGGACGATGCGGCGCGACGCGAGCTTTACGATTCGACGGGACTGCGCGGGGCATACCTGGAGCAGTTGTTCACCTTTGGCGATCCGTCGCGCGACCCGCGCGCGCACGTGGTGTCGGTCGCGTACATGGCGCTGATTCCCGATGTGCAGGGAGTGGGCGCGCCGTCGGACAAATACGCAACCGGCAAATGGTACGAAGTCGCGCGACTGCCGGAGCTCGCGTACGATCACTCGCAGATGGCGGCGTATGCGGTACGGCGGCTGAAGTCCAAGCTCGAGTACACCAACATCGCGTATGCCTTGCTGCCGCGGGAATTCACATTCGCCGAGTTCGAGGAGCTGTACTCGCTGATCCTGGGGCGCCCGCTCGATCGGCGAAACTTCCGCCGCAGCATCTTGGCGATGGGCCTGTTGAAACGACTGCCGCATACGCGGCGCGGACCGCATCGGCCCGCCGCTCTGTACAGTTTCGCGAATCAAAGCCTTAGATTCATCGAGATGCTATAATTTCGCCCTGCTGGGAGACTCATGTTCAAGGGCATCAAAGGAATTGTCGCATTGACTGCCGCCGCATTCCTGGTCGTGGCGGTCGCCTACGGCGGCTACTTGTCGAATCGAGCGCAGCCATCGGACGGCGAGATGGCGGCGTCCGGCGATCCGGCGGCGCGACTCCGGATAACGCTCGACCCGCGGGAATTCCAGGGCAACGTGCGCGAGGCGTATGAAGTTGCCGAGCGCGATCCCGCGTTGCTGGCGCAATTGCATTGCTACTGCGGGTGCGACAAGACGCTGGGGCACAAGAGCCTGCTCGACTGCTTCCGCGATACCCACGGCAGCAGGTGCGCGATCTGCTGTGGCGAGGCGCGCGATGCAAAGTCAATGGCAAATCGGGGCGTGCCGGTCGAACAGATCCGCGACACATTGCGCGCGCGCTACGCCCACGGGAGCTGACGCTTGGTTGGACTCGTCTCCGCGTATATCGAACACTTCACCTATGTCGGGTTGTTCGTTGTTCTGATGCTGTGTGGACTGGGGCTGCCGATGCCGGAAGACGTGGCGCTCCTGGCCGGCGGCTACTTGGTGCATCGCGGGATCACGCGCTACCCGATCACGCTGGCGGTGTCGCTGCTGGGAGTGGTCGCGGGCGACAACTCGCTGTTCTTCATGGGCCGGCACTTCGGCTCGGGATTGGTGCGCTACTTCTCAATCGGACGGCCGGGCCGCAAGCATCAGATCGAGCGCATCGAGGGTTTCATGCAGCGTCATGGGCATCGCGCGATTTTCTACGCGCGTTTCCTGGCCGGTCTGCGCGCCCTGATTTACCTGTCGGCGGGATCTTTCGGCGTGCGCCCGGCGGTCTTTTTGGCCTATGATCTGCTTGGAGCGTTGATCTCGGTGCCAATCGTCGTGACGCTCGGCTACGTATTCGGCAAACAACTCGAGTTGCTGGTCAAATACATCGGCGGCTTCGAGCGGTTGATCGTAGTCGTGGCTATACTGAGCGTTGCGGTGTACGGGACCCGAATCGTGGTGCTGCGCAAAACCAACGAGTCCGCAGCCAAGAGCAGTTAGGCCGGATTATTGCGCGGCCCTGTCGGCCTGCCGATGTCGAAAATGGAATCATACTTTCCCGCGCTTAACCTCAAGGCGAAGCTGATCGTGCTGATGGTCGGGCTGCTCGGGCTGACGCTGGGCACGGAGGTGTGGGTGAGCCTGGGCACGCAGGCGGAGATCGTCGCGACGACGCAGGAGAAGGTCAAGGACCTGGCCCGCGTGATCCAGATCGGCGTGCAGGAATTGACCGCGGTGCGCAGCACCGATCGAGATCAGTTGCACAACTACGTGGACAACCTGCACACGCAGGGGCTCGAAGTATCGATCGCGTCGAGCGAAAATCTGATCCTCAACAGCTCGAATCCGCATCTGATCGGCGCCGCATTGCGGCCCAAGCAGGCCGAATGGCTGACGCCCGAGCAACTCAAGCATCCCGATGCACTCGTGACTGTTCCGGCCGGCAAGCTCGGCCTCGCGCCCGAGACGACGGTATATCTGATCCCGGTCGAGGTGGAGGATCACCTGCTGGGCTACGTGCAGGTGGTGGCGAATTTTGGCGACTTCGCACAGCCACTGGCGCAGAGCCGGACGCGCGAGCTGATGATCGCGTTTGCGATTTTCGCGATCGGGCTGGTGTTCGCCTATATCCTGGCCGATCGCTACGTGAAGCCGATTCATGCGGTCGCGAATGCGGCGCAGAATATCGCGGCGCGCGGCCTGGAACCGGTGCCCGAGGCGCATCGGCGCGACGAGATCGGCCTGCTGACGCGCAGCTTCAACGACATGGTCGGCCAACTCCGGCGGGCGCGCGAGCGCGAGCAGGAACTGAACCGGCTCGAGCGGTTCACCGCGCTGGGGCAACTGGCGGGAGGCCTGGCGCATGAAATCAAGAACCCGCTGAATTTCATCAGCCTTGCACTCGATCAGCTGCGCGCGCGGTACGCTCCGCAGCAGCCCAACGATCGCGAGGCGTTTCTGCATCAGCTCGGAATCATGAAGGACGAGATGCGGCGGCTGTCGGAGCTGGTGCAAAGCTTCCTGCATTACGGCAAGCCGATCGAGATATTCCCGGCGCCGACCGACGTCCATCAACTGGTGGACGAAGTCGTGGCGCTCTCGGAATCGAAAATGAAAAGCCAGGGGATCGAGCTGGCCGAGGAGTGCAGCGAGGCGTCGCCGATTCTCAACGTGGACGCCGAAAAACTGCGCACCTGCTTCATCAACGTTGTCGCCAACGCGATCCAGGCGATGCCCGAAGGCGGCACGATGCGGATCGTGTTTCGGCGTGTCGTTGGGGACGGCTCGACGGTGATTACGTTTTCGGACACCGGCGCCGGGATCGAGGCGGGAGTCGTGGACCACGTCTTCGAGCCGTTTTTCACCACCAAGCGCGAGGGAATCGGCCTCGGGCTGTTTCTGTCGAAGGCGATTGTCGAGACGCATGGCGGTACAATCGATATCGGGCCCAACGTGGACGGACCCGGAACCACAGTGACTTTCACCTTCCCGCCCAGCGCGGCAGCAGACGGACACAATCATGACGCAGGCCTCAGTGCTGGTCGTTGAAGACAACGACCTGGAACGGCAAATCACCGCGGACACGTTGCGTGAAGAGGGATTCGCAGTCGAAGAGGCGGCGGTCGGCAAGCGCGCGATGGAGTTGCTGGCGCTGTCGCGCTTCGACGTCGTGCTGACCGACCTGATGATGCCCGGGATGTCGGGCGAGGAGCTGCTGACGAAAGTGCGCGGCGCCTATCCCGGCAGCCAGGTGGTGGTGCTGACCGCGCACGGCTCGACCGACAGCGTGGTGCAGGCAATGAAGGCGGGCGCCTTCGATTACCTGGAGAAGCCGACCGATCGCGAGAAGCTGGTCACGCGGGTGGCCAAGGCGGCGGAGTTCGCCAACCTGCAGCAGGAAAATCAGTTGCTGAAGCGGCGGCTGGAAGGCACTTTTGAGATCGAGGGCATTATTGGGCAGGATCCCGCCATCCAGGAAGTGATCCGCCTGGTGCGGCGCGTCGCACCGTCGAATTCGACGGTGCTGATACAGGGCGAGAGCGGCACCGGCAAGGAAATCGTGGCGAAGGCGATTCATCGGCTGTCGCCGCGCGCGGCGCGCCCGTTCGTCGCGATCAACTGCTCGGCGATTCCCGACAACCTGATCGAAAACGAACTGTTCGGGCATGAGCGCGGCGCATTCACCGGCGCCAACGAGCGCAAGATAGGGCTGTTTGAGAGTGCGGACAAATCGACGCTGTTTCTCGACGAGATCGCCGACCTGCCGCAGGGAATGCAGGCGAAGATTCTGCGCGTGCTGCAGGAGAAGGAACTGCGGCGCGTCGGCGGCAACGACTCGTTTCGCATCGACGTGCGGCTGGTGGCGGCGAGCAATCGCAATATCGCGGAGGAAGTCGGCGAGGGACGCTTCCGCGAGGACCTGTACTATCGCATCAACGTCGTGACGGTGACGCTGCCGCCGTTGCGCGATCGGCGCGGCGACATTCCGCTGCTGGTGAATCACGCGCTCGCCAAGTTTGGCCATCTGGCGGAGGGCCGCGTGAAGGAAATCGGGCGCGAGGCAATGGAAGTCCTGCTGGACTACGCGTGGCCGGGCAACGTGCGCCAACTCGAGTCGGCTATCGAACGCGCGATCCTGCTGTGCGAAGGCGACAAGGTGATGCCGCGCGATTTGCCCGAGGAAGTGCTGGCGCGCAAGAAGCCGGCCCGCAGCGCCGAGCGTCAGCGCGGGGACAGGTACGAGATTCCGAGCGAGGGCTTCAATTTCGAGACGTTCGAGCGCGACGCGATTCTGCAGGCGCTCGAGCGCAATGACTGGGTGATCGCTAAGGCGGCCAAGATGCTCGCGATGAGTTATCGGACGCTGCAATACCGGATCGACAAGTTCGGACTCAAGCGCGGAGAGCAGCCGAAGCCGCCTCCGGCCGAAGTTAAGGGATAGCGCGAGTTCACTTTGTTAAATTTGAAACCCGCTCGGGCTTTCACGCTTCCTTCGGCAGGGGTGAGCCCCTGCACCCGGTGAGGAGACAAGGACGCGGGACTTCGTTCCCTGTTAGAAGTGCGCAGAAGGCCTAATTCGGTTCGGTCGGCGGCAGCTCTGATCGCAGCCGCTTTTGTTCTCTCCGCGGCGGTCGCGCGCGCCGCTGAAACCGAGATCGATCATCTTGTCCAGGTACTCGCGCTCAAGCCCGGTTCTTCGGTGGCCGACGTCGGTGCGGGTTCCGGCGAGATTTCGATCGCGATAGCAAAGCGCGTGGGTCCGAACGGTACGGTTTACTCGACCGAGATCGATCCCAAGCTGCTCGAAACAATCCGCCATCTGGCGCAAACAGCGGGGGCGCGAAATGTGGTTGTCATTGCGGGCCGGGAACACGAGACCGGATTGCCGTCAAACTGCTGCGACGCAATCTTTCTGCGCGAGGTCTACCACCATCTGACGGATCCAACCGGTATCGACAACTCGCTCTATCGGGCTATGCGCCCCGGCGCACGGCTGGCGATCGTCGATTTCGATCCGTCGCAGCTGCCCGGACAGCCGGCGCCGCCCGGGGTGCCGGCGAATCGCGGCGGGCACGGAGTTCCCGAGCGTATCGTTGCGCAGGAGTTGACTCGCACTGGATTCGCGCTGGTGAAGACGATGCCATGGCCAATCAGCGCGTCGGTCAAGCATTACTGCGTGCTGTTCGTGAAACCGCCTTTGTCGACGGAGACAAGGGACCTGAACCACATTGAGGCGCCTCGCGCCAACTGAAATCTCGGTGACAAGGAACGAGGCACAGCGGATCAGCCCTTCGCCCAGCTCGTGGGCAGGTAGAGCCAGCATTCGATTTTGCGGCCGTCCGCGGCAAGCACTTCAATGCGCTCGCGGGTGTAGAGCGTCGGCACTTCTTCGTATTGGTCGAGGATGGCGAAGTCGCGAGCGCTCAGTCCTTCGAGGATTGCGCCGTCGGTGATAGCGCCGGCTTGTTTGGTGACGAAGTAGTAGCGCTTTCGGCCGCGCCCGTAGCCGGGGAGTCGCGCGCGGCTCGTGTCGATGGGTCGGCCCAGCAGACGCACGCGCTCGGCGGGATTCATCAGGGAGCCGTACACGAAGAGTAGTTGGTCGTCGTTGTCCAAAATCAAGCCGCTTCCGACCTTTGTATTGCCGCATCCAACGGCTTCGCTTACGCTCGCTTCGACAGGCGCGATGCTCGAACGAATATACCTGTTCCTTGACGAACTTGGCGAAGTCGGAGTGCTGACCGGCGATTTCTTCCGCTACCTGATCCGCCGCCCGTTTGAAGGCCGCCTGTTGCTCGATCAGCTCGACGCCGTGGGGGTGAAATCGGTCAACGTCGTCAACCTGACCGCGATTTTTTCCGGGATGGTGCTGGCGCTGCAGATGGGCCAGTTCCTGGCGAAGTTCGGCGCCAAAATTTACGTGAGCCGGATCATGGGACTCTCGCTGTTGCGCGAGATGGGACCCGCGCTGAGCGCGCTGATGGTCGCGGCACGCGTCGGCGCGGGAATAACCGCGGAGCTCGGCACGATGAAGGTGACGGAGCAGATCGACGCGATGCGCTCGCTCGCCACCAGTCCGATCAAGAAGCTGGTGGTGCCGCGCGTGCTCGCGACGGTGATCATGGTGCCGATCCTGACGGTGCTGGCCGACGCGGTCGGACTGTTCGGCGGGCTGGTTATTTCGGTCACGCAGCTCGGCGTAAGCGCCGATTACTTCTACAGTTCGCTGGTTCAGAACGTACAGCTCGGCGACCTGCTCAGCGGACTGGGGAAGTCGGTGTTCTTCGGCTTCGAGATCGCGATAATCGCATGCTCGAAGGGCCTGTCCGCAACCGGCGGTGCCGACGGCGTCGGCCGCGCGACGACCTCGGCGGTGGTGGCCGCATCGATCACGGTGCTGATCTCGGATTTCTTTTTGACCAAGTTTTTTCTATCGATCTGATGCCGAACGACGGACGAAAACGATTTATCGAGGTGCGCCAGCTCCGCAAGAGCTTCGCCGGCAAGCCGGTTTTGCAGGGAGTCAGTCTCGAGGTCTTCGAAGGCGAGACGCTGGTCGTGCTCGGCGGTAGCGGCGAGGGCAAGAGCGTCCTGCTGCGGCATCTCAACGGCCTTGAGCGGCCCGACAGCGGCGAAGTGATCGTCGAGGACCGGCGGCTGAACGATCTCAGCGAGGACGCGATGGCCCAGGTCCGCAAGGAAGTCGCGATGGTGTTTCAGGGTGGCGCGCTGTTCGACTCGCTCAACGTGTTCGACAACGTCAGCTATCCGCTGCGCGAGCACGGCAAGCTGGACGAGCCGGCTATCGAGCGGCGCGTGACCGAGCTGCTGGACATGGTCGGGATGACGCGCGTGGAGCATCTTTACCCCGCTGAACTTTCGGGCGGAATGAAAAAGCGCGTCGCGCTGGCGCGCTCGATCGCCCTGCAGCCCAAGGCGGTTCTGTACGACGAGCCGACGACGGGATTGGACCCCCTGGTGACGCACAGGATAAACTTGCTCATACGCGGATTGCAGCGGCAGTTGGGCTTTACGTCGGTGGTGGTGACGCACGATCTCAAGAGCGCGTTCATGGTCGGCGACCGCTTCGCGCTGCTCGACAATGGACGGATAAGATTCAGCGGCACTGCGGACGAAGTGCGCGCAACCAGGGACGAGCTGATGCGCGAATTCGTGGAGATCGCGCTGTGACAACGGCGAGGCGCGGCGAGCATGGCTGAGTCCGCCTATTCGCGCGTGCGGGTCGGCGCGTTGATCGCCGCCGGGCTCGGGCTCCTGTGCTTCGCGATTCTCACCATCGGGCATGGCGCGCAATTTTTCACCCGCACCGAAATCCTGCAGGCGCATTTCGGGCGAATTAACGGCTTGCAAACCGGCGCGCCGGTCACGCTGTCGGGAGTGCGGATCGGCGCGGTCGAGTCGATAAAATTTCCGCCCGAGCCCGAGAACGGCTACGTGATCGTGCAGATGTGGATCGAGCAATCCGCGGCGGAGCGCGTACGAACCGATTCGATCGCGCAGATACATTCGATGGGCCTGCTCGGCGACAAGTTCGTCGCGCTGACTCCGGGCACGCCCGCCGCGCCACCCGCGACGCCAGATACCGTGCTCGCTTCGGTCAATCCGATCGACTACGAGGCAATTCTGCAACGCGAAGGCACCGACGATTTGATCGCGAACGTAATGGCCATCTCAGGTTCGCTGCGCTCGATCCTCGCGTCGATCGAAAACGGCCACGGATTGGTCAGTGAACTGGTGCGCGGCGAGGACGCCAACCGGCCGAAAGAGCATCTGACGCTGGAATCGATTAAGCGCACGCTCGACGATGTCGACAAGCTGTCGCTCGCGCTGGGCCAGGCGATGGACCGCGTCAACAAGGGACAGGGCCTGGTCGGTGCGATGCTGAGCAACGAAACCAACGGCAAACAGTTCCTCCACAACCTGTCGGATACCGCGGCGAAGATTCGCCAGACCAGCGCGCGGCTCGATACGCTGATCGCGCGGTTCGACAAAGCCAACGGGATTTTACCGCAACTGATGGAGAACAAGGATTTCTCGGACGACGTACTGCCCAACCTGCGCCGGTCGTCGCGCGACCTGAAGGACATCCTGCAGAAGATCGACTCGGGCCAGGGTACCGCGGGCCTGCTGGTCAACGATCCCGCGCTCTACAATCAACTCACCGGGTTTATGAACCACAGCGGCGGATGGGGCCTTCGATTGGTCAACGGCCTCTACAACCTGACGCATCCGTTCGCGAGCCCGTCGCCAAACGGCGGCGCGCAGCCGGTGATGTTGACGGCGTCGCAAGCGGGCGCGTGCATCGCGCAACCGGCAGCGACCACTGTGTCGGCGGCGATTCCGGCAATAGCTGAACCGGCGCCGAGCGTCGTGAATTCGTCGTCGGCAAAGTGATGGTCGCAGTGAAACACTGTCGATTGCCGCAGATGTCTTCGGTATGTTAGCTCCATATGAGGCTTGAGATACTGATGATGACCCTCCGGAGGATTTTCGCGCGCGCGGCCATTGCCCTGCTCACGCTATTCGTGGTCGCATGCTCGGCCGTTCAAAGTAAGTCGCTAAGCACCGGCATGACGCCCGCGCAAGCAGTGCAGGCTATGGGCGAACCCGACTTGAAGGACAACATCGCTGATCCCAACCACAGCGGCGCCAGTGTGCTGCGCTACGTCTGGCTCGAACCGGGCAAGGCCGCAATTTTCGGCGCCGACAATCGCCTCGCCAGCATCCAGAACGTCGAGGTCACCGCCAATACCAAGCAGCAAGTCGAGCAGCAGGCTCATGCCGAGCAGGCTGCGCAAACGCCGCAGCCATTCGATCCGATCGAGACGCCGCTCAATTATCTGTTCTTTCCAGTCAAGGCTGCCACTATTTATTTCGGCGCAGGTCTGGGTTGCGCCACCGGCACTGGCTGCGAGAAGCCGCAGCTTCCTCCGCCGTCGGCCGGCTAGCCCGAAAATTCTGGACGCGGAATGACGTGGCGACCGATTGGGATCGGCGGTCAAAGGCGAAGCCCCCCTGTTCGTTCGCCTTCGACCTGTCAAGGAGTGTCGTAATCGGTAAAATTTATCGTTTTCGGCTGACTCGTGGTGTCATTAGCAGAGTCAGATTGTTATCGCAAGCGGAAGCCCGCTATGTGTTCTTTTAACTCTTGCAACGCCGAGATTTGTCGGTGTGGACTTTATGTTCATACCTATGAGACTGTTGGTGATGGCGCGGAAAGCTCAAACGTTCGCTCAGCCATATATATATTGGCCGAAGAAGGATCCTTGAAACCGGGCCACGCAAAGTCGGCCGCAGCGCAATTTGACG
Source organism: uncultured delta proteobacterium (assembly GCA_963842085.1). GTDB lineage: Bacteria > Desulfobacterota > Binatia > Binatales > Binataceae > Binatus. Next base: position 624,522 of record CAWJET010000002.1, read on the forward strand.
CATGAAGAAACAGCAATGGAACCGCATCAATCGTGCGGAACCGATTTTGCCTTTCACTACCGATCGGCCAGAGTTTTTACGATCTGACTGGTAACGTCCACTACGCAACCCGATGGGAACTACTGGCGGAACACGAACTATGAAAAAAGAAACTCTCGGTCAGGTCCTCAAGCAGAGGCGCGGCGCTTACGGCTACACCCAGCGTGAACTCGCGCGCAAACTCGGCGTCAAGGCCAGCCACATCGCATACCTCGAAAACGGACGGCGCCGCCCTTCCCTGTCGCTGCTGTCGCGGATTGCGGATACGCTCGAGCTCGACAAGCAGCGCTTGTTCCTGCTGGCGCATCCCGAGGCGCATTGGATAGTCAGTGAGCGCCGCGAGTCCTCACCCGCCAAGGGCCGCGACGACTCATGGCGCAAGTTTGCGCGCGATCGCGGGACGCTGGCGCGTCACAAGGTAAGCGAGCGAGAACTCAAGGTCCTGAAGAACGTAAACATGCTTGGCCGGGTGTCGTCGCCGGGTCAGTTCCTGTTCATCCTGAACGCGATTCGCCAGGCCGTCGAAGAAGAATAGCCGAGTCTTGCGCGCGTCAACTGCCCTTGGGCGGCGGCACGCCGATTCCCTTGAGGAATTCGCTGCGCGCCGTCATCGGGTCGCGCGCGACCGCTTGGTTGTAGGCGGTCATCAGCGTTCGCGCGTCCTGCGAGCACATCAGCTGTGTCATTTCCATCCGCTCGACGTAGAGTCCGGATTCGAGATCGCGATCGGCGCCCACATAAACCGCGCGCTTGATCGCGGCGACGGCTCGCGGCGAACGGCTGGCCAGCGTGCGCGCCCATTCCATCGCGAACGGCATCAGCTTTTCCGGCGCGAGCACGCGGTTCACCATGCCCATCTTCTCGGCGTCGCGGGGGCTGTACACGTTGCCGAACATCAGCACCTCGAGCGCTCTGCCGCGCCCGATGAGCCGCGGCAGGCGCTGCGTGCCGCCACCGCCGGGTAGAATTCCCAGGACCGCCTCCGGCAGCCCGATCTGGTAGGGGCCATCGGCCGCCAGACGAAAGTCGCACGCCAGTGCGAGTTCATAGCCGCCGCCCATGCAATCGCCGTTGATCGCCGCGATGACCGCCTTGGGCATCAACATGATCCGGTCGAGCATGCGATGGAACCCCGCCGACGCGGCGGGGAAAATCTGCGCGCACGCCGCCGGGTCGGCCGCCATCGCGGCCAGCTCGTCCACGCTGTAGTGCGTGATGAATTTCCCGTCGATTCCGCCGGTGAGAATAATCGCGCGCGTGTTGGCGTCGCTTTCGGCGCGGCCGACCAGCTCCAGCAGTTCCTGCGACATCGGCGCGGTCATGTAGTTCATCGGTGGATTGCCGATGGTCCAAACCTGAACGTGGTCGCGCTGCTCGACGGTAAAGTGTTTCATCGTTCGTTCTCCACAAACCGGCGAGTAACCCCGGCCGCTTGCAATGTCAACCCGCCGCATCCTTTCTTATCATTGGTGCAGGGGGGCACCGATGCTGACCCGTTGAGGAGGCACATGCGATGGTTTAGGCTCTGGTGATGGAAGTGCATTTTCGATGAAGATCGATATCGACCTCAAGTCCGGATTTCTGCAGAGCCTCAAGCGCGAAGTGCTCGACTCGCTCAACACGGAAGAGCGCGCGATCATCGAGGTCTCCACCGGCGAGATGGGCAACAAGCCCGACGCGGTCAAGCTCGGATGGCTCAAGATGCGGACCAAGGAGAGCTGGACCAAGCAGCGCTACACCAAGGCGCTTGGCCGCACGATGGAAAAGTTGCGCGAAGCAGTCGCGCAGGCCGAGAAGAACAAGCGCGACTGAGCGCGCTGGCCGCCCCGTCAGGGCTCGATCCGCGCCACCCGGCGTTTGCCCACTTCGAGCACCTTGTGCTCGCCCGGCACGAAGCGAAAATTCACGTCGGTTACGGTGCGCCCATCCACCCGCACCGCGCCCTGGCTCACCAGGCGCCGCGCCTCGCTGGTCGAAGGCGTGAACTGTAACTGCTTCATCAGCTCGCAAATCCACAAGTCCTCTGCGATTCGATACACCTGCGCGCTGGCGGGAATTTCGCGGCGCTGGAACTTGCTCTCGAAGTATTGCTCGGCGCGAGCGGCGGCAGCTTCGCCGTGGTATTCGGCGACGAGCGTGCGGGCGAGGCGCTTCTTCGCTTCCATAGGATGCAATCCGCCCGACTTGACCGCCGCGATCTCTTCGGGCGTCGCGTTAGTGAGCAGCTCGTAATAACGAACCATCAGTTGATCGGGCACCGACATCAGCTTGCCGTACATGTCCTCGGACTTGTCGGTCAGGCCGACGTAGTTTCCGAGCGACTTGGACATTTTGCGCACGCCGTCGAGGCCTTCGAGCAGCGGCATCGTCATCACCGCTTGCGGTGCCTGTCCGAAGTGTCGTTGCAGCTCGCGGCCGACCAGCATGTTGAACTTCTGATCGGTGCCGCCGATCTCGAGGTCGGCTTCCAGCGCGACCGAATCGTAGCCCTGGATCACAGGATAAAGCAGTTCGTGCAGGAACAGCGGCTCCTCGGCCGAGAGCCGCTGCTCGAAATCGTCGCGCTCGAGCAGGCGGGCGACGCTCACCTTGGCTGCAATCTCGATCAGGCGGCGCACTCCCAATTCATTCATCCACTCGCTGTTGAAGCGGACCTCGGTCCTTTCGCGATCGAGAATCTTGAAAGCCTGGGTGCGGTAGGTCTCCGCGTTGCGCTCGATCTGCTCGCGCGTCAGCGGCTTGCGGGTCTCGGAGCGCCCGGTGGGATCGCCGATCATCGCGGTGAAGTCGCCTACCAGGAAAATCACGGTATGGCCCGCATTCTGAAAGTCGCGCAGCTTCTTGAGCGTCAGGCTGTGACCGAGATGCAAGTCGGGCGCGGTCGGATCCATCCCGAGCTTGATCCTGAGCGGCCGGCCAAGCGTGATCTTCGCGGCAAGTTCCGCCGGAGAAATAACCTCGACCGTGCCGCGAGCGAGCGCTGCGGCCTGTTCATTCGCCTGACTTTCGTTCACCTTCCGCTTCGCCAATTCCGTTCGCCGAAGACTCCGATGGCTCTCAAGCGTACAGGAATTTCGACGGCGCGGAATAGCCCGCCCCCCACTCAGATCGGATTCGCGGGCGCGGATTACCCGCGATTCGCCGCCCGGCTGCCGTGAAGATGCTCCTGCTTGACAACGGTCCGAATGCGACGGCGCCGTTCGCGCACGCGTTGCAGCCGGCGCACGGGAATCATGCCCAGGCTGCGCAGACCTCGTTTCGCCACACCCAGTGCGTGCTCGTGGATCATCGCGATCTCACGCAGCCGAAACTGATGGTCCGGGAACTCCAGCCTGCCTGCCTTGCACACGTGCGCGAAGTCCGCCGATGCACGCCGAAGCCGGTCGGTCCGTAGATCTCGCTGAGCAGCCACAGCGCGATCTCGTCGAGACCGCGCATGCACCATCCGATACATTGGTAATCATCGATCGCGTTGGCAGCTACCGTGCATGCGTCCGCCGGCAGTTCGTCCGCCACCAGGCGTCTGGTCCGTCCGCTGTGAAGCAGTTCGCGCAAGCGGAAATAGAAGCGCAGAGCGTCCTCCGCTCTGCTGAAGCGGGTTTGGTTTTCGTCACACATGGGCTGCCCCCTACCCTTGGATGCAAACTTGTGAGACCGCCACGTCGCGCGTGTCTGACGAGGGACCGGTGTCTCATGCTCTAGCGCGGGGTGCGCAGATCTGTCAACAGAATGATTAGTCTTTGAGACAACTTGTTATATTTTGGCGCACCGAGTCGGAGTTCGCCCAATGAACCCTAGCCGCGTTGATTGTAACGATTCATCGCGGCTTCGAGTCCACGCTCCGCGATCGCCTCGACTGCATTGGCTGCGCGTTCCAGGAGCGGTGCGAGCGCCTGTCTTTCGGAGGTGGTCATCGGACGGAGCAGGTAGTCCTTGTTCTCTTCGGTCTTCGGCTGCCGACCGGGTTCCATCTCAGTGGTAAACCCCGGCGGCCGGCCGATTCCGATCCTGATCCGGATAAAATCCGTCGTTCCAAGCGACTCCGCGATCGAACGAACGCCGCGGTTGCCGGCATCGCCGCCGCCCTGCTTGATCCTGAGCCGCCCTGCCTCGAGGTCGAGCTCGTCATGCACGACGATCAGGCGCGCGGGAGCAACTTTGAAATATCCGAGCAGGTCCGAAACGCACTCACCGCTGAGATTGTAATAAGTCTGCGGTTTGACCAGCAGCGCGGGCTTTTCGGCCAGTGCGACTTCAGCCGTGACGCCTTTGAATCTGCGCCGTCCGAATTCGACGCCTTTCGCTTTTGCGATTCGATCGATCGTCATGAATCCCGCGTTATGACGCGAGCGCGAGTATTCCTCGCCGGGATTTCCCAGCCCGGCGACTACCCATTGAATCGATGGGCGCGATTCGGACTCGGATTTCTTGCCGCGGGACGAACGGAAACTTCCGAACAGACGCTTGATCGCCGCCATCAAATTCTACCGGCTCACGTATCGATGCGGCGTTTCGATTTCGATGGAGTTGCGCGGACCAGCGGTGCGAGCGCCTTGAACAGCGCGTCCATCTCGGCACGAGTGCCAATCGAGATTCTGAGAGCGTCCTGAAGCAGCGGTGTCGCGAAATGCCGCACCAGGATTCCGGCCCGGCGCAAACCGCGCGTGACCGGCGCCATGTCGCGCCCCGGCATCCGCGCCAGCACGAAGTTCGCCTGCGACGGCGGCACTACGAAGCCGAGCTTGCGCAGCCGCACCTCGGTCGTGGCGCGCGTGCGGATCACTTTGGCGACATTGCGGCGCATCCAGGCGGAGTCGCGCAGCGCTTCGGCGCCGGCAGCTAGCGCGACCCGGCTCAAGTTGTACGAATCCTTGACCTTCATCAGCGCGTCGATCACCGGCGGATGCGCAAAGCACAGGCCCAGCCGCATCCCGGCAAGCGAATAGGACTTCGACAGCGTGCGCAGAACCACGACGTTGCGATGGCGCCGGACCAGGCCGAGTGCATTCTCGGCGGCGAAATCCACGTACGCCTCGTCGATCACGAGCAATCGATTGCCCAGGCGTTTCGCCAGCGCGCCGAGGCTGCGGGTGGGCGTCAGCGTACCCGACGGCGAATTGGGACTGCACACTATCGTGAGATTGGCGCGCGCCCGGGCGAGCGCGTCGAGTGGCAGCTCAAAGTCGGCGCCGAGCGGGAAGTGGAGGATTCGCGCCTCCTGCACAAGCGCCAGTGTGTCGTAGAGCGAATAGGTCGGGACCGGATAGGCGACAGTGTCGCCGCTTCCGAGCGTCGCCCGAAAGACCATCGCGAGCAGTTCATCCGAGCCGTTGCCCGCGAGGATCATGCTTCGCGGTATCGAGTAGATTTTCGCGGCGCTCGCCACGAATTCATCGGCGCGCGGCGCCGGATACAGCCGCAGCGCCGATCCCGCCATCGCTTTCGCCACGGCGCGGCGCACCCGCGGCGACGGCGGATATGGGTTTTCATTGGTGTTGAGCTTGATCAGGCGCTGGCCCGCACGCGGCTGTTCGCCGGGCCGATACGGCGCCATCTTTTTGATCGATTCGCGGAACATGCGTGAATTATGAATCGAGCGGCAGCTTGATTCGACTGCCGGTACGCGACGAACGATAACAAGCCTCGATCGCTTCGACCGCGCGCAATCCGTCTATCCCGTCGGGCCAAGGTCTCACCCGGCCTTCAATCGCACCCACGAAGTTTGCGGCGAGTTCCCGCGACGGAGCGAGCAGATCGCGCGGCTCGAAACGACTCATCACCTCTTCGCGCGAGAATCCCGGCGCCGGACTGCCGTCGGCTTTCAGGATCGAGATGTCGTTGCGCGGATAGCCTGCCATCACCCTGCCCTCACTGCCGTAGATCTCGATCGCCGACAGTGGCGGCATGCTGCTCCAACTCGCCTCGACGACGCCGAGCGCGCCCGACTTGAAATGGATAACCATCGCGCCCGTGTCATCGACTTCGATCTGTTTGGCCAGGATGCCCACCTGTCCGGAGACGGAATCGATCTCACCCATGAACCAGATCGCGAGGTCGGCGACATGCACGCCAAGATCGAGCATCGCGCCACCGCCCGCTTCCAAAGCCGTCGTGAACCACGTCTGTCCCGGCGCCCACGCCTGTGGACCTCCGTGCGAAAGGCGCGCACGGATAAAATTGGGCTTGCCGATTGCTCCGCTGGTAAGGGCGTCCTTGATAGCGCGCTCGACTCCGCCATAGCGCCGCTGCATCGCGACCATCAGGACCCGCCGCGCCTTCGCCGCTGCATCGACCATCTGCCGCGCGGCAGCGGCGGTAGGCGCCATCGGCTTTTCCACGAGCACGTGTGCGCCCGCGCTAAGAGCCTTCAGAGTAAACTCGCAATGCAAATAGTTCGGCGTGAAGATTCCGACCGCGTCGGGCCGCTCGCGCGCCAGCATTTCGTCGAAATCGGAATAGACGCTCGGCCGGCCTGCGTCGTCCGGCCAAATCGCCCGTGCAACCCGCTCCGCTTTGTCGGCAGTGCGGCTCTGTAGCGCGACGATTTGAGCGTCGGTGACACTCCGGAGTGCCGGGATGTGCGCGCGTTCGGCAATCGCACCAGCGCCCGCAATCGCGATCCTGATCATCGGGAGCGTCCAGGTCGGCGTTTCGGCGGATTTCTGATCGCGTGCACGCCAGGCGGCCGGGTCGAATCGAGCAGCCACTGTATGTACGGCGGCGAGCCGCGGTCCGCGTTCAGCGACAGGACTTCGGGCACCTCGTAGGTATGCATCTCGCGAACGCGCGTCTCCACCTTCATGTAGAGTGTCGCGCGAGTCTTGATAATCAGCAGGTATTCGCTTTCGTCTTCGACCGCGTCGCGCCATCGATAAATGGATCGCACCGGTCCGACGATATTTACGCAGGCGGCCAGCCTCTCGCCGACCAGCACGCGCGCGATTGCGAGCGCCTGGTCCTCGCTGGCCGTAGTCACGAGAATCGCCTTCATGCGATGGGGGGTTCGCAGCGGCATCTCAGCCTCGCGGCTCGCGCGCCAGGCGTTTGCGCAACTCGGCCGGAGTGCATCGATACTTGAACGCCTTGCGGTCGTTAACGAACAGCACCGGCACTTCCAGTCCGAAGCGGGCTTCGAGGCCGGGGTCACCGTCGATTTCTATTCGCTGGATGCGCGCGTCGAATTTCGGGCCTTCGGCTGCAATTGTCTCTTCCATCTCGCGGCACAACGGGCAGTCGTTTCGGGTGTAGAGAGTGAGCTCGATCATGGATCGGCGGTCGTCCTGCGTCGCATCGAGGTACTCTAGCGATCGTGGCGCAGGACTCCAAGCCGCATGAGCACCGATTCGGTCGCAGGGCACGGCGACGCGTATGCGCGACCACGCGCTCGCGCCAACATTCGCAAATGCGCCGCCAACAGGATTACGTCGGACCATCGATCGACGTCGTACCACGCCGGACCCAGCGCGTACCGGATGCCCGCACGCTTCAGACGCTGCACGGTTGAATCGAAGACGCGGCCACTGCCCCAGCGAATCGCGGTGAAGATCGGAGGCATCGCGCCGCGCACGCCGAGAGCGTAGTAGCCGCCGTCGAGACTCGGCGCAATTACGACGCGGCTGCGCTGAAGTGCGCGCAGGCTGGCTGCCAGCAGCGCGGTCGGAAGAGAAGGCGTATCGGTGCCGATTAGCAGCGCGCCGTCGGATGAAAACGGCTCGAGCGCCCGCGCCATGCGTCTACCCAGCGACCCGTCTCCTTGATCGAGCAGGTCGGCGCTGAACTGCCGCGCCATCCGCCGGAAGTATTTGCTGCGCTCGGCGCGGCCCGGAGCACTCACCGCGATCACGAGCCGCGCGGGACGAAGTGAGGCTGCCTTGGCCAGCGCGTCGCGAATGAACGCGTCGGACAATGCTGCAGCGGCAGCGGGCGTTATCGCTCCGAGCAAGCGGGTCTTCGCCTGGTGCGCGACAGGTTCGCGGCAAAATACAATCAGCGCCGGCCGCGTGAGTCTCACTTGATCGTGTTCGGACGAATTATGTTTATCGGCATGCCGAGCGTTTTCTTGATGAACTCGGTCACGGACGTGATCGGCTGCGGCGTAATCGACGGGTCGCTTACCGGGCCGCTTACGTGGAAGTATGCCGCCAGGAGTTTACCGGTTCCGGCGCCGATGCGCTCGCCGATCAGCGGGATGTGGTTCAACACCCAATCCACCGTGTCGAACGGGAACATGCCGACCTGCATATCGAGCGTGCCCGCGCCGAACTGGACGCTGCCGTCCGCCGTGATATCCATCACCGGACCCTGCAGGACGAAATTATCGGTGTAGAAGAGTCCGCCCTTGCCCTTGAAATCGGTGATGATTGTTTTGAACGGGACGCCATTGATCCGCGGGTCCGGAATCTGCGCCCTCAGCCAGTTCTTGATGTCGACAAAGCTGAGGAGGCGCGAAAGCAGCGTGAATTTGTTGAGCGTCCCGTCTCTAACCGTTACGGACATGTCGCCGGCCAGGGTTTCGAAAAAGTTGGTATCGGTGTTGGCCCACAGATCGGCGGCAAGAGAAAGATGACCAACCAACGGCGACTGCTTGTTCTTGCCGCTCAGCATGAAGAGCGGCGCCGGGTCCATGTCGGTAGCGCTCCCCGTCATATGGATCCAGTTGTCGGGAGCGCGGCCGACGAGATCGAGTTTCATTTTTCCGCGATACGCCGTCGCGCCCATGTTATAGACGTGCCAATTGCCGGCCGGGTCGCGCGTGAAATCGGTTTTGAGGTCGGTCATCTGAAAGGCGGCGAGGTTCCCCTCCCGCGCTTCGATATGGCCGCTGCAAGGAACCGGAAAGTGGATCGGTGGTGTAGCCGGCGACCACGGCATCCGCACAAAAGTCATCACCTCGAGATCGAGTTTCTGTACGGTAGCGTCAATGCGAATCGTGGGATGCGTGTAGTCGGGTACGGTGATGCGGAAGTTAATCGCCTGGTTCTCCAGCTTTGAACCCGGCATCGAGAGCACGACCTGCTTGCGATGCATCGTCAGCGTCGCGCCCTGAACGTAGATGGGCGAGCGCAGGAAATTGAATTTCACATCGCCCTTGGCGAGCGTCAGCTTGCCCTCGGGCGTCATGCCGCCGAGAGTGCTGGGATTGCCGTTGACCACGACTTTACCGCCAATGGGGCCGCTGGTTGCGAAGTCGGACGGATCGACCAGCAACGCCAACCACACCTCCGACGGAAAGTCATGAAGTCCCAGCGTCAGGTCGTGAACAGCGATGCCGGTCGGCTTTAAGAAATTCGCGTAGCCGTCCAGCGTCGCATCGCCGCCCGTCGCTTCCAGCATCAGATGGTCGAAGTTGATCGAATTCGGATCGATGACGACGGTTCCGCCTGAGACCTTGAGCGGTCCTGGCGAACCCTTGATGTTGACAACGGCGCCGATGGCGTCGGCGCGGACCTGATAGTCTTTGGGTGCGACCAGTTCCTTGGCGCTCAACTTTCCCGACGCGGTGGCAGCCACTTCGACGCGTCCGCTCAAGTGTTCGAGCCGATCGCGTTGCCGCAACTGGAGCAAGTCGAGTTCTCTGGAAATGGCCGGATAGAGTTCGGCAAGGTCCGCGTCGATGCTCACGCTGGTCTTGTACTCCGCGCCTTCGATTCCGTTGCCGAGGTTGGCGCTGGCTACGAGGTCGTGGACTGCCGAGTTTCCGAATTTCGCGGTACCTTGCGAGACGGTAAGCAATCCCTTCGAGTAACCAAGCTGCGCGCTTAGATTCTCGACCGGCGGCAGTTTCGTTTCCGCCGGGATTGCGAAAGCGAGGTCCTGCACGGTGCCGCTCACCACCAGGTTCCTTCGAATCGTATCGAGCGGCGACGTCTTTATCTCGTCGAGCGCGGCGCTGAGCGTAGCACCACCGACGGTGACCTTGCCGCGTCCGAGCCGATTGAGCATGTCGGCCAAGTCGGCCGGCAGATGACGCACCGACAGCAGTCGCTGCTTGACGGCGGCCGCGTCGAAGTGAAATCCGCCGAGGTGGATTCCCAACTCCGGCTTTTCGCTTTGCGGCGCGACCAGCTCCGTCTCGCCCGAGAGCAGCGGCGAGTTGACGCGGCGCAAAACGATCTCAGTGATAGCGTACTTGCCGCCGGTAATGTCGAAGCCGGCGTGCAGCGAGTATTCGCCCAAATTCGCCGGCGCGGCGAGCCGTGCACTCTTCAGCAGCAGCTTCTGCGCGCCTGCGTCGGCGTCGCCGGTCAGCGACCCGTCATCATGAAGCGAGAACTTGAGACTCCCCTGGACCGTGCCGGCCAACGTGAAGCCCTCGGCCTCGACTCCTTCCATCGGCACGTTCCAGCTCCAGAGCTGTCCATGCGCGAACTCGCCGGGCGCCAGACTTTTCCCGGTGCCAAGACTGATCTTCCCGGTCATCTGTGCGCCGGGTACGGGTGAACCAAGCAGCGAGCCGCTGAATTCCAGCCGCCACAACTGAGGCTCGAGGTGCGTGCGGTACGCGACAATCCCTAGACGATTGGCAAGCTCGGCGCCGTCGGCATAGCGCACGGTGGCGTCGATCGTCTCGACCCGCCACGCGATTCGACCCAGCGCATGCAGCACCTCATGCAACGCCGTGATCGTATCCGCGCCCGGACGAGGCATCGGGACTGAGGCCGCCTCGGAAGAATTTACCGGCAGGGTGATTTGAGCATTGGTCGCGGTCAGCCGATAGAGCGGAAGCCCGGTGCTGATGAAAATTGAATGGTACGAGACGAGTGCGCGGATCGACTTCAGCTTGACGATTTCGTGCCCGTTGTCGATCACCCGGGGCTGGTCGAGGACGACTATCAGGTGAGTGCCGAGATGAACGGAGCTGGCGCGCGGGATGATATCGACGCCGGTGCGGTTGCGGACCGAGGCCAGCACGTAAACCACGATGCGCGACTGGTTGAACGCGATCAGCGCCGCCGAACCGCCGATTACAACCGTCAGGATGAGCGCGGAAAGCGCGGCGATTCGGACCAGTCTCATGATTGCCGCGACGCCATCGCCACGTCCGATGCTGCGCCGTCCGCCTGGCTCACGAAGCGATCAGTTACTCTCGGCCATCTCCGCCGGCGGCGCGTCGATGTATCCCGCACGATGCTTGTTCCTGAGCGCCGTCTTGAGGACGCGGTTACGCAGCCGCACCGACTTGGGCGTGACCTCGACCAGCTCTTCCTCGTCGATCCATTCCAGCGCCGCGTCCAGCGTCGGGATGCGCGCGGGCGACAGTCGGATCGCTTCATCGTGACCCGACGCGCGCATGTTGCTGAGCTTCTTTTCACGGCACACGTTCACCGGCAAGTTTATCTCACGGGCATACTCGCCGACGATCATCCCTTCGTAGACCGGCTCACCGGGTCCGACGAAGAATATGCCGCGCTCCTGCAAATGGAAGATCGCGTAAGGCGTGGTCACCCCCTCGCGATCGGAAATCATCGCGCCGTTGGCGCGCGAGCGAATCGTTCCCGACCACGGCGCGTAGCCGTTGAACAACGTATGCATCAGGCCGTTGCCGCGCGTGTTTTCGAGAAATCGGCCGCGAAACCCGATCAGCCCGCGCGCGGGAATGTCGTATTCCAGGCGCACGCGGTTGCTCGCATGAGTGAGCATCGTGCGCATCTTGCCCTTGCGTGTCGAGAGCATCTGCGTGACGACGCCGATAGACTCCGCCGGGATGTCGATCACCAGCATTTCCATCGGCTCGAGTATCTCGCCGCGTGGCCCCTGCTTGGTAATGACAGTGGGCTTCGAGACCTGCATCTCGTAACCTTCGCGGCGCATGGTTTCGACAATCACCGCGAGCTGCAATTCGCCGCGGCCCATCACCCGCCACGCGTCGGGCGTCAGTTGCTCGACGCGAGTGCTCACGTTGCGCCGCGCTTCGAATTCGATTCGTTCGCCCAGCTTGCGCGAGGTGACAAACTCCCCTTCGCGGCCCGCCCATGGCGAATTGTTCACCGAGAAAGTCATCGCCACTGTCGGCTCGTCGATGCGAATCGGCGGCAGCGCTCGCGGATTTTCGAGGTCGGCGATCGTTTCGCCGATCGCGATGTCCTCGACGCCGGCGACGATCACAATCTCGCCGGCACTGGCGGTTTCGCGTTCGACCCGCGTCAGCCCCTGCCATCCGTAGATGTGGGCGACCTTGCACAGCACCGTCTTGCCGTCGCGCCGGCACAGCGAATAATTCTGCGACGCCGTCATCGAGCCGGCGACGATCCGGCCGACCGCTAGTCGGCCGACGTAATCGTCGTAGTCGATATTATTGACCTGGAATTGCAGCGTCGCGTCGGGATCGACCTCGGGTCCCGGCAGATGCGCGACGATCGCGTCGAACAGCGGCACCAGGTTTTCGCTCGGCACGTCCAGCTTGAGCGACGCGGTGCCGGCCCGCGCCTGCGTATAGAGCACCGGGAAATCAAGCTGGCTCTCGTTGGCGCCGAGGTCGATGAACAGATCGTAAACCTCGTCGAGGACTTCGGGCGCGCGCGCGTCGGCGCGATCGATCTTGTTGATGCACAGGATCGCGGGCAGGTTCGACTCGAGCGCTTTCTTGAGCACGAACCGGGTTTGCGGCAGCGGCCCCTCGCACGCATCGACGAGCAGCAGCACGCCGTCCACCATCGACAGCGTGCGCTCGACCTCGCCGCCGAAGTCCGAATGGCCGGGTGTATCGACGATATTGATGCGCGTCTGGCCCCAGAGGATCGAGGTGTTCTTGGCCATGATCGTGATGCCGCGCTCGCGCTCGAGCGCGTTGGAATCCATCACGCGATCGATCACCTGCTCGTTGGCGCGGAACACACCCGACTGCCGCAGCATCGCATCGACCAAAGTGGTTTTACCGTGATCGACGTGGGCGACGATCGCTAAATTTCTTATATCTGGGCGTCTCATTTGGTGGCGAATGCTAAAACGCGGCCGAGCCGGTCAGGTTCGCCCGCGCGTGCTCTATTGTAGCCGTCGCTCGGAGCAGAGTAAACGCGGGGGCGCGAAGGACGGGCGAAACACTCCCGCACCTCTAGGATGCTAGGGCGTAGGCGTGCCGAGGTGCTGATTGCGCTGGAGCTTTTGCAGCAGTTGCTCGACGTCTTCGATCTCGGTGACGCGCCAATAGCCGTCGGCGCCGCGGGCCAGGTGTATTCTCCAGCGCTGCCCCTTGTTGTCGGTGAAGTCGGTGGCTGCGGTGTCGCCATTTCGATGGAGCAGGACGAGCGAGCCGGCCACGGCCGCGCCGGGCATCTGCACCTCGCGCGCGCCGTCATCGACTTTCTTGATCGCCCACGCCTGCGTTATCTGCGCCATCGGCTTAGTGAGAAGATCGATCGCCGCGTTGCCGAGCATCGCGCTCAGCGGGTCGGTGCCGCCCTGCTTCTGCACCATCTCGTAGCCCGCCTTCTTAACGACACTTTCGAAATCGACGTATTTCGCGGCTTCGTCGCCGTCGCGCGCGTCGATGGCCTGCTTCAGCCGGAGCACGGCCCAACTCGGCGTGTTTGGCAGGTAAAACACCGCCCAGCCGGCCACTGCGGCCAGGACGAGGATCGCGGTGAAATGGCGCAATACGAATCGAAACATCGCTCTATCCGTATAACGCCGCCGTGCAGTGGCCCGGTCCGATTTAGCGCGGCGAAAGCAGGCTGGCCGCGGCCTTGTCCAGCAGCCAAATGACCTCGCCGCCATGCGGCGCCACGATTTGAGCAGGGAACTTGTCCGTATCGCGCGGCCCTTCCAGCACATCCTTCACCGCCGCCGCCTTGCCCTGTCCCGCCACCAAAAACATCACGCGCTCCGCATTGTTGATCACGGGCGGCGTGATCGTCAGGCGCCTCCGCGGCTCCGCGTCAACCTCGACCGCGACCACCAGGCGCTGCGTCTCGTGAATCGCAGGATCGCCCGGAAACAGCGACGCCGTATGGCGATTATCGCCAAGCCCGAGCATCACGAGATCGAAGCGCGGAAATTCACCGTCGCCGAGGCCGAACCGTTTGCGCAATTCATCTTCGTAAGCGGCAGCCGCCGACGCCGGCGGGTCCTCGCCGCGCATCCGATGCACCTGGTCGGGCCTGAGCGCGAGCTTGCTCAGCATCGTGCGATTCGCCATCGCGTAATTGCTCTCGGCATGATCGGGCGGCACGCATCGTTCGTCGCCCCAGAAAAATTGCACTTCCTTCCAATCGACGCTCAGATGGAACCGCGTCGCGAGCAAATCGTAGGTGGCGGCGGGAGTCAAACCGCCCGAGAGACAGAGCGTGAACTCGCCGTGGGTGCAGATCGCCTCGCCGGCAATGTGCGCCGTTTCTTCGGCCGCGCGCACATAGAGTTCCTGCGCGTCGTTCAGAATGATCAATTTCGGTTGAGACATGCCAGTCCGTCCGGGAATGAGGTCAGATCACAAAGTTAGCCGATGACGCGCGGTCCGCGCCAGATCGTTCCGCCTTTTGCGAGCGCGCGTTTACCCCGCGATCGCCGCCACGATTTCCTGGCGCAGCGCTGCGATCGCGCCGATCGGGTCGTCTCCCGCCAGATGCACTCGAATCGCGCGCCGGCCATGCGCTTCGAGCGACTGCAAATCGCCCAGGTACTGCGCCTGGTTGAGTTGTGCGAAATCGTACGGCGCACCGGGGATGGCAACCGAGTCGCGATGGTCCTGGGTGATTTGCAGGAACAAGCCGGTGTTCGGACCGCCCTTGTGCAACTGCCCGGTCGAGTGCAGGCAGCGCGGGCCGTAGCCGAAGGTGGTCGCGACGCCGAAGCGCTCGACAACGGCTTTGCGAATTACCGCGATCTCCTTGTCCACGGTCGGATTGGGCGATACGTACGCCATCGTGGCGAAGTAATCGCCGGGCCGCGCAAGATTCATGAACCCTCCGATCATCGAGCGAAAATCGCGCCCGCCTTTCAGCGCCTCATCCGCAACGCCGCCGGCAAAGAGCGCGAGCTGACCCTTCTCGGCGACCGGCGACTGCGCCGGAAAGTTTTTGTTGCGCGCGAATTCCGCGAGGATGCGGCCGGTGTTGTCCTTGCTCTCCTGGACGCCCGGCTGCTTGAACGGGTCAACCCCGATCACCGCGGCGGCGGTCGCCGCCGCGATCTCCCAGCGCATGAACTCTTCGCCGAGATCGATTTTGTCCGACAACGTGATCAGCACGGTAGGTATACCCGCCTGCTTGATGGCTTCGAACGCGGCATCCTGCGCGGCATCGGCGCCGTTCCTGAGCTTGAGGTAAACGAACACGCGGTCCTTGCCGTAAGCCTTCGGTGAGACCAACGGCTCGTCGCAGACCGGAACCAGGCCCAGGTGATCTTTGCCGGTGCTTTCGGCGATCAACTGCTCGACCCACAGTCCGAACGCGCTGATCGGCGGCGAAATAATAAAGGTGACCTTGTCGCGACCCGGCTTGCCGAGCGCGCCCAGCGCCGCTCCCAGGCTCACCCCGGGATTTTCCTCGACTCGCACGCATCCGGCGGAACTGTGCGTCATCCGAATCGCGCGGTCCACCAACGTCGCCACGTCCATTCCAATCAATGCGGCAGGCACAAACCCGAAATACGACAGCACCGAGTAGCAGCCGACGATGTCGGGAGGATTCAGGAACACGCGGCGGAACTTGTTCTCTTTCGCAATCGCCGCCAACTTCGTTCCCGGGTCGGTGATCGCAACGAAATGCGAGCCCGCGGGATTCGACGACTTCGCCTTCACGTGCTCGAAAAACGCCCTGAGGTGAGACTCTGTTTCGATGGTGTCGCCGGTCTTGCTCGCGACCACGAACAACGCCCGCGTGCAGTCGATGTTGCGATCGAGCGTCCGGATCGTTTCGGGAACCGTCGTATCGAGTACGTGAAGTTTGGGATAACCCGGTGGGCTCGAAAACGTCGTAGCGAACAACTCCGCGCTCTGCGACGAGCCCCCCATCCCAAGCAGGACGACGTTGCGGAAGCCGGCACCGCGAACTTCATCGGCAAACGCCGCAAGATCTTTCACCCGCTCGCACATCGTCTCCGGAACCGTCAGCCAGCCGAGCGCGTTCCTGATGGCGTCGCGGTCGGCCGGTTCCTTCGACCAGAGCGTGGCGTCCTTCTTCCAGAGCCGCGCGGGAAAATCGTTCTGGTCGAGGTCCTTGAAGGCGGCGTTGACTTGGGAATCGTAACCGGGCGCGGCAATAATCTGCTTGTCGTGCGCTCCATCAACGATTGCGGCACGCCGGCCTTTGATGACGGCGCTCAAATCCTCGAACGACTTGGCAAACGATTCGACGCCCTCCTTCTGCAATTCCTCGCCAACCTCAATGAGATCGACCCCGACGGCCGCCAGCCGCTTGACAATCTCGCGAGCCTCGCCGAGGTTTTCCTCGAGCGACGCGCGCGGTTTGCCGTGGTCGCGAAACGCATCCATCGTCGCCGGCGGCATCGTGTTGACGGTGTCGGGGCCGACCAGATCCTCGACGTACTTGATGTCGCTGTACGCGTGATTCTTGGTCCCGGTCGACGCCCACAGCGGCCATTGCGGACGTCCGCCTTTCTCGCGCAGAGACTTGAACCGCTCTCCTGCGAAAATTTCTTTGTAGCGCTGGTAGATTAGCTGCGAGTTCGCGACCGCCGCTTTGCCCATCAGCGCTGCCACCGCCTCGTTCGGCGCTCCCTTCAGTTTGTCCTCGAGCTTGCGATCGACCAGGGTCTCGACGCGGCTCACGAACACGCTCGCGACCGACCACACCTTGTCGATCGGATGTCCCGCCTTCAGCCGGCGTTCGAGGCCACGGATGTAAGCCTCGGCGACAGCGTCGTAATGCTTCATCGAGAACATCAGGGTCACGTTGACGTTGCGCCCTTCGGAAATGAGCTGCTCGATCGCGGGGAGACCCGCGGGGGTCGAGGGAACCTTGATCATCACGTTGGGCCGCGCGAGCGTGTCCCAGTAGCGGCGCGCCGCCGCGATCGTGCCGTCGGTATCGTTAGCAAGCGTCGGCGAAACTTCGTAGCTGATGTAGCCGTGGATGCCACCGGTCTTGTCGTAGAGCGGACGGAACGCGTCGGCCGCCATCCGGATATCCGCCATCGACAGCGCTTCGTAAATTTCGTCGATGCTTTTTTCAGTGGGCGCCAGTTCCTTGAGCTGATCGTCGTAGTCGGTGGAACCGGCGATCGCTTTTTCGAAGATCGTCGGATTGGACGTCATGCCCTTGAGGCCGTCTTCGTCGAGGATGCGGCGAAATTCAGCGGAGGTGAGCAGATGACGGCGGATGTAGTCGAGCCACACGGCCTGTCCAAAATGCTCCAACTGCTTCAGGGGATTTTCGGCGCTAGCCATCGTTCGCTCGCTCGTGCTTGAAAATTAGGTCGAGCTCCACTAGCGCGCGAGCAATTTCAGTGCGCGCTCGACGACGTTGTCCACGGTGAAGCCGAAATGTTTCATCACTTCTTCGGACTTGCCCGACGCGCCGTAAGTCGTCATCCCGATAATGTCGCCGTCCAGCCCGACCCATCGGTACCATGACATCGGCGCGCCCGCCTCGACCGCGAGCCGTCGGCGAATGTCCGGCGGCAGCACCGAGTCGCGATAGGCCTGGTCCTGCTGCTCGAAAATATTTTCGCTGGGCATGCTCACGACGCGGACCGACTTGCCCCTCTCTTCGAGCTTCGCTTTCGCCTCGACGACCAGCTGCAATTCCGAGCCCGAGCCAATCAAAATGATCTCCGGGGTACGGCCCGCCGTCTCGGTAATCACGTACGCGCCGCGCCGTGCGCCGCTGGCAGGCGCTATCTTGCTGCGATCAAGCGTCGGCACCTTCTGCCGCGACAGCGCGAGCAGCACCGGGCCGTGCGTATGCGTCATGACGGTGCGCCACGCCTCCACCGCCTCGTTCGCGTCGCCGGGGCGAATCACAGTGAGATGCGGAATTGCGCGCAGGGAAGCAAGGTGCTCGATCGGCTGGTGGGTCGGGCCGTCCTCGCCCACACCGATCGAGTCGTGGGTGAAGACGAACACCACCTGGAGTTCCATCAGCGCGGCCAGCCGAATCGACGGCCGCGCGTAATCGGTGAAGCACAGGAAGCTCGAGCCGTACGGGATGAATCCGCCATGCAGCGCGAGGCCGTTCAAGATCGAGCACATGCCGTGCTCGCGGATTCCGAAATGCGGATTGCGGCCGTCGTAGTGCCCGCGCTCGAAATCGCCGCCGTCCTTGATGTCGGTAAACGTGGACTCGTTCAGGTCGGCCGAGCCGCCGAACAGGTTCCAGACTTTCTTCCCGATCGCGGCTTCGGCCTGCGAGGCTGCCACTCGCGTCGCCAGGCTGTCCTTGGGCGTGAAGACCGGCAACTCTGCGTCCCATCCCTTGGGTAGCTCTTTCGCAAGCGCCGTCTGAAATTCGCCGGCCAGCGCGGGATTCTTTTTGGCGTAGGACCCGAACTTTGCGCTCCATTCCCTCTCCAGCTCCTCGCCACGCTCGACGCATTCGCGAAAATGCGCGAGCGCATCGTCGGGGACGTAAAACGGCGGCTCGGTCGGGTATCCGTAAAATTCCTTGGTCAGCTTGACCTCTTCGACGCCGAGCGGATTGCTGTGCGCGGCCGAGGTGCCCTGCTTGTGCGGGCTGCCGTAGCCGATGATCGAGCGCACCCGAATGAGCGACGGCCGAGTCGTCTCCGCGATTCCATTTTCGATCGCCTTCGACAGCGCCGCGAGATCGTTCGCGTCTTCGACTACCTGGGTATGCCACTTGTATGCGTCGAACCGCTGGCACACGTCCTCGTCAAAGGTGAGCTCGGTGTGCCCGTCAATCGTCACGTGGTTGTCGTCGTAGAGGTAGACGATGTTGCCGAGCCCGACGTGACCCGCGATCGACGCCGCCTCGCTCGCCACACCTTCCATCAGGTCGCCGTCGCTGCAAATGGCGAAGATGCGATGATCGAACAGCCCCGACTGGTCGCGCTCGAAGCGCGCTTCGAGATGCTTCGCCGCCATCGCCATGCCGACGCCGTTGCCGAAGCCCTGGCCGAGCGGCCCGGTGGTGGTCTCGACGCCGGGGACGCACCAGTACTCGGGATGGCCGGGGGTTTTGCTGCCAAGCTGGCGAAACTGCTTGATGTCGTCGAGCGAGATGTCGTAGCCGGTGAGATAGAGCAGGCTGTAGAGCAGCATCGAGCCGTGGCCGGCCGACAGCACGAAGCGGTCGCGCCCGAACCATTTTGCATTTTTCGGGTTGTGGCGCATGAACCGCGTGTAGAGCAGGTAGGAGGCCGGCGCCATGCCCATCGGCAGTCCGCAATGGCCCGAGTTGGCTTTCTGGACCGCGTCGATGGTCAGCACGCGAATCGCGTTGATACAGGTTTGGTCCAGGTCGGACCGGCTCACTTTGATTTGCGCTGCAGTCGCCAAGATTTCACCCCGCGTGGTTTGGGCGGTCATCGAATCCGCCGGTTTGGTTTTTCACTTTAGTGGATTTCCATTAAATCCACCTGCGGGACGCGCGCGACTCGCCAACTCCCGGGTCGCGATCACCAATCCTTGTTGTCGTCGTCCTTGGTATCGCCCGCCTTTCGACGCATCACGTCGACGCTGGTTTTCGCGTCACCCTTGTGACCGGCGCCGAGCGCGGCGGCGAATCGCTCCGCGATTGTCCGCATCACTGCGCCCTCTTCCGGGTCGAGCGCACTACCGAGCGCTGCCAGTTGTTCCATCGCGAGACGAATCGCGGCGATCGACCCGGCCATATCGCCCCGCTCGCGGCATGCGAGCGCGTCGCGCAAGCGCTCGCGCACACCGGCAATCGCCGGCCGCGCGCGCTCGCCGATCACGATCTCGAGTTCGCCAAGATTTTGCGCGAGTTTCGTGAACGGATCGTCTGCGGGATTGCTGAGCGGCACTCTTAAATTGTTTCATCGGTACAACTTTAGATGCAAGGCCGGCGTGCCGCGTCGAGCAGAACCCTGCGCCTGGATTCTCGACCAGCGTCTCTTTTTGTTAGATGATTAAAGTTGAATTCGATGGAGGATGAGGGGCCCTGATGAGACCAATGCTTGAGCGCCGCGTAGTGGTCACCGGAGTGGGACTGGTGACTCCGCTCGGAGTTGGAGTGGAGAAAAACTGGGACGCCCTGATGGCGGGACGGTCCGGTATCGCTACGATTACGCGCTTCGACGCCTCGGAATTCCCCGCCCGTATCGCCGGCGAGGTCAAGGACTTCAATCCCGAGGACTGGATCGAAAAGCGCGACGTCAAAAAAATGGACCCCTTCATCCAGTACGCGGTCGCGTCCGCCGAGCAGGCGATGCGCCAGTCAGGGTTCAAGATCACCGAAGAGAACGCCGATAACGTCGGCGTCTTGGTCGGCGTCGGCATCGGCGGCCTGTGCACCATCGAGGAGTACCACAAAGTCTTCATCGAGACCGGACTACGCCACGTCACCCCGTTTTTTATCCCCAAATTGATCAGCAATCTGGCGCCCGGCCAGATCTCGATTCGCTACGGAGCGCGCGGCGCCAACTTTGCCACCACCAGCGCGTGCGCCTCGGGCAGCCATGCGATCGGCGAGGCGTATCGCATGATCAGGCTCGGCTACCTGGATGCCGCGATCACCGGCGGCTCGGAGGCCGCAATCACCTCGCTCGGCGTCGGCGGATTTGTCGCGATGCGGGCGCTTTCGACCCGCAACGAACATCCCGAGAAAGCCAGCCGCCCGTTCGACAAGGAGCGCGACGGATTCGTGATGTCGGAGGGCTCGGCCGCGCTGATCCTCGAAGAGCGCGAGGCCGCGATCAAGCGCGGCGCCAGGATCATTGCCGAGATCTGCGGTTACGCCGCCAACAGCGACGCCTACCACATCACGTCGCCCGCGCCCAATGGACGCGGCGCCGCCAAGTGTATGCGGATGTGCCTCGAAGACAGCGACCTCGATCCCAACCAAGTCGATTACATCAACGCGCACGGCACTTCGACCGAGCAGGGTGACGTGGCCGAGACTCAAGCCGTCAAGCAGGTCTTCGGCGAGCGCGCCGCGAAACTTGCGATCAGCTCGACCAAGTCGATGACCGGGCACACGCTCGGCGCGGCCGGCGCGATCGAATCGGTGTACACGGTGCTCGCGATCGATCGGGGGATGATGCCGCCGACGATCAACCAGGAATTTCCCGACCCCCAATGCGACCTCGATTACGTGCCGAACAAGCCGCGCCCCGCGAAGATTCGCATCGCGCTGAATAATTCATTCGGGTTCGGCGGCACCAACACGACGCTGGCCTTCAGGCCCGCCTAACCAGGGCTAACCGGTTCATCATGGGCTCAAGAATTGTCGCCACCGGACGGGCCGTACCGCGCACGGCCCTCACCAACAAGGACCTCGAGCGGTACCTGGACACCTCCGACCAATGGATCCGCTCGCGCACCGGCATCGGCCAGCGCTATGCAATGCGCCAGGGCGACTCGCTCGCACAAATCGCGACCGACGCAAGCCGCAGCGCGCTCGATCGCGCCGGCATCAAGCCCGCCGAGCTCGACGCGATCATCGTCGGCACGGTTTCCTCGGAGTACGCGTTCCCGTCCTTCGCATGCCAGATTCAGTACGGGCTGGGTATCTCGTCGATCCCGGCCTTCGACGTCGCCGCCGCCTGCTCGGGCTTCGTGTATGCGATCCAGGTCGCGGATGCACAGATGCGCGCCGGCGACTTCAAGCGCGTACTGGTGGTGGGCGCCGACGCGCTCTCCACCATGGTGGATTGGAACGATCGCCGTACCGCGGTGCTGTTTGGCGACGGCGCGGGCGCATGCGTGATGGTCACCGAGCCGGGGAATCGGGGAGTGCTGTCCAGCCTGCTGCGCTCCGCCGGCGAGCATTGGAACCTGCTCTCGGTCCGCGCCACCGGAACCCGCAGCACCATCGACTCCGAGGTGCGGCGATGCGCCGATGACGCGATTCAGATGAAAGGCCCGGAGCTCTTCAAAATCGCCGTCAAGAGCATGGAAGAAGTCAGCCGCCTGGTGGCCGAGCGCGCCGGCGTCAAGCTCGAGGACATCGACCTGTTCGTGCCGCATCAGGCGAACATGCGAATCATTTCCGCAGTCGCCGAGCGCCTCGGGCTGCCCGCGGAAAAAGTTTTCACCAACATCGATCGCTACGGCAACACCTCCGCCGCCTCCGTGCCAATCGCGCTCGACGAGGCCCTCGAGCAAGGGCGGATTCACAACAACGATATCGTGATGCTGAACGCGTGCGGCGGCGGCCTGACCTGGGGAGCGAACCTGGTCCGCTGGTAATCTGGCTTGGTCTGGTGCCCCTTCGCGAGCGGGAAGGGGTTAGGGGTTGGGTTTCTTCAGCACCAGCACATTGATCGCGAATCTCGGCGCTTAGTTACTCCACAAATGCTTAACGAAATCCTCGCCCGACGCGTGCTGATCGTGCTCGGCAAGGGCGGGGTCGGCAAATCCACCCTGAGCGCCGCACTCGCCAAGCTCGCGGCCGCGGCGGGCGCTCGCGCGCTCATCATGGAATGCGACGCGCGCGCCCCCCTGGCCGCAGCGTTCGGCATCAAGCCGTCGTTCGCGCCCACGCAAATAGCATCGAATCTGGCGCTGATGACGCTCGACGGCCGCGCCGCGCTCGAGGAATATCTTCGCATGGTGGTGCCGGGCCGGATGCTGCTGAAGGCGGTGTTCGCCAGCCGCCTCTATCAATTTTTCGTTCAAGCCGCGCCCGGCCTGCGCGAACTTATGATGCTGGGGAAGGTTTACTATGAAGCCGGGCGTGACGGCGCCAATCCCGCCGTCCGCAAAATGATAATCGTCGACGCGCCCGCCAGCGGCCAGGCGCTCAGTCTGCTCAAGATGCCGACGGCGGCGCGCTCCACCTTCGGCGAGAGCATCGTCGGAAAGGAAGCGAGCAACATTTCTCGTATGATCCGTGACCGGCGCAATTGCGCAATCGTCCAGGTCACCACCGCCGACAGTCTTTCGATCTCGGAAACCAGCGAGACTCACGCGCAGTTGAGCCGCATTCATCTCACGCCGGCCGCCGTGCTGTTCAATCGCGTCCCGCGGTCCGAGTTCGACGCCGACGACATATTGGAGCTGACCAGCCGTCGCGGCCCTCATCTGCGCAAGAAAGACCTCGAGCATCTCGCCGCGCTTGCCAGGTCCGAGCTGAACCGCGCGGCCGAAGCGCGCAAGGCGATCGCGCGAATCCGCACTGAGACCGGTGGCCCGGTGCTCGAGGTCGCCGAACACGCCAGTCTCTCGGGAATCGAACTCATTGATTGCCTCGCCGCCGAGCTTGCCCGCCATCGTGAAAAGGAACCCGCCGCCCGCACGGCGCATCCGCGCTGATCGTGTGTCATCGCGGCATTGGTTCAGTTTCGGATTCCGAAACGAACACCGCGAGCGTCGTCTGTCATCCTGACCGAAACGAGCAACGCGAGTGCAGTGGAAGGATCTCGGACAGCTTCGCGTAAGCGAAGCCGGTTCCGGTTCCGAGTCTCCGCATCCAATCTTGTTTTCAATCCGCACGCTGTGGGGGGATGAACTGTTCAGCCTGACCCCGGCGGATTTGGCGTGCTACGTATGTGGTATGGACTACCGTCACGATGTCCCATACTCGCCTGTCCCGCTCAAAATCGGGCGACACCCGCTTCCTGCTGAAGCAATTTTTGACGGAACGAACCCACCGATGGGGGTGACACCGTCCCAAGAACACTACGGATGGTATGAAATCGCCTATTTCGGCTGCATCCCGATCCGTCAGAATCCTGCCGAAACCGAACTGGTACCGTCATTCGAACCGCGGCTGGAATCCCGATGCCTCGACAACTAACCTTGTGACGATGCCGGACAACGAGACCGAAAAAAAGCTTCGCGCGCCTCGCGAGCCGTGGATCATCCGCACCTACGCGGGTTTCGGCGATGCGCGCCAGGCTAACGAGCGCTTCCTCGCAAATCTGAAGCAGGGCCAGCGCGGACTTTCGATCGCCTTCGATTTGCCGACCCAAAACGGCTACGACCCCGACGCCCCGGTCGCACGCGGCGAGGTGGGCGAAGCAGGCGTCTCGATTTGCCACTGGGATGACATGGAGCGGTTGTTCGAGGGAATCCCGCTTCAGTCGATCAACACCTCGATGACGATCAACGCGACCGCGCCGTTCATCCTGGCGCTCTACCTGGTCGTCGCGGAAAAGCACGGCGTGCCCTGGACCGAGTTGCGCGGCACGACGCAGAACGATCTGCTCAAGGAATTCGTCGCGCGCGGCACGTCGATTTTTCACCCGGAGCTTTCGTTCCGCCTTTCCACCGACCTGATTCGGTTCACCGTCGAGCGCGTGCCCAACTGGAATCCGATCAACTGCTGCGGCTACCACTACATGGAGAGCGGCGCCGGTCCGGCCGAGGAAATAGGCTACGCGTTTGGCAACGCGCTGCTGATTCTCGACGCGATCCGTCCCAGGCTCGACGCGGCGGCCTTCGAGCAGACCGTCCGCCGCATTTCGTTCTTCATCAACAGCGGCATCGAGCTGGTCCCGGAGATTTGCAAGATTCGCGCGTACTTCAAGCTCTGGCGCGAGCTCTGTGCCACCGAATACGGTGTCGAGAACGTCGCCTTCCGCGCCGGATGCCAGGTGCGCTCGCTCACCCTCACCGAGCCGCAGCCCGAAGTGAACATCATTCGCATCGCGTATGAGGCGCTGCCGGTCGTCATCTCGGCCGACGCACGCGTCAACGCGCTCCAGTTGCCCGGCTTTCGCGAGGCGCTCGCCCTGCCCGACCAGGCCGAGCAGACCCTCAGCCTGCGCACGCAGCAGGTTCTCATGCACGAGACCGGGCTGGCAGCCTACGGCGACATTTTTGAAGGCAGCAAAGTTATCGAGCAGCTTACCGCCGAGACCGCGGCGCGCGCGCGCGAAATCGCAATCCGCTTGCGCCAGGCCGGCTATTCGCGCGCAATTTCAATCGTCAGCGGCGAACTGACGCGCCAGCTTGCGGAACGTCACCGGAAAGTCAAGTCGGGCGAGATCGTGCAAATCGGCGTTAACGCCTTCACCGGCGAAGTCGGGCTCACGTCGCCGCCGCATCGGAACTCGAATCACGCGGCGCAGGCGCTCAACGAAAAGCAGCGCATCGAGTCGATTACAAAATGGCGCGCCGCGCGCGACCAGGCTGCCGTGTCGAAAGCGCGCGCGGCGCTCGAACGCGCCGGCGCGGATAACGGCGGCAGCGGACTCATCGAAGCGACCATCGGTCTCGCCCGCGCCGGCGGAACCGTCGGCGAATGGACCGACTCGCTCGTGCGCGTCGGCCGCGGCCGTTATACGCCGCCGATTCTCGAAACCGGCGTGAGCGTCGGCGCGCTCAAGGTGCCGCTCGCCAGGCGGAAAATTCGCATCGCGCTTGGCAAGGCTGGCCTCGACGGACACGTCAACGCGATCAAGCTGCTCGCGCACGCCTGCATGCAGGCCGGGATGGAGGTAGTCCTCGCGGGATTCAAGCAGACGCCCGAGCAGCTGGTTGCAACGGCGCTCGAGGAAGACGTCGACGTGCTCGCGATCTCCAGCCTCGCTGGCGCCCACATGTCGATCGCGCGCGAGACAATCGATCTTTTGAAAAGCCGCGGCGCCGGCGACGTGGCTCTCGTGATGGGCGGTATAATCCCGGAAGCCGACCGCCGAGCGCTGACTGAGCTTGGCGTCAAAGCGGTCTTCACGCCCAAGGACTCCAACCTCGGCGAGATCGTCGGCCGCATTATCGCGATCGCAAGCCGGTGAGGGACATGATCATTTTGAAAATTGGACGATACTTCTCGATTGCCGCCGCGCTGACGATGCTGCTCGCGAGCCCTGCGCTCGCCGATGAGGGACGGCCGTGGCTATGCCGCGACAAGCCGGTGTTCTCTTCCGATCGCGCGATGGAATACCAGGTGACCGCGCTCCCCGGCCGGCAATGGCGAATTTTCTTCATGCAGTACTCGCCCGACGCGGCGCACGACGGATTCGATATCGTCAACTCGCGCGAAGTAACGTCGCGCGGCGAGGCAGTTTCGGGAAATCTGGCGGCGGGCAGATATTTCGCGGTTGCTCTGTACCGCGAAGGCAGCCACTGGATCTGTCCGGGTTACACTCACGACGACCGCGATCCGAAACTCGGCGAAGTGAGCAATCTATGCTACGGCCAGGACGGCCCGCCGTGCCTGGTCAAGTTACAGGTGAAGCCGGACCACCATCTCGCGACGCCCGGCGCGCCTTCGCCCTGATTGCGATGAAATTTCACAGTGGCGAAATTGCGGTTCAGGAACGGGCCGGCGTCCGCGACATCACCGAGGACGTCGGTGAAGGCATCGTCGATCACCTTCCTCCGGGCGCGAGCGAGTTTCTCGAGCGCCGACAAATGGCGGTGCTCGGCACCATCGACAGTCGCGTAAGCGTCTGGGCCTCCGTCGTCACGGGCCGGCCCGGGTTTATCGAGACAGTTGACGATCGCACGCTCAGAATCGCGACGCGCGCGTCGTCCAGCGATCCGTTATTCCGCAATCTCGGAACCGAGGGCCATACCGCGCTGTTCGCGCCGGACTTCGTGGCCGCGCGCCGGGTACGAGTCAACGGCCGTGGCGTCATCAAGGATGGCGCAATCTTCATCAAGACCGACGAGGTTTACGGAAACTGCCGGCGCTACCTGCAAGAGCGGATATTCGTCGGCGTCCGGCAAACTACTGAGGATCAACCGGCCAGGATCGCCACCACGCTATCAGCATCGGAGCAACAGCAGATCTCCAGCGCCGGCACATTTTTCATCGCGACGGACAATCCCGAGCACGGCGCCGACGTGTCGCACAAGGGCGGCAACCCTGGCTTTGTGCGGGTAGTAGATCCCAGGCGGATTGCTTTCCCCGACTACAACGGCAACAGCATGTTCAACACGCTGGGCAATCTCACGGTCAATCCGCACGCCGGAATGCTGTTCATCGATTTCGATACCGGCCGCACGCTCCAACTCAGCGGTCACGCGTCGATCGACTGGAGTCCCGAACGCATGCGCACGTTTGCGGGCGCCGAACGCGTCGTCGACTTCGAGCTCGAGCAAGTCATCGACAACGCCGCCGGCTTCCCGTTGATCGCGAAGTTCCGCCAATTCTCGCGCAACAACCCAAAGCTCTGAGACGCCGATCGACGCGGAATGTGAAAGCGCGGAAGCGACGGGAGGGGAATCGTACCCCCTCCCGCGATATTCAATCAGCCGAGCGGGATTTCGGAGTAGACCGCGGATGAAACAAGGTCGGCGGTGGGCTTGTCGGTCGAGTTGACCTCCGCCATCAGCTTTTGCCAGTCCTTGTCGGTCTCGAGCTTGGTGCTGAGTTCGCCGTGCACCTTCCAGTTCGGTGTCTCGATTACGTAGATGAAGGCGTTTGGAGTTGCGCCCGCGACCGCGCTGAGCGTGCGCGTGGTGGCGCCCAATCCCTTTAGAATTTTGTCCGCCCGCTTCGCGATAGCGATAAACTGCTCGACGGCGCCCGGACGCGGAGCCCAGGTAAAGACTTGTGCGATAGCCATAGTTTTCTCCTGATGCGTGATGAGGTTTCTTCGTTCGGCGATTCCGCCTAGCTCGGCAGTTCCACGTTGAGTCCGGTCGCGACTCTTTCGGCGTTCGGCGACTTGGCGGAGTTGATCTCGGCGATGAATGCCTGCCAGTCCTTGTCGGTCTCCATCTTTGCCATGTAGTTGCCGTACTCCTTCCAGTCGCTGTGTTCGACCACCACGGCGATCGCACCCGCATTTGGGCCCGAGACCTCGTTATACGCGCGCAGTGTCCCTCCCACGCGCTTGATGATTTTTTGGGCTCTCGCGATGTCGCGCATCAGCGCTTCGAGACGACCCGGTTGCGGTTTGAGAAACAACACGCTTGATACCGTTGCCATAGTGAGCCTCCTGCCGTTACGTAACTGTTGACAATCGCGATGGAGCAGTCGCGAGAGAAATCGTCTCGCAAACCGCGTCCACCCCTGTTCGGCAAATCGCTGGTTCCGAGAGAATCAGTAAAGCTGGCCGAAGAATCGGAGAGATACGCCGTTGCCAGCATCGCGTCAAGCGGGCGATTTTCGCGCGGGCTAGCGAAAGTCTTGGAGGCGGCGATCGGATTCGAACCGATGCATGGAGGTTTTGCAGACCTCTCCCTTAACCACTTGGGTACGCCGCCCCGCGCTCTGTCGTAGTCGCGACCGGACCCGATCAACTATCACGCGCGCGAAAGTGCATCAATTGAGCATCCGCGGACGAATGCTGTCGCGTACCACTTCGCATTCCAGTACGAGTTCTTCAGCGCGCCATTCTTTGTAACGTTGCTTGTGCGGCGCCATTACGGCTCGATGGCGCGAGGAGGAGTGACGCTATGAGAATGAAGTTCGGTGCGCTCGCCTTAAAAGTGCTCGAACGGCGGGGGTTGGTTGGTCAGGGCGTTAGGATTCACGACAGGTATGCGGGCGGCGGAAGAGGCTACCGCGGTTGCATTCGCTGCATTACTCGTTGACTCGCCGACCCCGGCGACGGGCGACGAGGCCGCCTGGCTGCTGCTTATGGAAACAGGAGGAGGAGGCAAAGCCTCGGCTATCTCACCTTCTTCAACAGGAATCCTTCTAATTACGTCGGCTGCGTCGTACGCGTGGATATCAGACTCCGGTTTGTTGCCTTTGAACATTTTGATCGTCGTGCTGGCGCTAAACTCGTCATTCACCTTCGCGCCGCTACCAGGATTCCCTTCGCCGCCTACCAGCACAAAGTAGTTGTACCCGTTGTGTAGAGTTACCTCTGCGCACCTCCTGAGTAGGTAGGAATGAAGCGTCTCTGATGAATTAAACCGATTGCCACGGAAAGAAACTTGCGCGGTGTTGTTGTCCAGCCGCTGATCAGAGTATCCCCCTGCGATGCCGTCGGGCTGGTATGCGGTGGCACAACTGGTCAGCACGCAAGCAAGTGACAAAGCGATCAACGTGGTATGTACTCTCATTGGCGCCCCCTTCCCCTACAAATTGGTATAGCTAATATACCCTGAGTATGGTCACCAACCAAGGCGCGCTCTGCGAGGTAATTAATGTCAGCCGCTTCGTAGTGACAGGCTCATTTGACCGGCGGGCTGCAGTAGTTCCGGCGAATCGTTATCTACGTTGTTGACGTCGGGCGAGACTGGAGTTGCTAGCAGCAAGTCGGCGGGCGCAGAAACCAGCAGTCGCTTGAGCGCGTGCGGATCCGGGGCGCGCGGGTCCATCCAATCGTCGGCGTCGCGGTCTGCCAGTATCACCGGCATCCGATCATGATACGAGGCGAGCAGCGCGTTGGCTGCCGTAGTCAGAATCGTAAACGTCGTCTCCCATACGCCGCGCTCTTTCTGCCATGCCTCGTAAAGGCCGGCGAGCAGTAACAACCGCATATCGTCACGATGGAACCACGTCGGCTGCCGCGCGGCCTTCGGCCCCGTCCATTCGAAGAATCCGTCCGCCGGCACGACGCATCGCCGCTTCTGGAACGCATCGCGAAATGCGCTCCGCGTATCGACCGTCTCGGACCGCGCGTTGATCGTCTTGGCCGCCATGCCCGCGTCCTTCGAGCCGCTCTTGACGAGGCCCCAGGTGGCGGGAATCATCTCGCGATTTTCGTATTTGATCCTGACTATGAAATGCTGCTGCGTCGGCGCGACATTGTAGCGCGGCCGATAATCGACGAACGAGTCCACCGGGACGCCTAGCTCCGCCGCCAGCGAATTGGCGTCGCGGCGCGTGATTGTGAATCGTCCGCACATCCCCGGAAGCTACTGTCGCGCGTTATCGGCCGGCGCCGCGAATGCGCGCTGGAACGATGGTCTCGCGAGCAGGCGCTTTGCGTAGGCATCCAGCGACGGGAAGTCGTTCAGCAGACGGTGCCGCGCGTCGAGCCATATCACGCCCGAGCCGATCATCACGTCCGCTGCGGTGATCTGCCTGCCCACGATAAATTCCCGGTCCGTGAGCGCGCGATCGAGAACCAGAAAACATTCCTTAATCCTCTCGCGGTCGAGCGCATACGCCTCGAGTGCCGCCATCGAATAGAACATCCACTGGTAGTACATTCCGCGCTCGACGGTCCCGAGCACCGGCGCCATCCGCTTGTCCGGGAACTTGTCCGCAAGGTACGCGCAAATGGCAGCCGACTCGAACATCGTGAGCGTTCCGTCCTGCAACGCCGGCAGTTGGCCGTGCGGATGAATTTTTCGATATTCGGGGCCCTTGTGCTCGCCGCCTTTGAAATCAATCAGCACTATCTCGTAGGGGACCGCGAGTTCTTCGAGCATTATCAGCGGCCTGAGCGCCCTGGTCTGCGGTGCGAAATACAGCTTCATCGCCGTCTACCTTCTTGCGGATCTGGTTACGACAGTTGCCCAGCCGAGAAATTCCCTACCCGGATTTATACCGCCGCGAGCGACCTCGCGGCCAGTAAATAGTTCGCTCAGCCGGCCGGAAACACCAGCCGAACCGAGTGCCACGCGACCATCAGATTTTCATCGGTGGGGACGACCCGCACGCGGCATCGGCTGTCGGCGGCGCTGATCGTGTCCTCGTTGGCGTCGTTGCATCGCGGATCGAGCGCAAGCCCCAGGTGCGTCAGCCCCGCGCAGACTTCCTCGCGTACCGCGGCGGCGTGCTTGCCGATCCCGCCGGTGAAGACGAGCAGGTCCAACCCGCGAGCACCGCATCCGCGTGGGTCGCCCGCGTGTCCAACAATGTCTTCACATGGCAGCTGAGTCCTGACACTCCGAGCAAGCCGGACTTCTCATTCACGAGTTGATCGCGTCGCGCGGCGTCGTAACCCTTCTCTTCGACCAGGTAGCAGCAACCACCACCACCGATTCGGCGCCGCCGGAAACCGAGTACAGCGCGAACTTGCACACGACGAACCGACATTGATGCAGACGACAGTGTGGCGACCCGGCAAGCCTGGCACCTCAGTTACCGCTGTGCCGCGCCGGTAACGACGATTCGGCCTGCTTGAAGACTCGCGCGATTAGTTCCTGCGCCTCGGCCTGAATCCGATGCAGATGATCGACGCCGCGAAAACTCTCTGCGTATATCTTGTAGACCTCTTCGGTGCCGGACGGACGCGCCGCGAACCATCCGTTCTCCACGACCACCTTGATTCCGCCGATCGCCGCTCCGTTGCCGGGCGCGACCGTCAATGTCTTGAGGATTTTCTCGCCCGCGAGTTCGCGCGCATTCAATTTTTCCGGTGTGAGCTTCTTCAGAATTTCCTTTTGCGCGAGCGTTGCGGGTGCGTCGATACGCTCGTACGCCGGCGCGCCGAACTCGCGCGTCAAGTCCTTGTATATCGCGCCAGGGTCGCGTTCAGTGCGCGCAGTCATCTCGGCGGCCAGCAGGCCGAGGATGAGTCCGTCCTTGTCGGTCGTCCACACGGTTCCGTCGGTTCGCAGAAACGACGCGCCCGCACTTTCCTCGCCGCAGAATCCAACCGCGCCGTCGATCAGCCCGTCCACGAACCATTTGAAGCCGACCGGAGTCTCGATGAGCTTGCGCTCGAGACTGGCCGCGACGCGGTCGATCATGCTGCTGCTCACCACAGTCTTGCCGACCGCCGCGTCCTTGGGCCATCGCGCGCGATTGCGAAACAGGTACGAGATCGCAACAGCGAGATAGTGATTCGGATTCATCAGCCCGCTCGTGCGAGTGACTATTCCGTGACGGTCGGCATCGGTGTCATTGGCAAACGCGACGTCGAAACGATCGCGCATCGCGAGCAAACGCGTCATCGCGTACGGCGACGAGCAATCCATCCTGATCTTGCCGTCCCAGTCGGCGGTCATGAAGCGAAACGTCGGATCGACCACATCGCTGACCACCGTCGCCTTGATGCCGTACTTTTCGATCACTGCGGGCCAGTAGTGCACTGCCGCGCCGCCCAGCGGATCGATCCCAACCCGCACGCCTGCGCCGCGAATCGATTCCATGTCGATGACCTTGCCCAAGTCGCCGACGTAGGCGGCTATGTAATCGTGCTTGTGCAGGGTCGCGGCCTTGAGCGCCCGCTCGTACGGCACGCGCTGCACTCCGGCGAGTTTGTTTCTGAGAAAGTCGTTGGCCGTGTTCTGAATCCAATCGGTGACGGCGGTATCGGCCGGTCCGCCGTTGGGTGGATTGTACTTGAAGCCGCCGTCTGAAGGGGGATTGTGCGACGGCGTGATCACGATCCCGTCCCCCAGCGCGCTCTTGCGCCCGCGATTGTAAGTCAGGATCGCGTGCGAGATCGCCGGCGTCGGTGTGTAGCCACCCGCGCTGTCCACCATCGTCTCGACATCGTTGGCGGCCAGGACTTCGACCGCGCTGGCGAACGCAGGGACCGAGAGCGCGTGGGTGTCCATCCCGAGGTAGAGCGGACCGTTGATATTCTGACTTTTGCGGTAGAGGCAAATCGCCTGGCTGATCGCGAGGATGTGCGCTTCGTTGAACGCGATATCGAACGCGGAGCCGCGATGCCCCGAGGTGCCGAACGTGACTCGTTGCGCGGGATCGGCAACGTCGGGCGTAAGGGCGAAGTACGCCGTCATCAAGCGTGGCACGTCAAGGAGCTGGGATTGAGCGACAGGTTTTCCGGCCAGCGGGCTTACTTTCATCGAACTGGTCTGGTCTCTATTTTCGGTGACCTATGGCGGTCCTTTCAAAAATTCTCGCACTACCCGCGGTTTGTTGATAGACGCAGGAAGGGAAAATTCAAGGTTGTCCGCAGCGACCATCCCGAGGGAGACTGTCGTCATGGAAGATGCCAAACTTCAATTGCTGCTCGACCGCGCTGAGATTAGCGACGTGCAACTGCGCTATGCGACCGGGCTGGATTCGCGCAACTGGCCGCTATTCCGCTCGTGCTTCACCGATGAAATCGAGACCGACTTCACGTCAGTGTTTGGCGGCGAGCCGCGCAAGGTCAGAGCCGACCGATGGACCGAGGCGGCGCGGCGCTCGCTGAGCGGCCTCGCCGCGACGCAGCACATGATCACGAATCACGTGATCACCGTCACCGGCGACGACGCTACCTGCGTCGCATACGTGCAGGCGAGGCACTACCTGCCGAATGACATGGGCGACCACACGCAAAACATGTTCGGCTACTACACGAATCGATTCGTACGCACGGCCACGGGATGGAAAATTCGCGCGTGCAAGCTGACGCTCACCTGGCAGACCGGCAACTGGGGTATCTTCGCGCTGGCCAGCGCGCGACTCAAAGCAGCCGAAGCGGATAAGAAGAGTCCAACCAGTAAAAGCTAGATCGTTCCCAGGCTCTCGAAATGGAGCGGGTGATCGGTTTCGAACCGACGACCTCGTGCTTGGCAAGCACGCGCTCTACCAACTGAGCTACACCCGCTCTCCAAAGCCGCACGACGAATCCACTTGATTATCCGGCGCGAGCGCCGCTGTCAAATCACCGCGCGCTTGCTGCTCGACGCAATTGGTTTTGGCCGCAGCGCCTTGACCACGCGCACGTAGTAGTCGACGCCCGACCACACGCTCACCGCCATCGCGAGCCACAGGATGAACATCCCGGCAGCAAAAAAATCGACGTGTAGATGCGTGTAATGAATCAGCAGGCCGTGAATCGCGATCGCCTGCAGCGCCATCTTGTACTTGCCGAGCTCCTCGGCACCGACGATTAACCCCTCGGCCGCCGCTACCGCGCGCAGTCCCGTCACCATTATTTCGCGCGTCACCAACACCACCACCATCCAGGCCGGCACATGCGGCACGCGCGCCATTCCGGCCAGCATGATCAGCGCGGCCGTGACGACCAGCTTGTCGGCCATCGGATCGAGAAACTTGCCGAGCGTGGTGACCGAGTCGTAGCTGCGCGCCAGGTAGCCGTCGAAAAAATCGCTGACCGTCGCGACGAAGAACACTCCCGCGGCCAGCCACGACGCAGCCGGTCCGGTATGCATCAGGATCCAGACCAGGACCGGTGCGGTCGCTATCCGAAACAGCGTGACAATGTTCGGCGGCGTCATCGGCACGGGCTTGCCTCTCAGCCTCTAGACGAATCTTGTACTTTTACGTTTCGATCCGCGCCATCAAGAATATTTGAATCGGCCAGAGGGGGCAAATCGCAGACTCTCGATCGCCTTGACTGGCCGAGCGCAGACCGAGTAGCGTCATTTTGACACAACGAACGCGCCGCGATTCAAGCGCGGCGCGACCGAGGCCACCTGATGAGGCATAACGCGCAACTGTTCAGCGACTTCCTGGTAATCGGCGGCGGCATCGCGGGCCTGACCTTCGCCCTCAAGGCATCCGAGAGCGGCACCGTCACCGTTCTCACCAAGGCCGGCAGCTCGGAAGCCAACACCGCGTACGCGCAGGGCGGCATCGCCAGCGTGTGGAGCGTCGACGACTCGTTCGAGTCGCATATCGAAGACACGCTCCGCGCCGGCGCCGGGCTGTGCGACCGCACCGCGGTCGAGACGATAGTTCGCGAGGGTCCCGAAGCGGTGCGCGAGCTGATCCGGCTCGGCACGCGCTTCACCCGCGTCGAGACCGGCGCTACCGACGACAACGAAGTCGAGTACGATCTCGGCCGCGAAGGCGGGCATAGCCATCGCCGCGTGCTTCACGCGCAGGACCTGACGGGCCGCGAAATAATGCGCGCGCTGACCGAGGCCGCGGCCGCGCGGTCGAATATCCGCACGCTGGAAAATCACGTCGCGATCAATCTGCTGGTCGAGACTCCGAGCGCGGGCAAGCCCGGCGCGTGCTGGGGCGTCTATGCACTCGATCGCAACACTCACCAAATCCGCAAAGTGATCGCGCGCGCTACGATGCTTGCGACGGGCGGCGCCGGCAAGGTCTATCTCTACACGACCAATCCCGATATCGCGTCGGGCGACGGCGTTGCGATGGCGTATCGGGCGGGTGCGGCGGTCGCCAACCTCGAGTTCTACCAATTCCATCCCACCTGCCTGTATCATCCCGCCGCCAAGTCGTTTCTGATTTCCGAGGCGCTGCGCGGTGAAGGCGCGATTCTGAAATTGCCCGATGGCACGCCGTTCATGAAGCGCTACCATCCGGACGGCGAGCTGGCGCCGCGCGACGTGGTTGCGCGCGCGATCGATTCCGAGATGAAACGTCACGGGCTGGACTTCGTGTACCTCGATTTGAGCCATCGCGACGCCGATTTCATCCGGCAGCGGTTCCCGAATATCTTCAAGCGATGCTTGAGCTTTGGCTATGACCTCACCAAGGGACCGATTCCGGTGGTGCCCGCGGCGCACTACATGTGCGGCGGCGTGCGGACCGATCTCGACGGACGCACCTCGATTCCGCGGCTGTACGCGGCCGGCGAAGTTGCGATGACCGGGCTGCACGGCGCCAACCGGCTCGCCTCGAACTCGCTGCTCGAGGCGGCCGTGATGGGCCGACGCGGGTTGGCGTCGGCGCGCGAAATCGTCGCGTCGGGCGGCGGCGCGCCGCCGGAGTTTCCCGAATGGGATCCCGGGCGCGCGATTCGCAGCGAGGAGCGCGTGATGATCACGCAGAGCTGGGACGAGATTCGCCGCCTGATGTGGAACTACGTCGGCATCGTGCGCAGCGACCGGCGCCTCGAGCGTGCGCTTCGCCGCATCCTGATGGTCAAGGACGAGATCCACAGCTACTACTGGGACCATCTGCTCGACGCCGACATGATCGAGTTGCGCAACCTGGCTAAGGTCGCCGAGCTGGTCGTTCGCTCCGCGATGAGCCGGCGCGAGTCGCGCGGCCTGCACTACAATATCGATCATCCCGAAACCGGCGGCCCCGAATGGGTGCATCCGACGGTGCTGCAGAAGCCAGTCGGTCAGATCTGAAAATTATGCAACCGAAGGAAGTGAAGATGTACTCGGACTACAAGAGTCCGTTCGCTTACCTCGCTTTCGATCCCGCCTTCGCGCTCCAACGGCGATTTCGAATTCGGCTGCGATGGATTCCGTTCCAGCTTCGCATCAAGGGCAAAGGCGAGCGCAGTCTCTACTCCGAATACAAAGCGCGCTACTCGTATCTCGACGCGCGCCGATGGGCCAAGCCGCGCGGCCTCGTGATTCGCGGGCCGCTGAAAGTTTACGACACGACGCCCGCGCTGATCGGCGGCCTGTTCGCGGAACAGCACCGCCGCCTGCTCGACTACAGCCGTCGCGTGTACGAACTATTCTTCAAACGCGAACTGGAGGCCGACCAACCCGACGCCGTCGCAAGCGTAATCGCAAGCCTCGGCATGTCTGCCGGCGACTATCGCAAATTTCTGTCAGGCGATGGCGCCCTAGCCTATCAGCGCGCCCAGGACGAAGCCGCCGCCGATCACGTCTTCGGAGTGCCGCTCCTCATCTTCGAAGGCGAACCCTTCTGGGGCCACGACCGCATTCCCGTACTGGAGGAGCGCCTCACCGAGGCAGGACTGGCTATCGATTAAACTACGCCACCGGCGCGGGCTGGCGCGCCGGATTCGGCTCGTACGAGAATGCGAGCTTGTCGCCATCGAGGTCTGCGGTCGCCTTGCCGCCCTTCGTCAGCTTGCCAAAGAGCACCTGGTCGGCGAGCTCGCGCGCGAACGTAACGGCCTGGGCCATCTGCGCCCCGGGGACCGCGACCGGGCCGTAATTGCGTGGCGATCGCTTAGGCGACTGGTGCGGGCCAGGGCACAGTTCACTCGCGAAGGAGGTGTTCGAATTCTTCGGGCGCAAGATCAATTTCGCGCAAGATTTCGCGAACTAAAGGACGCGCAAGGTCGCGCCCACCGTAGTGGGGAACGGTGGTGGTTCGGCCGTCCGGATGCCGGTAAAACACGTGACTGCCCTTTTGCCGCACGGCGGCAAAGCCCAATCTTCGCAAAACCAGCTCCATCGTCCGGGCGCCGACGATGGGAAGTTTGCTCACGCACCGACCACGATCTGCTGGATCCCGACGAAGGGCTCGACCTCAAGCGGTTCTCCGCGCGCGGCCTTCTCTTCGATAATCAGTTCGATGACCTCGCGGAGATTCTTCCGCAACTCATCCAACGTGGCCCCCTGGCTGTGAGCGCCGCTCAGCCCCGGAATCGTACCCACGTACAATTTCGCAACAGGGTCAAATTCGACGTAAGCTGTGAATGTGCGTTCCACGAGGTTGGTCCTCCTCATCCGTCTGACGCTCAGCTTACACTCTTCGACTGAGGGCCGCACGCACGGTTGACGATCACCCAACCGGGGCGGGCTGGCGTGCCGGATTCGGCTCGTACGAGAACGCGAGCTTGTCGCCGTCGAGGTCTGCGGTCGCCTTGCCGCCCTTCGTCAGCTTGCCAAAGAGCACCTGGTCGGCGAGCTCGCGCGCGATCTCGTTTTCGATCAAGCGCCCGAGTGGACGCGCGCCGAAGCGGGGATCGTGACCGTGTTCCGCCAGCCATTTCTTCGCCGTCGGTGTCACCGTCAGCGTGACCTTCTGCTTGTCGAGTCGTTCCTGTAGTTCCGCGATAAACTTGTCCACCACGCGTTCCATCGTCGCCGGACTGAGCGGCGCAAACTCGATCGTCGCCGACAAGCGGTTGCGAAACTCTGGCGCGAACATCCGCTCGAGCACGCCTTTGGGATTTCCCTGGCCGACTCCCCCGTGGAAGCCGATCATCGCGCGCGACAGTTCCTGCGCGCCGGCGTTGGTGGTCATCACGAGGATCACATTGCGAAAATCCGCCTTGCGCCCGTTGTTGTCGGTGAGGGTCGCGTGATCCATCACCTGCAACAGGATGTTGAACAAATCGGGATGCGCCTTTTCGATTTCGTCCAGCAGCAGCACGCAATGCGGCGTCTTGTTGATCGCGTCGGTTAGCAGTCCTCCCTGATCGAAGCCGACGTACCCCGGCGGCGCGCCAATCAGCCGCGAAACCGTGTGCCGCTCCATGTACTCGCTCATGTCGAAGCGGAGGAACTCGACGCCCATCACTTTCGCGAGCTGACGCGCGACTTCCGTCTTGCCGACGCCCGTCGGACCGGCGAATAGAAACGCGCCGACCGGCTTGTCGGGATGGCTCAAGCCCGAGCGCGCGAGCTTGATCGCGCGCGCGACCGAGTTGATCGCCTCGTCCTGGCCGAACACCGCCTGCTTCATGTCCTCGTCGAGCGTCTGCAGACGCCCGCGATCGGTCGCCGACACGGTCCGCTCCGGAATCTTCGCCATCCGCGCGACCGTGCGCTCGACGTCGCGCGTGCCGACCGTCACCGGCTCTGTCGTGCCCGCGCCGCGCAAATGCCCCGCGACTCCAGCCTCGTCCATCACGTCAATCGCCTTGTCGGGGAGAAACCGGTCGTTGACGTATCGCGCGGACAGCTCGACCGCCGACTTGATCGCCGAACTCGTGTAGCGGACGTTGTGATGCTTCTCGTAGTACGACTTGATGCCGTTGAGAATCTGCACCGCCTCGTCCTGCGTCGGCTCGACCACGTCGATTCGCTGGAAGCGCCGCGCCAGCGCCTTGTCCTTGTCGAAGGAGCGCTTGTATTCCTGGTAGGTCGTCGAGCCGATACATCGCAGGTCGCCCGATGCGAGCGCGGGCTTCAGCAGGTTCGACGCATCCATCGTCCCGCCCGACGCGGCGCCCGCTCCGACGATAGTGTGTATCTCGTCGATGAACAGAATCCGCTTCGAGTCGCCGACTACCGCCTTGATGACCGCCTTCAGCCGCTGCTCGAAGTCGCCGCGAAAGCGCGTGCCCGCCAGCAGCGCGCCCATATCGAGGGCGTAAATCTCGACGCCCTTCAGCGCGTCGGGCACGTCGCCCTTATGGATTGCCAGCGCGAGTCCCTCGGCCAGCGCCGTCTTGCCGACTCCGGCCTCGCCGACGAACACGGGATTGTTCTTGCGCCGGCGCAGTAGCACGTGCACCGCGCGCTCGAGTTCTTTCTTGCGGCCGACGAGCGGATCGATTTTCCCGTCCGCCGCGCGCTTGGCCAGGTTGATCGCGTAAGTATTGAGCGCTTTCGACGGCGACATCTTGCGCTCGCCTTCTTCATCGCCGCCTTCATGCTCATGTGCGTCGCGCTCGATCGAGTCCTTGTCGGACTCCTCGCCATCCTCGTCGTCTTCGGCACCCGCCTTCGAAACTCCGTGCGAAATAAAGTTGATCACGTCGAAGCGCGTGACGCCCTGCTCCTGCAGAAAGAAAATCGCCGGCGATTCGGTTTCGTGGAACATCGCGACCAGCACGTTGCCGCCGGTGATTTCCTGGCGCCCCGCCGATTGCACGTGCAACGCCGCGCGCTGCAACGCGCGCTGAACTCCGATCGCATAGCGCGGCGACACTTCCTCGCCCTTGGGCATACGCTCGACCTGCTCGTCGAGGTAGTGCGCCAGCTTGCGGCGCAACGCATCCAGATCGGCGCCGCAATTTTTCAGTATCGTGGTTGTTGTCACGTCATGCAGCATCGCGAACAGCAAATGCTCCAGACATACGAACTCATGACGCCGGTTGACGGCTTCGGTCATCGCGAGTTGCAGGGTTACCTGCAGTTCGCGGCTGATCATGATGTTGTTATTCGATGACGCCATCGATGCTACTGCCTGCTTACTCCTTTTCCATTACGCATTTGAGCGGATACTCGGCCTGCCGCGCGAGTTCCTCGACGGTATGCGTCTTGGTCTCCGCGACTTCGAACGGATACACGCCCGCGACGCCCATCCCGTTCTGATGCACGTGCAGCATGATTCGCGTCGCGTCGGCATGCGGCTTGTGAAACACCGCTTTCAAAACCTCGACCACGAACTCCATCGGCGTGTAATCGTCGTTGAGCAAAATAACCTTGTAGAGAGGCGGTTTGGCGGTCTTCGATTTGGTGCGGGTCTTACGCTCGGTAACGATATCGCCATCGCCGGAACGGCCGTCGCCATTGCCGTCGCCGTCGGTGATTCGCGCCGAAATTTTGCGCACGAAATCCGCCATTGAACCTCTGTCGCTCGGAGCGCATCGCTCCGTCTGATAAATATAATAACAAATTCGAGCATGCCTAGTGAGGCATGCGGAAAATCGGTTCGGTTGCGATAACTCTGATATTTTGACTTTTCACTGCTGTAATTTGCGCGAGCGAAGGGAGTGAAAAATTGAAGCTTTGCCGTGAATGATTCCGCGCCAAGACTCGAAGTTGCCGTCGTCGAGGGAATCGACAAAATTCCCCGCGACGCGTGGGATGCCCTGCTCACCCCTGACGACTCCCCGTTCGTCGAATGGGACTGGCTGCGCGCGATGGAGCATTCCGGCTCGGCCGCGCGCAGCACCGGATGGGCCCCGTATCATCTCGTGGTCCGAGAGGCGCGCCAAAAGCGAATCGTCGCCGCAGCCCCGCTCTACTTGAAGACGCACAGCATGGGCGAGTTCGTATTCGACCATGGAT
This sequence comes from uncultured delta proteobacterium, assembly GCA_963842085.1. Classification (GTDB taxonomy): domain Bacteria; phylum Desulfobacterota; class Binatia; order Binatales; family Binataceae; genus Binatus. The sequence continues at coordinate 664,972 of CAWJET010000002.1, forward strand.
GGGCCGACGCGGCCGAGCGCGCTGGAATCCGCTACTTTCCCAAGATTCTGGTCGGCGTGCCGTTCACGCCGCACACGGGACGCCGATTCCTTACCGCGCCAGGCTTCGATCGGGCCGGGCTCATCAATCTGCTCGGCCTCGCGCTCACGTCGATCTGCGAGGACAACAAGCTGTCCTCGGTGCACGTCAATTTTTGCGAGCCCGACGAGGCCGCCGCGCTCGCGCCGATCGGATTCATGGAGCGGCTCGGCTACCAGTACCATTGGCATAACGCGGGCTTCGCGACCTTCGACGACTACTTGAGCCGCCTTAAGCATAAGCGTCGCACGGCAGTCCGCCACGAACGCGCCGCGATGGACAACCAGGGCGTCCACATCCGCGTGATTGCGGGCGACGAAATTCCCGACCGGATATTCGCCGAGATGTACCGAATCTATTGCTCGACGATCGAGAAGCTCTACTGGGGCCGTCAGTATCTCACCGAGGAATTTTTCGACCTCATCCGCAAATCTTTCAAACGAAACATGGTTTTCATCGGCGCATACGCGGGACGCGAGCTGATCGCCGGGGCGGTCAACCTGGCCAAAGCAAACGTGATGTACGGCCGTTACTGGGGATGCTTCCGGGAGGTCCGCTTCCTGCACTTCAACGTCTGCTACTACGCCGGCATCGAGCACTCGATCCTGAACGGCATTCAGCGTTACGAGCCCGGCGCCGGCGGCGAATACAAATGGCTGCGCGGCTTCGATCCCGCACTCACGCGCAGCATCCACTACGTCTCCAATCCCGATCTCAAACGAGCCATCGCAGGATTCCTCAAGCGCGAGCGCCACGAAGTCCAGCGATGGATCGTCGCCGGCAAAGAGCGCAGCCAACTGAAGCCGCCGCCCCCCTCAGACCAGGAATCGGAGTAACGCGGGCGCAAGCCTAGCGGCGGGCACCGTCGCTTTCAGTGAAGGTCAATTGCCGCGGATCGCCATCAATCGGATTCAGTTCAGGTATGTCTCTCTTGCCGCCGACGCCGAGTTCTTTGAACCGCCGCGCGGCCGGGAGCACCATCCGTTCCAGCGAACCGATAACTCTGTTGTATGAACCAACGGCGTGGTGAAGATCGCCGCCAATATCTGCAATGTGTTCCGCCATAGTGGCCATGCGTTCGTACAAGTCTTTGCCGAGGTTGGCGATGTGCTGCGCGTTCTCCGCAATCTGTTCCTGACGCCATCCATAGGCCACCGCACGCAGCAGCGCGATCAGAGTAGTCGGCGTGGCGAGGATCACGCGCTGGCTCACTCCCTGCTCAATCAAGGATGGATCCTGTTCGAGGGCGGCACTGAAGAAAGCCTCGCCGGGGAGGAACATCACGACGAATTCAGGCGTCGGCTGCAGGTGCTCCCAATAATTTTTCGCACTCAGCTTGGCCATATGATCGCGCACCTGCCGCGCGTGCTCCTTGAGCTTCGCGATTCGCAACTCTTCGGTGGGCGCCTCCAGGGCTTCGAGATACGCTTGCAGCGGCGCCTTCGCGTCGACCACGATAGTCTTGCCGCCGGGCAAGAGGACGCGCATGTCGGGCCGCAGTTTTCCATTGTCGGTGTTGACGGTCTCCTGTTCAGAGAAGTCGCATCGCTCGACCATTCCTGCCAACTCTACGACGCGCTTAAGCTGAACTTCGCCCCATCGCCCGCGCACGATCGGCGCGCGCAGCGCCTTCACCAGGTTTCCCGTTTCCGCCCGGAGCAGATCCTGCGTCGAAATTAGCGACTTCACCTGCTCGGTCAGCGTTCCATAAGCGCTACTCCGATCGTTTTCCATCGAACGGATTTGCTTTGTCATTTCCGCCAGCGAATCGCCCAGCGGCTTGACCAGCGTTTCGATTTCCTGCTTGCGTGCCTGGAGTTCGCCGGCCGCCTCGCTCCTGACGGTGCCGAGTCTTTCGGTGGCGAGCGCCAGGAATCCGTCGTTGTTCTGATTCAGCGCGTCGGCTGCGAGCGCTCGGAAGGTGTCGGATAGCTGATGCGTGGCTTGGTCGAGGAGAGCTTTCTCGTCGGCGAGGCGCTTTTCGGTTTCTTCGAGCCGGATCTTGAGGCCGGTCGTACTCCCCTGCGCCAACAACCATCCGATTGCAATCCCGAGGAGAGCACCTACTCCAACTGCCGCAACCAATTCCATCACCATCCGTCACCTCCCTTGGCTCCACTTCCAGCAGAGATTGTATTCCCCAAATGCATAAGCGTCTATTCGACTATGCACAGCTTAACTCCCTGCGGTGACAACGGTTGTCGCGATGCACCTGTTCGCCGCGCCTGCTATCGTGACGTGGCAACGGGGCCGACGTCTTGAAAGACCTGCTCACCAAAGGCTCGATTCCAATTCTGCTCGGCACCGGCGGCGTCGGTAAGACCACCGTCGCCGCCGCGCTCGCCCTTGCCGGCGCATCCGCGGGTCTCAACACCGCAGTGATTACCGTCGATCCTGCCGAGCGCCTGCGCGACGCGCTCGGCCTGGCGCGCCTGGGCGGACAGCCGACCCGAATCGGCGCGCGCCAGCTCGCCACCGCCGGACTCGACGCGCACCTTCAGCTCTCGGCCATGATGCTCGACGTGACCGGGGCCTGGGACGCCATCGTCGAGCGCTTCGTCGCCGACCCGGTGATGCGCCGCCGAATTTTCGACAATCCATTCTACAAAAGCCTGACCGCCGAGTTCGCCGGGTCCGAGGCTTTCGCCGCGCTCCAGCGACTTTACGATCTTCATCAGACACACGCCTTCGAGCTCGAAGTCGTGGACACTCCGCCCGCCTCGCACTCGTTCGAGTTCCTGCAGACGCCCGCGCGGCTGATTCGGCTGCTCGATTCGCGGACCGCGCGATGGCTTTTCACCCCGTCGCTGTCGGCCGGGCGGATTGCGATGAAGGTCGCGAGCGAGGCCGCGCGCTTTGTGCTGCGCGAATTGGAGCGCTTTGCCGGCGGCAACGTGCTTTCGACTATCGCGGATTTTTTCGCGGCCGCCGCCGACAGCATGGACGCGATCGTCGATCGCCTGCACAAAACCCAGGCGCTGCTGCATTCGCCTGCCGTGCGGTTCGTGATGGTTACGACGGCGGAACCCGACCGCATCCTGCAAGCGCGCGAGCTGCTTGCGCAGATGGGCGCCGAGGGACTTAAGCTCGCCGCAATCGTCGTCAATCGCTTCCTCGACGAGCGTACTTTTCTCGAAACCGCGCGCGTGGCGCGGGAATCGTCGGCGGTCGCGGATTCCGCAGGGCGTCCGCTGAGTCATCTTGCGGAAATTTCGGAGTTGCGATCGTCGCTCGCTAGAGATGGCGCCGACGCCAATGGCTTAGGCCGCCTGGTCCGTCACTTCGAGGAGTATCGCGACCGCACGCTTGACGAGATCGAACGGGTTGCCAGGTTCGCGCGTGAACTACCGCCCGGCGTCAAGCTCGCGATCGCACCGGAAATCGAAGGCGGGGTGCGCGACCTGGCCGCACTCTCGAGAGTCTCGCGTTATCTGATCTCAGGCACCACCATCCTTAAGCCGCTGGCGTCAGCTGCGCGCGTCGTGGCGATTGCGAGCAGGCCTAACCCCTAACCCTTTCACATGTGGTAAGGGGAACAATCGTAGGAACGGGGAATGCGCTGCAGAACCCTCACCTAACCTCTCCTGTCTTGGACGAGCGATCGGCGGCCGGCTGTTTTACCGACGCCCGCAGCCTGGACTACGCCGGCAAATTGCACGTCCCCTGAAAATACCGGAGTGAGTCTGTAAGCCGGGTTCTGTGCCCTTGCGGGCGGCGATCATTCCTCTAGGCCGCCGATTGCTCGCCGGCTCCTGCGACCATACCCGAGGCCTTAAGAGCGGGCCGCTCAGCCTCCTATTTGGTCTTGCTCCGGATGGGGTTTGGCATGCGCGCGCGATCACTCGCGCGCCGGTGGGCTCTTACCCCGCCATTTCACCCTTACCCTTGCGGGCGGTGTGTTTTCTGTGCCACTTTCCGCGGATCGCTCCGCGCCGCCGTTAGCGGCCATCCTGCCCTGCGGAGCCCGGACTTTCCTCTTCCCTGTTACAGGAAGCGATCGCCCGACTCACTCCGGCGCGATCAGAGTAGCATCTTTTCGGGTCCCGCTCCGCCATCTCCGCTGGTGACACAATTTGTATTCGGGCGTAATTCTGAAATGTTCGACACTCGAAATCTCTCTTATGGAGACGAATCATGAAATCCATTCGAGTCGAGCAAGCCAACGGTCCTTTCAAGCTGGTCGATGAAAAAATCGTCGAGCCCGCGCGCAGACAAGGTGCAGGCGTGCGGCATCTGTCACAGCGACGTGTGCGCGTCCTCGACACAATCGCCTCGCGCCACTCAGCCGGCACCGTGATAGTCGCAAGCCACGGCAACCTGGTCGCGCTCGCGCTGCACGCGATAATGCCAAACGTCGACTACGCGTTCTGGGAATCGATCCCGATGCCGGCAGTGTTCACGCTGGTGCGGGAGGATAAGGGCTGGAGATGCACGAACAAGAGAACGTAGGACAACTCAGCCTGGACACGACGCTCGCATCGTCCGTTGCCCGATTCTTGCGTCATCCAGAGCGAAGCGAAGGAAGCCGGATCCGGGATTCTTCGCCGCAGCGGCTCTGAATGACAGGAGCGAAGGGGGTCGCTGGTGTTCTTCCCTACTCGGGCGCGGGCTCCTCGTAATACAAAACGCGCTGGCAGTTCGGGCAAAAGTGTATCTGCTGATGCTTCTGGATCTCGTTGTATAACTGCGGCGGCAATCGCATCCTGCATCCCTGGCAGGTTCCGCCCTTCGCCAGCGCAACCGCGACGCCCGCGCGCCGGTTGAAAATCATCTGGTAGCGCGAGAGCAAGTTCGCATCGACGTTCTCGGCTACCTTCTCGCGCGCCTTGCGTTGCTTCCCGATGCTGCCCTTGAGCTCTTCGACTTCGGCCGCGATTTCCTTTTCCGCCGCCGTCAGATCGACGCGGCCTTTCGCGATCGCTTCGGTCAGCTCCTTGATTCGCGCCGTCCGCGCATCCGCGCCTTCCATCGAGGCAAGCAACTCGCCCTCGAGCCGCTGATTGCTCTCCTTCAACGACTCGATCTCGTGGGTCAGCGCCTGCAGTTCCTTGTCGTTGCGGACCAGCGTCAATCGCATCCGCTTGTTGCGGATTCGGACTTCGCCCTCGGCCAGTTCACGCTCGCCCTTTTTGCGGGCCGCGGTTATTTCCTTGTCTTGCTCGGTCAGGCGTTCGAGTTCGGCCTGGTTGTTCTGGTTCTCTTCACGAAGTTGGTCAACTCGCCCGGCGATCGACGCCAGCTTTTGCTCCAACTCCTGCAGCTGCCGGTCGATAACCTGGAGGTCCATCAGCCGGTTTATCTCTTCACGCAATTCTTCCCTCCGCTAAGGTTGTGCGCGTCGCGCAAGTCTTGGTTTTTCGTTGTCTTCATGAAACGTCTCGCCGCGCAGTGCCGCAAACGTGATTGATATGGGCCCACCAGGATTTGAACCTGGGACCAGCCGGTTATGAGCCGGCAGCTCTGAACCTGGCTGAGCTATGGGCCCTCTGGAGTGCATCAGGCTGCTCTGATGGTAGCAAGTTCGCGCAAAAGACTTAAGGGCTGACGGTCGGAACATTCGTTCAACTTATGTACATCCGTTCCTCACGCGCCGCGACCCTCGCGTCGGAGCGCGATCACGGCTTGCGCCGTTGACACATCGGCTGCGCCCTGGCGCAGGCGGCCGAGTTCGCGCGCGCGGCGGCGGCGCTCGAGCGCGACGACGTAGTCATTGACGAGAGCGCGGCATTTCTCGAGATCGCTGGAATATTTCTGCGTCTCGTCCTCGACGTCTTCAGTCTGCGGCCCGACGGCAAACTCGCTCACCCGGCTTTGCTCGTCGGCGGTCAGCCGATCGGCAATCCATTGTTCCAGCGCAGTGTATGGCTCGTCGGTGCGGCACAGGTCGGCCAGCACGTCGCCCCGGCGAATTTCTTCGAAATTCGCCGCGGCTCCGGACTGCGCAATTTCGTTGCGCAGCTCCGGATGCAGCAGCGCCAGCGCGATCAGGCCGAGTTCGGCCTTCGCGCCGGCGTCGCCGCCGCCGCCCGCCGCGGCGGGCGGCGGGTCGGGGTTCGCGCGCGTATCGCGCGCGAACCCCGACGGCGTCGCGGACCGCGAATGCGGTCCGCGCGCCTCCTTGCGCAATACTTCCTCTCCAATCGAGAGGAGGTCGGCGGCTTTGCGCGCCAACAAATCGAACTGAAAGGGATCGCCGACCAGCTTGAGCATCTCGGCCGCGCGCTGCGCCGCCCGCGCGCGCTCGGCGATCGAGCCGCGCGCCTCGCTCGCCTGCTCGCTGAGAAAATAGTCGACCAGCAATTCGGATTTCTCGATCAGCTCCGCGAACGCGGCTACGCCGCGTTCGCGGATAAACGTATCGGGATCGAAACCCGACGGAATGAAAATCCCCCGTCCCAGCAAGCCCGCCTGCAAAAAAATCTCCAGCGCCCGCATCGAGGCTTTGCGCCCTGCCGCGTCGCCGTCGAAGCACGCAATCACATTTTTCGTGTATCGACTCAGCACGCGAAGCTGCTCGACCGTCAGCGCCGTGCCGCATCCCGCGACCGTCTCCTTGAACCCCGCCTGCCACAGCGCAATCACGTCGAAGTAACCTTCGACCAGGATCGCGCGGTCCTTGCCCGACGCCGCGCTGGACGAAATCGCCTGCCGCGCTTCGAACAGTCCGTAAAGCGTTCGCGTCTTCGAGTACAGCGGCGACTCGGGCGAGTTGATGTACTTGGGAAGGCGAGCGTCGAGCACGCGCCCGCCGAATGCGATCGCGCGCCCTTGCGCGTCGCGAATCGGGAACATCACACGCGCGCGAAACATGTCGTAGGCTTCGTTGCCATCTTTCCTGACGAGGCCAACTTTCACGCCCGCCTCGCGCAGTCCGCGCTTTTCGAGCGCCTTCGCCAGCGACGCCGGCCGGCTCGGCGCAAACCCGAGCATGAACGCGCGCGCCGTCTCGACGCTGATGCCGCGCGACTTCAAGTAGTCGCGCGCGAGCGCGCCGTCAGTCGTGTTCCACAGCACGTGCGCGAAGAATTCGGCCGCAACCTCGCTGGCTTTGAGCATCGCTTCGCGCTCGCCGGCCGCCGGCCCGGATACATCGTGCTCGGGAATCGTAACGCCGTATTTTTTCGCGAGCGAACGCACCGCTTCGGGAAACGTCAGGCCCTCGACACGCATGATGAAATTGAAAACGCTGCCGCCCGCGCCGCATCCAAAGCAATGAAAGAATCCGCGCTCGGCATTCACCGAGAACGACGGTGTCTTCTCGTTATGAAACGGACACAGGCCGACGAAGTTGCGCCCCGCCCGGCGCAGGCGCACGTGCGCGCCGACAATCTCGACGATATCGACGCGCGAACGTACTTCCTCGATCTTGTCGTCGCCGAAGCGCCCCATCAGCCGCCCATCACCGTCCGCAACCGCTCCGGATAGTTGGTCATGATACCGTCAACACCGCATTCGATGAGCGCGCGCATCCGCGCGTCCGCGTCCACCGTCCAGGTGTACACCTTGAAGCCGCGCTCGTGCGCCGCCTTGCACAGATCGGCGGTCACCATGTCCCAGCGCGGATTGATTGCATGCGCGCGCATCGCAACCGCGTTCATCATCAGGTCAACCGGCTTCTCGTCGGCAAGCAGACCGACGCGAATATTGAAATGGAGCTGCTGGATTTTCTTCAGATATTCCCAATCGAAGCTCGACACGATGCTGTCGCCGAACGCGCTGCGCGCCTGCATGATCTGTGCGACCTGATGCTCGAGACCGCCCGCCTTGAGCTCGATATTGAGCCCGCACTTGCCGCTGATGACGGCGAACACCTCGTCCAGCGTGGGAATTCGCTCGCCCTTGACCGCGCCGCGCTTGAACTTCGCGCCCGCGTCCAGTCGCTTGAGCTCCTCGAGGGTCAGCTCCGCGACTTCACCCTTGCCGTCGGTGGTGCGCTCGACCGTCTCGTCATGAATTACCACGACGGCCCCGTCGCGGCTGAGCTGCACGTCCAGTTCGCACATGTCCGCACCCGCGTTGATTGCGGCGCCAAACGCGCTCAGGGTGTTCTCGGGAAAAGTACCGCTCGCCCCGCGATGGGCTATGTTCAGCACAGCCCGCCTCCGCCACTTTGGAACAATTGAAGTCTGATAATGATGCGAGTGTACGCGCTCATCGAGCGCAGGCGCAAACGCGGTGGCCTTAACTTGTGAACAACGATTCCGCGAAACAGGCCTCGAAAGAAATCTGCGCCGATGCCAAAGTCAGGGGGGAGAAGTATGCAACCCGGATTGGCATCGAGACGAAGTTACACGAGGGCGATATTCCGGACTCACGCGCATCTAGCGGATGAAGCCGCGGGCATCCTAGTGGCCGGCGGCGCCATCGGATGCGCCGTCGCCGGGATGAAGCTGCCGCGCGCGCGCGCACAAAAGACTGTCGCGTTGGAAGCATACTTTGACCGGATCTCCGCGAAAGAGTTGGCGCGACTCAAGCTCATGATGGCGCAAGCCGGGATGCTCGCTGACGCCACACGAGACGGCGCGGCGGGTGACGGCGCTCGCGATGGCGGCCTGAGGAGAATCGTCGACCCCGGATGGTCGACGCTGTGGATGCGGCGGTTCGGGCCGTTTCGCGTCGGGCGGCGAATGCTGATCGTGCCGCCGTGGAAGCGCAAAAACGAGCGCGGGCGAACGACGATCGTGGTCCAACCCGCGCGCGCTTTCGGCACCGGACACCATCCCACCACGGCCGGCGCACTGCGCGCGATCGAATCTATCGTCGCCGCGCACGCGCCGAAATCGATTCTCGACGCAGGCACCGGCTCGGGAGTGTTGGCCATCGCGGCGGCGCTGCTCGGCAAGGGCGAGCGCGAAATAATCGCCATCGACATCGATCCGGCGGCGCTGGAAAATGCGCGTGCGAACGCGCGCCTGAACGGGGTGGAGAAATCAATCCGATTCTCGTCGGTCCCACTCGCATCGATTCATCGCCACTTCGATCTGATCTTGGCCAATATTCTGAGCCACACCTTGATCGAGCTCGCGCCGCATCTGAAGCAACTCGTCGCGCCCGGTGGACGATTGGTCCTTGGCGGCTTTCTCGCGGACGAGGCCGACGAAGTGCTGAGTCACTACAGGTCGCCGCTACGGCCGCGGCCGTACCGATGTCTCAGCCGCAAGACCCATCGCGGATGGACGACGCTCGTGATGGCGCGAGCGCCACGCTGATGGGTGTTTCGTTGAGGCCGCGGTGTTTTTCTATCGTGCGCGCGCCGGATGCGACCGGTTTGGCACACGTCGAGGGCGCGGAGTTGCATCACATGCGCACGGTCTTGCGATTGGCGGTGGGCGTTCGCGTGTCGTTGCTCGATCCCACGGGCTTCAAGCATCAGGGCGTAATCGAGCGCTACGAACGCGACCGCGCCGCGATTCGCATCGAATCATCGTCATCGTCGCATCCGCAAACTCGGATCATCGTGGCCGCCGCAATCATAAAAGGCGCGCGAATGGACTTCATCATCGAAAAGGCCGCCGAGTTGGGCGTTTCCGAATTATGGCCGATCGTCTGTGCGCGCGGATTGGTCCGTTCGCCGGGCACGGAGCGGCTGGCGCGATGGCGCAGGCTCGCGCTCGCCGCGGCCAAGCAGAGCCAGTCCGCGGCCACAATGGAAGTGAGATCGCCGATCGGCGTTGATGACTTGATTCGCGGCGTGCCGCCGGTGACGCTCGCCGTAATCTGCGCGCAAGGCGGAGAGCCGCTCGGCGCCGTGATTCGACGCGCGCATCCGCGTGGGATATTGATAGCGGTTGGACCGGAGGGCGATTTCGACGACGGCGAGCGCGCGAAGATTGCGAAGGCGGGATTCGTTGCGGCCGGACTCGGGCCGAATCGCCTCCGGAGCGAGACAGCGGCCCTGGCAGCGGTCGGCATAGCGGCAGGATTGCTTCACGATGGACAAGGGTCAGGCGAAGATGCCGAAACGGAATAAGACGGTGGCGCGCAAGTTCGCGTTTATCATGGACCCGCTCGAGCGGGTGCTGGTCGACAAAGACACGACGTTCGTGTTCATGCTCGAGGCGCAATTGCGCGGCCATGCGCTTTATTTTCTCGGCATCCGCGACCTTTACGCGCGCGGGCCGCAAGCGATCGCGCGGGCGCGTCAATGCGAGGTGATGCGCGGGAATCCTCATTACCGGTTCCTCGACGAGGGCGCCGAGTATCCGCTCGAGACCTTCGATGCGGTCTTCATGCGCAAGGATCCGCCCGCCGATGCAGCCTATCTCTACGCCACGATGTTGCTAAGCCTGGCCGACAGCCGCCGCACGTTCGTGCTCAACCATCCGGCGGGTCTGCGCGAGGCCAACGAAAAGCTCTACTCGCTGAATTTCCCCGACGCGATTCCGCCGACGCTCGTCACCTATGAGATTCCGCGCCTGAAGACGTTTCTCGACGAACAGGGCGGCGAGATGATCGTGAAGCCGCTGGACGGTCACGGCGGCGAAGGCGTGTTTCTCGTCACCGCGAAGGACCGCAACCTGGGCGCGATTCTCGAGACGGTCACCCAATACGAGTCGCGCCTCATCATGGCCCAGCGCTACCTCGCCGCGGCTCGCAACGGCGACAAGCGGCTGATCGTGCTCAACGGCGAGCCGCTGGGATGCACGCTGCGGGTGCCGCGCGACGACGAGCATCGCGGCAACATCCACGTCGGCGGCACCTGCGTGAAGGCGCCCGTCACTGCGCGCGATCGCGAGATCTGCCGGATGCTGAAGCCGCGGCTGGAGCGCGACGGGCTGTACTTCGTCGGCCTCGACATCATCGGCGACTACCTGACCGAGGTGAACGTGACGAGTCCGACCGGCGTGCAGGAGATCGACCGGCTCGAGGGCGCAAACCTGGAAGCCAAGGTAATCGATTTCGTCGAGTCGCGAGTGGCCGGCCTCAAGCGATGAAGGGGCCGTTGCACGGCGCGGCAATCATCGGTACCAATGAAAGTTCGCTTCACCGCGAACGCGTCCAATCACGGTGGGCAGGTAGCTCAGTCGGTAGAGCAAAGGACTGAAAATCCTTGTGTCGAGTGTTCGATTCACTCCCTGCCCACCAAAGACCGCAACCGAAGCCGAGGTTTGCTCGCTCGGAACGGCATCAGACGAGCGTCGGCCCGGCGAACGGCGGTTACCGGCGCGGGGCGCGCCAGACCTCGGGCTTCTTGCCGGTCGTCATTTCGGCCAGCGAGGTCAGTTCGACGCGATCAGCCGTTATCAGCATCAGGCCGAAGTCCTTCGATTCGGGACCGCCGGGCCAGAACTGCGCGAGGTCGTAGTCAAAGACCTTGCCGCTCCAGATTCGCTTCTTCTCCGCCACGTCTTCGACAAACTTGGCCTTGCCGGTGACGGTCAGGTGAATCATCTCGGGCCCGATTTGGTAGAAGAGCTCGACCCTGGGATTTTTGTCGATGTGACGTGCCTTGGCCGAACCGCGTCCGGTCGCGACCCACACGCGCTCACCCTCGAACGCCGGATGCACGACGCGGACCTTGGGCTGGGTTCCGTCGGCGGTCGCGAGATATGCCCAGGTCGCCTTTGCGGCGGCCGCGTGAGCCTTGTCCCAGAATGTTGGATCGCTCATCTGAATGCCTCCCGAACGTATTCCGTAACACGCCCGCGATTGGTTTGACACTGCGCGGCATCCCGAACTACGGTTAGAGTTCCGCACGGAGAAGCGCGATGGAACGCCACGCCCGACGCGCGCAAGTGTTGCGCCATGCCAAGCGCATCTTTGCCCGCAAGGGATATCACAGGACCAATGTCGCGGACATCATTGCCCGCGCCCGCATCGCGCGCGGCACCTTCTATCTTTATTTCCAGAACAAGAAGGACCTGTTCGAGGAATTGCTCGAGCAGGTGGTCACCGAGCTGACGCAGAGGATTCAGCGGCTGCGCGTCGGACCGGGCCAGGACGACCCGGTCGATCAATTGCGCGCGAACCTGACGCGAGTGCTCAACTACGTGCTGGCTGAGCGCGAGCTGACCGACATCCTGCTGAACCATTCGACCGGATTCGATCACGAGCTCGACGACAAGATCCAGAACTTTTACGATCGGATCGCGGCCCTCATTAAACGCTCGCTCGATCTGGGAATCGAGATGAACCTGGTGCGCGCCGCGGATACGCGCGCGGTGTCGTACGCGATCCTGGGCGGAATCAAGGAAGTGATCGGGATGCTCTCGCGCAGCAACGACGTGGAGATCTCGGCGCTGGTCGAGGAGATACTGCAGTTCGGGCTGAGCGGCGTCGCGCGTCCCGAGTTGTTGAGATTCGTGCGCACGCAAGGCGAAGACGGGCGCGAGCCGCTTCCGGGCAACGGCTCTTTTTTTGGGCCCAAACTAGACTGACATGTCAGTTTACGCGCATAAGAAACCGCCCAGGTCACACGCGCCCAGGACCGTCAAGCGCCGTGCCGCCTTTTACGATCTGGACGGCACGCTGGTCGATCTGAACCTGGTGCATGCCGCGATTTTCACGCTCGCCAACGTCGGTGAATGGACCGGACGTGCTTCGTACCTGCTCGGATTCGCCGCGCGAATCCCGCGCTTGTACGTTGCCGAACAGCGCGACCGCCGACTGCTGAATACGGTGCTGTTCGAGGCGTTCAAAGGTATCTCGCGCGACCGGCTGTCTTCGCTGGGCGAGGAATATTGCGAGCGCATCCTCATAGGGCATCTGTTTCCGCGCGCGCTGGAATTGATCGCGGCGAATCGCGCGGCCGGAATCGAGCCGGTGCTGGTGACGGGTTCGCCGGACTTCATCGTGGCGCCCCTGGCGCGTCACCTGGGGATCGCCGACTTCGCCGCGAACCGATTTGTCTTCAGCCGCGGCCGCGCGACCGGCCGGCTGGCCGAACCGGTTATGGCGGGCGACGAGAAAGCGGTCTGGTGCGAGGACTACGCTGCCGCGCACGACATCGACCTGGCGGATTGCTGGGCTTACGCCGACTCGCACTACGACACCGCGTTTTTGGCCGCGGCCGGGCATCCCGTGGCCGTCAACCCCGACCGCAGATTGCGCGCGGCCGCGCTCAGCCGGCAATGGCCGGTGCTCCACTTCGAGACGGCAGCGTCTTCGGAGCGGGCCTACGATTTCGACAACGACCTGGACCCCAACCACGACGGCGAACGATCGACGCGAGGCTCGAATGGCGCGCCCTGAAGCAAAGCTCAAGGAACTGAAAACTGCCGAGCTGCGGCACGAGGTCGGCGCGCGAAGCGAGCTGGTCGTCAAGGTGAATCGGCGCTCGGAGCGCCGCGTCATCCCGTACGGCGAGGAATTTCTGTTCGAGAAACTGCCGGTCTGCACGCGCGTGATCTATCCGCCGCCGCCGCTCGATCCTCTCGCCGACCCTGACCAGGCGATTCGCTACGCGCTGTTGCATCCGGAGAACCAGGATCCGTTGTTCGCGCAGCTCAGTCCCAACATGCGCGTAACGATCGCGATCGACGACATCAGCCTGCCGCTGCCGCAGATGCGCCGGCCCGATATCCGCGAGCGGCTGTTGAACCAGGTGTTGCAGACGCTCGCCGATTACGGGGTTGACGACGTTCACCTGGTGATCGCGACGTCGCTGCATCGGCGGATGACCGAGGCGGAGATTCGCCGCGTCGTGGGCGAGCGCGCGTTCAAGCAGTACTGGCCGGACCGGCTGTACAACTTTGACGCGGAAAATCGCGCCGAGCTTTCGATGCTCGGCAAGACGGAGAATGGCGAAGAAGTGTGGCTGTCGCGGCGCGCGGCGGAGTCGGACCTGCTCATCTATTTGAACATCAACCTGGTGCCGATGGACGGCGGGCACAAGTCGGTCGCGGTCGGACTCGCGCCCTACCAGAGCCTGCGGCATCACCACAACGTCTCGACGTTGCGCGATTCGCATTCGTACATGGACCCGACACGGTCGGCGTTGCATCGCTCGTCGGACCGGATGGGCAAGCTGATTCACCAGTCGCTCAACATTTTTCAAGTCGAAACGGCGGTGAATACGCGGATGTACGGCGGGATGCTCGACTTCCTGCACAAGAACGAGGACCGCTTCACCGACTGGGATCGCACGCGTCTGAAAGGCTTTCAGTGGACGATGCGCAACATGTCCAATGAGATGCGGCGCACCGTGCTGCACAACTACGCGGCCCCGTACGGAATGATCGGCGTGTGGGCGGGCGATACCGAGGCGGTGCATCGCAACGCGCTTGCACGCGTGTTCCAGCAATACGCGGTGCCGGTGAAGGGCCAGGCGGACATTCTAATTGTCGGCGTGCCGTACATCTGTCCATACAACGTGAACTCGATCATGAATCCTGTGCTCGTGCAGTGCACCGGGCTGGGCTACCTGTTCAACATGTATCGGAACAAGCCGCTGGTGCGCGAAGGCGGCACGATGATCGTCTGTCATCCGCTGCGCGACGAATTTCATCCCGAGCATCATCCGAGTTACATCGAGTTTTTCCATCGATGCCTGGCGGAGACGACCGATGCGGTTGAGCTCGAGAAAACTTTCGAGCGCGAGTTCGCGCGCAACCCGACGTACATTCATATGTACCGCTACGGCAACGCGTACCACGGCGTGCATCCGTTCTACATGTGGTACTGGGGTGAGCCGGCGCGGCAGCACGTCGGGCGCGTGATCGCGGCGGGATGCGAAGAGCCGGACGTCGCGGCGCGCCTTGGATGGGAAGCGGCGGACACGCTCGACGAGGCGATCGCGATGGCGACGTCGGAGCTGGGGCGCTCGGCCTCCATAACCTACCTGCACCTGCCGCCGCTGGTGATCGCGGATGTCGAGTAGCAACGGCAAACGCAACGGGGCCGCGGCGCGCGGCGGGTCGTCGATGCCGGCGCTCGAACAGGTGCTGCGCGGGCGTCGTATCCTGTTGACGGGCGCGACCGGATTTCTCGGCAAGGTGTTTCTCGCGCTCCTGCTGCGATGGCATCCTGAGATCGAGCGCGTGTATCTGCTGATTCGCGGCGATCGGCGCAGCAGCGTCGGCCGCTTTCGCCGCGAGATTCTCGACTCGCCGGTGTTTGCGCCCCTGCGCGAACATCTCGGCGATAAGTTCGATCGCTACATCGATGAAAAAATCGTCGTCGTTCCCGGCGACATCACCAACGACGGCCTGCTCGGCGAAGAAGCAAAGCCGTTCAAGCCCGGCAGCCTCGACGCGGTCGTGCATAGCGCGGGGCTGGTGAACTTCGAGGCATCGCTGGAAAAGGCGATCGAGGTCAACACGACGGGCGTCGCCAACGTGATCGAGTTCTGCCGCAAGCTCGGCGCCGCGATGATGCACGTATCGACCTGCTACGTCGCGGGCAGCGCCGACGGGCATCGCTACGAAGACGACATCCCCGACGACTGGTGCCCCAACGGGCGCAAGTCGTTCAGGCTGGAGCGGGAGATTCGCGACGCGTTGGCGGCTATCCAGCGCGTGCAGTCCGAGTCGCGCGATCAGTTGCGTCACGCGGAGTTTCGCGGCGACGAGGACGACGCCGGTAGCTCTCGCGAGTCGGCCGTCGAGCACCGGCGCAAGCAGTGGGTCGAGGAACGCCTCAAGTACGTCGGCCGGGTACGCGCGCAGAGTTGGGGATGGCCCAACACGTACAGCTATACCAAGAGTCTCGGCGAACAGTTGATGCTCGCGAATCGCGACACGCTCGACGTCACGGTCGTGCGTCCGGCGGTGATCGAAAGCGCGCTGCGCGATCCGTTCCCCGGCTGGAACCAGGGCGTCAACACCAGCGCGCCCCTGACTTATCTCGCCGGCCGCGGCTACCGATTTTATCCCGCCAAGGCGGAGTTGGTGCTCGACGTGATCCCGGTCGATCTCGCGGCGCACGCGATGATTCCGATCCTCGCCGCGCTGCTATCGCGCAAGCACAAGCCCATCTACCAGCTTTGCACATCGGATCGGAATCCGCTGCCGATGCGCCGGCTGGTCGAGCTAACCGCGCTCAGCAATCGCCGCGAGCATCGCAAGGACGGCGGCACGATGCGCTGGCTGGGGCCCCATCTGGAAGCCGTCGTCGTGTCGCAGAGCACTTACGACCTCGCGAGCAGCACCGTTCCGAAAATACTCAAGCAAGCGGCGGCGTTCGCGCGGAGCGTGGTGGGCGACGAGAATCGGCGAGCGAAAAACATTGAGAGCGCGATTGACAAGTTCAAGGAAAACACCGACCTCGCGCGCGAGTTGGTCGAGGTCTATCGTCCCTACATCCAGGAGCTCGTTTATACTTTTCACGCGAGCAACATTCGCGCGCTTTACGCGTCGCTCGAGCCGGTTGACGCCGAGCGCCATCCGTTTCGTCCCGATCTGATCGATTGGCGCGACTACTGGATCAACATTCATCTGCCGGGCCTGCGCCGCCATATTTTTCCGCAGCTCGATCTCCACGCCCGCGGCAGGCCCAAGTCGCTGCCCCGTCATCGCACTCTCGTCGATATGCTCGATCGCGCCGCCGACCGCTACGGTTCCCGACCCGCGATGGTTGCGCGGCGGCCGTCCGGCGAGCAGACGCTGACCACCTATCGCGAGCTGCGCGACCGGGTGCATCGGGCAGCTCTCCTGCTCGCGACGCGCGGAATCAAGCCCGGCGATCGCGTGCTTCTGATCGGCGACAACTCGCCCGACTGGGTGCTCGGCTATTTCGCGATCCTGTGCGCAGGCGCGATCGCCGTGCCGCTGGACCAGCTGATTTCCGCCGAGGAGCTGGCGCCGATCTGCAAGATCGCCGAGCCGGCCGCGGCGCTGCGGTCAAGCGCAGTTCATAAGCGCCTCGGCTCCGCGCTTGGCGACGCTCATCCCAAGCTCATCGAGCTCGATCTCGCCGAGCTCGCGCGGCCGTTCATTCTGCGTGGCGATGCGAAGACGCCGCCGGCGCCGCCGGAGCGAAAAGCGCTGGCGTCGATCCTGTTCACCTCCGGCAGCACCGGCGCGCCCAAGGGCGTGATGCTGACGCACGGCAACTTCGCCGCTGAAGTGGCGATGTTGTCGCGCGTCTTTGTTCTCGGCGCCGACGATGTGGTGCTGTCGCTGCTGCCATTGCATCATGCATTCGAGTTCACCTGCGGGATGCTGTTGCCGCTCGCCAGCGGCGCCACCATCGTCTATCCGCTAGAGGTCGATGCGAAGACGCTCTCGCGCACGCTCGCTGACGTGCGCCCGACCGCGCTGATAGGAGTGCCCGCGGTGTGGGAGGCGGTCCATCGGCGCATCGTCGATCAAGTCGAGGCGCGCGGTCCCTTCTTTCACGCGGCCTTCGACAATCTGCGCGATCTGAATCGCCGTCTGGACGCGAAATCCGGCCTTAACTTCGGCGCTATAGTTTTCCGCCAGGTTCATTCCGGCTTGGGTGGACGCCTGCGGCTCGCCGTGAGCGGCGGTTCTGCCCTGCCCCATCGCGTCGCGGAGTTTTTCAATGACATCGGAATTCCGTTGCTCGAAGGTTACGGGTTGACCGAAGCGGCTCCCGTTTTATCCGTTGCGCGGCCTGACGAACCGCTGCAAGTCGGCGCGGTGGGACGGCCGCTGAACGGCGTCGAGCTCAAGCTGATGCCCGCAACTGGCTCGATCGGCGAGATAGTCGCGCACGGGCCGAACGTGATGGCAGGTTACTATCGCAACGAAGCCGCAACCGCCGAAGTGTTGATCGACGGGTGGCTTCACACGGGAGACCTCGGGCGCCTCGACGACGACGGCCGCCTGTACATCGTCGGGCGCGCCAAGGAAGTTATCGTCGATTCCGGCGGCAACAACATCTACATCGAAGAGCTCGAGGAAATTTACGGCCGTTCGCAGTACGTCAAGGAGATGGCGGTGGTCGGCTTGAAGGTCGGCCAGGGCGAGCAGGTCGCTGCGCTCGTGGTGCCCGCTTACTCGCGCGGCGAGAGCCGTCGCGCCGTTGAGGACCGGCTGCGCAGCGACTTCGACCAGGTCGCGCGCGACCTCAGCGCGCACAAACGAATCAGGATCCTGCGCTTCACCGACGCAGAACTGCCGCGCACGCGCACCCGCAAGATCAAACGCGCCGATGTTGCCGCAATGCTGCGGCGGATGCTCGACGTCAGCGCGCGCGAAGTCGTCGTTGATACCGCGAACCCCGAGGTCGAGACGTGGCTCGCAGAGGCGCTCGCGTCGGTCGCCACCGAGCCGGTCAACATCACGCCGGCGACGCGGCTGATCGAGGATCTCGGCCTCGACTCGCTGGCACTGGCTGAAATCGGCGAGCTGATCGGCGAACGTGCGTCCCGCGAGATCGCGCCGGAGGAGATCGCCGACTTGCGCACCGTCGCGGACCTCCAGCTTCTCGCCGCGCAACCCCTCAGCGTCAGCGGGCGGCATCGAATGCCCTCCTACGCGAAGTTCGCCGAACCTTACACTCCGCGCCTGCCGGCGCCGCTGAAGTGGCTCGGTCGCTTCGCGGTGCGCGGGGCGGAGCGCGCGATTTTCGACGGATGGCTGAAGCCGAAGATCCTCGGGCGCGGCAACGTCCCGGCCAATCGCAACTTCATCGTCGTCGCGAATCATTCCAGTCATCTCGACTTCAGCCTGGTCGGCTACGCGCTCGGCGCGATCGGCGAAGACCTCCGCGTGCTCGCCGCCAAGGACTATTTTTTCAACACGCCGGCGCGGCGCTTTCTCGCGTCGAACTTCACTTCGCTGATGCCATTCGATCGGGAACGAGCGCAACTCGAATCGCTCGAAGACGCGCTCGCCGAATTAGCGCGGGGACGCAGTGTTTTGATGTTCCCCGAGGGCACGCGCTCGCCCGACGGCGAAATTCACGAGTTCAAGAGCGGCGCCGGATACCTGGCGCTGCGCAGCCGATGCGACGTGCTGCCGGTCCTGATTCGCGGCACTCATGACGTGATGGGCAAGGGCAGCCTCGTCCCGCGGCGGCATCCGGTGGAAGTCCGTATAGGCCGCGCGATCGCTGCGGCCCGGCTGCACGAAGTGGCCGAAAGTTCAGAAGGCGCCGGCGCCTATCGCAAGATCGCAGACCTGATGCGCACGGCGGTCATCACGCTTTCCGGCTCGCCCCCGAAGTTACCGCTCACCTTCGACGCGACAACCGCGGCCTCAAACGGCGCCGCGCCGGTCAAGCACGCACACTCAGGGACCGCTCGCTCGCCCGACCTGCCTCGCGGCCACGCCAAGGCGTGATGCCAGCTTACGCCAACGCCGCTGCATCTCCCGCGTCAAGCTGATGCTGGAATACTTACCCGCCGGATGGTTACATTTGAGTCATGGTTGATTGGTTCAGCAAACGCCCCGACCACACCCTGCGGCCGACTCGCAACGGCCGCCGCCCGTCGGTCAGCGTGATCTCAGACGAACTGCTGGTCGGCGAATATCCGAATGAGGCCGATATCGCGTGGCTGAAGGACACCTACGGCATCACCGCGGTGCACAATCTCCAGGACGACGACGATCTGCGCATGAACGGGTTGGACGATCGCGGCCTCTGCGCGGAGTACACGGCCCACGGCATCGATTACGTGCGGACGCCGATCCAGGACGGCAGCGCGGACGCGATGGCCGCGCGGCTCGAAGCCGCACTGCATGACCTTCGCGACCTGGTCGGTTCGGGCGCCCGCGTCTATCTTCATTGCAACGCCGGGATGAATCGGGCGCCCACGCTGGCGATTGCGTTCCTGCGTGCTTATCGGCAAATGTCACTCGAAGAAGCGATGATGCTCGTGAAAAAGCAGCGCGCATGCGGACCGTTCATGACGGTGCTCGAGGAGTACTTCGGGCCGCGCGACCACAAGCCGGAAAAATGACTTGACCTCGTCAGGCGCAGCCGGAAGTCTACCGCGGGCGGTGCCGAGGCAGAAGTTTCTCACGGCCTGCGCGTGGGGCGTACATCTATATACCGCGCTCGGCGCGGCGCTCGGCCTGCTCGCGATCTTCTTCGCCTCGCGCGGCGACTTCCGCGCGTCATTCCTCGCGATGGGCGCGGCGACCATCATCGATTCCAGCGACGGTCCGCTCGCGCGCCGGCTGATGGTCAAGACCCGCGTGCCCAGCTTCGACGGCGCGCTGCTCGACAACATTGTCGACTACCTGACCTACACCGTGGCGCCCGTGTTCCTGATGCTGGAAGCGGGCCTAATCCCGGATTCGCGATGGGGCCTGGCGCTGGCGTGTTTCGTCATGCTCGCGAGCGTTTACGGATTCTGCCACACCGAAGCCAAAACCCCGGACCACTACTTCCTCGGATTCCCGAACTATTGGAACCTCGTCGCGTTTTATCTTTACTGTCTCGGCGCCGGCACCGTATTCAACGTTGCCGTACTGATGCTGCTGGGCGTGATGGTGTTCTTGCCGCTCAAATACATTTATCCAAATCGAACCGTCTCGCTCCGCCGGACCACGCTCACGCTTGGAATCATTTGGGGGTTTGTGACAGTCGCCTCGCTGTTGATGCTGCCGACCGTGAATCCGATTATGTTGTGGGCCGGGCTCAGTTTCATCGCTTACTACTTCATTGCGTCGTTCGTGCTCCAGGCTCGCGCCGCGCTGAAGTCCAATCGCAGCCGTGCCGACCGGGATGCCTGAATCCGCGTCGCATACCGCAACCGCCGCCTCCGAGTCATGGCTCGAGGTGATCGATTCCGATTCTCCCCTGCTCCTGATAGCGCCGCACGGCGGACGCGCTGAACCACGCACGCGCTCGATCCTCAATCCCAAGGTCAACGACCTCCACACGGCAGACATCACGCGCGGACTTGCGGCGCGGCTGGACGCGTCGGCGCTGATCAACGTCGCGATGGATCGCAATCGGCTCGACTGCAACCGTCTCTCCCAAATAATCGAGCGCGCGCCGTGGCTGCTCGAACTGATCGCAGAGCGCGTCGGCGCGATCGTCGCGCGTCACGGCCGCGTCACGGTGCTGCTCATCCACGGATGGAACATCATCGAGCCGCGCCTCGATTTCGGACTCGGACTGCGGCACTCGGGAGGCGAATTGCGGCCGCCCGGTTCCGCCTGCGTCTCGGCCAGCGACGATTTCATCAACGGTCCGCTCGCCGGACTCGCCGACCGCCTCAATCGGCATGGAATCAAACCAACCTACGGCATGCGTTACCCCGGCGGCGGTCTCCAGAACCTGTTGCAGGCATTCACCGCGCGGCATCGGCACAGCCCCCACGCGCCGCTCAGATCGATTTCCGAGACCGCCATGAACGGTGTCGTCGATGCGGCCCAACTCGAACTGTCAGTTGCGCTGCGAATGCCCGGCGAGTTGCGCAATCGATGCGAGAACGCCATCGCCGAAGTATTCTCGGCCAACGGCGCTGATTCGCCCGCCGCGCGGGCGCCCCTGGTTGTGAATCGCGCGCCGCATCGCGCGGTCGCCAAATCCGAAATCGGCGCGGCCGCGACGGTCGCCGCGCCCGGACGCATCGGGATCGAATTTTACGATCCGGCGGCGCGATTCGGCGCGATGGCGAGCTTCGACGTCGGCGGTGCGGGCATGGGCGCGCGGATCATGATGCTGTTCGATCGCAATCACGCGGCGCTGTTTACCGCCGAAGGACGGCCCACACGTTCCGCAAGCGCCGTCACACACGGCTCGCTCTCGCTCCGGCGCGAGGGCAAATCGATCGTGCTCGCGTTCCGCGGACCTGTTGTCATCGTACCCGACGCCACCGCCTATCTAAGCATCGAACGCGCTCTGGCTTCAGGCCGGCTCGACGGCGACACGGAAGTTAGTGTCAGTCTTGAAATTGATCGCGCCGGCAGTGAATTCGACTTCGACCGGATTCTTTCGCTGCCCGGCGCCGCGCTGGGGGTTCCGTCCTCGACCGCTGCATTCGGACGAATTGGGGGACAAGTTCGCGTTGACGGTGCCGCACGGACGGTGAACGGACTTGCGCGCGCGGGAATGTCCTTCACCGGACTGGGGCCGCAGAAATTCACTGCGCGCCGGATGATTTGGGCGTGCTTCGAAGATCAAGAGGCGCCGCGCGCGCTGGAAGCCCGCTCGGTCGCGACCGACGATGCGCCGCCAAGTCGGAGTGCCAGGATTCTCGGCGCCGGCGGCTGGTCACCGTGCGAGCTGAGCGATCTAACGATCGAGACGTCGTCAATCGAGAAACCACCGCATCGCATTTCTGGATCGGTGACGCGTCCCGACGGGTCGTTATGCGAATTCGAGGGCAGCGTCGAATGCTTCATTCCGTTATCGCGTCCCAGGCCGGAGCAGTCGCGCATCTACACGTCACTCGGATTCGCGAGCTTTCGCACGGGGAGTCATCGCGGGGCCGGGATGTTTGAATACTCGCGCATCGCCGATTCGGTGCCGGCCGCGGCTGATGACAACGACGACGATTCCGATTGATTGAAGCGCGTTAGGCGGGCGTGACTGCTGCGCGAGTGCGCGTGGCGGCGATCGCGTCAACCTGGTTGGCGATGTCGGCGAGCGCTTTGCCAGTCGGCGTTGACCCGTACTCGCGAACGAACAGCACGCCGCGATCGGTGCAGTCGGCGAGCCGCGGTTCAAACGCAAGCCGCGCCAGTATCGGCACCGCGGCCCCGCGCGCGATTCCGTGGAGATCGCCTTCCGGCCACAGCGGCCGAACCGCGCGGCATCCGTCGCAATTGAAGCCGACCATATTTTCGACGATTCCGACAATTGGCAGGTCGAGTGCGCGGCCAAGCTCCATCGCCTGCCGCGCGGCGCCGGCGTCCTGCGCGGACGGATGACTCAGGAGCAGAACGCCGTCGAGCGCTACCAGGGCGGCCAACGAGTACAATCGATCGAGGCCGGTCGCCAGATCGATTATCAACAAATCCACGCTCCCCAACTGCGATTGCGCCAGGATTCGGCCGAGCGCTGCGCGATAGCTCAGCTCAGCAGGGCGGCGCGCCGCGGCGAGCGCAACCGGCTCTGCGCCATTGTTGCCGTCGAGTTGATCGTAATCCTGCACAAAGCTGATTGGTGGCGCCTCGCCGCCGGGAAGTTGATCGCTCGAAACTATGCGCAAGCCATGCGGTCCCGCCGCCGGCTCGATCCCTTCGATCATCGGGAGTCGGCGCTGCGGTTTCATTCCGAGCATCGCCGCGACGCTGGGCGAATTCAAATCCGCGTCCACGATTGCAACCTTGCGGCCTTTCATCGCCAACGCCGCCGCGATATTCACCGCGAGCATGCTCTTGCCGACTCCGCCGCGCGCACTCGCAAGGGCGATGGTCGCGCCGACGCCGGAAAGATTGGCGCGAATCCGGTCGCGCAAGCCGACAAGATCGACAGACGATCCGCCGTTCTCAATATCGAAAAATATTCTCATCAGCCGGCCGCTGAACTCCCAACGCAGCGATCCTAACGGTCGTTAAGGACTGCGGGTGCTGCGCAAGTTGTTCTGCTTAGGATGACTGTTTTGGGCTGCCCGGTAAACAATGCCCGCCGAAGGCGGCTCGCCGCCTAGGCGCTCTCGTCGTCGGCGTCGGTCGACCCTATTTTGCGGTAGGTGTTGCGCTCGTCATCGAATCGTCGCTGCGATTTTGCCTCGCGTTCCTGATCCTGCTGGCAATCCCGGCACAGCCGCGAAAACGGCATCGCTTCGAGGCGGTCCTCGGCGATTTCCAGTCCGCAGGACTCGCAGACGCCGTAGGTGCCTTCGTCGAGCCGCTCGAGCGCGTCGTCGATTTGCTTGAGCTTGACGCGTTCACGGTCCGACAGGATGAAGTTGATCTCGCGATCGCGCTCCTCGGACGCAAGGTCGTAGGTATCCATGCCCTCGTCCTTGTTGCCTTCGCGTTCGGCCCGCGATTCCGAATCGATCTCACCGAGCAGTTTGCTTTTGGTCTCCAGCAGTTGTTCGCGCACCCTCGCAAGGAACTTCTTTCGGTTCGCGGCAACTGGTTTCTTCGCCATTTCCAACTCCTGGTATATTAGGCGGCCGCGCCGGCGACCGTTGCATGTAAATCGTAGCTGAGCGCCTTGTCGATTCGTGCGCGGACGAATTCGCCCGCCTCGGCGTCGCCCGCAAGAAGCACCGAGCCGTCGATTTCCGGCGCCTGGCCCGAGGTTCGCCCGCGCAGCCGCGTCGAGCGTCCAGGCATCGGACCCTCGACCAGCACTTCCACTTCGCGTCCGACGAGGCAGCGATTCTTGGCGAGCGAAATCTCCGCCTGCGTCGCCATCAGGCGCGCCCGCCGCGCGCGCTTGACACGCTCGGGCACCTGGTCCGGCATGTCGTAAGCCGCGGTATTCTCTTCGCGTGAGTAGTTGAAAACCCCGACGCGATCGAACTGCTCATTGCGGACGAAGTCCACCAGCCGCTCGAAGGCAGCGTCAGTCTCGCCGGGAAAGCCGACAATAAACGACGTTCGCAGCACGACGCCCGGTATTCGCGCTCGCACGCGGTCGAGCAGCTTGACCAGCGCGGCGCCGGAGCGCTCGCGACGCATCGCTTGCAGCATCGCATCGTCGGCGTGCTGCAACGGCATGTCGATATACTTGACGACCTTGGGCAACTCGGCGATTGCGTCGAGCAGTTCAGCGGTCAGGAAATTCGGATAGCAATAGAGCAACCGTATCCAGCGGAGCTCGTCGATCGTCGAGAGTTCATGCAACAGCGCCGCCAGCGACGACGGCTCATCGAGGTCGCGGCCGTAGGCGGTCAGATCCTGCGCGATCAAATTGATTTCGCGGACGCCGGCGGCCGCCAGGTTGCGCGCCTCGGCGACGAGATCGGCGATCGGGCGGCTCTCATGCAGGCCGCGAATCTTCGGAATAATGCAGAAAGCGCACTTGTGATTGCAGCCCTCGGAAATCTTCAAGTAGGATGTGAAGAAATCTCCGGTCTTGACGCGCGGAATCGCCGACGTCGGCAGCAGATGCGCCGCGCCGGCGTACGGGATCGGCCGCGTCTCGGGTGCTTCGGTGCGCCGCAGCAGTTCCGGCAGCTCGAGGAAGTTGCCGGTACCGACGAACACGTCCACCTCTGGCATCGTGGCGGCGAGTTCAGTGGCGTAGCGCTGCGACAAACATCCCGCGACCACCAGCCGCTTGCCGCAGCCGCGCTGCTTGACCTCCGCCGCTTCGAGAATCGCGTCGATCGATTCCTTCTTGGCCGCCTCGATAAACGCGCAGGTGTTCACCAACAGTACTTGCGCCGCTTCGGGATCGAGCGTGATCTCGAATCCGGCCGCGGTCAGCGCACCGAGCATCAGCTCGCTGTCGGCGAGATTCTTGGGGCATCCCAACGTGAGTAAGTGAACTTTTTCCATGACCGAATCGGGAAATTTACGGGGCCTTTATAAATACCTGTCGCATACCGGCGAGGCAATCACGGTTCCAGGCTTCGTCGCGGCGATCGTGTTTTTTCAGTCTATCACAGCGTCACGGCGAGGCCGGCGCCGTCACGATATCTGCGCCCGCCGGCGCCTTGAATTCGAACATCGACTCGGGCAGTTCAACATTATCACGGATGTCGCTGAAATCGATCTTCGTCACGTCGCCGAGCTGATCGGTGAGCGTCAATGTAATTAGATTATAGCTCTTCGGATCGAGTCCCACCTCAATTTTGTAACCGCCGGTCTTCGCGTCGAGGTTCAGGTCGATCAGGCCGGTGGGCGTCGCGGGACTCGCGAATGCAGCCTTGAAGTCGCGGTTGATATTCCCGATTCCAAGCAGGAACGACGTCGCGCTGCTCGACTTGAGCGCCTGCTTCAGCGGAGTCTCCACCACCTGGTTGAGATCCGGATCGTAGCTGTAGAGCGTCTCGCCGTCGCTGACGATCGTTTGCTTTTCCGGCGTCTCGAAGTCCCATCGCATGCGGCCGGGCTTGCGAAATGAAACCGTGCCATTGCGGTTGCGTTTCGGCGCGCCGACGGCCGCGATCTCCTCGTTGAATTTCGCCGAGAATGAATTGGTGTTGCGATAATGATGCTGCAGGCGATCGAGCACCTGCTTCAGGTCTTTGCTGGCGGGAGCACCGCTCGGCGCCATCGTCTCGGCGCGAACGGTTGCGGCGGTTGCGAGCAAGATCGCGATTGCTGGAAAGATCGCTCTCCACATTTTTTCAGGAAAGTCGCGCACCTCATCGCGCGCTGCGCAACCGGACTTCGCGTGGCTTGGCGCCGTCCGCGGGCATCACGATTCCTTCGCGCTCCATCTGCTCGACCATCCGGGCCGCGCGATTGTAGCCGATTCGGAGCCGCCGTTGGATCATCGAGATCGACGCCTGGTTGGTTTCCATCACGATCCGCACCGCTTCATCATACATCTCGTCCTGCACGTCGGCGCCGAATCCCGGGCCGTCCTCCTCGCCGGGGGCCTTGGTGTCGAGGATTTCCATACGGTATTCGGGCGCGCCCTGCGCGCGGAGAAAATCAGTCAGCCTGCGAATCTCATGCTCGCCGACGAACGGTCCGTGCAGGCGGCGAAGTTTCGCGCTACCAGGCGGCATGAAAAGCATATCGCCGGCCCCGAGCAGGCGTTCGGCGCCGATAGAATCGAGAATCGTGCGCGAATCGACCCGCGACGTCACTTGAAGCGAGATTCGAGCCGGCAGGTTCGCCTTGATAAGCCCCGTGATTACATCGACCGACGGCCGCTGCGTCGCCAGGATTAGATGAATCCCCGCAGCGCGCGCTTTTTGCGCCAGCCGCGTGATATCGCGCTCGACGGTCTTGCCCTCGCTCAGCAGCAAGTCCGCAAGCTCGTCGATGACGATCACGATCTTCGGCATCTTGCGATGCTCGATTGCGCCGGCCGCCGGCTGATTGGGGTCGTCCGACGCGGGCGCGCTCTGCCCCGCCATCTTGAGCTGCGCCAGCGACACGCCCGACGCGAGCGCGTGATTGTAGCCGTCGATATTGCGCACGCCCAGCTCGCGCATCCGGATGTAGCGACTCTCCATTTCCTGCGTCGCCCACAGCAGCGCGGACGCAGCCTTCTGCGGATCGACGACGACCGGAACCAGCAGATGCGGAATATTTTCGTACACCGACAGCTCAAGCATCTTGGGATCGACGAGAATCAGGCGCACGTCGTCGGCGGTCGCGTTGAACAGAATCGACGCGATCATCGTGTGGAGCGAGACTGATTTGCCGGTGCCGGTCGCGCCGGCTATCAGCAGATGCGGCATCTTGGCCAAGTCGGTTGCCACCGGACGTCCGGCGATATCTTTTCCGAGCGCGATCGTGAGCTGGCTCTGCGCGGCCACAAATTCTTCGGCCTCGAGAATCTCGCGCAGATATACACGCTCGCGCTTGCGATTCGGCACTTCGATTCCGACCACCGCTTCGCCCGGCACCGGCGCCTGGATCCGCACTGCCGCGGCTCTGAGAGCCATCGAAAGATCGTCGGCAAGATTGACGATCTGGCTCACTTTGATCCCGGAGCCCGGCTCGAATTTGTACATCGTGACGACCGGGCCAGGCTGCACCTCGACCACGCGTCCCTCCACGCCGAAGTCCGCGAGCTTCTGCTCGAGCACGCGCGCGCTGCGCTCGAGCTGGGCCTCGTCCACCTGCGCATGCTCGGCCGGCGGCAGATCCAGCAGCGACTGCGGCGGAAGTTTGAACGCACCCTTCTGACGCGGCTTCGAGGCCGCCGCCTTGTCGCGCTTCTCGCGAATTTCGAGCAACCTGACCTTGAGAGGAGTGGGTTTACCGTTGACGCTATCGATGTCGGTGTCGACCTCGTCACCCGCACTCAGCGAGAAGGGAGCCGGCGCATCATCGGCAAGCTCGAACACTTCGCGGGGTCGTCGGATTCTGTTGGCGACGCCCGCCAGCAGCTCGGTCGGCGCCCGCTTGAGCATCAGGGCCAGCCCGCAGATGAATCCGAGCGCGACGGCGATCGCGCCGCCGGCCAGGTTGAGCGAATCGCTAAGGAGGGTGGCGATGTCCGCGCCAACTTCACCGCCCATCTTAGCGTCGTGCAGATCCCACAGCGCGCCTGCCGTTGCGAGGGCGAGAATCAGGATGACGCCGCCGCCAATCTCGCGCGCAATGGTGCCGACTCCCGCGCCGGTCCAAATGCGCTGCGCCAGCCACGCGACCAGTATCATCGCGGTGTACGACTGGTACCCGATGAGGCCGCCGAGCGTAGCCGCGATCGCCGCACCGACCGGGCCGCCCAAGTTGGGACTCCGGCCGATATCGACGCTTACCAGGCTCACCGTGCCGAAGGCCGCGAAAGCAAGCAGCGCGAGTGCACAAAGCTCGCGCGCGATTCGGCCGCCCGGCGATGACGCGAGCGAAAGCTCTTCGACCGGTGGCGCAGCAGGCAGCTCGATCGGCGTTTTCTCTTTGCGCGCGATGGGGGTCACACCTCCGTCACGTACGGAATCACCAGCGGCCGCTTGCCAAGCTCATCGCTGAAGTAGCGCCGAATCGCGCGCACAATCTCTTCTTTCACACGCGGCTCGTTGGCGTGCAGCGGACCGCCGAGCGCGGTCAGGCGCCGCGTCAATTCCTCCTTCGCGCGCCGCATGTGCGCCGAAGTACCGTCGCCACTTACGAGACCTCGCGAAAGTAGATCGGGACCCGCGACGATACGCCCGGTTTTCGACGAGAGCACCACGACCGCCGTCACCGTGCCGTCGCGCGCAAGCACCCGGCGCTCGCCGACCACGGCGGCGTCGCCTCCGTCCGCGCCTTCGAGCGCAATACGGCCGGCCTCGACCGTGGGGCCACGGCGCGCCTCGCCACCGCTCAGCACGAGCGAGTCGCCGTCTTCGAGCAGGAAGCAGCTGTGTTCCGGTATTCCCGCTGCGATCGCAAGCGCGACGTGACGGCTCAGATGACGATATTCGCCGTGAATCGGGACGAAGTGGCGCGGCCGCGTCAGCGCGATCATCTCCGCCAACTCGTCCTGGCCGGCGTGTCCCGAAACGTGAACCGGAGCGACCGCGTCGTAAATGACCTCGGCGCCTTGCCGGTAGAGACGATTCACCAGCGTGTTAATGGTGCGCTCATTGCCGGGAATGAAGCGCGACGACAGCACCACCACATCACCATGCTCAACACGAACGCGCGGATGTGAGTCGGCAGCGAGTTTCGCCAGCGCGGAGAGCGGCTCGCCCTGGCTCCCGCTGGTCAGGTAGCTCAGGCGATGCCCGTCGATAAACTCAGCCTCGCCCGGCTCGACAAACATCGCCTGCGCGAATGGAAGCTGGCCGGTTTCGAGCCCCAGCCGCACGCTCTCCGCCATCGCGCGCCCGAGCGGAACGACGCGGCGTCCGAACTCGCGCGAGACCTCGACCACCTGGCGAATCCGATGCAGATGCGACGAAAAGGCCGACAGGAAAACCCTGCCGCGAGCGCGCGACGTGAGCTCGCGCAGGACGGGCTTGAGCGAACTTTCAGAGCCCGAGCGGCCGGGGCGCTCGACGTTGGTGGAATCGGAGAGCAACACGGCCACGCCTTCCGCGCCAAGCTCGGCAAAGCGTTCGCGATCGAACATCTGGCCGTCCACGGGAGTGTCGTCGATCTTGAAGTCGCCGCTATGAACGATGATCCCCGCGGGGGTTCGAATCGCGAGCGCAATCGAATTCGGCGTCGAGTGCGTGACGCGAATCGGCTCGACCGTGAACGGCCCAGCCTCGAAAGGATGGCGCGGCGCAATCGTCCGCAGATCAACCGGATCGTCGAACTCCGCATCGGCGAGGCGCCGCCGCGTGAACGCAAGCGTAACGTCGGTTCCATAAACGGGGACGTTGAAGCGGCGCAGCAGATGCGGGAGCGCGCCGATGTGATCCTCGTGGGCGTGCGTGAGCACCACCGCCTCGACCGCGACGCGGCTGCGCTCCAGCCACGTCATTTCGGGGATACAGATGCCCAGTCCGAGCGCGGGCTCGTCCGGGAACATCACGCCGCAATCGATCACGATCGCGCGCCCGGCGCATTCGATCGCCATCAAGTTGAGGCCGATCTCGCCGAGCCCGCCGAGGGCCACGATTCGGACCGGCGCGGTCGTGGAAGTGCTTGCCGCCATCGCCCTGTCCTGCCTCCCCACCGAAGCGAATTATATCGGTCACAAATCGGCCGCGAAAGCCGCTGTTCATCCAACTAACACGCTGACTTGCCTTGAGAACGGGGCGGGACTACTTTTTCGGATGACGAGGTGGCGAAGATGGCGGCGTCGGTAAACAAAGTAATTCTAATCGGCAATCTCGGACGCGATCCCGAAACTCGCTTCACCAACTCGGGTACTTCCGTCACGAACTTTTCAATTGCGACCAAGGACTCGTTCGCCGACAAGAGCGGGGCGCGGCAGGAGCGCACCGACTGGCACAACATCATCGTGTGGGGCAAGCAG
Organism: uncultured delta proteobacterium; assembly: GCA_963842085.1. Lineage (GTDB taxonomy): Bacteria > Desulfobacterota > Binatia > Binatales > Binataceae > Binatus. Next base: position 695,353 of record CAWJET010000002.1, read on the forward strand.
GGCGAGACCTGCGCCCAATATCTCAAGAAAGGCAGCCCGGTTTACGTCGAGGGGCGAATTTCCTACCGCGAATACGAAGCCAAGGACGGCAGCGGCAAGCGCAAGGTCACGGAGATTGTAGCGACGCGCGTGCAGTTCCTCAGCTCGCGCGGCGGCGCCCCGATGGGCGATGACAGCGGTGACTTTGGCGGCGGCGCCGCTCGTGGCCGCGCACCAGCGGGCGGCGGCGGCGGCGCGGGCGAGGACGTCGCGCCGATGGACGACGAAGACATTCCGTTCTGAGGTCACGCCTGAAATACGCACTTTGGCCGACACTCACGCTGCTATCAGATCGTGATGCTGCACGTGACGGCAGCACCTGATTGCCGACTGCGCGAGTCACTCGCTCGACCCCTGGAAAGCGCGGCGCGAATGAAGGTACATCGCTTGCATTTTGGCGCGCGCGAGTCACGCCGGTATCGAAGCCGACGGTCTGTGAGCGAGGGGGCTCATCGAATTGATCCAGCCAGGGACCAACTGTTCCGGTTACGCTCGACTGTTCGCTTTTGTTACCACTCTCGCGATCGCTCTGAGCACGAGCGACGCCTTCTCGACGACGCTGCTGCCGCCTGATTCATCGACCACCACGTGGTCGGTCGCGAGCGATCGCAAGACCATCCTCCAGTCATTGAACGGCGGCCAGCCTTTGCCGTTCGTCGTCAAGGGCGTCGACTACTCGCCGCGTCCTATCGACGACGCCGCGTCGACGATTCCCGGGTCGGATTACTTCTGGGGCGATCCCGCTCACCTCACCTACGGTCCGATCTGGATACGCGATCTGTGGGGCACGACCTACAACGACAACGGAGCGCAAATCAGCCTTCCCGACGGGCTCATCCGTCAACTCGGCGCCAACAGCATCCGCACCTACGCCTGGTGGAAATGGGTTCCGATGTCGCCGTCCGACTATTCGAAGTGGAGCACGCTCGATTGGAGTGTAAGTCCGAGAGTCCGCTTCGGCGTGACCTCCGCACCCGCGGGTTTCGCGGGCTGGCCGGCGCACGACGGCGGCGATCAATTCCTGGACCTATGCTGGAATCATGGCGTCAAGCCAATTTACGTAGTCATCGGAATCTCACTCGATCCGTGGCTCGCCTTTCCCGGCGCCAATCCAGATTCCACGTTAGCGCATGACGAGCGGATGTATATCCAGCGCACTACTCAATGGCTGGCGCAGCGTTATGGCTATCATCCAGCAGTGCTCGGATTTGCTATTGGCAACGAAACCAACCTGCCATTCGCGCGCGGGACAGATAGATACATTGACTATTGGCAGTATATTAATCTGCTCGGTGCAGTCGCGAAGCGCTACGCACCCGGCAAACTGACTATGACGGCGTTTGCGGACTACCCAACCGGCGAGACGCCGATGCTCCTCAAACCGCTAGTCACTTTCAAAAACTCCGCCGATGCGCACCCAGGCGCGCCGACTGTTCCGGTCTGCGTCGATCCGGGCTGCGCGAACCCGGGCCCTGACTGCTCGTCGGCGCATCGCCGGCCCGCTTATCCCGCCGACATCTACGCGCTCGACGTCTGGGGATTCAACGCCTATCGCAGACCCGAGACCGAAGACGTCGCGAACTTCAAGCGCTGGATAGTCGAGGGCCACTACACAAACGGCACTGGCATCGGGCCCGAACTACCTAATCCAGTTCCCAAGCCGATCGTTCTGACCGAATGGGGCGCGCCGGCTTCGATTCGAACCCGCGAGGGACAGCCACCGCCGCCGCCGAACCCCCAATGGGTAAGCGCGAGTCCCGCGGTTGCCAATGAATTCCACGGCGCGCCCGGATACCGCGCCGCCAAGCTGATTCAGCGGATCGCATCCGATATCTACGGACCTCATTCCACGCTTTCGACGACCGCAGGCGGCATCCTGTCGGGCGGATACTTGTTCGAGTTCCAGGACGAATGGTGGAAGGAAGCGAAGCACCGGCCCGACACATGGTCGTCGCACGATACCACAGTTCTCAAGAGCCAGTTTCCCTTCGGCGAGCCCGGCAGCGGCTTCGCATCCTACTGGGACGAGGAATGGTTCGGGCTGATGTCGGTCGCGCCAAACCCGGGGCGCATACCTCGGTTCGAGCGCAGCAGCGCGATTGTGGGCAGCGGCCCCGGCCGTGTTGACTATCCGGTGCTCACCCCCGCCGATGGCACGGGATGGTTGAATGGCGGCGCCGACGTGCTCACGCCGCGCGCCGGGTTCTACGCACTGCAGGCCGCGTTCAAAGACACTGCATCGTTGGCCGCGCCAATAGTCAATCGCCCGAACCTCACGCCAATATCATTTCCGCTGCGCGCCAATAGTCACTGAGTATTCGCCTCAACCGAGCCACTTAAGGTTTCTCGACGTTCCGTCGAAGGTGTCGCGCGTCTTGTAGTATTCGAACTGGCCACCCTTCGCGGCCTCCGCCGTCTTGGCGAGGATCGCCGCAACCTGCGTCCCGGTCAGCGGCCGAAACGTCCGCACTGCGTCGAGAGCCTGCTGAAGATATCCGATCCATTCGCATCCGGTGACCAGCGTGCCGATCGGCAGGTTCATCGTGTAGTGGAGCGCTTCGAGCGGCGTGACGGTTTTACTCTGCAGGATAAAATTGTCGCCGAAGCACTTCATCGCGATCACGCCCATGTTTTTCTCGAGCGCGACCGGCAGCACATTGTGCTGGAAGCTGTCGTAATGCGCGTCCATGACGTTGAGCGGCATCTGGACCGTGTCGAAAGTGACGCCATATCGATCGGCCAGCCGGATCATCTTGAGCAGCATCGCCGGAGTCTTATGACCCGAGAAGCCGAAGAAGCGAATCTTGCCGGATTTCTTCGCCGCCAGCAGCGCTTCGATCGCGCCGTCGCGGCCGAAGACCCGGTCGGGATCGTTGTCGCGGATCACTTCGTGAATCTGCAGCAGATCTACGTGGTCGGTCTGCAGCCGCTTCAACGACTCATCGAGTTGCGAATCGACGGTCCACCGCGTGCGCCCGTCAACCTTGGTCATCAGGAAGACCTTATCCCGGTAGCCGTCGCGCAGCGCCTTGCCCATTCGGAGTTCGCTCTCGCCGAGATGGTAATCCCAAGAGTTGTCCATGAAGGTCACGCCGTTGTCGATCGCGGTGCGGACGATCGCGATCCCGTCGCGGGGGTCCTTAGGTTGTCCGATATGGTAGCCGCCGATGCCGATGAGCGAGACCTTCGCCCCCGTGCGCCCAAGCGTCCGATATTGCATCCCACCGGAGCGCGCGATCGACGCCAGCGCTTTGCCGGCAGTCATCGACAAGAGCGCACCAACCCGAGCCGCCATCGCTAGAAATCGTCGTCTGGTCACAATCTGCAACCGCTCCCTTCAGCGCCGCATCTTATACGGATGAAAGTGCTGACTCGACTCACGCTTCCCGACCGATGCTTGAAACCTGTCACAACAAAATGATGCGCACGGAGAGGGCCAGCCTTTCCGTCAAATTCAAGCACCTGACTTCGCGGTTCGGCGTAATCGCGGCGGCTTGGGAAGCGGGCGGCCGTCGGCGCGGGTTGCGATTTCGATGAAGCGGCTCAGCGCGGCGCGCAGTTCGGCAACGGCGAGGCCCATGTGCTCGGGTGGAATAGGGTCGAGCTTGGCCGACGCTTTCTCGTACAACGACCGTGCGCCTTCGAGGTTTCCACGCTGCGCATGCAGAATCGCGACCGCGGCCTGTATCAGTCCCTGGTAGAAGAGTTTCGTCTCACCGTCGGAGCGCTTCCAGATTTCCTCCCACGCCTCGTGACACTCGAAAAACCGCCCCTCGTTGAAGAGGTCGATTCCTCGCTCGTAAAAGTCTGGGTGCGCCCGCTTCACACGATTCGATGTTCGGATGCGACGATGAACGGAAACGGTACGGACAGGAAGTTCGGCTCGTCGAGGCGCACTTTGACGTACTCGTCGGCGTTGCCCGAATCCCGCACCGCTTGAAAGTCGTCGAACCAGAGCTCGGCGACGCCGTCGTAGCGCGGTGCACGCCCGTCCGCGTATCCGGACGGCCGCACATGGCATTGCACGTAGCGCCTCACCTGCGGAATCTTCGCGGCTAGTGGACCGTGATGCGTTCGCCAGTATTCCTGGAACGCTGCCACCTCGGTGCCTTGCTTGCGCGTGAGCAGCGAGAACATCTTCACGGCGCCGGCGCCGGGCGTTCCCTCTTTCTGGACGATCTCGTCGACGACGATTGAACCGGCCTGCGACGTATCGACGAACTTCGTATCGTCCGCCGAGGCCGCGCGCCGCGGCGGCGAGTCGACGTTGGCGCGTATCGCGTTTTCATCGTCGAACCAGGCCTCGGAAATTCCGTCATACAGCGGCTCGCGATTGCGGTAAGCCGACGGCAGCGTGAGCGATGCGACGTACCTGCGCAGTTCCGGGATCGCGCGAATGAGCGCGGCGTGCTGGTTCAGCCAGTAGCTGCGGAAATCGTCAACGCTGAGACCGGGCTTGCGCTTGAAGAAGTTGAACGCCTTGACCATCGGGGACGCGCCGCGCTTGCGCCGGCTACTGCCTGGTCGTGCCGGGTTCGAGCTCGACGCCGACCGGCACCAGCACGCGGACGACCATGTTGTAGAAGGCGACGTTCTGCACCAGCTCCATCAGGCGGCGCGTGTCGAGAAACGTCTTCAATGCGTTCCAGGTCGCATCGCTGACGCGCACGTTGCTGGTCGCCTCGACGGCGTAACGAATCACGGCGCGCTCGTGGTCGCTGAACTTCGAGGATTTCTCCCAGTCGCCGAGAGCTTCGAGCTGCTCGCGCGAGACGCCGACGCGGAGCGCGAGGTTCCAATGATGCACGAACTCATATTGCGCGTCGGTGAGCCGGCCGACCGTGCAAATAGCGAGTTCGCGGAGCTTTGGGTCGAGCGCGGTTTTGTTGCGAAGCTCGCTGCCGATCTGACAGAAGCGGCGCAACAGGTTTGGCGTATGCGCTAGCGCGCGGAAGATATTGCCGACGGTGCCGCCGCGCTCGGCAGCCAGGTTGTCGAAGATCACGCGGTCGGCTTCGGGAAGGTCCTCGCGATTCAGGTAGGGTACGCGCGCCGCCATCAGTGCACCTCCTGCTTTTGGTCTCTCATAACCACCTGCACGCGCTGAGAGCGGAAGCAGAATCTTGAATCGCGCGCAAAAGATGCGCGCTGGAAAAGGACCCTCACCTTCGATCCTCTCGCTTGCAGGGAGAGGGGAAAACGTTCAGGCGAACAGCATCTCGGACATCGCGCCGCCGGGCGGAATCATCGGCATCACGGCCTCTTCCTTGGGGATCACGACGTCGATGAGCACCGGGCCGGGCGTGGCGAACGCTTCCTTCATCGTCGCGACCAGGTCTTTCGCCTTCTCAATCCGGAAACCGCGCGCGCCGTAAGCGTCCGCCAGCTTGACGAAGTTCGGCACCGACATCGCGGAATACGAATAACGTTCGGCGTAAAACTTCTCCTGCCATTGGCGAACCATTCCGAGGTAGTAGTTATTCAGAATGATCACTTTGATGTCGACGTTATATTGAACCGCCGTACCCAGTTCCTGGATGTTCATCTGGATCGAGCCGTCGCCGGAAACCACCACCACTTTCTTGTCGGGTGCGGCGAAGGTTGCGCCGATTCCCGCCGGCAGTCCGTAGCCCATGGTACCCAGTCCGCCGGAAGTCAGCCACGAGCGCGGATTCTCAAACGGGAACATCTGAGCGACCCACATCTGATGCTGCCCGACGTCAGTGGCGATTATGCAATCGCCCTTGACGATGTTGTGCATCTCGGCGATGACGTCGAGCGGAGAGACGCTGTCGCCACGATGACCGTTCTCGTAGAGCGGCTTCTCCTTCTGCCACTTGAGGATTTGCTGATGCCATTTGGTCCAGTCGGCGTGGCGCTTGGCGATACTCTCGCGGCCTTTGATGGTAGTCAGCATGTCGGTGAGTACTGACTTGATATCGCCGACAATTGGAATATCGACCTTGACGTTTTTCGAAATTGACGACGGGTCGATGTCGATGTGGATAATCGTCTCGGCCTTAGGTGCGAATTCGGAAATCTTGCCGGTGACGCGATCGTCGAAGCGCGCGCCGACGGCGATCAGGCAGTCAGTGTTACAGACTGCGGTGTTGGTGCCGTACGAACCGTGCATCCCGAGCATCCCCAGCCGCAGCGGATCGGAGGCCGGGTACGAGCCCAGTCCCATCAGCGTCTCGGTAACCGGAATACCAAGTCCCTTGACCAGTTCGCGCAACTCGGGCGCAGCGCCGGACCATTGCACGCCGCCGCCGACATAGAACAGCGGCGTCGAACTTTTCTCGATCGCCTCGATGGCGCGCTCGATTTGGCGCGGATTGCCGCGAATCGTCGGCTTGTAGCCGCGCAGGTCAACTTTCTCGGAAAGGTGAAAGGCATGTTCGGCCTGTTGCACGTCCTTGGGCAAGTCAACGACGACCGGACCGGGACGTCCGCTGCCGGCAATATAAAACGCTTCCTTGATGATGCGGGCGACGTCCTTGACGTTCTTGACCAGGAAATTGTGCTTGGTGCACGGCCGCGTGATGCCGACGAAGTCCGCTTCCTGGAACGCGTCGTTGCCGATCATCGTGGTCGGAACCTGGCCCGACAGCACCACCATCGGGGTGGAGTCCATGTACGCGTCGACGATTCCGGTGACGGTGTTGGTCGCGCCGGGCCCCGAGGTCACGAGGACGACTCCCGGGCGTCCGCTGACGCGCGCATAGCCCTCGGCCATGTGGGTGGCGCCCTGCTCATGGCGGACGAGAACGTGCTTGATCTTCGAGTCGAGCAAGGCGTCGTAAGTCGGCAGGATGGCGCCGCCGGGATAGCCGAAGATGACATCGACGCCCTCGGCAATCAGGCTCTCGATAACGATTTGTGCTCCCGTGAGTTTTTTCATCGACCGATTTTCTGACGTTTTTGTTTTGATTTGAGCATTCAAAGTTACACTACCAGCAGATACCGGCACAACTTGTGCTGGAAAACGGGCACTGGTTCGGTTTAACGAACTGACAAACTGAGCCAACGCCGACATCGCGCAACTGGTCACGCTCGGTCATGCAGTCGGTGAAGGTCAATAGAACGCGCTCCCGCCGCGAAAGTTCGGAGTGCGACCAGCGCGATTCGGTCTGATCGAACAGAGGCGAGACGAGCAATTCATACCATCTGTTGTGGTTCTGGGAACCTTCGCCTACCATCGGTGGGTTCGTTCCGTCAAAATTAATATTTCGCGCACGCCGGCGCCTCCCGAAGCCGAGCGAGCCGGGCGGGTACGGGACATCCTGGCGGTTGACCATAGCGTATGTGTAGCACGCCAAATCCGCCGAGGTCAGGCTGAACTAGATCATCCACAAAGCGGGGCCTGAAAGCAAAATTGGAAGCAGCGACTCTAAACCGGTACCGGCTTCGCTGGCGCGAAGCTGTCCGAGATCCTTCCTCAGCTCGCCGGTGCTCGCGTCGTCAGGATGACAAAGGGCTGCGCGCGTTGCTCGCGTCGTCAGGATGACAGAGGGCTGCGTTCGCGTTGCTCGCGTCGTCAGGATGACAAACGGCTGCGTTCGCGTTGCTCGCGTCGTCAGGATGACGGAGTGGGCGCTTGCGTCGCTCGCTTCGGTCAGGATGACAAAGGGGCTGCGCGCGTTGCTCGCGTCGGTCAGGATGACAATCACAACGGGTTCTGACAGCTAGTAATGCTGCCCGGGCGCGAAGGGGCCGCCGCCCTGCTCCGTGCCCATTACTTCAAAAGTCTGATTGTTCGCGGCGAACATGCCGCGGACCGTCATGGTCTGGCCGGGCTGCATCTTCGCGAAGGTGTCCTCGCCCAGACCGGTGACGTTGAAGTTGGGTTTGTACTGGCGGACCAACTGCCAGACGTCCGGCCAATGGATTATGCCCCTGGGATCATCGACGTAGGCGTCGTTGAGCACGAACTTGTAGGTTTTCCCGTTTACGCCCATCGTGACCACCTGCTTGTCACCGTAGATCTGCCCGGGCGCGGGCTTGGTGATGACCAGCGTGGTGGTGAGAGGAATCATCATCGGGCGCATCTGGGCGTCTCCGCGGGCAGCAAAACAAACGATCGCCAAAAACGCCATCGCGAACATAGTGAGCGTGGAAAGAGTTTGTTTCATGCGAGTGACCTCGGCCGCTCCGGCTGAATCATAGGGAGTGCGTCGATGAACGATCAAGCGGGACATTTTCGATGCGAGCCTAACTACTGTAAGATGGCCGGCGACGCGTCCGGAATCGGCGCGATACACCCGGGGAGGACTCATGCGACTGTCATCGCTCCGAATCATGGCCGGAACCCTGTTGGCAGCGATACTGTGCTCGTTGCCGTCTGCGCAAGCCGGCGTCAAGCCCGGCGACGTGATCACCAAAGATAATGCGTACAAGGTCGCAGAGCTGCTGAGCCCCGGCAACTACGTGCTGGTCCGCGAGGGCATGCAGCTCAGGATCGTGCCGACCGACAAGCTCGACTGGCCGCCGCCGTTCAAAACCGCGACCGAGAAGTACTCACCCCAGGTCCAGCTCGGGCCAGACGGCAGCCTCAAGGGTTATGTCGCCGGGCAACCGTTTCCGCTGCTCGATCCGAACGATCCGCAAATAGCGACCAAAGTGATGTGGAACTACAGCTACCGGCCGCTCTACAGCGACGACATCGACATGCGCTATCCGGAGGTTGCGACCTTCGCCAGGAACTCGACCGGCCGGCCGCTCAGCTATTACACGGTGGGGCACTTCGCGTTCTACAACAATATCGGCCGTATCGAAGTGCCGCCGATACCTACCGATCCCGACGCTCTGAAGAGCGGCCTTCGTTACCGCTTCGGCTTCTTTCCCTTCCTCGAACCAACGAGTTTGCGGGGCTATGGGATGGTGCGGGAGCGGTACATCAATCCCAAGGTCGAGGACAACTTCTGGGTGTACAGTCCGGGGACACGCAAGCTGCGCCGTGAATCGGCGGGCGTGCTGGCGGACAGTATCGGGGCGTTGCCGGGATTTGGCGGCGGCGGTGGTGGCGGCCTCGGCGGTGGTATGGGAGGCGCCAGCGGATCCACTGCTTACGCGAATACGCTCGATCCGGATTCGTACTTCGGTTTCTCGGCGAAGGTCGAAGACTTCAACTACCGATTCCTGGGCGAGCGCGAGATGCTCGCGTCGGTGCATGCCGAGCATTCGCCCGAGCCGCAGTGCCCGTTCGACGGCGGCAAGACTATTTGCCCGGAGAACTGGGAGATGCGCCATCTCTACGTGGTCGAAGCGACCGTGAAACCGGGCCTTGGCGCCACGATTCCGAAGCGAATCCTGTACATCGATTCAGAGGGATGGTTTGTGACTGCGTCAGATCAGTACGATCGCGACGGCAAGTTATGGAAGACCATCGCGACCTTCAACACTTATCGCGATCGGCCGGTGCCGGATGCGCGAATCGCCATTTATCCGTACAAGCGGATGTTCCAGCTCGGCCTGGTCGATGAGGATCTCACCAGCGGTTACAGCTCCGTCGTCTATATGCCCGGAACGACCGCGCCCGATCACGAGTGCTGGTATATCGACATGGGAACCGTGACCAACGCGATGCTGGCGCCGCAAGCGCTCGTGCGAGAAGGACACTGAGCGGTAAGAACGCAGCTACAGTTGCAGCACGAAGCGGATGTCGCCCAGACGCAACTGGCTGCCAGCGCTGAGAAACGCCGAGCCGTGGATCTGGCGGTCGTCCACGTAGCTGCCGTTGGTCGAATTCAGGTCCATCAGCTCGAACCCACCGTCGCGGCGCATCAGGCGCGCGTGCTGTCGCGAGACGCTGGCGTGCGGAATAACGACGTCGTTGTTCTCGCCGCGGCCAATGGTTATCTCGTCCTTCATCAGCGAGTATTCCGCCGGCACCGGATCGATGCGATCGACTGCCACCAGCCGCGCGCCCTGGGTATGTCCCACGCCGCGCGGCGCGGTGGTCGGCGATTGCGGCGGCCGGGCGGGCGCGCGTTGCGCGACGCGGGCCGCAGACGGCGGCGCCGACGGCATCCGGAGTGACGGAGCGCTCTGCGCCTCGATGATGGCCTTCAGTTCCTCGGCCGAGACCCCGAACCTCATCCGCGAGAGCCCGAAGAGCCCGATGATTGCGAGCAAGGGCACCGCGCCGTTCCACCAACTAAAGGAGAATTGCTTGAGCCCCGTGCCGGTCGAATTTCCGCCGGCCGTGCCTTCGTCCTCGGGCACGTTGATCGCCGCGCCGCCGAGACCGCGGACCTGATACGAGGTCTCCGCGTCGCCCGATTCACCATTGTAATCGACCTTCAGCGCGACGCTGCGATTGGTGCCGTCTTCGATCGGCCGCGGCGTGCGGTAGGTCAGCGAATACTCGGTCGCGATCGAATGGCCTATTTCGCGCACCAGCGACGGGAAGCGGCCTTCCTCCGTGATGATATTGTACGAGCGGCCGTGCGTCGCATCGACGATTTCCTGGTACTCGGGCGCGATGAACGGCGGCGGCACCACCGCGTACAGCGTGAGCCCGTTCTTCTTGAGCAGGTCGGCGACCTTGGTGCCGGTTAAATCCGTGACCTGGACGCCGCGGGTGTGATGGTCCCAGAAGGCCTGGTCGTGCGCCGTGTCGGCCGAGCCGTCGCCGTCATGATGAGGCGGCGCGTCGGTGACGATAATGATGATGCCTTCGGCCTCGGGGCGGAACGGAAACTTGGCGGCATAGGCAAGCGCGTCGAGCTGATCCTCGGGGATGTCGCCGCCGCCGCCGGCGTGCAGGCTGCCGACCCAGTCGCTGAACTGCTTGACGTTCGAGGTGAACGAGTTGCGATAGGCGCAGTTGCAGTCGGGATACGCCGAGACCACGTAGTCCTCGAAGGTCACCAGTCCGAGCCGGTAGTCGCGGCTGTTGGACTGCAGGTCCTGGGCGAACGCGATCACATTCTGCTTGACGGCGTCGATGTAGGGCTGCATCGATTCGGTCACGTCCAGCACGAACACTATGTCAACGGGACGGCCCTGGCCGACGCCGCGAAAATCGATAATTTTGGCTTCCTTGCCGTCCTCAAAGACCTTCACGTTGTCGGGACGAAGGTTGCCGACCGGATTGCCGTTTTGGTCGGTCAAACCAAAGTCGAGCTGGACGCCGCCGTCGGCATCGAAATGCTCGAGGCCCGGATTTCCGGTGGTGATTTTCAGGCTCGCTTGTGCCGCGGTTGCCCGAAGCCCGAAGCACAGCAGAAGAAAAAGCGCGAACAGAAGATGGCGGGCGTTTCGATTCGGCGAGTTCATCGCTGGCAATGATTCTCCGGATCGGGAAGGCAATCAGTCAAGCTCCGTGATCAATTCGACGTTAACGCAAGCGATTGTATTCTTGCCTTCGCACACCGGTTAGGTTATCCCAAACGCTGACCAAATTCTTCTTTGATGGATTCCGAGTGAAAGATTTTTTTGTGCATCGGATTGCTCGCGGCCTGATTATACCTTTTGTCAGCGTGATTTGCGTGATTCTGGCCGGTGCCGGACCGGCCCGGGCCGGCAAAAATGCCCCGGTCGAGGTTGGATTTGTGGGCGTTCCGCCGCCGGGCTTTCAAAACGTTCTTCTCAATGTTCAAGCGGTTCGCATCAATCCCAATGCCAGCGCGGGCCCCGGCAGCGGCAAGTGGGCGACCATTCCGGTACCCCCGGGGGTTGGAGGCGGCAGCGGCCAGAAGGCGGAGTTGCAGATCGATCTGAATACTTCGCAGAATGTACCCCAGCTCTTCAACACCGCCAATGTGCGGGCCGACAGTTACCAGGTTGCGGAGATCCTGCTCGATCCGAACAATCCCGGCACGTTGATCCCCAACTGTCCGAAAGCACCGACTGTCGGCAGCACCGCCGACGGATGCATCAATTACCCGATCGCGTTGGCCAACGGCCAAGTCATCAGCACGCCAATCTCGGGGTTCTCACCGGGAAAGGGAAAACTGTCGCAGTTGGTGCTTCAAGTATCGATGACAATCACCCAGGCGCCGACGACGGCGAACGGCGCTTACACCGTCAACATCGTTCTGAGCCCGATTACCAGTTCGGTGCTGGGCACGATCACGGGATCGGTGACGGTCAAAGCGGGGTCCGGCGGTTCGACGACCGGAAAGGTCCGCCAGTTGGCGGTGACCGCCGAAGCGATCGGAACCAATACCGCGATTGCGACCGCTCAGGTGCAGAGCGGGACGTTTACCCTGGCGCTTCCTGCGGGCGGCGGCCCGGGGTCACCAGAGTCGCCACTCGGACTTGGAACGCTCTATGACCTCGCGGTTTCGGGCGGAGGAGATAGCTACGCGGCAGACCGGTTGGTGCCGTTGTACCCGGGGCAATCGCTCACGGATGACTTCACCGTCACCGGGAATCAGACCCTGGGCAACATCACAGGCCAAATCACCGACAATTGCGTGGCCACAAAACCGATTGTCGGTGCGACGCTGCAATTGCTGGTTCCGCCCAACAGCAACCCCACGGCTAACTGCTTCGACCTGACGACCGCCGATCAATGCGTTACTGTCGCAACCGCGAATACCGACAACGCCGGCGACTTCCCGCTGCCAGGAACAATCACGATTCCGCCTCAGTTTCAAAACGTTCCGCAAGCGCCAAAAGCAAATCCGAACGGTGCCTATGCGATGGAGATCAGCGCGCCCGGCTATGACTCCCTAATCGTCCAGGCGAAGCCGAACGGGGGCAGCGGCAAGAAAAGCGGTGGCACGTGCGCACCTGTGGGCAGCACCACTTTCGGCACGTGCGATCTCGCGCTGAATACGGGATACATCACCGGCAGCATTCCGATCACATCCCCGAATCCGGGGCAGACCACCCTGGTCCAGGTATTCGCCGAGGACATGGGAACCAACACCGTCGAAAGCGCGCTGCCAATGCCGATAAGCGTCACGAACTCGAACCCCGGCTCCGTCAATTTCACGCTGAACGTTCCGACCTTTGATCAGGTTCCGGCCTTTGATCTGTACGCCACGACGATCGATCTCTACCAGGGCGTCACCGATCCATATCAAGGCCATACGATCGCAGTGCTGGGAGACGTGGCGGCGCCGGCGGTGCCGACCGGGCCGGGAATGTGCAATACGACTCAGAACGCGAATTTTTCCCCCGACGAAACCATCAATTGCATCGGTCACGGCAGCGTGACGGGCACTGTCGCCAACGCCGACCTCGGCACCTCGGTGGTGTTATCGAAACAAGACCCGCTGTCGGGGAACAACGTGCAGATAGCGACCAGCCTCGTGCAGAATCAGTCGCCAAATTCCAGTCCAAGCAACAGTTACGCCTTCTGCGTTCCCGCCGACATCTATCAACTACAAACGGTGGAGATGCCGTTGCCCAGTCCCAGTGTAGTGCCGTCGGCGGCGCCAACACCCGAGCCCACGGGCAGCCCCACGATTACCGTCACGATTCCGCCGGCTCCGCTAGCCGGAGGCCCGGTGCCGACTCCGACGCCGGCGATCAAGTGCCCCACCACCTGCTCGAATCCCAACGGCTCATGCCCCGGCATCTGCAACACCGTTATCCAGACGCTACCGTGATCGCGATGGTGAACCGGGGAATGCGGAGTCTCGCGCGAACCTTGGCGATGAGCGCGCTCGGCGCCGCGATCGTCTTTGCAGTCGCGGCCTGCAACAACCAGACTGGATTTTCCGGCAGCGTCGGCAATACGCCCAACGCCCCCAAGCTGACCTCGTACGAAGTTCTCGGCACGGTCGGCACGCCATTTACTGCCACCGTCTCCGACACGCGATCGTCGTGGACGCTGCAGGGCAACGTTCCGCTCAGCATCTTTATCTGCAACAACCTGCCGCCGGCCGCAATCGTCGCGACCAAAACCAGCAGCAACAGCAACCTGCTGAGTCTCGAAATAATCTCCGGCAGCCGCGTGGCCGACCTCCAGTCCACCAGCGCGCCATTTGGAACCGTGTCGGTGCAGGTCGGAGGCACTCTCAGCTCGATCGCCTCGCCGGCGGACCCCGACCTGCGCATTTTCCTGAGCGGCCCCCTCAATGAGCACTATCAGGCGCTGGTCGAAGACATTTCGACGGGATTCGTAATCAGTTCAAGTGCGCCGACGTTGATCCTGTTCGACAACCCGGACGGCAAGGTGGACGCCACCTTTTTCGGCAGCCAGGACTTCGGCACCTTCACCGCCAACATGACGCTTGGCGGCGAAGTGGTGGCAACCGTTATGCACGGCCCCAACGCGACGATTCGCGAGCCCTGACTGGCGTCGCGTGTTGAGTCAGTAGCGGCGGTAGCCGCGCAATCCGCTCGCAGATCTTCGTTCATTCCGGTTCGTTTGACAGCCTTCCGCATTCGTCATACTTAGCCTCTGTAACAAGTGAGCGATTCGAGAAACGCACCTGGATCTCCCCGCCCCTGAAATCATCCTATGAACTCGCAGCTCGTACGCCGGGTACTGTTGGTAGTGGTGATCATCGCGGTCGCCGCCGCCGCGATTCCCGGGTTTCACTACTATCGCTACCTCGAAAGCCACGTCAGCACCGACGACGCCTATGTCGACGGCACCGTTGCGCTGGTTTCGTCGCGCGTCGCCGGCACGGTGACCAACGTTTACGTCGAAGACAACTGGACGGTTAAGGAAGGCCAGCTCTTGTTGACGCTGGATCCGCGCGACTTCGACGTCAAGGTTGAGCAGGCCCAGGCTCAGCTCGAACGCGCCCGGCAATCGGTCGACGAGCTCTACGCGGGGGTGGAAGCGGCGCAGTCGGGCGTGTCGCTCGCAAGGTCGCAGCTCAAGCAGGCGCAGATCGATTTCGATCGGGCCAAGGCGCTGAAGGAGCAAGGCGTCGTTTCCAGCGAGCAATACGATCAGGCCAACACCGGATTGCGCATCGCGCTCGCCGACGAAGCGCTGGCGGAGCATCAATTGACCCAGGCCAAGGCCGCGCTCGGCGCCGAAGGCGACGACCATTCGCGCTATGCACGCCCGGTCGTCAAACAGGCCCAAGCGGCTCTGGAAGCTGCCAAGCTCGATCTAGGCTACACCAGGATCAACGCGCCTTTTGCCGGCGTCGTGACGCATAAGACCGCCCACGTCGGCAATCGCGTCCAGGTTGGGGAGCCTCTGCTCGCGATCGTCCCGCTCGGCAAGCTCTACCTCACGGCGAATTTCAAGGAGACCCAGCTCACCGATGTGCGCGTCGGGCAGAAAGCGGAGATCGTCGCCGATATCTATCCCGGCTACACCTACCGGGGACACGTCGATTCGATCAGCATGGGCACCGGCGCCGCCTTCTCGCTGCTGCCGCCCGAGAACGCGACCGGAAACTGGGTCAAGGTCGTGCAGCGCGTGCCGGTCAAGATTGTTATCGACGGGCCGGTACCGGAAGACAAACCGCTGCGGCTCGGACTCTCGGTCGAGGTGGCAATCGACCTGAGCAATCGCAGCGGACCGTTGCTCTCGTCGATGGTGCAGCAGCACTACCAGAGAAACGGCCAGACTCTGCCCAACGAGACGCTCGAGACGGCGCCGATGCCGCAGCCCCAGCCTGAACCGTCGCCCGACACCGGAACGCAGCAGCATTTTATGAATCCGTTGTCGCCGCACTGACCGCCGCTCACCTGACACGAGTGTCAGTTCAATTGCGCCGAATTCCCTCGTGTACTACGCTGCGGTTCGCGCGGACTTTCCGCCCGCGTCTATCCGATGCTCGACCCCCGCGACATTGCGCAGCGCCTCTCCGCCCACCTTGGCGCACCGGTCGCGCGCCTGAGCATCCTTGCCAGCGGATGGGAAACCACGGTCTTCGAGTTTACGCTCGAGGCGCCGTCGAAATCGTTGGCGACCTTACCGATTGGCGAGCCGATGGTTTTGCGCTTCTACCAGGGCTCCGCCGCCGACGCCAAAGGCGCTCGCGAACACACCACTATCGCTCGCCTGTTCGCGGCCGGCTATCCCGTCCCGCGTCCCTACGCCTTTGAGCCCGACCATCGCTCGTTGGGCGCGCCGTTTCTGATCATGCAGCGCCTGGCGGGCGGCCCGCTGTTCGCGGTTCGCAGCTTTCCGAGCGCGTTCAAGACCTTCTCGATGGCATTTTTTTCGTTCGTCCGCACGCAGTCGCGACTCCACAAATTCGATCCCGCGAGCGCGGGCCTGCGCGAGATTCCGCGCGCTTATGCGCCGGTCGGTGAAAGCACCGCCGACTCGCCGCTGCTCGATCGCGTGCTCGCGATCATCGCCAATCGCGTCGAGACCGGCCCGCTGCCCGGCCTTCGCGAGGCGCTCAACCTCGTCACCGAACGGGCGCCCAAGTTCCGCCGCAGCCCGGATTCGGTGGTGCACATGGACTATCATCCGCTCAACGTGATGGTGCAGGGGGTGAGCGTGACCGGCGTGATCGATTGGGTGAATACCGATGTCGGCGATCGCCATCTCGACGCGGCGATGACCAGCGTGATTCTGGCGTCGTCGGCGCTGGAGAAGCCGCGATGGATGCGCGACAACGTCGTCGGCAACGGCCTTCGCGCGAGCTTCGCGGCGCTGTACATGCCGCTCTACCATGCGATGACGCCGATGGATTTCCAGCGCTTCCGTTACTGCCAGGCGGTCGCGGCCCTGCTGCGGCTCTCGATGCTCGGGATGATGCGCGCGCGGGGTCCGGAGGCCGTGGGCTTTCGCCGCGAGGCGATCAACGAAGTCACGCCCGCGGTCGTCAGACTGCTCAGCCGCTACGCCACCCGCAAGAGCGGTGCCTCGGTCCGCCTTGACGCGCCCGCGCCGCAGCCGGCGTGAGTCGCGTTTGGGCAGTCATCTACTGCCAGCGGGAGTACTCAAATCTTTAGCTCGTCACTTAAGGAAGAGGAACGTCACGCTCACGCGCGCTATCCACTGCGGTGCGCCATCCGGACGCTTTAGAAGGTCGTACGCGCCGAGCTGCAGACTCAGACTCTGGGAGCCGATATTGAAAGCCCTGCCGACATCGGCGCCCATCGGAATCGTCCACGCGTTGGCGGTATCTGCGGTCCAATCGTAGGTCATCTGCGGATCGATGTCGGCGTACCATCCGCTCTCGAGGTTGTAGCTGATCATCGGCTCGATGTAGGTCTGATTCACGCTCCCGCGCTCGCGATTTCCGGCAAACGACAGCAGTTGGTCGGTGAGGATGGCGTTGAGCCACGGGCCCTCCGAGTACACAAGGGCCGCAGTTGGTCCGGCTGACCAGCGGCCGGTTCCCAATTCCGAGCTGCTGGCAGTGGGGAAGTCGAAGATCGGACCCACGCCCCAGATCCACGTGGCCGCGTTGTGCGGCGTTAGAAAAAAAGAAGTCTCGAAGTCTTCCAGCCCGGATTGTTCATGCGGAGTGGGGGCGTAAGCGACGGTCAGGCTCGGCCGTGCGAACAGGTCCCAATCCGCATTCAGCGAGAACGGCAGTAACGGCTCGATGTTCCAGGCGTCGCCGGCCTTATGATGCGGACCTAGTTGAAATCCGGTCGTGGACTGAATCGGAACTTTGACGAAATCCTCGAACGGATTGTGGACGGCAATTGCCAGCTCCTGATCGCTCATGGCGCTCGCCGGCGACGGTGCAGACGTCGAGGCTTGTTGCGCGTAGGTGGACGCCGCCAGAAAGGCGCTCAGCAGCAAGCCCAATACAGTGGCGGAGGGCAGAAGTTGCAAACTCAGCACTTCAAGTTGGCTCGTGCTAAGGGCTGCCGAACCACTTGTTGTAGATTTGCTGATAGGTGCCGTTCTCACGAAGCGCGATCAACGCAAGATTGATCTTTCTGCGCAGCGGGCTGTCCAGCTGCACCATGATCGCGGCCGGCGCGGTATTAAATTCGGGACCGACAGTCTTCACCTGTCCCTTTCCCTCATGAGCTGCGTAGTAGAGGAGTAGGGGCGCGGGCAGGACTACCGCATCCACTTTCTTGTCCAAGAGAGCTTTGTACACTTCATCGGGCGTCGCGAACTCCAGCACCTGTGCGTTCTGTGCTCGAAGATAATCTGCGGCGGTGCTGCTCGCTATCGTCGCGACCTGCTTGCCCGGCAAATCGCCCGGCCCCTCGATAGCGCCGCGAATCTGCTCGACGGTCAAGGTGGTCGTCAGCTGGGCGGTATAGAACGCAACGAAAACCACACCAGCGAATATCCAGAAGATTGCGAATGTGCGAGCCACCCATTGATGCGGCATCCCCTCCGGTGATCCCGTCAGCGTCGAAATCGCCCAAAAGAATGCCTCGAAGATTCCCGGAAAATAGTTCGGGCTCGAGATGATTCCATTCGGGCGGCGCCGTTCGAACAGCCATACGAGATGGGCCGGGATCAGGACGAGCAGCAGGGCGATGCCGAGCCACACTATGGTCGTTCGCGAAAACAGCAGACGGAGCATGTCCCAAACCGGGCTTGCGGTTTCTGCTTTCTCGCCAGTATCGCGCACCATGATTTGCAAGCCGGCTTGCAATGTTGGGATCGAAAAATCGAAATCCGTGTCACGCGCCGAAGTTATAAAGAGGCCGACGGTGAGGTCGGCGTTTTTGGACCGCAACGCTTCTTCCAAATGGCTAACGTCGGGCACGATCTCATAGCTCGTCTTTACCTTCAGCCGAGCGGCAATCGCGTTCCAAAGATCGATGCTGAATCCGGTCAGGGTGCCGTTCAGTTCCATAACGCTGGGTGGAGCAACGAACGTCGCCACACGAAGCTCCGGGGTTTCGGCTGGCGCAGAGGCGGCCGAGGAACTGACGGTTTGCGAATAGGCAGGAGCCGCGAGGACAGCGCCGATCGTCGCGACCGCGAGCATAGAAAGTCCCTTCTTCAACGAGCGCCCCTTTCTCGCATTTTTCTCTCCGCGGATTTTGATAAATCGAGCCGGCTCTATGTCCGGGTTTTGGTTCAGCTCTTAGTAAGCCAATCCAGCTCTCAGCGCAAACAGCGTCGTGAACGCTTCGTTCACTTCGCGCAAGTCGATCTGAACGCTCGGCCGGTTCTCCATGCGACGAATCCAATTGTGTAGTCGCTGCCAGCTCGTATCCGGGTTCGGCGCTCTCAATTGACAACGCAGCGGGGAACACTGACACTGACCGCCATGCGATTTGCTGTCATCTGTATCCTGGTGTCTGTGTTGATCCCCTCAATAACGCCGGCGCAGGAGGTTCCTGTTTTTGCGATTACGCCGGTAGAAAGTTCGATTAAGTTCGACGTGGAAGCGTCGGTGACTATCAAGGGCACTTTCGACAAGTGGAGCGCCGCTCTGACATTTACGTCACCGGACGTGACGACAGGGGTATTGGACGTCGAGATTCAGGCTGCCACCGTCGATACCGGAAGCGGCATCAAGAATAGCAAGCTGAAGGGCCCGGACTTCTTCGATGTCGTCCAGAATCCGCTGATCACGTTTAAATCAACGAAACTAGTGCAGACAGGTCCTAACACTTTCGAGGTGGATGGCAACTTTACGATTCGCGGTGTTACAAGATCCGAGAAGCTGACGCTGACGGTGTCCGGCAAGGGTACCGGTTCAGGCACGATTAGCGGGATACTGTACTTCGACCGTAAGGACTACGGAATGAACAGCGGCATCCCGTTCATCAAGATTGCCAACCGGGTCGAGGTGAACGTCGCCCTCAAGGGGACTCGAGTCAGCGGGCCTCCGTTGGTCTTCAAGCAGTAGCCAGCCTGGCAGATTTGAGCTTACTGGCTGAAATAGTCTCTAACCTGCGGGAACGCGACGGTCAGACCGAAATTGATCGTTGTCTGAGGAGCGATCGAAGCGTACTGCCGATACGCCATCCACTGTCCCGTGACAAAGATACTCATGGGTGGGAGGCCCGGACGCACAATCGTTCGTCCGAGGCCGATGCTCAGCGGCAACGTCGTGGGGTAATGACGACGCCAACCCATCGCCCAGTTGGCCTCCGCCGATCGCAGGTACCATTTGTCCCACAGATGAAGCGCGAAGACGGGTTGGAACTGAAATGTATTCTGCGGCAGACGATTCGGCGATGTGTACGCGAAGGAGACGGGGTTCTGCGCAATGAAACCGACCAGCAGTCCAGGGATGCCAGTGTAAATTGCGCCGAGCGCCGGACCGGCTTGCCACGCGCCCTGGCCAGCGCTTTTGGAAGTTGCGGTGGGAAACACAAAAGTCGGCCCGACACCGATCAGGAGCCCGGTTTTCTGCCTGTCGGGCCACGGCAGTACTGCAACATCGAAGACAGGCAGGTCGCCGAACTCGGTCCGCGTGCCGCCTCGGGAGCTTTGTACTGTTACCACTGCAAATGTTGGGCGGATCAGCTGCGAAAACGGCAACAAGGACTCAGGTGGTATGCGCGGGATCAATGGCCGAACGAGGACTTGGTTGGTCTGGTAATCTCTGAGGCATACTTGGGACGTGCAAGGTCCCGGTCCATAGTTGGCCGGAGTGTAGCTATCCCGGACGAGGATCTGTGGCAGAGTCGAAAGCGGGTCGGTGAAGTCCCGTTCCAGTTTCTCCTCCTCAGATAGAGCAGATGTCGCTGTTTGAGTCTGAGCGTACCCGACAACCGGCGCCGTCATAATCCATAGGGCGACCAACAGGAGCGAGCACGACGCGGCAGTCCGAACTGTGGACCTAGGATTCAACAACCGCCTCGACCCGCTCCTCTCGGACTGCCCTGACGAACGCCCGATAATCGCGCTGATTCTGGTCGGCATAATCGACCGCGAAACTGAAGAGGCCCGCCCCTGCGGCGAACGGCGCCCCCAGCGTCTCGACCCTTACCGGCGCCGCCGGTAGCCACATGCAGTAAACGCGACCTCTCACGCGCGAATCAACTCGCGCAGCACGAACGGCAGAATCCCGCCGTGCCGTAGGTACTCGACTTCCTCGGGAGTGTCCGCGCGCAGCGTGGCTTCGAACTCGGTCGTCTTGCCGCCGCTTGATTCCGCGCGCAGCTTCAGCGTCTGACGCGGTTTGATTCCCGCCTTCAGTCCCGTGATCGAAAATACTTCCTGCCCTGTGAGCCCGAGCTTCTGCCGATTCTCGCCGCTCTTGAACTCC
Organism: uncultured delta proteobacterium; assembly: GCA_963842085.1. Classification (GTDB taxonomy): domain Bacteria; phylum Desulfobacterota; class Binatia; order Binatales; family Binataceae; genus Binatus. The sequence continues at coordinate 716,424 of CAWJET010000002.1, forward strand.
AGCGCCAGCACGCCCATCCCAATCAGGTTGCTGCGATGGATTCGTTCGAAGTTCTCGGCAATCACCGCACGCACGCCGAGCAGTTGCACGCCCTTGGCGGCCCAATCGCGCGACGAACCCGTGCCGTATTCCTTGCCCGCGATCACGATCAGCGGAACGCCTTCCTTGCGGTAGCGCTCCGACGCCTCGAAAATCGTCATCTTCTCGCCGTCCGGCTGATGCGCGGTGAAGCCGCCTTCGACGCCCGGCACCATCAGGTTCTTGAGCCGGATATTCGCGAGAGTCCCGCGCATCATCACTTCATGATTTCCGCGCCGCGCCCCGTACGAGTTAAAGTCCCTGGGCTGCACGCCCCGCTCGATCAGGTACTTGCCCGCCGGACTGTCCGCCGCGATCGAGCCCGCCGGCGAAATGTGATCCGTCGTCACGCTGTCGCCCAGCACCGCCAGCGCCCGCGCTCCGCTGATATCCGAGAACTCGCCAACTGTTGCGGTCACGCCGTCGAAAAACGGTGGCGCCTTCACGTACAGCGAATCCTTCTCCCAGCGGAACAGGTTGCCTTCCGGAACAGCGAGGCTCCTCCATCGCTCGTCGCCGTCGAACACCTGGCCGTACTCGCTCTTGAACATCGCGGCGTGAACTGAACCAGCCACCGCCGCCGCGACTTCATCCTGCGACGGCCAGACGTCGCGCAGAAAAACCGGCCGCCCGTCGGAACCGGTGCCGAGCGGCTGATGCTCCACGTCGATATCCATCGTGCCCGCAATCGCGTACGCGACCACCAGCGGCGGCGACGCCAGGTAGTTGAACCGCACCACCGGGTTGATGCGTCCCTCGAAATTGCGATTGCCGCTCAGGATCGCGCACGCCACCAGGTTGCCCTGCTTCACCGCGCCGGCGATCGCCTCCGCGACCGGCCCGCTGTTGCCAATGCAAGTCGTGCATCCGTAACCGACCAGGTTGAAGCGCAGCTTCTCGAGCGACTCCGTCAACCCCGCGCGCTTCAAGTACTGCGTAACGACCTTGGAGCCGGGCGCCAGGCTGGTCTTCACCCACGGCTTGACGGTCAGCCCGCGCGCGACCGCGTTGCGCGCCAGAAGCCCCGCCGCGAGCATCACCGACGGATTCGACGTGTTGGTGCAGCTCGTGATCGCGGCTATCACGATCGAGCCGTGGGTCAACGGAAACCGCCTTCCCTCGGAATTCACTTCGACTTTGTGCGCGATATGGCCGAGCTTCGATTCGAGTACTGTCCCCTCGCCTGCGACCGCGCCGTTGCCGCCTTCGGCCACCCACTTCGCCAGCTCGGCGCGATCGACGCTCGGATGCTCCTCGAATTCCTTGGCCAACTCGCGCCGGAAATCGCTCTTGGCCGACGTGAGCGCGACTCGATCCTGCGGACGCCGCGGTCCCGCCATGCTCGGCACCACGCTGCCGAGATCGAGTTCGAGCGTGTCGGAAAATTTCGGCTCGGGCGCATCGGGAGAATTAAACAGTCCTTGCGCCTTGCAGTAGGCTTCGATCAGCTGGATCTGCTTGTCGCTCCGGCCCGTCAGCCGCAGGTAAGCGAGCGTCTGATCGTCGACCGGGAAATATCCCATCGTCGCGCCGTACTCGGGCGACATATTGCCGAGCGTCGCGCGATCGGCGACCGGCAGTGACGCAAGCCCCGGCCCGAAGTATTCGACAAACTTGCCGACCACACCCTTGCGGCGCAGCATCTGCGTGACCGTCAGCACCAGGTCGGTCGCGGTCGCGCCCGGCCGCAGGCTGCCCGCCAGGCGAAACCCGATTACTTCGGGAATCAGCATCGGCACCGAGCGCCCGAGCATCGCGGCTTCGGCTTCGATTCCGCCAACGCCCCATCCGACGACGCCGAGACCGTTGATCATCGTCGTATGCGAGTCGGTGCCAATCACGGTGTCCGGATACGCTTCGCCGTTCTTGGACGAGAAGACCACCGGCGCGAGATATTCGAGATTCACCTGGTGAACGATCCCGGTGTCGGGCGGCACGACGCGGAAGTTGTCGAAGGCGCCCTGCCCCCAGCGCAGAAAGAGATAGCGCTCGCGGTTGCGCTCGAACTCCATCCGCGCGTTGGCCGCGAACGCGTCGGCGTTGCCAAACGAATCGACCTGCACCGAATGATCGATCACCAAATCCACCGGCTGCAGCGGGCTGATCTTGCCGGGATTACCGCCGAGCTTCTTGATCGCGTCGCGCATCACCGCCAGGTCCGCCACCACCGGCACGCCCGTGAAATCCTGCAGCAGCACACGCGCCGGCATGAACGAGACTTCGCGCTCGCCGCCCTTGCCATTCCATCGAGCCAGCGCCTCGATCTGCGCGGCCGTCACGATCGCGCCGTCCTCGCGCCGCAACACGTTCTCGATCATCACCTTGATCGAATACGGCATCCGCGCCAACGAGAAGCCGCGCTTCTCGAGCGCTTCGAGCTTGAAGATCGTGTAGTTGTTGCCTTCGACTGAAAGCGTCGCGCGAGCACCAAAACTGTTTGTCGCCACGAGTTCAGAATAGCGCGCGAGCGCGCCCAAGCAACCGGCTAGCTCGAACGGCGCGACGCGCGCGCGGGCGCCGGCCCATGCAGTCCGTCGTACACCAGCGAACGTCCATCGGAATGGAATCGCATCGCGGCCAGGATTCCGACGCGCGGCGATTCGAGCGCCGGCACACCGTCGATCGAATCGATCGTGATACGCGGCTTCAGGACGAGCAGAGCAGCGATCGCCGCGCTGAAACTTTCGTCATCGACTTCGCCATCGCCGGCCGTGACCATCGCTCGCGCCTGCAATCCCGCAATCACGCGGCCGGCGCGAATCACGACCACGTTGGCGGCCTCACGCGCGACTCCGCATCCGGGAATCACGACGCCGTACGGATTGGCGGGATCGATCGCGCTCAGCGCAACCGGTTTTTCCCGGGCCGGAATGAGATTCCGCGCCGCGCGCAGCATCTCGACTGCCTCCGGCAGCGCATACTGCTCGCCCGAAAGCGATCGCGCGAACCATCCGCGCCGAATGGTGCCGCCATATTCCAGCCGCCGCAGCTCGAACACAATTTCGTTCCACGAGATATGCGTCGATTCTACTGCGAGCATCTCGCGCGCGAGAATTCCGTGACGCTCGAGCAACTTGAGTGCAAGCTCGCGCGCGCCGTCAGCACCCTCAGCGCTCCTCTCACCCTCGCGTATCAACGACCAGCGGCCTGCCAGGCTCGACTTCAGCCGCGCGCGAACCGCAGCGTCGTGACGCGTTGTCGGGCGGCGCGCGACCGACTCGAGCGCGCGCTCGGCTGCGCGATCGTCGGCAAACATCCTGAGCGGCGCGAAGTTGTCGTTGCTAACGCGTCCGGCCGCCGCCATTCGCCACAGCGCGGACAGTGCGTCGCGCTCGGAGACATTCGCGCGCTCCGCCACCTCATCCAAATACTGCGCGCCGGCGGCTCCCAGAGCCTCCAGCACCGCCCGCTCCTTCGCATCTTCTGGAGCCGTTTCTTCGCGTGGCACAAACAGCGCGGCCTTCCGCGCGATGAACGTAACCCGCGACGGCGTGCTCGCCGGATGCGCACCATCGACGCTCTCGCCCGCAACGGCCACCCACTTCATCTGCCCGCTCATGCAGACCAGGTCGAGCATCTCGGGCCGATAGCCCGCGATTCGCGCCGGCAGAAAAGCGTGCTCCCAAATCTCCGGCGTCGCCGCGATTCCTGAAAGCTGCTCGAGCACCGCCGCAACCCCGCTCTGATCTGCCGCCAGCTCGGCCCCGCCGACGTGCATCCAGCGCAGCCTGAACGCCGCGTACTCGTGATCCGCGCACGGCTCGATTTCAGCCCGCACGCGCGCCAGCGTCATCCGATGAATCCGCTCGAGGTTGTAGCGGTCGCACCACTGGATCGTATCGGCCTGGGTAAAGTGACCGCGAAAAATCGCGCCATCCCCTTCCAGCGCCGCAAGACTCTGGTCGATGTCCGATTGCTTGATCTGAAGCCGCGCCGCGACTTCACCGGCGGTCGTCGGTCCGCAAGTCTTCAGCGCACGGCGTACGAGCTCCGTGCGGGCCGCGTCGCGATCGGTCGATGCGCCGGCATACGCGGCGGCGAAAAGCGCTTTGTCCTCGCTGGCAACAATTCTCTCCAGTGATTCACCGCTCAAACTGACGCGCGAGAGTCTCCCCTCCGCGTCCAGCTCCGCAAGCATCGCGCGAGCGCCTTCGCCCGCGCGTTCATCGATTTCGGCCGGCGTCAGCGAGCCGTGCGACCGAATCAATTCGTACAATTCGTCGCGCGAGCGTGGCCTGCGTCCGGCCGCAAGACCCGTCACTTCCGCGACGACGCTATCGACCGCGTCAGCCGAGAGCAGGTCCGACAGATCTTCCTTGCGGAACACGTCCTCGGCCATGCCGCGATTCATCGTGACGGTTCGCGAGCGGCGATTGGCGCGTTCGCCGTCGTCGAGGAATGAATAGTCCCACGCAAGCAACAGGCGATGGGCAAACACGGACGGCGCGATCCCGTCGACGGCGACGATGCGAATCGCACCGCTCTCGATACCTTCGAGCATCCGCACTGTGCGCGGCAGGTCGGTGGACTCCTCCAGGCATTCGCGAATCGTCTCGTCGATCACGAAGTGGTCGGGAAGTTCGATCGCGCCCGGGCGGTTCTCGAAGCACGCCTGCTGGCCGGGAAAAATCGCCGACAGCAGTTCTTGCGAGCGCAGGCGCTGAATCCAGGCGGGGACTTTCTTGCCGCGCGACGAGCGCATCACGGCGAGCGCGCGCGTGGCGACGTGGCGGAAGCGCACTTCAAACATCGGAGCCGCGAGGATCGCCTGGACTAGAACGTCGCGGGCGTTGCGCGCCTTGAGCATGCTGAACAGCGTGTCGAGCGCAAAACTGTGGCGCGAATTCAGCGCCAGCAGCACACCGTCATCGATCGCCTGCGCCTGGATCTCGAAATCGAACGACTGGCAAAGGCGCTTTCGGATCGCCAGACCGAGTCCGCGATTGAGGCGGATTCCGAATGGCGTGTGGATGACGATCTGCGTGCCGCCCAAGCCGTCGAAGAAGCGCTCGACGACGACGGTCTTGTCGTCGGGAATCGCGCCGAGCGCCTCGACGCCGCGGCGGACGTAGTCGGCGGCCTGCGTGGCGGCGCGCTCCGACATCGAGCATTCGCTCATCAGCCAGTCGGTCGCCGATTCGTTGCGTTCGATGCGGCTCCAAATCTCGCGGCGAAGATCGCAAATCTCCGCCGACAGCGCCGGCGAGCGGCCGCCCGCCTCGGTCTGCCAGAACGGCAGCGTCGGCGCCATCCCAGGCGCCGGCTCGACCATCAGGCGCCCGCGCGAAATGCGCTGAATCTGCCAGGGCATCGAGCCGAGCGAGAACACGTCGCCGCGCGACGACTCCTGCGCGAAGTCCTCTTCGACGTCGCCGATCTTGCGCCCCTCGGACTCGATCACGACGTCGTAGTTGCCGGCTTCGGGAATCGTTCCGCCCGAGGTGATGGCCGCCAGGCGCGCGGAGCGGCGCGGGCGGATTCGGGCGTTGACGCGGTCGAAGAAGATTTTCGGCGCCGCGCCCATGATTCGCTCGGGCAACTCGGCGGCCAGCTGTTCGAGCAGATGGCGCAGCCTGGCGGCGTCGAGATCACCGAAGTTGTACGCGCTGCGGAGCACGCGCAGCAACTCGGCTTCGGAGATTTCCTCTTCCTCGGCGGCGATTGCGACGATTTGCTGCGCCGCGACGTCGGCGCATCCCATCGGGATTTCAACTTCGTCGAGATGCCCGCGGCGAATCGCGCGCACCGCGGCGCCGCATTCGAGCAGATCGTCGGTGGTCAGCGCGGAGAAGCGGCCCTTGGGAGTCGCGCCGAGGCTGTGCCCCGAGCGGCCGATGCGCTGAATCGCGGCGGAGATGGATTTGGGCGTATCGAGCTGGCATACGAGTTCGACCGCGCCAACGTCGATGCCGAGTTCGAGCGACGCGGTCGCGACAATCGCCTTCAACTCGCCGCGCTTCAGGCGTTGCTCGGCGAGTAATCGCTCGGCCCGCGCGAGGCTGCCATGATGCGCCATCACGGCGTCGGCGCCGAGCCGTTTCTGCAGATTGAGCGCGACTCGCTCCGCGTGCCGGCGGCTCAGCGTAAAAACCAGCGTCGTGCGGTGCTCGCCGATGAGGCGCGCGACTTCGTCGTACATCGCCTCCCAATGCGGATGCGTGGCCAGCGGTCCCAGCTCCGGACCGGGCGCTATGACCTGCAGATCCATCTCGCGGACGCGATCGTCGGCGCGCACTATTTTAATCGGACGCGGCGAGCGCGAGTTGTCGCGCGTCACGTCGTAGCCGGCCAGGAATCCCGCGAGCTTTTCAATTGGATTCAACGTCGCCGACAGACCGATTCGATTCGGCCGCCGCTGGCCGCGGCTCGTCACAAAGCGTTCGAGGCGCTCCAGCGTCAGCGCGAGATGCGCGCCGCGCTTGTTGCCCGCGAGCGCGTGGAGCTCATCGACGATCACGTGGCGGACGGCGGCGAGCTTCTCGCGGAACTTCGGCGAGGTCAGCAGGATGAACAGCGACTCGGGCGTGGTGACGAGAATGTGCGGCGGCCGGCGGAGCATCGCAGTGCGCTCGCTCGCGGACGTGTCGCCGGTGCGAAGGCCGGCGCGGATGCGCGAAAGATCGAGCCCGGATTCGGCGCCGACGTCGCGCACGCCGTGGAGCGGCTCCTCGAGATTGAGCCGGATGTCGTTGGCCAGCGCCTTGAGCGGAGACACGTACAGCACCGAGACTTCATCGCGGAGAGCGTCGCGCGCCGCGTCAAGCACGAGGCCGTTGATTGCCCACATGAACGCTGCGAGCGTCTTGCCGCTGCCGGTCGGCGCGCAGAGCAGAACGTCGAAGCCGGGTGCCTGGTTGGCGGCGCCTATAACGGGCCAGCCAAGCTCCTGCGCGCGCGAAGGCAGACCAAAGCGCCGCTCGAACCAGGCGCGAACCGCAGGATTGAAGTCGTCGAGCGCTGTGGGCATGAGGAGAGAGTGTATCACCGGCGCGCAATTGGAAAGAACTTCAATTGCATGCGAAACGGCGAAACCGGCATCATCGATGCTTCGTAATTGCGCGAGCGCGAATCCAGGCCTGGAGCATCCGGGATTAGTCCCGCGACCTGCTCCGGCCTCGCGTCTCGCGCAAAATTTTTCGCTTCCGATTTTTTCAAGGTTGCGCGAAACAATATCTCGGTGAGATCGTAGCGGGCATGGCGAAACGTGCCACGCCAAAAGCGAGCCGGCCCTACATGCCCGGCTACGGAATCCTCGACGCGGGCGGCGGCCGCGGGCTGTTGCCGTGGGACTGGGCCGTCGAGCGACTGAGCAGGGCGCGCAATTACTGGGTAGCGACCACCTGCCCCGACGGCCGGCCGCATTGCGTGCCGGTGTGGGGCATCTGGCTCGACGACGCGTTCTGCTTCAGCAGCGGCGCGAAGTCGCGCAAGGCGCGCAACCTGGCGGCGAACCCACATTGCGTCATTTGCCCCGAAGACGGCGTCCAGGCGGTCTCACTCGAAGGCGTCGCCGAGAAGATTACCGATGCAGAGACGATCCGCCGCTTCGTCGAGGCCTACAATCCCAAGTACCAGTGGAACTTAAAGCCCGAGACGGTGCTCGACCTGGGGCCCATTTTCGCCGTGCGGCCGCGCAAGGTGATCGCCGTTGACGCGACGCCCGGCGAATTTCAGGGCAGCGCGACGCGATGGCAGTTCGGGCAGAGGTGACCCCTGCACTCAATGTTAAAGCGATGGCGCCGTCGCGGGATGCAGGATTGCGTCGCTGTCAGGGAGCTGGGAGGAGATCCTCACGCGACTGCCTCACGAGCCGTGGGAGCGGACCGGACGACGCTCGCGCGCGCCGCCCGTATTTCGCAAGCTCGACAGCGGGCGATGGCGGCGCATCTGATAGCGCCGTGAGGGCAGATCAGCAATTGTGAGAATCCGCAGGCGTGCGAGCAGGACGCGCGGCTCGATGCCAAGCGCGGCGCAAAGATTCTCAAAGCTGAAAATATCCCCGCGCCGTGCGCCAGCCATGGCCCCGGCTTCGAACCAGTTTCTGACCTCGACAAAGTCGCGGCGGCGTTCCCCGTCCTTCGCCTTCACGTTTCGCAGGTAGCATCGAATCGCGTCTTCCAAAACGGCCAGCAGAAGTTTCAGTTCGCCCTCGATGACATGATTGCGTCTGACCAGGTCGACATACTGCCCTGGCAGCAGCAGTCCGGCATCGATTCCTTTTTCGTGAGGAACGGGGCCGCCGCCGTTGGGAGTTTCGAGAGTCTTTTGGTCCGAAGTTTCGTTTAACATCGCATCTACCCGGGCTAAAGAAGCGCGCGATCGCGCCAGCGCGAGGCTAAAGTTCACGCGATGACGAAACTACCAGACCAGTGTTTCGGCAATATGAATTCGGACGCCGCGAGAACAGCTACGACGTGAAATGAATGACGCCCAGGATTATTTCGAGCAAAATCAACAGCACGACGATGACCTCGAGCAAGACCAGGCGGCGATCTCGCGCTACGTCGAGCACCAGCACCAGCGAGTCCTGGATGCTCTGCAATTTGCTGGTCAGGGCGGCATACCGGTCGACGAGATCGAATTCGTCGCGCAGATCATCGTAAATGCGATCCATCGCGGGGTCTTCCCACGCAGCGTCGGGCTTGTCGAGCAGGTGCAGCACGGCAAGAACTTCAGTGCGCGACGAAATCGCCTCGCCGATGAAGCGATGCAAGGGAGTCACGCGATAGGGCACGGTGCCGCGCGACGCCATCCGATCGACCAACTGCGCGGTCCGCGCGAACAGGCTGTCCACGATGCGCTCGTAGTATTCCATCGCCGCGCTCTGAGCGACCGTCAGCGCAACGATTCCCGCGCGCTGGGGAGTGAGCTTGTCAACCCGCAGCATTCCGGCGGTAATACCGATCTGCGCGGCGGGATCCTCCAGCACGGAGTAATCCTCGCGGATAATCCGGGTAGTAAGTTTGGGCAGGACCTGGGTGAGGCGCGCGAATATGCGTTCGCGATGCTCGACCGGAACATCGTGCGAGACGATTGCGCCAAAGGGGAAGATGTAGAGGCCGCCGTCGGGCTCGATTGGCACGAACATCTCAAGCGGCGATGTTCTTGCCTCGGGAAAGGCGGGGGCTATCTGGCGGAGCGAAAAGTTCTCCTCGAACGCGACCGCGTAGAATTGGTGAGTCCGGCTCGGCATTCATTCACCCAATTGCCAATAGTCCCAGTACAATGCATGCAATGAAAGCGGTTGCGAATGGCGCAACGCCAGTCAATAGCGCGGGAAATTACTCGTATGTGGTATATGGAATAGCTCCGCGGACGCAGAAAGATGCGACGCGCAGAATTGCCGGAGGACACAATGATCGAGGAAGCAGTCGAGATTCGCACGGCCGACGGGACGGCCGACGGTTTTCTGTATCGGGCCGATGGCGGGCGCCGCTTCCCGGGCGTCATTCATTTGACCGACATCGGCGGCATCCGCCCCTCGCATCGCGAGATGGCAAAGCGGTTGGCCGAGAAAGGCTACACCGTGCTGATGCCCAACGTGTTTTATCGCACGACCAAGCCGCCGGTTATCGACGTCAAGATAGGCGTGGGAGATGAACGCACGATGAAGCGGTTCGCCGAGCTGCGGGCGCCGATGACTCCTGAAGCCGTCGAGCGCGACGGCAAAGCTTACGTCAATTTTCTGGCGGCTCATGATGCGGCGAGCGCGGGCTCGATCGGGGTCGTCGGCTACTGCTTCACCGGCGCGATGGCGATGCGCACGGCGGCCGCCATGCCCGACAAAGTTGCCGCGGTTGCCTCATTTCACGGCGGCGGTCTTTACACCGATGAGCCGACGAGCCCGCATCTGGTCCTGCCGCGCATCAAGGCTCGGCTCTATTTCGGACACGCGACCAACGATCGCAGCATGCCGCCGGAGGCGATCGAGAAGTTCGATCGCGCGCTCGCCGCGTGGGGCGGGAAATACGAAAGCGAAGTGTACGAAGGCGCGTTTCACGGCTGGACCGTACCAGACGCTCCGATTTACAATCAGCCTCAAGCCGACCGCGCGTTCGACAAGCTGGCGGAGCTGTTCGCGAGCACGCTGAAGTAGCCGCCTGAAGCGGGCACCCGCTACCGGACGGCGTTCGCCCGAGCTAGCGTCAGCACACCGACGATCAGCAGAACGACGCTGAAGTACAGGCGCGCGTGGCGCTCCGAAGGAAGCATCTGCGCCAGGCGCGGGCCGATTTGCCCGCCGACGACGACCCCGGGCAACACCCAGGTTGCGATCGTGACTATCTGCGACGAGTCGCGGCGCAGCGCCGAGATGAGCGACGGGCGCATTCGGCCGATGGTCGCGGCAAGACTGGTAAAAAAAATAATCATGACCAGAGATCCGATTGCCGCGCCCGGTGAGCGACTCGATCGAAGACGCAGCACGGATGGCATCGCAATGATTCCGATTCCGATCGAGATGAGCCCGGTGAGCGCGCCGCCCAGCAGCGCGATTGAAACAGGGACCCGGTCATGACGATCGCGATCGCTGCGCATGCCGAGCCAGGAACAGCGGCGTCGCCGCCGACGCTGCAGCCGCGACTACCCACTGCAGGTTGCGACGCGCGTCCTGTCGATCGAGTGCGGATTCGCCCGCGCCAACGCTGTTCGACTCGGCGACCGCCGTGTAGCCGGCAGCCGCGACCTTCGCCTCGATTTCACCGGCGGCAAGTTTGTCGCTGACGCGCGCGGTGAGCGTCTCGGCGGCGAAGTTCACGTGGGCGGCGATGACGCCGGGAATCGGCGCGACGGCTTTTTCGATCGTGTCGGCGCAATTCGCGCAGTGCATGCCGCGAATTCGGAAACGCTCGATCTTTTCGTCGGCCCGGCTTTCGAGATTTTGTTGCGCGTCCATCGGCGGGCGCAGGCCGGGACTCAGCTAGAGCGAGGCCTTGATTGGCCGGCCGGAAATGACCTCGTCAATCAGTCCGTACTCGACTGCCTGCGCGGCGGACATGAAGTTGTCGCGGTCAGTATCCTTCTCGATCTTCTTCGCATTTTGGCCGGTATGATGAGCGAGAATGTCGTTCAGGATTTCGCGCAGACGCAACGCCTCGCGTGCGTGAATCTCGATATCGCTCGCCTGTCCCTCGAACCCGCCGGAGACCTGGTGAATAAGTATCCGCGAGTGCGGCAGCGCATAGCGCCTGCCCTTGGCTCCTGCGGCCAACAGCAGCGACCCCATGCTGGCGGCCTGCCCGACGCAGAGCGTCGAGACCGGAGGCTTCACGAATTGCATCGTGTCGTAGATGGCCAGGCCGGCGGTGACCGAACCGCCCGGCGAGTTGATGTACATATTGATTTCGCGCTCCGGATCCTCGGATTCGAGGAACAGCAGTTGCGCGGTGATCAGGTTTGCGACATCGTCGGTGACGGTGCCGCCCAGGAACACGATCCGATCCTTGAGCAAGCGCGAATAGATGTCGTAAGAACGCTCGCCGCGGCCGGTCTGCTCGACTACATATGGTACCAGTACACTCATGCTACAAAGGTACTATTTGGATGAGTAACTGGGAAGTGGGGCACGGGATTCGAAGGCGAGTCCTGATGACGGCGTTGGCAATGTTGCCGGCGTTGATCGTCGTCGCGAGCGCTGCGGCGGCGCCGCCGATGGACAAGCACTTCTACCTGCCGGATGCGGCCGCGTCGAAGATCGTTTCCGTCACGAAAGAGGGCACGCCAGAGGCCGAGGTGATCGTTCTGACGCAGGCGGTCGCAATCAAGGAGACAGGGCCCAAGGAGACGGTCGCCAAATTCGGCGAGGTTTACGCGTTCTCGCCGACCTTCATTGCGGTCCGCCGCGATGTCCCGACGATGCTTACGTTTTGGAATCTGCAGCCCGACGACGAACACGACTTCATGCTCGCCGCTCCGGATTCAACTATCCTGATGCATTTGAAGCTGCAGCCGCTTACGAAAACGTCGTACGTATTCACGTTTCACAAGGACGGAATCTTCAACTTCTACTGCGCGGTGCATCAGCCCGAGATGAACGGGCAAATCCTGGTGCTGCCACCCGACAGTGCGAAGTGACCGGGCGTTGCAGGGTCAGGCGGGCTGCTCAATTCGGCGGACGGCGGCGTTAAGGCGCTCGACGGTTCGGCGCTTGCCGAGCACAGCGATCACTTCGTAAATCCCGGGACTTACGGTGCCGCCGGTAAGCGCGACGCGGACTGGCTGCGCAAGTTGCCCGAGCTTGAGGTTGAATCTCGCCAAAACAGATTCGAAAACCGCCTGCACCGACGCCTCGGAGACCTCGCCCTCATGCGACTCGAGCTCGGCCGCCAACGCGCGGATTGGTTCCGCGACTTCCGGCTTCAGGAATTTCGCCGCGGCCTTCGCATCGATCGCAATGTCATCCCTCAGATAGAACGATGCAAAGTCAACCAGCTCAACTAGCGTCTTGGCGCGCTCGTGCAGCGTCGCGACCGCTTTTTCGAGCCACCCGTCGTCGCCCGGAATCGGCCATCGGCGTTTCGCGATGAACGGCTTGACCTCAGCCACCAGTCGCGGGAGCGGGCGCTCTTTCAGGTAATGGAAATTCAGCCAGAGCAATTTCTCGGGGTTAAATACGCCAGCTGACTTTCCGCATGCCTCAAAGCCGAAATAACTGATCAGTTCGTGCTTCGAGAAAATCTCCTGGTCACCATGCGACCATCCAAGCCGCGCCAGGTAGTTCAGCATCGCCTCAGGAAAATAACCGTTCTCGCGGTACGCGATTACGGAAGTCGCGCCGTGGCGCTTTGACAGCGGCGATCCGTCCGGCCCCAGCACTTGCGGCAAATGGGCAAAGGCCGGTGGCGTGAACCCGAGCGCGTAGGCCATCTGCATCTGCCGCGGAGTGTTCGAGACGTGATCGTCGCCGCGAACGATGTGCGTGATGCGCATGTCGACGTCGTCGAGGATGCTCGCGAAGTTGTAAATCGGCCAGCCATCCGAACGCACGATGATGAAGTCGTCGAGCTCGGCGTTCTGAAAGACCATTCGGCCCTTCACCAGGTCATCGACAACCGTCTCGCCGTCCAACGGCATCGCGAACCGGATCGTATAGTTGCGGCCGGCGGCTTTGTCGGGCAACGGCGAGTCCGCGGCGAAGTCGAGCCCGCGGCATTTGCGATCGTAAACCGGCCGGCGATGCTCGCGCTCAGCCTGCTTGCGCTTGGCGTCGAGTTCTTCCGCCGAGCAGTAGCACGGGTAGGCTTTTCGCTCGCGCAGCAGTTTCAGCGCGGCTTCGCGATGCCGCTCGACTCGATTGGCCTGAAAATATGCCGCGTCGGGCGGACCCTCGTCCCACTCCATCCCGAGCCAATTCAAATCCGCCAGGATTTCCTCGAGCGACTGCTTCGTCGAGCGCTCGCGATCCGTGTCGTCGATGCGCAGTATGAATTGCCCGTGGTTGTGCCGCGCGTACAGGTACGCGAACAGCCCCGAGCGAACGTTGCCGATGTGCAGCGAGCCGGTCGGGCTCGGCGCAAAGCGCGTGCGAACCGTCACCTCACTCCCACTCGATCGTCGCCGGCGGCTTCGACGTGATGTCGTAAACGACGCGGTTGACGCCCTTGACCTCGTTGGTAATCCGGCTCGAGACGCGCGCGAGAAACGCCGGCTCCAGCCGCGCCCAGTCCGCCGTCATCCCGTCCATCGACTCGACCGCGCGAATTGCAATCACGCTTTCGTAGCTCCGCCCGTCGCCCATCACGCCGACTGTCTTGAGCGGCAGCAGCACCGCGAATGCCTGCCACAGTTTGAGTCCGAAGCCGGCGGCCGCCGTTTCTTCCATGACGATCGCGTCCGCGCGCCGCAGCAGGTCGAGCCGCTCGCGCGTGACCTCGCCTACGATTCGCACCGCCAGCCCTGGTCCCGGGAACGGCTCGCGCTCGACGACCTCCGCCGCCAGCCCGAGCCGCCGTCCCACTTCGCGCACTTCATCCTTGAATAACTCGCGCAGCGGTTCGACGAGTTCCAGCCGCATCCGCTCCGGCAATCCGCCGACATTGTGATGGCTCTTGATCACCACCGACGGGCCCTTGAACGATACCGACTCGATCACGTCCGGATAGAGCGTCCCCTGCCCGAGAAATTTCGCACCCCGCACGACTTCCTCGGACTCAAACACGTCGATGAAAGTGTGCCCGATGATGCGCCGCTTCTGCTCGGGGTCCAGCACGCCCGCCAGCCGCGACAGAAAAAGCTCGGACGCATCTGTAACCTTTAAATCGATCCCGAGCTGGCCCGCGAACGTATGCTCCATCCGCTCGCGCTCGCCCGCGCGCAGCAGTCCCGTGTCGACGAACACGCAATGCAGCCGCGAGCCGATCGCGCGATGTATCAGCGCCGCCGCCACGGAAGAATCAACGCCCCCTGACAGTCCCATCAGTACCTTGTCCGTCGGCCCGACCTGCTTGCGAATCTCCGCGAGTTTGGTCTCGACAAAATTCGCCATTGTCCAGTCGCCGCGCTCGCCGCAAATTTTCAGCACGAAGTTGCGCAGCACCTGCGCGCCGCACGAAGTATGCACGACCTCCGGATGAAACTGGATTCCACGAACGCGCCCGTCGCGCGATTTGAACGCCGCGTACGGCGAGTTGTCGCTATGCGCGATCGCGCACAGCGTGCCCGGAAGCGCCTCGACCCTGTCGCCGTGACTCATCCAGACGCGCTGCTCGCGACCGCTAAGCCCCTCGAACAGCACGTCGTCGCCCTCGATCACCAGCGTCGCGGGACCGTACTCGCGCTGCCGCGAGCCGACGCTGCGCGCGCCCATGTGCTGCGCGATAACGTACAGCCCGTAGCAGATTCCGAGCACGGGGCAGCCGAGGTGGAGCACCTCGTCGGAAATATCAGGCGCATTTTCCTCGTAGAGACTCGCCGGTCCGCCGGAAAGGATTATCCCGCGCGGATTCAGCGCGCGGATTTTTTCCGGCGCCAGGTTGAACGGATGGATTTCGCAATACACGTTCGCTTCGCGCACGCGCCGCGCAATCAGCTGCGTGTACTGGCTGCCGAAATCTAAAATCAGGATCACTGTATACTGAAATATACCGGACGCCGCGCGGGGTAAGAAACGCCGGCGCGCTCGACCCTCCACAAGCGATGCGACCGTCCTATGCGCGCACCGGCTTGCTTCGCGGCGCGGGCCGGCCGCGAGGCTTGCCGCGCGGCCGCGCCGGCGGACTGCCCTGCACCCACGAGCGGCCGGTGCGCCGAAAATCGAGCCGCAGCGGAGTGCCGACCAGCTCCAGCGCTTTTCGGAATCGTGTTTCGATGAAGCGCACGTAATGTGCCGGGATGCCGCGTTCGACGTTGGTGAAAAATCGAAGCCGCGGCGGCGCGCTGCCGACCTGCGTCACGTACATCAGGTTCAAGCGCCGCCTGTCCACCTGCGGCGGATCCATCGCGGCCGTCGCCTCGGCCAGCGTTCGATTAAGCCGCGAGGTCTGAAAAACTGCGCGCCACGAATCTCCCGCAGCAATCGCCGCCGGAATGATCCCATCGACGCCGTCGCCCGTCACCGCCGACGTGAACACCATCGTCGCATACTCGAGGAACGGGTAGCGCTCGTGCGCGTCGCGGACGAACGCCGCCACTTTGCGTCCCTGCTTCGCCGCGACGTCCCACTTGTTGCACACGATCACCATCGCGCGATCGCTGGTGTCCGCCAGCCGCGCCAGCCGCGCGTCCTGGTCGGTGATCCCCTCACTCGCATCGATCACCAGCAGCACCACGTTGGCGCGCCGAATCGTTTCGATCGCCCTCCCGACCGAATGATGTTCGAGTTCGCCTTCGACCCGCGGCGGCCTGCGGATTCCTGCCGTGTCGATCAACAGCACTTCGCGGCCATGCGACGCGAGCCGCACGTCCACCGGGTCGCGCGTCGTGCCGGGGCTGTCGTCCACGATCGCGCGCTCGAAGCCCGACAGGCGATTGAGCAGCGAGGACTTGCCCACGTTGGGGCGGCCGATCAACGCGAGCCTCAAGTCAGGCGACGCGGCAGCGGCGCTTTCGTTCTTGGGCATTCGCGCTACAACTTGATCGAGCAGCTCATCGACTCCACGCCCGTGCGCCGCCGAGATGAAAAACAACTCGTCGCCGCCAAGCGCGTAGAACTCTGAGGCATCGGCTTCCTGTCCCGGACCATCGATCTTGTTGACCGCCATGAGCAGCGGGCATCCGGTTGCGCGCACCAGCGCTAGCGCCTCTGCGTCGGCCTCGCTAAGCCCGGCCTTGCCATCGAGGATGAATACGACAACGTCCGCCACGCCCACCGCGGCAAGCGCCTCGCTGACAATCCGCTCCGTCATCCGCTCATGCCCGCCAAGCTCCAGGCCGCCGCTATCGACCACGACGAATTCGCGATTGCCGTATTTGGCGCGCGCGAAGTTCAGATCGCGCGTAGTGCCCGGAATCGCGCTGGTGATCGCGCGCCCGCCCTTGGCTATTCGATTGAACAGCGTCGATTTGCCCGCGTTCGCGCGCCCCACCAGCACCACGGCCGGCAGTCCTTCGGCCGCAATCCGCCGCGCCTCGGCGCCCGAATCTCTGCGCGCATTCGTCACAGTCCGAACTCCGCGAGCTTGCGCGGATCGCTGGTCCAGTCGCGCTCGACTTTGACGATGATCTCCAAAAACACGCGCGACCCAAGAATTTCCTCGAGCTCGAGCCGCGCCGCCGTGCCGATCTCCTTGAGCGTGCGCCCGCCCGCGCCAATCAGCATGCCTTTGTGGGACTCGCGATCGACCACCATCGTCGCGCCGATCCGCTTGAGCCTGCGTTCCGCGTCGTCCTCGAATTTCTCCACTCTGACCGCGGTCGAGAACGGAATCTCCTGGCGCATTTTCAGAAAAATTTTCTCGCGGATAATTTCCTCGGCGATCATTCGTTCGGTCTGATCGGTGTATTCATCGGACGGCATCAGCGCTGGGCTCTCCGGCAGCATCCGCTTTAGCGTCAGCAACAGCTCGCCGACATTTTCGCCGGTAAGCGCGCTGACGGGCACGATTTCCGCACCGGAAAATCCGCAGTTGATTTCCTCGATCAGCGGCAGCAGTTGCGCGCGCGGGACGCGATCGACCTTGTTGATCGCGACGAGTGTCGGCCGGCCGAGCGCGCGGATGTCCACCAGCACCGCGCGATCCCCCGGGTTCAAATGATCGCCGGCTTCAACCACGGCCAGAATGACTTCACCCTCCGCGATTGCGCGGCGCGCCACCTGCACCATGCGCTGATTCAACTGCTTCTTCGCCTCGTGCAGTCCGGGCGTGTCGATCAGCAGGACCTGCGCGTCGGCGTCGCTGCGGATTCCGAGGATTCGCCGGCGGGTGGTCTGCGGCCTTGGCGTGACGATCGCGACCTTGTGCCCGACCAGCCGGTTCACCAGCGTCGATTTGCCGACGTTGGAGCGGCCGGCGACCGCCACGAAACCTGCGCGACGCTCACTCATGGCGCTCGCCGCGCTCTTCTTCTATCCGGTCCAGCGCGAGGCGTGCGGCCGCCTGCTCGCTCTGCTTCTTGCTGCCGCCTTCGGCCACGCCGAGATCACGGCCCGCAATTCGGATTCGAGTCGTGAAGCGCTTGGCGTGATCGGGTCCTTCCGTTCCGACCAGTTCGTACACCGGCTGCGTGCGAAAATGCCGGTACGCGACTTCCTGCAATTCGGTTTTGTAATCGCGCTCCGCGGCCGGGCCGCCGATATCGTTGGTGAACAGGCGCTCGACCACCAGCTGCGCCGGCGCGAGGCCGCCGTCGGTGTAGATCGCGCCAATCACCGCCTCGAACACGGCCGCAAGAATCGAGGTCTTCTCGCGCCCGCCGCTTTTTTCTTCGCCTTTTCCCAGCCGGATCAACTCGTTCAATTCAATCGCCTGCGCCTTCAGCGCCAGCGTGCGCGCGTTCACAATCGACGCGCGCTGCTTGGACAGCGGGCCTTCCTTCGCCGTCGGAAATTTGCGCATCAGCAGGTCCGCGATCGCCAGATCGAGCACCGCGTCGCCAAGAAACTCCAGCCGCTCGTAATGGAGGTCGCTGCCGACCGACGCGCTCGGATGCGTCAGCGCCGTCTCCAGCAGTTCCGCCCGCGCGAACG
Source organism: uncultured delta proteobacterium (assembly GCA_963842085.1). Lineage (GTDB taxonomy): Bacteria > Desulfobacterota > Binatia > Binatales > Binataceae > Binatus. Next base: position 734,623 of record CAWJET010000002.1, read on the forward strand.
AATAGCCGAGCACACGCTCGAGCTTGGTGCCGGGACTTTCAGGAGGCCCGGGCGCAGGCGGTTGGGTCCGCCCACGGCCGAACAATCTCCCCAACCAGTTGGGTACCTTCAACGGTTGACGCCTCCACCTCGACTTCGCGATTTGTCAGTTCATCGGGCCCCTGCGTCGATACCCGCACGTAGTTGCGGCTGTAGCCGCGCAATTCGCCACCCGGCCCGCGTTCTTCAAGTAACACCTTAAGTTTTGCTCCGACGAACCTTCGTGCGAATTCCACCCGCTTGCGCTCGCCCAATTCGCGCATCAGCGCCGCGCGCCGCTTGATCTCGGCCGGCTTCACCCGCCCGGAAAACTTTGCGGCCGTAGTGCCGGCCCGGACCGAATACGGAAATACGTGAAAGTACGCGAGCGGCATCGATTCGACAAAGCTAAAGTACGACTCGAAATGCGCTCCCGTCTCGCCCGGAAACCCGACAATGAGATCGGTGCCAATCGCCGCGTCCGGCCACGCGCTCAGCACGCGCTCGACCCGATCGCGAAAATAGCAGCGGTCGTAACGGCGTCGCATCCGCGACAACGTCTCGTCGTCGCCCGACTGCAGCGGCAGATGCAGATGCGGGCAGAATTTTTCGCTGCCCGAAATTATTTCCGCTATCCGGTCGCTCAGCTCTTCCGGATCGAGCGAGCTTATCCGCACCCGCTCAAGCGGGCATCGCTCGGCGATCATCTCGAGCAGGTCGGCCAGCTCAACCGGCGGCTCGAGATCCTTGCCGTAGCCGCCAAGATGCACTCCAGTGAGAACGACTTCCTTGAAGCCGCGCGCATGAAGATCGTCGAGCGCCGCCATCACGCGGCGCGGCTCGACGCTGCGCGAGCTGCCCCGCGAAAACGGCACGATGCAGAACGTGCAGAACTGGTCGCAGCCCTCCTGCAATTTCAGAAATGCGCGCGTATGACCGTCGAGCGTGACCGCGGCCATTTCAATCTGCGCTTTTTCCTTGCGCAGGTTCGTGACCATCACGCGCTCGCCCGCTCCCGAAGCGGCCGCGCGTTCGAGGTCGTCGAGCCGGCCGAGTCCGATCACCGCATCGACCTCCGCCGCTTTCGCCAGCACGTCGGGGCTCGCTTGCGCCAGGCATCCGGTCATGACCACGCGCGCGTTCGGATTGAGCCGCCGCGCGCGCCGCGCGAGCCGCAGACTCTCAGCGTCGGCGCGATCCGTAATCGTGCAGGTGTTGACGACATAGACGTCGGCTTGCTCGGTGAACTCGCGTCGCTCCATGCCGCGCGCGCCCAGCCGCGACTCGATAATGGCCGAATCGTACTGATTGACCTTGCATCCGAGCGTGGCGATTGCGAAGCGCGTCGCCATAGTCAGCTCGCTTGCTCTTGGGTGATCGCCCGCTCGATAAATCCGCCGCCCAGCACTTCCTCACCGCGGTAAAACACGCATGCCTGTCCGGGCGTAACCGCAGGACCGCCTGCAGCGAAGCGAATCTCCGCGCGACGGTCGGGATCGACGCGCATCGTCGCCGGGATCGCGCGATGCCGATAGCGAATCTTCACCTCAACGCTCAACTCGCCGCCCGACGCGATCGAATCATCGACCATGCTGACCCGGTTCGCGATCAAGCCAGATGAATCCAGCTCCTCACGGCGCGCGGCCACGACCTCGCCCGACTCGGCCCGAATCTCGCGAACGTATAGTCGCTCGCCACTGGCGATCCCCAGCCCGCGGCGTTGTCCAACGGTAAATCGATGCACTCCCGCGTGATCCGCCAGCCGCTTTCCTTCGCCGTCGACAATCGAGCCGGGCCGCAGTTGCGCGCGGTCGCTTCGCCGCTCGACAAAGCTCGCGTAGTCGCCGTCTGGAACGAAGCAGATTTCCTGGCTCTCGGGCTTGTCGGCAGTCGCGAGGCCCAGCGCGCGGGCGCGGGCGCGAACGTCGGTCTTGGTCATCGCACCGAGCGGAAAAATCGTTCGGGCGAGCTCGTCCTGCCCGAGCGTGAAAAGAAAATACGATTGATCCTTGGCCTCGTCGGCCGCGCGCAGCAGACGAAACCTGCCGTCCGCCCCGCGCTGTATTCGCGCGTAATGGCCGGTCGCGATGTAGTCGGCATTCAGCGCGTGAGCGCGGCTCCATAAGCGATCGAATTTGATCTCGCGATTGCACATCACGCACGGATTCGGCGTGCGCCCGCCGAGATAGTCGGAGACGAAGTTGTCGACCACACGCGCGGCAAAGTCGGCGCGCAAATCGATTACGTAGAATGGAAAATCCATCCGCTCCGCCACCCGGCGCGCGTCCTCGAAGTCATCATGCGAGCAGCAGGTGCCGCGACGCTTTGCAATTGGTGCCGACGGCTCGGGCGCAAGGCGCATTGCAACGCCGACGACGTCGTAACCCTGCTCGCGCAGGATCGCCGCGGCGACAGAGCTGTCCACGCCGCCAGACATAGCAACCAGCACTCGCGGCTTCATCGCGCGCTCACCTCCGACAGAGGCTCGGCGTCGGCGACGCGCCGCCACGCCGCCGGGATGATCGCCGCGACAGCGTCGATTTGATCCGCCGTGTTGTTCCACCCGAGGCTGATTCTGAGCGAGCTGCGCGCGTCGGCAATGCTGCGCCCCATCGCGCGCAGCACGTGCGACGGCTCGACGGCTCCTGCCGCGCAGGCCGAGCCCATCGAAACTTCGACCCCTTCCAGATCGAGCGCAATCAGCATGCTCTCGCCGAGCACGCCCGGGAACGTCAGGTTGAGCGTGTTCGGCAGCCTGCCGACAGTCGGGCCGTTCGAGCGAAGGCCGGGAATCTCCGCTCGCAGCCGCTCCAACAGAGTGGCGGTCAGCGAACCGATTCGCGCCGACTCCGCGTCGATCGCATTCATCGCAGCTTCGGCCGCCGCTCCAAACGCCACTGCGCCAAGCAGATTCTGCGTGCCCGCGCGCTGGCCGCTCTCATGCGGCCCGCCAAAAACGATCGGCGCAATGCGCGCAGAGTCACGAACATACAGAGCCCCGATTCCCGCCGGTGCCCCGAGCTTGTGACCGCTGAGCGTCATCAGATCGCATCCGAGCGCGGCCACATCGACTGGAATTCGCCCGGCCGCCTGCGCCACGTCGACATGAAGCAACGCGCCGGTCTTGCCGCAGGTGGATGCGAGCGGCGCGAGATGCTGGATCGTTCCGACTTCGGAGTTCGCAAGTCCGAGCGTGACCAGCGCCGTCTCGCTATCGAGACGAGCAAGCACGCGCGCAGGATCGATTCGTCCGTCGGAGTCGGGCGCGACTCGCACCACTTCAAAACCCCGGCGCTCGAGTTCCGCAAGCGGAGCGAGGATCGATGAGTGCTCGATCTCGGAAGAGACAATTTTACGGCGCCGCGACGCCGCCGTAATCGCGCCGAAGATTGCGAGATTGTTCGACTCGGTGCCGCCGCTGGTAAACACGAGCTGCCGCGGCTCCGCGCCGACGAGCGCGGCAACCTGCGCGCGCGCAATCTCGAGCATCCGGCGCGAACGCTGGCCCGCGCGATGCACCGACGAGGGATTCCCCCCGCCATCGGCCAGCAGGCGCGAAATCGCGGCGGCAGCCTCGACGCGCAGCGGAGCGCCCGCGTTATGATCGAGATAAATCGGCATGGACGGTTGTGTTCGCCACCAGTGCGGCGATTAGCTTATCTTACACTGATCGTTGGAAAAAGACGGGGCTCTTCGCGTGACGCAGACAGCATCGAGCGCGAACATAATCGTGATTGGCGCCGGCGTGGTCGGATGCTCGCTAGCGTTCCATCTCGCGCGCGCCGGGGGGCGCGTGCGCGTGCTCGACAAAGGCGGAATTTGCGCCGGAATGTCGGCGCGGTCGGGCGCGCTGGTCAGGATGCATTACACGTTCGCGCCGGAAGCCGAGCTGGCCTGCAAGAGCCTTCATTACTTTCACAACTGGAGCGACATCGTCGGCGGGCAATGCGGTTTCGTCGAGACTGGCTTCGCGGTCGTGGTTGACGAGTGCAACGCGGCGCGGCTGTGTGCCAACGTCGCGATGCTCCGGCGGGTCGGCGTCGATACCGAAGTTGTGACCGCGGCGGAGCTGCGCCAGCGCGAGCCTCACGCTTTCGTCGAGGATGTCGCGCTCGCCGCGATCGAGCCGCACAGCGGATACGCCGATCCGGTCGCGACGACGAATGCTTTGGCGGCCGCCGCGCAACGGCACAGCGCGGAGTTCTCGACGAACACTCTCATCGCGAGAATTATGAATCGCGGCGGACGAGCCGCTGGAGTCGTCGATGGCGGCGGGCGCCTCCACGAAGCCGATGCGGTATGCGTCGTGGCAGGACCGTGGACGGATGTGCTCCTCGCGCCGTTGGGTGTGAAAATTGGAATCAAGAGCGAGCGCGCGCAGATCGCATTCTTCAAACGGCCGCCTCAACTCAAACATTACGTCTACATCGACACGATCGCGGGCAGCTATTTTCGCCCGCACGGCGACGACCTGACGCTGGCCGGCCTCGGTGGATGGAAACCCGAGGCGGAGGCGAATCCCGACGATTTCCGCGAGAGCAACGACGACGACTTTGTCGCGGCGGTGCGCAAGCGGCTGGCGCAGAGGATTCCCGCGATGACCGACGCACCGTACTCGCGCGGACACGCCGGAATTTACGATGTCAGCCCGGACGCACGGGCCGTGATGGGCCCGGTGCCGGGAGTCGAGGGACTGTTCGTTGCGGCTGGCTTTAGCGGGACGGGGTTCAAGACCGCGCCGGCGGTCGGCGCGTCGATGGCTGAGCTGATTCTGACCGGTACCAGCACCACGGTCGATCTCACGCCATTTGGCTTCGAGCGAATCCTCGGCGGGCAGATGATCGAGAGTCCGAACGAGTACGAGATGGGCGCAGGCTTCGGACACAAGCTGTGATGTCGGCGAAAAAATGGGGCGACATCAGATCTGCCGTTTGTTACGATCGCCTCGGACAAGGCGACCGCATTTTCAATTTTCAAAGGAGAGACGAAAATGTCGAACCATTTTACCGGACTCAGTCTCGGCCCTCCTCTCGGGGACCAAAGACTCGACCTCTGCGACCTCTATGCGTTCCAATCGCCCGCGGATCCGTCGAGGACCGTCATCATCCTCAATGCAAATCCAAACGCCGACGCGCTCCATCCCGGCGCCATCTATCGCCTCAACATCGACAACGACGGTGATTTGCTGACAGATATCGCGTTCAGCTACGTGTTCTCGAAGCCGCAAAACGGCAAGCAAACCTTCAACGTATTTCTGGCCAAAGGCGCGGAGTCGCGCTCCGTCGAAGCTGTCGGGAAGAAGATCGTAGCCGATGCCGATGTCTCGTTCGGCCCCAAGCCCAACATCGTCAAGGCGGGCGACTACAAATTCTTCGCCGGCAGTCGCAGCGACGCTTTCTTTTTCGATTTCGACGGCATCAAGGCTTTGTTCGACATCAGGGGCAAACGGAATTTCACTGAACCTCACCTGGCCGCGCTGGGCGGCAAAACCCCATGGACCGGCGTCGATTCCAATACGCAAGCCAACGTCTTCTCGACGGTGGTCGAACTGCCGACGAGCGAACTAGCCCCGAAGCCCGAAATACGTATCTGGGGACGATGCAGCGTGCGGCAGGACGGCAAGCTGCTCCACGTCGATCGCGCAGGCCATCCGAGTGTGAGTAGCTTCTTCAACACCGACGACACCAAGCTGGAATACAACGCCAGCGAGCCGGTGAACGATCGCAAGCGCTGGCTCGATCAGTTCGTGCATCTGATGGGGCATACGGGAAACTACACGCGCGAGGAAGCGATTGCCGCGATCGACAAGGAGCGCACTCTGCCCGACGTGCTGAGTTTCGATCCGTCGAAGCCGGCGAAATATCCCAATGGCCGCGTCTTCACTGACGACGTGATCGATTACCGCCTCGCGTTCCTGACTAAGAATGAATGTCCTCCTAGCGGCCTGAAGCCGCATACCGACACTCTCAAGGAGTTCCCGTACATCGGAACGCCGCATCAGAAGAAGAGCTAGCGGCGCGCGAATCCTCGCTCACAGGGACTGGCGTATCGCTAGCCCTTGTTGGCGAGGACGCGATCCGGCGCGGGCGGGTGATGCTCGCTGACTTTGTCTTCGAGGCAATCCTGGCGTTCCTCGATTTCTTCCATCCGCACGCCCATCTTGTTGAGCTTCTCGATTAGATTGCCCATCGCGCGCGCGACCGGGTCGGGCAGCTTGGCGTGGTCGAGTTCCATAACGTCGTGACGAGCGCTGTCGCCCTCGATCACTTTGCCGGGGATCCCGACAATGGTTGACCACGGCGGCGACGACGATACGACCACGGCGCCCGCGCCGATCCTGCTGCCCTCGCCGATTCGCACCGGCCCGATCACCGATGCGCCCGCGCTGACCATCACGTGATCCTCGAGTGTCGGGTGCCGCTTCTCCTTCTTGAGGCTGGTGCCGCCGAGCGTGACGCCCTGGTAGATGAGGACGTCATCGCCGATTTCCGTGGTCTCGCCGACCACGATGCCCATGCCATGGTCGATGAACAACCGCCGGCCGATTTTCGCGCCGGGATGAATCTCGATTCCGGTGATGAAGCGCGCCAGCTCGCTCACCAGGCGGCCGAGCAGCTTGCAGTGATGCTCCCAGAGCCAATGTGCGACGCGATAGGCCCAGACCGCGTGAAGCCCGGGATACGCGAGCACCACCTCGAGCGTAGTGCGGGCGGCGGGGTCGCGGTCGAAGACCGCCTGGATGTCTTCCCTCATTCGGCTTACAACACCCATGGCTCGTTCCTCTTTTTTTCCGCCCGCCGCGCGTCAAGCCTTCGGATGGGCGGCGTGACTGTTCTCCGCGGACTTCGAAGACCGCGGACGCGCTCCGTTGTGCTTTCCGGTGGCCGCCTTGGTGCGCGGCTTCACGTTATCCTTGTGCAGCTTGTATTCGACCGAGTCAACCAGCGCCTGCCAGCTCGCCTCGACGACGTTGCTCGACAACCCAACCGTGCCCCAGCGGCGCTTGCCGTCGGTCGATTCGATCAGCACCCGGACGCGCGCCTCGGTGCCGGCGCCGTTGTCGAGCACGCGGACCTTGTAGTCGACCAGCTGCATCGCTTCGAGATTGGGATAATACGGCAGCAGCGCATGACGCAGCGCCGAATCGAGCGCGTTGACAGGGCCGTTGCCGATCGCGGAGTTGCGCGTGCGCACGCCGTCGGGGCCTTCGAGCACGACCACCGCCTCGCTGAACGGCGCGCGATCCTCATGCCATTTGTCGTCGAACACGCGGAAGCTGACGAAGTTGAAATGTTCTTTGGCGAGGCCGAGCGTGCGCAGCATCAGCAGCTCGAAGGAGGCGTCGGCGCCGTCGAAGGTGTAGCCCGCGCCTTCGAGCCGCTTGAGCTCGTCGAGCAGCAGCCCGATCTTGTCGTCGCCGGCCGTGCCGAGCTCGAGTCCAAATTCCTTCGCCTTGTACACGATGTTGGCGCGGCCCGAGAGTTCCGAGAGCAGCACGCGGCGATCGTTGCCGACCAGCGCGGGATCGATGTGCTCGTAGGTGGCAGTGTTGCGCTGGATTCCCGACACGTGCAGCCCGCCCTTGTGCGCGAAGGCGCTGCGGCCGACGTAGGGCTGGCGCGCGAACGGCGTGATGTTGGCGAGCTCGTAGACCAGCGTCGAAACCTCGCGCATCGTCTTGAGCTTCGCAGGCGGCACGCAATGATAGCCGAGTTTGAGCTGCAAATTCGCGACGATCGAAACCAGGTTCGCGTTGCCGCATCGCTCGCCGAAACCGTTGACGGTGCCCTGCACCTGCACCGCGCCCGCTTGCACGGCGGCAAGCGTGTTGGCGACCGCGACTTCCGAGTCGTTGTGACAATGAATCCCGATCGGGCAGTTCACCGCCGCCCGCGCCGCCGTCACGGCGGCCTCGATTTCTCCGGGCAGGCGCCCGCCGTTGGTGTCGCACAGCGCGATCAGCGTGACGCCCGCGTCGTCAACCGCTTTCAGGCACGCGAGCGCATACTCGGGATTGTGAAAATAGCCGTCGAAGAAATGCTCGGCATCGAAAATCGCCTCGTCGAAATTCTTTTTCAAAAACGCGATCGTGTCGTTCAGAATTTCCAGATTTTCGTTGAGCGGGATTCTGAGCGCCTCGCGCACGTGCATGTCCCAGGTCTTGCCGACCACGGTCGCGACCTGAGTCCCGGTGCGCAGCAGCAATTGCAGATTGCGATCGGCCGCGGCGCGCACTCCGGAGCGGCGGGTAGAGCCAAAGGCCGCGATCCTGGCGTGGCGAATCTTGATCTTCCTGATCTCTTTGAAGAACGCCGCGTCGCGATCGTTCGAGCCCGGCCATCCGCCTTCGATGTAATCGAAGCCGAGGTCGTCGAGCCGCTCGGCAATCGTGACCTTGTCCTCGACCGTCAACGAAATGTCCTCGGACTGGCAGCCGTCGCGCAAGGTGGTGTCGTAAACCTGGATATGTTTTGCATCCGCCATCGGACTCAAACTGACTCCCGCGGCGCGGCGTTCGGCGCGCCATCGCCGTTGACAAACGCGTCGTGCAGCGCACGCATCGCGAGTTCTCCGTATTTTGAATTTACCACGACCGAGACCTTAATCTCCGAGGTGGAAATCATCTCGATATTAATCCGCTCAGCCGCCAGCACCTGGAACATCGTGGCCGCGACGCCAGCATGCGTGCGCATCCCAACGCCGACCACCGAAACCTTGGCGACCTGGTCGTCGTGCCGCACGCCGGCCGCGCCGATTTCGTTTGCCGTGCGCGTGACGATTTCGAGCGCGCGCTTGAGGTCTTCGCGCCCGATCGTAAACGTCATATCGGTGTGGCCGTCGGCGCTGGCGTTCTGGATAATCATGTCCACGACAATTCCCGCCTCCGCGATGGGGCTGAAAATCTTCGCCGCCAGACCGGGCCGATCCTCGACGCCGGCTACTGTTATCTTGCTTTGATTCTGGTCGAGCGTTACGCCCGAAACGAGCACGTCCTCCATCGACTGATCCTCTTGTCCAACCCACGTTCCCTCGGCTTCGCCGAAGCTGGAGCGGACGACGAGCGGCACGTTGTAGCGGCGGGCGAGTTCCACGGAGCGGGTTTGCAGGACCTTCGCGCCGAGTCCCGCCATCTCGAGCATCTCATCATAGGAGATGCGTCCGAGTTTTTTTGCTTTGGGGCAGATGTTGGGATCGGCGGTGTAGACGCCGTCCACGTCGGTGTAGATTTCGCAGGCGTCCGCTTTGAGAGCGGCTGCCAGCGCAACCGCAGTCAGGTCTGACGCGCCGCGGCCAAGCGTCGTGATATCGCCGCTGGGGTTGACGCCCTGGTAACCGGCCACGACGGCAATCTGTCCGTCATCGAGCGCGCGCATCACGCGATCGCATTGCACGGATTTGATTCGCGCGCGGCCGTGATTCGAGTCGGTGGTCAGGTTCATTTGAAATGCGAGAAAAGAAACCGTCGGATGTCCCATCGCCTGCAGCCGGATCGCCAGCAGCGCGGCCGAGACCTGCTCGCCGGTGGCGACCAGCACGTCGGTCTCGCGCGCGCTGGGCGCTTCGCTAAGTTCGGAAGCGAGTTTGAACAGCCGGTTGGTCTCGCCGGCCATCGCGGAGACCACGACAACGATCCGATTGCCCGCGTCGCACGCCCTGACGACGCGATCGGCGACCGCCTTGATCCGGTCGATCGAGCCGACCGACGTTCCGCCGTATTTTTGAACGACCAATCCCACCAAAATGACCCTGTTCGCCCCGAAAAATGGGGTAATCAAGTATTATGATCGGAAAAGAGACCCCAAACCAGCCCCCATGTTGCCATAACGTTCGTTCGGGTACGCGGTTAATATAGGTATCGGCGGAATTGGGGAGATAAGCAGATGCCTTTCATTGACACTAACGAGTTGAACACCATCGAGCGCCTTCCCGGATGGAAGGGGAAGTACTTCGACTCGGAGAGCATGACCTTCGGGCACTACGTGTTCGAGGCGGGATCGACGATTCATGAACACTCGCGTCCGAACGAGGAAGTGTGGAACGTCATCGAAGGTCAGCTCGAAGTGACCATCGGCGGTAAGACGCAAGTTGCCGGCCCCGGCTTCGTCGCAATCGTACCGCCGGACACCAAGCACTTCGTGAAGGCGATCACGGATGGGCGAGCAATCGTGGTGGATTATCCGTTGCGCCGCGAGATGACCGGCAGCAGATCGCCAAAGTCAAAATAGACACTGCCACCTCACGCGAAGCGGCGCTTCAACTTGGAAATAATCTGCGCGTGACGCGAGTCGCCTGCGCTGAATTCGATGCGGCGCAGGTCCGCGCCGGCGTAACCGATGCGGACTGACAAATACTCCAACTCCGCGCCGCCGCGCAGGCGCTCGAACCATTCGACTGCCGCGACGCCTTCGGAAAACAAGTATTCGCGAAGGCCCAGGTCGTCGAGCGTCGCCTCTTCGAGGCGGTACAGATCAATGTGATAAAGCGGGAAGCGGCCGTGATGCTCCTGGATCATCGTGAAGGTTGGGCTCAGGATGTCCTCTTCGCGCAGGCTGAGTCCGCTCGCGAGGCCCTTGATGAAGCACGTTTTGCCCGCGCCGAGGTCGCCAATCAGGCCGAGCAGCTCGCCGCCTTCGAGCAGCGAGGCCAGCCGCCGTCCCCACGATTTGGTTTCGTGCGGCGAGCGGCTCTCGATCACCATCGTGACCACGGTCGCGCCTTTTTCAGTGGCCTGATTAGTCATCACGAACCCAGTCAGCGATCAATAATACCGCAACTACTTCGCTAGTGCTTCAAACGCCGCCGGCAGCTCATCAATCACGTCGCCGGCAATATAGCCGACACGCCCCATCCGCGACGCTACGCGATCGGCCGCGTAGCCGTGGAGAAAGACGCCGAGCGCGAGCGCGTCGAGCGGGCGCATGTGCTGTCCGAGCAGCGCGCCGACCATTCCCGAGAGCGCGTCGCCCATCCCAGGCGTGGCCATCCCGGGATTCCCGGTCGAGTTGACGAAGATGTCGCCGGCGGGAGACGCGATAACCGAGCGCGCACCCTTAATCAGCACGGTCGCTCCGGTTCGTTCTGCCAAAATGCGCGCCGCCGACACGCGATCGTCGTTGATAGTCGCGGTCGGCACGCCGAGCAGTCGCGCGGCTTCTCCCGGATGTGGCGTCAGCACGACCGGACCGCGCGCACGCCTTAAAGCCTCGTAGCCGAGCGCGGCGAGTGCGTTCAGCCCGTCGGCATCGATCAGCATCGCACGCTCGGGATCGGAGGCGTCCGCGATCAGCCATTCGATAAGGCGCTTGGTGTCGTCGCTGACGCCCATTCCCGGTCCCACGATCAGCGCGTTCTTGCCGTCGATGATCATCTTAAATGCGTTGGGGGCGTGAGCGCCGTCAAAATGACCGTCACGATCTGCTATCGGCTCTGTCATCAGCTCGGCCTGCCCCCCCGCGACGATTGGCTGGATCGATTCCGGCACCGCCGCCGTAACCAGGCCCGCACCCGTTCTCAGGGCGGCGCGCGATGCGAGCAGCACGGCGCCCGACTTGCCGCGGCCGCCGGCTATCACCAGCGGATGCCCGTACATTCCCTTGTGCGAATTCTCCGGCCGGACGCGAATCAGATGCTGAATGTCAGCGCGTTCGAGGAATCGTCCGCGCGGCGCAATCTCGCTGATCGCGCGCGGTGCGAATCCGATATCGACGACTCGCAACTCGCCACATTGCCCGGCGCCGGGATATGAGACGTGGCCGAACTTCGCGAACCCGAATGTCACCGTGAGCGAGGCTCGAATGGCCGCGCCCATGACGGCGCCCGTGTCCGAGTTGACCCCCGACGCGATATCGACGGCGACCGTCGGCGCCGCGAGTGAATTAACTATCTCGATCGCGCGGCGCGGCCCGTCTTTTACCTCGGCGTTCAGCCCCGTGCCGAATATCGCGTCGATAACAGCGCTCGGCCGGTTGCTCAGAGCGGCATCGAGGTTGGACTCCCCCGGCGCCTCGATCGTGTTGCCGCCGGATGCGCGAAACTCCGCGTGCGCGCGCGCAGCGTCGCCCTTCAAGTCCGCCGCGTGGCCGAGCAGGACCGCTCGCACCGCGAAGCCGTCCTGCTTCAGCCGTCGCGCTGCGACGAATCCGTCGCCGCCGTTGTTGCCCTTGCCGGCCAGCACGAGCACGTCGGTCGCCCCATCGGAAAACCGCTCGATGAGCGCGTCGGCGACGGCCTCGCCCGCGCGCGTCATCAGCGAGTACGACGGAATTCCGTATTTTTCCCGGCTGATGCGATCGAGTTCGCGGCTTTCGGCGGCGTTGAGCAAAATCATTGTCAGCCATCCCGGGAAAAAATATTACACTATGCGCCCGGACCGTGAATGCGGGGTGTCGCTCTGCTAGTTTTGGGGGACGGTGTCGGAATGATTCGCCTCAGCGTCAACGTCAACAAAATCGCGACGCTCCGCAATGCGCGCGGCGGAACCATTCCCGACGTCGTCACGGCCGCGCGCACCTGCATTGCCGCGGGATGCCACGGGATAACAGTCCATCCGCGGCCCGACGCGCGGCACATCACGTTTCAGGACGTGTTCGACCTGGCTGCGATGATGACGGTCGAGTTCAACATCGAGGGCTACCCGGGCGCGGAGTTTCTCGACCTCGTGATGCGCGTGCGGCCGACGCAGGTGACGCTGGTGCCCGACCCGCTGGGCGTGCTGACGTCGAATGCGGGATGGGACCTGAAGAGCCGCGCGGCGGATTGGCTCGGCGACGTGCTCGCCAGGTTTCGCAAGGCGGGGATCCGCACCAGTCTGTTTCTCGAGACCGATGCCGAGCAGATCAAACGCGCGCTGGAACTCGGCGCCGATCGGATCGAACTGTACACCGGACCATATGCACACGCGTTCGGAACGCCGGCCGGCAACGAAATTCTCGCGGCGCATCGCGAGGCCGCACGCCTGGCGCGGGAAATTGGACTCGGGGTAAACGCCGGTCACGATCTCGATCTCAAGAACATTCCCGCCTATGTGAAAGCCGTCAAGGGCTTGCAGGAAGTCTCGATCGGCCACGCGCTCATTTCGGACGCGCTCTACATGGGCCTGACGCGCACGGTGAAGGCGTATCTGAAGGCGCTGGGCTCGAAACCGCTGAAGCTCAAGCGCGCGAAACGAAAATAACGGTCACTGCGCGCCGACGTACTTCTGGATCGCGGCGCCAATTTCCTGCGCTAACGTTTTGATCTGAACGCCGTCCTCGCCTTCAACCATCACGCGCGCGAGCATCTCGGTGCCCGAATATCGCACCAGCAGGCGGCCGCTGCCGGCCAGCCGTTTCTCGGCGTCGGCAATTATTCTTTGAACGTCGGGCATCTCGGCGAGCGGCACGCGATTTCGCACGCGCACGTTTTCCAGGACCTGCGGCACGCGGCGCATCGCGCGAAGTTCGCTCAGCGTGCGCCCGCTCTCGGCCAACTGCGCGAGGACCAGCAACGCGCTGATCAGTCCGTCGCCGGTGGTCGAGTAATCCATGAAGATCACGTGCCCCGACTGCTCGCCACCCAGGTTGTAGGAGTTGAGCCGCATCTCGCGCGCGACCGCGGGGTCGCCGACCTCGGTGCGAATCAGCCGCACGCCCGCGTCGCGCAGCGCCAGCTCGAGTCCGAAGTTGCTCAGCACGGTTGCGACGACAGCGTTGCCGCGCAGCCGCCCTTCGGCGGCCAGCTTGCGCCCGAGCAGCGCCATCACGTCGTCGCCGTCGAACACTTCGCCGCGCTCGTCGATCAGCATCACGCGATCGCCGTCGCCGTCGAGCGCGATGCCGACGTCGCAATGCTCGCGCAGAACGGCTTCGCGAATCGCGTCGAGATGCACCGCGCCGCAATTCAGATTGATGTTCGTGCCGTTGGGATCGACGCCGATCGTAACGACCTCGGCGCCAAGCTCCTCGAGCGCGTCGGGACCGACCTTGTAGGCCGCGCCGTTGGCGCAATCGATCGCAACTTTGAGCCCGTCGAATACGACCGAGCGCGGCAGGCACGATTTCAGAAACACCAGGTAACGGCCAAGCGCGTCGTCGATTCGCGCCGCCTTGCCGATATCGTCCGCGCGCGCGCGATGCCTGGCGATCTCGCTCTCGTCGAACACCAGCGCTTCGATTCGCCGCTCGGTCTCGTCATCGAGCTTGAAACCCTCGCCCGAAAAAAACTTGATCCCGTTGTCCTGGAAGGGATTGTGCGAGGCTGAGATGACCACGCCCGCGTCCGCGCGCATGCTGCGGGTCAGAAACGCGATCGCCGGGGTCGGCAGCGGGCCCACCAGCCATACGTCAACGCCCATCGAGCAGATGCCGGATTCGATCGCCGTCTCGAGCATGTAGCCCGAGAGCCGCGTATCCTTGCCGATCAGAATTCTGCGATGACGTCCGGCCGAATTGCGGAACACATGCGCGAGCGCGCGGCCGAGCTTCAGCGCGGTCTCGGAGGTAATCGGCTCCTGGTTGGCGACTCCGCGGACGCCGTCAGTGCCGAACAGTTTACGATGGGTGCTCATCGGCAGTGGTTGTCAGCTTTTGGCGATACATCCGCAGTCTAACCTTGTCAGGCGACTGACGCACCAACTGCATGCCGTCGGGCAGCGTCACCTGCAGCGGCAATTCGTGCGAGCCCGGCGCCATGCCCTTGGCGTCGACGTAGGCCAACCCCTTGGGCTCGAGACTGGCGAGCTTGATGGCGGGCCCGCGAATAGTCAGCGTCGCCTGTTTGGGCTCGACGCGGTACTTGAAATCGCTGTCCTTGACCTCGACATCCACCGCGCGAAACTCGCGGTCGGTAATCGCCTCGGCGACATTGACCTTCGCCTCGACGTGACCGGTGGATAGTCCCAGCGACGGATTGGGCGTCACAATATCAACCGAACGGTTGGTATCCGAGGTGAGCCCTTTCAAGTCGAAGGGTTCCGTGCCGACCGAGGTGAGTGGTGCGACATAACGGCTGGGCCCGACGATAGTAACGCTGGGCGGCGTGATATCCACCGATGAAATCGTATATCCGGGCGCGACTCTTCCCTCGACCGCCAGATGCACCGGCACGTCGCGCGTAACCATCCGATCGATATCCAGCGACAATTGGTCCGGCGAGATGCCGGTCACAGTGGTGTTTCGCCCCACGTTGAACATCGCCGGATATATCTTGAATTCGGATTGTCCCGCCGCCACGCCGCGCAGATCCAGCTTGAGCGTCAGCCGCTCGGGATCCAGCAGCGAGAGCAGTGTGCGCGGACCGGTAACCTCGATTTTTACCACTGCCGGCGGATGGTTTACGATCACCATCCCCGGCGGCAGCGAACGATAGCTGATAGGTACTGTGAGCGACTCGACCGAGCCCCGCTCGCCGGCGTTGACGAATACCCAGAGCCCGATCGCGAGCACCAGGGCGAGTATGCGAAGCCCGATGTTGGCGCCGCGCAGCCGCCGCGCGCCGCGGCTCGTCAACCGCTTTGTGAGGTCGCCCAGTTTCATCGTGCGTCGTCCGGCAGCTCTTTTCCCACCGCGCGCCTAACCGGGCAGCTTCCTTAGTGTGGACAGGACTTCGGCCGGTTCCAGTCCGCGGCTCAGCACGCCGCCGCGCGCAAGAGAAATCTGCCCGCTCTCCTCGGACACGACCAGCACCAGCGCGTCGCTGTCCTCGCTCATCCCGATCGCCGCGCGATGACGGGTGCCCAGCGACAGGCTCACGTTGGGGTTTTGCGACAACGGCAACAGGCACGCCGCGGCGAGGATGCGGTCGCCGTTGATGATCACGGCGCCATCATGCAGCGGGGAACCGTTCATGAAAATCGTCTCGAGCAGTTCGGGCGAGACCTTGCCATCAACGACTCTGCCGCTTTCGACGAACTCACCCAGCCCGTCGTCCTGTTCGATCACTATCAGCGCGCCCACTTTACGCGCCGACAGCCACGCCGCCGCGGTCGCTATTCCCTCCGCCGGCGTGGCCGCTACAGCGCCCCGGCCAAGGAACGATTGCGCGCCGACGCGCGTCAGCGCGCGCCGAATGTCCGCCTGGAAGATAACCACCAGGATCACGAACAACGAACCAAGGAAGTTGTTCAGGAGCCAGTTGAGCGTGAACAGTCCGAGCACCTGCGACGCCACGAACGCGCCGCCCACGATCACCATCCCCAGCACCATCTGCATCGTGCGCGTGCCGCGAATCAGGAGCGCGATCCGGTAGATCACGTACGCCACGATCACGATGTCGACGACATCCTGCCACCGCGGCTGCGGTATCATGGGTATGTAGCTATGCATTGCGCCTGAACCGCTGATCCCGTCCCGCCAGCGCCGCCGCCATGCGGACAACAGCCGCCGCCGCGCCGGCGTCGTGCACGCGCACCATCGACGCGCCCGCCGCAATCGCCAGCGCGTTGGCAGCCGCCGTGCCGAATTCCAAATCGCGCTCGTTCGGCACCGCGCCGTTGGCGCCCGCGATTCGCGCGACGAAGTTTTTGCGCGACGCTCCTACCAATACGGGATAGCCGAGCGCACAGAGGTCGGGCAAGGCGGCCAGCAACTTCAAATTATGCTGGGCAGTCTTGGCGAAGCCTAGTCCCGGATCGACGATTATTCGCGCGCGCACCACTCCGGCGCCGGCGGCAAAGCTGGCGCGCGCCGCCAGGTAGGCGACGACCTCGCGCACCACGTCGCGGTAGCGCGCGAACTCGATATGATTGGCGGGACCGCCGCGCATATGCATCAGCACCACCGCGCACCTCGTTCGCGCCGCCAGCGGCGCCATCTCACGGTCGTGCTCGAGGGCAGTGATATCGTTGATCATCGCCGCCCCCGACTCGAGCGCGACGCGCGCAACCTCCGCCCGCCGCGTGTCGATCGAGATTGGCGCTCGCAGCCGCTTGCCCAGCCGCGCGAGCACCGGCGCCACTCGGGTGAGCTCGACCTCGACTGGAATTTCTATTGCACCGGCCGGACGCGACGATTCTCCGCCCACATCGATCACGTCCGCACCCGCCGCTTCCATCGCAAGCGCATGCTCGACGGCGCGCTCCGGGTCCAGGTATCTCCCGCCGTCGGAGAAGGAGTCGGGCGTCACGTTGAGCACGCCCATCACTGCCGGGAACTTGATTACGCGGCCGTCGGCCAGCTTGAGATTCGAAGGCGACGATTGAAATTGAACCGCCCGCTTGCGCAGGTCGTTGGAGTTCGATGAGTTGGATTGAATCCGCGAGCGTCGCATCGCACCGGCCCCACTTTCCCCTCGCCCGCGCGGCCACCGGCTCGCGGTTGCGAATCGGATCGGTCGCGGCGCCGCGCTCAGCGAAAACGCGCGCGACGACTACACGAGAACCGGCTTCGGCGGAAGTCCCGGCACCGGGCTCTCGTTCTCGCTGTCGGCGCGCTTCTCCTTGCCCGTGTCCGGGCCGGGCCTCGGCGGCGGATCGTTGCGCACTGCGGCCGGCGACGGTGGCAACTCGCGGCCTTCCTTAAACGCCGTCACCATCGCCTCAACCTCGCTGCCGTCGAGCACTTCCTTCTCGAGCAGCCGCGCCGCGATCGCATGCAGCAGCGGCAGATGGTCCGACAACAGTTGCCGCGCCTTGTGATACGAGTCGTCGATTATCTTGCGCACCTCGTGATCGATCTCGAGCGCCGTCTGCTCCGAATAATCCTTGTGATGGGCGATATCGCGGCCCAAAAAGATCTGCTCCTCGCGCCGCCCGAACGTCATCGGGCCGAGCTCCTTGCTCATGCCCCATTCGCAGACCATCTTGCGCGCGAGCTCAGTCGCCTTTTCAATATCGTTGCCCGCGCCGGTCGTCATCTGCCCGAACACGAGTTCTTCCGCCGTGCGCCCTCCGAACATTACCGCCAGCCGCGTCACCAGGTAGTCGCGCGGATAGGTGTAGCGATCGTCCAGCGGCAATTGCTGGGTGACGCCGAGCGCCATCCCACGCGCGATAATCGTAACCTTGTGGACCGGGTCCGCTCCCGGCTGCAGCGCCGCGACCAGCGCATGCCCGCCCTCGTGATACGCAATTATCTTGCGCTCCTCACCCGACATCACCATCGAGCGCCGCTCCGCGCCCATCATCACCTTGTCCTTGGCCAGCTCGAAGTCCGACATCTCGACCTTGTCCTTATTGCGGCGCGCGGCCAGCAGCGCAGCCTCGTTGACAAGGTTCTCGAGGTCGGCGCCGGCAAAGCCCGGCGTCGAACGCGCCAGCTTGGACCCATCGACGTCGTCGGACAGCGGCACCTTGCGCGTGTGCACCTTCAGGATTCCCTCGCGCCCCTTCACGTCGGGGAGCGGCACCACCACGCGCCGGTCAAAGCGTCCCGGCCGCAACAGCGCAGGATCGAGCACATCGGGACGATTGGTCGCCGCCACCAGGATCACTCCCTCGTTGGCTTCGAACCCGTCCATCTCGACCAGCAACTGGTTGAGCGTCTGCTCGCGTTCATCATGGCCGCCGCCAAGGCCGGCCCCGCGATGACGTCCGACCGCGTCGATCTCGTCTATAAAAATGATGCATGGCGCATGCTTCTTGCCCTGCACGAACAGGTCGCGCACGCGTGACGCACCCACGCCGACAAACATCTCGACGAAGTCCGAGCCCGAAATCGAAAAGAACGGCACGCCCGCTTCGCCCGCGATCGCCCGCGCCAGCAGCGTCTTGCCGGTTCCCGGCGGTCCGACCAGCAGCACGCCCTTGGGGATTCGTCCGCCCAGCCGCGTGAAGCGTTTCGGGTCGCGCAAAAATTGAATTATCTCTTCGAGCTCGTCCTTGGCCTCGTCGATTCCGGCCACGTCGGCGAACGTAACTTTGTGCGTATTCTCAGTCAGCAGCTTGGCGCGGCTCTTGCCGAATGACATCGCCTTGCCGCCGCCGATCTGCATCTGGCGCATGAAGAAAATCCACAACGCCGCCAGCACTATTATCGGGAACCACTGCACCAGCGCGACCATCCACCACGGATCGCCCTCGGTCGGTTTGGCCGCTATCTTGACGCCCTTCTCACGCAGCGTCTTGACCAGGTCGGGATCGTCAGGCGCGTAGGTCTTGAAATGTTCCCCGCTGGTCAGGTCGCCCTTGATCTGGTTGCCCTGGATCGTCGCCTCGGCGACCTGGCCCTTTTCAACCTGGTTGAGGAAGTCGGAGAAAATTATTTCGGGTTCTTTGGGTTGTTGCCGGCTGAAGATATTAAACAACAGCAGGAACATCAGTCCCAGCACTAGCCAAAGCGCAATACTGCGTGAAAACTGGTTCATGCTATTAAAAAAGTATCACGCACGTTGATCAGCACGCAACGTGGCAAGCGCTAAACCGCGATTGCAGACGCCTCAACGCGCAGTATGGCTTCGGTGGCCTTGGTCACCAGCGCGCAGTCCGCCCGCACAAGCCCCGGAAGCCACGCGATCGTGTCGCCAACCGTCACCATCGGAAACCTCTCGCGCCTCGCCTGCGGGACTTTGCGATCGACCAACACGTCGTGGACCTTCCGCGTGCCGCGCATTCCGAGGGGACGAATCCGGTCCCCTTTCATAAAATTGCGCGCGACCAGACCCGCGTCCACGATTTTCGCCGCATCGAACATCGCAACGGACAAACTGTCGGGCATCGACGCATCCGCCGCTGCGATCGTCGAGGCCTCGAACTTGAAACCCGCCGCATCGACGATCGTGATTCCGTCCGCCGCAATCGCCACCGAAAATCCCTCAGGCGATTCCTTTCGCTCGGCCCGCGTATCTATCAACCGAAGAAGATCGTTCTCGCGCTCGGCGCGCCAGCCGCCCGGAAGATCGAGCGAGTCGCTGGGACCGCCTTGGAGAACAAGTTGCCGGATCGCCGCGACGTGCGCCCGCGAAATTTTGCGCAACGACCCTCTTCGCTCGGCGACAAACAGCCGAATCGCAACCGCCTGCACCGCCCGATTCACCGCGCCGAAGCCCGACACGTCGAGCGCGCCGCCGACGACGCGCATCGCGTCCAGTTCGCGCGCGGCGAGCGCCGCAACCAGCTCGTCGAGCGAGCGCATCTCATCCGCCACTGCCACCAGCCGCGCGCTGAGACCGGGCGCATACTCGCGCTCGAGCATCGGCAGCAGCTCGGCGCGAATCCGGTTGCGCAAGATGTCGCGCGACGCATTCGACAAATCGTCCACGAACGAAATCCCGCGCGCGCCAAGGTAGTCGCGAATCTCCGCACGCGAAAGGGTCAGCATCGGCCGAATCAGTTTCCCCGGCCCGCGCTCGGCCATCGCCGCCATCCCCGCCGCCCCCGCGCCGCGCATCAAACGCATCAGCACAGTCTCAGCCTGATCATCGCGATGGTGGCCCAGGGCAACAAAGTCCGCTTTGACGCGATGCGCAACGCGCACAAGAAATTCGCGCCGAGCCTCGCGCGCCCGCTCTTCGAGGTTCCCGACGGACCTCGACCCGCCAAGTCCGTCAGCACGCTCGACGATCAGTTCAACGCCGAGCCGCGCACACATAGCCCTCACGAACTCCTCGTCCCTATCCGACTCATCGCCGCGAATCCGATGGTTCAAATGTGCCGCCACGATTCGCAGGCTCATCCGCTCCCCAAGCTCAAGCAGCGCGGATGTGAGCGCGACGGAATCGCCCCCGCCGGATAGTCCAACGACGATCGATGCGCCGCGGCGCACTCCCGCCCGCATCAAGGCCGCTTCAATCGCGCCGACGACTCTCTTTTTGCTGTCGCGAACCATCACCGACGAGGTTATTCCCGCATTAGATCCGCATCAACGCGCCCTTCCACCATTGAACGATTTCCTAACTCGGGTTCCCCCTCCTCACCGATCCATCTGATCCAGCAAATGCAGGATCACACCGATACCGGGAATATTCACTTCGAGTTCCTCGGCAAGTGTGCGAATCACGCGCGCGCGGCGTAATGCTTCCCGATCGTATAACGCCTCAGCGCGTCCACGCACTTGCTCGACTCGCGCCGGCGCGATCAGATCCTCGCGCTCCCATGACGCCAGCTCGCGCTCGCTGATTCCGCTTATCGAGCAGAACACGCTCCGGCTCATCAGCACTAGCTGGCCGCGAGTTGAGCTTCTCGATACTGTCCGCCGCGCCATCGCTCTAAGTTCCCATCACTTCGACGCCATCATTTCGGCCCGCGGATCGGCCAGCCCGCGGGCTTTCAGGCTGTCGGCCAGCTGCTGCATAAGCGCGCGCTCTTTGGCGTTCAAGTCCGTCGGCGCGAGCACTTTCAGCTCGTAGAGCAGATCGCCCGCCGGCTCCTTGCCGCGCGCCGGCAGTCCGCGCCCGCGCAGGCGCATCACGCGTCCCGCCTGGCTGCCGGCCGGAATCTTCAGCGACACGCGCCCGTCAACCGTGGGCGCCGTGATTTCGGCGCCGAGCGCCGCCTCGTAGTCCCACACCGGCAAATTGACGCGCAGGTCGCGGCCCGCAATCGCGAACACCGGGTTCGGTTCAATTCTGACGGTCAGGAAGAGATCGCCATTCTGATCGGGACGCGGCGCGCGTCCGCCCTGCCCCTTCAATCGCAACTGCGTGCCGTCGGTCACGCCCGCCGGGATTGTCACTTCGAGCGTGCGCCGCGCTGGCACCACACCGCCGCCGCCGCAAGTCGGACACGGCTCGGCCGAGCGAATCACGCGCGCCTTGCCCTGCTTTTCCTCGCGCGCGATCATTCCGCTGCCGCCGCAGGTGGCGCATTCGTCCTCGGCGACGAGATCGAGCCGCCGCTTCGCGCCTTTGACCGCATCGACCAGCGGTATTCTGACCTCGGCGTTGAGGTCGGGCGCGCGCGCCGGCTCAGTGCCGAAGTCGAAGCTCGAGAATCCGCGGGGCGCGGCGCCGCGGCTTCGTCCGAAACCGCGCGCGCCGCCGCCACCGAAGAATTGCGAGAAGAAATCGCTGAAGTCGCCGCCGCCGCCAAATTCCGCGCCGCCGCCCATGCCGGCGCCCGCGCCGGCCGCCGATTGCTGCCGCGCGTAGCGGCGCATCATTTCTTCCTGCGACACGCCATGCTCCCAGTCGGCGCCGAGTTCGTCGTACTTTCTGCGCTTTTCGGGGTCGCTGATAACCTGGTAGGCCTCGTTTATCTGCTTGAATTTGACTTCGGCGTCCTTGTTGTTGGGATTGACGTCGGGATGGAATTTGCGGGCGAGCTTGCGGTAGGCGCTCTTGATCTCCGCCGCGCTCGCCTTGCGGTCAACGCCGAGCGTTTTGTAGTAATCGCGAAATTCCATCCAGAATACTCAGTCAGCAGAATTCAAATACCCAGTTACTATACCCACTTGTGATGCTCGAATAGCTAATCAGGTGTCACGCCGCGGCTCCGGCGAATCGGCGCTCGCCGACGTCTGATTGAGCGCCGCCATCCGCGCCTCCAGCGTGCGCAGCTCCGCGTCAAGCGCCGCCTGGCGGCGCCAGATGAACACCACGTACAGGAAAATTACCGCGAAGATTATACTGTAGGCGGCGAACAGATATCCCAAATGTTCCATCAACTCAATTCCGTCACTTGCTATCGGAGGCGGCCGCCGACGCGAACGCGATCCTGACCGCCAGCGCGCCCATCCGGCTTCGCGTGCGCAACTGCGCGAAGCGCAGCAGCAGGAGCCACGCCCACAGCGCCGTGAAGGCGGCCAGACACACCAGCAGCGTCGCCACCATCCGCGGATCCTCGAGCCCATGTCCGCCCTGCTTGGTAACCAGCACCGCGGGATGAATCGTGCGCCACAGCCGCACCGACGCGATCACGATCGGCACGTCCAGCGCCGCGACGATTCCGATCACGGCCCCGAAGCGCGCCACCTGCGGCGTGTCGCCGGCGCTGGCGCGCAGCATCAGATAGCCGCCGTACATCAGCCACAGGATGAAGGTCGTCGTCAGCCGCGAGTCCCACGTCCACCAGGTGCCCCAAATCGGCTTGGCCCAAATCGAACCTGCGACAATCATCAGCGTGCAAAAGACCATACCGGTTTCGGCGGCGGCGTAACCCAGGTCGTCCCACAGCTGATCGCCGAGCCACAGGTAGAATATTCCGGCAATCGCGACCAGCCCGAATGAGGCGAACGCGACCCATGCCAGCGGGACGTGAAAATAAAATATCAACTGCGCTATTCCCTGCTCGGCTTCGGGCGGTACGTAGTCGAATACCATGAACAACGCCGCCAGCATCAGCGCCAGCGTCGCGTACCCGAGTCCATTGCGAATCGCGGAGTTGTTCATGCAGCCCGAAACGACCCGTCTGCCTTATAGTCAGTAGTCACCTAATAGTCAGTCCTCACCTGCCACATGCTCGAATAGCAGATAACCGGCGGTGACAAACAGCACGTCGAACGCGATCATGATCTTCAGCCAGTCGCCCATCGCGCCAAGCGGCGCGCCCGCCAGCGCCGCGGCGCTCGCCTTGACGCCCGCAATCAGGGCCGGCACGAAAATCGGCACGGCGAGAATCGGCAATAGCATATCGCCGCCGCGCGTGCGCCCGGTGATTGCCGAGAGCAGCGTCGCGAGCGCGGAGAATCCGATCGCGCCCAGCGCCAGGATTGGCGCCAGCCGCGCGATCGACGCGTCGAATTCGAGATTAAAGAACAGCACCATCAGGATGACCGCGCCAATCTCGGCCACCGCCATGAAGATCAAAGCGGCGGCAAGCTTGGCGACGAAGAGCGTTCCGGGATCGAGCGGGCTCAGCAGCAATCCGCGGATGGCGCCGTTGTCGCGCTCGGCGAGCAGCGCGCGATTCGCCCCGAGCATCCCCGCGAACACCATCGCGACCCACAGCGCGCCCGCCGCCGTGTCGACGCTGCGCACGCGTGCCGCGTCGAGCGCGAACACCAGCACCACCAGCACCAGCATCGACAGCGCGAGCAGCGCGAGCGTGCTCTCGCCGCTGCGCAGTTCGAGGCGTAGGTCTTTGCGCAGCACGGCGGCAAAGCCAGACACTGTGCTACCTGCCCAGCAGCGAGCGGATTCGCCCGCCGCGCCGGACCTCCTCCTTAGGCACCTGCGGCGCCAGCAGGCCGCGGGCGATTTCGAACACTGCGAACTCGACCCCGTCGATCTCGGGGACTGCGTGCGCCGTCGCAATCACGGAGGCGCCGCGCTCGACCGCGCCGCGAATCAGCCCCGCGACGATTTCGGCGCCGTCATGGTCGAGCGACGCGAACGGCTCGTCGAGCAGGAGCAGCGCCGGCTCGGCGAGCATCGCGCGCGCCGCCGACAGGCGCTGCTCCATCCCGCGCGAGAACGTACGCACGCGGGCGTCGGCAACGTCGGCCAGTCCGACCCGGCCGAGCCATTGCTCGGCGGAAGCGTGCTGGTCGGCAAGCGAATACAGCTCGGCGAAGAATTCGAGATTCTCGCGCGCGGTCAGGTTCGGGTAGAGGAAACTCTGATGCGCCATCATGCCGATACGGCGCCGGTAGCGCGCCGCGAGCCGGCGCGTGTCCTGCCCGAAGACCAGAGCGTAGCCACCGCTCGGTGCTTCGAGTCCGGCAAGGATTCGCAGCAAAGTTGATTTTCCGGCGCCGTTGCCGCCGACCACAAACGCGCCCGCACCCGGCAGCAGCCGCAACTGCACCTCGCGCAGCACGGGCGCCAGGCCGTAAGTCTTTGCCAGGCTGTGAGTCTCGACGACCGGCGCCGCCATCACTCGGACCAGGCGGTCGCGCCGCCCATCGGTTTGATCGCGATGCCGCATTGCGCGCAGAACTTCGAGTCGAGCGCGGCGCGGGTCCCGCATTGGGGGCAGAAGCGAAGCTTGCCCGGCGACGACGGCGGCGGCGATGGTTGCGGCGGGCGCGGCGGTTCGGTGTGCAGGACCAGCGTCGGTACCGCGTCGCGGCGCGGCGCCGGTGCGGGCCGGCGCAGCGCATTCGTCAGCGGCGTGACGGACGGCTTCTTCGCGGCCGCGGTCTTTTCGCTCTGCATGCGGATCTTCTCGACCGCGGCCATCGCGGTCAGCGCTCGGTCCTCGAGCACCTTGTGCAGAGATTCGTAGTCCGCCTCGGACAGCTTGCCCATCTCGCGATCGAACTCGAGTTCGCGAAGACCCTGCACCGCCAGCGCGTGTTCATGCTCGTGGCGTTCGACTTGAAGCTCACCGGCCGACTTGGCGCGCGCTCCGAGCAGCCCGACGCCGAGCGGCGCGGCCACGAACAGCGCGACTCCGGCGACAATCAGAGCGGCGGCAATAATGAACACCGCTTATCGACGCTCCTCGAGCTCTTTTTCTAGCCGGTGCCTGAGTTCGGGATCGAATGACGAGGGCTCCGCGCCCGGTTTCGAGTCGGCCGGCGCCGGCGGCCGACGGGAGTGCCATCGCCCGACCGCTACCGCCATCGCGCCGCCGCCGAGTACGAGCGCGATGAAGGGCATCGTCCATGCGAGCAGGTTGAAGCCCTCGGCGGTCGGCGCGGACAGGACTTTCTCGCCGTACTCATGCCGGAAAAAAGAGATTATCTGCACGCGGGTCATGCCCTGTCCAATCATGCGGTCGATCTCGCGGCGCATCGGCACCGAGAAGCCGCAGGTCGGCATATTGCAGTTGGCGACCGTCAAACCGCAACCGCATTGGCAGGTCAAACCCTCGGAAATCTGCGCGTTGGTTGGGGCTTCCGACCCAAATGTTTCACGTGAAACGTTTTTTAGTGCGAAAACGAAAAGGGCGACGACGGCGAATACGAGCGACGCTGCGAGTGTGAGTTTCGCGCGCACAGAAGCTCAGTCACCCCCGGGGGCGGCGACATCGGCGAGTTCGGGCGCGCCGGCGGATGAGCGGCTGAGCGCGGTCGCGATTGCGGCGCGCTCACGCACGTTGGGCCACATAACCACTACGGTACCGAGCGCCATCGTCAGGCCGCCCGCCCATAGCCAGAAAACCAGCGGCGTCAGGAACACTTCGAAGGTCGCGGTCTGGCCGCTGTCGTCGATTCCGGCGAGCACGACGTAGAGGTCGCTGGCGGGAGTGGAGCGGATCGCGACCTTGGTCGCGGGCTGCTGCGGGCGCTTGAAGAACAGCTTCGCCGGCGACATCACGGCGATCTCGCGGCCGTCGGCGCGCAGCACCTGGACCCGCGCCGTCGCGCTCGCGAGATGAGGGGTGTCGGCTTCCGAGAGGCCCAGGTAGCGCAGCGTATACGAACCGACGGCGAAGCTGTCGCCTTCATGCACGCTCTTTTTCACTTCGGTGCGGAAGAACGACGAGCCTACGATTCCGATGAACGCGAAGATCACGCCGACGTGGATAATGTAGCCGCCATAGCGGCGGTTGTTCTTGGCGACGAGATTGACGAGCGCCTTGGCGCGCGGTTCGGCGACCATGTGGCGGCGCGCGTTCATCCCGCGGCGGAACTCGACCAGGATGGTGCCGATGACGAACGCGGCCAGCGAGAAGGCGGTCAGCACGTACCATTGGCGCAGGCCAGCGGCGGCGGCGACGATCCCGGTCGCGACGCCCATCGCGACGGGCGCGGCGAAACTGCGCACGAGATTGTCAGCCGTCGTGCGCCGCCACGCGATCAGCGGCCCGATGCCCATCAGGAACACGAGACCGAGCGCGAGCGGCCCGTTGACGCGATTGAAGAACGGCGGTCCGACGGTAATCTTCACGCCGCGCACCGCTTCCGAGAGAACGGGAAAGATGGTGCCCCAGAAAACGGCGAATGCGATGCCGACCAGCATGAGATTGTTGAACAGAAACGCGGCCTCGCGCGACAGGTACGACTCGAATTCTGCGGGACTGCGCAATTGCTTCGAGCGGAAGATCAACAGCGCCGTGTAGGCGAGCGTCACCGTTATCAGAAAGCTCAGGAAGTACGGGCCGAGGCCGGACTGGGTGAACGAATGCACCGACGAGATGACGCCGCTGCGCGTGATGAACGTGCCGAACAGCGTGAGCCCGAATGCGAGTCCGATCAGCGCCAGGTTCCAGATCTTCAGCATGTCCTTGCGTTCCTGGATCATCACCGAATGCAGGTACGCGGTCATCACGAGCCACGGCATGAAGGCAGCGTTCTCGACCGGGTCCCATGCCCAGTAACCGCCCCAGCCGAGAACTTCGTAGGCCCAGCGCGCGCCGAAGATGTTGCCGAGCGTGAGAAAGAACCAGGAAAAAATCGCCCAGCGCCGCGTCGAGCGGATCCATCCGTCGTCGAGCTTGCCTGTTATTAGCGCGGCGGCGCCGAATGCAAACGGCACGGTTGCGCTGACGTAGCCGGTGTATAGAGACGGCGGATGTATCGCCATCCAGTAGTTCTGCAGCAGGGGATTGAGGTCGGAGCCTTCGGCGGGAACCGTCGCGAGCAAATCAAATGGACGGGTGACGAAATTCAACATCAACAGGAAAAAGATTGCGACGCCGGCCAGCACTGCGAGCGCATACGGCGCGATCTCGGGATTGCGCCGGCGATTCTGGATCGCGGCGATCGACGTGAAGATCGACAGCAGCCACGTCCAGAACAGCAACGAGCCCTGCTGCCCGCCCCATAGCGAGGTGATTTTGTAAACGGTCGGGAGCGTGGTGCTGGAATATGCGGCGACGTACTCGAGCGAGAAGTCGCTGCGCAGCAGCGAGATCCACAGCACGACGACCGCGATGGTGACCATCGCGCACATCGCCCACAGCGCGTGACGGGCGCTGACGACGAAGTCGGGCGCATTGCGGCGCGCGCCGTAGATATTCGCCGCGATGGAATAGACCGCAAGAATCAGAGCGATCGCGAGCGCGAGGTTGCCAAGTTCCGGCATCTGAAAAACCTCCGGCTATTGTGCTTGCTTGGGCTTGTACTTGGAAGGGCAACTCGTCATCACCTGGGTCGCGGCAATCGCGCCGTCGGGGCCGAGCTTGCCCTCGACGATAACGTCGCGGCCGGGCGCGAACATGTCGGGCTTGGGCTCACCGGTGCATACGACGCGGAACGAGACGGGATCGGACGCCATGACAGGTTTCACCGGCGCAGCGGCGTCGACGTCGGGAATCGGCACCATTTCAAATTTGAGAGTGAGGGTATTCGGGTCCCAGTTGATAGTGCCGGCCTTGACGCGGCCGGCGACGCGCAGCGCCTGCCCGCCAAGCTCGCTCTGGCGCGCGGACACTTCGGTGACAGTCAGGTAGTATTCGGAGGTAGTGCGAATCGCGCTGAAGATAAGATAGCCGACCGCGACCGCGATCAATCCCACGCCGATGAAAAATCGTGGACGAATTCGCATAGCGTGTCATTCTTTCAGGGCTTGAGCGAATGAGCAAACGCCGCAGAGACCGGACCTAACCTCTCCCGTGAAGTACCGGGCGAGGGATTCAGGATTCGGAATCATCCGAAGATTGCGGGTCGAGGGGGCCGAACGCGACGCCGCGTTTTGACGCTTTGATGAAATTCAACAGCTCGATTACTTCGGGGGCGAGGTCGCCGGATTGTTCGAGGCGCTCTATCGCCAGTTTCAGATTTTGGCGGGCGCCGAACAACGTCGTGAAGGCATGGCGGAGGGCGTGAATCGATTTTGACGGGATTCCTGCGCGCTTCAAGCCTACTACATTTATTCCGCGCAGAGTGTGGGTGCCGTCCATGATGCAGAATGGCGGCACGTCGCGGCTGGTGCGCGACAGGCCGCGCATCATCGCCAGCCGTCCGATGCGGGTGTACTGGTGCACGACGCAGTTGCCCGAGACCAGCGCGCGGTCGCCCAGCTCGACCCATCCGGCCAGCAGCGCGCCGCCGGCGATGATGGTCGAGTTGCCGATGCGACAATCGTGCGCGACGTGCGCATTCTGCATCATGAAGTTGTCGTCGCCCATGATGGTTACGTCGCCGCGCTCGCTGCCGCGATGGACGGTGGAGTATTCGCGGAAGATGTTGCGATCGCCGATTTTCACCGAGCGCGCGACGCCGGTGTAGGTCAGGTCCTGCGGCTCGTCGCCGATCACCGCGCCCGGATGAAGCACGTTGTCAGCGCCGAGTTCGGTGATGCCGAGAATCGTGACGTGGCCTATAAGGCGCGTGCGCGCACCGACGCGGATTTTTCCGTCGAGCAAGCACAGCGGACCGACCTCGACGCCGGCGGCCAGCTCGACCTCGAGACCCACCACCGAGCTCGGATGAATCCGCGGCGGCGCGTCACGCGTCAATTGAGGAGCCTGCGCTTTTTCAAATCGTCGTGATGCTCGTTGTCGGCAGGTTTGGAGCCGGGAACACGGTAATCGCCCGCGGCCCGGGTGCCGAGGTCGATCATCTGGCATCGCTCGGAGCAAAACGGGCGAAAGCGATTTTTTGGCGATAGGTCAGCCGGCCTTTTGCAGATGGGACACGTCATCTTGTCTAAGAAAATTGTCAGATGAACGCGCGACGCGCAACGAGGCGGAACTGGGGTTTGCGGAACTGCCCGCTACCCTACCCCCTTCCCACGTGGGAAGGGGGACAATCGCGGAGAGAAGCTGGAACATCCCGGTCTTCTCGAGTTCGCGGACGCAGCGACCGGAAGCGGAGCGCTCGCCCAAGCGTTCAGGCAGTCACCTGAACGCCAGACTCAATATGTATCGCCGCCCGTTCAGGGCGTAATGCCGCCGCGCTGAACGAAGACGCTGCCCTTGGGCCCGACGCGAACGCAATTCACGTCGGTGCGATTGAACTCCGGCGTACACAGTGGCTGATCGACGGCCGGACACTTGTAGAGGTTCGGCTGGATCTGCTCGCACTTTTCCAGCGCGAAATTTGCTGCAATTGGCTGTGCGGGCGCCTGTTCCGTGCTCTGCGACGAGCATCCGCCAAGCGCGAGCATCCCAAGCGAGGCAGCCAGGGCCGCGGCCGGAATGATCCGCAGGCAGCGTTCGCGAGTTTTCGAGCCGACAACGTTTGTGGTTCGCATCGAGTTCTCCTCTCAACCGGGTTGAGGCGGCAATTCGCCTGTTTCGACCCTCAGCAGCCGCGCGGTAGGCAAGCACACGCTGACGGATTGTAAATACACGATGGGCGGGCTGCCTAAAAGAGGGCGATAGCGCTCAGAAAATGTCGGTGCCGCATCGGTCGGTGCCGCCCGAGGCTTGAAATGTCCTCATACGGAAGTCGTACGCCATGCGCTCGAAGTAGCAGAGTTGCGTCTGGTGGGCGGGAGCTTTGTAGACCAGACTGACGTGAACCTGAAGATTGGATTCGCCAGCGGCGACCGCCCGGTATGCGTCTTGTGGCAGCGAGGCATAGAAGAAGTGCGGAACGGTTGGCGAGATAATTCCCGCATCCATCGCGGACATCGCGCCTGCGGAAATCTTCACCACCTTGCCATCGACCACCGCATGAACGCTCACGATCGTGTCGAGCGCGGGGATGCTTCCGAAATTCTTGAAGTTCACCACGATCGTCGGATGATCGGTGTCGGTCGCTTCGAGGGAGACTTGTTGGACGCCGAGGAACGGGCGATCCGCGACGGCGAAGACCGCGCTGGTGACCAGGGCCGTGCGCCAGGTCGCATAGGCGCTGAAAAAAGTGGCGAGGACCATCAGGATCGCCATGAAGTCGGCGAGCCTGAGCGCGCTCCCGAGCTTGGAGAGATACGAACGCTCGGTGCGTATGATTTCGCGATCGCGGCGCGCGGCGGACGATGCTGGGTGCGGGTGCTGGGGGGATTCGTCTTCGGCCATTGCGGATTCTATAGTTCGGCTACGGGACCGAGAACCAGATCACTGCCAGCGGCGGCATCTTAATCGCGATCGAGTGCGGAAATCCGCGCCACGGAATCGCCGCGGCCTCGACCCCGCCCATGTTGCCGGCGTTGGAGCCGCCATACGCGGCCGCGTCGGTGTTGAGAATCTCGCGATAGAATCCGGGGCCCGGCACGCCGACGCGATAGCGGCTGCGCAGCACCGGCGAGAAATTGCACACACAGATGATGCGGCGGCCGGTGCTCGGCGCCACCCGCATGAAGGCAATCATGTTGCTGTCGGCGTCGTCGGCGTCGAGCCATCGAAAGCCCGACGGGTCGGTGTCCGCCTCCCACAGCGCGGGCTCGTCGCGGTAGATGCGGTTGAGGTCGCGCACCAGCACCTGCAGCTCGCGATGGTCGGGGTATTCGAGCAGGTTCCAGTCCAGGCTCGAGTCGTGATCCCATTCGCGCCACTGGCCGATTTCCTCGCCCATGAATATCAGCTTCTTGCCCGAGCGCGCCCACATGTAGGCGAACAGCGCGCGCTGGTTGGCGAATTGCCGCCAACGGTCGCCGGGCATCTTGGCCAGCATCGCGCGCTTGCCGTGCACGACCTCGTCATGCGACAGCGGCAGCACGAAATTTTCGCTCCAGGCGTAGAGCAGGCCGAAGGTGAGATCGCGATGATGGTAGCGGCGGTAGATGGGATCGAGCGTGAAGTACTCGAGCGTGTCGTGCATCCAGCCCATGTCCCACTTGAAGCCGAAGCCGAGTCCGCCCATGAAGACCGGGCGGCTGACTCCGGTCCACGCGGTGGATTCCTCGGCGATCATCATGATGCCGGGGTTGAGGCGGTACACGTCCTGGTTGAGCTTCTTGATGAATGAGATGGCGTCGAGGTTCTCGCGTCCGCCGAATGCGTTGGGAATCCATTCACCCTCGCGCCGCGCGTAGTCGAGGTAGATCATCGACGCGACCGCGTCCACGCGCAGGCCGTCGGCGTGGAACTCGCCCAGCCAGTAGAGCGCGCTGGCGGTCAGGAAGTTGCGCACCTCGGCGCGGCCGTAGTTGAAGATGTACGTGCCCCATTCGGGATGGTCGCCCTGGCGCGGATCGGCGTGCTCGAACAGCGCGGTGCCGTCGAAACGGCCGAGGCTGAATTCGTCTTTGGGAAAATGCGCGGGCACCCAGTCGAGGATGACGCCGATGCCGCGGCGGTGCAGCTCGTCGATGAGGTAGCGCAGGTCGTCGGGGCTGCCGTAGCGCGAGGTCGGCGCGAAGTAGCCGCTGACCTGGTAGCCCCACGAGGGGCTGAACGGATGCTCCATCACCGGCATCAGCTCGACGTGGGTGAAGCCCATGCGCGTCACGTAGTCGCCAAGCATCGGTGTGATCTCGCGATAGGTCAGCGAACGATTGCCTTCCTCGGGCACCCGCCGCCAGGAGCCGAGATGGACCTCGTAGATCGAGACGGGGCTCTTGATCCATTCGCGGCGCTCCCGCTCTGCAAGCCACTCCGCGTCGTGGAACTGGTACTTCGATTGATAAACGATCGAGGCCGTCGCCGGCGGCACTTCCATCCGCTGCGCGAAGGGATCGCTCTTGAGCAGCAGGCCGCCGTCGCGCGTGCGAATTTCGTATTTGTAATTGATGCCCGCGCCGAGGCCGGGGATGAACAGCTCCCACACGCCTGAGCTGCCGAGCGTGCGCATCATGTGGACGCGGCCGTCCCAGCGATTGAAGTCGCCGACTACGCTGACGCCGCGCGCGTTGGGCGCCCACACCGCGAACGACACGCCGCCGATCCCGGCCATCTCGCGCACGTGCGCGCCGAGCTTGTCGTAGGCACGATCGTCCTTCTGCTCGCCCCACAGATGAAGATCGAGGTCGCCGACCGTCGGCAGGAACGAATACGGATCATAGGTCGTGATCGATTCGCCGTCGGGATAGTGAATCTCGAACTGATACGGAAAAATCGAGACGCGATGCTCGATCGAAGTTTCGAACAGCCCTGCCGGATCGCGCAGGCGCATCGGACACGGCGCGTCGCCCGGCACCAGCAGGTCGATTCGCGACGCCCCCGGGCGAAACGCGCGGACCACCAGGCGCTTGCCGTCAAGATGCGCGCCCAGGATCGAATGAGGATCGTAATGCTCGAACGCCAGCAGGCGTTCCAGTTCAGCGTCCGGTGCGCTCGAGCCGATGACTTCAGCCTTCATTTCCAAGTGCGAAGTCTAAACGATAGATTCGTCGTAAGCGACCCTGGTCCGGATGGAGACCGACTATGAGTTCCACGCCCAATCCAAGACAATCGAACAACCTGCCCGGCTTCGACCCGATGATGGGACAGCTCGAAGTGCTCGAGCCGGGAATTGCGATGTTCCACGGCTTCGCCAACGTCGCGTTCGCATACGGCCGCGGCGAGATGATCGTCGTCGATACCAGCTCGCGGCTGATGGGCGCGATGGCGGTGCGCGCGATTCGCGCGGTCAGCGAGGAGCCGTTCGCCTTCCTCATCTATACGCATGGCCACGGCGATCACGCGTTCGGCACCGAGGCTTTCAGCGCCGACGCGCTCGCGCGTGGGCATGCGCGGCCGAAAATCTGGGCGCACGAGGACGTCGCCGGCCGCTTCAAGCGCTACGCGCTGACCCGCGGATGGCAAACGCACATCAATCGGCTCCAGTTCGGCGGCGCGTTCGCCACCGAGGGACTCTTCGAGCCCAAATCGTTCAGCTACCCCGACCTGGCTTATCGCGACCAACAATTTCTCGACCTGGTGGGCGAGCCGGTCGAGCTGCATCACGCGATGGGCGAGACGGATGACGCGACCTGGGTCTGGATGCCGACGCGGCGGCTGGCGATGGTCGGCGATTTGATCGTCTCGTCGATGCCTAACACGGGCAATCCCAACAAGGTGCAGCGTTACACGCTTGAATGGGCGGAGACGCTCGAGGCGATCGCGAAGCGCGCACCGCGATACGTTCTGCCGGGACACGGACCCGCGTATCGCGGCGAGCAGCTATGCAACGAGGTGCTGCGCGAGACGGCGCGCGCGCTCCGCTTCGTCCACGATGAAGTCGTGCGCCGGCTGAACGCCGGTCAATGGCCGGTGGACATCGTCGAGGCCGATATCTCAATCCCGGCCGACCTCGCGGCGAAACCGTACCTGCAACCGATCTACGGATGCGTCCCGTTCGTGGTGCGCGACGTTATCCGCTGCTACGCCGGATGGTGGTCGGGCGAGCCGTCGCAGATGTTCCCGGCGACGCGCAAAGAACGCGGCGAAGACATCATGGCAATCTGCGGCCGCGACGCGATCATCGCAAAAGCGCGAGCACTAAAGGACGCATCCCAGCTCAAGCGCGCACTGGCGGTCGCCGAGATCGCGTTGAACGCGCATCCGTCGGATACTGAAGCGATAACGCTGAACGCAGAAATCCTCGAGGCGATGGCGACGGGCGAGCGCTCGTTCATCGCGCGCAACTTCTTCGCCGGCGCCGCCCGCCAACTGCGCGAGCACGCCAAGTAGCCGCCGTGGATCTCACTGACCGCGACGACGGACATGAGATCGGTCAATGTCTGAGCAGCGATTTCCGCATCGCCTGATGTTTGGTTTGCGGATGAAGCCATACATTCATAACCGCCGGACAGAATGACGGATCGTCAACCTCGCCGGTGCTCGAATCATTCAAATAGGCAAACGTCCGGTTGGTGTCCGAGCAGAAGATGACGATCTGATCACCTTGCTGAACGCTGGGAATAACCTTCTTCATTTCCGCCTGCCAGATTCGAAGCTTGCTCTCATCGCCCACCTTAAGATCGCGCATCTCGGCGATCGCGTTCTTCACCAAAGTGTCCGCAGAGACGGCTCGGTTCGGCTCGATATCGAGCGCATGCGGCGTGGCGGCAGACCATCGCGGGCCGACTATCCATAATGTCGCGTCGTACATCTGGATGCCCCACCACGAGTGGCGGCCGCTCCCGAACGGATGTATTCCCGGAGCCTGGGAAAGCACCTGCGGTGGCAGCGGCCTGTTCCCGCCCGGCGGAGCGGCGATCGCGGAGGTGGCGGAAATCAACACCAGGAGGATGGTCCCGAGTCGCAAAAACGCAGCGCCGGTAGGAATTCCGCGTGTCATCGCCAGCCGCATGGTGGCCGAGAGTCAGGCGGCCCGCAACCGAAGGATATCTTCGAGCGTCATGCAAAGCGGCAGCGTA
Source organism: uncultured delta proteobacterium (assembly GCA_963842085.1). GTDB lineage: Bacteria > Desulfobacterota > Binatia > Binatales > Binataceae > Binatus. The sequence continues at coordinate 769,507 of CAWJET010000002.1, forward strand.
TTTTCGTGCTGTTTCGACGGCATACGGCGGCTCATACCAAGCTGCGGCGTTGCCCGCAACTTCTCGCGCGAGGTCGAGCCTTGGCATCCGGGCGGACTCGTTTACGCCCTACTTCGGCGTGTCAGGGATCAGCTTCAACTTGCCCCTCATCGCCGGCGCCGCCCGCCAACTGCGCGACCGCGCGAAGTAGCGGATACCTTTCGTCATCATTCCCGTGAAGGTGGCTCAATCTACGTCGGAAGTCCTGGTGGACCGAGGATCGGGCGCGAATAAATCGGCGTGCTGCGCGACAAAGTCGCGCACACTCAACGCGGGCCTTTTCGTGATCGCCTCGACATCGTGACTGATGCGATCATAGCGGTTGACGGAGTGCAGGCGGGCCATCGTCAGCAGATGGTGGACGACATGCTCCGGCAGGTTGCGCTTGGCCAACTCCTGATCACGCCACTGCTCCAAAGGCACATCAACGTACCTGATGGTTCGGCCCAGCGCGCTTGAATATTCCGCCGCCACGGCATGCATGTCCTCAGACCTTGGCCCGGTCAGTTCATACACCTTGCCGATATGAGCGGCCGGGCTTGCCAAAATCGTCGCCATCACCTCGGCCACATCCGCAACCGCAACCGGAGATGTCCGCCCGGTGCCGAAGGGCAACCGGATTGTGCCATCCCGGGCAATCGATTCGGCAGCCCAGGCCAGGAAGAAGAAGTTTTCCAGGAACACCGTCGGGCGGACATGCACGACCGGCAGTCCTGACCAGCTCAAGACCTGCTCGGCGAGCAGATGCTGGCGCTGCTGCGGAGACTCCGTCATGTTGAGGAGAGTCATTTGCGACACGGTCATTTGTGAGATGTTGACGAACACCTCCAGATCGCCGCGCTCGCGCGCCACGGCTGCCGCGATGACGGTGGCCTCCAGATAGGGCGGGGACACGCTCATCCCGAAGTAAATGCGCCGGCAACCCTCCAACGCACGCGCCACATCCGCGCCCTGCGTCATGTCACCGACGACAACCTCGGCGCCGGTCGCGCGCAGCGCCTCAGCGCGTTCATCCTCGCGCCGGACCAGCGCCCGGACCGGCAGGCCGCGCCCGCGCAGCAGCTCCACGACGGTGCGGCCAACCGCGCCGACGCTACCGGCGGCGCCGGTGACAAGGATGGGGTTCTCAACCGGCATCTCGGTGTTTCACTTCCCACTCAGGCTCGCGTTACAAGGCGCGGTGCTACTCCGGGCGGTCGGGGATCAGCTTCAACTTGCCCTGCTTGACGGGACGGCTGGACCGCGATGTTCCCGCTGCCGCCCCAGTCGCTGCTCCCGCGCCGCGGCGGCCTCGAGTCTTTGCCGGGATGCCGGCATCCTTTGTCTTGCCGCGCGCTTCCACGCCGGCGTGCTGATGCGCTGAGCCGGGCGGGAGCGACGGCTGCTCGGGACGGCGCGGCTGATCCATCCCGAAGGCGTGCTGCTCGAGTTTCTTGATCTGGTCGCGCAGATCGGCGGCGCGCTCGTAGTCGAGATTCTCCGCCGCGTCCATCATCTGCTTGCGCAGCTCTGTGATCCGATCGGGCAGCTCGTGCGCGGGGATGAAGTCTTCGTCCGCCTGTTTATCGTCGCCGATTTCGGGCACCACCGCCCACTCGGGCGAGTACATCTCGACCAGCGACGCGTCGATCGCCTTGGTGATCGACATCGGCATGATGCCGTGCTGCTCGTTGTATGCGAGTTGCTTGGCGCGCCGGCGGTTGGTCTCGCCGATAGCCTGTTCCATCGACTTGGTAACGACGTCGGCATACATCATGACGCGGCCGTTGATGTGGCGGGCGGCGCGGCCGGTAGTCTGGATCAGCGACCGCGCCGAGCGCAGGTAGCCCTCCTTGTCGGCGTCGAGAATCGCAACCAGCGACACCTCCGGCAGGTCGAGGCCTTCGCGCAGCAGGTTGATCCCGACCAGTACGTCGAATTCGCCCTTGCGCAGGCTGCGGATGATCTCGACCCGCTCGATCGTCTCGATGTCCGAGTGCAGGTAGCGCACGCGGACGCCGAGGTCGTGGTAATAGTCGGTCAAATCCTCGGCCATCTTCTTGGTCAGGCAGGTCACCAGCACGCGCTCGTTCACTGCGACGCGTTTGTGAATCTCCTCGAGCAGATCATCGACCTGCGTACCGGCCTTGCGCACCTCGATTTCGGGATCGATAAGCCCGGTCGGGCGAATGAGCTGCTCGACGATGAGCCCGCCTGATTTCTCCTGTTCGTAGTCGCCGGGCGTCGCCGAAACATAGACCGCCTGCACGACGTGCGATTCCCATTCCTCGAAATTCAAGGGGCGATTGTCGAGCGCCGAAGGCAGCCGGAAGCCGAAGTCAACGAGCACCTGCTTGCGCGAACGATCGCCGCGATACATCCCGCCGATTTGCGGCACTGTGACGTGGCTCTCGTCGATGAAAAACAGCGAATTGTTCGGGAAGTAGTCGAGCAGTGTCGGCGGCGCCTGTCCCGGCAGGCGTCCGGTCAGGTGGCGCGAATAGTTCTCGATTCCGGGGCAGAAGCCCATCTCGGCCAGCAGCTCGAGGTCGTACATCGTGCGCTGCTCCAGGCGCTGGGCCTCCAGCAGCCGATTCTCCGTGCGGAAGAACTCGAGACGCTCTTTCAGTTCGACGCGGATGTCCCGCACCGCGATTTCCATCCGGTCCGACGTGGTCACGTAATGCGATGCCGGGTAGATCGCGACGCTTTGCAGCTTGCGTATCGCCTTGCCGCGGAGCGCGTCGATTTCGTACAACGCCTCGACTTGGTCGCCGAAGAACTCGACTCGCACCGCGCGCTGCTCTTCGTAGGCGGGAAAAATCTCGACGGTGTCGCCGCGCACCCGGAATGTCCCGCGATGAAAATCGTAGTCGTTGCGTTGATACTGGATGTCCACCAGCTTGCGCAGCATCTTGTCGCGGTCGATGGTCTGCCCCTCTTCGAGAAACACCAGCATCTCGAAGTACACCTCGGGCTCGCCCAGTCCGTAGATGCACGAGACCGACGCCACGATCAGCACGTCGTTGCGCTCGAGCAGCGCCTTGGTGGCGGAATGGCGCAGCTTGTCGATCTCGTCGTTGATGCTCGCGTCTTTCTCAATGAACGTGTCGGTCGAGGGCACGTACGCTTCGGGCTGATAGTAGTCGTAATACGAGACGAAGTAGCGGACTGCATTTTCCGGGAACAGGCTCTTGAACTCGTTGTAGAGCTGGGCGGCCAGCGTCTTGTTTGGCGCCATCACGAGCGTCGGCCGGTTCACGCGCGCGATCACGTTGGCCATTGTGAACGTCTTGCCCGAGCCGGTGACGCCGAGCAGAACCTGGTGGGGGACGTGCTCGTTCAGATTGGCGACGATCGAATCGATCGCGGCCGGTTGGTCGCCCTCAGGCTTGTAACCCGAGACCAGCTTGAAGGTTCCCTCTTTGCCGCGCGCCAGTGAGAGCATGATAAAGAAAAGAGTTTAGCAGGGTTTGCGCTTTTTGCGGAAATTCGCAGCCGAGTCAGCCGGGATCAGAACGACGGTGGAACTGCCACGGGTAACCGAACTCTGACAGCGCCGTACACCTTAGGGTAGGCAAATGGGTAGGGCAAATCTGTCGACGCGAGAACACAGGTTTACACTCCGCGCATTTGCTAGGATATGACGCCAGCGAACGACGGCATATCGATTGCCGCCTAACTTGAACGGAGTTGAGATGAGGAGAAATCACGTATGAAGCATTCGAAAACCATGCTAGCCGGCCTGATTTTGTTGCTCGCGGCCGCGATGCCGTCGATGGCGATGGCACAGTACGGGGAACCGCGCTTGGACCATTTCCTCGATAGCCATCCGGGCATGAAGACCCAACTCGAGCGAAATCCCGACCTGATTTACAACAGGAACTTCCGCAAACAGCACCCCGATCTAGAGGCGTTCATGCAGAATCATCCCAACGTCTGGGGAAAGCTCGCGGGCAGCGGTCGCTGGGGCGCCTACGGCCCCGATCACAATTGGCACGAGGCTGACTGGTGGCATGAGCACGATCCCGGCTGGCTGTACAAGAACCATCCCGAATGGGCCGAGAATCATCCGGACTGGAGAGCCGACCAAACTAACCATCCCGAATGGTTCAGACATCCGATCGAGGCAATGCATCACGAAGAAGCCGTACATCACGAGCACGAAGAAGCCGTACATCACGAGGAAGCCGTCGAGCACCACCACCATGACTAGTTCGACCTAGACGACTGCTCCGGACACAGTCTCTTTGCGGACGTTCGGAGCGTTATATGAGCCGAGCTTGACCGGGAAACCCGGGCACCTTCACCGCTACTTATCCACAGCAATCCCGGGCTGCGCCGACAGAACGGCGGCCAGCCCGGGTAAAAAATCTCGCTTTTCACCCCCGGACGTGTTGCATTCTTGTTACAAATATAACTATATTTCCCCGTCAATTGGGTGGGGTAATACCCGTTTGCACATGGGTTCGCGATTCGGGGGCAAGTGAGGGGTCCACTTCGCGCGTAGACGCATCTGGGTGAGGAGGAGTTCATGAGACTGAAATCGAGGCTATTGAATGCGGTCGCCGGCGTCGCGGGTGTCGCGCTACTTGCGTCGGGCGTGAGCGGTTGCGCGTACTTGCAGCAGCCGCGTCATTGGGGAACCTGCGCGATCGTCGGAGGACTGCTTGGCGCAGGCGTCGGCGCTGCCTCTGGCATCGTCATCGCCGACAACAGCCAGAGCAAACGAAATGATCAAAGCGCCAGTAATGACGCCCGGGCTTGGGCTGGTGTGGGTGGAGCAGTCGTAGGCGCGGGAGTCGGCGCGTTAGCTGGCCACTACCTCTGCGACGAGATCATTCAGCCGCCACCGCCTCCGCCGCCACCGCCACCTCCTCCGCCGCCGCCACCTCCTCCGCCGCCGCCGGTCAAGGAGAAGCTGGTGCTCCGCGGTGTGCATTTCGACTTCAACAAGTCGAATATCCGTCCGGGTGACGCCGCCGTTCTGGACGAGGCCGCAACGACTCTGAAGGCCAATCCGAACGTGACGATCAACGTCAACGGCTACTGCGACGCTATCGGCGGCGAGGAATACAACCTCAAGCTGTCCGATCGCCGTGCAGACGCCGTGGTGGATTACCTGGTGAAAGCCGGAATCCCGTCGAGCCAGTTGATTCCGCACGGGTACGGCAAGACCGATTTCGTCGCGACCAACGACACGGCCGAGGGCCGCGCCCAGAACCGGCGCGTCGAACTGGTGCCTAACGAATAGGTCGAGCCGAGACTGAAACCGTCCGCAAGCGGCCGCAGTCCCCGAGGGGCTGCGGCCGCATCTTTTTGTGAACGAGTTATTACGAATCTCACCCTATGAAACTGATTTTCGGCCTCAATGGACCTGCCTAAGCAAAAATGGCAGAATTCGCGCGGTTTCGGTTCCTGAATAGCTTGAACCTAGGGAGGGTGCTCGTGTTTAAGTGGAAGAATTGGATAGGAGCAGCGGCATCTGTCGCTCTACTGACGGTCTCGTCGTGCGCGTCGTGGACGCCTGAGCAGAAGGAGTACACAGCCATCGGAGCGGGCAGCGGCGCGCTCATCGGTGGAGGCGTAGGGTGTGCAATTGGTCTCCAAACAGATGAAGATGATCCCAAGGCAGTAGGTCTTGGATGCGGCTTGGGCGTGCTGACCGGCGCGCTGGTCGGCGGCGTGGCCGGCTACCTGCTGGCGCCGAAGCCGGTGCCGCCGCCTCCGCCACCGCCGCCACCACCGCCGCCACCGCCACCGCCACCGCCCCCGCCGCCGCCGGTCAAGCAGAAGCTGGTGCTGCGCGGAGTGCATTTCGACTTCAACAAGGCCGTCATCCGCCCGGGTGATGCCGCCGTGCTAGACGAGGCCATTACGACTCTGAAGGCCAATCCCAACGTCGTGATCAACGTGAACGGTTACTGCGACGCTATCGGCGACGAGGAATACAACTTGAAACTGTCACGCTACCGTGGGAACGCCGTGGCAAATTACCTGTTGAACGGCGGAATCCAAGCGACCCAGTTGAGGGTGCACGGCTACGGCAAGACCGACTTCGTCGCGACCAACAAGACGGCTGAGGGTCGCGCTCAGAACCGGCGCGTCGAGCTGGTACCCGAAGAATAAGCCGGGCTGGATTCTGCACGTCCGTAACCGGCCGCAGTCCCGTCGAGGGGGCTGCGGCCGCTCTTTTGTGTAAACGAACTATTACGGATCTCGCGCTATCCGACGGGTTCGCTTCCCCGATGGACCTTGCTCCCCAAAAGTGGCAGAATGCCGGAAGTTTAATTCCGGAACAGTTCGAACCTTGGGAGGGGTGCCTGTGCTTAAATCGAAAAGTTGGATTGCTGTAGCGGCGTGTGTCGTCCTTTTGATGGTCTCTGGTTGCGCGAATCTATCGGCGCCTCGACGCTGGGGCACATGCGCTGTAGTCGGCGGACTCGTCGGCGCGGGCGCCGGAGCGGGAATTGGCGTCGCAATCAATGAGAACACCGGTGACCACGAAAACCAGGTCGCATGGTCGACAGGCCTCGGCGGTGCGGGTGCGGTTCTGGGCGCCCTGGCCGGACACTACATATGCGACCCGATAATCCAACCGCCGCCACCGCCTCCGCCACCACCACCGCCTCCACCGCCTCCTCCTCCGCCGCCTCCGCCGCCGGTCCGGCAGAAGCTGGTGCTGCGCGGAGTGCACTTCGATTTCAACAAGTCGAGGATTCGGCCGGGCGATGCCGCCGTTCTGGATGAGGCCGCAGCGACTTTGAAGGCCAATCCGAACGTCACCATCAACGTCAACGGCTACTGCGATGCGATCGGCGGCGAGGAATACAACCTCAAGCTGTCCGATCGCCGTGCAGACGCCGTGGTGGATTACCTGGTGAAAGCCGGAATCCCGTCGAGCCAGCTGATTCCGCACGGGTACGGCAAGACCGATTTCGTCGCGACCAACGACACGGCTGAGGGCCGCGCCCAGAATCGCCGCGTCGAACTGGTGCCGAACGACTAAGGCCGGCCCAGGGCTGAAACGTCTGTAACCGGCCGCAGTCCCACCGGGGGCTGCGGCCGCTTTTCAGGCGCCCCGGGCCGTGCCCCGGGGTGATGACGACGGCGCGCATTTTTGCTATAGAAACCATCGCTATGATGTCTATACGAACAGTAGGATTAGGAGCCGCCGCGGCGCTCGCTATCACCGCGCTGATCGTTACGTCGCCGGCTCAGGCCCAATCGCAAGCACCGAGCGCCGTCGCGCCGGCAGTTCACGCCGACAATGACGCAATAACCGGGTCGCCACCTCCTGCCACAGCATCGGATAGCGCGGCCGTTCCGGTGGCTTACGCTCCGCCGGCGCCGAAGAAGACACTGGGGCAAAAGGTCAGCGCGCTGGTGGCGAAGCTTACCCCCGATCGGATCAAGCGCGACCTCGAATTCAAGAAAGCATCCGCGTTGTTCCCCGACTTCTGCAGGCATTGGGAGCAGGATTTGCGCGAGCGCGAGGCCAACAACCGATCGAAACTGCAGTTCAGCTTGAAAGATGGTTTCGAGACCGCGACCTACACCGCCTACGGCAAGATCGCCGGCTGCGAATCGCATCAATCGAAGGACGGCTACTCGATCGGCAAGATTACCTACGAGGAATTTGTCTACTACATCGTCGGCAAGTCCGAGGACGAAGCCAGGCAAGCGACTCCCAAGACCATCAGCGACACGCGCACCACAGAGATCTTCCGCTGGGACAATGGCAAATGGTTCTACTAGCGCGGGCGTAAAATAGAGCCGGAAAGAAGCGCCGTTGGGAGACTCCAGCGGCGCTCGTCGTTTCAATTCGCGCGTTTCTAGTTCAACTCCTTGCTGCTGTAGTTCAGGATTCGGCGCGCGACAATTATCATGTTGATCTGCTGCGTGCCTTCGAAGATGTCGTTGATCTTCGCGTCGCGCATCCACTTCTCGACCAGGATTTTGCGCGAATAGCCCAGCGGCCCGAGCAGTTCGACCGCCTTCTGCGTGATCAACGTGACCGCCAGTCCCGCCTTCGCCTTGGCCATCGAGGCCTCGAGGCTGTTGCGCTTGCCGGTGTCGAGCATCCAGGCCGCGCGCCAGGTGAGCAATCGCGCGGCCTGCAGTTGCACTTCCATCTCCATGAAATCGCGCTCGACCGCGGTCAGGCGGCGCGGCGAGAGTCCGTAGCGAATCGGCACGTTCTGCTGCTTGAGGAAGTCGCGCACAAAGTCGAGCGCCGCGCGCCCTACTCCGATGGCCATCGCGGCAACGATCGGCCGGGTCGCGTCGAAGGTCGCCATCACGTCCTTGAAGCCGCCTTCCTTGCGGACCTCGGCGCTGCCCAGGAGATGGTCGAGCGGAATCCGGCAGTTGTCGAAAACGATCGCCGCGGTGTCGGAAGCGCGGATGCCAAGCTTGTTCTCGACCCTGACCACCGTCATGCCGGGGGTGTTGTGCTCGACCACGAACGGCTTGATTCCGGGACGTCCCGCGGTCTTGTCCACCGTCGCCCACACCACGACGAAGCCTTCGGACTTCTCGGCCGCCATCTCGCCGGCGGTGCAGAATATTTTGGTGCCGTTGATCACCCAATGGTCGCCGTCGCGGGTTGCGGTGGTCGTGACCGCCGACGAATCGGAACCGAAGCCCGGCTCGGTAATTGCCATCGCGCCCCACTTCGGCTTGCCCTCCTTGAATCGCTTGAGGAAGCGCTCCTTCTGTTCGGGCGTCCCCGCCGCCATCACCGCCGCGCCGCCGAGTCCCGAGTTGGGCGTGGACAGGTACAGGCCGGCGTCGCCCCAGCACAGTTCCTCGGTGCTGAGCACGGTCAGCAGATTGCCGCGCCGGGGGGTCGACGGCGCCGCGCCATCGGCCTTCTTGCTCCTGTCGACGCCGACCTGGACGTCGGCGGCAGCGGACGCCGACCACATCGACTCGTAGAACTGGGTGGGCTTGGTGTGCTCGTGCTCGTCGCAGTCGCGCGAGATCGGACGCATCATGTGTTCCGACACCGCGTGGTACATCTGCAGCCGACTCAGAATTTGTGGTTCGAGTTCGAAATCGATCATGACTGTATCTCCGTCGCAGCCTGACTAGACCGTTGTGATTCCGTCGATAGCGGCAAATCCGCGCGCATTGCGCAGCCACATCTCGACCGGATGCTCGCGGATGTAGCCGTGGCCGCCGAGGACCTGCACGCCGTTGTCCGTCACTTTGAGCGCGCTTTGGGCGACGTAATTTTTCGCCAGGTAACTCGCCTTCAGCGCATCGCGGCCCTTGTCGAGTTCGCATGCCGCTTCCCACACCAGCAGGCGCGCCGCGTCGATCTCGATCGCCATGTCGGCGAGGATAAACGCGATCGCCTGCTTGGTCGCGATCGGCACGCCGAACGCCTTGCGCTCCTTGGCGTAGTCGCGCGCGTATTCGAACGCGGCATTCATTACGCCAACGCCCATCGCGGCAAACGCAACCCGCGCCTCGCTCATCAGGCGCGAAAAGTCGATTCCCTTGTCGCCGCCTACGCGCGAGTCGGCGCCGACGCGGCAGTCTTTCAAGGTCACTTCGTAAGTCGCGAGAGCTTTGAGTCCCATGTTCTTCTCGCGCTCCGAAACCGCAACGCCCGCCGCGCCGCGCGGAACGATAAAGGCGTCCACGCCGGCAAAACCCTTGGCGGCGTCGGTCGTCGCGTACACCAGCATCGAATCGGATTCGGCCGCGAGCGGCACGTAGCACTTGGCGCCGTTCAGGACGTATCCGCTGCCGTCGCGCTTGGCCGAGAGCTGCTGCGCCGACAGATCGAAATCGAAGCGCGGCTCCATGACGGCCGCCGTCGCGGCGGCGAAGTCGGCGCCGGTGAATCGCTTCAAATGTTTGGCGCGCTGATCGTCGGTGCCCATCTCGACGATTGGAAATGCGAACAGCCGCGGCGCGAGCACGTGCAACGCGATCGAAATGTCGCCGAAACCGAGCTCCTCCGCGACGATCGCGCCGGTCACCGCCGAGCGGGCGTCGCCGCCGCCGCCGAATTTTTCCGGGACAGCGCCGCTGACAAATCCAAATTGCCACGCCTTGGCCACCAGCGCGGCGGGAATCGCGCCGCTTTCGTCGGCGGGCCGCGCCGCGGGACGAATCTCCTCGCGCGCGAACGCACCGACGCTGTCGCGGATCATCCGTTGCTCTTCGCTGAGTTCGAAGTCGATCATAACTGAAGAAGCGTCCCCTTTCGATTAAAGTAACACTTTAAGTTCTGACAAGCACCGTAACGCCGGAGCGCGCCGACTCATACGCCGCTTCCACCATCCGCTGCGCTGCCACCCCGGCGTCGAATTCAGGATCGGGTTCACACGCTCCCTTGAGCGCAGCAACGAAGGTCGCATCCTCGGCGGCCTAGGGAATCGCGAGCCAATCCTTGATTGGCGCCAGGTAGGGCCGCTCGCGCAGGATTTTTTGAGTGAATCTCGCCATCACAACATCGGCCGCGATAGTCTCCTCGTTGGCGCCGAACGCGCGCTGAAAAACGATCGGCCCGAGCGTATCGGCGTCGGACGCAGCAAACAAGTTCTCGGCGAAGACTTCAAGCCGCCGATTACTCGCGCGCGCGATCATCCGGTGCCAGATCGAAGTGAGCTGTCCGTGGAAGCCGCCCGCGAATTCCATCCCGGTCGCGCCGAAGTCCTCGACTCCGTCGGCGCCGTTTAGGTTGCGCGTGCGGCAATAGAGGCTGGTGACGGGACCGAACATCCACGTCAGCAGGTCGAAGTCGTGAACGCTATGCTCGATCAGCGTGCCGCCGGCGGTCAGCGACGGATCGTTGCGCCACGCGCTCGCGTGCGCGCCGCGCGTCGGAAAGTCCTGGTCGTCGCGCATCGTGACGCTGAGCAATCTGCCGACGTCTTTCTCCGCGAACATCGCCTTGATCACGTTGTACACGGGCGAAAATCGCAGCACGAGGCCGACCTGGCTAATCACGCCCGACGCCTTGATCGCGGCCGCCATCTCCGATGCTTCCGCCGCGGTCATCGCGAGCGGCTTCTCGCAGAAAATATGCTTGCCCGCGCGCGCGGCAGCGATACAGGCCTGGCGATGCATCGCGGTCGGCGTGCAAATCCATACGGCGTCGATCGAGGGATCCGCGATTATCTCTTCGGCCGACTCGAGCGCCCGCGCGCCCTGCCATCTCGAGGCCAGCCGCTGCGCCGCCACGTGCGACAGGTCGGCAACGGACGCCACGCGCACGCTTTGCTCGGTACAATCGGCGACGTAGCGGAGCATCATCGAATGCGTCTGGGCGATAAGGCCGGCGCCGATGATTCCGACGCGAATCTGTCCGCTGACGTGCGTTGGCATCAGGGATTCCCGGATTTCTCTTCGCGGCGAAGCCTTTCCAGCTCGCGCTCGCGCTTGTACTTGGTCGGGTCGTCGATGGTGCGCGACGGCGGCGCCATCGGCTTGCGGATTTTCGCGATCAGATCGCCCGCGCGATGCTTCTTAGGTTTGCGTTGCGGCATATCGCGGTGCTGATTCAGTTTGCCGAGGCGGCTAACTCGCGCCATTTTGACTGACCGAGTTCAGGCGAAAAGAGCGATTTCATACCATAGGCTGTGGTTTTGGGGTGGCCACCCACTAGGGGTGGGTTCGTTCCGTCAAAAAATGTTTTCTTGCCTTGCCCGTTGTGCTCAAAGCAACCTAACCGCGAACCCCCATCGGCAACTTCAGAGGTTGTCAGCGAATTGAACAATTGGAGAAGCGGAGCGCGCGCAGCGCGCGAACCAGGAGACCGGAACCGGCTTCGCGTGGCGCGAAGCTGTCCGAGGTCCCTCCTCCCGTCGCTAACGCTCCCGTCGTCGGGATGACAAGCTGTGGCGCGCTCGCTTCGTAAGAGCAATGACCTCGAGCCGGCGCTCCGATAGCTAACCAATTCCCTCACAAACTCTCAGGGCAGGCTCTTCCCGCTCGGGAAGGGGAACAAGATGAGAGGGGGCTGATGCGGGGCATCATGGCGGTGGTCCGTGCAGTAGTGGTAGCACAGAAAATCGGCCGCAGGCAGGCTGTATAGTTCATCTCCATCTCAGTGAAACTGAACCAGTGCCCATATTGCTAGGCGGCAAAGCCGACGAAGCTCATCTGCAAGCCGGTCGTCTTTCCGCCGGCCGCGCGTCGCGAGAAAAAACGATCGGAGGCGCATCGAGTGCACGGCCCGACGCTCGCGATGTTCGCAGGCGAGAGGCCAGCTCGCTCGAGCTGGTCGCGCACGACGGCGCGCAAGTCGATAAAGGCCTTGCCGGGACGCCCTATCCATATATGTTTGCGCGCGCCGTCAATCTCCCGGCTGAAGCGCTCGCCAAGCTCGGCGTCAACCTCGAAACAACACTGGCCGATCGACGGACCCATCGCGGCGCGAATGTCGGACGCGTGAGCACCGAGCTGGTCCATCGCGCGGACGCCGGCGGCAGCGATATCGGCAAGCACCCCCGCCATCCGGCATGGAGCGCGCCGGCTATTTTTCGTTTCGAATCGACCATCAGGACGGGCACACAGTCGGCGGTGAATATTCCCAGCATGACGCCTGGCTCGGCAGTGACTATGCCGTCGCCGGCCGGCCGCAGCGCAGCGGTGTCGCGAGTCGCGGCGTGAACGACGTTGCCATGCACCTGGTTCAGCCGCGCGACGAGTTTGAGATCCGGCACGTCGCGGCGGATGCGCTGCCAGTTGGTATCGACGGCGCATTCGTCGTCGCCGACCCAATAGGAGAGATTCATCGAGGCGAACGCGCCCGTGCTGACGCCACCCGTGCGCCCGATGAAGCCGTGACAAACAGAAGCATCGGGCCATGCGCGAAGGATTTCGACGCGGCTTGAGTCGGGCGACGATTCAATGTGGGTTTCCACTTCAAAGTGCTCGGCAGCGAATGCAGTTTACTGATTTCATTTCTATCGCCGTCGGTCGAATATCAGAGGCAGGCTACGGAACAGTGCGTCACTGGCCGAGGTCGATACCGATCCTTGAAGACGGGGGATCTCAGGGTCCGGGATGTAGAGAGGCGCGGGAGGGTTGCCCTTTAGACCTTTTGCCCGCCCGACCCTTCGTGAACGCTTATTCAGCGGTTTGTTCTTCCGCGACATTCGCTACTAATCCACAACCCGCCGAGGGTCCGGGTTGTTCGCTCGTCGCAGGATAACCTATAATTCTGATCTTTGGAATTTGAGGTTTTGGCGCCTATGAACGGCTACGAATATCTGGTGGCGCGAAATCGCCTGATGCAGCGGCTCGAAGCGGAACTGGCGCGGCTCGCTCCGCTGCCGGCGGCCGAACGCGAGGCTGAGACCCGGCGCATCCAGGCGAAATTCGACGTCCAGCTGGCCGAGTTGTACGCGAAAGTCGCCGACGAATATCCGGGCGAACGCAAGAAGAAGGCGCGTCCGATCGCAGACCCTCGGTAAGCGGCTGGGAGCAAGCTTGGATCGCTCAATCAGTATCCGGGGCGCGCGCACTCACAACCTGGCCGATATTTCGCTCGAAATTCCCCGCGAGCGGCTGACTGTCGTCACGGGAGTGTCAGGCTCGGGCAAGTCGAGTCTTGTTTTCGACACCGTTTATGCCGAGGGGCAGCGGCGCTACGTGCAGAGCCTCTCGACTTACGCGCGGCTGTTCCTGGAGCGGATGGAGCGGCCGGACGTCGATGCGATTTCCGAGATTCCGCCGGCGCTCGCGCTGCGTCAGAAGAACACCATCAAGAATGCGCGCTCGACGGTCGGCACCGTCACCGAAATCAGCGACTACCTGCGCCTGCTGTTCGCGACGGTCGGGCACACGATTTGTCCGCGATGCGGCGGCGAAGTGAGCCGCGACAGCGTCGAGAGCGCCGCCGCGCAAATCCTCGCCGCGCCCGGGCTCTACGTGATACTGGCGCCGTTCGACACGGGATCGCGCTCGATTGCCGACGCGACAGGCTACCTGATTCAGAACGGGTACCATCGCCTGTACGCCGACAACGGGATCACCGAGACCGCGGAGTTCGCCGCGCGCGCGATTGCCGCCGAAGCGCAGAACGGTTCCACGCCGCCGCCTGACAATACGATGATGGTCGTCGTCGATCGCATCTCGGTGAGCAACGAAAGCGAAGGCGAGAGCGAGCGCGTGCGCGAGGCGCTCGAGAAGGCATTCTACTTAGGCGCCGGACGCGCGCGAGCGGTGCGCGTCGAGCGCGATAATGGCAATACGCATAGCGTCGGCGCGATCGATTTCGACCGGCGCTTCAACTGCTCGCGCTGCGCGACGGCGTTTGCGGAGCCGACCACGGCGCTGTTTTCGTCGAACAGTCCGATCGGCGCGTGCCCCGAATGCGAAGGCTTTGGCCGTACGGTCGAGCTCGATCTCGACAAGGTAATTCCGAATCCGAACCTGTCGATGCGCAACGGGCTGGTCGCGCCGTGGCGCACGCCGGCGTATCGGGAGATGAACGAGTGGATGCTGAAGCTGGCGCGGCGCAGAAAAATCCGCACGTCGGCGCCGTTTCGCGAGATGACCGACGAGGAGCGCGCCTGGCTGCTGGACGGCGACGAGGGTCCGCGCTCGAAGTGGGACGAAGACAAATGGCCGGGCGTGCACGGCTTCTTCAAGTGGCTGGCGGGCCGGCGCTACAAGACTCACGTCCGGATTATGCTCGCGAAGTATCGGCGCTTCGTCACCTGCCCCGCATGCGGCGGCGCCAAGCTGAAGACCGAGGCGCTTAACGTGCTCGTGGACGGCGTGTCGATCGCCGACGTCGGGCGGCTGTCGATTCGCGACCTCGTCGTTTGGCTCGACAAAATCAGTTCGATCCCGGAAGTCGCGACGCGCGCGGCGGTCGTGATGCGCGAACTGCGCAATCGCGTCGGCTACCTGGTCGAAGTGGGCCTCGGCTACCTGACCGTCGAGCGGCAGGCGCGGACGCTGTCGGGCGGCGAGGCGCAGCGGATTCATCTCGCGAGCGCGCTCGGCAGCGTGCTGGTGGGGACGCTGTATGCCCTTGACGAGCCGACGGTGGGACTGCACGCGGCGGACGCGCGGCGGCTGCTGGCGGTGCTGTACAGCCTGCGCGACTTCGGCAATACGGTTATCGTCGTCGAGCACGATCCCGCGATGATCGCGGGCGCGGATCACATCGTCGAGCTTGGCCCCAGCGGCGGCAGCGAGGGCGGCGAGCTCACCTACTCGGGGCCGCCGGCGAAGGCGAATCTTGACAGCATGGCGTCGTCGCCGGGACGCGTGCTGCTGATGCGGGCGCTGGCGAAGCGGCGGAAATTCAGCCGGCGCGATGCCGCGGTTCGAATCGTCGGCGCGCGCGAGCACAATCTCGACGCTATCGACGTGGCGCTGCCGACCGGCCGCATGATTTGCGTGACAGGAGTTTCGGGATCAGGAAAATCGACGCTGGTCGAGGACGTTCTCTACAACAACTATCTGCGCCGCTCCGGCGATACGTCGGCGGAGCGCGGTGAATGCGACCGGATCGACGGCCTGGAGCTGATTGGCGAGATGGTGCACATGGGGCAGGAGTTGCCGACGCGCTCGATGCGCTCGAATCCGGCGACCTATCTGAAAATCTACGACGAGATCCGCAAGTTGTTTGCGGCCAGTCCCGAGGCGCGCCGGATGGGCGTGCAGCCGCGGCATTTTTCGTTCAACGTGACGGGCGGGCGATGCGAGAAATGCAACGGCACCGGCACCGTCACGATCGAGATGCATTTCATGGCGGACCTCGAGGTGAAGTGCGACGCGTGCGATGGGCGCCGCTTCCAGAGCCATATCCTCGCGATCAAGCTCGGCGAACTGAATATCACGCAGGTGCTCGATCTTACTGTGGAGGACGCGCGCGCGTTCTTCGTCCATCATCGCGCGATCGTCAAGCGGCTGGACGCGTTGATTGCGGTCGGCCTCGGCTACATCCGGCTCGGACAGACCACCTCGACCCTGTCCGGCGGCGAGGCGCAGCGCCTCAAGCTCGCGCGGTTTCTACTGGCCGATCTCGAACCCGCGCCGGCGGGCGAGGACGGCAGGCATCTGCCGCGAATGTTCATCCTTGACGAGCCGACGACCGGGCTCAGCTCGACCGATATCAAGCGTTTGATCAAAGTGCTCAACCGGCTGGTCGCCGAGGGCAACACGCTGGTCGTGATTGAGCACAACCTCGAGTTCATTGCGAACGCCGACTACGTAATCGATCTCGGACCCGGTGGCGGCGACGAAGGCGGGCGCGTCGTGGCGACAGGTTCTCCGCTGGATGTCGCGGCGTGCGAGAAATCGGAGACCGGCCGCGAGTTGCGGCGCTTATTCGGATTGCCGGAGCGTGGCCGGCAGGTCCGTTCGGCTTTGCGCACCGCGGCGGGAGTATAGTGGAGATCGGGCAAGGAGGACGGATGCGGCGATTCAATCGGTTGGCGCGCGGCGCGACGCAGCTCGGCTTCGTGGACATACTCACCGCAGTGATCCTGCTCGGGATTCTGCTCTACGCCGCGACCCTTCAATTCTCCGTGTACAATCGGCCGCCGGCCGCGACTCCCACCGGCACTGCCACGAGCCGCTAGTTACTTGCCCGACGCAGTAAAAGAACGGCTCGATCATTATCTCGTGCGGACGGGCTTTGCGCCGTCACGGCGCGTGGCGCAGGAGCTGGTCGAGCGCGGGATGGTGCGAATCAACGGACGGCGCTCGAAGAAAAGCGAAATTGTCGGCTCGGAGGATCGGGTTGAAGTTGCCGCGACGAATCGGCGCGCGGCAATCGAGCCGAACGCCGGCCTCGCGCTCGAAGTTATCCACGAAGATGCGGCCGTGATCGTCGTGAACAAGCCCGGCGGCGTGCCGTGTCATCCGCTGAATGCCGATGAGCGCGACACCGTGATGAACGCGGTCGTCGCGCGCTTTCCCGAAATCGCGAGCGCGGGCGAGAAGCCGCTCGAAGGCGGATTGGTGCATCGGCTGGACAACGGCACCTCGGGCGCGCTGCTGATCGCGCGCAACCGCGGGGCATTCGAAAAACTGCGCGACGCGATTCGCGCCGGGCGAATTGCGCGCCGCTATGAGGCGCTGGTAGCGGGAGCGTTCGAGCAGAAAATTCAGATCGACGCGCCGATCGCGCATCATGCGAAGAATGCGCGCAAGATGGTGGCTGGCGATCCTTCCAGTGCGAATCCGAAACGCGCCGGCCGCGACGCGACGACCGTCGTTGAGCCAGTTCGGCGGGTCGGCGAGTTCACGCTGTTGTCAGTCGCGCCGAAGACCGGCAGCCGCCATCAGATTCGCGTGCACCTGGCGATCCTCGGCCATCCGATTGTTGGCGACATACTTTATGGCGGCCCGCCGAGCGCGAGCCTTGCGCACGGGCGCTTCTGGCTGCATCTATGCGACGTGGCGTTCGACTCGCCGGCGGTTGGTCACGTCAAGGCGACTGCGCCTCTCCCGGAGGATTTGAAGAAACTTCTGGACTAGCCCGCTTCAGTTGCACGCGCATCGCGTGCATTCAGTAGTGAGCGGTACTACATCCGAACGTGGCAGGAGGACATTTTGTCCCACTGAGGTCCCTACCTGCGCGCGCTGGGTAAAGGCGGTGCCATTGTAGATTGTTGGCCTTTGCTGGTTCAGCGTGGAACCCTCCGGCGGGATGTACGGTGAGGGCGCGTTGGCGTTCAGCAGGTAGTTTGCGCACTGGCCCCGAGCAGCCTGGCTCGCCAGAACATAGCTGGACGACGAGACGATGCCTGCCCACTCAGTCCACGTTCCCGGCGCCGAGCAGGTGCATCGGAATGCGCGCGGCGTCGGCGCTGCGGTCGCGACACCGAGCGGCACAGTCCCCGGCGCGGCGGCGAGTGCAGGCAGCGCTCCGATCGTCGAGAAGGCCTGCGGCTGACCGGGAGCCGCGGGTGCAGTCAGTGGCACCGGTCCCGGCGCCGCGGTAACTTGCGCGAATGGCTGCCGCGACAGTCTTGACTCGCCGAGCGCCAGCACAAGGAGCGGGGACACTATGAGTACTCCGATTACCAGCCTGACAGCGCGCATACCATCTCCACCTGCGACTAGCGAAAAAGTCCGGCCGCGCTTGATTACGCAAGACAAGCCTGGCGGCCTTGGCTATAATCGCGACCTGATTGGCGCCGCGCAAGCGCTTTGCTCGGGTTCGATTCGGCGCCGGCAACTCGATCTCAACTGCTGAGTACGATCGCGCAATCGGCGTGCGCGGAAGTGGCGGGCCATCGCGGGTGATGGCGACAGGTACCAAGGAGGTTCGTTCGGATGTCCAGACATAAGTACGTTTCTTTTACGATGCTGATTGTTTCCCTGCTGCTGCTCGGAACCTCGCCGGGATTTGGTCAGAATCCGAATCCGCTCGCGGTGACCGGATCGCTGCCGACCACGCCGTTGCCGCCGCCGACTCTGACCGGACCGATCCAGATGCAGTCGGTACCGGTCGGGCCGCAAGAGCCGCCGCACGCCAGCGTGCCGCCGAGCGCCTCCAACCAGTTCGAGCATCATGATGATTTGTTGAACCTGCCGCGCATCTTCGCGCATCAGTGGTCGCTGACCAAGGAGATCGCGCCCGACAACCTGATCAGCGAGCGTTATATGCGTTCGGAAGATTCCAACGTGCGCGGCCTGACGCTCAAGGAAGCAATCTACATCGCGATACAGAACAACCCGGCGCTGAAGGCCGCCGAACTCGACCCGATCGCCTCGATGGAGACCGTCAGGGAGGCCAACGGAACCTTCGATCCGAACCTGACCGCGCAGGGCGATATCGAGAAGACCGTGGTGCCGGTCACCTCGGCCTTGCAGACCAGCGGCAGTGCGTACGTGCAGAAATTTTACGATTGGAACTTCGGCCTCAACAAGGTTTCGTCGGTCACCAACGGAACCTGGGGCGTGACCTTCAACAACGATCGTTCGCTGTCGAATTCGACCTTCGCCGGCGTGAATCCGGCGTATCAGCCGAACCTCGCACTCTCGCTCTCACAGCCGTTGCTGCAGAACTTCGGCTGGCAGTTCGCGACCATCAATGTCCGGATCGCCGAGTCGGGCCAGAAGCAGGCGCAATGGACTTACGGCCAGGCGCTGCAGGATTTCGTGCAAAAGATCGGCGGCGACTACTGGAACGTCGTGCTCTCCGAGGAAAACCTCCAGGTCGCGCGCGCCGCGCTCCGCTTCAATCTCGACCTGGTCCGCCAGAACGCGATTAGCGTCAAGGTCGGTACCCTGGCGCCGATCGATTTGCAGGAAGCGCAATCCGCGGCCGCCACTGCGGAGGCCAACGTTTACACCGCCGAAGCCAACCTGAAGAATTCGCGCACACAGCTTCGGCAGGACGTGATGCTCAATCCCTACGGCACCTTCCTGCCCGAGGAAATCCAACCCCTCACGCGCCCAAATCCCCAGGAGCAGATTGTCGTCGATGAGGAGCGAGCGCTCGAGCTAGCGGTACAGTACGTGCCGTCGCTGGGCAACATGCGCGAGGCGATTCGCGATGCGTTGCTGCAAGTGAAGTTCTCGGAGAACCAGGTCCTGCCGCAGCTGAACCTGGGCGCGCAAGTCGGCCTGACCTCGACGGCGGGAACTACGCCCTGTCTGATCAGCAAATTGATCCCGGCTGGAACTGGAAACTGCGGTACGTCTGCCATGCCCGGCCTCAAGGCGCCCTTCGGCGGAATTTACGGCGATGCGCTCGATCGCCTGTGGGGTTTCAGCTACTACAACTATGCCGCGGTGCTGACGTTTCAGATGCCGCTGGACAACGCCGTGCCGCGCGCCGCTCTGGCGCAGGCTCGGGTGCAATACGAGCAGCAGCGCGTGCTGTATCGAGCGGCGCTGTCGCAAGCGGTCGTCAATGTGGAGAGCGCGATCTCCAATCTTTATGCGGACCAGAAGCGCGCGGCCGCGACGGCGTCGGCGACCTACTACGCTCGCCAGTCGCTCCACGATGAGCAAGTGAGGTTCCGCGTCGGGATGGCGACGACGCACGATCTGCTGCAATTCCAGGAAGAGGAAGTTAGCGCCGAGGGCAACCAGGTGCAGGCCGAGGTCGATCTCGAGAACGCCAAGCTCGCGCTCGCCCACTCCGACGGCACGCTGCTGAGGCAGTTCAACATCAATTGGGAAGTGCAGAATCCGCACGAAGTGCCGTGGTACGCGGCCTTCTAACGGATTAGTCCGCCAAACGAAAATGCGGCGCCGATCGCATCGCGATTCGGCGCCGCATTATTACGCGCGCTGGAGGATCTCAACGATGGCCGCCACCGCCGTGACCGCCGCCACCGCCGTGGCCGCCAGCGTGCACGGCGCCGCCCTCATGAGCACCGCCGCCGCCGTGATAGAACACCGTATGATGGCCCTCGCCACTGTAGTGCCCCTCCCAACTATGGTGAACGTCGAATCCGGGACTGTAGCCCCAGCCATTTCCCCAGCCTCCACCCCAACCATATGAGTACGGCGCATAGCCATACGACGGATAACCCCCGCCGTAGTAGCCGCCTTCGTCATAACAGCCGCTGACGCCGAATGCGATCGCTCCGAGCAATACGACTGCTCCGATCGTGAGACCCAGGCTGAAATATTTTCCCTGTGAGCGCATGTCAGGGAACTCCCCACGCCGGCTTGCCGTCGTCCTTATAGAACGCCAGGCCGGGTGTCTTGCCAGCTGGAACATCGAGGCTGGTTCGCAGATGACCATTGGGGCCGTAGAGACCGAGTCCGGGTAGACCGTCGTCTCCCAGCGCCATGGTCGCGCGTACCTTGCCGTCCTGGTCGTAGAGGTCCACGCCGGGAGTACCGTTCGCAGCGAGGTCAACGGTAACGCGGGTACGGCCGGCCGGGTCTTCAAGATTGAACCCCACCGCGCCGTCGGACAAGACGCCCATCGAGCCGCGCAGCTTTCCAGCGCTGTCGCGCAACAGGAATTGTTGCGCCTGCACCGTGTCGGGCACCGCCGAACTCGTCTCCGCCATCGTAAACAGCGCACCGCAGAGCAGCATCAGCGCACCCGTCATCATTCGCAGATGCTTGTTACTGCGCTGGAGTTTGGCCTGCTGCAGTTCCAGCCGTGAAAGCCGTCCGATCAGTTCACCTGTCGATTGCTCCATAAATTCATCCTCAACCTGCGGGTTTCAGTGATGCCCCAGGATCGTCACTTGACGGCTCGCGAAGCGCCATCCCGCCGGCGTCTTGCGCAGCTTGTCGGTGTAGTATCCCACGGTCGATTGCTGCACCCGCCCGTCCTTGCAGTGGTAATAGAGCAGGTGCGCTGTGCCGGTGCCGCTGGCGCCGTCGAGCTCGAAGGCCGGATTGGCGACGACGTGGAGCACCTGCGCGCCGCCTAGCGATTCCTTGTACAGCGCCGCGAATCGCCTGAGCCCGTCGCGTCCGCTGTGCTTGCCGAAGCGCGGGCTCTCGAAAGTGCCGTCCTCGGTGAAGCAATCGATCCAGTCCTCGTAACGGCCGCTGTCGATCGTCCAGCAGTAACGTGCGTTGAGGCCGCGAATTTCCTCGCGATCCTCGAGTGTCCCCGTAATCGCCATGGCGTCAACTCCCCGAATCGCCGCCCCTGTTCTGAGCGGCGGTCAAATCACGTTGGCCTCGCGCAGCCGCGCGACATCGTCCCACGAGTAGCCGAGCATCTCGGTCAGCAACAGCTCGGTATGCTCGCCGAGTTCGGGCGCATGCCCGCGCGGCTCTCCCGGCGTTGCGCTCAACTTAACCGGCATCCCGAGCAGTGTCAGATTGCCGAGCGCGGGGTGCTCGTAGTCCACGACGTAATCGTTGGCCCTGACCTGCGGATCGTCGGGCAGGTCGGACACCGAATTCACGATCGTATAGATGAAGTCGCCGCGTTTCTTGAGGATTCGCATCCACTCATCGCGCGGACGCGCCGCAAACACCTCGTCGAATATCGCGACCAGCGCAGCCGAATTCCTACCGCGGGTCTTGACATCGGCAAAGCGCGGATCCTCGACCAGCTCCGCTTTGCCGATAACTTCGCAGAAATCTTTCCAATAGCGATCGGGCTGGAGCATCGCCAGCGAGATCCATTTGTCGTCGGCGCATCGATAATGGTTCCACAACGGATTGTAGGCGTTGGCGCGCGTGTTGCGCGGAAATTCCTTGCCCATGATCGTCCGCGCGACGACGTTCAGCCCCTGCAGCGCCATCATCGAGCCCAGGTGCGACGCATCCACCTCCTGCCCGATGCCCGTCCGCTCGCGCGCGAACAGCGCCGCCAGCACTCCATAGGCGAGCATGATCGCGCCCATCTGATCGGCGATGCCGCCGTAGACGTAGGTCGGCGTCGTGGTCCCGCTTCCGACCGCGTTCATGATTCCCGAGCGCGCCTGCCCAAGGTAGTCGAACGACGGCTCGCCGCTGTCCGGGCCCTCGGGGCCGTAGCCCGATGCGCTGGCGTAGATGAGTCGCGGGTTGTGCGCGGCCAGGTCCGCATAGCCGAGCCCCAGCCGTTTCGCGACGCCCTTGCGAAAATTTTGCACGAAGACGTCGCTGTGCGCGGCCAGCCGATGCACAATCTCGCGCGCCGCGGGCTGCTTCAGGTTCAGCGCGATACTTTTCTTGTGCTTGTTGTTGGCTTCGAAATAGTAATTGCGTCCGCCCTTGTTGGTCGCGCTGCCCGCGACCGCGGTGATTCCGCGGCCCGGGTCGCCTCGCTCGCGCTCCTCGATCTTGATCACCTCGGCGCCCAGGTCGGCCAGCATCTGCGTGGCGACCGGCCCCTGCTGCCAGATCGTCCAGTCGATAATTCGAATTCCGTCAAGCGGACCGCCCATGCTTTTCTCTATAGCACAACCCCCTTGAGTTTGGACGCCGCCGGACGCATCAATCATATATGCCTGCGCTCGCCCAGGTCCTCGACTTTCTTTATCCTCCCCGATGCACCGCGTGTGGAACGCGGCTCGCATCCGAAGCGGGACAACGACAGCGGGTTTGCGCGCGATGCGTGGCGCGAGTCGAGCGGATGCCGGAGCCGCGCTGCGAAGTTTGCGGCGGACCGCTCGAGTCCGCCGTCAGCGACGCGACGCGATGCGCCCGATGCCTCGCGCATCCGCCGCGCTATCGAATCGCGCGCACGATCGCGCGTTATCGCACCACCGCCGAGGACGAACCTGGCAGCCTGCCGGCGCTGATTCGCCGTCACAAGTACGGCCTCGATCAATCGGTTGGGCGGGCGCTGGTGGAGTACATCGGCGACGAGCTGCCGGTGTCGGCCGGCGACTACGACATCGTCATCCCCGTGCCGTTGCATTGGCGGCGCTTGTGGTGGCGCGGATTCAACCAGGCCGCGCTGCTTGCCGCGGAGGTGGCAAGGCGTCTCGACCTTCCGTTGGATACCACCGCGATGTCACGCCGGCGCTTCACACCGCCGCAGACCGCGCGCCATCATGGCGAGCGAATCAAGAACGTGCGCCGCGCGTTCGCGGTCACGCATCCCGAACGCATCAGGAATCGCCGCGTACTGATCGTCGATGACGTCATGACCACGGGCGCCACCGTCGATGAATGCGCGCGGGTGCTGATCGCGGCAGGCGCGGCTTGCGTGGACGTCTTCACGCTCGCGCGCGTGCTATGAGCGAACCGCAACGGGCCGACTGGGACGAGCGCCATCGCGGCAAGCCGGCGGGCGAAGCGGAGCCGTTCCTGGCGGAGATGCTCGCGCGGATACCCCGCGGCGTCGCGCTCGACGTCGTCGCCGGACGGGGGCGCAACGCGCTCGCGCTTGCGCGAGCGGGGCTGGCGGTGGTCGCGGTTGATTTCTCATCCGAAGCGATGCGCCTGCTGGCCGCGACGGCGCGGACCGCGCGGCTGGCCATCTGGCCCGTGGTCGCAAACTTGGCTAGCTTTCACCTCAAGGACGAGTCTTTCGACGCGATAGTGAATATTAATTTCCTTGACCGCGCGATCTTCCAGAAATTTGCGCGCGCTCTCCGGCCCGGCGGCATTTTGATCGCCGATACGTTCCTGGTTGACCAGGCTAAGATCGGTCATCCGCACGATCCGCGCTTTCTGCTCGCGCACGGCGAGCTTCGCGCGCTCGCGGGAGGACTCGAGATCGAAGAATACCGCGAAGGGTTGGTCACGCATGCAAACGGCGAGCGAGCCTTTCGCGCGTCGATGGCGGCGCGGCGGAGGAAATCGAGCTGATGGCGCCCGGGATGACATACAAAGCCGCCGGCGTCGATATCGCGCTGAAGCAGAGCCTGATTCCGCTCTTCGGTTCGATCGCCAGGGCTACTTCGGGTGCGCACGTGATTGGCGGAGTCGGCGGATTCGGCGCGCTGGTTGGACTCAACGGCGCCCGCAAGATGCGCGCGCCGGTACTGGTCGCGGGAACAGACAGCGTCGGCACCAAGCTCATGATCGCGTTCGCGACCGGGCGTCACGACACCGTCGGCATCGACTGCGTCGCGATGTGCGTGAACGACATCATCTGCCACGCGGCGCGCCCGCTGTTCTTTCTCGATTACATCGGCTCCGGCAAGCTCGAAAAGAAAATCGCGCTCGATATCGTCAAGGGCGTCGCGCACGGATGCATCCAGGCCGGCATGAGCCTGGTCGGTGGCGAGACCGCGCAGCTCAGCGGACTGTACAAGCCCGGCGAGTACGACCTGGCCGGCTTCGCGGTGGGAATAGTCGAGCGCGCGCGAATTCCCGAGCCGTCGAACGTGCACGCCGGCGACGTGCTTATAGGAATCGCGTCCAGCGGCCTTCACTCTAACGGTTTTTCACTGGTGCGCCGCGTTCTGCGACAGGCGAAACTCAAGCTGGGCGCGCACGTCGCCGAACTGGGATGCACGCTCGGCGAGGAACTCCTGCGTCCCACGCTTATCTACGCGCGTGTCGTAGTCGAACTGTTCGGACGCTTTAGAATAAATGGTCTCGCCAATATCACCGGCGGCGGCGTGCTCGAGAACCTGCCGCGCGTGATGCCCGCAAACACCCGCGCGATCGTCGAACGTGGCAGTTGGCCGGCGCCGCCCATCTTCGCCTTGATCCAGCGTCTTGGCAAAATCTCCCGCGCCGAAATGGATCGCACCTTCAACAATGGCCTCGGGATGGTCGCGATCGTGCCCGCGCGCGAGGCTGATCGCGTCGTCGCTCATTTGCGCCGGCGCGAATATGCGGCTTATGTTGTCGGCGAAGTAAGGCGCGGCCAGCGCGGAGTGTCGATTCGCTGAGCCGCGACTAATTCGATGGCGCAAAATCCGACGGTCAAACTCGGCGTCCTGATTTCCGGCAGCGGCACCAATCTGCAAGCCATTATCGACGCGATTCTGCGCGGCGAGCTCAAGGCCAAAATCCGTCTCGTCATATCCAATCGCGCCGACGCGCAAGGACTCGAGCGCGCCCGCCGCCACGGAATCGCGACGACGGTCATCGACAACCGCGAGTTTCCCTCGCGCGAGGACTTCGACCGCGCCGTGCTCGCCGCGCTGCGCGATCGCTCCGTCGAGCTGGTGGCGTTGGCGGGCTTCATGCGCCTGCTGTCGTCGGTGATGCTCGAGGCATTTCCCGGACGCATCATGAATATCCACAACAGCCTGCTGCCGTCGTTTCCCGGCATTCATGGGCCGCGGGACGCGATCGAATACGGCGTCAAGATCGCAGGATGCACCGTCTTCTTCGTCACGCCGGGCGTCGATGTCGGCCCGGTGATCGTGCAAGCGGCTGTGCCCGTGCTGCCCGGCGACGACGAACAACGGCTCGCGGCGCGAATCCTCACCCAGGAGCATCGCATCTTTCCGCACGCGATCGCGCTCTTCCAGCAGGGCCGTCTCGAGATCCAGGGTCGCCACGTGATCATCAAGGGCGACTCGTCCAAGCCGAGTTCGGCGCCGCTGGTGAATCCTCCAGTGGATTGATTCGGAAATTGAAAACACTTTCGGTAATCGTGCCGATGCTCAACGAAGCGGCCACGATCGCGGGCACGCTCGACGCGCTTCGCCGCGGCGCTCCCGACGCGGAGATCGTCGTGGTTGACGGCGGCAGCACCGACTTGAGCATTGCGACCGCTCGGCCGTTGTGCGACGCGGTGATCAGCGCATCGCGCGGCCGCGCCCAGCAGATGAACGCCGGCGCGCGCGCGTCGCGCGGCGAGGTATTGGCTTTCGTGCATGCGGACACGATCGTGCCGCAGACTTTTGCCGCCGACATCGCGTCGGCGCTGTCCGATCCCGCGGTAGTCGGCGGACGCTTCGACGTCAAACTCGACTCAAGCGCCCTGCCCTTCCGGATTATCGGTGCGATGATCAGCCTGCGCTCGCGAATCAGCCGCACCGGCACCGGCGACCAGGCGATCTTCGTGCGACGCGACGTTTTCGATCGCCTCGGCGGTTTCCCTGCGCTGGAGCTGTGCGAAGACCTCGAATTCTCGCGACGCTTGAAGCGCGCCGGACGCGTCGTCTGCCTGCGCGCGCGGGTGACAACGTCGGCACGTCGATGGCATCGCGACGGAGTCATCCGCACCGTCATCCGAATGTGGCTGATTCGCGCGATGTACCTGATGGGTGTGCCGCCCGCTCGCCTGAAACGGATGTACGCCGATACCCGCTAGCCGCGGCGCGATACTGGACAGACTTTTTCGCTCGAATAAGAATGGCTCCAGCGAGGTACGACGTGGCGAAAGTCGAAGTGTACACAACCACCTATTGCCCGTTCTGCACGCGGGCCAAGAACCTGCTCAAGAACAAGCGCGTCGCTTTCGATGAAATCGACGTCACCGACGACGACGAGTTGCGCGCGAAGATGATCGAGATGTCCGGCGGACGCCGCACCGTCCCCGAAATTTTCATCAACGGCAAGATCGTCGGCGGTTTCGACGAATTGAAGGCGCTCGACGACTCCGGAAAGCTCGACGGTCTATTGGCTGAGTCGGCGCCAGCCTGAAAGCGTCACCGCCCGGCGTTCAACGATTTGTTAAAATAGAGACCGGCGCATCACGTGTCGCGACGCGCCGGTGCTGCGATAGCTTTTAGCGAGCGGTCAGTTGTTGTTCGGCGAAGCGACCAATCCCTCGTTCATATGATGCAAGGCTTCGCGGTCAACCGACGAATCGTATTGAATCGCCTTGGCGCTGACCGTGACCTGCGAGCCGTCGGCCGAGACCGTGTCGTTCTCGTTGACGATCGCGTCGATAGTGTCGGGCCATTTTGCATAGGCCATCGCCTTCAGCTTGTCGCTGATCTTCTCCTCATCGATCGCGTCGGGCGAAAACGGCACCGTGTAGGTCAGGTCGCCAAGCGTCGTGTATGGCTTGCCCGGCGGCGGCGCTTCGGTGGTGACCCAGATATGCGCCATGTCAACGCGATGCACGAACACCTGCTGCTTCTGTACTTCTTCCTGGCGAGCAGCTTCAACGGCGGCGCAGCCGGAAATCCCCAGCGCCAGTCCAATCGCCAACCATGTTAGAATTTTCGATGAACGCATGTTCTTCCTCGTCGGTCCCCGTCGATCTGGTTTCAATTATAGCCGCCGCGCCGCAGATGTCTAATCGTGCTCTGTCGGGTGTCGGGCTGACAGTTTATTCCACCGAATGCCTCGCTTGGGCAAGCGTTCGAGTGTTCGTTCTTGGCCGTGATCGGTAGTATTCCCGCGTGACCAGATTCGCCGCCTGCTTCATCCTCGTCTTCGGAGAACTCGCCTGGGGCGGGCTTTTCGCCCTGGCGATTCCGCCTTTCTTTAAGGTCGAGCGCGGCTTTTACAAATCGAGCGCTTCGGTTTACCTGGCCGCCTCGCTGACCACCGCCGTCGGCCTGGGATTGCTGGCGTCGCGCGGCGGCGGGTCCGCGGGACCGGGCGCCGGGTCATTGTGGACGGCGGCGGCGCTGTGGACCCTGTCGAGCACCGCAACCGCCGTCTATCTTTACACCCTTTGGACCGAAAACGGCCTGCTGCGCGCGCGAGCGTACGCGCTCGGCTTGGGCCTCGGCCTCGTCGCCCTGATTGCCAACGTGATGCTCCTGATGCCGTCCGGTTTCGGCGCGGCCGCCGCCGTCGCCTACGGACTTACCGCCATCACCTCGGCGCTGGTCCTGGGACTGGTGAGCGGCGCGATGCTGTTTGGACATTGGTATCTCATCGACCTCGAGATGCCGGTCGATTACTTGCGCACCTTCATCCGGTTGCTGGGGATCGTGCTGGTCGCGGACTTGGTCGCGCTCGGCCTCGCGATCGCAATCCCTGCGACCCTCGGCAGCACCGGCGCGGTTGCCGCCGTGCACGAGCTATTCGCCTCGCATTCAGGACTGCTGGCAGTCCGCCTTATACTCGGCCCGGTCGCGACGATCGTGCTGGTCTGGATGTGCTGGCAGACGCTGAAAATTCCTCAGACGATGGCGGCAACCGGCCTGCTCTACATCGCAGTGATGTCGGTGCTGGTCGGAGAAATGCTCGGCCGCTTCATCCTGTTCAGAACCGCCATCCCGCTCTGATTCGGCTCGTCTCAGACAAAACTCTTCTTCTCTTCGAAAAAGAATGCTCTGTCAGCCGCGATGACGACGATCGAAATGACCAACAAGACACCAGTCACGATGCATTTGGTAAATTGTTCGGTCTGGAACGCCTCCGACGTTGCATCCAGTGCCATATGGAACAGGATCGCAAGCACGATGCTGCGATTGTTTTTGTAGTACAGCCAGTTGATGAGGATGGCTGCGGGGACGACGCTGACAAAGAAGTTGACGACGTAAATCGGGCTCATCTCCCACAAGCCGTGTTGATAGTTGTGATCGATGAAGAACAGCGGCACGTGCCACATCGCCCATAGGAGAGCGAACAACAGCGTCGCGGGCAGCATGCCGAATTTCGCCCGGAGACTGTCCATTCCGTAGCCGCGCCATCCGAGCTCTTCGAAAGTGGGAGCTAGAAGGATGATCGGCAGCATCGCCGCCAATCCGCCCGAAAAGCGGAACTGATCGGCGGATCGGCCAACAACCACCGACAGCGCTGTCGAAAGAAACAACGCCAACGGCATCAGCAGCAGGGTGATCAGTAGGTAGCCCGGCTTGATCAGCCTGAGACTTACGAGTCTATCCTTGAAATCACGCTTCAGATCCCGGCTTCCTGAACACCAGGTCATGATCAGCGCCGCGAAAAAGGGTCCTAGCAGGCCGAGCAGCGCGAAAAGATTGCTGAGGATGCTCATTCCAGGCCGGTAGCTGTAGTGCGCGGCGAATATCCACGGCGTCCAAGTCAGTAGGAACACCAGCGCAAAATAGCTAAGCGGTCTGTATCTGTAGGAATCGCTCACGCGGTCCGCTCGATTCGATTACTCGCGCCCTCGGGAGTTGGAGCCAGACCTTTCGACGAGTCCGAGTCCTGAAGCTCGGGGCTGGGCTACTGTGGCGCGCCCGGAGGGATTCGAACCCCCAACCCTCAGATCCGAAGTCTGATGCTCTATCCAGTTGAGCTACGGGCGCGCGCTAGGAAACATAAGGGGTTTTCGGCGTGGAAGCCAGAGGCCGGGTGGTCTGACACCCGAAGTTGACACCCGAACTGGGTCGAGCTCAGGGGGTGAGCATCAAACATTTTGGGGTGGTGACGCATTCGGATCGCGACGTGTCGCGAGTGGCGCACCAACCGGTCACAGTGGGCTGTGTATACGCGCGCGACCACCCGCGGGGGGCCATTAGAATAGGAAAAATCATCGTCACTCTCGTCACCATCGTCACTCGACCTTAAAATCAAGGAGTTACGGATGACGATCGCGGTGACGGTCGTTTCTTTGGCAATCGTCACCGAACCGAAAGTGACGGTCGCGCCACTCGCCAGAGGTCGCACGTCGCGAACATCTGCCGGCGCGCGCGCGCCCATACGCGGCGCATGGCGTTGCCCTATTACGTGTTCCCCGTCAGCACAAGTTGGACAATTCGAGGCGATTGAGGAAGAGAGGGTTTTTGGCTCATCTTTAACCGCGGAAGGAGCGGTAGATGAGATCGAAAATCGATGCGCAGTCGGATGGGGCGGAAAAGGCGGTACGCGACATAAGGCGGGCGACCCGCCGGCACTTCTCGGCTGAGGACAAGGTCCGGATCGTGATCGCCGGCCTGCGCGGCGAGGATAGCGTGGCCGAGTTGTGCCGCAAGGAAGGGATCAACCAGAACCTCTACTATCGCTGGTCCAAGGACTTCCTGGAGGCGGGCAAGAGGCGGCTGGCCGGCGATACCGCGCGTGAAGCGACCAGCGATGAAGTCAAGGAGCTGCGGGCGGAGAGCCATCAGCTCAAGGAACTGCTGGCCGAACTGATGATGGAGAACCGCCTGCTCAAAAAAAGCGTGCTGGCGGATGGGGAGTCCGATATATGAGGTACGCGGCCGCCGAGAAGCTGGAGATCATCCGGCTGGTCGAGCAGTCGTCGCTGCCGGTGCGGCGCACCCTGGAGCAGATCGGCATCCCACGGTCCACCTTCTATTGCTGGTACGATCGCTATCGAACTCGCGATGATGAAGGGCTGGAGGATCGCACGCCGGCGCCGCGGCGGGTGTGGAACAAGCTCCCAGCTGCAGTTACTCAGGCCGTGCTCGAGCTTGCGCTCAAAGAACCGCAGCTATCGCCGCGGGAGTTGGCGGTCTCGTTCGTCGACCAGCAGCAGTACTTCGTCTCGGAAGCCTCAGTTTATCGGCTGCTGAAGGCGCACGACCTGATCACCAGCCCGGCCTTCATCTTGATGAAGGCAGCCGACAGCTTCGCCCATCCAACCACCGCACCCAATCAACTCTGGCAGACCGACTTTACCTACCTGCGGGTGATCGGCTGGGGCTGGTTCTATCTGTCGACTGTCCTTGATGACTTCTCGCGCTATATCCTGGCCTGGAAGCTGTGTACCACCATGACTGCCACCGATGTCTCCGACACCCTCGCGATGGCGCTGCGCAACTCCGGGTTGGAGCGCGTCCGCGTCCGGCACCGGCCGCGCCTGCTGAGCGACAACGGACCGTCGTACGTGTCGGCCCAGCTTGGCTCCTGGCTCGCGGAGCATGGCATGATGCATACCCGCGGCAAGCCCTATCACCCGATGACCCAGGGTAAGATCGAACGTTACCATCGTTCGATGAAGAACCAGATCCTGCTCGAGAACTACTACCTGCCCGGTCAGCTCGAAGCGCGCCTGGCCGAGTTCGTCGACTACTACAACTCGCGCCGCTACCACGAAAGTCTCAACAACCTGACCCCGGCCGACGTCTACTTCGGCCGAGGTCCCGCGATTCTGTCACGGAGGAAAAATGCCAAACTGAAAACCATCGAAGCCAGACGCCGGCTGCATCATTCGTTCGCAGCCAAAGGTTCAACTCAGATGGACCAGATCCTCTCTTAATTCCTGTGCCAACTTGTCCAATAGGTTCTGACGACGTACAGGCCATATTCCGGCCATATTCCTATGTATTTCGACGAATCCACCGCGCGTTAGCGGACATTAACGTTCCCTTCTAGTCAGCCGACGGAAGAGGCTTAGCGTGAGATTTCTTGGCAACAAGGGCGTCTCCTACGAAGAGCGCGGTGTCGTGAAATGGCGGTGCGAAGGTTGCGGTTCTCGGTTCGATCTTTTAACCGACCGATGAGAATACCGCCCAACGAGATTCCGGAATGCCCCGACATCTGCTGGAGGAAACTCGCTGAGGACTAGGGCGTCGCGCCCGACTGGTGAAAACCGGAAACGCAGAGGACTCCGGCGGGGGCTCAGATCAACCGCCAGAGACCTTTGATTCCCTTGTGTGTCGCAGCAGTCCGGCTCGCGCGCTTAGAAGAATTCGCCTGGGAATCGCTCAGCCCAAATCTGACGGGCTGTAAACGGTGAGTTCCGGAATGATGTCAAAATCAGCGTCGCGAGTAGCGAGCGATCGGATGTCACGCTCAAAGCATGCCGCTGCAATGAGCGAGTCGTTCGTCAGAAGACCGTGTTCGGATCTGATTCGCTGCGCAGCACGATGGCGCGCCTCGTTGGAGGCGAGGACGACCAAGTTCCACTGGAAGATCCGAGCCGTCAGTTCCCAATACTTGCGCAATCCTCGAATGGCGTCGTGCTTCGATTTCAGCGCAGATGCTGCCGGTCTGCTGATCAGGCCCAGGTCCATAGCTTCTTTGACCATCAGCCGATGACAGACCTCGCCGACCACCTCGGTCGTCGTCACACCTGCGACCTCTTCCTTCCGGCAACGCTCTATCAGGTCCGCGCACTGGCCCGACTCCCCCAATAGACCGTAGATGAAGATGTTAGCATCAACGAAAACGAGGGTCCCGCCGGGCAGTGCGGGCAGCGGGCGAGGCATCTAAAGATATTCGAGGTCCGGATCTTCTGCGATCCACTTGAGGGTCTCGGGGTCGAGCTTCTTAAAAGTCGAAGCAATCTCGATCGCTTCCTTCCAGGCCTGCTCGGCGCGCGCGATACGCTGAGCACGGCCCTTGGCGGGCCAATGCTTGCGAATGAACGCCGCTACCTTTGGGCTCGTCTCCTTCATCGATGAATCGGAGACCTTCGCCACCCGATTCGCGGACTTGGCCCCTGGAGAAGATGAGCGTTTTGCACGCGCTCCACTCATGTTTACCAATCTACCACTCAACCGCGGCGAGAGCGACGACCGCGAGCGGGCCCTTGTACCGACGGAGCTCGCCCGAAAACACAGCACGGCGCCGAACTTGAACAGTTCCCCGCCTTCGAGCGGATGACCTCAGCACATTCCTCAACACCCGATTTGCCAACACGACTCGAAACAACGCCCAAACTCGCGGATTTCATGCGCTAACAAATGCGCATTTGCGCCTACGCCTCGCTTCGCCTACTCTGTAGACTTCCCGAATGGTGAGGGAATTGGGGTAAGGGGTGGGAGCAGCAGTCGCTTCAAACAGAGGTTCGGACCGTACACTTCCTCAACCGGGCGACATCGTGAGGGTCCGCACCCGACGATACCTCGTGGAATCGGTCGAGCCAGGCTCGGATCCGATCGTCGCCTCCGTCTGTTTGGACGACGACGCTCAAGGCGACCCGCTCGAAGTCGTATGGAACCTCGAGCTCGACACCGAAATTCTGGGCAAAGACGTATGGAAGTCGATCGGTCGAAAGGGATTCGACAGCAGGCGCTATTTCGCCGCGTACGTTCACACGCTTCGATGGAACTGCGTCACGGCAACCGACCCTCGACTCTTTCAAGCGCCTTTCCGAGCCGGCATTCGCCTCGACGCCTATCAGTTGGAGCCTTTGCGCAAGTCACTGCTGCTCCCGCGCGTTAATATTTTTATCGCCGACGACGTTGGCCTAGGAAAAACCATCGAAGCCGGACTTATTGCCAGCGAACTTCTTCTGCGCCGGCGCGTTCGAGAAATCGTGGTTGCATGTCCGCCCACGATGCTGCCGCAGTGGAAGGACGAGATGGAAGCACGATTCGGCCTCACCTTCCAAATCCTCGATCGCAACTACATTGACCAAGTCCGCCAGCAGTACGGTTTTGCTGTCAATCGGTGGACGACCTTCCCTCGTTTTCTTGTTTCGCACAATCTGCTCATTGACGAAGCATACGCAGGGCCGCTCTGCGCATGGCTCGAAAACTTTCGAGCGGGCACCTTGTTGATTCTGGACGAGGCGCATCATGCCGCTCCATCCAGCGGCGCCCGTTACGCGATCGACTCACGAATCACCCGCGCGATACGAGATATCGCGCCACGTTTTGAACATCGGCTGTTTCTCTCTGCGACTCCTCACAACGGTCACTCGAACAGCTTCAGCGCATTGCTCGAAATCCTTGATTCTTATCGCTTCACGCGAGGTGTCCCGATTCTCAAGGGTCAGCTTGACCAGATGATGGTGCGGCGGCTCAAAGAAGACATTCGTCGTCTCGAGGGCGGATTTCCCGAGAGAATCGTCAAACAGGTCGGTATCGACGGACTGCCTACCGATGCACCCGAACTGCGACTCGCCAAGCTCCTGAGCGATTATGCGGATGTTCGAAGCGTCCGCACCGCGGGCGCAACCAGGAAGAAACAGGCCGAGGCGAAGCTGCTGATATCGGGACTTCAACAACGCCTGCTCTCATCGATTGAGGCCTTCGCGAAGACTCTGAAGGTTCATCGCCGCACCATCGAGAAACTCCGGGCAGCGGAGAGCCCCACCAAAACCCAGTCTGAGATCGACCCGCAGCTCATCCTCGGCAACTTTGATTCCGACGATGAGCGCAGTCAGTTGCCCGAAGAGGAGCAAGAGAAGCTTCAGGACGCTGCCGTCGAGGCCGCCACCGAAAATACACGCGGAGATTCCGCGAAGGCTGACCTGCGAACCGAGCAGCAATTGCTCAACGAAATGGAGCAGGTCGCCGAAGCAGCCCGCGGTTTGCCAGATGCCAGAGTCCTCAAATTGATCGAATGGATTAAATCCAACATGTGCGCCGGTGTGAGAGTGCCTGGGCAGCCGTCTCTGCAACCCAACGCCCCTTGGTCGGACTCGCGATTGCTCATATTTACGGAATACGAAGACACACGGCGCTACATCGTCGCGATGCTTCGGGCGGCCGTGTCGGAAACACAGAATGCCGAAGAGCGCGTGAAGGTTTTTTCCGGCACCACAGCTGCGAGGGATCGCGAAGCGATCAAGCTCGCCTTTAATTCATCGCCCTCTGAGAATCCATTGCGGATTCTCGTTGCAACCGATGCCGCGCGCGAAGGCATCAATCTTCAGGCTCACTGGTCGAACTTGTTTCACTTCGATCTGCCGTGGAATCCAAGCCGTATCGAGCAACGCAACGGACGTATCGATCGTAAGCTTCAACCCGCGGAGAAGGTCTTCTGCCACTACTTCTTCTACAAACAACGCGATGAAGATCGAATCTTAAAAGCCCTTTGGTCAGGAAGACGGACACCATACGTCGGGAGCTCGGTAGTCTCGCCGAGGTGCTCGAAGAACGGCTGCACCAAGCGGTCAAATTTTGAATTTCAAGGCGCGAGATCGACCAGAAAGTGCGCGATATTGAAAATGCCGGTCTCGAACCCGAGAAACGCGTGACGGCGGACGAAGAACTCGAATCGGCAAGGACACGACAGGACGCACTACTGGGCGAAATCGAAAGGCTCCAGGACCGACTCGAAAAAGCTAAAGAGTGGATCGCGCTGGACAACGATGCTCTCCGCGATGCGATATCGTGCTCGCTGGAGATGCTGAATGCCGAGCCTTTGAAACCGGCCGAGGCCAAGGGACAGGCCCGATTCGAGTTTCCGAATCTTGAAGCCAGGCATGGTGCAGACCCCACTTGGTCGACCACGCTCGACAATCTTCGCAAGCCCCCCAAAGATGGAAAGCGCGACTTCGAGTGGCGCAAGAACTCACCGATCCGGCCAGTAGTTTTCAACGCGCCACTCGGCATTGACGACGATGTCGTTCAGCTTCATCTCCAACATCGAGTCGTTCAACGCCTTCTGGGCAGATTTCTCTCGCAAGGATTCGTAATCGACGCGGAAATCGAAGAAATTCCCTGTATTTTTCCTGATGATCAGGGAATTTGACGCTGGAGAGCAGTTCGCATCAGACTGCGTCATCCCGCAGCCAGTCATAACAAAACGCGTTATCTCCCGGATCTGGTCGCGAACCGAGACGAATCAAGTTTTGAGAAACGGCAAGCGTTCGCGCGGGTCTAGACCCGCGCAGCGTGCGCAAACACCCGCCATCTGTTATGGTCTGCGACGAACTTGTTCCGGAGGTAAACAGCTATGGCAACATTCATGGTTCTGGCCCGCTACACGCATCAGGGTGTCGAGCACGTGAAGGCCTCGCCCGAACGACTCGAGGCGGTCAAGAAGGCTTTCCACACCAAGGGCGCGGAGGTGAAGGCCTTCTATACCTTGATGGGTGAGTACGATTCCCTCCTGATTGTGGAGGCCCCGTCGGACGAGATCATGGCGCAACTTGCGCTCGGAGTGGAAAGCAAAGGCAACGTGCGCACCGAGACCCATCGCGCCTTCAGCGAAGCCGAGTTCCGCAAGATCGTAGCGGGAATGTCTTAGGCCCTGCCACACAGGCGATGGCGCAGCGCCGCGGCCAGTTCTCATCTTGTCGGTGAGTTCTCGACGAGAGTCGCCATGTTCTCCACGCTGGCTTTGGTTGCGGTGGGGGGCGCAATCGTGGAGAATGCTCAACTTTTGCTGGAACACCTGCTGCGCTTTCTAACTCAGGACACTAGCGCGGGCGGATAGTCCAGCCGCGGCCCGAGCAGATCACCTCGCCCGCCTGGTTGTAAAAGACGTTGTCATGGACCACGAACAGGCGTTCCCACTGTCCGCCATTTGTCGGTCGCGCGCCCGTCTGCTAAATCGTTCTCGATATGAACCCCCGCCACGCCGCCGCGCTCGCGCTTGTGGGCTGATAAAAGAAAGGCACGCGGGGGCTTCACCATGAGGGCATGTGGCCGAGCGTGCCATCGGCTACCCCTGGGGGGGAGTGCGAAGCCGACCATCTTCATTTAGTAGCCGCACGCAATTATCGCTACCCACGGCGCGTTCCGAGCGGAACGATTCCGAACTTTCGCATCACGCTTATCCACAGCAAAGGAAGTTAAGCCACCCCTGTGCTCCGCAATAATGATCGGTACTCAGGCAGCACGAGCGACGACACTGTACTCGTGGTGAATTCCGTTTAGGACTGGGCGAGCGACAATTGAAACTGGCCGGTCGAAATGGTGTCGGTGGCGTTGCAGGAGCGGGAAGGCTGCATGTGGACCGGGAACACCCGGTCCCAAGGAGGAATGTGGTCTGCCTTGGTTGTAGTGGGCCATCCAAGACACCAGAGTTTTCCTCAAATGCCCTTCGCTCAGCGGAATGATCCAATCGAGGCACTCCCGCCGCAGAGTCCCGATCAGCCGTTCACAAAGCGAGTTCGCCCGCGGACTATGCACCGGCGTGGTGATCACCTTGAGGCCTAGGTGCGTCAGCGAAGCATTCAATTCGGCCGAAAAGATCCTGTCGTGGTCATGAATGATGAAGCGATACTCGTGGTCGGACGGGATAGCTTCTCGCAATTGCTGAAGCGTCCAGGCGGCGGTGGGATGAGCGGTGGCATTTAAGTGAATCAATCGACGCGAGGCATGCTCCATAGCCACAAATACGTAGAGGATTCGAAAGGTGGCGGTCACCGCGACGCAGAAGTCACACGCGATGATTCCCCGAGCGTGATTCCTTAGAAAAGTCGCCCACCGCTGGTCGCCACGCGGTCCTCCGGGCGGCGCCGCCGGCAACTTCTGCACGTACTTTCTGATTGTCCGCGGCGACACGCGCAGACCGAGCTTGAGCAGCAGTTCGTTTGCGATGCGCTCCTCGCCCCACGAGGGGTTCTCGCGCGCCATTTTGCGAATCAGATGTTGAAGTTCGAGAGGGGTTGGCCGTCGGCCAGCTTCGGACTGCCAGCGCCAGAAGAGGCGGAAGCCCTTGCGGTGCCAGGCAACCAAGGTCTTGGGCCTCACGACGACCAACGCGTTGCGCCAATCGAACCAGCGGCTGAGCAGCACGAGCGTCAGGCGGGTCGGATTGTCGGCACGTCGGGGCTTGACCTTGCGCTCTTGATAAAAGGCGAGCTGCTTGCGCAGGAACAGATTCTCGGCCGCTAGCGAGGTTCTGGAGCGCAAGCCGAGACACAGAAAGTGAACTAGATCATACACGACCCTTAGCCAACTCAGCCCTGCGCCCACCATGCAACCGGCCCTCTTTCGTCAACGGATGTCTCCGTAAAATCCCTAAGAACTATGCGCGTTTCAAACCAGAGCGAAATGATTTTTGCGGACCACAAGATCCCAATCCCGAATAGATCTGACAAGTTACCACCGTTCAGTTGCTCAGCGTTGGCGATAACGACGCGTTCTTCCCGACTAACGCTAAATCTCACGCGACCGGCTTCGGTCTCAGGAAATCTGCCCGCAGCTAAAGTGTCCGTCTCGATCGGAGCGTGAGCAACTCGACTTTACGATCACCAAAAAACCAGCGCTGCCGCCCCATATGCCGCGACGCCGGTTCGAAGACTGTGCGCCAGCGGTGCCGCAGTTGTTGCAACGACCGTCAGCCGGTCGGCTCCACGACGTAATTCCATGGGCTACTGATGGCCAATTAGACGCGACCCGCATGCTTGGCAGTTCGTGATTTCGCCGACCTCGTCACCAACGACGCCGGCACACGCGGTGAAATCCAACGCTGCGCGCGAAGACGAGCCGCAGCGATTCTGAGTGGCGGATGGGCGCACATCATGATAAGCCGTCGTGATGCGATTTTCCATGCGACTCCTGCACTTAGAGATAGCCACCGGCCTAATAATTGTTCTCGCCGCGAAGCTGTGGTGCGGCTCGATGGCGTGGGCTTATCCGGGCGGGCCGTTGCAGGATGTTACCGACGCAGCACCGTACTGTGCCGGCTGTCATTCTTCGACCGACGCTAATCAGCTGCGCGACATGCAGGGGCCGCGGAAGCAGCAGATGCTTGCCGCCAGCCACATTTCCGCGATCAAGGCCGGCCAGGGCAACTATTCGAAACTTACTCTCGAGCAGCGAAACCAACTCGCCGCCGACGTTGAGAAGGTTGATGACAACGCCAAGGTCTCCATCGACGTTCCTGCGGTCGTGAGTCGCGGAGCGGATTTCGCGGCCCGCGTCGAAGCGCAAGGCGGCTCCGGACCAGTGGTTGGGCTAATGCTGCTGGATGGGGACCTGCGCAACCAGTCGCGGGCCATCGAGGCCGAAGGTTTTACGATCGTTGGAGCGCCGGGAGTCATTGGCCCCGACGGAAAGCCGCAAGAGCAGTGGGAGGCTCGCCGCTACGACGATCTCGCGCGCAATTTGAATTTCCTAGTGGTGTTCGCAGTCAAGGCTGATCTTGCAACGAATCAGTTCTCGACCTCGAAGGTTACCTACAATTTGACCGCGCCGTCGAAGCCCGGAAGGTACACGATGTGCGCAGCATTTCTGTACGGGACCGAGAAAGCATCGCCGATCGGACGCGTCGAAATGCACGGACAAATCCTGCCCCTGGGCGGCTACGCTGGTGCTTCGGGTCGAATAAGATTTTCCGAACTGAAGACGATCGAAGTGCGTTAATCCAACCGCCACCTCCACATGATCGCGTCTAAATCGAAGGCACGCCGTACCACGGTTGAATCGGGTGCGTCGTCACTCAAGCCCGCCTCTTCCGCAGTGAACACTCGTTTTCGCGGGAAGCAGTCTTTGGCTTTTTGCACGTCCCAGTCCAGAAGGAATTTGTAGCCCTGCATCTCAGGTTCGCTTCAGAGTAGTCGTGTGACCTTGAGGCCGTTGCTGAGCATCCAGACCTGCTCGATCCTGTCCGGCCTCGCTAATTGAGCAAGCGCTTGCTCGATGACCCGAACTCCGTGGGCGGATGCGATGGCCGGCGATCTCAAGGGCGGCATCGCCCGGATGCGAGAGGGAGGAATGATGGCTTTTGGGGTAAAGGAGGATCAGGTCTCATCACCCCCGATTGCCGCCGTCCTCGGCCTGATGGGACGGTTCGAGGAGGGTCTTCGCATCATCGACAAGTCATCCTCGACCATCGAGCGGACCGGCCAGCGAATACATGAGGCGGAGGTATATCGCGTGAAGGGCGAACTGCTGCTGATGCAGGACGCCTCGAATGCCGCGCCCGCCGAGCAATGCTTCCGCACCGCGATCGAGGTTTCGCTACGCCAGAAGGCGAAGTCATGGGAGCTGCGCGCGGCGACGAGTCTGGCGCGCCTGCTAGACCAGCAAGGCAAGCGCGACGAAGCCCGCGCGATGCTCGCTGGCATCTACAACTGGTTCACCGAAGGCTTCGACACCGCCGACTTGAAGGACGCCAAGGCCCTGCTCGATGAGTTGAACGACTAAATGTCTTGTGCGCACTGTCGGCGCGGCCCAGCCGTAGGTTGCATTAGCTCGGACTGTTGGTAGTTTGAGCGGGTAGTAAATGTCGGGCGGCGAAACGCGAGCCGCCCGCTTCTGATCTGTAATGACTCAGGCCGGCACGGCAACCCTGCTGTTCACCGATCTGGTGAACTCGACCGAGCTTCTCAGCCGGGCCGGCGACGAGCGCGCCCAGCAGATTTTCAGGGCCCATCACAAGCTGCTGAGCGATGCGGTCGTGGCGCACGGTGGCCACGAGGTCAAGTGGCTCGGCGACGGATTGATGGTTGCGTTCCCATCGGCGGCCGACGCGGTGCGCTGCGCGATCGCGATGCAACAGAGCGGACGGCGTCCCTTGGCGGGAGCGCGCTTGGGCTTGCGCGCCGGACTGCACGTCGGAGAAGCGCTGCGCGATGAAGCCGACTACTTCGGGACTGCGGTAGTAGTGGCGCGGCGGCTGTGTGAGCGCGCCGCCGCGGGCCAAATCATCGCGAGCTCGCTGGTGTCGGGGCTGCTTGCAGGACGTGAGAACTTCAGCTTCCGCGACCTAGGCGCCCTTGAGTTGAAAGGATTCGCGGTACCTGTCCCTGCGTGCGAGGTGCTCTACGAGCACGACGAGCCAACCGCGATCCTGCGCCAGATGCCGTTCGTCGGACGCGCGGGCCAGATGGCCCGGCTGGAACACAAGCTTGCAGATGTACGCGCCGGACGCGGCGGTCTGGTGATGGTCGTTGGCGAGCCGGGTATCGGCAAGACCCGCACGCTCGAGGAATTCGCCGCAAACTCCCGCGCACACGGCGCGCTGGTGCTGTGGGGGCGCTGTTACGAGGGCGAATGGGCGCCGCCTTACCGCCCCTTTGCGGAGGCGATAACTGAGTACGCGCGCGCCGCCGACACGGAACATCTGCGCCGTGAGCTCGCTTATGGAGGACCGCCGCTGGCGCGGCTCGTTCCGATCATCCGCGAGCGCATCGCGGACCTCGGCGAACCAGCGCCGCTCCAACCAGAGGAGGAGCGCTTCCGACTACTCGACGCGGTTTCGCAACTTCTCATCGCCGTGTCCGCACGCACACCATTGGTCCTCGTGCTGGACGATTTGCATTGGGCGGATCGCGGGACGATCGCGATGCTGCGTCATGTCGCACGCTTCATCGCCCACAATCGTATTTTGGTGATTGGCGCTTACCGCGACGTCGAGCTCGACCGCCAGCATCCGCTCTCCGACGCGCTCGCCGCGCTCAGGCGCGAGGCCGAATACGAACGTATCAACCTCAAAGGGCTCGACAGTCGCGAGGTCGGAGAACTGCTCCAGACGG
Source organism: uncultured delta proteobacterium (assembly GCA_963842085.1). Taxonomy (GTDB): domain Bacteria; phylum Desulfobacterota; class Binatia; order Binatales; family Binataceae; genus Binatus. Next base: position 810,710 of record CAWJET010000002.1, read on the forward strand.
TCACCGACCAGGACGTGCCCGAGCCATTGGTCAAAGCGATCGACGCGGAAACGGAGGGCAACCCGTTCTTCATCCGCGAAGTGCTGTTGCATCTGATCGAGGAAGGGAAGATCTCCCGCCAGGACGGCCGCTGGAGGTCGGACCTGGCAATCGAGGAGTTGGGCATTCCCGAGGGCGTGCGGCAGGTGATCGGACGGCGATTGTCGCGGCTCTCCGACGAGGCGAATCGCGTACTGGCGGCGGCGTCTGCATTCAACGGCGCCTTCCACTTCGGAATCGCCGCGAAAGTAGCGGGCCTTGACGAGGGCGCGGCCTTGAAGGCGGTGGACGCGGCGCTAGATGCGCAACTGATCCGCCCCGGTACCGAGGCCGACAGTTACGATTTCACCCACGCGCTTATCCGCCACACCCTGTACGGCGAAATGAACCCATCCAGGCAGGTCCGGACCCATCGGCAGATCGCGGAGGCTATGGAGGAGTTCTGGGGCGCGCGAGTTGCTGAGCATGCGGCCGAGGTGGCCTATCAATATTCGCGCAGCGCGGCGCTTCCGGGCGCCGAGCGCGGCGCGGTTCACGCGATCGCGGCCGCGGATCGGGCGGAGGCTGCCTATGCCCATGATGATGTCGCCGCCTTCTTCAAAATCGCGCTCGAGCTGTTGCCGCAAACGGACTCGCGGCGGCCGCGCGTGCTCGGTCGCCTCGGACTTACGCTCGCATGGATGCTGGAATCCGAGGAGGCTCTGAAGATCGCCGGCCAGGCGGGAGATCTAATCGCAGCTTCGGAAGGAAACGCGGCAGCAGCCAACTATCTTGCGGAGGCTACGGAAGCGATGGGTCAGGCGGGGTTCTTCCGTGAAGCTGGCGCTCTGGCGGTTCAAGGGCTTCGATACACGGGTGATCGCCGAGACAACACCTGGGCAATATTGACGGCGCGGGACCTGACACGCGAGGAGTCCGAGAGCCCTGACTACATGGGACTCCCATTGGACTCGCCTCGCCGGCGGGAGTTGTACGAGTTTGTACGCAACCGAAGAGCGGAGGCCATGCACTTTTACGGCCTTATGGCGTTCCGATCCCGCGATGAAGTTCTGGCCGGTGCCGCCGCCGATTCCATTGATTCCACCAGCCTCCCTTGGGCGCTAACCTTCGCCGCCGGCGAATACCGCCGCGCCTTGCCGCTCTGGCAAGAGCGAGCCGCTCGCAGCGAGAGGCAGGGACGAATTGCCGTGGCCGTCGAGGGCTGGGCGCAGGCCGCGCGCTGCCTCAATGCGCTCGGCGATCTCGCGGCGGCGCGGGCAGCCTACCAGAAGGAGAGAACCGCGGGCTCACGGCTGACCACCACATCTACGCAGGTTCTGCAGCTCCTAACTGCAAGAGATGAGATGTGGCTGGCGCTGGACGAGAACTGGGAGAAGGCCATCGCGCCATATGAATCGGGCGCTGAAGAGGGCGTCGAGGTCACTTGGTTCTTGGCAGCATTCCGAGCCGCCCGCGCCCGCATCTACGCGCATCTGGGAAGGGAGAAGCAAGCGCTCGACTTGTTGAACATGGTCATCGCGCCGCTCGAGCGAGCGCCGGGTTGGGCCCCGAATTACACCCGGACCGCTTGCGACGCGGCCTCGACGCTCTGGATGGAGCTGCCCCGTTTCGGTGGACGGTTTAGGGCTTGGTTTTAGTTCATTGGTTTTGTCTCGTCGAGAGTTCCGTTTTGATGTTCATCTGGTACCAGCTTTTCGGCCCCAGCCCTCACCGATTGGGGCTGGGGCCGGAAAGCGTTATGGAATCTTGATCCGAGAGCGCGGCGCCGTGCAGCGCGCCGGCCGCCGCGTTGTTCGGCGGCCAAGCGGTGCGCAGAGCGGTCGAGCTCCGCATGCTTTGATTCGGTTCGGCCCGATAGATTTGTTCGTACTCGAGCGGCGAACGATAGCCGAGGGCGGAGTGGCGGCGGTGCGGATTGTACCAGCCCTCGATGAAGTCGAAGATCGCCATCCTCGCCTCGACCTGGGTTTTGAAACGGTGGCGGTCGAGCAGCTCGCATTCCAGGGTGGCGAAAAAGCTTTCGCACATCGCGTTGTCGAAACAGTCGCCTACCGAACCCATCGAGGCACGCACTCCTGCCTCACGGCAACGCATGCCGAACGCGATCGAGGTGTATTGGGTGCCCTGGTCGGAATGATGGATTACCGTGGTCGGCCGGCGCTGCCCGAGCGCCATATTGAGCGCTGCCAACACCAGCTCGGTGCGCAGATGATTCTCCATCGCCCACCCAATCACGCGGCGGCTAAACGCGTCGAGGACAACCGCCAGGTACAGAAAGCCGGCCCAGGTTGGAACATAGGTGATATCGGCGACCCACAGCTGATTGGGCGCCGCCGCGGTGAAGTTACGCTCGACCAGATCCGGCGCCGGTCGCGCGGCGCGATCGCGAACCGTGGTGGTGATCCACTTGCGCCGGCTGACTCCGTGAAGTCCCGCCGCGCGCATCAGCCGCGCCACCCGCTTACGTCCGACCGCGATGCCGTCGGCTAACAGCTCGGCATGAATGCGCGGAGCGCCATAGCTGGTGCGCGACCGTTCATGAATCGCGCGAATGCGCGCCGTCAATTGCGCGTCGGCCCGAGCCCACGCCGACCGCGGTCGTCTTAGCCACGCCCAGTAGCCGCTGGTGGAGACCTCCAGCACCCGGCACATCGTGGCGATTGCGTACATGGCCTGATTCGCGCTCACGAATTGGAACGCCGTGACGGCACTGAGCCGGTCTCCGTGGCGAACCAGGCCGCGGCTTTTGATAGGATCTCACGCTCTTCGCGCAAAATCCGGTTCTCGCGCCGCAGTCGGCTCAATTCCTCGCGCTCACTTGTGGTCAGGCCATCGTTTCTCACTCCTTCATCCAGCTCTGCCTGTCTCACCCACTGCCGAATCGACTCTAACGTCGGCTCAAACTCTCGCGCCAATTCCGTCAGCGGCCGGCCTGCGCGCGCCAGTTCGACTATCCGCCGCCGATACTCAGCCGGGTATGGTGGATGTGTCTTGGCCATCGTCTTTCCTCCCTCACTCTCTTCCCCAACACACTCCACGAAACCGGGTCAACTCCAGAGTATCACACCCGGCCGCTTCGACAGCGGCTTCTCGGCGAGCGTCACCGCGACGGCGTTCTCCGAGATGTAGGCGAGCACGCGGCTGGTGTCCCATCCCTCGGCCAGCGCGTCGGCGAGGTCCCAGCCCTTCGCCCACGCGGGGTTGAACCTGACGATCTCGGGGCGCAGACCGACCTCGCGGAAGTACTCCTCGAGCAGGAACATCGCCTTGCGGCCCTCGGCGTCGGCGTCCGGCCAGAGCACGAGCCGGGGCCGGTTCTCGCCGGCCCCGCGATTCAGGATCGGCCCCCAGTCGGTGAACTTCGGGCCGATGCGCCTCACGCCGCCGGCCCAGGTGACGCAAATCCAGTCGGGGAGCAGCTGGCGCGCGGCGTCGGCGGTCTTTTCTCCTTCGACGATGATTAGGGGCGCGTCGTCGCTGAGGGCCAGCAGTTCGAGGCCGTACAGCGGCCGCGGCGCCGGCAGGTCGCGCCAGCGCCACTCCGTCGCGCCGGTCTGCATGTTCTGGCAGAAGGTCAGCGGCAGCACGTCCTTCGAGCCGTCGGGACGGTCGAACCGGACGCGCCAGCACAGGGGCACGCCGTCCGCGTTCAGGTAGCACCACATCGCAGTCGGCGCGGCGTCGCCCATGCGGCTCGGGGGCAGGACCGGGAAGTCCTCGGCCGTCATCGGCGCGTAGTCGGGGATCGTGGCCATCGGGACCCACGGGTTCTGGGTGACGCCGAGCGGCCGGTTCAGGCCGAGCAGGATGCCGAGCTCCTTGCCCGCGTCCTTGTAGGAGAGCTTGTTTATCGCGGCGAACAGCGAGATCGCGTCGTTGCCGCTGACGCCGGCGCGGGCGAAGTCCGCCCAGGCGCTGGTCCTGATGTTGACCTTGAGCGAGTTGCCCGGCTCGCCCGCGACGGAGCCGGCGACGAACTCGTTGCCCTCGATCCGGCCGCCGGGAAGCCACTCCTGAAGCAGCGCGGGATAGCGCGCGAGCGCTTCGCGCCGGATGAGCTCGAACCACTCTCTAGCCGACATCGTGCAACCCCTCTGTCGCCATCTGCGGCCATCTCGCTCTCAGTGAGTTATCACCGCGCCGCCTCGCCGACCTTCTTCTCAAGCGCCTCGCGCGCCATCGCTTCAAGCGCTTCCCTCGGAATCCGAATCGCGTTGCCAAACTTTCTCGACGGGACAACGCCCCGGCGCACTAGGATGTACGCCATGCTGCGCGAAATCTGCGCCTGCTCGGCGAATTCGCGGACCCGAAGAAAAACCGTCTCCATGGGGAACCTCGCTTAGTTACTATTTGCGATCTTGTAGGGAGGGCTGCATACCGTCAAGCCCCTTATCGCACAAACCCGCCCTCATTCGTCGAAGTTCATCGCGAACATCCCGTTGACATAGCAGATTTCCATTGACGTTGAAGGGGTATTGCGTCTAACGGCGGTCCAATTTACAATTAGCCGTAGTTATTTCTGCTGAAGGCCTTAATCCTTATGACAAATCAGTGGCTGTCCAGTGTCTGGCGAGATGCCGTCCGGCGCTGCGGTCAGAGACCCGACGAACGGGCCGACGCCCTGCTCCGTCTGCTGCAGCGCAAAGGCTTGGATTCGCTGAAGGGGGCCGCTCTCGACGCGGCGCTCGCCGACCTCGCCCTGATATGCGTGGTGGGCGGTCGCTACCACCTGCCCGAAGGCCTCGCTGTCCAGCCCGAGGTCACAGGGCCGCAGGTGGCCGAATTCGCCGACATGACGATGTGGCGGCTGCGCGACCTGCTCAAAAACCGACGGGTACATGTCCCGGTGTCCCAGATCACGTTAGAGATCGGCTGGAAGGAATCACAAGAGCGCCTAGGGACAATCGTTTTTTGGGCCCGCGACTTCTTGGGGACTTGCAGCCTGGGCGCATGGCAACTGCTGGCGGACCATTTGGGCCGGATCCAGACGTGTCAACGGCCTAAGTGCGGCAACTTGTTCGTGGTCCGTAGGCGCAAGGTCTACTGCTCGCCCCAGTGCGCCGCTAGGGTTCACGTTAAGCGGTTCCTCGACAGTCTAGGACCCGAGGAGCGCGGCTTCATTCGCAGAGCGACTTATCTCCGTCAGCTGCTGAAACGCGATCGCGTGCATGCTGAGCACTACCTCGCTCGCCTGATGCGCAAGGATCAGAAGACCGCGAGCCGGCTCGCGAAGGAAGTAATTGAAGGGAAAGCACGGCGACGCTCAACCGTCGTCAAAAAGAGAGGCCACAGAGATGTCAAGATTCAAGGGTGAAGGAACAATTTTCCGGCGCCGCGACGGGCGGTGGTGTGCCCGCATTGACCTCGGTTGGGTCAACGGTAGGCGCAAGCAGAAGTTCTTCTACGCCCACAACCGCGCCGCCGCTGCCGACCTGCTCGTCGAGGCGTTGCACAAGCGCAAACAGGGCGAGACGATTCCGACCAATCGCACCACACTCGGCCGATTTATGCAGGGCTGGCTCGAAACGGTCAAAGCAACGCGCAGGCCGCGCACCCATCAGCAATATGAGATGCTCAACCGGCTGCACGTCGAGCCAGCTCTCGGGCAAATGCAACTAACGCGGCTGGACGCGCAAGCGGTGCAAGCATTGCTTGACGCGAAGGTCAAACAGGGTCTCTCCCCTGGCACGGTGCGGCACGTGCGAACCCTGCTACGGCGAGCGCTCAACGTTGCGCTAAAGCGCAAACTCGTATCGCTCAACGTGGCCGCGCTCGCTGACGAACTGCCCCCGCGCCGAAAGCCAGAGATCAAACCCCTCACCGAAGAGCAGGTTCGAAGCCTGCTTGTCGCCGCCCGCGAGCACTATCCACGCTGGGAGGCACTATTCGCGCTCGCTGTCCGCCTCGGTTTGCGGCGCGGTGAACTGGCGGCCCTACGCTGGGACGATGTAAATCTCGAACGTCGCGAACTCCGGGTAGCGCAGTCCCTGCAACGCGTCCCCGGCCAGCCGCTCACGAGCGCCGAGCCGAAGACGCAGGGGGCGCGGCGGGTCATCGTGATGCCGAAGGAGATTATCAAACTCTTGCGCGTCCACCGCGCACGTCAGGCGCAAGAGCGCCTGGTCGCGGGCTCGGAGTGGAACGACAGCGGCTTGATCTTCGCGAACACAATCGGCAAGCCGCAGGAACCAAGGAGGATCAACACGGTTTTCGACAACCTCAAGAAGAAGGCAGGGCTTCCGGCCTCGACGCGGGTTCACGACCTCCGACATACCGCCGGAGTGCGCCTGCTCGAACACAAAGTGGCCCTCTACGACGTAAGCCAACTGCTAGGTCATTCTTCGATCGCGATCACCGCGGACGTCTACGCGCACTGGACACCGAAGATGCAACGCGACCTCGCCGACCGCATCGACACCATAGCCAACGCCGAGCTGCATCCGTAGCCCGTTGGAGCTCCTGTCGAACGCTCGGCTGCGCAAGTTTCGCGACAACCCGCGCAAGTCGCGCAACGCCGCAATTCGCGGCCGCAAACGGTGACGGTGACGATCAGGTGACGATGGTGACGATGATTTCCCTACTCTCGGACCCTGAGGAAAAGAGAAATACACTGCTGACACCCATTTGACACCCCAAGGTCGGTCAAAAATCGTTGACTACCCAACCGCAGAATACGCCATGACACGCGAGCGCGCGTAGGCGGACGGGTTTTGAAAGTGGTGACACGCGGTATGCAGCGATGGACAGGTAGGTAGCGACTCCGAAGTCTGATGCTCTATCCAGTTGAGCTACAGGCAGCATACCGCCGGTGGTGTAACAGTAGATTTGACACCTCGTCCAAAGATTTGTTACACTGAGGTTTGGTGATCGCGAGTTTTAAGCACAAGGGTCTCAAGGAAATATTTGAGACCGGCAAGAGTGCAAGGGTGGATCCGCGACTCCATCAACGCTGCTCTGACCTGCTCGACGCAATAGAGGCGGCCGTGAATCAACAAGATCTTAACCTGCCCGGCTTCAATTTCCATCCGCTAAGGGGCAAGCCCGTCCGGTACAGCATGCACGTCAATGGTCCGTGGACGATCACTTTCGAATGGAGCGCTCCGAGAGCCAGTAGAGTCGATTTAGAGCAGTATCACTAGCCCGAGGAGGGCATGAGAGGCACAAGAGGCAATTATCCATGAAGTCAGATGAACTTGCCGTCGAGCGGGACAAGATTAGGCGCGCGCCGGTGCATCCGGGCGTCTTCTTCGGGCGCAACATCTTGCCCGAGTTTCGCCGTCAGAATCGTACGATCGGGGAGATTGCCACCCTGCTTGACGTCAGCCGACAGACCTTGCACCGCGTGATGGCCGGCCAGGGCTCAGTCACTCCCGATATGGCCGCCCGACTAGGCAAGTTGTGCGGCAACGGACCCGATCTGTGGTTGAACATGCAGGCGCGCTATGACGCCTGGGAGGCGACGCACCGCCTAGCTGGCGAGTTGAAGAAGATTCCGACTCTCAGAGAGGCATGATCGAACCGAAGCCCTCGAACTCGCGGCTGTAGCTCCTCATCTACCTTGCCGTTCTTGGAGAGTTGCACCGCCGTCGTGGTTGACTCGCACATCCCCGCCATTCATATTAGTGAAACAATGACTGACTGGTCAGTTTATGAATAGAACACAAACAAATTCCGCTGGAATTTCCAATGGTCGCCCCTTCCACGTCCACGACGAGCAGGCCGCCAAGCGCGAGCGTATCCTCGGCGCCGCGCTTAAGCTCTTCGCGCACGAGCCCTACCAAGCCGTCACCATGGACCGCGTGGCGGAGGCCGCCGGGGTGGCCAAGGGCACATTATATCTCTACTTTCCGTCGAAAGACGCGCTCTACCTCGGCGTTTTGAGCGACGGACTCGACACCGCCTACCGCACCTATCAAAGCAGCGCCGATCCGAAGCTGCCGGTGGTGGAGCGGCTGCGCCGTTCGATCGCGGTGACGGTTGAGTTTTACGATCAGCGGCGCGATTTCCTTCAGTTTTTCGCAACCGAGGAGCCGCGGCTGTCGGAGGCGCGCAATCGCATCATCGAAGGTTCGCGCGAGCGCGGCTTCAACTTCTTCGCCTCGCTGATCGAGGAAGGAATCCGCACCGGCGTGTTCACGCGCGTCGATCCGCGCCTTGCGACGTTTACGATCCAGGGCGCGATTCGCTCGCTGCTGTTGTACTACGGCCCCGGCCGCCCGGTCTCCGAGCTCAGCCGCGAACTCGGCGACTTGATGCTGCGCTCGCTCGGCGCAGACCCGTCGGGTCACTTCAAGCCGGTGCATCCGCAATGATCAGAACGCTGGTTCGCCGGGTTATTCGGCTCGCAATCCTGGCCGGGGTCGTCCTTGGATTTTATTTTTTCGGACGCACCTACTTGTGGCCGCCCGAGGATCGTTCGACGATCAAGGTCGTCGGGATGATCGAGGCGCCCGAGGTCAACATCACCAGCCGCATTGCGGGCCGTATCCGGCAACTCGACTTGCTCGAGGGTGACCACGTCAAGAAGGGACAGGTGGTCTGCCGGATCGAGGATGTCGATCTCAGAAATGAGCTGGCCAAGTCGAAGGCCGACCTAGCTCATGCCGAGGCCAACCTGGCGCAGGCGCGGCGCGACCTCGCGCGCGACGAAACACTTACCAAAGCAAACGTGATTGCGACCAAGACTCGCGACGACGCCATCACCACCGTCGAGCAGGACGAGGCCGACGTGCTAAGCGCGCAGGCCAACGCTGATTTCTACGCCGATCAAATCGTCGATACCGAGATAAAATCACCGGTTGACGGCGTCATCGTCAGCAAGGCGCTCGAAGTCGGCGAATGGGTGACGCCGGGGGTGCCGATTCTGACCGTCGACGACCTCTCGACGATCTGGGCGCGCGTCGACGTCGAGGAAACCGACCTTGGCTCGCTCTACATCGGCAAGTCGGCGCAGGTCGAATTGCCCACGACGCCACCGCAGATCTTCACCGGGCGGGTCATGGCCATAGGGCAGGAGGGCGAGTTCGCGACCGAGCGCGACGTGCGCCGCGGACGTCAGGATATTCGGACCTTCTACGTCAAGGTCCAGGTGCTGCAGGCCGAGGACGAACTCAAACCGGGGATGACGGCTGAAGTCAGCTTTCCGAGAAACGATGGAACCCGAGTCACTAGCAATACAGACCAAAGACCTTACTAAGCGCTTCGGCGCTTTCACCGCGGTCGACAAGGTCAACTTCGAGGTCCGTCGCGGCGAGGTGTTCGGACTGCTCGGCCCCAACGGCGCCGGCAAGACGACCGTGGTGCGGATGCTCACGACGCTGCTGCCGCCGAGCGACGGCCAGGCGTTTGTCGCCGGCTTTGACGTCGCGCGGTATCCGCGCCAGGTGCGCGAAAACATCGGCGTCATTCCCCAGGCGCTGACCTCCGATCTCGATCTCACCGGATGGGAGAACGTCGACATCTACGGCGAGTTCTTCGGCCTGTCGCGCCGCGAGCGCCGCGAACGCGGGCATCGCCTGCTCCACATGGTCGGCTTGACCGAGCGCGCCAACGATCTGGTCGCGACCTACTCGGGCGGGATGCGCCGGCGGCTCGAAATCGCGCGCGGCCTGATTCACTCGCCCGACGTGTTGTTCCTCGACGAGCCGACCATCGGACTTGACCCGCAGAGCCGCCGCGCGGTGTGGGACCTGCTCGAAGCGCTGCGCAAGGAAAGCGAGATAACCATCTCGCTGACGACGCACTACATGGACGAGGCCGAGTCGCTGTGCGATCGGATCGCAATCGTGGACGGCGGCAAGATAATCGCGCTCGACACGCCGATCGGACTCAAATCGATGGTGCCGGGCGCGGACCGCATCGATCTGATCGTCGAAAAGAATCCCGCCGCGATCGCCGAGATGCTGCGGCCGATGCCGTATCTGCGCTCGGTGAATCTCGACGGCGGCAACCGCCTGCAGCTTTCGGCCAACGACGGCGCGCACGCGATTCCGAAAATTCTCGACGCCGTCGAACAAGCCGGCGACCGCGTGAACTCGATCACCGTGCAGAAACTCTCGCTCGAAGACGTCTTCATCCATTTCACCGGGCGCACGCTCCGCGACGAGCCGGCCAAGAAGGTCAGCCTGTTCGTGGGCGCCGGGATGCCGCAGCAGCGCTGAGGAGGCCGCCGATGTTCGGGCTGAAATTCCTCGCAGTCATGCGCCGCGACCTCAAGAAGCTGACGCGCAATCCGATCACGCTCATGTCGGTCATCCTGATGCCGATCGTTTATCTCGTGATAATCGGCAACTCCTTCCAAGGCCAGCTCAAGCATCTGCCGATCGTCGTGGTCGAGCAGGATCACGGAATCTACGCGCGCCGAGTCGTCGAACAGTTGCTGGCGCTGCAGGCCGGACCCAAGACCGTGGACGTCACCTTCGAGAACGACCCCGGCAACGCAGTCGACGAAGTCCGCGACGGGCTCTACAAGGGTGTGGTCGTCATTCCGCCCGACTTCAGCCACGACGTCGCCGAAGGCCGTATCGCGCAGATCGGGTTGTTCACCGACAATGTCGACAGCATCAGCTCCGAGACGCTCGAAAGCGTGCTCGATGAAGCGGCCGCAACCGTCAGGGTTAGCTTCGTCACCGCGCGCGAGCCCAAGCTCAACGACATCTCGCTGCGCCCGAGCTGGCTGTTCCCCTACGTCGATTACGATCGATCGCTCATCCCCGGCGTCATCGTGATGGCCATCTTCATGGGCTCGCTGATGTCCGGCGTGTTCAACTGGGTAATGGATAAATTCATGGGCGTCACCGAATGCTACCTGGTGACTCCACTTTCGCGATGGGACATTGCCGGCGGCATCCTCGCCAGCGGCGTGACCGTAACCAGCATCGGCGGCGTGTTGGTCTTGTTCCTGGGCCTAATCATTACGCGCGGCCACCTCCTCGGCGGACCCATGGCGCTCGCAATGCTGGTCGGAATAATCGTCATCAGCGCGACCGGGCTGCTGGCGATGACGTTCTCGATGCTGGGACGCGCCGGGCATCCGCGGCTGGTCGGAGTGTTCTCTGGATTTCTGAACGTGATCCTGTTTTTCCCGAGCGGCGCGATCTATCCGGTCGAGAGTTTCCCGCCGTGGTTGCGAGCCTTCGCGCACTTCAATCCCGAGACTCATTCAGTGAGCGCAATCAAACAGATCCTGTTCAAGGGCGCCGACTTCACCGCCGTAAGCGGCGACATAGCGTTCCTGCTGGTGTTCATGGTCCTGATGCTGGTACTGGCGAGCGTATCCTTCAAACGCACCCTGTAGCTCCGCCGCGAGCCTTCGAGCATCCAAAGTTCAGTGGCTTCAGCTTTAGCCTCTCTCTATCAGGAGAGGAGACAGAGTTTCAGCGCGCGAGAGCTTCGCGGATAACCCGCTGCAGCTCGGCGATCGAGACCGGCTTCAGGAGCGAGATGTTGGCGCCGGCTAAGTGCGCGGAGTTGTTGAGTTCGGGCGTGTTGTGTCCCGACATCACGATGATCGGCGTGGTCTGCGATTTCGCGCGGACGTGGCGAACGATCTCGATGCCGCTGGTGTCGGGCAGGCTCAGGTCAGTTATCACGAGATCGGGCGACTCGGCGTCGATTAGCTCGATTGCTTCGTTCGCGTCGAATGCGGCGATACATCGATGGCCCGCGCGCTCGAGCAGGCGCACGTAGGCGTCCACGAGATCGCGTTCGTCGTCCACGATCAGAATTTTCGCCGGCTCAGCCATTGACGTGAATTGAGCTAGCGGCCCGATTGATTGCTTCGCGCCACAGCGATTTGCGGCGCCGCCGGCGCTTCATCGCGCGCGGGAGGAGCCGCGTGCTCCGCTGACGACTCGGCCATCGTCGGCAGGGTTATCACGAAAGTGGTGCCTTCGCCCTTCACCGATTCAACCGCGATGGTGCCGCCGTGGTCCTGGATGATCCGCTGGCTCAGCCACAGGCCAAGTCCGGTGCCCTTGGGCTTGGTCGTGAAGAACGGCTGAAACAGTTTCCCGAGCACGTCGCTCGCGATTCCCGCGCCGTCGTCCGAGATCGACAGCCGGAGATTACCGGTACGCCCGGGCGCCCGCGCGGTCTCGATGCGTATCAGGTGCGCGCCCGCGTCGCGGGCATTGAAGATGAAGTTGATCAGCACCTGCTCGACGCCCGTCGGCTCGGCCATCACCGGCGGCAGCGACCGATCGAGGCTGGTCTCGTATCTGATCGCGCCCGCCTTCGCTTCGGCCCCGACTATCAGCATCGCATCTTCGACCGCGACGTTCATGTCCACCGGTTGACGGGCGCCGGGGCGCTGACGCGCGAGCGAAAGCATGTTGTGCGAGATGCGGCTGGCGCGCTCGATGTTTTTCTCCAGGACCAGCAGGTCGTCGCGCGTCTGGGCGCTGAGATCCTGATCCGCCGCGAGCATCAGCTCGATTCGCGACGCCATCACGGCCAGCGGGTTGTTCAATTCGTGCGCGATTCCGGCCGCCACGGCAGCCAGCGCATCGACGGTTTCATTGCGGCGCGCCTCGCGCTCCATCGCCCGGCGCTCGCTGATGTCAGTGACGAACGCGATCACCAGTTTGCCGCGATGGGTATGCACGACGTTGAGGCTGATCTCGGCGGGAAATTCGCTGCCGTCTTTTCGGCGTCCCGCGACCTCCATCCCGCGGCCCATCATGCGGGACTTTGGCGCGGTAAAAAATGCGCTGCGATGCGCCTCGTGGCGATAGCGGAAGCGTTGCGGGATCAAGACCTCGATCGGCTGACCGACGAGTTCCATTTCATGGTAGCCGAACAGTTCCTGCCCGCGCGGATTGAGCTGGCGAATCATCCCGTTGCTGTCGGCTGAAATGATTCCCTCGACCGACGACTCGAAGTAGCCGCGCGCACGCACCAGCGCTTCCTCGCGCGCCGCGACCGAGATGCGAATCGTCTTCATGTAGCGTGCCGCGACCAGGTACAGCAGCAGCGCGTTCACGCTCACGAACATCAGCCGGTTGAGGGTGTATGAATGCGCCGGCATCAGCGATAGCACCCGATTGGAAACCGCTACCCAGATAAGTCCGCCGAGCGCGTAGTAGAGCGCTATCCGCACCGGGCGGCTGCGGTAGATCGGCACATGATTCAATGCGCCGTGCTCGGTCAGTTTGTGCAAGCCGTTATCGTGAGCCATCAGACCGGTTACTTTAGTCTTCCGGCGGGCGCCAAGGTAGCGGGTCAAAAGCCAAGATTGCCCGATAGGACGGGAGCAGCACTGCGGCCAAAATACGAGTTGCGCTGCGCCCGGAGGGGCGCGCTAGTGACGGCTCAAATTCAGGGCCTCGAGCGAGGCGTGCGACTCCGGCCCCGCCTTCGGTCCGGCGAGCCGATGAATCGCATGGCCGATCGGGGTGGCGATACACGCGACGTTGGATACGCCGCCGTCGCCGTCGTGCAGCGGTAGAATCGTCATCTCAACTGCGATTTCGGCGCCGTCGATCCGGGCCTGAAAGGTCGGAAACCGTGGCACGATTTCCCCGCCAAACGCGCGCACGAGAAGCCGCCGGACCTCGTCGCGGCGCCCGGCAGGCAGCAGCATTTCGCTGCTGCGTCCGATAATCTCGATATCACTGTAGCCGTACATCTGGCGCGCCGCCGCATTAATTGCCGTGATAGTGCCGTCCGCGTCCACGCAGTGAATTCCGTCAGGAATCGAGTTGACGATCATCGCCATCAGCTCGTGGAAATCATCGCGCCGCTTCGCCTCGATCGCCGCGCCGATCACCGGGACGAGCTCCGCGAAGCCGTCGGGCTTGACCAGGTAATGATACAGGCCGTGCTTGAACGCACCCGCCACCACCTCTTCGCCGCCGTTGCCGGTCAGCATAATTACCCGGGTCCGCGGCCATCGTCCGCGCACGCGCTGCAGGACCGACAGGCCGTCGCTCCAGCCCAGCCAATAGTCCGTGATCACGATATCGCAGCCGTCGCGTTTGAGATGCTCACTCAACCGAACTGGATCGTCCGCGGCCAAAATCCGGGCGCTCGGAAATCCGCGCCGCAACCGCGCTTGGATAACCATCCGATCGGTCGGGTCGTCCTCTACGAGCAACAAGTCCATTCGCAGTCCTCGCGCCCACCACCCATCAATGTCAGCGCGGAGCAATCAATATGCCAACACGCGTTGGATCCGCGACCGCGATAAAGCGACACACGAGAGGCTAAAATTGAGATCGAAAGGCTGCGCGAACCGCCCAGCCGTCAACAGAATGTTCCGCTACGGACTAGAGCACGTCCCGCAATGACACACTCCGCGATTCCTCCTAACCGGGGTGCCGGGGCATGGCCCTTTGCCCAAGGAAGCGAGAACCCCACGGTGTTTCGCTACAATTGCGTCGTCCCCTTCCCGATCGATTGACGACGCCGGGACCCTATCGCGCCTTTTTCTGCACCGCTGGCTTCTTCGCCTTTGGCGGACGTCCGCGACGCCGCTTTTCGACTCCCGTCGCCTCGAGCTCGTCCTCATCGGGGCCGAACGCGCTGTCTATCTGCACGTCGTCCTCGGCGGCGCGGAGCGGCTCGACATGCTCTTCCGACTCGTCCGGGATGCTCAGCTCTTCAGGGCCGGACCATCGGCCGCCGAACGGCTTGGCCAGTCCACTCTGACCGCTGCGAGCTTCGGTGTTCGCTTCGTTCTGGCAATCGACGCAATATTGGGCGAACGGAATAACCTGGAGCCGCGCCAGCGGGATTTCATCGCCGCATCGCGCGCAGGTTCCATAAATCCCCGCCCCGAGCCGGGCCATTGCCGCGTCGATCGCGCTGAGCCGTTCCTGCGCGCGATCGAAAAGCGCCGCATGGGTATCTACTTCGGACAGCGATCGCGCCACATCCATTTCGTCGGCCGGAGGCTGCCCGCCGTTGCGGGCCTGCTCGCGCATCAATTCCTTCACCCGGGCGAGCGTCTCAGCGCGCTCCTTGGAAAGCAGGCGCTTGAGCGCATCGATCCGCCTTGCGCCGGTACTAAGTGCGGCTGCCATCTTGGTTTTCAGCCTCTTGCGAGTCTTGGTCGGTCGGGTTTTAGTTCGAGTCTTCATAGTTAAGGACCGTTTGCGCACATCGATCCGGTTTCTAATATGAGCATTGATCGTGCCTCGCGCCACTTTAGGGAAAACGCGCGCACACAATACTCTTGCTGGGCACGATTCGAGTCCATTAGCCCGATATACGGAAACCACCTCAAGTTGGTTGCCTCGCCGGGGACTTGCCACACCCCGGACCGCGGCAGTTTAGCCGGATTGGACGTTGCACGCGAGAGCCTTTCTGACGAATGGACCGCTGCTGCGTCGAAATCTCGCTGCACAGGCGTCAATCGCAGTGATGCCGCATAATTGAGCAGCATCCAGCGTCCTCGACATCACCAAAGCTCAAGATTCCTAGTTGATTCCGCATCTTAGGACGGTCAAACCGAGTTGGCACAGACCATGCTCGCCCAGCAGGCGTACAATTCGGCTCAAGGAGGGTCCAATTAGCATGTCTGTATCTGCTTCAGAACAGGTTCTTCAATATGGACCTTCGAATCAGACCCGGGTAATCGACGAATGCGCCGGCCCCGATCCGTGGCTGAGCGCTCGCTTCGAGCCGGATTTCCTGGTGCCGGTTCAGTTTTTCGATTTGACCCGGCGCCGGTCGATGCTCGATGGCGAGACGCGGCTGGTCTTCGCGGTGCTCGAAGACGCGGTCCGATGCTACGTGAAGACGGTAAACTCGTCGCGGCGATGCGACCGCGAGCAATTCGACGAGGTTCAGCGATGGTTCCACGCGGAGGCCGAAATCCGCAGCCCGTTTTCCTTTGAATACGTATGCGACGTGCTTGGAATCGAACCCGAGGCGTTGCGAGGGCGGCTAGGATTGCTGAGCGTCAACGACTTGCCGACCAAGCAAATGCGCTCGGTGGGACGCCGGCAAGTCGTGCGCGCCGGGCGTTCGTCGCGCAAGCGATCGAACGGCGGCGACCCGGGTTCGTTAGCCCGAGACGCAGGAATGAGAGAGAGTGCCGGCGGTTGAAAAGGTGAAAAATTGCGGGTGCGTCGCATCCTGATTTTTCCTCGCGCCCGGCGCTAATGTTATCGTGGTGCGCGGCCGCGAAGATCTGCCGCTGCGACGACGATGAACAACCCGCCGGGAAGATTCGAATTCCGTATTTGGGGAAATCACCTTAGCACCTTTCGAGATCGGCTGGCCGCGATTGCGGCACCCTCCGAGCCGCAGGAAAGCGCGGAAACCTACATCCTGTCGCGCACGACCGACGCCGCCAACGCCAAGATTCGCGCCGGGGTGCTCGACATCAAGCTGATGACGGAGCAGCTCGGCCGGCTCGAGCGATGGCGCCCCGTGCTGAAGGCAGAATTCCCGCTGGATTCGCGTACGATCGTCGAGCAGGTGTCTCCCGATCTCGGCCTTGGGGCCCTCGAAATCGCGCAACCGTCGTACACTCACGCCGAGTTTATCCGCGACCTGATGAAGACCCATTCCAATCTCGCGCTGGTCGACGTTGTCAAGATGCGGCGGCAGTTCACGTCTCAAAGGTACGCTGCCGAATTCGCCGAAGTATCAATCGCCGGCGGCGCCACCTCGCAAACAATCGAGATCGAATCGGAAGACCCGGCCGCCGTGCTTCGAGCGATCGCAAGACTTGGCCTGAACTCCCAGGCGAACATAAGCTATGTTCGACACTTGAAGCTGATGACCGGGATGACGCCGCGAACCGGCACCTCGGCAAGTTGACGGCGCAAAGACATGGCGAAGGAAATCGAACGCAAGTTCCTGGTGCGCCCGCGCAAATGGAGTGATCTGGGATCCGGCCTCGCCATTCGCCAGGGCTACCTATCCGCCACGGCGCAAAGCTCGGTCCGCGTGCGCACCTACGGAGACCGCGCCTATGTGACGATCAAGGGAAACACCTCGGACATTACGCGCGACGAATACGAGTACGAGATTCCGGCGGTCGATGCGCACGAGATCCTGGGCAACCTGTGCGAGCATCCGCCGATCGAAAAGACCCGCTACCGAATCGTGTTCAAGGGCCATACCTGGGAGGTTGATGAATTTGGCGGCGCGAACCGCGGACTGACGCTGGCCGAAGTCGAACTCAAGGATCCCAGAGAGCAAGTTGAGCTTCCTGACTGGATCGACCGCGAAGTGAGCGGCGATCCGCGCTATTTCAATTCGAACCTGTCGATCAAACCATTCTCCACCTGGAAATAATTTGCAGGTGAATTTTGTTGTGAGGAGGAGTGGAACTCAGTGAAAGTCTCTGACTTGATGACCCGCGAAGTGCGAGCGTGCACGATTCACGACTCGTTGAATGGGGCGGCCCGGATAATGTGGGACCACGATTGCGGATGCGTGCCAATCGTCGATGGGCACGGCAGACTGGCGGGAATCGTCACCGACCGCGACATCTGCATGGCGGCATACACCCAGGGCCTGGCGCTCGAGGCGATTCCGGTCGAGCGCGTGATGTCGGCTCAGGTGGTTTCATGTGCGCGCGGCGACGATCTGGCGACCGCGCATCGCCTGATGCGAACGCACGAGATTCACCGTATCCCGGTGGTTGATTCGCGCGGCCGGCTGGTCGGAATCCTGTCTTTGAGCGATCTGGTCGGTCATGGCAGCGGAGAGAGCGCGGCACCGTCGGAGGCAGTGGAAATCGTCGCGACGTTATCCGCGATTCGCCGGCGTCGCGCACGCGCAGCGGCCGCCGCTGCTTCATCGAATGGAGACGCGGTCCCGGCCGGCGAATCGATTAACCCGCCGAAGAAAAAGCGCACGCGCGCAAGAAAGCCATCCGCCGATCTTCGCTAGGCGTTCGTCGCCCGGTGCGTTGCCGCGGTTATTCCGGGCTGCGCATCAAGCCGGTGCTCTGGTAGAATGCGCCGATGGCTGAAGGGCAGCCACGAATTACCACCGCGGGCTCGCGCGCCGCCGCCGCGTACGCACTGATGATCGGCGGCCTGGTGCTGGTGTACTTGTGGATTCGCTCGTACGGCGAGACGCTCGGCGCACCCGCGCACGTCGGGAGTAACGTCTTCGGCTCGGCCGCATCGCGTGCGAGCCAGGGCGACCTGCTGCACGTGCTGCTCGCGCTGGTGGTGGTGATCGCGACCGCGCGAGCGATGGGTTGGGTCTTCCGCAGCGCCAAGCAACCGCAGGTAGTCGGCGAAATTCTGGCCGGAGTCGTGCTTGGTCCGTCGCTGCTCGGGCGGCTGGCGCCGGGCGCGGAAGGATACCTGTTTCCGGCAGCGGTGGGGCCGTTTCTCAATATCATCGCCCAGGTTGGGGTCATCCTTTATATGTTCCTGGTCGGGCTCGAGCTCGACCCCGCGCTGCTCCGCAAACGCGGTCACACGACCGTCGCCATCTCCCACGCGAGCATCATCACGCCGTTCCTGCTCGGCGCGCTGATTGCGCTTTATCTTTATCCGAAGCTATCGACCAGCGACGTGCCGTTCACCTGCTTCTCGCTTTTCCTGGGCGTTTCGATGTCGGTAACCGCGTTTCCGGTGCTGGCGAGAATCTTAACCGATCGGAGGATTCACAAAACCCGCATGGGTGCGATCGCGCTGACCTGCGCGGCCGTGGACGACGTGACCGCGTGGTGCATGCTGGCCTTCGTGGTCAGCGTGGCGCGGGCGCAGGCGACCGGCGCAGTGGCGACGATCGCGATGGCGCTGGGGTTTATTCTCCTGATGATCCTGGTGGTGCGGCCGGCGATGGTCCGGCTGTCGCTGCTGTATGGAAATCGCGGGCGGCTGACGCAGGGCGTGATGGCGTCGATATTCATCGCGCTGCTGATCTCCGCGTCAGCCACCGAATTGATTGGCATCCATGCCGTGTTCGGCGCGTTCGCGCTTGGGGCCGTGATTCCGCATGACAGCGGGATGGCGCGCGAGCTCACGGACCGCCTCGAAGACATCGTCATCGTGCTGTTGCTGCCGGCATTTTTCGCATACACGGGACTGCGCACGCAGATCGGGCTGGTCAATGGATACGAGCAATGGATGATGTGTGCGCTAATCGTGGTCGTCGCGTCGGCCGGCAAGTTTGGCGGCAGCGTAGTCGCGGCGCGAATCACGGGGCTTGGCTGGCGCGACTCGTCGGCGCTCGGGGTTTTGATGAACACGCGCGGCCTGATGGAACTGATCGTGCTGAATATTGGGTTGGAAATGAACGTCATCTCGCCGACGCTGTTCGCGATGCTGGTGATCATGGCGCTGGTCACCACCTTTGCAACGACGCCGATTCTGCATCTGATCACGCGCCGGCAACTTCCGGAGGTCGCGCCGTTTCCGGAGCTCGGCACGTTTTCGCCCGAACCGGCGGTTTCGCCGCAAGCTCCGATCCTCGCGCCGCATCCAACTCCGCATCCCGCACGGTATCCCGCACCGCGGCCGGCGCAGCCGCCGCACCGTCCGATACTGGTCGGTACCGAACACAGCGCCATCCTGGTGCCGGTCTCGAACCCGGAAGGCGTGTCGATCCTGGTCGAGATCGCGCTGGCGGCTACGCCGCACGACGCACCGCCGCCGCGCGTTCTCGCACTGGTGAAGACCCCGCCGGGCGGAGTGCGCTCGGGACTGCGCGAGGCCGAGCAGCGCGTGCCGCCCCGCTCTCCCGCACTGGCCGCGGCATTGGACCTCGCGTTGGAGCGCGGCAGCATCATCACGCCGCAAGCGGTATGGACGACGAACCCCGCGGCGGACATCCTGGCGTTTGCCAGGGAACCGCAAATCGGATGGTTGCTGCTCGGATCGCATCGCGCGGTCTTCGGATCCGACTTCATGGGCGGCGTGGTGCGCGAAATCCTCGACAAGGCGCGCGCGTTGCCGGTTCACGTTGCGGTCGTCATTCACGGCGGCGAACGGCCGCTGGACCGGGTGTTTGCGGTGGTGGATCGCGGGACGCACGGGCGCGCGGCGCTCGACCTCGCGCTGCGCGTCGCATTGCGCAAGAAGTCCGGCCTGCACGCGGTGCTGGTGCCGGAGAATGGGGCGGAGGAGGACACGGAACTGCTCGAACTGATTCGCGACGCCGGTCGCGCGCTGGGACGGCGGCTGCATACCGACGTGTTGAGTGCGCCGACCGCTGCGCAACTGGCGCGTCAGACGCCAGGCGGCCTGGTCGTAATCGCGACCAACCTCGCCGATAAGGTCGGCCTCTCGCCCGAAGATCTCACCGACCCCAAACGATGCGTGGTGGTGGTGCAGGGATCAGAAACCGCACCCGCCCGGCTCGGCGCCCGCACAATAGAGCATCATCGAAACGTCAAGCCTTAGCCGGCCCGGATTCGCGGGCCAGCTGCTCGTTGGTCACTTCCTCGACGCCGAGCCAATTGTAGAAGAAGCCGCCGATTGCGGCGCCGGCGATTGGCGCGACCCAGAACAGCCATAACTGCGCCAGTGCCCATCCGCCGACGAACAGCGCCGGGCCGGTGCTGCGCGCAGGATTCACCGAAGTGTTGTCGACCGGGATGCTGATCAGATGAATCAGCGTCAGCACGAGACCGATCGGAATGGGCGCGAAGCCGACGGCCACCCGCTTGTCGGTCGAGCCCAGGATCACGATCAGGAACATGAAGGTCAGCACGAACTCGGCGACAAAAGCCGCGAGAAGACTGTAGCCGCCCGGCGAATGCACGCCGTACCCGTTGGCCGCGAACCCTGCGCTCAGGTCGAATCCCGCGGCGCCGCTGGCAATCACGTAGAGCACGGTCGAGGCGAGAATAGCGCCAATCAGTTGCGCGATAATGTAGGGTGGGACTTCGCGCGCCGGGAATCGCTTGCCGGCCCACAATCCGATCGTAACCGCGGGATTGATATGGCATCCCGAGATCGATCCGATCGTGAACGCCATCGTAAGGAGGGTCAGGCCAAACGCAAACGCCACTCCTAGAAATCCGATTCCGACCTTGGGAAAGCCCGCGGCAAGCACAGCGCTGCCGCATCCGCCGAAAACGAGCCAGAAGGTGCCGATCAACTCCGCTGCAAAACGCCGCGACATGCTCATGGCCGCTCTCCCTGAAGTTCGAGACGTTGAATCGGTTCAGCGGTATCGCGGCGCGGAGTCAAACGCAAACCAATCAGACGAGTCGCAACAAATCGCTACTTCTTGATCGCCTCGACGTCGATTGAAATAGCCACCTCGTCGCCGACCAGCACGCCGCCCGCCTCCAGGGCTTTGTTCCAGGTGAGGCCGAAATCGCTGCGCTTGATCTTCGTCGTCGCCGACGCGCCCGCGCGCGTGTTGCCCATCGGATCGTGAATCGGCGGCCCGCTTTGTTCAACCTCGAGCACGACCGGCCTGGTCACGCCGTGAATCGTCAGGTCGCCGGTCACCTTCCACTGGTCCGGTCCGGCGGCTTCGACCTTGGTCGATTTGAACGTGATGGTCGGATACTTGGCGACATCGAGAAAGTCGTGACTCTTCAGATGAGCGTCGCGCATCTCGACCCGCGTATCGACCGACGACGCGTCGATGATCGCGTCGATCTTTGCCGAGGCCGGATCGTTGCCGCTGGCGGTAATCGTTCCCGAGGTCTTTTGGAATTGGCCTTTCACGTTCGAAATCATCATGTGGCGCACGGTGAACTCGACGTTGGTGTGCGCGGGATCGATTTGCCAGGTATCGGCCTGCGCGAGCACCGGGAGCGCGACCACCATCGTAACCGTGATTGCTGTTTTGGAGAGCCAGGCCTTCATAGGAGCTCCTTGCGTTGAACGCGAATCAATATAGCTGCGGTATTGAACACGCAGAGTGGGCGTCTGGCAAGCATGAAATTACGAAGCGACCGCGTGCATCCCGACCGACTTGAGGCGCGTGAGCAGCACGATTCCGCTGAGCAGCGTGATCGCGCCGCATAAAACTACCGTTTGCATCGGGCCCAGGTGCGTGCCCATGTAGCCGACCTCGAGCGCGCCGAGCGGGGTCATCCCGACGGCTGCGAGCTGATAGGTGCTCATTACGCGACCGCGCAGATCGTCGCTGACGAACAGTTGCACGAGGGTGTTGTTGCTCGCTCTGAAGTTGGTCAGTCCGGTGCCGATCACAAATTGCGCGGCCAGCGAAAGCGCTATCGAGCGCGATAGTCCGAAGACCAGGATTCCAGCCGCGGAAAGAAAAAGCCCCGCGATGAGATTGTTCCTGATTCCCCGTGTCGTCACGCGCGAGGCCAGCGTCGCCGCGCCGACCACCGAACCCAGGCCCTGGATCGCGACCAGGAATCCGTAAGTGCGGGCACCGCCGTGCAGCACGTTTTTGGCGAACAGCGGAACCAGCACCAGGTACTGGTAGCCGAAGCCGTTGGTCACTGCTGCCAACGCCATCTGGTAGAAGATCGGGCGGTTGCGCCAGACGTAGGCAAGACCTTCGCGCGCCTGATGGTACATGCGCATCCCCACGCCGCTTATCACGCGGGCCGGGATGTCCATCTGGACCAGGCTCCAGATCACGGCGAGGAAACTCACGCCGTTGATGAAAAAACATGTGCCGATGCCGAGCCACGCGATCAGCAATCCCGCGGCTGCCGGACCCAGCATGCGCGCGCTGTTGAACATCATCGAGTTGAGCGCGATCGCGTTGGCGAGATCTTCGTAGCCCACCATCTCGACCACGAACGACTGGCGTCCGGGCATGTCAAACGAGCCGACGGTGCCGTTGAATGCGGCGAGCAGGATCACGTGCTCGACGCGCACCGTGCCAGTCCAGGTCAGCACCGCGAGCGTGAAGGCGCTCAGCATCAGCAGGATTTGCGTCGCGATTATCAGGCGGCGGCGATCGACGCGGTCCACCATCACGCCGGCGAACAAGCCGACCAGCAGGATTGGAGTGAATTGCGCGAACGATACTACCCCGAGCATCGTCGCCGAGTTCGTCAGCTTCAGCACCAGCCACGCCTGCGCAGCGCTCTGCATCCAGGTGCCGGCCAGGGAGATGAGCTGGCCGAAGAAATACAGCCGATAGTTGCGATGGCGCAGCGCGCGAAACGCCCCGCGGCTCTCGCTCGAAACCTCGCCCGGCGATTGAAGCTGAACGCTCCGGCTATTCTTTGCCTCGGGCGCGACGTCGCTATCAGCCACGGCGCGCCGATTTGTTGGTGAAGGCCGCGAGCCGCTCGCGCATGTCGGGACCGACGCCGGGGCTTCGGTACACCTCATGCGCCAGGCCGGCGGCCAGCGGCAAGCCGTCGGTCTCGATCAACAGACGCTTGTTGGCGCGATGACTGAACCATGAATTGGCAAGGATCGTGTCGGCCATCGCGCGAAGTTCCCGGTCGAACGAATCGTCGGGCACGCAGAGGTTGGCCAGGCCCATCGCGGCGGCCTCGGCACCGGAGTAAGTCCGGCAGGTCAGCATCATCTCGCGCGCCTTGGACGGTCCGACGCGTCGCGGCAAACGCTGGCTCATCCCCCACATTGGAGTCAGCGCCCATCGCGCATGAGTGTCGGCGAATTTCGCGGACTCCGCCGCGACGATCAGATCTGCTGCCAGCGCCAGTTCGAGCGCGCCGGTGTAGCAATGCCCATGCACGGCGGAAATGACGGGCTGCGGAAGATCCGCGAGCCGCTCGATCGTCTCGGACTGAAAGTTCGGTTTCGGCGGGCGCTCGCCCTTCGCGATGTCCGCGAGATCGTGCCCCGCGGAGAAGCACTTGCCCGCACCGCGCACGACGACAAGGCCGACGCGCTCGGTTTCGCGCGCAATCTGGTCAACGTGCGCCCGCAATTCGACGAACATCCCGACATTGAGCGAGTTGAGTTTCTCGGGGCGATTCAGCGTCAGCGTGGCGAGACCATCCCGGTCTTCGCGAAGCACTAATCCAGCCATGTTGTCCTCCGATCGACGATCGCAGACTAACCAGCAAGGTGCAGGTTCGCAAATAAGCGAGTCCGAAATTCGCGCGCCGCGTTTGACGAAGCCCTGCGCTGGTGCTGATCTTCGGCAAGCAGATCGGCGCGCGGTCGATCACGCGTTCCCGACGACGACCGCGCTTCCGATCCTCGAGGAGGCCGCTAATGGGAGCACGCACGGGGAAAGAGTTTCTGGCCGGACTGTCGAAGCCACGCGAAGTCTGGGTCGGCGACGACAAGGTGACCGACATCGTGTCGCATCCCGCTTTCGCCGGGGCAGCGCAAACTCTGGCGCAGATTTTCGACCTGCAGCATCAAGCGCGCGACGTCTGCCTGATGCCGGATCCTGAGACTGGCGAGCCGATCAACCTGAGTCACATGATTCCGCGCTCGCTCGCCGACCTCGAACGGCGCCACGCATGCCTCCAAACAATCGCGGAGTTCACCGTCGGCCTGATGGGCCGCACGCCCGACTATATGAACGTCACCTTCGCCGGCTTTGCCGGACGCGCCGCGGAGTGGGCCGTCAACGGCAACGAGCGCGGCGCGGCGAACCTGGTCGCGTATCAGAAGTTCCTCGCGCGCAACGACATCTCGCTGACGCACACGATCATTCATCCCACCATCGACAAGTCCAAAGGCGACGTTCCTGAGCCTGGCAACGACGTCGCGCTGCACAAGGTCGCGGACACTGCGCACGGGATCGTTGTACGCGGCGCGAGGATCCTCGCGACGCTGGCGCCCTTCGCCGACGAAATCGCGGTTTACCCCGCCGTGCCTTTATCCGAAGGCACCGAAGCGTACGCGCTGTCATTTTGCATTCCGATGGACACGCCGGGGCTGAAGTTCCTGTGCCGCGACAGTTGCTCGACTCCCCCCAATCGCTTCGATCATCCGCTGTCGAGCCGCTTCGACGAGCAGGACGCGTTCGTGATTTTCGACGATGTCGAGGTCCCACGCGATCGCGTCTTCATCAACGCCAATCGCGACGCCTACAACACCGTGATGATGACCGGCTGGTATCCGAACATCATGCAGCAGACGATGATTCGGGCGCAGACCAAGCTCGAGTTCGCCTACGGGCTCGCGACCCGGATGGCGGAAGCGATCAACGATTTTTCGCCGGCGACCAGGCAGATGCTCGGCGAAATCTGGACCTACGCGGAGTTCGCGCGCGCCGCGATCCGCAGCGCGGAGGTCGAGGCCTTCGATTACGGCAACGGCGTGTGGTTCCCCAACGGCAGTCCGATGGCAGCATTGCGCGCCGCGCTGCCGACCTGGTTCCCGCGCGTCGGCGAGATCATCACACTGATCGGCTCGCACAATCTGCTCGCCGCGCCCACGCATGCACAGCTCGACGACCCCAAGCTCCGCCCTCTCATCGACAGGTATCTGCGCGGCGCCGGCCAGATGGGATCTGAGGAGCGCGCGCGAATCTTCCGGCTGGCGTGGGACTTCGTCGGCAGCGCCCTTGCCAGTCGCAACGAATTGTACGAGCGCTTCTACCTGGCGTCGGGCGCGCGAAATTATCAGCTGGCAAATGCGCTCGCGCCAAAGGAACGGGCGCGGCGGCTCGTCGACGGTATTCTCGGCGAGCGTCCGGTTGCGGCCGACGTTCAAGCGAGCCCGCCAAAACGGAAAATCAATCTCACCATGGAGACTCTCAGATGAGCACCGCGAAAATCGCCGGCGTTGACGTATCGACCGGGCACTTCATCGGCGGCAGGCGGGTCGGGTCAAAGCAAACTTTCGAGGTCCATTCACCGATCGACGGAAAACATCTCGCCGACGTAAGCGCCGGCGGCGCAGCGGAAATCGATGCGGCGGTGGCCGCCGCGCGGCGCGCATTTCCAAAGTGGGCCGGGCTCGGACCCGACGGACGCCATCGCGTCTTGAAGCGCTTCGCACAAGTGATCCGCGATCATGCCAAAGAACTCGCGGCGGTCGAGACTGCCGACAACGGCTCGTTGTTGATGGGCAATCTCGCGCGCGTGATTCCGCGCGCAGCCCACAACATCGAGTTCTTCGCGGACCGGGCGCTGAAGCTAGGCCACGAGCAAATCGATTCGCCCGAGGTGATCAATCACGTACTCTACGATCCGGCCGGCGTCGCGGCACTCATCACGCCGTGGAACGCGCCGTTCATGCTGACGACGTGGAAGGTCGGGCCGGCTCTGGCGGCGGGCGACACCGTCGTCGTCAAACCGCCCGAATGGGCGCCACTCACTTGCTCGATGATGGCGGATCTCGCCGACGAGGCCGGCATCCCCACGGGCGTCCTCAACGTCGTGCAGGGTATCGGCGAAGAAGCGGGCGCGGCGCTCGCGGCCCATCCCGATATAGACAGGCTGAGCTTCACCGGCTCGACCGACACTGCCAAGCTGATCGGGCAGTCTACCGCGCGCTCGCTGACTCCCGTCAGCTTCGAGCTCGGCGGCAAGTCTCCCTACATCGTATGCGCCGACGCCGACCTCGACGCGGCCGCGCAGACCGCCGCGGGACAGTACATCAACGCGGGTCAGGTTTGCCTGGCGGGTACGCGCCTGCTCGTTGACGCCTCAGTCGCCGACGATTTTCAGGGCCGGTTTCGCGGCGGCCGCACACATGACGGTTGGCGATCCGCGCGAGAAAAGCACGCGCGTCGGTCCACTCATCACGCCCGAACACTTCCGTCGCGTCGAAGGCTTCGTCGATCGCGCGCTCAAGTCCGGGGTCAAACGGCTTTGGGGAGGCAAGCGTCACAGCGCCGGCGAGCTGTACTTCGAACCCACTTTGCTCGAAGGCGTGCGGCAGGACATGGAGATAGTGCAGCGCGAAGTCTTTGGCCCCGTGCTGACGTGGCAAACGTTTCGCGACGAGGACGAGCTGCTCGAACTCGCCAACGGAACCCATTATGGTCTCGCCGCGATGGTCTTCAGCAGGAATGAGGAACGCGCGATGCGGATCGCCGACCGCGTCACCGCCGGCACGGTGTGGGTAAACTGCTTCTTTGTTCGCGAGCTGGCCGCCCCATTCGGCGGCAGCCGCGATTCCGGCATCGGACGCGAAGGCGGCAACTGGAGCTTCGACTTCTACTGCGACGTCAAGAACATCGCAGCATTGAAAGGATCGTTTGCCTGAGCGGGCGACCACAACTGAGTTATCGGAGAATAGCCAATGAGTGTACTTGACGGACCGAGGGAAGAATGGCGGCGAGTCCTTCACGAAGGACAGCCTAAGTGGGTGCGTCCGGATGGCGATCGTCTTGTGCTTGGCGACGGCCGGCGTATCGCCGATGCGGAGGCGACCTACCTGCCGCCGTGCGACCCGACTAAAATCCTATGCATTCATTTGAACTACGATTCGCGCCGAGTCGAGTTCAAAGCGCCGATGCTCGAGACGCCAACCTACTTTCAGAAGCCCGTAACCGCCTTGAACTCTCACCGCGGCGTGCTATGCCGCCCGGCCGGACACAAGTACCTCAACTATGAAGGCGAAGTAGGCGTGATCATCGGCAAGCCCGCGCGCAATGTCAGTCGCGAAGAGGCCTGGGACTATATCGCCGGGTTCGCGCCCGCGAATGACGTCGGATGCCAGGACTATCGCGACACCGATGCCGGCTCGATGCTGCGGGTAAAAGGTCAGGACGGCTTCTGCCCTATAGGTCCCGGAATAGTCAGTGGAGTTGATATTCGCAAATCGACTTTGCGCACCTACATCAACGGCAAGATGGTCCAGGAGGGAGCAATCTCGGAAATGCTATTTCCAATTGACTATATACTCGCCGACCTGTCCCGGTTCATCACTCTGCTTCCCGGCGACATCATACTATCCGGCACGCCGAAGAACTCCCGCCCGATGAACGTCGGTGACCTGGTCGAAGTCGAGGTGAGCGGTCTCGGGCGTCTGTCAAATAAGGTTGTAGAAACCCCTGCGCCCGTGCATAAAGTTGGTCATCAGCCGACCGACACAGATTCGGTACGGCGTGTCGCACTCGGTTCCGACTGGGTTCGCAGCGACGCTCGATAAATGCTCGGAGGAAAATATGATCCAGGTAACAGAGTTGGGCTACATGGGTGTCGGGGTGAAGGATCTCGACGCGTGGAAGAATTTCGCGACCAGCATAGTCGGCTTCGAACTCGCCGAAGAAGGCGAGCCCGATCGATGCTACCTGCGAATGGACTACCTGCATCATCGGCTCGTCCTGCATGCCGACGGCAGCGACGACCTTGCCTACCTGGGCTTCCGCGTCGCCGGCGCCGACGAATTCGCACAAATGCAGCGACAGCTATCGGAAGCGGGGATAAAGTTTCGCGTCGGTTCCGAGGACGAAGCTGACGAGCGTCGAGTGCTCGAAGTTCTCAAGCTCAACGACCCCGACGGCAATCCGATCGAAATCTTCCACGGCCCGATGACGCAGTTCAGCAAGCCGTTCCATCCCGGCCGCGCGATGCACGGGCGATTCAAGACCGGCGCCGGTGGATTGGGACATTGCATCATTCGCGAGCGCGACGTCGATGCGGCCCAGCGGTTCTATGCTCAGCTCGGAATGCGCGGTGGCGTCGAGTACAAGTTCGGCGGCGGCAAGCGCGCCGTCGCCCTCGTCTTCATGCATTGCAACGAACGCGACCACACCGTTGCCTTCGGAATCCCGGGAGCCGATCGCCGACTCAACCACATCATGCTCGAGGTGGACAACCTCGACGACGTAGGCATGACCTATGACCTGGTTCGCAAGAACAACATCCCGGTCACGATCACGCCCGGCAAGCACTCAAACGATCACATGTACTCATTTTATTTCCGCAATCCGTCGGGATGGATGTTCGAATATGGATGGGGCGCACGGCCGGCCACCTATCAGTCCGAATACTTTGTCGAAGACGTTTACGGGCATCGTCCTGAAGCGGGCGGCTTCGATCTGCCCGGTGAAAAGAAGTAGATGAGCCGCGCTCCAACTCAAAACCTTGAATCGCCGGCGCAGACCGATTAACACCTGATGTAGCTATGGAAAATCTTGAAAGCTTTCGCAAAGAAACGCGCGCATGGCTCGAAGCGAATTGCCCGCCCGAGATGCGACGCCCGACGCAGACCGAACAAGACACCTGCTGGGGCGGCAGGCATTGGAAATTTCAATCCGACGCGCAGCGACAGTGGCTCGAGCGCATGGCGAAAAAGGGCTGGACCGTGCCTGAATGGCCGCGCGAGTATGGCGGCGGCGGCCTCTCGCGCGACCAGGCCAAAATTCTGCGCCAGGAGATGCGCGCGCTCGGCTGCCGCTCGCCGCTGGACAGCTTCGGCATCTGGATGCTCGGACCTGCACTGCTCAAGTACGGCTCCGAAGAACAGAAACGCGAGCATCTGCCGAAGATTGCCCGCGGCGAGATTCGATGGTGCCAGGGCTACTCCGAACCCGGCTCCGGTTCCGACCTCGCATCGCTGCAAACCCGCGCCGAAGACAAGGGCGATCAGTTCCTCGTCAACGGCTCGAAGATTTGGACCTCGTACGCGGACAAGGCGGATTGGATTTTCTGCCTGGTGCGCACGGATCCCAACGCGCCCAAGCACGAAGGAATCAGCTTCCTGCTGTTCGACATGGAAAGTCCAGGCGTCTCGACCAAGCCGATCACTTTGATCTCCGGCGCGTCGCCCTTCTGCCAGACTTTTTTTGACGACGTGCTCGTGCCGAAGGCGAACCTCGTCGGCAAGCTCAACAAGGGATGGGACATCGCGAAGTACCTGCTGACGCATGAGCGCGACATGATCGGCGGCATGGGCACCACCTCCGAAAACCGTTCGCTCGGGCAGATTGCGACGGACACGGTTGGGACCGACAACGGGATTCTCGCAGACACCGTTCTGCGCGGACAGATCGCGGCGTTCGAGATCGACGCGCTCGCCTTCCGGCTCACGATGGATCGCGCGGGTGACATGGCCAAGGTCGGGCAGGCTCATCCGGCGGTGTCGTCGCTGCTGAAATACTACGGCACCGAACTCAATAAGCGGCGGATGGAACTGGTGATGTCGGCCGGTGGCACTGACGCGCTGGAATGGGAAGGCGAACGCTCGCGCGAAGGCCGCACCGCGCGCGCGTGGCTGCGTTCCAAAGCCAATTCGATCGAAGGCGGGACCAGCGAGATTCAGCTCAACATCATCGCCAAACGCATACTGGGCCTGCCCGGTGCGTAGCCGAGCATGGCGCTAGTTCTCAACGACGAACAAACGATGCTGCGCGACAATGCGCGCGGCTTCCTGGCCAAGAATGCGCCAATCGCCCATCTGCGCGCGCTGCGTGACAATCGCGACACCGACGGATTCTCACGCTCGCTCTGGAAAAACTTCGTCGAGATGGGGTGGGCGGGAATCCTCGTCCCCCAGGACTACGGCGGCCTTGGCCTTGGCCATGTCGAGGCCAGCGTCGTGATGGAAGAATTGGGCCGCACGCTTACGCCCTCCCCTTTTCTCTCGACCGCGATTCTGGCCGCGACCGCGATTGCGCGAGCCGGCACTGACAAGCAGAAAGAAAAGCACCTGCCGCAAATTGTTGCCGGCGAATTGATCGCAACGCTGGCCGTTGACGAAACCGCAAAGCATCATCCCGAAAGAACCGCGATGCCCGCCGCTCGCGCCGGTAATGGCTTCAAACTCAACGGCGCCAAGACGTTCGTACTCGATGGCCACGTCGCAAACCTTCTGATCGTGGTCGGTCGCACAGCGGGCAAAGCGGGCGATACAACTGGGCTGACACTGTTCCTGATCGACGCGAGTGCGCCCGGAGTTCGCATCGAGCGCACGCCAACCGTGGATTCACACAACGCTGCGCGGCTCACCTTCGAGGAGGTGAATGTCAGCGCCGACAACGTGCTCGGCAAGGCCGACGCGGGCTGGGAAATCCTCGCGGGCGTGCTGAACGTCGGCCGCGCCGCCCTGGCAGCCGAGATGGCCGGCGCCGGCGAGGAAGCGTTCAGCCGCACAGTCGCCTACCTGAAAGAGCGCAAACAATTCGGCAAGGCGATCGGCGAATTTCAGGCGTTGCAACATCGCGCGGCTCACCTCTATTGCGAACTCGAGGTCACGCGCTCGGCCGTGCTGAAGGCGCTGCAGACGCTCGACGATTCCTTCGACCACGCCGGCGCGATCGTGTCCGTGGCCAAGGCTCGCGCCGGACTCAGCGCCACGCTCGCCGTGAATGAGGCCGTCCAGATGCATGGCGGTATCGGGATGACCGACGAGTTCGACATCGGCTTGTTCATGAAGCGGGTGCGCGTATGCCAGGAACTGTTCGGCGATTCGAACTTTCACGCCGATCGGTTGGCCCGGCTGAACCGCTACTGACGCCCGCGCGAAAATCCTACGCTCGTTTCGTGCAAGAGGTAGTCCGATGAGCGATTCGCATCGAGATCGAGACTCCGTGACGGTAGCTATCGTCGGCGCGGGCGAGATGGGCGCCGCCGTAGGCCGCAGGCTGCGCGAAGCCGGTGCGCGCGTAGTGACCTCTCTTGCCGGCCGCAGCGCGGAGAGCGTCGCACGCGTTCGAAATGCAGGCCTCGAAGTCGTCGACGATGACGATTCACTCGTGCGCGACGCGAGCTTCGTGCTTTCGATCGTTCCGCCGGGCGTCGCCGTCGAGGTCGCCGAACGCCTTCGCGGTCCGCTCGGCCGAGCGCAAGCAATGCCGGTCTGTGTTGAATGCAACGCGATCTCTCCCGCGACTTGCCGGCGCATCCGCAACCTGCTCGGCACCACGACCTTCATCGACGCCGGCATTATCGGAGGCCCACCCGTCGCCGGGACTCAGGATCCGGCAAAGGGTCCGCGCTTCTATGCATCAGGGCCCGACGCTCGCCTGCTGATGCGACTGGCCGACTTCGGTCTCGATATCGCGATCCTCGACGGCCCGGTTGGCGATGCTTCAGGTTTGAAGCTCTGCTACGCGGGACTGACCAAGGGTTTCACCGCGCTGTGCGCAACGATGCTGGGTGCCGCGGAACGCGAGGACCTTGCCGACGCGCTCCGCGCCGAACTCGCGCGCAGTCAGCCCGGCTTCCTCGCACGTCTGGATCGCGCCGTTCCCGCAATGCGCCCGAAGGCGTACCGCTGGGTCGCTGAGATGCGACAGATCGCGGAGTTCGTCGGCGCTCCCGAAGACGGCGCGACGATATACGAAGGAACCGCCATCCTCTATCAACGAATCGCCAGGTCATCTTGACACGATTAGTCAATGGCGGCGTCCGCGGTTATCGGCGAATCGCTCGCGGCAACGGCCGGCTGCGCCTGATCACCCGGTACGCGGCGCGCTGCTCGTTCGACGGTCGTCGGACCGACGCCCTTTTGAATCGGCCTTGCCTGCGGGCTGGATGTGCAACTGATCGGCCATCCGCACCAGCTCGGCCAGCGACTCGGCCTCCATTTTGTCCATCACCCGCGCCCGCTGAACTTTGATGGTTTTTTCGCCGGTGCCGAGCTCGGCACCCGCCTGCTTGTTGAGCAGTCCCGAGGTGATCAGCTGGAACACCTGGCGCTCGCGAGGCGTGAGACGCTCGTATCGGCGCCGAAGGTTGTCAAGCTCGACGAGCGACGTCCTACGGGCGCGGCTGCGTTCGGCAGCGCGGCGGACCGCTTCGAGCAGGGCAGCGTCATCGACCGGTTTCTCCAGAAAGTCGACGGCGCCTCCCTTCATTGCCTTGATCCCCGCCGGTACGTCGCCATGACCGGTGACGAACACGAGCGAGAGATGCGGCAGTGTGTGGGCCAGCGTTTCCTGAAGCTTGAAGCCGTCGACGCCGGGCATCCGCATGTCGGTCACCGCGCAATCGACCTGATGGTGAGCGGGGTCCTCCAGGAATTCGCCGGCCGAAGAGAAGACGGTCGGCGCAATCCCGGCCGATTTCATTAGACGGGCAAGCGATTTTCGCGCCGACGGATCGTCATCGATGATGGCGACTTTGATTGGAACATCCATTCGAGTGCCGACGCTTCGAGTCAGCTCGGGGCACCGGCGTTTGACGCGGCAGGCAATATAAATTCGACGGTGGCGCCGCGACCGGGATTCTGGGTCGCCCACAGCCGGCCGCCGTGAGTCTCGACGATCGTCCGCACAATAGCCAGTCCCATCCCCATGCCGGTGGGCTTGGTGGTGAAGAAGGGGTCGAACAGCCGGGGCAGAATTTTCGAATCGATACCCGTGCCGGAATCGCAAACCGCGACGTGCAAGTGCCCCGCTTCGCGCTCGCTCGCTTGCAGAACCACCGTACGTTCGTCGCTGGTCTCGCAAACGGCATCAAACGCGTTAGTGACCAGGTTCAACACCGCCTGGGTCAGTTGCGTCCGGTCGCCAAGCACGATTGGCGACGTAGGACGCACATCGATCTGCAAGTCGACTTGCCTCGATTGCGCGTCCGCTCTGACGATGCGGTCGACGTCCCGGAAAATGCTTTGAATATCAACGCGCAGCATCTGCATTTCGCCGTGCTGAAAGAGTGCCCGCAATTGCCGGATGGTCTCGACCGCCCTGGAATTGTCACGCACGATGTCGTCAAGGGCCGCCCCAATCTCGGTCAGATCCGGTTTCTTGGCCGCCAGGAGACGACGCGCCGCGTGTGCATTGTTCAGGATTGCGCCGAGTGGTTGATTCAACTCGTGCGCCAGGGCGGCGGTGAGCTCGCCCATCATCGCGGCGCTCGAGATCTTGCGCAGATCCTGCTCGAGGTGGTGATGCTCGGCGAAGGCCCGCTTTCGTTCCAGCGCGTTCCCGAAGACCTCTGCCACCAGTTTCAAACGCTGGACTTCTTTTTCGGACCATCCTCTTTCGCTGAGAAGCTTGGCGAAGGAGACCCCGCCGACAATCTTCCCGCCAATCTTGAGCGGCACGGTGATATGGGATTTGATCTTGTCGACCTCCAGTGCGGCGCGCTCATTGGCAGCCTCCGGCGGAAGTCCTTGGGGCAGATTGGACAGTACAACCAGCTCGCCCGAAAAAACCTTGCTGGCCAGCCAGGGAAAGCTTCTTTCGACGTTCTTTCCTTTATCGACACTGGCGAAGACGCCCTCCCGCGCCCACTGGTGAGTGATAAGCAGGCCGCCGGTGGCGCGCTCGAACTGCGTCACGGTCCCGCGGTCGACCTCGAGGGCAAGCACGATTCGCTGAAGCCATTGCTCAATCTCGCGGTCGACGTCCTCGGGCGACACGCGGACAAAGGCGGCCGACAAATCGCCCAAAAGCTTTTCAAAATCCACGATTCACGGTTCCGGGGTGACTTCGTATGGGGAAGAATTCGCGGCCAACGGAGCGACGTTCTCTGCTTCTTCGAAGCGCGCGACCATAGTGTTCACCGCCGGCCTCGAAGCGCTGGGATGAGGTAACCGGACGGGCAATGTTCCGCCTCGTTGTTATACGTCGGAACGATTTATGTGGAAAGAGCTAAAGCGCGCGCGATCGCGTCGAGGAAGGGCCCCTCGTCGAAGGGCTTGAACAGGACCGCAACCGCGTCCGATTTCGCGGCGAGCGAGCGAACGCGGTCGTCGGTGCGGCCCTGATCAGTATCGTCGGCAGGCTGTGCGGCGAGCCTTTTAGAACCTGGCACATCTCGATACCGTTCATCTCCGGCAAGTTGATATCAACGACCAGGCAGGCGTTGGAGCGTGGAATGGTCTCGGCCAGCAACGCGCTAGGCCGGTCGAATGCCTTTACGAGAAACCCGGCCGCAAGCAGCAGCCGCTTCAGCGAGCGCAGGATCGAGGGATCGTCATCGACGACAATTACGGTTGCTGGATTGTCGGGGCTGAACCGCTTCGACCTGGGAGTGATCGACTTTCGGGTTTTCGCGCGCTGTCTGTTTGCGTTAGCGGTCAACGTTGCACCGGCTTACCTATCGAGGATTTGCGGATTCGTTCGGAACGGACCGACCTTAACGATCTTGTCATTCGCGCCGGTGGCGTTGCTATTGGACCAAGGTCCAATTTACCGGTATGTAGCAGACGCGCAGACTGGCCCGTGCGCGTCGCGGCCGGCCCGCGAGCTCGACGCGGAACGCAATACTGCGCGAGGAGGTCGCTTTGATGAGAGTCGCATTTGTAGCGCCAGCCGTCGCCGCTCCGCTCTGCGGCGCGCTCATGTCGGGATGCGCGCAAACGGTCGAAAGTAAGCCGGCCGTCATGCAGAGAATCACGAGTCGCCTGCTCGAGCTGCAGGGGCGAGCGCCGGCCGGACAATAGGGTGAGCGAACCATCGCGCGGCCTCGCTTGTCGTGGCGCCGCGCGCAACCGGCGGCGGGCGATCGCCCTCAGTGTCGCGCTCTTCACCCTGTTGGCGGGCTGTTCCCTGGGTCTCGCCCAGCAAACCGCGTCAGCCGGCAGCGACGAGGAATCACTGGCGGTTATGGAAAACGATCCGACCGCGAGCCTGACTCAGCTCAAGATCCAGGACATCTACACGCCGGCCGAGTACGGCACCAATGCTCAGCCGAACACGCTGCAGTTGCGGCCGCTCTTCGCGGTGCGTCCACAATTGTTCACGCCGCTGGAGCAGCTCATCCGGCCCACGATTCAAGTCGTGACAGTTCCTCGCAACAAGGGCGCGTCAACGACCACCGCGCTCGATGACTTCCAACTATTCGACCTGTTCGTGATGCCCTGGCCGAACGAAAAGGAGACTCGCTTCCGGTGGGGGATCGGACCATACTTCGTATTTCCAACCTCCACGAGTCAATTCACGGGCAAAGGTGCGTGGCAGATGGGGCCGGCCTGGGCTTTCGGCTACCGGGGAATTCCAGGGCTGCAAATTGCTGGTCTTTTTCAGCAGGCGACGTCGTTCGCGTACACGTCGTCGCATTCGGTTCCGGTAAGCTCGCTCCAGATTCAACCGATCCTCTCGTATCAGCTAGGTCGCGGATGGTATCTGAAGTCGAGCGACGCGACCTGGAAAATCAATTACCGTCACAAGACTTCGACCGAAATGCCGCTCAGCGCCGGATTTGGGAAAGTCTGGAAATTCGGCGAGGGCTACGCAATCGACACGTCGTTCTCGGGAGAATGGATGGTCTATCGGCAGTTTGACCCTCAGACCGAGCAATTCACGCTGAGATTTCAGGTAAGCCTGCTGTTGCCGCAGGTGCAACTATAAGGTGGGAGCAATTCCGTTCGATGGCACGACTAGGACCAAAGTCCACTTGTAGGAGAACGGCGTTCCCTGCAAAGAATCGGGGCGACAGGAATCATAGGACCAAAAGAGAGTTAGGAAGTATCAACATCAACCAGTGAGGTACTGTTATGAAGTCACAAATCCTTAGTCGAATGTACGTGATACTGGCCGTCGCAGCCTTCGGATGCGCGGGCGCACAGGTTACGCAACAGAGTTCCGCGGCGCCGATCTCGACCTCGCCACCCACTGCCGTCGTCGTTTATCCATTTGCGGTGGATGCTTCAGATGTCTCGCTGAACTCCAGTATCTTTCAAGTCGCTTACAGAAACATGTCTGGCGAAAACCAGACTGACCAACAACTCCAGATCGCCCACCAAACGGCTCAGAATATTTGCGTTCAGGTTGCGGCTAATCTGACGCAAAAGGGCATCACTACCACCTGCCTGCAGCGTGGTGTGCCTCCCACCGGCAACAACGTCCTCGTCCTGGATGGCGAATTCACCGACATCAGCGAAGGTAACCGGCTACGTCGAATGGTAATCGGCCTTGGCGCGGGCGCGTCGAAAGTCGATACAGTGGTTCAGGTTATTCAGAAGACGGATCAGGGCTCGACCGAGATAATCGACTTCAGCACCAGCGCCGACAGCGGCTATATGCCCGGCGCAGGAATTACCGGACCTGCTGGCGCTGCTGCGGGCGGAGCCGCTGCTGC
Organism: uncultured delta proteobacterium; assembly: GCA_963842085.1. GTDB lineage: Bacteria > Desulfobacterota > Binatia > Binatales > Binataceae > Binatus. The sequence goes on from CAWJET010000002.1 coordinate 847,470, forward strand.
CGCATCGCTGGGCGTGAACATCGCGGCTGGAGGCGTCAAGAACGTTACGTCTTCGACCGGCTATCTTGTGGATAAAACTACCGATCAGATCGTCCAGCAGGTAGTCAACTACTACAACCGCCAGGGTTGGATGTCCTGACGCAGCGTTTATTGGCTTGCGGAATGCTATATTCGGTCTATAGGATTCCGCGCTGTACAATTGAATGAGCAACGCCGCCTCTAACATCGAGCAAGGTACAGTCTCGGTCACCCGGGCAGACGATTCGACCCTGCTGATCAAACTGTCGGGTCCCTGGCATCTGACACGGAACGTTCCCTCGGCTGCGGTTCTTCGCCAAGAGCTCGAGTCGGCGGCGATGCTCAAAAAGGTTTCGTTCGATACGTCAGGACTGACCAACTGGGACAGCGGCCTGATCGCGTTCCTGGTACAGACGAGCGAAGCCTGTCGCGCCCGAGGTATCGACCAGGACCGCCAGGGACTTCCGGAAGGATTGCGGCGCCTGCTCGAACTTGCCGAAGCGGTGCCCGAGAAGAAGGGAACGCGCAGCGCGACCGTCAAAGCTCCCTTCTTCCAGCGTGTAGGAGAGATGACGCTGGGTTATGGACTCTCGGTAAGCGAGTTCATGAACTTCCTGGGTCAGCTGGCCGTGGCGTTTGTGAAATTGATTCGCGGGAAGGCCCGTTATCGAAGAGTCGACCTTATAGAAGTTCTCCAGGACTGCGGCGCCAATGCGGTCGGGATTGTAACCCTCATCTCGTTCCTGGTAGGTGTGATTCTGGCCTTTATGGGCGCGGTCCAACTCTCCCAGTTTGGCGCGTCGATCTACGTGGCGGACCTGGTTTGTATCGGGATGACGCGCGATATGGGCGCGATCATGACGGCGATAATCATGTCGGGCCGCACAGGCGCGGCCTTTGCGGCCAAGCTCGGCACGATGAAGGTGACGCAGGAGATCGACGCTTTAACCACGATGGGCATCTCGCCGATGGAATTCCTGGTATTGCCACGCGTAATCGCCCTGGTTCTGATGATGCCGCTGCTCTGCCTGTACGCGGACTTCCTCGGGATACTGGGCGGGTTGTTCGTCGGGGTCGGGATGCTTGGCCTGTCGGCGCGCAGCTACATGCAGGAAACCATCGCAACGCTGACGTTGACGAACTTGTTCGGCGGTCTGTTCAAGGCGACGTTTTACGGCCTGCTGATAGCGATTGCCGGATGTCTGCGCGGCTTCCAATGCGGCAACAGCTCTTCGGCGGTTGGCGATGCAGCGACGCAGGCAGTCGTGATGTCGATAGTTATGGGCGTGGTTGCCTGCGGGCTCTTCGCCGTCGTCTTCAACATCATCGGAATTTGATCGCGGAAACGCCAATGGAAAGCGCAAGGGCCAGCAACGGCAAGAAGGCAAACGCAAAGCCGCACATTATCGTGAAGAATCTCACGATGGCTTATGGCAGCTTCGTCCTTATGCGCGACGTCAATTTCACGGTTCGTCATGGCGACGTCTTCATCATCATGGGCGGCAGCGGATGCGGCAAAAGCACGCTGCTGCGTCATCTTATAGGACTCAAGGAGCCAGCCACTGGCGAGATCATTTACGGCGACGTTAACTTCACCCGGGCCGATCCGGAGACGCGCGAACTAATGCTGCGGCGATTTGGAATCCTGTACCAAAGTGGCGCGCTCTGGAGTTCTATGACACTCGCGCAGAATGTAGGCCTGCCGCTCGGCGAATTTACCGACCTGACGCCGTCGCAAATCCGCGAGATCGCGGCGCTTAAACTGGCGCTGGTTGGACTCAACGGATTCGAGGACTTCTATCCAAATGAGATCAGCGGCGGGATGCAGAAGCGGGCCGGATTGGCGCGGGCGATGGCGCTCGATCCGGAGATCCTGTTCTTCGACGAGCCGTCGGCGGGTCTCGATCCCATCAGTTCGAGCCTGCTCGACGAGCTGATACTCGAGCTGCGCGACAGCCTTGGTGCGACGATCGTGATCGTTACGCATGAACTCGCCAGTATCTTCGCGATAGGCAACAACTGCGTCTTCCTCGACGCCGAGTCGCGGGTCCAGATCGCAAGCGGTGATCCCAAGGACCTGCTGGCAAGTTCCCAGGATCCACGGGTGCGCAAGTTTCTCACCCGCGGCAAAGAGGGAGGCGAAACAGCGAGTCATCATGAGTAAACGAATAAGTCCAACCGCCATAGGGATGTTCGTCGTCGGAGGCTTCGCACTGGTAATCGCGGCGATTGTAGTTGTCGGTTCAGGGAGCCTGTTCAAGAAGCCGCAACGCTTCGTCTGCATGTTCCAGGGGGACGTCAACGGCCTGAAGGTCGGGGCACCAGTCAAGTTCAAGGGCGTTCAAATCGGAACGGTCGAAGAAATAGAGATCAACCTATCGCCCGGCGAAGGCGAACTCCGCCCTGATATCAAGGAATTACGTCTGCCGGTGGTAATCGGCATCGATCGCTCAATGCTCATCCAACGCGGAGGTAGTGGCGAAGCGCTCACCACCCAGGGATTCGATGCGGCTATCGCGCGTGGCATGCGCGCGCAACTCAACGTGGAAAGCTTCCTGACCGGACTCCTTTATGTCGATATCGATCTTCATCCTAATGCACCGCTCAATCTTGCACTGATACCAGGCAGTGGCAGCCTACGGGAGATACCCACTGTGCCGACCACGATGGAGGCAATTCAGAAGCAAGCGGCAGAGGCACTAGCCAAGCTCGATAAGATCGATTTCAACGCCCTGGTCGCTTCGATCACAAGCGCCGCCAATTCCATCAACCAGCTAACTAGTTCACCCGACCTGAAGGCCACGCTCGCTTCGCTCAAGCAGACCGTGCCGAATCTCGACCGGACGATCACCTCCTTAAGAGTCGCTTTGGACAACGCCAACGAACGCATTACGCCGCTGACGGCAAGCCTCCAGAAGAACTCGGATGAGGCAAACGCCACGATGAAGGATACGCGCGAGGCGTTGCTCGAGGTGAGATCCAGTCTCGATCCCGACTCGCCGTTGTGGGTGAACCTGAACACGGCGCTCGATCAATTGGCCGACACCACCCGCTCAATCGGAGAGCTTACGGACTTTTTGCAGAGAAATCCCGCTGCGCTCCTACGCGGAAAGTATGTGCCTGAGAAGGACCGATGAGAAATACGAATGTTGCAGCCGCGTTGATCGCATTGGGCGCGTGTGTGTTGGCGGCGGGATGCTCGCCTCTGGCGCCGCAACCCGACCGCTCGAAGTTCTTTATCCTGACGCCACTCGCCGACTCTTCAGGAGCTGCAGCACCGGCGGGCTCGTTCGCCAATTCTCCTCTGACCATCGGCGTCGGCCCTATCGATTTTCCCGACTACCTGCGGCGCCTGGAAGTAGTAACCCGGGCTTCGCCCAATCAGCTCGATCTTTCCGCGGAGAAGCGCTGGGGCGAGCCGCTCGACAAAAACTTCGCGCGTGTCTTTTCTGAAAATATATGCGAACTGCTCAACACCCAACAGATCGAAAAATATCCCTGGCCGGTCAGGACCCACGTTGACTATCAAATCGCGATCGACGTCCAGCGCTTCGAAACGACCTCCGATGGACAGTCGGAATTGATCGCACGATGGATCATCAAGGACGGTGCTACCGGCAAGGACTTGTACGCGTCCGAAACCAGGGCGAGCGCGCCCGTGGGTCCCGGTGAAACGGGCGCGTCGGCGGCGCTCAGCACTGACCTGGGCACGCTCAGCCGCGAAATTGCCGCGCGCGTGACTGAACTCCGCCAGCATCAAACTCCCATGAGCACGACTGAGAATCTCAATGTTGGCCATCATTCACAAGAGAGAGGGTGAGTTATGGAAAGGAAATCCAGCACGGAGTTTGACCTTAGGAAGCATGCTCCTATCTTCCTTGGTCTCTTAGGCGCTCTGCTTATGGATACTACCGCGCGCGCTCAGGAGCTATACATCTATCCGTCCAAGGGGCAAAGCCAGGCGCAGCAGGACAAGGATCGTTACGAGTGCCATACGTGGGCTGTAAAGCAGACTGGTTTTGACCCGAGCAGGCCTGCACCGCCACCATCGAATTCTTCTGCGTCAAATCAGTATCAGCCCTCACAGCCCCACGTTCTCAAGGGCGCCGCCCGAGGTGCTGCCCTAGGCGCGGTCGGCGGCGCAATAGCCGGCGATGCGGGCAAGGGAGCAGGTGCGGGTGCCGCGATGGGAGGCCTGGCAGGTGGATTTCGCCGGCGCGACGAAAGAATACAGCAATCTAAGTCACAGCAAGCAGACACTCACGCTGCTGCCTCTAATCAACGGAATTCGTACAACCGGGCTATGGCAGCCTGTCTGCAGGGGCGTGGCTACACCGTAAACTAGACTTAGTCGTGGGAGGATATAGCCACTCTCAGAGAGAGCTGACGACGGACGCGAAGCGGCGGATGCCTGCTGCGATTTGCTTCTCCGGCATCGACGCGTAGCCCAGCAGCAGCCCAACCTGGGTCGGCGGGTTCAGGTAAAACGGCTCGACCGAGTACACGCCGACGCCCGCGCGCGCTGCCCTTATCTGCAACTCGCGCGCTTTCGACCCCGGCAAATCGCGGAGCCACAGCACCAGATGAAGACCGGCATTGACGCCCGACACCTGCGCGCGGCTGCCCAGGTGGCGCTCGATCGCTTCGAGCATCGCGGCCCGGCGGCGCGCGTTGCGCGTGCGCATCCGATGCAGATGCCGTTCGAAGTGGCCGTCGCGGATGAAATCGACCAATGCGGCCTGCGTGAGGCTGGGTCCTCCCGTGTCCATCAGGGCCTTGGCCGAGCGGAGCGGCTCGATCAGCCGCTCAGGAAGAATCATGTATCCGAGCCGCAGCGAAGGAAACATCACTTTCGAGAACGTGGCCGCGTAGAGCACGCAGCCACTGTCGTCGAGTGCGGCAAGCGCCTCGATGGGACGGCCCGAGTAGCGATACTCGCTGTCGTAGTCGTCCTCGAATATGCAGGCGCCGGTTCGCCGCGCCCATGAGAGCAACTCCAGCCGCCGCCCCAGCGGCATCACCGCGCCGGTCGGAAACTGATGCGACGGTGTCACGATGGCCAGCCGGCTGAGCGTACGCCGAGCCGCAAGCTCCTCGGTTCGCAAGCCGTGCTCGTCCACGGCGATCGTTTCGATCCTCGCGCCGGCGGCTCTCATCACGGTGCGCGCACCGCGATAGTGCGGCTCCTCCATCAGGACGACGTCGCCGGGGTCGACGAGTACGCGTGCCGCCAGGTCCAGGGCCTGCTGCGAGCCGTTGACCACGAGAACCTGCTCTGGCGAGCACGCGATCGCGCGCGCACGAGCGACATAATCGGCAATCGCCTCGCGCAGCGCGGGCAACCCCTCCGGCGGGCCGTAGTCGAGCTCGCGAAGCGTGACGCGGCGCGCGCAACGCGCCATCACGCGGCACCACGTTTCGTGCGGGAAATCGGTGAACGAGGGCCGGCCGTAGCGGAAGTCGTAAGGCAACACGTCGCGCCGCGGCTCCCAGGTGAACTGCACGCCCTGCGACGCATCCCGCACGCGTCGCGCGTAGGCCGACAGATGCAGTGGCGCGGAAGTCCGCGCCGCGGCGGGCCGGCGTCCTGCGTCGGTAGTAGTGAGAGCGCGCGGCAGTTCGCGCGCGACAAACGTGCCCGCACCCTTGCGCGGGGTAAGGTAGCCCTCGTCGAGCAGTTGCCGATACGCCATTATCGCGACGTTGCGCGAAACGCCCAATTCGAGCGCGAGGTCGCGCGTGGCCGGCACACGCGAGCCCGCGGACAATCGCCCCTTGAGTATCTGACCTCTCAGCGCCCGGTAAATCTGATCGTACAGGGCGCCGTCGGTATCGAGTTTCAGGAACATCCGGGCACCTCTGGGAGCGACCGTACTACGCCGATATACATTGACGGAAGTGGATCCATATTTATTTCCTAAAGTGGAGCCATTGCTGGTCCACTCATGTTAGCCGCCGAGCACATCATGCTCAATGATGGACGCAAGCGAACAACTCAACCGCGACCTGCTTCCATTCGCAAAGCTGCTCGGAATCAAGTTTCTCACGGCGACGGCGGAATGCGTGAGGGCGGAGATGAAGGTTCGCGAGGACATGTGCACGCGGCCCGCGGTGCTGCACGGCGGTGCGATGATGGCGCTGGCCGACACGCTCGGCGGCTGTGCGACTGCGCTGAATCTGCGCGACGGCGCCACGACCACCACGATCGAATCGAAGACCAACTTCCTCGCGCAGGCGATGGCCGGCACGACGGTGCGGGCGGAGTGCGTCGCGATTCATCGCGGACGGCGCACGATGGTCTGGCAGACGCGAGTGACGTCGGAGAACGGCAAGCTGCTCGCACTCGTCACGCAAACGCAGATGGTTATCCCGAGCAAACCCCAAAAGTGATCTCAAATATCTCGCATGGAATGGAGGAAGACGATGCAGCTCTATTACTCTCCGCTCAGCGTGTACAGCGCCAAACCGCGGATCGCAATGTACGAGAAGGCGATCGCGCACGAGACCCGGCTGGTCAACTGGACGCCCGCCGCCGGATGGATCAAGCCGGCGGAACTGCCGCGGTTGAATCCCAAAGCGCAGATTCCGGTGCTGGTCGATGGCGACGCGGTGATCTACGACTCGACGATCATCCTGGAATACCTTGAGGAGCGCTTTCCCAAGACGCCGCTGTTCCCCACCGGCGCCGCCGAGCGCGCGCGATGCAGGATCCTCGAGGATCTCGGCGACACGCTGCTGGCGCCGAACCTCGGCGTGCTGGTGCGCGAAGTGTTCATGAAGCCGGACCCGTCCACGCGGGACAGCAGCGCGGTCGCGCAGACGAAGGCCGAGCTCGCGCGACAGTACGAGCGGCTCGATCGCGAGCTTGGCGTGCGCAAGTACCTGTGCGGTGAATTCAGCGTCGCGGATATCTCGTGCTTCTCGCCAATCAACATCGCCTCGCTGATGGAGGGCGCGCCGCCGCCTGAGTGTGAGAAGGTGGCGACGTGGCTGGCGGCGATGCGCAGCCGGCCGAGCGTGTCGCGTTACCTGGCCGAGTTCGCTGAGGCGTTGAAGCAACTGGGCGCGCCGGCGCCGGCATCCGCGCACGCCTGATGGTTCGACGGACAAGCCTCTAAAGCACAAGGCGGAGTGAGCGAGCGCCACGGGGGTTCGCTTACTCCGCCCCGCCAGATACTCCAAAACAAATTGGCTGATCCGGTTTGCACGAACGCGACAACCGTCCGATGATCCGGTGCTATGAGTACGCTCCTGGTCGATGGGCCACAGACAGCGGCTAGGTCGTTCTTGTTTGCGCATGGCGCCGGAGCGCCGATGGATTCGCCGTTCATGCAGCGGGTAGCTGAAGGAGTGGCAGCGTCGGGCGTACGCGTGATCCGGTTCGAGTTTCCGTACATGCAACGGCGGCGGGAGACTGGCAAAGGAGGGGCGCCCGATCAGACGCGCCTGCTGATGCAATCCTTCCTCGATATGATCGAAGAAGTGGGTGGCGGGAGCAGGCTTGTGATCGGCGGGAAGTCGCTTGGCGGCAGGATCGCGAGCATGGTGGCGGATGAAGCCGCGGTGCTCGGTGTGGTGTGCCTCGGCTATCCGTTTCATCCTCCTGGCAAGGCTGAGAAGACGCGCACGAAGCATCTCGAAAACCTGCGGACGCCGACATTGATTCTCCAGGGGACACGAGACAGCCTGGGACGCCCGGAAGAAGTCGGCAGCTACAAGCTATCGCCCGCATTACGGATTGAATGGCTCGAAGATGGCGATCACTCCTTCAAGCCGCGAGCACGCAGCGGCCGCACCGAAGCCGACAACATGCGCGCGGCCATCGCACTCACCGCTGACTTCATAGCCCGTTGTTGAGTGCCTTACGAGCAACACGACGGTCAGACGGGCGGATTCTGACTGACCGAATAGCGAGAAAAGAGCGACCGAAACCTAAGGATGAAGGATGGGCTGAGTGATGGGACGCCGGTGCTACTTTCCCATTTGAGCAACGGCGTTGTGCAGTGGAACACTGGAAATTTGAATCAGCCCCGCGAACGGGCGGTCGAGCTCGAGGATCATGAAGATCGCGCCGGAAACGGAAAGGGCGCACAGGAAAAGGGTGAAGATTACGGTCGCATTCGGCGGCGCGAAAAGTCCGAAGCTAAGGAAGATAATAGTCACCCAGAAGATCAGCAGCACGAGAAACGGCATCGGGATCGAGTGGCCGCCCTGCTCGAACAGCAGCCAGCGCGTCTGTCCAATGTCGATACTCATCTTTACGGCCTGGGCCTGGAGCGAGCGTTGAACTTCGTTCTGCGGCGAGAGTTCCTGTATCTTATCATAGAAGGCTTCGGCCGCAGTCGCGGTCGGCGCCGTCTCCGCGTTTCCCGAACGGTTTTCGGACCAAATCAGATCGATCATTCCGGCGGCGGAACGGCGGAGCAGAGCGCGAGCTTCTTTCGTCTCCGGCCCGTAATGTTCGAGTACGCGATCGAGCAGGATGATGTTAGCCGAGAGCTGAGTAATTTCATTTCTTTGCGTGTCGTAAGAACCCTTTGCCGAGTTGATCAGAAGCGCGAGAACCAGGGCCGACATCGTTGCGGTTAGAGCCATGCCAAGCTTGATTACATCCTTGGAATCCGGACTCAGATGATGCTCGGGCAGAATCCGGTGAAGGGCCATCCCGAGAAGCGCGCCGCCAAAAACACACGACAGCACGATCCAACCGACGTCGATTGGGCTCACGAGTAGTTCCTCCGAACCGCGGTTTCCTGAACGGGCCGCTGGACCTTTAGAAGTGATCGATCCACAGAGCTACCGTGCCAGGGATCGCCAGAAATTGGGATACAGCAAGGCGAATCCGAACGTGATCGCGTATCTCGGAACCGGCCCTTCGCCCGACACCTTCCGGACGGGCTCGGCGAAGCAGTTAACCATTGGCAGCCTGCGCGACACACGCTCGCATACTGGCGCCTAAGAATAAAGCCAGCATCGGGGCTATTGCACGACCACTCATTAACCCGAGGCATCGGAACGGCGGGACTTATCTGCTGCATGCGTATCTGCAGATTGGCTCATCTGCATCCCCACCAGTCGGGCGACCAGGATCGCGAGATAGAACTGTCCGGTGATACCTTCCGCCACCGCCGCGTAGCGGGCCTGGAGAGTTAAAGGGGTGATGTCGCCAAAGCCGATAGTAGAGAGCGTGGTGAGGCTGAAATAGATAAGAACCGGGATAACTTGTTGTTCGGAAAGGGGTCCTACCGTACCGAAGCTGAAGGCATTGGGTTGCAGGTCGTGAAGGACGATGTAGAACAGCCCGCAGGTCAAGCCGAGCAGCAGATAGGTCGAAATTGACATGCTGATTACTTCCCTCGTAACCTCCTTCTGCTTCAATACGGCGCGCAATTCATTCCAGGTAATGTAGACAAAGAGCAGCAGCCAGAGAATCGAACCGGCCAGGTAGATCGAACGGCTAGGTGTAAAGAGAACGACCAACCGTTCCGCGATTGCGGGGATTCCCAGTGTCCAGGCAATAATGCTCCTCCGCCTCCGCTGGGCCAGGAGCACTTCCCGCTCGCCCACCAGTTCATCGACGTCGATGTTGTACAGGGCCAGCAGCAGCAGCACCAAGATCGCGCTGCTGAACATGATCGGGCCGGCTCCCGAATCGCCGACCAAAGGCCGCACCAGGAACGCGGCTATGAGCGCGACAAGCAACGCGGTATGCCTGTGCGGCGCCAGACGAAGGTGGAGTTCGTCTCGCAGTTGGCCGAGAAGACTAGTCTCAATTGACATAGAACCCGGGGCGCCCTACTCGTCTACTTCATCCCAGGTCTTGTCGGGATTGTATTCGCTAATTTCGACCGCCAACCTGGCGGTATCGGGCCCTAGGTCCTTTTGAACGATGACACCATCCTGATTGATCATGAATGTCATCACTCCCGAAGCCCGATATTCGGCGGGATAGGCGAGGAATGCGAAGCCCTTGGTCATTTTGCCATCAACCAGGTAGTCCTTGGCCCCGCCCGGAGCATTTCTGCCCTGCCTTGTCAGTACTCGGTAGTAGTACCCGTGAAACGGGACAGGATTTCCGCCGCTGTCCTTTTTGTACCCCTCGGCGGTGGCACGCGCGACGAGTGCTCCAATAGGACTCTCGGGCTGTCCTTCGGCGGCTTCCCAATACAAACCGTTTTGCTTGCCGCTATCGCTCAGAATTTTTCGAGCGAACTGACCGGCGTTTTCGCCATCGTGCGCTTCGCTGGCATACTCCGACTGAGCGTCAGCCAGATCTTCGAGAACCTTGATCGTGAACAGCTCGTTTCGACCTATTCGCCTGTACAGCAGTTCTTCTTTGCCGGCCGCCGTATCGAAGACCCAGCCGCCGTTTTTCTTTACGAGCGGAATTGGGACCGGCCAGTTATCGGCGCCGATATAGAGAATGACGCGGCCCTGATCGTCGTACTCGAGCCGATGCATCTCCTGGTAGCGGCGCACGAAGTTATCGCGCGCGTTCTTGTCGGCGACCGGGTCTCCCGATGACAGGACCTGATCCGCGTCTGGGCCCAATATTGCGCTCAGTGTCTTCATGTCGTCCGCTTTACCGGCGGTGACCAGAGCAGTGGCGGCAGCGTCCGGCGATGGGAACACCTGTTGCGTGGCGGTTTCTTCGGCGGAGGCGAAAGGCACAACCAGCAAGCATGCCAAAAGGAGCACGGAAAGGACGAGCGCGTTCCTAACTCCGGAATAGTTGAAAAGTTCGGACATGGACGTTTCCCCTGTGCCATCAGCGGCGCGGCGCAGATTGAGGTCGAGGCATTCCTTCAGCATTTCATTCGGCTTCATTGGAATTCCTCATCGACCTTTTTTTCCGCCGCCTCGATTCCCACCACCTCCGCCGTTACCGCCCGCGCCGCGCTTGGCATTACCGCCGCCACCGGCGGTGCCACGTCCGCCGGCGGGTTTTTGGTTTCCCTTGAAGCTTGCTTGTCCGCGGTCGCTGTTGGCGCGAGCGGCGCCGCCGGCTTCATATCCTCCCCCCAAGGCGCTATTGCGGCCGCCCGCGCTGCCTTTGTCTTTCGCGAACCCTCGGGCTGGATCCGCTGCACGATTCTCGGGCTTGGCCGCGGGTCGATTTGACGCGACGGGATTGGAAGGTTGATTGGGCCTATTCTTCGCGACCTCCTTCCTGCCCGGATTGGGCCCGCCTGGATTGTTGGGAAGTGTACTCGCCTTGGGAAAATTGGGCTTGGCGATGTTGGGATTGGCTGGCCTGGCGGTTGCGGGGTTGTATGGCCGCGTTGCCGGAATTGCGCCGTTGTTCGGACGATTGTATCCGCCGCCGTTGTAGGGAGGCTTGGCACCCGGGGGTGGCATCGGTCGCGCCGGGTATCCTGGACGCGGATATCCTCCGTTGGGGGGATAACCCCCGTTGGGTGGCCGGTAGGCAGGAGGCCGTCCTGGGTACACGTTGTTGTTGGTGACGTAAACGTTGTTGTTGTACTTGACCGAGCTGCCGCCGCCCCCGTACCAATTGCAGCCCCAGTTGTTGTGCCCATTGTTAATCAGCGACCCGAGCAGGATTCCGGCGCCGAACGACAAGACACCGGTAAGAAGCAGATCACTCCCGGTGTATCCCGGCGGCGCCGCGACCGGCGCGCCGTAAGCACTGGTCGGATTGTACTGCGGGACGTAAACCGTATTGGGCTGCGCCGGCTGAATGATGACCGTCTGCTGCACCGAGGGCTGTGCGGCGCCCTGAGCGGCGGGAGGCGCCGGCTCGACCTCAACTTTCTGCTGCGCCGTGGACTTCAGAGTTCCCGCGTCGATCGCCATCTTGCGCAGGACCTGGATAGCATTCATCACGTCGGCGGGCTGATTGTAGTACGCCTCGCCCAGCGCCGAGGTCCACGCCAGGTTGTCGTTCATCGTTTGAAGCACGGTAGGGAACTGGGTCAGCGACTTGATGCTGGGATCCCAGGGCTGCTGATTCACTTGCGCGGCTAACTGGTCGCCGGTCAGGTTGGGGTTCTGCTTCAGCCATCTATCTGCTTCCACCACCTGAGTCGGGTAGGTGGATCCGGCCAGTATCTGCGCCACCAGCACGTCAGGGTAGAGCGCGATAGGTGAGACCAGCTCCTGCAGCTCATGCGCGGTAGCAGCGCCCGGCGGAGGACCGGGTTCGGCGGCCGCTGCGGGAGGCGGAGCATCCGGCGCCACGGTAGGCGCGACGCTGGGTTGCGCCTGCGATGACGGCTCCGGCGCCGGTTGGTCCTCGCCACGCGAGCAACCGGTGACCATCGGCGACGTGGAGAGCAAAACCGCCGCCGCCAGTATCAGTGGCAGTGTTCGGCCCTCAGGCCTGGATAGTAGTTTCGTTCCAGAAGAACCTCGGCGTCGATCGACCGAAAATTTCACTATCGTCTCCTTGCTCGCGAGGTCGGTTTGGACTTCGCATTGGAGAAATCAGTTTCCATATTTGCCCTACGACTTTTGCTCGGCTTCCGCGCGAATTGCTGCCGCTATGTCGGCGCTCAGCTTCGTCAGCGCCTGGCTGTGCGCGGCCGCGAGCGCATCGAAGCCCTGACCCTGCACGGGCTCGCGCGCGACGGTGCGGCCTGAGCGGGTCACTCCGTCCGCGGTCTTGCGCACCGTCCACACTGCCTCGACCGTCGCGGCCTGGCCCTGAACCGACTCGAAGCGCTGGACGTCGATCGTCACCCTGTAGTCCGGCGTGAAGTTAGCTAGCTGGGCCGTGGCCACGTCCGGCGTGCCGAGCAGCACGACCAGGTCGCCGGCGACGGCGCGCGCGACGGCGTCGTTCAGCGGTGCGACCCATCGGTTGAACTCGTCAACCTCGACGCGGTTCGGCGCGACCTGGACCACGAACTCCGGCTGATCGACCGAAGCAGGTATCGTGACCGGCCCGACCGCTACGGTCGCAGGCGTGGACGGGGTGCCGTCGGCGGTGGCGGTGGAGGCCAGCGAGTAGAAGCGCGACGGGGCCGTGCTGCATCCGGCGGCCAACGCTGCCGCCAACGCGATCGAGATCAGTTGCGTGATACGCCGTGCCGTCACTTCGCTTCTCCCTTCTTGCCGCGAACGAGCGCCTCGGGATGGCGCTCGAGGTAGTCTGCCAGCACGCGCAACGACCTTGCCGCGCGGCTCACCTCCTGCAGCGTGCTGCTGAGCTGCTGCACCTGGACGGAATTCGGTCCGGTGAGATCTCTGGTGTTATCGAGAGTGCCTTGCGCGCTGGTCATCGTGCCCTGCGCAATCACCAGCGTCTTATCCAGCTGGTCGATCGCCTTGTGCAGGTCGTCGCCAATCTCTTTGAAGTCAATCTGGTCAAGTTTCTTGACGATGTTCTCGACGGTGGCCTCGGTCGCCTCCAACTGGCCCGAAGTGGTCGGCAGTTCCACTGGCTTCTGCGACCAGTCTACCCTCGCCGGCGGAGCGCCGGGGAAAAAGTCGAGCGCCACGTAGAGGGAGCCGGTTAGCAGGTTACCCGACCGCAGTTGCGCCCTGACACCGTGGGCGACCAGCGCGTCAACCAGCTTCCTGCGCATGGCCTCGAGATCGGCCCCGGATTCTATGTCCAGAAACTTGACGCCGAGTCTCTGCGGGTCGAGGTGAATGGTTACCGGCACCGAGAACTGAAAGGTCTTCAGATCGACTTGCGCGCGAATGTCGGCAACTTCGCCCACAGGAATACCGCGAAATTCAACCGGCGCTCCGGGCGCCAACCCCCGCACCGAGCCCTTGAAGATAAGTTGATAGGTCTGAGGATTGCGCGGCGGCGGGTTGAAAGCCTGAGTCCGATTGGCGAACAGGGTAAAGACTGTGTTCTCCTCGGCCGGCGGTAAGACCGGGTCGGTTGCGGCCGTCTCGAACGCGATACCACCTATAAGTATCGACAGGACCGACTGGGTCTGCACGCTAAGGCCGCTCGCCGAGAGCGACACGTCGAACCCGCTCGCATGCCAGAAACGGGTGTCATGATTGACGTACTGGTCATAGGGCGTCTGCACGAACACCTTGACGGTCAGGTTCTTGCCGTCCTTGTCGAGCGCGTATGACGCAACCTGGCCGACCTGCAGCCGCCGAAAGTAAATAGGCGTACCGGTGTCCAGCGAGCCCAAGTCAGGAGTTTTCAAGATGAAAAAGCGGCCGGGAGTTTCGCCGGTTATCACCGGCGGTATCTCGAGCGCGACAAAGTCGCGCCTGTCTATCTTCGAAGTTCCTATCTCCACGCCTATATAGGCGCCCGAGATCAGCGTGCCCAGCCCGGTCACGTTGGCGCCCGATATTCGCGGCCGCACTACCCAGAACTTCGTGTCATCGACCAGAAAGGCTTCCGTCTTGGGCGCCATCTGCGCCGTCAGGATCACGGTCTCGTGATCGCCCGACAGTTCTATGGTCGTGACCGTGCCGATATCGACTCCGTTGTAATGAATCTTGGTCTTGCCTGCCTCCAGTCCTTCGGCTGATTTCATGACGATCGTTATCTTGGGCCCTTCGCTCATGATCCTCGTCACTGCCACCCACACGCCGACAACCGCCGCCACGATCGGTATGAACCAGACCAGCGAGAGCCGCGTGCGTTTCCTGGGCACAGCCCTCGACTGAGGGACTGATGGGGTTGGTGGATCGCGATCAGGCATATGAAACCTCTTTCGAATCTGCCTCTTTCGAACTTACCGAATCCCAGATCAGCCGCGGATCGAAGGCCTCGACCGCGAGCATCGTAAACACCACCACCGCGGCAAAAAAGATCAAGCCGGGTCCCGGCTCCACCGACATGAGTGGCTGAAGCTGAATCAGGGCGGCGGTAAAGGTATCGACGAATACGTCGACCATCGACCAGCGTCCGATGAACTCGACCATCCGATACAGTTGCACCCGTTGCTCGTTGTTCGCGACCGAGCCCCGCTGCGCGGTGACAAGCAGGTAGGCGAGCGCCAGGATCTTCGCGCTGGGAATGATGATGCTCGCGACGAGCACGATGATCGACAGCGGCCATCCGGTCGGCGACCACAGCAGCACCACACCTTGCAGGATGGTGTCAGACTCGGCGCCGGCGGCCGTCGTCGTTGTCAACACGGGAAGCACGTTGGCGGGGATGTAACAGATCGCCGCGGCAATCAGGTATGCCCACGTGCGCTGGAAGCTGCCGGGCTTGCGGAAAGCGAGCTCCTCGCCACATCGCGGACAGCGTCCTTCTTCCTCGCTGCGTGCCGGACGCGAGAGCAGGCCGCAGCCTTCGCAGCTCTGCAGGCCTCGTTGCATTGCGGTCATTGCGGCCGGATTCATGACGTTCCCTCCGCCAGACTGTCGCCGGCGGCATCGCGTTGCGCTTCGTCCGTCCACTGGATCCGCTCCCACACTTCCCGGGAGTCGAAGCTGGCTGACATCCCGGCCAGGACGAAGACCAGCACCCAGAGCACAAACAGCGCCATTCCCGGAATCACCGTCGCGTAATCCGCAATCTTGACCAATGCGACCAGCACGCCGACCATCATGACCTCGATCATGCTCCAGATGCGGGTCGTCGGGTGATAGCGTAGCAGCATCCCCACCCAACTCGGCGGCCGCTCGCGCATCGCTCCGAGCACGATCGCCAGCATCAAGCCGATCTGGAGCGCCGGCGCGATAACCGCTGTAAACAGGACCAGCACACCGACAATCTTCTGATCGTTGTTCCACAGGTGCATCGCGCCGCCGATCACCGTGGTGGAAGCATCGCGCCCGACAATCGTGAGACCAAGCATAGGTACTGAGTTCGCCACGATGTACAGCAATGCGGCCGCGAGCGTCAGTGCTAGCGTCCGGTTGAGCGAGTCCTCACGATGGCGCCATAGCTCCTTGTTGCATCGCGGGCAGCGTGCGGAGGCACCCGGCGGAAGGTCCGGAATGCGCTGCAGCAAATCGCAATGCAGGCAGGCGATGAGCGAGGTCTCCCCGACCGGTTGGTTATAACCCATTGCGCGATTGCTACTGCTTGAGGTTTCCCGGCCTTTCGGCGACGCTCAAATATCGAACATTCATAATGCACCAGGCGGTCATGGCAGTATGCAACACGACGGCGGGCCACAAGGCTACGCCGACGCGCCCCGAGCCGATACCGACGGCCCCAAGGATAAATACTACGCCGAGATTATACAGCACCATCGCCGCCACCAGTCCTCTCGCCGCGCGGCTTTGCGTGTCGCCGCGCGCAAGCCAGAATACTGCTCCCAGCGTAAGCAGCGCGGCTCCGCCGACGCGCGCCACGGTCACGGCGTCAGACGTCTCCAGCGGGGCGCCGAGCAGGAGTTCCACTGCTGTCGATGGAAAACTCAACAGCGCGAGGCCGGCTCCTGCTTCGATCACCGCGGTCGCGGTCTGCAGGGCGTCCACCGACGATGCACTGCCGAACAGGACACCCGCGGGTTTCATGACCAGTATTGCCTGCCTAGTCCCTTGCCCTCGCCAGTCGCTCCGCAATGGCCTTTCGATCCGCATCCGTCAATTGCTCCGGCCCGAGGTTGAACGTCAGCTTGTCGATCGTGCCGGTGAAGTGGAACGGCAGCTTGTAATCGTCGTTCACCGGAGTGCGGGTATCGCTCCCTATATCGAAGGTCTCGTCTACCGTCATGAGCAGAGGGATCGTGTGCGGGATCTTCTTGCGGGCGATTTCGTTGCCATCGACCTTCAACACTCCTTCGCCACCCTTGCCGGGGCCGGGGCCGTCGTATTTGAAGTCGAACACTATCGTGTGCTTGCCCGGCTTGAGTGAATCGGCCAGCACGCCGTGGCCCAACGGTCCGCCCTCCCAGCGGTAGTGCGTCATGTCGAGAAGGTTGTAGTCGAAGACCGGCTTGCCTTTGAGCAGGTAGAGGCCGTAGCCGCCGAAGCGGCCGCCCAGGGTCACGATCATTCCTTCCGCCCCGCCTTGGGGAATTGTTACATCGGCCGTGATTGTATAGTCCCGGTCAAGGATGCTAGGAGCATTTCCGAAGGGAATGCCGGTATTCTCACCCGAGTAGGTGAAGACCGTTCGCCCGGCGACGGCGCTTGGCCGCGGCGTCAACAGACGTGCGAAACCCGAGTTATCCAGCGGCAGGACCTGGTATTTTGCGGCTTCGGTGATGAACAACGCCTGCATTTCTTTCAGATTGTCCGGCATTTTCGACGCCAAGTCGTTGTATTGCGAGTAGTCGTCGGCGATGTTGTAAAGCTCCCACTTATAGTCGTTGATGTCGGGCATCTTACCCGTCGCCAGGAGCCAGGGCGCCTCGGCAGGAGTCGTGGATGCAATCCAACCGTCGTGGTAAATCGCGCGGTTGCCGACCATCTCGAAATACTGTGTATCGTGCTTCGACGGTGCGTTGGCGTTCGCCTTGTCGAATGTGTAAGCCATGCTCACGCCTTCGATCGGCTTCTGCTTGATGCCATTGACCTCTTCAGGCGCCTTGATGCCGGTGGCTTCCAGGATAGTCGGCACGATATCAATGACATGATGGAACTGCGTGCGAATGCCGCCGGGATCGTTGATGTGACCGGGCCATGAAATGGCCAGTCCCTGCCGAGTGCCTCCGAAATGCGATGCCACCTGCTTGGTCCACTTGAACGGAGTGTCGAACGCCCACGCCCATCCGACGGACATGTGCGGATAGGTTTTGTCCGAGCCCCACTCTCTATAGTGCAGTAACTGCAAAGGCATTGGTACGTCGAATATGCCGTTGTAGGCGGTCAAATCGTTGAATGTGCCCTCCAGGGTGCCTTCGGCGCTGGTGCCGTTGTCACCGCAGATGTAGATGATGAGGGTGTTGTCCAGCTTGCCTTCATCCTGAACTTCCTGAACTACCCTGCCAATCTCATAGTCGGTGTAGGCCGCGTAAGCCGCAAACACCTCCGCCTCGCGCGCATAGAGTTTCTTCTGCAGGACTGAAAGCGAGTCCCACCGCGGCAGCTTTGCGCCACCGTACGCAGCCTGTCCGTCCGGCCACGGGGTAAGCTGGGTATCCGCCGGGATCACGCCGAGCCGTTTCTGGTTGGCGAAGATCACGTCGCGAAGCTTTTCATAGCCCATGTCGAACTTGCCTTTGAACTTATCGATCCATTCTTTCGTCGGTTGATGCGGCGAGTGGGTGCCACCGGGCACGTAATAAAGAAAGAACGGCTTGTCGGGTGCAACTGCGTTCAGATCGCGCATGTACTTGATAGCGTCGTCCGCCATGTCGGTGGTGAAGTTGTAGTCAGGCTTGCCGATCCATGGATACACCTGGGTCGTATTGCGAAAAAGATAGGGCGTCCATTGGTCGGTTTCGCCGCCCATGAACCCGTAAAAATACTGGAAGCCCATGCCGACCGGCCATTGATCGAAAGGGCCGGCCGCGCTGTACTGAAAGCTGGGAGTGTTATGCTCTTTGCCGAACCACGAGGTGGCGTAACCGTTGTCTCGCAGGATCGTGCCGATGGTGGCATTATCCGGCCCGATGACCGAATCGTAGCCCGGGTAACCAGTAGATATTTCGGTGACTACGCCGAAGCCAACCGAGTGATGATTCCGTCCAGTGATCAGAGCGGCGCGGGTGGGCGAACACAGCGCGGTGGAATGGAACTGCGTGTAGCGCAATCCAGCCTTGGCTATGCGATCCAGCGTTGGCGTCGGGATGACACCGCCGAAAGTGCTGGAGACCCCGTAGCCCTGGTCGTCGGTCATGATGAGCACGATGTTGGGCGCACCCTTGGGCGGCACCACGCGCGGCGGCCACCACGGCGTCGAATCCTTGGCGCTCTCCTTGATCACGCCGCCGAACCGCATCGGGGGCGGCGGGAGCTGCTTGCCGTCAAGCGTAACGGTGGCGTTGGCTGAACCCGGCGCGCCGTTGATCTGCTGGGCCCGGACTGCAGATGAGCCCAAAAAACCGGCGATGATCACCAGAGCAAATGCAGTCAGAGTCAGAACAGTCCTTCGTCGTCGTGCGTCCATCAGTCGATCTCCTCCCTCAGCTCTCGTTTTAGAACGCAAACCTAGTAGTAGTTCGTAGGTGGCGGCGCATAGGTCACCTGGCTGCCGTTGTAGTATGGCTGGTATCCAGGGGGCGGCGGAGGAGGTGGATAGTAGCCGTAGGGATTATTCTCGATAATCGTCGTTTGAGGCTTAGGTTGCGAATTGGCTGTTATCATTGAACCAACTGCCATGCCGCCTATAGCACCCAACGCGGCCGCACCTGCAACCTCACCATTACTCGAACCGCCAACCGATCCGCCGTAATAATATCCACCGCCTCCGTTGTAGTTGGTGTCGCCCACATTGTTGTTTATTGTGTTCTCGGTATTGCTCTGCATCTGCTTTTCGGTCTTTTCGTTGTTTTCCTGGAGAGTATTCGCTTCGTTGTACTGGGCCTGCTTTTGAGCCTCCTGGTTTGCATTATACTCGTTGTAGTCCGCCTGCTTGTTAGATGAGCTGGAGCTGCTCGAGGCGCTCCCGTAGGTACTCCCGGATTCTGACGGAGGCTTGTTGTAGCTATTATATTGCGAGGATGATTTGTTGTAGTTGTAGGTATTCCCCGAGTCTGAGGGCGATTTGTACTGGCTCCCTGAACCGCTGGAAGAGTGTTGCCACGAATTTCCGCCCGACGAGCCGAAGCTGCCGCGATCGAACCCGTCCGAGCCGCCGTGGTATCCGCCTCCGCCGCCGCTATAGCCTCCACGGCCGCCGCCACCATAGCCCCCTCCTCCGCCGCCCCATCGTGCGAGCGCATTGGGCGCGCTGGCGAGAGCTAGTACAGCGCCCAAGACAAATACCCGTGATGAGAATTTAGCTGTGATGCGCGAACTTGACGCGTGTTTCATGGCTGTTACTCCTTGACCTTCAGAAACTCGATTCGCTTTGCACCCTTGGGAAGCTGCGGGACGAAATGGCTATCGGAGATCTGTTTTGGAAATTTCCAGTCGGACAGCACCGCCATGTATTCCGGTGATCCCGGCTCGGTTCGGTAGTTGATCACGATCTTGCGCGGAACCGGCTTTCCCGAACGATCGAGCCAAAGCTGCAGGTCGATGTTGCTTGACGAATAGGCGACGTGATCGCAATCGACGCCATTGACGTCATTCACTCCGACATACCCGCCATAGATGATCTGTTTGCGGATTCTCGCGCACGGATCGCTATAGGCGAGGTTCGAAAGCGGCAGCGTCAAGTGCTCGGTTCGTGCTACATCGTCGAGCATCGCATCAATCGAAGACGGCACTTTCATGCTCGCATACATCTGGTGCGGCTGGTCAAAAATCGTCAATGTATCGTTCTGATACCAAAGCTGTTTACCTCCGAGATCGCTGTGGTAATCGACTGCCAGCTCGTCCGGCCGCTCGAGCGCGAAATTCATTTCCGCTGCGTACTGAACTTTCACGGCGTGCGGAAGCACCTTGTCGAAGAGTATCTCTGCATGAAAGCTGAATGCGTCGGCCGAGCCCAATGCGTCGCAGGTTTGGCTGAGCAGTTTGTCAGCTTCGGGCGCGATTCTCGGAAGCGGCGCAGCCTGGACGGGCGGCGCGACTTGAGTGGGCGACGCAGACGGGTCCGCGGCCGATGCAACATTCAAGGCTAACGCGATTCCCATCGCAGCCGCGCAAGCGGCGGCTGCAAGTTTGAAGCTCATTTTTTGCCTCCAGCTGATTGTCGTTGCTAATCAGTCAATTCCGATTGGCCTATGACGATCACGGGATCATGCCGCATTCAAACAACTTGTTAGCGATCGGCGCCGCCACTCGGTCGATGAACATGGCGCGCATCTGCGGATCGCTGCGGAGAAAATTTACGGCTTCCTGTTCTCGCTGCGAGCGCGGCTGCCCTCGCTGCTGCCACAACTGTTCGCAGGACGAATTCTGGTACTTCTGGATGACCTTGTTAGCGGCGGCATCCAGCAGCGGATGCTGGCCGTACTGGGCACTAGCTACGCCGGAGAATACGAGCAAGGAAAGCCCGCCCAGCACAGGTAAAGAAATTTGCAGCAGCGTCGATTTTACGTTCCACATAAGTAGTTCTCCTCGATTCTCACTTCGTTTTATCCCGGTCTCAGAGCCACTGCCGGTCTCAGAGCCACTGAGAGATGCAGAGCTTGAGTTTCAGGAGAACATTCTGGATCGCAAACAGGTTTTACGGCTATTGTACCAAAGTACAATATCTCTGCGGGGCGAAACCGACAAATCTCCGTGCCATTGCCGGAATGAACCACGCGAGAACAGACTTCAAGCTTCGGCTCGTCTCCGGACGCGCCGACGCTCAGGCGTCGTCAAGCCGGCTCGACGCGAAAACCCTGCTCGCGCTCGTGGGCGGCGGAATCTCCCGGGAGTATCGAAAGAGACAAAACGTCTATGCTCAGGGCGCGCCGGCTGACTACGTCTTTTGCATACAAAAAGGCCGGGTCAGGCTGAGTGTAGTATCGAGGCAAGGCAAGGAGGCCGTCATTGCAGTTCTGGGCGCGGGAGACTTCTTCGGCCAGGAGTGTCTTGCGGGACAGCGGCTCCGGATTGCTACCGCCAGCGCGGTGACGGATTGTTCCGTGCTTCGACTGGGCAAGGCAGCGACGATGCGCGCCCTCCATGAGAATCCCGAATTTTCCGAAATGTTCATCGCCTACCTTCTTTCGCGAAACATTCGCGTTGAGGAAGACCTGGTCGACCAGCTATTCAACACCAGCGAGAAGCGGCTGGCTCGCGTGCTATTGCTCCTGGCCAATTTCACTAACGACGGGAAACAGGAGCGGGTGATTCCGAAAATCAGCCAGGAAATCCTCGCTGAAATGGTCGGAACGACGCGGTCAAGAGTGAGCTTCTTCATGAACAAGTTCCGGAAGCTCGGCTTGATAGACTACCATCGTGAGCTGGAGGTTCGCCGATCTCTCCTCCGGATTGTCACGCACGATTAGATCGGCGCTTCAGACAGTACTCAGAATTTTCCCAAAACTGTGCAATTTTGACCAGATTCAGGATCTCTCTTGATCCTAATCTCCATATTCTTAACCCCGGCGGTTTACTTCGATGAACCGCCGGCGTTGTTGGGTCGAATCGGGTACTAACAACTAAAATCGGGGGGAACAGGAGACATTATGGCATCGGGTAAAGCAATCGGGGAATTTTCACTGAAGATGATCACTATCGGTCACGCGGCCGGACCTGCCGGTAGCATTCTCACCCAGGTCAATTTTGAAGGAACAGCGACCGGATTTGGAGCGGTCTATGAAACGGCCACCTTCATAGGGGGCGGCAAGGACGGGAGTTTCAGTATTGTCGGGCAAGCATTCCTTGATAACGGCGACGTTATCGGCGGAGTCGGTCAAGGGACCTACGAGAGCAAGGGCAAGCATCGGTGGACGACCGCGAACACCATGGAGCTTTCGGACGGCCGTCGAATCGGAGGCAGCGGTGAGATCGACCTGGCCTCGCGGACCTGGAAGGGGACGATTAGCGAATAGAGCTACCGAACCGCGTTCCCATAACGAAAGAATCGAAGGAGACACCAATGGCTGTAGCACATGTACGAGTCGTTCGGCCGAGGGCAGGCAAGCGGCAAGAACTGATGAACGCCTTTTCTCACTCAAAGAAGTTTCACGAGCGCAATGGCGCAAGCGTGCGGGTATACGAAGCTTCAACCGGACCCAACACTGGAGCATTGCTCCACATCGTCGAGACCCCCAATTGGAAGGCTTACGGCGAATACCGCACGAAGATCGAGGCCGACCCTGAGTTTCGCGCGTATATGACCGAGATTCGCAACAGCCGCGACCCGCTCGCCGACATAGTTTCGAGCGAGGTGGTCGAGGAATTACCGCTCGGCTGACGACTTGATCCCGCCTTGAAAGGCGCTGCGGCAGGTTCCTGCCGCAGCGCCCTGATTGCCCTTGCCGCCCTTTGCTCGAGGCTGCCGTCAAGCTATACATTTTGTAGCGCTATGGTGCAGGTTGTGACATTGCGGGGGACGGTGCGATCTCTGCTCCCGGTTTTGCTGCCGCTTCTTTGCTGCCTCGCTCGGCCCACTGTCGCGGGCGCAAACGGACCAGTCCGTTTACGCCGACGCGCTCGTCAACGGCTGGCAGAATTGGAGTTGGGCGACGGTGAATCTAAGCAACACCACGCCAGTTCAATCCGGCACCGACTCTATCAGCGTAGGCGCAGGGCCCTACCAGGCGCTTTACCTGCATCACGACGCTTTCGATTCCACCCTCTACACCGGTCTGGTTTTCTGGATTAACGGCGGCTCGACCGGCGGCCAGCTGCTGCAAGTCCAGGCGACGCTTAACGGCTCGGCGCAGACTGTCGTGACTCTGCCTGCCCTCGCGGCTAACACATGGCAGCAAGTGACAATTCCGCTGTCCTCGCTCGGCGTGCAGAGCCAACCGGACCTCGACGGATTCTGGATCCAGGACCGCAGCGGCATGACACTTCCAACATTTTTCGTGGATACCGTCTCATTCAAAGCACAGCCTGCGCCCAGCGCGGTGAACGTCACGGTCGACGCAGCGCAGGCGGTCCGAGTGGTCGACGCGCGCGATTTCGCCGTCAATGCAGCCGTGTGGGACGCTGACTTCGACACGAATAACACGATCAACCTGCTGACCGAAATGGGCGCTCAGGCGATGCGGTTCCCCAGCGGTTCGCTCTCCGACGATTACCACTGGGCGACCAACACGACGGACAGCAACACCTGGCAATGGGCTACGTCGTTCGATAGTTTTGCCCAGGTTGCGACCACTGTCGGCGCGCAGGCCTTCATTACCGCCAACTACGATTCGGGCACGTCGGCGGAGGCGGCCGCCTGGGTCCAGGAATCCAACATCACCAAGCACTACGGCTTCAAGTATTGGGAAATCGGCAATGAGTGCTATGGCTCATGGGAGACTGACAATAACACTGTCCCACACGATCCCTACACCTACGCGCAGCGCTTCCAGCAATACTACACGCAGATGAAGGCGGTTGACCCTACGATCAAGATTGGCGCAGTGGCGGTCACGGGCGAGGACAGTTACGCAAACTACACAACTCATCCTGCGGTCAATCCGCGAACCGGGCAAACGCACTATGGCTGGACGCCTGTGATGCTCACAACCATGCGCAGCCTGGGCGTTACCCGGACTTCCTGATCTATCATCGCTATGCGCAAGCGCCGGGTGCGGAGAGCGACCAGGGACTGCTGCTTTCCAACGGCACCTGGAGGACCGACGCCGCCGACCTTCGCCAGCAGTTGAACGATTATCTGGGCGCTGCCGCCCCGGGCGTCGAACTGGACTGCACCGAAAACAACTCCGTCTATTCCAACCCCGGCAAGCAGACTACCAGCCTGGTGAATGGGCTGTTCCTGGCCGACAGCATTTGCGCCGCGATGAACACCGAGTTCAACTCAGTTGTATGGTGGGACCTGCGCAACGGCCAGGATACGACCAACAACAATTCCTCGTCGCTCTACGGATGGCGTCAGTACGGCGACTACGGCGTAGTTGACAGCGCCGACCCCGCCGGACCGGCTGACACCTATCCAACGTTTTACGTCGCAAGGCTGCTGCAACACTTCGCCCGCGGCGGCGACCAGCTGGTCAGCTCCACGAGCGACTATCCGCTCCTCAGCGTGTGCGCCGCCCAGCGTACCAACGGAATGTTGACGCTGCTGGTCGTGAACAAGAGTGCGAGCAACGCGCTCAACGCCAATATCACTATCGGCGGCGCATCACCGGGAAGCACCGGCACTTTGTATTCCTACGGTATCCCGCAAGACAACGCGGCGGAGACGGGCGTCGGCTCCGCCGACATCGCGACCAGTCTCACGACCGGCCTATCGAACAATTTCTCGTTCACCTTCCCGGCCTACTCCGCCAACGTCATAGCATTTGGCGCCGGCGGAGCACCTTCGCCAACGCCGACCGCTACCAGCACGGCCACTCCGACCGCAACTGCCACGGCAACTGGAACGCCAACAGCCACCAGCACAGCTACAAGCACCGCAACGGGAACGGCAACACCTACTGCCACTGCAACTAATACAGCCACAGCTACGCGAACCGCGACAGCTACGCCCACTGCGACTGCCACGGCCACGATTACGGCCACCGCGACTGGCACGGCAACCCCTACGGCCACGCGCACAGCCACGCCGACCGCGACTCCGACGCCGGTGGCTGTCGGTGCAGTCAAGCCCACCAGTTTGAGCTTTGGGAAGAGCGCCATCGGTACGACCAGTGCCGCCAAGACCGTCACTCTTACCAACAGCGGAGCCGGTTCACTCAGCGTATCAAGTATTTCCGCCACCGCGGGCTTCATCCAGACCAACACCTGCAGCTCGCCTCTCCTAGCTGGAAAAAGCTGCAGTATTTCGGTGAAGTTCGCGCCAACCGTCATAGGCACTATCAGCGGGTCTCTAACGATTAACGACAACGCGGCCAACACGCCGCAGGTCGTCAGTTTGAGCGGAAAAGGCATCAAGTGAGTGTGGCGCCTTTAATGGCGCACTCGACTTGCCACTTCCAAGACTAGCAGGTTGCGGAAAAACTCAATGAAAGACGATTTCGGCGAAGAGTAAGCATTACTACGATCACGAGAATGCGTCTTGGATCAATGTCATCAGGAGTCAAAAACCCTTTTTCCGCAACCTGCTAGCGCCCGGACACGCTAATTCTGCATTTGAGCCGGCATTCTGTCGTTGGCCCCGTTCACGGCAGGATTGAACAGCGATATGACCAAAATGCGGCCAATGTACTAAGGTACAGTATCTCTGCTTAAAGAGATGAGGGAAATTGTGAACGAGTCTTTGAAGAAAATGCCGGCCAGGGCGTAGTGGTCTTCTATGGCATCGCAGAGCCCGTTCGCGTGCCGATGATCGGTCCTCCACGCCAGCCGTAGGCAATTCATTGGAAAAACTGGGCGCAGCGATCCACCGACGTTTCGCACCGCATCGACACAGCGCCCTGCTCGGGGCGCTCATAGCTGCGTTCGCGGTGCGCCCACTGATCGGAGACACTGGAGCGGGTTTCCTCGTATTCGGCATTGCATTGGTGGTCGTGTTACTGGTGGCCCTCTACAACATCAACGTCGATGAGTTGGTGGGTGAAAGAGGACGCCTGCTGGCCCAAGGCAGGCGGCGACGAATTTTGGGTTGGGTGCTCGCCTCGGCAGCCGGAGCAGAACGAATAGCAACCATCTTTGTGCAGACCCCGATGCTCAACCTGGCAGGCACTATCTGCTGGCTGTTATTCGTAGCGTTTGTCACGGTCAGCGAGTTGCGCAGCGTTCTGAAGCAACGAGAGGTCACCGGGGAAACCATTTGCATGGCAGTTTCCGTCTACCTCTTGCTCGGTTTTTCCTGGGCTCTTCTGTACGCAATTATATTCGAGCGGCATCCGGAGTCCTTTGCCGGCATCGTGACCGCAAACCCCAGCCAGCCGACCGGGTTTCAACACTTTTTCCCGATTCTCGGCTACTTCAGCCTGACTACGCTGTCCACTATCGGCTTTGGCGACATTACGCCGCTGACTCTTCAAGCACGCTACGCAGCAGTCGCCGAAGGCATAACCGGTCAATTCTATCTGGCGATTCTGGTCGCGCGGCTGGTCGGACTGCAGATGACTAAATCAGCGAGTCAACGCGCGGAAAAACCATGATGTTCCAGCGAGCGAATCGACACGCACCGTCGCGGCGAAAGGATGAGCCAGGCGCGGCTTCAGAACTACCCCCAAGTCAGACTGGCGTGTTATTCTCTGGGCTTACAGCCACAGACGCGGTCCACTGCTCTAAAAGGCTGTAGCCCAATGCTACCAGCGTCGGCCCAAGGAACATCCCGATAACACCGAACGCGAGTGCTCCACCGAGCACTCCTAGCATCACGAGAATCATCGGCGTCGAGCCGCCATGGCTGATGAGCAACGGCTTCACGACATTGTCCAGCATTCCGACCATCACTCCCCATGTCATGATAAACACCGCCCACGCGGTCGAGCCTTGTCGATACAGCCAGAACGCAGCCGGCGCCGCGACGAGCGGCGGTCCGCCCGGGAGAAATGACAGCACAAAGGTGATGAACCCCAGGGACACGGAGCCAGGGACTCCGGCGACAGCGAAGCCAATCGCTGCGACCACGCCCTGGAGAAGCGCGGTTCCCAGAACGCCGTAAACGACCGCCCGAATCGTCGCACCCGCCAGAGCGAGAAGACGATCGCCTCTCTCCCCGGCGAGCCGATGAAGCGCGCCCTGGAGTTGATCGGCTGCGGCATGTCCATCGCGATAGAAAAAGAACGCGATCAGCAGGCTCAAAGCGATCTGGAAGCTACCCTCGGCCAGCCTGCTTCCGCCCCACAAGACGACCGTCTTCGCCGCGGGCAGCAGCCTGGCCAATTCCCGGATTCTCACCGAACTGCTCTCGTTCAGGTAGTTCCAGTAGTCGGCGATATGGCTGCCGACCAGCGGGACGCTCGCGACCCAATCGGGCGGACTCGGCGGACCCTCCTGGATCAGTTTCTGGCTCGCCGAGATCAGCGCCGATACGTTGTCGGCCAGCGTAGCTCCCAGGATCGCAACCGGCACAACTATGATCGCGGCCAGGAACAGCGTGGCAAGCAACGCCGACAGTGTCCGTCGTCCGCCAAGCATCTTTTCAAGCCTGAGAAACAGCGGCCAGGTCGTGAAACAGAGAATCACGGCCCATAGCGCCGCGGATATAAATGGACGCAGGACCAGCAGGCATAAGAGTCCCAGCATCACCACAGCCGTGCCGCCAATCCACAGCTCGACCTGGCTTCGCCCCGCGCGCTCGACCGGAGTATCAGCCATGTGAACGCTCGCGTAGCTCTTGCAGCATCTGGCGGACTTGCGGATTGTTCGGCTCGAGCTCGTCGAGGCGCTGCGCATAGATCAGCGCTTTGGCGGGCTCGCCGGACTGTTCCAGGAAGTTCACCAGCGCCGCCAGCGAGTCGCGGTCGTAAGGATGCACTTTGATGGACCTCTCCAGCGTCTCGATGGCGGCGCCAGTCTTGCCCGCGTCGTTCAACGCGACCGCATACACGTAAACATAACGGGCATTGCCCGGATCGCTGCGCGCGGCGGCGCCGAGCAGCTCGAGCCCTTGCGCGCCGCGCTTCTGACGCACCATCAGCAGACCGAGCGCATGCTCGAGCGACGCGTCGTCTGGCGAGCGCCTGATGGCGTCCTCGAGGACGCGTTCGCCCTCTTCGTCCCGGTTCTGTCCGCGATAAAGGTCCGCCAGGTTGACGGCCGCGGGCGCGAAACTCGAGTCGAGCGACAATGCGGTCTTGAGTTCCGCCTCAGCCTGGTCGAAGTGTTTCTCCCGGGCGTACAGCAATCCCAGATTCATATGCGCCTCGGGACGGTCCGCGTCCAATTCCTGCGCGCTGACGTACTCGTCGGTAGCGCGACTGAAGGCAGCGGCAACATCTGGGGGCAGTTCGTCCGCGGGCAACCCAACCAGCACTTCTGCCGCCTCGATCCGCGCGGCGCGGACAGGATCGCCCAGGAGCGGCGCCAGAATGGTTGCGCTGGCGGCTGGATCGGAGTTTGACATGGCGCGGGCGGCAGCGCGTCTCACCAGCGTCGAATCGTCGGCGACTCCGGCGCGAACCGCCGCATCAGTCGGAGGCGGAGCGTAGGCAGCGAGCATCGAGAGCGCAGTGGCGCGAGCGATTGCAGGCTGCTGACGGTCCGCGACCAATCGTTCGAGCGATTGAGCCGCGCCAGGTGCACCGGCCGCTCCGCCATCCAGCGTCTCAGCGAATCGCTGAAACCCCTCAGGTGTGCGCCCGTACCACTTGTTCACGGCATCCAACGCCCACTGGGCCGACTTGTCCGTGTGGCAATTCGTGCACGCGTTGGGAGTGCCCAGCTTCACGGATAGATCGGGCCTCGGGATCCGGATGCTGTGGTCGCGACGCGGATCGACGACCATGTATGTGCGCGTTGGCATGTGACACTCGACGCATCGCGCGCCCGCCGATCCCACTTTGTGGAAATGATGCCGCGGCGAATCGTACTTACCCGCCGAATGGCACTGCATACAAACATCGTTGCCCTCGGCCCGAAGCCTGGAACTGTGTGGCTCGTGACAATCGCTGCAAGTCACACCTGCATGAAACATCCGGCTCTGGATGAAGGAGCCGTATTCGTAGTCCTCCGCCTTTATCTGCCCATCCGGGTAATAGAGGTCTTCATCCAGCAGCGCAACTCGATAATCGTCGCCCACCGGCTGGCCATGCACGCAGTCTTCGTGAATCTCGCCGCGCCGCGCGTGGCATCGCGCGCACATCTGGATCTCCCGCTCGGTGAGTCGCGGCGCGCTGCGACGCACGTTGCCGCTGGCAGGGTCGATCGCCCAGGCGACGCCTTTCCGCTCGTCAAGCGCGATCGTCAAGCCTTCGTTGTCAAAGTTCTTCCCATCGCCCTGCTTATTCGCCCACGCCACGTGATTGGAGCCGGGACCGTGGCAAGCTTCGCACGCAACATTAATCTCGGCATAGGCGGTGGCGAAGGTACGCGTCCGCAGGTCGTAGTTCTTGCGCACGTTGGTCGAATGGCAATCGGCACACATGTAGTTCCAGTTCTGATCGATGCCGGTCCAATGCCTCGAGTCCCGCGCCGCGATCTTCTGGCCCGGATAGAGAAAGAACCATCGCTGGCCGCCGCGTTCGCGTGGCCGGGTGTCCCAGGCGATGCCGAATGCCTGCAGGCGTCCGCCGGGCATCGCGATGAGATACTGCTGCAGCGGATACACGCCGAACGTGTATTCGATTTCGTAGTCATGAAGCGCGCCGTCGGGACCGTCGGTGCGGACCATGAACTTCGAGCCATTGCGAAAGAAACTCGACGTGACGCCATTGTTGTCGAAACCCGCGTGGTTGAAATCGCCCAGGACCGTGGAAACTGCTGCCGTTTGCATGGCCAGTTGATGATGCGAGCCGCGCCAGAGGACGGCTTCGCGCTCGTGACAGGTCGCGCACTGCGCGGCGCCGACGAATTTCGCGCCGACCAACGGGGATGTCGTCATTGGAACCACGGCACGCGCCGTTTCGCGGTTCCGTAGCGCCAGGAGGACTAAGGCAATCACGGACAGGGCAAGTATCGGCAGCAGCCAGGCAAAAGATGTGAGCCCGCGACGCGACTTTGGCAACGCCGCGGACGGCTGCGCTCGCGCCACGGTCCTTTCGGTTCCAGCAGTGTTAGCCCGCTTGTTCCGGTCCTTTTTCTTCCTGCTCAACGATCAACTCTTGAAAAACGAGCCTCGGGCGCCTCTGGCCGGGCGCTTCGTGACGAACAAGCTTACGATCTGCTTGGAACCAGGTTCATGTCATATGCGACCAAAGTCCAATTGCCCGACTCCCTCTGCGGTTCGTACTATTCCCCCAAGTGTCGCGGCGAAAAGATCGGGAGGGAAGAATGGTGCCGACTGCCAAGATCAGCGTTGGACCTCAAAATGGCACCGCGAAGGAAGCCCTGAATATCAAACCAGATGCGACAATCGGACGCATCAGGGTCGCAATAATCGAAGATGACGAGCGCGTGCGGCACGCACTCGCCTTTCAGCTCAGCACGGCCGGCTTCGAGGTCGCTGCTTACTCTTCCGCGGAAGAACTTCTCGACGAGGTTGATGCGAAGGATTGCGATTGCATCGTGGCCGACATTTACCTGCCGAGAATGAACGGGCTTCAGCTTCAGGAGGAACTCAGTCGCACCGTTCCTTACGCGTCGATAGTTTTCATCACCGGTCATGGCGATCTTTCACTCGGAATGCAGGCGATGAGGAAAGGCGCCGTGGATTTCCTCGAAAAGCCGGTTGACGATCAAGCTCTGCTGAGCTCGATAGCGCGCGGCGCCCATCTTTCGCGCCGACTGCGCGCCGAACAATTGCAGCGGATCGAACTTGAAGAACTCCAGCGCTCGCTGACCCCCCGCGAACGCGAAGTCTTCGGCCTGATAACCACCGGTTTGCTCAACAAGCAAGTCGCCAGCGAATTGGGAACAACCGAACGGACCGTCAAAGCTCATCGCGCAAGTGTGATGAGCAAAATGGGCGCCGGCTCACTCGCCGACCTGGTGCGCATGTCTGGCATCCTCCACATTCACGCCTAAGTAAAATGACGGATTTGGCGCACCTCGCCGTTCTCGCCGTGCCTCTGAGCACTTCGCGCAATTGACGGTCAGCGCTATGCGCGCCTCAATGCTCTGACTCGATTTCTTTCGGCAACCGGGAGTGTGAAGCTGAACGTCGCGCCGCGGTCGGGATTCGGCGTCGCCCAGATTCTGCCGCCGTGACTCTCTACTATCGATCGGGTCACGAGCAGACCCAGTCCCATGCCGTCGCTCTTGGTCGTAATAAATGGCTCGAACAGCCGGTTCGCGACGGCAGGGTCAATCCCTCCACCGCTGTCGCATACGCTCAGGGCGACCCATCCGGTCTTCTCGGGGGCGACCTTGATGGTTACGTCGCGGCGGTCAGACTTGGCCTCGGCGATCGCGTCGAAGGCGTTCATGACCAGATTCAGCACGCACTGCTGCAACTGGATAGCGTCGCCGATGACGCGCTGCCCCGATGGCGAAACCTCGATCTGCACCGAGATCTTCCGGACTGCGGCCTCTCCGGCAACCAGCTTCACTACTTCGCCGACCATCGCGCCGATCGCGATTGCGGTTTTGTGCTCCACGTGGTTCTTGAACATGAAGCGAATCCGCCGAACGAGCTCAGCCGTTCGTTTGGTGTCTTCAATCGCACTCTTGACCGCCTCCAAGGCCATGGCGGGCTCTGGATTTCCCCGGGACAGCAGCCGCGCGACACCTCCGAGGTTGCTCAAAATCGCGCCGAGCGGCTGGTTGATTTCGTGCGAAAGCGAGGCCACCAGTTCGCTCATCAGGTTGCGGCGCGTGGCCGTCCTGAGTTCAGCGCGAGCCGCTTGGATTGTCACTACTGACTGCTTGCGCTCGATCGCGCTTCCAAAGAGTCGTACCGCGAGGGCCAGGCGATCGAGCAGCTCGGGCGGCCATTGCCGGGCCGAACGGAACTTGCCGAAACTCGCTGCTCCAATGACTCGGCCGCCAGCCCACATCGGGATCACCGCCGACGCCTTGGGCCCATACCGTTCTACAAAACGCCTTGCATCCTCCAGTTCAGCCGGAATTTCACTTGGCCGCGAGAACGTAATCGGATTGCCGGCCATGACCCATTCGATGGTGGCCTGGAAGACCTTCTCCGGATCGTAGCTCCGCGGAAAGGGCGGGAAATCCGCTCGACGCCAGGTATGTGTCGTACGCACGGGCCCGCCAGGCTCATCACGCTCGTAGATTCCGCTTCTATCGAGATCCAGCGCATGACAGATCTTGCCCAGCCAGGATTCGATTTCGCGGTCGACTGCGTCAGCCGGCACGCGCGCCATCGCCGCCGATAGTTCGCCCACCAGTGATTCGAAGCGCTGAACCTCTTTCCGTTCGCGGCCGACGCGCGCGGTCCTGCCAGGTTTCGGCTCGATAGTGGCAGTGGTCGCTCGTCGTTGCATCAAGGTAGAGTGGCGTCGGGGTCAAATACCGGGGCTGGAGGAGCGGTACCCGGAATGCGGGACGAAATCTGATCCCTTCGCTGCGCACCTTAACAAGAATAGAAAGTTGCATCAAAGGGGATCGTCGCGAACAAACAGATGGCAGCAAACTGGATCGTCGCGAAGATTTAACGAAAGAATCGCGGGAGCGCCTTGACAGCGCCTAGTGAGGCGAATTTACGGGGGTCCGCAACGCCTTGCGAATCGCTCGTAGCAAGTCTTTTTCATCGAAAGGCTTCAGCAAGCTCGCAATCGGGTGCGCCTCGCGCATCATTTTCCTGGTCTGCGGATCGTCGCGGCCGCTTATCAAGATCGTCGGCAGGCACCGTCCTGACGCAGTCATTTCCCGGCATAGTTCAAAGCCGGTCATTCCCGGCATGTAAACGTCCAGCAGCAGGCACGCGCTGCCAGTCGGGACCTCGCTCGTCAGGAATTCCTCCGCGTTCTGAAAGTCCAAAACGTCGAATCCCAAAATCCGCAGTTGCCTTCGCAGCGCCCCACGGATGGACGCGTCGTCATCTACCACAATCACTGTCGCCGCCGATTTGTTTCCCAACTGACAATACCAAGTCCGCGGAAGAATAGTCGGCCATCATCCGCGTCGTTTCCTGCCACAACATTGTGAATCGTGCGGAGACCACTGCGCTATTGTACCAAAGTACAATATCGCTCCCCGGAAAAATCGACGAATCTTTCGCGAGAACTCGCGAGATAAAAGCGCCGACTCGTCATCGCGGGCATCGAGTTGTTCGGACACGCTGGAGCCTGGTGCCGATAGCCGGAAACAGCGGTGCGCGCGATTCAAGAAGCAGCATCGAGAAGAAGCAACTCGAGGAGAAAAAATGAATCTCAACCCTGGAAACATGAAGCACGCGACCGGTTTGGTGTCCGTTCTGCTCGCAGGACTTTTGCTGGCCGGTTGCTCCCAAACCGCGCCGCCCGAACCAACCCAGACCGCACAGGCACCGAGCCAACAGGCAGCGCCGCCTCCGCAGATGACTAGTGTCCAGCCGCCTCAAGCCGCCGCACCGGGAGGCCAGTACGAGGCACCGCCCGTCATAAACGTGGCCGACCTTATGCCGGCGAGTGCGCTGTCGGGGCCGGGATTTTCGGTTCAGCCGCAAGTACCGACTAACGGCGCGATGGGCCAATACACGATCGTCGCCGACGCCAGCGTATTTCGCGGCGACGCCGGCACCTACTACATCGAAAGCCTCGACATGTTGAATATACGCCTCTCCGAGATACCCGCGATCGCACAGTTGGAGAACATAAGTGAGACTGGCGTGTTCGCCAAGGCCCTGGCCTCGAGCGCAGAACGTCCGGTTACGGATGCCGCAAATATGGTTATCCATCCGATGGATACTGTCACGGGGCTGCCCAGCGGAGTCGGGGAATTTTTCGGCCGGGTCAGTCTCGGCGCTGGAGAAATAGCTTCGTCGGCCACCAGTTCCTTCGGCAGCGGGCAAGCCGCCGGTGAGACGGCCAACGCCACGCTCACGGCTTTGGGCTATGAGCAGGTCCGTCGCGACCTGGCAAAAAAGTTACACGTCGATCCCTATTCTTCCGATCCTATTCTCACGAAGAAGCTGAATCATGTCGCCTGGGTCATGTTCTCCGCGCGCATGACGGTCGACGCGGCCATGATGGCGGTGCCCGGCTCCATGATCATTACGAGCGTGGAGTTCACCGACGATCTGGTTTATCAGACTCCGAAAGCAGACCTTATCCTTCTAGTTCAGAAGAAGCTTAAGAACATAGGACTCTCGCAGGAAGAGATCGCCGCCTTCACCAGTAATACCGCGATCCCGTTGAGCCTACAGGTTACCGCGGTCAAAAATCTCGAAGCTCTCGGCGACATTCCGGGGCGTCACGCGGCTGCGGTCGCGCTCGGCAACGTGATGACGGAGTACCAGGCGCGTTTCCTCGTTACTTCGCTGCACATGCTCGGTCAATGGAGCCAGCAGAGGAGTCCTATCACCCGAATCCAGGTCGCCGGCGCTCTGATCGCGCGCGATCAGAACGGCACCGCGATTATGGCCGCCGCGGTCGATTACCTGTCGTGGACGTCGCGGATTGCCGGTTTTGCGACCGATCCACAGTTGATGGCCGTGCCGAATCGCGTTCTTTGGATCACCGGCAAAATGACGCCGCTGGCGCGCCAGCAACTGGCGGCTAATGGCTGGTCGGTGCGCGAGGGCGAGTAATCACAGCAGCGCGCAGCCCTTACAATCGAGGAGAAAATGGAGCGATGCGAACGCGATGGACTACTGGGCGTTTAATGGATCAGCGCCTGGCATCGTGTGGCATTCAACCGTGAGCGCGGCAGCGGCCTCCAATTAATTAAGAAGAGACCAAAGAGCCAATACAAGAGGAACATTCTTATGCCTGATTGGAAAAGTAGATATTTCGCGCTCGCGCTCTTAATCGGCGCAATCATCGGCTTGGCGGCCGCACACACGGCCTGGGCTCAGGACAAGAAGCCCAACATCCTCGTCATCATGGGTGATGATGTCGGTTGGTTTAACATTGGCGCTTATAACCGCGGGATCATGGCGGGCAAGACACCTAATATCGACAAGATCGCGGAAAAAGGCATGTTGTTCACCGACTACTATGCCGAGCCGAGCTGTACGGCGGGACGAGCAAATTTTATCACCGGCGAATTGCCAATCCGAACAGGGCTCACGACCGTTGGACAAGCCGGAGCCAAGGTGGGAATGCCCGATCAAGCGCCGACGATTGCTACCGCACTCAAAGCGATGGGCTACGAGACTGGTCAGTTCGGCAAGAACCATCTAGGCGACCTGAACGAGTATCTGCCGTGCGTTCATGGCTTCGACGAGTACTTCGGATATCTCTACCATCTGGACGCGATGGAAGATCCGTTCTGGCACTCCTATCCGCCCGCGTTGATTAACACCGTCGGGCCGCGAAACATCGTGCAATGCACGGCGACCGAGACCGACGACACAACCGTACAGCCGCGGTGGGGCAAGATCGGCAAGCAACAAATCGTGGATGAAGGCCCTCTGCCGCCGCGGCCGATGCCCGGCATCAAGTACAGCATGCCAGGCTTCGATGAAGTCGTCCGCGACCGCACCATCGACTTTATCGACAAGGCGCACAAAGACGGCAAGCCATTTTTCGTCTGGTGGAACCCGACGCGGGTTCATGTTTATACGCACCTCTCCGAGAAGTACCAGAAGATGATGACGCCGGAGAACAGTTGGTACCTGGAAGAAGCCGCGATGGCGCAGTTCGACGATGTAATCGGCGACGTGATGAAGCACCTCGAGGAGCAAGGCCTGGCTGACAACACCATCGTGGTCGTGACCGCCGACAATGGCGCAGAGAATTTCAGCTGGCCCGATGGCGGACAGACTCCGTTCGCAGGTGGTAAGGGGCAGATCCTGGAAGGCGGGATGCGCGTGCCGGCGATAATCAGTTGGCCGGGAAAGGTGCCCGCCGGCAAAGTCGAGAATGGCATCATCTCGGGCCTGGATTGGTTTCCGACGCTGGTGGCGGCCGCGGGTAATCCGGATATCGTCGGCGAACTCAAGCAGGGCAAACAACTCGGTGACCGGACGTACAAGGTGCATCTCGACGGCTACAACCAGATGAACCTGATCACGGGCAAGGGTCCGTCGAACCGGCACGAGATTCTCTATTTCGCCGAGGGAACATTGGGCGCGATACGCATCGACGACTTCAAATACCGCTTCATCGATCAGCCGAACGGCTGGTTTGGCGGAACAGTCAAGGTCGATTGGCCGATCATTACCGATCTACGCCTGGATCCCTTCGAGCGTACCGGTTGGCCGACCGGAACTAATGGCGCGTTTCCTTATCCATTTGAATTCTTCGGCCACGAGTTCTGGCGCTTCACTTATGTTCAGAAGCTTGTCGGGGAGTATGCGCAGACGTTCATCCAGTTTCCGCCGATGCAGCGTGGGGCCAGCTTCAACATCGAAGAGGTAAAGAAGGAAGTACAGCACGCGATCGAAACGCAGAGCCGCCTCGGTCAGTGAAATCGCGGCCCGCAGATAAGGGTATCAGTTGTCTAAATCGAGGATCGATGAAGTACAGAAAATCAGTAGCACTATTGGCTTTACTGCTCATTTCGGGATGCGTGCCACAACAGCAATACAACCAGGAAGTCCAACAGGTGCAGCACCTATCCTACATGGACAACACCTATAAACAACTAAATCAGAATCTTCAGACCGAGGTGAACGCCGACCAGGTGCAGATCAAGCAGCTCCAGAACCGTCTCCAGGTGACGATGGTCAACGCCATCCTGTTCCCGGAAGGCGGATGGGAACTCAGCCAGAACGGAAGGCAGGAGCTGGGCAAAATCGTGCCGACCCTGGAAGGTGTTACCGGCAAACAGATTGTGATCGAAGGCTATACCGACAACGAGCCCATCCTGGCGCCACTGGCTACCCGTTTCCCGAACAACTGGTATCTTTCGGCCGCCCGCGCGATCTCGGTCGTAAGCTATCTGGAGAAGCAAGGGCTTGATCCTAACCAACTGTCGGCGGTGGCCTTCGGCAAGTATCACCCGATAGCCTCGAATGACACCCCCGCGGGTCGCGCTCAGAATCGCCGCATCAACATCGTAATTCAGGACGAGACGCCGTAAGAGAGAGGAACGGGGAAAGGAATCCTAATGCGAACAATTTTAACTGCAACGCTCGGCCTCCTGTTGCTTGCTTCGGGATCGGTCTGCGCCCAGGGCGTCGTGCTACCCCTGCCGCCTCAAGATCAGCAGAAGATAACCGCTCAACTCGGGCCTGGCGTTGTAGGTATCGCACTACCCAGCAAGCCAATCACCGATCCCGCCGCATTCTTTCCACTCCAAGCCAAGGCCATGACCTACCAGGTCATGGCCGGCCCGAACGCTGGCAATACGCAATCGCTGGGTCTGGCGAAGACGCGGCGCCCGGTTGGGAGGTCGGCGTGGCGTTTTCAGCTTTCGCCGTCGCTCGCCGGGTTCCTTCGTCAGACCGCGGAAGGCGACATCATCATGCCCGCTGTGAGCGACGCGGGTGAAGGTGTGGTGGTCGTCACCACGCCGGCAAATCCATTCGTGCCAAAAGGGATGCAGCCCGGGGAGACGCGGACGTACTTCCAACAAGTCTCGGTGAACTATCTCGACGATCCATCGGACCAGAGATATTCCGGCTCGGTCACCGGAACTTACACCTACGTCGGTACCTATCAGGTCACTGTACCCGCGGGCACGTTCCCGGCGGTGCTGTTCCGCGTCTATTGCGACGGCAAGGTCGGCCCAGCGCATACGGTGAACACCGGCTATAACTTTTTTGCGAGCGGCGTCGGCATGGTCGCAATGATTCTGCAGGAAGATGTGACAGCGTTCTGGCTCTTCAACATCGACAGCACAACTGGCAAGATACTGATGTCGAGATAACTGTTGCGGGCCGGCACATTGGCTACAACCCGAATACGATGACCTCACGAGTGCGGGATAATGGCGAACGGCTGGAGGTGATTGTGGGGACGGTGTCGCGCAAGGTTCATAAGGCCATCTCGCTTGCGACAGTTATTTTGCTGGCATTTGTAACTTCCGCGTTCGGTGCCGTGCTGGAGCTGTATCCAACTGATTTAGGCACGGCACATGCCGGACAAGCGGCTTTGGCGGAGAATGCCTCGACCGCAGCCTCCAATCCAGCTGGGATGACTCTACTCGACCGTTCACAATTGATGACCGCTCCCGGCGCCCTCCTCCCCTCGACCAACTTCGACGTTGCCCCGGAAACTACCACCAAGGGCGGTGGCGGCGGCAACGCTGGCGTGTTTTTCCCGTATGGAGGGTTTTTCTACGTCCGCAAGCTCTCCGAGCGCCTGCGCTTCGGGGTCGCGGTCTATTCTGATTACGGCCTTGGCGGCGACTACGGCAAAACGTGGGTTGGACGCTACTACGCAACCTCAGAGCAGCTCGTAACCGGCAAGATCAACCCATCGCTGGCCTACGAAGTAAACGACTGGTTCTCGGTGGGGGCGGGTTTCAGCTTTGGGGTCGGCCGTTTCACGTTTCAATCGAAGGTTAATCAAACGAGGGCTAACCCCATACTGCCGCCCGTGCCCGATGGCGGCCTGGCGATGGAGTCATGGGATGCAGCG
This sequence comes from uncultured delta proteobacterium, assembly GCA_963842085.1. Classification (GTDB taxonomy): domain Bacteria; phylum Desulfobacterota; class Binatia; order Binatales; family Binataceae; genus Binatus. The sequence continues at coordinate 886,184 of CAWJET010000002.1, forward strand.
TTTGGCGCTAAGGTCGGCATTCTGCTCAGACCGATTTCCAAACTTCGCATCGGACTCACCTATCAGTCACCGGAAGATTATAAGTTCGGCTTCCGACCGCATGTCACGGGGCTCCGTCCGGTTCTCAACCTTCTTCGCCGGAGAATTGGCGGAGTAAAGGTCAATGTTCCTTTGACCGAGCCACAGCAAGTGATGTTGAGCGGCGTCTACGAAGTCCTGCCCAAGTGGAGTCTGCTGGCTGACGTCGGATGGCAGAACTGGTCGGCATTCGCAGAGTTCCCGGTCGGGATCTCTTCGCCCAAGCAAACGACGGTTGTCGACACCAACCTGCATTTCTCGGACACGTGTCATACTGCGATTGGGCAACAATTGCAGATCGGTGAAAAGTGGACGTGGTCGGCGGGATTTGCGTATGACAGTTCGCCGGTTTCGAGAGCGAATCGTGTTGCCGTCCTGCCCGCAGATCGCCAGTTGCGATATGGCACGGGGCTCCAGTATGAGGTCAACAATGACATCGCAGCCGGCTTTGCGTGGACGGCGATGGACGCAGGGCCCGGTCCTTTCAGTAATAACCGTGGACCGCTCGCTGGAGTATTACAGGGCCACTTCTCGACAAACTGGCTCAACTTCGTCGCGCTCAATATCATCTGGAAATTCTAGACGTAACACGATTGCCACGAGCGTCGCCGCCAACTAGGATTCAACGCGCCGGAGTCGAAACGCAATGCGTTTGCGTCTCAACCGGGGCTCCACGACTTTGCCAAATTCATCGGAGTATGGTGATCCATGGACAAGCACATAAGCAAGCATCCCGAAACGCAGCATCTTGCCAACGATGTCGTTCATTACCGCGAATACAAAATTCTACTGCAGCCCGACCGGTTTACCAGCAAGAATGGTTTTCTCGAATTTTGGGAAACGGCGTCAAAAACTCTCAAGAAACTGGGCCTTAAGGTGGAAGTCGATAGCGACGCATTTAACAGCCAAGTTCGGGAAGTGCTCTTTTACGACACCCCGGAGTTTGACCTCTACAATCATCACTTCATTTTGCGGAAGCGGACTTTTTACGACCAGGGATGGCCCCGTCCCGGCCACGAGCTGACCTTCAAGTACCGCGACCCGGAGCTCAAGTCCGCAGCGGCCGTAGACGTCCGTCCGCAATTGGGCGGACACGATGAGATAAAGTTCAAAGAGGAGTTGCTGCTCGAGCGCGACCGTCTTGGCGGGATGCGCAGCGTCTATTCCCACGGATGCGTCCTTACGTCGCCGAAGATTGAGCTCGATCGCGGTATCGAGGACATCGCCCGTGCCTTCCCAACCCTCAAACGCATAGACATACGGCCGAGAACCAAAATGATGCTGGTCAACAACGTCGCGGTCGAGGAAGTGCAGAACACCATGGGCATCATCCACTTCGGCCACCACTTCAAGGGTAAGACCACCATCGCCATATGGCGGAGCCGGGCGCTGGAAAAATCGCTATCAGGCGAGTTCGCCTTTCAGTGCAAGTTCGATCGGTACGACGAGGTGAGCAAGGAGTCCCTTGAGCTCTCCGAAGAGTTCTACAAAAGAGTCCAGCTCAATTGCGCGGAATGGATCAAACTCGGCACCACGAAGACCGCGATGGTGTACGGACTCGGCGATAGTCAGCAACTAAAGAACCGTGAATGAATGGAGCGGGCGACCGGGGTCGAACCGGCGACGTCCAGCTTGGGAAGCTGGCATTCTACCGCTGAATTACGCCCGCTCTGAGGCGAGTCTAGGTACTGCCCTGCACACTGTCAATTGACTTCCCCGCAAGCTCGCGCCTGAGGAACTTTGCGGGACGCGCTTCGCCATTGACTTCGTTGCCGTCGATCAAGCAACTCTCCCTTATGGTCCTCCGCTTTTCGGCCGTCTCAGTGCTCGGGCGTCAACGTATTTTTCATCGAACCGCTCTTTCGCTCATCATGGGATGCCTGGCTGTTGCGTCCGCCGGCTGCTTCCATTTCGGCGTCAAGCCGCTTCCCGCGAATCCCCCGACCCAGCAACAGTTGGAGGCTTACGCCGAACAGCAGACCGCGCTTCGAAGAGAGGCGAGCCATCCCAAGGCGGAAGCGGGGGAATATTGCGATCAACTTGCCGCGGCCACGCCCGGTGTCGAAGAGCTTCGAATCAACCACGGCTCCGTCGAGAGCCGCCAATGGACGCTGATCGCCAATGGCTCTGCGCGGCGTTGGGTTTTCGTGAGACCCGTGGATGGTCCACCTGACGGCTGGGCGCCGAAGCCCGGCCTCGACAAGCTGAATTTCCAACCGTCGCTCGAGCCTGCGCTCACGGCGGGATCCAGCGTCTTTCTCGCCTACGCTCCGATCGAGAGCCAGACCCTCGATGACAGCCAGAAATCTGCGACCGAGAGAGAGGTATTCGGTCCCGCGCAAGGCAATTTCACGTGGCGCGGACGGAAGTATAGCTACACTCTGACGCCCGAGTTGCCCTGCTTTCCCCGGCTTCAGTGAACGCCGGAATTTCCCGATGCGGCGTTTTGCGATGGCTCAATCGATGAAGCTGACGCGTGAATTCTACGCCCGCCCCGTCCTGCTGGTGGCGCGCGAATGCATCGGTAAACTCCTCGTCCATCGGACCGCCCAGGGCGTAGCCGCCGGCCGAATCGTAGAGGTCGAGGCGTATCGCGGCCCTCTCGACCTTGCCGCGCATAGCGCGCGCGGTCTGACCAGGCGAACCGCTGCCATGTTCGGGCCGCCGGGCTACGCATACGTGTACCTGCTCTACGGAATCAGTTGGGCCATGAACCTGGTAACTACCGCCGATGGCGAGCCGCACGCGGTGCTGATTAGAGCGCTCGAGCCGATACGAGGCATCGAATTGATGGCGCGGCGGCGGCGCAAGCCTCCGGATTCCCGTGAACTGACTAATGGCCCCGGCAAACTGACTAATGCACTGGCTATTACCGGCGCCGACTATGGACGCGATCTGTGCGGTGGGCGGCTCTACCTGGAACACTGCGATCTTCCGCTCGGACGAATCGGCCGGTCGCCAAGGATCAACGTCGATTACGCCGGCCGCTGGGCGTCGAAGAGATGGCGCTTCTACGAACGCGGCAACCGTTACGTGTCGGTAGTACCGCGCGATTAGCGGGTCGGAGCATCGTGCACCCAACCTAAGGCCGCGACACAACGATCACATTCTTGAACCTAGCCACGAAGACCGGGTACTCCCGGCGAATCTCGGTGACTTGCGCGGGCGCCGCCGTCGGCGAAACGACCACTACTCTCGGCACCTGGTCCGCGCTTCCGTGGAAGGGGATTCGAACTACCTGCACACGGTCCCGCTGTGCCGCCGAAATGTAGTAGCTGACGAGATAGTAATCGTGACAGGCGCCGACGCGCCGTTCCGATCCCGCTTTGGTCAGTGCTATCTCACATGCATCGCGCCAGCGGTTGTCTCCCGGTCTCAGATCCGACGACACTCGCAGTATGGAAAGACTTACTATCGCGATGATGGCGACAGCGCGAAACTTTCGCGATGGCAAAGACTCGATACCTATTGCAGTGAGTATAAATACCGGAACGAAAGAGCTAATCAGGTAGCGCGTTACGAGCATCGGAGTGACCAGGTATGATCCGGCGAACAGAACCGTCGGCGGCAGCCCGATCCAGAGGATCAGCATAACGGTCTCATCTCGAGCGGAACGCCACAGCCGAACCCCGCCCATGATCGCGAACAGCGCGAACAGCGGAAACGGCCAGCTGCCAAGTCCGTTTTCGAAGGTGGCCAGTGGCTCCCACGGCCCCGGGGGTCTGATCCACTCGTAGTCGCCCCGTTTCACACCCTCGACTCCGTATCGCAGACCGGAAGAAAAGGGCAATAGCAGCACCATCGCGCTAACGAGTGCGGCCGCCATCAGCCATGGTGATGCGCTTCGCGCCGCCGCGTCACTTCGGCCCTCGGCATCGGTAACGTACAGGTAGATCAGCCATAGCGCCTCCGCCGCCATCACCAGCACCGCGGTAAAGTTGGTGGCCAGTGCGATCGCTGAAAAGATTGTAAGACCGGCGTAATTCGCCAGGCCTCCCAGCCGCCGCGCGCGGAACAGGAAAATCACTTGCGCTAGAATCCACCCCTGCATCATCGAATACATTCTCGCCTGGCGGGCGATTTCGACCGATGGAAGCCCGACCGCAAACAGCAACGCGCACAACGCCGCCACAATGTAGATGCGGCCCTCCTCATACTCCGCCCGTTCTTTCACTGGCGTGCGGAGCTCGGCAGTTGAGGGTTCTGAGGTTTCGCCCGCCGCCAGCATCACTTCCACTGCCAGAATGAACACAAGCACGATCGACAGCGATCCGATTAGCGCCGACAACGCCCGCATCGCCGCCTCGCTTTCGCCGAAAAACCGCATCCATCCGTGTTGCGCAAGCTCGTAAATCGGTAACTTGCCGGAATCCAGCTGATGCTGTATCCGCAACACGTCCGTCACGGTCCGGCCCGCCGACTCGGCCCATGAAAGCGACTCGTCAATCGACAGCTCCCGCGCACCCAGGCGAAAAAATCGCAACATCGTGCCCACTGCGACGGCCATCAGCAGTACCGCCGCACCCTGTCCTCGCCAGCCGCCTGGCAGAAAGTTGCGCTTCATTGATTTGGTGAATATGCGATCGAGCTCGACCCCGGGAAATTGCGCGACGCCGTTGTTTCGCGGTCTACTATCCGTCATGCCTTTGCTCGCGCGAAGCCCCTTTCCACTCGCCATCATAACCGACTTCGGCTACCACGACCATTATGTCGGTGCGATGAAGGGGGTGATCGCGTCGATCGCTCCTGGCGCGGCCGTCATCGACATCACCCACGGCATCCCGGCGCAATCCATCGTGGCCGGGGCGATCGCTCTGCGCGAGTCCTGGCGATACTTTCCTGCGCGCACGGTCTTCCTGGCGGTCGTCGATCCTGGCGTTGGCACCGCGCGCGTTCCAATTGCCATCGAGACTCGTGCCGGCGCCCGCTTCGTTGGACCCGACAACGGCCTGCTCTGGCTCGCCGCGAGCCAGGCCGGGATCAGGCGAATCGTGAAACTGACTTCGCGCCGCCATCGTCTTACCAAGGTGAGTGCAACCTTCCATGGCTGCGACATCTTCGCGCCAGCTGCGGCGTACCTCTGGCGTGGTACGGCAATTTCCGCGCTCGGGCCCGCGATGCGCTCGATTGAGCAACTCGAGCTGTCGCGTCCCGTCGAGTCGGCGCGCGAGTTGCGCGGTGAAGTGATCTACGTCGACAGCTTCGGCAATCTGGTGAGCAACATCGATCGCGCGACGGCCGAACGGTTCGCCGCTCGCTTTCGCCAGAAATCCCTTTCGGTTAGGATCGATGGTGGCGCGGCGATGCGAATACTTGACGCTTATGGTGACGCGCCCAAAGGTGCCCCGCTCGCAATATTCGGAAGTTTCGGCCTGCTCGAGGTCGCGGTTCGCGATGGCAACGCTGCGGCGCACTTTGCCGCCGGACCTGGCTCAAGGGTATCTCTCGTCGCGGTCCCACGACTCAATTAATTCATGGATGAAATAGTCACACACAAGGACGCCCCCACAGTCCTTACCGAAATTCCGCGCTACACCGCGCCTGAGGAACCGGCTGCCCGCGCGCTCGAACCTCCGCGAATCCAGCCGTTGAATGTCGCGCTGTTTTTGCTGACGCTCCTGACCACTACCACCGCCGGCGCGTACATGAATGGCGAGGAAGTATCTTTCGCCCACCCGTTCCTTGCGGTCGCGGCGCTGCGTTCGGGACTCTCGTTCTCGATTCCCCTGATGATGATCCTGTTCGCGCATGAGATGGGGCACTACCTGACCTCGCGCTACCACAACGTCGATACCTCCCTGCCCTACTTCATCCCGGCGCCGCCGTCGCTGTTCATCATCGGAACGTTCGGCGCATTCATCCGGATGCGTTCGCCCGCACGCACTCGCCGCGTGATGTTCGACATTGGCGCCGCCGGTCCGTGGGCGGGCGTGATGCTCGCGATACCCGCTGTCATCATCGGTCTGTATCTTTCCGACGTGACGCCGCTCGACAAATCCGCTGGCGGTCTCGAGCTCGGCAACTCGCTCCTGTTCCTTGGTCTCGCGCACCTGGTGCTGGGGGTTGATCCTTCGACTGTCAACGTGAATCTCAATCCGATCGCGTTCGCGGGATGGCTCGGGCTGTTCGTCACCACGCTGAACCTGCTCCCCGTCGGACAGCTCGACGGCGGCCACGTCGTCTACGCGCTCTTCCCGCGCCGCCATCGCACGATCTCGGTGCTGTTCGTTATCTCGTGCGTGCTGATGGTGCTGGTGCCGCTCGCGCTCGGTTACAGTCTCTGGTGGGGATGGCTTTTATGGGCAGTGCTGGTGCTCGCGCTCGGACTGGGGCATCCGTCGACGATCGATCGCGACACTCCCCTGAATCCGCGCCGCGCTCTTGCAGCATGGGCTACGGTCGCGCTGTTCATCGTCACGTTCAGCCCCGTGCCGCTCGCCTTCGTGCAACCCGAAGAGCCTGTGCCGTCGCAGCCGAGCGATCACACTCAGGAAATAATCCACCACGCGCCGAACTACGACGAGATGCTGCGGCAGATCAGCCACGTCCGAATCTGAGCGGCGCTTGACCGTCTCGCTTGAGGTGAACCGCATTGGCCGAAAGCCCGACTGACAAACCGAATCCGCAGACCAAGTCCCGGCGTCCGAGTTGGGACCAGTACTTCATGACGATTACGCGCGAGGTCGCCGAGCGTTCGACCTGCCTGCGCGCCAAGGTCGGCGCCGTAATCGTTCGCGACCGCAGCATTTTGGCCACCGGCTACAACGGCTCGCCGGCCGGATTACCGCATTGCACCGAGGCCGGATGCCTCATCTACGAATCGCACACGCCGGACGGCGAAATCGAGCAGAACTGCTATCGCACCATCCACGCCGAGATCAACGCGATCTCGCAAGCGGCGCGCAACGGCGCCGCCATCCGCGACGCCGACATCTACGTGACTCACACGCCCTGCATCCATTGCCTCAAGGTGCTCATCAACACCGGCGTGCGCACCGTGTATTACGCGCGCGCCTACAAGCTCCACACCGTCGCCGAGATGCTCAAAGGCGCGAGCATCAAGCTCGTCGAGGTCCCGGCTGTGGATCCCGCCTCAGGCGCCGCATGACTTCCGACAACCCTGCCTCCGCTTCCACCTGCGGAATCTGCGCGATGATCGATCGGATCGATGCAGGCGCCTTCCCGGATTTCATAGCTGAGCTGAAGAGCAGCTACGTGATCCTCGGCGATCAGCAATTCTATCGCGGCTACTGCGTGCTGTTATCGAAGGCACACGCGACTGAGCTTTACCTGATGCCGGCCGACGACGCGCGCCTGCTGTTCGACGAGATGCGCCTGACGGCCGAGGCCGTCGCCGCCGTCGTCAAGCCTTGGAAGATGAACTACGAATGCCTGGGCAACTCGGAACCGCACGTGCACTGGCATCTGCTGCCCCGCTACGAGACCGACGAAATGCGGCGCGGCCCAATCTGGCTGCGCCCCGAGTCCGAACGAAAGGTAACGCTTGACGAAAATGACCGCCGCGCGCTTGTCGGATCGATCCGCCGCCAGCTCACCCTCCGTTTTCCCGACGCACGCATCCCGCCCGGCTAGAAATTTCGCGTCGCCAGCCAAATTTTCGCGCGCTGCTCTCGCGCTCGCATTCCTCGCGATGCTTGCCGCGGGATGCAAACGCGCGCCGCTCCCCGACGCGACCAGTCCCGGCGCGCAGCTCTACGTCAGGCGATGCGGCAAGTGCCACGCGCCGTACAACCCCCATGAAATGACCGCCGCGATGTGGGAAACGCAGGTCATGATGATGGAAGTGAAGATGCAAGCCGCGGCGATGCCTCCGCTTACTTCCGACGAGCGCGAGTCCATCCTTCAATACCTCAAACGCAACGCCGGCACCGAATAGTTCACTAGCATCCGGAAGTGGGGACGCGCGCCAACCCCTGCATTTGACTCTGCGACTCGCCTGATCTTAAGTGACCCACAGACGCCGCTGCGCGAAGTTGCGCGCGCACGAGAACAGAAATTCAACGCGAGGAATTCTTCATGGCTCGAATGGTCAGACACGAAAAGAACGCGCCCTACGAAGTTCCGGAAGGCACCGAGCTGCCAATCTACATCTGCGCGTGCGGACTCTCGAAGAACAAGCCCTTTTGCGACGGCTCGCACAAAAAAACGCGCGACGAAAATCCCGCCGACGTTTACGTCTACGACGATATCGGCCGCGCCCGCGTCAAGACCGAATACTAGCAGGTCCGCGTCGGTCCTCTCCGCGATTGTTCCCCTTCCCACATGGAAGGGGTTAGGGGTTAGGTTTTCCTACCCATTCCAAATTGAAACTCCCCGAAGAGATTACCCGCTCTGATTCCGGGCCTGCCTCTCCGCCCGCATGCGAGGCGCCCCGCGATGCGGCTGCTCCGGATTGGCTTCAGTATGTCGCCGAGCCTCGCCACGCGTGGCCCATCCTGCTGATCGTTGGCGTCGCCCTCTATCTCGTCAATCTGGGCGGCTATCCGCTCTACACCAAGGGCGAACCGCGCGAGGCTGTCACCGTCTTCGACATCGTCCACGGCGGCGGCGTGATCCTTCCGCAGCGCGCCGGAGTCGAAATTCCATCCAAGCCATTGCTGATGCACTGGATGGCCGCGCTCGTCTCGCTCGTCGGCGGCGGCGTCAACGAATTCTCCGTGCGGCTGCCTTCGGCCTGCCTCGCTATCGCCGGCGTCATCGTCTGCTACTTTTACGTGCGCCGGCTGTTCGACAACGTGACCGCACTCATCGCCGCGCTCATCTTCGCCACCACGTTTCAGTATTTGCAAGCCGGGACGGGCGCGCGCGTGGACATGACGCTGACCTTCTTCATGGAGGTCGCGTTCTTCGAATTCATTCTCATCGCCGAAGGACTGACGCGCCGCCGGATGCTCCTCTACGTGGCCATCGCGCTTGCCGTTTTGACCAAAGGCCCCATCGGCTTGATTCTCCCCGGCCTCGTCGCGTTGATTTGGATCATCGCTGAACGACGCTGGACTCTGCTGCGCGAGATGAACCTCGGGCGCGGTACGATCGTCGTGTTGGTGCTCGCCGGCGGATGGTACGTCGCGGCGTTGATCGAGGGCGGTCCGGATTTCTTCCGCAAGCAGATTCTCGCCGAAAACGTGCTCCGCTTTGCCGGCGGTGGCGATTTCCACGAGGGCCACATCCATCCGTTCTACTACATGGAACTGGCCCTTCTCGCCGGATTTCTGCCATGGACGATTCTGCTCCCGATCGTCGGTATTCAGGCCGCACGGGCACCGCTCGCAGTCGATGCGCGCCTCAAATACATCTTCGTCTGGTTCACCGCGGTGCTGATCTTCTACAACCTTCCGCAGAGCAAGCGCGGTGTTTACCTGCTCTGCATGTATCCCGCTTTTGCCACCCTGGTCGCGATCTATTTCCGCCAGGCCATCGTGCGTCCTGCGCCGGCACGCTCCTTTGTCCATTGGATCGCGCGATTGTCCGGTTTTGCGATGCTGCTGCTCGGTAGCGCTGGCCTGGTTGCGCTCGCGATGCTTGTCGCCTCGCCACACGAGTTCGCCGATGTGCTGCAGGCGGCAAGCATTCGCGCCGCCGCCTTCCCGCGCGTATTGGACTCAACCGTCAGCGAGCATTGGATGCTCGCGCTCGCGATGCCTCTGGCGGTCGTCGTGCTGGGCGTGCGACTGCTCGTCACGCCCCCCCTGGTCGAACGAACTGTGCTCGCAATCGCGGCCGCGATGGTTTTCGTCACCGTTGCGGTCAACGTGGTCGTCGTGCCGGCCATCGCCAACACCCTCTCGCTGAAGGACTTCACTGATCATGTCATGAAAGTCGTGGACGACAATTCGGTCGGCTACCTGGGCGCGCTCAACTACGACGTCGCCTTTTACAGCCGCCGCACAATTCCGATCGTCTCGCAAAGAGATCGCGAGATGCCCGAGTACCTGATCGCCTGGCGCACTCTGTTCGACGCGCTCCCCGCGTCGAAGCGTAGCCGCTACGACATCGTGATGGTTTCCAACCCGACCTCGCTCGACGGCACCGACGAGATGCTCCTCGTGCGCCAGCACGCAGGTTCGTCGAAGCCGCCGTCCAAACCTTCCGACAGCTATATTGAAGCGAGGACGTTTACGACAGGCTCTCTCTTCGAAGCTCCACGATCGCCTGCGCCAGCCGCGGCAGCACCTCCGCCGACCCGCCGCGCAAGCTGACGTCGCATATCTGCGTGATCTCCGACTCGTAGAGATTCACCTCGATCAACGTTCCGCCGCGCTGTTTCACTTCGAGCGCGAATCCCGCCGCTGGATAAACCGTCGCCGAAGTCCCCGCCACGATCACCAGGTCTGCCCTGGCCGAATGCTCCGCACACATGTTCAGCACGTCGATCGGAATCGGCTCGCCAAACGAAACCGTGTCCGACTTCAACAATCCTCCGCATCGCGGACACGCCGGCGGCAGTTTCTCCAGGCTGATCGCGTCACCGTGAAACCGCGTCCTGCAATCGAGGCATCGAATCAACGTCCAGTTGCCATGGATTTCCGCAAGCGCCTTTTGCCCGGCCTGCCGGTGCAGGTCGTCGATGTTCTGCGTGATGACGAAGCGCAGCACTTCCAGTCGCTCCAACTCCACCAGCGCGAGATGTCCCGGATTCGGCTTGGCGACGGTGAGTGGTTTGTAGAGCTCATCATTGCGTTTGCTGAGCCGCTCTTCCCACGCCTTTTTCGGGTCCGCCATGAAGCGCTGGAATCCGTTCATCGGCGGCTCGCCGTACTTGGTCCACAGCCCGCCCGGCCCGCGAAACGGCGGTATTCCGCTTTCGACGGACATCCCCGCACCCGTTAGCGCGATCGCATAGCGCGCCGCCAGAATCGTTCTCGCAGCTTCGCGGACTTCCACGTCGCTCGCTCTGTCACTCCTCTTTGTCATCGGGAATTCCCCCTCCGCGCGAAATCTCACGTAGTCAGTGGTCCTCAACCGACTACACATGAAATAAACGTGAATGCGTATGCCGCCAACCCTGCCGCCCCTGCTCGAATAGTCACAGCGCCCGAAACCACCGACTCATTCGCGACGACACTGTACATCCGCGGCCGGTCCACCGTGATAAGTGCGCGTTCGCCGTCGAACGTCACGTCGTCTCCCGCCCGCTGCCCGCTTTCGAGCGTGACCTCCGTCCTTACGCTCGCTCCCGCCGGCGGCGCCATCACCAGGTTCACATCCTTCGCGGTGTACCTGAGCGAAATCGCCGCGCCCGCCCCCTCGCTGCGCGCGCTCTCCTGCTCGACGCGCCACCGGCCCGCGAGATAACTCATGCCCTCGACGTGCGGCCCGGCATCGTGATAGTCATGCGGCCGATCGCGAACGACGCCCTCGAAATTTCCAAACTGGCCGCGCGCGTAACCGAGATACAGCTCGGGCGTAACGCGATAGCAGACCGCGCCGGGACGGTCGCTGTCGCGCACCGGCTCCATCGGCGGCGGCAGACTCGCGCCAGGATTCAGTTCGCGGATCAATCCCTGAATAGCTACTTCGGTTTCCTGGTACGCACCTTCGCCGAAATGGTAATAGCGAATGCGGCCCTTCGCATCGACCAGGTACTTGGCCGGCCAGAACCGATTCGAGTACGCCCGCCAGATTGCATATTCATTGTCGAGCACGATTGGGTATTCCAGGCCGAATCGCGCCGCCGCATCCGCCACGTGCGATCCCTCGCGCGCAAAAGAAAACTCGGGCGCATGCACCCCGACGACTACCAGGCCGCTCTGCGCGTATCTTTTATTCCATGCCACCACGTACGGCAGCGTCCGGATGCAGTTGACGCAGGTGTAGTCCCAGAAATCGACCAGCACCACAGCCTTGTCACGCAATGCCCTGAGGCTCACCGGGCCGTGCTGAATCCATTGGCCCCCATCCAGTTCCGGCGCCAGTACTGTCTCGGACAATTGCGGCATCTCGCTCTCCTCGAGTCGCTCGGAGCGTAGCACAGGCCCGGTTTCAGCTCGAAGTGGATTTGACCCTTCGCCCATCGCGCGCTAGTCAATCGCTCGTGGATGTACCTTCGCGCCTGAAAGTGATTGCAATCGAATCGCCCGCCGACATGCAGCGCGCTCACGCGATTCGCCGCCGCGTGTTTATCGAAGAACAGCGCGTGCCCGAAGAAATCGAAATGGACGCCGACGACGCGCACGCATTTCACGCGCTGGCGATTCTCGACGGCGTCGCCATCGGCTGCGGCAGGATGGTCGAGTATGGCGCGACCGTAGTGAAGATCGGCCGCATGGCGGTCCTACCGGAGTTTCGAAACACCGGCGTCGGCGCAAACATCCTGCGCTTCCTGGTCGATCGCGCGCGCACCCGCGGATTCAGCAAAGCGATCCTGCATGCACAACTTACTGCCGAGGGCTTCTATCTCAAGGAAGGATTTATCCCGGTAGGCAGCGTCTTCGACGAGGCGGGCATCGCGCACCGGAAGATGCAACGCGATCTCTGACGTTACAAACTGGCCGCGAACTCTTCGATCACGCGCGCGACCGCTTCCGGCTTCTCCAGGATCACATGATGGTGCGCGTCGGCAATCGTCACCAGCCGCGCGTTCGGATTTGACGCGCACGCATGCTCCGCCGCCTCCGCCGTCATGATACGGCTGTGCTCGGCGCGCACCAGCATCGTGGGAATCGTGATTTCCTTGATCGTGTCGAGCACCGCCAGCCCGTCGCCGCCGAGAAAACTCTCGCGATCGAATTTGAGCGTCCACCGCCCCTCATCGGTCCGCGCCAGGCTTTTCTCAGCTATCTCATGAAGTACTTCGTCCGCGATTCCACCCTCGTTGGGCATCAGGCGAAAGCGCGCCTTTGCCGTTGCGAGATCGGGATACGTTACTACCGGGATTCCTTTCAGCCGCCGCAGATATCGATCCCGCCCGCGACTGGACGTGACTGCAACGTCGATCGCCATCGCCCCGCGCGCGCTATGCGGATGCTGCCGCGCGAACGCCAGCACGCTCAGCCCACCCATGCTGTGTCCCACGACGACCGGTTTGTCCGCGTCCGCGGTCACGTGCGCGACGAGCCTCGCTATATCATTTGCGTAGTCGGCCGGCGAGTACGCCGCCGGCCGCGCCCACTCGCTGTCGCCATGTCCGCGCTGGTCGAGCGCGAGCAGCCGGTGCTTCGGCGCAATCGCGCGCGCCACCGGTTCCCACCACCACGCATTCGCCGAGTTGCCATGCACCAGGATAATCGTGCGCGGCGCGTGCGGATTCCATTCCAGGTAATGCAGGCGTGGAGCGCCTTCGAGCAGATGACTGTGCGGCGGCGTCATTTCAGGGTATCGACGAAAGCTCGAATTACTTCGATCAGCCCCGTCGGATTGTCCAGCATTACGTGATGATACGAGTCATCGACTTCAGCCAGACGCCCGTGCGCGAGTTGCTCGACCATTTTTTTCGCGACCTCGCGATCCAGCAGCGGACTCTTCGTGATCTTCACGATCAGCGCGGGGCAGGCGATGCGATGCAACGACTTCCACACCCGCGAGGGTTCGCGAATCATCGTGCGCCGATCCAGCTTGTGGGTCCACGCGCCGTCGTCGTGCCGCTTGAAGCTCCGGCGCGCGACATGCTCCAGGACTTCTTTCCTGGCCAGCGTCTCGCGCGGCAGGACCTTGAAATTCCGCGCCGCCTCGTCGAGCGATTCGAACCGGCGCGCCGGCTTTGCCGCGATCGACTGCAGAAATTCGACCGCCTGCCGCGGGTAGTCGGGCGGCGGATCGAGCGCCACGATCGCGCGTAATTTATCGCTGTGCTCCGCCGCGTATGCCAGCACGTTATGCGCGCCCATTGAATGCCCCACCAAAATTGGCGCGCCGAATCCCCAGCCCTCGATCACTTGATCCAGGTCCGACACGTAATGCCGCGAGCCGTACGCCCATTCATCCGCCCATTCGCTTTCGCCATGCCCGCGCTGATCGAGCGCCAGCACGTGGTAATCCCCCGCAAACGCCGGCGCGACGAAATCCCACCAATGTGCGTGCGCCGAGCCGCCATGCAGAAAAAGCATCGGCGGCTTGCCCTCACCGCCGTAGTCAATGCAGTTCAGCGCGAGTCCGTTGACTGTAAAGCGATGCGCCTTCATCGGTCTCCCGGAATTCCCTTGCTCATCTCAAAACCACTGCCCGCCGCGCACACATGATAGCTTTGCAGCGCGCTCCTTTCATGCCACCATTTAGAGGCTAGATCCTGTGCGTCACCTGAAGCCATGCGAGATCGAACCGCGCTGAAACCACTGACTCTCGTCGCCGCCTTGATGCTTGCGCTCGCGTCCTTTCCTTCTTCCGCGCGCGCCCAGGACGCCAACGCGGCCAAAGCCCGGGCGCTCGTCGATGCCGCAATCAAAATGAGCGACAGCGATGCCGCTGTAAAGCTGCTCTGGCAGGCCACCGATATCGACCCCACGCTCGACGACGCTTACGTTTATCTCGGCCTCTACTACAACTCGCGCTCCGACTTCACCAACGTCATCAAGGTTTATCAAAAGCTCGTCAAGTATCAGCCCAACCAGGTCAGCGCTTACCTGAATATCGGCGAGGCGTACATGTCCTTTTCCCCGCCCAAGACCGACGACGCGCTGGTGTACTATCGCAAGGCGTACGAGATCGACCCCAAGAACACCTTCGCCGCGCTCAGAATCGGAGAACTGCTCGCGCAAGCGGGTCAACGCGACGATGCGCTCAAGTATCTCAGAATTGCTCTCGGCGACAGCGCCAAAAATCCCACCGTCGCATCGGAAGCCGAGAAAACTCTCAAGCAGATGGGTGCGCTCTGACCACGATCCGCGTCGTATCGAAGCGCTCGGTATTTTGGCAGCGACGTATGTCCTGGCCAGTCTTGCTGATTTACCGAACCGTTGAACGCACGGCCGCTATGGGTTTGCAAGTTTTCTAAGCTTCATAGCAGGAATCCGTTTTTATCAATCATTAGACTCTGCAGTTGACAAGCTGCCGCGCTGACTCAAAATCCTGCAAGTCGGATAATATCTACTCACAAACTTATACTCTGACTGACTATTTTCTAATTACCTACTTCAGATTGGCTTGTACTTGTGACAGTATTCTGGCTGGCAACGGCGGAGCGGACTTAGTCCGCTGAAGTCGAGCGGGTTGAGGAGGTGCGGGATGTCCGTTGTTAGGAATCCTTCTGGTAGTTTCTCCACGGCCGACTCAAACGACCGCGCAACTCAAAATAATCTGGTTTGCCTGAGCGACGCTGATCGCGTCCGCGACGAGCCGCCGAAGGACGCAGTCCGCGAGGACCTTCGCGACGCGGCCGCGACATTTGTGATCGGAGCGGAGCCCCGGGGTGTGTCGGCCGGCGCGCCGCGTTGGAATGATGTTGTCGAGCAGGTATCGCCGCGCGAGTCCCGGGCGGGCATCGAAGCTGCGCAGACTCTCGGCCAACTGATGACCGAGGCGCGCAATCACCTGGGTCTCTCGCGAGAGCAGGTCGCCGGCCAGACCAACATTCCGGCGTACTACGTCAGAATGATCGAGAGCGACAGCTACGACGCCATCCCTGATCAGCTTTACCTTCTGCCGTTTTTCCGGCGGTACGCAATTTTCCTCGGCCTCGACGCCCAGAAAGTGGTGTCGCGTTTCGTTCGTGACTTCGAGAAGGCCGAGAACGAAGTCCTCGAGACGCCGGCCTCGAAGACTCCGACCGCAATGGCACTCTCGAGATGGCGACGGATTGCGGCGGCATCGGTAGTCGGCGGAATCCTGCTCCCGTGTATCGCCTGGGGAATCGCAACGATCCACGCCGCCTATCATCAACCGGCTACCAGTTTATCGGCTGCGAGCTCGCCTGATACACAGCCGTCGCCTGCTATCCTGCCGACGGACTCGCGACCAGCCACCGCACCGGATTCCGCTCGAACTCCCGCGGCGGTCACGGTCTCTCCCTTGGCGACGATGCATGCTGAGACCAAACCGCAGCGAGCAGTTCACGGCCATCAGCCGCGTCGCCGTTCAAGACACTCGCGGCAGAGACCGGGACATCTCACTTAGATGAAAGGGTGTCGCTCAATTCTGCGATGCAGAAGGCGCCGGCGCTGGTGAGGCGGCTGCCGGCGGAGCGCCTTCTTGTTCGGGCGGCATGTGATCATCGCCGCCGTGATGCCCGTGATGCTCCCACGGATGCGTGAAGTCGCGATCGAAGATCTTCTGCTGCTCGGGTGTCAGCACGCCGCGAATCTGGCCAAGTCCCTGCCAGAACAGGTCATGCCGCTGATGATCGAAATCCCGCCGCGCCTGCATCACCTTGAACCGCGTATCGCGCAGGATATCGCCAACTCTGTCGCGTTGCGCCGGCGTCAGATTGAGCTCGCGATTGATTCGCTCGATCAACCCGCCCCCCGGCACCCGCAGGTAATGATAGCGGTACGCCAGCGTGCTGATCGCAAATCCAATCAGAAGGCACGAGACTCCCACCACCAGGCCGAACCAGATGTTCCACTTAGCTGGCAAGATCGCTCTCGGTCAGTGGCATCTCCGGCGCCAATGGATCGCCTGCGGTTTCGGCATTCATGCTCGACTCGGGCGCCGATAGCGCCTCGGCTATCGACTCATTCGGTGTCCGCACCGAAAGATACGCCGCGCTTGTCGCGAATACAAAGATCGCCGCAGCCGCCGCCATCGGAATCCATTGATTCGGCCTGGACACCTCCCGCGATACCGACGCGAACCGCCGCGGCCTGTCCGCCAGCGAGAACTCGCGCCGCGCCGGCCGCGATATTCGCGCGGCCGCCTGCTGCTCCATCTCGCCATGCAGCACCGGCGCCGTCAGCGCGAAGACGCGAAACGCATGATCGCACTTCTCGCATCCCTTCAGATGCGCCAGCAGCTCGCCCCGCCGCTCAGCCGCTAAGGTCTTGCGCCACAGCGCGGGAAATTCCTGTCGTGCTTCAAAACAATTCATGACTGTTACCTGCCGCGCCCGGCCGCCAGCATCCGCTCCGCCTGCTTGCGAAGCGCCTGGCGCGCGCGGAACGCACGAATTTTTACCTTGGCCTCACTCCATCCAAGCGTCTGCGCGATTTCGCTGACGCTCAATTCTTCGCTCTCCTTCAACACCATCACCATTCGGTCCTCGGGCTTGAGCGTGTCGAGCAGCCGATGCGCCAAGTCGTAAGCCTCGCGCCGCTCTTCGGACTCACCGACGATCTCCTCCGGTGACGCGACATTTGCGGTCTGCATCCATTGCACTTCCGGCGCGCTGAAATCTCCGACCAACTCCTCGGGACGTCGGCGCCGCCGGCGCAACTCGTCGTAACACAGATTCACCACGATCGCGCGCAGCCATCCGCCAAACGGCATCTCCGCCCGGTACGTCGCCAGCGCGGTATAGGCCCGGATAAAGCTTTCCTGCGTGATATCGCGCGCCATCTCTTCGTCCGAAAAAAATCGCCTGCATAACCGCTCCACCCTTGGTCGATGCCGCGCCGCGAGCTCGGTAAAGGAGGCAGTCTGCCCGCCAAGGACGTCGGCTATCAGTTCCTCGTCGGGTTTGGCGCTCAATCTCCACCCCGCCCTTGGAGCCGCCGAGAGACCCAACCTAACCGTTTATTAATACGCACTGTCCCGTGGTCGGTTACACGCATTCGCCGGATTTTTGCCTTCATGCGATGATCCAGGCAGGCAAACTGGAAAATTCGTCCGAGAATCATCAGGCTCAGGGAATAACATAGAACGAGCCATCCATCGTAGCCCACGTCACGCAGGGTGCGCACGGTCGCGTCGCGCAGCCGCTCCAATTGACAATCACAGTTCATCGCGTCGGAGGCGGAGGCAGGCCGGCGCGGATCAGGTCGGAGGGCGTGTCCAGGTCGAGATTGATTCCTGGATCGGCCAGGTCAACGTAGGCTACCCGCGACGCGTCGGCGTTCACCACGTGACGCGCGCCCTCTTCTTCGGGAGCGGACTGGAGTTCGGCGAATAGTGCGCGATCGAAAATCACCGGATGACCCCGGTTGCCGGCGTGGCGCGCGATCACAATCGGTTTGCCGGTTCGATTGTACGAATCGACAATCGCGCGGAACGTTTCGACCTGGACCATCGGATGGTCTCCCAAGTGCACCAGCGCGCCCGCCGCGTCCGGTTGAAGAGCACCGAGGCCAAGCTTCAGCGACGACAGTTGCCCGCG
Organism: uncultured delta proteobacterium; assembly: GCA_963842085.1. Classification (GTDB taxonomy): domain Bacteria; phylum Desulfobacterota; class Binatia; order Binatales; family Binataceae; genus Binatus. The sequence continues at coordinate 904,464 of CAWJET010000002.1, forward strand.
CGCATAGTCCGGATTCTCGACGATCGCGATACGCTCGTCACGCGGAATCGCGGCGCGTACGCCCTCGCGATGCGCCCCTATCACAATCACGAGTCGCGGCACTACTGCGAGCATCGTCTGTGCAATGTGCTGGATAAAAGTTCGCCCGTCGATCTCGAGCAGCGGTTTCGGATATCCCATCCGCCGCGACTCGCCCGCCGCCAGGATGATGCCTTCGAGCTGCCGCTTCATTGTTCAGATTTCAGGCGGGCATCGAGGCAGGCTATTTCGAGCGTTTGAGAATGCCGAAACGCACGCCGAGGGTGAACTCGTCGCGCTCTTCGGTCCGGCGCTCGCGAATAATCTCGGCAATTATCGAGATCGCGATCTCCTCCGGCGTTTCGCTGCCGATCGCAACGCCGAGCGGCGCATGAACGTCGGCGAGCCGCTGCCCGGGAACCCCGCTCTCGCCAATTCTTTCGAGAGTCGCCTTCACCCGGCGGCGCGAACCGATCATCCCGACGAATCCGCACGGCTGCGTCAGCGCCGCGCGCACGACTTCCTCGTCGAACGAATGGCCGCGCGTGACCGAAATCAGGTAGCAGTGGCCGTCGAGCGCGAGCGAGTCGATCGCGGCTTTGAAAGGCTTGACGATTATTTCGTCGGCGTCCGGAAACCGCTCGCGATTCGCAAACGACACGCGATCGTCGATTACCGTCACGTGAAACCCCAGCATCGCTCCCAGCGCACACAACGGCACCGCGATATGCCCCGCGCCGACGATTATCAGCCGCTGCGCGCCGACGATCGGATCGACGAACAGCCGCACGCCGCCGTTGGGCTCGAGATGCGTGACAGGTTGAAGCCCGCCGCCGCGATCAACTTCGAGCAAGACGGGAATTGCGTCGGCCGTCCGCTCGACGATCTGCGCGACTGCCGCATCCGGCAACTCCATCGGTCTCGCGTCGCGCGCGCCCGCATCGCGCGGATCAATAAACGTCCGCGACCCGGCCGCTACTTCCGCTCGCGCACCCGGATCGACCACCGTCAGCAGCGCGCCGGGCGCGCTGCGGCTGACGGCGTCGGCCAGCTTGCGCGCAATTCCGAGGTCGCGAGCCGGGGACCACAGATCGACGAACACGTCCATTATTCCACCGCAGGTGCCGAGCTCGCGCTGGTCGAAATCGCCGGTGAGATCGACTTCGGCCAGCCGCGCGCCGCGGTCGTTGTTTTCTTCAAGTAATACACGAGCTTTTCGAAAAACCTCGGCTTCGCCGCAGCCGCCGCCGATGGTGCCAAACTGGCCGTCCGCGCGGACGATCATCTTGGCGCCAACTTCGCGCGGCGTGGAGCCACGAACATTCACCACCGTTGCCAGCGCGAACGGCTGCCCGCGCTCGAGCGTGCGCAAGGCCTCAGCCCAAATTTGATCCGAACCGCTCATTGGAGCACCCTGAGTAGAACCTACCAGAACCCGCGCGCGCGATGAATGCGCGCCCGTGCGTCAGTCGGAGAGCTGGTGGAGAATCGCGCGCGCCTGAAGCAGGCTGTCCTCGGCAGACTTGTAGTCGCCGGCTTTGATTGCCGCCTCGCTCTTCTGTTCCAACTGGCTCGCGTCGAAGAGCTGCTTGCGCTTGACCGGATCGGTGGGACCGTTGTCGCGTACGTGCGCCAACTCAAGTGCCACCTGGCGCTCCAGCCGGACCAACTCCGGCGGCGGCGAAGCTGCCATCGCCGGGCTCGCGCCAACAAGCGTTGCAATTGCCGCCATCGCCACGAGCAGTCGTGCGCCCGTCCTCATCAGGGTTGGACTTTTACTGAATCGATGTAGTTTTTTCCACCTCCGGCGTACTGGTTGAGCGCGCTGAACGCAGCCGAGGGAGTCTTAGAGCGTAGGCTGGACGGGAACGCGGTGCGGATTCTCGGCGATCCCGTAACGGGTTAGCATCCGGTAGAGCGTCGAGCGCGAAACGCCGAGCAAGTCGGCGGCGCGGCGCCGATTTCCCTCGGTCTCTTCGAGCGAACGCATCAGGGTCTGCTTGATCACGTCATCGAGCAGGAAGCCCGGCGCCTCGCCGCCGAAATCTATGGCGGGCAAGCGGTGGACGAGCGGTGTGGCCGGATGGCCGCTGGTGGACGACTCCTCGTGCGGGTACAACAACTCGGCGCCGGTGCCGTCCAAAATGTGCGACGGCATATCGGACGCATTGATGCTATTGCTCTCGCTCAACATCACTGCGCTCTCGATCGCGTTGGAAAGTTCGCGGACATTCCCCGGCCATTGATATGCGCAAAGGATCTCGATTGCGCTACGCGAGATTTCGGAGACATTTTTGCCGAACAGGCGATTGTATTGCTCGATGAAATAGCCGATGAAAGCCGGGATGGCCTCGCGGCGCTCGCGGAGAGGCGGGATGAAGATCGCCGAAGCGCTCATGCGGTAGTAGAGATCGTCGCGAAACTGACCCGCTCTGACCATCGAGCGCAGGTCGCGATTGGTCGCCGCAACCAGGCGGAGATCAACCTTGTAGCAATGCGACGAGCCGACCGGCTGAACCTCGTGTGCCTCGACCGCGCGCAGCAGCTTGGGCTGGAGCTTGAGCGGCAATTCACCGATCTCGTCGAGGAACAGCGTGCCGCCGTTGGCCGAGCGGAAGTAGCCCTGCGACTCGTCGCGCGCGTCGGTAAAGGCGCCGCGAATGTGGCCGAATAACTGCGACTCGGCCAATGATTCGACCAGGTTGGAACAGTTCAGCGTTACGAACGGACCGTTTGGCGCGGGACCCAGCGTGTGGAGCGCGCGTGCGACCAGTTCCTTTCCCGTTCCGGATTCGCCTGAAATCAGCACCGTCGCCTTGTACGGACTCAATTGCGACACCGATTTGAGGACCTTGCGCACCTGCGCCGAGCGTACAACCATGCCGCCGAGCCGATCGGCGTCGTGTACCAGATGAGCCAGCGACACCATCTCGCTTGCCCCGTTCCCGTTAGCTGTGGGCGTTGCGGATGTGGGCTGATTTCCTACCATCGATTGAGTGTCCACGTGCCGCGCCAAGCCACGCCTTTGGCCTACAGTTGCAGGTCAACCACCATGTTCTTGAGCAAATGACGGGCCAGCGTCTCGGAATCGGGACACTCATTGAACGGCTGTCTGTATTAGGCACATCTGCGCGGCGCGCCGCATGCGCCGCTCGACGCGGCATTTCGATGCCATCAGGCAGTCAAAATGCGACATTCGGTTGCCGCTTGCAGCCGCGGCGCAGCGCGTGCCTGCGGCATCGAATCACACGCCGAGGATGTCGGCCAGTACGCGCGCCGGATGGTCGCGCGGATCGACCTGGTCGTACACCCGTTCGATGGCGCCGTGCTCGTCGATCAGGAAACTCACGCGGTCAGGATATCTCGCGTCTGCTCCCGAGCATGCGCCGTATGCCATCGCGACTGCATGATCGGAGTCGCTGAGAAGGGGAAATCCGAACTGGTACCTGCGGGCGAATGCCGCATTGTCTTCGGGCGAATCGAAGCTGACGCCAACGACGCGGATGTTTTTTTCGTCGAAGTACGATTGATGGTCGCGAAAGCCGCGCCCTTCGAGCGTGCATCCGGGCGTGTTGGCCTCGACGAAGAACCATAGGAGCACTTTGCCGCCGCGAAGACTCTCCAGAGAAAGGCTCGCGCCATCGTGCGTGGCGAGCGTGAAATCGGGCGCCGGCTCTCCGACCTTGATCACTTCAATTCAACCCGTTGGTCTCGGTCGATCAATTCAACAAAGCGCGCAGCTGCGCCAGCGCGGATACGCAGGTTGGATCGCCGGGCGCGAATGCGAGCGCGCCTTCGAACTCGTCAATCGCCCGTTTCACCATCCCCTTGGCGGCGTAGATTCGACCGAGGTTCATGAACGGATAGTGACGCGGGTCGTAGCGCGGCGCGGTCTTGGCTTTCTCGAGCCACGGGATTGCCTCGTCGAGCTCGCCCTTGGCGATCAGGTATGCGCCGATATCGTTGTATGGATTGCCAAAGGCGGGGTCGACTTCGATGGCGCGACGGCATTCCGCGATCGCATCGTCGATTCGACCCATTGCCTCGAACGCCCATCCGCGAAAGGTGTAGGCCTCCGCGGTCGGAAAGACTTCAATCGATTTGGTGTAGAGTTCGACCGCGCGCTCGAGATCGTGGTTCATGTGAAAGCGCATCGCCTCGTTCCACAGCTCGAGGGCGCGCGCCCGCGGTTCCGAATCAGCCATGATCGATCGGTTATTGCGCCGCTGCGCCCGCGTCAAGTGGGGGCGCTGGCGCGCGCGACGCGGGCGCGCGAGTGCGATTACTTTCGAAGCGCCCGCATGATCTGAATCATCGCGGGGCCGACGATCACGCTCATCATCGCGGTAGAATGAACAGCACGAGCGGGAAGAGAATTTTGACCGTGGTCTTGGCGGCGGCTTCTTCGGCGCGCAACCGCCGGGTGGTGCGCAGGGTGTCCGAGATCGAGCGCAGGGCGGGGCCGATTTGAGCGCCCAGCTTTTCGCTCTGCACCAGCGTCGCGGCCAGCGGTTTGATGTCTTCGACGGCGGTGCGCTCGGCGAAGCTTCTGAGGGCCTGGCCGAGCGAACTGCCGGCGGCGAGTTCGGCTGACACGATGGAAAGCTCGGTTCCTATTTCCTGTTTTTGGCGCTGTGTTTCCGAGCCGACGATCTTGATCGCTTCGCTGAGACCGAGGCCCGCTTCGACGCAGACCACCAGCAAGTCCAAAACGTCGGAGAGCTGGCTGGCGATTGCCTGCTGACGCTGCCTGGCCCTGCGGCTGATGTAGTAGCTCGGCGCGAACGCACCAACGCCGGCGCCGATCAGCATGAAGATCAGCGGCTTGATTCCCTGAGAGCCTAACGCAACCGAAGCGACGAGCGCACCAATCGCAAGCCCCGCCGTAGAAGCGAGGCGGGCGAAGTGAAAGGTGCGTACGGCTTGGGACCCGGGAAAGCCGGCGCGCACCAAGGTCTGCGCCAGCTTCTCGCGTTCCGGAGTGTTCATCGCCGGTTCGGGAAGACGCTTAGCGACCCATCGAAACAAAGCATTCGCAAACGAATCCGACTCCATATCGACGTTGGCAGGATTTCCATACGCGACGCGCATCTTGACGCCGATATCGGCGATACGCTCGTCAAACGGGCGATGAATGCCGTAGATGGCGGCGTAGATCGCAAAAGAGATCCCACCGAACAAAACGAACACGGTCAGGCTCGCGTAGACGGCCGTCATCGCAGTATTTTAGTACTTCACCTTCAGCAGCTTGCGAATTGAGAGGAACGCCAGAACGTCGAGCACGCAGGCGACTTCGAGAATCTTCTGGCCGGTCGGATCGAAAAAAAGCGTGTTGGTGTAGCTCGGCTGAATGACGCTGAACGCCGCCAGCATCACGATCGGCAGGAACCCAACCAGTATCCCGCTCATCTTGGATTGGGCCGTGAGCGCCCTGATTTGCTGTTGCAGGCGCTGGCGGGTGCGCACGATTTCCGAGAGCCGCCCGATTATTATCGCCAGCGAGCTGCCGACCTCCGATTGCACGCGCACCGCGACGACCAGCAGGCGGAGATCGTCCTGCGGCACGCGCTTGAGCATCTCTTCCATAGCGCGCGGCAGCGGCAGCCCGAGCCGGCTCTGTTCGATAGCCGAACGGAACTCGGTGCTGATCGGATCGGCGAACTCGGCCACCACGACTTGCAGACCGCGCAGCAACGTATGGCCGGCTTCGAGCGACGATTTGATCAGATCGAGCGCGTATGGCAGTTGTTTGGCGAACGCCTTGAGCCGGCGGTCCCGGCGCACCCGGATATACAAGATCGGCAGGATCGCCATACCTGAGCCCAGAGCGACCGACAGGAGTACTTCGCCTCAAATCACTTCGCCTGCGATCAGACCCGCCGTGAACATCAGCAGAATGACGAGGAGGACATCGGCAAGCCGGGCATAAATTCCCGCCTGCCAGAGATTTTCCTCGAGCTTTTGCAGCAGATTGAGCCGGTAGAGCCAGCTTAGAAATTCCCGTCCGGTCAGGCGGCGACGATCGGTCTTCGTGATATCGCCTTCCAGGCCTGCGTCCGGCCGCGCCATCCGTCGCATAGCGGAGCGCGTAACGCCGAGCGGACTGCCGCGGCGCATGAACACCAGCGCACAGATCACCAGCACCAGGCCGGCGACGGCTGCCGGAATCAGCAGGGAGTCGAGGTTCATCGCGCCGCCGCCTTGATCACCTTGGAGTCCGTCTTGTATCCCGCCGTTTCGAGGCGCTGGTTGTAGACCGAGCGAATGCCGGTGGAGCGAAAGCTGCCGTTGATTTTTCCCGTCGCCGTGGTATCGGCGCGAACAAACTCGAACAAGTCCTGCATCATGATCATCTCGCCTTCCATGCCGCTGAGCTCGGAGATCTTCATGACCTTGCGCGAACCGTCGGACAGCCGGCTGACGTGGACGATAATGTTGACGGCGGAGGCAATCTGCTGGCGCATCGCGCGCTGCGGAATCGCGACGCCCGACAGCAGCATCATCATCTCGAGCCGGCCCAGGCATTCGCGCGGACTGTTGGCGTGGATGGTGGCGATAGAACCGTCATGGCCGGTGGACATCGCCTGCAACATGTCGAAGATTTCGGCGCCGCGAACCTCGCCAACCACGATGCGGTCGGGGCGCATGCGCAGACAGTTCTTGACCAGGTCGCGCTGGGTGACCTCGCCGCGGCCTTCAAGGTTGGCCGGGCGCGTCTCGAGGCGCACGACATGAGGCTGCTGCAAGGACAGCTCGGCGGAGTCCTCGATGGTGACGATTCGTTCGTCTTCGGGAACGAACGCGGACAGGCAATTGAGCATCGTGGTCTTGCCCAAGCCAGTACCGCCGCAAACGATTACGTTCAGGCGCGCCCGGACCACCGCGAGCATGAACTCGACGAGGTCCCAGGTCAGCGCCTCTTTCTCGACCAGCGCCCCGATATCGAAGCGATGCTTGCCGAAGCGCCGGATCGACAGGGCCGGCCCGTCGAGCGCCAGCGGCGGGATGATGGCGTTGATGCGCGAGCCGTCGGGCAACCGCGCATCGACCATCGGCGAGGATTCATCGACGCGCCGGCCGACGCGAGAGACGATGCGGTCGATGATCAGCATCAGGTGCTGGTCGTCCTGGAATGCAACATCGGTCAGGCGCAGCTTGCCGTGCTTTTCGACGTAGACCTGGTTGTGGCCGTTGACCAGGATGTCGGTGATTTCGTCGTCGCGGAGCAACGGCTCCAGCGGGCCCAGGCCGAGCAGCTCGTTCTTGAGTTCCTCGATCAGCCGGCCGCGGTCGGTGTCGGTCAGGAGGCGGCCGTCCTCATTAAGAATGTCATTGATTGCGGCAGCGACCTTGGTCGAGACCATCGCGGGCTCCAGGGTCTCGAGCTTGGACACGTCGATAGTCTCGAACAGTTTGTTGTGAACTTTGACCTTTAAGCGGCGCGAGCTATCCGCGATCGCATCTTTGCGCCGGCGCACGGTCGCGCCGATCAGCGAGCCGCTGGCGGAGGCGGCCTCTGGCGGGCGGCCGGATCTGGTGACATTTGACAGCCGTTCAGTCAGTCCCATCTTGCGTACCTCATCGACTTTGATTCGCGGCGAAGGCGGACTTGAGCCGCGACATGAATGTTTCCTGAAGGGGCGGCGGTTCCTTACGCGGCATGACCAGCGCGGCGAGATCAAGCATCGCGCGCGCGGCCGGAGAGGACGGCGCGAGCTGGAACAGGTCCTGCGCCTTCATCTCGATAGTTTCGAAAGTGCGATCGTCGGTCGGAATCCTGGCGTAGATCGACTTGGCGAGAGTCGATTCGATGGCCTTCTCGGTCAGCGGATGCGATGGACTGTAACGATTGAGAATGAAGCGCGGCTCGAGCGTGGTAAGGCCCAGGCGCTCGAAGAGATCGACGAATCGCCAGGCGCATCGGGCCGCCGCGATCGACTGATTGAGCACGTAAAACAGATGCTCGGAGCGCTCCCACGCGGCGACTGCGTTTTCGTCCACGTGGTCGCCGCAATCGGCGATCACGTAGTCGAACAACTGACGGATCAGATCGAGCACGGTGCCGATCGTGAGGTCCGAGACCAATTCGCCTTCTTCGATTCGCTTCGGCGCGGCCAGCAAATAGACACCCGATTGATGCTTGGTCAAGGCGGATTCGAGCTGGATGGAATCGAGTTTATGCTCCAGGCGCACCAGCGGCATGATTGTCACTTCCGGTTCGAGGTTGAGAAAGACCGCGAGTCCGCAGGTCTGAAGATCGAGATCGACCAGCGCCACGCGTTGATGCAGCGACTCGAGCGCCAGGGCGAGGTTGCCGGCCACTGAAGTTACCCCGACGCCGCCGACCAAGCTGGTGACGGAAATGACCACACCACCGTCGCGGCGCTCGTTGCGCCAGCGCGCCTCGCTTACCTTGAGCAGAGCGCGGGTGGCCTCTCCAGGGTCCAGCGGCATGAAGAGAATCTCGTCGGCGCCCGAGCGCAAGGCTCGCTTCATGAGCCCGGGCGAGCGCGGGCCGAGCACGGCGAGCAGACTTGGGTGCGGCGAATGTTGCGACTGGCTCTGCAGGAAACTCAGCGCACCCTCCTCGTTGCCGTTGACCATCACCAGGGTAGCGTCGGGCGGCACCGCGGCATTTTCGGAGAGATTGGCCGCGGTGGCAGCCTCACCCTCGATGATCTCAAGTTTAGGCTCTGCCAGGGCCGCCAGCACTTCCTTGAGCTGGGTGCGCGGTTCGCCGGGATCGCCGACGAGCATGACCTTCATCGTGCTCAGACGGCCCTCACTCTTTGATCCGATTGGCACTCGATCATTCTCCGGCTGATACGTGCCTAGAAGCGGGGCCGGGCCGCGTCCGGCGGCTCGATAGGTTTGGTTTTGATTTCATCAGCGGTCAGTTCGCCGCGATTGGTGGGCAGGAAGACCTGTCCGCCCTGGGGCAGCGGCCGGATTATTTCGGGCGTGACGCTCATGACGAGGTCGCTCTCCTTGTCGGACCAGGAGGTGGTGTGGAAAAAATTTCTTATCCAAGGGATGTCGCCCAGGTAAGGCACCTTCTGCACCTCGGAAGTTTTTTGGTGGAGAATGAGGCCGGCGATGATCAGCGTCTGCCGGTCCTTCAGGCGCACCATCGTCTCCGCGCGCCGAGTTATAAAGGCCGGAACCGTGAAACCGAACAAGTTCACCCCGTAGGTATAATCGGGCTCGGAGACTTCGGGCTTCACGAGCAGTTCGAGATCGTCGCGGCCAACCACGGTCGGAATGAACTCGACCGAGGTGCCGAAGGTCTTGAAAACGATGGTCGAGTTGAGCGCCTGGGCAATTACGATTGGTATCTCGCCGCCCGAAAGAAATTTGGCCTTCTCGCCGGAGTTCGCCAGCAGATGCGGCTCCGCGAGGACCTTGCCAAGGCTGTGGTCCTCGAGAAACTGGAAGAATCCCTGCCACATAACGTCCGAATTCTGCGCCGCCAGACCGTAGGTCAAATTCGACGACAGCAGCAGCGGGATCATCTGGCCGCCACTGGGCAGGACTCCGTTGGGCGAGGTAGTACCTGACAAAGATCCTGACGAAGCCGAGCTCTGAAGGGTGCTGTTCGCGCTGTAAGGTGTCGCGACGCTGCCCGGCAGACCTACCAGCGACAGGCCCATCTTCGAGAATGCGACCGACAGGTTGACTCCCTGGTTTTCAAGCTTTGTGCGATCGAGCTCGGCCACGATCGTGTTGAGCATCACCTGCTGGCGGCCGCTGGCGTCGATCCGCACCGTCCGTTCCTGGTACTGCCCGTTCGCGTCCCAGACCGCCAGCGTTGTGAAACCGGGCTGATGGGCGATCAGGTTGAGCTGGAAAGGATCGATCACCTGCACGTCGGCAATCTTTGAGTCGGCGACCGAGATGCGCGTGATACGGCGCTGGAAATCGATTACCTCGGAGGTGCCCATCATGAGCGAGATGGCTTCCGCCGGCAGATAGTTCCTGCCGCCGGAGACACTGTCGCTGGGGTGGGCCTGGCCTGAATCCAGCACCGGGGGATCGTTGCGAAACTCACTTGCGTGGGATGAGGGCGGTGCAACCGATTGATCCGCCGATTGAGCCGGCGTGTAGGCTTGAGCGCCGCTGCCCGCTTCCGGCGGCGCACTGGACGAATCGGCGGCGGCCGATGACGATTTGGCGGGGATCGTCACGCTGTATGGTGTCGCCGGCGACGAAGGCGCACGGTACGACGAAATGGTCGCCAACTCGGGCATCGCAGGCGGGGTCGAGGGCGACGCGCCCGCTCCCGGCCTTGAGGCGAGCCCCTCATCACTAATTGACGCCGGCGCCATGCCGGGCGTAAGCGGCGCACCGGGCCTGGCCACCGCGAACGAATTGAGATCGTAGCTGACTGTACGATCCGAAGTGTTGGTAACGGTAACTATCCAGCATCCGGCCTCGGCGCTGAGCATGGTGAGCTTGCCCGGCGGCGAGTTGTAGCTGACGAAGGCGTTCGGATTTTGCGCGACGTGAAACGACGGTTTGGTACCCGGCTTGATATCATTGATCACGTAGGTCTCGCCGGCGTTCATTGAAACCGGAATCCAATCGGCCACGTTTTTCACCTGGGCCCGGCCGGTCCCTGCGCCGACGAGCAGCAGCAATCCGGCAGATGCGAGCAGTCGACCGAATGTACCCACCGGCCGGATGTTCGTCCGTATGTTCTTGCGTAACGTCATGGCTTTTCCCCCCCGATTGCCACCTGCGATCACGGAACTTGATATGTCTTTGGCGCGGGCACGTAGCCCGGATCGCCCGGCCTAAGCGGCGCGTTATTCACTGACCCGCGAGCATTGGGCGCCTCGGATCGACCCGCCGCGAATGCGCTCTCGGGTGGTTCGGCAAAGCTCGCCGACCACGCCGGCTTTGCGGCCGAGATTGGAGATTCCGGCGCGTCGGGCAATGGCGGCGCGGCCGGCACCTGCGGTTCCGAAACAGGAGGCGCTTCCTGGCGCGTTTGAACGGAAGAACGCGTTCCCGCGCCGGAATGGATAAAGGAAATCGCCTCGGACGACTTGCCGTCGCGCATCACTTCGACTCGAAACGCCGTGGGTCCGTGGGCTGAGCGCGCGGAGAGCGCCGGCGCCGGCTGTACCTGCATCACGGGCAAGGTCGAGCCAATCGAGCCCGCGTGCAACAGATCGGTCAAATCGATTCCGCTGGTCGCGACAATCTTGGCGTCGCTGTAATTGCGCATCGCCAGACGCAGCATTCCTTCGCGGCTCGCAAGGGTAAGTTTTTCGGCGTCGGCCGGAGTAACCAGCAGCGTGACGACTTTCACTACCTGCGGTTCGTCCTTGACGTTTTCGATTTCCTGAGCGACGGCGAGGACTTCGATGTTCTGGAGAACGATGCGCGAGAAAGAGGACTCGCCCGGGCCGGTGCCCGAAACCGCGACCAGCACGTCGACGCGCGCACGCGGCGCAACAAAGCCGGCGATGTCCGCGACCTCGTCCACCGGCACCGACACCGCGCGCATCCCGGCCGGAATCAGCAGCGGCATCACGCCCGAGGACTTCTCGCCCATGAACAGCTTGCTTGCGACCACCGGTTCGTTAGCGACGAATTCACTCCTTGCGAACGAGCCTGCGATCGCCTGCGGATCGGTGAACGCCCCCTGCGGGACGCTGTCGCGCGCCCAGCGAACCAGTTTGACTGCGCTGGGCTCAAGCTTGGCGCCCAGCGGTATATCGTTTGCCGCGACCACGACTTCAACCGACTGCGCCATCGCGCGCTGCACTTCGGACTCGCGTTTTCTGATCGCGGAAAAGACCACAATCGCGGCCAGCACGGCGCCCATCCCCGCAAGGATCACGAACACTATAGGTCGTCTCATCTATGTCCCCCTTCTTGCGCGACCCATCGATACAGCCTGCTCCCCACAAGCAGAACTCAATCGCTCACACTCTCGTCGCGACCGCCCGTCGCGCGCCGCGCCAAACCGGGCCAAGCCGGAAATTCCCGAAATCACTCCTACACTCGCATCGACCGGTCACTTCCTCAGCAACCTCCTGATTTGCGCGGCGGGGCACTCGGCCCCCGCCGCCTGCGCCGCGCGCCTGGGTTCGACCTCGCGGGCTTTGGGCGCGAGTCTCACGCGCCCGACAGCGTCGCGGTCACGTTGGCGATGATCGTGTTGATCCCACCTTCGAGACCCTGTAACGAGCCACCGCGATCCCGCCTGTGGGCGTTGAGTCAGCGCAATCGCCTGCTTGCGGAAACCAACGGGCCTTACGCGGCCTTCAGAGTCGCGGTCACGTTGGTGATGATGTCGTTGATTCCGCCTTCGAGACCCTGGTACGCGATGTAACCGGCCACCGCGATCGCCGCGATGATCAGCACGTACTCGGTCATTGTCTGGCCCGCCTTGCTTTCCCAAACCGTGACTATGAGTTTGTCGATGTAGTTCATTATCGATGTCCTCCTTTGCGCGTTGTGTCAGCGCAATCGACTCGATTCACTGAGCTTCAAGTGCACCACTCATGCCAGCCGCAGATTCGAGAACGAGTCGATGTAGCTGGCTAGAGAAAGTCGAGCGGCAAAAGGTGAACCCGCCCGTGTCGCATCGCGGTACATCCGATGGTTCAATCACCCGCGCAGCCGCTTGGTCGCCTCCTCTTTACAGGTAGGCAATCGGCTGCCGCCTTTGCCATAATCAACTCATGCCTCCCCACCGCCCCTCCTCTATCCTGCCATTTGCTTTCCCTCGGATTGCGAGCCGGGGGGCTATCGCGATCGCGCTCGTACTCGGGCTGGCCGGATGCGCTCCGTCGGCACTCACCTCTGCGCGTAGTCAAATTGCGGCCGCCAATTATCCGGCAGCCCGTCAGGAACTGGTCGCTCTGTCAGCCCGCAGTGACTTGAGCGAGAGCGAACGGCGCGAAGTGAAAGACGACCTATGTCTCTGTGACTTCAAGATCGGCCGCCCGGCGTACACGCTAGCCGAGCAGCGCGCCGTCTGCGCCGACGCGGCAAAGGAACCGGGCAGCCAGAGCAGTTCGATTATCGCGCAAATCGACGGGGCGCAGCGCAGCAAGGACGCGCAGGAGGTCGACGCCGCCCTGGCCGCGCATGACTTGGCGGACGCCGAGCGCGCCGCTATCGACTACCAGAGCCTGCCTGGCGCCGATCCTGCGACGCTTGCGCGATGGTCAAAGCAGGTCTGGACGCTGGCGGACGCTCAGGTGTTTGCGGATTCGACCGCGAAGAAACGCTCGCTCAACGCCGCGATCGCCGAGGTGCGCAAGAACCATCGCGAGGTCGAGGAAATGGACCAGCGCCAGTTCACCCGATGGGTCGCCAGGACTGCGACCGTCTCCGGAACCGCCCTCGCGTCCCGCGTCGAGCTGAACGATTCGACCCTGAACCTGTCCATCGACGACGCGAACATGCCGCTTGCCGCGCTCAACCTCGACCGGTTCACGACGATCAATGACGCGATGGTGGCGCGATGCGGTTGCGACGCACGCACCGACGTGGCGGTCGCCGAGACCGGCTTCCCCGCCTACTTCATCAGGCTGGATCCCGAGACTCGAATGTCCGAAGTCATGATCCTGCCGCGAGGCGATCGCGCGATCGCCTCGGCCATCTCGGACTGAGCTTCGACTCGGTCGAACACCCCGGCCGCTCCCGTTCTGCTTAGTTATAAAAAATGTTTTGTGGTACTCATTCCACTTAACTGAGATTCGCGTTGGTGCTGCCGCCCCTGCGGGCGGCGGTCTCGGGAGCTGCGAAAATCTTGGCCGCACTTATGCAGCGCTGGTGGTTGACGATTGCCGTTGCCAATGCAGTGGCCGGCTGCGCCCCCGTTGCCGCGCTCGCCAACGACTGGGGAATGGGCGCTTCGAACTCGAAGATTCCCCCGAGCAGCGTCTTCACCCCGGTCTCGACCCCCGCCCACGAAATCAACACCGTCGCGTTGTTCGTCATCTCGATCACCGCGGTGATTTTCCTGATTGTCGCCGGCCTGCTTACTTACAGCATCGTCCGTTTTCGCGCCCGTCCCGGCGACGACGGCCGCGAACCGCCGCAGGTGTACGGCAGCAATCCGATCGAGTTCGCATGGACGACGGTCCCAGTCATCATTGTATTGGTGCTCATCCTCACCACCGCCCGTACCATATATACGGTCCAAGCGAGGGAGCGGCCGCCCGGCGCTCTCAGCGTCCACGTGATCGCGCATCAGTGGTGGTGGGAGTTCCGTTACCCCGACCTCGGCGTCGTCACCGCCAATGAGCTTCACGTTCCGCTGAGCGATCCGAAAAATCCCACGCCGACGTTTCTTGATCTCGAGTCCGCCGATGTCGCGCACAGCTTCTGGGTGCCGCGCCTGGCCGGCAAGACTGACGTCATCCCGAACCGGAAAAATACGATGTGGATCGATCCGCACGTCGCCGGGACCTACCTCGGGCAGTGCGGTGAGTACTGCGGCACCGAGCATGCCATGATGCTGCTGCGCGTGATCGTCGAGCCGCGCGCCGACTTCGCTCGATGGGTCTCCGCGCAGAAGCAGCCGCCCGCCGTCGACGCCTCCGTCAGCCACGGCCGGCAGATTTTCGAATCCACCGCCTGCGTCAATTGCCATACTATTCGCGGCACCGCGGCTGACGGACGTTTCGGTCCCGACCTCACTCATCTGATGACTCGCGAGACGATCGGCGCTGGGGTCGCCATGAACACTCCCGATCACTTGCGCGTCTGGGTCAGCGATCCCAACGTCATGAAGCCCGGCGCGCTCATGCCGGCGATGAATCTCGGCGACAAGGACCTCGACGACCTCGTCGCCTATCTGGCCACGCTGCGCTGAGCTGGAGATACGGCATGGCAGGTACCATCGATCAGGAAATCGCTCTCGGCGCTGTAGACGACGCGCAAGCGCTGCCCATTCTCGGCAAGCTTCACGAATGGGTCGTCACTGTCGATCACAAGCGTCTCGGCATCATGTACATCGTGGGTGGGCTCTTCTTTTTCCTGATCGCCGGCCTGCAAGCCGCGACGATTCGGCTTCAGCTCGTCGTCCCCGACGCCGGCATCGTGCCGCCGCAGGTATTCAACCGCCTGCTTACGATGCACGGCACCGCGATGGTCTTCCTGGTCGGGATGCCCATCCTTACCGGCTTCTTCAACTACCTCGTGCCGCTGATGATTGGCGCGCGCGACCTCGCCTTCCCGCGCCTCAACGCCTTCGGCTTCTGGCTATGGTTCTTCGGCGCCGTCCTCCTCTATTTCAGCTACATCGGCGGCGACGGCCTCTACGGCGCGGGCAGCGCACCCGACGTCGGCTGGTTCGCGTATGCTCCTCTAACCGAGCTGCCGTTCTCGCGCGGCAATAGTACTGACTATTGGATACTGAGTATTCTACTGACTAGTGTAGGCACAACTGCAACCGCCATCAACATAATAGCCACTGCGTTCTGCATGCGATGCGAAGGGATGACGCTCAGCAAGATGCCGGTGCTCGTGTGGCTCGCCGTCGTCGTCGCCTTCATGATGCTCGTAGCGTTGCCACCGCTCTCGGCCGCGCAGGCGATGCTACTACTCGATCGCTTCGCCGGTGCGCACTTCTTCGACACTCAAGCGGGCGGCTCTGCGGTCCTGTGGCAACACTTCTTCTGGATCTTCGGCCATCCCGAGGTCTACATCCTGGTGATTCCCGCTTTCGCCTTCGCCTCCGAGATCATCCCGGTCTTCTCGCGCAAAGTGATTTTCGGCTACAGCGTGATGGTCGCGGCGTCGTGCGCGATCGGGTTCATCAGCCTCAGCGTATGGGCGCATCACATGTTCGCCGTCGGCATGACGCCGGCCGGCAACTCGTTTTTCGCCTTGTCCACGATGCTGGTTGGCGTGCCGACCGGCATCAAGATCTTCAACTGGCTCGGCACAATCTGGGGCGGAAAACTTCGTTTCAAGGTACCGATGCTGTTCAGCCTTGGATTCCTATTTCAGTTTCTGGTCGCGGGTCTGACCGGCATCATGCTCGCCGTCGCACCCTTCGATTGGCAAGTCACGGATACCTACTTCGTGGTTGCTCATTTCCACTACGTACTAGTCGGTGCGATCATCTTTATGGATTTCGCCGCTGTCTATTATTGGTTCCCAAAGGCTACCGGCCGAATGCTCAGTGAGACTCTCGGCAAATGGCATTTCTGGCTATTCCTGATCGGCTTCCACCTGACTTTCGATACCCTGCATTTCGCGGGCCTGCGCGGAATGCCGCGCCGCATCTATACCTATCAGCCCGGCCGCGGCCTCGAGACTTTAAACCTGATCGCATCGATCGGAGCGCTGGTGCAGGGCATCGCGGTCCTCATATTCGTGATCAACATTGTGCGCTCGCTCCGCTCCGGCGACCCGGCCGGCGACGACCCCTGGGACGCGTGGACCCTGGAATGGTCCACAACCTCTCCGCCACCCGAATACAACTTCGCGGAGTCGCCCGTAGTCCGCAGCCGCCGCCCGCTCTGGGATCTGAAACATCCAGAAGACCCCGACTGGAAGTACGAATGAACCAGAGCGTCTTCTAATGGCCGCAGCATCCACCGCGATTCCCGCAACCGCCGCGCAATGGAGCGAAATCCTCCCGCGACGCGGCCGCGTCGGCATCGTCGCGCTGATTCTCACCGAGTCCGTGTTCTTCTCGATTTTCGTGGTCGCCTACCTCTTTTACATCGGCAAGAGCCTCACCGGTCCATTTCCGAAGGACGTCCTCTCTCCGCCGATTCTGAATACCATCTGCCTCCTCTCGAGCAGCGTCACAATCGTTGTTGCGATGCGAGCGCTGCGGGTCGGCTCCATCCGCGCTTTTGCCGTCTGGTGGTTCATTACCTTTGCGCTCGGCTTCGAATTCCTGACCGGCACGGCGCTCGAATGGCATCGACTCATCTACCACGAGGGCCTTACGATTCAGACCAATCTCTTCGGCACCACCTATTACTCACTGGTCGGTCTGCACGCGCTCCACGTTACTATCGGGTTACTATTGATTTTGCTCGTGATGGTTCTGACTATGTGCGGTTACATAAATGACCGCCACGTCGAACGAACTGATGTACTCTCATGGTATTGGCACTTCGTCGATGCGGTGTGGGTAGTAGTATTCCTGACCGTGTACGTGATCGGTCGATGAGCTAACGCAATGGCTATTCAGGAAAATGCCGACAGAGTAATCGAAGCCCCCGCGCCGACCGCGTGGCCGATGATCATGGCGCTGGGCCTGGCGCTCGCCTTCGCCGGCCTGGTCACCAATATCGCGGTCAGCATGGTGGGCTTCATCCTTACTATAGCGGGCGCCGTCGGATGGTTTGGCGAGGTACTTCCCGCCGAGCATCGCGATCTGGTTCGCGTCGAGCCCGCCGGTGAAGTCATCGTCCCCGCAAGAATCGGGGTCGATTATCTTCAGGTCGGAGAGCTGGGCAATCGCGCCATCCTGCCGCTCGAAATCTATCCATACTCCGCCGGAATCAAGGGCGGCATCGCAGGCGGCGTCGCGATGGCTGCGCTCGCCGTGTTGCAGGGCATCGCGTTTCATGGAAGCCCCTGGTACACCGTCAACATTCTCGCGGCAACAGCGATGGCGAATCTCGCCAATGCCAGCACCGCGACGCTCTGCACGTTCATCCCGCAAGCATTCGTTGTAGCGCTGATCATTCACGCCTCCGCTTCGATACTGGTCGGACTGCTATACGGCGTGATGCTTCCGATGTTCCCGCGCTATCCCGCATTGTGGGCCGCGCTTGTCGCCCCGCTCCTGTGGACCGGCCTGCTATGGTCGTCGCTCAGCGTGATAAATCCTCTACTCGACGCGCGCATCGAGTGGCGATGGTTCATCCTGTGTCAGATCGCCTTCGGCGCTGTCGCGGGTTTCGTCATTAACCTGACCGAGCGCGTCCATACACTGCAGCATCTACCATTCGCCGTTCGCACCGGCATCGAGGCGCCCGGCCTCGAAGAGAAACGCGAGGATCGGGAGTAAATTGAACGCGCGCCGAATTATTTCGCTCCTCGCGATCGCGTCGCTCGGCGCCCACCTGCTCACTGGATGCGATTCGCTTCCCGGCCGTCCCACCAAGGCCGATCTTCCAGTCCGCCCCTCGGACGTGGCGGACTTTGCCAAACTGTACGGCGAGAATTGTGCGGGATGTCACGGCGTCGACGGCAAATTTGGCGCCGCGCTCGCGATGAACAACTCCGTCTATCTCGGCATCATCGACGACGCTTCGATGCGGCGCGTCATCGCCGACGGAGTTCCAGGCACCGCAATGCCGCCGTTTGCGCACAGTGCCGGCGGTTCGCTGACTGATCGCCAGATCGACATCGTGATCGCCGGTGTCCGCAAAAGCTGGGCGCGTGCCCCAGGAGCCGCCGCAGGCGCTCCGCCTTACTCGAGTTCCACCTCAGGCGATCCAGATCGAGGCGCTCAGGTTTATGCGTCACACTGCCAATCGTGTCATGGCCCCGACGGCAACGGCGGAACCGCGGGATCAATCGTCGATCCTTCCTACCTTAAGCTCGTGAGCAATCAGTACTTGCGAACGATCGTGATCGCGGGACGCCCCGACCTCGGCCAGCCCGATTGGAAGAACGACGTCCCTGGACAACCGCTGACACCCGCGCAAGTTGCCGACGTCGTCGCATGGCTCTCATCGAAACGTCCTGTACCGTTGACACTGAGTAATTGAAATGACTCTATCTCCCGAGAAGACAACGCGGCGTACCTTTCTCTTTCGTCTTGGGATAGCTATTAACGCAATAGCCATTGCGCTATTCGCAATACCAATTGTCGGCTATGTGCTATCGCCCGGCCGCCGCTTCACCTGGCTCGACTGGATACCGCTCGGCCCGCTCACTGACTATCCAGAACACCAGACGCGCCTGGCCGAGTATGTAAACCCGTTCAAACGAGCCTGGGACGGCGAGACCGCCAGGATTCCCTGCTGGGTGCGACGCCTCGCCGGCGACGAGTTCCAGGTCTTCGCCATCAATTGCACCCATCTCGGGTGTCCCGTGCGGTGGTTCGCCGAATCCGAACTGTTTATGTGCCCCTGCCACGGCGGCGTATTTTATTCCGACGGCAGGCACGCGTCGGGACCTCCACCGCGCCCGCTGTATCAATATAAATACAAGGTCGAGGCCGGCAAGCTGTGGATTCGCGCCGGCGAATTGCCCACGCTCGGCGAGCCGCAAGCATGATCGACGTGCTCAAGTCCGCCGCTCGATGGCTCGACGCACGTCTCCAGCTCGGTAGTACGATCGCCGAAGTCGCCGAGCATCCCGTGCCGCGCAGCTCAGCGAGCTGGTGGTACGTATTCGGCAGCGCCACGCTCGTCGTCTTTATTTTGCAAGTAGTCAGTGGCATCTGCCTCGCGACTGTCTATACTCCCGCCGCCGACCGCGCGTGGAACAGCCTGATATATTTGAACTACCAACAACCGCTCGGATGGTATTTGCGCGCACTGCACGGCTGGGGCTCCAACTTCATGGTCGCCCTGATGTTCGTGCATATGATCCAGGTCTTCCTGTTCGGCGCTTACAAATTTCCGCGCGAGCTCACCTGGGTCGCAGGATGCGTGCTGCTTTTGTGCACGCTCGGCATGGCGTTCACCGGCCAGGTTCTTCGTTTCGATCAGAACGCGTACTGGGGCCTCGGCATCGGCGCGTCGATCGCCGGACGCACTCCGCTCATCGGCTTCATGATCGTGCACCTCATTCTCGGCGGACCCATCATCGCCGGCGAGACCCTGTCGCGCTTCTTCACCCTGCACGTGTTCGTGATTCCCGCGCTGCTGATTGGCTTCGTCGGCTTGCATCTATTCTTAGTATTGCGATTAGGCATCAACGAATGGCCGATGCCCGGTCGAATAGTCAGACGCAATACCTACATCGAACAGTATCGAGCACTAGTACAGGCAGACGGCGAGCCGTTCCTTCCATTCGCTGCGCAAAAAGATCTCATCTTCGCCGGACTGATTATCCTGGGCCTGCTCGTAGTAGCCGCTGTCGAAGGCCCGATCGGTCCCAACGGCCAGCCCGATCCGACAATCATCCAGACGGTGCCGCGCCCCGACTTTTTCTTCCTCTGGCTATTCTCGCTGTTCGCATTGCTGCCGCCGTGGACCGAAACCTTCCTGATGCTCACCGGTCCGGTCGCGGTCATCGGACTTTTGTTCGCCGTGCCTTTCATTTCCGGGACCGGGGAGAAAAGCTGGCGTCGCCGTCCCTTCTCCGTCGTGATCGTTATTCTCGCCGTCACGATCGTCGGCACGCTGACCTGGCTGGGCACGTTTTCGCCATGGTCGCCCGTGATGGACGCGTGGAGCGCCGCGCCGACGCCGGTTGACTACGTCAGGGGCCGCACTCCGCTGGAACTTCAGGGCGCGCTACTCGTGCAGAGCAAGCAGTGCCGCAACTGCCACTCGCTCGGCGGCGTAGGCGGGATGCGCGGCCCCGCGCTCGACGACACCGCCACCCGCCTCACGCGCGACCAGATCGTTCGCCAGATCATTCAAGGTGGCGGCAACATGCCGGCCTACGGCAAGAACCTCACGCCCGCGGAAGTCAACGCGCTCGTCGCATTTCTCGCCACGATGCATCCACGCGGCGAACCTCCCGCACGCGACTCGGCGCGGCCCGCCGTCCCCGCATCGAGCAACTAAGCGCACGAGCATCTTCGCCGTGAACTCCGCAATACAAAGCGCCTTCGATTCGTGGACTCCTCCCGTCGCCACTATCGCGACGCTGCTACTCACCGCCGCTGTGTACGCGCGCGGCTTCGCGCGCCTGCACCGGCAGATGCCGCAACGCTTCCCCGTCTGGCGACTTGCGTCGTTCATGGCCGGAATCGCCGCGCTCTTCATCGCGATCGCCTCGCCGCTCGAGGCGCTCGACGACCTGCTGCTGCAGATTCACATGACGCAGCATCTCATTCTGATGCTGGTCGCGCCGTCGCTTCTGCTCGCGGGCGCACCGGCGATCGCGCTCGTGCGCGGGCTCCCTCCACGTATCGCCCGGGCGCTCGTCGGCCCAATTCTTCGCTCGACTGCCGCGCGCCGGCTCTTCGCATGGCTGACGGAGCCGCTGGTATGCTGGCTCGCATTCGTCGCCGCGACCTGGGGATGGCATCTGCCCTCCACCTTTCAGCTCGCGCTGCGCTCCGACGGATGGCACGTGGTCGAGCACGCATGCTTTTTCACCACCGCGCTAATGTTCTGGTACCCGGTCATCCAGCCGTGGCCGAGCGCCGCGCGATGGCCGCGATGGGCGATGCTTCCATATCTGTTGCTCGCCGACGGTCAGAACACAGTCCTTTCCGCGCTGTTCATGTTTTCCGATCGGTTGCTTTATCCGTTCTATGCGGCCGCGCCCCGCGTCGCGGGCTTCACTCCCCTTGGCGACCAGATTGTCGCCGGCGCTATCATGTGGGTGCCCGGTTCGGTTTTTTATCTCGTGCCGGCCGCGCTCATCATGTTTCAGATGCTCGCGCCGCGAAACCTGCTGTCTCCTCTCCCCGCAAGGGAGAGGACTAAGGTGAGGGTCCTTATTCAGCGCGCATTTTCCGCGCGCGATTGAAGGTTCTGCTCTGCGTTAGAAGGAGTCCGTCATGCCAGCATGGATCTCCCTTACCGAGCGCCCCGCGTGGAAGGCCTTGCAGGCGCATTACAATCAGATCCACAGCCTCCACCTGAAAGCCCTGTTCGCCGAAGATCCGAAGCGCGGCGAACGGCTCGTGGTCGAGGCCGCCGGCCTGTACTTCGACTATTCCAAGCATCGCGTGACCGACGAGACTCTTCGCCTGCTGCTCGCGCTGGCCGACGAGGTCGGACTCCGCGCGCGCATCGACGCGATGTTTCGCGGCGACAAAATCAACGTGACCGAGAAGCGCGCCGTCCTGCATATCGCGCTGCGTGCACCGCGCGGCGTTTCGATCGGCGTTGACGGCGACGACGTGGTGCCCAAAGTCCACGAGGTGCTCGATCGCATGGCCGACTTTTCCGCGCGCATCCGCGACGGCTCCTGGAAAGGCCACACCGGCAAGCGCATCCGCAACATAATTAATATAGGTATCGGCGGCTCCGACCTCGGCCCGGTCATGGCCTACGAGGCGCTGCGCCACTACAGCGACCGCAACCTGACCGTGCGCTTCGTCTCCAACGTCGACGGCACCGATTTCGCCGAGGCCACCCGCGACCTCGATCCGGCCGAAACGCTGTTCATCATTTCGTCGAAGACTTTCACCACGCTCGAGACGATGACCAACGCGCACACCGCGCGCGATTGGTCTCTCGCCGCGCTCGGTGACGACAAGGCGGTGGCGAAGCATTTCGTCGCGGTCTCGACCAACGCCGCCGAAGTGACGAAGTTCGGCATCGACACGAAAAACATGTTCGGCTTCTGGGATTGGGTCGGCGGCCGCTACTCGATGGACTCCGCGATAGGCCTGTCCACGATGCTCGCGGTCGGCGCCGACAACTTCTGTGCGATGCTGTCGGGCTTCCACGCGATCGACGAGCATTTCCGCACCGCGCCGTTCGCGCGCAACATTCCGGTCCTGATGGGCCTGCTCGGCGTCTGGTACAACGACTTCTTCGGCGCGCAGACCGTCGCCGTGCTGCCCTATGAGCAATACCTGAAGCGCTTTCCCGCCTACCTGCAACAGCTAACGATGGAATCGAACGGCAAGCACGTCACGCTCGACGGCGCGCCCGTCGATTACCAGACCGGACCGATTTACTGGGGCGAGCCCGGCACCAACGGCCAGCATTCGTTCTACCAGCTAATCCACCAGGGCACGAAACTAATCCCATGCGACTTCATAGGATTCTGCCGCGCCCTCAACCCGCTGGGACGCCATCACGACCTGCTGCTCTCAAACATCTTCGCCCAAGCCGAAGCTCTGGCCTTTGGAAAAACCCCCGAACAGGTAAAGGCCGAAGGCACCCCCGACTGGCTGGTGCCAGCGAGAGTATTCGAAGGCAATCGCCCATCGACGGTAATCCTGGCCGACGAACTAACCCCAGAAATCCTAGGCAAGCTGGTAGCCCTATACGAACACAGCGTCTTCACCCAAGGCACCATCTGGAACATCGACTCATTCGATCAATGGGGCGTAGAGCTAGGCAAGGTGCTAGCCCAAAAAATAATCCCCGAACTGGAATCTCCCAATGAACCCCCACTCGCGCACGACAGCTCCACCAACGCACTAATCCGAAGGTATCGCGCGCGGCGCAAAAGTTGATGACGATACGAGAGGCCACTCACCTTTTTGTGTCATCCTGAGCGCAGTGAAGGAACCCGGATCCAAGAGTTGCGCGAAGCAGTTGAAGAAAGGATGAAAATGTCGTCGGTCGTGCGGCGGGCAAAAACTGGTTCGCGAACTGAATGAAATCGGACGTGCAGCCCGCCTACGACGATGCAGCCAAAGCCTATGCCGACCGGCTTTTCGGTGAGCTCGCGCATAAGCCCTTCGATCGCGCGAGGCTCAGGCCGCGAGGAGTTCGAGATTCTGTGCCGTCGCGCCGTGGACTGCCTTGAGCGAGATCGTGGAATCGAAAGTGGCCAGGCGGCCTTTGTTCGAGACCTAAAGCTCGAGCAGATAAACGTCCGTGAGTTGCCGATGACCCTGAACGTGATTCCATCGAAAGCGTCCGGGTTCGCGCACACTCACCGAGTCCGGCCAGAAAACATGCTGACGATCCGCGCAGAAGGTCCGCGGGCGCGCGGCCGCATCTTCGGCCGTCGTGCGGCGGCCGGGAGAGGACGGGGATTGGACAATGCGCGCATCAGCGCATTCTCCGTGAGCGGACAAGTCGCCCATCTGCCGGTCCGATTGCGCCCAAACCACGCGATCGCGGCCTCGTGATGGATACGCGCGGGATCGAACAGCGCAACCACGACGTTTACGTCGAGCAGAGCGATCACGCCTAAGGTTCGTCGCGGAGCCGGTTGACGATCTCCGGTGTGACGATCCGCGCTCCTCGCTGCTTCGGCAGGACCGGCACACCGTTACGCTTGTGCGCAGAGCGGCCACGGGGCGCGAGTGCGCTGCGGGCCAGCTCGGACAGGACACGTCCTGCCGTAGTTCCCCGCCTCGCCGCAAGCTCCTTGGCGCTCTCCAGAACGTCCTCGTCGATATCCAGGGTCGTACGCACTTCGCCATCATCACGCATCAAGCATCAGACGTCAAAGGCGCAGGCGCGCCCCTCGATACAGCTACCCTCCCGAGCGGCATCGTTCCTTCGACGCCCATTCGTGTTTTGTTCTCCTGAACTAAAGTAGGGGATTATCCGGGTCTTGACTAACACGCGCACACGCGCTAATGTCTGATGCATGACGAAAACAGACAAGCACCAGCCGCGTTTTGTGCGACAGATGACCCTCAGCGAGTTCGACGCGCTGTTCCCTAATGAGAACGCATGTCGCACTT
The DNA here is from genome assembly GCA_963842085.1 of uncultured delta proteobacterium. Taxonomy (GTDB): domain Bacteria; phylum Desulfobacterota; class Binatia; order Binatales; family Binataceae; genus Binatus. The sequence continues at coordinate 928,933 of CAWJET010000002.1, forward strand.
ATCTGCTCTTGCGGCGCTGGCCCGCTGGCCCGAAGTGTCCGCGCTGTCAGAATGATCACGTCTACGAAAGCACTGCGCGTCCGTGGCACTGGCAGTGCATGAAGTGTGGACCTAAGCCGCGCTCGCCCTATCGCTTCGCACTCACGACCGGAACGATCTTCGAGGAATCGAAGAAGCCGCTGATCATGTGGTTCAAGGTTCTGCATCTGATGGTTACGTCGAAGAAGGGAATCAGCGCACTCCAGATTCATCGCATGCTTGGAACCGGCTCGTATCAGACCGCGTGGTATATGTGCATGCGTCTGCGCGCCGGAATGAAAGACCCGGAGTTCCGGCAACTGATGGGGATCGTTGAAGTCGACGAAACGTTCATAGGCGGACTCAATAAAAATCGCCATCGAAAAGATCGGATCAAGGGTGCTGGCGGTCCGGGGTCCGGTAAGATCACTGTAGTCGGCGCAATCGCTCGCAAGGGCAACCTCGTCTGCAAGATGGTTGAGCGCACGGACACGGAATCCCTCACTGGATTCGTCCGCGAAGTTACCAAGGCGCACGCCACGCTGGTCATCACGGACGAATGGCGCGGCTACGACGCGATCAGTATTTACAATCGCGAGCATCAGTTCGTCCGGCATACCGCTGGCGAGTACGTGCGCGGCAACATCCATACGCAGAGCATTGAGTCGTTCTGGTCGCTGCTCAAGCGCGGCGTGATCGGAACGTACCATCACGTCAGCAAGAAATATCTGCCACTCTACCTGAATGAGTTTCAGTTCCGATTTAACAACCGAAACGAAGCCGATATTTTCGGCAAGGCGATAGCAGGATGCTGAGACACGAACACTGGCGAATGTCTCAGCTATCTGAGAACGTCGCCAGCGAGCCGATTCAATTGGAGTTTGCATTTCCGGTCAAAAGACTGCCTCTACGGTTACAACTGTCCCTACGATTGGACCGTCGAACACGATGAGCGCACTGCGCGAGTTTTTGTCTTTGATTTCGTGCATGGGGAGCATTGCCCCATTCCCGTCTATGCGAAAATCCTTAACCGCGATGGCTTTGTCGAAGACCACAAAGAGATATACGGCATTGCTAAACACTTGATTGGAAATGGGCCGACCCTGCGAATCCTTCATCGTGGCCCGACTTATCGAATTTATTGAGACGTAATTCGCAACGTTTAATTTTGTAATGGGTTGGGAATTGCCTAATTCGTTATACTGAATTTGAAGTTTGGTCGGCGTGTTACCGGCAAGTCCGTCGGATGGGGGCGCAAAGTACGGTTGCACCCAAATAGCGACCGCAAGGATCGCCATCACAGTCATCGGCCAGTATCGAACCGCACTTCGCAACCTGCCCTGCCAATTAATCGGCGGCACGGCTGGTCCCTGTTGGGCAAAAATTCGATTGCCCTGCCAAAGCAGGTAAAGCGTCGCCGCATCTACTATGTAACGCTCGATATCCATCGATCCCTCTCAGGGTGGGATTTCCCCTTGAGGCAGCGTAGTGTGCTTGACGGCACGCGGCCAGCCGCGCAGACTGACGGCATGAGCAGTCCTTACGCTCAAAAGATTCTGTTCTTTTTCTGTCGCAAGTGCGGCGACTACCACGAGAAAACACACCCACACTACAAGGCGCAGAAGCAGCGTTCCTATCGTCGCCGCAAGGCGAAAGAAAAAAGCGCCAACGCAGTAGGAGAGGGGGCAACCAACCACGCTGGCGCGGAACCCGGAGGATTCCATCCCGACCATAAGTCGCAACCGCACTTGTAGCAAGCCTAATCTGACGCGCTCGTAGCGGAGGTTCGTCCAGCTCTGGCCCACTATCCGAATCATGGAGGGATCGTTACATAATCCCGTCTGATAGTCTAGAGCCGGATAATCCCCCAAAAGTACTGTTTCACGTGAAACATTTTCGCCTTAAGCCCGAGCAGATAAGCCACTTTTTCAGATATGGGCGAAAATTCGCTGCAATTTGAACAAGACGATCAAGAGGAAATAGCCGCGGCTTCAGGACGACACAAAAGGTGAGCGGCAGCTCGCGCCCTGGCTGCGTTCGTTCGGCCCTGGAGCCACTTCCGGCGCGGCATTTTTATGTCGCCGCTGGCATCTGATTGTCGTCAGACCACCGCTCAGCTCGCTTGCAACGAGCCCAATCATTCGAGCACGCGGCACGGAACTTGAATTTTGAGCGATGGGGCGAAGCTATGAATGAAGACGGGACTTCGAAGCGCCGGCCGGTGAGATCGGTTCGCGCCGGTGCCCGCGCGAGCGGCGACGACACCTTCCGCATGCTGCTCGAGTCGGCCCCGGATGCGATGGTGGTCGTGGGTAGCGACGGCCGAATCACACTGGTCAATGCGCAGACCGAAAAGCTCTTCGGATACGCGCGCACCGAGTTGGTCGGCAATACGATAAATATGCTGGTGCCGGCGCGTTTTCGCGACAAGCATTCACAGCAGCGCCTCGGATACTTCGCAGGTCCCAAAGTGCGCGCGCTGCACTCCGGTCTGGAGCTCTGCGGTCTGCGCAAAGATGGCACCGAGTTTCCGGCTGAGATCAGTTTGAGCCCGATTGAAACCGGGGAAGGAAAGATCGTCGTCAGCGCGATCCGCGACCTCACCGAGCGCAAGCGCGTCGAGGACGAGGTCAATCGCGGGCGCGTAGCGCGTGACCTTGCCCTCGAAACGGCCCGCCTCCGATCGGAATTCCTGGCCAGCATGAGCCACGAGATTCGGACGCCACTGGTCGGAATCATCGGGACCGGAGAGTTGCTGTCCCGTTCCGATCTGACTCCCGAGCAGCGCCGGCTGACTGAGATCATTCGATCGAGCGGCGAGCTGCTGCTGACCGTCGTCAACGACATCCTCGACTTCTCGAAACTCGCAGCCGGCCGGGTCGTGCTGGAAAAGCTCGACTTTGACCTCGTCGAGCTGACGGAGAATCTAATCGATTCCTTTGGGGCGGCCGCTCGCAGCAAAGGGCTCGAGCTTGCCATGTATGTGGACTTGAATATGCCAACCGGCTTGCGCGGGGATCAAAACCGGCTGCGCCAGGTTCTCAACAACCTGGTGGCAAATGCGATCAAGTTCACCGAGCACGGCGAGGTGACGGTCCGCGCCGCCAGGGTCGAAGACACGGCCGACGACGTGCTCGTGCGGTTCGAAGTAATCGACACCGGGATCGGAATTCCGTTCGAGGCGCAGGGGCGCCTGTTTCGGCCGTTTGTCCAGGCGGAAAGCTCGACCAGCCGGCGCTTCGGCGGCAGCGGACTCGGCCTCATGATCGCGGCCAGGCTGACGGAACAGATGGGCGGGAAAATCGGATTTGACAGCGAGCCCGGAAAAGGATCGAACTTTCATTTCACGGCCCGACTCGAGAAGGGAGCGGGAATTGTTCATCCCTGGATGAATACGAGCGCGATTTCAGGCTTCAACGGAATGCTCGCGATCGTCGTCAACGACAGTCCAGCCAGTCGCGAGGCCATAAGCGAATACCTGTCGTCGTGGGGAATTGAAAACGTGGCGGTCGGCAGCGGAGCCGAAGCGCTGGAGATGCTGCAGCGGAAGCCGGCCGGCGGCAATGGGCAAATCGTCGCGCTCATCGATGAGCAGACGCCTGACATGGGCGCGCTCAGGCTCGCGCGCGCAATCAAGGAGCGTTGCGGCAAGGAACTTAGCAAGGTGATCATGTTCAGCGCGGAGAGCGCCGGCAGGACTGCGAGCGAAGCTGTCGATGCGTGGATTATAAAGCCGGTGCGCCCGTCGCACCTTTTCAGTTGTCTGCTGGAGATATGCGGAGACGCCGATCGCCCTGTCATAGAGCAAGTCGCGGCCGCACCGCCCGGCCCGATTAGCCATGAACCGCCGGCCTGGCGCAAGGCCGTGCGGGTGCTGCTGGTGGACGACAACCTGGTGAATCGAACCGTAGCAGCACAGCAGCTTTCCGTCCTCGGTTACCACGCTGAAGTTGTCGACAGTGCGCAGCGAGGGTTGGAGATCGTAGCGAAGGGAGGCTGCGATATTGTGCTGATGGACTGCGAGATGCCGGAGATGGACGGTTACGAAGCAGCCGCGGAGATCAGACGGCGCGAAGGAACCGCGCGGCACACCGTGGTGATAGCGCTTACCGCGCACGCGACCGAAGACGATTGCGCGCGATGCCTCGACGCCGGGATGGACGCCTACCTGAGCAAACCAGTAAGGCTGCAGGCGCTTGCCGAAATGCTGGACACCTCGGTACGTGCCAAGCTCAACGATATCGCCACTTCGGAGCAGTAGATGCCGCCGGGATTACTGCCGGGCGCTCGTCGGGCGCGGTGGACGGGGCGGCGGGTAGATGTAGCTATCATGCCGCTCGATTCGTCAATCGTAGGGAGCGCGGGTGCGCCAATGGTCAGCGAGATCGATTCGCGCTGGACGATGGCGTATGCAGCCGCGCTCGGCGACGCGGTGCCCTGCTACATGGACACCGTTCGCGGCGTGACTGCGCATCCGATGTTCCCGGTCTGCTTCGAATGGCCGGTGCAGGTCGCGATGCGCGCGCAGTTCGAGAAATCCACCTCGCTTACGCGCGACGAGGCGATGCGCGGCGTGCACGCAACGCATGACACGGTGCTGTATCGCGCGATTCGGCCGCCCGAGCGGCTGACGACGCAGCTCACGGTCGCTGGAGTCGAGCGGCGCAAGCCGGGCGCGTACATGCTCACGCGGCTGGACACGGTCGACGACGCAGGCAAGCCGGTTTGCACGAGCTGGTATGGCGCGATCTATCGCGGCGTCGAGGTCAAGGGGCCCGATATTCCCGCGAAGCTTGCGCCCGCACCGACTCAACCGATCATCGAGGACGGCGAACCGCTGTCGGAGTGCCAGGTCGATGTGCCGGCGGGCATGGCGCACGTCTACACGGAGTGCGCGCGCATCTTTAATCCGATACACACGGACGCGTCGGTGGCGCGCGCGGCGGGATTGCCCGAGATCATCCTGCACGGGACCGCGACGCTTGCACTGGCGGTGTCGCGAATAATCGAGAGCGAAGCGGGAAGCGATCCGGCACGAGTGGAAAGAATCGCGGCGCGGTTCGGCGCGATGGTGACGATGCCCTCGACGCTGACGATGCGCGTGCTCGCACGCGAAGGCGCGATCGTATTTTTCGAGACGTTGAGCGGCGAGGGCCGCCTTGCGATCCGCGACGCGATGGTGGTGTTGCGCGCGTAAGACCGATCAAACTGACGGCGGCGATTCCTTCTTGTGCTGAAGTCGCAGCCGCGGAACCCATCGCGGCACCTGTCGGCAATAGCTTTCGTACTCCGCACCGAGACCAAGGAGACGGTATCAGGATTCGTCGGAGGGCTTGACGGCGCGGAACTGGATCAGCAGTGCGATGTCGTAGATGGTCTTGAGCGCGCCCGCGCAAATCAGCGGCCATCCGAACGACGAACTATTCAGCATCGCGCCCGCCGGCAACGGCGCAAGCGCCGCCGCCAGGCTGCGCGGCACGTTGGTGACAGTGGCCGCGGCCGCGCGCTCTTCGGGCGGCACCACCGCCATCACGTAAGACTGCCGCGCGGGAACGTCCATCTGCGACATCGAATAGCGCAGCAGCAGAAATGCCATCGCCAGCGCCGGCGTCGGCACCAGCGCGGCGACGATCAACATCGCGTTCGACGGCAAATGGCTGAACACCATGGTGTTGATGCGCCCGAAGCGCGCCGCGAGCGCCGACGAAATGAATTGTGAAAATGAGCCGAGCAGTCCAGCGAAGAAGAAAAACGTACCCGCCAACTGGACCGAGATGTCGAAGCGGCGGAACAGCCACAGCGCCAGCAGCGACTGAATTACGAATCCGCCACCGAGCGAGTCGAGGCTGAACAGAGCCGCAAGCCGATACACGATTGCCCGCGACTTGGCCAGCGGCGCGCGCTGGCCGGGCTGGCGCTCGACTTCGATGGCCGGGGAAAGACGCCGGTAGAGCGCAAACGCAAGCAGCGCGATGGCCGAGTAGGCGACGAAGCCCGACCGCAGCGCCGGCGCGAGCGCCCATCCGTGGCGCGCCGCGAGTATCGCGGGCACACCGCTGGCGAGCGCACCGAACGCACCCGCCATCGCGCCCGCGACGTTGTACGCCGCGAACATCGCGGTCAGATCGCGCGGCTCGGCGGCCTCGGCCAGCGCCGCCTGCTCGACCGGCAGAAACAGGCTCACATCGCCGGCCGAAGGATTCAGCGTGCCGACGACGGCGACGACGAACAGCAGCCAGAAGCTGGTCGTGGTGGCAAATCCAATTCCCGTCGCCAGCATCAGCGCGCACGCCGCCATCAGGACTCGGCGCCGGCCCAGCCGATCGGTTGCCAGCCCGACCCACAGCGTCAGCGCCGCGGAGCCCAGCAGCGTGCCGAACACGATTGCGCCGACCCGCAGCGGATTGAATCCGATCGCCGTCAGGTAGCCCGGCAACAACACGCTGACTGCGCCGTCGGCAAGGCCGCGGAGCGCGCGCGTCGTCAGCAAAAGCCGGGCGTCGGCGGTAGCGCTCTGCGGGAACCATCGATTGATAGGAGCCGCCATGATGTCGCAGAAAACCTAGCCTCATGCGGGAAGGGGAACAATCGCGTTGATCAGTTTTTGATACAGCTGAGATCGGCGAGAACAGTATCTCGCGCCGCGGGTAGTGCATCGAAGTCACTCGTGATGCGAAGCCCTCTCACCGGAACTCGATCGATCAGAGAATGAAGCGCCTGGAACTCCCGGCTGAGCATCGCATTGTCGCTGATGTCCAGTCGGTAGGTGGAGCGCAGCAGCTGGGCAAAGCTCTCGCGTGCGGAGGTTTCTTCGATTCTTGGTGCTTCCCGAGATCGAGCATCGTCCTGTTGTGAAACGTCGCGAGTCAGAGTGTAAATCGCGACGAGCGGAGTCGGTCGCCTGGGGAACGCCGTCGACCGCCCGAAGAAATCCAGCCGAAGACCGTTTAAGGGTCGTTTGTAGTGGATCAGCGTGTAACGCTATCGTACGTACTTTATAGACGCGAACGCATCGTATGACAAGCTCAACGGCAAACGAAGAAAATTCTTGCCACCGCGGCGGTTGGCCCGGAGACGGCGTTGAAGTAGGAGTAAGAGAGCCGGGTTGAGGGCATCCTCATCGCCGCGCGGTGGTCTTCCAACTGCTGGTCATGCTGTGATTACAAATCTTACATCCTTGCTGACACCGGCTGACGAGAAGTTGCTTTTCGCGCACTCTGTGTCAAAGGCGAGGGTGCAGGCGCATGCCGACGGCAACGCAATTCGCGACGCGGCCTGCGAGCCAGCGCGCCCTGGGCTCGTGCGAGTGGAGTCGGAGGACAGCCGCTAGGTGGCGCCCGACGCTCTTCTCGACCATTCCGGCTTGTCCGCAGAAGCGGCGCTCGTGCTCTGCTGCGCGACGACTGCGGCGACTCCTGCGCGCACGGCGCTTGCCTCCGAACTTGTCGCGCGCGTGCGCAGTTGGGATAGCGTCGTCGACATTGCAAAGCGTCACGCGGTGCTGCCGCTGGTGCATCGGTACTTGAACCTCGAATGTCAGACTGCGACTCCGGACGAGGCGCTGGCGAAGCTGCGAACCCAGTGGCAGTTGATCATCCTCTACGACCGCCATCTCACAGCCGAGCTTGTACGCTTGATGGGCCTGCTGAAGGCGGCTGGAATTCCCGCGATCACCTTCAAGGGGCCGGTGCTTGCCGCGATGGCATACGGATCGATCGAACTTCGCCAGTTCGTCGATCTGGACATTCTGGTGCGTCAGACCGATCTGCCCCGGGTCGCCGAAATACTCACCGCCGAACGGTACCTGTCGCCGCATACCAGGCGCGAAGGCCTCGCGACCAGCTACTTCCAGGAATCCGAGGATGCCTTCTTCAGGCCCGACGGGATGGGCGCAGTGGACGTCCACTGGAAGATCACGCCCCGCTCGTTCCGCTTCGCTCCTGACGAGGAAACCTTGTGGCGTCGCATGCAAACGGTCGAGCTGGAAGCCGGCACCGTGGCCGCGCTCGCACCCGAGGACCTGCTGCTGTACCTCTGCGTTCACGCTGCCAAGCATGGATGGGTCACGCTCGAGTGGATCTGCGACGTTGCGGAGACCATTCGCGCACGGCCGCGAATCGATCTGATGGAGATACTCGAGGAAGCGACCGCGCTCGGCAGCCGCAGGATGTTCCTGACCGGCATCTACCTGGCGCGCGAGCTGGTCGATGCGCCTGTTGCCGACGGGCTTGTCGCGATCGCTCGCGGCGACCGCGCCGTCGCGGCCTTGGCAGCGCGCGTCGCGAACCGGCTGTTCAGCGGTGCCGCGCAGGGGCGCGCACATTTCGATCCGTGGGCGGTTCCGCTCCGCTCAATCGAGGGGGGGCGCGCGCGAATGCATTACATCGTGCGCAGGATGCTGGCGCCAACAATGGGCGACTATGAACTCATCCCGCTGCCGACAGCGCTGTTCCCGCTCTACTGGGTCATTCGGCCGTTTCGGATGGCGATGCAGTACGGGCCGCGCCTGATCCGCGGCTCGTCGAGCAACTCGAACGCCTGAGCGCCGCTATTTTCTGGTGGAATAGTTGGTGAGCCGGCCGGGACTTGAACCCGGGACCCTGTGATTAAAAGTCACATGCTCTACCGCCTGAGCTACCGGCTCGCCCGAGAGATTCCAATGCTTACAGGTAATTCAAAGCGTTGGAAATAGACACGCGCCCGACAGAACTGTTTGGAGAACTCAGCTCTCACCCGCGTGACTGCTTTCTCTCCCAAAGTCGCCAATAGGGCGCGGGACGATCGACTGGCGGGGCCACCTGGCTCATCGGGGGCGAGTGGATTTACTGCCGGCGCCAGCCGCTGCAATCTGTACTTTTTGTAGGCTTCGAGCTTTTCAGTGCCGTCACTGCATTCCCGTGAGGATGAATCAGCAGCAGCGCGCCGGATCCCCTCACGGGCGCGAGGCGCTGCTGAAAAGCGGTGCGAAGGCGTGACGATAATGCCACGCTAGGAACGCCTCGAGCACAGACACCACGGACGCTATTGCAATTTGCATCGGCACCGGCGAGAGAAACAAATGGAACCCGATGATGTTCACGATCACCGGCGCAAGAATCACCAGCGCAAACGGCACCGCCACGCCCAGCAAAAGCAGCGCCCCCCCGATGACCTGGGTCCCGAAGATGAGCGCGAACATGTAGCCGGTCGCGAACAATGCCCCGAAGAATGCGCCCGCGGGAGGGGTCGGCGGAGGATTGGGCATAAAGTGCAGGAAGCCGTTTAGGCCGAAAACAAAGAACACCAGACCCAAGAGAATGCGAGCGACGGTGACTGCGGTCTTCATCTTCAGTTCCTCCCCGGTTAGTCATAGCAATCGACGGCGCGCTCGACTATCCAGCAGGCAATCATCCTCCTGTTCGCTTGGGCCTAATTTTCCGTCACTCTGTCGTCCGCAAAAAATGCGATGGTAGAACGCAGATAGAGTTCTCTTTGCTCCAAATAAGAGGCCAAATCTGTGCTCAGTAGCTTGACATAGGAGTTATCACTCGATTATATCCAAAACTCTGTCACAGAAGAGCTTAGGCGCATCGACGGGTGGCATCCAGACCGATGAAGATGAGGACAGCGAGAAAGGGGTATCATTTGCGACGGATCCCCGTCATGATTACGGCCCGCTCGCCACGATGGAAGGCGTGATGGCACAGCGCAAGAGGACTCGCCTTTGCTAGTAGGAGACGATAAAATTTGCGCGCAACGGCTTGACACACGAGCGACCGCTCGATTATACCCAGAACCCTACAAACTAGTAGAGCAGATTTATTAACTAACTGTAGGTCGAACAACGGCAGCGGAGAAGGAACCAAAGATGCCCGTTCATGAGTACTCGGCGAACGCCTCGCCGGTCGCGGCTGCGATGGAAAATCTTTGCGCCCAGCCGGCAGCTGCCGCGTGCGAATGGTTGAGCCTGGAGCATCTTGCGCATGGGTCGGAACGGGTTGGCGGGATGGTGGTGCGGTCGGCGCAAGTGCGCAAGGTACTGAAAACCATTTCACGCTTGAGTTCGTATAAGACGACCGTGCTGATTCACGGCGAGTCCGGGACCGGCAAAGAGCTGGTCGCCCGAGCGTTGCACACGCTGGGCTCGGCCGCGGGCGGCCCCTTCGTGACCTTCAATTGCTCCAACCTGGTCGAGTCGCTGGCCGAATCGCAGCTCTTCGGCCATGTGCGCGGCGCCTTCACCGATGCGCGGGAGGATTCGCTCGGCTATTTCCGTTCCGCCAATGGCGGAACCCTGTTCCTGGACGAGATCGGAGAGCTCCCGCTGCGACTGCAACCCAAGCTGCTGCGGGCGGTCGAGACTCACGAAATTCAGCCAGTCGGTTCGTCGCGTTGCTACTCGGTTGATATTCGGCTGGTTGCAGCGACCAATCGCGACCTGCGCGCGATGGTGAAGGCGGGGCAATTCCGCGACGACCTCTTTTATCGCCTCAACGCGGCGGCAATCCTGGTTCCACCGCTTCGCGAGCGGCGCGAGGCAATTCCGGCCTTCGTCGCTCATTTTATCGAGCACTTTAATCGCCTCTTTGGCAAAGACGTCAAGCTGGTTTCGCGGGCCGCATTAGATGCGCTTTGCGCCAATCAGTGGCCCGGCAATGTCCGCGAGCTCGGTCACGTAATCGAGAGCGCGGTTCTGATGACCGAAAGCGACCGTATCGGTCTCGAAGATCTGTCTTTCCACCACGAGGATGCGAGCGGTGAAGCGGCCGCCGTGCCGGTTGACGCGATGCTGCCGAATGGAGCGCTCGACCTGGCCGAGGGCGGGGCCAATGACGCCACCAAGAGCTGGCCCTACTCGCTCGACGCCGTAATCCGCGAGGCCTCGAAGCTCGCGCTGATTCGCGCGCTGCAGGCGACCGAGGGCAACTGCCATCGCGCGGCCGAGCTGCTGGGCGTATCGCGCTACACGGTTTACCGGATGCTGAACCGCTTCGGCCTGGCTGAGGGGCGAACGTACAGGACCTTCCGCAAGCCAACCGTCCGCCGCGCGTAGCCTCTGTCTCCTCTCCCAGCGCATGGGAGAGGACGAAGGTGAGGGTCGTTATTCAGCGCGCGACCGGTTCACGCGCGATTCAAGATTCTGCTTCTGTCTGCAGCCCGTTGAGCAACCTGCCATCTGCCGTGTAACCTGTCGCGAGGGTCTTCGCGTCCGGTCTAACGACATCACGGAACCCAACTGAATTGTGCCTCGCGCGTCTGTAATCATTCCCGCCTACAACGCGGCAGCGACCATCGCTGGCACCGTGGACAGCGTCGTCGGGCAGACCCTTCAGGATTTCGAGATCATCTGCGTTGACGACGGATCGACCGACCGGACCCGCGCAATTCTCGAAGGTTACGGCGACCGCGTGCGGCTCGTCGAGCAGGCCAACGGCGGGCCGGCGGCGGCGCGCAACAACGGCGCGCGGCATTCGTCGGGCGAATACGTCGCCTTTCTCGACGCCGACGATGTGTGGATGCCGCAATTCCTCGAGCGTAGCGTGGCGGCGCTGGACGCTGACCCAGCCCTGTCGCTCGTGTACTGCAACGCGGCGTTGGCCGATAGCGAGGGTGTCGCGCTGGATACCTCGCTGGTCGGCGACGGCTTTGACCATCCGCCGTCGTTGAACGAGCTGCTGACGCGCCTGTGGCCGATAATGCCGAGCGCCGCGCTGGTTCGGCGTTCCGCGTACGAGCAGTGCGGCGGCTATCGCGACGAGTTGCGCGGTGCAAGCTTCCGTTTCGAGGACGTGGATTTCTGGATCAAGATGCGCGAGCAGGGGCCGTTCGGCTATATCGCAGACCCGCTGATCATCTGGCGGTTCGCGTGGTTTCCGAAACAGCTCAAGCGGCTGCCCGATTACTCGAAAGCGCTGCACGTTTTCGAGGCGTATCTGCAGGAGCGTTACGGCCTTTCCGCGGCGCCGCTCGTCCAGGCGCGCACGCGTGCGCCGCGGAGTATTCTGGCGACGATTGGGTTGAAGGCGCTGCGCGACGGTGATCGTCCGCGGGCGCGGGCGGCGTTCGCGCGCGCAATCAGGGTGGATCCCTACCGTCTCAAGAACTACCTGCGCTGGATCAGGACGTGGCTGCCGCACCGATTGGCGCAGGGCCTCTCGGGCGGAAGTTCGCGGCGCGCTCGATCTGATCGCGCGTATCAGGAATAAATAATCGGCGTATCGGAGCCGGAGGAGTTTTCAATGCGGGTGATTGTAACTGGCGGGGACGGATACCTCGGATGGCCGCAGGCGATGTACCTGTCCAAACGCGGCTACGAAGTATGCGTGGTGGACAACTTCAACCGGCGGCTGTGGGACCTCGAGTGCGGGACCGAGAGCCTGATTCCGATTTGCTCGCTGCAGGACCGGGTTGCGGCGTGGCGCGAAACGAGCGGCAAGACAATACATACGGCGATCGGCGATTTGACCGACTACCCATTTATCAGCGGCGTCGTGCGCGACTTCAAGCCCGAGGCGATCGTGCACTACGGCGAGCAGCGCAGCGCGCCATTTTCGATGATCGACCGGCGGCATTCGGTGCTCACCCAGGTCAACAATCTGGTCGGCACGCTCAACGCCGTTTACGCGATTCGCGAGCACGTGCCGGAATGCCACCTGGTCAAGCTCGGCACGATGGGCGAATACGGAACTCCGAACATCGATATCGAAGAGGGGTTTATCGAGATTACCCACAACGGGCGCACCGACACGCTGCCCTATCCGAAGCAGCCGGGCTCCTTCTATCACCTGTCCAAGGTTCACGACTCGCACAACATCCAGTTCGCGTGCAAAATCTGGGGCATCCGCGCAACCGACCTCAACCAGGGCGTGGTTTACGGAGTCGAGACCGACGAGACGAAGCTCGACGAGCGGCTCGCGACGCGCTTCGACTACGACGGAATCTGGGGCACGGTGCTCAACCGGTTCTGCATCGAGGCGGCGATCGGGCATCCGCTGACCGTGCACGGCAAGGGCGGTCAGACGCGCGGTTACCTGAACATTCGCGACACGATGCGATGTATCGAGATCGCGATCGAGAAACCGGCGAAGGCCGGCGAATACCGCGTCTTCAACCAGTTCACGGAGCAATTCTCGGTCGAGCAGCTGGCGGAGCAGATTCAGTTGGCGGCGAAGCATAAGGGGCGCAGCGTCGAGATTCAGCATATCGCCGACCCGCGCGTCGAGGCCGAAGTCCACTACTACAACGCCAGGCACACCAAGCTGATCGACCTCGGCCTCAAGCCGCGCCTGCTGTCGGAAGTGTTAATCGATTCGATCTTCGACAAGGTCGAGCACTACAAGCATCGCGTCAAGAATGATCGCATCGACGCCCTGGTGAACTGGCGGCGGACCAGCAATGCGGTCGGGTATGGGTCGATGTCGGCAGGGCCGGCGGAGCAGGTCGAGGCCGAGATCAAACCGAAGGCGCGGGTATCGCGCGCGCGGTAGTGAAAGATTCGCAGAACCCTCGACCACCGGCCGCGCTGCGGCCGGCCGCCTCTCCCGTAAAACAAGGCGAGGCAAGAATCGGAAAGGCGCGTCAAGGAATTCAGGCGCCGCGTGATGCTTTACCGCCGAGCGCGCGGCGGACGGGGGCGGGCAGGAAGGTTCGCGCTATTCGCAGGTAGCTTTTTGCGTGGCGCGGATCGTACTTCAGCACTCGGATGAAGCATCGCCGCGCGCCCGCCATGTTGCCGCGGCTCATCTCGATCACGCCCGCGTTGGCGATCATCCGCACGCGATGGCGGATGAAATTCTGCACGAGTCCGTCGGCGCGCGCGCCGTAGCGGGCGCGAATCAGATCGACGATTGCGCCGGGACCGATGTCGCGGTTCAGCACCTTGGGAAACAGCTGGCCGTAAGTAAAACGAACGAGGCGGTCGGGGCTATAGATGAAATGCCCCTGCTCGCGCATCAGCAGCCAGAAGTGGATGTCCTCGGCGCTGATCAGTTGCTCGCAGAAACCACCGGCCCGCTCGAAGGCGTCGCGGCGCATCACGACCGTGCTCGGCGTGATCGGCCAGATGCGCGCGAGCATCTCGTCCATCGCGGGCGCATGCGCGGTGTCGGGGCCGATTTGCGAGCGGCGCAATTCCTCGCCGGCTTCGTTCACGACGATCATGTCGGAGTAAAGCAGCACGGCGCCGGGATCCGCGAGCATCGCGGCGACGGACAGTTCGAGCTTTCGCGGGAGCCATTCGTCGTCGTGGTCGATCAGCGCGAGCAATTCGCCGCGGCTGGCGGCGACGGCGGCGTTGCGCGCCGCGGGCAATCCGCGATTGGCCTGGCGGACGACGCGGATCTTATCGCCGTACTTAGCAAGTACTGAGGGCGTGTCGTCGGTCGAGCCGTCGTCGCAGATTACGATTTCGTAGTCGGTGAAGGTTTGAGCGAAGACGCTCTCAAGCGCGCGGCCAATCGTCGCGGCGCCGTTGTAAACCGGGATTATTACGGAGACGCGGAGCATTCGCGGCTTAGACGCCGGGGCCGTCCGAGCTCGACGACGCTCGCGCGCCGCGAGCCGTGATGAAGGTCTTCAGGTACCGGTAGTAGGCCTTGGGCGACGCCGGTTCATAGTGCAGCACTCGCGCGAGGCATCGGCGCGCGTCTTCGGGGCGGCCCTGGTCGATGAGAACGTGGCCGAGATGGCGCAGCACCTTGACGCGCGAGCGGCGAAAGCCGTCGATGAGCCCGTCGGCGGAGGAGCCGTAGCGCTCGCGCACCAACTCGACGAACAGATCGCACTCCGGCTCGCGTTCGAGCGCCTTGGGATAGAGCGGGCGCGTTTCCTTGCGCAGCAGAGGTTCGGGAACGCATCGGAAGTGGCCATGCTCGCGCGCATTCAGCAGGAAGTAGAGGTCCTCGCACGACGTTACGAATCGTTCGTGGAACCCGCCGCACCGCTCGAAGACCCCGCGCCGCACCAGGAACTGGCTCGGCACGACATTCCACGGCCGCGCGAGCATTTCAGTCATCGTGGGCGACTCGGCGCCGTCGGGCCGGCCGTCTGTCGCGCTCCGGGAGCCCATCGGCAGCCCCTGGGTGTCGACCTTGAGCGCCCAGGTGTACACGAGCGCGCAATCCAGATCGGCGTCCAGGACGGGGACGCATCGCGCGAGCTTCGCGGGCATCCACTCGTCGTCGTCGTCGAGGAATGCGATGTACTCGCCACTGGAGGCGCGCACACCGGCGTTGCGCGCGGCAGAGAGTCCGCGATTGGGCTGAGCGAGGATGCGAATTTGATCGCCGTAGCGGGCGAGCACGGCAGGCGTGTCATCGGTCGAGCCGTCGTTGACGGCGATTATTTCGTTGTCGGTGTAAGTCTGGGCAAAGACGCTGCGCAGGGCGCGGTCAACGGTAGCCGCGCCGTTGTAGACGGCCAAAATAGTGGAAACTTTCGCCATCGCGATTATTTTCCTTGAGCGCCTGCGTGTTGAAGTGCGGGACTTCTCTTGGCTCGCGGACTTTTCCACGCAGAGAGATCGCGTCCGATCATCCGCTCGAGCGCGTCGATTTCGGGGCGCATGAGTTCGTGCAGGTGCGCTTCGATGGCGGGATCGAGGGGTGGGAACTTTGGCCCGCCGCCGAAAACCAGCTTCCACGCACCCGCCTGTTCGAGAAAGTTGCTGGCGCCGTAGGCTTGTTTCTCCTCGAGCCAGTACATGAAGTGGCGCGCCTTGCGGGCGACGCGCGGAAACCGGGGCAGATCGTTAATCGAGTTGATCAACTCGCCCTCGGCAGCAGAGGCCGGCGCGGGATAGCGCTCGATGCCGATGAAATCGCACATGCGGTCGAGGTACGCTTGCGAATCGGCGCGCAAGTCGTCGTTGAGCAGGACCAGCACGCGGTCGTCGCCGAAACGCGTGCGGTAATCGGGCAGATGCGTCGCGTAGCGCGTCACCTCGATCACCTGGGGGACTTTCACGAGGAACACGTCGAGTGGATCGTTCGTCAGCGTGTAATGACGCCAGAGTTTGTAGGCCGAGTAGATGCGCTCGACCGGATTCCGAAACGTGCAGATGATCTTGCACCGCGGGATATGCAGCGCGATACGCTCGGCAGCCTCGGGGAAACCGAAGTATGGATTGACTTCGCCAATCGGCCGTCCGGGGTCGGCGTCGCGAAAGTGACGCGCGTACCACTCGATGCCCTTGGAATAGTTGGTGGTGAAGAAATCGGTCTCCTTGATTCCGGCGGGCAGATTGACGCGGCCCTTGAGGACTTCGTGCAGCCAGGTCGTGCCGGTGCGGCCGGGGCCGACGCCGATGAAGTCGGGCAGCCGCAAATCGCGCGCGGTGTCGCAAGATCCGGTCATCGATTAGCCAACGGTTGCACGACGCGCTTGCGCTCTCTTCCACGCGGAGAGATCGACGCCGAGCAATTCCTCCAGCGCCTCGACTTCGGGCAGGTAGCGCTCGCGCAGGTGCTGTTCCTGTTCGGGCGTGAGATGGCTAAAGGGTTCGCCGCGTCCATAGCAGAAATCCCACACGCCCGCGCGCTCGAGCAGGTTGCTCACGCCGTATGCCTGATGCTCGTGCAGCCAGTACATCTTGCGTCTCGCGATCCGGGCGAGCTTGCGGCTTTTGGGAGCGCGCGCAAACGAATGGACATCATCACCGATTTCGGGACGCGCGGAAAGTGCGATGCGCTCGACGCCGATGAAATCGGTCACGCGATCCAGGTACGACTGCGGCTGCGCGCGCAATTCGTCATACATCGTGACCAGCACGTTCTCGCGGCCGAACAAGTCGAACCACGTCTTGAGGTGAGATGCGTAGCGATTGCCGCTGCCGAGATTTGGACGCGACTTCAGCACCTCGTCGAACGAGCCGTGCGCCCACGCGAAATGAACGACCAGCTTGTATGCCGAATAAGCATGATCGACGGGGTCGCGCAGCGTGGTGATGATGCGGCAATTCGGGATGTGAGTCTTGATGCGATGTGGCGCGAGCGGATGGAAAAAGTACGGACAGATTTCGGCGATTTTGCGATCGCCGGTCGCGTAGCAAAAATGATGCGCGTACCAGTCGATGCCCTTGTCGTAGAACGTGTTGAAGAACTGCGTCTCCTTGACGCCGTAGGGCAAATCGACGCGCCCTTCGAGCACGCGATGCAGCCACGTGGTCCCCGTGCGGCCGGGACCAGCGCCGATAATCTCCGGCAGCCGGCGGACCATCGACGGGCTCATCCCAGGGCCACGCGAGGAACGCGGCGCTCGGCTGCCGGCTCGGCGGCGCGCGGCGGCCCGATTCCGAGAAACTCGGGGAACCTCATCGGAGATATTTCATACGAATCGGGCCTGCAGTGCTAGCGGAGGTCAGCCAGGGCATGCTCCAGGATTGTCATGCCTTCGTCCATCAGCTCGGAAGACACGGTCAGCGGTGCGAGAATCCGGATGACGTTGGCGTAGATGCCGGCGGTCAGCAGGATCAGGCCACGCTCCGCCGCGCGCACCGCCAGCCGAGCGGCCAGTTCGGGCGCCGGTTCCTTGGTCGCGTGATCTCGCACTAGCTCGATCGCGAGCATCGCGCCGAGTCCTCGCACGTCACCGATGAACGGGTACTGCTCGCGCGTCGAGGCGCGCGCGAACCAGGGCGCCCTGCTTTTCGGCGCGCGCCAGCAGGTGCTCGTCGCGAAATACGTCGAGCACGGCGAGCGCCGCGGCGCAGGAAACGGGGCTGCCGGCAAAGGTGCCGCCGAGACCGCCGGGGGCAACGCTGTCCATGATCTCGGCGCGGCCGATGACACCGGAGAGCGGGAATCCACCGGCCAGGCTCTTGGCGATCGTAATGAGGTCGGGCTCGACGCCGGCGTGCTCGACGGCGAACATCCTGCCCGTACGTCCGAAGCCGGTCTGAATCTCGTCGGCGATGAAGACAATGCCGTGCCGATCGCACAGCGCGCGCAGTTCGCGCAGAAACTCGAACGGCGCGACGTTAAAGCCGCCCTCCCCTTGTACGGGCTCGATGATAATCGCGGCGACGCGCGACGACTCGACCGACGACTTGAAAAGCGACTCGATGGCGGCGAGGCTCTTCTCCGTGCTACCGCCTCGATAGGCGTCGGGGAACGGCGCGTGAAACGTATCGGCCGGAAATGGGCCAAAGCCGACCTTGTACGGATTCACTTTGCCGGTCAGCGCCAGCGCCATCAGCGTGCGGCCGTGAAATCCGCCCGTGAACGAAATGATCGCAGGACGGCCGGTCGCGTGACGCGCAATCTTGACGGCGTTCTCGACCGCCTCGGCGCCAGTGGTCAGAAAGATGGTTTTCTTTTTCGTTGGAGCCGCGATCGGCGCGAGCTGGTTCATCCGCTCGGCGAGCTTGATGTACGACTCGTACGGCGTAACGCCGAAGCAGGTGTGGGTGAAGGCCTCGAGCTGAGCCTGCACCGCGGCCATCACGCGCGGGTGGCGATGACCAACGTTGAGCACCGCGATTCCGCCGCCGAAGTCGATGTAGCGGCGGCCGTCGACATCCCAGATTTCGGCGCCCGACGCATGATGGGTGAGGATTGGAATCGGCACGCTGACGCCGCGTGGAATGGCGGCGGCGATGCGCTCGGTTAGCGGTGTTGCGGCACTCATAGTTGACTCCCGACAGTCTGGTGTTGCAGAAAGCTGCCTGCTTCCGTACCTATCGCGCTACGTTGGGCCTTCCGTTCAAATGAGTGAGTAACAGTTTCGAACACGCCAGCAAATCAGTAATAATTGACCACGACTAATCGGACTGATACTTCGATGGGATCAGGGAACAGGCGGGGATGCGCAGGCGGCCCTGATACGGAGACGCGGGATTCCCGTCGCGACGGTTTCGAACGGATGAAGAATCACAGATGA
Source organism: uncultured delta proteobacterium (assembly GCA_963842085.1). Taxonomy (GTDB): domain Bacteria; phylum Desulfobacterota; class Binatia; order Binatales; family Binataceae; genus Binatus. The sequence goes on from CAWJET010000002.1 coordinate 947,806, forward strand.
GTACGCAGGCCGAAAGTTCAAAGTTTTACGAACCGATCGTACCGTCGGACCAGATTCAGTTTCGCGAATACAAGCTGCTGCTGAAGCCGGACCTGTTTCCCGACGAGAAGGGATTTCACCGGTTCTGGAAACTGGCGCATCACGCGGCGAAATCTCTGGGCGTCAAGCTCGGCAAGATCGACGAATCGGTCAAACCGCACATGCGCGAAGTGCTGTTCTACGACACTCCGCACTTCAAGCTCTACAATCACGGCTTCATCCTGAGAAAACGCACCTTCTACCACCACGGCGTGCCCGACGCGCGGCACGAGCTGGTGATCAAGTTTCGGCACCCGGACAAGAAGGTCGCGCTGGCCGTGGATCCGCGTCCATTGCTGCCGTGCGCGTTCACGCTGAAGTTCAAGGAGGAAATCCTCCTGCCCAAGGATGGCGCGCTCGGAATGCGGCTGGTGTATTCGCACAACTGCGAGCTCGACACTCCCAACATCATATTGACGCAACGCTTCGAAACGACCGCCGAAGCCTTTCCGGCGCTCAAGCAGATCGACGCCAATCCGAAGGCGCCGCTGAGCGTGGTGCACGACCTCTCAATCCAGGAATATCTGATCGATCTCGGGATGCTGGACTTCGGGCACAAGCTCGAGGCCAAGGCGACGCTCGCAGTGTGGCGGGTGCGCACGACCAACTCGCCGATAGTGGCGGAGTTCGCCTACCAGTTGAAGTTCGACAGTCCCGAAGCGGTGCGGCGCAAGCAGCGAGAGCTTTCCGAGTTCTTCTACACGGCCCTGCAATCGCGGGCCTCAGACTGGGTGCAGCGTGGAACAACCAAAACCGCCCTCGTTTACGGATACGGCAACGCCAGTCTCAAGCACCAGGAATGAGCCCGATCTTCATCCGAGCCTGCTGACGCTGTTCAGGATCTTCCTGCTCGCGGGAGGGCTGAGCTTCGGCGGCGGCGCCGTGGCCTATCTGCGCGAGTACCTGGTGCGCGAAGAGGGCTGGCTCGACGACGAGGGATTTCTCGGCGCGATGGAGATCAGCGAGACGCTGCCGGGTCTGAACGCCGTCAACATGGCGATCATCATGGGCGACAATCTGCGTGGGCTGGCGGGCGCCGCAGTCTCGGTCGTCGGGATGCTGCTGCCGGGATCGATCGTCGTGATGTTCCTCGGGATACTGTATCAATCCAATCACAGCAATCCCGATGTCAGGCGTTTCCTGTTGGGGATCGCCGCCGCGGCAGTCGGTTTGCTTTCGGCGGTGACGCTGCAGATCGGGCGGCGGCAGTTTCGTCAGCTTCCGGACATCGCGATCATCTTCGTTACGTTTTTCGCGGTCAGCTTCGTTAAATTGCCCCTGTTCGTGGTGTTGCTCGGTCTCGGGCCGATATCAGTGTGGCTCTACCGGCCGAAGGTCGCGAAACCGCGCGCTGAGGACGAGCATCTGCCCTTCCATCGCGGCCCGCGCCATCACCTGTTCCGTCATTAGCCAATTGAGATCCAAATCCCAATGACACGATTGATACACCTGTTCCTGGTCTTCGCGCTGTTGTCGGTACTGGCGGTCGGCGGCGGAACTGCGGTGCTGCCCGAGATGCAGCACATGACGGTGCATACGTTTCACTGGCTGACGGATGCGCAGTTCCGCAACATCTACAGCCTCGGGCAGGTTGCGCCGGGACCGAACATGTTGATGGTGCTGGTGATCGGCTACCAGTTGGCGGGATGGGCCGGGATGGTCGTGGTGGGAATCGGATTTTTTCTGCCCGATTGCATAATTACGCTGTTCGTCAATCGATGGTGGGTGCATCTGGGCGGGTGGCCATGGCGCACCTCGATTCAGCGGGGGCTGGCGCCGGTGGCGATCGGGCTGATGACGTCGGGAACGTATGCGATTGCGAAGCTCTCGATCGTGGACGTGCAGACGCTGGCGATCGCGCTCGCGGTATTCGCGATTCTGCTCTGGCGCCACGTTAATCCCGGCGTACTGGTGCTCGTGGGAGGCGCCGTTTACGTTTTGTGGAGATAGGCTGCGGCCGTCGACGCCGCACTCGAGGGAAAAGAAAACGCCGGCAGGAGTGGATAGTCCTGCCGGCGTCGTGCAATCAGGAAGGTCAGGCTACATGTGGCCGACTTCGGACATCTTTACCATCGCCTCGGTGGTGAAGAAGGCGCGGTCCACCGCACCCATGTTGATGTACCAGCATTCACGCTCGGGCGTCTCGATGCCGGGCAGGTAGCACATGGTGGCTTCGCCGCTCTGCACATCCTGGGAAGCGGCGCCAACCACGAATTCGCGCTTGAACGGATAGATCGCGACTTTCGCGTCGGGCACCGGACGATCGCGATACGCGAGCCAGTAGATGTGGTTGCGGAACAGTTCGCCGCGACGATCGTAAGTGTCGATGTACGGCTCGAACCACATTTCGGAATCCATGTAGATGACGGTCTTGGAATCGAGCGCCGACGCATTGTTAACGTGGCGCCGCGGCTCCGCCGTCACGATGTACATGTGGCGCATCTGCCAACGCTCGGGGCAGGCGCTGGCGCCGCCGTCGGTGGCGCAGCGGATTTCCGGTGAATGCTCGGCATCAACCGTCGCGAGCATCTCTTTCTCGCCCAGGAACTTGTAGTTGTATTCCTCGGTCTTGGGATTGAACCCCGAATAGTGATCGGGATCCCAGGTCTGCGCACCGGTCGCGCTGGAATTGATGGCCTCGTTCAGACGGCGCAGGCGCCGCGAGCCGGTCTCCCAGGTCCAGGTATCGTCGCCATGATTCGGGTCGCCGTAACGATAACGCAAGAGGCTGGTGCCGCGAGCGTCTTCGGGCGCGAGTTCGGGACCAAGCAGGAACAGCCACAGACGGTTGGTCTTCTTGAAGTCGGGATCGATCGGCAGCGGCTCGACTTCGGTCCGGCCGACGAGGTCGTAACCGGCGTAGTGGCCGAGCTGTCCGTATGCGATTTCAAAGAACGGTTTGTTGTAGCCGCTGTAAACCGTGTCGCAGTCGAAGTATCGCAGATCGTAATCGTCGGACTGAATGGGACGCCACACGTTGTTCCAGACAACTTTGACCGCGACGTCAGGGTCATTCGCGTCGATCAGCGGAAACGGCTGTCCGGCTACATAGCCCACGACGGTACGATGATCTTTCGACAGTTCAACCTGCGACGCATACTTTTCTGTCGCGTCTTTGTAGGGAGGCGGCCAGTCCACGCGCACGGTCGGGACGATTTTCATCGTCATACCGTGCTGAACTTTGTACAACACGCCCGGCGAAACGAGGTCTTTCACCTTCGACGCGTTTTCCGGAGTGATGAAGTCGCCCGGCTTGACGCCTGCCTCCCCAGGCAGGCTCATGGCCGCGAGGGCCAGCAAGGCGATGCCCCCGGCGACTACCGTTTTGCGAATCCCCAATGTCCCCAATAGCATTCGAACCTCCGTATGAGCCCTGAAACGTTTTTTCGTGGCTCTAGTAAAAGCCTTGGGACGTGAATTTTTCACGCCGCTCGCTTGCTATTAGAACTGTCAGGTCCGGATGTCAATCCGTCTAATTTGCGCTTTGGCTCAAATTTACCTCTTGCCTTCCGAGAGGCACGAGCCTATGTGAACCGAAATCGCCTATTTTGCGCCCGTCACCCGCTCGGATTCCGGTCCGCGGCTATCGATGCCTTTATGCCGCGTCAGCATCCGGTATCCAACCATCTCCCGCCGCAACGTTGCGCAGTCGTGATGATGCAGCTCGAGGATGACGTTAACCTGCGACTCTGGGTAGCTAATGCCGGGCTCGAAGAATTCGACCAGCCACTTCAGGATTACTAATCGCTTCTTGGCGCTGACCGGAATCTCGAGCAAGCGATCTCCGTCGACGAAGTTGCCGAGGATTTTTCGTTCCGCGCCGCCGCCGACTTCGATTTTGCGGAGCCGAGCGGGTCACGATTTCACCAGGCGTCAATCAGCCCTTAATGCGTCGGTAACGTCGATTTGGCACGACTGACCAACTGGTGCGGCCAACCCGGACGCTACCATCGGGAGGAAGGAGAAATCATGGGTATGCGGAAGACCGCGATCGTGGCGTTGATAGCGTTGGCTGGGGTGAGTTTACCCGTGCAGCAGGGGGTGTCATTTGCACAACCGGCTCCGGGCGCGATGGCGACCGAGGCGATGGCGTCCAGCTTGTCGGCGGCCGACAAAGATGCGCTGATGAAAAAGCTTGAAGATGCCAAGAAGCACGACAAGATCGCGCGCGCAGGATGGTCGCAGGAGCCGTTGACGCAGGCTGGCTACGATAAAAAGATTCAGGAGATCAACAGCCTGATGAAAAAGCTCCAGAAGGGAGAGGATTTCCCGCTAAGCGCGGTCGATAAAGCGGTCGCGTCGCCGCACACCGCCGAGTACTGAAATTTTCGCCCCGGGGCGATTCGAGGGCGGTCCGATCGCGGCCCGCCCCCTACTTTTATTTCTCGCCGATGTGGAACTTGTGCAGGAAGCGATGGATGACCGGGGTGAGCATAAGTCCGACGATTGCGATCAACGCAAGGCCGCTGTAGAGCGCGTAGATTGACGCGAAGATCTTCCCGGCGTTGGTCTTGAGCGGATCGACAGGACCCATCCCGCCTAGAATCATCGACGCGTTGAGCAGCGAATCGACCCACGGCAAGCCGTCGAGATAGTGGTAGCCGCATACGCCGACCGCGAGAGAACCCACGATGACGGCGCCTGCAGCCGCGCTCCATCGCGCCATCCGCCGCAGGAACAGGCGGCGCGGCAGCAACTTTTCGTTACGGCGTTCGAACCGCATCGAATCTCCTGTAGCACGAACGCGGCCGAGATGTCGGCAAGCTACGCGTATTCGCCTGACAGCCTGACTCGGTTGACGTCGGAGCTTGAGACGTTGGGAGCTTTGCGGCACGTCCAAGTGATGCTAAAATGCATCACATGAGAAAGGCCAGTGTGCGCGACCTTCGCTATCGCTTTTCTGAAGTTGAGCGGATTTTGCAGGAAGGCGAAAATATCGAAATCACCAAGCGCAGGCGGGTGATTGCACACCTGTTGCCGGTGGCTTCGCGCGCTCCCCGTCGACGTCCTGACTTCCTGGCCCGCCTGCGCGCAATTTACGGCGCCAGGATGCTCAAGGTGAGCGGAGCGGAACTCCTGGCGAGGGAGCGCGGCCGGTATTGAGTGCATACGCCGACACCAGCTTCCTCGTTTCCCTATATACCCCCGATGCCAACTCCCCCGAGGCGGCCTCCCGTATGCAGCGCATGGCGCTTCCGGTGATTGTTACAACGTTCGGAGAGCTCGAACTGGCGAATGCGCTGCAACTTCGCTTGTTCCGACGCGAACTACCGGCGGCCAAAGTTCGCGCCGCATACGGAGCGTTTCGTGAGGACGTAGCCGCCGGCATCCTGGCAATCAAAGCGATGCCGGATGAGGTGTACGCGGAAGCGCGACGGCTTGCCCGAAAGTGGACCAGAACATTCGGCACTCGGACGCTTGATATCATCCACGTAGCATCCGCTTTGGCGCTGGGAGCAGAAGCTTTCCACACTTTCGACGAGAGACAGCGCAGGCTGGCCAAAGCCGTGAGGCTGACGGCCAGGTAGAAAAGCCGCGGCGCGAGCTGTACTGGCGTCAGGGAAGCTTGGCCGAACCGACAACCCGCGACAGCCGAATCACGTTGTTCTCGTTCCGGCGTTCGTAGCTTGCCTCGTGGGTCAGCGAACGCAGGATGTGGAGACCGAGTCCGCCAACCGTTCTGGCTTCGAGCGGCCGCTCGAGATCGGGCGCCGGCTCTCCGAAGGGATCGAACGCACGCCCGTCGTCAATGAATTCGATTTCCAGCCGATTGCCATCGAGGCCAAGCGCGATCTCGGCCCGTCCGGGCTCCGATCGATCCGGATATCCATATTTCACCAGGTTGGTGAGCAACTCTTCGAGCAGGATCAGAATGCGAGGCGCTTCGTCAGCAGCGATTCCCTGTTCTCTAACGAATGCCACGACGAAACCGTCCACCTGACGCATCGCGCTGGAATCGGCTCGTATGATGAGGCGGGAGTGCATCGCTTCGTTCCGCTTGACCTCAGAAAACGCTACGGAAGCTGAGTCTGAATTTATCTCGTTATCGGAATCTTGTCGCGGTTGCCGCGGCTGGCTTCTGGCGCCGCGCGGCGATAATCTGCACGCCGAATCATGCCGGGATTTGTGCAGGAGCTGAAATGCATTCCACGAATCGCGTGCGGCGCACAGCCAAAAGTCTTGCCTCTATCCTGACACTGCTTGCGATCTCCGGTTCTGCCGTGAACGCGGACAATTCCCAGGTCGCGCAGGTCAAGACCGTAGCCGGCCAGGCCGAGATCGTGCGCAACGGAGCCCGCGCCACCGCCAGGATAGGCGATCCGCTCTACGAGAAGGACACGATCGAGACCGGCGCCGACGGCTCCATCGGCCTCACCTTCATCGACAACACCGTCATGTCGAGCGGCCCGAACAGCGAGATCGTGCTCGAGGATTACAAGTTCAACTCGAGCAATTTCAAGGGTTCGATGCTGACCGACATGAACCGCGGCACGCTCTCGATGATCTCCGGCGATATCGCGCGCAGCTCGCCCGGCGCGATGAAGGTCAAGACGCCCACCGCGATTCTCGGCGTGCGCGGCACCAGGTTCGTAATCGAAGTCAAAGACAACCGCTAATCATGCGCCGCCTCGCACTGGTTCTGGCACTTCTCTTACTGGCGTCATGTTCCAGCCGCCAGTCGCTGTTCGTTGTCCTGCCCAATCCGGACGGCAGCTCGGGCGCGGTCACGATCAAGGACGGCCAGAAGTCGGTAGTGCTGGATCGTCCGTATGCGGCCGGCGAGGTGCGCGGCGGCGTGGCCGCGCCGGTGAAGGTCGACCCGGCGCAGGTTCAGCAGATTTTTGGCAACGCGCTTGCCGCGCAGCCGGTCCTGCCCAGCCACTTCGTGCTCTATTTCGAAAAAGACAGCGACACTTTGACGCCGGACTCCCAGCGTCAGTACCAGGACGTGTTCGGCGACATCAAGCGCCGCCAAGTGTACGAGGTCGAGGTGATCGGCCATACCGACACGCTCGGCAACCCGGCGCACAATCAGCAGCTTTCGATGAGCCGCGCGGAGATGATACGCGATCGGCTGGTGCGTGACGGCATCAGCCCCAAGTCGATTTCGGTCGCGGGCCGCGGGCAGTTGGACCTCGCGGTGCCGACCGGAGACCAGGTTGCGGAACCAAAAAATCGGCGCGTGGAAATAACTGTCCGCTGATCAGCCCGGAGAATTTGCCGGACCCAGCCAGCGCACCGCGAGCAGCGTAATGTCGTCGGCCTGCTCGGCGCCGGCGGCGAAGCGGTGGACGTCGTCGCGCACAAAATCGAGGACGGCCTTCGCGCCCGTATTCGGCGCCGACGCGAGCAGTCGCTCCAGCCGCGCGCCGGAATACAACGCCCGCTTCATGTCCTGGGCCTCGGTGACTCCGTCTGTATACGCAAGCACCATCTCTCCGGGCGCGAGCTGACGTTGTTCGATTGGGTAGTGAAAGTCGTCGACGGTCCCGAGCGGCGGTCCTCCCGCGGGTGCGAGATTCCCGGGCGCGGAGCCCGCGCGCATTACGAACGGCGAGTCGTGTCCCGCATTCACGTAAACGAGCACCCCCGAAGCGAGGTCGAGGATTGCCGCAAAGACCGTCACGAACATCATGTTCGCGCCGCCCGCACCCAATTCCTCGCTCGCGGCTGAAATCTTGGCGTTGGCCTCGCTGAACACGCGATCGAGAGCGTTCCGATAGCGCAGCGTCGCAGTGTGCAACACCTCTTTGGTCATCGCCATGAACAGGGCGGCGGGCACTCCCTTGCCGGACACGTCGGCGATTACGAATGACAGGTGTTCGGAATCGAGCAGGACGAAATCATAAAGGTCGCCACCCACCATCCGCGCCGGCTCGATCGAGGCGAAGACCTCGACGTCGCGGCGCTCGGGAGGTCCCGGGAAATGCCGCGGGAGCAGGCCAAGCTGGATCGCTCGCGCAGCATTCAGCTCGCCCTCGAGACGCGCTTCCATTTCGCGCTCGTGCTGGAGCTCGGCCGCGAGCCGGCGGCGGCCTGCCTCTGCCACGCGCAGGTTCTCCGACAGCATGACGCCAAACACGAGCGCCGATGATAGCGCCGGATACACGCCGTCGAGCAGCAGCTTTGAGAATTTGAAGCCGGCCACAGCGGAGCCGAAGAGGATCGCGACGATGGCGAGAAATGCAACCGCAGCGACCCGCGGACTCGCGTACGGCAGGGCAAATACAATGACGAGCCCTGCCAGAAGCATGATCCCTATCTCGACGAGGTTAAGGTACCCCGGGCGGCGCAGCAGATTTCCGGTCAGCATCGACTCCAGTGACTGTGCCCAGACTTCGACCCCGGGCATCAGGCCGAGCGGAGTCTGATTCTGGTCCGTCAATCCCAGAGCGCTCGACCCCAAGAGCACGGCCGCGCCCCGCAGCCGCGCCGGATCATAAGAGCCGTTGAGCAGGTCGACGGCCGAGATGTAGCGGGCGTCATACGAGGGGGTGAAATACGGGTAGATGCGGCCGTGCCGATCGGTCGGCAGAAAGAGCGGGCCCAGCTTTGCGCCTTGCACGCCTTCCTTTCCACTGACGATTCCCAGCGCGCCCGCGCCCGAAGCCACCCGCAGCATTTCGAGCGCAAGGTCTGGCACCAGGTGACCGTCGGCGAAAATGAACAACGGCACGCGGCGCGTGACGCCGTCGCGATCCGGCTCCTCGTCGATGGAACCCTCGCCACGCTCCGCCGCCTCGATCTCAGGCAGGCTGTGGACGAGCGTCGGATGAGTGAAAAGGAACGGGCGCGGATTGGCCCCCGATTCGAGAATCATCGTTACGCGCGAGGGTGTCGCCGCTGCGCGAGCCGCCTCGTCGCTGACTCCGACCGCCAATACCGCCGGGACTTCGCGCAATGCATTGGCGAGAACAGCTTCGTGCGAAGGCAGGCGCGACAGCTCGCCCGCGAGTTGCGCGGGAATTTCCGGATCGGATTCGACCAGCCGTCCGGGTGAAAGACGGTCGGGCTCGGCGAAAATAATATCGACGCCGAGCACGCTTGGCTTGCCCGATGCGATCTTATCGACCAGTTGCGCAACGCGCGCCCGCGACCATGGCCATTGGCCGTATTGCGCGAGGCTCTTGTCGTCGATCGCGACGATGCCTACCGGCAGCGGCTGATACTTACGGGGCGCAAGCTGTTCGAGGAAGTCAAAGCCGCGCAGCCTGACGCTTTGCACGACAGCCGGATCGAGCGCGCGCACAACCACCAGCAGCGCCAGTACGACCAGGGCGGGTACCCGTCCGGGCGCGGCGAACAATCCGCGCGACCAGGTCAGCAGTCTTCCCGGCGGAACGTCGGCCTTGTCCTCAGATGACAATCTCGAGTCCGTCGTATGCGGAGGTGACCGTCAACTTATTCGGGGACCCGTTGATTTCCGCGTAGCGGCGCGTCTCGCCCAGCACCTTTTCTATCATTCGGTCGTCGAACACGGGCTCGTGATGGTACATGACCAGGTGCTTGACGCGCGCGAGTTGCGCGAGCTCGACCGCGATCATGTTGCTCGAGTGTCCCCAATCCTCTTTCACCGAGATCTGATCCGCAAGCGAGTATTGGGCATCGAAGATCAACAGGTCGGCGTCCCGGAAAAATTCGACGAATGGATAGTTCTCCGTGAGAACGTCGAACTTGTGCTCGGAATCGGTCGAGTAGACCATCGACTTGCCATTCTTCGAGAAGCGAAAGCCGTAGGAATCGCTCGGATGGTTCTGCAGGATCGGCCTCACTGACAGGCCGTCGATCTCGTAGGTGCGGCCGGGTTCCAGCTCGACGAACTCAATCGTGGCGCCGAGCGATCGAAAATCAACTGGAAAACAGGGATTGGACTGTTGACGAATGAAAGCGTCGCGCATCGCCTTGTGACAGCCGTGAATGCGAATCACGTTGCCGGGGATGTAGGACGGAGTGAAAAACGGAAACCCCATGATGTGATCCCAATGCGTATGCGACAGGAAAACGTTGAAGCGGGATTTCTTCGCCGGGCCATGCTTCGCGATCAAGCTGTTGCCGAACTCGCGCACCCCCGACCCGAGGTCGCATAGCACATATTCGTCGCCGCCCGTTTCGATCTCGACGCAGCTCGAATTACCGCCGTAAGTGCCGCTCACCGGGAACGGAAGCTCGTTCGCGATGAAGCTATCGATTGCCTCGGGGCTGTCCAGTTGATGGCCGCGCGCTGCGAGCAGCGCCTCGCGCACCTTGTTTCGGACGGCGCGGTATCCCAGCGGCGTCGGTATCGAACCGCGACTTCCCCAAAAACGGATCAACATGGGCACTGATCCCCTCGGCGCATGCCTCCTATCTCTGGCGCAGTGCCGCGAGTGCGTCTGCCGCAGTATCGAACACCTCGACGACCAGCGAGAAGCGGCTGATCTCGAAAATCTCCTTGACCACCGGCCCCAGCGCAGCGACCGCGAGCCGTCCTTTCGACGCCTTCGATTGCTTCGATCCCATCATCAGCGCCCGCAAGCCGGCGCTCGAAATGTACTCGACGGCCGAAAAATCAACCAGCACGGCCGCGCCTGCCGGAGTCAGGGAGCTGAGCAGCCGGGCCTGGAAGGCAGGGCTCGTGTCGTTGTCGATCCGTCCCGCGGGAAGCAGGACCAGAATGTCGCCATCGTGCCGCTCGCCGATTTCCACGGAAACCTCCGCGAATTTCCAGGCGCAAGAGTGAGAGTAATCTTTGAGCGACAATTCTCGACATTTCGTCGATGAGGCGCAAGCCGAAAGATCGATAGTGGATCGCGCGGCGAAAAGGATACGCCTATTGCCCGGGTCGGAGCCTTGGTCGTGCCGACCAGCAGCCTCAATCCGCTGGTGCAACTCGCACCGTTAGCACGTGAGGTCCGCGGAAGTAGCGGTCGAACTCGCCGCCGACGTAGTTCCAATTGTCATTCGGATTGAACCACGCGTCCATCGTTGGCATGAAAGGCGCCAGCAGCAGACCAAAGGCTCCGAGATCGGGCCGCATATCGAGGCGCACGAGATTGCCGGGGTATAGTGCCCACCGCTCCGCTCTGTCAGGACGCGACGCCATGACGCTGAAAATTTCCGGCCCCGGCACGCATGCGAACGCATGAAATCGGATTTCACGAGCCCCTTGCCTTAGACTTCCTACCACCATCATCAGCTCAGATGCGCCCGCGAAGGAATCGGCTGGAACATCAAGCTGCGACTTGCGCACTTTGATCTTGCCCGACGCGTAGCTCGTGCATGAGCCGACGCCGGATCCGGTGTCGAGCGTGTCGACCATATGGAGCGTGCCGTCGGCGTTGAAAAACTCGTGCTCATAGGTGTCGAGCCTGGGCGTGAAATCCGGAGTGGCAAGGTGTAGCCGTTCGTCTTCACTGTCGCGCTCCCCATCAAGGTATCTGGTCTCGGCCTTGATCTCTTCGCTCGAGTCGTTCCGCGAGACCGTGAACCGCGTAGATCCGATTACTTGCCTGCCATCGGCACTCAAGATCTTGAGCTGGACGCCGCCCAAGGCGAGGGCGCCGGCAGAACCGGCCTCCAGCGCGGTTGCGCTCGTGCCGGCCAGCGTAAGCGAAAACACGGCCAGCAGTATCGTTTCCAAAGTCCGGGTCCGAAGTACGCGGCGCAATCGATCGTCAAATGCCGTGATAAATTTCCGACGCGAATTGCGTGGCGGTCGAATTGCGCCGGGGCACCGAGTTTGCGGCGCGATGACGGGCAATCAGCGCCTCCAGAATTTCCGGGATTTCGAACACCGCGCGGTTGTCGAATCTTTTTACCTTGGCGCGCAAGCGTTGGAGCTGCTCGCGATCAAGCATCGTCGACACCGCGCTCGCGATCTCCCGGAACGAGGGCAGCAGTACGCCGAAGCCATTTTGCGCGATCCAATCCGTGTTGAAACGCTCCTGCACCATCGTCCAGGCATTGCGCTCGACGATTACGGGCAGGCCCATAACCAGCGCCTCGCTGATGCTGCCCGGACCCGGCTTGCCGACAAAAAAATCCGCCAGCTTCATGAAGTAGGGAATTTCCTGGGTGAAGCCGACACAATGAACCGGATAGGGCAGCTTCATGCTTTCGATGTGCTCGCGCAGCTTGTCATTATGACCGCAAATGAAAATGAGCTGAGTCTTAAGTCGTGACCTTGCGATTCTTCTCGCGATGGTTGCCATCTGGCTTGAGCCGTAGCTGCCAAACATGACGATGCCCGTCGGCAATTCGGGGTCGAGCCCCAGCCGGCTTCGCTCAGCTTCGCGGCTTAGCTCGATCGGCCTGTAGAACTCAGGACGAACGATCATTCCCGAGGTGCGAAATACGCGCTCGCGGGCATGCCCCATCGCGATCGCCTGCTCAGCAGCCGTCGCAGTGCCGCAAATCAGGTACTGCTCCTGGCGTTCGATCCAGAAGTGCGGCGGATAGTCGGCGAGGTCGGTAAGAATCGTGACCATCGGCGTCGCCGGCCGTTCCTGGGTCGCGTCGGCGATGCGCAGGCCTTCCAGGATGGCGTGATTGAAATTGGGGATCATCGAGACCACAAGGTCAGGCTGCGAGCGCTGCCAATGGCGCGCCAGCAACCTGATCATCGCCGGCTCGAATTGCCGGATCAGCATCTGCGTTATGCGCAGCAGCGGACCCGTGCCGACCGTAAGTCCGAATTTGAGTTGCGAGTTGTAGAAGTCCTCGACGCGAACTCCGGTCAGGCGCCGGATCACGTCGGCCGGTTCGAGCAGCTCGCGCAGGTTGACCAGCTTGATCTGCCACGAACGATGCTGTTGCCGTGCCGCCGACATCAGCGCCGTCGCCGAAGCGCGGTGTCCACCGCCGGCATCGAAGTAGATCAGATCGAAGTGCGCATCTTCGTGAGCAGTCGATTCGGGTCGATAAGTCGTCACGCGCTCACTCCCTGCGAGAGCACTTCGAAGACCGGGCTGCTCCGCTGTGCCGCCCATCGGATGATCCGCAGCGCGCCATCCTGCTCTTCCACCACCGCGGATCGGTTGAGTACCCAATCGCCGTCGTTCACGTATTTGACGCTTCCGATAAATCTGTAATCCGTGCGATGGATATGTCCGCAGATCACGCCGTCGGCGCGATGGTCGCGGGCGGCAGCAAGCACCGCGCGATCGCGAAAGTCGGTGAGGAACTCGATCGCCTTGCGCGCCGAATCGCGGAAGTATCGGGCGAGCCCGCGGCTCTCTTCGCAGTCATCTTCGGAATGCCGGTTGTACCAATCGTGAAGCCGCTGCGTTCGCGCGTACGCCTGCGGTCCGATAATCGGGAACAGCCGATTCGGATTGAGCGAGCCGTCGAACTGATGCCCATGGATGACGAGCATCTTCGCGCCCTCGGCGGTCTTGTGCAGCAGAGAACTTATCGTCGGGAGGCGGCCGAACAGTTCTTCGACCAGACCGACTTTCGCCTCGTCGTGATTTCCCGGCAGGAAGACCACGTCGACGCCGCCGCGGCTCCAACGCACGACTTCATCGACGAGTTCCTGCTGCGCGGGACTCCAGTGCCACGACGGTCCCAGGTTCCATCCGTCCACGATGTCGCCGACCAGGTAGAGCGTCTCCGCGATGTGATTCCGTAAAAAGTCGAGCAGCGCCCTCGCCTTGCATGCGCGCGTCCCGAGATGAATATCCGAGATCCAGATCGTTCGGTAATATGTTCGTTGAACCATGGCCCGCCCCTCCAACTTTGCCTCGTGAATTCACACGAGGGCCCCTGCCGCCTGCATCCAGCGATCCGCCGATCAGTTATTCCGTCAAATATGCAATCAGATTGGGTTCAGGATCACCATATTGATTAGTTAACTGAGGCTGAAAAATAGAATAGCAAACAATGATAAGTGTGTTAGCAAGTTACTACTCATATATTAACGGAAGGCTACATACTCGATCAGCTATTCCAAACTACGCGGCTCCTATCAGAATGACACCCATGGTCGCGCGCGCTGTTTTTCTGTCATCCTGACCGCAGCGAAGGATCGCGCGCGCGCCGGCACGCCTCTCGCCGGCGCCAACGTCGGTCATGCAAGTCTCTTCTTTTGTAGAGGAAAGCCCTGGCGTCCCCGACGGGATTTGAACCCGTGTTACCGACGTGAAAGGCCGGTGTCCTAGGCCGAGCTAGACGACGGGGACGTTAGGCACGGAGCCCGAAAATACGAACGCGCGCCATGCGCGCGCCTGACAGTCGAAACTATCAGAGCCGCAAGAAGCGGGGCAAGTCGTCCCGCGCGGGCGGCCTGACTGCGCAAAGCTCATCCCGTGAAGTGGGCTTTGCCCACGATTTCAGACACAGACTTGTGGCCGTGTTCGCCTAGCATCGAATCCAGCTCGCGATCGATTCGACCCAGCGCGCCCGCGCCTTCCTTCATTAGGGCCGAGCCGACCTGCACCGCCTTTGCCCCGGTCAGGTGCGCGACGTATGCGTCGCGGCCGGTGTTGATTCCGCCGACGGCCACCACGTCGAGCAGGTTTTCGCTTTCTTCGAAAAACGCGTGCGCCTGCGACAGCACACGCGGCGGCCCCTGCATTGCCCCGCCGGCGATGTCGATCGCGAGATCTTTCGGCAGATCGTTGGCGCATACCGCAATCGCGATGCGCATCGACTTGAGCAGGTCCGCGATTGCGCGTGGCTCGAACGGCACGCGCGGCAGCACTTTCACCGCCAGCACGCATCCGGTTTCGCCGCGAACTCTGCCGAGCAGCGATTTCAGGCGCTCGAAAGACGCAAACGGCGCCACCGATTTTGCCACGTATTCGTCCGCCAGGTTCAACTCCACGATGCTGACGCCGGCGCGCTCGAGCATGCTCGCGACGTCGATGAATTCCTCCTCGCTGGCGCCGACCACGCTGCCAACGACTTTCTTGCCGCGCGCACCAAGCTCGCGAGCGATCGCCGCGAAGTGCTCGACGCCCCGATTCTTCAGGTTCTCCGGCAACTCGAGCCCGGCGCGATTGCACGACTTGAACACGATAGCGCCGCCATGCACCGCGCACAGCTCGTAGATCTCGCCGCGTTCGGCCGAGCGCGCTCCCGCCGCGTTCATCACCGACGACTGAAGCTCGACGCCGCCCAGTCGAATCGAAGTCCGTTCCATGCCTACTTCCTACTGCGCGGGTTCGTCTCGCCGCAAGCGGCGGCGTTGTCTAACCAATCGGCTCCCGATAACTTCGACACGATGACCGATACTCCCATCTTGATCGCGGGCGCCGGCGCGATTGGCTCGATCATCGGCGGCATGCTGCGCGACGCGGGCCACGACGTCACGCTGCTCGGCCGCCGCGCTCATCTCGAGGCGATCGAGCGCGGCGGCTTAAGAATATCGGGATTGTTCGGCGAGCGAACCGTCACCGGCATGACGCTGGCCGACGCTCCCGCGAAACTGGGCAGGCGCTTCGGGCTGGTCCTCTGCGCCGTCAAGAGTTACGACACCGAATCGATCGCGGCGGCCCTGGCCGATCACCTGACGGACGACGGCGTGGTCGTCTCGATGCAAAATGGACTCGGCAACATCGAGTCGTTGAGCGAAGCGTTCGGACCGCGTCGCGTTCTCGGCGCGCGCGTGATCTTCGGCGCGGAAATGCCCTCGCCCGGCCGCGCCCACGTGACCGCCTTTGCGCAGCCGGTCGCGATCGGGCCCGCGCCGGCGCTTCATCGCGAGGACTCGGCGGCGCTCGCGACGCGCGCTCGCGCGATTGCAGCGATGCTCGACGCCGCCGGCGTTCCCACGGTCGGCGTCGACGACATCATGCCGGTGCTGTGGGCCAAGATTCTCTACAACGTGGCGCTCAATCCGCTCGGCGCAATCCTGCAGCAGAGCTATGGCGCACTCGCCGGCGATCCGGACGTGCGGGCGATTATGGATCGCGCGATCGACGAGGCGTTCGCGGTTGCGCGCGCCCTCGGCGTCGCCCTCCCCTTTTCAAGCGCGGCGGAATATCGAAAAGTATTTTACGAGGATTTGCTCCCGCCGACCGCCAGTCATCGGCCGACGATGCTGCACGACCTTCACGTTCGCGGGCGCACCGATATCGGCGCGCTGAACGGCAAGATCGTCGAGCTCGCCGATCGCCTCGGCCTCGACGCGGAGACGAATCGGATACTCACTCGGCTGGTCCGAGCCGCGGAACGCGTCACTGAAAAAGAGGAGAACCGTTGAAGGCAGCATCGATACGCCGCGCGAGCATGGACGCGATCATCGCGCAGGCCGAGCGCGAGTACCCGTTCGAATGCTGCGGCTTCATCATCGGCGACAACGAAAACGCGGTCGAAGAGGTGCGCCCGATCGCCAACATCCAGAACCGGATGCACGCGAAGGATCCGGCTGCCTTCCCACGCGACGCGCGCACGGCGTTCCTGATGGAGCCGAAGGAGCATCTGGCGGTGATGAACGAAGTCGATCGCCGCAAGCTCGCGCTACGCGTCGTTTACCACTCGCATCCCGATCACGACGCATATTTTTCCCCGACCGACCGCGCGCAGGCGTGCTCATTCGATCCGTCGGAACCCGACTATGCCGACACCGTGTATATCGTGATGTCGATCCGCGCGGGCAAATTCGCCCGCGCCGCCGCCTTCGCCTGGGACTCCGAAAGAAAGGAGTTCGCTGAAACGCCGCTGACAATCAGTTGATCCGGCTGCCGACAACCGGTCACTGAAATTGTGCGTGAAACGTCGCACGATCCGTGAAAAACCCTTGTGCCTATTGAGGTTTAGGATCAAAACGTTTCACGTGAAACGTTTTAGTTCAGGAGAACAAAACGCGAAAGTTTTGGGATCGGGTCCGAGCACGCGATAATCCAGCGGCTTATAAGGGCTCTGAGAACATCCAACGAGCCGCCCAAGCTCAGGTTTAGGGTTGACGCCTGTCGCGCGACAGGCGATAATCGCCTTCAGATGAGTATCCGCTCGATTCGTCATCGAGGTTTGAGGCGGTTGTACAAAAGCGATAATGGCCGGGATTTGCCGTCTTCAATGGTGGAGAAAATCTCCGACATTCTGCTGGCGATCGACGAGGCGGCACGCCCGGATGAAGTTGGATTATTCCCAGGCTGGCGACTGCATCCGCTGAAGGGAGAACTGAAGGGGTTTTGGAGCGTGACCGTGAGCGGAAACTGGCGAGTCATCTTTCGGTTCGAGGAAGGTGACGCATTCGATCTTGATTTTGTCGATTATCATTGAAGAAGGAGGCGTTGGGAATCATGGCGATGAAGAATCCTCCGCATGTCGGCGGTTTAATTCGCCGCGAGGTGATCGAGGCTCTCGGATTGACAGTAACCGAGGCCGCGAAGGTTCTCGGTGTCGGGCGGCAGGCGCTTTCGAGCCTGCTGAATGGGAAAGCGGCGCTTACGAGCGAGATGGGCTTGCGGGTCGAGAAGGCATTCGGGCCGAAGATGGAGCATCTGATGCGAATGCAGCTTGCATTCGATCTGGCTCAGGCCCGGAAGAATGAGCACGGGGTCCGAGTGAAACGATACGTCGCGAAGAGAGACGCGATCGTACGGGATGGTCCCGAAAAAAAGGCGCGCAGCGTATCCACGGCGTAGCTCTGCTGCCACTGGCCTCCAAGAGCTAGCGTAGCTTCATCACTCGAAGGCCCTCTTGAAGGGGACGCGATGTAGAAGAAGCGAAAGTTTATCGTCGTGCGTCACGAAAACATCCGCGGCTGCGGCGGCGCAGACTGCGTGTTGTAGGTCGCGGGAGTCTGAAGCTTTCGGCGACTTCTTCTCGACTGCCGTTCGATAGATGAAAGACATCCCAGCGCCAACCATGGCTCGTACGCTGGGAATCTTCAAAAGATTGCTTAGCCCTCTCCACTTGCACTCTTCGGCCACACCATAAGACTGAGCGAACACATGAACAAAATCTTCCGCTCCGTCCTCGAAGCATTGATCAAAGTCCGGGACCTCATTTGTTTCTTGGAAGTTTTCAAGAGTCCGTGCGAGATTCTCTGACGCCGTCCAGAAGAGCTCGCTTTTGCACCCAGTCCTCTCCGATGACCGCTTCCAGCTCTTTAGTGCTCAGCGGATTTTCAATAACGCGACCTATCACGTACCGAATTCTGGCTACGGTACGACCGTCCTCGAAGGCGGTATTGCCCTCTCGCCATTGTAGGCGAAGTGTCTGATGTCGTCTTCGAGGATGGCACAGATCGCGTCGGATGAAATACTCGCTGGCAGAGACAGAATCCTGAATCGCGCGAATAGCGCTGTAATCGGACCCTCACCTTTGATCCTCTCCCTGACAGGGAGAGGGGAAGAAACGCGCAGCGGATTAGGGCGAAGATCTCCCTGGCAGGGCGAGGGGAAAGAAGGAGCCGGGATTCTTCGCCGCGGCGGCTCTGAATCACATCAAGAGAGGACGCGGACTGAACCGACGACAAAGAAGGGGAACGAATCCAATCCTAGGGTATTTCTTCCGGGGTGGTCATGGCGTCGTTGATTTCGAACCACGAAACGGGGTCTCCGGTTTCGAGTTTTTTGATAACTCGCGTCGCTTTCCTCGCCTGAATATCGCAGAGCAGGGTAAGCCAGTTTTCATCTTCGCTTCCGAGGTTATTGTGCCACTTCTCATCGTCGAGCGCCTTAGCTTTCTGCAACTTATCGACTAACTGCGCCCTCAACTCTGGGGAAATATGCCTTGGCGGGACGAATAGCGCGTCGGTTACTTCCGATTGGGCGACATCCTCGTGTTCCTTCAAATCCTTTATTGCCGAATCCGCCTTGTCGGCTTGCGCAAGGTAGTCGCCTTCCGCGATGGGACCCAGGGAGACATCGTTTGCGTCCTCGAGATCGGTTTGCCTCGCTTGTTGTAGCTGCTCAATCACCTGCGCTCGCTCTTCAGGCGGCACGACTGCGAACTCTTCATTTGAGCACGATGAGAGAACGAGTAATGAGAACGCGATCACCATCGATATGGGAATAAAATCGAAGGTGTGCGATCGCATGTTGTTAATCTAATCATTGCTCAGCGTTCCTGTTTCGACTGCGGAAAGGTCCTCGCTGGCAGAGGCGGACCTGAATCGCGCGCGAAGAGTGCGCGCTGAATAACGACCCTCACCTTCATCCTCTCCCTGACAGGGAGAGGGGAAGAGGGGCGCGGTGGGTTATGCGGGCTGAGCAAGCATAAAAGGATCTCGGAAGGGCAGAAACACTCGGGAAAGATCCGGGATTCTAACGGGCCTGCAGCCCTTCAGAATGACAAAAGCGGATTAATGAACAAGAGCGGATTAGGATTCCGAGGCGGTGAATTCTTCTTCCTTGGCGGCCATCTCGAGCGACATGCCGCGGGTTTCGTCGATCATGAGGCCGAACAGGATGGCGGCGGGGATTCCTACGATCGAAAGTGCGCCGACTACGATCGACATTCCGCCCATCGCGTTGGCCAGGAGTGCTACCGCGGCGTTCGAGATTACCGAGCCGATCGCGCCGACCAGGGCGAACCAGCCGATCATGGTGCCGCGCAGCGGGGTCGGGAACAGTTCGGTCGCGGCCGCATTGGCGCCGACTGTGCCGCCGTTGTCGCATACATTGAACCAGAAGTAGCCGCTGGCCAGCCACCAGAACGGCCAGGCGAAATGGGCGGGCGGTCCCCAGAAGTACCATAGATGTCCGGCGGTGATTGCGACTCCGAAGGCGACCACCGTTGGCACGCGGCCGAATCGCTCCGCCGTCCATGCGCCGAGCGGAAAGCCCAGCAATCCCAAACCGCCGGCGACGATCGCCATCGTGCTGGTGGCGGCCGCAGACAGGCCGACCACAGAAACCGCGTGATAGTAACCGAACGCGTTCGCGGCGGTGGTTGAGATATTGGCGGCGAGCGCGCACACGATCATCGTGATCGAACGCTTGCGGTAGAGCGGCTGGAAGACGTCATAGAAGCGGGAGCGGGTGGTGAACCCGGCCGCGTCAGAAATCTCCCATCGCTCGCTCTCGGGCAACAGCCGCGCCATCGCCGGCAGCATTGCGACGCCCGCCGCCGAAATCACGAACATCCATCGCCACGACCATCCGTAGGCGTCGAAGATCGGCATCAGGAATACGCAGAATCCGGCTCCCACCGCGCCCGCCAGGCCGCCGAAGCTCTGGCCGCGTGCGCGGCGCGCGATCGGCAGTTCCTCGGAGAGCATCACGATACAGCCGGAACCGGCCGCACCGACCATCGCGTAGAGCGCGATCTGAAACATCGTGAACCAGAGCAACCTGGTCGAAATCGCCGCGCCGATGCTGCAAACGGGAATCGCGGCGACGCACCACAGGATCATGCGGCGGCGTCCGTGGCGATCGATCATCCGTGAAAGCGCGAGCGCGCCGAAGGCCGACAACGAGATCCATGCGAACAGGCGGGCGATGCCGGCGCCGTCGAGATGGAAGCTCCTGCCGATCCACGGCGCCGCGACCGAGATAATTGCCGCGGCGAAGCCCTGGTAGAAGAGCATCGCGAGCAACGCAACAATCGTCGCGCGCTCGCGCCGGGCGGAATCGGCGGCCAGCTGCTCGTCGCTTGAGGGACTCGTCGTCGGCGCGGGATCGCTCACAAAAAAATTCGCGGAGCCTAAGCGCCGGCGATCAGCTCGAAGACCGGAGTGCGCGGCGCGGCGGCGCGAAACGCGTCGGCGGGCGAGCCGGCGGGGATCTCGAAGAAACGCTGAACCTGGGAGGCGAAGCGATCGAGGAACGCTTTGATAATCTCGGGCTTGTCCGCGTCGGCCGGCTCGCGCACCATCAACGATTCCGACCTGGCGCCGCGCCGCAACACGACATGACCGGCCGCGCGAGCGTTGCGGGCCCATGCGGTCTCGCCTCGCGCGGCAACCAGCCATCGTCGTCCCTGGAACTCGAGCACGTTGACGGGGGTAGTGAAGGTCCTGCCCGATTTTCTGCCCCGCACTTCGAGCAACCGCATGTATCCGGGCGCAAATCCGAGCGTAAGCGCCCGCCCCATCAAGCGGTTGAAGAATCGATCGAGGGTGCTTTCCTTCTGAAAAGTCTCGGGCACGATGGTGAGCATATATAAGGATGCGCCGGGTCGAAACCCTGGCTTGACAAATGAACGTTCATTCAATACAAATCGCGGTCAGGAAGCGGTGCTTCAGCGCCGCATCCATTCATCACAACAATGCCACGAGCCGTCGAAGCTATCCGCGCACAGCCGCAGGACGAGACTTTAGTCAAAGCGCGGCGGCGGCAAATTTTTCTGGCAGCCTGCCGCGTGCTGGCGCGCAAGTCGTTTCATGAGGCTTCGGTCAAGGAGCTTGCGCTCGAGGCCGGGCTCGCGGCCGGCTCGATCTATCTCTATCTCGACAGCAAGGACGAGATTATTCCGCTGATCGGCGAGTCAATGGTCGCGGAGCTGGTCGAGATGCTGCCGGCGATTCGCGAGCGCACCGGCGGCGACCCGCGGCGCGAACTGATCGACGTGATGCGCGCGATACTCGACGTTATCGATCGTTATCGCGAGGCCTTCAACGTGCTCCATCACGAGGCCCGTTACCTCGAGCGCCGCCCGCAGTATCGCGCCGCGATGAAGAAGATAGGCGGCGACTACCTGGGCACGGTGGCCGAAATTCTCGAGCGCGGCCGGCGCATCGGGGTGATTCATTTCGAGGATTCGCGCAGCGCCGTTCACGCGATTCACATGCTGTGCGCGGGGTGGGCGATGGGCGCGAA
This sequence comes from uncultured delta proteobacterium, assembly GCA_963842085.1. GTDB lineage: Bacteria > Desulfobacterota > Binatia > Binatales > Binataceae > Binatus. The sequence goes on from CAWJET010000002.1 coordinate 969,576, forward strand.
CAATCTCAAGGGCACGGACAAGGAGACTTACTGGCGCGAAATTGCGGCGCTGGTCGAAGGCCGCTTCTTCGCGTCCGTTAATGGAGCAGGCACTGCGAGCGCGACTCGCTGACACGGCGCGGTTATCACGAGGAGTTACCAGATGGCACTTTACGACAGGCGAACTCTCGACGGCGTTTACAGCGTCCGCCAGAGCGTCATCTACATCCAGAATTATCGCTACGCCGAAGAGCGCATGATGCGCATGATGGCCGGATGGATCGCGCTGACGCCCGAGCTCGCGGTCAAGCTCGAAATGGCCAAGCAGGTGTACGAGGACGCGCTGCATACCGACGCGCTGGGCAAGCGCCTGCCCGAACTTCGCGCGCAGCCGCAGATTTCCAAGCCGCCTAACGACGCCTTCGTCACGTTCATGAACGCGATCGAGGACAAGGAGCAATGGGACGACACGATCGAGCGGCTGGTCGGAATCTACCGCGTGCTGAAGCCGCACCTGATTTCGCACTACAGCTCGCATCTGACCGCGATGAATCCCGTATATGAGCCCCCTACCCTTCGGATCCTGCAGCGGCTGGTCGAGGAGGAGAAGGCGCACGTCGAGCGCGGCAGCGTGCTGCTCGATGAACTGCTCGACTCGAAGGAAAAGCATCTGCGCGCCGCGAATTGGCAGTCGCATCTCGAAGAGTTGCTAGGCGCGTCTGGCGGAGTGACGGGATTTGAATCCGACGAGCCGGCGCCGCGCAGGAAGGTCGGACGCAGCTAAGATGATTCACGTAGATAAAATCGACGATCTGCGCGAGGCGATCGCGGCGCATGCGGCAGCGCTCGGGGCAGGCGACAGCGCCAGGGCCGAAGCGTTCGCGCTTCCGCAAGCGCTCGAAACGCATCGGCAAGCGGCGGCGGAGATTGCGCGAATCCCGCAGCCGGTCAAAGTCGAGGTGCTGGCGCTGGCGAAGGTCGGCTTCCAGTACATCTCGAAACTCAGATTCACGGGCGCCGGCGCGATGCGCCGCGTGCTGTACCGATGGCGCAAGGAGCCCGACGGCAAATGGCTGATCGTCAGCGTCGAGGACACCACCGGCAAACGCTCGCCGTGGAGCGACATTCCCGATCTGGCGGCCGCGGCTGCGCAAGCTCGCGCGGGGAACGGCAATGCCTGATCTCGGAGAACGCGGCAATGTGATGGGCCCGCAGCCGATCGCTCCGATCGTCGAGCCGCCGGCCGCGATGTTCACGGCGGCCGACCGTCTGCTGAACGCGCTGGTGCGCGGCGACCATGCGACGATCGAAGAGATGACGCCGGCGCACGTGCGCGACGAGATGATGCAGATCGTCAAGGCGATTCCGCCAAACAAGTATGATAAGTTCGAGGTGATTGGACGCGCGCGCGTCTCGCGTCATTATTTTTTGAAAGCGCGACTCACGGGCGCCAATGCCGAACCGTTCAAGCTTCAGTTTCGGCTCGGCGAGACCGATGGCAAGTGGACCGTTCGCGAAGCGTTGAACCTGACCGGACGCCGGTCAGCGTGGACCAAGTGAAGGAGCAAGCTCGATGCAAAGAATGATTCCCGTCGACAAGCTGGCGCGTCCCGAGGACCATATTCTGCTGCCCGCCAATCGGACGCGAAACGCCCGCGCTGAACAGGGACTGTCGCCCGGCAATGCGATGCCGTACGAGGATGACTTCCTGAAGTCGCGCATGCACGGCATCTGCGGCGGCGAATTCCAGGCGATGGAAGCGGCCGGCCGCACGCTCTACGACTTTCCCGACGCGCCGTGGGAGTTCCAGCTCGACATGGCGCGCCAGGTCTGGGACGAATCGCGCCACGCCGAGATCTACATGAAGCTGCTCGAATACGTCGGCTCCTACTACGGCGAATTCCCCGAAGGCGAAGTGCTGTGGTCATGCACGCAGGCCGAGGATCCGGCGGCGCGTGTCGCGGGAATCAACCGCGGGCTCGAGGGACTGGCGTGCGACGTCTTCGAGCAACTCATCCGTATTGCGCAGAAAATGGGCGACAAGATTATCGAACGCTCGGTGGATTACGTGCTGGCCGACGAGATCACTCACGTGCGCATGGGATCGCAGTGGATGCGCAAGCTCACCGAGGGCGACCCCGAGCGCTTCAAGCGCGCGCAGGAATTCCAGGATCGGATCGACGAGCTGTTCAACTTCGGCCCCGGCCGCAAACACGTCGAAGATGCCGATCACGTCAAGCAGCGCATCAACGACAAGGAAATCGAGATTGACTCGGGCATCACGATCGCGCGCGAGGCGCGGCTGCTGGCCGGCTTCACCGAAGAGGAGATCGATCGGCTGGTGAAGGGCTTCGGCAAGAGCGCGGCGTACTGATCGTTCGCAAAGGAATTCGTCATGGAAAAATGCATCCCGGTTGACCGTCTCGCGCGTCCCGACAATTGGGTGGTGCTGCGCAGCCGCCAAGTCCGCGAAATTCGCGAGGAGCAGGGTCTCGAGGCCGGCCGCCCGATGCCGTTCGACGAAGAGACGTTGCGCGCGCGCTTGCACGGCATCTACACCGGCGAGTTGCAGGCGATGGAGGCGGCGGGCCGCACGCTGTTCGATTTTCCGGACGCGCCGTGGGAGTTCCAGCTCGACATGGCGCGGCAGGTGTGGGACGAAGCGCGTCACAGCGAGATTTTCCAGCGGCTCATCGAGTACATGGGCGCGCATCCCGGGGATTATGTCGAGACGGAAATTCTGTGGCGATGCACGCAGGCGATGGACCCGGCGGCGCGCGTCGCGGGCATCAACCGCGGCCTCGAGGGCCTGGCGTGCGACGTCTTCGATCAGCTCATTCGCATCGCGCAGCGCAACGGCGACGAAGTGATCGAGCGCTCGGTGGACTACGTGCTCGCCGACGAGATCACGCACGTCCGGATGGGCTCGAAGTGGATGCGCAAGCTGACCGAGGGCGACCCGGAGCGGCTGGCCAAGGCGCAGGCGTTCCAGGACATGGTTGACGAGGTGTTCAACTTCCGCGGCGGCCGCCTGGCGCAGGAAGATATCGAGAATGACGACGGGCAAGTCGTTGCGATCGCGAAAGAGGCGCGCATGCTCGCCGGATTCACCGAAGAAGAGATCCAGCGGCTGATCAACTCTGCGCGCAAAAGCGCCGCGTACTAGCGGCCAGTAAATCAAAAGCGGCCGTAAGGTATCGCGCCAATCGGGATGCCTGGAACAAACCTCTGACTGCGCGCGGAGTCGACCGGCAAAATGGCCAATCGGCGGGTAGTCGTGGTGGGAGCGGGGATCGCGGGACTTAGCGCCGCGCTGCGGCTGCGCCAGACGGGCGCCGAGGTCACAGTATTCGAATCGAGCGACCGCGTCGGCGGCCGCACGAGTTCAGAGACCCACGACGGCTACCTGTACGAGCGCGGGACGCAATTTTTCACGACCACCTATCGCAACGCATTGGGGCTCATCAAGGAGATGGGCCTCCAGGCCGAGCTTAGACAGACCAGTCCGTGGATTACGCTATTCAACGGCGGGCGGCCGCGCCGGATGCCGTCCGGGATGCTGTTTGCCGTGTACGCGGTGACTAGCGGGCTGCTGACGGTGCGCGACCTCGTTCGATTCACCTGGCATACGACGAGCTTGCGATGGCCCCCGGTCGACGACTACTCGGCGTGGGCGAAGTTCGACGACGAGGACGCCGCGCGATGGAGCGCGCCGCGCCTGGGCCGGGGAGCGGAGTACCTGCTCGAACCGGTGCTCGCGGGCGGCGCGATGCAGCGGATAGAGGAGACTTCGCGTGCGTGCGCGCTGGCAATCCTGGCGGTGACCGCCAACGGCCGGAGCAAGGATATGACGCTCGCGCACGGCAACGACTCGCTGCCGCGCGCGATGGCGGAGCGGGTCAACGTCAAGCTCGAAGCGCCGGTTCAGGCAGTCGAAGCGACGCCCGACGGCGTGACGGTGCGACTGTCCGGAGAGACGGTTAGCGCCGACGCGGTGGTGCTGGCAACCACGTCGTCAGCCGCGGCGAAAATCTATCACGGCGGCGACCGGCTCGAACGCGAGCTCATGGCAACTACCTATGGATCGGTGATCAAGGTCGGCCTGGCGACCAGGCGCGACTGGTCGGACGATGCGGGGCTCGCCAATGTGTGGGCGATGATGATCCCGCGCGGCGAGCGGCAGCAAATCGTCTCGGTCACGATCGAATCGGCCAAGGACCCCAAGCGGGTGCCCAAAGGCGCCGAGATGCTCAACCTGTTTGTCACGCCGGACAACGCCGAGCGGATGATGGATTGGCCGGACGAACAGGTGGTGAGCGCGGTCGCGCCGGACGTCGAGCGACTGTTCCCCGGGGCAATCGCCGGGAAGCAGTTCGTGCGGCTGGTCCGCTGGCGCGAGGGGATGCCGAAGTCTCCGGTCGGGCGCGCGCGGGCGCTCGAAGAGTACCGCCGCACACGGCCGCGCGACAGCAGGGTATTGCTGGCAGGCGATTACATGGGGATGCCGTATCTTGAATCGGCGATCGAAACCGGCTTCTGGTCGGCGAGCCGGATCATACAAGGTTGACCGCAACGCGGTCCGCGCGGCGTCACGGGGCCTTCGGCAAATTTCAATCCGACGCCTGCTCCCTGCTCGATGCCCTAAAGAATTGCTTATAATCGTCCCCTTGATTCTTCTAATCGCCTAATCTAGATATTACGATCCCGTGCCTATCGGGGTTGCATTTTGGCATTTCCGTTAAACAGGAGTTACGTTTCGTAAGGACCGACGTGGAGCGCATGAAGTGACGCCCGAACCCAACTCAAACGCAAACACTTCGTCCACCAGCAGCCGCGCGTTGCGCGATTGGGTCAACGAAGTCGCCGCGCTCACGAAGCCCGACGCGCTAGTCTGGTGTGACGGTTCCGAAGCGGAGAAAAATCGACTCACCAAACAGGCGGTCGCCGCAGGAATTCTCATCGAGCTCAACCAGGCCAAGCGGCCCGGCTGCTATCTGCATCGCTCGAATCCCAACGACGTTGCGCGCACCGAACAACTGACCTTCGTCTGCACCCCGAACAAAATCGACGCCGGCCCGACCAACAACTGGTCCGCTCCCGCCGAGACTTACGCCAAGCTGCGCGGATGGCTCGACGGCTCGATGCGCGGGCGCACGATGTACGTGGTGCCGTACGTGATGGGCCCGCTCGGGTCGCCGTTCTCGAAGGTCGGCATCGAGCTCACCGACAGCCTCTACGTCGTGCTCAACATGCGAATCATGACGCGGATGGGTCAGGCCGCACTCGATCAGCTTGGCGACTCCGACAATTTCAATCGGGGAATTCATTGCACGCTCGATCTGAATCCCGAGCGCCGCCTGATCTGCCACTTTCCGCAAGACAACACTGTCATCTCGGTCGGCAGCGGCTACGGCGGCAATGCTCTGCTCAGCAAGAAATGTTTCGCGCTTCGAATCGCCAGCGTGCTCGGCCGCGACGAGGGCTGGCTCGCCGAGCACATGCTGATCCTCGGCCTGCGGAGTCCCGAGGGTGAGACCACTTACGTCGCAGCCGCATTTCCCAGCGCATGCGGCAAGACCAATCTGGCGATGCTGACGCCGCCGGCCGAGTTCAAGGGCTGGAAAATCACTACCGTTGGCGACGATATCGCGTGGATGCGCGTCGGGCCCGACGGCGGCCTGCGGGCGGTCAATCCGGAGAACGGCTATTTCGGCGTCGCGCCGGGAACCAGCGCAAAATCGAATCTCAACGCGATGAAGATGGTCGAGCACGATACGATTTTCACCAACGTCGCGATGACTGCCGACGGCGACGTGTGGTGGGAGAGCATGGACGTGCCCGCGCCCGACGGCCTGCTCGACTGGCAGGGGCGTCCCTGGAAACGCGACTCGCAGGACAAAGCCGCGCATCCCAACAGCCGCTTCACGACTCCGATGCGCAACAATCCCGCGTGGTCGCCGCAAGCCGACGACCCTCGCGGCGTGCCGATTTCGGCAATTATTTTCGGCGGGCGGCGCGCCTCGACGGTGCCGCTCGTGCTCGAATCGATGGACTGGATGCACGGCGTTTTCATGGGCGCCACGATGGGCTCCGAAACCACGGCGGCGGCTGCAGGAGCGGTCGGCGTGCTCAGGCGCGATCCGATGGCGATGCTGCCGTTCTGCGGTTACAACATGGGCGATTATTTCGCTCACTGGCTCCAGATGCGCAGCGCAATCAAGAAACCGCCGCGCATCTTCATGGTCAACTGGTTCCGCAAGGACGCCGCCGGCAACTTCATCTGGCCCGGCTACGGCGAAAACCTGCGCGTGCTCAAGTGGATGCTCGATCGAATCCACGGGCGCGCCGGCGGCCGCGAGACGCCGGTCGGCATCGTTCCGCACGAGGCAGACCTCGATCTCAAGGGCCTCGATCTTCGCCAGAGCGCGGCGGGGGACGCACTCGCGGTAAATCCCGCCGAATGGAAGGCGGAACTCGAATCCGCCGGCGAGTTCTTCGAAAAGATCGGGCCGACGATGCCGAAGGAATTGAAAGACCGCCGCCAGGCGATCCTGAAGTCGCTCAACGGCGAAGCTCCGGCACAGCGAGCCGCCGCCGGGCGTTAGGCTGCCGAGCCGGTCTATTCGGCCGACCCGGCAGGCTCGAACGGGTTCAAGCAGCGAACGCCGCTGCGCTCAATGTCCTTGAGGTTTCGTGTTACCAGGGTCAGGCCGTGAGCCTCGGCAGTCGCGGCCAGGAGAGAGTCAACGACCGCCAGAGGCTCGCGCGCGTTTATACGACCCCAGATCTGCGCGACTCGCTCGTCGACCGGCAGCACTCTTTCGCTGAACAACGCCAAAAGTTCTTCCAGCCATCGCTCCAGCGAGGCTGCCCGTTCCCTACTTCGCGGACGCAACCGTTCGATTCCTTGTCGTATCTCCCCGACGACGAGAACGCTCAGGAAGAGTTCGTCGTCGCGGGTATCGCGATACCAGGCGGCTACGTGGCGATCGCAACGCCGGCCTTTGCCGACTTCCGAAATGATGTTCGTATCAATCAGGTACATTTAAAGTCGAATGATTCGCGCTTTTTGACGCGACCGTCGTATCTCGATACCATCCAGCGGCGCCGACGCGAGTAAGGCTTTGAAGGTTTTGCCCCCGCTGCGCAAACGCCGATATTGGTCGGCCCTAACAAGGACCGCCACGGCTTTGCCGTGGCGGGTGACCGTTTGCGGCCCTTCTCTCAGAGTTCGCTCGACCATTTCGCTGAAGCGCGCCTTGGCCTCTTGAACCTGCCATCTCATCGAAATCAGTCTAGTCAGACTAGGCTGATAGAGTCAACTGTTGGCGGGCTTTTGCGCTCGAACCCTAGTCACCTGCTCTGAGGGCAAACGACCGCTTTGAGCAGGAAAGGATCCAAGAAACGGCGCGAGTCGTTACCGACTCGCGCCCCAATCGTTTCTGTATGTTTCCGCTAATCCAGATGCTTGCGCAGGAAGGTCGGGATGTCGAGCTTGTCGTCGCCGTCGAGCAGCGAATTCGGCTCGAGCTTCTCGCCCTCCGCCAGGCCCGCATCCTCACCGCGCCGTCTGAACGCCGGGATGTCGAGCGAACTGTCATCGACGACCAGCCCCATCCTGCGCACCGGCTTGTTGCCCGGGAACATCCTTACCTGCCCGGGCTGCGCGGCCGGCGCCGGCTGCTTGACTTCCATCGGGTCGACCGGCCGCGTCGAGGCCGCCGCGATCGGCGTGGTGACGGGCGCGCCCGACGGCGAGTAGCGCGGCGAACTTCGGTCGAGGTCGCCGAACCCGGTCGCGATAACCGTGACGCGAATCTCGTCGGACATCGCGTCGTCGATCACCGCGCCGAATATGATGTTCGCGTCCTCGTGCGCCTCTTCCTGGATCAGGCTCGCCGCTTCGTTCACTTCGTACAGCGCCATGTCGGAACCGCCGGTCACGTTGATCAGCAGGCCACGCGCGCCCTTGATCGAGACGTCCTCGAGCAGCGGGCTCGAGATCGCGCGCTGCGCCGCCTCGACTGCGCGATTCTCGCCGGCCGCGGTGGCCGCGCCCATCATCGCCATGCCCATCTCGGCCATGATCGAGCGCACGTCGGCAAAATCCAGGTTGATTAGCCCGTGCACCGTGACCAGCTCGGAAATTCCACGGACGGCTTGCAGCAGTACGTCGTCGGCCTTTTGGAACGATTCCTTGAGCGAGGTATTTTTGCTCGCGACCGAGAGCAGGCGCTGATTGGGAATCGTGATCAGCGTATCGACCGCGTTCTTCAGCTCGCGCAGACCTTCTTCGGCCTGCGCCATGCGGCGGCGCCCTTCGAACTGGAACGGCTTGGTCACGACGCCAACGGTCAGCGCTCCGATCTCGCGCGCGATACGCGCAATCACCGGCGCAGAGCCGGTTCCGGTGCCGCCGCCCATTCCGGCGGTCACGAACACCATCTCCGCTTCGGACAGGATTTCGCGGATCCGCTCCTCGTCTTCGAGCGCGGCCTTGCGTCCGATTTCCGGATTGCCGCCGGTGCCGCGTCCCCGCGTGATATCGTCGCCAATCTGCACGCGCAGCGGCGCGTGGTTATTCTGCAGCGCCTGGATGTCGGTATTCACGGCGATGAAATCGACGTTGCGCAGCCCCACATTGATCATGTGGTTGACTGCATTACCGCCGCATCCGCCAGCACCGATTACCTTGATCCTCGCGCCCGGGTCGGGATTACTCACCAACTCAATCATTACAGATCCTCCTCCACCACCTACCGGCAAAGTTTGTTGCCCAATTAATTTCTTGTTCCGCCGACTTCTCAAAAGAAGTCCCTCACCCAATCGCTAAGCCGCGAACGCAGCCGTCCCAGCCGCCTCGTCCTTCCGACGCCGTTGCCAACTCCGTCCGCCGCGCTCTGGTACAGCAGCAAGCCCGCCGCCGTCGTATACATCGGCTTCATCAGTTCTTCCGGCAGTCCCTTCAGGTTGATCGGAAGTCCGCGCCGCACCGGCACGCCGAAGATGCGCTCGGCCAGCTCCTGCGTGCCCTCCAGCAGCGAGGTGCCTCCGACCAGCACCACACCCGAGGCCAAGCCGTCCGACACGCCCGAGCGCAGCAGCTCGCGCTGCACCATCGTGAAAATCTCTTCCATCCGCGGCTCGACGATTTCCCCGAGCAACCGACGCGCGATCACCCGCGGCTCGCGCCCGCCAACGCCCGGCACCTGCACCATCTCGTCGCGGCGCACAACCTGGTTGGTCGCCACGCCGAACGTGACCTTGAGCCGCTCCGCTTCGGAAATGGGAGTGCGCAATCCCGCCGCGATGTCGCTGGTAAGATGATTCCCGCCAATCGGGAGCACCGCGGTATGCATCACCGCGCCGCCATGGAACACGATGATATCGGTGGTGCCGCCGCCAACGTCGATTAGCGCAACACCCAGCTCGCGTTCCTCCGGAAATAGCGCCGCATCCGCCGACGCCAGCGGCTGGAAAACCATCTCCGACGGCGTCACGCCCGCGCGCTCGCAGCACTTGGTTAGATTCTGTCCGTAGCTCTGCGCCGCGGTGACGATGTGGATGCGCGCTTCCAGGCGCACGCCCGCCATCCCGTACGGCTCGCGCACGCCCTCCTGCTCGTCGACCGCGAATTGCTGCGGCAGGATGTGCAGCACCTGCCGATCGAGCGGGATTGCGACCGCGCGCGCCGCATCGATCACTCGATCGACGTCGCGCGAACTTACTTCGCCGCCGCGCACTGCGACGATCCCGTGGCTGTTGAGGCCCTTGATATGCGGCCCCGCGACGCCGACCACGGCCGAGCCCACGCGCACGCCGGAAGTTTTCTCAGCTTCCTCGACCGCCGCGCGGATCGCATCGACCGTCGCCTCGATATTCACCACCACGCCCTTGCGCAGCCCTGTGCATGGCGCGATCCCGAAGCCGAGCGTTGCCAACTGGCCGTCGGGCAGCGACTCGCCGACGATGGCGCACACTTTGCTGGTGCCGACGTCCAATCCGGTGAGCAGATTTCTCATCGCGTCATGGACTCCCCGGCCGGTTGGAATGAAACTCCCCGGATCCCGCTCTTGTGCTTCGCGTGGCTGCCCTCGCCTTCGTGCAGGCGTACAACGGCCAGCCCCGGCGTGGTCAAGTCGAGTGCGGCGATCAGGTTTTCACGCCCCTGCCATTTTTGACGCACCTTGATCGCGCGCTGAATTTCGGTCGTTGCGCGATCGAGATCGATCACCACTTCGGTACGCTCGCGTTCCAGGAACAGCGACGCCGTGCCGTCATCGCCAACTCGCATCTCGGAGATGATTTCGGACAGTTGCGTCTCCGCGCGCACCAGCACCGCCGCGTAGTCGACCATCTGCGTCCCGCGCGTGTTGTCGAGCGCTGCGCCGCTCAGCACCGGCAGATCGCCCTGCTTGCCGGGAGAGACGGGCCCGCGCAGCTCGCCGCCGCGGAACAGTTCGTAAAAGCCGTCGCACCGCTCGACGATCGCGATTGCTCCTTCGCGCATATCCCCCGCAGAGATCGCCGCTGTCCCGGGTCCGTGGCCGGCGCGATGGTAAATTCCCGCGCGACCTGCCCACTCGACCAGGACGGCGGAGTAGCCCGCGACGGCGGTGCGCGCGGGCGCCAGTGCATCGATGATTTGATCGCGATATGAGCTGAGACTTGCGGATGCTCTGAGCGTGACTGCGCGGCCGGTGGTGCTGAATCCGGTCATCACGCCCAACGCAAAAAAGGCGCACACGACCAAGCCGCCCAACCGCGGGCTCCATCCGGCCACCGCCTTATTTCCGCCCTTGCGAACCGCCACCCCGCCACCTCAACCGCGCGTCACCAGTCGCCGACCAGCCTAACCTCCGGTTCAAGCCAGACGCCGCTCTGTTCCTTGACCTTGATCCGCGCCATCTCGATTAGCGCGCGCACTTCCGCGGCCTGTGCGCCGCCAAGATTCACGATAAAATTCGCATGCTGATCCGAAAACGCAACGCCGCCGAGGCGCGTGCCCTTAAGACCCGCGCCCTCGAGCAGCTTGCCTGCGAAATTCCCGGGCGGATTTTTGAAGATCGATCCCGCGTTGGGCACGCCCCGCGGCTGCCGCGCCGCCCGCTTCGCTTTCAGCTCCGCAACGCGCGCCATCAACTGCCCGCGATCGCCGCGAGCAAGCTCGAAATCGACGCGCGTGATTACGAAATGCGCCGGCAACTCGGTGCGCCTGTATGCGAACTTTACTTCGTCCCTGGTCAGCGCGAGCGCCTCGCCGGCCTCGGTGACGCCATGCACCAGCGTCACCACCCTGGCGATTTCGCCGCCGAACGCGCCCGCGTTCATCACCAGTCCGCCCCCGACGGTGCCGGGAATACCCTCGCCGAATTCGAGCCCCTCGAGACCCCGATCGACCACTGCCTGGACCAGCGCGCCGAACGCGGCAGCAGCGCCCGCAACGACTTTCGTGCCGTCAATTTCTATTTTCGCAAAGCCGTCGCCGAGCCTCACCACCAGCCCTCGCATTCCGCGATCGCTAACCAGCAGGTTGGTCCCCGCGCCAAGGCAGAAGCACGGCACGCCCGCGCGATACGCCGCCGCCTTCGCATGCATCAGCTCGGCTTCGTCCTCGACGGCGACGAACAAGTCCGCCGGGCCGCCGATTCGAAATGAGGTCAGCTCCGCCAGCGGCATCGCCGCGCGGACTCGCCCGCCAAATCTCGCGAGCAGCTCGGCCTCAAGCGCCTTCATGAACCTTGACCTCGGCGCTGAGTGCGTCCAGTATTTCGCCGCCCGTCTTGTAGATATCGCCCGCCCCCAGAGTCGCGATCACATCGCCTGAGCGCGAGCCTGACGCGATTCGCGCCGCAGGATCTTGCTCGGCGCCCAGGTAATGCACCTCGAGATGCCCGCGCGCGTGCAGCGCCTCGTACAGACGCCGCGAAGAGACGTCGGCAATCGGCTCCTCGCCGGCCGGATACACGTCAAGCAGGTAGAGCACGTCGGCATCGTCGAACGCCGACAGAAAATCGTCGAACAAATCGCGCAGCCGCGTATATCGATGCGGCTGGAAGACCGCTACCACGCGGCGCTTGAACGACGCGCGCACGGCGGCCAGAGTCGCGCGCACTTCGGCCGGATGGTGCGCGTAGTCGTCGAGCACGATCCGTCCCGCCGCTTCGCCCTTGATCTCGAAGCGCCGGCTGATTCCCCCGAACTTCGCCAACGCCGCCGCCGCACGCTCGAAACTGATTCCAACTTCCATCGCGACCGCGAGCGCCGCGAGCGAGTTCATCGCAACATGCACACCCGGCGTCGGGATAGTCACGCGCCCAAGATGCTCCCCCTTGCGGAGCACCTCGAAGCGCGTCGAAAGATCGTCGATCACGATTTTCTCGGCGCGCAGATCCGCGTCCTGCGCGATGCCGTACGTCACCATCGGCTTGCGAATCGACTCCATCAGGCCGCGCACGTTCACATTGTCGATTCCAAGCACGGCCACGCCGTAAAACGGCACGCGATTGATAAAGTCCGCAAACGCCTGCCGCACGCGATCCATCGTGCCGTAATGATCGAGATGTTCCGGATCGATATTGGTCACCACCGCGATCGTGGGGATCAGCAGCAGGAACGACGCGTCGCTCTCGTCGGCCTCTGCCACCATGAAGTCGCCGCGCCCCAATCGAACGTTGCTGCCGATATTGCGAATATTTCCGCCGACCGCGACGGTCGGATCGAGGTCTGCCTCTTCCATGATCAGCGCGATAAGGCCCGTCGTGGTCGTCTTGCCGTGAGTGCCGGCGACCGCCACACCGACCTTCGCCATCCGCAGCAACTCGCCGAGCATCTCGGCCCGCGCGATCACCGGAATCTTCATCTCGCGTGCGCGTGCAACTTCAGGATTGGAAAATTTTATCGCTGACGAGATCACCACGGCGTCGATCCCGCCGTCGTCCTTCAGATGCGCCGGATGATGGCCCTGGCTGATTTCCGCACCGAGCGACGCGAGCCGGGTAATCGCCGCCGAAGGTTTCAGATCGCATCCGCTGACGCGCATCCCGAGCTTCAGGCACAGCTCGGCGATTCCGCTCATGCCGGCGCCGCCGATTCCGACGAAATGCAGCCGACGCTGGCGAGTCAACAGACCATTTGCGTGCAATTCACTCACGCTGCCGCTTGCTCCGCAACTTCAAAACAAATTCTCGCTACGTGGCGAGCGGCGTCGGGATGCGCCTCCTGATGCGCCCGCAGACCCATCTCGTCCAGCCGCGCCGGATTCCGCATCAGCGCGTCGAGTTCGCGTGCGAGATTTGACGCAAGCTGGCCGTCGTCGCGAACTATTATTGCTCCACCGCGCTTTTCAATCACGCGCGCGTTGTGCACTTGCTGCAAATCCTTGTGGAAGGGATACGGCACGAAAATAGCCGCACGCGCGCCAAGAGCAATGTCTGTGACAGTCATCGCACCTGAGCGCGCGATAACCAGATCGGCGCGATGCAGCGCGTCGGCCATGTCGTCGATAAACGGCACCACCTCTGCCGCGAACCCGATTTCGCGGTATGCACTCCTCACCAACTCCTCATCCGCCTCCCCGGTTTGGTGGACAACGTGCAAATTTATAACACTTTTTCCGTAGATTTTGAAAGCCCCTACGACGCCAACGTTAAGGCGATGCGCTCCCGATGAACCGCCTAAAACAAGGATTTGTAATTGATCGCCCTCACGCCTCGATCGGTCAGGCTGGTATTGGAACCGGGTCGGATTACCTGTCACCGCAACTTTAGAAGGAGTGAAATAACCCTCAGTGTCGCTAAAGCCGACGCATATCTTTTCGGCGAATCTCGACATCATTCGATTGGCCAAACCGGGACGCGTGTTCTGTTCCATCAGCACCAGCGGCGTCCGCGTCAGGATCGCCGCCGCGCCCATCGAGGCCGACGCATAACCGCCGGCGCTCACCACGATGCTCGGACGAAACCGCCTGACCAGCGAGGTTGCCAGTCCAATCGCGCGAATGAATTCCACCGACGCGCGCGCCCGCTCAAGAGCGCTATGCCCGCGAATTCCGTGCGTCTCGAACAGCTCGTACCTGTACCCGCTCTTCGGCAGCCACTTCGCCTCGAGGCCCGCGCTGGTGCCGACGAACAGCACCTCGATGCCGGGACGCTCGCGAATCATTTCCTCGCCCAGCGCGACCGCCGGAAAAAGATGCCCGCCCGTGCCGCCGCCTGCGATTATCACCTTCATCGCACCGCCGGCCGGCGCCCGAGCGCGAGTAGCGCGCCCAACGCCGCCATCGCGATGATGATCGAAGTGCCGCCGTAGCTCAGGAAGGGCAGCGGCAGTCCCTTCGTCGGGATCAGCCCAATCACCACCGACATGTTGATCAACGCTTGAATCGAGAGCAGCGCGGTCAGTCCCACCGCGAGCAGGCTCGCGAACGGGTCGGGCTCGTCGTGCGCGATTCGCATCCCCCGAAACAGGATCACCAGGAACAGCGCGATCACGACTGCCGCGCCGATCAGCCCGAACTCCTCGCCAACCACCGCGAACACAAAGTCCGTGTGCGCCTCCGGCAGGTAGAACATCTTCTGGCGTCCCGCGCCGAGACCCACGCCCCATTTGCCGCCTTCGCCGAGCGCGATGAAAGATTGCACCAGCTGAAAGCCGGCGCCGCGCGCGACCGACCACGGATCGAGAAACGTCGTCAGCCGCTTCATGCGGTACGACTTCGCCACCGCTTGGAACGCCAGCAGGCCGAGCGCCCCGCCGCCGGCAGTCGCGAGATGCTGCCAGCGCGCGCCCGCGGCCCACAACATCGCGAACAAGATAAGCGCGATCATCACGGTGCTGCCGAAGTCCGGCTGCTTGAGAATCAAGAGCGCGATCGGTCCGACGATCAGAAATACCGCCAGCGGTCCATGCGCGAACTCGCGGATCCGCTCCTGCCGCTTGCTCAGGAACTTGGCGAGGAAAAACACCAGCGCGAATTTCACCAGTTCCGACGGTTCCGCAATCACCGGTCCCAGCCTGAGCCAGCGCCGCGCACCGCCTCTCACCAGCCCGAGGCCCGGGACGTAGAGCAGCGCCAGCATCGCGAGCGACAGGATAAACAACGGCATCACTATTCGACGCAGACCGGCCAGCGAGAACTGCGAGAGAATCATCAGGAAGACGAAACCGACAATGATGTGCGCCAGCTGCAGCTTAAAGAAATGGAACGCGTCGCCTTTTTTCTCGATACCGAGAAAGTACGTGGTGTTGAGCACCATCAGCAAACCGAGCAGCAGCAGCACCGCCGCCGGCAGCCACAGCCACGGGTCGGGGCGCCGGTAGCTGACCGCGTCAAAGCGCCCGAACCAGCTCTTTATATACCTTGCCGCGTTCCGCATAGTCCTTGAATTGATCGAAGCTTGAGCATGCCGGCGACAGCAGCACCGTGTCGCCCGGGCGCGCGACGCGCGCCGCATGCTCGACCGCCTCAGCCAGGGTCGCCACCGTTTCGATCCGCGTCGCACCTTCGAGCGCCGCCGCCATCTTGTCGCGCGCCGCGCCGTTGAAAATCGCAAGCTTGACCTTCTCGCCGAGCGGCCGTTTGAGCGGCGCGTAATCTCCGCCCTTGTCGAGACCGCCAGCGATCAGAATTATCGGTGGTGCGAGAGCGTCGAGCGCCTCGACCACCGCGCCGACGTTGGTTCCCTTCGAATCGTCGATATAAGTCACGCCGCCGCGTTCGTGTACGACTTCGATGCGATGCGGCAGCCCGCGAAATGACCCGAGCGCGCGTTCGATTTCCTCGGGATCGACGCCCAGCGCGAGCGACGCCGCCGACGCCGCCATCGCATTGGAGATGTTGTGCCGTCCGCGCAGCCGAAATCCTTCGAGGCTGATTCGTCCGCGACGCCCGCCGTCGAAATCAAAGTCGAAAACGATCGCGTTCGCGCGATCGTCGAACCAGAGCGACGCCCCCCGCTCAACGCGCGCGTGCCCAAAGGCGATCACCCGCGAGCGCAGTTTCTTCGCGAGCTTCCACACATTGGGATCGTCGCGATTCAGAATTGCGTAGTCCGGCGCCTGCTGGTTTTCGAACAAGCGCGCCTTCGCGCGCCCGTAGTCCGCGAGATCGCGATAGCGATCAAAGTGATCGTCGCTCAGATTAAGATGCACGCCGGCGTGCGGGCGGAATTTTTCGATCCACTCGAGCTGGAAACTCGACACCTCGACGACCGCGACGTCCCACTGGCCGCCAACCGCGTCGATTAGCGGCGTGCCGAGGTTGCCGCCGACGAACGTGCGCCGCCCCGCTGCCTTCAAAATCTCGCCGAGCAGCACGACGACCGTGCTCTTGCCGTTGGTGCCGGTGACCGCAGCGATTGGCGCGTCGAGAAAGCGGCCGGCCAGTTCGATTTCGCCGATTACCGGAATTCGCCGGCTGATCGCGGCACGCAACAGAATCGATTCGCGTGGCACGCCCGGACTGGTGACGACCAGCTCGACGTCGTCCACCCAGCTTGCGTCTTCCGCTCCCAGCTTCACCGCGCCCGCCGGCAGTTTGCTGCGCTCGAGGTCAACGCGCCGATCCGTCATCAGGAGTCTGGCGCCGCGCGAGGCAAGGAACCGCGCCGCGGCGATTCCGCTGACTCCAAGTCCCACTACCATCACGCGTTTGCCCGATAGTTCCATCAACGCAGCTTCAACGTACTTAGCGCGACCAGCGCACACACGATCGAAACGATCCAGAATCTGATCACGACCACGGTTTCGGGAATGCCCTTGAGTTCGAAATGATGGTGCAGCGGCGCCATCAGGAAAAACCGCTTGTGCGTCGCCTTGAAATAGTAGCGCTGAATAATCGTTGACGCCGCCTCCGCGACGAACACTCCGCCCGCAATGACCAGCGCGAGTTCCTGCTTGGCCAGCACCGCGACCGTGCCGATCGCGCCGCCCAGTGAGAGCGCGCCGACGTCGCCCATCATCATCGAAGCCGGGTACGCGTTGAACCACAGGAAACCGAGCGACGCCGCAATCACCGACATGCAGAAAATTGCAACCTCGCCGACGTTCGCGATGTACGGTATCTGCAGATACGTCGCGAGTTTGATATTGCCGGCGGCGTAGGTGAACACCCAGTAGGTGGCCGCCACCGTCATCACCGGCCCAATCGCCAGCCCGTCGAGTCCGTCGGTCAGGTTCACCGCGTGCGAGCATCCCACGATAACCAGCATCGCGAACGGGATGTAAAACCACCAGTGCAAATCGGGATGCACGTTCTTGAGGAACGGCACGGTCAGATGGGTGTCGAAGCCGAGATACAGAAACAACCACGCCGCCGCGATGAACGCGCACGAGAACGACCACGCCAGCTTCGCCGGGCCGCTGAGTCCCAGCCCTTTGCCGCGGGTGAGCTTGAAGTAATCGTCGCTGAAGCCGATCGCGCCGAAGGCCAGGGTCACGAAGATCGCGATCCAGACGTAGGGATTCAAGATGTTGGCGAGCAGCAGCGTCGCCGCCAGCATCGAGGCCACGATCAGCAGACCGCCCATCGTCGGCGTGCCCGCTTTCTTCTGATGCGCCTGCGGAACGACTTCGCGGATCGTCTGCCCGATATTCAGCGCGCGGAATCGATCGATCAGAATGGGTCCCAGAGCCAACGAAAGTGCCAGCGCCGCCAGCCCGGCCAGGACCGAGCGCAGCGTCTCGTACCTGAGCGCGTTGAAGCCGGAGTAATATTTGTGCAGGGGGTAGAGCAGCAGGTAGAGCATCGCGGCGCTCGCCGAATCTCAACTCTGCCCGCCGCCGAGTTCCGCCGCAATCTCGCGGACCACGACTCGATCGTCGAACGGGAGCACGCGCCCCGCCACCAACTGATAGTCCTCGTGTCCCTTGCCCGCGATCAAAACTGCGTCGCCCGGCGTCGCAATTCTTAGCGCAATCGCTATTGCCTTGCGCCGATCCGGCTCCACGATGTATCCGCCGCTCATCGACGCGTCCGCAAATTCTTTCCCGTTCCCGATTCGCGCACGTCCCGCACCGATCAGCCCCTGCTCGACCTCGGCGATTATAGCCATCGGATCTTCGCTGCGCGGATTGTCGGAGGTCAGCAGCGGGATATCCGCGAGCCGTCCCGCAATCTCACCCATGAGCGGACGCTTGCCGCGGTCGCGATCGCCGCCGCATCCGAACACGCAGATGATCCTGCCCGTGCGCAAACGCCGGAGCGCCGTCAAAACGGCTTCCAGCGCGTCCGGCTTGTGCGCGTAATCGACCAGCACCGTGACCCCCGTTTTCGTTTTCGTTGGGACCACTTCGAGTCTGCCGGGGGCCCCTGGGCATCGCCGCACCCCATCCGCCACCGCCTCCATATCGACACCCAGGGCCGCCGACAGAGCCGCCGCGCCCAGGATATTGAGCAAGTTGATTTCGCCGATCAGCGGCGATTCGATTTCGATTTTTTTGCCGAGCACCGACAGTGTCGCGCGAATCCCGCTCAGGTCCGCGTCGTAGTTTTCGGGATAAGCGTCGAGCGAATGGTCCAGCCCGAAACTAATCTTCGAGCCCTTGACCGCTTCGAGCACGCGCCGCCCGAACGGATCGTCACCGCGCACGACCGCGACCGTGTCCGCGCGCTTGCTGCGCGGGAGTATCTCAGTGAACAGCCGCAGTTTGGCCGCGAAGTAGTCTTCGATCGTCCCGTGGTAGTCCAGGTGGTCGCGGCCGAGGTTGGTGAACATGCAGGCGCGGAAGCTCAGCGCGTCGACGCGCCCTTCGGCCAATCCAATCGACGATACTTCCGCCGCCGCGTGACCCACGCCTTCGCGCTCCATCCGCGCCAGCGCGGATTCGAAGTCGATCGACTCGGGCGTAGTCAGTCCGCTGTAGATTTTCCTGCCCCCAATGAAAATTCCAATCGTGCCGATGATCCCCGCGGGCATCCCGGCCGCCTCGAAGATCGACGCGACGATGTAGCTGGTCGTGGTCTTGCCGCTGGTCCCGGTGATGCCGATCAAATCGACGCGCTCGCTCGGCGCTCCGAAAAAACGCGACGCGGTCGCGCCCATCAGCAGGCGCGGCCGCTCGCTCTCCACCAGGGTCGCCGCGGGGCGCGCCATTCCGCCGTCCCATCCCCCAACCACCACAGCGCGCGCCCCACGGTTTAATGCATCCTCAATGTTCGCCCGGTTCCGCTTTGGGTCGCGGGCCGTCGAGAAATATAGATGACCGGGCCTCGTCTGACGCGAGTCGTAGCTGAGGCCCGTGATTTCCACGTTCAGGTCGCCGTCGATTCGACGGACGTCGAGTCCTTCGAGTAATTCACCAAGTTTCACTTTCGCCTGACGGGCGATGCGCCGCCGCCGCTGAAATACGATGCGGGCACGACGCCGGGTTCTGTCGCCGCGCCTTCTGCGCCGTCGGCAATGATCGGCGCCAGCGTCAGTTTCACTGTCGCGTGATTCAGCGGCGCGCCGGCGCCCGGCTCCTGCGCGACCACGTAGCCGCCGCCGTGCACATCGACGTTGACGCGCGAGACGCGCGCCAACTCCATCGCGCGCCTGAGACTGAGTCCCGCGAAATTCGGCGTCGCCCGCGTCAGCTTCGAGCCCGTCAGCACAGGAAGATAGTCGTCCACGTCCGCCGCCGTCGCCGCAGCGCTTTTCCGGTCCGAGTCTTTGCCGAAATCGGGCAGCGGAACCATGCTGGCGGTATCGTAGGGCGGACTCGGCGCCGTGATATTCAAATCGCGGACAGCGCCCTGCGCAATTTCGCTGAACACCGGCGCCGCGATCAACCCGCCGAAATGCTCGTGGCCCACGTCGTACAGAGCCACCAGAATCAGCAGGCGCGGATCGTCCGCCGGCAAAAATCCCACGAACGACGAGACATGCCGATTCTGATAGTAGGTGCCGTTTTCCGGATTCACCATCTGCGCCGTGCCAGTCTTGCCCGCGACGATAAATCCGTCAACGCGCGCCTTCGCCGCCGTGCCGCCGTCGGACATCACGACGTTGCGCAGCAGCAGGTTCATCCGATGCGCGATATCGGGCGCAATCGCGCGACGAATTACTTGCGGCGTATGCGTCAGGATCGCGCGCCCCTCCGCGTCGTAGGCGGCCTTCACCACGTACGGGCGGACGATATTTCCGCCGTTTGCGATCGCCGCATACGCCACTGCGAGCTGGATTGGTGTGACTGCGACGCCCTGCCCAAAACCGTGATTGGCAAGATCGATTTCCTTCCATCCCGCCGGCTTGCTCATCAGCCCCGGCGCTTCGCCGGGCAAATCGATTCCAGTGCGCGATCCGATCCCAAACGCGCGCAGTCCCTCGTAGTAGCGCTCCGAGCCGAGCGTCAACGCGATCTTCGCCGCGCCGATATTCGATGACACTTCGATTATGCCGCCGAGATTGAGCCATCCGTGAGGGCTGTGATCGTGGATGGTGCGGCGGTCGAGCGTGAAGTGCCCGTTCTCGCAATAGATCTGCTTGTCGACTGTGATCGCGTTGTCGGCCAGCGCGATCGAGCCGAGGATTCCCTTCATCGTCGAGCCCGGCTCGAACGCGTCCTCCACCGCCGGGTTGTGCAGCCGGTCATGAAGGTCGGCCCCGCCGGCGCTGACGTTCGCCATCGCGATCACTTCGCCGGTGAATGGATCGAGCACAATTGCGCTGCCGCGCTTCGCGCCGCTCGCCTTCACTTCCGCCGCCAATTCGGTTTCGGCGAGCGACTGGATTGACGAGTCGATCGTCAGCTCGAGCTGCGCGCCCGGCTCCGGCGCCTTGAGCGCCAGCGGGCTGTCGAAAATAGGATGGCCCTGCGCGTCATGATCGAAACTCAGCTCGACCGCTTCACCGCGCGCGAGCTTGTCATACTGCAACTCCAACCCGGAGAGCCCCTGGCCGTCCATCCCCGCCAACCCCACCACCGACGCGGCCAGGTTGCTCTCCGGGTAAAACCGCTTGTATTCGCTGACGGTGCCGATACCGTCGATGCCGAGCGCTTCCACCGCCTGCGCCTTGTCCGGCGGAAGTCGCCGCTCGAGCCACACGAATGGCGCGTCCTTTTTCAGCTTCGATTCGAGCGAAATCGGCATCATCATCAGGATTGCCGCGAGCTTGCCGCGCTCGGCCGGCGTGCTCGACTCGAGCACCCGCTTGGGCCGCGCGTAAACCGACCGCGTCTCGGCCGACAGCGCGAGCGGCTCGCCGTTGCGATCGACGATCGGTCCGCGCACCGCCGCGAGTTCGGTTTCTCCGGTATGCTCGTGGCGCGCGAGCGAGTTCAAGCGCGGGCCGTACAGCGCCACCAGCACCACCAGCCGGACGACCGCGAAGCCGAACAACCCCGCCAGCGCAAACGTGAGTGCTCCGATTCGGGCGCGCCGCTGCTTGAACGATGTATTCATGGAAGCATCACCACCTGCCCACGCGCGGGCGGCGCCAGATGATACTGCGGCGCGAGCGCACGCAACCTGTCGTGCGAGCTAAGCTGCGCAGCCGTCAGGCGCAGCCTGCGATTTTCGTCCTGCAGCTTCGCGATCTCATCGTGCAGCGCCGAAAGACGATAGCCTTCCTGCGTCACTTCCAGCCGAATCATCAGCGTCGCGAATCCCACCGCTGCGATCAGCGTGCCCAGCACGGCCGGCACCACCTTCGACGGCCGCCTGGTCGGCTTAACCCGCGCGCTCATCGTGCGCTCCGTTCGATACATCGGATCCGCGCGCTGCGCGCGCGCGGGTTGCGCGAAGTTTCCGTCGGCGACGGCTTGATCACCTTGCGCGCTATCGCCGCATAACCACCCGCGCGAACCAGCTGACGAAAGCGCTCCTTTACCGGACGGTCTTCGAGCGAGTGATACGAGATGACCAGCATCCGCCCGCCCGGATTGAGCATCGCGGGGCCGTCGCGCAGAAGCGCTGCGAGACTTTCCATCTCGTGATTCACCGCGATTCGCAGCGCCTGGAAGGTGCGCGTCGCCGGATGCGTCCCGCCGCGCCGATGCGCTCCCAGCGCCCGCTCGACGATTGCGCGCAATTCGCCCGTCGTCTCGATTGGACTTCGCCGGCGAGCCTCGACGATCATCCGCGCAATCCGCCGCGACCCGCGCTCCTCGCCATACATATAGATGATGCGCGCGAGCTCCTCCGCGCTCTCTTCATTGACGATGTCCCGCGCGCGGAGCGTCTGCCGAGTGTCCATGCGCATGTCGAGCGGGCCGTCGAGCCGAAACGAGAACCCGCGACCCGGATCGTCCAGCGCGTAGCTGCTCATGCCGAGGTCGGCGAGTATCGCATCGGCGCCGTCGAAGTGATGCTGTTTCATCACCGACGCAATTTCGCCGAAGTCCGCGCGCTCGAGCACGACCCGATCGCCGAACTCCGCCAGCCGGTCGCGCGCGACGGCCAGCGCCGCCGCGTCGCGATCCAGCCCGAGCATCCGCACCTTCGTGGCGCGGAGCATCGCCGCCGCATGCCCACCCGTGCCGACCGTCACGTCGACGAACGCGAGCGGACCGTGTGCGGACAGCAGCCCGCACACCTCCTCCACCATCACCGGCACATGCCTCCGGTCCGCCGCGTCGTCTTCGTGTATCGCCGCCAGACTCATCACTCGTCACAAACCCAGCTTCGCAAAAAATTCCGGATCGGTTATTTTTTCCTCGGTGGCCTTCAGAACCTTGCCGAGAGTCTGCTTGTCCCAAAGTTGAAAATGATCCCGGCGCGCCGAGAACGTCACCTCGCGATCCAGCCGCGCGTAATCGCGCAGGTTGGTCGGAATCAGAATCCGTCCCTGGCGATCGACGGGCACCTCATGCGCCCCGCCGATAAACATTGTCTCGAACGCCTGCACCTGCGGATCGAATCGCGGCATGGTCTCCAGATGCGCATTGAGCTTGTCCCACTGACTCGGCGGATAGAGGGCCAGGCAGCGCTCTCCAGCGTAGGGGAAATTTGTGATATACAAACGATCGTGATTCTCGCGCTGCAAAACTTCGCGAAATCGGGCCGGGATGCTCACCCTCCCTTTCTCATCGATCGAATGGTCGAACCGGCCGCTGAACACCGCATTCCCTCCCGAGCGTCCCACAACATCCCACTCTGCCCCACTTCAGTCAAGCAATTCGCGCGTCCCGCGATGCAGTAAACTGACTATTAGCTCAAATAGTCAGTAACGAAGAAAAAGCGAAACTGAGATGTGGTCTGGCTATTCGCTGCGAAGCAAATTCGGTTGAAACATTCGAGCATTCCGGCAACCTGGGCGTTCACTGAAAAAACCCCAGCTTGACAGCGACGCCATTCATTGGCGAAACTCGCGCCGATTCACAGGCCGATCCACCACATCAGAATCAACACGCCTCAAGCTCATCGGGGCAGAGAGAGAGGATAGATGAAGACGGGAAATTCTTGGCTGCGAATCGCCGCGGTCGTCGCAGCAGGCGTAACAGTGACAGTCCTAATCATCAGCCCAGCCGCACATTCAAGGCAGAGAAAGAAAAAGGAAGCCGCGGAACCTACTGCGACCCTGACGCCGACCGCCACCCCGACCCCCGAAGTTCACCTATGGAATTTCGATCAGGACAAAGCGGGCACCGTGCCCGCGGGATGGAAAGCGCTCGAAGGCGATTGGCAGGTCATTCCCGACCCGACCGCGCCCAGCAAGCCCAATACATTCGGCTTGCCCGCCGGCCGCCTAATCAAGTCGCTGACCAACGCTCTGGCGTATTATCCAATGGCAATTGAAACGGATCCGACTGAGTATGCCGACTTTACTCTCGAAGCTCAGTTCCAATCGGTCGGCGGACGTTTCGATTGTTCCGGCGGTCTCATCTTCCGCTACGTCGACGAGAAAAACTTTTACCTGCTTTCCGCCGGATGCCCGAGCGATTACTTCGCCCTCTCGCGCATGACCAACGGACAGCTCGCAACCCTCAAGCAGAGCGTCGTGCCGACCGACAAGAACACCTGGTACCGGCTCAAGGTCACAGCCCAGGGTGGACACTTCATGTGCTATGACGACGACAAGATGATCTTTGATTACGACGACAGCAAAATAGCCAAAGGCAAAATCGGAGTCTGGGCGTCCGACGATTCGCAGGCGGAATTCGACGACGTGAAACTCACGGTCATCGGCTCAGGCGATAGCGGAGCAAGTCCCGCCCCTGCCGCCGCGTCGTCGCCGTAGCACTGACAGTCTTGCCGGGCGCCCGCCTGACGGTAGTTGCATGCGGGCGCCTCGCACCTTACTCTGAACCCTGATGGAAGCCACCGAAGAGAAAGCGCGCGTCGAGGTCCGCATCCAGCCGTTGCGCGGCTTCGAACTTTTCAAGGAAGTCGCCGGCGGAGTTGGCCGCACGCTGGGTCTGACGCTGTTGTGGGGACTCGAGATCGTGCGCGATTCGTACTTCCGCCTGCTCGATCGTCTTAACGTCCGTCCGCGCCACAAACGCGCGAGCGCGTTCCCGCCCGGCCAGCCAAAAAAACACAACGCCCGCTCGCGCTAGCTGGAGTCGGCGCCGCTCACCTTGATTTGATCGCCTCAATCGCCGGTGGCCGGCCCGCTCGGCCTAACCGCCGGCCCTATTCTCCTCCAGCACCTGCGCCAGGTACCGTGCCAGCTTGTCGTCGAGCACCCGCACCAGCGCGTCGGTCTGCGCGGCTTGGGTGATCTTCAGGAATCCTTCCAGGCGATGCTCGCGGTCATGATCGCGAATCAGCCGCGCGATCATGGTTTGCGACAGCGCCGTCAGCTTGATCTCGAGCGCACGCCGAATTTCTTCCATCGCAGCTTCGAGTTCCACCTGTGGCGACGACGCGCCAAGCTGAAACCCGCAACTCGAACATCGCGGCGTCGTCTCGGGCGCGATTGCGTCCCCGAGTTCGCATCGCACGACGCGCGCGCTGAGCTCCGAGACTTGCGCTCCCAGGTGCGCGCCTTCCGGCCGGCCCAGCGCGGCGATCGCGTTGAGCCGCGCGAGCGCATCGAAATACCGCCGCGCGTCTCCCGCAACCGACTCGAGCCGCTCCATCTTCACACGCCATCGCGCATGCGCGCTCAGGTAACACTGCACGTAGGTCCATTTGAATTTTTGAAACCGCGCTTCCAGTGCATCGAGGCTGCGCGGCGGAGCCATCAGGATGCGCGGCCCCAGCTCGACCGCGAGCAGTTCGCATTCCGTCTCCAACGCCGTCAGCGCCGATTCGCGCGCGCCATTTTCGGTTGCTCCCGCTTCGTCGCGCGCGGCGCGCAGTCCCGTCGCTGCCAGGTACTCGCGCATCGCGCGCATCCGCGGTATTGCCGCGGCCGCCGCCGCCAGCGCCTCGTACGCGTCCACGACTTGGATCGCCGCTGCGAGGTACGACCGATCGGCAGCGGCCTCGAGCATCGCCGCCGCGCCCGATTCCGCCAGCGCTACATATTCAGCGATCGCCTTGCGATTAGCCGGGGGCAGCTCGACCTTCGATTCCCCGAGCACCGACGCGAGCACCTCGCGCGTGTGGGTCGCGGCCTCGACCGCCAGCGCCATCGCGGCCTCGAGCTGTTTCAGCCGAGCCTCCAACGTATCGCGGTCGCGCGCCGGCGCGAGCCGCGGCTCGAATCGCCGCGCGAGCACCAGCGCCGCGTTGAACGCCGCCAGCTCCGGCGCGCCTGCCGCTTCGGGGTCGAAGCGGGCCGCGTCGTGATCGAAGCGGATCACGCCGCCGGTCGATACCTCCAACTTTCGCATCAATTCGCGCACCGCCCGGGTCGCGCCTTCCTGCGGCGTGTCGCCGCACGCGACCATCGGCACTCGCGACTTCAGTTGTTCGAGCGCGAGCGCCGCCGTGCCGTCACACACATTCTGGACGAGCAGCGAGTCGACTATTTCGCGCGCGAGGTCCTTCTCGTAGCCGTCCATGCGGGCGAGCGTGTCGCGTGCGATCTTCCATGCGGCGCGTCCGGATTCGGCAAGCAGAGTCTCGAGCTGCCTGGAAATCGCCGCGTTCATCGTCAGATCGGGCGGATAGATAAGCCGCGCTGGAAATTCGCCGCCGGCGCCGTCGAAAGGCGGCGACGTTAACACTTCGCGCGCCAGGCGCGATAACGATACGACCGCGGCGGGATCGGGCTTCTTGCCGTCCGGGTTCGGAGCGGTGGCGATCGTCCGAAGCGCGCTCAGCGCCGCCGGGTGGAACGGGAAGATCGCGTCAGGCGCCAATCCGGCCGTATCTACTCCCGCATACGCGCCGTCGGCGTCGAGCCCGGCGTCTTCGACCAGCCGCCGTGCGCGCCGCACTGCGATAATCGTTTCCTCGTTGGCGTCGAGCGGCGCCACCGAAAGCGCACGAGCCGCTGGCGGAGCCATCGCGCGCCCGGACGCGATCACGGTGAATTTTACCTGCCGGAACGACGCAGCGACCTCGGCCAGCATCGTGAAGAAATCTCCCACCGCCTCGCACCGCGACAGGCCAAAGTCAATCGCAACGGTTACCGCCCGGACTCCTGTCCGCCGCGCGCTCTCCAGCGCCACGTTCAACGCGGCCGCCCCGCGCATCTGTCGGAAAATATCGCCCGAACGCGGGTCGCCGCCGATTTGTTCCGCTAGCGCGCTCAGCAGGTACAGCTCGACCTCCGCCCCATCGACGCGCCCCGCCAGCTCAAGCCCGCACACCTGCCGCCGCGCATTTTGCGCTTTGAGCGCGCCCGCCCGGTTTTGCAGCGCGACGACATAGTTAAGGAAATGGGTCTTGCCACATCCCGCCGGCCCGTCAATCCAGAACACTCCCCCATCCGGCTCGGCAATGTGTTGATTGAGGACCTCCCACGAGCGCTCGGCCGCGCGCGTCAATACGTAGCTCGACACGGTCGAGGCGCGCGGCGAAGTCTGCAGTTCCATCCGCTCGGGCAGAGGCGGCTCGAGTTCGAACCAACGCCGCGCGTGCCGTCCCCCCCGCTTTGCCAGTTCCATCGGACAAGACTATCGCAGCAGTCAGCATCAAAATGTCATGTTATGCCGACCAAAATGTCGACTTTCTGTTACTCGGAGCACCAACTCGCGCTTTCTTCTAGTCGATCCGAATCAGTTTGTGCTTGATCGCGTATCGCACTATTGCCGCCGTCGAGCGCAGCTCGAGCTTCCGCTTGAGATTGTCACGATGCGCCTGCGCGGTCTTCACGCTGATGCCCAGTCGTCGCGCGACCTCCTTGGTAGTCGCGCCCTCGCCGATCAGCTTGAGCACTTCGCGCTCGCGGCGCGTCGGAGTCGCGGCGTGCGAGGTGTTCGGCGGCGCGCCATTGCGCAGTCGCGCAAGCACGATCGGCGCGATGGTCGGGCTCAGATAGCGCCGCCCCGAATGAACTGCCCGCACCGCGGTCAGCAATTCAGCCGCCGCATCGGTCTTGACCACGTAGCCCGCGGCGCCCGCATCGCCGAGCGCCTCGAGCACGCATTCTTCGTCCTCGTATTGGCTGAGCATCAGCACCTTGCATGCCGGCGCTTCTTTGGCGATTCGACGCGCCGCCGATATTCCGCCGATTCCCGGCATCCCGATGTCCATCACGACCACCTGCGGCTTGAGTTGCGCGGCAATCGCGGCGGCCTGCTCGCCATCCGACGCTTCGGCGATCACCTCGCACTCCGCCGCGAGCACCGAGCGCAGTGCCTCGCGCAGGATCCGATGGTCATCGGCGAGCAGCACGCGAATCCGCTCGCGACTCTCCGTCATGCGACCTCCGGAATTTCGGCGATCACGGTCGTGCGACCTGCCCGCGATTCCACGGTCAAGCTCCCGCCCATCAACTCCAGCCTTTCCCGCACACCAGCCAGGCCGCTGCCCGCGCCGTCGTTGGCGCCGATACCGCAGCCGTCGTCGCTGACCGAGACCCGCGCGGCCCCGTCGCGGCTTTCGATCGCGATCTGCACGGACTTCGCGCGCGCATGGCGAATGACGTTGGATAGCGCCTCGCGCACGACCTGGAAGCATAGTTGCTGCAGCGGGCGCGAAATGTTCGCCGCCGCGGCACCGTAAATCAATTTCGCTTTTACCCCCGCGTCATCGAGCCGGGCGAACTCGTGCTCGATTGCCTCGTCGAGTGACACGCTGCCGATCGTGGCCGGACGAAGTTCACGGGTCTTTTTGCGCAACTCCTCTTCGACCTGCTTGAAGATCGCGCGGGCCGCCTCACCCCGACCGTCGAGCGCGATTTTCGCCGCCGCCAACAGTTGCGCCTGATCGTCGTGCAGGTCGCGCGCGATCCGGGCGCGCTCCTCGTCGATCGCCGCAAACATTCTAAGCGCAAGCTGGCGCACCAGGCCGCCGCGCCGCGACGCCTCCCGCTCCATCACCCAGCTCATTGCCAATGGCGCCAGCCGCTCGACAATCGCCTGCGCCCGCGCCGCCGATGCGTGCCCGTCGCGCGAGGCGAGCGCAATTGCGCCCGCCCCGAACGGGATACACACGTACGAACCACCAAACACCTTGTCCTCGAAATATTGGCGGGCGCGATCGAGCGTTCGGTCTTCGCGCTCGCGCCAGCGGGCAATCACGATCCGGCGCAGAAAACTCTCGGCCAGCGCGCTGCCGGTCTCCACCGGGTCGAATTGTTTCAGCTCCGCGGGCGACGACGCGGCCATGGTCAACGCGCTGCCGTCCGCGACCGCCACCATCCATTGGTCGAAGCCGGCGCCGCCCGCCACGAGTTCGCCGAAACGGCCGAACCGGTTGTTCGGCTGCGCGCACCGCGCCGCCGCAACCGCCTCGTCCAGGCTATGGGTCGCCGCCCGCTCGGTCGCCAGCTCCTGCTTGGCGCCCTCGGCCTGGCGGCCGCGCTCAGCACCGTGACCGCGCCAGAATTCAAGCGAGACGCGGGCGGCGGCCAGCGCGAGCTCGCCGAAAACGGCGCGCGCCGTAAGTTCAAGCGATGCCTCAAGTTCGGCGGGGGCGCGATCCGCCCGCGCCACCAGCGCGATTCGCACCGCGCTCGCGCCGTCGGTGAACGCCGACGCGGCGAACTGGCGCCCGTCGTCCATTTTATCGGCGCGCGCGATTGCGTCGAGCTCTCGCGCGCTCAGCGCAACTTTTTCGATCAACCCGCTCGAAGCCGGCACGCCGCGCGCCCGCTTCGTTCCGTCGGCTGCAACCAAGTCACCCAGCCGATGACCGAGCGCTTCGAGAATCGCCTTCAGAAACTCGTCCCATCGCGAGTCACCGTGTGGCGCGTACACCACCTCGTCGGCGCTCGTCGCGCTCGATTGAAACGCGATCGCGCATCGCTCGGCCGCAAGCGTCCCTGCGCCAAGCTCGGCAATGGCGGCGATCCGATCGCTGAAGCATGTGCCACGCGATGTCGGTCGCGGCGCGATAACTGCCAGTCGATTGGGCTGTCTGAGAGTGGTTCCCAAAATTCCTCCGCCTTCAGGATGACAGAGGAACACCTCAGTTCTAAGGGGGCGCGACCCAATGCAGCGCGCGTCCAGTTACGCAAAGAACACTTTGTGTGGGGGAACGAAAATCGTCCTCCCATCGGGTCGGAAATTCGGTTCAGATCACGTTCCAGAAATTGTCGGACTGATGGTCGGTGTTGAAGGTGGATTCGGTGGTCGCATTCGGCGGAATCAGCGACCGGAACACATCAGCCGTCGGATCGTAGAGCGACTGACCGATACGAAGTTGCGCGCACGCGCTGCTGTCAGGGATGCCCGGAATCTGATGGCTTCGATAGTTCGTCGCCCAGCGCTTTCATCTCGGCGCCGAAGGCGGTCCAGTCGCCCGCGCGGATCGCGTCCATCGCGCGATTGTAATGCTGCGCGGCGCTTTGCATGTCGGCCTTGGCCGCGCCAGCCGTTATCGGTTGCGCTAGAGCCTCGGTCGCAGCCGTCTTGGCGATCGTTGGCGCCGGCGGCGCCTCATTTTGGAACAACGCCGCCATCGTCAGGTCGAGCGTATCGCCCATCACCACCCGATCGCTGTACGACGCGATCACCCGCTGCAACTCCGGCAACTGGCCGTTCTCGGCGCGGATGAACAGCGGCTCGACGTAGAGCAGCGAGTCCTGGATCGGTATCACGAGCAGGTTGCCGAGGATGACCTTGGAACCCATCTGATTCCACAGCGAAAGTTGCCGCGAGATTTCAGGATTCTGATTGATGCGCGCCTGGATCTGGTAGGGGCCGTAAATGAGTTTGTCCTTCGAAAATGCATACTCGAACAGATGACCGTAATCCGCGCCGTCGCAGCGCGCCGCCATCCACGCAATCATGTTGTCGCGCCCCGACGGCACCATCGGCAGCATCAACATGTATTCCGCCTGCGTCTCGCCCGGCAGCCGCATGATCACGTAGTAGGGCGACATCGGAACCGTCTGTCCGGCGTAGTTTTCGCGCGGAAATCCCCACAGGTCCTCGCGGTTATAGAAGACCTGCGGATCGGTCATGTGATAGGTGCGGAAAGTGTCGGCCTGGATCAGAAAAAAATCCTCTGGATAGCGGATGTGCGCGCGCAATCCCGCCGGCATCGCCGACATCGGCTTGAACATCGCGGGGAAAATGCGCTGCCAGGTCTTGATGATTGGGTCGTCGGGATCGGCCACGTAAAATTCGGTGCCGCCGGTATACGCATCGACCACCACCTTGACCGAATTGCGGATGTAGTTGATGCCGTCGGCGTTACGCTGCGAGTACGGGTAGTGATCGCTGGTGGTATAGCCGTCAACGATCCAGACCAGGCGGCCGTTCTGGATCACGGCGTAGGGATCGCGGTCGAGATTCAGGAACGGCGCGATGTACGCGATGCGGCCCGTGATGTTGCGCCGGATCATGATCTTGCTGTTCTTTACGATGTTCTCGGTGACGAGCAGATTGATGTCGCGGAAAAAGATGCTGAACAGCAGGCGGCGGAAGAATCCCGCCACCGGCACGCCGCCCGAGCCCGCGTAGTACGCAAAGACGTTGTCCGCGCCCTTGGGATAGTCGAACTCGGGCGTCGCCGAATCGACCACGGCGTAGTTGTCGCGCTCTTCGCCAAAGTAAATCGCCGGCTGGTCAACCTTCAGCCCCACGTCCGAGACCGCCGGAATATCCTTGATGTAGAACACCGGCAGCCCTTCGCTGTCCTTCCGGTTGACCGGGCTCATCGCCAGCCCGGCGCCGTGGGTGAACTTGAGATGCTGGTTGACCCAGGTCTGGGCGTTGTCGGGCAGTTGGTCGATATTCATCTCGCGCGGCGACAGCATGACCTCGGTGTACTTGCCCTCGATCCAGTAGCGATCGATGTCGACGTCGCGAAAGTCGTAGTAGGTGCGGATTTCCTGCAACTGGCGGTAGGTGTCGATCAGCGGGCGCGGGTCCCACAGCCGGATGTTCTTGACCGTCGTCGAATCTTCGTCGAGCGCCGCCGGCGTGAGCGTGCCCTGCCCGGCAAACGGTTTCACGTCAACCGTGTCGAGCTTGTAGGCGTGCCGCGTCGCCTCGATGTTGCGCACCAGGTACGGCCGCTCGATCCGCAGCTCGTCGGGCTTGACCCACAGGCGCTCGATCACCGGCTGGATGAAATTCATGATCAGCGCCGGGCCGAACACGATAACGAACGCGGCGACGGGAATTCGCAGTCCGCTCTCGCGCGCGTTGAACATGCACATCGCGGCGGCGACCAGCGACAGCGCCACCAGAATCCACAGTCCCGGCTGCCACAGGATGCGATCGACGTAGCGCAGTCCGAACACGACGCCGTTGGTATGCAGCAGCAGGTCGAAGCGGCCAAGCCAGTAGCTCATCGCGCGCTGCAAGAAGAACAGCCCCAGCAGCACCGACAGATGCCCTGCCGCGCCGGCCGACACGCGGGGCGGCGATTCCTTGAAGTCGAGCGCGCCGCGCGCCCAATAGACCGCGATCGCCATCCCGGCCGCGAGCACGATCAGCATCAGGAACAGGTCGCGGATTTCCTCGAGCAGCGGCAGCGTGAAGACGTAAAAGCCGATGTCGTTGCCGAACGCCTGCTCGGTGATTCCGAACGGCACGCCGTAGAGGCCCTTCAAGTAGGTGTCCCAGCTCGCCGCCTCGCCTTGCGCCGCGAACAGCGCCAGTATCGCCGCGCCGCCCGCCACGATCACGCGCCACGGCACCCGCTCGCCCAGCGCGCGAATCAGCTCGGGCAGATTGACCTCGACCATCTCGTCAGGACGGCGCACCACGCGCAGCCGCTCGCGGTCGCGGCTCGAGCCAATCGCAATCAACCCGCTCACGAAGATCGCGGCGAACGACACCAGCCATACGATGACGAAGATCGCGATTTCCGCGCCGACGGTGGTATTGAAGACGCCGCCGTAGCCGAGTCTGCCGTACCACAGGTAATCAACCAGCAGCTGGTCAGCCAGACTCAACGCCACCAGCGCGACGATAACGAGCGCAGCGAGGAGGATCAGGATATTGCGCGGCCGCATCAGCGTCAGGTGCTATTCGCCGCGTCCGATTTGTTGGACGTGTTCCCGCACCACGTCGGGCGGGCAGAGCCAAATGAAAACCTTGAGCGCCAGGTAGCCGATAAGGAGCCAGTCGAGTTCGCCGATTATCGGAATCATGTCGAGCTCGAGCGCCGGCGGCGTCACCATCAGCAGCAAACCCATCGCCGGCACCATCTTCGCCAGCACCGGCACACGGCTCTCGGTGATTAGCCGATAGAACAGGCGGACGAACTGCGGCAGGTACATCACCAGCCGGCCCAATTGCGCCGGCCCCAGGAATTGCATGCGAAGCATCGATCGAAACATCTGCTTGACCCGTCTTGATAATACTCTAGCACAAAGCGGCGCCGAAGATGTCGCCGCGATGGGGACGGCGCCCGCGTTTTTGTTAGAATTAACCCGGTACGAGGAGGGCGAAGCGGAGTGAAGAGGCACATGGCGCTGGGCGATTTCCTGGTCGCGTACCTGCGCAAGATTGGCGTGTCGCACGTCTTTGGCATCCCCGGCGACCTCGCGCTCAAGCTATTCTTCGCGCTGGGCCGCAAGCACGGAATGAAAATCATCACCCTGTCGCACGAGCCGGGGGTCGGCTTCGCGGCCGACGGTTACGCGCGCGCCACCGGCAAAATCGGCGTCATCTGCGTGACCTACGGCGCCGGCGGCCACAACATGGTCAATCCGGTCGCGGGCTCGTTCTCGGAGCGCGTGCCGATCCTGATTTTCTCCGGCGGTCCGGGTGAGGAGGAGCGCAAACTCGGCACCCTGATTCATCACCAGGCCCGCGAGATCGAATCGCAGCGCCGCATTTACAACGAAGTCACCTGCGCGTCCGCCGTGCTGACCGATCCGCGCACCGCCGCGCACGAATTGCACCGCGTCGTGCGCGCCATCTGGGCCGAGCAGCGGCCGGGCTACGTTGAGATTCATCGCGACATGGTCGACCGGCAAATCGAAGTCCCCGACGAGCTGATCGAATGGGACGGGCGGCTGTATTTCCAGGAATCCGACACGCGCAAGGTCGAGGAGGCGGCGCACGAGACCGCCGCGATGTTCAACGAGAGCCGCAAGCCCGTGCTCATTGCCGGCATCGAGATTCACCGCTTCAAAGCGTCGCATGAGCTGGTGGAACTGGCCGAAAAAATGGGCGCGCCGGTGTTCACCACCGTGCTCGGCAAGGGCGCGTTCCCAATGGACCATCCGCTATACATGGGCGTGCACGTCGGCCCGATCAGCCCGCCATCGATCGTCGCGCGGATGGACGCGGCCGACTTCGTGCTCAATCTCGGATGCCTGAAAACCGACATGAACTTCGGCAACCGTCCGCCGCACGTGATCCAGGGCCGAACGGTGTGGGCTGTCGATCGCCGGGTCGAGGTCAAGTATCACACCTACACCGACGCCGGCGTGCGCGATTTCGCGCGTGCTCTGCTGCACGAGAAGCTGCGGCTTCATCATGAGAAGGTCCGCTACGCGGATAATCTTCGCGAGATTGCCGAGCGCGACGGCAAGCCGGTCAAGGTCAGCCAGATCCTGGCCGCGGTCAACGAATTCCTGGCCGACAAGCGCGAATACCTGGTGGTCGCGGAGTCGGGCGACATGCTGTTTGGCGGGCTCGACATCCGGGTGCCACACAGCGGCGGCTACCTGGCACAGGGGTTTTACGCCTCGATGGGATTCGCGGTGCCGGCCTCGCTCGGCGCACAGATCGGCAGCGGTCTGCGCCCGCTGGTGCTATGCGGGGACGGCGGCTTTCAGATGACCGGTCCCGAAATTTCGCAGGCGCCGGCCAAGGGCGTCAATCCGATCGTGGTGGTGATCAACAACGGCGGATGGGGCATCTTCCGGCCGATCGCCGAGCGGCGCGACCTGCTCGACATTCCGCCCTGGCCGTATGCGAAGCTCGCGCGCGATTGGGGCGGCGCCGGATTCGAGGCGACCACGGTCGAGCAGTTGCGGGATGCGCTGCGCGCGGCGCACGACTGCAAATCGTTTGCGATAATCGACGTACGTGTCGAACGCGACGACCTTTCTCCCGTGACGGTGAAATATATCAAGGCGGCGGCCAAGCGCTCGCAAGCGCCTGCCGAGCACGCGACGCGCTGGAATTCGCGCCCATGACCGATTCATTTAAGACCAATGCGATCAGGTCCGATGCGCTCGAGCAGTATCGGCGTACGTGTCGGGACTTCAGGTGGGAGACGCCGGAGCATTTCAACTTCGCCGCGGTTATCGACAAGTTCGCCGAAGATCCGCGCCGGGTTGCGATCCTTTGCGAGGACAGCGAGGGCAATCGCGCACGGCTGACGTTCGCGGACATCGCCCAGCAGTCGAAGCGGATCGCGAACGTTCTCGCCGGCCATGGAATCAGGCGCGGCGACGCGGTGCTGCTGGTGCTGCCGCGAATCACGCTCTGGCAGGCCGCCTACATCGGCGCGCTCAGGCTCGGCGCGATCGTCATCCCGTGCACCTCGATGCTGCGCGAGAAGGACTTGATCTATCGCGCGAATCATTCTGGCGCGCGCGCGATAATCGCCGGTTTCGAGCAAGCCGCGATGATCGCGGACCTGCGCAAGCAATGCCCCTCGCTCGAGCATTACCTGATCGCCGGCGCCGCCCGCACCGGCTGGGTCAGCCTGCAGGAATACATGGGTCACTCGTCGCCGGTGTTCAGAACCGCGAACACGAAATCGTCGGAGCCCGCGATTTGCTATTACACTTCCGGCACGACCAGGGAGCCGAAGGCCGTTCTGCATAGTCACTCCTATACCTACAGTCACCGCTTCACCGGGCTTAACTGGCTGAACGTGAGGCCGGGCGACATCCATTGGACTACGTCGGACACCGGCTGGGCCAAGGCCGCGTACGGCGTGCTGTTCGGGCCGTGGATGAACGGGGTGACGACGTTCATGTACAAGGGCCGCTTCGACCCGGAAAAAGAACTCGGGTTGCTCGGCCGCTACAGAGTTACTACCTTCTGCGCGCCGCCGACTGAGTATCGAATACTAATCAAGGAGAATCTCGCCGATTACTCATTCCCCAAGCTGAGACATTGCACTGGAGCGGGCGAGCCGCTGAATCCGGAAGTGATTGAGGTCTGGCGCGAGCGGCTGGGGCTGACGATTCACGACGGCTACGGACAAACCGAAACGATCATCCTCGCCGCGAACATGCCCGCGATGCCCGTGAAGCCGGGCTCGATGGGGCTGCCGTTCCCCGGCCATGACGTTCGAGTGCTCAACGGCGAACTGGCCGAAACAAAGATCGATGAAGTCGGCGAGATCGCAGTGCGAGTGAGTCCCGAGCGCCCGCCGTCGCTGTTTCTGGAGTATTGGAAAAATGCGGAAGAGACCGCCGGAGTGTTTCGCGGCGACTGGTACCTGACCGGCGACCAGGCGACCCGCGACGCCGACGGCTACCTGTGGTTCGTCGGCCGCGCCGATGACGTTATCATTTCGGCGGGCTATCGAATCGGGCCGTTCGAAGTGGAGAGCGCCCTGCTCGAGCATCCCGCCGTAATGGAATCCGCAGTGGTCGCGTCGCCAGACGCTGATCGCGGCTCGATCGTCAAGGCGTTCGTGAAGCTGCGACCCGGCGCCGAGCCGGGCCAGCGGCTCATCACAGAACTGCAGGAGCACTGCAAGCGCGTGACGGCGCCCTACAAATATCCGCGCGAGATCGAGTTCATCGACGAGTTGCCCAAAACAGTCAGCGGAAAAATCCGCCGCGTCGAGTTGCGCCAACAAGAAGAATCCCGCAAGGGTAAATCTGTCTGATCTCGAAGAGACGTCTTAAACTTCAGAAAAATTGGGAGAAACACAATGGCGCAGGTCTTCGGAGCGGAATCCACGGCCGATGAGGTCCTCAAGGGTATCGACCTTTCGGGCAAGCGGGTACTCGTGACTGGCGTGTCGGCCGGCTTGGGTGTCGAGACCGCCCGCTCACTCGTCGCGCACGGCGCCACCGTCGTCGGCACGGCGCGCGATCTGGCCAAAGCGCGTCGAGCTCTCGCCGAAGCGGGCAACCCCGCTGTCGAACTTGTCGAAATGGACCTCGCGTCCCTTGCCAGTGTGCGCAAAGCCGCCGCAGAGCTGCTGGCGCGCGGCAAATCCTTCGATGTGATCATCGCGAATGCCGGCGTGATGGCGTGTCCGCAGGGCAAGACGCAGGACGGCTTCGAAACGCAATTCGGAACCAATCACCTGGGGCATTTCGTGTTCGTCAATCGGCTCGTGCCGCTGCTGAAGCCGGGCGCTCGAATCGTCACGCTCTCTTCGGCGGGTCATCAGATAAGCGATGTAGACATTGAAGACCCGAATTTCGAGCGGACTCCTTATCAGGCGTTTACCGCGTACGGCCGCTCGAAGACGGCAAATATACTGTACGCCGTGGCGCTCGACAGCCGCCTCAAGGGACGCGGCATCCGCGCAACCGCGGTCCATCCGGGAGGAATCCAGACCGAGCTCGGGCGCCATATGACGCCGGAACTCATCGAGCAGATGATGGCGCGAATAAATCGTGGTGCAAAACCCGGTCAGGCGCCGACGTTCCGGTTCAAGAGTGTCCCGCAAGGCTCGGCGACTTCCGTTTGGGCCGGGTTTGTCGGGCCAGCCCACGCAGTTGGCGGACACTATTGCGAAGACTGTCACGTATGCGCGGTGAATGACGACGCGGCCTCGCGCGTCGGCGTGCGTTCCTATGCTCTCAACCTTGCCCATGCGAACGACCTGTGGCGAAAGAGCGAGGAGATGGTCGGCGAGCGCTTCCCGTTGTAGCGCTCGATCGCTTCGCCCCGCTTTCTTAACGTTGGGTGCAGGGGTCAGCCCCTGCCCGCGGAAATAGCGCGAGCGCGTTGCCCCGCCCGATCGCGCGGAAGTCGTCCGGAGACAACAACTTACTGCTCAACAATTCCACGAGATGCGCCGACACCACCGCTTCCGGCGTGTGTACGTAGTCGCTGCCGTATAGGATGTGCGAGCGTTCGGTCATCTCGAGTAGCGGAGTGAGCGCATTCGAGCCGGGCGAGCCCGCAAGATCATAATAGAGCCGGCGCAGATGCTCTTCCGTGCTGATCGGAGTACTCGCGCTGCCGCCGGCGAGACCGCGGCCGAACATGCCGATTCGCCGCGCCAGGAACGGCAGAGTGCCACCCGCGTGCGGCACGATGATACGCAGTTTCGGACAACGCGCCGTCGTCCCACTGAATATCAGGTTGACGACCGCCCGCGTGCTGTCGAAGGTGAACTCGATCATGGGGCGCGGATATCCGAGCGCACTCTGCTGCCAGCATATCGGCGATGTGGGATGAATGAAGACTATTGCGCCCCGGCGGTTGAGCTCATCGAAGACCGGGTCCAGCCGCTTGTCGCCGAGGTACACGCCGTTGAAGTTGGTCAGCACGACTACCCCGTCAAGCTTGAGCATATCCAGGGCATAAGCGATCTCTTCCAGCGCACCGTCAACGTCCGGAAGCGGCAGGCTGGCAAAGCCGCCAAAACGCCCGCGATGGTCGCTGATGGTGCGCGCAGCAAACTCGTTGACGGATCGGGCCAGCAAACGAGCCTTCGCATCGTTGCCGAAATGCACCCCGGGAGAAGATACGGATAACATCCCGGTCGCGATCCCCATTCGGTCCATCATCGCAAGCGCAGCCTCCGCGCTCCATTGCGGCGCAGCAAACCCGTCCGGCGAACCGCCGACGGCGTCGATCATTTTCTCGCGATATTCCGGGCTCAGATAGTGGAAATGGACGTCGATGCGGTCCGTGAACGGGTCTGTCATCGGCAGTAGCCTCCAATTCCCTGATTAGTCGGTCTCGACTCGAATCGCCACCTTACTTAACACCGGGTGCAGGGGTCACCCCTGCCCAGGGAAGCGTGAAACTCAGGAAGGGTTTCACATTCAATAGAGTGAGTTTCAATTCTTCGCCGCGGCTTTCACCTCCGTCCTCTGATATCGTGGGCGCAGGACTTCCATGACGTGTGCCGGCGCGCGTCCCGCATTTCCGTCGAACGGCGGCTGCGGATCGTATTCGATTCCCACCTGGATCGCATGCGCAATCGTGTCGCCCGCGACGCGGCGGACGAGATGCAGCGCCATGTCGATGCCGGCGGAAACTCCAGCCGCGGTGATGATCTTGCCGTCCTCGACGATGCGCTCGTTGCGCGGCTCGGCGCCGAACTCGCGCAGCATCTGCAGCCGCGCCCAATGCGTGGTCGCAGGCTTTCCCTGGAGCAGACCGGCGGCGCCGAGCACCAGCGCTCCCGTGCATACCGACGTTGTCCATTTCGTAGTCGCATCGATTTTGCGCACCCATTCAAGCATGTGCAGCTTCTGGCGAACCTGCTGCTCGCCGCGCCCGCCCGGCACCACCAGGATGTCGGCGCTGGTGACATCGTCGATTGAATAGTCGGCAACTATGCCGAGCGATTTCGGATCGGCGCGTTTGATGCCGGCGGTCTCGCCGACGAACATCACCTCGGCGCCCGGGATTCGACACAGCACCTCGAACGGTCCTATCGCATCGAGTGTGGTCAAATCGTCGAAAATCAGGAAGGCAATTCGCATGGCGTTCTCCTTTGACTGTCAGGCGCTCAGTTTCTGATGAAAGCGGCTGCGATACGCGCTGGGCGGCACGTGCAGCATGCGGATAAACGCGCGGCGCATCGATTCGCGCGTGCCGAAGCCGCACGCGGACGCGATCGAATCGACGCCTTCGCCCGATTCTTCCAGGCGGCGGCGCGCCGCTTCGACGCGCGAGCGCTCGACGAATTGTCCCGGCGTCACTCCGACCTCGCGCGTAAATACGCGGGCAAAATTCCGCGGGCTCATCGCGGCGCGCCGCGCGAGCGCTTCAACCGAAAGGTCCTCGCCAAGATGATCCGCAATCCATCGCTGCAACTCGCGGATCGGCTCGCGATCCGCAACCTGCGCGCTGAGTTGTACGGAAAACTGTGACTGCCCGCCGGGGCGGCGCAGGAACATGACCAACTCGCGCGCCACGGCGAGCGCCACGTCGCGGCCGTGGTCTTCCTCCAGGAGCGCCAGCGCCAAATCGATTCCTGCGGTCACGCCGGCTGAGGTGAATATTTTGCCGGCGCGCACGAAAATCGGATCCGTCTCGACCGTGACCGCCGGATATTGAGCCGCGAGCCGCTCGCATTGCCGCCAATGAGTGGTCGCCGACAGCCCGTCCAGGAGACCTGCCTCCGCAAGCAAAAATGCTCCCGTGCATACCGAGCACAGACGGCGCGTGCGATCGATACTGCCGCGGAGCCACTCGATCAGCGCGCGGTCGCGCAGCGCCGCCGCAGTTCCGCGGCCGCCCGCCACCAGAATCGTGTCGATATGCCCGCGCACCTGCGCGATCGAGCGGTCTGCGATCAGCCGGATGCCCGATGAAGTCGTGAACGGGCCGGCTTTGGTCCCTACGATCTCGACGGTGTAAGCAAGAGCGCGCCTGCCGCGCTCTTCGCTCAGCAATCGCGCGGCGCGTCCGAACACTTCGAGCGGGCCGGTGATGTCGATGATCTGTGCGTCGGGAAAAGCGAGCATGACGATTCGGCGCGTGCGCGGACTCGGCGATGTGCGCGCGGGTCCAGGACGCCATTTGCTCCGTTTCGCCTTCATGGAACGGGATTATCCAGCGCGCCGATGGTGGCAGCAATAGATTAGCTGCCACACTTACTGCCAATCGCGGCTACGCGCCGGACATTTCAATGATGCGAAGG
The DNA here is from genome assembly GCA_963842085.1 of uncultured delta proteobacterium. Lineage (GTDB taxonomy): Bacteria > Desulfobacterota > Binatia > Binatales > Binataceae > Binatus. The sequence continues at coordinate 1,009,696 of CAWJET010000002.1, forward strand.
TTGCGGCGTCGGCGGCGTTGAAGAGGAGGTCGCCTCCGCCGCTCGTACAGGCAGCGCGTCGCGAAATCCCGGCTGGATAATCAGCAAGCCGATTGCGCGCGAGAGTGCAACTGACAAGGACTCGGCGGGCTCCGTCTCGAGCGGCAGAAAGACCTCCGCGCCGACGGGATTTGGCGGTTCATTTTCGATCCCGCTGACCTCGCCTGAGTAAAGCACGGCGCCGTCGCGATTCTTGAGCTCGAACTTAGCGCGCACCACCGCTCTCATCGTGAAGTACTGGCCGTGTATGGTCCAATTCGCTCCGAACCGCTTGTTCACTTCGAGCTGCTCGAGCCTGGAGCCAAGGATGAAGTCCGCGCCTTCGGGCGGCTTGCCGTCGTCCGGACTCGAGTCGAGCGCGACCGGCACCAGCCCGGCGTCGGCCAGTCCCCTGAGCAACGCGGCGTTGAAGGCATCAGCCGCATCGGCGACCGCCAGCGGGGTCTGGACGGTGCCGTCGGCGGCGTAGATCGCGCCGACCTCGGAATCACCGGCGCCAAAATCTCTGGTCGTGGGAGGCACCGCGATTTTGGCGGGCCGAAATACGTTTTGCGAGCCGGGCACGAAGCCCGGAAGATAGTGAAGATCGATACGCGTGCGCGGCTTGCATCCGGACATCGCCAGCGCGAGTGCCACCACCGCGACGCAGTCGCGAATCCTGCTACGATTGAGGCCGCGACACCGCAGGATGCCGGTCCCTCCACCAAAAGAAGAAGAACGCCAGCGCTACCACGAACGCGCCCAGCCCAATCCATCGCGACGCCTGATCCGCCATCATCATTACGCGGTACACCTCGTCGCCAACCAGGTAGCCGATCGTAACGATCAGCGAGCACCATACGATCGCGCCGAGCACGTTCCATCCCAGGAACTGGAAGAACGGCATCCCGCACGCACCCGCCATCGGCCCCGCCATAAAGCGCGCGCCCGTGATAAATCGCGCCATGAACACCGCCTTGCTGCCGTGAGTCTGAAAGAACACCTGCAGGCGGTCGTAACGCGTGCGCATGAAGGGAAACGCCGTCGCGAGCCGCACCAGTACTCGCTGTCCGCCGGTGCGGCCGATGACGTAGCCGCAACAGTCGCCGGTGACCGCGCTCACGATTACGGCGACATAGACGATTCGCAGATCGAGCAGTGCGCGGCCGGCCAGAAATCCGGCCGCCAGCATCACGGTTTCCTCAGGCACCGGCACGCCGAGGTTGCCGACGAACACGGCGACGAAGATGCCGAGGTAGCCCCACGTCGCGAGCATCTCCGCGACATGCGCGGGGTCGGTTATCCCATGCATTGAGAATCCATCGGTCGCGAATTCGGCGCCACTCCCCACCCCCGTCCGAGCCATCTCCAGCTTGCCGGATCGAGTCTGCCAGCGTAAGAGGCTGTTGGCTAGTCAGGTGCTAAAATGACGCGTCGAAAGCAATATCGTGCTTTGGCGCCGTCATAGGAAAATTGTCCAGCCGATCGTCGCGAGCGTCACGAGCGCGCCGAGCAAAGCACCGTAGTCTCGATATGCGATCGTGACACGCTGCTTCCCCGGCGGCACGCGCACTCCGATGAGTCCATTTTCGTTGACGACAGCGCCTGTTCCGGCAACAACCCCAAGCTCGCCAAACTCGAACGCTGACTACCGATTGCCCAGCGATAGCAAATCCGATCGGCGGTAGAGTTGGATTCCGCCTGAGTCGAAGATGCGCTCGTAGCCGGCGGGCGGAAACGCGAGCGGACCCGGAGGCGCAATTTCCTCGAGAATATATGGAGGGCGTTTGCTCAGCTCGTCGTCGAGATGTACTACTGCGCGCGCGCGGCTGCCGACAAGGAACATCGGCCACTCTGACTCGGGCGGCTGAAGTACTACCGGATCATCGTCAATTCCGGTAAAGACCGAGAAACGGGCCCATCTCTCGGATGGACTGACATTACGCACGAGATGCAGGATGTGCGTGCTCGGCGTGATTCGCCCGGCGCGAACTTCTTCGAGCAGCAGCAGGTTCAGGCGTGACTCGACCGGGTCAAATGTCCAACGCGAGTCGGAGGTCCCGGTCCAATAGCCATTGCTGACGATGCTGAAATCAACCATCCAATTTTCGCCGATAGAATGCTCGTGCGTGTAGTAGTCGATTCCAGTCTTGCGTGGCGGCGCAAGGATTAGGCTGGCGAGCAGTACGCTTGCCAGGAAAGCCTTGGGAACAAGCTCGCAGAGCAGCGCGATAAAGCGCGCGGCCGGAAACACCAGCACGAAAGGCATCCAGTAGTCGGCGATTTTCCGCGTTAACTCGAACGTTGCGAAGTTCATTGCCGGCGAAGAAGTGAGCGGAACATTCGTCAGTATTCGAATGATCGCAAATGGAGGCAGCAGCATCGCCGCGATCACGCAGATTCGACTCACGCCGCCGACCGATGGAGGAATTGAGATCAGGGCCAGAAGCCCCGCGACCGCAAGCATCCCCAACACCGGAAAATTTCCCGGCACTTCGCCAAATAGCGATCCGGAGCCCGTAATCGCATCGTACCCGATAGCGAGTGTCTCGACGAGAAGCAAAAGGCGCAAACAGGTGTTCACCCCCCGCGGCTCGGCGGCGCCTTTGCACGGAATCAACCGCGTTGCTCCGTAGATTACCAGCCCGGCACCGACGGCCTCGAACAAAACCAGAAGCGGCACCGGTACGACGGTTGCGCTGGCAATGAAGAATTCGGGGGCGCCGAACAATACCGCGCCACTCAGGCATAAGACTCCGGCCTTGAAGCGGGGGACGTCGCGCGCGAGCAACCATGAGCCGGCCGCCACCAGCGCCACCCCAAGGGCCAGCGCGCCGTCAATCGCATGCGAGGGCAAAGCCGCCCCAAGCATAAGCGCGCCGGAAGCCATCAGGATTCGATTGCGGCGCGGATCGATAAACAATGCCAGCCCAAGCGCAGCCAATACGAAAGCGACCGCGGTGCCGCGCATTCCTTCGGCCCAGCGAAATATCGTCGTGAGAAACAGCAAGAGTGCGGCGGCTCCGCCGGCCGTGTCGTCGAACAGGGCTACGCCTAGGCGATAGGTCGCCAGGATGGTCAACGCCCCGATTGGAAAGATCAGAGTGCTTTCAGCCACGGCTGCTAGCCGCGTGAACGATCCCAGCCCTAGAAAAGCGTAGAAGAGCTCGAGCGCCGGCTGCTGAACGTTCGGTCCCCAGATTCCGTAGGGATCATTATCGAACGGTAAGTACACCCCGAAGGTGAGCACGCGCTGCGCGGAGGCCGGCCACGACAACACATCCATGTACGGAGCGACGGGAGACGCAAGCTGAAGCGGAATGAGTGAAACCGCAGCCAGACCGATCGCGATCAGTGCGAGCCCAAGTCCGAAGCTGGGACGATCGAGTACTCGCCCCGGGCGGTCGCGCCACAGATAGATGGTCCCAGCAAGTCCCAAAACCCAAAGCAGCGATGCGCGAAATAATCCGATCGGCCCGAGCGCCGTCCCGAGGAAATAAGCCAGTACCCATACTCCGGCCGCTCCGATCAGCCCGCAATCCAATCGGCCAATCTTCGGATCGAGCTTGTGGACAACGATCGCGATCAGAACTGCCCACCATGCCCAGAATGCCCACACTCGTACGGCCGCTGCTCCGGTGACTGGCAGTAGTCGTACGATCGCTGACACCGCTGCGTCCAAGTCTCGCGGAAATGGAAAGTTACGAAGCTCGTAGATAGCAAGCGCCGAGAATACAAAGGCCGCGGCAGCTGCTACGACCAGGGGATCTCGGCTGACGCTCCGAACATCTGCATGGAAACGGCTAGACTGCACTCGCATCACCATCTCAAGGCCGGCGCCGACGCATGACAATGATGATTCCGATGATCGAGGCGATAGCTAGCAGGTTATTATAGATGAAGTGAGAATGTGCAGGCGTCGCTGTGAGATCGTGGCGGCGATAGAGCCGGATATATCCACTGGTGAGGATCAAGTCGTAGCCGGCCGGCGGATCGCCGAGCGGGGGACGCGGCGGCACCTGCTCGAGAATATACGGCGGACGCGCCGCCAGCGCGGCCGGAAGATCCGGGAGCCCGCCTACGCGGCTTCCGCCCTCCCACAGATTGTTGGCATCGTGGTTATATTCGAGCGGATCGTCGTTGATTCCGGTCAGCACCGGGAACTGGACCAGCGACCACGACGAGATGTCGTTGCAGATGTGCAGTATGTGCGTAGCGGTCGTAATACGGCCGGCGCGGATCTCTTCCTGCAGCTTGGCTATGAGTGGCATCTCCTCGTTGCCGAATGTCCAGCGCCGATCGGAATGGCCAGACCAATAGCCATCGGCAGCGGTTTGCAGATTGAAGGCCCATTGCTCGGTTATCGAATGCTCGACCGAATCATAGTCGACGGGATCTTTAATCTGGTTCCACGGGTAGATCAGAACAGTCAGCAGCGCGAAGAACGTGGCCGGCTTCGACCAGCGGTCGTAGGCAACCGAGAAAAGAAATCCTGCCGGCAGCGTCAGGAAATAGGGGATCCAATAGTCCCAGAGCTTGATCCTCAAATCGGAGACCATCATGCCGGTCGTCGCGCTATGCGAGATCGGGCGCAGGATCGCATCCAGATATTCGCCGACGATTCCCAGCGAAAGCGCGACCACCACGATCGCCGCATAAGGCATCGCGGATGCCCCCTCGCCGTAAATAGTTCCGGCCGCCCCGACCAGCCCCGCGAAGCAGAACAGCGTGAGCATCGGCAGGTTTCCCGCGACCTGAGCATAGAGCGAGTAGGGCTCGACCGCATGCCGATAGAGCACCGCCAGGATGAACACGGCGATCAGCGCCACATTGAGGCCGCGCAGCCGTGCGCGATCGCGAGTCGGTGAATCGTCGCGGAGCCGATTGACGCCCGCGACGATCAGAACAACGCCCGCGATCAGGCATAGCGGCAGAATCGGGTACCGAAGCGGCCGAGCCATGCCGATCGCAAATTCGGGCAGAGCCATCAGAGTCGCCCCCGCCAGACTCATCATTCCGGCCTCGACGCGCTGGAAATCGCCTTCCAGGATCCAGAAGAGCAGCGCGGCCGACGCCGCCACCATCGCGAAGCCGCCGTCGATCGCGTGCGCGGCAACCGCGGTCCCGAGCATCGCGGCTCCCAGCGCCATCAACAGGCGCCGCCGTCCCGGATCGAGAAAGAAGGCGAGCCCCAGTCCGAGCAATGCGAAATCGATCGCCGTCCCGCGCATCCCCTGCGCGCGCCGCAGGAGGCAGGTCGAAAAGATAAACAGCGCGGCGACTCCGCCAGCGGTGTCGTTGAAAAGTGTCTTGCCGAGCCGGTAGGTCGCGAAGAATAGCAGCCCACTCATTGGGACCATCGCGGCGGTCTCGGCCAGAGTCGCGAAGCGGGCGTGACTTCCCAGCGCGAGTAGCGCGTAAAACAGTTCGAGCGCAGGCGTCTGCGCGTACGGCCCCCAGCATCCGTATGGATCGTTGTCAAACGGCAGATAGACGTGAAAGGTAAGGATGCGCTGCGCCGATGACGGATACGAAAGCACGTCCATGAACGGCGGTACCGGCGAGCCAAGTTGCAGCGGCAAGTACGATATGGCAAGCAACGCGGTCGCGAGTGCCGCCAGCTTCTGGCCCGAGGTCCACGCTCCAAGCTTTATTGTCGGCGGACTCCGCCACAGGTACGCGCTGCCGAGCGCAAGCAATCCCCACACCGTAGGCGTGTTGTACAGGCCGATCGGACCGAGCAAGTTGCCAAGTAGGTAGGCGAGAACCCAAAGCCCGCCCGCTCCGGCCAGCAGTGCGTCGGAAAACTCCAGCTCACTGTCAAGCTTGAGCGCAAATCCAGCCAGTATCGCCGCACTCCACGCCCAGAAAATCCAGACTTTGAGAGCGGCCCATGCGGTGACCGGAAGGACCGCGCGTATACCTGCATATGCGGCGCTCCAACTCAGATGGTAGGGAAAATCGCGCAGGCGATGGATCGCCAGCAAGGTCACGATCGCAAGGCCGAGCCAGACCGCGATCCATTGGCGACGGTCGCCGCGTTCGCCTAGTTTTGCGCTTCCTTCCGCCAAATCAGGATCAACGCCGCCAGCGCGGCAATTGTGAGTCCGAATGCTAACAGGATGCGCTCGGGCGCGTACACCAGCTCGATTTGCTGGCGACCCAGCGGGAGGCGGACCGCGATCAGTCCGTTTTCGGCGTAGAGTTGGCCTGCGCCACTAGCAGGTTGCGGAAAAACTCAATGAAAGACGATTTCGGCGAAGAGTAAGCATTACTACGATCACGAGAATGCGTCTTGGATCAATGTCATCAGGAGTCAAAAACCCTTTTTCCGCAACCTGCTAGTCAGGCGCCATCCCGGATAATAGTTCTGGTTCACAACCAACGAGGTCGCCGCCTGAACGTTGACCTCATACCGGAGACGATTTGGTGTCCACAGCGTTTGGCTGACCGTACCCGCGTCCAGCAGGTAGTACTCACCTCGATACCCAGGCTGATTGTATCCAAGTGGATTTTCCGGAATGTCGCAGTATCCGTATCCCTGGCAATTCACCGATCCCATATTGGCTTGCGAAATTTCAGTCTGGATGCCGGGGTTTCCCACCCAGTACTGACGGAAGTCGGGCGAGTAGGCGACTTGGCGGATGTCGCCCTGAAACAGATATCGAAGATTGGGAGCGCCGACCAGCCAATTATCGACGATGCCGATAGTAATCAACACTACAGCGGTCCGGCGGCCCCACGATCCGAACCTCGAACATAGGAAATCAGTTCCGTGAGCGGCGACCACTCCGGCGCAGAATACGAACGGAATAAGGTATCGTCCCGTGAGCCCAGCGCTCTGCGAAAGCGGCAGATGGCGCAACAGCAGCACTGCGGAGTGGTCGCCCGTGAAACCCCGCGTGAAGGACAGGAATATAAAGGCGGGCAGCACCCACGGCAGCGTTCTAAGTGGACGGCTGAAGAGACCGACGACCGCTAGCGCGGCGAAGGCGATCGAAATGTACGCACCATATTCGGCAAATAGAAATTCCGCCCCGCTGGGTCGGTAAAGGTCCTGGTGGCGCGAAAAAAGGAAGCCCGAAATCATTCGTGCGGAAATGAATTCCAGCCCGAACGGGTGCTTTGGATAGATCGTGAGCTGCTGCGCCATCGGCAGCAGTTTCAACGCGCCGAATCCGAGACCAAACAATCCGATGACCAGTCCATAGATGAGCGGCCAGACGCTTCGATTGAGCAGCGTGAGCATCAACGCGACCGACCCGATAATGATCGCACTATACAGAAACGTGTAGTTCCCTTCGGTCAGCGTCAACGCGCAAATGAAACCGCCCATCGCGGCAGGAAGAAATTTCCGGCGCTCAATCGAAATCAGCAGCAGCGCGCCGATCCATGGAAAGTATAACGCACGAAGGAAATTAAGATGACCGACGGAGAGATGAAGGTAGATCCACGAACTCGCGGGAAAAACCGCCGCACTGACTATTGCCGCGACCCGCCCCAGTCCCAGCTCGCGCCCGAGCACATAGCCACCGGCGAATCCAATCGCGAGGTGGCCGACAATCTCGATGTACAATCCCGCATACTGGCCGAATAGCAGGTACGGGAGCAAAGACGGGCTGACCACCATTGACTCGGGATTGCTCAACATCCCCATTCCGCCGCACTTGTATGGATTCCAGAACGGCAATTGATGGAAGTGAGTAATGGTGTAGTACGGAACCCATCGAAGTTGCGTAAACAGATCCCAGTCGCCGTTGGCGGGAAAGCGGCCGAGATGACTGAATAACGGCCCCGTCGCTATCCACCCGGAAACCCCAGGTCCCAGGTACACCACCTCACACAACATCGGGTACGAGAACACGATCGAAAATGTGAGCGAGCCGACGACCAGCCACGCGGCTTCGCGCCGGGTCATCGACTGAAACCATCCGTTCCTAGTGCGAACCAAAGCCTCCGCCGCAGTCATTCGGAACATATCTACGCAAATCACTGAAAGAATTAGATGTCGCGCAATAGTCATGCGCGATGCGGGCAGGCATGATCAGAAGCGGTCGCTCCGATCTCAACGGCGACCGATGCCCCGGTGCCTTTATTGCCGATGGGCTGTTCGCGAGCGCGCCCATTCTACTCTTTAGGCGGTTGCGTACTTGCGAACGGGCCGAGTTTCAGGAACGTAACTCCGCCGCTGTACGTGCCAGTGTTCGAGTTCCCACTGCTATCGTCTGCACTCGGGCCGTTCTCTTCGTCTAGTTCGTAAAACGCCAGCGGCTTGTCGGCTAGTACTGCTGAGTCGTACGCAGCGTCGGAAGCGGCGGCAGCGTGTGCTTTTATCCTCTCCGCACTGAGGGCTGAGTTATAGACCGCTACTTTCGCGAGCGTGGCGTTGCTCCATCTGTCACCGCCTAAATCTCGGCCGATCGCCGCACTATCAGTTGGAGCGTGAGGTGTACCCGATGAGGTCGCGGCGTAAGGAGCGCCATCAATGTAGAACGAGGGAGCCGACCCTGCCGCGCCGATTACGAACGCAATATGATGCCAAGCGCCCGCAGAGAGCGTGGGATCGCCGGCTGGATAGAACCACGCAGAGTTTTCGTATAGGCCGATCACGGCGTTGCCCGTGTTCGAAGCATCAAAGCTGGTATGACTCGCCCCCAGGCCGATTCCGTAACCTGTGTTGGCGTCTCCAATCTTCACAAAGCAACCCTTTGCGCCGGTCGGAAGTTTAGCCCAGGCCTCCAGAGTTACATTCGCGGCCGCCGTAGTTACGACGGGTATCGAGACTTCACCTGTCGCTCCGTCGAATGAAACCGCCATCCCTGTGACTGCTCGACCACTACCACTGCATCCTGTCGTCAGCACTATCACACCGAAACGTCCGGCAACGATTGCGAGACCCAAGGCGAACGAGACAAAGTGGCGCGAAAGGTATTTCCTCATGAGACCTATGCTGTGCGCACCGGGTAGGCTGCCGCTATCAACGCACGCTTGGTCATGTCCTTCCTTCCACGAATCCTTTCCCGGCGCGGCCCTTGGCTATGCTTTCTTCGCGAATGGACGATCGCGCTCCGTGAGCGCGCCCTTGAGACCCTTTTCGCGGCTCGCCTTCATCCAGTTCTTCACCGTGTCCGTCTGATGCGCGATCACGTCGATGTCCGCCGCCGACTGCTCGGCCGCGCGAATCCCGAGGATATCGAGATAGCGATTCACCGCCGCCTTGTGCAGCATCAGCAGCTCGGCCGGCACCATCGCGACGCGGCGCGCATAGTTCATCGTTTCTTGCTCGAGCTTGTCCTTGGGGAAAACGCGATTGACCAGGTGCCATTCGAGCGCTTCTTTCGCCGACATGTAGTCACCGGTGAAAAAGTACTCTTTCGTTTTGCGCGGACCCATCAGCACCGGCCACATCGACATCGTCGGCAGGATCCCGAGCGAGCGGCCCGCCGGATGCCCGAACTGCGCGTCCTCGCTGGCGAACACGATATCGCAGTGCCCGACGAACTCCGTGCCGCCCGCCAGGCAGTAGCCGTGCACCTGCGCGATCGTCGGTTTGTTGATCGACCACAGCCGCTGCCATCGCTCGATCGTCTTGTGCAGGCCCATCCGGTCGTTGGTGACGGTGAAGGTCGAGCCGGGATGCTGCGTGCCCTGCAAGTCGTAGCCGGCCGAGAACGCGCGCCCGGCGCCGCGAATTATCAGCACGCTGGCGTCGGCATTCGACTCGAACTCGTCCATCACCGAGTCGAGTTCCTTGAGCAGCTTTTGCGACAGCGCGTTGAGCTTCTCCGGCCGGTTGAGCGTCAGCCGGTAGATTTTGTCCTCGGCCTTTTCGTAAATGACGGTTTCGTAGTTCGCCATATGAGCCTCCGGCGCTTACTTCACCGCGGCCAGGAAGTCGCCCGCCACGCGCACGGTTTCCTCCGGCGCCTCCCAGAAAAACATGTGGCCCGCGGCCTTGAGCGTATGCATTTTCGAACCCGCGATCGCGCCGTGCAAAACCTCCGCGTTCGGATACGGCACGATCGCATCGTCGTCGCCGTGAATAATAAGTGTCGGCGACTTGATTTGTCCAAGCCGCGCGAAGCTGTCGAATCCGGCAATTGCCTGTCCCTGGCGCATAAACGTATGCATCGGCGTCATCGGGTAGTTGCCCATCTCCGCGAGCGCCTGCGTCAGCGTCGCCTGGCCCGCCGCCGAATTCAGAAACGTCTTTCCGCACGCCACCGAAAATGCGCGCCGCGCCTGCTCGAGCAGATCCATCCCCGGCACCGGCAGCAGGTTGGCAATCGCCGCCGGATCGGCCGCAATCGAATGACTCGCGCCGCAGTTGGTGCATCCGAGCACCAGCCCGCGCGTGCGCGACGGATACGCCAGCGCGAATTCCTGCGCGATCATCCCGCCCATCGAGACTCCGAAAACATGCGCGCGCGGCGTCTGCGCACGATCCAGCACCGCCGCGATATCCGCCGCCATGTCGCCGAGCGTGAACTCGGTGTCGGGCTTGTCGCTCTCGCCCGTGCCGCGATTGTCGATAACGAAAACTTTGAAGCGCGCTTCCATCAGTTTCAAAAACGCCTCGCCCCATCCGCGGCTCGAGCCGCTGAATCCCATGATAAGCGCGACCGGCTCGCCCTGCCCTCTCACCTCGTAGCGAAGCTTGAGGCCGTCTCTTGTCTCAGCAAAATCGCGAACTGCTGCCACGTCGGAAATCTCCTCTTCCTCGAATACCAGCGATGAATACTAACTACAGACGGGCAAGGTTCAAGCGGCGGCGCTGTCAACCGCGGCGTCGGCGAGGAGCGACCCGAGGATTCGATACACCTCGCGATTGACGATCAGGCTGGCGTGCAGTCCGGAGACTTCGAAATTGGCGCCGGCGTCGTCGATGCATGCTTGCCATTGCACGACCTCGTCGCGGCGCGTGTAGATCGCGCTGAAACGGCTCTGCTTCGGAGTCGGCGCGAACACCGCGTCGGCGATTCCGCATGAGCACTCCATCGTGCCGCAGTTCTCTGGTGCACTGGAAAATGTCTGCCAGAAAGCCTGGATCGCCTGCAGTGCGGGACGGACCTGATCGTGCACTCCCGTCCATCCGTTGCGAATCGGCGAGCCAAGCGCCACCACCTGGCTCACGATTGCGGGGTTTGCCGTCGCGATTGCGCGGCCGAGCACGCCGCCCAGGCTGTGTCCGATGATTGTCACGCGCTGGCCGGATTCGCGCGCGATCTTTTCCACCCGCCATCCCACCAGTTCCATCTTGCGCCGCGGGCATCCGACGTTGAGATCGATTCCCGACAGGTACGCCCGGTATCCCACGCGCCCGAGCCATCGCGCCAGCGTGCCGAGCGACCAATCGCCCGCGGTGAATCCGGGAATCAGCAGGACGGGCCGCCCGTCGCCCGGCGGCACTCCCACGCCGTAGCCGACCGGGTCGCGCACCAGCGAAGCGAACTGCCGCAGGAAGTCGAAGTAGGCGGAGGCGGTAAGTTGCAGCAGCATACTGATTACGCGTTGGCGCGACACTGCCACGAAACGCGGTAACAGTAAAGTCAGGCGCGCGTAATGGATGTGGAAAAGTGCGCTGAACTCCTGAGTAATTCCGCTTCGTTCGGCGAAGCGGAAACAAACATTGTTTTTGAACTGAGTTTGGGATGAACGGCTGCTTTTGTTGACTTTCTCCGCCAATTCTTCCGTCGGCTTCAAATTGTCGGAAGGCGCGAATGAAAATAAGCATTGGGAGAGTGAGAGGATCGGAAGATTGCGATGCGGGGGCGAGGTCGCAACGGGCGAGAAATGCCGGGTGCGCGTTGGCGGGACTCAGGTGCTGTGAGGTGAGTGAGTGGAAGGGAGTGGTCCGGGAAGTCATATTAAGGATTATAGCATAGCGGTATGACAACCGTTGGCAGGGGTGACCCCTGCACCCAGTGATTTTGGGGTGTGCGCTGGTACCGCGCTCCTTCGTCGCGCTGTGGTCTCGCTGCGATGTCGAGACCTCGATGAACAGCCGGTGTATAACTACTGTGACTGAGGTGCACCGGATGCAGAAACCCGATTACGAGGATAACTTCCGCGCGACGCTCAAGCGGCTGCTGGCCGAAACGCACAACCTTTTATCAGTGCAGGCCTCGCTGGAGGCGCTCTACGAGGCGCTGGTTCACCACCAAACCGGGTCCATCATACTGGAACAGTCGTTCAACGCGTTCATAGGGGACAGGCTCGCCCGCCTAATCCGAATGCTGGAAGACAGTGAAGAAACGGCTTCCTTCTGGTACTTGCACCGGTGTGAGCGCGACAACGTCGCGAAGGACATCGACATCGCTCGTCTGAAAGACCTCTCCTCGAAGGATAAGCTCAGGCTCATCCGCGACAAGGCCTTCTTTCACATCGACAAGGATCACGTCGCCGATTCGCAGGCGGTCTACAAGCGGGCCAACATCTTCGCGAGTGAAATCATCTGGGCGATGGAGGCCATCTGGCGCACCCTGAACCGACTCTACGCGGAGCGCTTCGGACAACCCTATGAGCAGGCGCACATGACCTTGCCCGGCGCGAGGGAAACATTCAAACGCGATCTCGCAAAGTTGCTCGGAGCGGCGGGAAAATAAAAAGGCGCGCCGTTCGAAGACGACAGCCCCCCGCGTTGAATCAGGCGATCGACTGTCCATCCCACGCGCATCGCATGCGAACCGCCTAGCACCGTAGGATCCACGAATGAGCTGCAAGATCTGTAAGGAACCAGACGTATCCCCGCGCGGTATAACTCCGCCACCGCCGCCCAGCGCTGGACCTCGTTGTCGTAAGCACTGGAATGAGTGGAAGCTGGAACATCGAAAACGTCGCGCTCCACGTCCCGCGCGGAACGATCGGCGAAAATAAACACGCGCGAGAACTTAGACACTGGCCGAAACGTTTGCCAGATCGACCTGTGCTTGCGGCGCTGCGAGATCGTCGTCGAGCGCGATCGCGCGCGGATTGGAGATTCCGGATCGGCAGAACCCATAGCGTGTCGCGCGGCTGTCTGCTAACTCAATGTCGATGACGCTTCGCCTCGTAACCGCCGCCCCCATTCTGGCCGTCGTGCTGATCGGGTGTTCGACCCCGTATCAGAGCCACGGATTCCGGGGCGGATACTCAGATACGCGGATCGATTCTAATACCGCGCTCATCTCTTTCAAGGGAAACGGCTACACCGGCCACGAAAAGGTTGAAACCTATTTGCTCCGGTGCTGCGGCGAAGTAACCCTAGCTGACGGCTTTGACTACTTCGTAATTGTCGATAAGGATGACGAGGCTGTCCATGGTTCAATCAACACCCCCGGTTCGTATTCATCGAACACGTCAGCGACCGCGATTGGATCGGGGAACGTAGCGTTTGGTCAAGCACATACTACTGGAACCTTCTACCCGGGCCAATCGATTCCATACACGAAGCATCGCTCTGAGGTGATGATAAAAATGTTCAAGGGGCAGAGGCCCGGCGACGACAGTCGCGCATTCGACGCGCACGAGCTGGCGCACTATCTCGGCGCTCCCAGCGAAGGGGCGAACTAAACATTTTAGCTGCAACGATCACGAGACCTGACTCGACAATATGGACTACTTCCACGTTTCTTATATCGGTCGTGTTGCGCTCCTTTATCCGATTATCAACCGGTTGAACGAACTGAAGGGGAGCGCCCGCGGCGCCCAACTCGGCACTTGGGGGCCCAAGATGGGCGATGCGGCGATTGCGCTAATTACAAAGATCCGAGCTGTCGAGATTGCTGTCGAGCGGCTTCAAAAAGACATCAAAGACCTTGATAGAGAACTTTCGGAAAGAGTCGAGGAAATCGATAGATGTATTGCGCGCAAACCGATAGGTCTTTCTCTGCAAAATGATGAAATTGGGTTTCATCTCGTGGCAAGTCTCGATGCGTTTCTGTATGAGGCACGTTCGACTTTCGAAATGCTGCGTACCTTTGTGATTAGATTCACGCGACATATTCTCAAGCAGCGTTGCCACGAGAATGATGCTGAGCGAACGTTAGAACAAGGCATGCGCGCGCACGGACATAGTTTCGATTGGGTAGAGGAACTCCAGAAATACAGAGCCAGCTTCTTCCACGAAACCGCGCCATGGTTTGCTCTGGAGATGACCAGCCGCGATCCGCGTCGCTACGAACTCCTTATTCTTAACGAAAATGTCGATGACCTTGAGAAAACTCCGAACTACATCAGATTCGAAAGCTACCGGAGCATTTGGTTTGGCCTACAAGCGTGTGCAGCGGATATGCAGGAATGGGCGCTCACAAGCCTAGACGTGACCTCGTCGTAAAGGACCCTAGGTCTTTCGCTGCCGCTCTGGCACGGCCCGCTTGCTTGAAGTGCCGCACTTCGCGACGTTGAACGGCCCGTCGCGGCGGTAGGATCGACGACTTAAAATCCTCTAGATGAGAGCCTTGCAAAGATCCTGGCCTGCCCCCCGATGCCCGTCAGATCATAAGTAGAGTCGGTCGTGGTTTTGGCCCTCTCGGGGCGGTTGCTGTTGCTGTCTTTTAAGCATGGCGAACTCGATTGGTGTCAATGCGCCGAGGCTGCTGTGTGGTCGGAGGTGATTGTAGTCGTAACGCCACGCTTCGATGGTCTCGCGCGCTTCGGCCAGGGTGAGGAAAACGTGCTCGTTGAGGCATTCGTCGCGCAGCCGGCTGTTGAACGATTCGACGAAAGTGTTCTGCACCGGCTTGCCGGGTTCGATGTAGTGCCACTCCAGTCGCCCGGTGGCCCAACGCAGCACTGCGCAGCTGGTGAGCTCGGTCCCGTTGTCGCTAACCACCATCCGTGGCAGTGCGCGCTCAGCTGTTAGCCGGTCCAGTTCGCGCACCACGCGCACCCCGCCCAGTGAAGTGTCCACCACCGTGGCCAGGCATTCGCGGCTGAAGTCGTCGACCACGCATAGGATGCGGAAGCGCCGCCCGTCGCTCAGTGCGTCGGCCACGAAGTCCAGTGACCACCGTTGGTTGATCGCGCCCGGTAGCGTCATCGGCGTCCTGGTTCCCAGCGCGCGCTTGCGCCCTCTGCGCCGGCGTACCATGAGCTTTTCCTCGCGGTACAACCGATAGAGCTTCTTGCGGTTCAGCACGTGACCTTCCCTCTCCAGCAGCCAGCCCAGGCGCCGATAGCCAAAACGTCTGCGCTCAGCGGCCAGCTCGCGCAGCCGCTGCCGCAGCAGCGAATCGTCCGGCCGCCGCGGCCGATAGTGCATGCTCGAGCGATTGAGTCCGACCAGCCTGCATGCGCGCACCTGGCTCAGCCCGCGCTGCTCGACCAGTCGAGCAACCGCCGCCTTCCGCGCCACAGGCTTCAGACGTTTTTTCCGAGCAGGTCCTTCAGCGCTGAGTTGTCCAGCATTGCTTCGGCCAGCAGCTTCTTCAGCCGCCGGTTCTCATCCTCCAGCGACTTCAGGCGGCGCGCCTCGGATACGTCGAGCCCGCCGTACTTCGCTTTCCACTTGTAAAAGGTCGCGCTTGAGATCCCGTGGCGGCGGCAAACCTCCTCGGTCTTCGCCCCCGCCTCATGTTCGCGCAGCACCCCGATGATCTGCTCCTCGCTGAATCGGCTGCCTTTCATTGTCCGTCTCCTTTCAGTCGACGGACTCTACCTCAAAACTGCTGGGCGTTAGGGGGGCAGGCCAATCCGCGTATGACGCCTGCAACAGGAAGAATCCTAAGTCGCGCGCGTACAAAATCGCGCGCTGGATAAGGACCCTCACCCTTCGGCAGGCTCAGGGCAGGCTCTTCGATCCTCTCCCTAGTAGGGCGAGGGGAAGATCACAAGCGGGATTCTTTGCTGCGCTCTAGAATGACACGGGAAAAGAACCTGAGAGCAACATGGGGTCGCGGGACCCTCACCGCCGGCCGCGATGCGGCCGGCCGCCTCTCCCGTGAAGTAACGGGCGAGGTAAAGAAGGAACCGGGATTCTTCGCTTCCCTCTGAATGACACAAAGACGGAATCACACAAAAAGTGAGCATGCGGGCGTCGCGAACGATGCGAGCTAACCTAACCCCTGACCCCTGACCCCTTCCCGCGCGGGAAGGGGAACTGGATAAAAAATACTGGGTGCAGGGGTCACCCCTGCCGAAGGAAGTGTGAAACCCATCGCGGGTTTCACATTAGATGAAGTGATTTCCCCCTTTTCGCGTTCCTGATGCGCTAGCCCTTGGGCAGGCCCAGAACGCGCTCGCCTATGATGTTGTGCTGAATCTGATTGGTCCCGGCGTAGATCGTCGGCCCGCGCGCCGCCAGCATCCTGAACGACCACTTGCCCTTGTCCACCGCGAACGGCGCGTTGAATTCGAGCTGGCTGTACGGCCCCAGCAGCTCCATCGCGTACAGCGCGATCTTGAGCGCGAGCTCCGTGCCGCACAGCTTCATCATCGAGCCTTCCGGCCCCGGGGGCAGGCCCTTCAACTGGCGCGTCAACTGGCGATAGCCGGTGTATCTGAGCGCCAGCGCATCGGCGGCGAACTCCGCCACGCGCTGCCGCACGCTCGAATCGTCCCATGCGCTGCCGCCGTTGCGCGGGATGCGCCTGGCGAGCCTCGCCAACTCATGCACTTCGCCGAGGTAACCTTCGCCGCCGCCGCCACCGCGCTCGAACATCAGCGTGGTTATCGCGACCTGCCAGCCGTTGTTGCGCTCGCCGACGATATTTTTCTTCGGCACGCGCACATCCTCGAAGAAAACCTCGTTGAAGCCCTTGCCGCCCGTCATCTGCACCAGCGGACGCACGGTGATACCCGGACTGTGCATGTCGATCAGCAGGTAGCTGATTCCCTTGTGCTTGGGCGCGTCGGGATCGGTGCGGACCAGCGCGAAGATCATGTCCGCATGCTGCGCCATCGAGGTCCACACCTTCTGCCCGTTGACGACGAAGTCGTCGCCGTCGTCGACCGCGCGGGTCTGCACCGAGGCAAGATCGGAGCCCGAGCCGGGTTCCGAATATCCCTGGCACCAGACTTCCTCGCCCCTGAGAATTTTCGGAATGTGGTTGCGCTTCTGCTCCTCGGTTCCCCAATGCATCAGCGTGGGGCCGAGCAGGCTGATTCCCATCCCGATGAACGGCTCCGTCAGCCCGAGCCGGCTCAACTCTTCCCGGTAGATCAGCCGCTGCATGACGGTGGCGCCGCGCCCGCCGTATTCCATCGGCCAGTTGACGGCGACCCAACCGCCCTCGTTGAGCTTCTTGTGCCACCGGACGCGCGCCTCCCAGTCGCCCTCGCCCTCTTCGGCCATCATATTGGCGGGCGGCGGTGCGTACTTCTTGTTGGCTTCGAGCCACGCGCGCAGTTCGCTGCGAAATGCCTCGTCTTCCGGCGTATAGTTGAAATCCATAAAGAACCTAACCCCTAACCCCTTCCCGCACGGGAAGGGGAACCGGAGAAATGGGGCTCATCTCCCATCCTATCCCCCTCGCCCCCTTTCCAGGTTGGAAAGGGGGAACAGATGAAACCCATTTCGGATCTTCAATCATCCTTTGGGTAAGCCCAGGACACGCTCACCGATAATATTATGTTGAATCTGATTGCTGCCGGCAGCAATCGTGCCGCCGCGCGCCGCGAGCATCCGGAACGACCATTTGCCCTTGTCGAGCGCGAACGGCGCCTTGTACTCCATCTGGCTGTATGGCCCGAGCAGCTCCATCGCGAACAACTGGATTCGCATGTTTAGTTCGGTGCCGCATAGCTTCATCATCGAGCCTTCCGGCCCCGGTGGCATCCCCTTGAGCCGCCGCGTGAGCTGCCGATAGCCGGTGTAGCGCAGGGCAGTCGCCTCGCAGGCAAACTCCGCGATTTTCTGCCGCACGCTCGCGTCGTCCCACGCCGACGCGCCGTTGCGCGCGAGCGATTTCGCCAGCGCTACCAGCTCGCGGACTTGCGTCATCCCGCCGCGATCGCCGCCCCCGCTCGAGCGCTCGAACATCAGCGTCGTGATCGCCACCTGCCAGCCCTGGTTCTTCTCGCCAACCAGGTTTTTCTTCGGCACGCGCACGTCTTCGAAGAAAACCTCGTTGAAGCCCTTGTTGCCGGTGATTTGCACCAGCGGACGCACTGTCACGCCGGGGCTGTGCATATCGACCATCAGGTAGCTGATCCCCTTATGCTTGGGCGCGTCGGGATCCGTGCGCACGAGTAGAAAGATCCAGTCGGCGTGCTGCGCGATCGACGTCCACACTTTCTGCCCGTTGACGACGAAGTAGTCGCCGTCCTCGACCGCGCGGGTCTGCAACGACGCCAGGTCGGAGCCTGAGCCGGGCTCAGAATATCCTTGGCACCAGATTTCTTCCGCTTTCATGATCGGCGGGATAAAGCGCTGCTTCTGCTCCTCGGTCCCCCAATGCAACAACGTCGGCCCGAACAGGCTGATACCCATCCCGATCATCGGCGCCGAGACGCCCGCCCGCGCGAGTTCCTCGTTATAGACGATGTTCTGCAGGATTCCCGCGCCGCGTCCGCCGTATTGCGTGGGCCAGCTCGGCGCGAGCCACCGGCCCTCGGCCATCTTCTTGGCCCAGCGCTTCTGCTCGTCGAACGCGCCTCGACCCTCGGCCATTCCGATCGTGGTCTCGCCCATGCGCGGCGCGAACTGCTTGTTGGCGTTGAGCCACTCGCGAAACTCCATCCGGAACGTTTCGTCTTCGGGATTGAAATTGAAATCCATCGCGCAATTTCTCCTGGCACGGCTCGACCGCCTGTACCGGCTGTGACGATCAACGGTCAGCCCGCCGACCGCCGGGCGTATGTCACGCATGAACTTAAAACATTCGCCTAGCACTCTGCAAAGGCAGGGGCCGGCCCCTGCACCCGGGTAAGAAAGATGTGACGGGCCCCTAACTGTCCGGTCGAGCTGAGGCACATACATGGCAGTGCATCTTGCAGCAATTGAAAAAACCGGAGGATGAGGGTTTACTGACTCAGCACGGTGCCCATTGTGACGATGCAGAGCGACGATAAGCAGGGAAAAACACTCGCGATCCTGGTCGGCGGCGGTCCCGCGCCGGGAATCAACAGCGTGATCGCCGCGGCCGCCATTGAGGCGATCAAGTGCGGACTCCGCGTCGTGGGCTTGCGTGACGGTTATCGGTGGCTCGTGGAGGGCGACACCGGGCACGTCGTCGAACTCGAACTCGAGGAGGTCAGCCGGATCCACTTCACCGGCGGTTCGATCCTGCGCACCTCGCGCACCAATCCGGCGCGCGACGAAGCGAGCCTGGGGCGGGTGATCGATGCGCTGACAGCGCTTGGCGTTCGCTACCTGATCTGTATCGGCGGCGACGACACCACGTACGGCGCGGCACGAATTGCCGAACGCACCAGAGGCAGGATTGGCATCGTGACGGTGCCCAAAACGATCGACAACGATCTGCCCCTGCCTGAGAATGCGGCGACCTTCGGCTTCGAAACCGCTCGCGCTGTCGGCGCCGGAATCATCGAATCGCTGATGGAAGACGCCCGCACTACCAGCAGGTGGTATCTGACGATCTCGATGGGGCGGAAATCGGGATCGCTCGCGCTCAGTATGTGCAAGTCAGCCGGCGCCACGCTGGCGGTGATTCCCGAGGAATTTCCAGGCGAGAAGTTTGACCTCGCGCTGGTCGTGGACACTATCGTCGGCGCGATAATCAAGCGTCGAGCCGACGGCCACGACCACGGCGTCGCGGTCATCGCCGAAGGGATCGCGGAGCGCATGGACGTTGGCACCCTGGCTTCGGCGCCGGGCTCGCAGGCTGACGCTTACGGCCACGTGCACATCGCTGACATCCCGCTGGGTATTCTCTTGCGCGATCAGGTGCGTACGGCGCTCAAACAACTCGGCATCGATGCGACCGTGATCGCCAAGGACATCGGCTACGAGTTGCGCTGCGCGAAGCCGTTGCCATTCGACATCGATTACACGCGAACGCTGGGCTACGGCGCGGTCCGCCACTTGTTAAGCGGTGGCTCCGGCGTGCTGATCGCCATCGCGGGCGGCCGCGTAACGCCGGTCAATTTCGAGCAACTGCTCGACCCGAACACAGGCCGGATTCGCGTGCGGACAGTGGATGTCTCCACTGAATCATACCAGGTGGCGCGCTCTTACATGATTCGGCTCGAGCTCCAGGACTTCGAGGAGCCGATGCTGTCGAGGCTCGCCGAACACGCCAAGCTCTCGGCCGCCGCCTTCAAGGCGAGATTCCTGCCTTCGGTCGGCGCCGCGACTCATGGGAGCTGAGACCGTCCGCCGGGCTGCCCGCATACGCCAAGCGGTCGGAAGAGTCGATCACCGCCGCGAGAAGCGCTTGCTCGTGGCATCGTGTCAATTTCGAATCAGGAGTTTTGGATTCTGAGCGAAAGCTGCGTGACCCCAGCCCGCTAAATCATACCCACGCCGCAGCTGAACAATCTCGCCCCGAATCTATGGACGGTTGACCAGCCCGCCTTCAGCACCGGCTTCGCAAAGATCGGAACGCGAATGACGGTAATAAAGCTGGCGGGCGGCGGCCTGTTTCTCCATTCGCCGACCAAGCTTGATGACGAAACCAAACAGGCGCTCGACGCAATCGGCGAGGTTCGTGCTGTCGTAGCGCCCTCGCGAGCCCATCACCTGTTCGTCGGCGACTACATCAAGGCGTGGCCCAACGCGAAGCTGTACGGACCGCCCGGCCTCGTCGGCGACATCGCGGATTTCCGCGCCCGCCTCGGTGCGCGACGCGATCTGAAACTCGACGCGGTTTTAGGCGACGAGCCTCAATCCGAATGGGCGGGCGAGATCGACCAGCATCTGTTCAAAGGCGCGCCGCAGTTGAACGAGGTGGTGTTTTTTCACCGGCCGACCCGCTCCGCGATTTTCACCGATCTCGTTTTCAATGTGCCGGCGGATTTCAAAGACGCCCGAGTCTTCTATACGATCGTCGGCGCCCGCGGGCGCTTCGGACCTCATCTCCTGATTCGCCTGGCAATTCGCGACCACAAAGCCGCGCGCGAGTCCGTCGCGAAAATCCTCGAGTGGGACTTCGATCGAGTGATCCTAACGCACGGCGACGTGCTCGAATCCGGCGGCAAAGCAAAATTCGCTCAAGCGTTCTCATACCTGTGAACGCGGGCCTCGAACGGGCGCGTTTGACAACAGTTTGACGATTGCGGAAAGTCCTACTCCGAGCATGGTTGTGAATTTCAAGATCGATCTACCGGACGACCTCTTCGACGCCCAGTTCACCGAGTCCGACTTCGCCGCGCGCGTCCGCGAGCTCGCCATCCTCGAACTGGTGCGCGTCAAGCGCCTGCACGAGCACGAGGCCAAGCAGATGCTTGCGCTGGAACGCTTCGAGCTGGTCGAGCGGATGAAGGCCGCGGGGATCGCGCCCACCGAGGACGTCTTCGCCGAAATCAAAGGCGAGCTCACCAAAGCGATTGACTCCAGGCGCCGCAAACCGGAAAAACCAAAAGGATAATCGCATGCGCCTTTTGCACACGATGCTCCGGGTCAACAACCTTGACGAGTCGCTCAAGTTCTACTGCGACAAACTCGGGATGAAACTCCTGCGCAAGCACGACTTCCCCGGCGGCGAGTTCACCCTCGCCTTCGTCGGCTACGGCGACGAGAAGGACAACGCGGTCATCGAGCTCACCTGGAATTGGGGCACCTCGAAGTACGAAATCGGCACCGCCTACGGACACATCGCGCTCGGCGTCGACGACATCTACCAGACCTGCGCCGAGCTCAAGCAGAAAGGCGTCAACGTCGTGCGCGAGCCCGGCCCGATGAAGCACGGCACCACGCCCATCGCCTTCATCGAGGATCCCAACGGCTACAAGATCGAATTGATACAACAAAGGTAGGCGCCGGCGGGTCCGTTCCCTCGCGCGTTCTGAAAGGTTCATTTGCGATGAAAGCAGCAGTGTTCAGGAAAAGAGATGAGATGGCCGTCGTCGACCTGCCCGAACCCGTCGCCGGCGCCGGCGAGGTCGTGCTCAAGGTGCACAATTGCGGAATTTGCGGATCCGATCTGCACGCCGTCCAGTACGGAATCGGGATGCCGCCCGACACCGTGATGGGCCATGAATTCTGCGGCGAGATTCATTCGCTGGGCCCCGGCGTTAACGGCTACCAGCTCGGCGAGCGAGTCACCTCGCTGCCGTACTTCGCATGCGGCGTATGCTCATGGTGCAAGCGCGACGACGCGATGCACTGCTCGAAGCTCCGCAGCCTCGGTCTCGGCCAGCTCCCCGGTGCTTACGCCGAGTTCGTCGCATGCAGCGCCGCCAGCCTGCTCAAGCTGCCCGCCAACGTCAGCTCCCGCGCCGGCGCGCTCGTCGAGCCGCTTTCGGTCGGCCTTCATGGCGTGAACCACGCGTCGCTCGAACCGGGAATGGGAGTAGTCGTGATGGGCGCGGGACCGATCGGCCTTTCGACCCTCATATGGGCCAAGGCCAAGGGCGCCAGCGCGGTCGTTGTGTCAGAGCTTGCGCCCGGCCGCACCGCGCTTGCGATGAAACTAGGCGCCAGCGCGGTCGTCAACCCGACCAGGGACGATCCCGCCGGCGCGGTCAATGCAATCACCGGACGCCCGCCCGAAGTCGTCTTCGAATGTATCGGCGTCAAGTCCACGCTCGGCACCGCCATCAGCATGGTCGGGCGTCACGGTCAAGTCGTCGTCATCGGCGTCTGCATGGAGGCCGACAGCATCTACCCGCTGAGCTGCGTGATGAAAGAAGTGCGAATCGATTTCGCGCTCGCGTACACCCGCCGCGAATTCCAGCAGACCATCGACGCGCTCTCCAACGGCGCTATCGACGCAACGCCAATGATCACCGACGTCATCAACGTCGACCAGGTGCCCGACATGTTCACCGCCCTGAAGCACCCCGGCACCCGCGCCAAGGTGATGGTCGAATTCCCGCATTGCGGAAATTAGGCGGAACTCCCCGCGCGCCGACGAAATAGAAAAAGGCCGGATGACGATGCGTCCGGCCTTCGTAAAATCGCCAGGCGTGAAAGCCCACTCAGGCGGCCTGCTTGGTCTCGATTGCCAGGCTCTCCTCCGCGATCGAGCCGCGCTTGGAGAAGGTTACCGCGATCGCCAGTGCGACCAGCGCCAGCACCACGACCGCGACGCGCAGCACCGTCACGCCGCCGAGCGAAACCGTGGTGAACGGCGCCGCTAAAATCGAGACCAGGTTCATCACCTTGATCATCGGGTTCAGCGCCGGGCCGGCCGTGTCCTTGAACGGATCGCCGACCGTGTCGCCCACGACCGACGCCTTGTGCACGTCGGTGCCCTTGCCGCCGAGGAACCCGTCCTCGATCTTTTTCTTCGCGTTGTCCCAGTTGGCGCCCGCATTCGACATGAAGACCGCCATCAACTGGCCTGTCAGGATCGTGCCGCCGAGGAAACCGCCGAGCGCGCCCGCGCCGAGACCGAAGCCGACCAGCAGCGGCGAGAAAATCGCCAGGATTCCGGGGCCGAGCAATTCCTTCTGCGACGCGGCCGTGACGATATCGACGCACGCGCCGTAGTCGGGCAGCTCCTTGCCCTCCATGATTCCCGGATGCGCGCGAAGCTGGCGGCGAACCTCGAACACGATCTGATAGGCCGCGCGGCTGACCGCCTTAATCGCGAACGAGCTGAACAGAAACGGCACCGCGCCGCCGATCATCAGGCCGACGAACACGGTCGGCATGTTGATCTGCACACCGAGCGCGCCGAGATGAGCCTCATCGATAAACGACCGGAACAGCGAGACGGCCGCGAGCACCGCGGTCGCAATCGCCAGGCCCTTGGTCAGCGCCTTGGTGGTGTTGCCGATCGCGTCCATCCACGACAGCGTCTTCGACGCCTCCTCCTGATGGATTCCGCCCATCTCGAAGATGCCGTGGGCGTTGTCGGTGATCGGCCCGTAGGTGTCCATCGCGAGGATGAACCCGGTGGTGGTGAGCAGGCCGAGCCCGGTCAGCGCGATTCCGTAAAACTGCAGCGCGAGCGAATCGTGGAAAATCGCCATCGCGCCGATGATCGCGGCTGCGATCACCAGCAGCGCCCAGACTGACGACTCGAGTCCCTCGGCCATGCCCGACAGGATCAATGTCGCCGGGCCGGTGCGCGCCGCCATCGCGGTTTCGGTGACCGGGCCTTTGTCCGGATGCGTAAAATAGTTCGTCAGCCACAGCGTCACGACGGCGAGAATTATTCCGAGCGACGCGCAGCAGGCGAAGCGCCAATCGGTCGCGCCGGTGCGCGGATCGTCGAGGTAGAGATAATTCACGACGAAGAATCCGATCACGGATGCGATCGCCGAGGTCATGTAGCCGATTGTGATCGGGCGCATCGGATCGAGCATCTTGCCGGCCGGCACGCGCACCGCCAGGATTCCGATGATCGAGGAAAACACGCCGACGCCGCGCAGGATCAGCGCGAACATGATGAGTTTGACCGCGAACATACCCGCGTACTGGCCATAGATGGCGATAAAGTCCGATTCCTGCAGCGCGTACGCCGCCAGGATGATCGCGGCGACCAGCGTCACCTCGTACGACTCGAACACGTCGGCCGCCATGCCGGCGCAGTCGCCGACGTTGTCGCCGACGTTGTCGGCAATCGTCGCGGGATTGCGCGGGTCGTCTTCGGGCAGGTCCTGCTCGATCTTGCCGACCAGGTCGCCGCCGACGTCAGCGGCCTTGGTGTAGATGCCGCCGCCGACGCGCATGAAGAGGGCGGCCAGCGAGCCGCCGAAGCCGAAGCCGACCAGGACCTTCATCGCGTTTTCGCGGAACACCAGGAAGATGATCGTCGCGCCGAGCAGTCCCAGCCCGACCGTGAACATCCCCGACACTCCGCCCGCCTTGAATGCCAGTTCCATCGCGCCCTTGAAGCTGGTCAGCGCCGCGTTGGCGCTGCGGACGTTGGCCTTGACCGCCAGCCACATCCCGACGTAGCCGGCACTGTAGGACGCCGCGACGCCCATCAGGAATGCGATCGAGATTCCCAGCGGCAGGGTCAGGCCCTGATACACGTTGCGGTACATGAAGAACAACGCGATGAAGATGGCGGCGACGAACCAGATCATGGTTTTGACCTGGCGTCCGAGGTACGCCATCGCGCCGAGTTCGATCGCGTCGGACACGTCGGTCATCGATTTGGGTCCGGGGTCGGCCGCCAGCACCACGCGTATCAGCATGACTCCGTAGCCCAGCGCGACCAGCGCCGAGACCAGCACCAGCCACAGGATCATCACCTGTCCGCTGGATAAAGTGGGCAGAACGATATTCGCTTCGCTCATCGGTTGATTCGAGACTCCTGAAAGAATTCGAGGTTATTTTAAGGGCGGCGCCCGCTGCGCAATTGAATCGCTCCGCGCATAACCGGGCGATCGCCCTCCGGGTATCTGGCGCAGTCTAGGTTTTCCTGAAAGCGAAGTCCATATCGGCAGGCGTGCCCCCTTTGTCATTCAGAGCGCAGCGAAGAATCCCGGATCTTTCTCGATGTGGGCTGACGCACCCCTAGCGTCGGCTCGACCGGGATCACCGACGCAATTTCGCCCTCGTCGGTTGATTCACCCAATCGCGGTGTGTTTATCTGTAAAGTTCAACTGCCATGAATGTAAATATCGAAGAACCCTCCACTCTCCGGCGCAAGCTCACGATTGAAGTCGAGCCCGACGAAATCAAGCATGAGCTGGATCGCGCATACAACGAACTCAAACGCGGCGTGGTGCTCAAGGGCTTCCGCCCCGGCCACGCGCCGCGCAATCTGCTCGAGCGATTTTTCGGTGAGCAGGTCCGCGGCGAGGTAGTGCAGAAGCTCGTCGAGGAATACACCAAAAAGGCGCTCGAGGAGCACGACCTCAAACCCGTGGTCGCGCCCGAAATCGTCACCGAACAGACCGACCTGCAAAAAGACCTCGCGCTCAAGTTCAGCGCCACCTTCGACCTGCGCCCGAAGATCGAGGTCAAGGACTACGAGGGCCTCAAGGTGCCCGCGTCCACGGTCGAGGTCACGGATCAGGAAGTCGAAGAGGCGATCGAAAGATTTCGCGTGCGACAGGCAACGCTCAAGAAGATCGAAGATCGCACCGTCGTCGAGGATGGCGATTACGTGCTCGCCTCGGTCGAGGCGTTCGAGGACGGCAAGCCGCTGTCGAGCACCAAACCTGACGATCGGCTGGTCGAAGTTTCCGAACGCGCGCTGGCCCATGGCGTGTTCGAAGTGCTCAAGGGCTCGGAGCTTGGCAAGGAAAAACGGGCCTCTAAGACCTACGCCGCCGACTACAGCCAGAAGGAGCTGGCCGGCAAGACGATCGAATGGCGCGCCACCCCGAAAGAAATCTACCGGCGCGAGCTGCCGACCGTCGACGACGACTTCGCCAAGGATCTCGGCGACGAGAACCTCGAGGCGTTCCGCGCCCGCGTTCGCAAAGAACTGCTAGCGCACGCCGAGGATGAGGCCAACGCGCGCGCGCGCCAGGGTTTGCTCGATCTCGTGATCGAGCGCAACCCGCTCGAGCTGCCCGAATCGCTGGTCACGCGCGAGCTGAGCGCGATGGAATCCGAGCTGCATCAGACGCTCGAAGCGGGCGGCCTGTCGCACGAGGAAGCCGGCGAACGGGTCAAGCAGAGCGCCGAGGACCTCAAGACCCGGGCCGAGAAGCGCGCGCGCACCGGGCTAATCGTGGATGCGCTCGCCGAGCAGGAAAAAATCGAGGTCGATGACGAGGCTCTGGGCGACCGGGTGGCGTCAATCGTGACGAACAGCGGACGCAATCGCGACCGCGCCGCCGAGTTTTATCGCAAGGAAGAGAACCGCGAGGCGCTGCGGCAATCGATGCGCCGGGAGAAGGCGCTCGACTTTATTTTGAGCCGCGCCAAGCGTGAAGATGCACCGTCTGAGCCGCGTGACGAAGGTTCATCTGAGCAGAAGTAGCATCGTTGCTACGCGGTTCGGAGCCAATCACGGTTGCTCCCCCATTTCCCTCACGTTACAATTTGAAGGCGTCAGCGGCCTTCTCTCAATCGTTGTCGGAACCTGGCTGTGGCGCGGGTTGGAGGTATGAGCAACCTGGTACCGATGGTCGTCGAACAGACCGGGCGCGGAGAGCGGGCCTACGACATCTACTCTCGCCTGCTCAAGGACCGCATCGTCTTTCTCGGCACCGAAATCAACGACGACGTCGCCAACCTCGTCACGGCGCAGTTCCTGTTCCTCGAGTCCGAAGATCCCGAAAAAGAGATCAATTTTTATATCAACTCGCCGGGCGGCTCGGTGACGGCCGGGATGGCGATTTACGACACGATGGAGTTCATCCGGCCGCCCGTCTCGACACTATGCCTTGGGCAGGCGGCCAGCATGGCCGCGGTCATGCTCTTGGCGGGTGCGAAGGGACGACGCTACGCGCTGCCGCATTCGCGCATCATACTGCATCAGCCGCTGGGCGGGATGCAGGGTCAGGCGAGCGACCTGGAAATTCACGCGAGGGAAATTCTGCACGCGCGGGAGGAAATCAACAACATCATAATGAAGCATACGGGACAGAATCTCCGTAAGATCGAAAAGGACACCGATCGCGACTACTTCATGTCGCCGGATCAAGCGGTTGAATACGGGCTGATTGATGAGGTAATCGTTAGCCGAAGGCCGTCCAAGTGAGCCGCGGGAGGCAGTATGGCCAAGCATGACGACCGCGCGGGCAACCTGGTTTGCTCGTTTTGCGGCAAGAGCCAGGACGAAGTTCGGAAGCTGATTGCCGGCCCGACGGTTTATATTTGCGACGAATGCATCGACCTTTGTAACGACATAATCGCCGAAGAGACCGACAGCGAGGAAGCGTTCAGCCAGAGCTCCGCGGTGCCCAAGCCCGCCGAAATCAAGCGGGTGCTCGACCAGTACGTGATCGGACAGGAACGCGCCAAGAAGATTCTCTCGGTCGCGGTCCACAATCACTACAAACGAATCGACTCGCAGATGGTGACCGGCGACGTCGAGCTGCAGAAATCCAACATCATGCTGATCGGCCCGACCGGCGTGGGCAAGACCCTGCTCGCGCAAACGCTCGCGCGCTTTTTGCAGGTTCCGTTTACCATCGCCGACGCCACTTCGCTCACTGAGGCTGGCTACGTCGGCGAGGACGTCGAGAACATCATACTGTCGCTGCTGCAGAACGCCGACTACGACATCGAGCGATGCCAGCGCGGCATCGTCTATATCGACGAGATCGACAAGATTGCGCGCAAGGGCGACAACCCGTCGATCACCCGCGACGTGTCGGGCGAAGGCGTCCAGCAGGCGCTGCTGAAAATAATCGAAGGCACGATGGCGTCGGTGCCGCCCAAGGGCGGCCGCAAGCATCCGCAGCAGGAGTTCCTACAGGTCGACACGACCAATATCCTGTTCATCTGCGGCGGCGCGTTCGTCGGACTGGACGACATCATCCGGCGGCGCATCTCCGGCAAGACGATGGGCTTTCGCGCGGATTTGACGCATCGCGATCCGAAGACGGTCTCCGAGCTTCTGTACGAAGTGCAGCCGGAGGACTTGCTCAAGTTCGGATTGATTCCCGAATTCGTTGGCCGCCTGCCCGTTATCGCGACGCTCGGCGAGCTCGACGAGGAAGCGCTGGTGCGAATCCTGACCGAACCCAAGAACGCGTTGGTGCGCCAGTATCAGAAGCTCTTCGACATGGAGAACGTTCACCTGAAATTCACCCAGGGTGCGTTGCGCGCGATCGCGCGCGAGGCGCTCAAGCGCAAGTCGGGCGCTCGCGGACTGCGCGCCATCATGGAAGCAATCATGGTGGACCTGATGTACGAGATCCCCTCGCAACCCAACATCAAGGAGGTGTTAATCTCGGAGGAAGTGGTTACTCAGAAGGAGCAGCCGCTACTGGTCTATCAGAAGACCGCCGAAACCGCATAGCTCGGGGAGATTTTGAAATCGTAAGATGCTTTTTCGCAATGACAAAAAAGACAATCGCGATGCAACGTCGAACGTCGTGCCACTGTTCCCGTTGCGCGAACTGATCGTATTTCCGCATGAAGTCTATCCGATCTTCGTCGGCCGCCAGAAGTCGATTAAGGCTCTGGAAGCCGCCGAGGCCAGGAAGACGCCCATCCTGCTGGTCACGCAGAAGGACCCGAAGGTCGCCGAGCCCGCGCCCGGCGACCTCTACGCGGTCGGCACGCTCGGGGTGGTCGTGCAACTGCTGCGTCTGCCCGACGGTACCGTCAAGGCGCTGGTCGAGGGCAAGAAGCGCGCGCGCGTGATCCGCTACGTCGCCGACGAGGAATATTTCCAGGTCGAAGCCGAGGAGATCGAGGAGGTCAGCGACCGCTCCACCGAAGTTGAGGCGTTGATGCGCTCGGTGGTCTCGACCTTCGACAACTACGCGCGGCTCAACAAGAAGATTCCGCCCGAGATGGTGACCTCGATCGCCGCGGTCGACGATCCCGCTTTCCTGGCCGACAAGCTCGTCGGACATCTTGGGATCAAGCTCGAAGACAAGCAGGCGCTGCTCGAATCGACCAACCCGGCCGAGCGGCTGGAAAAGATTCTCGGCTACATGCGCTCGGAGCTGGAAATCCTCGAGGTCGAAAAACGCATCCGCTCGCGCGTCAAGAAGCAGATGGAGAAGACGTCCAAGGAGTACTACCTCAACGAGCAGATGCGCGCGATTCAGAAGGAGCTCGGCGAGAAGGACGAATTCAAGAACGAGATTCAAGAGTTGGAAGAAAAACTGCGGCAGAAGAAGATGCCCGCCGAGGCGCGTGAGAAGTGCGAGCGCGAGATCAAGAAGCTCAAGATGATGTCGCCGATGTCGGCCGAGGCAACCGTCGTGCGCAACTACCTCGACTGGTTCCTGGCGCTGCCGTGGTTCGAGTACACCGAGGACAAGCTCGACATCAAGGAAGCCGAGCGCGTGCTCGAGGAAGATCATTACGGGCTGGAGAAGGTCAAGCAGCGCATCCTCGAATACCTGGCGGTCGAGACGCTGGTCGGCCAGATGAAGGGCCCCATCCTGTGCCTGGTCGGACCTCCGGGGGTCGGCAAGACGTCGCTGGGCAAATCGGTGGCGCGCGCGACCGGACGTAAATTCGTGCGCGTGTCGCTCGGCGGCGTGCGCGACGAAGCCGAAATCCGCGGCCATCGCCGGACTTACATCGGCGCGCTGCCGGGCAAGGTGATCCAGTCGATTCGCAAAGCGGGCTCGTCCAACCCGGTGCTGCTGTTCGACGAGGTGGATAAAATGTCCACCGACTTCCGCGGCGACCCGTCGTCGGCGCTGCTCGAGGTTCTCGATCCCGAGCAGAACTGCACGTTCAACGATCACTATCTCGACTGCGACTACGATTTGTCGAAAGTGATGTTTATCACAACGGCGAATACGCTCGATCGCATCCCGCGGCCGCTCCAGGACCGCATGGAAGTCATCCGGATTCCCGGCTACACGGAAACGGAGAAGCTCAACATCGCCAAGAAGTACCTGCTGAAGAAGCAGCAGGAGGCCAACGGGCTGCGGCCGGAGAATATCGAAGTGTCCGACGGCGCAATCCAGGGCATCATCCGCTACTACACGCGCGAGGCGGGCGTCAGAAATCTCGAGCGCGAGCTCGCGTCGATCTGCCGCAAGGTCGCGGTCGAGGTCGTCAAGACCGATCGCAACGCGCACGTCAAGGTTTCGAGCTCGAGCCTGGGCAAGTACCTGGGCGTTCCGAAGTTCCGCTACGGTACGGCTGAGACGATACCGCAGGTGGGAGTGGCGACCGGGCTGGCGTGGACGGAGCTTGGCGGCGAGCTGCTCAGCGTCGAGGTGACGATCGTTCCGGGACGCGGCAAGCTGACTATTACCGGACAGCTCGGCGACGTGATGCAGGAGTCGGCGCAGGCAGCGCTTTCGTACGTGCGTTCGCGGGCGGAGGTGCTCGGGCTCGATCGCGGCTTCTATCACCGCATCGACATCCACATCCACATTCCCGAGGGCGCCATTCCCAAGGACGGGCCGTCGGCCGGAATCACGCTCGCAACCGCGCTGGTGTCGGCGCTCACGCGCTCTCCGATTCGCAACGACCTTGCGATGACGGGCGAGATCACGCTGCGCGGACGGGTGCTGCCGATCGGCGGACTCAAGGAGAAGGTGCTCGCGGCGCATCGCGGCGGCATCAAGACGATCCTGATACCCAGGGACAACGCCAAGGACATCGAGGAGATCCCGCCGCAGATCATGAAGGGCATCACCTTGATCCAGATCGAGCACATGGACGAAGTGCTCAAGCACGCGCTGGTGTTGACCGACCCGGATACGTTCTTCAAGACGGGCAAGGGCGACAGCGACCTGGCGTTCCTGCGCGAGCCGGAACCGAAGGTGCCGATAACGCCGGTGGACGAAGACGATACGACTGTATCCACGAACCTGTCGTAGGTTCTGAGCGGGGGACACCGCGCATTCCGGCCGGCCGGAGTGCGCGGCTCAAATATGCGGTCGCGGATTTTTGGCAAGACCGCCGAAGGTTACATATGACCAAGGCTGAACTCATAGAGGCGTTGTCAAACAAGCTTCCGCTCAACAAGGCCGACGCCGAACGCGCAATTAACATCGTGCTCGACGACGTCATTGCCGCGCTGCGCCAGGGCGAGCGCGTGAACATCTCGGGCTTCGGCACGTTTTCAGTATCGGAACGGCAGGCGCGCACCGGGCGCAATCCAAAGACCGGCGAGTCGATCGAGATAGCGGCGAGCCGGTCGGCAAAGTTCAAACCGGGCAAGCAGTTGAAGGACTCGCTCAACGAAGGGGTCGGCGCAGCGCCGGCTTCGTCGCCGTCGACGGGCTCGTAACGCACGCACAATCGAAGCGATCGATTCGATTCGCGGAAGAAATGGCCCGTGTGTCGATCGCACCCGTGGCCGTCTTTTTTTTGCTAACATTTCGGGCCGCGGGCGGTTAGCTCAGTGGTAGAGCATCGGCCTTACAAGCCGGGGGTCGCAGGTTCGAAACCTGCACCGCCCACCAATAAAATCAAGCACTTACGCGATTGCGCTAACGGCGTTTCCGGCGTCAGTGCCAAATAGGTGCCAATTTTTTATCAAAAGCAGGGGCTAAAAGAGCCCTTGGTAGGGGTCGATTTTGTACCCAAGCTCGAGCCCAGATCGGGTGCACGAGGATGCAGTTTCACCGAAAATCAAAAATGGAAACGGCTGGGATCTGATCCGTCTGATCCGTCTAATCCCCCGCAACCCCCAGGGGCGATGGTGACGGGACGACCTCAAAGAATCGTGCCGGGGGTAGCCCGTAGACCCCCACCCCCTCTATGCTTTTTCGTCGCGCGCGCGGCGGCACGGCTCACGAATACAGTGGCGTCGACGTGGGAGTCTGCTTGCTTCGAGAAGGGGCGCCGAATCGAGCTTTTAGCGCTATGCTTCACAATCGCGAGCCGCGGCGCGGCGGGCGGATGGTCGATCTTATGCTGCAACCCGATTTCGATCCCAAGCCGAAAACTCTCCACATCTATCCGTGCGGCTACCTCTCGAAATGCAAGGCTCGGCGATGCTGGGAGCGCGCGACGCTGATCGCCGAGAAGGTTGACGGCGGCGGCCGGCACATTCGGCAGATCGAATTGTGCACGAAGCATGGCAACGTCGTTATCGCGCGCGAGCGGGCGCGCGGTCTAGAGATTTCTGATCGGCGGTTTGAATAGGGAACGGGCCAGCGAGGGAGGGGTGCCCATTTCGCCAGCCCGAACGCCGACTGGTCAAAAGGGAGGTAAACACACCAGCCAGCGATCCCATCCCTACTAAATCGGCGCGCGAGCGTCTATAAATCGGAACGATGCGCTGTCAAAACGATTCGGCCAAAGGCGTTCACGAGCTAGAAATTTTCAACTTACGACGGCGCCAGGCCTACCGCGAGCAGACCGGCATTTTCCATTTTGACGGCGAATGTAGGAGATGCTTCGCCTCGTATTGGCAGCACGGACAAGAGATCGTTTCTGAGCAGTGGAAGTTGCGCCCTGCTACTTGCGATTGCGGCTGCGCTTAAATTAAGAGATTCGCGACTTGAAATTCAGCCACTCAGCACCGAATTGAGACACTGCCGGCGGGTGAACTTCCGGCTTGCGCGGCCTTGTTCTTCTCGCGCTGCAGCTTGCGGGCCTGCTTTCGCTCGCGCTTCAGCCGGCGCGCCATTTCGGCCAGTTCGTGCTGCGATCCGCGCGTTCGCGTGCTCACGACAACCGCCGCCCGTCGGCTTTCGCCTCGGGCGCGTCGACAACTTCCGCATCGTCTACCGAGTGGATCAGCTGTTCGAAGACATCCTGGTTGCGCGGTCGTGCCGCTGAAAACGACAACGGCGTGAGCAGCAGTTCTCTTTCGTGTGCGAGCAAAGTCTGTCCAAGGCGCCGAATTGCGTCTGTAACCCCGCGCGGGTTGCCGAGCTCGTCGATCAGGCCGCGCTCGCGGGCGCTCGCGATCAAACCATCGAACACGACGGACAAAGAACAGTACCTCTTGAGCGTCAGTGAAAACTCAGGCTTGTCCAACCAGCCGGCCGATCGTTTGAGAGAGCGCGCGCGCCTGCGGATTCGTTCATCACGTCGTTTCGCGACTGCCCTGCGCGACACGGGCGCCGGCGTAGCCGTATCGGTGGGGTCGCCGTTCATTCGAGTCTCGCAACTACGTCTTTCAGCTTCGCGAGCGCCTGGGCGCGGCGCGCGTCTAGTCGCCGCTGTAACTCGAGCTGCTCGACGCGCGGTAGCCGGCCGAACTTTTCGAACAACGCCGCAACAATCCGCACATACTCGCTGTCGTCCGCCACGTGCAACGCCGTGGCAAAAGCCCGATCGAGACGATCTACCTCGTTATCGAGACTATCTGCGTTTTGTGCCATATAACGTTCCTCTCTTTGAATCCGCCGGCGCGGGCGTGATGCCCTTGGGTCGAGGCGGAGAACCGCAACCAGGCACCACAACCCGCAGCCGGCGAAACCTTAGGTAAGCGAGCCGTAGTGCTTCTCGCGCACGACTTCGCCTTTGTCGTTGATGTAACTGATGCCGCTCGGATGAATAACTGCCTTAACCTGGCCAGCCGGCGCCCGGCCGTAGCCGCCGTGAATTGTCGGCTTGTAGGGGGGGCGTGGGCCCGACGCGGGAATTTCGGCGCAGATTTTCAACATAGCCTGCGCGATCTGGTTGCCAGCACCTACGCTGACCAACGCGAGCAGCTTTTCCGCGGCGCCATCAAGTAGTTGACGCGCAGCGGGCGCAAAGTGCGGGTTTTCGCTGACGAGCCCGCCGATCCGTCTCAGACCTTCGCGCAGCGCGCCGAGCGCATCTCGTGCCGCAGCGCGCTCGAGCAGTGTGTCCGCGTATTCCGTGAATAGGTCGAGCGCCGTCGCCGGAGCGGGTTGTTCGTCGGTTCCGTTGCTTTTCGTCGGTTCATCTCCTGGGGTGTTCATCGATAATCCCTCTCAATTCTTTTGATCACCGCGCGCATTCTGGCGTTCGCTTCACTCTCGCTGAGCTTCGGATCGCGCAGAACTCCTGCGTCCGGCGAGATGGGTGTTTCGTAGCGCCTCAACTTCTCTTTCAGCGCGGCGTTTTCAGTTCTCAGTGCTTCTATGTCGTCGGCCATTTTCGTTGTCTCCTTGTCTCCTTGTTTGAATTCAGTTTTTGAGCCTTCCTAGCCATCGCACCGCTAGAACCGCACCTGAGCGCGGCAGGGGCCGGCCTTTTCGATCGTAATGTACTCGCGCGTAACTCCAGTAATTCGATCATCACGGCCGAGTTTTGAAATTAGGCCCGACGCGCCCCACAGCCGTGCGCGATCCCAGCCGAAGTTTAACGCGCAACGCTCGACTGCCCCTATTTCAGCGACACTTACGAGGCTTCGCCCATACCGGCAAGCCCAGGAAACGATATCCGAGGGTATTTCGAACGATGGGAGGTCTTCAAAAAAGACGCGTGGCATTTTTTTTGCTCCTGTGCGCTGTATCGCCCTATGCATTCAGTTGATCGGGTGAAACTGGATGGAGGTTAGAATAAAGCGGAGGGCCGAGTAACAGACTTTCGAGCCGCAGAGCACTTTATTGCCGCTGATCCAGTATCGGCTGGCGCCGCATTTGGGGCATGGAGGGAATTGGTGATCCTGTACCGCGAGCCTTGCTACGTCGGCCGCGGGTCGGAAAGTCGCCTCGACGATTTTTCCATCAGCGCGCCAGCCGGCGCGGTCACTGTCGGACCGTTCGTCGGCCGGGCTGGCGAGCAGACTTAGCAAAGCGGATTTGTGGGTGCGGACTTTCTCGACCAGCGCGACCGTCAACCGGTCTTTGGGGGCAACGTAGATATTACCGTTGGGGCGCCGCTCGATCCGGATGCCCAGCGCGTTTAGTTCATCGAGCACAGTTTGCGCGGTCATACTTCAACTCCTTCGGCAGTTTCCGGTCGCGCTGCCGCGCCGTCGACTTTGACGATGCGCCACGTGCCGGTCTTATGGGATTCGAAATCGCCCCGCATCAGGCGCAAGTTGCCGACGATTCGATCGGCGTGGTTTCTGCACCATCCGGCGAGCCGGCGGTTGTCGATTTTCTGCGGGTTGTTCCGCGCCGCCGCTACATCGAGCAGCGACTGTCGCAAGTTTGATTCGGCAGTTCCTTCCGTTGCCGACTCCGCGCAACCGACCACCTCGCGCAACAACAGCATCCGATCAGCAAATAGATCGGCCCAAGCGCGCAAGACGGCTGTCGTCGATTGGCGGTCAGGGTCGAGAAGGGAAATTCTCTCCCGGGTCGCAACAGGATCAGCGCCGCTCGCCCACACAAGCGCGCTACGAACCCAATCAGACCATTCCTCGAAGCGGCCGTAGGGGCGGAGCCCCTGATCGGGCATCCCGGCGCGGGAATATGCTTTCAGGATCGTGAGCGCGGCCTGTACGAGGCGGGGCCGTTCTCGCCGAACGTGGGCGCGCAGATCGGCAATGACGAAGTTTCGCTCTTCGGGCTTTTCGCATCGCGGATCGATCCTGCAAACGATCGCACGGCTGGCCAGGTCGCCGGCAAATACGAGATTGTTGGCCGTGCACAACCACAAAAGATTTGTCGGAAGTTGTGGGCGTTCGTTTTTTCCCAGTAGGCGATCAGCGAACACAGGTTGCGTCACGATCATTGCGAGCGCGTCACTTCGCATCGCGCGGGTGATGTTGTCGATGTTCGCAACCAGGTCGCCCGCCAATAAGATCGAAGTAAGGCGTTTTCGAAGCTCCTCGCTATTGCCCCCAAGCGGCATCGACGCGACAACACGGCCCGTTAATATGATCGCGATACAGTCGGCGAGTAGGCTTTTACCGCTTCCCGGCGTGGGTGCGTCCAATCCGATGATCGGTGCGGCCGCCAGCTGCCGACGCACTAAGCCAGTGAGTATGCCGGACACAATCACGCTGCGATCCGCTGCGCTGACAAATGGAAATTCGGCGATCGGTGCGGTCAGTAGCGCGAGCGCGCTCTCTGCATCGGCGTGAGTAGCTTGTTCAGGGACGGGAAGCCAGTTCTCGCGCGAATATAGAAACAACCCGCTGGCAAGATCATAGCCCGGCGATTCGATCATCCTACCGTCCGGCATGATCGTGGGCGCCTCGATCACTCCGGTAAGAACTGGCAACTTCCAATGTCCCGCCCGGGCAAGATAGCTTGCGGCAACTTTTGGCGGGCAATCTTCGGAAACAAAATCTCCCCTGCGGTTGCGCCTGTGCCAATTGATCGCGCGCGAGAAGGTGTCTTCAAGCGCGATCGAATCCATTGGCTTCAGCATTACGGCGCCATTCGGTCGCCGGATTGATTTGCGATCATCCGACGGATCGATTTCGACGACACGCACGACGATCCCGCTCCGTTGGAACAGTCCCCATCGCCGATGATCGAGAATTATTTTTTCGGCGAGATCGATCATCCAAGGGCGGCGGCCAGCCACAATTTCGATCCTCGGCCGGCCGTCGTTTTTGTAGGTTTTGTAAGCACGGATGACGATCTTTTTCGCTGCATCGCTTGGAAAGCTCGGAACGCACTTCCCGGCGGCTTCCAGGCACGCTTGAATCGCAACCTTCCGAGCGGTGTTCGTGGCTCGGAATGAGCAAGCCGCGCGAAAAATCTGATCGTTGCGCGCGCCCTCGGGGACGCCGCTTAAGGCGCGGAGAAGATCGAACCCTGTTGGCTTGTCGTTCCCCTCGCCGCCGGTCGTGTGCGGTCGGTCTTCGTTGGTCTTGTCGCGCAGCCGTTCGACCAGCGGCGCCGGGAGCTCTGCAATCGGCGTCTCGGTGATCTGGTGGCCGACTTCCCAGACATATTCTCCGCCGGTGAAATGTCGGCTGGGAGGCGCGATCACGTACCCGCCAGCCGATTTCACGTCGACGCCGGGGCCGAGCGCGTTGCTGCGCGACGGCACGCGGACACCGGCTGGCAGACGATAATAAACATGAGGGCCGCCGGAGCCGCTGAGTGCCTGCGCGGTATCATCATTGATGTTCAGTTCTGTCTTGAGCTCCGCCCACGTTGAATCACCGGCGGCGCGCAGGTCAACGTCAATCACCACCACCCCCGACGGCTCACAGGCGATCGCGATATTCCATTCAGGATGGGACTTCCACCAGCGTGTTATTGAAGCCCGATCGATGGTTGCATCCTTCAGGCCGTGTAGGGTGGCGGGGTGCTTACCGGGATGCTCGCAGGCCGAATCGCTGCATGTGCAGATGGGCGCACGTTTACCATCTCGCTCGACGTAGAGGATTCCGTGACCGGGGAAAACATAGAAGCCGTGCGCCGCGTACCATAGAGCGCAAGTTAGGTGCCTATCGTGCTTTCCCCGCTCCTTCTCCGAGCTACGCCGCTCGCCACGAGGGGGGTGCGCGGCGGACTCAGTTCCGTTCATCGCTCGCCGCCGCCCGCCAGATATTTTTCAAGCTCCGACGCCGAAATGAGAACGCGCCGGCCAGCGCGGATGATCGGAAGATGCCCGCGGTTGATCTCGAGTCTGACGAAGCCTTCAGAAACGCCGAGCGAATCCGCGATCTCGGCGACGCCGAACGCGCGCCGCGGCAGTCCCCCATTCAAGTTTTTCTTCACCATATGTGACTAGTTTACTCGCAGTTGTGTCTGGTGCAACGTCGTGATAGGAATAAGTGTTGAAACGAAATGCAGCGATGTTTGAGGAGAAAGCGTTGCGCAAAAAACGACAGTCTAAAGCAAGAGCGTCCGGCCGCGGCCGTCCCGTTGAAGGCTTGATCACGTCCCTAGACCAGGGGACGCGCGAGGCCGACGCCGCTTATCGCCGTGTCGGGGGCACGCCGGCGGCACGCCTCACATGGCTCCTGGCTTTCGGGCCGTTGCGTAAGCGCAGCCATGCGAAGGAGAGCGAGCGGCGGCGGCGGGCGACCTCGCTTGAGCTCTATGCGTTCTGCATCGGTCAGCGCGGCAGCATGAGGCGCAGCCGCGCCACGACTCTAGCCGGCGGAGAATTCGAGGAACTCGCCTCGAAGATTACCCAGGCGCTGAGGGACTTGGCCGCTGGCCGCCCTTGGGAGCTCAAAGCGGCGGACACTCCCGACTTGACGCGCCGGCTGTTGCTTCGCGGCGACATTTCCCGCATCGGCTTAACGCTCCCGGTGTTGCTTCGCGCCGGGATTTCCCGCGAGGATGCGACCGGGCTAAGTCGGGGCGCAACTTCGATCTACGACGGCCCCCTGCCGCAAATGTTCCTATGGTCGGTTGCTGATTTCATCGCGGTTGACGGTTCCCTGCTGGCAACTTGCGCGTACAAGAAATGCGGCAAGCTCATGGTGCACATAGGTGATCGGCGCCCGCGCGAATACTGCTCAAAGCGGTGTTCGCTGCTTGAACGCACACGACGCTACCGATCGACACATTCAAAAGAACAGCTATCCGCAGTTCGTCATGAACTATATCGCCGTGCAGTTGAGAGAGAGCATGGCCGCACCGTCGCCAAGCGCGTGAGGCGCCGCTTGCACGAACAAAATAGCAGTCCGGTCATTTTTGAATTGGAGGAATGATCATGAGCCGAGTTTTTCAACGTAGCGGGTCTGGGTCGTGGTGGATTGATTTCTCCGACGCGCAGGGAATCCGCCATCGGCGCAAGATCGGGCCTTCAAAGCGTGTCGCCAAGGAAGTGCTCGACGGTATTTTGGGAAGCGTCGCCCGCTGTCAGCACCTCGGGATCGTCGCGGAATCAGCCGTCTCGTTTAATGACTTCGCCGAACTCTGGAAACAACGCGTCACCCCGACACTCCGCCCTCACACACAAACACGATGGTTCGGCATCATTGAAAATCACCTAAAGCCGCTCTTCGTGGGCGCCCTGCGCTCGATTACCAGTAGCGCAGTGGAAGGCTACGCGGCTCGCCGTCTGGAAGCCGGGGCCAACCCGCAAACTGTGAATCGCGAGCTCAGCGTGCTGCGACACATGATCAAACGAGCGGTTCGATGGGAGTACTTGACCCGTGATCCGGTCGGTACGTGGCCGTTTTCGAAAGAGACTAGCTTCGGCCGCGCGCGCTTCCTCACGGAAGAGGAAATCCCGCGCCTACTCGCCGCTTGCGAAGATTCGCGCTCGCCCTACCTCAAGGCGTTTGTAATCGTCGCGCTCAATAGCGGGATGCGCAGGGGCGAAATTTTGAGCCTCACCCGAAAATCGATCGACTGGCAAAATTCGAGCGCAACGCTCGAATTGACCAAAAACGGCGACACCCGGCACGTCCCGTTGAATAGCGCCGCCGTCGACGCGCTACGCTCGCTGCCAGCCCGCCTCGATGGCGGCCGCCTGTTCCCATTCAAGGATGACCATAGTGTGAGTCGTGCCTTCCGCCGTGCCGTAGAACGCGCAAACATCGAGGACTTCCGCCTTCACGATCTCCGGCATACCTTCGCGAGCTACCATGCGATGGCCGGCGTTCAGGGCCGTGGCTTGCAATCGCTGCTCGGACACCGCGACGCCCGCATGACGATGCGCTACTCGCACCTGTCCGACGGCTACCTGCGCGCGGCCGTCGATAGCGTCGTGCTCGGAGCCGCCGCACCCGCCGAGCGGCCCGCCAAAGCGAAGTAACACCGCGCCGCCAGCTCGGTCGCCCAAGACCATAAAAGACGGATCAGACGGATCAGACGGATCAGTTTCCCGCTCTAAACATTTTCAGTTTTCTGGGATCACTACACACACCTTCTACTCACCTCGAATTTTTACAAACATGATCCTTCCCGTGATCCGTGTGATCCCCCGCCCATGGGTGTTCAGTTCTTATTACATTTTGTTGGTGCCAAACTGGTGCCAACTTTGGTGCCAAAATAGCGCCACAATAGGGTCGCACTCAGTGATACTCGATAGCATTAGACGCGTGAGAAAACCCTTGCGGCCGTGTGGGATTCTGGCGATTAACCGCGGCATTGCTGAGTGATCCAAACCCCTACTTTTCGTTCTTACAAGCCGGGGGTCGCAGGTTCGAAACCTGCACCGCCCACCAATAAATTCAACCAGTTAGGCAGCAGGTCTGATCGCCGCGATTCAGACAGCCGTCGACGGGTTCATTTCATTGCCGCCAACCTCGCACGCTGAATTTGCGGAACGTTCCGGCAAGTTGGCTGCCATTCCCCTGCCCGCGCGCGAATCGGCGATCGTCGGATAATCTTGCGGCCGGGCTCCGCAATTCGGAAGTCGCCAGGCAACTTTCAATCGCCGAGGGAACTGTGAAAGCCAGCTCAATCGAGTCTTTTCGCAAGCTTGGTGTGCGCGATCGAGTGGAACCGGTGAACTACGCGTTTCGCAACGGATTGGACAAGGTGAATCCGCCACATTGAACGCGCACTGCATCTTGCTCTGTCGTGCTGATCTGGTCGGATAATTCGGCGCGTTTCCCGGAATATAATAGTCAGACTGTACGTATCCTGAGGACGGGGCATGGTGCGTGCCGCAGGAGTTTTTCAGCAGTGCCACCGATCAAAAGATCAACCAAGTGAGTTTGTCCGCGCATAGACATCACTATGAGGTCAACCTTGAGCTTGTTCACCAGCTCCCCGATTACTTCGTGAACGACGCCAAAGTGGAGTTCGGAGCGTGATTTTGGGTAGAGCTGGGTTGCTTCCTTTTCGAAAACCTCAAGCTCGACCAGTGCCGTCTCACCGTAACGCTCGAGCAATTTTGTGGGCTCATACCAACGCGCGACTCCGTAAGGTAACGGCTCAACTACGTGAACGAGCACCACTTCGGATTCGTGCTCGCGCGCTAATTCTATCGCGTATTTTAATGCCGTGAGCGAATGTTCGGAAAAGTCCGTAGGCACCAAAATCCGTTCTATTTTCATTATTCTTCCTCCGACGAAGAAAAATGAAGATCTAATGGAACAAAGCCATCACGTGCAAAACCGCGAAACAGAGAATCAGCAACAGGGCCCCGGTGACAACGCCAATATTCGCCCACTCGCGGCTCGTGATTCCGAGTCGGCTCGCGGCGACGATATTGGGAATGTTGCCGGTGACAAGCGCCCCTCCGCTGATTAGCAAAGCGAGAAACGCTGCGCGCTGCTGATTCATACTCAAGGAGGGTGATATCTCTACAGCCGCCAGAGTCGAATTGTTGACAACCGCGGAAATGGTGTTCATCCAAAACAGCAATCCATCTGGAATGCGATGGATGTACGCATTGACCACGGGCCTGAGCCCATCCGAAAGTGCCACAAGTCCGGCAATAAAGACGTACACCTTGCCGGGACGAGTCAACAGGACAACCCTCCACGAATCCTTCTCTTGAGCTGTATCCAGCGGCTCACCGGAAGCGAACGGCAAAAACAAGATAGGAACCGCGGTGAGAATGACGCCGACAAAAACGAACGGCCCGAGAAGATGGGTAAGGTACCAGAAGTCGGCGCCTAGAGACCGGAGAACGACGGCAATCCCAGGCATGCCCAAAGGCGTGAGGCCCGCACCAATGCCGATTGCGAAGCACGCGAACACCGTCGCTGCGATTTCGTCCGATCGGCCGCAGCGCAGCAGCGCGATTGCTTCCACGAACACCAGCGCAGATACGACCGGAGTTATGAACGGTGCAAGCGCGCCGAGTATGATGGCCAAGCCGAAACAGAGAATGCGGGGGGCGACCAGTCCGATTGCGCGACGAATCAGTTGATCGAGATAGTCTCTCAGGAAGCGAAATGTGGCGCCAAAAACCAGAACGGCAAGCGTGAATGACAGGGGTTCACTCAAGGTTGCCCGGACGAGCGCCGCGTCGAATTGTCCCATGGTACAGGCGGTCAGCACTCCGATCAGTAGGAAAAACACCTCGGTGTTCCGTTCAATCGGCTGTACAAGGATTGGGCCTAGAAGGACTGCCAGGATCGTCAGCGATGTCAGGATCACCGTCATCATCTCTCCGCAACTAATGCAGCAACGCGGCGTTCGTGCAACCAGTGTTTGGTTTGCGCGCACGAATCAGGTGGAGGGCCGACGGAGAAGCGGGCGGGCGCGATATGCCACGTAGAGCGCAATCATCAGCACGACCGGACTCTCGCCCATCGCGACCTTCACGTGAAGGCGCTGCGCCTCGACGCCCAGGTTCGAGGTGATGAAGATCACGTGGCCGGCGACGACTTGCGCCATGTAGAGCAGCGCGAGGATGGTTCCCCAGCGCCGGCGCATCGAGATTCCGATACCGAAGGCGGCGATCACGGCCGCTTGCAGAGCCATCGTGACGCGCGCTTGGTCGCCGTGGAACTTCACGCCGAAAATTACGTCTTCGATTGGCGCTCCAGCGGACAGGTTGAAGCTTGCGCGCGTTATCAAGACTGCCGACCAGAGGATGCAAAGGCCGGCGAAGATTCGAAAATCGCGCGGCCAGCGATCAGTCGATCCGGACTGTGCCATCAGCGGGTCAGCCATTTCGGGTTGTTGATCGCCAGAGCGTCGCTGAGAGATTGGCGTACGTGCGCACGCAAAGCAGGATC
Organism: uncultured delta proteobacterium; assembly: GCA_963842085.1. GTDB lineage: Bacteria > Desulfobacterota > Binatia > Binatales > Binataceae > Binatus. The sequence goes on from CAWJET010000002.1 coordinate 1,052,697, forward strand.
GTCAATCGCAATCGCTCCAGCGCGGATTCGCTCCGCCAGCTCAACACTCAGAGCCTCGACGTCGCCGTCATGACCGAGCATGGCGATCAGCCTCGCGCGCTCGGCCTGTGCCTGGGCGCCGCGCAGCTCCAGCTCGCGGCGCACGGTGTTGAGCACGTTGACGGTGACGCGCGTCTGGAAGCGATGATAGCCGTCGAGCGTCGGCATCAGCTCGGTTTCCAGGTATTTGACCGCGGCCTCGAGCAGAACGGCGGCCTTCGGGATACTCTGTGGCATAGTCAGTCCTATAGTCAGTTCACGAATCTCGATTAGTCAGTCGCAGCCTTCGATCAGATTGAGAAAATCCCACAGCGGCTCTTCGACTCGGCGGCCGATTGCGCAGCGTTCTACGCCAACTTCTTCGATCCCGCGAGTGCCCATGCTGAGGCATCCAATACCCCAGCGCACGCTCCCGTATGCTTCCCAGAAGCGCACATGGGCTGGATCGACACTCAGTCCGGTGGCCTTCTCGTAAGCCTCGAACAGGTCCTCGCGCGTGCCGAAGCCGCCGACCGGCAGTTTGCCGCCGAATCGCCACGTCTTGACGCATAACCATCCCAGGTCCTGCATCGGATCGCCGCTCTGCCCTATTTCCCAATCCAGCACGCAGCGGATACCTTGCTCGCCGACGATAAAGTTGCCCGCGCGGAAGTCGCCGTGCACCACGGTATGGCGCGTGCTTCGCGGAGCGTGTTGTTCCGCCCACTTGAGCCCCAGCTCGAGCGCCGGCGAATGAAATCCCAGGTACTCGATGATTCTGCGCTGGGCCGCGATGTGTTCGGCCGGTGTCAGCTTCATCAGGAACGGAACTTCGGCGACCGGAATGCGATGAATGGCCGCGAGGATCGCGCCGCACTGCTTCGCCATCGTGGCGCGCGCGCCGGCGAAGCGTTCTTCGCGCAGGATGCGCGTCGCCAGTGTCTCTCCCGCCACCCTCTCGGTGACGTAGCCGGGGCCGAGCCCGTCGTCCGGTTTCAAGATCGCGCGCACTCGCGGCGCCGGAACGCCGGCCTTGACCGCTGCGATCATCAGCCGCGCGTCTTCATCAGCGGTCAGATGCGGCGAGACGCCCGCCAGCGGATTGCCTTCGTCGTTGGCGCGGGGGCTTGCCAGTTGCAGGATGAATTGCGCGCGCGCACCCGCGACGTCCGCATCGAACGACCAGGTCGTTTTGTTGGCTCCGCCGGTGAGTCGTTGCAGGTCGTGAATTGTGCCGGGCGAGCCGACGTGACGCGCGATGGCGACTTGCAAGCGCGCGGCGAAATCTTCGCTGCTCATGTAAGTCTCGCGCGCGAACGCTTCATTCTTCGGCCGGCTTTCGGTCCTTGAAAAATCCGAACAGGTACTGCGCCACGCGCCGCATCTGGATTTCCTCCGAGCCCTCGGTGATGCGATAGCGCCGGTGATGCCGGAAAATATGCTCGAACGGCTTATGCCGCGAGTATCCGATCGCGCCATGCACCTGCATCGCGCGGTCCGCGGCCTCGCACACCAGCCGGTTCGCGCGGTAGTTGCACATCGCGACCTTGTCGGAGAGTTTGAGCGCGACCTCGGGCTTCGACATCTGATCCATCTGCCAGGCGGTCTTGTAGATGAGATTGCGGATCATCTCGGCTTCGGTGTGCAGCTCGACCAGCGGCCATTGAATAGCCTGGTTGGTCGCGAGCGGTTTGCCGAACGGCTTGCGCTGCTTGGCGTACTTCACGCTCTCGTTGATGCAATATTGCGCCGCGCCCAACGAACCGGCCGCCTGCCGAATCCGATTCTCGTGGACGAAGTGCTGCGCGACTGCGAGCCCGTTTTCCGGATCGCCAAGAATTGCGTCGGCCGGCACGGCGACATCGGTCAGCGAGACGCGCGGGTGATCGGTCGGCATGTTGAAGGTCCACAAATATTCTTCGACCTTGAAGCCCGCGCTCCTGGTCGGAACGATAAAGCAGGTGATGCCGCGCGGGCTGCCGTCTTTGCCGCTGGTGCGCGCGAACACAAAATCGTGGGTGGCGACGTGCAGGCCGGTGTTCCACATCTTGGCGCCGGTGATTCGCCAGTGATCGCCGTCGCGAACGCCGCGCGTCTCCATCCAGGTTGCGTCGGAGCCGTGATCGGGCTCGGTGAGTCCGAACGCGATACGCATTGAGCCGTCCAGGATCTTCGGAATGAATTCCTTCTTTTGCTGTTCGTTGCCGAAGTCGCGGAACATCAGCACCGTCGGCAGATTGCCGACGATCGAGCTTTCGTTTTGCAGATCGTTGTGCAGTCCGAGTCCTTTGGCTGCCAGGTACTCGCGGATAATTGCCATCGCGAGGTTGGTGCCGTCCCTGCCGCCGTATTCTCTTGGCAGCGCGTAGCGGTAGTGGCCGGCCTTGTCGGCGCGCCGACGCATCTCGCCGAGCAGCGCCTCCCATTCATGGCGCGGCAGGCCGTCGCGCTCGAAGTCGGTGCGCGCCCATTCGCGGCGATGATCAAAGAAACGGATGTTGTCGTTCTCGCGCTCGAGCGGCTCGATCTCTTTCTCGATGAAGACGTCCAGTTCCTTCAGATAGGCGGTGACATCTGCGGGAATATTAAAATCCACGGCGTTTCTCCTCAGGCGATCACGTTATGTGCGAGGCGTACCAGAGTGCGGTTGCGAACGGAAGCAGAATCAATACCGATCGGTATGTGCGGGGCCGGCCCCGCACCCACTGAAATTGGGCCGTGCTCCGGCCGCGCGCTGCTTCGTCGCGCTACGGCGGTTATCAACTTCGACGAAGGAGCGCGTTCAATATGGTGCGCCAGCTGAAGCGATCCGAACGATGTTAGATTTTCCATTGCAAGGAACCGCAGAGGCGGTTGCGATCGGGCTAAATTGGGAGGATTTTCGTGTGAATTCGTGTCGATTTCGTTGTCGAATTCCGCGCAAGTGAGATCGGCGGAAAGTGCGATTTCCACAATATGCTGTGGTTCATGAACAGGCATACCACTATCGGTGGCTTCGTTCCGTCAAATTTATTTTTCTGGGCGCAGAAGTGGAAGTGCGGGTTATGACGGCTGGGACGTGTTTTGTTTCTGATGACGATTAGCTATCGTCATGGTGTAATTTATAACAGATTGTGAGCAGGCGCGTAAGAGATGGAAGATCAATCCGCGAGGGAGTCACGAGGCTCGCGGACAGACGCCCTAACCCCTAGCCCCTTCCCCAGGAATGGGGAAGGGGAAACGGAACACTTGTGGGATCGTGCTGTCCTATCCCCCTGGCCCCCTTTCCAGATGGAAAGGGGGAACCGGAATCATTCTCGAGAGGCTCTTCCGGGATGGGACGGCGGCGAACGGCAGAGCCCTTGCCCTCGCCCCTTCCCCAGGAGTGGGGAAGGGGAAACGGAACACTTGTGCGATCGTGCTGTCCTATCCCCCTGGCCCCCTTTCCATGATGGAAAGGGGGAACGCGAGCGTCCACGCATTCGGGCAACGCCAGACCCGAACTTCTTGAGTGTTCCCCCTTTCCGCACCGGAAAGGAGGTTAGGGGGATAGGACGGCGGCGCGCTCGGGTGACTTTGTTCTGTTCCCCTTCCCCACTCATCCTGGGGAAGGGGAAAGCGAGTTGTGTGACGTGGTGTCCTATACCCCTAGCCTTTCCATGATGGAAGGGGGAATGGGAATCATTCCCTAGAGCCTTTTCGGGATAAAAAGGGGGGAACCCGAACCGCCCGAACTCTCTGCTGGACTTACTTGCTGAGGAACTCGCGGAGGCGGTTCGCCAGCTCCCCCGGTTTTTCCTCGGGAATGAAATGACCGCAGTCGGCAATCGAGCCGCCGGTCGCATGAACCGCAACGCGGCGAAGCGATTCGACTACGAGATCGCCGCGGCCGCGCGGGCCGCCGCCGCCGAGTCCCAGCGTGGGCATAGGAAGTTTGAATCCGGTCGCGAGCGTAGCGCGATTGTCAGCGACGTCTTTCGGGAGCGCGCGGTAGAAGTTGAATCCCGCGCGCATGGCGCCCGGCTGCGAGTAGGTCCGCACGTATTCCGCGATGTCGTCGGGGCCGATCGCGCCAGCCAGATCGCATCCGTTCATGAAGAAGAATTCGAGATAGAGACGCTCGCGGCCGTAGACGAGGGCTTCAGGCAAGTCGGGGACCTGATGGAACAGGTGCCACCATCGCTGCCCGCTCCCGATCGCGCTGCCCGCAGGTTGATCGCCAGGGACGGGAACATCGAGCATGGCGAGGTGCGTCACTTCGCCGGGGTGATCAGCCGCGAGGCGAAACGCAACCGGCGCGCCCCAATCATGGCCGACGACGGCGAAGCACGTGTGCCCGAAATGGCTGTGCATGAGCAACCAGATGTCGTTCGCTACAGTTTTCTTGTCGTAGCCGGTGCTGGGCCGCGAAGAATCGCCGAGGCCGCGCATGTCGGGCGCGACGAGCGAGTACTGGTCGGCCAGCAGCGGCATCACGCGGCGCCATTCATACCAGGTCTGCGGCCATCCGTGGAGCAGCACGACGGGGCTGCCCTGGCCCATCGTGACGTAGTGCAGGCGCACGCCTTCGAGGTTGGCGTAGTGATGAGCAGGGGTGACCCCTGCACCCACCGACTCTGAGTCTTGCACAGTCGCCGCTCCGTTGTCGCTACGTAGTGCGATTCACCATCGGAAGTTTCCAAACACTCCGCCGGCGGCGTCCGGAGTTCGATTCAGTTCGCGGCTGCATTCGCGGCGAGGCGCGCGGGGCGCGACTTCGTCAGCGCGTCGACGTCGAACTTGAACAGGCGCGCCGCATTGAGGCCGAGGATTTTCGCGCGCGCGTCTTCGGGCAGACCGCCCATCTCGCGCTCGATCGCTTCGGCCGAATGAGGCCAGCTCCCCTCGTGATGCGGATAGTCATTCGCCCACAGGAAGTTATTAGTCAGATTATATTTTACCGCCAGATCGAGCCCGACCGGATCTTCCTGGAACGACGCGTATCCGTGCGCGCGGAAATACTCACTCGGCAGCATCTTGAGCCGCGGCAGCGCCCACATGTGATGCTTGTGATAGGCCTCGTCCATGGCTCCCAGAGCCCACGCCACCCATCCGATGCCCGACTCGATTGCGGCGAAGCGAAGTCCGGGAAAACGCTCGAGCACGCCGGAGCCGCATAGGTTTGCGACCGGCTCGATGGTCGGGACGAGCGAATGTGAAACATAATTGATCACCGCGCCGCCGTCCTTGCGCGCCGCGCGTGGATCGCGTCCGGTCGAGACATGGAAGGTGATCGGCAGATCGGCTGCCTGGATCACCGACCACAGCGGATCGAAAAGCGGCAAATTGTAGTTGGGATGGCGCGCGTCGTGGGGCCCGAAGATCGGCTTGCACGGCAGAGTCAATCCGCGAAATCCCAGCTTCGCGACGCGCTCGACTTCCTTGATCGAGCCCGGCAAATCGGCCGTCGCGATCGCGGCCAGCGGCGACATGCGATCGTTATACTTCGCGAACGTCTCCCACGCCCAGTCGTTGTAGATGCGGCATTGCGCCTGTGCAAAGTCGGCGTCGGTGGTCGCCCACATCGTGAGACCCTTGTTGGGGAAAATCACTTCCGCATCGACGCCGTCGCGAATCTGATCCTTCAGCCGCTGCTCGGGATCGGCGCCCGCCTTCGCGCGCAAGTGATCCTCGCCTTCCAAACGGCTGTCGAGCAGACGCGAGCGTTGCCATCCCTCGGAAATCGCCCACTTGACGCCGTTTTCATCGACTTCTACTCGCGGCAGCCGATCCCGATACTTGCGATCGATCCGCTCATACCAGAGATTCGACGGCTCATTGCAGTGACAGTCCGCCGAGATCATCAGGTACTTGTCGGGATCGCCCGGCCGCGCCGTGCGCTTCCATCCCGAATGCCCGGGAGTCTCGAGTCGCCAACGGTTGGGTTCGTTGATTTCGTTGATGTCCGCGCCTGCCATTACGATACCTCCGATGCGGCCGCTTCGATTCGCTTAACAATCGTATGTTAGACCGGCCATGCAAACTGTCAAGGAAGCTTTGCACCCGATTGGGCGCGGTGGTCATATGAGGAGCAATGCCATGGTCGTAATCATCATGGGAGTGACCGGCGCCGGCAAGACCACGATTGGACGCGCGCTCGCAACGTCGCTCGGATGGGAGTTCCACGACGGCGACGCACTGCATTCCGCGGCGAGCAAGCTGAAGATGCATCGCGGAGTCGCGCTCGACGACTCCGAGCGCGCACCGTGGCTGGGCGCCATTCGAAAGTTGATTCAGGGCATGCTCTCGGAAGGCCGCAATGGAGTCGTCGCGTGCTCCGCGCTGAAGCAATCGTACCGCGACGAGCTGGTCATGGATCCGAACTCGGTCAGAGTCGTCTATCTGAAGGGATCGAAACAGGTAATCGCCGATCGGCTGCGCGAGCGCACCGGTCATTTCATGAATCCCGATCTTCTGCAGAGTCAGTTCGACACGCTGGAGGAACCTCGCGACGCGATCGTTGCCGATATCTCGGCCGCTCCGGGAGCGATCGTGGACGCGATCAAGACCCGCCTCGGCCGTTAGCTTTCCAAGCGTTTCTATTCGGTGATGACCGTGGGGGCCTCGGACACGCTCGGCGAGAGTTCTTCCAGAGTCTTACCGCGAGTCTCGGGGACGAACCAGAACACGATCGCGACGCCGAGGATCGGGCCGGCCGCAAAGAGCGAGGCCGCGTTGCCCAGGCCGCCAAGCGGCTCCGACAGCAGCCCAATGACGACCGGCGACAGCATCCAGCAGATCTGCCCGATCACCTGCACGCACAGGCTGTAGCCGGTGGCTCGAATCGCGGTCGGAAACAACTCGGTCGAAAGGGCAGAGGTCGCGGTGCGCGCCGCTTGATACGCAAACATCGTGATAACCTCGCCGGCGAGGATCGCGCCGTAGGCGTCGCTGGTGAACAGCAGGTACATCGCGGCCCCCGACATCAGGTAGAAGAAGCTGGTGGTGAACTTTCGTCCCAGCCGGTCCATCAGATATCCGCTCAACATGCTGCCGATCGTGCCCATCGCGTAGGCGAGAATTATCGCCGCGGCGACCTGGTGGGATTTCCAATGGTGGTCGCGGCGGGCGAAGAGGCTGAAGTAGGTAATCGTCGGGCCGCCGATCAATCCGATCGAGTTCCAGAGCCCGGCCATGATCAGCAGGCGCGAGCGGTATGGACCGGCGAGCGGCGCAAGGCTGTTGCGAATCGACGTCCAGAATGGAGGGCGTTCCTTGCCGGCCGCGGCCCGCGCCCTCTCGTGCGCAACGAAGCGGGCGGTCTCGCGCAGTCCGCGCCGCAGAAACGCGACCATCATTAGCGGCGCGATCCCGAGCAGGTACATGCCACGCCAGCCCCATCGCGACTCCGCCATGAGCGCGTAGGTAAGTGCGGCCGCCGTCACCCCGAGAAACGCAATCATGTGCAGCGACGCGATCGCGCGCCCACGCCCCGCGTCGGGAAACTCCTCGCTGATCATCGTGACCGCAATCCCGAACTCGGCCGCAAGGAAGATCTGAGCCGAACTTTGAAAGAGCGTGAAAGAACGCACGCTGCGTGAAAGCGCTGTGAACAGGGTAAGGACCGTGTAACAAAGTACGGTCGTCGAGATGATCGGTTTTCGGCCGTAACGATCGGCCAGGATGACCACGAAGAACGACAGCATCCCGCCAAACCGCACGATCGTCGCCATCAAGCCGATGGCGGCATCGTCCAGGTGAAAGGTCCGCGCGATTTCAGGGGTCGCCAGGTGGAAGATCGTGATGTCGTAGCCTTCGAAAATCGTGGCCGACATCAGCATCGCGAACAGCGCCACTAAGTAACGGCGCGGCCGCGGTATCCACGGCGCTACTTTCGGTTGTTCTGACGAGCGGTCTGGTTGAGCGGCCTGCATCGCGGATAATTGCGCGCGCAAGGCGCACGTCGATTCGCTAAGGGTTTCAGATCGCGAAACCCCCGGCAAGCCGGGTTTTCCGGGCTTCGACTAGCTTTTCGCACTACCGAAAAGTCTGACGTGTTGCGGGCTATCGGCCGCATTGTCCCGGAGTTCGAGTGTGCCCTCATATTTGCCCCGTTTGTGCGGCGCGAACTCGACCGAGATCGTGCAAATACCCCCGTTCGCCGCTAACGTGCTGCACGTATTGGCGGTCACATTGAACGGCGAAGTGGCTGCAGGAGCCGCCATGAACGAGATCGGCGCCGGACTGTCATTGACGACCGTGATGCTCTGAGGTGAACTGACGGCTTCAGTCGGCACTCCGGTGAAGCTTAGCGACTTCGGCCTCATCTTAATCTTCGGCGCGAGGCCTTTGCCCTTCAGTTTGACGGTGTGCGATCCGCGTGAGGCGTTGCTGTTCACCTGCAGCGACCCATTTTGTTTGCCTTTCGCGGTTGGACGGGATGCAACTTCAATCGTGCAGGAGGCGTCGGGTTGCAGCTCTACTGGGCAATCATTCGACGTCACGACAAATCCAGTACTCACTGTCGGCTGCGACAAGGACACTGTCGAAGTCGAAGCGTGGTTGACGACCTTTATTTTCGCCGGCTTGCTCTGGCTGCCAATGACTTCGCTCGGGAACGAAATCGACTCGGGACCGGCATCGAGCGCCGCGAGCACCGGGGTTGGAGACGCGCCAGGTGTCGGTGTCGCAGTCGGTGTCGGTGTCCCAGTCGGTGTCGGCGTCATCGTAGCGGTTGTCGTTGGCGTGGCCGTCACAGTTGCAGTCGCGGTCGGACCTGGCCGTCCACCAGGGAACAATCCGAACACCGCGAGTTGGGTCTGCGTCCCCACATAGACCGAGCCATTAGCTACTGTCGGCACGGTGAACTTCACTGCTGGCCCAGGGTTATCAGAGCTGAACTGGTTGCTGTCGTATAGCTCTTTATTCAGATTGGTCGCGTCGAAGGCATAGAGAATCGCGGGACCACTTACATTCCATTGCGAACTGTTGATCGCCCACAGGATGCCGCCGGTCGTGCCATTGGCCGAGATGACCGGCGACGCACCCGGATGTGCAAACGTGAAGTTGGCGGCGGCGATCGACGCGGGCGGCGTCTGGATCAGTCCATTGGAGATGACAAACATTTTCGGCACATCGCCGACGCCGATCGTGTAGATCATGTTCTGCTGGCCGACATTCGGCACCATTCCCTGCCAGTACGCGGGCGTGCTGAACATCCCGCCAACCTCGCTAGTCAGTTCCTGCACCATCTGGTCCATGCTCGCATTGAACCCACCCACCGGTCGATGCGCCTTCCATCAGGGCGTTGACGGTCGAGGTTTGAAAAACGGTCTGGTCTTCGTCGCCGAGCAGCCGTTCGAGGGCTTGAATGATGATGGCGGAAAGGGTTTGCCCGGTTTGTTTTCGCCGCGCGCCAAGCTGGCGCGCGAGCGCGGGCGGCAGATGCACGCGCAGCGTGACACGTTGAGGCATCGCGCGAGTTTATCGGAGGGGCGGGCAACTTGGTACCCCGCGCGTGCCACAGGCCGTCAACAAATCAAGGCCACGTCCCATGAATCGCGAGCAGAATACAGCCGGCCGCGATCCAGATTACCAGGGCTACTGCAACAAGAGACTCCACGATGACGCCCAGTGTACGAAGTGTAAACATCGAGTTAATCCAGTTCGCTTTTAGCGCCAGCCCAGGAGCGAAGTCAATCCGGGAAATCGACGTTTGGTTATCAGGGGCATAGCGAAAAAGGATGCTCACGATGACATGGGAAAGAACGCGGGCGGCGGGGTCGATGCCGGCTAACCAAACCTAACCCCGTCCGTTACTCCTGAAGCAGCGCCCCACAAATGTAGACCGCCTGGAAGCCGTATCAATGACAGTTGGTCATTTGGAATTGTCGACGGGTTGGACGTTTTCGCCGTCGCGCGCGGCCTGGCCCACGTTTACTGCTACCTTATCATTTGGGTTGATGCCGCTTAGGACTTCCACCGTTTGGCCGTTGTCGTAGCCTAATGTTACCTCGGCCAGGTGCAGTTGATCGTTGCGTACTACCGGGACGTAGACTTTGCCGTCGCGGAATACCAGGGCATCGTCGGGAACCATCGGAGTTCCGGTGCCCATCGCGACCGTGAACTCGGCGGTGGCGTACATTCCGGGATAGAGCGCGTGATTCTCGTTGACTAGATCGACCTCTACCAGCATCGTGCGCGTGTCGGGGGAGAGCGCGTCGGGATGGCGCGTGATGGTGCCGGCAAATTTCTGGCCGGGGTAGCCGGCGGCGGTGATCGTCGCGGGATCGCCGTTCTTGATGAAGGGCGCGATGTTCTGGGGCACATAAGTGAAGACGCGCAGGGGGGCGAGGCGCGAGACGGTGACGATCGCGCCGGCGCCGGGCGTGCCGGGGGTGGTGTTGGCGGGCACGAGGTGGCCGGGATCGATGTAGCGCGCGGTCACGATGCCGTCGAAGGGCGCCGTGATCACTTCGTATTGCTGATTGGCGATGTCCTGTTCGAGGGTGGCCTTCGCCTGGAGCATGTTGGCGTGGGATTCATCGGCGATCTGTTGCGCGATGACGTTGGCGCGCAGGAGGGCCTGGTTGCGCTTGTCGGTGATGAGCGCGAGGTTGTAGTTGGCGCGCGCGTTGGCGACCTGCTGATCGAGCTCAGGCGAAGTAAGGACGGCTAGCAGTTGGCCCTCGTGGATGCGGTCGCCCTTGTCGACCTTGATGGTCTTCAAGTAGCCGGGAACTTTGGCGTAAATCTCGGTTTCGTCAAAGCCGCGAATGGTCGCCGGCAGCTTGAGATCGCGTGTGGCCGGAGCCTGCAAAACCTGGGTGACGAGCACGTGCGGGCCGGCCTGGTTTTCATTCTCGAGTTCCGACGTCTGGCGCCCGATCCAGAGCTCGCGGGCGAGCACGAGGCCGGCGGTCGCCACGAGTACCACCACGATGGCGACGACCCAGCCGGCAAAGAAGGCTTTGCCGGGGGTGGGCACGCTGAAGTTGCGCGGATCGTCTTCCATCTCGGACATATATTATGCGCCGGGAAGTGTGATTGCTTCGATTTCGAGGTCGCGCTGATGTTTGCCGATCAGGCTGCGGCTGAAGATCGAATAGACGGCAGGCACAACGAACAAGGTCATCATGGTGGCGGCAAGCAGCCCGCCGATTACGGCGCGCCCGAGCGGAGCATTCTGCTCGGATCCCGCGCCGAGCGACAACGCCATCGGGAGCATCCCGAGAATCATCGCGAGCGCGGTCATGATGATCGGGCGTAAGCGGATGCGGCCGGCCTCGATGGCGGCGGCGAGCGGGCTGTAGCCTTCCTCGCGCAACTCGTTGGCGAAAGTGATGAGCAGGTTGCCGTTGGCGACGCCGACGCCGACCGCCATGATCGCGCCCATCAGCGATTCGACGTTGATGGTCGTGCCGGTGAGCGCGAGCATCCACAGCACGCCGGCGAGCGCGCCCGGCACCGCCATCATGATGATAAAAGGCTCGAGCCACGACTGAAAATTCGCGACCATCAGCAGGTACACCAGGATGATGGCCAGAATCAGACCCTCGCCGAGCGTGAAGAACGAGTCGTGCATCGCCTGGCTCTGGCCGCGGATGACGACGTGGGTGCCGGCGGGCAGCGGGCCGAGGTTGGCGATCTCGTGCTGCACCGCCGAGGTCACGCTGCCGAGGTCGCGGCCCTGCACGCCGGCATCAACGTCGATAACGCGCTGCACGGTATAGTGCGCAACGACCGCGGGATCCCATCCGTGGGTGATGGTGCCGAGGTTGCCGAGGAGCTGAGCCTGGCCCTGCGCGCCGGCGGCGGAGGCGGGCGTGCTAAGTGGGATGTTCGACAGCGTCGCGACGGAGTCGATCAGATGCTGCGGCGCCTGCGAGACGACGTTGTAATTCACTCCCGATTTCGGATCGAGCCAGAAGTTGGGCTGCAACAGCGACGCGCCGGACAGCGTGGCCAGCATGCTCGAGGCCACCTGCTGCTGCGTGATGCCGAGTTCGAGCGCCTTGTCGCGATCGACATTGACGCCGAAGGTCGGATAGTCCTGCGGCTCGGCGATCCTGAGATCGCTGAGGCCGGGAATCAGCCGCATCCGCTCCTGGAGGCGCAGCGCGATGTCATAGTCGGTCTCTAGGTTGTTGCCGTTAATCTGCGCGTCGATGGCGGCGGGCAGGCCGAAGTTCAGCACCTGGCTGACGATATCGGCGGCCTGAAAGTAGGCGGTGATATTTGGGAATTGGCGCGCGAGCAACTCGCGAATTTTCTGTTGGTACATCGCGGTCGGCTGATGGTTGGCCTTCAACTGGATCAGCACGTCGGCATCCTGCGGCCCGATCGAGTCGGTATGATAAAACGCCAAATCGTACGAGAGCGGGAGGCCGATGTTGTCGCTGATGCCTTCGAGCTCATCGGCGGGCACGACGGTGCGAATCGCGCGCTCGACGCTGTCGACCATGTACTCGCTGTGTTCGACGCGGGTCCCGGTCGGCATCCGCACGTGCAGGCTCATCATGCCGGCGTCGACGCGGGGAAAGAAATCCTCGCCCACGATCAACAGCATTGCTGACGAGGACAGAATCAGGATAGCGACGCAGGCGAGCGAGAAATTGCGGCGTGCGATGAACCTGGCAAGTGCGAAGCGATAGCGATGCTTGAGCCGCTCGAAGCGCGCGTCGAAGGCGCCGACGATGCGCGCCCATCTGCCAGTGCCGAGGTGCTCCGCGTGGGTATCAGGCAGCAGCAGGCGCGCCATGGTAGGGACCAGCGTGCGCGACAGCAGGTAGGAGGTGAGCATCGCGAACACCACTGCCAGCGCCAGCGGGGTGAACAGGAATCGCGCGACGCCGGTCAGCAACACGACCGGGAAAAAGACGATGCAGATGGCGAGCGTGCCGATAAAGGTGGGCCCGGCGATCTGCGACGCGCCGTCGAGAATCGCAACCAGCAGCGGCTTTTGCATCGCGTGGTTGCGGTGAATGTTTTCGACTTCGACGGTGGCATCATCGACCAGCATCCCGACCGCCAGCGCGATGCCGCCGAGCGTCATCGTGTTGATGGTCTGGCCGGTGAGCTTGAGGCCGATGATGGCGGTGAGAATCGAGAGCGGAATCGAGGTGATGACGATGAGCATGCTGCGCGGCGAGCCGAGGAACAAAAGCACCATGATCGCAACCAGGAGTGCGGCGGTGACGGCTTCCTGCACGACGTCGCGCAGGGCGGCGCGCACGAATTGCGACTGGTCGAACGTGAGCATCACGTTCAGGCCCTTGGGCGCGGTGGCGCGGATCTCGGGCAGTTTTTTCTTGACCGCATCGACGACCGTCAGGGTGGAAGCGTCGGCGTGCTTGACCACGAGCAGATAGGTGGCCTGCTGCCCGTTGAAGCGCACGACGTTGGTTTCGGGCTGATGCGAGTCGGTGACGGGCGCGACGTCGCCGAGGAACACCGGCGCGCCGTTGTAATACTTGATCGGCAGCTTGTTGAAGTCGGAGACCTTCGGCACCGACATGTTCAGGTCGACGTTGTATTCATAATTCCCCATCTTGGCGGTACCCGACGGGATGACGACGTTGGTCGAGGCGAGGGCGTTGCCGATGTCGTAGGCGGACAGCCCGTTGGCGTAGAGCGCGGTCGGATCGAGGTTGGCCATCACCGCGCGTTGCACGCCGCCAAGCGGAGCGGGCGATGAAAAGCCGGGAATCGTGAAGAGCTGGATACGGATGAAGTTGAGGCCGTAGTCGAAGAGCTTGGCGGTAGATAGAACGTCGCTGTAGATGTTGAGCTGCGCGACCGGAACGTTGCTGGCGTTGTACGAAATGATCTGCGGCGGCTGCACGCCGCGCGGCAGGATGCTCAGGATTGTCTCGGAGACGGCGTTCATCTGCGCGATCGAGGCGCCGATATCAGTGCCGGGATAAAAGTAGACCTTGAGGATGCCGATGCCGTTGATGGATTCGGATTCGATATGCTCGATGCCGTTGACGGTGGTCGAGTAGGCGCGCTCGGAGATGAAGACCATGCGGCGCTCGACGTCGAAGGCGGACAGGCCCGGGTAATTCCAGACGACCAGGACGACGGGCAGATCGATGGAGGGGAAGATGTCCACGTTCATGAGGCCGAAGCTCAGCACTCCGAGCACCAGCATCAGCAGCGACATCACGGCCACGGAGAGCGGCCGGCGAAGCGCGAGGCGGACGATCCACATAAGCTGTGCCGAAGACCGTGCTTAAGTTCGCGGTCGTGGAAACGGCGACCGAGGGTTACACATAACTAACGAGTGCATTTTTCAAAATAAGGGACAGCGTCGGGCAAGGCAAGTTTGCGCGGATGAACGGAGCGTCGCAGGGAGTCAGTGGTCGCGGGGCAGGGTGAATGAGCGAGCGCTAGAGGGCACCGGGGCCACGCATTCCCCTTCGCAACGGCCTGTTGAATCGCGCCTCGACAGCTGACGAGATTGTCTATCTCCGCGAGCACTCCGGTTATTGACGGCACGTAACGCTCGAACCCGCGGGCCGTAGGCGAGCCCCGCCGTCTCGAAGACCAGCCTGCGAAGTCGGTTCGCGAATAAGCGCTGCGAGCGCATTGTGCTCGGCGAGAGTGCGAGAGAGCGGTGCTAAGCGCTCGCCTCAAAATACAAAACGGGTAGGCTTAAAATTGGAAGGTCTCCAATCATCGACAAGGAGGTAAACCATGAAGATCGTTATCATCGGTGGTACCGGCCTGATTGGCTCGAAGACTGTCCCCATTCTGCGCCAAGGCGGTCACGAGGTCGTCGCCGCCTCACCCAAAAGCGGCGTAAACACCATCACCGGCGAGGGGCTCAAAGAGGCCTTGGCCGGCGTGCAGGTGGTGATCGACCTCGCCAATTCGCCCTCATTTGAAGACAAGGCGGTGCTGGAATTCTTCGAGACCTCCGGCCGCAACCTTCACGCGGCGGAGGCCGCAGCCGGCGTCCGGCACCATGTCGCGCTATCCATCGTCGGAATCGACCGGACCGACAATGGCTATTTCCGCGCCAAGGTCGCCCAGGAGAAACTGATCGAGACCTCCGGCATCCCCTACACCATCATCCGCTCGACCCAGTTCCTGGAATTCCTCGGCGGCATCGCTGCTTCAAGTGCGGATAGAAACACGGTCAGGCTTTCGCCCGGCCTGTTCCAGCCCATCGCGGCGGACGACGTTGCTGCCATCGTCGCCGATGTGGCGCTCGCGGCGCCGCGAAACGGTATCGTCGAGATCGCTGGCCCTGAACGAGCACCGTTCAACGAAATCGTCGCCTGCTATCTGAAGGCGGTCGGCGACGCGCGCGAGGTCGTGAGGGACCCCGAGGCCCGATACTTCGGCGGCCGAGTCGAGGAGCGCTCGCTGGTGCCATTGGGCGAGGCGCGCCTCGGCCGCATCACTTTCGACGAATGGCTCCGCCGCTGAGAGCCAGGAGCCTGATCCCGCGTCCGCGCCCCCTGGCGACGCGTGTTCCTCGACGGCTAGGGTGGGGGGCAAGGCGGACAGAGAGGGTACCGCACAACATCGCGCAGGGTGCCTCGCGGTTGTGAATTAACGGAGGATCGCGCCAATGCCTGATGGAAGCTCGGCTGAGTCCGCTGGCAAATCCCTCCGCGAACCGGCGCCATCTGCACCGACGGCGGAGGCCGATGCGCCAATCGCGCACGCTCCAACTGGAAGCAGTTTCAAAGGCGGCAGTTGTGGATGTGGATTGCCGGCGGTGTGCTTCTCCTTTTGGCGCTATACGAGGCCATCCCGTGGGCCATCACTGCCTTCAGAACAGAATCGACAGACGACGCCTACGTTAACGAACACGTGACGTTTGTGGCGCCGCGGGTGCCTGGTCAAGTCGTGCGTGTGCTGGTGGACGACAACAATCGGGTGCGGAAGGGGGCGCTACTCGTACAGCTTGACAAGGAGCCGTACC
The DNA here is from genome assembly GCA_963842085.1 of uncultured delta proteobacterium. Taxonomy (GTDB): domain Bacteria; phylum Desulfobacterota; class Binatia; order Binatales; family Binataceae; genus Binatus. Next base: position 1,068,610 of record CAWJET010000002.1, read on the forward strand.
AGGTCAAGGTCGAAATCGCGCAAGCTGCGCTGTCGGTTGCGCAGGCCGGCATTGTCACAGCACAAGCGAAAGTTCGGGGCCTTGAGAGTCTTGCGCGCAGCCAACGGTTCGATCTGGCAAATGCTGTGCACAACCTCAACAACCAGGTCGCCGACCTGCACTCCAAAGTAGACGCCCTTCAAGCCGCGAATGCCACCTTGATCAAGACCCAAGCCGACTTCGGGCGGGAGAAGCAGCTGTACCAACAGCAGGTTATATCAAGACAGGAGTTCGATTCGTTCCAGGAAGCCTTTTCGGTTGCTCAGGCACAGCAACAGCAGGCTCAGCATGATGTCGCGCAGGTTCGCGCTGAACTTGGGCTGCCACCGACGCCTAAGAACGGCGATGAGCTGAGCGGCATACCGGCGAATCTCAACCAAAATTATTCGGCGGTCAAGGCTGCCCAGTCGCGACTCATGCAGACTGCGGCCGAGCTCGGGGTTTTTCACTCATTCAAGGAGACTCCCGACGAGATGCTCGCCGAGTTCTACAAGCGCGACTCGTCCGGCAATATCGATGCGATCTTCGATGAGATTTCCAAGAATGCACCCGACGTCAAGCAGGCTGAGGCCAAGTTAAATGAGGCCCAAGCCAATCTCCATCAGGCCGAGCTGAACCTTTCCTATTGCGATGTCGTGGCCGAGATTGACGGTGTCGTGACGCGTCGCAGCGTCAACCCAGGCGATCAGGTTATCGCCGGGCAGGGGCTGATGGCGTTGCGATCTCTCACCGATATTTGGGTCGACGCCAACTTCAAGGAGACGCAACTGAGGAATCTGCGCATCGGACAACCGGTCGAGCTCGACGTCGACATGTACGGCAGTCACCGGCATTTTCAGGGTCGGGTTTCCGGATTCACGATGGGAACCGGATCTACGCTGGCGCTATTGCCGGCCGAGAATGCGACCGGAAACTTCGTCAAGGTTGTGCAGCGGCTACCGGTGCGAATCGAATTGACCAACTACAATCCTGACGTTGCTCCGCTGTTCATTGGGTTATCGGTCACTCCGTACGTGTACATCTACGAGAAGCCTACCGGTCCGAACGCTGGCAAGATGCTTCAAGCCTCAGTATCCGCGACTGGTCCAGTTTCTGCGCCCGCCATTCAATGAGTGCCGCAACGCTCCAGGTTCCGCTCGCGAGGCGATCGGTCAATCCGTGGCTGATAGCGTTTGCTGTGGTAATCCCGACCTTCATGGAGGTTCTGGATACCACCATCGCGAATGTTTCCTTGCGTTATATTGCCGGCGGCTTGTCGGCTGCCAATGTAGACAGCGAGTGGGTCATCACCACTTACCTCGCATCGAATGCGATCGTCCTGCCGATTTCGGGATGGCTCGCGCTGCGGCTCGGCAGGCGAAACTATTTCCTGCTCTCGATAGCGATCTTTACGTTGGCGTCCGCGTTGTGCGGAATGGCCGGAAGCCTTGGTTTCATAATCGCATCGCGAGCGCTTCAGGGTGTGGCGGGCGGCGGTCTCCAACCCTCGAGCCAGGCCGTGCTGCTGGATGCGTTCCCGCAAGAGAAACAGGGTCAGGCGATGACGATCTTTGGCATGGCTGCACTTCTTGCGCCGGTTGTGGGGCCGACGCTCGGCGGCTATATCACCGACAACTACGGCTGGCGCTGGATCTTCTATCTGAACGTGCCCGTCGGCCTGTTGGCCTATTTCATGTGCCACGCGCTGGTCGAAGATCCGGAATATCTACAAGTTGAACGGGCCAAGAATCGGAATCGACGCGAACCCTTCGATGTGCTCGGCCTCTGTCTGCTAACTGTGACCATGGTTTGCTGGGAGGTGATGCTGAGCAAGGGGCAGGAGTGGGACTGGCTCGGCGATCCGTTCTATCGCGTGCAGGGGCTGTCGATCCTGTTCTTGCTCGGCTTGGGCGGCTTGATCTATCGCGAATTGCCGCTGCGCAATCCACTAGTGGCGCTCCGGACGATGGCCGACCGAAACTTTGGCACCTGCTGCGTTATTATCTTCTGCGCTTACGGAGTACTCTACGCAAACACCATTTCGCTTCCCGCTTTGCTGCAGTCGCTTTTTGGCTACGACGCAACCACCTCGGGTTTGGTGCTTTCGCCATCGGGGATCTTTGCGATCGTCATGCTCGTCGTCGTGGGCGCCCTGCTGTCGCGCGGGGTCGATGCCCGCTATCTAATGGCCGGCGGTCTAATCACGATGGCCATCGGAAACTACTGGATGGCACTCCTCAACCTGGATATCAGTCCGTGGCAGGTGGTTTGGCCGAGGGTGGTGGTCATCGCCGGACTCTCGATGCTATTCGCGCCACTTAACGTGGCGGCGTTTATCTATCTCCCGAAGGAAATCCGCGGCGCTGCCGTCGGATTGCTGGCTTTGCTGCGCAACGAGGGTGGCAGTGTGGGGACCTCTGTCGCCCAAATCATTCAGCAACGACGCGAGCAGTTTCATACCCTGCGGCTGAATGAAAGCCTCGATCCCCTGAACCCTCCGGTCAACTCTCTCTTGGCACGGGGCCAGGCATATTTTCTGCCGCACAACGGCGATGCTGTATTGTCACATCAAATGGCGTTGGGCGTTCTCGACCAGTCGCGAGCTCAGCAGGCGTCGGCATTGGCTTACTTTGACGTGTTCTCGTTTTCAGCTGCAGTCGCGGTTCTGTTGGTGGCGTTCGTTCTGCTCATGCGCCGCTCGGTAGCGGAGAAGGGAGCCCACATCGGCGGGGAGTAGCTAGTTTCGTTCAGGCCGGCATGACCCACCACCCGCCGTCATCGGGGGGTGCACCGGTCGCCTTCGGGCGTGATCAGGAACACACTAAAGCCATGACAATCGAACTTCAGATGCTCGCGCTCAGCGCCGCTCTCGGCTTGGTGCAAATCCTCCTGAGTTCGCACACTGCTAGCTTCCAGTACGGATACCGATGGGCAGCCAGCGCACGCGATCAAGTCCCGCCGCTGACCGGCATTGCAGCACGGCTCGAACGCGCCCTGCGCAATTTCCTGGAAACCTTTCCGATGTTCGTCGCGGTGATCCTGGTTGCCAACGTCATCGGCGCCACAGCCGCATGACCGTGTGGGGCGCGCAACTGTATTTCTGGGGCCGTGTGGCCTATGTGCCGCTATACGCCTTCGGCATCCCGCTGGTCCGTTCGATGGCCTGGAGCGTCGCGACTGTCGGCATTATCTTTGTCCTGCTCGGCCTGATGTAGAATGGCCCACATCGGCGGAGAGTAAGCCGGACCGCGTCAGGCGCAGTCCGAACTCACGCGATTAACCGAAAAGACCGCGCTCTTCCACAGCTCTGGCTAAGTCTACGACCGAAAGACCATAGTCGGTCGGGAATGTTATAACGCCAGACCGCGGCATACTCAGCTCGGCGGGAAATTCCGGCTTGGACGTTCAGCTTGCCCTGGGAATGAACCCCGGAATGCCCGTGTTCACAACCGGATTGAGCCTGACTCGCGTAGTGATCCCTTGGGTGATCTCCTCGATGGCGTCATCGGGAAGAGTCGAGATATCAAAATTTTCCTCGATGTAGCGGGCGTTCATAGCTGTGGTGAGAGGAGCCGTGCCGCGCTGCAGCGCCCAGGCCAGCAGGACTTGAGCGGGGGTTTTGTTGACGCGCTTCGCAATGACGGTGATCACAGGATTGTCGATCAACTTGGGTTCAATACCATGACCCAAAGCAGCGAAGGCCTGCATCACGATGCCATTCCTCTTGCAGTAGTCGAGCAGATCCCATTCCGGGAGATACGGATGGGATTCGACCTGAACAGAAGCTGGCTTTACGCGAGCGATCTCGAACACCTCTTTCAGCTGTCCCAAATTGACGTTCGATAATCCGATCGCCTTGCACCGACCTTCGTCGACCAGGCTCTCCAAAGCCTTCCAGGTATTCGTCAGAGTCACCCCATCGTCATAAATCACATTGCCATTCTTGTCTCTCGGGTCTTGCTCGTCGCCGGGTTTGAAAGCGAATGGAGTATGGATGCTGTATAGATCGACATAGTCCAGTTGCAGTCTTTTCAGACTTGCCTCGAAGGCGGGCTTAACGCGTTCGGGGCGATGATTGTTGTTCCAGAGCTTCGTACCTACAAAAACGTCCTTCCGTTTGACCTTGCCCTCCTTGAACACCGCCCGCATTGCTTCGCCCACGTGTTCTTCATTTCGGTAGCGTTCGGCGCAATCGAATTGACGAAAGCCCGTCTCCAGAGAGATCCTAACTGCCTCTTTTGTTGCGATCGGATCAGGAATCAGCGTGCCAAACCCGAGCGCCGGAATCTCATCGGAGCCGTTATTGAGCGGTATCTTTGTATAACGAAGGCCGTCGGCGTCACTCATAAAACCCTTACCTCCGTACAAATCGTAGACTGAGTCGATTATAACAAATCTCTCCGAGGAATGACCAATCGTTGCCAGCCAACGAGACTCAGCACGCTCCACGATCGTTGGTCCCGGCCGGGAGCCTGACGATCGACACGGGAAGGTCTTCGCGCTCCGGATCCGCGATCCTTTTGTTCGATTTCTGCGTCCGTAGACTATGGCACCGGGGCGGCGCCTAGCAGGCCGGCAGCTTCGTCGTAGCCCAGCATCAGGTTCATGTTCTGTACGGCCTGACCCGAGGCGCCCTTGCCGAGATTGTCGATCGCGGTTATCACGAGCAAAGTTTCGCTGCGGCGATCGAGGATGAACGCCAACTCACAGAAATTCGTGGCGCGCACGTTGCGCAGCTCGGGCAGCTCACCGGGTTTGAGGATTCGCACGAAGCGCGACTTCGCGAAGCTCGCCTCGAAGGCGGCGTGAACGTCGCTCTCGGTCGTGCCGGCGCGCGGGCGCATGAAGATCGAGCTCAGCAGACCGCGCGTAATCGGCAGCAGGTGCGGCACGAACAGCAGCGCGATGTCGCGCCCGAGCGCGGCGGAGATTTCCTGCTCCATCTCGGGGACGTGGCGATGGTTGCCGACCTTGTAGGCGCGGAAATTCTCGTTGACCTCGGCGAACAGCTGCTCGATCGACGCGGCGCGGCGCGCGCCGGTCGTGCCCGATTTAGCGTCGATGATTATCGACGACGGCTCGATCAGGTCGCGCCTGATGAGCGGCAGCAGCGCGAGCAGCGCGCCGGTTGGAAAGCATCCGGGGGTGGCGACCAGCCGCGCCTCGCGCAGTTCATGGCGATGGAACTCGCTGAGCCCGTAAACCGCCTCCTTGAGCAGTTGCGGCGCGGGATGCTCGATACCGTAAGTCGTGCGGAACTGCGCCGGATCCTTGAAGCGGAAATCCGCCGACAGATCGACCACCTTGATCCCCGCCTTGATCAGTTCAGCGGTATGCGCGGTGCCGACCGTCTCGGGCAGGCACGAGATCGCGACTTCGGCGCGCCCCTGCACGAGGTCGGGGCGCAATTCCTCGAACGGCGGCAAGTCGATGCCGGCCATGTGACGGTAAACGTCGGCGACCTCGCGTCCGGCGTAGTGCTCGGACGTGAGCACGCTCAGCTCGACGAACGGATGGCTGGCGAGAATGCGGACCGCCTCGATACCCGAGTATCCGGAGGCGCCAACCACGGCCACCTTGACCTTGTCGTGCGTAGCCACTTGGGGAATCTCAATGCTCCTTTGCGAGTTGCGGTAGAAACCACTCAGTTATCATGATCGCGCACGCCGGGCCAGTTGGCGGTTACTTGCTCTCGAACTCGAAGACCATCTCGGTCGGCGGATGGTCGGGGTCGGCGGCCAGTTTGTCGAGGTAAATCTGCACCGGCGTGTCGTCGGGGCGCGTCTCGCCCAGCCGTTCGAGCTCCCGGCGCGCGGATGACACGTCGCCCGCGCGAATCATGGACAGCGCGTCGCCAAAGAGGCGATAGAACGAAGGATCGACGCTGTCGTTCTCGCGCCCGGCGACGTGCACGATCGGCACGAACAGCTGTTTCCCTTTGACCTTGACCAGCCCGAGCTCGCGCCCGATGTAACCGGCGCCTGCTTCGTTGTAGGTCTGACGGCTGACCAGCAGATGCACCTTGAAGTGACGGGTCAATCCTTCCAGCCGCGAGGCGAAGTTGACCGTGTCGCCGATGACCGAGTAATCGAAACGGTTTTCGCCGCCGAGGTTGCCGACCACGACGTCGCCGGTCGAAATGCCGATGCCAATGTCGAGATCGGCGAAGCGCGGATCGCTGGTCTGGAGCTCGTGGAGATTCTCGAGCATCTTGAGCGCGCAATCGATCGCCGCGCGCGACGGATTTTCCAGTTCGTTGGGCGCGCCCCAGAACGCCATGATTCCGTCGCCCATCAACTTGTCCACGACTCCGCCGGTCTTGAAAATCACGTCGATCATCGAGGTCATGTAGGTGTTCAGGAGCGCGAGCAGGTCCTCGGGTTCGGTCTTCTCGGCGCGCTTGGTGAAGCTGACGATATCGGCAAAGAGGATCGCCAGATGACGCTTCTCGCCGCCGAGTTTCAAACCCTCGGGCGAATCGAGCAGCGAGGTAATGACGTCGGGGTTCAAATAATGCTCGAAGGCGTTGCGCAAGTAGCGCTTTTCGCGTCCTTCGGTGATGTACCGATAGCCGGCCAGGAACATGTAGATCAGAATCGCGGCGAACATCGGGAAGACGATCCCGATTACCAGACCGTCATCAAGCAGCCGGTGCTGAGCGTAGGCGTAATAGCCAAGCAGCAGGATTACGCCCAACGCGGCCGACGACATCGCCGACAGCCACGCGACGCCAAGCGACATCGCGATGCCGATCAGGAGCGTGGCGCCCAGCGCTATTTCCTCGGCCTCGATCGGGCGGCGAAGGAAGTCGCCCTGAAGCATGTTGTCGATCGCGTTGGCGTGGATCTCGACGCGCGGCATATCGGGGTTGACCGGCGTCACACCGCGATCGCCGAGCCCGTGAGCGGTCGCGCCGACAAGGACGAGCTTGCCCGCGAGTTTCTCCAGCGCAATCTTGTGATTGATGATGTCCGAGACGGAGTAGTAAGGGAACGGATCGCCGCCGCGGCGGAAATTCACCAGCATCCGGCCATCGTCGTCAACCGGCAACCGCACACCGGCGACCGACAGGCCCGACACACCGTCGGGATCGAGGCCCAATACCATCGGCGCCCCGTTGGCGTACGCGTCGGCGACGGCGATGAACAGCGGCACACAGTAGTGGCCGTCGAAGTGGATGACCGTCATCTCGGTGCGGATTTCACCGTCGGCGTCCGCATCAATGTCGAAGAATCCGGTCGAGTGCGCCGCATCGCTGAGCAGTGCGGTGGGCGGCTCATACGCCTGCGCCTCGATCAAGTCGTGCGGCCTGCCTGGAGCCTGTCGTATGATTCCGTAGGCCAGCGGCCCGGGCGGTCGAATCTTGTCAAGGTAACCGACCGTTTTCACCGTTCCCACCCGACTCTTCATATGGTGGGCCTGGAAGGCGTACCCCAGCACGGTCAGGCCCTGCGATTTCATCGCGTTTGCAAATGCCTCGTCGTTGCTGGGACCCAGGACCTCGCGGATCGTCTGCCCCGTAAGGCCGAGTTGCGCAAGCTTCTCACTTATATCCCCGCGCGCTACGTCGCTCTTGTCGGCTTCGCTGAAGATCGCGTCGAATCCGATGACCTTGACCTTGTAGTCGTTGAGCGCGTCGATCAGCCGGGCGAGCACAATCCGCGGCCACGGCCATTGCCCGAGTTGCGCGATGCTGCGGTCGTCAATCGTGGCGATCGCGACCATGCCCGAGGCGGGACGCGGAGCGACCGTGTTGATGCGCAGGTCGTACGCGATCAGATCCATCCGCTCGAATGCTTGGTGGAAGCGGTCGTGGGCGGCGAACATGAAGCCGAGCAGCACGATTCCGAACAGGAAGGTGCGCCACGAGAATCTCAGCGCCGTATGTGACGATTTTGCGCTCGCCATCGTTACCGATTCGAGCTTAGCTCGCAGCCGCGTGCGCCGCTAACCGCCCTGGCCGGCGCCGCGAACGCCAACCACGCGACGATTGCGGTACCCGCGTCAAACGTCGCGCCTACTCGAACCAGTTAAGCTGCTTGTACATGCTGATCTGGCCGTACTGATGCGCGTTGCCGTAACCCGCCTGCGCGCTCACGCCGAGCTGCCACGGCCGGTAGTAGAAGCCGAGATCGGGGCCGCCCTGGCCCTGCGCGTCGCTCAGAAAGCCGCCGAAGTACATCGCACCGCCGACACCGCCAAGGATCATGTATTTTTCGGTCGAGAGCAGTATTGCCTGCAGATCGATTTCGGTGCTTTCGACGCCGTTCTGATAATCATAGATCGAGCTGAACGATCCGTTGAACGGATGCTGACTGTGCAGAAATATCCAGCTCGAAAAATCACCCTCGATCACGCTGGCGTCGCTATCCGCCACGTCGTGGCCGCCCGAGACGTAGAGATGCGTGCCCGGGAATAGTGTGAAATCGGCGCCGCCCTGGAAGCGGCCGAAGTTGAGGCGTGGAAAACTGCCGCTGCCAGGCGCCAGCGGACTCTCAAAGCCGTTGCCGATCCACAGTTGGTAACCCGTCGCACGGCCGAAAAACCCGATGTATGGCGTCACGCTTTGCTCGACCTGCACCCCCTCCTGCAGCACGCCATATTTGTCGCTGACGAAGCCGCCGCCGAAGGCGGTTGCCTGGAGGAGTCCGGGCGTCTGGAGCGAGAAGAATCCCGGATAGTTGTCTTCGAACCATTGCGCATGTGCGGCCGGCGCGATCGCCAACGCGCTCAGCGCCACTAACAGGGCGACCGCCATGCTAACGCGGAAAATTCGATTCGTCGCCATGTCCCACCTCCTCCCCTACCGACCCGTCGTCGTTGTGGTCGTCATGTTCGTGCATACCGGACATGCCGGCACCGGCGCGCCGCCCGATGCGGCCGCGGCTCCCGTGAACATAGTGCTGGCGCCCGCGGTCGCGCTGTCGAGCGACACCGCGCCGGTCATCGCGAGCGGTCCGGGAGCGGTCGGAGGCTTGTCGCATGGCAGCGTCGCTTCGTAACCCGCTCCGACATCCTGACCCAGCGCGGGATTCCCGATGGGCGCCAGGTTGACCGTCCCCTGATACACGGAGACGTCAGTATATTTTTCGCAGCCCTGGTATCCGGGCCTGATCACATTCTCGGTGTACGCGGTATCGAACCTCGTGCCGCGCACGGCCGCGACCGCGTTGGGAGTGTGCACCTGGTAATTTGCCGGCGCGCCGCCCGAGGCGGCGTTCACCAGCGATCGCAGCACGCCCGAGAACAAGCTCACGCGCGTCGAGGTGGCACCGCCGGTAACCGTGAACTCGTCGAGCGTGATGCTGCTGGAGGGACCCAGCTCGAGCCGGCTCTGATCGTTGAGTATGATGACGGCATGACCGCCGGCGCCGGTCACGATTCGATCGCCCACGTTTACGCCGACGCCGGCGGCCGCTCCGATCGTCGCGCCGCCGGTGCGCTGAATTTGCACCTGACCGCTCACCGACTGGAAAGCTCCGGCTGCCGTCTGCGCCAGCGCCGGCGCGGATACCACAAGCATCAGCGCGCTCATCAGCAACAACTCCGCAGCAACCCCGGCGCTACGACGTAATCGGTCTCGACGCGTCTGATGGCGCTCCTTTACTGCTGGCGCCTACCTTGTATTGGTCCTCATCGGGATTTGTCAATCGCTCCGCTAAGTACCTGTAATCGCGGCACAAATGAAAAGGGCGCGAGCATCGCTCACGCCCCCGTCGCCTCAAATTGAGTTACCGCGCGCCGCGCCCGCGGATTCGCTCCCCCCGCTAGCGCTTGGAGTACTGCGGCCGCTTGCGCGCCTTGTGACGCCCGTACTTCTTGCGCTCAACCTCGCGCGGATCGCGCGTCAGCATCCCGCCCTTGCGCAGTGTCGGGCGCAGCGTCTCGGTCGCGCCGATCAGCGCACGCGAAATCCCGTGACGGACCGCGTCGGCCTGCGCCGCGATTCCGCCGCCCTCGACGCTCACCAGCACATCGTACTGCCCAACGGTCTCGGTCGCCTCGAACGGCTCGAGGATTCGCATCCGCGAGGTCGGCCGCGGGAAGTAGTCCTCGAGCGTGCGCTCGTTGATCGTGATCGTGCCGCTGCCGGGAAGCATCCTGACGCGCGCCACCGCGGTCTTGCGCCGCCCCGTAGTCCAGATGATGTTTTTCTTTTCTGCCATGTGACGATCGTGCCTTGTTAGACGTTCACGGCGCGGGGCTTCTGCGCCGCGTGCGGATGCTCGGGCCCGCGATAGACTTTAAGCTTGTTGAAAATCTGATGGCCGAGCCGATTCTTCGGCAGCATCCCTTTAACCGCAATTTCGAGCAGCCGCTCGGGCTTGGCTTCGAGCATCTTGCCCGCCGAGGTCTTGCGGATTCCGCCCGGCCATTCCGTATGGCGATAGTACAGCTTGCCCTGCGCCTTCGATCCCGTCAGGCGAACCTTGGCGGCGTTGATGATAACGACGAAGTCGCCGGTATCCTGGTTGGGCGTGTAATCGGGCCGCGTCTTGCCGGTCAGCAGGCTCGCCGCACGCGACGCCACGCGTCCGAGTGCGCGCTCGCTTGCATCGATTACGACCCAGTTGCGGTCGCGCAGTCCGCTCTCGCGCGAGATGCTGCGGGTTTGTTCGGTCAGCTTCAAGTTCGTGCCTCTAAAGATTCAATTTTGGCGGGGCCGATGGGATTTGAACCCACGACTTCCGACGTGACAGGCCGGCGTTCTAACCGGGCTGAACTACGACCCCGCCCGAACCATCCTTTGTTACATTTTCCAGCCCGCGTAGCAACAACGTTCTGAACTACAGCTCGCGCGCCCGAGCTGCGTCGGGTTCGCTTGGCGGCAGAGCGCGCTGCTTGAAACCGTGCGCCAGTTCCTCACCTCCGCGGCAGGGGTGACCCCTGCACCCGGTGACCTCAACGCGCGGCCCTTTCTCTAGTGCGCGACACCGTAGCGGCGGATGGCGATGCGGCTCAGGGGGCTCCGGGGTCCCTCCACTCCGGTCGGGATGACGGAAGAAGAGACCCGGGATTGTATCGCCGCGGCGGCTTCAGAATGACACGGTTAGGCGGCTCGCTCCGTGATTGGGCGAGGGGAAATCGCGCAGTGTGGAGACAACAGATCCGGGGTCCCTCCGCTCCGGCAGCCTCCGGTCGGGATGACAGAGGTTGGCGGGCACGGCGCCCAACCCACTACGGTGAGGTTGCAGAGAAGCCCCGACAACGGAGCGCGGCGGCAGGAGCACAGCCAGAATCACTGGGTGCAGGGGTCACCCCTGCTAGGCGACGCGGCGCATCAGCTCCAGGATGTCGTAGCCGGTGATTTCGCGGCTCTTGGCGGACCAGTCGCGAAGCTCCGTGTCGGACACCATCCCGGCTTGCGCGCCCTTGGCCAGATCCATCAGGCCAATCTTGATCGTTGCTTCGTCGATCATCTCGCCCGACTTGGGATCGGCCATCGAGCCGCCGCCCTTCTCGTGGTAGAGCTTGATCACTCGGCGCGCTTCCTCGACCTGTTCGACGCTCGGCGTGTAGCACGCATTGGCGATCTCCGCCTGCTGCGGATGTATTACCCAGGTGCCGTCCATCCCGAGGTTCGCTGCGCCCACGTTCTTCTCGCGCAGTCCGTCTTGCAGTTGCTTGATGCGCTCGGGCGAATCGGTGTTGCGCCACAGGCGCAGATAGACGTTGTCGATTGCGTGCAGGCCGGCGGCCTTGGCGGCGACCACCACCGCCTGCTTCGAGTAGTGAAAATTCTGGTTCTGATTCTCGACGATCTCACGGATGCCGAGATTGGCGGCGTAGTCGGCGATGCCGAACACCAGCCCGCACATCCGGTCGGAGGCGGTTGCTATCTCATACGCCTTGATCAGCGCGTGCGGGGTCTCGATGAGCGATTCGATCTGGAGGCGGTACTTCCATCCGCCGCGCTTTTCGAGATCGTCGAGCAGCTTCGACACTTCGCGAATCTCCTCGGGGCCGCGCGTCTTCGGCAGCATGATGCCGTGGAAGCGATTCGGCGCGCCGAGCACGATCGCCTCCATGTCGCCCTTGAAGAACTTCGAATGGATGTTGTTGGGGCGGACCGTCACGACCTTCTTGCCGAAGTCGAGCGTGTTGAGCGCCTCGACCATTACCTTGCGGCTCTTCTCGCCCTTGAACTCGTACGGGCACGCGTCTTCGAAGTCCGCCATCACGTGATCGACCGGCGCTTTCACCGCGTCGGCGGCGGTGACATGCAGCTTCATGTTGTGACCCGGATAGGTCATCTCGGTGCGCGGAATCACGAAGCGTGTGCCTTTGTCCAGTACGTACATCGATTTCTCCCGCTGAATTTCTCAGGCCGGCAGGTAATGCGTCTTGCGCTTGATCAAAACGGTGCGCTCAATTTCAACGACGACGGTGCCGTCTGGCTTCTTTCCTATCAGTTTGAATTTCACGAGTCCCGCGTCGGGCCGGTCCGCGTCGCGCTTCTCGAGCACGGTCGATTCGGCATATATCGTGTCGCCGTGAAAGACCGGATTTGTGTGCTTGCCGTTGTCCATCTCGACTTCGGCGATCGCGTTCTCGCTCGTGTCCTCCGACGCGAGCCCGACCGTGAACGCCAGCACCACGCCGCCATACACCAGCAGCTTGCCGCCGACGTACGCGCCGGGGTTCTTGTCGATCAAATCCTGGTTGAAGTGCAGCTCGGCGGTGTTCATCACCAGCGAAGTGAACACGTGATTGTCGGACTCGGTGATCGTGCGGCCGCGCTGATGCACGAGCGTGTCGCCGACGTTGAAGTCCTCGAAGTAGCTGCCGTCGCTGGTGATGCTCACGTCAGTTCTGCTCCATGATACGCCGGCCGATCACCTCGTACTGAATCTCGCTGGTGCCCTCGAAGATCGACAGCACGCGCGCATCGCGCCAGAAGCGCTGTGCCTCGAACTCCATCGAGTAGCCGTAGCCGCCGTGCACCTGCATCGCCTCGCGTGTGACCCGCTCGGCCATCTCGGCGGCGAACGCCTTGGCCAGTCCGGCCTCGTAGTCGCATCGCTTGCCGGTGTCCTTTTCGGCGGCGGCGAAGTAGCAAAGCTGGCGCGCCGCTTCGATCTCGACGGCCATGTGCGCGAGCTTGTGCCGGATCACCTGGAAGTCGCCGATCGGCTGTCCGAACTGCTTGCGATCCTTTGCGTACTTGACCGCGCATTCGAACGCCGCCTGCGCGACGCCGACGCCGCGCGCGGCAGTCTGGATTCGCGCCGCCTCGTAGCTTGCCATCAACTGGTAAAATCCGCGCCCTTCGACGCCGCCAATCAGGTTCGCCTTGGGCGCGAACGCGTCGTCGAACTGCAGCGCGTAACTGCGCATCCCGTGGTAGCCGATGGTGGGAATCGGCGAGCCGGTCAGAGTCGGCGGCATGAAGTCGTCGCCGGGCTCCTTCTCGAACAGAATCAGCGACAGTCCCTTGTGCCGCTTCGAGATGTCCGGGTCAGTGCGCGTCATGACGGTGAGCATATGCGCGCGATTGGCGAACGTGCACCACATTTTCGAGCCCTTGATCAGGTAGCCGTCGCCCTCCTTCACCGCCCGCGTTTTGAACGACGCGGTGTCGCTGCCCGAATCGGGCTCGGTGAACGCGGCCGCGGTCAGAATCTCACCGCGCGCAATCGGCGGCAGGAACTTCTTTTTCTGCTCGGGCGTGCCGTTGGCGCTGATCAGTGTGCCGGTGATGATGTTGCGCGTCATCACGGAGCCGACGCTGAGCCATCCGCGCGACAATTCCTCGGTGACGATCGCCATCGAGATGTAATCCAGCCCCATGCCGCCGTCCTCGGCGGGAAAAATCACGCCGAAGTAGCCGAGCTCGGCCATCTGCTTGAGGATGCGCTCGGGGATTTCCTTGTTATTGCGATCGAGGTCGTTGGCGATCGGCTTGACCTCGGCCTCGACGAACTCGCGGACCGAACGCCGGATAAATTCATGCTCAGGCGTGACCAGAGGCATCGTGTACTCCTAAGCGGGACTGGCGGGATTGCGCTTGCGAATCAGGACCGGCCGCTCGTACTCGAGCACCTTTTCGCCGCGTTGGTTGTAGCCGGTGGTGCGGAACTTGACGACGCCGCGGTCGGGCCGCGAGGTGTCGCGCTTGGAGAGCACCAGCGACTCGGAGGTTATGGTGTCGCCGGGATAGACCGTCTCGTGCCACTTCATTTTTTCGTAGCCGAGGTGCGCGATCGCGCGTTCGCTGAGATCCTCGACCGAAAGCCCGAACACCACGTTCATCACCAGCATGTGATTGACGACAACGTTCCTGTAGCCGAGCGACTGCGCGTACTCGCGATTGAAGTAGCTGGGGTTGAAGTTCATCGTGACGCTGGAGAAGAAGCTGTTGTCGCCTTCGGTGATCGTGCGGCCCCAATGATGCTTGAAAAGATGGCCGACCTCGAAGTCCTCGAAGTAGTGGCCACGCTCGATTTTGCGCACCGCCATATGGGTCAGGCTGCCTTGCTTCCAGTGATCGTAGAATCAACGAAAACGAAAAAGTCCTGAAGCCGAATCCGTTTTTTATGGAATTAGCGGATGCGCGTCAACCGACCGGATGCGCGGGTACTGTCTTAGTTCGAGCCTGAATGTCTGAGTTTGAAGCTGCGAGTGTCTTAATTTCCGTTGAAACCCGGATCATTCGTCACGAAGGGGTAACGAGTGGGTAAGCTTGAAAAAGCGAAGACTCGCATTTCCCATAAGGCGCGGGTCATCCTCGCCTAGGCACAGGAATGCATCGCGCGGCAGTTCGCTGTGGGTTTGTCGCGCCCGCTCCTCGGCCTTCGGTTTGATTGCGTCAATTTCTTTTTGGCAGTCGGCTGCGGTATCGAAGAACTTAATGGGAAGCCATTTTGATACCGGGGCATTCCAGTCAGCCATTGGTGGCTTGACCCCTGCCTTTAGAGGCGGCCCTATCATATACCAACCCACAAGCGCGAGCGCGGCGGCGTGGCGGGGCTTCATGCTTCACTTACTGAGCCGATGAGAACCGAAGCGATTCGTTCGTCCCGAACGTCCTCGACCACACGCTCCCAGTCAACGTCCGGCCGCACCGACCCCCGATGTACCCATAACCCGTCGATCTTGACCAAGGTCCCTCGCCCGGATTTATCGACCTTCGGCCCGTTGCCATCTCCTTTGCGCATTTCTCATCGAACCTCCCTTCATGTCGTTCTCGCGGACACACGTCGCTTCCCTGAGTTAACCATATCACTGGTCCGTTGACGTATCAGCCGTTCCCTAACGGCCAGTAGCTTAGTATTGTCAAATTCGCGGCAACCAGGTAGCTAATTCCGGCACGCTTCAACTCGAACCAGAACTGGAGCCAACCGCAGCCGCATCTTGTCGCGGAGCATCGGCGCGGTGGTAACCGATAGAAAATGAACCACAAGGAAATCTACGAGATCGGGCAGGTGCCGCCGATCGGGAACGTCCCGCCGCAGATGTATGCGCAGGTGATCCGCGCTGACCGGTTCGGCGATCCCAGGCATGCGTTCAAGATCGAGAAAATCGCGGTGCCGGAAATCCGCGCCGACGAGGTGCTCGTTTACGTGATGGCGGCGGGCGTCAATTTCAACAACGTGTGGGCCGCGCTCGGCTCGCCGGTGGACGTGATCGGCGCGCGCCAGAAGGCCAAGTACGATCATTCGGATTTCCATATCGGCGGCAGCGACGCGTCGGGAATCGTCTATGCGATCGGCCGCGACGTGCACAACGTCAAGGTCGGCGACCGCGTGGTGATCCATTGCGGCGTTTGGGATCGAAACTCGCCCGCGGTCCGCAACGGCGACGATCCGATGTACGATCCGTCGTTCAAGATCTGGGGCTACGAAACCAACTGGGGCAGCTTCGCACAGTTCACCCGCGTGCAGGCGCATCAGTGCATGCCCAAGGCCAAGCATCTGACGTGGGAAGAGGCCGCCGGGCCGACGCTGGTCGGCGCGACCGCGTTCCGGATGCTGATGGGATGGCCACCGAATGTCGTGCGCCGCGGCGACGTGGTGCTGATTTGGGGCGCGTCGGGCGGGCTCGGATGCATGGCGATTCAGATCGTCAAGGCAGAAGGCGGAATTCCAGTCGGTATCGTCGGCGACGATCGCAAGATCGATTTCTGCACGAAGCTCGGCGCCAAGGGCTGCATCAACCGCAAGAAATATTTGCACTGGGGGATGATGCCGCATTGGAAGGAAACCGCGTCGTACAACAAGTGGGCCGCCGAGTGCCGCGCGTTCGGCAAAGCGATTTGGGACATCGTCGGCGAACGGAAGAATCCGCGCATCGTGTTCGAGCATCCCGGCGAAGACACCATCCCCACGTCGGTGTTCGTCTGCGACGCGGGCGGGATGGTCGTCATCTGCGCGGGCACCACCGGCTACAACGCGGTGGCGGATTTGCGCTACCTGTGGATGCGGCAGAAGCGGCTGCAGGGCTCGCACTTCGCCAACGACGAGCAGGCGTACGCGTTCAATCAGCTCGTGCTCGACGGCAAGATCGATCCGTGCCTCGCCAAGACGTACACGTTCGCCGAGATTCCGGAATGCCACCAGGCGATGCATGAGAATCGCGCGCCCGAGGGCAAGATGGTCGCGCTGGTGGGAGCGCCGAAGCCCGGCCTGAAGGACCTGCCGCTGTAACTCTAATCGCCGCGCGCTGTCGCGCGAGTCTGCCGCTCGACTACAATCGGCCATCACCATGGCCTCGCTCGAATCACTGAAGTTCGAACTTGCGCGCCAGGTCGAAGGCGAAGTGCGCTTCGACGCCGGCACTCGCGCGGCCTACGCGACCGACGCGTCGAACTATCGCCAGGTGCCGGTGGGCGTGGTGATTCCGCGGCATGAAGGCGACGTGATTGCGGCGCTTTCAGTAGCGCGCGAGAACTCGATGCCGATTCTCGCGCGCGGCGGCGGCACCAGCCTCGCGGGGCAGGCGTGCAACGCTGCGCTCGTGCTCGATTTCTCGAAGTACATGAATCGAGTGATCGCGATCGACGCCGGCGCGCATGTCGCGGAGGTCGAGCCCGGCGTCGTCCAGAGTCATCTCAACGCCGCGCTCGCGCCGCATGGCTTGTTCTTCGCGCCGGATCCGTCGACGAAGGATCGGTGCACCATCGGCGGGATGATCGGCAACAACTCATGCGGCGCCCATTCGGCGGCGTACGGCAAGACGGTCGACAACGTCGAGGCGCTTGAGGTCATCCTTTACGACGGCACGCAACTTTCGCTGGCGGGCTCGATGGCGGACGCGGAACTTGACGCAGCAATTGCGCGCGGCGGCCGCGAAGGCGAGCTTTACTCGCGGCTGCGCGAACTTCGCGGCCTTTGCGCCGATTCCGTGCGCGCGCATTTCCCGAAGCTGCCGCGACGTGTCTCGGGATACAACCTTGACGAGCTACTGCCTGAGCGGGGCTTTAACGTCGCGCGCGCAATCGTCGGCTCGGAGGGCACGCTGGCCGTGGCGCTGCGCGCGACAATACGAGCCGTGCCGCGCCCGAATGAAGTCGGCCTGGCGGTGCTCGGATTCGACGACGTTTTCGTCGCGGCAGATCAAATGCCGTGGCTGCTGGAGCATCGCCCGGAGGCGCTGGAAGGCTTCGACGAGAATCTGCCCGAGTTCGCGCGGATCAAAAAGATGCCGGGCGTGCGATCTCTGCCCGCCGGGCGCGCTTTTCTGCTCGTCGAGTTGGGGGGAGCGTCGCGCGAGGAAGCGCACGAGCGCGCCGAACGCGTGATCGCCCAAGCGCGCAGACTCCGTGAGTGCACCGGCGCTGCGTACCTGGCCGACGCGCGGGAGCAGGCCGCGGTCTGGCAGATTCGCGAGTCGGGGCTGGGCTCGAGCGCGTTCATCCCGGGGCGCCCGCGCACTTGGCCGGGCGCCGAGGACTCGGCGGTGCCGCCGGCCAATCTCGGCGCGTTTCTGCGCGGCTTCGATCGAATCCTCACCGGCCACGACCTCAAGGTGGCGACCTACTATGGGCATTTCGGCGAAGGATGCGTTCACGCGCGCATCAATTTCGACCTGGCCAGCGCGCCCGGAATCGAAAAGTTTCGCGCGACTATGCTTGAGCTCGGCGGTCTCGTCGCGAGTCTTGGCGGTTCGCTCTCGGGCGAGCACGGCGACGGCCTGGCGCGTTCCGAGTTGCTGCCGACGATGTACCGGCCCGAGCTGATCGACGCGTTCCGCGACTTCAAGCGAATCTTCGATCCCACCTCTATGATGAACCCGGGTGTGATCGTTGCACCGCATCCGCTCGACTCGCATCTCAAGTTGGGTGCGAACTATCGGCCGCGCGAAATCGCCACGCATTTCAATTTCAGCGCCGAGGGCGGACTCGCGGGCGCGGCGCTCAAATGCGTGGGGATCGGGAAATGCCGCAAGACCGAGGCGGGCACGATGTGCCCCTCGTACATGGCCACGCGCGAGGAAATTCATTCGACGCGCGGGCGCGCGCGAATCCTGTTCGAGGCTTTGACCAGCGACTTGCTGCCTGACGGTTTTGCCGACCCGGCCCTCAAAGACGCGCTGGATTTGTGCCTGTCGTGCAAAGGATGCAAGAGCGAGTGCCCGTCGTCGGTAGATATGGCGGCGTATCGCGCGGAATTTTTCGCGAACTACTATCGAAGTCATCGGCGTCCGCTGTCATCTTCGTTCTTCGGCAGATTGAACGAAATCGCGCGGCTCGCCTCGTACGCGCCGTCGCTCGCCAACGCATTGTCGCATGCGCCAATCGTGAGCGACGCCGCGAGAAGAGCGCTCGCGATTCATCCGGAGCGCGAGTTGCCGCGATTTCCGCGGCGGACTTTCCGCTCGTGGTTCGAGCGTAGGACGGCTCCCAGAGCAAGTATGCGCGAAGTCGTCTTGTTTCCCGACACCTTCAACAACTTCTTCGAGCCGCACGTCGCGATCGCCGCGGTCGAAGTGCTGGAGCGAGCGGGATTTCGCGTGATCGTTCCGCGCGACGAGCTGTGCTGCGGCCGCCCGCTTTACGACCAGGGGATGCTGGAACGCGCGAGGGCGCGACTGCGCGGAGTGATGGACGCGCTCGATCCATTCGTCGCCGTGGGCATTCCGGTCGTCGGGTTGGAGCCGAGTTGTATCCTGACTTTTCGCGACGAGTTGCCGGCGCTGTTCCCCGCCGACGCGCGCGCCAAGGCGCTCGCGTCGAATTCATTTCTGCTCGACGAGTTCCTCGCACGCGAGGCGCCGGATTTCGCGCCACCCGAGTTGCACAGCAAGACCATCGTGCAGGGGCATTGTCATCAGAAGGCAATCGCGGGAATCGGCGCCGAGGTCGCGCTGCTGTCGCGTGCGGCGGGCACGAAACTCGAGGTGCTCGACGCGGGATGCTGCGGGATGGCGGGTGCGTTCGGCTACGGCCGCGATCATTTCGAGGTGTCGAAGGCGATTGGCACGCGCGTTTTGATTCCAGCAATCGACCAGGCGGCGCCCGACGCGATCATCGTCGCGGACGGGTTCTCGTGCCGCTCGCAGATTCGCCATTTCTGTCCGTCGCGCCGCCCGATGCATCTGGCGGAAGTGCTGAACCTCGCGACCGGCGGTCAGTAGGCGAAATGCCGGCGGCTGCGATAGTCTCGTCGGACCGAGGAGTTCACAGCGATGCGACTTGGAATCACCATCCCGTTCGAACCATTCATCGGCACTCACTTCCCCGAGCTGGTGCGCACGGCAGACCGATGCGGCTACACCGACGCGTGGTCGTACGAGTCGTTCTCGACCGACGGGTTTGCGCCGATCGCGGCGGCGGCGATGCTCTCCGACCGGATGCGCTTCGGATGCGCGATCATTCCCGTGTTCACGCGGCCGGCGCCGCTGATTGCGATGTCGGCGGTCACCGTCAACGAGCTGGCGGGCGGGCGTTTTATCTTAGGCCTGGGAATCTCGACGCCGAATATCGTCGAGAATTGGATGGGCGTGCCGTTTCGCAAGCCGGTGACGCAGATGCGCGAGACGGTCGAGGCGCTGCGCGCGATTTTTCGCGGCGAGAAGGTCACGATGGCGGGCGCGAAGGTCAAGATTAACGGCTTCCGGCTCGACGCGCCGATTACGCATCCGCCGAAAATCTATATCGGCGCGCAGGGCGCCAAGATGCTGCGGCTGGCGGGCGAGCTGGGCGACGGCGTGATCGTCAACTTCATCACGCCCGAGACGGTTGCGCCGATGCTCGACAACACGCGCGAAGGAATGCGCGCGACCGGCAAGGATCCCGCGGGGCTGGACGTAGTGTGCAGAATAATCTGCGCGGTGGACGAGGACGAGGACGTCGCGCGCACACTGTTCCGCCGGTCGCTGACGGCCTATGTGACGGTGCCGCAGTACAACAAGTTCTTTCGCGAAATAGGCTACGACAGGGAAGCAACAACCGCGATCGACGCATGGAACGCGGGCGACCGTAAGAAAGCGCTCGAGACGATTCCCGACGAGATGGTCGAGAAGATTTTCGTATTCGGCACGGCGGAGAAATGCCGGCGACGGCTGGACGATTACGCGCGCGCGGGAATCACGACCACCGCGCTGCAGTTCGCATCGTTCGCGAAGACGGCGGATGAGCGGCGGGTGAAGATCCTGCGCTCGATCGAGCGGCTGGCGGCGGTGTGAGCGGGGCCAAGGAAATTCACTTTATTTCGTGCTGTTAATAGAAACGCGCCCCGCCGGGAGGGGACGGGGCGCGCTGGGTCGTCAGGACCGCATCGGATGCGGAGTTACCGGACGAATTGCTGAATCAGCGGCGCCAGCATCGAGGTGCCGCCGTAGGGCTGGCCGTAACCGCCGTTGTATCCACCGTAGTTGCTGTACGCGGGCGCTCCACCGAATCCACCCAATCCACCGAGTCCGCCGAACAGTCCGCCCGCGTAAGGCGTTCCGGCCGCACAGCCGCTGCGGAAAGCCCACTGATTCTGACGGAGCAGGTCATAGGCGGCCGCGGGATGGCCGGTGTTCCGGTCGCGATAGTAGGTGTTCATGACGCGCTGCGCGTTGGCGCAACCCCCCCCGCCGGCATAGCCGCCATAATAAGGGGTCGCTGCAGGATAGGCTGGAGCCGCATACACCGGAGCCGCATAAACAGGGGCCGCGGCGTAAACCGGAGCTGCGGCGTAGCCGGGATTGCCATAATTCTGGTAAGCGGCGGCGCTGCCAAATCCATGCTTCCAATTGCGACGATCAACGCGCCAGGCCGCAGCGTTGTTGTGCAGCTCGTGCTTGGTCACGACCGCCGGGGCATTGAAGGAACGTGATACGCGGGCCGCATGCGAATAGTCATAGCGGTTGCGATCCTTGGCAGCCGCTGTAATCGGCGTCGCCAGCATCGCGAGACCAATCAGGACCGCCATCAGATTGAGCTTGGATTTCATTGTTGGTTACCTCTACCTGAAGAGAGCATTAAGGATGCCATCGAACCGTTTCGGAAAATTTCCTGCAATGCACTTGGTGTTCACGCTTAGAGATACGCAAGCGGCAACTTTTGGTTGCAGGAATTTGAAACTAAAAAAACGAAAAACGTCAACGGAGAGAACGGGTTAATGAATGTTCAGGCTTCGGCGGCCCGGAGATAAACAAACGCTCAGACGCGCCCAGTTAAAGGTGAAAACCCAAAGCTCAGACGAAGGTGCGGCGCGCAAGGTAGTACATGAGGGCGCCGACGATCGTGTAGGCGGCGATCCCCTCGAGCAGCGTCGCGCCACTGGTGACAACGACCAGGCCGACGACGAGGACAGTAGCGACGACGGCGACCACCTGCTCGATTCGCTTCTCGCGGGCACGGACCCGCGCGACATGCTGGGTGATATGCGCGCCGCAGTTGCGGCATACGCCGCCGCGCTTGACGACCAGGTCGGCGCCACAATCGGGGCATTCGATTTTCGTTCGTAGCGGCATGAATGAAGGTTACGACAAAACGCTATGAGCTACGCGATTCGCTGGCAAGGGTCTCCTCGCCCTGCAACGGAAAGAACGAAGACGAGGGAGGGAAGCGCGGGCGCAGCAGAGAGCGCACAGCGGCGCGCGGGTCGAAGACCCGTTCGCCGCTGTGCGAATGCAAAGAGACGACGGCCGCGGGACGCGGCCGTCGTCTCTGCTGGTGCTTGTGCTATGCGCGCGCTTTGCGCAGTTTGCGCGCTGACGCGCGCTTGGCGATGCGCACGCGCTCCGGGCGGCGCTTGACGCGCGCCGCCGCTTTGCCCGCGACCTTGGTCGCGGGCTTCTGAGTGGCGGCCGCGGTCGCGGCCGCTGCAGGCGGCGCGACGGCCGCAGCCGCAGGCTGCATCGCAGCCTCGGCTGCCGCCCGCTCGGCCTCGAGCACCAGCGCCGCGCGCCGGCGCGCGATCGCGTCCAGGCGCTTCTCCTTCCACTTGCGCAGGCCCATCCGCATGTACTCGGGATTGATATCGAGCATGTCGCAGACGTTGTCGAACGAGAAGACCCAGCGCTTGTCCTCGTGCGCGATCCATTCGTCCGCATCGCGGAACAATCGCTGGCCTTTGCTGGTGGACGCATCGATGCATTTCATGAAGCATTCGATCGCGTCTTCCAGCACGCTCAGGATGAGCCGCTTTTCGCCCTCGAGCAGATGCTTCTTGCGCATCGCCTCGAAGTATTGAATGGGCAAAAGCGTGTCGGGCTCGAACAACCCCGGCAATCTCTCGTCCAGTGTTTCCTTTTCTTGCATCTTCTCTCCGTTGTCCGCCTTCAGTGTCGTGCTGTGTGCATCCACCGCCCCACCTCCCCGTAAATTTTGACGTAGCCGCGTCTACGCCTATTCAGAGTCGTCTTCGTTCTGTTCCTTGTATATTTCGTGCCATGCCATCTGAATGGCTTCCAATTTTGCTTCCGTTGAGCCTTCGCGACTATCGTCGAATTCGTCGAGATCGATCACCCACTGGCGCAGGTCAGTGAAGCGCGCATCGAGCGGATCCAGTCCCGGATGATTTTCCGCCAGCACTTCTGCGATTTCTTCGGCCTGATCCCACTTGAGTCCCATTGCTAATGTACGTCCCTCAGCTGGCTCTCGTTGCAAATTTCCTTGCTAGGAAAGTTCCTCGACTGATTTCTTCTCGAGCGCCAGCTTGATAGCCGCGTCCATGATCCGTTCCGCGAACGGAGTGGTTACCTCGTTCAGCTCCTCGACGAGTTTTGCGATTAGATCTCGATCGGTTCCCGTTCGGGCCGCCTCCAGCCGCTCCACCACCTCATCCATGCGCGCGCGCTCGCCGGCAGTTACCAGCCGGCCGAATTCGCCGAGCTGCTTTCGAAGTGCGCCCAAAATTTGCTCGGCGTCGTTGCGCGCCGAAATCAGCAGGCGCTCTTCGAGATCCTGCTCCCCAAGATCGATGGCCTCTTCGAGCATTCGCTCGATTTCATCGTCCGTCAGTCCGTAGCTCGGCTTGACGTCGACCGAGTGCTCGCGGCCCGTGCGCTCATCGCGCGCATTGACATTTAGTATCCCGTTTGCATCGATGAGGAAAGTGACCTCGATGCGCGGGACACCGGCAGGCTGGGCCTGAATCGGACCCAGCTTGAAGCGCGCTAAGCTACGGCAATCTTTAGCAAGCTCTCGCTCTCCTTGCAAAACATGGATATCAACATGTGTTTGATTATCCACAGCCGTGGTAAAGCCTTCAGCTATACTGGTCGGGATAGTGGTATTGCGATGTATAAGACGTTCCATCACGCCACCCATCGTCTCGATGCCCAGCGACAGCGGAACCACGTCGAGCAGGAGCATGTCGCCCTGCGTGCCCATTAGCACAGAAGCCTGCACTGCGGCTCCTAAAGCGACCACCTGGTCGGGATTTATCGAGCACAGCGGTTCCCGGTGGAACGCCGCAGCGACGCGCTGGCGAACAATCGGCATCCGCGTCGCGCCACCGACGAGCACGACAGCGTCGATAGCGCCGGGCGTGAGCTTGGCGTCAGCGACGGCCAGTTCGCATCGCCTGATCGTGCGCGCGATGAACGGAGCGGCAATCTGCTCGAGTGCATCGCGCGTCAGGTGCTTGCGAATCGAATGGCCGGGGAGTTCGACGACGATATCGGTGTCGGCGACGTCGGTGAGGCGTTTCTTGGCGTCCTCGGCGGCCATGCGCGCGCTGTTCCAGACGTGGCGATCGAGCTTGAGCGAGTCGGGAATTTCGGCGAGCAGCCAGTCGACGAGTGCGCGGTCGATATCGTCGCCCCCGAGATGAGTATCGCCGTTGGTCGCCAGCACCTCGAAGATTCCCTCCTTGATGCTGAGAATCGAGATGTCGAAAGTGCCGCCGCCGAAATCGAACACGGCGACGTTGCCGGTCGCCATCTTGTTAAGGCCGTAGGCGAGCGACGCGGCGGTCGGCTCGTTCACCAGGCGCACGACTTCAAGACCGGCGAGGCGGCCGGCGTCCTTGGTGGCCTGGCGCTGGCCGTCGTTGAAGTAGGCGGGAACGGTGATGACGACGCGCTCGACTTTTTCATCGCCAAGAGTGCGTTCGGCGCCGTCCTTGAGCGCGCGCAGAATCGCGGCGGAGATTTGCGGGGGCGTGAAGACGCGCTTGCCGATTTGAAAGCGCACTACCGGGCCGCTCAGGTCGGCGAAGGTGTAGCGCACGCGATCTTCGGGCGCGATGTCGTCGCCGCCGAGTCCCATGTAGCGCTTGACGGAGCGGATCACGGCGCCGTATTCGCCGCCGGCAAAGCCGACTGCGCTCACGCGTCCGTCGCGCTCGACCGTCAGATGCGGTTCCATCGCGATTGCGCGGTTGCCGACGGTGACGGCGCCGTCAGGCGCAATCGCAACGACGCTCGGCAGCAGAGCGCTGCCGTTCTCGCCGACAGCAATCGCGCGCGGCGCGCTATTTTCCATAGCCGCGATCAGGCTGTTGGTGGTGCCGAGGTCTATGCCAAAAATTCGCGCCATTCTTTTCAGTATTAAGTCAGTCTCAAGCGGCCTTTGAGTTCTCGAGCGCGCGATCGACGTCGCGAATCAAGGTGCGTAGGTATGCGATGTTGGAAAGGATCGTCTTTAGCTCAAATGTAAGCATCTTTTCGTCCGCACGCTGATCCCATTTGGCGAAATTTCGGTCGAGCTCGGCCACGGCTTCATCCATCGTGAATTGAAGCTGGACGCGCCGCGCGGCGACCTGGGTGGCGAGTTCGTGCGCCGCTTCAGGGTCCGATGAAAGCTGCATCTCGGCGAGTTGCTCCTGCACTTCGAAGACCAGTTCGGCGACTTCGGGCGGGACCCGCTGGTTGTTCTCGGCGAGCTTTTCACCGTTCAGTTCGAGCCAGTAAAGACCGCGAGCTACGGGGTCGCGCAGCGTGCGGTAGCTGCGGGTCAACGCTGCGGTCGCGCGCAGACTCGCGTCGCGCAGGGCAACGCCTTTCGATGCGAAGCGGTCGGGATGAATCATCCGGCTCAATTCGTGATAGCGGCGCTCGAGCGCGTCGAGGTCGAGCGTGAGCTTGCGCGGGATGCCGAGCGCGGCGAAACAATCGAGCGGCGCCGCCAGCGGCGAGCCGCAGTCAGCGCAAATCAGCGACGGCGCTTGCCGCCGTCCACATGAAGGGCATTCGATCATCTTGAGACAGCCGTCCCCACGTCCACTCGTTCATACGACGAACGATTCTCCGCATCCGCAACTGCGCTTGGCGTTTGGATTGACGACCTTGAAGCCCGACGACATCAGTTCTTCGCCGTAGTCGAGCTCGGAGCCGTTGAGGTAGAGAAAACTTTTCTTGTCCACGATCAGGCGCGCGCCGTCGCGCTCGAAAACCTTGTCGCGCTCCTTGGCGGCGTCGATTTCCATCCGGTACTGCAAGCCCGAGCATCCGCCGCCCACGACCTTTACGCGCAGCCCTGTGCCTTCGCCCTTGTCGGCGACGAGCTGCTTGATCTTCTGGACGGCGCCCTCGGAAAGTGAAATCACAGCCACGAGCAGTTACGCCTCCTTCGATTTAGCCGGCTCTTCGGCGGCGACATCGTCGCCCTTGCGCTTGCGCCAGTCGGTGATCGCGGCTTTGATCGCGTCCTCGGCCAGGACGGAGCAGTGAATCTTGACCGGCGGCAGGTTGAGTTCCTTGACGATGACGGTGTTCTTAATCGACATCGCCTCGTCGATATGCTTGCCCTTGACCAGCTCGGTCACGTAGCTCGAACTGGCGATCGCGCTGCCGCAGCCGAAGGTCTTGAAGCGCGCATCCTCGATCACACCGTTGTCGCTGATCTTGAGCTGCAGCTTCATCACGTCGCCGCATTCGGGCGCGCCGACGACGCCGGTGCCGACGCCGGGCTCGTCCTTGGCGAAGCTGCCGACGTTGCGCGGATTGTTGTAGTGCTCGATAACTTTATCTGAGTAAGCCATGATTTTTCCCTGATGCGGCGCGTCGATACGGCGTTTTCGTTGTGCTACGACTTCCAATTGACCGACTTGAGATCGATTCCTTCCTTCGCCATCTCGTACAGCGGCGACATTTCGCGCAGCCGCTTCACTTCCTTGCTGACCCGTTCCGTCACGTAATCGACTTCCTCGAGCGTGTTGAAGCGGCCCAGGCCGAAACGAATCGAGCTGTGCGCGAGCTCGTCGTCGATTCCGAGCGCGCGAATCACATACGAGGGCTCGAGTGTGGCGGAAGTGCACGCGGAGCCGGAGCTGACCGCGATATCGTTGATGCCCATCAGCAGCGACTCGCCTTCGACGTAGGCGAAGCTCACGTTGAGGTTGCCCGGGAGCCGCTCGGTCGGATGACCGTTGACGTAGATCTCGTCAAGGCGCTCGAACAGCCCCGCCTGTAGCTGACTGCGCAACTGGATCAAGCGCTGCGCTTCGTCCGGCATTTCCTTGCCCGCAATTTCGCACGCGGCGCCAAGGCCGACGATGCCCGGCACGTTGAGCGTGCCGGAGCGCATCCCGCGCTCGTGCCCGCCGCCGTCCATCTGCGGAGTCAGGCGGACGCGCGGTCCCTTCGAGCGCACGTAGATCGCGCCGATTCCCTTGGGGCCGTAAATCTTGTGCGCGGTAATCGACGCGAGATCGATGCCGGCCTTTTCGACGTCGACCGGCACTTTGCCAATCGCCTGGACCGCGTCGCAATGGAAGACGATGCCCTTTTCCTTGGCGAGCTTGCCGATCTCGGCGATCGGATGGATCGTGCCAATCTCGTTGTTGGCCCACATGATCGTGATCAGCACGGTCTTGTCGGTGATCGCGCGGCGCACCGCGTCTGGATCCACCATCCCGTACTTGTCGACCGGCAGGTACGTGACCGAGGCCTTGCCCGCCCGCTCCAGCGCACGGCAACTGTCGAGCACGGCCTTGTGCTCGGTGACGCAAGTGATGATGTGGTTGCCCTTATCTTTGTAGAACTCGACCACGCCCTTGATTGCCAGGTTGTCGGACTCGGTGGCGCCGCTGGTGAAAATGATTTCCTTGGACTTGGCGCCGATAAGCGCGGCGATCTGATTGCGCGAGCGATCGACGGCCTCTTCCGCCTCCCAGCCGAAGCTATGGTTGCGGCTGGCGGCGTTGCCGAACTTCTCGGTGAAATACGGCAGCATCGCATCCAGCACGCGCGAATCGACGCGCGTGGTCGCATGATTATCCATGTAAACGGGCTTCTTCAGCATCTCAGTCTCTCGGTCTCTCTCGGTTTGTTCCGTCGAAAACGATCTAATCGTTAATAGTGGACCTTGTAGGTATATTATAGGCGCTTCGGCTACATAGTCAAACAGAATCGCGCCCAGATCGGTCGCCACCGGAATACTGGACCCAATCAGTCTAGTAAGGCGATTGCGCCCGTTTGTCAAGGACAATATCCGGCTTACCGAGCGGTCAAAACCGCAGCAATCGAGCTACTTCGGGCGCGGTTTCAGGTCCATCCGGCGTTCGTCGCGCCAATCGCTGAAGCCCAAGCGATGCCACGCCGTCGCGCCCACCCAGTTGCGATGCAGCACGCTCAACGTGACGACCGTAATGCCCGCATCGCGGAACCATTCGTAGGCCTCCGCGAGCATCGGCTTCATTAGGCCGCGTCCTCGGAAGCCCTCCTCCATAAAAGCCTGGCTGATGTAGCCGATGGACGGCTGCAATGCGCCGTCGGAATTGCAGCCTGCGGGCGCATGCGAATCCGGGATTCTTCGCTACAGCAGCTTTCGCTCAGAATGACATCAAAAAATGAACGGCCGCACGTGTCATTCTGAGCAAAGCGAAGAATCCCGGATCTTTTTCGACGTTCGCCGGAGCTACCTCAAGCAGAGGATCGAGCGCATGGCCGGCTACGCGAAGGGGCCGGGATGCGTTGCGTCGAACGAGATTTCGAGCAGGCGGTGCTCGGTGCGGATCGACTTTAGTGCGGCTTCGCGGGTTTGCTCGAATTCGCGCTCCAGCCATGGCGCGATTTGCTCGATCAGTCTTTCAGGAGAGCCAGCAGCGCCGAGCAGCGCGTTTGCGATGCGGCATCGGAGCGCGACTTTCTCGATTCCATCGGCGCGCTCGAGGCTAAGCGTCAGTACGACCGCGTCGGCTGTACGCTCCATCGGTCGAGCGTTCACGAGCGCGTAGATGCCGCGGGCGGTTTTCAATGAAGATCAGGCGGCGCGCGAGGAACCTGTGCCCTTCTGTGTGCGGCCGGATTTGCTTTCCCAGAACAGCACCACCGGGCCTGAGATATAGATCGAGGAATAGGTGCCCGTGATGAAACCGATCAGCAGCGTGAACGCTGACGGGCGTAGAATCGGGCCACCGAACGCAAGCAGCGAGATCAGCACGGTGATTGCGGTGCCCGAAGTCAGGATCGTGCGCGAGAGAGTCTCGTTGATCGCGCGATTCATGATCGACGCGATCGGCTCGCGCCGGCGCTTGGCTGAATCCTCGCGGATACGATCCGACACGATGATGGTGTCATGGACCGAGTAGCCGATGACCGTCAGCACCGCGGCGAGCGTGGTCAGATCGAACTGGTACTGGCTGATCACCAGCGCGCAGATCACGACCAGCACGTCGTGGACGAGTGCGATCACGGCGCCCGCGCCGAAGCTCCAGCTCACGTGGCGGAACTGGATGGCGATGTACACGCCCATAAAGATGGTGGCGATGATGACGGCGAAGAAGCCCTTGCGGCGGAGATCGCTGCCGACCTTGGCGCCGACACTCTCGACTCGCACCACCTTGGCGACGCCGGGCCCGTAGGCCTTGTCCAGCGCTCCCTCGAGTTTAGGCCCGATGCTG
The DNA here is from genome assembly GCA_963842085.1 of uncultured delta proteobacterium. Lineage (GTDB taxonomy): Bacteria > Desulfobacterota > Binatia > Binatales > Binataceae > Binatus. Next base: position 1,097,850 of record CAWJET010000002.1, read on the forward strand.
CCGATGCTCTTGACGGCCTCAAAGCGCGCGAGGAAGGACTGGCCGGACTTGCCGAAGTCCTGGACGGTGACCTCGCCGAGGTCGAGCGGGGCGAGCGCCTTGCGAATCGCGTCGCCGTTGGTGACGGTGGCGGCGCTGAACTCGATTTGCGCGACGCTGCCGCCGGCGAAGTCGACGCCGTAGTTAAGGCCGCGGGTGAAGAGCAGCACGATCGCCGCAATATTGATCACGGTCGAGAGCGCGACGAAAAAATAGCGCTTCCCGACGAAATCGAGATTGATGTCGGGACGGATGAGCTGTAAAGACATCGGCCCTGTTTAGCTTTTCGCTGTCATGCGCACAAGTACGGTCAGCTCGCGGCCGCGCGCTTGCGCGTGGAGCGGGTTGAGCGGCGCGACGAGCCGCCGGTTTCCCTGGCCGCGGCGGCGGCGGCGCTGTTGGCGGCAGCCTGGGCCTTGGCGCATGCGCCGCACAGATTGTTCTGGTTGGCGGGGTCTTCGCTGAAGCCGTCGTCGAGCGAGTGGCAGACTTTCAGGCACGAGCCGCAGATAAAGTAGATGCCCTCGATGGTCTTGTTGATTCGTTCGCGGTTGAGGATTCTCCCACGCAGCTTCTCGATGCGGATGCCGAGCAGCTCGCCGTACTGGCGCTTGATTTTTCGGCGGCCGGCTTCGTCCTTGGGAAGGTCGGCATCTTCGTCCGCTTCGTCCGACATGTCGCCGAACGAGGCGTATTTGTCGCGCTTGGAGGTCTTGCTCTTGCGCGCTCTGCCCATCGCGTGATCCCCCTGCCCGCTTAGCGCGTGCGTCCGACGAAGCCGCAGTTCTTTTCGCAGACCAGGTAGAAGCCCTTGCGGCCGAAGCCGGCGAACTTGGTCACCTTGCTCTCGGCGCCGCAACTGGGACAGAGGTGTTTCTGCTGGAGTCCGGCGTTTTTCTCAGCGGTCTTTGCCTTTTTCTCTGCCATGACGTGGATTGCTCTCGAGTTGGATTAACGGCTCTCGAATTCGGAATCAGATTAACGTTTACGCAAAACGACCCGGCCACTGGAGAATACCATCTGGCCGGGTGCATCCTCAAAGGTAAGGTCGCAAGGCCGCATAGTCAATAGCCGGCACGCGCTAAGAGTTGCCCGCGCGCGCGATGCGTGCAAGCGTTGAATTACCTTGGACTCGCGCCTGAAAGAAAACGATGCCGTAATTTTTGTCGATCGCAAGGGGCGCCGCTACCTGAAGATGCTGCGGGCGGGCAAGAAGCTGCTCATCCGCGGCGAGCTGCGCGCCGACGATTTATTCGGCGTCGAGGAAGGATCGCGCGTCAAGTTCTCGACCGGCGAGGCGTTCCTGGTGTTGCGGCCGACCTACGCCGACCTGATCCCGCATCTGCCGCGCGCGTCGCAGGTGATTTATCCCAAGGACACCGGGCCGCTGCTGGTGTGGGGCGACGTGTTTCCGGGGGCGACGGTGATCGAAGGCGGCACGGGTGCGGGCGCGCTCACGATTGCGCTGCTGAGAGCGGTGGGGCCGGCGGGACGCGTGATCTCGTACGAGTTGCGCGAGGACTTCGCCGACGCCGCGCGCAAAAACGTGGCCGCGTTTTTCGGCGAGGCACCGAACTGGACGATTAAGGTGCGCGATCTCTACGCGGGCTTCGATGAAACCGGCGTCGATCGGATGTTCCTCGATCTCGCGGAGCCGGGGCGTGCGCTCGCAGTCGCGGCGTGCGCGCTCAGGCCGGGCGCTGTGCTGGTGTGCTACGTGCCGACGGCGGTGCAGCTCAAGGACACGGTCGAGGCGCTTCAGGCGCGCAGCGATTTTGGCGAGATCGAAAGCTTCGAGACGCTGCTGCGCCATTGGCAGGTAAAGGGGATGAGCGTGCGGCCGCATTTCAGGATGATCGCGCACTCGGCGTTTATCATCGTGTCGCGCAAGCTGGTCGCCGACGCGTCGAATCCGCAAGAACGATTGGTCGACGCCAATTCAGCAGAGTCCGGCAGCGTCGATGCTGACGAGCCGCTCGAATGATCACGCGGAGAAAATTTCTGGCGGCGTCGGGCGCCGCGATCGCGCTCGCCGGCATCCCGCGAGTCACGCGCGCAGCCGCTGCGTCACTGAAATTCGGCGGGCCGACGCCGAATGCGAATTTTTACGTGACGTCGTACGCAAGGACGCCGAGTGTCGACCTCAATTCGTGGCGCTTTGGCATCAAGGGACTGGTCGAGAATCCGATCCAGTTTTCCTACGCGGATATTCTCAAGCTCCCGAAGATCGACGAGATGCTGACGCTTGAATGCATCTCGAACCCGCCCGACGGCACCGCTATCAGCAACGCCAACTGGACGGGCGTACGACTGCGTCCGCTCCTGGAGCGCGCGGGAGTCGGGCGGCGAGCGAGGTTCGTCGCGATGCGCGGGGCGGACGGCTATCACACGGTGCTGCCGGTCGAGGAACTGATGCGCGAGGAAAATTTTCTGCCGTACCTGATGAACGGCGTGCCGTTGCCCGCCGAGCATGGCTATCCGCTTAGAATTTTCATTCCGGGAAAGTACGGGATGAAGCAGCCGAAGTGGCTCACCGAGCTCGAATTTGCGGACCACGAAATCCCCGGCTACTGGGAGATTCGCGGATGGAGCGACACCTGCTGGCGCAAGGTCAACTCGGGCTTCTTCTCGCCGCGCGTGGAAGGCGGGCTGATGTCGATTTTCGATCGCAAGGCCAGGGTGGCGGCGCCGGTGGACATCTACGGCTGGGCGCTGGCCGGACCTTCGGGAATCAAACGCGTCGAAGTGTCGGCGGACGACGGCGCGACGTGGCATGACGCGGAACTGGTCGAGAACCGCTCGCCGTACGTGTGGACGGTCTGGAAATATCGCTTCGCGCCGAGGGCCGCAGGCGATTTCATGATTCGCGTGCGCGCAACCGACGGCAGCGGCGTCGCACAGCCGCCCACGGATCCGCAGACGGGCAGCGGCATGAGCGGGCAGGCGCGGCTAGCACTCGAGGTAACGCACGCGTGAAAATTATCCGTGGCTAGCGGAGTAACGTTGCGGTGTGCAGGGCGCGCGCCGTGGACATCGGGCCGGTCGCGCTGAAGCTGCCGCCGTCCGCGGGATTGAACAGCTCCGCGCTGCGGAGCACGGTGCCGTGCGCGGCGGGGTCGGCGGCGCCGATGCCGCCGGCAATCAGCACGCGATGGGCAGCCGGCCCGGCCGCGAGCAGCGTTGCGGTATGCCCGGCGCGCGCAACGGTCATCGACTGATTGCATCGCAGCGTCTCGGTGTTGAATCCGCCGACGCAAGTGAAATCGCCGGTGTTTGGATCGAACGTCTCGGCCGAATTGCTGATCAAGCCCGACGCGCCCGACAGCATGCCGCCCGAGATCGCCACCGTGCCGTTGAATCCGCCCGCAAGCAGCACATCCCCGTCGTCGAGCAGGGTGGCGGTGTGGAGCGAGCGCGGCTCGTTCATGAAGCTCGAGAGCAGCACGAACTGCTGCGAGGTGGGATCGTAGAGCTCGGCACTGCTGTCCTTGAAAAAGAAACTCGAGCCGCCGACGCCGCCGGTAATCAGGACCTTGCCGGCCAGCGGGCCGTTGATGAAGAGCGTCGCGGTGTGCGCCGCACGCTGATGGTCCATCGGGGAGTTCACGGGGGTAAACGAGTTCGACGCGGGATCGTAAACGTCGGCGGAGTTGGTGGTGTCGCCCGACAGATTGGTCGCGCCGCCAGCCACCAGCACTTTGCCGCTGAGCAGCAGCGTCGCGGTATGAAACATGCGCCGATCGCTCATCGTGTTATTGACCGTGATGAACTTTCGCGCGGCTGGATCGTAGAGCTCCGCGGTATCGAGGACCTCGCCGTGATTGTCCAGCCCGCCAACGACCAGGATTTTGCCGTTGTTCAGCGCGGTCGCGGTGAAGCCCATCCTCGGCGTGGCCATCTGACCCGCCGGCGAGAACGCGCCGGTCGCCTCGTCGAAAATCTCCGCGCCGCCCAGCACGTTGCCTTCGAGCGCGAGCGAAAAATGTTTAATCGCGGCGCTGCCGCTGAAGCCGCCATCGAGCAGCACCTGGGTCGCCGAGAGCGCAGCCGCCGATGCGCCGGCGCGACTCGACGACGCGCTGCCCGTTGGAACGAACTGGCCCGACGACAGATCGAAAAACTCCGCACTCGCGAGACTTCGATTCAAGGCGTCAACGCCGCCCGCGATCAGTACGTCGCCCGCCGCGGGAATCGCGGCCCTGAGGTTGTGAATTGCGCCCCGATGGCGGTGTGAGACCGCGCTTTTGGCAGCCGTATCGTTCGCCGCGGAGCCGTCGTGCGACGGCGCTTCGATACTCTCGCCGTTGATGCATCCGCTCGCCGCGAGCAGGCCGATCAGGCCAACGACGCTCAGCGCTGCGAGCGCAACTCGCACCCATCGGGCGCTGGTATTGAGATCTCTGTGCAAACGAGCCCGGCTCCAAAGCTCATTATACAGGATTACAGGCGCGAGAATTAGACGAAGTTCAGGCGAAAAAGTTTCAGATGAAGATTCATCCGAGTCTGGCGTTCCCGTGAACTAATGAGAGAAAATTCCCTTGAAAAATTTGCCGACCGCGCCGAAAACGTCGGAAGATGAAGGACTTGCCGACGCGACCGGCTGCGGCGCCGCAGATGGCGGTGCAGGTGGCATCGTGGCCGACACCGGTGCAGAAGCGGGCGCGCTCGCGAAAATTCCGCCGTGGAGCGGACACATCTGCGTCGGCGCGGTACCAAGCAGGAATGGCAGCGCGACCTGCAGCGGGCACGCCGAGGTCGCCAGACCGCCGGATTCGGGATCGATCGTAGCCATCGTGATGCCAGACGGCTCGGGAAAGTCCTCGGCATCCGCCGGCGCCGCATCTTCCATGAACTGAACCCAGGCCGGCAGCGCCGCCTGCGCGCCTGTCAGGCCGAGGCTCTCGGGCTCGTCGAAGCCGACCCAGACGCCGCATACGATAGCCGGCGTATAGCCGATGAAGTAGGCGTCGCGGTAATCCTGCGTCGTGCCGGTCTTGCCCGCCGCGGGAAAATCCAGTCCCAGGCGGCCGGCGCTCGCGCCGGTCCCATAGCGCAGAACGGCTTTGAGAGCGCCGGTGATCAGATAGGCGACGGCGGGATGAATGATGCGATTCGTCTCGTCCGCGTGCCGGTAGATCTGATGGCCCTTCGCATCGACAACCGCCTCGACCGCGTACGGCGGCGACTGCACACCCTCGCTCGCAAACACCTGGTACGCGGAGGTGAGCTCGAGCAGCGTGGTCTCGTCGGCGCCGATCGAAATCGGCAGCACCGCGGGAAGATCCTCGTGGATGCCCATCTCGTGCGCCGTCTTGACGATCGTCGCGGGTCCCAGGCGGCTGCCGACGTAGGCAGTCGGCACGTTGAGGGATTCGATCAACGCCTGGGCCACAGTCACTTGCGGCTGATAGGTGCGCTCGTAGTTCGCGGGCGTCCATCCGTCAAAGGTCATCGGCTCGTCGGGCAGAGTGGACGCGAGCGTGAGCGGGGGCGAGAACGGCGCGCGCGAGGGATCGAGCGCGGCCAGGTAGACAATCGGCTTGAATGCCGACCCCGGCTGCCGCTCGGCATTGGCGGCACGATTAAACTGGCTCTCAGAGTAGTCGCGCCCGCCGACCATCGCGCGGATGGCGCCGCTATCGGCGTCCAGCGCGACCAGCGAAGTCTGCAGCTTGCCGTCGGTCTTTGTGCGGCGCAGGCGGCGATGGTTCTTTTCGAGCTGCGCGATATTGTCCGTGACCGCGTCGACGGCGTCGCTCTGCAGCTCGGTGTCGAGGGTGGTGTAAACCTTGAGTCCCTCAAGACGGCCGTCGAAGCCGGGAATCCTGTTCACGAATGCGGTCACGTAGTCGGTGAAGTACGGCGCGCGGCGCAGTCCCGGCGGCTTGGTGATTTGAATCGGCGTGGCGACGGCGGCGGCGTAGGTGGTGTCGTCGATCGCGCCTGCCCGCTTCATCACGTCCAGCACGACATCGCGCCGCTTGCGGCATGCGTCGGGATGACGCCGCGGGTCGTATAGCGTCGGCGCCTGGATCATTCCGATCAGCGTCGCCGCCTCCGCGGGCGTCACCTCGGACAGATCCTTGTTGAAAAAATATCGTGCTGCCTGCGGCAGCCCGTCGATCGGCGTGCCCTCGTACTCGCCCATCGGCACGTCGTTGATGTAGCGCTCGAGGATCTCATTTTTGTGAAGGCGAATTTCGAGCACCGCTGCGACGGCCAGCTCGCGGAACTTGCGGCTGAAGCTGCGCTCGTGGCGTTCCATGAAGGTCCGCGCCAGTTGCTGGGTGAGCGTGCTGGCGCCCTGGACGAGGCGATGCGCGCGCAAGTCGGCAATGGCGGCCTCGACGATGCGGATCGGATCGATTCCCGGATGGTAGTAGAAAAAACGATCTTCGTTGGCGAGCAGTCCTTTGACCAGGAATGGCTTGAGCTGGCTCAGTTGCACCTCGACTCGTTCGGCGGGAGCTCCGGGCAGCAGCCGGCCGATCACCTCAGGCTCGAGCATCGCGTCAGACTTGGCGACGCCGAACGCATCGGCCACGCCGGCGATCCGCGTACCGTCCAGGCTCACGCGCACCATCTCGGCAGGATACTCCCTGGCGCCGACGTTGAACGAGCGCAGGTAAATTGCGAGCGCATGCGGCGCCCTGGTGTACTCGCCCGGAATGTTGGCCGACGCCACCTGCGAGTAGCTCAGGTGCGCAAGCCGATCCATCAGGCCGCTGCGTTCGAGGTCGTCGCCGGCGCGCAGCGGGAACGGCGCGGAAAAGATCGCGGAGGTCAGCGCGGCGCGACGCTGCTCGATCAGCGCGGAGATCTCGCCGTACAGTTGCGCGAGGTAGAAGCCCGCCGCGAAGAACACGAGCAGGAATCCAGCGGCGGCGAGGTTTCGCACGCGCCATCCGCGGATTCGCCATTCGCGGCGTTTTTTCTTCGCCGGCTTCGCTTTTGCCTTCATTGGCGCCTGCCGTCCGCCGCCCATCGGTGTTGCTACCTCAGTCAAAAGGCTAGCCGCGTCACGATGCCTGATCCATCGACCTTCATTGCTTGTAGCCGAATCGCCGCAGCATCGCTCGGCGCTCCGCCTGGTCGTCCGCGCCCTCGACGCCCTTGGGCGAACTGCCGTCGATCACCCCGACGACGCCGCGCCCGCCTCCGTCCTCTGCGACGATCACGCGGAGCTGGTTCGCCGTCGCACAGAAGACCGTACATACCTCGCTTACCGACTTGATCTGATTGAGCACGTTGACTGGGAATGCGTTGCCCAAAATCACCACGAACACGTGCCCTGCGGCAATCGCCGCCGCCGCTTCGACCGCCGACTGCTCCAGCGCCGGCTCGGTGCCCGTGTGCCGAATCAGGCATGGGCCCGACGCCTCGCAGAACGCCAGACCGAACTTGATTCCCGGCACCGCCTGCACCAGAGCCTCGTAAACGTCCTCGACGGTCTTGATGAAGTGCGCCTGGCCAACGATCACATTGGCGTCGGCAGGTTTCGCGATTTCGACAATACTCAGTTGCATAGTGCTTGCCCCCTGTGACTATTGCGCGGATGATAATTGCGTGGATGCGGCGCCGGGAAGTGAGTATCCGGCAATGGAGGCGTGGTGGCTACCGGACTGACGCTTCGAGCGAATTCCGAGACGCGGTTGCCCTCGTTTTTCTATCGGCTCTCGTCGCGCGCACAGCGAACTTACCTGAAGAGCGACACCGTCGAGCGCTTCGACTACGTAGCCAGCGCTGCCGCGCGCAACTCGCTCGACGCCCTCATGCGCGTGCTCGAGACCGGCAACCTCGTCGCATGCACCACCTGCACGCGCGCGTTGACTGCGGAAATTTGCCGGGGCCTCGCGACTCCGCCGGTCAACGTCGAGGTCCGTGGTGTACGCCCGCGCAATACGCGCGGCGAACTGCACGGGCTGTTCTATCCTTACGATCCGCGGATGCGCAGGCCGCCCTACATCGTGCTCTGGATGCGTACGGCGCAGCGCCACGATGTAGTCAAGCCGAAGACCTTTGTGCGCACCTTGATGCATGAAATCGGACACTACCTTGATTACGCTCTGCTGCGGCTTGAGGATTCATATCACACGCAGGGATTCTTCAAGCGCGAGTCGTCGCTGGTGCGCGCGCTGTTCAATTAGCACCCTTGACAGGGGCGGCTTCGATGCCAATAGCTATTGTCGCGATGCGCCACGCATCCACAATGACCTAAACGCGCATCGGGTGGGGTAGATGGCTACCGGTATGGGATTTTTCCAGAGATTGTTTTCGCCGGCTTCGGCGCGCGCGGAATTGCTCGAGGAACTGGCAGTGCTCGCCGGCCGCAACCAGGGGCTGGTCGAGCGCCTGAAGCGCCATGCCGCGTTGACCTCCACGAATATCAAGATCGGGGTCGAGGCGCTCGCCGAAAAGGAAGCCGCGCACGTCAAGGTGATTCACTCGATTCTGGCCGACCACAACGTCTGGGCGAAACTGCCGGAGCCCGCCCTGCACGACGGCTCGAACAACTGGGCGCGCCTGAGTGGCGACCTCGAGGTGCTTCGAGTGCTTGCAGCCGACCTGCACGACAACGCAATGAAGTGGGAATCCGTCGATGAAGGCGTCGCGGAAAGGCTGCGTCAAGTAGCGGATGATGACGATGATCGCGAAAGCGAACTGCGCAAGCTCGCGCTGAAGTGCGACGCCCTGGCGCTGGACTGACTACAGGTAGCGCTGCAGCCCGCGGCGCTCGAGCTCCTCGGTCACGCGCCCGACATGCGGCGAGCGCTCGCGTTGCGCAACCAGGATCGCGTCTCCCGTATCGACCACGATCAGATCGCGCACGCCGAACAGCACCATCAAGCGCGAATCCGAGTGCGCCAGCACGCGTTCGGAATCGAGCGCAATCGCCCTGCCGCGAAGCACGTTGCCGCCCGCGCCGCCGACCGCCTCCCACAGCCCGTCCCACGAGCCCACATCATGCCACGAAAATCGCGCGCGCACGCCGAGCACGTTGGCGCTCTTCTCCATGATCACGCGGTCAAAGGAATCGTAGCGCAGCCGCCTGTGCGTCCGCGCGAGCCGTTCCGCCGCGATGCCGAGCGCCGGGCAATGCGCGTCGAACTCCCGCGCCAGCGTCCGCGTCGACGCCACGAACATCGAGGCGTTCCACAAGTAGCGCCCGCTGCGCACCATCCGGCGCGCGAGCGCGAGCTCGGGTTTCTCGACGAACTGTTCGATTCGAAATCCGCCGCCGACCCCGGGACCGATCTTTTGATAGCCGTAACCGGTTTCGGGCCGCGTCGGTGAAACCCCGATCGCGACGATCGAATCGTGCGCCGCGGCCAGACCAATCGCATCGGCAAGCGTGCGGCGATATTGCGCCGCGGTCGCGATGTAATGATCCGCCGCGACCGAAGCGATAACTCCGTCGCCGAGTCTGCGCTTGATAATGGCGGCGCCATAAGCGATCGCCACTGCGGTGCCGCGCGCTTGCGGTTCAACGATCAGATTCTGTGCCGGAATCAAGCCGCGGAGCGCGCGCCGGAACGGCCCCTGATGCGCCGCCGCGGCCAGCACGAAAATTCGCTCGCGCGGAATGAGCGGCAGGTGACGCGCGATGGTGTCGGCGAGCAGGCTGGCCTTGCCGTCGATCGAAAACAGCGGCTTGGGATTCGCCTCGCGGCTCGCCGGCCAGAAGCGCGTGCCGCGGCCGCCCGCGATTATCAGCACCGAGGCGCGCAGCGGCGCGGAGTTTCGAGCCATCGCGTCAGAGCGCGCCGAGTTCGCGGAGTTTGCCGTCGAACAGCGCGCGAATTTCGGCCAGTCGCTTTTCGCTGGTTGCTTCGAACCGCGTCACCAGCGCGGGCTGCGTGTTCGACGCGCGCACCAGGCCCCAGCCGTCGGCAAAATTCACGCGCACGCCGTCGATGTCGATAACCTCGTAGTGCTTGCGGAAAAAGTCAGCCGCCCGCCGCACCACTTCGAACTTGCGATCGTCGGGGCAGTCTACGCGAATCTCCGGCGTGAAGTGGCTGGCCGGAAGATCGGCCAGGATCGCGCCGAGGCCGCGGCCCTCGCGGCTCAGAATCTCCAGAATGCGGAACGACGCGTAAATCGCGTCGTCGAAGCCGAAGTAGCGGTCGGCGAAAAACATGTGCCCACTCATCTCGCCCGCCAGCACCGCGTGCTCTTCCTTCAACTTGCTCTTGATCAGCGAATGCCCCGTCTTCCACATGATAGGCCGGCCGCCGTGGCGCGCGATATCGTCGTACATCCGCTTCGAGCATTTCACGTCGCCAATAATCGTCGCGCCTGGACGCTCGCGCAGAATTGCCCGCGAGAACGCCACCATCAACTCGTCGCCCCACACGATCTTTCCGTTCTCGTCCACCGCACCGACGCGGTCGGCGTCGCCGTCGTACGCGATACCGATCGCGGCGCGATTTTTTTCCACCGCCGCGACGAGGTCCCGCATGTTCTCTTCGACGGTCGGGTCGGGGTGATGGTTCGGGAAGCGCCCGTCCATCTCGGTGTAGAGCTCGATCGTGTCGAGGCCGAGCCGCTTCATCAACGGCGCCGCAACCACGCCGCCGCATCCGTTGCCCCCGTCCACGACTACCTTCAGCCCCGGCTTGAGCTTGAACTGCGACATTATGAAATCATTGTAGTCGGGAATCACCGGACGGTCGGAGAGCATGCCCTTGGCTCCCGTCGTGACAAAGTCGCGCCGCTCGATTATTTCGCGCAGCCGCTGAATCTCCGCGCCGTAAATCGTCGTCGGACCCACGCCCAGCTTGAAGCCGTTGTACTCGGCAGCGTTGTGGCTGCCGGTGATCATCACGCCGCCGTCCATCTTCCAGCTCAGCACCGAAAAATAGAGGAGCGGTGTCGGCACCACGCCGATGTCAACCACGTTGATGCCGGCGCCGAGGAGGCCCTCGGCCAATCGATCGCGCAGCCGGTCCGATGACAGCCGGCAATCGCGTCCGAGCGTGACGGTTTTTTTCCCGGCGCGATGCAACAGCGTGGCATAGCCGCGCCCCAGATCGGCCACGAACCCGTCGTCGAAATCGCTTGCGACGACCCCGCGGATATCGTACTCGCGGAAGACTTGCGAATTCATTATCGTCAGTCTGTGCGAGCAATTACGTCAGCGCAAGATGCCTCCCAATGACACCCCCAAGGGCATCGCGCGGCGGGGACGAAGCGCGCGTCGCAGTTGTCACCGGCGCCGGCCGTGGCATCGGACGCGCCGTCGCGCTCGAACTCGCGCGTGCCGGCTACTCGCTCTGCCTCGCCGCGCGCTCGCGCGATGAACTCGAGGAAACCCGCTCCCAGAGCGGCCTGCCGCCCGAGCGCGCGCTGATCGTGCTGGTTGACCTGGCCAGCGAGGATGCGCCCGACCAGCTAGTCGGCGCGGCGCTCGATTGCTACGGGCGTATCGACGTGCTCATCAACAACGCCGGCTGGGCGCCGCCGCGAACGCCGCTGCTCAAGATGCGTCCCGCCGATTTCGACCGCATGATCGCCGTGAACCTGCGCGCGCCGATCGCGCTCACGCGCCTGGCCGCGGCTGCGATGATCCCGCGAGGCGCCGGCACGATCGTCAACGTCGCATCCTCGGCCGCTATCAAGGCGCCCGCGGGCGAGGCCGTTTACGCCGCGACCAAGTCCGGATTAATCGCCTTCACGCGCGCGGCGTTCACCGAGATGCGGCAGAGCGGGCTAAAGCTCGCGGTGATCGTTCCGGGACTTGTCGACACCGCGCTGATTCCGAATAACAAGCGGCTCGATCGCACCGCGATGCTTTCGACGGCCGACGTCGCCCGCGCCGTGATGCAGATCGTGAACTCGCCCGCGGGCGCGTGTCCGGTCGAGGTGACGCTCGAGCCGCAACTCGATCCGGAGCGGCAGGGGTGACCCCTGCACCCAGTGATTAAGAAGAGACGGACGGAGTTTACCCTGAGTACTCGTAGCGTCCCTACTAGGAGGGGTTATCCGGAAGAAGCCGCGCACCCTCTCTCCACGATTATGTCCCCTTCCCACATTGGAAGGGTTAGGGGTTAGGTTAGCGTGCATCGATCATTCACGGCGCGATTCGCGCTCGTGCTTGCCGCGGGAATCGTCGCCGCGATCGTTCTCGCACCGCTCGCGGCTGTCGCGGTTGCGGCCGCTGGCTGGCGCTTCCCGTTTCCGCGAATTTTCGATCGAACCGTGATGGCGACGCTGCTGATCGCGATGCTCTTCAGCGCGCGCCATTTGAATCTCGCCTCGCTACTGAGCCGCGGCTTCAGGCATACCGCGGCACCGAGCATCGCGCGCGCGATTCGCGGTTTCGTAGTGGCGATGTGCGCGCTCGCGATTCTATTGGCGTTGGCACTCGCGGTCGGCGGCGGCGGAGTGGGCGATCACGTGGCAGCCGCAGCGCTGATACCGAAATACTTTCTCTCGGCGATCGTGATCGCATTCATCGAGGAAGCATTCTTCCGTGCATTCCTGCTCGGCGGCATGGAAGGCGACTTCGGCAACCGAATTGCGCTGATTGCGAGCGCCGCCATCTACGCCATCGCGCATCTCGTGCGATCCCCGGCTCGCTTTTACGTCACCGGCTATGAGCCGGCCGCGGGATTGATGACGCTCGCGCACAGCATCGACCAATTCGCAGATCCCGCGGTTGCCGTTCCCACCCTGATAGGCCTATTCCTGCTCGGCATCGTACTCGGCGAAGCGTATATCCTCACGGGCAGTGTGTATTTTTCGATCGGCCTGCACTGCGGCTTCGTACTGGGCGCAAAGATGTGGCCGAAAATAATTCTGAACCGCGCCGCAATCCCATGGTGGATAGCAGGCGGTGGCGCAATCCCACTAATCGGCGGCGCCGCCGCATGGGCGATAGCAATAGCGATCCTCGCGCTGCTCCGCCCAATCACCCGCGCGCAACGAACGGTGCCTGGCAGCTAGTCGTACAGCGAGGGGGTGCCGCTTACTGGTCGGGTGCGGTAGCGGCGGTGCGTCCAGAGCCATTGCTCGGGGTACTTTCGGACCATCTCTTCGATAGCTTTCTGATAACGCGCGGTGTTCACCAGCGCGTCGGCATCGCGGTCGGCAGTGCGTTGCTGCGGGATCTCTTCGAAAATTTCTATGACATGACTGACGCCGTCCGGTTGGCGCACGATGAAGACGGGAACGACTGGCGCGCCCGCCATCATCGCGAGGCGGTCGAAGCCGCTCGGCGTCGCGGCCAGCTCGCCGAAGAACGGCACCCAGATGGCCTCGGAGCGCTTGGCGTTCTGATCGAGCGGGATGCCGATAATCTCGCCGCGCTTGAGCGAGCGGAGCATCTCGCGCGCCGCGGAGTGCTTGCGGATTATCTGCACTCCCGCGCGCTCGCGAATGAATGACACCAGGTCGTCGCCCGCCAGGAAGCGTTGCGTGTGATGTACCAACCCTATCTGGAATCCGTGCAGCGCATGCCCTGCCGGCAGCAGCTCGAAACCTCCAAAGTGCGCAGTGAGGATGAGCGCGCCCTTGCCCGGGTACTTCGGGTGCACTTTGTTCCAGATGTCGAGGCGGTTGTAGCTGACGCGGCGCCCGAGGCGTCGATAGAAGAACCCGCCCAACCGGACGTACTCGGCGCCGGTGCGGCCGAGGTTGATGTACGACGCGCGCAGGATGCGTCTTCGCTCCGCGTCGCTCTTTTCGGGGAAAGCGATTTCGAGATTGCGGATTCCGATCCGCGTGTGGCGGCTATCCAGGTGATAGAAAAGCAAGCCGCAAGCGATCCCCAGTTTGTACAGGATGAAGTCGGGCAGGAGGCTAAGCGCGTGCAGCGCGGCGACCAGCATCCAGAAGATCAGCCGATCCTTGAGTCCCAGCTGGATGCGCGTGCTCTTGGGCGGTCCGAGCGACAGCGGAAAGACCGGCTCATGCTTACCGTCGGCCGTCGGCGCGCCACGCTTCAATACATCGCCGATCGAATCCGGCGATTCTGTGCGATCAAGCTGGGGACTTGCTGACGGAGACGCTAGTGCCATCTACAGTACCGACCGTTCGCGCTTCGGACCCTTGGGAATTACGACCAGGCCCGAATCGGTTACGAAGAATCGCTGCCGATCGCGCTCGAGGTCGTAGCCTATCTCTTCGCCCTCGGGAACGTAGACGTTCTTGTCGATAATCGCGCGGCGAATTTTCGCGTGCCGCCCGATTTCCGCATAGTCCATGATGACCGAGTCCTCGACCAGGCTGTACGAGTGCACGAACACCGAGCGGCCGAGCACGGAATTGCGAATCGCGCCTCCCGACACGATACATCCCTCCCCGATCACCGAATGCAGCGCCAGCCCGCGCCGGCCGTTCTCGTCGAACACGAACTTTGCCGGCGGCTGATCGTAATACGCGGTGCGCAGCGGCCAGTACGGATTGTACAGGTTCAGATGCGGGCGCGCGTCGCGCAGGTCCATGTTGGCCTCGTAGTAGGCGTCGAGCGTACCGACGTCGCGCCAGTAGCTGAGATTAGCCTCGGAGTCGCCGCGGATGCGATTGGTCATGAAGTTATACGCATACACCGGGACGCGGTTGATGAGCGCCGGGATAAGGTCGCGGCCGAAATCGTGATTGCTGTCTTCGCGAATTGAATCTTCGATCAGCGCCTCGCGCAGGACGTCGGGACTGAACAGGTAATTGCCCATCGAGGCCAGCGAGCGGCCCGGCGCGCCGGGCATCTGCGGCGGATTGTCGGGCTTCTCGACGAAGCCCGAGACGCGCAAGCCCGAATCGACCTGCACGATCCCGAACTGATTCGCCTCGTCGACAGACACCGGCAGCGTCGCGACCGTGACCGCCGCCTTGCGCTCGACGTGAAACTCGATCATCTGCTGGATGTCCATCCGGTAGACGTGGTCCGCGCCAAAGACCGCGACCAGGTCCGGCTTGGTGTCGTCGATAAGATTCAGATTCTGAAAAATCGCGTCGGCCGTGCCCTGGTACCACAACTCTCCCATCCGCATCTGCGCCGGAACCGGAATGACGAAGTGATCCGGCAGCATCCCGCCGAATTGCCATCCGTCCTTGAGATGTTCGATCAGCGATTGCGAACGCCATTGCACAAGCACGTAGATCGCGTAGATACCCGAGTTGACGAGGTTGGAGAGCACGAAGTCGATGATGCGGTATTTGCCGCCGAACGGGACGGCAGGCTTGGCGCGATCCCGGGTCAACGGATGGAGCCTGGTCCCCTGCCCCCCGGCCATCACTAGCGCCAGCGTTCTCATTTGAGCAAACGGGCTCGAATCGTCATCGCGCGGTCATCCTGGGCAAAATAAGCCCGCCAAGTATAGGTGTCCCGCGGTCTCATCGAAAGCCCATCGGTCCGGCGCCGGGAAGCAGCGTCTTTCACCCGCGAAATCTCAGAGGTTTGTAGCAAGGCCGCAAGAATTTCCCGATGGTGGTGCAAGGCAGTCATAGAAAAGGAGCTTTTGCGGCGCGAATTGAGGCTGATTTTACTCGATTTTGCGTCCTGCCGCCAATTGAGGCACGAGGCACGTCATTTGCTTGAAACTTTCCCGAGGTTGTTACGTCTAAAACGCTAGGCATCGATTATGGTAGTCGGATGCGAGCCCTCTCGCGATGGAGCGCGATGGAGGAGGTAGAGAAAAATGCAAGCAGCGCAAGAATCCAGAACAACCGGCCAAGGCGTAGTTTACCGGACGATTTGTCAGAATCCCGGCTGCGGGTTTAAGTTCGATCTCAGAATAACGCCTCAAAACGCGGGTCTCCTCAGCGGTTCGATGGCATGTCCGCACTGCAAGCGGCACGGTGGCCAACTGAAGTCCCAGGGACGCATCAGCGAAAAGCTCTTCGCGGCCAAGTTGTTGTTCCGCCCCACGGGCGTTGGGCCGACGCGAGGCGACGAGGACGAAATGGGAGCGGACTCCCGCTATTAACTGCGATGCGGATCATCTAATCTAGGTAGCCGTCACCAGATCCGTTGACCTATCATTACGACGCGCGCCGTCCGGATTCCGGACGGCGCGCGCGTTTTTCAGCTGCCTGGGGCGGCGAGGATCGCGATCAGCCGCCGGCGACCGGCACAGCGGCGACGCCTTGCAGGTTGCGGATGCTAGGCCGCTCCATCATCCGCTTGATCCATGCGTCGATGTTGCCGCGGTTGTTGCCGAGCACGTCGATTCCGATGTCGTTCAGTATCAGCATCCTCGGCGCGAAGGCGACGTCGGCAACCGAAAACTCGCCGGCGAGAAAATTGTTGCCCTGCAATTCGTGGTTCAGGTAGTCGAGCACGCGCTCGACCGACTGATGGAGCCGCTGCACGCGACTCTGGTCGCGATCGCCTTCGGGCTTGGAAACCTCGGCGATCAACTGGCCGACCGGCGGCGTGAACGACGTGTCGGCGAAGTCCTCGAACAGGCGCGCCCGCGAGCGCATCGCGCTGGATCCCACCGGCGGCAGCACGGGCGGCTCGGGATACTCGTCCTCGAGATACTCGTTGATGATCGTCGAATCGTAAATCGTCGTGTCGTCATCGACCAGCACCGGCACGCGTCCGAAAGGGTTGAGCCGCAGAAAGTCGGGCTTGCGATTTTCGTGCTGGGTCAAATCGACCGGGACCAGGTCGTAGGTCAAGGCCTTCTCGGCCAGCACGATGCGGACCTTCTGACCGTAGGGGCAGGAAAGGAAGTCGTAGAGTTTGATCATATCGGGCAAGTCCTCATTCGGCTTGCGCCGCGACGGTAATCTTCAAGCTGGCTTCAACCTCGGAATCGAGCTTGACCGGCACCGTGAATTCTCCGAGCTGCTTGATCGGCTCCGGCAGGTGAATCTTGCGGCGCTCGATATCGAGGCCGTTTTCGCGCAGCGCGCGTTCGAGATCGATGTTGGTAACCGAGCCGAAGAGCTTGCCTTCCTCGCCGGCGCGGGCATGCAGGGTCAGCGCGAGGGCCTCGATCCTGGCCTTGACCGAGAGGGCGTCGGTGCGTTTGATCTCGCGCCGGCGCGCGGCGGTGCGCTTCTGATGCTCGAAGGCGCGGAGATTTTTCTGATCCGCCTCGACCGCGAGCTTGCGCGGCAACAGGTAGTTGCGGGCGTAGCCGGCGCGGACCTTGACCACGTCGCCGGTCCTTCCCAGGTTGGGAAGGTCCTCGTTAAGTATGACTTGCACGTTCATCGTCTTTGCCGCCTCATCGTCTGGATCACCGTGTTGCCCCTTCTCAGAAGAAATCGCCCAGGTTGTTCGCTTCCGGGCTTCGGGGCTTGAGCCGCCGGAAGTCGATCCACATATCGAACACGCCCGCAATGCACACCAGCGCAGCCACAACCGGCTGCGCGAACACGACAAAATAAATTATGCCGCGCACGATCGACGGGACCGAGAGCGATTGAAAGTAGAATCCGACAATCGCCAGTCCCTGGCAAAAGTACACCGCCGCGATACAGATGAAGCCGTTGAGCGCGATGTCGCTTACTGCGGAAACAGGAATGAACAGCCCGAACCCGCCGGCGAGCAATAGCCACACCATCCATTCCGGCGCCGACCATCGCGAAAGATCACCGAACAGATTGTAGGTCAGCCGCTGCGGCCCCGCCCATCGCCAGAACACGCGCAGGTTGAGCAGCATCGTGCTGGCGGCGACCAGCAACGCGAACGCCGGCGACAAGCGCATCGTGAGCGAGATGACGCTCGCCTGCGTATCGGCTGGAATCGTTTGTTGTATCCCGAGCAGCTTGTAGAAGTCCTGCCCGCGGGCCATCCCCAGTGCAAGTTCGTCGTGGACGGTCTTGATGAGCGCGTCGGGACCGCCCATCACCACGAGCGCCGCCACGACCGAAGCCGCCACCATCACGCCCGCGCCGACCGCAGCGATCGTCTCAAAGGAGGAGCGCCGCTCGAGCATGTAGCACGCGACCGCGGTGGCGAGGCCGAACGACACGAAATAAGCAAGACCGCCGAGCGGTCCCCACAGAATTGCTACGAATGCGGTCGCGAGCAGGACTGCGATAATCGCGCGGAGATTGGGAGTTGGACGCCCGACCGCATACAGTATGATTGGTGCGGGCGCGAGCATCATCAGGATGCCGCCGAGCAGCGGGATCGCGCCGCCGGCGAGGAAGAATGCCCCCGCCAACGCGGCCGCACGAACCATCCCGATAACAGCCTTGCGCGTCACTGGATTAGGCGGTCTACACGCCCAGCGTCGAGAACGGCAGCAGCGCGAGCACGCGCGCGCGCTTGATCGCGACGGCAAGTTGGCGCTGATGCTTGGCGCAATTGCCTGAGGTTCGGCTCGGGACTATCTTGCCGCCCTCGGTGATGAAACTGCCGAGCGTGCGCACGTCTTTGTAGTCGACCTTGAGCGTCTTGTCGGCGCAAAAGCGGCACACCTTGCGCCGTCCACCAGGGCGCCCCCGACGCATCCCGCCGCCGCGACCCTCGCCGCCGCGGCCCTCGCCGCGGTCACCCTCGGGGCGCGAGCCGCCGTAGCGTCCGCCGCCGCCCTCGCGCGGCCGGTCGCCGCCTCTTTCGGATCTTTCCTCGTCAGCCATTCACAGTCCTTTTTCTTTCGGTTCTTTCCGTTCGATTTATTCCGGTTCGGTCCGCTCGATCGACGCAGCTACGACTTCAAACCCGGCGTCGGTCTTCAAGCTGCCCTTCAATGCTCTCATTCTTCCGATCACCTTGACCTGCCGACCCGGCTCCAGGAGCTGTTTTGCCACCGTCGCCGATTCTCCCGCCATCACGATCCCGAGCCTCAGTTCCTCGCCGGGCGCGCCGCACTCGACCGTGAAGCGGAGGACAGGCGTGCCAGCGGGCGTGATGCGGACTTCGGGCTGAGCGAGCAGCCGGCCTTCGAGCTCAATCCGGTTCCCTGTCACCTTCGGGCTCGGCGATTTCCTCGGCCGCCGCTTCCATTATTTCCTCGGGAGCGTCGGGCGCCTCCTCGACCCGTTCCTCGCGCGCGGCCATCAGCGCGGCTGCGCGAGCTTCCTGGGCGGCTTTGGCCTCCGCTATCCGGCGGTTGCGCGCCTCGAGTTCCTCGCGCGCCTTAGCCACGTCGGCGTCGGCATCCACCAGGACAGATAGGTACCGCAGGACCGTATCGGAGAGCCGCAAATTGCGCTCGACCTCGTTCATGACGGGGCCGGGCGAAACGTAGTCGAGTCGAACGTAGAAGCCGCGGCGCTCGCCCTTGATCTTGTAGGCGAGTTCGCGCGAGCCCCACTCCTCGGTTTCGATCATCTCGCCGGCGCCGGCGGCGATGATCCCCTCGTAGCGTTTGATGGCTTCCTTGATTTGGGGGTCGCCCGAATCAGGGCGGAGAATAAAAATAGTTTCGTAGCGCCTCACGCGCTTGAATGTCCTCCTTACGGATTTCAGCCCCAGGTTGGAGCAAGGAGCAATCCCGTACAGTACCATCGCGCCGGTTCGCTCTCAAGGCTGCGCGGCGGTCATTTCAGCTCCGCGGATGGCGGCCGCGATTGGCGGGAGGTCGGCTCCTGCTATTGATCTTGCTATTCGCAAGCGGTCTGTTAGGAGCAGATGCGGCAATTCAGGAGGATCCTCCAGTGGCCAAGCCCAAAAAGAAGACAGTGAAAGCGGCGGCAGAGTCCCGCAAAGTAGCTCCCAAAGCGGCCGAGGGAAAAAAGGCCGCATCCAAAGGCGTCAAACTCGCGGTCGCCGTCAAGGCTGCGAAGCGCCCGGCGCCGAAGAAAATCGCCAGGCAGATAGAACGCAAGGTTGCCGACGTCATGACAGCCGCCGCGCGCGCATCCGTCGATCTCGAGAGCGCGGTCGGACGGATGGAGCGGGCAGCGGTCCTAAAGGTCGGCGAAGTCGCGGCCAGGGTGACCCGCGCAGTGGTGGAAGCCTTGGCGCATTCGCCGAAGATCCCCAGCTACGACGACTTGCCGGTACGCCAGGGCGCGCCGGCGGGCGCCGCGTGGGGCGTGTTCGGCGACGACGACGAAGTCGGCACGATCAATTTGCTGACGCCTGAGCGCGTGCTCGCGGCGGCGTCGTCGATTCGCTCGGGCAAGGTATTCGCGCTGAATTTGCCCATCAACATCCCCGACCCGCCGCTCTTCACGCGCGGCAAGCATACCCACACGGTTAAGATTTTCCCGACCGCGGAATTCGTGCTCGACGACTACCTGGACAACTTCTACCCACAAGCGTCGTCGCAATGGGACGCGCTCGCGCACGTGAAGCATCCGATGTACGGGGCGTACAACGGGATTCCCGACAAGGAGATTACCGGGCGCGGCGGGATGCGCCTTGGGATCGACAACCTCGCTCGGCGCGGAATCGCGGGACGCGGAGTGCTCGCCGACGTGGCGCGGTACTACGAGCGCGTCGGCAAGTCGATCGATTTCACCAAGGCCGAATCGATCCCGCTCGCTGACGTGCAGGCCACGCTCGAAGATGAGGACGTCGCGTTGCGGGCCGGCGACATCCTGCTGATTCGGATCGGATGGACCAAGTTCTACCTGTCAGCGAGCGAGGAGATTAAGGCGGAGCTGGCGAAAGAGACCGTCGTGCCCGGGATCGAAGGCAGCGAGCGCACGGCGCGATGGCTATGGGACAATCACCTGGCGGCAGTCGCGTCGGATTCGCCGGCGCTCGAGGCGTTGCCGAAACCTGCGGGCGAGGAGATGGAGTTTCTGCATTTCCACATGCTGGCGTTCTTCGGAATGCCGATCGGCGAGATGTGGAATCTCGAAGGGCTGGCGGAGGATTGCGCCGCCGACGGGCGCTACGACTTCTTCCTCACGTCGGCGCCGCTCAACGTGCCGGGCGGAGTCGGCTCGCCGCCCAACGCACTGGCGATCAAGTAGCAGGGGTGACCCCTGCACCCAGTGTTAAGGCCGCGCTCCGTTGTCGCGCGCGGCCACTACCCCAGGCGTGGGTGTCCTGGCCTGCGTCCGCAGAGGCGCCGCGTCTCCGCGATCCATAACCTCCGGAAAAAGATCCGGGGTCCCTCGACTTCGGCAGCCCTTCGCTCGGGATGACACAAAAAAAGAGCGCGGCACCCTCACCTACCGACCGCTAGGCGGCCAGCCTCCTCTCCCGTGAAGTAACGGGCGAGGTAATCTCCAGCTTCCCCTTGCCCTTCTAACAGGGCCCTACGACTTCGCTCAGGTAAACTCCGCCCTCATCTTTCTTCTTTTCACTTTTCACCGAGTGCAGGGGTCACCCCTGCTCAGTGCCCAGCCTTGGTCAGCGCTTCGGTCGTGAAGAAACTCTTGTCCACCGCGCCCATGTTGATGTACCAGCATTCGCGCTCCGGCGTGTCGGGTCCGGGCAGGTAGCAGGTCGTCGAGATGCCGGATTGTACGTCGATGCTCGAGGCCGCGGTGATGAATTCGCGCTTGAACGGATAGACTGCGACCTTGGCGTCGGGCACCGGGCGATCGCGATAGGTGTTAAGATAGATTTGCGTCTTCCACAACTCGCCCTTCCGATCGTAGCTGTCCACGTACGGATTGAACCATCCCTCGCCGTCAACGTAGACGATCGTCTTCGACTGCAGCACACCCTGGATTCTTTCCGGACGCGGCGTGACTTCGACCACGTAGAGGTGGCGCATCTCCCAATCGTCGGGGCATGAAGTCGCGCCGCCGTCGGTCTTGCAGGGTTGCGCGGGGGCATTCTGCGCGTGTGCGCATCCGAGCATGTTTTTATCGCCAAGGTACTTGAAGTTGTATTCCTGCGGCTTGGCGCCGAACCCGCCGGCGTGATCGGCGTCCCAGGTCGAAAGTCCCGGCGAGGAGCTCATGATCACTTCGCTCACGCGGCGCACGCGCCGCTCTGCGGACAGGTACGTCCACGCGTCGTCGCCGTGGTTCGCATCCCAGTAGCGATAGCGGATGGCGCCGCTGCCGCGATCCTCGGCGGGCGCAAGCGTGGGATATGCCGCGGCGCGTGTCCAGATGCCGGTGATCCTGAAATCCGGATCGGCCGGCAACGGTTCGACCTCGGTGCGTCCGATATCGGAATAACCCGCCAGGTGCCCAAGCTCGGTCAGCTGCATCAGCGATTGTTCCGCGCCGGGATTTTCCTTCGCCACCTGGCATTCGAAGAAGCGCAAATCGAAGTCGTCGGTCGCGATCGGCTTGAAGTACTGGTTCCACATGATCTTGGTCGCGACGTCGGGATCGTTGGGATCGAGCAGCGGGAACGGCTGGCCGGCGACGTAGCCGAGCAGGTCGCGATGGTCCGCGCCGAGGCGCACCTGGCCCGAATATTTTTCGGTCGCATCCTGGTACGGCGGCGGCCAATCGACGCGGCTCGAGGCGACGATGTTCATCTGCATCCCCCTGGAGACCGCGATGAACGCGCCCGGACTCAGGAGCGAGCGGACCTGCTCCGCGTTCTTCACCGTGATCACGTCGCCGGGTTTGACCTGGGCACGAGCCGGAGCGAAGACCAATGTCAGCGCGGAAAAAACTGCGATGACGGACAGCGACACCGGGAAGCGGCGTCCGTTCGGTTTTTTCATATTTTAAAGTATCACTTTAACTCGACGGCGACCTGCCGGTAGCGTTCTGTTCCGAGATTGACGAACCAGCGATGCGTACCTTTGGGAAACCATAGCACCCGGCCCGCCGGAATCGATTCCTCGTGCGAGCGTTCGTCGCTGTCGCCGGCGCGCTCGACGATCCTTACCGGTCCGCCTTCGGCGACGTACACCGCCGTGTCGTGCGACCATCGGCGCACACCGCTTTGTCCGCCCGGCGCGAGCGTGGTTTCGGAAACGCGGACGCGCGCGTTGTCGAGAATCGTAATCGTGCCGGGCTCCGGCTCCTTGCCCGCGACCGCCTCGCATCCGACGAATCCCAGCTTTTCGCGGCCTGGTTTTGCCGGCCGCTTGAGCTCGAACAGCGCCTCGAAAAATCGCGTGTCGCCCATGTTGTGCGCGCTCTCGATTCCTCCCGCGGGAACAAAGTACGTCGCGCGCGCCTTGACCGGAAACGGCACCATCTTGTGGCCGCCGGGCGACTGCGCGCCCACGTTCGCGCCCGACAGAATGAACAACACGTAGTCCATGGTATGATGATGCAGTCCGCAGACCGCACCGGGCGCCAGATCCATCTCCCACACACGCACGTCGTCGTTGTCGAAAATCATCCGCGTCGCGACCGGACCGTATTCATTCGCCTGCTTGCTCATCGCTGTCGGTCCTCCTCGAATTTCATTCCTGCTCGAAGCATCCGCGGTCCGCGCCGCACTCTTGCGCATCGACGGGCCGCCCGTCAGGCCCCACCGGCCGCTGCGTCTTGAGGCAGGTGTAGCACGCCGTCGAGTCGTCGGGCTTGAAGATGCGCTCGCCGTCGGGCGTGCGGTAGTACGCGGTCTTGGTGCGCAGGAGCGCGCAGAATGGCGAGGCCATCTTATGCAGCCTCCAGGGCGGCCGCGCTCATGATCGCGCGGCGCACGATCACCTTCGCAATCACCACCTTGTACGCGTTGTCGGACATCGGCTGCGCATCCTTCAGCGCGGCTTCGGCCGCGGCGCGCGCGCGCGACTCGTCGAGCGGCCCGCCCTTGAGCGCCGCTTCCGACTCGGGTGATCGCCACGGGATAGGCGCCACCGCGCCCATGACAACGCGCGCATCGCGGACAGTCCTGGCGCCGGGCACGCGCTCGAGCGCAATCGCGACGCTGACCAGCGGCCAATCGAAGCTCTGCTTCTCGCGCGCCTCCAGATAATGGCTGCGCACGCCCGCGGACGGCGCAGGCACGATCACTTCGGTGATTATTTCGCCGGGTTTGAGCGAATTTTCGCGCTTTGGATCGACTGTCGGAAGCGTGAAAAATTTCTCGAGCTCAACGGTGCGCTCGCCGCCTGGGCCAACGATGGTCGCGCTCGCGCGCATCGCGATCAGCGCGGGCGCAAGATTCGACGGATGCACGATGAACGACGGACCGCCGCCCAGGATAGCGTGATAACGATTTAGCCCGCCGATCGAGTAGCAGGTGTCACCGCCCTTCTTCAGACAATTCGCGTCAGGATTGCGAAAGTACCAGCAGCGCGGGCGCTGCAGGATATTGCCGCCGACGGTGCCGAGATTGCGAATCTGCGGCGTCGCCGCCTCGCCCGCGGCCTCGGCAATCGCGGTGAACTTTGCGCGGATCGCGGGATGCTCGGCGACTTCGCTCAGCTTCGCCGTCGCGCCGAGGCGAAGATCGCCGGACGGGCGCACCTCTATTCCGCCGAGTTCCTTCAGGCCCTTGAGATTCACCAGCGCGGTCGGAGATACGATGCTCTGCTTCGACAGATCGACGACATCGACACCGCCCGCCAATGCGACGTGGCCGTCTTCCGCCAGCAGCCGCGAGGCGCTCGCGAGGTCGGCCGGCGTGATCACTTCGAATCGGTTCATCGCAATTCCAAATCGTTCACGCGGGTCCCAGCGCCGCCAGCACGCGATCGGGCGTCATCGGCAGCGAGCGCACCGGCACGCCGATCGCGTCGTACACCGCGCAGGCGACCGCGGCCGTGCTCGCGACGTGCGCCACCTCGCCGAGGCCCATCACGCCGGTGTTGGTGATGCCGTTGGCGACTTCGAAAAACGTCACATCGATCTGCGGCACGTCGAGCGCGCCGAGCAGCTTGTAGTCGTCCATCGTCGGATTCACCATGATGCCGAGCTGCGGGTCCATCCGGCGATCCTCGAACAGCGCGTAGCCGATTCCCATCAGGACGCCGCCGTTGACCTGGCTGCGCGCCGTCAGCGGATCGATGATGCGTCCCGCATCGTGGACCGCGACCACGTGCGTCACGCGCACGATTCCGGTTTCGGTGTCGACTTCGACTTCGGCGAACTGGCATCCCGCCTGGTCGGTGCGAAAGCCGCCGTAGTTGGGCACGCGCTCGCCCTGCGCGGAAATCGAATCGCCGGGAATTCGCTTGCACACGTCAGTGAACGAAATGGCGCGCGAGGGATTGGTGCGCACGCGAATCGTTTCGCCCGCGGCTTCAAGGTCGCCCGGCTCAGCGCCGAGGATCGGCGCCGCGAGCCGAAACAGCTTGTCCTTGAGATGCGCCGCAGCCTGGCGCACGGCGGGCGTGTTCGACGGCGCGCTAAGGCTGCCGCCGCTCGGCACTGAGAAAAGAAAGCGCGTATCGCCGATTTCGGATTTCACACGATCGACCGGCAGGCCGAGCTCTTCGGCCGCGATAATCGCGAGAATCGAGCGCGTGCCGGTGCCGATATCCTGGGTGCCGACGCGGACCTCAACCGTGCCGTCGCGATGCGCGATCGCTTGCGCTTCGGGGCCTGATACTCCGACCGCATGCCACTCGGCCGACGCGACGCCGACCCCGCGCTTGACGGGACCAATGGATTTTGGCGACGAATTTTTTTCAACCCATCCGAACGCGCGCGCGCCAATATCGTATTCGGCGGCGCGGACCGGGTTGTCGCTGTTGCGCCGGCGGAACTCGAGCCGGTCGATTCCCGCCTTGCGCGCCATCTCGTCCATCGCGAGTTCCAGCGCGAAGCATCCTTGCGGCCATCCGGGCGCGCGCATCGGCGACGACGGACCCGCGTTCGTATAGATGTTGCGCTCCTGGGTGCGGATATTCGCGCATCGATAGATTGACCTGAACGGGCCCGCGCTGCCCGCGCCGCCGCCGATCCCCCCGCTTCCGCGTGTCACCAGATCGATCGCGGTCAACCTGCCGTCGCGATCGACGCCCAGCTTGACCTTCTGCACCGAGTTCGGACGGTTACCCGTCGAACGATGCTCGTCGCCGCGCGGGAGCATCACCTTCACCGGCACTCCGGCAGCCTTGGCCAGCCGCGCGGCAGCGATTATTTCAGGGGTCGCACCGAATTTCGATCCGAAGCCGCCGCCAAGATATTCGCAGACCACGCGCACGCTGTCGGGCGGCAGGCTGAAGTATACGGCCAGGTCGTCGCGCACCGAAAAAATGCCCTGGGTCGAGCACCAGACCGTGAGCTGGTCTCCCGCCGCGTTGAAGCTCGCGACCGCGCCATGCGTCTCGAGACAGACATGAGTCTGCACGGCCGTCGTGTAGGTGGCCTCGATCGTGTTTGCTGCGACCTCGAGTCCGCGCGGCACATCGCCGACGCTCGAGCTCGAAATCCTGCCGACGTTGGATCTGCTGCCGAAAACGCGCGGCGCCGAATCCGCCATCGCGGCGTCCATATCGACCACGAACGGCAGCGTTTCGTAATCGACTTTGATCAACTTGAGGGCGTCGGCCGCGATATCTGAACTGAGCGCTGCGACCGCGGCGACTTCCTGGCCGGCGAAGCGGATTTCGCGATTGTCAAGCGCAAGCGCCGCGCGCACGCCGGCAAGATGCTGAGCGGCGGACAGATCGATGTTGCGAATCCGCGCGTGCGGCCACGGACTGCGCAGGATCGCGCCGAAAAGCATCCCGGGCAATTCGATATCGTAGGTGTAACGCGCTGCGCCGGTCGCTTTCAGCGGTCCGTCCACGCGCGGCGCGGGCTTGCCGACCACTGACAGGCGATCGCCCCAATCCCACGGAGTCGGCTCGTCGTCGGGAATTACGACCGTGACGTCGCGCGTGTTGCCCTGGAAGCCGAGGTTGAGCGTGACGCGCCGCGACATCAGTCGTCCCTCGCGACGCGAAAGGGAGGTCCGCCCGGCTTTGCAGCTTTCAGAGCGGCCGCGAAGACGTGCGGGTAAGTGCCGCATCGGCAGATATTTCCTGCGGTCGCGTGCTTGATTTCTTCAGTCGTCGCAGCGGGATTGCGCTGGAGCGCGGCCGCCACCGACATCACCATCCCGGGCGTGCAGAACCCGCATTGCTGCGCGTCGCTCTCGACGAACGCAGCCTGCACCGGATGCATATTCGACGGCGCGCCGAGACCTTCGATAGTCGTGATTCGGTGACCGCGCGCGTCGATCGCCAGCACCATGCACGAGGTTACGGGTTTGCCGTCGAGATGCACGGTGCATGCGCCGCACGCGCCGCGATCGCAGGCCAGCTTGGCGCCAGTGAGCCCAAGATGCTCGCGCAGCGCACTCAGCAGCGTGACGCGCGGCTCGATCTCGAGCGTCGCGGGCTTGCCGTTGATGTTAAGTTCGATGGTCGCGGCTCCAGGCCCGAACTGTTCGGCGACGCCGGCGGGCAGCGTCTTTTGATCGGCGGCTGCCGGCCGAACGCGCACCAGTCCTGCGGCGGCAGCAACCGCACCGGCGCCCTTGATGAAAGAGCGGCGGCTGATGGCGTGCGGCTTGCGGGGCTTGCGATCGTCGCGATTCATTTGGAGGTTGCGTCAGCGGTGTCGCCAGCAGGCACGGCGGTCATGAAGATAGCAATCGCCACACCGAATAGGATCATGCCGACTGGAAGCGCGAACGCCGCGATTTTGATCGAGTAAACGCCCGCCGTCAGAAGCTTGTCAAGGAACATTCCGGTGTCGTAGCGGAAGCGGTCGATGAGCCATTCGTGGGCGGGTGCGCCGCTGGTGAATCTGAAACGGGCAACTTCGGCGCCGACGCGCCCGACGATCGGCAGCACCAGGGCGCTGACAATCACCGCGGCCATCATTGAGCGGTACCGCAGCTCCGCGCCATGCACCAGCCGCGCGCCGAGGCGAATTCCGATCAACATTCCGACGGCCGCCGCGGCGCACTCGACAATTGCGAACTCGTTGGAATTCCACCAGGCGCCAAACGATGGATTGAAGTAGCGCACGGCAATATGCGCGCCCGACCCGTAGCTGAGTGTGGAGATGACGCCGAGCAAGATTGCGAGCGCCGTGAGCCGTTGCATCCAGCCCGGGGTTCGGCCTGGCTTTTTCTTTCGTGGCATCCGGGAACCTTCAGGGAATCGACGCGATAATCGCGCCGGTGCCGCGCGAGAGTCCGAGCGAGAGATAGACAATCAACAATACGATCAAGCCTACCGTCAGCCCGACGCGGCGAAAGCGCGCCTGCAGGTCTGCAACTTCCGGACTCGGACCGGCAGCCGAGGTCCGCCAGATTTGAACGCCGAGGTTTCCATACTGATAGAGCGCGAGGCCGATAACGACCACCACGAGAATCAACTTGATCGCGAGCACAATCGAAACGCCGCCAATGAAGAGCACGTTGAAGATGCCGGTTACAACCAGCACCGCGAGCGAGCTAAGCACGATCGCGCCGAGGCGGCGGACGATCCGTCGGGCGACGCGCAGCCGCGCGGGCGGGTCGAGTTCCGCCGCCAGAACGGGAGCGAGCGCGAAAGTGCTGAACAGCGAGCCGCCGAGCGCAACGATCACTGCGACGACATGCACGAACAGCACGGCGAAGCGCAGAGTAAGCATCAAGCAATGAATACTACAGATCGCGGCGGCCCTAGAAATCTCGTCGATAAGTCACGAAGTTGCCGGTGACGTGCGCGCCCAGGCTGAGCGCGGTGCGGCGCGAGGCCCAGTTGTCGTCGAGGACGAGAGTATAGCCGGCAAAGCGCATCCTGCGCCGCGCCATCGCGAGGAACGATCGTGCCGCCATCGCAACCGCCACCCCGCGTCCACGCGCGCGCTCGACAACTCCGATATTTATCAGCGCGCCGCGAGTGCCGCCCCCGCGTTCGGGACCGAGCCGGAAGCCCCGGCGCACGCGGGCAAGGGCGGGACTGAGATCGGGCACCGAGAAGACGGCGCCGACGCACTCGCCGCCGACCGTCGCGAGCACCGAGAGGTCGGCGACCGGACTCTCCCACAGCGACGTGAGCATCGGACGCACCTCCGCCCGCGTCACGGGATTCCATCCCCAATGGCGATCGAACGCCGCGTTGGTCACGTCGGTCCACGCGTCAATCGCGGCCAGAAAGCCGTACTCGCGCCAACTCTGAATCGCGACCCCTGCCGTGGCCGCCGCCTCGGCCATCCGGCGATAGCGCGCGATGATTTCAGGCGTTAGCGGCGCGGTGTAATCAACCTGCCCCTTTTCGGTAACGAAGCCGGCCTCCTTGAAGTAGCGATGGTATGAGGCGGGATTTCCGCGCAGCAGGAACGACGGCAACCCGTCGTAGTTGTCGATCGCGTAGGGATAATCGAGAAACGCCGCGAAGCCGCTGCGAACGGCGCGCATCCCGCGCTCGCGGAGTGACCCCACGGCCTCGTCGAGCATCGCGGCCACCGCGATATCCTCGCCCTCAAGAGCCTCGAACTGGATCAACTGCCCGAGTGGCTCGTTCCAGTGCTCGATATAGCGCCGATTGATTACCGCGCTGACGCGCGCGACCAGCCGGCCCGCGCGTCGCGCGCAGAAGGGTGTGACTTCGAGGTGCGCCGAGAGCATGCTGCGGTGCGACAGCAGGTCGATCTCGTTCTGCAGGTCGGGCGGCCACCATGCGTCGCGCTCGCCGTAGACTTGAAATGGCAGGCGCGCGAATTCATCCAACTGCTCGCGGCTCGTCGGACGCTCGATGCGGACAGTGTCGCCGGATATCTTTGGATTCGCTGCCATGAGTTGAGCCACATCGCGCGCTCAACATTTCTTATAGCCGCAGAGCGGCAAAAGATCATCTCAAAGGCAGAGGAGGAATCTCGAATGGCGCGCGAAATTCGCCTTCCGTGCAACGACATCAGCAAAGGACCGCTACGCGATTTCAAAACCGGAACCGACTTCGCTCACGCGAAGCTGTCCGAGATCCTTCCTGCCGCTCGCGTTGCTCGCTTCGTCAGGATGACAGAGTGAGCAGGCGGTCAGTCAGCCAGCGCGCGAGCATTCGATTGATCGCGGCGACGGGATCCTGAATGTCGCCGTCGGCCGCGACGAGGTCGCAAATTTCCGCGAACGTGGCGCCGCGCGAGACTGCCTCGAGCGCGTCGGCTTCTGCGCGTTCGAGCTCGCGGTGGAGGACCCGCGCGTTGCGCCGCCATACGAGTACCTTGACCGCGCCCTGCTCCGCGGGTTTCCACGGGCGCTGCTCCTCGACCGCGCGCAACAGCTCTGAGACTCGCCAATCGAGCGCAAGGATTCGCGCTGACGGATGAATTGCGAGCTTCATCGCGGGCCAATCCTCAGGTGCAATCGCGCGAAGGGAGTCAGGCTCGAGCGCTGCGGCATCGGGACCTTGAAACACCTCGACGACGGCTCGTTCGAGCTTCGCGAGATCCGCGACAAACGGCGCGCCGTCGCGCAGCGGATGGTCGCGCAAGTAGTCCGCGAGATGACGTCCGCAATAAGAGATCGACGGCTCGCTCGGTGAATATTCGAGCAGGTAGCCGGTGACCAGGTTGTGGAAGTTGTCATCGCCGAGGACCGCGAGCGTGCCGGGAAAATCCGCTTTGAGCGCGTCGAGGATGCGGTAGAAATACATGTTCGCGTAGATGTCCACGCGAGCTTCGGCCGACAGGCGCTCGTCGCCGAGCACGATCGCGTCGAGGCCGCCCGTGCCCAGCTTGCGCTCGGCCGCCAGTCCCTCGGCGGCGCCGCTAGGCGCGGTGATCAGCCGATAGAGCAGGCTTTGCAGTTCTTTTAGCTGAATCGTCATCGTGTTTAGGAGCTGTGGCGTCGAAAATAGCCCGTGCGCGATCCGCGGTCTCAGCCAGCTCCGCGAACTCCGGGATGTTGTCGTCCCACTCGACCAGCGCCGACACCGCGCCGAAGCGCCGTGCCGCACGGTCGTACAGCGCCCACACTTCGTCGCGCACCGGATGGTCGTGCGTATCGAGCAGGTGCGTGCCGTGGTCGCTATGCCCGGCGAGATGGTACTGCACGACGCGCTCGGCCGGCACCAAGTCAATATACTCATTGCCATCGAAGCGATGGTTGAACGCGCTCACGAAGATATTGTTGATGTCGAGCAGGATGCCGCAATCGGCCTCGGCCGCTATGGCGGAAATGAAATCCCACTCGGTCATCGTCGAATCCGCAAACGCCATGTAGCTGGACACATTTTCGATCAGTATCGGGCGTTCGAGCGCGTCCTGCACATTGCGGATCCGCGCGACGACGTGCCTCAGCGCCTCCTCCGTGTACGGCAGCGGGAGCAAGTCGTGAAGATTGCGCCCGCCTACTCCTGTCCAGCACAGGTGATCCGAAATCCACGCGGGCTCGAGTCGCCGCGCGAGCTCGCGCAGCTTGTTTAGATAAGTGCGATTCAGCGGATCGGTGGACCCAATCGACATCGACACGCCATGCATCGCGATTGGATAGTTCGCGCGGACGCCTTCGAGCACTTCGAGCGCGCGGCCGCCCGCGACCATGAAATTCTCGGAGATGACCTCGAACCAGTCCACCTTGGGACGAGTCTCAAGGACGTAGCTGTAGTGCTGGCGTCTAAGGCCGACGCCGTAGCCAAGCATCGGGAAGTCGGAACGTTTCATTCGTAAACCCGGGCGATCTCCCTGGCTATTGTCGCGTGCCTCGAACCTGCTACAGCCGCATCCCACAGTCTAAACGCCGCTGTCCAACAAGCGCCAGTGGGAACATTTCACATCTAGCCAAGATTTCAATCATACGGGATGCTATGTTCGTAAATTCGTCATATGACGAACCCCAGCGGCAGCGGCGCGGATCGGCGCAAGCGATTCGAAGACGAGGCGTTGCCTCATCTCGACGCGTTGTACGCGATGGCCGTCCGCCTGGCGCGCAATCCCGACGACGCCAGCGATTTGCTGCAGGAGACGGTGCTGCGCGCGTACCGCTTTTTCCATCAATTCGAGAGCGGAACGAATTGCCGCGCGTGGATGCTGACCATCCTGTTCAACAATTTTCGCAACGGCTACCGCAAATCCTTTCGCGAGCAGCCGGCTGCATCTGCCGACGAGTTCGAGCGCAAGGTGGACGAAGAGAGCCTGCGCATCGACCCGGCTGGATCGAATCCCGAGATCATGCTTTCGGGACAAGCGATGGAGGGTGAGGTCGAGACGGCGCTGGCGGGCTTGCCGGCAGAGTTTCGCGGCGCGATTCTGCTCGTCGACGTCGAGGAACTCAGCTACCAGGAGGTTTCGGGGGTTCTGAACATTCCAATCGGCACGGTGAAATCGAGAGTGTCACGGGGACGCGCGATGCTGCGCGAGGCGTTGGCCGACTTCGCCAAAGAGCGCGGAATAATACGGTCTTGACTCCGGGGAAAAGCGCCGGTTGGAGTGAAGCGAGCCGGGCACGATAAAGTGGACTGCGGCACCTACATAGAGAAATACCTGTCGGCTCAGGTTGACGGGGAGTTGAGCGCGGCTGAGTTGCGCGGCGCCGAGGAACATCTGGCGCGATGCGTCCATTGTCGCGCGCGCTTCGCCGAGGAACGCGCCGTCAAGGCGATGCTGCGCGAGAGCGCCACGATGCACGGGACGCCGCCGATGGTCCGCGGATCGATCCTGGCGGCGCTCGACGCAATCGATACGGGCGACGCCTCGGACGCCGCGGGACGCGGGCGGGCTCGCTCAGCCGGCGCGGATCGCGCCGGCTGGCTCTCGATTCGCCGCACGCGGGTCTGGGTGCCCGCTGCAATCGCTGCGGTCGCCGTCTTCGCTTTCGTAATGCTGCATGGCGGAGGCCCGCCGCCGGTGCACGCGATCCCTGCCTTCGACATCGCGATCAACCACTATGCGCAGTTCGTCGAGCACTTCGAGCCCAACGTGAAGTCGGACTCGCCCGCCGACATCTCGGACGCATATATGGATCACCAACTCCCGGGATTCCTGTGGAACTTTCAGCCGAGCGGCTACAAGCTGATCGGCGGACGGCTGGATCACCTGCCGGATGGAAGTCCGGTGTCCTTCACCTTCTACCGCGGCGATGCCGGAACCATCCTTTGCACTTACATGAAGTCGCACGGGATGCAGCCGCCCCCGGGCGAGATACAGGAACTAGGCGCCCATCGCTACTACCAATACAAGGGCTACAGCATCTGCCTCAGCTACCCGCACGGCGGATTCATTTGCGTACTGGTCTCGCACCGGCCCATGAAAGAGTTCGTGCAGGACATAGTCGACTCCGAGCCCTGATCGTCTCACCTCGCCCGTTACTTACGGGAGAGGCGGCCGACCGCATCGCGGTCGCTAGGTGAGGGTTCTGCGGCAGGGCTTGCGCTAGCGCCGCTCCGCTTTCAGTCCGTCCTCATTGGCGAGAAACAAATGCAACTGCGCGGGCGCGGTATCGCGCGGAATCTCAACCGGATAGTTGCCGGTGAAGCACGCGTCGCAATACCCCTCGCGGCTCTCGCCGTTGAACGAGTAGAGCCCGTCCCAACTGAGGTAGGCGAGCGAGTCGGCCGTGATGTAACGGCGGATCTCCTCGACCGAATGCGACGACGCGAGCAGTTCCTCGCGCGTAGGCGTGTCGATCCCGTAAAAGCACGAATGCGTCGTCGGCGGCGCCGCGATGCGCATGTGGACTTCGCGCGCGCCCGCCTGGCGCAGCATCGGGATAACTTTCCTGAGCGTGGTGCCGCGCACCAGCGAGTCCTCGATCAGTACGATTCGCTTGCCACGCAGCAATTCGGCCACCGGGTTGAATTTGATCTTCACGCCGAAATGGCGAATCGACGCGCGCGGCTCGATAAACGTGCGGCCGACGTAATGGCTGCGCACCAACCCCATCTCGAACGGTATTCCCGACTCTTCGGCGTAACCGAGCGCGGCCGGCGTGCCCGAATCGGGCACCGGCACCACGATGTCCGCCTCGGCCGGAGCTTCGCGCGCGAGCGCCCGCCCCTGCTGCTTGCGGACCTGGTACACGTTGCGGCCGTAGACCTGGCTGTCGGGACGCGAGAAATACACGTACTCGAAAATGCATCGCCTGGTCGGCGCATGCGCGAACGGACTCAGCGAGCGCACACCGCTGTCATCGACGACGATCATCTCGCCCGGATTGATCTCGCGAATGTACTCGGCGCGCACCAGGTCGAGCGCGCAGGTCTCCGACGACACGATCGTCGCGCCGTTCAGATTGCCCAGCACCAGCGGACGGAAGCCGTTCGGGTCGCGCACCGCGATCATCGAATCCTCCGTCAGCACGACCAGCGAGTACGCGCCGCGCACCTGCGCCAGCGCCTGCGCGACCCGCTCCGGCAGCGTGGGCGCGTGCGACGCGGCGATCAGATGAATCATCACCTCGCTGTCGGACGAGGACTGGAAGATCGAGCCCGTCGACTCCAGCCGTTCGCGCAGTTCGGTGAAATTAACCAGGTTGCCGTTGTGCGCGAGCGCCAGCCCGCCGCGCGCATACTCGACCACCAGCGGCTGACAGTTGCCAATCGTCGTCGAGCCGGTCGTCGAGTAGCGGTTATGCCCAATCGCGCTGGTGCCTTCGAGCTTCGCGATAATCGTGTTGTTGAAAATGTCGGCGACCAGTCCCATTCCGCGATGCGAGATCAGCGACTTGCCGTTGGACGAGACGATCCCCGCCGACTCCTGCCCGCGATGCTGCTGCGCGTAGAGGCCGAGGTACGCGAGGTTGGCGGCCTCCGGGTGGCCATACACGCCGAACACGCCGCATTCCTCGTGGAAGACGTCGAGACTCGATTCTTCGACTGCTTCGACCGCTATGACCGAGTCTTCTTCAGTCACCGCCTCTAAGCCTCCTTGGAATCGCGTCTTCATAAATTCGCTGCAACTCGGCAACGTCCTCATCGACTACCGCGCCAACCTTGAGCCTGCGATCGGCGACCACGCGTCCGATAACCACGAACTCCAGTCCTCGTCCGGCAAACAATTTCTCGACGCCGGCCACATCGCCCGGCGCGATCGACAGGATCACCGTCGACGCGCCCTCGCCAAAAAAATCAACCGCGTCAGCGTTTCCAGCTCGCCCAAGATCAACTTCGGCTCCCAGAATCGCCCGCGGATTGAAACAGGCTTCAGCCATCGCCACCGCAAGCCCGCCCTCGGCGATATCGTGAGCTGATCTTATCAGCCCCTGTTCGGCGCCTTCAACCAGCCCCTCGACCAGCGCCGCTTCCCGCGCCAGGTCGATCGCGCCAAGCCGCCCGCCATCGATTCCGAAGAGCGCCGCATACTCGCTCGCCGCGAGCGACGGCCTGGCCGTGCGCACCAGAGCGATCGCGTCATCGGCATTCTTGAAAAACTGCGTGACGTGCTTCGCGACGTCGATCATAACGCCCAGCACCGCAATCGTCGGCGTCGGCGGAATCGCGTGGCCTTCGGTCTCGTTGTAGAAGCTGACGTTGCCGCTGACCACCGGCGCGCCGAACGCGAGCGACGCGTCGCGCAGCCCCTCGACGCCCCGGATAAACTGCCACATCACCTCGGCCCGCTCCGGATTGCCGTAGTTCAGGCAGTTCGTGATTCCGACCGGGCGCGCCCCGGCGCACGCGACATTGCGCGCCGCTTCGCAAACAGTCGCGACGGCGCCGAGATATGGATCGAGCGCGCACGCGCGCGGATTCGAATCGACCTTGAGTGCCATCGCGCGTCGCGATTTCTTGATTCGGATCACTGCCGCATCGCTGCCCGGCCCCAGCACCGTGTTGCTCTGGACGATCGAGTCGTATTGCCGATAGACCCACTTCTTCGAAGCGATATTGGGACTGTCGAGCAGCGCGCGCAGCGCCTTCGCCGGCGTTACCTCGCCCGTTATTTCACGGGAGAGGAGGCCGGCCGCGTTGCGGCCGGCAGGTGAGGGTTCTGGATTGCTCGGCGCGGCCGCCGGACGATCGTAAACCGGCGCGTCATCCGCCAGCGCGCCGATCGGAATATCCGCCACCACCTGCCCATGCCATCGCGCGCGCCATCGACGGTCGTCGGTTATGCGCCCGATCACGACCGCGTGCAGATCCCACTTCTCGAACACCGCCTGCAATTCCGCCTCGCGCCCGCGCTCCGCAACGATCAGCATTCGCTCCTGCGATTCCGAGAGCAGAATTTCATACGGCGTCAGCCCCGCTTCGCGCAGCGGCACTTGGTCGAGATCGAGTTCGATTCCAAGCCCCCCATGCGACGGCATCTCGCTTGACGACGATGTGAGACCCGCCGCACCCATGTCCTGGATGGCGACAATCGCGTCGGTCTTGCCGGCTTCGAGGCACGCCTCGATCAATAATTTCTCGGTGAACGGATCGCCGACCTGCACCGCCGGGCGCTTGGCCTCGCTCTCCTTGTCGAACTCCGCCGACGCCATCGACGCGCCGTGAATTCCGTCGCGCCCGGTCGCAGAGCCAACGTAAAGCACCGGGTTGCCCGCGCCGCGCGCCTTCGCGCTCATCATCTCGCCCTTGCGCACCAGCCCGAGGCAGAACGCGTTGACGAGAATATTCGCGTTGTACGCCGCGTCGAACATCACTTCGCCCGCAACCGTCGGCACCCCCACGCAATTACCGTAACCTCCTATCCCCCCGACCACGCCGCCCAGCAAAAAGCGCGTCCGCGGATGCTCGAATGAGCCGAACTTGAGCGAGTTCATGCTCGCGACCGGCCGCGCGCCCATCGTGAAAATGTCGCGCAGGATTCCGCCGACGCCGGTCGCCGCGCCCTGGTACGGTTCGACGAACGAGGGATGGTTGTGGCTTTCAATTTTGAATACCGCCGCCCATCCATCGCCGACGTCGATCGCGCCGGCATTCTCGCCGGGGCCCTGCACCACCAGCTCGCTCTTCGACGGCAGCGTCCTCAGATGACTCCGCGACGATTTGTACGAGCAATGCTCCGACCACATCACGGAGAAAACGCCGAGCTCGGTGTAAGTCGGCGTCCGCCCGATGATCTGTTCGATCTTGCGATACTCGTCGGGCGCGAGTCCGTGCGCGCGGGCCTGCGCGACATCGACTTTCGGCTCGCCCGCAAGCGAAACGGGACGCTCGCTCATCGCGCGCTCCCTGCTATCGACTGAAAAATCTTGAGCCCGTCGGTGCCGCCCAGCATCGGTTCAACCGCATGCTCCGGATGCGGCATCAAACCAAACACGTTGAAGCGCTCGTTGGCGACGCCCGCAATCGCGCGCATCGAGCCGTTGGGATTCGCCGCGTCGCTCTCGCGCCCGTCGGCATCGACGTAGCGCAGGATCACCTGCCCGCGCTCTTCCATCTGGCGCAGTTCATCTTCCGGCGCTACGTACAATCCCTCGCCGTGCTTGATCGGCAGCCGCAGCAGGTCGCCCTGCTTCGCCGCGCGCGTGAACGGCGTGCTCGCGTTCTCGACCCGCAGCCACACGCGCTCGCATATAAAGGAGAGCGAGCGGTTGCGCGTGAGCGCGCCGGGCAGCAGATGCGCCTCGCACAGAATCTGAAAACCGTTGCAGGTACCGATCACCAGCCCGCCGTCGGCGGCGAACTTGGCCACGCTCTTCATGATCGGCGAGAAGCGCGCGATTGCGCCCGTGCGCAGATAGTCGCCGTAGCTGAACCCGCCCGGCAGCAGCACGCACTCGACGCCGCCGAGCGATTCATCCTTGTGCCACAGCATCCGCGCGTCCTGGCCCATCACCTCCGCAAGCGCATACAGCGCGTCTCCATCGTCGAGCGAGCCGGGGAATCGCACGACGCCCCACTTCATTCGCCGTCCACCTCGAAGCGGTAGTCTTCGATCACCGGGTTGGCGAGCAGCGCCTCGCACATCTTCTTCGCTTCGTCGCGCGCCTCCGACGCGGTCCGCGCCTCGACTTCGAGCACGATGTACTTGCCGACTTTGACGCCCGAGACGTTTTTGAAACCGAGACTCTGCAGCGAACTTTCAACCGCGCGCCCCTGCGGGTCGAGGATTCCCTTGCGGGGCGTCACGAACACTCTTACTTGCAACTCAAATCCTCGCGGCCGATTCGCATTCCATTCTCCTGAACTAAAAACGTTTCACGTGAAACATTTTCCTCAAAACCTCAACAGACAAGCGGCTTATTTCGACGATCGGGGCGAATTAGCCTCAATTCTCCACGCGCCGCAGCATCTCGTGATAAGCCTCCTCGACGCCGCCCAGGTCGCGCCGGAACCGATCCTTGTCGAGCTTTTGCCGCGTCGCCTTGTCCCAGAACCGGCAGGTGTCGGGACAAATTTCGTCGCCGAGCAGAATCTCGCTGTGATGCCGTCCGAACTCGAGCTTGAAATCGACGAGGATCACGCCGCGCTCATCCAGGAATTTGCTGAGGATGCCATCGACCTTCAGCGCCATCGCGTCGATCTTCTTCAGCTCCTCGGCGGTCGCCCATCCAAACGCGATTGCATGCTCGCCAAGTATCAATGGATCGTCGAGCGCGTCTGATTTGTAGTAGTACTCGACAATCGGATGAGGCAGCCGCTCGCCCTCTTCGCGGCCGAGCCGTTTCGCCATCGAGCCCGCGACGAGATTCCGCACCACGGTCTCGACCGGAATGATCTGCAAGCGCTTGCAGAGCATCTCACGATCGTTCAACCGGCGGACGAAGTGCGTCTTGACGCCGTTCTTTTCGAGCAGCGTGAAGAATAACTCCGACATCCGGTTGTTCATCACGCCCTTGTCCTCGATCGTGTCGCGCTTCTTGCCGTTGAACGCGGTTGCGTCGTCCTTGAAGTAAGCGACCACGAGGTCGGGGTCGGACGTGGAGTAGAGTTTCTTCGCCTTGCCCTCGTAAAGCATTTCGAGTTTCTGCGGAGTCGTTTCCACGATTCGTTCTCCCTGTAGCGTATTGAACTATCTTAACCTAATCATCTTACCGACCGGTCGCCTCATCACAACGAAGCCGGCGCCAGTTGTCCACAAACCTCCGCGCCGGAGTTGTGGATAGCCGGGCTTAACGCTTTGCCGCGCGCTCTTTTTTCGCCAATGCGATGTCCGCTGTTGCGGGCGGCGCGAATCGCTCGACCAGTTTCGCCGCCAGTCCGACGTAGCTGCGCGGATTCAACTCGCGGAGCGCACGGCGCGCGCTGTCGTCCAGAGGCAGCGTCGCGATGAACTCCTCGATCACGCGCCGATCGATTCGCCGGCCGCGCGTCAATTCCTTGAGCGTCTCATACGGTTTCGGCAGACCGTGGCGCCGCATTAGAGTCTGAATCGCCTCGGCGACCACCTCCCACGCCTGCTCGGCCTCGAGGTCCTCGGCAATCCGCGCGTCGTTGACCTCGACGCGCGCAAGGCCGCGCTCCAGCGACGCCAGCGCGACCACCAGATGCCCGAACGCCGTACCCATCGCGCGGATCGCGGTGCTGTCCGTGAGATCGCGCTGCCATCGCGAGACCGGCAGCTTCGTCGCCAGATGGTCGAACAGCGCGCTCGCGATTCCGAGGTTGCCTTCGCAGTTCTCGAAGTCGATCGGATTGACCTTGTGCGGCATCACCGACGAGCCGGTCTCGCCCGCGACTGCCTTCTGCGCGAAGTAGCCAATCGAGATGTAACCCCACATGTCGCGGCAGAAGCCGAGCAGGATCGTGTCGATGCGCATCAGGATGCCGAACAGCTCGGCAATAAAATCGTGGCTCTCGATCTGCGTGGTCAGCGGATTCCAGGTCAGGCCGAGCCGCTCGACGAAATTCTGCGAGTGAGCGATCCAATCGACCTCGGGATGGGCGAAGTGATGCGCGTTGAAGTTGCCGACCGCGCCGTTGAGCTTGCCGAGAAATTCCTGCCGGCGAAGCTGCGAGAGCTGGCGCGCTAGGCGCGTCGCGAATATCGCCATCTCCTTGCCGACCGTCGTCGGCGACGCTTCCTGGCCGTGCGTCCGCGCCATCATCGGATGCGACTTGTAGCGATGCGCCAGCTTGATGATTGGCGCGTTCGCCGCTTCGAGCCGCGGCGTCAGGTCGCTCGCCACGAACTCCTTGAGGATGAGCGCGTAGGCGAGGTTGTTGATGTCCTCCGACGTGCACGCGAAATGCACCATCTCGATCGGGAGCGCCGCGTCGATCGCGGCAACTCGCTCTTTGACGAAATACTCGACCGCCTTGACGTCGTGATTGGTGGTCGCCTCGAGTTCCTTCACGCGGCGCGCGTCGTCGAGCGTGAAGTCCTCGTAAACGGCGCGGAGCTTTTTCGCGGTCGCGGCGGGAATCGGTTTCAGCGCGCTGATCGCGGGATGCCCGGCGAGCGACAAGTACCACTCGATCTCGACGCGCACGCGGTAGCGAATCAGCGCGAACTCGCTGAAGTACGCCTCCAAGCTCCGGGTGCGCGCGCGGTAGCGGCCGTCTATAGGCGTCACCGCGGTCAATGCCGCGTCGGTCTCGGTTGGTTTGTCTTTCACCTGGTGCTGATGAAACTAAATTACGTGGGATCGGTGGCGCAATCGAGAGGGTGGGTCGATCGCGTTCAGCGGCCGGTATGGCCGAAACCGCCGGGACCGCGCGAGCTTGGCGCGAGTTCATCGACCTCGACAATGTCGGCGCGGACGACGGGCGCGATGACGAGTTGGGCGATTCGATCTCCGGGTTTGATCACGATCGGCTGCTCGCCCAAATTCACAAGTAACACTTTAACTTCTCCGCGATAGTCGGCGTCGATGGTTCCCGGCGAGTTGATGAGCGCGAGGCCCTCTTTCAGCGCGCGGCCGCTGCGCGGCCGCACTTGCCCTTCGTAGCCGGCCGGAATCTCAACGGCGATGCCGGTCGGGACGGCGCGGCGCTCGCGCGGCGCCATCTCGATCGGCGCGCCGATGTCGGCCATCAGATCAATCCCGGCAGCATGCTCGCTATGGTAGGCGGGAAGCGGCAGCGTGCTTTTGCGCACGCGCGCAATTTTCACCGTCGGTCGCATCGATGCAATCTCGTATGGCGAATTGTACGCGCGATGGCAAGCGCTCTGCTGATGCCGCAGAACCCTCACTACCGGCCGCTGCGCGGTCGGCCCCCTCTCCCGTAAAAGTAACGGGCGAGGTAAGAGTCGGAATTACGCCAGCGGGGCGAAGACTTCGCGGCCGATTTTGCGGCCCTTCAGATCGCCTAGCAGGACCATCGCGAGCTTGTCGGGCTGGAACCAGGTCGACGCCAGCTCGACGATGTTGTCGTTGGTGACGGCTTCGATTCCTACTGATAGCTCTTCCAACGAGACGTCGCGGCGGAAGTAGATCTCGTTGCGCGCCAGTCGGTTCATGCGGCTGTCGGTGGATTCCATCCCGAGCAGCATGTTGCCTTGCAGTTGGCTCTTGGCGCGCGCGAGTTCGGCCGGGTCGAGGCCGGCGCGCTCTACCTTTCGGAGTTCGGCGACGGTGACTTCGAGCACCTCATCGACCCATTCCGGATTGGTGCCGGCATAGACACCGAAATATCCCGAATCGATGAACGACGAGATGAACGAGTAGATGCTGTAGACGCGGCCGCGCTTCTCGCGCACTTCCTGGAACAGCCGCGACGACATCCCGCCACCGAGCGCGGTGTTGAGCACGTAGCCTGCGTAGCGGAGCGGATGCGACTGGCTGATGCCGGGGCCGCCGATGCAGATGTGCGCCTGCTCGAGCTTCTTTTCGCGGTTCATCAAAAATGGACGGGCTGCGGGCGGCGAGAATTTTTCGACCTTGCCGTCACCGACGACACCGCCGAACAGACCTGCGCATTTCGCGGTCAGGCGTTCGTGCTCGACCTGGCCGGCGGCGGCGATAAAGACGCGGCTGGAGCGGTAGCGCGCCGCCATGAACGAGATCAGCTGCTCGCGGTCTATTTTATTGACCGTCTCGGCCGAGCCGAAGATCGGCAGCGCGAGCGGATGCCCCTTCCAGAAATTTTCGGTGAACAGGTCGTGGATGAAATCGTCGGGCGTGTCTTCGGCCTGCGAGATTTCCTGCAGGACGACCTGGCGCTCGCGCTCTATCTCGGCGGGATCGAAAACCGAGTCAAGAAAAATGTCCGCCAGCACCTCGGTCGCCATCTCGAGGTCCTTGCCGAGCACCTTGGCGTAATAGCAGGTGTACTCCTTGCCGGTGAAGGCGTTAAGCACGCCGCCGACGGCGTCGAAGGCCTCGGCAATTTGCGCGGCGGTGCGCTTTTTGGTGCCCTTGAACAGCAGATGCTCAATGAAATGCGAGGTGCCGTTTTCGTGCGGGTCCTCGTAACGCGAGCCGTTCTCGACCCAGATGCCGATCGACGACGACACCACCTGCGGCATCGCCTCGGTGAGAACTCGCACACCGTTTCCTATGACACTCTTTTGAATCATTCGACGACTACTTGTCCTTGTCCGGTTCCTGCTGGGCCTCGCGCATCGAGAGCCGAATTTTGCCGCTGCGATCGACGTCGAGCACCTTGACGTTGATCTCGTCGCCTTCGTGCAGCACGTCCTCGACGCGGCGGATGCGCTCGTTCGAGATTTGCGAGATGTGGAGCAGACCGTCGGTGCCCGGCATTATCTCGACAAAGGCGCCGAACTCGACGATCTTGCGGACCGTGCCGTGATAGATCTTGCCGACCTCGGGCTCGGCGGTGATGGCCTGGATCATGCTGATCGCTTTTTCCATCGCGGTCCCGTCCGCCGACGCGATCAGCACCGTGCCGTCGTCCTCAATATCGATCTTGCAGCCGGTCTGCTCGACCAGTCCGCGGATGACCTTGCCGCCGGGGCCGATCACTTCGCGAATCTTGTCGGGCTTGATGTGCAGCGTGACGATTCGCGGCGCGTAGCTGGAGACGTCCTTGCGCGCCGTGGGCAGCGCCTTTTCCATCACGCCGAGGATGAACAGACGCGCGTCGCGCGCCTGATGCAGCGCCTGGCGCATAATGTCCTTGGACACGCCACCGGCCTTGTTGTCCATCTGGATCGCAGTAACGCCGGCCTTGGTGCCGGCGACCTTGAAGTCCATGTCGCCGAGGTGGTCCTCGTCGCCGAGGATGTCGGTCAGCACGCGGACCTTGTCGCCTTCCTTGACCAGGCCCATCGCGATGCCCGCGACCGGGGACTTGGTGGGCACGCCTGCATCCATCAACGCCAGGCTGCCGCCGCATACGGTGGCCATCGAGGAGCTGCCGTTGGATTCGAGCACGTCCGACACGACGCGAATCGTGTACGGGAAGTCGTCTTCGTTGGGAAGTATGGGTGCGAGCGCGCGTTCGGCGAGCGCGCCGTGGCCGATT
The DNA here is from genome assembly GCA_963842085.1 of uncultured delta proteobacterium. Lineage (GTDB taxonomy): Bacteria > Desulfobacterota > Binatia > Binatales > Binataceae > Binatus. Next base: position 1,140,803 of record CAWJET010000002.1, read on the forward strand.
TCTCGCCGCGAGGGCGCGCGCAGAAACTTCACCTCGCCGGTTGAGAACGGCGGGAAGTTGTAATGCAGCATGAACTTCTTGAAACGCTCGCCAAGCAGCGCGTCGATCTTTTGTTCGTCGGACGACGTGCCGAGCGTGACGGTCGCGAGCGCCTGGGTCTCGCCGCGCGTGAACACCGCGGAGCCATGCGTGCGCGGGAGGACCTGCACGTCGGCGCTGACCTGGCGGATGTCGGTGGACTTGCGATCGTCGATTCGCTTGTCGTCGTCGAGGATCGCGAGCCGAACGCGAGTGCGCACCAGGTAGTCGCAGGCGTCGACGATTTCCGCGTTGCGATCGGGAAACTTCTCGCCGAGCTCCGCCACGACCTTGTCGCTGACCGCGTACAGCGCGGCCGCGCGCTCCTTCTTGCCCTTGGTGGCAAGCGCTTTCTCGATTCCGTCGCCGATGCTCTTTTCGACGGCCGCCAACAGGGCCGCGTCGCGCTGCTTGACGGCGAATTCGCGCTTGGGCTTGCCCGCGCGCCGGCGCAATTCTTCCTGCATCGCGAACAGCGGCTGCATCGCCTCATGCGCCGTGAACAGCGCCTCGAGGATCGCCTCTTCGTCAACGATCTGCGCGCCGCCCTCGAGCATCATGATCGACTCGGGGTTGGCCGCGACGACCAGAGAGACGTCGCTGCCTTCGAGCTCGGTGTGGGTGGGATTGACGACAACTTTACCATCGACGCGGCCCATCCGGACCGACGCAACCGGGCCGTGGTGCGGAATGTCCGAGACCAGCAGCGCAGCCGAGGCCGCGATCAGCGAGAGCATGTCGGGATCGTTGTCGCGATCGGCGGACAGCACAGTGACGATTATTTGGGTTTCGCGATCGTAGCCCTTGGGAAACAGCGGACGCATCGCGCGGTCGATCAGGCGCGAGGTGAGAATCTCTTTCTCGGAGGCGCGCCCTTCGCGCTTGAAAAAACCGCCGGGAATCTTGCCGGCCGCAAACGTCTTCTCGACGTAATCCACCGTGAGCGGCAGGAAGTCCATGTTGGGCCGCGCTTCGTACTGCGAGACCGCGGTCGCGAGGACTACGGTCTCGCCGTAGCTCGCGAGCACGCTGCCATGAGCCTGCTTGGCCAGGCGGCCGGTTTCGAGCGACAGCTTGCGCCCCGCAAAATCAATTTCGAGTTTTTCGTACATTAGTGATACCTGAGGGAGGACTGAGGCCGCGCGACGATTGCGGTTTTTTCACTGCCCGCGTGGCGTCACAGGGGACGCGCCTTGTTACCTGCCAGGGTGGCAGCCAAGGCCCGCGCGCCCGGTGCGTTGAGGGCGTCGCGGCAGAATATGTGCGGCCTACCTCCGGATGCCGAGCTTTTCGATCAGCCCTTTGTAGCGCGTGAAATCGCGCGAATGCAGGTAATCAAGCAGGCGACGACGCTTGCCGACCAATCGCAAAAGACCGCGGCGCGTGTGATGATCCTTTTTGTGCGCCGCGAGATGCTCGGTCAACTGGTCGATCCGGGCCGAGAGCAGCGCGACCTGAACTTCAGGCGAGCCACTGTCGTTGCTGGTTCGAGCGTTGGCTTGGATGACTTCCCGCTTTCGGGCTGCTGGCAGAGGCATTCGGAGTTCTTACTTTCCCTTTTCCTTTATCTTAGCCGACCAAAATAACAGAGCCGGCAGGGGGAGTAAAGGCAGGGGGAGCCGTGGCATTCTAAACGCAGCGAGCAACGCGAGCGCGGAGAAGAATCTCGGACAGCGGCGCGGTAAGCGCCGCCGGTTCCGGTTTTGCGTGGCTGCGTCCAATGAGAGCGCCGGAGGTTTGCGCGAGCGACAGCGCCAACCAAGGACCGCTTCGCGATTTCTAAACCGGTACCGGCTTCGCTGGCGCGAAGCTGTCCGAGGTCCCTCCGCCCGTCGCTAACGCTCCCGTCGTCGGGATGACAAACTGTGGCGCGTTGCTCCTTCGGTCAGGATGACACCAAAAAATTCGGTCAGGATGACAGCAAAAAGGTGGACGGAAGAAATTTGCAAAGTGCGGGATCAGGCTTCGAGATTGAAAATTCGCTCGACTATCGCCGTTACTCGCGAGGTTGCGCGCGCTACTGCGATCAACTCGCCATGTTGCGAAATCACCTTGAAGAGCGACGCGCCTTGGGGAACCTGGGAATCCAGCACGCGGGAGTCGCCGTTGCGCAGGCGTTTTTCGTCGGCGATATCGACCACCAGCTCCGGCATGCCGACGAGCGCGGCGCGAGGAGAAATCAGACGCAGCGTCGGCGCGCCGGAATCGAGCGCGGCGAGGACGTCTGCGAGCGGCATCGCGTCGGTGAGCGAGAACGCGCCGTTGCGGGTGCGGCGGAGTTGCTCGAGATGCGCGACCGTCCCGAGTGCGACGCCGAGATCGCGCGCGAGCGCGCGAGCATAAGTGCCGGGGGAGCATGTCGCGACGAATCGAATCGCGGCGGGCGCTTCGTAGGTGAGATCGAGGCGCTTGATCTCGACGCTACGTCTCTCGGGCGGTGCAACATCGTCGCCGCGGCGCGCGAGCCGGTAGAGTGGCACGCCGGCGCGTTTGATCGCGGAGTACACCGGAGGAACCTGCTCGATCGCGCCGGTGAACCGGGCGGCGACTCGCGCGAGTTTCTCGGCAGAGATCTCGGGCACCTTGGCCCGGCGGACGACGGCGCCGTCGCGATCGAGCGTGTCGGTCTCGACGCCAAGCCGGATCAGGCCCGCGTACTGCTTGTCGCCGCCGTCGATAAACGGCGCCAGCTTGGTCGCTTCGCCAATCATGATCGGCAGCAGCCCGGTCGCGAACGGATCGAGCGTGCCGAGATGTCCGACGCGAGCCGGCTTCACGCGCGATTTGACGCGGCGCACCACTTCTGCCGACGAGATTCCAGCAGGCTTATCCACCAACAAGATTGCGTTCATGGCGAGATCCGTGACCTTAGCCGATAGCGACGCGGCGCTTAAGACTATTCGATCCACCCGGACGGCAGCGATACGATCGCATTCGTGGACGCCTCGTCATCTATTGCAAAACATGTCGTGATCATCGGCGGCGGGTTCGGCGGAATCGCGGCGGCACGGGCGCTCAAGCGCGCACCGGTACGGCTGACGATGATCGACCGTCGCAACCATCACCTGTTCCAGCCGTTGCTGTACCAGGTGGCGACGGCGGCGCTGAATCCGAGCGATATCGCGTCGCCGATACGGCGGATTCTGCGCCGCCAGCGCAACGCCAGCGTGATTCTTGGCGAAGCGACTTCGATCGACACGCGGCGAAAGGTCGTGCAACTCGCCGACGGCGAAGCCGCGTACGATTATCTGATCGTCGCGACCGGAGCCACGCATTCGTACTTCGGGCATGACGAATGGCTCGAGCCGGCGCCGGGGCTGAAGACGCTCGAGGACGCGGTCGAGATTCGCCGGCGCGTACTGGTCGCGTACGAAGCGGCAGAGCGCGAGGTCGATGCGGCGGAAGTCGCGAACTGGATGACGTTCGTGATAATCGGCGCGGGGCCGACGGGGGTCGAGATGGCGGGTGCGCTGGCCGAGATTTCGCGGCGCGTGCTCGAGCGCGATTTTCGAAAAGTTGATCCCGGCAAGGCGCGAATCGTGCTGATTGAGGCGGGCTCGCGCGTGCTGCCCGCGATGTCTCCGCAATCATCGGTGAGCGCGCGTCGGCAACTGGAGCGGCTGGGCGTCGAGGTAATCACCGACTCGCCGGTGATGGCGGTCGACGACCGCGGCGTCATGCATGGCGGCAAACGGCTCGACTCGCGCACGGTGATCTGGGCGGCGGGCGTGGCCGCGTCGCCATTGGGCAAGGGGCTGGGCACCGAGGTCAAGCTGGATCGCGCGGGCCGCGTGATCGTGAATCAGGATCTTTCGGTGGCGGGCGCCGATGGCGTGTTCGTGATCGGCGACCTTGCGTCGATCTCGTCGGACGGCAAGCCGGTGCCGGGACTGTCACCGGCCGCGTTACAGGAAGGGCAGCATGCGGCGAAGAACATCATGCGATCGATTCGCAGCGAGCCAACGCTGCCGTTCCGCTACCGCGACAAAGGCACGCTTGCGACGATTGGCAAGGCGGCCGCAGTCGCCGACATAAGGGGGCTGCATCTCAGCGGACTCGTCGCATGGCTGATGTGGCTGTTCGTGCACATTTTCTTTCTGATCGGATTTCGCAACCGGTTCATCGTGATCGTCGAATGGGCGTGGACCTACGTGCGCAACGATCGCGGCGCGCGACTGATCACAGGCGACGTCGAGCCGCTGCTGGAACGCGGCGCGAAATCAGAAGGTCGCGAACGGATGTTGTCGAAGTGAGAGGCCCGGGCGGACGGGCTCAGTCCTTGTGGGTGGACTCTTTCAGCAGCTCATCAATGCGGGCGGCGCGTTCGAGGGCGGGATCGAATTCGAAATCCAGCTCGGGCGTGTATCTGAGGCCGAGCGCCTTGCCGATTTCGCGGCGGATGAAGCCGCTGGCGCTCCTGAAGCCGGCGACCGCGGCTGGGGCGCGCACGGAGCCTTCGAGGTGCGAGAAGTAGACGCGGCCGTGGCGCAAGTCGTCGTCCATCTTTACGGCCGTGAGCGTAATACCGCGCAGGCGCGGATCGCGCAGATCGCGCACCAGCAGCCCCCACAGCTCTCTCAAAATCGCTTCGGCGACTCGCTCCGGTCTCCGACCTTCAGGCAACGTACTTCCCCGTCTTAGTAGTTGATAATTTCGAGCTGCTCTTCGCCGAGCGGGACCATGCCCAGCGAATCGATAAAGTTGACGACCTCGCGCAGCGCCCGGTCCACGAACGCGCGATCGCTGCCGACCTGCGCGATGCCCAATTCGGCGCGCTGCCACAGGTCGTGGCCGTCGGACTCGGCGATCGAGACGTTGAACTTGTTGCGGACGCGATCCTTGATTGCGCGCAGCACCTGTCGCTTGCCCTTGAGCGAATGATTCTCCGGCAAAAACAGGGTCAGCCGCATGACGCCGATGACCATGATGATACGCCCCCTCCGCCAACGCGCACGCCGCGCGCCCGGAACGACCAACGAACCGCAGTCTAAGGCTGTAGCTGCTTTTCGACCGCCGCCTGGCCGCGCACCGTCTGTGGGCTGGGCGCGGCGAGCTTGCGCAGAATGGCTTCCATCTCGAACGCTTCAATCATGTCGTCCGGTTTCACGTCGTTGAAATTTTCGAGCGCGATGCCGCATTCGTAGCCCTGCGCGACTTCGCGCACGTCGTCCTTGAAGCGCTTGAGCGTGGCGAACTTGCCCTCCCACACCGGGCGTCCGTCGCGCACCAGCCGCGCGCGCGCGCCGCGCACAATCTTGCCGTCGACGACCATGCATCCCGCGACGGTGGCGCCGGGCACGTTGAAAATCTTGCGGACTTCGGCGCGTCCGAGCGCCTTCTCGCGGTAGGTCGGCGCGAGCAGTCCTTCCATCGCCTCGCGCATGTCGTTGATCGCTTCGTAGATGACAGTGTAGAGGCGAATCTCGACACCTTCTTTCTCCGCCAGGCTCGCGGCCTTCGGTTCGGGACGGATATTGAAGCCGATTATGATGGCTTTGGAAGCCGACGCGAGCGTAACGTCGGTCTCCGAGATCGCGCCCGCCGAGGCGTGAATTACCTCGAGCTTGACTTCGTCCGTAGACAGCCGCGCCAGCGCGTCGGCCAACGCTTCGACCGAGCCCTGCACGTCGCCCTTGAGAATAACTTTGAGTTCCTTGACCTCACCCGCCGCCATCCGCTGGCTCAAGTCTTCGAGCGAGATGCGGCTGGTCTTGGCTAGTTCGCCTTCGCGCTGCTTGCCGCGGCGATACTCGGCGACCTGGCGCGCCTTCGATTCCTCGACCACCGCGGTAAACACGGTGCCCGGCTCGGGAACGCTGGAAAGACCGAAAATCTCAACCGGGGTGGATGGGCCTGCCTCGGTCAGACGCTGTCCGAGATGATTCTGCATCGCGCGCACACGTCCGTACGAGGTTCCGCTGACGAAGGGATCGCCCTGATGCAGCGTGCCTTCCTGGATCAGCACCGTGGCGACGGGGCCGCGGCCGCGGTCGAGCTGCGACTCGATGATCGTGCCGCGGGCGGCGCGCGACGGATTGGCCTTGAGCTCCATCACGTCGGCCTGCAGCAGGATCATCTCGAGCAGCTTATCGATTCCCTCGCCGGTGCGGGCTGAGACCGGCACCGTAATCGTGTCGCCGCCGTAGTCTTCGGGCACCAGTCCGACCTGGGTCAGCCGCTGCTTGACGTTGTCGACATTTGCGTCGGGCAGATCGATCTTGTTGATCGCGACAATGATTGGCACGTTGGCCGCGCGCGCGTGATTGATCGCCTCCTGCGTCTGCGGCATCACGCCTTCGTTGGCCGCGACCACCAGCACGACGATGTCGGTGACCTTGGCGCCGCGCGCGCGCATCGCAGTGAACGCTTCGTGACCGGGAGTATCGACGAAGGCGATCGTCCGCCCGTTGGCTTCGACCGTGTACGCGCCGATGTGCTGCGTGATTCCGCCGAACTCGCGCGCCGTCACGTTGGTGTGGCGAATCGCGTCGAGCAGCGAGGTTTTGCCGTGATCGACATGGCCCATCACGGTGACGACCGGCGGCCGCGTGACGCTCTCGCCGACGACCGCTTCCTCGGGCGCCTCCTCGATGACTTGCTCGGCATCGAAGGAAACGTTCTCGACGCTGTAGCCGAACTCACCCGCCAGCAGCGTGGCGGTGTCGACGTCGAGCACCTGGTTCAGCGTCGCCATCTGGCCGAGTTCCATCAATTTCTTGATCAAGTCGCCGGCCTTGACGCCCATCGAGCGGCCGAGGTCGCCGACCGTGACGCCCTCGGTAATTCGCACCACGCGCTTGGAGGCCTTGGGCGTGGTGATCTCGGTCTTGCGCTGTTCCTTGCCGGGCAGCGCACGGCGCTTCTTCGGCACCCGCAGCCCGCGCATCTCGCGCTCGGCGGCGAGATCGGTGCTGCCCTTCTTGACGACTTTCTTCTTCTTTATTCCGCGTCCGCCGCCGGGCTTGGCCACTTGATCGGGTGGAAGCTGCGGCATTCCGTCCGCCGGCTGCGCGGGCTGCTGCTGCGGCGGCGCGAAACGTCCTGTGAGTCCCGGCCGAGAACTCGGGGCGCCCGCCGCCCCACGCGAACCGGGCGACGCGGGCCGCGGCGGCGGCGCCTTGGGCCGCAGATCGATCTTGCCAAGGACCTTGGGCCCTTTCTGTCCGTCGTCCAGCGTCGGTCCGGTCTGAGAGCCGCGCGTCAGGTTGATCGAACCGCGCTCGGCCGCTTCCGCCGGGCGCACACGATCGGTGCGATAACCAAAGCGCGAGGACGGCGCCGCCGGCACTGCTTCGGGTGCAGACGCGGCTTCGGCTTCGACCGGCGCATGCTCTGGCTCGCGCGCAGCGATCTGCGGCTCGGGTTTGAGTTCCACGTCCTCAAGATGGACGACATCCTCGGGCAGGTGAGCCTCGTAGTCGGCCGCGCCAATCTCTTCGATTTCAGGCTCCGGCCTGACGACCACTGGCTCGGGCGCGCTATGCGGCTCGACTGCCGGGGCCTCCGCATGATGCCCCGCGTCGAACATGACCGGTGTCTCTGGCGCCGCCTCGGATGAATCGCCGAGAAAGGGCGCCCCGAACGAGTCATCGCGGGTCTCTTCGACTTCGAAATGGAAAGGCGTCTCTGCGCCGCCGACGGGCTGGCCGCCCTCGGCATGGCGCCGGCGCATCACGGTGGCGTTCAGGCGCTTTTCCAGAATCTTTCCGCTGCTCGTTTCGAGTACGGTTTCGCGGCGCAGGATCGACGCGCGATGCGCCTGCTCGTCGAGATCGGCCTTCAGCCGGTCCGCCTCTTCGGGCGAGAGCAGGCTCGACTCGGACTGCGTATGCCCGAGCTTGAGACGGGCGCATCCGGCGAGCAAATCCTCGACCGGAAAGCCCCATTCACTGGCAAGAGTTTTGATCCGCTTTCGCGCCATCCCAGTTATACTATTCGACCTTTGAGTTTCTATCCAGTCGGAGTTTGATTGCTTCCGCTATCTCGAGCCGCTCGGGACGATCTATTTTCCGCCGGAGGGCGCGGAACTCCTTAACTTTTGAACTGACAAACCGCTCGACGCATTCGAGCGTCGGATGCAAATAGCCGCCGCGCCCTTGCTGTCGCGCCTCGAAGTCGACTTCGACATGTCCGTTAACGACCGCAATCCGTACCATCGCTGCCTTCGCATCCTGCTTAATACATCCGATGCAAGTACGCTCGGGCGATTTAGCCAGTTATTTTTCTCCCGCATCTTCGGTGGCGGCGGCCGGCACGGATTCCTCCGCGATCGTTTCTGCCGCCGCTTCCGCGCCTTCCGCTTCCGTGGCCAGCGCGGCTTCCGCCGCAGCCGCCTCGGCCGCCTCGGCCTCGGCCGCTGCCTTCGCCTCGGCCGCTGCCTTCTTGTTGGCGACGTGCTCACGCGCCGCGTTGATTATCTGCTTGGCGCGCTCCGCGCTGATTCCCTCAACGTCGAACGCCGTCTCGTCCGCCTCCGCCAGTTGCTCCGCCGAGCGGAATCCCCACTGGTAGAGCAGTTCCGCGTTGATGTCCCCGATGCCGGGAATCGCGTTGAGCGACGCACGCGCCGAGCGAGCCTCTTCTTCGGCCTCCGCCTCGCTGCGCACATCGAGCTTCCATCCGGTCAGCCGATGGGCCAGCCGCACGTTCTGCCCGCGCTTGCCGATCGCCAGCGACAGTTGATCGTCGGGGACGATCACTTCCATCGCATGCTCGTCCTCGTCGATTATCACCTTCGAGACCTTGGCCGGCGCCAGCGCGCGGCACACCAGCTCGGCCTGGTCGTCGGTCCACGGCACGATGTCGATCTTCTCGCCGCGCAGCTCCTGCACGACGGATTGGACGCGCGTGCCCTTCATCCCGACGCACGCGCCGACCGGATCGACGTCTGAATCTTTCGAGTACACCGCAACCTTGGCGCGACCGCCCGGCTCGCGCGCGCTTTGCCTGATCTCGACGATCCCCTCGTAAATCTCCGGCACTTCCTGCTCGAACAGCTTCATCAAAAAGTCGTTCGAGGTGCGCGAGAGCACGATCGAAAGTCCCTTTTCCGACAGGTCGACGTCCAAGATCAGCGCGCGAATGCGATCGCCCTGGCGATAGCGCTCGTGCGGGATCTGCTCCTTCTCGGGCAGGATCGCTTCGGTGCGTCCGAGGTTGACGATCATGTTCTTGCGCTCGAAGCGCTGCACGATTCCCGAGACGACTTCCTGTTTGCGATCCTTGAACTCGTTGAAAATCTGTTTGCGCTCGGCGTCGCGGATATGCTGGATGAGATTTTGCTTGGCCGCCTGCGCGGCGATCCGGCCCATCGTTGCGGTGTCGAGCTTGATCAGAATTTCGTCGCCGACCTCGGCCTCGGGATCGTATTTCGCGCGCGCCTCGGACACGTCGGCTTCGGCCGCCGGGTTGGCGACCTTCTCGACGACCGTCTTAATTTCGAACAGCTCGATTTCGCCGAGCTCCGGATTGAAGCGCGACTCGATGTTGCGGTCGGGCCCGAACGTGCGCCGCGCCGCCGAATGCATCATCTCCTCGACCGCGTTGATAACGATCGTTTTGTCGATGCCTTTTTCCTTGCTTACCTGCTCGATTACCCGGTTCAGATCGACCTGCATACCGCCTCCCCGGGGCGCAGACAGAGCTGTGCGCCTATTTTTTTGGTCGCTCCCGAGCCGCGGGAGCCTGTGCATTTATTCGTCGAATGAGTCATTTGTCAAAATTGTATTCATAATTCGCGCCCGACATCTCGTCGAAACCGATCGCCTGCCGCTTGCGGCTCGTCTCGTCGTCAAGCTCGATTCCACTTTCACTGACCGCGACGAGCTTGCCCACGAACGACTTCTGCCCATCGCGCGCGCGATGCGTCCGCACCTTCACCCGCTCGCCCTTGACCGCCTCGAAATGCTCGAGTTTGCGCAACGGCCGGTTGATTCCCGGCGACGCGACCTCCAGCGTGTAGCGGCCCTCGACCGGGTCGTATACGTCGAGCAAATCGCCCAGCGTCGGGCTCAACTTCTCCAGGTCGCTCAGGGCAATTCCGCCGCCCGGCTTGTCGACCAGCAGCCGCAGCAGCGAATTTCGCGTGCCTTTGCGAAAATCCACCGAAACCAGTTCATAGCCCTGGCGTTCGATATGCGGCTCGAGCAGCGCGGCCACCTTTTCCGCCGTCGGATGAAGCGTCAGGGCGATCATCTGCTCTCACCTCTCCGCTCGATGCGACCGTCGGCCCGCGGCCGGCTTATGTCACGAAACCCTTTTTGCGACACCAACAAAAAAGTGGGCGCGCGCCCACTTCACAACAAGCAGGATACCACCGCAGCCAACCTGTCAGCAAGCCACGTCAATTGCCGACGCGTGGCTTCGCTTTTGCCGCCGATGTAGATCTGTTTGCAGGCTGGCGTCGCATGAAGCCCCACCTCCCTGCCCACTCGGATGAAACGCGCGCCTCCCGGGCGCAAGCCGCATAGCTGGAGTCTAGTAAAATGCGTATCGAACCACTCGAAGAAAAGCAGATGAGCTGGATGCTGAAGCCGCTGACCTGGATGATGAAGCGGCAGATTGGCAAAGTGGTAAATCCGTTCAAGGCGTGGGCGTACCGCCCCGGCATCACGATCGGGATGGCGATCTTCATGCAGTCGATCGAAGGCTCCAAGGTCACGCCGCCGGCCTTGAAGCGCATGGTTTGTCTGCGCGCCGCACAGATGGTCGGCTGCGTTTTCTGAATAGATATCAACGCTGCCGGCGGCAGCAAGGTCGGAATCAGCGACGAGAAACTCGCCGCGCTGGCGGACTACCAGGAAAATCCGCTGTTCACGCCCGCCGAGCGCGCGGCGCTGCGCTACACCGAGGAGATGACGCTGAGCTCGGTCAATGTTCCCGACGAGGTCTTCGACGAGCTCAAGCGCCACTTCAACACCGAGCAAATCGTCGATTTGACTGCGACCGTCGCGCTCGAGAACATGCGCGCACGATTCAATCGCGCGCTGCAAATCGAAAGCGACAGTTTCTGCATGCTGCCGGCGCATCACCCCGCCTTGGCCTCGGATGGTGCCTCATTGAAATAGCCGGCGCACGACTGACCGGGAGCGCGGATTCAGTTCTAAATCCAGATTTTCTCGATTCGCGCGAGCCTGATAGTATCCTCGATGTTACTCCCGCGGGCCGTAACTCCGGCCCCACGGCGGAGTTATGCCGTTGGGGAGTTAGAAGGCAATCTCACGTTGAAGCGATGGTGCGCGACAACTCTCCTCCCGACGCTCGCACTGCTTGCGATTGCCGGATGCTCGCACGGTCCCGCTGACACTTTCGGCGAGCACGAGGCCGTGCCCATCCTGGCGGCCAAGGTGGAACAGAAAACCGTCGCCGACACGATCCATGCGATCGGCCGCGTCGAGGCTTATTCCACCGTGGACGTGAAGGCGCAGATTAACGGCCAGGTCATGCAGGTGCACTTCCACCAGGGACAGAGCGTCAAGCAGGGCGACCTGCTGTTCACGATCGATCCGCGCCCGTTCCAGGTCGCGTTGCATCAGGCCGAAGCGAACCTGGCGAAGGATCGCGCGCAATACCGGCAAGCCGCGGCCGACCAGCAGCGCTACTCGTTTCTGCTCAAGCAGGGCGTCGGCTCGCAACAGCAATACGATCAAGCCGAGGCTGCGGCGGGATCGCTCAAAGCCGCGATGGAAGCCGACGACGCGGCCGTGCAGACCGCCAAATTAAATCTTGACTACACCGAGATTCGCGCGCCGATCGACGGCCGCACCGGCGACCTGCTGGTTCACGCCGGCAACCTGGTCAAGCCCGACGCCGACACCGCGATGGTCGTTATCAACCAGGTGCGTCCGGTGTACGTCGACTTCGCGATTCCCGAGCAGAAGCTGCCGGCCGTGCGCGAGTACATGGCGGAGCGCAAGCTCCCGGTCCAGGTCTCGCTGCCCGAGCAGCAAGGCCCGCTCGAGTCGGGCGAGCTGAGCTTCGTCGATAACAGCGTCGATGCGAAGACCGGCACGATAAATCTCAAAGGACTGTTCACCAACGCCGACGGCCGGCTGTGGCCGGGCGAGTTCGTCAACGCGACGCTGGTTCTGCACGAGCACCCGGGCGCGATCCTGGTGCCGTCGCAGGCGGTCCAGACCGGCCAGCAGGGTTCGTTCGTCTTCGTCGTGCAGCCGGGGATGAAGGCCGAGATCAGGCCGGTCGTCATCGGCGAATCGATCGACAACCACACCGTCATCACCAGTGGACTCAAGCCCGGCGAAACCGTCGTGACCGACGGCCAGCTCAGGCTGATTCCCGGCGCCAAGGTCACGATCAAAAGCGGCCTGACCGAGACCGGGGCCTCTTCATGAACATCGCCGAAGCCTTCATTCGCCGCCCTGTGATGACGACGCTGAGTTCGCTGGCGATCGTGCTGTTCGGCCTGATGGCGTACCGCTATCTGCCGGTGAACGATCTGCCCAACGTCGATTTCCCAACCATCGTGGTCAGCGCGTCGCTGCCGGGCGCCAGTCCCGAGACGATGGCTTCGTCGGTGGCGACTCCGCTCGAAAAGCAGTTCTCGACGATCGCCGGGCTGGACTCGATGACCTCGACCAACATCCAGGGCTCGACCAACATCACGCTGCAGTTCAACCTGACGCGGAACATCGACGCCGGTGCGCAGGACGTGCAGGCCGCGATCGCCGAGACGCAGGCCCAACTGCCGCAAGGGATGCCGAGTCCGCCCTCGTATCGCAAAGTCAACCCGGCCGACCAGCCGGTGCTCTATCTCGGCCTCAGCTCGACCACGATGCCGATTTCGCAGGTCGATGAGTACGCCGAGACCTACCTCGCCGAGCGCATCTCGATGGTCTCCGGCGTGGCGCAGGTGCAGGTCTACGGATCGCAAAAGTACGCCGTGCGGATTCAGCTCGATCCCAAGGCGCTGGCGACGCGCGGCATCGGCATCGATGAAGTTGCGAGCGCGATCCAGAACGCCAACGTCGATCTGCCGACTGGTACGCTCTACGGCTCACACCAGGCATTCACCGTCGATACCAAGGGCCAGTTGACCAATGCGGCTGCGTACCGCTCGCTGATCGTCGCGTACCAGAACGGCTCTCCGGTGCGGCTCGAGGACCTCGGCCGCGTGCTCGACAGCGTGCAGAACGACAAGACCGCGGGCTGGGCCGACGGCGAGCGATCGGTCGTGCTCGCGGTGCAGCGCCAGCCGGGCACCAACACGGTCGAAGTGGTCGACAACGTAATGCGCCTGATTCCCTCCTTCCGGGCTGAAGTTCCGGCCGGGCTGCATATCATCGTGCTGGGCGACCACGCGGAGACTATTCGCGCGTCGGTCAACGACGTCCAATACACCCTGCTGCTCACCATCTTCCTGGTCGTGATGGTGATCTTCCTGTTCCTGCGCAACCTCTCGGCAACCATCATCCCGAGTCTCGCGCTGCCGATGTCCATCATCGGCACCTTCGCCGTCATGTGGACGCTCAACTACTCGCTCGACAACCTCTCGCTGATGGCGGTCACGCTCGCCGTCGGATTCGTGGTGGACGACGCCATCGTCATGCTCGAGAACATCGTGCGCCACCTGGAGATGGGCAAGGACGTGCTGACCGCGGCGCTCGACGGCTCCAGCGAAATCGGTTTCACCATCCTCTCGATGACTTTCTCGCTGGCCGCGGTGTTCATCCCGGTGCTGTTCATGGGCGGCATCCTCGGCCGCCTGCTGCACGAATTCGCGGTCACGATCGGCGCGGCTATTCTGGTGTCGGGCTTCGTCTCGCTGACTTTGACTCCGATGCTGTGTTCGCGCTTTCTGCGCCCGCCGGGGGCCGAGCGACACGGCAGGTTTTACGCCGTGACCGAGCGTTGGTTCGATCGGATGCTCGACGCCTACCAGCGCAGCCTGGCGTGGGTAATGCGCCATCGACGCGCGACCATGTATTTCTCCGGCGTGCTGCTGCTGTCGACGATCTACATGTTCTACGCGATTCCCAAGGGCTTCCTGCCGTCGGAAGACGCCGACCAGTTGATCATTTTCACGCTCGCAGCCCAGGGAATTTCCTTCGACTCGATGGTCGAGCATCAGCTCGCCGCCGCCAGCTTGATCAAGGATGATCCGAACATCAAAAGCTACTTCGTCAGCGTCGGCGCGGGCGGACCGGGCGGCGCCACCAATTCAGGCATCATATTTCTGCACCTGAAGCCGGCCTCGGAGCGGAAACTCAGCGTCGATCAGTTGATTACGAAGTGGCGGCCGCTCCTGAACAGCGTGCCGGGGCTGCGCGTGTTCCTGCAGAATCCGCCGCCCATCAGTATCGGCTCGCAATTCACGCGCAGCATGTACCAGATGACCTTGCAGAGCCAGAATACCGCCGCGCTCTACAAGTACGCGCCGATGCTCGAGTCGAAACTGCGCCAATTGCCCGATCTGCGCGGCGTCAACAGCGACCTCCAGGTCGATAATCCGCAGATCACCGTCGATATCGATCGCGACAAGGCGCACTCGCTGGGCGTATCGGCCAATGCGATCGAAGACGCGCTCTACGACGCCTACGGCTCGCGCCAGATCTCCACCATCTACGCGCCCAACGACGAGTACTGGGTGATCATGGAAGTCCTGCCGCAGTATCAAGCCAATCCGTCCACCCTCTCACTCCTCTACGTTCGTTCGTCCAGCGGAGAGCTGGTGCCGCTCGACACCGTGGTCAAGTTCACGCGCTCGCTGGGGCCGTTGCAGATCAATCATTCGGGGCAGCTCCCTTCGGCCACCATTTCATTCGACGTCGCACCCGGCGTGTCGCTGGGCAAGGCGCTCGGCGAGGTCCACCAGCTCGCGGCTGCCACGCTGCCCGACAGCATCACCACCAGTTTCCAGGGCACCGCGCAGGCGTTCGAGTCGTCGCTGTCCGGGCTCGGTGTGTTGCTGGTGATGACGATCCTCGTGATCTACCTGGTGCTCGGCGTGCTCTACGAAAGCTTCGTCCATCCGATCACGATTCTCTCCGGCCTGCCCTCGGCCGGCTTCGGCGCGCTGATGACGCTGTGGCTTTTCGGCATGGAGCTCGACCTGTTCGCGTTCGTCGGCGTCATCATGCTGGTCGGCCTGGTCAAGAAAAACGCCATCATGATGATCGACTTCGCGCTCGACGCGCAGCGCACGGAAGGCAAGTCGCCGGCCGACGCGATCTTCGAGGGCTGCATCATCCGCTTCCGGCCGATCATGATGACCACGATGGCGGCGCTGATGGGGACTTTGCCGATCGCGATTGGGCTGGGCGCCGGCGGCTCGTCGCGCCGCCCGCTGGGCGTGGCGGTAGTCGGCGGCCTGTTCTTCTCCCAGTTCCTGACGCTCTACATAACTCCGGTCTTCTACACCTACATGGAGGCGTTCCTGGCCCGTTACAACGCATGGCGCGAAGGCGGCCAGCTTGTGCCCGCGACCCGGCCCGCAGCCGCGAAAATCGCAAGCGCGCCAGCCGCCGACCCGGCCGACGGCCGCCTCGCGTCCTGACGCCGGGGTTTTAGATAAAGAAGGATCCAATGCGAGAGGACCGAAAGAAATCCATGTCGCGAGTGCGCGTTCGGTCTCAGCCACTGATTGCCGTCCGCGACGTACGCGCGAGCAGCCGCTGGTACAAACGACTGCTCGGTGTCGACACGCTCCCGGAGCATGAGCATCGCGATAGCTATGATCGGATGCTTTGTGATGGTCAGCTGGTCCTCCAGCTCCACGCGTGGGACGAGGAGGATCACCCTAATCTTGTCAATGCGGACGCGGCGCCACATGGACATGGGGTATTGCTCTGGTTCGAGGTGGACGACTTCGATGCGGCCGTCGAACGAGCTCGCTCGCTCCAGGTCGAAGTCATCGAGGAGCCGCACGTCAACCCAAATTCCGGAGATCGCGAGATGTGGCTCCGCGACCCCGACGGCTACGTGGTAGTGATCGCAAGTCCTGATCGATCAGCTTAGCCGGTAAAACCGCAACGCGTTCCGGGTCAGGATGTTATCGCGCGCGCTCGCCGACAACGTCCCCAGCGCCCGGGTCACCTCGCGCACCACACCCGGATACGTGCAATCGAAGTGCGGGTAGTCCGAGCCCCACAGCACGTTGCGCTCGACGCCCAGATCAATCATCGCCTTGAGCGTGCTCTCGTCCGGATCCATCGACACGTAGCATCGCTCGGCGAAGTACTCGCTGGGCTTGCGCTTCAGCCACGGCACGTAGCTGCCCATTTTCTCGTAGTGACTATCCATCCGATCGAGCCAATAGCCCAGCCATCCGATGCCCGACTCGAGGAAGCCGACCGTCAGTTTTGGAAATCGTGCAAGCACCCCGCCGCAAACTATATCCATGCAGGCCGCCTGCTGCTCGAACGGATGACAAACCATGTGGAAGAAGAAGGGGTCGTGGTAGCGATCGCCGCCCATCGTGGGCATGCGCGTACCGAAACTGCCGTGGATGGCCACTGGAATGTCCAGTTCTTGCGCCTCGCGCCAGAACGGATCGTAGGCCGGGTCGTTGAGGCGGCGCCCGTTGAACGGATTGGGCCTGACGAACACCGCCTTGAAGCCAAGATCGCGCACGACGCGGCGCATCTCGCGCACCGCCTCATCCACGCTTTGAACCGGCATCGGCGCGACGCCGAACAACCGTTTCGGAAAGGGCTTGCAGAAATCGGCCAGCCAGTTGTTGTAGGCACGGCACGCCGCCGCGGCGAGTTGCGGATCGGTCAGATCGCCGTAGAGCAGCCACAACGACGGGTAAAGAACCGCTACGTCGATCCCTTCTTCGTCCATAACCTTGATGCGAGCGTGAGGATCGTAGCCGCCGGGCAGGATGTCGTCCCAGGTGAGTTTGCGCGCGCGCTCGAGGTCCGAGAGTCCGCCCGGCGTCATCGACGCCGCCACCGGCAGCGACGGCCGGCTGCGATTCTCGCCGTCGATCCACAGTTCGTCGCCACCGTCGCGATTGCGGCGAATCTGGATCATGCGCTCGCGGAATTGCGGTTCGGCGTAATCCTGCCAGAGCGCGCGTGGCTCGACGATATGCCCGTCGGCGTCGATTATCCGGGTCATGAGCGAATTCCTCCTTGAAGGCGGAGTACTCAGATCAATGACGCGTCGGGCGGTATTGTCAAGAAAGACGGGCGCCAGACCATTCCTCGCGGATCACCGCATACTGGTATTCGTCGCACCACTCGCCCTTGAACCACGCGTTATGGAGGAAATGCCCTTCTTGTCTCATCCCGAGCCGCTCCATCAGCGCGATGGACGGACCGTTGCGACAATCCGTGGTCGCGATGACGCGGTTCAGCCGGAGCGCATCGAAAGCAAAATCCACTACGGCTCGGACGGCCTCGGTCGCCAGTCCGCTGTGCTGGTATTCGCGCGCAAAGGTGTAACCGATTTCGCCGATTCGCGGCGTCGTTCTGATCACCAACAGGGCGCAATCGCCCGCGAGCACGCCGTCCGCTTTGACCTCTGCCGCGAACTGAAACCATTTCCCGGGGACGCCGGGCCGGTGGCGGCTTTGCTGCGTGATGAATCTCGCCGCCTCGGCGCGCGAGATCGATTCCCATGACTGGTAGCGCGCAACCTCGCGATCGTTTCGGTAGGCCATGAAGCTCGCGAGGTCTGAATCGCGAAACCGCCTAAGTATCAAGCGCGGGGTCTCGAGACTGATGAATGTTCGCGTGTTCACCAGTAGATACGCTATTCGAACGCCTCACCAATAAGGTGGAAGGGATAAATTATCGCCGTTCCAATCGCGCTCAGGACGCCGCCGGAATTGCCCGATGAACTCGGGGACGGCACCGGCGTCGGCATGCTGGACGGATCGCGCGCTTCATCCGAGATAGAGGCGTATGGAGGCGCCGTTTCATAAGTAGTCTCCGTCGTGCATCCCGCCGCGAGCGCGATCGCGCCGCCAACAATCGCGGCCGCGAGGATCGATTTCCGCCTTCCCGTCACTCGCTTCCTTTCGGCGCTCCGCTAATCACGGTATCGGCAGCGGAGTACGGTTTCAACGCGCGGCTGATTTCAATGGGTGGACCTGCACGGGCCAGCGACGGGAGGTCGCCGATTTGCCGGACTGAGAGAAAGAAGACCGAGCGAACTTCTTGCACAAAAGTACTTGCTGACACTGGGATTTGGCGACGGCAGCTCGATAGCGCTCAGTGGCGGCAACAGCGTCGCGATCGACGACGGCACTACGCAAAACTACCAGACGCTGCCGAGCCGCGTGACGCTAATCAGCAGTGACGTTCATACGATCGTTCCCGACAAGACGACCGGGCAGCAGCACAGTATCGAAGTGGATACTCCGAATACGAAGTCGACCGGGCCTTCGCCGGACCAATAGCCGGGCTGCTAGCGGGCGCGCAACTGATCGCCCGGCACCCACGTCGAGTGGAACCCGACCGGCACGCGCTGCGGAATCTGAACGCGCGCGATCGGACCCGCCGCGAAATTCTTCGCGTCGATTATGACGACCTCGCCGCTGTTCTTTGCGGCAGCGTCCGCGACGAACGTCACGACGTAGCCGTCGTCTTCGTCCCGCGCGCCGATGCGCGGCGCGAACGGCGCTTCATTCGAAGTTCGACCCGCGCCAAACAGGTGTTTCTCCGAGGTCCCGCGAACGGTGTCGTACTTCACCAGCCCTTCATAGTGCGGCACACATGAGTTGTACGCATAGCGCGACTTGCGGCCCATCTTGTGCCGGTTGATCGTGGGCCATTCGGTCTTTTCGTCGTCGAGCTGCTCTTCGCTCACCGCGCCCGTCACGAGGTTGAACCGCCAGCGGCACAGTTGAGCCTCGAGGCGCAGGAACGCGCGCATCCGTGCGAGCTCTCCTTCACCGCGCTTCGCGCCCGGCTCCGCCTGGATCACGCGGCACGCTTCCATCACGAACTCGTCGCCGTCCTCCCACGCGTTGACTACGTGGTAGATATAGCAGGGCGACGCCTCGAACCATCTCACGTCGGCGTTGGTTCCGTAGCGCGGCAGGATGCCGAACCGGCTCGGCAGTTCCGGGTAATAGGTAACCTTGTGCACCTTGCGCTCGAGCAGTTGCGGGTCCCAGAACAGCGGCAGGTCCATGAGCAACGAGTAATGTTCGGTGAACGCCATGTCATGCGGCAGGCGCGAGCCGGGAAGCTCGATCGGCGCATGATGGGTCAGTTCGCCGCGCGCCGAGACGACGTTGTAGGTCATGTACGGCGGCGTGGTCGCATAGTCGAAGAACAGCAGCTCGCCGCTCACCGGATCGACCTTAGCGTGCGCGGACACGGCCCGCTCGAGCTTGCCGCCGAAGCGCTCGACGCCGAGCGTTTCCAGCGTGCGCGGATCGAGCTTGTACGGCAGCCCGCACTGATACCAGAGCGCCAGCGCGTAGCCGTTGTGAAATACGAGGTCGGTGTTGGCGGAATCCTTGAGCCATCCGTCGGAACCGGCGCCGCGCGGAACGCTGGGATCGGGACGATCCATCAGGCCCGGCCATATCGTGCGCTTGGCATCCTGCTCGGCGGCGAACCCTTCGGTGCGAATCCAGCGGTTGCGATAGGCCGCCTTGCCATCATGGAATTCGATGCCGTGCACCATGCCGTCGCCGTCGAACCAATGGTAGCGGCCGCGCGGCTGAAAGATCGGATTAGGCCCGTTGCGCAGATACGCGCCGTCGAGGTCGTTGGGAATCTCACCGATGACAGTCAAATCGTCGGCGGTAATCTCAGTTGAGATCGGCGCATAGATTCCCTTGAGGAACGGATTCTCGCCCGGCTCGATCTGAATAGGAATTTCGCGCTCGATCTTAACCATGATGCGCTCCGCCGCGTCCGCGTCAGCTGAGATATTCCGCAAGCGCGAGATTATCACGCACGCAGGCTGCGCAACAAAGCAGTCCGACGCTTATCGCCAGCGACGCCTACGAGGGGAACTCCTTGAACTGGGGCAGCTTGTCGGTGATCTCGAACCACGGCGCCTTCGAGCCGACAAAGATGTGGGCTTCGGGGCGCACGCCGGGGTCTTCGTCGAGCGAGCCCAGGTACAGGAACAGGCTGTCCTTCATCGACTCCGCCGCGCCGGCCAGCGGCGAGCCGCAGTTCTTGCAGAACATGCGTTTTGCGCCGGGCGACGAGGCGTAGCTACCGAGCAGGTTCTCGCCCTTGGTCCATTTGAAATCCTTCGACGCGACCTGCGCCGCCGGTATGAACGCCGAGCCGCTGTTCTTGCGGCACATCGAGCAGTGACAATTTCCCGCATTTTCGAGCTTGCCGGTGATTTCGTATCGCACGCCGCCGCAGAGGCATCCGCCGTGAAGAGCCATCGTCGTTCCTCCATTTGGATTTTCAGCTTGGGTCTGCTTTTTCCGTATCTATTTCGATTTCGCGACTGAGGCAATCCAACGACGCGCGATGGCGGCGGCTCGTGTATCGTAGATCAGTCCGTCGCCCGGCACCGGCGCGGAGGCTTCCGTTTCGGCGCAGGCCGTCCGTCCGCTTTGGGAACCTGAGCTCGCTCGATCAGATAAAGAAGGCCGTTCAGCTCTTCTCCGACCACGTACAACTTCCGCGAAGTGCGCGTGAGGGCTTGAGAGACTGACTTAACAAATACTCTCTCAATCGCCACCATCTCCATTTCCTCCGCACCCTCGATGATTGCTTGGCGGACCGAGCGCAGTTGAAGGACTAGATTGGAACGGTCGATCTCGAAAATCCCGTCTTGATCCAATCGCGGATCGAAAGTCTCAGAAAGATTTGTACCCTGAGGAACATTACGCTTAACCATGACCGACAGGAGAGCACGGATTGTGCCACGGTCTTGAGGAAAAAAATGCTTTACGAATCTAGTGCGAGAGTCCAATGGTAACTACCTGACAATGAAGTCCCGTTGCGATAGATCGATCGCAGCGAAATTTCGTTGAGACAGAAGCAACGAAGTGGCGATCACTCCGCAGAGGGAAACGCCATGGCGACCGAGCTGAGGAAATCCGGCATCGGCATTGTAGGCGAGATGCCATGGGGCACTCACTTCTGTCAGTTCTACGATACAAGGCACGATTTGCTCGACGTGCTCGTTCCCTATTTCAAGGCCGGCCTGGAGAACAATGAAACCTGTATATGGGTTGTTTCAGCGCTGACTGAGCAGGATGCCGGTGACGCATTGAGACACGCTCTTCCCGACTTTGAACGATATGTTGCCGACTACAGCCTGGAAATTTTCCGAGACACCGAGTGGTACATGCCCGACGGTCATCTCGACCTGGATAGAGTCAAAAGGGCTTGGAGCGAGAAACTCGCCGAGGCATTGGCAAGAGGCCACACCGGAATAAGAGTGACCGCTGACACGTTCTGGCTGAAGCGCGAGCAGTGGAGCGATTTCAACGCCTACGAAGATGAGCTCAACCGCTCCATGGTCGATCTGCGGATGACCTGTCTGTGCAGCTATCCACTGGCCAAAAGCGGAGCCGCAGACGTCCTCGATGTGACGCGCACGCATCAGTTTACCTTTGCGCGACGAAGGGGCGATTGGGAGCTGGTCGAAACTTCCGAGCTGAAGCAGGCGAAGTCGGAGATCAAGAGAATCAACGACGAGCTCGAGCGGCGCGTCATAGAAAGAACCAAGGAACTGACAGCCGCCAACGAACAGCTTAAACGCGCCCTCGAGGAAATCGACAACCTACGCCGGCGCCTCGAATTGGAGAACGAGTATCTGCGCGAAGAGGTCCGCGCCGCGACCGGCGACAGCACGATTCTTGGAAACAGCCCGGCCATCCGAAGCGTGCTCGAACGAATCGATATGGTTGCGCCGACCGATGCCACGGTGCTGATCCTGGGCGAGACCGGTGTAGGCAAGGAGCTCGTCGCGCGCAACATTCACGAGCGCAGTCGCCGCCGCGAGCGTCCGCTGATCAAGGTGAACTGCACCGCAATTCCGCGGGAGCTGTTTGAAAGCGAGTTCTTCGGCCACGTCAAGGGAGCCTTCAGCGGAGCGTTCAGAGATCGGGTCGGCCGCTTTGAGCGCGCCGACGGCGGTACCCTGTTTCTCGACGAGGTGGGCGACCTGCCGCTGGAGATGCAGCCCAAGCTGCTCCGAGTGCTTCAGGATGGCGAGTTCGAGGCGCTTGGAGATGAGAAAACGCGCCGCGCCAACTGCCGCGTGATCGCCGCCAGTAACCACGATATTAAGGCCGCCGTCCACGACGGACGATTCCGCGAGGATCTCTACTACCGGCTGAGCGTCTTTCCGATCGAGGTGGCGCCGCTGCGCGAACGGCAGGAGGACATCCCGATACTTGCGGACCATTTTCTCGAGGTGGCCCGCAAGAGGTTCAAGCGGCCGGATCTGCAGTTGACCGAGAGCCAGATCCAGCGCCTCAAGCACTACAATTGGCCCGGAAACGTGCGCGAGCTTCAGAACGCCGTGGAGCGGGCCGTGATAACGGCGCGCGGCGGCGCACTGCGCTTCGACATTGTGGAGACAGGGACAGAATCGCCGGCTCCGTCGTTGCCGTGGGCAGGCGATAGCGCCGCCGGCGAGAATCTGAAGGTCGTGTCGGAGGCGGAAATGAAGCGGATGGAACGTGAGAACATCGCCGCCGCGCTGAAACTCAGCAAAGGCCAAATCTACGGACCGGGGGGCGCAGCCGAATTGCTCGGCGTCAAACCAAGCACTCTTAGCACGCGCATCCGCAAGCTCGGTCTGAAATAAGCAAGCCAACCGCGGCAATCCGACGGCACGCGATGGCCTTGAGCGCGAGCGCATGCTCTACTCAGGTCAAATCCCCGGAGGCGCGCATCGCATGGATGTCACGAAAATTCCGCCCGGCCGCAACCCGCCCGACGACATCAACGTGCTGGTGGAAATTCCGCAGGGCGGAGTTCCGGTGAAGTACGAAATGGACAAGGTTTCCGGCGCGCTGTTCGTCAATCGTTTTCTGCATACCGCGATGTACTATCCGGCCAACTACGGATTTATTCCAAACACGCTGTCCGAGGACGGCGACCCCTGCGACGTGCTCGCGCTGTCGCAGGTGCCGGTCGCGCCCGGCGCCGTCATCAGATGCCGTCCGGTGGGCGCGCTGCTGATAGAAGACGAAAACGGCATCGACGAGAAAATTCTCGCGGTGCCGGTGGATGAGCTGAATCCATACTTCAACGAAATCGCGAACTACACCGACCTGCCGCCGATCATGCTCGAACAGATCGATCACTTCTTCCGCCACTACAAGGACCTCGAGAGAGGCAAATGGGTGAAGATCGGTAATTGGGTGGATCGCGAGGCGGCCCGCAAGCTGATCCTCGAAGCAATCGCGCGTATGCACCAGAAGTAAATTCGCCGGTAAGGCGGCGCCAGCATTTTGCTCGCGCGCGCTTGAGCGCGGACCTGGTTACGAACTGACTATTGAGCCATCTCACCCTTCGTTTGCGCCAGCGGCACCAACTGCGCGATGTCGCACTGGATCAACGCCTGGATCTTGTTGTCGATCTGATAGAAGCGCGTCACCTTAACTTGCGAGACCGCGGCCAGGAACTTCGGAACGAACTCGCGCTGCACGTCAAGCCGCGCCTGCTGAATAGCCATTACCTCGTCGAGCTTCTTTTTCGCATCGGCGTCCGTGAAGTTTTTGTACTTGGCGGCGAACTCCTTCAGCTCTCGGACGTGGCGGTCTTCGATGCTGTCCATCCGGGCTTCGTAGGCGTCGTAAACCGGCCAGAACCTGGCCGCTTCATCGGCGGTGAGATTCATGTTGGCGCCGACGGTCGCCTTGCGCTGTGCGCGGGCGGCCGCGATATCAAGTTGCTTCTGCGAGGTCTGCGAATACGCCGGCGCCTTGAAGCCAAGCGTGCAGACCAGCAGCGAAGCTACCGTGAAACTCGCGATAATAGTCTTGAGACTCATCAATGGGGTTCTCCTGGAGATTTTGGCTTCAGCAAAGACCGCAGGATGGTGCTGCATTGGGAGATCATAGTCAAGTGATCACTATCTGCGCGCTCGAACTCGGGCTTGTATTGCATTCAGCGAGGTAAAGTGCGAGTTTGCAGCCGACCAGGCAGGCAACCAGAGGAATTTTCCGCGGGGTCCGGCCATCCGGAACGGAAAGCCTCATCATAGACGGAGGACCAAAATGAATTCGAAATCACGAGAAATGGTAATCGCACTGGGATTGGCGGTGGCACTGGCCGCGGGTGCGCCATCGGCACGGGCCCAGGGCGCAGCGCCCGCGCCGGCGCCTGCGGCATCCGGCGGAGGAGCTACCGTTCGGGCAGGATACCTGACTTGTCACGTCGCGGCCGGATGGGGCTTTATTTTCGGCTCGTCACGCAAGCTGCAGTGCGCGTACGCCCTGCAACCGGGATACACCGAGTATTACACCGGTTCGATCACGAAGTTCGGCGCTGACATCGGATACCTTCAGTCGGGCGTAATTCTGTGGGCAGTTCTCGCCCCGACCACCAATCTCGGCCAGGGAGCACTCGCGGGTCATTACGGCGGAGCGACCGCGAGCGCGGCGGTCGGAGTCGGCGCGGGCGCGAATGTGCTGGTCGGAGGCTTCAACAGCTCGATCGCGTTGCAGCCGGTCTCGATCGAAGGACAGAACGGGCTGAACGTCGCGGCGGGTGTGGCCCAGATGACGTTGAAGTTCAACAAAGAGAAGCCGGCAAAGAGCACCCCGTAGCCGGACTTTCAGAGTCACTTACGGCGGGGGCGGTCCTTGCGGCCGCCTCCGTTTTTCTTTTTCAGTTGACCGTTGGTGTGCGGTTCCTAGATCTTGGCCTTTGGATACCGCGCGCGCATCCAGTTCACGAACTTTTCCGGCGCCGCCATCGTCGAGAGGCGCCCCTGTCGCACCAGCGCCCAGTCGTCGAACTTTCCGGACTGTTTGATTTCCGCCAACCTGACCGGCGGCTCGAGGCGGCCTGCGAACTCCAAATCGACCACCGCCGACTTCGGATTCCTCGGATCGTCGCGCGGTTGCGACTTCACCACGGCCATCCCGACCACGCTCGTAACGCCGCCGCTATGATAGATGAACACGATGTCGCCGGGCCTCATATCGCGGATGGCGCGAAGCGCCTGCGGATTCGTCACCCCGTCCCATGTGGTGCGGCCCTCGCGCTCAAGATCGTCGATCGAGTAAGTCCCGGGCTCGGTCTTGGCAAGAAAGTAGTTCATGAGCGCGTCCTCCTTAGCCGTGATTCAGTGTAAATCTAACATAGGCGGCGCCGCTCGTGGCGGCCGGGCGCGCTGAAACTCTCATGCCGGAACTACCCGATGTCAGTGTGTACGTGGAAGCGTTGCGGACCCGCGTCGTCGGCCACAAGCTCGTCCGGACGCTGGCGAGGTCACCGTTTCTGCTGCGCTCGACGACTCCTCCGCTGAGCGCGACTGCGGGCAGGGCGGTCCGCGACGTGCGACGGCTGGGCAAACAAATCGCCATCGGCCTCGAGGGCAACCTGTGGCTCGTGCTGCATCTCAAAATCGCAGGCCGCCTGCATTGGAGTACTTCCGCCCCCAAGCTCGGCGGCAAAAACGTGCTGGTTGCCTTCGAGTTCGACCACGGCTGGTTGTGGCTGACGGAAGCGGGCACCCAGCACCGGGCCGCGCTCCACGTGGTCGAGGGCGAAGCCGGCCTTCAGTCTTTGAACGCCGGCGGCATCGAACCGCTCGACGCCGGCCTCGGCGCATTCGCCGCCGCGCTGCGATCGGAAAATCACACGCTCAAGCGCTCACTCACCGACCCGCACATTTTCAGCGGGATCGGCAACGCGTATTCGGACGAGATACTGCATCGCGCACAGCTCTCGCCGATCGCGATGACGAATAAACTGACGGACGTTGAAATCGAGCGTCTCTATGACGCCACTCGCACGACGCTGCTCGAATGGACCGAGCGCCTCCGCGCCGAAGCGGCTGGTGAATTTCCCGAGAAGGTAACTGCGTTTCGTCCCGGCATGGCGGTGCACGGTCGCTACCGGCAGGCGTGCCCACGATGCGGCGCCAGGGTCCAGCGCATCCGCTACGCCAGCAACGAGACCAACTATTGTGCGAGGTGCCAGACCGGCGGCCGCCTGCTCGCCGACCGCGCCCTCTCGCGCCTGCTGCACCAGGACTGGCCGCGTACGCTCGACGAGCTCGAAGCGCTCAGGAAGCGATGAGCCCGGTTCGCGTCGCCAAGGTCAGGCAGCCCGGCCCGCCTTTTCTCTTTCGTGGTTGGAGGCGTATTCGTTGCGCAATCGGCTCGCCAATTCCAGTGCGATTCTCCGCCACAGCTGTGGATATCTGTCGGCCAGCGCCGAAAAGTCCGATTCCGAAATTCGCGCGACCACCGAATCAGAAGTTGCGGTGACCGACGCCGAGCGCGGCGTACGTGGATCGACGACCGCCATCTCACCGACATGCTCGCCGGCCTTCCTGCGGGCCACGATGCGCCTGTCGATCGCAACCGAAAACGCGCCCTTGAGAATCAGAAAAAGATCGGTGTCAGAGGCACCCTGCTCGATGAGTTTCGTTCCCGCAGGTACCTCTTCCAACTGTACTCGCGGCGCGACTGCTGCCGCCAGGTCCTTGTCACGGACCAAGGACTGCTAATCCTCTGCGTCTGTCTAACCCCTTAATATATAAGCCTTATCTCGGCACTGTGCGGAAATTGTGCGGCAGACCCGCGGTGTCAGAAGCGGTGCGAAGCTCGCGTATTGGTTGGGACGCGGAAACGCCGCACGGCTCAGGAGACGAGAGCCGCGGGCGGCGTATGGTGATCGTGGTGACTGTGGTGACTGTTATTTCCGTCGTTCCCGCGTGATGGTACGACTGTCCGAGTCGTCGGCCGCGCGTCGAGATAGTGGTCGCGTCGCTCGACAGCGGCCTTGAGATCCGTGCTAGTGGTGATGTTGTAACGAAGAAAAATCTCGCGGGTTTTGTGACCTGACAGTTCCATCGCAACTTGCTCGGGAACACCCGCGCGGCTGAGGTTCCGAATTGCGCTGCGTCTAAAGTCATGGACAATCAGCTTGGGATAACCGATCGCCGTACAGGCGGAAGCCCAGGCGTCGCGAAAATCCCCAATCCGCTTACCGTTGACGTGGAACACGAAAGTACAATCGAGACGACGCGCGGCTCGCGCGCGTGTGATTATTTCGGCGAGCTCGCCGGACAGTGGCAATTTGCGCGGTTCTTTGTTTTTAGACTTGTCGGGCGGCAGGTTGATTTCGTTGGCCTCGATGTCGATATCGGACCACTCAAGTCCCTTCATCTCGGAGACACGCCACCCTGAGAGATAGAGGAAGGCGATCGGGTCGCGCAGACGCTCAGGTAGCTCATTCCGAAGGGCGTTGAACTCCGCGTTCTCGACGAATCCTTTTCGGGCGTTATCCTCCGCCAGCATGTCGATCTTCGGCGCGCGAGATAGGCACTCGTCGTCAACGGCGATCTTGAACGCATGTTTGAGCGCTGCCAGCTCACGGTTGATTGTCGCGTTCGCCGCGCCTTGTTCGATCCGCGCTGTCTTATAGGCTTTAACCCGGCCGGCATCGATATCGATGGCTAGATCAGTCCCGAAGTAGCCGCTTAGGTGTTTGATGCTGCCCTCCAGCCGCCGTCCGGATCGGCGGCCCTTATGCAGGTAATCGGTGCGGATCATTTCGGCGAGGTCTTCGAAGCGCACCTTTTCTTCGGCCTGTCCGAGGAACTTAGCGCCGCGGCGTCCGGTTTCCTTGATCCTTGCGTTCAGCAAGCGCCGCGCGACGGTTTCGGATTCGCTTTCGGACGACTCGCGATATTCCTGGCCGCGGTGCCCGTAGCGAATCCACCAAATTGTCCCGCGCAAATAGATGCCGCCTGTGCCGCGTTTACTCATGACTTTCGCTCCTTCTTTTTCATCGGATTCTCACTTTGCCGGATTTCCGTGGCCGCATCGGCGACTTTTTTTCTATCGCGTGCGGCCTGCGCGGCGTCGCGGGCTGGGATACGGGCCGCTCGGCAGGTAGGGCAATAGATGCGCCTGGCCGTCGCGTGCCCGACTCTCTTACCTGGTGTCGGCTGGCTTGCGGACATAAAAAACAGGCGCGCGCAGGACGAGCAGCGCGCAATCGCCGCGGCCCGGACGGTTGCGGCGACGAGTTCCAGCGCGATCAACGCTAGGACTGAGCCCGTGTAGCGGTTGGCGCCGAGTTGCGGACGGACACTTCGGCCTTCGATGCCGACGTGGAATCTAACGTCCGCGATTACGAGCCAGCGATTCAGATTCTCCGCCAGCCGCTCGCGGGGATCGGAAAGAAACTGAGCGATTGGATGGTCCGGCGCATAGCCATCGATTTGCTGCCATGTTTCCGGGGCGACTTTAGCTCCGCGCTGGGTTGTCGCCGCGGCCTCGAGCAGGCGATTAGCGTCGGCGGCGCGCATACGCCACTGCGATACCGGCTCGGAATAGAGCAGCGGCGGTTCCCGCCCTATTCGTGGAAGGCAAATGAGGGTCGTCCCACCAGCCCAATGCGGCGCGGCAGGGAATTCTTCGGGCAATACGTTGCATCCCATCGTCTCGACGGGCTGATGGTATGCGACGAAATTATGCTGTTCGCAGAGCCAGAGCGGCCCATAAGCGCGGGCAAACTCGAGCACGTCCTCATTTCCGGCCACGGGTGTTTCGAGGGCAAGGAAACTTTCGAGCATTGCGCCAATCTCGATCTTCCGCGCCGCCGCTTTCGCGCTCCAGAGAAGATCGTCGCCGGCGAGACTGAGGGTTTCGGGCGCTGACACACTGGAGCCGTCGATCGGCCGGGAGAGACCATAGGCCGTAAACAGGTCGCCCAGTCGCGCTATACCTACGGGTTCTGGTGGCCCCTTCGTCATACGATAATAATACACGAGTTGCAGGCACGCCGCAACCGTGAGACAACTATGCGCATGAGCGCGCAACGCAACGAAGAAACACTTCTGTCGCTCGAACAGGTTCTACAGCGCCTGCCGATTGAAGGGCGGCCGCACCGGGTGACGCTTTGGCGTTGGATAAACCAAGGCGTTTTTCCGCAGCCGTTACGACTCGGGCTGCGCAAGGTCCGATGGCGCGAAAGTGACGTCGATGCCTGGCTGGCGGAACGCAAATGATCACGCTCGACGCTCTTATTGCCGGCGAGTGTCCGACCTCGCGCGATGAGGCGGTCGCTCTGATGGGCTTGCTCGCGGCTGCTCACGCCAAGCTCGCTGCGGTCATGGCGGTGGCTATGGTCGAGACGCCGACCGCGGACCGGCTGCTGGACGTTGACGAAGCCGCCCAGATGCTCAAGGTGGATCGGCAGTGGATATACCGGCGCACGCGCAAACTTCCGTTCGTCGTTCGCCTCGACGGCGCCGTCCGCTTTAGTGCCTCGGGCATCGAGCGCTTCATCGCGGCAAAGAGGGGGCGGTGATGGAACCTGCGCGATTGAAAATAGTGAAGGCGTTGGAACCGACGCGACCGCGGATAGTGGTGCTGCCAGGCGAGCGGCCGTGGCTGATTGACGGAGCCGAAGAGGCTGTTCTCGAGAACTACGCTCGATGGGGGCTCTTTCAGCCCGGTGACTTGCTGGTTCGAACGACAACCTTGAGCGCCGAAGACGTTGAAAAAGAGAAACTCATCCGTCGCAAGGCCGGCTCCGTCATTTTGCGACGAGCCACCGCGCCGATGCTTGAGGACATTTTCGGTCGCGCCATCCACTGGGTGGTGCGGGTCCCGGACAAAGACAAGGTGCCGGGCTCATTCAAAGACAAGGTGATTGATTGCCCGCCCAAGGTCGCGGCGATCTACCTCTCCCGGGAAGGTATGTGGCGACTGCCGCGTCTGACAGGGATTATCGAGGCGCCGATCATGCGGCCCGACGGGAGCGTCCTGACCGCGCCCGGTTACGATGAGGCGACCGGCCTACTCCTCCAGTCTCCGATTGCCTGGCCGGCGCTGCCCGCACCGTCGAAAGGTGCGGCCGAGGCCGCTGCAAAGTGTCTAATCGAGCCCTTTGACGAATTCCCGTTTTCATCACGCGCCGGCTCGAGCGTGCTGCTCAGTGCGATGCTCACAGGGCTTCAACGGCGGCTGCTGCCCACTGCTCCCGCGCACGCATTCGACGCGAGCATTCAAGCCGCGGGCAAAACGATTCAGGGCGACTGCGTATCGCTATTTCTTACCGGACGCGAAATAGCGTCGATGACCTTCAATTCAAACGAAGAAGAATTCCGCAAAAAATTGATGGCCGGCCTGGTTGCTGGCGATGCGATTTTCGAGATCGACAACATCACGAAACCGCTGCGCTCCGACACTCTCGCGTCGATTCTGACGAAGACACTGCACAGCGATCGGATCATGGGGCTTGGCGAGAACCGATCGGTGCCCACCAATTGCCTGTTCATTCTTACAGGCAATAATCTACAGTTTTCGGGCGATATGCCGAGTCGCGTGATCAGTTCGCGCGTCGAGCCCGACTGTGAGCGGCCCGAGGAACGGACCTTCAAAATTTGCAACCTTCGCGCCCATGTGCTCGAGCGTCGGCCGCAGTTCGTGAAGGCGGCTCTAACGATCTTGCAATCCTATTTTCACGCCGGGCGGCCGCCTCAGGGTCTTAAGCCGTTCGGCCGATTCGAGCAGTGGTCCGACGAGATTCGCAGCGCGATCGTCTGGGCGGGGCTCCCAGATCCTTGCTTAAGCCGTGATGAAGTAATCGACGCCGATCCAGAGCGCGACGCCGCACTCGCAGTCCTCGAAAACTGGTTCCGGGTCCTCGCCGATGCGCAGACCACCATTCAGGCGTTGATCCGATGTGCAACCGGTCACGGGATGCTCGGCGATCATGATTTCAGGCCGCCCGACGACGAGCTGAAAACCGCGCTGCTCGGAATCGCCGCAGACTATGAGTGCGCCGACAAGATATCTTCGCAACGGCTCGCTGCGTGGTGTCGCGATCGTGTCGGTCGCATCTTCGGCGAGTACAAACTTGTCCGCAGCGGCAAGGCGCACGCGGGCTTTCAGACTTGGCAAATTGTGAAATTAAACAAACCGACGGAAACGATAGTAACTAAGGAGATTTGAAAATGGATCGGAAAGAATTCGAGGGGATCGAAACTGAGGAGCGCGTCACATTTTCGCTGAACGATGCCTGGCGGATCGTCGCCGAAGGGCCCGAGGCCGCGGTCGATCGTGCTCTCGCGCGCATCGCGCCATTCCGCCTCGAGGTCGCCGAGGTCCTGCGCGAACGGCAGGGGTTGCCTAAGCGCGGCGAAGAAATCGTCAGGCGAGAGGTGTCGGCGAACGTGCCGAGCAAAGAGGTGCAGCGCGCGAACTATATCAAATGGTTCAGCGAGAAAGGTATGTACTATAGGCCCAGCGAGCAGGAGCTTGACGCGATGTTCGCGCAGGTTAATGAGGGGGATGAGATTTTTTTGATTTCGCCCACTCGTTCACGGTGCGCCGTCCGAATGGGCTCCTTGTGGCTGTGGACCGCAAGGGCCGCGTCACTCCGCCGTCGCCGTACAGCCCGGCGCTGAAAAAGTAGAAAAGGAACGGCCGCGAGCGTTACGAGCGCCGGCGGCCGTGACGGAGAGAAACGCAATGAGTCCGACGACCATATCAGAGCCGCGCGTGCCGTGGCGCAACGATCTGCGCGCGGAGTTGAATTCGATCGCGAACTGCAACCTTCACAAGTACACAGGAATCGAAGGGCTGTCCCTCGGGCTGCACGTCATTCACGTGCATCCGCCAGACTACGTGAGTAAGGACGACTACACCTTTAAGCTGTCCTGGAAGGAGCGACGACTCACTCGCGACCCGCACCGGCCGCAACCGGCGCTATCGCGGCAAAGGTTTGACGAGCTGGTGGATCATGAACGCCGATTCGGCCGGCGCTCACGCATCGCAGACGAGGATCGCGTGCTCTCGGGCGTCGATCTATTGGCCGACAACTCGTGGCCTTTTTGTCGCACTTGCGGCCTGCCCTTCGCCGCGATGCTGAATGGGCACCCGAGACAGGGCTTTTGGGTGTGTCGAATCGAGGACGGCGCCGATCTCTGCGAGTGCTGCTGGCTGGCTGAGCATTACGCCGGCGACCGCCAAGCGATGATTCAGCACGTGCTCGCGCAAGACCTCGGCGGCGACGTGATGCGTGCGTCCGTCAGACTGGGGCTCCGCCGCGGGTGGGATGACGACACCATATTTTTTCGGAACGTGGAGGCCTACTGGACCTCGCCCGGACTCTTCGAATTGCTTCGGCTTCATCGGGTCAGCATGTCGGAATCCGCCGGAGTGATCTTGCAGGTGCTCGAGGCGCTGATTGCTGAGGCGAAACCCGAGGAGCGGTTGTCGAAGCAACAGAGGGACGAGCGACGCGCGGCACTGTGGCGCGACGAGCAGCGCGATCCGCGCACGCTCGCGGCTATCGGGTGAAAGCACTTGAGCGAGCGGCGCTGGACCGGGCGCACGGCTGAGGGAGTCCGACCGACATGAGGTACACCGATACCTTTGAGGTTGGCTGGGCCTTGGTCAAACGCTCGACGGGGAAGGCGATTCTATGCGTTGGCCGCCCGCCTTGTGTCATCGCCGGCAATGACATGTGGGTGCCGCGCAGCCAACTTCGCTGCGACCTAAGTCGTGTCGGTGACTACGGACTCCTAGTTGTAACCGGCTGGTGGGCGAACAAGAGCGGCCTACTCGATATTGACGACGTTGACGACGACCGCTGCGATGAACATCACGAACCACCAGCACCGCTCCGGCTGGTCGAGACTGAGCAGACTTATCGCCGCCTGGCGAACGAGCATCACCCTGATCACGGCGGCAACCTTCGCGTGATGCAAGCGATCAACTTGTTAATAGACGCGGTGCACAGGGACCTGCGCCGCGCAAATGGGTGAAATGCAGACATCGGAAATTTTTCAGGCACGCCTTGAGTGTGCTCTTTGTCGCGCATGGACAGCAATCAAACAGATTCGGGCGCGTTCGTCTCGATTCCGGCCGCGGCGAAAAAATTGGGTGTGAGCACAAAACGGCTTGCGCTGGCGATCGATCTGAGGCAGGTGCCGGCGGTCATGCTCGGCCGGCGCAAAGTGATCCCGAGGCAGGCGATCCAGAAGCTACTAGACCAATGAGAAAAACGGACGAGCTATTCGCCGCCTACCGCGCTTTGATCGACGAGCACCTCGCGATGCGAAAACAGCTCGGCGCGGCAATGCGGACCTTTGAACGCGAATTTCGCGCGTGCAGGCCGGAAGATGAAGCGTCGCTGGCGTCGAAGTTTCGCGCGATTCTGGAGGCGCTTCGTGCGTCTGAAATAGGAAAGGAGAGCAACGAGTGAACAAGGAAATTTTTGATGAAATTTTTGCTGACTTTTCTGCCGCGAACAAACTGATCGAGCGCGATCCGGTCGTGATGGGCGAGAGGCTCGCTCGAGCAGCCTGCGATCGAATCCTTCTGCCGGATCTGCCGGTGGACGTTCTACACAAGGGTTTAAGTCAGCGGGTTGGTGCGCTGTCGGGCCGCATGAAGGACGCCGTCGAGCGTGGCAGGGCGTATCTGATTGCCGAAACGATCATCCCGGAATTCGCGAACGATCTGCGCGACTGGATGAGCTATGAGCGAAGGTCAGGGGCGTTGAAGCCCTGGTCCGCGGCGGACAAGGGCAAGGGCAAGGCTCACCTGTTCGAAGGGTTCGCGTGGCACCGCGAGCCCGGCATGATCATAAGGCGCCTCGAACGTGGCGATGATTTCGGAAAGATAACCTTTCGCGAAGTTGAGATCGTCGGCGCTGACGGCACCCATAAGCCTTCGTTCGTACGACGCGATCCGCGTATCGACGACTACCGGCCGGTCGGTCGGAGCAAAGAGAGTTGGTATCAAGAGTGGTGCACGCCAGAAAGCGTGATCGCCGAAGCTGAGGCGGCGGCGCGGCGCGAGGAGGAAATCGCAACGCGGCCATTTTCAGCCACGTCCGGGCCGAATGCCGGCGAGGCGACAGTGGTGCGCCGATGAGCGGAATTTGCGTCGGCGGGATCGCGATCGAGATTATGTCCAATGAAAGGGGGAATTCCATGTATGGTTTAACAGAGCTCTCAACTTATGGCCTGAGAGAGGCCGTGCGCCGCGTTATGACGGCGATGAATGAAGATCCCCGCGCAGGGGAAGCGATGCTGCGAGCGCGCGGTAAGGGCGGGCTCGTAGGCGTGTCGCTTCACGCATCTCCACCAGGTTCGCAACCATATCCCGGAAAACGTGCACCGTCGCCGTTTCCGCCGGCGGATGACTGGCGGCCGTCAAATCCCGGTGTAGTCGAGTCCGACGAAGATGACGACGACGGTCTCGAGATGGGCGTTCAATTTCCAGATCGATCGACGAACCGCAGTCGCCGAAAAAAGGGGAAGTAAACATGGGCTGGAACACGAAACTGAGCAACGTCGCCAAGTCAGGATCGACGACGGCGATCAACGCGCTGACCGCCGCGAATTGCGCCGGCGACGTTGGCAAGGATGCTGGTTTCGCGACGCATCTTTCGGCGGCCCAAAACGCCGCGATCGCCGCCGTCGCGGGGCTCGGAGGCGCCGCTGCGAACTGCGACGTCTCCCTAGTCTGCAATACAGACACCGGACCAGGCCGGGCCGGAATCGACGCTGGCGCTGTGATCACGATCACAGTGGTCGAGCGACATTGATGTGTGAAGAAGTTTTGCCGAGGCGTGCGGTAGTACCGCCCGCTCGAAAGCCGCCGGTTTTGCCGCCGGCGGCCCCCTCGGCAAAGCCGAGGCAAGCGCGGCCTTGTTCCCCGCGTGAGGGTTCGGTGCGCCTTCCACGCCGGCCCTCAGCCTCGGCGATTTCTGAATCGTGATGGAAACTTCAACCGCAATTGAACCGAGTAAGCCTCGACGCACGCCCGCGCTTAAGCGCGACCAACAGCGGCGCCGAAAAGTGACAGCCTTGGTCCGGCTCAGCGGCCGTGACGATCCTAAGTATCGTCCGGGGTTCCAAATGGCGGCCGAAATTCTTCTGGTCAAAGAGCGCGTCTATTTAAGTTTGAAAGATCGGGAACTCATTAACCCGGATGGCTCGGTCATCGGTGCGGTCGAAAGTTTCCGAAGACTTTGCGACAGCGCGGGCGCGGCCTTGAAGGCGCTAGGTCTGCTCCCCAGCTCCGTTCTACCCGATGAGCGTGCCGGATCTCTCGATGCCGTCTTCGAACGGATTTCAAAGGTACGCAGGGTACGCGAAGGGGCCGCGAGCGGTGAGCAGAGCCCAGCAGCTTGAACACGCCCGCGAGGACCTCGCGGCATACGCAGCGGCGCTCTACCCTCGGTTCGAACTGCCACCGCACCTGCGCATTCTCGTTTCGGTCCTCGAGCGCGTTGAGCGTGGCGAACTGGACCGCGTGATTGTGGCGATGCCGCCCCGGCACGGCAAGAGCATGACGACGAGTCAGTTGTTTCCCGCATGGTATCTCGGGCGCAATCCTACCAAGTCGATCATCGCCAGCTCGTACGGACAGGAACTCGCGAGCGACTTCGGGCGCCGCGTCCGGAACTTCGCCAGCGAACGATTGCATCGTCAGATCTTCCCCGAGTGTGTGATCGCCGACGACAGCGATAGTGTCCGTCGGTTCCATACGACGGCGGGCGGTGCGTTTTACGGAATTGGCGCCGGTGGACCGATTACCGGCCGCGGCGCTGACCTGCTGCTGATCGACGACCCGATCAAGAGTGCCGACGACGCGCGCTCGCCTGCGCTGCGCCGTTCGCTTCAAGAGTGGTACCAGAACGTCCTATATACGCGGGCCGAACCGGGTGCCGCGATCGTTTTGATCCAAACGAGATGGCATCAAGACGACCTCGCGGGCTGGCTACTCAAAGAGCATGCGAGCGAAGGCTGGAAAGTGATCTCACTGCCCGCAATCGCGGAGGTGAGCGAAGGTTGGAGAAACGAAGGCGATGCGTTGTGGCCCGCGCGCTTCCCGCGCGAGACACTGGACCGCATCCGCGAAGCGATCGGCACCACGGCATGGACTGCGCTGTACCAACAGCGGCCGGCGCCCGAGCAAGGCGCTATCTTCCGGCGCGAGTGGTGGCGGCCGTACGCCGGTCCGGTCGAGTGTCACCGAACAATTTTCTCGCTCGACACGGCGTATAAGGCCGGCCTGGCGAACGATTATTCGGTGATCGCGATTGTCGGCGAGTCGCGCGACGGGTATTACCTGCGCCACGTCAGTCGCGGAAGGTGGGAATTTCCACTGAGGCACTTGCCGAGATCTGGAAACCTCACGCCGTGCTGATCGAGGATGCCGCAAGCGGCCAGTCTCTCATTCAGGCGCTCAAAGCCGAGACGCGACTGCCGATCCTGCCAGTCAAGCCGCTCGGCGATAAGGTATCGCGCGCGCATGCCGTCAGCCCGCTGGTCGAGAGTGGTCGCGTGTTTGTTCCTGCCGAGGCTTCTTGGCTCGCCGACTTCATCGATGAGGCGACGTCATTCCCCGCGGCGCCGCACGACGACCAGGTGGACGCGATCACGCAGGCGCTCAATTACCTACGGGGCGAGGGACACGGCGAGTATCACTTCATCTCGCTGCGCGAATGCGAGGCGGCGGCGGCCGGCGGCCAAAACTACAGTACGCTAGGCCGCCAGCAGAGGATCGACCGCCTCGAGGACGGACGACTGGCGCGCCAACGGGCGCGGCGGGGCAGGTTCGCGGGTGTTTGGTAGAAGAAAAAATTAGTAGTAGAACCACAGTGCACCTTTTTGTAGGCAACATTTTGTTTTCGATGACCGAGCGAGAGCTGCGCGATTTGCTGGAGCCATACGACTGTGAGAGCGCGCGGGCGGAAATTCACATCGAGGTTGCGCCGAGTTCCCGGTTCCGGTCACCTGATCATCGGCGGGCAGCAGCTCGGGCTCCGCGGTCGGCGTGGTAGCGTCGAACTGCTCGGGCGGTTGCCCTGCGGAAGCTGCGCGGCACGAGGCCTGATTTAGAATCGCCCCGTAGCGGCAAGGCCGCGAAGGTTTCCGGCAGAGAGCGGATCATCGATAGGCCGCCTTGTTGCATGGAGCGAAGTTGTCGGCCGCGCGGCAGTTTGCTAACCCACAGACACGACGCTCCGACAAACTGCACGATGAACCTTCCTTGGAAACGAAAGCTCCCGACCGGAGAGGCTCTATAGGGAGGCTGAACGGATGGGTGTCTCGCTGTCAGGGCGGGACACTCCGTTAAGGGAACCCGAGTTGCAGCGCCGTCTGCTCGATGCCCGGGCCGACAGGCGAAATGCGATCCTAAATTGGGGTCAGACCATAGGCATCATCGGCACACTTTTGGTCACGCTTTTCTTTTCCGCGCGCAATCGGACAGCGCAAGTGAACCAGACGTCCGGCGATTTCATGCTCCGTTTCGATGACAAGCTCAATGCTGGTGGGAGCGGACGTGTTAGCAGGGCGCTGGATAATGGTGTTCCGCTGACCGGGGACAAGGACGTGTCGGATGACGACATCGACGATTTTCTATCAAATTACGAACTCCTAGCGGCAGCGTATCGTCATGAATTGATCAACCGAGACATGGCTGAGGACGCGTTCTCGTACGACCTAGAAAAGGCGCTGAAAGAACCGCGCATCGAACAACAACTCGTCGACGAGAGGCGCGAGGAAAGCGACATCTACGATGGCGTTCTCGAGCTGGCGCGGGCGTGGAATATCAGTACAGATCTGACCGTCCCCGCAAGCCCGACAAGCGCATCAAGTCCGACTACTGCGCCGACTCATTGATCGTTATTGAGCGCGAGAGGACTATGACGCTTCGGCCGGGAGACGCTTTGCCCAGGCATCCAGTTTCCGCGAACCTTCGCTTTTCATGACCGCATTTGTTAAACGGCAAGGATGAATCTCCGCCACACTGCCGCGCTCGCGGGTTTGCTCACCTTCGACGCGATTCTCGCGGAGGCCTGAAAATTCCCCTTGTCCGGGTGGGTCGACTCACCGAGATCGCTCAAGTAGGCTTTTGGCTGAATGGACGGCGCTATCTGCACGGATTGTGGCCACGCGTTTGGAGGCGAGAAACCTGGCGTGCCCTGCCCCGAGTGCGGTTCGATCCGACGTACCATCACCGCCGGCGGGGAACAGAAAGCCAAACCGGAGATGAAAGGCTCCGGTACGGTCAACTTCGCGGCTCGGATAGAAACGCACTCGGGCCTGACAGGCAGCGTTATCGTTGACAAACTTGTTGTTGTCTTAATAAACAACTGGTTTAGGTTCTGCTTGGGGATCGCCCTAATACTTGTGTTGGAAGCGATTAGCTCGGTTTTGCCCCAATTCTTGGGGTCCGTCGTCCGTGTGGTTTTCGAGGTGGTGATTTTGCTGTGCGTACCCAATTGGCGAGTCCCTGAAGCCAAAAGAAAACGCTCCTGATCCGCTGAACCCCCGTGTTAACGGCCTAGGCGAAGGGCCTGAAAAATGCCCCGGCTCTGGGTTGTTCAAGCCCCTATTATCCAGTAACGGTGAGCAAGCAGAGGATTCACCCTCGACCGGCCTAGGGTTTCTTTTGGTTGCTCAATGAACGACCGAAATGAACAAGCAGACAACCAGAGAAACCCGCCCTCCGGTTGTTCATCTCGCGGCCGGGCCTACGGATCGGCGTGACGCCACGGTTCGGCATCGACACGAACGCCTAACTCGTTTCGCCGATCGCTGATCGCGAGCCCGCGATTCCGCTCGCGCGCGCGATGACGACGTTGCAATGCCCGCGTGCACAATTCGATCTGCCGAACGTGCCGGCCGGCGCCGGCCGACTAGCGCGAACGGTAGCGTTCGAGCGCGATCAAAGAACCACCAACCAGAAGCGCCAAGCCACTGGCGACGGTTCCTGGATCGAGCTCCGGAGCAGGCCAAACGCGGGTTGCACCTGCGACTCCTTGGAAGCCAACCGCGAAGACGGCACCAGCTGCAACGGTCAAAATCCACTTAGGAAGGTTTTTCATTGCATCTCCTCCGTAGAAAGATTAGATACAACCAAAAGCATCTGATTGTCAATTCAAAGAGACTCAAATCAAATAAAGTCAAATTAAATAAACCATTCGTACGGTCATTCGTACGGTCCTCTACACCGTTCAACCCCAACGGCCCTAGGGGTTTCGTTGCGCAGGCCCCTGGCAAACCCAACAAATACTTGATTCGAACGGCTTAAGCCCTTGAAAATAAAGGGAAATATCGGGACCGTACAGGTGTCCAACTGTTTTTCGGGTGATAAAGGGTGCTTGGTACGAGACGGCGAAGCTACTCACAACAGGGGCCGAAAGCAATTTGCATGGAATTACGCCATATGGTACGGTCTACAGTTTATATGGCTGGAACACGATCAATAGATATACAAAAGGGCATCAAGGCCGCCGATAATAGCCGCCGATCCGCATGGGAGCAGTTTCGTAGCGACGAGAAGCTCCAGCATGCCTACAACGTCAAACCCGAAGAACTGGAATCTCTCTCAAGGCTGGCGATGCTAGGGAACGTCGCAAGCAAGCACGATTATCTTTTCATCCTTAAAACGATGCGGGCCAGGCGTCACCGCTACTGATCGGAGTGATGCCACTTGAGGCGCGTAGAGCGCCGGCGCCAGCATCGCGCTCGCCGCTTGTCCTTCCTGCTACTTCGAGGTCGCGCGTAATGCCGAGGTCGGATAACTTCATTGTCGTCGAGGTCGCGCGTAATGCCGAGGTCGGATAACTTCATTGTCGTCAGTGACGACGATGATTTTCGATCCCGCCTTTTATTTCTGAGCTTTCGGTTTGCCGGATGTAATGTCGATGAAACCCGTTCGCCCTTCTTGGCCAACCTGGCGCTCTATATCATTCGCGGCTCTGCGCGAGATCTCGTCGAGCAGGTCCGGCCGCTTCTCAGCCAGCTCTTTAACGTGCTCGGCTGCCCATTTATTAAATTGGCCCTCGCGAGCTCCTGATCCGGCTTGCAGGATGTTCTGAACCTTTTGTTGCACCTGACGTTTGGCCGCCGTGTTTTCGGTCGTCGCTTCTCCCAGTACGGCAAAAGTAATCGACGCACGTACAGATTCATCGATCGGGATGGTTAAGTAGGCTTCCGGTTGCCTCACTGAACAGCGAGGATAGCGGACAAGGCTCGTCCCGTTCGAACCAAATATCTCAATCTCGAACTCTTTGCCGTTTAGCACCGCACATAAGGTCTCTTGATTGCCGAGCAGTTCACGCCCACGATTCGTGAAAACTAAGGCAGTTACAGTCATCGTGTCCAGGCCCTCGCGCAGCGTTACTATCTCTCCGGCAGCTCTTCCGATTCCGGTCGCCATAGCTTGTTCGGTTTGGCCAGGAACCAAACTTGCCTGATCGGTTTCCCCGAAGGCCACAACATCACAATTCCACCAGAGTTTGACGCCTAGATTGCTCATACAGTGGATGATAGCAGGTGGAAGTCGGCGCACGAAACTTTTGGTGACTGTGGTGACTGTGGTGACTGTATTTTACCCCGTTAGAATTTCTATTGCCCCAGCTTTTCACCCAACCGCACAAAACCTGTACAATCCGCCTTGATCTCCCGGCTTCCAAACACCGCGCTCTGTTCTCGATGGCCGCTATAACTATCTAATTTTATTGTCTAATTTCAAATGCCGGGGGCGGGACTCGAACCCGCACGGAGCTTTCGCTCCAGAGGATTTTAAGTCCTCTGCGTATGCCATTTCGCCACCCCGGCCAGTAAGCAAACTAGATCGTTAAATCATAAACACATCCGCGGGCGAAGACAGCGCGTTAGGCTGCCCGAGCACGCCTCTGACGCGATTCAGAGCGGCGTGCAATTGCTCATTCTGTCTGGCACGCGATGGATATATGCTCGGTGTCGCTGCGCGTCACGGATGATGACGGGTCGCCGATTGCGCCGGCGGAAGGGCGGACTGTTGCCAGGGAAACTGTTCATCGTCGCGGTCCTATTGGCGCTGATCATGCCGGGTTGCGCCGTATACCGTCGCTACGAAGCCTCAAAGCCTGAGACCGTTCGGAGAACCGAGGCGATGCTCTCCGACGCCGGTTTCACCACTATCAAGCTCGACACTTCCGATAAAGTCGGACTCGTGGAAGACCTCCCGCCGCACGAAATTCGCAGCTATGCGGTCCAATCCGGCAAGGTCTATTGGTATTACGACCCTGATATTTGCGCATGCGTGTATGAAGGACACCAGAGCGAATTCGACCGCTATCAGATGGCGCTTCAGCATCAAGATGATCCCGAGCAATATGCCGCCGAATCCAACGACGAGCAGGTTTCCTCATTGAACGCCTTGAACGGTACTTTTTTCCCTCCACCGATTTTTTGGATTGGCGGATTCAACCCAGGGCCACGCGGATATTACGGCGGCCACGGCGGCTCTCACGGAGGGGGACACGGTTTCGGCGGCGGCCACGGTGGCGGAGGTCACGGACGCTAGCTGGCCGCATCGATGTGCTGGTGTAGGGCGGGTCGGAGGTTTCAGCCCTAAAATTGATCGACCGAGACGCGGCTTGAATGTCAGGCCAGCGCGAGGCGCTTGAACTGTT
Source organism: uncultured delta proteobacterium (assembly GCA_963842085.1). GTDB lineage: Bacteria > Desulfobacterota > Binatia > Binatales > Binataceae > Binatus. Next base: position 1,182,415 of record CAWJET010000002.1, read on the forward strand.
CGGCCGGCGCTTCCATCTCGACCAGGGCGGCGCGGAGTTTTTCTGCCGCTCGTTTTTCTTCAGCGGTGCCCGCCAGGTTCGCTTCTTCCGCGGGATCGTCGCGCACGCGATATAGATGATTGCCACTGAACTTGCCCATCGCCCAGAACGGAAGCAAGTCGCCGGCCCGGAACGGTTGGCGGATGACCGGAATCCTTGCACCCGGCATCCGGTCGAGCACCGCGCGTTCGTCCGGCGGCGGCATCAACAGCTGAGGCATCTGCGGTATCGGCATCGTGGTCCATCGATTCGACCACAGGCTCAGCGGCGCGTTGCCGCCCGCCGGCGCGCGCGCGTACTTCGCTTGCGTGTCGATCAGATGAACCTCGCGTCCCCACACGCCCGCGAGCGCCCAGTCGCGAATCGAGCGCGCCTCTCCCGTCACGAGCGGAAGCATCGAGCGCCCGTGCGTACGATGCTTCATCTCGACGCCGAAAACTTCCGCCAACGTCGCGCAGATATCAACGTTGGTCGTCAGCGCGTCCACCGCGCCGGCGCCCACTCCGGGCCACGCAACCAACAACGGCGTATGCCCGAGCGGTTCGTAGATGGGCACCGCGGGCTTGCCCCAGATGTCCTTTTCGCCGAGGTAATGCCCGTGATCGGTGCAAACGATCACTGCAGTATCGTGGTAGAATCCGCCGCGCTCGATAGCCGCCAGCAACTTGCCCAGCCAGGCGTCGATCATCGTCAGCTTCGCACCGTAAGATGCGCGAATCTGCCGCGCTTGTTCGGCGGTGAGCACGCCGCGGGCCAGAGCGCCGCGAATATATGGCGGCCAGATCATGTGCGGGCCCTGCCACGACGAATCGTACATCGACGCGTACGGTTCCGGCGTATCGAACGGCTCGTGCGGATCGAACTCGTCGACGAAGAGCATGAAGCGCTCGTGGCTGCGCGCCGAGCGCTCGAGCCAGTCAGTGGCCGCCGCCATCGTGCGCGGCCCGGGAAAATCCGCCTCGCCGCGAAAGTAGCCGCGCGAGTTGTCGTACGGAGTATGCCCGCGCGCAAACGATGGCGCGCCCATCCAGCTCGGGTCGGGGCGTGTCTGCCAAGGGTCGCTCTCATGCCCGCGCTGGTAGTCCCACGCGGTAAAGTCGGTGTGATAGTTTTCGCCACCGACCTCGAACAGGTGCGGATGGTCCGACACCAGCTTGGTAACGACGCCGGCCGCGCGAAGATAGGCGGTTAGCGGCCGCTCCCAGATTTCGATCGAGCCCCATGGCTTCCACAAAAAATCGATCGCGCCGCACAAGATGTCGTGACGCGCCGGAATGCACGGCAGCGAGCCCGAGTAATGACGGTCGAAGCGAACCGCGCGCCGCGCGAAGCGGTCGAGATTGGGGGTGGCGAACTCGCGCCCGCCGTAGGCACCGAGCATGTGCCGATTGAGGCTGTCGAGCAGTATTACGATGGCGTTTTTCGCAGCCCGTGCCGTGGATTCGTCCGCGCTCATCAATTTAATCCTAGCAGAGCCGAAAGGCGGCCGGCTAAGCATCGAAATACTGCGGTTCAATTGTCTTGGTCTGGTGAAACCACCGCCGCTACGCCACGTCTATAGATGCGAGTCGGGCGGTATGGACTTGCGTCGCGACATGGACTGAAATGACAGGGTGAAGCGGGATTCGTGAAGCTGATGAAGAATCAAACCGCGATAAATCGAAGCCTCGCTCTCGGACTCAGCGCCGGAGCAATTGCTGTGGCAATCGCAATTTCGGGATGCGCCGTCGCACCGGCGCCCATCGCGCACACGCCAAACGTCGTGGCGACTCCGCAACAAGGCCAGTTGGCGGTGAGCGTTGCGGCCGCACCTACCGTCGGGGAAGTAACCCCTGTTTACGTGTCGATTGCCAATGGCACCGACGCGCCGCGCTCGGTCGTGCCAAGCCAGGTGTTCGCGGTGAACGACGCCGGCGAACGTGTCGCGCCTCTCCCGCCGGGTGAGGCGGCTCGGCAGGCCGGCAGCGCCAAGGAGCTAGAGGGAGCGGTGCAAAGCGCCGCCGTCAGCGGTGTCGGGGGCGCCACCGTGGGGGCAGCCGCGGGAGCAGTGGCGGGAGCTGCCGGCTCAGCTGGCGGCTGGGGCTTCGGATCTCCGGGCGCTGGCGCGCTGATCGGTAGCGCGTTCGGCGGTGGATGGGGCATATTCCGCGGCGCCGAAAAAGGCCAAACGAAAGCCGACCAGCAGGCGAATCAGCAAATCGAAGCAGTCTCGCTCAAGCCCGAGGAAGTGCGCAAGGACTTCACGGTGAGCGGATACGTCTTCTTCCCCAAGGGACAATACAACCAGGTCGAGATGCTGCTGGTTGATCGCGAAACCGGCGATACCGAGGTCGTCCGCGAACCCTGGCACTGACAACTCGCGTCTTACAGCAGCGATGAGATGATCACGATTGCGCCCTGCCCTTTCCCTTTCTCGGCCGGATCGCAAATTACCGCCTTGCTGCCAATGAACTTCATATCGGTCGGATCCATCAGACCGTCAGCAAACGGACGAGCGATCCCCTTCTCCACTCGATAAACATTACCGTCGCGTGCGTTGTCGTTCTCGGAAGCGAATTTGCCCGTATCCGCGATCATCAACTCGTCACCATATGAGCCGAAGCTCGACGGCGACCACGCGAAGCCCGACGGCCGAGTAAATCCAACCAGGTAAACTTCATCCTTCATCTTGCCGTCCGCACCGACCATGCTGATGCGTCCGACCTTCGCCGCAAAACCCCCCTTCGCGCGCATCCCGACCAGCATCATGCCGGCCGCCTTCGAATCGGACGCCGGCGGAAAAGTAATCGTGGTCAGCTCGAACTGGACCGGTTTGTTGTAGGTACCGAACACGCTCGCCTTGCCCGACGAGTCGATCGAGTAGATCGTGGCGTTGCCGCTGGTCGCCGCGTAGAGCTTGCCCGCGAACGGCGTCCCGGCGGCGCCAAATTCCATGTCACGGCATTCGGTCGGCGCGGCACCCGCGTCGGGCAGTTTGGCGAACGTGCTGACGGCGCCAGACTTGTCTATTCGCTCGACCTCGCACGGCCCCTTGAGATCGCCGACCGCTGCGAGCACGAAAACATTGCCCTCGTAGGACCCGAATCCCGCCGGACCGATCGCGACTCCGGCCGGGTGCTTGATCTTCGCCTTGTCCGCGAGCGCCGTAACCTTGCCGCCGAACGTGACCGAGAAAACTCCGCCCGCCTGGTCGGACACCACGATGGCGCCGTGATTGTCCTGTAGAAAGTACGGTGCGACCAAACCGGGCGCCTTGAGCGCCTTGATCTCGAACGGCACTTCCACGTCGAGCCCCGCCCCCGACGCGCGCGCGATCGAGTTGGTCAGGCTCGGCAACGCCGCAATCGCCAGGGCGGCGACGCTCAATGCTGTGGCGAAGACCGAAAAGCTACTTTTTCTTTTCGAGAAGTTCATCCAGTGCCTCGTTGACAACGTATTTTTCGTTCGGATCCCGGTCGTCCAGCTCGGACTTGCGGCGCGATACCCATTCCGCCAGTCCAATCGTCGCGGCCTCCTCGGGATTCGAGACCCCCATCGCCGCCGCCACCCGCATGAGCTGCCCAAACAACTCGTCGGGCACATCGATCTGGATTTTCCTGCTCAAGCTGCCTCGGTCGATACACTTTCCGGCGATCGTTCGCTCTTCCATATAGTCTTAGGTCGCGGCGGTCGTCAAAATGAATTCCGACGTGTCATCGCCGATTAAATACGCCGGCACTGTTGTTGAGTACCTCGATCAGGGCCGGCTCAAGGCGGCTTTCGTGACCCGCGAACAGGAACGCCATCTCGCGGTGATCGATTCCGCCGGACGCGAGCGGCTGGTGCCGCGCGACCTGGTCCTGATGCGTCATCCCGATCGACGCGCCGATCGCGAAAATGTCGCCGACGCACTCGCCGGCCTGGAACGGGAGCGCGCCGAACTGGCCGCCGAACTCGATCTCCAGTTGCTGTGGGAGGTCGCGCAGGAGCAGGGCCGCAGTTTTTCCGCCGCGGAACTCTCCGAGTTGTTCTTCGGCCGGCGCTCCGACGCCGCCGCCTCCGTGATGCTCGAGGCGCTGCTGAACGATCGCACCTACTTTGTCCGCCGCCACATGGATTTCGTGCCGCGCACGCCCGACCAGGTCGAACGGCTGCGGCTCCAGAACGATCGGATTCGGGCGCGCAGCGACGACTATCGTAAAATCCAGAAGAACCTGCGCGACGCCCTCAACGGCGCCGAGATGCCGTCCGCCGAAGAAGCGGCCGCGCTCATCGAAGAGCTGTCGCGCTATCTCAAGAACCCGTTCACGCGTAGCCGCGACATGACACAGATGCTCGCGCACGCGGCGCCCGACGTCGATCCCGCCGAAGCGGCTTTCGAGATTCTGGAGCGCCTCGGCGCGCGTCCGCGCGTTCCACGTTTCGCATTCATCGCCGGGCTCAAGGACGAATTCAGCGACGCCGCGATGAAGGAGGCAGCCGAGGCGGTGCCCGGCCCGCGCGCAATCTCCGACGGCGGATACACCGTCACCGTCGATGACGACGACACCGTCGAGATCGACGACGCTCTCAGTTGCGAACCGCTCGCCGACGGCGGAATGCGGGTGCGCGTGCACATCGCCCTGGTTGCCGACTTCATCGTCAAGGGCGGCGCGATGGATCAGGAGGCGGCCGCGCGCGCGACCACCGTTTACCTTCCCGAAACAACCATCAGGATGCTGCCCGATCCGATTTCATGCCGCGCCGCCAGTTTGATCGCCGGCGAAGATCGCCCCGTGATGACCACCGACGTGCGGTTGTCGGCCGACGGCGAGTTGGTCGAAGGTTCGATTTATCCCGCGCGAATTCCAATCATGCGCCGACTCGACTACGACCAGGTCGATCGCATCCTCGAGTCGGGAACCCGCGCCGACGAGACCGCCGCGACCGTCTCTCGCCTGCACGCCGCCGCGCTCCAGCTTCGCCAGCGGCGCCGAATCGCCGGCGCGGTGCTGGTGCAGCGGCGCGAGGCGAAGGTGCGCGTGCGCGGCGACGAGGTTGAAATCACAGTGCTCGACAGCGCGTCGCCGGGTCGCACGCTGGTGGCGGAGTTCATGGTGCTGAGCAATTTCGTCGCTGCTCGCTACGCCGCCGCGAACCGGATTCCGATCATTTACCGCGTGCAGCCGCAAATTGGCGGCGGCGACCCGGCGTCGATGCGCCCGCGCCTGTCGCTGCACCCGGAATATCACGCCGGAATCGGACTCGACTTCTATGCGCAGTTGAGCTCGCCGATTCGCCGCTACGCCGATTTGGTCCTGCAGCGACAACTGCTGGGGGCGCTTAAGAATCGCGACCATGAGGCGCCGACTTACAGCGTCGATGAATTGCTTACCGTGCTCGCCGGAGCCGAGAATGCAGAAGCGTCCGGGCGTGAACTCGAACGGCGCGCCAAGCGTTACTGGATTCTCCGTTATCTCGAGCGTCACGCGCTTGACGGGCCAATCCTCGCCTACGTCACCCGCGAAGGCCAAAGCGCGGAGCTCGCCGACTCCGTCGTGCGCGGAACCTTGCACGGCGCGCCCACCTTACCCAATCAGATGCCGATAATGGTGCAGGTGAGCCGCGTCGATCCGCTGCGCGGATGGCTCGCGTTCGACTTCGTCGGTCCCGCCGACGAAGCCTCTACAGGCTCAATCAGAACGATCTGATCAGCCTGGCCCTTCACTCTAAGCACCTCGCAGCGACTAGTCCCGTGTCATTCGGAGCGCAGCGAAGAATCCCCGATCAGTGCTGGCTGTGGGGCACAGAAGCCGGGATCCTTCGCTGCCCTCAGAATGACAGAATGCGAACCCTCAGCCGCGCTGCGAAGACGCAAGCGAATCAGCTCTCGAGCGGCGCCGCGAGAATGCCGCGCGCATCGGCAACTGGTCCCGCGCCGCCTCCATCACTCATTGCGATGTACCAGGGCGCGACTTCGCGCAAGTGGACGCTTGCTGCGCTCGCCGCATGACCCACTTTGGCCCGGGCGTGAGCGCCGAGCGTCGATTGAACTGCCAGCGACGCACCCATGATCAATCCCGCTATTATAGTCAAGCGCATATATTTTTCCTCGACGCTCATGCGTCCGTGGCGACCCAAATTAGCCACGCCGGGCGCCCTCGCGGACGCCCCTCTGCGTGACTCCCCTCTTCACCCCGCGACTCCCCCCATTTTCCCCGCTACGTGCCGGCTGGTCCTACGCCTCTGCGAACGCGTCCTGCTCCAGACGCCACCGGTCGATCGATTCGATATTGAAGCGCCAGTCGCTGCCAACCTTGAACGCCGGCAGCCGTCCGCGCTTGAGCTGTCTGTATATCGTCGACGGATGGACCTTGAGGTAGTCCGAAAGTTCCTTAACCGTCAGTACGTGGCTGCTGTCATTTTTCAGCATCTGCTAGCTCCCCTTTTCAGATCCCCTTTATTGATTCGTGTGATCACCCAAACGACCCTTGAGGAGGCTTAACGCAATCTGCGTGCCGAGGGAGCGCGAGCCGAAATGTCACACGAATAAAGCGGTCTGCGGCTACGATTGAATGCCGCAGGCGGTAGGATTTTGCCACTACGCCAGAAAAATGCCGGTCTCGCCGTCAAGGGGACCCATCAATGCTCGCCGTCGCACTCCTGGGACACTCGTTGTCCGGTTTTGACCGCGTCGCGTCTCTGCTAACTACGGGTTAACGCCTCGCCTCTTATGATCTAGACCTTGCCGATTAGCTCGCGCGCGGCCTCGCGAACACCCTGGAGCAGCGCCGCTTCGTCTGCGCCGCGTTGCAGCAGGATCAGCCGGCTCACGCCGAGGTCGGCGTAGCGCTTCGCGGTATCGCGATCGACCTTCGCTCTGGGCAGCATCGACGAAATCCTCGGGCCCGGCGTGATACTTATCTCGACGTCCTCGAAACGACGGCCCGCCTCCTTGCATGCTGCGCGCAGGCCCTCGACACATTTCGCAGTCCCGTCCAAATCCTGCGCAAACCCGTACCATCCCTTCGCGAGTCTCGCCGCGCGGCTGAACGCCTCCTTTGTGTGCCCACCGAAGACAATCTCCGGATGCGGCTTCTGCACTGGCCGCGGCATCGCGTTGACGCCCTTGAACGAGATCCACTTGCCGGCGAACTCCGGCTGCGGCATCGACCAGAGTGCGATCATCGCCGCGAGCCATTCCTCAGATCGCGCACCCTTGTGATCGAACGGCGCGCCGATCGCGTCGAACTCCGGCTTCAGGTATCCAACGCCGATTCCGAAAATCAGCCGTCCGTTCGACAGCACGTCGGTCGAGGCAAGCTCCTTGGCGAGCACCACGGGATTGCGCTGCGGCAATATTATGATGCCGGTGCCGAGCCGAATTTTCGTCGTATGCGCTGCGATGAACGCAAGCGCGATTGCGGGATCGAGCATCGGGTAGTCCGCCGGCACTGGCGAGGGCGGCGCCTGCGGGTCGGGCAGGATCACGTGCTCGCCCGTCCACACGCTTTCAAACCCCGCGTCTTCGGCCGCACGCGCTACTGCGGCGGCGCACTTGGGAAACGCACACGGTCCACTGTTGATTCCGAATAATCCGAATTTCATAGACGACTGATTATCACGGCATGGTGGATTGCGGCCAGTTCCGATGCGTTGACGCGGCGCGCCGCGCATCATCATAATCGCATCGACCAGGAGGCGGTTGAGGCGGACGCGCGATGAGATGTCCCCAGTGCGGTAACGACACCCAGCAAGGCGCCGCCTTTTGCTCGCGATGCGGCACGCGCATGTACGCGCCCAAGCCCGCCTCGGTGCGCGAGTATGCGCTCGCCGTGTTCCGCCCGTCGCTATGGTACTACGCCAACGGCTTCCTCGTCGGCGGAGTTTTGATCGCGTTCGGCGGGCGCTTGCTCTACGGCAAGTTCCAACAGGTCCAGGTACCGATCCAGGTCGGCTTCGCTGTAGTCGGCCTCGGCGTGCTCACGGTCATCGTCACGATGATTCGTGCCCGAACCGTCAACTGGAGCCTGACTTCGGATCGCCTGATCGAAAAGCGCGGGATAGTCGCGTCGCGCCGGCGCGAGATGGAGCTGGCCGATATCCGCTCGGTCGAAGTCAGCAAGCGCGTCTTTCAACGGATGATCGGACTCGGCGACGTCACCATCGCGTCCGCCGCCAGCGCCGACTATGCCATCCGTATCAACGACATCTACGACCCCGACAATGCCGCCGAGACGATTCGCAAGGCGCGCCTCAAACGGATGGCGTGATCACGATGAGCAAGCGGCCCGACCTGCGCTACGAACGACGCCTGTGGAAACTCGGCATCGACGCCGTCGCCGGCGTTGACGAAGCCGGCGTTGGCCCGATGGCCGGACCGGTGATCGCCGCCGCCGTCGTCTTCGCCCCCGAAACTTTCATTAGCGGCGTGCACGATTCCAAACAATTGACCCACGAGCAGCGCGAGGAACTCTTCACCCCGATTAGTGAGCGCGCCATCGCCGTCGGCGTCGGCGTCGCCGAGGTCAACGAGATCGATCGCCTCAATATATATTGGGCCACGATGTCTGCGAGCCGCCGGGCACTGTCCGCCTTGAATCACGCGCCCGGTCACGTGCTGGTGGACGGCCGCCTGATCCCCGGCCTCAAACTTCCGCAGACAAGAATTGTCGGCGGCGATCGCAAAAGTTTCTGCATCGCCGCCGCCTCGATCATCGCCAAGGTGACGCGCGACCGCATGATGGTCTCGCTCGACGCCCAATACCCCGGTTACGGCTTCGCCCAGCACAAGGGCTACTGCACCAACGAGCATATGCAAATGCTAATCAAGCACGGCCCCTCGCCAATCCATCGCCGCTCCTTCTGGCCGGTAGCAGCGTCCGCGCAACGCCTGCTCTTTTAGCAATGGCCGGCTCGATGTCAACTGGATTTATGTTGACCGCCGTTTACCCTGAACTCCAATCGGGTTACAGTTTGACTAGGCGCGCACCCTCCGGCGTGCATGGTAACTTCCGATGGCGCTCGAACGCGACAAGCATACTGCCCAGCACGCCCTGCTGACGCTCCAGGAGAGCCAGCTTCTCGACCTCTACCGCCGCATGACTCTCATCCGCCGCTTCGAGGAGAAGACCGCCGAGATGTACAGCCGCGGCAAAATCACCGGCTTCTGCCATCTCTACGCCGGCGAGGAGGCCGTCGCCGTCGGCGCGATTTACGCGCTCTACGACAAGGATTACGTCGTCTCGACCTATCGCGAGCATGGCCACTGCCTGGCCAAGGGCGCCGACCCGCGCGTCGTGATGGCCGAGTTGTTCGGCAAGTCCACCGGAATTTCGCACGGCCGCGGCGGCTCGATGCATCTGTTCGACCAGGACCTGCGCTTCATGGGCGGCTACGCGATCGTCGGCGGCGGATTGCCGATCGCATGCGGCCTCGCGCTCGCCGTCAGCTACAACGAAGGCCCCGAAGTCGTCTGCTGCTTTTTCGGCGACGGCGCTCTCCCGCAGGGCGCGTTCCACGAGACCCTCAACATGGCGTCGCTGTGGAAGCTGCCGCTGGTTTTCATTTGTGAGAATAATTTTTACGGGATGGGCACCCTAGTCCAGAATGCGATCAGCCAGGAAGAACTCTACCGCTTCGCCGAGCCTTACAAGATGCCGGGCGTGCGCGTGGACGGGATGGACGTGCTCGACGTTTACGGCGCCACGATGGAAGCCGTCGCTCGCGCTCGGGCCGGTGACGGGCCGTCGTTGATCGAGGCCGTCACGTATCGCTTCCGCGGCCATTCGATGTCCGATCCGGCGGAGTACCGCTCCAAGCGCGAGGAAAGAATCTGGCAGGAGCGCGATCCGATCAAGAACTTGCGCCGCCGCCTGCTGACCGAAAAGCGCGCCACCGACGCCGAGCTCGATGAAGTCGAGCACGAGGTCGCCGCAACCATCGAGGATGCAGTCAAATTCGCCGATGAAAGCCCCGAACCCTCCATGGACGAGCTCGGCAAAGGCGTTTACGCGTCCGAGGATAAGTGATGGCGCAGATCAGTTACCGCGAAGCGTTGAACCAGGCCCTGCGCGAGGAACTCGATCGCGACGAGCGCGTCTTCATCATGGGCGAGGAGGTCGGCTACTTCGGCGGCGCATTCAAGGTTACCGACGGCCTGCTCGCCGTTTACGGTGAGAAGCGCGTCCGCGACACTCCCATCTCGGAACTGACGATTGTCGGCGCAGGCATCGGCGCCGCGATGGGCGGTCTCAAACCGGTAGTCGAATTGATGACTATCAACTTCGGACTACTGGCTATGGATCAAATAGTCAATAGCGCCTCGAAAATACACTTCATGTTCGGCGGCAAGGCTACCGTGCCTGTAGTCATTCGCGCGCCGCAGGGTGGAGGACATCAGTTAGGCGCGCAGCACAGCCAGAGCCTCGAAGCGTATTTCCTGCACTCCCCCGGGCTCCGCGTGGTTATTCCCGCCACGCCCGCCGACGCCAAAGGACTGCTGAAAACCGCGATTCGCCAGGTCGATCCCGTGATGTTCCTCGAACACGAGTCACTCTACGGTGTCAAGGGCGAAGTCCCCGAAGATCCCGAGTTCACGGTGCCGTTCGGCAAGGCGAATGTAATCCGCGAAGGTAAGGACGTGACTATAGTCACTTACTCGAAATGCGTATACGACGCGATCGCCGCCGCCGAAGCGCTCGAGAACTCGGGCATCGACGCCGAGATAGTCGATCTCAGGACGTTGAACCCGCTCGACATGGCGACCGTGGTCGCGTCGGTGAAAAAGACCGGCCGCGCCATCGTCGTTTACGAAGGCTGGCGCACGGGCGGCGCCGGCGCTGAAATCGCCGCGCAGATTCACGAGGCCGCCTTCGACTCGCTCGATGCGCCTGTCGTCCGCGTCGCCGCGCTCGACACTCCTATGCCATATAACCGGCATCTCGAGCACGCTTCGCTGCCAAGCGCCGGCGATATAGTGAAGGCGGCGGAGCAGTTGACGTAGGCTCACTCACTTTCTTTGGGTGGGAAATCATGAGCAACGAAATCACGATGCCCAAGCTCTCGGACACGATGGAGGAAGGCAAGATCCTCCGCTGGCTCAAGCATCCCGGCGACAAAATCGCGCGCGGCGAGGCGATCGCCGAGGTCGAGACCGACAAGGCCGACATGGTGCTCGAATCGTTCGATGAGGGCGTGCTCGAACAGATCAAATTGAATGAAGGCGAGAGCGCGCCGGTGGGCACCGTGATCGCGCTAATGAAATCCGCAGGCGCGAAAGACGCCAAATCCGGTGCCAAGCCTGGCTCCCAAGGCGATACGGCCGCCGTCACCGAAAGAGCCTCACAGTCAGCCAAGCCGATTGCGACAAAACCGAAGGCAGCCGAAAAGAAAGAGTCACCGAAAAGATCGATCGCCCCGGCCGCCGTCGTCACCGACGGCTCCGCCGGCGATCTGCACGTGCATCCTGCGATGTCCGCGAATCTCTCCGCCGCGCCGACCGCCATCGCCGCTCCTCCTCCCCAACCCGAGCCGCCGGCCTCCGCGGCTGACGCCGACGCGGGCGACGGCCACAAGCTGCGCGCCTCGCCGCTGGCGCGCCGCGCCGCCGAGGAGGCCGGCGTCGACATCGCCCACGTCCGCGGCACCGGTCCCGAAGGGCGCGTGACCAAGCGCGACATCGACAACTTCGTCCGCGAGCAGCAACTGTTCAAGTTCCGCCGCCTGGTGTCGCCGCGCGAGGGCGCACCCGGCTCGCGCGAAGAACTGTCCGCGATGCGCAAGACCATCGCCAAGCGGATGGCCTTGTCCAAGCGCGAGATCCCGCACTTCTACGTCACCGTCGAAGTCGCGATGGAAGACGCGGTCCGCTTGAAGGACTCACTCGAAGCGACCGAGCTGTTCGAGGAGACCGTCACCTACAACGACATCATCGTGAAGGCCTGCGCGCTCGCACTCGGCCGCTACCCGCGCATCAACGCCAGCTACGTGGACGAAGGCATCGCAATCCATCCCAACATCAACATCGGAGTCGCCGTCGCAGTCGAGGACGGCTTGATCCTGCCGGTGATTCGCGAATGCGAGCGGTTGTCGCTGCTGGAGATTTCGCGCGCTGCCCATAGACTCGTCGCCAAGTCGAGCCGCGGCGGTTTCACCTCCGACGAACTGTCGGGCGCGACCTTCTCGATTTCCAACATGGGCATGCTCGGCATCGAGCATTTCGCCGCGGTGATCGTGCCGCCCCAGGCCGCGATTCTCGCCGTGAGCGCCATCAAGGATCGCCCGGTCGTTCGCAACGGCCAGCTCGCTGTCGGCAAAACCATGATGGTCACCGGGTCATTCGACCATCGCATCGTTGACGGTGTGGTAGCCGGCCGCTTCCTGGATGAACTGAAGCGCTTTCTCGAAAACCCCGCCAGCCTGCTGCTGTGAACGATAAAATCACCCTGTACGACTTCCACGGCTCGCCATGCGCGCGTCGAGTGCGAATCGTGATGCTCGAAAAGAGCCTCGAGTGGGAAACCCGGCTCGTCGATCTCACCAGGATGGAGCAGAAGCGGCCGGAGTATCTCGCGCTCAACCCTAACGGCCTGGTGCCGACGCTGGTCCACGGCGCTCGCGTCATCTACGAGTCCAACGTCATCACCGAATATCTCGATGCCGTCTTTCCCGAGCCGCGCTTGTATCCCGCCGACCCCTGGCGATGCGCCCGCGCGAAGATGTGGCAGGCGTTCGAGCTCTCGATGGCCAAGGAGTACCGCCCGCTGATGTACCTGCGAGTGATTGGACCGCTCGATCGCCAGCGCCCCAGGGACGAGGTGATGCGCGACGTGCGCCGCTCCACGGACGATCCCGCGCACATCGATTGGGTGAGCCGCGTGTGCGACGGTACCGCCGTCAGCGAGGATGAGGCGGCGCTGCTGGCGGGTCAGCTCTACCAGCGCATCGATCACATCGAGGGTGAGCTGACCGGCGACTTCCTCCTAGGCGAGCGCTTTTCGATCGCCGACATTTCCGTGTATCCGCGAGTCGCGATGTATCCGATGGTCGGCCTGGCGCTTGACTCCACGAAGTATCCGCGAACGACCCGCTGGATGTCCGCGATGGCGCAACGCCCGACGTTCAAGCGCAGCGAACGCGTCCGCTCCTGATTGACGGTTTCGACACCCGGCTCAGTAGTCGGTGCTGACTCGACTCAGGGCCTGATCAATCTGAGCTTGCGAGACGAGCTCGCCTTTCGAGACCTTCCGCATCAACTGCCGATCTTGCCTTGCCTGAACGTAGTAATTCTGCTGAGTGACCGGCTCCTGCGTCCAGAACTTCGCCTTGATTTCGTCCATCTGCGCCTGATGGTCGAGCTGGTTGATCAGTGCAGTTCTGTCAGCCTGAGGAATTGAACTGAGAGGCGCCGATTGAGCAATGGCGACGACTGGAATGGCCAGTCCACAGACGAAGGCAATGACCCCAAGAAATCTTGCGTTCATTTCCGTAACCTCCGTAATAATCTCTTAACGCTCTCGTAATATTTTAGTGACGTTGTGGATTCAGCGGCTATTCAAAACGGTGATGCAACACTGAAGTTCGTGCATTTCTCCGCACGCGACCGCGCGTCATGACCCTTACTCGATGCTTTGATTCGGAGAATAATGAGTAAAACATCGGAAGGACTTCATCTTGGATAACTCCCGCTATGACCTTGTCGTGATCGGTTCCGGACCCGGTGGTTACGTCGCTGCGATTCGCGCCAGCCAGCTTAAAATGCGCGTTGCTGTCGTTGAGCGGGACCGGCCCGGGGGAGTTTGCCTCAATTGGGGATGCATCCCGTCGAAAGCGCTGCTTAATTCCGCCGGTGCGATGGACACCATTCGCGGCGCGGCTAAGGAGCACGGCATCGAGGTTGGCGAGGTTCGGTTCGATTTCGCCAAGGTGATCGCGCGCTCGCGGGCTGCTGCAGAGAAGCTTTCCAAGGGCGTCCTCTTCCTGCTCAAGAAAAACAAGATCGATTACTTCGAGGCTGACGCCGTCATCACCGGGCCGCATTCCGTCTCGCTCAAGCAGGTTGAAGGCAAGGCAGCGCCGGCGGCCGCGTCGCTCGAAGGCGAGCGGATTTTGATTGCGACTGGGTCCGCCGAGAAACTGTTCCCGGGAATGAAAGTCGGCGACGGCGTCGTCACCAGCAAGGAGGCGCTGCTGCTCGACAAGATGCCCGCGAGCGTCGTCGTGATAGGCGCCGGCGCAATCGGCCTCGAGTTCGGCTACTTCTACAGCGCGTTCGGCGCCAAGGTAACGATCGTCGAGCTCGAGAAGCAAATGGTCCCCGGCATCGACGCCGAAGTCGCCGAGGAGATCCGCCGCGCGTTCGTCAAACGCGGCATCACCGTGATGCTCGGGCGTGGCTACAAGTCGATGGCGCGCAAGGGCGACCTGTGGTCGGTCACGGTGACCGCGGACGGCGCCGAAAAATCGATCGACGGCGAGGTCGTGCTGGTGGCAGTCGGCCGCACCCCGCTCAGCCGCAACGTCGGACTCGAAAAACTCGGCATCGAGCTCGACCGCGGCGGCTTCGTCAAGGTAAACGACTCGTTCCAGACCGGCGTCCCGAGCATCTACTCGATCGGCGACGTGATCCGCCCGCCCCTGCTCGCGCACAAGGCCAGCTCCGAGGGTATCGCGGCAGTTGAAATCATGGCGGGCGTGCGCGAGCCTGGCTTCGACCTGCTCGCGATCCCCGCTTGCATCTACTGCGAGCCCGAAGTTGCGACGGTGGGACTCAACGAGGCCGAGGCCAAGGCGCGCGGCATCGACGTGAAGGTCGGCAAGTTTCCGTTTCGCGCGCTGGGCAAGGCGGTTGCGATTGGCGAGACCGCGGGCTTCGTAAAAATCGTCGCGACCAGGCAGTACGGCGAAGTGATCGGATGTCAGATTATCGGACACGCCGCCACCGATATCATTTCCGAAGTCGTGCTCGGCAAAACACTCGAGACCACCGTCACCGAAATCGGCAAGACCGCGCATCCGCATCCCACGATGTCCGAGGCGATCATGCAGGCGGCTTTGGCCGCCGACGGCGTAGCGATAGACTTCTGATTATGGATGCGCGCCGAGCACTCACCATCGCCGATTTGGGCGTGGTCGATTACGACGCCGCGCTCGCGATGCAGACCGCGATGCTCGCGGCGCGGCTCGATGGCAAAATCGGCGACACGCTGCTGATGATGGAGCATCCGCACGTCTTCACGCTCGGCCGCGGCGCCGACGAGCGCTTCATCGTCGGCAATCCCGCTGGTGTGCCGATTCGGCGCGTTTCGCGCGGCGGGCAGGTGACCTATCACGGTCCCGGACAGCTCGTCGGCTATCCGATTCTCAAGCTTGAAGGACGCGACCGCGACGTGACGAAGTATCTTCGCGATCTAGAGGCCGCGATGATCGACGCGCTCGCAAAATTCTGCATCGACGCCGCGCGCCGCATCGCGATGACCGGTGTGTGGGTCGGCTCGTGCAAGATCGCGTCGATCGGTGTCGGCATCCGGCGCTGGACCACCTGGCACGGCTTCGCTCTGAACGTATCCACCGATCTCAGCTTCTTCGATTCGATCGTGCCCTGCGGTATCGAGGGATGCCGCATGACTTCGGTCTGCGAACTGACGAATCGCGCGGTGTCAGTGCGCGAGTTCGCCGGCGTGATGCGCGAAAGTTTCGCGCGCGTGTTCCACTACGATGAAATAATTCTCACCGGCGCGGCGCAGATTATGCCGGCGCCGCAGTTGATGGTCAGCGATGGCTGAACGGAAGCATCCCGACTGGATCAAGGTTCGCGCGCCGGCGTCGCCCGAGTACTTTCGCACCAGGGCGATTCTCGGCGAGCTCAAGCTGCATTCCGTCTGCCAGGAGGCGTGCTGCCCGAACATCGGCGAATGCTTTTCGCATCGCACGGCCACCTTCATGCTGATGGGCGACGTGTGCACGCGCAACTGTCCGTACTGCGCGGTCGCGCACGGCAAAGTGCGCCCGCTGGATGCCGACGAGCCGCGGCGAATCGCGGAGGCGGTGGCGCGGCTTGGGCTGCAACACGTCGTCGTCACCTCGGTCGATCGCGACGACCTGCCCGACGGCGGCGCCGCGCATTTCGCGGCGACGGCGCATGCGATCAAAGCGAATCCGGCGCCGGCGCGCGTCGAGGTGCTGGTGCCCGACTTCCAGGGATCGTTTGCCAGCGTCGAGACGGTGGTGGAAGCGCCAATCGACATCTACAACCACAATATCGAAACGGTGCCGAGTCTTTATCGCTCGGTGCGGCCGGGCGGGAACTACGACCGCTCGCTCGACGTTATCCGCCATGCAAAAGATACCGCGCGCCGGCTGGGCAGGCCGATGTTCACCAAGGCGGGCGTGATGCTCGGGCTGGGCGAGACCAACGAGCAACTGCTCGACGTGCTACGCGACCTGCGCCGCGTCGAGTGCGAGATCCTGACGCTCGGGCAGTATCTGCGGCCGTCGGCGGAACACATTCCGGTGGCCAGGTACGTGCCGCCGGCGGAGTTCGCGGAGTTGAAGACTGCGGCGCTCGCGATGGGGTTCCATCACGTCGAGTCGGGGCCGCTGGTGCGCAGCTCGTACCACGCGTGGAAACACGTGCAGCAAGACGGCGCGGCCGCCGGGATATCCTAACCTCTCTTTGTCCGAAGAGAGGTCAGCAATCTCCAAAAAAACAGCGCGCCGCGGGACTTCAGTCACGCGGCGCGCCGGTCGTCAAATTACGCTTGCTCTAACCTCGGCTTACCACTCTTCCTCGTGAAGCTTCTTGACGTCATGATCGCGCGTCTGCAGGTACGCGTCCTGAACGGCGCCGTAGAGATCGACCGCGTAGCGATCGGCTTCCTCGAATTGGTTCATATGCAGCGAGCGGTAGTTCACCGCTTCGACCGCGCGCTGCCCGGCGGCCACCGTCACCGATATCCACGTCGGAACCAGGTAGTCCAGCGGATTCATCGCACCGTCTGCCACCAGCCCGACCGTGTCGCCAATGGTCGAGGGCCCAAAGAACGGCAGCATCAGGTACGGGCCGGTCGGGATGTTGTAGTAGCGAATGGTGAGGCCGAAATCGTTGGGATGCTCTTTGAGCCCAAACCATTCGTCGGCGGGATCGAAGAAGCCGACTATCCCGATGGTCGTGTTGATTCCGAAACGGGCGACTTCGCCGCCGGCTTCGGCCAGCTTGAGCTGAAACAGGTTGTTGGCGAACCGCGGGATCACGTTCACGTTGTCAAAGAATCTGCCTACGCTCTCGCGCACCGGTTGCGGCGCGATAACTGAGTAGCCGCTGGCGACCGGGCGCAGCACCCAGTCGTCGAGCTTGAGGTTGAAGGTGAACATCGGCTCATTGAAGCCCGACAATGGATCGGAATAGACGCCCTGATTCTCGCCCGGCGGTGTCTGCGTAGCCGGGGCCGATTGAGCGGCGGCGTTTTGCGACGGCGGAGTGCCGTTCTGACTCAGCGCCGGCGTCGCAAACGAAACGACCGCGAGCAGGGACCATGCGAGCATCGTCCAGCGCGCGCCTGTCCTTTCGATTTGTTTCGAACCAGATCTCATTTGCCTCTCCGTTGGGCCGTCAAATTTCCCCTGAAAGCGTACCTGTCCGGACCGAAGGAATCCATACCAGTTAGTGATTCGCGAGACTTGCCGCAAGAGCGGCCTGCTTGCTCTTCAAGTCGCTGATCAGGGTCTCGTAGCCCTTGTTGTTCATCACCCGATTAAACTGGTTGCGGTAATTCGCGATGATGCTGATCGCGTCCACGGTCACGTCGTAGATCTTCCAGGTGCCGCCCTCCTGCAGCAGGCGGTAGTTCACGTGGATTGCGTCCTTGCCCCCCGGCTGAATGATATCGGTATTGACCTGCGCATATTGGGAGCCCTCGTTCGACGACCTGAGGAAGGCGACCTGCTGCCCGCGATAGTCGTTGATCTTACTAAGGTAAGAATCCTCGATGAAAGCGACGAACGCGTTGGTGAACTCCTGCTGCTGGGCAGGCGTGATCTGCTTCCAATGGTAGCCGAGCGCCGACTTCGCCATCTCGGTGAAATCGAAGGTCGCGGACACGATTTGACGCAGCTTGTCCTGGCGCTGGGCCAGCGGTGTTTGAGTGTCGCGCAGTACCACGAGCGCCTGGTCAACGGTGGTCTTCACCACGGACATCGGATCGTCGGCCCAGGCCAGCGCCAGGAAGCGCGACGGTGCAAGGCTCGAAACGAGCGCGGCCGTCAATGTGAACGTCAGCATTGCAATCGCGCGCCGTCGCAGGATTCGCTGGGTAGAAGTTGGCGTCATCATAAATCTCACCGGGTTATTTCTCGGATTTTCCAGGCTGGTGTTCCTTGTCTGAGTTTGGGGATTTTGAGTCTTTGTCGGAGCTGCTGCTGCTGCCGGAACTGTTGATTAACTGGCCAATGGCGTCCTCGAGCACAAATGCCGACTGGGTCTGCCGAATCGTGTCGCCGTTTTTGAGGTAGTGATCGCTCGGGCCGAGTTCGATGGAGACGTACTTGTCGCCGATTATTCCGCTGGTCTTGACCGCCGCAATCGCGTCGTCGTCGATCTCCACACCGTCGTTCACTCGCATTGCGACTCGCGCGCGATAGTCCTTGAGCCCGATTTGCACAACTTTGCCGATCGGCACGCCGTCCAGCTGAACCTGATCGCCGGTCTTCAATCCTGAAATATTATCGAAACTTGCGTAGAGGGTGTATCCCGGCGCGGGAATCAGCGAGATCTTGCCCAGCGAAAGCGACAGAATAGCCAGGCCGACAATCCCGAGAATCGCGAATATGCCGACGATGAACTGCGTGGTTCGAGTTGCGTACATAGAGCTTGGTTTCAGCCCGCAAGGGCTGTTTCATTCTCCTCGCCGGATGCTTTGCCGGCCAGAAACGCCTTGAAAACGTCGTCGTCGGCCGCCATCACCTCGGCCACCGTTCCGTTGAGATGAGTGCGCCCATTGTGCAGAAAAGCGACGCGGTCGGAAACCTGGAAGACCGCGGGCACGTCGTGACTGACCATCACGGCCGTCAGTTGGAAATTTTCCTGCGTGCGACGGATAAGTTCGTGAATCGCGCCGGTCCGCGTCGGATCGAGGCCGGTGGTCGGCTCGTCGAGCATAAGGATTTTCGGGCGGCGCACCAGCGCGCGCGCGAGCGCCGCACGCTTTTGCATCCCGCCGCTCATCTCGGAAGGAAACTTGTTTCCCATGCCTTCGAGTCCGACCGCCTTCAGCGTTTCATGCACGCGCTCGGCGATCGCCGCGCGATTAAGCCCGGTCTTCTCGACCAGCGGGAAGGCGACGTTGTCGAATATCGACATCGAGTCGAACAGCGCGCCGGCTTGAAAGAGCATCCCGAATTTTTCGCGCACGCCGTCCAGCGCCCTGCCGCCAAGCTTGGTCACTTCGACGCCGTCAATCACGATTGTGCCCGAGTCGGGCCGCAGCAGCAGGTTCAGATGCTTGAGCAGGACGGTCTTGCCGGAGCCGCTGGGCCCCACGATCGTAGTGATCTGGCCGGCGGGGAAATCGAGCGTAACGCCGTCGAGGACCTGCTGGCGGCCGAAACGACGCCGAAGATCGCGCACCTCGATGGCGTTGCCGGCGCTCGCGATGGCGCCAATCGTCGGCGGATTAGCGTCGCGATGATTGTTTTCGGTTTCGCTCATGGCGGTTCGATCGATAGCGCGTCATCACAAAAGTATTGACGTAAGAAAATAGTCGAAAGCAAGAATCAAGACGCTGGACAAAACCACGGCCTCGGTGGTGGCGCGGCTGACCCCGGTCGCCATCCGTTCGGCGTTATATCCCTTGTAGCAACAGACCCACATTACGACTACGCCGAAGACCAGCGCCTTGTAGAGGCCGGTCATGATGTCGTGGCCGCTCATGTTGGCGGCGATGCCGTTGAAGTAGGCGCCCGACGGCGCGCCCATCAGGCCGACGCCAATCATGTAGCCGCCAAAGATTCCAATCACGTCGAAGATCGAGGTCAGCAGCGGGAAACTGATCACGCCCGCCAGCATCCGCGGCGAAACCAGGTATTGCACGGGGTTGATCGCCATCACGGTGAGCGCGTCGATCTGTTCGGTGGATTGCATCGAGCCGAGCTCCGCAGCCATCGCGGAACCGGCGCGCGCCGTGATCATGATGGCGGCCAGCACCGGTCCGAGCTCGCGCACCAGCACCAGGGCTACGACCGTGCCGAGTGCGCCGTCCGAGCCGAAGCGGCGCAGCGTGTTGTAGCCCTGCAGCCCAAGCACCATGCCGGTGAAAGCCCCGATCAGAATGATAAGAAAAAGCGAGTCGGCGCCGATGATCCGTGTCTGCCGAATCCATAGCCGCGGCTTGTACGGCGGGACGAAAACAAAAAAGACCGAGCCCAGCAAAAAAAGCACAAACCCGCCGAGGCGGACAATGCCGTCGAGCACAAGCGCGCCCAGCCGCTCAATCATTTCAACGATCGACATCAGTCCGTGTTTTCAATTTTTAGTGATGAGCAATCCCGAGCCGGGCCAACTGGTTTTGAGTATGCGTAGCGGAGCCGGCGCGCTCAAACTCGGTCAGATCGGCGATCACGTCGAGGTCCAGCGCTGGCCGCGCAAGTCGCAGCACTCTAGCTGGAACGCCAGAGCCGCGGCAATCGTCCAGATGCCGCACCAGGCTCATGCGGCCGAATCGAGTGGGCACGGCGTCGGCGGGTGAGCGGCAAATCATGTTGGTGCCGGAAAAATCGCGCGAGGGGACCAGTACCGCGCCGCGTCCGGAGGGCATCGCGGCAAACACGGCATCGATATCTTGGGCGGCCGTCAACGGGATGTCGGACAGCACGGTGCACACGGTTCGCGCGCCCTGGGCGATCAGCGCATCGGTGGCAAGCGCGACGGCAACGTTGAGGCCGCGCGGAAATTCCTCGTCGATGGCGAGTGCGCCGGCCGCGCGCGCTATCGCCAGCAGCCCCGAGTCGGACGTCACCACGGCGACTTGGTCGGCAGCGGCGGCGCCGAGCGAGGCGGCCAGCACGTCGCGGAACATCGCCTCGGCCAGCGCGCGGCGCTCGCCGGTGGGCAGGACGGGGGCGAGCCGGGTCTTGGCGAATTCGAGCTGCTTGGCTGCAATCAAAATAAAGCGCACGGCGTATCTTTATAACCTAACAAGCTCGCGCATCCAAAGGGAACTTCGCACGATGAGATTTGCGCCTGCAGCCAGGAAAAAATTACCGGCTTCGCGCGACATGCTTGCGGCATCCCGACCGACGGGGAAATGCTTGACACTGTTTCCGTGCCCGCTCCAACATAAATCGTAGATTTTTCCGGCGCTGGTCCGACCATTGCCCAATCGGAAAGCGCACTCGTCTTGGAGGAACCTCACCGATGAACAGGAAGCGAAGCCTATTGACCTGGACCGCAGCGATGATCGTGACCGGCGCGATGACCCTGGCGGCGACAGGGTGCCATCACAAGACCGCCGAGGATTTTCTGGCCGAAGGCGACACTGCCATGCAGGCGACGAAGCTGGCCGACGCGGAAACGGCTTATCAGGAGGCGGCCAAGCTCGCGCCCAACGATCCGCGCGTCCATATCGCACTTGGAAATCTCTACGTATTCGAGCACAAGCCGGGCGACGCGCAAGTCGAATTCATGAAGGTCCTCGAGATCGATCCGAAAAATGCTGCGACTCACGTCGCGCTGGGCAACCTCTATGGCGATCAGAACCAGCGCGGATTGGCCGAGAATCAGTACCGCGCCGCGGTAGCGCTCGAGCCGGACCGCTCCAACTACCATCTCGATCTGGCCGAGGTGCTCAGACAGGAAGGCAAAACCGCCGAGGCTGAAGACCAGATCCGCACCGCAATCGGACTCAGCCCCAAGGATGCGAAGGCCCACCTGGCGCTGGCGAATCTGCTCGCGACCGAACCGGCGCGCGCGGCCGAGGCCAACGCCGAGTTCGACGAGGTGCGGGCGCTCGACGCCAAGCTGATGCCCCCGGCGGCCGCGGCGCCGGCGGGAGCCGCGACGGTGACGGCGTCGGCGCCTGAAGCCGTCGCGCCGAAGATCAAGCCGCTCAACAAGCTCTTCCTGTTGACAAAAAATTCGCCGGTGTATCAAAATCCCGACGACACCAGTCCCACCGTCGCGCAAGTGCGGCGCAGGAAGTACGTCCACGTAACCGGGATCACCGGCAACTACCTGCAGATCAAACTCCGGAATGGAACGGTTGGCTTCATACCGGTAGCCGCCGCGGAGTAGGGCTGAAATCATACTTTCGAGGTGAGCGGCAATGGCGAACAAGGATCTCGTCACACGTGAAGTGAGCTATCCGGGCCGGGCGTGCGCGCTCAAGGCGTACGTCGCCGAGCCGCCGGGAACCGAGTCGTCGCCGGCGGCAATAGTGGTGCAGGAATGGTGGGGGTTGAACGAGCATATCCGCGACGTCGCGCGGCGGCTCGCGCGCGAGGGCTACTTAGCCATCGCGCCGGACCTGTACTCGCGCCAGGGCCACAAGGTCGCGACCGAGCCCAATACGGCCGCGCAACTTATGGGCGGACTGAAGAAGGCGGACGGCATCGCCGATCTCCAGACCACGGTGGAATGGCTGCGCGCGCAGAAACGGACGCATTCGTCACGCATCGGCGTCACGGGATTCTGCATGGGCGGCAGCTATGCGCTGCTGCTGCCGTGCGAGAGCAGGGAAATCGCGGCCGCGGCTCCGTTCTACGGCGAAATACCGCCGGACGAAAAGCTGGGGCAGCTCGCCTGCCCGATCTTTTACGCCTACGGCGAGAACGACGGATGGATCCAGCGGGCCGACGTCGAGCGGCTGGCGGCGGCGCTGAAAAAGTTCGGCAAGCCGGGTGAGGTCAAGACTTACAAGGGATGCTCGCACGGATTCTTCAACGACACCCGCGCCGACGTCTATCGCGCCGCCGAAGCGAATGACGCGTGGGAGCACACGCTCAAGCTGTTCGCCGCAAATCTGAAAGGGTGATCGGCGGGATTTCGCGCGTAGCGCGCCGGCCGGTCGATTTTGCTGCGCAACTTTCCGCGCACCAACCATTGTTGCCGCATTTTGTCCTATTGACGGCGACCCTACCTCGCGACGTTCCGCACTTAGCACCCTGCAGTATGTTTAGGCACAAATTGTCAACCCACTTACTTCGCTATTGCGCCGGCAAGACACTGCTTGAATGTCGACCACACAAAAGCCGCCGCGAGTAATTTCCAACCTTCATCTGAGCGCCATCGTACTTGTATCCTTCGTCGCCTTATTCATGGTAACGGCGTTGCCGGCGGCGACCGGCGACAACATCGCGGATGCCGTGCTCGGGCAAATCGACTTCGCGCACAATCCAATCAACAACGCCGGCGCGGCGAGTCTCGATTCGCCAAGCCAGATGGCCGTCGATCTGAGCGGCGCCACTGAGCATCTGTACGTCGTCGACGGCGCCAGCAATCGCATCCTCGGATGGAACGACGCCACCAGTTTCGTCAATGGCCAGAACGCGGACCTCGAAATCGGCCAGCCCGACTTTGAAACCACGCGATGCAACAGCGGCACTGCCGGCCCCGACGTCGCCGGTCTTGGTGCGGATAGTCTCTGCCTGCCGGGCGGTGTGGCCGTGGACGGCGCCGGCAATCTCTACGTCGCGGACACCGGCAACAATCGAGTGCTTGAATACAATCAGCCGTTCGCGCAAGCAATCAGCGTCGGCTTCGCCGCCAATGTCGTGTTTGGACAGGGCGGCAGCTTCACTCAAGCTGTGTGCGCGCAGACGGCGGCGGGTCTGTGTTCGCCGCAGGGAGTCGCCTCGGACTCGAGCAACAATCTTTACGTCGCCGACGCCGGCAACCATCGCGTGCTCGAATTCAATCAGCCGCTGGGAACATTCAACGCCATCACCGGCGCCGGCGACACCAACGCGGATCTCGTCTTTGGACAAGGCGCGACCGGCACCGACTTTGCCAGCCACAACTGCGTCACCAACACCGATAGCGCGTCAGCCGTCGGGATGTGCAACCCCTTGTCGGTCGCCGTCGACGGTTCGGGAAATGTCTTCGTCGGCGACGACGGCGATCATCGCGTGCTCGAATTCAATCAGCCCCTGGCGCCGCTCAACATCGCCACCGGCGCCGGCGATGTAACCGCCGACCTGGTCCTCGGCCAGGGCTCCAGCGGAACCGATTTTACCGACTTCACCTGTTATGACGGGGTCGGCGGCGATCCCGCGCCCAGCGCCGACGGCATTTGCAACCTGAACGGATTGGCACTCGATAGTGCCGGCGATCTGTTTGTGACTGATATCAGCAACAGTCGCGTGCTCGAGTATCTGAACCCGCTCGCGACCGGCGGCGGATCGCCGGGCACGCCCGGCAGTTCCGGCGACGTGACCGCGGACGTCGTCTTCGGCCAGGGCGGCAATTTCACCACTGCCGTATGCGGGGGCGCCGCGAGCAGCGGGATTGCTCCCAGCGCATCCGTGCTATGCCTGCCCGACGGAGTTGCGGTGGACGGTTCGGGCGACGTGTTGGTCGCCGACGCGTCGAACAGCCGCGTCCTCAAGTACGTCAATCCCCAGTCGTCTCCGCCGGTAGCGAGCGTGGTGCTCGGACAGGCCGACTTGTTGCACAACGGAATCAATAATCCGACCGCCGCCGCACTCCAGGCGCCCGAGGGCCTCGCGATCGATTCCAGCGGCGGCTCCAACCGGCTCTACGTCGCCGACTCGAACAATAATCGCGTGCTCGGATGGGCCAACGCGGGCGCGTTCCTCAACGGCAGCCCGGCGGATATCGTTATCGGCCAGCCCGACGCGCGCTCGGTCGCATGCAACGACGGTGTCGCGGTCGGCGATTCCAGCGGAGTCGGCGCGGACAGCCTGTGCAATCCCGTGGACGTCGCGGTGGACAGTTCGGGGCATCTGTATGTAGCCGACGCCGGCAATAATCGCGTGCTCGAATACGACGATCCGTTCGGCGCGCCCTTGCCGGTTGGACTCAGCGCCAATCGCGTGTTCGGACAAGGCGACACATTCACGACCGTCGGATGCAACCTCGGCACCGCCACTATCAACGCTACTACAATGTGTCTGCCTGAAGGCCTCGCGCTGGACACGGCGGGAGATCTGTTCGTGTCCGATCAGAGCAACAATCGCGTGCTCGAGTTCAATCAGCCGCTCGCAACGCCCAATATGCTCACCGGCGTGGGCGATACGGTCGCCGATAATGTGTTCGGACAAAGCGGCATCTTCACCACCGCGCTCTGCAACGGCGGCGCCGGTCCCAGTGCGGACACGCTATGCGCTCCGCGCGGGCTGGTCGCCGACCCCAGCGGCGACCTGTTCATCGCCGACACGGACAATTCGCGCGTCCTCGCATATCTGAACCCGCTCGGCAGCGGCGGCGGAACGCCTGGCACGCCCGGCAGTCCCGGCGACACAACCGCGGATCTCGTTTTCGGCCAGGGCAGCAGCGGGACCAGCTTCACGACTCAGGTATGCTCGAGTTCGGCGGCCTCGCCCGCGCCGAGCGCCACGGGAATTTGTGAGCCCGCCGGCATCAGCCTCGACAATCTCGGCAACCTGTTCGTCGCCGACGCATCCAACAATCGCGTGCTCGAGTACAACGCGCCCCTGGCAGCGCCCAACCTGGCCACTGGCGCCGGTGACGTCGTCGCGGACCTGGTTTTCGGACAAAGTGCCGCCGGTACCGATTTTGTCTCCAGCGCCTGCGCCGACGCCGCCCCCGGTGACCCCGCGCCCAGCGCAACCGCGATGTGCCAGCCGGCCGGCGTTGCGATGGATTCACTCGGCAACCTGTACGTCGCCGACGAAACGAACAATCGCGTGTTGCGTTTCGACCAGCCCATAGCACCCTTGACTGCAACTCCCACGGCTACTCCGACCACCGCCGCGACCGACACGCCCACCGACACTCCGACGGCGACCGATACGGCCACGGCGACCGACACGCCGACCGACACAGCCACTGCAACTGCGACCGACACCGCAACCGACACACCGACCGCAACTGCAACCGACACTGCAACGGCAACGGCGACGGCCACTGATACCGCAACTGCAACTTCGACGCCGACGCCGACCGATACGGCCACGGCGACCGACACGCCGACCGCCACAGCGTCCGCAACCGACACCGCGACTGCGACCGCAACCGCGTCTGACACGCCGACCGCAACCGCGACCGACACTGCAACTGCAACAGCGACGGCCACTGATACCGCAACTGCAACCTCGACGCCGACGCCGACCGATACGGCCACGGCGACCGACACGCCGACCGCCACCGCGACCGCAACCGACACCGCGACTGCGACTCAGACCGCGACCAGTACTGCCACTCCGACCTCTACCGCGACCGACACCGCAACGGCGACTGACACCGCAACCGCAACGCCTACTAACACGCCCACGGCGACCGCAACGAGCACCGCGACTGCAACCGCGACTCAGACTGCGACCAGTACCGCCACCTCGACCTCAACCGCGTCCGCAACCGCGACCGCAACCGTGACTGCGACGCCATCTGCCACGCCTTCTCAGGTCCGGACTCCCGTTCCGACTCCCACCGCGACCCCGATGCCTGCCACGCTTAAGGTCTCAGCGGGTCAGCTCAAGCTCGGCAAGGTCGTGTTTGGCAATGGCGCCGTCAGCAAGCCCCAGCAAGTTAAGCTCAAGAACAAGAGCAAGACCACGCCGGTCACGTTTTCCAGCATCGTCACCAGCGGCGATTTCGCGATGGTGAGCGGGTGCGGCGCCACGCTCGGACCCAAGTCCAAATGCAGCGTGACCATCCGGTTCTCGCCCACCGCCTTGGGCCCGCGCGAAGGCATGCTGACGATCGAAAGCAACGCGAGTAACTCTCCGAGTTCGGTCAGCTTGACCGGCACCGGCACGCAGGCAAAAAAGTAGGGGGCGCGCAGCGGCAGCGATCGGCGCTCAATTCGTGAGCGCGACGGGTTCCAGATGCGGACCGGTGAGATAGACGACGCGGCCTTCGTCGGGCGCGCGCTCCCGGAGCCATCGCGCGACGATCGCCATCGCCTCCAGCTCTCCGCGCTCGGCCGGTTTCGACTTGTATCGCTCGTAGTTGCCCGCGACGAATTCCGCCACCTCGCGCGCGGCCTGGGCACTTTCCAGCATCCGCGTCATCGCCAGCCGTCCCGACAGCACGACGTGCGCGGCGCGCTCGCCAGCCTTGCCCGTCACGATCACGAGATTGTTTTCCGTTACCACCTGGCTGAGACGGGTCGCGCGATGCGCCAGCGTGGTCAGCGCCTCGAGATGCCGGCGAAAGCGCGCCGCTTCCTCAAAGCGCATCGCGGCTGCGGCCTGGTCGCGGGCCCTGGCCAGTTCACCGAGGATCGGTCCGCTCCGCCCGCGCAAAAAACCGACCGCGCGCCGCACCCGCTCCGCGTATTTGTCGCCGTCGATACTCATGTTGCACGGCGCGGCGCAATGCCCCATCTGGCCGTACACGCATGGCGAGAAATCCTCACGCGGCGCAAGTTTCCCGCTGCACGTGCGCAAGCCGAGGATTCTCGACAGCGCGCGCACCGAATGCTCGATGCCGCCGCGCCCGATGAACGGCCCCAGGTGCATCACGCCGCGCCGCGCGCTCATCCTGGTGGAAATCGTCACGCGCGGAAACTCGTCCATCAAGTCGAGCTTGATGAAATACGCGGGCGCCGCCGACTTCAGCATTCTGTTGTACGGCGGTTTCAGCTCGCGGATGAGCCGCGCTTCGTCGAGCGCCGCCTCGAGCGGCGAGCGGGTGGTCCGGGTCTCGATTTTGTAAATGTGCGAGACCAGCTCCGCGGTTTTCGCCTTCACCGACGCCGTGAAGTATGAGCTCACCCGCTCCCGGAGCCGGCGCGCCTTGCCGACGTAGAGCAAGTCGCCGCGCTCGTTGCGCATCAGGTAGACGCCGGGCGAATGCGGCAGCGCGGCGATTTCTTCGGGCGGCACGTGACGCTCGATTCTCCTGCCCGCAAGTCCGCGATGATGGTCGTCGAGCAGGCGATCGAGCCGCGTGATTCCCATCCGCTGCGCCATCTCGAGAAAAATTGAGAGAATCTCCGCCGCCATCCGCGCGTCGCCGAGTCCGCGATGCCGTCCTTCGAGCGAGAGTCCGAAATGCCCGGCCAGCAGATCGAGCCGCCGGCGCTTGAGCGACGGCATGAATCGGCGCGCCATCCGCAGCGTGCACAGCACCGGGTTGCTCAGGCCGATTCCAAAGATGCGCCGGTATTCGAAGTCGAGAAATCCGAAATCGAAGGCCGCGTTGTGCGCCACCATCACGCGGTCGCCCATGAACTGGCGAAACGCCGGCAGCACTTCCTCGATCGGCGGCGCCTCGCGAACCATCTCCGTCGTAATCGACGTGAGCCCGGTGATGAACCGCGGGACGACGCCACTATGCGGCCGAACGAGTTGCGAAAAGGTATCAGTAAGCCGCTTACCGACCATTCGGTAGGCGCCGATTTCGATGATCGTCCCCGGCCCGGCGCGTCCGCCCGTGGTTTCCAGATCGACCACCGCAAACTCGGCCTGGTCGAGCCCGACGCGGATGCGATCGCTCTGCGCCAGGCGCCACTGCGCCGTGTCCGCATCGAAGATGAAATTCGGATCGCCGCCGAGCAGCTGGCGTACGAGCCGCGCGCCGAGTTCCGGGTCCGAGCCGACTCCGCTCAGCAGCAGCCCGACCAGCTCGCCGGCGTCTGCCCCGGCCGGCCGCGAGCAGAGGAACTGATACAGCTTCTGCTTGGCCGAGATGCCGAAATGACGCTGATTCGCGCCCGGTATGCTCGTTTCCTCCACCAGCCTGCCCCTTCGCCCCCTCTTCGCTAGCAGTAGCGGCTGGAAATCGCAACGTGTGGTTGCCAGAAAAACGGCGATTCATACCATCCGTAGCGGTCGATAGGATGGTCTACTACCATCGGTGGGTTCGTTCCGTCAAATTTTGTTTTTCGCTGGCGGATATTGCCCAATGCTGAGCGATGAGAGTAGCGATGCGGGCGGAGAGACCGGCGAGCATCTTGAGTCTGGTGCATAACGGGTAGGCTAGCACCTGGTGAGCGGTGCGTTCAGGCTGAAAAGTTCAGTCCCATGACGGATCGCAAACCGCCGGTCGAACCCCAGCGATGCCGAGGCTCAACGCATCTCGCCCGCGTAAGCGGAGAATCCACTTAATCGAATCTAAAACCCGCGCCGGGTTTGCAGGGGTGACCCCTGCACCCAGTATTAAGGAAGGCAGGGCTAACCTCCTTAGGATTGGCTCTGCACCTTGGTATCAGGCGACTCTCAGGGAATGTTCTTGACGATTTTGCGGTACTCGTCCTCGCTGAAGGCGCGATGCGTCTCCGTGCGCACATTTCCCAGCGCGCCGACCGTCAGCGCCAGTTGCGCCATCACGTCGTCGTTCGGCGCCTCGACGATGAACATCGAATCGTACTGTCCCATCATCGAGTAGAAGTCCTTCACTTTGGCGCCGTGCTGGCTGAAGGTCTTCTTCGCCGCGTCGACACGATCGGGCGAACCTCGAAGATGGTCGAGCCCCTGGTGAGTCAAATGAAAAAGAACAACGTAAGTCGGCATCGCAAAGTCACCTCCCGCGAGTGTCTAGCAGGTTGCGGAAAAAGGGTTTTTGACTCCTGATGACATTGATCCAAGACGCATTCTCGTGATCGTAGTAATGCTTACTCTTCGCCGAAATCGTCTTTCATTGAGTTTTTCCGCAACCTGCTAGGTCCAATATCACACATCTCGAAGTCGCCGGCCAATCTCGTCGCGCGGCGCGGCTATGGCCCGCACCCGGTCGTCACGGTAGAATGCTTATTCTGACAAGGAAGGTATTTGCCGATGATGGAACGCATTGAATTGACCCGCGAATGCGAAGGCGTCCAGGTCCCGGCCGGGAACAAGATGATGCTCGAAAAGGGCCTCGAAGCCTTCATCACGCAATCGCTCGGCGGAACCTTCACCCTGCAAGTTCCGGCCTACGGGGGACTGTTCCGCGTCGCCGGCAAGGACGCCGATGCGCTCGGCAAAAAGCCCGAAGATGCGGGCGCGGTGTCGGCGTCGGGCGGCGGCGATCTGGAAGCGATGGTGTGGGAGCAGCTCAAGACCTGCTTCGATCCCGAGATTCCCGTCAACATCGTGGACTTGGGCCTTGTCTATGGAATGGAAGTGAAGGACGCCGGCGACGGCACCAAGAAAGTCGAAGTCAAGATGACGCTGACGGCGCAGGGCTGCGGGATGGGTGCGTCGATCGCGACCGACGCGCGCTACAAAATCATGAGCATCTCGGGCGTGTCGGAGGCGGATGTCGATTTGGTGTGGGACCCGCCGTGGACGCCGCAGATGATCTCGCCTGAGGGGCGCGAGCGCCTCGGTATCGACTAATCAATTCGACGCGCAGCAGCCCGAATCTTGCAACGACGCACGATACGTTGACACGCCTGACTGCGTCCGATAATTGTTGTCGTTCGGCATTGCCATGTTTGCAATCGTAAAGACAGGCGGAAAACAGTATCGCGTCGGCGTCGGCGACCAGATAACGGTCGAGCGGCTCGCCGGCGAGGTTGGCGCGGCGATCTCACTTGACCAAGTGCTGGCGGTCGGCGGCGACGCGCCCAAGGTCGGCACGCCGGTAGTCGCGGGCGCGTCGGTGACGGCAAAGATCGTCCAGCAGCCGCGCGGCACGAAAGTGATAGTGTTCAAGAAGAAACGCCGCAAGAATTACCGCCGCAAGCGCGGCCATCGGCAGGAACTGACGGTTTTGAAGATCGAGGAAATTTCCGCCGGCGCCTGACGGCGGCGCGCTAATTTTGATTTAACTGCGGCCCGGAAGGGCTGCCCATTCGAGGAGAGCCTTCTAAGACAGATTCCAGAGGCAGAGTCTTCAGTCGCGCGCTAAAGAATGCGCGCTGAATAAGACCCTCACCTTAATCCTCTCCCTGAAAGGGAGAGGGGAAGAATTGGAAGGCCGCTCATCCAGGGAGACGCAGCGTGGCGCACAAGAAAGGACAAGGTTCGACGCGCAATGGCCGCGACAGTCCGGGCCAGCGCCGCGGTATCAAGATTTACGCGGGCCAGACCGTCAAGGCCGGCAATATCATCATCCGCCAGCTCGGCACTCGCGTGCATCCGGGGCGCAACGTCGGCTTGGGCCGCGACTATACGATTTACGCGCTCATCGACGGTGTGGTTAAGTACGAGCCGAAGGGTGAGAAGCGGCAAGTGAGCGTCGAGCCGCTCCCCGCCGGCACCGATACCGCAGGGGCGTCCGCGTAGATCGTCATTCAGCGAGATCGATTTTGAAGCCCTGCGGCAATGCCGTGGGGCTTTTTGTTTTCAGTGAATTGATGCTCGGTGTTCTTTCGGTATTTTGATTTCGTTTTTTTTCCGCAACTCGCGACGGGAGGAATTTCGATGCGACTAGGCTTAATCTCCGGACATTCGGGCGCGCAGATGGGCTTGCCGATGGACACCATCCTGGAGGCGGAGCGCGCCGGCTTCGACTCCGTGTGGACCGCAGAGGCTTACGGCTCCGACGCGATCACGCCGCTGGCGTGGATCGGCGCGCTGACCAAAAAAATCCGGCTCGGCACCGGTATCATGCAGATGCCCGCGCGAACTCCCGCCGCCACCGCGATGACCGCGATGACGCTCGACGCGCTGTCGGGCGGCCGCTTCATCCTCGGTATCGGGCCGTCGGGTCCGCAGGTGGTCGAGGGCTGGCATGGCGTATCGTACGGCAAACCGCTGCAGCGCACGCGCGAGTACATCGAGATCGTGCGCACGATTCTCGCGCGCGAAGTACCGCTCGAGCATCACGGCAAGGAATTCGACATCCCGTATACCGGTCCCGGCTCGTCGGGCCTCGGCAAGCCGCTCAAGAGCATCCTGCACGGGCGCAAGGACTTGCAGATTTACACCGCGTCGATCAGCCCCAAGGGAATCGCGCTCGCAGCGGAGATAGCAGACGGCGTGATTCCGGTCTGGATGAATCCGGAGCAATGGGACATCTATGACGCGCCGCTCAAGGCCGGCTTCGCGAAAACCGGCGGCAAAAAGAGCCTCGACAATTTCGACGTCGCGCCGTTCGTCACCTGCATCATGGGACCGGACGTCGAGAAGTGCCGGATGCCGGTGAAGGGGATGCTCGCGCTGTACATCGGCGGGATGGGCGCGCGCGCGAAAAATTTCTACAACGACTACGCGAAGCGGCTCGGCTACGAAGAGGTCGCGGTGAAAATCCAGGACCTGTACCTGTCGGGCAAGAAGGCCGAGGCGATGGCGATGGTGCCGGACAAGCTGGTCGACGAGGTCGCGCTGGTCGGCAATCGCGAGCGAATCGCGGACCGGCTCAAGGCGTGGAAGGCGTCGCCGGTCAAGACGATGCTGATCGGCACCGGCGACATCAACGCGGTGCGCGCGCTGGCGGAGATATGTCTGTAAGGTTCGCTACGCCCGTGCAGACTCAAAAGGGAGCAGAATCTTGAATCGCCGCCGAAATAGCGCGCTGTATAAGGACCCTCACCTTCATCCTCTCCCTTGCAGGGAGAGGAGACAGAACCATGCGATTCATCGATGAAGCCAGGGTATTCGTGCACGCCGGCAAGGGCGGAGACGGCGCGATCGCGTTTTTGCGCGAGAAGTACCGGCCATTCGGCGGGCCGGCCGGCGGCAACGGCGGGCGCGGCGGCAGCGTAATCTTCCAGGTCGATGAAGGCCTGTCCACGCTGCTCGATTTCAAGTACCAGCCGCGTTTGATCGCGAAAGACGGCGAACCCGGCCGCGGCAAGGAACAATACGGGCACGGCGCCGACGACGTCGTGGTGCGCGTGCCGCCCGGCACGATCGTCTTCGACGAGGAAAGCGGAAAGACGCTGGCGGACCTGGTGATGCCGGGTGAGACGGCGGTGATCGCGCAGGGTGGCGAGGGCGGCCGCGGCAACATGCACTTCGCGTCGTCGACGCGGCGCTCGCCGCGAATCGCGACGCCGGGAACCGCAGGCGAGCAGCGTTGGATCCGGATCGAGCTGCGGCTGGTCGCGGAGGCCGGGCTGGTAGGACTTCCCAACGCTGGCAAATCGACGCTGCTGACCGCGCTCAGCGCGGCGCGGCCGAAGATTGCGCCCTACCCGTTCACGACGCTGGCGCCCAATATCGGCCGCGTGTCCATCTCCGACGCGGAAAGTTTCACGCTGGCGGATATTCCAGGGCTGATCGAAGGAGCGCATCTCGGGCTTGGGCTCGGGATCCGTTTCCTGCGCCATCTCGCGCGCACGCGCCTTCTGGTTTACGTGCTCGACGTCGCGGAGGATCCCGCAGACGCGTTCGCGACCGTGCGCGGCGAGATAGCGGCGTTCGATCCCGCGCTGGCGGAGCGGCCGGCGGTCGTCGCGCTCAACAAGACCGATTTGGTCGCCGCGGCCGGTGTGCAAAAGACCGCGCGCAGGCTGCGCAAGCTCACCGGCCTCGATGTATTCCCGATCTCGGCAGACAAGGGCGAAAACCTGGCGCCGCTGGTCGCAGCGATCGCGCGAATGCTTCATTCGATGGATCAGCCGGCGCATGTCTCAACTGAACTATAAGGAATCGACGGTCGCGCGCGCGCGGCGAATCGTGATCAAGGTCGGCAGCGCCGTGTTGTCCGACGTCGAAGGGCTGCGTGTGGACGTGATCGAGCAGTTAGCGGCGCAGATCGAGTCGGCAGTGGGCGCGGGCCAGGAAATCGTGATCGTCACGTCGGGCGCGGTGGCTGCGGGGCGCGCGCGCCTGTCGAAACTTCACGGCGCAACGATCGCGGCGCGCCAGGCCGCCGCCGCCACCGGGCAAATCGAGCTGATGTCGGCGTGGGCGCGCGCATTCGGCAGCCGCGATCGGAGCGTCGCGCAGATCTTGCTGACCCATCAGGACCTGGCGGAACGCCGGCGCCGTCAGAATGCAAATCAAACGATTACTGAATTACTCGGCGCGGGCGTGATTCCGATCGTCAACGAGAACGACACGGTCGCGGTCGAGGAAATTCGGCTCGGCGACAACGACGTGCTGTCATCGCTGGTCGCGAGCCTCGTGCAAGCGCAGCTTCTGATCATTTTGAGCGACGTGGATGGCGTGCTGACCGGCGACCCTCGCGAGCGCAGCGACGCGCGGCTGATACCGGTGATCGGCGATCCCGAAGCCGAGATGCGCGGGCTGGTCGCCGAAAACGCCGGTCCGCTCGGGGTCGGCGGGATGGCGACCAAGTTGAAGGCGGCGCGGCAGGCGGCGCGCGCCGGAATCGCCGTCATAATCGCGCGCGGGCGCGAGGCCGGAATCGTGACCGCGGCGCTGGACCCGGCGCGCGAGGCAGGCACGCTGATCGTGCCGGCTGGAGTGCGGCTCAAGAGCCGCAAGCATTGGATAGCATTCGCGCTGCGGCCGGCGGGCTCGCTCGCGGTCGATAAGGGCGCGGCCGACGCGCTCCGCAACCGCGGACGTTCTCTGCTACCGTCGGGCGTGCGCGAAGTTCGCGGAGATTTCGGCGGCGGCGATTGCGTGAGCCTGCTCGATCCCGATGGCGTCGAGTTCGGGCGCGGGTTGGTGAACTATCCGGCGTCGGACGTGCTGAAAGTGGCTGGCAAGCGTTCGACTGAGATTCCGGCTCTGCTCGGGTACAAGGTGGCCGACGAGATTATCCATCGCGACAACTTTGTGCTGATCAAGGAAATCGCCTAGCGCATGGGGAAGGGTAAATCACTTAATTCAAGTGTGAACCCCGCCGTGGGTTTCAGCAGGGGTGACCCCTTCACCCAGTATTAGGAAGATCGGCGCTCAGTTTATTTGAGTGGGGTCCGGATATATTCTCGAAGTTGGATGACGGTTGAAGCGGATACTATTGCTGCGCTGGGGCGGGCGCGGGCGGCGGCGCCCAAGATGGCGCTGGCGACTACGGCGGAGAAAAACGATTTTCTGCGCCGGCTTGCGAGCGCGCTACGCGATTCGCGCGCGGAGATTATTCGGGCTAACGCGATCGACCTCGAGCGCGCGCGCAAGAGTGGACGGGGCGGAGCCTTCGTCGAGCGGCTGACGCTCAACGACCAGCGAATCGAAGCGATGGCCGCGGGCGTGCTGCAAGTCGAGGCGCTTGACGATCCGGTCGGCGCCGTAATCGAGAATTGGACGCGGCCCAACGGGCTGAAGATCGAAAAGAGGCGGGTGCCAATCGGCGTGATCGCGATGATTTACGAATCGCGCCCCAACGTTACGGTCGATGCGGCGGCGCTGACGCTCAAAGCGGGCAACGCCGTAGTCCTGCGGGGCGGCAGCGAAGCGCTCAGCAGCAACGGACTTTTGGCGGGATTGATTTCGCGCGCATTGAAAGACGCCGGGCTCGAGCCGGACGCGGCGACATTTATCCGCGACCCGGATCGCGAAGTAATCCAGATAATGAAGCGCAGCCGCGACCTGATCGACCTGATAATTCCGCGCGGAGGCAAGTCGTTGAAGGACGCGCTGGAAGGCTCGACGATTCCGCTGCTGCCGCACTTCGACGGCAAATGCCATACCTATGTCGATCGGGCGGCGGATCTGAAGATGGCCGAGGAAATTTGCTTGAACGCAAAATGCTCGCGGCCTTCGGTCTGCAATTCGATGGAGAAATTGTTGGTGCATCGCGAGGTCGCGCAGAAATTTCTGCCGTCGCTCGCTGCGCGGATGACGGCGGCCGGCGTCGAGATTCGCGGCGACGATGCGACCCGAAAAATCGTGCCGGGGGCGCGCGTAGCGACTGACGAAGACTGGGACACGGAATATCTGGACTTGATCCTGGCGGTGAAAATCGTGGATTCGGTTGACGAGGCGATCGCGTTTATCGCGCGTCACGGGTCTCATCTGGCGGACGCGATCGTCACCGGCGACGCGGAAACTGCCGCGCGCTTTGAACGCGAGGTCGATTCGGCTACCGTTTACGTGAATGCCTCGACGCGTTTCACCGACGGTTTCGAATTCGGATTCGGGGCGGAGACCGGAATCTCGACCAACCGGCTGCACGCGCGCGGGCCGATGGGGCTCAATGAGTTGACTACATATAAGTACGTCCTGCACGGCACCGGGCAAATCCGCGCCTGAACGGCGGCGCGAAATCAAATCAAATGCGGGTAGGATTGTTCGGCGGCAGTTTCAATCCGATTCACCTCGGGCATCTGCGGGCGGCCGAGGAAGTTCGCGAGGCGCTGCAGCTCGACCTGGTGTATTTCATTCCGGCCGCGTCGCCGCCGCATAAGGCGGAGGGCGAACTGGCGCCCGCGGAGCATCGGCTGGCGATGGTTCGGCTGGCGACCAAGGGCAATCGCCATTTCATGTCTTCGGACGTTGAGATTCGGCGCGCCGGACGTTCGTACACGATCGATACGGTGCGCTATTTCCTGGCTACCCTGCGCCAGCCAGCGACGCTGTACCTGCTGATGGGCGCGGACCAGTTTGCCGAGCTGGAGTCGTGGAAGGAGCCCGAGGAACTGGTGCGCCTGTGCAACTTCGCCGTTCATACAAGGTTAACCGAAGGGAAAGAGGGGCCGCCGCGAATATCAGTTGCCGCGCTCAAACGGTTTGGCTACACTCAGGCAGACGACCACTACGTGCATTCGAGCGGACAAACGCTATCTTTCGTCGAAACCACGTTCCTACCCATTTCAGCGACTGAAATTCGCGGCAAACTGCAACACGGCGAATCGATCCGGTACCTGGTGCCGATCGACGTCGTCGATTACATCCAGCGCCACGCGCTGTATTGAGGCTCGCTCTGCTTAAATCTTCGCGTTCATTCCCATCCCGATCGAAACATCCACAGACGGCGAACCCGCCGGCCAATCGCGGTCAGATTTCTTGACGGCGCTGAAGAAGGCAATCGTCGCGGCCGAAGCGGCGCTGGAAAAAAAGGCCTACGACCTGGTGGTGCTCCAAGCCGAGCATCTGAAACCGGTGGCGGATTATTTCCTGGTGGCAACCGGGCGCTCCGACGTGCAGGTGCAGGCGATCGCGCGCGGGATAGAGGAAGCGATGGGCAAGGCGGGACAGCGCGCGCTGGCGGTCGAGGGGCTGCATCATGCTCACTGGGTGGTGCTCGACTACGACGACGTCGTGATCCACCTGTTCTACGAACCGGCGCGCGAGTTCTACCGGCTCGAGCGCAATTGGATCGACGCGCACGAAGTGATGCTGCCGGAGCCGATTCGCAAACAGGCCGAGGGCCTGCGTATCCGCGCCAGCGGGTGAGCGCGGGCGCGTGCGGCTTGGTCAGATGTCGCGAACTATGTGCGAGATCCAGACCAGGACGACAGCACCGACCGTGGCGATCAGGATCGCACCGATCGCGCCGTTGGGGCCGGGAACGCCGAGTGACCCGAAGATCCATCCGCCGACGAGGCCTCCGATCAAACCGAGGATGAGGTCGCCGATCAGTCCGAAACCTGCGCCGCGCACCAGCTTCCCGGCCAGCCAGCCTGCGATGATTCCGACTATGATCCAATACAACATCGTGGGGCCCTCACTACGTTGTCGCGATAGCGCTCGAACGACGGAGCGCGACCGCTACTTTTTCTGTTCCATCGGAATGCCGCAGCACTTGAGCTGTCCGGAGCCGCCCTTGGTGACGATAACCTGCGATTTGCAGTTGCTGCAGATGTAAACTTTGCCGAGCTGATTTGCCATTCGTGGATCCTGATCCTTTCGGACGATTTGCCGCTTAAAATTTGCGCCGAAAATTCACGCGCCCCTGAACAGCGGTTTGCGCTTCTCGAGAAAAGCGCGCACGCCTTCGGCGCGGTCGGAAGTCGTTTGTAGCAGGGCGTACAGATCCTCCTCAAGCCTGATGCCCTGCTCCAAGGTCATGTCGTAGCCCTTGAGCACGGCGTCCTTGACCAGCCGCGCGGCCAGCGGAGCGCGGCTCAGGATGGCTTGAGCGACGCGGCCGCCGGTGGCGGCGAGCTCGGCTGGGCTGTCGGCGAGATACGTGACCAGGCCCATGCGCATCGCGTCGCCCGCTTCCAGAGCCGTCCCGGTCAGCATCAGGCGGAGCGCGTTGCCGGCACCGACGAGGCGCGGGAGGCGCTGGGTTGCGCCGAAATGGGGCATTGCGCCGCGCTTCATTTGCGTGATGGCAAATCGAGCGGACGAAAGCGCGACCCGAATGTCGGCAGCCATCGCGAGTTCGAGACCTCCATCGAAGGCGTCACCGTTGAGGATGGCGACCGTGGGCTTGGAAAGCACGGCGAGCGATTCGACCAGGCGCGGATCGACGGCGGCGTCGAAGCCGAGGCAGAACGCGGAGCCGGCGCCGGTGAGCGCGAGCATCCGGGCGGCGTCGTCGTCCTCGACGTGCTCGAACAGCTCGAGCAGGCGGACGGCCATCGCGGGCGTGAGGATGGCGCGCAGGCTGGGAAATCGAAGCGTCGCGCTGACGCATCCGCCGGCAAAGGCAACGTCGATCGCGCCGGCGGGCGCTTGGCGCGCGGCGCGCCGCGGCCGGGATTTTTTGACGGGGCGCGGCGTCAGACGCCTCCGGCGGGAGCGCGCAGATCCTTGCGCAGGATTTTGCCCAGCGGGTTTTTGGGCAGCACGTCGATGAACTCGATGCGCTCGGGACGCTTGAAGCTGGCCAGGCGCGAGCGGCAGAACTCGGCGAGCTCGGGCTCGGTCACCGAGCTTCCTTCGCGCACAACCACGAAAGCCTTGACGGTCTGCCCCCATTCGACGGAGGGCACGCCGATGACGGCGCATTCGTCGACGGCGGGATGGCTCATGAGGACGGTTTCGATTTCGGCGGGAGCGATGTTCTCGCCGCCGCGGATAATCATGTCGTCCTTGCGGCCGGCGAAGAAGACGTAGCCGTCGTCGTCGAGCCATCCGAGGTCACCGGTCGCGCGCCATCCGTCGGGCAAGCGCGCGTCGTCGTCGCGGCCGGCGTAGCCTTTCATGATGCGCGGGGTGCGGATGATGATTTCGCCGACCTGGCCGTGCGGGAGGAACTTGCCGTCCTCGTCGCGGACGCGAATCTCGACGTCGGGCAGCGGTTTGCCGATCGAGTTGAGGCGCTTGAGCTTGAGTTCGACCTGATCGGGCGTGCCTTCGATTCTGTGATCGTCGGGGCCGAGCACGGTCAGCGACGAGGTTGTTTCGGTCTGGCCGTAGGCGTTCACGAAGCCGACTTTCTTCGGGAACACTTCGATCGCGCGGCGAATCACCTGCACCGGCATCGCGGCGCCGCCGTAGGCGAGGTTGGTCAGGCTGGAGAGATCGGTTTTGGCGAATGAGGGTTCGTCCATGATCTGCTTCATCATCGTGGGGACGACGAGCGCATTCGTGACGCGCTCGCGCTGGACGAGGTCGAGCCACCCCTTCGCTTCGAACTGCGGCATCACGACGATCTTGCGGCCGGTCCAGATGTTGCTCATGTACGCCATGGTTCCGGCGATGTGGTAAAACGGCACGCACACCAGCGCGACGCCGCGGTCGGTGCCGTCGGCCATCTCGATAGTGGCGGTCACGTAGGCGGTGAAGTCGCGAAAGCGCAACTGCACGCCCTTGGGCAGCGAGGTGGTGCCGCTGGTGTACATGAGGATCGAAACGTCCTCATCTTCGACCTCAGCTTCGGATTCATCGGGGTCGGCCCTGGCTACGAGATCGGCGAGACGCGGCAATCCGCGCGCGCCTTTGCCGAGCGCGACGATTTTGTTCGCGCTTAGCCGCGACTGAATTCTGTTGATCAATTCGACATAACGATCGCCGACGAGCAATGCTTTCGCCTGCGCGGTGTTGACCATGTATTCGAGCTCGGCATCCTTGGCGCGATAGTTGAGCGGCAGGAAGGTGAGTCCGGCCTTGGCGGCGGCGTAGTAACACTCGATGTAGAGATCGGAGTTGGTGTCGAGCACGGCGATGACGTCGCCATGCACCAAGCCAAACTGTTTGAAGACCGCGCACAGGCGCGAGATCTGGTCGTTCAGATCCGCATAGGTCAGGCGTCGCGGGCCGAAGACCAGGATTTCCTGGTCGGGCACGATCGACGATGGGATCGTGACGAAGTTAACCGTGTTCACAGCGGACGAATCCTCCACCATAGCAAATCAGATTTTGGCGAGCCGCTTCCAGAGCCGGCGTTCGAGTTCGAGTCCCTGTCGTAGCGGCATATCGAGGCCTCCCCAGACCGCCAGCTTTAGCATCGCGGCCTGCTCGCCGGTGACACGGCCAAAGGCGCGGGCGAGCGCGAGCGCGCGACCGTCCAAGTCCGCCAAGGGCACAACTTCGGCGACCAAACCTATAAGTAACGCGTCTTGGGCGTCAATCCAACGGCCGGTGAGGCAAAGGTCCAGCGCCCGGCCGAGGCCGAGGCGGCGCGCGGCGGTTTGCGTGCCGGCGACGCCGGGAATCATGCCGGCGCCGGTCTCGGGCAGGGACAGGCGCGTGTCGGCGGCGGCGATCGCGAGGTCGCAAAGAAGGGCCATCTCGAGACCGCCGCCGACGGT
The DNA here is from genome assembly GCA_963842085.1 of uncultured delta proteobacterium. Taxonomy (GTDB): domain Bacteria; phylum Desulfobacterota; class Binatia; order Binatales; family Binataceae; genus Binatus. Next base: position 1,222,974 of record CAWJET010000002.1, read on the forward strand.
GTAGCCGTGGATGGCCGCGATGGTCGGGATGGGCAGCGCGCGGAGCATCCCCCACACGTCGCGGCGAAAGCGGACCCATCGCGCGACAATCGGCGACGGCGCCATCCCGAATTCGGCGAGGTCGCCGCCGGTTGAGAAAGCCTGGCCGGCGCCCCGCAGGACCATCGCGCGAACCTCGCGATCGTCGTGGATCGCAGCGAGGATCTGAAACAGATCGTCGCGCATCGCCATGTTGTAGGCGTTGAATTGCGCGGGGCGATTGAGCGTAACCCACGCGACCGGACCGCGCTTGGCGTAGAGAACCGCGCTCGAACCGTTCGTTTTCGACGGCATCAGGTGGAGCGCAGGTCGGCGCTGTCGCTGCTGGCGATGGCGGGACGGCCGCGCTCGTAAACCACGCGGCCGCCGACGATTGTGAGATCGACGGTGAGGTTCATCAATTCGGCGGGCGTGAGCGCGAACGGGTCGCGCGGCATCACGATAAGATCGGCCAGACGGTCGGGCTCGACGGCGCCGGCGTTGAGGCGGGCAAGGCGCGCGGCGTCGGAGGTGAAGAGCGCGAAGGCGTCCTGCACGGGGAGCGCTTCGGCGGGCGCGAGTTCAACGCCGTCGATAGTAGCGCGGGATACGGCGGCCACAATCGCGGCGAGCGGCCTGGCAGGTGTGACGGGAGCGTCGGTAGCGCCGACCAGGTGAACATTGGCGTCCTTGAGACTGCGCGCGCGGTAGAGATGAGCGATGAGGCCGGGCTCGGCGGCGTACTTGGGCCCGCGAAAATAGATGAAGCCGGGGTTGGTGACGACCCACACACCGAGCGCCACGAGCCGGTCGATGTAGTTGGGCGTGATGAGACCGCCGTGCTCGATGCGAAACCGCGGCATCTCGTGCGCGCCGGCGAATCGCGACTTGGCGGATTCGATCGCGGCGACGGCCTCTTCCAATTCTTCGAGTTCGGTCACGTGAAAGGCGCAATCGAGTCCCAGGTCGAGCGCGCGGAGGACAGGGCGAGAGAGTCCGGCCGCGTCGTACTGGTAGCCGGGCATGAACTTGGCGGCGGCCAGACTGATTCCGGCGGCGCGGGCAAGCTGCTCGCATCGATCGGCGTTGTCGAGATGCTGACCGCCGATCATCACGCCGACGCGCTGGCAAATCGCGCCCGAACCCGCGAGCCTGGCCAGCTGTTCGACCTCGACCGGTCCGTTGCGCGCGGTGGCGTCGGTGAACGTCGTGACTCCGGCGGCGGCCAGTTCGCGGCTCATGATGCGCGCGCGTGATTCCGCTTCCGCGGCGGTCACCAGCGGGAGATGATCCGACAGCCACGTTTCCATCCCGACGACGAGGCCGGTGAGCTTGCCGGCGGCGTCGCGAATCATGTTGGCGCCGGGGGGAGGAGTGAAGTCGGGAGCCTCGAGGCCCAGCAGCGCGATCGCGCGCGAATTGAGCCAGGTCGCGTGCAGCGTCTGATGGCGCAGGCGGATCGGATTCTTGGGCAGCGAGTGATCGAGCTCGGCGCGCGTGGGCCCGCGCTTTTCGAGCATGAGCGCTTCATCGCATCCGAAGGCGCGCAGCCAGTTACCGGGCGGCGTCTTGCCGGCGGCAAGCCGCAGGTCGCCGAGCAGATCGCCGACAGTGCGGCATCGCTGGACGGAGATCCCGGTGGCAGCCGCAGCAGCCTCGCGGAAATGGAGGTGCGAATCGATGAAGCCGGGCGCGAGGGTGCGTCCCGCGAGCTTGATCAGATGAGTTCGCGGACCGACCAGCGGTTTCAGCTGCGCGAAGGGTCCGTGCGCGGCGATCAACCCGCGCGAGATGGCAACCGAGTCGCTGCCGGGATGGCCGAGAACGAGACCCTCGTGCAGAACCAGGTCGGCTTTCCCGGGCGCAGCTTCCATTTTGGAACGTGTGCCTTCGCCGCGCGACCGAGGGCCGCGGCGTTCGGGGATCCTAGTCGGAACTTGGAAGCGGTTTGGCTTCCTTGATCTTCATCGCCTGGTCGCAACATTCGAGGCCGCCGTCCCCCGCCTTGTTGCAGAGCACCTCGGTGCCGCACTTTTCGCACATGTAACGCTTACCGAGCACGTTAGCCATCGATACACTCCTTAAATCCGGGCGCTTTGGGCCGGCATGGCAAAACTTAAAGTATCGCTTCAACTCATCAATTCTGCGCGAACGGCAAATCAACCACGGTCGCGGCGCCGTCCTCGCCGACTTTCAGCTCCATCCCGGGCGTCCATGCGCTGTGATGCAAAATCGCAAGCCCGATCGCGCCCCGGCGCGGCGAGCGCACCGCGCTCGTCACACGGCCGACTTCCTTGCCGGCCAGAGTAAGCACCGCGCCGACGTACGGCGCGTCCGCAGTACTGAACTTAAGTCCGAACATCCGTCTTTTCAAACCGCCGCGCGCGGTCGCCCGCTCGATCGTCTCCTGCCCCAGGTAGCATCCCTTGTTGAACGAGATCGCGCCATTGAGGCGCGCCTCGAGCGCGATCGTCTTGTCAGCGGTATCGACGCCGACGAGGGCGACGCCGTTTTCGACGCGAATGGTTTCGAGCACTGAAGGATCGACGCGGCTTGAACCCGGGGTCTTCGCCAGAATTGAGGCGATCGTTGCGTCGATCGAATCGCGCGAAGCGATCACTGATGCGGCCGGTCCGCCGTAACGAGGCAGGTTGCCGACGAGCGAGCCCCCGGCCTCGACGCAGCTCCACGGGGCAAGCGAACTGACGCCTGTCGCGTCCAGCGCGGCGGGTCCCTCGACATCGAGCACGGCGAGGTCAGCGGCATCTTCGAATTCGACATCGTCGGCGACCAGCAATCGCTCGAGATGCGCGCGCGTGCGCGTCCATGCGTTGGCGTCGATGTCGAGGATGAGCGCGCCGGCGGTCACCCAGATGAAGGCGTCGGCAATCACGTGCGCGTGCTCGGTCAGAAACAGCGCGGGCAGGATGGCGCCGGGGCGCGCGCCCTTTACGTCGGCGGTACACATCCCGTGGAAGAACGAGGCGCGATCGTCGCCGATCACGCGCACAACGATTCGAGCCTCGAGGACGACGACGCCCGCGGCGTGCATGACCGCATCGTAGCCGGAGGAATCGAGCGCGAGCGCGGCCGGACGCTCGGATGTTTCGAGATGCGCCACAACGGGATCAGGATACTAGAAAGTGGCGGCGTTGCGTACTCTGTTCCTCACTTCGGCTGCAGCAAGTTGAGTGATCGGTCTACAAACAAAATGCAGGCCCTGTAGACTTATAGTTAGGCGGCGGCATAGACCGCCAGGTGAAGCGCTGATAGTGTCTGCACCGCGAACAGATGCTTGCCAGGTTGACAAGACTTGGGATCGCTTGCGACGCGCCGCCCGCGCAATTGCGGTCAGCCCGCGAGCATTTCGAGCAGCATAACTATCTGCGGTTGCCGGGCTTCGTCGAATCTCGCCTGCTCCGGTTGATTCAGCGTCACCTGCGCAGCGCCGGGTTCGAGGAAAGAACCCATAGCGTCGGACGCGAGCTCACGCTTTCGGACAGACCGCTGGCCAATGTCTTTCACGTCCTGATGAACGATCCAAAGCTGTTCCGTCTGATTCGGCAGGTCACCGGATGCGGGCGCATCGGATGCTTCACGGGCCGGCTCTACCAGATGGTCGCGCGCCAGGGACAGGACTTCCACTGGCACAATGATCTGCTGGACGATCGGAAGGTCGCGATCTCGGTCAACTTGAGTGACGCGCCGTATCGTGGCGGTACTCTGCAGATTCGCGACACCTCCAGCCGCGCGCGCGAGGTAGTTCCGAACCTTGGTTTCGGCGACGCGATCATTTTCCGCGTTGCCGGGCATCTCGTGCACCGCGTCACTCCGGTCACGGGAAAGTTTCCGAAGACCGCTCTTACCGGATGGTTCCGCGCCCGACCCAGGCACACGTCAGTGCATCAGGATTTGATCGCCCGGTCCGAAGCTGCGATCGCCAGCCAAGCCATCCGCCGGCAGCGGAGTCTCGCGATGCCCTCGCGGGACGACGTCGCGAAGATCCCACCTGATGTCGTATCGCAAAGCTCGGGGCGCGAGACCTTCGTGGCCAGCATCGGCAGGTCGATGTGCTATGGCTTGAATGAGACCGGCGTTCGGATTTGGCAGCTTATGGCCCAGGGCCACGCTATGCGCTCGATCTCGGCCGCCCTCGCGCGCGAATACGAAGCCCCACGCCGGGAAGTCGAACGCGACGTTTTGGCACTGGCCTATCAGCTCGCGCAGCGGGACCTGGTCAAGGTAGTTCGCGCCACCAACTCGCGACGCGTCCGCGAAGCCGTCATGGCGTAGGTCGCCACGGATCGTAGCTTCCGAAACTCCAGATTTGGCCCTCTAAGTCTCGCCATCGACGCGGCCGTGCGTGAGATATCCCGAGCCCATCGTCCCGAATTTGCGCTCGCGCGCGCGGCGCAACTCCGCCGGTTTCAGCTTGACCAACCGCTTGAGATGCCGCGCCAGCACCGCGCCGATCAGATGCGCCGCTTCGGCCGGCGCGGTGTGCGCTCCGCCTGCAGGCTCGGGCACGATCTCGTCGATCAGTCCCAGCTCGAGCAAGTCGGGCGCAGACAGTTTCAGCGCCGATGCCGCCGCGGCAACGTTCTCCTCGCCGCCCGCGCGCCACAAAATCGCCGCGCATCCTTCCGGCGTGATCACCGAGTAGCACGCGTTCTCCTGCATCAGCACCACGTTCGCAACTCCCAGCGCGAGCGCGCCGCCCGAGCCGCCCTCGCCGATCACGCACGTGACGATCGGCACCGTCAGCCGCGCCATCAGCTCCAGGTTGCGCGCGATCGCCTCGATCTGCCCGCGCTCCTCCGCGCCGACGCCCGACTCTGCCCCCTGCGTGTCGATCAGCGTGATTATCGGCAACCTGAACCGCTCCGCCAGTTCGTAAAGCCGCGTCGCCTTGCGATAGCCCTCGGGCAGCGGCTTGCCGAAGTTGCGCTTGATTCTCTCGGTGGTCGAGCGGCCGCGCTGATGCCCGACCACGGCCACCGCGCGGGGTCCGAAATAGGCGAGCCCCGCCACGATCGCGCCGTCGTCGGCGAAGCACCGGTCGCCATGGATCTCAATAAAGTCGCGCATCAGCAGGTCGATGTAGTCGAGCGTCTGCGGCCGATTGGGATGCCGTGCAAGGCGCACGCGTTCGATCGCGCTGCGCGGCTCCGGCCCCGGCGCCTCGACGGTCGCGATTTCGTTGCCGCGATTTTTCGCGCCGCGCGCCTTATGTCCGTTCGAATTGTCTTTCAATCTGATCCGCGCCCACTGGTTGCAAAAAATTTCTCGAACAACGCAAAAGCATCCTGAGCGCCGCGCTCCGGGTCAAGCCACACGATCTCGGGCTCGCGGCGAAACCACGTCAGCTGACGCTTGGCCAGCCGCCGCGATTCCTGCTTGGCTTGCGCAATCGCCTCGTCCAGCGCGACCTCGCCGCGCAGATACGCCGCCATCTGCTTGTATCCGATCGTACTAAGCGGCGGCTTCTCCGGCGAGTATCCAGCCTCCACCAGCGCGCGCACCTCCGCGACCAGCCCGGCCGCGACCATCTGGTCGAAGCGCCGGTCGATCGCTTCGTAGAGCTTTTTCCGCTCGACCTCGACGCCCACCGTCAGAGTGTGATAGCCGGCGTCAGCGAACCGATGCCGCCGCTGATGCGCCGAGATTGTTTCGCCGGTCAACTCGAAGACTTCCAACGCCCGCGCGATTCGGTACAGATCGTTGACGCCGATTCGGTTCGCCGCCTCGGGATCGATCTCGCGCAATCGCTGATGCAGCTGCGGGACGCCCTGCTCCGCCGCGATTTTCGCCAGTCGAGCGCGAATTTCCGCCGATGCGGCCGGGCCGCGAAAGATCCCGCCGCGGATCACGCGCAGATAAAGTCCGCTACCGCCGACCACCAGCGGATTTCGCCTCCGTGCCGCGATTCCTTCGATCGCCGCACGCGCAAGCTCGGCGAACTCCGCCACGTCGAGCGGCCGGTCAGGATCGCGCACGTCTATAAGATGATGCGGCACGCGCCGGCGGTCCTCGGCGGACGGTTTCGCCGTGCCGAGATCCATCCCGCGATAAAACTGCCGCGAGTCGGCGTTGATTATCTCGCAGTTCAAGCGCTCCGCCACCGCCATGGCGAGCGCGGACTTGCCCGCCCCCGTCGGCCCGACTATGAAACCGACCGCGATCATAGCCGGTCGTACCGCCTCGCTTGTCTGCGCCGGCGAAAAACTCATCGACGAAACATTCGTTCGATTTGCCCGCGTCCGAACTGAATATGCACCGGGCGTCCGTGCGGGCAGTTGGTCTTGAACTCGGTGCGATCAAGTTCCGCGAGCAGCGAATGGATTTCCGCCGAATCGAGCACGCGCCCGACGCGAACCGAGCCGTGACACGCGAGCTGCTTCAGCCAGTTCTCGAATGCGGCCTCCCCGCCGCCGCGAAAGCCGGTCTCGCCCATGCTCTCGATCATATCGCCGAGCAGCTTCGCGCCACCCTCCGGCCCGAACACCGCCGGCGCGCCCTTGAGCAGCAGGGTAGTCGGCCCGAACGGCTCGACGTCGAAGCCCATCGCGCGTATTTCAGTGAGAGCGGCATGTACCATGGTGGAGCGTGCGGGGTTCAGCTCGACGGGCACCGGCGCGAGCATCGCCTGAGTGCGAATCCCGCCGTCGCGGAGTTCGCGGCGCAGCTTTTCGAACGTAACGCGCTCGTGCGCCGCGTGCTGATCGATCAGGAGCAAGCCCTCCTCGGTCTCGAGCGCGATATAGCCGGCGAAGATTTGCCCGATCACGCGGAGCTGCGAGTACATCGGGATTGGCGCCGGCGGATGCGCGGCCGTCGCGGCGCCGCCGGGGCGCGCGTCGCGATCGTAGGCGAGGGTCAGCGAGCGTTGAAACGCGGCGGGACCGGGCGCATCGGGCACGAGCCGCAGTGGAGCGTCGCCGCGCGCAGTCGGAGCCGATTGGCCGGCGCGAGCATCCTCGGCACTCGGCGACATCGTGATTAGTCCCATCGCGGTGTCATCGGCGGACTGAGTCGGGGACTCGGCAAGACTTGCAGCGGGCGTGTTTTCGGTCTGGTCCGCCAGCCGATCGCGAATCGCATGATAGACCGCGTCAAAAACCGCGCCGCCGTTGCGAAACCGCACTTCGGTCTTCATCGGATGCACGTTCACATCAACATCTTCGGGGCGCATATCGACGAACAGCAACGCCGCCGGATGGCGTCCGCGCGGGATCAGCGTCTGGTAGGCCTGCTCGATCGCGCGAATCAGCATCCGGTCGCGCACCGAGCGGCCGTTGACGAACGTGAAGATCATCCTGCCGGTGGCGAACGACTCCTGGCTGGATGCGGCCAGACCTTGTGCGCGAATGCCGGGACGATCGAGGTCAAACGCGAGCATTTTAGTCGCGATTTTGGGACCGAACACCTGGCGGAATCGTTCGAGCACGGAGTTGGCGCGCGGCAAATCGAAGACGGTGCGGCCGTCGGCAGTCAGGCGGAAAGCGATGTGATGATTTGCGAGCGCGACGCGCTGGAACGCCTCGGCGATTGCACCCTGCTCGGTCGCCAGCGTTTTCAGGAACTTGAGCCGCGCCGGAGTGTTGAAGAACAGTTGCCGGACCTCGATTCGCGTGCCCGCTGCCATCGCGCACGTGCGGGTATCCTCGATATTGGCGGCCTCGGCTGCGACCTCGACGCCGTGTTCGTCGGCGGCGCGGCGCGTTTGCATCCGAAGATGCGACACGCTCGCAATCGAAGCGAGCGCCTCGCCGCGAAACCCGAGCGTACGAATCGCGCTCAGGTCGGCGGCGCTTCGAATCTTCGAGGTTGCATGACGCCGGAGCGAAAGGATCGCGTCGGCGCGCGTCATGCCGCAGCCGTCGTCGGCGACCGCGATCAGCGCCGACCCGCCGCCCAGAATTTCCACGCTGACCGAGCGCGCACCCGCGTCGAGCGAGTTCTCGACCAGCTCCTTGACGGCAGAGGCGGGTCGCTCGACGACTTCGCCCGCCGCGATCTGGCTGGCGACTTGCTCGGGCAGGATGTGGACTATGTGTTCGGACATAATCAACTAGACAGTGTAGCTTTTGGACTGGTTAGCTGGATACACAAGCAACTCGCCGCGGGCCGTGTCAAAAACCGGGGGCTTGCTGTTGCACGGGTTGAAGATTGCGGCGGGTTTTGAAAAGCTCTCGGCGCGGCGCGCTGGCCGCAACCATCAAGCGATGAGAAAAATGACGGTAATGCTGCTCGGCGCGGCAATCATTGTGGCCGCGGCCGCGGCGGGTGCGTGCGCGGCGCCGATCAAAATTGGAGTCGGCGTGATCGGACCGATCTCGGCGCAAACCGAGGCCGATATCGACGAAGTCGTCGGCAAGCTGCCGAACGTGAAGGCAGTGCCGATTCAGCCCCCCGGCGGGGTCGATGCGTGCGTCAGGCGATTTGTCGCGGGCGATCCGGACGATCGGCTTGATGCGGTGATGGTCGTGAGCCTACCGCCCGAATCGTTTCAATCGCAGCGCGACTCGAACGAGGCCAAGTTTACCGGCGCCTACGAGATCTGGACGCTGAATCTCTCGACGCTGACCGAGGACCGGCATCGCTTCACCTTCACCGACAGCGAGCCGGTGATAGGCGGTGCGTCGGCGTTCCTCGCGCTGCCGGCGCAGGTGTTCGCCGAGCGCGCGACCGGCAAGAAACTAATCTCGAGCGACCAATGGCAGGCGTTCGAGGCGGTGCAGACGCGGGTCGAGGCCAAGCTGGTCGCGGCGACCAAGCTCTACCTGGCGACCGCGCCGATCCGCGATACCGCGCCGCTCGTTCCGCTCGACACGGCGAAAGCCCTGCTCGATCGCGGCGACGGCGAGGACGCGATGGCGGTGTTCAAGTCGGCGGGGCTCAACAATCCCGAAGTTCAGCGGATGATCGCGAACGCGCAGGGCCAGTTGCGGCGCAGTGCGGCGAATGCGCTGCTGGGACGCACGCTCGGAGCGATGGCGGGCGGGAACGCGGGCGAGGCGCGCATAATCCTGGCCGACTACGAGAAGGCGCCGTCGGCCGAGAGCTCGCGCGCGAATTCGATTCGGCGGGTGCTGGCGTACGTGCCCGACCGTCACACCGAATCGACCTATGACGGCGTGATCAAGAACGACGTGCCAATGCTCGATCACGCGGCGTTCGTTGCGATGATCAAGCAGCTCTTCAGCGAGCAGACCGGCACTATCCCCAACGAAGTGATCGTTGCCGCCAAGGACCTGACGGTCGAGGACAAGGACGCGCCGCAGGGGCTCAAGATACAGCTCGACAGCTATGCGGGCGCGCTCGGGCGCAGCGCGTGGCTGATGAGCCTCAAGTGCGGATGCGACGCGGGCGCGGTGCTGACGGGAGAAGCGGCGGGCGAGGCGCTGCTGAAGGCGAAGTATTCACCCTCTTTCAAGCGGCCGCAGGTCGGGCTACCCTAGCATGATCATCCAGGTTCAAACGGAAGACTCATGAGACATTGCGCCTATTGCAAGAAGCAGCCGTCAGTCGGCAACAACGTCAGTCACGCCAACAACAAAACCAAGCGGCGCTGGAATCCCAACCTGCAGGAAGTGCGCGCGGAGATAAACGGCAACGTGCGGCGAATCCTGGTCTGCACGCGATGCATTCGCGCGGGCAAGGTCAGGAAGAGCGCCTGACAGGACGCCCCCGATTTCTCACAACAACGCTTCGAGCTTTTCCGGCGGACGCGCGATGATCGCACGCTTGCCGCGAATAACGATCGGGCGCTGCATCAGCTCGGGATGCACGAGCAGGAGCGCGACCACCGCCTTCTTGTCGGCGTAGTCGGCGGGATTCAAGCCGAGTTCCTTGAAGCGCTTGTCTTTGCGGACCAGGTCGGCGACGGGGGCGTCGAGCAGGGCGACGATTTTCTCCAGTCGCTCGCGAGTCGGATGGTCTTTGAGATATTCGATGATGTCGAACTCGACATCGCGCGCGCGAAGCATTTCGAGCGCGCCGCGCGAGTTCCCTCATCCGGGATTGTGATACAGCGTTATGCGTTCCATCGTTTCCTCGATAAAGCATTAGCTCCGATGCCGGACTGTATCGACTCTGCCACGTGCGGGCTTTGATGGGAATGCCTTGAGCGGCTACAATGCAGCCGGCGCGAAGCCTATTGCCATGGAGTCGTCGTGAAGAACATTTCCAATCGCAAGTGGGGCCGCAATTTCAGTTTAGCGGCGGCAGCTCTATCAGTGGCAGTCGCCGCGGGCCTGGCGGCCGGGGCGCGAATTGCCGGCGCGGCAAACGTCAGTGGCACTATGACGTACCGCAACGGCAAGCCGGCGGAGCGCCGCCAGCTCCATTACGAGAACCGCGTCACCAGCGATATCTACGTCGCGCCGACCAAGCCCGACGGCTCGTTCACGGCGGACCTGCCGCCGGGGCTGTACGATCTTCGCGCCGAACGCGGTGTCATTCTCGCCAGCAAGATTCGCGTTGACAACGAAGACGTGAACATCGGGCATATCGTCGAGCCGGCACCGCTGGATGTGCGCCGCCCGTTCGAGCATGAAGGAGTGGCGGAGGCGCTCGTCGAGAGCCCGGCGCCCGCAACCGCGAACGTCGTGTCAGGACGTCCACTCGAGGCAATGAAATACGGGCACGAGGCGGTTGCTCCGTTCGGCGCTCCGGTCGGGACGCCGGCACCGGAGAATACCCCGCTTGGCGAGGCTACGCCGGTGGCGGCAGCATCGCCGTCGGCGATGGAATCGCCACTTTCCGGCGGATACTGAGAGGTCCGGAGCTTTGGCTCGGACTCGTTTGTGAGGAACGGGACCCGAATCTGTGCCCATCCCGATTACGCTTGCGGCCCTTATGTTGATTTCCCCAGTCCTTCGCATCGCCGCTGCTTTTGGATTTCTTGGTAGGCAGAACCAGCCAGAGCCGCGGGAATGCGGACATGCCTTCCGGCAGTTAGCGCCGAATTGAGATCCGAGCGCGAACGGCCGCGCGCTACGTCGGTGGCAATGTTGAACCTGCTCGAGGTGTCCGGCATCGCGATGCAGCTGACAAACTCGCTCAATCGATTAAGGCGTGGAGTGTCGTGGCGCAAGCCTCGAATGCAGCAGGCAAAAGTGAATCAAAGACCCGACGCCACTAACTTGCCACCGGGATACCTGGTGATGTCCCGAGCGTCGTTGAATTTGACGGCAGCAGCGGCAGTTCGCATTCCTACGCAGCCTCCTCAGTTGCGTCAAGCTTCGAAAGGTCTGCTCGCAATGCGCGCTTAAGCAGCGAGAGATGACGATAGCCCCGGATCCGTCTGAAGTGCTCCTCGGCCTGCAGCAGACCGACCGCGGCCCAGCGGCTGATCATGTCGCCCGAACGCCAGCGGGTCACATTACGGCTGGTGCGACGCGCTGAACCGATCAGATTCTCGATCGCGTTGGTAGTGACCAGGAAGCCTCGCAGCGGCGCCGGCAGCTCCAGTTTCAAGACCGTGAGCGTTTCCTCCATTCCTTCGCGCAGACTGGCCGCGGCGCCGTTCTCGCCATTGCGTTCCAGCCACTGCAGCAGCGGCTTCAGTCGGCGCCGCGCCAGCTCGGCCGAATCGCTGGCCCAGGCGGCTGAGAGTGCACGGGCGACGTGGGCCTTGCGGCTTTGCGGCAAGTGATCGAGCACGTTGCGCTTCTTATGAACCTGACATCTTTGCACCACCACCAGATCGCCGAAGACATCAGTCAGTGCCTTGCGGATGCCGCGCCCGCCATCGATCACACACAGGGTGCGGCCCTCTACCTTGAGTCCGCGCTCGAGGAGGTTCTGCAGCAGCGCGGTTGAGAGCGCGGCGTTCTCGGTCGACCCTAGCCACAGGCCCAGCACTACTTTGCGCCCGTCCGCCAAGATCCTCAGCGCCACCACCACCGTGCGTCGGGCGACCTCCACCCCGTCGAGCATCAGCACCAGCAGATCGAGCTGGTCGAGCCGGCGGGTAAGCTGCTCGCGCAGCTGGTCGGTCATCCGTGCGATCAGGTGGCGGCTCGCCGCACTCTTGCTCGTCCCCCGCGCCGCTACGCCCACCGGCGGCGGCTCCAGGCTCTTCTCATAACCGCGGGTCGAGACTCCGAGCAGGATCTGATTGAGTACTCGCGCGGGCACCGGATCGATACGCTGGAAGTGCTCGACCGTGGGCAGCTGCTCCTCGCCGCCCACGAGGTTGCGTACCCGCGGGCGGTTGACCACAATCCGCCGCCCACCGAATGGCAGTTCGGCCGGCGCCGAGCCCCAGCGATAATGTGAACGCTCCTTCGAATGCTTGCCCTTCGGACCGGCGAGCTGCTCGGCGTCACGTTCGAACAGTTCGCCCAGTGCGCTCAGTCCCACTTGCTGGACCCACTCCAACAGCGCCTGTTTGCTGCGCGCCATCCCCTCGATCATCGGCAGCAACAGCTGCTGCGCGCTTAACAGCAGGCCCCCACCGGCTTGCTTAGCCTCCCGGCTCTTTGCTCTGTTCCTCATCGGCGGCTCCTTTCCCCCTCGGGGACGGTGTTGTTGGCACGACCCATTCTCAGGCCGGCCTGGAGCCGCCGCTACCTATTCAAATTTCAACATTCGGGGGGACATCGCCGAAGCTCACATTAACATCGACTATCTCTGGCGCGGCAACCACCTGGCCCTGACGCGCCGCTTGGAGTCGTTGAATTTCGTGGAGCGAGTTGTCTCGCGACTGTTGAATTTTGGCTCGAAAACGAAAAGCGAGCGCTACGGCTTCCTTAAGGCATGTGAATGCGCGAACCGCCGCTTGGATGTCCGTGCTATGTTCGCCTTCGGCTCCACCCGTTTCGGCGGTTTCGGCAGGCGTTTGACTAGACTTAGCCTTGTTCGCCGCCAGCGAGGCCTCGCGCAAGCGGTCATTTAGGTGCTTCACCAAAATTAATTCAGAGGAACTCAGTCCTCCAGACACCCGTAAGAATTCTCTAGTGAGAGCTAGTCGTGATTCCTCTACGGTACCATCGTCAAGCTTACTCTCGGTCGTAGCCCGCATGTTGCTGTTGGTGCGCGCTTTCTCTTTCTCTTTCAGAAACTCCATAATTTCCGGGAGTTTATCAAACCGTTGACCCGTCTCGCCGCTTATGAACTTGAGGTGGTTAAAGAGCTCGCTTAAAGACAGATTGCCGAGCGATTCTGGAGTGACCAGAAGAGCCGATATGACCTTGTCGATACGATCGAGCAGCCACGCGTCTTTGATCCAGCGTTCGGCGAAGTATTCCTGGACCGTGCCTTCGGGCCTCAAATCAGCCAACGCCCCGTCCACAAATTCGGAAAATTGCTGCGGGTCCTCGCCTTCAATTAAAGCAAATTTCCCAAGCAACCCATGCTTGAAAGATTTCGTAGCCGGGCTCACTCTATCAGCATCCGAGCGTGGTTCGGTGCTGCCGTCGGCGTTTTGAAAATTCGCTGCGGTCGGCTGCGAAGCCGCCACTTTCATCTTCTCGTCTGACGCTTCCTCCCGGGCGTCTAGCTTCGGTTCTTCGCGGAGAATATCATCCATGCTGAAACGTGCTGCGGCATTCTCGTTCACCAGATAATCATCTTGCTTCTGTTCGTCAGTCATTATTCTATCTCCTATATGGCGCGCCATCGCGCGCTCTCGTTTTAGTGTGTGAGGATTCCACACGCCCGCTCAGGAAGCTCCTGACCCGGTCGGCGCTTGAGTTAAAACTTGCTACGCGATCGACCTTGATGATCTTCGATAGAGCGACCCGCGGTCAGTGATCATTGGCTTCGTTTGGTAATTTTGCCTCAAATTTCGATCCTCCGCTTTCTCCTTGAAAGTCGCGTTAACCTCGACAACTTCCGGCAGGGCAACCAGTTAGCCTTGGCGCTCGGCTTGGAGCCGTTGAAGCCGGTGGAGCGCGTCGCCGAGCGACCGTTCAATTTTGGTTCGATAACGTAATTCGAGAGCCGCGGCCGCTCGATTGAGCACAAACGCACGCGCTATCGTGTTGATGGACGCTTCGGTGGAAGCGGCGCTACGTTCGTCTTCGGCAGATGTTTGAATAGACTGAGCTTTGTTCGCCGCCGACGCCGCTATGAAACGGGCAATCATGTGTTTGACTAGGATTGATTGGACGGAGTTCCATTCGTCTCCTAGCCTTGCGAGCTTCTCGGCGCTCGCCAAATGAGACTCCCACACGGAGCCTGCGTCGAGTTCATTCTGCGCCAGAGTCTGCATATTGCGCTCAATGTCAACGAGAAATTTTAATGTCTCTGGAAGCTCGTCAAACCGTCGACCGCTATCATCACAAAAGAATCTGAAGACCTCTAACATCTCGAATACGGAAAGTTCATCAAGCGATTCCTGATTCACCAGTAAGGCCGATTCGCCATTATCGAGACGATCGATCCGCCACATGTCTTTGATCAAGCGATCGACCAAGCTCTCTTCGACCATGCCCCGAGGCTTCAGGTCAGCGCGCATCGCCTGCGCAAATTCGGAAAACTCGTGCGGGTCCTCGCCTGGAACTGGATCGAATTCCCCAAGCAGCCCGTGCTTTGCAGAGTTCATAGCCGACCTCGCTTTTCCTGCGTCCGTACGAGGACCGGTGCTACGCTTTGCGTTCCTCCGGTTCGCCGCGATTTGTTTTCTTGTTGCCATTTGTTCATGTTTCCGGCCAACGATGTCACCGATGCCCCTTTTGATCCTCCAGCAGACCGGAAGCCTCGGTCAGAGCGAGCGCCACGACCGTCAATCTTCGGAGTCCTCCTCCTCGTCCGTAGTGTTGCTGCTCGCTGCTAGGTCTTCTTCGACGCGACGAAATTCTAGTTCGCCGCTTCGCGCGTCGTTGACCTCCCGGGCGATCCGCTTCGGTGTTATCCGCGGCCATCCGTTGATGCTGCTGGCCTTGAGGAGGCCCAAGGCTTCACCGTTATCAATGAGGAGCAAATTAAAGTCGAGGAGCATTTCGTTCAAATCAGAAATGAAACGCTGATCGAGTCGCCGGCGTCCCGTTATGCGCTTCAGAGTCTTTTCCGAAACCCGATTGCGAACCAGATCCTTTCCCAATTCACGCTCCTTTCGCCTGACCATTAAAGCGACGAGCAGCGCCGCCTCCCTTACTGTTGGCAATTCTCGCATTTCAGAGTTTCCTTTTCAAGGGTTGTTGATCATATTTCTTGATTGAAAATAAATGATCACTAGCTGTTTCTGATTATTTATACCACCGAATCAACCTGATGCAAGAGTCGTCGCCGACAGCTCGCGACGAGACTCGACTTCAAGCGATGGTCCGATGATGTAGTCGCTCAATCGGAGGAATGATTGGCCGCTGGCGGCAGTAAGCTTGAGGAATTGCCCGCAATTCACTGCAAAGTTATTAGTCTTTTCTGCTGAAATTCCCGGGTAGGGCCGCGCAATGTAAATTCGATTTGCCCATTTCCTGTTCCCGGAATTCGTTGCTGGGCGCACACCCTCTTAGGCAATGGTTGCGATCGATTCGCGATATCCAACGGTCCAGGTTTACTTCTCCAGCTCAAATCGCAATCTTGAGCGCTATCTCCTCAAAGACCACCTGCGGCACTTTGACCTTGCATTTGCCATGAGGCTTTTTAAAGATTCGCACTAGGCCATGTCGCTCCAAAATCCGAATATCCTCTTGCACATTCTTGAAGTTCCGTTCGACCATTTTCGCAAGCTCATAGAGCGATGCCGGATGCCGGGTTCGAATCGGTCGCATAAGCGAGAGCCGCTCACGCGTCAGGAAGTTTCGGGCCGCTTCGATGCTTGTGAAGCCGACTTCATCACGCGATTTCTTTGATATTCAACCCGTTCGGACACCGTCATAGGTTTTGGCGAAATCGTCTGCTACTTCGTTTAGTGACTTGATCGAAAAGGTAACTGTCTTCATTTTGTTTCTCCTGCCAATGCGGTCGCTTGAGCAAGGAAATCTGCGGCGAGCTGTCTCGCCGTTACAAAGGAATAAGGCTCCTCGGATTAGGCGCGCACCGGCACACTGAGCTCGCGCAACGCGAGGTGCCGAAAAGGCGATGTCTGCGCGAATATCGACGTACCGCGCCGATGCACTCTTGCAGATTAGACCGGAGCCAACTCAACCAGCCGGAGCCAACTCAACCAGCTGAATGGTACGGCTGGTCCTTTTCTGGTAGTCCGCGTATGCGGGGTACATGGCAACCAGCCTGGGCCACATCTCTTGTCTTTCTTCAGGTGCGAGGGTGCTCGCGCGATAGGCGCCGCGCACCCACCGTCGCTCTACTGTCACCTCGGGATTCGCCACCAGGTTCAAATGCCAATCAGGGGCCTTGTCGCTGCCGCCGAATGACGCCACCACATAGAGCTTGCCGTCGCGCTCCAGGTACAGCAGCGGCTTGGAGATCTCGCGCCCGCTCTTGCGCCCGCGCACCGTGAGCACCAAGGTATTCCAGTTCAGAGGCGACCATCCGTCGACTAATCGATAGAACGCCCATGCATGCTGCTGAACCATCGCGAGAACGCCAGCGTCATCGGATCTGTCTTCATGCTCGCACTCCCGATTGCAGGCCGCGGAGGACTCTGCTTGGAGGTCGGAGAGCATTGGTCAAATTGTGGGTGGTCGTGATCGACCGGCAGCCGTACGTCCGCTCTGCGATCGCGCATTACGGACGTATTCAGAAGAACACTACAGCCCTTACGTGAAGTTGAAGGCGGCGGACTAGGAATTCGACAAGGTGAAGGTGGAAGAGATGCCGGACATGAAGGAAAAGGTCGCCGCCGCGATGGCAGACAAGTACTGGATGGACGTCCTCATCCGGCACGAGTCGCATCCCGATGGTCGCGCGCCTGGTTCCAGAGTCGCCTTCATCCGAGACGTCATCACACTGATTGCTATTCCAGATTTCGCCGTTCTGGCCGCCAGGATCCTTGGGCGGCACGGTGTGCAGCGGATGGCAGCGCACCGTCAGCGATTCGCAAAGTCAATCGTGATCGTGCTCGCGTCTTACCTGACGCTCGGCTGAATCGAGGTCGGCCTTCGGCAGACCAAACCGATTCATCATCCGGTAAACTGTGTAGCGCGATACGCCCAGTAACTCGGAAGCGCGCCGGCAATTCCCCTCGGTCGCCTGCAGCGCGCGAATCAGTGCGAGCTTCGAGGCCTCGCGGATTACGGCGTCGAGCGAGTAAGGCCAATCCTTCCCCACGCCATTGACGCCGCCCTCGACGAGGTCGAGTGCGCCATTTGGCAGCATCAAATCGACGGGCAAGCCAGTCGGCTCGCAGGCGGCATTTTCATGGTGAAGGGGCAGATCGTCGAGATCGATACGGTCGCTTTCGTTCATCAGAACCGCGTTCTCGATTACATGCCCGAGCTCGCGGACGTTACCAAGCCACTCATTGGCGCACACTGCGTCCATGGCGGCGCGCGAGACGAATTTCACGTCTTTGCCGAACAGGCGGTTGAAATGCTCGATAAAATGAGCGACGAAGGCGGGAATTGCCTCGCGCCGTTCGCGAAGGGGAGGAACCAGGATTGCCGGGGAGTTGAGCCGATAGTAGAGATCGTCGCGGAATTGCCCTGCCTTCACCATCGCGCGCAGGTCGCGATTGGTCGCCGCGACCAGCCGAATATCAACCGAGTAGCAACGCGACGAACCGACCGGCTGGATCTCGTGTGTCTCGACAGCGTGCAGCAGCTTGGGCTGCAATTGGAGCGGAAGCTCGCCGATTTCGTCCAAAAACAGTGTTCCGCCATTGGCCGAGCGGAAATAGCCGAGCGAATCCTCGCGCGCATCAGTGAAGGCACCCCGCACATGGCCGAAGAGCTGCGATTCGGCCAGCGAGTCCACCAGGTTGGAGCAATTGAAGGTCACGAAGGGGCCGCCCGCGGCCGAGCCCAGCGTGTGCAACGCTCGAGCGACCAGCTCTTTGCCGGTCCCGGACTCGCCGTGAATCAGGACGGTCGTCTTATACGAACTCAAGCGTGTGATGGTTTTCAGTACCTTGCGCAGTTGCGCAGACCGCACGACCATTCCGCCAAACCGTTCCGACCCCTGCGCAAGATGCTCCAGGCTCAACCATTCGCACGCGGCCGCCGTCGGCTCGGCGCGAAGATTATTCATCGCAGCCGCGACCAGCAATCCGTTCGCCGACATCGTAGTCTCCCTGGCGTCCCAAATCGTATCTCTTCCTTCAGGTGCAGAAGGCGTGCCATGAACTGCCTCCACAACAATGCTCCAAAAAGCGACTGTATTTGCTGGATCTAGCGAAGCTGGCGAACCGATCGAGGGACAAGAAGGCGAACGTTGATCTGATACATTTCCGCAGCTGCCTCAGAAATGAAGCACCGCTGACGAAGGCCCTTCAGAAGCTCCTCTATCCAAATAGATGCGCACGAGCTAGCAGCGACAGAGGCGAGAGTCCTTGATGCCGGCGAACAGCGCGGTGACGGTCTTGCGCTCACCGTCGCGAGTCTCTGGCCGGGTGATCTCGCTGATCATGCTCTACAAGGTCGACCGGTCGCTCCGTCCCCCAGACGACTTCGCGAAGCCTTGGCGGATATGTTCCAGCAGCCGCAACGCCGAGCGCTCCATGGTCCGTTCGTCCCTGCTTTCGCAGGTGACCAATCAGCGTAGCCCGTATTCCTTGATCTTGCGCTGAAGCGAGATGCGCGAGATGCCGAGCACGGTTGCGGTGCGCGACACGTTGCCACCGTTGTGGGCGAGCACTTCGGCGATGTGGCGGGCCTCGAAGCCCGCTCGCGCTTGCCGCAAAAGGGTGCCATCCGGGGCCGGCGTCGCAGAGATTTTGAGGGGCTTCGCTTTCGAATCTGCCGCCACTCCTCGTAACTCGTCGGACAAATGTTCGGGGCTTATGCTCTCACCGCGGGGCGCGAGAACCACCGCGCGTTCGATCTCATTCTGGAGCTCGCGGATATTGCCCGGCCAATCGTACTTCTCCAACAGGTCCAGGGCGGCAGGATCAAATTCACGGATCTCCTTCTGCTGGCGCTCGCTTGCGATCGCCAGGAATCGAGCCGCGAGCAATGGGATGTCGCGCCGCCGCGCGCGCAGCGGTGGAAGCTGGATCGGGAAAGCAGCGAGGCGGTAGTAAAGATCGGCGCGAAACGAGCCCGCCGCGACCGCCGCCTTGAGATCGCGATTGGTCGCAGAGAATACCCTCACGTTGACCTTCTCGGACCGGGTATCGCCGACCGAGATGATCTCTCCGTCCTGAAGCACGCGCAGCAGCGTCGGCTGCATCGCGAGCGGCATTTCGCCTATCTCGTCGAGAAAAATGATCCCGCCGGAAGCGGCGCGGAAGAACCCAGGCTGATCGCGGTCTGCGCCGGTAAAGGCGCCGCGGCGATGACCAAACAGCTCGCTCTCAAGCAAGTGCTCAGAAAGCGCGGCGCAGTTGACCGCCAGGAAAGGCTTGTCGGCCCGCGCGCTCATCCGATGGATCGCGCGCGCGACGTGCTCCTTGCCAGAGCCAGTCTCACCCACGAGCAGTACCGAGATCGGTGAGACCGCGGCGCTGTTCATGAGATGGTAAACTTCGGCCATCTCGGGGCTGACGCCGATGATTTCGTCGAGCAGCTCGTGGCGGGCGAGGTCGCGCCGAAGCGCACCCACCTCGGTCCGCAGCATTTCCTCGGAGGCCTTTAGCTTGCCGACCCGATCCGCGTTGTGAATCGCCAAGGCGACGCTGTCCGCCAGCGCCTCCAACAGGGCCAGATCGTTGTCCGAGAACGCTTCCCTCCCCAGCGGGTTCACCGCCTCGATCACGCCCAGGCGAATCTCGTTAGCGACCAGCGGAGCCGCGAGCACCGAACGGGTGGTGAGGCCGGTCTTCTTGTCGACGCCGGAATAGAAGTGGCTGTCGGTGGAAACGTTGTCGATTCTCACCGAGCGGCCGGTCTGGAAGACCTCGCCTGCTATCCCCTTGCCGACCGGCACGCGCACACGAGCGAGGCGTTTTGCAACCTTGGGGTCGCGATCGGAGAAGTACGGGAAATATAGTTCCTGGCTCTCGGCGTCGAGCAGCATTACCGAGACGCCATCTGCGTCCAGCACTTCGCGGCACTTGCTCGTCACCAGCTCGATCAGTGGGACGAGCTCAAGACGGCTCGCAAAGGCATTGCCCAGTTCGTAAATCAGCCGGTAGGGCAGACTGCCCTTGGGACTCTCCATACTTCAGAGCCGCGCGGCGACGCCGGCCTTCTGGAGCATAATACACGAGAGCGCCTTAGGTCATCTAGTTGGGAGCCACGAGGCACGGAGCGCCGGCCTTAGGGAAGCCCTCAGCTGGTCCCTCCAATTTCGGCCCCTTGGGGCTCAGAGACGATTACGCTGTGTTCGCACCCACTCTAGGGATCCGAGCGCGAACGGTCGCACGTTCCATCGCACGCTGTGCTGACCTGCTCAAGGTGGGCGGTCGTGCCGTTTTGCTCACCACGTAAAGCGAAATGGGTTCGTTCGGCAAAAAATGGAAAACTACTCTTCGCCAACTATTAGCGTTTGCAAGCTGGCTTCGACTCAGGTCCGAATGTCGCGTTTGCAAACCGTTTGGCCTTGGTGGGAGTCTGAATCAGGATTCAAAGTGGAAATTCCGATCTAGTCGAGACCGATCAGAGGAACCGACGGCAAGCAAGGGAGAGCGACATGGCTCGTATCCACGCAAACGGGATTGATATCGAGTACGAAGAATTTGGCCCGAAAACCGGCACGCCGGTGCTTCTGATCATGGGACTGGGTGCGCAGCTGACGCGCTGGCCGCTGGAATTTATCGAAATTCTTACGTCGCGAGGATATCGGGTAATTCGCTACGACAATCGCGACGTGGGGCTGTCGCAAAAGTTCGACAGCGCGGGACCGGCCGATGTCGTCAAGATGATGGCCGAGATGGCGCAGGGAAAAAAGCCAAGCGTCGCGTACACGCTGGAGGATATGGCGAACGATGCGGCGGGACTGCTCGACGCGCTTCGGATCGACAAGGCGCATATCGTGGGCGCGTCGTTGGGCGGGGCGATCGGGCAGCTCGTCGCCGCGAACCATCCAGGGAAAACGCTTTCATTCACCTCAATCATGTCCTCAAGCGGGAACAGCGTGCTTCCTCCGCCAAGGCCCGAAGCGATGGCCGTGCTCCTGAACCGTCCGCCGGCAGGTGATGTCGAGGCAACCATCGAGGCCGGGGTGAAGGCGTACAAGACGATCGGCAGCCCCGGCTATCCCACGGACGAAAGTGAAATACGCCGGCGCGTGGCCGAAGACTTCAAGCGATCGAATTATCCCGCGGGCTTTTCCCGGCAGGCGGCCGCCGCGCTGGCAAACGGCGATCGGCGCGCGGCGCTCAAACGGATCGAAGCGCCCACGGTCGTCATTCACGGCGCGGACGATCCGCTCGTGCCGATTGAGGGCGGCCGCGATACGGCGGCGAATATCGCGGGCGCAGAGCTGATCGAAATTCCAGGCATGGGGCATGACCTCCCGGCCGCGCTCTATTCCAGAGTCGTTGACGCAATCGAATCAGTGGCGAAGCGCGCGCGCGTCGGTACGTCGTAGGGGGAGGCGAAGTGGCTGCGGCAACCCAGCTGGCATTGGGCTTCCACTTTCTACGCCAATCCGCAAAACCATCGGCAAACGGTCCGCGGCTATCTTCAGCCTGCCTACGCGGCTACTTCGTCCAGTTTTCGATCCGCAAGTCTGGGATGTGCGTGAAGTCGCGCTCATTATTCGTCACTAGCGTCGCCTGTTGCACGAGCGCAATGTGCAGCGATCCAGAGATCATGATCCGCGATCATTTCACCGCGCCTTGCGAGATCGGCTTTGATAGCACCGAACCGCTCGGCAATCGCCGGAGTGAAAGGCAGGAGTTTCACCCTTGCAAAGAATCGGCGGTAGCGGCGCAGATTCTTCTCGACCTGCGCGGAGCGGAAAATGCCGAAGTAGAGCTCGCCAAGCGTGATCAGCGAAATATAACGGCTTGAGGCACGAGTCGCCTAAAGCCGCGTGACGACCGCCGGCATCGCCCTCATGTAGTAGATGATCGTGTCCGTATCCAGGAGCCAATTCACGGCGCGTCGAGCTCAGGTGCGTCACTTTTGTTGCGTCGGTTTGCGTGAATCGCACGGATCATGTCGTCGGCCTCGATGGGTGAAAGCGTCTCGCGAATATCGATCCACGGGTCGTTCTGGCACGGCGCCTTTCTCGCACTCGCTCTGGTCACGGTGATACTGACTTCCTCATCAGGTACAAGATGGAAGCGGCGGCGGAGCCCAGGACTTAATTCCTTTGCTCTGACATTCCGTACCGTAACGCGGTTGCGCACAAATTGGCTCCTTCTAAAACGATGCTGGTGACTAGCATGCAGGGAACCGCGACCGCGCCCAAGTTAAATCGGTACGCCGAACGGTTCAGGCGCGGGACTCGAGGCCAGGGTGAAGGCGTACAAGACGATCGGGAGCCCCGGCTATCCTACGGACGAAAGGGAAATACGCCGGCGGGTGACCGAGGATTTCAAGCGATCGAATTATCCGGCGGGCTTTTCCCGGCAGGCGGCCGCCGCGCTGGCAAATGGCGATCGGCGCGCGGCGCTCAAACGGATCAAGGCGCCCACGGTCGTCATTCGGCGCGGACGATCCGCTCGTGCCGATTGAGGGCGGCCGCGATACGGCGGCGAATATCGCGGGAGCGGAGCTCATAGAAATTCCAGGCATGGGGCATGACCTCCCGGCCGCGCTCTATTCCAGGGTCGTTGACGCAATCGAATCAGTGGCGAAGCGCGCGCGCGTCGGTACGTCGTAGGCGATGTCGAAGTGGCTGCGCCAACCAAGCTGGCGTCGGGCTTCCAGTTTCTACAACAATTCCCGGGCATGGGGCATGACCTGCCAGCAGCGCTCTATTCGGCACTGTCCTAAAACGCGACCGATTGTCCTAAGTGCCGACTGCGAGTGTCCTAATTGACGGTGGATAGACGTTCGCGCGGCAATCTGGTAGTGGCGGAAATTTGCTGACCGGGGTTTGGCCCCCCCTTCCCCCGGTCGGTGTTCGGGCTGGCGACTGAATTGGGACACCCCTCCCGCTTTCGCTGGCCCGTTCTTTTCAGGCGAGCGCGGCGGCGTGGCGGGACTTCATTCTTTGACTTTGTGGACTTTGTGGACTGTGCGTAAAAACACACGGCCCCCCAGTTCGCGCTCATCGCGCGTCCATTCTCCGCTCGCTGGCAATTCTTCGATCAGCGATGCGATCACTGGATTTATCTCGCCCGATCAAGCTGCTCCGCTGGTCGGCTGGACCCTGCCTGACGAGTTCGCGACCCTGCGCCGTCTGCTCGAGGCCCGCCTGGGTGGCGACCACCTCAGCCCGGGCCTACCTGAGCCTGCTGGCGGGAGGGGCAGCGTCATGAGCGATACACCGCAGGTGCTGCTGGCTCATCACCTCAAGGCGCTGAGGCTTCCGACCTTCCTGCGTGAGTACGACAAGCTGGCGCGCCAGTGCGCCGCCGAAGGCGTCGACCACTCCCGCTACCTGCTGCGTCTGGCCGAGCTGGAGATGATCGACCGGGAACGGCGGACTGGAGTTGACCCGGTTTCGTGGAGTGTGTTGGGGAAGAGAGTGAGGGAGGAAAGACGATGGCCAAGACACATCCACCATACCCGGCTGAGTATCGGCGGCGGATAGTCGAACTGGCGCGCGCAGGCCGGCCGCTGACGGAATTGGCGCGAGAGTTTGAGCCGACGTTAGAGTCGATTCGGCAGTGGGTGAGACAGGCAGAGCTGGATGAAGGAGTGAGAAACGATGGCCTGACCACAAGTGAGCGCGAGGAATTGAGCCGACTGCGGCGCGAGAACCGGATTTTGCGCGAAGAGCGTGAGATCCTATCAAAAGCCGCGGCCTGGTTCGCCACGGAGACCGGCTCAGTGCCGTCACGGCGTTCCAATTCGTGAGCGCGAATCAGGCCATGTACGCAATCGCCACGATGTGCCGGGTGCTGGAGGTCTCCACCAGCGGCTACTGGGCGTGGCTAAGACGACCGCGGTCGGCGTGGGCTCGGGCCGACGCGCAATTGACGGCGCGCATTCGCGCGATTCATGAACGGTCGCGCACCAGCTATGGCGCTCCGCGCATTCATGCCGAGCTGTTAGCCGACGGCATCGCGGTCGGACGTAAGCGGGTGGCGCGGCTGATGCGCGCGGCGGGACTTCACGGAGTCAGCCGGCGCAAGTGGATCACCACCACGGTTCGCGATCGCGCCGCGCGACCGGCGCCGGATCTGGTCGAGCGTAACTTCACCGCGGCGGCGCCCAATCAGCTGTGGGTCGCCGATATCACCTATGTTCCAACCTGGGCCGGCTTTCTGTACCTGGCGGTTGTCCTCGACGCGTTTAGCCGCCGCGTGATTGGGTGGGCGATGGAGAATCATCTGCGCACCGAGCTGGTGTTGGCAGCGCTCAATATGGCGCTCGGGCAGCGCCGGCCGACCACGGTAATCCATCATTCCGACCAGGGCACCCAATACACCTCGATCGCGTTCGGCATGCGTTGCCGTGAGGCAGGAGTGCGTGCCTCGATGGGTTCGGTAGGCGACTGTTTCGACAACGCGATGTGCGAAAGCTTTTTCGCCACCCTGGAATGCGAGCTGCTCGACCGCCACCGTTTCAAAACCCAGGTCGAGGCGAGGATGGCGATCTTCGACTTCATCGAGGGCTGGTACAATCCGCACCGCCGCCACTCCGCCCTCGGCTATCGTTCGCCGCTCGAGTACGAACAAATCTATCGGGCCGAACCGAATCAAAGCATGCGGAGCTCGACCGCTCTGCGCACCGCTTGGCCGCCGAACAACGCGGCGGCCGGCGCGCTGCACGGCGCCGCGCTCTCGGATCAAGATTCCATAACGCTTTCCGGCCCCAGCCCCAATCGGTGAGGGCTGGGGCCGAAAAGCTGGTACCAGATGAACATCAAAACGGAACTCTCGACGAGACAAAACCAATGAACTAAAACCAAGCCCTAAACCGTCCACCGAAACGGGGCAGCTCCAGACCGTCGAGCGCCGGATAAAGGAAGCCAGGTTTCCCGCGGTCAAGAGTCTCGACAGCTTCGACTTCACCGCCATCCCATCGCTCAACAAGACTCTGGTGCTGGAGCTGGCTCGCTCGGAGTACGTCGCCCGCCGCGAGAACGTCATCGCGCTTGGTAACAGCGGCACCGGCAAGACTCACATCGCGCTGGGGCTCGGACTGGCCGCTTGCCAGAAGGGCCTCGCGGTCGGCTTCACCACCGCAGCGGCGCTGGTCAATGAACTGCACGAAGCGAGGGACGAAAAGCGCCTGCAGCGTCTGCAACGCCAGCTCGCCGGCTTAAAGCTGCTGATCGTCGACTACGTGCCGCTCTCGGCGACCGGCGCCGAGCTGCTGTTCGAGGTCTTCAGCCAACGCTACGAGCGCGGCTCGATCATCGTCACCAGCAACTTGCCCTTCGATGAGTGGACCGGGGTGTTCGGCTCCGAGCGACTGACCGGCGCGCTGCTCGATCGCCTTACTCATCATGTCCATATCCTCGAGATGAACGGCGACAGCTTCAGGCTCAAACACGGCAGGCGTCAGATCGCTGACGATCCTCAACCGACCGAAGCCGGATAAGACCCCTCCGAGATCGTCGCTCGAACCCGGGAGTTCCTCGAACGGGGGGAAAATCCCCCTCGCACTCCTCCTGCCGGAACTCAAGCCAAGCCCGGCCAGACTGATGCATTTTTGCTCCGGCCTGTTGATGTACTTTTACTCCGGCGTTGACACTCATTGGAGCAGCGCGCCGCGTACGCTCCGAAGACGCCCGTTGTAAGCCGTTCGCGGCGCCTCAAGCCGTGAAACTGGCGGCAAACGCGTCGTTTTCGAATTATCGCCGTTGATGTCGGTTTTAACTTGCGGCAGAGCCTGTCTTGCCCTGGACTGCCATTTGTTCAGCAAAAGGTACTGCTTTCCTCGGCGAATCAGAAGGTCATTTTCGGCCATTTCTGCGAGAAGGCGG
This sequence comes from uncultured delta proteobacterium, assembly GCA_963842085.1. Taxonomy (GTDB): domain Bacteria; phylum Desulfobacterota; class Binatia; order Binatales; family Binataceae; genus Binatus. The sequence goes on from CAWJET010000002.1 coordinate 1,248,993, forward strand.
CTGACCATCGGCCTCGAGCAGCCGATCATTTCTGCAAGGTCTTCATGCGCAAGTTCCGGAATCAGGATGGTGCCACGCGCGTCTTTGACGCCCGCACGCTCGGCAAGCTCGCTCAGCACGACTTCCAGGCGTTCTTCGAAGAGAAGATTCAACAGCATCGCAAACCAGCGCAGATTTTGTGACCAGTAAGCATTTAGCGCCCGGAGCGCTTCGACCATGGCGTTCGCATCGAGGCTCCGCAGAATGCGCGCTATGTGGTCACGACTGACAAGCGCCACCACACATTTGCTCGAGCTTTGCGCTTCGAACAGGCGCGCATGGCGACCCTTTGAATCAACATAATCGTCGAATCCAATCAAATCGCCCGGTCCCGCCAGGCGGATCAACGTACGGCTGCCATCGCCAACCGCACAATAGATCTTGAGATCTTGACGTAACCGGCAAGGACACACGCCAAGAGATCGTCTTTGGAACCTTCCCTACATCTCCCATCCACGAATTTTTCTTGTTCCGCCGATTTTTCGATCGGCCCTTAATCCATCTTTTTTTCCCGAAAGAGAGGTCTGGGCGAATAATTCATTGTCAACTCGATTCCTGTGGATAATTCGCCGATTCCTGTGGATAGCTCCTCGTCGTAGGGAAAATTAACAATTAGGAGTAATTGAAATCTATTAAAGTAACCTAAAAGTCCATGGTGTTGTTTAAGCGACGTCAAAATACTGCAAATGTGGACGCTAAGGCAAGTACATCACCAAAGGTGAACCGTGCATCCTAGCAATTCAAACGCTGACTGCTGCTAACCATGACATACCACCAAAACGCACGAAGGCGCCCTTACGGACCCGATCCGAGTGGTATTGGCAAAACTTCGAAAGGTCCGCCCCGTAGCGTCGTACGGCGGCGAATATCGCGGGCGCGGAGCTGATCGAAATTCCTGGCATGGGGCATGACCTGCCGGCCGCGCTCTATTCCAGGATCGTTGACGCGATCGAATCAGTGGCGAAGCGCGCGCGTGTCGGTGCGTCGTAGGCGATGCCGAAGCGGGTGCGGAATACTTCCAGTGTACGGATCTCGCACGAATACTGTCACCGGCAACTCCCTTGACCTCAGTTGATCCTTTTACCGAGGATCGTTGGGGCGGTAAACGGTTACCAGATTCGAAGAGTTAACGCGACACGGCAGCCGTGTCGCCCGAATTTCCTGGGGTCGAGTGCTGGGCGCAGGACCAGCCTGTCACCTGCGAGGCTTTGTCGGGTGTTAGGTTAGGGTCGTCGTAAACAAGGTCTATCAGCCCCCAGAGCAAAACCTTGAGGTCGTCATCGAGTCCGTCGTTGTGCCGGACGATTTCCATTTCGCGCAAACGCGGAATGCCCTCGTCGCGCGCCTCTGCCGCCTGCCTGGCTACCTGACTTAACAGCCCGCAAAAGGCGGGATCAACAGCGCAGGCTGGAGTTGTGGCGGCCAGCACGCAGAGCGCGGCAATGGCTATAGCCTTAAACCTTCGCGCGCTCATGATAATTTCCAATTCGTTAGCGCTCCGAAGTGTCCTCACATTTTGGCAGCGCGTCGCTTCCGATTATAGACGGGCGCGCGGCTGGAAGGCGCATGGCGAGCTCAGCACAAAGCTTGAGACCGACCCGGACTGGCGCACGCTTGTCGCGTAGGTAACCTCGAGTGACAAGCCCTCTGCGGATCTGGTTTCATCGGCGGTCTACGCCGAGATCCCGCTCGGCTGAACGAATACCGCCGGAGGACAGTGCCCACGGGAAAGCACTGTCCTAAAAGGGCAACTGAGTGTCATAAGTGCCGGGCGCGAGTGTCCTAAGGTTGATCGATATACGCAGGTGGGAGCAAATTTGCTACAAGGTGGCGCTGGCCGGGTTTGCCGCCTTTCCGTCCGCGCCGGGCTGGCGTCCTTATGTGCGTCGGAAGTTTTTTTTCCCTTGTTCCTCGGCCATCCACTTTTCGATTGCACCTCTCGCGAACCGGTACAAGGAGCCGACCCTGAAACCGGGAATTTGACCATCGCGAGCCAGCTTTTCGAGTGTCCTCTGATGAATGCCGAAATACTGAGCTACTTCGGTAGCCGTCATGATCTGGCCGAGGCCAGCAACGCGACGGGGCTTCATTTCCGGTCTTTCTGTCAACGTTTGCTGCCGCTCTGACCTATTATAGTGCTTGGATTATAGTGGTTGGACGACGCAATTCATCTCATCTATTGGAGTCAGTTATGGCGTATATCGGCCAAGAGTTAAAACCCGGTGATGTTGTGGAAACTGCAGAAATCTACGAAGTCGAGCACCGATCGAAAGCACGAACAGAAGGCTTGATTGACAAAGGAATTCGAGGCGGCCGAGATGATCGAACCGCCGCACCGCGGGACTGGAGCCGAGGATCACAGGAGAGCTAAAGTCGTTTTTCGGACGAATTCTACTTGGCCGCATCTGCGGGACGCGACGTGCCGAAACGCTGAAGAGGGGCTCCTAGCTTGCCCCCAAACTGCCCGTCTTGCCCCGACGAAGTTCCCCGGTGCCACGTCTCGCGATCCTTTTGGCTGCAGCGCTCATGGCACGCATGTTCGGCAACGCCGACCACACAAGCACGACCACAGTGAGTGTGACGAGATTTGCGAGTATCAGGGCGGTGATCCCCACGGTTACCCCATTGTCGTCGGATTTGAGTTCATTCTACATTTAGTAGAGTAACGCTACACACCATCCAAGTCCAGCGGTGAGAGGCCCATGGGCTTCAAATGACGCGTGCGGAAGTGGACATGCGGCGTGGTCCGGGACGAAGATCGGCTTGTCGGCACCGAATCAAAACTAATCCGGGGCGCGCTGACTCGCCACTCAATGAAGCGTGAAAGCCAGTTTCGGTTTCACTCACTCTTTTTCCGGCGGGGTCAGCCGATCAACTCGCTGAGCGTTCGACGAATTCCAGGCGATTGCCCCAGGGGTCGCGCACGAAGAACCGCTCCTGGCCGGGAAATCGGTTGCCCGCGATTGTTTCGACGCCGGCTGTTTCGAGGCGATTGCGAAGCGCTTCAAGATTGGGGACGCGAAAGGCCGGGTGACGGCGCGACGCCTTGTTGACCACCGACGCGTCTTTCTCTGTGGTCAAGTGGAGCTGCTGCACACCACATCGGTACCATGCGCCGGGGCTGCCGCTGTCGGTGTTGGCGGGACGCTCGAGCGGCTCGAGGCCAAGCAGCTCCTGGTAGAATGCGCGCGCCTTCGAGAGCGCGTCGGCGCTGGTATCGATCAGAAGATTTACGTGATCGAGTCCGATAATCAGGTCCATCGGCATCCTCTTCGCATTCACCCGGTCGAGTAGAGTTTTTTCCAGCGAGCGTTCCGAGTCAATCGCCTTAAGCGTTCGCGACCAGCGTGGTATATCGTTGCGACATCCGTGAATTTTCGGTGGCTTCAAAAGCTCGCGACCGCTGCCTCGGTAATTGCCGCGATTTACCTGCTCTCGATCCTCGTGACGGGCGGCTATGCGGTGAATTTCGCAGGCGCCAGGTTCGACGCCAACAAGCTATGGCCCGCGATCGTCGCGACACTCGGATTCGCGCTGCTGCACACGGTCTTTCGAAACGGCTCGATCGAAGGCGCGTGTAAATCAAGCCCGGGATTCATAATTTTCTCGGTTGCGCTGATCGTATTTCTGGCCAACGGCCGTACGATTTCCGGCGGCGATTCGGTGCCCGCGAAAAACCTGCCGCTCAGCATCCTTGGCCACGGACACTTCTACCTCGATCAACTGGTAACCCCCGGCGAGAAAAAGATCCCCTACTATCTGCGTGAGAGTGGCGGGCATTACGTGTCCGACTATCCGGTCGGCGCCGCGCTGATAGCGTTGCCATTCTATGCGCCCTCGATCGTATGCGGCGTCAGCCCGAGCAGCCGGATTTTCTCCGAGCTCGAGAAAGTTTCGGCGGCGACGATCGTGGCGCTCTCGGTCCTGCTGCTCTACATGGCCGCCGCGCGCGTGACCGCCGACTGGATGGCGATGTTGCTGACGTTGGTCTATGCGTTTGGGACCACCAGCCTCAGCGTGAGCAGCCAGGCGTTATGGCAGCACGGACCGGCCCAACTCGCGCTCACCGCGGCGATCTATTGCCTGGTGCGCGCCCGCGACGAGTCGCGCTGGGCGGGATACGCTGGGCTGCCGCTCGCATTCGAGGTGATCACGCGTCCAGCCGACGTATTAATCGCTGCGCCGCTCGGCTTGTATGTGCTCGTAAGCTATCGGCGCGAGATTTGGACATTCGCCGCAACCGCAATTGCCCCCGTTCTTTTTCAAGTGTGGTACAACGCCACTTACTTCGGCACGCCGTTTCGAAGCCAATTTTTCACACAGGCGGCTTCGGTGGGTGGCCAGCGCGTGCCGTCCGCCGGATTCTGGGCGACTCCCCTCGCGCGCGGACTGGCCGTGGTTGTACTGAGTCCCGGTCGCGGACTGCTCTTCTACTCTCCGATCTTCATTCTCTCGTTCGCGGGATTGGCGCTCGCGTGGCGCAAGAATGGCGAGGTTCTTCTGCGCTACTTGGGTATCTGCGCGATTCTGAGCATATTGCTCGTCGCGAAATGGCATAAGTCCTCCGGCGGCGAGTCTTTCGGCCCGCGCCTGCTCGCGGATGTCACGCCGATAATGGCGTTTGCCCTGATCCCCCTCGCAGACTGCCTCCGCAATCGCCGCGCGCTCGTGGTCGTGTTCGCTGTGCTGGGCGTATGGTCGATCGCCGCCAACGCGTCCGGCGCGTTCATCAGCTATCGAGCATGGAACAACTGGACCCTCGGCGATCCGGACACTCGGTTGTGGCTGTGGGGCGACAATCCGGTCGTCGATCCGATGCGTTCGACCTTCGACTCGATGAGAATCGCGCTGGAACATCGCGCGACGAGCCGCAACTCTCCAGACACGCTCGACGCCCTGCTGGTCACGCTGAGCGCGCCTCCGCCCGAGGCCGCGCCGGGAGCGCGCGTCCATGTCTCGATCCGTGCGACCAACACCGGCAAAGCGGTGTGGCTCACCGGACATTCACCGGATGAACGTGGGGTGGTCAGTTTGGGATGGGAGTGGAAGCGCGACGGTAAAGAGATCGCTGACAGTGAAGTCCGGCGCGAGCTTCACCTGAATGTCTTTCCCGGCGATTCGATGGAGCTTGAAGCGTCCGCGATCACGCCTGATGCGCCGGGGCGTTATGAACTGGAAATTTCGCTCGCGGTCCAAACCGCGGGACAGATCGCGCGACCGATAGGAACGCCGCTAGCGGTCGCGGTAACAGTGGCGCCATCAATCAACTCGACGCGATTCTACTTTCCCGGGTTCGTATCGAAATGCACCCAAAAATCGGTGCCCCGAACCGCTCCGACGGCGTTGGGTGTGTGAACTTCAAATGAACTGCTGCGCATCGCTCCGAGTATTACGGAGTGCAGATCGCCGGCCAACAGTCCGACCTTGGTCGGTGCGCCGACCCCGTTCACCAAGACGCTCTCATCTATGGTCAGCGTTGACGATGCGGTCAATTGCATAAAACTTTTATCGACCAGGCCGATCGTCAGCGACGAGTTCGGCCCCGTCATGATCTTATCGTGCAGCATGATCAGCTCATTCATCTTCGCCGGCGTCGTCGCGCCATTGCGCTCGATGTTCGCCACACCTTGAAGTTGCGTGATCGTGCCGACGGTGTTTTGCGCGTGCGCGGCCGGGACCGCCGCCACTAACGTCAGCATCACCAGCGCGAAGAGCGCCGCCGTTCGAAAGAAACTCATCAGAATTTCCGTTTTCAATGGTCAGCCTGTTAGCACCGACAACGTGCGTTCAGCAAACTCTAGTCTACAGGCTTTCCAGCAGGCTAAAAAGGGCTGTGGTCACGAAAAATTCTACGTACGCCGGCCAAAAGCAGCCAGTCGCCATGTACCGCTGCAAATTCAACCTGTCAGGGTATCACCTCTGCTGGGAATATCAGATCATCTCGACTGGCGCGAGGTTGAGTTCCGCGCCACTCGCCTAATTCACCAGTCCGAAACGCCGAATTTTCTGACCTAACCGATTGTCAAATGTAGCGAACGTTCACGTGCGACCCGCGGAAGCTAGGTGCAGGGCGTCGGCAAAGTCCATTCCCTTCGCGTGCCCCGGGGACGGGTTGGGCGGCTCCGGCGGTTTTCTCGCCTCAATGCTCCTGCTCAGCGTCGGTACAACTCGTGTGTGTGGCGAATTGCCGATTCTGGGAAAATCAGTAATTCGCCACACACGGCACGAATTTCGATGTTTAGCGTGCGCCAGCACGTTTTTGCGTGTAGAATATTGCTGCTTGGTGTAGGCTCTGCTATTTCAAAAGAGGGAGACGACTACGAGATATCAGACGACAGCGGCAGCGTTTGCGGCTTGTATGTTGGCGATCGGCACCGCGTCGATACCGGCCGGTGCAGTCATCGACTGCATTCAACAATCCACGGTGACTCGCCCGATTGAGCTTGGCGTTTCGGGCGGAAACATCAACTCGTTCATCCAGAGCAATCAAGGGGAATTCTGCTCCAGCGGCACACTGGGGTCGATGGTTCAGGATCAGAGCACGAACAAATTCATCCTCAGCAATAATCATGTGCTGGCCGATATCAACCTGGCGACGCCCGGCCAGCTCATCGTACAACCCGGCTTGGCGGACACAGCCTGCGACGAGATTCCGAGTGATGCGGTTGCAACCTTCAGCCGCACCGTCAATATCAATTTCGGCGGCAAGAACACCATCGACGCAGCCATCGCGGCCGTAAATGCAGGAGATGTGAGCGCCGACATCCTCAATATCGGGCCAATCGCCAGCTCGGCGGCGACGCCAACGATCGGGCTGGCTGTCCAGAAAATGGGCCGCACGACTTGCTTGACGACCGGAAGGATTACGGCGGTCCGAGTCAAAGCCAAGATAAGCTACTACACCGGTGGCAAGACAAAACAAGCGAAATTCGTCGACCAGATTTTGATTAGCGTGCCGAACTTTAGCGGAGCTGGCGACTCTGGGTCGCTGATCGTAACCCAAGACAGTTGCCCTCAGGCGGTCGCCCTCCTTTTCGCTGGCTCCTCGGACCAGTCCCAAACGCTGGCCAACCCGATTTCGGCCGTTCTGAGCGGTCTGAACGTTTCGATGGTGGGCGGTTGCACTTCTGCGGCAGCGCCCGAGACGCCGCAAACTGATCTCGAAGCCGATAACGTGGGCATGTCAAAGGAAGTCGCCGAAGCAGCCACCGCGGTTCGCGACCGGCACGAGAACGAACTGATGAGCATCGCCGGCGCCGTCGGCACCGGAATCGGGATTGGCGATCAACCCGGTCAAGCCGCGATCGAAGTCTACGTCAGGAAGCTGAGGCCGCAGGAGCAAGCCGCCTTGCCGAAAGAGGTCGAAGGGATACCAGTCAAGCTAATCGAGAACGGCGGATTCGTCGCTTACTGAACGCCGCCCCCCGAGCGGACGGCTCGCTCTACTCCTGCCGTCTGCCTCCTAGACGGCAAGAATTCACTTGCTCAGGCGAATGCTGCGGAAAGTTCGAGAGCTAAAGACGCATTCGCGCGGAATACGAGACACCTCCAATGGTTCGGAGCGGCGATTGTGAAGCGGCTGAGAACGCTGCGAGACCGGCCAAACGATGTGACCGTGCGGACGTTTGAGAGCCATCGCGATGACCGAGAGCAGAGCGTTCGGTCTGCTGAAGAAACGGGTCTACTGATCATTGCCCCGATTCAACATCATTTTTACGCGGCGCCAGTGACTTCATTGACCGATCCGGGTTCCGAGGAAAAGACGCCTGAACTGGCCAAGCATGCTACTTTCTGCATCCCTCGCTGAATGCCACTCAGGCAGTTTCATCAGAGCCTCGCGGCGAATACGGTCGAGCATTTCGGTAATGCCCGGTGACGGTTCGGTTCTCTCGTACTGGACATCGAGTCGCTCGGACGGAACGGTTGTTTGTGGGTCCGCGAGTTTTCTGGCTGCGCGAATTTCGCGCAGAATGGACAGCAGGTCCTGCTTGCAAGTCAAAGATCCCAGCATAGATACGTGGGACAGCGCTCGCAGCTCCCCAGGAGTCACCTGGAGGCGCTCGAGCATTTCACGGTCGGCGCAAAATTCTTCGATGATTTCGTGCTCCGTTTTTGAAGCTTCGACCTGGTAGTCGGAGAACTCCGGATTCCAAGCGCCTTGGAATGCCGAGATTTGCTCCGGCTCTTGCTCGTCGATACCTGAACCCGGCCCTGTCGAAGCCTCGAGAAAGGTCCCCGGCACGGGTGACTCCGACGACATGGTTGAAAAAACGTTGCCACCGACAAGCTCGAACGTCTGCTCGCAACCTTCCTGCAATTGAGCGGGTCGTTGTTCTTCTGCTGCTGGCGACGAGCAAGTCGGCGGCGCCCCTTTCGTTTTGAGAGAATCGAAAGCATCCAGAAAGTCACGGACTAATCGTTTCGCGTCGACAGGCACTGCCAATTTCGGTTCGTTCATGCTCGTGTGCATTAATCCTGCGTCTGAGTTTTCTGCATGTTTGAAGCTACTGGGGCAAACCCTCGGAGCCTCCAAAACTCTGCGCCAGTTCTGAGAATTCTCTGCGAAGAGTCTTGGCCGGCTCAAACGCAGTAACGAGATGCGTGAGTCGATCCTGAAGCGCAGCCGCCGGTTCGAGCGCTGCCGCGAGTTGGTTCAAACTTTCGCCGAATGATACCGAAAGCTGATTGAGCTCCTGATCCAAACCTTCCAGGGGCGAGAATTGTTTCAGCACCTGTCGAAGCTGGTTCTGGAAATTGCGCATGGGCTCAAGCACCTTGGCGAGTTCCTTGATCTGCACCTCGAACTGGCGGAGGGGCTCAAATACATTTGCCAGTTCGGAAAGTTGGTGCATCGGTTCCAGGATGAACGCAATCTGAGCGAGCTGCTCCTGCAGCGGCTTGACCTGTTCAAAAACCGTCGACACCGCGAAAGCCGGCTGAAACGAACCCTGCTGATTTGACATCTTCTTCGATCCTCCCATTAAGCTGCGATTACATTATATGTAAGGCCGTTTTTTACAGTGATGATGCACCGTGCGTGCCATATCATCCGTTCTTCCTGAACAGATTTGGATGCGTATCGTCGAGGGTTAGGAGCGGAGGCTTCGGTCTCGCGCTAGATTCTATTACCGCGAAGTCACTGGACACAATTTTGCCTCAATCATAGCTTCAATTTCTGTCGGATTTTGAAAAAGTATGTGAAGGCTTAAGATGCTTCGGCGACTTTTCGCTTCGCGTCAGGGTCCGTGCCCGGCCAATGAATCTCAGCCTTGAGGCATTCTCTCTGAGAGGGTCGAAAAACGGCGCGCAAGCTATAATCGTAGAAAATTCTTCTCAGACGACGTGAATTGACCGCTGAAATGCGGCGGAAGCAGCAATCGCACGTTGCGTTATCGCACAGAACCGGGTCATCATGTCGGCGATCTGCAACACCATCTTGATCGACTTTCAGCTCGAGCCGGCCACCGGATGTGCCGAGCGACTGCGGGGCTTGCGACCACTAAAACTTACCAGGCCCCCAACAAACCCGCACTGCACGGCAACAAAGGCGACTACCGCGACTTCTTCGAGTCCTGCCGCGCGCTCAAGGTCACGCCCTCGTGTGGCCCAAAACTGGCGCGGCCAGGCGGTTGTGCAATCGTGTCCCCTGAAGCGTGGAAAGTGTAGAGATGGCAAGAAGCAGAGGCGGCAGCCAGGTTTCTTAAGAGACCCGGTCTGTAACTTGGTTCCCCCAGTCGATACGGATGCGGGTTAAGGTTTCGTGTCGCTCATTTGAACGCCCTTCAAACCACCGGGGCGATTGCAGCGGAAGCCGAAGAACATAAAGGCAAGCCAATCTGGCGGTGACGAGCCGGACCGCCGTTCGCGGAAGCTGGCGCACTTGACCAAACTGTTGGAAAAAAAGGAATGCGCGATCGAGATCCCTGCCTTCGTGCTCAGGAGGGGAGACTCGAACTCCAAACCCTTGTCCGATGTTCCACGTCGCCAAATTCATGACTGGTCGGAAGGAGGCTTGCGGCGCTCTTAGATGAGAGGGCCCATGGCTCCGCACCCATCGAAGGAAAGGTGCAGAATATCACGAAGTGGGTTGATAGCGTCGCGTCAGGCGGATCTGGACGTCGCTTTGCTGAGCTTTTTTCAATCGACGCGGGCGCGTCGCTGAATTGTTAGAAGTGGAAATCGCCTACGATCCGCTGTCCTATCAGGTCGGTAGTCGGGAGTCGTTTGGGATTCGATTCGAACCACCACCGCCGTGGACGCTTTTCCTTAGTTGCTAGAGCGCATTCGAGTCGTTTCCGGGTATCTCCGCCGAAGATCGTCACCAGGCGCCGAAGTTGCGCGAGATCAAACTCCTCGAACTTTTCGTCCATCAATTCCCCAATCCTTTCCACACCGTGAATACGGATCAGTTCCTTGGCGCCCTCGGCTCCGTACAGCGCCTCTGCAGATATCCGCAGCATGGCCATTTCGTCTTGCGATGATAGCCATAGTACGACATCCGGATAGGCTGCGAGGAACCATCGGGGATACCCAGGTGGAGCCTTGACGCCCTTGTCGAAGGCTGCCGCCGAGGTCGTTGGCTTCCCGGCTTCGTCAGGCGATGTCGCGGGTGGCGATCCGGAAAGTTCAACATAGTTTGCCAGAAAATCCGCCGGATTGATCGAATCCGGAAGGAAAAACGTCTTAAGCAGTTCATTCGTGTTCGGGACGTCGTCCAACGTGCCCCCATCGATTAGTTGAGCCCACGTGACAGGCTTCCTGGCGCCGTGACGGAACGGTATGAATACTGTACAAAGCAGGGCGCCGGAGATGAGAACGATCCAAATCATTGTCTGGTTTCGGTTTCGAGGTTGCGGTCCGAGCGGCCAGGATTGCTACGGCGAGTTACCCCTTCGCGCCAATTAAGGTGGGGATCAGCCAGTTTCGCCAAGGGTTCAAACCGCTTGGAATGTTCCGGCATCTCTGAAGCTACACCGTATCGCTTGGCTTCTATGTCAAACAGTATCATCCTGTTTTCACCAGTCAGGATCCGGCGGTTGTCGAGACTCATTGCCGGCTAAGGCTTCGAGTTCGGCAATGGTCTGCGAGCAGAAGATGCCGATTAGATGACCGACGCCTGGCGCTAGCTTGGGCGACACTTCTGCTCCTGATCACTCCGCCAATTCAATGTCATCTTTACACGGCGCCGGCTGATTTCAGTCATCGATCAAGGCTCCGAGGAAAAAGACGCCTGAACCGACCAAACATGCTGCTTTCGGCATCGCTCGCTGAATGCCACTCAGGCAGTTTCATCAGGGCCTCGCGGCGAATACGGTCGAGCATTTCGGTAATGTCCGGTGCCGACGGTTCGATTCTCTCGTTCTGTACATCGAGTGGTTCGGACGGAACGGTTGTTTGCGGCTCCGCGAGTTCCCCGCCTTCGCGAATTTGGCGCAGGACGAACAGCACGTCCTGCTTGGAAGTCAAAGATCCCAACATAGATATGTGAGACAGCGCTCGGAGCTCCCCACGAGTTACGTTGAGGCGCTCGAGGACTTCATGGTCTGCGCAAAATTCTTCGATGATTTCGTGCTGGCTTCTTGAAGCTTCGATCTGGTGGTCCGAGGGCTCTGAATTCCCAGCGCCTTGGAATGCCGAGATTTGTTCCGGGTCTTGCTCATCGATATCTGAATTCGGCACCGCCGAAGCCCCGAGAGGCGCCTCCGGCATGGGTGGATCCGCGGACATGGCTGAAAGAGCGCCCTCACCCACAAGGTCGAACGCCTGCTCACAGGCTTCCTGCAATTGGGCAGGTCGTTGTTCTTCTGCTGCCGGCGACGAGCAAGTCGCCGGCGCCGGCACCGTTTTGAGTGAATTGAAGGCGTCGAGAAGGTCACGGACCAATCGTTCCGTGTCTACACCTGCTGCCAATTTCGCCTCCTTCATGCCAGGCCTCAACCCTGTGATTGACTTTTTCTGCATGTTTGAAGCTACTGGGGCAAACCCTCGGAGCCCCGATCGAAACTGTGCGCCAGTTCCGAGAATTCCCGGCGAAGGGTCTGGGCCGGCTCGAACGCAGTGACGAGATACGTGAGTCGGTCCTGAAGCGTAGCCGCCGGTTCGAGTGCTGCCGCGAGTTGGTTCAAACTTTCGCCGAATGATACCGAAAGCTGATCGAGCTCCTGGTCCAGCGTCTGCAGGGGTGTGAATTGCTGCAGGACCTGTCGAAGCTGGTTCTGGAAACTGCGCATCGGCTCGAGCACTTTGGCCAGTTCCTTGATCTGCGCCTCGAAGTCGCGCAGCGGCTCAAACACATTTGCCAGCTCGGAAAGCTGGTGCATCGGTTCGAGGATGAACGCGATCTGAGCGAGCTGCTCCTGGAGCGGCTTGACCTGTTCAAAAACCGTCGACACCGCGAAACCCGGCTGAAACGAACCCTGCTGATTTGACATCTTCTTCGGTCCTCCTATTAGTTGCTTATGCCTGCAGGCGCCATCGGCGGTAACCTGCCTTCCATCCATTAGTGCATCCTGCGTGCCATCTGCCAATTTGTAGGGTTTTATAACTGAATGTTAGGCTATAAGAACTATCGGTAGGCCAAATCTACTCATGTGTTCCTTTTGAACACAATTGGATGTTTATGTCGTGAAATGGTCCGAGCGGCGGTGTTCGGTTCTGGCGGTATATTCTGCCCTTGATACATCAGCGACACAATTTCGTATCAATTGTACTACATTTTGTTTCATAGCTGCCAACTTTTGTTGAATTTTGAAGAGCTACGCGAGGGTTTAGAATGCTTCGGCAAACTTTATCTTCGCTACAACCTGTGTCCCCCGCCAATGAGTCTTAGCTTTGAGGCATTCTCGTCCTGAAGAAATCCTTGCGTTTGGGAGACTCGACGCGGAGCGGAAGGCAGGACGATGCAGGAGACGGATAACGCCTTTTGCGAACGGCGAGCCAGCCTGGAAGTGGCGTTTTACACGGGGAAACCTTGAAAAAGATTCGCGAAGCTTAGCGGCGAGGCGGCCGCACGAATGCTTGGGGCAGGAAATACGTTCGCCTCAGCCTGCGTCCCCTTTCTCTTGGCATCGGTTGGCATTTGGATCTACAAATCCCAGAATATAGTGAGCGCAACGACTGCCAAAATCACGGTGGAAAAGGTCGGTGCGATCGTGCTCCCGAAACGGGTGCGGGAACAGCTGCAGATCGCCCCGGGTGACGAATTGGAGCTGGAGAGCCTGCACGATCGGATCACGCTACGTCCGTTGCGCGGCAACGCGCAGCTACGAAAAAAGCGCGGCGTCTGGGTCTTCCATTGCGGCGAGCCGCTATCAGCCTCGACGGTTGAAGAAACCATCAAGCAGGTCCGGCGCGAACGCGAAGAAGGGAACCTCGGACAAAGCCATTGAGAGAGCTAGCAATTACTTTTGTGCCTGTGCCGAAAGGCGGCAGGAATTGGCTGGCCCAATTTCTCATCCCGAACGCTCCCGTCTTGATCGAAATACAACGCAAATGCAACCAGCACAATGAGGAGTAACAAACCAACTGGCATAGCCGTCACCTCTCTTCACACCTTACGAAGCAACTTGCGTGCCATCGTCGGCGCTGATGTTCGCGCCCTTTCTCTTCTTGGCTGTCTTCCCTGAGATAGTCACAGGCGCGCCCGCATATCAGTGCACATCCCTACTACAAGGAAAATTTTCATTTCACGGCTATCGAATTGAAGCGATGGGGAAACGGGCTGCGACCTAAACCAAAACCGACCAATTCCTGATCGAGGTCAGAATTTAACCGCGCGATCTTCGCTTCACTGGGGCCGCGCTCGATCGAGCGCGGAAATCGCTGCAACTTTGCGCGGTGGTCGAGGTATTGTCAGACGGGATTTATTGGAGCTCCTTCGCTTGGCCCGAAGCTCTCTCTGTGGCGGTTTAGATAGCCTATCGTCGAGACGCAGGGGCATTGCCGACGCCATGCCGATCGAGAATTTTCAGCGCTCCGGGAATATCTGCCGGCGGCCCGCTCGCCGAAATACCCCTCGCTGCGCAGCGCGGCAAGCGGCAAGTTTCTCGGCGACCGCGACGTTGTGAATTGATTGAGGGTCATATCTTCCGCGTCGGCAACAGCGCGTCAGCACCGACGTTTGGAGACCGGGGGGCGAAATTACTTTCTAATGGCTCAGCCTGTCGTTTCGCTCGCTTCATGACCGTCGCTTCATGACCGCCAGTCTCGCATTTTCGGATTTTCCGGATGGTAAAAAGAATTTGAAATTTCCGGACGCAGAGGTAGGGTAGGAAAAGCTCAACATTTATAAGGAAGATTTCCCTAATTTGGGCCGACAGGGCTTTCTTTCCGGACCTGTTGAAAATGAGCCCTTCGACTTGCCTGAACTCGCGAAAGTTCGAGGTAACCAGGATCAGGTCGTGGGCAAGAGCGGTCCCCGCGATCAAAATATCGTACGCTCCCATTGGCCGTCCCCGGCGCTTCAGGATGGCACGTGCCTTGGCCGTGGCCTCGGTCGCTCCGTCGTCATAAAGCAGCACGCGGATTGTCCCGAGAAAGGCGTCCATAACCGGTCCGAGTCGGCGGGCGAGCTTGGAATTCAGCAACAGCCCGTACTCGATCTCCATCTGAGTGATTGCGCTGGCCGCCAGATCCTCTGGCGCGGCCGCCTTGATGCGCTCAAGGGTCTGGCGCTGGCCCTGAGCGAAATCGCTCAGTACGCAGGTATCAAGTAGAAATCGCATTGAACGGTTCGAGGAGGATCGCAAGAACCTCAAGCAGCCGCGCCAGATCTGATTCCCCGGATTCCTTGAAAATGCATGACCTCTGTCGGCCACTTGGCGGGTCGGCGGCGGTTTAGCCACTCGCCGACCGCTTCACGAATCAGGGCGTTGCGCGTCCTGCCGCTCTCTCTGGCGGTCTGGTTGAGGCGCTCGACCAGCTCATCGTTGAGGTGAACGCTGAAATTCATGGCTGGAATGATAATAGGTTAGGTTCGCAAAGAGAGTCCTTTTACCGCCCCAGCCCCTTCCGGTTAGCGCCTCGATCATGCTGCTCACTCGTCCCGTCATTCATGGCGGTCAATTTTCTTCTTCCCGTCTGTCTTGCGAGCGAGGCGACGCAGGCAGAAACTCACGCGGCGCCGAGGACTCACTCCTCAGGGGTTGCACAACCATTGATTCAGCTTCGACCACCGGGCTTCGGCGCGCGAATCTTTTACCGCGATCGCCAACGCCTTGCGCTGTCCCACCAACACCACCAGCTTCTTGGCGCGCGTGATACCGGTGTAAACCAGGTTGCGCCGCAGCATCAGGTAATGCTGCGTCGAAAGCGGAATAACTACTGCTGGATATTCCGACCCCTGCGCCTTATGGATCGTGGTTGCAAACGCGGGTAAGAGCTCGTCGAGTTCGCCGAAATCGTAAGTAACCGGTCGGCCATCGAACTCTACCACGACTTCCTGCCCGTCCACGTCCACGTCCCGAACGAAGCCGATATCGCCGTTGAAGACGTCCTTGTCATAGTCATTGGCGGTCTGCATCACTTTGTCGCCAACTCGGAAGGACCACCCGAACCGCGCCACTGTTGGCTTGCTCTCGTCACCGTTGAGGGTCAACTGCAGATCGTGGTTGAGCGACCGCGCACCGAGGCGTCCCCGGTTCATCGGGCAAAGAACCTGCACATCGCGAATCGGATCGAAACCGAATCGCGCTGGAATGCGGCTGTGAACGATCTCCAGAATCTTGTGCGCCGCGTCATCGGGGTCTGCCGCCTCGACAAAGTAGAAGTCCGAGCTCTCATTCACCGAGTTTTCCAGGTCCGGCATTTGGCCGCGGTTGATTCTATGTGCGTTGATCACGATGCGGCTTTGCGCTGCCTGACGGAATACTTCGGTAAGACGTGCTACGGGTACGGCTCCCGAATTAATGATGTCGGCCAGCACCTGCCCCGGACCGACTGACGGTAACTGGTCCACGTCGCCGACCAGAACCAGGCCCGAACTGGGCGGCAGCGCCTTTATGAGCGAAGCCATCAGCGGCACGTCCACCATCGAAGTCTCGTCCACAACCAGAAGTCCGCATTCCAGCTGATTGGCCTCGCCTCTCTTGAATCCACCGTGCCTGGGATCCGCCTCGAGCAGGCGATGAATGGTCTTGGCGATCAATCCCGTGCTCTCGGCGAGCCGCTTCGCCGCCCGCCCCGTCGGGGCGCACAACGCCACCGACACCGCCTTCGCTCGAAGAATCTTTAGCAGCGAATTGACTAAAGTGGTTTTGCCGACCCCGGGTCCACCGGTAATCACGAGCACCTTGCTAACCAGCGCCAGTCTCAGAGCGGCGCGCTGGCTGGCGGCCAAGGACACCTCGAGCTTCTTTTCGACCCAAGCAATGGCCCGCTCGGCGTTAATGGTCGGCCACGGCGGCGGTTCCTTGGCCAGGGCCCGCAACCGTTGCGCTATGATTCGTTCGGCGCGCCAGAGGTGCGCGAGAAAAATGCAACGCTGGTCGCCGATCTCATCCGCCGTCAAGAATCCGCTAGCGACCTCAGCAACCACTGCATCGCGGAGCGCTTCTCCGGAGATTTCGAGCAGTTTTTCTGCCAGGGCGATAAGTTCATCCTCGGGCAGTCCGCAGTGACCGTCAGAGACGGCTTCGGTTAGCGCGTAGACAACGCCAGCCCGTGCCCGAATCGTCGCGGTCTTGGAGATTCCGAGCCGTTCCGCGATGACGTCGGCAGATTTGAAGCCGATGCCTACGATGTCACGCGCAAGGCAATACGGGTTTTCGGTCACCAGTGGTATCGCATCCGCCCCGTAGGTCTTGTAAATGCGAACCGCCCGCGAGGTACTCACCCCGTGACCTTGCAGAAACGCCATGATTTCACGAATCACCTTCTGGTCGGACCAGCCCGCGATGATTCGCTCCGCGCGCTTTGGGCCGATGCCTTCGACCTGAAATAGTCGCTGCGGTTCGTGCTCGATGATCTCGAACACTGCGTCGCTGAAGGTAGTTATCAGCCGCCGAGCGAAGATGGGTCCGATTCCCTTGATGAGACCCGAGCCGAGATATTTCTCCATGCCCTCGGCGGAAGTTGGTGGCGCGATCCTGAGGAATGTGGCGCGAAATTGCCGGCCGTGGTCGCGGTGGGTTTCCCATCTCCCACTGGCCTGAACGTATTCGCCCGCCGAAACTGACGGCGCCGCGCCAAGCACCGTAACCAGATCATTCTGCCCGCGAACTTTGACCCGTAAAACGCAGAACCCGTTATCCGGATTATGGAAAGTGACCCGCTCAACCAGACCCGATAGCGGTTCCCGGTCGCCGGCTGAATTAAATCGGGGATTCCCGTTAGGTGCCACCTGACAATCTTCCAGACTGGTGATGTTAGTCCTATGAGCGCGCCGGTTTCGACCAACTGCGCATGATAGCTGCCTCAATCTGTCCTGCGTGCTCGCGGCAGCAATGCGCGGGGGGACGGCTCCGCGGTCTTTCTCTCGAACTCCCAGGGTACCACTGGCACTCGTGACGTTCGCTCGCTCCGGCGCCGTCTTCACGATACGACATTTTCATCGCGGCTTGGGTGGGCCGACGGACCATGTCCAGTTTCCCTCTCGGTAAATCACATCGCGCCGCCCGGCCCCGCCTTAACACTCTCAACCGCGAAAGGCACGAACCCCAGTGTAGACCAAAATTCCAAAATTCTGGTCTATTATAGAATGCAGTGATGGCAGCTTGGACGGTCGAGCTGAAGGAATCGGTCATCGATGACCTGCGAGCGCTCGGAATCAAACAGGGCCGCGCTGTGCTGAGAGAGGCCAGCGCCCGGTTGGCGGAAAACCCGCTGGTTCAGACGCGGCATCTCAAAACACTACGACCGAATCCGGTGGCGGAACGTGAGTTTGAGGCTTTTTGGTCGTTACCGGGTATTGTTTACAGTCGCAGAGGCTGAAGCGACAGTCACTATCGTCCTGGTCGGGAAGAAACGGGGAAACTCGCTGTACGTGCAGGACAAGAGGATTATCGCCCATGAAAGTAGTTCCACTGAGCGAGGCTAAGGCCAAACTGAGCCGCTACGGTCGGCTATGCTACGGCGAGCCGGTCGTGGTGACAGTCAACGGCAGACCGTCGTTTCAACTGGTGCCGTTAGAAGAAGGTGACGATCTGATCGACCGCCTGATCGAACAGCATCCGGGCTTCCGCAAGCTCCTCGAGCGCCGATTGCGCGAGCGCAGCGTGTCGGTGGCTGTGGCGCAGCGGCGGCTCGCGAGAGGTGGGCCGGTTAGAACACCGCGGGCTCGCCATCGCTAAAGTGGCCATTCTGAGGGAACGCTCCCTCAACAACCGATGCCTGGGAAGCAACGAAACGTCTGGCGCCTGCTTTGAAGAAGATTCGTGCCCAAGCTCAAGGGGCGAAGCAGCCGCGCTAACGCTTGGGACAGGAAATACGTTCGCGTCAGCCCGCAGTTTTGATTGCCTTTACTTGTCCCCGGTAGAAGTGCGGATCGGCCGCTGGTACGGCACGAGATCGAGGCCGGGAATGTCCTCGAAGTCACGCCGATTCCTGGTCAGAAAACGGTGAGAATGCTGCAACGCTTGGCTGGCAAGCCAAAGATCTTGAACACGGTATCGGTGCTGTCTGCCAGCGGCGCTGATTTGGGCCGCCAGGCTGCCGATTATGTCGCCGGTTACCCCATCCACTGCGATGAGCGGTTTGCGTCGAATCCGATGCAGGGCGGCGAGACGCCGCTGGCGGATTCGCGGTTCTTGCGCGACCTCAGCTCCGAACCTGAGTTCGGCGGTCGAGAAGCATCAAGGAACCGCACGACCGGCAAGGGAGAGCAACATGGCTCGTATCAACGCAAACGGGATTGATATCGAGTACGTCACTGCCGGCACCGGTCACGGGGGGGAAGCAGGCCTTTCATACCAACATTCCCTCCTCCATTGGTCGGGCAGATTCCGATGTGCTCTCTGCCCGGCCTTGACAGCGGCGGAGCAATTCAATGCCGGCGTGCGGAGCGTCAGCGTTCCAATTCAGAGATGCGGCGGTTTTCAACGGAGAGGCGCGAAGGGTCGTGATGGCTGCCGTGTGTACAGCCCGGCCGTCGCCCTTGGCGTTTCTCTGCACTCACGAACATGTGTGCTGATATGGCGGTAGCCGAGGTCACCGAAGGCGGAAACCAATCATGCCCACACTAACGGTTGCGGCGGTCAGCGCCTTTGCAACGAGTAGCTCTTTGGGGCGTGCACTCTAAGGTAGTCGCGCAGCGATTCAACACCCTGGCCGCGGGTCGTGGGTTGCCAGCGGCCTGCGGACTTTTCTTCGGCCCACCATTGGTTGGCAGCAAGCCTGATGTAGACGGTGCTACTGTTCCCGACCCTGGCGCTGCCGCGACTCCCAAAATGACTCAAAGGCAGGTTGAATTCGTCAAACAGTTCCTGCCAGTAACTCCAGTTCAGACGAAAGGCGGTCGTTGGTGCGCCGTCAGGAACGTCCTCGGGCTTGATCGCGTAGCGCTCTGTCAGCGCCTTCTGCAAGCGGTGCGCAGCCTCTTTCTCTGCCGCCAAGGCTCCTTTATCGGTGGAGATCCTACGCAACAGCACGATCTTTCGCAGCACGTCTTCGACCTTCATCTACCCCCTCTAGTTTGGTGACTCAGTGATTGCGCATGAAACTAGCTGTGTCACTTGCTTATTTTCAAGAACGCTGATGACGGATATGCACAGCTGAGGCACACCGAAGATTAGTCGCGAGTTGCGCGCCGAGCTCAGCCGACCGGTCAATGGAATTGCCATGCGAGCCTGAGTCCCGGGCGCATTCACGATTTGCGAGCGGGTTAGCGTGTCATGGTTTTCGCTTCGAAGTGATCTTAGGCGATAGGGACCCTGCTTTTGGCTCGAGTTCGTAAACGGAGATGTGAACCGGGCTCGCCGCGGTGAACAGGCTTCGGTCCCATCCGCCGTATCGCTCTCGGAGTCGCATTCCGGCAAGGCGCGCCATCAGGTCCAACTCGCTCGGATAGGCGAAGCGCAATTGCAACGGATACAGCTGCACTCCGCCCGCGGTGAACAGGATGTGTTGTGCGCGGACAGTCTGGTTCACGACATCGTTGGTCACCGAATCGAGCAGCGCGTGATCGGTCCCGACATCAACCGCCGCGACTCGCTGGCGCTGGGCAAGAAGCGAGTGATCGGGATTGAATGCTTCAACTACGAACGCGCCTGCCGGAAGAATGCGCTTCGCTACGCGCTGAAAGCATCGCACTTGCTCGTCCTGATCCGGAAGTGCGAAAAGAGTGCTGAACGCTACGTAGACAAGACCGAAGCCGCCGGTAACCTTCACATCGGCGAAGTTTCCCATTACGACCGGTATGTCCGCGCCCCCCGGTTTGGCACGCATCTTCGCGACCATCGCGGGCGACGCATCGATTCCCGTCACGCGCACGCCGCGCGCGGCCAGCGCTATCGCTATTCTGCCGGTGCCGATTCCAAGTTCGAGCGCTCGACGCTTGCCCGCGAGCGGGGCGAGAAAATCCGCGACCGTCTCCGGATTGTCGCGCTTTCCGTATAGGAGATCGTAGACTTCGGCGATTCGCTCTCCGTATGTGGTTTCGTCGTACTCGGCCATGCGTGGACGAAATCAAAGCGGCGCCTTGGCGTCAAACGGAAAGATGCGTAGCCTTCGACCTACGACGACTCCTGGGTTCTGAAAACCTCGAACCCGTCGAAAAGTCCTGGAGTCCTGTGAAAATAGCCAGACGAACCACCACCAAGGAGGATTCCACGACTGGAAACAGGATGGCTGCTAGCACGACGACTCGATGGCGCGACTGGGCTCTTCTGCTAGCTGCGGCAGCTTATCTGTTTGCGCTCTACTATTTCGAGATCAGCTCTAAAGAGCGCCAGATCGACTTCGGCGCCTACTATGTGTGGGGCTTTGCAGCTCGCCACGGCCTCGATCCCTACCGCTCAAGCGTGCTGCCACCGATCATGAATGCGCTTCAAGTCGACGCAGTTCCCGCCAATTATCCACCGCTGGTCTTGTTGGCCTTCGAGCCTCTGAGCTTGCTGCCTGTGCGGACGGCGTTCTGGATATGGTGCGGAACGAACTTTGCTCTGCTGCTTATGGGGCTCGCGATAATGATCCGCTGTGCGGGCGGACGAGGTTCTCCGGTAGCCATTCTCGCGCTGGCGCTGCTCTATGGTCCGATCAGCGATGAACTGTATTGGGGAGAGTCTGACTTGGTTGTGATGCTGCTGATCGCGCTGTCCCTGCGGGCTATCCGTCGGTCCTCCGACGCGACCTGCGGGATCTCGCTCGCGCTCGCGGCTTTGTGGAAAGGGTTTCCGGCGGCAATCCTGGTTGGATTCATCACCGATCGCCGGCCGCGTTTGCTGTTGGCGGCAGCTTTGACCCTGCTCACCGGGGCGGCAGTTTCGGTTATGATTTTCGGTCCCGGTCTGAATTTGGAGTTCGCAGACTCGGCATGGCAGACAAGTAGTTCGGCGCTGCTTTCGTATTCCATCAACGGGTCGTTCGCCGCATTGATCACCCGCGGCGTTCAGTCGGCTGCTCGCGCGTATCCGAGTGCGCCGTGGCCGGCGGTGCGTCTTGTGGCGATCCTGCAGTGGAGATTGTGTTTTTTCTATTGGCAGTGCATGGGGTCTCGATAGCGAACAGAAGCGGACGCCCTGAGTTCGCCTTCGCGCTTTGGGTCGCGTGGCTCCTGCCGCTGCTAACCGCCGTCTGGTTTCATCGTCTCACCTTCTTTCTCGTTTTTCTTCTGTTGCTCGCGCGCGCGGAAGGCACCAGCGTTCGGGCGCGACGCGCCGGACTTATCTGCTACGGTCTTGCTCAGATAGGACTCATCATTGCCTGGACCCGGTGGCTGACAGTCCCCGCCCATGACGAGCTGACCCAGAACGGGCTGGGCGCTGCAACTTTTCTTGCTATGGTGTTCGGCTTCAGCGCAGCCTACCTGATGTGTGCTGACACTCGAGGTTGAGCGCCGTCGAATCGATGGTGGTGGGAATCCGGGCATGGGGCATGACCTGCCGGCCGCGCTCTCTTCCAGGATCGTAGACGCGATCGAATCAGTGGCGAAGCGCGCGCGCGTTGGTGCGTCGTAGGCGACGGCGAATGAATGCGCGCTGCCGGCGCGGCATCAATCGGAAACGGAATCAGGAGCGGCCGTCGAGCGGTTCGGGAGAGTTGCGGCTCGTCGAACGGTCAGCTAAGAGAAGCACGCCTCGCGTAACGCTCTGCATTCCAATTGGCTTTGTTTTGTAAATTTTGATCAGGCCGATTGCCCTCCTGCTATTGGGGATCTCCGTCGGATTTCCCGTTAGCGCCAGTCTCTTCGATGTCGATCCCAGCGGGCGCAGGGACGTTTACGTCCACATCAACAACTTCGGGAACTGGGACATGCTGGCCGGCACGCCTTGCTTGCAATCGTTCCAGTTCGTGCAGCATTCTCAGCACCGATCGAAAAAGCGCCGCTTCGTGCCGCCAGAGATTTGATAATGGTTGTGAAAACTTTTCCAACACGCGCGTAACGTGGAATGAAGGACCCTCGAGTTCGGCCTTCGCGCGGGCGAGCCTCTGCTTGGCATCCTCATGAGCCTGACGGTCGCAGGCTTCTACCCCCTTCGTTTTATACGATGGAATGTAGTCCTTCTCGTACTGCCCAACCGATTCCTCCGCTTGCTTCACGAGTAATTCTTGAAAACCGCGCCTATAGAATGTCGCTTCAAAGCCTGGGACTCTGCGGAGCCGCCAAAGGTAAACTACAATCTTCTCGGCCAATGCGCCTTCGAGCGCGCCCTGAGGATCCAAGCTGCTCAATAGATCCGCGCGAAAGGACTCATACTCGTCCGGGTTCTCGTTTGGCAAGACTACGTCGCGGCCCGTGAGTCCATGTTTGAGCGCGTTCGAGCTTACGCGCGCCTTCCCCTCCGCTGAACGTGGCCCCGTGCTCTGCAGCGCATTTCTGCGGTTTGCTTTGATCTGTCGGACGCTTGCCATTTGCTTCTCCTCTTTGAAAGTTTTGACATCAGTTTGCAAATTCTGATCCAACAAACGACGGGCCGGGATGAAATGATTTCCGCCGGGACTGCTACACGTAAACGTCGACGCCGTGCACCAATGCAACACATTTCGCGCATTCCTTCCATTCAGCCGTGGCGGCTCGAGCATCGGCTCGGCGTCAGCGAGCCGAAGGATCTCATGCTGCTCGAAGCGGGCCAGGATCTATCGCCGCAAATCAGGAAGACGGATCTGTTATTGGTGGACCGGTCAGCCGGCAACAAGTTGCCGCGGGGTGAGGGTCTCTATGTTGTTTTTTCCGTGCCTACGGGACTCGCCGTGAGGCGGGTCGAGGTTGGTCTCAAGCGGGGCTTCGTGGTCAGCGGGCCGGGAATCTCGGAAGAGCTAGAGCCGATGGAGATTGATCGATTGCTGGTCGGCAGGGTGATTTTTCGAGGGGAGAGAATCTGACGGAACTTGGGCTTTGGAAGCGGCAAGCTCGGCCACGCTGTCCTCGCCGCGCAGACCCGCGATCACGATCCTGACACTTGTCCTCAGGCGATAAGTGCCGCCGGGTCGCCCGCCTTTACATCGCGTACCGTCTTCTCCGCTTCCTCCGTGCGCATATCGATTTTCGATCGCATCTTCCGCTCCTTCCACGGTTAAAGATGAGCTCTCGTCCGCAATCGCCTCGAGTTGTCCAACTTGTGCTGACGGGGAGCACTCTGGTCACGCACGCTGGCGCTGATGGCTACAGTCAGATATGATGACCATTATGACCAGGATGACTACCATGCATCGCCAGGTCCACGGTCAAGCGACATGGGCGGTTGCGGAGGCCAAGGCGCGATTCAGCGAAGTGATCAACCGCGCGTTGGCGGATGGTCCGCAGACCATCACCCGCAAGGGTCAAAAGGCCGTGGTCGTCGTGTCGGCCGAGGAGTGGCAGCGCAAGACCAAACGCAAAGGCAACCTTGCGGAGTTTTTCGCAGCATCGCCCCTGCGAGGCTCGGACCTCACGGTCAAGCGGTCGAAAGATGGGCGGCGCGAGATCGAGTTGTGAATTTTCTGCTCGACACCAACGTGGTGTCGGAATGGGTCAGGCCGCAACCGGACCGCAACGTTAACTCGTGGCTGGCCGAGGTCGACGAAGACCGCATGTTCATCAGCGTGATTTCGTTCGCGGAGCTCCGGCGCGGGGTCGAGATGTTACCGGCCGGGCGCCGGCGCGAGCGGCTGGCTGCATGGCTTGCCGAGGAGCTCCCTGTGCGGTTCGAAGAGCGCATCCTCGACATTGATCAGCACGTTGCCGGCACTTGGGGTGTGATTATGGCACGGGGGCAGAAGATTGGCCTGACGCTCGGATCGATGGACGCATTCGTCGCCGCCACGGCGGAGGCGCACTGTCTCACTCTCGCCACCCGCAACGTCAAGGACTTCGAGCGCTTGGGTATTTCCCTGCTTGACCCATGGCAACCGGGTTAATATGGGCGCGGCCTGCCCACTTTCGTTCCGAAGCCCTGCTCTCCGATCCGGGCGCTTGTAGCACCTTATCGCCGAAATACCGTAACTGGGTGACCAATCCCACCCGCGCTGAGCTGCCAAGCTGGCACGAAGCGTGATGGAAGAAGCCGAGCGTCGCCAATCGAGCCCTCTTCGTGTCGTTTTAGGAACACTGCGGCGTTTCGGGAGTGCGCGCCAGGTGTGTTAGTCATCAAGGCGACAAGAGACACCATGCGTTGCCCGTCCTGCAATCACGACAACCGCGCCGAGCGCCGCTTCTGCGTGGAATGCGGGGCCGCGCTCGCTGCGCTGTGCGCCGCGTGTGGGGCATCGAACGAGCCCGGCGAGAAGTTCTGCGGCAGCTGCGGGGGCGCGCTTTCCATCTCGCCGGCGGCCCGCCCTCCATCGTCAGGGGCGCGGGCCGAGACTCCCGAGCCAGCGCTACGGGTTCGCCCGGAAGCGCCGACCAGCGAAATTCCCGAGGGCGAGCGCAAGACAGTTACGGCGCTGTTTGCCGACATCAAGGGTTCGACCGAGCTTGAGCAGGACCTCGACCCCGAAGAGGCGCGCATGATTGTCGATCCCGCGTTGAAGCTGATGATCGATGCGGTGCGACGTTACGACGGTTACATCGTCCAGAGCACCGGCGACGGCATCTTCGCGCTCTTCGGCGCGCCGGTCGCGCACGAGGACCATCCGCAGCGCGCGCTTTATGCCGCCCTCCGGATGCAGGAGGAACTGAACAAATACTCGGCGAGATTGCGCGAGGCTGGCAACGCGCCGCTCGAAGCGCGTGTCGGCGTGAACTCGGGCGAGGTCGTGATCCGCTCGATCACAACCGGAGCAGGTCACACGGAGTACACGCCGATCGGGCATACGGCCAATCTAGCCTCGCGGATGCAGGTGCTTGCGCCGACCGGCTCGATTGCCATCAGCGAGCAGACGCGCGCGCTGGTCGAGGGATACTTCGCGCTCAAACCGCTCGGCCCGACCAAGGTCAAAGGCGTGAGCGAGCCCGTCAACGTTTATGAGATCACGGGCTTGGGGCCTCTGCGCACCCGTTTACAGCGTTCAGCCGGGCGCGGGTTCACCAAATTCGTCGGGCGTGAGCGCGAGATGGCGTCGATGGAAGCCGCGGCCGAGCGCGCCAAATCGGGACACGGACAGATCGTTGCCGCGATGGCGGAGGCGGGCACGGGCAAGTCGCGCCTGTTCTTTGAGTTCAAGGCCAAGAACCAGTCGGGCTGGATGGTGCTCGAAGCGTTTTCGGTCTCGCACGGCAAAGCTTCGGCCTACCTGCCGGTGATCGATCTGCTGCAGAGCTATTTCAGGATCACTGGCGAAGATGACCAGCGCGTACGGCGCGAAAAGGTCGCCGGCAGGCTTTCGATCCTCGACCCTTCGCTTGAGGATGCACGCCCCTATCTGTTCGTGCTGCTTGGAATCGTCGAGGGCGAAGACCCGCTGGCGCAGACGGATGCGCAGATTCGAAAACGCCGCACGTTGGATGCGATAAAACGGATCCTGCTGCGCGAGTCGCTCAATCAGCCGTTGATGGTGATCTTCGAAGATCTGCACTGGATCGACGAGCAGACTCAGGAGTTGCTGAATCTTCTCGCCGACTCGATAGCCACTGCTCGCATCCTGCTGCTGGTGAACTACCGCCCCGAGTACTCGCATCAGTGGGGCAGCAAGACTTACTATACGCAGTTGCGCCTCGATCCGTTGGGCAAGGAATCTGCCGACGAGATGCTCTCGTCGCTGGTGGGCGGCGACAAGGATATGATCCCGCTCAAGCGGCTGATCATTGAGAAGACCGAGGGCAACCCGTTCTTCATGGAAGACAGTGCTGGTGCTTTTTGACGAAGGGGCGCTGGTACGCAACGGAACGGTAAAGCTCACCAAGTCACTCAATGACCTCAAGATCCCGCCTACCGTGCAGGCGATTCTCGCCGCACGCG
The DNA here is from genome assembly GCA_963842085.1 of uncultured delta proteobacterium. GTDB lineage: Bacteria > Desulfobacterota > Binatia > Binatales > Binataceae > Binatus. The sequence continues at coordinate 1,275,500 of CAWJET010000002.1, forward strand.
TCGACCGGCTGCCGACGGATGAAAAAGAATTACTGCAGACGCTAGCGGTAACCGGCAAGGAGTTTTCGCTGTCGCTTGTACGAGCGGTCTTCAAGAAGTCCGACGATGAAATCAGCCGGATGCTGAATGATCTGCAGCTGGCCGAGTTCATCTATGAGCAGCCGGCGGTTGGCGACATCGATTACACGTTCAAACACGCGCTCACCCAGGAGGTCGCCTACAACTCGGTCCTGATCGAGCGGCGGAAAGCTCTTCACGAGCGCGCGGGACAGGCGCTGGAATCGATGTTCGCCGAACAGCGGAACGATCACCTCGCCGAATTGGCGCATCACTACAGTCGCAGCAGTAACCGACCGAAGGCCGTGGAGTACCTGCGACTTGCGGGGCAACAAGCCGCACAGCGGTCTGCAAATGCTGAGGCGATCAATAATTTCACAAGCGCCCTGGAAATATTGAAGTCACTGCCCGACACCCCGCAACGCGCTCGGCAGGAATTGGAATTAGAGACGATGCTTGGTCCTGCTTTGATTGCCACCAAGGGCAACGCAGCGCCGGAAGTTGGAGCGGTCTACGAGCGGGCGGTCGAGCTGGCTCGGCAAGTGGGAGAAGATGCTCAACTGTTTCCGGTCTTGTTTGGACTGCGATCCTACCATTTTGTCCGTGGCGAGCTGCGGCCTGCATCGGAACTCGCGCAGCAACTCGTGAGCTCGGCCGAAAGCCTGCAAGACTCTGGTTTGCTGGTGGAAGCCCATCTGGCGCGAGGCAATTCGCTTTTTGTCCTAGGAGAGTTGATCCCCGCCCTGGATCACTTCGAGCGGGCCGTCACCATCTACGATCCTCGGATGCATCACAGTCATGCGTTTCTCTATGGACTGGACCCGGGGGTGTTTTGCCTCGTCCGGATCGGGTGGGGCTTGACGCTTCGCGGCTATCCGGACCGGGGTCTACGAAAGGCTGGCGAGGCAATCGCCCTGGCCCAGCAACAGGCTCACCACTTTAGCTTGGCGGTGGCCTTGAATCACGCGTCCACGGAACATCACCTCCGCAGGGACTGGCCAGCAATGCAGCGACAAGCGGAGGCGGCGATCGCACTGTGCACCGAGCAAGGATTTGAAGGCATTCTGGCGCAAGCAACTGCGCATCGGGGAATCGCGCTGGCCTGGCAGGGTCAGACGCAGGAAGGAATCGCGCTGATCCAGCGTGGGTTGGCCGCCTCTGGGGCCACAGGCGCGGCGCTATTTCGACCGAATTTCCTATCTTATCTGGCGGAGTCATATTTGACTGCGAAGCGATTTGAGGAAGGGCTGACCGCGGTGGCCAAGGGGATCGCGATAGCTGAAGAAACGGGGGAGCGTCTCTACGAAGCCAGGTTGCTCCGGCTGAAGGGCGAATTGCTCCTGGCGCAGGACTGGTCAAATGCGACCGCGGCCGAGCAATGCTTGCGCGACGCGATCGAAGCTAGCGGCCGGCAGGGCACGAAGTTACTTCAGCTGCGCGCGACGACATCACTCGCGCGCTTGCTCGCCAAGCAAGGCAATCGCGACGACGCGCGCGAGATGCTCGCCGAGATCTACAACTGGTTCACCGAGGGCTTCGACACCGCCGATTTGAAAGAAGCCGAGGCGCTGCTCGACGAGCTGAGTGCAGCTTGACGGCTCCTCCGCGTCATGAACAAGTCTCGCTTACGCAAACGCACACGGAGCAAGAGAAATGGCAGGTCGAGTCTCGGGCAAAGTAGCGCCTCGTTCGTGACGGGACTCCCGATGCCGGTAGACGGTGGTTACGTCGCGCAATTGTTATTCCGCCATTGCCTCGCCCGATCCACCGAACTCCGCTGGAAAGTCCTTGAACTTGGGCAGGCCGTCCCGCATGGGCAGCACCGTCTCAGCATAGTTGACGTGCACCCCAGGGGTAAAAGTAAGGGTAGGAATAGTCGCGGCAAACACGTCCACCAGGCCCAGGGTCGGATGTTTCGACATTAGGTGCCCGCCGCACTTCGTACAATACTGACGATGGGCGAAGTCGGTCTTATGGAACGTCGCGATATGCTCGACCCCTGATGTGACGCGCACGGCTTCCGGTTTCCAGAGGGTGAAGGCGTTCACGGGTCCACCGGACCATGACCGACAAGAACGGCAATGGCAGTAGCCCATGGCCTCAGGTGACCCGGTGGCCTCCAGTTTTACAGCACCACAAAAGCAGCTTCCGACGTGAGTCACAACTCCCTCCGTTAAGCTCGGATTTCCTTCTAAGTCCCCGATTCAACTCCCCGTATAGACCGAACGGCTCCCCGCTACAAGGTTCTGCACACTGGACCATCTGGATCCCCACTAAACCGGGCAAAACGCGATGAGGCGCGCGCGACGCTCGCCGACATCTACAACTGGTATACCGAAGGCTTCGACACCGCCGATTTGAAGGACGCGAAGGCGCTGCTCGACGAATTGGGTGCATAGCGCCTGGCTCACGGCACCCACTGGCGGTGCGAACCCCAGCTGGGGACACAATGCACCAAGTAGCCTGCTCCGGGGCCCTGTTCAGGCGGCGGCTTGCGCGCCGGAATCCCGCCGCAGGCGCTTCCACTCGCGTGGCGTCAGCTCGAGGGCCAGCCGGGCCGGATGGGTCGAGACGCGGTCGATCACATCGCGCAAATAGACGAACGGATTGATCAGGACCTCCTGCACTTGTGCGCTCAGCCGATCAAACGACCGGCGCAGATCCGTCGCGCCGCGCGCGACAAACACCCGCACCGACGCCGGCAGCGTCAGCATGTCGTCTGCAGGGCCTGGAGCACCCGCTGCAGGGTGTCGGTATCGGCTCCCGCCGGCACGCGCACCATATGACCGTTGTGCAGGACGATCTCCAGAACCGCTGGTGTCCCTGGAACCTTCACCGGCTTGGGCACTTCGGTGAACACCACCACGTTCTCCGCTGCTGCGCGGTTCATCTTCTCCTCGCCGGCGTGCCGGAAGACCTGCCGCCACCAGCTCAGAGTGCTTGGTGGGATTCCACGCTGCTGCCCAAACTCGCGCAGCGTCAACCCGCTACGCTGCCAACGGGCCAACACCCGGCGCATCTGCCGTGCCCGCACTAATGTCGTCGACCCCATTCTCCCCATCGATTCGTACCTCCGAACCCATCTGCGGTATGCGCGCCGCGCCGGAGGAGATGGAGTTGGTCACACGGTTACGAAATACCTCACCGTCATCAGGTGCTCATGTCGTGATAGCGTCCGACGCTGGCGCATCGCATCGGAGCCGCTCGGTTCCCCCCGATACCGTCGCCAAACTGGAAACATGGCAAGGCCTTGCGGGCGAATCGAGAGCGCTGACCGCAGAAGGTCACGACTCCGAATCTTCGTCACCCACGAACTCTTCGATTGAGATCCCAGAAGCGCGCGATGGACGAAGAGCGTGCTTGAGGGTACTCACATGGCCCTTTTGAATCCAATCATTGATAGCCGTGTTTGAAACTCCGCAAAGGAGCCTAGCGCAGCAACCTTGGCAGCGCGCACGCGTTGTCGGTCAAGCTAGCTCCAACCGCAGCCGCTTCCCGAGGACTTTTGCGGCGCGGGCCATCGTTCGCAGCGTCACCGATTCGTTTTTCGGGTCCAGCAGGCGATCGAGCGCGGCGCGGCTCGTGCGCATCGCGCGCGCCATGTTCGACTTTGACATTCGCTTCTCCCCCATCCCGCGCTCGACCTGCCATGCGATCAACCGCTTAAGCGCGGCGACCTCCGCCTCGGCAAGGGTGCCGTCCTCGGCGAGCAACTCGTCAAGTGAGGAGCCGACATGTTTACGTGGTTTCATCGTTCCGTCTCCAATCTGCGCTTGCGATCGATAGCCAAGTCCAGGTCTGATTTTGGAATTTTCTGCGATTTCTTCATGAAGGCATGGAGCAAGACCATTTCGCCCTCGGCGATGCAGAACAGCACACGCGCGATTCTGTTGCCTGCCAGATTCGTTCTGACCTCGTAAAGCCCCTTCCCCATCGGACGGCAGACCGGCATCCCGATGGGCCATCCGTACTCGACCGTCTTGATGTCAGTTCCGATAAAGAAACGGTCCTGCTTGTCCAAGGACTTGAACCATTCTCTGACCGGCTCGCCGCCACTGTCAGTTCGATAGAATCGCGCCGGTTTTCCGCTTCCGCTCCACAGCCATTAAGGAGCGTATCAGAAATGGTACATATAAGTCGAACCGCCCATCTCAGATATGAGTCGGCGGCGGCGGGGTCGAAATTCCCTTCGGCCAGATTTTGGCTGGAAGCGCCGCAATCAGGGGCGAAAGAATAACGATGCGGCGTGCCGGTCGAAGAACCGCACGCTGCACCGTTATTTCACCGAGATTGATACAGGACACCGGCGAGAACCTGCGGTCTGCGCCAACCCCGCAACCCCTCGGGGTGGCAGATCAACGTGGGTGGTGTGAGGTTCCTGGAGATCGGTCACGACGATTGCCCCTGCATGCGGCAACTGATGTGGAAGTACCGCGACGTGCCGATAGACCTCGCGGATGCGGCGTTGGTGCGGGCCGCCAGGCGCGAAGCCCTGCGCCGCGTCTTCACTATCGACCGGCAAGACTTCGAAATTTATCGACCCCATCGCTTGGGACGGTTCTAGTGTCATGAGTCATAAGTACGATGAATAATTTGTAGTCAGTCGGCGTCTTTCGTATAGGAGGAAGGATGCCGATGCGGACGGGGAGACCGATAGCACCTGTGAGTTTGGCGAAAGATGAGCGTGCGGCGCTGGAGCGCTGGGCGCGACGACCGAAGAGCGGGCAAGCCTTGGCCCAACGCGCGCGGATTGTATTGGGGTGCGCCAGCGGCAGGCCCAACACCGCAGTCGCGCAGGGGCTCGGCGTGACCCACCAGACGGTGGGCAAATGGCGCCAACGATTCCTGGAGCGGCGGCTGGCGGGCTTGCTCGATGAGCCGCGGCCAGGCGCCCCGCGCCAGGTGGGCGACGCGCAGATTGAGCGAGTGGTGCGGCTGACTTTGGAGAGCGCGCCCGCCGACGCCACGCACTGGAGCACCCGCGCGATGGCCAGGCGCTGCGGCTTGAGTCAGAGCACGATCAGCCGCATCTGGCGGGCGTTTGCGCTGCAGCCCCATCGGACCGAGGCTTTCAAAGTCTCCAAAGACCCGCTGTTCATCGAGAAGTTGCGCGACATCGTGGGTCTTTACCTCAATCCGCCCGACCGTGCGCTGGTCTTGTGCGTGGATGAAAAGTCGCAAATTCAGGCGCTCGACCGCAGCCAACCAGTGCTGCCGATGCGTCCCGGCCAAGCCGAGCGGCGCACGCCTGACTATCTGCGCCACGGCACCACCAACCTGTTCGCGGCGCTTGACTTCAAAGCTGGCACCGTGATCGGCGAGTTGCATCAGCGGCATCGGGCAATCGAGTTTCGCAAGTTCCTCGAGACCATCGACCAGGCGGTGCCGGCCGCACTCCAACTGCATCTGATCATCGATAACTACGCCACTCACAAGACTAAGGCGATCCAGCGCTGGCTGTTGCGTCATCCACGCTTTCACCTACACTTCACCCCGACCGGCGCTTCCTGGCTCAACCTGGTCGAGCGCTGGTTCGCGGCGCTGACCGAAAAACAGCTGCGCCGCGGCACTCACCGCAGCACCCGCGAACTCGAGGACGCCATCCGCCGTTACCTGGAGCTCAGCAACCGTCATCCCAAACCCTTCAGCTGGACCAAGACCGCTGACCAAATCCTCGAATCAGTCGCCCGATTTTGTAAACGTTCTTCAGACTCAGGACACTAGATTCTTCCCTGACCGTACGCGGCGATCGCGAGAGCCGGACCCTTGGTTGCAATCGCCGGCACGCCGCTGGCCGCGCAGGAATCGACGATTTACGCGGCGCAGCCCGCCAGGGATCGGAGCGCGTTAACCTAGTTCAGCCAGAGCGCGAGGGCGACGTGTGAAGGCAGATGGCAGCGCCTTCGGAGCCATACGCGCACCGACCATCGGCGTCACGCTGTTGCGATTAGCGAGCTCAAGAAATCGATTCCAATCGACGCCGCGCTCGACCAACGCCAGCATCGCCGTGCTATCCACCCGACGGCCGGACGCCGCACAACATCACAGCAACAGCTCGCTCGCGGCATCCAGCGTCGGTGATGTCGCAGAATTCATTTTGATCGTGGGCGTCGCGCGCTGCGCGGTGCAACCAAGGATTTTAGTCGATCGCGAAGCACGTTATCTAACCTTGGTCCTCATTGCGAAACTGCTGTGTTCCGAAGATGCAGGTTTGCCTTAGACGGCAGAAGTGATTTGAACCCGTCGGAGACTCCAAAAAGTCCAAAAGAATTCTTGGCGTTGACCGTTTCCCAATGGGCCGGATTGTCTTATCCGCTTCATCAGGGCTCGACCGGATGATTCGAAACGCTACAAAGAGATGAATTTCGCTACGAGATGACGACTATTACGGCTCGATACAACTTTTGCATCATCTAGTAATCTACGCTAAGTTATCATCAGCGACGAAGTTATTTCATAGCGTTCTATAATGCCAGAATAGCAAATTTAACTTTGAGTCCAACGCCTTCTTGTCCGAGTGGTCAGTTGTGGGCATGAGGAGGCGCACGCTGAAGGCAGGAACCGGAATTGCAGAAAAGAGCGAGGTTTAGATAGCCTATGCGGAATGATTCAGGGAAGGCGGCTTTTGAAGATGATCCACTGAGTCCGCTATCGGATGTGATCCTGCCCAGTCAGTTCTTCGAATTGGTTGGCGCACAGACCTTTTCGAGCGAGCAACGTCTAATGCTCGCAGTGCTGACCGACGCTATTAATGTCCTCGGGGATTCTCGAGTCTCGGCAAATCGCCGCAAACGCAACCGTTTCAATGAAGCGTCGTCTTGGGTCTTCGCCACCGGCATCAGAAGCCCGCTGTCATTCGATCACGTGTGCGACGCACTCGGCGTGGACGCCGAGGGTCTGCGAAGGCGCCTGTCGGAGTTGGTCTCAGGGCACGGCGGCACTTTGCTCAGATTGAGACTTAAGCAAGCGAGCCGGATGCAGTGCATGACGGTCAATCGCGTGCGCCGGAGTAAGCGCCGGGCGCACCAAGGTCGTAGGAGTTTGCTTACCAAAAACCCCTGGCCCCCTCAACGCGCGCCGTTAGCTTAGCTGGCAAAGCGCTCGGAGTTTGCCTTCGGGAGACGCCGGTTCGATCCCGGTGCGGCGCGCCACTATGAAAGCATACAAAAACCGCAAGGTTCTGCAGGTTCCTATGGTCTGCTGAATCAGGGAAGGGGTTCCGGTACCAAAAGAACTGCGACTGCTCCGACTGTCTTTTGCAGTGCGCCGGCCCCCTCACCGGGCAGCGAGCAGTGCATCCGCCTTCGGAGATAACACTCGGTTCGGTCGCGCACCCCGCAAGTCTGGACCCAACCAACCTCAGAGCGCGAATCACCTGATTAGTTACTTTGGTCGCGCTGTCGGGCACGATAGTCGCGTGCTGCATACCTGGTCGGGACTTTTCTCTGGACGCATGTGGGGCAGAAGCGCCTGTTTCCCTCGCGATGCCGGTGAGCGGGAAGGAGAGACCGCAATTAGTGCATTGGGCAAGCTGTCGCCCTCCGGCGACTACCCCAGCAAATTGGAACGCGATGCTGGAACACGCCAGTGATGGCAAACGTGACCTGGATTCCACGCCGCCGGGCCTCTTTCTCATCAACATCCATGTAACTCACGAGCGGCACGGCGCCCAGTTCCAAGAAGTTTTGGGCGCTGTTCCTTCGGGCATGCATGCGCTACGGGAATTGCACGAGGCGACTAGGCTCTTTCAAGCGCGCTCAGCCGCGGAGCGCAGACTTGGAAACCTGAAGGCCGTTCTTGCTGAGGGCCCGCACCTCATGCGTGAAGGACTCGCTGACGTTTGGCGTGGCGCTGGAGTGGGACCACCCACGCGGAAACGTTCACCTCAAATGCGTTCGCTACTCCCTTCGCTTAGGCGACGATGACGTTCCAAGATCTGGCCGAGGGGCGTGCGCTGGAATGTCCTGGGCGCGGGCGCGTGCTCGTTTCCGGAGCCTATCAGGCACGCTTTTGTTCGGTTCGCTGCAGGTGTGTCGTGCAAAAGGGTGAGTATAGCGAGTCGCACGAACCGTCCAACCGATCCGAAAAACTAGACTCCTCCCCACGCCTGACACCGGTTGCACCGTTCCGCGATTACGCACAGGTCTGTGCTTGCGTCAGACTTCTCGGCTGGTGGCGTCCGCCGAATCCGCAACCCCTCGATTTATATAATGATGCGCTACAACCAATCCGACCCATTTTATAAGTTTCAATCAATATTTCCCGCTTATCTGGAGATTAGGCCCCCTTATCAACCGCCTCATGGCATCAGCGGTGCGCACCAACCCGCCTTTTGTTCCCAAACACCCTACGGCGAGTGCAGCGGTCTGATGGGAAACCGGTCTCCGAGTGGTCGGCAAAGCGTTGTTCTTTTTTTAAAATAGGACTGCTCTATTTAATTTAAATCTCTTTGAATTGACTATCGGGTGCTTTCGTTGTATCTAATCTTTCTACGGAGCAGATAGCATGAGTTCTCGGCGTACGCGCTTACGCGCCGGGGCGGTCGCGATTCAAGTGAAAGCAGGGCGCCACCTGGCGCAACTGATGTTCATTACGATGTTCGCAACAGATGTGGAGGTGTTTCGATGAAAACCGAAGACGCACTCCGAAAGATCGCGCTGTTGCGGAGGGTGAAAACCGACAATGGAGCCGCAGCGGCAGAGGCCGAGACTGCGGCCCACCTGCAGAAGGCGCTGATGGAGCGCTACGCGATCACGGCCGAGAACATTTTTGCCGTTTCACGGACGACCTCTCGCTTGACTTGGATTTACTGGCAGGAACTGCTGCAGGAGTTCGGCCTGCGCTTGGACCAATTTGGGCATCGCGGCAGCGCCACGGTTGGGAACAACAGCAAGGTCCACATCAGGCTTGACAAAAACCAATGGTGGATCGAGGAGAGGTCCCCGGGCGGTAGGCAAACCACGGCTCGCAACTGGGGCGTCGAATCGCTGCGCAAATACCTTAACGAGCACGCGCCAAGGAGCTACTCGTTTTTCAGGCGCTGACTGCTGCAACGGTCAGCGCGGGCGTGATTGGTTTCCGGCTTGCTGTCAGCCGCCGCGTGATTCGCCGTCGCCGGCAGCACCGTTGCACGGACCTCAACGCGACTATTGAGGAGGCATTTGTCGATGCGCTCGGTACCTGCGGTCCGTCCATCAGCTTCACCGGTGTTGCTCGCCAGGAGTGAGGATCCTGCGATGCAACGAGAGCTGGCCGCAGCAGCGGGAGGATACAAAACAATGAGCGATGATGCTTTGTATGCCATGGGTATAGTGCTGTGCATAGCGGCGTCCATTCTGACCGGGATCGCGGCAGCTCTATGGATGCCGTAAGACCGGCCGCTCAAGGCGATGGCGACCATAAAGAAAATCTACGTTGAAGTTCCAGAGCATCTGCGTTTTGTCGCTTCAAGCTTGTAGTGGGCCGAGCTCGTGGACGTTACCGGGCCACTGATTGGCCCACAGCGCGTCCAATGCGCTGCGCGAAACGAACTTTACGTCCTTGTCGAATAGGCAGCGGCTGTAGTGCGCGATGAAATGAGCGACGAGTGGCGGGGTTGTCCTGTAACGTTCCCAAAAGGGTCGAACCAGATTGCCGGAGCGTTGAGGTAGAGCTCGTCGCGGAATTGCTCCGCCTTCACCATTTGCGCGTCACGATTGGCTGCGACCAGCCGAATATCAACCTCGTAGGAACGTGAGGAACCGACGGGCTGGATCTTCTGTGTCTCGACAGCGGGCAGCAGTTTAGGCTGCACGCGCAGCGGGAGTTCGCCGATTTCATCTAGAGGAATAGAGTTCCAACTTTAGCAGAGCGAAAATAGCCGAGCGAATCCTCGCGCGCATCAGTGAAGCCGCCGCGCACATGGCCGAAGAGCTGCGACTCCGCCAGCGAGTCGACCAAGTTCGAACAATTGAAGGTCACGAACGGGCCGCTGTCGCCGAGCCGGTCTCCGTCACCAACAGGAGCGCGCAGCCGGAATTCGCCAACGCAATCGCGCAAAGGTTCGCGCTCGCGCTGATCCGCGCTTTCACCCTCCGTCGCGCTGCCCGCGCCGCGCGCCAAGATCACCAAGAAGCACGCGCCCGCCTTCGACTCCGCTGCATGTGCTCACCAGCGGCGCTGACCTGAGCCAAATCCATTCCATCGGGCCGCAGGCCGGTGGGGTCGCTGCGCGGTATCCAGCGCTGGCGCAAACCGGTCCCGCGTACAACCTCCTGAGGAATTGCCAAGCTCTGTCCTGGCGCATGAAGTAATTAATGAGACCATTGCCATTTCAGCCGCTCGCTCTAGCCACTCTTTTCGTATCACTCACTCATCGCCATTAAAATAAGTAGCGTTAGCACGACACATTGTTGCATCAATCCTACACATTGCAGCAATCGGCGGATTGATAGTGGAGCGCGCCGCATATTCGGGGCGTTATTGACCAATCGCTCGTGGCACATTAATTGCTGCCCCCCCCCCCCCCTAGGAAGAGGGCGGTTCGGGTGAGCGGGATGAAATGTGTGAACGCACTGGGAGGGCGCGAGGATGCTGCCAGCCAGGTCAAATGGAATCCGGTATTCGGAACTTGAGATAAGCCAGGCAAGATCCTCGCACCTTGGAAAACTGAGCCGCCTCCTCCTTAAATTTTGTCCACTCTGGCCGAGAAACTACCGTCTCAAGAAGCCGCGCCGATCGATCGACCGCGAGTTGCAAGAGAGCGAGCCAATGGATTTGCAGTAGGGCGGCATCACACCGGAGGTTAGGAAGCGGTTGTCGCTGGCGATGAAGAACCCCCGAGCGCTCATACTCGTGCTGGTCTTGGTTTTTAAATCGCACCGGCATAAAGCTTTTGCGGAGGAAATTTCGTGACTAGGGTCCGCTTGAAAGCGCCGACCTCATTGTTGGTCCAGCCTTCCTACCCCATTGAGCTCCATCGACCAAGGGAGTGCTGAGGTGCACGAGATCTGTCGCTTCGGGTGCAGCTCAGCGCGCTGCTTGATCGCGCCAACGCGGAGCGAATAGGTCGGCAGGTCACTGGTCGCGGCGGCACAGATAGGCGTGCCGCAATCAGGACAGGACGCATGCGCACACTTCGTTCCGCTGTCCGCGGTCTTGATGTAAACCTTCGGCTCGCCTCTGAGCGGCATGAAAACTTTCGGCAGGGGCCGGAATGACGGCGCGATAAGTCCGACCCGGTTAGGGTCTGGCAATAGTGCAGTAGCAGATGCCCACCGCCGCTAGTCTGTCAACCAGTCAACCGCTTGACGAACGGCACGGAGAGTAGTTCGCATCAGACTGCGCCATCCACCAGCCAGTCCTGCGTGCCCCCCGAAACTACTAAGCGCCGTGCCAGACTACGCGCGCGGCGGCGCGCGCGTACACGGAGCAACATGCTTGGCGGACCAGGTTGCGAAGAGGAACTATGGTTTGCCTGTGGTGAGGAGTAAGACCGATGGGGAATCGGCGCATTTTGAGAGCGGCCGCGAATGCGGCATGATGCTGGCCTGCTGCCTTCGACCGGCTCAGCCCGCGGACGCGATCGCAACTGCTGACGGCGAAACTTCAAGTATGCAAAGCAGGTCAAGCAATTGAGGCGCATGGGCTGCGATTAATCTCCTATGTGGATCTATGGTTTAGCTCGGCAAGCACTCAACCATGGCTCTGCACAAGCTGGAATATGACAGGTTAAAAATGGCATTCTTTCTGTCTAAATTTTTGCCTCTTTTTCTCTTACCGGACGGGATGACATGTGTGTTGCTGGTGATCGTCATTACGACGGTACGCAGTCGACCGCGTCTGGCCAAGATAAGCGCAGCAGGCGCCTTCGGGCTTCTGCTGATAGCCAGCAATCCTGGAGTGAGCCTGCTACTTATGGGCTTTCTGGAGACTCGCAATGTACCGCGCGGGCCTCTGCCCCTCGCAGATGCGATTGTGGTTTTGGGTGGGGGCGCTCAGGCCGCTCAGCCGCCCAGGCCGACCATTCAAGTGCCCGGCGCGACCGCCAATCGCCTGCTCTACGCTGTCAAGCTCTATCGTGAAGGGAAGGCTCCAATCGTGATTCTTTGTGGAGGTTCGTGGGCAAAGCAGCTTCCGCCAGAGTCCGAACTAATGTCGCAAATTATTGAAACTATGGGAGTGTCACCGTCCGCGGTCGTGGAGGAATCCAGCTCTCGGAATACCTATGAAAACGCGACTGCCGTCAAGATGATCCTCACAAACCGTAAGATTCATCGGATTTTGCTTGTCACCTCAGCCTTCCATATGCCCCGCGCACTAGCACTCTTCAGAAATCTCGGCATCGAAACCATCCCGGCACCCTGCGATTTTTTCACGGACGCACCACCAACATTTAGTACCTACAAGAATTGGCAGTCGGGAGCCGTAGCATCTCTGCCGTCTGCCGAGGCGCTAGCGGAGACAACCCTGGCTCTCAGGGAGTTCCTTGGGTTCGCAGTGGCTTTATTATAGGGCGGACGACCCGATGAATGCATGGACAACGAACACGCGCATCACCCCATTCAATGCGAAGCTCAAGACGCTGCTGGGCTCGGATATCGGCCATAAGCGCATGCTGAAGACGTACGCGATTGCTGAGGCTGGCGTTTCTTCGCCTAGAGATTGTCGACGCAGTCGCGGCAGGTCGTCAGCCGCCGGAGCCTAGCGCAGAGGCTCTGGCCGAACATATTGAACTGCCTCTGCTCGGGACCGAGCACGAACAAGCCGTCGGAATCTCCGAGCAGGTTGGGTTCGATGACTTCCCAGAAATGCTTGGCGGATCAACTGGCAAATCGAGTAGTCGTGTGTCAGGCATGGACATCGCGATATCGCCACCGCGACCACGACCGCTACGCCGACCCCGATCCGGAGGAGCTTCAGTCTCTCTTCGCTGGTATTCGGAAATAAGGTAACCGTCGGAACTACCAGCAAGCCCAAGACGGTACGATCAAGAATCCGGGCCGCAAGAAAAACAGGGTTGGCAATGAAGATTGAGATGGAGAGCGCGTCGCCGATGGTGATCGTGGTCAACTCGGAATGCGAAGGAACGCTCATGCCCGGCAAGAGCCGCAAAGGTATCGGTGACTTTCAAGCCGACGGACACGACCGAGCAGACTGGCACCCTGATGATTTGTGATAACGTGACCGGCTCGCCACAGTCCGTTTTGCTGTAATGAACCGGAAAGGCTCCCAAGAAGAAATAAGAAAGGCAGATGGCAGTTCCCGAAACTCTGCGTTTGCAAACGGTCTGGTCGGGAGTCTGGATCAGGGCTCAAGACGGAAATTGCGTTTCAAAGTGGAAATTCCGGTCTTTTAGAGAATTGCTCGAGTGGGGACGAGGGCGAGAAGGTTCGCGCGCGGGTGCGGGAAGATGGCGGCGCGGCCGAGTTGTCCAGCCGCCAGCTTCATTCCGCCGTGAGCCGTGGGTGTACGTGCGATACTCCCCGGTCCTGTCATTGATAATGGTTACCTGCACCGTGCCGTTGCTGGACGCGAGGAGCAGATAACGTTCACCCTTTTTAAGTGATACGCCAAAGATGCGTTTCCGGACCGGCTTACCCTTACCGTTCTTCATTCCCTTCTCCTATTCGAGCGCCCGACAGCACGCGCCGAACGACCAGGCCTACTCATTTCTGCGGCCCATAAAGGCGCGGTTTGCCGAAGGCGCGGCTTGCGCAATCATCTCGCTCGTCAAACAGAAACAGGCCCGGAATTCCGGGCCTGCTCCTACCCCCAGCCTGCTCCCTACGTCTCCCCTTCCCCGCATCGCAACCCGAAGAAACTCGCTCAGCGTGGCGCGACGCGGCTTTCCGCCACGGTCACCGGACCTATCCATCCCCAGACTCAGCGGTAAATTTTGCCAGTCGTGAACCATCTTCGACACAACGATCGCCAATCGCAATCATCGCCCACAATCAAAACAAGATCGTTGCGACGATCTAAGTATCGATCCTCAGCTGGTTCGCATCGAACCGATCCCGCCGCGCTTGCCTCCTGCTAAGGTTGTTTTCGCAAGAGCTGGGCCATGCGAAGAGGAGGATCGGAATGTTCAGGACAGTTCGACCGTGATGAATTTCCCACTTTAAATTCAGTCGATTATTCTCTAGTCTCCGCTTGCCCGGACCCTCGTGTTTGAAACTGCTACGTTTTGTAGCATTTCTGCAAAAGTCATAGTTGCACGGATGCGCCTCGTTTCCGGCGATTTGATCTCGGCGGGGCAGCTTCCAATTCGGTTGCGAAGGTTGCTAAACGCAATCCCGGGCATATTGTTGTCGGCAATATTCCCTACGGGCCGCGCCGGAGTAAAACTCCAGCAGCAGATAGCCTTCAGCCGTGGAGGGTTGAAGGCGGAGGGATGAAAGGCGTGGAACTGTATGGGCAGGTGCGACGAACGGTTTATGTTGAGGGGCTGAGCCGGCGTGAGGCAGCGCAGCGGTTTGGGATCGACCCGCGGACGGCGGCGAAGATACTAGCGTTCTCGGCATGTATTTTCTCTAGGTTTTGCCCGATTGTGGCGTGATTTTTGGCGATGCAGGCGAAAAGGCGGCGGCTCAGGTGATCTGGCAAGAGAAGTTTCGGAATGTTGCGCTCGATGCGCGGCGGGCGGGACGTGTCACTTCACTTGTTTGCTTTCGGCCCTGGTCGCGTGAGGAGAGTTCTGAACTGACGAATGTTGGCGCGCTGAAGGTCGTTAAGACGCTCCAGCAACGCCACGCCGCGACCTAACAACTGGTCATCACGCTTCGCTGCTCGGTTTTTTTCTCCGACGTTGCCTGATTGCTCGTAAAGCATCTGAATTTGGTTCCACAGGTCGTCAGTCATTTTCAATCTCGCTCTGATTTCATCGGCCTCAGAGCGAAATATCGTCACCGTCTCACCTGCTCGCCGTTTTCGCTCCCACTCGGCCATTACCTCTCGGAACTCTCGTGCGCGGACGACGAATTTCGCTGCCGCACCGAAGACTTTACGGCGATCCATGACGGGAAAGAATCTCATCGTATTTCCCGTATGTCCAGTGCAAGACCTTCTGCGCGGGAGCGTTTACTTATTATAGATCAGTACATTCGGCATAGAGCTACGCCTTTTTCTCCCGGAGCGACACGGGCGCTATTTCATTTCGTTTGTCGCAAATCTCAAGCTCGCGAGCCCACAAGCGGGCGATGGGTTTGGGTCGACCGCGCTGAGATCCAAGACCGGCGCTTCGACCCTCGATCGAAAAACGGTGCAATCCCAACGCACCTGCCTATCGTCAGGCGCGGTCGTGAGCGAGCGGAATTAGGATAGCGCAGGTCGCGAAGGGGCGGCCAAAAACATAACTGCCGATTCGTTCGCTTGACGCAAGGCGCGGCTCAGGCAGGAGGTCTCATCGAACTCCGTTTTGTCAATTCCACCGAAGCCGCGATTTGTCGAGTGAAAGGAGCATGCTCGCTGACGCTATTCCTCCAGCGACCGCTGCGAAGTAACCCGCTTCGGATCAGCTTTGACGTTGGCCCAGCGCCGGCTAAGGGCTACGGTACCTTTCGGAGCTCCGGGCGGCGCGTTTTGCACGCCCGAGAAGATCGAGTCTACGATCGGCCAAGGATCTTCATTTTCACCGAGAACGTCGGCCAGGGCGATCGCGAATAGTGTTCCATTGAATCCCTTGTGAAGCGCCGGGGAGCGTCACTCCGAGTCCCGGGGCGGGACCCTGAAGGCGCCAAAGGCGACCGAGCCGTTCGTCAATCCAGCTGATATAGCTGGCCCATGGCCCCTCAAGCTTCGATCCGATCCTTTCCAGCGCGTGCCGCGAGGCAGCTAAAACAGCTGCAGCGACGCCATGGGAACTGGTATTCTGGAGGCTCATATGGCAACGGTATCGAATGTGGTGTTTCTCAAACCTGTCGTTTATATGGACCCAGCCCCGAGCGAAAGGCAATTGTCTGGGAGGGTGAAGCGGTTGCGGCCATATATTCGGCCTCTTTAAGGAGCTTCGTTTTACGCTCCGGGCCTTGATCGAAATCCGCGCGCGCTCCCTCCTGGGACGCGGCGCGCTCAGCTGGCGAGAAGGCGCTCCCAAAGAAAACGGAGCTGAGAAAAGCCAAGCCTGCACGACCGCTCCGGAAAAAGATGGGGATTAAGCAGAAATCTTTTATCCACAGATCGGTTGATTTTTTCACCAAAAGAGAGCCTTCAGAACTTCGCACTCGATCTTCCGTGGTGTATGATCGTTGCTCAGATGACGAAAAAAGAAGCGAGTGGTGTTCCGCTCGCCTTACACTTGCGAGTCGAATCAGTATCTGTAAGGCATTTCTTTATATGGAACCTCGCCTTCCTCCCTCAGTTACATTTGACGCCGTTATGCTGCTGCCCGACAAATTCCGTGGCCGTAATTGAAGAGTGCTGGCCACCCTAGTCGGGAATCCATGACCGTCATTCAGCCGTCCGCCCCACTGAGCTGTTGGAGGGTCAAAATGGGAAGGTTGTCGCAGATTAGCTCTGGAGCCAGATTCGGCGTGATCGTTGTGCTGGGACTGACCTCGGCATTTGTGGTTCTAGCCGTAGCTAGCTGTGAAGCGTATTGGACTATGAGAGGTCTCGTCGGCAGCAGCGATCGAGTAAGCCATTCTCGCCTGATAATCGATCGCCTCGAACATCTTAGACTCGCGCTCAATGACGCAGAAACCCGGGAGCGCGATTACCTGATAAATGGCGATCAGGACAACCTGGAACTCTATCAGGCTGTAAGAGGCGGGATAGGTGAGGAAATTCACCAATTGGCGACACTTCTGACCCGCGACGATGTCGGTCAGCAGCAGCGCCTTAGTAATCTCAAGCCTTTGATTGACGCGAGATTGACTTCTCTCGATAACTCGGTTGCAGTTCGGCAACAAGTCGGTGTTCAATCCGCGATGGAGATGGTTCGGTCAAGTAGTAGGCGCTCTGTCATGGACGATATTCGCCGTCGCATAGACGACATGCTTGATGAAGAGAATCTTCTGGTGTCTGATTATAGGCTGAACCAAAAACTAACCACGAAGCCTGCCATTCATCTTGCTGTGGGCGGAGGCGTCGCTGGGTTCGTATTATTGTTCGTTACGCTCTTCTACACATTCCGAGGATTCAAGTTACTACGAACCAGGCTTGTGGATTTGTCGCACAGCGATACACTTGCGCAAACGCAATGCCGACTCATGGAGGCGGTTCTTGAAAATATAGATGAAGGCGTAGTCATTTTGGATCGGGATATGAAGGTCGTTCAGTCGAATGCTGCAGCCGAGAAACTTCTGCAGGTGAGCAGATCACAGGTGTTGGAGAAATTGACAGCCGAAATCGAGCCGTCTTTGGCTGGAGACGGACTGAGGCTCGCTCTCGGGCGTCTGCCCGGCACGCTCTCCGACGGCGGTGATCTCGAAACAACGCAGCCAGGCATCAGCAGGTTCGATGCGCGGGACCGCCTGGCTATTGCGGCAACCACCAGAGTGATTCGAGACGAAGTAGGGACACTGCAAGGTGGGGTGTTGCTCTTCAGGGATGATAAGGCCCGCACGCGCATGGAGCGCCAACTCAAAGCGAAAGAGACTAGTCTTATTGAGCTTTTTGATCACGGGCTAGAGGCAGCCTGCATTGCCAGTTTGGAGGATGCGCTCTGTATGAGGGTGAACGAGAGATTCCTACGACTATTTGGTTATTCACGCGGCGAGATTTTAGGCCAGACAATTGAGGATGCGAATTTCTGCGCTAGCCCTGCTGGATTGAGAGAAGCTCTGGAACGGGTACGAATCACGGGAGCCGTATACGACCAGCTGCTTCGTTTTTGCACAAAAGCCGGACGGACGTTTGAAGCCAGGCTCTCCGCTCTGCCGGTCGAAGTTGGTGGAAAAGCCTGCATTATGTTTGCTCTTCAGAACATCACTTGGCCGAAGCTCGAATGGCGGAGTAGCCGATCCAGTTGGTTGCTCCGTCGTCTGGTGCAAAGCTGAGAAACCTAATCTCCGCAACGTCTCGATCCACAGATCTGTTTCAGCTTCGTTACTGTTCATTTGCCGAATACGCATCCGTCGACTTGAGCGCTGACCGCACCAGGGGAATGACGGCCATCTCCGGCCGGCAGGATCGTCCCCGGCCTTTCCACCGAGAGCTGTATTCGGCCCTTTCCGTAAGGGTCCACGATCTCAATTCGTTTCGCTCTGATATCTTGGGCGAACCGCGCGCAGATTGAGCCCGCTATCCCACTTACTGCCGCTGCCAACAATAGAGGCCAGATGTCCATGTGCTTGAGACCCGTCGCGCGGATATTAGCATCAGTCGAGCCTTGGGAAAGAGGCTGACAACGGGCTCTGGGGGCCCGCCCCGGTCGTAAATTTTTTTTTCTTGATCGCGCGGCATCTGGTATCGCTGCGGACCCTCGATGGGGGTTGCCCCTTCAACGGCAGTCGGAAACCCTCGATTGGGGCCAGCCGGCAGGGTGCCGGGGTGCCATCTTCGGTGCCAAATCGCGATGACGTCCGCCGGTATCGCTCAGTGTTAATCGCTCGCTCGCGCACGATCCAGCGTCTCGCGTTTGTTGCTCCGCCCGAACCTTACCGATGTCCGGAAGTTTTTCCGGCAGCGATTCTGCGAAGCCTGAGATCCGAGGCTGCACCCAAGTGGCTTTGTTTTGTAAATTTCAATAGGTCAGCCCGATTGCCTTCCGCCGTTTGGTGATTTCGGTCGGTTTTGCCGTTGAGAGCGATCTTGCTGAAACGGCAGTTAAATCGATAATCTATTGATAAACAATTGAAGCGTGCGAAAAACAACGGCAAGCCACTTTTGAGCGTGAGGGAGATCGCCTTCATCGATGGCATCACTTCCCGCGGGCTGACCGCGCTGACCGCGGCTAAACAAGCAGGTTACAGGTCTCCACAAAATGCTTCGTCCGTCTGATGCGTGCGCCGCTAGTGAGCGCTGAGATTGAACGGCGGCGGACGATGCTGCAGGAACGCGGTGATGTCGATTTACTTCGCGTTCAGAAATGGACCTGGTTTGCGGCAACTTTCGATATCAGCGGCATCTTCAAACCCGGAACGTTCGAAATTCTACCGCTGAAGCAATGGCCGGACCGGCGGCTCACTCAACTGGTTGAATCGATCAAGACCACCAAGAGAAAGGACGGCACGGTGATGGTGCGCGAAGTCAAGTTCTCGCCCCGGTCGCCGCATCTGAATAGATTGCTGAAGATTCTGGGCGTGCCGAAAAAAGTCCCGACGATTCAACAACCTAGGCCCACCCTGCAAAGCGTGATTGACGCACTGACGGCGGACAACGAGCGAGTCAAAAGGGCCGACCGGGCTTCAATCGACGGCAGGTTGAGCGTCGACGCTGCGACGGGTGAGATTAAAGTCAGCCCGGGTTCGAGCTCTCGCACCAAAGCCTGAGCCGCTCTTCTCAGTTCCACGGCCAAGGACAACAGCATGCGGCGGCGCGTTGTGCCTTGCGTGCGCTTGGCCGGGGAGATTCTGAAGCAAAAGACTTGGGCTGGGCCCGGGGGCGGTCCACGAGGTTCCTCAAGAAGGTGCCGTCGTCGGCGAAAATTGTGCGGCGAGATCGGGAAGATGGTCAATTTCGCGTGGGCGAAGTTCAGAGCCGTTGGTTGAGTCCAGCGCTCGAGTAATTGAAGGTCGCCGACGCGATGCAACTTTTCGGAAACCTCCGTCATCACCGTCTGCGGCAGTCGGCCGAGTAGGCGGCTGGCCGGCGATACCGCGCGTGAAGCGACCAGCGACGAGGTCAAAGGGTTGCGGGCGGAGAGCCAGCAACTCAAGGAACTGTTGGCCGAGCTGATGATGGAGAACCGCCTGCTCAAAAAAAGCGTGCTGGCGGATTGGGAGTCCGATACATGAGGCACGCCGCGGACGAGAAGCTGGAGATCATCCGGCTGGTCGAGCTGTCGTCGCTGCCGGTGCGGCGCACCCTGGACCAGGCACAACTCGGCCACGCTGTCTTCGCCGCGCAGACCCGCGATCACGATCCTGACCTTGTCCTCTGCCGAGAAGTGCCGCCGCGTCGCCCGCCTTATATCGCGTACCGCCTTCTCCGCCGCTTCCGACTGCGCATCGATTTTCGATCCCATCTCTCCGCTCCTTCCGCGGTTAAAGATGAGCCAAAAACCCTCTCTTACTCAATCGCCTTAAACTGTCCAACTTGTGCTGACGGGGGAACACGCGCCGATCCTTTCTTTTATTAATTTAGGACTATTTTATTTGATTCTATTTGATTTAAATCTTTTTGAATTGACAATCAGATGCTTTCGTTGTATCTAATTTTTCTACGGAGGAGCTGTAATGAGAAAGTTTCCCAGGTGGATTTGGACCGTTGCAGCTGGTGCTGTCTTCGCGGTTGGCTTCCAAGGAGTCGCGGGTGCAGTTTCCCCAGTTGCTGCTCCGGAGCTCGATCCAGGAACCGTCGCCAGTGGCTTGGCGCTTCTGGTTGGTGGTTCTTTGATCGCGCTTGAACGCTACCGTTCGCGCTAGTCGGCCGGCGCCGCCCATGGCTTCGGCCCCGTCGCCGCGAGCCTCTCGACTTCCGCATATGCTTGTTCAGTGTCTTGATATCGACACGCGCGCGGGCGAGCGCTGCGCCGCGCCCAGGTGCCGCCAGCCTGCGGCTCATCGCGTCACGATCACGGACGACTATGGCGATCTGAGCGCCAAATTTTTCCTGTGCCACGACTCTCTCGACGAGGTGATGGGCGCACTCGAACTGGTCGAGCACGTGCTGAACGCCAACAAGCGCCAAAATTTCAACTCGGCGGGTTCCCAGCGCACGGCTTGAAGGGGGGAAACCCCACCGAGCATAGTTCAGGAGCTTAGCGTCCTATCCCACGATACGTGCACCAGCCGCAATCAGGCGATGGCTCCGGCGCAAACGGTCGGTCGAGCATCGTAACCAGCTCGAACACGAACTCTAGGTACGCACCATCGTCGCGTGCAATTTCGACCCAGTTGACAAGGCCGATAAGCGAACCGCTGCCTGGTTGCTCGTTGCTGAATGAGGCAGGCTCGAAGACGATCAACCCGAGCCGTTCGATCCGGCTCAGCGATGGCGACCCCAGCTTCGCCTGTTCAAGAGCGTAAGCGTAGCTGTGAAGCTGACGACCATACTTGACGAGGTTGGGGTCCCTCACCTTCGACATCTTGATGTCCGGCACGGCATATCCGCCACCCTCAAGGGCGACCACCCGCAAAGCGAAATTTGTCGTCTATTTGTCGTCGCTGGAATCGAAAACGCCGGCCAGCGCGCAGCGGCTCAAGGTGCTGCGAGCGGTGGAGAGCCTGCTGCCGCAAGGGGATGACGCCCGCCAAGAGGCTTATGCGCGCGGGTATCAGAACGGCGCCGCCGATGAGCGGCGTAAGGAATAGACGAAGCCCCCGGAAAAAAAGATTGAACTCTCCGAGATCGCGTCGCGCCTAGAAGAACTTCCCCTTGGCACCCGGCCGGTGGGTGAAATCATCCCTCGCGTCTGATATCTACAGTCGCTAGCCACAAAACCGCCGACGCAGTTCCGGCAACCTTTTGCGAGGAGGATCCAATGGACCTCGAGAAAATACTGACGGACCTGAAGCGCGAACGAGACAGATTAATTCATGCCATCGCCTTGCTGTCCGGCGACTCAGCGGTCCCCGGAAAGACCGGAAAGCGGGCAATGAAGGGCAAGAGGCGTGGCGGCATCACGCCTGCGGGCAGAAGGCGGCTGTCATTGGCTATGAAGAGACGGTGGGCAGAGCGCAGAAAGAAGGCTTCGTAGAAGAACTGCCGCAACGACGCTGCGCTGACGGACCGAGATAAAGCATTCGCCATCGAGGAATGCGTTAGGACTTCCGCTCGTCGCTGAGAGAGCGGACACTCCCGTCAAGCCGCTAGCGCGGCGTGAGCAACACCACGGGGATGTCGCGTTTCGTTCCGGCCTGGTACTTGTCATAGTCGGGCCACTGCGCTGTCATGATCGGCCACACGCGCTTCTTTTCTTCGGCCGTGGCAGTCCGCGCCCGGACCGGAATCACTTTGTCCCACACCTGGATCTTCACATCGGGGTGGGTGAGCAGGTTCTTGTACCACCCAGGATCGTCGGGCGCGCCACCTTTCGAAGCGACAACCAGATAGTTGTTGCCGTCGCGCCCGTAGATCAGCGGGAACTTTTTCGTCTCGCCAGATTTCCGCCCGATCGTGTGCAGCACCAGACAACTGGTGTTGTTCCAATCGTGGCCAATCTTACCGCCGGTCGCCTCGTACCGGCGGACGTGCTCGTCTCCGAACAAGCTGTAGTCAGGCATGGGCGTAGACTGCCACGTTGGCAGCCCTCTGGCCAACCTGTCTGTGGCGAATTGCTAATTTTGGCAGAAACCACCTCCGAAACGCAGTCTTGTGAATCGCTCACTTACCGCTAAAGTTCGCTTCCGTGCGAGATATGTTCATCTTGACCGCCCATCTGCTGCACCGCCGCCACCTTGAATAAAGCGGGCCAAGGCCATCGTCGGAATGACGTTCCTCTATCAACGTGAGCAACAGGTCGCCAACGCAACCCTTCACGGCATTCCTTCTGAGATCCCTCCTACATCACGCGTCGCGCTTAATCACGGTGCACTGGCGGCAGAGAGAACATCAAGCTGTCGTTTACCGAGCCCCAACCGTCCGACGTTGATAATGTCGTTCAGCTGCGCGACGCTTCGTACGCCAATGATCGGAGCGACAATGCCAGATTGGGCGACCAGCCATGCAAGGGCAACCTCGGCCTGTGTGGCGTTCTGTTCCTCCGCGACCTCTTCCAAAGCGGTGAGGATGCGCAGACCGCGATCGTTCACGTAGCGCTGCTTCACCATTTCCTCCCACTTGCTCTGAGAATTGTCCACGCCGGGCCGATATTTGCCAGTCAGGAAACCCTTAGCCAGCGCGCTGTAACAGATCACTCCAACATCGTTCTTGACGCATATATCCTGCACAGCGGTTTCGAAATCGGCGCGGTCACAAAGATTGTAACGCGGCTGCAGACTGTTGTAGCGGCACACACCCTTGTCCTGGCTGACCCTCAAAGCCTCCGACAGTCGCCGGGCATCGTAGTGGGACGCGCCGATCGCGCGCACCTTGCCGGATTTGATCAACCGATCATAAGCCTCCAGGGTCTCGTCCAGCGGCGTTCGGGCATCATCCACGTGCGACTGGTAAAGATCGATATAATCGGTCTGCAGCCGCTTCAGCGATCCTTCGACCGCTTTGACGATGTATGATGCCGAAAGCCCCTCGCCCCAGTTGGGCATCTGCGCGCCAACCTTTGTCGCCACAACCACCCGTTCACGTCTGCCGCGCGCCTTCAGCCAGTCGCCAATGACCGTCTCGGATTCCCCACCCACATGACCGGGAACCCAACAGGAATAAACGTCAGCCGTATCGATGGCATTGTATCCGGCCTCCACAAAAGCATCGAGGATGGCGAATGACGTCTGGGGATCCGCCGACCAACCAAAGGTATTCGTGCCGAGCACGAGAGGCGCTATCTTCAGATCAGATCGACCAATCTTGCGCTGTTGCATATGTTTGTCCTTCATTTCGCGATAGTTGAAGACCTTCAGCGAGCGGAACGTGCCCTTGGCCATGCCGTCACGAGCCCGTCGGCGAATTGCCGCCGTGGAACCGCCCGAACGAGCGCGCGGCCATCACACCGATGAGCAGAACGCCCACACCCACGGCGATGACGTGATCCCCGGCGCGCACATCGAAGCTTCCCACACGAGCGATGAGAAGGTAGGCGACGACGAAGTTCGCAAATCCCCAGAGCACGTTCACGGTCGAGGACGAAAGACCCTTGCCCGGCGGTTTGGCGAACGGGCTCTGAAAGGGCCGCCCCATCATGCCGCTGACGAAATGCGGAACGGCGTTTGCGAGAAAAGCGCCGCCGAACAGATAGGCTGCGTCGTGAAGCCAATCCATGGTCAGGCGCTCTTATCCAGAAGATCGATGATCTCCTGCGTCGTGCCGGTCTCGCCGATCCCCGGGAAAATCCGTGTGATGCTGTAGGCGTGGGCGCCGGCGTGCAAGTCGATGGCATCGGTCGCGAGCGTCACGTTGAAGCCGAGCTCATAGGCCTGGCGCGCGGTGACCCCGACGCCGTTGCTGGTGGCGACGCCGACGATCACGACCTGCGTGACGCCCAACGTCCTCAAATGGGCTTCAAGATCCGTGTTAGTGAATGCGCCCGGCGTGTGCTTTGTGACGACATGGTCTTGCGGCTGCCGGTTCAGCTGGAGGATGAGATCGGTCCAGCCGGCCGGAAATTCTCGATGGCGGCGCGGCTGCTCCGTCCGGCCCGGCGCACCGCCGGCGACGTTGACCAGCACGACCGGCAGGCCATGTCCGCGGAAGGCGTCCGTCAGCGCCCCGACGTGCTTCGCCAGACCGGCCATCGGATGCACGGTCGGAAGTGAAACGATCCCTTTCTGAAGATCGATGACAATGAGCGCGGACTTCGGGTCGAGGATGGTCACGGTCACGGCGTTCTCCTTTCTGAATGTTCTGGATGGCGGTGAAGCCGCGCGTTCCATCTCGTGCGTCGAGCGCCCCCAAGGCAGATCGCCTAGGAATCGGCTTGGCCCAAGCGCTTGATCAGGGCGACCGCGGACATCAGCGTCTGTTGTTCGGCGAGATCGAGCTTGGCCATGGCGGCCAAAAGCCATTTCTGCTTCGCGGCGCTGCGCTTCCGTCTCGCCTCGACGCCTTCGTCCGTCAGGGCGAACAAGACCTGGCGACCGTCCGTCGGATGAGGGCGACGCTCGACCAGTCCCTCCCGCTCCAGCTCTGCGAGCGTGGCGCCCATCGACTGCGGCTTCACCGACTCCGCGCGCGCGAGGCCCACTGGGCTTGTAACCTCTAGCAGGTTGCGGAAAAACTCAATGAAAGACGATTTCGGCGAAGAGTAAGCATTACTACGATCACGAGAATGCGTCTTGGATCAATGTCATCAGGAGTCAAAAACCCTTTTTCCGCAACCTGCTAGGCCGCAGGTTCAAACTGGTGTTCGCCAAGGCGTTGAGATCCTTCCCCCGCAACCACGCCACATTCGCGCCGCATCTCAAGGTCAAGCGCAAGGAGCACAATCGATGCGACCGGTAAAGTTCAATGTTGGACTACCCAACGGCGATTTTGCAAACATCTCAACCTTTGCCAAGCGCGCCGAAGAGCTCGGCTATTATTCGATTTCGATCGACGACCACTTTTTCATGCGAAACATGTTCGGAACTCCGGACCTGCCGCATCTCGAGTGCTACACGGTGCTTGCGGCCCTCGCGACGGCGACCCGAACGATTCGGCTTGCGCCGCTGGTCACCGCGATGTCGTATCGCACGCCCCAGCTGCTCGCGAAGATTATCGCCACGCTGGATAACATCTCCGGGGGCCGACTGATTGCAGGGCTCGGCGCGGGTTGGTTCAAGGAAGAGTACGATGCCTACAACTATCCATACCCGTCGAATGCTGAGCGGATGGAACAACTCGCCGACGGCATTAAGGTGCTGAAGGCGATGTGGACCCAGGAGGCCGCGACTTACTCCGGCCGCTTTTTCAAAGTTCAGAAAGCTTTCTGCAATCCCAAGCCAGTGCAGAAACCCTACCCGCCGATCATGATCGGCGGCGGTGGCAAGCGGATTCTGCAGATTGCCGCCCAGGAAGCTGACATCCTGAATCTGAACCCACCCGTAACCGAGGGCGTGGTCAATCTCACCGAGGCGTTCAAGTTCGACAAGCCCGAGGTCAAGCGCCGGATCGCGATGGTCAAGGAGTTCGTGAAGGCCGCGGGCCGCCAGCCCGACGCTCTGGAGATTTCGGGTGGCGGCTTCGTCATCGCAGCGAAGGACAAAGCGACCGCCGATGTGATGATCTTGGCGACCGCGCAGGCGGTCGGAATCGCCGACGTCGAGGCGGCGCGAAACTCACCGCTGGTACTGGCCGGCACTTTCGAAGACCTCAAGCGCGAGCTCGCATGGCGGGTGGAGAACTTCGAGATGACCTATTACTTCCTGAACTTCCAATCGGTCGACGCGATGGAGACGTTCGCAAAGGAAGTAATGCCGTCGTTCGCGCGCTGAGGCTCTTACGATGATGGTGGCGTCCACGATGATTCCCGAGCGCAGCAACAGCCCGCGCTCTTCGGGAGCCCAGAGGGCTAACGACCGAGCGCGGATTGCGACTCCGACGATACAAGATGTTGCGGAAGTCGAGGCCCCGGCGACACAGGGGGGGCGAACCAGATAATACGGCATCGCTAGAGCTCTTGTGGGTATTCGCGTCACGCACAGTTGACACAGCAGCACGCGATAAGAAAAATAACGGCTTAGTCGAAGCGGCGCTTAGTGCCTGCGCGTCTGTACGTCGTCGTCGGTACATCGTAGGTTCCTCAGCCTGACGTTTTCTTCTTACCTGGAATCCTGTTTGCCGCCGGACCAGGGGCTTTTGCTGGGTTGCGCCGTCGCCTTCTTGGATGGGCGGGTTGGACCGAAGATCCGTGCGAGCAATTAAATGTCGCGGCCACGGAACAATCTAGAGGAAATCTTGCTCAGACACTTCTGGGCGTCGGAGCGGGATATCAAGCAGGCACGCCGATGCCGCAAACCCGGACAGAGCCTCGTCGATGCTCTGATAGAGACCGGATCGGTCAGCTCGCGGCATTTGGCGGGCGCACTGGCCCGCATGTATCGGCTTCCGTTCCAGGCGGAAGTAGATGAAGCCGCAATTGATAAGGCGCTACTCACGAGAATTTCAATTAAGTACGCGCAACGGAACCGGATCCTGCCGTTTGGAATCGATGGAACGAGTCTTATCGTCGCGATCGCCGATCCCTCAAATTACCATGCGCCCGATGACCTCAGTGTCCTTTTTTGCCTACCCGTGCACTCAATCGTGGTGCCCTTCGATCTCCTCGACCACCTCATCGCCCGCTCCTATGATGCCGTTTTCAATGATCGGATTACTCTGACGGCACAGGGCCCAATCACCGTCCTCGATGAGCAGGAACTCGAGGCTGTGGCGGGCGAGTTTTTCCAGCAACCATTCGATGAAATACTCGAAGAAGATCCTCGGTTAATCAGGCTGGTTAACGCTCTCTTCCGGAGAGCAATCAACGAACACGCCAGCCAAATCCTGATCGAACCCGGCGAGCAGAATCTGCTGGTGCGCTTCCGGACCGAAGCGGCTCCATACAACGTGATGTCAGCTCCAAAGTGCCTGGCACCCGCCTTTGTCTCGCGTATCAAGGCCATGGCAGGACTGAAAATGACAGAGGGGCGAAATCCGCTGGAGGGTGACATTCGGCTGTGCATCGCGGGACGCATTATGTGTGCACGCCTCTCCCTCTACTCTGAGTCATGTGTCGAACAAGTGATCGTGCGACTTGACAAACGTCCCCAGCAGCATTTGCTTGGCGTAATCGATGACTTTGCAGATGCTGTATGGGGACTGGCAACGAATGGGAACGGAGTCTTGAAGCCCCTAGCTTGTTCACAATGCGGTGCGTCGATTGTGGTTGCCGCCGCGGTGTTCTGCAAAAATTGCGGAGCGCGGGTGAGGGACACATCCGGTTCGGCTAAAACCTGTGGTCCGCAAAAACGTTTCGCTTCGACTTGAAGCCCGCATAGCTTTTAGCGATTTTACGGATACAGGGTCGACGACGGGGGGGCTTCTTGCATCATGAGCAGAGGGCTTAGTTGGCTGAGGATCCTGGGTGATCTAGTCGACTTTCTCTTTCTCGGCTTGCGCTCCAGAACTTCGCTCGCGAGAATCTGTTCCTGCGCAAGCAACTCGCATTCTATCTATAACAACGCTGAGAAACGCTGGACTGGCAGTGTTCACCGACTAAACCCAATTCCCTTATAGCTCACGCGCGGCGAAAATCTGACTCGCCATAGCTATTCTGAAGAGTCGGTTTGCGATGGAGAGACACGAAACAGGTGAGACCTGTCGTAGCACGACGCTTTTGCGAGCGCATTAGCTTTCTCAGGTGTGATATCTGAAGCGGCATAAGCCTCTGTCACTATCGTGCGCATTATGCTTCTGCCATGCTCGGTAAATTCGGGATTCGTGTTGATGTCGCTGATTTCTTTCTGCTCTGGAACGCCACTATGGGCGGCCACCACAATGCTCCCAGCGTACGTGCCGAATCCTCACATGTATGAGGTACTTTGTCCGGGTCGCGAGCGGGCATGGCTGGTGTCGCCGCCATCGCAGCGCGAAACCGCGCAGCGAAGTCTGCCGATACCGATGGGGCCGCGTCCGCTTGGCACCTCGCTGGGACGGCGAGACCTAGGACGAGCATCAAGGTCATCGGTGATATGATCCGCGTACGCATTTTGGTTGGATTTCCCGGTCGAGCAGGACCGTATTCTGCTCTATCGCCCGCCTTATCGACTTTTTCGCCCTGATGGGAGCCGGACTTCAGCCACCCTCCATTCACGGCGATATACTACCAGATTTTGAAATTACCAGTGATTTTCGGCAGGGTTCAGACAATACGCTAGGAGCGCGTGATGCGGCTGTTCGCCAAATCGAATTGTGCGCGCTGCACTGCCAAATCGTCATCGAGCGCTTGGTATTTGTCAACGGCGAAACGATGATTCGATGTTTAGACGATTCGTCGTGTCGTCGTTGTCGAGGACAGCAGCACCCGCTATTCTGTCTTGCCAGTCGTCAACGTCTTACCCGGATGCGCCGATGCCACAACGTGATAAGAGCCGCCACTGGTTAGGCGAGCTATTTCCAAAAGTCGCCGTCCGTGTGGGGCGCACGCCCGAAGAGCGCCTGGCTTGGCTGCTCGAGTTTGCCGAGCGGCGGTCGGATGTGAGGGGTCAGACCGTTGACTCCGAGGAGCTGCTCGCGGAGATCGCGGCCTTCGCGATCGCCGAGGGCTGGCACACGCGACTCGATGCCCGGCCCTCGTTGAGCCGAAGCGATGTCGAACAGCTGATTCTCGACGTACGCGGCGGCCTCCGTAACCTCACCGCGGACCCGCCGCGCCCGTGGGAGTTCCGAACGGCCGGCCGCAACCTGACGTGGTCCGTCCAGCGCGATCCCGTCGGTCGCGCGATCGTATTTCAGAGCGGCGACCTGGCCGACGTCTTCATCTGGCAGGCTCATCGGCTTGTTACGCTTGCGCTCGAGGCGCTTGGTGCGTGTAGACGCTGCAGCCGGCTGTTCGTAATTCGGCGCCGGGGCCAAGTCTACTGCTCGAACACTTGCTCGCAAGCCGTGCGCAATGCGCGTTTCCAGGCCGCGCGAGGCGGCATCGGCCGAGCGAACCACAAATGATCCGAGGCATTTGTGCGTGCTGAAAATTCCGAATGCGGTGTGGTTCGCCGCACAGGTTGTCTATCCTCGCTGGAAACATCCAGTGAATGGAAACCTCATCGCGTGTGACGCAATGAAGCTTTGAACGGCGCCGCGTCGCCGCGCACCGAGCTCCATCACACGCGCTGCGAGGCTTCGAGCCGCGGAGATCCCACCGCTAGGTCGTAGCGCAGCCAGCCGGCCTTGGCCGGTTCTTACCCCCTCATTCCATCGGCTTCTGTCGGACAAAGGAAAATGGCAGAGATTGGCCGTTTTCGGACCGAACGAGCCGAACCGAGGGTTCGAATCCGCCCCGCTCCGACAGCCAGTCCGCGATTTCTGCGTTCTCTGCAGAAAAAATGATGATAGTTCGCATTTTCGCGCACTTTCTTCGACCTGAGGGCACCGGAGAAGATTAGTTTTGGCCATTAGCCTATGACTAACTCCCGATTCTCTCTGTCGAGAACCGAGCCGTTGTCCTTTGCCCCATCATCCGCCCACATCGCCAGTTGCGTTACCGATGCGCGCGATCTATATCCCAAGAAAATCAAGAAAGCGGAGGACGGAACCATGGCGCTCAAGGGCGGATGCCTCTGTGGAAATGTCCGGTATGAGATCGACATGAAGCCCGGCGAGGGTCAGGCGGCCAACTGTCACTGTTCGATGTGCCGCAAACAGACTGGCGCAGCTTTCTTTCCTGCGATGGTGGTGCCGGCGAAGAAGCTCAAGTGGATCAAAGGCGAGAACCAGACAGGACGCTACAAGTCATCGGCTGAGGGCGTGCGTTTCTTCTGCAAGAACTGCGGCTCGACACTGGGTGCCGGATCAGGCGATCCGAACGGTGATTTCTACCTGGCTATGGGCACGCTTGAAAACGATCCTGGGATCAAGCCCTCGAGCCACATGTTCGCCGGCTCCAAGGCCCCTTGGTACGACATCGCCGACAAGCAGCCACAGTTCAAGGAGTTCCCAAGCTGAGGCCGGACCTCCGAATCGCCAGTAGCTCTTTCCGGAAGACAGTCCGCCAATCCCGCGATCGTGTTCTTTTGAGGCATCGTATGGGCAGTGTCCTCAATGATCAGAAGCTCGAGGAGTTGATAGATCGCTTGCATCGTCAGAGCGCGGACCAGGTCCCCGGCATCGCAGAATATTTTGGACGCAGTTCTCCCGAAGGTGGGCCTGTCAAGCTGGACGAAGACGAGATCAGGAAATTCCTAAGCGACAAGCTAGTCGCGCTTGAACGCGACAAGGCGGAGTTCTGCTATCTGCTCTGCCGTGCTCTTAATGCGAAGAGGATCGTCGAAGTAGGTACGTCATATGGCGTCTCGACGCTCTATCTTGCGGCCGCATTACGCGACAATCTGCGTCTGACCGATCAGAAGGGCGTTGTGATCGCGACCGAGTATGAGCCGAACAAAGCGAGTGCCGCGCGCGCCAACTTTGCCAAGGCAGGGCTCTCAGACTTCATCGACCTGCGCGAGGGCGATTTGCGCGAGACGTTGAAAGACGTCCGCGGTAGCGTTGATTTTGCTTTGATGGATATCTGGCCGCAGATGGCGCGTCCCGCGCTCGAGCTCATCGCTCCGCGTTTGCGTGCTGGGTCCGTGATCATTTGCGACAATACCAAAGATTATCGCGATACTCCCGCATACATCCCAAACTACCGCGACTATTTCGAGTTCATCTCCGACCCGGCGAACCGCTTCAACACTATGACGTTGCCGTTCCAGGGCGGTTTGGAACTAACCATCAGACTCTAGTCGGTGTGCCGCCCCGCCGCGACGACGCAGCCGGGCGGCCCGAGGAATCCCAGATGAAGCTTTCAGCCACGCGAAGACGGTAACAGCAGAAGCAGGGATCGAACAACAGAAGCAGGGATCGAACAACGCAAAATCTCGAATGTGAGTTCCCAGGGGAATGCTTGCCGGACTGAATCCCGGCTATCTAGCTGGAGCAATTGGCGGTCGCGGCTCAACAGGCTGGGGAAAGAACCCCGAATAGTCACAAATGTTTCTTTCATCCCTAGCGCGGCGCTACGTGGCCAATTCCTCGAGCAGCGCCTTGGCGTCCTTCAGGTCGGCGGTGTCGAAGCCTTCGGTGAACCAGTTGTAGATGTCCGCGAGCATCGCGTGCGCCTCGTCGCGCTTGTGCTGTTTCGCGAGCAGGCGCGCGAGACTCGTCGTCGCGCGCAGCTCGAAAAGTTTCGCGCTCTGTCTGCGAGCTGCTTCGATTGCCGACCTGAATGATCGCCCGGCTTCCAAGTAGTTGCCTTCATCTTGCACGAGCAAGGCCTCGCCGCTGAGGCGCCAAAGTTCGGCTTCCATCCGCCGTTCTCCGACCTTGTTCGCAGTTGCCAATCCGCGTTGCGCCCACATGAGAGCCTCAGCGGCAAGTTCTCCCCTCAAGTAAGAGTCCGATAGGACGAAACAATGGAACGTGTGTGTGGCGAATTGCTGATTTTGGGAAAATTAGTAATTCGCCACACACAGGTATTTTCGTCCACTTTGCGCTGATGCTTCCCACGCTCGTCTCTCTCGACACACCGATCGGTGATCGTCGTGATTGTTGCTGATTTTTGTTGGCAAGTGTCGCGATGGGGTCAGAAACCCATCCGGCGCTCGCCTTCAGGAGCGTGCGGGGAGCAATGGAAGTGCCACATCTTCCAGACCGGGTTGCCCTGGTGATCTTCGCGGACGAACACCTCGGTGGTGCGAAACGGAATTCGCATCACACTGCCCGGCCCGCTGAGCAGCGACGATTCAGAATCCGAACTTGGCAGCACTTTGACCGTGAAAGTCGACTCCGCGGTCAGAAATGCCATATCGCCGCGAATGATCAGCCTCATGTCTCGCGGCTCAGCCATCGCCGGCTCACCCGCGTCGCTCTCCGATAGCGGCGTCATCACGTGACCGAGGTATTTCCAGAGCTGCACCCATTCATCGATCGCGTAATAAGTGTGACCATTGAGGTTGAAGCCATGAAACTTGTCGCCGCCGACAAATGCCTCGCACATCATCGCGATGCTGAAATTGCGATTCGCGTCCCACCACTTCCTGGAAACGGTGAGAATCTCCTTGCGATCCTTTTCGACATCGCGCAGCGGGTCGCGTGCCGCGGGTTTCGCGATCCTGTGAGCTTTCGGCCGTTTCGAAGGCTTCGCGCGCTTTACGACTTTCGTCGGTTTGAACGCTTTTCCCTTCTTTCTGGGCTTCAATGCCATCTCCACTTCCGCGATTGAGGCCGACTATCCCTATTTCAAATCGACATCCGGCGTCTTCTCCGGCGAGCCTTACTACGTTCGATGGGGGTTCGACAAGCCGCGCGTATTCGCGCGGCGATGAGATTGCGAGGGTAGTTGCAACAGCGAGACTTAGCTTTTTCGTGACCACTAATCTGCATCAACATCGGACTCGGATATCAATCTGTTCGTGTTCCATCAGCGTCCGCTTCGTACTCAATGACAACATCGAGTCGATTCAAGCCGCTTGAATTTCGGGAAGTCGCGTCGAAGTGTTCGCCTCCACGATGACTCACTTCTCACGAGTTGCGACAACCATTCGTGCCCGCGGCCGCCCTTTGCGACCATCTCCATCGGCCCAGCGCCGGAGCCGGGTCGGGATCAGGGAATCGGACAGCTGCGTGCCAACGCGAACCTTGCTGAGAGCATTTTGCCCTGACCTAAGCTGAAGTCGTATTTGAAGCGAACATCGTAGGAACCATTTTCGAAGATGGGACCCAGAAATTGTAGTGTGCGACCCGGGTCGAGGTCGAGATAGTACGGGGCGTTGTTGAACTGTCCGCCGCTCGCGGGATGACGCGTTACGGCGACGCTGCCGGCGGTCGGTCGGCCTTGGTAATCGATTACCGCAACAATCATTCCATCGGTGCGGTAGCGCGTTGTAGGACACCCGTCGGTTCCTGTGATCGTCGATTCCGGCCGGAAGCTTCGCTCGCGACCCCTGTCCGGTCACCGAGCCGTCCACAAACGCGAACCCGGTCAGGCTGGCGTTCGCGTCGGCGCTGGCAGAGAAGGACCGTGTCGCATCAGACACCTGCATCAACGGATATTTCATGTTGATCGTCAGATTCAGCGTGCCGGTTCTGTAGGGAAACTTCGCCGCGTCGTAGCTGGGTAGTCCGAAGGGAGCGTTGGGGTTATTCGATAGTCCAACGCCCTCGCGCGGAGTGCCGTTCGGGTTCAGCTCGAGCACATGGGTGCTGTCCTCGTCGTGAAACACCAGGATCGCGTAAGATCCGGGGTCTTGACTCTCGAAGTCACATGCGGCGCGTCGATTGGTGATCGTCGACGCAGTGCTCGCAGCGTTCCCGTCGGTGTTCGAGGGGAAGTTTTGGGCCGACTGAAACAGCTGGCAATAGACCTGCCCCCGGTTGTTTCGCAGCCCTGCGATTTCGACGTGGATCAGGTTGTCGGATTGACCTCCTTCCTCCTCTTGGTCGGAGTTGGAAAGTCTCGCGTCGTTTTGATCTGGCAACTCTGCTAGAACCACACCCTCCTCGTCGAGGGCCGAATCGATGACCCATTCGGTGCCGAAGACCCCGATGCCACCGCCGGCATATGAGCCGCGGCCATACTTTTCGAGATGCGCGCTTTTGATCCGCATGCCGCGCAGCCCTTTCGCTCGCAGTTTGGCAACCGCGGCGGGCAGATCCATAAAGCTGGTAGGCAACGCGCGTTGATCGCGCGGATCGGCGCTGGAGCCAGGCATCAACTCGCTGGCGGGCGAATTAGGCATAAAGGTGAGCGTCTGCTGCTGTCCGGGAGAGTAGAAGAGGAACTGCACCATCACACCCCCCTCCGGGGACTGCGCGTTGCTGAGGTCGGAAGTCCGCTCCAACTGGATCGACGTCAGGAAGGCGTCGGGTTGCCATTTGCTGCGAACGTACGCGACTGCACGCTGCGCGATCGCCGGCACGTCGCCCATCGGCCATTGGATTTGCCCCGGAAGCACCTGGCTTGCGGCCGCGCTCCGCATTGGGGTCTCGGACGAACTGCGGGTCCATTCGATATCGGCGCCGAGGGCGGTTCGGGTCGTCATATGTTTGCTGCCTTCGAGGCGAAACGCTCCGACCATCCCCGAGATGCTGCCTCCCATGATCATGAGCGTGCCGCTGTCCTTGCCGGTCACGTAAAGGTTCGGCGCAAAGGTGCCGTTTGGTGCGCTTGTGATCGTGCCCTGCTGACCCGTCAGCGGCATCGGGCACGAATCGCCGTAGGCGATCTGCCCCGTACCGCCAATTTCCATCACGCATTGCTGACGCTGGCCGCCCGGGTTGGAAATTTCCGCCTGCCATCGGCCCACGGTCGTATTCTTCGTCGACGCCGATGGCGCCGATGGATCAGACCCGGAATGGCACGCCCAGAGGCCGCCAGCGATCACGATCGCGAGACCAAAGCGTACGATCGCGCTCACTCGGGACGATCGGGGTCGGCGTAGGACTGAATGTGCGATGAACGCGTGATCTCTCATTGTCGAGGTCCTCAGCTCCTGCGATAGCCGATGAGCGCCGCTCTCGGTCAGCGCCTTCAGAGACAGTAATCTTGTAGGCATTGAGAAATCTACGCCCGGTTCCGAAGCGAGTCGGCATGGAGACCTCGGCGGCGGCGCGCGTAGTGCGGCTCACTTCTCGTAATGTCGAAGTCCTGAAGCAAATGATCCCGTTGACATCGAATCCATTCCGCTCCAGCAGCCAGTCCGCCGCTAACCAGATTCTCCGGGGACGCGTACGTGTACGGCGGGGAACTCCCGACGCCCGTCGTGGTCGCCCGACGGTCGCTACATCGCGTTCAGTTCGATTTGCGGCGGGCCGGTCGCGCATTCATTTATTGGCGGTGTAGATTGAAAGGATGCAACTACCAGTCTTTCGCGAGAGGAGGAAAGCATGCAAAAGTTCCTGATCGTCTCACTCTTCGGTCTCACGGCACTGATCGGATTCTCAACTCGCGTCGTGGCCGAAGGCGCTCTGGCCATCGGCTCGACTGGTAACGTTGTGGCGGATGGAGTTGCAATCGGTGGAAGTGTTAACGATCCAACGCGCGAAGGGGCAATCGCGGCAGCACTTGAGAAGTGTCGTTCGCAACCCGACGTCCAGAAAGCAGCGGCGCGATGCAAGATCGTGCGGACGTTCACGGGGAAGTGTTACGCGGCAGCATTTGATCCCAAGTCCGGCACACCCGGCGCAGGCTGGGGGCTCGGACCGGACGTGGCGGACGCCACGAGACAGGCGATGACACATTGCCGGGCGACAGCGGGAAAGGATCGCGCGCAATTTTGTCGAATACAGGAAAATATCACAGCCTGTGATCGACACAACTAACGCGAAAGTGACCCACTCGGTTGGGCTGGCGCTCGTCACTTCCGACAACTGCGACCGCGCACGTTATGTGGTGAAGCCCGGCTAAAACGGCCGGTCGCCGTTGATCGTCACTCGCTCCAGACGGCGTTCGGCGGCGCTGTTGTCGCCAAACGGCCCGATGCGTCGTGCATCTGTTGTCCTACATCGCGACGGAGTTCGCGCTCCAGCGAAAGCAGCAGGTGAAATGCGATCTCTGGGGTCCGGAGAATCGTTGAAGATCGCTGACTGGCTGGTGGATGGCGCAGTCTGACGCGAACTGCTCTCCGCGTCAAATTCCCTGATCATTAGGGAAAATAGAGGGAATTTTCGCGATTTTAGCCCTCATGGTGCCGGTTGCATCCTTAAAAGGCCTTGTCTCCTAAGGAATTTTTGTCCGAATTCCCTGTTCCCCGTCAGCACAAGTTGGACAGTTTTGAGCGACTCAGGAAAAGGACTTGCAGACGAGCCAGGTGCGATCGGAGCCCTTGCTTCCCTTAATGCCGTCAATTGGAAGCTTGGCAAGTAGCGTTGCGGGCGAGTCGAGAGCGGTGACCGCAGAGGGTCACGACTCCGAATCTTCGTCACCCACGAACTCCTCAATAGGGATCCCGGAAGCGCGCGATAGACGAAGAGCGTGCTTGAGCAAGGTCACGCTGCGGCGATTAATCCACTTGTGAATGGCGGCATTTGATTCGACACGGCTCAGTTGGCGGCGCAGTCAGATCGAGTGCCGGATTCGTTATTTTCCCGGTTACGCTCATCGTATTTCTTACCGATGGCCGGAAGTTTTTCCGGCAGCGATTCTGCGAAGCCTGAGATCCGATGCTGCACCCAAGTGGCTTTGTTTTGTAAATTTCGATCGGTCAGCCCGATTGCCTTCCTCCTATTGGTGATTTTCCGTCATCGGTTTTCCCGTTGAGGGCGGTCTCGTCGATGTCGGGTCGAGGGTCGTCAAGGTTGACGTTCATGTCCACAACCCCGGGAGCGGGGACATGCTCTCCGGCACGCTTGGCCTGCAATCGTTCCAGTTCGTGCCGCGTTCTCATCAACGAACGGGAATGCGCAGCTTCGTGCCGCAAGAGGTCTGATAGCGGCTTAGAAGACTTTTCCAAGATGCGCGTGACATTGAAAGAAGAATCATCGAGTTCGGCCTGCGCGCGCGCGAGCCTCTGCTTGGCATCCTCGTGAGCTTGACGGTCGGAGGCTTCCACCTTTTTCTCTTCCACCGTCACCTGCATCCTCTTGCTCAAGGTCGATTCGTACTCCTTGACCGAATCCCCCGCTTGTCTCACGAGTAATTCTCGATGACCGCGTCTACTGCCCGGTCTTAAACGCTAAGTGCGGCCATGTGCTTCCCCCCTCTGGCATGGCGCTTCCGCCGATAACCATCGTTGCGGCGGCAACGCGCAGCCGGTGTTCTGCTTGTTCGTGGGATCAAGCATACGATTTTCGGGGGGGTCACAAGCCTCGATGCGAACGGAAACGCCCAGCGTTGACTCAGCGTCGGCCCGGCGACCGCGATGCTGGTCGACGTGTGGGGTTCTTTGCCCAGTCCTTTCAGTTTTCGCTCGCGGGTAACTCTGCCTCGGATCTCCGACGATGCAATCATTCTTCAGCTTCAGGCGTTTCGGCCGACGCCCTTGCGGATTGATCGCTGACATCAACGTTCACGTCCAGTCTGACCGGGGGTGGTACAAATTGCCCGTTGCGCCTGGCCTGAAGACGCTCGAGCTCGTGAAGATTCCGGAGCATCTCTCGTGAAAGCGCCTGCTCGTGCCGTGCGAGGTTTACAAACGTGGTCGACTTTTCTTCGAGTACTCGAATCACTTCAAATAGTGGGATCCTGAGCTTGCTGCTCTCGCGGGCAAGCTCAGCCTGCGCTCGTTCTGTATCCTCAGGATCGGCCAAATCAACCGACCGGCCAGCCGCGCCTAACTTCAACTTTTCTACTTTTTTTTCGATCATGCAGACAACTACCTCCTGTTGACTCCGCGCATATTGCGCCGCCTCGAGGATCGGGATCCTTCTGAGCCGCCACATGTCGCCGATGATCTGGTCGACGAAGAATTCCTCCCGGGCCCCTTGCGGATTGAAATCGTCCTGAAGTGCACTTCGAAACTCTTCGTATTGGTCCGGACTCTCGTTTTGGAGGACGATGTCTTTCGCCGTGAGTCCATGTTTGAGCGCGTTCAACCCTACGCGCGATTTCCCCTCCGCCGAACGTGGCCCCGTGCTCTGCAGCGCATTTCCGCGGTTTGCTTCGATCTGTCGGACGCTTGCCATTTTGCTTCTCCCCTTTGAAAGTTTTGACATCGGGCTGTTGCAAATTCCGATGCACTTGATTAATTTACCACGGAATACGTCGTATGTCAAGGGACGAATTACATCGTAATCGGGGCAAAGGAAAGCAGCGCTCCTTCGCTGCTCGCTTCGCGGTGTTGGTCAAGGAGTTCGGCAGCCGGTACCGGCTGGCCAAGGTCTCGGGGGTGCCGGAGTCAACGCTGCAGCAGTATGCGGATCAACAACTTCCTCCCCGCAGCGACATCCTGATTAAGCTCGCGCGCGCCGCCAACGTGTCGATCGAGTGGCTGGCAACGGGCCAGGGTGAAATGAGAGCCGCCGGACTGCTGCCGGGCGCAACGTTTGCCGATGTGGTTATGGTCGAGCTGCGCGACGTCCACGCGGCGCTTCACATGGAACAGATTCGCGCATTTCTTCCATTGAGCCGTTGGTGGCTCGAGCATCGGCTCGGTGTCAGCGAGCCAAAGGAGCTGATGCTGCTCGAAGCGGACCAGGATCTGCCGCCGGAAATCAGGAAGATGGATCTGTTATTGGTGGACCGGTCAGCCGGCCACAAGCTGCCGCGGGGTGAAGGTCTCTATGTTTTTTCCGTGCCCACGGGACTCGCCGTGAGGCGGGTCGAGGTTGGTCTCAAGCGAGGATTCGTGGTTACCGGGCCGGGGATATCGGAAGAGGTAGGACCGATGGAGATTGATCGGTTGCTTGTTGGCAGGGTGATTTTTCGAGGGGAGAGAATGTAGCGGAACTCACCCTAAGCAAGGATTCAATCTCCTTCGCCGTTTTCATTTCTTTTCGGGGGCGGTTTCGAGCCGAGAGTTTGGCCTGCGAATTTTTTCACCGGAATACCTGATGCCTCTGACAACTTGAGTGCATCGGTGAGCCTTTCCACCCTCCATTCACGGATCCAGGAATAGACCGACTGACGGCTGACGCCACAAAGCCTTGACACCGCTGGTACGCCTCCCGCCAGCTCCACCGCCGCAGCAACCATGTTCGCCTGAGCCGCTCTTTGCTTTGCCGGTCGCGCTGAAGTTCTCCTCTTAGCCATCGCCGCAAGAGTGTAGGGCCCGCTGTTTCGTCACGTCAATTGAACGGTTCTCCCAAAAGAGACTCAGTGGTCTTAAAATTAACTGGACAATCGTGATTTGTTCTTTTTCCTTAATATTAGATATAATTCCGAAGCCACAGGGCGAAGGACACTCTCAATTGTGTAAATTAAACTTGACAAACTGCCCAACGGAGACCATAATTTTAGGATGGATGGTGACAGTTCGAGGCGAGGTGGAAATCGCGTTGCTCCAGACAACAACAGCGGACTTCAAGGAAGAACGAATTACGTGAATCGAAATAGACAATCACTGAGGTGGCAAACGATGAAAGCAATTCTCGGATGCAGAGACGATTTTCTTTACGTCGTCGAAGAAGAAGACGTTGCGACCGGATCAGAGAAGAAGTGGCTTCGGGTCCGCATGGCGGACTGCGCCGAAGCCCAAACCCTCGAGGGCCGACCGGTCACGAGCGTGAATCAACAGGAGGGCATTTACGTGGACGAAGAAGGAAACGTGTATCAACTGGCAGACAAGGGCGAGACGAAGCCGATCGCAATCGAGCATCTCCCTGGAACGGAGAAAACCGAGCTCGAGGTACTACTGGAAGCTTCGCTGAAGGGAGGGAGGGCGAACGGAAAGAACGGCGGCGCCAAGCGCCTCTTGAAAAAGAATCGAAGCAGCGGTCGTGAGCAGCAAGAGTTGCAGATGGTAACCGCAAAGCCCGAGCCGCGCCCGGCCGAGGCACCTGCTGCGGTCGAGACCAGCGCCCCAACTTCCAATTTTGCGGCTACCGAAGCTCACGCCCAGTTGAATCTCCGACAGAAGCTCGCCGAAGTTCGCCGTCGCATCGGCTACATCCAGAAGCGCGGCCACAACGAGCGTCAGAACTACAGCTACGTCACCGCCGCCGATATCGCCGGCTCGGTCGGTGACATACTCGCCGAATTAGGGGTAGTCGTGATCCCCCGACTCGAAGACATCTCCTACGAATCGGCGGCGGGCCGTGGAGAAGCCACCCGGATGGCGCGAGTGGTAATGGCCTACACCTTCGCCGACGTCGACAGCGGCGAAGAGATCATCGCGAAGGTTGCGGGCCAGGGGCTCGATCCCGGCGACAAGGCGCCATACAAGGCGATGACCGGGGCATTGAAGTACGCGTTGCTGCAGTCCTTCCTGCTCGCCACTGGCGACGATCCCGAAGATGAACGGGCTGACGGTCGTTACTCGGCAGGAAATCCAGAACGCCTGGTCAGCGCCGATCAAGTTCGCGAACTCCAGAAACTGATCGACGATACCGGAACCGAGCTCGAACGGGTGCTCACGTACTACAAGGTCGCGTCCCTCTCCGAATTGACCGAGACCGCCTACCGGCGCGCGCTCGAAGTGCTGAATCGCAAACTAGCCAGGCGCGGCAATCAGGAGACCGCCCATGCCCAGGATTGAGCGGCTGCATCAGAACACTCCCGAATGGCACCGCTGGCGCAGGCAAGGGATCGGGGCCAGCGATGCTCCGGTGATCATGGGCGAGACCGCCTTCAAGAGCCCAAGAACGCTCTGGTCGATAAAAACCGGGCGTACGCAGGAAGCTGCGGCGGGTCCGGCAGCGCGACGCGGCCGCGAACTGGAGCTTTTCGCCCGTAGGGCGTACGAGCGCCAAACCGGAATCCAGGTGGAGCCACTGTGCCTGGTCCACCAGGAGTTCGAGTGGATGCGGGCGTCGTTGGACGGGCTTAGCTTCGACGGCTCCACGCTCGTGGAGATCAAATGCCCGCTCAGCCCGCGCGATCGCACAGCAGCAGAGCAAGGTCGCATCCCTTCCCAGTACCATGCGCAGCTGCAGCATCAACTGGAGGTCTCCGGTGCAGCGCAGGCGCACTACTGGTCTTTCCACGGGACCGACGGAGTCCTGGTCGAAATACGTCCCGACCGGGAATACGCCAAGCGGCTGGTAGAGGCAGAGGCCGCGTTCTGGCAGCTGGTGCAGGAAAACCGCTGGCCCGAATCGGCCGACGAGGAACTGGACCTGAGCGCGGAGCCAAAATGGCGTCACGCCGCGCTCCGCTACCGTGAAGTCAGGCTCCAGCTGGAACACGCAGCGGCCGAAGAGCACAGGCTGCGCGCAACGCTTGCGTGTATGGCGACCGCGCGGCGGACCTACGGCTGTGGCGTCGAAGTATTGAAGAGCTCGCGCAAGGGCGCGGTCGATTACTCGGCGGTGCCGGAGCTCCGCGGGGTCAACCTCGAACCCTACCGTAAACCGCCGGTGGCGGTTGTGAAGATCAACTTCATCGAGCCCAACCGGCAATAGACCGTCATGCAGGAATTTTTCGGCTTTCGCAATTTCCGTCAGTTCGAGCGCACCCGCCGAGAGCTCAAGCTGCCCTACGAGCTGCTGAACGACCTCCGGTTCCGTCAGCTGCCCGATGCCCGCAAGGCCCACCTGCTCTGCCTGCTGCTGCTCTCGGCGCGCATGAACAATCTGCTGCCCAACAGTCCGGTCAAGCTGGAGCGGCTGATCGGGGCGACCGAGCCCTTGGACTTAAGCGCCTTCGCCTACTTCGTCGACTTTGCCGTGGTGGAACAGCCGAGCTGGCAGGACCGCCTTGCCAACCGGCGGGTGCCCGATGGCATGCGGGCAGCGGTGCTGGTGCGCGACGGCGGACGCTGTCGAAGATGCCGTAGGGCGATCCAGCTGGAAATGGATCACATCGTTCCGGTCAGCAAGGGCGGCAAGACCGAGGAAGCGAACCTTCAGACGCTCTGCCGGCGCTGCAACCGGGCCAAGTCCAAAAAGCTGGCTCCCAGGTTCTGAAAGATGGGTGCGGCAGGCGAATCATCCCGCAGCGTCGCGGTCGAGTTGGCGCTGCTGTTCCTGCGCGAACTCGAGCCAACGGTCGCAGAAGATCCGGAGCGGTTGGTCTCGACTGAGGCGGTGCTTTCCTTTGCCGCGGTCAGGCGAGGCGATCCGCTCACTTGGCAACACTGGCGCAGGATTCTCGAGAAGTACGAAAAGGCGGACTTGCTCGAGCACATGCTCGGCGGTCCAGTGCCCACGGAAACCGGCGACGGCAGCTCCGCCGCGGACAGATTGATCGGGATGGTGCTCGATTCTGGAATCGAGTTCTTTCACGATCCTGACCAGCACGGCTGGGCTTGCGTTCGGGTCGATGGGCACTTCGAGAATCATCCCGTCCGCTCCCGCCCGTTCCAGCTCTTCCTGCTGCGGACCTATTACCGGGAGACAGGCAACAGCCCGGGCGCCCAAGCCATCCGCGCCACGCTGGAGCTGTTCGAAGCCAAAGCCCTGTTCGACGGTGAGGAATCACCCATCAATCTTCGGGTCGCAAGTCACCGCGGCAAGCTTTATCTCGACCTATGCGACCGCGCCTGGCGGGCCGTTGAGATCGATGCCGAAGGGTGGCAGATAGTAAATCGACCGCCGCCAAGATTTCATCGCA
The DNA here is from genome assembly GCA_963842085.1 of uncultured delta proteobacterium. Lineage (GTDB taxonomy): Bacteria > Desulfobacterota > Binatia > Binatales > Binataceae > Binatus. Next base: position 1,318,056 of record CAWJET010000002.1, read on the forward strand.
CCCGCGGCTCCCGTCCGCTGCCCGCACCCGAGCGCGGCGGCGCTGTTGACGAACTGCGCCGCTTCCTGAACGTCGACCAACAGGGCTGGACGCTGATCAAGGCCTTCCTGGTCGCGGCGCTACGTCCCGGTGTGCCCTGTCCTATCCTGATCGCCAAGGGTGAGCAGGGAGCGGGCAAGACCACTGCATGCAGAATCATCAGCGCGCTGATCGACCCGCGCACCGGGGCACTGCGGGGCGTCCCCCGTGAAGTTCGCGATCTGACGGCGGCGGCCAGAAACTCCTGGCTCGTATGCTTCGATAACCTGAGCCACCTGCCAGAGGAACTTGCCGATGCAGCCTGCCGACTAGCCACCGGCGGCGGCTTCGGTGGCCGGGAGCTCTATAGCGATCATGACGAAGCGATCTTCGACGCTATCCGGCCCATCGTGTTCAATGCGATTCCCGACCTAGGGGGCGCGCGGCCCGACTTTCTCGATCGCGCAGTGATTGTGGAGTTGCTTGACATGAAGCCCGAGCTGCGCCGCGACGAGACGCGGTTCTGGCACGAATTCGAAGAGGTACGACCGCGCATCCTCGGTGCGCTGCTCGATGCCGTTGTGACCGGACTCGGGAACCTGCCGGCTGTCACGCTCGAGCAACCGCCGCGGATGGCCGACTTCGCTATCTGGGTAAAGGCTTGCGAGGAAAGCCTCGGCATGAAACCAGGAGAGGCCCTGGCTACCTACCAGTCCAACCGCACCGAGACGCACAATCTGGCACTTGAGTCCTCGCCGCTGTACGAACCGGTTGCCCTACTGGCCCGCGAGGGCTTTACTGGGACGGTCGCAGAACTGCATTCACGGCTCAACTTCATGATGAGCGAAAGTATGCGCCGCTCGGTACGCTGGCCCAAGGCGCCCAATGCGCTGAGCAACGCGCTGCGCCGCATGGCCAGCAACCTCCGCGCTGTCGGAGTCGAGATCCAGTTCAGCCGCGCCGATATCCGCGGTAGGCGCCTGGTATCCCTGGTCTCTGTTTCCGAGCCTCGGAAAAGATCGTCAGTGATCGTCAGTGACCGTCAGTACGAGTGCCCGCTTCTCAGCCCGTTTTGACCGGGATTTCATCGGAAAATATTGGAAACACGCAGCGATTAGGCGATGGTCGTTCGTGACTATTACCCACTGACGATCACTGACGATCTTTTCCGGGTTTCAAGAAATCGCCGAGCCCAATCTGCCGGAGGCTCTTTTGCCTTTTAAGCGGTCAAAGTTGCGGTCTCGGCGATCCACCGCCGCGATTCTGGATCGGTGAGCAGCTGGACGCCCAGAGGGGAAACGGCCAAGGGCTACGAGCTCAGCGTCGCTGCGCGACCTGCTCTCCCAGCACTCTACCAATGCGGACCCGTCACAGGCGTCACACTCCAACAGCTTGAACGGATTCATGCAAATCTGCGATGCGTCTCAAGTAGCGGATGTCACGCGCCCGGATTGAAGGAATGGTCCAGCGGCAATCATCAACGCATGGTCAACGTAACTCCGAAAGCTGGAGAAGACCAATCCCAGCCAGCGTGACGAAGATCACGCGGCTAGTTCTTGAGCCTCGCGCATCGCGCGGAACCGACCTGTTGGCCGCGCAGACAGCGCGTCCCAGTCGCCGGATTCGACGACCCTGCCGTCTTCAATCACGTAGATTAGATCCGCCCACCTAACGGTTGCGATGCGATGAGCGATGAGGATGGTGGTGGTTCCTGCGCCTAGCTTTTCAAGCGCACTGAGAACGCGAGCCTCGCTCGCGGAATCGAGGTTGTTGGTTGCCTCGTCGAGTACCAAAAGCCGCGGACGCCTCAGTATCGCACGGGCAAGCGCTATCCTTTGCCGTTCGCCCTGCGATAATGCCACGCCCCTATCGCCGATGACCGTATCGAGCCCCATTGGGAGCGCCGCCAAGAAGTCGTCAGCCGCCGCGATCGAAAGTGCTTCTCGAATGTCCGTTTCACTCGCACCCGCTCGCGCCCATTCAACGTTGGCGCGAAGCGTGTCGTGGAAGAGAAACGTATCCGGCGCAACGTAGCCCACACACTCGCGCCATCGGCGCGCCTCCACGGGTGTCAACTCAGCTCCGTCGATCCTGATGAAACCCTCGTCGGGCGCGATCAACCCCATAGCTAGATCCGCCAACGTGCTCTTTCCGGCTCCCGATGGACCGACCAGCGCGACGACGGTACCGGCGGGAATGACCAGCTCGGCGCGATATACGGCTGGCGCCCGGTCGCGGCTGTACGAGAACGAGACGCGATCGAAGCGGATCTCGCGGCGCAGATCCGGCGCCGGCGCGTTCGGTATCCCCGGTTCGGCCGCCGCGGCGCATCGCTGCTCCAAGGCGATCAAGTTTCCAAAAGAAGGTAGGAGACCAGCGGCCGATCGCAATTGCTGATGACCAGACATCAACCGCGGCATGACGCGCGCGAACAGCACTAGCAGGATCAGAATTGCGGCGGGCGGAACCGAGAGCACCCGGATCGCCGCGTAGAGCACCGCGCCCATGATCGCGGCCGAGCCTAGCTCGAACCACGCCGTAGCCGCGGCCTGCGCACCGATCGCCGCAAGGTCGGCAGCCATGAGTGCGCGGCTTGAGCGGGCGAAGATCGAGAAGTTGCGCTCTTCAGCTCCGCAAGCTTTTGCTGTCTTCAGGCTGTGTAGATGTTCGATCGTCACTGCATATAGCGAGCCCCTGAAATCGGACTGTCTCTGGCCCGCTTGTTCAATCGCGCGAGTGCGCCCGCGGAGCGCGATTGCGAGCACCGCAGCGCAGCTCAACACCAGCAGCGTCATCGCAGCCGAGAGCCGAAGCGCGAGCGCGCAATACACAGCGGTCAACACGATATTTGCCGCAACAAGCATGATGTCGTAGGCTGCCTCTCTTACGCGATCGAGTTCGCCGGTCAGCGCATGGGTGAAATCCGATGCTCGGCTGCGGCAGATGAACAGCCAGTTAGCGTTCGTGATCGCGCGGTAGAGCCGCAGCCGCATCTCGAGCACGAACTGTTGCTGGACCGCGTACATAGCCAAGCTCTGCAGCCGACCGACGATCGTTCGCAGCGCAATCAACACGACCAACATGGCGAGCAGAATCTCAAGTGACGGTGTGATCCCCACAGCAGAAAATGCGCGTTCGATCGTGCGCGCGTAGCGGCCCGCTGAACCCTGCCCTGCAAGATCGAGCCCCGCGGCTTGCAGGGTTGGCAGCAGGAGCAGGATGCCAAGGCCTTCGGTCATCGAGAACGCGACCATAAGCGCCACGGCCGCGGTAAGGCGCCACCCGGCGGACCTGGCGAGCTCGCGCACAAACCTGAGCGCCGCGCGGTTCATTGACGTGCGATCTGCGCAGTACGCGGCAAGATACGCGGTCCATGCTGAAGCAGGAGCCGCACTGGGCGCGTCAAGTAATAGGCCCAATAGAACGCTTTGGGCAGCGGCAGTGCTTCCCAGTCTTCGATCGTCGGGCGCAGGCCTCTGGTCAGCAAATACTGAAGGCGTAGTCCCAATCCTTCGATAGCGCTCAATGGCACTACCCAGTCGCAGTATATCGATGGCAAAAGACCGGGCGCCGGAAAAAGCCGGCGGGCAATTCCGACGGCAAGCCGCATCACCCGGCCGTCGGAAGTAGATCGGCCTAGCACACCTTCAGGGACATGCCCACCTGCGAACGCTTGCGCAAGCACCGCACCAAGACGGAACATTCGCGTACATCCTAATCGCGCCATCTCGTCTTCAGTTTGCTCCCAATCCGCCAAGCCTGTTGCGGTCAGCGCGGCGATGTCGCACATCGAGCGCAGCGACGCCCATCCCCATCCGTGCTTGGTCGCGTGCGCGATGCTGAAGATCAGGTGGTTGTCCGGGGCCAGCGTTTGCATCCACCGCCCATCGATCTCGACCACAACGCCGTTGCGCCAGACCGCTTCGTGGTTCGGACGATAGGGAAAATAGCTTGGCACCAGCGCTAGGTGCAGGTCGATCAGCAGACCGCCTTGCTTCTCGAACTGATCCTCGAAGGATCGGAAGAAACCAAAATACGGAGCGCCGGATTGGTATCGCCGGGGGCGATAGCCCCGATCCGTAAGGATTCTGCCAACCTGCGGCAAGTCGCCTTGCCGGACGAGGATGTCCAGGTCGCCTGACTGACGGGCCGCGAGATCTCCATAGGCCTGAACTGCGAGCGCCGGTCCCTTGAGCGCGAGCATACCAAGCCCGGCTGCCGCGAACGCTTCATGAACCTCGACGAGCTCATGCGCCAGCCGGAGATGCGTGAGTGCGTTCGCCGCGTACCAGGCGTGAAGACGCGCGGCTATATCGGCTGGAACGCGGTCCGCGCAATGCGCGGCTAGGAAGCGATGCACGGGAGGTATGACGAAATGCCCCGCGGCCTCGGACGCAACTCGGTCCCAGTCGAGATCGCGGGCGGCAAGCGCAGTCGCGCGGGAACGCGACTCAGAGGTCGCAGGTGTCGAAATGCACGCAGCGATCAGCTGCCCCTCGAGCGGCAGCTCAGCACGCAGCGATTGGGCTATGTCATCCATAAGAGGCAGGCGGTATGCCGATACGGCCGCCAGGTTACCGACCGGTTCAGTGGCGGGCGTCGTACTCCGTACTACGAAAGAGCGCAGCATAGCGGCCCGATTCGAACGCGCCGCCGATCACGATTCCCCCTTTGTACTCGACCCACGCGTGGGCAGCGAGTTGGCCCGTCGGACTCTTTGACGCGCCTATCCGCAACTCGCTGGTCAAACCGAGCCGGCTCAGCATACGCTGTACCGCTATCGCACGCACCAGACAGTTGCGCCCGCCCGGAACGCACGCGCTTGCGGCCGCCACGGCCCGTGCAACACGAGCCACAAGCAGCGCTGGATCGTGGTTGTACGTGCTGTTTCGAGCGGGTGCGCCAGCCCAATCGCGCACCCGAGCGAACGGCAGCAGAAGCAGCCTTGCTCGTGCTGCAAGCACGGCGAGGAACGCTCTGGGTAGTATTATCCACTCCGCTACGGATAATGTGCGAATCCTTCGAATGCGGGCAAGCACGGGGCTCATGCGGGTGTTCATTGCGCCACGCGCAGGTCGAGCTTCAGCGCCCTGCTGAGAGCTTGGCACTCTCACGATTGCCGCCGCTCATATCCGCGAGCACCATCTCGCGTACCGCGGCTAACGCGGTGAAGTCGTTCGGAACTACGAGCTTCTTTACCGGCACTTTCGCGACGACCTGCTTGAGAAATCGAAGTTTGTGGAGATTGGCGGCGCGATCAGTTGATTCGAATAACCACGACGCTGACGCCAGTTCGACCAAGGATTCGGCCCAAGACATGTGCTCGACCTTTGGCGCATGGGTCTGGTCCGCATCGTTGTCCAGCCGGTTCAATCGGTATATCCACTTGAGCGGCACCGATTTGGCCGCCAAACTGGCCCTGGGGTCGGCGGCGTCGTGCCGGCTCAAGCGAATAATCCGCCCGAGCGGCTGCGGTTGGGCGTTTGAATGGAGATCAGGCGCGCATCGCTCGGAGTTGTAGCCTGCGACGGCGTCCGACCGAGCCGAGTCGATTCTCAGCGCTTCGACGCTTTCATTCGACAGCCACGCGCCTGGATAGCCGGGCGTGAGAACGATCTGGCCGCTGCCACTCAGACTCAGCACGACCCAGTCGTCGCCGAGCAGCGGGAAGCCCGCAAGTGCAAAGCTTGCCGCGAGCGTCGATTTTCCGGTACCTCCCGGGCCGATGAATGCGCACGCTCCATAGTCGGTCAAAAAGGCGGTCGCGTGGATCGACTTGATTCCGATCAGATCGAGAACACCCGGGATGACGCCATTGAGAAGCCGATGTCGCAGTACCTTGGGAAAAATTTCAGAGTGTACTCTGCAATACTCTATCGCGCGCACCAGACAATTGCGCCAACCGGGAACGCGCGCGCTTGCGGCTGCCACGGCCCGTCCAACACGCGCCGCAAGCAGCGCAGGTGCAGCAGCCCAATCGCGCACGCGCGCAAATGCCAGCCACAGCAGCCTCGCTCGCACGGCAAGCACGGCGAGCAGGGCCCCGGGCACCGGCTTGCGGTCAGCTTCGGATAATGCGCGGACCTTTCGGATCCGGGCGAAGGCGGTTCTCATTCCAACGACCAGTGTGTCGGCACCTGTAGTCTGAGCGTCAGCACACTTCGAGGAATCCCACGCTATCACGCTCGTGACCGCTCATATCCGCGAGCACCATCTCACGTGCCGCGGGTAACGCGGCGAAGTCGTTCGGAACTACGAGCTTCTTTATTGGCACTTTCGCGACGACCTGCTCGAGGAATCGGAATTGGCGGAGATTGGCAAAGCGATCAGTTGGATTGAATCGATACGACGCTGACGCCAGCTCGATCAACGATTCGGCTCGAGACATGCGCTCGATCCTTGGCGCATAGGTCTGGTCCGCGACGTTGTCCGTCAGCCGGTTCAATCGGTATATTTGTTTGAGCGGCAGCGATTCGGTCGCGAAATTTCGCCTCAGGTCCGGAACCCGACGTTTCCAATCGTCGTCGCCGATAGTTTCCGATCGGGCCGGATAGATGCCGAGTGCGTCAAGGCTGTCACCCCACAGACGCGTGCCCGCGTAGCCAGGCGTCAGGACAATCTCTAGGGCGCTGCAAAGGACGACGCAATCGTCGCCGAGAAGGAGCGCTCCGCTGCGCACAAGACTTGTGGCCAAGGTGGACTTGCCGGCGCCGGTCGGACCGAGGAACGCGCATGCGCCGCCATCGATTGCAACCGCCGTCGCATGAATCGCCTCGAAGCCACGGAGATCGAGCACGCGGGGAATTACGGCGTCCAATAAGAGATGCCGCAGCATATCGCGCGAAGTCGCATCGCAAAGCCCGCAGCACTCAATTTCATCACCGCCTTCGCTGACGAAGAAATCCGCCAGTCCGGGAAACCGCAACAGGTAGCCACCGGGGGTAGTCGCACAGATTAGCCACTCCTGCCCGTCGATATTGTCGTGACGTAAAAAGACCGCATCGGGATCGAATTCGATCAGTCTTGCAATCTGGAGGCGTACGCGCATCACAGCTTGCGGCTCATGCTCGCTGCCCGAGTACGGCGTTAGTTCCGGAAGAAGCACGTCGGAGTCGAGGCGGATTCCGTACACTGAATACGACGGCATCATTGAAGATCGATCTGGTCGAGAGACGCCCGCAGGCGCTGCTGGAACCTCCAGCGCAGATTTCGTTCAACCGGAAGAATCACGCGCGTTCCCGTCGGCTCGGCCTCGTGAGAATTCTCGAGAGACCCGGAAAAAGTGCGGCTGTAGTCATGTCTCCTAGGTATCTTGAGCGCGGAATCCCGCGAGTCGGGACCCTTGTGGGGGTTAAGGCGCTTTGCGGCATACCCCCGTGCGTTGCGCCCAAGGTACGTTTACGGAAAGCCCGGAAACTGAAAGCCCTGCTTTTTGGTCATCCTGTCTGATCTTCTACCCGCACTGCCAGCGGTGAGCTTCGCAACGTCACCGTACCTCACCAAAGCGGGCTTTACATACAGCGGGCGAGGACTGGCGCAGTATTTCCCGATCGCAGGCGACGAACTGCTGTTGCTTTCGGGCTTCATCCAAAATTCTCCTGCACCCGGTCAAATATAGTCAACTGAGTTAGCGAATTCCAGTCAGGGAAATCAATCAAATCGTCCGCTTCATGCCGCTAGTCATTGCCAAAGCTCCGTCGGCTAGCCCACTCCATAGTTCGAAATGACGTGTGCCACGAATGGCTGCGCCTCGCGGGCATGTGAAACAGATCGGAATGCAATTCGTAAACCCGGCGCTCGATCTCCGCTCGTTCGCCGCGTCGGGTCGCACAGGTCAACGACCCAGCGCGCGCGGGCCACCACGGAGTCAGCACAAAGTAGGGGGCCTGTCTGGCGAGACTAGAGACATGCTCGAATCGCGATTTGTTTCGGTCGTTGCAATGCGGGCGAAGCCGCCCGAGAAGTGTCGAATCAGCATCTCAACTCCAAACAAGGCAAATCCGGTCCACATGTAATCGGTGCATCGACAGTCGTGCGACTGATAGAATCGCCAGGCGGCTTCGTGCGCCTGCTTCAGCCGAGCCTGACTCACCCAGCCCATCTCCGCAATCTCCAGGCGATCGATCAGTGAATCACCAGTTTGCTTGACCGCTCTCATCATCAGGTCGCTGAAGTCACCCTTCGTGGTTCGCTTTCTGATCCGCTCGGGCAAGAGTTCCTTCATCGCATGGCGCATGAGGAGCTTCGAAACTCCCTGGTTCCAGCGGTGCTCTTCAGCGAGCCCAGAGACAAATTCGATCACGCGGCGATCGCAAAATGGATGACGGTAATCAATACCGAGCCGCCCGGCGTCCCGCTCGCCTCCTTCAACCGCGTAGGTCAGCCATCCGTCGCGCATCAGGTACCACATCGCCCAGACCGCTTGTGGCTTTTCGTCCCACTCTCCAAGCGCCCGGCGCGCACGGTCCTCCAGATCAAAGCGCCTGGCAAAGGCCGGCTCGAGCCATGAGAGCCACGCAAATGAGGGGCTTTCGCCGCGGTTGAGCATTCGCCTGACGCGTTCTCGCGCGAACGCCGGCACGAACGGCCATACCGCCGAGCGAAAGACGACATCGATGAACCCGCGCTGGACCTCGCCTGACCCTATATTCTTTCTCAGCGATCGCAGGGCGTGGGCGAACCTCACCGGATGAACCCCGCGGACCAAAGCAGCGAGATCGCCGGTCCCTCCATCCATCGTGTGATCCCCGCCGTGACCGCTCAGCGCAACGCGCAGTCCCCGCGCAGCGACGTTCTGCATGAGGGTTTGCCCCATTGCGTAATTGGGATACGGCGGCAATTCGAGGTGGCGATGCACGTAATCAGCGAACCAGGCGGCGTCCGGCTCGAATGCGTGGCATTCGTGGGTCGAGAAGTCGCACGCGCGCTCGACTTCGGCAATATATTCGCGCTCGTCCGCGTCAGGATCGGTATAATTCAGCGAGAATGGCTCGGCGCGATTGCTGACAATACCCCGGCGCATCAGATCGTGTCCGATGCATACGATTGACGAGGAATCGAGGCCGCCGCTCAGATCGGCCGCAACATCACCCGGAGAGCGCATCCGGCATCGGACCGCCTCGACCAGGGTCTCGCGGAGGGCCGAAGCGGTATCGTCGTAAGTGGCAAAGCGAAGCGCCTTCGCTGCAGCCGGATCGTAGTACTCGCGATGCCTCATTCCCGAGCTGTCTACCGTGAGGCATGCCCCGCCTTCGAGTCTGAATATGTTGCGTATTACAGTCTCTCGACGCGTGAATGGACCGCCAGCTAGGCACTCTGCAAGAAACGCCTCGTTGAGCTTGCGGCCGATCGCATGGTCCTGAAGAATCTGGATCAGATCGGATGCGCACAGGAATCTTCTGCCGTCGAAGAAGTAGTGCAGCGGCTTGAAACCGAGCGGATCGCGCGCGCACAGCATCCTGCGTCTGCGGCCGTCCCATACCACGATCGCAAAATCGCCGAGCAAGCGGTTCCAGGCTCCTTCGTCCCAGAGCTCGAAGCATCGTCCGACGAGCTCTACATCGGTCGGTTCATCCAAGCTCGCGCCCGAAGATTCCAGTTCACGCAAGAGTTCCCTTCGGTTGTCGATGCGCCCGTCGAAGATAACTCGGATGGTCGCGTCCGCGTTGACCCAGGGCTGGTCCTCGCGCACCGCCTCGGGTGTAGTGGCAAACTTCCGAAACGCCATGCCCGCCGCCCCTTCGGTCCAGAACGCTGCACCGTCGGGACCGCGATCGCACACGGAGTCCACCATCGCGCGTAGCATAGCCCGGTCGGCCGGCCGCTCGTCGACGTTGAATATACCTGCGATCGCACTCATTGGCTGTTTCAGGAGGCGCGCGATTTAAGCTGCAGTCTTGATCAGACCTTCGTTCGAGAGATCACTTATGAGTTCGTCGAAATCGCGCTCAATCTGGTCGCGGGAAACGTTGTACTGGGTGGCTAGGGATTGCAAAATCTCTTCGCGTCTTCGGCCTGCCGCGATCAAGGTCCAGATACGCGCGCCGACCTGATTGAGACCGAAATAGATGCCAGTATCCAACTTTAGGATCACCACCTCATCATCGAGGTCGGTCCAGACCACGTCGTCGACAACTCGAAGGACATTCGTCATGGCAGCAGAACCAGGTTGCCCTGAGTTGATTCGAGGATTGAATCGTCCACACTCAGATCGGACGGGCCGTTCCGATCGGCAAGGCACCGGGCGCTGCGCCCCCGCCGGAAGGTTCACGTGGCACGACCTCCTGCGTCTCGTTCAGTTGCATCGAGAATCTCCGCACAGGTATTCCGTGCGTCCGCCCAAAGCGGTGAAGTCTTTCCATCTGCCCGGGAGCGAGCTCTTCGTCCGCAACGATGATCTCGGTGAACGGCACCCGCGCGTGGATGGACTCGATGTCCTCAGGTGTGCCCAGCACTTCCTCTCCGTGCAAGAGTTTGCCGTGCTTGAATGCATCCTCATCGACGAATCCAACAATCCGGGCCGAGCGTGTGCGCGCCTTCAACACGAATTCTGCGGCCACGGTTCCGATTTCTCCAGCTCCTACCACTAGTACCCTGTCAGTGACGGTCGCGAGGCGGCTGATCAGCCTGCGCAACACCTGGAACGACATCCGCGTCGCGACCAAAAGGTTGACGAGCAGCAGCGCGAACAGCACCGCGATTGATCCGGAATGCCTGATGGGCAGGAAATTGGATCCGATTGCCACGAGGCTTGCAGCGAGCATCGCGCCGCCGGCGAACCGGAAGCTGTCCGTGAGACCCGCGTGGCGCCAGATTCCGCGATAAACGCCCGCGAGCAGAAATGCCGGGTACGTCAGCACGATCACCCACGGCAGCCCGCGCATCATCGATGCGAGCACCTCGGGAGTGAGGTTGAAATCGAGCCGCAACGCGCACGCACCGAAATAAGCAGCGCTGATTAGCGCGATGTCCATCGTCGCATCAGCAATTCGTCGTTTGTAGCCGAGGGAAAGAATGTACCGTGCGACCCCCTGAAGATAGCCGTATGCGACGCCCGGGGGATTCGCGTCGAAGATCAAATCGATCATGAAGAGCGCGATCACCGCCGCAGCGAGTGCGATAAACGGCAGCGCTGCGACAACGTCAGGGTGCGGCAACAGGTTAGCCGCAACCGCGCATACCGCAGTGACCGTCGCCACCGCCCAGATCGACGCGACAGTCCTCCGCTCCGAAAGTCCGAGCGAGAGCAGGCGATCGTGTACGTGCTCCAACCCATGCCGCGAAATCGCTTTCCCCGTCGCCAGTCGGGATGCCGTCACGATTCCCGTGTCGAGCAGTGGCACCAGCATCACCAGCACTGGGAAAACCCAAAGAGTGAGTCGCGTGTTCGTCGCGAGCGCTCCTCCTTGAAGCGCCAGTACTCCGAGCATGTACCCGAGCGGGAGAGCGCCCGCGTCGCCCATAAAGATCGACGCGGGATAGATATTGAAGATCAGAAATCCCCCCAACGCTCCGGCGACGGCGAGGCTCGGCGCGGTTACCGCGGGCACTCCTCGCACGGTGCCGATCACCGCAATCGCAGCGGCGACCGTAAGTCCGATGCCCGCCGCCAGACCGTCAAGTCCGTCGACGAGGTTGAACGCGTTAGTCGCGGCGACCAGCCAGAAGATGCTGATCCCTACACCCAGAAATTGCCAAGGAGCGAACGCGTAACGGGGCAACGCGAACATAGCCGCCCACGTAACTATCGCGAGCTGGCATAACAATTTCTGCCGCGGGCTCAGCACCAGCGCATCGTCTACCAGACCGACTGCCAGCATCGCGCCGGCGCCTATCGCCACCCACGAGACCAGGTGGCTGGTCACCGCGAGGGCGACGACGATCGAGACAATAATCGAAATGCCACCCGTAGCAGGAACTCGTGCTTCGCTGAGCGGTGAAGCTACTTTCGCCGTGATGCCAATCCACCGCCCAAAGCGCATCGCAGCGGGCATCGTAACAATCGCCGCTAAGAACGCGATTGCTCCCGTCGTCCACGGATTTGTCAGTAGGGCGAGCATTGATAAACTTTGTCAAAGCTTGTGTTTTATTCTCAAAGCATAGAATTACATGTAAAACTGTTGAATATCAATAAGTTTAGCCAGATAAATCCGTTTAACCGTTGAATTTGACTTGCACTCCTGCTCCCGACAAGGCCGCGGCTCGGACCACCTGGGCGATACTGTCGTTCGCCTGCGAAGCTGCTGGAATGATCCGCGGCGAGGTTAGCTTGCTAGCGCTAGGGCGAATCTCACCAAGAAAACCCAATGCGATATTAATTTCGTAGCGAAAGAGACAGACTTCCGGAGTGCGGCGATCAGGTAGGAGAGGATCCGGCTTCCTGCAGGAACTTTTCACGAACCTGCTGTTCAATCCAGGCGTAAGTGCGCGCGAGTCCCTCCTCCAGGGAAATCTCCGGCTCCCAGTTCAAGACCTCGCGCAGCCTAGTGTTGTCGGAATTGCGTCCGCGTACACCCTGAGGACCGGGCACATGCTTGCGGCTGATTCGAATGCCCGCGATGCCCGCCACAATTCCGGCAAGTTCGTTTATCGTAACCATCCGGTCCTGGCCAAGATTGAGGGGCTCGTGGTAGTCCGATCGCATCAACTTTGAGATCCCGGTGATACAGTCGTCGATATAGCAGAACGAGCGGGTCTGCTCGCCGTCTCCCCAGATCTCCACTTCGTGATTCCCCGTCAGCTTTGCGTGCGCTACTTTGCGACTCAATGCAGCAGGTGCCTTTTCGCGCCCGCCTTCCCAGGTGCCGTAGGGGCCGAACACATTATGGAAGCGGACTATCCGCGTCTCGATTCCGTAGTCTTCGCGATAGTGGGTGCACAATCGCTCGGTGATCAGCTTCTCCCACCCATAGGCGTCTTGCGGCTGCGCGGGGTAAGCGTCTTGCTCCTTAAGAGGAGCAACGTCGGTTTCGCTCTGCTTGTACTCCGGATAGACACAGGCCGACGAGCTGTACAAATAGCGGCGTACGTCGTTGCGACGAGCAGCCTCCAGGGTCTGAAAATTGATCATCGCGTTGTTGTAGAGGATCTGCGAGTGATGGGAGGAGATGAAACCCATTCCGCCCATGTCCGCGGCGAGCGCATAGACCTCGTCGATTCCGCGCGTCGCCGCGACACAGTTCTCCCAGCTGCGAAGATCCAGGAGCAGAAATTCGTCGCAATCCGACGGAAGGAATTCCGGCTTCTTGATGTCCACGCCGCGGACCCAGTATCCGTCGCGTTTGAGGCGACTGGTCAGATGACTGCCGATGAATCCGCCCGCTCCGGTAACGAGAACTTTCGTCGTAATAAGTGTCACAACGGTTGATTTTACGTCGCGCTGCGTGAACTGAAATTCTATCAAGCAGCGCCATCGGCGCCAGTAATGCGTCCGCTCAAAGTTCCGTGCGCTCGGCGGCGGCAGCCTGCCTCAAGCGAATCTCAACTGTCTCGGCGAGCGCACGGTAGAGAAACCGGGGGCCGTCGAGCAGGTCGCGCCGCCACAGCTTTGCTGGTTCCATAGCAAGCCGCCACAGCCACTCGAGACCAGCGCCGCCAACCCATCCAGGCGCCCGTCTCACCTGTCCGCTGACAAGGCGTAACGCTGCTCCAACCCCGACAACCACCGGAACCCGGAGCGCGTCTAGGTTTCGATGTATCCACCACTCCTGTTTTGGCAGGCCGAGGCCGACCCATAGCACGTGCGGACGTGCTTCGTTTATCTGCTCCACTATCGCCCGCTCTTCTTCGAGTTCCAACTCTCGGAAGGGCGGCGATAGGGTTCCAACTACGCGATGGCCGGGATGCTGCCGCTCGAACCTCTCCTTCAGCGCGGCGAGCGTATCGTCGGTGTCGCCATAGAAAAAGCTCCGGTAGCCCGTCTGATTGGCGCGCGCGGCGAAGCGCACCAGCAATTCGGGCCCCGGAACCCGGCCCGGGAGCGGCATGCCGCGCAGCTGCGATATCCAGACCGGAGCAATCCCGTCGGGGCAGAAGAGATCCGCAGAGTTGAGCACGTCGCGCAGCCGCGGGTTCCTGTGTGCCTCCCAGATTCCATGAAATCCCGTGGCGACGACGAAGCGGCAGCGCTCCTCGGATAGTTCGATCCAGCGCTCGATGCGATTCAGCGCTTCATCGATAGTCACCCTGGAAACCGAGCTTCCCAGAATTTCGATCGACGGGGGTCGCTCTGGGCACTCGGCTCGGGACGTTTCGCTGCTGGCGATGGAACTCATCCGTCGTCAGCTCCGTGAGACAATGCGAAAGTCTTTCGGTATAGGCACTGACAACAGAACCTTACCCGATGCGGTCGACGCGAAGTTTCTTATCCCAATCATCAGCGGTAGGCTCGCGCATCGAATGCAACCGATGCGGCGCCGCGGGTCGTTGCCAAAGTCTCCGCTGCTTCGCTGGCATTTCGAAGATTCGCGGCACGAATCAATACTCCGAGGTACACCATGGCCGGCAGCTGCAGCATCAGGTCTACACTGAACAACGCGGCTGTATTCTCGGGAATGGTCCGGAGTGTGAAGAAGACCATCAAACCGGCCACCTGCGCGAACAGCATCGAATCATCCACCGGCACGATATCCGGCCGCCATAGCGCGCGCGCAAGATACACGAGGGCGATGGCAAATCCCAGCGTCCAAGCGCCGCCACCGAGAAACCCTCCGCAGAGCAACGCATACAATACGCCGTTCTGTGCATTGGCGAAGATAATCCGGCGGTCCCCCTGGGGCCCATAGCCGATGATCGGCGCGCGCAGGATGGCAAGCCAGGCATCCTGGAAAATATCGGTCCGCCCGGTCATCCGCATCAGATTGAGGTCGTGGCGCGTTGCATGGCGCCAGATGTAGTGCAGTGTTTCGTGCGACACGAAATTCAAGCTGACTGAGCCGGCAGTCAGCACCAGCGCCAGAATACCGATCGTGCGTGCGCGTCCTCCCAGCAGCAGCATCACAACTCCCAATGCTGCCACGAATCCCACTAGCGATCCGCGCGACTGCATCACCCAAACTAACCACGCGCATCCGGCGAACAGCGCAAGCCACGTGACCCGGGTCCATCGCTCGGCCCGCCACATCGCTGCGCATGCAACGATTGCAACCGCACCCCCGAAGCGTGAAATCCCGGTTGGACGCAGCATCGCCATTCCGGCAACCGTCCGCATCCTCACGTTCACGCCATAGCCGGTTAGTCCCTCCCCTGTATCCTCTAAGAGATGGCCCCGGGAAACGTAAACGACGATCGCGAGAATCACGACGGCCGCGATCCAGCTCAGGCGGTTGAGTGATGCCGCGCCGGCAACCTCGCCGCCGCATTCTGCCAGGTACATTTCGCCCGCGCCCAGCGTCGCGATGAATGCGAGCCCCCAATAACCCGACGCAAACCAGTTCTCCACCCCAATGCTCGCGACGAGACAGACAACCGCGTAAAAGAACCACAGCCACTCGGGCAGGGTCGGCTCGCGCATCCGGGTGTCGCTCCGGGCCAGCAAATGAAGAATCCAAATCGGCAGGACCACGAGCGGAAGCGTTGCGCGGACGCCGTTGAACGCGCCGGTCCATCCGCTCAGGATGCGGTTGAGATCAATATCCCAAGGACTCGTGTTAATCGATCCCCAGAGCGCAAGCCAACACAGCGTAGGAACGACCGGGAGCATGATTCCGGCGACACTGTGCGGAGATCGGGTTGCTGACGGCGATCGCATCATAGAGGGTCGACCGCAGCCTCAGTTCTGGCGCGCGCCGAGTCGCTACGGGAGACGTTGCCAGCATTGACCCGAGCGTCATGATGCTGCAGCGCCTCGCGATAGACCCGCTCGATCGCCTCGGCCTTAGCCTCCGGCGAATAATCGCGCGCCCGGCTCAATGCTCCCGCGGCAAGCCTCTGGCGCCGCTCTTCGTCGGACGCAAGGTCGGCAACAGCGCCCGCAAGGCGTCGTTCGAATTCGTCCACGGAGTGAATGGGCAGCTTGATACCGCACTCGTCAGAGACCACGTCCGAAAATCCGCAATGGTCTGGGCAGATAACGGGAACCCCTTGTGCGAGAGCTTCGATGATCACCGTCGAGGTCAGATCCTTGAGACTGGTGATGACGAACGCATGGGCGCGCCGCAGTCCGCTCAACACCTCATCGCGTGGGACCTCTCCGCGCCAGGTGCATCGATCATCGATCCCAAGACGCGAAGCCAATTTCTGCCAGCCGCTGCGGCAGGGACCGTCGCCCCAAATCTCCAGGCGCCAGTCGATGACCTCATGCATTGCGTGCAATGTATGCAGAAGCAAATGAAGAGCCTTCCCGGGGAGATGACGTCCGCTCCATGCTATTCGGAGCGGTTCGCTGGGAGCGCGAATCGCGAATTCCGTCGCTGCCTCGAACGGGGCGCTCACCTCGGATATGACCTCGCTCGACACTCCATACCGGCGCAGAATTTCAGCCTGTATACCGGAAGTGGCCGCGATCACAGCGCTCGCGCGCCTGAATGCCTTGCGCGGTGCCCGCAAAAATCTTCTATGCCACGAGTTGACGACGTTTCTCGCCGCATAATAGGCGGCACCTTGAACGCCCATGGCTGGAACTAGCCGCCATGGGGTGTTCTCGAGGCCGCCTATCGGTCCCCACACGAACGGGACGCCGAGTTTCCACAGATAGCCCGGAAAACGGAACCCCACGTATGTAACCTGATGGATGAGGTCGAAGCCTATTTCACGATGAAGCTGGGCGCCCAGAAGGAACGCGCCGCGCAACCATGACCGATAGGCCCAGTTCATCGCTGGCTTGACGATGGAATTCTCGACCCGGATCCAGGCGGGGGTCGGCCGATAGTGCCACGGCTTCTCCTCGACGTAGACGAAGTGGAGACGGTCGCGCATTTCAGGTTCGCGGCGAATGGCGGCGTCGAGATCGCGCCGACGATACCCGGCGGTAAGCACCCACACCTCGTGATTCCGCGCGATCGCGTTCACCCAGCCCCAGCCAACGCCTTCTTCCGAGCCATGAAAAGGGTCACAGGCGTATGCGGTCGCGAGGATTTTCACTGCCTCTGCTCACCGCCTGAGCAACGTCGCGTGGCACGGTTCTTTCGATGGTTCAACACCATGTCAACTCCGAGCACGCGAGGTTGAACTGTCCAGAGTCATTTTCCCATCTTCTCGAAGTACGCGTTGAGTACCATCCCCGCATCACACCAGTCACTGAGTCTCATTGCAGCATAAGTTATTCTCCAGCCGACAGCACCAAGCGGGCGGACGCGGGCCAGACGTTCGATCCTCCGCCGTGGCACTTTTGACACTGTCTCGATGCGGCGCACGCTGAAGCCGTTTTTCGCAAACAACTCCGTGAGACCGCGCTGGCTGAAAAAGTTAAGGTGTTCGGGCGGACTTACGAACATATCGTTGGTGCCCTGAAGCCGTGACACGAGCGAGCCGAAGTGCGGCACCGCTATCGCCGCGATTCCGCCCGGCCGCAGCACCGTGTGAAGATTCCTCACCGTATCAAGCGGATGCGGCAAATGCTCCAGCACCTGGCTCAGTAGCGCGACGTCGTATGAACAGCACACTCGTTGCGCAAATGTGCGATCGAAGAACCTTTTCTGCGGGCTGAACCCGTTAACTTCGGTGAACACGGCATGCGCGTTCTCATTGGGTTCTATCGCGCTCACCCGGAAACCACGCTTCGCCGCAACGTGCGAGAAGGTCCCATTGCCCGCCCCCACATCGAGGACGCTCCAGCCTTTGGCCAGTCGAACGCACCTGTTGATGATGGTTTCCGCGTCACCCCACGACGTCGGGTAGTATGCAGCGTCAATTGAGTCGGCGTCCTTACGAGTAGGCGACCCATAAGCGGGACTTGCATACAGGGCGGCTAGTTCGCTGTCGTCCGGCCGGGGCCATACGAATCCTGATCGGCATGATTGGCACCTCCAAACCGTGTACGTTCCGGACTCCGTAAGTTTGTCCTGCCAGAAGGTGGCGAGCCCTCCAGCGCAGAACAAACATCCCTCCGGGGTTGCGGAGTTGGAGCGGCACGACGTGTCACTTCTGGCCATCAGCAGGAGCCTTTCGGCAATATGCGAGATCTCAGCCCGCTAAGTGTCCGGTACATAATTTCGTCGGCCATTTCGACGCAGTTGCCCAGCGCGCGAGACGCCACACTAGTGTCCTGAGTTAGAAGTCCGCGTAATAAAAATGGGAGTAATCGAGGCCCCTCTTGCCTCATCCTGAGCGCGTGAGCCGGAGCCCTGAGGCGAAGCCGAACGGGGAAGGATCTCGCACGGTCCTCCGGGCGTGTCGCTGGGCGTGGGGGGTCTGACGCGCGCGGGAGCGCGCGGGATCCTTCACGGAGTTTACCCTGGAGGCGCACTGCGGGCCCCTTCGCTGCGCTCAGGGCCTTCGGCTGCGCCGAAGGGTTCAGGATGACGGGGCACGGGTCGTTTTGTAAACCAATTTCCAACTCGCCACACTAGCACTCACCGGTTTAACCCCGCTGCGCGCACGGCTTGGGGGCAAGCGCCCTGGTTAGGGGTCCTGCCAGCCATAAGCATGTCGTCCTCGAACTTGCGCACGATGGCGTCCCATGAGAATTTCGAGGCGGCCTTGAGGCGCCCCCGCTCGCACAAGCGGGCGACAGGATGGGGATTATCGAACAATTCCGAAATACGCCGGACGAATTCGTCCCCGTCGCGGGCGAAAAGAATATCTTCGCCATGCTTGAGCCCAAGGCCCTCGGCGGCTTTCTCCGTAGCCACAACCGGGATGCCGGCGGCCATCGCTTCGAGAATCTTGAGGCGCGTCCCGGAACCCCAGAAAATCGGCGCGACGGCGACACCACATGCCGCTACGAAGCCCGGAAATTCATCGTAAGGCAGGGAGCCCGCATTCCTGATCCACGGCTCGCGGTACGGAGCGCCGCCTCCCGTCAGCGCCAGTGTCGCCGACGGGTGCCTCTGCCGCAGCGCCGGCACCACGGACGTGACCAGGAAATCGATCGCCTCGCGATTAGGAGGGAAGGCATAAAATCCCGCGAAGAGCAGCGTGCGGCTGTCGATCCCGTATTTCGCCCGCAGGCTCGCAATTGTTTGGCGATCGAGCGGGGCAAATCGTTCGGTGTCAACACCGTTGGGCAGCAGTATCGGCTTTACACCGTAGAGCCGGACAAAATGCGACTGATCGACTTCCGAAACTGCGGTGACCAGGTCGGCATCGCGAGCAAGCCGCCTCTCGGCGAGGCGTGTCAGGAGCGCGACGGCCCGGCCGTTGCGGATCGAGCGCAGGAGATACTCGACGGCGTGCGAGTGGTAAACGACTTTGGTTTGCGGAATCGCTCGCCGAATTCGCCGCAGCAGCATCCAGTGGTAAAACGCCCACGAGGCGCCTTCGAGAATCACCACATCGGGTTCCGCCATGCGGATTTCCGCGATCATCCGATTGACGAAGCCCGGCAGCCGAATGAGTCTTTCGCGGCGCGATTCGGACGCGCCGGCGAGCGTCACAACCTCCACGCCATCTGCGGTAACGAAGCGCCCGTCGTGGCAGCCGAGCTGTACCAGCACGCTGGAACCGCTGGCGAATTTCGCGAGGTTATAGCTGACGCTCGCCGAGCCGTGTGCCGGCGGATAGCCCTGATAAAAGCAGCAGAAAACAATCTTCAAAATTCGCTCCTGCGTTACCACCCGAGCGTTAGATTCGAAGTGATGCGAAGAGAGAAACTCAGTTCTTCATTAGGAGGAATTGCCCGCGAGTGACGCTCGGCGCCGACAAAGCGACCCGCCGCGTCTGAAGGCAGGCTATATTGCCGTCTATGTCTCAAAAGGATTCATACGGTGTTAACAGACCGCGGAAAAATGCCGAATAGTCATAAAACAAGAGGCTGGTCCATCAATGGCTCCCCAAGAGGACAAATCATACGAA
Organism: uncultured delta proteobacterium; assembly: GCA_963842085.1. Classification (GTDB taxonomy): domain Bacteria; phylum Desulfobacterota; class Binatia; order Binatales; family Binataceae; genus Binatus. The sequence continues at coordinate 1,338,024 of CAWJET010000002.1, forward strand.
TGCACAATACTTATGGGCAAAGTCATATGGCATCTGGAAGACCTCTCCTCCGCGTCGGTCCACTTCATCCCTCAAGTCTTCCGCGTAAGGGAAGGCGGCGCAGGATCCTTGGTAGGCTAGCAACAGTCCACGCGCTCCAAACCACCCAGAATCCGCGACCGCCATCTGTGCCGTCTTGTTGGATTCGCTCAACGCCCAAGTGGAGATGAACAGATCTCCCACAATGTCGCGTCGCGGCAACATCGACACCGGAAGAATATTGATCCGCCCCGGCAGCACCGGGTGGCTCGGCAAAGTCACGGCGACGACGCTGTCCGGCCCGAGCACAGCGGACAGGTAATGCCATTGGATGGTGGCCATGATCGGCGTATCAAAGATCACATAGGTCAGATCCCGGCGTCGCAAGCGGTGCCAGATACTGGCAAGCCCACCAAATCCCCCACCAAATTCAATAATCCTTGAGATGGTCGGGTCATAGGCATTGATTCGCCGATAACTGAGATATCGCAGCAGCATCCAGGCGTGCAAGATGCGTCCGGGCGATGTCATGTGCGCCCGGTCGCAAATCCGAGGATTACCGACGAGATCCTCCTCCAGAAGCAGTTCGACCGGTTCCGATTCCGCGAAGGTCAGCACATCGGCCAAGTAAGGCTTCCAGATGGGCCTGATCGGATTTAGGCTCATCGTATGACAGAAGATCTCTTCATTAAGAAAGCCGACGGGCAAAGCAGGATTACAAAGGGTCACGAATCGATCGTTGAACTCTTGCCACGTATCCAGAATATACGGCGAGCAATCATTGCGCGCGAAGCTTGCATAGACTTCCTGGAAATCGTGGGAAAGGCTCCGAAAACGATCACCTTGTTCTCCCTTTCTCAAACCAAGCTCGGTATCCTGCGCATGAAGGAAATGTCGTCGAATCAGGTTCTTTATGTTTCTGCGGACACTCATTTAGTCAGTTGAGGCCGGTCCTTGGTTGCAACAAGAAAAGAGATCGTTTTCACAGAGGTGCCTGTAATGAGCGCGCCGGGCCGCAAGCGGCCATTGAGGCGCCAGCCGACAGGCTGGATTTGGCGAGAAACTTTTCGACGGCGGCGCGGAAGTCGCGCATGAAGTTCTCGGCGGAAAACTTTTCGGCCTGCCGCCAGAGATGTTCCAAAAGGCTCGCCTGCAACGCCGGCCGGCTGAGCACCGCGCAGATCTTCTCCACGGCGTCATCCTCGTCGCGGTAGAGCAAGCTGTCGTGGTCAAGAATCTCCGCCGGTCCGCCCTCCGCCGGAGCAAACGTGATGCACCCGGCCTTGACCATCTCGGCCACCGCTATGCCGAACGCCTCGCCTTTGCGCGCGTGGATTCCATATCGACAGTCCGTAAGTATTCGTAGCTTATCCTCGCCGGCGCGCGACCCTTCCAGCAACACCCATTCAGGATGCCCTAGAGCGAGCGAACCTATCCTCTTTGAGTATGGGGAGTTATCGAGCGGACCAATTATCCTGATCCGCACATTGTGCCCTCGGCTGCGAACGACGCCGACCATTCTGATCATTCGTTCGATTCTCTTTTCCGGCGAGATCCGACCAATGCATGCGAAGTCATCGCTCCGACGTTCCCTCGGAACATCCGGAAACTCACCGGTAACCGGCTCATAAAGCACTTCCGAGGCGGCGCCGTACCTGTCGCGCAGTATTTGCGCGGTCCACTGCGAGTTGGCGAGAATCAGATCTTCTCCGGAGAAAAGATTGCGACTCGACGACATTTGAACTCTCCGGCCCAGCGCGAGATAAGCGCGCCGAAGCCAGAGATGGCGATGGAAGATGCCGCGGATCCCACTGGGAGCAGGATCGTGTTTCGTCCGCAGTTCCTCATCCCATGAGAAGTCGGAAATCCTGTGAATGCCGGGCGCTCCGAAATCGCAGAGATTGTAGCCGCTGATCAACATGTCATACTCGTCCGCGATCGAACGGACGGTGCGCTGGAAAAATGCGCCGCGGAGCGCGGCGGCACCGCTGAGGCGGGCGAGCAACGGAGGCGTCACCAACCTGCGGAGGGTGATTTCTTCTTCGCCAAGCGAGGTCCCGTAAAACTCGTTCATCGCTCCAAGGTTGAGCGTACTGCTGGTTACAATGGAGGTTTCGAAGTCGCGCTTGAGAGCCTCGGCTCCCCACATAACTGCAGCTTCAGATCCCCCGCCCCCCATCCCGGGATGGACGATGGCGACGGAAACTTTTCGGTGTTTAATCAATGTTGGTTTGGTGCAAACCGCCGCACCGGGACCGCGTCGCCGGCGACACCCTGGAGAGGCATTTCCCAATCACCGCAGTGTGCGTGTGATGGCGCCGCGCGTTGCCGGCATCGAGGCACACCCTGCGCGCCGCTCGCAAGCCACGGAGATCCGTATTTCGCGGGCGAGCAGTCGCTGGCGCCGAAAGATCGAAATCCCGGTTGAGGTCTTCGAGATCGATGGTGTTGGTCGCAAGGATCGAAATCTCGGAGCCGCCCTTCGGCGCTTCGAATGACGGTCAATTCGGACCCGCCGTGCCCGATCCGTGGATGCGCGATCGCCACCGACTGGCGCCCGCGCAATGAGGAGGCCGCCGTGTTTTGGTGCAGGTGTGATTGCCGAAACATGTTGCCAACAGGTGTCGGCACCCATTCACACTACCGAAGCCACGCGCCCCATAGGCGGCCGCCCGAGCATCCGGCTGGAAGGTCAATTCGCTTGCATTAATGAACGAAGATCAAGTCCTTGACCGCCGTGCGGATGCCGCTGGAAAACCGGTGATATCGGCGAGCGAAGAGTTCGTTTGCTATGTGCGGAATCCGGGCGATCCTGTTCTTGGGCAGCAGGTAGCGCGTGCGCCAGTGTTGCAAAAGCGCGGCGCGTAACTCCGACGGCGGAAGCCGCCTTGTCTCAGCTTTTTCCAAATGCTCGATCAGAACGGGCACTATCGGAAGCGCCCGCTTGTGACGCGCCTTCCACAAAGCCGCGAGCCTGACGCCGACCGAGGCGGTCGCATTTCCGCTGGTGTTGTGCTCGTGCTGGCGGAACGCAAGCAACGCGCGATCGACCAGCAATATTCCGCCCGCACCCAGCAGCACGGCGGTCCAGACCAGATATCTGTCGAACCATCCCCGAAGGACCTGATCAGAGTCGGGTAGTGGGAGGACTACGTCGCGAGTCTTGGCTCGGATCGCAAGACAATTGGCCGCGGCTGGTATGGTCGGATTAAGTATCTGACTCCGTTCGAGCGCCGCGCGGTCGGTCCTGACGGCCTTGAAGTTGTAGACGTTCCAGACGGTCTCGCCCAGCGGCTTTAACGCAGCATCGACGATATCTGCATTGCACACGGCTACAGCGGCATGCGGAGAATTGGCTAGCGCATCTGTCATGATCCGGATTTTCTCAGGATACCAGACGTCATCACAGTCACAGAGGAAGATGATTTCGCCTGCGCACTTGAGCATAGCGCGCTCGAAGTTCCTGCTCACTCCGAGGTTCGAGTCGTTGATGAATAACCGCACCGGAAACGGGGCGCGAACAGCGAAGTCGCGGACGATCTCAACCGTGCGATCGGTCGAAGCGTTGTCGCTGACTACCAACTCATCAGGGGGTCGCGTCTGGCGAACTAAGCTATCGAGCTGCTCCCGTATGAAGCGCTCGCCGTTGTACACCGCCATCGCAATAGAGATTTTCGATCCGGTGCTCACTTGCGGGCCTCCAGAAGAAGCTCATCCGCAACGAGCGGGTTCCACAGGCGCATCAGCATCTCGACAAATGCCGCCGCGCGCGCGTAAAGAAGCTCCGGCCGGGCCGGCGGGCGCATCATGTCGCCGCGCCCAAACCGGCGAATGAGACGGCTCTGAGTAAACACGTACGGCGTGATCCGAAGCGTGCTCGAAACATCGCTCTGGACGAACCCGGCGCGCCTTGCCAGCGCGGTCAAGCTATTGGTGTTGAAGATCTGCAGGTGTCGCGGCGGTTCCAGCCCGCGCCAGTTGGGACCGAAGTGACGGTGGCCCCAGCTCCCAGCGTTGGGCGTTGTGACCGCCAATGTACCGCCCATGCGCAGCACCCGGCGGATTTCGCGAAGCGTCGCGAGCGGATCGTGGACGTGCTCGATCACGTGGCTCATCAGAACCAGATCGAATGACTCGTCCGGGTAGCGCTGCTCGGCCAGACGTCCAAGCCTGACGGAAAGTCCCCTGCACCGTCCCGTTTCAACCGCGCGCGCATCGAAGTCCACGCCCTCGGCGTTCCAGCCAAGCTCTTGGGCGAGCTTTAACACCGAGCCGTCGCCGCATCCGACATCGAGCACGCATCCCTTTTCGGGAACGGCGAGATAGCGAAGCGGAATGTCCAGCGCATCGCATTCAATGCGCGAGAGCAGGATCGGCAGCGCAAGCAACCAGCGCAATGGTTTTCCGGCGTCATCTCCATAATTAAAGCGCCAGGCACGATAGGCCGACCTGCAAAGCTCTGCCGCGCGCTGGAGCGCTCCAGGCGGGGCTGGTGGCGGCGTATCCTCAGAGGCGGCATGGGTGAAATAGGTCCCGTAAGCAATCCCGATATCCTCCTCGAGCGGCATCGGGTCGAGCCATAGAAGACCGCATTCGGGGTTCGGGCATCGCTTGAGGTTCCATCTGCCTGGTGCGTTGAACAGCCGATCTTTGAGCCCCTCGTACAGCGGCTCGCCGCCAGTGCCACACAGGGGGCAGTCCGGGCACGGGAACGAGCGGATCCCGCTCCCTAAATCTGATCTGATTTCGGCGGCTGCAGTGTTCATCGGCTCACCGCGACATCAGCGGCATCGCGGCGCGCAGGCGCATGCGCACCGTTTCGCGTTCCGTCGGCGCCAGCATCATGCGCCAGCCCCACGTCCCGAATCCGGCAACGACTAGGGCCACGTAGGCGGCGCGAAGAGAAGGAGCCGCGATAGTAAATGCCAAGCCGATCGCGACTGCTCCTCCGGCAAGGCGCAATGCGGTACGCATAACCGCGGCGCGCACGCCCGGTAATATCCGCGCTGCAGCCCAGTAGAGGAGTGCGGCATCGAGCGCAACCCGTCCAAGGTACACGAACGCGGCGCCCTCTACTCCGAACAGGCGCAGCCCGAGCCAGAGCCCCGCCAGGTAAACGGGAACCTCGACCACGTGGAATTTCGCGGTCAGGTCGGGCCGATGCGCGGCCTGCAGCAAGGTGTAGGGAAGATAGGCGAGACCGTTTACCATAACTGCTAGCCCGATCCATCGCATCACCCAGAAGCTGCGTGCACCGAAGTCGCTCCCGATCCAAAACGTCATGATCTCCGGAGCGAATACCGCCATCACCAATGCCGCCGGAAACAGCGCGATGAAGACATAGGTCACGGCGCGATCGAACAGGCGCGCCGCGCGCGCCGTGTCGGCGGCAAGCTCCGTAGACAGCGCCGGGAACATCACGCTCGCCAGCGCGCCGGGCACGATCATCAGCGTCGATGCGGCCTTCTGAGGCACCGAGTAGTAGGCGACCGCGGCCACCGAAATCATCGCGCTGATGAAGAAGCGGTCGAAGTAGGACATGATCGGGCCGGTAATCCCGGACACCGTGACCCATCCGCCGAACGAGAACAGCGGCGCGAGCATCGCGCGGCGCACCACGATGCGCCTGCCGAATGGAGGAAATACACGTATGCACAAAAGAAGGTGCACGCCCAATGATGCTGCACGGCCGACCACTAACACTGCGACAATCCAGAAGACGCTGTGCGAGAAGGGCAGCACCGCGAGCGGGGCGAGGTAGCTGAAGAATCCGAATGGTACGCGGACGGCGTTCAGAAGGTCGAAGCGCTGGAATGCCGCGAGCATCCCTGCCAGCGTGCCTGCGCAGATGATTAGCGGAAACGCGACTGCGAGCAGCCAGAAGGTGTGAAGCGCCTCGGATTGCAGGGTCGGAGGTATATTGAGGACTCGGTGCACTAGCCATGGCGATACCGCCGCCATCGCAGCGCCGCCGAGCACGCCAGACACCGTCATCATCGTGAGGGCAGTCCATGCGACCGCGGCGACGTTGCCTTGCTCGTCGGCGCCCAACGCCTCGGCTATGAGCTTGGTCGCGGCGCTACCCAGGCCTAGGTCGAAGACGCCGAGATAACCGACCACCAGCCACGCGAGCGTCATCACCCCGTACCGCTCGTAGCCGAGACGATGCACGAGAATCGGAATCGCGACCAGCGCGACCAGGAAGGGCGCGGCTTGTCCCAGCAGGTTCAGGACCGTGTTGCGCGCAAGCAGGCGGCCGCCGGTGAGGTCAGAGGATTGACTCATCGCGTTGAACCCGATCCGGCAGCGGAGGAGGTCGCCATGTTATTCTAGGCGCTCGCTTGCGAGAGATTCGCGCGAACGCCACCACTCGATCGTCTGAGCCACTCCATCGCCGAGCTGCCACCGCTGCCGAAAACCGACCTCATCGCGCAGGCGACGGATATCGGCGACGACACGCGGCGAGTCGCCGGGCGCAGCAGCGATCGCTCCGAACTCGAGCATCGCGCGCGGCGCACCGACCGCGTCTGCAATCTTCTCTACGAGCGTGCGGACAGAGATTTCCTGGCCCGACGCGATATTCACGATCCCCTCGACTTCTCCGTCGAGGATCGCCGCGAACGCCGACGCGACGTCGGCGACGTGCAGGTAGTCGCGAAGCTGGCGTCCGTGGGTGCAGCGCGCCGGCTTGTCGCGCAGGAGCGACTCGATCACCGATGGCACCAGGCGCGACGGATGCTCGCCCGGACCGTAAAGGTAGAAGATTCTTCCCCACGCTGTGCTGAGATCGGCCGGCGGGTGCCTCACAATTTCGGACAGGGCAAGCTTGCATGCGCCGTAGCGAGTGGTAGGAGCGCTTCGCGTGTCCGTTTCCGAGCACACGCCCGCCGAATGATCGTATTCAAAGCAGCTGCCGGCGAAGACCGCGCGGCGGCCGCCAGCCGCGGCGAATGCGCGCAGCAGATCAATTCCCGCGCGACACCAGAGGTAGTTCTGTTCCGACATCTGGTACTTGCCCGGCTCTGCGTACCACGCAAGGTGAAGCAGATGGGTCGGCCTAGCCCACTCGAGCACCTGCCTCATGGCCGGTTCATTCAGAAGATCCGCACGATGCCACTTTACGCCACTTGCGGGCGCTGGCTGGCCGCGATTTGCCACGGCATGCACCTCGTAGCCGCGCTCGACAAGAAACGGCAACACGTGGCTTCCGATCCATCCCGATGCCCCAGTTACCATCACCCGCTTCATGGCACGAAATCCGGGTGTGCGCGATCGCGTTCGGAGATCACCGACGGCTCGAATGGCCATCGGATGCCGAAGGCGCCATCGTTCCATCTAACGCCGCGCTCAGCCTCGGGCGCATGGCACGCGGATACCTGGTAGAAGACTTCGGTCCCGTCCGCGAGTGTAAGATAGCCGTGGGCACATCCCTCCGGCACATAGAGCATCCTGCGGTTGGCCGCGGTCAGCTCGACGCCGTACCAGCGGCAGTACGCGGCAGACACGGGCCTGAGGTCGACGATTACATCGAAGATCTCGCCTGCGGTGCATCTGACCAGCTTCGCTTCGGCCTGCGGTGCCAGTTGGTAATGCATCCCGCGCAGTGTTCCTCGAACGTGGTTGTATGAGATGTTGCACTGCACGACCGCGGGATTGATACCGTGCGTCTCGAATTCGCGCGCGCAGAAGGAGCGCGCAAAGAAGCCGCGCGAATCGGTCCGCTGCTCCAGATCGATAACCCAGGCTCCCGGAATGTCGGTTTCGTGAAAAATCACGGCGACACTCCGTTCGTGCCGCGGCGCGCGTCGGGCGCCGCAGTCTCGGCGACTTGGCAATAGTGCCGGATCTGTTCGACGCTGAGGTCGTAAAGGCGCGGTCCGCGTAGAGCCAGCGCGGTGCGGTACCATTCGATGGTGAGATCAACGGCCTCGCGCAGCGAAAGCCGAGGGCGCCAACCGAGCCGCGTGCGTGCCTTGGCGGTCGCGAGCCGCAGCATCCGCGCCTCGGCGGGCCCGTCGGCGGCTGGCTGGATGCGCCATCGCGCGCCACCCCACGCATCGCTCATAATCTCGACGAGCTGCGCAACCGTCGCAGTGGCGGAGTCTTCTGGGCCGAAATTCCACGCACCGGAGAATTTCCGGCCGCGCTCGATCAGTGCGCGGGCAAGCGCAAGGTACCCCGATAGCGGCTCGAGCACGTGCTGCCACGGCCGAATCGCGCCGGGATTGCGGACCATCAGGATTTGATCGTGTCCAAACGCTCGCATCGCGTCGGGGACAATCCGATCCTCGGCGAAATCACCGCCCCCGATCACGTTGCCCGCTCGGGCGGTCGCAAGCGCGACCGGAGGGTCGCGCCTTTCCAGGAACGAGCGGCGCCACGCGTGCGCAACGATCTCGGCGCAGCCCTTGCTCGCGCTATAGGGATCCGATCCACCAAGTCTGTCCCGTTCGTGAAACGCGCGCGCGTTCTCTGGGTTCTCGTAGCACTTGTCGCTCGTCACCACGACCACCGCGCGCACCGACGGCGTGTACCGCACCGCCTCCAGCACGTTGGCTGTGCCGATCACATTGGTCTCAAGAGTCGCGATCGACTCGCAATAGGAGCGGCGCACGAGCGGCTGAGCCGCCAGATGAAAAACGATCTCCGGCTGAGTTTGCTCGAACGCTCCACGCAGGCGCTCGCGGTCGCGGATGTCGCCGATGCGCGAGTCAATCACTCCTTCAAGCTTGCACGCAGAGAAGATTCCGTCGGGCGACTGTGGCGCAAGCGCATAGCCCGACACGTGAGCGCCGAGCTCGCGGAGCCACATCGCGAGCCAGCCTCCCTTGAAGCCGGTGTGGCCAGTTACCAGGACGCGGCGGCGTTTCCAGAATTGATCGACCACCTAGCTCCAGACCTTCCAGGGCGCGGCACCCGCATCCCATATCGCGTTAAGCTGCTGGGCCTCGCGATAAGTATCCATGCACTGCCAAAAACCTTCGTGCTGATAAACCGAGAGCTCGTTGCGCTCGGCCAGGCGCGGGAGGAGCCCCGTCTCAAGCGTGTCGTTGTCACCCTGGATCAGGTCGAACACGCCGGGCTCGAAGACGAAAAACCCTCCGTTGATCCACCCCGAAGTGACCTGCGGCTTTTCCTGGAACAGCGTCACGCCACCGTCGCGAATGGCGAGCTCGCCGTAGCGCGACGAAGGGCGCACGGCGGTGACAGTCGCGAGCCGGCGTTGGTGCGAGTGATAGGCCACAAGTTGGGCGACATCCACGTTAGCCACTCCGTCGCCGTAGGTCGCCAGGAAGGCGGAGTCACCGACGTAGGACCGGATCTTGCGGATGCGGCCTCCGGTCATCGCCGATTGTCCGGTCTCCGCCAACGTCACACGCCATCCGGATTCCCCGTGGCCGTCGTGCACCTCCAGCTCGCGGGAGCCCAGCGTCACGGTAAAGTCGCGGTTGCGCAGCTCGTAGTTCAGAAAATAGTCGCGAATCACGTCGCCCTTGTAGCCCAAGCAAATCACGAAGTCGCTGAATCCATTCGCCGCATAGATCTTCATGATGTGCCAGAGAATCGGGCGCCCGCCGATCTCCACCATCGGCTTGGGCCGGAACTCGGTCTCTTCGCGAAGCCGCGTGCCGAGTCCGCCCGCCAAAATTACCACTTTCATCGCGCCGGTGCCCTCAAACTTTTTCCGCCAGAAGGTCCGCTCTGCTTCGGCGACCGAACGAAATTCTCGCGGGCCTCAGTAAAACTCCCCTTAACCTCAGAACCAGCCGGACGAGGGCCACGCGGACTCAAGGAAAACGACTCTTGGCGCGCTATCGAATACCCACAAATCAAAGGAAATGTTTACTGAAGATCGAGATCAGTATCAGCTCGACAGCTACTAACTATCACGGCAATTTGTCGGCGCTGCCCGCCCCCATAGCCGCCGTACCACTCTGCGCACGCCCAGCAGCCAGCTTCTTCTGAAACGCTGCGTAGCTGTCGCGCACCTCGATGTCGTTCGGGGCAAGCGCGCGCGCGTGTAGGTAGTCGCGGTCGGCCGCAACGTATTCGTAGGCGCCGTCCTCGGCAACTGCCAGCTCAACCCACGCCCGGGGTTTCGTCGGATCGACTTCCGTGGCGCGGCGGAAGGTTTGAGATGCTCGCTCATAGTCGCGCGCCCCCAAGTAGAAAGAACCCAGGCGGAGGAGGTTGTCGTAGGTCGGCTCGTACTCGACCACTTTCACCAAGGCCGCGCGCTCCTTATCGGGTTGCCCCGAGGCCTCTGCCACTTGCGCGAACGCTGCATACAGAGGTACCGGGTCGACGCCCGCATCCAGCCCTTCCCTAAGGACGCTCTCTGCGCCAGACGTGTCCTTCCGCACGGCAAACACCTCGGTCAGTAGCGCAGAATACGGCTCCGGGTCTTCTGGGCGAAAGTCGCGGACCTCCTCAAAGCAGTGGCGCGCGTGGTCAAGTTGTCCCGCGCTCGCATAGGTCTGCCCAGCTCCCATCAGAAGTTGCGCACGACGATTTGGATCCTGCTCGGAGGCTGCGCCGCGCTCGTAAACCTGCGCCGCCTCCAGAGAGCGCCCGGTGCTCAGGTAGAAGGAACCAAGGCTGCCGATCGCTTCGGAGTATCCGCGCGCCGTCGCTTCGAGGAGACCCTGTTCGATGGCCCCGCGATCGGGCGTCGCCAAGTAGGGCATTACCCGAGGGTTGAGATAGATGTGGCTGCTGGAGCTGGGCGCCCGCATCACCGAGATCGTAATCTGATTAAGGGCCTGAGCGATGCGCCCATCGTCGGCCAGGCTACTGGCGTAGAGGTCGCGTGCGAACGGATTGCGCGGATCGATCCATACTGCGCGCGAAATCTCGGCGAGCCCAATAGGCGAGTTCCCGTACCACGACGCCAAGGCGAGGTGCAGTCCGGCGTTGGCCGGATGCAGCAACACCATCGTGCGCGCAGCATCAAACGTCCGAGGTGGCGGATAGTAGGGATAAACGACGCTGCCCTGGAGCGTCGACGCGACCGCGAGGATCACTGCGGCCGCAGCGGCATAGGGACCAGCGCCTCGAACAAAAAGGCGGGCGCGGATCGCGGACTCAGTTTCCGGGGCGCCGGCGACCGCGATCCTCACCAACAATGCTGCGTAGATCGTGAACAGAAATCCGATCGCCGCAGTCGTGAGGCTGAAATCAAACAGCTCGTGGAATCCTTCCACCGACATTCCGGCCACCAGAGCGGCCAGCGTCAGCTGCGCGCGCGGCGAAACGCGGTTCCATCGCTTCGATATCACCCGTGCGATTCGCCATACGATCATCGCGAATGCGGCACCGCCCAGGATTCCGAGCTCCGCGGCAGTTTGGATGTAGTCGTTGTGGGCGTTGCGCAAAAACTGCACAGGCCATGGACCTGTCTGATAGTGAGGGAACATCTCAGGCCACGATCCGAAGCCGACCCCAAGCAACGCATAGTCTCGGACCATTCGGAGCGTGTCGCGCCAGATATGCACGCGGAACCAAAAGTCGACTTCGCTGCCGACACTCTGGCCAACCCGGGTGTCGACCTGCCCCCGGCCGGCGGAACCGATGAGCGCCATCGACAGAGCGGCGACCGCAAGCGCCGCAAGCAGAAGCCTGGGCACCCAGGCGCGCGCACCATGGGCGCGCGCGCGGAACACAGTGGGTGTTCTTATTCGACTAGCCAGCATCGCAAACAGTACGCAGGACAGGACTGCCCCAGCCCAGATTGCGCGCGATTCACTCAAAAGTATGGCGCACACCAGAACGACCAGCCCCGCGCTGCACAGAATCGGCACCGTCTCATCGCGTTCCCGCGCGCCGTCCGCTGCCAGCGCGCCCCAGCCCTGCGAGATGAACAGCGGTAGAGTCATCGCGAGATAGGCTGCAAAATGGTCGGGATCCACAAAAGGTCCCATCATGCGCGGGGGGTTCGGGTTTGGCGCACCCCAATCGAGCGGGACAAAGAACCACAGCACCTTGCCATTCCACGTGACCTGCTGCGCCAGGCCGATGACCGCAACGACAAATCCGCTGATCAGGATCACCGTCACGAGCAACCGGGTGAGTGGATCCTCGTCGCGCGGGGTCGCCTCGGGGGTGACCGGGTAGAGCGCCACAATCACGAAGAGCCCAAACGCCGCAAAAAGCTGCGGCGCGCTTGCAATCCCGAGCGGAGGCGCGAGCGACAATGGCCGCCACACAGTTCCATACCAGCCCGGGTCCGCCGGAGAGCGCCCCACCACCGGCGGCGAAACCGCCCCACCGCTCCCGCGCTTCGAGGTGAATGGAACCGGCGCGCCACTCTTCACCTCGCTCTCGGTCGGCAATACGACCATTCGGGTCTCGGAGTTAGCAGACTGCGCCGGCTGGGCCTTCGGCCGGGCGTAGTCAACCGTTTTAGGCCAGCCGTCCAGCGCGTGCTGATAAAAATCGTATGCCCCTGGCGAAAGGACGTGCAGAAGCGACGGCGGCAAAGGTGCCAGCTGGAAACTGATGAGCAGCACCAGTACCGCAGCGGGCGCGGCGATGCTCAGCACCGCCGCTGCACCTTTGATCGCCGGCTGCGCCGCGCGCATCCGCAAGAACGTCGCCGCTAGCATGGCGAAGACCGCGGTTTCGGCGGTGCGATACGCCCAGGGATGAACCGTCCCGAAGCACAGGGGCGTGACAAGGATCAGAAGGACCAGCCCCCCGATAACGGCACGGTCGGTCAAATTAATCAGCTTGGTGCGCACGCAGTCGCAAACCTATGCGGACGCGCATCGCTACAGAGATTGTAGACGAGCGAAGCGGTGAGGAGCCCGCCTAGTTGCCGTCGTTCGCGCGCTTGGGACCGGCGCCAGCTGGCGAAGCGTCCTCGAACGATGCTTCCTCGGCGTCTACGCGATCGAAACCCTGGTAGTATCCTTGGTAGGCCTTTGAGTAATAGTGCGGGAAATCGGCTTTGTGCAGCCGCACCTTGTTGAGTACGACGCCCAGGATCTTGGCGTTCGCGTACTCCAGGCGGCCCAGCGCCGCGGCGACCTGCTGGCGGGGCGTGTGCCCCCCCGCCGTAACCAGCACCACCCCGTCAACTACTTGAGCAAGATCCAGCGGGTCGCTCACCAGCATCACCGGCGACGAGTCGACGATGATGTAGTCATACGTTTCAGAAAGTTCCAGAAGGAATTGCTTCATCCGCGCCGAACCGAGCAGCTCGCTTGGGTTCGGAGGAATCCTCCCGCAACCCAGAAAAAATAGATTTTCGACCGAGGTCGGCTGCAGCAGCTCCGTTCCGCCCGTCCCGGTCAGCGCCTCGCTCAGCCCCGCCCCGTTTTTCAAACCAAGTAAACGATGGCACCGGGGGCGCCGCATGTCCGCGTCGATTATCAAGACTTTCGAGCCGGTGTGCGCGAACACCGAGGCGGTGTTGACGGTAACCGTGGTCTTTCCTTCGCCGGGAACGGCACTGGTGAACATGGTCACCTTGGGTGGCGCCCCCGCCCGCGATAGCCGCAGAGCGGTGCGAAGCTGGCGAAAGGACTCGCCCAGCACGGAGTATTTCCCGTAGGTCGCGACCAGGTCCCGTCCGTGCGCGCCATCGGCGGGCAACTCGGCCGCCGGGGGCTTTGCCAGGTATCCCGCGTTGTAGCGCGCGCCGAGGGAGATGGCGCTGTTGAAGTCAGGTATCATCGCCAGACCCGGAAGCTTCAGATAGCGTTCCAGCTCTTCGGTGGTCTTGAGGGTATTGTCGAGCCGTTCGATGAACAGCGCTCCGCAAATCCCCAATAGCAATCCCAGCGCCGCCGCGGCTACCAGGTCGCGTTTGGTGCGTGGGCTCGACGGACCAAGCGGCGGTTGCGCCGCGTCTACGATCGAAACATTGGAGGTATGCGAGTCCGCGACGACGGTCAGGTTCTTCATCCGCTTGAGCACGGCGCTGTAAAGCTCGCGGTTGGTTTCGGCCTCGCGCTCAAGCATCACGTATTTGATCGCGGCGTCGTTGAGCCCCAGCGCAAACGTCTTCTGCTTGTCGAGCTCCCCGGCGATCGCTCCTTCGCTCTTGAGCGCTGCCTGATATTCCTCGTTTACACTCGCGACCGCGGTCTTGAGTTCGCGATCCAGAACCGCGCGCGTCCCGTCGATCTTTTCGCGAAGCTCTCGCATTTCGGGATAGTCATCGGTGTACTCGCCGCGCATACTGGCGTAGCGCGATTCGAGCTGGTCAAGGTCACCTTTCAATCCCTGGATAACCTTGTTGTCCATTACTTGGGGAAGAGCATCAGTGCGGCCGGCCTTTACGAGCTCGAGCTGGGTGCCCAAGTTGATGGTCTTGAGGTGCGCTTCCTGAAGGTCACGGTTGAGTTTGTTGAGCTGCTCGACCACCACATCCTGGTTGCCGTTGAGCGAGATCAGGCCTGGGACGATACCCTTGTCACGCCGGTAGTTGTTGAGCGCCAACTCCGATTGCTCGACGCGCTGCTTGAGTTCGTCGAGCTTACCGGCCAGAAATCGCTGAGCCTCATCACTCGCTTGGGCGTTGAGCTCGATTCCCTGCCGAATGAATGCGCGGGCGTGGGCATTCGCCATTCGCGCTGACAACTTCGGATCCGAGGTCGTGAATTCGACCCGCACCAGCTGCGTGTTTTCGATGGGCTCGACCCGCAGCGCACCCAAGTACCACTGGACCACAGAACTTGGAACGCTGTCCGCCAGTGGATCGTCGTCCAACGCAGGTGTAACGGGCTTGGCCGCCAGGCTTGGAAACCACCGGGACAACCACGATGTGGAGGCGTGCGAGGACGGGGCCTGCAGCTTAATTAATCCTTGGTCGAGAATCACCCGGGTTGCGAGGCTGCTTGACTTGAGCAGCTCGTCCTGCGTGTCATCGTACGGTTCCTGAGACGAATCCTGCGCCGAGGAAAGGCTTTCGTCCTGGAATACCCGCGACGGGGCATAGCGTACGAGTAGCGTGGTGCTGGCGGTGTAAGTCGGCTCCGCCATCAAATCGTGCATAAGCGTGAGACCTACACATACAGCCGCGATCACAAGCACCAGCCGCAGGTGCTTGTGCACGATGCGACGATATTCGTGAAACTCAACCCACCCCTCGTGACCCCCATTGCGCGCTGAGCGGTGCACGAAATGCGCTTCCACGACCTGCGGACGCTCGTCACCCGGTTCCAACATTGTGACTTGTCGCATCAGAATCCACTCATGATCGCCGCGGTCGGGCCCATCGTAACTATCCCCTGCGCCGCGAGGTAGATGGCGTATCCCGGAATTTTCACCGCCGAATATCCAACTTCCACAACGTCGTTCGCTTGCAGCGCGACGTCGGGTGCCTCACCTTGCTGAACTGCCGCCAGATTTACGTGGATTACTTTGGTCTGGTCACCCGGTTCGCGCCGCATGATCTTCACTGTGGTCGGATCTGCCGCGTACAACATACCTCCGGCCGCGGAAACAGCACCCAGCGCCGTCAAACCGTGAGTCACCGGAAGCACCGTGGGCTTATATACCCAGCCAATCACCGAAGTCTGGCCCGCAAGTGGCACATACAGAGTATCGCCAGGCCGTACCTGGAGATTGACATATTTCCGATAGGGCGAACTACCGTCCAAAGTGATCGCATAGGCCGAGCCGCCGTCGAATTCGTCGTCGGAGGGCGGCTGCAACAACGGGGTATAATCGCCTTTCAGAGCCGTGTTGGTGACGACACCCGAAAGCTGTGCGTTTGAATTGTCGACAGCACCGAGTGCAGTGGTCGGAACTTCAGGCGGCTCGGGCACCGCCGTGCCATTCGCGCCCTGCTGCGCGAGCGAGTAACTGTTCGAGCCTGGCCGCGCGGGGGTGAGCAGCACCTCATGCGCCGCGTTATCGGAAAGCCCTCCAGCTCGTTCGATCAGATCACGAACGGTGTCATTTGGGCCGTTGAGGACGTAAAGCCCCGGGGTGCGTACAGCTCCCATCACCCCCACCACCCTGCTGGAATAGGTCTTCACCAGCAGATTGATTTCCGGATGGTACACATACTTGTGGAGCGCGTTAGCCAGCTGATCGATGATCTCCGGTTCCGTAAGTCCCGCAGCGTGGAGCGATCCCACCAGTGGAAGCATGATGTTGCCCTTTCCGTCGACGCGCACGGTACGGTCCGCCAGTTCCTTTACGTTCGGCACCGAAATTTGCAGCACGTCGCCCGGTCCGATTGTCAAATCCTTCTGTTCCGTCGCGCGTTGCTGCCAGAGCTTGTCAAGTTCTGTATCCGATTGTGCGGCGGGAAGCTGCGCTGCTGAAGGTGAGCCCGCGGCGGCGGGCGCCGGTGGCTCCTGCGATGCGCACCCGGCGAGCGCCGCGGCAAGTAAGGCCAGCAGCGCCACCTGAAACCTGGGAACGCCGCCGAGACGAGGTGCTATTGCAGTCCGAGTCAAACCGAGCCCACCCGTTGCCGATCGCATTCTCTCAGCGCAGCGCATGGATCGAACCTCTTTGTAAATCGCATGATCCCGCGACGCTCAAACAAGTCACCTTAAGCCCTGTGGGTTACGATACTAACTCTGCGTTCAAGCGGAAAACTAACCGGCCGTGACAAGAGCGCTCATGGTCCTACCGCTACGAGCAACCGAGTCCCGTCTGGCGCCGACGGCCGCCGCGCTTGTGCGCGTACAAGTTCCAGCTCTCGCGCCTGGCCGCCCCGTCGCGAGAGCACCGGCGCTTTGCGAAACCATCCAGTAGAGGCAAAGCCCCTCCGGCGGCACGCCGGTCTCGATGGTCTGGCCCTGGTACTTGGTCCCGGGCAAGGTCAGGGATATGCTGTATTCGCCGATCGCAATCGCTCCTATCAAGTAGCGTCCGTGGGCATCTGCATCCGCCTTGCCAACGACGTTGCCGGCTTGGTCTGTCACGCTGATGTGCGCCGAGGTTACAGGAAGGTTCTGAGTGTCGGTGACCGAGCCGGCGATTTCGGCCGACCGGGCCTGCGCTGCGAACATAATCACACCCAGCGCAATCGTAAGCACGCGTCCGCCATGCCTTTCCGTCTTGAAACGGCGGCTACGCCTCGATCTCCCATGATCGTCAACTTCTATACAGCCTAAGCGAGGGATGTTACGCTTCAACCAATCCCACCGCTTCAGTTCATTTTTACTGGGTCAGAGGCCTAATAATAGTGCAAATTGAAGGTCAATGATACTTTCTCCGCAGAATTATTCAAAGTCTGCAGTTTTTCCTGTCAATCCGAAACGGTTTAAGTACAAAAGTTAGAGCGGCCGGAACTTTTGGCACGGAGTCGGACAGTTGGGTCAACCCTGGCGAGGAATTGAAGCGAACTCGCTCTTCCAACGTCGGAGTTTGCCCAGCAATTTGCCGCAGTTGTTGAAATCCCCGGCTTCCGTTGAGGTTGCAACTTGGGCAGATAACGGACCACTGATGAAGCATTTTGAAATCGGCCCGGATCGCAAATCAGGCGAGAGCATACGTCGCCGGGCTCGCGCAAGTCAACGCTGGCGCTCGGTCTCGTAAGCCGCAGTGCCGGGGCGACGCACAGCGCGTGACCGCCACTTAACGTCCGAAACCGGACTCCGGAACCCAACGGACCTTAGGAAACCGGTAACAACGGCCAACCTCTCTCTCGAGAGTGAATACATCGCAATCGGGGCGAAGGAAACCGATGATCCTTCGCTGATCGCCTCGCGCGGCTGGCAAATGCCGTGGAGCCTCACTAGCTGCAGCCGCGATTTCTTCACGAGCTGGAGCGCCTTAGAGGCGAGGTGCGTCGGGAAGTTTGCACCAACCCCGGAGCGTGTCGCCGTATGAGACTGGACCGCGCCGTCCGTGACGATCAGGGCGGGAAGCCACGCTATACCGGGAAATAGAAGCGGCAATGTGGAGGGCCGCCGCGCTTTGCTGTTTCAGCTGGAGAGCTACTATTTCGCGGCACTCACCGGGCTGCTACTGCTGCCGCTGCCAAACCCTCCAACTCCAGCCGCAATACCCACACCGGCGCCGGCCGCTACTCCAACTCCGGCAACTCCGAGCCCTACCGTACCCGCCGTGCCCAAGCCTCCCCCAGACGATGTGCTCGCCTCGAAGAATCCGCAGCATGCGACCTTGATGTGATTACCGGCGGTGAGATCCTGGCACTCGCGTCTTTTGCACTGCTTCTCGTCATTGCACACATGCACCGTGCCTTCGCTGACATCAACGGTAGTGAACTGAATGCAATTCGCGTATACCGGTTCCGGCAAGTTGCTGTAAGTCATAAGCCACCCAGTTCCGCGAACGGCTCCGATGGCGTTGGGAGTATGCACTTCGAAGGTCGTCGTACTGCCCTTCATCGCGCCGAGAATCAGAGTGTGCAGGTCGCCGCCCAACAGTCCGACCTTGCTCGGTGCGCCGACACCGTTCACCAGGACGCTTTCGTCTATCGTCAACGTGGATGACGCGCCCAGTTGTAGCGAGCTGTTATCGACCAGACCGATCGTCAGGGAAGCGTTCGCCTCTGTCACAATCTTGTCGTGCAGCATGATCGCCATGTTCTGCGCTGCTGCGATGGTCGCACCCCCGCGTTGGATGTTCGCCACTCCTTGAATTTGCGTGATCGTTCCAACCGGGTTTTGTGCGTCCGCGGATTGTACCGACGTCATAATAGTCAGCATTGCCAGTACAAACAGGGCTGCAATTCGCAGGAAATTCATATCGTCTGTTTTCTTTCTTCGCTGCGGACGCGTCCTGCACTATGGCATATCACTAATCCTGATGAAAAGGCGTGCTTTTGAGAGCGTTTGATTAAGGACATGCCGAGGCTCGCGGCGACCACCTGCTTACGCTCGACGCCGAACAGTCCACGAACCCGATTACATTGTAAAGATGTGGCAGGCCTAAACTGGCAGTGATATCGTGATCACGTCTCGCTGCGCGGCCGACAGCTTCGGGAGTTGGCGGCTGCGTGCCGGCGGCAAATACTCTCGGTGCCGGCGCACAAATATGAATTCCGAGGTGCAGAACGAAATCCGGGTCAAAGCTTGCACCAGTGGATTCATCATCGTCGAAGTTCCGCTCACCTATTTCCGCGCGGCGCGGGCCGCGGGATTGGACATGCCGCAAGGCATTGCAATTGGATAGCAAAAACAACATTTATGTGGCGAACGTATTTGCGGCCAGTATCACCGTCTACAGTGCCGGCAGCAATGTCAACGTCGCTCCCATCGCTGCTATCAGCGGCCCGAACACTCATCTGGCTTTCCCGTTCGGCATCGCGCTGGACTCCAGCGACAACATCCGTCGCCGACTTCGGCCGTATTATTGTCTTCGCAGCCGGTAGCAACGGAAATGTTCCCCCGATGAGTGAATTCGGCGACCCCGAATGCCTCCTCGCTGAACCTGCCGGCCTGGCGATCGGTCCCGAGGGAATTTGCGGCCGATGGCTGATGCCCTCGACGTCCCGCGCAATGATTCATCATCGCGCCTCCTGTCAGCAGTGTCACCTCGCTGTTCGCTCTAGATTGAAAGCGACCTGTGGCGATCGCTGCTTGCACCGCGTCGTGTTCGAGAATGGTGGCTCAACCGTTCCAATGGAATTGCAACAGCGACAAGCACCTTGAGGAAGTGTTACAAATATAAGCGCGTCGACAACGACGCGAGGAACAAGAAGAGGATGGCCATCGTTGAAACAGGTATCGTAGAGGCAACTCCGCGCCCGGATCTCGGCACAGGATCGGTCGGTCGGATCTGGCCCGAGCGGCGGCCGGCGACGGCCTTGAATCGCGATGCGATACATCGAAGTGCCCGACGGGCGAACTGGGTATGAAGCCGCTCGCGATCGCCCTCGCGATCGGGCTCGGCGGATGCGCTGTGGCGCCTGCACCGATCGCGCATACGCCCAACGTCGTCACGACCCCAAAGCCTGGCCGTCTCGCCGTCAGCGTGCAGTCCGCGCCGGCAGTCGGCGAAGTCATCCCTGTCTATGTTTCAATCGCCAACGGCACCGACGATACGCCCACCGTCGTACCTAATCAGATCTTCGCGCTCAACGGGGTCGGCGAACGCGTCGCGCCTTTGCCGCCTGGCGCGGCCGCCCGCCAGGCCGGCAGTGCCAAGGAACTCGAAGGAGCGATGCAAAGCGCAACCATCAGCGGCGTCGGGGGCGCCGCCGTTGGCGCCGCTGCCGGAGCCGTCGCCGGTGCTGGCGGTAACTCAGGTGGTGGATGGGGATTTAATTCCCCTGGCCAGGGCGCATTGGTCGGTACCGGATTCGGCGGTGCATGGGGCGTTTTCAGCGGTGCCGAAAAAGGCCAGTCGAAAGCCGACCAGCAGGCCGATCAGCAGATCGAAGCGCTCTCACTCAAGCCCGAAGAAGTTCGTCGCGACTTCACCGTCAACGGGTACGTCTTCTTCCCCAAGGGTGACTACAACCAGCTCGAGATGGTGCTGGTTGATCGCGAAACCGGTGGCACCCAGATTCTCCGCGAACCTTGGCATTGACCGTCGGTTCGCGTGTGAATCGGTTACTTGATGAAGATCGAAATGCCGGCGCTGCTTGCCTGGTGAGCGTGCGTGCGAATGCGCTCCCCACCCGTCTCAATCATCTATGCGCGCACGCTCGCTCGATGCCGGTCTGCAAAGGCCGACGGAGTTGATTGAGGGCCTGCATCATTCATCTGGGTTGATTCTCCGTGGCTGCGGTGATGCTCCGTCGCGAGAGGACCGGACGTAGTCGCGCGATCTCTTCCTCGAGCGGAATACACGCGTATATCGCAAGCGCCGCTCCCAACCACATCGCCGCGAATACGCAGAATGCAGTGGCGTAGCTGCCGCTCACATCGAAGATCCGTCCGGCCGCGACAGGACCGATTGCGGCGCCGATAGTGGCGAGGATTCCTGCCGCGCCCTGCACCGATCCCAGACGCTTCAGCCCCAGTGACTGGATGAACACCAGCGGCAGCAGCACCAGCGGCGTGCCCGCTGCGATCCCCACCAGCACGATGAATCCCGCCAACATCAATCCGCTCCGCGCCGCGAGCAGCAGCGTCGTGCCGACTGCCGCTCCGACGAAGACGAGCGAGAGCACGACCCGAGGACTGAGCCGATCCGCGGAGGGACCCAGCGAAAGCTTCCCCACGGTCGACATCAGATAGATCATGCTGAGACTGCTGGCGGAAATGCTGGCCGTGTACCCTGTTCCAATCAGATAGACGACCAGATGAACCAGAATCCCGCCGATTGCGCAGGCATAGAAGAACTCGGCAATCGCGATCAGCCAAAATGAACGCGTCCGAAACGCCTCGGTCAATTCAACGCCGGGCACAACGATTGGCCCGGGACGGGTGCGAGTCAGCTCCGGTGAGTCGCTGTCCCGCAAGGGACGACTCCTACCACGAACAGCACCAGCGGGGCCACGATCACCAGCATCGGCAGTGCCATCGCGACATAGCCGGCCCGCCAACCTCCGAAGGCGATCGCCTTGTTTGCCACCACGATTATCACTGCGCCGCCCAGTGAAGTGCCCGCGAACGTGAGACCCATCGCGAGTCCTCGTCGTTCCTCGAACCAGCTTGCGATCACCAACGATGCCGGGATCAACGTCGCCGCGGTGACGCCGATTGCGACCATCAGATCGGCGGCAAGCAGGGGATAGTACGAATCGCAGCGGTTGGCGGCGATGAAACCAACTCCGACGGTGATCGCACCGACCAGCATCACTCGGCGCGCGTCGATCCGATCGACGAGGCAGCCGACAAGCGGGCCGCACGCGCCCGCCATCAGCGCGCCCGCGGACGCGAGCGTCGAAAACTCTGGCACGGGTCCAGCAGAAGTACTTGAGCAGCGGCGGAAGGAATACCGGTCCCGTGTTCACGCCGCCGCCCCACACCAGGAACAGCGTGACGAACACACTCGCCGCAATAATCCAGGCCTGACGCTCCCGCGGGCTCATCGTTTCCTCGCTGTTTCCGCCCACTCCTTCTACTCCCCCTGATGTGCGTACGAGGCGACGGGCCCTTGCGCGCCGCGCTGCGCGACTTCTTTGACCTCGCTTGCACTATTGGCGATCGCGATAAATCGCGCTACCAGAATCTCGCGTCCCGCGGCAGAGGAAGCCGTAGACATACTCATGGCCGATCTCCGACGTAGGGACTACACTCAAACGCGAGTTGTATTGATCGGGCCTGGAGGCGAATGGCTATTCGACCGATGCATCCGCGAGAACGCAACTTACGTTTTCAACCTTAATCCGCGGCGGCGAGCTGCGCACAAGTGGCCTGCTCTGCACTGACGTTCGGATGAGAACGCACGCGCCCGATTTCACTGAGACATTCGCCTTCCCTAGAGAGACAGGATCCGGAAAAACAGGATCGCCAGCCTGACGACGATTGCCGCGTGTGTTCAATCGGCAATTTGATGGCGCAGCGCGATCATTTCCCAGAGCCAATGCGGTGTGGCTCCAGGGAAACCACCAATGATCCGTGCGGATTAAGTTTTGATGAGGGACAGCCGTGCCGGTTGGTGAAGACCGCCGCGCGGACTGGTCTCCGGTTCTGCCGGCGGGCGGGAATTGACTTCGACGGAGATTGCCGGTGTAGAGCAATTTCCGTCGAACAACAGGGGGAGCTCCTGCACGCTCCAGAACTGCGACCTCCACCAAACAGGCACAAACCCACGGTGCGCTTCGCGGAAATAAGCGAAAACCCCGGCCGAGTGTGGGCGCCCGGCTCACTGCCGACGAAAAAGCGGCTCTCCTCACGGGGAGCAGGCTTTCGTTTTGACTTTTTTACTGAGCGCGAGCGCTCGCGCTCGCTACGGTCCCACGTACGCCGGGACGAACAGGTTCATATCGATGGTGCCCCAACCGCTGGCTTTGTCATAGCCGGGGCCCGCGGAAAATCCGGTGACTCCTTTGAAAGCGTTGTTACCCGACGTCACGTCGCGAATTCCGGTCGTTGCTCCGTCGGCCTCCGCGCCGAGTTGGTAGATTCGGCTATTGAGATTGCCGACCGGATCGCCCATTTCCTGCGAGATCAGCCGGCTGATGCCCGCCCATGCCGGAGCGCCGATACTGGTGCCCCCAATGCAGCATTCGACGGCAGGCACGTTGCTAGGGTCGCGGCCGCCAAAGAAAAAACCGGGCGATGCGGGACTGGCGCCTAACGAGATGTCGGGAACGTCGCGCTTTTTATCCTTGGGAATGAGCCCCTTCTGAAAGGCGGGCTTCTTGAAGACCTTGCTCTGGCCACCGCCGGAGGCGCCGTCGCCGTCATTCCACACGGATTCTGAAACGAAGCCGACGTTGTCGCCGCCCGAGTAATCAGGCGTGAACTCGGTGCCGCCAATCGCGGTCACGTTTGGCGACGCCGCCAATTCGTTGACGTTGGCCGTCGTGCCGGTTATGCAGCTGTCCGTCTTTTTCTCCAGTTGGAGTCCCGCCGCGCCGGCGTCGCCGGTCGCGACGAACACGGACTGACCTTGCGAAGCCGCCTGCTCAAAGAAACTGTTCTGGGTTTCGTAGAAGCCCTTCGAGCCGCCGCAGAATCCGAAGCTGATGCCAATCGCGGTGCACGGGCTGTTCTTTTCCATCACCGCTGCATGGATTGCATCGAGGACAGCCGAGGAAGTGGCGTTCGGATCCCCGAGATAGATGCGGATGCTCGAACCGGGCGCGACGGCATGCGAATAGTTCACGTCCACCATCGTCTCGGCTTCGTCCCCATTCTCGTGCGGGTCGGTGCCATCAACCAGCACGATACTGAAGTTCGTCGAGGTCAGCGCGGGCAGCGCGAACTGCGCATTGAAAGCGTCCGCGGCATCCTGGTCGATGTTCGAGTCCTCAACCACCGCGATGCATCCGGCGCCGCTGCCGTCGATAGGGGTAACCGCGTTCAGCAGCGGCGTTTCGTCGTAGAAAGTATAAATGTCGGGGGGGCCGAATGCCGGGCCCGTGCTGCCGACGACCGAGGCGGGCGAACTCGCGCTCGAACCGCGCTGCGACACGCGATGCACCATGGCCTTGCTGTGCAGCAGGTTGTCGAGGCCGCGGACCGATTCGATCAGCGGTGCGAGGGCGGCAGGTACGGCAGGGTCAGTGGTATTGGAATACAGACGGCCGTCGGCCGTCGCCGCAGTTTTCACGGCGAAAACCTTTTCCGCCTGCGCCACCGTGCCAGCGAAAGAGACCTCTCGGGTCGAGGCGTCGGCAGACTTGACGGTGAAGCCTTTGTTCTTAAGCCATCGCGCAACTCGTGCTAGGCCGGCGTGCGTGGGTCCGAAACGACTGGTGAACTCGGCCGGCGTCAGCCATCGATGGTATTGCGGTGACGCGGGATCCTGCTGAGCGGCAAGCAGGCGCGTCAGCTCGTCGCGGTTGCGCAGCGCCATCGTGAAAACCATCGCGAGCGGCTGCGAAGGTGATGCGGCGGCCTCGCCCACAACTCCTGCGGCTTCATCTGGGTGGTTGCCCACGAGGATCGTGGCCGCATCGCCGGCCGCGGCGGGCCGCGCGGCCGCGACGATCAAAGCGAGTCCCGTCATTAGGATAAACTGGTGGAACGTCCCCAACCTGCCCATCAAACCTCCTTCATTATATACGGAATTGAACCCAGATAGATTCAACCGCCAGAAAAGAGCTGAGAATGTGGCAGAATTTCATAAGTCTCGAGAATCGACGAGAAAGCCTTGATCCGAGGCATACAAAGTGTTTCTGCCGCGTCCGGATCGGCGGCCTGCTGCTCAATCCGATCTCTATTTGCGACTGGATCGTAGATAGTGCCCTGATCGGTCCAAATCTCGCCACTGCCGCCATTAAGAACATAATCGTGATTTTAGCTGTATTCGCCGCCGATTATGACCAATCGACCGTCAGGCAACACGGCCGAGGTAAAGCGGGGACCTGTCCTCAAACGGAAACAGGCCCGGAATTCCGGGCCTGCTCCTACCCCCTCGGACCTGCTCGCGATGGCGTCCCCCTCCCAGCATCGCAACCCAGAAGAAACTGGCTCAGCGTGGCGCGACGCGGCTCTTCCCCCCACCCCCAGACTCGCGGCAAATTCCGCCAGGCTGTGAAGCATCTTCGAGACAACGATCACTATCGCGATCGTCGTCCCAACAACCGAACCCCGATTTAGGCATCAATCCTCGACTGGTTCACATCGAACCGCTCCCAGCGTCTTGCCTTGCCCTCCTGCCCAGTCGTTTTACGCAAGACCTGGGCCATGCGACGGGCAGGATCGGAAATATCACAGCGTTTACGGGGACCGTCCAACTGTCATTGATTTTTTCCTTTAATTCAGTCGACGATTCTCTTGTCGTTCACTCCGCTGGCCCGAATCCTCGTGTTTGAATCTTACATTTTGTAGCGCTACCCGCAAAATCATGGTTGCACTGATGCACCTCGTTTCCGACGATTTGATCTGAGCGGGCTCCCGCAACGGTGATTCCCCTTGATCTGCCGATGACGGCGGCATCAGAGATTCGCTGCGCGCGATGCTCCAATAGCGCAAAGTCCCGGTCAAAGATTTGACGCGCGCATGGCTCTCGCTTCACCGCGGGCCGTAATCGTTTTTTTTTGCCGGCAAATCCTTCAGCGCCCGAATATCGAGCGCCTGGTCGGCCACGATCGACTTCAGCCCCGGGTTCTCCTCTTCCAGTTGCTGCACCCCCCGCATCTCGGAGACCTCCAGCTCGCCGTTTACTTGTTCCGCCAAGCGTAAAAGGCCGCGTCCGAGATCCCGTGCCGCCTGCACAACTCGCCGACCTTCGCCCCGCCTCGGCCACCCCAATGATCTGTTCCTCGCTAAACCCTCCTCGTTTCATGCCTGCCTTTCCGGCAGATACTAACTCATCGCTGGGTTCTTGCGGGGGTAAGGCCCAGTGCGGCGGGCACCGTTCGATTTGGCGAACATGGACGCTCGCGCGGCAATTTAGTAATCGAGGATTGCTGGCTGGTCTTTGCCCCCCATTTACCCAGTCGGCAACGGGCTGGCGAATGGACTCTTCGCCGGCCCGTTCTTTTTAGTTTCTCCTTGAAGCGAGGACAAGGCTGAAGGGACGCTATTCGTTGCGTCTGTCGCAACTCTCCAGACCTCGAGCGGGCTCGCACTCGATGAAATTTCGCAGGGCAACGCGCCTTCCACCACGCACTGCGCGACTCTCAATGATTCGGTTCTTATCGCGATGCCGCGCTCGTTTTCTGACTAGATTCGGCTCACAGTCAGTTGCTTACTGGTGCAACTTGAAAGTTAGAAGTCCTTGGCGAGGTGGGCGAGATTATTGGCGACAGTGTGTGGCAGCATTGCCACAAAGAAATTGACCCTGAGAAACGACGCATCGAAGATTTAGAAGCGGTTGACCAGAAGAAAATGACGTTCAACTTCCAAATCGGAGATTTGAGGGGTTATTGAGGCTCTCGATTAGATTCGCAGCATCATACGTCGACTAAGCATTTTGCTCCTCTTCATGCCATGACTCGAGCATAAACTCAGAGAGGTGGCACGGCAATTGGATGATTTGCTTGACCGAGCTTTACCCGGCTTCGTTCAGGCAACTTAATGGGCTTCGTCCAGGCAACTTAATAATTGATACGCGTTGAAACCGGCTGCCCAGGATTTGGTCAGGTGACGGCGATGAGCGACCAAGAAAAAGAAAAGGAAAAGGAACAAGACGAAGAGCTCAGTTTGTTGAATCCTACGGTCAGGATTTTCCTGGTCGAAGATAATCCGGACCACGGCTTTATCACGCTCACCGTAGTAAGGCAGGTGCTGGGCGACGATATCGAATTGGTGCACGCGGAGAATGCCGACGAGGCATTGCTCATGATCCCGCAGTTCACCGAGTATGATCATCCAGATCTGTTTTTGCTAGATTTGCGGCTGCCCGACAATGGAGGGTTCTCTGTATTGCAGGCGGCCCGCGCGAACGAGGTGCTAACAGCGGTGCCAATGTTCGTGATTACCAGTTCACTCTACGACCGTGACATTGCGGAAAGCTACCAACTGGGCGCGTCTGCCGTTTTGTGCAAGCCGCTCTCTCGCGCCAAGCTGCGAGACGAGCTTGTGCGCGTAGGCGCACTGCCCCTCTCGCAGCGGCCCGCAGATCCCGCATATCGCAATTAGAGCGGGCTGGATCGCATTCGCGTACGGTCTGTAAGTCGCCAATTCACGTCCTGTCCGTACCGTTGAGCCACCATAGAGCGTAGCCGGGAACCTCGGGCGCACGACCGCCTTTTTTCACATCAAATACAGCCCACAAGCGTGAGCAAGCTGCGTGGCGGCGTTTCATCGACTTGTCGATTCCAAAAAAGGTCTTCACCTTGGCGCGCTGGTCTCGCGATTGTAGCTCTGGTCAACTTGCTCTGCGATATTCTGAAAGACTTCGCGCCAGTACGGCGGGTCGATTCCATCCTCGTCTGCCGTACGCACGATCACGACCTTTGTCCTTGGCGAGACGAAAATAAACTGGCCATAGGTGCCGATGCCCATGTAGCTGTAGTCGCTCTTTCCCTGCGACGCACCCCACCAGAAGTATTTGTAGTAGCCGCCCTTGTCCTGCCATCGGGAGAAAGTCTCCCACGGACGATGGTCATTCGGATCCCTGCTGGTGGATTCAATGACCCAGTGCTCGGGGACGATCTGCCTACCGTTCCAATTGCCGTTATTCAAGTACAGCCGCCCGAATTTGGCCAAGTCTATAGCTCTCGCGTTGAGCAGTATCGGCGTTATTTCGAAGCCGTCCTGCTCGCTGTCGATGCTCCAGGTGGCTGGAAATTCCATACCTATCGGCTTCCAGATTTTTTCTTGAAGATACTGGCTGGGCTGCTTATGCGTCGACCGTTCGAGGATCATGCCAATGAGTTCGGCGTTGAAGTTGTTGTAATGAAAGGATTGTCCCGGCGGCTCTGTGATCTTCAGGTCCGATAGCAGCAGTTGCCTTAGATTGGGGTAGTAGCCAGCTAGCACAAATTCGTCCCATGGGAAAAAACCGATCCGGTACTGAATCCCCGATCCCATCGTCAGAAGATTTTTGATCGTAATCGCTGCGAAGCCCCGGTCTTTGAGCTCTGGCAGG
Source organism: uncultured delta proteobacterium (assembly GCA_963842085.1). GTDB lineage: Bacteria > Desulfobacterota > Binatia > Binatales > Binataceae > Binatus. Next base: position 1,366,077 of record CAWJET010000002.1, read on the forward strand.
TAATTTGTGATCGGATCGTCGAGGTTCTTGATATAGCCATCAGAGATCGCGATTCCCACCAGTGCCGAGGTGACGGACTTTGATAGCGACCATGAGGTGCTGAGAGAGTCGCGGGCGAAGCCGTTGAAGTAATTTTCGTATAGCAACTGGTTGTCTCTGACGACGATGAATGCATGAGTGCCGGTCGAGCGAAGCAACTCAGGTAGCGCGACCCGCTTCACGCCTGCGCTGTCTTCGTATTCCACCACATCCGGAACCAAATCGCGCTTGCCCGGCGCAAAGTGAAATGCGTCCGGCGACTTGTCGATTGAGTGGTATCGGTAACTCTTGTATTCGTCGGAACGGGATGAGATGGGGCGTTGGGCGCCCCACACGAAATAGCGGTAGAGGTAACCCGGTTGTGTCCAAGCGGCGGCACTCGCCGGCGAGGCCAACATCAAACCCGCGGAGAGGCAGAGTAGCACCGTGAGAGGCCGATCGACCCAGCGCCTCCATATTTCAACGATGTACCGGTCTAGTCGCATTCTAGCTGGCAAGCGCGAGCGCGGCGGCGTGGCGCGGCTTCATGCTACGATTGTCCTGGTCTAGGCGAAGAGTCTCAAACTTGCAGCGTCTGAGATATCCACCCTCGGGGATCTCCAAGAATTGCACCGGGACCGCACTGTCGGCTCGCAGAAGCGCACGTTCACTTCGGGTATGGGAGGACGAATCGCTTTTCCCTGAAAGACTCCAGCTCTTCAACCAGATGCCGATGTCCTCGCGTGATGTCCCGCCCGTTGCGGGTGCACAGGCGGGTCGAAGCACCATCGCGAATAGCGAGGATTCGGAATCCATCATGCTTTATCTCGAAAAACCAATCGTCGCCGTCGAACTGTATGGGGACCAACCTAACGATCCGAAGCGGGAACTCAGCGGGCGTGAGCATGTCGATTCATGATCTTTTATCACTCCGCTCGCCGATGTCGTTAGCGCCAATCGCGGCCGGTCGAATATCTCGAAACCGCGCTTGCGTTCGCGAGCAATCACGGCCTCGGCATTGCGATCGCAGAGTTCGATTCGACGAACCGGGCGACCCGCCGCGTCGATCTTCCGGAGAAACTATCGTCGCGTGGCTCGTCGCGCATTGCGTCGCTCGGCACTGCGCCGGGTAGCCGCGTCGGCCAATCTAACCCAGTCGGAGCGGGATCGAAGTCCGTTTCAAGCATCCTCTGATCTCTATAACGATTTACGCTCTCTGAGCGCTTTCGCAGCGCTCCAAGTTCGCATCTATCAATTGCATAAGACGCGCGTAGGCATATAGATGAGCAAAGGATCCGAGGACTGCTTCACGAGGCCGCCGCACTGCGTTTGAAGACACATTTGAGACATGGACCGGCCTCTTTGCGGATCGGCTAACGGACACCACAATCCATTGGACCGGTTCGGCGCAGCCACTCCTGGCTAGCGTCGCCTATTTCAACGCGCGTGCGTGCCGGTCGTCATGAGGTGGGCGCAACGCTTGCAAACAACGAACCGTCGAAAGGACCTTGAGAGCGCCTGCTCAGGAAGCTTTCGCCTTCCTCTCCGCCCAGCGCTTTTTCATCGCTTCGGACAACCTCTTCCTCCCTGCGGGTGTGAGTCGCCCACGTCTCTTTGGCGCGGCAGCCTTAGCGGACAATTTTTTTGCCCGCCGCTGCGCCCAACGTCTTTTCATCGCCAGTGACAATCGGCGTCGCCCTGCCGGGGTAATGCCACCCCGTCTCTTAGGCGCAGGTTTTCGAGTGGCGCTTTTGCCACTCACACCCGCGCTTCCGATCAGGGCGGCAATTGCCCGAGCTATCTTGTCTCTCTCACCTTTCAATTCTGCAATGATTGCGCTTAGGTCCAATATGGGCTCTCCTTGACCGAAGAGTTGAGACAGTATCGACAGTATCGTGTCTGCGCGAAGGAACTTCAATAGCTTCCGCCGTCGCTCAAACGCCCAACACAACAGAGGTGCCCCGTGGGGAGTTGAATCGCCGGTAGCATTGGGTGTAGCGGAAGCTTCCCAATAGCGGTAGGAGGCCATCCATGAAACACGAGAGCGACGAACTATTGGACTTTCCGTTGCTGTTAGACGAGGAGATCAAAAGCTGGCGTCGGGATATTGAGGCGCTCCAGCACGGCGAGAAAACCGGCCGTGGCCCTGACTTCTGGAACCGCGTCACAGTCGAGATGCAGCGGCGGCAAGCGAACTTCCAAATCCGGGCCGCGGAGTCGCAGCGGCGTGCGGCCTGGTGGTTGGTGGTCGCGACCATCTGCCTGATCGGAACCTCGATCGCATCGGTGGTGATTCAGGCCAGGATCTTTGGGCCTGGATGGAAACTCTAAGATTCCGTCGTTTGCAGCGTAAGCCGTAGACAACCGTCACAACGGTGATGGTTATGGCCCTGAGCCCGAAACCGATAATGAAACCTTTCCTACCAGCCGCCTCCGTTCAGATTCTCGCTCATTCTGCCGAGGCGAATCGCGCGTTAGCCATTCGGAACGCTGCGGTTGTATATACCGTCCAGAAGCAACTGGAGGATCCTTATATGGCGATCGATTACAGCGAATACGAATTTCTCAAAGTGGAAGTGGCCGAGCGTGTTGCGACGATAACGATCAATCGGCCGGAGTCGCTCAACGCGGTCAACAGCGTGGTTCATCATGAATTGGAGCAGATCTGGATTGACGTGCGCGCCGATCAGGACGTCAACGCGATCATTCTCACCGGCGCCGGCCGCGCGTTTTGCGCCGGTGGTGATGTGAAGGGCATGGCGGGCGGTAGCCTGGTCGGGCCGACCGGTAAGAAGGGCAAGGGCCGCGGGCGCGGTCCCATCGCCGCATCAAATGGCCGCCGCCTGGTGGATAATATGCTCGATGTCGAGCAACCGATCATCGGTGCCATCAATGGTGACGCGGTCGGTCTCGGCGCGACGCTCGCGCTGCTGTGCGACATCACGGTGGTTTCCGAGAAGGCGCGCTTTGCCGATACCCACGTCAAGGTGGGAATCGTCGCCGGCGACGGCGGCGCGGTCATCTGGCCGCTGTTGATCGGACCGCATCGCGCCAAGGAATTCCTGATGCGCGGCAATTTCATCAGCGGGGCCGAGGCGGGCCGCATCGGGATGGTGAATTACGCGGTGGCGCCGGAGCAGGTAATGACGAAAGCGCGCGAGCTCGCGCAGGAACTCGCTGATGGTCCCACTCTGGCGATCAGATGGAGCAAGCTCGCAGTCAACAAATGGCTCAAGCAGCAGTCCAATCTGATTATGGACGCGTCGCTGGCGTATGAGATGATGACCTTCAACACCAGGGATCATGACGAGGCGGTGAAGGCGTTCGTCGAAAAGCGCAAGCCTAATTTCGTCGGTGTGAAATAGCCCTTCGAACGAGTGCCACAGGAAATCCGCTTTAGCAGACTTCTCCCTTGCCCCCCGTACGCGGAGTCGCGATCGTGGTCTACTTTGTCGCAAATATCAGCGGCGACGGAGACGGCGCCGGGATCGTCTTGACGATGCGGAATCCCGCTTCTTTCAGCCATGTGCAGTATTCGCGCATCGTGAAAACGTCAGCGCCGGGCGTCGCGCGCATCAGCATGTTGAGCCCGAATAGCATCGGTATCATCGGCCCGGTCCGCTCGTCATTCGGAATGAAATCCGCGATCAGAAGCTGACCCTTGTCCTTGAGGGCATACGCGGTTTTCCCAATCAGCTTCTGCCCCCAGTCGGCGCCCTCGCCATGGACGATGTGGCCGTTGGCAACGCCGATCGCGAGTTCGCCATAATGCAATCGCGCGGTAAGGCTGCGGCGCACGAATCGTCAAAAACGCGCGCGATTGTTGTAGTCAGCGAAGTCTCGAAATGGCTCGCCGACGATGAGGCGCGGCAACGGGCGGGCCGGCACGTGCATGGCGCAATGAGAAGGAGGTCGGGCGGCCGGTCCGCAAAGATGCTCAATACTTGAAATAGAGTCTTGCGTACTTTAATTTGCTTAGCGGGCGGATTGACGTTGTGGAGGTGGGCTTCACATGAATGTGGAGTGCTGGTTGGGGCGATGGGCAAGCGCCGGCCGAATTACCCTTGTGATTGTTCTCCCTGCAACGGTCACGCTCCTTAGTGCCTGCTGGGAGTGGGACGTTGCTGGTCCACTCATTGGCGTTGGCGCTGCGGGTACCGGGGCGACGATCGTTGCTGTCGAAGGTGCGCCCTCGTCGCGCTCAAGCGTATCAGTAGAGAGCCAACGTGGCGACAATAGTAATCCAGTCGTGGCGCACTCTGCGAACCCGCAGCCGTTAGACGCTGCGAGCGGTCCGGTTACGGCGGCTTTGCCCGCCTTTGCTCCGTCCACGACTCCGCCGCGCACCGTCGCGGCCGCAAGACATTCGCGCAACTCGCGTCTGCGTCAACAGCGTAAGAGCAAGACTCAAGATGTCGCGCGCTCAGGCAACGCGCGCCGTCCACATCGTAGGGTTGGCCCGCTTGTGACGGGTTCAAAATCGTCGACAACGCTCGCAACTCGCTCCCCCAACATCGCTGCTGCCAAGGGTCCGCCTAGACCGCGTCTGAGTCACCCGCGAGGCAGTATTACTCGAGTTATTGCCAGCACCGCCAAGCCGCAGCCTTCGGATCATCGCAGTGGCCCAGTTACCGCGGCTCTACCGGACACCGCGCCGCCTGGAGAGCTCCCGGCCACCACGATCGTTCAGTGATCCGAACATCGCGTACGAAGCACTCTCTCCCTCCAGCCCCAAGAGGTTCGTCGCGACTTCACCGTCAACGGCTACGTCTTCTTCCCCAAGGGTGACTACGACCAGGTCGAGATGGTGCTGGTTGATCACGAAACCGGTGGCATCCAGATCCTCCGCGAACCTTGGCATTGATCCGCTCATCGCTGTGAACGAAGCCTATTCGCTTTGCTGAAAAGTCGAAGACCTTCGAAACGGCTCAGTGACGATGAGGCGCGATCACGTGCAGGCCGGCACGCGCATGCCGCGCTCAGCTGAAGGTCGGGCGGCGCGCGGTTCGCCTTGAAGGCGATCGAAAGGCTGATTTAATGGCGTTGCTTGAACCACCGAGACCTGCGATCAAAGACTGCGCGCGCAGATTTTGGCTTGCCATCAGGCGGAACCGGCAGCGGTAAAGCAAATCGCGGAACTCTTTTAGGATCGATTCGCCGCGTATGTCGCGTTTCGTTTGCGACCTTCACCAGCGCAATTCCATCGCAATTCGGATCACCGCCAAAGTTCCGGTTCAGATAAAATTTTTAATTGGGACAGGTCGGCGCTATGTTTGCTACCAGCAGCACGACAAGGAGCACGGCAAATGAGGTTCGGACTCTTCTATGAACATCAACTTCCCCGCCCTTGGAGCGAGCACAGCGAAGAGCAGCTGATTCATCACGCGCTCGAACAGATTGAGCTCGCCGACCGGCTCGGCTTTCACAGCGTTTGGGAGGTCGAGCACCACTTCCTCGAGGAGTATTCGCATTCGAGCGCGCCTGAAGTGTTTTTGGCCGCCGCAAGCCAGCGCACCACGAACATCCGCCTCGGACATGGCATCATTCTCACCGCGCCCAGCTACAATCATCCTGCGCGCACCGCGGAGCGGGTCGCGATGCTCGACCTGGTCTCCCACGGGCGCGTCGAATTCGGATCGGGTGAATCGGGGTCGCTGTCCGAACTGGGCGGATTCAACCTTGCTCCCGCGCTCAAGCGCGAGATGTGGCGCGAGGGCCTCGAAGTCGCGATCCGCTGCATGAGCGAGACGCCATTCGCCGGCTTCGACGGCAAGTACGTGCGGATGGAGCCGCGCAACGTGGTGCCCAAGCCGGTCCAGAAGCCACATCCGCCGTTATGGGTTGCCTGCTCGCGCCGCGAGACCATCCTGCTCGCGGCAGAACTGGGGATCGGCGCGCTGACATTCTCCTTCATCGACCCGGAAGAGGCGGTCCATTGGATGACGGATTACCGCAAGACGCTCGCCGAGCGTTGCGTGCCGATTGGCCGCGCGATCAATCCAGAAGTCGCGTGCGTGACGCCGATGATGGTCCATCACGACGAACGCGAGGCGATCATTCGCGGGCTCGAGGGTGGAAATTTCTTCGGCTACTCGCTGGGCCACTTCTACATCTTCGGCGACCACAAGCCCGGGCGCACCGACGTGTGGGGCGAATTTCAGAAGCGGCGCGCCGAGCGCGGCTTCTCACCGGATGTGGCAGTCGCGATGCGCCAGCGGCGGCTTGCCACCCGGCTCGCCGATTCCAGCGGCGCCGAGCAGGGAATCCGGGGCGCCATCGGGACCCCCGAACAGTTGCGCGAGTATCTTCGTCGGTACGAGGAAGCCGGCGTCGATCAGATGATCTTCGTAATGCAGGCCGGCAAAAATCGGCACGAGCACATCATGGAGGCGGTTGAACTGTTCGCGCGCGAAGTGTTGCCGGAGTTCGCAGAGCGCGACGACGAAGCGCGCCGCCGCAAGCTCGATCTACTCGCCCCCGCTATCGAGGCGGCGATGAGCCGCAAGCCGGATCGCGCGCCGACGGTGCGCGACGACTACACGGTGCCGGCGCTGGCTAAGGTGCTGGTCGAGGCGCACGGCGGCCACGAACTGGTCGAGAAGCTGGCCGGCGATTCCGCGATCGGAATCCCGCGGCCGCGCGATTTGCAGGAACAACTGCTACAGCGCCGGCGCTAGAGTGTCGCAGCGAAGCACGCGCAACGCTTCACCGGATGCCGTCATGAGCACCACTCACACTCTCGTCGTGAACCGACCGCCGCACCGGGTGACCGTCGATCACTGGCACTGCCGCAAGCGCCAGGAGACCGTTCTGGGGAGGTAGCAAAGGAAATGACCAAGCATCCGATTCGATTTGGATTCCAGTCCGGGCAACAAAACGTCACGTGGGAACGGATGCGCGACGTCTGGGAGAAATTCGACGCTTGGGGCTACGACTCGCTGTGGGCCTTCGATCACTTCTATCCGATCTTCACGCCCGACCCGGCCGGTCCCTGCATGGAGAACTGGACGCTGCTGAGCGCGCTCAGCCAGCGCACCAGGCGCGCCCGCATCGGCGCGCTCGTCAACGGCAACACCTATCGCAATCCGTGCCTGACCGCGAAGATGGCGGCCACGCTCGACCACGTAAGCGGCGGCAGGCTCAATCTCGGCCTTGGCGCCGGATGGAATGAGCTCGAGCATCGGAGCTTCGGGATCGACTTCAAAACCGTCCACGGGCGCCTCGAAGCGCTCGACGAGTCGTGCCAGATCGTCAAGGGAATGTTCACCCAGGACAGAACCACGGTCGAGGGCACGCACTACCGCGTGCTCGACGCGGTCTGTAATCCCAAACCGCTCCAGAAGCCGCACATCCCGTTGATGATCGGCGGACGCGGAGAAAGATCCCTCCTCAAGATCGTCGCCAAGCATGCCGATATGTGGAATACCATGCATGCGAATCCCGCCGAGATGAAACGCCTGATCGACGTTATCGAGCGGCACGGTGACACGGTCGGACGCAACACCGACGAAATCGAAAAGACCATCATGATGCCGCTGTGCTACCAGGCGTCTAAGGAGCGCCAGCAGATGATCTCCGCGGGTGTGGCGAGCATGGCGCGGATCACGCCCGAGCAGGCGCGCGATCGAATCATGATCGGCGGCAAGGACGAATGCCTCGACAGGATCGCGCAGTACGCCGAGGTCGGCGTCACGCACTTCATCTTCAGCTTGCGCTGGCCGATTCTCGTCGAGGAAGAGTTTCAGGCGTTCGCCGAAGAAGTCATTCCGGCGAGCCGCCCGCGGTGAGGACCGGCTCAGCCAGTGGATCATCACGCGTCGAGAAGTGCTTACCGTTGGTGCCACCAACTGGGCGCTAGAATGGTATTGGCGCGACGGCTCGTCAAGAATCGAAGAGATCGGAGGTCATCATGGAGCAAACCCAATACGAGTGTTAGAGGAAGAATCGGCACTGGTTCAATTTGAAAGTTTGCGACTGGATCAATCGAACAGCAACATGACTGTCTGAAATCGGCTTGAGATTTGGCGACTCCGCATGCCACGATTCTCTAGCAAGGAAACAGTAAACCTCTGGCTTGAACGAACCAAAAGGACACGCGATGAAAGCGAACCACGTTCACGTCGGCGTTCGTCATCTGCCCGCTGCGCTGGAATGGCCTGAACGAGTTTGGGAGCTCAAGCCAGTGTTTCAGATTCCACAGATGGCGATTTACGCGGTTGGCGACTTCAGTCTTTTCGTCGATGCTGAGGCTCACGACTCTCTGGTAACAATCGGATTCGTAAGTGAAGACTGCGACGCCGACTATGCGCGAGTAGTATCGCGCGGTGCCGTCGTCGTCAGCGCACCGGAGAACAAACCCTACGGCTCGCGAGCCGCCTATGTTAGAGGACCCGCCGCGATGACGTTCGAGATTGAGCAGCCACTAACGAAGTGAGTCTTCGGGCCAAATTGAACCAGTGCCCGAAATCTCGAATCCTTGCGACACATGGGAATTTTCACTATGGATATCTATGAGTCCGCAGATTCATAATGGGAAATCTCGGATGAACCGTCCGGAGAACGATCGTTATGGAGCGCAATGAAGTCAGGCCAACGCGCAATCCTTCACTGCACCAGCGAACCCTCGCACAGAGCGAAATTCGAGCCGGCCGCGCACCGTTCTCGAGACTCATCGCGCGCTGGACGATAGCCGCCTGGTTGATGGCGGGAGTCGTGTTCGCGGCCGGCGCGCCAGCAGCTACGGCGGGCCAAACCGCTTCGGAACAGGGCCTCGGGTCGGTCGACGATTACATGCAGAGCAATCCGGACTCTTACGTGCGGAACTATCCGGACTTGGTGGACACTTACGAGAGTCCCCTGTTGGGCATCGCGGTGAAGAGCGGGGCGGGCGGGCTGGAACACGGCAGCTTGGTAAGCGGAGTAGAGATTCTCACGGTAACTCCCGGCAGCCCCGGCGGAACGGCCGGCTTGCAGGGCTCCCGCCCGGGAGCAGTCCGAACGACGGTTCTGATCGTCGGGATGGTTGCGGCGGCGGTTTTCTTTCCGCCGGCGATAATGGGCGTGATGGCGCTGAGCGGGATTGGCGAGGCGCACCAGACGATCATCGCGGTGGATGGAGCGCGCACTCGTGATGTCACCGACTTTGCAGAGGCGATCGAAGAGGCCAGGGCTGGCGAGATAGTATACCTGACCGTTGTCAGTGGCGGCCGGCGCGAACAAATTCGCGTGGCATTGCCGGTCCAATGAGTCCCCGTCGGACTTGGTGTAGACGACTGTTTCCGGAACCCGGTTTGAACATTCGTGGCGATGGGTAGGCTCCCGGCGGCGTGGCGGACGCTTCGCTCCAGGGAAAGGCTTCGGTCAACTGGCCCATTTCGTCGGCGGTCGCCTTGGCCCTACCCTCGAGTCCGCTCCTGCCGCTCGCCTCGCCGTAGATTTTCGCCCCGATCGGGTTGGCGGTGGCAATCGCCACTGCTGCTGGCATTCGTGACCGAGACCGTGCGTTCGGGTCGGCGTACACCCGGCGCGACAACAAGGTCCGAACCCACGATCTCCAGGAGTCTCCTGAGAGCAGGACAGGAATCGTGCCCTCACGTCCCGTCAGGACACTGCCGTCAGGACACCGTGTTCCGGGAGGCCCGTAACTCCGTAGTGCTGGTCGCCTATCACGCGATAAGCGCCATGGTCTGATTGCCCGACGACATCGGGCTGCGCGGATTGCTCGGCGACTTCCTGCCGCAGAAAGCCGAGAGAGGCGGGTCATAGCGCGCGTGTGTCGGGTTGGTTTCAGAGAATCGAACTGCCGCCGCCGCTTGCGTGGTGAGCGTGCGCATGCGCCTGCAACCTGTATCAGTCATCATGCGCACGCTTCTCTCTCGATGTCGGTTAATTGAGCGCCTGCGTCATCTGGGTTGACCTCGTGGTCGGGTGATGCTCGGTCACGAGAGGACCGGATGTAGTCGCGCGATCTCCTCCTCAAGCGGAATACACGCCCATATCGCAAGTGCCGCTCCCAACCACATCGCCGCGAATATGCAGAAGGCAACCGCGTAGCTGCCGCTCACGTCGAAGATCCGTCCCGCCACGACCGGGCCGATGGCGGCGCCTACGGTGGCGAGGATTCCCGCCGCGCCCTGCACCGATCCCAGACGCTTCAGCCCCAGTGACTGGATGAACACCAGCGGCAGCAGCACCAGCGGCGTGCCAGCTGCAATCCCTACCAGCACGATGAATCCCGCCAGAATCAGGCCGCTCCCCGCCGCGAGCAGGAGTGCCGTGCCGACTGCCGCTCCGACGAAGACGAGCGAGAGCACGACCCGAGGACTGAGCCGATCCGCGGAGGGACCCAGCGAAAGTTTCCCCACGGTCGACATCAGATAGATCATGCTGAGGCTGCTGGCGGAAAGGCTGGCCGTATAACCCGTTCCGATCAGATAGACGACCAGATGGACCAGAATCCCGCCGATAGCGCAGGCATAGAAGAACTCGGCAATCGCGATCAGCCAAAATGAACGCGTCCGAAACGCCTCGGTCAATTCAACCCCGGGCACAACGATTGGCCCGGGACGGGTGCGAGTCAGCTCCGTTGAGTCGCTGGCCTCTGAGGGACGACTGCGCACCACGAACAGAACCAGCGGGGCCACGATCACCAGCATCGGCAGTGCCATCGCGACATAGCCGGCCCGCCATCCTCCGAAGGCGATCGCCTTGTTCGCCGCCACTATCATCGCCGCGCCGCCCAGTGAAGTGCCGGCGAACGTGAGACCCATCGCGAGTCCTCGTCGCTCGTCGAACCAGCTTGCGATCACCAACGAGGCCGGGATCAACGTCGCCGCGGTGACCCCGATTGCGACCATCCGATTGGCCGCAAGCAGGGGATAGTACGAATCGCAGCGGCTGGCGGCGATGAAACCAACTCCGACGGTGATCGCGCCGACCAGCATCACCCGGCGCGCGTCGATCCGGTCGACCAGCCAGCCCACCAGCGGGCCGCACGCGCCCGCCATCAGCGCGCCCGCGGACGCGAGCGTCGAAACTCGGGCACGGGTCCAGCCGAAGTACTTGAGCAGCGGCGGAAGGAAGACCGGCCCCGTGTTTACGCCGCCGCCCCAAACCAGGAACAGTGTGACGAACAGACTTGCCGCGATAATCCAGGCCTGACGCTCCCGCAGGCTCATCTCTTCCTCCCTGGTTCGGCCCGGTCCCCTACTCCGTTTTCGGCCTCAAGCCTCCCCGCCAGGCGCGCGATCCTATCGGACCTTGGACAATTCACCAAAGCGACGCAGGTCCTGAATCGCAAGGTTGGCATCGCCATTGGTCGTCAGGCAAACGACGGCCAGTCCGCCCGCAGCCCTCGCTTGAGAAACGTCCGTGCCGCCTAAGCTATCTTCAAGAGAACAGTCTGAACCACGGTGGAACCTGTCTCCAGCAAGCACGACGACAAAGGTAGCCCTCACTGTCTTGCACATGTCTGCCGTCTACTCGAGCCCGAGAGAGCAGCGGGTTTCCGCGTAACGTGGCCGGGAGAACAGCCGGCTAAAGGAAACGGGCCAGCGCCGCAAAACAGCGCCGGCCCGATGCGTGACTTACCAGAACACCTAAACCTCGATTTCCTCGCTCATCCGAAGCTCAACAATCTTTGCGGAAGGTTCGCGGTCGGCGCGCACTTCGGCCATCAGTTTCTGCCATTCGGGATCGGCCTCCAGCTTCGCCATGTACTCTCCATGAGCCTTCCATCCACCAGTTTCCGCAACAGCCGCTATTGCAGGTAGGCCGCCTGAGACGGTTCGGTAGTAGCGGACTTTCGCTCCTGCGCGCTCGCGAATCTTTTTTGCTTTACTCGTGCGTTTCAGGAACTCGTCGAATCGCCCGGGCTCGGGCTGGAACACCGTAATCTGGAGCACCGCTGCCATATCGTCACCTCTTCTGAAACGGTTGAAAGTTGGTCGAGAATTCAAGACTCTTGCGAGCCTCAAAGCATTCAGCTCATCCTTCGAATAGCGTCCCCCTCCACGACCGCGAAGCCAGATCTACCTCACCCTCTTTGGCGATCCTGCGGCCATCCGAGATCTGGATAAAGTCCGCCGTGCGCCAGCGATTCTTTCCGATACTCTCGTAGCTCCCCTGGCCGATGCCGCTGAAACTGTCGCCGTTGTCCAGGTACGCCGTTCCACACTCACTGAAGGTTCCGGCCTTGGCGCCGCCGACGCTGGTGGTCGTGGTGAAGACTGCTCCAAATCCCGTTGCCGTGCCTTCCCAAGTGAATTGGGTAAGAACGCTGCCTGCCGGTCCAGGACTGTTAATGCTCGTGGTGAACTTGAACGAAAATTCCCCGATCTTTTTACCCGATGCCATCTCGCGTTCTCCTTCTACGGTTACGAGTTGAGTATCATTACGAGGCCAACCCCATCCTCTACTCTCGTGGCAGGCTTGGGGCGAGCCGAGCGGTACATGCTGATCGCGACTTGCGTTACGATGGGAACGATTGTGGAAGGTTTCCTGTCAATGCTTATCCTTCCCACGTGCATTGAAAGCAAAGCTGACGCGGCTCGATTGCGACCGCAATCCAGGTCAGCCCCCTCGCGCGTGGCATCCATCGACACACGTGACGTATGATTGGCGCTCAATCCAGCGGGCTCTCCCGATCGATGCGCGGGGCGCAGCCGCTTTCTGGGGGTAGTTAACGATGTTCGTAGTCGGAGACCGGATGGCGCGGAAAGTGGTGACGGTAAAGCCGGCCGATACACTCGCCGCTGCCTCAGCAAAAATGAAGGAGGGAAAATTTCGGCGCCTGCCAGTGGTCGAGGCGAACAAGCTGGTAGGAATCGTGAGCGAATTTGATCTGAAGCGCTACGCGGACGCGCTCGACTCGACGCTCGTCGAAGTCGCGATGACCCGCGACCCCATCACCGTGATGCCTTCGGAAACGCTGCAGCACGCGGCCGACCTGATGCGCCAACACAACGTCGGCGCCCTTCCCGTTATCCACCAAGACAAACTCGCCGGTATCGTTACGGCGAAAGACCTCATGCTGCCTGAACCTCGACCACTCCGTGAATGGGATCCCCGCCCTCGCCGCTGAAACGCCATTTATTGTATAAAACCACTGTGAAGCCGCGAGACGTGCTTGCAATCATCCGAGGGAAGCCGAAGCTAGCACCGAACTTGGAATTCATCGATGGAAAGGTCATTCGTCGCCCCGACGCGTTGGTGGAGATTCTGGATAAGCCAGAGTTCGAGGTTATAATCGACGCGCGAGCCTACTTGATCAAGTTGGTAGAGACCGCGAAGGTGCGGCGCGCGCGCGACCTCAAATATGGGTTCCGAGGCGACCTTTGATAGTCGACAGGTGCACCAAGTTTCAAAGCAAGGCAATCGATGTCTCTCGCCACCCGCAACGTCAAGGACTTCCAGCGCTTGGGCATTTCTCTGCTTGACCCGTGGCAGCTGGGCTAGTTTGCCCGCAGCCTGCCGTTTTCGTTCGCGGGCCTATTCCCGGATTGCGAATTCAAATTTCTGCTAATTCACCCAGTCCAAGACGCCGAATTTTCTGACGTAACCGATTGTCAAAGGTAGCGAACGTTCGCTTGCCGGCGGAAGCAACGTGCAGGGCATCGGCAAAGTCCATCCCCTTCTCGTACCATTCGAGGGCTTGCCTCACTACCGGTGTTCCCCGTCAGCACAAGTTGGACAATTCGAGGCGATTGAGGAAGAGAGGGTTTTTGGCTCATCTTTAACCGCGGAAGGAGCGGTAGATGAGATCGAAAATCGATGCGCAGTCGGATGGGGCGGAAAAGGCGGTACGCGACATAAGGCGGGCGACCCGCCGGCACTTCTCGGCTGAGGACAAGGTCCGGATCGTGATCGCCGGCCTGCGCGGCGAGGATAGCGTGGCCGAGTTGTGCCGCAAGGAAGGGATCAACCAGAACCTCTACTATCGCTGGTCCAAGGACTTCCTGGAGGCGGGCAAGAGGCGGCTGGCCGGCGATACCGCGCGTGAAGCGACCAGCGATGAAGTCAAGGAGCTGCGGGCGGAGAGCCATCAGCTCAAGGAACTGCTGGCCGAACTGATGATGGAGAACCGCCTGCTCAAAAAAAGCGTGCTGGCGGATGGGGAGTCCGATATATGAGGTACGCGGCCGCCGAGAAGCTGGAGATCATCCGGCTGGTCGAGCAGTCGTCGCTGCCGGTGCGGCGCACCCTGGAGCAGATCGGCATCCCACGGTCCACCTTCTATTGCTGGTACGATCGCTATCGAACTCGCGATGATGAAGGGCTGGAGGATCGCACGCCGGCGCCGCGGCGGGTGTGGAACAAGCTCCCAGCTGCAGTTACTCAGGCCGTGCTCGAGCTTGCGCTCAAAGAACCGCAGCTATCGCCGCGGGAGTTGGCGGTCTCGTTCGTCGACCAGCAGCAGTACTTCGTCTCGGAAGCCTCAGTTTATCGGCTGCTGAAGGCGCACGACCTGATCACCAGCCCGGCCTTCATCTTGATGAAGGCAGCCGACAGCTTCGCCCATCCAACCACCGCACCCAATCAACTCTGGCAGACCGACTTTACCTACCTGCGGGTGATCGGCTGGGGCTGGTTCTATCTGTCGACTGTCCTTGATGACTTCTCGCGCTATATCCTGGCCTGGAAGCTGTGTACCACCATGACTGCCACCGATGTCTCCGACACCCTCGCGATGGCGCTGCGCAACTCCGGGTTGGAGCGCGTCCGCGTCCGGCACCGGCCGCGCCTGCTGAGCGACAACGGACCGTCGTACGTGTCGGCCCAGCTTGGCTCCTGGCTCGCGGAGCATGGCATGATGCATACCCGCGGCAAGCCCTATCACCCGATGACCCAGGGTAAGATCGAACGTTACCATCGTTCGATGAAGAACCAGATCCTGCTCGAGAACTACTACCTGCCCGGTCAGCTCGAAGCGCGCCTGGCCGAGTTCGTCGACTACTACAACTCGCGCCGCTACCACGAAAGTCTCAACAACCTGACCCCGGCCGACGTCTACTTCGGCCGAGGTCCCGCGATTCTGTCACGGAGGAAAAATGCCAAACTGAAAACCATCGAAGCCAGACGCCGGCTGCATCATTCGTTCGCAGCCAAAGGTTCAACTCAGATGGACCAGATCCTCTCTTAATTCCTGTGCCAACTTGTCCAATAGGTTCTGACGACGTACAGCCAGCGACTTCTCGGAGGCACCGAAACCGTACGCCTCTGCGGTATCGAAACAGTTGATGCCGAGATCGAGCGCGCGACTAATGGCCTCGATGAACTCGGACTCTTCGATACTGCCGTAGCCGCCGCCAATCTCCCAGCATCCGAAACCGATCGCGGAAATCTGAATCCCCGTTTGGCCAAATGGTCGGAGTTCCATACGCTGCCTCCGCATACCGATCGTTCAAGGGTCACGCTAGTGCCGAATGAATGTTTTTTCAATCAAGGAACACCGGCAGCGATTGGTTTGACGAGTTGGCGAAGTGTTCGATAGCCTCTGTGCGGGCGCTTGAGCGATTTGAGATCGATCGGAGGGCCCGCGTGACACGCTCATTCGACATCAAACCTCTCGACGCGACGTTCGGAGCGGTGGTGACGGGCATCAAACTCGCCGCACTCGACGACGCGACGTGGCGCGACCTCTACGCCACGTGGCTCGAGTACGCGCTACTCATCTTCCCCGGTCAGCATCTCACTCGCGACGATCAGGTCGCCTTCGCAAGGCGATTCGGACCGGTCGAGTTCGCAACTTGAATGCCGACGGGACGCTCATCGTCGACCCGGACAACGACATCCTGAAAGTGCTCAGGGGCAACATGGGATGGCACTGCCACAGCACCTACATGCCGGTGTGTGGCGAATTACTGTTTTTCCCAGAATCAGCAATTCGCCACACACAAGTCGTTCGGAGAAGGCTTTCAATCGAGAAGAACATCTTTGTACTTGAATAATTTCACGGTTACTGACATAGGCCCTCCTTTTTTGTTTCCTCAAATATAGCGTATCTCCGCGCACAATCCGTCAGGAGTGTATTGCGGCGCAGAAAATAATCATTCAAGTTGCCGAATAAAGTTATTTATTGCGGAACGCTGCGTTCCGCCGATCACGCGTCTGCGCCGCAGCGAGCGGAAACTCGCCAGCGGTGGCGCGCATTCGGAGCGCGCCACCGCTCTACCGCTGCCAAAGCGTTCGCTGCTCCGACGCTACGGCGCCGCGCGCACCATAGCTTCAGGATCGAAGAAGGCGCGGTCCACGGCGCCCATATTGATATACCAGCACTCCTTTTCCGGAGTGTTGCGACTTGGCAGGTAGCACATCGCGGCCATTCCGGTTTGCGTATCGGTGGCGGCAGCACCTACCACGAACGAGCGCTTGAACGGATAGATCGCTACCCGTGCATCAGGCACCGGTCGATCACGATAAGTCAGCCAATAGATGTGGTCCTGCCACAGATGACCCTGTTGATCGTATGCGTCCTCATAAAGCGGAAACCATACTTCGCTGTCGATGTAGAGCACCGTCCGCGATTGCAGTGCCTGCGAGTTGTTCGTATGACGCCTGGGGGTGGCTTCCACGATATACATTTGGCGCGTTTCCCAATTTTCCGGACACGCGCTGCCCCCGCCGTCCGTCCCGCAGGTTACTTCGGGCGAATGGACCGCGTGAACCACGCCGAGCATGCTCTTCGAACCCAGGAAGCGATAGTTGTACTCCTCGACCTTGGCGTTGAAGCCGGAATAGTGATCCGGATCGAACACGACGATATTCCCGCCACCCTCACTCGGCGTCCCCGACCCGGTAACCGCGTCGCTCATGATGCCTTCGTCGAGACGCCGCAGCCTTCGCGAGCCGGTATTCCATGACCATATGTCATCGGACTTTTTCGGATCGGAATAGCGGTAGCGCAGAAAACCGGCGCCTCGCATACCTGCCGGTGCCATGATTGGGTAGAGTCCAAAGAGCCAGTAACGCCCGGTCTTCTTGAAGTCTTGATCGATCGGCATAGGGTCGACCTCGGTCCGTCCAATCTCGTTGTAGCCGGCGTAGTGACCTACATCGATCTCATCGAGTACCCGGTAGGGGACATTGCGCCCGGTCCGCAAATTTTCACAGGCAAAGTAACGGAGATCGTAGTCATCAGTCTGGAGCGGCCGAAAGACGTTGTTCCATATGATCTTGGTCGCGACCCGAGGATCGTTGGGATCGAGGAATGGGAACGGTTGGCCGGCCACGTAGTTCTCAACCGTGCGCCCATCCGGCGACAGGCTAACCTGCGCAGAATACTTCTCGGTTGCGTCCTTGTAAGGCGGAGGCCAATCTACGCGATCGGAGGGCGCGATTTTCATCGACATGCCCTGTTGGACTTTGTAGTAGACCCCTGGGGCGACAAGGTCCTTGACCTTGTAAGCATTGTCCGGCGTGATGACGTCACCGGGCTTAACTTGCGCTAGTGCCGGCACAGCCACCATAAGACTCATAAGCAAGGCCGCTAGGGCGCCCATACATTTCTTACTTCTGACAGCTACAATGGAGTGCATAACCTTTGTCCTTTCGCCGCCAAGAACGCGGCGAGACTTTCATCTTGGAATTTATTCGACCGTCTTCTGGTACTGTGGCCGAAACCGCCGCCGTGTAATCTAGTGCAATTCGACCGAACGATGCTCGGCACCTCAGGCGCCGTGAAGACGTGAACTTTCTGTCGGGGAGGAGCTAGTTATAGTCATCGTTGGAGCGGGGTGGGATTCGCCGATGAAACTGGCGGTCGCAGGACCAGTCAATGTCTGCTTCGACGTCGTCGAGGAAGAGCGGATCGGGCTGATGCCGCTTCGGTTCTCTCGGGTTGAAGCTCGATGACGATGTAGAGACGCCAGCGTCTGGGACCGGCCCGGTACCCACTTCCTCGACTAGATGACGAGCGAATCCAGGCGTGTTATTCGCAACCGCATGCACCTCGAGAAGAGTGATAGGCGAGAACGCTGAGGCTGTCTGCGCAATGGTCAGCAGGCAAAGCGAACAAATGAGCAACAGCCTCGCGAGCAGCGGGTACGGAAATATTCGCATCTCGCCGAAAACTCCTGAGGTTCTTTATCGATCCGTCCACTTAAATTTATACGGATCTAATCCTCCAGCGCTACCACGAACAAAGTCGGAAAGTGGCTGCAGCAACCACGCCGGGAGCCGTTGTCCCTGCGGCCGACAGACGCTCGGCTGAGAAGAGATAGACGACTGGCATCGCAGAGAATAATCGAAATGGTGACCTGCACCCCGAAAACTCCGCCGAAATAGGGTAGAGGCCGTCGCCTTCGTCGATTGTCGAAGACTGCAGACTGAGAGAAGCCAGGGCACTAAGGCGGCGAAGTGGCAAAGCTCCCCGAGATGAAGGTATACCTGCAGCCGCTGAATGACAGAGCACCCAAGCCAGTGTTGGAATCTCGCCAGCGCCCGGCCCTTGTCGCGCGCGGGTCTGCCTTCTTCTTCCTCCCGATACGCAGTCCGTCCAAGGAATTCAACGGGCCAGCTCCTGCTTCATCTGTTCTTCGAGCCTGTCGATCTGCCGGTTAAACGAGAGCCAGCCAGAGCGCGACTATCCAGCCGAGCAGGGTCCAGCCCCAAGCAGATTGACGGCGATTACCCATCCGAACCCTTTGATTCGTAGAGCTGCGCAGAGACTGGGCAGAAAACAAACGAGAAGCAGCAGGGCCATAGCGCCGCTCACTGGACTGCACCGATGCGCTTCAACGAAAGCTCTTCGTCTTCATTCCACGATGCCAAATAGATGCTGCGCTTCAACGCTGGATCGGCTGCTTCCAGTTTAGCCACGGCCTCGGCTGCTTCGTCGAACCGCTCAGGTGTCACCAAGCACGGACACTGTTCGCAGAGTAATGATGCTGCCGGTGAGCTTGTCGAACGCGAGCGGATAGGCGATGCCGCGCCTTTCGCATTCAGCTCTCAGGCGCTCGCGAGCCGACGAGTTGCAAAATGGAGCCTTGCTGCCGCTCATCGTCTTCGCCCCCCGTCCCGTCCCCTCGCGGACGCTTCCGACGTTTTCTTTGGAGCCCGGCGCGGAGTTTTCGCTCGCCTACTCACATGACGCGGTGGCGGTTCAGAGCCTCCTGCTTGAATCGAATAGCTGACTCCGCTTTCGGTCCGCCCACACGGCAACTCGAGCGCCTTCAACAGCAGTTCGCCTTTCGAGGCGTAAGTCCCACCGAAGCTGCCGCCGCTCACGTGAAATTCGGTGTCCTTCAGAGGACTCAACCACCAGTATGCAGAACCTAACGAGCCGTCTCTTGATGTCGAAATCGGTTTAGTCGCTGCGCTCTTTGGAAGCCAGCATGAGCTGATGCTGCGTCTCAGACTTTCGCTTTCAAGGCCATCGGTCTACAACGAGAGCGTTGTACGGACCTGTCGGGCAGAGCGCATCCAACAGCGATACCGCAGAGGGACCAAGTCATGTTTCGTACGAACGTCCGCGCTACGCCAGAGGAGCGCAAACGATCCCTCCCTGCCGATCTTTTGATCCAGGATGCAGCCGCCACCGTCATGCATGCCGTCACGATCGCCGCGCCGCCGCAGTGCGTGTGGCCATGGCTGGTGCAGATGGGCTCGGGGCGGGCTGGTTGGTACAGCTACGACTGGATAGACAATGGCGGCCATCCAAGTGCAACCGAGATCATTACTGCCCTTCAGCACATCGCGCCGGGGGACGTGTTGCCTTCTCTGCCGGGAGCAAGAGACTCATTCATCGTCGCCGCCGTGCAGCCGGAGCTTGATCTCATTCTGACCGTACCTGCCGCCAGCGGAGGCCTTCTGGTGAGTTGGGAGTTTTTCCTCGAACCGCTTGCTCAACGGCGGACACGCCTGCTCGTGCGCGGACGCGTCAGCTCGCAATGGCCATTGGGTGGAGCTGGAACCCCGTCTGCCTCGCCGCGCCCTATCGAACGCGTCTATGCGTTGCTCGCAAGGCTTCCGCGCTGGCTGATGGGGCCCGTCGCGCTCTTCGGCCACGGTATTATGCAGGCGCGACAGCTCCGGGAGATTAAGCGTCGCGCGGAACGAACCAACCTCTTCTAGTGGCAGCGCGATTTCGCAAGTCCTCATGCCATACGCGCTGGCCATTAGCAGGGCTACCCGCGATGATTGTAGCCGCTGCCACCCGAGGAAGAATCGCCTCGCTTTGCTTCAGACTACTTGCCATAAAGCCGGGCGCAGCACTAAATATTGCATCGGTTACGTCGCACAGCTTCTGCAGTAGGAGAGCATTCACATGGATCGCGACGTGTGGAACAGCCACAAATGGTCCAGCGCTCGCGGGCGTCAGATCGAAATCGAACCCGGCAAGCCGCTCATTCAACATCGTTGCTCCCGATGCAGGCGTGACTTCGTGGAAGACGCGGCGACCGGCGAACGATACGCCGTGTACGTTTCAGTATTCAGCTTTCGGAGACTTCCTGATCCGATTAGCAGACAATGGCTGGGGGAACTGTGTCCGGGCGCACCACTCCCCTTCGACGTTGAAGTCCGCAACAAGTTGATTGAAAATCGCGTAAAATAGCCGCCGCCCTAGCGCTTGATTGCTGCTCTCTAACCAGCACGGGATTGGCCGAGCACCACATCGCCGCCAGAGCGTCCACTTCGCAAAGAGAACGGGCCAGCGTCGTTGTCAGCCACGCCAGCTCGAAGCCAACTGGGGGAGGGGGGTAAAGCCCAGCCAGCGATCCCGTCACTACTAAATCGCGGCGCGAGCGCCTATAGCCTAATCGGCTGCGGTCGCAGGTCCAATAGCTTGAGGGCGGCGCGCGATGGCAGGGCTAGCCGAAATGATCGGGACCGCTGCAACTTCCGCGCGCCCAGGGTCCTCCTGTGTCGCCAGCCCGAAAGACTCGGCCTTTCGCTTTTAATGCAATCGGTCTACAAAGAGAGCATCCGTTGCCCGGCCCGGTCATAGCTAATCCTAAGGAGAGAATCTTATGGCTGAATTCTCAGTCAACACTCAGCGGTTGGATCCTTACAAAAACTATAAGTTCCGCTTGAAGTGGGACGGCAAGTACGTGGTCGGTATCAGCAAGGTGAGCGCCTTGAAGCGAACTACCGAAGTGGTCGAACACCGCGACGGCGGCGACCCGTCAACGTCGCATAAGTCGCCAGGGCGCATTAAGTACGAGGCAATAACTCTCGAACGAGGTTTGACCCAAGATCTGGCTTTTCACGACTGGGCCGGACTGGTCTATAACTATGGCGCTGCGCTGGGCGCCGAAGTCTCTCTCGCCAACTTCCGCAAGGACATCTATCTCGAGTTCTACAACGAGGCGGGACAATTGGTCCTCGCCTACAAGATCTACCGCTGCTGGGTCTCAGAGTATCAGGCCTTGCCGGATCTGGATGCGAACGCCAACGGGATAGCTATCGAGCATATCAAGCTGGAAAATGAGGGCTGGGAGCGAGATACCAGCGTGACCGAACCGCAGGAGCCAACGCTGAGCAACGTTGCGACCTAAATGCGCTCCCTTTCCAACATTGATTTCCTGAATCTTTGGGAAGGCGGCTATCGGCGTCATCCAGTGAATCGAACCCTACTGGCCCTGGCCGCGCGGCTTTTCTTGACTGGTCCATGGCTGTCGTAACACGGCTGATTCAATGAACTGCGATCATTTTGAAAAGGAAGTTCTTGCGCTCAAGCGGAGTAAAGATGAGTAGTTGGACTTTCTATAGGATCGTGTTGTTCGCCGCGATCATATCTGTTCTCGGTTGCGCGACCTGGTTCATAACCGGCAGCAGGCTGCACGCGACCATTGTTATGGTGGCCGTAGGCGCGAGCGTGGCCTTTATGCTTTGGTTCTATCTCGACGAGAAGTAACCCCTGTCTGATCATGAAGCATAGACACGTTCTTGTGCGGTATCGGAAATTTCATTCTGAGCTAAGGGAGGTGCGCTAACGATGGAACGGATCGTAAAGTGGATATTTTACGTTGTGATCGGTCTTGGGGTCGCATACGTGTGGGTTCACTTCGAGGCACCTCACTACGACCCCTTCCGTTAGCTATTACCGGGCGAGCGTTTATCGTCCGATCAGCTGCGGTAGCAGCGCCAACAGCTTGAGCTGGTCGTGCGCGAGGATGGCAGGGCTACCCGCGATGATCGCAGTCGCGGCTATATCCGGGCGCACACGAGTCTCGGAAGTCTAAGCGGGACGGACGGAACTTCTGTCGAGGAGAGATGCATCATAATGAAAAATCAACTTTATCGGAGGCGGCCGCCGGAATGCAGCACGGTCACATGACCTCTTTCCGGCTCCGCCACTAGCGCACGGCGGGCTCGTGCTCTTGCCCTTAATCTGATCCGCTTGTAGATTGTTTCCGCGTTCGGAAAATCTACAAAGAGGTGGCGCAATGAGAATCTTCGTACGACCGCCAGACCCTGCAGGCCATCCATCCGATGGACTCGCGATGCACGCCTGCACTGTTCTCCGTCAGTCGCATATCTTCTCCGCGCGTCCAGGCGGCATCAGCAATGGCTGCGCCGTGGTTCTCGTTAGTCCATTTGACAAGGCGGCAGCGCTCGCAACGCTGGGAAATACTGGCCTGGAAGTGTTTACCGACTAGACCACGCTCGCGGTCGGCACTTAGGACAGTCAGCTCTCTTAAGCGTTCCCGTACGCCTTGCTCTCCACCACAGTCGACTGCCGCGCAAGCGACCGCGGGCCGACCCGGAATAGCAAACGCGACCACAATTCGATCGCCGCGGGATACCAGCATGACGGGCGTCAGCGGGTTCGATGTCACCTCCCCGCCTTCGCATCATGTATTTGCGTAACCGTAGCTGGCTGACCCCCAGTGCCGCGCTTGACCCGCTTAACCGCCGATCAAGGACGCACCCGAAAGACGGTTGGCGCTGCCAATCTGCCGAATCCGATCAACGAGGTCAACATCGACGCCGAGCTGGACAACCGCTCTCGTTATTCGCCCGTCCCTACAAGCTGTTACATGGCGTGCGCGAGCGATGCATTGCTCAGGCGGTGGTGTTTTCCCCCTGTGAGAGAACGCGAATAGCAAAGACTCTGAAACTGCTGGAATGAAAACTTGAATTGAGCGTATAAATCCGACTGCGGCTATTGAAGGCTGTACTCTAGGACTGAAGCGTATGCGCACACCTACAGGCTTGCCGGTTGCTACAAGCGTGGATTATGGTTGATGTAACGCGAGGACGGCCCGCGCATCAATATGGAGATCACTCAAATGCGTGAAGTTTCAGTAGTTGGCGCCGGGATGGTGAAGTTCGGGAAGTACCTCGACACCAGCATGAAAGTTATTGCGCGCGATGCCGTAAACGGCGCGCTTTCGAGCGCTGGGCTGGAGCAAAAACAGATCGAGGCGGCAGTGGTCGGAAACGCCGCGGCGGGCCTCATAACCGGCCAGGAATGCATCCGCGGACAAGTCGTGCTGCGCGAGATGGGCGTGGGCGGCATCCCGATCATCAACTGCGAAAATGCGTGTGCCAGCTCCTCGACGGCGTTTCATCTCGCGTGGCTGTATGTCGCCTCGGGCATGTACGACGTGGTGCTCGCGCTGGGCATGGAGAAGCTTTACCACACGGATAAGAAGCGCACCTTCGCTGCCTTCGGCGGGGCCGTCGATGTGGAATTGATGCAGCAGATGATCGCCGACATGAACGCGCAACAGGCCCAACTCAGGGCCGCGCGCGAAGCTCGCGGTGAGGGGCCCAAGAAGGCGGAGGGCGCGGGAGAATCGCGCTCGATGTTCATGGATTTCTACGCGGCAGGCGCGCGCGCACACATGAAGCGCTACGGCACCACGCGCGAGCAGTTCGGACGCATCGCGGTAAAGAACCATCGCAACGGCAGCCTGAATCCGCTCGCGCAGTATCAGGAGGTTTACAGCCTCGAGGATGTTTTGAACTCCCCGGTGGTGGCTGAGCCGCTCACGCGGCTGATGTGTTCGCCGATCGGCGACGGCGCCGCGGCGACTATTCTGTGCGCTTCATCGGTCGCCAATCGTTATACGAACAAGCCGGTCAAGGTTCTCGCTTCGCTGTTGTCGTCAGGATCCGATCATGGCTCCGACCAGCCAGGCGTGGTGCCTCGCGTCGCGAAACAGGCCTACGAGAAGGCGGGTGTCGGACCCGAGGATCTCAGCGTGATCGAACTGCATGATGCGTCGGCGCCGGCCGAGTTGATGACCTACGAGGAGCTCGGCCTGTGCGAGCCTGGCGGGGGCGGGAAGATGATCGACGAGGGCGTCACTGAAATTTCCGGTCGCATGCCGGTTAATCCGTCAGGTGGGCTGCTCGCGAAAGGTCATCCGGTTGGCGCGACCGGCGTGGCGCAAATCTGCGAAGTCTTCTGGCAGCTCCGCGGCGAAGCCGGAAAGCGCCAGGTCTCGAATCCGAAGGTCGGTCTTACCGAGAATGGAGGAGGCATGGTTCGCGGCGAAGCGGCCGCCGTGTCGATCCACGTTCTCGGGATCTGAGCCAACTCGGCCGATGACGCGAAGCATGATCGACGGCACGGGTGAGCCTGCATGAAGCTCGTTGTTCCCGCGGTGTTTCAGAGTGATTTTCTCGATACGGTCGCCCCGTATCCGATCGATCATCTCTATGGCGCGGCAGGCGGAGACGCCGGCTTGCGCGCGCAGCAATGGTTGGCGCAACCAAAAGCCGATGAGCTTTCCGCGTACGTTGCATCAGCGCACGAAAAAGGAATTTCATTTTTCTACTGCCTGAACGTTGCCTGTCTCGGTAATCGTGAGTTCACGGCTGACGGACAGCGCTGGCTGGTGGAGCATCTGGGGTGGCTGGACGATGTTGGCGTCGAAGGCGTCGTGCTTTCGAATCCGTACCTGATTGCCTTTGCGCACAAGCGGTTCCCACGGTTGAAGATCGCGGTTTCCACCTCGGTGGCCATCGACAGCGTGGACAAGGCGCAGTTTTTCGAGCGCCAGGGCGCGAGAGTGCTCTACCTGCCGGAATTCATCAACCGCGATTTTCCGTTGCTGACGCAGATCCGCAAACGCACGCGCGCGGAGCTGGTCCTGCTCGCGAATGTTGGATGCCTTCTCCACTGCCCGATCCGCCAATACCACATCAACCTGGTTTCTCATTCCGGGGAGAGCCTCGAGTTGGGCACCTATGTCGACTATCCCCTCATGTGGTGCTCTGGCGAAAAGGCGCGCGACCCGGGTCAGATGCTGAAATCTCCGTGGATAAGACCCGAGGACCTCGGCGTGTACGAAGAGATCGGGATCGATCGATTCAAATTGGCCGGACGCGAAATGGATGGCCCGTGGGTCGAGCGGCTGACCAAGGCCTACGCCGATCGTCGCTACGAAGGCGATCTCAATGATCTCATCCTGGGGTTCGATCATCTGGAACCATACGGACGGCTGCCGGTGCGGATTCCTAATCGGGCTCTCGACGGATTCGCGGAATTTTTTCTCAAGAAGCACGACTGCAGGACGGGATGCCGGGATTGTCGATATTGCGACGATTACGCGCACTCGGTGAGCGTGGTCGAGGACACGGGGCGCGACGGTTTCGTGCGCCGAGTCGATCGCGCGATTGAGCGTTTTGAGAGCGGCGCGTTTCGGACCGCCAGTGGCAAATAGCCGGCTTCAGGCGGGCCGCACGCGGCGGTCGCGGAGCAGGAAATAAAAACCGGTCGGATCGATCTGCGCGATCAGACCCGAGCGAAGCCACCCATCGACCACCGTACCGCCCGCAGGCCCCAGCGCGGACTTGACGCCGAGCTCGGCGGAATCGACCACTTCCCATCCGATGTTCAACGGCGTCCCATCAGTGGGATTGAGCGGGCGAAGATCAACACTCGGGAGCGGGATTCCCGCGGCGTCATTTAAGAACCACGCTGGATGGCTGCCGACGATTGGGCCGAGATCGCTTCGGCCAAGCAGGGTCAGTACGTCAGCGCGAATTCTGCGGCCAATTCGCAACCGACGCGAGGTGCTGAACGGCCGCTCGATGCCAACGATCAGTCCCGCAGCGATCCGTCCCGCGAGAACTTCGGCCTGGCTTTCGTCAAGCAGTAGGCCGGCGCGATTCCAGCCGCACACAGCATAATCCAGCCTGGCCGGTAGATGTTGGAGCGAGCCGTCCCAGCCCGCATAAATTGTCGCACCTCGATTCATCGCGCCAAGGAGCATCGCGAGAGTGCACCAGTTGGTCGGCGCTTCCAGTAGAAGAAGAGTTATGCCCTCGGCCAGCAGGTAGAACGCGCCGATCGAAATTCCGGTCGCCACCAGAGTGCGATGGCTGTGCAAGATCTCGCCGCGACCGTCGGGCTTGGGCATCGCCAGAATCGGCGTTCTGAAGTCCGGGCGTCCGATCCGCGGCTTTCCCGGCCCCGACATGATCTCCTCGAACGTCGCCTTCGACGCGGTAGTATCGAGAAGATTTTCGCTGACGACCAGATCGGGAACGAAAGCGTCCAGAACCTCTTTTGGCGGCCAGCCGATATGCGGGAAGGCAAGTACGTCGGCCTCGAAAGCACCGAAGAGCGCGATCAGCATCTCGCTGGGATCGGTCACCGCGATCGCGACGCGAGAGCCCCGCTCGACCCGGCTGCGGATCGACTCGCCAAAAACTCGTGCCTTGGCGGCCAGCTCTCCAAAGGTGAGGATGCCCCCCGCGCTCACTAGCGCGACTCGATCGGGCGACGACGCCGCGACCGGGTAAATCGTCGCCTCGCCGACCGTCTTCAGAGGAACATGCGCGTACCGCGGCGTGTCTTCGGGCCAGTAAGCGGCTAGCAATCCTAGTGCGCCCTTGCTCATGCGGCCGACGCGGCCTCCTGTTCAGAAAGTATAGGAGGCACGCCTTTGAAACGAAGCGGCAGGTCTCGCACTGCGCTGATCTCCACCGGTACCTCGAACCGTCGCGATAGCCTGGCCTTTGCTTCGTCGAGGAGACTCGCGGCTGAGCCTTCGGGCTCGGCAAGGAGGAGACGAAGCATTCCGTTGGCGAGACCCTCGCGTGTAATCACCAATGCCGTGCCTCTCAGTTCCGGCACTTCTGTCTCGAGCGCGAATTGAACGTCGTACGGCAGCAAAGTGTTGTCACCGACAGTGAAGCAGTCTTCCCAACGACCGAGGAGCTTGATCCGCGGCGACGGCAGGCCGCATGAACATGGCGACCTATCGATGACTCCAGCATCGCCGCCATCGTAGCGCAGATACAGCGAGCCCGCCGGGATGACACTCGAATGCACCACCGAGCCGCGCTGCCCGTCGGGGACAGGGCGGCCGCTCTTGCGATCAAGTACCTCGGCGTAGCAGGTGTCAGGCACGACATGGAGACCTTGGGCGTTGATGCAATCCACCGCAAGGAGGTTTTCGCTCGATCCCGCGATCTCCGCGACGCGTTTGATCCGGGTGATATCTTGCAGATGGGATCGCATGCCCGGTGTGATCGGCGCGCCGGTTACGACCAGCGTCTCGACTCCCGCAAATAGCTGGTCTCCGCTGGTGCTATCGCGTCGCGCGGCGGCCAGAATCGAAAATACCATCGGCAGGAACATCGTGATGAACCGTGGCCGAAAGGCCAGTATCGCATCGACGATTCGGTCGGCAAATCGCGGAAGAAAAGTTCCGGAAACCACAACGCATGGATTCTTGAAGTGCATCGCGATCGAGGGCTGGATCGAGGCGTAGGCGTGCCATGCGGGCGCCGACATGATTAACGGCGTCCCGGGACGCAAGCCCGCCCACCAATGAGCACGACTCGACGAATATCCCTGCAGCTTGCGCCATCGCCGCGTGTGCATGACGAAGGTGGTGCCGGAGGTTCCTGAACTCAGGCTGATCGTCATGCGCGCATCGAGACCCGCGGTGTAGGACTTGACGCCGAGGAATTTACTTCCGCTGTTTTGCGTGACGGCCAGCAAATCTTCCTTTTTCGATATCGGGATCGCGTGTAGGTTGTCGAGCGTTCGGAATTGAGTCGGATGGAAACCGGCCGCGGCGAAGCGCTCGCGGTAAAACGGCAACTCGTCAAACCCAAGCCGAGCTACGCGCTTGAGTTTTCCTGCCCACCATAGGTCGAGCGACGCGGGCGAAAGCCGATCGAGATCGTCGAACGGTTCTGTCCGCGCAGAGGTCAACATTCCACGCGTTGCGTCCGAGGTTCCAACGGGCAGCCGCCGTTAATCAGCCTGGCCAGACCAATGTCAAAGCGGACGGCCGGGCAGGCCTGCGCGAACCGAGTCGTGATCGCGACGTGGCCCGACGACAACGCCTCCGCAAAATATGCGCTGTCCAAATGAAAGGCGCGACAGCCCGCGCATTCTCCGGCAATCAGAAACGCCGCATCGGAACGCAAGATACGCCAGACCTTGACCCCGAGGCGCGCGGAGAGCTGGTCCGCCTGACGCCGATTTGCGCAGCCTTCAACTTCGGTGATCGCAACCCAGCGGACCCGATCGGCGAGATTGACTCCGGCAGCTTCCAGAGCCAATGAGAATGGCGCGGCGAGGTCGCGGCGAACTATCAGCATCGATGGTTCGAGAGCTTGGACGATACCGACCATCCTGCCGGCCATCGCCGCCACACCGTCGTTGCACACTGCGGTCAGACCGAGACGCTCGGCCGCACCCCGACGCAAGTATCCGACGTAACCGCTCGACGCGAGCAGCACCAATGGGCTGGAACCGTAATCGAAAAACGCGATGGCCTCGCCTGGAGCGGTCCCCCATCGCTTCCACATGCGCCCGATTACACCAGCCCAGCGATCCAACTCGGGCGGATCGAGAGCTATCCAGATGGACGGGTCGGTGGTCGCCTCGAGTTGAAGAGCAACCTTTGGAGCCAAGCCATGGCGCACGCGGCCTGCGAAGGGGTCGCTGGAATCGGTCGCCGCGAAAGCCTCGAGCTCAGCTAGCCCCCACGGCATCGGTCTGGCGTCGGCGCCCATGCGCTCACGATAGAACCGATATTCTGCCAGATTGCGCGAACTCGGCATTGTCGAATCAGGTACTCGCCATGATTCCGCCAAACGCGGCCAAGATTGCTAGTGTCAGGTTGATGTACGCGAGGCGATCCTGCCAGGCGGAAACCTTAGCCTGTGCAGCGCGCCGTTCTTCGAGGTCTCGCAGCCCTGCGGCATAGGGAAGTTTCTTGGTGAGTATCGTTCCGTACCAAAAGCCCGATAAGGTGCCGGTGATCAACAGCATCAGCCATGCAAACGCCATCAATGCGGTCCATTTCAGACGTGCAGTTTCCAAGGCTTCAGTCGAAAAGAGCAGGGGAATTTCCCCCAGCACCCAGGCACGGGCGAAGCCGGTGACTCCCAGCAAGAAGATTGCGGAGCCGCCCAGCCACATCAGTCCAGCACCGATCTTTTGCGATACAACGGCCGAATGAGCCGGCGGTATGCGGCGCAGCGCCGGCATCAGGATCCCGGTGTTAAATATGATGGACCCAACCAGCACTATCGCGGCATAAATGTGGATTGCTCTCAGGATCCGGAACAGCACCGCAATACGCATAATCAGTCATGCCATACTTTCGAGCGGTTGCGGATGCGGTCGTTCACGTAGCCTTCCTTGTAATAGGTGTCGTAGAATTCTTCATCGACATTGTGAATCACCGCGCCGAAGTGCGCCTGCATCGGGTTGTACGTAACCGGCCATTGGCCGAAAGTGCTGACGCAGTAATCGATGTACGCGATACAAGCCTCTTGCACCCACTCGGGCGGTCTGGTTCTAGGATGCGCGATGACCGCCTCGGAGGTCGCCTTATTCCACGGCGATCCAACCTTGCGCAGATAGTTATCCTCGCCGCGATGGAGCACGCCACCCGCGCCGTACTTCTCGTCGTACCAGGCCTTCACCAGTTGCTCGGCATTCTTGTAGCGGGGTGATGGAACGTAGGTCGCTTCCTTAACTCCTTCGATTCCGAAAATTTTGGTCTGTCCGGTGGATATCGGGGCTTTAGGATTCGGGGCCTCGACATGGAATCCGAGCCCGCGGGTGATTTCCGGCATCGCGCCCATCAGCACGTCCGGATTGAAACCGCAGAACACCCACGAACCGAGCCCCATCGCTTCGGTCGCCAGGCGCATGTTCTGCACCATGCACCCGGTCGGGAATTGCTCGACCTGAAAAATCAGCTGCTCTTCGCCGGCGATGCTGGTGGGCAGTTCCAGCATTCCTTCCCTAATCCACTTTTCCAGTCCGGCTGGCCGGCCGCCATTCCATTCGTCGATCATGTAGTAGTGCCAGAAGTCCATGAAGTTGATCAGCGCCGAGTTGAGCCATCCAGCGTCGGTCAGGGGAAGGAACCACGTCGATCCGGGCATGTTGATGTTGAACTGATAGGGTCCCATCAGGACTGCGTTTGGAGCGCCCGGGGCACGCAGCGCGTAGTCAATATCGGGCCGCTCGTCCAGAATCTGGATCAAGCCGTCTTCATACCATTTGATGACCTTTTCGTAGTCGGCCTCAGATTTGATCTCGATCGGACCGGAACGCTCCTTGGTAGGCTTATAGATGTAGGCTCCCGAGTCGTTAATCACGAGCAGGTCGGTGGCGTGCGAATTTCCCGGCGCGGGAGCGGTCCGGCCTGCGATCCAGGTCAGCTCGTGAAAGCCTCCGTCCACCGAAATGTCCCACGCCACCAGCCCGTTGGGTCCGCATGCGGACCAGCAGATGAGAGCTTCTTCGAGCTTGGTTAGCGGGAGCGGATCTTTTTTGGAAATGAACTTTGAGGGGCCGTCGGCCTGTTTGAGCGTGCGGCCGGTGACCGGATGCTTTATTTCGGTACCCGAGTCGATTCTGTAACCTCGTCCGACGCGACGGCTTCGGATCGTGGTAAGCAGTTTGAAAAACGTGCCCGATTGTTCAAAGGCCCACTTGAGCCTGTCTTTGTCATTCATTGCCCCAACCTCCGGGTCGATCTGCATTCTGAAAATTCAGCGGCCGCGGCCGAAGTGAACTACGGCGCGGCGAAACGGTACTTCCCATCCTTGAACTCGATCCATCGCCCACGGTCCGTGACTTGACCTCCCACGTCGATTTGCGTGCGTAAAATCATGAGTTCCTCTTCCCTCGGCACTTCGAGAATCTCGAGCTTGGGGGCGATGGCGGGCTGGAAACTCATCTCTTCGAGCACCTGTTCGAGCGTGACGAAGGGCGCGATTCCTTGCAGCATGAGCTGACAATCGGGTCCGTACCCAAACATCGCCCATGGGGTGTAGACCCGCCATGGTCCGGTCCCGGGTGGAAGGCCGTGGCGCTCGCGGGCTCCCGGACCATCGAGAAACCCCGGTGACGAGATGAAGTCGACTCGATCGACGAATTTGCGCTTTTGCTGATCGGTGACCAAGATTGTGCGCCATGCGAGCGCTGCGATACTGTCAGCGCCGCCGGGGCCCCCGAAGCGCCGTCCCTCGCCACCTTCATACTTACCGACCACCGTGGAATTGATGTTGCCGTAGCGATCGACCTGAAGAGTCGCGAGGATGCCGTAGTCGACGTAGCCGAGTTGCGCAAGATCGGCCGCGTAATTCATCGTCCCCCACTGAAGTGCGCGATAGTTGGCGCGCGAGCTGATCATCGTCATCAGGGGATCGAACGGCACCTGAGCCTCGGGCCCTACCACCCCATCCTCAGTCAGGTACTGCAGGTTGGGCGCGTTTATTCGCTTGGCGAGCAGCACCGAGTTCATCGGCTCGCCGCCACCGCCAACCCAGTAGATGAACTTGTCGTCGACCAGGCGCGAGATCTGACAGATGACGAATTCGCGCTCATTGAAGTCGGTAGCTGGAGTGCTCACGATGCATAGCCCTCCCGGATGGTTTCACGCCGTCGAATCTCGGCCAGTTTTTCGGTTCCCACCACTTTCTGCAGGTACTCATCGTGCGATTGCACTGAATACACGTGTTTCTTAAGGTACTCGGTAAAATCGCCGCGATACATCGCGCCCATCGCTTCGACCACTCCCGCCGGATCCGACGCGTAGTACCCCTGCACCGTTCCCGGGTAGGCGCCGAATGGGGCATGCACGACCGCGTCCACGGTGAAGTGCGCGATCGAGGTGCGAGCCGGGTCGCGCCGGAATTCGTCCGTCGCGACGATCTCTTCGGCGGACACGATCACTCTCTTCGACGCGAGCGCGCATTCCGCGTGCGCGATGCCGGTTCCGAAGACCCGCGCGTTACCGAACTCATCGGCCTGATGAACGTGAATGATTGAAACATCGGGATTGAGTGCCGCGACCAGCAGAACGGGTTTTCGGCTGAACGGGTCTTCGACGATTTTGCAGCCCGAATGCTGAAATCCGTCGGTCCCGCCGAAGCTGCGCGCCGGCATGAAAGGTATCCCCATCGCGCCAGCCTTCAAGCGCAGCGTCATCAGCGCATTGGAGTACTCGTAGATGGTGCACTTCCTTTCGCGCACCGCGCGCGAGATCCACGGTCCGAAGCCAATGAACCCGATGTCGATCCGATCCGCGCATCCTGCTTCAACCAGCAGCGCGCATGCGACATAGGTGAACTTGCCGCACAGCCATAGATTCCTTTTGCGCTGGCGGACGATCTCGCGAATCAACGACGACGGCCCTCGCTGAAAGTAGTTGCAGTCGTATGCGAGGTAGTCGCCGTCGCGTACGAAGCGCTCGACCGCCTCTTGGTGAGTCATCAACTTCGAGACCATCTGATGCGGTTTACTGTCCCGCACGCTCGCCCGATAGCCGTCGAGATCGACTTTGAAATAGTCGGCTTTACCTTCTTCCAGAATCCGCATTTGCTGAATTCTCCCGAACCTTTTGGTTGCTCACGGCGCTTGGTTCAGACTTGGATCCCGGACTGCAACAGGATGCCGTTGTGAATCAGGAAACTTCGAATTGTGTTCCCGCGCTTGGCCCGCTCCCGGCCATCGGCGCCGCCTCCTGCCTGAAAATCGGCTATACGTTCCGCCATCGAACGCCTGCCCTTGATGCTGATCTTGGTTTCCTTGCCCTCTTTCCTGAGCAGGCAGGCAGCGACGATCTCGTCCGGGTCGCGTTCGAGCGTGGCGCAGAACTCTCGAAGCAGTTCGAGCCTCGATTTATCCTCGTTGGGCTCCACGCCCGATTGCTCGCGCAGTCCTCGGTACCAGGTCTTGACCGAATCGTATTCTTCAAGCGGTTTATTTATCGAAGCCATCGTTATTTTCGAGCTGCGCGTGATTCTATCGGTCGACTGTGCGCTTCGATGAAGTTTACTCGGGAAGACCGAACATCCGCGCGAGCGCTTTGATTTCCTCTTTTCGCCACGGCAGCGGCGCCTGCGCCTGGATCATCTTTGCCGCCTTCATCTGCTCGGTCACCTTGGGATCGCCCTTGAATGGCTTCCCGTATTCGCCCTCGAAGAAGATCTCCTCCAGCGGCGGACGCGGACGCTGTCCACCTGCTTCCCATGACTCCGCCGGATAACCGACCAGCAGCACCCATAGCGGAATCCAGTCCTTGGGCGCCTTCACGATCTTGTTGATCGCCTCGTGCTGAAACGCCGACAGGCAGACGCCAAGTCCCTCGTCCACCGCGGCGAGCATCGCCTGGCAAATCGCGATGCCTGCGTCCGATGCGGCGGCTGCCGCCACCGATGGCTGGTTCGCGCCTTCGGCTAGCGGCTTCAGGATGTTCGGCCAGACGAATTCATCGACGAACTTGTGGCTCCATCCGTGGGTGACGTTCAACGCGCCGACGTCGACCAGCTTTTTCAGCCGCGCCTGAGCCCCCTTATACGCCCCCATATCGGCGTAGGTGTAGATGTGCACCGGTGCGAGCTCGATGTTGAGTCCGGAGACCGGAGTCTTGAGCGCGTCGAGTGTTTCGCGAGGGATATTGTCCCGGATCATGACGATCGCTTTCAGAAAGGTCGCGTTGACCGCGCATGACGCGAGCCGCGCCGCCTCCAACATGATCTGGATCTTCTCGCGTTCGACGTTCCGCCACGATTGAAAGTAACGGATCGATCGGCGCCGCCCTACTACTTCTTTGAATTCCATCGACTATTCCTCCAGCCAAGAGAACGTCGCTCTGGCAGGAGAGACCCCTGCATCAGATTCGGTTTACCCAATGTCACTCACCCGATCGCGCTGTTTGACGGAAGCTTACGCCGACCACAGTCGCGCCGACAACAGCTTCGATGATCCGGTGAGATTCAGCGCCGATGTTCGTAGAACCAAAGTATTGCGGAGTTGCGCGCCGATTGCGTTGCTGTCGGATCGTGACGGCGATTCACTTGGTGGGCGGCTTGGGCATTCAGTAGCCGACTTTGAATCATCGCCGTTGAACGGATACATGTGCACCGTCCGTCCGAAGGCGCCTCGAGCCTGCTCTCTTTCGGACGAGCATCCATTTGGGTGCTTAGGTGCTACACCGCCATCTGAAGCAGGCTGCGCTGAACAACCAAGGCATATTAGGCTCGAGAGGCTGGGAACCTCGGACGGACAACCTGCTTTTTCGCTTTTGTAGCGCTTGCTTCGGGCACAGCGGCAACACTGAATCTACCCTCTCGATGGAATCTCAGCCTCTCGCGGCGGTGGTGGCGGATCCGGTCGGCGGCGGTCGATCGGATCAAGTAGTGTTCCGTGATCAGCGCGCGCAAGCGGTACCGGCGGCTGACGAACGTGCGCCGAGAACCTCAGTCTTCCGCGTGGTCGCCCTTCATACGATGGTACGCGTTGTTGAAAACGCCGTAGGCACCACAGCGCGCGCAGTCAACATCGTTGCCGTAGCAGCAGAAGGTTCGCTCGAAATTCCCGCCGTCGCCGATGTAAAGCGGCAGCATCGCGCACAGCCCGCAGTGCTCACCGCGTTCGCCGGTGTAATTGAGCGCGCGGTCGGACTTCATCATCTCCAGCGTTTCGACGTTGCTCTTGATCAGCGCCGGGTTCCTGCGTTTGAGCGCGATGACGCGGTCGATAACCGCGTCGCGCTCGCGCAGATCATCCCAGGCAAGTGGGCCGTGCTCTCCCTTGGAGGGAACGTGAAACGTGAATGCGACGCCGTCGACCGGCCAGTCTTTCACTTCTTCGATGAATTCTTCGAGCCCCGGCGCGTTCTCCCTGGTGATCGTCATTTGGATGATGACGGTTGTGCCATCGCGAGGATCGCGCGCGAAGATCGCCTCTCTGACCTTGCGGAACACGCCCTCCCCGCGGATCGGATCGTTCATCCGCTCCGGTCCGTCGAGCGACACGGTGACCAGATGGCCGGGCACCGATGGAATCCCATAGGTCCCGTTGGTCACGATCGATGAGCGCTCGAACAGTTTCATCGCCTCGAATACCAGGCGCTTGCGAATCATGGGCTCGCCGCCCATGAACAGCATCGACTTGATGCCGTGTTTGTCGCGCAGCACGCGCAACTGGTGGAGCATGGTCGCGTCAGCCATCTTGTCGCGCGCGAGGTTGGGATTGCCGGCGCGGTAAACGAAGCAGTGGCGGCATTCCAGGTTGCAGACGTTGGTCACATTGACCAGCGCCGCGCGAAACTTGCGCCTGCCGAAGTCCGTCGGCTCGCTGAGTGCGCCGTCACGCTTGGCCGCCATAACTTCCACCTTACCACGGCCCTCGCGGACTGTGCGAATTCTCCGCCCTACCTCGCAGGGAGGTGCCAACCGGCGTCAGTGGCTGCGGATAGCAACGCGCTGCACATGGGAACCTGTGCATGTTCGCTCTGGACCTTCGAACCCCGCGACCGGCGCGGGATGTCGCGATAGATCAGGTAGCGCGCCTCGCCGTGCTCGGAGCAGGCGCGTTGATGCCGCCGGCGCGGCCTCGCGCACGCGTCTCATTGCCGGGTAACTCTCAGCCGGCTGAGAAACGCGCCGGTGAGAGGGCGCGCGGATCGAAAATGCTGGTGCTTCCGCGTGCGATGAGATCTGCCGCGATTTGCCCTAGTGCAGGGCTGCTCTCGATTCCGAAACCTTGCTGTCCGGCGAGCCAGAAGAAACCACGCACAAGCGGATCCTCGCCGACCACCGGAACCGAGTCGGGGGAAAACGTGCGCAGCCCGGACCATTTGCGTTTTAGCGAGCGCGGAACCAAGCGCGGCGCCAATCTGCGAAGCCGCTCGATCGCGCCCGCGATTACCACATCGTCGGGTTGCGCATCGCACGGGCGCATGGGTTCCTGGTCCATCGGGCTCAGTAACAGACCTCCCGACTCCGGCGCGAAATAGAGTTGATCCAGCTCGCTGATCACGAACGGCCATCTACTGACGTCGATCGGCTCGGGCGGCTCGAACGTGACAATAGTCCGGCGGCGTGGCTCGAGCGCGATTGGCGCAGCGCCCGCCAACCTCGCGATCTCGCCGGCCCATGCTCCCGCCGCATCGACCACCCAACGCGCGCGGACTTCGCCGGAATTGGTAATGACGCCACGGCATCGGCCAGCCTCGATAATCACGCCGCGAACTTCGCAGTTCGTGCGTAGCTGCGCGGCGCGACGCCGCGGGTGGCGCAGGTAGCTCGACAACAACTCATGAACATCGATGCGCCCATCCTCGGTGAGAAGAATCGCGCGTTCCGACTCCTCCAGTTCCAGAACCGGAACGCGGGCGACGGCCTGTGCGCGCGAAAGCACCTCGAAGGAGACGCCATCGGTGCCGAGACGGGCGATCACTCCGGGTAACTCATGCGGCATCGAATCGCGGAACAGTTCGCCGCCGCTATCATCGCCGCGGCAAACAAGGCGATCGCCTTCGGAGGATGGCGGGTCGGCTATGTCGCGATCGCGCTGCCGATGCTGGTGGTCGTGGCGCCGCTGGTGCTGTTCGTGGTGCGCAGTCATCCCTTGGAGGCCAGCGACTCACCGGAGCAGGCTCGCACCCGCCCCGGGCCGGTCGTGGTGCCCGGAGTTGAATTGACCGAAGCGTTCCGGACGCGTTCATTCTGGCTGATAGCGATTGCCGAGTTCTTCTATGCCTGCGCTATCGGCGGGATTCTGGTCCATCTGGTCGTCTATCTGATCGGAACGGGTTACACGGCCACCCTTTCCGCCAGCAGCCTCAGCATGATCTATCTGATGTCGACCGTGGGGAAACTTTCGCT
Organism: uncultured delta proteobacterium; assembly: GCA_963842085.1. Taxonomy (GTDB): domain Bacteria; phylum Desulfobacterota; class Binatia; order Binatales; family Binataceae; genus Binatus. Next base: position 1,403,151 of record CAWJET010000002.1, read on the forward strand.
GGGGCCCTCTGCGGATCGGCTCAGTCCTCGGATCGTGCTCTCGCTCGTCTTCCTCGGAGCGGCGGTCGGCACCACACTCCTGCTCGCGGCGGGGAGCGGCCTGATGCTGGCGGGATTCATCGTGCTGGTAGAGATCGCAGCTGGCACGCCTCTGGTGCTGCTGCCGCTCGTGTTCATCCAGTCACTGGGGCTGAAGCGTCTGGGATCGGTGCAAGGCGCCGCGGGAATCCTCGCCACTCTCGGCGCCGCCATCGGCCCTGTGGCGGCCGGACGGATCTTCGACGTGAGCGGCAGCTACGCGGTTGCCTTCTGCGTGTTCGCGGCGATGTGGCTCGGAGCGGCGCTTGCGATATACGCGTGAATTCCGCTCGAGGAAGAGATCGCGCGACTACGTCCGGTCCTCTCGCGACGGAGCATCACCGCAGCCACGGAGGATCAACCCAGATGAATGATGCAGACCCTCAATCAAATCTGTTGGGCTTTGAAGACCCACGTTCAGCCGCCACTCTCGGCACTACGCGGTGCAAGTTGCGCGAACGGCAGCACCCCGGTCTTACGCCGTGGTTTATAGAAGTGGTCCTCGGTTGCGCGGCGGATTATAAACTCCCGCCCCGTTATCTCTGCTTGGTGAGGAGACGAACGCGCAAGGACTGCGAGAATACCTGGTGGTGTATGGCAACGCCCAGGTGACCGAAGGCGGTGCGGTGGATCTTTTACATCGCCTGGAGCCAATTTACCTTGGGCCGAAGGCGGACTTTCCACCGGCAGTCATGCGGAACATTCCGGGTTATGTCACCCGAATTGCGCCAGCACGATTCGCCGGGATCGGACCGTGGACCGCACGACCTGCTGAGTAAGCGATGCTCGAAGGTCCCTCCTCAACAGCCCGCTACAGTCCCATGATCCAATACCGGAGGCGGACGTGCGTTTTTGTGAACCCAGGGTGCGTGTGCCGGTGCAATTTCTAGCAGGTTGCGGAAAAACTCAATGAAAGACGATTTCGGCGAAGAGTAAGCATTACTACGATCACGAGAATGCGTCTTGGATCAATGTCATCAGGAGTCAAAAACCCTTTTTCCGCAACCTGCTAGAGATCACAAAAGGGAGGATATCTCAGACACGCAAGTTTGAGGCTGTTCGCCTAGACCGGGAGAATGGTAGCCAGAATGAAGCCGCGCCATGCCGCCGCACTCGCGCTTGTGGGCTGGTATCTGATGGTGCCGCCCGCGATACCCGACACTCATGAGGTAAGCAAAAGCGCACCACTCGCCCAATGGACAATCAGACGCACCTTTCGTCGTGATGTCGGATGTCAGAACGCGAAGTATCGCCTTCGGACGCGAGCTTTAGCTGCTCACGCGAACAGAGATACGATCGGGAGGCGCGGCCAACGAAATCCCGACCTCTTCTGCATCCTGTGTAATCCAGCATGTGTGTCAACCGACGATCCCAGCCTCAACGAGAAATAGAGTTAACCCCACCGCGCTCCTGCGCTCGCGCTTGTGGGTGCGTGAAATGCGACAGTATAGATTGGATAACTACGAGCCTGACTTACTGCATCGACCGACGAATCACGGCGCCGAGGGCGGCGGCATCGGCGTCGCGATCGGCGATGGAGTAGCGCTGGCGCCAGCAGCGGGACCGCAGTCCTCGGTGCTGAACCAGATTATCGCGAGGCCGTAACTGGTCTTCTGACATCCAGTCTCAAGGTCGGGTCTCGAATAAATCCAGCATCCGGCCAGCGCGGTCGAGAGCAGCGCGACGATCGTCGTCGAGAGGATCGCTTTCATGAAATGTGTGAACGCTGCCGGAATGTTGGCAAGCAACGCTGGTAGACTATCTTCTCCGGTTTCGCATGAACAAGATCGGCGCGTTTGTGCGCGAAAAATGTTACGAGGCCTCGAGACAAGCGAGGGTCCACACATTGCGCAAGTACATGGTCCAGGAAGCCGGTGCCGCGAGTACCTTTTTGAAATTTTTGGTAACGCGCTTTTTTCGGGTTGGGCGCGAGGCAACAGCGCGCCCGAAGGTATTCAAATGACATCTCGAACCGAGATGCAGACCAAGCGTGGCGGATTTCTGACAGCGATGGCCATCCTTCTGGGGTTGGCGGTGATCGTGGACGTGCTCAAGGCTTTCACGAAGCCGCCGCCACCCGGGCACAAATGATGGGGCTGAAAATGCCAACCACCGGTATCGTGGCTCTTGGCGTGCGTCACACCGGGTCGGGCGCGGCAATCCTGGCACTGCTGGGGGCTGCAGTTTTGTTTTTCTACGAAGTGGGGATCTGGCGCATCAAGCGCTACGCCATGACGGTTGCCTGGATCTACGCCGCGTACGTGATTCTCAATGTCACGCTGTTCACGATCCGAAATCCTGCGCCGTCAACGCCGGGCGCGATGATTTTCGCAATCGTCTATTTGATCGGCGCGATCATGCTCACCGTCAGGACCGCGATCGCGCTCACGCACCGTAGTGCGGACCTCAGCTAACTCTACTGTCAGGGCGGAGTAGTCAAATGACATTTTCGAACCGAGATGAAAGAACAGATTATAGCCGCGGGCATATTCGCCTATGGCTTCGTTCGCGGTACGCTGGTTGTGCCGGGCGATGTAGCGGCAACAGCGCCAACATCTTGGAGCACGTGTTTATCGATTAGGCTTCGCGGCCGGAATCATCTTGCTTCCGTGCAATATACCTTTGGCGCTCATGTTCTATGAATTGTTCAGGTCAGTGAACAGCAGTCTCTCTCTGCTCGTGGCGTTCTTCATCCTCGTGGGGACCTGTGGCTTGTCAAAGCTTAGTCCATGCGGGGATCGCCTCCCATGGATGCCGGCCGACACCATCGCTGACAGACATGCATCGTAGGCAGCGGCGTCCTCGCTCACCCCGGTGAAGCACACGATAACTATTTCAGGATAACCACACGCGTAGTGGGTGGAAGGTCCGGTTTGCCGCGCGAGTGACAGCAGCCCAAGCGCCCCCCGAGCTTCGCCGCCGAAGGCGCGCGCGATTGCGCCGAAAAAATTTTTGAGAATTGGAAACCGTTGCCGCAGCTACGGCGCACGCGAGACGACGTCGCCCTAGTTGTCGAAAAGCGTGGTCGGGCGCGGTCGTGACCACGGGAGCACCGAGCGGCGCGCCATCGCTTCTTGTCAAGGCTGCGACTTTTTGTAGGCGTGCACGGTAAAGTCGGTGCCGCGAACTGCTCCGACCGAGTTGGGCGTGTGAACCTCGAACGTCGTGGTGCTGCCACGCATCGCGCCGTTGATCACCGAATGCAGCGTGCCTTCCACCAGCCCGACCTTGCTCGGTGCGCCGACTCCGTTCACGAGGACACTCTCATCTATCGTCAGCGTCGTCGACGCGCTCAATTGCAGGAAACTATTATCGACCAGGCCGATCGTCAGCGACGCGTTCGGGTCCGTAACGATCTTATCGTGCAGCATGACTGCCTCATTCACCATCGCCGGCGTCGTCGCGCCATTGCGCTGGATGCTCGCCACACCTTGAAGTTGCGTGATCGTGCCAACGGTGTTTTGCGCATTTTGCGCATGCGCCGCCAGGACCGCTGCCACAAGCGTCAGCATCACCAGTCCGAAGAGCGCAGCCATTCGCAAGAAACTCATCCGAAATTTCCGCTTTCAAAACGCTGAGTCCTACTAGCACCGACCCCGGGCGTTTAGCAAATGCGAAGTTCGAGATTCTGAGTCCAATGGGCCTTCCAGCGCGCCCCCAATGAGAACGAGTATTCGCGGATCGGCCTAAAAGTGCCCGCTTAGCGGGGCGCTTGCGCTCACGGTAAGCTGTCCGCCTCGCCGAACCGCTTCCGTCCTGATGCGGTTCGCTCTTTGTGCCCGTTGGCGGCGGCACTTGAGGGGCAGTTACACCCCGCCAATGCCCGATGCGCCGGACCGCGTCGATCATCAGCTTGAGCGCGATGAGGGAGCGTCCTCGGGGCCAAGGTCCCGCTCAAGCTCGGTTGATTCCTTGATCTCGGCGACGAGACGTGGCGGCTAATCGCCCGCGTCGCGAAACAGCGACCGATTCCAAGTCGAGCCCAGCAATGGGACGACGTAGTTGCCGGGATTCGCCTGGATCTCGTCGGGCGCCGACGGATAGTTGTCGAGGAACTGTTGCAGCGCGGGATGCAAAAGGAACGGAACACCGTCAAAAGACACGGTGTTAGGTATTCCTACTATTTGTAGAAACAAGTTGCCTGTTAACCCGGTGCGCGCCGTACAACTAGCCATCACATGCGGCATAGTGAACGGGTGCGCACGAGATGAACAGGCGTTACACCCTGGGAGAGCGTGAGGATGCGCCCAGCGAACTCAACCTGGAATCCACTATCCGGGACTTGAGATCAGCTAGGCGGAATCCTCGCAATCTGGAAAGCTGAACCGCCTTCTGCTCAAATTTCGCAAACTCTGAGAGGGGGGCGGTCTCCAGCGGCCGCGTTCGGTGGAGCGACCGCGCGCTGCAAGAGCGCGAGCCAATGGATTTGCTGCAGGTGACCCGCCTCTCCTGAAGAACTCATCCCAACGAATTCATTGCTGCAGCTATTGCTTCATCACGATCACGTTGCCGTCGTTATCCACCTTCAGGCAATCGACTTGCTGGCCCGAATAGAATGCCCCGCAAACCGATTTATCCACGCTCGGGCATTTGTAGAGATTGGGGGCCGTCTGCTCGCATTGCGTTAGGTCGAAATGCAGCTTGGTCTGCAGTTTGTTCTCCTGGGCCTGCGACGGCGAGAAAATGTAGCATCCCGACAGTGCGAGCGTTGCTGCCGAAATCATCAACGCCGCCATTCGTATCGACCGTCCGCTCATAACTGTTCCCTCCCGCATCATCATGTGTGCACCACCCAGTCGAGGCAAGGATTTGTAACGATTCAACCCGCATCACAACCTGGCAATCGTGATTATCTTTATTTTTCAGGAGACTATCGACAATGCGTTCATCTCTGAAACTGGTTTCGGATGGCGCCGCACGCGACGGCGGCCGTCCGTTCTCTCATGATTCGATTGACGACCGCCTGTTCGACGCGTATTCGCGCGCGGTGACGGGGGCGGCCGAGTCCGTCAGTCCGGCGGTGGTGAATATAGAGGTCGCGCATCCGACCGGACCGCGGAGCAATCCGCGGAATCCGGACGCGTCGGCGGGCAGCGGGTCGGGGTTCTTAGTAGCGCCTGACGGCTACATCATCACCAACAGCCACGTCGTTCACGGCGCGTCACGAATCTCCGTCACACTTTCCGACGGGCGCAAGTCCGAGGCCCAACTAATCGGCGACGATCCCGACACCGACCTGGCCGTGATTCGAATCAGCGGTTCCAACCTGGCCGCCGTGCGGCTCGGCGATTCGCAGGCGATTCGCCTGGGTCAGCTCGCGATCGCGATTGGAAACCCGTACGGCTTCCAATGCACCGTTACCGCGGGCGTGGTCAGTGCGCTTGGACGATCGCTCCGCGCGGGCTCGGGCCGCCTGATCGACAACGTCATCCAGACCGACGCCGCGCTCAATCCCGGCAACTCAGGAGGACCGTTGGTCAACTCGCGCGGCGAGGTTATCGGCGTCAACACCGCGATCATCCTGCCCGCGCAGGGAATCTGCTTCGCGATCGCAATTAACAGCGCCAAGCTCGTCGCCGGTCATCTGATCAAGGACGGCAAAATAAGCCGCGGCTACATCGGCATCGCCGGCCATAACGTCGAGCTGCCGCGCCGCTTCGTGCGCTTCTATCGCCTGCCCGCGGAAACCGCCGTTCGCGTCGCGTCGGTTGAGGCGGGCAGTCCCGCCGCGCTCGGCGGCATCAGGCAAGGCGACCTCGTGGTCCGGCTCGGCGACTTGCCGATCGCCGGCATCGACGACCTTCAGCGTCATCTCACCATGAGCAAGGTCGGGATGCGCACGCCAGTCGCGGTGATTCGCGGCACCGAGCAGCTCACGCTCGAGCTCATCCCGGCCGAAGCCGCCCGCAAACCGCGCGCCTAAGTTCTGTCGCTTGCTCGCACGATGGTTCCGGGCCAATGCGGCATGCTTGCGCGTCGGTCGGAGCGCGGGTTAGAAGGAAACCCTCTGCTACAAAAGAGGTTCTCCAATGAGCACAAAACAGCGCTACGCGATTCCCGTGGATGCAACCGAATGGGCCGTGCCCGGCAGCTTCGATACTGTCTTCAAGTGGGAATACCAGGAGGGCAGCGACGCGCTGCGCAAGCTCTACGAGAAGGGCAAGAACCTACAGTGGAACACCACCACGCGCATCGACTGGTCGCAAGACCTCGATCCTGAAAATCCGCAGGAGCTTCCCGACGAGTCCATATCGATTTTCGGCTCCGACCTGTGGAACCGCCTCGCGCGCCAGGAGCGCGCCAACCTGCGCCGCCATATGCAAGCGTGGTCGGTTTCGCAATTTTTGCACGGCGAGCAGGGCGCGTTGATCTGCACCGCAAAAATCGTCCAGCAGGTGCCCAACGTCGACGCCAAGTTCTACGCCGCAACGCAAGTGATGGACGAAGCGCGTCACGTCGAGACCTATTCGCGCCTGCTTCACGAGAAGTTTGACCTTGCCTATCCGATAACCCCGCCGCTGAAACGTCTGCTCAACGACGTGCTCAGCGACTCGCGATGGGACATGACCTACCTCGGGATGCAGGTGCTGATCGAGAGACTCGCGCTCGCCGCGTTTGCCGGTATCCGCGACACCGCGAAAAATTCGCTGGCGGCGGCCGTCAACGCATACGTGATGCAGGATGAAGCGCGGCACGTCGCCTTCGGACGCCTGGCGTTGCGTGACTACTATCCGCAACTCACCCAGCCCGAGCGCGACCAGCGCGAAGAATTCGCGGTCGAGGCTTCCTACCTGATGCGCGACCGCTTCCGCTCAGAGGAAGTGTGGGAAACGTTGGGGCTGCCAGTCGAGCGATGCGTCGAGTACGTCGACTCATCGCCCGAGATGCGCGAATTCCAGTCGCGGCTCTTCTCGCGAATCGTCCCGACCATCAAGAACATCGGCCTATGGGGCCCAAAGATCCGCCGCGCTTACTCGAACATGGGCGTGATGGCCTTCGCCGATCTCGACAGCGAGCAGCTAATGGAGAACGACGAGAAGGTAGCACAGGACTTCGACGAGCGGATGGGCCGCCGCGCCGACGCATAGGCATCTCAGCCGTCGCCGATCGCCGGCATCGACGACCTGCAGCGTCACCTCACGATGAGCAAGGTCGGGATGCGCACGCCAGTCGCGGTGATTCGCGGCACCGAGCAGCTCACGCTCGAGCTCATCCCGGCCCAAGCCGCCCCGCAAACCGCGCGACTAAGTTCCGGTTTTGAGCAACAACCCGTGGTTCTCGGGGGACCTCGGTGGTTGCTTTAGTCTAACCGTCAAGGTCGGACTCTTCGACCGGCGCCGGGAGCGGCGCATCACCGCCTAGGTGCAGCCGTCGGCGGGCGGAAAACATGCCGCCTCGCGCCGGCATCGCTGGTGCGAACTTCATGAACCCCAGCGGATAGGGCAGGTCATCGTATACTGCCTCCATGCCCCCGCGCATGAAGTAAGTCTCGTGCCAAAAGCCGGTGCCGCCCGAGTCGCGCAGGAAGTTCTTCCACCACTGCTGATGGGGCAGCGTGCGAGCCCATCGCTCGACCGATTCGAAGTCCCGCCAATACTGCCGCATCCCAGCGTGTGGCGGCAGCAGGGAAAAGAGGAGGTTCTCATGAAGTAGAAGACCGTCTGGCTTCAAATCGACCGCTTTCCGGATCATCGGTCCCAATGCCAGCAGGGTTCGCAGGCCGCGCAATGAGTTCACGCGCATCCCCAGGTATATGACTACCAGGTCGGGATAGCTGTCCAGCTCAACGGTCTGACGATTCACCAAGGTCTTCATAGGACTGCCTTCGGCTTCCGGCGCGAGGCGCGCGCGAAGCGCGGTGACGCCGGGTGAGGTGCGACTCCCGCCGTCGCAACCACGTCAGCTCGATGCATCAATTCAGACACCGTCGCCCCATCGAGCACGGCGCTTATCCCATCGGCCCCTGGTACACCTCGGCGAAGCGAAGGCCGAGCTCTCCGGGAATCGCGAGGTTGGCGTCGCGACTGGTCTTCAGGCAGATGACCGCCGGCCCGTCCGCCGACTTCGCGCCCTTCAACGCCGCTTCCAGGTCTTCAATTCGCTCGACGTAAAACGGTTTGCAGCCCAGGCCTTCGGCGACCTTGTCCCATCGCACCGTCCCCATCTCGGTGCCGAAAGTCTTTCCCCAGAGCCGCCGCTCGTTGGGCTCCTCCATCGTCCATGAACCTTCGGCGCACACGATGACCCTGACCTTCAGGCCCTCGCGCGCCGCCGTTTGCATCTCCATGAAGTTGAAGCCTGCGGCTCCGTCGCCGCTCACGCACACCACCTCGCGCGACGGGTTGCCAAGTTTCGCTCCGATGGCGGACGGGATTCCGGTGCCGAGCATTCCCAGCTCGAGAATGTTCAGGTACGACCGCGGCTTGGTCGATGGCAAATACCAGAGCGACCACAGCGACGTATTGCCACCGTCGGCGACGTAGATACCGTCCGCGCCAAACACTTTGCCGATTGCCTGGATCGCGTGCGCCGGATGGATTCCCGGTCCGCGCCACGCCGCCACCGACGCGAACCGCTCCTCGCGCCATTTATGAGCGGTGTCCCGATAGCGCGCCATATCCTCGCCGCCTTTGCGCTCGGCGCGCTTTGTCTTGAGCATGCGGAGCAATCCTTCGAGCGCGCTTTTCGCGTCGGCAACGATCCCAAGCGCGATTGGCCGCGTGACGCCCATGTTGCGCTGATCGATATCCACCTGGATGATCTTCTGCCCGGCGGGATCGCCCCAGTACTTGTCGTACGGGATGTCGAGGTTGCCCATCCGCGAGCCTGCCACCAGGATCACGTCGGCCTCGCGGCGCGCGAGGTCGGCGCCGGCGCCGTAGCCGTATAGAAAGTTCGGATGGTCGAGCGGCACCGACGACCGCCCTGCGATCGTGCCCACGACCGGACAGTTGAGCAGGTCGACTATCGCCAGTAGCGCTTCGTTCGCGCCCGCCCGATCGACTCCTGCGCCCGAGATCACGAGCGGCCGCCGGGCCCCGGCGATCATGACCGCCGCCTCCTCGAGCTGCGCTTCCGAGGGCCGCGGACCCGCCGCCCGGTATTCATTCGGCGTCAGCACCCGGACCTTGGTGTCGTCACCGGTCGCGTACATCACGGGCGCCGGTATCTCGATCTGAACCGGCCCCGGCCTCCCCGTCCACATCTCGCGAAACGCTATCCGCATCACTTCGGGGATTCGCTCCCACGACAAAATCGGACCGCTCCACTTGACCACCGGCTTGAAGATTTCGAGTTGATCCTGGCCCTGGAAGGTCGACGGCGGCGACGGATAGACGATCGCCATGCGATGCTGCGCCGTAATTACGACGACGGGCACGCCCTCGTGCCGCGCCGTAATCACGCCGGGCAGAAGATTCGCCGTCCCCGGCCCGGGATTGCCAAGCACCGCCGCCACCTGCCCGGTCGTCTTGTACAAGCCCTCCGCCATATGCACGGCGGCAGCCTCGTGACGAACGGGGACGAATCGCACTTCGTACTGCTCGAGCTTGGCCAGCAGCGGGTCGACCTCCGGACAAGGAATTCCAAACACGAACCGCACTCCCTCGCCAACGAGACATCGAAGAAGAAGCTCGGCTCCGGTAATTTCGCTCATAAAATCCTCCGTTCGGGCAGGGTCGGTCGGCGATGAAACGATCGAAGCGCAGAGGCAGCGACCCTCTATCCTCTAAAGCGGACACTACGCTCGCAGCCAAACCGAGAGCAACCCGAACGGCAGCGGCGATCTCGACTGACCCTCACCGCGTAGGCGATTCTGGTCTGCCCAAGGAGGCGTGAAACCCACGGCGGGTTTAACTGCAACTAAGTTCCTTTCTCTTCCTCAGCGCTGCGGGCCCTTCTTGCGCATTTCTTCGTCGCGGTAGCGCTTGTAGAGGATGGTCCATTCGTTGGAACCCTCGACGATGCCGCGCTTGATCGAACCGATCTTGCGCCTCACGATCGCGTCGAGCTCGTCGCCCTGCTCGTTGAATTGCGTGACGATTTCGCGCGCCTGGCGCAGCGCGAGCGGAAAGTTCGCGATCTCGGCCAGGCCCTCGTCGCGCAACTTCGCCAGCGACTCGCGCGCCAAAAAGAGAACTCGTGCTTCGCTAAGTTTCATCTGCGATCAGAGAGTGAAATTCTTCTTCTCAGCCAGGCGCTGGCGAATCAAATTGCGCAGCCGTGTGACGTCCAGGCGCGGATCGCGGCGCGCCTCCGCCTCCGCCATCTTGTCGGCCTCTTCATCGATCTGCGCTTCGGTCTCGAAATTCGCCGACATCAGTTCGACCACGCACGCGACCAGTTCCTTCACGTCGGCCTTGGGTTTGATCAAGCTGCGATCGATCAGCCCATTGACGAGATGGTTCGCCAGCGCATCGATCTGGGCTTCGCGCATTGCCATACGATCTCAGATTGACCGGATCGCGCAGGTCTTGTCAAAAGCAGGCGCGCCGCGTGTCCTGCATCTCAGTGCGGCGGCTTTTTGGCGTTCTCTTTTTCCTGCTCCTCTTTGTAGACCTCGTCCATCTTCGGCTCGAGCGCCTCGTAGAATTCCTTGATATGCGCGACGTTGGCGCCGAGGTCTCCCGGGAAGTAACGCAGTAGCGACGTCGCGCCGGGGCGCGCCAGGCCCGAGCGCGAGCACACCTCAATGTCGCCGGACGGGTCAACCGTGATCCTCACGTCGTCCTCGAATTTGAAGACGCGTGACGTGTAGAGGCAATCGATCGTGAAGTCGCCCGGATCGGCTTTGACGATTTTCCATCCACCAAGCGAGTTAATCGTATCCTGCGAGAGTTGGAACAGCTTCTGGCGCGGGATTCCCGGATAGGAGCGGCGAATCAATTCAGGATAGATGTCTTCGAGCGGCGCCGGCGACGCGTTCGCCACCTCATTGCGAGTCGTGCGGGGTTCGGGGGCGGCTTCTTTTTTAGCGGCGTGCTTGTGCGCGGTCGCAGCGGGAGTCGGCGCCGCCTCGGGATGATTGCTCATATCGCAGGTCACCGAGCCGGAACCGGTCGAGCTGGCGGCCGCGGAGTTCATCGTGACGAACCGGGTCACGCGCTGCACGACGCCGGGTTTTTCGAAAATCGTTTCGTCGTTCAGCAGCATCGTGATTCCGGCGGCGGCGACCGCCACCGCTGCGAGAAAAATCGCAAGCCGGATGATCAGCCCGAGTAACCGACGCAGAAATGGAACGAAGAACAGGATCGCGAGCACAGCAAGGACGATGATGAGTTCGGGCGGCGTGATCATGATCAATTCCCCGGGGGAATCCCTAGCGGTTTGTGTGGCGTTGGCGCAAGCCGGGCATGCAGAAAGTCCATGGCGATGCGGCTATTTGCACTTAAAAGGCGCACCGGCGCGATCCTGATTCGGATCGCGCCGGTATTCTGCGAGCCTTGTAAAATTGTCGATTTTCGTTGCTTACGCCGGAGCCGCGGCGAATCCCTCGCCGCCGTCGCCGCGCAAAATCGCGTCGAAGCGCTTGCCGCCGAGGTAGAAGCGACGCGCCTCGTCATCGGTGACCGCGGCCCGGCGCACGTCGCGGCGCCGAATCGGCCATATCCCGCCGACCATCGGATGCCGCCCCTGGCGATAGCTGAAGAAATAATAGGTGAACTGACGGAGCACCGCGCGGCGCGCTTCCGCGTCGAGTCCGTGACCCGCGCACAGGGTAAACATCGCGTGCAGAAAGCGCGGGATCGTGTAGAAGCCGGTGAACGCGTCGCGATATGCGCCGAGCCAGCTTTCCTTGTCCAGCTTGTCGTGCTTGAGCGTCACGTGCTGCGAGTCGAGCTGGTTGAAATCCCAGTCGATAATGGCGCCTTCCTTGGTGAAGCGCACCTGGTCCTCGGTGCCCGGCAGCGGCGTCATGATGAAGAACGACACGATGTCGAATCCGATCTTCTTGAGCGTCGCCGCCGCTACGCGTCCGCAATCGGGGCCGTCGAACGGGAATCCCAGCATATAGCCCGCATGCACCGAGACGCCGACCTTGTGCCAGTTCTCCACGACGCGCCGATACTTGTCGATCACGTGCGCGCGCACCGCTTCCAGCTTGCCCTTGTGCTGGCGGTCGTCGGTGTTCTGGTACTTGGTCGCAAAGTTCAGGTTGTCGGGATTGAGCGACTCGATTCCGACGAACGCCTGGTAGCATCCCGCCGCCGCGGCCAGTTCGGTGAAACGCCTGCTGCGCCGATGCTTGGCGGTTTCGGTCTCGCCCTCGGCGACGTTCGCGTAGCACGACGCGTCGACGTCCACCTGCATCATGAAGGAGAGCTTGGGATACTCCTTCTTCACTTCGGCCAGGCCGGTGAGAATCTCTTCCCATCGCGGCGATCGGAAAAAATCGTCATCGACCAGGAACAGCGATTCGATACCGTGATGCTGGCATGCGTCGCGCACCCAGCTTACGACCGCGTCGGGCTCGCGCGAGCGCATCGTGCGGCCCATCACGTTTTTCACGCTGCAATACGAGCAGGTGAACGGGCATCCGCGCGATGTGTCCAGCGTGGTCATCGTGTCGTTGAAAAATCGCGTGAGATAACGATCGTCGAGCACCGGCAGCAGCGACTCGGTGATCAGCGGCACGATGATGTCGTCTTTGCCGGTCTTGGCGCGAATCCCCTGCGTGACCGAGTAGCTGATGCGCAGTTCGCCGCGCAGAAAGTCCTCGACGATATCGCCCCAGATGTTTTCGGCCTCGCCAACCACGGTCGTCACGCCGCATGCGTTGAGGAACTTGCACGAGTCCGGAAAGCCGCTGACGTGGAAGCCGCCCATCATCGTCGGCAGGCCTTCGGCGACGAATTGAAGCGCGAGGTCGCGCCCGCGCGGATACTGATTCGACTGCACGCCGGCCAGCCCAATCAGCAACTCGACGCCATCTTCACGCGCCTTTTCCTTAATCGCCTTGATGGTCTCGGGGCTGACTATGCCGTCGCAAATTTCGTCCCAGATCACCGTCTCGAGGCGGACGTTCCGCTCCGCCGCGTACCGTTTGTTGAACGCCTCGTTGAGTGCCGACATCACGGTCAACGTGTTGTTCGGCTGGACGCCGTAGCGGAAATACTGAACGAAGCCGTCCTCGTCGTAGCGTGAAGGTTTGATGAAATAGACGCGGATAGTGCGGCATGGCTCGGGCTTAATCGCCGCGTCAGCGGTCGCGCCCTCGCGCGCGGTCAACTGCAGGGGCGCGGCCGGACGGTCGCCGCCGTAGCGATTGGTCCCCAACAGCCAGTAGAGGATAGCCGCCGCAAATACGAGAAATGCGCCAAGAGATACGAGCAATACCATGAATTAAGGTCCTCTGCTTTTGCTTCCTGCCCAGCCGCCCCCTCCTGCGCATCATACCCGAACGCGGGGCCCGAGGTCTAACCGGTCGGTCAGAGACAGTGTAAACAAATCCCGACCGCGGTTGTCAACAATTCATTGAACCACGTTAATCATGCCAAAGTCGAGGATAATTCGGAGAGAAGTGTCGCTAGCGGTACATTTCGACGAGGTTGATCAGACCCAAATCGCGATAGCGCTCGACAAGGTAGCCCTTGATCTCCTGCACGCTGGCCATCTGCAGCGTCTCGCGAGCGATCAGGCGGGCGGTCTGATAGTCGACCTCCCGGATGACTTTGCGCACGACCGGAATGAAGAGCGGGCTCAGGCTCAGTTCGTCGAGGCCCATCCCGACCAGCAGCAGCGTTGCCAGCGGATCGCTGGCCATCTCGCCGCACAGGCATACCTCCTTGTCGGCCGCGCGCGCAACGTTGACGACCTCGGAGATTGCGGAGATGACGGCGGGATGCAGCGCTTCGTACAGGTGCGCGACCTTGGGATTGTTGCGATCCGCAGCGAGCAGGTACTGGATCAGGTCGTTGGTGCCGATCGAGAAAAAATCGACCTCGCGCGCCAGCCGCGGCGCCAGCCACACCGCAGACGGCACCTCGACCATGATTCCGACTTCGATGTTCGGATTGTGCTCGAGTCCTTCCTTGTACAGCTCGGCCTGCGACTCGGCCAGCAATTCCCTGGCGCGGCGCAATTCCTCGAGGCTCGAGATCATCGGGAACATGATGCGAACGTTGTGCCTGGCGGCGGCGCGGAGAATCGCGCGCAGCTGAACTTTGAACAGCCCCGCCATCTCGAGCGAGATGCGGATCGAGCGCCAGCCGAGGAACGGATTGTCCTCGCGCGGCACCCGCATGTACGGCGGATACTTGTCCGCGCCGATGTCGAGCGTGCGAATCGTGACCGGGCGCTTGCCGAGCGCCTCGATCATCTTGCCGTACAGCGCTAGTTGCTGGGTCTCGTCGGGGAAGTCCTCGTAGGTCAGGAAGGAGAATTCCGAACGCAGCAGCCCCACGCCCTCGGCGCCGTAGCGAATCGCCAGGTGGACATCCGCCAGCAGCGCGATATTCGCGAGCATCATGACGCGATGACCGTCGCGGGTCGCGGTGGGCTTGTTGCCCTCCTCGATCAGCTCCTTCTTGAAGGCCTCGTAGCGCTTGGACAGGCTCATGTAATCGCGCTCGATCTCGCTGCCGGGATTCACGTAAACCACGCCCGCGTTGCCGTCGAGCACGAGCTGATCGCCCTCGATGACCGATTCCATCAGGTGCTCGACGCCAACCACGGTGGGGATTTCGAACGCGCGCGCCAGGATCGCCGCGTGCGAGGTGACGCCGCCGGATTGCAGCGCGATGCCCGCGAGCCGCTCGTGGCTGACCATCGTCAGTTGCGAGAGCGTCAGCTCCTCGGCGACGATAATCGTCGGCTTGCTGAACGGCGCCCGCTTTTCCTCCTGGCGCAGATGACGCAGCACGCGATGGCCGACGTCGCGAAAGTCGGTTGCGCGCTCGCGCAGGTAGTTGTCCGCGACCGCCAGCATCGACGTGCTCAGTTCCTCGATCACCCGGAACAGCGCGCTCTCGGCGGTGTAGCCGTCGGCGATTGATTCGCGGATCCGGCCGACGAACTCCTCGTCTTCGAGAATCATGCGATGACCGTCGAAGATCTGGAGGTCCGACTCGGGCATCAAAGGTTCCATCCGCGCCCGCAGCGTCGCCAGCTCGGCCAGCGACCGGGCCAGCGCCTCCTCGAAGCGCTTGGCCTCGGCCTTGGGGTCGCGGGACTTCTGATGGCGATCGACGCTGCTCAGGAAGGTGCCGACAACGTGCGCGGCGCCCTGCGCAAATCCCGGAGACGCGGAAAGCCCCGCCAGCCGCGGGCGGCGAATCTTTGCCGGCGGCGCGTGGCGCGTCTTGCCGCCGACTTTTTCGTAGTCCTTGAGCTGCCGATTGGCCTCGATCATCCGGCGCTTGTATTCGAGCCGCTCTTTCTCCTTGGTGACCAGCGATTCGCGCAGTCTGAAGTGCGAGAGAATCTGCGCGACCTGGTTGGCCGCGGTGCTGAGCAAGCGGATTTCGTTCTTGTTGAATTTGCGCCGCTCGAGCGTCTGCGCCACCAGCACTCCGAGCGGCTTCTTGCGCCCGTCGCGCACCGGCACACCCAGAAAAGTATGGAACCGCTCCTCGCCGGTCTCGGGAAAGTACTTGTAGCGCGGATGGCTGATGGCGTCGGGCACGCACACCGGTTCGTCTTTCTCCAGCACCAGCCCGACCAGTCCCTCGCTCAGCCGCATCGAGACTTTGCCGACCGACTCGCGATCGAGGCCGACCGTCGCGCGCAGCACGATTCGCTCGCGCTGAGGATCGAACAGGTAGAGCGAACAAACTTCGGCCTCCATGCCGGTCGCGATCGCGAAGGTAACCCGGTCCAGCGTTTCGCGGAGGTCTTCCGAATGCTCGCCGCCGATCGAGGAGAGATGTTCGATCAGAGCGAGGCGATCCTTGTTGGCACTCATCGGTAAAGTCTCAGCGGCGGCGCAAAAATTTTATCGGATCGCTCGCGTCGCAAACAATGCCGCCGCGGGATTCTATTCGGCATCGGAGTTATCATGCGGATCTGAGTTTCTTTTAACGGCTTTTTCAGCAGCTTAACTGACGGGCGACAACGGCTCGAATGGCGCAAGCGCACTCTTCAGCAGGCCGCGGCCCGCTCGGCATCGTTTCGACCGGATCGCCTCGCAAAGCTCCCGCTCGTCCTTGACTGGGGCGTCGAGCAGCGTCGTTACGCATCCTATAGAGCCGGCGGAATGCGAGTCCGAGCCTGCGACCTCCGCCATCCCGAGTTGTCGCGCAACCTTCAGCGCGAAGACGTTCTCTTCCTCGCCGCATGCGCCGTTCAGCACTTCGATCGCGTCGACGAGCTCGAAGATTTTGAGCTTCGCCGCGCGGTCCGGAAAAGTTGGATCGATCGGTTCGGAATCCGGGTTGATGAAGGAAAAGCGTGGGTCGAGTTTGTAGCGGAATGGATGATTGGCGATCAGGATCCCGCCTTCGAGATCGACCACCCGCCGCAGTTCGGCCAGCTTGTAGATCCCGCCGACGTACCGCTCGAGCCCGAACGCGCCGACGTGCCCCATGTCGGTCGTCACTTCCATCCCGCGGAGAAAAATCACGCCCGAGTCGGCCGCCATCGCCGCGACCTCGCGCGAATCCCACATGTTGTCGTGCTCGGTGATGCAGACCGCGCCGATTCCGATCGCACGCGCGCGCGCGACCAGGTCTTTCGGCGCCAGGTTCGAATCCGAGCTGCCGCGATTGGTGTGCAGATGCAGGTCGACGCTGAAGTAAGGCCCCGCTTGCTTCGTCATCCGCCTACGTGAGCAACGCTCTCCCCTCTGTCATCATGGCGACGCGAGCAGCGCGAGTCTTATCTGCCATCCTGACGACCCGATCAGCGCGAGGGGAGGAAGGACCTCGGACAGCTTCGCGTAAGCGAAGCCGGTTCCGAGTCGCCCGCCTTGGGCGGGCCACCTTACTTCGGCGGCTCCTTCGCGAGCGTGATTTTCTTCATGTGGTCGCCCTTCTGAATCTGATCGACCACGTCCATACCCTTAATCACGCCGCCGAAGATGGTGTATTGGCCGTCGAGTCCGGGCTGCGGCTCGAGGCAGATGTAGAACTGGCTGCCGCTGGACGCGCGTGTCGGATTGACTTCGTCGCCTGTGCGCGCGGTGGCCACACTGCCGCGCAGGTGATGCTCGTTGGGGTTGATCTCGGCCGGCACCGTGTAGCCCGGGCCGCCGGCGCCCGTGCCGTCAGGGTCTCCGCCCTGCACGACAAAGTCCGGCACCACGCGATGCCACGTCAGGCCGTTGTAAAAGCCCTTGTTCACCAGAGCCTCGAAATTCGCGACCGTCTTGGGCGCGACCGCCGGGTAAAGCTCGATGACTATGATGCCGCGTTCCGTATCGATGATTGCGTAATGACCTGTGTTTCTCACTGGCAGTCCATCCGTTGCGCCTTTGCAGGCCGAGGCGAGCACGAGCACCGCCACGACGGCAAGACACGACAATCTAAAAGGGTTGCGTTGCATTTCATCCACTCGCATTCGCACGAACCAACAATCGTCCATGCAGGTTATTCCAACGGTCCTTCATGGAATTATTCGACGCGTCGCCAATGCGCAAGTCATTCTCGTTCTTTCCCTCTCCCTGCAAGGGAGAGGATTAAGGTGAGGGTGCTTATTCAGCGCGCATTCTTCGCGCGCGATTCAAGATTCCGCCTCCGCTCTTCTCGCTCGCTCATCCCTTGATAAACTTCGCCACGACTGCTGCCAGCTTCACGGGCTCCTCCAGCGGCATCATGTGCGCGCCGTCGTCGACCAGATGCACCTTCGCGCCGTGAATCCCTTTGCGGAATTCGTCGGCATAGACGGCCGGCAGCAACTTGTCGTCCTTGCCCCACACAACCAGCGTCGGCGCAGCGATTCGATGCAACCGTTTGCGCAGCCCCTTGTCCGGTATCGGCCACATGAACTTGCCCGTGCATCCTAGAGCCCAAGTGATTCGGATAAATCCCTGCTGATCTTCGGGATTCAGCGTAATTCGCTTCAACGACGGGTGATGCTGATCCTTGAACAGCAGCGCGGGCAGGTCCGTCTGCGGCGTCACGATGTAATTGCGAATCGGCGAGTCGTCGCGCCACAGCCCAAGCGGACTTATCAGCACCAGCTTGCCGACGCGCGTCGGATCGGTCGCAGCGACTTCGCCGGCGATCATCCCGCCGAACGAATGACCGACCACCGCCGCCGACTTGAGCCCGAGCTTGTCGAACAGGTCGTAGTAGTAGAGGACGAGATCCCACATGTCGTCGAGCGCCTTGTAGGAATCCTCGTCGCCCGTCGTGATTCCGGGATGCTCGGGGGCATAGACGGTGAAATTTTTAGCCAGCTCGTCGAGCAGTTCGGTCTCGATCGGGCCGTAGCCTCCGTGCAGATAGACGAGTGGCGGCCCTTCGCCGAGAATCCTGACCTTGGGATGAACCTTGTCGCCCCACACGCTGAGCGTCTTATCTTTTGCAGCCGCCATAGTTAGTCCTTGTCGCCTAGCGCGCCGCCGCATGCACTCCGTTCGACGCCATCTGTTTGCGCGGACCCTTCAGCGATTCGGGCCACCATTTGTTGTCCCAGTCGCCGTCCCAGACGCCGCGGAAATGCGGCAGCACCTCGCTGCAAAACAGATCGATATTCTTGATCGTCAAATCGTGCGGCATCGATCCGATATGCAGCAGCACCATCAGGTTGCCGACCCGAAGTTTCTTGACCGCTTCCATCAACTGCTGGCGCACGGTGGCGGGCGAGCCCGCGATCACGAACTGATTATCGACGAAGTCCTTGTAATTCCACGTCGGGATCTTGTTCATCAGGTCGAACAACTGCGGATTCAGCTTGGTCACGCTGTTGACCAGGCTCTTGTAGTCCTGGTTGCCGGCGACGGGAAAATACTCGGGCAGGATGTGCAGGCATTTGTCGTAAAAATATCGGATGTGCTGGTAGTAGTCCTTCTCGGCCTGCGCGTCGCTCTCCGACACTGCCACCAGTTGCAAAAATCCCGCGCGATACGGGTTGGGATCGTGATTGCCCTTGGCGACGAAATCCCAGAACCCGTCCATCACGCGCTTGCCGAAATTGTTGCCCCAGTACGACAGGAAGCAGTAGCAGTGATTGTGCTTGGCGGAAAAATCCCAGGTCGAGAGACTGCCGCTGCCGGGAATCCACACCGGCGGATGCGGCTTCTGAATTGGGCGCGGCCAGATATTGACCATCGGCAGTTTGAAGTACTTGCCGTTCCACGCGAAAATTTCCGGCGACTGCCACGCCTTCAGGATGAGGTCGTGCGCCTCGTAGTAGCGCTCGCGCTGCTCGATCGGCGGGATTCCGTAGCACAGGTTCACGTCCTGCGACGTGCCCAGCGGCATCCCGGCCACCATCCGGCCGCCGCTGATACAATCGATCATCGAATATTCTTCGGCGATTCGTATCGGCGGATTCGACGTCGGCAGCGTCGCGCCCATCTGCACCACCGCGACGTCAGTGCCGTTGGTCGCGCGCGCGAGAATCGATCCCATCAGGTCCGGATTCGGCATGAAGCCGTAGGCGTTCTGATGATGCTCGTTGACGCAGATGCCGTCGATGCCCTTGTCGGCGGCGTGAATCAGCTCATCGAGCGTCCAGTTGTAGTACTGCCCGACCTTCACCGAATCGGCCAGCTCGCAGTACGGCGGATCGACCCACACCGAATGATACTTCTGCGCGAAGTCATCGGGCAGCTCGCGATACGGCATCAGATGGAACATTGAAATCTTCTCGTTTGGCCTCCGGCGCGCCGGTTTTCAATTTTTCAATATCACGGCGCAGCGCAATTCCCCAACCGTAACCGAGCCGTGGGCACCGGTTCACTACTCTGTCGTCCTGATCCCCGCGAGCAACGCGACCGCTCTCTCTGTCATCCCAGCGCCGCTGGCAACGCGACCGCTCGCTCTGTCATCCCGGCACCGCCAGCAACGCGCCCGCTCTCCCCGTCATCCTGACGACGCGAGCAAAGCGAGCCGAGGAAGGATCTCGGACAGCTTCGCGCCAGCGAAGCCGGTTCCGGTTTCGAGTCGCTGCGTCAAATGTCTTCAGCCAAGGTCCAGGGGCGGTGAACTTTTCAGCCTGACGCCTGCGGATTTGATGTGCTACCCATACAGACATGGACCGCGGCTATCAGGATTCGCGAGACTTCCCGCGCTCGCCCGAGATCCGGCCACGCCTCCAATCGGCGAAAGTCAAATTTGACGGGACGAACCCACCGATGGTGGTACTCGCCTCGCCGGACCACAACCGTATAGACTGCCGCTTTCCCGCTCGTTGAAGGCTATCGCTTGAGGCCCAAATTGCCGCCCGCCCGAGCGTTCTCTCGCAGAAAAGCACCTCCAATTGCCCTCATATTGTGCGCCACCTCGATGCTGCTTTGCCCGACGCTCGCGCGCGCCGACTTATCCTCGCGCTACTTCGTCGGCGACTTCATCGGCAACGATGCCACAGTCGAAAACTACCTCTCCGTTTCGGGCGGTGTCGATCGCGCACAAGAGTTCGAGTCGCTGTATCTCGAAAAGACTATCTCCCCCAGCTCCAGCGTCTCGCTCTTCGCCGGTTACCAGCGCCTCGAACAGGAAGGCGAGCTAACCACCGCCAGCGGATTTACCAACCTCGGCCTCGGCTACAAACGCGTACTGATCGCGATCCCGCGCCACGAATTTGTGTTCACGATAAACCCGACCCTCGAGCTGCCCGTAGGCGACCGCAGCGTCGGTTCTGAATCGCACCCGCGCGCCGGCGGCGATTTGCTCTTTCAGAAAGGCTTTGGAGATTTGCCCGACTCCCTTCGTATGCTGCAGCCCTTCGGTGTCGAGGGCGGCGGCGGATGGGAAAGCAAGGTGACCGGCGCGCGCGACGACCTCGTATCCGCCGATCTCGAGCTCGAGTATTCGCTTCGCTACCTCGACGCAAATGTCGCCGCTGGTTCCGTGCCGAGGGCGCTGCGAGATTTCGCGCCGCATCTCGATTTCGACTACGCACAGTACTTGAGCGCGCATCGCAACTCGTCGGCGCCGGACTTCGAGCTGACGCCCGCCATCGCATGGCTCAACTCGACGTTCGAGATGAATCTAGGCATCCAGGTGGCACTCAATCGCGCGTCGTCGGGCAGCGGCGCCGTAGCCTTCGTCTGGCTGCTCGGGGTGTCCTACGACCAACTCGTGCCCGTCCTCGGATGGATACCGTTTCACTGACCGTCGCTTATGGACAAGCGCCTGCGATGAAGGCGACAATGCGCCGCTATGGAATCGTGGTTCAACAAGGCAAGATTCGGGATGTTCATCCATTGGGGACATTGCAGCCAGCGCGGGCTCGAGCTGTCGTGGCCGCTGGTCGGGGGCGTCGGCGCGTTGCCGAACTCGCAAAGCGTCACGGTGGATGAATATCACTCGACTGCGGCGACGTTTAATCCAACCAAGTGGGATGCCCGCGCTCTCGCTGTAATGGCTAAACGCGCCGGTATGCAGTACGCCGTCCTGACTAGTAAGCATCACGATGGCTACTCGATGTTTCATACGAAACATTCTGACTATTCGATTGAGTATTCGCCATTTAAGCGCGATATAGTCCGTGAATATACAGATGCGTTCCGCGCCCAAGGCCTCAAGGTCGGACTGTACTACTCACTTATCGATTGGCATCATCCTGACTACCCGGGGTTTGTCGAGTCCGACAAGCCCTACAAGTGGGGCAACTGGCGCCGTTCGACACCTGAACGGTGGAATCGGTTCATCGAGTTCATGTTCGCCCAGATGCGCGAGCTGCTGACCAACTACGGCAAAATCGATCTGCTCTGGTTCGACGGCGGATGGGAACACACACCCGAGGAATGGAAGTCGCGCGAGTTCGTCGAAATGATCCACACCCTCCAGCCCGAGGTCGTCATGAATGACCGCATCCCGGGTTACGGCGATTATCAAACGCCCGAGCAGGCGGTGCCGCCCAAGCCGCCCGAAGGACCGTGGGAAACTTGCCTGACGATTAACAACAGCTGGGGTTACAATCCATCCGACAAGGATTTCAAATCGACGCGCTCCCTGATCCATACGCTGTGCGAAGTGGCCGGCAAGGGCGGAAACCTGTTGCTCAACGTAAGCCCGATGGGCGATGGTGCGCTTCCGCCCGAACATGTCGAGCGGCTCGAAGCGATCGGCGCATGGATGGACCGCAACAACGAGGCGATCGTCGGCACCGACCCCGGCCTCGAGCCGTGGCAGTTTTACGGACCGTCAACCCGCCGCGGCAATCGCATATACCTGCACGTGCTGATGAAGCCGTACGAGTCCGTCTCGGTCCGCGGCGTGAGGGTGAAACACGTCGGCGACGTGCGTCCGCTGGCAAGTACGATCTCGCTCAAGGTCCGCAAGCGAATCGCCGCCGCCGATACTCTGTTCAACCACGATCCGATTGGTGAACTGGTGATTGCAACCCCCGACAGCGCGCTCGATTCGATGGCGACGATCATCGCGATCGACTTCCAGCGCTAGCCGAACCATACTCATGGGCGGATGCCGAAAGTCCAGTCGTATTGCTTTCCGTTTGCGGTCATCGACACCGCGTACTTCGCGCCTTTGTCGAGCGGCGCGCGCGGAATCACGACGACCGTGCCGTAAGACTTCAGGACGTTGCGCCCCAGCTCTTGTGAGTATGCATCGGGATTCGAGTAGCTAGTCGAATCGATACTGCATCCTTCGACTGCGGTGCGGCTGCCGTCTGCATTTTCGCGAGCGAGTGAGTATTCGCCGAGATGAGTATCCATCCAGTTGCCGAGTTGAAGTGTAATAGCCAGTCCACTCGGCGGCTCGTAACCGGGGCAGCTCGTCAGCGGATTGGGCCATTCGTTTTCGAACGATCTTATCGCGACGATTGCGCCGTCAGGAGGAAACTCGATCGGCAGGCTACCTGCCGCGCCCGCCGGCATTTTCCCCTGCGAGCCCTGCAACAGGTTGAGTCCCGCGGCGCACGCTCCCGCTTCGCAATAGATCCCGAAGCCGGCGCTTGTCAGTCGCGGATTGAGTATCGGCATACGATGGAACGGCAGCGCCATCCATCCGTCGATCGACCATTGCGGCGAGCCCCAGCCGTCGGAGTCCGTGGTGGCGTTTGGGTTGCTGGATACGCCGCGCATGGACCACACATCCATGTCGCTGGACTTGGCCGCTTCGAGTCCCTCGGGAGTGAAGCCCGGACTCCCCGGGTCCTCGGTATGCATTTCGGCGCCGAGGCCGTCGCGTTCGATCGAATCATGGTAGTTCTTGACAATGTAGATGGTGTGAGCGCGATCGCCTTTGCTTAGCGCCGGATCTTCTACTATCGGCGGCAGCTTAACCATCGCGCGGTAGTAGTTGACCCGCCTCAGCCATTCGGGCCCGGTCGTTGAAGGAATCGCCGCCGACGCTGGCGCCGAGCCTTCGGTTGCTTCCGCGTTAGCCGATGCCGAGTGAGTATTGCTCGCTGAAGGGGCTGAGCCGGACATGCGTGACGAAATCGATGCAACGATCGCCGACGCAGCGGGTCCGATCTCGTTTTGATAATGAGCTGCCACGAATCCCGCGATAAACATCAGGGTCAGGATCGCCAGCCCTCGCACCATCCGTTTCCGCACCGACGCCGGATCGAAAGCAACACGCACAGAGCCGAATTTGATCTCGTCGCCGCGCTTCAACGCGATCGGTTTGCGCACCTGACTACCGTTGACGAACGTGCCGTTGGTCGAGCCGAGGTCCGCCAGCTCGAAGCCGTCCGCCTTGCGCGTGATCGTCGCGTGACGACGCGACACAGTCGTGTCGTCGAGCACAATATCGTTAGACGGATGGCTGCCAATGGCTACTGTCGGCTGGTCGAGTGAGTATTCACGCCTGGGGGAAGTGGCTATTGAGACGAGACGGATGCGCCCGCCCCCGTTCTCGGCCTTACTGTAGTCTGCGGCGCCCTGCTCCGGCGGCATCGATCGCCCTAGCCGAGGTTCCAGAAGCGGCCGACGTTTTGCGCCGCCCGCTCGATCATCGGCATCACCCGGTCGCCACCGTTATCCGGGCGAATCGGCTCGTCGGCGTCGCGTCCGAGCTCGTCGATCACCGCGCGTCCCGACTCCGCGATTGCTTCGAGGTCGTAGCCGCCCTCGAGCACCGCGACTATCTTTCCGTCGCAGCATTCCGCGGCGAGCCGCTTCACTCGCCGCGCCATCGCTGCAAATCCCGCCTCAGTCAAGCGCATCTGCGCGAGCGGATCGCGGAAGTGCCCGTCGAAGCCGGACGACACCAGGATAAACTCGGGTTTGAAGTGCCGCCCAATCGGCATGATGAGGCGATCGAACACCCGGATATACTCGGCGTCGCCGAATTCCGCCGGCATCGGCAGATTGACATTGAACCCCACTCCCGCGCCGTAACCGATCTCGTGGAGCGAGCCGGTGCCAGGGTAATGCGGAAACTGATGCGTGGATACGTACAACACTTCGGACGATTCGTAATATATGTCCTGCAAGCCGTTGCCATGATGGACGTCCCAATCGACTATCATCACCCGCTTGAGGCCGCACGATTCGATTAGCCACTTCGCCGCGATTGCAACATTGTTGAAGAAGCAGAATCCCATCGCGCGATTAGGCAGTGCGTGATGCCCCGGCGGCCGTACAATCGCAAATCCATTATCTATTGCCCCGTCCATCACGGCCTCGACCGCCGTCAGGACGCCGCCGGCCGCAAGCAGTGCCGTCTCATACGTATCGCGCGAGCTGTGCGTATCCGGATCGAAGTCATACCGATCGAGCGACGCCGTCCGCGCCACCGTCGCGATATACTCGGGCTGATGACAGCCCGCGATTTCCTCGTAGGTCGCTTCGCGCGGCGCCATGAATCTCAGGTCCGGCCGCGTGAGCGACTCCGCCATCTCGATCATGACCTCGGCGCGCTCGGGACGCTCAGGATGCGATCGGCCGGCGAAGTGCTTGAGATAGCGGCGGTCCGCGACGACCCCGGTTTTAAGCATCGTTGACACCCCAGTCGGGTATGATGATTAACTGGCATAGAGCGAGCAAAGTTGCCGGGACGGTCATCGAAGTTTGGACCTTTTTGAAATAGCTCTGATCCTCGCGATCGCGCTGATCGTCATCGGCCCCGAGCGCCTGCCCGAGGTCATGCGCACGGTCGGAAAAATCTTGCGCGAGCTGCGCCTGGCGAGCAATACCGTCCTCCACGAACTGACCGATGTGCTCGACGAGCCGCCGCCCACAGTGGCGTCGCCTGCCCAAGTGCCGCCGCCCGCGCCCACGTCCGAACCGCCGGGCGTCCAGCCGCCCGCGTCGGTGTCGACCGAGAACAAATAGCCGGTCATCCCGCATCGTGCCTAGCGAGGATATCACACCGCCAGCGCCCATCGAGGCGACGCCGGAGCAGGCGCGGATGTCGCTCATCGAGCATCTGCAGGAACTCCGCAGCCGCCTGATTCGCGCCATCATCGCCATCGGCATCGGCTTCATCCTGGCGTACATGATCGCCGATCCGCTCTTTCGCATGCTCACCTGGCCGATTCGCGAGGTCTCCGGCGGCAAGGTTCTGCTGATCGGCACGGGCGTGGGCGAGGCGTTCTTCACCAAGATCAAGGTTGCGCTGATCGCGGGCCTGTTCCTCGCCAGCCCCGCAGTATTTTACGAAATCTGGAAATTCATCGCGCCGGGTTTGTACGAAACCGAACGCCGGATGGCCAAGCCGTTCGTCTTCTTTGCGACGCTCTTTTTCGTGCTCGGCGGATATTTCTGCTGGGCCGTCGTTTTCAGAGTCGGCTACGCGTTCTTCCTCGCGCAATACGCGAGCATCGGGGTCACACCGACGATTCGGATCAGCGAGTATCTCGCATTCTCGGCCAAGCTGTTGCTCGCGTTCGCGCTCACGTTCGAGATGCCGATTTTCGCGTTCTTCTTCACCAAGCTCGGCATGATCGACTACAAGATGATGTTCAGTTACTGGCGGTACGCGATCCTGGCTATCTTCATCGTCTCAGCCGCGCTGACTCCGCCCGACATGGTCTCGCAGTTCCTGCTGGCGATTCCACTGCTGCTGCTGTACGTGATCAGCGTCGGTGTCGCC
This sequence comes from uncultured delta proteobacterium, assembly GCA_963842085.1. Classification (GTDB taxonomy): domain Bacteria; phylum Desulfobacterota; class Binatia; order Binatales; family Binataceae; genus Binatus. The sequence goes on from CAWJET010000002.1 coordinate 1,429,337, forward strand.
TGGATGTTTCGTCTCAAGCCCGCGGAAAAACCGGCGGCCACAACAGAACCCCAACAACCCGAGACTGTCTGAGCCTCCAGTGAATCCAGCAGAGGTCCCATGGCAAGAATTCTGACATCTCCGGTCGCCACCGGCGCACCCGGCATCCCGCCGCGATGGACCCGCAGCGCCAAGGACGCGGTCTGCACCGCCTACTCCTCCGTGAGCCGCCTGTGGTTCACCACTTCGGTCGGCGTCCTCAACGAGATTTATTTCCCCACCATCGATCAGCCCCAGGTCCGCGACCTCCAGTTCCTTATCACCGACGGCGAGACCTTCTTCCACGAGGAACGCCGCCATCTCCATTCCACCACCGAGTACATCGCCAAAACAGGCCTCGGCGTGCGAATTGTCAGCCACTCGCCCGACGGCCGTTACCGCCTCTGCAAGGAGGTCATTACCGATCCCCATCAGCCGACCCTGCTAATCAACACCCGCCTGGAGGGTGACACCGAGTTGCTGAAGAAACTGCACCTGTATGTTCTGCTCGCGCCGCATCTGTGCGTCGGCGGATGGGGTAACAGCGGCTACCTGACCAAGATCGTCGGCCACGAGTTCCTGACCGCGAACAAGAACGGCGTCTGGCTGGCGCTTGGAACCCGCGCGCCGTTTCTCCGGACTTCGTGCGGCTACGTCGGCAGCACCGACGGATGGCAGGACATCCGCTCCAACTTCAAGATGGATTACCAGTTCGCCGCCGCGCTCGACGGCAACATCGCGCTCACCGCCGAGATCGATTTGCGCAAGGGCTACTCCTTCACCCTTGGCCTCGGCTTCGGCCGCGAGCTCAATCGCGCGGTGACCACCCTGTATCAGTCGCTCGCCGATCCTTTCCCCGAGCATCGCGACCGCTTCATCGAGCAATGGGAACGCGCGTGCCGTCATTTCGCTCCGCTCGACAAATTTTCCGGCGACGGCGGCGCGCTGTATCGCCGCAGCTGCGAGTTGCTGCTCGCCCACGAAGACAAAAGCTATCCGGGCGCGCTCATCGCTTCGCTCAGCATCCCGTGGGGCGAAGCCAAGAGCGACGACGACCTTGGCGGCTACCACCTGGTATGGACCCGCGACATGGTCAACAGCGTGACGGGCCTGGCCGCCACCGGCGATCTCAGCACCGCGCTGCGCGGCCTTATCTACCTCACCTGCGCGCAACGTCCCGACGGCGGCTTTCCGCAGAACTTCTGGATCGACGGCCAGCCCTACTGGAACGGCATTCAGCTCGACGAAGTCTCGTTTCCAATCACCCTGGCGTGGCGGCTGCACAAGCAGCGCGCGCTCAAGGACTTCGATCCCTATGCTATGGTGCTGCTCGCGGCCCACTTCCTCATCGACATGGGATACGCCACGCCGCAGGAGCGCTGGGAGGAAAACGCCGGCTACTCGCCCTCGACGCTGGCCGCCAATATCGCCGGCCTGATCTGCGCGGCCTGCTTCGCGCGCGACCGCGGCGACCTGGTGACCGCGCAATTCCTCGAGGAGTACGCCGACTTCCTCGAGGCGCAGATCGAGACCTGGACCGTGACCCACAATGGCTTCCTCGTCCCCGGCATCAAGCGCCACTATGTGCGCATCAATCCCATCGACATCGGCGATCCCGACGCTGACGAAAGCCTCGAAGGCAAGCTCGTGCCGATTCGCAATCGGCCGCCCGGCGCGCAGGGCGAGTTCCCGGTCGCCGAAATCGTGGACGGCGGATTTCTCGAGCTGGTGCGCTATGGCATCCGCAAGGCCGGCGATCCGCTGATGGAAGATTCGCTGCGCGTCATCGACGCCGTCCTCAAGACCGACTTCCCCGCCGGTCCTTGCTGGCGCCGCTACACGCACGACGGCTACGGACAGCGCGACAACGGCGGTCCGTTCCTGGGATGGGGCCGCGGACGTCCGTGGCCGCTGCTCACCGGCGAGCGCGGGCATTACGAGCTTGCGGCGGGTCGCGACCCGATGCCCTATCTGAAAGCGATGGAACGGTTTGCGAATTCCACCCAGTTGCTGCCCGAACAAATCTGGGATCAGCCCGACATCCGGCGCGCGATGCTCAAGTATGGCGGCCAGACCGGCAGCGCGACGCCCCTGATGTGGGCGCATGCCGAGTACATCAAGCTGCTGCGCTCGGTCTCGGATGGCCGCGTGTTCGACACGATCGACGAAGTCCGCGACCGCTACATGGAGCCCGGGCGAAAGCCGAGCCGCCTCCGCGTCTGGAAATCCAACCGCCACGTCAAGTCGGTTTCACCCGGCGCCCGCCTGCGCATTCAGGCAACCGCGCCGTTCACGCTTCACTGGTCCAACGATGAATGGCAGCACGTCAGCGACACGGGGTCGATTTCAACGCCGATCGGCTTCGACTACGTCGACATCGACATCGGCGCCGGCGACAAGGCGCCGATTCGCTTCACTTTCAACTGGCGTGAGACCAACACCTGGGAAGGCCGCGACTACGCCGTCGCGATCGAGAACTAGGGAACCTCTGCACAGGTCGTCATACAGCGGCAGTTCGACATAGTAATGAGAGCTAAGAGCAGGAACGGCAGCAGCGCGTTGGGGTTGATCGTTGCTGGGAAGCGATTAGGAGCATTGGGAGCTTCCGGGAATTGTGACACGGGCGAAATGTCGATGCAGAATAGTTCAACCGATTTTCCGACACGGTTCCAGATCGACATCGCGAAGCTCAGGAATTCGTGAGTACTCCACGGCCCCTTCAGAAAGCTCCGCAAGACTTCGATCCTGCAACCGCAGATGCGCCCCACGGTTGCGAGTTTCTCGCGCCGCTGGAGCGCTCGCTGTTATTGGAGCGTGGCGCGCTCGATTCTGACTATTCGCAGTGCGATAGCAACAGGCTGCCGAACGCCACCGTAAATCCGCGCTCCGATCGAGCTCGCCACCAACCGCCCAGCGTCTTCGCACAGAATCATTCGTTCCGACTCAGCTGTTACCGGCCACTATTGTCGTGTCCCGCAAATAAATTTTGACCATAGCGCACCTCTCGTCCGCCGGATGCTGAGGAATTTCATTGTGCTACCAAAACATATTTGCGGGACAGCATACTCTAGCAGGCTGCGGAAAAAGTCCGGTTAGTTATGAATTTGTCCACTCCGGGTAGTTGTTAGTGTTATTGAGCGAGCATCTAAGGGCCAGCGCAGTGGAGCGCCGACAGGTTCTGGTGTTCGCTTCAGGTGGCGATTGGCAAGAGGTTGCGCATCCTCACCAAGTTGTAGGCGGCGGCCGCGAAGGTAAACACCCAACCGACCCGGGCGGCACCCCGATGCCGGGTTTTGCGCAAGCCGCCGATGGTCTTCATCCAACCGAAGATCTCTTCCACCCGTTTGCGCTTGATCTGACTGATGGCGTAACCCGGATGGCGAGTTGTGCGGTGGTCGATGGCGCTGTGCACTTTGCGCGCGACGTGCGGAGTAACCTGATGCGCGCGCAACTCACGCACCAATTCCTTCTGATCGTAACCCTTATCGGCGCCCAGCGTGACTCGATGCTGGCCCGCGATCTGGGCCGCCATCGCGAGGGCCGCCTCGGGTTCGGCGCTGCCGCTGGCCTGAGTCAGCCGGGTGTTGACCACCAAGCCATGGCGATTGTCCATCTGCACGTGCCCGGCGTAACAGAGCTTGGCCTCTTTGCCCGACCCTTTGCGGGCCAGCCGTGCCTGGGGATCGGTGGTCGATTGGTGCGTGGCGTTGGTGCGTCGCTCACCATGGAAGTCCACGCTCGGGTTACCGGGATCATCGGGCGGGGTTTGCTGGTCGTCTCCTTTGCGCTTGAAACTCTTGTGTCCGGCCCAGGCCTCGATCAGGGTGCCGTCGACGGTAAAATGCTCGTTGGAGAGCAGGTCTTGGGCACGCGCTTGCTCGAGCACTGCGTTGAAAAAGCCCTGCGCTACCTCGGCCACCAGCAAGCGCTCGCGGTTCTTGGTGAAGACGGTCACGTCCCATACTGGGTCGTCGATGTTGAGCCCCACAAACCAGCGAAACAGGAAGTTGTAATCGAGCTGCTCCATCAAAAGTCGCTCACTGCGCACCGTGTAGAGCACCTGCAAGAGCAGCGCCCGCAGCAGCTTTTCGGGCGCGATCGACGGCCGCCCGCAGTTCGCGTAGACCGCGTCGAAGCGCCACGACGACTCCTTAAGGGCGGCGTCCACCATTACCCGAATCGCTCGCAACGGATGATCCTTGGGTACTCGCCGCTCCGCCGATATGTAACTGAACATTCCGCTCTGCTGATGGTCCACCCCACGCATCACCGTCACCTCCTCCTACAACCTCTTCCTACTCCACTATATCCGATCGAGCGGAAAACTCCTCGTTTTTCCACAGCCTGCTAGTATTATGTCCCATAAATAACTTTACATGAGCGAGCCCATCTGCTATGGTGGCGGTGGAGGTTGAAGGGATGGGCAGGCCAAATACAGCCTTGTTGATTAGTCAGTCGGAGCGGTCGCAATTGCGCTCGATCGTGCGCTCGCGCAGCCTGCCGCATTCGTTGGTGCGGCGCGCACAGATCGTGCTGTTGTCCGCCGCTGGTGCCGCCAACAGAGAGGTCGCCAGGCACTGCGGGGTTAGTGCCCCGGTGGTGAGTCTGTGGCGCCAGCGCTATCAGCAACGCGGCATCGCCGGGCTGCACGCGGAACTTCGTCCGGGCCGCCCGCGCAGCCATAGCGACGAACAGGTAGCGGCCTTGCTGCGCAAGGTGCTGCACAGCAAGCCCGCCGCCGCCACCCACTGGAGCGTGCGTAGCGTGGCGGCGCATACTGGCATCTCCAAGAGCACTGTCGCGCGCTACTTCGCGCTGTTCGGCCTGCAACCGCATCGGAGCAAGAGCTTTAAGCTGTCCACCGACCCGTTCTTCGTCGAAAAGGTCCGCGCCATCGTTGGTCTTTATCTTAATCCGCCGGACAACGCGCTGGTGTTGTGCGTGGACGAGAAAAGCCAGGTGCAGGCCTTGGAGCGCACCCAGCCGGTGCTGCCGATGGGGCTCGGTTATGTCGAGGGGGTAACTCACGATTACTTTCGCCACGGCACTACCACGCTGTTTGCGGCGCTGGACATCGTCGACGGCGCGGTCATCTCCCAGTGCAAGCCGCGTCATCGCCACCAGGAATTCCTGAGCTTTTTGAAACATCTCGATGCAAACATCCCGGCCGAGCTTGAACTGCACCTGATCGCCGACAACTACGCGACTCACAAGCATCCCAAGGTCAAAGCGTGGCTCGCCAGCCATTCGCGCTTTCACCTTCACTTCACCCCCACCTACTCAAGCTGGCTCAACCAAGTCGAGCGCTGGTTCGCGCTTATCACCCAGCAAGCGATCCGCCGCGGCTCGTTCCGCACCGTCCGCGAACTGGTGGGGAAGATCGACGCCTACGTGGCTCATTACAACACCTACAAGCGGCCCTTCGTCTGGACTGCCACCGCTGACTCGATATTCGACAAACTCCAGCGCATCTGTAAACTTATTAATGGGACACGACACTAGTATCCTGTCCCATAAATAACTTTACTTATACCGACGATTTTCTGAAGCAGTTTCGCGGACAGATGGCGCCGACAACATAAAATTATTTGCGGGACGGGATACTAGTATCCTGAGTTTGAGGTTCGATGACAAACAAAGCCTTGCGATTTTTCACATTTCTCCCGAAACATATGCTGCGAATCTCTAACTCAGGACAGTAAGTAGCCTTTGCCAGATGGCCAGCCCCAAGCGGTGTTCGTTCCGGGCGGGTTCGGTGGGGGGCGGAGGCGGTGACGCCGGCGCACACTCGCGTCGCCCGTGAGCACCCATAGAATTGCGACGCGCGTTGCATAAACGAGACACCTGGGGTGTATCGCGATTGCTATGGCAACAGTCCGGGTGCCGATTTTCCAGCATAATTTCATGGCATAAGATTTGCTATTAAAGCTCTCTTGGAGTTATTTTATACAACTTATACGTAGCAAGGTAATCTCTGTTTCTTTTGCGAGCTAGGAGGTTTTTGAGATGAATCGCCTTCGTGGTCATGAACGTGGTCAAGTCCTAGCACTGGCCGCCATTTCGCTGGTGGTCGTTATCGGCTTCGTGGGGCTGGCGGTTGACGTCGGCATGCTGTGGACCGAACGCCGCCATATGCAGACCGCCGTGGATGCGGCAGCGGTAGCAGGCGCGGTTGCGCTCAGAGAAGGCGATAACGTGCAAAACGCCGGCACGGAAGCTGCGACTCTCAATTCGTTCACCAATGGCCAAAACAACGTGACCGTAACGATCAATCATCCGCCGCTGTCCGGCGCGTACGCCGGCAACAGCAGCTACGTCGAAGCAGTTGTCAACCAGTCTGAGCCTACCTACTTTTTGCGCGCGCTCGGCTACAGAACGGTTAACGTAAGCACGCGCGCCGTCAGCGGAACGATCAATGGCCCCGCCTGCATGTACGCTTTGGACAAATCGAAATCGGCAGCCATCGGAATAACCGGCAACTTCACGATTAGCGCGGCATGCGGAGTAATTGACGACTCGGACAGTAGCAGTGCCCTAAGCGCAACTGGCAACGGCACTTTCACTGCGACATCGTTCGGAATCGTCGGCAACTCCTCGGCCACCGGCAACGTCACCATCAGTCCGCATCCGATCCCCCACATAGCGCCTGCTCCGGATCCGCTGGCTTCGAAGGCCGGGCCGTTGGTGGGTAGCTGCACTCAGCAGTCGACCAATAAATCGGGCGGATTTTCGGTCAGCGGTAACAATCCTGTCGTCACTGTTCCACCTGGAGTCTATCCGAGTGGAATCACCGTCGGCGGAAACAACGCCACCGTAACTTTCAGCGCCGGTACTTACGGCAACAATATCACTCTCAACGGAAACACTGGCAGCGTGACTTTTAATCCCGGGCAATACCAGAACACAGGCACCAGCGACAGCATCGACATCGGCGGCAACGCGACCACGGTTTTCAACGCCGGCTCATACACTTTTTGCGGCGCTGTCAAGGTCACCGGAAATAACAACCTAACTCTCAGTCCGGGTCTCTATTCCGGCGGTATTAACATTACCGGTAACGCCAACGTGACATTTCTCCCCGGCACCTACATACTGGCGGGCGGAGGCTTTTCAGTTACCGGCAACTCGACTCTACGCGGGACCAGAGTGACCTTTTACGACACCACCGGCCCCGCCGGATATGCGCCGATCGATCTGACCGGCAATGAGACCGCGAATCTGAGCGCGCCAACTTCTGGTCCAATGGAAGCAATGCTGTTCTTCCAGGATCGCTCGATTAGCGGCGGTGCAGGCTCCACGATCACTGGCAACTCGAGTTCGACCTTTGATGGGGTGGTTTATTTCCCGACCACCAGTCTGACCTTTACCGGCAACTCCAGTAGTGCGGGTTATACCTATCTCATCGCGGACACGATCACATTGACTGGCAACACAGCGATGACGATCGGCAACGATACGTCGTCGCTCGCCGACGGCTCTCCAATCAAATCGAGCGCACTGTATGAATAGAGGCTACGCGCGCGGAAGATTGTCCGCGATGTCACGCAATCGCAAGTGGAGCAGGGGCCAATCGGCTGTCGAATTGGCAATCGCGGTGCCAGTCCTGGTGCTGCTGCTCGTGGTCGCGGCCGACTTCGCACGGGCGTTCTTCTTCAGCATCGCGGTCAATAACGCTGCCCGCGCGGGCGCGCAGTACGGATCGCAGACAGTGATAACGGCAGCGGACCTCAATGGGATGAAAAGTGCAGCCACGACCGATGGCAGCAACGTGCCGAGTCTAACCGCGACTGCATCGCAATGCACCTGCGAGTCACCAAGCGGATCGGTCACGCCATGTGCCGGCAGTTACTGTACGGCCAACGCGACGGCGACTTTCGTAGAGGTCGATACTTCCGCGCCGTTCACCACCATCGTGAAGTATCCGGGAGTGCCGCACTCATTGACGCTGACCGGGAAGGCGGTGATGCAGGTACAGGAATGAAAAGGCGCCCCATTTCGCTCCGGTTGGCGAGCCGATACGCCGGCCAGACAATGGCCGAATTCGCCGGCACGGCGACGGTCTTTTTGCTGCTGCTCTTCGGCATCATGGAAATGGCGCTGGCGGTGAACGCATACAACAACGTATGCACGGCTGCGCGTGAGGCGGCTCGCTACGCAATCGTTCACAGTCCCACCAGTGCCGTCCCGGAGAGTAATAGTACTATCGCCGGGATCGCCGTGAACTACGCGCCCTTTCTGACTACGAGCGACGTCACCATTTCATTTCCAAGCGATGCGGAGATCCCTTCGCAAAAAGACGCGCTGATCCAGATCACGCACACCTACCGGCTGCACGTTCCTTTCATGTCTGCCGTCAATCTCCACCTTAGCGCCAGTTCGCGAATGCTTGTTTCGCAGTAGCAAGCGGATTCCCTACCTCGATCCCGGGTAATCAGAGTGCTCCGTATATCCGCGCTTCAGGGCGCCGGGTCTCAGAGCTTCGTGGGTTGGGAGCTGACCTGGTCGGGGGACAGCTATCTTTCCACGGCATGACGGACCCTGTTCAGAAATATGGATCAGATCGCGAGGCGAATTTCCGAAGAAAGGGCCACCTGCGACAACAGCTTCAGGCCGAGGAGCTTTTCAGACGAATTGCGGTATCCCGCCGGCGCATCCACCGCCGCCCACCGTTCCGACTTGCCCCGGGCCGAGCATGTCGGTGACTTCTTCCTCCAGCACATCCTGGAGCCAGCTCTGAATCCTGCTCCGCGTAAATTCCTCCAAGCTTCCCCACTGTGGGCGCTTCGCTAACTCCCTGCTTGACCGACGGCGCTCTGCTCGGTTTATGCTCTGCATCGGCGGTGTCCTCCTTCCTGCCGGTTCTCCAGCTGGGTCTCGTCTACCCGGAAGGTTACGCCGCCCTTTCTCTATTTCCACACCTCTCGGTTCTACCTCATCTGCGTCCCGCGGTGATCCAGGAGACGGTCGCGCCGATGCCATAATGCGACGGTCGAGTACTATCGGCCATTGGCATGCGCCAACCGTATTTCCGTCATCATCATCGGCGAATGTGCCGATAAACGGAAGCGTCTCAGCAAAACGGTCGTGCGGGCATTGTGTTAGCGAACACCCGTCCGTCTTCTCTCTTCTGATGACTAATTGGTTCTTACTTCGGATAGGCCTTCGGCTTCGCTCAGAACTTGTGAGTTCTTTTGGTTTGCGCGGATCGCGATTCCGGACAGTGCCTTGGCCGGCTTCATCATCTCGTCGAGTTGCAGAAGGCAGCACCACGAACCTGAGCGAAGTGTCTTTCTCAAAGGCACAAGGGTCTCCGGTAGAATTGGCCCGGCGATGTCTTGGAAATCCCGCAAAAGACTGTCAGTTGCTGTCAGTGCTCAATAGACGCGAACCACCATTGCGATTCTCGGAGCCTTTTCCATATTTTCCGTGGGAAAACCGGCCAAAATGTGCCAGGAGGTCGGCTTTTCCGCGTCTTGTGCTGCGAGGCTACGGACGGTCACTGACAGCAACTGACAGTCTTTTCCCGGGTTCAGAAGCACAGACCAAGGATACCAGGCGTCTGCCCCGGATATCGGCGGGGCTGAACTGAATGTCGATTCCGACTGCGCGCAGGTTGCTTGCCATGCGGCGCAGCGCGCTGCCCAGCGCACTGGGCGCCTTGGGCCAGCGTACCGAGCGGCGCATGCTTTCGCTCATCATGCCGGTGAGCCGCGCGTGCAGTTCTGTGACCGTCCCGCTGAAGCCCTCCCGGGCCAGTTGGGCAACAGGCTCGTACAAGGGCGAGGAGTCAAGCGCCAGGTTGTGCGTCTCTGGAGTTGACCCGGTTTCGTGGAGTGTGTTGGGGAAGAGAGTGAGGGCTGGGGCCGAAAAGCTGGTACCAGATGAACATCAAAACGGAACTCTCGACGAGACAAAACCAATGAACTAAAACCAAGCCCTAAACCGTCCACCGAAACGGGGCAGCTCCACTCGGTGCGGTTGGACTGGTAGGTAGCCAGGGCCTCTCCTGGTTTCATACCGAGGCTTTCCTCGCACGCCTTTACCCAGAGCGCGAAGTCGGCCATCCGCGGCGGCTGCTCGAGCGTGACATTGGGCAGGTTCCCAAGTCCGGCCACAACCGCATCGAGCAATGCACCGAGGATGCGCGGTTGTGCCTCCTCGAAATCGCGCCAGAACTGGGCTTCGTCGCGGCGCCTCTCGGGCTTGAGGTCGAGCAACTCCACGATCACTGCGCGATCAAGAAAGTCGGGGCGTGCGGCACCCAGGTCGGGAATCGCGTTGAACACTATGGGCCGGGTAGCGTCGAAGATCGCTTCCTCATGATCGCTGTAGAGTTCCCGGCCACCGAAGCCGCCGCCGGTGGCCAGCCGGCAAGCTGCATCGGCGAGTTCGTCGGGCAGGTGGCTCAGGTTATCGAAGCAGACGAGCCAGGAGTTCCTTGCCGCCGCCGTCAGATCGCGGACTTCACGGGGGACGCCGCGCAGGGCCCCGGTGCGCGGGTCGACCAGCGCGCTGATGATTCTGCACGCGGTGGTCTTGCCCGCTCCCTGCTCACCCTTGGCGACCAGGATGGGGCACGGTACGCCGGGCCGCAGCGCCGCGACCAGAAAGGTCTTGATCAGAGTCCAGCCCTGGTGGTCGACGTTCAGGAAGCGGCGTAATTCGTCGACATCGCCGCCGCGCTCGGGTGTGGGCAGCGGCCGGGAGCCGCGGGTGCGATTAAATCTCGGCGGCGGTCGATTTACAATCCGCCACCCGTCGGCGTCGATCTCGACCGCCCGCCAGGCGCGTTCGCAGAGGTCGAGATAAAGTTTGCCTCGGTGATTTGCGACCCGGATATTGATGGGAGATTCCTCGCCGTCAAACAAGGCTTTGGCCTCGAACAGCTCCAGCGTGGCGCGGATGGCTTGCGCGCCGGGACTGTTGCCGGTCTCCCGGTAATAGGTCCGCAGCAGGAAGAGCTGAAAGTGGCGGGAGCGGATGGGGTGATTCTCGAAGTGCCCATCGACCCGAACGCAAGCCCAGCCGTGTTGGTCGGGATCGTGGAAGAACTCGATTCCAGACTCGAGCACAAGTCCGATCAGTCTGTCGGCAGCCGAGCCGCCGTCGCCGTGCTCCACGGGCACCGGACCGCCGAGCATGTGCTCGAGTAGGTCCGCTTTTTCGTATTTCTCGAGAATCCTGCGCCAGTGTTGCCAGGTGAGCGGATCCCCGCGCCTGACCGCGGCAAAGGAGAGTACCGCCTCGGTCGAGACCAGCCGCTCGGGATCTTCCGCGACTACCGGCTCAAGTTCGCGCAGGAACAGCAGGGCCAGCTCGACCGCGATGCTGCGCGATGATTCGCCTGCTGCACTCATCTTTTCAGAGCCCGGGTACCAGCTTTCTGGCCTTGGCCCGGTTGCAGCGCCGGCAGAGCGTCTGAAGGTTGGATTCTTCGGTCTTGCCCCCCTTGCTGATCGGAACGATGTGATCCATTTCCAGCTTGATCGCCCGCCTGCATTTCCGGCATCGTCCTCCGTCGCGCACCAGCACTGCCGCGCGCATGCTGTCGGGCACTCGCCGGTTCGCAACGCGGTCCTGCCAGCTCGGCCTCTCCACCGCGGCGAAGTCGACGAAGGCGGCGAACGCGCTTAAGTCCAAGGGTTCGGTCGCCCCTATCAACCGCTCCAACTTGACCGGACTGTTAGGCAGCAGATTGTTCATGCGCGCCGAGAGCAGCAGCAAACACAGCAGGTGGGCCTTGCGCGCGTCGGGCAACTGACGGAACCGGATGTCGTTCAACAGCTCGTAGGGCAGCTTGAGCTCTCTGCGGGTGCGCTCGAACTGGCGGAAATTGCGAAAGCCGAAAAATTCCTGCATGACGGTCTATTGCCGGCTGGGGTCGATGAAGTTGATCTTCACGACCGCGACCGGTGCGGTAGGGTTCGAGGTTGACGCCGCGGAGCTCCGGTACCGCCGAGTAATCGACCGCGCCTTTGCGTGAGCTCTTCACGACTTCGACGCCGCAGCCGTAGGTGCGCCGCGCGGTCGCCAGACACGCAAGCGTTGCGCGCAGCCTGTGCTCCTCGGCTGCTGCGCTTTCCAGCCGGAGTCTGACTTCACGGTAACGGAGTGCGGCGTGACGCCACTTCGGCTCCGCGCTCAGATCCAGTTCCTCGTGGGCCAGTTCGGGGGCCAATTCCGGCCAGCGGTTTTCCTGCACCAGCTGCCAGAACGCCGCCTCTGCCTCTACCAGCCGCTTGGTGTATTCCCGGTCGGGGCGTATTTCGACCAGGACTCCGTCGGTCCCGTGGAATGACCAGTAGTGCGCCTGTGCTGCTCCGGAGACCTCCAGTTGATGCTGTAGTTGCGCATGGTACTGGGAAGGGATGCGACCTTGCTCAGCTGATGCGCGATCGCGGGGGCTGAGCGGGCATTTAATCTCCAAAAGCGTGGAGCCGTCGAAGCTGAGCCCGTCCAACGACGCCCGCATCCACTCGAACTCCCGGTGGACCAGGCACAGTGGCTCGACTTGGATCCCTGTTTGTCGCTCGTACGCGCGACGGGCGAAACGCTCCAGCTCGCGACCGCGTCGCGCTGCCGGACCTGCGGAAGCTTCCTGCGTACGCCCGGTTTTTATCGACCACAGCGTTCTCGGGGTCTTGAACGCGGTCTCGCCCATGATCACCGGAGCGTCGCTGGCTCCAATCCCCTGCCTGCGCCAGCGGTGCCATTCGGGCGTGTTCTGATGCAGCCGCTCAATCCTGGGCATGCACCGTCTCCTGATTGCCGCGCTTGGCTAGTTTGCGATTGAGCACTTCGAGCGCGCGCCGGTAGGCGGTCTCGGTCATTTCGCCGAGTGATGCAACTTTGTAGTACGCCAGTACCCGTTCGAGCTCGGTCCCGGTATCGTCGATCAGTTTCTTGAGTTCGCGACCTTGTTCGCCGCTGATGAGACGTTCGGGATTGGTTGTCGTGAAGCGGGCATCCAGCCGCTCATCTTCCGGGTCATCGCCGGTGGCCAACAGAAACGATTGGAGCAGGGCGTACTTCAACGCCCCGGTCATCGCCTTGTACGGCGCCTTGTCGCCGGGGTCGAGTCCCTGGCCCGCGACCTTCGCGATGAGCTCCTCACCGCTGTCGACATCGGCGAAGGTGTAGGCCATCACCACCCGCGCCGTCCGGCTCGCCTCTCCCCGGCCCACTGCCGATTCGTAGGAGATGTCTTCGAGTGTGGGGATTACGACGACCCCAAGTTCGGCGAGTATGTCGCCGACTGAGCCGGCGATATCGGCGGCGGTGACGTAGCTGTAGTTCTGGCGCTCATTGTGGCCGCGCTTCTGGACGTAGCCGATGCGCCGGCGAACTTCGGCGAGCTTTTGCCGGAGATTCAATCGCAGGGGAGCTTCGGAAGGCGCAATATTGGAAGTTGGTGCGCTCGCCTCGACGACAGACGGTCCTTCCGCCGCACGCGCTTCGGGCTGTGCGGTCACGACCTGTAACGCTTGCTGCTCACGACCGCCGCCGCGATTCTTTTTCAAGAGCCGCTTGGCGCCGCCGTTTTTTCCCTTTGCCTGCCCTTCCTTCAGCGAAGCCTCCAGTAGCGACTCGAGTTCGGTCTTCTCCGTCCCAGGGAGGTGTTCGACCTCGATTGGCTTCGTCTCGCCCTTATCCAACAACTGATGCACGTTTCCTTCCTCGTCCACGTAAACTCCCTCCTGTTGATTGACGCTCGTGACCGGTCGGCTGAGCAGCGTTTGAACTTCTGGATAGTCTGCCCTGCGGACTGGGAACCACTTCTTCGGCTCGACTCCGTTTTCGATGAGCACACAAAGATAACTACAGCGATAGTCCAGGCTAGCCCTCATATTTATCTCCTTGGCGATGCTCCCTCTTTCACCATTGACGTCATTTCTGTTTAGATTCCGAAATTCCTGCTTACGCTATGGTATATTACTAAAAGGTAGACTACGAAGCAATACCTAAAAGTAATATGTTTCCAACGAGGGTCGGTGGAGCGGGAAAGCGTGGCCAAGGTCAAATTGTCAGGTTATCGTTGCGAGCGGTGCGGACACGAATGGTTGCCGCGAGAAGCTGGCCAAGAACCGCGAGTCTGTCCTCGCTGCAAGTCTCCGTACTGGAACAGGCCTAGGAAGAATCCGAGACCGTCCGGTAAATGACAACACTTGGGATGAGCGCGGGTCAATTGTTCGATCGAGCAGTTCGTCGGCGAAGAAGAGGAATAGGCCTGAGTGGAAGGCGGTTATTTTTCTAGCCGGTTTCCACCGTACTGGAGGAGTTCCGCAGGCTACCTCGCCATCACCTACGACGCACCAACACCCGCGCGCTTCGCCGCTGATTCGATCGCGTCAACGATCCTGGAATAGAGCGCGGTCGGCAGGTCGTGCCCCATGCCTGGAATTTCGATCAGCTCCGCGCCTGCGATATTCGCCGCCGTATCGCGGCCGCCCTCGATCGGAGCGGATCATCCGCGCCGTGAATGACAACCGTGGGCGCCTTGATCCGATTGAGCGACACGCGGCGATCGCCGTTGACCAGCGCGGCAGCCATCTGCCGGGAAAAGCCCGCTGGATAATTCGAACGCTTGAAATCCTCGGCCACGCGCCGGCGTATTTCATTTTCGTCATTAGGATAGCCGGAGCTGCCGATCGACGCGCGGTGCCGACTATCACCGGCACGAGGCCGCCCGCAATTTGCAGCTGCAATGGAATGTTCTCGAATGGACCGCGCGGCCGCAGCGGTCTCGCGTTGAGCCAATCGAAGGTGAATTCATCCGGGACAAAGACGTTTCCGAATAAGTACGCAATCGTTGCAGCCGGTGCCAAGCATTCCGGCAGTCGACCAAGCGTCGAGAATTCTCGCCTGCTTGAGCGCACCATCGCGCAGGAGGACTAGCCCTGTCGCCATCAGATAGGTCGCGTGTTCCGAGCCACTCGCCATAGTTGGCCGTTCCGCTGAAACGCCATCCGCCCTCAACTGGCACCGCCAAGGTTGTCATCGGATTCAGCGAACCGGCGCTTGGTAGCGCCAGCATTGCCACGCGCGCGAGCATGGCCGTGATGGCGCTGTGACAATATACTCGCCGTATTCAGCGGGCGGATGTCGCGGCTGCGAAATCCGCTCGGTCAGGCTGCGTCCTTGGTCTGACGCGACCTGACCGGACATTTGATCTTCGCCGATGTGCGTCTAAGTAGTGCCGATGGGGATCAACCGGGAGACCGTAAGATCGTTCGCGATTTGCTGGAAGATCTGGTTCAAGGTACCGGTCGATCGAGCATATGAGGCGCAGCCAGACTTGGTAGATGTGACGTCGGTGAAGAAGTTCGAGTTATTCTGCTCGTAGCTGCCCGACGACGTGGGCGAGTTTGCGATACCCTGCATCGTGCAGACTGGGCTGGAATATGTACCGGTGTCAGTCGTGCATCCCGTTGTCGCCGCGCCATAGGCGACTGCGTATACCGTGGTTCCCGCTGCCGCAGCGGCTTGGGATGCCGCTACTGCCTGGGCGCACTGCCCCGTCGCTGAGTAAACCTTCGATGGCGCAGGGTTTGGCGCCTCCATCCCTGCGGTTGGCGTAGCATTTGCTTCGCCATCGCTGACGAGGATCAGCACGTTCTTCGTTTGCACCCCTGCGCTGGCGCGCACGGTTTGTTGAGCAATGAGCGCGCTTTGTGCCGTATTAATCACGCCCGCGTAGAAGGTTCCCTCACCGCCCGGAGCTCCCAGGCCCGCGCTGCAACCGCCGCCGGCCGCGATCACGAGGTCGGAGCTGGCATACAGCGAAGTCGCTGTGTCGGAAGTGCGGTAGTCGCTCGAGAACGGAACGATCTGGTAGACGGGCGGGTTAAGGGTAGTAGCGCAAGTGGTCCCCTTGCCACTGCCTGTGCAACAAGGAACTGGTTTGCCTGAGCCTGTGCAATTGGAGGCATTGAAAAACTCGTTGTACGAGGTAATCGGAGGGTTAGTAGTAGGGCATTTTATATCATCCTGAACATTCCCGATCGATGTCCCGCTCGCAGCCAATCCGGGAAACGTAAACAGCGCGACTTCATCGACCGGGTTGTTCTCGACGTTGGTCGCAGTTTCGTTGCCACTCGCCGGCGTGGGAACCGCAACGGAGCTGGCTGTGGTCGCGCCGCAGCTTGTCAACCCTCCGGGACAGGGCGAGAGCGTGCTCAGCAGAACCTGGACGCCTTGCAACGCGCATTGGATTCTTTCTTTACCGCAATTTCCGCTGTCGCTCTGAGTCATCGAGTTCGTCGTGTCAACGATGATCGCCACGTTGTACGGGCCATTGAATCCGCCCTTTGCGCTCGCCATCGCGGTTGCCGAGAGGTTCCAGGTATCGAAGCCGAGCACTCTGGCGAATGTCGTCGGCACTTTGGCTGTCTCCGTCACGGTCATCGCATTCATGCCAATCGAATAGGCGTTACAGGCGGGAACCCCCATGGCGACGGCGGCTTTGCTCGTCAGGCACTTCGTCGTAGCCGTCACCTTAACATTGGTCAGCGTACTGGAATTGGCGTTTGCATCCCCACTAGCGCCGCCGTAGCTCGTCGCGGTCGCTTCTGCTTCGCTTGATGTCTCACCGTCATTGGACATCACCGCGCCTCCCGCTAAGGCCGCCGCCTGGGTTTGAACCAGGAGCTGTTGATAGGCGTAATAGGCACGACCGACGTCGACTACGAACGCGACCGCTGCGAGAAGGCCGACCAAGGCGCCCGCGACCAGCACAATCGACTGCCCGCGCGGGCTGCCGCGCAGCCAGCGGACGATAAACTCATTGTTTCGGCCAAAAGATCCGTTGTTTTCTTTCATTGTACAAACACCGCTGTTTGCGCTGTGAGGGTGCAACTAGGTGCGTAATTGTGTCCGTAGATTACGATGCTGCACGGATAAGTAGTCGTTACCTTGGCAGTTTGGCCTTCCACTAATGAGGCGCTGGTGCACGACGTCCCCGTATATGCACTCCCGTACTTAATCGGGGATCCGGTGCCCAGTGCAATCGAGAAGGTGAGCTTCGACGACTTGAGATATGGCGCTGCTTGTTCCACCGCTGCGCTAGTCGTCTGGCATGGGTCTGTGGTTTGCCCTCGGCTAATTGAGAGAAGCTGCGCACCGGCATTCGTAGCAT
This sequence comes from uncultured delta proteobacterium, assembly GCA_963842085.1. Classification (GTDB taxonomy): domain Bacteria; phylum Desulfobacterota; class Binatia; order Binatales; family Binataceae; genus Binatus. The sequence goes on from CAWJET010000002.1 coordinate 1,446,489, forward strand.
ATGTCAGCGTCAGATAGTTATTGAAAGCAACCCCTAACACCACCAGGGCTATAAGGAGCGTCAGCAGCAGCGGTGCCACGATAGCGAACTCGACCATCGCCTGGCCTTCCCCGCCGGGAACTCGACCACGGGTCTGCTTATCGCTAGAGCGTGTTTCGACGCGCGCTCGCGGTGAAACAGCAATCCGCCTCCGTCTGTTCATTTCCGTCGTCTCATGCGTACGGTTCCCGCGTACAGAATGGCTACCTACCCCTAGGATTTGGCGTATCCTTTTTCATAGACGACCTCATATTCATTCGCTCAACAGACTGGAACGCCCCCCGCTCTCGTGACGCAGCCTCACAGGAGCTCAAAGCCGGGCCCTCCACAAGAAGCAACCTGAATGCCAAAGCGTATAATTCGGGATTTCCCGCATGGTTACTGGTTTTCATCCACGGATTGTAGGAAAAATTGTATCCCAGCAGTGGCAAATCTGCTACACTTGTAGCGTAAAAGTACCTTGATCTAGCTGAAGAGCAGGCAAACGTGCACTCGGCCTGCCACATCACGTCAAACGGCGCAGGAATTTTATCGATGACTCTCCGACAGCGGGTTTACCCACGGCGGAACACCATCATCTAGCAGAAATCTTATTGAAGTCCTGGGGAAATCGCCGGGAGAGCGGTCCAACGCTCTCCCGATAGGCCGGCCGTCCGTCTCACCACCGGCAGCAGCAACAACTTTGACATCGGCAACGAAGGTGTGGCAGGCGAATCGGGCACCATCGGCATTGGCACCAAGGGCACGCAGACTGCCACCTGCATCACCAGCATCTTCGCCACCCGCCTTTCAAAGTCCAGCGCAAAGACGGTGCTGATCGACAGCAGCGGCCATCTCGGCGTTCAGGTCTCCTCGGCGCGCTACAAGCGCGACATACACGACATGGGCGAGGCGAGCGGCGGTTTGATGAAGCTGCGCCCGGTGAGCTTCCGCTACAAGCAGGATCCAGCGGGCACGCTACCGCGGAGGAGGTGGCGCGGGTCTATCCGGAGCTGGTGACGCACGGCGATGACGGCAAGGTCGAGCGGGTGTCGAGCGGGTGCGCTACGAGTTGCTTCCCGCGCTGCTGCTCAACGAGGTGCAGAGGCAGGCGAAGGAGAATCAGCGACAAGCCGACCAAATCAGAATCCTCACGGTGCAGGCCGAGCGAAAGGATGAACAGATTGCTTCGCAGCAGAAGCAAATCGACGCACTCCGTTCGCTGCCGGGAGTCGGTAGAATCGTAGCGGCTACTATAATCGCGGAAGCGTGCACCGCTCTTACCGAACGAGATTATCGTGCTCTGCGTGGCCACGCGGGTATCGCGCCCGTCACCAAACAAAGCGGCAAGCAGCGCATGGTCCTGATGCGCTACGCGTGCAATGGCCGCCTTCGCCATGCGTTCTATCACTGTGCGCGGGTAGCAGTTATCCGTGACCTGCCGAGCAAAAGTTACTACACCGCGCTGCGCCGGCGCGGCCACACTCGTGGCCGCTCCCTGCACGCCGTCGCTGATCGGCTCCTACGTATCCTGATTGCCATGCTCACCACTCGCACTCTCTTCGATTGTTCCAAGGCACGAACGCGCGGGATCGAGACGCTTTCGGAGAAAGTCGCGTGAACTACTTGATCGCGGGTGGGGAGTCCTCGCGCTCCCCCTGACCACAAACTACCAATCGAATGATGAGTGCAGAAAACTAGGAAATGAAATGTCGGAGGATGGGCCAAATGTAAATATCAAAGTGGGCCAGACCGCATTGTCAAAAGCAACTGTCTCGAATTCGTAGGGGTCGGTCAGCACAAGCAAACTCCGGATGCCCACAGGGATATGCTCGTGTCGGTTTCGCCGCACGTGCTTCAAGCCTTTCGCCTTGTCCATACCACTTCGGCGCTGATCGAAATGGCGACGCAAAGAAGTGGCCCGAATTGCGCCGAGCGCGCCCTGATGGCGATCGACCTTAATGGGATGATCGCGATGGAAACTGCCGGCGCGACACGAGCGCTCGAGAAATTTTTCCTGAAGCTAAGCAGTCACGGTTTGCCAGAGCAGCTTGCTCAATGGATTTCGCGGTCGGAGCAGACTATGCGAAAGGCCACCGACGTTCCGGATATTCGCCATCCCCTTGTTATAGAGCGGGACGGCACTCGCCTTACTGTCCATCTGGTTTCGAAGCCCGAGCAGAATTTCCTGGTGTTCGAAGAGCACCGCCTGGCGATCAATGCTGCGGCGCTCGGAGCCCTTCGGTTGACGCAGCGTGAATCAGAAATCCTGGCTCACGTTGCGGCTGGCAAGACCAATCCCGACATTGGGATTATTCTGGGCATAAGTTCGCGAACTGTCTCGAAACACGTCGAGCACATCCTCGAAGCGCTTGGCGTCGAGACGCGAACCGCAGCAGCAGCGATCGCCCTGGAAACCGCAGACCTCTGAGGTCTGGTTCTACTCAGCAACAAAACGGCGCAGGGGGCATCCCCATCGGAATTGATGAATTGATTAGCGCAAATTTCGCCACTTCAGAACGAGGACGAGCTCTTCCTGGTGACGAAGGGGCGGCTTACTGATAAGACTGCGCGACGGCGAGATTCGGCTTGGTCCCGGAGAATTCGTGGTCGTCCCTCGCGGTGTTGACAATCTGCCGATGGCCGAGGACGAGGTCCACGTCATCTTGATCGAACCCAAAACGACGCTGAACACTGGCAACGTCATGGGTGACAAGACCGTAGCCCATCTCGAGAAAGTATAAGACGAATCACTCGAGTGATACGATTCCGCAATGCTCGAGCGGCGGACTCTCTTCATGGTGGTTGCATTCTTCCTGGCGGGCTGCCACGGCCAGGGGAACGCCAGATCGTTCACCTACAGGTTGCGTAAACCACAGAATGAGCAGGGGTACTCGACCCTACATACGATGCGCGACGGCGCCCTGCTGGTGGCTACCAAGCGGCTCGAACAGCCCAAGCAAATCTGGACTCTTACGCGCATCGAGGCGTGGGACACCTCGCAACCGCGTGAGGATGAGCTGGATATTGACGTAGGGCCGAACGATGAACTGCTCGGATGGTTGTCTCAGAAGGATCGATCGGATCGGAACGACCAGCTCTTAATGGACCCAGGAGGGAATTATCTCGTAGTCCGTTTGAGCCAGAACGCAGATACATGGAACTTCCCCGGCTTCCCCGGCCAATCTGCAAAGCCGCTGTCTGTTCTGAACATTATCGATCTCCACGGGTTCAAGCTTCTCAGGCGCGTCGTGCTCACCGATCCCCTGCTGGCCGCAGGCGACATGGGTTTCAGCCCCAGCGGAGCCTTCGTAGTGAGCGGCCTTCAGGACTATCGGAGCGCGACGGTCGACGGCAAGGTGACCAAAACGGGCCAGTATGCGGTGGAAACCTTAACCTTACCCTTCCTCAAGCCTGAAACGGTGTGTACTTACACCATTATCAACAAATTGTATCTCGCCGAGACCGCTTCGACTCCGGAAGAAAAGGCATGCGGACCGAAACTCGTCCCGTTGGGGTTCTCCTCGCTCGACGATCTGCGTAAAAGTCTCAACTCCCTTGGAATGGCGGAATACAACGCGGACCACACGCCGACGAGTCTTGCAGAAAACCTGCCTTCGGGTTGCACATTCGAGGATCTTTCCGCGAACCTGAAATACGCGCTGGTTGATTGCGACGAGAGCCGCGTTCAAATGACATTTTTCTCCTGGTACCGCGGGTTCAAGGTTCTCGACCTCGAGGATCGAACCCAGATCATGGATTTGCGGGTGCCGCGCGGTTCACTGGCGTCGCACGGTTGGGGCCGCCCCCGGTTCTCCGGTGTGCTTGCCACGAGCCGCGGAGTCACATACGTGGTTCTATTGCATGATGGCGCCGAACTGGAAGGCTACCGCGTGCCTTAGTCTGCCGAAGTAAAGCGGACCCATCCAGCGCTGTCTGATCATTGGGAGCGCGAGGGCCGTCCTCCTCGCCGCTCCGTTTAGTGCCTGGAGAGTTTGGAAGGGCGGTGAACAGTCCGGCTTTGCGCTTGTTGCTTGAGCCGGCAGCTATCAATGGATCCAGGTCATGCGCTTCCTTCAATCGAGCCGTTCGGCATCTGACCCGAGACGCTTACTCCACGCCCTCCTGGAAGATGGCATCGCCGCTCTCTTCGTCTTTCCCGACCTGTGCGGGCGGCGGGGTCAGCGCGATCGTTACGTTTTCAATCGTGCCCGTGAATTTGTTGTCGCCTTCTCTGTAGTCCTCGGTCACAGGCGTCGCGAGGTCTTCGCCAACGTCTTCGGTCTCGTCGGCGGAAAAAACGTAGGGGACCGTATTCTCGATTCGGCCCTCAGCCACCTTTTCTCCATTCACCTAGTATCCTGTCCCATAAATAACTTTACTTGTACCGACGGTTTTCTTAAGCAATCACAGGGTAAAAATGACCAGACGGCCAAAACCTATTTGCGGGACAGGACACTAGTGTCGTGTCCCGCAAATAGGTTTATGTTGTCGGCGCCATCTGTCCACGAAACTGCTTCAGAAAATCGTCGGTACAAGTAAAGTTATTTATGGGACAGGATACTAGGGAAGCTCTGCACAGGTCGGTGTGCGGGGGCAATTTGCTGAAGTGGTCATGACAATCGGGTTCAGAGAGCGGAGGATGAGTGATGATTGGTCCGGCGTTGAGCGCCGCCGAGACTGCTCGCTGCCCGAAGTTTCTTCACAGCCCACACCTGGCCCCTGCTGGGAGCAGTTGCCTGCGGACTTGGTAGAGGTTGGCCAGGGCGAACATGGTCTGCGCCCGCGCCAGGTTTTTGGCCAGGCCGCGGTATCTCACTTTGGTGAAACCCCACAGTTGCTTGACCACGCGAAAGGCGTGTTCGCCGCGAGCCGGGTCCGCGAGCGCGCCCGGTTGATCATCCGCCAGCGCTCCGGTGCGGTAACTATTTCAGGGAAGGGAGACGTGGAGATGGGAGGGCGACGAACGTGAAAAAACGGTCTTATCGGTCGCGCACACACCCCACGACTTGAGTCCGAATTGCGTGATGACGAGGTCGGGTTTTGGCGCCGCCACCGCTTGACCCGCCATTGCGATCGCGGCGATGCCGAACGTGATTAGTGCGAGTATTTTGGAGTTGGCCTTCACTATACTTACTCCTTTCGAGCACGGCGCAAGCCTACATCTTTTTGAACGCTAAAAACACTCGCGGTCGAACCCGGCTAGGCGTTTCCCTCCCTTTTCTGCTCGTCTCAGGCCGGAATAGTTACGCCGTACAGCCGGCAGGCCTGGATGGGGAGCGAGCCTCGAGGTGACTGCTAAGGTCCGCTTAAGTAGCGTCAGCGACACATTGTTGCATCGATTCTAGAATTTGTAGCCATCGGCTGATTGATGGCGGGAGCACGCCGCCTTTTTTCAGGGCTATTGACTAATCGTTAGTGGCGCATTAATTGCAGGGGCGGTTCGGATGAGCGGGATGAAAGGTGTGAATGCACTGTTAGATATTAGCGCTACTGGAACATCGGTAGAATTGACCCTTCACGCGCCGGCAGGGTAAACAGCGACTTGGTAATCGCCGGCTCGTATTGAGCGCACCGTCCAGTCTGCTACCAAAGGGAAGGATCCTCTTGCTTGCTATCGCGGTTGCCTACTCTTGGGGAAAAGCATGGATCGGCGTGATCGCGATTTGTTGTGCGGCCGCACTTGCTATCTTCGGCCTTCATGGTTCTTCAGGCCGTGCGTACAGCGCGGACTCCACCCCGACGCTCTTCGTTACGGACGGCTGCTCCAGGGCCGTGACAGCTTATCCAGCCGCAAGCAACGGTGACATTTCGCCGCTGGCCCCCGCCCCTACCGGCCTTGCCCAACCGCAATATGTGGCCGTTGACAAAAATGGGAACATTTACGCCACCAACCTTTGCACAAGGACCATCACCATTTACACCGAAGGGAGTAAGGGCAATGCTGCTCCCATCGCCATCATTGGCGGAAGCAACACCGGCTTAAGCAGCCCGGAAGGCATCGCGGTGGATTCCGGCGGCAACATCTACGTGGCAGATTTAGGTGCCGCCAGCCTGTTCGTCTATCCGCCGCTGGGAAGCAGCACCGGGTCGCTCAACGAGGCCCCCACCGCTACCATCAGCGGGAGCAACACCGGCCTGAATGCTCCGGTCGGCATCGCGCTGGATTCCAGCCGCAACATCTACGTGGCGGATGCAAACGGCAACAGCGTGCTTGTCTATCCGCCGCTGGGAAGCAGCACCGGGTCGCTCAATGAGGCCCCGGCCGCCACCATTAGTGGGACCAACACTAGTCTGGGCGTACCACAAGGCATCGCGCTGGATTCCAGCCGCAACATCTATGTGGCGGCTGGAAACGGACGCGAAGTGTTTGTGTATTCAGCCGGGAGCAACGGCAATGCCTCCCCAATCGCCACTATCAATGGGACCGAGACCGACTTGGTCAACCCAGTCGGCATCGCGCTGGATTCCAGCGACCAAATCTATGTGGTGGATTCCGGAACCAAAAGCGTGTTTGTCTATCCACCGCTGGGAAGCAACACCGGGTCGCTTAATGAGGCCCCGGCCGCCACGATTAGCGGGACCAACACCGGTCTTTTCTTACCACAAGGCATCGCGCTGGATACTGGCCGCAACATCTATGTGGCGGACGGAGGCAACTCCAGCGTGACGGTCTACTCGCCCGTAGGAAGCAGTACCGGGCTGCTCAACGAGGCCCCCAGCGCCTCCATTAGCACGACCATGACCACCGGTCTGATCTATCCAGAAGGCATCGCGCTGGATTCCAGCTCCAACATCTATGTAGCGGATTCTGGCGCCGCCGACGTATTTGTCTACCCTGCCGGGAGTAACGGCGACACCGCCACACTCGCCACCATCAGCGGGAGCAACACCGGCCTGCGGGACCCACAGGGCATCGCGCTGGATTCCAGCGCCAACATCTATGTGGTGGATCTTTTGGGCAGCTTGTTTGTCTACTCGCCGCTCGGAAGCAGCACTGGGCTGCTCAACGAGGTCCCGACCGCCACGATCAGCGGGGGCAACACCGGCCTGAACGCTCCAGTCGGCATCGCGCTGGATTCCAGCCGCAACATCTACGTGTCGGATTCAGGTGCCGCCAGCGTGTTTGTCTACCCGCCGCTGGGACATAGCACAGGGCCACTGAACGAGGCCCCCACCGCCACCATCAGCGGGAGCAACACCGGCCTGCGGGATCCACAAGGCATCGCGCTGGATTCCAGCCGCAACATCTACGTGGTGGACTGCGGTGAGTGTAACGGAAATGGCACCGGCACCAGCGTGTTTGTCTATCCGCCGCTGGGAAGCAGCACCGGGTCGCTCAACGAGGCCCCCACTGCCACCATCAGCGGGAGAAATACCAGCCTGCTATATCCGATCGGCATCGCGCTGGATTCTAGCGGCGACATCTATGTGGTCGATCTTTTCGGCAGCGTGTTTGTCTATCCCCCGCTGGGAAGCAGCACTGGAGTGCTCGACGAGTTTCCCAGTGCCGACATAAGCGGACCACAAACGGAACTGGGTGAGCCTCTGTTCATCGCCATTCAGCAGTTGGGAGCTGCCACGCCGACGCCAACCGCGAGTCCGACCTTCACCGCGGCGACAGCAACTCCAACGCCGACCGCGATTGCGACGCCGACTCCAACTGCGGCGCCGGTGACGCTTGAGATCAAGCCGAAAGCGCTCAAGTTCGCGAAGATCACGGTTGGAACGCCGAGCGAACCGAAAACGGTTACGGTGTCCAATCCTAAGGGCACCAAGAAGCATCCGGGGTCTGCGGTGTTGATCGAGATGATTTCCGATCCGGCGGTCTTCACCCAGACCAACGACTGTCCCGCGAGTCTAGCGCCGGGCACGGGTTGTTCGATCTCGGTGACATTTACTCCGAGCGCGCCCACGAATCAGACCGGAGTGCTGACGATTACCGACAATGCGAAGGGTGGTAGGCAGACGGTGTCGCTTAGTGGCACGGGAAAATAGCAGAGACAAGCGCCGCCACCGCCTTCTGCCTCCCTTCCCTGAAATGCTTACCGCACCGTCCGTGTACCAGTGCACCCTCCGGGAAGTGCACACACATCCGCATGTCGGGCGCGGACATTGGATAATCCTGGACGAAGCAATTTTGCATATCAACATTGACGGGCGCTGTGCTGGTTGGAACTACATCAAAGTCAGCCATGAGCTGGGGAGGGAATGCCGCTCGTCGCAAACGCGTAGTTGACAACGCTCGACCCCCCGGTGCAGACGCGAAGCAACCCGGTCAGCGCTGGAAAAGCCTTGGACCGAACCCGCGAAAACACTGCTTGGGAGGTCGTTTAATGTACGAGGCGATTTCAAAATCCGAGAGAAAAGGGAATGTCAGTTCAGATTTGTCAGTAATATTTTTTGATGATTGTTGACTCGTATTTACGATATAGTTAGTTTTACTGCGCACCACAGAATCGCCAACGAGGGGGGCCGATGAGGGTCGAGGACGCACTGCGAAAAATCGCACTATTGCGCAGGATCAGCACCGATAAGGGAGCACTGCCGGCGGAGAGAGAGACTGCGCACCGCCTGCAGAAGCTGCTGATGGAGCGTTACGCGATCAGGCACCAGGAGGTCTCTGAGGCCTCGCCGACGACGACTTTTCGCTTAAACTGGAGTTACTGGCGGGAACTGCTTGAAGATTTCGACCTGTGTTTGAACCATTTTGGTGGCCGCGGCAGCGCCAAGGTCGGGAACAACAGTATCGTCTACATCAGGCTTGCTACCAACCAATGGCGGATCGAAGAGAGGTCCCCGAGCGGTTGGCAACCCACGGTTCGTGATCGGGGTATACGATCGTTGCGCGAATACCTTAAAGTGCACGCGCCAAAGAGCTATTCGCTTCTAAGGCGCTGATCGCCGCGCCGTCAGCGCGGGCGTGATTGGTTTCCGGCTTCGGTCACCTCGGGACCGTTCCTATTCTTTCGCGCATTGTGGAAGCACGGTGCCAGCTCGCGCGAGTGCCAACCAGGGCCGCCCGTCCCTCCGCGCATCCTCGCTGAAATAGTCACGCTCATCCCAGGCTGTGAGCACACATCAGGCATCGATGGGGGGGAGCCCCTGGCGACCCTGAGATCAGGGTGACCGGTACGCAGCTGCACCCTCCTGGCAACTGCGCATCACGGGCATCGATGGGGGGCGAGCCTCCAGCGCCCGGATATCCGGGTGACCCATTAACCCTTTTCTGTTCTTGCCCGTCTTCGCTGAAATAGTTACCGTGCTGCTGTCCGACAATGTACCATCCCTCATTCAGCACCACTCCAAACATCGATGGGGGGGAGCCCCCTGGTGACCAGAGATCATGGTGACCAGGAGCGCGCGACGCCGATCGCCGAGAAGGTTGATGGCGCCTGGCAGATAGGTTCGCCAGATCGAACTGTGCCAGCAGCACTGCGACATCGTCGTCGAGCGCCAGCGAAAGCGAGGCTTGGAGATTGTGGACAAATCCGTGGTGGTTGTTTGCTGACCGCGCGCAAGATGTGCCATCCAGAGGTCGCTACCAACGCGAGTGCAGATCACTTCGAGAAAAATGCAATGAGGACCCCACGATGCTTTACTGGATCATAGTCGGCATTATCGCGCGCTGGCTGGCCGGCAAGCTCGTGCATTGCGAAGGTTTCGGATTAATCGGCGATCTCATACTCGGCCTGATAGGAGGCCTCGTCGGCGGCTCGCTATTCGGCGCGCTCGGCAAGCTGCTTGCGCAGGGAACAGATTCTCGGCTGCGACCGAGCTTCTGGAACGCAACCCGAGACACACAAAGTGGACCAGATCAGCCAGGATCCGTAACCAACTCAGCCCTGTGCGCATGATGAAGGAAACCCTCTGCCGTCGACGCTGTCTCCTCAAGATTCCGAAGAACTATACGGGGTTCAAGGCCGAAACGAATGTTTTTGCGGAGCACAGGTTGAAGAAGCGCGCGCACATCGGCTCTTCCCACCGAAGATCGAGGTGCGACACCGCGCCGGGAACGTACACGATGTCGCGCGGACCATCGCCAATCACCTGATAGGCGATGTTTATCTCGCCGCTTCTCGCGTATCTGGTTCGATGCTCTGTCACGGTGAGCTTGATGCCCCTGGTTATGCGCTGAGCTCATCGAGCAGCGCCCTGGCGTCCTTGAGGTCCGCAGTATCGAACCCTTCGGTGAACCAGTTATAGATTTCGGCGAGCATCGCGCGCGCTTCGTCGCCACGATTGGTGTCGCGCACAAGACGCGCGAGGCTGGTCGCTGCGCGCAGCTCCCACGACTTCGCTTTCTGTCGAAGCGAAACTGCTATGGCACGTCGGCAGGACTGCTCCGCATGAGTATACTTCGAGGGACCGCAAGCACGCTCGAGCTCTCCTTTCACCCGATAAGCCTCTGCTTCCATCATCCGATGCTCGACCAACGGAAACGCTTGCTCTATTGTTCTAGAGGCTGGATTTCAAGCGGCCACGATCGGCCTGCCTCGGCATTTCAATCTGAAGCAGTTGTAACATGAATTTTAATTGACCGAGGCGCAGGACGAAAACCTTCTCGCAATCAGTAATCGCCCGCCACGCGAGGCGAACTCGTGGGCGATCGAAGCGCCGATTCCGGTGCCGCCGCCGGCGCCGGCTTCTCCGCATGTGCAGCCGATCGGCGACATAGCTGCATTGCCGATCCTCGGGGCGATGTCCCACCGGATGTTGAAATTCGAATTTGAGTAAGTAGCGGCGGCTACGGGCCGACCTGAGAATGGGTCTGGCAAGAACACCGTCCCCGAGGTGGGAAGAAGGAGCCGCCGATGAAGAACACAGCAAACGCCAGAGTGCCGGCGCAAGTTGGCGCCGGTCTGTTGTTGACAACGCAGCAGCTGCTGCTGCCGATGATCGAGGGCATCGTCCACAGCCGGCGCGAGCTGTTCGCCTGGGTGCAGCAGGTGGGGGTCAATGCGCTAAAAGAGTTGTTCGAGCTGGACGTGGTGGAACTGGCCGGACCCCGGGGCAAGCATCGCGCCGAGCGATCTCATTATCGCTGGGGTGCAGCGCCGATCGTGCTGCCGTTCGGTGGCCGGCGGATAGTTGTACCTTGTCCACGAATACGCGGCGTGGGTGGAGGCGAGGCGCAGCTGAAAAGTGCCTCCCACTTCCGCGCCATAGATCCGGTTCCCGCGCGGGTGCTCAACCAGATCCTGCTCGGAGTCTCGACGCGCGGTTACGACCAGAGCCTGGAGCCGGCGCCCGCCGAGATAATCGTCCGCGGAGCCAGCAAGAGTTCAGCGAGCCGCCACCTGATCGCGCGCATGAGCGACAAGCTGCGCGAGCAACTGAGCCGCCGGCTCGAACAACTCGACCTGCTGGTGCTGATGGTCGACGGCATCGAGATCGCGCATCGCACCGTGGTGGTGGCGCTGGGGATTTTGGCCGACGGACGCAAAGCAGTGCTGGGCCTGGGGCTGGACTCGACCGAGAATGCCGCGCTTTGCACCTCGCTGCTCAACGATCTGCTCGAGCGCGGGCTCAAGGTCGACGGCCGCGTCCTGTGCGTGATCGACGGCGGGCGCGGGATCAGAAAGGCGCTCGCCGACGTGTTCGGCGATCTGTCGGTGGTGCAACGCTGTAGAGTGCACAAGCAACGCAACATCCTCGACCACCTCCCGCCCAACCGCAAAGCCTACGTCTCACGCATGCTCGCCGAGGCCTGGAACAGCGATTCCGCCGCGTTGGCGCGCCGGTGGCTGAAGACCCTGCTGCGCTGGCTGGAGACCAAGCTTTCTATGATATCTTAATTTCAACGTAACTATCAATTATTGAGAATTACTCCTCATTAGGGGGATAAAAAGGTTATTTACACTCAAGGCTGTTGGTAAGATGAAGTCGATTCGTCTCTGCCTAAAGTTAAGCTTAACAAGAAAATCAAAAGGAAAGATCGAATCGCTTAGGAAAGCGTAAAGCTGCTGCAACGAACCCTTACTCAAGGTAAGACAAGGTGCTGGACGAGGCATCCTCAGAAGAATTGTCTTGTCGCACAGGCATTTTTCCCGCGTTGGGGATGGCATTCAGTCCAAGATTTCGAAGAACAGCCCAAGTTCATCCCAAGCTTTGGCCAGCGAGGCTATCAGTGCCTCGACTTCTCCCCGTGTTTCTTGCGAAAAGCAAATTCGCAGATGGTGGCGCACCGGATCTTCGGTCCGCAGCGTCGCGAGATTGTCGTAGGACTCGACGATCGACTTGAACAGCACAATCTGCCCGGGCGGTATTGCGATCAGCATCGAATCGAGCACCGGCATTTTATTTTCGCTCAAAGCTGAGTCCCTTCGCGCTCACGGTTTACTGCTTCGTCCCCGACCCCTACATTCTAGCCGATGACGCTGCCGCGGGTCTTGTTCGTAACCGGCAAAGGGGGGACCGGCAAGAGTACGGTCGCTGCCGCGATTGGGCTTGCGCTGTCGCGCCGGCGTCCGACGACGCTCGCCGATCTCGACCGGCGCCTGTCCGCGGCCGCGGCGCTCGGCGCGGTACCGGAAGATTCAGCCGCCGTCAAAATCACCGATTCGCTGGACGTGGTTGCGCTGACGGCGCGCGCAGAGCTCGAGGCGTTCATCGAGCGCATCGTGCCGATTCGCGCCATCTCGCGCCGGATGCTGCGGAGCCGAACCTTCGGCTACGTCACGGCGGCGCTGCCGGGACTCGAGGCCTTTCTACTGCTGGAACGTCTGCGAATCATAGCGGGAGACGCGGCGCTCGAGGATCGCTACCTCGTGATCGACGCACCGGCGTCGGGCAGCGCGGTCGAGCTGCTTTCGGTCTCGTCGGGGGTGAAGGGAATCGCGCCGGGCGGGACGCTGAACCGGCTGGCGGGCTCGATCGACAGCTTTCTTGGCGACCCGAGGCGATTCGGCGCGGTAATCACGATGACCCCGGAGGATCTGGCAGTGCGCGAGGCGCTTGAGACCGCCGCAACGATTCGCGCGCGCCTCGGCGTGGTCACGGTCGCGGCGATAATGAACTGCGTGCCCGACCTGCTGTTCGACACCGCCGAACTCGCGGCGCTTAGCCCGCTCGGCGGCCATGCCCGCCTTGCTGTTCGCCGAAACGCGGCGCACGAACAGGCGGCTCTCGTCGCGCTGCGGTTCGCCGACGCCGGTATCGCGACCGTCAGCCTGCCGATGATGTTCACGCCGGCTGTCGGGCGCCGCGAGCTCGACAAACTCGGCCGCAAGCTGGATGCGGAACTGCTCGACCGATGAAGCCCAGGGCGCATCCAAAGCAGTCCGCCCATCCCCAGCCGCTGGACTTGCACGCGCAGAGCCTGGTCATTTGCCTGGGGCCCGGCGGCGTCGGCAAGACAACAATCAGCGCCGCGCTGGGCGTGCGCGCCGCCGTTCTCGGATGCGCCGTCGATGTAATGACGGTAGATCCCGCGCCGCGCCTGCTCGACGCGCTCGGCCTCGGGGCGGACTCGTCCGAGCCGGTCGAGGTTTCGCTCGACGGCATTCGTCATGCGCGCCGCGGCGGCGGACCGAATCGCGCCAGGCTGCGCGCGTTGCGGCTCGATCCGAAGCGCACCTTCGATTCGATCGTCGCGCGCTACGCACCGTCGAACGCGGCGCGCGACACCATTCTCGAGAATCGAATCTATCGCAATCTCTCGGGCGCGCTGGCGGGCGTGGCGGATTACATGGCGATGGAAAAGCTGCTCGAGCTGGCGGCCAATCCGTCAACCGACCTGCTGGTGCTCGACACTCCGCCCGCGGCCGAGGCGATCGACTTTCTCGACGCGCCGCGCCGCCTGCTCGAACTGCTGAACTCGCGCGCGGTGACCCTGCTCGGCGCGCCCGCGGGATTATTCAGGAGCCAGTTGCGGATGGTGGACGTGGCGGCGCGCGCGGTGCTCGCCGCGTTCGACCGCGTGACGGGACTGAACCTGCTGAGCGACGTGCAATCTTTCGTCCGCAGTTTCGACGGCATGTACGAGGGCTTCTCGGCGCGTGCCGCGCGCGCCCAGGACAAGCTGCGCGCGCCTGACACGGCAATCGTGCTCGTGACGACGGCGGAGTCGAGCCGAATCGCGCAGGCGCGCCAATTTATCGGCGCACTCAAACGCGCCGGCCTGCGGGTCGCCGCGATGGTGGTGAATCGTGTGCTCGCGGAACTGCCCGACGCCGCGGAGCTGGCGTCAGCGCACATCGCGCCATCGCTCAAAAGAAAATTGAAGCGCAATCTCGCCGATTACGCCGCGCTCAAGACGCGCGAGGAACTGTCGCTCAACGCACTGCGCGATTCGCTTCCGGCCGGCGCGGTGCTGATGGTTGCGCCCGACCTCGGCCGCGAGCCGCGCACTATCGCGGACCTGGCTGAAATAGGGCGCAGCTTGCGCGCCAGTTAACTGGTTGCTCAGCTGGGCTTCTTCGCTCGCCGAATCGCTTTCGTGGATTTCGCTTTCGCGGGTTCGTTTTCGGTCTGATCGAGAACCCGATCGAGCTTGATGCTGAGGTTCAGCAGTTGCGAGCTCAAATGGTCAAGCCGCGCTTTCAGGTCGCGCACGTCGCGTTTGGATGGAATGTTGACGAAGTCGAGCAGCTGCTCGACGTTGCGATCGAACGACTGCTTGTTGGCCATGAAGCGTTCACCGGCCTTGCCGAAACTCGAGCGCATCCGCTGGTTCGACATGATCTCGTTGAAAAAGCCCGCGATGCCTTCCTCGCTCATCTGGCGGAGCTTGTTCATCAGGTTGTCGTTTTCGTTGTCGCGGCGTGCCATGACCTTCAACTATATATAGAGGGTCGCGCGGCGCAAACCGATGAGCACTCTCGCCAGCATTCTAAGTCTCGCGTCGGGATTCGCCCTGATGGGGTACCACGAACCGCCAGCGAACCTGATCGCGACGTCGATCATCGTCGATCTCGCGCTGACTCCGCTGACTGCGATCGTCGCGTCGCGGCGCGGACGCTCGCCTCTTCGATGGACTGTCGCGGGACTCGCACTCGGCGCGTGGGCGCTCGCCGCGGTCATGATTATGCCGCCGAGGCGCCCCGCTCCGCCGCGCCCCGAAGCTCCGCAGTATCCGCCTACTTCTGACGCTGCTTGATCCACGCCGCAGTCGGCGCGAACACCTCGCCCGCCGACTTCGTTCCCACCAAAACGTCCAGGTGGCCCCAATTGTCGAGCTTGGTAAATGACGGGTCGGGCGCGCCGGTCGATTTCGCCGACTCTTCCACCTGGCCGGGCCATTGCGCACCGAAGTTGGTGCTGGCGAAGGCGATCACCGGAATTTTCGAGGCCTTGAGCGCCGCGAGCAGTTGCGGCGTGAACGGATTCTCGCCGTCCTGAACGGCAGGCCAGTAACGATCGTAGGCGATGAGCAGTTTCGCCAGCACGACGGCGTCGGAATAGCCGCCCTGGGGATTCGCGAGTCCACCGTGGCCGCCGAAAAATCCGCCGGCGTCGTACACCACGTGCTCGAGGTTTTCGCGCGCGGTTTTGTACTTGGGAATCGGCGCAGGCTGATCGGGATTTTCGATCACCATCTGCATCAGCTTGTAACGTTTGTCGTAGGTTAGATGCTCGCCGCCGATGTCATCGGCATAGTGGCCGGGCGTAACGGGCGTCGCGCGCATCGGGTGGGTCGGGATGAATCCGTCGAGCGCGATGATTCCCGCAACGTGCCCGGGATGCACGGCCGCGTAGAGGTACGCGAACTCGACGCCGCGGCTGAAGCCGGCGACGAATAGTTTGTCGCGGCCGGATTTTTCGCTGACGAATTTCGCGGTCGTATCGATATCCGATTCGAAAAGATCGTTGGTCCATCCCGCCAACTCGGCGAGATCGCTCTGTGGAGTCTCAGGCGGAATAAAATGCGTGCGATAGTCCATCGACCACACGTCCACGCCGTGCTCGGCGAGGTAAGCCTGGAACGAGTAGCGCGGATCCTCGAGCGCCACTTCACCGTTCATGTTGGTGCCGGGCAGATAGAGCACGACCGCCGCCGGATGCGCCGGCGGATTGGGCCCGTTGGCGACGCGATGCAGCGCGATTTTGTCGAACGGCGATTTGCCGACGGTCGCCTGGAACGTCCATTCGTAAATTCCCGGCGCGCCTTTGAGCTCGCGGGCGGCGCCGACGGCCTGAAAATCAGCGGCCGATGCCACCGTCGCGACGAGCAGAAGCAGGACAGCGAAAAGGCTAAGCGCAGCGCGTCGTCGAATCCTCATGAGCCTAATCCTCTCCACGATTTCGCGTCGTCGCACAAGCCCGCGCCCCACGCGGCCTCATCGCGGTTGACCCTTTGCGGTCTGTCGTGCGAAACAGAGTCGTCAGGTTCTCACGCCAATCACGCACGGGAGTGGAATTTCAATGAGCAAGAAAGTGCAATTCGCCCTGTTCTCGCCGCAAGCCGGACAATCGTGGCATCAGCTCGAAGAGCGGGCGCATCGATGCGAGAAGCTCGGCTACCATTCGATGTGGCTGGTCGATCATATGTGGACGCGCGGGATGCCCGACCTCGACCATCATGAATGTCTCGCACTGATGGCGGGACTGTCGGCGAAGACCGACAAACTTCGCATCGGCACCATGGTCATCTGCAACTCGTACCGCAATCCGGCGCTGCTGGCGAAGTCGCTGGCGACGATCGATCACATCAGCAACGGCCGTCTCGAAATCGGCTACGGCGCGGGCTGGATGGACGAAGAGTACAAAGCTTACGGCTACCAGTTCCCGTCGATGGGCACGCGGCTGAAGATGTTCGAGGAAGGCCTGCACATCATGAAGGCGATGTTCACCGAGAAGCGCGTGACGTTTAAGGGGCGGCACTACTCGGTCGAAGAAGCGATCTGCAATCCGAAGCCTGTGCAGCAGCCGCATCCACCGATCACGATCGGCGGCAGCGGCGAAAAGATCATGCTCAAGCTGGTCGCGCGGTTCGCCGACCGCTGGAATTGTCCGGCCGGCTACGAAAGCTTCGAGCACAAGTTCAACGTGCTCAAGCAGCACTGCAAGGACGTCGGGCGCGACGTGAATACGATCGACGTGTCGGAGCAGTTGCTGGTGTGCATCGGGCAGAGCGAGGCTGAAGTCGAGGCGAAGTGGAAGGCGGCGCAAATGCTCAAGCCGTTCGTGACCACCGGAATCAAGGGCACGCCGAAGCAACTGATCGAGGAACTCAAAAAGCGCGTGGCGATGGGAATCACGACGTTCGTGATTTTCTTCAGCGACTTCGCGCCGCCGCCGACGCTCGAGTTGTTCGCGAAGGAAGTGATGCCGGCATTTGCGTAGGACGATCGGAATCCGCCTGCCGTTCGTGGCCGCGCTGCTGCTAGCGGGATGCGCGAGTCAGCCGTCGTACTATACGACGCAACTCGACACGACCGGCGGGCTGGGACCGGGCGACCCGATAACGCACGCGTCGGCGACGATTGGGCAGGTGACGGAAGTCTCGCCGATTGGCGACGGCGATTCGGAGATCGCGTTTGAAGTCGACGGCTCGCACACCGACGAAATTCACTACGATTCGATAATGACGCTGAACAACCTTGGCGCTACGCCCTCGCTCGACGTGTTGAACGTGGATGCGATGAGCCATAGCGCACCGTCGGGCACGCGGCTGGACGGCGCGTCCAGCATGAACGAGGTGCAGATGTTCATGACGGCGCGAGGGCCCGGGAGCTTCGCACAGGCGCTGGGAAACGTCGCAGGTTCGTCGACCACGCCCCCGCCCTCGCCCTCGACCGTGCAGATGACGCAGATGCTCGCGCAAATTTCGCGGCAGACGCTGGCGAGCGCGGTGGCAATCGCGCCGCCAACTCGCGAGCAGCTCGAGCAGGCCAAGCACGAGGCGCTTGGCGTCGAACGGCAACTGATGCGCAACGGCAAGATCGAGCAGGCGGAACGGCTGCGCGCGTCGATGGGCAGCATGATGGGTGGGATGACGGCGCCGGTGAATCCGACGGCGCTTCCGCCAACCTCGCCGAATCCGTAGCGCGAAATGGATCGCGACTAAATTGGATCAGCAGCGACTGTCCGAATATCTGAAACGCAAGATGCCGCATGTGCGCGAGCATCGCGTGGTCGGCCTCAAACGAATATCCGGCGGTTCGTCGCGCGAGACCTACGCCTTCGACCTGGAGTGGAGCGAAGGCGGAGAGACGCGCACGCGCCCGCTGATCGGACGGCGCGACCCGACCGGCGGCTTGCTCAAAACCGAGCGCGAGCGCGAGTTCAAGGTAATTGCCGCGATGTATCGCGCGGGCCTGAAGGTTCCCGAGCCACTGTTCCTGGAACTCGACGCGAGCGTGATGGATCGCCCGTTTTTCATCATGCATCGCGCGTCAGGCCGGACCAGCATGGGCGCGTTTCCGGCCGCGGAAGCCGAATCGACGCGTGCGAAGGTGGCAGACGACTTTGTGAACGAGCTGGCGCGATTGCAAACGCTCGACTACCGCGAGTGCGGGCTCGAGATTCTTGGGCCGCCAAAAAATCTCGAGGAGCCCGCCCGCATCCAGGCAGCGCATTGGACCGAAGTGTATGAACGCGATCGTATGGGCGAGCACTATCCGATTCTCGACGCCGCCTTCGCGTGGCTCAAAGCCAATCCCGTCGTGAGCGACCGCATCGTGATCGTGCACGGCGACTATCGTTCGGGAAATTATCTGTACGACGAGAACGGAATCATCGCGATGCTCGATTGGGAGATGGCGCATCTGGGCGACCCGATGGAGGACCTTGGTTGGGCGTCGATGATGTTCTGGGGGCGCGACGAGCTGGCAGGCGGCCTGATGGAGCGCGAAGCGTTTTACCGGCTCTACGAACAGAAGACCGGCCATCGCGTCGACCGGCGGCGGCTGTTTTTCTACCAGGTGCTCGGCAATGCGAAGATGGCCGTGATTTGTCTGACCGGAATCCGCGACTTCGTCGAGCGGCGCACGTCCGACGCGGTGATGCCGTTTCTTGAACTCCTACTGCCAGCGTTGTTTGAAGATCTGGCCAACCAACTTCGATTGGTTTGAGGGGTTGAGATGCTACGGCCAACATTGAATGAACTGATCGGCGGGATGCAGCGGACGATCATGAAGGCGCTCCTACCCGAGCTGACGTCGCCGTATGCGCAAGGGCAGGCGATGTCGGCAATCGGAATGCTCGCGCACGCGGCGGCAGTGCTCGAGTCGGCGCCCGCGTACGACGCAGCCGAGATAAGAGATCTGCGCGCGACGTTCGCGGCGCTCAAGCGCCTGGGCGACAAGCACATCTCGAAAAAAAGCGGGCTTCGCGGCGCACTTGCTCGCGCGACTCGAGCCAGCGCAAAACGGCCGCCAGAGCGACGCACGATGGAAGCAGCAATGGCGGAGTTCGCGAGCGCCGTCGCGCTTGGCAATGCCGACGAACGCGTCGCTCGGCAAGTACGCAGCTACATCAGGCGCAACCTCGAGCGTACGCGCAATTTGCTCGGCGGTTCGTTACCGAGTGCGTGACTCATTAGCCGCGCTGCAATTCGGTTCTAAGCAAAGCTTGTTGCTCGTTTATGCCATCATCTGTCACTTCCAAGCCGACTGATTCGTGTCAGGACCCCTTGCGCATGAAAATCCATCGGAGTAGATTGCGTAAAGTTAACTGAGGACACGAGACGGTCCAATAGCTAAGTGTATAAAAGACGCACTAACTGTATGTGGCCCGTTTGCTACAGGTAGTTAGGAGAGCTAATCTGAATAAAGACGCGAGGCTGAGGTTGCTGGAGGTCTTGCAGAACAAAGCGCTGAGGATGAAACGATGAGCGTCGTAACGATTCCCACTCCCGGAATGAGCGGTGGTCCGTGCCGCGGATCCTGCAGTCATGCCAAGTGCCACACGCTGCGCGCGCTTGCGGAAGAACGATGCGGTCACTGCGGCGTCCGCTTTGGTTTCGGCGCCAAGATAACCGGCGAACCTCCGCTGCATCTGCGGTGCGCGCAGGGCATCGCCGCGCAAAGTGGCGCACCGGCTACGCATCCGATCAATGATCCTGCGGTGAGTCATCAGCTCGCGGGTCATCGCAGCGACAAGGACTAGCGCCGCCTCCTCCACTTTTGATTTGGAGTCGCACGCCTCTTCGGCGTGAGCGGCGACCTGCGCTTGACACCTTTATCGCCCGCGCGCTACCGCTCGTTTGACAGCCAAATCGAGGTAGCTAAAACGTGGACAGCGGAAAAATTGCCCAGGTCCGAGCGCTCCGCGACCGGCTCGATCATCCGGTGATCGACGCCGATGGCCATCTGATCGAGCCTGCGCCGCTGTTTAATGAATATCTGGAAAAAGTCGGCGGAAGCGGGATGCTAGAGCGCTATAATCGTGAGCTTCACGAGCATCCGACCGGTTCACGCGGAAATCGCGACGCCGGCGACATGCGCGGCGCGTGGTGGGGCGTCTCCAACGACGCGTATAACCTCGCGACTGTGATGGCGCCCCGGCTTCTGTACAGCAGGCTGAACGAGCTCGGCGTCGATTTTTCGGTCCTGTATCCTACGCTCGGACTCGCGCTGCCGACAATTTACGAAGACGAGGTGCGGAAGATCGCATGTCGCGCGCTGAACACGATGAACGCGGAGATCTGCGGACAGTTCCGCGACCGGATCGCGCCGGCTGCCGCCATCCCGATGCACACGCCTGACGAGGCGGCGGCGGAACTCGAATATGCGGCGCGTCTCGGCTTCAAGGTCGCGATGATCCCGCCCGGCGTGGCGCGTCCGATTCCCGCGCTCGAACGCGAGCACTCGGAGGCGTTTCCGTCCGCGGCGTATTTCGACTGCTACGGGCTGGACAGCTTCTTCGACTACGATCCGGTGTGGCGCAAATTTGTCGAGCTGAAAATCGCGGTCACCTCGCACGGCGGCGTCGGTCTGCGTTATCTGCCGCTCGGACGGCGCTCGCCGACCAACTACATGTTCAACCACATCGGCGGGCATGCCTATCAGCAGGGCGAGCTGTGCCGGTCGATCGTGATGGGTGGAGTTGCGACGCGGTTCCCGCAACTGGCGTTTGGATTTCTCGAGTGCGGCGCTGGGTGGGCCTGCGACCTGCTCCATTCGCTCGAAGAGCATTGGGAGAAACGCAACACGGCCGGGCTGGCGAATTACGATCCGTCGCGGCTTGATCGCCCGCGACTGCATCAACTGCTCGCGGAGTATGGCGGCCCGGGATTCGTGGCGAAGAACTCGGCGCGCGCGGTGCGGGCCTACGACGAAGGACTTCCTCGCCACGATCGCACGACCGATCGCGACGAATGGGCGCTGACCGGGGTGCACGAGGAGCACGACTTCGCGCGAATCTTCGCCAACTTCTATTTCGGTTGCGAAGCCGATGACCTCAGCGTTCATCGGGCGCTCGATTCGCGCGCCAATCCGATGCGCGCGCGGCTTCAGCCGATATTCTCCTCCGACATCGGCCACTGGGACGTGCCGGATATCTCGACCGTGCTGCTCGAGAGCCATCGGCTGGTGGACAAAGGTCTTTTGAGCGACGCGGATTATCGCGACTTCGTTTTCACGTATCCTGCGCGACTTCATTTGAAAGCCGATCCCGAATTCTTCGCCGGCACCGCCATCGCGGGTTCGGCCGCCAAGCTCGGTGCATAGCGGGCGGTGGCGCTCGATGCTTTCGATTGAACGCAAACGCGAATGGGACGAGCGGGGGTTGTTCGTCCTCCGCGGCTTCGCGCCGCTCGAGGCGTGTCGCGCGATACATCAGACCAGGGAGAAGTTCGGCCATCATAACCCCTCGCACGATTTCATGAAGGTCGAGCGCCGCCGCGCAGCCGGAGACTGAATCATGAATGGAGCTGAGAGTCTGATTCGTACCGCGATCGCGGCCGGGGTCGAAGTGTGTTTTGCGAACCCGGGGACGACCGAGATGCCGCTGGTGGCGGCGCTCGATTCCGCCGACGGGCTGCGGCCGATTCTCGGATTGTTCGAGGGGGTTTGCACGGGTGCTGCCGACGGTTACGGACGGATGGCGGAGAAGCCGGCGCTGACGCTGCTTCATCTCGGGCCGGGCTTCGCCAACGGCATCGCGAATCTCCACAACGCGCGGCGCGCGCGCTCGCCGATCGTGAATTTGATCGGCGACCACGCAACATGGCACGTTGGCGCCGACGCACCGCTCACCTCCGACATCGTTTCGCTCGCGACGCCGGTTTCAGGATGGGTACGAAGCGTGCGCAATTCAGGATCGCTCGCGGGCGCGACTGCGGAGGCGATTGCGGCGGCCGGCCGCGCGCCGGGGCAGATCGCGACGTTGATTATTCCGTCGGATTGCCAGTGGGATCCCGCCGAGCGGCACGCCGCGCCGATCGAGCCGGCCGCGCCGCCGGCGGTTGCGGCCGACGCGGTCAAGCGCGCGGCCGAGTCGATGAGCAAGGGCAACAGGGTCGTGCTCTTTCTCGGCGGCACGGCGCTTCGCGCACGTGGCCTGAAGGCGGCGGCACGCATCGCCGCGAAATCGGGATGCCATCTGATGTGCGAAACCTTCCCCGCACGACTCGAACGTGGAGCGGGAATGCCGACGCTCGATCGCCTGGCCTACTTTCCTGAACAAGCGATCGAGATGCTGAAGGCGTTCGATACGATCGTCATCGCTGGCGCCAAAAGACCCGTCGCATTTTTCGGCTATCCTGATTTCCCGAGTCGTCTGATTCCTGAAGGCATCGACGTCGCGATGCTGGCCGAGCCGACCGATGACGTTCCGGCTGCTCTGGAAGCACTCGCCAGCGAAATCGCCGCACCGGTCTCGGTCGCGGCGGCGGCGAGAATATCGCGGCCCGAACGTCCCGTCGGAAAACTCAACGCCATGACCGCAGGCGCCGCGATTGCGGCAGTGATGCCCGAAGGTGCAATCGTGATGGACGAGGCCGCAACGACAGGCCTGCCGTTCCTGGCCGCGTCGGCGGCTGCGCCGCCACATACCTATCTTTCACTTACGGGCGGCGCGATCGGGCAGGGATTGCCGTGCGCAACCGGCGCGGCCGTCGCTTGTCCCGATCGGCGCGTGATCGCCTTTCAGGCCGATGGCAGCGCGATGTACACGCTGCAGGCGCTGTGGACGCAGGCGCGGGAATCGCTCAACGTCACGACGGTACTGTGCAACAACCACAGTTACCGGATTTTGCAGGTCGAACTTGCGCGCGCCGGCGTGACCGAACCCGGCCGCAAGGCACGCTCGCTCACCAGTCTCGCCAATCCCGACATCGAATGGACGAGTCTGGCGCGCGGGATGGGGGTGGCGAGCGTGCGCGTGGAGACGGCGGAGGCGCTCACGCGCGAACTGGAAAGATCCCTCGCAACGCCGGGTCCGATGCTGATCGAGATGGTGCTTTAATCCCGCATCTCCACGCTTCCTCCGCCGCCAGCATGAGGTTCTCCGGTTCGGAGTACCCAACGCGGGGTGGGTCAATTTTCAATTGGCGATCCTGGGTCAGTTTTGCATCGGCGGCAACAATGCTTCGGTTGAATCGACCGAAGTGCCGCAGTATGCTCTCATAAAGGGTCCAAGCACTCAGGAGGCATGGTGCGTGGGGTCATCCTTAGCCGTCTCGGCTCCGCTGCTTGGCATAGCGTTCGTAGCGGGAATCATCATTGGATGGATGCTCGCGAACGTGACGCGCACCACTGAGACGATTCAGCTTTCCGCCATACCACCGGGGACAGACCTGAGCACCGGCGCCCGGCGGGTCGCGAAGACAAAGGTCCGCACCATGGAGCTGAAATGCAAATGCGGCTCGGTGTTGAAGTTTCGCGATCCCGTGGAACCGGGCTACCAGCCATACCCCAGCGGCGACTCCTTTAGCTGCTCAGGCTGCGGAAAGGTTTATGACCTTAGAGAGATCCGCAAACTGGAAAAGGGTGCGCAGACTTATTGAGCGGGAATTTCTTTTTTGGCTTCCGAACTTCAATTCCTTCCATAGATCGAAGGGCTTTCCGCGGCAAGGTTTTGGTTAAGCTCTACTCAAGGAGTTCGAGCGCAGCCTGCAGCTCGGCAATCGTCGCGATCATGCGAACGTGCTCGATGCGGCTGCCGACGCCGATAAAGTGCGTGCCCGCACTCGCGGCCGCCTCGCGATCGATCCTGCTGTCGCCGACGTATACCGCGCGCGGCGCGTCGACGCCCGCGCGATCCAGACACAGGCGCAGGATGTCGGGCGCGGGCTTGGGACGAACCTTGTCGAGCGCACTCGCAACTGCATCGAACACGCCGCCAAGGCCAAGATGCTCGACCAACGCGGGCACCGTCGCCGATCGATTGGTCGCCAGCCCGAGCTTGTAGCGGCGCTTGAGCTCAAGCATGAACGGGCGCAACTCGAACGGCGGCCGCAGCATCTTGAAAAACGGCGTCTGATCCATGTTGCGCGTCACGTCATGCATCGCGCCGAGCTTGGCCGTGTCGCCACGCGCGCGCGCCGCAAACACTTCGCTCGCGGCGAACGAAACCGCCGAGATTTCCTCGCCGCGGTCCAGCGGCGGTTCGCCGACCTTTTCGAAAATCCAATTGTAGTAGGCAACGTTCGATTCAGTGGAATCGAACAGCACTCCGTCCGCGTCGAACATTACCAATTCAATCATGTTGACCGAATATTGTGCGCGGCTGACGTGCACGGCGCCAGCGGGCCAAACGCCTGAGCGATATCAGCGCGGGGCGCGCTTGCGCTCGGCCCGCTCGGCTCGCCGCGCGTGCGCAGGCACTGGCCGGCGCGGAATCGCGACAACCTCGCGTGCCGTCAGATGCTCCCCGCAATGCGAGCAGACCAAATCGGGCGCCGTTTTGGCGCCGCAGACGCGATGTATCAGTGTCATCGGCGGCCCCGATTCGTCGCCGAGCCAGGTGTCGCCCCATCGCATCATTGCGATCAGCACCGGATAGAGCTCGAGCCCCTTCCTGGTGAGCCGATACTCGACGCGGCCGCTGTCGCCTTCGCTGCGTGCGCGCTCGAGGATTCCGTTGCGCACCAGGTCGCGCAGCCTCGAGCTCAGGATGTTGCGCGCGATCCCGGTCCCTTGCTGAAACTCGTCGAACCGGTGGCGTCCCAAAAAAGCCTCGCGCAGGATCAGCATGGTCCAGCGCTCGCCGACCACCGCCAGCGTTCGCGCCACCGAGCAGTTCATATCCTTGACCGAATCCCATCGCATGGGCGTCCGTTACTCTCCTCCCCGAAATGAATTTCAGGCGCCGCGGCGTTCCCCAACTCCGCGACTATGCGAAATATCGTTGCACTTTGAAACTTGCTTTGCTATCAGGTTTAGTTGCAAATTGAAACTGCCAACACTTGTGAGCTCACGGATCGGCATTCCTGCAAAAGGAGAAACGATGGCCAAACAAATCGAGTTCTTTTACGATTACCTGAGCCCGTTCAGCTATCTTGCCGACACGCAGCTGCCCGCGATTGCGCGGCGCGCCAGTGCTGAGATCGTCTATCGGCCGATCTTGCTTGGCGCGATTATGAAGGCCACCGGCAACTCGGGTCC
Source organism: uncultured delta proteobacterium (assembly GCA_963842085.1). Classification (GTDB taxonomy): domain Bacteria; phylum Desulfobacterota; class Binatia; order Binatales; family Binataceae; genus Binatus. Next base: position 1,472,000 of record CAWJET010000002.1, read on the forward strand.
ACTCCCGATTCAGGGCAAAGCGGGCTACCACGTCGCGGATTTTCAGCGTTGGGCCAAACGCTACGGCCTTCCCGCCCAGTTCAATCCGCACTTCCCGTTCAACACGATTCGGGTGCTGCGCGCCGCGATCGCCGCGCAACTGCACGGCCGCTTCCCGGCGTTTCATTCGGCAGCGTTCCGCGCGATTTGGGAACAAGGACAGGACCTCAGCAAGGAAGATGCGCTGCGCTGGCTTCTCGACAAGGCGGAAATCGATTCAGCACTCATCGAGGGCGAGGATATCAAGAATCGGCTCCGCGCCAACGTCGACGAGGCCGTCAGCCGAGGCGCGTTCGGAGCGCCGACGTTTTTCGTCAATGGCGAAATGTTCTGGGGAAACGATCGGCTGGATTTCGTGGAGGAAGCCCTCATGCGGCAGGCCTGACGCGAGTTTGTTCGTCGCATAATCCGTGAGATAAATTTGAAAATACTCCCATGCGCCCCGAATGAGGTCAGTCACATGAAAGCAATCGTATTTGAAAAGATGGGCGGGCCGGAGGTGATGAAGATCGCCGAGGTTCCGAAGCCCGAAGTGAAACCTGGGACCGTGCTGATCAAAGTGCGCGCAGCCGGAATCAACTTCGCCGACACGCTGTTCCGGCAGGGACAATACCTCATGCAGCCCAAGCTGCCGGACACGCCGGGGCTCGAGACAGCCGGCGAAGTCGAAGCCGTCGGCGCGGGCGTGACGAACGTCAAACCTGGTCAGCGCGTCGCCGCGCTCGGCAGCAAGATGTACGCCGAGTATGCGCTAGCACCGGCGGCGCAGGTGATTCCGATTCCTGAGTCGATCAGCTTCGAACATGCGGCGGCGTTTCCAGTGCAAGTGCTGACGGCATGGCACATGCTGCACACCTCTCACCAAACCGGACCCGGCCAGACAGTGTTGGTCCATTCCGCGGCCGGCGGCGTCGGGATCGTCGCGGTGCAAATCGCAAAGGCGGCGGGCGCGCACGTGATTGGAACGGTATCGAGCACGAGCAAGGCCGCGCTGGTGAAAGAGTACGGCGCGGACGACGTGATCAACTATGCAACCCACGATTTCGCGGCCGAGGCGAACCGCCTGACCGGCGGTCGCGGCGTCGATTTGATTCTGGACGCGGTCGGCGCAACCACGATGGAGAAGGGGCTGACCTGCCTCGCTCCGTTCGGACATCTGATTCTCTACGGACGCGCCGGCGGCCCGCCCGAGCCGCTTAACTTGTTCAAACTGTTCGAGAAATCAACCAAAGTGAGCGGATTCGTGCTCTACACGGTGGCGACCGTGCCCGACGTGATGCGCCGCGGCATCGAGGAGTCGTTCAAGCTGATCGCGGAGCGCAAACTCAAGCTGCTCATCGGCAAATCATTCCCGCTCGCGCAGGCCGCCGAGGCGCACCGGTTTATGGAATCGCGGCAATCGACGGGCAAGCTGGTGCTTATACCTTAACGCCGCGTTTGGGTGCGCTGCGTTCGATTCGCTCATCCGCATTGCGGCCCGTGCGCAGAACGAAGCATGCGCTCTCGCGCTTCGCCCAAGCCCTGGATTAAGGTCCTCGTAGTAGCAATTTGCAACTCTCTTTCGCCCTCGCGAACAAGTTTTCCGCGCTCCGCGATGGCGCCTGGCTCCTGGCGCTGCTGATGGACAAAATCCCCTTGACTCGCCGCCTGGATGGGCTTAATTAACTGATTAGTTAATAGCGCTATTAACTGTACGGTTAACGAAAGCCATGGCTGGTCCGCGCACAACCGTCCGCAACCTCAACCGCACGCGCGAGAAGATTCTCGCCGCCGCACTCGCCGAATTTTCGGCCCGCGGCTTCGCCGGCGCGCGGGTCGACGCGATCGCCCGGCGCGCCCGCGTGAACAAGCGCATGCTCTACTACTGCTTCGGCGCCAAGCAGGACCTCTACCGCGAAATTCTGCGCCGCAAAATCGCCGAGCGCGCTGAATGGCTCGAATCCACGCCCGACGATTTCGCCGGCGCGCTGGCACATATCTACCTCGCCGGCGGCGCCGATATCGATTTCGTCCGTCTTATGGAATGGGAGGCGATCGACAGCGGCGGTAGAAAGTGTATGGCGGAAGAGGAGCGCCGAGCGTTGTTCGAGAAAGCGGTCGCGCGACTCGCTGTGCTGCAGCGCCGGGGATCGATCCCCCGCGGCGTCAATCTGACCCAGCTTTTCATTTCGATGCTGTCGCTCGCCTTGTTCCCGCTGGTCATGCCGCAACTTATCCGCCTCATCCACGGCATGGAGCCTGGCGACCGGCGCTTCATGCGCCAGCGCGCGAATTTTTTGCGCTGGCTTGGAGAGCGGCTGGCAACGACCACGGGAGCTGTCCGCGTTCAATCTCGTCGCCGGCGCGATCTTGCGGCGCCATTGCAAACCGCGCTTCATCGCCGCCGATCGTTGAAAAGGCCCGGCCAACTCGCTTGAAGACGCGAATTGTCATTCTGGTTGTGGTTCTGCTGCTTGGAGTTGGCGCCTGGACCGGCTATTCACTGTTTTTCGAAGCCCGGGGCACTACCGACAGAATGCTCGTTTCCGGCAACATCGAGGCCCACGAAAGTGTCGTCAGTTTCAAGGCCGTGCAGTCGCGCGTCGTCGAATTGCCGTTCGACGAGGGCCAGTGGGTAAAGGCTGGAACGCTGCTGGCGCGGCTCGACGACGGCGACTATCGCCAGCAGGTCGCAATCGACGAGGCTGCTCTGCGAGTGCAGCAAGAAATGCTCGCTTCGGCGATGCAAAAGCTCGAAGCCGCGCGCGCGACGCTCACCGACGATAACGCCGACCTCGCGCAAAAGAATATCGACTATGTCCGCAGTCAGAAACTCTGGAATCAAAAAATCATCTCCGGCGACCAACGCGACCACACCGAGACTGCGCTCAAGCAATCGAAAGCGGCGATGCAACGAGACCTCGCGATGGAACGCAGCGCTCAGCAGGACATCGAGGTCGCCAAGGCGAACATCCGCGACGCCAGCGCAAGTCTCGAGCTCGCGAAGATAATGCTCGGCTACACCGTTCTGCGTGCGCCGTTCTCCGGCGTCATTCTCACCCGTCAGACCGAGCTCGGCGAAGTGATGCAACCCGGCACGCCCGTGGTCACGCTGGCCGACCTCGATCACGTCTGGCTGCGCGCTTATGTCGCCGAAACCGACCTCGGCCGCATTCGATGGGGCCAGGCGGCGACCGTTCACACCGACACCTATCCCGACAAAGCGTATCCGGGACAAATCTCGTTCATCTCCTCCGAAGCCGAATTCACTCCCAAGAGCGTCGAGACTCACAAGGAGCGCGTGACGCTCGTCTATCGAATCAAAATCGACGTTGAAAATCCGCGTCATGAATTGAAACCCGGGATGCCTGCGGACGCGACAATCCATCTCGGGCCACCCGTGCAAAGCGGCAACAGTCGTGGATAACAGCACCGTCGTCATCCGCGATCTGGTGAAGGACTTCCCGGGCGTCCGCGCGATCGACCACCTGAACTTCGACGCCGCGCCCGGTGAAATCTTCGGCATCGTCGGTCCCGATGGCGCCGGCAAAACCACGATCATGCGCATCCTCGCAGGAGTGCTGCCGCCGGACGCCGGCACCGCCACCGTGGCGCGATGCGACGTGGTCGCCGATCCTGAAGGCGTCAAGCACCTGATCAGCTACATGCCGCAGCGCTTCGGCCTCTACGAAGACTTGACGGTTGACGAGAACATCCGATTTTACGCCGACCTGTTCGGCGTTCGCAGACGGGACCGCGAGGCGCGCGCCGCCGAACTGCTCCGAGCGTGCGGCATGCCGGAGTTCCGCGCCCGCCCGGCCGGCAAGCTCTCCGGCGGAATGAAGCAGAAGCTCGGCCTGGTCTGCGCCTTGATTCACACCCCGCGCGTGTTGCTACTCGATGAGCCGACCAACGGCGTCGATCCGGTTTCGCGCCGCGAATTCTGGGCGATGCTCTATTCGCTCGCCGGCCAGGGCGTCACCGTCATCAATTCCACCGCGTACCTCGACGAGGCCGAGCGATGCCATCGGATAGCGCTTCTTCATCAGGGACGTTTGCTCTTCTGCGACGCACCCGCACATCTCAAGTCGCAGCTCCAGGGCTCGGTCGTGTCGATCGTGTCGTCCGATGCGCGCCGGGTACGGGCTGAACTCGACGCCGCCGACGGCGTCTCGAGTTTGGTGATGGTCGGCGACGCAGTTCATTTGTTTGTCGATGACGCCGAGCGGCGCATCGCCGAGTTCAGCGCACGGTTGACCCGTGCGCAGATTCCGTTTGACGAGATCGTCCGCGTTACACCGACCATCGAAGATCTTTTTGTCGAGGCAGTTCGCGAAGACTCGAGGCACGCGGCGGCATGACGCGCGCCAACGGCAATTCGGTCGAAGTCGAAAACCTGGTGAAGCGCTTTGGCGATTTCACCGCCGTCGATCGCGTTTCGTTTCAGACCCGCGCCGGTGAAGTCTTCGGATTCCTCGGACCCAACGGCTCGGGAAAATCGACCACGATTCGAATCCTGTGCGGATTGCTGCTTCCGACCTCCGGCCGCGCTATCGTCGCCGGCTACGACGTTGTCCAATCGCCCGAGCTGATCCGCCGCAACATCGGCTACATGTCGCAGAAGTTCTCGCTCTACGCCGACCTAACCGTGTTGGAGAATTTGCGATTCTACGCGGGCATGTATGGCGTGCCCGCGGCTGAGCTGCGCGGCCGGATCGATTGGGCGCTCGAGATGGCCGGCTTGCGCGGCCGCGAGTCGAGCCTGACCGGCACCCTCGCGGGCGGATGGAAGCAGCGGCTCGCACTCGGTTGCGCCGTCCTGCATCGCCCGCCAATCCTTTTCCTCGACGAACCGACCTCAGGCGTCGATCCGCTCTCGCGGCGCCTGTTCTGGGAGTTGATTCAGAGAATGAGCGACGACGGCGTCACCATCTTCGTCACGACGCACTACATGGACGAAGCCGAATATTGCAACCGTCTCGCACTTATGAATGGCGGCAGGCTGATCGCGCTGGGCACACCCACCGAACTCAAGTTGGGCTCGATCCAGGGCTCGTTGCTGCTGCTCGAATGCGATCGGCTTGGCGACGCTATCGAACGCGTGCGCCGTATCGACGGCGTTCGCGACGTCGCCGTCTTCGGCAACGCCCTGCACCTGGTGGTATCCGACGCCGTCGTTACTCCCGCGATTCGCGCCGCGCTCGAGGCCGGCGCAATCTCGGTGGCCGGCTTGAGAGTGATTCGCCCCAGCCTCGAAGATGCGTTCGTCGCATTGACTACTCGCCGCAGCGCCGATGCCGCGCCGGAGCTGCCGCCATGAACCTTCGCCGGCTGCTCGCCATCTCGCGCAAGGAAGTTTTCCAGGTGCTCCGCGATTCGCGCAGCCTGCTGATCGTCCTGCTGATGCCGCTGATGCTTATGACGACGCTCGGTTACGGCGTCAATCTCGACACCAAACACATCCGGGTGTTCGCGTACGATCGCGAAGGCAGCCAGGCAAGCCAGGATCTTCTCAAGCGCTTTCAGTCCTCTGATTATTTTGACCTGGTTGCCACCGTCACTGACTACCGCGCGCTGGCCGCCGCGCTGGACGACGGCCGATGCCAGCTCGCGATTGTGATTCCGTACGACTTTTCCGCGCGCCTCCACGACGGACGGCCCGTGACCGTGCAGGCGCTTGTCGACGGTTCCGACAACAACACTGCCGAGCTCGCGATCGGATACGCGCAAGGCGTGCTTGGCTCTTATAGCGCCGCCGTTCAGGCCGACTACCTTCGTAAGTCACACGCGCCCACGGTGAATCCCGTGCTATCGGTCGAAGCGCGAACCTGGTTCAACGAGGATCTCGAAAGCAAGAACTTCATTGTGCCGGGTGTCGCCGCGATCGTGATGGCCGTCGTCGGCGTATTGCTCACGTCGCTGACCGTCGCGCGCGAGTGGGAACGCGGCACCATGGAACAACTCATCTCGACTCCGGTAACCTCGCTCGAGATCATCATCGGCAAGCTGCTTCCCTACTTCGCGCTGGGCATGTTCGACACCGCCATGTGCGCCGCGGTCGCCGTCTGGTGGTTCCGGGTCCCGTTCCGCGGTTCGCTCGTCGCGCTGTCCGTCGGCTCGGGAATTTATTTGGTCGCGATTCTGGGGCTTGGATTCTGGGTCTCCGTCGCCACCAAGAATCAGCTCGCCGCGAGTCAGATCGGCCTGGTGACCGCCTTCCTGCCCTCGTTCCTGCTGTCGGGATTCACGTTCCCGATCGACCAGATGCCGCTCGGCGTGCAGCCCTTCACCTACCTGATCGCGGCACGCTACTACATCGTCATCCTCAAGAGCGTATTTCTGCGCGGCACCGGCCTCGGCCTTCTCACCGAACCTTTGATCGCACTAGTTATCTACGCCGTGATCATGGTGTTCCTGGCCAGGCGATCATTCCACAAGTCGCTGGCATGAGAGGCTGACGTGATAGAGCGCCTGCGTCAGATTCTGATCAAGGAATTCATCCACCTGTTTCGCGACCCGCATGCGCGCTTCTCGCTGCTCGTTCCGCCACTGCTGCAAATGCTGATATTCGGTTACGCCGCCACCTACGACGTGAATCGCGTTTCGACCGCCGTCCTCGATTTCGACCACAGCCAGGAGAGCCGCGAGTTCCTCGCGCGTTTCAGCTCCAGCAGCCGCTTCCAGGTGCGCGACGTCCTGCAGAGTGAATCGCAAATCCCGTCTCTGCTCGATCATCGGCGCGTCGTCCTGGTGCTCCAGATTCAGCCGGGCTTCGCCGAACTGCTGCGCAAGGGGCAGACGGCGCCGGTGCAGGCCGTGCTCGACGGCACCGACTCGAACACCGCATTGATCGCCGTTGGATACATCAATCAGATCGCAAATCGATTTGCCCAGGACTATCAACTCCAACTCGCCGACCGGCTAAGGCCAAGCCTCGCGACTTTCGCGCCCGACATCGAGCTCCAGGAGCGCCCCTGGTACAACCCGAACCTCGAGAGCCGATGGTTTTTCGTGCCCGGCGTGATCGGAACCCTGGTCCTCGTATCGGTGATGACGCTCACCGCCTTTGCCGTGGTGCGAGAGCGCGAGATCGGCACCCTCGAACAATTGATGGTTACGCCGATCAGCCCTGCCGAATTGATCGTCGGCAAGACTCTGCCGTTCCTGCTGGTCGGGCTCGCCAACGTGGTCGTAGTCGGAATCGCGGGAACGCTGCGGTTCCAGGTTCCGTTTCGCGGAGACGTTTTCGTTCTGCTGCTCGGCACCACGCTATTTCTGTCGAGCGCGCTCGGCGTCGGACTGCTGATTTCGACGGTCTGCCAGACCCAGCAGCAGGCTTTTGCGATCTCCTTCTTTTACATCTCACCGGCGATCATGCTGTCGGGTTTCGGCTATCCGATCACCAGCATGCCGACGGCTCTGCAATGGCTAACCAATCTCGATGCGCTGCGCTTCTATCTCGTTGTCCTGCGGGGAACTTTCCTCAAAGGCATCGGGCTGGAAGTGCTATGGCCGCAGATGGTTGCGATGGCTATTCTCGGGGCGGTCACGCTCTCACTGGCAACGCTCAGATTTCGCAAGACCCTCGACTGATTCTTCACAGCGGCGGTCGTGTGAGAACCGGTTTGTCGTTGGCCAGGGTTGTCTTGCCGATTCCCTTGACGCCGAATCTCCGGATGACCGCCGCGAGTTTCGCCGGTGTCTCGATGGGCGTGGCGCAAGCCGTTCCCGCACATACGAATGCGAGCGGAACTCCCTTGGCAGCGCTGGATTCGAACATTGTGCGCGCCGCGGCCGGCACTTCGGCGCCTCCGTAGTCTGATCCGACCCGCATCACAACTTTCCCCGGACGATAACTCGCCAACGCCATCTTCCATAATGCGGCCGCGCGCGCGTCGCCGTGCGGCCCGGCTATCGCGACCGTCGCCTGGCCGTTCGCGCGATACTCCAGCGCGAGCCCGACCGTCGCGACCAGGTCGCTCATCATCGATCCCGCCATCGCCGGAGCACTCTCCATCAGTTCGTCCGCGATCTTCGAATAACGGTCGTCGCCGGTGATTAGCGCAAGCTTCGCGGTCGCGATCGCCATCGTCGCTTGCACGGACGGCATCGACATATCAAGGAACACCTGCCCGCTGGTTTGAGACTGCGCAAGCACCGTGTTCGCGTCTTCGGACTCGCGATTCACCAACAAGCTCGAGCCATCGGCACGGAAGTTCTTCACAATGATCGCGACGAGGTTGCGCGCTTCGACCAGGTACTTCTGGTCAGCCGAAAATTGATACGCGTCAATCATCGCATCGAGCAGGTAAACCTGGTCGGCGGCCAGCCCTGCCACCTGCGCGCGTCCATCCGACCAGACATGAAAGAAAGTACCGTCGGACGCGCGCATATTCGCCAGGATGAAATCCAGATCGTTGAGCGCGGCGCGTTGAAGACTTTGGTCGGCAAGCGCCGCCGATGCCGACAGGTAAGCGTCCGCCATCAGCGCATTCCGATCGGTCATCACGGCGCGATCGACTTGCGGCGCTTTGCGGCGAGCCCGTGCCGCGAGCATCGCGTCCGATGCCCGTTCGATCTTCTCACGCGCTTGTGCCAGCGGGAGCTTCAGCCTGGCCGCTACCTGCTCCGGGCTCATCGCGCGCCTCAGAACGATTCGTCCGTCGGGCGCGTACGCGGGCGCGTCTGCCATTCCGTAAAATAAAATCGCGACGCGCGCCTCATCCGGCGGCAGCGCTCGTTTCACTTCGTCGACGGTCCAGGTGTAGTAGCTGCCGTCGTCGCCCTTGAACGAATCGGCGTCCTGGTGCGAATAAAACGCGCCCGTCTTCGGGTCGAGCAGCTCGCGATTCACGTAGCGAACGATCGACTTCGCCACCCGCGCGAGGTCGGGGTCGCCGCTCGCTTCGTACGCGTCGCTGTACGCGTGCAATGCCATCGCGTTGTCGTACGCGAGCTTTTCGAAATGCGGCACGCGCCATCGCGCATCTGTCGAGTAGCGATGAAATCCGCCGCCTAGTTGATCGAACACTCCGCCCGCCGCGATTTTTTTCAGGGTCTCGAGCGCCATCGCCGTATACTCCGGATGGCCGTAAAAGCCGTGCGCGAGCACGAGCTCCGGCGCCGGGAAATCGCAAAATCGCGGCCCCGGACCCGAGCCGAATCCTCCCGACTCGCGATTGTACGATGTCGCCAGTCCCGCCAGTATTTGCGCGCGCAGACCCTCGAGTCCTCCATGCACGGAAGCGTTCCGGCTCGACTCGGATTTCAGCTTCGCCGCAGCCGCTTTCGCTTCACGCTCAAGCCCTGCACGATCCGCCGCGTACACCTGCGCGATTCGCTTCAGCAACGGCAGCATCGAGGAGTTTTCTCCGCCGCTCCCGTCAGGTCCGGCGCCCGGCCGCGGTGGCAGATATCCCGCCGCGAAGAACAGCACGCCATCGGGCATCGTGAAACACGTCAGCGGCCAACCGCCCGCGCCGGTCAGATTCGCCGCCGCATTCTGATAGTACGCGTCGATGTCCGGGCGTTCGTCGCTGTCGACCTTTACCGGCACGAACTCGCTGTTCAGCACCGCCGCCACTTCGGGATCGGCGTAAGTCGTCTCGTCCATCACGTGACACCAGTGGCACCACACTGCGCCGATGTCGATCATGAGCGGACGATTCAGCGACCGCGCCAGCGCGAGCGTTTGCGGGCTCCACGCCTGCCATCGAATCGCGCTCGACGACGCCTCCCGCAGATACATGCTCGGCGACGACTTCAGCGCCCCAGCCGGCAACGCATTCGCCGGCCCCGCAGCGGCGCCCGCTCTCGCACTGAAGATGCAAAGGATCGCGACTGACGCAAGAATCGCTCGCGTTGACATACCACCGATGGCGCGATAGCTGGGAATTGGAGCGCGGCGGTGACGGGCAGCCGTCGCGTCGCTGCCGGTGAAAGAGGTGGCGCATGCGAACGCCGTTGGTTTAGACTCCGAGTTCAATTATGGATGCCGTGCAGAGCAACCTGCGCCGACACCGCCGAATTCCATCGTGAGCCGAACATGAGCGCAAGATCAGCAACGCGCCGCCGCCCGCCCGGAACCCGCAATGGACCGGCGAAAGTCATCAGGATGCCAACTCCCACAGTGGTCCGCCGCCGCCGCGCGATCAAGGCGGGACTCGGCCTGCTCGTGCTCTCACTGCTCGCCGCGATAATCGCCCGCCTGTACTCGATGCACACAGCGCCCCCGTCGCCCGAAAAGCTCTCCGGTTTGACCGAGCAGGAAACCGAAATCCTTGGGTTGGTAAACCACGAACGCGCTCGCGCCGGACAGCAGCCGCTGAAATTCTCGCCGCGCCTGGCAGTAATCGCGCGCGGCCACAGCTACGACATGGCGATGCGCCACTATCTCGCGCATAACAGCCCCGACGGTGTCGCGCCCGCCGACCGCCTCAGGGGAGTCGGCATCGAATACCGGGCCGTCGGCGAGAACATTTACATGGATGACTCCGCCGATTCGGCCGGTATGCCGCAACGCGCGCTCAACGGATGGCTCAGCAGCCCCACCCATCACGCCAACATCATATCGCGGGAGTTCACCGAGACCGGCGTCGGCATCGCTCAATCCGCTGACGGCCACACTTACGTTACGCAGGACTTCATGCGCTGAAAGGCGGGCGCCGCGATGGACTTCGCCCAACTCGCCGCGCTGGCCTCAGGTCACGCCGAAGCGCGCGCGATCCAGACCGCGCTCAAGCTGGGAATTTTCGATATTCTCGAGCCCGCGCCGCTCGACGACGCCGCTCTCGCCGCTGCCATCTCCGCCAATCGGCGCGCGACCGCTCTGCTCGCCAACGCGATGGTGGCGCTCGACCTGCTCGACAAGCGCGACCATCGCTTCGCGCTTAAGGAAACCTCGCGACGCTACCTGCTCCGCTCGTCCCCCGAATATCTCGGCGGCTTGATCCTGTTCGACGAAGCAATCTTTGAAACCTGGACGCATCTCGAACAGACCATTCGCACCGGCGCTCCCGCGCGCCCGATCGACATGTTCCAGAGCCGCCCCGCAGAGACCGAACGATTCATCCGCGCCATGGACAGCCTGACTCGCGCGCGCGGCGATCCGGCTTACGTCGCCCGCCGGCTTGACCTCAGCCGCGTCTCGAAGCTCGCCGACCTCGGCGGCGGACCGGGTACGTACACAGTCGCGATGCTCCACCGATGGCCCCACCTGCGGGCTGCGATTTACGACCTGCCCGCCACTCTCGAGGTCACCCGCAAAATTCTCGCCGAGCGCGAGCCCGCGGCGTTGGAGCGCATCGAACTGGTCCGCGTCGATTACCTGTACGATGAGCTCCCGGGGCCATGCGGAGCCCTGTTCATGTCGAATATAATTCACAGTGAAGATGAAACCGACACCGCCCAACTCCTCCGCAAATGCTTTCGCGCACTCGAACCAGGCGGCATGATGATCATCAAGGACCACATCATGAATGCCGACCTGACCGGGCCGAGGGCGGGTGCGATTTTCGCCCTCTACTTGCTGATGGCCTCGCGCGGGCGCGACTATTCGTTTGACGAAGTCTCGCGATGGCTCGGCGACGCCGGCTTCGTCGACATCGTCCACGAGGCACTGCCAAGCCCTCCGTTCACCTCCTCGATGGTGATAGCGCGCAAGCCGTGAACCAGTGAAAGAGTGAAAAAGTGAAAAATTTCGGCGTGCGCAGGAGCGCGTCCCTCGCGGTCGTAATCTTGCTCGCGGCCGCATGCTCGGGATGCGTCGCGGGCGGCGCGGTCGGCATGGTGAGTACAGTTGCCCCAATGGTCGCCGCTGGCAGTGCGCAGGTCATCGGCTCCCAGGTCGCGATGAAAGAGGCCAGCGGAACCGGAGCTTCGAAAGAAGACAACGCTGACAAGTGCGATCAACTCCTGCGTATTCCGCCGGGCGTCGAGGAAGTCCGCAAGAACAAGGACGGGGTGATCGAATCGCGCCAGTGGAAAATTGCCGAGACCAGCGGCGACCCGATCTGGATAGTGGCGCGGACCCAGACCGAGAACACGCCGGAGGCCGCCTGGCAGCCGAAGCCCGGCATCACCAAGCTGCTTTTCAATCCGCCGCTCTACCAGATGCTCAAGCTGGGCGAGCCGCAATATCTCGCCTACGCTCCAGCCGACGTCGTCAATGTGTCCGACAGCGAACAGTTTGACTCGATGACGGGAGCGTTCGGCGCAGGCATCGGAACCTTCCAGTGGCACGGTCGCCCCTACAGTTACGTGCTGGTCAAGGAACTCCCGTGCTTCAAACCTGCGCCGGAGAAGTGAATTCGATTCCATCCCATCGGTCGCGCCTGAAGCGTTTCCTCCCGCGACTAATCGGCGCCGCCGCGATTTTTTCGCTGGCGATGTATCCGGCGAGGTCGTACTCTCAGAACGTGAACGCCGCGCCTGGCCACCCGCAACCAAGCCTCGAGCCTGCATCGTGGCCCGACAACTCGCTCACTATCGCAAATCTTGGCCACGCCACCCTGCTTATGAACTTTTTCGGCACTCGCGTAATCACCGACCCGAGCCTGTTCTCGCGCGTCGGCATGTCGATCGATTCGATCCTTACGATCGGACCGAAACGATTCGTCGATCCGCCGCTGGCCCCCGCGCAGTTGCAGCAAATCGACCTCATACTGATCACGCACGCGCACATGGACCATCTCGACATCCCGTCGCTCAAGGCCCTGCCCAAGAGCGCCGTCGTGGTCGCGTGCGACAAGTGCTCGACGCTAATCGCGCCGCTGGGTTTCGGCGATGTGCGTGAACTCAAGTGGGGCGAGAGTACTGTCGTCAAAGGGCTCACCATCCGCGCGATGGCTGCGCGGCACTGGGGCCGGCGATGGCCTCCGTTCGGAGAAGAGTACGGCTTCAACAGTTATGTGCTGGAAAAAAACGGCCGCCGGATGCTGCTCGCGTGCGACAGCGCCGACACCGACCTGTTCGCGAGCCTGGCGTCGACGCCGCCCGACGTTGCTGCGTTCTCAATCGGCGCCTACGACCCGTGGATTTGGAATCACGCTGATCCCGAACAGGTCTGGGCGATGTTCCAGTCTACGCACGCGCGCTACCTCGTGCCCATTCACTGGGGCACGTTCAAGCTGTCGAATGAGCCGATGGACGAGCCGCTCAAGCGGCTGATCGCGGCGGCCGGCGATCAACAGGACCGAATCGTGATACGTCAAATCGGCGGCACCTGGACGATGCCCGCGTCGGTCGAAACGCGCCAAGCCGCCGGCCGGTAGGACTCTCCGACTACGCCTCATTTACAAATTTCGAGTTGCCAGGACCTCTCGCGCAGGAGTTCTATCTCCGGTGCAATTGATCATTCGGGGAGCGTTGAGAATCGTGACGGCATATCCTAGCTCCCGGTATAGCTGCTGTATTCGGTCGGTAGCTTGATTCGATAGAACGACAGGACCGGAATGGTGCGCCAGCCGTTCGGCCAGTCTTACCTGTTCGTTCCAGCCAAAGGTCTCCTTCGAGTATTGCCTAAATTCAACGTCATAGGGCGGATCCGCATAGATGAAATCACCGGCCTCCAGTGGGAGCTCTTCGAAGTCGACACACATAAACTCCCATTGCGCGAAGGCCGAAATGTATTCTGTGAAATCCGTTTTGTAGCTAATCTTCTTGTACTGCCCGAACGGAACGTTGAACTCGCCCTTACTATTGAACCTGCACAGACCGTTGTAGCAGGTACGATTCAGGTAATAGAAAATACTTGCCGCTTCCTTGCTGTCCGCCTTACCCTCACGAACGAGCTGATTGAACCGCGCTCGTTGTGCGTAAAAGTGGGCCTCCTCGTTGCGCATCTTTAGAGAGATACGTAGCCCGCTCTTAAGCCATAGGTAAAAGTTTATCGCGTGGGGATTGATGTCATTTATGAGGGCTCGATCGGGCACCAAGCCCAGCGATACAGCCAAGCCCCCACAAAGCGGCTCAACCAAGCGAAGAGAGCGGTGAGGATTCCAGAGGCGAATCAGGTATGGCACAAGCCATCGCTTGCCTCCCGCCCACTTCAAAGGGGGCTTGGGGGCCGCGCGAGACTTCAAGTACTCCGCAACGGCTCCCACTTAGCTTAGTTCAGACACGCTTGCGCTTCTTCGAGAGATAATCGACCAGCATGTATTCGCCTAGATGGTCGGGGCGGGTGAACAGCGCGCGCCCTCGATTGATCTGCGTCATCTTGTCCACAAACGCGCGCAGACTCGGCGAATCGTCGAGCATGAAGGTGTTAATCGTGATTCCCTTGCGCGTGATCCGCTCGACTTCCTTCAGCGTCTCCTGCGCCGCGCGCATGCTGATGCCGCCGAACGACAGCGGCCATTCGCAGTACAGCCGCTTGTTCAGGAAGTACGCGGTCGGCTGTCCGTCGGTGATCACGATGATGTGCTGGTTGCGCGACGGATGCCGCGCGAGCAAATCCGAGGCGAGCCGCAGCCCGTCCTGCAAGTTGGTGAACGGGTCGCCCATGTTCCACGACGCCTCGGGCAGATCCTTGAGCTTCAACTCGACCGCGCGCGTATAAAAGCCGACGATCGAAAAGAAGTCGCGCGGGAACTTCGAGCGAATCAGCGTCTCCATCGCCATCGCGACTTTTTTGGCCGCCGCAAATCGCCCTTCCCAGCTCATCGACCACGACATGTCCAGGCACAGCACCGTCGACGACGAGCTGGCGTAATCGTTTTCGTAAATCTCGAAGTCTTCCGGCCGTAGCTCGAGCGGCACGCCCGCCTTGCGCGACAACGCATGCTTCAGCGTCGCCACCAGGTTCAGATTCAGCGGATCGCCGAACGCGTACGGCTTGGTCTGTTCCGGACGCATCTCGGTGATGCCGCGATGGTCCGTCAGGTGGCCGCCCGAACGATCCTTCAACAGGTTCTGGTAGATGTCGCGCAGCGCCAGTTGCCCGATTCGCCGCACGCCCTTGGGCGAGAGCTGGAAATGATCGCCCTTCGGCACCATGTAGCCCGATTGCGTCAGCAGTACCATCACCTGCTTGAGGTTCTGAAAATCCTTGCTCGCCTGCTGCCCCAAAATCTGCTGCAGGTCTTCCATCGAGATGGTGTCGAAGTTGCCCGACATCAAGTCCTGCTCGAGCTGGCGCATCCGCTCCATTTCGCGCATCAGCTCGAGCGCGTCGTCGTAGCCGAGGCTCTTTTGACCGTGGAACATGTGCTGGTTGCGATCGCGAAAATTCTCGAGGTCGCGAATATTTTCATATTCCTCGAGCAGCTCGTCGAAATCCGCCTTGGCCTGCGCGTCCTCGAACTCGTGGCTCTCAAGCTTGCGCATCGCTTCCGACAGCCGCCGCGGCATGCGCGACAGCGCGCGCTGTTTTTCCTCGATGCCGGGTTTCTGCCCCTTGAGCGATTCCAGCTTGGCCCGCTCGCGATTCAAAATATCTTCCAGCTTCTGCTCCATCTCGGACAGCGCGTTCTTCAGGTTGAAGTCGCGATAGCGCTGGCGCATCTCCTGCCGCAGCTGCTCGATAAACTCCTCGAGCCCCATCACGCGCACGCCGTCGAAATCCATCCCCTGCCGCATCATCCAGTCCATCGCCTGGCGCACGTCGTCGGTGTACGACAGGTACTCCGCCAGCTTCTCGAACACCTTGTCGGCATCGAGCTTGAGCCGCTGCGTGCCGTCCCATTGCGTGTAGCGGGTGACGACCGCTGCCATTTGCCTGCGCGTCATGCGTGGTAGGCGAAGCGCCCGCCCTGGCGATCCTTGTTGAGTTTCTGATGCAGATGCAGGCCCTCGAAAATGAACTCGCTCGCGGCAGCCATCAGGCCCGGCGTCTCGAACGGCCCCAGCAGCGTGATCACTTCGCGCAGGCCGGTGACCTCGCGCAGCGGCTCCATATATTCCGACGACGGCGCGCTGTCGGAAACCTCGACGCCCCAGCCCTGCTCGAAGTAGCTCGAGACTTTCTTCAAATCATCGAGTTTCAAGTAGGTGTCAAAAACTTTCAGCACCGCGCGATTGATCAGGCGTTCGATCAGATCGTCTTCCTTCTTGTCCTCGCCGACGTACTCGAGCTCGATCTTCCCGGCGGTCGACGCGTACAGCGAATGCAAGTCCGAAATCCGCGGCACGATCTCGTTCTCCGCGTTGCGCACGGCGCGCTTCTCGGCGTTGGAAATCGCCGATTCGTAATTGTTGATCGTAACGCGCACCGATACGCCCGACGACTGGTTGATCTCGTTCGAGGCCCGCGCCTCGAAGGTAATCTGCGCCAGGATATCCTTCATGAACTGGGGAATCCGCACATCCATGCCCGACCGCGGCGGATGCGCCGCTTCCTGCTCCATTATCGCAATCTCGTGCTCGATCGTCTTGGGATAGTGCGTGCGAATCTGGACGTCGAAACGGTCCTTGAGCGGCGTGATAATCCGGCCGCGCGAGGTGTAGTCCTCCGGATTTGCGCTCGCCACGAACACCACGTCGACCGGAAGGCGAATCTTGTAGCCCTTGATCTGGACGTCCTTCTCTTCCATCAGGTTGAACAGCCCTACTTGCACCTTCTCGGTCAGGTCGGGCAGCTCGTTGATGGCGAAGATGCCGCGATTGGTGCGCGGAATCAGTCCGTAGTGGATCGTTTCCTCGTCGGCCAGGTAGCGTCCCTCGGCCACTTTAATCGGATCGATCTCGCCGATCAGGTCGGCCACCGAAACGTCGGGAGTCGCGAGCTTTTCCGCGTAGCGGCTGTCGCGCCCGATCCATCCGATCTCGAGCGCGTCACCCTTTTCTTCCTTCAGCTTCACGCATCGCCGGCAGATCGGCGCAAAGGGATCGTCGCTGATTTCGCAGCCCGCGACCACCGGCACAAATTCGTCGAGCAACTCGGCCAGCGATCTTATTATTCGCGACTTTGCCTGCCCGCGCTCGCCGAGAAAAATCATATGATGTCCCGCAAGCACGCCGTTTTCGATCTCCGGGATTACCGTTTCCTCGTAGCCCACGATTCCCGGCAGGATTTGCTCCTTGCTGCGCAGCCGCTCGAGCAAATTCTTGCGCATCTCCATCCGCACCGGCATGGTCTGGTAGTCTGCGCTCTTGAGTTCGCCCAGCGTCCGGATTTTCAGCAGTTTTTCATCCATCGCAAATCCCGCAGATCTGACCGCTCGCTCTTAAGATAATTCAGCGCCGAGATTTTTGAAAATCGGCCGCAGTTGCCCGTAACTGTCCTCCAAACTCTGTGACAGCACGCGCGTCGAGGCAAGTACCGGCATAAAATTGTTGTCGCCCACCCAGCGCGGCACGATATGCCAATGCATGTGCTCGGCGATTCCCGCACCCGCCGCGCTGCCGAGGTTGGCGCCGACGTTCAACGCCTGCGGATGCAGCATCTCGCGCATCATCTTGATCGACCCTGCGACCGCGTCGGCGAGCACCGCGCGCTCCGCTCGCGTCAGCAGCTCCGGCGACGCCACGTGGCTTCGCGGCGCCACCAGTATGTGTCCATTGTTGTAGGGATATTTGTTGAGCATCACGAGCACGTCGCGATTCTCGAACAGGAGCAGGCGTTGCCGGCGCTCGGCTTCGGACAGCTTGCCGAAACAGAAGATGCACGCCATCGGATCGGAGTGGATGGTGCGCAGATACTGGTATCGCCACGGCGCCCACAGCCGGATGCCCTCGGCGGGAACTCCTTCCGCATCGCGCCGGTTAACGGGCCGCTTCTTCGGCGCCATTTACCTCGATTCGGAGTTCCTTGCCCGCCCGGAAGAACGGAATCTTCTTGGCGTCGACGCTGACCAACTGGCCGGTCTTGGGATTGCGCCCTTGCCGCGCGCGCCGTTGCTTCACCGCGAAGCTGCCGAAGCCGCGGATTTCGATTCGCTCGCCGCGGGTCAACGAGTTGGCCATCGCGTCGAACATCGCGTTCACGATCGTCTCCGACTCGCGATGGGTGAACTGATGCCGGCGCGCCAGCAGTTCTTCGATGATTTCCCGCTTGGTCATCGATCTCGCCGCCGTGCGCACCCCGCTTGCCGCCAGCGGCTCTCCTCTTCTAGCTGTTTTTGCCGCCGCGCGCCGCGCGCCGCTCGCCGTCGTCGCGATCGAGCTTGAGCTCTTCCTTAAGGATATCTTCCATCGAGAACCGCGCCGCCTCGTGCTCGCGCTTCAGGTAGGCCTGCATTTCCTCGCGCTCTTCGTGCTGCTTCACCGCCTTGATCGACAGTCCTATCCGGCGCTCCTTGGGATCGAGCTGCACGACCAACGCATCCAGCTCGTCGTCGACCTTGTACAGCGACGACGGCTTGTCCACGCGCTCGTTGCTGAGCTGCGAAATGTGGATCAGCCCTTCGATTCCCTCTTCGATCTCGACGAACACGCCGAAGTCCGCAACCGAGCTGACCTTGCCATGAATTCGCGTGTTCAGCGGGTAACGCTCGGCGACGGTGTTCCACGGGTCGGTCGTAAGCTGCTTGACGCCCAGGCTCACGCGCTCGTTCTCGACGTCGATTCCGAGCACGGTTGCTTCGAGCTCGTCGCCCTTCTTGACCACTTCGCTCGGATGCCGAATTTTCTTGGTCCACGACAAATCCGATATGTGCACCAGCCCGTCGATGCCCGGCTCGATCTCGACAAACACGCCGAAGTCCGTGATCGACTTGACCTTGCCCTTGACCTGGCTGCCAATCGGATGCTTCTGACTGAGCTCTTCCCATGGATTCGCTTCGGTCTGCTTGAGCCCGAGCGAGATTCTGCGATTGGCCTCGTCGACGCCGAGCACCTGCACTTCCACCATATCGCCCGGGTTCACGACCTTGGACGGATGCACCGCGCGCTTGCTCCAGCTCATTTCCGAGACGTGGATCAAGCCCTCGACGCCTTTTTCGATTTCCACGAACGCGCCGTAGTCGGTCACGCTGACGACCTTGCCCTTGATTCGCGTCCCCGGCGGATAGGTTTCCGCCACTTTGGTCCACGGGTCGGGCATGATCTGCTTCATGCCGAGCGACACGCGCTCGCGCTCAGGATCGTATTTCAGCACGACGACCTTGACCTTGTCGCCGACCTTCAGCACTTCCGATGGATGCTGCAATCGGCCCCATGCCATGTCGGTGATATGCAGCAGTCCGTCGATTCCGCCGAGGTCGATGAACGCGCCGTAGTCGGTAATATTCTTCACAGTGCCTTCGAGGATCACGCCCTCTTCGAGCACTTTAAGCGTCTGCTCCTTCAACGACGCGCGCTCGCGCTCGAGCACGCTGCGCCGCGAGACGACGACGTTGCCGCGCGCGCGATTGAACTTCAGTATCTGGAAGCGCCCGCGCTGCCCAACGTATCTGTCCAGGTTGCGCGCCGGACGAATATCGACGTGCGATCCCGGCAGGAACGCCGGCACCCCGATATCGACCTTGAGCCCGCCTTTGACTTTGCCGAGTACCACGCCCTCGACCGGAGTCTCCGCCTGGAACGCCTTGTCGAGCTCGCGCCAGACTTTGAACTTCTCGGCCTTCGCGTGCGAAAGCATCACCGTACCGTTCTCGGTCTCGGTGCCTTCGAAGTACACGTCGACCTCGTCGCCCTCCTTGACCGTCGGATGCCCTTCGTGGTCAAGAAATTCGGCGAGGGGGACCTGCCCTTCGCACTTGTAATTGATGTCGATGATGACGCTGTCGCGCGTGATCAGAAGCACTCTTCCGACCAGCACGTCGCCGGGACGGGGAGCCTTCAAACTCTCTTCCATCAACGACTCAAAGTCATTTTCTCCTCCGCTCATCTGTTCAGGCAACGCTTTCTCCATTAAGTGGGACCTTCCGGGATTCCAGGACTTCGGGGCTGTGCGATCCTTACAACCGGGCTACGCTCGTTTCAAGTCCTTGGCGGCGTTGATTCGAGTGTTAATCTTCGCTTTCATCGCCGCGACCACCGCGTCGATGGAAAGGTTCGTTGAATCGATCACTGTCGCATCGTCCGCGCGCTTGAGCGGCGCAAGCTCGCGCCCGCTGTCACGGCGGTCGCGCTCGATCAACTGGGCGAGCACTTCGTGCTCGGTGATTGGCGCGCCTTTTTTTTCGAGTTCTTCGAATCTGCGGCGCGCGCGCGTCTTCACGTCGGCGTCGAGAAAGAACTTGAACTCGGCGTCGGGAAAAATCGCGGTGCCGATATCGCGTCCTTCCATCACCACGCCGCCGTCCGCGCCCGCCGCGCGCTGCAGCTCGCGCATCCGCGCGCGGACCGCGCCAATCGCGGAGAACCGCGACGCGAGGTCGCCGATTTGCGGCTCGATTATTTTCGCACTCACATCGCGGCCGTTGAGAAATATATTCTCGCCATCGAACTTTATTTTTATCTTCGCCAGCACCGGTCCCAGCCGTGCTTCGACGTTCGCGTCGTCCGGACTCACGCCCGCCTCGCGCGCCGCGATCGCGACCGCACGATACATCGCGCCCGTGTTCAGGTAGGCGAAGCCGAGCGCGCGCGCGAGCATGCGCGCCACCACGGATTTTCCCGCTCCGACCGGACCGTCGATCGCGATTATTGGCCGGCGGCGCTTCATCCGAGCCTTTCCGGAATCCGGAGTCTTGCTTTGCAATATGCCGTTCCGGGCGTTGCGCCAGCCCACTTACCTGTCATCCCTACCGAACGAGCAGCGCGAGCGCATTCGTCTGTCTTCCTGACGACGCGAGCAACGCGAGCCGAGGAAGGATCTCGGACAGCTTCGCGCCAGCGAAGCCGGTACCGGTTCTGAAATCGCGAAGCGCTCCTATGCTGAAGTCGTCGCGCAAGCCTCCGGATTCTCATTGGCTGCAACAACGCAAAACCGGAACCGGCGGCGCTCACGCCCCGCTGTCCGAGATCCTTCCATCCACTCGCGTTGCTCGCTTCTGTCAGGATGACACCAAGGCGATTCATCTGAGTTTTCCCCGCATCGCCCGACCGCGATTAAAAATCTTCTCGACGCCTTCGATGTCGCCGGTTTCGATCGCGCGCTGAAATTCTGCGAACGTCCTGCCGTAAAGTTTCAGGGCCGCCCCCAGCGCCTCGCGATTGGTCACGAAAATATCGCGCCACATCTCCCATGACGATGCCGCCAGTCGCGTAGTATCGCGGAGCCCGCCCGCGCCGTAGTCCGCCGCGAGCTTGTCGCCGACCGTCTCGCCCTCGAGCGCTGCCGCCAGCACGCTCGACACCACCTGGGGCAGATGACTCGAGCGCGCGAGGAGCGCGTCGTGCGTCGCCGCGTTCATCATCTCGACGCACGCACCGGTCTCGTCCCATAGCTGCTCGACCTTTTCGATCGCCGCGGGCGTGCTCTTCGCCGACGGCGTGATAATCACGCGCCGGTCCCGGAACAGGCCGGGGTCCGCCGCCGACGCGCCGGTAGTTTCCTTGCCGGCCACCGGATGCGCCGCGACGAGCGATCGCTTGCCTGTGATCAGCGGCTCCAGCTCGCGCACCACGTATCCCTTCACGCTGCCGACGTCGGTCACGACCGCGTCCGGCGCCGTGTGCTCGATCATTTTTTCCAGCGTCGAGCGCATCGTCTGTATCGGCACCGCCAACACGATCAGGTCCGCGCCGCGCGCTGCCTCGACCGGGTCCCGCGTGGCGATATCGATCATGCCGCGCTCGACCGCCACGTCCAGGTTCGCCTGCGACCGTCCCAAGCCGACGACCTTGCCGACGACACCCGCGTGCCGCGCGATAAGCGCAAACGAGCCACCGATCAGCCCCACCCCGCACACGGTCATTTGCCGAAATAGCTGCGCCATCAGATTCGGATTCCGCCGCCCGGCGGCACCGTCTTCGCCATCCTGGCCTGCGACGCTCGCAGCAGCAGATTGGCAACCGCGATCATCATAACCGCGAGCAGCGGGAAGAGTACGTAATTCATGTTGACGTTGGATCCGCCAGCGTCGGCGACGATCACGCCGAAGACCCCCGCCATCACCAACACATAGGCAAGCCTGAACCACGACAGCGCACTCATCGCTTTCCCGTCGAAGTTCTCAGGCCGCATAACAGCAATGAATCCGAGAAGCGCGTATCCCGCCAGCGCGATCGGCGGCATCAGCAAGAGCCCGACAAATTTCGACCCGTAGCCGTCGATTTGCCCGGCAATGTTCCAGTGGATCGGAATTTGCGCCGGCGCAGATGGCCACGACCATGCCGCGAGCGCGAACATCGCCGCGATTAGCACTCGCGCCAGCCATTGTGCATTTCGATTGCCCCTCACGACTTGGCGCCCATCACTTCACCGAGCGCCGCGACCAGCCGCCGATTCTCCTCGGGCAGTCCCACGCTGATTCGCACGTGCCGCGGATATCCGTAACCGTTCATCGCCCGCACGATCACGCCCTTGCGCAGCAGCTTGTCGTACACCGCGCGCCCGTCGCCCACCTCGACCAGGAAAAAATTCGCGTGACTCGGCACGAACGGCAGCTTGAGGCGCGCGAACTCGCCCTCGAGGTAGTCCATCCCCTCGGCGTTGACTTGCAGCGTCCGCGCTATATGCGCGCGGTCGTCCATCCCCGCGATCGCCGCGACCTGCGCGAGCGACGTGACGTTGAACGGCTGCCGCACGTTATGCAGCATCTGAATCATGTCCGGGCGCGCCACCGCGTAGCCGACCCGAATGCCCGCCAGCCCGAAAATTTTCGAAAACGTCCTGAGCGTGATTATCAGCCGGCGGCCGTCGTGGTCTTCCATCGAGTCCGGGTATTGCGGATCGCGCACGAATTCGAAGTACGCCTCGTCGGCGACGATCACGACGTTCTCCGGCACGCGCCCCAGGAACCGCTTCCATTCGGCGCGCCGGTAAATCGTACCGGTCGGATTGTTCGGATTGCCGAGAAAGACAATCCGCGTGTTCGCGTCGATCGCCGCCACCATCGCGTCGAGGTCGTGCGCGAATCCATCGATGGTCTTGACCACGCGATGCTCCCCGCCAGCGGCCGCGGTCGCCAGCGGATAGATCGCGAACGAATGCTCCGAGTAAACCGAGTTCAGCCCCGGGCGCAAGTATAGGAACGCGAGAAGGTTCAGCACCTCGACCGAGCCCGAGGCCGCAAATACGCGCTCGACTCCAATCTTGTGGTGCGCCGCGATCTTTTTCCGCAGCTCGTAGCTCGCGCCGTCGGGATATCGATTCAGCTCCGGCAGCGCCGCCTTGATTGCCTCGATCGCGCGCGGCGACGGCCCGAGCGGATTCTCGTTCGACGCCAGCTTGACCGGTTCGACGATTCCGAGTTCGCGTTGCAACTCCTCGATCGGCTTGCCCGGCTCGTAAGGAGCAAGCGCTGCGACCGATGGGAGTACGAGATCTTGAGCTTTGATCAAAACCGGTGAGCGGCCACTGGAGTACTTTTCAGACTGCCCGGCTCAGGCAGCGGCCGACCTTCCTTCAGGATACGATCCTAAGACCTTCAAGAATAGGGCCTTGCTCGAAAGCGACTTGAGCGCGCGCGCCAGCTTGGGGTCGTCGCGATGCCCCATGACGTCGACAAAGAACAGGTATTCCCACGGCCGCGCGCGCAGCGGACGCGATTCGATCTTCGATATATTGATCGCATTGCGCGCAAACAGGTTAAGCGCCTGGTTGAGCGTGCCCACCCGGTCCGCGACCGCGAACAGCAGCGTGGTCTTGTCCTTCAGCGCCGGTGCCGAGCCCGACCGCTCGACCGGCCGCGTGCCCATCACCAGGAATCGCGTCGTATTGTTGGCGACGTCCTGCACGTTCGACGCGATCGTCTTGAGCCCGTAGGCCTCGCCTGCCGCCGCCGACGCGATCGCCGCGAGCGACCCGTCCGCGGCCGCGCGCTGCGCTGCAAGCGCGTTGGACGCTACCGTCTCGGTCTCGCAACCGGCGAACTTCGCGCTCAAGTATCCGCGACACTGCGCCAGGCTTTGCTGATGGGACACGATTCGCCTGACGTCGCCGGCCTTGCCGCTGAGCGACATTAGCGAGTGCCGAATCGGCAGCAGCACTTCGCCGATTATCACCAGCGAGGTATCGATCAGGAGGTCGAGCGTCAGGGTCACCGATCCTTCGGTCGAGTTCTCGACCGGCACCACGCCGAAATCGGCACGACCGTTCTCGATCGCCTGGAACACTGCCGCGAACGACTCCAGCGGCATCAGCTCAACGCTCGAGCCGAACCGGATCCGTGTCGCCTCGTGCGAGTAGGTGTGCTCGGGGCCGAGGAACGCGACGCGCGGCTCGTGCTCGAGCGCGCGGCAGGCCGAAATTATCTCGACATAAATCCGCTTGAGCTGCTCGCCGGTCAGTGGCCCCTGGTTCTCGGCGAGCATCTTTTCGATAATTGCGCGCTCGCGCACCGGCTGATAAACCTCGCCGCCCTCATAGTGCTTGAGGCGGCCGATCTCTTTTGCCACGCTGGCCCGCGCCGACACCAGCCGCAGGATCTTGAGATTTATCTCGTCCATCCGCGCGCGCAGAGCCTCAATCGACGGCGGCTCAGCGGCGGCGCCGGCCGGAGCTGATTTTCTGGCAATCCGCGCTGACATCGAACCAGAATGGCTACCCGATCAACCGTTTCTTTTCAACGATGGTCCCGGCACGGGCATGGGCAGGCTCGGATGAAGGCAAATCACACCTGGAAGGCGGGTATTTTCCGGTAGGCTTATCGACGCAAGTTTGAATATAATCCGGGTTATCCGGAGGAGCCGAACTATGGGCGCATTTATCCTCGGTCTGATTATCGGTGCCGGCGGTGCTCTCGCGCTCTTCATCTACGACGAGGGAGAGTTGTTCTTGAGGCTCTCTCGCCAGATAAAGCAAACGGCCGAACGCTACCGGCAATCGCCATAGCCTGAAGGGTCGAGTGGCGTGGTCGATTTCGTCATGCATAGAAGCGGCGCGCGGGTAGCGCGGAGCGGGTCCGTCCCACGGCTGACTGCCGCGATTGCGGTGCTCGCGATCGTTGCCGTGGTGGTCGGCCAGCGGCAATGCTTCGCACAGGACGCGCAGGCGGAAGCGCTCGACTTGAGCGACCATGCGTTCGCGATGCTCAACGCAATCAACGCGGCGTCCACCACGGCCGGACCGATCCTGGCTCCGGCCGCCAGCCTGGCCGGCGATGCGCAAACGTTGTCGACGGCTCTGGGGGCGCATGACAATGCCGGCGCCAGCAGCGCGATGGCGGCGGTGCTGAGCGATCGCGACAAGATAGAAGCCGCGGCGAAGATTGCGGGCGGGCATTATCCGGAGGAGTGGAGCACTATCCGGCGAACGATCGCGGAGCTGGAAAAGCAGGTTCCGACTGCGAAAGGACCTATAGCGCGCAGTGACGTGCCGGAGTCGCACGCATCGGTCGCGCCGCCACCCGGAGAAACGATCCCGGCCGCGCCCAAGATCGAGATCGCCTCGCGGGTCTTCAAGGGCGGAACGGTGCGGGTGAAGGGCTACCTGGAAGGCACCGACCTCAAGTCGGCTGGAATTTTCGACGGCGACACGAAGAGCAAAGATATCGACGTCGCGAGCACGCCGGGTGAGCAGCGGATCAACTTCGATTTTTCGATCGACCAGCCTTCGCCGACACAGTCGATTCGCGTGACCGACTCGTACGGGCGCGAAGCGCAGGCGATGGTCGCGCCGGACCCGGCGGGAGTCGGCGCAATGAAGGGGAGCGAGGAACTGATCGAGGTCGATCCGGGCGCGACCGCGTCACCGGGCGAGGCGGGTCCGTTGGCCGAGAGCCCATTGGCGTCGGCGGGTCCCGCGGTTCGTCACAACACGGCCGAGATTCCGCGGCCGGACGATGAACTGTCGCCGTCGCGCCGTCATATCGACGCAAACTCGTCGGTGGGGCCGCTGACGAATGTGCAGATCAACGTGATCGACGCCGAGGAATTGATGTCGGCGCCGGGAATGGTCGAAGTAGTCGGGCAGATCGCGGGGCCAGGTGTGCGTCATGCGGGCGTTTACGTCAATGGCCGGCTAGTCAAGCCGATCGGGATAAGCCCAAGCGGCTACAGCGCCTTCGACCTGACTTTTCCGATGCCGGCGGGCAGCGACGCGAGGATTCGCGCGTACGGCAACGGCAACGACTTCGTGGAAGCGTCGATTGACACGGTGGGTGGAGGCAGCGGGATAACGGAGTATCGCAACCCGCCGATGTACGCAGCTCCGTACGGAGCCTACCCCGCGTATCCGGGGGCGCCGTATTACGGAGCCAATCCATACGCCTACGCGAATCCGTATGCGCCGGGCTACAATCCGTACGCGCCCAATCCGTATCCATATGGATACCCGCCGCCGTACGGCACGACGGCTCCGGTTAACCGTCCGTGGTACAGCAGACTGTTCCATTAGTGCGCGACCGCGAACTTGCCGCGCGCTACGGGCTTGCGTAGAATTCCCTTCTTAACCTTCGTTCTTTATCGAGAGTGTCCACACGATGCTGATTCAAGCGACGCAACTGCGCCCGGGTATGATTGTCGAATACAACAACGACCTGTGGCGGATCATGACGATCACGCATATCACGCCGGGCAACTGGCGCGGGATGGTGCAAACCAAGCTGCGCAACGTGAAGACGGGGTCGCAAACCGAGAACCGCTTCCGCTCGGAAGATCGCGTCGAGCGGATAATCCTGAACCAGAGCAAGATGCAGTTCCTGTACCAGGACGGCGACGATTTCCATTTCATGAACACCGAGAACTACGAGCAGATCACGATTCCCAAGGAGCTGATCGAGGACGTGGTCGGATTCCTGACGCCGAACCTGGAAGTCGAAGTCGAGTTCTATGAAACGACGCCGCTCAACGTGACGCTGCCGAAGACGGTCGCGCTCAAGGTGATGCAGACCGACCCGGGAATGAAGACGGCGGCCGTGAACAATACGCTCAAGCCGGCGACGCTCGAGACCGGGATGGTCATCAACGTGCCGCATTTCGTGGCCGAGGGCGACACGATCACGATCAACACCGAAACGCACGAGTACCTGTCACGCTCGAAGTAGCGGGTTGAGAATTGACTGGCGCGCGCCAGACGTATCGACCTGCCGGGCGCGTCCGCAGGGCTGCGCCAGAGCGCGCGCAGCCGCATCCTGTCCGGTTCGGGCCAAATCTCTACATCGCGCATACGCAGCCCGGGTTCGAAGGAATCGCGGCGGACGAGATAGCTGGACGCGTCCCCGGCGCGCGCGAGATCGCGCGGCGCGCGGTGCCCGATCGCGCCGGGATGACGCTTTTCTTCGCGCCGGCAGCCGAGAAGCTCGGTGTGATCCGAACGGCTGAGGACCTGTTCGGGCTGGCCGGCTACCGCTCCGGAATCGGGCCGGGGAGCGCGGCACTGGACAAGATTCGCGGCGCGGCGCGCGAAGCGCCGCTGGTCGAGGCGGCGATTCAGGCGCGCGTGAAGGTCTCGCCGGGGGCGCGCGCGGGCCGCAGGCTCAAGTTCCGCGTGATCGCCAGGATGGCGGGAGCGCACGAATTTCGCCGCGTCGATTTCCAGCGCGCGGTCGAGCGCGGGATTCTCGAGCGGAGCGATCACACCTGGCGGCTGGAAGAAGCGGACGCCGATCTCGAGTTCTGGGCGACGATGATCGACGCCGAGTTCTTTTTTACGGTGCGGCTCAGCGACGACCGCATGCGGCATCGCGAGTACAAGACTGCCCATCGCCCGGCGTCGCTGCGCGCGTCGAGTGCGGCAGCGCTCGCGTGGCTGTCTGAGCCGCGCGACGACGACATCGTGCTCGATCCATTTTGCGGCGCGGGCACCATACTGATCGAGCGGGCACACCTGGGACGGTACGCGATGCTGATTGGCAGCGATCGCGACCAGGCGGCGCTCGCGGCGGCGCGCGTGAATGTCGGCGCGCGCTACAAGCCAATCCGGCTCGAGAACTGGGACGCGGGAGCGCTGCCGCTCGGCGACGCCAGCGTGAACAAAATCGTCACCAACCTGCCGTGGGGATTGCGCTACGGCTCGCACGGCGAGAATCGAAAACTCTATCCGCTGTGGATGCGGGAGTTCGCACGCGTGCTCAAACGCGGCGGCGCGATGGTGATGATTACGGCGGAGTG
This sequence comes from uncultured delta proteobacterium, assembly GCA_963842085.1. Lineage (GTDB taxonomy): Bacteria > Desulfobacterota > Binatia > Binatales > Binataceae > Binatus. The sequence goes on from CAWJET010000002.1 coordinate 1,500,056, forward strand.
GCGGCTGATGCGCGAGCTCGAGCGCACCCGCAGGATCGCGCCGAGCAAAATTATTCGCGTGTCGGTACTCGGCAAATCGGCGGCGATTTACGTGTGCCGCAAAGACTAGACGCCCTAGTTTGCCGGGGAGAAAAAGGCGAGCACCGCGTTTGAGACCTCGTGCGGCGCGCTGCCGTCGATTGGCACGATCCACGCCGACGGCGGAGGCGCATAGCCGAGCGAGTGTTCGGGCGATCCCACCAGGCGCACCCCCGCGTAGACAAATGACGACGAATCGGGCGCCCAGATGGTGTGCGAGACAGCAAGCTGATCGAAGTAGCGGTACGCGGTCGCCTCGTCGGGCGTCGCGAGAAAATTGCCGAGCGTTTTTTCGGCGCCAGTCTCAACGTCAACCACCGACCACGTGTAGTACGGTTTCTCCTGGGGGACGCCGATGAACGCGACATGGCGCGAGTCGGGCGCAAAGAAAAATGCGGCGACATCGTCCTTGGTCAGCCACTTCGAATTCGCGGTGGCGATGTCTACCAGCTTGATGCCGTGATAGGTAGGATCCTGCGGGTCGATTGCCGTCGAGTAGGCGAGGTGCGCCGAGTCGGGCGCCCACACAAAGCTGTTCTCTCCCACCGGCAGGCTCACGACGGAGCGCGGATGGCCGGCGTCGGCGTCGGCGACCACGATGTTCGATTCGGCGTGGTAGTTCGCGACGTAGGCGAGATGCTTGCCGTCCGGCGACCAAACGGGGGTCTTGAACGGCGTGCGCCCGGTCGAGAGCACCTTGACTACGTTCTGGCTGGTGGGCGTCACGCTCATCAGCGAAACCCGTTCGATGTGATCCGGGTCGAGTGCGAGCGAGTGAATCGCGACCTCGCCGGGCCGCGGGCCCCAATCGAAGTACAGCGGCATCCCGGTGGCAACGATTCTGACCGGCGTTGATTCCTTGACCTCGGCCAGCACCAGGGTGAGTCCGCGCTGTTCGCCGAGCAGGAATGAAAGATGCTGCCCGTCGGGCAGCCAAAGCATGTAGACGATACGCTCGGAGCGGCTCTCGAAGATTTGCGTGGACTGGAGGTGGCCGAGCTCGTAAACCCAAACGGCGAACGAATCCTCGGCTTGCTTGTGAGTCTCGGACGAATACGCGATGCGCTTGCCGTCGGGCGAGAACGTCGGCCATCCGTAATCGGTGGTGTTGCCGCCCGGGCCCGCGTCGCGGGCGGAGCCGGCAACCCGGACAATCGCAGGTTCGCGCGCATCGTCGCGCCGGACCTGAATCGCGGCGGCCTTGCACGTGATGCACTTTGGCGCCCGGCATTGGGCATCGCAGTAGTAGATGTTGGAATCGGTGCCGACGTAGGCGATCATGCCCGGCGGCGGCGCGCCGTGAGCAATCGAGCGGAGTGCGAATAGAAAAATGGCTGCGGCAGCGGCGGAAATTCGCAGGCTTGCACGCACGGAGCGCCTCGCAAATATCCTCATCGAGCTTAGGATTGCGCCTGCAGGGACGCCAAGGCAAGAACGATCCGCGCAGGAACGGACTCTATCCGGATGCGGCGACAACCGATAGCAGCGTGTTGACACGACCGCGGCCAATCGCGCAAAGTTGACCACATGCGCCGAGTTGCAATCATTTTATGCGCCGCGCTCTTCGTCGCGCTCCCGACAATTTCGCACGCGCAGTACAACGACACCGATCAGCAGCATCCCAAGGAATATCACGACGAGGATTCGCAGCCGCTCGCGATAATCGCCGACCTGCTCTATCCGATTGGATATGGGGCGGAATGGCTGGTCGCGCGCCCGATGCACTGGCTCTCGACCGACAGTCCCGCAGCGCCGGCTTTCAGTCCGGTGGGCGGCAACGACACAACGCCACCGCCGCCGGTTCCAATTATTCCCGACAACACGATGGACCAGGCGGCGTCGTCGACCACACCGCAGGATTGGTCTCCGACGCGCAAGCCCATCACGACGAACGCGACCGTGATCAAGCAGTCGGCACCGCCGCAGTCGGCACCGCCGCCGGCCGCGGCATCGGACTCGGGTGGCCAGCCGGCGCTTCACTGAATTTTCGCGTCCCGCAGAGTAAAGATCATCACTGACGCAATTTCACGGAGCAATCCGGGGTTATTTTCGCTCTTGAATGTTGCGTGCCTTTAGGTGATAGAATTTTTACGAATCAGATACGTCCAATCCGATATGGATGAGCTAATGCCGGCCCGTCCAGCGCCTGGAGGCTGCGTCATTTAAGATGGCTGTTGCACTCAAAGAGAAGGCTCCGACCGATCCCGCCGAACTTAAGAAGTGGCGCGAAGAGGAGCAGGCAAAAGAGCGCGCGAAGCGCGACAAAGAGAAATCCGAACTCGGCACATTGTGGAGCCGTCGCGATTTCCTGGGCGTGCTCGGATGGTCGGGTTTCGGCGCATTCTCGCTGATCGGTCTGCTCGCTGCCGTTCGCTCGGCGTTTCCGCGCGTGCTCTTCCTGCCGCCATCGAAGTTCAAGGCCGGCTTCCCCGACGATTACGTGGTCGGCGAAGTGAGTGAAAAATACAAGCAGGATTTCCGTACCTGGATCATCCGCACCAAAGCCGGGTTCTATGCGATCTTTGCCAAATGTACTCATCTGGGATGCACGCCGCGTTGGTTGAAGACCGAGCAGAAATTCAAATGTCCGTGCCACGGCTCAGGCTATTACATCAGCGGACTCAACTTCGAAGGGCCGGCGCCACGCCCGATGGATCGATTCAAGATTTACCTCGGCGACGACGGACAGCTGGTGGTCGACAAATCGGTCATCTACACGATGGAACCCGGCGTCGATCCCAACGAACAGTATCCCCAGAGCATCCTTAAGGTCGCCTGATCGAGGATTTGGATTTTGTACCTGGCGGACGCAGCTCGGTAAGGAGCGGCGTCCGTTTTTGTTTTTCAATTTTCGAACCGGGAGGGAATTTTCGCGATGCCACTAATCAAAGCCGGCGACATCAACCTCAACTACGACAGTTACGGCGACGGCGAGCCGCTGCTGCTGATCATGGGATTCGGGATGTCCGGCGCGGGCTGGATTCCGTCGCTGCCGTTCTTCAACGGTTTCAAGTGCATCTATTTTGACAATCGCGGAACCGGACTCAGCGACAAGCCCGACTGCATTTACACTGTCGAAGCGATGGCGGATGACGCAAGCAACCTGCTGCGTGCGCTCGGAATCGCAAAAGCGAAAGTGTTCGGCGTATCGATGGGCGGGATGATCGCGCAGGAACTCACGCTCAGGCATCCCGAGCAGGTCAGCAAGGTGGTGCTTGGATGCACAATGGCCGGAGGACCGACCGCGAAGATGGCGGCGCCGGAGAGTGTCGAGCGGCTGATCGCGGCGAACAAGATCATGGGCGCCGACGCGGAAAAGGCCTTCGACATGCTGATGCCGCTGCTCATGCCGGAGGAGTTCGTTGCCGAGCATCCGGAAATCAAACAAATGATGATCGCTGGAGCAAAGATGATGCCGCCGACGCCGCCGGAAACTGCGGACCGCGCGATGGCTGGATTCCAGACATTCAACACCTACGACCGGCTCGGGCAAATCAAGTGTCCGGTGCTGATCGTACACGGCGACAACGATGTGCTGGTGCCGGCGGAGAACGCGAACATCATCAAGAGCAAAATCCCGCAGGCCGAGCTGTATATCATTCCGGGCGCGGGGCACGCGTTCCAAGCGGCCGATCCTGTCGGCATTCACCAGCGAATCGTGGAGTGGCTGAGGAACTGAACAAGCTGGCGGAGCCCTTTCGCGCGCCCTATTTCCCGGTTCCTTTGAGCTTAACGACCTGCTGGTTGTTGCGCGCGTTGTCTCGAATCGTCAGGTTGCCCGACCGCGCGCCGGTGAAGGTCGGCTTGAACATCAGGGCTATCGTGCATTTTTGTCCAGGACTCAGGGTCTCAAACGACCCGCAAGTCGTAAGTCCCTGGGAGACAGAGAAGTCGCCCGTGGAATTCCATCCTTGTAAGGTGATCGGCAGAGCTTTCTTCTTTATCGGGTTCGATAGCGTGACCATTTGAACGTTGCTCGACGCACCGGTGTTGACGTTCCCAAACTTCAGCTTCGCCGGCGTGAACTTGAGCGCTGAAGGAACGGGGGTCACAACCGGACTGGGAGACTGGGTCGCAGTTGCAGTTGGCGTCGCGGTGGCGGTCGGCGTCGTCGAGGTGGTTGCGGTTGGCGTCGCCGTCGCCGAGGTGGTTGCGGTTGGCGTCGCCGTCGCCGAGGTGGTTGCGGTTGGCGTCGGATGCGATCCGCTGGTGAATGCGTTCGCGAACTGCGCCATGTCCACGCTGCCCCATCCGGTGACCTGATCGTACCCGGTGGCTGCGGTGTAGCCGGTGACGCCGTTGTAAGTATTGTTTCCGGTGACTACGTCCTCGATTCCCTCAGAGGCAATGCCGGCATTGGCAAGGTTGTAAATCGCGGGGTTGAGAAGACCGAGACGAGCGTTGTCCGCCGCCGCCGCCAGGACGCGCGAATAGCCGGCCCACAGCGGAGAGGAGAGACTGGTGCCGCCCCAGCAGCACTGGATCTGCGCTTCACCGCTCACGTCGGCACCGATGAACACGTATGGCGCCCATGCGATCATCGCAACGTCGGGGATGTCGCGCGCATTGTCGGCCGGCACTCCTGTTCCTGTCTGCCACAGAGGTTTAGGGAAGATTGCACTTGCGCCACCGCCACTGCGATTCCAGCCGCTCTCGATTCCGCCGGGAGCGACGCCGACCACGCTGATGTCGTTGCCGGACGAATTGAAGTTCGGACTGAAGGTCGTGCCACCAACTGCCGTGACGTGCGGGCTGGTCGCCATCTCGCTCGGGTTCCTGGTCGTGCCAACGACACAGGTGCCGGCGGAGTACTGCAGACCGGCTGCACCCCAATCGCCCGAGGCGATGAAGACCGATTGTCCCTGGGTCGCCGCCTCTTGAAACAGCGAATCGAGGCCGGTGTAGAAGCTCGACGACTCGCCGCAAAAGATGAAGCTGATGCTGATTGCACCGCAGACGTTGTCGGTCACGCTTTGCGAAATCGAATTGTAAAGATCGCCGCTGATGTACGGGTGGATCGGAGTGCCCGGTGCGGTCGCCTGCGCGTAATCGATGTCGAGCAGTGTCTCGACCTCATCGACGCCTATGCCCGGCGTTTTACCCTCAGGGTAGACGGGAGTGACAGGCGCGGGCGTGAGTCCGAACGTGCTGTCATACAGAGTAACGGCGGCGGGTAGATAGTCGGAATCTTCATCGAGCGCTATGCAGTCCGGTGAGGGCGTACCGGTGTTTCCGGCGTTGAGAAGCGGCAACTCGTCGTAAAACGTCTCCACGTCGATTGGTTCAAACGCGGTCGAATCCCCCTCCGTGGCTCCGGGCATCTGCGTGCTGTTCTCGGGGCTGATCCCGGTAACGCCGGCGAGCGCAAGCATCTCCAATTTGTGCTGCTCATTCGAGCGCGTCGGTGGCGGGCTGCGACGCAATCCCGCGGGCACCGCGGCGTGCATGTTGTCCAGGCCCATAATTGAAATGACAAGGCCCTCGAACTGCGCGGGAATAGAGGGATCAGTCGTATTGGCAAATGACGCGCCGTCCGACATAAGAGTCGTGGAAAAAGCGCGCTCGGCTGTCTCGACGTCGCTCCGAGCCTGAATCGTCCGCCGGATGCGATTGACCGAGGTCACCTCGAAGCCCTCTCTTTTGAGCCAGTCTGCGACCAGGCCTGCCTGTTTGTCGGTTGGTCCGAAGCGGCTGGCGAACTCTTGCGGCGTGAGCCATCGATGGTACCGGGGCGAGGCTGGATTTTGCTGATCGTCGAGCAGTTGCTTGAGCTTGGCCTGGTGGCGAAGACCCAGCACAAGCGTCAGCTCAAGCGGCATCGTGCGCTCGGCGCGCACCGCCCCAGTTAGAGCCGCAGCTTCAGCCGGATGATTGCCCCGAAGCTGGAACGGACCGGCGGACGTGGCTTGACCCATGACGAGCGCGCAGACCATCAGCGCCGCGGCGGCGCCAAGCACTCTCGTCAATCCTTGTCCCACGGTCACAAATTTCTACTATTAGTTATGAAATGGCGAGGCAAGCGCGCCGTCTAATGCCAGGTGTGCGAGGCGAGGTTTCAGGCACTTGCCAGCTGTGAGGCCCGTTCGAGGGATACTGCGTCCGGGTCGAGCAGCGCACTGGTCGCGTCTTCTTCCCAGTCGGAGGCCGGGAGCGACAGCGGATCTTCGGGGCGCAGGCGATGCTCGACGACCATCCGCGCGAGGATCATGCGGCGGGCGTCGTGGCCGTTGGCGCCGGCCGTCGCACCTTCCCAGGTCATGAGCGCGGCGCTCGCTACATTATAAAGAGCGTCGGTCGCGAGACGTGCCAAGCGTTCATGCCGCGGCTTGGCCGCAACCTCGGCGGCGAACGCGACCGCGCGCTCGACTAGCTGCGCGATTTCCGCGCGAAAGTCCGCAGGAGCCGCGCTTGCGGCCTGGAGTTTGGCTTTCAGAGCGCGCGCGAGCGCCTCGTGACCGCCGGATTTGGCGACCGCGCGATTGATCACATCGAGCGCGTTGATGTTGCTGGTGCCCTCCCACAGCACTCCGATATGCGCGTCGCGGATGAGCCGCGAGTTGACCCAATCCTCGATGTAGCCGTTGCCACCGCGCACCTCCATCGCGCCGGTCGCGACGCGGATATTGTCGCGGCACGCGCGGAACTTCAGCACCGCGGTCAGGATGCGCATCACGCGCTCGGCTTCCGCGTCGCCGGCGCGCGCGCGATCCATCATCGTCGCGTCGTAAGTGAAGACCGAAAGCGCCTGCTCGGTCGGCACCATCAGTTTCATCAACTGGCGGCGGAGCAGTGGATGCTCGATGATCGCGCGGCCGAACGCGGCGCGATGACGCGCGACCTGCAGCGACTCGTTGAGGCATCGGCGCATCATGCCGGCCGCGCGCGCGCCATGCGACATGCGGCTGAGATTTACCATGTCCATCATCTGGCGAAGTCCGCGGTCGAGCGCGCCAAGCTGGTAGGCGATCGCGCCTTCGAGCACGACCTCGCCGCTCGCCATCGAGCGCGTGCCGAATTTGTCCTTGAGCCTGGCGATCCGATAGTTGTTGCGCTCGCCGTTTTCCAAACGCCGTGGCATCAGGAAGAGCCCGAGCCCGCGCGAGCCGCTGGGAGCGCCTTCGGGCCGTGCCAGCAGCAACACGACGTCGCCGTCGACCGCCGAGCAGAACCACTTGTCGCCGTAGAGCCGCCAGAAGTCGCCCTCGCGTTTCGCAACCAGGGCGCTGTTGGCAAGGTCGGAGCCGCCCGCGCGCTCGGTCATGTATTGCGCGCCCTTGAAAATCTGGTCCATGTTCTGCGATAGCATGCGGCCGAGGTAACGCGTCTTGAGCTCGTCGCTGCCGTAGTTTTCGACCAGCACCGCGCCGGTATCGGTCACGCTGATCGGGCACATCAGGCCGAACTCGGCCTGCACGAACAGGTACTGGAACGCGTACTTCGCGATGTAGGGAAGCGGCGCGGGCCATCCGAGCACGCCGGCCCGATGCGCCATCGCATGAAGGCCGAATTCGCCGAAACCGATCCGCTCCATTTCGCGATAGGCGGGATGGAACTCGACCCAGTCCTCGTCGCGGCCGAAACGATCGCGCGAATGTAGCACGGGCGGATGCTTGTCGGCGATTTCGGCGAGTTCGTCGAGCCGGCCGCCCGCGAGCTGACCGAGGCGATCGAGATACGGCTCCATCGCGGCGCGCAACCGCGGCTCCATGTGGAGATCGAGCAGGTCGCGCAGCCCGCGGTCGATGCGGTAGAAGTTCATGCCGCGGCAGTCCGGCGCGACCAGGGCAGCCGCGGTGTTGTCGTTCACGGTCTGGCGTGGTGCGAGCTTGTCCGAATTTACGAGTGCCATAGATAGTGCGGTTGCGTGGTTTGCAGCATCAGGCTGAGCCTAAAGTTAATCTTTTCGCGACGCACTGGCTACAAACGAGGCGCCGGATGCCGGCCGGGGTAGCCGCCGCACAGAGGAGAACGTCGCGGATGCACGGAAGCAAACAAAAGCCTCGCGTGCCCGCAAAATTCTGGATCGGTGTCGACATCGGCGGCACGAAGACGGCGATCGTCGTCTCGGAACGGCTGCCGGAGGTTAGCCAACGTCTCCAGTTCGCAACCTTGCCCGCCAAAGGGCCTGAGCGCGCGCTCGATCTGATCGGCAAAGGAATTGTCACTCTTCTGAGAAAGCGCGGGCTCTCGCGTTCGGCAATCCGCGGTATCGGCGTGAGTTGCGGCGGCCCGCTCGATCGAGTGCGCGGGATCATCCAGTCGCCGCCCAATCTCGCGACGTGGGTGGATGTTCCCGTCAAAGCAATCCTCGAGCGGCGGTTCGGTGTCCGCTGCAACGTCGAGAATGATGCGAACGCGGGGGCAGTCGCCGAGCATCGCTACGGCGCCGGGCGCGGCGTCGGCAACATGGTCTTCCTCACGATGGGCACGGGACTCGGCGCGGGAATCATCGTGGACGGGCGCCTTTATCAGGGCACCGGCGATCTCGCCGGAGAGATTGGGCATGTGCGGCTTACCCGCGGCGGCCCCGTCGGCTACCACAAGCGCGGTTCAGCCGAGGGATGGGCGAGCGGCGGCGGGATCGAGCAGGTCGCGAGGCGCGCGGTGGCGGAGGCGCGCAAGCGCGGAAGCCGCACGATATTGGCGTCGCGTCGCAGCTTGCTCACGGCGCGCGAGGTTTGCGCGGCGGCGAAACGCGGCGACGCGGTTGCGATGCAAATCGTTCGTTCCACGGGCGAGCGCCTGGGCCAGGTTCTGGCAATCCTGGTGGACGTCCTCAACCCGGAGCGGATCGTGATCGGTGGGATCGCCATGCGTACCGGCGAGATGATTCTGGGACCCGCGCGCGAGGTGATGACGCGCGAAGCGTTGCCCGCGTCTGCGGCGGCGTGCCGGGTGGTGCCGGCCGGCTTGGGCGAGCGCATCGGCGATGTTGCAGCGTTATGCGTCGCGGTGGGACTCTGATCCCGCGAGGCGCAGTTCATGGACCATCTATACTTCGTCGTTCACACTCACTGGGATCGCGAGTGGTATCAGCCGTTTCAGCGGATGCGGGCGCGGCTGCTCACGATGATGGACAAGATGCTCGCGCAGTTGGAGAGCGGCGCCCTCCCCTGCTTTCACTTCGACGGCCAGACGATCGTGCTCGAGGATTACCTCGAAGTGCGGCCCGACAGCGCGCGCCGAATTGCGAAGCTGGTGAAGGCGGGCAAGCTCCAGATCGGCCCGTGGTATTTGCTCGCGGACAGCTTCCTGGCCAGCGGCGAATCGCTGATTCGCAATCTCGAGATCGGCACCCGTATCGCGCGGCGATTCGGCAAGTGCGCCGAGACCGGCTATCTGCCCGATCAATTCGGTCACGCCGCGCAGCTTCCGCAGATTCTCTCGGGCTTCGGGCTGAAGGCAGGAGCCGTTTTCCGCGGGGTGGGCCGCGAAGTGAATCGCAATCGATTCATCTGGGAGGCGCTCGACGGCAGCCCGATGTTCATGATCTTTCTGCCGTTCGGTTATTCCAACGGCGCCAGCCTGCCGACAGATTCGGCTGACGCATTGATCGCGCGAGCCAGCGAGATCGCCGCGCGCGAACGCGAGTTCTCGGCCGGCGCTCGTATCCTTGTGATGAACGGCAACGACCATGCGGAGCCCGATCCAGCGGTCTTCGCGCGCCTGAAGGAAGCATCCGGGCGCGCGCCGTTCACGGCCGAAGTCGGCACGCTCGACGAATACGCCAAGCGGCTTTCCGAGCTTCCCATCGATGGCACGCCCCATGTGCGAGGTGAATTGCGATCGCCGGCGCGCTCGAATCTCACGCCGGGCGTCAGCTCGGCGCGGGCGTGGATAAAGCAGCGTGACTTCCAGAACTCGTACCTGCTCGAGCGGATTGCCGATCCGCTGGCCGCGCTCGCTGGTCGACTGGAGCCGGCCGACGACCTGACCGCGCTGCTCGAGCTTGCCTGGCGTACGGAAATTCAGAACCATCCGCACGACTCGATCTGCGGATGCTCGATCGACCAGGTCCACCAGGACATGCGCTACCGCTTCGATCAGGCCGCGATGATCGGCGAGATCGTCGCGCGCCGCGCAGCGAATGTCGTGCTCTCATCGCGAAACGGCGGCGAGGCTGCGATCGCGGTGTTCAATCCGACCTTCGCCTGCCGCGCGCTCATCGCGGGCGAGACCGAAGTCGAGGATTCGCACGCGAGCTACGTCGCGCTCGGTAGCGACGGGCGCAGGATCCCTGTCGCGATCGACGTCGCGCGGCCGGCGCGGCCATTCGAAATCGAGCTCAAGGGCGCGGACTTCAAGGGCTTGATCACCGGCGTTCAAGTTATGGGCCAGTATGTGAACCGGTTCGAACTCGAACGCGCCGGCGACAACCGGTTCGAGCTCCGCATGTTCGTCAGCCGCAGTCCGGCGGGCGAGCTCGATCCGCACAGCTTTCGCCGGCGAATTCTCGAGGTGCCCGACGAGGCGACTATTCGCATCCGCGCTACTGCCGCGGCACGAGCGCAAATTGCGTTCGTCGCCGACGCACTTACGCAGACAGGCTTCAGCCTTTATCGACTCGTCCGCTCGGACCAACTCGCAAATAGTGCGGCCGGTGCCGGCGAATCGATCGAAAACGAATACTTCAGGCTCAGGCCGTCGCCGCGTGGCTTGAAAATTGAAGATCTGAAAAACGACAAGGTCCTCGAAATTTATTTCGAAGATGACGGCGATCGCGGCGATGAATACAACTTCGACCCGGTGGCCGATTCGGCGCCAATCACGACGCCCGCATCGATTGCCGCGCGCGTAGTCGAACGCGGACCGATGAGAAACCGCATCGCCCTCTCATCGGTTTACAGTCTCCCGAGCGCTCTCAGTAAAGATCGCAAGACGCGAGCGGCTGAGACCGTCGAGGTTCCGATTGAACTGACGGCCACCGTGTACGCAGGGCTGGAGCGCGTGGACTTCGAGGCAGTGATCGACAATCGCGCGCGTGACCATCGCCTTCGCGTCGCGCTGTCCACGCCCATTGCAACTTCCGAATCAGTCTCCGACACGAATTTCGGTATCGTCCGCCGCTCGCTCGATCAAACCGAGCCGGCGGGCGCGACGGAAGATATTTACCCGACCGCGCCGCATCGGACGTTCACCGCGGCGCAATCCGCGGAGTTTTCGGCCGCCATTATGAGCCGTGGTATCTACGAGACCGAGGCCAAGCGCGACGCCGGCGGCACGACGATCCTGCTGACACTCCTGCGATGCGTTGGCTGGCTCTCGCGCGGGGACCTGAAGATGCGACGGGGCGACGCGGGTCCGGAATTCGAAACACCCGACGCGCAGGAAATCGGCGAGCATAGCTTTCAATTTGCCGTCACCACCTGGCGCGGTTCGTATGCCGACGCCGGCGTCGTCCAGCTAAGCCAGGCGTATGCGTATCCGCCGCGCGTGTTCCAGGCTCGCTCCGCGATGGAAGTGTCCGAGAATCGACTCTGCGCATGCGACAATCCGAAAGTGGTGTTTTCAACCGCGCGTACAAGCGAACGCGCCGGCGGCTACATCGTGCGCGCCTTCAGCGCTTCCGAGTCGCCGGAGAGCGCGCGATTTACCTTCGGCTCCGGCCGCAAAGCTCGACTGCTCGATCTCGCCGGCCGTCCGTTGAAGGGGATCAAGCGGAGGCGCCGCCGCGACGGTTCCATCGAGCTGAACCTGCGCCCCTTTCAGATCGTGACCTTCGAAGTTCGTTGGCCGCCGGCGAAGTCGCGTCAAACCTGAATCGCCGATGCCTTCGCAGTTCCTCAAGTAACTGGGCTGGCACAAGCCGAAACATACAGTCATCCAGGGTCGGAAGAATCGTCGCCATCCCGCAGGTCGGCTACGATCGTCCTGCCGCGCGATTCGCGTCAGGTGCTGCTGGCAGGCGCGGAGAGCTGCGTTTTGGTGTGCACGTAGCGCGTTACGCCGGTACGCGTGATGAGGCCATCCAGCCTGCCCTGATCGACTACCAGCAGCCGTCCGATGTCCGCGGCCGCCATCTGCCGGATTGCATCGATGACGCCGGCGCCGGGAGCAATCTCGATTGTGCGATCGGCGGGCCGCATAACCTGGCTGATGCGCCTGCTCGCGCGCTCGGACGCGGGACACTCGCGCACCTGCGCAAGTGTCACGACGCCCAACACTTTTCCATCCGCGGCGACCGGAAAGCCGCCGAAACCGTAGCGCAGGAAATAGTTCTCGATGGCGCCGGCTACCGTTTCGTCGGGGCCGAGCACGATCGGATCGCGCACCATAATCTCGCGCACGTGCGCGCCGGACAGCGCCTGCTCGACGATCATGCTCTGGTAGCTCGAGGACGCGGCCATGCGCAGGAACAGCCCGATGAATATCAGCCACAGCCCGCCGATCAGCGCGCCCGCGAAGATCTCCATCGCGCCGAACACGATCAGTCCCCACGCGATCGTGGTGCCCCAGTTGGCCGCTGCGGCGGTAGCGCGGCGCAAATCTCCCCAGCGCATCCACAACGCTGCGCGCAGCAGGCGGCCTCCGTCGAGCGGAAATCCGGGCAGCAGGTTGAACAGTGCGAGGGCGAGATTGATGAAGGCGAGATAGGAGAAGACCGCTTTCCACAGCGTCGTCGCCCCAGCCGCGCCGATCCCACGCGCGATCAGCCAGAAGATTCCCGCCATCACCAGCGAGCTGAACGGACCCACCGCGGCGATCTTGAGCTCATCGAGCCCGCTCTTGGGCTCGTGCTCCAGCTCCGCCATTCCGCCGAAGATGAACAACGTGATCCGGTGCACCTCCTCGCCGAGCCGGTTCCCCATCGCGGCGTGGCACAGTTCGTGGCCGAGCACCGAGCCAAAGAATAGGATGGTCGCAACCAGTCCCACCAGCCAGTAACTGCCGGTCGAATAGCCGGGATACTGCCCGGGGAAATATCCCGCGGCCAGCGACCACAGGATCAGCGCGAAGATGATCAGCCAGGAGTAGTCGATGGCGACCTGGATGCCCGCCACCTTGAAGAGCTCGATCGCACCCTTGCGCTCCGCCGCCATAGAAACCTCCGCGTGACACCGCGAGCCTCCTCGCTTGCCGACAGGAGTCTATCGCACGCCATTGTTGGCGGGAAATTATCCAGCTCCCTAACGGTACGAAAATCTCGCGGAGAGGAAGGGACGCGGAACAGTCCTGGCTCCGCCCGGCGCGCCGGAATCGACGCGCCGGCCACGGCGTCGCTCGTCTTACATCGCCATGGGCGCTTTCTTGCCAACGTGACCGCCCTTGGCCACGCAGGATTTGACGTCAGTTGTCACGATGTAACCTTTGCCCTTGCACGAATTCTTGCCCTGGCAATCGCTCAGCGCGGTCTTGCATGCGCTCTGCCCTTTGCACGCGTTCGCACCCAAGCATTTGATTTGTGCCGCCTGCGTGGACGGGCTCGGCACGTCCGCGGCGCTTGCTACGCTGGCGGTGAATGCCAATGCGACGGCCGTCGCCAGCACTGCTCCTGCTATCCTCGTCGTCTTCATCAGATGGTCTCCTTTCCAGTTTTGCCGGGAAATCCAGCAGTACCATTCCATCCAACCGATGTCACGAAAACCGAGAGGCGAACGGCGCACTCTCGATTCCTGACCCAGGCGTCATTTCCTGGCGATTGCGATGCCACGGTACATCGTGGCGTGGGTCCTCGGCATTCCCGCGATCACATAGCGGTCGAGCCGCGCGAGCTCGAGTCCGGCATCGGCGATGAGCCGATCGATGCGCCGGGTAAGATGGCATCCGCGACCGATCACGCGCTGAATGGGATCCAGTCGCCACTGCCACTTCGCGACCATGGGTTCCTCGCTCAGGCCATGCTCGGCGAACAGGAACGAGCCGCCCGGCTTGAGCACCCGGCGCACCTCGCGCAGCGCCGCCGCCGCGTCGGGAATCGTGCACAAGGCGAAAGTGCTTACCGCGCAATCGAACCTGCTGTCTTCGAACGGCAAGTGCTCGGCGCTGAGCTTCGCGCGTTCGACCGGAAAGCGGGCGGCGGCGATACGCTCCGCGACTCGTTTCGGCATCAGGTCTTCGGGATCGACCACGGTGAGCCGCTTCACCGCAGCCGGAAAATAAGGAAGGTTCAGCCCGGTGCCGAATCCGAGTTCGACAACGTCGCCGTGCGCGTCTTTCAGGGCCGGCGGCCGCTCGCGCGCGATTACTTTGGAGCTCATGGTCCAGTCGAGGAAGAAGCCGAATATTTTGTCGGACAGAGCCATGCGAGTCTTGTATCAAACGCCAGGCGCGCAGACTAAACCGACTTCAGCCAACAAACGCCGGTAGTCTGATCGGACGATGCGTCGCAGCCGGCGCGTCGCCACGCTCCGCGCGGAGGACTCGATGAGCGCCGGCGCCACCACTCCAATTCCCGAAGGCAAGTACGCTCGAACCGACGGCGGGCTGTCGCTCCGATGGACACCGAATCGATGCGTCGGTTACTGACGCTGCAACTGCACGATCCGTCGCACATCACAGCGGAGTTGCTCGCCGAACGCGTCGGCGTTTGCGCGACGCAGCCGCGCACGGTGCTATCGACGATGCGCGTGCCCAACATGGCCGAACGGCTCGGTGAGATCCGCTGCCTGGTGCTGGGCTTCTGGGGAATCAACGATCGTTTCAATCCCGTCGGCGGCGCGATGAAAATTCTTGAGCGATGCCCGCAGGCGCGCTTCGTGATCCTGAATCGATGCGGTCACTGGCTGATGGTCGAGAGTTGCGAGCTGTTCAATCGCACTTGCCTCGACTTCCTCCGCAACGGCCAGCTCAGTCCGGAAAGCGCACCCTGACTGACGCGCTGTCGGCAATCGCCTGGCACGCCAGTATTCAACCTTGCTTCCGGTGCGGGGCGAAGTGGCCGGCGGGCGCCCTGACTTCGATCGTGTCGCCCGCTTTGATTCGCTCGCATATCCAGTTGGATACGCGGCCTTGCGCGACGCGCTTGACGGTGACGCGTGGCGGCTCGTCGACAAGCGGGCAGCTCGCGAGCGAATAACAGCGCAGCAGGTGGCGCCCGTCATGAGCTTGCGCAGAGTTAGAAACTGTCCCGGACGATAGCGAAACGCCTCCGCGTGCTCCGGCGGGATTTCAAAAACGATCGACTTCGCATCGGCGGTATCGTCGATCACCTCGCGAACGCGCAGAGAGTAGTAAGCAGGCTCGGTCACGACGCTCATCAAAAGCTCAATGCGCGTTCGTGATCCGCAGTTGCGATCCGCTGATGAAACGCGACTCGTCGGAAATCAGAAAAAGCACCAGGTTCGCGATGTCTCGGGGATCGCAAAAGCGCGACGTCGGGTCGGCGTCGTAGCTCACGCGCGCGGGGTCGGGATTGCCCATCAGCGGGAGCACCATCGGCGTCAGCACGCCGTCGGGATGGATCGAATTGCAGCGAATCCGGTAGCCGCAACTCTTGCAGTGGACAGCGACACTGCGCGTGAGCGCCGCCACCGAGCCTTTTGAGCCGCTGTACGACACGGCGAAGGGCAGGCCTTCCGCAGCTACCGACGACATGTTGACGATCGAGCCTCCGCCGCTCGACTTCATCGCCGCAACGCCGAACTTGCAACCAAGAAAGTAGCCGTCCGCGTTGACGCGATGCACTTTCTGCCATTGCTCGAGCGTGGCGTCCTCAATCGATCCCATGACGAGGACGCCGGCATTGTTGACGAGCCCGTCGAGCCGGCCAAATCGCTCGTGCGTCGCCGCCATCACGGCCTTCCAGTTGTCCTCGCTCGAGATATCGTGGCGGACGAACATAGCGGCATCGCCGACTTTGCGTGCGAGTGCGCGGCCGCCGTCCTCGTTGAGGTCGGTGATTACAACGCGAGCGCCTTCGCTCGCGAGCAGGAGCGCATCCTGCATCCCGATGCCGCTCGCGCCACCTGTGACCATCACGACTTTTCCCTGAACGCGTCCCATTCGGTCGGTTCCCATCGTGGATTCTAAACCATCGCTTTAACTTTTTTTTCGCTTCGCATTTTGGATGCAGCAGCGGAGCCGGCGCCGGCGGCATGCACGCTCTGGCGCAGCGCGCGAAACAGCGTCGCTCCCGACAACCCGGCGCCTTTGACGCGATGCTCGCGCGGGGCAGGCGGATGTTTGCCTGCATACTCCTTAATGGTCTCGTTGCCCGAAAAATAAAGGTAGTAGCTGTCGGCAGGATACGAGGTCTTGCACGGCGGCACGGTGGAATCGAACTCGACGCCATGCGCCTCGAGCCATTCGATCATCTCGACGCTGCGGTCGCAGAAGTCGCGCAGCGTCGCGCGCTCGACCGCATCGCCGACTTCCATGTACAGGTACTCGTACATCGCTTCGGGCGAGTCGTCGTAGCCGGCGGCCTTCTGAAATCGCGTGCCACCGCCCGCATACACGACGCCGCCGCTCTTGGCGCTCGCGCCGCCGCCGCCGAAGCGATCAGTTACGATAACGGCGGCGCCCGCATTTGCAGCCTCGATCGCTGCGCAAGCGCCCGCGGCGCCGAAGCCGACCACAAGCACGTCGCAGTGATCGTCCCACGCGATAGATTGATCGCCGTCGGCGCTGATCGGCGCGCCAATCGGGGTCGCTCCCGAATCGCTCGCGTCGATCGATGTGTCAGGTCCGATGCTGGACGTTGGAAGCACCCTCTTCTATTCGATTACTATCGGCGAAAATTCGGTTGGGGGACCCAAATAGCCGCGGCCCGACGGCGGATTGCTGCCATCGATGTCCTTGACGCCATAGCGATCCGCGAGTTCGGCTGAGAAAAATGTCTGCCCGGTCAATTCCATGCGCCTGGGATCGTTGTAGAGCGCGTCGATGATGCGGCCGCCGAACTCGGGCGACTCGGCGACTGCCAGCATCGGTCCGTACTTCGACCGGTTGGCGTCGATCATCATCACCTTCTCGGTCTTCACCAGGCCGAGCCACACGGAGACAACCGCAACGTTGTACGGTTTGAAGTCGTGCGCCATGTCGTGTGACATCTTGTCGACTCCGGCCTTGGCGGCGCCGTAGGCCGGCCGGTGCACATACGCCTTTGCGCCCGGTGACGACGAGTTGAACACCACGCCGCCGTTGCGAATGAGCATCGGCGCCGCGAGCCAGGTCGCGACGTAGTTGGAGCGCAGCCCGACATCGAGCACCTTCACAAAATCCAGCGGCTTGCTCCAGAACGGCCCGGACTCGGTGAGCCCGTTGGGAATCGCGGTGGCGTTGTTGACCAGGATGTCGAGTCGCCCCGACTCATCCTCGATTCGCTTGAACAGCGCACGCACCTGGTCGTCGTCGCTATGATCGCAGACCACGGCGACTCCACGTCCGCCGCGCTTCGTGACTTCCTCGGCGGTAGCGAACACGGTACCGGCGAAGGGATTGTCGCCGGCTTTTCCGCTGCGGCCCGTAATGTAGACGGTCGCGCCGGCCGCGCCCAACGCGATCGCGATACCCTTGCCGACTCCCAGGCTCGCACCGGTTACGAGCGCAACGCGATCTTTCAGCATCTTAAACTCCCGTCACGCCGCGAAACCGGCGTCCCGAGAGAGGCAGAATTTTAAATCGCGCGCGAGAAAAGGTCCGTCTGGCCCTCTGCTGCCGCACGTGCTCGAGGATCGATCTAATAGTTGAGACCGTCTGCTCGACCAGCGAGCAATTTGATCAACGGGCGCAATGACGGAACCGATCGGCGCAGCTAGGCAGTCGCGCTCTCGCGAATCGTAAGCCAGTCGGTGCGCACCTTGTCCCATTCCTGGATGAGCACTCCGTGCTGCTCGAAGAACTCGCGGACCTGGGTCGGCTCGTAGCCCGCGATGTCCTCGAGAATTGGCACCAGGACACTGAGCGCATCGTCACTGACGACGGTCCGTTTTGCGATCTGTGCGATGTGTTTGGCCTCCGAGGCGGCCAGCGTGAAGCCGCCGCGATGGTTTACGTGGAGTATCACGTGGATGTCCGAGCTGCCGTCGCCCACATACACGACGTGATCGCTCGGCAGTTCGAGCGCAACCTGCAGCTCGTCGACCGCGGCGACCTTTCCGTAACCGGCCGGAACACGGACGATCGACTCGATCTCGCCCGACTGCTCGTCATACTGGAAGCGGGTTCCAATAATGTTTCCCGGCGGCAGGATCCCCTGCAACGCGGAGCACACCATTTCCTCGGGCGCGGCCGACACCACGAAAAAATCGAAGTGATATCCCTCGATTCCGCTGTCGAGCAGTTGCGCGAGCAACGCAATGTTTCGCTTGAGGCGAACACGGTGGCCCACCTCGATCAGGTCCTGCCTACGGACGCGGCGAAATTCGGGATCATGTCGCAACAGGTAGGCGAGTTCGCCGCCCTGCTGCACCAGGTTTAAGCGCGAAAGACCGGAGACTTTCTCACCGAATCCAGGGATCCCCAGCATTTCGCACAACACGATGCCAGAATCCTTGAAGCTCAACGTCTGATCGAAATCACTCGCGAGCAGATATTTCTTCGTCATCTTCCAAGCACCTCCTCAACCGAAACCGCGCCGCCCCACCGGGTTCAGCCGCCATCGAGTTCTCAAGCCCCGCTCCGCGTTACTGTGGTCGATCGCAATCCGTGGGCCATCTAGTACGGCCCACCAAGGAACTGAGTTGAGCGAGCGTGAGTAATTTGGAAATCCCAACAACCGGTGGCGGCGAGATTCGCGACTCAGCCCCGTAACGCGGCTTGACGGCCTGCCAACGCGATCGCGACACGTCGTCTGAACGCTCGTGGCGCTGCCGTCATACGAGGCTTGAATCTATATTAACCATGCATCCGGCCGCCCACTAGCTTCGATAGACCTCGAATCCATTAATAAAACATGCAACTCGAATAAGAATGTCAGCCAGTCGCGAGGCCGGATCGCACGAGGCAATTGGCCTATTGCGAATATCCAGACAAAGGGGTCGCCATTATCGACGTTAGGCGTGCCCGAGATGTATCGTGAACGGAAGCCGAGACGACAGCGCCCCTTATGGCCCTGAGATTAAGGCCCGGAGATCGAAACATGGGCACAAAGGTTTCGTCGCTCCTGAAGCGCAAAGGTCATGATGTTGTCACCGTCACGCCGCGCCAGACAATCGCGTCGGTGGTCGAAGTGCTCACCCAAAATCGGGTCGGAGCCGCGCCGGTGGTGAACGAGGAAGGTCAACTCATAGGGATCATCTCCGAGCGCGACATCATCCGCGGGACGTCGGAACATGCGGACGCGGTGCTGACACTCCCGGCCGAGGATCTGATGACCCGCGCCGTGCTGACCTGCTCGTCCGAGGACGAACTCGTCGAGATCATGCAGGTGATGACACTGCAACGTATTCGGCATTTGCCAGTTGTTCAGAATGGAGCACTTCAGGGAATTGTCACCATCGGTGACGTCGTGAAGCAGCGTCTCGAAGAGGTCCAGTCCGAAGCGGAGGAACTCGGTCTGAAAAGAGCGCTGGTTCGGTGGTCTGAAGAAAAAGATTGAGGAGTTTGCTCAGATCTAGAGCCAGGAGGTCGAAAGATGGGAACAAAGGTTTCGTCAGTCCTGAAGCACAAAGGTCATGATGTCGTCACCGTCGCACCGCAGCAGACCGTCGCCTGGGTAGTCAAGGTGCTCACCCAAAATCGAATCGGGGCCGTGCCGGTGATCAACGAACAAGGTCAACTCATAGGGATCATTTCCGAGCGCGACATCATCCGCGGGATGTCGGAGTACGCGGACGCGGTGCTGGCACTGCCGGCCGACCGATTGATGACCCGTGACGTTAAGACTTGTTCGTCCGAGGACCAACTCATCGATATCATGGAGGTGATGACGCGGCAGCGTATCCGGCATTTGCCAGTCATTCAGAATGGAGCACTCCATGGAATCGTCAGCATCGGCGATGTCGTGAAACAGCGTCTCGAGGAGGTCCAGTCCGAAGCGGAAGAACTCCGAAGGTATATTCGCTCGCCGTAGTGGCAAGAAACCGGACTCGCCCACTCTTAGCCGAGCCAGATCACGCTGCTTAGGAGAACGCGCACTAACGTCGTCTGACGAGTTACGCCGATTTTCGAGAATATCGAGCGCAGGTGTGCCCGGGCTGTGTTCTTGCGGATGTTGAGTCCGTCGGCGGCCTCGTCGAGCGTGAGGCCGTTGGCGAGCGCCAGCACGAGCGAAGCTTCCGCCGGCGTGAGGTCGAACAATCGGCGCACCATCTCGCGGGAAGCGTCGGGCTTGCGCTCGGCGTCGCGGATGAAAAGCGCAACCGACGGCCGGCGCTTCGCTTTCGACGAACCGGTATTGGGCAGGCTGCGGACCAGCACACCGAGCTTGCCGCGCGCCGATTTGCGGGTGATCGAGATCGCGTCGACGACGGCCGGCTTGCCGCCGGTCTCTCCGCTGAGCGCCTGTTTCACGAGGCGCTGCAGCTCGCGATCCTCCGCGGGTGCGTCGGCGCGCAGTACGCCGTTGACGAGACGCAGGCCGCCCTCTTTGCGCAGCATTTCATCGGCGACCAAGTTGCTCTTCAGGACCGCGCCGGTCTCGTCGAGCGTTACGGTGCCGACCAGCATGCGATCGACCGTGCCCGCATAAAGGCGGCGCTCGGAATCTATCAGCTCGAGTTGCGAATGCAGACGCACAGCGCGCTTGAGATGCGGCAGGACAACGGTGCATAGCGCCTTGTCGTTCTCGGAAAATGGCGGCTCGCGATGCGGACGGGCGACGCGCAGGCGGCATTCGAGGCCGTCTTCGGTGCGGATGTCCGCGCCAAGAGCATGCAGGATGTCGAGCGGCTTCAGGAACTGCTTGTAGAACTCGCTATCGCGCCAGTTCGCGTCGCCGATCAATTCGTTCACGGTGACGACGCGGTCGGGCGGCAGATCGACGAAGGGATCGAGCGCGTAGTAGTGCTTGTTGTATTCGGCTTCGCGAGTGATAGGCCAATCGCCGGCCGAGTTCACCATCAGCGCCTCGCGGTCGGCCGAGGGCGGCCGCAGCATCAGCGTGACGTAGCTGGCGCGCAGATGACGCCGGAGCAAATCGAGCGCGCGATTCCACGGCACCGCTTCGAGCGGACCCTCGTAGATCGCAGCGAGCAGATCGCTGAGCTCTGCCAGCGACAGTGAGACTGAGTCGTAGGCAGGCGAATCGCTCCGCGCCCGCCGAGCCGCCTTGCGCATCCTCTTCATCTACGCCAAGGCGTCGATTACTGCGATAGGCGGATGAGGTCCCCGCTGGCGGAGACGGAATCCTGAATCGCGCGCCTCGCGGCTAGTCTTCGAAGACGTGATGGGGGAGTGGCGGATTGGACAGGCCGGCGTTCAACTCGATGACCTGGCGCTTGCGCACTTCCTCGGGGACTTCGGCCGCATCAAGGTAGAATTGGCGATACCATTCGCGCAGTTGATAAATCGGCCCGTCGCCCTCGCACAGCAGCGGATTGTCGATGCGGACCTTGTTATCCCAGATTGCGACGTCCTGGTAGAAGCCCTGCTGAATTCCCTTGATGTAGGCGGCGACGATCTGGCGCGACATCTCGTCGCTCAGCCCTTCCATCTTTCGCACTATCATCCCGAAGCGAAGATCGAAGCACTTCAGATGAATGGGAACGTGGCAGTTGAGCAGGATGGAATCGATCGGAAAGCCGCCCATCTCGCCTTTCATCTCGGTGATCTGATAAGCGGGCCCGAAGTAGGTCGCGCAGGTCGCCAGGCTACCCTGATTTCCCTGCGTCCCCTTGCCTACCATTATCTGCGTCGCCTTGTGACCCTGGAATATGTTGGCGAAGTAGTCGACCGGCGCGCCGTGGACGACCGGGAAGTGCGCCATGTCGGCGACGTTGTCGATCAACTCGCGGCAGTTGGTGTTGATGGTCCACTTCTCGATCACCCAGTCGCTCCACTTGTCGGAGAAGCATGCGTCGATGCGCGGGATCGAGACCTCGGGCGGCGGCGGATTGTTTTCCGGATCATTCCAGACGAACAGCAGCTTGTTCTGCTCGCATGTCGACCACGACTTCACCCGCGCCTTGGGCGGGATACGTTTTGAGTAGGGTATGTTGTTGCACTTACCGTCTGCGCCCCAGCTCCAGTTATGAAACGGGCAGACAACTGAGTTGCCGCGCACTTCACCGCGGCTTAGGTCGGCGCCCATGTGCGGGCAATAACTGTCGAGAGTGTGAACCTAGTCGTCATCACCCAGATATGCAACGAGGCGGCTGCCGAAAGCGTTGACGGTGTGCGGCTTGCCATCCTTGTAGTCCGCGGCGAGTCCAAGGCAGTGCCATCCGCGAGCGTAACGATCCGCGATCGGCGATGCCCCAATCATATGTGTCAGCGCCATGCCCCGGACCTCCGCCATGTAGCGGCTGTCTATGCTGGCAGTCCGATCGACATGCGGCATCGTCTCTTTGGACGATAGCGATCATCGCGCCTTTCCGGGATTGTGTGAGGCTCGGAGGAAACTTCGATGCCATCCGTGACAGGCGGCTGCGCGTGCGGCGCGGTCCGATACGAATGCTCGGCCGATCCAATCATGGCCGCCAACTGTTATTGCCGAGACTGCCAGCACTCGACGGGCACCGCGATGGCGTCGGTGCTGTTGGTTCCGAAGGCCGCACTGAAGCTCAGCGGAGAGCTCAAGCAACACGAAGTTACCGGCGATAGCGGGAACAAGGTCAGCCGCGGATTTTGCCCGAATTGCGGCTCACCGATCCTTTCGATTCTCCCAGCGATGGCGGACTTCGTCGCGTTGAAGGCGGGCAGCCTCGACGATCCCTCGCAGTTCAAGCCGATGATGCAGGTATATATGAAGAGTGCCCCGCCGTGGGCTCCGGTCCGCGACGATCTGCCTAAGTTCGACAAGCAACCCGGCTGAAACTTCGAAAGCGTTGCGTGAGAGCGGCGGTGAATGGTGCGACGCGCGACCCACTGGTCCACGCGCATCGCCTCGCCCTTTCTCCGCTGAAAGGCTCACGAGCCGGCATCTGCATGCCGGTGGATTTCAACCGTGATGGTCGATTCCGAAGAGCGCCCTGCGAATCGTGGGAAAGAGCCGGCGCTCCTCGTCATCGATTGCATCGTCCAGGTTGACCGCGAGGCCACTCAACGCTCGTCCCACCTCGCGCGCCTGCGAATCAGTCAGCCGTTCCGCCTCCGCACTGGCCAACGCGCCTACGAGCGTTCGCAGTCGATCGTGGTATGCGCGGACCTTTCGCCCTGCTTCCGGCGAGAGTCTGCCTTGCTGCTCCAGCCACGGCAGCATCTGGTTGTCTTCGGCACTAAGGTGCCGGGACAGGATTGGTTCGATCGCCGCCCAAATCCGTGCAGCATCGCGTCTAAGCTCCGGCGACTCCGGATTGCGCGCCAGGCGCAGGCCTGCGAGCGCCGCATCGAGCAGGCGCGATCTTAGCTGAGAGTCTTCGCGATTGAGTTCCACTGACAGGCGGCGGATTCCCGGGTCAATATGCGCTCGACTCTCGGCGCTCGGTTCTTCAGGGATTATCTCGGATTTGCCACCTCTTGAATGAGTGGTCTGCCCGTCGGCCTGCTGCGCCCGCAAAAACGATTGCAGCACCTGCCCAAACCGTTCGGGCGACAATGGCCTGGAGACGTAGTAGTGGGCGCCATTCGCACGCGCCCGTTTCTCGTTGCCATCGCTTTGACTGCCGGCGACGTAGAGCAGCGAGACGCCTGAGAAATGTTTGCGAATCTGCGCAAGCAGCCGTTCACGGTCATTCTCATCAACAGCCTGATCGTCGACTATAGCGAGGCGCACATTTGGCTGAGCGAGCGCCTCGCGAGTCATGTAACGATCAGAGCCCTGCCGAACCAGTTTCCAGGGCCGCTTGACGACCCCGCGCACGAGGTCCACCAACGGCTCGTCATCAGAGAGCAGCAGCACGCTGGGCGCGAGTCGCACATCTTTCAAATCGGTGTTCACCTTCAATCGAGCCGTTCCTTGGCTGCATCGTCTTCACCAAAGGTGTGATCCCGTTCAAGCAGCCTTGTCGGATGTCAGAGCAGCAAACGTGCCAAACCTGCAGCCGCAGGGCATCGCCCAGTAAAACTGGCTTGAGCAGGCTTCGGAGAACACACGACCGCGCCTAACCCGGCCTATAGCAAACGCCCGGGCCGCAGTTGCGGACCCCTCTGTGTGTCTCCTTTAGGCCTCGACGAGCAGTCTCATTGGTGCTTTAGGACACAATCGCCCGAGCTCCGAAACCCCGGACATGAAATTTATCGCATTTGTTGGTCGTGTCGCTTATGGCACAGGTGATGCTTTTCCCCTGGGTATCCCGCAACTTTGGGAGGACCCGGTCATGCTTGACCTGACAAACGAACGCCTTCGGATGGTCAGAGATCAAATTGCTGCTCGCGGAGTGCGCAACGCTGCGGTGCTCGAGGCCATGCGACGCGTCCCGCGCGAGGCTTTCCTCCCCGATGAACTCGCCGAATTCGCTTACCAGGATACGCCCCTGCCGATCGCGGCCGGCCAGACCATTTCGCAGCCGTACATAGTCGCGCTCATGATCGAGAGCGTTGTGCCGCGCGCGGGCGATCGCGCCCTGGAGATCGGGACCGGCTCCGGATATGCGGCAGCCGTGCTTTCCGAAGTGGTGAGCGAGGTCTACACCATCGAGCGGCACGAGCAACTGGCCAAGCTGGCAACGAGACGCTTGGACACTCTGGGTTACTCGAAAGTCAAGGTTCTTCACGGCGACGGCACTCTGGGCTGGCCCGAGCATGCTCCGTACGACGTGATCATAGTGACTGCCGGCGGTCCGCAGGTGCCCAAGTCGTTGCTCGAACAACTGGCGATTGGCGGCCGGCTCATCATACCGGTGGGCGAGACCTCACGACTGCAACGCCTGGTTCGAGTCACCCGGACCAGCCAGGACCAGTTCGATGACGAAGACCTGGGCGAAGTTCAATTCGTTCCATTGATTGGAGCAGAGGGATGGGACTCGGGCGTCGCCAGACGCGAGCGCCCGTCCACTCAACGCAGCCGTCCCGGGACGATCGCCAAGCTGATCCGCGAGACTGCCGCGCCCATCGCTGACATCGAGCAGACCGAACATCGACGGGTTGATGGAGCGGATCGGCGATGCGCGGGTCGTCCTGCTGGGCGAGGCAACTCACGGGACCTCGGAGTTCTACCGGATGCGTGCCCGAATCACCAAGGAACTGATCTTGCGGCACGGTTTCAACTTCGTCGCGGTCGAGGCGGATTGGCCCGATGCCGCGCGAATCAACCAATACGTGCGCCATGCTCCGGCGCGGCAGGAACAATGGAAGGCCTTCTCCCGGTTCCCGACCTGGATGTGGCGAAACCATGAGGCATTGGAACTGGTTGAGTGGCTGCGCGCCTGGAACGCGGAGACGCGGGATCCCGAGCGGCGCGCGAGTTTCCACGGCCTGGACCTATATAGCCTGTTCACCTCGATCAATGCGGTTATCACCTATCTTAGCGGCGTCGATCCGGCGATGGCCGACGTCGCGCGGCGGCGGTACGCATGCCTTAGCCCTTGGGAACATGATCCCGCGGTTTACGGGCAAGCGGTTCTCAGCGGGCGCTATCGCGACTGCGAAGGCCCCGTTGTGGCGATGCTGAGCGACATGCTGAATCGGCGGATCGAATACTCCCAGCGCGATGGTGATCGCTTTTTCGACGCCGCGCAGAACGCGCGCCTGGTGGCTGCGGCGGAGCGCTATTACCGGGTGATGTATTACGGGTCCGTCGAGTCATGGAACCTGCGCGATCAGCACATGTTTGACACGCTCGAGCGTCTGCTGGATTTCCATGGTCCCGGCAGCAAGGGCATCGTCTGGGAGCACAACTCCCACGTTGGCGACGCAGCGGCTACCGAGATGGGCGCACGCGGCGAGCTTAACGTCGGACAATTATCCCGCGCACGATTTGCCGAGTCGGCATTCCTGGTCGGCTTCGGCACCGATCACGGCACCGTCGCGGCAGCGTCGAACTGGGACGGACCGATGGAGATCAAACACGTACGGCCGTCTCACGAAGCTAGCTATGAACGGCTATGCCACGACTCCGAGGTCAAGGCTTTCATGTTGCATTTCAGAGACCCGGTGCGACAGGCGGTGCGCGACGAACTGGAAGCCGCGCGTCTCGAACGCGCAATCGGCGTCATCTATCGACCCGAATCCGAACTCCAGAGCCATTATTTCCAGGCTTGCTTGCCCCGACAGTTCGACGAGTACATCTGGTTCGATGAAACCCGCGCGGTCTCGCCTCTTCCATCGGTCGCAGCACCTGGCGTCCCGGAGACTTATCCGTTCGGCGTTTGACTCTCCACGAGCGCTGCCGAATGAAGAACGAAATGACCGCGCATGTCAGAAAGGTATTGAGCAAGCTCGACTGGATGCGCGAACATCGCATCTGGCCCAACGGCATGCGA
This sequence comes from uncultured delta proteobacterium, assembly GCA_963842085.1. GTDB lineage: Bacteria > Desulfobacterota > Binatia > Binatales > Binataceae > Binatus. The sequence goes on from CAWJET010000002.1 coordinate 1,526,536, forward strand.
TACCTGTGGACCGACGCTTTCGGCGTCGTTCTGCTGGTTTCGCTCTACCACGAACTCAAGCAGAAAAAGTTCCTGGATGAAGCTCAGCGGGTCGTCGCGGACGTCGAGCGCGTGCTCCGACGCCGGCGCGGTTTTCGAATCGGGCAAGCTGCGGATCGCGATGGCCAGTATTTTCACTATCTGGCGATGTGGGTGTTCGCGCTAACGCGCCTGGGCAGGGTAATTCCTGAATATCGCGCGAAAGCGCTTCAACTGGTGAAGGACATCCAACCGGCTTTCCTGATTCCCGGCCGCGGCGTCCACTGGAAAATGCTCGAAGATTTAAGCGCTCCCTACCCCGGTTTCGGACTCGGTTCGCTCGATCCGTTCCATGGATACGTCGTTTATCGGCTGCTTGATGAAGATGCGCTCGCAGACGAAATCCGGCAGATGAAAACCATCGTCGAACGAAGCTACGAAAACCTAATAATCAACCAGGACCTGGGCCTCGGGATGATGCTATGGATGACGTCCTTCTTTCCGGAAGAACGTTGGGCACGAGTTCAGCGCGAGCGGAGTCTCGCGATACTCGACCAAATGTGGATTGAGCCGCCGGGCTATTTCTGCCGTGAACTGGGAGCGCCTTCGGTCAAATTTGCGTTCACCAACTTCGGCGTCTCTCTCGGCCTGCAGGCCGCCGAGGCGTGGCCGGAGCGCGTCGCGCGATTGAACTCGTTTTTCGAAACCTACCGATCAGGAGACGAATACGATACTGAGGCGATCACGCACGTGATGGCATGCGTCTCGTCCTTTCCGGGCGAGTTCATCCCTGCACCGAAAAGTTAGCGCCCACAAGAGCTTGGGGCGAGATCAAATGGGCGACGCGGCCTGCTGAACGTGCGACAATCTCGAAGACGAGCAGGTCCTCAGTCTGCGGCGTAAGGTAGTCGTTCTTCGTTGGCATTGGCACTCCGCAACGTTCGGGTTCAGGGCATGGATCAACGTTCGGACAATTCTAAAGCTACGGGGCAGAACGAGCATGGCACAGTCACGCGCGTTCGCGGATCAGTCATAGACGTCGAGTTTGCCGGCGAACGCCTGCCGCCAATCAATGACGCAGTGACGATCGAGCTGGATGGACGGGAGCTGCTGATCGCCGAGATCCAGGAGCATCTCGATCTTCACACCGTCCGCGCCGTGGCAATGGAGAACACTTCGGGTCTGGGCCGCGGTGCGATCGCTCACCGTGGCGGGCCGATCAGCGTCCCGGTGGGGGAGAAGGTGCTCGGCCGCCTTATCAACGCGATCGGCGCTCCGATCGATCGCCTCGGGCCGTTCGAGTCCAGCGTGCCCCGCTGGCCGATTCACCGCAGCTCGCCGGCGATCAATCGTCAGGATCACAAGCGCGAGGTCTTCCGCACCGGCATCAAGGTGGCCGACCTTCTGGCGCCGCTTGCGCGCGGCGGCAAAGCCGGCATGTTCGGCGGCGCAGGCGTTGGCAAGACCGTGCTGATCATGGAGCTGATTCGGAGCACCGTCGAAAAGTATTCCGGCATCTCCGTGTTCGCGGGCATCGGCGAGCGATCGCGCGAAGGCCACGAGCTGCTCGCCGAGCTGCGCGAATCGGGCGTGCTGAGCCGCACCGCGCTCGTCTTCGGACAGATGAATGAGCCGCCGGGCGCGCGCTGGCGCGTTGGCATGACCGCGCTGACCATCGCCGAATACTTCCGCGACGTGATGCGACGCGACGTTCTGCTCCTGATGGACAACGTGTTCCGATTCGTGCAGGCCGGCTCAGAGGTGTCGGGGATGCTCGGACGATTGCCGTCGCGGGTCGGCTACCAGCCCACGCTTGCGACCGAGATCGCTGAGCTCGAAGAGCGAATCGCCTCGGTAGCCGGCGCATCGGTCACCGCAATCCAGGCGGTCTACGTGCCTGCCGACGACTTTACCGACCCGGCGGTGGTCGAAACGTTTCGCCACCTGGACTCGTCGGTCGTCCTGTCGCGCGACATGGCGGCGGAGGGACTGTATCCCGCCATCGATCCGCTGGCGTCAACTTCGGTCCTGCTCGATCCGCTGATCGTCGGCGAAGAACATTATGCGGTCGCCGAAGAAGTGCGCCGAACCATCGCGCGCTACAAGGAACTCCAGGAGCTCATCGCATTGCTCGGCGTGGAGGAGCTGAGCGTGGAAGACCGGCGCCTGGTGGCGCGCGCCCGCCGCCTCGAGCGTTTCCTCACCCAGCCGTTTCTCGTCACTGAGCAGTTCACCGGGATCGCGGGAAAATCTGTCACTATCGCAGACACCATCAAGGGTTGCCGCGCGATTCTTGCCGGTGAAGGCGACGGATGGGCCGAAAGCTCATTTTACATGGTCGGAACTTTCGAGGATGCTCGGCAAAAGGAGCTTGCTGCACCCAAGACGCAGCAATGATTCGGTGAGGCTGATCGTCACAACACCCACCGCGATCGCGGTCAATGAAGATTCCGTTGGCTACGTTCGCGCAGAAGATCAAAGCGGCGCCTTTGGGATCGAATCCGGCCATGCGGAATTTCTCACCACCCTTTCGATCTGCGTCGTGAGATGGCGCAACGGCGCAAGCGATCACTACGTCGCCGTGCGCGGCGGAGTGCTGCGGGTACGCGAAGGCAAGGTCGTGGAGATAGCTACCCGCGAGGCGGTCGTCAGCGATGACCTCGAACATTTGCGCCGCGAGATCCTCACCTCTATGGCGCAGAAGGTCGAGGCCGAACGCTCGGCCCGAGCGGGAGCCCTCGGCCTGGAACAGGCCGCAATTCGGCAAATCTATCGCTACCTGCGGCCGGCGGATCGGCCGTTGAAAGCCGAGCAGATGAAATAACCGCGCGGGCTAATCGTGGCAACCGGGCAAGGACACGACGATCGCGAGTTGAGGACCGACGAACGCGAAATGGAAGAAGCCGTTAAGCGGGCGAATAGCCTGCGCGAGCACTGGCTGAGGACCGGAGAATGGCCGATGGGCCGCGCGCTCGCGATGATGGGCCGCTTCGGGTGGACGATCGTCGCGCCGATTCTCATCGGGGCCTTCGTGGGACGATGGCTCGATCGCACCTTCGATAGCGGCGTGTTCTGGAGCGCGGCGCTGGTCTTTCTTGGCGCCGCATTCGGCTACTGGGCGGTTTGGAAAAGGATGAACAACGAATGATCGAAATAGTCGCCCTGCGTATAGTGCCTTATGCGGCGGTTGGCGCTTTGATCGGCGCGGCTTATTTCGCCGCGCTCGGATGGAACGTCCAGCTTTACGCTGAGAATGGAGCCGGATGGAACGCGTTGCTGCTGCACCTCGCGCGCGTTGTCGTCGCCGTCGCGGCCTTCACGCTCTGCGCCAGGCAGGGCGCCGCCCCCTTGCTCGCGAGCTTCGGCGGGTTCCTCATCATCCGGACGATCTCAGTCAATCGCTACCGGCTCGCGCTCGAGAGGCAGCCATGAGCCATTCGCCGCTCGAGAACGTCATCCTGTTTCACATCAGCATGGTTCCTGTCAGCCGCACCGTCGTAACCACCTGGGGGTTGATAGCGGCGCTGACCGTCGCAAGCTGGCTCGTCACGCGGAGGTTTCGCGTTGACGCCGGTGGATGGCAGGCGATGATCGAAACGGTTGTACTCGGAATCGAAGAGCAGATAGCCGCGCTGCTGAACCGCGACGCGGCCCCGTTCTTGCCGCTGCTCGGAACGCTGTTCATCTTTCTGGTAGTAGCTAACCTTTGCGGCCTCGTGCCCGGAGTCAGGGCGCCGACCGCGTCGATCGAAACCCCGGCCGCGCTCGCAGTGATAGTTTTCCTGTCCGTGCACTTCTACGGCGTACGCATTCAAGGGCTCGGCGCGTACTTGAAAGGTTATCTCAGGCCGAATCCGGTTATGCTGCCGTTCAATATCCTGTCCGAGCTGACGCGATCGTTTTCGCTGGCGATGCGCCTGTTCGGGAATATCATGAGCGAGGAGCTGGTGGTTGCGATCGTTCTGGCGCTGGCGGGTTTGCTGGTGCCGATTCCGTTCATGGCGTTCGGAATTCTGGTGGGCCTGGTGCAGGCCTACATATTCAGCGTCCTGGCCGCCGTCTATATCGGCGGCGGCATCGGAGCAATCGAGAAATGATGGAGGACGAAAGTAGATGACGGTTCAAATGCTCAGCATAATCGGCGCGGTGGTCGCGGTCGCCGTCGGCTCAATCTCGCCGGCGCTCGCCGAAGGCCGCGCGATCACGGCCGCGATGGAAGGTATCGCGCGGCAGCCCGAGGCGGCGGGCTCGTTGTCGCGTACCCTGTTCGTTGGCCTGGCGATGATCGAGACGATGGCGATCTACTGCCTGGTCGTCGCCCTGCTGCTGCTTTTTGCCAATCCTTTCGCGCGATGAATTTCAGTTGGTGGACTTTCGCGCTGCAGGCGGTCAATTTTCTCATCCTGGTCTGGCTGCTCAGGCGCTTTCTGTTCAAACCGGTCAGTGCGATCGTCGCCCGGCGCAAGGAGGAGATTGCGCGGGGCATGACAGAGGTATCGGCTGAAAAACAAAAAGCCCTGGCTCTACAGCGCGACCTTCAGGCGCAGCGGGCGGGAATCGAGGCGGAGCGACAAAAGGCGCTCGAAGAGCAGCGCGCGCAACTGGCCGCCGAACGCAAGAAAATGCTCGACGAGGCCCGCGCCGAAGTCGAGAAAATCCGTAATCAGGCGACCGCGCAGCTCACCGAAGAACGTGCCGCCGCCGCGCAGGAGCTTTTTTCCCGGACGATCGAGCTCGCCCTGAACCTCGCGCAGCGGCTGCTTGGCGAGCTGCCCCTGCCTTCGATCGAGCGTGCGTTCCTCACCCGAGTCCTGGGCTATCTGGACCGCCTGCCGGCGACGGAGCGGGCCGCGCTCGTCCCGCATCCGGGTGAGACCTCGATCGTGGTCACGACCGCTCATCCGCTCGACGCGCGCGAAGAGGCGGAATGGCGCGAACAACTCGCCAACCGGATCGGAGCCGCCGCCGGAATCAGGTTCAACGCCGATCCGGCGCTCATCGCCGGCGCCCAAATCACCTTCCCGAACGCAATTCTCCGCTTCAACTGGCGCGATGCCCTGACCCTCGCCGCCAGCGAGATCAATCGCAATGAGCACGCTGGCTGAATCCGTAAAGGATCGCCTCAGCAGGGCGAGCGGGCTTGTTGGTCAGCTCAAGACCGAGCCGCGGCTCGACATTATCGGCCGCGTCGAACGAATCGGCGACAACGTCGCCAGCGTCCGCGGCCTGCCGGAAGCGCGGCTCGGCGAACTGCTGCTCTTCGAACGATCGGACGGCGGAGAGCCGGTCGTCGGAATCGTGCTGACGCTCGACCCCGATCTGATCGGATGCGCGATGCTTGGCGACGACAGCAGCATCAGGGCGGGCAACCTGGTCCGCGCAACCGGTTCAGTCGCAAGTGTGCCGGTCGGCGACAAGCTGCTGGGCCGGATCGTGAACGCACTCGGAGTTCCGATGGACGGCGGCGCGGAGATCGAGGCAGCCGCAATCGAGCCGGTCGAACGGGCGGCGCCCGCGATCGTCGATCGCGATTTCATCAACACCGCGCTCAACACCGGCCTGCTCGTCATCGATGCGATGTTGCCGCTCGGCCGCGGCCAGCGCGAACTGATCATCGGCGATCGCGAGACCGGAAAGACCGCGATCGTGGTCGACACGATGATCAATCAACGCGATACCGACGTGGTTTGTGTCTACTGCGCGGTCGGGCAGAAGACCTCCTCGGTGAGCCAGGTGATCGATGCGGTCAAGCGTTACGGCGCGCCGGAGCGATGCATCTTCGTATTCGCGCCCTCGGACGATCCGCCTGGAATCCAATGGCTGGCGCCGTATGCCGCCTGTACCATGGCCGAGTATTTCTCGGAGCGCGGCGGCAATGCGCTCCTGATCATCGACGACCTGAGCAAGCACGCTGTGATCTATCGGCAGTTGTCGCTGCTGTTACGAAATCCGCCGGGACGTGAAGCGTATCCGGGCGACATCTTCTATATCCATTCGCGGCTGCTCGAACGCGCGGCCAAGCTCAACCGCGAGCGCGGCGGCGGGTCGCTGACCGCGCTGCCGCTGGCCGCGACCGAGGAAGGCAATCTGTCCGCTTACATACCAACCAATCTGATTTCGATCACCGACGGACAGATCGTTCTCGAGCCACGGCTGTTTCACGAAGGGCAAAAGCCCGCCGTCAATGTCGGCAAGAGCGTGTCGCGCGTTGGGGGCAAGACGCAGTCGCATGCGATGCGCAAACTGGCCGAAAATCTCCGCCTCGAATACACGCAGTTCCTCGAACTGGAAATCTTCACCCGCTTCGGCGGGATGGTGGATGAGCGCACGCGCGGCATAATCGAGCACGGACGCCGAATCCGTGCGGTCCTGACCCAGCCGCAATTCGCCCCGCTGTCGGTCGCGCATCAGGTGGCGTTGCTGGTGGCAATCAACGACCGAATACTCGACCGGCTGACCCTCGACAAAGTGAGCCAGCTCCAGTCAAAACTCGGCGCCTGGCTGAACCAGCATGCCGCGGAAGCCGTGCGGCGGATCAACGCAGCCGGAGAATTGGAGCCGGATACGCGCGCGGCGCTCGTCGCGGCCGTCGGCGGGCTGGTGGAACGATTGAAGCAACCGGACGCCGCCCCGCTTAAGCGATAGCTTGATGGCGCAGGAACGCGAAACCGCTACTCGAATCGCCTCGCTTAACGAGCTGCTCGAGATAGTTACGGCGATTCGGGCGATGGCCGCATCGCAGATGCAGCAGGCGCTCAGATCGCTCGAAGCAATTCGCGGCTACTCCGGCCAGATTCGCGAGGCCTTGGCCCAGGCCGCAACTCTGCTGCCGCCCACAAGCGCGATCGAAGCTGCTGCGCGACCGGAAAAATCCGGACTGGTCGTGTTCTGCGCTGAGCACGGCCTGTGCGGAGGCTTCAATGAGCATCCGTTGCGAGAAGCCGAACGCGCCAAAGCGGCAAGCGGCGGCGGCGGCGGGCTTGTGCTTATCGTAATCGGAACCCGCGGCGCTCAGATCTGTCGCGAACGCGGATTAAGTCCGGACCTGGTGCTGCCGATGGCGACTCATTGCGCCGGAGTCACCGGCGCTGCGCGCCGTGTCGCGGCGGAACTGTATCGGATGTTCAGCGCGCGCCGCATCGCCGGCGTCGAGGTGGTCTACGCGCAGCACGCCGGGGCACAGTTCCCGAGCATCGAGCGCCATCGCCTGCTACCGCTCGAGATGCCGGTTGTGCAGAAAGCATTCACCCGGTTGCCGCCGCTGATCAACCTCCGCCCGCAGAGTCTCTTCGACGACATAGTGGGCGAGTATTTCTTCGCCACACTCGAGAACGCCGCGATGCAATCATTCTTCAGCGAGAACTCGACTCGCTTCCGCACCATGGAAGCCGCGCATCAGAACATCCAGAACAAATCCAGCGAGCTTACCAAGCTGATGCAACGCCTCCGCCAGAATTCCGTAACCACTGAAATTCTCGACCTGATCAGCGGCTCCGCCGCGTTAGCCTCACGCTGAAACTCCCGCAGCGCCAGGACCGGCGTGCTGGCGAATCAGGACGGAAACCTGTTCAGGCGCAACGAGACTTCGTCGAGGGTCGAGAAGCTGTTTGTACGCGGCCGCCGGGGGCCGAGAAGATGCTCGTTGCGATCCAGAAATTCGAGCAACGCCCTCTTGACGTAATGATTCCGCTTGTGCCCCGTTTCGAGCGCGAGGTTCTCAAGGCGTCGGATCGCTTCCTTCTTCGTCATCTGGCGACGATCATAGAGAATGGAACATTGAGTGCGAAGTCCTGAGCGCCTCTTCTTGTGAACAAACCAACCGATCTGTGGATAAAAGAGCGCCGGCGAGTTCGGTGGCTCGGGTGGCGCGGCCAATGAATGACTGAGAGGACTGGATTATTTCTCCTGAAGCGATTCGATGTAGTCGACCAGCGCGGAAACTCGGCACTTTACATTTGCTTCACTCTCAGTGCTGTATTCCTGGCCTTTCAACTGGAAAACCATTCCCCACAGTGGCATCGGACTGTTCCAATCCTGATGCTCAGGAAGCCGCTTCCCACCGTCGATTACGTCGTAGACATACTGACGCGGAAACTCTCCGTTGTGATTCTTGCTGATCCGTGTGAGGTCCCGAGCGTGGTATCCCGCAACCTCGCCAGCGTCGGGCCCATTGCCCTTGCCGTCGTTACCGTGACAACGCGCGCAGTAGCGCAGGTAGTCCGTCCTGGCGGACGATTCGGCGGCGAAGACGCTTCGCGCGCAGAGCAGAAGCAGGATCACCAGCAAAGATCTGACGGCGTCTTTTGTCATCCGCGTTAAGAAACAAACCGCATGCTGGTTCACGGGCACTTCTCCCCTCCGGTGGCGGGGGCTATCCCCCGGGTGGCCACGGTCTCGAGCGTTTCCGGCCGCAGCATTGACCCGGTCTTCGGCGCTGCGATGCACGAGGTCGACATGATCGAGTTATGCCAAGGCAAAAAGCAAACGCGCGTTTACTAGCGTCCCGCTCTTCAGCGCCTGTTGGAAGATATCCGCTCCAGATTTGAAGAGGTGCGCCCGAGCACAGGCCGTCGGCGCGTCCGGGCGGCAAGGTGGATGGGTTGCCCAAGGATGGCCGGCTTGTGCCCAGCGCCTGAGTGCGCTAGTCCCGCAAATTGGTCAAGGAGATCTGCTATGAGCGAAATGAGCGAAGCGAATCGGAAGGAGACGCGGGAATTCAAGACTATCAAGGTCGAGGTCGAGGGACCTCTCGGGAGACTCGTCCTGAACCGGCCCGAGCGGCTCAACGCGGTCAACGCAACAGTGCTTCTGGAGCTGGCCGAGGCGGCGCGATGGTTCGACGCGCATCGCGAGCTTCGAGTAGTGATCGTAAGCGGCGCGGGGCGGGCGTTTTGCGCGGGGGCCGACCTGAAGGATTCGCCCGCCGGCGAGGGCTTTGCAGGTTCGGGCAAGAGCTGGCTCTACCGGCGCGAGGTCGGGCAGTATGGGCTTCGCGCGGCGGACGCGCTCGAGCAGATGCGCGCGGTCACGATCGCGCAGGTCCACGGTCACGCGGTCGGCGGCGGCCTCGTGCTGACTGCGGTGTGCGATCTGCGGGTCGCGGCCGACGACACGGTCTTTTTCATTCCCGAGGTAGATATCGGGCTTCCGCTCGCGTGGGGCGGAATTCCGAGGCTGGTGCGTGAGATCGGCCCCGCGATGACCAAGGAACTCGTCATGACGTGCAGGCGCTTCAGCGCCGGTGAAGCGAAGGCGATCGGATTCCTCAACCGCGTCGTTGCACCCTCGCGGCTCGAGACCGAGGTCAACCAGCTTGCCGCCGAGTTGATTGCGAAGCCGTCGGTTCCACTCGTCGTCACCAAGGATCACGTCAACGCGGTCACGCGCGCGATGGGCGCCGGCCTTACGCCGTTTGCTGACGGCGACGTGTTGCTTGCGGCCGCGGCCGACGAGGAATCGCGAGCCTCCGCACGCGCCTACATGGAAGCGACATTCGCGAAGAAGTGACTCGCAACCGCTGATAAAAGCCGTCGTGTTCGATCTTCCGAGCGTCGCCGTGGTCGCAAACGAGTATATCGCGCAGTGCGGATTCTCCGGCCGGATCAATGCGGTCGGCGGCGATTTTCACAAAGGATCCGTTTCCGGCCAGTGCCGACGTCGTGATCATGGCGAGCAATCTGCCCCAGTAGAGCCCGGACATCATCCGCCCGGTGGAAGGATCACTTCCGAGGCTTGCGGAAGTCCGGCTTGCGCCGCTCCAAGAAAGCGTTGCGGCCTTCCATCGCTTCATCGGTGCCGTAGTAGAGTGCCAGCGCGGTGCCCCCCAGGGCACCGATTCCCTTGATATGGTCGGTCTCCGCCGCAAACGAGGCTTTTGCGATCTTGATCGCGGTGGGGCTCATCGCGAGAATCTCGCGCGCCCACGCCCGGGCTTCGTCCATCAGCTGCGCGGCCGGAACGACCTTGTTGACTAGTCTCATCTCAAGCGCCTCCTGCGCGGAGTACTGACGGCACAGGTACCAAATCTCACGCGCCTTTTTTTCACCCACCACGCGCGTCAGATAGGCGGTTCCGAAGCCCGGGTCGACGCTGCCCACTCGCGGGCCGACCTGTCCGAACTTGGCCGTCTCGGCGGCGATCGTCAGATCGCAGATCACGTGAAGCACGTGTCCGCCGCCGATCGCATATCCGTTGACCGCCGCTATCACGGGTTTGGGAATGTCCCGGATGATCGAGTGCAATTCATCGACGTTCATCCCGCCCTGGTAGCCTCCCTTGCTCCGCGCCGACTGGTCGCCACCGGAACAAAAGGCGCGCTCTCCGGCTCCGGTAAGGATGACGGCACCGACGGAGCGGTCGTGGGCCGCATCCCTGAAGGCTTCAACCATTTCCCTCACGGTCTCGCCTCGAAATGCGTTCATCACCTCGGGTCGGTTGATCGTGATCGTGGCTATGCCATCCCGCTTCTCATAGATGATATCGGTGAAATCCATCGTTCTCTCCCTGCGTGATCTCGTGAGATCGTCGTCAGTCCCGAGACCGGTTATGATAGCATCGTTGCAACCGAACCCAACGCCGCATTGCGCAAGAAGAGGAACGCCATGATCAACATCTGTCGCGCAGCGATGATATCGCGCCGAAGGGCCGAATGCGTGGCGGCGCTCTATGGCCGCGCGCCGGTTCCCCAGCCGATCGCGTTGCGCAACAGCATCTCGAACTCCGCGGTCTCCCATGAACCGCGGAACACCTGGGGAGTTTTGCCGGAAGGCTCTACGCTCGAATCCACAAACGGCTGGACGTTACTTATCGGCGAATGGCAGTGGCCCAGCGCGACATAGGTAACCGCGCCGGCGCCGACCTCGCGGGTGTAGCCGAGCACGCGCGTCTTGCCATCGGGCATGACCGAGCTGTCTCTGTCGTAAACGAAACCGAATCCTCTGGGCGAGGGGTCGGTAGCGAGTTCGGTCGTGAGCAGCGTCTGGCACGCCGCCGGGTCCTCAAGCTCGATTAGATAGAGCTCGTCCATCACGTCGAAGGACGCCGGCAGTCCTCTGGTGATGAAGTGCGCGCGATCCGCGACCTCGACCCGGAACTTGCGCAGCGGCGGATGATTCAGAAAAAAACAGCCGAGCGTTTCGTGATAGCGGCCCTTGACCATTTTCCGGATGTAGCGCTGGTCGCCGACCGGCACCGCTTTTCCGCCGCTGGTCCCGTGCAGCGCAAGCCATCGCCCGCCCGACTTGAGGAAGTGGCGAATAACCTCATCCTGCTCGTCATTCGGAAACGGGCCGGCGACATAGGTGATTAAAAAATGGCTGCCGGGCAGCCACTTTGCGACGTCGGCAAAATCGTTGCCGCTAGTCGTGAGCACCTGCGAATTCTCTTGCAGCAAGCCGAGCAGGCGCAGCCGCGCGTAATCCATGTCATGGCCGGCGAACGAACCGGGAGGAAATCCCCCGGTGATAAGATGGACTCGAATCGGTTTTGGCATCTTGCGCTCCGTGGTCTAGCGAAGAGACTCAGGTGTTTCTCGCAATTGAGTCTTCAGTAGGAACACCGTCAAGAAACCTAAGTTCCAAACCAGCGACGATTCCGCCAGAAGTAGGGAATCAGAATCGCCGGCGAAGCAAACGAGCTCAGGTTGATAAGCATCTCCAAAATCATACCGGCGTCGAGGGACGCGTACTTGCCGTGTTCCAGATTGTGAGCGTGTCCATGCAACCAAGGTAGACCGAGGCGCCGCTCGCAACTAACGCCCACAAGACGGCCTGCGGGCGTCGGCGCGTGCAATTGATCGCACACCAGGCCGATGCGAACGCCAGCCATGCATCGGCTGCCGGGAACGCGCGCTCAAAATCGAGGTAGGCGGCGTCGCTGCTCGTCTGCACGACGCCCGTCGTGAAGAAGAGGACCCAGTAAGCAGCGCTCCACGCGACGGTGAGCCAGAGCCACGCGATCACCGCGGTCAGCCCGGCGGGCGCCTTTTCCCCTGTGGTTGCTAAAAATTCCAATGCGTCGAAAAGTCTGGAGTTTCTGGATTCACCGACGCAATATCGCCGGCATGCCTATGCGCGTGCGTTCGATTCTTCTTGCGCCATCCGATTCATCCGCTCGTGCCCCGGCGTTCCGGCGCGGCGTCCGCCAGCGATGAGAGCCTGCGGGCGTAGCGGCCGATACCCACGTTCGCACTCAGCCCGTGAGCAAAAATACTGAGCAGTACGGTTACCATCAGTGCGAGCCGTATGGTTGGCTCGCCCGGTAAACTCAGTTCCTGCTTTAGGTAGACAAGCCCGAGAACAATCGAGGCCAGCCCGCGCGGCCCAAACCAACCGATAAAGAACACGCTGGCCGGAGTGAGACCTGTACCGAACAACGCAATCGCCACCGGCAGCATGCGCACCACCGTCAGGCTCAATAGGGCATACAACCAGAACGTCAGGTCGAACTGTGGCGAATTTCGCACGACAAATAAGCCAAAGAGGAAGAATACGGCTAGATTTACTAACTCCCCCCATTGTTTGCCGAACTCGACGCTCTGCGGAGCGACATCCTTGAGTCCGACTTGTACTGCAAGCCCGGCAACAAAAGACGCGATAAACATACTCGCGTCAAGCATTTCGCAAACCGCCAGGCACAGCAGCGGCAGCGCCACTACACCGATTTGCTGGAATGATTCCGCGACCCATTCCTTGCTACGGGCGAGACTCATCAACCAGCCACCGCCTAGGCCGATGACTAGGCCAACCAGCGCACCGACGCCGAGTTGTTCGACGATGAATTGTGTCAGGGCCATCGGGCCGCCTTCGATTTTCGCCGCCGCAATGGCCATGAAGAACAGGAGAAACGGGACGGAAAGTCCGTCGTTCAGACCAGCTTCCACATTGAGCGCCTCGCGTATTCGGACAGGCACGCGCGGGCTGTTCACAATGACCTGTCCCAGGCCAGCATCGGTCGGTGCGAGCACAGAGGCCAGGATGCCAGCTTCCCAGATGGAGAGCTTGGGAAAAACCAGCAGCGCCGCAAGCGTGCCAAACGCAATGGTCAACAACATGCCAATACTCAACAAGCGAAAGGGCAGGTTTCCGACGCTCCGTAAGATTGCCAGTTTAGTTTGACTGGCATCCGTGAAAAGCAGCAAAACCAGACCGACTTCGGCCAGACCCAGAAAGACACTCGCATTGAATCCGGCTTTCAGGATCGACGGTAGGGCAGACGACATCAGCATCCCCGCGACCGTGAAGACAACCGGTGCGGTGAGAATCGTCCGCTCGAGACGCCTCGATACCAGACTGAAGAAGAAAAAGAGCGAGACGAAAATGGCGAGAAGGACCATCAGAGTCTGTGACGGCTCACAGTGTCATCAAAACCAAGGAGCTTGCAAACGCGCAGTTGAGCCCGGTTTTGCAACTGACGGCCGCCTGGTTTGGCGCGAATTTGACGTTTCCGCTCCGCGGTGAAGTCGAACGGAAATCGCTCAGCGTAAGAGCACCAGGCTGAGCAGTCCGACGAGAAAGCAATAGACGGCGAACGGCGCAAGGGTCCTGGTCTTGAAGTATCTGGTCAGAAATTTGACCGAAACATAGGCGGTGACTCCCGCGCAAGCCGCGCCAGTCAGCGCGGTACCGATCGCCGCGCTGCCGGAAGCGAACAGCACCGGCAACTTCAGCGCAGCGGCCGCGCCGATTATCGGGGTCGCCAGCAGGAAGGAGAATCGCAGCGCATCCTCATGAGCGAGACCTACCATCAGGCCACCCGCGATCGTTGATCCCGTACGTGAAAATCCGGGGAGCAATGCAAATATCTGCATCAAGCCTATTTTGACCGATTGCCACCACGAAAGCTCGGCGGCGATACGCTGGTCGGCGTCGGCGAGGTTGCCGCCGCTTTTCGCTTGCCTCCTGAGGAACTCCGACAGGTAGAGCATCCCGCCGTTGAGTGCGAGAAAGCACGCGACATCGAACGGCGAAGTTAAGAGCTTTTCCACCTGCTTTTGAAACAACAGACCGATCAGTCCGGCAGGGACCGTGCCGACGATCAGCAGCCATCCCAGTTGCGCGTCTGTGTCCGCCTTGACGCTTCGCGTCCAGATCGATCGCAGGATGCCGGAGATGATGCGGACCCAATCTCTCCAGTAGAAGCAGAACAGTACTATGGCGGTCGCGAAGTGAGTGGCAACAAGAAAGGTCAAGAAGTAGTCGGCGTCGCGGTCGATGGTCCAACCCAAAAGCGCGGGTAAGATGATGCTGTGGCCGAGGCTGGAAATGGGAAATAGTTCCGAAATCCCCTGCAGGAGGCCCAAAATTACCGCTTGAAGATACGAGATCATGCGCCCGTGGCTGTCCAGAGCGCTTTAGCCCGGGATTTCCTCGGATTCCAACTCCCGTATAAGCCGGACGCCCTCCCTGTACAAGTTCCAGGCCGGTCCGGTTTTGTTCCACGGCCTTTCCAGCGCTGACGGGAGGGGGGAGTTCCGCGTCTGGCGGGCACACGACGATTAAGAGGCGGACCTTCACCGCCCCAGGCCATTGATCCCGGCTGAGAGACTGGAGCGGGTAGCATCCTGACCTTTCTGAGGTTTCTGACCTTCCATGGGGAGCAGCCATGCGCTCGCTGCTGCCCTTTCGCTTCAAATGACATCGAGCTACATACTGAGCATCGTACGAACCTGTCGGGCAGAGCGTACCGCACGGGCACCGAAGCCATGTTTCCTGCGAGCGTCCGCGCTACGCCAGAGGAGCGCAAACGATCCCTCCCTGCCGATCTTTTGATCCCTGATCCAGCCGCCATCGTCATGCACGCTGTCACGATCGCCGCGTCGCCGGAGCGCGTTTGGCCATGGCTGGTGCAGATGGGCTCAGGACGCGCTGGTTGGTATAGCTACGACTGGGTAGACAATGGCGGCCATCCAAGCGCAACCGAGATCATTCTTGCCCTTCAGCACATCGCGCCGGGCGACGTACTGCCGTCACTGCCGGGAGTAAGAGACTCGTTCATCGTCGGTGCCGCGCAGCCGGAGCGTGATCTCATTCTGACCGTACCCGCTGCCAGCGGAGGCCTTCTGGTGAGTTGGGAGTTTTTCCTCGAACCGCTCGCTCAACGCCGGACACGCCTGCTCGTGCGCGGACGCGTCAGCTCGCAATGGCCAGTGGGTGGAGCTGGAAACCCGTCTGCCTCGCCGCGCCCTATCGAACGCGTCTATGCGTTGCTCGCAAGGTTTCCGCGCTGGTTGATGGGACCCGTCGCGCTCTTCGGCCACGGTATTATGCAGGCGCGGCAGCTCCGGGGAATCAAGCGTCGTGCGGAAGGGACCAGACTCTAGAGGCAGCGCGATTCGGAAGTCTTTATGCCGTATGCGTGACCAATTGGCAGGGCTTCCGAGATGATTGAGGGCGGGCCAAACAGCGTAATCACGTCGGCAGGCATTGACTCCACGTGGTCCATGGGACTCGCCAGCCCCTCCTCACGCTGCCGCCAACCTTCGGATTCCAGTTCAAGGTAGATCGCAACGACCCGGAGATTACCGGCCGTAGGATTCCGGCAGCCCTTGGCGGATACGGGCGGAAAAATCGGGTGAATCGTCCGCGGCTTTTGCTCTTTCCGTGATGTCGCTGCGTGCTCGAAGATCTGCGAAGGGCAGGTCTGTGTTAATCTGACCCCGTTCGTAAAGGAGTTGATCGACGTGGCCGTTGGCGAGCAGCCTCCAGTCCAGGCGTCCACCAGCGCCTGCGTTTTGTGCGTGTCCGCGGATCGTAGTCGTGCAATTCTGCGTCAAGGCATTGTACCATCGCGGATGGTCGGCGAGCCGGTTAACTTCGTTCAGATAGTCAACCAGCAGAGCCCGTGCCTGTGAGGCGGGAAAGCGGATGCGATACAGATATACCTGTTCGCCGCGGTAGTTTGTTCGCAATCCGACGAGATCACGCTCGTCTGCGACGACGTAGTAAAGTTCGTACTGGCGGAAAAAGCCGCGAAGAGCCGAGTACGATTCGCCCTTCTGCTTGCGTGTCTCGATCGAGATCGCGAGGTGTTGACCATCGTCGAACTCCCAACTGGCGATCGTGTGCGCGATATGGGTCGGCCCCCAAAACGACAGGAACAGGTCGACGCCGTGTACCCGGTCGAGATCGTAAGTCCGGCTCTCCCAATTTTGATCGTAGTCGGATTCGGATCGGTACTTAAAGTTCCTCACGTTCTGGATGGTCACCGCCGACCCGTGAAAAGCTGCGCGCGCCGTGCGAGCGACATCGGGGGACCAATTGCGAGCGTTGCTCGGCGGAATCGACGTCCACCAGAGAACGACGGCAACCATCGGCAACAGCGCAATTAGGAGTCCTCTCAAAAACGGCCGAACGAGTGACGCCAAAAGGATGCTGATCAACGCAAGTCCTCCGGTCATCGTCCCCGCAAGCACGCGCGACTCGGGTCCATCGAACCACAGCGCCATCGCGCCCCAAGCGACAGCGGCGACGACGACCGCCGACAACGCAAGCGTTGCGACTAAGCGGACCGTGCGTCGGACCATCAATGAATTCCTGCGTGCTCGTACAGGATGCGGCGGACTTCCTCGATCGTCTGGGGTGTCGCCTGCGTCGAGTGCCCCGAACGCACGACCAGCTCCGATTCGACACCATCAATGTGCGCGCTCTTGTACTCGACGACGCCGTCGTTGCCCTCCTCGACCGGCCCATCGCCCTTCACCGGAATGATCGAGTGCGCGTGCACACCGGGTGCGATCGGCAACGACGAGAGCGCCTTGATGAACCGGTTGGAGGCATCCATGTTGTCTAGCGCGGTCGGGATCGTGAACGGAGTTCCCATCATGCTGGGCTCGCGAAGGTTCCCAATCGCAATCGCAGACTTGGCAAGACCGCCCGGCAGGTTGATGAATTTGTTTCCGAACTTAACTATCGGATTGCTGGCCATGTAACTGCCACGATGCGGCGTGGCGATGAAGATCACCCGCGTGACGTACGGCTGCGGTTTGAAGAACATCGCGCGCGAGGCCAGCTCGCGCGTCTCGGGATCGAGTTGCGCCTGGTCAAACGGGGTGGACGTGACGTTGTTCCAGAAGCGGTTGCCGCTATCGACGACCATCATTTTCGTCAAGAGCCCGCCCTGGCTGTGGCCGATCACCACCATCTGATTGAGCGCGGGGTCCCTGCCCTCAGGATCGACGGCCTTGCGCACAGCCTGGAGAGATTCCCGCAAACGCATCGCCGACAACACGATCGGATTGCCGCTGTTGTACATGAAGAACCAAAGCTGATAGCGCGAGGCGATCTTCGGATCGCCGAGCAGCTCGTTCGCCATCTCGGCCCATCGCGCGGGGCTTGACGCCGTACCATGAACGAACACCACCGGAATCATGTTCGCGTGGTATGGATGCAACATGTAGAGCCCGTTGCTGTCGCCGTTGCCCGCGCCTAGAAACGAAAAGTCTCCCTTGCGAAAACCTGCGATCTCGAAATCCCAAATCGGCGCACCTTCCAGCCGATAGGCAAGCGCAGCGCTGGGGTCCGACTCGAGGGGCACGGACTGCATGCCTACCTGTACACTACTCGTGCGGTCCTCATCGTAGAGTTCCACGGTGCCGTGCAGACGCCCGGTGCTCATCGCGAGGCGTGGATCGTCGAAGCGCACAAACGCGGTGATCGGCACTTTCGCTGTGGGCGGTATCCAGGGGCTCGCGGGGCTGCCCGGCGACGGCTCGACCTTCGCCGACAGCGCGGCACCGATACCAGGTCTGCGGTAGGTGTTCCGCAGCCCGCGAACCTCCAGGTCCGAGAGCGATACGAATTTCGTCAGGTGATTTCCGCCGTAGTTGAGTCCCTCGGGCTCGACGCTCAAATTGAGCGACCCAAAGGGCAAGCTCAGTTGACGCTCGCTAAGGTCGACTTCCTTTCCGTCTTTGGTCGCAAGTCCCAGCGCGATGCCACGATTGTAGAGGTCAACCGCGAGCCGCAAGCGCGGATCGTAGGGGCCGGGCGCATCGGCCGGGGTCAGCGGAAACAGAAAAGCGTACGCGTAGGCGGCGGACGCAAGATAGTAGGATTGATTCCCGGAGTCTTCGGCATATGCAAACGAGAGCTCGGACAGCGCGAACAGGCGGTCGCGTTCGTCAGGTTTACCAAGTCCTGAATTCAACTCGGCAAGGACTGTTTGCGGATCGCCTTCGAAGCGGTCGCTAAGTGCGGTCCGCTCCAGCAGCTGCGTCGAGTAGTCGCTTGGCTTGCCGGTAGAGAGAATGTTCGTGTTGAGCTCGCGATGGGCTGCTTGCTCGTCGAGTCGCGTGACTCCCACAGGAGTCGCACAGCCGCTCGCAAAGAGGGCGATGATCGCAAGAGCGGCTGTCCAGCCTGTAGGGACCAATCGACGTTGAAAAGACAAACTATTTTCCCACTTCCTGCCCAAGTCTCGTTGCGATTGTATTCGGCTATTTGGCTGGCAAGCTTGGCAGTATCGGGCCCATGTGAATAGCTGTCAATCCTTCGCAGCCTTATCCATCATGAGTTCCTGCTTGGCCTGGTCGACTTTGTCCTTGATCTCAGGTCCTATGGGTTTCAGATCGATAGTCACGCGATGGCGGTCGAACCGTGCGATCCGGTAAACCCCGGTGGTCCGTCCTTGTCTGACGTCGACGCTGCTTGCTATTCGCGGAGCTCGGCGAGCAGCGCCTTGGCGTCCTTCAGGTCGGCGGTGTCGAAGCCCCTCGATGAACCAGTCGTAGATCTCGGCGAGCATCGCACGCGTTTCGTCGCGATGCCCTTGCTTGACCAGCAGGGGCGCGCTGGTCGTCGCATGAAGGTTCCCAGGACTTCGCGAGCGCTGTTTGCGCGAAATTTCACGCAGTGCGCGCAGACAGCGCCGGCGATCACGCCGGCGCTGTCCTTGCTCGATTTGCCGCGGAGCCATACGCGGCGTAAGAACGCGTTCCTGATTAGTTGACCGGCTGCTCCACGTACATCGCGGAGCTGACCAGATCGGCGGCCGGTTCACGGTCGCCCTCAAGTTCCGCCAAAAACGCACGCCATTCGGGATCGGTCTCGAGTTTTGCGGCGTACTCTCCGAAGGTCTTGTAATTGGCGGTTTCGATTCCGATCGCGATCGTCCCTGGCTCACCGCCAGTGGCGGTGTTCCATTGTCGGACCTTTCCGCCGTCACGGTTTACGATCTTGGAGCCGCGGGCCACGTTTTTCATGAAGCTCTGAAGCTTTCCGGGGCGCGGGCGATAGACGAACACTTGTAGAATTGTCGACATGGCACAATCTCCCGCCTCAAGCCATTGCAGCTTGAAGCAATGTAAATAGCTGATGTGGTTGGTCTAGCTGAGAGGAGCTGAAGGGCGCACTAGGCTCAAGTCGGACTGGATCCGTATATCGATCCCGACGCTATGACCTTCTGCTCAATCGGCGCCAAAGTCAAGTCATAAGAATCCGATGTAGCCGCGTCAAGCGAGCGCCGAGCGTCGTGCAATGGAGCGCGGCACCGACACCAATCAGGCGAGCAATCTCGCAAGATCGGTGACGAAGTAGCCCGCGTATCTAAGCTCTCACGCTCAACTCCTCGAGCAGCGCCTTGGCTCTTTCAAGTCGAGGGTGGTCGAAGCCTTCGGTGAAGCTTGCGACAGGAACGTGGGGGTTTTGCGAGATCGAGATAGTATCGCGAATGCGCGCATTCCGTCGGTGAAGTATGGATCGCCTGTCAGGTTATGACGTGGTGCCATCGCCGGGGTGGGTTCGACGCCCGGGACGAAGCCGAGACGGGAGACGCGGCGGGAGGCCAGGAGATCGTCCAACACGTAGTCCCGCGCTTCATCGACGTTGGGATCGATCTGATGAGTCGTCAGGTTCCAGGTTTTAGGGGTCAAGCGCACGCCGATATCGCGGCTGACCTGGCCGATCCAGACCGGTTGGCCGTCATACCGAATCTTCGTGGTCCACAGCCGCAGGTGGAGGCGCTGGTTGAGGCTCTCGCGGGCGCGTTGTAGCGCGAAATCCTGCTGGCGTCCGCCGAGATACAGCGGGCTGACCGGGGAGTAGCGGTATTGCGACTCGAGCAGGAAGGCCTTCGCGGTTTTCCACGAGGTGCCGAGCGTGATCGACTCGGTCTCGTCCCAGCTGCTTCGGCATTCCTGGATGCTGGCGCGGTCGCCCACAATAACCAGATTGAGCGGGTCACCTTCTACGGTTCCACGCGCGTTACTGGTGCATCGCGGCTGCCATTCCATCCAAGCCTGAAGGGCAGCCTCGTCGAGTTCTTCGGCGTCAGCGGCCGGTTCCGCTTCCTCTGCCGGACGGCGCAGCGCAAGACCCGGCACCTCGACCGTGAACGTGAAGTCAATGGCGCGGCTCCGGCCAAGCAACCGTACGTCGATCCGTTTCACGCCTTCGTCCAACCGGGTGAACAGGAACCCAATGACTTTCTTCCCAGGCTCTAACACACCCGTCGGGAACCCCAACATGCCGAAGAGTTTGTTCATGCGCAGGTTCGCGCGCCGCGCGGACAGGAGCTTGAGCGGCACGAGTGGGAGGAGCGGAAGGAACAGCCATCCGAGCACCCCGAACGCTACTAGTCGAGTGCCCATGGCGAAATGCGCGAGGTGAGCGGCCTCCAAAGGGGTGTAGTAGTCGGCGTCTAGTTGGATGCGATCCAACCACAAAGGTTCCCGGCCGCCATTCGCTACCTCCAACCAGACCGCCTGCAACCGGTGACGCGCCAGCCGGATCCCAAATACCCGCTCGCTCTCCTGGTCGCTCGGCACCGCAACAGTGATCTCAACCGCTCCCTCGCCGCGAGTTTGTGCCCGCTCCAGGAACGCGCGCTCCTCGGGATGCGGCGAATAGTCTATGGTCAGCCATCTCCGTGGCGAGAACACTCTCTCTGACATCTACTCTGTTTTCATCCAAGACGCCCGCAAACGGCAAACCCACTGTAGAGAACGATCAGCGGCGGATTCCCTGCGAGAACCGACCACGCAGCCAGCGCCTCGAGCAATGCCTTGGCGTGCTTCAGGTCTGCCGCGCCAAGGCCCTCGGTGAAAGTCTTCTTCCGACCCTATTCCAACATAGTGGCGCCTTCCGCCGCCGCGGGCTAAGGCTTCGACATCAGATCTGCCTTCCCGGTGGCCAGATCTACCGGTACCGAGTTGTGCTCCTGGACGATCAGCCACTTGCCGTTGCTCTTCCGCAGGCAGTCAGTGGTCCGAACGACCATCTCCGCCTTGGTGCCATTCTTGTCGGTCGCGACCATGTGGCTCACGTAATGTGCGAAGGCGAGCTTGCCGTCGGCAGTGATATCGAGGTCACTGATCTCATTGGTGAGCCCGCCGGCAGCGGAGGTCGCAAGGAAGCCCTCGTAGTCCTTGCGGTAGGCGGCCGCGCCGACGTACTGGCGCGGCGGGATGACGTCGAACACAAACAGATCTTCACCCGGGGCGTAGCACTGGATGATCTTGTCGACATCTTTGGCGGCGATCGCCGCGGCCAGTCGCTCTTCCAGCGCCTGGATTTGAGCCTTGTCGGCCGAATCCGCTCCGGCATCAAATGCGTTACCCAGCATGACGACCGCAAAGGCTACTATCCCCAGGGTAAACAGCTTTATCGCGCGGCTTGAATTCATACACCTATTCCTTTTTTGGTTCATGCCTACCGGTCTCCCTCGCAGGTACGGGACCTTAGCGTTGCATGGGTGTGCAGGCAGTGAACAGTTGATTCCCACTCACGGGGTGCCCGTATCTCTCACGGCGGTGCGCGGAAGTCAATGCTGCGGGGCGACGGCGATGATTTTATAACGAAACGAGGGGCGGGAATCGTTGGACCTAGCTTCGGTGATCCAATTCGACCAATAAGGCCTTCGCCTCCTTCAGATCGGCGGTGTCGAAGCCCTCGGTAAACCAGTAGTAGATTTCGGCGAGCATCGCGCGTCGTCGTCGCGGCAGCCGGTATCGCTCAGCAACCGCGCCACCGGCCTTGCCGACGACCTCTGAGACGTTGTCCCATTTACCGCGCTTTTCGCGGTCGCCACTATCGTCTTCATGAGGCGGTTGAAATTCGTCGTGAAATTCATATCGGATGGTGACAGACAGCGCGGAGATCGTTGAGCAGGACCACCATGCTCAATGCTTGGTCGTCTTGCTTGCCGCGGCGAGCAAGACGACCAAGCACTCGAGAACCTCGCGGCAGCGGAAAGGCTTTCGGATCAGACCGTGGCCAGCTCAACCAGCTGAATGGTACGGCTGGTCCTTTTCTGGTACTCCGCGTATGCGGGGTACATGGCAACCAGCCTTGGCCACATCTCTTGTCTTTCTTCAGGTGCGAGGGTGCGGGCGCGGTAGGCGCCGCGCACCCACCGTCGCTCTACTGTCACCTCGGGATTCGCCACCAGGTTCAAATACCAATCAGGGGCCTTGTCGCTGCCGCCGAATGACGCCACCACATAGAGCTTGCCGTCGCGTTCCAGGTACAGCAGCGGCTTGGAGATCTCGCGCCCGCTCTTGCGCCCGTGCACCGTGAGCACCAAGGTATTCCAGTTCAGAGGCGACCATCCGTCGACTAATCGATAGAACGCCACATGCATGCTGCTGAACCATCGCGCGAACGTAAGCGTCATCGGATCTGTCTTCATGCTCGCACCTTCCGAGTGCAGGCCACGGAGGACTTTGCTTGCCGACTAAAGGCTAAATCCGCGTCCCGCTTGCCGCAATAACGCGCTCCTTTCCGCTCAGGCGATTAGACGACGTGATCGCCTCTCACTGAACTTGCCAATGCAGTCGTCTGGCGCCGAGTTACTTCTTCGGCGCGATATCGATTTGCTCGTCGAGGCCCATCCCTTTAATCGATGCCTCGAAGCGCTCCTGCATGCGCGCGTCATCGTCGTTGAGCTCGCGCGTGTAGCAACAATACTCGAGCTGCATGCCATTGGGATCCTTGAAGTAGATGGATTTCGCCCAGTCGTGATCGACGATTTCGCTGACCTTGACGCCCTTGGCGAGCAACTCTTCACGTTTCTGTTCGAGCCCCGGCAGGCTGCCGGTTTCGAACGCGAAATGATAGAAGGCGCTCGGCACGCCGAGGCCGCGATTGATGCCCGCATCGTATTCGGCGGGAACGCCGGGGACGCCGCGCGCTTCCATGAAGGCGAGCAACTGATCGCGTCCGGTATCGAAAAAGATGTGGCGAATCTTGCCGCCCTCCTTCACCGCGATAGTGTCGCAGCGCACCGGCTTGAAGCCGAGCACGCCCTCGTAGAACTCGCGAGTCTTGTCGAGGTCCAGCGTCGAGAGTCCGATGTGAGAGAATCCCTTATGCGCCATTAGCAACTGGCCTCCTCACAGGATTTGCCCAGCTTGTAACATTTGTGCATTCGTTTAGTCGAGGCCGTCTGCGCGATGGCCACGCAACAGGGAATTCGCAGGGTGGAGCAGGGAAATTCATTCGGCGGGCGGCGCGGTGCGAAACTCTTGTGTTTTCGGCGTCGATGGAGTTTTCAGGAGGCATAGGTTCAACGTTCATTATGATCGTCTATGATGGAAACCGCCGGGAAATAGCCTATGACAGGCGAAACGCGATTTGAAATGAGCGCAAGGATGACGCCGCTGGAACGCGTACACATTGGTCTGATTGGTTGCGGGCGCATCGCCAGCCTGCAGGTCCTGGGCTATCGCGATCACTCGCGCGCGGAACTGACCGCAATCTGTGACAACGACGAAGCGCTGCTAGGTCAGCGACAGCAGGAGTGGCAACCAAAGAAGACGTATCGTGACTATCACCAGCTTCTCGCTGACCCCGACGTGAACGCCGTGGAGATCCTGACACCACACCACTTGCATCGGGAGGTCGCCATCGCCGCGTTGCAAGCAGGCAAGCATGTGTCGTTGCAGAAGCCGCCGGCGTTGACGCTCCGCGAACTCGACGACGTGAATGAAGCGGCGAAAGGTGCGGGACGCCGGCTGCGTGTCTTCGAGCACTTCATGTACTATCCGCCGCACGTCAAGGCGCGCGCGCTGGTCCAGGAAGGCGCAATCGGTGAGCCCATCTCGGTGCGTATCAAGACGGCGGCCGGACGTTTCGATGACGGCTGGCGGGTGCCGGCAACGTCGCTAGCGTGGCGGATGAATCCGGAAACCTGCGGTGGCGGCCCAACCTGTTTCGACCATGGCTACCATTGCTACAACATGGCGCGCTTCTTCGTCGCCGAGCCGGTCGAACGCGTGCACGCGTGGATTCACGTCAACCGGTTTGGGTCGGACGCTTTCTACGACGGGCCCGCTTTGATCACTTGGAAGTACGCCGGCGTACCCAAGTTCGGCAGCTGGGAAGTCATCGCGTCGGTGGGCATGCGGGTACGCTCGAAGTACTACGCCAGTGACGACCGCATCGAAATCCACGGGACCGAGGGCATCATCTGGATTAACCGCTGTACCGGTTCTCTGCTCGACGAGCCTGCGCTGGTCCTGTATCGGGACGGCGAGACGCGCGCCTGGCACGACATTCCAAACGACTGGTCGGAAAGTTTTCGCCTCGGCGTGCATGATTTCATCGACGCGTTGATTGAAGGCCGCCAACCGCCACAGGATGCCGACGATGCAGCGGCAACGCTCGGCTTCGCCATCGCCGCCCACGTCTCGGCCTGCGAGCACCGCGAAGTGTGTCTCGACGAGATCGGGCCGGACACCAGAGCACGACTCCCGATCTGACTTGCTCTCAGTCCCGAAAACTGATCCCCAATCGGTTCCTGAAGCGAAGAACGCGCGAACGTGATCCGCATAGTCACGCGATCTCCGTTGTGTGGTCCCTTGGAGGCTAAAGATCTTCCCATGCAGAACTTAGCATGCAGGCGCGCCGTTGGCCCCAGGCGTTTGGCCCCCGCGTTATGCGGCCTCGGGATGCGCTCCCGGTTCGACGGCGACTGCGGCAGGTCCGAGATGCTTCTTCGCCGCCAGCGCGAGCTCCTCGAATGCCTGACCGACGTAGAACTTCATCGTTTCGATATCGGGCATCATGTCCGACGCGGCCATCATCGACAAATAGAGACCCCGATTGTAGGAAGCGATCACGACGCCGTAGCTGAGATTTCCGCCTAGCGGGATCATTCCGACGTAGTCGAGCATTCGATGACCGGCCAAATAAACCGGGATGCGCGGTCCGGCGACGTTGGTAGCGATAAAGTTGATGGCTGCGACGCGCGGCGCCAGCATCCGCACGATGTTCGGTGCGCGAGTGGCGAACCGCGCGGCGGCATCGATGGCGCGGGTTGCGATGTTAGAGACGAGCCCCATAGCAGCAGGCTGAACCAGGTCGGCGGCCGTCATCAGAAGATCCGCACCCTGCGCTTCTTTCGACGCCTTGATGCGTCGGGTCTCACTGCAGATCGATTTAAGCCGCGCGACGGGGTCCATTGGCCGGGCGCTCGTCTCGGGGACCATCATCGAGACGCGATTGCCGAGGGTGCCCATCTCGTCCTCGCTGCGAACGCTGACCGGGCATCCGATGCGCAACCGGACGCGGCGCGTGTCGCGCTTGTGATGGCGCAAGTAGCGGGCAGCGCCTTCGGCAAGTGCTGCGAGCGCCACGTCGTTCACGGTGCCGCCGACCGCAGTGCGAATCGAGCGCACATCGTCGAGTGGAAAGCGCAGCCACGCCATCGAACGAGACCGCGTCACGATTCCTTCGTTCCACGGTGCGAGGATCGTCGGCCGAAGCATCGTGCCGATCGCGCCACGGATCGCGCTGGACGCCAATGGGATCATGGCACGAGCGCTCGAAGGCCTCAGGATACGGCGTAACGCCTTGCGCTGCATCGATGCGAGATCGTACGCCGCTTCGATGAGCCGCTTGGTGGCATTGGGCAATGGCTTCGGTTCAGGAAGTTCAACCTGCGCAGGCGCCGGCGCATCGCGACGCGAATCCAGCATCGTGTTCAATGTCTCTGCCCACGAAACGCCATCAACGATGCAATGATGGATTCGCCACAGCACTGCCGAGCGTTCCCCTTCCAGTCCGGTGAACAGATGCATCTCCCACAGCGGGCGCCCTCGATCCATCGGCGGTTCGAAGATACGAAGCGCCGCGGCATGCAGCGCGGCCTCGTTGCTGTCGTTGGAAAGCGCCTGATGAAAAAGATGATTGTCGATTTTGAAATCCGGATCGTCGTCGATTTCGGGATGCGCGAGGTGCAGCGGCGCAAACACCAGGCGCTGGAGGAAGCGCGGGAGCAGCGGGAGTCGGCGCTCCATGTATTCGCGCAGGTCTGCGAAATCGATCGAACCTTCGAATGTCGCGAGTCCTGAAAAATGGAGCGGCGCAGCTTCGGATTCGCCGTACAGAAACGACGCATCCTGCGTAGTCAGTCGGTGCGAAAGTTTTGCGGGTTGCATAAAATGCCTCTATGCGGATTGCCGATAGTCGTTCCCGTCATCGTGTCAGTCGTGCTCTGAGAGCCATCGGCTAATTTCAGGCCACAGTTTCTGCAGCGCTGGTCCGCTGACAGCCGCGCCAATATGTCCTGTCGGAAACGTCAGATTGCGCCGGTCTTGCGAACTGACGAAGTCGGGCAGCGGCAGGCTCGCCTTAGGGTGGACCACGTCATCAAGTTCCGCCACCACGTTCAGCAACGGGCACTCGATGCTCTTCACGTCGGCATGGCGGCCGCCAACGATCATCTGGTTGCGATAGAGCTTGTTCTCGCGCCCGAGACTGGTGACCTCGCGAAAAATTTGTCCAGCGAGCGGAACGTCGCTGGTCATCCAGCGCTCGAACAACTCGAACATCTCTCCGTAGCCGGGCCGCGCTGCGTTCCGATAGCGCCCGACGTACTTGTCGAGCAGATGATGGATGGGCGATATCGCGAGGAAGCCCGAATTGATCATCGACGCAGGCACGTTGCCGTGGATTGCGACCAGCGTCTCGGCCGCATCGACGCTCATCCAGTCCATCATATGCGTCATCGGCAACTCTCTGACGCTCATGTCGAACGGAATCGTGAGCGTGACAAGGTTCTTCACCTCGTCTCTATGGAGCGCCGTATAGATCAGTGCGAGCAACGCGCCGAAGCAATAGCCGAGCACGGAAATCTGGCCGTCTCCGTGATGCATCCGGACCGCGCGAGCGGCGTTGGCGACGTCGCGATTGGCGTAGGCATCGAATCCGCGCCAGGAATCTTCCGGACCCGGAGGAATCCAGTCGATCAGGTAAAGGTCAAATCCCTGATTGACCAGAACCTCGATAACGCTGCGCCCGGGCTGCAGATCGAGGATGAAGGGGCGCTTGATGAGCGCATAGACCAGCAGCAGCGGCGTGTGATGTCGCACGATCCCGCGTGCCGCGTAATACCGAAGCTTCACCATCCCGCCCTCATAGATGACGGTTGAGGGTGTCGCAGGCGGCGGATCATTCTCGGGAGCGCCAAAGCCACTGCGGTAGGCGTCGAGCGCGTGAATTGCCCCGTCGGCAATATATCCGGTTACTTCGCTAATGAGAGACATAGCGCTTCACCTCGGCGCCGACTGGTTCGATCGTCGGGGACAAGCGGGCCATTTGTCCCGCAGCATTGGCGCGCGGCCACACTCGGTCGAATCTCGCGTCGTGGCTCGCCTCGATTCCGAAGGTGCCCTGCTGGGCTTGTTCGCGGATCGAATCGATCTTGTCGGCAAGGCGACGTATCTCCGATGCGGTCGCCAGCCCGACCGCGGGCCACAACGCCGAGAAGAGCGCGCCGGACACGGCATCCGCAAGCCGTTGAAATTTCAGGGAAACGTCGATCGCGCGGCCTGCCACACGACCAACTCGCGGGCTGGTGTACACGCGATTGGTCAGATCGGTGGCGATCGCGACGCCTGCGTCATAGGCCTTCCATCCCGCCGCCCACAGCTCCTTATCAGAGCCGGGACTGTTGAATAGCCGTGGGATCGCCAACAGCGGCAGGTCGATCAGCGTGGCGGCGGCGAGGTCACGGACGGCATCGACGAGCTCGGAATTCTTTTGTGCCATCGCAACACCTCCTGTGCAGGCGAACTCTCTCACCCTGCGGACTTGACGAAGTTCAGAAAACGCAACCCATGCCGTCGTTGATGCGGTGGAGTCGGTGCGCGGCGGCATCCACGGATGCTCATTTAGTCACCTGACGCGAACAGTTGCCGGGATGGCACGCAAGTAGGGTGCCAGTTGGCTATGTAGAGTAAACGCGAAGTCTTGCGATCGAGAGTGTAGCGGAAAGTCTCAATTGCTTGTGAGATGGCGCCAACGGCGGCATCCGAAGCGGTTCACGAAGAGCCAATCGGGCGGTTGGTCGCGTGGGGAGAGCCGAGGAGCGACCTCCGCGCGCTTGCCGCCGTCGGATCGCGTGCCCAGAAAGAGGCGAGTGTCGTCGACTGGTCCCGACCTCGACGTCCTAATCGTCACGACCAAGTCGGGGCGGGGTATCAGATCCAAAGTCCGAGTCTCAAAGAACGGAAAACAATCGGGCGGGAACCCGGTTCCACCGTTGTCCCTTTTCAAACCTTGATACTTGCGGATTCATTTGTGGCTTCGAGCGACTGGCGATAGCCTGCCTTGACGAAAAGTCTAGAGCTTAGGGAGCTTTCGGAGTTTTGGTAACCACCGCTATCCGCGACGCACAATGAGCGACAAAACCAGTTTCGAGGTGGTCATAATCGGCGGCGGAATCGCCGGTGCGTCGCTGGCGTACTTTCTTGCCGAGCGTGGCATAACCGATTTCGTGATTCTCGAACGCGAGAGTCAGCCCGGCTATCACTCGACCGGGCGCAGTGCGGCGACGCTGGTCGAGTTCGATCCCAATCCGGCCGTGCAACGCCTGAAGGCGATCGGCGGAAACTTTCTGCGCAATCCGCCCGCGGGCTTCGCAGAAAACCCGCTGCTTCAGCGTTCGCAGGTGATGTTCGTGTTCCGCGATTCGATGCTGCATGAGTTACCCGGAGTGATCGCCCGTCTCGGCACCGATGGCGTCTCCTTCGAGGTGCTTTCGCGCGCACAGGCCGTCGCCCGCGTTCCGGTTCTGGAACTGGAGGAGTCGGAACGCGCGATTCTTCTCACCGAGGATGGGCGCATCGATGTTCATGAGTTGTTGTCGAGCTACCTGCGCCACCCGCGGCGTCGCGCCGCGCAGCTACGCACGAACTGCGAAGTTCGCGGCGTGATTATCGAGGCTGGCCGATGCCGTGGCGTCATTACCAATTCCGGCGAAGTCCGCGCGCGTTGGGTGGTCGATGCGGCGGGAGCATGGGCCGGCGAGATCGCGAGGTTGGCGGGCGCTGCGCCAATCGCGCTCGAGCCACGCCGCCGGACTATTGTCACGTTCGAGCCGCCCGAGCCGATCGACGTCAGTAGATGGCCGTTCGTGATCAGCGAGCTGGATCAACTCTATTTCGCGCCGGAGTCGGGAGGTCTGTTACTGAGCCCGATGGACCAGGAACCCATGCGCCCGTGCGATGCGCAACCCGACGATGTGGTAATCGCGGGCGCGATCGAGCGGCTTCGCAGATTGGCGCCGCGCTTGGTTCCGCGCTCGCTAAAACGCAAATGGTCCGGGCTGCGCACGTTTTCCCCCGACTCGGTTCCGGTGGTCGGCGAGGATCCGCTTGTGCGTGGTTTCTTCTGGCTCGCCGGACAGCAAGGTTTCGGAATCGAGAGCAGCCCCGCACTAGGGCAAATCGCGGCAGATCTCATCGCACGCGGAAGCACCAGCATTTTCGATCCGCGCGCCCTCTCACCGGCGCGTTTCTCAGCCGGCTGAGAGATTACCCGTCGATGAGAGGCGCGCGCGACGCGCTGCGATGCTGCCGGCGACATCAAAACGCTCCTGACAAGGACAGCGAAGGATTCTCCATCAATAGGTGTGCCACGATCGCTGCCCGCGTGGTTCATTCGCTCGATGACCTCGCGGCAACGGGAAGGCGTTCGGATCAGACCGGGGCCAACTCAACCAGCTGAATGGTACGGCTGGTCCTTTTCTGGTAGTCCGCGTATGCGGGGTACATGGCAACCAGCCTTGGCCACATCTCTTGTCTTTCTTCAGGTGCGAGGGTGCGGGCACGGTACGCGCCGCGCGCCCAGCACCGCTCTAGTGTCACCTCGGGGTTTCGGGTGCAAGGTGGCAAATCTAACGCGTCGGGGTTATGCCAACCAATATGAAGATTCATCGAATGGCCAATCTCGCTGTACTTTCGGTCGTTTTATCATTCGCATTCGTTGCCGCAGTGCGCGCGGACGACAAGGCGGTGCCGGGATGGGACCCCGCTGTGTTCCGCGACGCAAGCACCATCAAGATAATGACCACCGAACCTGACGTCGGAGAGCATTGGTCAAACTTGTGGGTGGTCGTGATCGACGGGCAGCCGTACGTCCGGCTTGGCGATCGCGCATACGGACGGATTCAGAGGAACACCACCAGCCCCTACGTGAAGTTGAAGGTGGCGGACCAGGAATTCGACAAGGTGAAGGTGGAGGAGATGCCGGAGATGAAGGAAAAGGTGGCCGCCGCGATGGCCGACAAGTACTGGATGGACATCCTCATCCGACATGAATCGCATCCGATGGTCGCCCGCCTGGTTCCAGAGGCCGCCACACCCGAGACCTCATCGCACTGAGTGCCGTGGGCAGCCTCTGCATTTCGGGTTCGGGCTCGAACCAGCGTTTGCCGACCATTCGGTGTTGACGCGATGTTGAGTCAAGATGCCAAAAAGGAAGCCCCTAGGATAAATGTCTTTTTCGGTGGCATCGCGCCGCGCAATGGCCCGCCGCGATCTGCGGGGCGTTGAGCGCCGGCTCAACTGGATGCTCGCAAAGCGGAGACTCGAGTCCACCGCTCAGGACGGTGTTTTCCACTCGCGTATCGAAAAATAAATCGCCGGGCTGGATGTCGCCAGGAGGGTCGCGATGGGCGAACAGCGATACGACTTCATCATTCGCGGCGCGAGCATTTTCGACGGCAGCGGCGCTCCGCCGTTCACCGGCGACGTCGCGGTGCGCGGCGATCAAATCGTTGAGGTGGGCGAAATCACCGGCGCCGCCGCTCGCGAGATCGATGCGCGCGGACTCGCCGTCGCACCAGGCTTCATCGACGTTCACAGCCACGACGATTTTGCGATCTTCATCACGCCCGAGATGGACTTCAAAACGATGCAGGGTGTCACGACCGACGTCGTCGGCAACTGCGGGTTGGGCGCAGCACCGTTCGGTGTGAGCAGCCGAATGTTCGTCTCGATGGGCGCCGATGCGAAGACACCGACCTGGGACGGGTATCCAGGATACTTCGACGCGATCGACCGTAATCCTGCGAGCCTGAACGTCGCCGTGCTGGCCGGTCACGGCACTCTCAGGTTCGCGGCGATGGGCAATGAACAACGCGAGCCGACCGAGTCTGAAATGGCGGCGATGCGCGCGTGCCTGGTAGAGGCGCTCGACGCCGGCGCGGTCGGTCTTTCGACGGGATTGATCTACGAGCCGGGCCGCTACGCGCGCACAGAAGAGATTGTCGCGCTCGCGCGCGAGATGGCTGGTGGCCGCGGACTGTACGCCAGCCACATGCGCGACGAGGGCGCCGGCCTACTCGATTCAGTCCGCGAGACAATTCACATCGGCGAGGCGGCCGGTGTCCCCGTGCAGATTTCGCATCACAAGGCTTCAGGCACCGACAATTGGGGCATGGTGCGCGAGTCGATCAAACTGATCGAGCAGGCCGACGCGCGCGGCATGGACGTGACGGCGGACCAGTATCCGTACATCGCCGGCAGCACGATACTTGCCGCGGTGGTGCAGAACGGCGCACTCGGGGGTGAAGCGCGCGGCGGCATGGGGCGCGTGCCGGCCGAGAAGGTTCTCTTCGCGTCGACGCCGCGCCATCCGCAGTATGAAGGCATGACGCTGCGCCAGTTGTGCGATCTGTGGGGTATGACGGAACTGGACGCGGCCCAGCGCATCCTCGATGAAGAAGGCGCGAACGCCGTCGTCGTGACCGAGATGATGAACGAGGAAGACGTCCGCACCGTGATGCGCCATCGCTCGACGATGATCGGTTCGGATGGAATTGCGGCCGGCAGTCGGCCGCATCCGCGGCTGTACGGAACTTTTCCACGCGTGCTCGGCCACTACGCGCGCGATGGCGGCTTGATGCCGCTCCACGAAGCCATTCACCGGATGACGGGATTTCCAGCGACCAAGTTCCGGCTCGAGGGCCGTGGCTTCCTTCGCGCCGGAAGCTTCGCCGACGTCGTGATCTTCGACCCCGCAAGCATTATCGACACGGCGACCTACCAGGAGCCGTGCCGCTACCCCGAGGGCATCAACTATGTGTTCGTAAACGGCGTCGAAGTCGCGCGCGACGGACGTCACACGGGCGCTCGCCCGGGCCGCGCGCTGCGCCGGGCCTGAACGATCACCGCAAAAATTCATGAATCCCGCTGATTTGTGATTCGCCGCGAAGCCGACTAGACAGGAATCCGGCCGCAATCGATCTCGCTCGGACGGAGGACGCACCATGGCGCAGAATCGCGAGGCGGAGCCTAGGTACAAGGTCGCCATCGAAAAGAATCTGGCGATGCGCACGCGCGACGGTGTCACGCTCCGTGCCGACGTGTACCGCCCCGACGCGGCCGGAAGATTCCCGGTGCTGGTGATGCGCACGCCATACGACAAGAGCCAGCAGATGGCGATGACCGAGCGCGATTATTTTCCTCCGCGGGGCTATGTGCTGATCGTGCAAGACACGCGCGGACGCTTCAGCTCCGAGGGCGAATTCGCGCCGTTTGTCAACGAAGCGCGCGATGGGTACGACACCATCGAATGGGCCGCGTCGCTGCCATGGTCAAACGGCAAGGTTGGCGCAGTCGGCCAGTCGTATCTGGGACTCGTGCAGTATTACGCGGCAACACTCGGGCCGCCGCATCTGGTCGCGATGTGCCCCGTGTCGGGTCCGGTCACCTACTACGAAAACTGCATCTATCGGCGCGGAGTATTCGAGCTAGGATGGATGCTCGCGTACTTTTCGTTCATGGCCGTCAACACGCTCGAGCGGAAAGGTATCTACCAAGAGTACAAGGCACAGCTCGACAGCTACCTGTCGCATCCCGAGCTACCCCTCTCGCCGTTCACCACCGAGGCATACCGGCATCTGCCGATCGCCGATTGGGGGGAACGCCTGGAAGCCGGAGCGCCTCACTTTGCGGACTATCTCCACCAATGGAGAGATGGGGCATTCTGGACGGCAACTGACATTCGCCCGCTCGTCCACAATGTGACCGTGCCGATGATGCATACCGGATCGTGGTACGACGCTTTCCAGTTCGACACACTCACTATGTACACCCAGATGCACAGAGACGCCCGCAGCGACAAGGCCCGCCGCGGACAGCGGCTGATCATGGGACCATGGGCACATCTGCTGCCCTACTCGGTGCCCACGTCGCGCGGCACCGGCGATATCGACTTCGGCCCGGAAGCGCAAGTCGAACTGCTCGCCGACCAGGAGCGATTCCTGCGTCATTGGTTCGAAGGCAGAGAAGATGAAATTCTTGACGAACCGCCAGTCAGAATTTTCGTGATGGGGGACAACCGATGGCGCGACGAGCGCGAATGGCCGCTCGCGCGCACTCAGTACACGAAGATATACCTGCGTGGCCGCGGTCGTGCGAACAGTCTGCGCGGCAATGGCGCACTGAAATTCGAAGCACCCGCCGACGAGCCGGCCGATCAGTACACCTATGATCCTGACAATCCAGTGCCCACGCGCGGCGGCACGACTCTTGGCCTCGCGTCCGGAGTATTCGATCAGCGCGACGTCGAACAGCGCGATGACATTCTGGTCTATACTGGCGACGTTCTCCCTCAGGACCTCGAAGTCACCGGGCCGGTCACGATGAAGCTCCATGCGAGCTCATCGGCGCGCGACACTGATTTCACGGCGAAACTCGTTGATGTCAGGCCCGACGGCTACGCGCAAAACATCGCGGAGGGAATCGTTCGAGCGCGCTTCCGCGATTCGGCATCCAAGCCGACACTAATAGCTCCCGACAAAGTTTACGAGTACAGAATCGATCTCTGGGCAACGAGCCACGTCTTCAAAGCGGGACATCGGCTTCGGCTCGAAGTCTCGTCGAGCAACTTTCCCCGCTACGATCGCAATCAAAACACAGGGAATGATCTGTTCGTCGATCGCGAGCTCAAAACCGCGCGCCAGACGGTTCACCATTCGGGCCCCTACGCATCGCACATTGTGCTGCCGGTGATCCCACGATGACAGCCGCCCTCGACTACAACCGAGTTCCCAACTTCATGCGATAGGAGAACGCTCCCGATATGGTCTGCCCTCTGCGACGAGTGCGAGTGGACCGGCGTGTTCGGCTCCGAGCGACTGACCGGCGCGCTGCTCGATCGGCTCACCCGTCACGTCCATATCCTCGAGATGAACGGCGACAGTTTCAGGCTCAAACACAGCCAGCGTCAGATCGCTGACGATCCTCGACCGACCGAAGCCGGATAAGCACCTGCCTAGATAGTAACTCGAACACCGGGAGTTCCTCGTACGGGCGAGGGGGAAAATCCCCCTCGCTCTCCCGCTGCCGAAACTCAAACCAACCCCGGGCAGACTGATGCATTTTTACTCCGGCCTGTTGATGTACTTTTGCTCCGGCGTTGACACACTATTTTCGAGTTTTCCGCTGAGAGCGCGAAAATCGCGGACTGTGTGGCGGATGCCGCAGTCTGATACGAACTGCTCTCCGCATCAAATTCCCTGATCATCAGGGAAAATAGAGGGAATTTTCACGATTTTGGGTGTTCTCCGCCCGATTTACAGCCTAAAAGCCCTTGTCTTTTTTCCGGTTTTCGGTGGAATTCCCTACTCAACTGAACAGGGAATTATTTTGACGTAACAGGGAATTCGATCCGCGGAACAGGGTAAGCCGTTTACCAGCATCGCCTGGGCCGCAGGCGATGCAGGTGCCAACGCTTGATGGATTCATCTTGTGCTCCTCGCTACTCGGCACTCATCAGCTTTCCAATATGCTCGTCTCCTGCTCTACTCGATCATATCGGAGGTCCCACGTTTCGCGTCGCCGAAGCGTTTGAGATCTTCTGGTTTCGGCGTTCGGACTCCGGCACCTTAAACTCGCAACCAATATGTCCACGCACAGCTTCCATCGCTCTCGCTGATCTTCATTCCACGGTGGACAATTTCCCTCACCCGATAGTTCGTCGATCCACCCGCACGATTAGTGTGAACGAGTCAGAAGTACAGTCAGGATCAGGTGCAGAACGACGGCTGGCCACAAAAGTATGCCGGTCATACCGCTCGCGGAGCCGACGTATGCGAGGTACAGCGTGACGGCCGAGCTGTAGGTCAGCATCCCGACCCGCGGCGGACCCGGCCAGCAGGCGATACTTAGTGCGATGCCGGCCACGCGTGCTGCAGGTATACCAACGCCGGTCAGTCCGTCGCCGAACAACAACTGCGCAACGAGCGACAGAACGATCAGGAGCCCCAGACCAGTTACGGCCTCGCCTACAGCGGCTAGAAAAAGTCCCCTCTTCATTGCGTCGACACCGGCTAGTCTTTCGCTCGGGCGACCGCGTCTTCGATGGCCGGCATGTTCTTGCGATCCTGATCCGTGTACTGCACCGGGCCGAGATTGAAGGTCACCTTGTCGATCTTGCCCGTGAACTTGAACGGACGATCATAACGATACTCGACGAGCGCGACCCCGGTGCGCGTATCCATCCCGACGTCGAAGTCTTCGTCCTCCGGGAACATGATGGGAGTGGTGTGATCCATATGCTTTCTGTCCACTTCCTTACCGTCCACCGACAGCACTCCTATGCCGCCCTTGCCCATGCCCGGGCCGTCGAGCTTGAAGTCGAACACGATAGTGTGTTTGCCGGCGCCCAGTTCCGGCCCTGCCCAAATCGTGCGCTTGAGATCGAGCAGGTTGTAAAGGAATACGACTTTGCCGTGGCGGAGTCCCAACTCGCCCTTTGAGAGGAATAAGCCGTAGCCACCGAAGCGACCGCCCTCGGTGACGATCATGCCTTCGGCGCCGCCCTCGGGAATGTCGACGTTGGCGGTGATGGTATAGTCCTTGTCCAGGATGTTCGGAGCGGTGCTGGGCGGCACGCCGCTCAATTCGCCCGAATAGGTGAACGTGGTCCGTCCCGCAGTGGCGCTCGGGCGCGGTGTGAGGAAGCGCGCGAGGGTCGAGTTGTCGAGCGGCAGCACGTCGTACTTCTTCGCCTGCTCGTAGAACACATCCTGCAATTGCTTGAGCTTGTCCGGCATCTTGTCGGCAAGGTTGTTGTATTCCGTGACGTCTTCATTGAGGTTGTAGAGTTCCCACTTGTAACCGGTGATCACGTCGGGCGGGGTGGCGGTGTTCAATTCCCACGGGAGACTTACCGGCGTCGTGACCGCCATCCAACCCTCCTGGTAAATGGCGCGGTTCCCGAGCATCTCGAAATATTGCGTCGTGTGCCGGGTTGGCGCATCGGCGTTCTTCTTGTCCCACGTGTACACCATGCTTACGCCTTCGATGGGGCGCTGCTTGATGCCTTTGATCGTATCGGGAGCCGGGATGCCGGTCACCTCGAGGATCGTGGGTACGATGTCGATGACGTGAGAAAACTGACGGCGGATGCCACCGACGTCCGTGATGTGGCCGGGCCATGACATGGCCATGCCATTGGCCGTGCCGCCGCGATGCGACGCTACCTGCTTCACCCACTTGAACGGGGTATCCATCGCCCACGCCCAGCCAGCCGCATAATGCGGAAAGGTCCGATCCGATCCCCAGAGCGGATACCAGAGAAACTGATCCTTGACCGGCACGGCGACGCCGTTGAACGTTGTGAACTCGTTCGGTGTGCCGTTGAGCATGGCCTCGGCACTCGCGCCGTTGTCGCCGCTTATATAAATGATCAAGGTGTTGTCGAGCTCACCCAGGTCGTCGACGGCTTGGATGACCCGGCCGATTTCGTGGTCGGTGTATGCGAGATACGCCCCGTAGACGTCGGCCTGTTTGATGTAGAGTTTTTTCTGCTCGAGACTCAGGGTATCCCACTCCGGCAGATCCTTCGGCCACGGCGTCAGTTTGGCATCGGCGGGCATGATGCCGAGCCGCTTCTGGTTGGCAAAGATGGTATCGCGCAATTTGTTCCAGCCGCCGTCGAACAGGTGTTGGTCGCTGATTTTCTTGATCCACTCGGGCGTCGGATGATGGGGCGCGTGAGTACCGCCCGGGACATAATAGACGAAGAACGGCTTGTCGGGCGCGATCTCCTTGAGCTGTGTCATGTAGTGGATGGCGTCGTCAGCCATCGCGGTGGTGAGATTCCATCCGGCGATTAGCGTAGGAACATTCACCAAAGCACTTAACTTTTCGTCGTTGTGGCGCAACGTGGTCGCCCTTGCGGTTCTGGCTCTTATCTATTTCTTGACATCTGTGACGCTCCTGAAGAAGCAAGAGGCCTAGGCGATGCGGCATCTCCGGCATATCGGCCAGCTTGGAATCAAGGAGTTGCTCAGTCTCACCCGCGACCCGCTATTACTATTTCTCATCGTCTACTCGTTCACGTTCTCCGTTTATACACCGGCGAAAAGCGCAGTTATGGATGTGGTAAACGCTTCGGTTGCGGTAGTGGATGAAGATCATTCGACAGTATCCCGCCAGATAAGGGATTCGTTGCTGCCGCCCTTATTTCTCCCCGCAGCGGTCATACCGTTCGGCGAAATCAATCGCGTGATGGACGAAGGCAAATACACATTTGTGATTGACATTCCGCCCAAGTTTCAGCACGACCTCACGAAAGGCGCCACACCCACGATTGAGGTTATTACTGACGCGACCGCAATGAGCCAGGCAGGCAGAGGTCCGTCATATATTCAGAAAATCATCACTAAGGAAGTTGAGCCTTTCTGGGCTGGCAGATCAAATTCAGCAAATCGAGAGCTGGTTAAGCTTGTCACGCGGGCGCGCTTTAACCCGAACATGCAACAGAGTTGGTTCGTGGCGATCAACCAGATCATAAACAACATCTCCGTGCTTGCGATCTTTTTGACCGGCGCCGCCGTCCTGCGTGAACGCGAGCACGGAACGATCGAGCATCTGCTTGTCATGCCATTGAGTCCCTATGAGCTGATGTTCGCCAAGATTTGGGCGAATGGCCTGGTAGTGGTGGTCGCTGCCATGCTGTCGCTGTTCATTGTTGTGAAGCTGGCAATCGGGGTTCCGATCGCCGGCTCGATTCCACTCTTTCTTGGAGGCCTAATCATATATCTGTTCTCCGTAACCGCCCTCGGCATCATGCTAGCGACTCTGGTCCGTTCGATGCCCCAATTCGGTCTGCTGGCGTTCCCGGTATTTATCGTCATGAGCCTGCTCTCAGGCGGCCAGACGCCTGTGGAGAGCATGCCTGTTTTGCTCCAGAAGATTATGACATTTGTGCCGTCGACACATTTCGTCAGCTTCTCGCAGGCGGTGCTGTTCAGGAACGCGACGCCGGCAATGGTGTGGCCGGATATGACGAAGATGTTTCTGATCGGTGCCGCATATACTGCGTTCACCCTTTCAAGGTTCCGCAAAATGCTTGCGGCAATTCAATAGGAGTCGCTGGCGAGAATGAACGCTGTAAGGTGGATGACTCTGAGGTTGGTACTCCTGTGCGGGGTTTTGTTTCTGACGGGCTGCTCGCCGACAGCCGAGCCTAAAGGCATCTGGGGCAAACTTTGGAAGATTGAAGTCGGGCCCGATTACAAACGTCCAGAGGTCGCCCCGGCAGAAGAATTCCGCTCTCAGCTTGGTCCTTCGGAATCGGCTTCGCTCGCCGACTTGCCGTGGTGGAATGTCTTCAAAGACCAAGCCCTCCAGCAACTCATTGCCGAAGCGCTGGCACGGAACTATGACCTGCAACTTGCGGTCGCTCGGGTTGACCAGGCTAGCTCGATGGTCTGGGTAGCCGCCTCTCCGCTGTACCCGCATGCCGGCTATCAAGTGTTCGCAGGCCGTGAGAAGACCTTCGTTCCGCTGGAACAGGCAGGTGGAAATCTTACCTTCAACGCCTTTGGAGGATTGCTTAACGCGGCCTGGGAGATCGACATCTGGGGCCGCATCCGGCGATCGACTGAGGCCGCGCGCGCGAATCTGTTCGCTCAAGAAGATGTCCGGCGCGGCGTGATGCTAACACTGGTAAGCGAAGTTGCGACCGGCTATTTCCGTCTGCGCGAACTGGATCGGGAGCTGGTTATCGCTCAAGATAGCTCGAACACTTACAAACAGACACTGGACCTGTTCACTCAGCGGTTTCAGTTTGGAAAGGACAGCAAGTTACCGGTAGCGCGTGCGCAGGCCTCCTACGACTTTAGCATCGCTAGCATCGCAAGCCTGAAGCGCGCCATTGTTCAACAGGAGAATGCGCTCAGTGTCCTTTTGGGTGTATACCCGCGAGACATTGATCGGGGAGCTGATTTGACGGAGCAATTTATGCCAACCGCTCCGGTTGGGTTGACTACTGATTTGCTTCAACGCCGGCCTGATATAATGCAGGCGGAACAAACCATGATCGGCGCCAATGCCGAGATCGGCGTCGCGGTGGCCAATTTCTTCCCCCGGATTGGCATCTCAGCCCTTTATGGGGGACAGAGCCCGAGCATCGGCGATGTCTTCGAGTCAAGTTTCAGCATCTGGAACATCGCCGGGGGCTTCGCCGGTCCTCTTTTCCAAGGTGGCCAATTGATTGAGAGCTATTACGCGCAGCGAGCTTTCTGGAATGGGACAATCGCTCAATACCAGCAAACAATTCTTGTCGCGTTTCAGGGGGTGTCTGACGCCCTGATCGCACAGCAGACTCTGGTCGACCAACGAGCCGCTCAAACGCATCAGGTACAAGCCTTGAAAGAGGCTGTCGATCTGTCCCTCCTGCGTTACACGGCTGGACGCGCGAGCTACTTCGAAGTCCTGGAAGCTGAACAATTGCTCTTTCCGGCCGAAGACGCGCTCGCACAGACTCAACGTGATCAACTGCTTGCAGTCGTCGACCTGTACAAGGCGCTCGGTGGCGGATGGAACCTCAGCAATGCCGAGTGGAGCCACAAACAGTAATTTCTGGAGGCTGAATCCTTTGTCACAAACCTCGAAAGCCAAACTCCCTCAAAAGCTCCCGGCTACTCTTTCAAAGAATCGACCTGCGAAGCTCAAGCGCAAGGACTTCGAAAAGCGACTTGAGAAACTTCAGGCCGAGCTAGTAAAGCTTCAGTTGTGGGTTCAGCACAAGGGTCTGAAGGTCGTAGTGATCTTTGAGGGCCGTGACGCTGCCGGAAAGGGAGGCGTCATTAAAAGAATTTTGGATAGGGTTAGCCCTAGCAGGCTGTGGAAAAACGAGGAGTTTTCCGCTCGATCGGATATAGTGGAGTAGGAAGAGGTTGTAGGAGGAGGTGACGGTGATGCGTGGGGTGGACCATCAGCAGAGCGGAATGTTCAGTTACATATCGGCGGAGCGGCGAGTACCCAAGGATCATCCGTTGCGAGCGATTCGGGTAATGGTGGACGCCGCCCTTAAGGAGTCGTCGTGGCGCTTCGACGCGGTCTACGCGAACTGCGGGCGGCCGTCGATCGCGCCCGAAAAGCTGCTGCGGGCGCTGCTCTTGCAGGTGCTCTACACGGTGCGCAGTGAGCGACTTTTGATGGAGCAGCTCGATTACAACTTCCTGTTTCGCTGGTTTGTGGGGCTCAACATCGACGACCCAGTATGGGACGTGACCGTCTTCACCAAGAACCGCGAGCGCTTGCTGGTGGCCGAGGTAGCGCAGGGCTTTTTCAACGCAGTGCTCGAGCAAGCGCGTGCCCAAGACCTGCTCTCCAACGAGCATTTTACCGTCGACGGCACCCTGATCGAGGCCTGGGCCGGACACAAGAGTTTCAAGCGCAAAGGAGACGACCAGCAAACCCCGCCCGATGATCCCGGTAACCCGAGCGTGGACTTCCATGGTGAGCGACGCACCAACGCCACGCACCAATCGACCACCGATCCCCAGGCACGGCTGGCCCGCAAAGGGTCGGGCAAAGAGGCCAAGCTCTGTTACGCCGGGCACGTGCAGATGGACAATCGCCATGGCTTGGTGGTCAACACCCGGCTGACTCAGGCCAGCGGCAGCGCCGAACCCGAGGCGGCCCTCGCGATGGCGGCCCAGATCGCGGGCCAGCATCGAGTCACGCTGGGCGCCGATAAGGGTTACGATCAGAAGGAATTGGTGCGTGAGTTGCGCGCGCATCAGGTTACTCCGCACGTCGCGCGCAAAGTGCACAGCGCCATCGACCACCGCACAACTCGCCATCCGGGTTACGCCATCAGTCAGATCAAGCGCAAACGGGTGGAAGAGATCTTCGGTTGGATGAAGACCATCGGCGGCTTGCGCAAAACCCGGCATCGGGGTGCCGCCCGGGTCGGTTGGGTGTTTACCTTCGCGGCCGCCGCCTACAACTTGGTGAGGATGCGCAACCTCTTGCCAATCGCCACCTGAAGCGAACACCAGAACCTGTCGGCGCTCCACTGCGCTGGCCCTTAGATGCTCGCTCAATAACACTAACAACTACCCGGAGTGGACAAATTCATAACTAACCGGACTTTTTCCGCAGCCTGCTAGAGTCTTCCGGCTCGTTGCGCTGCCGGC
Source organism: uncultured delta proteobacterium (assembly GCA_963842085.1). Classification (GTDB taxonomy): domain Bacteria; phylum Desulfobacterota; class Binatia; order Binatales; family Binataceae; genus Binatus. Next base: position 1,568,218 of record CAWJET010000002.1, read on the forward strand.
GCCGACCGAGCGCGAAAAATCACAGATGTACGTCCAACGGTACATTCCGCATCTACCAGCGGCAGGAGAAGTGGTCATCTTCGATCGCAGTTGGTACAACCGTGCCGGCGTCGAAAGGATTATGGGATTCTGCCCGGAAAAAGAAGCAGTTCGCTTTCTCGAGATGTGCCCGGAGTTTGAACGCGCGGTGATTCAGAGTGGAATTGTACTTATTAAGTATTGGTTCGAGGTGAGTCAGCAGGAACAGACTAGCCGGTTCCTCGCTCGCATCAACGATGGGCGAAAAATTGGAAACTCAGCCCGATGGACCTCGAGTCACATAGGCGATGGTACGATTATTCCCGGGCGAGAGACGATATGATGCTTGCTACCGACACTCCATTTGCCCCCTGGTACATCGTTAACGCCGACGACAAACGGCGTGCTCGACTGAATTGCATATCTCATCTCCTGAGCTTGATCCCTTATGAGGAGACCACACGAGAACCGGTGAAGCTGCCAAAGAGGCAAAAGCCGCACGGTTATGCCGAGCCAAAGAATCGGCGATACAACATTGTACCCGACGTGTGTTGATGGCGATCTGCCGTTGGATTTCCGCGACAGTATCTCCGCAACGAAGGTCGGAAACCAGTCGAGTCCGGAGATGATCCCCGTTTCGACCGTGTCAGCGGGCACATGGCCGGGCCAGCGAATCATCGCGGGCGCGCGGAAACCTGTGCTCCGCAAAATTATTCGGAGGGGCGGCCAATAACCTCGCATCGTGAGGTTTTTTGCATCGGGTGAGGTCCGGGCTGAACAGGCGCGGTCTTGCCTCGAGGCTTGTTCTACTCCTCCGGTCGGCGATGTGAGGTCGCCTCATGATCAACCGTGTGTGTGGCGAATTCCAATTCAGGCAGCAACTGGTGTCTGAAACAAGCCCTTGCAGTGCTGTCGCCAGCGATATGAGTCTAAGCGCACGTGCGGGGGCTGGAGTGCGCCACTCCGCTGCGCCGGCGTTACTCCTGCCAACCCCGTATGACAGCGATATTGGTTGTAGAACACCTGGTAGTCCTCGAGCTTCCCTTCGAGATCGGTCTGGCTCCAAAACCAGATCCGATCAAGATACTCGCGCCGGATTGTTCCGATCAGCCGCTCGACGAAAGCATGCGAACGGGGCGTTGCGGGAATGGTCTTGATCTCATCGACTTCGAGCACCCGAAGGTTCGCTCGCCAGCGATGAAAGCGAAACAGCGGATCATGGTCCGAGGATAGATACCTGGGCATAGTCTGCCGGGCGATCGCGCGATTGAACATCCGGCAGACTCGGATGCCATCGAGATTGGCAGGCGCTACGCCGAAGCCGACGATCCGACGGGTGTATACGTCCATCACCACCATGACCCAATAGCTCTTGAGCAAAAGTGATTCAGTGCGGAAGAGATCGACACTCCACAGACGGTCTCTGGCCTGTCCGATTACCGAGAGCCAGGACGGGCCACCGCCGTCAGGTCCCGGTCGATAGTATCGGATCAGAATACGCCGGACGACGTCCTTGTTGAGTCGATGCCAAAGGCATTCGAGATCTGCTCGGCGATCTTGCGGCAGCCGAAGTATGGGTTGCGCCGTTTCATGTCGACTACCGCGGCGATCAGCTCTCTGGACGGACCCTTGGGTCCGGGGCGACCGCATCGTCTGGAGCTGTAAAGCAGACGATATTTGCGCTTGACCAAAGCTTGATGAAGGCGCAGGAGGGTCGAGGTCTTCAGGATCACGGAGATTTTGCCCCAGCGTCTGGGCGACACCAGCAGCGTACAGAATCCAAGAATCACTCGATCCCACGCGGTCAGATTCGGACTCCGGCGCTGCGAGCGCTTCATGATCAGCAACTGGTGTTTGACGGCTAGCGATTCAGCCGCGACCGCCCGAACCCCGCCGGGACGGGCGAGCCGCGCGAGAGTGACCAGCAGGTGCGCGATCAGAATAAACAGCAACCTCATCGGGAACCGAGCTTTAGCCCGTTCCGACCGTTCCGCAAGTCTGCACAGCAGCTCGGTCTTTCGTCAGAATTACCAATTCGCCACACACAGGTTGACACCCATACGGCGGTTGACAAGCGGCGGTTGACGGTCCGTCTCGGTTGACGGGACAATAATAAAACAATGTTCGGAAGAGTGCGTCTAACCGGCCGATGGTCTGGAAGCCGGCGAACTCTTCCATCATTCCTTTCACACCCGAAGAAGTCCTGCGAGTCGCTACTGCTCCATAGAACTGCTTTTTTGCGCAAGGGCCAATTGCAATGTCGTGATTGCATCGGGCTGCGGTGAACGCCGTGCCTAGATTGCTCCTGTCGGCCCGATAGAAAGATACCATTGTTTCCTCTCGCTGGCCTGCTCCCCAATTTCCCGCCAGTTATAAGTAGAGTCCGCCGGTTATTTCGCCCCTCCTGGGGCGCGTCGTTGGTGGTTTTGGTTTCATGTTCATCCCAGTTTTTCCGGCCGCCCTTCACTCTCTGAGGGCGGCCGAAAAACTGTCAGGTTTTGGATCCGAGGCCGGCGCGCCTTGCACCGCGCCGGCCAGCGCTTGGGCTGGCCAAGTGGTGCGCGCGATGGCCGAGCTCCCTTGATTCCTTGCCGCGAACTCCTCCAGCGCCAGGTAGCCGAGACTCGAGTGCGGGCGCAGATGGTTGTAGTCGTGCCGCCACGCCTCGATGATCGTGCGCGCTTCCCCGAGGCTGCTGAACACGTACTCGTTAAGGCACTCGTCGCGCAACTTGCTATTGAATGATTCGATGAAGGCGTTCTGCACTGGTTTGCCCGGCTCGATGTAGTGCCACGCCACCCTGCTCGTTGCCCAGCGCAACACCGCACCACTAGTCAGTTCGGTTCCATTGTCGCTTACTACCGTCGCCGGTGTGGCTCGCTCGACCGCGAGCCTTCCAGTTCGCGCACCACGCGTACTCCGCCTAGCGAGGTGTCGACCACCGCCGCCAGGCACTCGCGGCTGAAGTCGTCGACGATGCACAGGATGCGGAAGCGGCGGCCGTCGCTCAAGGTGTCGGAGACGAAGTCGAGCGACCAGCGCTGGTTGATCGCACTCGGCAGGGTCATCGGTGCTCGCGTACCTAGTGCCCGCTTTCGCCCTCGACGCCGGCGCACCATCAGCCGCTCTTCCCGGTACAGTCGATAGAGCTTCTTGTGGTTCAGCGCGTGGCCTTCGCGCGCCAACATCCAGCCTAAGCGCCGGTACCCGAAGCGCCGCCGCTCCGCGGCCAGTTCCCGCAGTCGTTGCCTCAATGCCGAGTCGTCCGGTCGTCTGCACCGGTAGCGTAGAGTCGAACGATCCAACCCCACCAGCTCGCACGCGTGTCGCTGACTCAGCCCGTGACGCTCCATTACCCGATTCACTGCTACTCGCCGCGCCGCGGGCTTCAGACGTTTTTTCCGAGCAGGTCCTTGAGCGCTGCGTTGTCCAACAGCGAGTCGGCCAACAGTCGCTTCAGGCGGCGGTTCTCATCCTCCAGCGCCTTCAGCCGCCTGGCGTCCGAGACCTCCAGCCCGCCGTACTTCGACTTCCACTTGTAAAAGGTCGCGCTCGAGATCCCGTGCCGCCGGCACACCTCTTCGGTCCTTGCCCCGGCCTCTTGCTCCCGCAGTACCCCGATGATCTGCTCCTCCGTGAAGCGGCTTCCTTTCATTGCCCGTCTCCTTTTCAGGCGACGGACTCTACCTCATTTCGGCGGAGTTTTCGGGGTGCAGGCCATCGCCACTGGAAGAGTCGAGCGAATCTGTATCGCAGCAAATCACCCAAGCCTTGAGGGATAGGTTGGCACCTCGCTTGCTGTTGCTTTCTAGGGCTGCGACTGGAACACCGCCTTCCCGGTCGTCAGATCGACCGGCACCGAAACGTGCTCGTGCGCGATCAGCCACTCGCCTCCGAAATTCGCATAGCCATCGGTGACGCGAAAAATCATGTCGAGTTTCTTATCCTGCCGATTGGTGCAGCTGAAATGCTGGATGCTATGGCTGTAAGCGAATCGGTTGCCTCCATATGTCTCAAGTTCACTGATCTCAAAGTTTGGGTTGTCTTTGCACTCGGCTAGGAACTTCCTCCAATCTTCTTTGTAAGCTTTCCAGCCGGTGTACTCGCGCGGTGGAATAACATCAAAAACGACAAGGTTCTCGCTCACCGCGTAATGCGACATGATCTTGTCGATGTCTTTGTCTCTCACAGCCCTTGCAAAACTATCTTCCAACGACCGGATCGCACCTTGCACATCAGTGGCTGACACTTCCGTGCGGCTCGCGAGTACCAATAGCAGGATGCCGATCACTGTCGCTACAATCTTTGCTATGAGTTTAGACACTTTAGCTCCTCCTCGCTTGAATGCCATTTCATTCAGTCAAACACGAGCCGCCTAGCTATTTCGACAGCTCTGTCGAGGGCGGCCGTTGAATTCTCGTCGAAGTCGATGGCACAGAGAATCGTTTTGCACGGAAAAGCCATCGTAAATTACCTCAGGTCCGGTCTTACCGTGATGGTTTAACCTTCGCCGGGCCCAAGCTCTCTATTTCTCCTGCATCGTCTCGATGTAACGGGCGAAAGCCTCGACACGCTTTCTCACTGCCGCATCACTCTGCGGCGAGAACTCTGCGCCCGGCTTCTGCATGGTAACGCCCCAGAAGGGCATCTGGATTCGCTCGTGCCCGGGAATGTCGCGGCGACCATCGATGACCTCAACCACCTGCTCAAAGGGAAATCGGCCACCGTTCTTCTTCGCAAGTTGCGTAATATCCGGCATTTTCGTCGACACGAGCAAGCCCGCATCTTCACCGTTGCCTTTGCCAGTGAGTCCGTGGCAATCCGCACAGCGTTGGTCGTAATCCTGTTTGGCAGACTGGGCTTTAGCCGGCCGCACTCCAGCGACTAGTATAAGGGCCAGGGAGAATGCGATCGCGAGCGTCGAAACGGCGCCCCGGTGAGCGCCACCCCGCAAAGATAAAATCGAGTTAGTCTTCATTCGGTGAGCTCTCCCGTCCGCTGAAATTCCGGAATCACGATCGCCGGATCGGGTTCTCCATGGCGTTCCACCATCCTCCGCCGAGCGCGACCAGAAGTGCACCGGTGTCCTGAAAGCGTTGGCCCATCGCCTGAATATAGCCGAGTTGCGCTTGCTGAAATTGGTAGTCCGCGATCAGCACCTGCAGATAATTCACCGTCCCCGCCTGGTAGTTCGCCGCTATCAAGTGCAACGCTTCCGCCGCTGCGCGGAGGGCGTGGGATTGCGCCTCGACCGTTTGAGCGTCGTGTTCTAGCAGGTTGCGGAAAAAGGGTTTTTGACTCCTGATGACATTGATCCAAGACGCATTCTCGTGATCGTAGTAATGCTTACTCTTCGCCGAAATCGTCTTTCATTGAGTTTTTCCGCAACCTGCTAGAGCATCAAGAGCATCTGCCACTTGCGCGAAGGCCGCAAGAACGGTCTGCCGATAGTTCGCGAGCGCCTGCCGATATGCGTCGATAGCGGCTTTCCGCTGATACCATAGAGTAGGTCCCTGAATCACAGGTGTGGCGAGACTGGCGCCGAGCGTCCAGAATGCCGCACTGCTTCCGAACAGGGTTGAGAGAGATGTGCTGTTCAATCCGTAGTTGGCATTCAGGGAGAAACTCGGAAACAGCGCTGCCGTCGCCACTCCGATCTGGGCGCTGGCGACATGGAGCTGTGCCTCAGCCACGAGGATATCCGGACGCTGCCGAACCAGATCGCTGGGCAGGCTGACGGGCACATCATCGGGAAGCGTCAGCTCAGCAAAAGTGACTCGCGGCGGCGCCCAATCGCCCGACTCCACGCCGGCCAACGTCGCGAGCAGGTGCCGTGTGTGCGCCAATTGCTGGCGAAGAGGCGGCATCGTTGCTTGAGTCGTTGCCAGCTCGCTCTGAATGCTGAGTAGATTGGAGTAAGGAACGACACCAGCTTCGGCTTGCGCCCCCGTGATGCTGGTCTGCTCCCGCAGAAATCCGATGATCTGTTGCGTCGCGTCGATCTCGGCCTCGTACGCTGCCTCTGCTACGATCGCGTTGACGACGTTGCCCGACAAGGTGAGATAAGTGCCTTCGGCGGTGTAGTACTGGACATCTACCTGCGCACCAAGGCTTTCAACAGTGCGCCGCTCGCCGCCAAACACGTCGAGCACGTAGGTTGCAGTCGTTGAGAGCGTGTATAGACTGAAGATGCTGGTCTCGATGTTCTCACCGAAGCGCGCGGGCGAAAACTGTTGGCGCGTCGGCTGGAAGCCGGCACTAATCTGAGGGAAGAAGATTCCATAGCCCGCACGAAGATTATCCTGACTCTGGCGCAAGCTCGCTTGGGCGGCTTGCAGACTAGGGTTGTTGGCGATGGACTCCATCACAACCGCGTCCAGCTTGGGGCAGTTGAATAGTCGCCACCAGTCCGCGGCGATTTCCGCACCGCGGCTGAAGTGCTGTACTGTTTCGTCTGCCGCGATCGTGCCTGTCGGGTCCTCCTGATAGTTGTACGTCATCGTCGGCCTGGGCGTGGGGGGACGCACGAAATTCGGACCGACTGCGCACGCCGCAAGGCCGCAGGAAAGCATCATCGCGCCGATAGCTATCGACAATCGAGGTTGGCAACTCGCGACGAAGCTATTTTTCCGCCACGTACACATCGACCAACTGACCCGGATAGACCGGAAGTTTGTCCGATTTTGCGAAACGGAAGATCACCGGCAACACGCGTACATCGACTCTTTCGAGTCGCTCATCCGACAATTCAATCTTGGGCGACACGTAAGGCTGCACTCTCACGTATTGGAGTGGAACGCTGATGTTGGTACCGCGAATGAACATACGGGCTTCCATCTGCGATCCCAGCTTGAGCCTGTGAACAAGGATTTCGTCGACATAACAACGTACGCTGACGTAGTCTTCTGATGATCCCATGACGATGATGGGGTCGAAGCTCTGCGTGTAAGTATCGTACGTGCCTTGGGAAGTAACCGCATAGCTGCCAACTGCCGCCCGAATCGCCAGAACCTTGCCATCGGCCGGCGCCTTGATAGCGTACCAGGCAAGGAGGGCCTTGGCCGAGTTATAGTTCTTCTCATTAACCTCGAGGTTGGCTTTCGCCACCTTGGCCGCGTTTATCGTGTCGTCCAGGGTGTACTTGCTTACCGACTTAGGCTCTAACCGGTAGGAGTACTCCTGCTTCGCGAGTTCGTCCTGGGCGTTCTTGAGTTGCGCACGTGCGTACGCGACTTGGGCCTTGGAAGCCTCCACGGTCGCCTTCTGGACTGAGTCATCAAAGCGCACGAGGATGGTTCCCCTACGGACCAATTGGCCTTCTTGGACAGGAATGTCCACGATGGTGCCCGACACGTTTGGATAGATATTTATGTTGGCGCCGCTGTCCTGGTAGCTTTCGACGATGCCCTCGGCGTACACGCCCTTGGCGTAGGGATCGGTTGCAGGATTAAACGCCGGCGGCTGTGGAGCAGCATGTAACCCATACACGTAGGCTCCGATCAAGCCGATAGTCAGTCCAAAGAAAGCGAGCAGCAATTCAGGCCTGGGCTTCATACGCTGCTCCATGCTCGAAACCGGTTATCCGACCGTCTTCCATTCCCATAATTCTATCGCTGTACTCAAAAATTCGGCTGTCGTGCGTGACGATCAGCAGGCAGTGCTCGGCCGTCAGGATGTTCTCCTTGACGAACGAAACGATCATGCGTCCGGTCTCTCCGTCGAGCGAGGCGGTCGGCTCATCGAAGACAAGGATCCGCGGTCGATGGACAATCGCGCGAGCGATTGCGACACGCTGCTGCTCTCCGCCACTGAGTTTGTTCGGCGGAAGCTCACCCTTGCCGCTTAGGCCTACGATTTCCAGACATCGGTCGGCGGCATCCAGCGCCACTTTCCAGCTTCGCTTCTGCAGGATCAGCGGAATCGCCACGTTCTCCGCGGTCGTCAGGCGCGGGAACAGGTGATAGTCCTGAAATACAAACCCGATCGTATTCAGGCGGAAGTCAGCGATCTCATCGTCGGACAAGCTCCAGAGATCGCGCCCGTCGACCTCGACCGAACCGGAATTAGGTCGCAGAATTCCGGACAGCATACTGAGCAGCGTCGTCTTGCCGCTGCCCGAAGGCCCCACAACATACAACATCTCTCCCCAATAGGCCTCGAAACTCGCTTCTTTGACTGCGTAGGTTCGGGCCTCGCCTTCGCCGAACCATTTGTTGAGCTTATTCGCCACAATTGCCGCCCTGGGCATGTCAGCCTCGAAAGATATCGAACGGTTCGATTTTCAGCACGCGGCGCACGCCGGCATAGCCCGAGACACTTGCAATTATTAGTACCAGGCAAAAGGCAAGCCCCAGGTTGGCGTAGGTAACGCGAGAGGCGTACTCGGGCAGCCGGAACTTTGCGGCACCTATCAAGAGCGTCGCCAGCCCGATTCCCAGTCCGTAACCGACCAGCGCGGTAAAACCGGCCTGGAAAAGAATCACGTAGACCAACTCACGGCCCTTGGCGCCCATAGCTTTGAGCGCGCCGAAGTGTTCGAGGTTTTCGATAATGAAGGTGTAGAAAGTCTGACCGCAGATTGAGAGGCCCACCAGAAAGCTTATCACCGTCATCAGCAATGTGTTGGTGCCGATGCCGGTCTTGTATATGAGGTAGTTCTCGATTCCGTCCTGGAACTCGGTGTTCGTTTGTGCCAGATAGCCGAGCCGCGCAACCTGCTCTGTAATGTAAGGGATGTCAGAATCAGATTTTGGTTGCACCAAGACATATGAGGTGGTGAAGCGCATCGATGGTATGTACTGAATCGCCCTGTTGTAGGTGGTATAGAGCGTCGGAGTGCCGAACAGTGCCCCAGTGGCGACTCTCGCGATCCCGACAATGACTCCGCGATGGTCGTTCAGTTCGAATTCCGTCCCAAGCGTTGGATTTCCGAGCTTGGGGAATTCCTCGTCCTTCACGGCGATGAATCCGTTCTCGGCAAAGATGTCGTCGATGTTGCCCTGGATCAGTTCCGGCCGTCCGAGCAAGCTTGTGTCATCAAGTCCGATCACCGTAGCGGACTGATACGTACCGTCGTGTAGCTTCAGCAAAGCGGAACCCACGTAAAGAGGAACCGCGTAGTCGACACCGTCGATGCTGCGGACCGCATCGAGCACGTAGTCCGGCATCGGAATGCTGCCGAAGACGGAATTCGTTGCGGCGGGATCCATGACCCGGATCTTCGCACCGATATTGATGACCGTGGCGGATGCTTTGGTCAGAATGCCAGCGAAGGAGGACGTCATCTGGACGATGAGGAAAACCGAAAAGGTGGTCCCGACCAGCAGCGCGGTGTACTTGCCTTTGTCTTTGACCAAAAGCTTGTATGCGAGGATCAGGAGTTCCTTCATCGCCGTTCTTCCTATGTTTTTTAGTTGTGCAAGAAGCATGCGAGTTTCGGCACCGTTGCACGCAGAGATTGACAGGATCATGCGACTTGAACTGTATCCAAACGCACCAATGGAGCGTTTCTGTGATTCCTTTCGGTTTGCTTACTCGGTCGTATTGCGAGAATCCCAATTGACCACGAGTCTCAAAGGCTTAGCAGAGGCTAGGTGCAGCTCCCCAACTGGGGCGGGCAGTCGCTGCTCGTTTCCAATTCCGTTCCGAGCGACACCTCGAAGGGGATTCGGAACAACGTTTGAATCTCCGACCATTTGTCAACCTATGTGGGCCCAAAGGTCCCTCCAGCGACCTGATTGCTGCGGTCATCGAGATGAAACAGCGCAACCCGCGCTTGGGCTGCCGGAAGATTGCCGAGCAAATCTCCAGTGCATTCGGCCTCGAGGTCAACAAGGATCTGGTCCGGCGCATACTCATCCGCTACTATCGACCCGCGCGAACTGGGTGTGCTGGGAATGGACTTGATCTCGTCGATCTCAAGGACCCGAAGGTTCGCCAGCCAGCGCTGAAAAACCGACATCGCTGCCACACAGGATTGGCCGGAATCACGCCGGCTCAGCGCAGCGGCCATGCTGCCCATTCTATGGCAAACCTTGCCTCATACCGCTGGCGAAAACACTGCAACGGCCTCTTTCAGACTCCGGCCGCCGCTTGAGTTGTATTTCGCCACGGACAGCCGGCCGATTGCAAATTGGCCGGCCTCGTCGTAACTGAAAGCCGGAGTTTGGAAAATTCAGTATGGAAGAAAAAACTTTCGTTGCTCTTCTGCTCGGCGTTGCCATACTCAACTTCAGTTCGATCGCGCGCTGCCAGCAGACCGGAAAACACGACTACCAAACGCTCTGCGCTGCCTGTCACGGATTAACCGGGACCGGACAAGGACGCGACCTGGTCGAGGCGAATCCGCCCGATCTCACACAGCTCAGCCGAAACAATGGCGGGAAGTTTCCGTTCGATGCGGTCTACCGGACGATCGATGGCCGCGACATGAAGGGATCGCACAAGCGCTTAGCGATGCCGTTCTGGGGCGAGTATCTCCAGAAGGAGGGCGGGTCCACCCGTCAGAACGACGCCGCGGTGAAACAGCGAATCACAGACATCGTTCGTTATGTGGAAACATTGCAGAAGAAGTAGCTCCGTATGCCGACTATGAAACGATCGACGCGATCGAGGGAGAGCCTACACTATTAGGACGCATCGACGGACGGTCTCCTTACACCAACGTGTATCGGCTGACCGACGGTTCGTTCTATCTCGTTGCTTCTGGTTAGGAGAAAGACGAAAAGACTGGCTTCCAGGTAGCCAGCATCGCGGGTTTCTCTGCAAGGTATAGATGATGCATCCAACTCTGGCAGAGGCCGAACATGAACAACGCGCGTCGCGAACGAGGTCTGTGACGATTGGTCACATCGAGCGATGTAAGCAGGCGCCCAAGGAAGGAACACAATATGCAGCGTCCACTCACGATCACGGCACGCGATTTTGTCCTGACTGAACCGATGGAGCAGCAAATTCGCGAAAAAGTCGCCGACCTCGGGTCGTACTACGACCGCATTACCGGCTGCGAGGTCGTGGTGGAAGGCGCCGTTCGGCACCATCACCGCGGCGGTCCTTTCCGCGTTCGCATCCGCCTCACGCTTCCGCGCGGTGAGTTGGAGGTTAATCGCCACTCCGCCGAAGATCTGGCAGTCGCGATTCGCGACGCATTCGACGCCGCACGCAGGCGTCTCGAAGATCACGTGCGCGAGCTTCGCCGACAGGTCAAAGCACATGAGGAGGCCGCCCATGGCCAGGTAAAGAAGCTCGATGCGAAGGAGGGATTCGGCTTTCTCGAGACGCCGGACGGCGACGAGATCTATTTCCATCGTAACAGCGTGCTTCCACCCGGCTTCGAAAGTCTGAAAATCGGAACCGAAGTCCGATTTGTACCGGAGATGGGTGAGCACGGCCCTCAGGCCAGCAGTCTGTCGATCATTCGACCGCGTCATAAGCGCAAGGCGTCGTGAGCCTTAGGCGCGAGGTATCACCGGGAAAACTGGTCGAAACCGTTGGCGGCCGCTTCTCAGCCAAGCTCGGAATCGATTTACAATCGCGTGACTCAAGCGAGCTCTTCAAATGGTTCCTCGCAGCGATGCTTTTCGGTGCGCGCATTTCCGAGACTCTTGCAGCTCGTACTTATGGCGAGTTTGCGAAGCGCCGGCTGCTAGAACCCAAAAGCATCACGCGGTGCGGTTGGAATGGCTTGGTTGAGGTGCTTGATGCGGGTGGCTATGCCCGTTACGACTTCAAAACCGCTAGCAAGCTGCTGGAAGTGAGTAAGAGCCTGACGGATCGTTATGCCGGCGACCTCAATCGGCTTCACGAAGCAGCGCTCGATGCTCACGACCTCGAAGACCGGCTGAAGAAGCTCGGCAAAGGCGTTGGCGATACGACGGTGGGAATATTCCTCAGGGAGCTGCGAGGCATTTGGGAGAAGGCAGATCCCGTTCCGTCGGAGCTTGTGATTGATGCAGCAACCTGCCTGCGCCTTATTCCACGAAGTCTGAAGAATCGACGCGCAATTCTCAATCTCCTCAAGAAAAAGTGGAGGATCGAGAGCAACCGGTCAAAAGACTTCGCAGATTTTGAGGCGGGGCTAGTTCGCTATGGCCTTGCGCTGCGTAGATCCAGACGGTCATCGAACAAGCTAGATTTCGGTAATTAAATCAGTTCGATGTTTGCGTAAAGTCCGAGCCCGGCAAGGGTCGGGTTATCAGAACGCCCAGCGGCTTCAGCGCCCAAGAATAGACGAGGCCGGCGGGCGCGACTCCAAACGCCACAACGTCCGACAAACTGTCTAATTCTGCGCCGAACGGGGCGGTCGAGCGTGATACGCGCGTGACCAGACCGTCGAGAACGTCACAGATCCAGGCAGACGTCGATCAATGCCGCGGAACGCTCGAAGTGGCTGTCGAAGGCCGAAACCAGTGACAGGCATCCGAGAAGGAGGCCGACCAAGGTGACTGCATCAGGTAGCCAATCGATACGGAGGTGGCGATGGACCCCGCCGTTCTCGGAGGTCGAGGGTGTCTCCGCACCGGTGGGCATAGCGATCATCGATGGCTGATGAACTCGTCGAGCGACTCTCCGACGTTGAGCCGCGAGACCACCTCGGCCAGCATCGGCGCTAGTGAGACCACTTGAGTTGGCACTGCCGGGTTGAGAGCCTGGACCACGCTGTCAGTCACAATTAAGCGCCTTAACTTCAGCGCCGCGAGCCGATCGTTGGCCGGACCTACTTGCAGGGCGTGGGTAGCAACAACAGTAATCTCTGGCGTGCATCCGGCAGCCGTTAGCGCGTGCGCAGCAGCCTCGATCGTAGCTCCAGTGCTGATCATATCGTCGATGATCATCGGTCGTTTGCCACGGACGTCGCCCACGACTTCGCGAACTTTCACGGCGGTTCCGCTCAGCCGAATTTTGTGAATGATTGCCATGGATAGGTGCAAAAGCTCCGCATAACGTTCCCCGAGTTTCACCGCGCCGAGGTCGGGCGCGACGATTACATGCTGCGGACCGACGAAGTCGCGCGCCGCATTCGCCAAGAGTCCCACCGCGCTTAGATGCTCGAGCGGGATAGCGAAGAATCCCTCGAGCGCACTGCTGTGGAGGTCCACGGCGACGATACGATCGACGCCGGCACGCGCTATCAAATCGGCAACGAGGCGCGCGCCAACGGCGTCACGCCCCGACGCCCGGCGATCCTGCCGTGCATAGCCGAAGTATGGCATGATCGCCGTCAAGGTTCTGGCGCCGGCCCGACGGCATGCGTCACCCAGGAAGAACAGTTCTATCAGGTGCTGATCAACCGGCGGGCTGGTAGGCTGCACGATAAAGACGTTGGCGTCTCTTACGGTTTCTTCGATCTCGACATGCAGCTCGCTGTCGGGGAACCGGGTCAAGCTCCTCCGACCGAGTCGCACAGCGAGGTTTTCGGCAATCGCCTCAGCCAGCGTGGGGTTCGCGGATCCGGTAAAGACGATCAGGTTCGGCGGGGGCATCGGCTTCGCTCGTTGTTGTTCAGGGGGCGGCTGCTCGCGATTGCGACAAAAGCTGCTTTTCATGTTTAGCAGGGAGCGTGCCAAGCTTTTCAGACCCGCCAGCGATTCGGTGGATATGGACGGACCCGAGCAGGGTCTTCGATGGATACGTCGTTCGTGTTTCCGGCAGAGCCAACTCACGGAAGGCCAACTGATTGGCTCGTTGTCAAATACGGCAAAGGTCCGTCTCCGCTACCGATCCTTTAGCAGGTTGCGGAAAAAGGGTTTTTGACTCCTGATGACATTGATCCAAGACGCATTCTCGTGATCGTAGTAATGCTTACTCTTCGCCGAAATCGTCTTTCATTGAGTTTTTCCGCAGCCTGTTAGGTGGCACGTTTGGTGCTCACGTAGGCGCTGGAGGGAAAACAATGAAGACATACCAGCGAGAAGCCTTGTTGGGGATTCCGGTCGGGCTGCTGCTGGCGCTGGCGTTATTCTCCTCATCTCTGGCTCAAACATCGGTTGAAGTGAAATATGTTAAGGCTCGATCCGATTTTCGCGGCGCATTCAATAGGTGCTGTCGAAGGAAGCGATGCGCGTAGATCTGAGATTCGATCCGAACGAAGTGCCGCTGATCACGGATCTGTATGAACTCACGATGGCAGCGAGCTACTTCGAACTCGGATTCAACGACCTGGCATGCTTCGGCATGAGCGCTCGCCGGTTACCTGCGCGTCGGGGGTTCCTGGTAGCAGCGGGTCTTGAGCGTTTGCTCGAAGCAATAGAGCAGTTTCAATTCGAGCCACCGATAATCGACTATCTTGATTCTCTCCAACTCTTCACCGCTGATTTCTTGCATTTTCTCGGGAAACTGCGGTTCAGGGGCGAGATTCATGCGTTGCCTGAGGGAACCATCTTCTTCGGCCAGGAGCCGATCGTCGAAATTCATGCTCCGCTGATCGAAGCGCAGTTGCTCGAGACTCTGGTAATCAATCAAGTGGGTATGGCGTCGCTGATTGCGAGCAAGGCCGCTCGTTGCCGAATTGCCGCGCAGGAAAAACGACTCGTGGATTTCGGGCTGAGACGCAGCCAGGGAGTCGACGCTGGTCTTATCGCCGCGCGTTCAAGCTATCTGGCAGGATTCGATGGCACTTCGAATGTGCTCGCGGGCCGTCGGTATGGAATTCCGCTATCCGGCACCATGGCTCACAGTTACATCATGGCCCACGATCGCGAGCGCGAAGCCTTCGAGCATTTCGTGCAGCACTTTCCAAAACTCAGCACACTATTGGTGGATACCTACGATACTGTTCGTGGCGTCGAGAATGCGGCTCGCGTGGCGCGACAGATGAAAGGGCGCGGCCTGAATCTGCAGGGAGTTCGCCTTGATAGTGGCGATCTTGCCGACTTGAGCTTCAAGTCACGGCGAATCTTGGATGAGAACGGTCTCAACGAAACTTCGATCTTCGCCAGTGGAAATCTCAACGAATACAAGATCGCAGAGCTCGTGAAGGTGAGCGCTCCGATCGATACCTTCGGGGTAGGCACAGACATGGTCGTGAGCGCCGATGCGCCTGCGCTCGACGTCGCGTACAAGCTAAATGAATATGCAGGAAAGCCGCGGCTCAAGACCTCGCAGGGCAAGTTGACACTGCCCGGCCGCAAGCAGGTGTTTCGTGCGATCGGTGAGGAGGGCGCTTTAGCGGGCGATATAATCGGTCTTGCGAACGAGAACCCGAAGGCTATTGCGAGGGAGTTCGCCTCCAGTCCTTCAAATGTGGCTTCGCTACTCAAGATTCATCTCAAAGAAGGGCACCGGATGGCGCCCCGGCCTACTCTTTGCGAGTCGCGGGAGCACTTTCTTCAGGCGCTCTCAAAACTGGAGCAGCGCTACAAGGACCTCGACGAGCCTGACGTCTACCCGGTCGCGTTCAGTCACGCCCTTGACGAAATGCTGTTGAACGAGAAGCGGCGCGCCGAACAAATCCAGGACTAGATTGGACACCGCATTCTCAGAGACCGCTATGGCGGTGCTCGACGCGCGCTATCTCAGACGCGACGAAAGCGGCCGCCGAATCGAAGACCCATCGGAGATGTGGAGCAGGGTCGCAAGAGCGATCGCACAGCCGTGCGCGAAGTTCGGCGAAGATCCGGAATTCTGGCAGGAGCGGTTTCTCCACCGGCTCAAGCGGCTCGAGTTCCTGCCCAATTCGCCGACGCTTATGAATGCCGGGCTCCCGAACGGCCAGCTGGCGGCGTGCTTTGTGCTGCCCATCGAAGATGATCTGGATTCGATTTTTCAGACGCTCGGGTTGGCAGCGAAAATACAACGGAGCGGAGGCGGCACTGGCTTTTCCTTCAGCAAACTCAGACCACGAGGCGATGTGGTGCGATCGACCGGTGGAATCAGTTCAGGAGCGGTATCGTTTATGGAACTGTTTGACCGCTCCACCGCGCTTATCCGGGCGGGCGGGCGACGTAGAGGCGCCAATATGGCCGTCCTTCGCGTCGACCACCCTGATATCAGTGAGTTTGTCAGCGCCAAGAGTGTTTCGGGCAAACTCGAGAACTTCAACTTGTCGGTGGGGATGACCGATGAGTTCTTCTCCTGTCTTCATTCTGGCAAACCGTTGCCGCTCCGGGATCCCCGGAGCGGCGATGTCAAGCGCACATTGTCGGCCGCCGATCTGCTGCAGCAGATCGTCGAATCAGCCTGGGCTGGCGGCGACCCGGGCTTGGTGTTCCTGGATGAGATGAATCGCGCCAACCCGGTACCGTCGCTGGGGCGGATAGAGGCCACCAATCCGTGCGGAGAGCAGCCGCTCCTTCCATATGAATCGTGCACGCTGGGGTCGCTCAACCTCGGCAAATTTGTGTCAGCCAGACAGCTCGACCGGAGCGCGCTGGCCGACGCGATACGAGACGCCGTGGTGTTTCTCGACAATGTGATCGAGACGAACAGCTATCCGGTGAACGCTATTCGGCAAACAACACTCGATACGCGCAAGCTCGGACTTGGGGTAATGGGTCTGGCTGACCTTCTGGCTGAAATCGGAGTGCCTTACGACTCCGAACAAGCAGTGCAGCTTGGCGGCGATATCGCGAAGTTCATCACCAAAACCGCCAGGAAAATCTCCACCGAACTTGGGCGAACGCGCGGTTCGTTTCCGGCATTTGGCGCGAGCGTTTGGCGTGAGCGTGGCTTCGACGCTATGCGCAATGCGACGGTGACGTGCGTGGCTCCAACCGGAACGATCGGAGTCATCGCGGGTGCTTCGGGAGGTATCGAGCCATTTTTTGCGCTCGCGGCAAGGCGGCGAGTGCTCGAGGGGCGGACGTTCATTGAGCTCAATAGATTCCTTGAGAGAAAATTGAAACAGTGTGGACCTGCCGGCGAGGCAGCCCTTGCACTGGCGCGCGAAACCGGCTCGATCCGCGAAGCGGTTGGTCTCCCTGAAGAACTTAGGCGGAGTTTTCCGATCGCGCTGGAAATCACGCCGGAATTTCATCTGCGGATGCAATCGGCCTTTCAACAACACGTCGATGCCGCCGTCTCAAAGACAGTCAACCTTCCCACCGATTCCTCACCCGATATGGTCCGCGAGGTGTTTCTTCGAGCGCACGACCTCCGGCTCAAGGGAGTTACTGTCTATCGCTACGGATCGCGCTCGGGGCAAACTCTGAGCCTCGTGGACGAGGGGGCGTCCTCCGACTGTCGGGAGTGCTCGGTCTAGATTAGACCGAGCATCGCGGCTCCCTCCACAAGTATTGTGCAGGTTCTCGGCGTGAAACTTCCAGCCTACAGTCCAAATTCATCTCCAGGCAGGCCCGGAAAAATACTGCCACAAGCACTGTTCTATTATCCCACCCGCTGGCAGCGGCATGGAAACTCATGGCTCGAGCGGATCGAATCTCATAACAATGCGCACCAAGGGAACTGTGACTAAAGGCACCAGACCAATGATTTGAGATGGCGCATAAGGAAACACCATGAATATTGCGCGACTCGAAGAAATTGGCTGGCATACGGTTCGTCAGAAACCCCCGGGGGTAGCCAATAGCAAAGCACGTGCGAGCGATCAGCGGGCTTTCGTGGATGGGAGCTACCATCGGTCCCCACCGTCTTCCAGGGCATGGATGATGCATCTCGTATCGCGGGGCAAATATGAACAACAGCAGCACAGATCTCGACCCGATCGGAGCGTATGGCGATCTACTCGGGCAACAGTATTACGACATGGTCGGGTCACGCCGAACGCCTAATGGGCCGCGGACGCTGATGTTTGCCGTTTTGGAAGATGGCGTCCGCTGTTACCTGACAAACAAGAACGTCGTGCGAAGCTGCTTCCGCAGTCCTTCGGCGTCTATGTCCAACGTGTTACAGAGCGTCTCGAACGCGAACGGCCCAACGGCCTTGCGGTCTTCGATTCATGTCTTGGCTTCTTCAAATCTCTGGCGCAGCCTGGGACGGCGGAATACCGGCTGAAGGCTATCGATGCAGTTATCACGACGACCGACGTGCTCAACGCACTAACGGCGGAGGACTGAAAGCGGCTACCGGACAGCGCCAGTCGCTTGCCGTGCCGTGGCCAAATCGCCAGACCGCATACAGGAGGTGTTGACTATGCAAGATCACGAATTCTTCAAAGAGGTTATGACGCGCATCGGATGTGACCTGCGTCGTGCGGAGGGGCTGACCTTCGTGGTCTTCCAGGAACTGCGCGATCGCATCACGCCGACGGAGGCGATGCACGTCGCCGCGCAACTCCCCAAGCATCTCAAAATGATGTGGATGTCGCTCGAATATCCCGATCGCAAGGTTCATCGCGTCGGCGGCGAGCAGTTCATATGGGAAGTGCGCCGGATGGCCGGACTCACCGATGACGTGGAGGCGGAACGCGCGGTATCCGCCGTTTTCGCCGCGCTGCAGAAGTTGCTCGGCAGCCCTACCGGCCAGGAAGGCGAGGCGTGGGACGTGATGAGCCAGCTTCCCAAGGACTTGAAAAGGCTGTGGGTTGATGCGCAGCGGAAGCATGAAACGGTCAACCCGTCAGGAGTTCAGCCGCTTCGATGAATGACTCAGCGGAAATCGTACGCGAGGTTCATGCGGCTCTCGGACGCGACCAGCGCCTAGACCTTCGCCGCCATCCGATTGTTATCCAATATGAACCGGATGGAAGCCTTCTCCTTCAAGGCGAAACCCAAAGCCTGGCTGCCAAGAAGATCGCGCTAGAACTGGCGGCTTCGGTTGGTCGCGTGACGGGAATCGTCGATCGACTCCGGGTGGCGCCGAGACAACCGATGGGTGATGGTGCGATCCGGGATCACCTATCCGCCGCGATGTTCGAGGAAGGAGCTTTCAATCACTGCGGGATTCAAGCTGGCGAAGGTGGCCGTGCCAGAGCGGTCGACGAGGCCACCGCGGACCGGGGTAACCACATCGAAATCGCGGTCGCCGGCGGAGTCGTGACGCTCGATGGCCAGGTCGAAAGCCTGTCGCACAAGCGTCTCGCGGAACTGCTCGCGTGGTGGGTCCCGGGCACTCGCGATGTCGTAAACGGAATCGAGGTCGAGCCCTACGAGGACGACAGCGACGACGAGATCACCGACGCCGTCACGACGGCGCTTGAAAAGGATCGCCTCGTCACCCATGACTCGATCAAGGTCAGCACGCGAAACTCAATTGTGACTCTCGAAGGGGTAGTGCCCAACCGCCATCAGGCTGAGATGGCCGAAGCTGACGCCTGGTACATTTTCGGCGTCGACGGCGTCATCAACAATCTGCGCAGCGCCCAAGAGTAGCCGCAGAAGGAAGAAGAACCATGGAACGGAAACATACGAATGAGCAGGTAAGAATTCCTTCCGATGCGATCCTGCTGGAAGGCACGCTGACGGTACCCGCAGGCGCAAAGGGTGTCGTGCTATTCGCACATGGAAGCGGCAGCAGCAGGCTAAGCCCGCGCAACACTTATGTCGCAAAGGCGCTGCAGAAAGCCGGCATCGGCACGCTGCTCTTCGATCTTCTAACCGACGACGAGGCCGCGGACCGCGAGAACGTTTTTGATATCGATTTTCTCGGTCATCGGCTGGTCGATGCAACGCGATGGCTCCGTTCGCGGACCGGCTACGCGAAATATGCAATTGGATATTTCGGCGCGAGCACGGGCGCCGCGGCCGCGCTGGTGGCCGCCGCGCGGGATTCCTCGGTCAAGGCGGTCGTCTCGCGCGGAGGCCGCCCTGACCTCGCGATGAAAGTCCTTCATCGGGTGAAAGCCCCGACCCTTCTCATCGTTGGCGGCGACGACAGCCCGGTCATCGAGATGAACCAGGAGGCATTTGAACGACTCGGATGCGAGAAGGAGTTGAAGATCGTTCCAGGCGCGACTCATCTGTTCGAAGAGCCCGGAACTCTCGAGGAGGTAGTGAGGTTGGCGCGCGATTGGTTTGCGAGGCATCTCTCAAAGGACACGGCCGAGCAAGAGGCGTCGCCAGACTGCCCCTACGACGATGAGGGCCTCGTGTTCGCCGATCGCGTCGACGCCGGCCGTAAGCTCGCCAGGCTGTTACTGAAATACAAAGGCCAGAATCCCGTCGTGCTGGGCGTGCCGCGCGGGGGCGTTCCGGTAGCCTTCGAGGTCGCTCGCGCATTGAACGCGCCGCTCGACGTTATCATCGTGCGCAAACTGGGGGCGCCAGGCGAGCCGGAGTTAGGCTTGGGCGCGGTGGTGGACGGCGACCATCCTGAAAAGATTCTCAATCGCGAAGTGATGAGCGCACTGAGAGTTTCGCCCGACTATCTGGAACGCGAGATCCACAACCAGCTCAAGGAAATCCATCGCAGGAATCTGGTTTATCGTGGCGGGCGCCAGCGCGTCGAACTCAGAGATCGCGTCGTGATCGTCGTCGATGACGGAATCGCGACGGGCGGATCGATACGTGCAGCGCTGCGCGGAGTTCGGCAACAGGCGCCGAAGAAAGTGGTTCTCGCCGTTCCGGTCAGCCCCGCTGATACCATCGACTCGCTCCGCGACGAAGTGGACGAAGTCGTGTGCTTGAGCACTCCGGCGATGTTTTTCGGAATCGGCGAATTCTACAGGGATTTTCATCAGCTGGCGGATTCCGAAGTTATACGCCTGCTTGAACTCGCACAGCCAGAGCGACCATCCGCTGAGGCGCGGCACCAAGCGCAGCCGCACCCGCCTTCGAGGCATGCTGAACGATGAAAGCGCGAAAATTCAATCGCGCAATAAAACACTAAGGAGCGAGCAAATGCTGGCAAATCAATTCACAGAAGCCTTCCGCGAGGAGCACCGCCAGATGCGCGATATGCTGCTCGGCCTGATGGACGCTATCGAAGCCAATGACGTCGAGTCGATTCGGCGTGGAATCGGCGAGATGGTGGCGCACGCCGGTCCGCACTTTCATTACGAAGAGCAGGTCCTCTATCCGGCGCTCGCTGAAATCTATGGAGACGAATACGTCGAGAAGCTTGGTGCAGAGCACGACGCTGCGCTCGAGGCCGTGCAGGAGCTGGCCGAATTGGCCGAGGCTGAAGAGATCACTCCGGAGCAGGCGGGATACGGCCTTGAACTCATCCGTCGACTCCTGCCGCACGTCAGTGACCGCGACGGGCTTGCAGTGATCGTAGAGGTGCTGCCTGAAGAGACTGTTCAAGAGATCGTGCGCGGGCGTGAGAAATCGAAGCGTTCCGGTAAGACTCTGCTCGAGCTGGCCAAGGGTAAGAAGAAGGGCCGGCGCGCTGCACTCCGTGCTCGCGGGAAGGCGCGCAAGGCCGCTGCGACGGCGAAATCCAAAGCAGTCCCTCGCAAGGCCAGGGCGAAGGCGAAAAGAGCTGGAAAGAAACCGTGATCAGGCGGGGCGAATGGCGCCTCCTCTGAGAACGCAGTAAGAGGGCGTCAACAGGTACAGTCAAACCTAAGGAGGCCCGGACGACGTCTGTCGCGGCGGCGCATCGATGTGTCCTTGGGTAGCGCCCGCATGCTGTGAAACCGCGAGATCAAACTTGGAATCGTCAGCAACGACTCATCGTTGCCAGCCTGTTCCTAACGCTATTTCTGGTTTTCGGTTCCGGTTTCAACACCGCCGGGGTGTTTTTCGAACCGCTATTGCGTCAATTCCAGTGGACGCGTGCGCGGCTCTCCTCTCTACAAACTGTACTCGGGCTTAGCGCTGGCGTGAGCGCGCCCTTCTTCGGCTGGCTGCTCGACCGAGTGGACGCCAGCGTGGTGATAGCGTCTGGCGTATGCGTGAGCGGTGCGGCCTTCCTGCTTGCCAGCCGTGCAAATTCATACGACACCTTCGTGATCGCATACGCGATGCTCGGAGTGGGGATCGCCGCGGCCACCCTCTTGCCGTGCTCACAGGTGTTGGCGAACTGGTTTGGCGAACGGCGCGGCACCGCGCTCGGACTTGCGATGTCTGGCGCCTCGCTGGGCGGAATGCTGATGACGCTGGTTGCGGCTGACGCGATAGGACACGCAGGATGGCGCACAGCTTATGTTGCCTTGGCGCTTCCGATGCTTCTCATCAATGTGCCGATAGTGCTCGCGGTCGTGAGGACGAGGCCGGAGACCGGCGCTCTGGCTGAAGCTCCGTCGTCAGCCTCAGGGCTTGAGATCAGCGCGGCGCTGCGCGGTCGTTCGTTCTGGATGATCGCGGCAGTGCAATTCGCCTTTGCTTTCGCGATAACCGGCGGTTCGCTTCACATGGTCCCCTACCTGATCGGAATCGGGTACGCCCCGACACATGCAGCGTTGGTGCTGAGCCTGACGTTCGGCCTTGCTGCGCTCGGTAAGCCGCTGAGTGGAGCTATCGCGGACCGGATCAGCGGACGTTTGGCACTCGCAATCTCAATGGCGATTGCGGCGGCAGGACAAATTATTCTGCTCGGGGCGCGCAACGTCGGCCTGCTTGCCGCATACACCGTCATTTTCGGCCTCGCCTCCGGAGCGCCGCTTGCGCTGGTCCCAGATTTGACGGCGGATTCGCTCGGGCTGAAGCGGTTCGGCACGCTCTTGGGCCTAAGCGGAGTGTTCACAACGATCGGAGCTGCCACGGGACCCGTCGCGGCCGGATCGCTCTACGACGCGGCGCACAACTACGTTGCAGCCTTCGTGATCTTTGCCGCAGTGCTCGTTGCGGGAGGTCTCGCCACACTCGGATGCGTCCCGCTGACTGACGACGCGCAGGTCAGTCCGGAACCAGAGTAGCGAGTTGGGGCATCTGCATTGCCAGCGCTGAGCGTCGATTTCTCAATCGACGAGGTCCCGATACTCGGGCCGGTAGACCAGTGATCTTAGGAAGGCACTCAGATCGTGAGGTTCGTTCACGCGGGCAAGACCACGGGCGAAAATCACCTCGGCGATTCGCCCGGCGACGTGCATTTCAGTTTCGAAGATAGCGGACTGCGGAGGATAAACCAGCCCGCTCGCCAAGTCAGCCGGCGTGACGCGCTCGGCGAGCGCGCGGGCGGCCGCCAAGAACATCTCGTCGGTGGCTCGCTTCGCGCGAGTTGCATAGATAGCGAGACCCATCGCAGGGAAGATGTACAAATTGTTGCATTGGCCGGGAACCAGGCGTCGGTCGCCATATTGCACAGGTTGGAACGGGCTGCCGCTCGCAAATACTGCGCGCCCCGCCGACCACTGGTACGCTTCCTCCGCCGTACACTCGGAACGCGAAGTTGGATTGGACAACGCGAAGAGGATCGGACGGCGGTTGATTCTCGCCATCGCCTCTATGACGCTCTGGCTGAAGGCTTTCGCGGCGGTGCTAACCCCGACAATCATGGTCGGCTTGAGCGATTCGATCGCGGCGACGAAGTCCCTCGTCGATGCGTGCCGATGCGCATACGGCCGCTGGAAATCAGTAACGTCATCGCGCGTCGATTCGACCAAGCCGTTGCGATTGAAGAGCCAAATCCGCGCGCGAGCCTGCTCGGCTGAAATTCCTTTCGCGATCATCGACTGAGTAAGTAGATCGGCGATGCCAACTCCAGCCGAGCCGGCGCCCAGGAAAAGAAACGTCTGGTCGATGAGACTTCCGCCCGTGATGCGCAAGGCGCTCAAGATCCCCGCGAGCACGACCGCCCCGGAACCTTGAATGTCGTCGTTGAAGCAACAGATACGTTCGCGATAACGCGCAAGCAGCCGAAACGCGTCGGCCCGCGCCCAATCTTCGAACTGGATGCAGCAGTCGGGGAATTCTTCCTGGACGGCGGCAACGAACTTCTCGACGAACGCATCGAGTTCGGCGACCGAAGGACGCGGCTGACGGAGCCCCGTATAAAGCGGGTCGCGAATCAACTTTTCGTTGCCGGTTCCGCAATCGATCATGACCGGTATCGAAAGCTCCGGCGGAACTCCGGCGCACGCCGTGTAGAGCGCAAGCTTGCCGATCGGAATTCCCATCCCGTCGGCGCCGAGATCGCCGAGGCCCAAAATTCGTTCGCCGCTGGTGACCACAATGAATCGCACGTCTCGCTCGGCGGGCCAGTTCCGGAGAATCTCGCGCACTTCGCCCTTGCGATTGATCGAGACGTAAAGGCCTTTGGGCCGACGCATGATGCGGCTGAATTGGAGGCACGCGTCGCCGACGGTCGGAGTGTAGACGAATGGGAGCAATCGCGCGGGGTCCGACGTCAGCAGCCTATAGAAGAGCGTCTCGTCGATGTCCTGCAGTTCCGAGAGATAGAGGTATTTGTCCAGCGGCGACGTTCGCTGTTCGAGTTGCAACCGCGCTCGCTCGACCTGCGTGTCGAGGTTTTCGACGCCCTCCGGAAGCAGGCCCTTCAGTTTCAGCCCGACCCGCTCGGTCTCGGTGAAGCCGGTGAATTTGTTCTGATGCGGGTCGCGCAAGAGGTCGGCGCCGCGCGGTCTTGTGGTCATCGGAGAGTTCTCACTTTCGAATGCGGCGCAAACGAGTTCCACGAGTTGCATCCGCTCCACGATCCGGTCGAATGTCTCTCCCTCGAGTCTTGGCTAGCCGATTCGTATGTCGAGGCGTTTATCATCGTGGCTCCACTTCGCCGACGTGTTCAGGCTCGCACAAAGATCCTGCATCTTGTCCGCTATGTTCCGCGCGCGGGCTCCTGCCATTCGCGCCTGCTGATCGGCGATTATCGTCGGCCAAAGATGTATGCTTCGCGGACGACCAACATTGTCCAGATCGATCGAAAAAACGAACGACTCGTCATTGCGTTCGAATTCATCGATCGCGTAGTCGTCAATAAAATTTCCTGCGCAGTAGATAATCGGCCGTTCGCGATAGAGCTCGATTCCACGGAAGACATGACCCGAGTGTCCGAAGATTACGTCGGCTCCTTCACCGATCATGCGATGCGCAAAACGGATGTGCTCCTTGGGAGGATCGTAGCCCCAGTTCGGTCCCCAATGCACTGATACGATAGCGACCGCGCCCTGGCTTTTTAGGCCACCGATCTTCGCGAAGAGCTCGTGTGCGCGATCGTCCCTGACATCGACCGGAACGTAGTAGATTCCCTCTCGGTGGGCCGTCGCCTCCCACTGCGGCTCGTTATCGGTAAAGGCGACTAGAGCGATCGTCGCCCCCTTGAGTTTTGAGAACGCCGCCCCGCACGCTCCCGAATGATTTAGCCCCGCACCCGCGTGGTTGATGTGGTTGGCGTCCAGCAGCTCCAGCATCTCACGCATCGCATCGTAGCCGAAATCTAAAGTGTGATTGTTCGCCAGAGAGACCGCATCGATGCGAGCCGCCTTCAGCACGGCGATGTTCTTTGCGTCTGAGCGGAAGTGAAAGGCCTTCGGAGTGAAGCTCCATGGAACTCCTCGGTCTGACATCACACATTCTAGATTGCACAATTGCCAGTCCGCTGCATGAAAGAGTCGTAAGGTGTCTCCCCACGGATACTCGGAACGAACCTGCCTGAGCGTCGCGTTGACGCCCCGTCCCAGCATCACGTCGCCGACCAGAACCAATCGCACTTCGCCTTATCTCCTCTTCGCGAACAACCCAGCTTCGACGCTAAATCACGCGACAAAACTTCCCTCGAATTCAGGCATTTCCTTTCACTACGATCTTGATTGTCGCTATGAAGAGAGCGGCCAAGTTCAGAGTTTGTTAACCAGTCTCACGCTTCCAGGTCGCGAACAAGCTGCTGTCTTCGTCCGACCAATTGTATTTCGCGCAACCGCCAAAGACCTTCTCGAGTTCCCGGGCGATACGATGAGCGAGCTTCTGCGACGTAGTCAGTATCTCGAGCGTCTTGCCATCCCAATCTGCGGACAGTATCCGTCGCTCGGGTTGATTAGCCCTCGCACGACTGTCGACGTTGCCAATGCGGCGGCGAATCTGATCCAGATGCTCGCGTCCGAAGGCGCCGCTTACCAGGACCTTGCCGTAGGCGATGCCACTTTTCGCTTCCGCACACGCTGGGCATATGACCCAAGCGGCGCCAAAAAGCTTGTCGGTGGTAATGCGACCCGCCCGATGCCAGCTCTTGCGTTCGTACACAGCCCCGCACCGCTCGCATATCGAGGGGTCTTTGAAAGCCCCTCGCCGCCGAGCGACAGGCGGGCTCTTGTCGAAGCTCGTACCTTTGCGATTCAGGCTGCGAATCAGGCCTCTCCCTTTCGGTCTATCGGTGCCTTTCATTGTTGGATGTCTCCAGTCGTATTCGGCAACAGTGAAAGCATCAGGTGTGCCGAGGTTGGTGCCCGTTATCCTGGTTAAGAACTCGTTGATGGTGTTGAGCCCTGATTGGCACATGTGATGCTCAACTGGGAACGTCGGAGTAAGTTACCCAGCAATTTTCCATGAGAATTCGAATTGCCGACTCCGATCGAGCCACCAAAGACTTTGGGCTGTCACGTTTGGATACAGAAGATGAGCATTGACAGCCGGGGGAAGGAGCCACTCGTGAATTTCGATGCGGCCACGCCAATCGACACCGAGGCCTCTATTCAGGAGGTGACCGCCGATGAATTTTGGCACATTTAGTTTTGGCTCAATTGAAATCGACGGCAAATCATACGAACACGATGTGGTAGTCGACCGCGGAAGAATTCGCAAACGCAAGAAAAAAGCTTCACAGAAGTTCCGCGAACAGTTCGGGCATACTCCGCTTTCGTTGGAAGAGGAAATCCCCTGGAAATGTCGGCGGCTGATAGTCGGCTCCGGAAAATACGGCGAGCTCCCGGTGATGAAAGAAGTGAAACGTGAGGCACAGCGGCGCGACGTGGATATTACGATTCTGCCGACGGATGCTGCGATTAAGGAGCTCGGCAAGAATCCGGCGAAGACGAATGCGATCCTCCACGTAACGTGCTGAATGGTCCACCCGGCGAAGGAGTTCCTCGCGATGGCACTGAAGCTGACCTCTCCCGCCTTTAAGAATCGCAGCGAGATACCCCCCGTTTACACTTGCGACGGAAACGATCTTTCTCCTGCCCTGACCTGGTCGAACGTTCCGGAAGGAGCGCAAAGCCTCGCTTTAATCGCGGATGACCCGGACGCCCCCGATCCGGCTGCGCCAAAAATGACCTGGGTGCATTGGGTACTTTACAACCTTCCGCCCACGCTCGACGGCCTGCCCGAGGGGGCCGGTTCGGCCAAAATGCCAAGCGGTACCCTGCCTGGCGTGAATGACTGGAAGCGCACCGGTTACGGTGGGCCATGTCCCCCAATCGGACGTCACCGATACTTTTTCAAGCTCTATGCGTTAAACAGAATACTGCCTGACCTCAATCGGCCAACCAAAGCAAAACTTGAAGCGGCGATGAAAGGTCATATCCTGGCCCAAGCGACGCTGATCGGAACCTATCAACGCAAGCGTTGAGGCGTCGGTGCCGTTAACCGGCAAAGATCATAACTCCTTAACTAGCGAGATATCGGTGGAGGATTCCAAGGTCACGTTCCCAGATGGTGGCGATGCCGAAACGTCGCGGCCGATTTTCATCGGCCGGTTCGCTTTTGTACTCACCTTCCTGGCGCTGTACCTGGGTGTGATAACGTCGATCGCGGTAGCGGGGGCTGCGTCAGAGCGCACAACGTCGGCGACGATTCTCGTCTATCATCGGTTCGGGCCGGTGGTTGCCGACAGCATGACGGTCACGACTGCGGTCTTCGCATCGCAGCTCCAGTATCTTCACGACAACGGCTACACTGTCGTCCCTCTGCACGATGTCGTGAATTTTGCCACAGGTCACGGCGAGTTGCCGCCTCGCGCCGTCGCAATCACCGCCGACGACGGCCATCGCACAGTGTTCAGCGATATGAGGCCGTTGATCGAGCGCTATCGAATACCAGTGACACTATTCATCTATCCTTCCGCGATTTCGAACGCGTCGTATGCGATGACCTGGGAACAACTGGCGGAACTGAAGGCCACTGGATTCTTTTCAGTGGAATCCCACACGTATTGGCATCCGAATTTTCACATCGAGAAGCGCCGACTATCGGCCAAGGAATACACGAAGTTCGTGGACAGCCAGCTTGGAAAATCACGCGAGATCTTGGAGCGGCGGCTCGGCGGCCATGTGACGATGTTGAGCTGGCCCTTCGGGATCTTCGATGATGAGCTAATCGCCGCCGCCAGAAAGTCCGGTTACGGAGCCGCATTTAGCATCGACCGACGCAAAGTCGTGCGCGGCGACAATGTTATGGCGCTTCCCCGCTTCATCGTTACCAATGGCGACATCGGACAAAGATTCGAAAGTTTGCTGCCCACTCAAACGCCAACAGCCAGTAGGTGAGCATTGCGGTCGATATCGATCATTTTCACGTTGTTTTTGTTTATCTTCACGTCGTTGTTCAGGCCTCCGTCGGCATTGGCTTACACGGGGACTGTCATCGATAGCTCGACCAGGCTGCCGGTGGAGAATGCGATCGTGACTCTTAAGGACGTCGAGGTGCGAACCGATCACAATGGCAAATTCCAGATCACTGGCAATGGCGACATCCTCGGCTTTAGGGCTTACGGCTACAAACGTGAATCGATTCCGGTCGGTGAGTTGCAGGATCATTCGGAACCCATTGCGCTTACTCCCATGACCCCGAAGGCGCTATATCTTTCATTCTACGGCATCGGCAGCGCGAAGTTGCGCGAGGCGGCGTTCGGTCTCATCGACAAGACCGAACTAAATGCCGTTGTGATCGACGTCAAAGGCGATCGCGGGATGATCGCCTTCAAAACGTCGCTTCCGCTCGCCGAGCAGGCTCATTCGAACGAACTGACGACGATGCGCGATGCGAAGGCGATGATCGAACGGCTCCATCACGACAACATTTACGCGATCGCACGAATTGTCGTCTTCAAGGATGATCCGCTTGCGACCGCGCGACCGGACTTGGCGGTCAAGCGCGCCACCGGCGCGATCTTCAGGGACCGCGAACACCTTGCGTGGACCGATCCCTTCAACACCGAGGTCTGGGACTACA
The DNA here is from genome assembly GCA_963842085.1 of uncultured delta proteobacterium. Lineage (GTDB taxonomy): Bacteria > Desulfobacterota > Binatia > Binatales > Binataceae > Binatus. The sequence continues at coordinate 1,597,134 of CAWJET010000002.1, forward strand.
ATATCGCAATCGCGCTCGAGGCGGCGCGTCTCGGCTTTGACGAAATCCAGTTTGACTACGTACGCTTTCCCGACGCGCCAGGGCTTAAGTTCTCGGAGCCAACCGACATGAAGAGTCGCCTTGCAGCGATCTCGGGTTTCTGGCCGAGGCGCGGCGGCGCCTCACTCCCTACAACGTATTTGTTGCCGCGGACATCTTTGGCTACGTGACGTGGAACCTCGATGACACCCATATCGGGCAGCGGCTCGAGGAACTCGCGCCCATCGTCGACTACATCTCGCCGATGCTGTATCCGTCGTGTTTCCAGTTTGGCATCCCCGGCTATCGCAATCCTGTTGCGCATCCTTATGAGATCGTATTTCTTTCGCTGCAGAACGCGCGCGAGCGCGGAATCCCTTCGAACCGGTTTCGCCCATGGTTGCAGGCTTTTCGCGACTATGCCTTCGACCATAGAGAGTTCACCGGCGTACAGATCAGGCAGCAGATTTCGGCCGCCGAAAAATTCGGCTCCGACGGCTGGATGCTGTGGAATCCGCGCAACCAGTACACCGCCGACGGCCTCAAAGTCGAGAATGCGCCATGCAAGGATGACGCTCCGGAAGTGATACAATGGCCGCAATGAGAACCCCGACGGCGTCTTTCCCGCACCGTCTCATCGCGGCACTTGCGTTTCAGTTGTTTGCCGCGATTCTTGCAACATCGGCAACCGCAGACGGCGCCTTGTCCGCGCGCTTGCGCGAAGCGGACCTGCAGCAAATCGACACCATCGTCCAGTCTGAGATCGATTCAGGGAGAACCCACGGCGCCGTCGTCGAGATAGGGCAGGGCAACCAGGTCCTTTATCGTCGCGCCTTCGGAAATCGCGAGCTCGAGCCCCGCCCAGTCGCAATGACACCCGATACGATTTTCGATCTCGCCTCGCTCACCAAACCCGTCGCTACCGCGGTTGCGATAATGCAGCTAACCGAGCGTGGCAGGATCGACCTCGACATGCCGGTTGCGACCTACTGGCCCGCATTCGCGCGCAATGGCAAGGAAGGCGTTACGATTCGCCAGTTGATGACGCACTATTCCGGCCTCGCGGCAGACCTGGACCTGAGCCGCAAATGGACCGGCTACGCGACAGCGATGAAGATGATCGAGGATGCGAGGCCGATTCATCCTCCGGGAACGCACTACGAGTACAGCGACATCAATTTCGAGGCGCTCGGCGAGGTAGTTAGGCGCGTGGCTAAGCTTCCGCTGGACGAGTATTGCCGCATCAACATCTTCAAGCCGCTCGGAATGGCTGATACCGGTTTTAATCCGCCTGCAAGAGAGCTCAATCGCATTGCACCGACTGAATTCATCGACGGCAAATTGCGCGTCGGAACAGTTAACGATCCGACTGCGGCGCGAATGGGCGGCGTTGCGGGTCACGCTGGACTGTTCTCTACAGCCGACGACCTGGCGATCTTCGCGCGGATGCTGGTTGACGGCCGGCGCGCTGGCGCGGTCACGATTCTTTCTCCGCTTTCGATCGACGAAATGACGATTCCTCAATCGCCGGTCGACGCGCCTGATGCAAGCCACTTGCGCGGGCTCGGATGGGATCTCGGCGCGCCGCTGTGTGCGAATCGCGAGCAGCTTCTGCCGGTCGGCTCATACGGTCATTTTGGATTCACCGGAACCATGCTGTGGATCGACCCCGTTTCTTCCACCTATGCGATCGTCTTGACCAACCGCACGTATCCAAACGGCGCGGGTGATGCGGGTCCGTTGCGGCGGGAACTGCTCACGTTGATTTCAGATCGACTCGGCGACCTGTCCGAGGATAGCATCGTCGAACGTCGGCCTTCGCTGAACTCCTTCTGCACGTTGGCCCAGCGCACTCCCACTCACACAACGGTTATGAGTGGCGCCGACGTTTTGGCGGGTGACGAATTCGCTCAACTCAAAGGGGCGCGCGTCGGATTAATCACCAACCAGACCGGCGTCATTCAGGCCGGTACTGGTGATATCGAAGCACTCTCACACTCGCGTGGCGTGACGCTGCGCGCGATCTTCAGTCCCGAGCATGGCCTGCAAGGCGATATCGATGAGGGCATCGCGTCTGGCATCGCGCCCGTGACGGGTCCGCACCTCTTCAGCTTGTATGGTGAGACGCTGCGTCCGAGTTCGGAAATGCTCGACGGCGTCGATGCGATGGTGTTTGACGTTCAGGACTCGGGCGCGCGCTTCTACACTTATGTCACGACCATGGCCTACGCGATGGAAGAAGCGGCGCACCACGGCATCGACTTCTATGTGCTCGATCGCCCGAATCCGATTTCGAGCGCAGTCGTGCAAGGCCCGATCATGGATGCCGACTTGAAATCGTTTACCGGGTATTTTCCGCTGCCGACGCGTCACGGCATGACGGTCGGCGAGCTTGCCGAAATGTTTAATGGTGAAAACCACATGACGCGACCCTCTCGATGGTTGGTTCACGCCAGACGCTCGAGCAAATCAAATCAGGCGTGGATCCGAAAGAGATCGTCGCGGGTTGGCAGGCGGACCTGGAGAATTTCCGCATTCTGCGAGCGCGCTATCTGATGTACTAGTCTTTGCTTTTCTCCTCTCCCTGCGAGCGTTAGCAAGTAAGGATGACCCCATGCTCGTGACGATTGCTGACGTTCGGCCAAGCTGAGCTTGCTAGACTCGAAGGCAATGTCGCCCGGCACCAGTACCTCCGCCGCAGACGCACTGCCTTCGCGTCGCGCACGACGCTAACTTCATGGGGCAGCAGTTTTCGCAGTGCGCCAGAGTCTGCTCGGCTCAGTGCCCTTGCCATAAGGAAAACACGCCGCTGCCTGTAATCACGGTGGGATTGCCTAGCCAATACCAGCTTCCTGGACATTGATGCATTAGGCGCCACAGGAATGTAGCGATCGGATACAGCAGGCCGTTGCTTGGGGGGTTTTCCAGTTGCTTTAAAACTGGCAAGGAGTTGCTGAGTATCACAGGCGAACGGAGCAAGAATCAGCCCGTCTACTCCTGAGAGTGCGTGACCATGCCGGACCGGCTCGATCTAACGGATACAGCGTGCATGGCGGCCAAGCGCGCTGGAGTGAAACTGGTGATATCAAGCGATTCGCACTCGACGCGCGAGTTCGACTCGCTCGTCTACGGAGTCAATCAGGCGCGGCGCGGCTGGTTAGAAGCGGCCGATGTGTTGAATACGCGTCCGCTCAAGTCGCTGCATTTGCGGAGTTAGACGAGCGGTGAAAATTCCAATTAGAAACTCGATGGCGGAAGAGACGCTGCCGGACCCTCAGGAGACGGTCCCATGAAACAACTCTTTAAGACTATCGTCTGCCCGATCGATCTCGAGGCTCACATGAAGAGTGCTCTTGAAATGGCTCGGCAACTGGCCGAACAAAACGCAGCAAGGGTATGCCTGATTCATGTCGTCACTCCGCAGTTGCCCGGTCCCATAGAGCCGGCTCCGGGGTGGGAGAACAAAGCCCAGAGGAAACTTGACGCTATCGCGAGAGAAAATTTCGGCGACAAGGTTCAGTGGCAGGCCAGTATAGTTAAAGGCGAAGCGAGTTCGGCAATTATCCGAGCCGCCAAGCAACTCGGCGCTGATCTGATAGTGATGGCAACGCACAGGTACACCGGCCTGAACCGGGTGCTTCTTGGGAGTGTCACGGAACTGGTCGTTCGAGAATCGCCGATTCCCGTCCTCACACTTGGACCTGAGCGCAACTAAAGAACGCATCGGCCGTCCACCAGCGGAATTACGGAATTTTTCGGGGTTGGAAGTTCGAGAATCTCTGATTCAAGCAGCATGGAATTAGTCAAGATCAACGATCATCTTTGGGAGATTCCCAGAACTGGCGCGATGCTGGTCCCCGGGCGTATCTATGCCAACGCGCGGATGATCGCGGAGTTGCGAGATGATCCGGCGCTTGGCCAGGTCGCCAACGTTGCCTGTCTGCCCGGCATCGTGGGTTACTCGCTGGCGATGCCCGACATTCATTGGGGCTATGGCTTTCCGATCGGCGGCGTAGCGGCCCTCGATGCTGACGTCGGTGTAATCTCGCCAGGGGGCGTCGGCTACGACATTAACTGCGGCGTGCGCTTGGCGCGTACAAATCTCGATTTCAAGTCGGTGCAGCCGCGAATCGATCGCCTTGCCGATGCACTCTTCACAGAGATTCCCGCCGGCGTCGGCTCCGAGGGCGCGATTCCCGGCTTGTCGATTCAAGAACTCAAGCAAGTCGCCCGAGACGGCGCGCATTGGGCACTTGACCATGGATATGCCAGCGAGCGCGACCTCGAGCGCACGGAAGAAGGCGGAAGGCTCGAAGGCGCAGATCCTGAGAGCGTAAGCTTGCGCGCGTACCAACGAGGATCGAAACAGATCGGCACACTAGGTTCCGGCAATCACTTCCTTGAAATCAGCCGCGTCGATCAAATTCATGACATCGAGGCTGCCGAAGCACTAGGATTGGCGATGGATCAGGTTACGGTTCTCATCCACTCGGGCTCGCGCGGCCTGGGCCATCAGACCTGCGACGACTATCTGAAAACCGTCGAGCGGGCGATGACGCGCTACGAAATCAGACTCCCCGATCGTCAGTTAGCCGCGGCTCCGATCGACTCGCCCGAAGGGCAGGCGTACTTGGGCGCGATGGCAGCCGCTGCCAACTTCGCCTGGTGCAACCGGCAGGTCATGATGCACCTGGCGGAGCAGGCTTTCATCGAAGCGCTGTCAGTTAGTCCAAAAGAGTTGGGCTTCTCGCTGGTGTACGACGTCTGCCATAACATCGCCAAATTCGAAGAGCACATCGTGGACGGGCGCAAGCGCCGCCTTTGCGTGCATCGCAAGGGCGCGACACGGGCGTTCGCGCGCGGGAATCTCGCTCTGCCAGAGGCGCTGCGTCCGCTGGGTCAGCCCGTGCTGATCCCCGGCGATATGAGCCGCTACTCGTTCGTGCTTTTGGGACTAGAAGCGGCGATGCGCGAGACGTTCGGCTCGTCCTGCCATGGCGCGGGGCGGGTGATGAGCCGAATGAAAGCCAAGAAAGAGGGCCGCGGACGCGACCTGAGCGCCGAATTGAGAGCGGAGGGTATCACGGTGCGTGCCCACAGCCGCAGCGGAATTGCCGAGGAGATGCCCTACGCATACAAGGACGTGGCGGAGGTTGTCGAGGTTATGGAAGCGGCAGGGGTGACGCGCCGGGTCGCACGACTCAAACCTTTCGCCGTCATAAAAGGCTGATGTCCCCGAAACGCAACGACGATGCGCCGCTATTCCGCGAGTTCGAGCACACTGGCGACGTTGGGATCGAGTTGAATGCTCCCAGCCGAGCCGGGCTGTTCCGGCGCGCGTGCGTCGCGCTCGCTTCTCTTCTGGTAAAGACAAGCGACGTCGAGCGGTCCGAAAAGCGGACTGTAAGGGTCCAAGCCGAGACCGATTCGGACCTGATGCACGATCTGCTCACTGAACTGCTCTGCCTTTTCACCGTGGAGAATTTCATCTGGCGCGATGCGTCGGTCAGGGAAGATCACGGATCTCTGCGCGTCACGCTGGAAGGCGAGCATTTCGATCCATCGCGTCACTCGTTTCGCGGCGAGATCAAAGCGGTGACTTATCATGAACTCGCGGTGACGAATTCATCCAAGGGATGGCGCGCGCGCGTAATCTTCGATGTGTAAATGGCAGCTGCTACGCACCCGCGCGAGTATCTGATCGTCCCTCGGTGAATCCAAGAGTCCAGACTTTTCGCTGCTTTCGGAATTTTTGGTAAGCACACCTGCTCAATCGCACGCGCTGGGTTGGACTCATGGCTGCTCGCTACTCGGCTACTTACCGCGCACGATCGAGCTTGGGTTGCGTTCGAGATAGTCGGTCAGCTCGCGCATCGAGCGTGCCGAGCGGGACACCTCGATTAGGGTTTGGTTGAGCTGGTAGGCGAGCGGCGCCTGCGGATCGAAGGTCGCTTGGAGATTGGCAAGGGTGGCTTGCGCCTGCGCCAGAGTCGCATTTGCCTTGTCGGCCGTCTGGCGCAAGCTCTGGGCCAGCGGGCCGGTTTGCGCGTTCATGTTGTTGGCGAGGCGGCGAACGCTTGACGCGGTAGCTGCCAGCTCCGCCGAAGCCTCTGCTAGATTGGCCACGGCATCCTGCAATTGCTGCGAGGTCGTAAACTTTTTTAGCGCCTCCAGCGTCGCACTCAGGTCGGACAACGCCTTGTCGAAATCGGCTCGTTGCAGATGCTCAAGAATCTGCGTGACCGTAACTTGCGCCTGCTCTAGCGCAGTCGGAATCGTCGGAATTTCTACGTACTCCTCGTTCTGCTGCTGCACAAAGTTGGCGGGTGTGTCGGGCAGCATCTCGAGGTCTACGTACAGAATCCCCGTCAGGAGACTTTCCATCGCCAGCACGCCACGCAATCCGTGCTGCACGGCGCGCTTGATATGCTCTGGGTCGGCCAAATCGGTGTTACGGACGCCGCGCGTGCGCATTCTCTTCTCGTCGAGCTCGACGATCACCGCGATTTTGACTTTTGCTGGAATTTCCTCCACCGGCTCGCCGTGCGGATTGAAGCCGAGCTGAATTTCCTTGACCGTGCCGACAGGCACACCTTCCATCTTCACAGCCGCCCCCACCAGTAGGCCGTTCACGCTGCCCGAAAAATACATCACGTATTGCTGGGTCTTTCGGAAGAGGCGTCCCGAGCCAAGCGCGATGATCGTGATGACGACGATCGCGATGGCTCCGACCAAGAATGCTCCGATCAGCGTCGGGCTTACGCGCCTACCCATCGGTCCGAGCCTCCGCGCGCTCTTCGAAGTCAGGACGGAGAAATCTTTGTACAGCCGGAATGTCGCAATGGTCGCGCAGTTCGCGCGGATCGCCTTGCGCAATCATCCGGCGCGATATCCCATCGAGGAACACGGAGTTGTTTGCGATCATGAAGATGCTGGCGAGGTCATGCGTGACGACCATGATCGTCGCGCCCAGACTGTCGCGGAGCTCGATGATCAGTTCATTGAGGAGTCGGGTGCTTATCGGATCGAGTCCCGCCGACGGCTCGTCAAAGAAGAGCACGTCCGGATCCAGCGCCATGGCGCGCGCCAGCGCGGCGCGTTTCTGCATGCCGCCGCTGATTTGGCTTGGATAATACTCTTCGAAACCCTTAAGTCCGACCAAAGCGAGCTTGAGCCGCGCGATTTCACGAATCTCGTCCTCGCTCAGATCGGTGAACTCGCCGAGCGGCAATCCGATGTTCTCTGCGAGTGTCATCGAACTCCAGAGCGCACCTGACTGATAGGTTACCCCGAAGCGCCGGAGCATCCGCTGGCGTTCCTCCGCTGACGCTCGGGTGAAGCTCACTCCTTCGTACAGGATTTCGCCGCGCGCCGGCTCGAGCAGCCCGATCATGTGACGCAGCAGCGTAGACTTGCCACATCCGCTCCCGCCCATCACAGTGACGATTTCACCGCGACGCACGATGAAGTTCAGGTCGCGCATCACCACAAAGTCGCCAAACGCCATTGTGAGGTCGCGAACTTCGATTCGCGCCTTGGAGGTGTCGGTGCGTGCCAGCGTCGCGCCTGCTTCGTTCGGTTTCGCCATTCGCTGTCCGGGCTCATATACCAAGCGCGTGATAGATGAACGCAAAGATGCCGCACGCAATGACAATCATCACGATTCCGGTCGCGACCGCTGCGGTGGTCGCCTCGCCGACCGCCGACGAACTGCTGCCGCATTGAAATCCGCGCATGCATCCGGATAGCGCCACCAGCGCGCCGTAAACGGTGGCCTTGACGAGTCCGCCAATTATGTAACCTGCGGTTATCGAGCGGGCGGTTTCGTGCAAATAGACGGTCAGCGAAATACCGAGCATCAGCGATCCGATGGTCGCACCGCCAAAGATGGCGATCAGATCCGAGTAGAGGCACAGCAGCGGCATCATCAATGTCAGCGCGATCATGCGGGGCAGCACGAGAAACTCGAGCGGCGAAATTCCCATCGTCGACAGCGCGTCGATTTCCTCGGTCACCTTCATCGTGCCGAGCGCCGCCGCGAACGCGGCTCCGGTGCGCCCGGCCATGATGATCGCCGTCATCATCGCGCCCATCTCGCGTGTGACGCCGATTCCAACCAGGTCGGCGACGTAGATTTGAGCGCCGAACTGACGGAGTTGGATCGCGCCCATGAAGGCCAAGATGATTCCGACCAGGTAGCTGATTAGCGCGACGATTCCGAGCGCGTCCGCGCCGCACTGCTGAATCGCGAGCATCAAGTCCGACCTGCGAAAGCGAGCCTGCCCGCGCATCATTCGGCCGAACGCAAGGATCACTTCTCCGATGAAATCCAGAGAGTCGGCGACCGATTGACCGTAACCGATACTGACGGTACCAAGGCGCTCGAGAATCCCAGCGTGCCGAACCTCGCGGCGCGCACCTTCCGTTTCGGGCACCGCTCGCGCCAAATCGAGCAGGCGTTGTACGCCCTCGGGCAAGCCGGCGCGGTCGACGGCGATCGAGCGCACATCGCAAGCTTCGATCAGTACTTCTACATAAGCGACGAGCCCGCTTCCCCACCCGCGCAGAGCGGTGGTGTCGAAGGTGATTCGTGCGGGGCGTGGCGCAGTGTCGAGTACTCTTTCGAACGGCACATCGGCCACGCCGGCGAGGTGGAGGCGCCACTCGCCCGCGAGCCGAACCATCACGCTCGCGTCAGTCGTGCGCGAAAACGAAACGTGAGCGGAGGCGGCGGTGCTTGGGGAAGAAACCATTGGCTTTCAGGTGTGCTTATTCAAAACCTCAACCCCGGACATATTGGTGCAAAGCTGGCCGAGGATTGGCATCGCCGTGACGCTAACAAAACTCGTGCGCCCGCTGAATATCTGTAGCATCTTTATTTTCGCAGTTGCGAGAATCTCCCCAGACAGTTCGTCGCGGTCTGTACGCCTCTTGCTGCCGCAAGAGCCGAAGCATTGCTCTTGCCTTAAAGTTGCCGATCGGCGGATAGACTTTTTCAGGGTCAAGATGACGAAGCGCCAGAGAATCGCGTCGAGCATCCAAGAGGGAGCGGTGCGGGACTGAATATTACCGATGGCTTCGGCTTCCCTAGTCCGTAATCCTCACACTCAACATAGGGCTCGATGATGTGTCGACCTTCGATGCCTTACCTCTCTGGCATTGCTCCATTGCTTTGGTCGACTCGAGTGGCGCTCTCCTGGCGCTTTATCTCTGGAACGACAACGCATTCGTGAAGTGTCAGCGATTGTTTAAACATGAACTTCTTGCCGGCATTGGTGATCCGGCGCTAGAGCCGGTTGAGATTGTCGAATGCGCGCTTCACCTCTGCCGATGCTGCTCTGATCCGGAAACCGAAGAACTGAATTCCGGGGCGCTTGGCCTCAGTCTCAGGACCACGCAGGCTGGAACTGAACAGCGTCATTACGTTTCGGCCGAGTCGTAAACCAAACGATCACCGGCGCTCGGGATTTCAGTGCCTCGACGCGACGCGCAAACTTGACTCTTGCAGGTGCCGATGTGTGAACGAGAATTATCGATCGCGAATGTGAGCCCGCGCCTATCATCCTCTCTTCCTTGTTTCCGCGCACCGTTTCTTCATCGCAAGTGATATTCGCTTCCTGGCCGCTGCAGACATGCGGCGGCGGGATGCCTCAGCTTTTGCTCTACGTGCTTTACGTGGAGTCGCTGCGGGCGATGCTGCTCCCGCCAGAGCTGCGATCGCGCGCACAAGCCGGTCTCGTTGGCTCTTCAATTCCGCTACGATGCCATCAAGATTCACGAATGTACCTCCCCATGGGCCCGGCGCTCGAGGTCGTCTAAGGCGACGATAACGCTGAGCGCGCTTCGCTGAATAGGTCTATAAGCTGACAAAAGAGTCCACAACGTTCAACGTTTCGGCGCAGAGCCCATTGAAGGGCAAGTTTCACCCTGCGCCAAATAAATTTATTGGCCCGCTTTTTTTCGCAAATCACTGAACTCCAATCCTGAGCCGCCCCTTTCCCACTTTTGAGACCGCGGTACGCGCCTCCTGCTCCCTCAGCGCTCTGCGGATACCAGCGCGCCATCGCACCCAACTCAGGAGTGCTTTTCGGCAGGGCCCTAAGATGTATTTTCGCGTGCGCGCGGATTAAATCTTGCGATCGAGTTAAAGAATACCGAAAGGTCCGTGCTTGCGACCTGGTGCCGCATCCGGCCAACTGGCGGAGCCATCCTGACAATCAGGCATCGGGGGGCAGGCCAGCTCTCCCGCCAGATCACAGAGGCATTTCCGTGGGACACCGCGCCACGCCACCTGCTGCGAGACCGCGACACCTCGTACGGGGGATACTTTCAGGAGCGAGTTCGGGTCATGGGGATCACAGAGGTAGTTACGGCGCCACGATCGCCCTGGCAGAATGCCTACGTCCAGCGCGTCATCGGCTCGATTCGCGGCGAGTGTCTCGACCATGTGGTCGTGATTAACGAGCGGCACCTGCGCCGGGTCCTGATCTCGTACGCCAATTACTATCACCACTGGCGCGCCCATCTGTCGCTTGACAAAGACTGCCCGGATGCTCGCCCCGTCCAACCGCCAAACCGCGGCAAGGTCATCGCAATTCGCAAGTCGGCGGACTTCACCATCGTTACGAACGCCTCGCCGCCTGACCCTCTTTTAAGGCAGCGCAATCTCCAATAGTTGCCCTGCGTGGAGACCTTGCCATCGCATGCAAAATCCACATGGGGAATACCAACTACCCGGACTGACCAGCGCGATCGGGGATCAGGTCATACGTTTCATCGCACAGTACTCGCCGCAACTCGGAATCTCACGCGAAGATGGAGTTTTGCGCAACCACAAGAGGTTCTGCGTTAATCCCTTCCTTGCGGCACAACTCGGCCACACTGTCCTCGCCGCGCAGGCTCACGATCCTGACCTTGTCCTCGGCCGAGAAGTGCCGCCGGGTCGGCGCGCCTTATATCGCGTACCGCCTTCTCCGCCTCTTACGACTGCGTATCGATTTTCGATCTCATCTCCCGCTCCTTCCGCGGTTAAAGATGAGCCAAAAATCCTCTCTTCCTCAATCGTCAGAAACTGTCCAACTTGTGCTGACGGGGAGCACGGCGAAGGCACGCGGTCGTGTGGTATAAAGAAAAGAATGCGTGCCAGGGCTCAAGCGGGGACCAAAGCGTACTTGTCAACAGCTGAAATGATCAGACGGTGACTCATACTTCTCACCGAGTAAACTGACCGCGAAGCATGGAGTGGTGGCGATGAGAAAAGCGCAAAGTATCACGACGTTTCAACGCATTGAGCGTTATCTTGCAGCTGGACACTGAAGCGCGGTCGAGGAGCCGACCCTTTCGATCTCCTGGGATCAATTGAAATCACGTGAGGTAATTTGAAGGGGGCGCTGCATTTGATTCACCATCGTGGTCGTCGAGTTTTGAGAGACAGTCGAACCTCAAACGTGCATCGGATTGTGCAGCATCGGCGATCGCTCCCGTCCTGCTTTCTGCTAGTGAGTGCGCGAGCGCAGGTAGGCAACGCAGCCGCTTAAGCTGGTCATTTTGGGATAGTCCGCCTCCGGAATATCGACTCCGGTCGCTTCGTGAATAGCGATCGCGAGGTTCAGGATGTCCATCGAGTCGAGGTCGACTTGTTCGCGCAGATCGACCGCCGGGTCGATTTCGCTCAGCTCGACCTCGGGTGCGATCTTGTGCAGCTCGCGCAGGTAGAGCGCTTTTATCTCGTCGTCGGTCACAGCTTCTCCGGCTCCTGCAATAGACGCTCGATGGCGGCCAGGAACAATGCGCCGCGATGACCGTCGCTCGCGCGATGGTCACCCGACAAGCTCGCCATCACGACGGGCCGCGCGCCGACCATTCCGCCGCTTGCCCACGGGCGCTCAACAATCTTGCCGAAACCGACCAGCGCAACCTGCGGCGGATAGATGGCTCCGAAGACGGTTTCGACGCCCTCGTCGCCGAGACTGGTAACGGTGATTGTTGCATCGGCGATCTCGGAACTGCGAAGCATGCCGGCGCGCACGCGCTTTACCAGATCGCGCAGACTCACCATGATCTCGCTGAGGCTCTTCTGGTCAACATCGTGAATCGCCGGCGCGATAAGGCCGCCTTGCCGGATCGATATCGCGACGCCGACGTGAACCGCCGCGCTCGGCTTGAACGCACCATCGATCCAGAAGCCGTTCATCTCCGGTATCTCATGAACGGCGACTGCGACGGCCTTCAGCAGAAGCACGGAGTAGAGCAGCCTCTCCGTCACCGGCCGCCTAAGGTTCTCCGCCTGCAGCCACCCCATCGCCTTGCTCATGTCGACGTGCGTGCCGAGATAGTAACCCGAGAATTAGCCGTTCAGAAACCGTTCGAAAGAACCACCAGGCGTTTGGCGGCTGTATCCGAACGCGCCACCTATCGGCATCTATAGCCTGCGTTGCCGTTATTCGACTTCACTAATGCGATGGCATGATCGATGCTGCGCTATAGATCGTGTTGAATCTTGATTACTGCCCTCGCGAACACACGAAGCAAAAATTGGTGCCAAGGAGAAAGCCAAAGCGCCAGTACTCACCAGCGCATTTCGTACATTCCGCACCTGCGATAGGGCGGGCGTGCAAAATATGAGGGCGACTCCCTCAAAGGAGAATCAAAATGATAGTTGCTGACTTGATGACCCCAAGCCCGGCGACCGTCGTGCCAAATGATACGCTGGAAGCAGCACGTAAGAAGATGGAAGCCGGCCGATTCCGACAGGTTCCAGTAGTGGATCAACAACGGCTAGTCGGTATTCTGACGGACCGTGATATGCGCCAGCATATCGGGCAGCTGGCTCATACGCGGGTCCATGCGGTTATGAGTGCCCATCCATTTTCGGTCCATCCTTCTACGCCCGTCGAGAAAGCCGCTCACCTGCTGACGGCCAATAAGATTGGCAGTGTTCCTGTGATCGAGGATGGCAAGCTGGTCGGCATCATAACCGCCACCGACATGCTGCGGGCGCTGGAGGCGGTTCTCGGCGCGAGTTCCGAAGCCACTTCCAGAATTGTTCTAGATCTGGATGGTTCCGGGGACATATCAGCCGCAATCAGTCTCGTCCGGTCGATTTGTCCTCTCATCAGTGTCGGGACGTACCGACGAAATGACTCGCAAGATGTGGTTCTATATGTGCTAGTTCCTTCGACCAGCGCCCAACGCGCGGCGCACGAGTTGAACGAATACGGCTTTAAGGTCCTTGCCGTCCGTCAGTGACGGAGGCGATAACGTTCCCGCGAGTTGGCCGGGAATGGCGTCTCGATCAAGCCCGTGCCGGAACTTCGCCATCGCGGCAAGATTCGGAGAGGATGGATAACTACGAAGTTGCGAAGGTCCTTGATGAAACCGATATGCTGGAGTTGGCGGTCTCAAATTTCTTTCTCGCGCGGGCATCTCGCGACGCGGCTCCAGCGATTCGCGATCAAACGGTGCAAGTCGCGGATCTGAGCGAAGAACAGATCGATTAAATCCCTGGCATCGGCGACGATCTGGCGGGGAAAATCACGACAATCCTTTAAAGACTGCAGCCTGGGTCGAAATAGATGAGGTGCTCAAGATCCGACCGCGGAAAATTATGGCCCCGAGTCTGAAGCAGCCTATGTATCCTTCGGAAACAGCGCTGAGGCCTAAGGCAACAGCTGCTCCGAAGATCTTTTTGACAAATCTGCGTCAGGCAAGACGACAGCAGAACGACGGCGAGGTCATCGCTGCCGCAATATCGCACGTGAACACGGATACCAAACCCGTCGCTGCCACGCCGACGCCAGCGCTGCCCTCGAAACCCAGGAAGGCCGCACGGCGGCCACCGCGGTCATCGCGTGCGGCGGCCAAATCGGAGAAGTGGTCTGCCGAGTCTCCTTCTCGGGCCGGGGCTTCGGCGCGACCGGCCGTCCTCAGCACTCATTGCTCTGTCGCGCCGACATGGGAAGGCCTCTCACCTGGCGTACACTGGGACCTAGCAAAATCGTGCCCGGATAGGATTTGCCAGATTCTGGCGATTCGCGCCGGTTGACACTCAATGGCAAATTCAAACGCCGTTTGCAGACTGTGTTAACAAACGAGGCGTTCTGCACCCACCGCCCGTGCCCCGACTTATATAGGCGCCAACACTGCAACGGCCCCCTTTCAGACCCCGCCTGCCGCCTGAATTGGAATTCGCCACAGACAGGCTCCTAGGAAATCAGGTACCAGGGCTGCACTTCCAGCACAATTTCGTGTCCGGCCACTGCCGAAGTCTAGCCATGCAATGCGCGCAAGACTGTGACTGTCAGGTTCGGACCAAGCGATCACCAGCTCGGTGATGTCAGATCCGCCGCTTCAGCAGGAGAGTCTCCGGCTGCTTCCGACCCCTAGCGCCGCGCGCCCATCGTTTCCGATCTTAGGAAGAAGTCGGCCACACGAAAGTCAGCGAGCCAGCTCAGCCCCGCGCGGTCTTCATCGGTGGCCCGTTTGCTGAGACCAAGGAAGTGATGGATGGTTTTAAACCTGATTGAATTTCCCAACCGGTTGATCCTTCTCCTGAGATTAATGATCAGCCACAGCTGTCGCGTCAGGATTCGCAGATGGAGGTACCTGAATCGCGCCGGGATAGGTTTTGCCAGATTCTGGCGATTAACGCCGACCAAGGCGTTCTCCGGGTCCGCGCGTGATCGCAAATCGCGTGCGCACGCGCGGATTTCGATCGATTCTCCAAGATGTCCGGAAACCGAGAGACTGGATGGTGGAGCGGAGTGGATTTGAACCATCGACCCACTTCGCCCTTTCATCGCAAAATTGTCCGCCAATTTAGCGACGAAGTTGCCTGCAGAATAAAGCAGCAGTGCTGCAGCGAACATTATCGCCCGGCATTCGCCTCCATATTCTGTTCTCCGGTCCGCATCGCGCGCATCTGCGGAGTTCAGCTAAAGCTCCGAACTGGAACAGCAGATAAGACGTCGATCGTATAGTCGCGCGCACCGGCAGAGTCAGTAGCTCATCGATGCTGAGATCTTTCAGCGAGTTCCCGCGCGGCGTTCCCGAACCAGCTTCAGCAATCTGGTTTGAGATGACTGATTAAGGCACGGGCCAACTCTCACCCCACATGCTGTTTCTTACTCTATCTTTGAGTCTGGTATCGTCTTTCGATCGTCGAAGCAGCTCAATTGAAATAGACTTAAATATCTCCGGAGGAGCCATGGCAGCAAAATCACGCCCAATTCCGTCGCCGATGCAGATTTACGCCGACCAGTGGGCAGCGTGGCGAACCTCAGCGCTCGCGGCGGCGGTCGAACTTGACATCTTCACCGCGATCGATGAAGGCAAGCGAACCGCCGACGCGGTGGCGTCACGCGCCGGCGCGAACGCGTCCACGGTCCGGCGGCTGCTCGATGTTCTGGTCGCGATGAAGTACCTGGCGCGTGGCGGAGAGCAATACGAGCTAAGCCCAGCGGCGCGAACGTTCCTTTCCCGCAAGAGCGACCTGTTCATGGAAGGCATCGACCAAGTTGTGAGAATGCTCTCGACGAGCTGGCAGCAATTGGCGCAGGCCGTTCGCGACGGACATCCAGCTGTCCAGGGCGGAGCATCCCGTGGAGAGTTTTTCGCGGTGCTGGTGAAGAGCATCTTCCCGCAGAGTTACGCCGCCGGAAAAATCGCGGCGCGCGGGATGGCGCCCCAGACGCGCAAGCGAATCAGGAACGTCCTCGATGTCGGCGGCGGCGCCGCGTCATGGTCGATTTCAATTGCCCAGGATCTGCCCGGCGCGCGCGTGACGCTGGTGGATTTGCCGCAGGTCGTTCCGGTCGCTCGCCAATATACAGAGCGCTATGGAGTCGCGGACCGCTTCGATTATCGCGAGGGCGACTTCCGCGAAGTGGACTTCGGCGCGGAACAATTCGACCTCGTAGTCCTCGGCCACATCATCCATGGCGAGGGCGCCGAATGGGGCAAGCGGCTCATCGCGCGATGCGCCGCGGCGCTGCGCAGCAAGGGCATGCTCCTCATCGCGGAGTTGATCCCGAACGACGCGCGAACGGGCCCCGCAATACCGATGCTGTTCGATTTGAACATGATGCTGCACACGCCGGCCGGCGCGACCTTTACGATGCGTGAGTATCGCGAGTGGCTCAAAGAGGCGGGCTTCGGTGCGCTCAAAATCATCAAGTCGGCAGCGCTGCCTTCGCCGCTGATCCTCGCCACCAAGCCGTAGCAGGGGTTTTGAGCCGGCTGGTGGTTTAGCCCCTGTGACACTGAGTTGTCCCCTGTCCAGAGAAGCGAATTGAAAAACAAGAACGGCCTCTGCCATGGCGACGCGAGGACCGAGAATATTGCGCAAAAGGAAAGGGACCGAGGGTTTGAGCGCCCGATCCCTCCTGTAGCTCCCGGCACTACTTCTTGGTCTTCGTCGTCTTGGTCCGCGACGCCGAGCCGTACCGCTTGCCGAAACACTTCCGGCAGCGGCGATCGCGTCGCTTGATGAAGCTCGGAGCGAGATCGTCACTCCCGCAGTAGCGGCACACGAGCTTCTCTGCTTTGGGCTTGCCCTCCGCCTTCTTCACCGGCGTTCTTCCAGACCTGGTGTTTAGCGCCCCAGTTTTCTTGGCGCCGACCAATTTCGCGTGTTCCATTTTCACGATCTCCTTCAGCCATATCGGCTGGCGTCGGATGTTTGCTCTGACGCGGCGACGAAGCGAGCGCCGAGCGCACATTTTCTCGTACCCTCAAAGGCGATGGGAAGGCGAATGAGGCGCGAACAGCGCGACTGGCTTCCGGTGCCAACCAGAGCGATGTGTGTGTCTGCCCGCGCGAGGAGGCGGGGCACACATGCAGGACGAGAGATCTTTCAGGTCGCCGGAGCCGATCCCACAGCGGATCGCAAGGCTGAAGTCGTATTCGGTCGCCGAGCTGAAACAGCAATGGCAGGCGCTCTACCACTCCGATCCACCACATCGCATCAGTCGCGAGCTTTTGACCCGTGCCGTGGCGTATCGCATCCAGGAGCAAGTCCACGGAGGGCTCAAACCCTCCACCCGCAGAATGCTAATTCGTCTAGCCAACGACGCGCGATCAGGACGGCCGCTCAGACCTGAGCCGGCCGCCGGAGCGCCGGCGGGGACTGTATTACTGCGCGAGTGGCATGGCGTAACTCATGAGGTGAGAGTGCTCGATTGGGGAGTGCTGTTCAAGCGAAAGCGCTATCGCTCGCTCACCGAGGTCGCCCAGCTGATCACCGGCGCGCACTGGAATGGGCCACAGTTCTTCGGTTTGCGAGGCAGGCGAAAGCAGGAGACAAGTCATGAATCGAAGTGACGGCGCTCCGAACCGGTGTGCGATCTATACGCGCAAGTCCTCCGAGGAGGGGCTCGAGCAGAACTTCAACTCGCTGCACGCGCAGCGCCAGGCCTGTGAAGCATTCGTCAAGAGCCAAGTCGGCGAGGGCTGGCGCCTGATCAAGACAGCGTATGACGACGGCGGATTTTCCGGCGCGACCATGGATCGACCGGCCCTGAAAGCCCCGGTCGCCCACGTCAAGGAAAAGCGCATCGACGTGGTCGTGGTCTACAAAGTCGACCGTCTCACCCGGTCGCTGGCCGACTTCGCCAAGATCGTGGAAATCTTTGATGCCCACGGAGTTTCGTTTGTCACGGTCACGCAGCAGTTCAACACCACCACGTCGATGGGCCGATTAACCCTGAACGTGCTGCTCTCATTTGCACAGTTCGAACGCGAGGTGACCGGCGAGCGCATCCGCGACAAGATCGCGGCGTCCAAGCAGAAAGGGATGTGGATGGGAGGCACGCCGCCGCTGGGCTACGACCTGCGCGATCGTCGTCTAGTGGTAAACGAAGCCGAAGCTAAGACGGTGCAATTGATCTTTAAGCTCTATCTCGAATTCAAGACCTTGCGTAGGGTCAAAAAAGAACTGGACCGCAGGTCGATTCTCTCCAAGCAACGGGTGTCGAGAGGTAGTGTACGGCACGGCGGTTTCCCTTTCGGACGCTGCGCGCTCTATCACCTGCTCGCCAATCCGGTCTACGTGGGCGAGATCCGGCACAAGAATGTCACCTACCCGGGTCAGCACGAAGCGATAATCGAAAGAGTGACTTGGCAGCAGGTTCAGGAGATGCTGAGCCAGAAAGCCGCTCACCCTCGGGGACGAACGGTCAGAAGAAGCCCTGGCCTCCTCATGGGCAAACTCTTCGATCAGAGCGGCGAGCCGCTGTATTCCTGCTGGGCGAAAAAAGGACAGCGGCGCTACAGGTACTTCGTCTCGAAGAGGCTGGTCAGGGGAACCGCGAAGCCGGATGAACGTGGGTGGCGCCTGCCTGCCGAACGAACTGAACTGGCGGTAATGGCCGGCACAAGACCAATGCTCTCGGATCGCGGGGCGCTGGCCTCAACCCTCAGAGCTTTTGGCTTCGCTGCTGCAGAACTCAAGCAGGCGGTCGGGGCAATCGATTCGAAGGTCAAATCTCATCAGCGGGTCGAGACGGCAGAGGATACGGGGACGCTCATAGAGCGAGTCGAGCTAAGGCGGGACGGAATGCAGATCACACTCAATCTACGAGCGCTTCTGCCACCCGATCGGTTCCCCGCCGGCGGAGCCAACCTCCGAATGACCCGTCTTGTTCCGCTGCAGATGAGGCGTCGTGGCGTGGAAACGCGCTGGTGCTCCCAAGCGAAGCGGTCGTAGCTCCGCGGACAGATCCTGCCCTGCTTCGAGCATTGGCCCGCGGGTACCAGTGGTTCGGCGAACTCGCGGCAGGAACTGCCACTTTAACCAGTCAGATCGCCATTCGAGAAGGTGTGAGCGAAAGCTATGTGCGTCATATGGTGCCGCTAGCCCTGCTCGCTCCAGCAGTCGTTGAATCTATCTGCGCCGGGCGGCAAGGCGTCTGCCTCTCGGCCGAGCGCCTCAAGGTTCTGGCCGGCGTTCCTATCGAATGGGATGCACAGCAGCGACTGCTGGCGGATTTAGAAACGTCCCCCCTTTTCCTTCTCCCTTCTGAGACCTCCAGGGCCCCCATCGATTCTGGCGAAAGATCAAGCGTCCAAGGCGCCAACTAGAGGAGGGCTCGGCCCGTGGGACCGAGTCTTTTCCAAACAGAGAGGAATTGCGCTGAATTGGCAATTTATGAGCATTGCTCCCTCTCTCCGGTGCCACGAATTGAGCGAATCGGCCCGTCCACGCGCCAATTTGCCGCCTTCTCCGAATTGTATGTGAATCCTACAAACTGTGTGGCGGATGAGGCAGTTCTGGATCGAACCCTTCTCTGCGATTTCGAGCGCGATCCAAGCCGACATCGACCCGAAAAGCCGTGGATCCGCCTAGGTTTTTTGGGCAAATTCCCTACTCAACTGAACAGGGAATTATTTTTCGGTAACAGGGATTTATTTCCGCGGATCAGGGAATTTACAGGATGGATCAGGGAAATCAGTAATTCGCCGCACACAGTGATCTGAATCGACGACGTAACGCTGTTTCCAGTACGGCTCCATCCAGGCTCTTTTCTCCACGCTTTTGCTTGGACGATAGCCCAGATCGGCGGCCTCTTGTCAGCCACAGAAGGTCTGTTCTCGGACGCTCAGCTCCCGTGCACAACCTCCCATGACCTCGCACCTATGTCGATCCATCAGAGACCGACCTTCCTCAGCCTTAGCGCGTTGGCGATCACCGACACGGAGCTCAGACTCATCGCGGCGCTCGCGATAATTGGACTCAGCAGCACACCAAATGCCGGATAAAGAACGCCGGCTGCGATTGGTATACCAAGGACGTTGTAGATAAACGCAAAGAAAAGGTTCTGCCGGATGTTTCGCATCGTCGCGCGGCTGAGGCGCCGCGCCTTCACGATACCGCGCAGATCCCCCTTGACCAGGGTGACGCCCGCGCTCTCCATTGCCACGTCGGTGCCGGTGCCCATCGCAATCCCGACCTGTGCCTGCGCCAGCGCGGGTGCGTCGTTGATCCCGTCACCGGCCATCGCGACGATACGTCCTTCCGCTTGCAATCGCTTGACTACCGTGGCCTTCTGATCGGGCAACACCTCTGCCTCGACCCGATCGATGCCGAGTTTCTTCGCGACCGCCGCCGCTGTGATCTGGTTGTCGCCGGTCAGAAGAACGATCGTCACACCGTCATCCCGCAGCATCCTGAGTGCTTCCGGAGTGGACGGCTTGATCGGGTCGGCAACGCCGATGAGTCCGGCGCGGCAGCCATCGACAGCGACGAACATCACGGTCTGCCCATCTTTTCGCTGAGCGTCCGCATCGGCGGAAACACCGATAGTGACGCCCAACTCGCGCATCATGTGCTGATTCCCGAGCGCAACTGGGCGGCCTTCGATGCGCCCGGTCACTCCTTGTCACGTCACGGATTTGAAGTCCTCGGCGGTCGCAAGCGTCAGCTTGCGCTCTTCGGCGCCGGCGACAATCGCTGCTGACAGCGGATGCTCGCTGCCCCGCTCAAGGCCGGCGGCGAGCCGCAACACCTCGGCGTCCGTGAAGCCGTTGAGCGCGGTGACCGAGACTAGCCGCGGCTTTCCCTCGGTCAGAGTCCCGGTCTTGTCGACGACGAGCGTGTCCACCTTTTCGAGAATCTCGAGCGCCTCAGCGTTCTTGATCAGTACGCCCGCAGTTGCGCCGCGGCCGGTGCCGACCATGATCGACATTGGAGTTGCAAGGCCTAGCGCGCATGGGCACGCGATGATCAGGACCGCGACCGCGTTCACGATTGCGTAAGCCATCCGCGGCTGCGGACCGACAATCGCCCAGACGATGAAAGTAATTACGGCCGCCAAAATGACGGCCGGGACGAAATACGATGCAACGATATCGACGAGCCGCTGAATCGGAGCGCGGCTGCGTTGAGCATCGCTCACCATGCGGACGATCTGTGCGAGCAGAGTATCGCTGCCGACCCGCTCGGCACGCATGATGAATCCACCAGTTTCGTTGATGGTCGCTCCGATCAGCCTGTCGCCCGGTTTCTTCTCGACGGGTATTGGCTCGCCGGTAACCATCGACTCGTCAACCGAGCTGGTCCCCTCCAGAACTCCGCCGTCGATGGGGACTTTCTCGCCGGGACGAACGCGCAGCCGATCTCCGGGGACGACGCGATCGAGTGGGATGTCCTCTTCGCGTCCGTCAGGCCTGATCACGCGCGCGGTCTTCGGCGCCAATCCCAGCAACGCTCTGATCGCGCTGCTGGTGTTGCTTCGAGCACGAAGCTCGAGGACCTGTCCGAGCAGTACCAGCGCAGTGATTGCGGCAGCGGCCTCGAAGTAGACCGGAACGGTGCCATCAGCGGCGCGGAACGAATCGGGAAACAAACTCGGGAAGATAGCTGCGATCAGGCTGTAACCGTAGGCGACGCCAACGCCCATCCCGATCAACGTGAACATGTTGAGACTGCGGTTGACGATCGATTGCCAGCCGCGAACGAACAGCGGCCAGCCCGCCCACAGCACGGCGGGAGTTGCGAGCGCCAATTCGATCCAGGTCCGCAGCGACGCGGGCATCACGCGCTGAAGAGGACGGCCCGAAATCATGTCCGACATTTCGATCGCGATCAGCGGGATCGTGAGCGCGACGCTCATCCAGAAGCGCCGCGTCATGTCCGCCAGTTCCGGGGAAACCTCCTCACCGGCGCTGACAACGCGCGGCTCCAGCGTCATTCCGCATATTGGACAATTGCCCGGCTCGGAACGAACGATCTGCGGATGCTTCGGGCAGACGTATTTGGTTTTTGAGACCGCCGGCATCGGCGCGACCGGTTCCAGCGCCATGCTGCACTTGGGACACGAACCCGGATGGTCCTGCCGAATCTCGGGATGCATCGGACAGGTGTAGTCGCGAGTCTCGCCGGCGCTCGCCACAGAATGCGCGGCCGAATTTTCGACTCCGTGCAGGTCGTTCATGGCACGCTCACCCGCCGGCCGAGGCCTCCGGGGACCGACGACTGTGTCCGCGATGCTCTGACCGCCGGACCTCGCGTGACAGCTTTTGCGATTTTAGATGTTCGTACACACTCGACCATTCGTACACACTCGACCAAAGGAAGCCGAGGGTGAACGCGAAGGCCAGCTCTTCCACGGGGATTCCCAACACCAGAGCTCCAGAGATCGCCGGCAGATTCCATACGAGCCGTACCAGACGTGGTTCGATCGCGGCGCTCGCGATCTTGGCCGCTAAACGCGCCGCGCGATAAACCGCGCCTGTGCGATTTTGCCCGCGCCCGCCATCTCGCCGATGAAACGGAACCCGTCGATGAGCGCCTCCAGCAGGTCGGTGCGGAACCCTACGGTCCGCAGGGCATCGTACCCAAACTGCATCTCGACCATGTCGAGATATAGATCCACATGGCGTGCAAACCGTCCGGTGTCTTCCGCAACGCGCACCTCGCAGCCGTTTCCTGACAGCAGTTTGGCGTAGCCCGCAATGTCCTCGACGTTGGCGAACATCATCGTGCCGAGAAAGCGCTGGGCCTCCGAACCAGTCAGTCCCACAGGCCCTTCGACCCAATCGGTGAAAGCAATCACGCCCCCGGGCCGAACAATGCGCACTGCCTCCGCAATCAACCTCGGCTTGTCGGGGACGTAGCACCATGCGTCCTCGCTCCAGACGAAATCCGCGCTGGCCGACGGCAGGCCGCTCTGACAGGCATCGGCTAGAACAAACCGGATTTTATCGTCCATGCCCTCTTCATGGGTCAGCCGCCGACCGCGCTCGACGATTGCCTCGGTTATGTCCACGCCGACCATCGAGGCGACATGGCGAACCCTCACCAGAAAGCGCATGTCCGCGCCGTTGCAGCAACACAGATCGACCCCGCCCATCCCGGCCCTGATTCCGGCGCGTTCCGCCAGATCGATCGACGCCTTCATTCCTCCTATGTGAATTTGCTGCCCAAATATAAGTTGAAAGAGGTCGCCCGGCGCACTGCTATAGACGGAGACTACATCCGTCACCCCGACGCCGGTTATAGACTTCACGATTGTTTCCTCCTTTCACCTTGAATCGCGCCGCTGGCCGCGCGGATACCCTCGCGCATCTGCGGATCGCCATCTTTGAAAGTGAAATTCGTCAGCCACAGACGCAGTAGGTGCCGTTTTCTCTCCGGTTCCTTCCAGTCCTCATATTCCGTGCGCGCGTGCAGGATCACTGCGTTCTTGAGGAACTGCATGTCGCCGGGCTCGAAGTCCATTTCTTGGTAAAAGGCCGGATCGTTTGCGATCGTGTCGATCAGATCCAGTAATTCAGTCTGAGCGGCAGTCAGGCGCGGCACTTCCGGGAACCGCTGTGCGTTGCGGATATACCAACCGATATAGAACGTGCCGAGACGCCCGTTCTCGTACCTGCAAATCGGAAAATTGAAATACCGCGGCTCTCCCGGTCCCGCTTCAGCCTCCCGATCCCAGAAGAAGTTTTCGAAAAGCAAGGGCGCCAGGTCGGGCCGCCGCCGCATCAGTTCGTTGAATATCGAAACCGAGCTGGCGATTCGGCTTAGTCCTCCCGATTTCGCGCGGTTGAGGCACATCAGGCCGATGATGTCGGCGCCGTCGGTGTGAAAGTCGAGTTTCATCCGCGTGCGATATAGCCGGATTCCGGGTTGCGTTGGGTCGGCTCCATCATCGCGCACATGGCCCAGCGCATCGCCCTTGCGATTTTGGGGAACCGGGCACCCCATTTGCAGACCGATGAGCCAGTACGCGAATGATGCTTCCGCTTCAGTGTGATCCGCCGCCGGAAATCCTCTGACCAGGAAAAAGCCCCGGCCATCGTCCAGCTCTCGCATCCACGCCGCGATGGCAGGACCGAGCACCGGAAGCGGGTAGTCCGACGCGGAGATTTCCCTCAGCGCCTTGCCCATCCGCCGATACGCTTGTATAGCGGAATCGAGCTCCGCATTCTCCGCGTCGGACAGGACATGGATCCAGTCGCTTCGCTTGCTCTGCTGGGGGCCGAGCCATGCGGCCGGGCTACTTACGAATTTATCTGGAATTCTATTGGCCATCGAATCTGTCTCGCGTCAGCTTCGCGCCGGCTTGCGGGCCCGGACGAAGGCGCTTATGAATTTGCCGTTCGCCATTTGCGCGAATTTCTCGAGGTCTGGATTTTCCGCAAGAAATCCTTGCGCGTCGGCCGCCGTATAGATCCGCGTCGCTTCCACTTCGATTTGTTCAAATCCCGCCGCAGCGAGCTTCGATTGGTATTCCGACTCGTTCAGCGCCCCGGCGATGCATCCGGCCCACAGCTCGACGCGGCGACGAAT
This sequence comes from uncultured delta proteobacterium, assembly GCA_963842085.1. Lineage (GTDB taxonomy): Bacteria > Desulfobacterota > Binatia > Binatales > Binataceae > Binatus. The sequence continues at coordinate 1,621,435 of CAWJET010000002.1, forward strand.
CTCGCCCGGCATCTCACCGCGGACCACGATGTCCGAAACGGCGAATCGTCCCCCTGGCTTCAGCACGCGGAACGCCTCGTGCAGCACCCGATCCTTGTCGGCCGACAGATTGATCACGCAGTTTGAGATGATTACATCCACCGAATTGTCGGGCAGCGGGATATGCTCGATCTCGCCTTTGAGGATTTCGACATTCTGGACACCCGCTTTGCGTTGGTTGTCGCGCGCAAGGGCGAGCATCTCGTCAGTCATGTCGAGCCCGTACGCCTTGCCCGCCGGCCCAACTCTTCGCGCTGAGAGCAGCACGTCGATCCCGCCACCTGAGCCCAGGTCGAGCACGATTTCGCCCGGCTTCAGCTCGGCGAGCGCTGTTGGATTCCCGCATCCCAGCGACGCCGCAAGCGCCTGGGCGGGAATCAATGCGGTCTCACTCTCGCGGTAGAGATTCGAGGTGATCGGGTTTCCCGCGGGCGCTGCCGAGCCGCAGCACGAGGCGCCCTGTTCGGTGACTCGCCGCGCCGCTTGCGCGTACTCTTCCCTGACCTTCTCCCTTATCGATTCATTACTCATCGTGACCTCCATGCCTGCCCGTTATTTTGCGGGAGAGGCGATTAGCTGATAGCGAACGATCTGGCGATGCGCCCGGCGTCTTGTGAAGACCGGCGCAACAGTCCTCGGTCATGAACTGGATCAACTTGGCGGCTTGCGGCCAATTGACTGCGTAATAGATGAATCGTCCCGCGCGCTGCGCCGTCAGCAGCCCGCATCTGGTCAATGCGTCCAGGTGATGAGACAGCGTCGAGCCCGGCATCTTGACCCGGCGCTTGATCTCCTCCACGCAGGTTCCTTGCGGCCCGGCGCGCACCAGCAGACGGAAGATCTCGAGCCGGCCAGATTGCCCCAGAGCGCTGAATTGTTCGACGTATCGATTCACTACGACTTTTCTAGTATCATCGAAATGATAAATAAGCAAGCGCTGTAAGCGCCGGAGAGAAAATCCCTCAGTGAAGCGGCCGGACAGGCTGGCCGCGCCGGAGTAAAACTCCAGCACGAGATAGCCCTTCAGCCTGGAGGGTTGAAGGCCACTCAGTCCCTACTCCGCCAAGGCCACAAACGAGGTCGAACCGCCGAAGATTCCGCCGTAGAAGAGCCGAACCGAATCGGTTCGCGAGATTCCCAACTCCTCGAGATGCCGACCGACTCCGCGAACATCCCGCTTTGCTCATAGAGCGGCTCGGTCCAGCTCAGCACCGGCAGCCACAGCGTGTCGGCGATCTTTACCCCGACGCCCATCCTTGCCAACAACCCCTTCCAATGATCGCCGTAGAGAGTCTCCGCATCGATCGCTGTCTGGCCCAACAGCCTGGCCTCTTCGCGGCCCATCTCCTCGTACGAACCATAGAGGTACAGCACTATCAGGCCGCCTCGATCCTCACGGCGAGGCACTCTGTTGGAGGCGTGTTGGGCCGGGCCCAGATGGCAGCCGACCAAAAGCAGCCAAGCGATTGAAACGATCCTGCGAAGACCTGAAAGCTGATTAACGGTCATAGGTCTTGCAGCGGGATCCCGGTTCCCCGATCTGACCCGTACCGCTCAAGGCTTTCGCCGTCGGAAGACCAGGACCGAGCACGGCGCGGCGCGCACCAGCTTCTCGGCCACGCTTCCGATCATTAGATGCTCGATGCCGGTCCGCCCGTGGGTTGCGAGCAATATCAGATCGATCTGTTGCTCCTTCGCATATTCGATCAGCTTCGGGACCGGCGGTCCGACCATCACTTGAGTGAAGACCTTGGCGGAATTTCCGCAATCGTCTTTCCTGATGCGCGCGAGTTCCTCTTCGGCCTCTTCCACCATCAGGGTCTCGCGCGCCTGCTCGCGCATTTTGTCGAATAACGCGAAATGAGGCGCGACTACATGCACGATGTGCAGCTCACCGTCGAGGTCCTTTGCCAGTTCCATCCCACCGCGTAACGCTTCCATCGAGTATTCCGAAAAGTCGATCGGAGCCAGGATTTTCTTCACATTTCGAATCATAAAGGCCTCCGAGAATTCGGCGCGGTGGCGAAGAAACCTTCGTCCCGGAAAAGGCGAAGCCGCTCAGGTCCGGGCGGCATTGGTTCAAGAAATGTGGTGCTTATCGTTAGGTCCTTTCCATTAGAATCCTCATGCCGCTTTTTCCGAAACCACGCCGCACCTCTACTTTGACGGCGCCAGTGGCGACCAACTGCTTGATCTTGTGAGCGGCGCCCTCCGAAAGTGAGATCACAGCCACGAACTCCTATGCCTCCTTCTTGGGCGGTTGCTCTTGCGAAACGGGCTCATCTCCCTTACGCCTGCGCCAGTCGGTGATCGCAGCCTTGATCGCGTCTTCGGCCAGCACGGAGCAGTGAATCTTGACGGGCGGCAGGTTCAGCTCCTTGACAATGACCGTGTTCATGATCGCCATCGGCTCGTCGATATGCTTACCCCTGACCAGTTCGGTGACGTAGCTCGAACTTGCGATCGCGCTTCCGCACCCGAAGGTCTTGAACCGCGCGTCCTCGATCACGCCGGTCTCGCTAATCTTCAGCTGCAGTTTCATCACGTCGCCGCACTCGGGAGCGCCGAAGGCCGGTGCCGACGCCCGGCTCGTCCTTCGCAAAGCTGCCGACGTTGCGCGGATTGTTTGTAGTGCTCGATAACCTTATCTGAGTAGGCCATGATTTTTCTCGGACTGCAAATTACCTGTCACGAAACGGCCCAGGTGGCTCCATCGGATGCATCCGGATCCGTGAGCGAAGGCGAATATCGTTCATCGCCAAACGGCTATCTCACCCGCGTGGCTCGGGCGCCTCGACTTCTCGGAGCGACGCCCTTCAGTACGTCGTCAATCCACGTAAGCCCGGCCATCATCCGTGGGAATCCGACCGTGGTCAGGCCCAGAAGTGCGACTTGGCGGATCTCTTCGCGTGTAGCGCCAGCTTCCAATGCACGTCGCGCGTGAGAATGGACCGCGCCCTCTTGGGAAGAGGCGACCGCCATACCCAGTTTGATCAACTGAACCAATTTTTCATCGAGTGGGCCATCCTCAGCAGTCAGTCGCCCGATCGCATCGTAAGCCTGGCTAATCTTTGGGAACTCCTCCTTGAACTGCTGATACCTTCCCGGTAGCTTTTTCACCTTCGAGACACCTCCAAAGAACCGTTCCTGAAGTCCTTCATCCGCGGCCTAGCCGATGAACGGCAGAGCCAGAATAGGCAAGCGATGCCGACCTCGCGGTCGAAGCGTGCATACTACGTGCCACGACTCACGACGTGCAGATAGAGCTTTATCTCCTAAACATGGTGCCGATCGCTCCACTGGCTGCCACTATTAGTGACAGTGTCGGTGCAAACAAGAGCCGTTCAACTCGAAAACTCGATTGTCGACGGAAAGTTAATTTCGTGGCATGGCCGATGCATTTATCGCACAGACAATCGGAAGGACCGAGATTGACGACTAACACGAGCTGAGCCGCACTCCATCTAATCCGAACGAGCGAGCGGCCAAATAACGGCGTGCGAGGCAATTTGTCTTCGCGAAGGACCAAGGGGTAGTGCAATGAGCCAACGGCAACTTGCGATGGTAATCAATCTCGACAAATGCATCGGGTGTCAGACTTGTACCGTGGCCTGCAGCACCCACCGCCTCAATCATCCCGGCACCGAAATGCTCCGCTACATATGGTGCGAAACCAAGCCCGGCGAAGGTTGGCCCAAGGGATGGATGGAGCTGGGGCGCAAGGTTCCGGATCGCGTGCGAGACTACGGTGGAACCTGGACCTTCAACTGGGAGGAGGTCTATACCTCGCCGGTCGGGACCAAGTACCTGCACCCAATCGTCAAAGAAACCGGCGAACCGGCGAAGTATGGGCCGATATGGGAAGAAGATCAGGGCGCCGGTGAGTGGCCCAATGGATACTTCTTCTATATGCCCCGGCTCTGCAATCACTGCACGGATGCTCCTTGCATAGAAGTCTGTCAAGGCCACTTCGCACGAGGCGGCGGGCTGCCGACCGCCCAAGCGAACGGGCACAAGAACTCGATGCGCAAGCGCGAATCGGACGGGATCGTCATGATCGATCCGAGTTCGTGCGACGAGTGCGGGCTGTGTGCGGCTGCATGTCCCTACAAAATCCCGATGGAGAACCTGCTGGCGGGCACCTACGAGATGTGCGACTTCTGCGCGGGCCGGGTGGAAAACCAGTACGCTCCGGTATGTGCGAAGAGCTGCCCCGCGCGCGCGATGTACTTCGGTTACCTGGACGACAAGGAGAGCTACGTCTCCAAGCTCGTCAACGAATACAAAGTTGCCTTGCCGCTGCGTCCGGACTTCGACACGGGTCCGAATGTCTACTACATACCTCCCTTCATCCGGCCAACAACTTTCGCAGCCGACAATAAGCCGACCGGTCAGGCCGATATTCCGACCGATCTGCTTCGTAAGTACTTCGGACCGGGCGTTGATCAGGCGATGGCAACGCTCAAGGAGCATCGCGCACGCGCCGAGCGCGGAGAACATTCCGAATTGATGGATCTGCTCATCATTTACAAATGGTCGGACGCCTTCGCCCCGTTCAACGTCTTGGCTCCCGTTGAGCCGATCGAACAGGGTGTCGAGGCTAGTAGGGGAAGCCAGCCGATCGAGCAGGGTGTCGAGGCTAGTAAGGGGCACCGGTCATGAGCAAGCAGAAGGGTGAAGAAAATCCTGTGGCTCGGCAAGCAACCGCCGAAGCCCCCGAGAACTACTGGCAGTGGGATAGGTGCCGATGGGGAACGCATCGCGTCAATTGCTATCCCGGCAGTTGTCCCTTCCGTGTCTATGCCAAGGACGGCCACGTGATTCGCGAGGAAATCTCGTGCACCTATCCCGAGTTCACCGACCCCGACTACAAGGTGCCTGACTACAATCCGCGTGGATGCCAGAAAGGCTACCAGCACTCGAAGGCGATGTATGGCCCCGATCGGCTGCTATACCCGATGAAGCGCGTAGGCGAGCGGGGCAGCGGTAAGTGGGAGCGAATCAGCTGGGATCAGGCCTGCGATGAAATCGCCGGCAAGTTTGTCGATATCATCATAAAATATGGGCCGCATGCGATCTCCGACGACCATGGAACCAATGGCGCTGGCGTGTTGCGCGGCGGGGGCGAAGGCGCCTCGACCGGATTCGTGTCGCGCTTGGGCGGGGTCAGCTACGACCTCAATTTTCTCATCGGCGATTTCAACCCCGGTCAGTACCTGACCTTCGGCCAGTTTCAGCATGCTCCGGGAATCGAGACCTGGTTCCTGGCCGACACGATCATAGCTCTTTCAAATCCGGCTTATGGGAACATTCCCGACATCCACTATATTCTCGAGGCGCGCTACCGCGGCGCCAAGGTAGTTGCGATCGCGCCTGACAAGAATGCCACTGCGCAGTTCGCTGACATGTGGCTGCCAGTCAACTGGTCTGCCGACCCGGCGTTGTGGCTCGGCGTCTGCAATATCCTGATCGAAAAAGGATGGCTTGATATCGAGTTCATGAAGGAACAGACCGATCTCCCGGTGTTGGTCCGCATGGACAATCAGCAGTTCCTGCGCGGGTCCGACTTACGCGAGGGCGCGGATATGGAGCAGTTCTATGCAATCGACAGCGCCACCGGCAAGCCCGAGCAACTGCCCAAAGGCACGCTTGCGATGCCGTTCGACTATGCGCTTGAGGGCAACTGGAAAGTCACCCTGAAGGACAAGAAGCAGGTCGAGGTCACAACGGTCTACGAGCTGCTCAAGAAGCGAGTCGCTGAATACACGCCGGAAAAGGTCCATGAGATCTCCGGGGTCCATCCCGATCAGCTCGCCCAATTGGCCGAACTGGTCAAGCCACCGCGCAAGGTGTTCGTCTTTGTCAACTGGAACGCCGGCAAGCTTTACCACGGCGATCTTCTCGAGCGCTCTTACTGTTACATGCTCGCGCTCACTGGAAACGTCGGCAAGGCTGGCACAGGATCACGAGGATGGTCGGCCGGCGCTGAGTACATCGGCGGCGCCGCGGTCGTTGGCGGGATGCCCAATGAGGTGCTCGAGACCGGCAACCCGCTGCTTCACGCCATGAATATGTCGCAGAAGATACAGGAGGACTATCGGACGCAGTTCAAAATGGACCCGACGATGCCTCAGGCCGAGGCTGCTTTGGGTGCGCTCCGCGAAGGTCTCAGAGCGGGCGGCACACTCTCGCCGCCGGTTTGGCTCTGGTACCACCACGCCGGGTACAAGGAGGTGTGGGACAAGTACCTCGACGACCCGAACGCGCCCAGGAAAATCAGCGAGTACGCGGAGGAAGCGCTTGCCAACGGCTGGCAGAAAGGATTCGTTCCCAACAAGGACGTCAGTCCAAAGGGGATGCTGGTATCCGGATCGAATCCGCTCCGCCGTCACCGCGGCGGCATGAACACCTACTTGCAGACTCTGTGGCCAAAGCTCGAATGCATCGTGGTACTTGATCCGCGCTGGAGCACCACCGGACTTTACGCCGACTACGTTCTGCCTGCCGCATCGTTCTACGAGTATGCCGACTCGAAGTACTCGACTCCGGCGACGCGCTTCAGCACTTTCACGGATCAGACCGTGCCTATGCTCGGCGAGTCCAGATCAGACCGCCAGATCACGCTCGCCCTGCTCAAACGCATCCAGGAGCAGTTCCTGAAGAGAGGCGTGGAAAAGTACAAGTCAGGTGACCGCGAGATCGTGGTCAAGGATCTCTACTGGCGCGCCACCTTTGGCGGACGCTACGGCGAAACTAACGAAGACGAGGAGGTGTTGGTAAACGACACCTTTAACGCGCTTGGACAGATGGGTTGGTTCGAGAGTCTCGACGGTGAGGAACTCACGATCGACAACCTGCGCAAGAACGGGAAAGCCTGGCTTACCGGCCGCCCCGCCTGGCACGCTACCGTGGTCCAGAACTCGGACATGGTTTCAGGCAGTATTTTCTGGCCCTTCCGCGATCAGCTCGAGCAAAAGGTGCCATACGCAACTACGACGCGGCGCATGGAGCTATACCTCGATCATCCGTGGTTCATCGAGGCCGATGAACATCTTGTTCGCTACAAGCAGCCGCCCAACATCGGCGGCGCCCAGGGCTTGCGGCTTACCAGCGGACACCTGAGATGGAGCATTCACTCTAACTGGGTAGTGTCCTACGAGATGCTGAAGCTGCATCGCGGCGAGCCATTTGCTTTCATCAACGAAACCGTCGCGAAGAAAAAAGGCATCGCGGATCATGACTACATCCGCGTTTACAATGACTACGGCTCCTTCATAACCAGGGCGAAGCTCAGTTCCTGCACGCGGCCTGACCAGCTAGTGATCTACCACGCGTGGGAACCGTATCAGTATCCGAATTGGATGCCGTACGACGGCTTGCTGCCAGGCCCACCCAAGGGCCTGCACTTCGCGGGCGGCTATCGCCATTTCGAATACACGCTGTGGAACTGGTCTCCTTCGCAGTCGGATCGGCAGACCAATATCGACTTCGAAAAGGCCGAACTTCAGAACTAGCGCCGGGAGGGCGGAAAAATGGCAACCCAAGTGGACACGTCCGCCGTGCATCCCTCGCGACGAAACTCTGTGCAGGAGCAGCGCCAATATTTTGAATGGGATAGCTGCAAGTGGGGTACCCATCGGGTGAACTGCTACCCGGGAAGTTGCCCCTTCCGGGTCTACGTCAAGGACGAGAAGGTGGTGCGCGAAGAAATCTCGTGTACCTATCCGGAGTTCAACGATCCCGAGTCTAAGGTGCCCGACTACAATCCGCGCGGATGCCAGAAGGGCTATCAGCATTCGCGTGCGATGTACGGGCCGGACAGGATATTGCATCCGATGAAGCGCGCGGGCGAGCGCGGCAGCGGAAAATGGGAACAGATTTCCTGGGAGCAGGCTTTCGAAGAAATCGGCGAGAAGATCGCTAATGTTATCCAGAAGTACGGACCCAAGGCGCTGGTTGACGACCACGCCGCCAACGGCATCGGAGTGTTTCGCGGCGCCGCCGAGGGCTCGACCACCGGCATGACTTCGTTACTCGGTGGAGTGAGCTTCGATCTCGACTTCGTGACCGGAGACTTCAAGGTCGGCCAGTGGCTGACTTTTGGGGAGATGCATCACGCGCCAGGCATCGAGAACTGGTTCCTACCGGATACCATCATCCTGATGTCCAACCCGGTCTATGCGAACATTCCGGACGTCCATTACCTCCTGGAAGCCCGGTATCGCGGCGCCAAGATAATCGCCGTCGCACCGGACAAGAATCCTTCCGCCCAGTTCGCCGACATCTGGGTACCCATCGACTGGTCGGCGGATCCTGCGCTGTGGCTCGGGGTGGCAAAGATTCTGATCGACAACGGATGGATCGACACGGAGTTCGTCAAGGAACAGACCGATGCGCCAATCCTGGTTCGATCGGATGATGGCCGGTTCTTAAGAGACTCCGACTTGCGCGAGGTCGGAGACCCCGAGCAGTTCTATGCGATCGACAGCGCGAACGCGCAGCTGGTGCAGATGCCCAAGGGCACGCTTGAAATGGCCGCCGACTATGCTCTCGACACGCGCACCGGTGTGCTCCTGAAAGACGGCACTAAGGTCGAGGTCCGAACCGTTTTCAATCTGCTCAAGGAGCGTCTGCTCGAGTACACGCCGGAGAAGGTCCACCAGATGTCGGGGGTTCACCCGGACATGCTCCACCAGATCGCCGATCTCTGCCGGCCGCCCCGGAAGATTTTCGGCTATATCAACTTCATTACCGGCAAGCTCTATCACGGCGATCTGCTCGAGCGCTCCTATTGCTACATCCTTGCGCTGACCGGGAACGTCGGCAAACCGGGTACCGGCACCCAGGGCTGGTCGCCGGGAACGGAGATCTCGGCCTCGATGGCGGCGGTCGCCGGGATGCCCAAGCAGGTGATCGAATCGGAGAACCCGATCGCCGCGGCCGCGACCTTGTCCCAGCTGATGATGGAGGATTACAAGACGCGCCTTAAGATGGACCCCACGATGCCGCCGGTCGAGGCCGCTAACGGCGCGACGCATGAGGGCCTCAAGTCGTCGGGCACGCTCACGCCCGGGGTTTTTCTCTGGTATCGCCACGCCGGATACAAGGAAGTCTGGGACAAGCATCTGCACGATCCATATACCGACAAGAAGATCAGTGACTACGCCGAAGACGCAGTCGCCAGGGGCTGGTGGGACGGATTCGACCAGAAAGTCACGCCGCGCGCCATGTTCGTATCAGGATCGAATCCGCTGCGCCGTCATCGCGGCGGCATGAATACCTATATAAAGACCCTATGGCCGAAGCTCGAAACGATCGTCGTATTCGATCCGCGCTGGAGCACGACCGGTCTTTATGCGGACTATGTATTGCCGTCCGCGTCCTACTACGAATATGCGGACGTTAAGTATTCGACCCCCGACACACGGCTGCTATGCTTCACCGATCAGTCGGTGCAGCCGCTTGGCGAAAGCAGGTCGGATCGCCAGATTGCCCTCGGCGTGTTGAGCAGCATCGCGAAGCACCTGAAGGCCCGCGGCATCGAAAAGTACAAGGCGGGCGAAAACCGTGAGGTCATCGTCGACGACCTGTACTGGCGCGCGACCTACGGCAACCGCTATGGCGAGACCAACGCGGACGAAGAGCGCATGGTCGATGACTGCCTCCATGCTCTTGGCGAACTGGGATGGCTCAGCAGCCTGGACGGTGAAGACGTTAACCTCGACAACATGCGCAAGAACGGCAAAGCCTGGCTGAGCGGGCGCCCGCCCTGGCACGGTATGGTATGCCAGAGCTCGGATATGGTCCCGCGCCAGGTCCATGTGCCGATGAGAGACCAGGTCGAAATGAAGGTCCCCTACGCGACTACCACGCGGCGCATCGAGCTCTACATCGATCACCCGTACTTCGTCGAGGCGGACGAGGCTTTGGTGCGGCATAAGCGGCCGCCCGATATTGGCGGTCACCAGCCGCTGAGAATCACCGGTGGTCATGTCCGATGGAGCATTCACGCCAATTGGCATACTTCGCTCGAAATGATGAAGCTGCATCGGGGCGAGCCGTTCGCGTTCATCAATAATACTGCCGCGCGCAAAAAGGGCATCGAGGACCATGACTTCATTCGTGTATACAACGACTACGGCGCATTTCTGGTGAGAGCGAAGCTGTCCGCCTGCGTGCGGCCGGATCAGTTGGTTATCTACCATGCCTGGGAGCCGTATCAGCATCCCAACGGCATGCCCGCCGACGGCCTGATGCCCGGCCCGCCCAAGGGGCTTCACTTTGCCGGCGGCTATCGGCATTTTGAGTACACGTTGTTTAGCTGGGCGCCGTCGCAGAACGACAGGCAGACCAATATCGACTACGAGAAGGCCGAGTTTCAAGGATAGTCATGTCCAAGGTCGGCGGGGCGTTGCCATCCTGGTACTGGCCGGTGGGCGTGCCGCGTCGTGTTCCGGTAGCACAGCAGCCGCTCGGCCGAGTGTTCCGTCAGAAGTTTTTGGCGGCGAAAGATCGCCCGGCAGTCGTATCTGAGAATTCTCGACTCAGTTATGCCGAACTGCTCGAGCAGAGTCTCACTCTCGCCGGCGGAATCCAGGCCGCGGGCCTCGAGAGCACGGTTGCGATTGCCGATCCCGATCCGGTCCAGAGCCTGCTGCTCTGCATAGCTGGATTGCTCGCGGGTCGGTGCGTCTTTCTGGCAGACCCAGCTGACTCCGCGGAGCGACTCGTGGCTCGGCTCGCTGAGGCAAAGGCTTCGGCGCTCATCACGTCCGACGGCGCCGCAGTTGCGCAGGGTGGCGACGTCAGGATCGTCAAGAAAAGCGAGCTCAAGGGCACCTTCAGCGACGCAGCAACGGCGAAGCGAGCCACCGAGCCCGCGCTACTTATTCCCAGTGGCCGCGGGGTGGTCGCTCACTCGCATTTTTCAGCGTCTGCGATGGCTGCCTCGATGGCGGCTTTCATTCCCAAGTTGCGCGAGATTTCCTTCCTGTGCACCGAACCAGCGATAGGCTCGTGGGAAGTGCTTACCGGTATACTGCTTGCACTTTCGCAGGGCCGGCCAATTGCATTTGGCCGCGTCGAGGAGTTTGACTCCGGTGAGCTCGCTGAGTTTGCCGGCAATGGCTACCTGATTATTCGGCAAGGTCAGGCCGACAAAATGCTGATCGACGGGTGGGCACCGAAGCTGATTGGCCGGGCGGCCTATGTCTTCGTTTCGACCGGGTTCTTCACGCCACGTTGGCGGCGGCGACTGGAATCCTTATACGACCGGCCTATATTTCCGCTTTGGGGCTTGCCCGAGCTCGGTCCCCTGGTCGCGTCTCATCCGACCTGGCTTCCGCCGCATGGCCACGGGTTCCCGCTCGTCAACGTGTCGCTGATTCCGATCGATCCGGGAAGCGGCAAGGTTTCGATCGTGCCCTGGGAGATGCTCGACGAGGCGGAAGTCGGCGTCGAGGCGCTCTCGGCGATGGTGGGCTACGTGGAAACTGCGCGCAACGTTGGGATCAAGTCCGGCACGGCTGTGAGGACGCGGCAGGTCGCGAGCATGGATCATGTCGGCGTGGTTGCTCTGCAGGCAGACCGGAGAGCGGCCAATGCCAACTGAGAGCGCCAATCTCTTCTTCGACGTTCCCGGTGGGAGTCTTTCATTCGGAAACGGCGACCTGGATGTCTGGGCGGAACACCTAACCTGGTGTTACCGGATGATGGGCATCGCGGACGGCGCAACGATCGCGGCTCAAGACTTCGGCAGCAGTCCCATTTCGTTTCTCGGCTCAAGTCTGCTGATGCCGGGGCTGCGGCGCGGAGTTGCCGAACGCATTGACGGACGCTTCATTTGCCTTGATGCCTCGGCCGAGCGGGTCACGCTCACTCCCGCCCTGCTCGCACAACTCAAGGTTGATGCGCTGGTAGTCAGGGACGACATCGTCGAACTGTTGGTAGCCGAGTTGCGCAACAAGGGCTCCGCCGACCTCGCCAGGCAAGCGATGAAAACAATCGTGGTGTTTGGCGAAGATCCGCCCGCGCTCAACCCGGCTGGCACGCAGCCGTGGCGCCATCTCATGCACGTCGAGGGGGCGCTGCTGCTCGCACCCGAATGCGCACAGTGCGGATGCTTCCATCTGCGCGGCGGATTTTACGAAGTTGAGGGCGCTACGATTCGAAACCTTAAACTCGCCGTGCCGCCCTACGGCTTGTCGCTTGGTGAACTGATACCGGCGGGGCGCTGCGCTGCCGGGCCTGACGACTGGGGTATCCAGTTGCCGATTCGCCGCAGAGGCGTCTGATCCTTATGGGTGCTAACTCGACATACCCGCAACGCGACGAAGTCGAGGCGCTCTCCGCGGCGCGATTGACCGCTTGGCAGACCGACCGCTTGCGTGAAGTGGCAGACCACGCGTACCGACACGTTCCGTTCTACCGGGATCTCTGGGCAGGCGCGGGTATCGGCCCAGACGCGCTTCGCTCTCTTGAGGACCTCGAGCGTTTTCCGATAGTCACGAAGCGGGATCTGGTACAAGCCGGTGACCGCTGGGTAAATCCGCGTCAGGGCCGGGTCGCATTCAGCACTCGCGGTACTTCCGGGGATCCGCTGCTCGTTTGGCTGAGCGCAGAGGAGGAAGAGGCGTACATCCTGCCCACGATGCGTGGTTTTCGATGGGCCGGATTCGGCCCGGGAATGACGGCGTTGTTGATGAGTCCGGTCTGGCACCGACTCGCGGCGTGCGAGGCGCACGCGGTTGCGCGTTTGGGCGGGAGTTGCGCGTTCTTCTGGGGCAGCATGGGCCCGGAGTACCTTGAGTCGTTCTTGCGCGCGCTGTCCTCGGCACGACCCGAATTCGTCACCACCACCGCGCCGTTCCTCCTCTCCCTGATTCGACGCGGCACGGGCTCAAGGATCCCCTCGAACGAGATCTTGAGTGGGGTACGTTCGATTTCTGTAGTCGGCTTGCCGCTCACGCCGCGGATGCGCGAGTTCCTGCGCGACCGTTTGGGAGTTGGAGACGTCTTCGAGCGCAGTGGGACGCAGGAGGGAGCCGCCCTCGATGAATGCCAAGCGCACACCGCTCCGCACGTGCACGAGGATGTCTGTTATCTCGAGGTCCTGGACGATGCTGGCGCTCCGGTCGCATCCGGTGTTCGCGGCCGGCTGATCGTCACCAAGCTAAGTTCTGCGGGCAGCATCTTCGTCCGCTATGACACTGGCGACATCGCAGCGTTCGCGCCGGGCCCGTGCCCCTGCGGCTCGGAATTTCGACGGCTGAAGATTTTTGGCCGCCCTGAGAGCAGTGTCTTGGTCGGCAGCCAGCGAATCACCGCCTACGATGTCCGCATGTGTATCGAGGATAACGCTGACTTGGTCGGGCGAAACGTCTTGTTGATTCGCGAAGCGGATTCATCGGCCGGCGTCCTCACGGTCGCCGTCGAGGGCAGCGCCCACGATCAGGCGCAATTGAACGCGCGGCTCCGCGAGCGATTGGGGGTCAACGCGGTCCGTATGGTCTGGCTCGGCGACCTCAAGCTCAATTGGGGCTTCCGACAAGTGCTCGACAGTAGCGAGATTCCGATCCCAAGGAGTTGATGGAGGCGCCAATGAAGCTGATGCTGCCAACCAACTTTGATCCCGAACTCATCGCTCGAATCGCCCCGTTCAAGCCCGATTACATTTACGGAAGCCTGCCGAGCGAGGCTACGCTTCGCTCGTCACTGATGCTTTCCAACGCGAGCGAAGACGATATAGCACTTCATGTTTCACAAGCTGCGCAGCACGGAATTCGTCTCGTTTACGTCATGAATGCCACCTGTCTGGGGAACAAGGAATTCTCCGACGAAGGCCGCGGCCAGATGCTGCAGCGTCTCCAGTGGCTTGTCGATATCGGGGCGGCGGCGGTTGTCACGGCGAATCCGTTCGTGATGGAGCTAGTGCGCGAGAATTTTCCCGAGCTCGAACTGCACATCTCCGTCCTCGCCTCGGTCAATGATGCCCGCAAGGCGAAATTCTTCGACGACCTCGGCGCCGCGGTGATCCACCTCGATCCTCAGGTTAATCGCGACTTCTGCCGCCTCAAGGCCATCCGCAAGGCGGTCGGGTGCCGTCTGTCGCTTGTCGTGAACGAGGGATGCCTGCTGAGCTGTCCGATCCGCCAGTATCACTCCAACATGATCTCCCATTCGGGAGAAAGTATCACGCAGCGATACTACGTGGACTACTGCTACTACCGCTGCTCGCTTATCAAGGCGAACGACGCCACCGAGTATGTCCGTTCACCATGGGTCAGGCCCGAGGACGTGGCAATCTACGAAGACTTGGGGATCGACCTCTTCAAGATTGCCGGCCGCGAAAAGATGGAAGAGGGGCCGAGTTCGCACACCGATTGGATCGCTATGGTCGCGAACGCGTACCACTCGAGGCACTGCGAGGATGTCGCCCGCCTCCTCGTCGGCATCCAGCCGCCTTATAAGCTTTTCGGCGGCGAGCCCGAGCCGTTGAGCGTCCGAATCGACAGTGCGGAGTTGGATGGCTTCCTGCGCTTCTTCGAGGACGACCATTGCATGCTCGATTGCAACCAGTGTGACTACTGCGGGAATTGGGCGCGGCGTGCCGTCCACGTGAGCGGCAGGCCGCTGGAATGCGCACAGGCGCTCGCTAATGACCTGCAGACCATTCGGGTCGGAAGTTATCGGAGTGGCAGATGAAGGCTCTCGATCTGCAGATCATTGTTTCGATGCATATTCTTTTTGCGGCTGTGTTTGTCGGCTCCAATGTGTTTCTGGATTTCCTTTTGACCCGGCGTCTCGATCTGATTCCGCCCGGCCAAGCGGCGCGGCTCGGCGACAAGCTCGGGACCGACTTCGCTATCTTGAACTGGATCACCCTGCTGGGACTCCCGCTGAGCGGACTCCTGCAGCTGTGGCGATTGGGCCAGTTGTCGTCGTTTCTCGACCCCTCGTTCTTCGTCAGCGGTTACGGTGCCGCCCTGTTGACGATGATCACGATCTGGCTCAGCCTGGTAATAACCGCCGCAATCTTGACCTTCTATCTGCGCCCGCGCGTCGTGGTGAAACTTCCTTACGATGCCACGCGTCAGCAGGTTGAGGGCTCTCGTACCGAAGCCGTGCGGTATGCGAACTGGATGCGGCGTCTCGCGCGCTACAACGTAATCTCGTCGATGGTCGCGTTAGTCATTGGCGGGTTTCTGCGCTTCGGAGGGTTTCCATTCTGAGATGGCAACTTCGCTGACAGAAAGTGCATCTGCGCAGAACGAGGCGCGCAGGCTCGGCGACCGCTTCGGACGGACGATGAAAAGGTTGCGCGTCTCTCTGACCGATCGATGTAACTTTCGCTGTGTCTATTGCATGCCCGAATGCCCGGTCTGGGTCGCGAAGGAAGAGCTCCTGAGCTTTGAGGAACTCCGTGAGTTGGTGGAAATATTCGTGACTCGTCTCGGAATCGAGCAGC
Organism: uncultured delta proteobacterium; assembly: GCA_963842085.1. GTDB lineage: Bacteria > Desulfobacterota > Binatia > Binatales > Binataceae > Binatus. The sequence goes on from CAWJET010000002.1 coordinate 1,636,940, forward strand.
TACGCTTGACTGGCGGCGAGCCGCTCCTGCGCAGCGGCGCCGCTCGATTTGTCACGATGCTATCCGAGCTCCGGTGCGAGGGCCTTCGCCGCGTATCGCTATCCACCAACGGCGTACTCCTGGCGCGCTACGCAGGCGAACTCGCCGACGCAGGGCTCGACGACGTCAACGTCAGCCTCGATTCGCTCTCGCCCGAGCGATTTCGCCAAATCACTGGCGGCGGCAACCTGCGCGATGTCCTGCATGGAATCGATCGCGCTCGCGAAGTCGGTCTGCCGGTCAAAATTAATGCCGTCGTAATGCGCGGTACCAACGATGCCGACGTTCTGCCGCTTGCCCGCTGGGCATATCGCGAGAAACTTCCTCTGCGCTTCATCGAGTTCATGCCGCTCGACAGCCGCGGCTTGTGGAATCGAGACAGGGTCTTCACCGAGCGGGACCTGATCTCACTTTTGAGCCGCGAGTTCGAGGTCACGCCGATGGCGCGCACCAGCGAACCGGCGAGTTACTATTTTCTGAACGGCTCTTTCCGCCTCGGCGTCATTTCGACGATTTCCAACCCATTCTGTGGCCTCTGCGACCGCGTCCGGCTCACTTCGGATGGGAAACTGTTCGCCTGCTTGTTCTCTCCGGCAGGCGTCGATCTCAAGCAAGGAGTGCGCGCCAAGCTCGATAACGACCATCTAGAGTCGCGGATTCGTGCCTCGGTCTTCAACAAGCCGCGCGGATTCGTCGAGAAATCCGCACTGGTTAACGGACATGCAAGCATGCACGTCCTCGGAGGATAATCGATATGTATCGACAAAAAGTGTCGCGGCTGACTCTGATCGCTTCCGCGGCGCTGCTGGCGCAAATCGCAGCCATCAAATTCGCCGCCGCCCAGGTCCGCCCGGGCGAACTCATAACTGCGCAAGACGCGCGCAAGGTCGAGCAACTGGTCTCGCCCGGCGTCTATCTCAGGGTAACCCACGGGATGAGCATGCAGATTGCGCCGAGCGAACGGATCGAGTGGCCCCCTCCCTACCGCGAGGCCACCGAGAAATATTCCGCGCAGGTCAGGCTCTCGCGCGACCATCGCAGTCTCGTGGGATACGTCGCGGGCCTGCCGTTTCCATTCATCGACCCCAATGACGCCGACGCTGGAAACAAAGTCATGTGGAACAACACCTTTCGTCCCACTTCCACCGACGATTACGACGCGCGCGATTTCTCCTGCATCAGCGAGTACGAAGGGCTGAATCGGAAATATGCGCCGATTGACTACTACGAGATGGGTCACTTGGCCAGCTACAACCTCGTCGGCCGAACCGAAGTCGAGCCGCTGCCGACCGATCCCGATTTCCGTACCAGCGGGCGGCTACTGCTGATGGCCTTCTACCCGATGCTGGCGCCGGAAACCGAGCGCGGCCGGGGCTTCATAAGATATCGCTACGCCGATCCGGCCGAGGGCGACGACACCTGGAGCTGGAATCCCGGCAATCGAAGGATCCGCAGATACAGCGAAGCGACGCTCGGCTCCGCCGCTGGTCCGATTACCTGGTCGCTGGACAATTTCCAGGGATTTGCCGCCAAGAACGAAAATTACAATTGGCGCTTCCTTGGCGAGAAACCCATGCTCGCCTCGATCGCCGCCGGTCATGTGCCTGAAGTCACCTGCCCAACTGACGGCGGCGCCAGCGCCTGTCCCGAGCGTTGGGAATTGCGCCGAACTTATGTTGTCGAGGGTGTAGCTCGACGCGATCGAGTCCCACAGGAGTTGTTCGGACGCCACGTCATGTACATCGACGCTGAAGCGCAATGCATCGTGTACCAGGATCTATACGACCGTGGCGGCGAGCTCTGGAAGAACTACATAAGCTGGATGGCTTATCGCGATCGCTCCGTACCCGCTGCGCGCGTCGCCATTTACCCATTCAGACGAGTCTTTCAGGTAGGCGCCAGCATTGATGATCTCAAGGACGGATTCGCGACCATGTGCTATTTGCCCGCGCAGGACACTGCTGAGCACGAATGCTGGTATATAAACATGGGCGCCGTAGACAAGAGCTTTTTCACCGTTCAGGCACTCACTGCGGCCGCGCCCTGAAGCGAGGACTTTGAGTGGCACAAAAGAGACAGGAGAAAAGACAATGACCTATTCACATCTTGCGACTCCTTCGATCAAGTTGCTCGACCGCGCTGTCGGCGGGCATCGCCTCTCCGCCGATGAGATCCTGCGCCTTTACGAACTCCCCTCGCACGAGTTGGCTGTCGCAGCGCATGCAGTTCGGCAGCGCCGCACCGACCCAGAGGTGGCTACCTATTCGATTGGTGGCAATATCGACTACACCAACGTATGCGTGGTCGCGTGCAGATTCTGCGCATTTTATCGCGCCAGGCACCAGGACGGAGCCTTCACGCTTAGCTTCGACGAGATCGCGCGCCAGATGGACGGGATCAGGCAAATCGGCGGTCTCGACGTTCTGATCCAGGGCGGTGTGAATCCAGATTTGCCATTCACCTGGTATCTCGATCTGATGCGGTTTCTGAAATCCGACTATCCCGAGATCCACGTCGACGGATTCAGTCCGGAGGAGATTCTCGGACTGGAAAAACTTACCGGGCGCGATGCGCTGGATGTTCTCTCCGATCTCAAGGAGGCAGGCCTCGATGGAATGCCCGGCGCGTCGGCCGAGATCCTGGTGGACGAAGTGCGCGAGCGCTCCGCGCCAACCCGGATGAAAAGTGGCGATTGGTTCAGAATCATCGACGCAGCCATGAAGCTTGGGCTGCACAACCCGTGGGTGGCGATGGTCACAGGTTTCGGCGAAACGCTGTCGCAGCGCGTCGAGCACTTGATCGCGCTGCGCGACCAGCAGGATCGCGGATTGGAATATTACGGCTGCGGCTTTTCGGCTTACAAGGTGTGGCCGGCACGTCTCGAACACACCCGCCTGCGCGGCCAGGCCGCCCAAGCTGCCGAGAAAGCGATCGTCAAGGACTATCTGCGTAACGTCGCGGTCGCGCGCCTTGCTCTGGACAACATTCAGAACCATCGTACCGTTTGGCGAACGATGGGATTCCCGGTGGCGACGCAAGCACTGCGCTCGGGAGCCAACGACGTCTGCGGCACCGGCTCGATCAACGCGATCAATGCTTGCATCGAGGCGGCCGGAAAGGATCTACCCGACCTAACCCAGGCGTTGATTCGCCAGGTTTGCGAATGCATCGAAAATGCCGGCGTCACCGCGGCGCTACGCGATCCTTACTACAATATTATTTTCCGCCCTGGCTTGGGGAACCCATATGCCGCTCATGGACCCAATCCTCCGCCCGCAGGTATGCCCTCATGCCCGCGGCAGCCATGATCCGTAGGGGCTCCGGCGGCCAAGGGATAACGCGGCGGTTAACGAACGGACAATCGAGCAGCTCGCTTTTGCGTCTCAGAAGCAGATCGCGCAGAACCTGCGCGTTCAGATGCGTTAGCGAAACCCCGTGGCCAATACAGCCGACGCTGTAAACCGCGCGCTCGTCTCGCAAATAGCCGAGTGCCGGCGCCAGATCCAACGTGACCGAGAACGGCCCACCCCATCGATGAGTGATACGGACGCCTCTCAACGAAGGAAAGAGGAAGCCGAGGTGCTCCTCGAGATGACGCCACGCGGCTTGATTGCTATCCGCGTCGAGACTGTTCCGGTAGGTCAGCCCGACCGGGCCGCCGCCCATCACCAGGCGGTTATCCGGCGTGCGGCGGTAATAATGAATCAGGTTGCGCGCGTCCTCTACCCCCTCGAAACCCTTCCAGCCGATCGGCCCCAACTGCGCGGGCGTCAGAGGCTCGGTCGCGATCATGTAGGTGAAGGCGGGAATCTGCTTGCGCCTTAGTTGCGGGAAGAGATGCGAGTAGGCGTTGGTTGCGAATACCAACTTCTGCGCGCTGACGGTTCCGTCCGGCGTCTTCAGCCGGAAGATGGGCTGCGATGTGATCTCCGTTACCGGCGTGTTCTCATACACCGATACGCCGAGCTTCAGCGCCAGCCGCTTTTCCTCCCGAACCAGCTTGGCCGGATTGACCAGCAGCAGGCGTGGCTCCCACATCGCACCGATATAACGCGGTGAGTTGACTCGGCCCTGACCGCCTCCGCGTCGATCCAGTCGATCCCGCCGAAACCCAGCGACTTCATCAACTCCACTTCGTGATGGAGCCGGGCGACGTAGGCCGGCGCCGTCGCCACCCTCAAAAAGCCGGGACGAATCCGGTCGCAGTCCAGCTTCTCCCGCTGGATAAGATCGTCCAGCGTGTCCACCGCCCGCTCCATAAAGGCGTGCGCTTCCTTTAGGAACTGCTTTCCGCGAATCATCGCGGTCGTCCCGAAGCCAAGCCCGACCACCGTCATCGCGAACGAACCATTCCTGCCACTCGCGCCGTGCCCGATCGTGCGGGCCTCCAGCACCGCGACTTTCAGCGCAGCATCGGCGCGTCTCAGTTCGCAGGCCGTCGCAATCCCGGTAAAGCCGCCGCCGATCACCGCGACATCGACCGCGATATCGCCCCTGAGCGAAGGCTCGGGCGTATACGGCCCGTAGGCATCGAGCCACAGCGACAAAGGTGAATCGGGTAATCGCATGGAGTCCTCCTGCTGTCGTCTCCCGCGCGTTCCACCCCGTGCCCGTACGCGGCGAGATGCGCCCCCTCGAAGACAGTCTTCTGTATGCGCAGCGCCTACCGATTCGGCGACGTCACCGCCAATTCCATCCGTTCTTTGCCAACGGGATCCGCAAAGTACTCGATGTATCGAAGCACCAGCGCGCTCTCCCGAGCACTCAGAAGATCCCCGAAGGCCGGCATCGCTGTATTCGGCTTGCCGTTGGTTATGATTGAGAAGAGATAGACCTCGCTCTGCTTGCTCATCCAGAGCGTATCGGTAAAATCGCGAGGCTCCGGAGAAAGAAGGTTCCCAACCGGGCCCGCCCCGTTTCCCCACTGCCCGTGGCACCCTATGCAATTGTTTGCATAGATGCTGCGGCCCGCTTTGTATTCGGTGAGTCCGTTTCGAGTCTCAGGAATTGAGCCGGCCGAAACTGGTTGTAGCGCCGGAGTGACTGATTCGCGGTTGAGATGCTGCAAGTAGGCAATCAGTCCTTCGATTTCAGGGCCAGAAAGCCTTTTGAAAGGTGGCATCCGACTTTGAGGCATGACCGCTCCGGGATCAATCAGATAAGCTCGATACCAGTCGGCCGTCCGCCGCGGCGTCTTGCGAAGGTCAGGAGGTAATCCGGCACGAGCGTCGCGCGCACTGTAGGGACGACCCGCGATAATTCCATACATGTGACAGTGATATAGGCATTCCTCTCGAACAAAGACTTGGTATCCGAGGCGCTCAGTTGGACTGAGCCCGCCTTGCGAATCAGACCTGCAACCGGCCGCCAAAGCTGCCGTGAGCAAGACGGTAACGAAGAGCATTAGTGAATTGAAAAGAGTTGCTGGTTTGCGCGATAACACGTGCGGCACCCTGCTATCGCAGCGTGGTCAGGTAGGCTGTTAAGGCCTCTGTCTGTTGTTGAGTAAGATTGAGCTGGGGCATCTTCCCGCCGGGCAGGGCCTCCTCGGGATCACGAAGCAGCCTGGCCAGGTCTTTCGCGTTCCGCTTCCTGCCGATGTATGTCAATTCCGGTCCAACTTGTCCGCCCCTTCTCCCGATCGAGTGGCACATGATGCAACCGGCTCCATCGAAGAGCTCTCTTCCGTCATAGGTCACCAGGCCCGGGCCGGTCATCTCCCGGCCGGCTTCAGCGGCAACGCCGGACAGTCCGGTCGAATTGGATCCTGCGTTGTTCATCGGCGCTATCGTGCGAGGAGATTGCTCCGAGCCACCGCGCAGTGTCAGCAGGTAGATGGTGATGTCTTTTATCTGATCCCGGGAAAACGGGAACACGGGCATGGTAGAACCCACGACCACAGACTGGGGCCGGGCCAGATGTGCATATAGCCAGAGCCAACTTCGCTGGCTTCCAACCGCAGTGAGGTCGGGTCCTTCCTGCCCGCCGGCGCCTTCGATCTGGTGACAACCCATGCACAAGTTGCGATTCACCAATTGCCTGCCGCGGATCACCGCCGACGTGACCTGAGTCGGCAAGGTCCCGGACCCGTGGCAGTTGTAACATGCAGCCTGAAGGTATTCTCCCTTTATCAATGGATTTGACGAACCTTCGACTTGGCCGTGAGCCTCCAACGTGGTCACGGCCCGTCCCTCGCCGCCATGACAAATGACGCAACCGAACTTCTCCGGGGGATGACTGCGTAACAGCGCAGAGTGTTGCCTCAAGGGTTCCTGGCCGTCCTTGAACGCCGGGTCGTCAATAGCTATGTGGCAGGTCACGCAACGCTCGACCGTACCGACCTGAGTCGGAAGGATTTGCTTTATCTCGACCACCTGGCTTCTCGCCCATGCCCTCTGCCCAGCGGTGTGCGTCCGAAGAAGAGCCAAATGGTAGTAAGTTCTTTGATACTTTGGCCACTCCTGGTCGAAGTTGTCGCGGAGAGCCCATCCGAGGGTGACCGTGAGAAAGAGACCGGCCGCAACGACCCACTTTTCCATACTATCCAGAGCGGGCTGCTAAGCCGGGGCACCGGGCCAGGCCTGCCACGGCCAATAGAACTTCCAGTTGGGGCCGCGGCAGAAGATTCCGATCGCTGTAGTCAATACAATCACTATCAAGATGAGAGTCCATACAACGAGTATCGGCGTGCGTTCCCGCGCGAACCACACGCCGATTCCTTTTGGTCTCCGATCTACGTAAGGCAGCGCGACGAGGAATGTCGTGAGCAGCACCGGAGCGACGACACCGCCCCAGAAGGCCGAGTAACTCACCATCTCTTGCAGGCCAAGGAAGTACCATGGCGCCTTGGAGGGATTGTTCGGCTGAAGAGGGTTGGCCTGTTGCTCGAGCGGGGCGTTGAACAACAGCGAGGTGGCCATCAGAGCCCCCATCAGAACTAGGAAAACTGCGAGCTCAACGTAGAATACGGTAGGAAAGGTCTGGACTACCGGCTCGGCTTGCGGAGCTGCGGCAGCTTTTGCCCCCGCCGGTGCGAGATTTTCGTGTGGATGGGCCAGGCCACCATCCTTGATGACCCGCCAGATGTGATAGTTAATGATCAGGGCGGCAAAGCAAGGTATTGCTATCACGTGTAGCGCATAAAAGCGCAATAGCGCGTCGCTCCCGACCGCGTTGCCGCCTAACAGCAGATACCGGAGCTTTGGCCCGACAAGCGGAGCGTAGCTCGCGATGTTCGTGCCTACCGTCACAGCCCAAAACGAAAGCTGATCCCAAGGCAGAAGGTAACCGGTAAAGCTCAGCGCTAGGGTCAGAAAGAGCAGCGTCACCCCGAGAATCCAGTTGAACTCTCTGGGCGGTTTGTAGGACCCCGTGTAGAATACCCGACACATGTGAAGCGCGACGGCAGCCACCATCGCTTCACCACCCCAACGGTGTAGGTTGCGCATCAACTGCCCGAAGGCTACTACGTAGTCGATGTCCAAAATGCGGCCATAGGCCCCAGTAGTTGAGGGCTCGTAGTAGAACATGAGATAGACGCCGGTTATCCACTCGATGATAAATAGGTAGAAACAGATCAAGCCGAGTCCGAAGGTGGACGTGGGCCTGATGCTTCGGCGGTAAACCCTGGTTGGATGGACGTGAAGAACCAGGTTGCTTACTACGACGGCCAGCCGCTGTCGCGCGCTCCGCGGGTATGGTCCCCGGAAAATCGATCGATAGATGACGCCAAGGGCCTCGTGCGCGGCCGTAGGCGAGCCCTTCAGCACTCGGCCGAACGCGGCGACGTGACCACGAGCCTTCTGGTCTTGCGGCTCGCCCTGATTCATAGGCCGGCGGCCTCCCACCCGGTGGCTTGCTTGAGCACGCCGCTTTTAATGCAGCCGAGGACTCTAATATCTCCGTCATCAAGAGTGAGCAGCGTCGCTGGTTCAGAATCTGCGCCGGCGCCGCGCAGCCTGGTTCCCCAAGCGCCCTTCTCTACCCAGAACAGAGAACTGTTTTCGCACCTCGCTATGTCGGTGACAGTGGAGTCAGGGGACGGGGAAAATCCGGTTGTCCTCAACTGGAAGGCTGATTCCTTTGCTCCCGCCAGAAAGCCCCGGTCGCGAAAGCGGCCGTTCAGCCAATGGCGGCGAACCACGAGGATTTCATTGCTGGTCGCGGACCAGCGCAGGCAGCCAAATGCCGCATCTGGCTCCTCCGCAACGCTGATGTTCCGGCCCGTTCGAAGGTCAGTCACCACCAGAACGTTTCCGGGCGGAGCACCGGGCGCTGTGATGTCGCTGACCGGTAATGACTGCGGGTTCGATGACAAGTAGGCGAGAAAATCGCCGTCCGAAGAGAGCCGGGGACGCCCGACATAAGCAGTCTCCGCAAGGATCTCTTTCGGGCTCTGCCCATTGAAGCTCATCGCCCAGAGGCCACTATCGATCATGCCGCGGAAAGGCAGCAGCCCCTGGAAATAAGCTTCCCCTGTTTCCGCAGACCACCCGAGCGGGACAGGAATAGCCTCTGCCATCGTCTTCCTCGAATCTGACGAGATGACGACGCGGCCATCTCCCGCGCCAATGTCGGCCAGTACGGTGCGCCAGTGCGCATGACGGCTTCGGCTCTCTCGCAAATTCATCTCGGTGAAGATCAATTCCGTGGGGCGTGAACCGAAAGAAAACCCCAGAATCGCGAATCCGTTCTCGGGCTTGACCCGGTAAATGCAGCCCTCCCTGAAATTCAGGATCTCTAAATAGTTCCGACACGGATCCACTCCTTCACGCGCCAGATACGCGACCTGGTCCGGGGCACCGGTAATATCCATTTCCCCGGAGGGCCGCGTGACGAGCGCAACCAGCGCTCCGCTGCGAAGATCGAGCGAGGCCAGTGTAGTAGAGCCCCATCGAATAGTAGCTACCAGCAATCCCTGACCGGGGAGGACAGGCCAGGCACGCGATTCGCGGCTGAACACCTCGCGAATTCCATCACCTCGCGAGTGCAGATTCTGAGAGTCGGAGTTCGAAGAAGGGCTTTCAGATACTATTGAGGGACTCGGGGCGCAACCTGAGAATAGAATCGAGAGCGCGGCAATGGCCGCAATGTTAGCGCAAGTCTTCAAAACAGATCGGTCACAGAAAACACTAAACAAACTTGAAATAAGTTTCTCTGGGAACGCTGAAACTTGTGTCCACTACCAGTTGTCCGTCGGGAGCCTGAAGAATCCTGAACCAGGGCAGCGGCCTCGGAGCGGGTCCCGAGAGCACCACACCGTTCGCGTCGTACTTGCTGCCATGACAGGGACATTGGTAGCCCCACTCGACTCTGGCGACTGCGCAGCCGAGATGAGTGCAGGTCGCAGACATCGCCCTGATGCCGCGCTCGGTCGATATGAGGAACAGCCGGTCTTTGCCGAAGAATACCTCGGTCCCCGGCGGAAAGTCTTCGGGTTTTCCGACCTGGATCGCGGCAGGGGAACCGAACGTGACATTCGGCACCAGAAATCGGAGCGAACCGGCCCCCATAATGGCCACCGGCAGACTCACTCCGCTCCAGGCCAGTAAGGTCAGGAACTCCTCACGCGTTAGCTTCTTCACTCTTGCGCCCCGAGACAACCAACCACGCCCGATGTCCCCGCGCTATCAGGTGGCAGTGCCAACTACGCAGTTGCGGCCCAGATTATTGTAGTGTGTGTCACGCAGCGCGGGCGCAAAGCCGGCGGCATCGATGCAGCCTTCCACTTGCTGTATCAGGAGTTGCGTCGGGTCCGGGAGTTGTTTGCCGGTGGCCATCATGACCGCGTTGGTCGCGCTTATCGAGCCGGTCCCGCAAAGATCAGAAGTCGCACATCTGAGACGCGCTGGTCCGCAGATTACGCACCGGAATCTCGTAAGGACAGGCCGCCGATCAGACGCCACACTCGTCGCACAACCTTTCATTGGATGATGACGCGTCTTCTTCGCATTTGCGCATCGCGGAGGACACGTGACCTTGGCTTGAAGACATCCCTCCGCCTTTGCCGAAATGCGCTCCAGAAGCCGTTACACAGGTAGCATTCGTGCAGTGATTGCACAAGCGCGGCATGTAAAAGAAGTATCGGTTGGGCCATTCTCCCGCGCCTTGGTCCTTCTCCCAGATCGGACCCAATTTGACCCCGGCTGGCCGTTTTCTTTCGTGACCGAATGGAGGGCGCGATCACGCTTACCAAAACGCCGAAGATCAACCGAAGGAAGCAGGTGTGCTCCGCAAAATTATTCGGGTTGTGCCTATTCAAAACCTAAAGTCTGACGCATTGACTATACAGGCCGCCGAGGATTGGAATCGCCACGCACACCGCAAGGCTAATCCTGCCATCGTCCGTGCCTCTAGCAGGCTGTTGAAAAATTCCCTTCTGATGGGATCGACGAAACGTTTTGCATCTGTATAGTGGAACGAAGCGATGTGGGATGAGGTTGAGGAGGAAGCGGAAGATGCGGGGACACGATCGGCCACAGGCTACAATGCTGACCTTGGTGAACCCCGAGCAGCGGGTCCCGGCCAACCATCCGATCAGACTGATCAAGGCGCTGGCTGAGGTGGCGCTCAAGGAACTCTCGCCGTTGTTCGAGCAGATGTACAGTGAAGTGGGCCGACCCTCGATCCCGCCGGAGCGGTTGTTGAAAGCCTCGCTGTTGATGGCGCTCTACACGGTGCGCAGCTAGCGGATGTTCTGTGAGCAGTTGGACTACAATCTCTTGTTCCGCTGGTTCCTGGATCTGAACTGGGACGAGCCGAGCTTCGACCACTCCAGCTTTAGCCGCAATCGGGCGCGGTTGCTGGAGCACGACGTGGCGGGCGAGTTTTTCCGCACCGTAGTTGCAGAGGCCCGCGAGCTTAGGCTGACCAGCGACGAGCACTTCACGGTGGACGGCACGCTGATCGAAGCCTGGGCTTCGCTCAAGAGCTTCAAGCGTAAGGATGAGGGTCCGACTGAAACACCTGACGACCCGGGCAACCCAAGCGTGAACTTCCACGGCCAACGGCGCCAAAATGTTGCCGCCGATGCAAAACTGACCCAGGGTCGCCGATTGAAAATTGACCCACCCCGGCGTGGAGTACTCCGCAACGGAGGGCCTCATGCTGGTGGCGGAGGAAGCGGTGGAGATCCGGGTCTTGAGTCGACAAGGGAAGAGCATTCGCGAGATCGCGCGGATGCTGGAGGTGTCGCGCAACACGGTGCGGCGCTATTTACGGGGCGCAGGGCTGCCGCACTACGAGCGTGAGGCGCGGCCAAGCAAGCTCGATCGGTACAAGCAGTACCTCGCCGAACGGGTGAAGGCCGCCGCGCCGGAATGGATTCCGGCGACGGTGCTGCTGCGCGAGCTTAAAGCGCTCGGCTATCCGGGCGGCATCAGCATCCTGAAGGACCATCTTGCGACGCTGAAGCCGGTGGCCAAAGCGGAGCCACTGATCCGGTTTGAGACCGAGCCAGACCGTCAGATGCAGGTAGACTTCGCGACCATCCGGCGCGGTCGCGATCGGTTGTCGGGGTTCATCGCGACGCTGGGCTGGAGCCGGGCGAGCTATGTCGAGTTCGTCACCGATGAGCGGATGGAAACGCTGCTTGGCTGCCACGAGCGGGCCTTTTACTTCTTCGGCGGCATCCCGCGCGAGGTGCTCTACGACAACATGCGCACGGTGGTCACCGATCGGGACCGTTACGGGCCGGGGCTGCATCGATATAACCGCACCTTCCTCGACTTCGCGCATCATCACGGCTTCGTCCCGCGGCTGTGCCGGCCGTATCGCGCCAAGACCAAGGGCAAGGTCGAACGCTTCATCCGCTACTTGCGAGCGAGCTTCTTGCCGGGCGCGGGTGCGCGAGATGTTTGCGGGCATCGCATGCTTCCCCGCCGTCAAGACGGTCGACCAGTACGACTTCAACTTCGCCACCGGCGCCCCGCGCAAGCAGATCATGGAGCTGGCAAGCCTCGCCTTCGTCGAACGCGCCGAAAACGTGGTGTTCCTCGGACCCTCGGGCGTCGGCAAGACGCACTTGGCGATCGCGCTCGGTTATCTCGCCACGCAGAGGCAAGCGCGTGAAGTCGGACTATGTGTACGTGATGGAGTTCGACGGCCAGAAGATCCGGCATATGACGATCTGGAATGCGGGATGGTCGATGGTGGAGCTCGGGGACCTGATCTCGGTGTAAGCTTCGCTGAGAAGATATTGGCGATGCTGGAGCGCAAGCCTAGTGAACCGCTCAGCGCGGAAGACCGCCGTCTACTCGGATAGGCCAGCTAATATCGCGATAAAAGCGCCACATCCCTGTCAACTCAAGGAGGACTTCTCCTCCGGCCTACACAACCTCGCGAAACGCCATCGCCGGAACGACGCGCATCGCGCGAATCACCGGACCCAGCGCGCTCGCGATACTCACTAGGACCGCCGAGACGATCGCCGCCGCCGCTGTTTCCGGACGCACCTCGAGATAGCCCAGCATCCCGGTTATCTCGCCGAGCCTGATACCGTGCGCAAACATCCAGAGTGCGAGGCCCGCACCGACGATCGATCCGAAGAGCCCGATGAGCGCCGCCTCGGTGAACAGCAGGACCGCGATATGCGTCCGCGTGAATCCAAGCGCGCGCATCACTGCCACTTCATTGATTCTGTCGCGCACCATCATCGCCATCGAGTTGGCAGCGATCAGCAGAACCGTCAGCAGCACTACCATGCACAGGCTGTAGACGATCGCACGGATGTTGCCGATTGCGCTGACCACGTTGGCCACCGAATCGGACTCGGTCGTCGTTTCGGTTTCCGCGTCGGAGTTGTGAAAATTCTCGTCGATCTCGTCAGCCACCAATCCCATGTTTTCTTCACGATCGACACGCACCATGATGAACGAGGCCCGGTCCTGGATATTGGCGCCGTAGAGATTCTTCACCGCGTCGTCCAGCATCCTGCGATCGAACAAAAACGCACGTGACAAATATTCGGTCGGAAACTCGACAATCGGAATGAACGTCAGCGCGAGCTTCGCATCGCTGGGATTGCGCAGCGTAAGCGGTTCACCGAGTTTCCATCCGTACTCGCGCATTAGCGCGTATCCGACCAGCGCGCTGCGGCGATCCGTCTGCATCATCTTCACCTTGTCCGCAGGTATCTGGTAGTCGCTGCTCCCGGTGACGCTCGCGATGTCGGCATTTATTCCATAAGTGATGATCGGGTCCTTGGGATCGCGATAGATCGCGCCCCAGAGGATCTCCGGCGCGCATCCCATCACGTGCCGCAGCTTTTTGATCGGATCGCAGTATCGCGCCGGCAGCCGGCCGTTATTGCGCTCGGTCACCACCAGGCGCAATCCCTTCGATGCATTGTCGGCGATCCGATCCATCGACCACGGCACCGCGACCAGCACCGTGAAGATGAACACCGCGACGGCAAAGGTCAGCCCAGTCAGGATCGTGCGTCGAAGCTGACGGCGCATGTTGCGCAAGGCGATCGTCAGCAGCCTGGCCGTCATCGTCACGTCTCCCTTAGAGCGTTGACGATTTGGATTCGCGAAGCGCGCAGCGCTGGCATCAGCCCGCCCGCGACACCGATAATCGCGGCCACCACGACGCCGGCCGCGATTGCACCCGCCGTCGGCCGATATGAAAAGAACATCGCGCCGACACTCATCGTGCGGCTGGTCAATCCGGTCGCCCATGCGACCGCGGTTGCCAGCACGACACCGGCGACACCGCCAGCGATGCCCAGGATGACGCTCTCGATTACGAAGCTGCTCAGGATGTTGGCGCGCGAGAAGCCCAATACACGCAGCACTCCGATTTCGCGCCCGCGGCGGGTCACCGCTGTATACATCGTGTTCATGCCGCCGAAGGTCGCGCCAATGGCCAACGCGAGCGCCACTATCAACCCGAGCATCCGCAGTTGCAACGCCACCGCCGCCTGCGCGGCGTAGTATTCGGTTTCGGTTTCGACCTGGAGGCTCAGGCGGCCGTCGGCCTTGAGTGCCTGCGCAAATTCAGCGGCCCTCCCGGGCTTCAGCACCAGATGCAGCGCCGCGGCACCGCCGGCGTCCCAGTGAAAGTCATTGATCAGGTCGTCAAGGTCGGTCCAGGCTTCCGATTCGCGCGCGCTGTCGTTGTCGGAGAAGACCCCTACGATCTTCCAATCGCGATGCTCATAGTGAAAAGAGCTGCCCGGCGTGAGATAGGGGAACCGCGCCAGCAGCCGTCGCCCGACGACCCATTCCCCATTGCCGCGCTCCGGCCAATGCCCATCCACGAGACGAAGGTTCGGATGCACTTCGTAGGCGGTTGGCTCGACGCCGCGAAGCAGCGCGAATTCCTTGGCGCCGCGCGTCCTGCTGACGTTTACGCCGACGATACTCTCGCGCGAAAGCAGCGGTTGATGCTGTCGGTCGGTCGCAATTTCCGGACGCACCCGGAGGATCTCGACGGCCTGATGGGGAACGAAGCTCTCGTTCTCGCTGGTCACTCCACGCGCCATCACGATCACGTTACGATCTTCGCCGGTATTGAGCAGCGATTGCCTGAGCCCGGCGGCAAATCCGAAGACGAGGACGAAGATCATCGCGACCAGCGCGACGCCCAGTATCGTCATCAGAGACGTCGCGCGGCGCTCCATCACGCTGCGAAAGTTGTAGCGAATCGGCACCATCGCCCCACACCCGCATTGCCGACCTGCTGAAACCGGAAGTTAACTCTGACGATTTGCCATCCTAATGGGAATCCCGCTTGGCCAAAAGGCCCCTTCGGCTCCCGCCCCCGAGCAAAAGGAAAGAACCCAATCTCGAAGAGCGAATTGGCGACGGTTGAGGCTGCGGATGAGAGCCTTGCTGGTGTTGCCATTGGTCTGCTGCTTCATTCGATTCTCTTTCCTTCGGGTTCATCCGCGTCGATGAATGCGTCGAGGATGTCGCTGCGAGTGATGATCCCGGCCAACGCGTTGTGCTCGACGATTGGTATTGCACCGATCCTCTCCCGCCGCATCAGCCGCGCTGCGTCCGCGACCGTATGCTCAGGCGTCAGTGTCAGCACGTTGGTGGTCATCACCGACTCTACCGTAATCTTATCGGCGGGCGGCGCGCTCAAATGCGCACGAGTCGCGGCTTCCGCAGCACTCGCTACGGCAGATCGGGCGTCGCGCAGATCGCGATCCGTGACGATGCCGACGAGGCTGCGGTTCACGACCACGGGTAGCTGGTTGATCCGATACTCCTCGATCAGCGTTCTTGCGCGCGCCACCGTGTCGCGCGGTTTCACCGTGTGTACGGGGATCTTCATGAGCCGTCTGATACGCAATTTGTATTCTCCTTGCGTGCCCTTAGCCGTTCATGATCTGGCTGGCTCCGGCAACGACCTGTAAAAACGCCCTGAGCAGATCACTCGTGGTGACGATGCCGACCAGCTTTCCGTCGGCGACAATCGGCAGTCCACCGATTTTGTGCTTCAGCATCAGGCGGGCCGCGTCTTCCACTGTATTGTGTGGCGTGACCGTGATGAGCGCTGTTCGCATCGCGGCGTTCACACGCGTGGATCCAAGGTAGCCCAAGTGCTCACGTATATCGCGCTCGGTAAGGATCCCAACGAGTTGCCCGCCGTCCACCACCGGCAAACGCCTGAACCGCCCGTCATCCATAACGGCCTTTGCGTTCGCCAGCGTGTCGTCAGGGTTGATTACGATTGGGTCCCGCGTCATCAGATCGACAATGTTCATGTTGTCCTCCGTGGCAGCCCATTGATTAGCAATTCGCTTGCCATGGGGGCTGAACGTCGATCACCAAGAGTTACGCTGAGATGCAGAAAGATTCCGTCGACAGGCGGAATTAACGCGCCTCTTCCGCAGCATCAATTGGAAGCATCAGCATTTGTGAGTGATGCGATCGGACACACCACAGCGCGGCCGGCGCTCGGATGATCGGCCACGGAATCGGACATACGAAGCGGGTTGTTACGCGAAGAGCGCTGTCGACCACACTCCTTGGCCATGCGCGACGGAAGATTCTGCATCTGAATGTCACCCAGCATCCGACCGCAGGTTGGCTCTCCCGCCAGATCACATAGGCATTTCCCTGGGACACCGCGCCGTGTCCATTGGCTGAACGTTCGACTCCGAAGCTATAGGTTCTCAAACAATAGGACGAAGTACGCGAGGGCATTCTGACTGTCTCGTCACCCGGGATCAGGTTTTCGGTACCGACAGCGGTTCCTTGCGGTCAGCGTCCAAGGGGAACATTCGGCACAGCCGGACGAACATCAGCCGATGGCTTTAGGTTTTGAACAAGCACAACCGAAATTGTGTTCCATCGGGAACGAATGCTGTGAGGAGAGTGTGAAATTCTAGTGGCGGGTGAGGTTTGACCGCGGGGAGTTTCCGCTTTTACTTTTCCTTGAGGCGCGGATCGTCGCCCGCGATGCATCGAGCAAAGAGTATCCGCCCCAAATAGGATTCATGGTCCAAATCTTCCCAAGTAATTTTTGCATGAGCGTAAATCGCTTGAATTCTGCTGTTGACGTCCGCGTTCAAATGGGTCAGCTGCGACTCGCATTCATGGAGCGATTCAAATTCGTCTAATTGAACCCGCGATAGGCGCATTAGAATCGAATTCTTTGACCAAATGACGGCTGAACACCCAAGCAGAGGCCTGAGCAAATAGCGATGGCTCCTTTGGCGGCGGCACCATCAAATACCAGCCCACCAGCGCGAGCGCGGCGGCGTGGCGCGGCTTCATTCTACTTTTCCTTCTCTTGTTTCCGCCGAAGGCTGGGAAATCCTGTGATGTCCTACTTAGCCAAGCGCGGATCGTCGGTCGCGATGCACTTCGCGCTCCAAATGTATCCGCTCACAACTTTGCCATTTTCTTGACGAAGTGCGTATCTCAGGAGCGAAGCCTTTTGGCACTGAGCTGCGGAATCGTACGACCATTGTAGGTCCCACTGCGAAAGGGGCGCTCGATAGTCACGCTCTCCATTCTTGAGAACAGGCGGCATCATCAAATACCAGCCTACAAGCGCGAGCGCGGCGGCGGCGTGGCGGGGGTTCATTTCGAGAACGATTTGACAGACGGGCCCGCGACCGACAAATGGGCGCGCGGAGAGTCTTTGCGGTATTGGCGTCATTTCAGCCCCGCTGACGGGAGTGGCGTCTTTTGAAATCCAAGGTGGCTTTTTTTCGCCAAAAGTGCTATATAGCAGTGGTCGGTCCTTTCATCCCTCGATGAAGCCGAAGGCACGCGTGGAAAATATGCCCTCATGGTGAAGCCAACGCGTGCCTCGCCCTCTCGGCCGACAAGCGCGAGCGCCACTGCGTGGCGGGGGTTCATTTCCACTTTTCCTTGAGGCGCGGGTCGTCGGTCGCGATACAAGCGGCGTTATCGACGCGCGCTCGTGCGAGTTCGGGATCAGCCGGTTGCCGTCTCTGAAAGCGCCTCAGCTTCCCAGTAGCGTCAAGCTTCGCCGGATCGCCATTCTTGTTTTGGAGTTCCGTGAGCGCCTCCTTGCAAATATCAGCGCTGTTAAAGCTGGTTACGATGGTCCAGCGCGAAATTGGAGCCGCCGAATCAATGGAATGAGGACGACCCGTGAAATTGGGCGGCACCATCAGATACCACCCCACAAGCGCGAACGCGGCGGCGTGGCGCAGATTCATCGAGAATGCCATTGAGCGGTGGAAGGTTCTCTTGCCCCGCGATATTCCACGCCCTCGTCATGAGCGGAAGGGTCATGAATCACATGGAAAATGACAGGGTAGCCGCCAAGTGTCGGCCTTCTGAAGAATAACCAAGCCGTAGAGCAGCTGGGCGACTTCGATGCCGAGCATTAGCAATTCACCGTGTATTCGCGGCGCTCCCCAGAGTGGGTTCTCCTCACTCATCCGTCGGATGAGTGTCGGGGCTGATGATGCTCAATCGAGCGACGATGAACTATCAGAGCCGAAGAGATCGGCAACACGCATTACGAACGCGGATGCGGGAGCTGGCCGCGAGCCGGGTGCGGTTCGGCTATCGACGGTTGACGGTGCTGCTCAGGCGCGAAGGCTGGGCGGTTAACCCCAAGCGCATCTATCGACTCTACACCGAAGACGGACTTGCGGTGCGGACCAAGGTGCGCAAGAAGATCGCGCGGCGCGCGCGGGTGCTGCTGCTAGCGGACAGCTCGCTGAATGGTCACAAGGTGGCATTGGCGCTATCGCAGGTAATCGCAGAGCGCGGAGCGCCGGTTTCGATCACAGTCGACAACGAACTAAGTAAGAAAGCAATGGCCGGGAGCGAACACACATCTGCGAGGGCTCGCGAAGCGAGCAGTGGGCTACGATTGCGCAATAGTCTAGGGACGGTGAACCGGCGCTGTAGCCTCCGTGTCGGCGCACCGTCAAGGGTTCGCTCGCGGAGCTCGCCGGCTGATGCCGCCCTTGACCGGCGCCGCCACTGCGGCTGAGTGGGTAGTTAGCGGGAGCTAAAGCTCCCGGACTGCTACGCAGCCGTACTGATGCGAACAGGCAATCCAAGTGGTTCCACCTCAGGTGTGGGCGCGGCTCTCACCATAGTAAACACAGGATCCAGCAGGCCAAGCGCTGTGGTCCTCACCGAACTCAAAACAGATATGCCAACCCAGGTGGAAGGCCCGAACATTATCGACGGGGTCGAAACCGCCCCAACGGCACTTGCACGAGAGGGCTCCTCCACCTGGAACTGGTGTTCAAAAAACGGCCGATAATCGACCTGATGCTTGATCAACCCGAAGATCACTCGCGCCAGCTTGGCAGCGACCGCAGTGTAAGCCTTACGCCGGAGGTCCGCATCGAGCGGATTGCCGCGAACGTAGTTGTCGAACTTGCGACGGAAACTGTTCTCCCGCAGTCGGACCGCGGTCTGCGCCGCCATCCACAAAGCGGTACGCAGCCTGGCATTGCCGTACTTCGAGATGTGGCTCTGACCACGCGATTTACCCGACTGCAGGGTGGAGAGGTTCAAGCCGCAGAAATTCAGGGACTGGCGATGGTGCCGGAAGCGGCGTAGATCGCCGGCCTCGGCAAGAATGGTTAGGGCGTTGGCCGGCCCGATGCCCGGCACGGTCATGAGTCGCCGGCTATCGGAATTACCTTCCAACAGGAGCGCAGCCTGTTCGGCGATCCGCTCACGCAACTGATGCAGGATCAAATACTGCTCGAGAACCAGGCGGAACATTGCAATGGCGGCACTATCGATCGCCATCGGCACACCGATCGACCGTTTCGCGGCAGTGTAGATCTCCGCCAGCAGCCCCGCTTGCTCACTTTGCGGCCGACCAGGTTCCACGCCCGCGTCTGGAACTCCTCTTCGCTCAACGCGGTAATCGAGGCCGGCGTCGGAAAGCTGGCCAACAGTTGGATCAACCAAACGCTATGGTCCGAGCGAACGAAGCGATCAATCTCCGGGAAATAGAGCGAGAAGTAATGGTTGCGCAGCGTGTGCCAGACCCGTACCCGCGCCAGCGTCACCTGGAAATGGGTCTTCGAGAGTTCCTGAATATCGTTGATGCCGTTGACGACTGGATCGTGCCAGGTCTGCGCCAATCCGGTCTTCAACAGATGGAGGATCACTTGGGCGTCCTTCGGATCGTTCTTATCCCATGAGTTGTGCATGGCTTCGCGAGTACGGGCCAGCGCCAGAGTAGAAATCAGACGCAGCTCGCAACCCTGGCGGTGGAGAAAATACGCCAGCGGCCGATGATAGTTCCCGGTCGCTTCAAAGCCGACCAACACCGAACTCTTGAACCCTCTCAGATAACCGGCCAAGTGCTCAAAATCCTCGAGATTGTTCGCCAGTCGCAGCCGACATCGTCGTTTCGGAGCCGGCGGTTCGATAAGAACATCGTGATAGTGCTTGGCGATGTCCACCGCTACCAGTGTCACGCTGGGGCGTATCGTTGCTCTCGGTCATGGCTGGAGATCCTCCCGCTAAAGGTTGGGCTCGCACCGCAACCATCGCAGGAGTGTTAATCGTCGGCCATGACCGCTTCCCGACGTATTACGGGACGGAGTTTGCAAGCAAAGCGATGGACGCGTGAGCGTATCAGTACGGCGTGCAACTCAACTTCATCCGGCCGGGCCGGCCGGTGGAAAACTGCTACATCGAATCGTTTAACGGTCGGCTGAGGGATGAGTGCTTGAACGTCGACGTATTCTTTGCGCTCATCGACGTGCGTGACAAGCTCGAGCCACCGGTCACCCAGGATCAGATTCTGACGAGGCACAGCCGACAGGTTCGTTCGATTCACCATATGTTCGCCGATACTGTCTGGCTGGCTAGCCGGTCCGTTGAAACTATCCATGCCGGCGTCATGTCGATGAATCTCGAAACCCTAGACTTTTCGCTTTTCAGAGTCTTTGGTAGGCACAACCGCCAGCTCATCGAAACCACCAACCAATTTGGGCGGATTAAGTTTTGAGGAGCCACAGGTTTCGTTTTCAGCGAGAACCCCGCTTCCTGTTAGCGACCCTCGCTCTTGCCAGTGGATTCATTCAATCCGGACTGTACCGCGCTTCGTACCGACGGATGAAAGGTTTCACCAATCCGTTCTGCGAAGCCCGAGCGGATCAATTTATCCCGGATTTCGTTTTTGACGCGCGCGACCACGAATGCGATTCCCTTTGCAGCCAGCTCTGACCGGATCTCCTCCAACGCCTCCAGGCCGGTCATGTCGATTACATTGATCGCCTCCATATCGAAGACAAAAAGGTGTAGCGATTGACCCGACAAAGCTACCACATCGCGCACTCGCTTCTTGAAGTAATCAGCATTGAAGAACAAGAGCGCCGCGTCGAAACGATAGACCAGGAGCCCTGGGATTGTCTGTGCGTTGGGGTATTCGCTGATGTCGGTAAATCCATCGACGCCGGGAACTTGCCCAAGGATCGCGTCGTAGGGACTCGAAGCGCGTCTTATGAGAAGAATGAGGCTGAGCATCACAGTCAGGGCGATCCCCGGCAAGACTCCGATTGTCGCGACACCTAAGGTCGCGATGAGGGAAAGCGCAAATTCCGATCGGCTGATATCGCGCATCTTCCACACAGTCTGAAAATCGAAAAGCGATGCGCCCGCCAAGACGAGTACCGCGCCCAGCGAAGCAGTCGGAATGTAGGCGAGCGGGCCAGTACAGACCATGAGAACCAATGCCATAACAAGGGCAGCCGTCAATCCGCTCACCTGCGACCGGCCGCCAGTAATATCGTTAATTGCCGTGCGTGAGTCCGTGCCCGCAATCGCGAAGCCGCTCGAAAGACCGGAAGTAACGTTTGCCAGGCCGAGGGCGATGAATTCTCGATCTGCCGCGACTTCGTATCCGTTCCGTACAGCAAAGCTCTTTGCCGCTACCATCGAACCGCAGAAGCAAATCAGAACGATGCCTCCTGCGTCGGGTAGAAGACGGACCGCGTCAAGGAGAAAGCCAGCCGGCACGTGAGGCCACAGGAATCCCGCCGGAACCGCGCCCAACGTCTTCACTGCCCATTTTTCTGAGTCCAATATGGCCATCATTGCGATTCCACCGCAGACACCGACCAGCGCGCTCGGAAGGCGGGGAGCAAGTCTTCCTATCACGTAGATAAGTATGAGGGTAACGACTCCTACAATCAAAGTTGGGAAATGTGTACGCGGGAGCTTCGAAACAAAATCTGCAATCCGCAGGAAGAACCCGGTGTCAGTGCGTACTGCATATCCGCACAACTTTCCGAGTTGACCGCTGACGATGGTCAACGCCATTCCGTTTAGAAACCCGACGAGGACCGGACGAGAGAGAAAATTCGCAATCGCGCCCAGGCGTAGCAGCCCACCAGCTATGCAGAGAATGCCAACGAGTATGGCTAGCGTGATCGAGAGGTCCAGGTAATGCTGCGGACTTCCAAGGGCCAAGGGTTCGAGCGCCGCAGCAACCAACGCGCAGGTCGCCGCGTCAGGACCTACAATGAGCTGTCGTGACGAGCCGACGATTGCATATGCGATCAGAGGAAGAATGCTAGCGTAAAGCCCTACGACGGGAGAAAATCCGGCCAACTCAGAGTAGGCGAGCGCTGTTGGAATTTCGACTGCGGCTACTGCGACGCCGGCGAGGAGGTCGGTACTTCTCAGCGACGTACTTCTTAGCAAATAACCGCTCCACCTATGCTGTTATGAATCGCTTCAGTCGAATAGCGAAGGTGTAGTCTGTTGCCTTGGCTGAACCAGCTTAATCGTCCACTTCCCGCCAAGTCGCGTCGGGATTGTATTCGGTTGTTTCGCTTGCCACTTTGGCCGTGTCCGCGCCAAGGTCCTTCTGAACGATAACGCCGTCCTGATTTATCATAAACGTCATAACGCCTGACGCGCGGTATGTGGCCGGATAGGCGAGAAAGGCAAACCCCTGCGTCATTTTCTCCTCTTCCAGATAATCCTTCGCGCCGCTGGGAGCATTTTTGCCCTGCCGGGTGAGGACTCTGTAGTAGTAACCGTGGAAAGGAATGGGCGTGCCCGTTCCGGTCTTGTAGCCCTCGGCTGTCGCATCCGCAATTAGAGGTCCAATTGGACTCTCCTCTTCCCCAGAGCTAACAGGCCAGTATAGGCCATCATGTTTGCCCGGGTCGCTCTGGATCTTCTGCGCAAAATGCTTGACGCCTCCGTCATCCAGAGTCTCGCTTGCATATTCCTGTTGCGCCTCAGCAAGGTCTGCCAGGACGTCGATTGTAAACAGCTCGTTGGGCCCGATCCGACGGTAGAGTAGCTCTCTTTTTCCGGAGGCAGTGTTAAATACCCATCCGTCGGCCTTCTTCACTAACGGAATCGGGAAGGGCCAGTTGTCGGCCCCCAGATACAGGGTCACTCGACCTTTGTCATCATACGCCAAGCGGTGCATCTCATCGTACTTGGCAACAAAATTGTCTCGCGCGTTGTTATCGGCAACCGGATCGCCCGACGAGAGAATCTCTTTCGCGTCTCCGCCTAGAATCGAAGAAAGAGCGGCCATATCGTCGGTATGTGCTGCCGCTACCAGTGCCTTTGCTGCTACCGTCCCTGATGGGAACACTTGCTGCCCAGCCGCCGTAGCTGCTGCGCTTGAGAGGGTCAAGAAGCTGCAGGCGAGCGCCGAGATGGCGCCTATACGTCTGCATTTGTCCGACATCATTGAATTCTTGAAGTTGAGCATCGCTAATCTCTCTTGGTTCACGGTTCCCTTTTACCCGTTCCGACTGCGAAGGATCCTCGGGAGCGGCCCGAATCGCCAGCTAGCGTCGTCGCCCCCCGCCTCCGCCACGTCCACCGCCGCCTCCGCCTCCTCGACCACCTCGGCCGCCACCGCCGCCTCGGCCGCGTCCTGCACCGCCGCGGCCACCGAGTCCGCCTCCGCCCAAGCTGGACCTCCCCCGGTTGCTCGAGTTTTGGGCAAGTCCACCGGGTTGATAGCCACTGAATGCGCCGTTGCGACCGCCTCTAGCATCAGCTCCGGCGCCAAATCCTCGCTTCTGATTGTTGGCGCGATTCGCAGTTGCGGGTCGGTTAGATGCCATGCTATTGGCCCGCTGGGCTGGGCGCATCGATGCTGGGGCCGGCCGATTTTGCCCCGGATTCCGCTGCGAATTGCCAAGCGCGGAACTGTTCGGGAGGGCTTCTGCCTTCGGGAAGGTAGGTTTCGCGATATTCGGACTGTACGTCGTCAGAACCTATTGGACAAGTTGGCACAGGAATTAAGAGAGGATCTGGTCCATCTGAGTTGAACCTTTGGCTGCGAACGAATGATGCAGCCGGCGTCTGGCTTCGATGGTTTTCAGTTTGGCATTTTTCCTCCGTGACAGAATCGCGGGACCTCGGCCGAAGTAGACGTCGGCCGGGGTCAGGTTGTTGAGACTTTCGTGGTAGCGGCGCGAGTTGTAGTAGTCGACGAACTCGGCCAGGCGCGCTTCGAGCTGACCGGGCAGGTAGTAGTTCTCGAGCAGGATCTGGTTCTTCATCGAACGATGGTAACGTTCGATCTTACCCTGGGTCATCGGGTGATAGGGCTTGCCGCGGGTATGCATCATGCCATGCTCCGCGAGCCAGGAGCCAAGCTGGGCCGACACGTACGACGGTCCGTTGTCGCTCAGCAGGCGCGGCCGGTGCCGGACGCGGACGCGCTCCAACCCGGAGTTGCGCAGCGCCATCGCGAGGGTGTCGGAGACATCGGTGGCAGTCATGGTGGTACACAGCTTCCAGGCCAGGATATAGCGCGAGAAGTCATCAAGGACAGTCGACAGATAGAACCAGCCCCAGCCGATCACCCGCAGGTAGGTAAAGTCGGTCTGCCAGAGTTGATTGGGTGCGGTGGTTGGATGGGCGAAGCTGTCGGCTGCCTTCATCAAGATGAAGGCCGGGCTGGTGATCAGGTCGTGCGCCTTCAGCAGCCGATAAACTGAGGCTTCCGAGACGAAGTACTGCTGCTGGTCGACGAACGAGACCGCCAACTCCCGCGGCGATAGCTGCGGTTCTTTGAGCGCAAGCTCGAGCACGGCCTGAGTAACTGCAGCTGGGAGCTTGTTCCACACCCGCCGCGGCGCCGGCGTGCGATCCTCCAGCCCTTCATCATCGCGAGTTCGATAGCGATCGTACCAGCAATAGAAGGTGGACCGTGGGATGCCGATCTGCTCCAGGGTGCGCCGCACCGGCAGCGACGACTGCTCGACCAGCCGGATGATCTCCAGCTTCTCGGCGGCCGCGTACCTCATATATCGGACTCCCCATCCGCCAGCACGCTTTTTTTGAGCAGGCGGTTCTCCATCATCAGTTCGGCCAGCAGTTCCTTGAGCTGATGGCTCTCCGCCCGCAGCTCCTTGACTTCATCGCTGGTCGCTTCACGCGCGGTATCGCCGGCCAGCCGCCTCTTGCCCGCCTCCAGGAAGTCCTTGGACCAGCGATAGTAGAGGTTCTGGTTGATCCCTTCCTTGCGGCACAACTCGGCCACGCTATCCTCGCCGCGCAGGCCGGCGATCACGATCCGGACCTTGTCCTCAGCCGAGAAGTGCCGGCGGGTCGCCCGCCTTATGTCGCGTACCGCCTTTTCCGCCCCATCCGACTGCGCATCGATTTTCGATCTCATCTACCGCTCCTTCCGCGGTTAAAGATGAGCCAAAAACCCTCTCTTCCTCAATCGCCTCGAATTGTCCAACTTGTGCTGACGGGGAACACCGCTGGCCCTTCGATCTCGACATCGGTGTCGCGCCACGCCTTGGAATCGCTGTCAGACACTTTTCTGCCGCTGCCGGAACCGCTCGAATAAACGTTGCTGATGTTGATACCGCCAAGGAAGGCAATCTTCCCGTCGATAATCATGAGCTTGCGATGGTCACGATGGTTCGTGGAAAAGAAATGAAACCTTCTTTTCGCGGGGTTGAGCGGATTGAATCTGAGCGCGCGGATTCCGCTCTCCCGAAGGCGCTCAAAAAAAGCCTCGGAGGTGTGCATCGAGCCGAAGTCGTCGAAGATGATATTCACCTGCACGCCCGCACGTTGCTTCGCGATCAGCACGTCGGCAAATTCTTCTCCGATTGAGTCGTCTTCGAAGGTGAAGGTTTCGAGATGGATGTTGTCGGTCGCGCCCTCGATTGCATCGAACATCGCGCGGTAGGTGTCGGGCCCGTTCTTGAGCAGCGTCACCTTGTTTCCAACTATCAGCGGACTGCCGGTGATCGCCTGTTCGAAGGCGAGATGACGGTCCAGGATGTCGGTGTCGCCCGTTCTCTGCTCGAGTCTGGTGACGATATGCCGTTCTCGATCCTTCGCCAGGGGACCATCAGCTCCCGCGAACTTTGGCGATTGGCGATAAAGATGTGGCGAGTGGATGGCCTCGACGGCGTCGGGCATCGTGCCGCAGCCCGCCAGACCAAGGAGAGCAAGAATCGCGACTAGAGCGACTATCCGAATTCGCTGGAGTCGCGCCCGGCACCGCGCTCGAAATTCGTCTTCAGCATGAGGCATCACGCTGCCTGCTCTTCTTATCGCGATCAACGCACACGAACGGATAATCGCGCCTACTGCGTTCCCTTTCCGTTGTCATGCGACGCTTGTGCGTGTTGTTGACCTCCAGCGTGCTGCTCCTGTCGGGGTTGCTCCGCGCGATGAGTTTCTGCCTGATGTTGCGCAGGGCGCGGCGCCTCTGCATGACGCGCTTCCTGATGTTGCGCGGCGTGAGCCTGCTCCGCGCTAGGCGCTTCCGCTCGGCGCTGTTCTGCGCGCCGCTGTTCAGCGCGAGACGCTTCCGCTCGGCGCTGCTCCACGCGCGGCTGCTCCGCACGAGGCGCTTCCACCCGGTGCTGTTCTTTGCGAGGCTGTTCAGCTCGGGTCGCTTCTACCGCCCGGTGCTGTTCAGCGCGCGGCTGTTCCACACGACGCGTTTCCACTTGGCGCTTTTCAGCGCGCGACTGCTCCGCTCGATGCGCTTCCGGTCTGCGCTCTTCTACGCGCGCCGGTTCCAACCGTCGCTGCGGCTCACGCGCAGCCTGCTCGCGCGTCGCTTCGTGTAATGCGCGCTCACGCCTTTGATCCTCGAATCGTCGCTGTGCGGACCCGTTCGAGGCGAGGCGGCCTTCGGCCATGCGCTGCCGTTCGACGCGTGCCTGCGCCGCGAAAGCCTGCCGCCCCTTCATCCAATCCGGATGGTTCGAGGCGACCCATTTCGGATCTTTAGCAGTCCAATAGGAAGCGGCATGCCAGACATGGCTGCGGTCGTAATCGCCGTGCCAGTCGGGGTGACGCGAGCTTACCCAGCTTGGATCTCTCTGCACCCAGTAGATGGCCGGGCGCCACTCATGATGATCGTCGTAGTCACCCCACCATTCTGGATGATGTCGCTCGACCCAGCTCGGCTGATTCTGCCACCACCACGCCGCTGGGTACCATTGATCCCGGTAGTAGTCGCCCCACCAGTCGGGATGATACTCGCGGCACCAACCGGGTTGGTTCTCCCACCACCAATCCGCAGGATACCAATATCCTTGATAGGGAGCGCCCCACCAGTCGGGGTGATCCCGCTCCGCCGATTCTGCGAACAACATTTCCCACCATGACGCGGGATACCATTGACCGCGATAGTAATCGCCCCACCATTCCGGATGATGTACCCGAACCCACCCGGGCCGGTTTTGCCACCACCATGCCGCGGGGTACCATTGGCCTCGGTAGTAATCGCCCCACCATTCTGGATGATGATGGCGGACCCAGTTGGCGTCGTGGCGCCACCACCACCATGCGGCTTGCCAATGCCTCTCGGAGTCGAAATCGCCCCACCATTCCGGATGATGCGAGCGGGCCCATTCCGGCTGCGATTGATACCACCAGGCGGCATCGCGCCAAGTGTGACTGTCATCATAGTCGCCCCAATTTGGCAGGGCGTACTGCGCACGCGCCGGGGTAGCGCGGCTCAGCCCGATAAGGAGCATCAGGATCGCTATGGCCGCCACTAATAGATTTCTTGTTCTGTTCATCGCGATTGCTCCTTGATGGAATGCGCCGCGACATTCCCCCGTCAATCCGTCAACGCTGCGATGGAACCTTTGCGCGGGGTCCGGCGCACTCTGATCAAAAGGCAAGCTTTACGCCAACCGCGCGCCGCGGCGCCTTCTGAATTTTTCAGCAGCCAAGTCGCTGACCGTGAAAAATTTGCCGGGTCTTACCTGATGGGATGGACCGCTCCCTGCTGGATAACCGCCACAATGGGCCAAGGTGGTACGCTCGACCACCAACAATCGAAGCAGGGAGGGTCCGAAAATGCAGGTTACTATTGTGGGAATTGATCTGGCAAAGAACGTCTTCCGCCTTCACGGCTGCGACGCGAACGGGAAGGCGGTGTTGCGCAAGCAGCTCTCGCGGGGGCAGCTGCTGAGCTTCGTTGCCAACCTGCCGCGGTGCCTGGTGGCGATGGCAGCTTGCGCGAGCGCGCACTACTGGGCGCGCGAGATCGAGAAGCTCGGCCACCAGGTGCGGCTGATCGCGCCAAGGTTCGTAAGGCCTTACGTCAAAGCCAACAAGAACGACGCCAGTGACGCCGAGGCGATCTGCGAGGCCGCCAGCCGGCCGTCGATGCGTTTCGTCGCCATCAAGAGCGCAGCGCAGCAGGACATTCAGGCGATCCACCGGGTGCGCCAACAGCTGGTGAAGGCCCGCACCGCGCTGGTCAATCAGGTGCGCGGACTGCTGGCCGAACACGGCATCGTGATCGCGCGGGGCTTTGCACAACTGCGCCGCGCTTTACCTGTGATCCTCGAGGATCAGGAGAACGGACTGAGCGCAGTGATGCGTGAGCTGCTGGGAGAGAGCGGCGAACGTCTCCGGTTCATCGATGACCGGCTGCGCCAGTACGACTTAACCATCCAGCGGCTGTTCCGCCACGATGAACGCTGCCAGCGCGTGGCTGCGGTGGAAGGTGTGGGTCCGCTGACCGCAACTGCCATGGTCGCGGCGGTCGGCAACGCCACCGACTTCAAGAGCGGGCGCGAACTGGCGGCCTATCTCGGATTGGTGCCCCGCCATCGGGCCAGCGGTGGGCGTACGGTGCTGCTCGGGATCAGCAAGCGCGGCGATCGTTACTTGCGCACGCTGCTGATTCACGGTGCGCGCTCGGCCCTGCACAGGATCGAGCGGCAACGCAGCACGCGCGCCATCTGGGCCGCCCGGCTCAAGCTTCGTCGTGGAGCCAATGTAGCGGCAGTGGCACTGGCGAACAAGAATGCCCGGGTGCTGTGGGCGCTGCTCAGCAGAGCTCAGAACTATCGACCAGCGCCGTTTTCCGCCCGCGTCCCCCAAACTGGTGGTTGAGGGGACACGGGCGAAAAACGGCTTTACCAACCTGAGATTGCGCAGGCTGTAGCGGAGAGCAAGATGGCGAACCGGTCGGAACCGGCACTTTCTCGAACCTGGCCACACACAAGGCCTTCGAGGCCGTGAGCCTGATTAGGCGAAGGTGCGCGAACTTCCATCTGGGCCCAGGGGAAAAACGATTAACCCCCCTTCAAAGAGGCCGAATATATGACTGCAACCGGATCATCGCTCATCGAACTCCAGAATCAGTCTTGCGCTCGGGAGCGGTCCATATATGTGTGTGGCGAATTGATGATTTTCCCCAGAATCAGCAATTCGCCACACACAGGTTTTGAGTAGCGACAACCATTCACAAAACCCGCCGGCGTGCAGGCGCCATGAAACGCAACTCGCGCATCAGGCGTCAGATCGTAAGGAGAACTATGTAATGATGAAGTCGCGACTCTCGACAGTTCACTACGAATCTAGATACCATACCGGGTATCCCATAATGCGGCGAGGACTTGTAGCTTGAGCCATACGATCCGAGAGAAGACAAAACTCTTAAACCGGGTGCGGCGGATTCGGGGTCAGATCGAAGCCGTTGAGCGTGCACTCGAAGAGGAGAAAGGCTGCACGGGCGTGCTCCATCTCGTCGTAGCGGCGCGCGGCGCCCTGAATAGCTTGGTGGCAGAGGTCATCGAGGACCACATTAGAGTTCATGTCGTCGACCCAGCGCGGGAACGCAATTCCGCCAAGGCGAAAGGCGCAGAAGAACTGATCGATGTCGTCCAAGCGTACCTGAAATAGCCTGGAGACTTCGCGCAATGGAGCGTTACGAGAGAATTGATAGTGGGTCTTTGGGCAAGCGGGCGCAAGCTGGGACCACTGCACGGGCTGCCAAAGAGGAGAGCGGCGAGCACACCTTCAGCTGGCTTGAGGGGGTACGAATTGTCTTCGTTCAGAAACTCTTCACCCAGCGGGAGGATGGGATTTGGTTAGTATTGGCGCACGGATTCGAGATCTGCACGATTCGATTATGCTGGTCGCCTGGCAGAAAGCAGGGAGGCACCGAATATGTGGTCCCGCCTGAAACGGCCGGTACGAACTCATCTGGACAAGGCCCGCGCTGCGGCGATCAGCGCGGTCGAAGCTTACAATAGGCCGGGCTCAGCCTTTCGGACGCCTCACTACCTTGTCCTTATGACCATAGCCTGGACGGCTCTGTTTCATGCGATCTTTTACAAAAACGGACAGAGACCTTGGCACCGCAAGAAGGCTGGCAAATCTTTCAGGTATGTTCGGATCGACGGCGAATTCAAGCACTGGGAACTCGAGGAGTGCTGCAATCAATTTTGGCAAGATAAGAATCCACCCGAACGTGACAACATTCGGTTTGCGATTGGCCTCCGCAACCGGATTGAGCATCGTGATCTTCCCGCCCTGGACCCATCTGTTTACGGTGAGTGCCAAGCTCTATTGCTGAACTTCGAAAATCTTCTCTCTGCAGAGTTCGGCAAGAAATATGCCCTCACTGAGACCCTAGCGCTCGCTCTTCAGTTCTCTCCGGGCAGCTCGGGTCAGAGTGCCAGAGCAATAAAAGCGCTTGCTGCAGCGGAAGCCAAATCTCTGATCCAGTACATCGAAAGGTTCAGATCTGGATTGCCGCCTACCACGCTCGCCGGACCGTACGGCAATCGCGCAGGCGATATTCTATTGCTGCCTAAAGCCTGTATGAATGTGCCGATCGAGAATCGATATTACTTTGCCGGGATGACGCACTACTCGTGGCACGGGAGCGCGTGCGAGCAGGATGGCCATATTCCGTTCATCGTGGCGCAAGTGAATGGATCGGGCGAGAGAATGCGATCGATCATGAGTAAGTTCGGCGGTGCGTCCCCGTCGGAGAGAGAGTTGACGCCGCTGGTGCTATCGATCTTCGGGAAGTGATTGCCGCTGGGCGGCCCAGCGCTGTGTAACTGCGGCTAGAGAGGCGATCGACTAGATTCTGTTTCCACGAGACAGGTGATCGGAGCGCTCCTAGCCACCCTGAAGCGGCGCGTTCTCAGCTTATGAGAACAAATCGCCGACCAGGTGGAACGGATACATAATCACCGAGCCGACGCCGTCGAGCACTGAGCCCACCGTGTCGGAGGTGGAATTTGTTACCTCATTCGTGGTGTGCTCGGCCTGCTGCGACGCGCAACCCGGAATTACAAAAAGCGCTCCCGCGACAAGTAGAATCGGGAAAATTCGTTTCATCTTCGACATAGATAGAATCTCCGGCAGAGACTGGAGATCTAACGAAGCAAGGCCCGTGCCCATCGGCGTGCTTTACGGCGGGGGTCGAACGGCCTACACAACTTCAGGTGATCTTTTGGGCGGCATCACACTTGAGAACGCCGAGTGATTTCGCGTGACCGCGACGACATCTTGGTAGCGCGCGGCGAGGTATGCGTTGAAGCCGATATTCCAGCGTCGCGGCGGACCCTTGAGCAGAGGGATGAAATGCGGATATGGGTTCGAGAGAAAATCGGGATCGAACGGATTGTAGGCGGCTTCTTCGGTCATGGCCCAATTCAACTGCTATACGGCGTAATCCGGAATTTCCATTTTCAGTCTCCGATTCCAACTCTCCTATAGGCCGGACGACCTCTCTCTGCAAGTTTTCAGGCGGTTTTGGTCCATAGTGTTTCCAGCGGTGCCGGGAGAGGCACCATTGGAGGCGAGATTAGCGTTACCCCAACTACGAAGGTTATCACTGGCGATAGCGTGGCAGTCTCTACCTTTATTCCGGCAGGGACGCCAGCGGCCTCTGCATTTGACCTGACCGTAACCTGTCCCTAGCCCATGACGTCGTGAGCCGCCCACAAGCGGCTCGACACGAAACCGACGGTCGGCAGCGGGCTGGCGTTCTCGTAGCGCGCCAGCCCGTTTTCTTTTGGCGAAGCTCACAACCTAATGGTCTATCGATTGCTTAAACTGTCGCGATGTGGACGAAGAGCCAGACTGTGCGAAACTCTTAGCTCAAGTGGAAGAGAGTTTGCGCGCGATAAAGCTGCACATCACCACATATCGACTGCGACTTCTGCGGCTATCCCTGCGAAGACAGGTCGGAATTGCTGACATGCCCGCGAAGAAAAATCAGCCCGGCTGCGTAGCGGATCTTCAGGCCGGCGATTCTAAATCCACGCGCGTTATCTAATGCGATTTTCGATCAATTTGCTGCGGACTTCGGCGTCGTACGGTAACGGCGCGCCGGGGCACCTCTCTTCGAGCCAGGAGGTCTCTCCGACATTCGGGCGCCAGAGGCTCACCCCCCATCGATCTGCGGGTGCGTGCACTTCCTGGAGGGGGCGCTGTCGCACAGCCGGAGCGGTAAGTGTTTCAGCGAAGGGAGACGCGGAGACGGGAGGGTGTGGTCACGGAATTCCGCGCGGCTCGGGCCTCATTCCCCCATCGATATGCGGGATCCGTGCACTTCCCGGAGGGAGCACTGTCGTACAGCAGCGCGGTAAGTAATTCAGGGAAGGGAGGCGCGGAGATGGGAGGGTGTGTGCTACACGACGATCAGGAAGCAGGCTGCGTCGAACAACCGAGGCACATTAGGCTCTCGCAGAACGGAGCCGGGAACCTCGGGCGCAGAACCTGCTTTTTCGACGTCAAATACCGGCCCACAGCAGCGAGCGCAGCGGTGTGGCGGCGCTGTTTTAGCAAACACGGTGATGAAAAGCCGCGCTCGGCGTTCGTCAGACGTCGCGAATCATGTGCGAGATCCAGACCAAGATGACGGCACCGATGGTCGCGATGACGATGCCACCGATCAAACCGTTGGGTCCGGGAATGCCGAGCGCGCCGAATAGCGAGCCGCCGACGAGGCCTCCTATCAGGCCGAGTATGAGATCGCCGATTAATCCGAAACCTTCGCCATGCACGAGCTTGCCGGCCAGCCAGCCCGCGATAATTCCGACTACGATCCAGTAAAGCATCGTGGGGTCCTCATTGCATTTTTCTCGAAGTGATCTGCACTCGCATTGGTAGCGACCTCTGGATGGCACATCCTGCGCGCGGTCAGCAAGCAACCAGCACGGATTTGTCCACAATCTCCAAGCCTCGCTTTCGCTGGCGCTCCCGAGCGAAAGCAGTTTGGCTGGTGAAGGGTGAAGCCGGTTGCAGCCATATATTCGGCCTGTTTACAGCGGCAACTCCGGAGGCGGAAGAAATCAACAAGGAACACGAGGGCACGAAAACTGGCAGGCGAGTGGCGACTACGTCGAAGCAGCCGGCCAACGTGTCCAATCAGGTCAAGGGCTCCGGCGTGAACGTCAACGTCAGTCTGGAGAACAATCCGGGCGCAACGCCAGCCGGCGCTCGCGCAACTCCGGCAGCGGCGGCGTCAGCCGCGAGCATCGCGCCTGAAGCGGGAACGCCCACGCTCAGTCGGCCGGCGTCGGAATCATCCGGGGTGCCGGGCGATGCCAATCCAGCCGAGGCGGCGAAGCTGATCGAGGACATCGACAAAATCGAAAAACGAGTCGACCGTAATAATTTGAGCAGCGACTATTCGCAACGCGATATTCTCGCCCAGCGGCTGTTGCAGGAAGCCAAAGAGGCTCTCACCGAGCGCGACAGCGTCGCCGCGATGAGTCTCGCCACCAAAGCCTCAACGCTGCTCGAACCGCTCCCCAAACTCGCCGACTCCGCCATTCCGTCCACACCTTAACGCGCCTGCTGACGACGGCCGCTCCCGTCTCAACCTCGCTTTTGTTCTCCAATTTTCCGGTGATCAAGGAACTTACACGAGTATTCGGTATCGTGAAGAAATTTCCCCCGGCGATTCATGGAAAAGCCTTGCAGGACAAAGATTCTGGGACGTGGCCCTATACTTGCTCCGCTTGATTGGAGTCACGGCATCGGTTCGTGAGACCAGATCAACCAAAGAGGAGCAATCCGCATGAATCGCGATCAGATGAAGGGCAAGCTCAAACAGTTGGCCGGCAAAATCAAGCGAAAATGGGGACAGATCACCGACGACGATCTGATGCAGGCTCACGGCAACATGGAAATGCTTGTCGGAAGGATTCAGGAACGTTCGGGCGATCAACGCGAGGCGATCAAGGGGTGGCTTAGGTCAGAGGGCATCTAAATTTCTCGGCCGAGCGGCGCGGCAAACTGCTGACGCACTCGCATCCCGCGCACAGAGAGGATTATGAAAACCAAATACTCATTCAAACTAATCGTACCGGCAATTCTATTCAGCATGGTCTTGTCGGTTCCCTGTTTCGCTCAGGACAACAATGCGCCAGCCAGCCAGCAGATGCATCAGGCTGGTGAGGAGGTCGAGCAGGCCGGTTCCGATACGGCAGCGGCCGCGAAGGACGCGTATCACGGAACCGAGCGTGCGGTTAAAGACACGACGATCACCGCCGAGGTCAAGACCGCGTTGGCGCGTGACAAGAGTGTTGGTTCCTCCGCAATACACGTCACCACCACGGCCGGGGTCGTCACTCTGAAGGGCAATGTGCCTTCGCCCCAGATGGCGCAACATGCCGCGCAGCTGGCGGAACAAACCAACGGCGTCAAGAGCGTGAACAACCGCCTTTTGGTGGCTAGCTCAGTGAGCACCGACTAACTGAAACACGGGCTTGCATATCAGAGTCGTCGCCATTTCTCGTGACGAGGCCGCGAGTCTGGCGGGGGCCCCTTGCTTGCCCGCGTTGCAAAGTAGAGGATGCGGTCCGGTTGAATGGTTGATCGCTCGGCAATGGCGGTATCGGTTTCTGGCAAGACGAAATCGCGGAAACCCCATCCCATTGTTCAGGTAGCTCAAAACGCCGCCAGCGAGCTCAACGACTTGCTCAACGCGATCGGCCTGCGCGTCTCACTCTTGCACCATCAGCTCGCGGCGTCGGCATACGAGGCCGAAATGGTTCGTTTGGCCGGACTCGTCGAGAAGGCGTCTCAGCGCGTTCAGCGTTTGGAGGAATATGCGTGCGCGGAGGAACTGGTCGCGTCGATGCGGCCAGGTCACACCAAAAAGAGGTCTAATGCTCCGGGGACAGATAATCCCACGATGGTTTCCGAGCCAGGGCCGCGGACCGCACTATTGATTGCCGACTCGTCCGTCGAAAACAGCGCGATCAAGGAATGTCTCGAGCATAGCGGATGCGCGGTAGTCGTGGCCAAATCCTCCCCCGACGGATTGAAGCTCCTTGAATCCAACGACAATTTCGATCACGTCGTATGTGATGCAGTAATTCTCGCTGAGGCGGGCTGGAGCTTCACCGCGAAGTTGTCGCGCGCTGCTCGCGCCTCGCGCGTTTATGTACTGCAACGGCAGCGCTTGCCTGAGCGCCCGCCAGAACATCGCGAATAAGAAGCGGACATTACCTCGTTCGTACTTTCGATCTGGGCGAATGAGGAAGATGCTATTCACGCGTCTGCGCATCGGCGATGCAACTGGCTATTTGTAAAACCTCCTTTTCCAATAGCCAGTTTGCGATCCACCGACGCTAGAATTATGTGTTTAACGGCGATACCAGCCGTGATGATGATGCCAATAGCCGCCGGGGTCACCAGGCCCGAAAAAGCATCCCGTAGCTGCAGTCATCGCGAACAATATCACGGCGGCCTGAATTAATGGCCATTATTTTCCTTTTCATGAGTATTCACCTCTAACCCCCTTACGTGGCATAGCCGATGCCAGCCGAATTGTGGCGTGAATCGGAAGATTAGTGCCGTAACGAAGCGTTGGCGCATAACCGGATTGGGGTGTCATTTTTTCGGAGTACCGACCTCAAGGCCCGGCTCGAATAACCTGGTGGGTTCGCAGCCGGGGGCGCTCCGTTCATTTAGTTCAGTAGTGCTCGCCCACTATTGAAGACGACACCAAAGCCGCGCTTTATGGCATGTAGATTGCGAACCTCAGTTAGTATTGCAGTTAGTATTGGGATTTCATTTCCGAGGTTCATCATGCCGAGCACACCGAATCCGAGTTCTCCCTGTCCCCTGGGTTTTGGCCAGCTCTATCGAGACTGCAGCGAGGAAAACAAGTAAAGCCTTCCTCCCTGTCTGGCAGGGTCGGTAGTCGCCACGCCTCCCCCCGTCTTCACGACTCCGATCCTGCCGGACCATCCTTTACGGTCAAGACGACAAGGTGCGAAGTCAGAATCGGATAAAGTCGTTACATGATGGACTGGTTTCTATCGCCGGAGTGGGTTCTCTTCGCCATGATCGTTCTTGCGGTCGCGTACTAGGCGGTGCACTTCGGGCTACCCAGTTTTTAGAACAATCGCGCCCCAGTCGATTTTCGCCTGTTGCTCGCGGCTTTTCGGCCCGTCACCTCTAATGTTTCTCCGCTGCGAGTTTTGGCGAGACGACAAAAGCTTCGGTGCGCACAGTTTCAATCGCTCGCTGGTGAAACGAGCGCGCATCCCTATCAAGGGTCAAGGCATAGCTATTCGCGCGTTGAAACCCTGCGGGCCCCCCGAACTCGGTAAGAAATGCAGACTGTCGGGTGGACTTTTCTCGCAATTAATAGAGATCTAGTCGTGACTAAGCCGCTTGGGTGGATTGGCGCGCTTCCTGCTTCTCCACGTATATCGAGGAATTCCTGTATGAAACGCAGCATAAAGATGACCTTATCGGCTATGGCTTTCGCCGGCTTGCTCATCGCCGGTTCGGCGTTTTGCCTGAATCATTCCGCATCCAGTCAATCTCCAGTTGCCGCGCCTAGCTCCCAGATGGTCAGGCGAAGCGTTATCAAAGTGCATACCTATCACGGAGTCATAACCATACCCGGGACCGCGGATTCATGGACCGAAGCGGAACACGCAGTCTTTCTCGCCGATAGCATCGCTGACTTCCAATTTGCTAACAACGAAATACCCTGGAGGATTTCGATTGAGTAACTACTAAAAGGAGACATGAAAGGACGCCACGTATAATGGAACTCTCAACGACAACTGCAATCGTCCGGCGGGACCAGCTACACCATCGCTGGGCGATTATGACACGCGCAGGCTGGATAGATACACCATGGAGCGACGACGCTGACATGGTATCGGTAGCAATGTGGCTCAAGGGAAGATCCGAAACTGGCCGAGTGGAAGTGAAACTAGCTGGATCTTCCGATGAGTATAAACCGGTTTCTGAACGCCCAAACCAAGGAGGTTTCGCGTAATGAAGAATGCAACAATGATGGCAATTTCGCTGCTGACTCTGGCGGTAATGCCTTTTGTCAGTGGGTGCGGTTCGTCGACTCAACCCGTCAAAGAGATCTCTTCGACGACAACAACCTACGTACCGACTTCGTCGCCGCCGGTTATCGTACATTCGTCGCCGCCGGTTATCATACAGCAGC
This sequence comes from uncultured delta proteobacterium, assembly GCA_963842085.1. Lineage (GTDB taxonomy): Bacteria > Desulfobacterota > Binatia > Binatales > Binataceae > Binatus. The sequence continues at coordinate 1,674,116 of CAWJET010000002.1, forward strand.
CGGCTCCAATGGTAGCGTTGCCGCCGACGACGGTCACGACCACTGAGGAAAAGAGCAACTCCAACTCAACCGACACGGGAAACGACACAACCGAGGAAAGCTCGAGTGCGTATCACAGCCAGTCTTCGACTGTGACTCCGATGACGATGGTTCCCGTGCCGCCTGCACAGGAACAGACTACCACGACCTATGAGAAGAAGACTTACCAGGACAGCAACTAACTGCTATTTGAGCATGGGCACGGAGAGATCTTTACTGTCTCTCCGTGCCTCAGGCGATAAGTCGATGAACGTCATCAGAATCAGATTGGTCAGTGCGATCTTCGTTTGTGGTGTTGCTAGCGTTTCGCTGTTTGTCGCGAACGCACACGCGCAACAGGAGATTTCCGCTCCTCCGCGCGGCGTGCCGACCAACGGTCACGCGGCAACAACCGATCGTTCGCTCACGGTTGAGCATGACGAGGTGCAAACGTCAGCCGAGCACATCTACAATTCTCCGGCCGAGCGCGCGAACGACGTCTTGCTGATTACCGAGGTAAAGAATTCGCTGGCAAAGAACGGTATTTCAGATGGATACCCGGTCGTGGTTGATTGCGACCACGGCACTGTCGAGTTGAGTGGAGTGGTGGCGTCAGCAGATGCCGCCAGACGGGCTGCATTGATCGCATACAACACTCAAGGTGTGATCGGTGTCAAGAATAAGCTGACCTGGCGATAGCAGCTCCGGGATATTGCGCTGAGGAGGCAAAGTGACCATGTTTACTCGTCAACCCGGATCGAGCAAGTTTTTGCCTCAAGTTAGTTTTCGACGGATGCCGCGGTCTAACTCTGGTCGACGACTGGGCCGGGCACCGGCTTCTCAACCCAGCTCAAGTGTTGTGTCCCATTAATAAGTTTACAGATGCGCTGGAGTTTGTCGAATATCGAGTCAGCGGTGGCAGTCCAGACGAAGGGCCGCTTGTAGGTGTTGTAATGAGCCACGTAGGCGTCGATCTTCCCCACCAGTTCGCGGACGGTGCGGAACGAGCCGCGGCGGATCGCTTGCTGGGTGATAAGCGCGAACCAGCGCTCGACTTGGTTGAGCCAGCTTGAGTAGGTGGGGGTGAAGTGAAGGTGAAAGCGCGAATGGCTGGCGAGCCACGCTTTGACCTTGGGATGCTTGTGAGTCGCGTAGTTGTCGGCGATCAGGTGCAGTTCAAGCTCGGCCGGGATGTTTGCATCGAGATGTTTCAAAAAGCTCAGGAATTCCTGGTGGCGATGACGCGGCTTGCACTGGGAGATGACCGCGCCGTCGACGATGTCCAGCGCCGCAAACAGCGTGGTAGTGCCGTGGCGAAAGTAATCGTGAGTTACCCCCTCGACATAACCGAGCCCCATCGGCAGCACCGGCTGGGTGCGCTCCAAGGCCTGCACCTGGCTTTTCTCGTCCACGCACAACACCAGCGCGTTGTCCGGCGGATTAAGATAAAGACCAACGATGGCGCGGACCTTTTCGACGAAGAACGGGTCGGTGGACAGCTTAAAGCTCTTGCTCCGATGCGGTTGCAGGCCGAACAGCGCGAAGTAGCGCGCGACAGTGCTCTTGGAGATGCCAGTATGCGCCGCCACGCTACGCACGCTCCAGTGGGTGGCGGCGGCGGGCTTGCTGTGCAGCACCTTGCGCAGCAAGGCCGCTACCTGTTCGTCGCTATGGCTGCGCGGGCGGCCCGGACGAAGTTCCGCGTGCAGCCCGGCGATGCCGCGTTGCTGATAGCGCTGGCGCCACAGACTCACCACCGGGGCACTAACCCCGCAGTGCCTGGCGACCTCTCTGTTGGCGGCACCAGCGGCGGACAACAGCACGATCTGTGCGCGCCGCACCAACGAATGCGGCAGGCGCGCGAGCGCACGATCGAGCGCAGTTGCGACCGCTCCGACTGACTAATCAACAAGGCTGTATTTGGCCTGCCCATCCCTTCAACCTCCACCGCCACCATAGCAGATGGGCTCGCTCATGTAAAGTTATTTATGGGACATAATACTAGCAGGCTGCGGAAAAACTCAATGAAAGACGATTTCGGCGAAGAGTAAGCATTACTACGATCACGAGAATGCGTCTTGGATCAATGTCATCAGGAGTCAAAAACCCTTTTTCCGCAACCTGCTAGGAAAGATCGCGGACTTTTCGGCAAGCTGTAAATTTTACAGGTCCTGCGGCGCAGGTCATCCCGAAATCCGTGTGGTTCGTTCAGGCATAAAAAAATGCTCTTAAAAATCCCTGCAGAGGAAAGACGGCCATGGCCAAAATGTTTTTTTCGCTGGGATTCTGGATCTCTCACACTCAGGGGCGTGCTCCAGGGCGTTTATGTGCGCGAATTCTGTCGGAATTCTTGTCAGTATCAGGGAAACCCGGCTTAGGTCTCGAAATTGCATTTCATTAGAATTTTATGGAGGTACCGATCATGATCCAGATCACGCGTCCAACTGCGCGCGCAACTAGCGCAGCAGTGGCGACTCTTCTAGCTGCTATCGTTTTTGCTACTCCTTTGTTCGCAGCCTCCAGCGATCAGACGGCCGTGGCCAAGTCACCTGCGGCCTCTTCGCAACAAGCGATGGCGGCGACCGCGCCCGAATCACCCGCAAACTCTCCGGTCGAGGCACGTATCAAGGAACTGCACCGAAGGCTCCACATCACCGATGCCCAGAAGACTCAATGGGACAACCTTGCCCAGGTGATGCGCGATAATGCGCGGGCGATGGTGGACCTGCAAAAACAACGGGCCGCTGACACGAAGTCGATGAACGCAGTTGCCGTCGTCAAGTCCTACTCGGAAGTGATCCAGGCCCATGAAGATGGAGTGAAGAAATTCATTCCGGCGTTCGAGGATCTCTACAACAGCATGTCGGACGCCCAGAAAAAGACTGCCGACTCAATGTTCCGCAGCCGCGCGCGCACCGAGGCAAAAAAAGTAGCTAGCAAAGAGAGCTAATTAACCTAGAGTCGCACTGGCGATGGAGAGTCACCATGAGAACCTCGACTACACATAGTAACGACTCGCGCTCCCTGTTCACGAGATTCGGCAAGATCGCGACGGCGCTCGCGTTCGGCGGCCTGCTTTGCACTTTCCCTGTTGGGTCGGCGTGGGCCGCCCGCCATCACGGCGGCGGTGGGCACCGCGCTTATCACGGCGGCGGATATCACGGAGGTTGGAGAGGCCATTACTGGGGGTGGGGGCCGAACTACTATTACACACCCGGACCCGACTACTACGTAGCGCCTGAGCCCTACGCCTACTATCCGCCGGAGCCGGGCTACTACTACCCGGAACCTAGTGAGGGTCTGAATCTCTTCTTCCATCTTTGATAGGGCAGGCCGCTTGGTGAGCCGATTATCCCGTTGTCCATGATTGTTGAAGCCAGAGGCGCGTCTTCCCTCAGTCCGCGTTTTCGAGATGCCGCTCGGTCGGTGCTGCAAGGCATCGGAGCAGGGCCGGATATGGTGGGTCGGGAAGTGCGAGAGATGGAGTCGTTTACGATCGGCGCGACCGCGAACCGCCGAGTGCTGGGCTCGCTCAACGACCTGGCTTCGCTCACTCCTTGACGTACGCGTTCTGCCAAGGTTGATGGAGGCCATGCCCGTGATTCACGCCGGGCCGCCCAAGCTCGGGAACCGTGAAGCGAACCGACTTTTCTGCGCACAGAGAGAATCCCGGTCAAATCGAGCGAATCCGGCCTGAGCTTGCTCTCTCTGGTGCGCTTCGAGCGCAAAAGCACCACGACACGCGCGGATTTGCCGTCATCTCTAGATTGTAGGGAAACATGCCAGACTGTGTGGCGGAGCGCAGTCATTTCGAACTCTCAAGCGACTTCCAGAGACGGTAAGATTCGGGGTAAATTGCACCGAAAGTCGCCGGCGAAAGGACTGGCTGTTCGGGGCGAATCGAGCAATGTGTGTGGTACCCGGAGAAGGAGCGGGTTGCATGAAAAACACGATTTGGCCGAGGGAAAACGATCGATCGCAGGACGAATTGGATAGCCTCCGCGCGCTGAAACCCGATCAACTCGCAGAGCGGTGGCGCGAGTTGTACGGGACGGCGATGCCGGCGCGGCTGCGCCGTTCACTCATCATTCAGGCGCTTGCTTATCGTCTTCAGGAGAAAGCTCTTGGCGGCCTGAAGCCAGCCACCAGGCGACTTCTGGAGACCGCAGCGGGACGTGCCAGCGAACACCGAACAGCGAAGTTGCGGACGAGGCGTTCAGCTCAAACGGGAACCGTGCTGGTCCGCGAGTGGCACGGGACCAAGCATCAGGTCACGGTGCTCAAAGATGGGTTCATGTTCAAGGGAAAACACTTTGAATCGCTCTCGAAGATCGCACGCGAAATCACCGGCACTCGCTGGTCTGGTCCTCTCTTCTTCGGCTTGAGGTCTCGGCGGGAGCATCAAGATGGAGCCCGCTAAACCGAACGCATTCCGATGCGCGATCTACACGCGGAAGTCCTCGGAGGAAGGGCTGGAGCAAGAGTTCAATTCGCTGCATGCGCAGCGCGAGGCCTGTGAGTCGTTCATCCGAAGTCAGCATGGTGAAGGCTGGCGGCTGATCAAGACTCATTATGATGACGGCGGCTTTTCCGGCGGGACGATGGAACGCCCTGCCCTGCAGCGCCTGCTTGAGGACATCCGCCAGAAGCTGATCGACGTCGTTGTGGTCTACAAGGTCGACCGCCTCACGCGATCGCTGTCGGATTTCGCCAAAATGGTCGAGGTTTTCGACGGTCAAAGCGTTTCGTTCGTAGCCGTAACGCAGCAGTTCAACACGACCACGTCGATGGGACGATTGACGCTCAACGTCCTGCTGTCTTTCGCCCAGTTCGAACGCGAGGTTACCGGCGAGCGGATCCGGGACAAGATCGCCGCTTCAAAACGCAAGGGTATGTGGATCGGCGGCCTCGTCCCACTCGGCTATGAAGTGCGCGACCGCCAGTTGGTGATTGAGCCCACTGAGGCAGAGACTGTTCGTCACATCTTCCGGCGCTACAGTGAACTGGGTAGCGTGCGGCTTCTGAAAGACGAACTCGATCAAACTGGAATCCGTTCCAAAGTCCGCATTGCCAAGAATGGAAAGCGCTCGGGCGGCGAATCGTTCTCACGCGGCGCGCTCTACACGCTGCTCGGCAATCCGATCTACATCGGCGAGGTTCGGCACAAGGGCACGCGCTACCCAGGTCTGCACGAGCCAATCGTTGAGGCTTCGATATGGAAGAAGATCGATGAGCTGCTGCATGCTCACGCGGGCCGCGCTCGCGGAACCAGCACTAAATCAATGAGTAGTCCGCTTGCGGGCAAGCTCTTCGACGAAGCGGGACGACCGCTGACTCCGAGCCATGCGGTGAAGGGCGCACGTCGCTATCGCTACTACGTCTCGCGTAGCCTGATTACGGGCCCAGCAGAGCAAACCGAGAGAGGCTGGCGGATTCCAGCCGCTGAATTTGAACGCCGCGTGGCAGCCGCTGCACGCACGATCCTCAAGGATCGTCCGGGTATCGCCGCCGAGGTGGAACAGCTGGACTGGAATGCGGTGAGCGTGAAATCGATTTTCGAGGCTGCAAACACTTGGAGCGAGCGGCTCACATCCGAAGCGGAAACAGCCGAGTCGTTGCGACTTCTCGTCGATCGCGTCGAGCTGGACCAACATGGAATCAAGGTTTCCCTCGAGCTGCCTGCTGCGCACGACGGAGCTCACCTCAAACTGACCCGGCTGATTCCGATGCAGCTGCGCCGGCGCGGAATCGAAATGAAGTTCGTGATCGGCGGCGACTCGCTCGTCTCCCGCCGAAGCGACCCTGCGCTCGTAAAGCTCATTGGACGCGCGCGCTGCTGGTTCCAGGACTTGTTGAGCGGGCGAGCCCATTCAATGGTCGACATCGGCAAACGCGAGAAAGTCGGCAAACGTTACGTGAGCCGGGTTATTCGCTTTGCTTTTCTGGCGCCAAACATTGTCGAACAGATTGCGGGCGACCACCAGCCCCCTGACTTCACTGCTGAATCGTTACTGAGGGGTCAAGCTGAGCTGCCACTCGCCTGGGATGCTCAGCGCAAGCTTCTCGGATTTTCTCATCCAGACCGATCGAGGCCTGAGACCAGGAAACCTTGGCCTCCGAGACAATCATCGCGCGGCGTTTTGAACGCTGGTTGCGACCCGCTCCAAACCTACTGCAAATCTAAAGTCCACCGCCAAAAATCGAAATGGAGAAAATCTCGCGTATAGTCTTACAACCCACCGACCTGCCGCGTCTCCGGTGGCCTTCGGATCGCTGAAGCGCCACTGGCCGCGCGTCTTCTGCATCTAGTCGGATTTTTCTCCACATTGGAGACTCGGGTGCGGAGCGCAGTCAATTCGAACTCTCAGGCGACTTTTGGTGCTCCTGAATTGGACTTGCGTCTGAGACGTGGAACAGAAAAAGGGACCGAGCCCTCTTCGAGCCCGAACCCTTGGTCGTGCGGTGGGCGCTACTTCTTGATCCTGGCTTTCTTGGTCCGCGCCGCTGACCCGTACCGTTTGGCGAAACACTTCCGGCAGCGCCGATCGCGCCGCCTGATGAAACTCGGAGCAAGGTCGGCGCTGCCGCAGTAGCGACAAACCAGCTTCTCCGGCTTCTGTTTACGTCCGACCTTCTTTCGAAGGGTCCTGCCTCCGGTTGATCGAGCAGCATCGTCTCGCTTCCTCTCGGGGAGTAAGAGCAACGTATGCAGGACCAGAGATTTCCCAAATCGCGCGGCTCCGAGCCGCCGCATCGCATCAGCCGCGGCAGACGATCTCGCGGAAACGGTCCGCCTTCGAAGCCAGTCACGGTGTTCGCGCCCGTTCGCCTTCTCATCGCCTTCGATCGCTCGCTTCGGGGACGCAACAGAGCAAACATCCGACGCCAGCCGATATGGCTCAGGAGAATCACAGAATGGAAAACACGAAATTGTCGAACGGTAATGGGCGGACAACCGATGAAGTTCGAGCCGGCGACGGCCTCCGCAGGAACCGTTTTGATGCGAGATTGGCACGGCGTCGCGGCGGAGGACTCAAACCATCCACTCGAGGGCACCCTCATTTTTGGCCACCGGTCCGCGGTTCTTCGGATTGTGATGAATGCTTCGCAGGCTTGGCGCTGCGGCACGAGGTGAGGGTGTTGGATCGAGGCGTTCTGTACAAAAGAAAGCGCTACGGCTCACTTACTGAGGTTGCCAAGCTGATCACCGGCGCGCACTGGAACCTCGCACAGATAAAGGAAAAGCGCATCGACGTGGTCGTCGTTTACAAAGTTGACCGATTGACCCGTTCCCTAGCCGATTTTGCGAAAATCGTAGAAATCTTCGATGCCGAAGGCGTGTCCTTCGTTGCAGTCACACAGCAGTTCAACACTACCACGTCGATGGGCCGATTGACCCTGAACGTGCTGCTCTCGTTTGCCCAGTTCGAACGCGAGGTAACCGGCGAACGCATCCGCGACAAGATTGCGGCCTCCAAACAGAAGGGGATGTGGATGGGTGGAAGTGTTCCGCTCGGCTACGATCTGAGCGATCGTCGGCTGGTCATGAACCCGGCGGAAGCGGAGACGGTGCGGCTAATATTCGAGCTGTATCTTGAGTTCAAAACGCTCCGCCGGGTCAGAGAAGAACTGAATCGGCGGTCGATCGTCTCGAAGCAATGGGTATCGAACGGGGGCACACGGCACGGCGGATTCCGGTTCGGTCGCGGCGCACTTTATCACCTGCTGGCGAACCCGATTTATGTGGGCGAGATCCGACACAAGAAAGTGAACTATCCGGGCCAGCATGAACCGATAATCGAGCGAGCTAAATGGCAACGAGTTCAGGAAATGCTCAATGCAAAAGCTGCTCATCCGCGCGGAGGGACAGTCAGCAGAACCACCGGTCTGCTAATGGGCAGACTGTTCGACGAAGGCGGCGAGCCGCTCTATTCTTGCTGGGCAAAAAAAGGAGAGCGCCGTTATCGCTACTTCGTCTCGCGAAAGCTCGTCAGAGGATCCAACAAGCCGGAGGACCGAGGGTGGCGCCTTCCGGCCGGACGAACCGAAGAAGCCGTGACCGCTGCCGCGCTGCAGATTCTCTCGGATCGCGGCGCGCTGGCCTCCACTCTAAAAACCTGGGGCCTTTCTGCATCGGAGTTGAAGCAGGCGGTCGAGGCAATCGATAGCAAGGTAAAATCCTTCAGACAGATCGGGACGATGGAAGAGTCCGAAACAATAATCGAGCGAGTCGAGCTAAAGCGGGATGGTATGCAGGTCACTTTGAACCTTGGCGCGATGCTCCGGCCTGATCAATTCCCGCGTGGCGGAGCAACCCTACGAATGACCCGCTTGGTCCCTATGCAGCTGCGACGGCGAGGCGTCGAGACCCGCCTGGTGATTCCGGGAGAAGCGGTCACAGCCTCCCGGACAGACCCTACCCTGCTCCGAGCACTGGCTCGCGGCCATCAGTGGTTCGGCGATTTGGCCTCCGGCAGAGCGGTATCAACCAAACAGATCGCGGACAGAGAAGGTCTGAGTGATAGCTACGTACGCCACGTGGTACCGCTCGGACTCCTAGCGCCGAATCGATCTGCGTGGGGCGACAGTCCGTCAGCCTTTCTGCCAAGCGCTTGAAGGATCACGCCAGTCTCCCCATCGAATGGGATGCGCAGCAGCGGCTTCTTTCGGACTAGACAATTCGACGCGACCAACTCCGACTGCACTTTCCTCGTGGCCCCGAATTTCCTCGCTACAGAGACAAATCGCGCTGAATTGGCGTTATGCTCGGCCGGTGGCCGTCTCCGGGCCCACGACCGCGCGTGATTCGCGCCCCACGCGCCGATTTCGCTGCTTCTCCATAATGTAGGGAAACATGTCAAACTGCGTGGCGGATGGCGCAGTCTGATGCGAACCTGCTCTCTGCGGTCAAATTTCCTGATCTTCAGGGAAAAAACAGGAATTCATGCGATTTCTGGCCTGATCCAAGCGATTTGAGACTCGAAAAGCTGCGGATCCGCCTGGGTTTTTTCGGCAGATTCCCTACTCAGCTGAACAGGGAATTAGTTTTGGGTAACAGGGATTTATTTTCGCGGATCAGGGAATTTTCAGGGCGGAGCAGGGAAATTCCTGTGGCGGGCGGCGCGGCGCGAAAATCCTGTGTTTTCGGCGCGGATGGAGTTTTGACGAGGCACACGCGGGTCTCGCGGTCGATTCTGGGGCGGCCACCACGCTGGCGGGACTTCCAGGGCCAATAGGCCCGAAAACCGCGCCGATGCCACCGAATTACGGTCTCCGGCTTGACCACCGTGATCGCATCCGGGATCGAGGGGAAGCAGCCGGTACAGCCAGACCAATACCAGCCGGTCGATGTTCCTCATCCACACCCGAGACCCCGACTTGCGGCTCAGGACGATCACTTGCTGCCGCAGAACCAGAATTTCAGCTTCGAGTCTCGCACGTGATTTCAATCGGGATCGTACGACGAGCAGGAACTTGGTCAGGAACGCAAACATTGCGCCCCCCTAGTACAGCTATCGCACTCCGTCACCCCGGACGAGGTTTTTCGGTAGCGACAGGTCAAAGATCATCTCAATGCGCGCGCTCAAAGATCGCACACTCTGGAGGCCACCATGAATGATACGCCCTTGTCGATTTCCAGCGCGGTCGCTGACCCATGAGTTCTTCGGGTCGCTCCGTACGCTAAGGCCGTGAATTCACGATGGTCCCGGAGCGCCACTGGTTGAAGCGCCTGAAGGAACCTGAGCCGTGTCCCATCGCGAAGCTGGCGGCGGATGCGACCTCGGAGTTCTTATCCGAAATCTACGGCTGGTTCACCGAGGGCTTCGACACCGCCGACTTGAAGGACGCCAAGGCCCTGTTCGATGAACTGAAAGATAACTAAGCGCCGATCACTTCATCAGGTGCGGATAGTTCGCCCAATCGTCGGGGTCGTGGCTGACCCATAGGCGCGCCTCGCTGAGATCCTGAATCCCCTTCAGACGCCGGATCGATTCGCCCGCCTGCTCTAGGTCGTAATCGGTCGCCATCCCCTTGAGCGTTTCGAGCTGCGCGCGAATATGGATCGTATCGCCGGTGAGCACGATCGGCCCGTCCTGCTTGAGCCTGACGAACAGCGAGCACTCACCCGGCGTGTGTCCCGCCGTCTTGAGCATCTGGAGGCTCCCGTCACCCATCAGGTCGGTGTCCTCGGTGACTTCGTTCCAATCGAAGCGGCGCGTCGGCAGCAGATCTTCCAGGATGAACGCCAGCCGCGCGCGGCGGTCGGGCCAGTAAGCGTAAGGAAGCTCGCCCTTGACCACGAAGAACTTCGCATGCGGAAACAGGGCGAGGCCGCCGGCGTGATCGAGATGGAGATGCGAAACGACCACGAACTTCACGTCGGCGGGATCGTAGCCGTGGGCGCGAATCTGCCGGTCTACCGCCATCTCGGGTGACATCCGCACGTTGAGCAGTTTCGCCAGCGGTCCCCAGTAGGCTTCGGGCTCGACGGCGACGCGCGGATTGCATCCGGTGTCGAACAGCACCAGACCGTTGCGATGCTCGATCAGGAACGACGGCACCGGGATCTCGAGTACCTTATCGGAGCCTCCCAGCATCAGGTCAGCCTCGCGCATCGAGAGCATCGCGCCGGGCAGCGCGATTAGCTTGTCGGCGGTAGCGTTGGTCATGAGTTCCTCCGTCGCGGCGATACTCGCGCGGAGCCGCTTTCGCCGTCAAGCGGCGCAGCGTTATGCTCACGCCAGATCGAGATGAAAGTGAAGCTGAAAAAGAGCGCCGGCGAGTATTTCGAGGAAGGGATCGAACTCTTCAACATGTTTTCCCCAGTTCGGAGCTTACGGTTTATCGCCAGATGTGCGGGCGCTAGTGCGTGATGGTTCCGCCACATACGTTGATTGCTTGGCCCGTAACGCCACGCGCGGCGGGAGATGCGAGGTAGACGGCTGCCGCCGCGATCTCCTCCGCATCCAGCAGACGCCGCTGGATCGACATGGGCAGGATACGTTCTTGAAGAACCTGGTCTCGTGACACCTGCAGGATGCGCGAGAGCTCGTCGACAACGCCGCCGTCACCCAAGATCATGTCGGTGTTCACCACACCGGGGCAGATCGCGTTGACCGTGATCCCTGGGATTCCGAGCCATCCCATCTCTGCGGCAACCGTGCGCGTCAAACCGATCACCGCGTGCTTCGAGGCGGAATACGCGACGTTCGTCGGGCTGGCTTGTTTGCCGGAGATCGACGCAATGTTGATGATCCGGCCTTCACCCTGCCCCATCATGACCGGCAGAAAACGTTTGACGCAATAGTACGTCCCGAAGAGGTTCACCTCGATGACGCGCCGCCACTCCGCGTCGTCAGTATCGAACGCAAACGCACGCTTGCCGACCACCCCGGCGCAGTTGACGAGAACGTCGACCTTGCCGAACTCAGTGAGAGTCGCCTTCAGCAGCGCCTCCACCTCATCGGGCTTCACCACGTCAAATCGATACGCGACCGCTTTGCGTTGCCGTCTTTCCACCTCCGCAGCGACGTCTTTCACTTGCGATGCGACATCAGCCGCAACGACTACGTTGGCGCCCTCGTCGGCGAAGGCCAGGCAGATCGCCCGGCCGATACCTCGACCGCCGCCGGTCACTACGGCGATTTTGTCCTGCAACTTCATCGCGCAGGCCTTGCATCCCGTCGCACGCCGATGCGCCGCGTCGGCTCGATGCCGATCAGCCGGGCGAGGTTCTCACCGAAGATCTTGCGCCGGTCCTCGTCCGTGATCGCCGGGTACCCGTAATCGCGTTGCATGTCCTCGGGGATCTGGAAGTCGCGCAGGCCGCGGACCGCGGCCGCGATCTGCACGCCGAAGCCGGCGTAGTCCGTCCCCCAAATGATCCGTTCCGGTCCGACGAAACGCAGTGCCTCTCCAATGATGCGTGCGAACTTTCGCGGCGCCGACAGTGCCCATGGGATCAGCAGCGAGAGGCACGGGTAGACGTTCGGATGTCCGAGCGCCACCATGTTGAGGTCGTCACAGTAGGGATAGCCCATGTGAAACGCGACGAGCTTCAGCTCCGGGAAATCGCGGGCCACGTCGTCGAGCAGAATGGGCAGCGCGTACTTGCTCTTCCCCGGCGGGACCCAGGAGAAGCCGGTGTGGATATCGAGCACGATCCGCAGCTCTTCCGCCTTGGTGTAGAATGGCCACAGATCGGGATCGTTGATGTACGTATCTTCCGGCGGATAGAACTTGAAGATGCGTGCACCCTTTTCCTTCACCCAATACTCCAGCTCCCAAATTGCGTTCTTCACGCCGCGGAATTTGATCGGTGAGATGTTGGGCTCGTACAGGAATCGATTAGGATGCCTGTCAACCACGGCGG